>NZ_JADOUF010000001.1:0-4800000 GCF_015751905.1 Longispora fulva
GGACATTTTTTCCCATCAGGGGCTGCCTTCGGGCAGCCCCTGATGGCGTTTCTGGACAGCTCGCCTGGCGATCGACGCAGGCCAGGTAGGGTTGTTCCTTGATTGGCAAGTGAACAGTGACTGCCACGGAGTCGCCCCGCGCGGGTGGCTGAGGTGGATACGCAGGTCGACGCGAGCCGCGTCGGGAAGGACATACCAGTGAGCTCCGAGTCTCCGAACCAACGCGACGATCGCGGCAATGACCGACGGGGTGGGGCCGCTGGCCGACCCGACCGGACCGGGGGCGGACGCCCGGAGCGCCGCGACGGCGGCGGTGGCCGCTTCGAACACGGCAGCTCTGGTGGGCACCAGTCCCGACCGCCGGCCGGTGACCGTCCGGGCTGGCAGGACCGTGGCCGTTCCGGTGCCCCCGGTGGCGGGGATCGTCCGCCGTTCCGTGGCGGGGATGACCGTCCGCGTCGCGACTTCGGCGACCGGCCGACCGGCGGTGGCTACCGAGGCGGTCAGGGTGACCGTCCCGGGTTCCAGGACCGTGGGCGTCCGACCGGTGGGGATCGTCCGCCGTTCCGCGGTGGCGATGACCGTCCGCGCCGTGACTTCGGCGACCGGCCGACCGGTGGCGGGTTCCGCGCCGGTGGGGACCGTCCGCCGTTCCGTGGCGGGGATGACCGTCCGCGTCGTGACTTTGGCGACCGGCCGACCGGCGGTGGGTTCCGTGGTGGTCAGGGTGGTGACCGTCCGGGGTTCCAGGACCGTGGGCGTCCGACCGGTGGGGACCGTCCGCCGTTCCGCGGTGGCGATGACCGCCCGCGCCGTGACTTCGGCGACCGGCCCACGGGTGGCGGGTTCCGCGCTGGTGGGGACCGTCCCGGGTTCCAGGACCGTGGTGGGCGTCCGAGCGGCGACCGTCCGGGGTTCCAGGACCGTGGGCGTCCGACCGGTGGGGACCGTCCGCCGTTCCGTGGCGGGGACGACCGTCCGCGTCGTGACTTCGGTGACCGGCCCACGGGTGACCGTGGTGGCTTCGGTAACCGTGAGGACAGGCCCCGTCGTGACTTCGGTGACCGGCCGACCGGTGGCGGGTTCCGTGCCGGTGGGGATCGTCCGGGGTTCCAGGACCGTGGCCGTCCGACCGGTGGGGACCGTCCCCCGTTCCGTGGCGGCGACGACCGTCCGCGTCGTGAGGGCGACCGGCCCACTGGTGGTGGCTTCGGTAACCGTGAGGACCGTCCGCGTCGTGACTTCGGTGACCGTCCCGGTGGCGGCGACCGGCCGACCGGCGGCGGCTACCGCGGCGGCCAGAGCGGGGACCGTCCGGGCTGGCAGGACCGTGGCGGGCGCCCTGGTGGCGACCGTCCCGGGTTCCAGGACCGGGGCCGTCCGGCTCAGGGTGGGGACCGTCCGCCGTTCCGTGGCGGCGATGACCGTCCGCGTCGTGACTTCGGTGACCGTCCCGGTGGCGGCGACCGGCCGACCGGCGGCGGCTACCGCGGCGGCCAGGACGGGGACCGTGGGGGCTGGCAGGACCGTCGGCCGAGTGGTGACCGTCCCGGGTTCGGTGACCGTGGCCGTCCGACCGGTGACCGTCCGCCGTTCCGCGGCGGCGATGACCGTCCGCGTCGCGACGGCGACCGGCCGACCGGTGGTGGCTTCGGTAACCGTGAGGACAGGCCCCGTCGTGACTTCGGTGACCGTCCCGGTGGCGGCGACCGCCCGACCGGCGGCGGCTACCGCGGCGGCCAGAGCGGCGACCGTCCGGGCTGGCAGGACCGTGGCGGACGCCCCAGTGGCGACCGTCCGGCGTTCGGGGACCGTGGCCGGCCGGCAGCCGGTGGCGAGCGTGGCTTCCGTGCCGATGACCGTCCGCGTCGGGACTCGGGCGACCGCCCGGCCGGCGGCGGCTACCGGGGCGGCGCGGGTACCGACGACCGTCGGCCCACCGGCGACCGTGGCGGCTTCGGCAACCGGGACGACCGTCCGCGTCGTGACTTCGGTGACCGGCCGACCGGTGACCGTCCGGCGTACACCAACGACCGGGGTGCCGTGCCGCGTACCGAGCGGCGCTTCGACGGTGACGAGGGCCCGAAGGCCGAGACGCTGCCGTTGCCCGAGGGCATCGACCCGCAGGACCTCGACGACGAGGTCCGCGACGAGCTGAAGTCGCTGGGCAAGGGGCTGGCCGACGCCGTCGCCGCCCGCCTGGTCGCCACCGGCGAGCTGGTGGACGTGGACGCCAAGCAGGCCCTCGAGCACGCGCTCGTGGCCCGGCGGCTGGCGGCCCGGATCCCGGCGGTGCGCGAGGCCGTCGGCATCGCGGCGTACCTGTGCGCGGAGTGGCAGCTGGCGATCGCCGAGCTGCGGACGTACCACCGGCTCAGCGGCAAGCAGACGCACATCGCGATGATCGCAGACTGCGAGCGGGCCCAGGGCCGGCCGGAGCGCGCGATCGACCTGTACCGCAACACCGACCAGTCGGTGCTGGACCGCAGCGAGCAGATCGAGCTGCTGATCGTGGCGGCCGGCGCGCGCCTGGACATGGAGCAGGCCGACGCGGCCCTGGCCATGCTGCGGGTGCCGGAGCTCGACGGCGCGGACGACGCGCTGGAGGCCGGCCCGCTGCGGTACGCGTACGCGGACATCCTGCTGGCCACGGGTGAGCGGGACCAGGCGTACGAGTGGTTCGCGAAGGCGGCCGTGGCCGACACCGAGGGCGAGACCGACGCGGCCGACCGGCTGCTGGAGCTCGACGGGGTGGAGCTGAACGACGACGAGGACGACGACGACTTCGACCCGGACGGCCCCGAAGCGCTGTCTGATGTCGACGTCGCCGACGAGGACGAGCTCCTGGAGGACGACGAGGACCTCGACGACTCCGACGAGGACGAGGACGAGGATGGCGACGAGGACGAGGACCTCGGCCACATCGCTGACCAGGGCGAGCCGGAGGCCGGAGACGACGACGCGGCCGACGCGCCGGTCGCGGTGAAGAAGCCGGTCGCCGAGGTCTCCGCCCAGAAGCCGTTCGCCGGTGGGGACGAGGAGCCGGTGGAGGCGCCCCGCGCCAGCGGCCCGCCGAGCACGTCGCCGTTCCTGGCCCCCGAGGTGGTCGCGGACCCGACGGATGAGGTGAAGAAGCCCGAGTCGCGGTGACGACTCTGGTGGAGGGGTACGACGCCGTCCTGCTGGACCTGGACGGCGTCGTGTACCTGGGGGAGCAGCCCGTGCCGGGTGCCGCCGAGGCGATCGCCCGGCTGCACGCGGCGGGCGTACCCGTCGGGTATGTGACGAACAACGCGTCGAGGGCCGCCGTCGAGGTGGCGGCCCTGCTCAACAGGCTCGGGGTCGCCGCTGCCGTGGACGAGGTCATCACCTCGGCCCAGGCGGCGGCGCGGCTGTTGGCGGAGCGCTTTCCGCCCGGTACCCCTGTGATGGTGGTGGGGTCTGCGGCGCTGCGCGCCGAGGTCGCTGCCGTGGAGCTGGTGCCGGTCGTCGAGGCGGGGTTGGCCGAGGCCGTGGTGCAGGGCTACGCCCTGACCGTGGGTTGGACCGACCTGGCCGAGGCGTGCGTGGCGATCCGGGCCGGAGCGCTGTGGGTGGCGACGAACACGGACGCGACCCTGCCGTCGCCGAGGGGGCCGCTGCCGGGCAACGGTTCCCTGGTCGCGGCGCTGGCCACCGCCCTGGGGCGCGGGCCGGACGTGGTCGTGGGCAAGCCGGAGCCGACGCTGCTGCTCGCCGCGGCCGCCGCGCGGGGCGCCCGCCGGCCGCTGTTCGTGGGCGACCGGCTGGACACCGACATCGCCGGCGCGCACCGGGTCGGGTTCGACAGCCTGCTGGTGCTGACCGGGGTGCATGGCCGGGCTGACCTGGCGGTCGCGCCGGCGGAGCAGCGGCCGACGTTTGTCGGGGCCGATCTCGGGGCGCTGTTCGCGGAACCTACAGCAGGGTCCTGAGCTTGAGCAGGTCGGTGAAGCTGGCCTTCACCGACAGCCGGTTGCTCGCCCAGGCGCTGGCGAAGTTGAGGTCGCCGTCGACGAGGGCGATCAGGTCGTCGCTGGTGGCGATGAGCCGGATCTTCGCGGCCGGGTCGTCGCCGTCGGCGATGTCGTGCAGCCGGCCGTCGGCCAGCCGGCAGTGGAACGCGACCCCGAGATCCTTGATGGTGCAGGCCATCGGCCGGTCGAGTGACACCTTCTGCGCCACCTTCTCGGCATTGGCCGCGAGCTTGGCGTCGAGCCGGCCCAGTGCCTCGCGGCACTCGTCCACGGTCGCCATGAAACCCCCCTTGATCCGACAACTCACCGATCGGTGACGCTACCGGAATGACTCTTCGGTAGCGTGGCGGGTGATGACCCGAGACTTGAAGGAGGTGGCCGCTGTGCAGGATGCGGTGCGCGCGTACCTGGAACTGGCGCTCGGCCTGACCGAGGCGTCCAAGAAGAAGGCGGCGAAGATCGCCAAGAAGCTGGTCGCGGAGAGTGGCGCGAAGGCCGGTCACGCCCAGTCGGTCGCCGAGGAGCTCATCACGACGAGTCTCGCGAACCGGGAGGCTGTGGGGAAGTTGGTCCGGTACGAGCTGGACCGGGCGCTCGGGCGGGTCGGGCTCGCGACGGCCGAGGAGGTCGCGGAGCTGACGGACCGGGTGCAGGAGTTGGAGCGTAAGTTGCGGGCGGCTACGGCGGGTTCCTCCGCTCCGGCCGCTTCCGTGGCTCCGGTCGCTGCTCCGGTGGTGGCTTCGGCGGCGAATGGCGCTGTGGCCAAGGCCGCGCCGGTTGTGAAGAAGGCCGCTGCGGCGAAGAAGGCTCCGGCTGTGAAGAAGGCGGCCACGGCGAAGAAGGCTCCGGTGGCCAAGAAGGCTCCGGCGGCTTCGTCCGCACCGGTCGCTGCCGTGGCTGCGGCGGTCAAGGCCGCCCCCGAGAAGGCGACCCCCGTCAAGAAGGTCGCCAAGAAGACCGTCGCGAAGAAGGCTGCCCCCGCCGATGTCTGAGAGCACGGGTGACGCGCGCGTCGACTCCGCCCTGACCCTGCTCAACGAGGCGGCCACCGCGCCCCTCGCCGAGCAGGTCACCGCGTTCGAGGCCGTGCACCGGGCGCTGCAGGACACCCTCGCCAGCGTCGACGAGAGCTGATGGCCAGGCGCGCGCGGCTCGACGCCGAGCTGGTCCGCCGGGGCCTGGCCCGGTCCCGGGAGCACGCCGCCGAGCTGGTGGCGGCCGGCCGGGTCGAGGTGCGGGGCGGGACGGCGACCAAGCCTGCCACCTCGGTGGACCCGGCGGACGCGATCCGGGTCCTGGAGGGCGGCGGGGTGGAGTACGCCTCGCGGGGCGGTCACAAGCTGGCCGGGGCCCTGGCGGCGTTCCCGGCGTTGACGGTCGAGGGCAAGCGCTGCCTGGACGCCGGCGCGTCGACGGGCGGTTTCACCGATGTGCTGCTGCGTGCGGGTGCCGCCCGGGTGGTGGCGGTGGACGTCGGCTACGGGCAGTTGGTGTGGGCGTTGCGCACGGACGACCGGGTGCAGGTGCACGACCGGACCAACGTGCGCACCCTGACGCCCGAGGACATCGGGGGGCAGGTGGATCTCACCGTCGCGGACCTGTCGTTCATCTCCCTTCGACTGGTACTGCCGGCCCTGGCGGCCTGCACCCTGCCTGACGGCGACCTGGTGCCGATGGTCAAGCCGCAGTTCGAGGTGGGCAAGGACCGGGTCGGTACCGGCGGGGTGGTGCGTGACCCGAAGCTGCACGCCGAGGTGGTGCTCGATGTCGCCGCGTCGGCCGCGGAGCTGGGGCTGGGTGTCGCCGGGGTGGGCAGGAGTCCGCTGCCGGGGCCGTCGGGGAACATCGAGTTCTTCCTGTGGTTGCGCCGGGGCGCGCCGCCGGTCGATCCGGCCGAGGTGGCGCGGGTGGTCGGGCTGGCGGGGGCCTCGCCCGCCGATGGGGTCGTGGACCTGGCCGCCGGCGAATCGGCGGGGCATGCTGGACCGGTCGGGTCGGCGGGGGCCGGTGGCGGGGAGTCAGACGTCGAGGACGGGGAGTCATGAGGGAAGCGCTGCTCGTCACGCACACCGGCAAGCGGACCAACACCGAGCACGCGCGTACGGTCGCGCAGGACCTGGCGGCGGCCGGTTTTCGGGTCCGGGTGCTGGCCGAGGAGGCCGGGGACCTGGAGTTGCCGGGGACGGTCGCGGTGCAGGCCGACGCGGGGGCCGCCGACGGGGTGGAGATCGTGTTCGCGCTGGGCGGGGATGGGACGCTGCTGCGCGGCGCGGAGCTGGCCCGGCCGGTTGGCGCGCCGCTGATGGGGATCAACCTGGGCAAGGTGGGCTTTCTCGCCGAGGCGGAGATCGGGGACCTCGACCAGGCGGTCAAGGATGTGGTGACCCGGTCGTACACGGTGGACGAGCGGATGACCATCGACGTGACGGCGAGCCTGAACGGGCGGCTGATCGCGGAGTCCTGGGCGCTCAACGAGGTCAGCGTGGAGAAGGGCGACCGGGCGCGGATGCTCGAGGTGATGCTGTCGGTGGAGGGCCGGGGCCTGTCGCGGTACGGCTGCGACGGCATGGTGGTGGCCACCCCCACGGGGTCGACGGCGTACGCGTTGTCGGCTGGCGGGCCGGTCGTCTGGCCGGATCTGGAGGCGATCATCGTGTGCCCGATCAGCGCGCACGCCCTGTTCAGCCGGCCGCTGGTCGTGGCCCCGACGTCGACGATCGGGATCGGCGTGGAGCCGTACACGACGTTCGCCGTGTTGTGTTGCGACGGTCGGCGGGTGTGGGACCTGCCGCCGGGCAGTGAGGTGACGGTGCGCCGGGGCGCGCTGCCGGTCCGGGTGGCGCGGCTGCGGCCGGGGTCGTTCACGGACCGTCTTGTGGCGAAGTTCGGGTTGCCGGTGGACGGGTGGCGGGGCGCGGGCGAGGCTAAGCGCTGAGTCGTCGCGGCTGGTCCGGGAGACGGATTCTTCTTTGTCGTACCGACGGGCTAGGGTTCTCGGTGTGCTGGAGGAGCTTCGCATCACCGGACTGGGCGTTATCCATGACGCCGTGCTGCCCCTGTCGGCGGGCCTGACGGTCATCACCGGCGAGACCGGGGCCGGTAAGACGATGGTGGTGGCGGGCCTGGGCCTGCTGCTGGGCGGCCGTGCGGACGCCGGACGGGTGCGTTCTGACGCTGGTCGGGCCGTCGTGGAAGGACGGTTGCGGCTGACCGGGGCGGTCGCCAAGGCCGTCGCGGCCCGGGTGGCCGACGCCGGTTCGGAGTGCGACGACGACGGCAGTCTGCTGCTGTCACGGTCGGTGACGGCCGAGGGTCGGTCCCGGGCGCATGTCGGCGGGCGGACTGTGCCGGCGACGCTGCTCGGGGAGATCGGCGAGCAGGTGGTGGCGGTGCACGGCCAGTCAGACCAGCTGCGGCTGCTGCGGCCGGCGGAGCAGCGTGCGGCGCTGGACCGGTATGCGGGGGCGGACCACGACAAGCTGCTCGCGGAGTACCGGGAGGTGTTTTCGGCCTGGCGGCGTGCTGATGAGCAGTTGGCGGATCTGCGCCGGTCGAGCCGGGAGCGCGCTCAGGAGGCCGACCTGCTGCGGCTGGGGCTGACTGAGGTGACGGCCGTGGCTCCGGAGCCCGGCGAGGATGAGGAGTTGCTGGTCGAGGGCCGGCGGTTGGAGCACGCCGAGGGCCTGCGGATGGCGGCGACGACGGCGCACGTGGCGCTGACGGGCATGGAGGATGTGGAGTCCTTCGACGCGGCGACCCTGATCGGTGAGGCGTTGCGCGCGCTGGAGGGCCAGTCGGAGGTCGATCCTCGGTTGGCGGAGTTGGCGGCCCGGGTGGCCGAGGCGCACACCCTGGTCCGGGATGTGGCGGGCGAGCTGGGCACTTATGTCTCTCTGCTCGATGCGGACCCGACCCGGTTGGCGGCGATCTACGAGCGGCGTAACGCGCTGCGGATGCTGACCCGTAAGTACGCCGAGGACATCGACGGCGTCTTGGCCTGGGCGGAGAAGGCCGCGGCCCGGCTGGGTGAGCTGGATGTGTCCGATGACGCGCTGGCGGCGTTGGCCGAGGAGCGCGACCGGCTGGGGGAGCGGGCGGCGGAGCTGGCGGGCCGGTTGTCGGCGGCCCGGGCGGAGGCCGCTGTGCGGTTCGCGGCGGCGGTGACGACGGAGCTGGCGGGGCTGGCGATGCCGCATGCCCGGATCGAGGTTGCGGTGCTGCCGAGGCCGGCGGGTCGGGGTGAGGCGACGTTGCTGGTGGCGGGTGTGGAGCTGGGCGCGGCGGCCGACGGTGTGGACGAGGTCGAGTTGCGGTTGATCCCGCATCCGGGTGCGCCGGCGTTGCCGGTGCAGAAGGGCGCGTCCGGGGGCGAGTTGTCCCGGGTGATGTTGGCGATCGAGGTGGTGTTCGCTGGTACGGGCGGTCCGCCGACCCTGGTGTTCGACGAGGTCGACGCGGGCGTGGGTGGCCGGGCGGCGGTGGAGATCGGCAAGCGGCTCGCCCGGTTGGCCAGCCGGCACCAGGTGCTGGTGGTGACGCATCTGCCGCAGGTGGCGGCGTTCGCCGACCGGCATCTGATGGTGGCGAAGGACACGGGCGGGGCGGTCACGACGAGTGGTGTCCGGGTGGTCGAGGACAGCGAGCGGGCCCGGGAGTTGGCCCGGATGTTGGCGGGTCTTCCGGACTCTGACCTGGGGATCGCGCACGCGGAGGAGTTGCTCGCGGTGGCGGCGGCGGAGAAGGCTCTGCTGCGGTGAGTTAAGGCGGCGGAGACGCGCTGGCCGCGTTGAGTTAACGTAGGTCAGATGTCCTCGTGCGGTGGGTGAGGCATACGTCATGATTTCGCCCATCTGCGCATGTCGCGACCGGCAACGGTCGCCCTGAAGTGCCAAGATGGGTCTCAATGAGGCTACCCACGCTGCGGCGCACCCGTCCGGTCGAGGCGGGCGTGATCACCGGACCGGTGCGACTCGACCGTCGGACGAAGCGGCTCGCCGGCCGGCTCCGCCCGGGTGACATCGCGCTCATCGACCATGTCGACCTTGACCGGGTCGCCGCGGACTCCCTGGTCGCGGCCGGGGTCGCCGCCGTGCTCAACGCGAAGCCGTCGATCTCGGGCCGGTATCCGAATCTGGGTCCCGAGGTGCTGATCGCCGCCGGGGTGGCCCTGATCGACGACCTCGGCGAGGACGCGTTCCAGCGGTTGCGCGAGGGTGCCTCGCTGCGGATCGAGGACAATGTCGTCTTCCTCGGCGAGGACAAGATCTCCGTCGGGGTGCGCCAGGACACCGAGTCGGTGGCGCGGGCGATGGCCGAGGCCCGCGAGGGCCTGTCGGTGCAGTTGGAGGCGTTCGCCGCCAACACGATGGAGTATCTGCGCCAGGAGCGGCATCTGCTGCTCGACGGGGTGGGCGTGCCGGAGATCGCCACGCAGCTGTCGGCGCGGCATTGTCTGATCGTGGTGCGCGGGTATGACTACAAGGCGGACCTGGACGTGCTGCGGCCGTACATCCGCGAGTTCAAGCCGGTGCTGATCGGGGTGGACGGCGGGGCGGACGCGCTGGTCGAGGCCGGCTACACCCCCGACATGATCATCGGGGACATGGATTCGGTGTCCGACGACGTGCTGCGCTGCGGGGCGGAGGTCGTCGTGCACGCGTACCCGGACGGGCGCGCGCCCGGTATGGCCCGCTGCGACCGGCTCAACGTGCCGGCGATCACGTTCCCGGCGGCGGCGACCAGCGAGGACATCGCGATGCTGCTGGCCGACGAGAAGGGCGCGACTTTGATCGTGGCCGTGGGCACGCACGCGACGCTCGTGGAGTTCCTCGACAAGGGCCGTGGTGGCATGGCTTCGACGTTCCTGACCCGGTTGCGGATCGGGGGCAAGCTCGTCGACGCGAAGGGCGTGTCCCGGCTGTACCGGCAGAACATCTCCGCGTCCTCGCTGCTGCTGCTCATTCTCTCCGCGCTGGCTGCCATGGCCGCGGCGTTCGCCGTGTCCACCGTCGGCCGGACGTTCCTCAACGTCGTGGCCGAGTGGTGGGACAACCTGATCTTCTCGGTACAGAGGCTGTTCTCTTGATTAATTTCCGGTACCACGTGGTCTCCATGACCGCCGTCTTCCTCGCCCTGGCGATCGGTCTGGTCCTCGGCACCACGGCGCTCAACGGCCCGGTGGCCGACTCGCTCAGCGACCAGGTCAGCTCGCTGTCGAAGAAGAACGAGAACCTCCGTGACCAGGTCGGGCACCTGGAGGAGGAGCTCAAGAAGCAGGAGCAGTTCGTCGAGGAGCTGGCCCCGACGGTGCTCACGGGCAAGCTGGCGGGCAGGCGGGTCCTCGTCGTCGACATCTCCGGCGCCAAGGCCGAGCAGGTTGACGGGGTGCGCCGGATGCTGGAGATCGCCGGGGCGAAGGTCACCGGCCGGATCTCGATCACCGACGAGTTCACGAACCCGGCGAAGAATTCGCTCCTGGTCGACCAGGTCAGCAAGGTGCTGCCGAAGGAGATCACCGACCCGCTGAGCAGCGCGTACGGTGCGGAGTCCGCGGCGGCTCTGCTGGCGGCGGTGCTCCTGGATCACAGTCCCGTCGTGCCGAAGGAGGCCCGCTCGACGGTTTTGTCGGCGTTCAGCACCAACCGGTTCATCACAGTCACCGGGGAGGTCTCCGAGACCGCCGAGGCCGTGGTGCTGATCAGTGGCCCGCCGTCCACCGACCGCGAGGCGAGTAAGCGCAACGACGCCGTGGTCGACGTGGCCGCGCAGTTCGACAAGCCGGCCCCGATCGTCGTGGCGGCGCCCAACGCGAGCGGCGACGGGAACGTGATCGGCGTGCTGCGCGGCGACCCCGCGCTGTCGAAGTCCGTTTCCACGGTGGACAATGTGTCCGGTGCCGTGGGACAACTCGTGACGGTGATGGCGCTGGTGGAACAGCTCGGCGGCCACGCGGGGCACTACGGCATCGCCGGCGGGGCCAGCGGTCTCCTGCCGAAGTCCGAGAAGAAGTAGCAACACCACCGGGAGGTCACGATGGGGCGCGCGCGACGGATCGCCGGACGACTGGCGCTGGTCGGGGCGGGTGCCGTCGTGGCCCAGGCCACCCTCCGCGCGCTGATGGCCTCACCGGCGGCGCCGGCTCTGGACCGGACGAACCACCGGGGCCGCACCCTGAGTCTGGCGTCCGGCCCTGCGCTGGCGGTCGCGGCGGCCACCACCGCGGCCGTGGGTGCGGCGAGCGCCCCGGTGGCTGTGGCCGCGCTGGCGGCCGGCCTGGGTGCCGGAGCCGTCGGCTTGTACGACGACGTGGTCGGCGCGCGCGCCGACCAGAAGGCTTCGAAGGGCTTCCGTGGTCACCTGTCCGCTTTGAAGGAGGGCAGGGTGACCAGCGGCCTGGTCAAGATCGGTGGGATCGGCGTCGCCGGTCTGGCCGCCTCCGCTTTGCTGTCGCGGGGCTCGGGACGTGGGCGGGGCATCGGTCCACGGCGTTCGAGGCTCGGCGGCGCGGCCAACGTGCTCCTGGGGGCCGGCGTGATCGCGGGCATGGCCAACCTGGTGAACCTGTTCGACCTGCGGCCCGGGCGGGCGTTGAAGGTGGGGCTGCTCGTCGGCGCCCCGCTGGCCGTGGGCCCGGCGGCCGGGCTCGTCGCCGGCCCGTTGGGTGCCGCCGGGGTGCTGCTGCCCGATGACCTGGACGAGCGGGTGATGCTCGGCGACTCCGGGGCCAACGCGTTGGGCGCGCTCCTCGGGCTCGCCCTCGCGGCGCGCAGCGGGCCGCTGACCAGGGCGGTGCTGCTCGCGGGGATCGGCGGGTTGACGCTGGCCAGCGAGAAGGTCAGCTTCACGAAGGTGATCGAGCGGACGCCGGTGTTGCGGGCGGTGGACATGTGGGGCCGCAAGCCGGCCCCGGGCACTGAGCCTGCGGCTGGCGCGGGCGTCGGGGTCGCGTCGGCGACGGGACAGGGACCGGGCAGGTTGCCCGCGGGCACACCGGGTGGGTCGACGGCGCAGGGCCTGGCTGGCTCGCGATCGGCGCTGGCCGGGTCGACCGGGCCGGACGGGGCAGGCATTCCGGTGGCCCAGGACGTGTCGGACCCGCGAGGCGCGGGGGCGGCCGTGGCCGCCGATGCGGATGCGGAGCTGTCGGGGGCGGAGCCGGTCGCGGTGCCGCAGCGTGGGACGTCCCGGTCGGGGACGAAGAAGCCGCGCGCGTCGAAGCAGGGTGGCGCAGCAGGACAGTCGGGCGCGTCTGGGGCCACCGGGCCCGGTCAGGACGCGTCGACGGCGAAGACGGCCTCGAAGCCGGTGACGGCCTCCGTCGAGGGAGAGTCGTCGGCGCGTGGCGCGGAGAAGTCCGGCGTCTCCTAGCCGGTGGGTGGTGGCCGGACGCACGGTGCCCATTGCCCGGGTGCTATCGCCGATGCGCTCCGTCACAGTCCGCCGGCCGTCGCCGCGTTGTCCGGGCTGTGCCGGGGTCGCGTGGGACTCCGGCCGAGCTGTGTCGGTGCGGGCGGAACAGGTGCTACGGCCCACCGGTCGGATTGCCCGCCGCACAACGTCGGGCCGAGGGGACGCGACCAAGCCCCTCGCCGAGCCCCGGGAGTGACCCCACTCCCCGTACGACCACCAGCACCCGGCATGCTGTTCGACAGGGGTGACCGCCCCCACCCAGGGCCCTGCGCCCCACCCGAGTCGGGGCCCCGGCGGCCCGTACCCACCACGGAGGAAGCGTGAAGATCGCCCTGGTGCTCGCGACCAGTACCGGCGGGGTCGGCAAGCATGTCGTCTCCCTCGTCGAGGGGCTCACCGCCGCCGGTCACCGCGTGGTCGTGTTCGGGCCGCGGGCTGTGGGGGAGCGGTTCGGGTTCCCGCTGTTCCGGCCGGTGGAGATCTCGGCGGGGCCGCATCCGAAGGACGCTCTCGCGGTGTGGAACCTGCGCGCGGAGCTGCGGGCGATGCGTCCCGACGTGGTGCACGCGCACGGGCTGCGGGCCGGGCTGGTGGCGTCGTTGGCCGGTGCGCGGCCGCTGGTCGTGTCGTGGCACAACCAGGTGCTGGACAAGACGGGTCCGAAGGCGAAGGTCCTCGCGGCCCTGGAGCGGGTGGTGGCCCGGCGGGCGACGCTGACCCTCGGGGTGTCCGATGACCTGGTGGCCCGGGTGCTGGAGCTCGGCGGGCGGGACGTGCGGCTCGCTCCGGTGGGCGCTCCGCCGTTGCCGGTGGGGGACGGGGCGGCGATCCGCAAGGAGTACCCGGAAAAGAATCTGATCTTGTCTGTGGGGCGGTTGCATCCGCAGAAGGGCTACGACACTCTGGTCGCGGCGGCGCGGCGCTGGCCGGACACCCGGGTGCTGATCGCAGGCTCGGGCCCGGCGGAGGCTGAGCTGCGTGCGGCGATCGACACCGGTGCGACGGGTACCCGGGCCCCCGTCACCCTCCTCGGCCACCGCGACGACGTGGCCGATCTGTTGGCCGCCGCGGATGTGGCGGTGGTGACGAGCGTGTGGGAGGCGCGGCAGCTGTTCGCGCAGGAGGCGCTGCGGGCGGGCGTGCCGCTGGTGGCGACGAAGGTCGGTGGGCTGCCGGGTCTGCTCGGTGACGGCGCGGCCCTGATCGCGCCCGGTGACGTGGACGCGCTGGACAGGGCCGTCACCGGTTTGCTCGACGATCCGGACGCGGCGGCCCGGCTGGTCGGGCGGGGCCGGGCCCGGGCGGCGACGTGGCCGTCGGAGGCGGACACCGTCGCGCAGGCCGAGGCCTGCTACCGGGAGCTGACCGGCTCCTGATGACTGGCCTCCGATCCCTGCGACCTGGTGCCAGGCTGCGGTCCGGGCTCTGCCTGCTCGCCGTCGTCCTGGTGGCCCTCACGGGCGGGCTCGCCGTCGGCGCGGCCCCGGCGGCCGCCGCCCCCGCCGGTGCCGACTACGCCGTCATCGTCGGCGCCGCCGGCCTGCGCTGGGACGACCTGAACCCGACAGACACCCCCACCCTGTGGAAGCTCGCCGAGACCGGTTCCATCGGTGCGATGTCCGCCCGGTCGGCCCGGACGCTGACCTGTCCGCAGGACGGCTGGCTGACCCTCGGGGCCGGCAACTTCGCCGAGCGCCCGCCGCTGTCGGCGGACAAGACGGTGTGCCCGGCGTGGTCGGTACCCGTGGAGGTCCAGGGCGAGGGCGCGTTCCTGCCGGACCAGGACTCGGTGGACGAGCACAACACGGCCCGGCCGTGGGGTGCGCGGCCGGGGGCGTTGGCCGAGTCGGTGCGGTGCAGTACCGCGATCGGGCCCGGCGCGGCGGTGGCCGTGGCGCGCTCGGCAGGCCGGGTGGACCGCTATGCCGCCGATCCCCCGGCCGACCTGAAGCGTGTGCTCGCCCAGTGTGTGCTGTCCGTGGTGGACGCCGGCACGGTGTCGGGCGTCGGCGCGGACCGGCAGGCGGCGGCGCGCCGGGTCGACGCGACGGCGGCGAGGGTGCTGGCGGCCCGTCCGGCGAGGTCGCTGCTCACGGTGGTCGGGGTCTCTGACACCGAGACGCCGGCGCGGCTGCACGTGGCGATCGTCGACGGCCCGGGTTTCGCGGGCGGCTGGCTGGTGTCGCCGAGTACGAACCGGCCCGGGTACCTGCAGCTCGTGGACGTGGCCCCCACGGCGCTGGAGCTGCTCGGCAGGGCGCGGCCGGCGACGCTGTTCATCGGGCAGCCGCTGACCAGGGCCGACACGGATCGGCCGGCGGCGTTGGCGGACGCGGTCAAGGCGCTCGACGACGCCGATCAGGAGGCCGGGGCCCAGCGGCGGGTGGCCGACCGGTTCTTCGTGACGTTGGTGGTGGTGCAGTTGGCGCTGCTGGCCGTGATGGTGCCGGTGCTGCGCTGGCTGCGCCGGACCCGGCGGCGGCACCCGTCGCCGCCCCCGCCGGCGTGGTTGCTGCGGGTGCTGGAGGTGGCGCTGCTGGCGTCGGCGCTGGCGATCCCGGCGGCGGTGGTGACGGATCTGGTGCCGTGGTGGCGGGCGGTGAACCCTGATCGGTGGTTCGCGGCGATCGGCCTGGTGGTGTTGGCCGCCCTGACGGCGGCGGTGTGGTTCTCCCGGTGGGGGCGGCGGCCGTTGGGGCCGCTGGCGCTGGTGGCGGCGATCGCCGCGGCGGTGGTCGGGGTGGACGTGCTGACAGGGTCGACGTTGCAGCTCAACGGGGTCGCCGGCTATTCGACGCTCGCCGGGGTGCGCTACGCGGGCATCGGGACGATCGGGTTGGGCGTGTTCGCCGCAGGTCTGCTGCTGGGGGCGGCGTGTCTGGCGCAGCGGCTGGTGCCCCGGCGGCGGCGGGCGTGGGTGGTGCTGGGCGTGGGTTTCGCCGGGGTGCTGCTTGTGGGGGCCCCCGGTTTCGGTTCCGATCCGGGCGGCGCGATCGCCCTGATGGTCGGGGTGTGCGTGGCCGCGGCTCTGGCCAGGGGTGGTTGGTTGACGTTTTCCCGGCTGGCCGGCGCTGTGCTGGCCGGTGCGGTGATCACGGTGCTGTTCGTGGCCGTGGACCTGTCGCGGCCGGCGGAGCAGCGCGGCAATGTCGGCCGGCTGCTCGCGGAGGCCGGCCAGGGCCAGGTGATCTTCCAGCGGCTCGGGCAGGCGAACGTGGTGGCGTTCGTCACCAGCCCGCTGACCCTGCTCGCGGTGGCCGGCGGCCTGTATGGCTACTTCGTCCTGCTGCGCCCGTGGGGCGGCCTCAGGCGCGTGTACGGCCTGCATCCGGCCGTGCGGGGTGGTGTGTACGGGGCGATGGCCGCCGCGCTGCTGGGTAGTCTGCTGGACGGCGGGGGCGTGATGGCGGCCGGGGCGGCGGCGGCGACGGTCGTGCCGGTGCTCCTGCTGGCCGGTCTGCGTGTCGTTCGGCACGTTCAGGAGCCGCACACCGGGGAGCAACCTGCCGTTAAACCGGTGGAAATACCCCATCCGGCCGAGCGTCGGCCCTTGAAATAGGGCCGGCGCCCGTGGCGGTCCGCCCGGAGAGCCCCTGGCCAGCGAGGTGCTGCTAGGCTGAAACCCCGTGGGATGCGCGGATCCGTACCGCGCCCGATACGACCACGGGAGCAGGTCTTGGCCGCAATGGCTCGCACGCCGAAGCACATCTTCGTCACCGGAGGCGTCGCCTCTTCGCTCGGTAAGGGCCTCACGGCCTCGAGTCTCGGCAATCTCCTGACCGCCCGCGGACTGCGGGTCGTCATGCAGAAGCTGGACCCGTACCTGAACGTGGACCCCGGCACGATGAACCCGTTCCAGCACGGTGAGGTCTTCGTCACCGAGGACGGCGGGGAGACCGACCTCGACATCGGTCACTACGAGCGGTTCCTGGACCGCGACCTCTACCGTGGCGCGAACGTCACCACGGGCCAGGTCTACTCCGAGGTGATCGCCAAGGAGCGCCGCGGGGAGTACCTGGGTGACACGGTCCAGGTCATTCCGCACATCACCAACGAGATCAAGGCCCGGATCCGGGCGATGGCCGACCCGGACGAGACGGGTCGGGCCCCCGATGTGGTGATCACCGAGGTCGGCGGCACGGTCGGCGACATCGAGTCGCTGCCGTTCCTGGAGGCCATCCGGCAGATCCGGCACGACATCGGCCGGGACAACTGCTTCTACCTGCACGTGTCGCTGGTGCCCTACCTGGCGCCGTCCGGGGAGTTGAAGACCAAGCCGACCCAGCACTCGGTGGCGCAGCTGCGCAACATCGGTATCCAGCCCGACGCGATCGTGTGCCGCAGCGACCGGGAGATCCCGGAGAAGCTCAAGCACAAGATCAGCCTGTACTGCGACGTGGACCAGGAGGCGGTCGTCGCCGCCCCCGACGCGCCGAGCATCTACGACATCCCGAAGGTGCTGCACAAGGAGGGCCTCGACGCGTACGTGGTGCGCCGGCTCAACCTGAGCTTCCGGGATGTGAAGTGGAAGGCGTGGGACAACCTCCTCGACCGGGTGCACAACCCGAAGCACGAGGTCACCGTGGCACTGGTCGGCAAGTACATCGACCTGCCGGACGCGTACCTGTCGGTGTCCGAGGCGGTGCGCGCGGCCGGTTTCGCCAACTACGCGCGGGTCAACCTGCGCTGGGTGGCCTCGGATGACTGCCAGACCCCGGCCGGGGCGAAGAAGGCCCTGGCGGGCGTGCACGGCGTGCTGATCCCGGGCGGTTTCGGGGTGCGCGGCATCGAGGGCAAGTTGGGCGCGATCCGCTACGCCCGGGAGAACCGGATCCCGACCCTGGGCCTGTGCCTGGGCCTGCAATGCATGTCGATCGAGGTGGCCCGCGACGTCGCCGGCCTGCCGGGTGCGGACTCGCTGGAGTTCGACGAGAACGCCACCGACCCGATCATCTCCACGATGGCCGACCAGGAGGACATCGTCGCAGGCAAGGGTGACCTGGGCGGGACGATGCGGCTGGGCGCGTACCCGGCGGTGCTGACCGAGGGGTCACTCGTCGCCGAGGCGTACGGCACCACGGAGGTGTCCGAGCGGCACCGGCACCGCTACGAGGTGAACAACGCCTACCGCGAGACGCTGGAGAAGGCGGGCCTGAGGATTTCGGGTACGTCGCCGGACGGCAAGTTGGTCGAGTTCGTCGAGCTGGACCGCGAGCTGCACCCGTTCTTCGTGGCCACCCAGGCGCACCCGGAGCTCAAGAGCCGCCCGACCCGGTCGCACCCGCTGTTCACGGCGTTCGTGTCGGCGTCGCTGGCGTATCAGACCCCGGCCGCGCCGGCCGCCCCGGCTGCTGCCGCCAAGGGCAAGAAGTGACGCACGAGTTCACGGTGCTGAGCACCGTCGAGCATTTCAAGGGCCGGATGTTCGACGTGGTCACCGACCAGGTCACGATGCCCGGCGGGGGCGTCGCGGCGCGGGACTACATGCGCCACGTCGGCGCGGTCGGCGTCGTCGCGCTGGACGAGGAGGGCCGGGTGCTGCTGCTGCGGCAGTACCGGCACCCGGTCGCGACCGTGCTGTGGGAGCTGCCGGCCGGGCTGATCGACGTGCCCGGGGAGCCCCTCGTCGACGCGGCGGCCCGTGAGCTGGCCGAGGAGGCGGACCTGACGGCCGAGCGCTACGACCTGCTCGTGGACCTGCACCCGTCGCCGGGCTGTTCGGACGAGCGGATCCGGTTGTACCTGGCCCGGGGCCTGTCGGCGGTGCCGGAGGCCGACCTGCATGTCCGCAGGGACGAGGAGGCGGGGCTGACCACGCACTGGGTCGACCTGGACGAGGCGTGCGCGATGGCGCTGTCCGGGGAGATCACCAACGGGGCGTGCCTCGCCGGTGTGCTGGCGGCGGCCCGGGCGCGTGACCTGGACTGGAAGCCGCTGCGCGCGGTCTGACGCATCTGGAGAGGGCCTGGAAGTGACCGGGCCCTCTCTCTTTCCCAGAGTTCCCTACTCGTTCGGTAGGGATTATGGGTTAATCTCTCCGTACGGAGATCGTCGGCGGAAAGGGGCAGGTGGATGAGCACAGCGGTACTCGACCTCGCGGAGCTCGCCCGCGCCTGTGCGGCGACCCCCGCCTCGTGGCCGGTCACCCCGAGGGTCGACCCCGACCGGCGCTGGTACTCCCGGATCGGCGCCTCCGAGCACCACGAGGTGTGGCTGATCAGCTGGGGCCCCGGCCAGGGCACCGACCTGCACGACCACGGCGGGGCGTCCGGCGCTTTCACGGTCGTCGCCGGCACCCTGACCGAGGAACAGCCCTACCGCCAGACGGAGAACCATCCGAGGGGTACGACGGTCGACTTCGGCGCCCACCACGTGCACCGGCTGACCAACCGGGGCACCGAGCCTGCGCTGTCCGTGCACGTCTACGCGCCCCGCCTGACCACGATGACCCGCTACGAACTCGACGACGCCGGCCTGCGGGTCCTCGGCGTCGACCGCGAAGGGGAGGCCTGGTGAGCATCGACGACCTGCTGGAGGCCGCGCGCGCCGGACTGCGCCGCGTCGACTCCCACGAGGCCGCGGCCGCCGTCGCGCACGGCGCGCTGCTGGTCGACATCCGCCCGGTGGCCCAGCGCGGCGCCGAGGGGTACATCCCCGGCGCGCTGGTCATCGAACGCAACGTCCTGGAGTGGCGGCTCGACCCGGCCAGTGACGCCCGGCTGCCCCAGGCCTCCCGCGAGCGCCCGGTGATCGTGTTCTGCTCCGCCGGGTACGCCTCCTCCCTGGCCGCGGCGAGCCTGCGCGCCCTCGGCCTGCACGCCACCGACCTGATCGGTGGTTTCCAGGACTGGGCGGCTTGCGGGTACCCCACGGCCGGTGGCCGTCGGGCTAACCTGGTCGGATGCGTGGACCTGAGCTGACGACCGGGCGCCTGCTGCTGCGCCGCTGGCGGGATGGCGACCGGGAGCCGTTCGCGGCGCTCAACGGCGACCCCGAGGTGATGGAGCACTTCCCGTCGCTGCAGGACCGGGCCACCTCCGACGGGATGGTCGAGCGGATCGAGGCCACCTTCGACGAGCACGGCTTCGGGCTGTGGGCGGTGGCTCTGCGCGAATCGGGGGAGTTCCTCGGCTTCACCGGGCTGCAGCCGGTGACCTTCGAGGCCTCGTTCAGCCCGACCACGGAGATCGGTTGGCGGTTCGCCCGGCACGCCTGGGGCCACGGGTATGCGACGGAGGCCGCCCGGGCCGCGCTCGCCTTCGGGTTCGACGAGCTGGGCCTCGGGGAGATCGTCGCCATGACGGCGTGGTCCAACGAGCGCTCGATGGCCGTGATGCGCCGGCTCGGGATGCGCCGCGATCCGGCCGCGGACTTCGAGCACCCGCGGATCCCCGAGGGCAGCCCGGTGCGCCCGCACGTCCTGTACCGGCTGGGCGCCGCGGACTGGCGCACCGCCTGAGGCTCAGCCCAGCAGCGCCCTGGTGACGTCCGCGCGGTTGAGCGCCGCCGCGCACCAGGCGAAGTGTCCGTCGCGGCCCTGCGCGTCGTAGGCGTTCGCGGTGATCAGGGAGTACGCCGCCCGGTAGACGAGCATGGCCACCCGGTCGTGTCCGAGGCGTTCGGCGATCCGGTCGTAGAGGGCTAGCTCGGTCTCGAGCGCGTTGTCGCCGTACATGTCGAAGATGGCGGCGGTGACCGCGGCGTCGAACGCCGGATCGCCCTCGGTGCTCAGGAAGCCCCAGTCGAGGACGGCGCTGGGGTCGCCGGCGTCGTCGACGAGGACGTTGGCCGGGATCAGGTCGCCGTGGATCACCGCACGGCGCCCGCTGTCGACCTCGCGGAGGCGACCGGCGAGCGCGGCGGCCTTCTCCTCGACGCCGTCGACGGCGGCGCCCAGTACCGGTCGGAACCGGTCGAGACGGCGTGCCGCCAGCCGGGCCAGCGCGGCGGGGAAGTCCTCCCCGTCGCCGAAGAGCGGGGCCTGCTCGTCCAGCACCGACAGCGCGCGGCCCGCCGGCAGCGGCCCGCCGGAGGCCAGGTCGGCGAGGACGTCGACCATGGCGGCGTGCGCGTCGCCGGTCCGGACCCGGCCCGCCGCCACGGCCTCGGACAGGGTGGTGCCGGCCAGTCGCCGCTCGATGGTGACGACGCGCTGGTCGACGGTGTGCACCTCCTCGATGCGGGGCACGGCGAGGGTGACGGGGCCGGCGTCGAGGGCTGCGTAGAACGCGCTGGTCCGGTGCAGGGCTTCGACGGAGCCGGAGTGCCAGATCTTGGCCACCCGGGAGTCGTCGACCTCGTAGACGACCCCTTCCATGCCGTGGCCCAGCCGTTTCGGGCCGGTGGCGCCGATCCACCGGCCGAGTACATGGGCGGCCTGGTCGTCGGTGACACGGTTCATCGTCGACGTCTTCCTTCCGGGGGCTGGTGCGGTCACCGTACGCGGAACCTGTCGACGGGGTGGCCCCGTCGACAGGTCGGCCTACCCGGAGACGCGAAGACGCCGGTGGCGGCGGACCGTGGGGTCCGCCGCCACCGGCGTCGTGGTTTCGCGCTTACGGCGTGGTGGCGGTGGCCGCACCGAGCACCGCGACCTGCAGGATGACGACGACGACGATCCAGACAGCGGTCAGGCCGACGCCGATGTAGCCGAGGGTCGGGGAGCTGTTGTTCTTCTTGGCCGCCACGATCGACATGATGCTGCAGACGAGTCCGACGATGCACCAGGACAGCAGGATGCCGACGATGCCGAGCGTCTTGCTGTTGTCCTTGGCTACGGGCTGGGTCACTGTGATTCCTTGAGGTCAGGTGCCGTGATCACCGAGGGTAGTGATCGAACGGCTGAGGGTGTGGTGATGTGTCCTACTCCCCGTCAGGAGGAACGGTCACGGAGGATGACCATAGGGGAATTCCCCAGACGGCGCTTCCGCCATACGTGTGATCTCACGGCACGGGGCCGGACCCGATTTCCGGCAATCCCGGACAAGATATGCTTGACCTGCGAGAATGGTCGGGCTCGGGGCTACACATCGCCAAGCTTCACCCCAAGAAGGTTACGGTCTGTCACGGTCTCCCGGCCCGCCTGAGTCCTAGACTCCGCAGTTACAGGCGGCAATGGCGCCGTGTCCAAGATCGAAGGGGCTGTCAGGTGAAGGTCGGAATCCCGCGCGAGGTCAAGAACCACGAGTACCGGGTGGCTATCACTCCCGCCGGTGTGCACGAGTTCGTCCGCAACGGCCACGAGGTGTACATCGAGGCGGGCGCCGGCACCGGCTCGTCGATCACGGACGCGGAGTACACGAAGGCCGGCGCCACCATCCTGGCCACCGCCGACGACGTGTGGGGCACCGGTGACCTGATCCTCAAGGTCAAGGAGCCGATCGCCGAGGAGTATCACCGGATGCGCGAGGGGCAGGTCCTCTTCACGTACCTGCACCTGGCCGCCTCCAAAGAGTGCACCGACGCCCTGGTGACCCAGAAGGTCACGGGCATCGCCTACGAGACCGTCGAGCTGCCCGACGGCTCCCTGCCGCTGCTCGCCCCGATGTCGGAGGTCGCGGGCCGGCTCGCCCCGCAGGTCGGCGCGTACCACCTGATGCGTCCGGCCGGCGGCCGTGGCGTCCTGATGGGCGGCGTCCCCGGCGTGCACGCGGCGAAGGTCGTCGTCATCGGCGCCGGCGTGTCCGGCAAGCACGCCGCGACGATCGCGCTGGGCATGCAGGCGGAGGTGTCCCTCCTCGACAAGAACATCGCCCGGCTGCGTCAGGCCGACGAGATCTACCGTGGTCACCTGCAGACGGTGGCGTCCAACGCGTTCGAGATCGAGAAGGCCGTCCTGGAGGCCGACCTGGTCATCGGCGCCGTGCTGGTGCCGGGCGCCAAGGCCCCGACCCTGATCTCCAACGAGCTGGTCAGCCGGATGAAGCCGGGCTCCGTGCTCGTCGACATCTCCATCGACCAGGGCGGCTGCTTCGAGGACTCCCGTGCCACCACGCACGCCGACCCGGTCTACCGCGTGCACGACTCGGTCTTCTACTGCGTCGCGAACATGCCCGGCTCGGTGCCGCACACCTCCACCTACGCCTTGACCAACGTCACCCTGCCGTACGCGGTGGACCTGGCGAACAAGGGCTGGAAGCAGGCGCTGCGCGACGACCGCGCCCTCGCGCTGGGCCTCAACACCCACGCCGGGCACGTCACGTACGGCCCGGTCGCCGAGGCCACCGGCATGAGCCTGCTGCCGCTCGAGGACGTCCTGGCCTAGGACGTGGGTCTAGCCTGACAGCATGACCGAACAGCCGACACCGCCCGGGGCACTGACCCGGGCGGTGTCCGGCTATCTGGACCACCTCACGGTCGAGCGCGCCCTGGCCGCCAACACGCTGTCGTCCTATCGGCGCGATCTCACCCGGTATGTCGACTATCTGACCCGGATCGGGGTCGGGGACCTCGCGGCGGTGGCCGAGGCGCACATCACCGAGTACCTGGCCCGGCTCCGCGAGGGCGACGCCGAGCACCCGAAACTGTCGGCGTCCTCGGCCGCGCGGGCCGTCAGCGCTGTGCGGGGACTGCACCGGTTCGCCGTCCGCGACGGGCTGTCCGCCGTGGACCCGGCGCGCGACGTCAAGCCGCCCGGCACCCCGCGCCGGCTGCCCAAGGCCCTGCCCGTCGGCGACATCGAACGTCTCCTGGCGGTGGTCGGCGACGACACACCCCGTGGCCTGCGGGACCGCGCGCTGCTCGAACTCCTCTACGGCACCGGGGCCCGGATCTCCGAGGCGGTCGGCTCCTGCGTGGACGACGTCGACCTGGCCTCAGGCGTCGCCACCCTGCACGGCAAGGGTGGCCGGACCCGCCTGGTCCCGGTCGGCGGGTACGCGCGCCGGGCCGTGGAGGCCTACCTGGTTCGGGGCCGGCCGACCCTCGCGGCGGCCGGGCGCGGAAATCCGACACTCTTCCTGAATGCCCGGGGAACTCCACTGTCGAGGCAGTCGGCGTGGACGATCCTGCGCAGGGCGGCGAAAAAAGCTGAGATATCCTCCGATATCAGTCCACACACGCTCCGGCACTCCTACGCCACCCACCTGCTCGACGGCGGGGCCGATGTCCGGGTCGTCCAGGAACTTCTCGGTCACGCCTCCGTGACCACCACACAGATCTACACTTTGGTCACCGTGGAGCGGCTCCGCGAGGTGTACGCCTCGGCGCATCCACGAGCACTCGCTTGATCTGTCCAGTACCGTGTCCGGGGCACGCACCACGTACGACACGCCGGTGTGCGCGGACAGGGCGCGTCGCGCGGGTGGGTTACAGTCGGGGCAGGTCCGCCCCGCTGCCCCGGCAGCGTCGATTTGGGGAAGGGCGTAGAGCATGGCGAACGACAGCGACAACTGGGGCTCCCTCGGTGGCGACACCACCCTGGGCACGGAGCTCGGCGCCGTCGACCCGGCCACCCTCCTGGACCGCCGCCCCATCCCACAGCCCGACCCCCTCGACCGGCACGGCCCTGCCCGGATCATCGCGATGGCCAACCAGAAGGGCGGCGTGGGCAAGACGACCACGACGATCAACCTGGGCGCCGCGCTCGCGGAGTACGGGCGCAAGGTGCTGATGGTCGACTTCGACCCGCAGGGCGCGCTGTCGGTCGGCTTCGGGGTGAACCCGCACGACCTGGAGCTGTCCGTCTACAACCTGCTCATGCAAGACGACGTCGGCATCGCCGACGTCACCTACAAGACGAACATCGACGGGCTGCACCTGCTGCCGGCCAACATCGACCTGTCGGCGGCCGAGATCCAGCTCGTCAACGAGGTCGCCCGCGAGATGACGCTGGCCCGGTTGTTACGGCCCGTCCTCAAGGACTACGACTACATCCTGATCGACTGCCAGCCGTCGCTGGGCCTGCTCACCATCAACGCGCTGACCGCCGCGCACAGCGTCCTCGTGCCCCTCGAATGCGAGTTCTTCAGCCTGCGCGGCGTGGCCCTGCTGCTGGACACCGTGGACAAGGTCCGCGAGCGGCTCAACTTCGACCTGGAGCTCGAGGGCATCCTGGCCACCATGTACGACAGCCGGACCACGCACTGCCGGCAGGTCCTGCAGCGGGTCGTGGAGGCGTTCGGCGACAAGGTGTACCAGACCGTGATCACCAAGACGGTCAAGTTCCCCGAGTCCACGGTCGCCGGCGTGCCGATCACCGTGATCGACCCGGCCTCGGCCGGCGCGCGCAACTACCGCCAGCTCGCCCGCGAGGTCATCTCCGCCCAGACGGACCGCTAAACCCCTTTTTGCGGGTACGGTGCGTCACCGACCGGCCGCGCGTCGGCCCTCTGCCGCGTGCCGGGGCCTGCTGGGCGGGCTCCACTGGTAATAAAATGATGGTTTGGGGTTTTGGCGTGGAATGGGTTGTGCACAGTGAGGGCACCGTCTACGAGAATCCGTGGCTGACGGTCAACCTCGCCGACGTAGAGCTGCCCGACGGGCGGCATCTGGACCACTACGTGCTCCGGCTGCGGCCGATCGGCGCCACCGCGATCGTTGACGACCGCGACCGGGTGCTCATGATCTACCGGCACCGGTTCATCACCGGTCACTGGGGCTGGGAGCTGCCCGCCGGGGTCGCCGAGCCCGGTGAGGAGCCGGTGGCCGCCGCGGCGCGGGAGGCCGAGGAGGAGACCGGCTGGCGGCCGGTGGACCTGCGGCCGTTGCTGACCGTGAGCATCGGGTCGGGGCTCACGGACTGCGCGCACCACCTGTTCTGGACCGACCGGGCCACGCTGGTCGGCGAGCCCGTCGATCCGCACGAGGCGTCGAAGATCGAATGGGTGCCGCTCGCTGACGTTGCGGCGCTGCTGGCGGCGGGGGAGCTGCACGAGGCCAGCACCGTGGCCGGGCTGCTGCGGCTGGCGGCGCTGCGCGCGGGGTCGTAGCGCTGGGTATCGGGCGGCCGCCCTCGGTGCCGGGCGCAGGACGCGGTCGCGGCGTGGCGCGTACTCGGCCGGGCGGTGACCGGATGTCGGGCGCCAGGTGGCCGGCTGGTGGCCGACCCGCAGGCGGTTCGGGCCGGGGTGGGCGGCGCCGGGCGGCTGGCCGGGCTGAGGTGGGGATGTTTTGATGGGATCTGTCCAGGCCGAACGCTCAGGTAGTATCTTGCGGTGACCGTGACCGAGCAAGCTACCGCACCTGACGCGGGCTTTCAGGTCAAGCTCACCAACTTCGAGGGCCCGTTCGACCTGCTGCTCCAGCTGATCGGCAAGCACAAGCTGGACGTCACCGAGGTCGCGTTGCACACCGTGACGGACGACTTCATCGCCTATATCCGGGCGATGGGTGACAAATGGGACCTGGATGAGGCCAGTGAGTTCCTGCTGATCGCCGCCACCCTGCTCGACCTCAAGTGCGCCCGGCTGCTGCCCGCCGCCGAGGTCGAGGACGAGGAGGACCTGGCGCTGCTGGAAGCCCGCGACATCCTGTTCGCCAGGCTCCTGCAGTACCGGGCGTTCAAGCAGGCCGCGGCGCACATCGCCGGCCTGATCGTCGGCGGGGACAAGCGGTTCGCCCGCTCCGTCGGCCTGGAGCAGCGCTACGCCGACGCGCTGCCCGAGCTGATCCTCGGCATCACCCCCGAACGGTTCGCCCGGCTCGCCGCCCGCGCGATGACGCCGAAGATCCCGCCCACGGTGTCCATCACCCACGTGCACAACGTGAAGGTCAGTGTCCGCGAGCACGCGGCCTGGATCCGCGACCACCTGATGCGGGTCGGCGTCGCCAGCTTCCGCACCCTGTGCGCGGACTGCGACAGCACCCTCGAGGTGGTCGCCCGGTTCCTGGCCCTGCTGGAGCTGTACCGGGAGAACCTGATCGGCTTCGACCAGGTCCAGGCGCTCGGCGAGCTGACCGTGCGGTGGATCGCCGGGGCCGACGTCGCCGAGATCGATGTCGAGGAGTACGAGGGCGCGGTCGAGGAGCCGGAGGAGGCCCGGCCGCGGAAGAAGAAGTTCGTGCGGCGGGTGCCGGGGGAGTCCTCGCCGGCGGGCGCGGCCGGCGGGCTGTTCGGGCTCGACGCGGCGTCCGGAGCCCTCGCGGCGGCGTCCGGGGCCGACGGGTCGGACTTCGACTCCGACGATCCGGACCTCGGACCGGATGGGTCCGGCGCGCCGGACGGGGTCGGTGTCGGGTCTGACGGGCCCGCGTCCGCAGCCGCCGGGCCCGGTTTCAGGTCCGGACCGGACGTCGACGAGGTGCGCGCGCCGGACGCCGGGGACCATGTCGTGCAGGAACCGATCGGGGAGACCGCGTGACGACACCAGCTGAGCGGGAGTTCGCCGAGGGCGTGGCCGCGTGGACCCCGCCATGGGCCCGGACCCCGGAGCCGGAGGCGCCTACGGAGGCTTCGCCAGAGGCTTCCGCGACGGGTGGGGCCGGCGTCCCGGCCGATGAGGTGACCGACCCCGCGGTGGCGCTGCCGCACGCCCGGGTGCCGGAACGGGTCGCCCCCGACGCCGCGTCCACCGATGACGCCCCGTCGGAGGGCCCGGGACCTGACGTTGCCCAGTTCGAGGCCGGAGACGACGTCGTGGGGTCCCCGGACCCCGACAACGCCCCCCTCGACCCGGTCGAGCTCCGCCCGGCCCTTGAGGCCATCCTCCTCGTCGTCGACGAGCCCGTCGCCGAGATCGTCCTCGCCCAGGTGCTTGAGCAGCCCACGCAGCTGATCACCGACGCCCTCGTCGACCTCGCGGCCTCCTACGCTGCGGAGCGCCGGGGATTCGAGCTGCGCCGCGCGGCCGGTGGCTGGCGGCTGTACACCCGGCCGGACTTCGCGCCGTACGTGGAGAAGTTCGTCCTCGACGGCCAGCAGACCAAGCTGACCCAGGCGGCGCTGGAGACCCTCGCGGTCGTCGCGTACAAGCAACCGGTGACCCGGGGGCGCGTCTCCGCCATCCGTGGTGTGAACTGTGACGGGGTGCTGCGCACCCTGCTGACCCGGGGCCTGGTCGAGGAGTGCGGCAGCGAGCCGGACTCCGGCGCGTACCTGTACCGCACGACCACCCTGTTCCTCGAGAAGCTCGGCATCAACTCCCCGGAGGACCTGCCGTCTCTCGCCCCTTACCTGCCCGACGACATAGAAGCTTTGGCGGATGCCCATGACCAGTCCTAACCCTCGACGCAGCCCGGCCGGCAAGTCCGCGAAGCCCGCGTCCGGCACCCCGCGCAAGGCCACCACTGGCGGCGCCGCCGCCGGCAGGACCGGCACCGGAAAGGCCACCACGGGCGGCGCCGGCAAGACGGGCACCGGAAAGGCCGCGACGGGCCGGGCCGGCACCGCGAAGCCGGCGGCGGGGAAGGCCCCGAAGCCGGTGAAGGGCACGAAGCCGGCGCCGGGCAAGGCGGCCGGGACGGGCACCTGGCAGCCCCCGGCGAAGCCCCGTGCCCGGCGGGAGGAGCCGGGCGCGGTCAGCCGCGACGGCGTCTCGCAGCGCGACGCCGTCAGCGCGCTCGGCCGGATCGGCGGGCCGGACACCCGCGCCGGACGCGGCAACTCCGCGGGACGGGCCAAGACCCCGATCGCGGACATGACCGGGGCCGAGCGGTTGCAGAAGGTCCTCGCGGCGTCCGGCATCGGTTCGCGGCGCGACTGCGAGAACCTGATCTCCGAGGGCCGGGTCATGCTCAACGGCCAGGTCGCCAAGCTCGGTGACAAGGCCGACCCGGAGACCGCCGAGATCTATGTGGACGGCGAGCGCCTGGTCACCGATACCCGGCTGGTGTATCTGGCGATGAACAAGCCGCTGGGTGTCATGTCGACGATGAGCGACGAGAAGGGTCGCATCTCCCTCGCGGAGTACGTCGGCCGGGTCGCGCAGCGGGTCTACCACGTGGGCCGGCTCGACGCCGAGACCGAGGGCCTGCTGCTGCTCACCAACGACGGCGACCTGGCGCACAAGCTGACGCACCCGTCGTTCGAGGTGTCCAAGACGTACCTGGCGGAGGTGTCCGGGACGATCCCGCAGGGCTTCAAGAAGCGGATCATGACCGGGATCGAGCTGGAGGACGGCTTCGCGAAGGCCGACTCGTTCAAGGTGGTCACGAGTGCCGGTGGCCGCACGCTGGTGGAGCTGAGCCTGCACGAGGGCCGCAAGCACATCGTCCGCCGGCTGCTCGGGGAGATGGGACACGAGGTGCACCGGCTGGTGCGGGTCTCGATCGGACCGATCCACCTCGGGGACACCAAGCCGGGTCGGATCCGCAAGCTGGGTCAGCCCGAGATCGCCGCGCTATTCAAGGCCGTGGAGCAGTAGCTGTCGGGTGACGTCGCCACAGGTGGCGGCGCCGTAGTCCTGGCCGAGTTCCCCCGGGTACCAGGTCAGGACCGACAGGGCCCAGTGGTCCCAGCTGGCCAGGCAGTTGACGTGCCAGAGGTCCTCTGAGTCCTGCATCGTCCAGCCGTTCTTGACCGCCACCGGGGTACCGGCCGGCAGCGCCTCGGGGATGCCGAAGGCTCCTGCGGGGTCGACGGCGCGCATCTCGTCGACGAGGCGGGCCGTACCCGTCGAGGTGGTGGCCCTGGTGAGCACGCAGCGCAGCATCGTGACGGCGTCGGCGGCCGTGACCTGGGTGTAGGACCACCATTCCGGGGACACGGCGCTGCCGGTCAGCCCGCACTCGGAGATCATCCGGTCGATGACGGCGTCCCCGCCGCGCGCGGCCCACAGGATCTCGGCCGCGTCGTCGTCGCTGTGGCGGATCATGTCGGAGATCTCGGCCCACTCGTCGTCGGTGAGGTCGCGGCCCTCGTCCTCGGCCCCGGCGATGTAGTCCGCGCCGATCCACGCCTTGATCATCGACTCGGTGTTGTTGGTCTCGGTGGTGCTGTTCGCCGAGCCCTTGCGCGCGCCTGTGCGCAGGTCGAGCAGCGACCAGGCGTACCAGCCCTCACGGTCGAGGGTGACGCCGGCGCTGTCGGGAGCCGGGGCCGTGGCCGCCGGTCGGGGTGCCGCGGGCGCGCCGGTGCCCCCGGCCTGGGCTGGCGGGCCGGCGGCGTCGGTCGAGGGGAGCAGCGCCACCGTCGCCAGCGTGACGGCCGCGAGGATCCCGGCGACGAGGCCGGTGCGCCGCGCCGTGGACGCCCAGGACGGTGAAAGGGGCATATTATGAGAATGACTCCCAATCCTGTGAACCGACCATGGGTCGAAGGGATAGTTCCGCACTCTGCGTGACCAAGCTCATCTGCCTGAAGTACCCATCTATGAGGCTTTTCTTTATTTTTGTGTAGTGAGCTGTCCTGGGCTGCCCGAATCGGGGTACCGGGCTACGGGCATGATTGACCGTTGAGGCTTTCTGCGAATGAGGAGCAACGTTGAGTACGTTTCAAGGGGTCGTCGCGGTAGACGGCCCGTCCGGCTCGGGGAAGTCGACGGTCTCCCGCCGGCTCGCCGAGGCACTGGACGCCGCCTATCTCGACACCGGCGCCATGTACCGCGCCGCGACCTGGGCAGTGCTCCAGGCCGGCGTCGACCCGCATGACGCCGACGGCGTCCTGAAGGTCGTCGAGGCCGCCCAGATCGAGATCGGCACCGATCCCGCCGCCCCCCACGTCACCGTGGACGGCATCGGGGTCGACGCGCCCATCCGCGGCCCGCAGGTCACCGCAGCCGTGTCCGCCGTCGCCGCCGTGCCGGGCGTGCGCGCCATGCTGGTCGGCGCCCAGCGCGCCATCATCGCCGCCGCCGGCGCCATCGTGGTCGAGGGCCGCGACATCGGCACCGCCGTCGCACCCGACGCCACCCTCAAGGTGTACCTGACGGCAGACGTCACCGAGCGGGCCCGCCGCCGCAGCCAGGAGACGGAGGCCGACCAGCACGCCACGGCCGCCGACCTGCTCCGCCGCGACGCGCACGACTCCGGCCGCAAGGCCGACCCGCTGCGCCAGGCGGACGACGCCGTCGAACTCGACACCACCGCGCTGTCCATCGACGAGGTCGTGGCCGCGCTCCTGAAGCTGCTGGCGGGGGAGAACCTGTGACCGAGTACCTGAGCGACTGGGTGGCCGAGGACGAGATCCACGCGCCCGCCCCCGTCCTGGCCGTCGTCGGCCGCCCCAACGTGGGCAAGTCGACCCTGGTCAACCGCCTGATCGGCCGCCGCCAGGCCGTCGTGGAGGACATCCCCGGCGTCACCCGCGACCGGATCGCCTACGACGCCCAGTGGACCGGCCGCCGGTTCACGGTCGTCGACACCGGCGGCTGGGAACCCGACGCCAAGGACCGCGCCGCCCGGATCGCCGCCCAGGCCGAGATCGCCACCCAGACCGCCGACGCGATCCTGTTCGTCGTCGACGGCCGGGTCGGTGCCACCGACGTCGACGAGGCCGCGGTGAAGATGCTCCGCCGCAGCGGCAAGCCCGTGCTCCTCGTCGCCAACAAGGCCGACGACGACCGGGTCGAGGCCGACCTCGCCGGCCTGTGGGGCCTCGGCCTCGGCGAGCCGTTCCCGGTCTCCGCCCTGCACGGCCGCAACTCCGGCGACCTGCTCGACAAGATCCTGTCGATCCTGCCCGAGCCGCCGGCCATCATCGAGGAGGCCCCGCGCGGCCCCCGCCGGGTCGCCCTCGTCGGCCGCCCCAACGTCGGCAAGTCCAGCCTCCTGAACAAGCTGTCGAAGGAGGACCGGGCCCTCGTCGACGACGTCGCCGGCACCACCGTCGACCCGGTCGACAGCCTCGTCGAGATCGACGGCGAGATCTGGCAGCTCGTCGACACCGCCGGCCTGCGCCGCCGCGTCGGCCAGGCCAGCGGCACCGAGTACTACGCCAGCCTCCGCACCAGCGCCGCCATCGAGGCCGCCGAGGTCGTCATCGTGCTCTTCGAGGCCAGCGAGGTCATCAGCGAACAGGACCAGCGCCTGCTCAGCATGGTGACCGAGGCCGGCCGGGCGCTGGTGATGGCGTTCAACAAGTGGGACCTCGTCGACGACGACCGCCGCTACTACCTCGAGAAAGAGGTCGAGCGCGAGCTCAAGCGGATCCCGTGGGCGCAGCGGGTCAACATCTCCGCGCTGACGGGGCGGGCCGTGGACAAGCTGGCACCGGCCATGCGGATCGCCCTGAACAGCTGGGAGCAGCGGATCCCGACCGGGCAGCTGAACCAGTTCATCACCGCCCTGTCGCAGGCCAACCCGCACCCGGTGCGCAGCGGCAAGCAGCCGAAGATCCTGTTCGCCACGCAGGCCGGGGTGTGCCCGCCGAAGTTCGTGCTGTTCACGTCCGGGAACCTGGACGCTGGGTATGTGCGGTATGTGGAGCGGCGGTTGCGGGAGGACTTCGGGTTCCCGGGGAGTCCGATCCAGGTGACGGTGAAGGCTCGGAAGAAGAAGGGCGAGAGGTAGCTCTCCCGCTTCGTTGGCCTGCCTTGTGCCGCGCGCCGTCCGCGGTGGGTGGTAGGGCGGTTTTGATCGGGTGCGGCCCGCTGTCTGGCCCTTCGGGGCGGGTGGCGGGCCGCGGCCGGTTGGGGGGCCGGGTGGGCGGATACCCGCGAGCGGGTCGGTCGGGTGGTGCGCTACGCTATGTCGGCTGCTGCGGGGTGGGTGCGGAGTGGTGGAAGCGGGCTGTGGCGCAGCTTGGTAGCGCACTTGACTGGGGGTCAAGGGGTCGCAGGTTCAAATCCTGTCAGCCCGACCAGGGAGTTTTCCCAGGTCAGAGGGTCTTTTCTGGTTCATCCAGAAAGGACCCTTGTTTGTTGCGTGACACGTGTTTTGACACGTACGCGCGTACTGTTTGCGAGACTTTTTCCAGGTCAGAGGCTTTTTCGCTTCATGGGCTGGCGCGCTTGACCGTCCTCGGATGGTGCTAACGCCGCCGAGAATGGCCGTTACCTGCGTAAACAGTCATGTCGGGCATGAAGTGGTGGTGGGGTGGCGGGTTGGGCTGGAGTGGTCGAGAGCCCATGCCTCCAAGCGTTGACTGTGGACACTGGCGACACATTTTTGACATCAGAGGACCCGAGGCGTCGTCCTGGAGCCGCCCTCACGGCGTGGCTGGCGGCGCTTTTCCGCAGGCCTGGGACTGACAGGAACCTGGGCCGCCGCGCACGCCAGGCGACGGGCGGGTTCCCGGAGGCGGTCACCAGTCCAGCCGGATCGCGTACACGCCCGGTCGGGCGTCGGTGACCGCGAGCCACACGCGGTCGGTGTTGTCGGGCCGCAGCTCGCGGATGTTCTCCTGAGGGCCGTGATCGAGGCCATGTCGAAGGACACGGCTCTGGTCGGAGTCATGCCGGGGGCGAAGGTGATCTGCAGGGTGTACATGGGCGGTGGGCCGACGAACACCGGCCGCACCGGGTCGGGTTTTGCTGCAGCCCTGAGCGCTGCGAGGGCCTGTGCGCCATGACCAGGCGCTTGACGGTGTCAGACTCCTGTGGCCGCAGGTCCAGGACGGGCTCGTCGGCGGTGCGGCTGCGGGTCCGGGACGGGGGCCGGGCGGTGAGGGTGCCGGTCGGCAGTGCGAGCACGTCCTCCAGGACGGCCACGCCCTGCCGTTCGGGCAGGCTGCGGCCGCTGGTCCAGTAGGTGAATGCGGCGGTACTGACCTTGATGTCGTATTCGGCGAGTCGGTGGGCGTAGCCGGTCCAGGCTCAGGCCCCGACGCCGCACGGCCAGGGCACCGCCGTTCCGGACCTCGATGACCCGGCCCCCGTATCCGGATCTCCAGCCGGAGATGGCCCACGACCGTTGGCGGTCGTGGGCCATCATCTCCCGAGGGCCGGGCTCCGGGCTCAGCCACCCGCGCCGATCATCGCCGCGGTGGCTGAGCGCCCGGGACCGACGGGTCAGGCGATGGTGAGCGCGAAGACGTGCAGGCAAGCGGCCGGCGGGTTCCCGCTGTTCGGGAGCTGCAGGGACACGATCGTCTTGCCGCTGGTGACGGCGATGTCAGCCCGCCAGACGGTCGCGCTGTGGGTCACCTTGCCCGACGGCCCGTTGTGGTACTGGCACACTGCCGCGGCGACGTCGCCGGTGGTGGCCGTGCTGGCGTACCAGTCGTCGAGCTTCAGGTTCTTGGTGCTCTGCGTGCCGTCGGAGTACCGGACGATGAAGTCGCCGCCCTGCGCGCCGTAGGTGCCGGTGCCCAGGATCGCGATCTTCGTCCCGGAGCCGCTGAGCGCGATCGTCTGACCGGTCGCCGCGACGTTGTCGGGCTGTCCGGCCGCGACGTTGGGCCAGGTGAAGGTGGTGCCCTGGTGGGTGACGGTCGCTCCGGGCTTGTAACCCAGGGCGGCCAGGGCCTGCCGCGAGTAGCTCTTGCCGCTGGTGGACAGGGTGCCGACGCTCGGGTTGGCGTCGTCGGTGGTGCCGATGTTGTTGAAGGCCGCCGCGAGGTTCGGGTACGACGAGCCGGAGGTGGTCAGCTGTCGCGGCATGGCCTCGGTCTGACTGTCGATGACCGCCCGGACCATGCCGGGGGTGCCGCCCGCCGTCGGGGTGCCGCTCAGCTTGACGGTGACCGTGGTGCTGTTGCCGGCCGCGACGGTGAACGGCGTCGAGGCGGTGTCGACGGTGCAGCCCTGCGGCGGGGTGACCTGCAGCGTGCCGGAGGAGGCCACGTTGCGGATGTCGCGGATGGTGAGGGTGACCGACACCGGCCCGGTGCTGCCGGCGGGCCACGCCACCGGCGGCGGGACGTCGATCCGCACGGGGGAGAACAGGACCTTGTAGCCGAGCTTGTAGTAGTCGCGCCAGTAGGTCATCAGGCCCTTGTTGTGGTAGCCGGGGACGACCTTCGGGGCGCCACCGCCGCCGTCGGGGTTGAGGGCGAACTCGGTGGAGGTCCAGTACATCGTGCCGACGAGACCCGGCCGGCCGGCCAGGATGCGGTTGTACTCGTCGACCATCAGGCCCTGGTAGTACTCGGTGCCCTTGCCGAAACCGGTGTTGGTGGAGACGGCCTCGGCGCCGTACTCGCTCAACAGGATCGGCTTCGTCCCGACCTTGGCCTCGATGCTGATCATGCTGTACGAGCCGCCGTTGGGGTCGGTGAGGGTGTCGAACGTGCCCACGTACCAGCCGTTGTAGATGTTGGTGCTGGCCAGGTCGTCGTAGCCGAAGGCCGCGTCGTCGGCGCCCCACCCGGTCATGTGGGTGTAGATCCGGGCGGTGTCGAGGGTCTTGCCGTAGGCGACCACGTTCTTCACGTAGTTGGCGCCGGTGGCGGTGTTCGTCCCGTTCTCGTTGCCGACCGACCACCCGATGATCGACGGGTGCGAGCGGTCCCGGGCGATCATCTTGCCCAGCCGTTCCTTGCCGAAGTTGACGATCTGGGTGCCGGACAGCACGGCGTCGTCGAAGACGTGGGTGACGTTCAGTTCCTCGATCACCATGAGTCCGAGCTTGTCGGCGGCGGCCAGCTCGCCGGGGGTCGTCGGGTAGTGCCCCGGACGGAAGATCGTGAAGCCCTTGTTGCGCAGCTCGGTGAGTTCACGCAGGGCCAGGCCGTCGGGCTGACACCGGCCGAGGCCGGGGTAGTCGGTGTGCCGGTTGAACCCGCGCACCCCCGCGAGAGCCTGGCCGTTGAGCATCAGCTTGTTGCCGCTGATCGCGATGTCACGGAACCCGGTCGAGACGGTCTGCGGGTTGCCCTTCCCCGATGGGGGCGTCGCGGTGACGGTGTAGAGCGCCGGGCTGGCCGGCGACCACAGCTGGGGGGATGACACGTTGACCGTCACCGGGGCCGAGATGACCTTCCCCGTGCCGGCCGGCAGCGCGAACGTCACCTGGGACGAGGGCAGCGCCTGGCCGGACGGGGTGGTGACCTGCACGGTCGTCGTGATGTTCTGCGAGCTCCCGCTCGCGTTGACCCCGGACGCGCGCAGGGTCAGCGTGCCGTTGGAGGCGCCGAGCGCGGCGAGGTCGGTGATCGCGACGGCCTCGGTGCGGTCGATGTTGACGCTGTCGAAGATGCCGCCGTAGTTCCAGTACAGGCCGGGGTTGCGGTTGGAGAAGATCTCGCTGAACCGGTTGTCGACGATGACGGCGATGGTGTTGACGCCGGTCGTGACCAGGTTGGTGATGTCGAACGTCTCGGGCAGGTAGCCGCCGGTCGCGGTGCCGGCCGCCGTCCCGTTGACGAACAGCTTCAGCACGTAGAAGCAGGACTCGAACGTGATCAGGGTCCGCTGCCCGGTGGTGGGGGCGGCGAGGGTGACCTTCTTGCGGTACAGCGCGACCTGTCCGGCGTGGACGTTCCACTTCGCGCGGATCGCGCCGAGCGCCCCCGGCACGACAGCCGAGGTCATGGCGGTCTCGCTGAAGTTGGGCTGGCAACCGGACGGGGACGTGCCGGTGAGTGCCCCGGAGGGCAGCTCCGACTCCTTCGCGGCCATCCAGGCCCCGTTGAGCACGATCCTTCCGGCGGGCGGGGCCGGCGGGGCCGTGACCGTCACGTTCATCTCGGTCTTGACCAGACCGGACGGGGTGTCGGCCTCGGCCTTGAGGACCTGGGCGCCGGAGGGGAACCAGGCCGCGTCGGTGGCGGTCCGCCAGACCGGCGCGAGTCCGGTGCCTTTGGAGTACAGGTCGGTGAGTTCGGCGAAGGCCAGGCCGCCCAGGGTGAAGCGGACGGCGGTGGTGCCGGCTGGGGCGGTGACCTCGATGTCGGTCAGGCCGCTCAGCGTGCTCGACGTGGGTTGTGTGAACGCGAGCGGGCCGGGGGCGGCGGCGGGCGCGGGAGCGCCGGTGCCCGCCGTGGCCGGTGATGCGGCCAGTGCCGGCAGGGCGAGAGCCGGGGCGGTGAGTGCCGCCGCCCGGAGCACGGTCCGGCGGGACGTGGGTGGGTTGAGGGGCGAGGGTGTCATGGACTCTCCCAATGGGTTCTACGGGACGGTGGGGATCACCGGGCACGTCGCGCGTCCACTGTGTGATCAGTGACCGTTCGCGGCAATTGGGGCGGAACAACCGCAGTCGACCACCTCGAGAAGGAACTTCAACACAACACCACAGCCAAGTCAACACAATGGACCTGAGATACCCATTTCGAGCACGGTCGATGCGCGAAACTCGCAGAAATCGGTGCGCACAGCTGCGCGTTCATGCGCGATGGACGATCGCTGTCCATTGTTTCGGGCCGGGTCTGAATGGGGCGTCCTGGAAATGAGGGCGTCGGATCGCCATTCCGGTTCTGTCAAAGTGAAAGTCATTATGTGTCAAAGTGAAAGTCAATGACGCGCTGAGGTTCCGGATCGTCGACAAGGCTGTTGACCTGTGGAAACGAAATTGATTCTTGCCTTTGCGGGGGAGTGCAAATAGCATCTCGAACACCTTCTCCCCCCTGTGGAGTGGGTGGACGGAATGGCAATGCCCGTCGCTCCTGGGCGGCCTTGGGCGTCCCGGCGTCGGTGAGACCCGGGAGAAATCCCTCCGTGATGCGCGAACGCGCACCGCCGGCGGCGGATCGCTCATGAATCCTCATTCGTGAACATCTGGACCTTGCTGCCGGTCCGGGGGCTGGAGCTGGCACGCCGGCGTGAATCTGCCGGTTGACAAGAGGCGCGGATCGCTGGAAGCTGAGCACAAGTATTCATAAAAAAACAATTTTCAACATGGTTGGTCTCCGTCGAGCCGGGTGCTGGGGCATCCGCCGCTCCGGCGACGAACGCCGCGGATGACGCGAGCGATACCGCCCCGGCAGCGGCATACCCCTTCGGCAACGACGCCGATCGAACCGGGTGCCGATCGAACAAGGACCGGCGGACACCGGCCTTGGCCCCTCACGATGGGATCTGATGAGATGCGATTCAGGAAACTGTCCGTACTGACGCTGTTGGCGGGGTTGGTCGCGGTGCCCTTCGCGCCAGCCGGCCCGGCCGCCGCCGCGGACAACGGGCTCGCGCTGACGCCGCCGATGGGCTTCAATAACTGGAACACGACACGGTGCGGCACCGTCTTCAACGAGACGACGATCAGGGGCATCGCCGACAAGTTCGTGTCCGCGGGGCTGAAGGCCGCCGGCTACCAGTACGTCAACCTCGACGACTGTTGGGCCGTCCCCGATCGCGACGCCCAGGGCAACCTCGTCACGGACTCCAACCGGTTCCCCAGCGGCATCAAGGCGCTCGCCGACTACGTACACAGCAAGGGTCTGAAGTTCGGGATCTACACCAGCGCCGGCACCCGCACCTGCACCGGCACGGGTCCGATCGCCCAGCCCGGATCGGTCGGGCACGAGACCCAGGACGCGAACCTCTTCGCGTCGTGGGGCGTGGACTACCTCAAGTACGACAACTGCGGCGACCACCAGGGCCTCGACGAGAAGACCCGGTTCACGACGATGCGGGACGCGCTCGCGGCGACCGGCAGGCCGATCGTGTTCAGCGTCTGCGAGTGGGGCGACAACGCGCCGTGGGACTGGGCGCCGGCCCTGGGCAACCTCTGGCGCACCACCCACGACATCACCGACAGCTGGTCCAGCATGATCGGCAACGCGCGGCAGAACTCCACCCACGCGAGCATCGCCGGCCCCGGCGGGTGGAACGACCCGGACATGATGCAGATCGGCAACGGCGGCATGACCGACACGGAGTACCGCACCCACTTCAGCCTCTGGGCGGCCATGGCCTCGCCCCTGCTGATCGGGTCGGACATCCGCAACGTGTCCACCGCGACGCTCAACATCCTGACCAACGCCGACGTCATCGCGGTGGACCAGGACTCGCTGGGCAAGCAGGGCGCCGTCATCCGCGACACCAGCAGCGCCTACATCCTCAGCAAGCAGCTGGCCAACGGGGACCGGGCCGTCACGCTGACCAACCTGGGCTCGTCCACGGCGACGATCAGCACCACGGCGACCGAGATAGGCCTCGGCGGCTCGGCCAGCTACTCGCTCAAGGACCTGTGGAGCAAGGCCACCACCACCAGCACCGGCGCGATCAGCGCGAGCGTACCCGCGCACGGCACGGTCATGTACCGGATCACCGGCGGCGCGCTCACCCCGCCGCCCTCGGGAACGTCGCAGCTCAGCACCCTGCCGTGGAGTTCGAGCACGAACGGCTGGGGGCCGGTCGAAAAGGACAAGAGCAACGGCGAGCAGGCGGCCGGCGACGGGCGCACGCTGACCATCAACGGCACCACCTACGCCAAGGGCCTGGGCACCCACGCGGCCAGCGAGGTCGACTACTACCTGGCAGGTAGCTGCTCGACACTGACGGTCGACGTGGGTGTGGACGACGAGTCGACGGCCAGCGGTTCCGTGGTGTTCCAGGTGTACCGCGACACCACCAAGGTCGCCGACAGCGGTAAGGTCACGTACGCGGACGCGGCTAAACACCTGACCGCCAACCTCGCCGGAGGCCAGCAGCTCCGGCTCGTGGTCACCGACGCGGGCGACGGCGTCGGCTCCGACCACGCCGACTGGGCCAGCCCGACGATCACCTGCGGCCCCAGCTCCGGGCCCGGTGCCGGCACCCACCCGCTCAGCGACCTGGCCACGACCAATGCCACCAACGGCTGGGGCCCGGTCGAAAAGGACAAGAGCAACGGCGAGCAGGCGGCCGGCGATGGTAAGACGCTGACCATCCAGGGCGTGACCTACGCCAAGGGCCTCGGCACCCACGCGGCCAGCGACATCACCTACAACCTCGCCGGCACCTGCACCTCCCTCACGGTGGACGTCGGCGTCGACGACGAGGCCGGCAACGGCGGATCCGTCGCCTTCCAGATCTACCGCGACACCACCCTCGCCGCCAGCACCGCCGTCCTCACCGGCACCGCCGCCGCCCAGCACCTCACGGCCGACATGACCGGCGGCCAGCAGTTGCGACTCGTCGTCACCAACGGGGGTGACAACATCAACAACGACCACGCCGACTGGGCAAACCCCGTCCTGACCTGCTCCTGATCCCCTGAGGTCGGAACAGCCCACAGCGTCCGTCGAGCGAGCTCCGGTGAGCTCGCTCGACGGATCACCGGCCACGGGGGACGTCCGGAGTCGGGTTCAGCACCGCGCGTCCTTGCCCTCGGAACCGAAGACATCGAGCCGCTGCTGGACGGGCACGCGGGGCGTGCCGGCCGGTACGTAGTGGAACTGCAACGCCCGTCGTCGCGCCGTCGACGTGTTGTCCGGAGTGCCGTGGTGCAGCAGCCCGTCGAAGAACAGCGCCCCGCCGGCCGGCAGCGGCACCACGGTGTCGCGGTGGGTCTGCACCTCGGTATCGCAGATCTGGAAGTCCCGCCGCTGGAAGTGCACGACGGGCCCCTCCCGGTGGGTGCCCGGCAGTACGTGCATGCACCCGTTGTCGACGCTGGCCTCGTCCAGGGCGATCCAGACCCCGAGGATCGGGGTACCGAACGGCACGTCGAAGAACGCGTGGTCCTGGTGCCACGGCTTCTCCCGACCGCCGCCCGGGGGCTTGAACAGGGCCATGTCCTGGTACAGCTCCGGCTCGGCGCCCAGCAGCGCGCGCACCACCCCGAGCATCCGCGGCGAGCGGGCGGCGGCCTCCAACCGGGGGTCGGCCCCGGTGAATCGCATCAGTTTGCGGACGCCGTCGAGCAGGTCCTCGCCCGGCGTGGCCCACTTCTCGAACTCGATGGTGACGTCGTTCGGGTCGGCGGCGACTCCCAGGAGCGCGTCGAGCACGTCGGCGACGGCGGCCGGGTCCAGCAACTCGCGCACGGCGAGAAAGCCGAGGCGCTGATACCCGGCGACATCGGCGGCGGTGATCGCGTCCGCGTCGTCGCGCAGCGGGGCGAACTGGACGAAGTTGTAGAGGCCGGTGGCGGCGTTGGTCGTCATGGGGAAACCGTAGGGCGCTCTGGACCTGCGCAAACAGGGTCTGAGCAGCATGAGCCGGGGTGTGAGAGGTAGGTTGTCGAGATGCGGGAAAGCGCATACCTAGCGCCTGGCGCCCGGGTCCCGGACACGCCGGACCGGTCGGGCGCCGACGTCGACTACGCCGATCCGGGGGTGTGGGACCGGCTCGGTGCCGCGCTGCGCGGCCCCTGGGCCCCCGTGGTCCGCCCCGGCGGTGGGCAGGTGCTGTGCGAGCCGGCGTGGTCCTGGCGGCAACGGCTGCCCGACTTCGACCTGTGGTGCGTGCTGGGCGGACGCGGGCGCGCGACGGTGTCCGGCGAACGGGTCGATCTGGCCGTGGGCACGGTGCTGCTGCTCCGTCCGCAGGACACGGTCCACGCCGAGCAGGATCCGCAGGACCGGCTGACGGTGTCCTACCAGCATTTCGCCTACGGCAGCGGTGACCCCGCCGCGTTCCCCGACGGGCTGCTGCCGCCCCGGGTGCTCCATCTCGACGACCTCGCGTCGGTCCGCCACCTGCTTCCCGAGGTGCACCAGTGCCTGCGCCAACCGGGCCCCGACACCGCCGTGCGGGGGACCGCGTTGCTGAGCACGCTCCTCCTGAAGCTGCACGCCTGCGCGGCCCGGACCGCCGGTGCGCTGGCCGCGCCGCTGGATCCGCGGGTGGCGACCGTGGTGCGCTGGCTGCGCGAGCATCCCGCCGACCGGCCGGACCTCGCCGATGCCGCCGGGCACGTGGGCCTGTCCCCGGTGGGCTTCTCCCGGCTGTTCAGTGCCAAGACCCGGACGAGTTTTCGTGAGTTCTGTGTCCAGGTGCGGGTGGAGCGGGCCTGTGAACTGCTCCGCGAGGGCAGCTTCACGGTCGACCGGGTGGCCCGGATGCTCGGCTACGCCGACCGGCGGCTGTTCGTCCGGCAGTTCCGTGCCCGGATCGGCACATCGCCCGGGGCCTGGCGCCGGGACGCCTGACACCTCGTCGAAATTTTTTCGAAACCAGTTCCGAAACTATCTAGCGGAGTGTGACGCATCTCGCCTACTCTCGCGTTGACAACTCCACTCGACCCCCTCGCGAGAGGACCCCCCATGCGTGGTTTGAGAAGAAAACTAGCGATCGTTGCGGTCTGCGTCGCCGGATCGCTGGTCGGCCAGACCGCCACCGCCGCCGAGGCGACGACCACGGTGACCGCGAACCTCACGGTCGACGCGTCCGTGAACAACGGCCCGCTGAACAACCACTCGAGGTTCATCAACTCCTCTCGGTCCGGGTTCCTGCAGGCGCCGCTGAGCGCTGGCGAACGCGCGCAACTGCGCGATGACCTCCACGTGAGGACCACCCGGATGTTCTTCGCCCCGAAGGAGGTCTACGACCCCGCGACCAACGCGTACAACCTCAGCGCGTACGACGCGAACCTCGCCGAGGTGTCCACCTACAGCGACCGGCTACTGGTCTCCACCACGTCGCTGTGGGAGAACGGCGAATGGAACACCACGCCCAAGGGCACCCTCGTGTCCCCGGCCGTGTACGGGCAGGTGCTCACCACCGCGCTGCGCGACTACAAGGCGCGGTACCCGAAGATCGAGTACATCGAGTGCTGGAACGAGCCCAACGCTCCCGAGCACGGCAACATCACCATGGCGAAGTACTACGAGTACTACAAGGCCTGCTACGAAGCCGCCAACACCGTCAACGCCGCCCTCAACCCGACCGTGCCGCTCAAGGTCGGCGGGCCCTGCCCGTCCAACTTCAACGCCACGCTGATCCCGCAGTTCCTCGACCTGTACAAGGCCGACGCCAACCCGGCGAAGAGGCTGGACTTCGTGTCCTACCACGAGTACGCCGTGCTGAGCGCGAACCCGAAGATCGCCTACACGGAGAAGTCGACCGTGGTGTCGTGGCTGACCGCCCGGGGGCTCGACCCGGCGACGCCGGTCTTCGTCACCGAGTACGGCCTGTACCCCGGGGGCAGCACCGGCACCGACCTCCAGGACCTCGCCCACGACCAGCTCGTCCAGGCAGCGGGCATGGCGTCGACCAGCAGGTACTTCATGCTCGGCGGCACGGACGCAGCCTTCCACTGGGCGATCCGGCACAAGACGAACGACCGCAAGGACATCCTCGTCGACGGCGCCGAAGGGGTGCTCACCCCGTACGGCCACATGATCGAGATGCAGGCGAAGCTCAAGAGCGACGTGGTCGAGGTGACCCCGATCGGCGGCGCGAGCGTCAACGGCATCGGCCTGCAGGCGCTGGCCACCGCCGACTCCTCCGGCGTGTCCGTCATGTACTGGAACTACCAGGCCGACGCCGGCACCACCGCCTACAAGGCGAACATCACGGTGAAGAATCTGCCGGCGAGCTTCGCGGGCAAGCGGATCAGGCTCGAGCGGTGGCTGGTCGACGCCACCCACAGCAACTACCGCTACGACCCCGCGCAGACCACGCTCACGAAGGTCGAGGACAACACCTACCCCGCCGGCACCCAGATCACCAAAGGGCCGGGGCTGCCGGAGAACTCCATCGGTCTGATGGTCCTCACTCCTGTGCCGTAACCCGCGCGACCTCTCACGACAGGACTACCCAGATGACACAGTCACACAGAAGGCTGGCGGTCACGGTCGCCTGCGTCGCCGGGCTGCTGATCGGTCAGGCCGCCACACCTGCCGGGGCGGCCACCCCCACGGCGACCATCGCCGTCAACGCCTCGGCGGGCCTCGGCACGCTGAACAACGCCTCGCGTTACACCAACGACACCCGCTCCGGATTCCTCCAAGCGCCGCTCAGCACGGGCGAACGTGACCAGGTGAAGAACCAGTTCCACACGAACACGACCCGGCAGTTCCTCGACATGGGAGAGATCTACGACGTCGACACCGGGTCGTACGACCTCTCGCTGTACGACCCCTACCTCACCGAGGCGTCCTCCTTCAGTGACCGGCTGCTGCTGTGCACCACCTCGCTGTGGGCGACCGGCGGGCCCTACACCACGCCCAAGGGCACCCTCGCGACGCCGGCGGTCTACGGGCAGGTGCTGACCACCGCGCTCCGCGACTACAAGCAGCGGTTCCCGAAGATCGAGTACATCGAACCGTGGAACGAGCCGAACCACCCGGACCACGGCGCGATCACCGCGGCACAGCACTACGAGTACTACAAGGTCGCCTACGCGGCGGTGAACACCGTCAACGCCGAGCTGAACCCGGCCGTCCCGCTCAAGGTCGGCGGTCCGGCCACCGCCGGATTCAACGTCGACTTCGTCACCGACTTCCTCGACCTCTACAAGGCCGACACCAACCCGGCGAAGAGAATGGACTTCGTCTCCTACCACGACTACTCGTTGCTGAACAATCCGGCGGGGGCCGCCGGCCAGAAGTCGCGGGTGTCGACGTGGCTGTCCGACAAGGGGCTCAACCCGGCGACCCCGGTCTTCGTCACCGAGTACGGCCTGTACGCGGGTGCGGCCACCGGAACGGTGACCGGCACCCCGGCGGAGGACCTCAGGCACGACCAGCTCGTCCAGGCGGCTGGCATGGCGGCTGCCGGCAGCTACTACATGCTCAGCGGCATGGACGCGCCCTTCCAGTGGTCGCTCCGGCACAAGACCAACGACCGCAAGGACATGTTCGTCGACGGCGTCGACGGTGTCCGCACCCCCTACGGCCACATGGTCGCGATGCAGGCGATGCTCAGGACGGCCCGGGTCTCCTCGACCGTGTCCCCAGCGGCGGACTCCCAGGGTGTCGGGCTCGGAGCCCTCGCCACCAGCGACTCCTCCGGCGTGGCCGTCATGTACTGGAACTACCAGGCCGAGGCCGGCGCGGTGGCGCACAACGCGCAGGTCACCGTGACCAACCTGCCGGCGAGCTTCGCGGGCAAGCGGATCCGGATCCAGCGTTACCTGGTCGACGCCACGCACAGCGACTACCCGAACGACGCCACCCAGACCAGCCTCCAGCTCGTCGAGGACCTCACCGTCTCGGGCACCCAGGTGACGAGGACGCCGGGACTGCAGCCGAACGCGGTCGGGCTGATGGTCCTCACCCCGGTGCCGTAACCGGCACCACCCGAACTCGCGACGCCCGGGACTGGGAGACCCCGGGCGTCGCGCCGTGCTGTGTCAGCCCTTCGTGTGCGATCATGCGCGGTAGGATTTACGAAACCGGTACCATCGAGATTTCGGGACGGAGCGGGATGACCGAGGCGACCAAGCGTTCGACGATCCGGGACGTCGCGGCCGCCGCGGGCGTGTCGGTGGCGAGCGTGTCCCGGGTGTTGTCGGGGAAGTACGCGGTCGGGGCGAGCACCCGCTCCCGGGTGATGAAGGCGGTCAAGGACCTCGACTTCGTCGTCAACGCGCACGCGCGTGCCCTCAACCAGGAGACGCCGGGCACGGTCGCGATCGTGATCCGCTCCGTGACCACCCCGTTCCTCGCGCACGTGGCGCAGGGCGTCGAGCAGCAGGCGGCCCTCGACGGTCAGCTGTGTCTGGTGTGCACGACGCAGGGCGATCCGGACCGCGAGGTCGCGGCGATGAACCTGATGCGCGAACAGCAGGCCCGCGCGGTGATCCTGGTGGGCGGCGTGCTGGTCACCGAGGAGTACACGAGCCGGATGATCCAGCTTGCCCACTCGCTCGACGCGGCCGGCAGCCGCCTCGTCATGTGCGGGCGTCCCGCACCGGCACCGGACCTGCCGGTGACGGTCGTCGACTACGACAACGCTGGCGGGGCGTACGCGATCACGAGCTTCCTGCTGTCCGCCGGGCACCGGTCGATCCTCCAGATCGGCGGTGAGGAGATGAACACCACCGCCACGGTCCGGGTGGCCGGGTTCCGCAAGGCCCTGAAGGACTGGAGCGTCCCCTACGACGCGGGGACGATGCGGGTGGCCGGCCCGATGACCCGTGCTTTCGGGTACGAGACGATGCGCGCCCGCCTCGCCGAGGGCGTCAGGTTCACCGCGGTGTTCGCCGGCAACGACGACGTCGCGGCAGGGGTGCTCCTCGCGTGCCGGCACGCCGGCGTGCGGGTGCCGGAGGAGTTGTCGGTCGTCGGCTACGACGACGAGCCGATCGCCGCGGACCTGGTGCCGGCGCTGACCACGGTGCGGATCCCCACCGACGAGCTGGGACGCGCGGCGGTGCGCCGGGTGCTGCACCCCAATGCCGGGATCGGTGACTCCGGCATCATCGGCACCCACGTGGTGGTCCGCGACTCGGTTTGCCCGCCCCGCACGGAGCCGGAGCTGCGCGCGCGCCGGGGCGGATCCGGCGCGCTGTGAGCACGGGGGGACGGGCCCGCCTCTCCGTCAGGTGGGCCCGCCCGGTCCTCGCGCCGTCGCGCTAGTTGGCGGCCTTGTACGCGGCGGCCAGCTCCTCGGCGATCTTCGTGCCGCCGTCGTTCTTCCACTTCTTCACGACATCGGCCCAGCTGCTCACCGGTTGGCGGTCGGTCAGGATCGCCGTGTACGCGTCGCTGATGTTCTTGTTCAGCTGCGCGATCACGGTCGTCTGGGTGTCGGAGCTGAGCCCGTAGGCCGGGTTGACCTTCGCCTTCGCGATGACGGCCTTCTCGTACTCGTGCAGGCGCTTCGTCGCGTCGGGGTCGCCGGGGATGTAGAGCGCGGTGGGCGCGTCCATCACGTACCGGACGGGGAGGATGTCCGGGTTCTCGGTGTCGCGCAGCGGCGTGAACACCGGGTCGCCGGACGGGCTTCGGGTGAAGTGGGTGCCCTCGACCCCGTAGTGGGTGAGCTCGTACTCCTTGCTGCCGAACGGAGCCGCCAGGAAGTCGACGACCCGCAGCAGCAGCTTGATCCGGTCCTTGGTGGCCTTCTTGAACACCACCCGCCCGACGCTGCCGGAGGACAGGTGGATCCCGGCGGCCGTCCCGGTCGTGTACGGCAGCGCCAGGTCCGGCACCCAGGACTTCTTCACCTTGCCGATGGTGGTCTGGTACGCGGCCAGGCCGTCGTTCATCCCGCCGATGGTCTGGTTGTAGAAGGCGGACTTCATGTCGGTCACACTCAGGGTCAGCATGTCCGGGTGGAAGGAGCCGTCGGTCTTGAGTTTCCTGATGTACTCGAACGCCTTGGGGAACGCGTCGGAGTCGTACATCGGCGTGAAGGAACCGTCGGCGGCGCGCTCCCACGTGTTCGGCGCGCCGAAGCACTGGATGTGCCACGGCAGGCCGAACTCCGCGCCTTTGCTCGACCCGAGGCCCCAGTGTTTGCCGCCTGCGGAGAAGCCCTTCATGGCCTCGCGGAACTGTTCGGAGGTCCAGTTCGTCGGGGCGGCCCCGAACGCGGTGCGGTTGACGAACATCGGTGAGCCGAAGATCGGCCGCTCGATCGGCACTGCCCACAGCCCGCCGTTCACCCGGCCGGCGCCCGACCAGACGTAGGTCGGCAGGTTGGCCAGGTTCGGGTACGCCTTGACCGCGTCGCCGGAGAGGAACTCGGTCAGGTCGGCGCACGTGGCCGCGATGAACTGGTCCACCCGGGGGAGGGGCGGGTTGTTCAGCAGGAACATGATGTCAGGCAGCTCGCCGCCGGCCATCACGGTGGCCATCTTCTTGCTGTAGTCGGCCGAGGAGACGATCGTGAACTTCAGGTTCACCCCGAGCGCGGCGTTGACGGCCTGCCAGAGTTTGTTCTGCTCCAGCGGGGACGGCGGCTGGGAGTAGGTGATCACGAGGGCGTTGACGTCGCTGCCGTCGCCCGGTTTCTCCGCGACGGACTGCTTCAGGGAACTGGGGTAGGACAGGTAACCGCCCTGCACCCCGTCCGCCGTACCCGGCAGGTCGGGCTTCGGTCCCGGGAACGGGATGTACTTCGGGAAGGCCGCGACCTTGCCGCCTGTCGTGCTGGTGGACGGGGTGGCGGATCCGCAACCGGCCAGGGCGGGGAGGGTGAACGCCGCGCCCGCGGCGCCGACGAACCCGAGGAAGGACCGCCGAGAGAAATCAGACATCGAAAGTGCCTTTCAACGGGGGACTACGACTTGACTGCGCCGGTCAGGACGCCCTTGACGAAGTACCGCTGGAGGAACGGGTACACGCACAGGATCGGGACGGTGGCGACGACGACCGCCGCCATCTGGATGGACTGGGGCGCGATGGAGGCACCGGCGTCCGAGGTGTTGTCACCCAGCTGTGCTCCCTGGATGACGTACAACCGGAGTACCGCCTGCAGCGGCCACCGGGAGCTGTCGTTGAGGTAGAGGATCGCGTTGAAGAACGCGTTCCAGTACCCGACGGCGTAGAAGAGTCCGACGACGGCGACGACCGCCTTGGACAGGGGGAGGACGACCCGGGTGAGGATCCTCCACTCGCCGGCGCCGTCGAGCCTGGCCGCCGAGTACAGGTCCTCGGGGATGCCCTGGAAGAAGCCTCGCATGATCACGACGTTGAACGCGTTGACCAGCACGGGCAGTACCAGGGAGCCGTAGGAGTCGAGGAGTCCGAGGTTCTGCACGACCAGGTACGCCGGGATGATGCCCGGCGGCACGAGGAACGTGAAGAGGATGAACAGCATGGCCGGCTTGCCGCCGTACACACCGGGACGGGCGAGGGCGTAGGCGAGCAGGACCGTGGCGGCCAGGCTGATCGCCGTGCCCAGCAGGGTCACCGCGGCGCTGACGATCAGAGCCTTGGTGACGATGCCGTTGGTGAAGACCTGCTGGTACGCCTCGGTCGTCGGGTGCATGGGCCACAGCACGTAGCCGCCGTTGCCGGTGACGTCGTCGTTGCTGGCGAAGCTCGTGGCGAGCACGACCCAGAACGGGACCACGACGATGGCGATCAGGAACACGATCGCGAGGGCCTTGGCGGTCTTCACCGTGGCACTGGGGCGACCCATCCACGTGGGCCGCTTGGTGGTGGCCATCAGCGGTACACCCCCTGTTCTCCGAGTCGGTGGGCCACCCGGTTGGCGGCGTAGATGAGTACGGCCCCGATCAGGCCCTTGACCAGGCCGGCGGCCGCGGCGTAGCCCCAGTTGCCGTTGACGACGCCGCTGTAGTAGACGAAGGTGTCCAGGACCTCGCCGGCCTGCGGGCCGACGGCGTCACGCTGGAGGATGAACTGCTCGAAGCCGACGGAGAGCATCTCGCCCAGCCGGAGGATCAGCAGCAGCACGATCACCGGACGCAGCGAGGGCAGCGTGACGTGCCACAGCCGCCGCCACCAGCCCGCGCCGTCCATCGCCGAGGCTTCGAGGAGTTGCTCGTCCACCTGGTGCAGCGCGGCCAGGTAGATGATCGTGCCCCAGCCGAACTCCTTCCAGACGACCTGCGCGACGACCAGGGGCTTGAACAGGTCCGGGTTCCCGATCACCTCGACCGGGTCGAGGCCCGCGTCGCCGAGCAGCCCGTTGAGCAGCCCGGTGCCGCCGAGCATCTGTTGGAACAGGGTCACGACGATGACCCAGGAGATGAAGTGCGGCAGGTAGACGACGCTCTGCACCCAGCGCTTGACCGTGGTGTTGGTGAGGCTGTGCACGAGCAGGGCGACGATCAACGGAACGGGGAAGAAGAACAGGATCTGCAGGGTCGAGATGCTCACGGTGTTGGCGGCGGAGTTCCAGAAGGCGGCGTCGCCGACCATCTTCGCGAAGTTGCCGATCCCGATCCATGCGCTGTCCCACACCCCGATGAACGGGACGTAGTCCTCGAACGCGATGACGTTGCCAGCGAGCGCCCCGTAGTGGAACACCAGGAAGTACGCCAGCCCCGGCACCATCAAGAGGACCAGCAGCGCGTCCCGCCGCAGCCGTGATCTCCTCACATCGCCTCGATTCATCGGTGTTAATTATGAATACTCAACCGGTTCCATCGTCCCCCGAAATTCACGGGAGGTGGATCCGCCGTGCCGCTGGTTTCCGGGTCGGCCGCTTGGGTGACACCACCTTGCCAGCTGCGTTTCGACAGCTTAGGACTTGTCACCATCCACCGCTAGAGGTAGCGTCAACTTTTTCGAAACCGGTTCCACGCGTGCCGGAAACCTACCCTGCAGAGGAGTTCCTGTGGCCCACCGCGCAACCGTGGCCGTCGCGCTGTACTCCCACCTACCGGACGCGCTGTTCTCCGCGGACGCTCTGGCGCGCCTCGACAGGTGCGCGGACGTGCGATGGCAGCCGGTGATCACGGACTGGTCGGCCCGGGGCGTGGACGAGGTCCTGGCCGACGCCACCGTGCTGCTCACCGGCTGGGGCTGTCCGAGGATCGACCTCGCGGTGCTCGACCGCGCGCCGGCGCTGACCGCGATCGTGCACGCGGCAGGTACGGTCAAGAACGTCGTCGACCCGCGGGTCTGGGGCCGGCGAGTGCTGGTCAGCTCGGCGGCAGAGGCCAACGCCGACCCGGTCGCCGAGTTCACGGTGGCGACCGTCATTCTCGCCGCCAAACGAACATTCCGACACGCCGACGCCTACCGCCTGGGCAACCTTCCCCCGCACGCGGCCCGCGACGACAGTGGCACCAACGGTTCCGTGGTCGGCGTGGTCGGCGCCTCCCGGATCGGCCGTAAGGTGCTGCGCGGACTCCGCGCGCTCGACGTCCGGCTCCTGGTGACCGACCCCTTCCTCGACCCGGTCGGGGCCGCCGAGCTGGGCGCGGAACTCGTGGACCTGGACGAGCTGTGCGCCCGCGCCGACATCGTCACCCTGCACGCGCCATCGCTGCCGTCGACCCGGCACCTGCTCGACGATTCGCGGCTCGCGCTGCTCCGTGACGGGGCGATCGTGATCAACACGGCCCGTGGAGCGCTGATCGACACGGCCGCCCTCACCCGGCACTGCGCGGCCGGCCGGATCGACGCGGTCCTCGACGTCACCGACCCCGAACCCCTGCCGGCTGGGCACCCGCTGTTCGGGATGCCCAACGTGCTGCTGACCCCGCACCTCGCCGGGGCGAGGGGCAACGAACTGCGCCGACTCGGCGGGTACGCTGTGTCCGAGATCGACAGATTAGTCCGTGGTGAGCGGCTCCTCGGCCTGGTCTCCGCCCACGACCTGGAGCGGATCGCGTGAGCCTGCAACTACCTCCCGAGGACCGGGCGCGCTCCCCGCACACCGGCTGGACGCGGGCGCACTGGGCGGCGGTGGCCGACCACTGGCTGCTGGCCGTCCGGCCCTTCGCCCGGCCCGTCCCGGACGGGGGCACCGCCCCGCAGGACGCCGGCCCGCCCGGGTCGGGAGCCGGCGCGGGCACTGAACTGGGCGGGCACGGCGCAAGGCCCGAGACGGACGCCGGTCTGCCCGAGTCGGCACCAGGGTCGGACACCCGCCTCCTCCAGCCGAGCGGCGGGTGGACGGGTCTCCCCCCGGGTACCGGGCTGATCGACCTGCCCGGTCGGGCCAGCGTCGCCGGCCGGTTCTCCGACGGCCTGGAGGGCTTCGCCCGCAGCTTCGTGCTCGCCGCGTGCCGGATCGCGACGGGCGACGACCCGCACGACCACGCCGGGTTCTACGCCCGCCTCTTCGCGGGAGTCGATACCTGGCCGCGAGGGATCGGCCTCGGCGACCAGCGGCCCCCGGGACATCCCGGCCGGCAACCCCTCGTCGAGGCGGCGATCGTCGCCTACGGCCTGCACCTGTGCCGCCGGCAGGTCTGGAATCGACTCTCCGCCGACGTCCAGCACAAGGTGGCGCGCTGGCTGACCCACCACGCGGTTCTGACCCCGTCGCGGAGCAACTGGTACCTTTTCCCGGCCGCGATCGAGGCGTTCCTGACATCCGTCGGCCGGCCCACCCGAGACCCGCGGATCGCCGCCGGTGTCGCGACGCTCGAGCGCTGGTACGTCGGCGACGGCTGGTACACCGACGGCGACGGCCGCAACTTCGACCACTACAACTCCTTCGTGATCCACCCGCTCCTCGGCATGTGGTACGAGCTGTGCGGCACCGAGGCGGACCGCACCCGGTGGCGGGAGCGCCTGGGCACGTTCACGGCGGGCTACGCCGCCACGTTCGGCGCGGACGGGTCACCGATGTTCCAGGGCCGTTCGCTGACGTACCGGACGGCGGTGCTCGCCGCGCTGTGGGTGGCCGAACGCGAGGGCGTCAGCGCCCTGCCGTCGGGCGCGACCCGTGCGCTGGCCAGCGGCACGCTGCGGCAGTTCGCGCACCTGTCGACCCCGCTGCCGCTGGGCTGGCACGGCGCGGACCGCGCGATCGTCCAGCCCTACAGTGGGCCCGGTTCGGCGTACTACGCCGGCTTCGGCTTCCTCGGCCTGACCCTGCCGCCCGGTCACCCGGTCTGGACGGCCGTGGAGCGGCCGCGTCCCGAGCGGACCGTGACGTTGCCGTTCGGCTGGCTGGTGCACTCCGGACAGGGCGTGGCCCGGCTGGCCAACCACGGCTCGGACCACGTCCGGTTGCGGATCCCCGGTGGCTCGCCCCAATTTCCGGTACCGCCGGCCCCGGGCACCGATGCCGACGACCCGCTGTACGCCAAATTCGCCTACTCCTCCCACACGGCGCCGGGCACCGGCCCAGCCTGGGCGGAGGCCATCGACAACCACATCGCGCTGGTCGACGCGGACGGTCGTGCCTCCCGGCGCGGTCCGATCCGTGGTCATCTCGTCCGGGACGGGCTCGTCGCCTCCTGGCACATTCCGCGGCGCGACGGCCGCCCGGCCGTCACCGGGGCCAGGATCGTGACAGCGGTTGTGGCGGACGGGCCGGTGGAGGTGCGATTGCACCTGGTGGACGCGCCGCCCGGGCTGATCCGGGAGGGCGGACACGCGCTGGCCGGCGCCAGCATGCCGAGGCTGGACATCGTCGACGCCCAGCCGCCCGACGAGGGGCGGCCCGCCGGCTGGGCGCGTCTGCCCAGCGGCGTGCACAGCGGAGCCCCGGGCACGTTCGGCCAGGCCGTCGCTGCGGGGTCGAGGGGCCAGGGGGCGGGTGGACTGAGCGCCGGAGTGGTCGGGGTCTGCGGCTGGAGGTGGGCGTCGTTCGCCCGGTACGAGGGCGGGAACCCGCTCGGCCGGCACTCGGCGGTCACGTTCCTCGCCGCCCACCACCCCGGCGGTCGTGCCGTCTACGGGGCCCTGCATCTCCTCGGGTTCGGCGACGACCTGCGGGACGTGGCCGATGAGGTGTCGGTGGAGGTCGAGGGCTCCGCGGTGACCGTGCGGTGGCCCGACGGCCGCAAGGACCGTGTCGACCTCGCCGCACTGTTCTGACGCGAGAGCCCCACGCGGGACGATGCCCGGGAAGGGTACCCGGGCATCGTGGGTCTTCGGGGGCTACGGGACGGGCGTGAGCGGCCCGATCGGGGTCCGCGCCAGCGGCGGCGTGCGGGACACGTGTGCCGCCGTCGCCGTGCAGCCCAGCGGCGCAGGGGGCGCCGAGCGCCAGCCTCGTGAGGGCGTTGACCTCGGCGGAGTGTGCGTCCCCGGTCATCTGTGTCACAGCAGTTGAGAAACTAGTTCCGTAAATTTTGAAACATTGTTAGCCTCCGGGAAAGCCCTTTCCTCCGAGCGAAGGTGACCCGCCGTGCAAGGTCTGTTGTCCTTTCCGCTGACCCCGTTCACCGCGCGCGACCACGGCGGCACCGTGCACGAGGCGGCATTCGTCGAGCACCTCGAGCGGCAGATCGCCGCCGGCCCGTCGGCGATATTCGTCGGCTGCGGCACGGGGGAGTACTCCTCACTGACGCCGGCCGAACAGGAACGCGTCATCCACGTGGCGGTCCGGGTCGCGGCCGGCCGGCTGCCGGTATACGCGGGTGCTGGCGGCGGCGCGGGCTCGGCACGGGCCGCCGTCCGGGCCGCCGCCGACGCCGGGGCCGACGGGGTGCTCCTCCTACCGCCCTACCTGGTCAGCGGCGGTAGCGACGGTCTCCTCGACCACGTCCGCTTCGCGGTCCGGGACAGCCCGATCCCCGCCATCGTGTACCAGCGGGCCACCGCCCTCTTCACCCCGCGCACCGCCGTGGAACTCCTGGAGATCAAGGAGATCCGGGGACTCAAGGACGGGGTCGGTGATGTGGACCTGATGCAGCGGATCGTCAGCGCCATCCGGTCCAGCGAGCACCCGAGGGCGCAGGGATTCGGGTTCTTCAACGGACTGCCGACCGCCGAGCTCTCCCAGCCGGCGTACCGCGCCATCGGCGTGCCCGCCTACTCCTCGGCGGTGCACTGTTTCGCGCCGGAGATCACTCATGCCTTCGCCCGCGCCCTGGACTCCGGGGACGTCGCGACCATCCAGCTGTTGACCACCGCGTTCTTCTCCCCGCTGGCCGCCCTCCGCGACAGCCACCCCGGGTACGCCGTCTCGATCGTCAAGGCCGGGGCCCGGCTCGCCGGCCTCGACGCCGGCCCGGTCCGCCCGCCGCTGGTGGACCTCAGCGAAGGCCACCTCGAACAACTCCGCCGGATCCTGGCCGACGGCCGCCGGGCGCTCGCACAGATCAGGGCCCACTGATGGCCACCATCCGGCAGGTCACGATCACCCCGGTGGCGTTCCGCGACCCGGCACTGCTCAACCGCGTCGGCGTGCACGAACCGTTCGCTCTGCGCAGCGTCATCGAGGTCGACTGCGGCGACGGCGTCATCGGCCTCGGCGAGTCCTACGGCGACGACGCCTTCCTCGGCCTGCTCCGCGCCGTCGCCCCCACCCTGGTCGGGCTCGATGTGTTCGACCTGGAGATCGTCGCGCGCCGGGTCACGGCCGCCGTCGGCCCCGGAACCGTCACGGACAACCACGGCCTGACGGGTACGTCCTCAGCCGCCAAGACCCTGCGCTCGGTGTTCTCCGCCTTCGAGGTCGCCTGCCTCGACGCCGTCGGCCAGCTCACCGGCCGGCCGGTCGTGGACCTGCTCGGCGGCCGGGTGCGCGAACACGTGCCGTTCTCCGCGTACCTGTTCTACAAGTGGGCCGGACACCCCGCCGCCGCCCCGGACGAGTGGGGCGCGGCCCTCGACGCCGACGCCATCGTGCGCCAGGCCCACCGGATGATCTCCCGCTACGGCTTCGGCTCCATCAAGCTCAAGGGCGGGGTGCTGCCGCCCGACGAGGAGTTCGAGGCGATCCAGGCACTGGCGGGCGCGTTCCCGCACCATCCGCTGCGCTGGGACCCCAACGCCGCGTGGACGGTGCCCACCGCGATCAGGATCGCGGACAAGGCCGCCGGGATCCTGGAGTACCTGGAGGACCCGACCGCCGGGATCGCCGGCATGGCACAGGTCGCCCGGGAGGCGCCGATGCCGCTGGCCACCAACATGTGCGTCGTGGGCTTCGAGGACATTCCCGAGGCCGTGGACGCCCGCGCGATCGGGGTGCTGCTGTCCGACCACCACTTCTGGGGCGGCCTGCGCCAGACCCAGTACGTGGCGGCGGTCGCCGACACCTTCGACATCGGGTTGTCGATGCACTCCAACAGCCATCTCGGGATCAGCCTGGCAGCGATGGTGCACGTCGCGGCGTCGACCCCGCGCCTGACGTACGCGTGTGACACGCACTGGCCGTGGAAGACCGAGGACGTCGTCGCCGAGCCGCTGGAGATCGTGGGCGGGGCGGTGGCCGTGCCGCGCACCCCGGGGCTCGGCGTGCGCCTGGACCGCGACGCGCTCGCCCGGCTGCACCAGCAGTACCTGACCTGCGGTGTCCGTCGCCGCGACGACACCGGCTACATGCGACGGATCCGGCCCGACTACCGACCCGGCTCGTGGTGAGGAGTACCCGATGATCGATGCGGCTCTTGAGTTCTTCCGCACCCCCTGGCCCGCCGCCGACCGCCGGGCCGCCCTGCACGCCTGCGCCGACGCGCTCGCCGCGTCCGGTGACGAGATCGTCGACGTCGTCGGCGACGAGACCGGCCTCCTGCCCGGCCGGCTGCGCGCCGAACTCGACCGGACCACCGGCCAACTGCGCACCCTCGGAGACGAGGCCCTGGCCCCGTGGCGCCGCGCGTCACCCGGCATCGTCACCGTGCCCGTCCCGGTCGGCCCGGTGGCCGTGTTCGCCGCGTCGAACTTCCCGCTCGCGTTCGGTGTCGCCGGCGGCGACACCGCCTCGGCCCTGGCCGCCGGCTGCCCGGTGATCGTCAAGGCGCACTCCGCCCAGCCCCGCACGTCGCGGCTGCTCGCCACGATCCTGGAACCGGTGCTGCCGAAGGGCGCGTTCGCGGTCTTCTCCGGCGGCCGCGCCGAGGCCCTGGACCTGGTACGCAACCCCGGAATCAGGGCGGTCGGCTTCACCGGCTCACTGACCGGAGGCCGCGCGCTGATGGACGCGGCGGCCGCCAGACCCGACCCCATTGCGGTGTACGCGGAGATGGGCTCCCTCAACCCCGTCTTCGTCCTGCCGGGCACCCCGCTGGAGGCCGCCGCGCTGCTCGCGCAGTCCGTGACCGGCTCCTCCGGCCAGTTGTGCACCAAGCCGGGCCTGGTCGTGACGCCGTCGAGGGACTTCGCCAACGCACTGGCCGACGCCGTGTCGACCGCCGACACCCACCGGATGCTCACCGCAGGCATGGCCGGCGACCACGCCGTCTGGCTCGCCTCGGCCCGGCGCCAGGGCCACGTCGTGGCCGGCGCCGGCGACCCGGTGCCGTTCGCGCTCATCGTCCCCGCCGCCTGCCTGGACGACGAGCTGCTGGCCGAGCACTTCGGACCGTCGGTGGTGATCGCGGTGGGCGACCTGGCCGAGGTGGTCCCGCAGCTGGAGGGTTCGCTGACCGCGACGGTGTTCGCCGGACCGGACGACGAGGCGGCCGGCGCCGCGCTCGTTCCGGCGCTGATGGCGCGGGCCGGCAGGGTGATCTGGAACCAGGTCCCCACCGGGGTCGTGGTGTGCGCGGCCCAGCACCACGGCGGGCCGTGGCCGGCGAGCTCGGCCCCGTGGTCCACGTCGGTCGGCACCGCCTCCATCGAACGCTTCCGCCGACCCGTCGCACTCCAGGGACTGCCGACGGCGCTCCTGCCGTCGTGACCGTCCGAACGCCGGTCGCATGCTCCGGCTGGCCTCACTACCAGATCTACCTAAAAGTCCACAAGTACGCCGCGCCTGAATGTTAGATTCGCAATACTTTCGGCAGATCTGCCCCGCGCGGCTTCCTCTCGTCCGTGTGGAAGCCGTGGACATGGGGGAGTTCGACGATGGTCCGGAACCTCGCGACACGTCACAATGCCAGGCGGAAGACGGGCGGGGCGGCGACAGGATCGCTGATCGGGCGGTGCCTGGCGGTGCTCGGCATGGTCGCGGCGTTCGCGGGCGTGCCGTTGGCGATGGCACCGGACCCGGCACTCGCGGCGGACGTGGTCGCGGGCTTCAACAGCGTCACGCTCGTGGCCAATCCGAGCAACTGGACGATCACCGGGCTCACGAACACCATCAACGGCAGCGTCGCCGGTGGGGACTTCGCCCGGATCTTCACCGGTCCGGTCAACAACGCGACCGGCGTGGTCATCGACTACAAGTACACCGTGCCCCGGAACGCGGTGACGAAGCTGCAACTGCACAACAACGGCGGCAGCAACCTCTCCGACGCGGACGGCATGGGCTCAGCCCTCTACGAGGTCTTCGATCCGGCGAACAACCTGCTGGCCAGCGGCACCCTCAACGCCGGCAACGGCGCGGGGGTGTTCGTGACCGCCTTCTCCGCGCCTCTCGACAACGTGGCGACGGTCCGGCTGTCCACGATCACGAATCTCCTGCCGGGGGCCGGAGCGGCGCCGGACATCATCTGGCGGGAGTTCCAGGCCGTCCAGCACGGCATCGACATCGTCAAGTCGTCCAACCCCACCGACGGCGCGCGGGTGCGGCCCGGGGACGTCGTCACCTACACCGTGACGTTCGCGAACACCGACACGATCGCCCACCCCAACATCGACGCCGCCGACGACCTGTCCGGGGTCCTCGACGACGCCACCCTCACCGGCAGCCCGGTGGTCTCCCCGGCGGGTGCCGGCACCGCCTCGGTCACCGGCTCGACCCTGAACGTCCACGCGGACTCGATCGGACCCGGCCAGACCGTCACCGTCACCTACCAGGTGACGGTGAAACCGACGGCACAGCTGACCGACAAGGTCCTCGGAAACGTGGTCACCTCGCCGGACTCACTGAACTGCCCCCAGCCGGCGGGTGCGGACCCGAACTGCTCCACCGTGCACGCGGTGGAGGCCGTGGTGATGGACAAGACCCTCCAGGGCCCCGCAGTGAACAACGGCGACGGCACCCAGACCGTGGTGTACGACATCACGGTGTCCAACCTCGGGGGCGCGACCAGCGTCTACAACCTGACCGACACCCTCACGTTCGGCGCCGGTACCACGGTGACCGCCGCCTCGGTCGTCAACACCACCCCGGGCGGCATCACCACCAACCCGGCGTGGAACGGCAGCACCCAGACGGCGGTCGTGACCGGGCAGAGCATCGCCGTGGGGGTGGTCCACGTCTACCGGGTGACCGTCACGGCCACCGTGGCTCCCACCATCACGGCCCAACAGGCGGACTGCGCGCTCGACGCCGGCGAGACCGGCACCGGATTCCGCAACACCTCGGCGCTGACGGTGGGCTCCGTCACGACCACCGACGACGCCTGCACGCCCGTCACCGTCCCGGTGTCCTCGCTGTCGGTGGTGAAGTCCGCCACCCCCGCCGACCAGGCGTCGTTCGTCGTGGGCCAGGTGGTCACGTACTCCTTCGTGGTCACCAACACCGGCAACCAGACGCTCACGAACGTGACGGTCGACGAGACCGGTTTCAGCGGTTCGCCCAGCCCCACGGTCAGCTGCCCGGCCGGGGTGGCGTCGATGGCGGCGGGTGCCCAGGTGACGTGCACCGCCACGTACACGGTGACGCAGGCCGACGTCGACAACGGTGCCGTCACCAACACGGCCACGGCGTCGGGAACCCCGCCGAGCGGGTCGGCGGTGACCTCGACGCCGTCCTCGTTCACGGTGCCCGTCCCGGCACCGGCGCCGGCGCTCGTCGTGGCCAAGTCGGTGTCCCCGACCTCGGTACCCGGTGCCGGAGAGACGGTGACCTACTCCTTCACCGTCACGAACACCGGCAACGTCACGCTGACGAATGTGACCGTCACCGAGACCGTCTTCGCGGGAACGGGCACCGCCCCGGTGCCGAGCTGTCCGCCAGCGGCCGCGTCCATGCTGCCGGGCGCGCAGGTGGTGTGCACGGCCACGTACCAGGTGACTCAGGCGGACGTCGACAGCGGGTCGGTGCAGAACTCCGCGACCGCGTCGGGCACGCCCCCGACGGGTCCGGCCGTGACGTCCCCGCCCGGCGGCGCGACGCTGACCGTGCCGTCGACGCCGTCCCTGGCGGTGGAGAAGTCGGCGAGCCCGAACTCGGTGACGGCGGTCGGACAGCTGGTGACCTACTCCTTCGCGGTCACCAACACCGGCAACGTGACGTTGACCGGCGTGATCATCAACGAGGTCACCTTCGGTGGCACGGGTCCCGCCCCGGTCGTGACCTGCCCGCCGGGACCGCTGGCCCCCGGTGCGCAGCAGGTCTGCTCTGGCACGTACACCACGACGCAGGCCGATGTCGACGCCGGTTCGATCTCCAACACGGCCACGGCGTCGGGGACCCCGCCGAGCGGCCCGGCCGTGACGTCGGACCCGTCCACACTGGTGCTGCCGGTCACGAGGACGCCGTCGATCGACCTGGCGAAGTCGGTGTCCCCGGCCGGGCTGAGCGCGGCCGGCCAGGTGGTGACGTACTCGTTCACGGTCACCAACACCGGCAACGTCACCCTGCACGACGTGGGCGTCAGCGAGACGGGGTTCACGGGCACCGGTACCCCTCCGGTCGTCACCTGCCCGGCCGGCGCGGCGTCGGTGGCACCGGGCGCGCAGGTGGTGTGCACCGCGACCTACCAGGGCACCCAGGCGGACATCGACTCCGGCGCCACCATCGTCAACACGGCGACGGCGTCGGGCACGCCCCAGGGTGGTCCGACGGTGACGTCGGCGCCGGCGGGGGTGGCCCTGCCGGTGACGGCGCGGTCGGCCCCGGCCCTGTCGGTGGTGAAATCCGCGACCCCGCTGGATCCGGCGTCGTTCGTCGTCGGCGCGGTGCTCAGCTACTCCTTCGTGGTCACCAACACCGGCAACGTGACGATGGCCAACGTGACCGTCACCGAGACGGCCTTCAGCGGCACCGGGCCGGCCCCGGTCCCGGCGTGCCCGGCGGGAGCGGCCTCGATGGCGCCGGGTGATCAGGTGATGTGCACGGCGACCTACACGGTCGTCCAGGCCGACGTCGACGCCGGTTCGATCACCAACACGGCCACGGCGTCCGGCACACCACCGACCGGGCCCGCGGTGACCTCGCCGCCGTCGTCGCTGACGGTCCCGGCCCCGGCGAAACCCGCGATCACGATGGCGAAGTCGGTGGACCCGACCGGGGTGGTCGGCGCCGGCCGGGCCGTCACGTACTCGTTCCTGGTCACCAACACCGGCAACGTCACCCTGACGAATGTGGCGATCGACGAGAGCGCCTTCACGGGTACCGGTCCCGATCCGGTCGTGACGTGTCCCCCTGGTCCGCTGCCGCCCGGCGCGCGGGTGACGTGCACCGGCACGTACACGACGACTCAGGCGGACGTCGACGCGGGCTCGGTGGACAACACCGCCTCGGCGTCGGCGGTGCCGCCGTCAGGGTCCCCGGTGCTGTCGCAGCCGTCGAGCTCGACGCTGACGGTGACCGCGCCGCCGGCCCCGTCGTTGTCGGTGCTGAAGTCCGCGTCGCCGCTGGCCCCCTCGTCGTTCGTCCTGGGCCAGGTGCTGACCTACTCCTTCGTGGTCACGAACACCGGCAACGTCACGCTCACCAACGTCGTCGTCGCCGACACGGCGTTCAGCGGCACCGGCCCGGCCCCGGTGGTGTCGTGCCCGCCCGCGGCGGCCACGATGGCGGCGGGCGCCCAGGTGACGTGCACGGCGACGTACACCGTCACGCAGGCGGACGTGGACGCCGGGTCGATCACCAACACGGCCACGGCGACGGGTACGCCCCCGACCGGACCACCCGTGACCTCCACTCCCTCGAACCTGACCGTACCGGCGCTGTCGTCGCCCTCGCTGTCGGTGGTGAAGTCGGTGAGCCCGGACGGGGTGACCGGTGCCGGTCAGGTGGTGACCTACTCGTTCCATGTCACCAACACCGGCAACGTCACACTCACGAACGTGGTGGTCAACGAGCTCTCCTTCACCGGTACGGGGCCGGCGCCGGTCGTGACGTGTCCGCCCGGAGCTCTGCTGCCCGGTCAGCAGGTGACCTGCTCCGGCACGTACACGACGACACAGGGTGATGTCGACGCCGGGACCGTGACCAACACGGCCACCGGGTCAGGGACCCCGCCGTCGGGTCCGCCGGTCACCTCCCAGCCGTCCACCTCGACCCTGACGGTGACCCCGACGCCGGCCCCGTCGCTGTCGGTGGTGAAGTCCGCGTCGCCGCTGGCTCCGGCGTCGTTCATCGTCGGCGGTGTGATCACCTATTCGTTCGTGGTCACCAACACCGGCAACGTGCCGCTGATCAACGTGGGCGTCGCCGAGACCGGCTTCAGCGGGTCCGGGACCGCCCCGGTCGTCACCTGTCCGTCGGCGGCGTCGTCGGTGGCGCCGGGCATCCAGGTGACGTGCACGGCGGCGTACGCGATCACTCAGGCCGACGTGAACGCCGGCTCGCTGACCAACACCGCCACCGCGACCGGGACACCACCGACCGGTCCGGCGGTGACGTCGCCGCCGTCCTCGCTGACGGTCCCGGCCCCGGCGAATCCCGCACTCACCATGGTGAAGTCGGTGACCCCGGCGTCGGTGACCGCGGCCGGCCGGATGGTGACCTACGCGTTCCGGATCACCAACACCGGCAACGTCACGCTCACGAACGTCGTGGTCAACGAGACCATCTTCACGGGTACCGGGACCCCGCCCGTCGTGACCTGTCCGGCGGCCGTCGCCTCGATGCTGCCCGGCGCGGTGGTGGTCTGCAACGCCACGTACACCACGACCCAGGCGGACGTCGACGCCGGCACGGTCCAGAACGCGGCCACCGCGTCGGGCACCCCGCCGACCGGGCCGGCGATCCTGTCGGCACCGTCGAGCGTCGGGTTGCCGATCACCAGGGCACCGGCCGTGACGCTGGTGAAGACCGCGACGCCGAACCCGGTCACCGCGGCCGGGCAGACGGTGACGTACTCGTTCACGGTCACCAACACCGGCAACGTCACCCTCACCAACCCGATCGTCCACGAGACGGCGTTCACCGGCACAGGAACGGCCCCGGTCGCGACCTGTCCTCCGGGGACGGTCGCCCCGGGCGCGCAGGTCGTGTGCACCGCCACCTACACGACCACCCAGGCCGACATCGACGCCGGCACCGTCGGCAACACGGCGACCGCGTCCGCCACACCGCCGGGCGGTGGCACACCGGTGACCTCAGCACCGTCGACGCTGGCCCTCACCGTCGACGTCGCGAGCAAGCTCGGCCTGGCCAAGACCGCCCACGCGGTCGACGTCAACGGCGACGGCCGGATCGGCGCCGGCGACCGCGTCGAGTGGACGCTGCGGATCACCAACCAGGGCGGCACGACGCTGGCCGACATCCAGGTGGCCGACCCGACCGCCGGCCCGGTCACGTGCCCCGCCGGCAGCCTCGCCCCGGGGGCCAGCACGACCTGTACCGTCGCGGCGCACGTCGTCACCGCGGCGGACGCGGACGCGGGCACGGTCACCAACGCCGCGACGGCGACGGCGACCGACCCGCACGGTCGGACGGTCCACTCGGATCCGGCACGCTCCAGCGTGGGGGTCGGCAGGGGCGTCGTCCCCGCCCCGGTGCTGCTCGCCGTCACCGGCATCCAGCGGATCCAGCAGCTGACCGGCCTCGCCGGGACGATGGTGCTCCTCGGCACCATGCTGCTCCTGGCCACGCGGCGGCGCGGAGGGACAACCTGACCGCCCGACCGTGGGGGTTCGGCTCCCGAGCTCGGGGCGCACGACGCGGCAGCCGACGGCCGGTGGCCCCGTTCAGCGCAGCGGGATTCCGTTCGCATGGTCGAGCAGCGGCAGTTCCGCGCGGGTGGGCAGTCCCTGCCAGGCGCCGACCGTCGCGGTGGCGAAGGCGGCGACGGTGACCGCCCGTTGCAGCCGGTCGGCGACCCCGAGGCCGTCGAGGAGCCCGGACAGGTAGCCGGCCACGAACGCGTCCCGGGCGCCGAAGGCGTCCACCGCCCGCACCGCCCGACCCGGCTGGTGGCGGCACTCCGAACGGGTGTGCGCTGTCGCACCGCCCGCGTCGTGCCGGACGACGACCTGGTCGACGTGCTTGAGGAGCTCGGCGGGGTGCGGATCGTCGGTGACGATGGCCAGTTCCTCGTCGGAGACCACGAGCACGTCGACGGACCGGAGCAGTGGACGCAGACACGCGGCGGCCTCGGCCTGCGACCACAGCGCTGACCGGTGGCTGACATCGAGGCAGACGGCCGCCCCCGTCGCCCTGGCCAGCGCGATCGCGTCGCGGACGGCGCTGCGGGGCCCGGGGCCCAGCGCGCAGGTGACGCCGGTGATGTGCAGGATCCGGATCGGTCCGTCGGCGAAGCCGTTGAGCACGTCGTCGGTGTTCAGCGTGGAACCGGCGGAACCGGCACGGTGGTAGGAGACCCGGGTGACCCCGGCGATGCGGGTCTCGACGAAGAACAGCCCGGTCGGGGCGGACCCGTCGATCCGGCCACCGGACATGTCGACCCCCTCAGCGCGCAGGGTGCGACGGACGAGTTCGCCGAGTTCGTCGGAGCCGGTGACGCCGATCCAGCGGACGTCGTGGCCGAGCCGGGCGAGGCCCACGGCGACAGTCGCCTCCGCGCCGGCGACGGACAGCGTCATCGTGCCACCGAGACGCAGCGGCCCGTCGGCGCGCACCGAGGTCATGGCCTCGCCGAAGGTCAGGACTTCGGTCACCTCGCACTCACCACCATCGGCGTCGGCCCGGCGGCGGTGAGTGACGCCCTCGCGTCCAACAGGTTCAACGGAACTCCTCGCAGGACAGAGCCGTGGACCACGGCTGGGAGTGCTGGCCTGAACTGACTGCTGGCATGGGGGCGGGAGCCGGCCCGGGACGGCCGGCCCCCGCACTTCGTCAATCCGTCAGGACACCGTGAGTGCGGTGTCGTCGATGACGAAGTTGGTCGCGAGGCTGATGTCCTCGGTTCCGGTGAAGGTGATCGTGACGGTCTGGCCGGCGTAGGCGGCCATGTTGAAGGTCTTCTGGGCGTAGCCGGTGGCCTTGTTCAGGTTGCTGTAGGTGGCCAGCGTGGCGCTACCGACCTTGACGGTCAGTTTGTCGTACTGGACGGAGCTGGTGGTCTCGGTCGTGTCGATGTGCAGCCAGAACGACAGGGTGTAGGTGGAGCAGCCGGCCGGGATGGCGACCTGCTGCGAGGCGGTGGTGGTGTTGGTGGTGCCCTTGCCGCCGAGCAGCGCGAGCTTGGTGCCGCCGTGCGCGGGCTGGGTGGTGGTGCCGGCCCGGATGACGCCGGTCGACGCGGTCCACGGTGTGGCCGTGGCCGCCTCGAAGCCGGGGTTGCCGAGCTTCTGGCCGGCGCCGGTGCAGCCGGGTGCGGTGCCCTTGACGGTCAGGCTGTATGTGGCGGTGTGACTTGTCGAACCGGTGCCCTTCACCGTGATGGTGTACGTGCCGGCGGCGGCCGTGGTACTGGCCGCGACGGTCATCGTGGACGAGTTGCCGGAGGTGACCGAGGTGGGGTTGAAGGTGACCGTGACCCCGGCCGGGGCACCACTGGCGGTCAGGTTCACCGTCTGGGCGTTGCCGGAGGTGGTGGTGGTGCCCACGGTGGAGGTGGCCGACTGTCCCGGGTCGATCGCACCGGAGGTCGGGTTCAACGACATCGAGAAGTCGTTGACCGGGGGCTGCCCGCCGCCGACGAACAGCAGCTTGTTCGGCGAGCCGGTGCCGGGGCTGGTCACCCTGTTGTCGCTGGCGGCGTTGACCATGGCGTCGCGGACCTGCTGGGGTGTGTAGTTCGGGTTGGCGCCGAGGATCAGCGCCGCGGCCCCTGCCACGTGCGGGGTGGCCATCGAGGTGCCGCTGATGGTGTTCGTGGCGGTGTCGCCCGAGCCCCATGAGGAGGTGATGTCGACGCCCGGGGCGAAGATGTCCAGGCAGGTGCCGTAGCTGGAGAACGACGCCCGGGCGTCGGTCTTCTGGGTGGCGCCGACCGTGATCGCTGCGGGGGTGCGGGCCGGCGAGTCGTTGCAGGCGTCGCTGTTGCTGTTGCCCGCCGCCACCGCGTAGACGACGCCGGAGTTGATGGAGTTGGTGGTGGCGTCGTCGATGGCCTGGTCGGCGCTGCCGCCGAGGCTCATGTTGGCCACGGCGGGCTTGACCGCGTTGGCGGTCACCCAGTCCATGCCGGCGATGACGTTGCTGCTGGAGCCGGAGCCGGAGCAGTTGAGCACCTTGACCGCGACGACCTGGGCGGCCTTGGCCAGCCCGTACTCCGCGCCGGCGATGGTGCCGGCGACGTGGGTACCGTGCCCGTGGCAGTCGGTGTTGTTCTGATCGATCGTGTTGGTGCCCCAGGTCGCCCGGCCGCCGAACGTGGTGTGCGTGATCCGCACCCCGGTGTCGATGATGTACGCGTGCACGTTCGCCGCGTCGTTGGGGTACGTGTAGGAGTTGTCCAGCGGCAGGTCACGCTGGTCGACCCGGTCGAGCCCCCAGGACGGCGGGCTGGGCTGCGTGCCCAGGACGTGGACGACCTGGTCCTGCTGGACGTAGGAGACCGCGGGGTCCGCCGCCAGTCGCGCGGCCTGGCTCTCCGACATCTCGGCGGAGTAGCCGCGCAGGGCGCTGGTGTAGGTGTGCGTCACGGTGCCGCCGTACCGGGCGGCCAGGCCGCCGTCGAGGGTGGCGCCGTTCTTCAGGACGATGATGTAGCTCCCGGGAACCGCTGTGGCGCTGTCGGCGCCCAGCACGACCCCGACCGGGGCGGCCGCGGTGGCGGTGCCTCCGGTGAAGGCCGACCACGCGGCGACCGCTGCGGACAGCAGCACGACGCCCGACAGCCGGCGACGAGCATTCGATGTACCCATTCCTGTCACTCCTTCGTGAGGGACTCAAGGTAGTCGAATGCTATTGACGCTCGCCAATAAAGACAAGAATCGATTTGAATTACGGGTTCCGCTACACTCCCGCGCGACGTTTCCGCAGGTTACCGGCCCGTTGTAAGTAACTTCGTGGTGTCGGTAACCACAACTTTCAGCACGGTATTTGACTTTCTTTTTGCCAGTCAAAGACTTTCAATTTGACGTTGTTCTACTTTCACCTTGACAGTGGGGCGCACAATTTCACGGCCATTCCCAGGACATGCCGAAAAGGCCGGCCGGCACTGTCTGGACCGCCATCCGCGCCGTGTGGCTGTCGTCGAGGGGCACCTCGCGGAGCAGCCGGACGTCGGAGTCGAGCGAGGACTGGACGAACTCGTGGCAGCGCACCGGCACCGCCCGGGGATGGAAGGTCACCTCCGCCACGTACAGGTTCGACGGTCTCTCGAAGATCCGCGCGAACCGGTACTGGGCGTCGCCGCCCGGCCCGAAGGTGATCTCGAAGTCGAAGACCGCCACATCGCCGGGTCGCAGTGCCCGGTCGAACAACAGCTCCAGCACCCTGGACCCGGTGTCGGTGCGCACCCGGCCGGGTCGGCAACCGGATCCGGCCCGCAGTGTCCCCGTCCAGCTCGGACGGCCGGGGTCATCGGCCTGATAGTGGACGAGCCACCGGTCCACCTCACCGAGCGCCCGGGCGACGTGGTGCACCCGGACCCGGGCCTCGGCACCACGCTCGTTGAACTCGTAGTGGTCGTGCACGCTCAACGACATCAGGTCCGGATTGAGGGTGTCCGGCCGTCTTCCCGCCCCGAAGTCGGCCAGCAGATGCCGCGTCTCGAACAGTCGACTGAACCCGACCGCCGGAAGGGTTGCCACACTGCGTCCCCGTCGCCGACGCGGTCCCAGCAGGGCGACCAGCGAGTCGCCGGGCAGGCCGAGCACCTTCTCCAGCACCACCACAGCGCGCAGCGACTGGGCACGCTCGGGGCGTCGGAGCCCGCGACGCCACAGACTCAGCGTCGACATGCTCACCGGGATGCCGGCCTCCGCCAGCCGCGCCCGTAGCTGTTCCAGGCTCAGGTCGCGGTGCTCGATCGCCCGGTGCAGCGCCGCCGCGAACGGGGCGAGGCGCGCTGGCCGCACCGGCTCTGGGGGAGTCGCGCCGGGTGGGGCGCTCGGAGAGATTGTCATCGGCCCGTTCCTCACTCGAAGGGAGGTGGCCCGCACCGCGCGGTCCGGGAAGCCACCGGTGGTGGCTCGCACCGCCGGCGCGGCGACATGATCGACGCGTCGGCCGTGCGAGCCCGGATGATGTCGGTCAGGCGATCGTGGGGCGGTCAGGATCGCGCGGTCTACAGGGGACGGCCGTACGCGTCGCCGAGGAGCGGCAGTTCGGCGCGGGTGGGCAGCCCCTGCCAGTAGCCGACCGTCGCGATGCCGAACCCGGCGACGGTCGCGGCCCGGTACAGCCGGTCGGCGACCCCGAGCCCGTCGATGAGTCCGGACAGGTAGCCGACCACGAATGCGTCCTCGGCCCCGGTGGGGTCCACGGCGGACACCACCCTGGCCGGCTGGTGGCGGCGTTCCAGCCGGGTGAGGGCGGTCCCCTCGCCGGCCCCACCGTGGCGGAGCACGACCTGATCCACGAATCGCAGGAGCTCCGCCGGTGTGGCGTCCCCGGCGATGACGGCCAGGTCGTCATCGGACGCGATCAGCACGTCGACGGATCTCAGCAACGGCCGCAGGCACGCGGCCGCGTCGGCCCGGGACCACAGGGCCGGCCGGTGGTGGACGTCGAGGCACACGGTCACCCCCATCGCCTTGGCCATGGCGACCGCCTCGATGACGGCGCGGCGCGGGCCCGGTCCAAGGGCGCAGGTGATGCCGGTGACGTGCAGGATCCGGGTCTGGCCGTCGGCGAACCCGTTGAGCACGTCGTCGGCGTGCAACCGCGACCCGGCCGACCCCGCCCGGTGGTACCCGATCCGGGTCGTCCCGGCCAGCCGGGTCTCGAGGAAGCACAGCCCGGTCGACGCGCCCGCGTCGACCCGGCTGCCCGTCGTGTCGACGCCCTCGCCCCTCAGGGTGCACCGGACGAGCACGCCGACCTCGTCGGCTCCGGTGACGCCGATCCACCGCGCCGCGTGGCCGAGCCGGGCGAGCCCGATGGCGACCGTCGCCTCCGTTCCGGCGACGGACAGTCCCATCGGGCCCCCGAGCCGCACCGGCCCCTCGGCGCGCAGTGCACCCATGGCCTCGCCGAACGTCAGCACGTCGGTCATGGATGGTCCGCCTCTGTGTTCAGGGAGCTGGTGAGTGACTGTTACGGGACCTCGACCAGGGTCCACTGCTGGTTGGTTCCGTTGTTCGAGGTCCACTGGATGACCTTGGCCCCGTCGGTGGTGGAGGCCCCGGACACGTCGGCGAGCATCGAACTGTTGCGGTTCTTCAGGGTGGTGTAGCCGCCGGTGGTTGTGAGCGTCCACTGCTGGTTTGTTCCCCCGGTGCCCGTCCGCTGGGTGAGCTGGGTTCCGGCGGTCGTGCCGGCGACCTCGAGGACCTTGCCGCTGCCGACGTTGGTGAGCACCGAGTACCCGCCGGTGGTGACGATCTTCCACAGCTGCCCTGCGGAGGCCACGTCGGTGGACTGGATGATGAGCGCGCCGTCGGCCGTGGAGTTTCCGGTGACGGTGAGGGCCTTGCCGCTGTTGCGGTTGATCAGCTTGTATTTGGGGTCCGGGTTGGTCTGCCCGGCGGTGACGGCGAAGTTGTCGTACTGGGCGTTGATGTAGTTGCTCATGCCCAGCCCGACCTGGCCGGCCGCGTAGGCGCTGTCCGTGACGGAGCCCAGGGTGGTGCCGTCGACGGCGGCGGTGATCGTGGTCCCCTGGAAGGTCAGGGCGACCTTGTGCCACGCGTTGGTGTTCAACGCCGTCGTGGTACCGCTCTTCAGCGAGGTGAACTTCCACGCGGAGTCGCTCTTCTGGATGGACCAGGCCCCGGTGTTGGACACGCGTAGGTGGTAGGCGTTGAGCCCGTTGTTGTTCTTGTTCTGCGTGCCGACGCGGCCGAGGAGCTCGACGGAGCCGGCCTGTTCGAGGAGCACGTCGGAGCTGACGGTGTAGTTCGTCCAGTCGAGGGCGCCGAACGTGGTGTACGGGTAGAAGAAGGGTTCGTCGGTCCACCGGATCGGCGCGGCCGGTGCCATCTGCCGGACGCACTTGCCGGTGCGGCCGGCGGCGCAGGGGAGGGTCTCGAAGGAGCCGTTCATGTCGGTGAAGTACTTCGGGGACCGGTTGTCGCCGTAGCCGTCGAAGGTGTCGGAGTAGGGCAGGTTCAGCGGCGCCCGGGCCGGCGACGTGGCGGTGCCCTTGGCCTGGCCGGTGGTGGTGGTCAGGCTGTAGACGTAACCGGGCTTGAGGGTGAGGGAGAACGTGCCGTTGGTTGCCGGGGCGATGTCGGGCTGCTGGACGAAGTGGTCGGTCGCGTTGTTGGAGCGCATGTCGGTCGCCCACACGTGCACCGCCCCGGTGGACAGCCCGCCGCTGACCGTGAAGTTGGCGGTCTGGTTGGCGGTGGCGTCCATGGTCTCGATGACGGTGCTGTAGTTCCCGCCGGTGGGGGCCTTCAACGACACGTAGCTGCCGTTGGTGCGGGTGCCGCCCAGGTAGCCGCCGGCCGAGTCGATGTAGGTCCAGCCGGGCTGGGCGAACTGGGCCGTGTGCGCCAGCGCCCACGTCGTCTTGCCGAGGCTGTAGGCCCCCGACCACGGCTGGTCGGCGAGGGCCAGACCGTCGGTGGAGAAGGACAGGTTCTGGTACAGGGCCGCGATGATGGGCCAGTTGATGAACGCCGTCATCTTCCCGTCGATGTAGCCCCGGTTCACCCCACGCGCGACGGCCGCCGCCCCGGTGTTGTAGTCCTGCGAACCACTCTCACTCGCCCACAGCGGCTTGCCGGTGTTCACGGCCGCCGTCGAACTCGGGCAGTCGGTCTGGTTGCCGAGGTAGCCGCACGCGTAGTGCGAGCCGATCACGTCGACGGCGTTCTTGAACGCCGCGTCGCCGGCGATCGCGTCGATCTCGCCGCCGAAGCCGGTGTTCTCGTTCGCGACGACCTTCGTCGTCAACCCGGCCGAGGTCAGGCCGGCCTTGAGGTTGATGAACCACTGCTTGTCGTAGCCGCGCTCGTTCCAGCCACCGATGTAGTCGATGGTCAGGTTGTGGTCGGACTTCGCGTGCTGGATCCACTTGATCAGATAGTTGATCATGTTCTGGGACCAGAAGGTGCCGTTCCCGATCCAGCCGGGCGCTCCCCACGACAGGGCCACCAGCTTGATGTTCGGGTTACGCGCCTTGGCCTGCTCCATCAGCCACCACTCATAACCGCGCTGATAGTTCTCATCCGTCGCCGAGTGCATGTGGCTGGGCTCGGCGCCGTCGGTGGAGTTGGTGTCCCCGCCGACCTCGACCTTGAGGATCTGCAGGGAAGCCCCGTAGCCGGGCTTGAACAGGTAGTCCAGGATCTGCGAGCGCTGCGGCTCCGGGTAGTCGAACAGCAGGCGCGAGTTACCGCCACCGCCGCTGATCGCGCCCACACCGTCGAACGTGCGACCGCCCTTGGAACCGTCGATGCTGATCGACGTGGCGGCCTGGGCTGCCGTCGGAGCTCCCACGGCGATCAGGGACGTCACGAGTGCGAGTGCCGTGAGCAGGACCGCGGGCCTGATCCGCATGGAGAAGTTTCTTCGGATGCTCATTGAGATCACTTCCAGTGAGGAGGCGGCTGCCTCACGCGCACACATCGCGACGTCGCCAGTTCGACATCGACGGCACCCGCCATGTGGGTCAGGAGCGTATTCCCAACACAGTCGAACGTCAATCACCGCTGTCAACCAACAGTCCAACAACATCAAACACTCCGAACTGAAACGCTCAGCGGCAGAACATCGATAGAGGCGCATGTTCATTAGCTGGCGAAATCCCGGAACGCTATGGACACGATAAGACTGTCTTATGATTCAGTTAAAGTTCTCGATGCTTCCATGGGCGGGCCGCGAAGACGCGGTCTCACCTCAAGGGAGCACAGATGAGACGCAGAACAGCGACGGCCGGGGTATCCCTGGCCGTCTTCGCGGGAGTGGCGCTGACCCTCGCAGCCAATCCCGCCACCGCCACGAACGCCGCCGACCACAATCTCGGCGACGCTCGGGCACTCGCGATCTCCGTCGCGGACCGGGCCGCCGCCAGCGGCCTCGACGCCCTGGCGAAGGGGCCGTTCGAGGAGTACGCGCAGAAGAGCGTGACCCCGTGGGTGAACGGCCTCTACGCGGTCAACTACGACCGCAGCTACCGGGGCCTCCCGGTCGTCGGGGGCGACGCTGTCGTGCTCGCCGACGCCCAGGGCCACGTCCGCAGCACCGCCTCGGCGACCTCGGCGCGGATCAACCTGTCGATCGACCCGTCGGTCACGGCCGCCGCGGCGGAGGCCACCTCGCGCGGCCAGCTGGCCAGCGTGGACCGGGTGGACTCCAGCCGGCTCGTCGTCCTGGTCCGGGACAACAACCCGCGCCTGGCGTGGGAGACCACGATGACCGGCCTGACCGAGACCGCGCCGAGTCACCTGCACGTGTGGGTCGACGCGGCCACCGGCAAGGTCCTCTCGACGCACGACGACGTCGTCGCCGGCTCGGGCACGGCCAAGTGGAACGGCCCGAACCCGCTGACCTTCACCACCAGCGGTTCGGGCAGCAGCTTCAGCATGAAGGACACGACCCGACCGGGCCTGGAGTGTCGGGACTACAGCGGCGGGGCCGTGTTCACGGGTACCGACGACGCCTGGGGCAACGGCGACGGGACCAGCAAGGAGACCGGCTGCGTCGACGGCATGTACTCGGCGCAGCAGGAATGGGACATGCTCTCGTCCTGGCTGGGCCGCAGCGGCATCGACGGCAACGGCAAGTCGTTCCCGATCAAGATGGGCGTCGACCAGGTCAACGCCTACTGGGACGGCAGCAGCGTCACCATCGGCCACAACAACGCCGGTGAGTGGATCTCCTCGATGGACGTCATCGGCCACGAGTTCGGCCACGGCATCGACGCCAACACCCCCGGCGGTGCCAACCACGAGAACGGGCTCGGCGAGGCCACCGGCGACATCTTCGGCGCGCTGACCGAGGCGTACGCCAACCAGACCGCCCCGTACGACGACCCGGACTTCCTGGTCGGCGAGAAGATCAACCTGGTCGGCAAGGGCCCGATCCGCAACATGTACGACCCCTCGAAGGTCAACAACAACCCCAACTGCTACTCCTCGGCGATCCCCAACACCGAGGTGCACGCCGCGGCCGGCCCGCTGAACCACTGGTTCTACCTGATGGCCATGGGCACCAACCCCTCGGGCGGCCCGGTCAGCCCGACCTGCAACAACACCACGCTTACCGGCATGGGCATCCAGAACGCCGGCAAGGTGTTCTACGGCGCGATGCTGACCAAGGTGTCCGGCCAGACGCACATGACCTACCGGACCGGCACCCTGACCGCGGCGAAGGCCCTGGACTCGACCTGTGGTCTGTTCAACAAGACCAAGGCCGCGTGGGACGCGATCAGCGTTCCGGCGCAGTCGGCTGACCCGACCTGCGGTGGCACCCCGGCCAACGACTTCTCGATGTCGCTGAGCCCGGCCTCCGGTTCGGTCAACCCGGGCGCGTCGGTCACCTCGACCGTCGGCACGACCACCACCTCGGGCAACGCCCAGACGGTGAACCTGACCGCGAGCGGCGTTCCGGCCGGTGTCACCGTCAGCTTCAACCCCACCTCGGTGACCTCGGGCAGCTCCTCGACGATGACCGTCGCGGCCAGCTCCACGGCCGCCGCCGGCACGTACACCATCACGGTGACGGGCGCCGGTTCGGCGACCCACACCGCGACGTACAGCCTGACCGTCAACGGGACGGGCCCGGGTTGCACGGGTGCGGGTCAGAAGTTCGGGAACCCGGGCTTCGAGTCGGGCACCACACCGTGGACGGCGTCGACCGGCGTGATCCGGGCCGGCACGACCGCGCAGCCGGCGCACGGCGGCACCCAGCTCGCCCTCCTCGGCGGCAAGGGCACCACCAACACCACCACGCTGTCGCAGCAGGTGGCCGTCCCGACCGGGTGCACCACCTACACCCTGTCGTTCTGGCTGCACATCGACACCAAGGAGACCACCACCTCCACGCAGTACGACAAACTGACCGTCAAGGTCGGCAGCGCCACCCTGGCCACGTACAGCAACCTCAACAAGGCCACCGGCTACGCCCAGAAGACGTTCAACATGGCCGCCTACGCCGGCCAGACCGTCACGATCACCTTCACCGGAACCGAGGACATCAGCCTCGCGACCAACTTCGTCATCGACGACACCGCACTCACCGTCTCCTAGCCGAACGGTGACGTTCGGGGGCCGGCCGTCCCGGGCCGACCCCCAAACTTGTCCACAGTCGAGGTGGCGCGCGGCAGGCGGCACCACACCTGTCGCCACCTCCTGAACCTCCTGGAGGGGGGAAAGGGGCCGGTCACCACGAGGGAGGTGGCCGGCCCCGCTACCTGCTGTCCGTAGCCGTCCTCGTCACGGTGAGAGGGCTGAGCCCACGGCCCCCGGACACGCAGGGCGGCCCGCGACATCCACCGTAGCCACCAACAGCGCGCCGTCGGCGCCCCCGGGTTCCCGCAGCCCGTAGCCGGCGGTGGTAATGAACAGGGTGCGCAGGTCCGGGCCGCCGAGGCAGACACTGGTCGGTTGGCGGGCCCCGACCGGCAGGTGCACGTCGAGGGTGCCGTCCGGGCGGTACCGGCGCACCGCGGAGCCGCCCCACAGCGCGACCCACAGGTTGCCGGCGACGTCGACGGTCATCCCGTCCGGGGACCCGTCGGCCGGGTCGATCCGCGCGAAGGGCCGCCGGTCGGCGACGTCGCCCGAGGCGTCGACCGTGAGCCGGTCGATGTGGCCAAGGGCGCTGTCTGCGAGATACAGGACGGTGCCGGTCGCGTCGAACGCCGGTCCGTTCGGGATGGTGAGGCCGTCGAGGACCACGGCGTGCCCGGTGCTCGGGTGCCAGCGGTGCAGCCGGCCGGTGCCGGGAGTGGCGGCGTAGGTCATGGTGCCGATCCACATCCGGCCGGCGGGGTCGGCCACGGCGTCGTTCACCCGGGTTGTCACCGGATCGACCCCTAGGTCGACCAGCGGGCGCGGCTCCGTCGTGGGCGCGAGGCTCCACAGGCCCGTTCCGGCCGCCGCGACCCAACCCTCCTTTCCGGGTACCGGTGCCACAGCGCCCAGCGGCATCGGCATCCGCAGCACCTCCACGGGCGGCGCGTCCCCGCGCGCCTCCAGGAGGCGGCCGGCGAGCAGGTCGACGAAAACGAGCCGGCCGTCGACCCAGCGAGCGCCTTCGCCGAGTTCGAAGCGTTCGTCGCCCAGGACCCTCATCGCAGCGTGCTTCCGGACGCGTGGTCGAGCAGCGGCAACTCGTCCCGGGTGGGCAACCCCTGCCAGTCCCCGACCGTGGCGACGCCGAATCCGGCGACCGTGACGGCCCGTTGCAGCCGGTCGGCCACCCCGAGGCCGTCGAGGAGACCCGACAGGTAGCCGGCCACGAACGCGTCACCGGCCCCGGTGGTGTCCACGGCGGTGACGACCCGGGCGGGCACGTGGGTGTGTTCCGTCCGGGTGTACACGGTGGCCCCGGCGGCGCCGTGCTTGACGACGACCTGGTCGACATACCCCAGAAGGTTGGCGGGGTTGGGGTTGTCGGCGACGACGGGCAGTTCCTCGTCCGAGGCGACGAGCACGTCGACGGACGGCAGCAGCGGGCGAAGGCAGGCGGCGGCCTCGGCCTGCGACCACAGTGCGGAGCGGTGGTTGACGTCGAGGCACACGGTCGTGCCCATGGCTCTGGCCATCGCGACCGCCTCGACGACGGCCTTGCGGGGACCCGGGCCCAGGGCGCAGGTGATCCCGGTGACGTGCAGGATCCGCGTCGCCCCGTCGGCGAACCCGTTGAGCACGTCGTCGGCGGTGAGGCGGGATCCGGCCGAACCGGCGCGGTGGTAGGCGACCCGGGTCAGGCCGGCCAGCCGGTTCTCGAGGAAGAACAGGCCGGTCGGCGCGGAGGAGTCGATCCGCACGCCGGACGTGTCGACCCGTTCGGCGCGCAGGGTGCGCCGGACGAGTTCGCCGAGCTCGTCCGCTCCGGTGACGCCGATCCACCGGGCGTCGTGGCCGAGGCGGGCCAGGCCGATGGCGACCGTGGCCTCCGCGCCGGCGACGGACAGCCCGAGCGGGCCACCGAGGCGCAGCGGGCCGTCGGCGCGCAGCGCGCCCATGACCTCGCCGAAGGTGAGAACGTCGGTCATGCCGTCACCGCCGCCAGCATCAGCGCGGCGCGGGCCCGCAGTTGCAGGAGGTCGCCGCCGTGCGGGGCGTCGCCGAGCAGCGGGGAACCGACGCCGACCGCGACCGCGCCCGCCCGCAGGTACTCTCCGGCCCGGTGCGCGTCGACGCCGCCGACCGGAACGAGGGGGATGTCCGGGAGCGGGTCGCGCAGCGCGCGCAGGTATTCCGGGCCGCCGATCGAGGCGGGGAACAGCTTCACGGCCTCGGCCCCGGCGGCGTGCGCGGCGATGACCTCGGTCGGGGTGACGGCGCCGACGAGCGCGGGCAGGCCGAGTGCGCGGGCCTCGGCGACGCTGGGCGCCAGGCCCGGGGTGACCACATACGACACTCCGGCGTCGGCGGTCGCCTGGGCCTGCTCCACGGTCAGGACCGTGCCGGCGCCGAGCCCGAAGTCCGGGCCCAGGGCGCGTCGGGCCCGGGTCAGCACGCCCAGTGCGTCGGGGGTGGTCAGCGACACCTCGATCAGGGCGATCCCGCAGTCGGCCAGCGTGAGAACGGCGTCGAGGGTGGCCGCCGGGTCCGAACCCCGCACGATCGCCACCAGACGGTACTGGCGCAGCGCGTCCAACAGCTTCAACGTTGCTCCTTGCGGTTCGTGTGCGCGGTGAGGGTGAGCCGCCAGGACACGACTCCGGAGGCGGGCACGGTGGCGGCCTCGTCCGGGCCGGCTTCGGCGAGGTCGAAGACGCCGCCGAGCATCGGTTCGACGCCGATGCTGCGGTAGGGCTGCTCGGGGGGCCAGCCGCGCAGGTTGCGCCACAGCGCTGTGGACACCGGCTGGCCGGGGCAGTGCAGGGACATGTCCAGGGCGTCGGGCCCGTCGGTGACCAGTACCGACGCGCAGCCGAGCAGGATCGCCCCGACTGCGGTCGCGTCGTCGGGTCCGAGCACGTCGAGCCGGGTCCCGTCGGGCGCGGGCCACGGGCCGGAGGGTGTCGGGCCGGCGTCCGGGTACACCCGGGTCGGGGCACCGGCCGGCGCGGTCAGGGTCGCGTCTTCCCCGACGTCGAGGAGCGCGTGGGCGGCCCACACGAACCGGTACCCGGGTTCGGCGCTGAGTGTGTAGTCGGCGACGACCGCGCCGGACCGCGCGCGGACGGAGCGAGACAGGACGAAGTCGGGGCAGTGCGTCGTCCACAGGTTCGCGCCGGTCTGCCGCCAGGGTCGGCTCCACGCGTGGCCGTGGTCGGGCACGCCCCGCACCGTGGGGACGCACTCCTCGAGGCCGCCGGCGTCGACGAACGGGTGCCCGGGCCACACCAGGTGGCGGTCGGTCGTCGACCGGTGCCAGAGCCACTCGCGGTCGGTGGTGCGCAGGGAGGTCCACCGGCCGCCGTGCGCGTGGTCGAGTGCGGCGCGCAACGGGGTCCGTCGGCGGCCCGGGACGGGGGAGCGGGCCGTGGCCCGCATGGTCACCATTCCGCGAACGAGCCGTCGTCGTGCCGCCACACCGGGTTGCGCCAGGCGTGCCCGGCCCGGTCGGCGCGGCGGACGGCAGCCTCGTCGATGGTCACGCCCAGCCCGGGGCCCTGGGGGGCCCGGATGTGGCCGTGCAGGATGCGGAGCGGTTCGGGGTCGGCGACGTAGTCGAGGAGGTCGGCGCCGGCGTTGTAATGGATGCCGATGCTGTGTTCCTGGATGAGGAAGTTGGGGGTGGCGCAGGCGATCTGCAGGCTCGCGGCGAGGGCGATCGGTCCGAGCGGGCAGTGCGGGGCGAGCAGCGCGCCGTGGGTCTCGGCGGCGGCGGCGATCCGGCGGACCTCGGAGATACCGCCGGCGTGGGACAGGTCCGGCTGGACCACGGCCACGCCGGCCCGGAGCGGCTCGACGAAGTCGGTCCGGTTGTAGAGCCGTTCGCCGGTGGCGATCGGCACCGGCGAGCAGGTGACGATGTCGTGCAGCAGGTGCGCGTGTTCGGGGAGCACGGGCTCCTCCACGAACAGCGGGTGCAGGGGGGCGAGTTCGGGCAGGATGCGGCGGGCGGCCGCGGCGGTGGCCCGGCCGTGGAAGTCCAGGGCGACGTCACGGTCGGGGCCGAGCACCTCGCGGACGGCCGCGAGCCGGGCCACGATCGCGGCGACCTCCCCGGCGGTGGGCAGGGGGGACATCCGACCGGACGCGTTCATCTTCACGGCCGTCATGCCGGCGGCGACCTGGGCGGCGACCGCGTCGGCGACCTGGTCGGGCTCGTCGCCGCCGACCCAGGAGTAGACCCGGACCCGGTCGCGGACCGGCCCGCCCAGCAGGGCGTGCACGGGCGCGTTGTAGTGCTGGCCGGCGATGTCCCACAGCGCCTGATCGAGGCCGGCGACCGCGCTGGACAGGATCGGGCCGCCCCGGTAGAAGCCACCCCTGGTGAGGACCTGCCAGTGGTGCTCGATCCGCAGCGGGTCCTCACCGATCAGGTACTCAGCGAGCACGTCCACGGCGGCCCGCACCACCTCGGCGCGGCCCTCCACGACCGGCTCGCCCCAGCCGACGATGCCCTGATCGGTCTGGATCCGGCAGAACAGCCAGCGGGGCGGTACCGCGAAAGTCTCGATCTTTTCGATCTTCACCGCTTCTGTCCTTTCGCGCCCGGTCCACCCCGGGCCTTGTGCAGGTCGTGGGCGGCCTGGTCGAGCAGCCCGCCCATCGCGTTCTCGGCCGCGGCAGGGTCGCCGGCGCGGATGGCGTCCAGGACCGCGCGGTGGCTGGGGATGGGGTCGTCGTGGTGCTGGCTGTAGTGCACGAGCCGGTCGCGCTCGGCGAGGCCGATCTCCAACATGACCTCCATGCGTTGCAGGAGCTCGTTGTGGGTGGCGGCCAGCAGCGCGCGATGGAAGTTCAGGTCGGCGGCGATCTGCGACGCCGGGTCGTCGCCGGCGGCCTCCATCGCGGTCAGGGCGGACTCCAGCGCGGCGAGGTCGGCGTCGTCGCGTCGCTCGGCGGCCAGCCGCGCGGAGGCCGGCTCGACGATGCCGCGGACCTCCTGCAGTTGGTCGATCATGCGGTCGCTGGCCGAGCTGGCGAACTGCCAGCGCAGCACGTCGCCGTCGAGGAGGTTCCAGTCGGAGCGGGGCCGGACGAAGGTGCCGCGCTTCTGGCGGGCGTCGACCATGCCCTTGGCTGCGAGCACCTTCAACGTCTCGCGGACGACGGTGAGGCTGACGTCGAGTTCGACCTGCAGGGCGGCGATGTCGAGGGTCTCGCCCTCGGCCAGGGTGCCGCCCAGGATCCGCTTGGCGATGGTCTCGACGGTCTGCCCGTGCACTCCGCGGTTGACGTAGCGTGCCATGTGTCCTCGTGTCCCCTCAGGAAGTCTCGTTGCCGGTCACGCGGAAGTCTTCATGGCGGTCCAGCCGCCGTCCACCACGAGGCTCGCTCCAGTCACGTACGCGGCGTCCGCGGAGGCCAGGAACGCCACGGCGGACGCGACCTCGGCGGGCTCGCCGAACCGGCCCAGAACGGTCTGTGCGACGCTGCGTTCGCGCTCGTCGGGGGGCACCCGGTCCCAGGTCGGGGTCAGGATCGGCCCCGGGACGACGGTGTTCACCCTGATCTCCGGTCCGTACTCCACGGCCAGCTGCCGGCCGAGGGAGACCAGGCCGCCCTTGGCCGCCGCGTACGCCGGATGCCCGGGGATGCCGACCTGGGCCTGCACGGAGGAGACCAGGACGACCGACCCGCGCGTCTCCCGCAGGTCGGCCAGCAACGCGCGCACGCCGAGGAATGCGCCGGTCAGGCACACGGCCAACTGCCGGTCCCACGAGTCGCGACTGAGCTCGTGCGCAGGGGCGACCTCGACGACGAAGGCGTTGCTCACCAGGATCCCCACCGGCCCGAACGCCGCGCGCGCGGCGCCGGAGGCGGCGGCCCAGCCGGCCTCGGTCGACACGTCGGCGGCCACCGACAGCGCCCGGCCGCCCGCGGCCTCGATCTCGCGGCACAACACGGTGGTGTCGGCGACGTCCATCAGCGCCACGGCGGCGCCCTCCGCGGCGAGCCGGCGTGCGCAGGCCGCGCCGATCCCCGACGCGGACCCCGTGACCAGGGCCACCTGACCGGACATTCGGCTCATCGGGGCTCCTTCCCGCTCGCGTAACGAATATTATTTATGAAAACATCTTGCGCCATCGCGCCGCCGTGCGCAAGCCATGATCACCGGTGATCTGGAAGCTGCCTCCAGTGAAGCCCCCGGTGGGGGTGGAGCGGCCTGGGTTGGTGGGCCCGAGTGACATGGCGACCTCCGATGGTGTCCGTTTTCGTGATCAGGCGTGACGGCGGGTGATGGTCAACCAGACTGGAGCTGAAGGGCGCCACGCTCGATTACTTGATTAATTACGAATACATATTGACACTCGATCGGCCCGCTGTCACTCTCTGAAGTGAGATCGGTAACACGATCGGTCACCTCAGAGTCCCCCGGCACCGCACGGTGTCGCGGGCGATGTCAAGGAGCGTCACGTCCATGGTCAGATCCAAGATCCTCACCGCCCTGGCGGCAGCGTGCACCGTCGCCGTGGGCCTCAGCGCCTGCTCATCGGGCAAGGAGCAGGCCGCCGACAACGGGGGCCAGCCGGTCAGCGGCAAGATCTCCATCTCGTTCCTGCAGAAGCAGGGCGATCAGGAGTACTTCGTCGGCGAGGCCGCCGGCGCGCAGGCCAAGGCGAAGGAGCTGGGGATCGACCTGAAGGTCGTCAACCTCGGCAACGACGCCAACAAGACCGTGAGCGAGGTCAATGCCGCCATCGCCCAGAAGGCCAACGGCGTGATCATCGTGGTGCCCGACCCGGCGGTCGGCCCGCAGGTCGTGCAGGCGGCGAAGGCCGGGGGCGTGACGCTGCTGACCGCCGACGACCAGATCTGCGTGGACGGCACCGACCCGTCCAAGTGCGCCAAGGACAAGCTGGTGCCCCGGATCGGCTTCAGCGGCGCCCAGATGGGTGGTGAGGTCGGTAAGCGCGCGGGCGAGGAGTTCACGAAGTCCGGCTGGGCGGTGGAGGACACGGCGATCATCTCGGCGTGGAAGCAGGACGTCACGGTGTGCACCGATCGGGTGAACGCCGCCAAGGCCGCGTTCAAGTCGGGCACCGGCAAGGACGTCAAGAGCATCGACGTCGGCACGGACAACAGCGCCACCTCCGCGCAGGACAAGGTCGCCGCCACGGTCACCGCCAACCGGGCCGTCAAGCACTGGGTCGTGTGGGGCTGCAACGACGAGAACGTCTCCGGTGGTGTGACCGCCCTGCAGAACGCGGGCTACACGGCCGACAACGTGATCGGCGTGGGCCTGGGCGCGTACCTGGCGTGCAAGGACTGGGGTTCGGGCAAGCCGACCGGGATGAAGGCCGCGCTGTTCATCAACGGCTACGAGGTCGGGGCCCTGGCGGTGCAGACCATGTTCGACAAGCTCCGCAACGGCAAGGACATGCCCGCCGAGGCGTTCGCCCCCACCAAGATGGTCGACGCGGGCACCTGGAAGGAAGCCGGCGTCAAGTGCTCGGCGTAGGACACGAACTCACCGTCGGCGCGGGTCTCCGCGTCGACGGGGTGAGCAAGAACTTCTCCGGGGTCCACGCCCTCACCGATGTGACCCTCGAGTTTCCCGCGGGCCAGGTCACGGCGCTGATGGGGGAGAACGGGGCCGGCAAGTCCACCCTGATCCGGATCATCAACGGCGACCACCTCCCCGACGCGGGCGCCGTCCGGCTCGACGGCAAGGTGCTGGCGCTGCACAGTCCCGCCGACGCCCGTGCCGCCGGGATCCGGATCATCCCGCAGGAGCCGGAGATCATCCCGCACGTCTCCGTCGCCGAGAACGTCTACGTCGGCGCGCTGCCCCGGGGCGTGGCGCACCGCCTGGACAGGTCGGCACTGCGGAACAAGATCCGCGCCGACCTGGCCGAGCTGGGCTTCGAACGGGCCCTCGACCCGGACGAGCTGGGTTCGCAGTTGTCGGCGTCGCAACGTCAGCTCGTGGAGATCCTGCGCGCGCTGACCACCGACGCCCGGGTGATGGCATTCGACGAGCCGACGTCCTCGCTGTCCGAACACGAGGTCGAGGCGCTGTTCGCCCTGATCGGCCGGCTGCGGGACCGGGGGATCGCCATCGTCTACGTCTCGCACCGGATGCGGGAGATCTTCCAGCTCGCCGACCGGGTCTCCGTCCTGCGCGACGGCCAGGTCGTCGGCACCCGGCAGATCTGGTCCACCGACGAGCAGGAGATCGTCCGGATGATGGTCGGCCGGGACCTGTCCACCCTCTTCACCCGCCAGCACGGGGGCGCGGGCGGGACGGTGCTCGAGGTCCGCGGTGTGACGACCGACGACGTCCGCGACGTGAACCTGACGGTCCGCGCCGGTGAGATCGTCGCGCTCGCCGGGCTGGTCGGCGCGGGCCGCTCCGAGCTGGCCCGGGCGCTGGCGGGGGACCTGCCGATCCGGTCGGGCACGGTGGCCGTCGGCGGTCGGACGGTGAAGCTGCGCCAGCCCGCCGACGCGATCGCCGCCGGGATCGGGCTGGCCCCGGAGGAGCGCAAGGCCCAGGCGCTATTCCTGCACCGGTCGGTGCGCGACAACGCCTCCCTGGTGGTCCTCGACCGGCTGCGCCGGTTCCGGTTCGTCCGCCGGGCCGCCGAACGCCGCCTGGTCGGCGAGTACGTCGAACGGCTTCGGGTGCGCACCCCGTCCCTGGAGCACGAGGTGCGCAAACTGTCCGGCGGAAACCAGCAGAAGGTGGTGCTGGCCCGGTGGCTGGCCCGCAAGCCACAGGTTCTCATCCTCGACGAGCCCACCCGGGGCATCGACGTGGGCGCCAAGGCCGAGATCTACCACATCATCGCCGACCTGGCCTCGGCCGGAGTGGCACTGCTGGTGATCTCCTCCGACCTGCCCGAGGTCCTCGGGCTCGCCGACCGGATCGTCGTCATGCAGGGCGGCCGGATCACCGGCGAACTCGACCACCGTGACGCGACCGAGGAGAAGATCCTCGCCCTGGCGATGGCCGACGACCTGACCACACCATCCACTGGAGAACAGCCATGACTCCCACGACCGCACCCGCTCCGGCGCTGCCGAACAAGAGGCCGGCCGCAGGGCCGCCCGATCGGCTGCGCGCCCTGACGGGCAGGATCGGCGGCCAGAACCTGAGCCTTCTCGCGGCCCTCGTGGTCGTCGCCGGCGTGTTCGGTCTGCTCAACCCCGCCTACCTCAGCGTCGCCAACATCGCCGTCATCGGCGAGACCGTCACCATCGCCGGCCTGCTCGCCGTCGTGCAGACCGTCGTCATCATCTGCGGGGCCCTCGACATCTCCGTCGGCTCGCAGGCAGGCCTGGCGTCGGTGATCAGCGCGATGGCGTTCACCGCCACCGGAGGCAACCCGATCCTCGGGATCGGCGCGGCGATCGCGGTCGGGATCGCCGCCGGCGTCGTCAACGGACTCATCATCGTGTACGGGCGCGTGAATGCGGTCATCGCGACCCTGGCCACCCTCGCCGCCTACAAGGGGCTCGCGCAACTTGTCTCCAACGGGCGCGCGCAGGGTTACGTGCTCGGCGACGACTTCTTCGTGTTCCTCGCCCGGGGCAAGCTCGCGGGCCTGCCCGTGATGGTGTGGATCCTCGCGATCGTCGCGCTGGGCGTGCACCTGCTGCTGAAGTTCACCGACATCGGCCGCAATATCTACGCCATCGGCGGCAACGACACGGCGGCCCGCCTCGCCGGTATCAAGATCAATAAATATCTGATCTCCGTGTACGCCCTCGCCGGCGTCGTCGCGGCCGTCGCCGGCATCCTGTTGACCGCCCGCACCGGTTCCGGCCAGCCGGTGTCCGGCAGCGAGGGCCTGGAGCTCAAGGCCATCACCGCGGCGGCCCTCGGCGGCTGCGCGCTGAAGGGTGGCAAGGGCGGGGTGGGTGGCACCCTCCTCGCGGTGGCCCTGCTCGGCGCGCTGGAGAACGGTCTCACCGTCGTCGGCGTCAACTCCTTCTGGCAGAACGTCGCCCAGGGCGCCCTGCTCGTCATCGCCGTCGTCATCCAGCAGTGGCGCAACGGCGAACGCGCGGTGGGACTGCCCACGTGAACCGGCGGTTCGTCTCCGACGCACCGCTCGACAAGTAGTATCCCCAGAACAGGAACTCCCGGCCGAAACCCCTTCCGGCCGGGAGTTCCCCTTTCTGTGCCCACGTCATGGCATGGACCTGGTGGCCCCCGCCATCCGGCCGTTCCCGGGCGTGGCGACCGGCCCCGATGGCCCGCCGGACGCCGACTACCAGCTGGTCGACGACGCGCGCGGCTGTCGTCCAATCTTTCCTGGCTCATGGCAGGGTGGCCGGATGAGTCATGAAGATGAGACGGGCCGCCTGGTGACGGTGATCCGTGACGGCGTGCTGCGCGCGGTGGGACTGCGCCGTGGTGGTGTGGTCGCCTATGACTGGGGCTTCGAGAAGGACGGGCGGGCGTACACTCAGCGCAGCTTCGTCTTGTTGGACGACGGTGTGCAGATCAACCAACCTGCATTGTTTCCGGCCGAGCAGCGGGGCTGGTGGTATTGCGATCTGGTGGCGGTCGCAGATCACGGTGACAGTGTCGCGGTGGATGACCTGCTGATCGACGTGATCGTGGGGCCGCCTGACCATCCGTATCGGATGCTGGACCTTGATGAGTATGCCGACGCCATGGCCTCGGGCCGCTTGGACGCTGTTGCGGCGGCCGACGGCCTACGCCGCGTCCAGCGGTTCCTCGACCGGCGGCTGAACAGGAGACACGACACGACCAGGACGTGGCCGTCGTTTCCGCCTCGTGAGGTCGCCGACCTCCAGACCGCAGTACTACCCCAGGACTGGGAACTGCTGACGTCCTAGCTCGGTGCTCCGCGGAGCCTGACGTGCAGCGGTCCCGACGCGGGCGGCACAACCCATACGTGACGGGACGCGGGAAGCTCCCGGCCGAATCTTTCGGCCGGGAGCTTCCGCTCAGACGCTGTGGGGCGCTATCCGATGGCTTTCACCTCGGCGAGGGACAGGATCCCACTGCTGTTGAGTTGGATCATGACGTACCGTCCCTTGGTGCCCGCTGGGAGCGGGACACTGGTCGGGCTCCCGGCCTGGGTGGTGTAGTGCTTGCTCCAGACCCGGGCCTGCCCAGCCTGCTGTGCGGGTGGGAGCGAGGTGTCGAAGGGTGTGTCGGAGACGAAGACCCAGTAGTCGCTGAGTCGGGATCCGTACCCGTCCGTGCGGTTGTAGATCTCGATGGCTGTCAGCGTTTTCACCGAGTCGAGGTCGACCCTCCACCAGGGTGGGGTGGTCTGCGCCGGGTCGGTGTGGGTGACGGAGTTGTTCGCGAAGTTTCCGTCGGTGTTGCCGTCCACCGCCCGCGAGGCCGCGCCGCCGGCCGCGCGGGTAGAGGACTGGTCGGCGAACTTGTTGAGCGCGAGGTCCCTGACCGGGGTCAGGCGCACCGCGTAGCCCGCGCTGCCGGCCATGGACGGCGACAGGGTCGTCGTCGACGTGACGACCTGCTCACTCATGACCTGGGTGGTCGTCTTGGTGTCGCCGTCCGGGGAAGCGGCTCCGCCCTCGACGATGGCCGCGCGGTACTGCACGCCGGGGGTCAGGAAGGTCAGCGGGATGGTGGCGGTGCGGGCGCCGTTGTTGACGCTGCCGACCCACCACTCGTTCCCGGACCGCCGGGCGACCGTCGCGTAGCTGGCGACCTTGGATTCGAGGAACCGGGTCTCGTCCCAGGTCGTGGGGAGGTTGTCCCACAGTTCCGGCACGGGGTTGACGATCGCGGGGCCGGGGGGAGTGTCGTACCAGTACAGGAACTGCAGGGGGCTGTGGAAGACGACGGCCGCCGCGTACCGGAACGATCGGCTGGTGTTGGAGGCCGTGCGCATGTAGCCCCAGGTGTGGTCCGCCGGACCCTGCACGCCCCGGGTGAACAGGCTGCGGAGATCCATCGCCGCCGTGGGTTCCTCCTCCTCGCCGCGGATCCCCTCCATGGTGAGCAGGTTGGGGTAGGTGCGCTCCAGGCCGGTGGGCACCCAGTCGTCGTGGATGTCGACGACAAGGTGGTACTTGGCGGCGAGCTTGACCCAGTCGTACACCCGCTTGGTGGTGGGCTGGGAACCCACGGGGATGAAGCCGAACTTGACCCCGTCGACGTGCCACTCCTCGGAGAACTTCTTGAACATCGCGTCGAGGTTCTTCGTGGGGTCGGTGGTCTTGTCGGCGTTCCACAGCGCCCGGTAGTTCACGTACAGCAGGACCTTCTTGCCTTTGGAGTCGGCGTAGGCGCCGATGGCCTCCGGGTCGAAGCCGGCGATCGGCGAGAACGGGGTGGTGCTCCAGCTGTCCTCGGCGCCGTACCACCGAGCGTCGACTCCCAGGTAGTCGATGCCGCGGTCGACCATGGTGTCGATGACGGCCTTCGAGCCCGTCGTGGACAGCGGCACGGCGGGTGCCGTCTGCCTGTCCATGGGGCGCAGCACGGTGCCGGGCTGGATCCAGGAGGTGTCGGCGATCGTCGACGGCGGGTTCAGGGTCTTGACCAGGTAGCTGCGCTCGACCAGTTGACCCTCGTTGTCGCCGATGACGATCGTGCGCCACGGTGAGGAGAAGTCGGCGGCGGCGACGTTCACGCTGACGGTGTTGGTGACATCACCGGTGGCCATCGCGATATTCCTCGTCGTGCCGTCCAGGCGGGTGACGAGGGTGCCCGGCTGGCCGCTCACCGGCGCGAACGCCGTCCGGCAGTAGTCGAGTTGGCTCGCCTCGGTGATCGCCAGGGCGTATCCGGTGCCGACGACGGTGACCGGGCGGGCGTACATCGAGTCGTTGAGGGAGCCGACGGACTTCGTGACCGCGTCGCCCTGCGAGAGGTTGCCGGCGAAGCCGTAGGCGGTGGCCGTGTTCTCGAGGTTGAACTGGCTGGCCTCGCTGGCGATCGTGAAGGCGGGGGCGGCGGTGCTCTGCGGGAAGACGTACCTGAACGCGACGCCCTCGTTGTAGACGCGGAACACCACGCTGAACCGGAAGCTGTTGGCGCCCTGCAGGTCGACGGTGTAGGACTCGTAGTTGTCGGGGACGGTCCTGCGGGTTCCGAAGTTGTCGGTCCATGTGGTGTTGGACTGGTTCCAGCTGGTGTTCAGGACGGTGAGCCCGGAGCTGTAGTCGGCGGAGTCGGTCTTGAACCCGAGGCTGGAGTCCTCGACGACCTGCTTGCCCTTGTAGGACACCTTGTACTTCGCCACTCCGCCTTCGACCCAGAAGTTCACGGTCTGGTTGTTGTCGGGGGACTGGGTGACGTCGGGGGACGCCGCTGTCGTGTCGGACGCCGACGCGGAGACCGCCCCGACCGTGACCAGCCCGACGACGGCCAACGCGCCGGTCAGGGACGCGGCCACTAGGGCGCGCAGGGCCCTGTTCGCTCTGGCGGGTGGTGGCTGTGTTCGAAATACGACAGACATCTGCATACCTCACTACTTGGCGACAGAACCGATCCCCCGGGTGCGGTGTTTCGATCGTGTTACCGATCTCACTCCAGACGGTGCCAGCGGTTCGACTCCTCGTCAAGATGTATTCGTAATTAATTAAGTTTGCCGACCTGGAGTGCCGAGTGTCCCGGTCGTGGACGGCGACAGCGCGGCCCGCGCAGCGCGACGAACTCGCCGGGCAGGTCGACATGGTGCGGGTACAGGGTCCGGCCGTCCGCGCCGAGGGTGCTGGGGCCCCAGTGGTGGCCGCGCGGCAGGCCGGCCCGGGTGCCGTGCGCGGCGCCTTGCGGGCGATCCAGTCGCAGAGCACTTCGAGGCGATCGTGCCGTCGACCCTCGGCCCGATGTCCGGTAGCAGGTTGCCAACCGAGCCGATGGGTTTAAGTCCCCCGTGTCGCGCGGACGCGCACGCCGGGGGTCGGTTTGAACTAACATTCCATCGCGACACCGCCCATTGGCCTGGGTCGCCAGCCGACCGAGTCCGAGTGCGGAACCGCGGAATTCGATCACCGCGCTCACGTGCAGAAGCCTTACCTGCACCCGACTGCTGGACCGGTGGTAGGGGAGGCGTTCGGCGCTGGGAAGTCCTCCTGCTGAGGGTCTTTGGATCGCCCAGTGGGTCGCGCACTTGATTTGCGTGGCACCGGACGTGGTACCGCGCCTGTCTGGCGCTGTGTGGATCAAGCCCGCTGGGATGGATGCTACGGATCGAAGATGTCGAATAATCCCAGCTAAATGGACCTAAGCGGATTATCTAGTGCTATCTAGCAAAAGATATAGACAACTGGGGGTCAAGGGGTCGCAGGTTCAAATCCTGTCAGCCCGACAGTATTTTAGCAGGTCAGGCCTGGTTTTCTGGAGATCAGAAAGCCGGGCCTTGATCGTTTGACCCTCGTTTGACCCCTGACTGGGCGATGCCAGGGGTCATGAATCACCAGGTCGGCGAACCCTGACGGAGGGCCGACACGCTGTGGTTGTTAGATCCGGGCGGCGGTAACGTCTACATCGAGTCAGATGCGACGGCGAGGCCCGCCAGCCGGCAAGACATTGTCTTTGGGGTTCCCCAACCGCTCTACGCTCGTGCCGGACACACGGTGGCCCGATCCGCCCGAGCGTAGAGGTAAAAGTCGTAGACACTTCGTGCAGGCGATCGTGTCTGCCTCGCCGTCGCTGTTGGATCCACCAAGTTGATACCCGCGTGTGCCTGCTTGCGCCCCCGAGGCCGCCATCAGGGCAGTCTCGGGGCGCGGATGGTGCTACTTGCCGATGAGCCGGTGCAGGCCACCGGCTGTGGCCAACCCGGCGGCAATGCCAGGGGGCAATCCCACTATCAGATCGGCCCGTGGGCCAACTGCAGCGCCGAGCACGACACTGGACACGACGCCAGCGAGGATACCGAGTCCGATCGACACGGTGCCGATGAGCGCCCACCGAACCGACAGGCCAACACCCTGGTCGGGTGGCAGCAGCGCAGGCCGACCGCGTGGCCGTTGGCTCATGAATTTCCCCTTCGAATCGAGTACGTGTCAACGGTCATGACGTCCCCCGGGCTGGTGGCCGCGAGGCCGCCGGCTGGGTGGACACGGTTTCTCCGGATGGGCGGCCCGTGGGATCTCCGGGTGGGCGGCCGGTAGGCCGTCCGGGTCGGTGGTCGCCGGTTTTCCAGGTGGGTGGCTAGTTCAAGGGGATCACTCCTTTGCCTGCGAGGGCTTCGGCGAGGCGGTGGCTGTCGCCCTTGGTCGGGACGAGGTGGGCGTGGTGCAGGAGCCGGTCGGTGGTGGCGGTGGCCAGGGTCTTCGGCATGATCGAATCGAATCCGGACGGGTGGATATTGCTCGTCACGGCGATCGAGCGTCGCTCGTATGCGGCGTCGATGATCCGGTAGAACGCTTCGGCGGCGTCCTGGCCGGCGGGGAGCATGCCGATGTCGTCGACCTATCCCGACATCGGGATAGATCGACGAACTGGGCTATATGGAACTCGACCGCAGGGGTGCTGAGCTGCTGTTCCAGGTGCTCACAGAGCGGGAGGAGAACGCGAGCGTCGCGATCGCCAGCAACGAATCGTTCTCCGGCTGGACGAAGACGTTCACCGACCCCAGGCTTTGCGCCGCGATCGTCGACCGGCTCACGTTCGGCGGGAACATCATCCAGACCGGCACAGAGTCCTACCGCCTCGCCCACACCCGAGCCCAACTCGCAGCCGCCGCCTGAGGCGGCGAGCAACAGGCCCACGGCCCGGTCGAGCACTCCCTCGGCCGGGCCCTGTCATCACCGGGAAGACCGAGGTAGCAACCGGAGGATGGGAAGGCCCCGACGCGGTCGGGCTGGCCTTCCACACCACCCTGCACTATGGTTTCAGCACACATCCGAGCAGCCATGCATGGAAGTTCAATGCCTCGCCGAGCACCAGGCGAAATCCGGTCACAGCTCCACCAGCGCGATACCCGGCACCATAGACGGACGGTCATCAAGGGCTTGTCGGCGTCGACCAATCGGCAGATAGGTGACTTCGAGCGTCAGCGCGGACTTCCCAAGGGGGATATCGCCCTAGCCTTCCAGCGCTGGTCGAGCCGCGCCCGGCGATCTCGTAACGCCGAGGAGTGGCGCTACGGATACGCCGACGTCCCTACCGGCCACATTCGCAGCCTCCTCGAACAGGCCCTGCGAAACCTCCGCCCCAAAGCCCGGCGGGAACTACGCACAGCACTTGAGCCGATCGATGCCCTTGTCCTTGGCCGGACTGTCAACGACCCGTTCGCGTTCCCATGGCATCCGTGGTGGCTACGTCGATTCGAGATCTGACTATAGGTTTCGCACCCACTCAGCGACCCATGCCGCCAAGATCAATCATGGAAGGTGGGCCAGGGGCCAAATAGCTCCGCCACACCCATCGCAGAGCATCAACCTGCAGGTGGGGCCAGATATGACCGTCATCCACCCCAACCCTCATCCCTAAAGACACCCCGGACGGGGCCAGCCTCGCCCGTCACCCCGGGGCCCCTTACGGCTGCCCAAACCACCGGAGCAAGGGGCGGGTGCAGATCAGCAATAGCCGGGGTCGGGTCAACGGGTGGACCAGCCATAATCGGGTGTTTGGGATCTGCGTCGCCGTCGACGGTGCGGCCAGACCGGGCGCGGCGGGCAAGACGCTGCTGTAGGACCTTCTGGGTCAACGCCATAGCCCGGGGATCAGCGTCGGCCCAGGTCAGTTCGAAGTTGGCTGGCGCTCAGGCTGTGTGAGGTAAGCGCGACGACCATAGCCAGGCCGGCGAGGGCGGCGAAAGCGAACTCAAGCGCCTGCGGCAGTCTGGGGGTTAGGGCGTGGATCGTGCCGATCACGGTTCCGAAGACCCCGGTACCGGCGGCTTTCCAGATGTCATCGCGTAGCCGTGGCCTGAACCGTGCGAAGGTCCTGGGGTCGACGAGGTGATGGACGCGCCAGACCTGGCCGGCGGCCAGCATGCCGTAGGCGCCGAAGGTGAACCACCAGCCAATGAGTAGGGCGCGAGGTGAGGAAAGCCCCGTCACCTGGTAGGCGAGGATCGAGAACAAGAGAAACTCGCACAGGGCCAGGAGTAGCGGCGGGCCCAGGTCCACGACGGCTGGCACGCGGGGTGGCAGCGTGATCGAGCCGATCATTGCTCCGGCGAAGGCGACCGTGGTGGCGAGCAGGCTGACGATCCACAGGACGGCGAGTAGTGCGTGGACTTCCGCGAACGGCGGCGAGGATGACAGCAGACTGGCGGCGGAGATGCCGGCGACGCCGAGTGCGACGCTGACCACGGTGATATGCGCGGTGGTGTAGTGGTTTGCCAGATACATGTCCTGACGCTGGCGCAGCATCAGCGCGTCAACCTGCTGATCCTCTGGTGAGACCATTGCGGATGCCTCCTGTCAGGGTGCGTTGCCTTTGCGGAGGTTGCAGATCCAGTGTGCTGTCTGCAGGTTCGTAGTCGAATGACTCCCTCCACGAGTCACTGGGAGCACGTGGTCAAGGGTGATCGACATGGGATGCGGCCATAGATAGCGGCGCTCAACCGGGTGCTGGCAGAGTTGGCAGATCCAGTCGTCGCGGTCGTAGATGTCCTGCGGGTCAACCTCGTCGGCAGCCGCAGCATGAATGCCGAGTGCGCGCTTGCGCGCTTGGTAGGCGTTCTTCGCTCTGGTGGTGCGGGATCGCTTCTGGGACAGGTCCATCCGGGCGGGCGTCCATAGCTTTTCCGGCCGGGCCGGGCTGAATACGGTGGCATCCCACTGGTATTCCTGGCCAGCGTCGTCGACGTCTTTGATCATCTCGATGCCCTGGTACAGGTCAACCCCGGTTAGCGGCTCGCTGCCGTAGGTGCGCTGTCCAGTCGGAGTGTCGTAGGCCCAGACCTCGGCCATGGCCAGGCGTATGGTTTCACCGGTGGTTTCGATGAAGTGGACCGTCCACATGCGCGCGTCGGGACAGAGAACGCCCAGTACCCGGGCTGCGGGAAGTTTTGTATCGGCCAGTACCCATGCCAGATGGTCGGGCAGCCACGGTATCTGATCTAGCGGTACGTAGTGGCTCGTCACGCCATGGCGTTCGATGACGTCGCCGACGATCGGGAACCAACTGTGTTCGTAGGGGAACTCGGCTTCCCTGACCGTGCGGAAGATCTGTGGCGCGCGACTGGCGCGCTCACTCATTATCGCCAGCGTGCCAGCATGTGGCTGGTACCCAGGGATCTCGCCTCGCTCAATCCGACGTTTGAAGCGGCGCTTGAGCGAATCATTGCAGCGTGGAGAGCACACATGCCGGTCGCGTTGCTTCGGATGTGCCGTTGGTGAGATCGGCTGCTGGCAGATCCGACACGGTTCTCCGCCAAGGGCACGACTGTCGGCGGCGAGCATCTGGTCGAACCAGTCCCAGTATGGCTCCACCATCGGCGATCTCCTGTGTTGTGGACGTGCGACCACGGCAGCGTCGCTGAGCGGCGACACAGCTTTGTGAACAGTATCGACGGCCTACGTCGCGGCCGATGTCGGGTAGTCGACCGGACACGTATAGCAATTGTCTGGGCGTGCATCTGACGATATCGTCAGATGTCGATCTAAAGATGCGAATGGGGACATCCAAGGCGGCGCCTGGTCCCATCGGCGGTGCGTGGAAGGGGCTGGGCAAGCGCAGGTTCACACCAGGCGATGGTGCCGGTATCGCCGCAGCAGTGGAACGTGCGGGCCGGGCGGTCGGCGTTCCCCGGCAAGTGCGTGGACCTGGATCAGAACAACCGCTACAACGGCGCGAAGATCCAGTCCTACGACTGCAACGGTACCGACGCCCAGCACTGGTCGGTGCAGGGCAACGGTGAGATCAAGCTCGCCGGCACCGACTTCTGCCTGGACGCCTGGGCCGGTCAGGGCAGCCCGGTCCGGCTCTGGGGCTGCAACGGCACCGCCGCCCAGCGCTGGTAGTACGACCCGAACACCCAGGCCTTCGCCCACGAGGGCGGCGTCTGCATGGACGTGACCAACGGGAACCGCAACAACAGCACCCCGCTCCAGGTGTACGCCTGCAACCAGACCGACTCGCAGCGGTGGACCTTCTAGTACGGTGACCGGTCCGCCCCCGTGCCCGCGTGGCACGGGGGCGGATCAGTGCTGGGCGTGCCGGGCCGCGGCGGCCAGGGACTGAGCGCTGTCGTACCGCAGCGCCGGGTCCTTCGCCATCGCCTTCTCGATCACGGCGCGGACCGCCTTCGGCACCGTGGCCGGCAGCGGGGGCGGCGGCTCGTGGATGTGCTTCAGTGCGACCCGTACCGGGTGGTCCGCGGTGAACGGCGGCCGGCCGGTCAGGCAGCGGTAGCCGACGACACCGAGGCTGTACAGGTCGGCCGCCGGGGTGACCGGCTCGCCGGCCGCCTGCTCGGGGGCGAGGTAGGCGGCCGTGCCCAGTACCGCGCCGGCCGTGGTCTCGTGGTCGGCCCGCAGGCCGCGCGCGATCCCGAAGTCGGTGAGCACCAGGGTGCCGTCGGGGCGGAGCAGCAGGTTGGCCGGCTTGACGTCGCGGTGCACCACGCCGAGGGCGTGCGCGGCGGACAGCGCGTCGGCGGCCTGGGCCAGCAGGTCCAGGGTCCGCGCGGGGTCGAGAGTGGGCTCCTCGTCGAGGAGCGCGCCGAGGGTGCTGCCGTCGACGTACTCCATCACCAGGTAGGGCGCGCCGTCGGCGGTCTCGCCGTAGTCGTGGATCCGGGCCACGTTGGGGTGGTCCAGCCCGGCCATGATCCGGGCCTCGCTCCGGAACCGGGCGAGGAATCCGGGCTGGCCGGCGAGCTCGGCGTGCAGCAGCTTGACGGCGACGGACCGTTCGAGGACGAGGTCCGTGCCGAGCCAGACTCCGCCCATGCCGCCGGCCGCGATCCGGCGGAGCAGGCGGTACCGCCCGCCGATGTCGGTCATCGGCTCGGGCTCACCGACGGGGCGCGCGACGGTGGTGGCGTCGTTCGCCGGAGGCGCGAGCGGGGTGACCGGGGCCGGCGGGCTCTTCGGACCGCGGCGCGCCCAGAGTCGGCGGCAGATCGGCGGCGCCAGCATCCCGCCGGCGAGCAGTATGCCGGCGAGCAGTACCCACCACCAGGGCGCGATGCCCGTCCTGCCCGGGCCGCCCGCCGTCGTGGCCGGGCCGGTCGCCGCGCTGGTGGCGGACGGCGCCACCGGTGGCGTACCGCTGCTCGCCGGGCTGACGGGGGCGGCCGTGCGGGCGCTCTCGGTCCGGCCGGGGACGGCGGGGGCGACCGCGGTGGCTGGCGCCCGGGTCGGGGTGTTCGGGGCATTCGGGGTGACTGGCGGGGGCGGGGCCGGTGCCGGGGGCGGCGACGTGTCGAACAGCCAGCTCTGGGGCTGGCCCGGCTGGCACGGCCGCGTTTCGAGCGGCCGGCCGGCGCCGACGTCGGTGACGCAGTTGCCGGATTGGAGGTTGACGATCTTGTAGGCGTTGGGGATGTTGTCGACGATGCCCATCCACCACTTCTGGTTGTCGTTGCAGCAGTTGCCCCACAGGGTCACGGTCCTGCCGTCCTCGACCTTCTGGTCGAAGACCCGTTCCAGGCCGTTCGGCGCCCGGTTCACCAGCTTCGAGTGTGGATGGCCGAGGGTGTACTCGAAGAAGGTCTGGGACCAGTCGCCGACATAGGCCGCCGAGACCAGGTTGACCCCGTCGGCGGCGAGGTCGGCCCCGGCCACGGCGATCACCCGGCCGGTGTCGACGTTCCTGATCCGCATCGCGGTGCCGAACGCCGCGGCCGGGCCGGTCGGCACGACCAGGCTGGCGGCGGCGAGCAGCGCGACGAGCAGGAACTGTCGGAACCGGGGTCGCAGGTCCACTGTGCTCAGCCCGACTCCGTCGAGTTCAGCTTCCAGTACTGGCTGGTCGACTCGGTGCACGCGGTCACGGTCACCTGGCCGGGCGTGCCGTTGGCCGAGGTGTTGGTCAGGCACTCGCCGGTGTTCACGCTGACGAGCTGGACCCAGCCGTCGCGCTTGTTGCGCAGCCACCACTTCTCGTTCGCCGGCAGCCCGTTGTCGGCGAGGTAGGCGTCGCGGCCGCCGTCGATGTGCCACAGCTGTACCCGATTGCTGTGGGTGTCCTTGTCCAGCACGAAGGTGTCGGGTGCGTCCATCGGCGTGATCGCCGTGGTGCCATCGGGGTAGGTGTGCAGGCAGAACCGCTGGTTGTTTCCTCGGGTGCTGCCCGACCAGATGTAGGTCAGCACCTGGTTGCCGTCGGTGAGCTGGTTGTTGTACAGGTCGAGGTACCAGTCGTCCACGAAGCTCTTGATCCCGGCGCACGCCGCGACCGGCGGCGCGGACGGGCTCGGGGTGGGGGTGAGGGTGGGCCCGGCCGAAGGTCCGGGCCGGGAGGGCGTCGCCGAGGCTTCCGGGGAGCCCGCGGTGCCCGGCGTCGACGGCCGGCTCGACGGGCCGGCCGACCTGCTCGGCGAGGGCGTGGGACCCGGGGTCGGGGCGGCACCCGGGTAGGACAGCGGGGCGGTGCTCAACGCGGCCGGCCGAGCGGCGAGGTCGGGCCCCGCGACTCCGCTCCGGCCGCCGGTCCAGGCCTGGGCGCCGGCCACCAGCGCCGAGGCGACGACCACCGCCGCGGCCATCGCGAACCGGGTCCGGAGCCGGAGGTGGCCGGAGCGGCCCGCCGGAGTGTCGCCGGCCTTCCGTGCGGCCACCGCGAACGCGGTCGCGTCGGCGTACCGCTCACCGGGCGCCTTGCGCATCGCCCGCTCCACCACCTCGCGGACCCCGGCGGGCACGCTGACGGGCAGCGGCGCGGGGCTCGCCTGGATGTGCTTGACGGCGATCTGGATCGGATTGTCGCCGGTGAAGGGCGGGTTGCCGGTCAGGCACCGGTAGCCGACGACGCCGAGCGAGTACAGGTCGGCGGCCGGGGTGACCTCGTCGCCGGTCGCCTGCTCGGGTGCCAGGTAGCTGGCCGTGCCGACCAGGTCTCCGAGTGTGGTGCCCGGATCGGTGCCGGCGGCGTGTGCGATGCCGAAATCGGTGAGCACCAGGCCGCCGTCCGCGCGGATCAGCAGGTTGGCCGGCTTGATGTCGCGGTGGATGATGCCGTGGCGGTGCGCGGCCGCGAGCGCCTCGGCCGCCTGGGCGAGGAGCTCCATGGTCCGGGCGGGTTCGAGCGTGCCCACCCGGTCCAGCAGCGCGGCCAGGCTCTCGCCCTCGACGAACTCCATCACCAGGTAGCCGGCGCCGTCCAGCTCGCCGTAGTCGTGGATCCGCACCACGCCGGGATGCCGGATCGTCGCCGTCAGCCGGGCCTCGGCCCGGAACCGGTCACCGAAACCGGGCCGGCCGGCGAACTCGGCTCGCAGCAGCTTCACCGCGACGGTCCGGTCGAGCACCAGGTCGGTGGCGCGCCACACCTGTCCCATTCCGCCGACGGCGATCCGGTCGGTCAGCCGGTACCGCCCGTTGATCAACGCCCCTAACATGATCACCCCCAGCGGAGCAGGCTACAGGAGACACGCGGAGGGTCCGGGCGGTGATCCACCCCGCTCTATAGGGCAGGATTGTTGACTGGTCTACGGCCGGAGGAGGTGCATGGCGCGTGCATGCCGTCCGATTCGATCTACTGGGTCCGGTTCGCGGCTATGTGGGCGGGGTGGAGACGCCGCTCGGAGCCCGGCAGCAGCTGGCGTTCCTCACCACGCTGCTCGTGGCCGGCGGCCGCACCGTGCCCGTGGACCAGCTCGTCGACGGCATCTGGTCGGAGGACCCGCCGGCCCGCGCCATCGGGGTGATCCGCACCTACGCGTCCCGGCTGCGCGGCCAGCTCGCCGGCAGCGGGGTGGACATCATCCACCGGGCCGGCGGCTACGCGGCGACCGTGCCGGCCGGCGCGCTCGACCTCGACGAGTTCGAGGAGCACGTCGCGGCCGGCCGGCTGTCCGCCGCCCTCGCGCTGCACCGGGGCGAACCCCTCGCGGGCGTGCCGGGCCCGCTCGCCGAACGGCACCGCGCCCGGCTCCTCGAACGGATCGGCCAGGTCGTCGAAGCCCGGATCGACGCCGACCTGGCGGCCGGACGAGGCGCGGACGTGATCGTGGAGTTGACCGCCCTGATCGCCGAGCAGCCGCTCCGCGAGCGGTGGCGGGGCCAGCTGATGACGGCGCTGTACCAGTCGGGCCGCCAGTCCGACGCCCTCGCGGTCTACGCCGATGCGCGCCGGATCCTCACGGAGGAGCTCGGCTGCGAGCCGGGCCCTGAGCTCCGGGAGGTCCACCGCCAGATCCTCACCGAGGAGATGGTGGTCGCCCCGCGCGGTGCCGCGCCCCGGCCGGCGCAGCTCCCGGCGGCCCCGACGGACCTGACCGGTCGGGACGCCGTGATCGGCGCGCTCGCCGGCCGGACGCCGCCGATCGTGGCGCTCACCGGGCCCGGCGGGGTGGGCAAGACCGCGGTGGCGCTCACCCTCGCCCACCACTGGCGGAACCGGTACCCGGACGGCCAGCTCCATGTCGACCTGCGCGGCGTCGACGCGGACCCCCGGGACCCGGCCGACGTGCTCGCCGACTTCCTCCGAGCCCTGGGCGCCGAGGTGCCCGACGGCCTGCCCGGGCGGGCGGCGCTGTACCGGAGCATGCTCGCCGACCGCGAGCTGCTGGTCGTGCTGGACAACGCCCGCGACCTGGCGCAGGTCACGCCGCTGCTGCCCGGAGCGGCCGGCAGCTCCGTCCTGATCACGAGCCGGACCGCGCTCGACGGTCTGGCGGGCGCGGAGGCGGTCGAGCTCACCGCCCTGTCCCGGTCGTCGTCGGTGGATCTGCTGGCGCGGATCGTTGGCCCGGGCCGGATCGCCGCCGAACCGGACGCGGCCGACGCGGTCGCCGCGGCCTGCGGCGGCCTGCCGCTGGCGCTGCGGGTGGCCGGCGCGCGGCTGGCCAAGCGGCCCGGCTGGTCGGTGGCCGCCCTGTCCGAGCGCCTGGCCGACGAATCGGGCCGGCTCGACCAGCTCCGGGCCGGCGACTTCACCGTCGAGGCCGCCTTCGCGCTCAGCTACCGCCAGCTCGACCAGGAGTCCGCGCGGGCGTTCCGGCTGCTGGCCGTCGCGCCGGCCGGGCTGGTGTCCCTGGCCGCCGCGGCGGCGCTGCTCGACCGGCCGGCGCGGGCCGCCGACGAGCTGCTGGAGTCGCTGGTCGACTGCGGCCTGCTGCGCACCCCGGCTGCCGGGCAGTACGACTACCACGACCTGCTCCGGCTGTACGCCCGCAAGTGCGGCAAGTACGAGGACTCGCCGGCCGAGCGGGCCGCCGCGCTCGACCGGCTGCTCGCGCACTACCTCGACGAGCCCGGGGCCGAGGCCGCGCACCGGGGAGGGCCGCACCGCGCGGGGCTGTTGATCAAGCGTTGAACCAGCGTTGATCACCGTCGGTGACCATGGCTGGCATGACCGACCACCGCCCTGACACCCACGACATGATCCTGGTGCACCGGGTGTACCGCCGCGAGTTCGCCCTGGCCCCGAGCCTGATCCGCGACGTCGAGCCCGGCGACCACCGGCGCGCCGCCGAGCTGGCCGTGCACATCGACACCCTGCTCGTCGGGCTGCACCGCCACCACCGCACCGAGGACGAGCTGCTGTGGCCGAAGTTGCGCGAGCGGGTCCGGATCGACGGCCTGCTGGTGGACCGGATGACCGACCAGCATGTCCGGGTCGCCCAGCTGATCGACGGCCTGGGCGTGCCGCTGGCCGCCTGGCGCATCAGCCCCGAGGTCGTGCGCCGCGAGCGGCTGGCCCGACTGCTCACCGAACTGGCCCTCGAACTCACCGCTCACCTCGACGACGAGGAGCAGCTCATCCTGCCCCTCGCCGCCGAGCATCTCAGCGTTGAGGAGTGGGACCAGCTCGGCAAGCATGGCATGGCCGGCCTGCCACAGGACCGGCTGCTGATGGCGCTCGGCGCGATCCTGGAGGACGCCGACCAGGACGAGCGGGCCGCCTTCCTGGCCAAGCTCCCCGTGCCCGTCCAGCTGGTCTGGCGACAGATCGGAGCCATCGGGTACGAGCGGACCATGGCGCGGATCCGGGCCGCCGCGTGAGTCCCCGGATCACCGAGCTGCTCGCCGACCTGCGCCGGTACGCCGAGTCGGGCGTGCTGTACGCGCCGACCGCCGCCGACCTGCTCCGCAAGCACCTCGCGGCGGGGCTGGACCTGGACCCGGAGCTGTGCGCCGGCGAGGCGACCGGTTACAGCCAGCGCGTCCTGTACTCGGGCCCGAGCCACTCGGTGCTGGCGCTGACCTGGATGCCCGGCCAGCAGACCTCGATCCACGACCACATCGCCTGGTGCGTCGTCGGAGTGCTGGAGGGCTGCGAGCTCGACGAGGTCTTCCGGCTGTGGCGGGTACCCGGCAAGCGCCGCCGCTATCTGGTCCCCGACGGCCAGACCACCAGCACCGCCGGCCGGGTCACGATGCTCCAGCCGCCGCACGAGGACATCCACCGGGTCTCCAACCCGGGCAGGACCCGCGCGGTCTCGCTGCACATCTACGGCGCCGACATCACCGCCAACGGCTCCAGCTCGATCAACCGGGTGTTCGGCGAGGCGGTCCTCGACGAGCCGCCGCTCGGGGCGCGGCCCGTCACCTGGCGCGAGCCGGCGGGGCCCCCGGCACCATGACCGCCGCGCCGGGAAGCGGGCCACCGCGATGGGGCATCGGGCCCGCTCCCGGCGCGGTTGATCCGGTGTTGATCGCCGGCTGACACCGTCGCCGGCATGATGGACACACTGCGTTTCGAGGTGCTCGGCTCGGTCCGCGCGTGGCGGGGCGACTCCGAACTGAACGTCGGTGCCCCGCAACAACGCGCGGTCCTGAGCGTCCTGCTGCTCCGCCGGGGCCGGCTGGCGACGGTCGACGAGCTGGTCGACGCGCTGTGGGAGACCGACCCGCCACCCCGCGCGGTCGGCGCGCTGCGCACCTACACGTCGCGACTGCGCGCGGTACTCGGCCCGGAGACGCTCCGCTCGGCGGCTGGCGGCTACGTGCTCGACGCGCCGGAACTGGACCTGGCGACCTTCGAGGGCCGGATCGCGGCGGCCCGGCGGGCCACCGACCCGGGCACGGCGGCCGGGCTCGTGCACGACGCCCTCGCGCTGTGGCAGGGCGAGCCGCTGGCCGGCGTGCCGGGGCCGTACGCCGCCGCGCAGCGCGACCGGCTGACGGAGGAGTGGCTGGCTGCTCTGGAGTACCGGATAGAACTGGATCTTCATCTGGGTCGGCATGCCCGGCTGGTCGGCGAGCTGGCCGAGCTCACCGCCCGGCATCCGCTCAGGGAGGGGCTGCGGGCGAGCCAGATGCTGGCGCTGTACCGGTCCGGCCGGCAGGGTGAGGCGCTGAAGGCCTTCGCCGACACCCACGAGCTGCTGGTCGAGGAGCTTGGCGCCGACCCCGGCTCGGCGCTGCGTGAACTCCACCACCAGATCCTCAACGGGACCGTGCCCGACGCGGGCGCGGAGGTGGCCGTGCCGGCGCAGCTGCCCGCCGACGTGCCCGACTTCACCGGCCGGGCCGGAGAGGTGGACGCGGCCCGCGCGGTGCTCACCGGCGCCGGGCAGCGGCCGATGAGCGTGGTGGCCGTGTCGGGCGCGGGCGGGGCGGGCAAGACGACGTTCGCGCTACACCTCGCGCACCTGGTCCGGGACCGCTTCCCGGACGGCCAGCTCTACGTCGACCTACGCGGCGTCGGTCCGGCGCCCCGCGAGGCGGACGCGGTGCTGGCCGCGTTCCTGGCGGCGTTCGGCGTGCCGATCGAGCGGCTGCCCGACGACCTCGCCGAGCGGGCCGCCCTCTTCCGGTCCACAGTGGCCGACCGGCGGGTGCTCGTCGTCCTCGACAACGCCCGCGACGCCGCGCAGGTCCGGTCGCTGCTGCCCGGTACCGCCGGCTGCGTGGTCGTCGTGACCAGCCGGGCGCGCCTCGTCGACCTGCACGCCTCGCACGTCGTCCACCTCGACGCGCTGCCCGTCAACGACGCGCTCGACCTCCTCGGCCGGATCGTCGGCGGGCACCGGACCGCGGCGGAGCCGGACGCCGCCATCGACCTCGTCCGGCTCTGCGACCACCTGCCGCTCGCGGTCCGGATCGCCGGCGCGCGGTTGGCGGCGCGGCCCGAGTGGCGCATCGGCACCGTCGTGGACCGGCTTACCGACGAGCGGCACCGGCTCGACGAGCTGCGCGCCGGCGACCTGGCGGTCGAGGCGACGATCCTCGCGGGCTACGACACCCTCGAACCGGAACTCGCCCGGGCCCTCCGGCTGCTGGCTCTGCCGGAGGCCGCCTCGCTGTCCGTGCGAGCCGCCTCCGTGCTGCTCGGCGTCGCGGAACCGGCCGCCGAGTCCCTGATGGAGCGGCTCGTGGATCTGAGCCTCCTCGGCGCGCGGGCGCCTGGCCGGTACCGCTTTCACGACCTGGTCCGGGTCGTGGCCCGCAAGCTCGCGGCGGCCACCGAGCCGGCGGCGGAGCGCACGGCGGTGATCCGGGCCCTGCTCGAGGACTACCTGGCGACCGTGAAGTCCCTGATCCGGGTCGCGGTGCCGGGCAGCGCGACGCTCGTCGGCCAGCTGGCCGATACCACGTCGCCCGGGGAACGGCTCGCCGACCGCGACGCCGCCCGCCGCTGGCTGGCCGCGGAGCACTCCGCGCTCCTCGAGGCCGTGCGCCAGGTGGCCGGCTGGCCCGAGCCGCCGGTCCGGGTGGCCGCCGACCTGCTGTTCGGGCTGCGCGACACCCTGGACTGGGACCACCACTGGTCGGAGACCGAACACGCGGCGCGCACGGTGGGCGCGGCGGCGGCCCGGGTCGGTGACCGGTGGGCCGAGGGCCGGGCCCGGGGCGTCGGCTGCACTCTGCTGCAGGCCCGGGGCCGGGTGGCCGACGTCGAGGCGGAGCTGCCCGGCGTCCGGCGCCGCGCCGCGCAGGCCGGCGACGCGCTCAACCTGGCCTACATCAGCCGACTGTCCGGCAGCGTGGCGATGGCGATGGGCCGGCCCGAGCAGGCCGCCGGGCTGTGGGCGGAAGCCCTCGTGGCGTTCGAGGAGGCCGGCGACGGGGTCGGTGCGGCCAGCACCCTCGCGAACCGGGCCGCCGCGCTCGCCGGCCTGGGCCGTTTCGACGACGCCCTCGAGGCGGGGGAGCGCGCGCGGACGCTGCACCGCGAACACGGTTTCGCCGAGGGCGAGGGGCATGCCCTGCACACCCTCGGCCGGATCGCGCGCCGGGCCGGCCAGCCGGAACTCGCCGCCGACTACCACCAGGCCAGCCTTGCGATCTACCGCGCCGAGGGCTACCGGGGCCGGGGCATGGGCTGGATGCTGTTCCGGCTGGCCGAGGCGCAGCTCGACGCCGGCCGGGCCGGGGACGCCGCGGCCTCGGCCGCCGAGTCGACGCGCATGCTTCGCGAACTCGGCGACCAGGTCGGCATGGGCCAGGCCCTGGGCGTGCTCGGCCGGGCCCTCGAAGCGGCCGGCGACCACCGGGCCGCCGCGGACTGCTGGCGGGAAGGGCACGCGGCGCTGGCCCGGGCGGGCAGCCCGCTGGCGGCTGGCCTGGCGGAGCTCGCGGCCGGCCGTTGATCCGTTGTTGACCTCCCGCTGCCAGGCTCCGTGCCGACAACCCGACCGAGAGGAACACCGATGAGCACCCCCGAACCGGAACCCGTCGACGACGTCCAAGCCGCCGACGAGGCCGTCGAGCAGCACCCGACCCACGACGGCCCGAAGCCGCTCAGCCTGGACGACGACTGGTGAGCCGCGCGGACATCCGTTGTTGATCAGGTATTGATCGCCGCCGGACAGGATCTTCGATCGGAGCGGGTCGCGGGGTCGACGGGGGCCGCGTGGCCCGCTCCGTTCGGAAACTTCTCTGGGGGTTCACAGGCAATGTCGTCCACTGATCCACGATTCATCGAGCTGCGGGGCAGGTTCCGGCGGTTCGCCTTCCCGATGACCGTGCTATTCCTGGCCTGGTTCGCCGCGTACGTGCTGCTGTCGGCCTACGCCCGAGAGTTCATGGCCGTCAGGGTGTTCGGGCACGTCAACATGGCGCTGCTGCTCGGGCTCGGCCAGTTCGCGTCGACGTTTGCGATCACGGGGGTCTATGCCCGGTTCGCCCGCCGGCGGCTCGACCCGCTCGTCGCGGAGCTGCGCGCGGAGGGCACGCGATGACCCTCGGACTGTTCCTCGCGTTCGTGGCCGGCACGCTCGGCATCACCGTCTGGGCCAGCCGGTCCAACCGGACCGCCGCGGACTTCTACACCGGCGGCCGGTCGTTCTCGCCCCTCCAGAACGGGCTCGCGATCGGCGGCGACTACATGTCCGCCGCGTCGTTCCTGGGCATCGCGGGGATCATCGCGTTCACCGGCTACGACGGGTTCCTGTACTCCATCGGGTTCCTCGTCGCCTGGCTGGTCGCGCTGCTGCTGGTCGCCGAGCCGCTGCGCAACTCCGGCCGGTTCACCATGGGCGACGTGCTCGCCGCGCGGATGCGCCAGCGCCCGGTCCGTACCGCCGCCGGGGCCTCCACCATCGTGGTATCGATCTTCTACCTGGTGGCGCAGATGGTCGGCGCCGCCTCGGTCGTCTCGCTACTGCTCGGTGTCACCGGCGACGGCGCGAAGATCTGGGTGATCGTGGGCGTGGGCGTGCTGATGATCTTCTACGTGACGGTCGGCGGCATGAAGGGCACCACCTGGGTACAGATCGTCAAGGCCGGTCTGCTGATGGGCGGCGCCGCGCTGATGACCGTGCTGGTGCTCGCGAGGTTCCACTTCAACATCTCCGAGCTGCTCGGCGCGGCGGCGACGAAGTCCGGCAAGGGCGAGGCGTTCCTCCAGCCCGGGCTCAAGTACGGCGCCACCGACGCGTGGAGCAAGCTCGACCTGGTCAGCCTCGGCTTCGCGCTGGTACTCGGCACCGCCGGGCTGCCGCACATCCTCGTCCGGTTCTACACGGTGCCCACCGCGCGGGCAGCCCGCCGCTCGGTGATCTGGGCGATCGGCCTGATCGGTACGTTCTACCTGATGACCCTGGTCCTCGGCTTCGGCGCCGCGGCGCTGGTCGGCGGAGCGGCGATCAAGAAGGTCGACCCGAGCGGCAACACCGCGGCGACCCGGCTGGCCGAGGTCCTCGGCGGCGGCGCCGGCAGCACCGGCGGCTCGATCATGCTCGCGTTCATCGCGGCGGTCGCGTTCGCCACGATCCTCGCCGTGGTCGCCGGACTGACCCTCGCCAGCTCGTCATCGTTCGCCCACGACCTGTACGCGAACGTGTTCCGCCGCCGCGGGGCCGCCGCCGTCGACGGAGCGCAGCGCGAGGCCGACGACAAGGGCGAGGTGCGGGTCGCCCGCGGCGCGGCCGTCGTGATCGGCGGTGTGTCGATCGTGCTGTCGATCTTCGCCCGGGACCTGAACGTCGCGTTCCTGGTCGCCCTGGCCTTCGCGATCGCCGCGTCGGCGAACCTGCCGGCGATCGGCTTCTCGCTGTTCTGGAAGCGCTTCAACACCCGGGGCGCGACCACCGGCATCTACGTCGGGCTGGCCGCCGCCGTCGGTGTCGTCGCGCTGTCCCCGGTCTGCTGGGGTGGCGCGTCGGCCACGAAGCCGGCCGTGAAGCTCACCGCCACCCAGGCCGCCACCTGCGACGTGCCGGTCACCTCCAAAGGGGTCGGCAACCCGACGGCCCTGTTCAGCTGCACGACTGTCGCACCTGTCCCGCTGGAGAACCCGGGCCTGGTGTCGATCCCGGTCGGCTTCCTCGCCGCGGTCGTCGGCACCCTGTTGACCCGCCGCCGCACAGACGAGGACAGCTACGAGGCCTTCGAGGTGCGTTCCCTGACGGGCGTGGGTGCCCGGTGACCCGCCGCCGCTCCACCATCGACATCGCCGACGAGGCCGCCCGCCAGATCGTCGCCGGCTGGCTCGGCTCGCGCCGACGCTGGTACACCCGCCTCCTCACCCGACGGAAGTAGACATCATGGACAACAGCTATCCGCCGCCGGCCGACTTCGCCGCGCGGGCCAACCTGACCAGCGACGCCCAGCCCGCCGACCGCCTCGCGTTCTGGGCCACCCAGGCCGCCCGGCTCGACTGGGAACGCCCCTGGGATGAGGTACTGCGCTGGGAGCCGCCGAACGCCGAGTGGTTCACCGGCGGCACCCTCAACGCCGCCGTCAACTGCGTCGACCGGCACGTCGCCGCAGGCCTCGGCGACCGGGTCGCCATCCACTGGGAGGGCGAGCCCGGCGACACCCGCACCATCACCTACGCCGATCTGCACGACGAGGTCCGCCGGGCCGCCAACGTGCTCACCGAGCTGGGCGTGCACGCGGGGGAACGGGTCGCGATCTACCTGCCGATGATCCCGGAAGCCGTGGTCGCGATGCTCGCCTGCGCCCGGATCGGCGCCCCGCACACCGTCGTGTTCGGCGGCTTCTCCGCCGAGTCCCTGGCAGCCCGGATCACCGACTGCGACGCCCGCCTGGTGATCACCGCGGACGGCGGATTCCGGCGCGGCGCGGCGAGCGCCCTGAAACCGCAGGTGGACGCGGCCGTCGCCCGCTGCCCCGGCGTGCTCAACGTGCTCGTCGTCCAGCGCACCGGGCAGGACGTCGAGTGGACCGAGCGCGACCTGTGGTGGCACGAGACGGTCGGCACGGCGTCGACGGCGCACTACGCCCGGGCGTTCGACGCGGAGCACCCGCTCTTCGTGCTCTACACCTCCGGCACCACGGCCAAGCCGAAGGGCATCCTGCACACCACAGGCGGCTACCTCACCCAGGCCGCCTACACCCACCACGCCGTCTTCGACCTCAAACCCGAGACCGACGTGTACTGGTGCACCGCCGACGTCGGCTGGGTCACCGGCCACTCCTACCTGGTGTACGGCCCGCTCGCCAACGGCGCCACCCAGGTGATGTACGAGGGCACCCCCGACTCCCCGCACCGCGGCCGGTTCTGGGAGCTCGTCGCGAAGTACGGGGTGACGATCCTCTACACCGCGCCGACGGCGATCCGGACGTTCATGAAGTGGGGCGAGGAGCTGCCGGCCGGCTACGACCTGTCGTCGCTCCGTCTACTGGGGAGCGTCGGCGAGCCGATCAACCCGGAGGCCTGGCGCTGGTACCACGAACACATCGGCGGCGGCCGGTGCCCGATCGTGGACACCTGGTGGCAGACCGAGACCGGCGCCATCATGATCTCGCCGCTGCCCGGCGCCACCGCCACCAAGCCCGGCGCGGCCCAGCGCCCCCTGCCCGGGGTGTCCGCCGACGTGTTCGACGAGGCCGGCCAGCCCACGGAGGTGGGCCACCTGGTCCTCACCGAGCCGTGGCCGTCGATGCTGCGCGGCATCTGGGGCGACCCGGAACGCTACCGCGACACCTACTGGGCGACCTACCCCGAGAACTACTTCGCGGGCGACGGGGCCCGGCGCGACGCCGACGGCGACATCTGGCTGCTCGGCCGGGTCGACGACGTCATGAACGTCTCCGGCCACCGGATCTCCACCACCGAGGTCGAGTCCGCCCTGGTCAACCACCCGGCGGTCGCGGAGGCCGCCGTGGTCGGCGCCTCGGACGCCACGACCGGGCAGGGCATCGTCGCGTTCGTGATCCTCCGGGAGAGCGCGGAGCTGGGCGAGGAACTCGTCGGCCGGCTGCGCGGGCACGTCGCCGAGCAGATCGGCGCGATCGCCAAGCCGCGGCAGATCCTCCTCGTCCCGGAGCTGCCGAAGACCCGGTCCGGGAAGATCATGCGCCGGCTGCTGCGGGACGTGGCCGAGCGGCGGCCCTTCGGGGACGTGACGACCCTCGCGGACTCGTCGGTCATGGACCTGATCGTCGAGGGGCTCGCCCCCGCCGCGTGAGAAGCGGGACTCCGGCCCACCGAAGGCACGCCAGGACGGCGCGGCGGGCCGGAGCACCCCTCGCGGCGGGCTTCCCGCCGCTATCAGCGGCAGCATTCCGGTGGATTCGGCACGGTCGCACGACGAACCCTCCGTACCATCGGGCCGGGTCGCCGAAAATTTGTCGGTGGGCCACGCAACCTCCGCCGAGGGCTCGCGGGTGTGAGAGGGCATGAGACGAAGATCGTCCCCGGCCGACTGGGAACTCGACTACGTGGCGTATGTCCAGAACCGGGCGCCCGCGCTCCGTAAACTGGCGTACCTGCTGTGCGGCGACTGGCACCGGGCCGAGGACCACACCCAGAACGCGCTGCTGCGGCTCTACGCCGCCTGGCGGCGGGTCGAGCCCGCGACGGCATCGACCCCTACGCCCGCCGGATCCTCATCAACGTCGTGCACAGCGCGGGCCGGCGCCGCTGGCTGCACGAGCGGCCCACCCCTGACCTGCCCGAGCAGTCGGCTCCCGCCGACCAGACCGAGCCCTCACATTGACAACCGGAAGCAGCGGCGCAAGCACCGCCCACTCAACATCAGTCAGATCACCGTTCGCCACACCGTTACAACGAACCCAAGATCCGCCAGTTACGCCCTAGGACTCGATCACTACGAAGGCCGCAAATGGACTGGCTGGCACCACCATGTCACCCTCGTCGCCGCAGCTCACGCCTTCTGCACCCTGCAACGGCTTCACCCAAAAGCCCACGTGCCGGCCTGACTCTCTACGGCGTGCTTCACGACCTGCAAGCACTCCTCGCCCGACTGACCGGCGCATGCCCCACCTGCCAAACCCGCTTCCCCACAACGAGAACCCGCGACAAACCCAGATCATGACGAAGCACTACTAGGCGTTGCGTGTGATCAGGTATGCCAACAGCAGGATGATGATCACGCTGGTGAGGCTTGCAGACATGCCCCAGTAGAAGGATTTCCAAGACCATCCGATCTGGGCATGCCGTTGGCTAGCCATCGTCATGTTGGTCGCCGCCTCGTTCATCGAGTCTGCGACTGCCTTCCAGCCACTGCGGCTGGCCTGGGTGGAGGACAGTGTGTTCGACGCCGACTGGAACATGCTGAGTGCCTGCTCGATGGTGGTTGCTGCCTCGTTGAGACTGCTGGCGGAGTTTGAGATCTTGTCGGCGACCTCCTGATTGAGCTGGCTGGAGGCGTAAGACAGTTGGTCGGCGACCTGGGGGTTGATGTTGCGGGAGACCGCCCAGAAGGCTTCTGCTACATCGTGGTCGATGTTGCGGGACGCAGCCCAGAGAGCTTCGGCAACGTCGTTGTTGATGTTGTTCGAGGCCGCCTCGAGCGCGCGAACCGTGTCGGGGCTGATGACACCGTCGCGTAGCGCCCGGGCCAGAAGGTCGCCGAGCTGCGGCGCCTTCTCGCACAGCGTCGTCAGCGCCTCCTTGGTCTTGGCGTCCATGCTCTCGATGCGGACGTTACCGGCGATGAACGTCCCTGAGCCGTGATTGTGCTGCTCGCGCGGAGCCGTGGCGGAGGTCACTCGCCCTCCCCGCTCGATGAGCCCGTCGTGTTGTAGACGTTGCCGGCGATGAACATCCCGGTGCCGTGGTTGTGCTGAGCTTCGACATGGACGGCCTGGTCGCCAGTGAGGATCACGCCGCTGTTGGTGCCGACGGCCACGGACCGGGCTCCTTGCGCCTGGACGTGGCTCCCCGCAGACGCGAGGATGCCCGCGACGTCGACGGCGAGGCCGGGGTCTGCAGCCAATGCCTTGCGGATCTGCAACCGCAGTGCTACTTCGGCGTCCTCCTCGCCAGCGGCCACGTCAACGAGGGCGCCTTCGATCACCTCACGCAACTCGTCCCTGTTCAGTACCCGATCCAGGACACGGCGGCCTATGTCGATGGTCGCGTCGGACAGGCGATCCGTCACGACGTCGCGGATCTTGGCCACCGTCTCCTTGCCATAGGCGGCCACCACGGCAGTCACGTAGGGCATGGCAGCGTTGGCGGTCTGCGCGATTTCGATATCCACGACATCTAGATAGCGGTGATCGATAAGGGGCGGAAGGTGTCGATCGGATATCTGTCGCACGGCATGAGCGACGATCACCGGCCCTCCACGACCGGGCCGAACAACAAGTCCAGACCTGTGGCCGCGTCGCCACGCCGAGTGAACAGGGACAGCGGTCGCATCGATGGTGGCCTGCCTCGCTGGCAGCGACAATGCCCGACATGAGCCAAGACGCGTTATCCGCGCTCGCCACCGCCATCAGTGACCAGGCAAGGGCCGTGGACATGCTGGTCGTCCCGGTCACTCCAGGCGAGGACGGCGGGTTCGCCGTCGAACTCACCAGCGAACACATGACAGCCAAGGACTTCCTTGCCCTGGCCGGTGCGGCAGGTGCCCGCATGTTTTACATCGAGACGACGCCACTTGACCCCGACGACCTGTTTGACGGTCTGGACGAAGACGAGTTCGATGAAGACGTCTGGGGTCAACTCGACGGCTTCCGCGCCGAGGCGGCAGCCCGGACGGACCAGGTAAGCCAAGTGGAACTGGCTTTTGTCGCTGGATCAGTGCTGCACCTGTGGTCGGTACAAGCCGACTGGGTCACCGACCTTGCCAATCGCATCAGAGCACTCGTGCCCGAGATTGTCGTGGAGTCACGTTCCAGAGCCGAGGTCGACGTTGAGGGTCTCGCGACCCGGCTGGCCGACTCTGCGGAGTTTCGCGCCGTGCGGTTCCAAGCCCGCACGACCGCAGCCATCGACCTGCTCGCAGAGCTACGAGCGTTGGAGGAAGCGGAAGGGCCTCGCGCCTACGAGGTGCGCCAAGTCGTCACCCGCGCCGGGGAGATCATCGAGGAGCGCCGCACCGCGATCTACAACCAGCTCCGGCCGACCTTCCCCGACCTCGCCCTCCTGCTGGCAAAGGACCCTGACTGGGTCAACGGCGGTGTAATCTCCCTGCGCAGAGAAGCCGTAGACCAGTTCCTGGCACAGCACGCTGACGGATACCTGCCCACAACCCTCGACCGCGACCGGATCATGAACCTCACGCCAGTCGGGAAGCGCCGCAAGAATCCAGTCCAAGGACCGCCGGACTCGGTGTTCGACTGAGCCGCCCAGCGGTCAGTGTCGCCTCCGGGCTGCGCAGCTAGGACGGGGATTCGTTCCCCCTCTTCCGGGGATGGGCAGACGGCAATGGCTTGCCTGGTTGGTGGCCCTGTGCGCGGGGTCGAGGAGGCGCAGTGCGGCATCTATCGTGCGGTGGTGGACGCTTCTACTCTGGTCAATGTTGTCGCCATCGCCGTCTCGCTGCTCGCCCTCGGTCTGTCGACCACCCTGGCCATCCGGCAGGTGCGGATCTCCCGGCACGCCAATCACGTGCCCGCGGTACTGGCCCTGCTCACCGAGTTTCGGTCGGTTGACTTCCACGACCGCCACGACTTCGTCACGGCCCGACTCGCCACCACCCACGACCCGCGGCTGGGTCTGTCGGGCCTGCCGGACGACGCCCGCCGTGCGGCATTGGACGTGGCGTATTACTACCAGATGTTCTGGACGATGATCATGCTCGGGATCCTCGACGAGCAAGCTGTCACTTTGATGCTGCGCCTGCGCGTCATGCTCGTCTGGGAGGCACTGGCGCCTTACGTCCACCGCGAACGGGAGATCAACCCGGTCGGCGCCCACCTGCTGGCCGGCCTGGAAGCGTGGGCGGCGAAGGCGGCCGTCATCACCCCCGAGGCGGTCGACAGGTTCTACCGCGTGCACGGACCACGAACGTCGTCGTAGGCAATGCGCCGGCGGGGCTGAGGCACATCGTGTTCTCAGCCCCGCCCATCCTCTACGTCGTAGACGGGCTCGGGCCGGGCTACACGTCCAGGAAGCGTTGCCGCCACCAGGCACCTGCGGCCCACGCTGAGTGGAACCGGGCCTGCGGGTTCCAGGTGGTGCGCCTGAGGAAGTTCGCGTCCAGCCGGTCCACGATCCCTTCAAGATCGATCCGAGCGCCCCGGGGCAGCAGGCGCAGGGCCTGCCCCAGTTCCTCTCGGGCTTCGAGTGGATCACAACAAGGGCAGTCCGCCCACGGGCGCCGCAGGTCACGCCCGGGTTGGCGGAGATAGCGCTGGAATCGTTCGATGCCGTCGGCCACCGCACCTGGCCACAGGTGCTCCTCCTCAACGCGGCGGATCGCCGCGCGCGTTCGAGAGGACACACCGGCCACGTGACGGCCGCGGGGACGGGAGGGTTTCCACTGCTCGGAGCGGAGACTGCTCGGGCGCCTACGCGGCATAGCCCTTTCGGATCGCGGTCATGGCGAAGGATCATGCCACATCACGATGTCCGGCGCATCGGATCGTCGCAGGTCATGATTCCTGGGCGGCGCGGATCCGGGTCTCTTCGGCGGCGATGGCGACCATGAACGCGCGCAGGATCTCTAGTGGCAGATCGCCGGTGCTGGTCAGGACCCGGGTGGTCGTCGGGGGATCTTCACCGAACAAGGCCGTGACGATCGCGGGGCCGAGTTCTCCGTCGACGAGTTCGGCCAGCTCGACCGCCCAGGTGTCACCTTGTATGGCGTCGTGGTACGCCATGGCCTGGAACTGGCGTTCGCCATGCGTCAACAGGGTCGTCACCATCCGATGATCACACGAACGGTGTGTCCGCGGCTCAGCAGGCGTTGTCCGCCACCAGCATGCTGGCGGTTGGGGGCCGTGAAGCGGAAGCGGAGGCGTGGTACCGACGTGCCGCCGAGGCCGGACACGGCACCGCGATGAGTAACCTCGGAAACCTGCTGCGCGACCTGGGCAGCCTCCAGCAGGCGGAGAGCTGGTATCAGCGCGCCGTTGACATGGGCAACACCGACGCGATGAGCAGCCTTGGTGTCCTCCAGTTCGGGCGAGGTGACCTGCAGCAGGCGCAAGTTTCATTCCGGCGTGCCGCCGAAGCCGGACGCATCGACGCAATGTTCAACGTAGGACAGATAAGTAAGGCGCTTGGCGACCATTCAGAAGCGGAAGTGTGGTTCCGGCATGCCGCCGAAGCCGAATCCATCGACGCGATGTGCAACCTGGGCGTCCTCCTGTACGAGCGAGGTGACATCCAAGAGGCGGAGGTCTGGTTCCGGCGTGGTGCAGACTTCGGTGACACGGACACGATGTGCAACCTTGGTGAGCTCCTGTTTATACGAGGGGAAATCCAAGAGGCGGAGGTCTGGTTCCGGCGTGCCTCCGACGCCGGACACACCGGCGCGATGAATCACCTTCGGGAGCTGTTGGATGCGCACGGCCTCGACGGGCACTGCGGAGAGCACAAGGACTGAGCTGATAAGAGCGGCGTGGACGCTCACTCTGGCCGAATTGGCCCGCGCCCCGTTGCCTCGCGACTGTAGCCAGCCTGGACGTAACGCTCAGGAGTAGGACAGATTGCGTACGGACACGACGAGGTACGTCGGGTCAGGAGTTCGGCTGCATGGTCCACCAGCGCGGGGCAGTGAACGTGTCGCGGCTGGTGGTGCCGGCGCGCTGGGTCCACTGGAAGCCGTGCGGGAACGTCTGGCCCTTGAACGGGTCCACCTTCATCCGGTACCGGGCCGGATCGGTGTTCAGGTAGTACGGGTCGTCGGAGAAGAACCCGTGCACACCCCGGGCCAGCCAGGTATCCCGGTCGACGTGGCGGTTGACGGTGTGCAGCACCACCTTCACCCCGCCGGCGATCAGCGCCACGTTGGCTGATCGTCATTGTCGAATCCCACTGCCTCCTCACACAGCCGCTTCAGGACCTCGAGGTTGTTCCGCACGTTGACGGGGTCGTAGGTATGGGTCGCCTCGATGTGGGCGCTCACGAAATTCCTCGCTGATCTTGGTTCGGCGCTCAAGTAATTCCCCACAGATCGCGTCGGGTTCGACCGGTCTGTGGGCCACGTTGAGAGTGTCGGCCCGGTAGTACCAGTAGCCGTTGCAGCAGTCGACGAACCGGTAGTTGATCTGCCACCGCATCCACTCACCCCGAGGTCAGCCCCACCGGTGGAGGACGCCACGCCCGGCGCGGCATACCCCAGATCGAGGCGACCAACTGAACCTCCAGCAGACCGTGGCGCCACTGAACCCGAACGTCGTGCTTGTCCGGCGGTTCGTGGCGTGTCTGAAACTGTCGCCGGAAGCCATCGCGCTCGTGCAGGCTCACCTCGTGCACCAGCGGCCCGGATCCGCCCGGGAGCATGAACCCATCCGGGGTCGCATTGCGCTGGGACGCCCCAGGCTCACCCCTGGACTGTTTCGTCCACCAGGTCCGCACCCACTGAGCCACCACCGTGGCCTCAACTGGCGTCTCCCGAGGCATCGCCCCAGGATGCCGGCCGGCGGCCGGAACCGCACCCGGATTCGCACCCGAACGCGCCGCCGCCACCGGTCACGGCGACAAGCCCCACCAGGCGACGATGTCCCTCCAGAACTCCACCGTCACCACCTCACCGTGGTCCAGGCCGCGCTGATCGACCGTCGGTCCACCGAACTCGTGGCCGATGTAGTCGGCCAGATCGAGCCCGTAGACGATGATGTCCGTCTGGTGCATCGACAACACTGGGTGCCTGAACTGGCCCCGCCCGGCGGGCAGGTACCGGTGGGAGTACACCGGTACCATCCGTGGAACACGAGCCAGATGGCGGCGAGCGATCAGCAGCGACTCGCGCGGATCGTCCGGTCGTGGCCCCCAAGCCGGGTACCAGTCGCCGTTGTGCTCGACGTCGAACAGCACGCCGTCCACCGGCCCGTCCAGCCTGCGCCGCAAATCGCCCGCGTCGCCATCGCGCCAGTCCGGCCAACTACGCGACCCGACCGGCAGCCCGGCCTGCAGGAACGACCGATGATCGTCAGCGAACTCGAACCCGAACGCCCGTTCGACGCGCGCCACCTCGCCATCCGTCAGTCCAGGCGCGATCTCCACACGCCCCAGCGCCGCCAACTGGCGGGCAGCCTGCACGCCCGGCGCCGGCTCAGCATTCCCACTCACCGGGGAAGCGTAGCGGCGGATAGCGCGGGCTGGGGCTCAGTCTCGTTGATGCAGGTGCCGCCGGTTCCGGCGGCAGCATGCTGCTACTCCTCGGCATCGGCGGCAGCCGTGCACAGTGCCTGCGCGGCGCTGCGCGCGGTTGCGACGTCGATGCTGAGCGGCCCCACATGCAGGACGAAATGCCCGGGCCTTCGCTCAGAGAACACGGGGAACGCGGCGGCGGCATCGGCACGCTCAAGGTCCGAGCCAGTGGATCGCTGACCACGCTTCTGCAGGCGTCCTGCGCCAAGTAGGTATTCATCGAAGTGCTCGAGCACATCACGGGCGTCCTTAACCCCAGGCAGATCAGTGTGGAACCTGTCCAACGCGTCGGAGATCAGCTCGCGTGCTGGTCCGGTTGTGTGGCGTCGTAGCACCTCGGCAGCACGCAACACCTGGCGAAGGGGATACAACAGCAGCATGGCATCGACCTCGGCCTGCTCGAGAGTAGCGTCCGGGGCGAGGATCCGATTTGCCTGAACCGTCACAGCGCTGGCTGCCCAGGCTGCGCGTCCGAGGAACAGCTTGTCGACGTGGGTGAGCATGATCGTGCGCGGATTGTTCAATGCTGTTCCCTCCTCCGGCGGCGCGCCACCGGGACACACCGTCTCGGGTTCAACGATGGAGGCAGCCCCCGCGCGGCGGACTTGTCGGAGGTGGTGGATATAACGGTGGTATGGAGATAGCCCTCGTCGATCTCGCAGCTGAACCCGATTCTTCCGTCGGCGGCGGCGTGCGCACTTGGTTGGCCGGGATCCCCAACGAGAACACCCGCCGGGCCTACGCGGGCCACCTGGAGCACTGGCTGAGCTGGTGTGCTCGGGAAGGTCGTGACCCGCTGGACGCCTCCCGCGATGATGTCGACGGATTCTTCGACAGTCTCCGGGGGGCGGCGGATCCGCCGACGGAGAACACTATTCGGACCCGTCGGTCGGCCCTCACGAGCTGGTATACCCACTTGATCGACTGCGGGATACTCGCCGACAACCCGGCGGCATCCGTCCGGCCAACCGGCTGCAAGGTCGAAGGCTGCCCGGAGGCTACGGCAACGGGTTTTGCAAGGTCCACAACCGCCGGAACAAACCCACGGTGATCCGAACACGGTCGGCAAGAGAGCACCCGTCACCCGACGAACGTGCGCCCGATGTGCTCACGTCGGCCCGGTAGAGGAGTTCTGGCAGAACCGAAACATTTGCATGCCGTGTCGACCTGTCGTCGAACAGGACGCGTACGACCAGCGAGCGGCTGCTGGAGAGACGAAAGAGTGCAGAAGGTGCCGGGTGACCAAGTCGCTGGCGGAATTCACGCGAGGTCACGCCCGGTGCAGGGCCTGCGCCTACGAGGACAAGATCAATAGCCAGGTTGAGCGTCGGGCGGACCCGGAGACGGAGCTGACGTGTGCTGGTGCGTGTGGGCTCACGCTACCGACGGTCAAGTTCGATCCCGGCAGCGTGACCTGCCGTAGCTGTCTGGACGCCCCAAAGTTCCTCGCGCGGGCCGAAGCGGCGGCACGTGGCGCGACGAAGCAGTGCCGTAAGTGCCTGGAGATCCGATCAGTGATGGAGTTCGCTCTCGGGTCCCTGGTCTGCTGGCCGTGCTGCGAGGTCTGGAAGACTCAGCGCTGGGCTGAGCTCGTGGCGACCGAGTCCCGGAAGCCATGCGGCGACTGTGAGTATGTCAAACCATTGGGCGAGTTCTATCCCTGGGACCGGCTGTGTCGGCGGTGCCGGCTTGCCGAGGTCTCCCGCCAGTGGCATGCCGATCTTGACGGCAACCGTGCTCGCAGGCGTGCTGTCTACGCGGCGAACCCCGAGCCGGCGCGCGCACGGTCAATGGCCTTCTCCAAGACATCGGCCGGCCGAGTAGTCCAACACCGGTCGTACTGGAAGCGGCGAACTGTGCTCCTCGCGAAAGGCAGACGGCGCTACGAGGAGCACGGCGAGCAGATGCGGACGACAAGCAAGGCGTGGAAGGACCGCAACCCCGACCGGGTCAACTGGCATACCCGCAAGCGGCGAAACCGCATTGTCGCGGCGATTGGCTCACACACGGACCGTGAGTGGCGGGAAATGCTGCGCCGACACGCGGGACGCTGTGCGTACTGCGGGAAACAGGCGGTTGAGCGCGACCACGTCGTTCCCCTCACCCGCGGCGGTTCGGACTTCGTTTCGAACCTCCTGCCAGCCTGCCGTGGATGCAACTGCTCGAAGAACAACAAGCTCCTCGTCGAGTGGCGATACCGGATTGACGCCGACGGCGTCCGCCGGACAGCGCCGATCCTGCATCGCCTGGCCAGGGCCCTGCCGCGTCACCCACTGCCGTGAATCAATGGCCCCACCGGATCGCTATGTGTTGATCGCAACCCGTCAGGATGCTGGGTTTCGTGCGGCTGGAGCCCGTTCCCGAAGGGCATCTAGTTCCGACGGTAGCGCAACGAATTCGCCGATAAGTTTTCGCAACCAGTCATCGTCCACAGTGATCGGCTTGACTTGCTGGTCAAGCTCGGTCAGGAGATCGAGGATGCGAAGCTCGAGTAGCGCGGCAAGCATGACGACTCTGCCGACCATGCCATAGAACGGTTCGGGCACGTGGCTTAAGGCTCTGGCCTCCCCGCTGATGGGGGCGCGGACGTTCTCGATGACCTTCACGCACGCGTAGGCCTGGCCGTCGGCGCCGTGCTTCATGACGATCGGGGCGGCGAGGCGACCCTGGAACGAGATGGTGTTCTGACGCTGGAACTTCCCAGTAATGGCTGCTCCCTGTGTGGGGCGGGTGCGGCCCGGGGCGGTGGGGCCCTGTGCCGCGGTGACGAGATCAGGCAGGCTCGGCCACGGCAGGGGGCGGCAAGGATCAACGGTCAAAAGATCTTTATGGCCCGGGTGCTCTCCCCGGGCCGATGATCAAGATGTTTTGCCCCCTTGCGCCCCCTGGCTGGGGTCGGGCGTGATGAGAGCTGTCACGCGGCTGGGGCACATCGACCTGTCGCACCAGCCACACCAGGGAGCAGCATGCTCAAGCCAGAAACACCGACTTCACCTCGACAACCCCCTCATGCGGGACAGGTGCTCAGGCTGCCGCCGTGGAACTCTCGGGCCAGGTGCCGGCTCCAGGGGCCGGGACGGTGAAGTCCTTCGCATGCTCGCCGGCCCACCCGTGCCAGTCGACGACACCCGCGTCGATGGCGGCCTTAGCGGCGCGCTGCCACGCGGCGTACCGGGCCAGATCGCCGGCCCCGAACCCGCTCGGAGGCTGAGGACGTCGGTCAAGGAACGCCACCGCCTGGTGGACGCTGCCGTCGTCGCGCCAGTCGGTGCTGGCCCGGGCCAGGTTGTATCGGGTCCGCGCTAGCGCCTCGCCCAGGCTTTCGGCACCGAACCAGCTGTGACTCGTGCTTCCGCCGGGGCGCACGACGTGCTCACTCCACATCGGTGTGTCGTCGGGACTGGGTTCCAGGGACACGATCGCGGTGTGTCCGCGAAACACCTGCACTGCAGGGCGCTGGTAGAGGGTAAGGAAGGAAGTCATGGTCGTGGTGAGGGTGTCGGCGGCGGCGCGCTCGGTGCGCCCCGTTGCCTGGAAGGCTCCGGACTCGATGGTCCAGTCCTGCTGGCGGCCTGCGGACCGGTGCGCTGTGGCTGGAACGGGGAGGCGGATGGTGCGGTCGCGGGTTACGGCTTCGGGCATCAGGGTGTCTCCGGGGTGATTGGCTGGGATTCTGTGCGGAGCGCAGACTGGACGTGGTCGCTCTTGGCACACGGGTGTGGCTGCTTCACCCGAGCCGGTTCTTCAGACGGCAGGGGTGCTCGACGAGTTGGTCCAGGTCGTCGGGCTGGCGGTGCTCGACGGTTGGGTGGCGGCCCGGTGGCCGCAGGGGCAGGTTTCCACACAGCGGCTGTGGTGGGCGTAGCGCCGGACGATGACCCGGGGGTCGACCACTGCGGGGCCGAGCGCGGCCGGGGTGGCGGTGAGCCAGAAGCCGCTGCCGTGCTCGTCGGTGACCCGCGGGCCGAGGACACCCGCACCTGGTTCGTGGCCCGGGGCGTCCCGCCGAACAGCACGGTCGCCCGGTACTGGGACGACGCCGGCATCGACCGCTCGAAGGTGATGATCTCCCGCTTCGACTACTTCGGCCACTCCAGCTCCGACGCGTTCTTCCTCCAGTACGGCTGGAAGAACGCCAAAGGCGACCCGGCCAACGTCCGGGGCGAGGCCATCATCACCAAGGACCGGCTCGACCAGCGGCTGGCCGACGCGGGGGCGTTCGCGCCCGGGGCCGTCGCGCACCTGTGGGGCTGTTACCTCGCCGCCGACATGGCCCAGGTCCTGCGCAAATACGTCTCCAAGGTGATCGCCGCTGAGGGCCGCACCGACTATGAGGGGCTGGTCGGCAACCCGGCCGCGCTGCCGGCACCGGCCGACCAGGGGTCGTGGACGGTCCTCGCGGCCGCCGACCCGGACCCGGCCGTACCCGTCTCACCGTCGCCGTCGTCCCGTGCTACCGCTGCTTGTCGCCGATCGCCACATACCAGTTCCCGGTGACGAACCTCGGGTCCACGCTGATCGTGACCGTGGAGCCCGCCGGTGGGTTCGGATACGGCGCGGAGTACTTCGTGCCGGTGGCAATCCCGATGTCGTGCCCCTCGTAGTCCCACCAGGTCATCGTCCCGGTGGGCCGTCCGTCGACCAGAAGGGCGAGGATGCCCGGGGTCTGCGAGTACCCGCTCAGCCACAGCTCGGGTCCCCACACCACCGTCGCGCTCAACGTGCCTGGGCGCAGCACCGGACCCGTGCCGGACGGGGCCGGCAGTGCCTTCAGCGGGTCAGGGCGGACAGGCAGCGGGAACCGCTCGAACGGGACCGCCTCGGCCAGCCCGATCGTGAGTGTTCCCGGGTCGGCTGGCGGCTTCGGTTGTCCACCGACCGGCACCGGGAGGATCTCGGTCACCTTGCCCTCGGAAATTCTCACCGTCGTCGGCCGTCCGATCGTGACCCCGGCGGCCTTCAGCAGATCAGCGTCGAGGGGGCGCTCCCGCTTCACCTGTGGGACACCACCGCAGCCGACGGAACCGACGTTCAACCCGTTCATCGCGACCATGAACCACAGCGGATGCTCCAGGATAAGAGGGCACAGGGTGTACAGCCGAACGTCCAGCGTCGACGGCGTCCACGGGAACTCGACCGGGGCCGCCCCCGTCATCGGCATGGTCGCGCGCGGAGCACCGGTGATCACCCGGTACCCCTCCTCGAAGTCCGGGAGGTCGGGCAGCGCCACCACCTTCTGTGGCACCGGCCCGGTCGTCGGCACCGGATGCGGCGGTGCCGGCGGCAGGGACTCCCGCGTCGCGGGCGCCATGACGTACGCCACCAGCAGGGCCAGCACGACGGCGACTGCCGCGCCGGCGGCGGCCAGCCGTCCCCGACGCCGACGCTCTATCCGGGTACGCACCGCGGCCAGCCGCTCGGCGGCGTCGGCACCGGGGGCGGCGGGCACCCGCAGTTCGCGGAGCCCCGCGTCCAGGCGCAGCTTCGCCAGGCCCTTCGCCGAGTAGCTCTTCACCGTACCCGGGGACAGGGACAACGCCTCGGCCGTCTGCTCCTCGGACAGGTCCTCCAGGTAGCGCAGCACCAGCACCGCGCGCTGCTGGCGGGGCAGCACCCGCAGTGCCCGCCAGACGGCGTCGCGGTCGTCCACGGCGCGCTGCGGCCCGGCCATCGCCAGCTCGGGCAGGACGTCGGCCGGCCGTTCGCGGTGCCAGGCCCGCCGCCACCAGGAGTTGTACGTGTTGACGATGACCCGGCGCACGTACGGCTCCGGGTCGTCCACGATCCGCCGCCACGCCGACCACGACTTCGCCAACGCCGTCTGCACCAGGTCCTCGGCCATCCCGTGGTCCTGGGTGAGCCCGTAGGCCAGCCGCACCAGGCGCGCCGACCGGCCCACCACGAACTCCTCGAACCCCGCGTGCCTGTCCATCCCGCCCCACTCTCCTGATCAGACCTCACCTGTAGGTACCAGTCGGCGGGCCTCGGAGGTTCTACCACCGTGCGACGTGGGCTACGTCACAGTGGATGCCAGGCCGGCGCCGGCCTCCGTGCACGGCGGTCCGTGGCGGAGCGACGGGCTGAGCACGCGGTCGGTTCGGGCCACCGTCGGCACGGGGTCACGGCCGGGTGGTCGGCGTGCACCTCCCGTCCGGCTGGCAGACCACGTAGTCGCCGGTGTTGAACCGGGGGAAGACGTTGTAGTTGTAGCCGGTGGCCGAGTACACGGGCACGCCCAGGGTCGCGGCCAGCAGCCGCATCAGCTGGCCGCCTACGCCGGCCTCGCGCCGGTCACCCGCAGATCCGGGTCCTCCATCCGCGGCGGGACGGATTCTCGCCGCGGCAACAAACAGCTCAAACGCGCGTTCTTCCTCGCCGCGTTCGCCTCCCTGCACCACCCCGCCTCACGCACCTACTACCAGCGAAAACGCGCCGAAGGTAAGCGTCACAACCAGGCGCTGCTCTGCCTGGCCCGTCGACGCCGCGACGTCATGTTCGCCATGCTCCGCAACGGCGTCTGCTACGAACCGAGACCAGCCGCCTCAGGCTGAACCGCCCAGGGCCCTTCTTGCCTCTGCCCACAGCCGCTCGAACTCCTCCCCAGAAATCTCGACAGCATGCTGCTGGTCTTGCCAGCCGTCGAGACTGCCCTCCGCGAGAACACCGAACTGCTGCTCGTACTGACGCATGGCCGCAAGGTCGGCGCAGTCACGCAGGCGAAGAACATCCTGCAAGGAAGCAGCCATCACCGGCGCTGAGTCCGCCCCTCGAACCTCCACCTGCCGAGCGGCCCAACCCTCGTCATCGGCTTCGAAGTACAGCCACAGGTCTTCGTCCTCGTAGTAGGTACGGAACCAGCTGGTCATCCCGTCATCCTCGCCCACCCCACGACCACAGACCAACCACGGCCAGAGCTCACCCCTTGACCAAACACATAGGGGCACCCCCCGTGGTCAAGAATCCAGCCCTCCAGCCGGGCGAGCTGTGGCCACGTCCACTGGACCGTGACGCCGGACCAGCCGTCGGTCTGCCGTCGTGACGTAGGGATGCTCGGCGAACGTGTGCCAGTGGTACTGCTCGAGGATGCGGACCGGCAGGCGCGGTTGGCGGGAACGTAACCGGCGTCCGGGCGCGTTCCACGGCATCCCTTCCCTGGTTGATCAAGGTGCCTAATGTAGGCACGGGAAGCGACGCCCAAGACTCAGAATCCACGGTCGCGGTGTGGGCTGGTGTGGGCTGGCGCCCCGCCAAACGTCGGGCCACCCGGGCGCGTTCCTCCCGGTCGTAGAGGGCCGTCAGGGTGTCACCGGAGCCCAAAACGAAGTCGCAGCGGACCGGCACGTCCCGCGACGGCCAGCGGGCATCGCGTTCGACCTGCGAGAGATAGCTGTAGTCGAAGCTGGCCTTCTTCCCGAGTCCGCGCAGGGAGAAGCCACGTTCGTCGCGCAGTCGCCGTAGTGCCTGACCGAAGGTTTCCATCTGCCTGCCACCTGCCGGGGTGTGGGCTGGGCGATGTGGGCACACGGCTCACATCTTGGGAAGGACCGACCGTAGGCAACAGGCTACTCACAGCGGGCGCGGCGGTCGAAGCCCCCACGAGACTCGGCCGCCGGGCCCGTCCCACATCCGACAGAACGCGGGAGGTGACACGGCCATGAAGGACTACCTGTACAGCGGCGAGAAGCCCGAGCCCGACGCGGACGACGACGAGTAGTCGCCCCTGGGTCGCGAGCTTGAGTTCGCACGTCGGGGGTCCGGCCCCAATCCGGAAGGCCAGGTCATGCACACCGTCTACATGTTTCACCCGGACCGACCGGACCACCCCGTCCGGCAGGTCGAGGCGGCGAGCCCCCACGAGGCGTCGCTGATCGCCGCCCGATGGCGCAACACGACCGCCGTGATCAAGAACGGCTACACGGTGGTCGTCGAGCCCACCGTCATTCCCTTCCCGCTCCGCATCAGGAGGTAGCAATGTCTGCGACTGTGATCGACCAGAAGCTGATCGAAGTCGAGATGCCCATCGCGTTCACCGCCGGATGGAACCAGGTCGCCGGGGTCTCCGTCACGGGGAACCTGCTCGCCATCAACCCCGGTGAGTTCTTCTTCCGCTACACCAACCCCAGCTGGCTGCTGTGTGACTGGGGCCGGGTGGCCGCGGAGCTGCTGCCGGCGGTGGAGTCCGACGAGATCACCATCGAGCAAATGGTGTGCGACTTCGTGAAGGCCAACGGGCGTACCAGCACCGACCCGGCCGAGGTGCTGGCCACCGCGCACTCCGTCTACGCGCACATGTACCGCCCCGAGCACCTGGACAACCCGGAGCTGGACTTCGCCACCCCGAAGACCCTGACCATGCTCCGTGAGCTCGGTACCCTGATGGCGCTCAACCGGGTAGAGATGGACGGCACGATCAGCAACGCGTCCCCGGCCTGGATGCTGTGCGCTACGGCCCGGGTCGTCTACGACCTCGACGAGAGCGAGGCTCAGGTTCTCGACGAGCTGTACCACGGTACGTGGTTCAACGAGTCCCGCCGCAGGGAGAGCGTCCTGGCCCATGCGGCGCTGGGCGGCAGGTTGGTGCACGGCTGCCAGGGGACGCCTAACATGAGCGGTGGCTGTGTCGTCCCGTTCGGTGCTGACATCGACCGGTTCCGGAAGGAGCTGTCGGCGATGCGCGGGCCGTGGATCGAGCGCAGCCTGGGCGACCTGGCGTAGGTCGCCTGACCCGTCGGAGGACCACCCGCCGGGTGGTCCTCCGACCGTCTCAAGGAGGTTGTATGGCAGTACCCAAGGACACGACCGGGCGGGTCGTGGTTGTCCGCGACATGCTCGAGGGGATCGGCACGACGCTCAAGTACACGAACTACCAGCTCGACACCGCGGGCGTCTCCCTGCCGCCTCACCCGCACAACTGGACCGAGTCCGCCGGCATCCTCCGGTCGGTCCTGACCAAGGAGGCGCAGCTGTTGGAGCAGGTCGCCGGCAACATCGACCGGTGGATCAAAACCAACCCGGGCGTTGACGCAGGCGACGTGGCCGCGATGCGCACCGCGTCGAAGGAGTACAAGGCCATCGCCCGAAGCCTGATCGGCAACTCGAAGAAGGCCCGCACCATCCAGTCGCACCTCGAAGTGACCGGAAGCTAAAACTCCGATGCGTGAAGCCGCCGCCGTCAACGCTGCCGCGTGGAACCACCAGGCACTTAGTGCCGGAAATCCCGATGGACAGACGGTCGGCCGCCTCGAACTCACGCAGTACCCCGGCCACGGACCCGGCATCGAACTCCTCGGCGATGTCAAGGGCCTGCGGGTCGTTGAGCTGGGTTGCGGACGCGGACACAACCTTGCCGCCCTCGCCGCAGCCGGAGCGTACTGCGTCGGCGTGGACATCGCCGCCGAACAGATCCGCTGGGCCCGCGCCGCATGGCCGCACATCAACTTCTACGCGGCCGACGCGCTTGACTACCTCGCCGACGCCCCGCCTGCTGACCTTTACCTGTCGATCTTCGGCGCGGTGGGACTGTGCGAGCCCGGGCTTCTACTGCGCGTCCTCGCCACAACGCTGCACCCGCAGGCGCGTCTGATCTTCGCCACTCCTGACCCAGGCTGGCTCGCTGACCGTTCCGGTTGGCTGAGCAGCCCTGGCGGGCGTCAATTCCCTGTCCGTCGGTGGCCGCTGACCCTGCCTCAGTGGCTTGGTCAGATCGAGGAAGCCGGGCTGATGGCATGCGGGCATCTCGTCGTTGACCAACCGGGCACGCAGCAGCCTTGCACCATGATCGTAACGGTGGAGCGCAGACCAGCAGGCGGCCGGCCTTGCTGAGCACCGCCTGTACCCTGCTCGTGCCGCGGGTGACGGAGGACCCGGCGTGCCGAGCTCCCGGGGCGGGAGGGCGGGCCGATTCACATCTCAGTGCGCGGTTGTTCCTGGGCGCGTCGCAGTGGGCGAATGTTGCCCTGGCTGCCGAGTTGGCTACGATGCCGGACGATCTCCTCATGCTGGGCGGCGAGCCGGGACAGTGCCATGGTCTTCATCGCCGTGAGTTCGGCGATGGTCGAGTCGCGGTCACCGATCCGGGTTCGCAACCTGGCGATCTCCTCTTTCAGCCGGGTGATCTGGGCGTCGCGGGGGTCGGTGATCTCGCCTGCTCGCCGAAGGCGCTCACGCCGCTCCCCGAACTCCTCCTTGAGGTGGGAGTACGTGGTGTACAGGCCATTGCGGGACACGCCGGCCTCGGAAGCGAGGGTCTTCACGTCGCACCGGCCACCCGGGGGTGTGTCGCCGCGTAGGAGCCGGTCCATCGTGCCGCGGATACGCGCGCGCGGCCTTTGTGGAGGCGTTTGGACGCGGTGCCGGCTGGCCTGATGCGGCTGAACACAAACCGGCCGGCCATCGGCCGGTGGCGTCCGTGGCGGATCTTCGACCCGGTGCGCCAGGTGACCCGAACCGCAGACCGGTGTCCCCGGGCTGTGATGTGGGTTTTGACCGTGACCGGCTCGTCGCGATAGACCGCCTGAGGTCGCGGTCCCAGACCGCTGTAGGGCGTCGTGGTGCGCACCGCGTCGGCGGGTACGGTCCCCGACCTTGCCTCAACAATGACGCACTCACCGCCTCCAGCAGGCTAACCACCGAAGAAGAGGGCCCCGGGGCAGCGGGCCACTCACCTTCGAAGTGGAGGGTAGCTCGGTGCCATGGGACTGGTGCCGTGCGTTGTGGTGGGTGATGATGGATACATGAGCCGACCGGCGCGGGTGGCAATCTGGGCGACGTGTTTGGCGCTGCTCATTCTGGCAGCAGGGTTTGTCCTGCTGGGTTCGGTCAAGGGGAACTATCCCGCACAGGTCCTGGGGGCGTTGGGCGCCGTCGCCGCGATCGGTGTCACCCTGTGGGCGTCGTTGCGTTCGGGGCAGTCGGGGTCCCGTGAGGTCAGAAGATCAGGTGATGCCACGGCGTCGGGCTCCGGCAGTGTGGCGATCACCGGCATGGTCGGTGGCGGCGGCGGCAGACTGGTGGAGGACACCGGAAGCGCTCGGGCCGAGGGTGGTGGACGGGCGATCACGGGCGATGAGCAGTGAGCCCAGGTCGAACGGTCGGTGGGTGGAGACGATTCCTGTCCGGTGAGGGTAGGACCGTTGTGCGGCACACCGGAGATGCCGATGTGCGCGGAACCGCAAACGTTGTTGTCACGGGGAAAACCGGCAACGTCGCGGTCACGGTGTATCAGATCATCAACCGGAGCTTGGACGAGCAACTGGCTTCCGCGGAGACTGAGCTCGTGGGGGCGACCCGCCTTGTGGAGCAGTTGCGCAACCGCGAGTCCGAGCTACTCGGGCAACTCGCCGAAGCCACAGCCGATCGTGATCGGCTTCGGGAAGAGATCGCCAGGACCAAGGGGCGGATTTCCGAGTCTGAGGCGGAGGCGCGTCTGCTTCGCAAAGTGCTGTCCGAACAGTTTCTCGTGTTCACCGAGAGACTCTCGGATCTGACCAGGAGATGCGGGGAGGCCGAATACCGGATCACCGTGTCGGCTGCGGAACTCGCTGCGGTACGCGGACAACTCGGTGGTGCAGTGGCCAGGTTCCACGGGCTGCGGACCCGACAGTCGGCACTGGTCCAGGCCAAGCCCTACATCGGAGACGTAGTGAGGCGTGACCGGATACTGAGTTGGACACTGCTGTTCATGGCGGTCGGCGCCGTATGCGCTCTCCTCGGCGGCTATGGAGTGGCGTCAGGGGTACTCAACCACGTTGCGGCGCCGCTGGCGGCGGTCGTGATCGTGGGCACGGCGCTGTTCGTCGGACGCTGGACGCAATCGTTGACCCTGATGGTCCCAACTCTCCTGACCGTATGGCTGATGATCTCAGGTAGTTCCGCGGAGGACCTGGTCGTGATCATCGCAGTCGGCGGCTCGCTCGTCGTCATTGTCATGACAGTGGCCAGCTTCCGACAGCGGGACCCGGTTGCCATGGGCACGGTCGAAAGCCCGGTGCGGAGTGCCATCGGTACGACGATCGTTGTCTTCGCCACGGTGCTGCCGGTGTCTGCGGCGGGACTGGCTTTTGGCGGCACCGAGTACGTGGGATGGCGCTACGCGCCCTTTGTTATCTCCTTCACGTGCGTGGTGGCGCAGACCACCTGGATGACTGATCGTCGCGAACGGATGTCGGGGGCGGTCGCAGGCGTGATCTACGCCGCGTTGCAGATACTGGCGGTGGCGGGCTTTCTTTCTGGAGCGTCAGCAACCACAAGATCGGCCGGCACTTCTCGGTCTGTGGACGCCCTGCCGGCGGCCGTCACCACTATGGTGATTTTCGCGGTCTTGTGCATCTTGGGAATCGCTGCGTTCGCCATCACGATCAGCGGCAGAAAGGACTCCGTCTCCAAGAGCCTCTGAGGACCAAGCCGGATGATGTACCGGATCACCACCCACTCCGCTCATCTTCTCGACCACGAGCACGAGCACGCGGTCGTCTACCACGTCCGTGCCGATGCCGCTGGTACCCGCATCGACCCGGCGACCCGTCCCGGCGAGCACGCGGCGGTCTGCGCCGACCGCGGCTACCGGCCGTCTGATCTCAACGTGCGATCTCTGACGTCCACTCTAGGACCGACCACGTCATCGCCGCATTCCTTCAAGGCGCTCGCCTGAACCTGGTTGGCAGCGTACCGGCGAGAAGCAGCTGATCACCATCGCGCGCGCGTTCCTCGCCGAGCCGGCCATCCTGATCCTCGACGAGGCGACCAGCTCCGTGGACACCCGCACGGAGGTGCTGATCGAGCGCGCGATGAACGAACTGCGCAAGGGCCGGACCAGCTTCGTGATCGCCCACCGGTTGTCCACGATCCGCGACGCCGACCTGATCCTCGTGATGGAGCACGGCTCGATCGTGGAGCAGGGCACGCACGAGGGTCTGCTCGCGGCGGACGGGGCGTACGCCCGGCTGTACGCGGCCCAGTTCGCCCGCGCGGTGGCGGAGGTGGACTGAGCGACGGTGCCCGAGGGTGGCCGGGCGGTGAGGGCCTCAGTCGCGGCCGAGGAGAGCGGTGCCCAGGTCGGTGACGGAGTAGAGGACCTCGCGGCGGTACCGGTGCGCCGCGACCAGCCCGCCGTCACGCAGCACGGCCAGGTGCTGGGACACCGCGCCGAGGCTGAGCCCGGTCCGTGCGGCGAGCTGGGTGGTGCTGGCCGGTGAGGTGGTGTGGGCCAGCAGTCGGGCCCGGCTCCGGCCGATCAGCCTGGCGAGCCCGTCGGCGGCCTGGTGGCCGCGTTCCCACAGGGTGCCGACCGCCCGGGCCGGGTACACCACGTGTGGGCGCGGCGCGCCGGCCACGGGCAGCAGGACCCGGTGCCCGGCGAACACGCTCGGGGTCAGTGGCAGTCCGTGGCCCCGGACGTCGAGCGTGTCGGTCTGGCCGTCGTCGGCGACCAGCCGGTCGCCGGCCCAGCTCAGGCTCGGATGCAGCCGGTCGAGCAGGGTCTCGAAGCCATCCTCGGCGAGTTGGCGGGCCCGGTACCCGATATCGGCCTCCAGCACGGCCCGCATCTGGGGCCAGTGTGGTTGGACCGCCGCCCGCCACCAGGCGCGCACCGCCGCGATCAGTGGGGGCAGCTCCGGGCCCGGGCTGGCCGACGCCGTCGCGAGTTCCTCCTCGAGGTCGGCCAGCGGGCAGGCCGGCGGCGGGGTGAGCCCGATCGGTACCTGGTCGGCCCGGACCAGGTCGAGCAGTGGGGCGAGCTCGGTGGCCAGGTCTTCGGCCAACGGCCGGGCGGCCCGGATCCAGTCCAGGTGCAGCGGGTGGTGACCGGGGTCGGTGAGCGCGCGCAGGCTGCCGATGGTCTCGCCGAGCGGGGACACGGCGAACCGGATCGCGGCCACGTCGCCGGCCCCGAACCGGATCTCGGTCAACCCGCCTCCTCGTTTTCGTCCAGTCTAAAACATTGGCCCGGGCGACCCGGTCCGAGCGATCTTGGCAGGTATGACAGCACCTCGCGCCAGCCTGTTCCGCCATCCCGACTTCCGGCGCCTGTGGGCGGCCGACGCGGTCAGCCAGACCGGTACCGCGGTCACGCTGGTCGCGCTGCCCCTGGTCGCGATCGGCACGCTGCACGCCGGCCCGGCGCAGGTCGGGTGGCTGGTGACGTTCGAGTACCTGGCGTTCCTGCTGATCGGCCTGCCGGCCGGTGCGTGGGTCGACCGGGCCCGCCCCCGTCGGGTGATGCTCGCCGGCGACCTGGGCCGGGCGGCGATGCTCGGCTCGGTGCCGGTGGCCGGTGCGCTCGGGGTATTGACGCTGCCGCAGCTGTACCTGGTCGCCTTCGGCCTGTCGGTGTGCACGGTGTTCTTCGACGTGGCCTACGGCAGCTACCTGCCGGCCCTCGTCTCCGACGACCAGGTGGTCGCCGGCAACGTGGCGCTGGAGGTGACCCGTAACGTCGCCGGGATCGGCGGGCCGGGCCTCGGCGGTCTGGTGGTCGCGACGGTGACCGCGCCGTTCGCGGTGGCGGTGGACGCGGTTTCGTACCTGGCGTCGGCGGCGTTCCTGAGCCGGATCCGCCGGGCGGACGTCCGCCCCGATCCGTTGGCCGGGGCCCGGCTGTGGCTGGAGATCCGGGCCGGGCTGCGGTTCGTGTTCGGCCACCCGCTGCTGCGCGTCATCACGGTCACCGGCGCGATCTCCAACCTGGCCGGGGTGCTCGGTTCGTCGATGCTGCTGGTGCTGCTGGCCGGACAACTGCGGCTGTCACCGGGACTGTGCGGGCTGGTGTTCAGCGCCGAGGCGGTCGGTGGAGTGCTCGGCGCCCTGGTCGCCGAGCGATTCATGGCCCGGCTCGGCCAGGGCCGCGCGATGTGGGTGTCCATGCTGGTCAGCAGTGTGTTGTGGCTGGCGGCGGTGCCACTGTTCCAGGCCGACGCCCGGCTGGCCGGGGCGCTGCTGCTGCACTGCCTGGGCTGGGTGGTGTTCATGACCTTCAAGATCAGTGCGGTGGGGTTCCGGCAGCGGGTGTGCCCGCCGGAGCTGCTCGGCCGGATGACCGCCACGGTGCGGTTCGTGATGTGGGGCGCGATGCCCGTCGGAGCGTTGCTCGGCGGGCTGCTCGGCCAGACCTTCGGCGCCCGGCCCGCGATGTGGGCAGGGGCGGTGCTCGAACTGCTCGCGGTGCTGCCGGTGCTGCTGTCCCCAGTTCGGGGCATGCGCGACCTGCCGTCGACACCCGGTCCCCAGCCGGCGGCCCCGGTTGCGGCGGATGCGGTCGGGCCGGACGTGCCGGTCGGATCTCCTCGATGATCCGACCGACCAGTGCGGGGCGTCGCCGACCACGAATCCCACCGTGTCCTCAGCCCGCCGGGGCCGCCCGGCGGGCGTGCAGCAGGGTGGCGTCCAAGGGCAGTCCAGAGGCCGTGCAGGGACTCCGGCGGCAGCCAGCTGTGGACCTGGTACGCCCAGACGAACAACAACGGCTGGAACTACGGAATGATCTGCAACGTGCGCTCGAGGATGTGCCTGTTCCTACGTGGCGAGTCCAGCAACGAGGGCTCCCCGCTCGAGCAGCGGCAGGGAGAGCCGTGGACCACTGCCCTGCAGTACCGGGTGGTCGAACCCCACAACCCCGACTGATGACGGAATGGCTGCATGTCGGGCGGCGATCAGCAGAATCGGTTCTCTTTTCCAGAGGAGCGGTCAGTCCGCCGGAGTGGCGGCATATCTGGGCGTGCATACGCACGGGTGGTCGAGATCGAGGCTGTGGCTGCCATCCCCGGGCGGCCCTCCATGGAGTCCTCGCCCGCGTGCGCGAACTCGGCGCCGTCCCCATCTCGGTCACGACCGGACGAGACGCACGCCGGTCGTGAGCAGCCAGGCGAGCCAGGCGACGAACCCTAGGAGCCCAACGAAGATCAGCGGCGAGCCGTCGGCGATCGCGAGGTTGCCCAGCCCTGCGGCGAGCAGCAGGCTCCCGCCCACCATGCCCAGCAGGCGCTGCCAGGTCGGAGTCAGCCCGCTCGCGTGCGCGGCGAGGGTCGAGCCGATGCAGGTGGTGGCGAGCATCGGCAGCGTCAGTGCGAACGCCGCCGCGTGCATCTGCCAGACGAGCCCGAACGCGGGCGTCGGCTCGGCGAGCCCGCTGGCGGAGAGCGCGAGCCCGATCTGCAGGACGTTGACCAGCACGAAGATGGCCGACAGCGTCGCGCCAGCGGCCAAGGCGAGGCGCGACCAGTCGGCGCCCGCTCCGCCGCGCCGCTCCACGAGGCCGTGCAGGCCCGTCACGAACACGAGCAGCAGCGGCAGGTACAGGGCTACCAGCCCGGACACGATCGCGACCGCGTCGCGGTTGGCCGTGTAGTAGGCCAGCACTTCCTCGATCGGAGCGTCGTAGGCCGGCGCGCCCGTTACCGCGAACAACACGTTCTCTATCAGCACCAACACCGCGAACGCGATCGCCGCGGCACCGACGAGCCGGCCTCGAACGAACCAACTGCTGGAGGTGTTCTGTGGTGATCTCATCACTTACTCCTTCGTTGCGGTCGGATGACCGGCGGTTTGTCGAGCGGGTTCGGGGTTTTCGTTCGGCTAGTCATTGGTTCTTCATGCGGCAGGAGCGGTCCGTCCGCCGAAGTGGCGGCAGGTTTGGGCGTGCGTACGCGCGGGGAGGGCGACCCACGTGCCGATGGTGACCCAGGGCCGGGTCGCAGCAGACCGGCCCCGCCGGTAGGGGAGGTTGGACATGCCTCCACGGTGCCCCGGCGGTGGGCGATTCACATCGGCACAAGGAGCAGTCGGCTCGTTGGCCGAAAGTACAGCGAGCAGCCTGTGCTTGTGCCCTGTGCCCGACGGTGCGTGCTCGCACCCCGAGCCACACGCCGGCCGGGTAGCCCGTGATGAAGGGCCGGTGGGCACGGAGATCCTCATCCTGGTGCGGCGGGGACTGGGGGCATGCCCGTCGGCGCGGGCGCCCGCCGCTACTGTGCCCGGCCTGACGTCGCCCATGTGCCGGTCCACGACGCGCCGCCCGTCCAGCGGACCGGTGTGGCTGGAGGCCGGCACGACCGCGCGGGTCCAGGCGGTCGAGGCCAACCGCGCGGAGTGGGGAAGTGTCACTGTGCAATGTGGAGCTACTACTCTCCGTCAGGCCCGTCGTCAAGCGCGTTCTCGTCTCCGCGACCGATCACTGGATGATCGGTCGCCTGTTGTGTCCGGACCGTCTCGGTACGTAGTCCGAATAGATGAATAACAGTCAATGCCCAAGTGCTAATGTCGACCGCGTTCGGCGACAATATTCGGAAATCCATAATGGCCCCGCGTGCGCCGAAACTCATACGTGTAAGTAAAACGTAATTCCGAATGCGCGGAGGGCAGAATACGTGGGCCGCATTATCGGGATTGACCTGGGGACGACATTCTCCGCCGTCGCGGTGGTCAACAATCTCGATCAACCAGAGGTTCTCCTCAACCGGGACGGCGAGGCGATCACCCCATCGGTCGTGCTGTTCCAGGGCGACTCGCCGCTCGTCGGCACGATGGCCAAACGCGCCGCCACGACCGCCCCGCTGGACGTGGTGGAGTTTGTGAAACGGTACATGGGGGATGCTTCTTGGCGATTCGACACCACCGAAGGTCGGACCTTCCGGGCTGAAGAGGTCGCCGGGATGATCCTCAAGCGGCTCCGGGAGGACGCCGAGGCGGCGCTCGACGAGCCGGTCACCGATGCGGTCGTCACCGTGCCGGCCTATTTCGACGACGCCCAGCGCAGGTCGACCCAGGATGCCGGCACGATCGCCGGACTCAACGTCGTCCGCGTTCTGAACGAACCGACGGCCGCCGCACTCGCCTACGGACTGGCGACCGGATTCAACGGCACCGCGCTCGTCTACGACCTCGGCGGTGGCACCTTCGACGTCACTATTCTGCGAATCTCCGGCGGCGACTTCGACATCGTCGCCACTGGTGGCGACCGTAATCTCGGCGGCTTCAACTGGGATAACGAACTGATGAATCTGATCAATGCCCGGTTCGTCGAGTCGGGCGGTGAGGACCTGATCGACGGCGGGCACCTCGAGGCCCTGCTCCGCGAGCGCGCCGTGCTGGCCAAGCACTCGCTGACCCAGGTCGCCAGGACCCGGGTGGTCCTCGGCACGCCCGCCCACACTGGCACCGTCGAGGTCACCCGCGAGGACTTCGAACGGGTCACCGCGAGCCTGCTGAGCCGGACCCGGGAGCTGACCGAGATGGTCCGCGACGATGCCGGGATGGCGTGGGAGCAGATCGACCGGGTTCTCCTGGTCGGCGGTTCCACCCGGATGCCGATGGTCCGCCGGATGGTCGACACCGTCATCGACCGGCCGGTCGAGCGCCGGATCAACCCGGACGAGGTCGTCGCGCTCGGCGCGGCCGTCCAGGCCCGGCTCGCCGAGGCCGAGCGGGGCACCGCGCCCGGCCTGCAGATCAACGGCAGCCCGGTCCGGATCGGCGACATCACCTCGCACGGCCTGGGCACTTTGGCCCTGAACCCGGACACCGGCCGGCAGGAGAACAACGTCCTGATCCCGCACAACTCGAAGATCCCCGGCTACGGCACCGGTGTCTTTCACACGATCCGCGATAGCCAGACCCAGATTGACGTGGAGGTCACCGTCGGCGACGACACAGACCCGAACTATGTGCGGATCGTCAACGGGGGTAATCCGGTCCGGGTCACTATCCCGCCGTATCCAGCCGGTGCGCCGGTGGAGATCAAGTACGCCTATGACATCGACCAGACCGTGTTCATCGAGGTACTCGACCTCACGTCCCGGTCGTCGCTGGGCACGTTCGAGGTGGCCAACGTTTCCAATATGTCCCGAGCCGACGTCCTGGACGCGGCGCAGATGATGACCGCGACAGAGGTTGGATAGCCATGGCTGACGAGTGGGTCAACTACTACGAGATCCTGCAGATCGCCCAGGCCGCCGACGTGCCGGCGATCCGGGCCGCCGTGAGCAAGGAACGCCGGACCTGGATCAAGCGGCAGGCCAGTGCCGACCCGGCGCGCCGGGCCGAGGCGGAGCTGCGGGTCCAGCAGATCGACCGGGCCGAGCAGGCGCTGCTCGACGCGGCCTCCCGGTCGGCGTTCGACGAGCGGCTCGCCCGGCAGCGGTCCCAGCCGCAGGCCGAGAGCACGGCCGGCGAGGGGGACTGGCTGGAGCGGGCCCGTGCGTACATGGCGATGGGCAACCCGGGGGCGGCGCACCGGGCCGCCCGCGAGGCGACGAACCTGCGGGGCAGCGACCACGAGGCGTGGGCGCTGCGGGCACAGGCGTCGTTCCTGACCGCGCAGTTTCCGGATGCGGAGTTCGAGTTCGCCGAGTCGATCCGGTTGGAACCGGAGAACTACGACTACCACCACGACCTGGGCGAGGTCTACAGCGAGCAGACCAAGTGGGCGCAGGCCATGCGCGAGTTCGACATCGCGTTGCGGCTGTCGCCCAACAACCCGGTGACCCGGACCGCGGTCGCCCAGATCCACCTGGCCACCGAGGACGCCCCGAAGGCCCTCGTGGTGATGGAGTCGGTGGTGTCCGGGAACCCGGACAACGAGTACTTCAAGTACTACCTGGCGGCGGCGCTGGAGGGCGTGGCCCGGCAGTCGCTGACGCTGCTCCGCGACGGCGCGATCGTCGCGACCTCGGAGGCGCAGGTCCAGCGGCTGGAGCAGCACGCCGACCGGATCGCCGCCCTGCGCCTGAGCGACCCCGACGCCGCCGAGGCAGTCCGTGACCTGCGCCGGATGGCCGGCGCGTCCCGTGAGATGAGGTGGGAACACTCCAATGTGGGTGGTTGGATCACCGGCCTGGTCATCCTGATGTGCATCGGATGTGGCGGCCTCAACAGTGACGGCGGCACCGGTACCGCGATGGCTCTGTTGTGCGCGTTGCCCCTGATGGCTGGCCTGGTCTACCTGTACGTCCACCTGCACCGCAAGCCCGCGTGGCAGCATGCCGACGCCATCTTCCGGTCGACGAACCTGATCGTGAGGAAGGGGATATGACCGAGCCGCTGATCGTCCTCGCCGAGGAGGTCGCCGGCCTGCGGGACCTGTTCCAGCGCCGGCTGCTGGAGGACCGGGGGCGGCAGCAGCTCTACGACCGGCTGTACCAGGAGCTGGAGTTCGGCCGGAAGAACCTGGTCCTGCAGTTCCTCGCGCCGGTCTACCGCGAACTCCTGCTCATCCTCGACCGGGTCGGTGCCGTCGACGCCGCACCGGAGCCGGCCGTGGCCTCGATGGTCGACGAGCTGACGGAGGTCCTGGCCCGGCGGGGCGTCCGACCGATCGAAGCGCTCGGGTTGGCGTTCGACCCGAGATGGCACGAGGCGGTCGAGCAGGTGCCGGTCGAAGACCCGAAACACCATGATCTGGTACTGGCGGAGAGGCGTCGCGGGTACCTCGTCGACGATGCCCTGCTCCGCCCGGCGCAGGTGCTGGTGGGGCGGTATGCCCACGACGGGTGACGCGCTGGCCCTCGCCGCGACCGGCCTGCGCACCGCGGCCGCCCGGGCCCTGGGCGTGCTGGCCGCGGCCGACCGCACCGCCGAGGTGGCCCACACCGACCGGGTCGCCGAGGCGGGCGTCGCCCGGGGAATGGCGACAGCCGGGATCGCGGCCCGAGGTCGCCAGGCGGCTGGCGAGGCCCGGCGCGCCTGCAGGGCCGCCGTCGCCGCGCTCGCACCCGGGGCGGCGGGCGCGCCCTGGGGCTCCGACCCGACCCCGGTGACCGATCCGCTGGCCTACTCCCATTGCGTGCGGATCGGCGAACTCGACGGCGTACCCCTGCTCGTGCCGCTGCTGGACCGGGCGAGTCTCACGGCGTACACGTCGGAATCGCCCTTGGGTTTTCTGCACGGTGTGACGCTGCGGGCGCTGCTCGGCACGGGGCCGGGTCAACTCGCGCTGAGCGGGTTCGATCCGCTGCTGCGCGGGCTGTTCGCGCCGTTCGCCGAACTCCGGCAGGCCGACCCGGACCTGGTCGAAGCCCCGGGCGCGAGCGAGGCCGATCTCGGCGACCTGCTGGGGCGGCTGTCGGAGGACGTCCGGCGGATCACCGACCTGCGGCGCGGCCGGGGGGTCACCCTCGGCGGGCTGCGCACCGCCGCCGGCCGGCCCGTCGAGATGTTCCGCCTGGTCGTGCTCCTGGACCTGCCGCACGGACTCACCCCGGCGCTGTCCTCGACGCTGCGGGCGCTGCTGCGCGCCGGCCCGGCCTGCGGCATCAGTTTCCTCCTGCACCTGGACCCGGCCGGCCCGTCCGACCTGTTCGGCGACGTCGGCGACACGGTCACCATCGGCGTGTCGGAAGGTTGGTCGCGGCTGCCCGGCACACCGGTCCGCCTGGACCAGCCGCCCGCGTCCCGGATCCTGACCGGCGCCGTCGGCGCGGCGGCCCGGCTGGCCCGCGCGGCCGCCGCACCCAGCGTCCGGTTCGCCGAGCTTCTAGCGACCGCTGACGCGACCAGGTCCAGCGTCGACGGCATCTCTGTGCCGATCGGCATGGACGGCGCGACGGTGGTGGAACTGAGCCTCGGCGACGAACGCGACCAGCGGCACAACGTCCTGGTCACCGGTGCCGTCGGCCAGGGCAAGTCCAACTTCTTGAAGGTCCTCGTGCACGCCGTCGCCGCGTACTACGCGCCCTCGCAGGTGTCCCTCTACCTCCTGGACCTCAAGGACGGCGTCTCCTTCTACCCGCTGGCGGCGACCCCGGACAGCCCCGACTGGCTGCCGCAGGCCCGGGTGATCGGCCTGGAGAGCGACCGGGAGTTCGCGGTCGCGGCCCTCGACTATCTGTTCGGGGAGTTCGAGCGGCGCAGTGTGCTGATCCGGCCGCACGGAGACAACCTGGCCACCTATCTGCGGGCGGTCCCCGGCACAGTCCTGCCCAGGATCGTGGTGGTCATCGACGAGTTCCAGGTGCTGTTCGAGGAGACCGACGCGCTCACCGACCGGGCCGTGGAGCTGGTGGAACGGCTGGCCCGGCGCGGCAGGGCGTACGGCATCCACCTGGTCCTGGCCTCCCAGACCATCTCTGGCATCACCGCCCTGCTCGGCAAGCAGGACGGCATCTACGCGCAGTTCCCGATCCGGATCGCGTTCAAGAACTCTGCCGGGGAGTCCCGGGCGATCCTCGACGCGCAGAACCCGGACGCGGCGCACCTGCGCTACCGGGGCGAGGCGATCGTCAACCTCGACTTCGGACAGCGCGCCGCGAACCGGCGGGTCGTCATCGCGGCCGGCGAGGACACCGAGCTGCGGAACATCCGGCACACCGCGTGGACGCGGCGAACCGGCTGTGACGAGCCGCCGGTCGTGTTCGCCGGCGGCCGGCCAGCGCAGCTCGCCGACGCCGCCGACGAACTCCTCCGGCTCCGCGCCGCCGCCCCCGACGGCCCGCGCGTCGCCCTGCTCGGCCTGCCCATCGCCCTGCCCCTGCGCCCCGGCGGCGTCGCACTGAGCGCCGAACCGGGCCGGCACCTCGCCGTCCTCGGCAGCGGCGGCCGGCGCGCCGAGGCGGGCGGGAACCTCGCCGTAGGCGCCCTGCAGGCGGCGGCGGTGTCCCTGGCCCTGCAACACCCGGCCGGCGACGCCACGTTCACCCTGCTCAATGGGCTCGGCGCGGCTGAGTTCACCGGGAGCGGCACCGACGAGCTGCTCCGCTTGATGGAACTGCTGGGCTATCCGGTCCGCACCATCGCCGCTCCCGACGTCCCCGACGCGCTGCGGGACCTGGCCGCCGCGCTCGCCGCCTCCACGTCCGCCGCTGGCCCGCACTACGTCGTCGGGCTCGCACTGGACCGGATCCGGGGCATGGACACCCCCGGGGAGGACTTCGTGACCGGTGCCGACGCGCTCCGCACGGTCCTCCGGGCCGGGCCGGTGTGCGGCACCCACCTGCTCGGCTGGTGGACGAGCGTCGGCACCTACCGCTCCCACCTCAGCTTCGATCCGTCAGTCGAGATCGACGCGATCCTCGCGGTACGCGTCTCCCAGCGCGACATCGTCGACCTGATGGGACACACGGTGACGTGGACGCCCAGGGACAACCGGGCGCTGTTCCACGACCGGCACGAGCACGCCGAACCCGTCACCGTCGTCCCCATGGCCCCGCTGGACCGCCGGACGGCCTCGGCCCTGCTCCGCGTCGACTGGAACGCGTGATGGCCGACTACGAGGACTACCTCGCCGCGCTCGCCGACGTCACCGGCTCAGCTGGGGCGACCCGCGCGGCTGCCGGACGCCTCGACCAGCAGTACGACACCGAGGTCGCCGCCGCGGCCGCCGAGCGCGACGCAGCCCGGGCCCGGCACGCCCGCCTGCGTACCGAGACGGGCCGGCGGATCGACGCGGCCCGCGCTGCGCTGGCCCGGGTCGGCCGCCCGAACCTGCTCTCCGGGCCCCTCGATGCCGTCCCCGTCACCCGGGCCGGCGAGGCGGAGGTGACCGCCGCCGTCCGCGCCGTCCAGGCCGCCGCCGACCGGGTGATCGCCCTGGCCGTCCCTGCCCCCGCGCCGCCTCCGCCGTCCTCGCCGGCCGGTTCCCGGTGGTTCCTGGTGGGGCTCGGCATCGCGGTCGCGGTTTTGGTCCTGTTGCTCCTCTTCCACCCCTAACGGAGGTCCGATGTCCCAGCTCGACCAGCTCCGCCAGCAGATCCACCAGCTCGGCCAGGACGCTCGAACCCAGGCGGGCGGGCTCGCGGCGTTCAAACCGAAGTTCTCCCAGGCTGTCGGCCACGTCAACGCGATCATCGGCGGCAGCGCCCAGCAGGTCGACAAGAACATGATCGCGACCTTGCAGGCCGCGGAGAAGCAGGTCGACCAGGCGATCGCGGCTCTGACGGAAGCGGCCTCCGCCGCCGGGCGGTACGCGGCCTCGCTGTGACAGGTCGGTCGGAACTCACGGGCCTGTGCGAGGCGGTCCGTGTCATCGGCGGGGGCACCGACGAACTGGCCCATGCGCTGCACGGGCAGGCCGCGCGGCTGCGGTCCCAGGCGGCCCGGGCGTCGACGGCGGTCGCGCGCGGCCGTGACCCGGCGGCGGCGAGGGCGGCTGCGGCGTTCCGGGCGGCGGCCGAGGCGTGTGCGCGGGCGGCCGATGTTCTGTTGGGCTGTGGCCGGGTGGCCCGGGCGTACGCGGCGCGGAACTGCGGTGGGACGTCGGTCGGCGCGTCTGCCGGGGCTGCGGTCATCGCGCCGGCCGGGACCGCGGAGTCGAGTGCCGCGACGGGCTCCGGGGTGCGCACGCCGGTCGAATCAGCAGTGAACCGCTTGCGGACGGCCGAGGCCGCCAACCCGCTCATCGAATCGCTCAGGAATACCGGACGGCTACCCGCCAACTACGTCACCAAGGACGTGGCCAAAGCTGCCGGGTGGGAACCTGGAAAGGCGTTGGGAAACTACGTTCCCGGTGGCCAGATGGGTGGTGATCTCTTTGGGAACAATGCTGGCGACGTGGTGCCGCCTGCGCCTGGCCGAACCTGGCGGGAGGCTGACGTCGGGCTGCGGTCGGACATGAGCCGCAAAAAGCAGCCGGGAACCAGGCTGCTGTGGTCCAACGACGGGCTCGCATACATCACGTGCGATCACTATGAGACGATCTATGAGCTCCCAAGGTGGAAATAGACATGGCGACGATAGTCATCCCTGGCGGGGAAGTACATTCAGAAGCGGACCTTCATCGGGTACTTGCCGCGGCCTTGGATTTCGGTCCGTACTATGGAAACAATCTTGATGCGCTGTGGGATCGCCTGACCACCGACGTTGAACGTCCTGTTCACATCGTCTGGAAAGAGGCCGCCCAGAGCCGAAGCCTTCTGGGTGAACCTCTTTTTGAGAAGATCGTGAACCTCCTCAGGAGGGTCGCGGCCAAGGACGTGGAAATCGGATACGGCAAGCGGCTGACCATTTCCGTTGAGGAATAGCGACAGGTCAACCGACAGACCAGCCGCTCGCGGACCCCGCGAAGCACCGTGTGCGACCCGCCGTGACCTGAAGGCCGGGACCAGGGTGGGGCCAGCCTTCGGTCCTTCTTCTCGGAAAGCTGGGGTCCGGTGAGCCAGCTGGGCTCCGGAGCAGGCAGCTAGCTGGCGGGATGCGGCGTGGTCCGTGCCGGTTGGCCGCTCGCCCGCCACTCGACGGCGTCAACGGCCTCGTGGAATTCCAGAAGATGCTGCCCGGCGATGTTCTCCACATGGCTCGACTCCACTCGGCGGCGGACACATCCTGACCGAACGGCGGTCCATTGTGGCCGCCGATCTTCGGCTTAGCTCAGAGCTGGGACGGGCAACGGCCACGTCAGCGTCGGCGCGCCTCGTGTAACAGGTAGCGGCCGAGTAGGTGCACCCCGGCGCGGTTCGTCACCTGGATCTTGGTTACCGCCTCGGGGCTGGACCAGTCGTAGGCCCCCAGTTCGGGCGCTGCGGCCAGGGCCGACAGGAGCTGATCGGCGGTCGCGTCGGCCAGCGCGTCTTCTGTCCCGAGGGCCAGCCGGACCACCCCGTGCCGGGGCCGTACCGGATGGGCGGTGAACCAGTCGAGACCGGCCCGGACAGCGGCGACGACACCCATGGCGGCTGGCGCGTCCCAGTACACGTCGAAAGGGTGTGGCACTTCGAGGTCCACGCCGTGATCATGGATCTCGAAGGCGAACGCCGGGTGCACCTCCGCGCCGAGCCACCGGCCTCCGGCCGCCACGGTCGCCGCCGCCACCTCGCTCAGAAATTGGTTGAGCCGCGGCGTGTGCCGCGCCGCGAGGCGGTGGTTGGGCAGGTAGTCGTCGGCCCGGAACACGTGGACCGGTGCGAGGGTCCAGGGAAGCCAGATGCTGCTGCGCAGGGCGATCTCGCCCTGCATCGGGCCCTCGCTGACCTGGTCCTCCGCGAAGTCGCGTCGGCCGGAGAGCGTGAGCGGTGCGAGCGCGGTCCGCCCCCGGCGCGGGTGCACCGACGGCGCACCCGCGAGCTGTGACATCGAGGTCGCGTCCACCTCGCGCACCTGACCGTCGGTGTCGTCGAAGGCCAGGAGGGTCGAGGCTTCGACGTCGAGGCCGTCGTTGAAGATCACCTCGGGGACCACGAAGGGGTACGGAAGCGCGCGTGGCAGCCGTTCCGGATGCCGGCCGAGAAAGTCCGCGATGAACCCGTCCCGTTCGCGCAGGTAGTCGATCGCGGGAATGGTCCGGACCTCGAACACCCGGTGCCGGGCCCCTGACGTGAGGACCTCGCGGTGCCAGGCGCGCAGAACGTCGAGCGGCTGATCGGCCGGGAACTCCCAGGCCCACAGCACGGGCGGGTCGTCGTACACCTCCCACGGGTTCAACATCCGGTGACCCCTACGGCACGCAGATCCGTCCACACGTGCGTCCCAGTGCCGTTGACGATGACCAGGCGGTACGCGAGCCGCTGCCCGTTCCTGCACAGGTTGCCCATCGCCTGCTTCAACGGCCCGGACAGCAGGCGTTGCAGGCCTTCCCGGTCAGCTCCGAAGGTCCGCGGGCCGACGGACGGTTCCAAGTACAGCTGGATGGTGCGTTCGAAGCCGGGCGGCGAGTTCTCGGTGACGCCGGTTCTGGGGTCGACGCCACTCATACCGTTGAGCTGCCTGCCGGCCTCACCGATGCGGGTGCCGATCGTACTCCTGCTCGAAGGGACCGATCCGGTCGCGGCGAACGCCGCGTTCGCGGCGTCGCGGGAGCCGTTCGGCGTCTGGTTCAAGGAACGCGCCGGGGCCATGATGGGCGTGGACTTCGACCAGCCGATCCCCGCCCATCCGGAGCTGATCCACACCTCCGTCCCGACGACAGCGCTGCCGGACAGGCCGTCGCGGTCGCGATTCCCCTGGTGGCAGGTAAGAACGAGGCGCACCGGCGGATCGCTGCGGAGGTCAAGCGCCCGCGCCGTTCCGGGTTCGACGCGTTCCACGAACGTGCCGGGGTGACTGAGGACTGGTGGATCCAGTCCACCCCCATGGGAGACCTCGTCCTGCGGTACCTCGAAAGTGATGATCTCGCCGCGGCGATGGCGCACCTGGCGCGGGCGCAGGACGAGACCGAGGTCTGGTTCAAGAAGGCCACCCTCGCTCGGTGCCGCCCTCCGAGCGGCCAGGATCGCGCGCAGCAGTGCGCACGACATCGATGGGGGACGCGGCGAGGTTGACATCCGTCTGATCAGTGCGCCCTTAGGTCCCTGTGCCTGTGCGCACGGTGCGCGGCGCGGCGCCGAGTTGCCGTCGGCATGCCTTGTTGAACGCCTGGAGATCGGGTATGCCGACGGCGGCGGCGATGGCGGGGATCGGCATCGTGGTGTGGCGCAGGAGGTGTTCGGCGCGGGCGAGGCGGCGCTGGCGGAGATAGCCGACGACGGTGTCGCCGGTCTCGGCCCGAAACAGCCGGGTGAGCTGGTTGTGCGAGATTTCGGCGTAGTGGGCCACCTGGGGCACGGTGATGGGCTCGTTGAGGCGCGCCTCGATGAATTCCGTCGCCCGGAGCACGGCCAGGTGCCGCCCCTCGAGGCCGGACTGCTGGAGCTGGGCGATCCGCCAGAGCGCCGCCCAGAGTTCCGCGGCGGCCCGGTCGGGGTGGCGGGGCAGAGCCGCGATCGCCGACCGGAGCATCCCCGCCAGGGGTTCGGCACTCCGGGCCGCGTCCTGCATGACCGGGACCCGCTGGGCCTCGCCCGCCGTCGGCAGTCGCAGGTGCGCGTAGAGGTGCTCCGACCGGCCCTCGTACCGGAACCGCACCTCTTCACCGGGTGGGACGAGGCTGACGTGCCCGGGCCTGATCGGGTGCGTGACCCCGGCGACGGTGAGTGCGCCCGAGTAGGCGTAGAGGTGCACCTGCCACAGGTCGGGGAGCAGGAAGGTGTCCTGCAGCGTCCCGGTCCCGTGGATGGCGGCCCCGGCGTTGACGACGGTCGGCGGCCGGTGGAGTCGAAGTTCCACGAACCCGGGCATGGTGAAAAACTACCAGTATTGGTGACTGTAGCCAACGCGCTACCAGCGCCTTGGTGCTTAGGCTGATCTGGAAACGACCAGTACTGAAGGAGTGCTTCCATGGCGATGCGGCCCTGGTTCCCCGACGCCAAGCTCGGTATCTTCGTCCACTACGGCATCTACGCCGTCAAAGGTGTCCCGGAGTCCTGGGCCATGTACACCGGCGAGGTCTCCCGCGAGGAGTACCTCGCGCAGATCCACGGCTTCACCGCGGCCGGGTATGACCCGGACGCCTGGGCCGCGTTGTTCGCCCGGGCGGGTGCCCGCTACGCCGTGCTCACCGCCCGCCACCACGACGGCTTCGCCCTGTGGGACACGGCGTTCGGCACCCTCGACGTCACCGGCTCTCCCGCCGGCCGCGACCTCGTCGGTCCCTACGCCGAGGCGCTCCGCCGGCATGGACTGAAAGTCGGCCTCTACTACTCACACTCGGACTGGAACCACCCCGACTACCCCACAGTGCGCCACCCGGCACCCCGTCGCGACGCCGAGCACATGACGGGTCACCACCTCGTCGAACCGGTCGACGGGCAGGAGGACCCGGTCGCGTGGGCGCGGTATCTCGAGTACCGCGATGGTCAGGTCGCCGAACTCATGCGGCGTTACCGCCCGGACCTGCTGTGGTTCGACGGGGAATGGGAACGCGCCGAGGAACAGTGGGGCATCGACCGGCTCGCCGACCTCATCCTCGCCGCCAACCCCGAGACGGTCCTCAACGCGCGCATGCTGTCCCGTGGCGACTACGGAACCCCGGAGCAGGGCGTTCCGATCGTGCCGCCGACGGGACCGTGGGAGCTGTGTCTGACGATCAATGAATCCTGGGGCTACCAGGGCGGGGACACCCGGCACAAGTCGGTACGCCAACTGGTGCGCTACTTCGTCGAGGTGATCGGCGCCGGCGGCAACCTCCTCCTCGACGTCGGGCCCCGGGCCGACGGGACCATCACCCCGGAGCAGACGGCCCGGCTCGAAGGTCTGGGCGACTGGATCGCCAAGCACTCCGAGGCCGTCCACGGCACGGTCGCCGGACTGCCGGCCGGACACCACTACGGCCCGAGCACCCTGTCGGCCGACCGGCGCACCCTGTACCTCACCTGCTTCGACAGCCCCCGCGAGGTCATCGGCGTCCGTGGCCTGCGGTCACCGGTCACCCGGGTCCGCGTCGTCGGCCACGACACCGAACTGCGGCACACGGTCACCGGCGGACTGCACGACGTCCCCGGCGTCCTGTGGATCGACGCTCCCGCAGCCGACCAGCTCGACGACACGGCGACCGTGATCGCCGTCGAGCTCGAAGGGGAGCTGGACCTGTACCGCGGCACCGGCCGCACATGAATCCCGACCCCGCTACCCAGACCACCGACACCGGAACCGACCCGCAAAGCTGGGCCCTGACCAGAATCGCAGCCTGACCAGGGCGGCAGAGGCCCGCGCCTCATGACGCAAGGTCTCGACCGCGCTCCCTTCGTCGGCAGACGACGGGGGGAGAGACGCCCACCCGCATGCACCGAGTCGCCGAGGGCCGCGAGTGCCGCCAAACATGAGTGGACTCCAAATCTTGCCGCGCTGTCCTCATGCGTCTGGCTCGCAAACGATCCAAGAGAATGCAGATCAGGTCGCCAGGCACTCCACTGTCGGAGTGGTCTCGTAGCTTGTCGCAACCCGAACGGTCCGCACCGGACAGCCCGGCACCAAACCCACACTACCCGCCACGCGTGCCCGCACGATCGCACCGGGTGGTGTGGCTTCCGGGCGTGAGATGGCAGGTTGTGGCACACCTGGAAGACGGCCCAACCCGGGTCGCCGAAGCCTCCGCGCCCGCCCAACTCCGCGTACCGCAGAACCGGGGCGGGCCAACCCGGACGTTATCGCCGCACGCACACCCAACTTCCCGGCGCCTCGGTCCCCGCTCCGGCACGATGGGCCGGAGCGGGTTGCTTGTAGGGGTACTCCTCATCGGCGACGGTCAGTGGTGATCGGCTTTCCTGCGGGACGAAGGTCAGATCCGGCGGCCGGGGCGGGGGAGCCGCTCGCGGCCGCCGGGACAACGGGCGGCGCCCCTAGGGTCTGTTTGAAATGTGGTTCGTTAGATCGGTGTGGCTGATTTGACGGATGCGCAGTGGGCTCGGTTGGAGCCGTTGTTGCCTCAGCGTGGCGTGATGGGTCGTCCGCCGAGGGATCGGCGGATGGTGATTGACGGGATTCGGTGGCGGGTACGGACGGGGCCTCCATGGCGGGAGGTTCCGGAGCATTACGGGCCGTGGGAAACGGTGTATGGCCTGTTCAGGGCGTGGCAGCGTGATGGGACGTGGGCTCGGGTGTTGGCGAGGTTGCAGGCCGCCGCCGATGCCGAGGGGATCATCACGTGGGATGTGTCGGTCGATTCCACGGTGGTGCGTGCCCATCAGCATGCCGCTGGGGCGAGTAAAAAGGGGCCGGGCAGGTAGATTCGCCGGGCGGGGTGGACATCGAGCCCAACGACCATGGGTTAGGTCGGTCGCGGGGCGGATGGACGACAAAGATTCACCTGGCCATCGAGCAGGGACAACGTCCGCTGTCGATCGTGATCACTGCCGGTCAGGCCGGCGACAGTCCCCAGTTTGAGATGGTCCTGGAGCAGATCCGCGTCGTCCGACCGGGCGTCGGTCGGCCGCGCACACGCCCTGACAGGGTCCTGGCCGACAAGGCCTACAGTTCCCGTTCCAACCGGGCTTACCTGCGCAGACGTGGTATCAAGGCCACGATTGCAGAACCCGCCGATCAGATCGGTCACCGCAAGAGACGCGGCTCGGCGGGCGGCCGTCCGCCGTTGTTCAGCACCGAAACCTACAAGCAACGCCATGCCGCCGAGTGCGGCATCAACCGGCTGAAACGCAACCGGGCGGTGGCCACCCGCTTCGACAAGCTTGCCGTGCGCTACCTGGCCACCGTCCGCATCGCGGCCATCAACGAATGGCTCCGATGACATTTCAAACAGGCCCTAGATGCCGGCGGGCGGCGGGGTCAACCCTTCGTGCTCGGGGGTCTCGGGGTCCGGGTCAGGGCCGCCAGGGAGTTGGATGTCGAAGGAGCCGGCTTCGATGGTCATCGGGTCGTCGGGCTCGGTCATGAAATCTCCTCATGGGTTCCAGGTGCCGTGATCGACACCCGTCCGAACCTACCGATTACCGTCGCCGGCACGCCATGCCGCTGCGCTGATCGGTGACGTCGACCCCACGCTGACGCCCACACCGCCGCCGCCCTGGACGAACCGGGCCGAATGCTCGGGTTGGCGCAGTTCCCGGCAACGCCGGCCGGCCTCACGGACCTGCTCGGCCGGCCGAGCCAGCACGGCTGCCCAGTCAGCTCGGTCGGCGTCGAGGTCCTGTCGGGGCCTTCGAAAAAATCGGGCCGTGCCCGCCTCAGGCGTTGGCAACGGTGTGGTGCGATGGCAGGATCAGTACGCATTAGCCCTGGAAGTAACCAGAAGCCCGATTGGCGTCCTGGTGCCGGCTCCGGTCGCGCCCTCGCTCATGGAAAGAGGACCTGCTGTGTCGATGCGCCTGCCCTTCGCCGCCGACGGGCTGCCCGACGGAAACTACGACAACCCCAACGACGGCACCAGCTACCTGGCCTGCGTCGCGGGCACCGAGGTCTACCACATGCCGTGCGCGAGCGGGCCGGACGGAAAGCCCCTCTACTACCTGACGGGCTCCGGCCCGGACCCCGTGCAGTCCCGCGCCGACTACTTCGAGGTCGTCCCCCAGGACATCACCGTGTCCATCACCCTGGGCAAGGCCACCATCGTCGACACGTACAACCGCGGGGCCTACCTCGTCGCCGAGCTGCACGCCCGGGTGACCCACACCGACGGAGCCCCGGTGTTCGCCGCGCTGGTCACGTTCACGACCCGCCACGGCGCTCACCTGGCCTCCGGCCATACCGACGCCGAAGGCAACCTCACCCGCACCACCGACGGCCTGCCGTTCACTCGCAAGACCCTCGCCGCCGGCTACCGGGCCACGTTCGCCGGCAGCGGCGACGGCATCTGGAACCCGGTCAGCGCCGACGGCACCTTCACCTTCAGCTGACCCCGGAGCGGGCCGCAAGGCCCTCTCATCGAGGCGAAGGGGAAGCGGCGGCCGTCGGCGGCCCCGCACCGGGTGCCGCCCGGCCTGCGTGAAGACGGCACCCGGTTGCCCGCGTTGCCGGGGCTGTCCGTCATCTGACCTCGCCCCGTAGCACTCGCCAGAGTCCGGAGCGCCGGCCGCATCCGAAGTTTCGCCATATTGTTTAAGGCAAAGCTCTCACTGAAGCGCACGTGGCCACATGGCGAGCCGCAGCTTGGCGGGACTTCCCTCGCCAGATCAGCTGTCAACTGACACGAGGCGTTGGTTCAGCAGGGCGTGGTGTTGCCGGCCCGGTGACGGCCGACGTCACTGAAGCGAATCTCTGTCGCTCGAACTTCTCTGGCTGCCTAGCATCCGCGCATGGATGTCCGTCTCGCCGCCGCCCCGTCCCTGCACCGCGACTTCGCGGTCGCCACGATCGAGTTGCTCACCAAGGATCCGCGCGTTGTCGGGATCGCGGCTGCCGGCTCGCTGGCGGGCGGCACGATGGACGAGTTCAGCGACCTCGACTTGGTCATCGCGGTCGAGCCGGCGTCGCACGCGGAGATTACGGCGGAGCGCCAACAGTTCGCCGAGGCGCTCGGGCCGCTGCTGACCTGCTTCACCGGCGAGCACGTGGGCGAGCCGCGCCTGCTGATCGCGCTCTACGGCCCGCCACTGTTGCATGTCGACTTCAAGTTCGTCGCCGTGGCCGACGCCGCCGAGCGGGTCGACGAGCCGGTTGTGCTGTGGGAACGGGACGGCCGGCTGACGGCCGCGTACGCGACCGACGTGGCGCGCTATCCGCACCGCGAGGACCAGTGGTACGAGGACCGGTTCTGGGGTTGGGTGCACTACACCGCCTCCAAGATCGGCCGCGGCGAACTGTACGACGCGCACGCCGCCCTGAACTTCCTGCGTACTGTGGTCATCGGCCCGCTCGCCCTCGCCGCCGCCGGCCACCAACCCGCGGGTGTACGACGCATCGAGACGCGCGCGCCCGACGTCGCCGCATAGCTCAAGGCCGCCCTGGTCGGGTTCGACCGGGGCGGGTGCGTCGTGGCTCTTCGCACGATCATCGCGCCTACCGGCAGCTTCGCCCGGCCACCGCGGTGCGGCGCGACGCGGCCGGGACAGCCGCCGCAGCGTACGTGGACGAGATCGCCGCCAGACGCTGAGTGCGAGGGAAATCCGCCACTGCCTGCTCGGCGCACATGTCGCGTGGAACTTCTGGCAGAGCTTCCTCGGACTACCGGTATCCGGCACTCCCGGCCACGACGGCTTCTGGACCACTCAGCTCACCGGTCCCAGATGGCTGACCGGAGGGATGTTCGGGTACGAGGCATCGCTCATCACGGTCGCCCTCTGACTGGCCATCGCCGCACTCTCCGCGGTCGTGGCTGGCCGGCGCGGGCAGTTGCGCTCACCCAACTGGCGGTCGCGGCAGAAGACGGCAACTGCCGCGATCTGGGAGGCCACAGCCTATGGTCACGGGCGGTGTCGAGCAGGCCGAGGACGAAACCGGCGATGCGCTTGACGTCTTCGCCGTCGACGGGCAGCGCCCGCCAACTTCCCCTCATCTGGTCCTTGTCGACCGACCCCCAAGGGCCGGCCTGGCGATCCCGGCGTCACGTAAGCTGTTCGGCTACCCGCCGCCGGCGGGGCCGCCGGTCACCAGTCCAGTCGGATGCCGTACATCCCGGGGCGGGCGTCGGTGACCGCGATGCACACGCTGGGGATGTCGTCGGGCCGCAGTTCGCGGAGTTCCTCCTCGGGGGCGGACGCCGTGGTCTGGTGGAACGCCACGCACCGGGCCGGCACCGCCCCTGGGACGAAGGTGATGTGCAGGGTGTATATGGGCAGAAGTTGGAGCACGGCCTGAGCCATCCGCGTCTCAGGCCCCATGCCCGGCGGTGCCACCACGGTGTATTCGATCACCGTCGTCTCGCCCTCGGCCAGCGGTCGGCCGAACAGCAGCTCCGCGCCGAACTGGCCTGTGGCCGGGTCCCACCGCACCCCGCCGCGTCGGCAGCCCGCCAGATCCACGAGCCGGGGCGGCCCGGAAACCGGCCCTTCCGGGTACCACGCCACGATCTTGCGGGTCACCCCGTCGGCCAGGGAGCGCAGCGTCACGCGGATCCGTTCCTGCCGGACAGACCCGTTCGCGCCCATCGTGACGTGGTTGTCGATGCTCAACGGTCGCAGGTCCGACCGGGCCGGAATCTCGAAGTCCTCGACCGCTTGGGCGGCTGCCGGATACAGGCGCAGATCCATGTTCCGGCCCCCGAGGCCGCGGCTACGTAACCGGGGAGAACGGAGCAGCCCGACCAGGGACCCGGCCGGCAGCGACAGCAGCTCCTCCAGGACGGCGACCCCGTGCAGCGACTCCGCCCGCTCGGGTTGGGACCGCCCGGTGCACCAGTAACTCAACGTCGCCGTGCTGATCTTGATGCCGCGCTCGGCGAGCCGGCACTGCAGCCGGCTCAGGCCCAGGCCCCGGCGGCGCACGGCCAGCGACAACGCCAGGTGGAACGGCCCGTCCACCAGTGCCCGGTCGAGTTCGACCTCGAGATCGGATCCCACGTCAACCCCCTGCGGGCCGTACGACTGGTGCACGGAGTGTATGCGCTGGACCCCGGCCAGGTAAACGGTTGCCCCGGTCGGACCGCGAGGCTGGGTTCGTCCTTCCGAGGCCACTGCGAACGGGGCTCCGTGGTCAGCCGCCGGACACGCCTCGCATCAAGCTAAGGTCCACATCGTCATGCGGCGTCAGCTAACGGGACATGAAAGATCCCTCAAGGCAGCCTTAAGCCAGTTAACAGCGACTAACTGTTAACCGGTGTCGGTGCGTTGTCGGCGTGCCGGAAAGCGAGGGCTGCCCGGACCCCGCTGTCCACAAAGCCAATCGGACTATGAGTCGGCCCACGCGACACGGGCTGTCCGCTACACCGGCTTGCGGTTGGAGAGTCATGCGCTCGGGCTGATCCGGACGTGTCGGCCGCCCACAAGCCACTCGGCCACGTGGATGGTGCCGCGGGAGTCCACGGCGATCGCGTGTGGGCTATTGAACCGGTCGGCCGGCGGGTCGGGTGCGATGGTGGTGCCGGCGGCGTCGAGGGCGTTGGGCCAGCCCGGACGGCCGGGTGCGGCGGCGTCGAGGCCGAGGCGCCGGATCAGGCGGCCGGAGTGGTCGAGCTGGACGATGGACGCCTCGAGTTCACCGACCCAGATCGTGTCGCCGTCCAGGGCCAGGCAGCTTGGCCTGCGCAGGTTCGCGGCGAGTACCCCGATGAGGTGCCCGTCGATGTCGATGCGGACCACGCGGTTGTGTTCCCGGGCCGCGAGCAGGATGTTCTCGCCGTCCCACACCATCGCGTGTGGGCATTGGAAGGCCCCGTCCGCGCTGGCTGGTGCGACGCCTAGGTAGTCGCCGTGGGCGTCGTAGCGGTGCACGAGTCCGTTGCCGTAGCCGTCGCTGACCCAGATCTGCCCGAGGGCGGGTAGCGGGAGGACTGCGGTCGGTTCGAATCGGGTGTGGGTGTAGCCGGGCGGCAGCGGGAGTTCGCGGGCCGGGGTGCCGTCGGTGCGGATCGCCAGGGCGCGTCCGTGTCCCTTGCCGCCGGGCCGCCTAAATCGGGCGGGGCAGGGCCCGTATTCCTTGAGCGCCGCCGCGAGGGAGTTCTACCTCGCGGCCTCACATCAGAGCGAACCGACATCTGCTTCACGACCGAGCGCGCGCAGCGTGTCCGCGAGACAGTGTCGGGTGTTCAGGGTGTCGGGGTGCTCGGGACCCAGGGTCCGGGCCTGGATGTCGAGGACCTGTCGGAACTCCGCTTCGGCCTCCCCGTAGCGACCCTGTCCGTGCACGGTGCCCGCAACGTTGTTCCGGGTCTTCAGGGTGTCGGGGTGGTCTGGACCGAGGGTCCGGGCCTGGATGTCGAGGACCTGTCGGAGTTCCGCTTCGGCCTCCTCGTAACGGGTCCGGCCACGCAGGATGCCCGCGACGTTGCCCCGAGCTTTCAGGGTGTCAGGGTGCTCGGCGCCCAGGGTCCGGGCCTGGATGTCGAGGACCTGTCGGAACTCCGTTTCAGCCTCCTCGTAACGGGCCCGGCACTGCAGGGTGCCCGCGACGTTGTTCCGGGTCTTCAGGGTATTAGGGTGCTCGGCACCCACGACCCGGGCCTGGATGTTGAGCACTTGCCGGAGCTCCGCTTCGGCTTCTTCGTAGCGGCCTTGCGCGATCAGTGCGGTCGCAAGGTTGCTGCGAGCGGACACGGTGTCAGGGTGCTCGGCACCCAGGGTCCGGGCACGAGTGTCAAGGACCTGTCGGAACTCCGCTTCTGCCTCCCCGTAACGGCCTTGGCTGTGCAGTGCGTTCGCGAGGTTGTTCCGGGTGTTGAGGGTGTCGGGGTGCTCGGCACCCAGGGTCCGCGCCTGGATGTCGAGGACCTGACCGAACGCGGCTTCCGCCTCGCCGTAGCGGCCCTGCTTGTACACGGCGACCGTGAGGTTGCCCAGGGTCTTCGCGGTCTCAGGGTGCCCGGCACCCAGGTTGCGCGCCTGGATGCTGAGGGTCTGCCGGAGCTCCGCTTCGGCCTCCGTGTAGCGGCCCTGGCCGATCAGGATTCCCGCAAGGTTGTGCCGGATGCCCAGGGTGTGGGGATGCTCGGTGCCGTTGTCGATGGTCAGATGAGCGATGTGATGGCGCAGGACGCTGACGATGGTGGCGGGTAGCCGGTTGCCGGCTTTATGGACGAACAGCTGCTCTTGCATCTGTTGCAGGTCGCTCGTGGTGTGCCGCTCGGCGGTGGTCGTGATCGCGGTCGCGATGGTCGGGTCCAGGGCGCGGGCGGTGACGGAGTCAGCGCCGAGGAGGGCCGTGATCGCGGCGGGCACCCACACTCGGGGTGCCGTGGCGATGAGCCCGGTGACGGCCTGGTGGGCGGCGGGCTGGTAGGCGGTGGCGTAGGCGAGGACCCGCAGGGCACGTTCGGCGTGGCGTGGATTGTCGCCAACGGCCTGGGATATCGCCTCGGCCAGGAGCGGGTCTGAGACGAGGTGGTCGGCGATGTAGTACCCGAACAGCAGCGCGGGCAGGTGCGGTGCCAGCCAGTAGCCGGTGCGCAGCGGGTACAGGCCACGCAGCCAGATCGCCAGGTCCGCCCGCTGAGGTGGGGCGAGGCGGTGGCCGGGTAGGCAGGCCAGGACACCGTCTGCGGCGTCGGGGTCGGCGGCGCCGATCAGGGTCGTCATGATCACGGCCTGGCCGAGCTGGAGCGCGGGCACGGCGCCAAGACCCGCAGCTGCGGCGGAGGTACTCCAGTGCGCCTCCTCTCGCGAGAACACCTCGCCGACCACTGTGTCGGTGTCGATGGTCCCGGTCGTGCGTTGCTCGACGGCCAGGACCGCGGCGGCGTGGACCAGCAATGGCCCCGGGGCCGGTCCGGTGACGGCGAGCTGGGCCACGGGCGGGTCGGTCTGGAAGTGGTCGGCGTAGGCGCGCAGGAGCTGGGTGAAGTTCTGCCGCTGGTTTCGGGGACTGGTCGCCAGGGCCGGCAAGGTGACCGCAGGGCGGGCCGGCAGTCGCCCGCTGACCTCCGGGGGCACCCTTCGGCGGAGGTGGGTCCACCACGGGCCGAAGTCACGTGCGGCGAGCACGACCGCCAGGTGCGGGGGTTGGTGGTGGTGCCATCCTGCCAAGAGGTCGGGCAGGTCGGTGTGGGTGTCGGCGTTGTCGACGATCAGCAGCACCGGCGCGTTGAACCCGGCAGCGGCGGCCACGGCCTCGGCACCGTGGCCTGGGCGCACCCAGCCGCAGAGCACACCCTCGCGGGCCAGGTTCGTGGCCAGCTCGACCAACAGACGCGTCTTACCTCCCCCCGCAGCCCCGGCCAGTGCCACGATCTGCCCGAGAGCGTCGTTGCCGCCGGCGGCGGCCCAGCGTTGCAACTGGTTGAGGTAACGCAGGTGCAGCTGGTTGTAGGGCGTGATCCCCGCGTCGGGGTTCAACGCCGCGAGCAGGCTCCCCGGCTCCGCCGCGCCGTGTGAAGGGCCGATGTCAACCGCTGACGCCCACGCCGTCAGACGGACCCGGGCGGCGGCGCGACACTCCCAGACCACGGTCCCGGCAAGCCCAAGGGCCCCTGACGCCAGCCCGAGCAGTACCGCCACCGGCCACGGCACGAAGTTCGCCAACGCCGCGGTCGCCCCGCCTGCCGCCAGCAATGCGATCGCCACGGCGGCCGACCCGCGACCAGGAAGCGGTGGCCAGCCACGGAGCGTCATCCGACACCAGCGGATCTCATTCGCAGCCCTCCGATCCAATTCGCTGTCACAAGTCTCGATCATCCGGGCAACCGGTCACCACCACCGCACCCGGCACTGTCGCGTCCCGGACGCAGCGATGCAGAGCCAGACGTATGATCTTGGTCAAGGCCACCTGCCAGCGCCGGCCCCAGCATCGCCCGAAGACCGATCATCCTGTTCGCTCTGGTCATCCCGGTGTGCCTTGAGGCTGGTTGGCGACGTGGCCTGTTCCAGTCACTGTCGACTGTGGATCTGGGTGCCACACTTTTGACACATGCAGCCCCGATAGTCGTCAGCGACCTGGACCTTGAGCTGCGGAAACAGGGCTGCGTGCCAGCGTTGCTAGCCCGACGGGGACTCGAAGTAAAGGTCGACATCGCATTGTCAACGTCGATACGGCACAGTATTCGTCAACTTGGGCTGGTCGTCAGGATGACGATCAGGGTGCGTGGTCCGTGGACTCCTTCGACGCGGTCGAGTTCGATGTCGCTGGTCGCGGAGGGTCCGCTGATCCAGGTCTGGGGCCGAGTCGGATCAAGTAGCGCGACGGCGTCGGTCACCGTGGCGACCACCTGCGTGGCCTTCACTACGCAGACGTGCACATCGGGTACGAGGGTGAGTGCGCGCCGGCCCTGGCCCGTACCCGTGTCCAGGACGGCGGGCTGCACGCCGAAAAAACACCCTCTGAACTTCCAAAACACCAAGATCACTGAGCTCGGCGATAGCCGCGTAGTGCGACGTCAAAGTCGCCTCCAGCAGCGGTGTGTATCGGCCATGCGGACGGGTCAGCCCGACGATCTGTTCGGCGAACGTCACCACCGGGCATTCGCCATCCCAGCAGCGAAAACGGCGAACCATCACCACGATCACGACCTGGGCGCCACCGACTGGCCCATCCGCCACCCGGCGCTCATAGCGACCATGGACCCGCTCTGACACCCGGTCACACCCCGGACACATCCACGATCGGGCCCTCGAACGAACCCTGAGTAGCAGCATGCCTCCTGACCGCTCGACACGATCGACGACGACACCGGCCAGATGAGGAAGGAGCACTTCTAAGCTCTATAACGGACACCGGCATCATGATCGCACACACTCCGATCACAAGATCGGCGACAGAACCAAGATCTGAGACGCCGAAGCGCTGCCTCGTGAGCAACACAGATGTCAAAGCGGGCCGTCCGAACCTTCGGCGGCGGTGTCAGGGCGGCGGTCGGTCGTGCCGTGGGTCGCCGAGCGCCGGTGGCTGCCGGTCACGTGGACTGTCCGTGTTTCCCGGGCGCTTCGGCGAGGAGAGTCGCAGGCGGGGCTCAGATGGGATTGGTGCCGGCCCGTAGCCCCTGTAGAAGGCTGTGGGCGGGGCGGGCACGGGCGCGGCTCCGACACCCTTGTGGAACTGTGCGGGCGGGGCGGGCGGGGCGTTGACGTATCCCGGGTGGGTGGGTCTGCTTTCGGCGGTAGGTCGGCTCCTGAACCGGTGGCCGGCGGCCACGGACAGTCCCGTGCCCACCGCCGCGGCGGCCAGCCCTGTCCACGCGGCGTGCGGGTAGCTGTCGATCGTGCCGGTGTTCCACGCGTGAAACGGCAGGTACGCGCCGACACCGGTGGCGGCTGCCGTGACGGCGGCCATCGCGAGTCCGGCGGGACGCAGCCCGCCGGAGGAGATGTGGAACCCGGTCGCCAGGACCGATCCGGTGATGAGGGCGACAGCCCCGGTCACGATGAACGCCATATCCATCGGGAAGTCCGCGTTCCACCCGAGGAACAAGACCAGAGAACCCACGGCGACGACGGGTACGGGCGACACGGCGTAGGGACCCCACCTGTCTCCGCGCCGCCGGGCGGCCAGCATCGCCGCCGCCCAGGCGAGCAGTGCCAGGCCGACGGCGAGGCCCGTCTCCGCCCGGATCGCCGGACCGCCCGTCAGCGACGGTGCACGCTGTCCTGGAACACGCGCGCCCTCACTGTCGGTGTACGCGGGGAAACCGATCCGGGTCCAGGTGCCGTGCCGGTCGCGCAGGAGCAGCCCGTCGCGCTGGTTGCCGACCGCGACGATGTGGTCGCCGCCCGGCAGCGCGAGGACGGCGACGGACGTGGAAGCCAGCCGAGGGCTCGATTCCCGGTAGGCGGGCGGGTAGGCCCGGCTCAGGTGTTCGAGCCTGCCGGCGGGGACCTCCCAGGCGGTGGTCCAGCTCACGCCGTCGCTGGACTCCTCGACCCGCAGGTGCTCACCGTCGACCCGGTAGCAGTGCGCCGGGACCGTCGGCGCACAGGCCGTGCGGGCCGGATCTGGTTCCGCTCCGGGATCAGACGAGGACGGACAGGTGGCCGTCTGTCCGGAGCACTGGGGCGTGGGGACGACCCTGGCCACCGCGTACCAGTGCGTGCTGTCCGAGCTGCCCAGGTAGCCGAATCGCAGCTGGCCGTCGGCTACGGACACGTCGTAGGTCGGCGGGCGATACGCCGAGGTGGCTGCCACAGACAGGAGACAGAAGGGCAGCACGACGAGTACCCGCAGGAGACGGGTGGTCCGCTCGGGTGCCGGACGGTCCCGCACCCGCGTCCACACCCACCAGGACAGGCCCAACGCCGGCAGCGCCCACAGATCCGTCGGGTCGGCCAGCACCCGCGACGGCCCGGCCAACACACCCCACAGCTCCGTGGCCACCGCGGCCCCGACACCGCTCACCTTCACCAGCGTGAATCCGATACCCGTCACCGGCACGGCCCACCGGGCCGGCAACACCAGGGCGACGAGGGCCGGAGCCAGCACCAGCCCAGCGACGTCGGACAGCTTCCCCGTGACAGGGCCCGGAAACGACGGCTTCAGCAGATGGTCGTTGAGCACCAGCAGCAACCCGGCCACCACGGTGACCGGGTGCGCGAGCCAGGCGAGAGCGCGGGACATGCGCCTCATCCTGCCGGCACGACATCGCGGACGGATCTCCAGACGGCGACGATCATGCCCGCGACCACCCCCGTTGGGCCGCGTGTCGCACGCGACGAAGGGCCAGGTCACCGGGTTGTACGGAGCGGAGCCGGAGCCCGGCCCCATTTCACCGGTCCAACCGCACCGGCGCGTCCGCGGCACCGGCCGCGCCCAGCCGCCGCCAGTCGCCCGCCGGATGCTCGGACGCGGGCCCAGGTCGCCGGTTGGTGTGTGCCCGTTCCCGGCAGCGACCCGTCCGAGTCCGGCCACACGATCTGGCGCACCGGGGGAACGGAGCCCGGGTAGAACTCCTGGAGCAGGCCGAACAGGGCGACCGGCCACGACGGGTGCACCGGTCGGACCAGCTCCGACGCCGGCCAGCGGTGAGCGGACGGCATCGCCTTTGTGTCGCGTTCCTAGACGACCGGGTTCGTCATCGAGGAGCAGGCGTATCTCGAGTTGGAATCCACCGGAGAATGGGAATCCCTTCTGCACTCCATCTCGCTGAGTGACCATCCTCGGGTGGACGAGATCTCCGACGGCGTGGCGATCATGAGCGGTGACCGCGATCGGCAGTTCGTCTCCGGGCTACTGGCCCCGGCCTGACGGGCGTACTCGGCCCCCTCCTCCGCGACCCCGACACCGGGCGCGTCGCGCTGGTGGACCTGGAGTTCGTAGGAGCCTACGTCGAAGGACTCGATCTGGCGCTGGCAGACCTGCTCATCGGCTCACGCAGCCCCGCCCTGCGCGCCCGCGTCGCAGCCCGCGTCGCCTGCGACGGACTCGGCGTCGGGTACGGGCTCAACCTGCTGCTGCTCGTCGCCCGCGAGATCGCGCTGCACCGCCACCTGCCCGACCCCACGGTGCGCGCCACGAGGCACAACCTCCTCCCCGGCGAACTCGACCGGGCGCAGGCCGTCGCCGACACCGCCCGGCGCCACGCGTGACCACCTCACAAGACGACCCGACGACCCGAGGGCCCGGCACCGCCCACCAGGAGTCCATGACCCACCCCGCCCCACCCGAGCCCTGCGAACTGCGCGTCACCGGACGGGCCGTCATCATCCACGACGACCGTGTCCTCCTCACCGCCAGCGGCACCGACCCGCTCCTGTGGGTGCTTCCTGGTGGTGGCCTGGACTTGGGCGAGCACGCTGATGCCGCGACCGCGCGGGAGGTTGCCGAAGAGACCGGGCTGGAGGTCGAAGTCGAAGACATGATCATGGTGCGCGAGGCGATGTACCCGCTGCCCGGCGACCGCAGCGGCACCGCATCGACCTCATCTTCGCGGCCACCGCAGACGCCCCCGACGACGCGCGCCTAAGGCGCAACCTTTCGTGGCCTGTGCGTATGCGAGATGATGAACGTCCCCTTGCCCCGCCAGCGCGGAGTATCGTATGTCACCCAAGCTGCCCAGATCCGTCGTTGTAACGCTTCTGCTCACAGGAATGCTTCTGCTGGGGGTGAGCACCTGGCTTGAACTCGAGCACCTGGACCTTCTGTCCAGTCACCCGATCTATGTCAACCTCCTGTCCGGTGCTGTCGGGTTTTGCTTCGGGGTTTTGGCGCTGTCGGCCGTGTTGACCCGCATCGTGGAAAGGACGCGACAGTACGAGGCAAACAAGCTACTCGGTGCGGGTCTGCTGCATCTCGCCCAACAACTCAGGAGGATTCAGGTCGTGGTGAGTCGCGGCCCTGACCACAATTTTCCAGGCTTGCCCGTCGCGAACGGCAGCCTGCTCGTGGCTGTCGAAGCGTTTGCCGTCGACAGTCGAGCGACGCTGAGTAGCCATCTCTATGACGCCGCTTCGGCGTGGGTCGCCGCCTGGGAGCATGCCAACAAACACTATGGCGCGGTCGTCGCGGCAAGCGACCGCATCGTAAGGTGCAGATCATCGCTGAACATGTCTTCCCGGACGCCTTCGGGGGATGCGGCGGTACGACTGATCGAGGACCTCAATGCGCTCGCCGTGCGCTTCCCTGACTAGCTTGAGTTGATTTACTGCAGCGTGCTCGGCAAGGATGCGGCCAGTTAGGCCCGCTACCGGGGCACACCACCGTCGTCGCCTGGGTCGGCCTCGACGCGCTGGCCGGCTTGGACCTTCGCCCGCCATGCTCGTAGATCTCCTGCCCCGGATCGTCGCCGGACAACCGGTGCCCCGACATGTGACCGACAGGGAGACCGGCCACCAGACCGACGGACACCCGCGATGAGCCCGCCCGGCCCCGGCCGACGCAGCCCCAGCACACCCCGTCAGGCCGAGCGTTCAACTGGACCATGGGCGGATCGCCACCGCGTCGCCGGCACTGCTCATCCGGCCCAGCACGCGGGCAGTCCGCGACGAGCTCGCTGACCTGGGAGAGACCGCCGGTCAGCTCCACCGACCGGCGGCGGCGACCTCGCGGGCTAGCTCGGCGAACGCCCCGATCGCCGGGGTGGCCACGTCGGCCCGCCAGACCAGCCCGCACCGCAGCGGCGGCGCGTCGCTGATCGGCACGAAGGCGAGGTCCGGGCGGGCGTGGTAGCGGCGGGACAGCGCCCCGACCGTGAACACGCCCCGCCCGGCGGCGACCATGGCCAGGACCTCGTTGATGGTCCGCGCGTGCGGGCCGCGGGCGATCGGCCGGCCCGACGGGGTCCGGCTCGGCACCCGGTTGGACAGGTACCCCTCGCCGATGTCGGGGATCTGCACGAACGTGGTCTCGGCCAGATCCTCCATGGTGATCGCCGGCCGCCCCGCGAACGGATGCCCGGCCGGCACGGCGAGCATCGTCTCCTGGCGGATCAGGTCGGGCCCGGCGACCAGGTCGTCGTCGTATACCGGCAGGTTGATGTGGATCAGGTCGGCCTGGCCGGACCGCAGCCACGGCAGCGCGTCGACGATCCGGGCTTCGAGCACCTGCACGTCGCAGCCCGGCAGCCGGGTCGCGGCGACCTCGGCGGCGCGCAGCATCAGCTTGCCGCCGGCCGCGCTGACGAAGGCGACCCGGAGCGTGCCGGTGATGTCGTGGCCGGCGGCGATGGCCGACTCGACCGCGGTGGCGATCCGGGCCCAGGCCGGACGCAGCTCCGCGGCGAGCTGGCCACCGAGGGTGGACAGCTCGACCCGGCGGCTGGTCCGGTGGAACAGCGGGCTGCCGATCCGCCGCTCGAGCTTGCGGATGGTCTGGCTGACCCGGGTGGTGGAGACCCGCAGCCGCTGGGCGGCCCGGCCGAAGTGCAGCTCCTCGGCGACGGTGAGGAAGGCGTCGAGTTCGTGTCGCTCCAGCATGCTGCCCCCTGATCGTGAAGTCCGAGTTCACGATGCTCCCACAGTTCGATCTTGTTCACGAGGGGCCGTGGTCGCGAGAGTTGACCGCGTCACGCACCACCAGTCAAGGAGCACGTCCCATGTCCACCGCGTACACCGTGGTCACCGTCCTCGCCGCCCTGTGGGTCGGCTTCTCCGCGTTCTCCCTGGCCCGCAAGGCCGACTTCGTGACTCAACCCCTCATCGAGTACGGCGTGCCGCGCGCCTGGTGGGGCTGGCTCGCCGCGGCCAAGGGCGCCGGCTCGCTCGGCATGCTCGTCGGGCTGGCGATCCCGCCGCTCGGGGTCGCCGCGGCCATCGGCCTGATCCTGTACTTCCTCGGCGCCGTGATCGCGGTGCTGCGGGCCCGCTCGTACAAGACCGTCGCGTTCCCGGTGCTGTACCTGGCCCCGGTCGCCGCCGCCCTGCTGCTCGGGTGGGCCGCCTGATGCGGAAGCCGACCCTGGTCGCGCTGCTGGCGACCGTGAGCGCGATTCTGCCCGCCGCCCCGGCGGCGGCCGGCCACCGGTGGAGCGGGGCCTGGACGGCGGCGATGATGCGCCCGTCCGGTTCGCCGTTCCTGCCGACCTGGGCCGAGGGCGGCTTCGACCATCAGTCGCTCCGGCAGGTGGTCCGGCTCAGCACCGGCGGCAGCGTGCTGCGGATCCGACTGTCCAATATCTACGGCGCGAGCCCGCTCCGGGTGACCGGGGCGACCATCGGCCGGACGGACACCGGCGCGGCCGTGCTGCCCGACACGATCCGGACGGTCCGGTTCGGCCGCGCGGCCTCGACCGTGATCCCGGCGCACGCCGCGGCGGTCAGCGACCCGGTGCCGCTGCCGGTGGCCGACCGGGGTCAGGTCACCGTGACGCTCTACTTCGACCGGCCGACCGGCCCGGCCACCTACCACATGATCTCGATGGCCAACACCTACCGGGCCGCCGGTGACCACAGCCGCGACACCGACCCGGCGGCGTTCACCGACACCGTGCCGCCAGGCTTCGGCTCCTGGTACTACATCGAAGGCGTCGAGGTCACCGGCCGACCCACCCGCGACGCCGTCGTCACCTACGGCGAATCCACCACCGACGGCTTCGGCGCCACCCCCAACGCCGACAACCGCTACCCCGACGCGCTGTCGGAGCGGCTGATCGCCGCCGGCCAGCACCGCCCGGTCCTCAACGCGGCGATCAGCTCCAACAAGCTGCTGTCCGGCTCGGCCTGCTTCGGCGACAGCGCCGTAGCCCGCTTCGACCGCGACGTGCTCAGCCAGCCCCAGGTCGGCACCGTGATCGTCTCGCACGGCATGAACGACATCCTCCGCGACGACGACAGCCTGTGCGGCGGCACCCGTCCGGACACCCCGGTCACCCTCCAGCGCCTGATCGACGGGCACCGGGCACTGATCGCCGCCGCGCACGCCCGCTGCGTGCGGATCATCGGCGCGACCCTGATGCCGTTCACCTGGCCCGGCGGCCGGGCCGACCCGGACACCCTCCGCCGCGACCAGCTCCGCAAGGACCTCAACACCTGGATCCGCACCTCCGGCGAGTACGACTCGGTCGCCGACTTCGAACGGGCCATCGACCCGAACGGCACCGGCACGATCCCCGACGGCTACCACATGGGCGACCACCTGCACCCCAACCCGCTCGGCTACCGGACCATCGCCGCAGCCGTCGACCTCGCCGCACTGCGGTGACCTCTTCCCTGGAGTACAAGATGAGACGTTCCGTTGTCCTCGCCCTAGCCGTGGTGGCGGGGAGCGTGACCATGGCGCTGCCCGCCCAGGCCGGCGCCATCACCACCGACCAGCCCGCGACCAACACCGCAGTCGCCGTCCTCACCGCCGACCCGGAGCAGGATCCCCTGTGGCTGCCGGGCCTGCGGGAGGCCTACGACGCGGCCGTCGACCGCGCGATGGCCAACCCCGCCGAGCTGGCGATGCCCTACCTGTCCGACGACCTGCTGATGGCACCGGTCACCCAGACGGCCAGCGCCACCGCCGTCAGCACCGCCCAGGCCGAGCTCAACGTCACCGCCAGCACCGACACCCTGACCGGCGGCGAGGACACCCCCGCGCAGGAGTCGGACAAGGCCACCGCCGAGCCGCTCCGGCTCGCCCCGCTGACCGCCGGACCGTCGGTCACGATCCGGCCGACCGTGCCGCGGGTGAGGTACAGCCTCGCCCAGCTCAGCGCCGTCCAGGACGAGATCCTCACCCTGCCCGGCACGGCGGACCTGCGGGCCGCCCACATCGACGCCGAACACAATCGGGTACTGGTCAAGACGGCCGCCGTCACCCAGGAGCTCCGCGAGGCGCTGGCCAGCCGGTACGGCGCCGACCGGGTCGCCCTGTACCTGATCCCGGGCATGCCGGCACTCGACGGCAAGGCGACCCGGGGCAACGACAGCTCGCCGTACTGGGGCGGAGCCTCCTTCTACACCGGCGTGGCCGGCTGCACCACCGCCTTCGCCTGGGTCGACCGGGGTGCCTCCTACCTGCTCAGCGCGGGCCACTGCACGGCCATGAACGGTAAGGCCTACAACACCGGGCACACCCTCGGCACGGTCACGGCCGACAACTGGGGCAACAGTGTCGGCACGGTCAAGGTGTACGGCCAGAACTACTACGCCGGCGACGCCTCGCTGATCAGGCTGGAGGACGGCCAGACCTCCTCAGCCAAGATCTACGCCGGCGGGCCGGACTCCAGCTCCTGGCGCGGTGTCACGGCCCGGTGGACTAAGCGGTCCGGGCGCGCCGACCCGTACTGCGTGGGCGGCCACATGACCGGCGAGATGTGCGGCTTCAAGGTCACCGCCACCAACGTCACCACCCGGTACGGCAACCAGATCGCCCGGGGCGTGACCGAGGGCTACCGGTACGGCAAATGCACCCAGCACGGCGACTCCGGCGCACCGATCTACACGATCCGCAGCGGCGGCAGCGGCGGCGTCGCGGCGAAGGGCGTCCTGTCCGGCGGCACGACCAACACCTCCGGGAACTGCCGGGACTACTTCACCGACACCACACTGATCGAGCAGTCCTTCCCGGGTGATCTCCGGATCTCGTCCTGACCATCTGAAGGGGAGCCAGTCGTGGGTAAGCGGAACGCGATCGTCATCGGCGCCGGGATCGGCGGACTGGCCGTGGCCGGCGCACTCGGCCGGCACGGCTGGCACGTCGACCTCTTCGAGCGCCGGCCCGAGGTCTCCGCCGTCGGCGCCGGCCTGCTGCTGGCCGCCAACGGGGTCCGCGCCGTACGCGCGCTCGGCCTCGGCGGCCAACTCGCCGGATTCGCCAGCCCGGTGACGACCGCCGGGTTCCGTACCCCGTCGGGCAGCTGGCTCGGCCGAATGGACCCCGAACGGCTCGCCGCGCGGCTCGGCGACCGGATGGTCGCCGTGCCCCGCCCGGCACTGCACCGGATGCTTGCCGACGCGCTCGGCCCGCGGGTCACCGTCCATACCGGCGTCACCGTGGACAGCCCGCCGGAAGGCGAGCTGGTGGTCGCCGCCGACGGGATCGCCAGCGTGGTGCGCGCCGCACTGGCACCGCGGGTGCTGATCACCGACGTCGGCCAGGTCGCCTGGCGGGCCCTGGTGCCGGCCGCGGTGGTCGATACCGAGGTACCGTTCGCCGAGACCCTCGGCGACGGACTCCGGTTCGGCTCGGCGCCGCTCGGCCGGGCCGGCGTCTACTGGTATGCCACCGCCCCCGCCGGCCTCATCGCCGGCAGCCCCGCCGAGCAGCTCGGCCAGCTCCGGCTGCTGCTCGGCGACTGGCACCGGCCAGTGCCGCAGCTCCTGGCCGCCACCGACCCGGCGCGGCTGCTCATCCACCCGATCGCCCAGCTGGCCTCCGTGCCGACCATGGCCCACGGCCGCACCGCGCTGCTCGGCGACGCCGCGCACGCCATGACCCCCAACCTCGGCCAGGGTGCCTGCCAGGCCCTTGAGGACGCCGTCACCCTCGCCGCCCTGGTCACCGACGGCGCCGACGTGCCAGCCGCCCTGACCCGCTACGACGCGTTACGCCGGCCCCGCACCGCCGCCGTGCGGGCCCAGGCCGACCGGCTCGGCTCCCTGGTCCAGGCCCGCGGCCCGCTCGCCCGCCGGCTGCGCGACCTACTGCTGGCCGCCATCCCGGACCGGATCACCGAGGCCGGCGCCGTGCAGCTCGCCGACTGGCGCCCGCCGGTCACGTCCTGAGCCGACTGGTCGCGTCCCCAGGACAGGTCCGAGCCGTAGATCACGCCGTGCGGGCCGGCGGGCAGGACGTCCAGGAGCAGTACGACGCTGTCCCGGTCGAACCCCACGACCACACAGCCGAGGACGGCCCCGATCCAGACCCCGTCGAGTTCGCTCATCGGGCCCAGTCTGGCACGCCACGCCCACCCCCGGGGACCGTGCCCACACGGGCACCGCCGGACCCGTCGCCAGTGACGACGACCGAGCCGTTAGCCTGTGCCCCGGACTCTTCAGCCCGCAACCGGTCGCCTACCAGTTCGTGCGCGCCGAGCTGTGGCAGACGACGCACCTGATGCACTTGAGCCTCCCCGAGACATCGCCGCCGCAGCGAATGCTGTTTAACCTCTACTACAAGATCCACGGAGAGCGGGCGCACGCGCTGCCGGCCCTGCTGCCCGAGGTATGGCTGCACTGGGACCCCTACACAGCCAAGGCACGCGGTGCCAAAACGATGCGGAACCTCCGCATGGACTTCCTCATGCTCCTGCCCGGCGGACACCGGATCGTGCTCGAGGTCGACGGTCGCAACCATGACGCAGAAAGCGGTAGAGCCGAGCCGACGATCTACGCCAAGACAATGCGCGGCGACCGCGAACTCAAACTCGCCCGCTACGATGTCTTCCGTTTCGGCGCCGCCGACCTGACCGACGAGCCTGCGGCACGCAAGCTACTCCAGGCATTCTTCTCAGACCTGTTCAAGACCTACCACGTAACCGGCGATCCCAAGCATGAGCTAGCGGCTCTGCCCGAAAGGTTGTCCTGGCAATTTCTGCGGCTATCCATGTTCGATAGCCACGTCTCGTGGGGACCGTTCTGCCAAATGTTGTACGGGCATCTCGGCTGCGACATGCAGGACGTGCTCAGGAGGGGCGGCTGAGGCGGGGTACGGTGTCGATCATGACGGCTTTCGACTGGGGCGGCTTCGAAGATGCGGTGACCGAACGGATCATCGGCGCCGCTCGGGATCTGCTGACCGAAGCGGCCGGCCAGACGCCGTACGCCCTCGCTCTGTCGGAGTTCTACGCCGAAACCGCCGGGGTCATCTACCTTCCGCTCCTGGCACTGGCCACCGAGGAGAGCGTGTCTGATCACGACAGCCGGTTCAGCCCACCCGACTGGGTACACGTCGCCGATGAGTGGGCCGCCACCGCGCCCGTGAGCGATTGGGCCCGGCGCCTGATCGAAGCCGTCGATGGACTACCCCGGGCCCGCTGGCAGGAATCCCACGGACGCTACGAGCAGGCGATGCTCGACGCCATCGCGCGGGTGAAGAAGGCACTTGTCGACGACGGCCTGCTGGCCTCTTCGGTGGTGTGCTACCTCGCCGATGAGGAGGGGCGCCTGCTGCGGCGCTCCGTCACCGACGCCGAACTGGCCGAGCACTTCCCGTACTACGCCGAAGCCGAAGCAGCCGAAGCCGAACTCCTGCAACTGCCGGCCGCCGCGCGAGCGACCCGCCTGGCGGCGGCTGTCGGGCTGATCCCCGGGCCCGCGCAGGAACCAGGCCCGCTGAGCTCCGAACGGGCAACCCAGCTCCTCCTTCGACTGGGCGCGGACGCCGTGCCGGCCGTGATCGACGGCCTGGCTCACGCCGGCACCCGCTGGAAGGCCGCCAAGCTGCTCGCGGATCTGCACCTGCCCACGCCCGATGTGCTCACCGCACTCCGCGCGCACCTGCGCTGCGACGATGACGAGGCCAACCGAAACTGGGTGGCGATCGCGCTGGCTCGCCTCGGCACGGGCCACATGCTCCTCGACCGCACAGATCTTCCGGCGAATACGGTGGCCAGTGGAATTGCCGGACCGTACCGGTCGTTCCGGGACCATGCCATCGCGCACCTGCCGCTGGACTACGGCCTACTCAGTGCCGCTCTCGACCGCGCCGATCTGGCACCGCTGCTCACCGAAGAGCTGGCGCCCGGCCGCGGGGAGTGCACCCTCGACGCCGTCGACCTACCCGGCGCGGTCGCCGGGCTCGACTCACCGCACGCCCTCATCCGTCGCCACGCGGCATCGGTACTGAGCTGGGCCACCGGACCGATGGGCGACCTCGACCTCGATTACAGGGTCCGCGCCTCGGCACTGGACAGGATCCGTGCGATGGCCGCCGACGACCCGGACGAGTCCGTCCGCACAGCCTCTCAACGGGCGGCTCAGCCCAGGTTGGCCTGGTAGTCCGAGCTGCGGAATTTGGAGTTGATCGCGAAGCCTAGTTTCGGCAGGGCTTCGCGGTTGCGCCAGCGGATGTAGGGCTCCGATCGTTTGGCCTTGTTCGGTGTGGGTGTGGGACGTCGAGGGTTGGGCGGGCGACAAAGCAACCCACGATATGCGGTGCGAATTTGGTAGGAGCACCGACGACCGGATCGCCACTGACCGGGGCCACTAGTGAGTGGTGCTGGCGTTGGGTTCGTGGCCGGCGAGCCACAGTCGGACGGTGCAGTCCTGGCTTCCAGTCGTGAGGAGGTGGCCATCGGGGCGAAATGCGACCGTGACCACGCTGTACTCGTGTCCGGTGAGGGGTGGAGCGGGTGGTCGGGGTCGGGGTCCCGAGGCAGAGTTCACCGGGTCGCGCGGCCGGCCGAGCGTTGCGGGGTCAGCGCAGTTGAGTTCGAACCGAGAAAGCGTTGAATGCAGGGTAGTTTGGCATTGGATCACCGTGATCTCCGGCTTCCGCGTGGTGGGGCCGGCACGCGGGTCGGTCCACATGCCATGGTCTCAAGACCACGGTCGAAGGATTTGGGACGGCGTTGTCTTTCGGGGTCGGTCAGTCGTTCCTGAAGCAGAGCGTGGCGGAACTGGTACACACCGCCGACCTGTCTGAATACACCTCGTCGGTGTGCGTCGTCGACGAACTGCATCAGTCGCCATGGAATGCGTCCCCGAACTGCGAGCCAGCCGACCGTAACCCAATATCCGGTGACCGAGTGCGGGGCGAGTCCGAACAGGAGCCCGAACACGAACCAACTGACGAAGCCGGATATCACGCCCGCTTCTGATCCGTAACCTTGACCGTAGAAGTATCCGATCAACGGACCGAAGGCGACTCCGATGAGAACCAGGTGAGCGATGGCGGCTGATGCGTCCTGCCGAAAGATAGAGCGAGGGCTGGAGGCTCGCAGAACGTCTACCGGTGCCCTCCACCACTGGGCCAGGCCGATGACGGATCCGAACGTGATTCCGGTCATGAGTCCGATCGTGATCCCGGATGCGGTGCCGGAGACGATGCCCGCAATGAGTCCGGTGACGGTGCCGACCGCGAGCCCGAAGCGCCGTGACATCGAGGGCCCGGCCTTCCAGGGGACAAGGAGCCAGACGATGAGAGCTGGTATCAGGAGGATCATCAACACAATGCCGATGAGGTTCGCCGTAGTTGCCTCAGGGGCGGCCGCCAGACCGCCGATGACCCCGCCTGAGAGACCCCCGAACATGGAGATGCTGAGATTCGCGCTCAGTGAGCGAATGCGACGTCGGCCGTCTGGATTGAACTGGGTTGGCGTGATTTGGGCGGCAAGTGTGTACCCGACTGTGATGCTGGCGGCGAGGCCGACGATGACGCCGAGCACGAGCCCAGCACCCAACCCGTAGGCGAGTGGATCTTGTCCCGCGTCCGGCTCCGTGGTGAACCCGATCCACATGCCGAATGAGGCACCGATGGCCAGACCCATACTGAGGCCGATCCCCAGGCTGAAGCGAACTCTGCCGGGAAGGCCTGCGAGGAGTCTGGCCACGAGTGCGCACATGGTTGTGACCGCCAGCGCGTATGGGAAACCGGCTACGACCCACACTCCGAAGGCGACCAGGGCGCACGCGACCGCTGTGACTATGGAACTGGGACCCCTCAGCGCTTTGTGCAGCTCCCACCACGCCAGATCTGTGGTATTCAGCCCGTCGAGGTGTCCTGCGAGAAACCTCAGGTGCGCCAGCGCCCGCTCTGGCCGATATCGCCGGTGACGGCGTGCGTCCAGAGGATGTGGGGGTTGGTCGGCATACAGGGCGGGGATCAGTGCGTCGAGGAGGTGGCGTTCGACGGCTTCAATGTGGTCGAACCGCGCCTCAAGAAGTTCAGCCGGGTTTGTGATGGGGGCAGCGTAGACGCGGCGGAGGAGCCACACCATCAGTGGAGTCGACAAGGCCGTCGCCAGTACGCTGGATGCGTCGCCGTGAAGGTGGTCGATCACCGGCCGCCAGCGTTCCTGAGGGGCCAGGCCCGCCCGTTGGAGGAAGTCCACCACGTCTGCTGTATCAACGCGTTCCAACTCGATCACTGCGGCAGCCGACAGAGGGCCGGCGTTCGCCGCCACCGCCCGTATGTACTCCGTGGTCCTGCAAGTCAGCAGCAACGATCCGCCGTTGGCCAGCGCCCGGTCGATCGCCTCTAACGCTAAAGCATGTACATCAGAAGCCATCTCGTCGAGTCCGTCCAATACCGCCAGCACCTGGCCCGTCGTGACGAGTTGTCGCGCGGCGTGCGGGCCGTACACGGATACGTTGTTCAGGGCCGGGTACGCCGAGAGGAGCTGACGCGTGATCATGGTGAGAAGGTGTTCTGTGCCCGGATCCCAGGATGCCACCGAGATGGGCACAGGGATCGGATCTCCGTCCTGCCAGCTTCTCAGTAGCGCGAGCGTGAAGGTGACGGCGAACACGGTCTTCCCGGACCCGGGACTGCCCAAGACAACTAGTTGACGAGGCAGATCCCGGAATTCTGCAACAACGTCGTCGAGATCACCGGAGGAAATCGACCTGGTCCGTGTTGGGCCGACGTTGTCGGCGAGAACGGCTGAGTCAGGAGCTGCGATCGGCCATGTCGTCGCCGACCAGGTCACCCGTAGCGGAACGGGTCGCAGGAGATCACGGTTGGCGGCTTCCTCGGTCCACTGCTGGCGGACTGTTGCGGCCAGATCTCTTGATGCCCGCCGGAACAGGTCCTCATCCACCGTCGACAGGACAGGTCCGCCATCCGGGCCGGCCGCCCGCCGACGCCATCCAACAAACTCACCCGCACCTGCTAGCGCCGCGGCAATCAACATCAACTGCCACCAGGGCAGATCCAGCCAGGTCGGAGGTTTGGCCGCTGCCAGGTTGACAATCCACCCGGAGAGCAACAGCAAAATCAGTACAGCACTGGCTCGCCGCACGAGACTCAGCTCCCATCCCACCCGATGAGTGTGTCTGCTCGCCGAGGGCAATCAGCCAAGGCGTTGGCCTTGCTAGACATGGTCTCTGACTGGATCTTTAGGAGGGCCTTGGGAAGCGCTTTTTGGCCCTGCCAGGTTGAGCCGGGAAATCTTGGAAGAACACCCGAGCAGCGGTCGTCTTGTAGCCGCAATGATGCTCCACTCTGCCTCTTTGCACACGGAACGCATTTAGTCAGTTGCGCGACAGCGTTGCTGCCCACGGCAGCGCGCACGCCTACTCGTCGCGCTTAGCACTCCACCGCCATCATGCTGGCGGTCGGTGCCGCGTTCCAGAGCTCCCGTAATGGTGCGACGGTCTGGATGTGGGTGCCGATCGCGGCGAGTTCGGCCGCGCGGTCGGGTCCGGGCGGGGTGAAGGAGAACCCGGTGTCAGTGCCTGTGGTGTGGAGGTCGGTGAGGGCGGGGGTGTCTGGGAAGGCGAGCTGGAGGTGGATCTGCCACAGGAAGGGTTCGTCGTCGTCGGTGAGGGCGAGTTGGCGGGTGAGGGTCAGGGAGGGTTGGTGGTCGTTCCAGCTCCACCGGCCCTACTGCACGATGAACCCGTCCGCGTCGGCGTCTGGGTCTGGGTCGGTGCCGTCGATGTCGACGTGGAGGAACTCGCAGTAGGCGTCCCACGCCGCGGTGACGTCGGTGATGGTGTCGGCGTGGAGTCCTCGGCGGTGCAGGATCTGGCCGAAGGTGTCCTCGCAGTGCTGCCAGGGGATGCGCACGCCGCAACCTAGCAGCCCTGCCGCCGGGATATGCGGTGGCTGGGACAGCCGGTGCTGGTCTACGGTTCACCGGCCATCACCCCGTTCGACCTGGGAGGTCATCATGTACCGCGACTACGACGCCGAGGCGTCCTTTGAGCCGACCAGTAAGCGCCGCAGGGGGTTCCCTCTAGCGAGACGCGGGTCAAACGCGGCAACCGCGTGGTCGGCAACGGCAAAGAGCTGATCGAGAAGCTCGGCGGCAAGGACCCGTGCCCGTGCGGCTCAGGGCGGCGGTTTCGGCCGCTGCTGCCGGGCCGGCGGCGGCTACGACGATACGAACGGGCACTACTACATCCGTGACTGACTTCTCCGACGCCGGAACCCCGACCGGGTTTTGGCCTCGTCCAGGCCATCGGGGCACGCGCATGGTCGTATGCTGCGGTTCGTGACCATGAACGAGGACGGTCGTGTGGTGCTGGTCGTGGACGGGGCGAACTTCGGAGAACTCGCCGGCTTCGCCGCCGAGTTCTCCCGCCTACTGTGCCACTACGAGTGGAGCGGGAACCTCGACGCGTTCAGCGATATCCTCCGTGGCGGCTTCGGGACCCCCGACGGCGGCTTCATCCTGCGGTGGCTGAACTCCGACACCTCCCGGGCGGCCCTCGGGCACGAAGCGACGATGGAGCGCCTGGAGGGGATCTTGCGCACCTGCCACCCGAGCAACCGCGACAGCGTCCGGGCCCGCATCGCCCGCGCCCGGCGCGGTGAGGGGCCGACACTGTTCGACGAGATCGTCGACATCATCCGCGAGCATGGTCCCGGCGGTGAGGAAGCCGAGGACGAAGTCGTGCTCGAACTCGCGTGACGGCCGCCTTCGCTTTCTGCTTGGGCGGCCGCCACGCAGGTAGGCCGGCTGCCCGGCTGCCCGTGCCTCGACGCCGGCGGCGATCCGCCACGCGAGGCGGTCCGACAGCTTGCCGACCGCCGCCGCCAGCGGCAGAAACGTGAAGCCCCGCAGCTCGCCGGGGTTCGACCGGATCGCTGCGACCTATTCAGGGCTGAGCACGCCCCGTCGAACAGCAGGATCAGGCCCTCAGACTTGCCGGGCCTGGCGGGGTCTCGCATCATGCGTTCGCTCATCCTGTGCCGATCAGGATGAGCGCGTCGGGGTACGCGCGCGCCACTGGTCTCCGGCTGCGCAAACACGACGTGTGATGGTGTCCAAAGTCAAGGTCGTTCGGAACTGACCCTCCTCGGAAATTTCGACCACGCCGATCCTGGAGTACGAGAGGAAGTCCAGTGCGCTCCGCACCTCAGCCTCGTTGACGCGCCAGCCCTGATTGCGCAATTCTCGGCAGAGCGATGCGATATCGAGCCAGCCTTCAAAGGCCAGCCGTTAATGCATGACGGATATCGACGCCTGTGAGCGCGACGGATGAGTACGAGGCCGCGACGCCTTGCGCCGTGGACTTCGACACGCGATCGACGATCCCGGGTCCTCGATCTGCAGGCGTCCCGCTGACCGGCACAGGAATCCGCCGGATCGGTGCCGAGTTCCACGACTTGTATCCGGCGGAACAAGCGGTTTCTGGTGCAAAACTTCCAGGCCCTGCCCGTCGCGGCGCTTGTCCGGAGCGGGTGAGGCCCCTTCACCTGACAACTCGCGCCGAATGATTTAACAACGGTTATGCTGTTGGGTGTGGAAACCGAGATGTCCGCTGCTCGGCTCGAGGGTCTGCGCCGCTCCAGGACGGCTGGGCTCACCCCGGGGCCGAAGTCGAAGGTGCCGCCGGCTGTGGTCGACCGGATCGTCGCCGAGCGCGGTACAGATCCGGAACTGCCGTTGACCGGGTGGCGCACGATCGCCGCCGGCCTCAACGCCGACGGCGTGGCAACGGCCCAGGGCGCGCCCGCCTGGTCGCCGGCGACGGTGCGGGCGGTGTGGCTGCGCGCGACGACCGGCTACGCCCGGGGCTCCTCGACGGCCACCATCACCGTAGTCGCTCAGCAGACCGACACCCAGTGGAGCGCGTCATGACCCTCGCCCACCAGTCCACTGGCACCGGCGGCCGTCGGGTCGACTTCCCGCTCACCGTGCCGTACCGCTATGACCTCGACAGCGTTATGGACGTTGGCCGCGCACTCGGTGCCGCCGAGGAAGGCCACCCCGCCAGGCTGACCCGCCGCGACGGCATCACGCTGTTGATTGTGGCGCACCCGCTGGAGGCCCGGCCGCGACGGTGGCAGTCGATCCTCGACAAGCCTGGCCAGCCCGGCGGGTCGATCGTCGTGCACTACACCGGTCGGTTCGACCCAACCGACCAGTTCGCCGTCGGCCGCGCGCTGGGCGCCGCAGAAGACGGCAGGATCGCGTGGCTGCTGCGCGAAGACGGGCTACTGCTGTCGGTGATGCGCGAGGACCCTGAACCGATCGCGGACCCGGTGGCGATGGCCGCGATGGAGGAGGAGGCCAGAGTCGTCATGGACAACCTCGCCGCCCGTCACCCCGACCCTCACGACCAGGAGCTTTTCCTGCGCGCGGAGGGCCTGCACCGCCATCACGCCCGTCGTGGCCGGCTGCCCGAACTCGCAGACTATTTGCGCACCTTGCGGGACCTGCAACCGATGACTGGTGACACTGAGGAACAGATGAACGCCGAAGCGAACGCGGCGCTCATCGAGGACGCAGAGGCTCTGGCCGCCTACCCGCTGCCGGACGCCTCGTGACCCTGCTGGTTCTCGACGCTCCCGTCGTCGCCGCGCTGTTGGATGACCGTGAGATGTTTTTGTGCCGCACCGCGACGACCCGGGGCTGGCAGCTGTTGGTGTCCCAGCACGTTCTGCGTCATCTGCGCCGGCCGTTCACGCACCTGGTGATGGTCGCCCCCGACCGGGTCACGGTGTACCGATATGAGCCGGTCGACTCCGCCCTCGCGGGCCCGGCCGCCCAGGCGACCGCGTGGTTGGCAGATCGCACCGGCCGCCGCCACGACGTCCTCGGACATGTCGTCGCCCTGGCCCTGCACCATGACGCGACCATCGTCACCACCCCCGAGCGGCTCCGCGCCTTACGGTTCGTGTGGCCCGACGACCTGAAGATTCTGCCCTTGACGTTCAGCGGCTGACCTACGAACGACGAACACCCATGCAGGTGTTCCACCCCAGTTGAGGCGAAGTCGGTGTCCCGCGTCCAACCAGGCGTCGTCCAGGACCTTCCCGACCGCGAGTGGGTCCCGTACCCCTTTGGCTGCCGTGAGGAGCTTGCGCCTGACTACCTCGAAGGTGTGCCCGGTGAACAGGTCGGCTTCGTGTGGTGGGGCTCGTGTAGTTCGAACTGGGGGCGTGTCGAGCGGCGGTTGCGTAGTGGGGTCGGGGGTTGTGTAGGGGATGGTGTGCAGATCTCCATGCGGAAGGGTCCCTCCCTTGGAGGGTGTCTGGGCTGCCGGGTGTGTCGTGGCTGCTCGGTCAGGCGCTTGACCTGCGTGTATGGGGTGGTCGGCGTGGGCCTGGCGTGCCGGGTTCGGCAGCGCGACGCCAGGGTGAACGCTGGGGTCAACGAACAGGTCAACGACGGGCCCGCAGGACCCGCTCCAGAGGTTGCGGGCAGTGTTCCTGCTGGTCGGGGACTTGCGTTCCCTTGGGTTCGAGCTATTGTCATGAATATACATCGAGCACTTCGCGTCACCCCCCGGTAGGTCCAGCCAGGGCCCAACGCTTGCGATCCGGCAGACGACACCCCACCCGCCTTCGGGCCGGTCGGGACGTCCCGCCGCCGAGGCATCCCTGGCCGCACCCACCGAACACCACCACCCGCCGAACCTGGCATCTGCTGCTTCGCGGCCGGTTAGTCCCAGTCCGGCCGCCGCCTCACGGCGCGAGCAACCGCGCCCCCGCCGGCCGGCACCCTGGCCGTATCGCCTCGACCTCGACTGCCAGGTGTATCTTGGCGCCGCGCTCCGTCGAAGTGTGCGGGTTCTGTGGCCCTACCGTCCGGCCCATCCGACTCGGCATGTGGCTGACCAGCTCCGCGCGCTGACCAGCGCAGGCAGGCGGAGCGCCTCGCGCCGTGGCCACCCAGTCGCGCGCCCCATCTCGCCGCGGCGTCCGGCGTTTCGGGCGCCTGGGTGGCTTGATCCGGCCGCAGCCGATCCCCAGCCGTGGGAAGCGGCGGCTCTTTCCCTCGTTGTGGAGCATCCTCTCTAGCCGCGACTTGATGAAGCGGTCGCCATATCGGAGTCGGGGCACATCCAGCTCTGACATGCCTGCCGGCTGGGGGCCGATGCCTGAATCCGGCCCGCCGGCCCGCCCGGTGAACGGGACCTGCAATATCCAATCCGGATTTGGCAGAGCTGACGCACACCGTCAGGCTCCGCCAGCCTCTGCCACACCTCTGCCACACCTCTGCCAAGCTCTAACACCGCAGGTCACAGCGTTGCGGCGTGTGGCTCTGCCAGAGCGCGCGCCCGGCTGTGAGAGCACGCCGACCGCAACATAAAGCCCCGATCGGATCCGGAAACGCCGGTGGCGGAGGCGTCGACGAGGGACTCCCGGCACTGCGGTGGCGTGCTCAGCGCGTCGCGATCAGAGCGACGCGTGGTCAGGCGGTGGGCGCGACAACGATCGGCCGATCGCTTCGGCCGGGCATCGAAGGCCGGTCCAGCGGTGACGATGTCCACGATGATCCGCTTGTTGGTCTCGACGTTGTCAGCGTGCTTGGACACTGCCTGCACGAGCTGACCTTCGGGCCGTGTCCCGACGTTCAGCAGCGGACAGACCTCCTAAGCTCGGCAAGGACCACGCGCACCACCTGCCCGCGTGGTGCCGCCGTTGGCTCGTTTCTGCCCGCCGGGCACCCGACCATTCCGGCAGTTACCCGCCTGCGTCTTGGCCTTCACACGAGGCCAGGCGTCCCTCTCGTCGTCCGGGCCGGCCCGTCCATTCCATACCTGTGTTCGCCCATCTCAGCGGCGGTCATCGTGGGGTGCTTGACGTTTCGGCGAAGTCGAGCGTTGATCAGCGTCGTGAAGTCTGTAGACGATGTCGCCGGTCGCCGGCGCGAGGTGGCCCTGCCCGACAACGGGGCGCGCGATGGGTGCGCGGTCCCGCGTACCACTGGGTGTGTGGGGTGGGTGTGGTGAGCGGGGCTCGGTGGTTTCGGGACCGGTTCCGCGACGCGGTGTGGGAGTGCGAGACGCTTACGGCCGATCACAAGGCGGTGGCCGAGACGTATGCCCGTCACGCCCGGGATGGTCGGGGCGATAAGTCGGCGTGGGCGGATCTGGCGTGGCTGACGTATGACCGGTTGCAGGCCGGGGCGGGGATCCGCCGGCGCAGCAACGTCAAGAAGATCCTCGACGACCTGGAAGGGGCGGGCTGGCTGGTGGTGGTCCAGCGGGTGCACCGCAGGCCGACCGTGTACCGCCTGGCCATCCCACAACCGCCGGCCACCACCCCGGAACCGGTTCCCGCCGGCGGTGGGTCGACCGCATCGGGGGTGGTGGGTGCCGTCGGGGGAACCACGGTGGTGCCGCCTGGGCGGACCACGGTGGTTCCGGCCGTAGTCGCATCCCGCGACCACGGTAGTCACACACTCACCGGCCGGGGCGGGGTCGGTAGTGCCGACGTCGGAACTCCACCATCAGAAGAACTACCATCAATCTCATCACCATCAGGCGCGATCCGCGCCGCCGACCTGCGCCGCGTCACCGCCGCCACCGGAGCCGACGAGCACCAGGCCGCGGCGATCATCGCCAAGATCCAGGCCGACAACCACATCACCCGGTCCCTCACCGGCTACCTACACGCCATCACCGACGCGGACCTGCGCCACCACCACGCCGCCCTGCACCACCAGCCCGACCACGCCGCCGCAGAGGACACCGCGGCTTTCGAGCAGCGACGACGCACCGCGCCGGCCTGCGTCCACGACCACCCCGCAGGCGCCCTCATCCACCCCACCACCCGACGCGCCCTGTGCCCCCTGTGCCACCGAGGCAGGCCACCCATCACCCCCAACCGCGGCAAACCAGGACAGTCGCTGTCCACGGATCCTGGGGTTCGGCGAGAGCTGCCTGATCGACGTGTAGGCGCACCCGGCAAGCCGGGCGCGTGGGACGCGGGCGGTACGGCGGCGAGAGAGGCAAGCGTCGGACGACGGTGGCTGAGATGAACAGCCCGCCGAATGTGAGGACCACGTCGCAATCTTTGCCGTCGCGCTTGGCACCGACTCAGATGGCTTCCGCGCCACCCTCGACTCGGACCGCCACGTGCCTGTCTATGACGCGCGGATGGAACCCATCACCGACCGAGCGGCGGCCGGCGCTCTGCGTGGCACGGCTGCGGCCCGCAGCCGCAGTTCCTCGGCACATTCGCGGACCACCGGGGCCTGCCTGACGGCGGGTTCGAGGCCGAGGTCCGCCAGGCCCTGTCCAACCTCAACGCGGTCCTCACTGCTGCCGGTGCCGATCTCGCCCACGTCGTGCAGGCCACGATCTTCTACACGACCCTGGACAACCTCGCCACCATCAATACTGTCTGGGCCGAACACTTCCCGACCGCTGCCCCGGCGCGCTCAGCGGCCGTGGTGACGCTGGCCGGAGGACGGGGCATCTCCATCGCTGCGACCGCCGTAGCGTAGCTGCCTCGCCTGCGTCCGGAGGTGGTGTCCGTGCCGCGATGCTGCTGCGCGGTGAAAGGGCGAGCCGCAGGACCGGGGCCGGCGCGCGACAGCTGGTTGCATGATCGAGCATGATGTGCACGTCTCTGCCAACCCAGGCTTCGGACAACGTCCGTTGCAAGGGATGGTCAGGGCGCGTGGGCAGGACTTTAGGCCCAGGTCACACCGGTCGGTTTCGTTCCGGTGTCGACGTGCTGGGCGAGGGCGTAGATCGCGGCCCCGACCGTCGTGGTGGCGAGGGAGGAGTCGACTTCGATGTCGCCGCTGCCGTCTTCAACGAGAGGGTCGTGGGTGAGGAGCGGGCCGTCGGTGGGCGGGTCCACCTCGGCCACGTGTGTGCCGTCTGGCAGCCAGGTCATCGCAGCACGTTCGCGGTCGTAGTCGACGTCGATGCGCATCGTCGCGGTGCCGCGGGACAGGTGGCTCTCGGTCCAGCCGTCCGTGACCGGGCCGATCCAGTAGGTGAACACGAACTGGCCGTTGATGTTGAGGCGGCGGGCCCTGCGCACGATCACGTCGATCGCCTCGCTGGGCGTGTTGACGATGTCAGCGCCGATGCCACCGCCGTCGTAGAAGATCCAGTACCCGCTCACCGTGCGATCCTCTCGCCAGTTCCTTCACATTGTGGCGGCTGGAGAGGTGGATGCCACCGGGCGACGGGAGCAGGCCCTGACGCTCTTGTCCAGATGCCGCCGCTGGTCGTGCTGATACGGTGATCCTGGCCGACCTGGTGGATTGTGTCAGGCCCAGACCATGTCGGCGGGCTTGGTCCCGGTCGTGATGTAGCCGGCCAGCGCGCGGCGTGCGGCGTCGAGGGACGCCACGGTCCGTTCGGCGGGAACCACGGCGGCCGGCGCGTCTTGGAACGGGTCGACTACGGTGAACTCTCCAGTGGGCTCGGAGTCGATGACGTGGGTTCCATCCGGCAGCCAGGTCACGGCGATGCGGTGCTGGTCGTGGTCGAGCTCGATGCGTAGCTGGGCGTCGGCGCGTTGGACGGTCTGGTGGTCGTCCCAGTCGGCCGGGACGGGCCCGATCCAGATGGTGAAGGCGCGACGTCCGTCCAGGTTGACTCGCGTCTGGTAGGAGTCCAGGGTCTCGAGTGCTTCGGCGAGGTCTTGCTGCACCTCGCCGCCGACCCAGGCATCGGAGAACATCCAGTAGCGCGTTGTCATGGTTTGATCCTCTCACCTGTGCCGTCGTAGTCCCCGCGCCACCAGGTGTGGGAGAGGGCGTGGGTGCGGGGCTCGAGTCGGCCGGCGCGCAGCGCATCGCGGATGCGGCCGGCAGCAGGGGCAGCCGCGCTGCTTGCCTGGCCGATGCGGCTAAGGCAGGCCAGCAGGTCCCTGGGGGTGACGTCGGAGACGTCATGCGGGAATGGCTTGAGCTGAAGGACGATCCTCTCGACCTTCAGCTGGTGCAGCATGTGGTCGATGAGCAGGAGATCGGAGACGAGTTCTTGGCCGGAGTTGTCGGCGGCGACGGTGACCTCGCGCAGCCCTTAGGCCAGGTAGTGGGCGAGTCGGCGGCTGTGATCGAGGATGAGGTCGCCTCCGCCTTCGCCGTGGGTGATGCGGAATCCGAGGTCGGCCCAGCTGCCTCACAGGCTTGCGTGGAGCAGCGCCTGAGTGCGAGCGGCAACATCGTGGTGCGCGAGCTGGCCATAGGCGTCACAGTGCTGCGCGAGGTTGGTCCCGGTCAGTTCGGCGCTCTTGACGGGAGCGAACGGGTCGACCCACCGCCACGCGGAGTTTGAGTCGAAGTACTCGACCGCGCGAAGGAACTGGCGGTAGAAGTAGGATTCCGCAGCCAGGAATGGGGACTCGGCCCACGGCCTGCCGACCCACGGTGCCATCCATTGCTTCCACAGCTCCAGATCCGGCCCCGGTCCGTCGAACGATGAGACTATGCCGTTTCGGGATACCTCTTGCAGGTCGGCGAGCTGGTCGGCGATGGACACCGTCACGCACTGGCGAGACTCCGGCATCGCCACGGACAAACAGATGCAGTTCATCGCCCGCGAAGCGTTCAAGACCCGACTCAAGGAGGGCTGGTCACCGGCTTACGAATTCCTCGGATACTCCAGCGAGGCGCCCGTCGATGTTTCACCCCTCCGGCTCGAGCGCACACAGATCCCGGTGGGCGACACCCTGGTGTTCACCGTCGACCTGACCGCAGCTGAGAGCCTGCCCGTGCATGTGACCTATGTGATCACCTCAACCACCCCGCGGGGCGGGCGGCGCGAGAAGGTCTACCACCTCTCCCGGGCCACCACCACGTCCGGGCAGCTGCTCAGCCTCGTCAAGGTCCACCGAATGCGCACGACGGCCACCACGACCGTGACGCCTGGGCTGCATTCAGTGGCCATCCAGGTAAACGGCACGCGCTACCCCGGTGCCGAGTTCCGGGTGATCTAGGGCCTGTTTGAAATGTCATCGGAGCCATTCGTTGATGGCCGCGATGCGGACGGTGGCCAGGTAGCGCACGGCAAGCTTGTCGAAGCGGGTGGCCACCGCCCGGTTGCGTTTCAGCCGGTTGATGCCGCACTCGGCGGCATGGCGTTGCTTGTAGGTTTCGGTGCTGAACAACGGCGGACGGCCGCCCGCCGAGCCGCGTCTCTTGCGGTGACCGATCTGATCGGCGGGTTCTGCAATCGTGGCCTTGATACCACGTCTGCGCAGGTAAGCCCGGTTGGAACGGGAACTGTAGGCCTTGTCGGCCAGGACCCTGTCAGGGCGTGTGCGCGGCCGACCGACGCCCGGTCGGACGACGCGGATCTGCTCCAGGACCATCTCAAACTGGGGACTGTCGCCGGCCTGACCGGCAGTGATCACGATCGACAGCGGACGTTGTCCCTGCTCGATGGCCAGGTGAATCTTTGTCGTCCATCCGCCCCGCGACCGACCTAACCCATGGTCGTTGGGCTCGATGTCCACCCCGCCCGGCGAATCTACCTGCCCGGCCCCTTTTTACTCGCCCCAGCGGCATGCTGATGGGCACGCACCACCGTGGAATCGACCGACACATCCCACGTGATGATCCCCTCGGCATCGGCGGCGGCCTGCAACCTCGCCAACACCCGAGCCCACGTCCCATCACGCTGCCACGCCCTGAACAGGCCATACACCGTTTCCCACGGCCCGTAATGCTCCGGAACCTCCCGCCATGGAGGCCCCGTCCGTACCCGCCACCGAATCCCGTCAATCACCATCCGCCGATCCCTCGGCGGACGACCCATCACGCCACGCTGAGGCAACAACGGCTCCAACCGAGCCCACTGCGCATCCGTCAAATCAGCCACACCGATCTAACGAACCACATTTCAAACAGACCCTAGCCGTCCCTGGCCTCGGCAGCGCTGGGATGGCTGTTCTGCGGCCCAGGCGGCTTTCTTTTCGGGACCTTCAGGGGCGTTGTGCCTTACGAGGCGTCCTGCTGCAGTTGGTCGAACGTCACGCCGACGAGCGCGCGGAACGGCACCTCTACCGAACCGCCTCCTGAATTGGACACACGGACAAGGCCGTGTTGCCAGACGCGTTTCCATCGAAGCAACAGGCGCACTGTCCGGCGAGGCGGCACGACAAGGATGATCTCCTCCTCGGTGAGTTCTCGGACTGAGGAGCCGATGCCGTAGGTGTGCCGGAGGGTCTGATCCACCTGGATCTTCAGGTTTGCCCAACCTGGCCCGATCGTGAGCGCACTCCCGCGAGCTGTGGCCTGGTCGTGTGCGACGGTCACAGTGCGGGTCCATTCCCTGCTGACCTTGACTGACCGGGTCACGCCACTGTCGCTACCGGAGTTGTCCACGATTCTGGCCTCTTCCCCCAGATCTTCCTCGGTGCGCGAGCCCTCCAGGATCTCCACGAGCGAGCCGGCCGTCAGCGCCAGTTCCTCGCCGGACGGCCCGGTGCTTGTGGGCGAACGCCAGGTCTCCTGCTGGAGCGCGAATTTCAGCCGGTTAACAAGCCATTCTCGACGTGTGAAGACCCAACATGCGAGCTCAACATCCTGGCCCGGGCGAACGCTGATCGTGATCTTGGGGCTCGATGACAGCGGCGCGATGTCACCGTAGACCTTGATCTGAACCTCGTGCTCTCCCGGCTCAATTGGGAACGCTACCTGTTCCCCATTCTTGATGTTGACGACCCTTCCGCCGTTCACCATGACTGCGCCTTGGGCCTCTGCCCAGAGCTCGCGCGGCCGTCGAATGATGTGGATCATGCCATCGCCCAAGTGCCACCTCATCACATCTGCATATCCCAATGTTTCTGACGTGTAGATGTTATTGCGTGAATGGATCGACCAAGACCTCACGGACCGGTCGATGGCGTGTACCTGTGGGGCGATTCGGGCCGGTGGCGTGCTCAGGTGTTGATTGCCCCGCAGTCTGGTGCGGCTAGCTCCTAGGGCACTGCGTGCCAGTGCCAGGGCCGACTGCCATGGAGTCCTCGCAGGCAGGCAACCCTAAAACGGGCCTGTTCCACGTGTTGAAGTTGCTCATCGGCGATTTGCAGGGCAAACGTCGTTTTGCGGAGCTCTCGGATGTCGCGAAACAGCGGGTAGTGCTCCCACGTTGTGATGTCGTGGCCGTAGGCTGTGCAGAACTCTTGCCAGGCCGAGGTAGAGAGGGTGGCGAATGTCTGGTGGTCGACGGCACTGAGGCTCAGGTCCCAGGCCACGGGGCCGATAGCGAAGCGTTCGAGATCAAGGACGATCGGGCCCCTTGAGGTGGCGACAATGTTGTGGTCCCAGGCGTCGCCATGCAGGACTTTGCCGACGGTGTGCAGTTCAGCAGCCGTGTACCGCGACTGGAGGTCGGCGAGGTGCTGGAGGAGCCAACTTCGGTCATCTTCATTGATGCAGCGGCTGGAAGCCAGGCGCTGGCCGAGTCGCACGAATGGCTCGACTGGCGGCAGGGTGAACTCGGCAGGCGGTGCGAGTGCGTGGATCGTACGCAGTGCAGTGGCCAGTTCCCGTGGGCTGCACGGGCTGTGTTGTGGGAGCTGTTCCCAGAAGGTGATGGCGCAGCCGTCGAGTTCGACGATGAGCGTGGCGAGGTCGGACTTCGGTTTCACAGCTGGGATGCCACTTTGGTTGAGCCACCGGGCGACGGCAAGTTCCTTGTGCGCGGCCTGAATCTGACCGGGGCGAGACACTCGAAGCACGATGCCTTCTGGCAGCAAGAACAGGGTGTTCTCGCCTGAGCGCAGGAGTTTCAGCTGTGAGGGGGCAAGGTCATTGCGCCGGCACGCGTGACGGGCCAGCTCTGTGGGGTCGCTGTTCACGCCGCGATGGCCCCCTGAATGCGGTCGCGCAGGGCTTCCACAGCCGGGTTGGGTTGCTGGGCTGCTGCCGTCTTGCCGAGGTTCCGCAGGCAGGCCACGATGCGTCGAGACCGAACGCCGCTGGCGAAGGCTATGGCCTGCTCGCCGTGGTGGACCGCAATGTCGACCTGGCCGAGGTCGAATGCAACCTGGGTGTGCCGGAGCGCGGCGAAGGTCCGGGACCGCTCGTATCCAGCGCTGTGATTGGTGGTGGCGTAGACAAGGCGCTCTTGCGCCGCCAACCGGGCTGAACGAAGAACAAGGTCGGCCAGGGCGTGAGCGGTGTCGCCCTGGTGCTGGGCCAGGTCATGGAAGCGCATCCAAGTCGGATCCTCGTCAACGTTCCGGTTGGCGTACTCGGTGTCGGCGACGTCGACTGCAGCCTGGACACGATGCGGCTCCGTAGGGTCGAGGGCCGCGAGCGCACGAGCCCGCACGGCATGCAGCATGGCCCGTTCGGTGGCGGTGAGCCAGTCGCTGCGGACCATCGCGGACTCGACGTGGGTGAGCCCGGCGTCGGGATCGCCGATGAAGACTGAACGTCGAGCCATGTCGGCGAGGACGATGGCCCGCAGGTGCCAATCCCCGGACTCCTCCGCGAAAGCTCTTGCCGCCTGGTAGGCGCCCTCCGCGAATGGTCCGTCCCCGCTGTCGAACGCGGCAAACGCGATTACGCTGGCCAGGCCGCCGACCGCTGCGTCCAGGCGTGCCCGGAGCCTCGGCTCGCAGCTGGCGTCTCTCCGCGTTGCCAATGTCTCGGACAATTGGGTATGCAGCGCCTGGAGTACGAAGCTTCCGCCCCCGCGGGTGTTGTCCATCGAAGCGACGAACGTTGTTAGGTCTTCGATACCGGCAACCTCGGGTTCGCCGATCCGTCGCGGTCGGCTCGCCAACGCCGCCGCAGGAGCAGGCAAAGGGAGCAGCGCTCCAGCCCCGAGCGCCAACGTCCCTGCGAGGAATGTCTTGCGGTCCACATCCTCCACGGTACCCACTGCCCGCGGAGGAGTGGAGGGACCGAATCCAAGAGCGGAATTACTGTCAGCCTTCAGCACCCGACGTAGTGCCACCAGGTAGTGGGGCTGTGGCCGGCGGATCTCGCCTCGCTCCCACTTGCCAATGTGATTGGCGTCGAGCGCGTGCTCACGCTCTGTGTCTTCGAACAAGGCGTGGTTGACCAGTTCGGCGAGTTCTTGACGGGACAGTGGCTCGCCGGACCCCGACGGGGAGACCATCTGTTCTCGGGCCTGGCGCAGCAAGTCGTTGCGTGCGGGCATCGCGAACCTCCGGCGACCGGTCACCTGACCGGCGAACTGACCGAACACATGGAATGTCCATTTGTGTGATCAGCTCAGCATTCCACTCACAGTCGATGATCACAACACCGACCGTGAATGGATGTTCGTGTCGGAGCCGATTACAAGGGCCAATCCCGCAGGCTGATGACGAAAGATGTCCAGTCGTCGCGCGGGAACTCCAGGTGAGGACCACCGCTGTCCTTGGAGTCGCGCACGCCCGCTGCGTCGTCGTCGGTGAAGGCGACTTCGACGCAGTTGGAGGCTCCGCCGCTGCGGGTCGACTTGCGCCAGGTGGTGAACTTCGACGTTTCTGGCATGTGGCTACCTGTTCCGGTGAGAGATGTGATTGGCGAGGTCGTGCAGGAACGCTATCGAGTCGTGCGTGCCGAGCGCGGCGTCGGAAAGAGCTGCGTGGAGCACGTGGTAGGAGGTGACTTCCGCCGGGTCGGTGATCATCACGTCGGAGGTGACGGTGTCGGCGACGCCGATCTCGGGGTCTCCGCTCTCGTGCCGGTAGAGACTGAACGCGCTCTTAGGTACCCGGTTGCTGTTGATCTCGGCGTCGATCGGCAGCACCCGCACCAGGACCCGGTTGGGTGTTCTGGCCACGGTGGCGATGTGGCGTAGCTGTTCGCAGGTCACCTGCCACGGGGCGCTGAGTCTGCGCAGGGCTAGTTCGTCGATCACCACCTGATACCCGGGCCCGCCGGGCCTGAGCACCGCCCGCTGCCTACGACGGCGGGCATCCACAGCCATGGCGGGGTCGAATCCCTTGGGCCACTCGGCGGTATCGGTGGCGGCCCGGGCGGCGGCGTACTCGGGAGTCTGCAGGAGGCCTGGCGGGATCGTCAGGTGGTACTCGAACAGCTCGGTGGCCCCGCACTCAAGATCAGCCGCGAGGGCCTGCCGCGGTCCGATCTTCTCGCGTATCCGCTGCCACCACCCGGCGGTCTGCGCGTCACGCCCGATCAGCTCGAAGAGCCGCGCGTCCTCGCCCTGCAGCTTTAGCACGTCGGCGAGGTCCTGGACCTCGTCCATCGTGGGCTTGGATCGCAGGTTCAGGATTCTGCTCAAACGCTGCCGGCTGACTTTGATCGCCAGCGCCAGGTCGCCCAGGTTCCTGCTTTGGGCGGCGCAATGCCCGTTGATGATCTGCACCAGCCGCAGGTGCCGCACGAACGGGCTGATCACCTACGCCTCCTGTGCAAACCACCGACGTGAGATTTCCAGATTCCGAGACTCTATCGGCTCCACCGGAAATCGCTAGATCTCGACCAGGGACGGACGAAGCCTCCCCTTACTCTCCCTCTACTCTCCCCGTCCTTCCCGCTGGGCTCCCTCTGGATGCCGTTCACCTACGTCGATCATTGCGTCACGGTTGAAATCAAGCGTCACCGCGCACATCGGACATCCCGAGCGAAGGCCGAAGGGAGAGGCATGTTGAACGGACTTCAGGCCTATGTCGACCCCCTTGACTGGTCACCGCAGCCGAGCATTGTCGTCGCGGAGGTGCAGCAGGCCGGCGGTTTGTCGCAGAGGGTCCCGAGCTCACCTGCGGACCAGGGTCGGTTGCGGGGGCGTCCGACCACGCTCGGGGACTATCCGCCCTTGGGCGCCGATGCTGTGCCACTGCTGGCCGAGGTGCGGCCTCTGGCGCGGACTCCGAGCTCACGGGACCTGGTTGTCGCCGCGCTGTCCGTGGGCGAGGAGAACGTGGGCGTCGTCGCGGACCTGTACCTGCTCGCGCATGACGAGATCTCGGGTGGACCGCTCGCGTCGGCGCAGGCGGTGGCGGTAGGTCTCGCGGCAGGTCTGGTCGCGGAGCTCATGTCTGTTGGGCTGGTGCTGCTGACGGAGCGCCGGTTGGACCTGACGCGCCCCGCGGCCAATCTGGCGGACGGGCTGCTGGCGAAGGTCGCTTCCGATCTTGAGCAGGTGCGGGGCGGTGATCTCGCCCGCTGGCTGCGGTTCTGGGCCGATGATGCCGTGACCGGGGTCCGTGCCCGATTGGTTGACGCAGGGCGGCTGCGTGAGAAGCAGCGCCGGAGGTTCGGCTGGTCGAGATCTCCAACGTTCGTCCCGACGAGCTGGCAGTACGCGGCGGGTCGGGCGGTGCTCCTGCGCTCGGCGCTCACGGACCCTCCAGCTGCGCCCCCGAGCATGCGGCTGCTGGCCGGCCTGGTTCACGCGGTGAGCCTGACCGACTGGCTCACCCGTGATCAGCGAAGTCTTCGCCGGGCGGTGCCGGACATGGTTGCGGGCTTACCGCCGCCGCTGAGGCATCTGCTCGCCGTCACCGCGGCCACTGTCGCCTCCGCAGCGACCACCCCCTGACCCAGTCCCCACCAGCCCCCCTGACCGTGTGGAGTCCGTCGTGCCTGTGAGTACCAGCCCGCCCTCATCCAGCCCGACCAGGTCCAACCTGGTCGCTGACGCGCTGCGCCGCGACAGCGTAGGAACGCGGTCGTTGCTGTCGTTTGTGTTCTCGGCCGCCGCGCCGCTGACGGTGGTCGCCGGTGTCATGACTATTGGCTACGCAGCGACCGGCGTGCAGGCGTTCCCGCTTGTGTTCCTGCTGGTCGGTGCCGCGCTGTTGCTGTTTGTGCCGGGCTATCTGGCGATGGCGCGTCGGCTGCCGAACGCCGGTGCGTTCTACGCCTACATCGCGGCCGGCATGGGCCGGGTACCTGCGGTGGGTGTGGCATGGATATCCCTGGCTTCCTACTTCTTCGTGCAGATGGCCGCCTACGGGGCGATCGGCTCGGCGGTGTCGCCGCTGCTGGACGCCTGGTGGGGCTGGTCCCCGCCGTGGTGGGCGGTGGCGTGGGCCTGCTGGGCCGTGGTCGGGGTGCTGGGCGTGCGGCGGATCGAGATCTCCGGCCGGGTCCTCGCCCTTCTCGGGGCCGCCGAGGTCGCCGTCGTCCTGATCTTCGACGCAGCGAACCTGCTGCCGGCCTCGCATCCGGGCCGTCCGGTCGAGCTGGCCGCCAACTTTCACCCGGCGGGCCTGGCCTCGGCCGGTGTGGGTGCGGCCCTGGTGATGGCGGTGCTGGCGTTCAGCGGTGTCGAGCAGGCGGCCGTGTTCGTAGAGGAGGCCCGGGCCCGGACCGTCGCCCGGGCGACGTACCTGGCGGTGGTCGCCATCGCCGTCATCTACGCGTTCAGCGCCTGGACGATGACGATCCCGCTAGGCCCGGCGGCGACGATCACGGCTGCTGGGCGTCTGGGCCCGGACCTGGTGTTTGGCAACGCCGCCGGGCAACTGGGCACGGGCTGGGCGACCGCAGGGCAGGTGCTGTTCGCCACCAGCCTGCTGGCCGCGATGGTCGCGTTTCACAACACCGGGGCCCGCTACGCTTTCGCTCTCGGCCGCGAGCGGGTGCTGCCGGCCTGGTTGGGCAAGACCAGCCGCAGGTCCGGGTCACCGAAGTACGGCTCGCTCACCCAGACCGTGATCGCGTTCTTCGTCATCGCCGCCTACGCCGTCGCCGGCCTCGATCCGCTGACCAGCCTGTTCTACCTGGCCGGCGCGGCCGGCGGCTTCGGCATCCTCGTCCTGCTGGCGGCGACCTCGGTCGCGGTAGTCATCTACTTCGCCCGCGCCGAGCCCGCAGGGCGGCCGTCGGTGTGGATGCGGCTGATCGCCCCGGGGTTGGCCGCCGTGGCCCTGACCGTCATGGTCGCCCTCGCCCTGCGCAACTTCGCCAGCGTCCTAGGCGTGCCCGAGACCTCGCCGCTGCGGTGGCTGATCCCCGCCAGTCTGGCCGGCCTCGCAGCCTCCGGCTGCGCCTGGGCCCTGATCCTGCGCACCACCCGGCCCGCCGTGTTCCGGGCCATCGGGCGGGGCGTGCACAGCAACACCCCCTTCACCCCGGCGACCGACCGCTTCTAAGGAGACCCGTCATGAACCCACCTCGCACCACCGCCGTTGACATCACCCGCGCCGCCCCCACCGACACTGCGGCGATCGCCGCCGTCATCGCCAAGGCGTTCAACCCGCTGGCTGTCATCGATTGGCTGATCCCCGACGACGAGCAGCGGGCTGCCCGGCTGCCCGGCTACTTCGAGATCCTCGTCGAGCACGCCGCCGCGCAAGGGTACATCCACATCGCAGGCGACCTGGCCGGTGTGGCCGTGTGGATGCCGCGCACCGGCTCGGTCCCGGACATCACCGACTACCCGTCCCGCCTCGCCGCCGCCGTCGGCGACAACCTGCCGCGCTTCGAGATCCTCGACGAGGCGTTCGACCGCCACCACCCGGCCAGCCCCCACGACCACCTCGCGCTGCTGGCGGTCCGGCCGGACATGCAGCGCCAGGGCATCGGCGGGCAGCTCCTCGCCCACGGCCTGTCCCACCTCGACGACGTCGGAGCCGCCGCCTACCTGGAGGCGTGCGACCTCGACAGCCGCAAGTTGTACGGCGAGCACGGCTTCACCGACCTCGGCGACCCGATGCTGCTGCCGGACGGACCGAGCCTGTACCCGATGTGGCGGCCCAGCCAGGCCTGAGCGGCTCTCAGACACCGGCGGGGCCGTGCCCTTCCTGGGACCGGAGGACACGGCCCCGCCGGCACCACCCGAGCGCCAGGTGGACGTCGCCACGCCCGAGCAGTGCCCTAAGTGCTGCAGGGGCGCCTGGTCTCCTCGCCGCGAGATCTCACTCCGAACCGCTGCCGCGCATCGAATTGGGCCCGGTCCCCGGACCGACAAGAAAGGAACGCGCCATGACCACCGCAGCGCACGTTGATGCCGTCACCGACCCGCTCCTAGCGGCTACCGCGAGCCGCCTGGCCCGGAGCCATCGCCGACACGGCGATGACCTGGACCGGTGCATGGCGGGCTGCGGTGAGCGGTGGCCGTGCACCAGGGCACGGACGGCCGACCGTGCCGCCGTCGCGGCGCGGGGGCCGTGGCACAAGGCGTGGACGATTCGCCACGACCTGGCCGCCGCCGGGGTCCCGCTGGGGGCTGTGTGGTGACCGGCGAGGACGTGGTGATCGGCTGGAGCGCGACCGCGGACCTGGTCGTACCGCCTGGCCCGGGAGTCGGCGTAGCCATGGCGGGGTACGGGGCGCCCGGCGGTCCTGGGATCGGCCGGATCGGCCGGGTCCGGGTGGGCTGGCTGCCCGGGGAAGCGATGGATACGGCGGTGCGCCTGGCCCGGCCGGGTGCGGCGCGCGGGACCGTCCTGGCGGTGGTGGTCGCACCCCGGGAAGTGTCGGTGCACCCTGACTGGATCGCCGCCGCCCTCGCTCTCGGCGTCGCGTTCCAGACCGCCGATCCCCAGCCTCGGGCGTTGGTGATGTCCGCGTCCGCGCCGCTTCCACCCGACCGGTGGGTGCGGGTGCCGCATCTGGTCACCATCTCCACCGGCAATCGGCCCCGAGACCGGGTGGTGTGGGAGCTGCTTCCCGCACGGGTCGCCAACGAACGGATGGCTGCCGACCTGCTGCCCGCAGCACCGGTCCGGGACCAGCTCGAGAGATACCTGCACGCCCTCCTCGAGCTTCGGGCCAGGCTCCGCACCGGGCAGATCACCAACGACGTCGAGCACGAACTGGCCGTGCTGATGCGCGGCGAGGCACTGACCATGCCGGCCGTGTACCGGCACGTGAACGAGATCCTCGCCCTGCTCACCACCACTGAGGTCCACGAAGCTACCCCCGAACGCTGACCGCCCACCTCTCCGGCGGGCGGACCTCGGCCGCACCCCCTACCTGACTTTTCTGGACGACGCCTCATCTGCCGGGACCGGCGTCGTCGGCGACACCTGCGGCCCAGGCCCGTGTGCCCCGGGTGTCGCCCGGCCCGCGCTCCGCGCGCTCACGCGGGGCGCGGGCGGCCGGCCGGCGGACCCCAAGCACCCGCCGGCCGGCCACCGGCCAACCGTTCTGACTGTTCGTTCGCGCGGGAGCAACTTCTGGAAGGAGGTGTCGCGATGCAGGCACTGGTCACCGTGGCCGGGTGGGGGATCGCCGCCGCCCTGGGTGTGTGCTGCCTGCGGCAGGCCGCCCGCACCCGCGCCGCCCGCTACGCGACCCTGCACGACGCACGCACCGGCCTCCTCAACGCCGACGGCTGGGAACACACCGCCGGCGCGGCCGTGCAGACCAGCGCGGGTCGACGGTGGGTGGTCATCGCCGCCGACGGCGACGACTTCAAGGCGGTCAACGACACCCTCGGGCACGCCGTCGGACACAGGGTGCTGGCCGAGTACGCCCGCAGACTCGCCGAGTTCGCACCTCGCGGGAGCGTCGTGGCCCGCACCGGCGGCGACGAGTTCGCGCTCCTGCTGCCCTGCCCGCGCCACGCCACCGACAGCACCTGGCTGGACCCGACGCTCACCGCTCTGCACCACCGGCTGCGCCGGCCGTTCGCCGTCGACGGGACACCGGTCGCGATGAGCATGTCCCTCGGCGCAGCCATCGTCACCGGACACCTGCCCCTCGACCAGGTCCTCGACGCCGCCGACCACGCCATGTACGGGTGCAAACGCAGCGGCATCCCCCAGATCGCGGCACTCGACGCCCGGGCCCCGGCCCGCAGGCGCGGCGACCACACCCGCGACGTCAAACACCACCCACACCCGGCCGCCGCGGCCTGGTACCTGAGGAAGGCCGCATGAACAACATCCGCCTCGCGACCGGCGCGTCGCAGCTGCTGACAGGAACGTCGCGAGTTGCCAACCGCGCATTGTCGTGGGCGCCGCAGGCCGATGCCGCTACCCAGCAGGTGCTGGTCGGTCTCGGCGCGGTACGGGCTATCTGCCAAAAGCTGTCGGCACACCACCCCGACCCGGACGGCCGCACCGCCGCCGCGGACGCCGACCGGCTGCTGGGCGGCCTCGTCGACGAGGTGGTCAGCACTCGCCGGACCCTGCGTGCCCGCCGGATCGCAGTGCAGTGGGTGGTCGCCAGCGTCTGCTGGGTCCTGGCTCCCGACGGCGACATGGCTGGCGGTGCCCAGTGAGCGGGCTGCTTGCCGCCGCCGCCGTCGCGGTGGCGGGGCTGGTGGTCTGGGCGCTGTGGAAGGCGTTGGCGACCAGCCGTGTGGATCGCCAACGTGCCCGGACCGAACACCTCAACCGGGTCCGGCAGCACAGGCTCATCCTCGCCGCCGCGATCAGCGTCCCGGCCATCATCGGGCTGTTCGTGGCCTGGCACTTCGCAGGCTCGCCCACCCCGCGCGTTACCGAAGCCGCCGGTGCCACCAAGGCCGCCGAGTCAGACGTTGCGGGGTGTCAGGCCCGCAACACCGGGCAACTGGTCCTGCGGCGCACCTCGCCGACGACGATCACCTGGACGTACACGGCCCGGGGCGAGGCCGGGGGAGCTGACCGGCTGTCGGTGCTCGTCGACCACCGACGCGCCGACTCCGTCTCCGCCCCGTCCGGCACCCTGACGGTGGGCGAGGCACCGGTCACGGTCACCGTCGAGGGCACCGGGCCCGGAGGGCGTGTGCACGCGACATGCACCGGATGAACATCCCACCGGACGGAGTGCTGCTGTTGGTCGGGGTGGAGGGGTTACTGGTCACCGACACCGACCTCGTGCAGCACGCCGCCCGCGCGGCCACCCGCACCGTCACCGGCCGCGACCCCGGCGACCTTGGCCCCCGGGCCGGGCGGACCTGCTGGGACGTGGCGATCACCGCCCTGACCGCCACCGGCCGCACCCCGCAAGAAGCCCACGTCCTGGTGCCCGAGCACCTGGCCGCCTGCTACCGGGAGCTACGCGAGGAGGCCATCGCCGCCCACCCCACCTTCGACCCGCTCCCCGGAGCCGGAGACTTCCTGGCCCGGGCCCGACACGCTGGGGCGACGGTCGGACTGTGCACCGGCCTGTCCTACCAGCTGGCCCTGAACCTGCTGTCCCGCACCGGATTGGATGAGCATGTGGACTGGCGGGTCAGCGCGTTCGGCGACGACCAGCCCGACCGCGCCCAGCTGATCGAACTCGCCCGCCACCGCGCCGGCAACGGCACCCACCCGCGGCCCGCCGACCGGACCATCGTCGTCAGCAGCCACGCTCGCGGCATCCATGCCGCCCGCGCGGCAGGCGTCCCTGCGGTGGTCGTGACCGACGCACGCTCACTGCACATGTCGCTCGCCGACCTGCATCTGGCCGACCTGACCGACCACGCCGTCATCGACCAAGTCCTCACCCTGGGCCGCATCGGTTCTGGCGGCGTGCACGACCACGACACACTCACCACTAGGGCCCGACCATGAGACTGCCCGGCCCCGCGCGCCTGTCCGCGACAGCCGCGATCGCCCTCGTGCTGCTCGCCGGGTGCGACGGCACCGGCAACGAGGTACTACCCACCGGCAACCAAGCTGAGGCCAGCCAGCAGGTCCAGAGCTACTTCCGTGGTCTGGCGGCTATCGTCGCCGGCCAGGGACGTGGCCGACAGGTCGGCCTCGGCCCCGCCCCGTGCGAGGGCCGCAAAGGCGAGACTGCCGCCGACGACCGGTACTACATCCAGGGCACCTACGACCTGCCCTTCGCAGCCGACCGCGACCAGCAAGCGGTGTTCCAGCTACTGGAGACCTCCTGGAAGGCCGAGGGCTACGAGTTCACCGAACCGCTCGACAGACTGCCCAGCGGCGACTGGACACTGACCGTCCGAAACCCGACGGACGGCTACAAGATCTCCGTGACCGGGTACGACCACATCCTGCGGGCCCTGATCTTCTCACCCTGCTACCTGCCGCCCGCTTAAGCAGACCTGGTGGACCTGTGCTGCGCGCCCCCTTCCGTCGACCCGGTCCGGCATGGGGTGCGTTGTGATTGAGCGCTTCAGTTGGCCAGTTGAGCAGGTTGTTGTCCAGCCCGCAGTTCGTTGTGACAAAGCGTTGCGCCTGGACCGCCGTGTCGGGGTTCGGTGGACAAATGGGGTTGGCCGCTACCCATGGGCGCGGTTAACCTACGCCGGTGACATGTTGCTGCTTCGCCGCCACCCGGACCCGCCGCGCCTAGCGCGGCCAGGTCTCACACCTCCGCCGCGCCCGTATGCCCAACTCCTCTTACGGGTCGGAGAATCCCGCATGTTCACCCCTTTCGAAGAACTCAACACCCTCCTGGCCGAACTCACCGGGTCGGTCCGAGACATCTTTGGTGACACCTTCGTCGGCGCCTACCTTCAGGGCTCCTTCGCGCTGAACGCCGGGGACGTCAACAGCGACTGCGACTTCATCATCGCGACCACGACGTTGCCCACCGGCCCGGCCGAAGACCAACTGCGCCGGCTGCACGACGAGATCCCGACCCGCGAGGGCTTCTGGACGCGACACCTGGAAGGGTCCTACGCCGATGTCACATCGTTGCGAGGCATCGAAGGGCTCGGCGTGCCCTGGCTGTTCTGCGACCACGGCCACCGCGAGCTGATCTGGGACACCCACTGCAACACCCTGCACACCCGATGGATCCTGCGCCACCACGGCATCACCCTGGCCGGGCCACCGATCGCCGACCTCGTCGACGAGGTACCCCCACAGGCGATCCGCGACGCGATGCGCGTGGCGCTGCCCGAGCTCATGGCCGGCCTGCGGACCTGGGCTCCGTTCGACACCGCCTGGGCCCAGCGCTACACGGTGTCGGCCTACTGCCGAGTCCTGTACACACTGGCCACGGCAGGGGTGACGTCCAAACGAGGCGCGGCCGAATGGGCCCGCGACCATCTCGATCCGAGGTGGCGCCCGCTGCTGACCCAGGTGATCGAAGACCGGGCCCGCGGCTGGGATCCCCACGACCCGCCGCGGCCCGGCAGCCTCGAAGCGACGTATGAGTTCGCCGCCTACGCGGAATCACTCGGCTGGCCAGCGCCTTAGTGGCTGCGACATTTGCTACTGGGCTCTGGCCCGTAAAGCGTGATAGATGTTCTTGGATCGGATTGCGGTCAGAGGTCCATGACGGCGGGGGTGGCGTCCGTGCGGCCGTAGGTGAGGATGTACCGCAGTGCGAGGCGGAGCTGCTCGAGGGCGTGTTCGTCAATGTGGTGGAGGGAGGCTTCGATCTCTGTGTCGTTGAGGCCGAGGGGCTCCTGGGCGTGCGGGGCGATGACGACCCGGAGTACTCGGTTCCGAAGGGCGACTTCGGTGACGCAGCCGTATGCGGATTTCTGGCCGTGGGTGATCAGGCAGTAGGTGTCTTCGCCTTCGGCTGCGTCGCGTTCATCTGGTGTGGACAGGGAGGCTTCGAAGTAGAGCGTGAAGCGGCTCTTGTCGTCGGTTTCGGAGACGATCGCGGACACACGGTCGTATCCGGTGACGTTGTTGTCCACCCATGTCGAGTGGGCCGTGAACCTGATCGTCATTCCTGTAGCCAAGCACAGAGGCGCGCTGGACGAGGTTCGGGGTTCAGCGGGCGAGGAGGACTCGCTTGCGGAGCAGGGCGAACCCGGCCCGGCCGTACATTTGTCGCTTAAGCATCTTAAAAGTTACGTGGAATCTGGCGCCCCGGAGGTGATCTCATCTCCGGGGCGTCGCCACGGACTTGGGAGATGTGTTGGGCAGCGAGTTGGTGCTGGAGAAGTGGCCGGTCCTTGGCCGGCATGAGCGGGCGGTCGGCTGGTTGCGGGTGTGGGTGGATCGGGGCGGGCGCCGCGGACGATCGATGCGTACGCTCGCGGGCTGGCCGAGTTTCTGGAGATGTGTGACCGGGACGGCCTCGACCCGGTGACGGCGACCCGGGCCGATGTCGCGAGGTACGTGTGGGAGTTGACGTCGCGGCCGAGTCGGCGGGGCGGGAATGTCGTGGCGCTCGATTCGGGCGTGGGGTTGGCGAACGCGACGTTGCAGCAACGGTTGGTGCCGGTCCGGTTGCTCTACGACTTCCTGATCGAGGAGGGGCTGCGGGAGTCCAACCCGGTCGGGCGGGGCCGCTACACGCCGGGCCGGCGCCTCGGCGGCCAGCAGCGGGGTCTGGTGCCGCGGTTGACGAAGTTGCCATGGATCCCGAGCGAGCAGCAGTGGTTGGACGTGCTTGCGGTGGCTGCGGGCGAGCCGCCTCGGAACCGGTTGATGCTGGCCCTGGCCTACGACGCGGCGCTGCGACGGGAGGAGCTGTGCTCGCTGCGGACCGATGACCTGGACCCGGGACACCGGACGCTGCGGGTGAGGGCGGAGACGACGAAGAACCGGCTCGAACGGGTCGTGCCGTACTCGGCACCGACAGGGGTGTTGCTGTCGGGCTATCTTGCGCACCGGGCGACGATCAGCAGGGCACGGGGACCGTTGTTCTTGTCGGAGTCGCGCCGCAACCACGGGAAGCCGTTGAGTCTGTGGACCTGGTCGAAGGTGATCCGTCGGATCGCGCTGGCCGCAGGTGTTCCCCGGTTCGCCACGCACACCACACGGCATCTGTGTCTAACCGATCTGGCTCGGATGGGCTGGGAACTGCACGCCATCGCGACCTTCGCCGGGCACCGGTCGACAGAGTCGACACTGCGTTACATCCACCTGTCCGGGCGGGACCTAGCCGACAAACTGGCCCGGGGCATGGAACACATCCACGCCTGGCGGATCCGAATGCTCACCGAGACGGCCACGACGGCGACGGAGGTGTCCCGATGAATGGGATGCCGCTGAGAAATGTTGCCAAGACTGGGGGATCAGTCCTGGCAGTGGCCGATCAACCCGGAAGACTACGACACCCGGGCACTGGTCCCCGACACCGAGCGGGAGGCCGTCGCCGAGCTCGGCGTGGTCAACCTGCGGCGACTGCGCCGCCACGATCCGATCGCCCCGGGCTGGTCGGTGATCGGCCGGCTGCTGCGGCCTCTGGACGCGGTCAACGCCGCGTTGGACTCCCCACCGACCACCCACCGCCGCCGGGCGATGGACGACGCTGTCGCCGTGATCGTGTTGCGCTGCGCGAGAGTCGGCCGCTCGTATTGGGGCTGGACGGCTAAAGAGTGGGCGGAGGTGATCGGCGCCGACCAGCCGGGCTTTCGTCACAGCGCACCCGCCTGGGCCGACGATGCCGTCCGGCCGTACTTGTCGGCGCAGGCATACCTGCTCGGCGGGTTCAACGAGTTTCACCGCCTCGGCAGCTTCGGCCGGCTCACCCTGGCCTGGCGGGTCTTCGGACGCGACAGGGTGGACGCGGAGATCGGTCGGATCCGGGAGGTGCTCGCCGAGTGGGGCTACCGGCTCGGCCGCGACGACGACCAACTGCTGCCGATGGTGGTCTGCCAGGTGTTCCTCCTCAACCGCAGCCCCCGCCTTGAGGATCTGTCCACCGAGCTGTTCGAGCGGATCCGGAGGGAGAAGCCCCTTCACGAACACCCGCTTGACCACGACCCCGGCCAGGTGCGGCAGCAAGCCGCGAACACTGTCCAATCCAGACACTTAGGATCAACGACCAATGCGGCTTCACGAAATTTGGGACTGAGCCAGTATCAGGCGTCCGATGGCACGCCGATCGTGTCAAGGGCCGCTTCACCCCGACTTGGCTCCGAACCACCACGGCCACCCGAGTGGCGCCCCGTGACGCGGGCACGTCCGCCACCGACGGCCGCGCGACCTCCGTACCTGCCATGAAGTCGAGATGAATGCGAACGGAAGTCGGCCGCTTCTATGTTTCCGGGGCGGGCGGCACCCGTCCGCTGAACACATCCGAGGGAGATCCGCACATGCGCCTGATCGACCGAATCCTGGGGCTCGCCGCCACGAAGGCCGTGGCCAGCGCGTCCTGCCAGATGGAGTACTGGACCGAGTACGGGATCACCCGGTGCAACTACGCGACCCACATCATGGAGCGCGCCGTACGCACCTGTCAGACGATGGGCAACTGCACCGTCCAGTGCAGCGCCTGGGGCTGGACGTGCGCCACGCCCGGCGCGTCGTGCTGAGCGCCCCGATGTTGAATCGCCTGTTCCGCAGGATAGTGCCGCAGGTCACCGCGAGCGCGTCCTGCCCCCTCGAGTTCTACACCGAGGATCGGGGGGTCTGCGTCCTTGGCCTGACCAACATCTATCGGCGCAACTGCCAGACGATGGGCAACTGCACAGTCCAGTGCGGTGCCTGGTACGGGGTGCTCTGTACCAACATTCCGTGCTGAACCGTCGTGGGAGCGGGCCTACCCGCTCCCACGACACCGCCGAGGGGAACCCGATGGTCTTCACGTGTGTCACCCTCCGGGCCCTGCTGGTCGGGGTGCTGGCGCTGGCCGCGATCGGCAAGCTGCGGTCGCGGGACCGGCTGCGCGCGTTCGCCGCCTCGGTGGCCGCCCTGGGGCGGATCCCACCCGGCGCGGCCGGCGTCCTGTCCCCGCTCGTGCCGTGCGCCGAACTCGCCACCGCCGGCCTCATCGCCTGGCCGCCGACGGCCAGGCTGGGCTGCGCGGCGGCCCTGGCCATGCTGGCCGGTTTCACCGTCGTCCTCGCCGGCACCCTCGCGCGCGGGAGTCCGGCCCCGTGCAACTGCTTCGGCGGGTCCGCGGAGCCGGTGCGCGCCGGGCACCTCGCCCGCAACGGCCTCCTGCTCCTGGCCGCCGGGAGCGGACTCCTGTTGTCCGACGCCGCGCCCGTTCCGGCCGTCGCCGGGGTCCTCGTGCTGGGGCTGGCTCTGGGAACCGGGGCCGCCTTCCTGGTCAGCCGCTGGGACGACCTCCACCGCCTGCTCACCACCCACTGAAGGATGAAACATGACTTCCGTGCTACTCGCCGCCGGAACGGCCCTGACCGCGATGTGCGTCCTCAACCTCTGGCTGACCCTGCGCCTCGCCGCCGTGGTCCGGGATCGCCTGGCCGCTCCGGGCGCGACGCCCCCCGCGTCGAAGCCCGCCGGCACCGCGTTGCCGGCCTTCGACGCGACCACCACAGCCGGCCGGCCCGTGTCCGGCGCGGAGCTGTCCAGCGGTGAGGTCGCGATCGGGATGTTCACCTCGACCTGCCCCCCGTGCGTGGCGAGCCTGCCCCCGTTCCGCGAACTGGCCGCCCGGCTCGCCGCCGCCGGCGGCCGGGCGCTCGCCGTCGTGGTGGACGATCACGAATCGGCTCCCCAGACCGCCGCCCAGCTGGCCGAGGTCTGCGACACGGTCCTGGTCGCCAGCACCGGCCCGCTGCTGCAGGCATTCGGGATCAGCGCCTTCCCCACATTCGAGCACTACTCCGACGGCGGCCTCGTCGTCTCCTCGCACACCGTCGAGGACCTGCCGCGGCCGGTACCCGCATGAGCGCCGCCCCCCGCGCACTGTTGACCCGGGCGCGCGCGGCGACCGGCCTGTGCGTGTCGACCAGCCCCGTGCTCGTCGGGTACTTCCTGGCGCTCGCCCTGGTCACGGGCGCGGTCCCGGTCGCGATCGCCTGGATCACCGGTGTCCTGCTGGACCGGCTGACCGGACCGACGGCCGGTCCGGTGACCTGGCCGGTGTGCGGGCTGGCGGCGCTCAGCCTGACCGCTGTGCTCACGCAGCAGGCCGAGCGGTACACCGAGGCCCAGCTCCGGCGGACGACCAGCGCCGCCGCCCAGGACCGGCTCTTCGCCAAGGTCAACGCGTTCACCGGACTGGACCGGCTGGAGAGCCCCCGGTTCTTCGACCAGCTCCGGATGGCTCAGCAGGCCGGGGCCACCGCGCCACAGGACCTGTTGGAGGGCTCGGTCAGCCTGATCCGGTCCGGCATGCTCCTGGCCGGATTCCTCACGGCGCTGTGCGCGTTGTGGCCGCCCATCGCCGTTCCGGCGGTGCTGGCAGCGCTGCCCGTCGTGTACGCGGAGCTGCGGATGGCCCGGACCCGCGCGGACCTGACGGTCAGCCTGTCCCCGACCATCCGGCGCCGGTCCTTCTACCAGATGCTGCTCACCGACCGCACCGCCGCGCAGGAGATCCGGCTGTTCGGCACGGGCGGCTTCCTGAGCGCCCGGATGTCGGACGTCACACGCCGGGCAATGGCCGCGGAGAACTCCGTGGACCTGCGGATCGCCCGGCTGCACGGCCTCCTGGGCCTGGTCGCCTGCGTCGTGACCGGCGCGGGACTGCTGGCCGCGGCGGACCGGGCCAGGACCGGGCGGCTCACGCCCGGCGACGTCGTCGTGTTCATCGCGGCCGTGGCTGGGGTACAGGCCGGCATGGCCCAGCTCGCGGCGGCCGGGGCCCGCGGCTACCAGGCGCTCCTGCTGTTCGGCAGCTACCAGGAGGTGATCGGCGCGGCCGACGCCCTGACCCCGGGCGTACTCCCTCCGGGGCGCCTGCGCCGCGGGCTGGAGTTCCGCGACGTGTGGTTCCGGTACGACGAGCACTCGCCGTGGGTGCTGCGCGGCCTGTCCTTTACTCTGCGGTACGGGGAGGCCACCGCCCTCGTGGGCCAGAACGGGGCCGGGAAGAGTACCGTCGTCAAACTGCTGTGCCGCTTCTACGATCCCAGCTGCGGTCAGATCCTCTGGGACGGCGTCGACCTGCGCGAACTGGACCCGGCGCTGCTCCGCGCCCGGGTCAGGGCGGTCTTCCAGGAGTTCGTCCGCTACGACCTCACCGCAGCCGAGAACATCGGGATGGGCGACCTGTCCGCGCTCACCGATCGGACCCGGATAACGCGGGCGGCGGCTCTCGCCCGGGCCGACGGCCCACTGGCCGCGCTCCCCGGCGGGTACGACACCATGCTCAGCCGGATCTACGACGCCGACCCCGAGGCGCGGGTACGCGACACCGCGACCCTGTCCGGAGGGCAGTGGCAGCGGGTGGCCCTGGCCAGGGCGCTCATGCTGGACGATCCCGACCTGCTGATCCTCGACGAGCCCAGCTCCGGCCTGGACGCGCGGGCCGAGCACGACATCCACACCACCCTGCGCACGCACCGTGCCGGGCGGACCAGCCTGCTCATCTCCCACCGGCTCAACACCCTGCGGGACGCCGACAAGATCCTCGTCCTGGACCAGGGCAGGATCACCGAAACCGGGCCGCATGCGGATCTGGTGGCGGCCGGCGGAACCTATGCTGGGCTCTTCGCGGTCCAGTCGGCCGGCTACCGGGACGAGCTGACGGCGGAGGTCGGCTGATGGCGGCCCTCCTGGCGGTGCTGCTTGCGGTGCTGGTCCTGGCCGGCCTGTGGGCGTTCCTGCGGACCCGCCTGATCCTGGTCACGGTCCAGGGCGGCAGCATGCTGCCCAGCCTGCGTCCCGGAGATCGGCTGCTCGTCCTCCGCCGGCCCGGCCATGTCCCGCGACCCGGGTCCGTGGTCCTGCTGACCCCGCCGACGACCGCGACAGAGGACGGCACGCGACTACGGGTGAAACGGCTGGCCGCCGGCCCCGGCGATCCGGTGCCGGCGACCCTGGCGGGGGTGGCCGGGCTCCGGGTGCCGGCGGGGCAGGTGCTGGTCACCGGCGACCATCCGCGCAGCGAGGACAGCCGCCGCTGGGGCCCGATACCGGCCCGGAGCCTGATCGGCACCTGTCACCGGATCGGCCGGACCCCACCGTCGCCGGCGGGTCACCGATCAGCGTCGCGTCGATGAGCCCGTCCGGCCGGGGTGTCCGTCGGGTCGACCGATATTGCAGGGACAGCCCGGTGAACATGGTGCAAGGTGAGCGGTGTGCCTCTGACCTACCCGTGCGTGTGCTGCGGCTATCTGACTCTGCAGTCACCGCCCGGTTCGCATGACATCTGCCCGATCTGCGGCTGGCAGGACGACCTTGTCCCACTCCGCTGGCCCGACCAAGCAGGCGGCGCGAACACGACCTCACTCATCCAGGCTCAACAGAACTACCGCGACATCGGGGCCAGCGACGAACAACAGTTGGGGCACGAACGCGCAGACCCGGCCGACTACGATCGCGCACCACACTGGCGGCCCATCAACCCCCGACGGGACCGCTTCGAACCTTCCGGCGCACAACTCGCCCCCTGGCCCGAGGATCGCACCGTCCTGTACTGGTGGCGCCACCGCGATCCCGCCGCCTGGCGCCGAGACGCCCCCGTCCCACTCACCGTCGATGACGACACCTCCCAGGCACTCCAGTTCGCCGAAGCCGTGCGGCAGATGACGTCCGCGGTCTCGCCCGCCGACCGCGACAACCTGTCCGGCATGGCCATGGACTTCGACTGCTACCTCTGGCACTGCCCAACGCTGGACACCGTCACCGTCACCGTCACCACCAGCAGCGATCCGGCCCGCCAGATCACGGCCGCCTGCACCGCCCACCGCTCCGCCAGTCCCGCACTCGTCGCCCAGGACCTACGCAACGTCTGGCTCAACTATCTCCGGTACCAGTACCGCGAAGCCCACCTGCTCCGCCAGACCGCCACCACCGTTGAACTCGACTGCATCACCCAGGCCAGCGAAGACACCTACTACATCACCGGCCTGATCACCGTAAGGTGGGAATGACAACCGAACGCGAATTCAGGCTTTCCGCCGTGCCTGCTGATGTGACGCTCTACCCGTAGCGACAACTGAGCTTCTTTGCTGTCAGCGCGGGTAGACGTGGCAGGTGATTCCCTCGTCGACGTAGCCGTGCCTGGCCACCGCAGTGTCCCGCTCGGCGGCCGAGATGATGTACAGGTGATCCCCGCTGACCGGGTTGTACGCCCGCAGCAGCGGCGTGGTGCCCGCGCGAGCCGTCGTGAACACGTGGCAGGCGATGCCTTCGTCCACGTAGCCGTGCTGGGCGATCGCGTTGTCTCGCTCGGCGACCGAGGTGGTGAAGAGGTGGTCGCCGGTGGCAGGGTTGTACGCCCGCAGCAGCGCCGTCGTGCTCGCGCCGGGCGCCTCGAATACGCGACAGGCCACGCCCTCGTCCGCGTAGCCGAACTTCGCGACCGCACTGTCCCGCTCGGCGGCCGAGGTGGTGTAGAGGTGATCCCCGCTGCCGGGGCTGTACACCCGCAGCAGTTCCGTCGAGGTGGCTCTCGTCGCCGGCGGCCTGCTGTGGGGTGCCGGGGTGTCCGTGGCGGGTGGGTTGGACGGCTGAGTCCCCATGGCCGTGTTCACGTGCGGCTTCACCGGATACGGCACCGAGGGCACGGTCTCCACCTCCACATCGGACAGCATTCACCATCATGCATACGCGCGTCTTCGGGTACCGGCAACGACCCGCCGGATCGACTATGCGACACGGCAGCGATTCCCGGAGGACCGCCTGGCAGCACCAGCGAAATCGATGGCGGCGCTGGCCGGGTTCACCTACCGTGCGGGCATGGCCGTACAACTGCTGGCAGTGACCTATGACGCCGACGATCCCGCGCGGCTGGCTCGATTCTGGGGCGGCATGCTGCGCCGGGACACGGTCGCCGACGCCGATGGTCTGCTGCTGCCAGGCACACCGACCCAGGTCGGCCTTCGGTTCACCCCTGGCCGACCGGATCAGGCGCACCTCAACCGGCTGCATCTGCACCTGACCAGCGCCAGCCTCGACCATCAGCAGGACGCGGTGGCCGCGGCGCTGGCGATCGGGGCCAGGCATGTCGACGTCGGCCAGCAGCCCGAAGATGGTCACATCGTCCTGGCTGACCCGGGCGGCAACTTCTTCTGCGTCATCGAACCCGACAACACGTTCCTGGCCGGCTGTGGCTTCCTGGCCGAACTCGCCTGCGACGGTACCCGACAGGTGGGCCTGTTCTGGAGTGACGCGCTCGGCTGGCCGCTGGTGTGGGACGACAACGAGGAGACGGCCGTCCAGTCGCCGCACGGCGGGTCGAAGGTCGCCTGGGGCGGGCCGCCCGTCGCGGCGAAACTCGTCCGCAACACACAGCGTTTCCTGCTCGGCGTGACCGACACCGACCTGGGCACCGAGATCGACCGGCTGGTGTCACTCGGCGCGACCCTGAACTCGATGACCGGCGACGACTCCGCGGAGCTGGCCGACCCGGACGGCAACGAGTTCGACCTGCGGCAGAACTGACCGGTCACCGCCCCTGACGACACGTGTTCCTCCACCGGAGAAAAAATGGGAAGCGGGTTCCGGCCACGATGCCACAGGCCGAACCCGGGCCACGGCGCTGGGAGGCTGAGCGAACGCGGCACCCTCGGGACGAGAACCGCTCAGCGTCCTGAACTGGGAAAACGCCTTGCGGTCGCCGGCATGACCGCGTACAACAGCGCAATGGCAGAGATCATCATCAGGCGGGTCACCCCCAGCGACGCGGCTGCCGTCCGGGCGCTGCGGCTCGAGGCACTGGCCACCGCGCCGCTGGCGTTCGGCAGCACCCTGGCCGAGGTGCAGGCCCGGCCGGTTGAGTTCTGGACCGAGCAGATCGCGAAGAACTCCACGGGCGGCGAGGTCTCCCAGTTCCTCGCGGTCGCCGACGGCCGGCTGCTCGGCTCCGTGATCGGCTCCGCCGAGGGCGACCTGACCTTCATCTACGGGGTCTACGTCCGGCCCGAGGCCCGGGGTCTGGGCCTGCTCGACCGGCTCACCGAAGCGGTCGCCGCCTGGTCCGTCGAGCACGGCCGCACGGAGCTCCGGCTGGACGTCGGCACCCACAACCAGCCCGCCGTCAACGCCTACCGCCGGCTCGGCTTCACCGAGACCGGTCACACCGCGCCGTACGAGCACGGCGAGGGCCTGACCGAGCTGGACGAGATGGAGATGTCGAAGGTCCTGGCCTAATCCACCAGGAAGAAGGCGGACCCGCAACGTCCCAACCTCCGGATCGGTGCCGGCGAAGGCCGTCTGGCTCAGAGCGGGCCGGGGCTCGAGGATGTGTCAGACTCAGCGCGTGTTGGAGATCGTGGTGGAGACGGAGAGCGGGGACCGGCACGTTCGGCCGTCCGCCGCGGCGGTGGCTGAGCTCATCCGGCGTATCGGCGGCAGCGGTGACCGTTTCCTGGTGGCGCAGCGGATACCGGACCTGCCTGACGTGTTCGCACAGGTCTGGCACGAGGCGGACGCCGACTACACGATGGAATACCGCGACGGTGGCGCCGACCGGCACTTCCAGACGGACGTCAACGAGCCCGAGGCCGTGATCACGGCACTGGTCGGCTGGGCCGGCGGGCGGGCCGGCTGGGACGCCGGTGTCACCTGGTCGCCCGTCGAGATGGAGCCGGCTCCCGAGGTGCCGCCGCTCGACCTAGGCGAAGAGGAGCGTCGCGCGCTGGAGACGCGGGTACGCGAAGTGCTGGTCGGCGGCTACGCCACCCGGTCCGAACTCGCAGAACTCGCCGAGGACTACCTGGTCACGAAGGATCGTCGGCCCGTCTCGCCCGAGCAGGCCCGGGCGCTGGTCGACCGGATGTGGTTGGAGCGCGTCGCCGAGCAGGCCGGCTGGCGGGGCGAGACCGACCCGGATCGGCTGACCCGCGCGTTCACCGCCCTGCGGCAGGCCGGCGTCACGGCCCGGGAGAACTTCACCTGCTGCCGTAGCTGCGGGCACGCCGAGATCGGCGCCGAAGCGGAGCCCGGCGCGCGCGGCTTCGTCTACTTCCACGCGCAGTGCACCGACGCCGCGACGGCCGGACGCGGACTGACACTCCTCTACGGCGGCTTCGACGATGCGTCCGACACGACGGTGGCGATCGGCCGCGAGGTCGTGGCCGCGCTGGAGAAGACGGGCCTGCACGTCGACTGGGACGGCGACGCCGGCAGGGCCATCACCGTCGCCGTGGACTGGTGCCGCCGCTTGCAGGGCTGACAGCGGCATTCTCAGCCCGTTGGTACGAGCGGGCGGACAACCGGGCCGTCACTGCGCGGCAGGCCTCTCCCGTCGCCCAGGCATCGACACCGTCATCTCTCGGTGCAACGTTCCTTGCCGGCTCGTACATCACGCCGCAGGGTGCCTTTCCGGGGAGATCCCGCTGGGCCACGCCGGCCCCAGGCCCCGGAATCGTCGTCACTCCTGGCCCAGCAGGGCCCAGACATTGCTGGCCAGGTCCCTGGTTGCCAGCTCCTGTCGGGTGAGGAACTCCATCGCGAGCCCCTCACCGCAGACGACATCGTCCTGACGTGCGTCGGTGCTGCCAGCGAACACGTGGAGACGGACCACAGTCCCGTCGGCGCCGATCTGCTCCAGGACACGGGCGAGTTCCAGGTCAGCGGTCAGCCCGGTCTCCTCCAGACGCTCACGGTGAGCCGCGGTCAGGGCGTCTTCCCCAGGCTCGACGAGGCCACTCGGCGTCGACAACCGTCCCGGCTCCACACGCTTGTCAGGGCCACGATGCTGCATCAACACCCGCCCGGCCCCGTCGATGAGGACGATGAACGCGACTTCGTGATCGATGATCATCCCCGACACCCTAGGCGACCCCTACGACATCCCGCCCGACAGCGGAGAGACGACGATCTCCACCCTGCGGGCCTCCTCCGGGTCGTCGACGGCGAACTGCAGCAGCCAGCGTCCCGGCCGCAACACCAGCACGTCCTCACCGTCGGCGTCACCGACGGTCAACCGCCCCGACGGTACGTCGAAGGCGACCTCGTACGGCAAGCCGTCGACCCTGTGCTCCGCCGAGCGCACGTCGAGGGTGACCACGCTCTCGTCCGGCTCGGCGGTGCCGGGATGGACGACCTCGACGGCGACATGCGCGGCCGTCGACCGCACCGGCCCGCCGCCGTCGTGGAAGTCGATGTCGAAGTCGTCGGGACAGTCCGTGTCGTTGAGGTAGATCGCGCCCCAGTGAAAGGAACGCCTCCGCTGGATCGGCTGCTCGGTCATGACGCGGGACTCTAGCGCCGACCCCCGACAGGACGACGACCCGCCGGGCCCGGCCGTAGCCATCGGCAGCGGGCCGGCCCTCGACCCATTCGGCATCACAACAAGCCCCCGCTCGCACTCACACACTCTCATCCACGCACCCGCCCTGACCAGCTGAGCAGCGACAAGGCGTACAGCTCCCGCCGCAATCGCCGCAGCCGTGGCCGTGGCCGTGGCCGTGCAGATAAAGCGATGGTCGTCTGATTGGCTTGCCTGCCACGATCTGGGTGTGACCACGTTGTTTCTGATGGTCGGCCTGCCCGGGGCCGGAAAGACCACGAGGGCTCGGCAGCTCGCCGCGGAGCACGGCGCGCTGCGTCTGACGCCCGATGACTGGATGATTCCCCTGTTCGGCGAGGCAGAGGCGGACGGGAAGCGCGACGTGCTGGAGGGGCGCATGCTCTGGCTCGCTTTGGAGGCGGTCAGGCTGGGCACCAACGTCGTGGTGGACTACGGCTGTTGGTCCCGGGACGAACGGTCCGCGATCCGCTGGCTGACGGAGGCCGAGGACGCGTGCTTCCGCATGATCTACCTGCCGGTAAACGATCAGACCCAACGCGCACGTATCGCCCATCGCTGGGCGACCATCCCCGAAGAGACGTTCCTGATGACCGAGGCCGACATCCTGCACGGGCGGGCGCACTTTGAGGAGCCCGACGCGGCGGAGCTGGGCGGCCGTGGACCTGCCGGCCCGCCCCCTGGCTCGGCGAGCTGGCGGGAATGGGCCGCCAACCGGTGGCCGTCGTTCGCGTAACTGTTGCAGCCCACGACAACGCGGCCGTTTCGGGCGTGCCTGCACAACCCAGAATGATCCGCCGGACAGGCGCTAGCTACTTGCCCCTGAAAAACTCATGAGTTCGGGTGGTGCCTTCGGGTGTTGTCTGGGCCTTTTGGGTTGTTCAGGCTGTCAGGGCGCTGATTTTGATGAGGTTGTGGGTGAAGACGCCGTGTCCGCACCAGGTGCGGGCGCCTGCGAGGCCGTCGTGGAGGGCGCGGTCCCATCCGGATCGGCGTTTGAGGTGGCTGATGCGTCCTTCGCAGCCGGTGCGCCACTTGATGAGGTCGCGGAAACCGCGTCGTTTCTCCGACGGCTTGGCGGGCAGGGCCGGGCTGGCCCTTGCGGGGAATCGCGACGATGCGGACTCCGAGGTCGTGCAGCGCGGCCTCGACGCGGGCTTCTCCGTAGCCGCGGTCAGCGGCGACCGCGCGAGGCACCCGCCCGGCTCTGGCCGCGATGCGGGCGATGGCGGGTGCCAGTTGCGGGGCGTCGGCAGGGTTGCCGAGCTCGATGGTGTGGTCGAGGATGATGCCGTCTTCGTTGTCGACGACCTGGGCTTTGAAGCCGAACTCCACGGGTTTTCCCAGACGCCCTCGGACGATCGGGCGGGCGTCGACGTCGTGCAGGCTGATGACGCGGGTAGCCGAGTCGGGCATGACGCCGGCCAGCCTGGAGCGGGTCTGGGTGATGATCTGGCCAGTGCGGGCCAGGAGGGACGCGAGTTCGTCGGCTGCCCGGCGAAGTCTGCCTGCCACCGGCCCACGGGCCTTGCTGAGGGCCCGGAAAGCGTTGCGTAGCACTGCATCGGCGTCTGCGCTGACGTGCTCGGCGAGGTCGGCCAGTTCTCCGGTGATGCGCCGCACGATCTGCTGGGCCTCGTCCTTGCCGACCCGTAATCGCAGCCGAGAGGCGATCTGGCGGGCTCGGCGCCCAGCCGCCCTGGAGCGGTCAGGACAGCGGGTCCGAGGTGCGCCACCAGCCGCCTTGATCCGCCTGACCAGCCGGCTCGTCTTGGTGACCGCCTTGGCCAACAGGCCGGAATCGGTGGGGTGCTCAACGTTGGCCGACACCACGGTGGTGTCGGCCCGCACTTTTCCCACCCGCAGCACCTTGCCCTCCACCGCCTTGTCCAGCAGCGCCTCGTTCAACCGAACCACCGCCGCGTCCCCGCACCGGGTGGTGATCTTCATGAGCGTGGTCGGATGCGGCACCCGCTCACACAGTCCAAGGTGGCAGAACCTGCGCCAGGAGATCGAATCCGCCACCTCCCGACACAGCGACTCATAACCCAGCCCGTAGCGGAACTTCAAGAACATCAACCGCAAATACGTGTCGATCGGGGTCGACGGACGACCCCTCGAGGAATCGAAGTACGGCCGGAACGGCTCGACGAACCGCGCATCATCCAGCAGACCGTCGACCTGCGCTAACTCCACTGGCAACCGCAGCAGCTCCTGCGGCAACCCATCCCACGATGCTGACCAGGCGGTCGTTGACCTCAACATGCCCAGAACAACGACCGCCCAGCCCACGAGTTTTTCAGGGGCAAGTAGCTAGCCTGCACCATGCTCACCGGGCTGTCCCGGCAATATCGGTCGCCCCGCCGGGCGCCTTGAGCGGGATGAGGGCGCCATGATGATCAGAAAGGGCACGTGCCGCGTAGACGGCCGGCGGCAGTCCGCTCAGGGCGAGCACCCCTGAGCGAGTACATCTATGTCATTCGGGCCTGTCGCTTGCGGCGGTGGCCGCGATCGCCCGCCTGGAGCGGTCGAGGACCCACCTGCGGCCGGGGGCGGTCAGCGCCGCGTTGAGGGTCTGGACCGATTTCGTGCACCATCCGTACCGGCGGTTGTGGGTCGACAACGGTGGTGGCTGCGGGGTCTGGAAGTGCTGCGCTGATCCCGCCGAGCCGTGCACGGTGGAAGCGCAGGGCCTCGTCCTGATCCACGGGGCCCGCCGGTGAGGACGTTGCCGTAGGGGGAGTCGCAGTTGGAGTACCGGTAGAACGGGCCCGTTGTCGACGCTCATGTCGAGCTCGCCGTAGACCCGGGTGTCGGTGGAGCCGACGGTCCAGTTGACCACCCCGTTGACGGTGTCGACGGTGGCCCCGTCGTAGGCGCACGGCTGGATCTGCACCCAGTTGTTGATGTTGGCGTAGCCGTTCCGGCAGCCTCCACCGGTGAAGGGTCCGCCTGCGCGGCGGACGGGGCGACGAACATGCCCACCGCGACGGTCGTGATCAGGGCGAGGGCACTGATGATCTTCGTCATGCGGGTACTTTGGCCACGGTGGACCGTAGCTGGCGACCACTTCGCTGTCCGGAACTGTACGAGTCTGTCAGGGCCGAGCCAGCCCGAGCCTCCACAGTGGCCTTTCGTGCGGAGGGGGCCTGAAGCCTGCGGACGCTGTCCGATTCGCGACCGGGCATCGCGGCGGGCTCCAGGGAAAACCTTCGATACGCTGCGGGAAATCCACGCATCGGAAGGACGCTGACGATGGTCGAGATTCTCGGCGGCACGATGACCACCGATCCCTATGTCCCCGACACTGGCGCGGGCGTCGTCGGCGCGAAGATGGCGCTGATCTTCAAGCCGCACGTCGCGCGGTGCAAGGCGATCGACCCCAACGGCACCGAATGGCACTTTCACCTGGTCCAGGTCGTCCGGGACACCGTCGTGGGTCCAGGCCTCGGCGCGCAGGGCAACGTCGGGTTCCGGGACCGCTCGGTCGCGAACGGCCCGTCGGCCGGCTGGGGCCTGGACATGGAGTGGCAGGCCCAGGGCGACGCGAGCTACCGAACGATCGTCGAGGCCCGCGCGGGTGCCCTGCGGAACCGGATCGCCGCGCTGCCGGCGCTGATCCAGGCCGGCGACCCCTCCGGCGCGCTGGCCGCCGAGCTCGCGGACTGCCAGGCCCAGCAGGCTCTCGACACGTTGAAGGCCACCCCCGCCGGCAGGGCGAAGGCCGCCGCCGTCACCAGCCTCGACCCCCGGTACGCGCAGCAGCGGATCTCCGAGCTCATCCCGCTGTTCACCACCAAGGTCGAGAACACCGGCGGGAACGCGCTGATCCTGCCGGCGCCGTACACGGTGGGGATCAACGCCCGGGCCACGCTGCGGGACAACCCCAGCTCCCCGGTCGCCGCGAACGTGCTCGGGATGGACTTCGAGACCGCGGTGCTGTTCGAGTACGGCCAGCCCGGCGCCCGGCACAGCCGCTACGTCGGCTCGGTCCGCTGGGGCTGGAGCCGCACCGCAGGGAAGTCCGACGTGCAGCTGGTACCGCTGGCCGAGGTCAGCAACGCCGGCGTCAGCGCCGACTTCACCGCGGCCGTCACCCTGTGGAACGGGCTCACCGTCCCCGACCCGCGCAACGCGCCGGCCCAGCTGCCCGTGATGGTGATCCCGACCCAGTGAGGCCTGACGCGTGACCCCGCGCCACGGTGCCGCGTGAGCCGATCGGGTCACGCGGCACAGCAGGCCACCGGCGCGGTGCTGGCCGACCCGGCGGCGCGTCGGCCAGCGGGGGTCGGCGCCCCGGGGTGTGGGAGCGGTCAGCCCGAGCGTCGCCAGGACCACAGGTCGCCGTCGTCGCTGCGGTACTCGCGGGCCTGCTGGCCTGAGGCGGTCGTCACCGTCACTGTCGCGTGGTCGCCGTCGCCGTGCTGGGAGACGATGCCGGTCACGCCGTCGTCACCCTCCTCCAGCACGCTTGCCGTCGTCAGCCGCACTCCGCCCGACTCGTCGCGGTACGCCGCGACGAGCACGGCGCGCCTGGTGTGGCCGCCCGGCCCGCGAACGGTGACCGTGAGAAAGGCCAGCCCGCGCTGGCGGACTCTGCCGTAGGTGACCTGGTCGATGGTGAAGGTGGCCTGCTGCTCGGCGTCGGCCTGCGGGATGCCGGTCAGGGCCGTGCCCTTGCCGTCGACGAAGGTGACCATGCCCCCGTAGTCGCAGCGCGCGCCGCAGTCGCCCCGGCCGGCGACGTAGATCTCCGTGTTGCGCAGGTCGACGTCCCGGATGGCGCGCTCGTCCGCCGGGGAGGTCGTCGGGCCGTCGACCTGGCGGAACGCCGTGCCGTCGTACCGGTAGGACCGCTGCTGCTGGAACGCGGGGGCGCCGTTGGAGCGGTGCGGGCCGTAGACCTGGACCCGGACGGTGCGGTCCGCGACGCGCAGGCTGTCGCGGTCGTAGTCGTAGAGCTCCCCGCTCCCCGTCGTGATAACCGGGCCTAGCACCTGCACGGTGCCGTCCGGGCGGGTCTTGACGCCCAGCAGGAGTTGCGGGTGGAAGGAGACGTCGTTGTCGCAGCTCAGCGACACGAGATAGCCCTCGCCCGGGGTGGCGTCCAACGCGGCGGCGACGAGCGGAGTCACGTGGTAGGTGTTCTGCGTGCCGTCGACCAGGCCGGCGGTGGCAGCCCTGCCGGCGAACGCGTGCGGGCCCGCCGGACAGGCCGTGGACATGCGCCGCCCGCCGGGCCAGACCGGGATGTCGATGGTGGCGTTGCCCAGGGCGACCACGCGCGGATCGGCGGGCGTCGCGCTCGGCGAGGGTGTCGCGGTCGCCGGGGCCCGTGACGGTCGAGCCGCCGGACCCGGTGTCGGCCCGGCGACGGGTGCCGGCCGGGGTCCCGGCTGCAGGTGGACGCCGAACGCCACGGCCGCCGCCACCACCGCGCAGAACGCCATGACTATCCGCTGCGGATGGGCCCGCCGCCACACGTACTCCAGCACTGTCTCCCCCTCGACGACCGGTCACCATGGGAAGCGGCCGGCGAATCCCGCCCGCACACCAGACGCCGTGAACCCCCCGGATGGTTGCCCGGCCCGGCACGCCGCCGGCGCACGCCCGGGCCGCCGCGCGTCAGCGTGGGTGGCGGATATCGGATCCGGCCGATGCCCGCAGCGCCGGCCGTGGCTACGGTGTGCCGATGAGGTTTCGTCACCGGTGGCCGAGGACCGAGCTGGCCGGGTTGGTGTGGCGTCGGATCGGCGACGCCGAACGCGGCGAGGTCGCGGAGCTGCTGCGGCGGTGCGAGGCGTCCGAAGGGTGGCACCTGCCGCTCGACGCGTACCAGTTGTCCATGGATCTGGCCGAGTGCGTGGGCGGCTTCCTCGACGGCCGGTTGATCGCCGCGGCGTCCGCCGGCGTGGGTCTGACCCCCACTCTGGACGGCGTGGTGGACCCGCGCGTGCGTCGGCGGGGCATCGGCGCGGCGATGCTGGACTGGGCCCTCGCGGGCGCACGCGGCCGGCCGGTCACGGTGAGGGTGCGCGTGCGCAACCCCGTGACCGAGCGCCTGTTGACCGGACGCGGGCTGCGGTGGGTCTCCGGCGAACTCGAACTGAGCCTCGCGGTGCCCGAGCATCCGGTACCGGTCGCCGCCCCGCCGGGCTGCCGGCTGTTGTCGTGGCCGGAGGCCGACCCGGCCGACTTCCACGCCGCCTACCAGGCCAGCTATGGCGAGGAACGCCCCTTCGAGCGGTGGTTCGCCGGCGCGATCGGTGAGCCCGAGGAGGCCGAGGAGGACAACGCCGCGATGCTGGCGGTCGGCCCCGGCCGCGAGATCCTCGGCTACGCGGTACTGACCAAGAGCCGGCTGTGGGAGCTGGGCGTCATCCCGACGGCCCGCCGCCGCGGCGTCGGACGGGCGCTGTTCTCCGCGGCGCTCGTCCGCCTCCAGTCGATCACCGACGACCCGTACGACAAGGTGCGAGCCAGCGTCGACGTCGACAACCTGCCTGGCCGTGGTCTGTTCGACGCGCTCGGCTTCGAGGTCACGTCGGCCTCGGCGTGCTACGGGCGCGACTGACCTTCCGCGCCGCACCTCGCCCGACCCGCACGCCCACGGCGTCAGACGGACGCCGCGAGCTGCTTCTCGACGGCCTCGGCCTCGGGCGCGCCGAGGGCCCGGTAGTGGTCGAGCGCCTGCTCCCAGTGCGTCCTGGCCAGCGCGTCCTCGCCGCGCCGGCGGTGGATGTCCGCGATGCCGTCGTGGGCGCGGGCCTCCTCGTGCCGGGCGCCGACCTCCGTGGCGTGGGCCAGGGCGGTCGTGTGATGGTGGAGCGCGTCGTCCAGCCGGTCCAGGCAGCGCAGGCTCGCGCCGGCCCCGTTGAGCGCCTCGGTCTCCAGCACGCGGTCGCCGATCTCGGCGCCGATGGCCAACGCGTCCCGGTACCGCTCGATGGCGCGGTGGTGGTCGCCCGCGAGTTGTCGGGCGTAGCCGATCCCGAGGATGGCGTGGCCCTGCCGGCCCCGGTTGCCGATCTCCTCGTACAGCGTCTCCGCCCGCTCGTAGTGGTCGGCCGCGAGGTCGATGTCGCCGGACCTGGCGTACAGCATGCCGAGGCTGGTCAGCGAGTTGGCCTCGCCGGCGCGGAACCCCCAGGTCCGGTGGATGTCGAGGGCGTGCCGCAGGTGTTCGATGGCCTGCGCCGTGTCGCCGGTGCGGGTGAAGACCATGCCGAGGGCGGTGTGCGCGTGCCCCTCGGTGAGGTGGTTGGGGTTGGCGCGGTTGAGCTCCAGGGCGTGCCGCAGGTGCCGGACCGCCTCCTCATATTCCCCCAGCCGGGCGTGGGTGGTGCCGATGCCGGCGTACACCGAGGCGAGCGAGGACCGGTCGCCGCTGCCGCGGTCGATCGCCGCCGACTGCTGGTGGTACCGCAGCGCCTCCCGGAGCTGCCCGCGCTCCGCGCAGGCGTTGGCCAGGTTGCCGAGCGCGCCGGCCTCGGCCACCCGGTCCCCGGTGCGCCGGGCGATGTCCAGGGCGGCGGTCAGGTGCTCGACGGACTGGTCGAGGCGGCTGAGCCGGAAGTAGACCTTGCCGAGGTGGCGGAGGGCGTCGCCCTGGCCGGGCAGGTCCCCGGCGTCGGTCGCCGCGCGCAACGCGACGTGGTGCAGCGTCACGGCGTCCTCGTAGTGGGCCTGGGTCTCCAGGTGCCGCCAGAGCATGTTGGACAGCATCCCGGCCCAGGCCGGCTGGCGTTCGGCGACGGCCTGGCGGGCGACGTCGATCAGGTTGTACCGCTCCCCGTCCAGCCAGCCGATCGCGGCCCGGGGGCCGTCGAACGCGATCGTCGACGCGGCGGCGCGAGGCCGGAGGTCGTGTTCGTGCGGGTGGATCAGGTCCATCGCGGCGGCGGCGGTGTCGCGGTAGTGGTCGCGGAGCCGGGCCAGGGCGGGCGTCCGGGGGATGCCCTCGTCCGCGGCCAGCCGGCCGGCGTGGCCGCGCAGCACGTCGTGGAAGGCGAACCGGCCCGGCAGGGGCTGTTCGAGCATGTGGTGGTCGACCAGCTCCTCCAGCGCCCTGCGCGCGGGGGCGGGCGGCCGGCCGGCCAGCGCCGCCGCCGCCCACAGATCGATGTCCGTCCCGGGGTGCAGGCCCAGGGCGCAGAACATGTACCGCTGCGCGCCGGTGAGGTGCCGATAGGACACGCCGATGGCCGCGTCGGTGTGCTCGGTGACCAGGTCGCAGTCGCGCAGCTGTTCGAGCAGGTACCGGATCGTCCAGGTGGGGCGGTGCTTGAGCCGGGCCGCCGCGATCCGGACCGCCAGCGGCAGCCGGCCGCAGGCCTGGACCACCTCGAACGCCTCGGCGGTCTGTCCGGCGCACCGCCCGGCCCCGGCGATCCGGACGAACAGGTCGACCGCGTCCGGGGCGTCGAGGACGTCCAGGGAGAGGAAGTGCGCGCCGTCCAGGTCGTACAGCCGCTGCCGACTGGTGACGATCATGTGGCAGCCCGGCGCCCCCACCAGCAGCGGGGCCACCTGCGCGGCGTCGACCGCGTTGTCGAGCACGACGAGGACGCGCCGGTCCGCCAGCTCCGCGCGCCACTGGGCGGCGCGGTCGTCCGGCCCCGCCGCGACGCGCTCGTCTGGCACGCCGACGGCGGTCAGGAGCCGGTGCAGCGCCTGGGCCGTCGGGAGCGGCTCCTGGTCCGGCGTGTACCCGTGCAGGTCCAGGCACAGCTGTCCGTCCGGGAAGTACGGCGCGAGCTGGTGGGCCACCCGCATCGCGAGCGCGGTCTTGCCCACGCCGGCCATCCCGTCGATCACGGACACCGTGGCCACCGGGCCGCCGCCCCGCGCGTGCGCGGTCAGCTCCAGGACCTCCGCGTCGCGGCCGGTGAAGTCGGCCAGGCCGCGCGGGAGGTCGTTGCGGGGCCGGCTGACCGCCACCGCGGCGGTCGGCGCGGTCCACAGCAGCGCCTCGTCCCCGGCGAGCACCTTGCGGTGCGTGTCCTGCAGCGCCGGGCCCGGTTCGATGCCCAGCTCGCGGACGAGCAGCTCACGGGTCGCCCGGAAGGTCTCCAGGGCGTCGGCGCGTCGACCGTTGCGGTACAACGCCAGCATCAGCTGCTCGGTGAGCGTCTCCCGCAGCGGGTACGCCGCGACCAGCTCGTACAGGTGGCTGATCAGCTCCCCGTGCCGGCCCAGGTGCAGCTTCGCGGTGACGCGCCATTCCTCGGTCTGGGCCCGCTGCTCGGCGAGCCGGTGGGCGTGCTCGGCGTGCAACTGGTCGCTGGCGACGTCCTGCAGGGCGTCGCCGCGCCACTCGGCCAGGGCCTCGTCCAGCAGCGTCCCGGCGGTCGCCCAGTCGCCGGCGCCCATCGCCCGGCAGCCGTCGTCGCGGCGGGCGGTGAAGCGGGCCGCGTCCAGGTGCCGCGGGTCGGTCGACAGGACGTATCCGCCGGCGTGGCTGGTGAGCGTGTCGGCGGCGGCGCCGAGAGCGCGGCGCAGCCGCATCACGTAGCTGCGCACCGTCGCGTTCGGCGCGGCGGTGTCGGAGCCCCACAGCCAGGCCGACATCTCGGCGACCGACGCCGGTTGCCCGCACCGCAGGAGCAATCCGGACAGCAGGATGCGCGACGCGGCGGACGTGACGGGGCGTACGCCTGTGCCGTCGTGCACGTGGAGCGGGCCCAGCACCCTGAATTCCACCAGCGCCCCCGGTGCTTGATCGACGGGGCCATGGTAGTCGCCGTGCCACGCGATTGCCACGCCGCTGCCACGGGCGGCTGACAGTCTTCCGACGTTCACCCGGGGCCGGTGTCCCGGGCGGGTTTCTGGAGAAAGGGTCGGATGAGAAAAATGACATTCACGGCGACCTGGGTACTGGCTGTCGCCGGCTCGGGCGCCCTGGTGCTCGGAGTGGCGTCGCCGGCCGTGGCGGACGGTGGGTGCCGCGCGGGGGACCGCTTCGGCGGCTGGCAGCCGGATCAGGAGACCCGGCCGTTCCCGCTCGGGCCGGTCGTTTCGGACAGGGGGCAGGTCCATGTCGGTTAGGCCGTTGACCCGGGGCGCCGTGGTGGCGGTGGCCGCCGCCGCGACGCTCGGGCTGCTGTCCGTGCCCGCGCACGCCGACGAGCGGGTGTGCCTCGACGCCTACCAGGTCGGCAGCACCGGAGCGGTCTACCTGGACGGGCAGCGGGCCGCGTCCGTCAAGCAGTACTGGTCGCCGCGCTGCAAGGTCAACTACTCGTACCTCTACGTGTGGCAGTCCTACCGGGACAGCCACCCGGGAAACTGGACCGTGGCCGTCTACGGGATCCAGAACGGCACGGTCGCGGGATACAAGTACTACCCGAACACCCACCAGGCCGACTTCTGGTCCCAACCGTACGGCGGCGCTGGCGTGTGCACCGCCGCCGAGGGCTACTTCGAGTACGCGCTCCACACCAACTCGGGCCGCACCGACGAGCGCTGTGGCTGATCCGTACCCCGAAAGGATCCGATGTGAAGACCGCAACCACAGACAAACCCTGGCGCCTGGACCTCCGGTGCGCCGAACTCCCCCATCCAGATGGCGATGAACGCAGCAGCCTGTAGTGGCGCCGACCGGCCGAATGGATCTCCTGGCAAGACATCCCCTCGGCCCGTCCCCGCGCCGCCTGAACAGGCGAGGAACCGCGCTCAGCCATCGGCGGGTCGCCAGGCTAGAAGAGTTGTTGGCCGGCGGGGACCTGGTGGACGCTGCTGACCCGGATCCGTGACGCGCGGTTGTCGGGTGACCGTTTGCACGCCCTGGGCGTGCGGCTGGCTAGCCGTTCCAGCCGACGCGAGCCGGTCAAGCTAGGCCTTGCGCTGATGGGCCTGTTCCCGGTCGTCCGGCACCGGGATCTGCTGTTCACGCTCGGGCGGCATGAGGAGTTCACCCTGTTCGCGGCGGTCGCGCTGGCCAACGGCGAGGAGGACCCGGTCGATGACCTGTGGCAGCTGGCACGGAATGTGACCGGCTGGGGCCGCATCCACCTGGTCGAACGCTCAGCGACCGTCTCGCCGAGAGTCCACGCGCCGACGTGGTGGACTGGATCGTGCGGGAAGACTTCCACAACAGTGTGATGGACGAATACCTCGCCTACACGGCAGCCACACAGGCATACCTGCGGCACCTGGGTAGCCGGTCCGATGATCTGCGGCACCTCGGGTGCTCGAATGCGCCAAGGGCTCTGCCACTGTGGCAGGGCCCTTGGCGTGCGTATTTCGCGTCGTCGATCGACCCGCTTAGGAGTGCACTGTCCCGCAGGCGGCCTGCGAGGTCGTGTAGGTGAAGGAGGTGGCGCAGTAGTAGCCGCCGGTGACGTTGCGGTGCGGGAGCCAGTGGAAGACGTAGTCGCCGCCGTACTCGGGGAAGTTGCCGCTCTCGGTCATGAAGCCGTTGGGGCCGCTGATGCGCATGTTGACCGTTCCGGCACTGGGGAACGTCGTGTAGTTCTCCATGACGTCGACGTAGAGCCCGTGGCCCGCGATGTTCAGGCAGACGTGGAGGCTCCCGCCGGCGCAACCGCTGGAGGAGTCGAGCCGCAGGCCCGTGTTGGTCACCTTGTAGATGTCCAGCACGCCGTTCGCGTTTCTGACCTCCTTGACGAGTACCGCGTTGCCGGCGGCGGTGGAGCTGGTCGGTGCGGCGGTAGCTGCCTGCGCGCTCGCCGTGCCCGTGACGCTGGCAACGGTGAGCGCGCAGGCGACTACCATCGTCGCCCGGACTGCGGTCCTGATCCAACCGTTCATCGCATCCTCGATTCCTGTGTGGACTCCGCCCGAGATATCGCGAGCGGCGCTTGCGGGCAACCCCGCTGGCTTCATGTCCAGGATCTTCCCGATGCCCGCTCCGAGCGAGGAAAAACGCGTCCGGGATCGCCCGGGAACGTCCGACATGGACAACCCCGAAACGCGACTCCCGCGCGGTGTCGGCGTCGAGCGGCCGACCGGCCACGCCGCGCTCCTCGTGCTGTGCGGCGACTCCTCCCACGCGCCGGCCACGAACTCCCCGTGCAGTTTGGCGGCGGTGACCATGGGGAACGCCTTCGCCGACGCCGACCACCGGGGTCGGCGGGCGGGTCCTCGCGGCGAAAGGTACGGGCTCGTGGCGGGCGTCTGTGGAATCGGAATCATGACGGTGCCCCGACACGACCGACACGACTGCCAGGGCCAGATCGTGCGCGGCCTGCAGCGCTTCTCGGCCAGTTTGAGCGCGGCGAGAGCCGACAGGATCAAACCTTCGGAAGCCTCTGGCCCGAAAGCTCGTAGAGCGCCAACGCAGCAAGATCCCGAGGGTCACCCAGCGTTCGACTCGATGCCACGACGACAGAGGAACCGGCGAGCCGCCGGCCGTTTGGGGTCAGCCGTCGTGGCGGAACAGGGCGGTCCACAGGAACTGCTCGCCGAATCGGGGTGAGTCGGCGGGCTCGTCGCGCATGCGGCGCAGCTCGACCTCGGCCATGTCGGCGAAGATCCAGCGCAGTGCCTCCGGGGTGTACGCGACGCCGCCCTGCAGCCCGCCGTGCCGGTAGAGTGACGCGACGGTGCGGTGGCAGGTGGTGGAAGCAGCCCGAATCGTAGATCAGGTCGTATGGCCCGGATCGCGCCGCCCGCACCGATTGACTCGTTGTCCCTCCGTGGCGACGGTAGATACAGGTGGGGCGCCTTCAGCCGGACCGTAGTCGGTCGTCGAGCCATGCGGTGTGTCGGGCGCGCAGGTCGGCGGACGTCATGTCGGCGCGGCCGAGGTCGTGGTAGTTGGGCAGCCAGCCTTCCACTGCGGTGTGGGAGTTGCCGAGTGCGAACAGGTCCCATGCGGCCATCGCGGGCACCGGCTCGGCTGTCTCCTGGTAGGCGTCCAGGAACGCCCGGGCCGCGTCCGGTCCGTGCAGCAGGACCAGGTCCAGCCGGCACCAGCTCACGTCGAAGCCCCGGGGTGCCAGCGCCGCCCCGGACCAGTCCACCACCCCGGTGAGCTGGTCGCTCTCCCACAGCACGTTGCCAGACCAGTAGTCGAAATGGGTCAGCACCCGCGGCTGGGCGGCGAGGGTCGGGCGGAGCTCGGCCAGCGCCGGTGCGGCCGGGCCGGTCGGTGCCGAGCTGCCGGCTGTCATGCCGTCCCGGAGGCCGCCGAGGGCGGTCAGGGGGGTGGTGTGGATCCGGGCCAGCGCGTGGCCGAGCTGGCGCGCCGCCCGTTCGGGGGACTGTGGGTTGATGTCCGCGTGGCCGGGCAGCCGGGTGAGCAGGGAGGCGGGCTCACCGCAGCGGGCGCCGTCCGGGTCGGCGGCGACCAGTTCCGGGGCCCAGCCGCCGAGGCCGTCGAGCGCCGCGAGCGCCAGGGCCTCGCGGGCGGGGGCGGGGTCGCCGGCCGGGTAGCGGCGCAGCACCAGTTCCCGGGCGGGCGCGATGGTCGCCACCAGATGGGTCGCGGCGTGCGTGCCCCCGGCGAGCCGGCGCACGACGTGCGCCTCGGCGGCGCCGCTGGCGGCGGCGACCCAGGCCAGGGCGGTCGCGGACGGCTCGGTGTTGATCATGGGGTGATGGTAGCCGGGCCGCTCGCCTTCGGCAGTGCGGTGACATTCGGCGCACGGGGATCCACATCAAGCTCCGGAACGTGGACGGCGGGGGGTTTTCATCATCGCCGCGCGGAACGGGACGCTGGCGCTCCGGGTCGCTGAGGCGCGTGAGTCCTTATCCAAGCCGGCTCCCGCGCAGCGCACCGACGAGCAGATGGTCGACGACCTGGCCGCCTCGAGGCGGGGGACTGCGACATCGCTGGACTCGCGCCCGCAGAAGTCAGCGCGCTCCAGCAATGGAAGGTCAACGCCCTCGCCGAGCAGGCCCTCGAAACACCGCCGACGTGACAGACCCGTGCACTGACCTCGGCATGAGCGGACGTCGTACGCGAACCACCCTCTGCCAGGCCACCGCGAGCCGTACCACAAGCATGGCGGCTGGCCCGGGCCCGTGACGACGACAGAACCAACGGGACTGACCGCACCCTGCGTGGGCTGTCACTTCGATAGCCCACTGGTACGGACTGGTCGTGGTGCGGCCGGCTCCGTGTCGTCTGGTTGCCGACAGCGGCCTGTTCATCGCGGGCGTGCCGCGTCGCTGTTCGGTTCCGCGCCGTCAACGGGCACCGCTGCGGCCTCCGCTGGGTGACCGAGGACCCCCGGGCCTGGGCGGTCGCGGTGCCCCGCCATCCGGTGGCGGGTCGGCTCGCCGCAGGCGGCCCAGTGGGGTGACACGGAACAGTTCGGCCACGGCGAGCACCAGGTGCGCTCGCTGCTGTGGTCGGGTACCGCGCAGCACGATGAGAAGTGCCACCAGCCGAGATGCGGCGACGATCGCCGTGCACAGCGCGCTGATGACCACAGCGGATTGAGCGAGCAGGCCCATGCGACCCTCCGGTAGACATGCGTCAATACCGGAGGTCTCTTCCGCCACCACATCCGGTGACCGACGGTCCCGGGCTCCCCGGGGGGAGCCGTGATGACGAGGCCGTCGCGGGGGAATACTCCCCTCCTTGAAGGCTCAGACTTCCACACCTGAACCAGGCTGGCTAGCAGGGAGTCAGCCCAGTCCTCGGAGCTGGCCTTCACGGTGTTGAGCACCTGGCCGGTCGTCGTGGTGTTGTCCGCCGGGTTGGTGTCGGTCTGCGAGGCCCCGCACGACGAAGTCCTCCAGATCCATGACACGGGCATGGCGGGTCTCCTCTCCGAGCGTTCATTGGAACTGCTGGAAGGAGGCCGAAGGAACCATCCGGGAACGCCCGGGAACGCCCGGGATTCTTGCCGGGCAGGTCAGCGGCCCCCAACCATTGCGGCAAGCGTGCGGCGAGGGGACTTGGCCGTGTCGCCTGGCCAGGCGATCGACCGCGGTGCGCACCGTCGCATGCCCCGGACGCTCGCCGACGAGACAACTTGCCTGGAGGCGAACTGTGACCCTGCCCATGGGAACGCGAAGACTTCCCCATGCCGGCCCTGCGGGGTTGGCGGGAGCGATGGCTCTGGTTCTCTCCGCGACCCTGCTCACCGTCGTGCCGCCCTCGCCAGCAGCGGCCGCGAAGCCCAAGCCGGTCGCGTTGGTCGTAGAGCGCGCGGACGCTGTGTCCGCGTCGATGGCTGCCCGAAAGCAGGGCAAGCGGGTGGAGGTGCTCGACAGCCGGACGGAGACCTCGCAGACGTTTGCGAACCCGAACGGATCGTTCTCCCTCGAGCAGCATGTCCAGCCGGTCTGGGCGCGTAAGGGCTCGGGCTGGGCTCCGGTCGACACGACCCTGATCCAGGCGCCGGACGGCTCCATCGTGCCGAAGGCGCAGCCCGCCGGAGTTCGCCTGTCGGCCGGCAGCCCGGCCGCCGCCGCCGGCGTCGCGGCCGACGCACCCCAGGACCTGATCACCGTCGGCTCGGGAGGCGACGCTGTGACCCTGGCCTGGCGGGGCCGGCTGCCCAAGCCGACCCTGTCGGGCGACACCGCGACCTACGCCTCGGTCCTGCCCGGCGTCGACCTGTTGGTCCAGGCCACCCGGACCGGTTTCGAGCAGTTCCTCGTCCTGTCGCACGCACCGGGCCAGAGCGTGTCCTTCACGCTGCCGATGCGGAGCAAGGGCCTGACCGCCGCGGCCCGCGCTGACGGCGGCCTGGACTTCACGAACGCCGCGGGCAGGATCGTCGGTTCGATGCCGCCAGCGACCATGTGGGACGCGCGGAAGGACCAGAAGACGGGCCTGCCCGCCCACCAGGGACCGGTGCGGCTGTCGGCGACCTCCCGCGAGGGCGCGCTCGACCTCACCTACACGGCCGACGCCGCGTTCCTGGCCACGGCCGACTACCCGGTCACGATCGACCCGGCCACCTCACTGGGTCGGACCCACTGGCTGCTGGCGTCGGCGTCGGAGCCCGACCGCACCTACTACGACAGCGACAACACGGCCCGCGCCGGCACGCCTGACGACGGTACCCACGCGTTCCGGTCCTTCTTCGCGTTCGACCCGTCCTCCCTGGCCGGCAAGCACGTCCAGTCGGCGACGCTGAACACGAACGAGACCCACTCCTGGACGTGTACCGCCACCCCGGTTGAGCTGTGGGACGCCGGCTCGTTCACCTCGTCGTCGACCTGGGCCAACCAGCCCGCGCTCGGCACGAAGCTCGGCACGCAGACCGTGGCGCACGGCTACAACGCCAGCTGCCCGGCCGCGAACGTCGCCTGGAACGTCACCTCGGCGGTGCAGGGCTGGGCCACCGCCAACGCGGCCGTGGGCACTCTGGCGCTGCGCGCGCCGAGTGAGACGGACCCCACCCAGTGGAAGTGGTTCGACAACAACCCGTCGCTGTCGGTGACGTACAACTCCTACCCGAGCGTCCCGTCGGCGCTGTCGGTCACGCCGTCGGTGATGACCGCCGGCACGCTGTACACGAACACGCCGACGCCGGTCCTGAGCGCGACCGCCACCGACGCCGACGGGGGCAACCTGTCCTTCACATACCAGGTGCAGGTCGCCTCGACGATCGTGGCCACCGGCACGGTCGGTGGGGTCGCCTCGGGCGGCACGGCCTCGTGGACCCCGTCCGGGCTGGGCAACGGCCCCTACACGTGGCGGGTGCAGGCCAGCGACGGCACCGACAGCGGACCGTGGTCGGCGTGGCAGGCGGTGACCGTCAACGCGACGATCGCAGCGGCCCCGACCGTGGCGTGCGCCGGCTACCCGGCGAACGCCTGGACCGCGGTGATCGCCGGCGGCACGGGCTGCTCCTTCTCTGACGTGTCCACCGACGTCACCGGCTACCTGTGGGGGCTGGACCAGAACCCGCCGGCGACCTACACGGCCGCCAGCACGGCGACAGTCAACCCGGGCCCGGGCCTGCACACGCTGTACGTGCAGGCGCAGAACTCCGCCGGGAACCGGTCGGGTGCGACCTCCTACACCTTCGGGGTCGGTTCCGCCGGAGTGAACGAGCCTGCCGACCAGTCGACCACGTCGGCGACGGTGAACCTGCGGGCGACGGCGCCAACGGGGGCGAGCGCGGTCCGGTTCCAGTACCGGATCGGCACGACCGGCGCGTTCACCGACGTCCCGGTCGCCGATGTCACGCCGGCCATCACCTGGCCGGTGGCCACGACCGCGACCGCGGGCGGGGTCACCTCGCCGACGCTGGTGTGGAACGCCGCGCGCTCCCTGGCCGGTGACGGTCCGGTGCAGATCCAGGCGGTGTTCACCACCTCCGGCGGGTCGGTCACGAGCCCGCCGGTGACGACGGTCCTGCAACGCAACGCGATCGGCTCGGACTTCGCCTCCGCGCAGGTCGGACCGGTCTCCGTGGGGCTGCAGTCGGGCAACGCGGCACTGAGCGCCTCGGACGTGTCGGTCGCGTCCTACCGCTCGGGCCTGGGCGTGGCCCGGACCTTCAACTCCTTGGCTCCGGCCGTCCCGTCCATGTTCGGCCCCGGCTGGACCTCGTCCCTGCCGGTGCTCGGCACCTCGGCCGCCTGGTCGGCGCTGGTCGACAACGGCAGCTACGCGCTGCTCACCGGCGCGGACGGCTCGACCCGGACCTTCAACCAGGGCACGACCAGCAACGGCGTGACCGGCTACCTGCCGCAGGGCGCGGCGGCGACGACCGGCCTGGTACTGACGAAGTCCTCGTCCGGCTTCCTGCTCGTCGACTCGACCACCACCCAGGTGCGGTTCACCGCGCCGGACTCCGCGAAGCCGACCCGGTTCGTCCCGTCGCTGGTCACCCAGCCCGGCACGGGCCGCTCGACCGGCTACACGTACTCCGGCGGCAAGCTGGCGCTCATCACCGCCCCGGACCCGGTCGTCGCCGACGACACGGCCACCACGGCGGCCTGCGCCTACCCGGTCGCGTCCTCGACCTGGTCGGCGGGCTGCCGCGGCCTGACCTTCCAGTACGACCCGACCACCGGCAACATCTCCGAAGTGGACTTCGTGGCGGTGGAAAATACCGCCGGGTTCCAGCAGATCCCGGTCGCCCGGTACACCTATGACTCGAGCGGGCGACTTGTCGCGGAGTGGGATCCCCGGATCAGTCCGGCGCTGAAGAACCAGTACACCTACGACAGCAACGGCCGGCTCGCCTCGGTGAGCCCGGCGCAGGACCCGGCGACCGGCAACCTCAAGCCGTTCACCTTCACCTACGACAACACCCCCGGCTCGCTCGACTACGGCAAGCTGCTCAAGGTCACCCGCACGCACAGTGACAACACGGCCGCCGTGCAGACCGTGGTCTACCGGGTACCGCTGACGAAGGCCGCGGGTGGACCGATCGACATGGACCCGGCCACCACCGCGGCCTGGGGCCAGACCGACACCCCGACGTCCGCCGTCGCCGTGTTCCCCGCCGACCACCAGCCCGGCCAGACCATCGACTGGACCTGGGCGGACATCACCTACTACGACGCCAACGGCCGCGCGGTCAACACCGCCGGATACGGCAACGGCTGGCACGTCACCACCACCGAGCACGACACCACCGGCAACGTGATCCGGGAACTGTCGGCGGCCAACCGGGAGACCGCTCTCGGCGGCACCACCACTCCGGCGAACCCGGCCTACGTCGCACGGGTCGCCAGCCACACCGGGACCAGCACCCTGACCTCGCTGACGGTACCGGTCACGGCACCGGTGACCGCGGGCGACGCGCTGGTCGTGTCGCTGATGCTCACCAACACCGCCAACAACACCGTCGCCGGCAACGTCGCCGTCACCGACAGCCAGGGCGACACCTTCACCGTGGTCACCGACACCAACGACGGGTCGGCCAAGGACCGCACCCTCGTGCTGGCCGCGTTCGGCGTACACACGCTGACCACGTCCGACACACTGACCGTCACGTTCCCCTCCACCGGGGAGCACCACCTGGCCGTGGACGAGCTGTCCGGGGTCAACGGCGTTGACCAGAAGTCGGCGGCCACCGGCGCGGCAGGCACGAACTTCAATTCGGGGAACACGCCCACGACGACCGCGCCGAACGAGCTCGTGTTCGCCGCGGCCGGCATCCAGGGCGGCAGCAACGCGACCTGGGGAAGCGGGTTCATCGCACTGCCGACCGTGTTCGTCTCCTCCGACCAGCTCGCGACCGCCTACCGGACGGTGACGGCCACCGGGGCCTACAACGCCTCGGGTACGGCCACCAAGTCCTGGATGGCCTCGGCGGTCACGTTCCGCGCCGGAGCCAACACGGCGGCGATCGCCCAGCAGCTCGACACGGAGAACATCTACTCCGCCGACGGCATGGAACTGCTGGACAGCTACGGCCCGCTGCACGCCGCGGCGGTCACCGGGTACGCCCAGCCCCAGCAGGTCCGGACGCACAGGCACTCGATCTACGACGAGGGCGCACCGTCGACGGGCGGACCGTACCGCCTGGTCACGACCGACACGGAGACTGCCAGCCTCGGTTCGGCGATCCCTGGCACCGACATCGATGCCCGCACCACCAGGAAGGTCTACGGCATCGGGTCGGACAACACCGGCTGGACCCTGCACAGTCCGCTGCAGACGGTCATCGACCCGTCCGGGCTGGTGATCACCAGGACGACGGTGTACAACAGCGACCCGTCGCTCTACAAGGGCGAGCCGCTCGCGGTGGAATCCCGGATGCCCGCCAACGCCAGCGGCGGCGGGGCCGGAACGACCAGGACCATCCACTACACCGCCGGCAGCAACCCGCAGGACGCGTCCTGCGGCAACCAACCCAACTGGGCCGACCTGGTGTGCAAGACCACCCCGGTTGCCCAGCCCGGAACCGCCGGGCTGCCGAACCTTCCGGTGACCAGCCACACCTACAACATCGACCTGCAACCCGTCACCGTGATCGAGGACTTCGGCGGCGGCAACACCCGGACCAGCACGTCGAGCTACGACTCCGCCGGGCGGCTCGTCCGGACCTCGGTCGTCGCCGCCGGGACCGGCTCGGGCACTCCCATCCAGGACACCGTTTCCGTGTACTCCGTGGCGACCGGCCTGCTGACCGACACGGAAACAGTCGACGGCAGCAACGCGGTGACCGCCGACCTGAAGTCGGGCTATGACGAGTTCGGCCGGGTGTCCACGTACTCCGACGCCGACGGCACGAGCACCACGACCACCTACGATCTCGCCAACCGGATCGCCACCACCAACGACGGCCTGGGCACCCGGACCCACACGTACAACGGAGGCAATGAGCGCCGGGGCCTGCTGACCGGGCTGACCGACTCCCAGGCCGGCACGTTCACCGGCACCTATGACGCCGACAAGGAACTCACCACCGAGCAGTACCCCGGCGGGATCACGGCCACCCGGAGCTTCAACCCCGCCGGCACCGCTACTGGGTTGAGCTACGCGAGCGCCGCCTGGTCGGGCCCGATCGGCGACAGCATGGTCCCCAACGGCCACGGCGATCTGGCATCCCACGCGGGGCTGAACGCCAGCCAGATCTACACCTACGACGCGGCCAGCCGCCTCACCCAGGTCGCCGACACGGCCGCCGGAAACTGCACCACCCGGGGCTACGGTTACGACGCCAACTCCAACCGCACCGGTGAGACCACCTGGGCGGCCGCGACCAACGGTGGCTGCCAGACCGCCACCGCGACGGCCAACCGCACCCGGAGCTACGACTCCGCCGACCGCCTCACCGATTCCGGCTACGGCTACGACGCCTTCGGCCGGATCACGACCACGGTGGCCGCGGACGCCGGTGGCCAGAACCTGACCTCCACCTACTACGCCAACGACCTGGCTGCCGGCCAGGCCCAGAACGGCCGCACGGTCACCTGGACCCTGGACCCGGCAGCCGACCGGGTCCGAACCTCCACCGACAGTGCCACCGGCGTGACCACCACCAACCACTACGGTTGCGCCTGCGACAAGCCGTCCTGGACCGGTGACAGTGCCGGGCACTCGACCCGGAACGTGTCCGGAATCAACGACCTGCTCAGCGCCCAGGTCAATGCGGGCGTGACCACGCTCCAACTGGTCAACCTGCACGGCGACGTGATGGCGGCCGCGAACACGAACGGGACCGATCCCGGCCCCACCGCCACCATGACCTACACCGAGTTCGGTGCGGTGGAGTCCGGAAACCCGGGACAGTACGGGTGGCTCGGCGGCGAGCAGCGGCAGACCACCACCCTCGGCGGGCAGATCCTGATGGGCGTGCGGGTGTACGCGCCCGCTCTCGGACGATTCCTGCAGATCGACCCGATTCCCGGTGGCAGCGCCAACGCCTACGAGTACGGTGGACAAGACCCCGTCAACAACGTCGACCTCGACGGTCGGTGCCCGTGGTGCGACATCATCAACCACTTCCTCCAGGGTTACTTCCAAAACCAGGCCGCGGGCGTCCCCCACGCGTCGGTGGCCAAATCGGACGCCGGAAAGGCCGCATACGGCTGGATGCGGTCTGGCTTCGGCGGACGCTGGGGAGGTGGCCGGACCCCGTACAACAAGGGATGACCTTGATGCGGTGGTGATCGCCGAACGCACGCCCTGATCACGTGGCCGACGTCGCTGATGTACTCACAGCGGCGTCGGCCACGGTCGCGCTCCGCGCGGGAGCGGCGCCCGGACCTGCCAAGTGTTGCCTGGACCCACGGGGCCGAGAGCACTCAGGCGCGTCGTACACTCGTCCGGATAATTGGGCGACGGGGGCGATGGGCATGACTGACCATGACGACGGTATGCCCGACCCCAGCCAAGCCACCGACGTGGCCACGTTTATCGGCTTGTTACGCCAGCTTCGGGTCTGGGCTGGTCAACCGTCCTATCGGACGCTGGCCAAGCAGCTGAGTCGGCAGGCTCCGGCGCGGGTGGTGGCTCAGTCGACGGTCGCGGATGTGTTCAACCCGCGCAGGCAGCGGCTGGACCTGGATCTGGTGACAGCCATCGTGCGGGCCCTGGGCCTCCAGGACGAATCCGTCGCGCGGTGGCGTGTCGCCGCGGTGTCGGTGCACGGCGGAGTGGCCGCGACATCGGAACCCGTCGTGCGGCAGGCTGATCCAACCCCGGCCCAGTTGCCACCCGATCTGGCCGATTTCACCGGTCGGACCAGGCCAGCAGCCCGGCTCGGCGAGCTGTTGACCGCCGGGGACACCGTGGTGCTCACCGCCGTGGGTGGCCCGGGCGGGATCGGCAAGACCAGCCTCGCGGTCCATGTCGGACACCAGCTGCTCGCCCGCTACCCCGACGGTCAGTTGTATGTGAACCTGCGGGCCGGCAGCCGATCGCCGTTGCCGGCAGATGAGGTGCTGGCCCGGTTCCTGCGCGGTATGGGTGTCGAGGCGACGGCGATCCCGGCAGAGTCCGACGAGCGGGGAGCGCTCTACCGCAGTCTGCTGGCCGGCCGGCGGATGCTGATCGTGCTGGATGACGTGTTGGACGCGGCACAGGTCCGGCCCCTGCTGCCGGGTACCGGATCCAGTGCCGTCGTCATCACCAGCCGCAACCGGCTGGCGGGCCTGGACGGGGTACACCGCGTCGACCTGGACGTGTTCGGTGAGGCCGAGGCCGCCGACCTGCTGGGCCGGATTCTCGGTCGGGGCGCCGTGGCCGAGGATCCGGCCGCGACGGTTGAGGTGTTGAGGTGCTGCGCCGGGCTCCCGCTGGCCATCCGGCTCGCAGCCGGCCGCCTGATCGCCGAGCCGGGCTGGACGATGCGCACTCTTGCCGACCGGCTGGCCACACTGGACAACCGCCTCGACGAGTTGACCGTCGAGGACCGGGCGGTGCGCGCGTCGCTGGCCATCGGCTACCGCCGGCTGCCGGCAGAGGCGGCGCGGGCGTTCCGGCTGTTGGGGCTGTGGCTGGGCCCGGACCTCGATGTCCGGGCCGCCGCCGCCCTGATCGACCGGACGGTGCCACAGACCACCGAATTGCTGTGGGAACTGACCCGCGTCTACCTCCTCGACGAGGTGGAAGGCCGCTACTCCTTCCACGACCTGGTTCGCGCCTACGCCGCCGAGCAGGCCCGTGCGCACGATGACGACGACCGGTCAGCCGCGACGGCACGCCTCACCACCTGGTATCTGTTGTGCGTTGCCGACGCTCTCGCGCGGATCACCCCCCGGCCGCTGCACGTCGACCTACCCGATTCCGTCCCCGGGCATGCCCCGATCCCCTTCACCGACCGGCCCCTGGCGCTGGCCTGGCTAGACGACGAACGGCCCAACCTCCTCGCCGCCATCGACCAGGCCCACGCCGACGGACACTTCACGAACGCCTGGATGCTGCCGGTATCCCTGACGCCCTACTTTCAGCTCCGCAGCCTGCTGTCCGACTGGAGCCACACCTGCCTGATCGGCCTCGACGCGGCCGAACAGGCAGGTGACCTGACCGGTCAAGGCCGCACCCGCAACGGACTAGGGATGGCTCTCCTCGCTCAACTCCGCTACCAGGAGTCTGTCGACCACCTACGCCGTGCTGCGGACATCTCCCGGACCAGCGGCGACCGACGCTGCGAGGCAGCAGCGCTGGCCAATCTCGGCGGCGTGCAGCTCACGATCGGACACCACGAGGACGCCGTCGCAACCCTGGGCGCGGCCGCCACACTCGCCAGCCAGATCGGCGATCTCGTCACCGAAGCCACCACCCACAACAACATCGGCCTCGTCTATGCCATGCGGGGCCGCATCGACGAAGCCGCCGACAGCTTCCAAACCGCACTCAACCTCTACCAGCAGGCTGGCGAACGCCGTCTTTACGGCTCTACCCTCAGCAACCTCGGCCAATGCCGCTTCCACCAGGGCGACTACCCCGCCGCCCGAACGATCTACCTTGAGGCCATCGCCATCCACCGCGAAGTCGGAGCCCGCAACCTGGAAGCCAACGACCACCTCAACCTCGGCGACACCCACTGCGCCAATGGCCAGACCTCCGAAGGTCGAGACCACTGGCACCAGGCTCTCGCGATCCTCGACGACATTGCCGACCCCCGCGCCGACGAACTCCGCCAGCACCTCGCGAACCTGACCCCCGATATCCGCAGTATCCCGCAACTCGGCACGCGTTAGACAGCACACCGGCCACCGAGTAAGGCATCCCCGCCGCGTCCCCGCCGGCAGCACAGCGCGAGAGGCGACCGGCGGCGGGCCCGTTGGAATATGGGTGGATCTCCAGAAACGGGAGTAGCACCTGACGTCTGATGTGACAATGGCGAAGCCCAAGGAGCCGGGCTCGGACCTGGCGATCGATGCTGTCGACGCTCAGCTCGTGCGGCAGTTGGCGGACCGTGCGCGGGCCAAGGGCCTTCAGCTGACTGTGAGGGCGGGCTTGCTGGCCCGGATCGGCTCTGGAGCACCGCTGCAGGAGCCGCTGACACAGCCGTGGCCAGCTGGCTCGGCCAGACACTCGAAGAGACCAGAAACCATCAAAGGGCCGAGCGGGTCTCGAGCACCGTCGCGGACCTCAGCCGCGCCCGCGCTCTGCACAACCTCTCCAAGACTCCGACGAGCCGGAGACGAAGGCAACGCCGAAGTGCTGATCAGCCTCGCAAGGATGCGGGGGGTGTCTGCTCACCAGCCGTCAAGGAACGACAGCCCACAGAGCGACACCCCCGGAGAACTGCTGCGGAAGATCATAAAAACAAGATCAACACCACGGTAAGACCATTGGTCCCACCCCCGGAGAACCGGAAGGTCGCAGGTTCGAATCCTGTCGGGGGTACGTCGCCATCCGCTGTGGGGGCTCGACCGCGGGGGAGCGTTGGGACTCAGCCGGTCCTCATGAGGCTGGAGCGCCCGGATCATCACCGGGATCCGCGACCCTCAAGAGCCCACAACCAGACCTCGACGGGTACGCGTGGGCGCGCGGCCACGATCCGCCACCGACCGTCGGTGTCTGAAATTACTGTCCGTATAGATGTGTAGTGGATAGCCCCTTCTGTCTGCGTGTCATGAGTCACAGTGAACGGGGTGGCGAAAAGTGAACTGGGGTCGAAAGATTCTGGTTGCATTAGGATATTTTTCAGTAATTGCGTTCCTTAGTACGACAAATAGTGTCGAATTTGCTGCACCGGGTGCCCCGGAAAGGTGGCCTACTTTCACGCCCAGCGCTTCCAGTGACACGGAAGGTGATGACCTCTCCGCCTACGGGGTGTCACCAATCTTGTGGGTCCTCCCGGGTTGGCCTACGGTCGGTTGACGTAGCGCACCCCGGGTGGAGCGCCGGCCACACCGGCCGACGCGAAGTCTGCTGACACGTCGTCGCCGGGGCTGCCGAAAGTGGATCTCTACAACCTGCGGGGGTTTGTGTGGAGCAAAACTGTGTACGGGCGCGCCGTGCTCTATTCAGGAGCTGGCCTGACCCTCTTGCGGTCCCGGGCTGTGACCCGACCGTCTCTCTGATTCCTCGGTAGACACGACGTCGCCTTCCCGGCGACGTACCCGTACGTCTCCAGTGCCTGTCGATCGACTGGAACGTGAGTTGTCCCGTGCGTGCCGTGGGCGGAGGTCCATGACACGCGCCAACCTTCATCCGCCATCCCGTGCACCCTTCGGCGCCCGGGCATGCGCACGTGTCGAAAGGTGGGTACGGCGAAAATGCGGCAGGAAAGAAACCCCACGCCGGTTGCGACGTTGGAGGCGGGACGTTCCTACCTTCCCGCGACGACCCTGGCCGAGTACCTCCGTGATGTGGCCACGATGTACCCGTGGCTCCAGGCGGAACTGGATTTCGGCCGCGTCGGAGCGGCCGACGCTCTGCGCGTCCTCGCAGGAACGATGACCGAGTTCGATTCGGACGAGACCGGTCGTGGTGACTCCTACCGACAGGCACAGAAGGACGCGTCCGTCCGGCTCGTCGGGATCCAACAGCTGCTCGACTGGGCCGTGCCGAAGGACTCGCCCGACGGGGTGACCCTGCTCGACGTCCTCGGTGGGGACGGCACCCTGGCCCGTGCGGTGGGCAGCCCCTCGGGGAACCCGTTGTCGAAGACGACGATCGTGACCGGGGACATCTCCGGGGAGATGGTCGAGCGGGCGCTGGCCCACGGACTGCCCGCAGTACGTCAGGCGGCGGACTTCCTGTTTCTGCGCGACCACGCCGTGGACGGCGTGCTGCTCGCCTACGGCACGCACCACATCGCGCCGCACCTGCGGCAGGACGCGGCGGCAGAAGCCGTCCGGGTCGTCAAGCCGGGAGGCAGGGTCGTGCTCCACGACTTCGAGGAGACTAGCCCCATGGCCCAGTTCTTCAACCGGGTCGTTCACGAGAACTCCGCCGCGGGACACGACTACACGCACTTCTCGCGGGAATCGCTGACCGAGATCTTCGACGGCATCGGGACGCCGGCACGCGTCCTGGACATGTACGACCCGCTCATCGTCCGGGCCGCCACGCCGGATGACGCCCGCCAGGGAATGTGCGACTACGTGGGGAGCATGTACGGGATCCGTGCGCACCTCGAAGCGCAGGGCGGTCTCGACGCCACGTGGCGGCTGTTGGAGGAACACTTCGACCACACGGCGTTCCTGTCCGGGTCGGCCCGGGGGCTGGACATCCCGCCGGCGCCTGTCGTCTACCCCTCCCGAGGTCAGTTCATGGCCGAGGTGCCGCGGGTGGCGGTCGTGGCCGTCGCGCGGAAGGCGGGCTGATCCGCCATGGCGACACAATCGTTGACCGACCTCCTGCACCGGCCCGACGGCCCGGCGGCCGACGAGCCGGCGATCGTCAGCGCGGACGGCGAGCTGAGCTACCGTGACCTGTGGCGACGCGTCGCCGACACGGCGGTGCTCCTCCGGCGGGCGGGCGTGGAGCCCGCCGACCCCGTCGGTCTGTACTTCGCCCGCTCGGCCGACTATGTGACCGCGCTCCTGGCCACCCTGTCCATCGGAGCGGTCGGGGTGCCGGTCGACTCCGAGTTTCCGGAGAACCGGGTTCGACAGGTCCTGGACGCGGTCAAACCGCGCGTCGTGCTGTACGCGGAGGACGGACCCCCGGTTCCCGCCGACTCCCAGTCAGCCGACTGGCTCGACGTGGGTGCCGTCCGCGAGGTGGGCGTCGAGTGGGTACCGGCACCGGTGTCGGAGGAGTGGCGCGGCAGCGTGGACGGAGAACATCCGGCGCTGATCCTGTTCACCTCCGGATCGACCGGACGCCCGAAGGGAGTGCGGCTGCACCACGCCGGACTGCGGAACCGCCTGGCCTGGGGCCACGAGCGGTACGGCTTCGACGCGACCGACCGCGTGTTGCACAAGGCGTCCATCGCGTTCGACGCGTCGATCCACGAAATCTTCTCGCCGCTGATCGCCGGGGGAACGCTGGTCATCGCTCCGCCCGGGCTGCAGTTCGACAGCTTCGGTCTCGTGCGACTGATCCAGGACGCGGCCGTCACGACCGCCCACTTCGTGCCCACGATGCTCCGGTACATGGTGGACGAGGCCGAACTGGAGTACTGCACGGACCTGCGCCGCGTGTTCTGCGGTGGCGAGGCGCTGGACATGGCGATGGTGCGAAGGTTCCGCAGCCTGCTGTCGTGTGACCTCTTCAACCAGTACGGGCCCACGGAGACCTCGGTCAGCGTGACGTTCTGGGACTGCTCGGAGCCCTTCGACGGCGACATCGCCCCGATCGGCGAGCCGATCACGGGTGTGAGCTGCCACGTGCTGGACGGGGACATGGTGCCGGTCGAGGCCGGAGCCGTCGGCGAGTTGTGGCTGGGGGGCGTCGCCGTCGGACAGGGCTACCTCGACGACGAGGCGCAGACCCGGGAACGGTTCGTTCCCGACACGTTCGCGGTCGGCGGCGGCAGGCTGTACCGGACGGGTGACCTCGTCCGCCTGGATCCGGCGGGATACCTCGAGTTCCGGGGCCGGGTCGACGATCAGGTGAAGGTACGCGGCGTCCGGGTCGAGCCGGAGGAGGTCGGCGCCGTCCTCCGTCAGCACCCCATGGTCAGGGACGCCGCAGTCGTCGCCGTCACCGACGAGACCGACGGCGTCCGACTCGTGGCGTACGTCGCCGCGAAGCGCCGGCACTCGCCGATCGTGAACGGGCTGCGACGGACGCGGTTGCCCAACGGGATGGCAGTCGCGGCTCCGTCGCCGGACGAGGCGCTGTTCCTCTACCGGCAGATCTTCGAACACGACGAGTACTCGCGGTTCGGTGTCCGCCTGGGAGACGGTGCTGTCGTGGTCGACGTCGGGGCGAACATCGGACTGTTCTCCCTCTGGGCCCACCACCAGGCCGCCGACGTGCGGCTGGTCGCAGTCGAGCCCAACCCGGACGCCCTCGCGTACCTGCGGACAAATCTCGAGGCTCACGGGATCGACGCCGAGGTCGTCCCGGTGGCGATCACCGACCACATCGGTACGGCGGAACTCACGTCGTTCCCAGAGCTGACCTATCTGTCTGGTCTGGGCTCCGGGCGCGGGGAGGCGGCAGCCGAGCTCGTCCAGTCTCACTATCGGCACACCGTGGTTGCCGGTGGAGCCGAGGTGACCGAGGACGAGAGGTCGTCGCTGCTCCGCGACGCCGAACGCCGGCTGGGCTCCCAGACCCATGTGGTGCCGACCACCGACCTGTCGAACCTGTTCGAGCAGTTCCACCTGACCCGTGTCGACCTGTTGAAGATCAACACCGAGGGTGCCGAATTGAGCGTCCTTCGTGGCCTGCGGCCAGAGCACTGGTCCAGGGTCGGTCAGGTGTGTCTGGAGATGGAGCGCAGCAGCGTCGTCGGCCCGGAGATTCGCCGGATCCTGGAGGACGCCGGCTTCCGGGTACGCGAGATCGGGGACTGGAGCGTGGGAGAGGACGCCGATGTCAGCTACCTGTACGCGACCCGTGACTCCGACCAGAGCCCACCGGTCCCAGGAACGATGCTTCCGGCACCATCCGAAATGCTGACGGCACGGATGGTCCACGACTTCACCGCCGGCCTGCACTCGGCCATGCGGCCCGGTCGGATCGTCTTCGTCGAGGACCTGCCCCGCCTGCCCAACGGCAAGGTGTCCCGGGTCGACCTTCCCGCGCCGCCGGACCCTGGTCCGCAGACGGGTGCGGAGACGGAACCGGACGGTGGCCGCGACGCCGCGTTGCGGGAGATCTGGCGCTCCGCCCTCGGCGTCGACGCGGTCCTGGACGACGACAGCTTCGTCGGTCTGGGTGGGCACTCCCTCGTCGCGCTACGGATCAGTGCCCGGATGCGTGCGACGTTGGGCCTGGATGTCCAGCCGAACAGCTGTCTGAGGGCACCGACCTTCGCCGACTGGCTCGTCGCCACAGTGCGTCCAGTTACCGGCTAGCGGGACGGCGGTCGCAGCGTGCCTACTACTCGTCCCCTTTCCGACATGCAAAGATCCATGCTCGCCCACGAGGCGCTCGCGGACCGCCCGATCTACAACATGCCCCTGCGTTTCGGGCTCACCGGCACCGTCGACGAGGAGGTGCTGGGGCAGGCATTCCGGTACGCCGTTCGCCGGCACCCGGCGCTGTCCGCCCACTACGACGTGGACGTCGCGGTCCTCACCGACCGGCCTGCCGAGTTCGAGCTCTCGCACGTGACCTGCGCGTCGCCCGAGGACGCGGCGGCCGCCCTGGGCGACCTCTGGGACGTGCCCTTCGATCTGGCGGCGGAGCTTCCCGTCCGCGCCCGGCTGGTGTCGGTCGCTCCGGGTGAGTACCACCTCGGCATCTGCGTGCACCACGTCGCGGGTGACAGCTGGTCCCTGACGTTGCTGCTGAACGAACTCGGCAGCGCCTACGCGACCCTGTGCCGGGGCGGCACGCCCGACGCGACCGGCGGGCCGGACTTCTTCGACCACGCCGCTCGGGAGCAGGTCACGTCCTGGGACCACAGCTGGTGGCGGGAACGGTTGCGTGACGTGCGACCGCAGCCGTTCCCCCGCGAGATCGAACCGGACGAGGAGGACAGCGGCCGGATCCTCGACTTCCCCCTGCGGCTCGACGCGGCCCACACGCGGGGCGTGCGGCGGTTGGCCCGGGAGGCACGGGTGTCCCCCGCGACCGTTCTTTTCGCCGCAGTCAGCGACGCCGTGTCCGACGGGGACACCACGCGCGAGACGGTGGTCGGACTGCCGGTGGCGCTCCGGGACACGGATGCCCTGCAACGGACGGTCGGTCCGTTGCTCAACACGCTGCCGGTGAGGACCTCGTGGCGGACGGGTGTCGCGGGCAGGGGCATCGTCCACACGCACGCGGAGGCGATCGGGGACGCGATGGCACACAAGGAGATGCCGCTGTCGCAGATCCTCAGGGCCGCGGAGATCCGGCGGGTCCCGGGAACCGCGCCGCTGTTCCTGCACCTGGTCAACATCGACACCGAGGTACCGCGGCTACGGCTGCCCGGAATCCGCGCCACCGCGCACACGGTTCCGCTGCGCTGGGCGCAGCTTCCCGCATGCTGGGAGTTCGGGTGGGCCACCGTGGGCAATCTGGAGGGCACCCTGCGGGTCGCCACCGACGCCTTCGACGAGGAACTCGCGAACATGCTCGTGGCCGACTTCCGGTCCAGCCTGGCCCGCGTCCTGAGCGACCTGTGACCACCACACCGAAGGGGAGACTCGTGTTCTCGTCACGACAGCAAGACGGCCAGCAGTCCACCTCGGACACCTCGTTCCCGGGGCTGGACGGCGCGCCCCGCTCCCCGCAGGAGGAGATCCTGTGCGGGCTCTTCGCCGAGGTGCTGGGTCTGCCGCGCGTCGGGGTGTACGACAGCTTCTTCGCGTTGGGTGGCGACTCGCTCTCCGGGATGCGGCTGGTAAGCAAGATCCGCGCCGCGCTGGGCACGAACCTGAGCATCCGCACTCTCTTTCGCGTGCTGACCGTGTCCGGTGTCGCCCGGGAGATCGCCAGGTCGGCGCCGTCGTCTGTGTCGCGTCCGGTGTTGGGTGTTGGGGTTCGGTCGGGGTGTGTGCCGTTGTCGTTTGCGCAGCAGCGGTTGTGGTTTGTGGGGCAGTTGGAGGGGCCGGGTCCGACGTACAACATTCCGGTGGTGATGGGGTTGTCGGGTGTGGTGGATGTTGGTGTGTTGGGTGCTGCGGTGGGTGATGTGGTTGGTCGGCATGAGGTGTTGCGGACGGTGTTTCCTGAGGTGGGTGGGGAGCCGTTTCAGCGGGTGTTGGGTGTTGGTTCGGGTGTTCCTGTGGTGTCTCGGGTGTGGTGTGGTCGGGATGAGTTGGATGGTTTGGTCGCTGAGGCGGCGATGGGTGTTTTTGATGTGACGGTGGATGTGCCGTTGCGGGTGTGGTTGTTTTCGGTGGGGGATGGGGGTTCTGGCGGGTCGGGTGGGGCTGTTGCTGGTGAGCATGTGTTGTTGTTGGTTTTGCATCATATTGCTGGTGATGGTTTGTCGTTGGGTCCGTTGTTGCGGGATCTGTCGGTGGCGTATGGGGCTCGGTTGGGTGGTGGGGTTGTCGGGTGGGATCCGTTGCCGGTGCAGTATGTGGATTATGCGTTGTGGCAGCGGGAGTTGTTGGGGGCGGAGGGTGATTCCGGGAGTGTGTTGGCTGGGCAGATCGCGTTCTGGCGGCGGGAGTTGGAGGGGATTCCCGAGCAGCTGACACTGCCCATCGACCGGGTACGGTCCGGGGCTCCCGATCATCGGGGCGGAGCCGCCGAGGTGGTCGTCGACAGTAAGCTCCACTCCCGCCTCACAGAGCTGGCTCGGGCGAACCAGGTCACCGTCTTCATGGTGTTGCAGGCCGCGGTCGCGGTGGTGTTGACACGCTCCGGTGCGGGTGAGGACATCCCCCTCGGTACTCCGGTCGCGGGTCGGGGTGAGGAGGTGTTGGACGATCTTGTCGGGTTCTTCGTGAACACGGTGGTGTTGCGTACGGACACGTCTGGGAATCCGACGTTCCGGGAGTTGTTGGAGCGGGTCCGTCGGACGGATCTGGATGCCTACGCGCACCAGGACGTGCCCTTCGAACGCCTCGTCGAGGCACTCAACCCGGAACGGTCCGTTCAGCACCACCCGCTGTTCCAGGTGGTTCTGGCCTTCGGATCGGGTGCCGCCAGCACACTCGAACTGCCGGGACTGCAGGGGCCGGCCCAGGTGCTACAGACCGAGGTCGCCAAGTTCGACCTGGGCCTGTACCTGAAGGAGTCCTTCGCCGGGGAGGGAACCCCGGACGGAATCTCCGGCGTCCTGGAGTACGCCACGGACATCTTCGACCGGTCGACGGTGGAGAACCTCGTGGCCAGACTCGTTCGAGTGCTCGAGCAGGTGGCAGCCGACCCGGAACTCACCGTGGGGGCGGTGGAGACGGTGACGCCCGCCGAGCGGCACCGGGTCATGACGGAGTTCAACGACACCGCCGTCCCACGCCCGGATGACCTCTGCGTCCACGAGGCGTTCGACGAGCGGGCCGGACGCGTTCCCGATGCCGTCGCGGTCCTCTCGGACCAGGGTTCGCTGACGTACGCGGAACTCGGCACCCGTGCGAATCGTCTCGCCAACCACCTGGTCGCGCTGGGGGTTCGCCCGGAGGACGTGGTGGCCGTCGCTGTGGAGCGCACCCCACACCTGCCGGTCGCCGTCCTGGGGATCCTCAAGTCCGGGGCGGCCTACGCGCCGGTCTCCGGCGACTTCCCGGGCTCCCGGGTCCGCGAGATCCTCGATCGGGTCGGCGCGACCGTCATCGTGACGGACCACGAGACCCTTTCGGGGGCGTCCCTCCAGGGGGAGCGTGCCCGGGGAACCCGGATCGTCGTCGTGGACGACGACGGGGTCCTGGCCGACGCACCGGACACCAGTCCGGCGCTGGGCCTGGATTCCGGTGCGCTCGCCTATGTCATGTTCACCTCGGGCTCCACCGGGGAGCCCAAGGGCGTGGCGGTCACCCACCAGAACGTGGTGGATCTGGCCCGCGACGAGTGCTGGCACAACGGAGGTCACGAGCGGGTACTCGTACACTCCCCGCTCGCCTTCGACGCCTCGACCTATGAGCTGTGGGTACCGCTGCTGGCCGGCGGCACGGCGGTGCTGGCCGGAGCCGGATCGTCGGACCCGTCGGCACTCGCCCGGACGATCGTCGAACACGGGGTGACCGGGGCGTTCCTGACCGCGGCCCTGTTCGAGGTCATGTCGGAACAGGAGCCCCACGCCCTCGGCGCCCTGCGTGAGGTGTGGGCCGGCGGCGACGTCGTGTCCCCCCGTGCGGTGTCCCGAGTGCTCGCCCTCGGCACGGACACCACGGTGGTGAACGGCTACGGGCCTACCGAGACGACGACCTTCGCCCTGCGACACCCGATGACCGAGGCGCCTGTCGACGGCATGGTCCCGATCGGCCGTCCGCTCGCCAATACTCGGGCGTATGTGTTGGATGGTTGGTTGGGTTTTGTGCCGGTGGGTGTGGTGGGGGAGTTGTATGTGGCGGGTGCGGGGGTTGGTCGTGGGTATGTGGGTTCTTCGGGGGTGACGGCGGGTCGGTTTGTGGCTGATCCGTTTGGCGGTGGGGGTCGGATGTATCGCACGGGTGATCTGGTGCGGTGGAACGTGGTTGGTGAGTTGGAGTTTGTGGGGCGTGTGGATCATCAGGTGAAGGTTCGGGGTTTCCGGGTTGAGCCTGGTGAGGTGCGGGTGGTTGTGGAGCGGGATGTGGCGGTGGGTCAGGCGGTGGTGGTGGTTCGTGAGGACCGGCCTGGTGATCGTCGTCTGGTGGCGTATGTGGTGCCGGCGGATGTCGGGGTGGGGGTGGATGTTCGGGGGTTGCGTCGGCGGGTGGGTGAGGTGTTGCCGGAGTTCATGGTGCCGTCGTTTTTTGTGGTGGTGGATGTGTTGCCGGTGACGGCGAACGGGAAGTTGGATCTTCGGGCGTTGCCGGTTCCTGATGTGGGTTCGTTGGTGTCGGGTGGGGTGGCGCGTTCGCCGCGTGAGGAGATTGTGTGTGGGTTGTTCGCTGAGGTGTTGGGGTTGTCGCGGGTGGGTGTGCGTGACAGTTTCTTCGATCTGGGTGGGCATTCGATGTTGGCGATGCGGTTGATCAGCAGGGTGCGTTCCGTGTTGGGCGTCGACCTCACCATCCGACACCTGTTTGACAACCCCACGGTCGAGGGCCTCGTGGAGGCGGTGGAGGCCGAGACGTCTGTGTCGCGTCCGGTGTTGGGTGTTGGGGTTCGGTCGGGGTGTGTGCCGTTGTCGTTTGCGCAGCAGCGGTTGTGGTTTGTGGGGCAGTTGGAGGGGCCGGGTCCGACGTACAACATTCCGGTGGTGATGGGGTTGTCGGGTGTGGTGGATGTTGGTGTGTTGGGTGCTGCGGTGGGTGATGTGGTTGGTCGGCATGAGGTGTTGCGGACGGTGTTTCCTGAGGTGGGTGGGGAGCCGTTTCAGCGGGTGTTGGGTGTTGGTTCGGGTGTTCCTGTGGTGTCTCGGGTGTGGTGTGGTCGGGATGAGTTGGATGGTTTGGTCGCTGAGGCGGCGATGGGTGTTTTTGATGTGACGGTGGATGTGCCGTTGCGGGTGTGGTTGTTTTCGGTGGGGGATGGGGGTTCTGGCGGGTCGGGTGGGGCTGTTGCTGGTGAGCATGTGTTGTTGTTGGTTTTGCATCATATTGCTGGTGATGGTTTGTCGTTGGGTCCGTTGTTGCGGGATCTGTCGGTGGCGTATGGGGCTCGGTTGGGTGGTGGGGTTGTCGGGTGGGATCCGTTGCCGGTGCAGTATGTGGATTATGCGTTGTGGCAGCGGGAGTTGTTGGGGGCGGAGGGTGATTCCGGGAGTGTGTTGGCTGGGCAGATCGCGTTCTGGCGGCGGGAGTTGGAGGGGATTCCCGAGCAGCTGACACTGCCCATCGACCGAGTACGACCCGCGGTCGCGACGTACCGTGGGGCGACGGTGGAGTTGACGATCGAACCGGAGCTGCAGGGCCGGATCCTGGAACTCGCCCGCGCGAACGACTGCACGCTCTTCATGGTGTTGCAGGCCGCCGTGGCCGTTGTGCTGACCCGGTGTGGCGCGGGTGAGGACCTTCCGCTGGGCACCCTGGTCGCGGGTCGGGGTGAGGAGGTGTTGGACGATCTTGTCGGGTTCTTCGTGAACACGGTGGTGTTGCGTACGGACACGTCCGGGAATCCGACGTTCCGGGAGTTGTTGGAGCGGGTCCGTCGGACGGATCTGGATGCCTACGCGCACCAGGACGTGCCCTTCGAACGCCTCGTCGAGGCACTCAACCCGGAACGGTCCTTGTCCCGCCATCCCCTCTTCCAGGTTCTGATCGCGCTCAATGACGGATTCTCCACTGAGTCCCTGCGGCTGCCCGGGGTCGAGGTCGAGATGTTGCGGCAGACCACGGACACCGCCAAGTTCGACCTCTCCATCGACTTCGAGGACCGGCGGGACCCGGATGGCGTGCCCGCCGGGTTGTGGACGGTGTTGGAGTACGCCACTGATCTGTTCGACGAGTCCACGGTCAGGATGATGGCCGACCAGCTCGTCAGACTGCTGGAGACCGTCGTAGCCGATCCCGCCCAACGGATCGGTGTGATCCCGCTGCTCTCCGAAGCCGAACGGCACCGGCTGTTGGTGGACTGGAACGGGCCGCTCCGCCCCGAGGTGCCTGTTGACCTGGGCGCCCGGGTGCGCCAGCTCGCCGCGGAGCGGCCTGACGCCGTCGCGGTGTCCGACACCGGCGGCACCCTCACCTACCGACAGTTGGCGGATGCCGCTGAACAGGTTTCCCGAGCCCTGGCTGCCGAAGGAGTCGGTCCGGAGGACCTGATAGCGATCCTGTCCGAACGCAGCCTCTGGTACGTCTCCACTGTCCTCGGCGTCCTGGGAGCGGGCAGCGGGTACATGCCCCTGGACGCGGCCACGCCCGAACCGCGGGCCAGGCAGATGCTCGAGGATGCTGGCGTCCGGCACGTGCTCGCCTCCGCCGGGTTGACCGCCCGTGCCGAGAGGATCGTGGCCGGAGCCACGCACGAGGTCTCGCTGTTCTCCCTCGACGAACGCGAGGACGGTGGCTCGGCGGTCGGCCATCGGCTCGGCCACCGGCAGGACACGCTCGCGTACGCCGTCTTCACCTCCGGGTCGACCGGCCGTCCCAAGGGTGCGCTCATTCCGCATCGGGGCCTGGCGAACCACCTGACGGCGGTGGTCGAACTCTACGGGCTCGACGAGAACGACACGATGGCCTTCAACGCGCCGCTGACCTTCGACGTGTCGATCTGGCAGACCCTGACGATGCTGCTCGCCGGCGGCCGGGTGCACATCATGGACGACGACACCAACCGCGATCCGCTGGCGATGATGCGGTGCGTCGCGAACCACGGCGTCACGGTGCTTCAGATCGTCCCCCAGGTCCTGCGTGCGCTTCTCGACGCCTGGGATCTGGACTCCCGGGGTACGGATCTCCTCAAGGGCCTCCGCTGGATGCTCGTGCACGGCGAGGAACTTCCGCCCGACCTGGTGTCCCGGTGGTTCGAGTGGCACCCCGACATCCCGCTGGCCAACGTGTACGGCCCGGCGGAGTGTTCCGATGACGTCTCCATCTCCGTCATCCGCCAGGACGACGACTTTCGTCGGACCCGGGCACCGATCGGTCAGCTGCTTCTCAATACTCGGGCGTATGTGTTGGATGGTTGGTTGGGTTTTGTGCCGGTGGGTGTGGTGGGGGAGTTGTATGTGGCGGGTGCGGGGGTTGGTCGTGGGTATGTGGGTTCTTCGGGGGTGACGGCGGGTCGGTTTGTGGCTGATCCGTTTGGCGGTGGGGGTCGGATGTATCGCACGGGTGATCTGGTGCGGTGGAACGTGGTTGGTGAGTTGGAGTTTGTGGGGCGTGTGGATCATCAGGTGAAGGTTCGGGGTTTCCGGGTTGAGCCTGGTGAGGTGCGGGTGGTTGTGGAGCGGGATGTGGCGGTGGGTCAGGCGGTGGTGGTGGTTCGTGAGGACCGGCCTGGTGATCGTCGTCTGGTGGCGTATGTGGTGCCGGCGGATGTCGGGGTGGGGGTGGATGTTCGGGGGTTGCGTCGGCGGGTGGGTGAGGTGTTGCCGGAGTTCATGGTGCCGTCGTTTTTTGTGGTGGTGGATGTGTTGCCGGTGACGGCGAACGGGAAGTTGGATCTTCGGGCGTTGCCGGTTCCTGATGTGGGTTCGTTGGTGTCGGGTGGGGTGGCGCGTTCGCCGCGTGAGGAGATTGTGTGTGGGTTGTTCGCTGAGGTGTTGGGGTTGTCGCGGGTGGGTGTGCGTGACAGTTTCTTCGATCTGGGTGGGCATTCGATGTTGGCGATGCGGTTGATCAGCAGGGTGCGTTCCGTGTTGGGCGTCGACCTCACCATCCGACACCTGTTCCAGGATCCGACCCCGGCCGGAGTCCTGGAGATCGACGGCGGTCCGGAGACCGCGCAACGCGACTTCGACCTGTTGCTGCCGCTCAGGGAGGGCGTCGATCCCAAGCCCCTGTTCTGCGTGCACCCGGCCACAGGCCTCGCCTGGAGCTACCTGGGACTGGCCGGCCTGCTGCCCGAAGGCGTACCCGTCTACGGGTTGCAGGCTCCGGGCCTGACGGGAGGGGCGCTTCCCCGTGACGTCGGGGAGATGCTCGACCGGATGCTCGAACAGCTACGCCGGGTGCAGCCGGCCGGCCCCTACCGCCTGTTGGGCTGGTCGCTGGGCGGCAATATCGCGCACGCGCTCGCCGGCCGGCTCCAGGCGGACGGCGAGGACGTCGACCTGCTCGCGCTGGTGGACGCCTACCCCGGTGAGACGTGGCCCTATCCGGACTACGCCAGCCGTGCCCAGTGGGACGAGTTCAGCATGCTGAACACGCTGGTCACGGAGCCGCGAGACCCGGCGACGGGTGCCGCGGACTTCACCGGCTTCCTCGCCGGACTGCGGCGTGAGGCGGCCGCCGGACTCGAGCTCGACGACGAGACCTTCACCCGGTTGGTCGCTGTCGCGGTGAACGCCAGTCGGCTCGTCGCGGACTGGACGCCGCAGCCGGTGCGGCTGGAAGCGGTGTTCCTGACCGCCGCGGCGGGCCGGACCGCGCTGCACCCCGAGCCCGGATCGTGGTCGCCCTACGTCGACACGATCACCGAGTACCAGCTCGACTGTCGTCACGAGGAGGCGATGGGGGAGAAGGCCAGGACGCGGATAGCCGAGATCCTCGGCGCCGCGTTGACCGAGAGCCGCGACCCGGCGGGGACACACCCACCGACCGACTTTGAGGCAGGGATCTGAATGACCGACTTCGACGGCCGACCTCGACGCGATCCGGCTTTCGCGAGCCTGCGGGAGACGTTCCGCGGGGAACTTCTGGGGGCGGGGGAAACCGGCTATGACCACGCTCGCCGGGTCTGGAACGGCATGCACGACCGGCGGCCGGCTCTGATCGCGCGCTGTCTGGACAGCGGCGACGTGAGCGCGGCGTTGCGCTACGCCAGGACGGTGGGGCTGCCCGTGACGGTGCGGGGCGGCGGCCACAACGTCGCGGGCACCGCGGTCGCCGACGCGGCGTTGATGATCGACCTGTCGTTGATGCGGGCCGTCACCGTCGACGCGGCAGAGCGGGTGGCCGTGGCGGAGGGCGGCTGTTTGCTCAGCGACCTCGACGCCGCCACGGTGCCACACGATCTGGCCTGTCCTGCGGGAGTCGTCTCCCACACGGGGCTCGCCGGCCTTGCCCTTGGCGGCGGGTACGGATGGCTGGGGCGCAAGTGGGGACTGACCTGCGACCACATCCTCGCCGCCGAGGTCGTGCTCGCGGACGGTTCCGTCGTCGAGGCGGCTGCGGACCGACACGCAGACCTGTTCTGGGCGCTGCGGGGCGGGGGCGGCAACTTCGGGATCGTCACCCGGTTCACCCTCAGGCTCCGACCGGTCGGGCCGGTGTACTTCCACACCGGGGTCTACTCCCTCGCGGACGCGCCGGCGGCGCTCAGGGAGTACCGGACGTTCGCGGAGAAGCAGCCCTCTGATCTGCATACCATCGGGGCCTTCAAGCACGCCGGCCAACAGTCCTGGATCCCCGTGGCACTCCGGGGCACCCCCGCGTTGTTCCTCACTGCGGTGTGGCTCGGCGAACCCACCGAGGGGCCCGGGAACACCGGGCCGCTTTTCGACGCGGCGCCGCCCGCGGGGGCCTCCGCCCGCGTCATGCCCTACGCGGAACTCCAGGCGTTGGGCGACCACAGCGAGCCGCACGGCAACCGGTACTTCACGAAATCTTGCTACCTGGCGGATCTGACCGACGACCCCGTCGCCGAGATGACCGCCTCGGCGGACGAGATGCGTTCGCCGTTGTCATGCATCGACTTCGAGTACCTGCGCGGCGCCATCGCGGACGTGCCGGAGGCCGACTCGGCGTTCCCCCGGCGCGACGCGCCCTACATCTACACGGTGTCCGCGCAGTGGACCGAATCCTCGGCGGACCAGGAGAACATCGACTGGTCCCGACACGGGGTACGGCGCCTGGCCCCCTGGCAGTACGGCGGCGCCTACGTGAACTACCTGCAGGACGAGCCCTCCGACGCGGTCATCGACGTCTACGGGCAGTCCCGCTACAGCACGCTGGCGGACGTCAAACGCCGCTACGACCCCGACAACCTACTCGCGGGTAACCAAAACATCGTTCCGGCACCCAGCTCCCAGCGACGTTAGAGAGGAAGAGGACCGTGCCACAACTCAGTTCGACCGCAACCACCCTCCGTCCGCCGTCAGTCTTCGCGAGCAACGACCCGGAGGCATTCCTGGTGGCCCAGCGTTCTCCGTGGTACAGGCTCATCGCGGACCTGCACGACACCGTGCAGCGGGCGACGATGGACTATGCCAGGTCGCGTGGCCTCAAAAACCTGTGGCTGCCTCTGACCACCCGCACGATCACCTGCCCCACCGCCCTGGGCAGCGACTCCGAAGCGGTCAAGGTGACCGTCACCGGCGTCGAGACGTACCTCCCGGACTCGATGCAGTTCCTGCTCGAGTACGGCTGCCGTCTGGCGCCCGGCGGCTGCTACACGATCATGCCGTCCTTTCGGGGGGAGAACCCCGACGAGGCCCACCTCAACCAGTTCACCCACAGTGAGGCCGAGATTCCGGGCGGGCTCAACGACCTGACCCGCTATGTCGACGGGTACGTCAAGGCACTGGCGGGAGCGATCCTCGCCGAGCACGGCGACCGGATCTCGGCGGCCCGGGGAGACGTGTCGCACCTGGAGCGGATGGCCGGGCGCGACCGGGACTTCGAACAGATCACCTTCGAGGAGGCCGTGCGGGTGGTCGGCGATGTGGAAGGCTGCGTGCGCGACGCCGGGGACTGGAGGACGCTCACCCGCAAGGGCGAGCGCCTCGTGATGGAGCGGGTGGACGAGTTCGTCTGGGTACGCGACTTCGACGCCCTGGCGGTGCCCTTCTACCAGGCGTTCGGCGACAGCGACGCGAAGACGGCCCGCTGCGCCGACCTGTACTTCGGCATGGGTGAGGTCGTCGGTTCCGGTGAACGGCACTCCGACCCGGGCCAGCTGCGCAAGTCGATGGCGCTCCACAACGTCCAGGAGGACGAGTACGACTGGTACGTGCGGATGCGTGAGGAGTCCCGGATGCTCACCTCCGGGTTCGGTATGGGGGTGGAGCGGTTCCTGATGTGGGTCCTGCACCACGATGACATCCGGGACATGCCACTGGTGTCGCGGGTGAACGAGCCCCCCGGGTGGCCGCCGGCCATCGTCAGGCCGTGACCATTATCGAGAACGCCGGCCGATCCGGGTCGGCCTCCCGCAGTTGAGAGATGGGAACCATGACCGACGACTCCGACGCAGCGCCGAGGAACCCCGCCGACGACACCGGTGTGTCGAGGGCGGGGGTGGCGGACGGCGGTTCCGTGTCCACCGCCGACCCGGCGGACCGCATCCCCTCCTCGCGGTGGAGGAAACGATGGGGTCTGTTGGCGCATCCGGACTTCCGGGCACTGTGGCTGGGGGAGACCTCCAGAGGGTTCGGCAACGCCATCACCACGACGGTGCTGCCGCTGGTGGCGGTGATCACGCTGAAGGTCACTCCCTTCCAGGTCGGCCTCCTGGCGTCACTGGTCTGGCTCCCTTGGCTCCTGATCGGGCTGCCGGCGGGAGCCTGGGTGGACCGACTGCCACTCAGGCGCCTGATGGTCGTCTGCAACCTCGTCTCCGCCGCGACATTGGCGAGCGTGCCGGTCGCCTGGTGGCTCGACGCGTTAACCTTCGGGCATCTGCTGGTGGTGGCGACGGTGATCGGCGTCACCGCCGTGTTCTTCTCCACCTCCGCCCAGGTCTACGTGCCGACGGTGCTCGCTCCGGCAGAGCTGATGGAGGGCAACGCCAAACTGCACGGCAGCGAGGCCGCGACCCGGGTGGTCGGCCCAGGGTTCGGCGGCCTGATCGCACAGTGGTTCGGTGCGGCGGTCGGACCACTCGTGGACGCGGTCACCTTTGTGATCTCGACGGTGTGCCTTCTGCTGATCAGGGCCCGTGAACCGGAGAGGGTCGAGCCGACCCGGGAGGAGAGCCTCTCCCGACGGATCGCGATCGGCCTGAGATTCGTCGTCGGCGACCCGTACCTGCGGCCGATCGTTCTCTACGGCGCCGCGGTGAACCTGGCCCTCAACGGCTGGCAGGCGATCAGCATCGTGTTCCTGGTCCAGACCGTGGGTGTGAACGCCGCGACGGTCGGCGGCCTCATCGCCGCGGTCAGTCTCGGCGGAGTGCTCGGGTCTCTCGTGGCGCGGCCGATCGGTCGACGGTGGGGCACCGCACGGGGCCTGCTCATCTGCCAGTTCGTCACCGCGCCGTTCGCGCTGCTGATGCCGTTGGCGACCAAAGGCCCCGGGCTGGTGCTGTACACGCTCGGAGCGATGATCGTGGTGGCTGGGATCGTCGCCTGCAATGTCGTACTCGGCGCGTTCCGGCAGACCTACTGCCCGCAGCACATGCTGGGTCGGGTGGTCGCCTCGTCCATGGTCCTGCTGCACAGCACCATCCCGATCGGTGCCCTGCTCGGCGGGGCACTCGGCACCCTGTGGGGGCCACGCACCACCATGTGGATCATGGCCGGCCTGATCGCGCCGTGCTGGCTGATCCTGCTGGCGGGTCCGATCCGTCGGCAGCGGGATCTTCCGGCGAGCTACAGCCCCGCCGCGGGGACCGCCTGACGGACACCGCGGCTCCGGACCGCACGAACCTCTTGAACACCAACCCACAGGGGACAGGGAGACGACGATGACCAACCCGTTCGATGATCCTGACGGCCGCTACCTGGTACTTGTCAACGACGAGGGCCAGCATTCGCTGTGGCCGACGTTCGCCGAGGTCCCCGCCGGCTGGACGACTGTGTTCGGGCCGGCCGCCCACGACGCGGCTGTTGCCTACGTCGACGAGAACTGGACGGACATGCGGCCAGCCAGCCTTGCCGCGGCGATGACGGCCGCGGAACGGTCCACCGGTGACCAGTAGCCACGACCGCACGGGAAGGCGGCGGATGTGACAGGCGAGGACAGGGCTCCGGCCCGGTACCACGAGGAGATGGGTTGCTGGGTGGTGGCCGACAGCGAGGCCGCGAAGACGGCCTTCCGGATGTCGGACCTCTCGTCGAGGACCCTGGAGATCGGCGACATCCTTCCGGACGGCATCCACAGCGAGTGTCCCGAGTTGATGGAGATCATCCGTCGATGGTTCGTCCTGCTGGACGGCGACGAGCACATCAGTGCCCGGCGAGACGTGCAGCCGATGTTCTCGCCGGGCAGGATCCGCCAACTGGAGGACGTCATCACCGACATCGTGGAGGAGGCGGTGGAGGACTTCGGGCGGGCTGAGGTGCCCGACGCGATACCGCATCTGACGAATCTGATCTCCGCGCGCACCATGGCCCGGCTGTTGGGGCTTCCGCGACGTGACGCCCATCAGCTGCACGCCTGGGCCGGGGCGCTGGCCGACTTCTTCGCCGCGTCCTACCGGCTGGACTACGCGACGCGGGCACAGGAGGCACTCCGGGAGATGGGGGAGTTCATCAGGACCTCGGCCTCCGACGGAGTCTGGCAGCGGGCGTCGGGTACCGAACTCGAGCGGCTCGCCACCAGTTCGCTGATGCTGTTCGGGGGACTGGAGACGACGGCCGCGCTGATGGGCTTCACCCTCTGGTACACGCTGGGCAACGAGCTGGTGGACAGTGTGACCGGCGAGGACGGCGCGGCGGAGGCGATCGTCGAACGCGTGCTCGAGCTGTACCCGCCGCTCGGCCACGTGGCCCGTGCCACGACGACCGATGTCGGTCTCGGCGACGACCTCATCCCGAAGGGCGAGCTCATCCTGGTGTCCCTGACGGGGAGCAGCCCGTTCGAGGCTCCGGCGTGTCCGGTGCGCCCGCCGGGCCACCAGAGCGGCGGTGACAGGTCCGACCATCTCGCCTTCGGCCACGGCATGCACTACTGCATGGGGGCGCCGCTGGCCCGGTTGGAGGCCGCCACGATGATCAAGCACTTCGCCCGGCGCTACCCGAGGGCGCGGGTGCGGGACCTGGACTGGGGCCGGAACCGCACCTACCGCGGCTTCGACCACCTGTTCGTCGACCTGGCCCCGGCCAGCTGACCGTGGCGACCGGGTCCAGTGAGCGGGGGGACCCGGGAAGCCGCTTGTCCCCGCCTCACACACACGCCGCGTCGCACGGTCCGGTTCACCGGAAATCGTGGCACGGCACCAGAGCGAAACGGAGTGAGCCATGACGTCTGACCGCATTCCCGTGCTGTGCCTGCCCCATGCCGGTGCCGGTTCCAGCTTCTTCTTCCCTTGGCGGCGGCTCGATCCGCCGGGCGTCACGCTGGTCCCGCTCCAGTTGCCGGGCCGGGAGGAGCGGGTCGAGGAGGAGCTGCTCACCGACGTCCACGCGGCTGTGCGGGCCCTACTGCCGGAGGCCGTCGCGGCGGTCGGGGACAGCCGGCGGGTGGCGTTGTTCGGGCACAGCCTCGGAGCCGCCCTGGCCTACGAACTCGCGCGCGCGCTCCAGGAGCAGACGGAACTCGTCGTCGACCACCTGGTGGTGAGCGGCTCGCCGGGGCCGTGGTCGGGGCGGACCGAACAGGCCGCCGCGTTGGACGACGAGGAGTTTCTCGCCCGGATCGAGGAGTTCGCCGGCTACCGGCACTCCGCGTTCGACTTTCCCGAGTTGCGGGACATGCTGCTGCCGATCCTGCGGGCGGACGTGGCGATGCACGAGAGCTACCGTCCCACGACCGATGCCCCCACGACGACCCCGATCACGTGCGTACGCGGCGAGGGGGACCTGCTGGTGTCCCGCCGGGACGCCGAGCTGTGGCGTTCGGCGACACGGGGACCGTTCACCTACACGGAACTGCCCGGGGGGCACATGTACCTCGCGGAATCCGCCACCGACCTCGTGGACCTGATCGCCGGCACGGTCTCGGCCGCCACCGCCGGCGGGGCGAGGTAGGCATGCGGCTGGAAGGCAAGACCGTACTGGTCACAGGCGCCGGCCGTGGGCTGGGGCGCTCCTGCGCGGTCCGGTTCGCGGCGGAGGGCGCCGACCTGGCGTTGCTGGATGTCGGAACCGACATCGAGGGCGTGCCGTACCCGCTCGCCACCGCCACCCAGCTCGAGGAGACGGCCGAGTTGTGCAGACGGGCGGGCGCGACCGTGCTGGCGGTCACCGCCGACGTGCGCGACCAGCCCGGGGTCACCGCCGCGGTGCGGGACACGGTGCGCCGCTTCGGCCGGATAGACGTACTGGTCAACAATGCCGGAATCGCGGCACCCTCGGGAAAGGTCGTGCACGCGATCACCGACGAGGAGTGGTCGCTGATGCTCGACGTCGACCTCGTGGGCGCGTTCCGGATGATCAGGGAGGTGGCGCCGCACATGGTGCGGGAACGGGCCGGCAGCATCGTCAACATCGCGTCCACTGCGGGGCTGGTGGGCTACCGGCACTTCGCGGCCTACGTGACCGCCAAGCACGCACTGGTCGGGCTGACCCGGGCCGCGGCCCTGGACTACGCGCCGATGAAGATCCGGGTCAATGCCCTGTGCCCCGGCTCGGTCCGTGACGCCGAACAGGTCGACGGCCGGATGCTGTCGGAGATCGCACGTTCCCTGGAGGTGGACCTGGCGGAACACGAGCAGACCTTCGTGCAGGCGCAGCCCATGAACGCGCTCATCGAGCCCGAGGACGTCGCGGGTACCGCGCTCTGGCTCGCCGGCGACGACTCCCGTCAGGTCACCGGGACAGTGGTCACCGTCGACGGAGGGTTCACGGCCCGATGACAGCCCCGACGCAGACCAATCAGGACCACACCCACGGGTTGATCCTGCGGCTACCGATCCCGGACAGCGCCACCATCGCCGGCCGGGCGGTGCGGGCGGCGGGGATACTCGGCGAGGAAAGGTTGTCCTTCTGGGACGAACCTCTCCCGTTGGGCTCGACGGACGATCTCGCCGCCCGGCTGCGCGACCGCGAGGTCCGCCGGCCACTCGCCGGCGACCGGTTACGGATCGTCCTGTTCGGGTACGTGGACGGTCCCGCCGACCTGGTGCTCGTCGCCAGGCGGGACGCCATCGACCATCGGAGCCTCCGCGAGCTCGCGCACCACCTGACCACGGCGGACGGCGACACCGACCCCCTCGCGTCGACCGCGGTGCCCGACCCTGCCCGGCTGCCGTCCTGGTGGGGGCGGCCAACCGCGCCGCCGCCGTGGGGACTCGCCGGGGACACCGCCCGCGTCCCGGCCGGCCCGCGTAGCGGCGAGGAGGTCCGGGAGACCCCCTACGACCCGGCCCTGGTCGTGGCCGCCACGGCACTGACCCTGTCCCGGTACGAGGGCAGCTCCTCGGCACGCCTCGCGGTCGTGTCCACTCCCGGTTCGGGCCCGTCGGGTTCCGCCGTGCGGGTCCTCGTCGCGTCGACCGACGACTCCCTTCCGGTGGCCATGTTCCTGGAACAGGTGCGCGCCGACCTGGCCGTCCCGCGGCGGACCGAGGAGGAACAACCACCGCCGGTCGGTGTCGTCCTGACCGAGGAACGGGCCGGCGAGTTCTACCTGCCGTCGTTCATGAGCCTGCTCCCGCTCACCACACACTGGCGACAGGGCCCCGAGGGGCTGACCTACGACCGGCACACCGGTGACCCGCGCGCGGTGCACCCGGAGGTCGCCGCGCAGTTCGGCCGGCACGTCCGTCACCTCGCCCGGCAACTCCGGACCAGCTCCGGTGACCAGGTGCTGGGCGATCTGGAGCTGTGTCCGGACCAGGACGTGACCCGGGTCCTCGCTCTGGGGCTGTCCCCTGGGCGCCGATCGGGCCGGGCGCTCGCCGTGCACGAAGCCGTCGCGGAGGTGGCCGGCATCCAGCCGGACGCTGTGGCGCTCTCCGATGAGAACCAGCGGCTGACCTACCGCGAGTTGGACCAGCGGGCGACCGCCCGTGCCCACGCCCTGCGGTCCCACGGCGCGGCGCGCGGCGTCTTCGTCGGTGTGTGCCTGGATCGGACCGTCGACCTCGTGGTCACCTTGTTGGCGGTACTGAAGACGGGCGCGACGTACGTTCCGCTCGACGTGCAGCACCCGGTCGAGCGGCTGCGTTTCCTCACCGAGGACGCTGGTCTCGCGGTGGTCGTGACCACGCTGCCCGACTTCCCGGCCGGGGCCGGTGTCGCGGTGCTCACCCCCGAGGCGCTGGTGTCCGCCGACGTATCCGAACGCCTTCCCACCGTGGACCCGGAGGACCCCGCGTACGTGATCTACACGTCGGGTACCACGGGTCGCCCGAAGGGCGTGGTCGTCCCGCACCGCAACGTCCTGGCCCTGCTGGACGCGACCAAGACTGACCTGAGCCTGGGTCCAGCCGACGTCTGGACCCTGTTCCACTCCGCAGCCTTCGACTTCTCGGTGTGGGAGATCTGGTGCTGCCTCCTCACCGGCGGCCACCTGGTCGTCGTGCCCTACATGGTGACCCGGGCGCCGGAGGAGTTCCACGACCTGCTGCTCCGCGAACGGGTCACGCTCCTGAGTCAGACTCCGTCGGCGTTCGCCAACCTCCTCGAGGTCGACGGCCGAAGCGGAGCCGCACTGGCCCTGCGCCTGGTCGTTCTCGGCGGGGAGGCTCTGGATCCGCGCGTGCTGGTCGACTGGTTCCGCCGGCATCCCCACCCGGACTGCCGGTTGGTCAACATGTACGGCATCACGGAGACGACGGTGCACGTGACCGCGCACACCGTGCTGCCGGGTGAGGCGCGCTCCGGGTCGAGGCGGGTCGGCAGACCGATCGCCGGCTGGTCAGTGAGCGTGCGCGACCCGAGCGGCCGAGTGCTCCCGCCCGGCGTGCCCGGCGAGATCTACGTCGGCGGAGCAGGGCTGGCCAGCCACTACCTCAACCAGGAACAGCTCACCGCCGAGCGGTTCCCGCAGGGGGGTCCGGGCGGAGAGCGGCTGTACCGCACCGGCGACCACGGTCGGCTCCGGCTCGACGGCGGACTGGACCACCTGGGTCGACTGGACGACCAGGTGAAGATCCGCGGCTTCAGGATCGAGCTCGGGGAGGTGCGCACGGTGCTGCTGGCGGATCCGGCGGTCATCGAGGCGGCCGTGGTCCTCGACGGCGCGGAGGACCCGGCCCACGTCCGACTGGTCGGCTACGTGGTGCTGAAGGCCGGCGCCACCACGGCGGAGGTACGGCGGCGGGTAGCCGGGTTGCTGCCGGAGTACATGGTGCCGGGGGCGCTGGTCGACCTGCCGTACCTCCCCCTGACCATCAACGGCAAACTCGACACGGTTCGCCTGGCCGACCTGCTGACGGCCGCGGAGCCGGACCGGACCCCGCCCGCCCCGGACGACGAGGACGGCGACCTGGCGAGGGTCCTGCAGGTCTGGCGGCGGGTGCTCCAGATGGAGGTGGGCCCGGACGACGACTTCTTCGCACTGGGTGGCAACTCGCTGCTCGCGGTACGCCTCCTGACCGCGTTGCGTGATGCGGGCCTGCCACCGATCTCTGTGCGCGACCTCTACGTCCACCGCACAGCCGCCCGGTTGGCGGACATGGCCATCAAAGCGATCTGAACAGCGACACGACACAGGGGAGAGACAATGGCAACGGTCACCGCGAACGCAGTGCGGCTGCTACCGGAGTTCGACGCCCGACAGCTCCAGGAGGAGTTGTTCTCGCTGGGCGGACAGCGGTTCAGCCCACAGGCGACCTACAGCGAAGGGGAGATCACCGAGAGCCTGACGGAAGGTTGGCGGGTACTCTCGCTCCGCAGCCCGGGCGGCGATCCGTCGCGTACCGACGCGGGTGGTCCCGGTCTGGTGGACTACGCGGACACGCCGTACCTGGAGGAGGCGCCCTACACCGCCTCGGTTCTGCGGGGACTGGGGGCCTCGCTCCGCGCGGTCCGGTTCATGTCGTTGGAGCCCGGGGCGGCGGTGGGCGAGCACACGGACCACCCGTACGGACTGCCCGTGGGGTGGGCGCGCCTGCACCTTCCGATCGTCACGAACGACCAGGCCGTGATCGTCATCGAGGGTGTCGAGCACAGGTGGCAGCCCGGAGAGCTGTGGTACGCCAACTTCGGCCGGCCGCACCACCTCTACAACCACGGGCCACAGCCGAGGGTGCACCTGGTGATCGATGTCTATGTGACGCCCGGTCTGTTGGACCTGTTCCCGGCGGACGTCCGTGACGGCATCGACGAGTCCGTGGTGATGTTCCAACGTCCCGAGGTGCGACTCTCCTCCGCGGAACTCGAGGGGTTGAGCGGAAGCATCCCGGTTCCGGAGAACTTCCTGCGGACGTATCCGGAGCCGCCGACCGTCACCGAGTTCGAGGAGGCGGCGGTGCCCGACTCGGTCGGAGACCTCCGGGCCGAGAACGGGCGTCTCGTCCTGCGGGTCGGGGACCGGTACGAGACCGTGCTCGTCCACCTGGGCGGGCTGGAGTTCCGGCCGCTCTGCTGGACGGAGGAGCGGACCATGCGATTCACGGACACCGCGGGGACCTCGCGGATCGTCTTCGGCTACCGGCACGGCGGTCACCGGGCGGAGACGGTTCGCCAGGGTTCGCCGTCGTGACCTGTCGCCGCCCAAGCCAGTTCGTACAGTGAGGAGTCAGTGACAGTGGCAGGACAGCGCGCCGGGTCCATCCTGAACATCGGGGTCGACAGATATGTGCTCCGGGCTTGTCAGAGGCACGCGGCCGAGACCGTGGCGCTCTGTGGACCTGAGCCGTGGGACTTCGGTCCGACCGTCCCGGACGAGCGGGTGCGGATTCTGCGGGTCGACGACACGAGCAGTCCGGAATCCGTGCTGGGTGGGCTGCACCGCGCGGGCCTGGCCGACCACGGCTTCGACGCGGTGCACACGGGAGAGGAGTGGTCGCTCGTGACCGCCGGCCTGGTGGCCCGGTCCCTGGGCTGCCGGGGCATCGACCCCACCGTCGCGCTGCACTTTCGGGACAAGTTCCTGCAGAAGCTCAAGGTCCGCGACGCGGGGATCGCGACGGCCACCTCGATCGTCGTTGACGACATCCACGACGTCGACCACCTGGCCGACCTGAAGTTCGAGCGGTCCGTGCTCAAACCTCTCTCCTACGGTGGTACCGGGTACACCGGTGTCGTCAGCGACTTCCAAGAGTTGAGCGCGGCGAGCGCCAGGTGGCGGGCGCGGAACCTGCCGCAGCGGACCTTCGTTCTCGAAGGGTTCAGCACGGGTGACGAGTGGGTCGCCGACGGTGTCGTCTTCGACGGGGAGGTGCTCTTCGTCGCGCTCGGGAAGTACGGCGAACCGTGCCTGACCTCGCTGTCGCAGCAGCGGGCGCTGTGGGTTCGCCGGCTCGACCCCGACACCGAGTCCTGGGCGTACGAGCTCGCCGGGCCCTTCGTCCAGGCAGCCATCTCCGCGTTGGGGCTCACCAATGGCATCTTCCACATGGAATTCTTCCATGATCCGGACACGGGCGAGTTGACCTTCGGGGAATGCGCCGCCCGGCGAGGCGGCGGGCTGACCCAGGAGGAGGTCCTGTACAAGTTCAACGTCGACCTTGCCGAATGCGGGGTGCTCAGCACACTCGGCATCCGGCCGACCCTGGACATCCGGGTCAGGCCGGAGACGGTGGGCCACACCCACGTTCTGGGGCGGGCGGGCACCCTAATCGGCTATCCCTCGGTCTCCGAGATCCGTGACCTGCCCGACGTCGAGTACGCGCGGTTCGAGCATCCGTTCGGCACCCAGTTTCCCGAGGGTTTCGAGTTCATCGGACAGAGCCTGGGGCTGGTGCTGGTCTCGGCGGACTCGGAGGCGGCACTCGCGGCGAGGATCGGCCAGCTTCGGGCCTGGATCGATGAGAGGCTCGTCGTCGCCCGGCCCCACATGACGTTCCGTGAGCACCGGAACTGGCATGAATCGCACTGGCCGGCTGAGGAGGTGCTCGGCGGACGGGTCTACACCCCGATCCAACCGAACGACGGCGGGTACTGACCGGAGTTCCGTCGTCCGACGCTTCTCTCGGCCCGGGAACCGTAGGCGCCGGGCCGTCGAGGCGGCCCGGTGCCGCGAGGCCTCCCGCCCGCCTGCGGATCCCGCGCCGCTGCCCGCCATGTGGCTCATGCCTGAACCCCGTCTCCTGTGCCGGAGCATGTCAGCTCCCAGACGAGCGGCATGCCGTGGTCGACGCCGGTGTAGTCGTCAGTGGACTCGAGGAGTTCGGCCATCCGGGCCGCCCACGGAATGTTGGCGGGATGATCGTGCAGTTCGTGGCGCATCTTCTGGTAATCCTCGACGAGCACGATGTGGAACAGGTCCAGGCCGTCGCGCCAGATCCGCCACGAGTGCACGCCGGCGGCACGCAGCGCGGCGTCGAGCTCCATGGGCACAGACTGGTGGGCCTGGCCGTAGGCGTCCTCCGCGCCGGGCTTCAGCCGGGCGTGCAGAGCTATGCGTTGCATGGGATGTCTCCTCGGCGCGCGGGCCGGATGCCGGCCATGCCGCCGTCGACGGCCAGGGCGGTGCCCGTGGTGCCGCCCGACAGTGGGCTGGGCAGGTGGGCGATGGCGGCGGCGACCTGGTCGGCGGTGACCAGCCGACCGGTGGGCTGGCGGGCGTTGAGCCGGGCGAGTTCGACATCCGGGTCGTCGGCGGCGACCAGGAGCCGCTGGACCCAGGGGGTGTCGACGGTGCCGGGGTTGACGCAGTTGACCCGGATCCCGTCGGTGGTGCCGTCGGCGGCCATCGCCAGGGTCAGCGCCGCCACGGCGCCCTTGGACGCGGAGTACAGGGCCCGGTTGGGCGGGCCGGCGGTGGCGGCGATGGAGCAGGTGTTGACGATCGCCGGGCACGCCGAGCGGCGCAGGTGGGGCAGGGCGGCCCGGGTGACGCGGACGACACCGAGGACGTTGACCTCGAACACGGCCCGCCACTCGTCGAGGGGGTTGGTCTGTATGGTGCCGCGTGCGCCGATGCCGGCGTTGTTGGCGGTCACGCCGGCACCGCCCACACGAGGCCATCGGGGTAGGCGTGCTCGGCCAACGACCGCGGGTGCATGGTGGCACCGAAGCCGGGGGTGGTGGGGGTGACGTAGCGGCCGTCGCGGATCACGACTGGGTCGATGAAGTGTTCGTGCAGGTGGTCGACGTACTCGATGACCCGGTCTTCCATGGTGCCGGACACGGCCACGTAGTCGAACATCGACAGGTGCTGCACCAGTTCGCACAGGCCGACCCCGCCGGCGTGTGGGCATACGGGCACCCCGAACTTGGCGGCCAGCAGCAGGATGGCGATGTTCTCGTTGACGCCGGCGACGCGGGCGGCGTCGAGTTGCAGGAACGACAGGGCGCGGTTTTGGAGGAACTGCTTGAACATCACCCGGTTGTGCACGTGCTCGCCGGTGGCCACCCGGATCGGCGAGACGGCCCGGGCGATGGTGGCGTGTGCGCCGATGTCGTCGGGGCTGGTCGGCTCCTCAACCCACCAGGGGTCGAAGGGGGCCAGTTCGCGGATCCAGGCGATGGCGGTGGCCACATCCCAGCGCTGGTTGGCGTCGACGGCGATGCGCATGTCGGGGCCGCAGACCTCGCGGGCGACGCGCATCCGACGGATGTCGTCGGCCAGGTCCGCGCCGACCTTGAGTTTGATCTGCGTGAACCCGTCGGCGATGGCTTCCTTGCACAGCCGGCGCAGCTTGTCGTCGTCGTAGCCGAGCCAGCCGGGGGAGGTGGTGTAGGCGGGGTAGCCGTCGGCGAGGAGCCGGGCGGTCCGCTCCGCCTTTCCCGGTTCGGCGCGGCGCAGGATGGCCAGGGCCTCATCGGGGGTGAGGGCGTCGCTGAGATAGCGGAAGTCGACCAGGGCCACGACCTCCTCCGGTGACAGTTCCGCGAGTAGCCGCCACACCGGTTTGCCCTCGCGTTTGGCGCGTAGGTCCCACAGGGCGTTGACGACGGCGGAGATCGCCATGTGCATGACGCCCTTCTCCGGGCCCAGCCAGCGCAGCTGTGAGTCGTGCACGAGGGTGCGCCACAGGCCGCCGAGATCATCGAGTGTCGCTGGCACCGGCAGACCGACAAGATACGGGGCCAGGGCCCGGATCGCCGCGGCCTGGATGTCGTTGCCGCGCCCGATGGTGAACGCGAACCCGTGACCTTCGTGCCCACCGGGCTCGTCGGTGCGCACGATGACGTAGGCGGCCGAGTAGTCGGGGTCCGGGTTCATCGCATCGGAGCCGTCGAGGTCACGCGAGGTCGGGAAGCGGATGTCGAGCGTGTCCAGGGCGGTGAATCGTGGCGTCATGACTGTCCTGTCGCGGGTGCGAGGTCGATAGCGATGACGCTGCACAGCGCGTCGAGGCGTTCGGGGGCGATGTCCACGACGAGTTCGCCGGTCGGGTCGGGGTTTTGGGCGTGCACGTCCTTGAGCTGTGAGGTGACCTTGAACGGCAGCGGTCCGCCGTCGCCGAGCAGCGTGACGGCGGTGATCCGGCGCACCGGCAGGCCACGCGCGACGATGTGCTCGTACGGGCGCATCACCAGGTGCAGGTACAGACGTTCACCGCCGTCGGCGTTGACCCGGCGGGTGCTGGGGCCGTGGAACTGCCACAGCTGCAACCCGGGCTCGACGTCACGAACACTTTCGGCGTGTGTGGCCATCCAGTCGGCGAAAGCGTCGAGGCGTTCCACAGCCTGCGCCGGGAGCTCTCCCCGGCCGGTGGGGCCGACGTTGAGGAGCAGGTTTCCGCCCATGGACGCGGCTTCGACGAAACTGTGCAACAGGGCGCGCGCCGATTTCCAGCTGTCGTCGTCGGGCACATACCCCCAGGTGCTGTTCATCGTCAGGCAGCATTCCCACGGCTTGGACGGCGCGGCGACGGGGAGTTGCTGTTCGGGGGTGACGAAGTCGCCGTGTCCGAGGCAGCGGTCGTTGACCATGCAGTCGGGTTGGCGGTCGCGGATGAACTGGCGGATCTCGTCGAAGCGCCACTCGGCCGGGGAGTACTCGAACTCGCCGTCCAGCCACAGGATGTCGATTTGCCCGTAGCCGGTGAGGAGTTCGTTGAGCTGGCCGAGCATGAACTGGCGGTAGCGTTCGAACGCCTCCGGCGTGGCGCGCGGGTGCGAGCCGACGACGTAGGGCTTGGGTACGGTGGCGTCGGTGTAGCGGGGGTAGTCCTCGTGGTGCCAGTCGACGATGGAGAAGTACAGGCCGATGCGGAAACCCCGGGAACGGAACGCGTCGACGACCTCGCGGGTGAAGTCGTGGCCGGCGAGCTTGGCGCTGGTGTGGTCGGACAGGGCGCTGTCGAACATCGCGTACCCGTCGTGGTGTTTGGTGGTGAACACGACGTAGCGGGCGCCGGCGTTCCAGGCCCGCTCGGCCCAGTCGTCGGGGTCGAACAGGTCGGGCTGGAAGGTGGCGGCGTTGTCGAAGTACTCCTCGCAGCCCACCGCCGCCAGCGGCGGTTCCTGCAGGTGCACGCCGCCGGTCATCTGCCAGGACAGTTCCCAGCCCCGGGTGGCGGCGTGCCCCCAGTGCACGAACAGTCCCAGGCCCAGGCGGTTGAACCACGTCGTGTCGCTCACTCTTTCACTCCCCCTTGGGTGATGCCGGACGTGATGAACCGCAGCCCGGTGACCACCAGGACGAGTGCGGGGACGGCGAGCAGGACCAGTGCCGCGAAGTACTGCGAGGTCTGGGTGGGGCTGGGTCCGAAGCCGCTCTGGATGGTCTGCACGGCCTGGGCTGCGGTGGTCAGCTCGGACTTCTTGAGGATGGTGGAAGGGAACAGGAAGTCCTGCAGGGACCACATCACCGACAGCGCCGCGAGGTTGACCAGGGCGGGGCGGGCCAGCGGCAGGAAGATCAGCTTGTAGACGCGGCCGTGACCGGCCCCGTCCATGCTGGCCGCCTCGATCAGCTCATTGGGGATGCCGTCGGCGTAGTTGCGCAGCAGCAGCACCGCGAACGGCAGGGTCAACGCGGCCTCGGGCAGGGCGACCCCGAGGTGGGTGTTGAACAGGGCCAGCTGCCCGGTGATCCAGTACACGGGCACGAGGATCGCCACCGCCGGCACGGCCAGGAAGATCAGGACGCCGTAGTAGAGGGTCTCGCGCCCCGGAAACCGGATCTTGGAGAAAGCGTAGCCGGCCAAGGATCCAACCGAGCACACGAGGAAGGCGTGCAGGGCGGCGACGAGGAAGCTGTTGAGGAAGGTGCGCGGCAGGCTGACGCCGTTGAATGTTCCGGTGAGCACGGTGAGGTAGTTGCCGACCCCGCCGTAGGCCACCGACGCCCGCACGGCGGTGATCATCGGGAACAGCCACAGGACGGACCCGACCCCGAGGATCACGTACGTGGCCACGGTGTGCCTGCGGCGCTGCCGCAGCAGGCGCAGTGGACTGGTCGGTGTCGTCATCACCGCCCCCTTCGTTGGGCGAGCAGGTGGATGAGGGAGACGAGCAGGGCGATGACGAGCACGAGAACCGCCGCCGCCGAGGCGTAGCCGACCCGGCCCTCGCCGAGCATCGCGTTGTACACGTAGGTGCCGGTGATGCCGGTGCGCCCGCCCGGGTCGCCCTTGGTCGAGAAGAACACGACGTCGAAGGCGCGGAAGCTGCCCAGCAGCACCGACAGGATCACCGTCTTGTGGGTGTTGCGCAGCAGCGGGAACAGGATCAGCCGGTACATCTGGCGGGTGTTCGCGCCGTCCAGCAGGGCCGACTCCAGGATGGTCGTGTTCGCCGTTGCCAGGTCGGACGTGTAGTACATGATCGGCAGGCCGATCAGGTAGACGAGGAGCACGAACAGCGCCGCGTACGCCGGGCCCTCCTCGCCGAGCCAGTCCTGGGCGAGGGAACCGAGACCCACCGTGCGCAGGGTGGCGTTGACGGCCCCGTCGCGGGTTTCGAGCATCCGGCCGAACACCGTGGCGAACAGCGACAGCGGGATCAGCGACGGCAGCAGGAACACCGCGTAGAAGAACCGGCGCAGCCGCACCCCCGAGGACAGCACCACCGCGAGGAAGAACCCGAGGGTCAGTGCCACGGCGATGGACACGGCCGCGAACAGCAGGTTGTTGGCCACCGAGCGCCAGAACACCTCATCGGTGAGGACCAGGCGGAAGTTCTCCCAGCCCACATCAGTGGCGTCCCCGAACGACAGGGTGCTGCGCGTGGTGGACGTCTTGGCCAGGAAACCGAACGCGTAGAGGTAGTAGACCGCGTAGATCAGCAGCAGTGGTGCCAGGAACAATGCGGCCACGCCCACGAAGCTGCCCCGGCGACGGCGGCGCGGGCTGGTGGCGTGCCGGGCGCGCACCGGTCGCGCGCCGCCGACGGCGGCGGTGACCGGTGCGTTCCTGGAGTTCATCGAGGTCACTTCGCGGTGTACCGGCCGGACGTCCACTCGGCCTGCAGCTTGTCGGCCGCTGCCTGCGGAGTGCTCTGCCCGCGCAGTACGTCGAGAATGGCGTTGCCCTCGACCTGGTTGAGGAAGCTCTGATTGCTGTCGCGGGCAGACCCGGCCGTGTTGATTACGGTGGTGATCGCCGCGTACCCGTCGCGGGCCGCCTTGGAGGTCAGCACGGAGCCGTCGGCGGTGTAGCTCTTGGCCGTGGGCACCAGGACCAGGTCCTTGCCCCAGCTGTCGACGCCCTTGCCCATGGTCATGTACTCCACGAACTTCGCAGCCTGCGCGACATGCGTCGACTTCTTCGGAATGCCCAGTCCGCCCTCGGCGAACGCCCGCGCCGCCGGCTTGCCGCCCGCCACGACGGGGAACGCCGCCGCGCCGACGTCGGCGAGCTCGATCTTGTTGGCTTTGCGGTAGGACTCAGACAGCATCGAGGACTGCCAGGACCCGTCAACGTAGAACGCCGCCTTGCCGCCGGTGAACAGCTCGGCGGGCCGGCCGCCCTTGAGGCTGAGGACGTCGGTGCCGACGATGCCCTTGTCGAACAGCGACTTGTACTGGGTGAGCGCCATGACCATCTCGGGGGAGTTCCACGCCTTGCGCCCGGCGAACACGTCATCGGACAGGGTCGGGCTGGACTGCCCGGCGATCGTGAACAGCATCTCCTCCTGCCAGTACGGCTCGCCGGAGAACACCACCGGGGTCACGTCCGGCTTGGCGGCGCGCACCTTCGCCGCCGCCGCGGCGAGCTCGTCGGCCGTCTTCGGCACCGCGATGCCCAGGTCGGCGAGCATCGCGGCGTTGTAGAGCATGACCGCGCTGCCGAGGGAGCCCATCGGGATGGTGTAGAGCTTGCCGTCCTTGGCGGACGTCTCGGCCTGCTTGACCGGGCCGGCCGCGAGCTTGTCGTGCCAACCGGCCGGCAGGTTCTTCTCCCACTCCGACACCGGCCGCAGCTGCTCGCGGACACTGTTGGTCATCGCCGAGACCTGCACGCCGACGACGTCGAGGTTCTCGCCGCCGTTGAGGGCGAGGGGCAGCTGCTTCTGGTAGTCGGCCGCCTCGAAGATCCGCAGCTCGATCTTGATGGTGGGGTTGTCGCGTTCGAAGGCGGCGATCGTGGCGCGCAGGGTGGCCTCCGGCGGGAACCACGTCCAGTACCTGAGCGTGACCTTCTCGCCGTCCTTTGTGGTTGCCTGGTCGGCGTTCTTGCCGCCCCCGACCCCGCCGCTGTCCCCGCACGCGCCCAGGCCGCCGAGGCCGACGACCCCCGCGACCGTCAGGGCGAGGACTCGTAAGAGTCGAGATCTGTTCATGACACTCCTCCGGAGCTTGTTTCCAGATGACGCCTAGCTGGTGGAATCCAGATGACCACAATATCGTCGCCCAGGGCGACAAAAATCAAGAGGTTGGCGGGAACTTAACCGAACGGGCACGATGACATCAGCGAAGAGGCTGGGGGAAACGCATGCCGACAGAGGCCGATGTCACACTTCGGGTGGTACTGCGCTATCTGGCTGATTATGGACCAATCGCCCGACCTGAGTTGGTCGACGGGGTCGGCCTCGCCCGCGCGACGACCTCCTCCGTCGTCAACGAGCTGATGCGCCGGGGCCTGGTCAGCGAGATCGCATCGCCGGGCACCGGCCGCCGCGGGCGTCCTACCAACCTGCTCGACCTCGACGACGAACAGTTCGCCGTCGTGGGTCTGGAGATCGGACTCGACCGGGTTCTCGCCGGCGCGTTCTCCCTGCGGGGCCGCCACCTCATCCGCCTCGACGAACCCGTCGAAGTCTCCGCCAGCAACCCCCGCGCCCTGCTGCGGGTCGCGGCATCCGTGGCCTACCAGGTCATCGAACAGGTCACCGACGCCGGCCGCCGCTTGCTCGGCACGGGGGTCAGCGTCACCGGCCTCGTCGACGCCACCAGCGGCACGATCAAATACGTGCCCAGCCTGGGCTGGCGCGACGTCGCCGTGCGGGCAGGTGTGGAAAGTGCGCTGTCCGCAGCCTCCGCCGGCCCGCCCGCCCCGGTGATCGTCGACAGCGGCGCCAACTTCGGCGTCCTGGCCGAGCGCCGCGCCCGGCTACGCGGCGGGGGAGCGGTGCCGAGCCTGGTCTACCTCACCGGTACCTACGGCATCAGCGCCGGCATCATGGCCGGCGACCGGCTGTGGCGCGGCGCGCGCGGCCTGGCCGGCGAGGTCGGGCACCTCATCCTCGACCCCGGCGGCCAGCGCTGCGTATGCGGCCGACGCGGCTGCTTCGAGACCCGGGCCGGCGTGCACGCGATCCTTGCCGCGGCCGGCCTCGAACAGCGCAGCCTCGTCGGGGACGGCCCCGCCGCGCCGACCCACCGCGACGTGCCCGCCTCGGCGGCCCCCTACCCGATCCCGGCCGCCACGGCACTGTCGGCGGCCGTCGACGAACTGGTCCGCAGGGCCGAAGCGGGCGACCCGCAGGTGCTCGCCGCGCTCGCCGAGGCCGGGCACTGGCTGGGGATCGGCGCCGCCGCCGTGTGCGCGATGCTCGACCCCCGTCTCGTCGTCCTCGGCGGGCACTACACCCGGCTCACCCCGTGGCTGCTGGAGCCCGCCCGGACCTCGTTCGTCGAGTCGCTGCTGGTCGCCGACCTCGACCCGCCGGACGTGGAGCCCTCCGTCCTGGGCTCGTGGGGGTCGGTCGAGGGCGCGGCACTAGCCGTCCTGGACCAGATGCTGGACGGAATTCGCCCACTACCGGCCAACCACGATCAGACGCATCGACAGCCGGCGACGGCCGGCTGACCGTTCGGCTGATTTTTGACGCCTGAGGCGACAAAATGTTTCCGGGGTATTGCCGTGGCGTGTCCGGCGGGCTGACGATCCACCACAGGTGCCCCGATCCGGCACCGCGACCGCCGCCCCCACCGCTGTCGCCGCTCCTTCGCAAGGAGAGCCCCCGATGCGTTCCCGTCTTCCCCGAGCACTCGCCATGGCGCTGTGCGCCGCCATCGCCGCCACGGTTGCCGCCGCCACCCCGGCAGCTGCGGACACGATCATCCCCCAGGCCGGCCCCAACCCGGTCGTCATCACCCCCGGCACCGGCTCCGACGACGTCGTCGCGCTCCCGGCGTCGGCGGCCGAACGCACCTCCGCCATCACCAACACCGGCGGCCAGGGCGACATCGCCAAGAACTTCCACGTCCAGCACTTCCTCACCACCGCCGACTACCTGGCCTGGACCGTGTCGGTGCCAGCCGCCGCGTCCTACCGGTTCGCGGTCCTGCTCAACGCCTCCTCGGGCCAGCAGTTCACCCTCACCGTGCGCGGCACCGCCACCTCGGTGTCGTTCACGAGCTCCGGCGGCTGGCTGAAGATCGACGCCGGCACCCTCGCCCTGCCGGCGGGCTCGAGCACCGTCGAACTGCGGCGCGCCGGATCGCCCAGCGGCGACACCCAGGTCAAGTCGGTGGAACTGATCCGCGACTCCGACTACGCCGCCTACCAGCAGCGCGTCGCCACCGGCCGTGCGGCGGCCGACCTGACGTGGCTGCGGCAGGCCAAGTACGGCCTGATGTTCCAGTACGGCTCCTGGGGCTTCCCTGCCGGCGGTGGACCGGCCAAGACGCTCGAGCAGCAGGCCAACGACTTCAACGTCCCGGCCTTCGTCAACACGGTCAAGCAGACCGGGGCCGCCTACGTCATCTGGTCGTTCAGCTGGTGGGGCTACCGGCCCGACATGCCCAACACCGCACTGGACACCATCATGGCCAACGGCGGGGCGTCCACCTCGCAGCGTGACCTGATCGGCGAGGTCGCCGCCGCCCTGCACGCCGAGAACATCCGCTTCGCCCTCTACTACCACGAGGGCAAGGAAGAGGCGACGTTCTGGCAGAAGGAGAACTACCCCTCAAGCTTCCCCGCGACGGGTACCGGAGACCGCAGCACGTTCTTCACCAACTGGAAGAACGTCGTCGGCGAGATCGGCCAGCGCCTCGGCACCAACCTCGACGGCTTCTTCTTCGACGACGCCATGACCTACTACCCGGCGAAGTTCGAGGAACTGCACGCCGTCGCCCGCACCGGCAACCCGGCCCGCACCGTGACGTGGAACAACTGGGTGTACCCGCGCCTGACCGAGTTCCAGGACGTGTCGATGGGCGAGAACTACACCGGCGATGGCACCGTGGGTTCCCCGCCGGCCGGTGGCGACGGGATCTTCACCGCCGGCCCCGACAAGGGCCTGCTCGAACACGGCATGTTCATCATGGAGAACGACTGGGGCGTGCACCAGCAGGGCCAGCAGATCGGCGCCACGACGTTCGACGCCACTTGGGCGATCAGCCACGTCACCTCCGCCGCCGCACGGTCAGTGCCACTGACCTTCGACCTGATGATGTACGAGGACGGCACCATGTCCGCGCAGAGCCTGGCGGTCCTGCAACAGCTCAAGGCCGCCGTCCGGGGCACCACCGGCGTGACGACCGTCAACAACACCGACGCGGCCATCTCCTACACCGGGTCCTGGTCGGTGTCGGGCAACCGGGGAGCCGGTGACTACGCCGACGACGTCCGATACACGTCGGTCAACGGCGACTCAGTCGCCTACACGTTCACCGGCAGCGGGATCGACCTGCTGACGGAGAAGTACTCCGATCAGGGCAACATCGACGTCTACATCGACAACGTGTTCCAGCAGACGGTGAACACGTCCAACTCGACCCGCCTCGTCCAGCAGGCCGTCTACTCCAAGACGTGGCCGACGTCGGGCAGCCACACGATCAAGGCCGTCAAGAAGGACGGCAGCTACATGCTGCTCGACGCGTTCCGCGTCCACCAGGACGTCACCGTCAACAACACAGACGCCTCGATCGCCTACACCGGAGCCTGGTCGGTGTCGAGCAACCGGGGCGTCGGTGACTACGCCGACGACGTGCGGTACACGATGACCAACGGCGACGCGGTGTCCTACACCTTCACCGGCACCGGGATTGACCTGCTGACGGAGAAGTTCTCCGACCAGGGCAACGTCGACATCTACATCGACAACGTGTTCCAGCAGACCGTGAACACGACGAACCCGACCCGCCTGGTGCAGCAGGCGGTCTACTCCAAGACGTGGCCGACATCGGGCAGCCACACGATCAAGGCCGTCAAGAAGGACGGCACGTACATGCTCCTCGACGCGTTCCGGGTGTACGCCTAGAACAGGCCGCAGGCGACGAACGCCCGCTGACCGGATCGAAGCCGCGGGGCCATCCGAGGGGTGGCCCCGCACCCCCGTGGCTGGGAAGAAAGCCTGCCCCCTGCTCCTTGCATTCGTCCAAGCCGAATGGACCAACTCCGCCGGCGCGTCCGGCCTATTCATGACGACATCAAGGCCCGCGTCGAAAGGCTCATCGTTCCTTGGATATCCCTCCGCGGGCCAGCCAAACGCAGCCACAATTCATGCCCCCGAAAGGTCGGTGTCCAGGGCTATGGTGCGTTCGCTGTTGGTGGTCTCGGGTGGCTCGTATTCGACCCGGCGGAGGAGTTCGAGGAGCTGCCGGCTGATGATGCTGCCTGGTCTGGTCGAGGTTGGGCCGCTTCTCGGTCACCAGTCCAGTCGGATGCCGTACACCCCGGGGCGGGCGTCGGTGACCGCGATGCACACGCTGGGGGTGTCGTCGGGCAGCAGTTCGCGGAGTTCCTCCTCGGGGGCGGAGGCCGTGGCCTGGTGGAACGCCACGCACCGGGCCGGCACCGCTTGCGGGGCGAAGCTGATGTGCAGGGTGTACAAGGGCAGTAGTTGGAGCACGACCTGCCCCAACCGGGTCTCAGGCACCATGTCCGGCGGCGGCACCACGGTGTATTCGATCACCGTCGTCTCTCCCTCGGCCAGCGGCCGGCCGAACAGCAGTTCCGCGCTGAATTGGCCCGTTGCCGGGTCCCATCGCACCCCGCCGCGTCGGCAGCCCGCCAGGTCCACGAGCCGGGGCGGTTCGGAAACCGGCTCCTCGGCGCACCACGCCATGACCTTCCGGGTCACCCCGTCGGCCAGGGACCGCAGCGTCAGGCGGACCCGTCCCTGCCGGATCGACCCGTTGGCGCCCATCGTGACGTGGTTGTCGATGCTCAACGGCCGCAGGACCGACCGGACCGGCATCTCGAATTCCTCGACCACCTGGACGGCGGGCGGATACAGGCCCAGATCCATGTTCCGGCTCCTGCGGCCGCGGCTACGCACCCGGGCAGAGCGGAGCAGCCCGACCAGGGACCCGGCCGGCAGCGACAGCAGCTCCTCCAGGACGGCGACCCCGTGCAGCGACTCCGCCCGCTCGGGTTGGGACCGCCCGGTGCACCAGTAACTCAACGTGGCCGTGCTGATCTTGATGCCGCGCTCGGCGAGCCGACACTGGAGCCGGCTCAGGCCCAGGCCCCGGCGGCGCACGGCCAGCGACAACGCCAGGTGAAACGGGCCGTCCACCAGCGCCCGGTCCAGTTCGACCTCGAGATCAGATCCCATGTCAACCCCCTGCGGGCCGTACGACTGGTGCACGGAGTGTATGCGCTGGACCCCGGCCAGGTAAACGGTGACCCAGTCGGACCACGAGGCGGGCGTGCCGTGCGAGGAGGCGTCCTTCCGAGGTACACGGGGCTCCGTGGACAGCTGCCGTACACGCCTACACCAAACGACGGTCCGCATCCTCACGCGGCGCCAGCTAACAGGACATGAAAGATCCCTCAAGACACCCTCAAGCCGGTTAGCAGCGATTAACTGATAACGGGGGCGCCGCGTCGGCGGCGTGCCGGAAAGCCCGGTCCACCGCCGATCGTGCCGGCTGGGCCAGAGCCCCTTTTCTAGTTGTTTCGCCGATAGTGGTTAGGACGGGTTCGCGGCCCGCTGACGCATCCCCGAAGCGGCGTGGCACGGCGTGCGGTCGACAGATGTGCAGGAAATGCGGGGGTAGTTCGATGCAACCTGATTGGTCCGGCCGGCTCTCTCAGTGGTGAAGGAGGTAGCCCATGGGCACCGATGAAGAGGCCGAGTTCCGGGCGTTCGTCGCCGGGCGTTCACTCGCGCTGTGGCGGCAGGCGTACGTGATGTGCGGGGACCGGCACCTGGCGGAGGACCTGGTGCAGATGACGCTGGCGAAGGTGTACTCGCGCTGGCGGCGGATCCGGCAACGGGGCGCGGTGGAGGCGTACACCCGCAAGGTCCTGACCCGGATGTGTCTCGGGCAGCTGCGGTCGCGGGGCCGGCGGCGCGAGGACGTCTCAGCGGATCCCCCCGACAGGGGCGCGGCCGGTGGGCCGCAGGTGGAGGAACGGATGGTGCTGATGGACGCGCTGCGCGCTCTGGCTCCCCGGCAGCGCGCGGTATTGGTGCTGCGGTTCTGGGAGGACCTGAGCGTGGAGGAGACCGCGGCGGTGATGGGCTGTGCCGCCGGCACTGTCAAGAGCCAGTCGGCGCGGGGTCTGGTGAGGCTGCGCGAGGTGTTGGGCGCGACTGAGGAACTGCTACTGGTGGGGAAGGGAACACGATGACCGTTCACGACGAGGAGTTCGCGGGAGCCGTTCTCGGCCGGGTCCTCGAGGGGGAGGCACCCGCCCGGTCGTTCGCCGACGCGGCTGTTCGCGAGGGCGCCCGGCTGCGGTCGCGCCGACGGGCGGGAGCGCTCGGGGCGGGTGCCGTCGCGGTGGTGGCCGTCGTGGCCATGGGTGCGGTGTACGCCCCCACCTGGGGTTCCGCCCCGGTCCGGCCGGGATCGGCGCCGGCCACCGTCGCGCTGGCCACCCCGACCCCGACCCAGACCCAGACGTCGGCCGTAGCGACGGCGACCAGGGAGAACATCACCGCACTGCTCCTGGCCCTGCTGCCGGGCAGCACGGACGCCCACATCGGCGCACGCGACAACCCGGTGGGCATGGTCGCGATCAACGGCGAGGGCGGGCCGGCGGAGGTGGCGGTGACGGTCGCCCTGAGCCGCAAGACGAACACCTTCAGCATCGACGCGGTCTGCCCCGGCTGCACCAAGATCGACCTGGGTGACGGCCGGTGGCTCGTGATCGCGAACTCCTACACCGACAAGACGTCGCACCGGCTGTGGTCCGCCACCCAGGTGTACTGGCCCAACGGGGACTGCGTCAGCGTCGGCGGGGCATACGTCCAGGCGGCTCCCGACCTGCCGCTGACCATCGAGGAGGCGCGCCGGATCGTCACCGACCCGGGATGGGCAGGCCTGCTCGCCCGAGGCTGACCGCACCGGCCAGGCGGCGCGACCCCGTCGCCTGGCCAGTACCGCGCGCGCGAAGGTGCCCCAGCGGACATTGTGCGCGGGTTCGTGAGGCCGAGGCTCCACGTAGTCGCGGGCCGTCGGTGCTCGACCCCCCACGAGCGCGGAGTTGGCGCTTTGCAGGCTCGGAGGCCCGGTGGTCGCCGGGCTCGGCGCCCCGCGCCGGCCGGCCAGCTGGGCACGCCCGCATCCACATGTTCCACACCGTGCACACGTTGGTTGACCGGGCCCGCGAACACGGCGCGGTGCGAGCCGACGTCACCGGCGAGGGCATCGTCCTGCTGACGTGCGCGCCGAACTGCGTCGCCAACGTCGTGACGGACGCCCCGCCCGATCTGTGGCGGCGATACCTCGACATCGTCTCGACGGACTCTGCGCGCCGGCCACCGATGGCCTCCTGAGAGGGCGGTTTGTGAGATTATAGCGGTTTGTCATGGACCGAATCGGTAGTGTTCGGGCCGTTGGCGATATCTGGTGGGGTTGTGTCGCGTTGGGCAGGTCGTGAGTGGACGTTCCGCGTATCCGAGCGATCTCAGCGATGAGCAGTGGGCGGTGGTCGGGCCGTTTCTGGCTGCGTGGAAGGCTAGGCATCCGTCGGTGTCGGGTCATCAGGGCCGCTACGGGTTGCCGGAGATCGTGAATGCGATCTTCTATCAGATCCGGACCGGTTGTCAGTGGGCGTATCTGCCGCACGACCTGCCGCCGAAGTCGGCGACGTACTACTACTTCGCGCTGTGGCGTGACGACTGCACCGACCAGGTGATTCACGATCTGCTGCGCTGTCAAGCCCGGGAGCGGGCCGGCCGGGCGGAGGATCCGACCGCAGTCGTCCTGGATACCCAGTCGATCCGGGCAGCCAACCACGTGCCGGCGTCAGCGACCGGCAAGGACGCTGGGAAGAAGGTACCGGGCCGCAAGCGGGGGCTGGCTGTGGATGTGCTCGGCCTGATCATCGCGGTGGTGGTAGTGGCCGCGTCGGCCACCGACAACACGATCGGCGTGAGACTCCTCGACCAGGTCGTGAAGCACACGCCGACGGTGACCAAAGCGTGGGTGGACTCCGGGTTCAAGGACGACGTCGCCATCCACGGCGCTCTGCACGGTATCGACGTCGAGGTCGTCAAGAGACGTGACCAGCAACCCGGGTTCGTTCCAGTGAAGCGGCGGTGGGTGGTGGAACAGATCAACGGCACCGGAGATGCTGCACCGGCGCCTCGTCCGCGAGTACGAGAGCAACCCGGCCTCGTCGGTGTCACGGACCTTCTGGGCGTCGACGGCCAACCTGATCCGCCGGCTGACCGGCACGAACACGCCGTCTTGGCGCGACATCTAGACGATGGAGCGCTACGTTGCCGTCTGTGCTGGACCTGATGGCCGAACGCGAGACCGCCGCGACCACGGCAGCCGAAGAACTGCGCGAGCAGATCGCCAAGCTGTCCGTCGAACTCGCCCTCGCCGAGACCGAACTGGTCGACCTCGCGATCACCCGCAAGACGCTCATGAGACTGACCGGCCAGGCCGAAGCGACCACACCCGCCGACGCGACCATCGCCAGCACCCCCTACCAGCAGATCCCCGCCGCCTTCGCCACCACCGTCGGCGGCATGCGCGCCAAGGACGTCTGCCGCGCGCTCGACGTCGGCGTCACGCCCAAGGACACCGAGGGTATGCGCGCCAAGCTCAAACGCCTCGTCGCCCGCCAGATCCTCGTCGAGACCGAGCCTGGCCTGTTCACGATCACTGCGACGACATCCGCATAGTCCGACAAACAGGACTCCTGCGTCGGCCCGACATCCGAAGTGGACTTCAACCTCACGAACCGCCCCCGAGGCCGCCGGCTTCGCGTCACGCGACGCAGAACTCGTTGCCCTCCGGATCGGCCAACGTCACGCCATACTGGCCGTCCGTGTCGCCGTCATGCTTGGACAGCACCGTGGCGCCGAGCCGCACCAGCCGCTCCACCTCGGCGTCGACCCGCTGGCGGCGCACCGCCACCCCGACCGACCGGCCACCACCCACCAACACGTCAAGATGCAGGCGGTTCTTGAGCGTCTTGCGCTCCGGCACGATCTGGAACCAGATGGCCGGCCCGGCACCGGCCGGATCGACGATCCGGTCGGCGCAGTCACCATCACCAAGCTCCTCGGCGGGCACCCCCACGCTCACGTAGAAATCCCGCCAGGTGACATGCCCCTCGGGCGGATCCTGCGCCCGATAGCCCAGCGTGGCCGCCCAGAAACTGACCAGCCGGTCCGGATCGGCGCAATCGATGGTGAGTTGAAATCCCATGCCGGAGATACTGCCCCAAGGGTCCGACAGTTTCAGACCAGCGAGCGGAATGGACTTGTCGTGCCGGTAGGCTCACCTTCCGTGACTGCCGTGGTGGGGTCGATGAACGTCGAGACCGGGCCGGGCCTGTTCACACTCGCCCCAGCGCCGCCGGCCCCAAAGCCCTCCGAGCAGGACACCTATCCAATAGCCAAACCCTAAAAGGACATAGCATCACGGACCGCCCTCTGACGCACACAACAGGCCAGCGATGACGGCACCTAGGCAAGTCGGGTCCGCCCAACCCGCGGTCGACGTCCGCCTGGCGTCCCGAGTCCCGATACGGTCAGGGGTACCAGACCGAACCTTGCGGGCGATCCGTCACGCATGCCGTGGGCAACTGACCTGACGCCCAAACATCTCGGCCATCCCACCGCCACCGCATAGCGGTTTGTACGTGCCTCGCGGTGCCGCCAGCGTCCCGCCAGCGTTCTGACAGCGGGTCCGGGAAGTCTGGCAGCCGTGATCCCTCTGCCCGCACACCGGCTGCGCTCCGCCGGTATCTCCACCGTGTTTCGTCGCTGGGGCACCGCCTCGGCGGCCGCGGTCCTGCTCGCCGGCGTCGTCCTCGTGACCGCGCCGGCCGCGGACGCCGCCCCCGTGAACTGTCTGGACAGTCAGCCGACCGCACCGGCGGCGGTGGCAATGGCCGCAGCCTGCGGGCGGCGGGTGGAGGTCGCCGGCGAGCGTTCGGAGTCCGAGCAGACGTACGCCCGGCCCGGGGGCGGCTACACGACCGAGCAGTCCGCTCAGCCGCGCTGGGCCCGGAGGCCCGATGGTTCGTGGGCCGCGATCGACACCGCGCTGGTGGCTCGCGGCGATGGGACCGTGGGGCCGGCTGCAGCCGTGCTGCCGATCAGCTTCTCCGGGGGCGGGGCGGGTCCGCTCGCCCGGCTCCGTGACGGGGACAAGGAGGTCGCGGTCTCCTGGCCGGGCGGTCCTCTGCCCGCGCCCGTTTTGACCGGTGACACCGCCACCTACCGGGACGTCCTGGCGGACGTGGACCTGCGGGTGACCGCCTCGGCGCTCGGCTTCTCCGAGGTGCTGGTGGTGAAGTCCGCAGCGGCCGCGGCGAACCCCGCGCTGGCGGAGGTCAGTTTCGGACTCGCCACCACGGGTGTCAGCGCCGCGGCCACGAAGGCCGGCGGGCTCGAGGCGCTGGACGCCGCGGGGCGGTCGGTGTTCACCTCGCCGACCCCGATGATGTGGGACTCGGCGGACGCCCCGCCGGCCGCGACGGCCCAGGCGAAGGTCGCGGGTGGCCGGCGGGAGGCGCGTCGGGCCGCGATGGCGGTGCGGGTGGCCGGCGGCCGGCTGTCGGTGGTGCCTGACAGGGCCATGATGACCGATCCGCAGGTCAGCTATCCGCTGTTCATCGACCCGAGCTGGACCGGGCACGTCAAGGACAACGCGTGGACGACGGTGTGGAGCAGGTCGGGGTTGCAGGGCACCTCGTTCTGGCAGGACAACTCCGCCGCCAACCACGCCGACGTGCTCGGTGGCGCGCCGGCGGGCCGGACCTGCGACGACAGTGACTCCAACGGCAACTGCGTCAGCGCGCAGTACGTCGTGCGGTCGCTGTTCCGGATGGATCTGTCCAGAGTGGAAGGCAAGAAGGTCACCGGCGCGTCGTTCCGGGTGCGGCAGAAGTGGGCGTGGACGTGCGGGACCAGGACGAACGCCAAACTCTGGGCGACTGGCGCGATCTCCCAGGACACCACGTGGACCAATCAGCCCGCCTGGGACGCGGCGCACACCGCGCAGGCGCCCGGCAACCACCGGGTCGACAGCAACTTCGGCTGTGACGGCGCCGGTGATGTGGAGTTCGACGCGACCGGCCTGGTCCAGTACGCGCTGACGACGCCCGGTGCGGACATCACCCTGGGTCTGCGGGCCGTCGACGAGGGCACCGTCACTCAGTGGAAGCGGTTCGACGCGACGACGCCGGTGCTCGCGATCGACTACAACAGCCCGCCGAACATCCCGGACACGTTGACGGTGGACAACAAGGCGTGTGCCACCGGCGGCGGGCGGCCGTTCGTGTCGACGGCGACGCCGACGCTGCGCGGCCACTTCACGGACCCCGACGGCGACCCCATGCAGACCTGGCTGGCCGCAGTGAAGTGGAACGGCACCGCGTTCGACGAGTCCACGGCGGTGTCGGGCTCACAGACCAACGTGGCCAGCGGCGGGACGGGGGCGTGGACCACGTCACCGCTGGCGGACAACGGAATCTACGCCTACCGGGCCCAGTCCGCCGACTACGGCAGAGGCGGCGTCAGTCCCGTCACGGCGATGCCGGGCAACTGCGAGTTCCAGGTCGACCTGGTCGATCCGGTGGTGCCGACGGTGACCTCGGCGCAGTACCCGGAGAACTCGGTCGGTTGTCCTGCCGACGGGTGCGGCGCGGTCGGGATGGTGGGGACGTTCACGTTCACCAGTTCCCCGGACGTGGTGCGCTACCACTGGACGCTCGGACCGAGAAGCGGTGATGTCACCCCGGCGAAGACAGGCGGGCCCGGATCCCTGAGCTGGGCGCCGAAGGACGGCGAGATCGCGCAGAAGACCCTCGTCGTGCAGGCGTTCGACCGGGCGGGGCGGACGAGCACGAAGACCTACCAGTTCACGGTACGCAACCCGCAGGCGGCGATCGGCCGGTGGCCGCTGAACGAGCCCGCCGGTACCACCACGTTGCCGGACACCACCGACGGTCACCACGACGCGGTGCTGGCCGGCGGCGCGCCCGGGGTGCCGGGGCGCATCGTCGGCGGGGACACCGCTGTCCGGTTCGACGGCACGGTGGGCGACTACGCGAGTGTGCCGCACCTGGTCGACACGGGCCAGAGCTACTCGGTGGCCGCGTGGGTCCGGCTCTCCGACATCACCGCGGCCCGCACGGTGCTGAGCCAGGACGGGGCACACTCGGCCGGGTTCCAGCTGCAGTACGCGACGGGCTGCGCCTGCTGGCAGTTCGCCGTCCCGGCCACCGATGCCGCCAACCCCGCCCTGGTCAAGGTCACCTCGGGCGGGGCGACGGCGGAGCTCGGGGTGTGGACGCACCTGGCGGGCAGCTACGACGCCGGTACCCACACCATCGCTCTGTACGTCAACGGCGCCAAGGTGCAGGAGGCGGCAGCCCCCGCCGCCCCCTGGAACGCGACCGGCGCACTGACCATCGGGCGTGGCAGGTGGAACGACCAGCCGGCTGACCCGTGGTCCGGGGACGTCGCCGACGTACGGCTGTGGGACCGGCCGATCTCGCAGTTCGACGCGACCTCGGCCGCGGACCCGCAGCTCACCGGCCGGGTGGGCGAGTGGCACTTCGGCGAGGTGGGCGACGGGCCGGCCACGGACTCCTCGCAGTACGCCCACGATCTGACGTTCCACCCGGTGGCCACCGTGCCCGCCGAGGGTTCGGGGAAGGTCGGCACGGGACTGCGCACCGACGGCACCGGCTGGGCCGGCACCGACGGGCCGGTCCTCAACACCGATCAGTCGTTCACCGTCTCGGCCTGGGCCCGGCTCGACGGCACCGCGCTGCCGACGGGCAACATGACGGCGGTCAGTCAGGACGGTGCGCGGCAGAGCGCGTTCTACCTCGGCTACCGGCTCTGGGGCACCGAGGCGCACTGGTCGTTCACGTGCGCCACCGGGGACGTCGACGCGTCGGGATTCGCCCACGCGCGCGGCACGGCGGTGCTCGGGACCGGTGACCTGAACAAGTGGGTACACCTCGTCGGGGTCTACGACGCGACGGCCGGCCAGCTGAGGCTCTACGTCAACGACGTGTTCCAGCAGTCCACGCCGTGCACGACGTGGAACGCCCACGGTGGGCTGGCCGTCGCGCGCGCCCGGTACCGGGGCGACATGGTGGACCTGTGGAAGGGCGACATCGACGAGGTCCGGGCGTTCGCCGGGCTGGTCGTGCCGGCCAATGTGCTCACCGTCGACGGCCAGCGCACCGGCCCGGTCACCTGGGCCGCCAACAGCCGGTGCGTGGACATCCCGAACGGGGCCAGCGCCCCGCTGCTGACCCAGCTGCAGAGCTACACCTGCAACGGCACCCCGGCACAGGAGTGGACCTACGACCCGGTCGACCACTCGGTGCACGCCCTCGGCCGGTGCCTGGACGTGTACAACTCGGGCACGGCCAACGGCACGGTGGTGGACGTCTACACGTGCAACCAGTCATACGCCCAGACCTGGACGTATGACCCGACCACCCAGGCGCTGCAGGCCATGGGCAAGTGCCTGGACGTGACGAACGCCAGCACGGCCAACGGCGCGAAGCTCCAGCTCTACCAGTGCAACGCCACCGCGGCCCAGAAATGGAGCTTCGCGCAGTAGTCCGTTCCGGGCCCGGGGTGCGAACCCCGGGCCCGACCTCTCGAAAGGCATGCCGTGTTCGCACCACCACGCCCTCGCCGCGGTTGGCTGTCCGCCGCCGTGGCCGTCGGTCTCGCCGCCTCACTGCTCAGCGCCGCCCCGGCACTGGCAGCCCCCTACCACCCCGGTCACGCCCAGAAGGAAACCCCGGTCGCGGGGCGGTCCGTCAAGCCGGGCCCGGCCTCCGCCCCGCCGATCGCACCACCATTCCGGGGTACCGCCCCGGTGTGGCCCCCGGCCACCTCCGTCGACGTGGACCTCGCCGCGGCGTCCGGGGTCCGCGGTCTCGGGGCCGGACAGCGCGCCTCCGCCGTCCGGGCCGCCGGCACCCCGGTCTGGCTGGCGACGGCCGGGCGTCCAACGGCCACGGCCGTCGCGCGGAAGGAAACCGTGCGGACCCTCGATCACGCCGCCAGTGCCGCGGCCGGCGTCGACGGGCTCGTGTTCGCCGTGTCCGGCGACAGCGGGCCCCTCGACATCGCCGTCGACTACAGCGGCTTCCGCTGGGCCGGCGGCGCGGACTGGGCGCAGCGGCTGCGCCTGGTCGAGCTCCCCGACTGCGCGCTGACGACCCCGACGGCCGATGGTTGCCACGGCCGGCCGGTGCCATCCCGCACCGACACCGCCGCCGCGACCGTCAGCACGACCGTCACCGGCTCCAGGCTGCTGGGCCTCACCACCGGGACAGGCAGCGGCGCGGGCAACTACGCGGCCACCCCGCTGTCGCCGTCGGCGCTTTGGTCGGCGGGCTCCAACACCGGCGGGTTCTCCTGGGCGTACCCGATGCGCACCCCGCCGTCGCTCGGCGGCCCCGCGCCGCAGCTCAAGCTCGCCTACTCCTCCGCGGCGGTCGACGGCAAGATGGCCGCGTCCAACAACCAGCCCGGCTGGGTCGGTGAGGGCTTCGACCTGGATCCCGGCTTCATCGAGCGCCGGTACCGGCCGTGTGTCGAGGACCGGGGCGCCGGCGCCAACAACCCGGACACCGGCGGCGACCAGTGCTGGGCCACGGACAACGCGACCCTGTCCTTCGGCGGCCACGGGGGTGAACTGATCAAGGACCCGACCGTCGCCGACCGGTGGCGGACCCGCGCCGACGACGGCACGCTCGTCGAACACCGGACCGGGGCGGCCAACGGCGCGCGGAACGGCGAGTACTGGGTGGTCACCACCACGGACGGCACCCAGTACTGGTTCGGCCAGTCCGCGGGCGCCACGCTGACGATGCCCGTGGCCGGCAACCACGCCGACGAGCCGTGCCACGCGACCGCGTTCGCCGACTCGTTCTGCGTCCAGGCCTGGCAGTGGCACCTCGACCATGTCGTCGACACGCACGGCAACACGATGAGCTACGTCTACGCCAAGGAGACCAACAAGTACGCGAAGAACAACAAGACCACCGACCTCGTCAGCTACGACCGGGCCGGCTACCTGACCCGGATCGACTACGGCACCCGCACCGACCGCACCGAGGCCGCACCGATGCAGGTGGTCTTCGATACCGCCGACCGGTGCCTGTCGGCGTGCGCGACCCACGACGCCGGACACTGGCCCGACGTGCCGTGGGACACCGAGTGCGTCACGAGCCCGTGCACGATGCTGAGCCCGACGTTCTGGAGCACGAAGCGGCTGGTCAAGGTCACCACCCGGGTGGCGGGCAGCCCGGTCGAGGAATGGACCCTCACCCAGTCCTTCCCCGACCCCGGTGACGGCACCCGGGCCGGTCTGTGGCTGGAACGCATCTCCCACAAAGGGCTCGTGCGGGGTACCGCGCCGATGCCCGACGTCGTCTTCGAGGGCGTGCAGCTGTCCAACCGGGTGGACACCTACAACGACCAGTACGCCGCGATGAAGTGGTGGCGGCTGCGCACGATCACCCTCGAGACCGGTGGCAAGATCTCCGTCACCTACTCCGCCGCCGACTGCGTGCCCGGCACCCGGATGCCCGACCCCGCCGCGCTGCAGGACAACACACTGCGCTGCTATCCGGTGCGCTGGAAGCCTGAGGGCAACGACGACGCGATCGTGGACTTCTTCCACAAGTACGTCGTCACCGACATCACCGAGACCGACCTGCCCGCCAGCGGCGGCGCCCCGCGCACCCTGACCCACTACGACTACGTCGGCGACCCGGCCTGGCACTACACCGACGACGACGGCCTGATCAAGGCGGAGAACAAGACCTGGTCGGTGTGGCGCGGCTACGGGGCCGTGCGCACCGTCAAGGGCGACCCGGGCGAGCGGACGGTCACCGAGGCCCGGTACTTCCGTGGCATGGACGGCGACCATCTGCCGACCGGCACCAGAGACGTCTCCCTGCCGGCGATCGCCGTCGGCGGCGTACCGAAGGCCACCGACGAGGACGCCTTCGCCGGCATGACCCGCGAGACGCTCGTGTGGAACGGCGCCGCCGAGGTGTCGGCGACGGTGTCGGAACCCTGGCAGTCGCCACCGACGGCGACCCGGACCATCAACAACTCCACCGTGTACGCCCGGCACACCCAGGTCGCCGTCGCCCACACCCGCACGGCCCTGGACGGCGGTCGCGGCTACCGCACCACCCGGACCGCCAGCACCTACGAGAACACGTACGGCACGGTCACCCAGGCCGAGGACTCCGGCGACGAGAAGGTCGCCGGCGATGAGACCTGCACCGTGACCAGCTACGCCCGCAACACCGGCGCCTGGCTGGTCGCCGCGCCCAACCGGATCGAGAAGTACGGGGTGACCTGCGCGAAGGTCACCGCGGGCACCTACACGGCCACGGACGTTATCGGCGACAACCGGATGAGCTTCGACCAGCAGGCGTTCGGCGCCGCGCCGACCCGGGGCGAGGTGACCCGCAACGAGGAGCTGACCTCCGTTGCCGGCGCGCGCGGCTACGTGACCACCGCCCGCAGCGACTTCGACGCCAACGGCCGGGTGGTCGCCAACTACGACGCGCACGACCAGAAGACCACCACCGGGTACACGCCGGCCGCCGGTGGGCCGGTGACCGGCACGACGACCACCACCCCGCTGCTGTGGAAGTCCACGACCACCCTCGACCCCGCGTGGGGCGTCACGGTGGCGACGGTCGACACCAACGGACGCCGTTCGGACCTGACCTATGACCCGCTCGGTCGGCTGACCGCGGTCTGGGGACCCGGCCGGGACAAACTGAGCCAGTCCGCGAACGCCACCTACACGTACCTGACCCGCAACGACGGCCCGAGCGTCGTCACGTCCGCCGCGCTGACCCCCAACGGCGGCTACAAGCGGTCCTACGCCCTCTACGACGGGCTGGGCCGTCCCCGCCAGTCGCAGACCGCCGACGAGTCCGGCGGGCCCAACGCGGTGGTCGCCGACACCCTCTACGACACCGCCGGCCGGGCGGCCCGGACCAACCGGGGCTATCTGTCCACCGTGGCCGCCGGCCCGAACCTGTTCCAGCCCACCGGTGTGATCCCGGTGCAGAACGTGACCGTCTTCGACGGCGCGAACCGGATCACCGCCGACATCGTCAGCACCAGCGCGCCGTCCGGCGGCAGCCCCGGCGCCACGGAGAAGTGGCGCACCTCCACCTCGTACGGCGGGGACCGTACCGACCGTACGCCGCCTGCCGGCGGGGTGGTCACCTCCGCACTCACCGACGCCGCCGGGCACACCGTCGAGCTGCGCCAGTACCACCAGGGAGTGGCCGCGGGCACCGCCGACCCGGCGACCTTCGACCGGACCACCTACACGTTCGACAACCGCGACCTGCTGCGCCGGGTGACCGACTCCGCAGGCCGGCACTGGGACACCACCTACGACCTGCGCGGCCGGCCCGTGCACGCGACCGACCCGGACTCCGGGGCCACCGACACCGCCTACGCCGACACGGGCGAGGTCCTCACCGAGACCGACGCGCACGGCACCCTGGCGTTCACCTACGACCCGATAGGACGCAAGCGCACCGAGCGCGTCGGCACGGCCACCGGCACCGTGCTCGCCGAATGGTCCTACGACACGCTGGCCAGCGGTTCGGTGGTGCGCGGCCAGCTGGCGAAGACCACCAGGTACTCGGGCGGCCGGGCCTACTCCACCGAGGTCACCGGCTACACCGTCGACTACCAGCCCACCGGTAACAAGATCACCATCCCGGACGAGGAGACCGGACTGGGCGGCAACTACACCTACGCCTACACCTACAAGCAGGACGGCAGCCCTGCGACCACCCGACTGCCGGCGACCGGGGACCTGAAACTGGAGACCCTGACCTACGGATACGACCTGCTCGGGCACCAGGCCACGGTCCGCGACGGCTACGGCACCAGCCCGGAGACGGATCTGGTCACGGGTACCGGATTCACGGCCTTCGGTGAGGTCGGCAGCTTCCAGCTGGCCAACAACGCTGGCAGGACCGTGGACGTGACCCGCACCTACGACACCGACACCCGCCGGCTGGCCCAGATCTGGACGTCGCGTCAGACCGGTCCCACCACGATCAGCGACATCCGGTTCAGCTACGACCCGGCCGGCAACACCACCCGGATCGCGGACCTGACCTCCGGCGACACGCAGTGTTTCCGCACCGACCACCTGCGCCGGCTCGCTGAGGCGTGGACCCCGGGCGGCGCCGACTGCGCGCCGGATCCCGCAGTCGGCGGCGGGCCCGCACCGTACTGGCAGTCCTACCGCTACGACACCGCCGGCAACCGCACGACCCTCGTCGAGCACGCCACCTCCGCCGGTGACCGCACGACCACCTCCGCCGTGGATCCCGGCAGGCACCTGGTCACCGGCACCTCCACCACCGACGCCGCCGGAACCCGGACGGCCGGCTACACCTACACCGACGCGGGGGACACCTGGACCCGACCGACAGCGGCGGCCGGCACCCAGACCCTGACCTGGGACCCGGAAGGACACCTGTCCACCGCGAAGGACACCACGGGCACGACCAGCTACGTCTACGACGGTGACGGCAAGCGGCTGATCCGCACCGACCCGACGGGCAAGACCCTGTACCTGCCCGGACAGGAACTGCGCTTCACCACCGCCGGCTCGACCACGGCAGCCGTCCGCTACTACCGACACGCCGACGGCACTGTGGCGATGCGCACCGGCGCGGGGATCACCTGGCTGTCCGCCGACGAACACGGCACGGCCTCCGTCTCCGTCAACGCCGTCAGCCAGGCCGTCGCGGTGCGCCGCCAGACCCCGTTCGGGGTGCCGCGCGGCACGACGGGCACGTGGGTCCCGCAGTACGACAAGGGGTTCCTGGGCGGCACCAATGACAACACCGGGCTGACGAACCTGGGTGCCCGGGAGTACGACCCAGGGACCGGGAGGTTCATCAGCCGCGACAAGGTACTGCGCAACGACGACCCGCAACAGGTCAACGGGTACGCCTACGCCAACAACAACCCGGTCACCTTCACCGACCCGACCGGGCTGGACTGGCTGGACTCGCTGTCGGACGCCGCGAGTGACTTCGTCGACACGGCCACCGACGTGATCGATCGCACCGACGCCCCGATGTTCGCCCTCGGACTGGGGATGACCCTGCTCGGCGGCATGACCGACACCCTCGGCGGCGCGCTGTGCGCCACCGGGGTGGGCGCCCCGCTGGGCGCGGTGGTCCTCGCCGGCGGGATCTACGTCACCAGCGCGGGCGTGGCCATCGCCGTCACGGCCGTCGCCGCGCCGAACATCGCCTACGCCGTGCAGAACAACGACTCCGGTGGCGGAGGGGGTGAGTCAGACGACCCGGACTCGGCGGCGACCCCGCGCGAGTACGAGGAGGAGATCCGGATGCTGATGAAGGACCACGACAACAAGGGTGGCGGCGCACTCACCGAGGAGAACGCGATCGAGTCCCTCCAGGGCCCGCCCGGCACCAAGCCCAACGTCACCGAGGACGGCCTCAAGGGCGGCGCGGACATCGAGTTCACCGACGCGGATGGCAACGTCGTCCTGCGCCGCGAGGTGAAGACCACCGGCAACGTCGACGGCTACAGCAGTTTCAACAGCCACATCAAAGAGGCCAACTTGCAGTTCGACAAGGACGGCGAGATCTTCTACCAGGTCAAGGACGGCGCCGACGTCGAGAACTGGATTCAGCGCTGGCAGGGATCCCGGCGGGGTGTGGACAGCTACACCAAGGTCAAGGTCCGGTTCCGCACCGAGAGCGGCAAGGACCTCGGCACCTACAATCTGGGCATCAAGGGCAAGGCTGGCTACACCCCGCCCAAGCCGCAGCCGAGGCCAGAGCCGCCCCGCCAGCAGGGTGGCTGCCGGCGATACCCCGGGGAGTGCTGATGAGCGAAGGAACGTGGCTGGCCTGCGTGGACTGCAAGGTCATGCTGCCACTGGGCCGGGCGGTGAAGGATCCGGCGACCCGCGACATCGTCTTCATCGCCGAGTACCGCTCGGGGCGTCCGGCCCGGCTCGACGAGCGGCTCGACCGGGTGCTGTGGAAGATGCTCGCCGAGCACCCCGGCCACCGGCTGGAGGTGGTCCGGGAGAACAGCACCCAACTCGACGACCTGGGCGAAATGCTCACCCTGGGGGAGGACGAGATCGGCTCACCCACCCTGGAGGAGTACCTGGCCGGCTGGCCCGGATAGCGCGACCGGCCCGGCGTCCACCCAGGACGCCGGGCCGCACGTGCCACCACACCCGTCTTCGGGTACCTTCGACCGGGCCGGCTGTCGCGAACCTGACACCGGCGCCGCTCGGTACCAGGAGGCCGGCATGGAGTTCCGCCTGCTCGGCCCGCTGGAGGTACGCGACGGCGAGCAGGTGATCCCTGTGACGTCGTCCCGACAACGGGCCATGCTCGCAGCCCTGGCGCTGCGGGCCGGCTCCGTGGTTCCCGTCGACGACCTCGTCGCCGTCATCTGGGGCGAGTCCCCGCCGCCCTCCGCCCGCAGTGTGCTGCAGAGTCTGGCTCTCCGGCTCCGCAAGCTGCTCGGCCCGCACGCCCACGTGCTCGTGACCCGGTCACCCGGCTACCTCCTCGACGTCGACCCCGACACCGTCGACACCGCCGCCGCCCGCCGACTGCGTGCCGAGGCCGAGCGGGCCGCAGCTGCCGGTGACCTGGCCACCGAGGCCGACCGGCTACGGTCGACACTGGCACTGTGGCGGGGCCGGGCCCTCGTCGACGTCGACTCCGACCTGCTCCGCAGGGAGGACGCGGCTTGGTGGGCCGAGTGGCACCTCGACACCCTCGAGCGCAGGATCGTCGTCGACCTCGCCCTCGGCCGGGGTGGTCAGGCCATCGGCGAGCTGCGCGAACTCACCGCCGCGCACCCGTTCCGCGAACAGTTCCGGGTCCTGCTCGTCACTGCCCTGCACCAGGCGGGCAGGCGGGCCGAGGCGCTCGCCGAGTACCAGGCCGCCCGCACCATCCTCATCGACGAGCTCGGCGTGGAGCCGGGCGCCAACCTGCGCCGCGCGCACCGCGAAGCCCTCGGGGCCGAACCCGAGCCGCCCGCCGAGCGGCCGGCCCCAGCCGCCCCGTCCGCACCCGTCCCCGCCCAGTTGCCGCACGAGGCGTCGGGCTTCACCGGACGGGTCGCCGAACTGGCCGCGCTCGACGAGCTGGCGGCCGGACGTACCCCCGGAGTGGTCATCGTCGCCGTGACCGGGCCCGCCGGCGTCGGCAAGACCGCGTTCGTCGTGCACTGGGCGCACCGGAACCGGACGGCGTTCGCCGACGGCCAGCTCTACGCCGACCTGCGCGGCTTCGACGCCCGGCACCCGCCGGTGCCCCCGACGGAGATCCTGCGGCAGTTTCTCCGCGCGCTCGGCGTGCCCCCGGCTGGCATGCCGGACAGCGCCGACGAACTCACCCAGCTGTATCGATCCATAGTGGCCGGTCGCCGCCTGCTCGTGGTGCTGGACAACGCGGCGACCCCCGACCAGGTGCGGCCCCTGCTGCCGGGCGGCGACGGCTGTGTCGTCGTGGTCACCAGCCGCCGCCGACTCGGCGGACTCACCGCCAGGGACGGAGCCCGGACAGTCGCCCTGAGCATGCTGTCGGCCGCAGAGTCCCACGAACTGCTCGCCGCCATCGCCGGACGCGACCGGCTGCTCGCCGACCCGGACGCCGCCACCGAACTCGCCGCGCTCTGCGGTCACCTGCCACTGGCCCTGCGGATCGTCGCGGCCAACCTGGCCGCCACCCGGCTCGGCATCCGAGAGGTGGCCACCGAACTCGGCCGGGGCGACCGGCTGGCCGCACTGTCCTTCGCGGACGATCCCGAAACAGCCGTCGGGGCCGCGTTCGCCCTTTCCTACGCCGCACTGGAGCCGACCGAGCAGGCCATGTTCCGCCGGCTGTCGCTGTGCACCGGCCCGGACACGACCGCGGACATCGCCGCCGCGCTCGTGGACGGCGATCACGCCGACCCGACCACCTTGCTGGGCGCCCTCGCGTCGGCACACCTCGTGGAGGAGTACCGCCCGCGCCGCTACCGGCTGCATGACCTGCTGCGGCTGTACGCGACCGACCGCGCCGCCGCCGAGGACCCGCCCGGGACACTCGCGGCCACCCGGCACCGGCTGCTGTCGACGTACCTGTCGACCACCGACGCGGCGTGCACCCTGCTGTTCCCCCATGCGCTCCGGGTGGCCATGCCGGCGCTGGCCGGCCCACCCGTTGCCTTCGCCGACCAGCAGGCCGCGCTCGACTGGCTGGACCGCGAGCACGTCAACGTGCTGTTCGCCGTGGCCGACGCGGTCGGCGGTGGCGAGGCGAGGCTCGGCTGGTGCCTGACCGACGCGCTCCGCGGGTACTTCCTGTACAACAACGGCGGCACGCTCTGGCTGGACACGCTCACCCTGACCGCCGACGCGGCCCGCGAGCACGCCGAGACCGGCGTCGAGGGCCTGATCACCCAGGCCATGGGCACCTACCACGACCAGCGGGGCGCCGCGGCCGCCGCGACAGCCCACTACCTGCGCGCCGTCGAACTGCACCGGCTCTCCGGCAACATCCGCGCAGAGGCCAACACCCTCAACAATCTCTCCGCGACCGACTTCGCCGCAGGGCGACTCGGCGAGGCGATCGAGCGCCTCCAGCGGGTGATCACGCTGTTCGGCCAGCTGCACAACCAGCACGGCGAGACACTCGCCCGACACAATCTTGGCCGGATCCTGCTCGCGGTGGGCCGGTTCCACGAGGCCATCGGGCACGCGACCGCCGCGCTGGAGCTCACCAGGCAGCGGCAGTCCCGGTCAGAGGAGGGGCTCGCCCTGCACCTGCTGGGCTTGGTGCACGACCGGCTCGGCCACACCGAGGAGGCTCTCGCGGCACTGCACGCCGCCGCCGACATCCATCAGGAGCTGGGCACCAGAATCGAGCTGGCCAGCGTCCACGCGGAGCTCGCCCTGACCTACCTCAGCAGCGGCGACCAGACCGAAGCGGCCCGGCACGCCGAACTCGGCGTGCACCTGGCCCGGGAGAACGGCGGCACGTCGCGCGAACCGAGTACCCTGCACGCCCGCGCGATGGTGCACTACGAGAAGGGCGACACCGCAGCCGCCCGCCGCGACCTGGACACAGCCCAGACACTCACCGCCGGTATCCAACGTCCGGTAGAGACGGACATCGCAACGGCGCTGGCCCTGGTCGTCCTGCGGGAGGGCGACGCCACCGGCGCCCTCGGACACGCCTACCGGGCGTTGACGCTCTCCCGGCACTCGGGGAGCACCGCGCAAGAAGGCGACGCGCTGATCGCGGCCGCCGCAGCGCACCTGGCCCTCGGCGAGGCCCGGCAAGCCGCGACGACAGCCGGACGAGCTGCCGCGATCCACCACGACAGCGGCTACCGGCGGGGGGAGCACCGAGCCCGGCAGGCACTCGCCAGGGCCACAGCCCACGAAGGGACCACCGCCTGACCCGGAGCCCGGTGCGACGGCCGGGGACAGGGGGAGGCGAATCGCGTCGAACTCCGCGACCCGCAATCGCCGCTCCGTACAGCCGAGCCTCCTGACTCGCTGTCGCAGCCAGGGTCTCTTACTCTGCCAGGCGCGCCATGTCGGACACCAGGCCGAGGTGGCTGAGTTTGTCGGGGTTGGACACGGAGTGGATCGCGCGGATCGCGCCGTCTGCGATGTGGAGCTCGACGACGCTGACCACCCGGCCGTCGGGGTCGTAGGTGACGGCGCCCGGGCGGCCGTTGACCCAGGCTGGGCGTAGCGTGGCGCCGAGCAGTCGGACGCGGCGGATCCCGCCGACGAACAGTTGTCCGACGCGGTGCGGCTCGGCCACCGGGTGTCTGGTCGCCCGCGCCTTGCCGCCGCCGTCGCCGGTGAACACCACGTCAGGGGCGAGCATGGCGAGTAGGCCGTCCAGGTCGCCGCCGTCGGCGGCTTCGAAGAACCTGCGGGCGAGTTCCGCGCCCTCCGCCCGCCGCGCCGGGGCTGGCGCGCTGTCGGTGCCCCTGCCGTCGGCGGCGATGCGCCGTCTGGCCCGGGCGAAGATCTGCCGGCAGTTGGCCTCGGATTTGCCGGTGGCCTGGGCCAGGTCCGGGTAGTCGTACGCGAACACCTCGCGGAGCACGAACACCGCCCGCTCGATCGGGGACAGCGCCTCCAGGAGCACGAGGAACGCCATCGACAGCGAGTCGGCCAGCTCGGCGTGCTCGGCCGGCCCCGGTCGGTCGGTGGTCACGACGACCGGCTCGGGCAGCCAGCTGCCCACGTAGGTCTCGCGCCGGACCCGTGCCGAGGTCAGGTGGTTGATGCCGAGTCTGGTCACCGCCGTGGCGAGGTACGCCTTCGGGGCGGCGATCGTGGTACCCGCCTGGTGCGCCCGGGTCAGGCCGAGGAACGCGTCCTGCACGATGTCCTCGGCGTCGCCCACCGATCCGGTCACCCCGTAGGCGATGGAGAACAGCAGCGGCCGGTAGCCCGCCGCGTCCGTCACGTCCGCTGATCCCGGCACGGCACCTCCCCGCTCGCCTACCGCGGCACCCGGTCGGGTTCACGGCCTCAGCATGATCACCCGAAGATCCACGCGGCGTCCAGCGGGTGGCCGGTCGGACTGCGGTCGCCTGAGCCTGGGGGAGACGCACGCCACACTTCGTCACAGCTCGCCGGGGGGCCCTGTCTTAAGAGGGCAACAGCGAACAACGATCCAGGAGTACCCGATGAACGCTCGTCTGAACGTCATGGCCAGCCCGGTCGCCGCCAAGGCCATGAAGCACATCATCGCCGCGCACCGGGCGCTGGCGGACTCGACGGTGCCGGCCTCGACGCGGGAACTGGTGATGCTGCGCGCGAGCCAGATCAACGGCTGCGCCGGGTGCGTCGACATGCACACCAAGGACGCCACAGCGGCCGGGGAGTCCCAGGTGCGCCTTCACCTGGTCGCGGTCTGGCGGGAGGCCACCGTGTTCACCGAGGCCGAACGCGCCGCACTGGAGCTGACCGAGCAGGGCACCCGGATCGCCGACGCGGCCGGCGGTGTCCCGGACGAGGTCTGGGCGAACGCCGCCCGGCACTACGACGACGACCAGCTCGCCGACCTGGTGACCCAGATCGCGCTCATCAACGCCTTCAACCGGGGAAACGTCATCATCAGGCAGCCCGCCGGCGGCTACCAGCCCGGCCAGCACTGACACACCCTGATCGCCACCCTCGATTACGTAAGGACAGTACCGTGAACATCGCTCTGTGGATCGTCACCGGACTCCTCGCCGCCGCCTACCTGCTCGGCGGTGGCTTCAAGCTGATCATGCCGAAGGAGAAGATCGCCGCCAGCGGGGCCAGCGCCAGATGGGTCGAACACTTCAGCGCCGCCGGGGTGAAGGCCATCGGAGCCCTTGAGGTCGCGGCCGCGGTCGGCCTGGTCCTGCCGGCGCTCCTCGACATCGCGCCGATCCTGGTGCCGCTCGCCGCCCTCGGCCTGGTGCTGATGATGACCGGTGCGGCGATCACCCGCGCCCGGCGGCACGAGACCAAGCTCATGATGGTGGACCTGGCCTACCTCGCCCTGGCGGCCTTCGTGGCCTGGGGCCGCTTCGGCCCCGAATCCTTCCTCACCTGACCCGGGAGCGGCGGCGCCGGTCTAGCGGAGCCAGAACCCGCATCGCGCCACCACCGCCCACCGCTCATCGGCCCGCCGACCCCGTCCGAGGTATTACGGTTGGAAGTACGCCGACATCAGGCGGCTGACCCATTCCGGCTGCTGGACGTTTTCTGGCAGGAACTCCGCCATCACTGGCTTCAGGTCGATGACCGGGGTGCCGGAGACCGCGTCGAGGCCTACCACCGTCAGTTCGCGGCCGTGGACGGATTCGATGGCACAGGACGTCACCCCGATGCGGTTGGGTCGTCGAGGGCCGCGTCCGGCGAACACGCCGACGGGTGGGAGGTCGGGGCGCCCGCGGTTGGGACGGGGCTCGCGGTAGTCCCCGTGGTCGGGGAACTGGTCGAAAACGAAGAGGATCTCCACGTGAGAGAAGCCCTCCAGACCTTGGAGGCACGCTTCACCGAAGCGCTCGTCAACGGTGATCGTGCTGCGGACGGCGCCCCAGTTGTCCGTGCGCTGAATGTCCGTCCTCGCGTTCTGGACGGTACCTATCGGGGTGATGTCGAAGCTGAGCATGATTCCATCCATGTCTTGGGGGTGTTGAACCATCGTCGCCGTCCCCGACCACGCTGTGACCGGCACGGGAGGGCTGTACTGCCGGCAATTGGCTATCCGGCGAACAGGAGCGCGCTGATCACCAGCATCACCAGGGCGGTGGCAGCGTGCACGCCGTAGGCGGTCGCCTTGGGTCCGTCGCTGCGCAATACGATCAGTGCGTCGCCGACGGGAATGACGGCGGCGGCCAGCATGCCCGAGCCGAGTAGGTGGGGTGTTCCTCCCGCCAGCAGGACGAGGATGAGGAGTCCTGCGGCGATGTCGCGGACGGCCTTGACTGCCAGCCAGGCCTGGAAGGTGCGGTCTGCGGTCGGCGTGTCGGGGATGCCGAAGCCGGCTGCGGCCTGCGGTGCCCGGAGGGCGTTCGCGCCCATGAGGATGACGGCTACGCCGATCAGTCCGGCGAGTACGTTGGCGACGGTGATGAGCATGGTTGTCCCTGAAGAAGCGAAGCGGATGTGGTGAGGAAGAGCTGGTGGCTACTGGCACCGTTCCTTGTCCACGGCACGTGACCGCGTCGTGGGGCGGTGATCCGGTGCGGCGGGCTAGGGAACGATCACGACGCCTCCGCGCACTCCGCCTTGGGCCAGCAGGTTGTGGGCCGCTGTAGCGTCGGTGAAGGGGTAGACACCGGCGACCCGCAGTGGGATGACTCCGCTTTCCACCAACGTCACCAGTTCGCCCAGCCGGGTGCTGTCGGGCAGCACGTTCAGTGCGAACGTGCGGATTCCCCTCGTCGGCTCCGGGCGCAGCGGGGGTGAGGCGGCCACGTAGCCACCGCCGTCCCTGACCAGGTCCATCAGCGAAGGGCCGATCACCGCGAGGTCGACGACCGCGTCGAAGCTGGCCGCCGCCGCTAGCGGATCGTCCGAGCGTGGCACGAACGTCGCGCCCTGCGACTCGACGAAATCGCGGTCGCCGACCCCCGCTACTCCTGTGGCGTGCAGTCCGGCGTGCCGGGCCAGTGCGAGGGTGAACCCGCCGACCTGTCCAGCGGCACCGGTGACGAGCACGGATGACCCTTCTGGGAGCGCGAGCAGGTCGAGGGCCTGGGCTGCGGCGAGGCCATTGGTCGGCAGGGTCGCGGCCTCGCTGGCGGAGACGCCGACGGGCGCGGCGGTCAGCCACGCGGCATCGAGGACGACAAACTCCGCGTGGGCGCCGACCGTGGTGCGCAGCCAGGGTGAGAAGCCGATGACGTCGTCATCCACCGTGAGATCTCCGACGGACGCACCCACGGCGTCGACCGTGCCGACCACGTCCCAACCGGGAACGTACGGCAGCCCGGTCGGCAGTGGCGCCGGGAACCGACCGGCGCGAACCATGAGATCCACCGGGTGTACGACGGACGCGGCGACCCGTACCCGCACCTGACCCGGTCCCGGCTGGGGCACCGGCAGGTCCGTCACCACCCGCAGAACCTCCGGCCCACCGAACCGTGCATAGCTGACTGCGCGCATCGCCGTACCCTCCTGTGAACGTCAAGATCACCATGACGTTAGGCAGCCTCGGGCACTGTGAGAAAGTAGGCACCTCGAAGTGCCTATGGCACCGGCAAGGGGGTAGACATGGCGACGACGACCGCCGGACAGCGACGTGAGCAGGCCAAACGCGACTATGACGCGTTTCTGGCTGGCTGCCCGACCCGGGAACTGCTGAGCACGCTCACCGACAAGTGGGTGGCGCTGCTGATCCCGGCGCTCGCCGGCGGCCCGCAGCGACACAGCGAACTCGCCCGCCGCATCGCCGGCGTCAGCCAGAAGATGCTCACCCAGACCCTGCGCACAATGGAACGCGATGGTCTGCTCACCCGCACCGTGACCACGTCAGTACCCGCACGCGTCGACTACCAGCTCACCCCGCTCGGCCACGACCTGTTCCCGGTCATGGTCGCGATCAAGACCTGGGCGGAGACACACATGGACCGCGTCTTTCAGGCCCGGACCCAGTTCGACACGCGAACATGAAATCCAGCGGGTCTTGACCACCCGCTCCGGCACACCTGTTGGAACGCAAGCCCGGCGACCGGAAGGACGCCGCCACCGCCCGGCCCGACCAGGTCGTGTGGCGGCCGTCGGTCAGCGCATCTTCTTCAAGTAGGCGGCGACGCGTTTGTCGATCCGGCGGTTGTCGCGTCCACGCCGGACCTTGATCGCGACGATCAGCAGGGCGACAGCCGCACCGGCGGCGGCGCGGACGCGGTTGTCGGCGGCCACCGCGCGTGCCTGCGGAGCCCACGCTCGCAGCCGGTCGGCCACCGCCACGGTGACATGCTTGGCCGCGCTGGTGGCATCGGCGGTGTCGGCGTTGGGGTCGGCGGCCTGAGCCGGCGCCGTCAACGGATCCATCGGTGTGACTGTGATCGAGGCCTGAGCGTCGCGCATGACTTCTCCCTCATCGAGGTGCCCTTTCCGGGCAGGGTGACTGCGATGGCGCACGGTACGCCGGCGAAGGTTGGCGGACCGTTGTGCGAGTGGCCGGGCGCTTCGGCTATCGCAGGGCTCGCCGTCCGCTGACGCCGGCGGCGATGGCGACGCCGACGGCCGCGAGGGCGACCTGGATGGCGATCTCGATCCAGTCGACCCCGGGCGTGGTGGCCACGCCCAGGCCGCGGGCGATCGCGGTGCCGATGAGGGCGGCGAGGATTCCGACGATGATGGTGACCCAGATCGGAATGTTCTGTTTCCCGGGCAGGACGAGGCGGCCCAGGGCACCGATGATCAGACCGACGATGAGTGCGGAGATGATGCCGGCAACAGTCACGTGGATCTCCTTGGTAGTCGATTCGGACGTCTGCTGCCGCACGGGCGCTGACGTGTCGTGCTGTGACAGGTCGATACCCGCCGGACGGGACCGCAAACGTCTGTGAGGACAGGACACGCCTCGCGTCCATGACTCGGTGGCCGGTGTGGCGACCGGCGGTTGCGGGTAAGCGGTGGTGGAACCCGACCGAGAGGAGAACGTCGTGAGTGTCGTGACCGAGACGATCGAGGTCGACGCGCCCGTGCGGGCCGTGTACAACCAGTGGACGCAGTTCGAGGATTTCCCCCAGTTCATGGAGGGCGTCGACTCCATCGTCCAGCAGGCCGACGATCGTACCCACTGGAAGATCAACATCGGTGGTGTGGAGCGGGAGTTCGACGCCATGATCATCGAGCAGGTCCCCGACGAGCGGGTGGCGTGGGCCTCCGTCAGCGGTCCCCGCCACGCGGGTCTGATCACCTTCGAGCCGCAGAGCGCCGACCGCACCAGTGTGACGGCGCGCATCAACATGGAACCCGAGGGGATCACGGAGAAGGTCGGCGACGCGCTCGGACTGATCACCCGGCGGGTGCGCGGGGACCTCGAGCGGTTCAAGGAGTTCCTGGAGGCACGTGGCTCAGAGTCCGGCGGCTGGCGCGGAAAGATCAGCTAGCCGGGTGTCGCCCCGTCGCCGGGCGGGTACACCGGTGATCAACCGATAGACGTCGACAAGGGAGAATCATGACGAGCATGAGTCCGAACTCCGGCTTCGACGCGTGGAACTACGGCCCGGATTCCGGGTACACGGGTACCAACGATCTGACGGGTTTTCACGTCGAGGCCATCGACGGCGGCATCGGCAAGATCGACGAGGCGACGCACGCTGTCGACGGCAGTTACGTGGTCGTGGACACCGGCCCGTGGATTTTCGGCTCGAAGGTGCTGCTGCCCGCCGGTGTGATCCAGCGCGTGGACACCGCGGGGGAGACGGTGTACGTCCTTCGGACCAGGGAGCAGATCAAGAGCGCCCCGGCGTATGACCCGGCCGGCCGGGATAGTGTCGCCTACCGCGACGACCTGGGCGGCTACTACGGCGGCATGCCGCCGATGTAGGTCATGTCAATGCCATTGGAGCCCGCCCGATACTCGGGTGGGCTCCGCTGGCATCGAGCCATCGACCGCCGGGATGGTTCACGGGGCGTCGTCGCGAGGAAAGTGTCCTGGGATTGCAGCCAGCCGTCGTATCGGGTCGAGCCCGGGAAGTCACGGTCGCGTCCAATGCCACCGTCTGCACCTGCCAATCGACCCCTGGGCGGCTGTATTCGGACAGGTACCAGGTCACCGGCCTCCGGGTCCAATCGCTGGTCGTTTCGCTCGTCTCGGTGCTGGGTATCGATCTGTCATGGGTATTGGAGCTGGCATTTTCCTTATCGCGGTGGGCGCGATTCTCGCGTTCGCCGTGGACTTCCAGGTTGTCGGGATCGACATCCGGGTCATCGGCTGGATTCTGATGGCCGCGGGAGCGGCGGGATTGATCTTCTTCTTCGCGTTCTGGAGCCGCCGCCGCACGACCGCCGTCGTCACGGAGCGCCGCGACTACGACGACCCGGCGGGGCCGCCGCTGTAGGCGTGTTCGAACGCGAGACGCCGATGACGTGGGGAGGGCACTATGACGGTGCCGAGTAGTACAGGGACGGCTCCTGAGCCGTCAGAAACCGACCCGCTGGGGGTGGAACCCGAGCCGGCCGATGAGACCGAGGCCGCCCGGGACGAGCAGGACCGCCGTGACGGCCAGATGCGCCGCGATGACAGCCAGCCGCCGATCGTCGGCGACGGCGGACCTGAGTCCTGACCCGCACCTGACCGCCGCCGTAACCGGCGGTCAGGTGCGGGTACTTCTCCGTCCGGGGTGGGTCAGCCCTCGGCTGATGAGCCGGTGGCCTGCCGACCGCGTTACTCCCCAGCTGTGGTTCTCCTGGACCTGGTCGTAGCCGCCGCACGATCCGTCGCACGTCGTACCAGGGAGTCCGGCGGGGTCTTCTCGTCGTCGGGTTGGTCGTCGACGTCCAGGAGGTGTGCGCGGTCGCGGTGGTCGTCGTAGACGACCTTGTCCGCGGCTGCGACCGGTACCGCCATCAGTACCCCGACGAGGCCGAGGAGCGCGCCGCCGGTCAGTCCGACGAGCAGCCTGTCCGGGCGCGACCATGCAGATGACGCCGAGCACACCCGGTCCGGTATGGACACCGTCGATTACGATCCCACTTGGGCGGGCCTTCACGCCCGTGCGGGCCCGCTCGCCGTGAGGCGGCCGTTTTCCCGAGGCCAGGTGCGGGTATTTCGAATGCATGACCAGTCAGCCGCCCCGTCCAGCGTGGGCTCCCACCCGGCCCACATGCCTTCCGACGTCACCCCGCAAGTCGGGGTGTTCGACCGGTTCGCCACCAAAGCCGCCACCTTCGCGTCCAAGGCGTGGTTCTTCGTCATCTGTGTCCTGCTCGTGCTGATCTGGGCGCCGTCATACTTCCTGATCGGCACCCTCGACACCTGGCAGCTGATCATCAACACGGCCACCACGATCATCACGTTCCTGCTGGTCGCGCTGCTGCAGAACACCCAGTCGCGCTCCGATCGGGCCGTGCAGGACAAACTCAACGCCATCGCCGACGCCCTGGCCGACCTGATGGCGTCCCAGGCCCACACCGCCCCGCAGTTGCAGCACGACCTCGAAGAGCTCCGCGACGCCGTCGGGCTGGAAGACAAAGAAAGCGCATGACCGGGCGCGACCGGCCCGGCGGCAGGACCAGGGCGCGTAGCCGATTGTCGGTGATAGCCCAGGGGCTGGTGGACGCGGCGGGGTCGACGATCACGGCGGCGGTGGTCGTCGCGACTGGGGGAGTCGTGAGACGTAGCGTCAGCGATCCGCTGTATGAGGGAGGTGGCAGGGCGCTCGCGCCGGGCAGCGGCCGTGACGCCTCGGTCGGTGTCAGCGCAGTTCGGGTGGCAGCGACGCTCCGACGCCGCGCACGGAGCGGAGTTCCATCTGTTCCGGCATGCCGGCGAGCAGTGGTACCGTCCGGTCGATGAACGGGCGCAGCTCGGGCCGGTTCAGGAACGCCTCGTGCTCCTCGCGGCCGATCCACAGGTCCTGTACCCAGATCACCTCGGGCTCGGCGACGGAGGCGGACACCAGGTACAGCAGGCACGCCGGGTTGTCGCGCAGCAGCCTGCCCGACGCGACGAGCAGTTCCAGCACCTCGTCGCGGTGCCCAGGCTTGGCGGTCAGCTTGTTCAACAGCGCGTACATCATGCCTTCGACGCTACGCCCGGACTGCGGCGCCGATCCGGCGTTTTCACAAGTGGTCGGCGCCGGCGGTCGATGACGATGGCCAACGAACCAGGGCTGCATTCGCATCCGGCCGCATCCTGGGACGGATCCCATATGTACCCACAGGTGGCCGTTCCGTGGGCTCTCTCGCTGTGACGGGGTCGCTGACGACACCCGCGCGCATGAAACTCTGGCCCGGCCCCCGGGTAGCGGGGCCGGGCCAGATGGGAGCACGAGGAGTTACAGGGTCAGCGACCAGTAGTCAAGGGTGCCCTGGTCGCCGGGGCCGTAATCGGTGACCCGCAGCTGCCAGGTCCCGGAAGCGGCCGAGGCGACCCCGGTGGCGGTGAACGTCCGCTCCCCGTTCCACGGCGTGCACGGGTAGTTGCCGCTGCCGGAGAACTTCACGGTGTACACCTGCCCGCCCGGCGCGACGAGGGAGATGCCCAGGTCCTCCGAGCAGGTGTGGCTGAGCCCGATCCGCAGGCTGACCGAGGTCGCGGCCTGTCCGGTGGCCGTGGAGGTCACCGGGCTGAAGAGGCGCTGGTTGTCGCGGATCGGGTAGTCGGTGTCGCTGCGGAAGGTGCGGGCCGGGGCTCCGCCGGTGACGGTAAGGGTGTACTCGACGGCGTGGGTCAACGCCGGGTCGCTGGCAGCCGTGCCGAGGACGGTGATCGGGTAGGTGCCGGCCGGCGTGGTCGAGGAGGCCGAGACGGTCATCGTCGACGAGGCCCCCGACTGCACGGAGTTCGGGTTGAGGGTGACGGTGATCCCCACTGGCGCGGCGGCCCCCATGCTGGCGGTGAGGTTCACAGTCCGCGCGCTTCCGACGGTGGTGGCCGTGTTCACCGTGGTGGTCGTGGAGGCTCCGGCGGCGACGGTGCCCGAGGCCGGGCTGAGGCCGATCGAGAAGTCGCCGGCCGGATCGGATCCGGTGACCCGCAGCGTGTAGGTGGCGGTGTGCGTTGCTGATCCCGTGCCGGTGACCGTGATCGGATAGGTCCCCGGCGGGGTGTTCGCGCTGGTCGCGAGTGTGAGAGTCGACGAGGAGCCGGACTGCACCGAGGTGGGGGAGAACGAGGCGGTGACGCCACTGGGCAGGCCCGATGCGCTCAGGGCGACGGACTGGGCGGCTCCGGAGGTCGTGGCCGTGTTCACGGTGACGCTCGCGGCCTGGCCCGGCCCGACGTCGCCGCTGGTCGGGCTGGTCGACACCGAGAAGTCATTCGCGGGGGTACCGGTGCCCAGGTGCCGCCAGCCCGACTGGTCCCCGTGCCCGTCGATGATTTTCTGGATGTTGGCGGCCTGGTCGACCACCCGCATGCCCATCTGCGGGCCGTTGCAGTTGGAGTCGCCCCCGGAGTGCACGGCGATCAGCTTTGCGCCGACGACATACCCGGCTCCGCTGTCACCCACGCAGGTGCCGACGTCGCCGTTCACGGGGCCGAAGCACAGGATCTTGCCGGTCTTGAAGTCGTAGCCCTTGTCCTTGCAGGTCTGCTCGGTCGTGACGGGGAAGGTGGCCTTGCGGGCGATCGTGGAGTTGGTGCCGCCGCCGATCTGGCCCCAGCTGATCATCGTGGAGTTGGTGCCGACCGCCTCGTCGGCGGCGGTGCCGATCTGGACGTAGGAGGTGCCGACGGGTTTGGCCAGGACCCAGATGCCGATGTCGCCGCACTGCAGTCCCTCGTTGCAGTTCGGGTAGTCAGGGTGCAGCCACGCGTCGACCGGCTTCACCTCGATCCCCTCGGTAGTGGCCATGTCGGTGCGCCCGACGATCACGGTGCGCACGTCCCAGGTCTCCACCTTCATCGTGCAGTGCCCGGCCGTCATGAACAGCGTCGGCGACAGCAGCACCCCGCTACACGACTCGCGGTACGGGTGCGCGCTGCCCGGCCGGGTGCTCACCGCCGCCCAGGGATAGTCCGCGACGGATACCGGGGTGCCGCCCCGGATCGCCTCGGCCGTACCCGGCAGGGTCAGGACCGCGAGCACGGCGACGGCCAGCGCGGCGAGTGTCCTCATAGTCAGTTTTCGCATGAAGTCATGCTCGTGAACGCACCCGTCCGGGGAATCCGGGGAATCCCTTGTCGTGGGCATGTCACTCGACGGCTGTGCCTGCGTGCGTCCGCCGAGGTGAAGACAAGGGATTGTTCTGTATAAATGTACGGAGGTCAGACCGTAGCTTGTGGCCATGAAACCTCTTATCAGGGCAATCCCCCTCGCAATGGTGATCGGCCTGTTCGGCGCCGCGCCGGCTCTGGCCGCGACGGATGCGGTCGAGCCGGCCCCGCTGCTGAGCGCGGGACAGTCGGTGGTCGGCGAGTACATCGTGGTGCTGAAGGACAACGCCGGCCTGGTGCCCGACAACCCGCTGCCGACCTTCGGGCTCACGGCGAGCGAGGCGCGGGTCAAGTACACCTACAACGTCGCACTACGGGGCTTCGCGGCCTCGCTCACCGACGAGGCGCTGGCGAAGGTCCGGCGCAATCCCGCTGTGAAGTACGTGTCCACGAACGGGATCAACCACATGGCCTCGGCGGCCCCGGTCACCCAGGACAACCCGCCGAACTGGGGGCTGGACCGGGTCGACCAGGCGAACCTGCCGCTGGACAAGAAGTACACCTACAACGCCGACGGATCCGGGGTGCGGATCTATGTCGTGGACGGCGGGATCCGCTCCACGCACACCGACTTCGGCGGCCGGGTCGCGGTCAGCGAGGGCCATTCGATCTTCGACGACGGCAACGGCACCGAGGACTGTCCCTCCAACGGGCACGGCACCCACGTCGCGAGCACGGCCGGCGGCACCCTCTACGGGGTAGCGAAGAAGGCAACCCTGGTGCCGGTGCGCCAGTTCCAGGGCTGCAACACGTCCAACACGGACGCCGACGTCGTCAAGGCCACCGACTGGGTGACAGCCAACGCGAAGAAGCCTGCCGTGGCGAACTTCAGCACCGGCGACCCGGACCTGACCCACCCGACCGTCGACGACGCGATCGAACGGCTCAGCGACTCCGGGGTGACCGTGGTGGTCGCTGCGGGCAACAACTCCAAGGACGCGTGCCAGACCTCGCCGTCGAACCGGAAGAAGCTGATCTCGATCGGCGCGATCGACAACACCGACTCCTTCGATGTCGGCACCGACTGGGGCACGTGCGTCGACCTGTTCGCGCCCGGAGTGAACATCGTCGCCGCCAACGCCGCAGCCGACACCGGCTCGACCACGAAGTCCGGCACGTCGATGGCGTGCCCGCACGCGGCCGGCGCCGCAGCCCTCTACCTGCAGGGCAACCCGACCGCGACGCCCGCGCAGGTCGAGGCCGCCCTGGTCAACGCCGCCTCGAACGTCACCATCAAGAACGTGCCCGGCACCGGTTCGCCGAGCAAGGTGCTCAACATCAGCTCCTTCGGCGGCGGCACCACGACGAACGACTACTCCCTGGCCGTCAGCCCCGGCTCCGGGACCGTCAATGCCGGCTCCTCGGTGACCGCGACCGTGTCCACCTCGGTCGTGGCGGGCACCCCGACCGCGATCACCCTGACGGCCACGGGCCTGCCGTCCGGGGCCACGGCGTCGTTCAGCGCGAGCACGGTGACGCCCGGCGCCTCGTCTACCCTGACCGTCGCCACCTCGGCCACCACCCCGCCGGGCACCTACCCGGTGACCGTCACCGGCACCGGCTCGGCGACCCACACCGCCACCTACAGCCTCACCGTGACCGGAACCGGGCCGACGACGAACGACTTCTCGGTGTCGCTGAACCCGTCGTCCGGGTCCGTGCCGGCCGGCGGCACGGGCACGTTCTCGGTATCCACGGCCGTCGTGTCCGGCAGCCCTGAGACGGTCGCGCTGACCGCGAGCATGGGCGGCGTCGGCCCGGTCGGGATCGGGGTCGCCTTCAACCCGGCCAGCGTCCAGACCGGCGGGTCGTCCACAGCCACCGTGACCGTCGGCGCCTCCGTGCCGGCCGGGACGTACGCCCTCACCGTGGTGGCGTCCGGATCGGTGACCCGCACCGCCGAGTACCAGCTGACGGTGTCCACCTCCAGCGGACGCACCTTCCGCAGCGACACCGACTACCCGATCCGGGACAACACCCGGATCTTCAGCCCCGTGTCGTCGACCGCGACCGGCCAGGCCGCCAACCCGGTGACGGTGAAACTCGCCATCACCCACCCGTGCTCCGAGGACCTGGGCGTCACGCTCGTGGCCCCGGGCGGGCAGCTCTACACCCTGAAGTACAGCGGGGGCTGGGACTGCACCGCGTGGACCGGGGAGCGGTCCTTCACCGTGCCGAACGTCAGCTCGCCCGCGACGGGTACCTGGCAGCTGCGGGTGACCGACTACGGCTACGGCGACGAGGGCACCCTCGACTGGTGGTCGGTGACCCTCTAGCCCGCCCGACAGCGTGGGGCCGTGGTCCCGGACGCCACGGCCCCGCGATCGGCGGTCCGGCCCCATGCTGTCCGCGCGCGCCTCGACGACCCGGCCTCTCGAACAGCGCCCCCGGCCGCTGAACTGCGGAGCAAGGGTTTTCTCCGTTTCAGGAGCACGCGCGCGCTGCCTACCGTTCACCAGTGCCAGTGATCCACGTCACCGGCACGCAACACATCCGCGCAACCAAGGAGTCACACAGTGGCGTTCACACACAAGAAGCGGGCTGCGGGGGGCGCTTTCGGTGCGCTCGCGTTCGCGGTGCTCGGCGTCGGGGCGATCATGCCCGCCTTCGCCGGTACCCCCCGCGCCCACCGACGCGGCGTCGCCGGAACTGGTCGCGTCGCTGTCGCGCGATCTGGGCATCACCCCGCAGCAGGCCCTCACCCGGCTCGCCCAGCAGGACGCGGCACACGCGGTCGCCGGCAGGCTCGGTGTGGAGTTCACCTCCGCGTCGTGGTTTGACCCCGCCACCGGGAAGCTGAACGTCGCGGTCACCGACGCCGCCGGCGCCGACCGGGTACGGGCGGCCGGGGCCGTACCGAAGATCGTCACCCGCTCACAGGGCGAGCTGGCCGGGCTGGCGGGCAACATCGGCAACCTCGCCGCCGGGGTGCCCGGGGTCAACGGCTGGGCGGTGGATCCGCGCACGAACACCGTGACGGTCACCGTCAACAGAAACGCCCGCACGGAACGCACCGAGGCGTTCGTCAGCCGGCTCAAGGCCCTCGGCGACGTGATCCGGGTCGTGGATACCACCTCCGCCCAGCACCAGCAGTCCGGGGTGGTCACCAACGGCGACCCATGGTGGCCGGGCACCGAGACGAACTGCTCGATCGGATTCGCGGCCGCCGACTCCTCCGGTGGCCAGCACTTCCTCACCGCCGGGCACTGCACGAACGACGTCAACCAGGCCGCCTACGGCAAGAACTCGTCTGGCTCGAAGGGGGAGCAGCTCGGCACCTCCAACACGGGCGGCAGCCGCAGCGTCAACGGCAACGAGGGCGACATGGGAGTCGTCGCCGTCAACCAGAACGGCTGGACGCTGAGCAACGCCGTCAACACGTGGGGCGCGGCGCCGGTCAGCGTCAACGGCAGTGCCGACGCGGTCGTCGGAGACGCGATCTGTCACTCCGGCAACACCACGCACCTGCGGTGCGGCACGGTCACCGAGGTCAACAAGTCCATCCAGTACGTCGACGCCAACGGCAACCCGACCGTGCGCGTCGACGGGCTCACCCAGACCAACGCGTGCTCCAACGCCGGTGACTCCGGCGGCGCGTACTACATGGGCTCGGGCAGCACGGCCAAGGCCGTCGGCCTGCACTCCGGCGGCGGCAACCCCTGCGGACAAAGTGACCCGGACACCACCTTCCAGCCGCTCAACGAGGCGCTGCAGAAGTGGAACCTGACCCTGTACACGGGCGGCGCGCAGCCGACCAGCTCGCCCACGGTCAAGCCCACCGCGTCCCCGACCGTTTCCCCGACCGTGCGGCCCACCGCCTCGCCGACCGCCAGCCCGACCGGTGCGCCGGGCGCGACGGTCACCGTCACCAACCCGGGCAACCAGTGGAGCTTCGCCGGCTGGCAGGCCTTCGCCGTCCAGATCCGGGCCACCGACAGCAAGGGCCTGCCGCTGACCTACACGGCCACCGGCCTGCCGGCGGGGCTGGCCATCAGTTCCTCCGGTCAGATCACCGGGACCCCGACCAGCGTCGGCACCTCCACGGTGAAGGTGACGGCGACCGACTCGGGCGGCGCGTCGGGGAGCACCACGTTCAGCTGGCAGGTCACCGGCTGGTAGTCGCCGCCGGCCGGGAGCTCTGTCTGCTCGGACTCCCGGCCCGCGGTCCACGACCGCTACGCCGCCCACACCGAGAAGGTCGCTCGGGAACAAAGACCTCCTGTGAGGGGAGAGGAAGGGCCGGTTCCGGGACGTCGCTCCCCGGAGCCGGCCCTTTCCCCGCAGTCCCCGGTGATGGGAAAGCGGTCAGGACAAGGGTTTCCTCTGCTTCGCCGGGCGGGGCCGAGGGGTGAGGCTGGGTCTCCCATCCCATGAGCTGCCCCGGTCGGGTGCGGTCTCCTTCTAAGGATCTGCCATGGCACGAACCCCCCTCGGTACCCGCACCTGTCCGCTGACCGGGGTCACGCTGCTGGCCGGCGCGGCGACGTCGGCGTTTCAGCCCAACGGCACCTACCGCCGGTCGACGGTCTCCGGAACGCACAAGGCCGACAGCGGCGCGGGTGGCTACACCCTCGCGGTCACCAGACCGTGACCAGCCGATGACCGCCAACGGCCCTGGCCGGAACCCGTCCTCGGACGGCTCCGCCGAAGTGGCACAGACGTTCGCCGACGCGTTGCGAACAGCGGTGGGCGCCACCGACCTGAGCCTGCAACGGATGCGTCACCGCCTGGACCTGCTCGGCATCAGCATCAGCGTCGCGACCCTCAGCTACTGGCAGTCGGGTCAGCGACTGCCGTCCCGACGCCATACCCGGGCCGTGCTACCGGCCCTGGAGTCCGTCCTGGCCCTGCCACCGGGCACATTGTCGAGCCTGGTTCGTCATCCTGGACCTCGGACACGGTCCGATGCGCCCAGTATCCTGGCGGAGGGCGGACTGTGGCCGGATCCCGCCAGGGTGTCGTCGCTGCTGGGGCAGGTGGACACCCGGTGGGACCACCGCCTGACCCGAATCAGCCAGCACGACCGGGTCCTGGTGAACGCCGATCGCACGGAGCACTCCCTGTGGTCCATGCAGGTGCTGCGCGCCATCGTCGACGGCCCCGACCGGTGGGTCGCCGTCGTACACCGCGTCGATGAACCTGCATGCCCACCGCCGGTTGTCACGGGTCTGCGCAACTGTCACCTGGGCCGCCTGGTGCATGATCGAGAGTCCGGTCTTCTCGCGACGGAGCTGTTGTTCGACCGACCGCTGATGCGCGGCGAGACGTTGATCACCGAACACCTCCTCACCTTCGGCCGTCCGGCGCCGCTGGCGTTCCACTACGAACGCAAACTGCCCTACCGGGTACGGATGTACACCCAGGAGGTGTGCTTCGCCTCTTCCGCACGGCCCCGGCGGATCCGGAGCCTGTCGCGTCCCGCCGACGGGATCAGCTGGAACCTCGTGCGGGATCTGCACCTCAACGCCTCGTCGCGGGCGCATCTGGTCCTCCTCGACGCGGATCCCGGCGTCTATGGCACGGAATGGGACTGGGGTTAGTCCGCCGAGGGTTCGTCCGCCCGGTCGGGCCGCTCGTCCTCAGCGTCGGGCCCAGTTGGTGGCGACGGGTCAACAGGGTCGTGGCACCGGCGTGACCGGTCGGCGCGGAACCGTGCGTGTGACGGGTACTCCAGATGCAGTCCCCCGCGCAGCCATGCCTCCGCCCACTGGCGCATCCCGAACGGCCACAGGTGCAGGCATGTCGGACGTGAATCCGATACGGCGGGATCACCGACATCGAGGTCGAACTGTTCGAGGGACATGGCGGCCGGTCCGTCGACCGCCTCCGTCGGGTTGCACTCGGGCGCACCGTCCCCAGCGGCCTGCTCGACCACGGGCAGCTCCTTTCCTCGCGTCGCAGAAGACTCATGTGGAGTGTGGAGGGACCACCATCGCCGGTCAATAAGCAATGAAAAAGGTGAATTGTCAACAATGCGAGTCCTGCGCCGCCCCCCGGTGTCAGGCGGCCGGCGCAGGTCACCCGGTCGGTCAGCCGGCCACGGCGTCGGCGTGCTCCCACTCCAGATCGCGGGTGTACGGCGACCGGCACCCGATCCAGTGCCGGTACATCCGCACCCTGTTCACCATTCCCAACGAACTCCGGTCGCCCCTCTGGGACAGTCGCGGGTCAGGGACACCGCGACCGTGTCGGCGTCGAGAGTCAGTGGTCGCGTGCGTACCACTCCGCCCGCAGGAGCCACGAACTCCCAACACCGGGCCGGACGCAGGGCAGGGTCGAAGTGGACCTCGGTCACCTGCTGGGGGACGGGATTCTGGTGGAAGTGCGTCATCGCGGACTCCACCCGGGGCGGGTCGCACACGACCTCGTACTCGACCATGACAGTTTCGCCCCGTGACAGGGCCCCGTCGAGCAGCAGCTCGGTGAGCCGGCGGCGCGCGCCAAATGGCTGCGTGCGGCCCACGGCGCAGTTGCGCAGTGGCGTGATGTGCGGAGCCCGGTTTCCCTTGTCCGTCATCGTGAGCACCATCAGGCGGTCCGGACCGTCGGCTGCGGCGCGGAGCGTCTGCTGGTGGGTCAGCCGTTGGATGGTGCGGTCCGGGCCGACATGGCAATGACCGTGTCCGTTCACGCTCACCAGTGGGAAGTTCCATCCGGAGCAGAACTTCCTGATGGTGGAAGCGAGTCCGGGAATCGTCGGAAGCCCGGCTGCCGCGTCCTCGCGGAGCGACTCCAGCATTCCTCGGGTGAGTGCGCCGGTGGGAAGTTCCAGCAGATCCTCGAGGCACACCAGGATGACGGCTGACCGCGGGCTCCTGGGTATGCGGCGGCCGTCCCTCCAGTAGCTCAATGTTGGTCCGGTGGTGGAGATCCCTCGCCGGCGTAGGTGCGCGACGATGGAGAGCAGGCTCAGGCCACGTGCGGCAATTGCCTCACTGAGTACGTGGGCGAGAGAGTCCGGCCGGGGCTCAGGATCAGCCATGTTCGTTGTGCAGTCGGCGGTGAAGCATCACTTCATGCTCTACACCGACGGAGCACAAGGATGCGGAGTTCTCCCTTGCAAACCCACAAAGCGCAATTGTTAACGACATCGGGGTGGGCACGACGAACTCGTTGCTACTCGGGGGTATGCAGAGGCGGCCTACGCGAGGCTTCCCGCTGCGCCGGTTCGTCGAGGTCAGGCCGGGTGTTGTACCTGGGCGCCGGGAGTGGTCGGGCCGGGCTTCGGGGTCGACGGACCCGCTGGTGTCGCGTCAGGGCCGCACGCGGCGATGACGACGAGGACCATGGCGATCAAGGGCAGAACTAGGAGTCGACGCATCCTGTGGACGCTAGCCACCCGCGATGACTCCAGGAATGGGGGAAACCCCTTGACCAGTACCTGCGGGGTGCGTCGGGGCCTGCTTCTGAACGGACCCTCACCGTGCCATTTCCCGAGGTGCGCTTCTGACACCTGTGAGCAAGGGGATTCTCCGTTTCGGCGGTCCATCGATGTTCATAACGTGGCGGACGTTCCCACCCACCACGCCAAGGGGCCCTCATGCGAAGAATCATCCTCATCCTGCTCGCCGGCCTGGCCGCGGCGCTGCTGCCCGCGGCCGGCGCCCAGGCGGTCAAGGGCGGCACCGACACCACGACGGCCGAGTACCCGTGGACGGTGGTCATCACCCGGCCCGGTAGCCCGCATCCGCAGCATGTGTCCTGCGGCGGCGCGCTGGTCCGACCGAACAAGGTCCTCACCGCCGCGCACTGCCTGGACGCCACCCTGGGCGACGTCAAGGACAAGACGGTGATGTACGGCCGCGACGACCTGACCACCACGGCCGGCGTCGAGGCGAAGATCTCCAGCTACTGGGTGCACCCGGACTACGTCTCGGGCAAGCTCGATGGCGACGACATCGCGATCCTCACCCTGGACAAGAACGTCGGCGCCTCGGTCGTGCAGGTGGCCACTGACCCGGCCACCAACGCCGTGGGGACCAACCTGACGTTGAGCACCTACGGCTTCACGTCCTCGACGCCCACATTCACCTCGCACATCCAGAAGGCGACACTTCCCATCGTCGAGAACGCCAAGTGCACCGACCTGGGATGGAAGTTCAACGCCGACAAGCAGCTGTGTCTCGGCCCGACGAAGAACGACACCCTTGGCGTGTGCAAGGGCGACAGCGGCGGCGGGGTGGTCGCCGGCACCCCGGCCACCGGGTACAAGCTCGTGGGCCTGATCGAGTCCGGTGACACCAACTGCGCCGGCCCGCAGGTCACCTCCCAGCTCACCCACTACGCCGAGATCATCCGACAGCAACTCGACGGCGCGCCCACCCGCGACTTCTCCCTGGCGATGAGCCCGGCCGCCGGCACGGTGGCTCCCGGTTCGTCGGCCACGACGACCGTGGCCACCACCACCGTGTCCGGGGAGCCACAGACCGTCGCGTTGTCGGCCTCGGGCGCGCCGGCTGGGGTGACCGTCACCTTCAACCCGGCCTCGGTAACCACGGGCCAGAACGCGACGGCGACGATCAGCGTTGCGGCCACCGCGGCCGGCGGCACCTACCCGATCACGGTCTCTGCTTCTGGTACGACCAGCCACACGGCCACCTACACGCTCACCGTCGAGGGCGGCGGCAACCCGCCGGGCACCCACACGTTCACCAGCACGAGGACGTACTTCGTCCCCGACCCCGGCAGTGTCGACAGCCCGATCACGGCCACCGGCACCGGATCGGCCGCCAGTACGGTGACCGTCACGGTGAAGGCCAGCCACTGGTGCGGCGCGGAACTGGCGATCGTGCTCGTCGCACCCGACGGCCGCCAGTACCCCGTGAAGTCCGCCTCGACCGGCGCGTGCGCCAGCTTCAGCGGCGGCACCTACCAGGTGCCCGGAGTGTCCGCGCCGATCGCGGGGACCTGGACGTTGCGCGTCACCGACACGAAGGCCTGGAACTTCGGCGCCCTCAACGGCTGGACGCTCACCGCGTGACCCCACGACGCACCGGCGCCCCCCGAGTCAGCGGGCGGCGCCGGTGCGGCGGTCAATGCTCCTGCGGGTGGCCGTGTCGGGGGAGGAACCAGGAGGCCAGCAGGGTCGCGGCGAGCAGGGCGACCTCGACCCACAGCGTGACCTCCATCGGGCCTGTGAAGGCCCCGGGCGTTCCCGGCGCGAGGTGGTCCGCCCCGCCGAGGGATCCGAAGAGCACGGTGCCGAGGACCGCGACGCCCAGGGCCGCGCCGAGCTGCTGGACGGCGGTCAGGGTGCCCGATGCGGAGCCGGACTCGTGCGGGTCGACGGCGGACAGCACGGTGCCGAAGAACGGGCCCATGATGAGTCCCATTCCCAGGCCGGTGAGGACCAGCGCCGGGGCGAGCCGCCAGCCGGTGGGGTCGGCATCCAGGGTGGCGATGAACGCCGCGATGCCGGCGGCCATCACCACGGTGCCGGACTGGATCACCGCGCGCCCAGGCTCGGTGCGCTTCTCCGCGAAATGGAGGGCCACGAAGCCGAGGATCAGCCCCGCCGACCAGGGCAGGCTCGCCAGGCCGGCCTGAACCGGGGAGTAGGCGAGGCCGAGTTGCAGGTACAGGCTCAGGACCAGGGAGAAGCCGGCGACGGCGGCGAAGAAGACCGTGCCCATCGCCAGGCCGCCGGCGAACGCCCGTTTGCGGAACAGGCTCGGCACGACCAGCGGGTCGCCGCCGGCTTTCGCCACGCGCGACTCGTACCAGCCGAAGAGTGCGAACGTGGCGATCCCGGCACCGAGGCAGCCGAAGGTCCAGGCGGGCCAGCCCAGTTCGCGGCCCTGGACGAGCGGGTAGACGACCAGCAGGGCCGCCAGCGACGCCAGCGCGACGCCGACCAGGTCGAGGCGGGGCCGGTCGGGGCTGCGCGACTCGGGCAGGAACCGCCACCCGCCGAGCAGGGCGCACACGCCCAGCGGCAGGTTGATCAGGAAGATCGTACGCCAGCCGGCGCCGAGCGGGTCGAGCTGGATCAGCCAGCCGGCGAATACCGGGCCGCCCACATAGGCCAGACCCATCACCGGGCCGAACATGCCGAACGCCTGGCCGAGTTCGCGGCCGTGGAACATCTCCTTGATGATGCCCAGCCCCTGCGGGATCATGATGGCGCCGAACAGGCCCTGCAGGCCCCGGGCCCCGATCAGCATGCCGGGGGAGTCGGCGACCGCGCATGCCAGGGACGCCGCGGTGAACCCGGTGGCGCCGATCAGGAACATGCGTCTGCGGCCGGCGATGTCGCCCAGTCGCCCGCCGGTGATGAGCCCGACCGCCATGGCCAGGGCGTAGGCGGCCCCGAGCCACTGCATCGTGCTCGCGCCACCGCCCAGGTCGGCGCGGATGGCCGGTGAGGCGATGGTGGCGATCAGCGCGTCGAGCATGTCCATCGCCTCGGCGACGAGCAGCACGGCCAGGGCGGGCCAGCGCCACCGGTACACAGAGAATTGTTCGAGGGTGGCAACGCCACGGGGGTGAATGTCAGTCATTGCCGTCCCAGTCTCGTGATGAGAGAGGGACGCACCGGGCACGACCACCAGGGTGTGCTGAGGGCTCCAAGGCCCCGCCCGGACTAACCACTACCGGGAACCGTATTTTCGCGCGTCCGAAATACGTAGATCACCGTAGCAGACACCCGGACCAGTGATCGGCGGGCCGGCAGGGTGTCATCCGTCACGATGCCGGCAAGCTGAGGCGCTGGCCGGGACCTGCGGCTCGGCCCCATCCCCCGGATACCGGGAAAGCCCTTGACCTGGTCGGATCTCGACACCTGGGGCAGCTCGGACCTCAAGGGGGCCTTAACAATGCCGCGTCAAGGGTTTCCTCCGTTTCCGTGGGCGTCGATCTCTTGTTAGCTGCCCGTTATCCGCGCCATCGGTGTGCGCGGATGGAGTCGAAGGAGTGCGCACATGAGGCGTAGAGCCGGGTTACCGGTCGCAGCGGCCGGGATCGCCCTCGCGGTGGTCGCCGGCACGGCGGCGGCGTTGTCGTGGTCGGCGGCGCAGTCGCCGTCCGCACAGGCGTCCGATCCCGTCGGGTTGGCGGTCGCCGCCGCCGACCGGGCGGCCCTGAGCGGGCTGGACGCGCTGGGCAAGGGCCCCAGCGAGCAGTTCGACCGCCGAGCGGTGTACCGGGGCGGCGACCCGGGTCAGCGGGACCTGTACTACGTGTCCTACGACCGCACCTACAAGGGACTTCCGGTAGTGGGTGGCGATGCTGTCGTGGCCACCGACGCCGCCGGGCACGTGCTGACCACAGCCTCGGCGTCGCACACGGCGATCTCGGTGCCGATCGCCGCGACCGTCACCGCCGAGCAGGCCGCCGTCGCGTCGCGGGCGAAGCTGACCCGGGTCGACACCGTGGGCACGTCCCGTCTCGTGGTGCTGGTCCGTGACGAGCACCCGCGGCTGGCGTGGGAGACCCTGGTGACGGGCCGCAAGGGTTCCGAGCCCAGCGAGCAGACCGTGTACGTCGACGCGCACAGCGGCCAGGTGGCCGACGCGGTCGAGGGCGTGCACGCCGACACCGTCAACGGGTACTACGACGGGACCGTCGACATCGACGCCTCCGCCTCGGGGAGCAACCGCACCCTGGTCGACACCGGCCGCCCGGGCCTGAAGTGCGGCGACTACAGCACGAAGAGCGTCTACACGAACACTTCTACCAGTTGGGGCAACGGTTCCGGCACGGATCTGAAGACCGCCTGCGCCGAGGCGTTCTACGCCGTCGGCCGCGAGTGGGACATGCTGAAGAACTGGCTGGGCCGCAACGGGATCGACGGCAACGGCAACGCGGTGCCGATCTACGTCAACGAGGGCGACGTCAACGCGCACTGGTACAACGGCCAGGGCTACGCCGCCTTCGGGCACAACCAGCCCAACGACCGCCAGCTCGTGGCCCTCGACGTGGTCGGGCACGAGATGGGGCACGGGCTCGACGAGTACACCCCGGGTGGCACCTCTTCCGAGGCGGGGCTGGGCGAGGGCACCGGGGACATCTTCGGCTCCCTGACCGAGGCGTACGCGAACAACCCCAAGGACAGGCCCGACTTCGAGGTCGGCGAGGTCGTCAGCCTCCAGGGCGACGGCAAGCCGCTGCGGTACATGTACGACCCGTCCAAGGACGGCCGCAGCCCCAACTGTTACTCGTCGAGCATCCCGAACACCGAGGTGCACGACGCTGCGGGGCCCCTGAACCACTGGTTCTACCTGCTGGCCGAGGGCACCGCCCCGACGGACGGGCAGCCGACGAGCCCGACCTGCAACAGCAGCACGCTGACCGGGGTCGGGATCCAGAGCGCCGGCAAGGTGTTCTACAACGCGATGCTGCTCAAGACGTCGGGGATGACGTACAAGAAGTACCGCATCGCCACCCTGCAGGCCGCAAAGAGCCTCGACTCCACGTGTGCTCTGTTCACCAAGACCAAGGCCGCGTGGGACGCGGTGACCCTGCCGGCGCAGTCCGGTGAGGCGACGTGCACCGGCACCCCTGGCAATGATTTCTCGGTCTCGTTGAGCCCGGCGAGTGGCAGCGTCCAGCCGGGCGCCTCGACCACCGTCACCGTGGGCACGACGACGACGAGCGGCACCGCGCAGACCGTGAACCTCAGCGCGTCCGGGCAGCCGTCCGGGGTCACGGTGTCGTTCAGCCCCGCGTCGGTGCAGAGCGGCGCGAACGCCACGATGACCGTCGCCGCCTCGACCTCCGCGACCGCAGGCACCTACACCGTCACGGTGACCGGGACCGGATCGGCGACGCACACGGCGACCTACGCCCTGACCGTCGGCGGCGGGAACCCGAACCCCGGCGGCGCGCCGGACATCGACGTGGCCAAGGTGCAGGCGCACCTGGCCCAGTTGGGCACGATCGCCTCGCAGAACGGCGGCACCCGCCGGGCCGGATCGGCCGGGCACACCCAGTCCGTGGCGTACATCAAGGGCAAGTTGCAGGCGGCCGGCTTCACGGTCACCGAGCAGAACTGCACCAGCTGCACCTACGTCTCCAACAACCTGATCGCCGACTGGCCGGGCGGCGACACCAACAACACCGTCATGTTCGGCGCGCATCTCGACAGCGTCAGCGCGGGGCCGGGCATCAACGACAACGGCTCCGGGTCGGCGTCGATCCTGGAGGCGGCCCTCGCCCTGGCGCAGGCCAACCCGACGATGACCAAGCACGTGCGGTTCGGCTGGTGGACGGACGAGGAGCAGGGCCTCAACGGCTCCAAGTTCTACGTCAACTCCCTCACCGCCGCGCAGAAGAGCGCGATCAAGGGGTACTACAACTTCGATATGGTCGCCTCGCCCAACGGCGGGTACTTCATCAACAACCTGACCACCGCGACGTCGGCGCCGATGAAGGCGTACTGGGACTCGCTGAACCTGGCGCCCCAGGAGAACGTCGAGGGCCAGGGCCGCTCCGACGACGCGTCGTTCCAGAACGGCGGCGTCCCCACCTCCGGGTACGCGACCGGGGCCAACGCCACCAAGTCGCCGGCGGAGGCCACCAAGTGGGGCGGCACGGCCGGGCAGGCGTATGACTCCTGCTACCACCAGTCGTGTGACACCACCTCCAACATCAACGCGACCGCGCTCAACCGCAGCGCGGACGGCATCGCGTACACCATCTGGAATCTGGCCGTGGGGACCAGCACCGTCAACGACTTCTCGGTGACGGTCAGTCCGAGCTCGGGCACCGCGAACCTGGGCCAGTCGTTGACGACGACGGTTAACACGGCCACCACCTCGGGCGCGGCCCAGTCGGTGGCCCTGACGGCGAGCAACGTGCCGGCCGGGGTGAAAGTGACCTTCAGCCCGTCGTCGGTGACGTCGGGGTCCAGCGCCACGGCGAACATCTCGGTGGCCACCAACGCGACCCCGGGCACCTACACGATCACCGTGACGGGTACGGGCTCTGCCACCCACACCAGCACCTACACCCTGACCGTCACCGACGGGGGCTCCAGCCCGTCGCCGAACCCGACCACGCCTCCGCCGACCGGGCGGACGTTCACCAACGACACGGACTTCCCGATCAACGACAACCGGATCACCAGCTCGGTGAACTCCACCGCGACCGGGCAGGCGACCACGCCGGTCACCTTGTCGGTCACGATCAACCACACCTGCGCCGAGGACCTCGGGATCAGCCTGATCGCCCCCAACGGCCAGGTGTACGCGGTCAAGTACTCCGGCACCGGCAACTACCCCTGCACCCCGTTCGGCGGCCAGAAGTCCTACAGCGTGCCGGCGAACTCGGCCGCCTCGGGAACCTGGCAGCTGCGGGTCACCGACTACGGGCCCGGCGACACCGGCGTGCTCGACACCTGGTCGGTCACCCTGTGACCTCCCACTGAGGGGAGAGGAAGGGGCCGGCCCCGGCAAGGCGTCCGCGGGGCCGGCCCCGACCTGAAAGACCGCACCACCCATGACCTCCTGAGGGGGAGACGAAGGGCCGACTCCGGGATCTGGCTTCCCCGGAGCCGGCCCTTTGCCGGTCACGGCCGCTCAAGGGATTCCCCTGTTTCGGGGAGGCGTCCGGCGTCCCTACCGTCATGACATTGACGGCTTTCGATTGGAGTCCCGCCATGCGGTCCACACTTCGAAATCTTGTCGCGGCGCTCGCCCTGACCGCCGCGCTCCTACCGGTCACGGCGTCCGCCGCCGACCCCGTCCCGGACGGCATGGTCGCCGGCCTACAAAGCGATCTCGGACTGACGGCAGCCCAGGCCCGCACCCGCCTCGCCCAACAGGACACGGCCGACCGGATCGCCGCCGCGCTGGGCAGGGACCTGGCCGCCAGCGCCTGGTTCGACGCCACCAGCGGCAAACTCACCGTGGCCGTCACGGACAAGACCACCGCCGATCGGGTACGCGCCGCCGGCGCCGTGCCGCAGACCGTCGCCCGCAGCGCCGCCGAACTGACCGGCCTGGCCCGCCAGATCGGGGCACTGGCCGGGCGCGGAGTCGCCGGGGTCAGCGGCTGGGGCGTGGACGCCCGCACCAACAGCGTCGTCATCACCGTGCACGACCGGGGCGCGGCGGCCGGCTTCCTCGACACCGCCACAGCGCTCAGCCCGGCGGTCCGGGTCGTCGACGGCAGCCCGCAGCGCCAGCAGTCCGGGGTCGTGCAGGCCGGCGATCCCTGGTGGCCGGGCACGGAGTCCAACTGCTCGATCGGCTTCGCGGCCGTCGACTCCACCGGAGGAAAGCACCTTGTCACCGCCGGGCACTGCACCAACGACGCCAACCAGGCCGCTTACGGCAAGAACACGTCCGGCACGAAGGGCGAGCAGCTCGGCACGAGCAACGTCGGCGGCTCCCGCAGCATCAACGCCAACGAGGGCGACTTCGGCGTGGTGGCCGTCAACCACGCCAACAACTGGTCCCTGAGCAACACGGTCAACACCTGGGGCAACGGCGCGGTCAGCGTGAACGGCACCGCCGAGGCCGTGGTCGGCGACGCGGTCTGCCACTCCGGGAACACCACCCAGTGGCGGTGCGGGAAGGTCACGGCCGTCAACCAGACCGTCGTGTACCAGGGCGGCCCCACCATCGAAGGGCTGACCTACACCGACGCCTGCTCCAACTCCGGGGACTCCGGCGGCGGCTACGTCATGGGCTCCGGCAGTACCGCCAAGGCCGTCGGTCTGCACTCCGGTGGCGGCAACCCCTGCGGGCAGAGCAGCCCCAACACCGTCTTCCAGCCGGTCAACGAGGCCCTGCAGAAGTGGAACCTGACCCTCTACACCTCCGACGTGCCACCCGAGTTCTCCCTGACCCTGAGCGCCACCTCCGGCAGCGTGCGCGCGGGATCGGCGACCACCACGACGGTGAACACCGCGACCGTCTCCGGCAGCGCACAGAACATCACCCTGGCGGCCACCGGAGCCCCCGCCGGAGTCTCGGTCACCTTCAACCCCGGCTCGGTGCAGTCCGGCGGCTCCTCGACGGCCACCATCGCCACGACAACGGCCGCAGCGGCCGGCACCTACCCGATCACGGTCACCGGCACCGGTACCACCAACGGCCACAGCGCCAGCTACACCCTGACCGTCACCACCGACCCAGGCCCCTCCGGCAGCATCGTCAACGGGGACTTCGAAACCGGCGACCTGACCGGCTGGACGAAGGCGGGCACGGCGTCGAATGTGACCAGCCCCGTGCACGGCGGCACGAAGGCGGCGCTCGTCGGGTCGACCACGGCGACGGTGGAGTCGACGCTGAGCCAGACCTTCACCGCGCCGACCGGGGCGGGCCAGCTGTCCTTCTGGTACAAGATGACCTGCCCCGACACGGTGTACTACGACTGGGCCACCGCCGCGCTGAAGGACAACGCCGCCGGCACCACGACCACGGTCCTCGCCCGCACCTGCTCCACCGACACCGCCTACAAGCAGGTCACCGCCCCCGTCAACGCCGGGGTGAGCTACACATTGACCCTGGTCAACCACGCCGACGGCAACCCCTACGACATCTCGTACACCGCCTTCGACGACGTCACGGTCAGCGGCGGCACCCCGCCCGCCGGCGGGGTCGTCAACGGCGACTACGAGACCGGCGACCTGGGCGGCTGGACGTCGGCCGGCGCCACCGGCAACATCGCGACCCCGGTACACGGCGGAACCCGCGCCGCCCGGATCGGGGCGGTCACCCCGAGCACGGACTCGACCCTGAGCCAGACGTTCACCGCGCCGGCCGGAGCCACCCAGCTGTCGTTCTGGTACAAGATGTCGTGCCCCGACACGGTCGCGTACGCCTGGTTCACCGCGACCCTCAAGGACAACACGACCGGGGCGACGAGCACCCCGCAGGACAAGATCTGCACCCAGGCGAAGTCCTTCCAGCAGGTCACGGTCCCCGTCACCGCGGGACACTCCTACACCCTCACGTTCACCAACCACGACGACAACTACGCCGACGATCCTGTGTACTCGGTCGTCGACGACGTGACAACGACGAGCTAGACCTCGTGAGCTCGGAGACCCACGGTGCGGGACACGCACTGTGGGTCTCTCCTCGCTGGATCCGCGGCCGTCGCCGTCCTAGCTGCTGTCAGGAGTCCCATCCGAGCGTCCTGGCGACGTCGGCGGTCGCCGCGGACGCCTCCGTCGGCTGGTAGCCGTCGCGCAGGGACGCCTCGGTGTCCTTGAGGCCGTTGCCGCTGAGCGTGATCACCACGGTCTGGCCCGCCGCGAGCCGCCCGGTGGCGTGCTCCCGGAGCAGACCGGCGATCCCGGCGGCCGAGGCCGGCTCGGCGAACACCCCGTCGCGGCGCGCCACGGCCCGGTACGCGTCGAAGATCTCCTCATCGGTGACCGCCCCGATCATTCCTCCGGACTCGTCGCGGGCGGCGATGGCCCCGTCCCAGGTCGCGGGGTTGCCGACCCGGATCGCCGTGGCCTCGGTCGTCGGGTCCGCGACCGGGACCCCGTGCACCAGCGGCGCGGCTCCGGCGGCCTGGAAGCCCCAGATCCGGGGAAGGGTCGACGCCAGCCCCTCCCGCGCGTAGGTGCGGTAGCCGCCCCAGGTGGCGGTGATGTTCCCTCCGTTGCCGACGGGCAGGCAGTGGATGTCGGGGGCGCGGCCCAGGGCGTCGACGATCTCGTAGGAGACGGTGCGTTGTCCGGCGAGCCGCAGTTCGTTGCCGACCGAGTTGACGAGCGCCGCCGGGTGGTGCGCGGCGAGCTCGCGGGCCACGCGCAGGCAGTCGTCGAACGTGCCCCCGATCTCGACGATCCGGGCGCCGTAGCGGATGGCCTGGGCCAGCTTCCCCAGCGCGATCCGGCCCCGGGGCACGAGCACGACGGCCGCCAGGCCCGCGCGGGCGGCGTACGCGGCCGCCGAGGCGCTGGTGTTGCCGGTCGAGGCGCAGAGGACGGCCCGCACCCCGGCTGCGGCGGCCGTGCTGACGGCGATCGTCATTCCCCGGTCCTTGAAGGAACCGGTGGGGTTGGCGCCCTCGACCTTCAGCCACACGTCGCAGTCCGTCAGCGCGGACAGGTGCTCCGAGCGCAGTAGCGGGGTGGCGCCCTCGTGCAGGGTCACGGCCGGGGTGGTGTCGGAAACGGGTAGCCAGCGTCGGTACGAGCTGTCGATCAGCCCTCGCCACGAACTCATGGAGGTGAACGTAACATGTGTTTCAGACTTTGAGGGATGCCGTGGCCTGTGTAACATTCGTAAGCATGACGTCTCGCCCGGTGCAGGCCCACCTCGCCGAGGTCTACGCCACCCTCCCGCACGGCGAGCAGGCCGTGGCCCGTGTCCTGCTCGACGACCACCCCTTCGCGGCGCTCGGCTCCCTGCGCACCCTCGCCGAGCGCGCCGGGGTCAGCGCGCCGACCGCGTCGCGGCTCGTGGCCCGCCTCGGCTTCGCCAGCTTCGCCGACTTCCAGGCCACCGTGCGGGCCGCCGCACGCGACCACGACCGCTCCCGCCTGCACGAGTTCGTCACCCGACTCCCCGACGCGCACAGCGCGGCCGAGGACCTACGGGCCGGGCTGAACGGCACCCTGGCGGCCATGACCGAACAGCTCCTGTCGGCCTCTGCGACCCTGCTGGCCGAGGCCGGACACGTGTGGGGGGTGGGCGGCCCCCTGAGCGGACTCGCCGCCGAGTACCTGGTCCGGCAACTGTCAGCTCTTCGCCCCGGCGTGCGCGCCGTGCCCGACCCCACGTCCGAACGCGTCCGGGTCCTGCTCGACCTGGGGCCGACCGACCTCATCGTCGCCTACGACTTCCGTCGCTACTCACCCTCCACGGCCGTGTTCGTCCGCACCGCCCGCACCCGCCGGGCTCGACTGCTCCTCATCACCGACGCCTGGGAGTCACCACTCGCCGAGGAGGCCGAGCTCCTGATCCGCCTGCCCCGGGACGCCGCGGGCCCCGTCGCACCGCTCACCCACGAGGTCGCGGTGACCGAACTCCTCCTGGTCGCCACAGCCGCCCGACTCAGCGCGTCGACCCGACTGGCCACTCTCGACTCGATCGCCCAGACCCTCCAGGGCGCCGACTGACGTGCCGGTCGCGCCCGCTCTCACCCACTCACCGCTGAGCAACGAAGGGGGTTCGTTGAGATGTCTCTCGACATCATCCAACCCGAGGACCTGGACAGGCCCGAGACCTACTCCCACGTCATCGTCGCGACCGGCGGCCGGATGGTCTTCCTCGCCGGACAGATGTCCGACGACCGTGACGGCAACCTCGTCGCCCCCGGCGACCTGGCGGCCCAGGCGCGGCAGGTGTTCGCCAACCTCGGCCGCGCCCTGACCGCTGCAGGGGCCCGACCGGACCAGGTCACCAGGATCGGCATCTACGTCGTCGACCACCAGCGGGAGTACCTGCCCGTCATCGAAGCCGCACGGGTCGCCCTGTTCGGAGCCCACAAACCCACAGACACCCTTCTCGGGGTACAGACGCTGGCCGCACCCGGCTACCTGATTGAGGTCGACGCGATCGCCATCCTCGACTGAGCCGGCCGAACAGGAATGGGGTGCCCCGACCGGTTGTCGGGGCACCCCATTCGTCTTTGGTCAGGGCTTGGTCACCGCCAGGGTGTAGCTGCCCGTGCCGCTGTCAGCCACGACCTTGTACACGTAGTACCCGGCGGTTCCGTTGTAGCTGACGCTCTCGCTGGAGGTCGAGCCGTTGGAGGTGGCCACGGTGTCCCAGGTGCTGGTAGAACTATTCCACTTCTGTAGGTACAGGTCGAAGTCAGCGCCCGAGGCGGGGCCGGTCAGGCAGGCCTTGTGGGTCCCGGAAGCGGTGGACTCGTAGTACGTGCCGTTCGGCTCGTACTTCGTGGTCGTCGAGCTGGTCAGCGAGCCGGAGTAGCTGGACTGGTAGCCGGAGCAGCCCGTCGCCGGCGGGGGAGTGCTTCCGCCTCCGGTGTAGAGGGTCAGGCCGTAGGCGGTCAGGGCCTCGTTCACCGGCTCGAAGTACGCCTCGTGGGTGGTGACGTGGCAGCCGTTGGTGGTGCCGCCCTCGTGCAGGCCGACGGCTGTGGTCCCGGAGACCCAGGAGCCGCCGGAGTCACCTGCCTCCGAGCAGGCGTCGGATTTCGTCAGGCCGGTGACGGTGATGGATCCGTAGTTGACGGAGTAGTTGAGCTGTGTGACCGTGCCGCAGTGCCACTGGGTGGTCTGGCCCGACCGGCACACCGACTGGCCGACGACGGTCTCGCCGCTGCCCGTGACCGTGATGTCGCCGTTGCCGTACCCGTTGACGACCGCCGACAGGTTCCAGTTCGCCGAGGTGACGTCGACCCGGCCGTAGTCGCCGGTCGAGCCGTTGGTGCTGGCCCCGGAGACGCCGAGCTGGCTGCCGTCCTTGCCGTACGCGGCCTGGCTCGTCGTGTAGTCGTTCGTGCAGTGCCCGGCGGTCAGGAAGTGCTTGCCGCCGGTGGAGTCGGTGGCCGCGAACCCGATCGAGCAGTTGCTCTCGGTGCCCGGGGTCCACGCGTCCCCACCCCGGACGTCCCCGCCCTGCTGCTGCGGCGAGGAGTCGGTCTCGACCACCCGGACGGCCCCGTCAAGGCCTCTGAGCTGCGCGGACAGCCCGGCGGGAGCGGTGGTGCGGTTCACGGTCACGACGACAGCGTTGTCCCGGGCGTCGGTGCCCCAGCCGTTGACACCGGAGGGCTTGTCCCGGTCGACGAGCGCCGCGACGGCCGACGCGGCTTGGTCGAGGTGCCGCTGGTCGTAGCGGACGAGGGTCGGGCGGGCCCCGACCTTGCGCGCCTGGTCGGCCGCTGACTGGTCGGTGACGGCGACGCCGAGCGCGCCGGTCGCGGCGTCGTACCACATGCCGGCTTGGCGATCGCCGAGCGCCAAGCGGACGGCCTTGGCGGTGCGGTGCGCGGTCGTCTCGTGTGCTACCCGGTCGCGGGCCTGCGCGGTGGTCAGTCCGAGGTCGCGCTGCATCGCTGCGAGCATCCCCGGCGAGGCCAGTCCCGAGGGCGGCGGGGCCGACCAGGCCGGGGCGGATCCGGTGGCTGTGACCACCAGGAGGCCGGCGGCGACGAGAAGAGTGCGGGATCGCGACATGAACGGCTCCTTGGTTCTGGGTGAACGCCTTCCCCCGAGGGCTAGGTGCCGATCAGCATCACCGCAGGGTGCCGTCCGTTGATACCGGGGAAACCCTTGCCCTCACAATCAGCGACATCCAAAATGCGGACAGATAGCGAAGGTTCGGGAGTCAAGGAACACCCAGGGTCACATGGCAGCCGGAGAAGCTCCGGTGGGACGAAAGGGGCTCGTCCCCACGCCAGCCTGACCGGTGGTCGGGATCGGGCTCCCCGGTCTCCGGACGGCCCTACCGAGAAGTGCGACGTCGGCCCCGGCTACCGGGGTGCCGCACACCGTGATCCCGGGCCTCGACGCGGCCGTGTCGGCGGGATCCGCCGGTGTCGAACCCTGAGGACGGGCCCCTAGATCAGTCCTGCGTCGTGGATGCAGATGGCGATCTGTACCCGGTTGGTGACGTGCATCTTCTCGAACAGCCGGGTCACGTGCGCCTTGATCGTCGGGACCGACAGGAACAGCGCTGCGGCGATCTCGGCGTTGGACAGCCCCTGGCCGACGAAGATCGCCACCTCCCGCTCGCGCTCGGTGAGCGTGGCCAGTCGGGCGGTGGCTTGGGTGGCGCGGTCGTCGGGGCGGCCCCGGTCCCGGAGTTGGCGGACCAGTGTCGAGGTCGCCGAGGGCGAGAGCATCGGCTCGCCGTGGACGACCTTGCGGATGGCGTCGATGATCTGTTCGGGCGGGGTGTCCTTGAGCAGGAACCCGTCCGCGCCGGAGGCGATCGCGTCGACGACGTACTCGTCGGCGTCGAAGGTGGTCAGCACGATCACGCGCGGCGGTCGCGGGTCGGCGAGCAGGTGCCGGGTCGCCTCGAGCCCGTCGAGGACCGGCATCCGGATGTCCATCAGGACCACGTCGGGCCGCAGGGAGCGCGCCGCCGCGACCGCTGCGCGACCGTCGGCAGCCTCGCCCACGACCTCGATGTCTGGCTGACCGCCCAGCATGAGCCCCAGCGCGGAGCGCACCAGCGGGTCGTCGTCGGCCAGCAGCACCCGGGTCGGCCCGGTTCTCACGTGGTCCATGGTATCCAGCCGTGCAGGACGAAGACCGCGTTCTCGCGCGCGTGGGTGAGGTGTCCGCCCTGCACCGTGGCCCGTTCGGCGAGTCCGATCAGCCCGAGCCCCGAGCCGGGGGCGGCGGTCGCCGTGGAGCCGAAGCCCAGGGCGTTGCGCAGCACGATGTCGATGCCCCGCTCGGGGTCACCGCTCAGCTCGATGGATACCAACGCTCCTGGGGCGTGTTTGCGCGCGTTGGTCAGCCCCTCCTGCACGATCCGGAATGTCGTGCGGCCCGCCGCGTCGGACACGGTGTCCCGGGGGTCGATGCGGTCGTGGAACTCGATGTTCATGCCCGACTGGCGGGCCTCGGTGACGAGGCTGTCGAGGTCGGCGTAGGTGGGCTGTGGCGGTCGGACCGACCGGCCGTCGTCGGGCTCGCGCAGGACGCCGAGGATGTCGCGCAGCTCGATCAGGGCGGCGTTCGCCTGCTCCTGGATCACCCGGACTTGACCACGCAGTTCCCCGGCGGTCAGGTCGCCCCGGATGGCGATCGCGCCCGCCTGCATCGACACCCGCGAGATCCGGTGGGCGAGCACGTCGTGCATCTCCCGGGCGATCGCGGCCCGTTCGTTGGCGCGGGCCGTGGCGACCCGCAGGTCGCGGTCGGCCTCCGCCGCCTGGGCCCGTTCGCGCAGGGTCCACAGCAGTTCGCGCCGCGAGCCGATGTACATGCCCACGCCCAGGAAGGCCGAGGTCACGACGACCTGGGCGACGAGGCCCGCCTCTCGCGGGCTGGCGGTGGGGGCGTCTGTTCCCACCGAGTAGCTGAATCCTTTGGCCGTGTCGGGCTGGGTCCAGCCGTGCGCCTCCGCGGCGAGGACCCACAGCACGCCGAGCGCGAGGATCCGGCCGATCCGGCGGCGGGTGGCGAACGACACCGCCGCGAGCAGGGCCGGGCCGATGGCGACCGCCGACACCGCGCCGGCGGCGGCCAGTACCAGCGCGATGCCGAACGGCCACCGCCGCCGCAGGAACACCAGCCCGAACGCCGCCAGCCCGACCGCGAGATCGAGCCAGAACAACGGCCGGTGGTCCCGCCACTGGGCCGACCACAGCACGCTCCAGGCGACAAGCGACACCAGCAGGCACAATGCGAGCCGCCACGTGTGCGAGTACCAGCGCAGGGCTGGCTGGTAGGCGGGCGAACTGTCCTGCATTCCCAAGATGTTACGGACCGTAGGTCGGCCGGAGCACCGCCTCAGGTCGCAGACCAGCACCTACTTTGGTAGGGGTCAGGTCCCGACCCTGGATCCTGGTGGCCGTTCGTCACTCTCCGCAATCATCGTTCCTATGATCAGGATCGAGCACCTCACCAAGACCTACGGCGACTACACCGCCGTCAATGATGTGTCGTTTGTTTGCCGGCCGGGCCGGGTGACCGGTTTTCTCGGGCCCAACGGGGCGGGCAAGACGACGACGATGCGGATCATGGTCGGGCTGACGACCCCTACGAGGGGACGGGTCACTCTCGGCGGGCACCGGTTCGACCAGATCCCCAACCCCGGCCGTCACGTCGGGGTATTGCTTGACGCCAGCGCCCAGCACGCCGGCCGCACCGGCCGCGAGGTGCTCAGCCTCGGCGCCCGGCTGATGGGCCTGCCCGCCGCGCGGGTCGAGGAGATGCTCGACATGGTCTCGCTCACCGACACCGAGGCCGGGCGTCGGGTCCGTGACTACTCCCTCGGCATGCGCCAGCGCCTGGGCATGGCACACGCCCTGCTGGGCGACCCGTCGGTGCTGATCCTGGACGAGCCGGCCAACGGCCTGGACCCCGCGGGCATCCGCTGGATGCGCGGCGTGCTCAAGGGGTACGCCGACCGCGGCGGCACGGTGCTGCTGTCCAGCCACCTGCTCAACGAGGTCGAGCTCGTCGCCGACGACATCGTGATGATCGGCCGCGGCCGCATCGTCGCCCAGGGCACCGCCCAGGAACTCGCCCGCACCGGCGGCACCCTCGTCCGCGCCGCGGACCGCACCGCCCTGGCCCACGCGCTGAACGCGGCCGACATCACGTTCACCCCCCTCGCCGACGGCCTACGCGCCGACGCACCCGCGGCACGGATCGGCCAGATCACCACGACCGCCCAGATCCCCCTGACCGAGCTGCGCCCCGCCGACGGCGGCCTCGAGGATCTCTTCCTCGAACTCACCGCCGGCACCCAGCGCGAGACTGTCACCCAAGGAGTCACCGCATGAGCACCATCGCCGCCCACCCCGCCTCGATCGACCTCAGCCGGACCCGGCCGACGCCGTTCTCCCGACTGGTGCGGGTCGAGTTGCGCAAGAGCTACGACACCCGGTCCGGCTTCTGGCTGCTGGCCGCCACCGGGCTAATCACCGTCGCGGTGTACACGGTGATGCTCCTGGTCTCGGCCACAGGCAACTCGGACTTCAGCTTCCAGGACTACGCCGTGGCCGGTGGCGCCGCCACGTCCATCCTGCTGCCGATCGTGGGCATTCTGCTGGTGACCAGCGAATGGAGCCAGCGCACGACCGTCACGACCTTCGTCCTTGAGTCGAACCGCTCCCGGGTCATCCTGGCCAAGCTGGTCACCGGGCTGGTGCTCGCCGTGCTCGTCACCGGCTTCGTGTTGGCGACGGCGGCCGTCGCGGCGGCTGGTAGCGCCGTGATCGGCGACGCGTCGCCGTGGTCGGTCGACGCCGCGGCTGTCGTCGGCCTGGTCCTCACCCAGTCCCTGGCCATGCTCGGCGGGTTCGCCCTGGCCACGCTCCTGCTGAACTCCCCGGCCGCGATCGTGGTGTTCTTCCTCTACAAGTTCCTGGTGCCCAACGTGTTCAGCACGGTCGCGGCCAACTTCCCCAAGTCCACCGACGTGTTGTCGTGGATCGACTTCCAGGCCGCGCAGCGCCCGCTCGCGGACCTGTCGATGCACGGCAGCGACTGGGCACACCTGGCGGTCACCGCCACGGTCTGGCTCGCCCTCCCGCTCGCGCTGGGCCTGCGCCGGGTGCTGCGCGCCGAGGTGAAATAGCTCCCCCATAACCCCTCTGAAAGGTGTACCCAATGAATCGAACAACCGCCCTCGCCGCGGCCCTCGTGGTGGTCGGCTCGCTGTCGCTCGGCGGCACGGCGTACGCGGCCGGCGCCGGAGTGCGGCCCGTGGCGCTGCCTCCCGCAGGCTAGGGCCAATGTCGACGCCGCACTGAAGAAGCTGCCCGCGGACTCGCGGCCCAGGCCATGACGAGACTCGCCCGGCCGGGCGTCGACGGGTCCGCGTGGAACCAGATGATCAGGGCCGCGACCGGCGCGGGCGGCCGTCGGGAGCCTGGCCACCACGGCACCCCGGCCCAGCGGCTCGCCGCGTCGACCTGGGCCGCCGACTACGCCAACGCCGCACGCGACAAGAAGTTCGTCGAACCGTCGACGCGATTCGAGGCACTGTTCGACGCCAAGCTGCCCGACCTGGTCGACACCCCGTGACGACCTGACGCGGGCGAAATACCCAAAACGTGATGTTGTACGAATGGGCGGGCCCTCGCCGCGCGTCGGCAGGGGCCCGCCCACCACGGGTCCGGGCGACTGGGGGCGAAGCGCCGTGGCGACGTGTCGTTCGAGGGTTGACAGCCGCCGATCAGGAGTGGACCCTCAAAATCCTATCGGATCTATGATCGGGCGGATGGCTGTCCGGTCCACCCTGAGAGGCCTGGAAATGACACCATCGGTCCCCGACCAGCACCCCTCCCGACGCGACGTCCTGAGGATCGGCGGCGCCGTAGGTGCGTTCCTGACCCTGGGTGGTCTGCCGGTGTTCGCGGAGAGCGCCCTCGCCGCCGACGCCCGCCCGACCAGCCTCACGCTGGTGCCCGCCGGCCAGGCGACGACCCTGTGGTATCCGACGCCCGCCGTCGAGAGCCGCGTTATCTCGGAGGGCCTGGCGATCGGCAACGGCCGGCTCGGCGCGCTGGTCGGTGGCGACCCGTCGAACGACTTCCTGTACCTGTCGGACGCGACCCTGTGGACCGGCACCCTGAACGGCGCCCTCGACGGCGGAGGCCAGTTCCCGTACAACAACACGACGTTCGGCGCCTTCCAGCTCCTGGCCAAGGCATACCTCGCCATCCCGGCGCACACCACGGCCTCGATCACCAACTACAAGCGCCAACTCGACCTGAGCAACGGCTACGTGTCGGCGTCCTACCAGCTGGGCGGCGTGACCTACACCCGCGAGGTGTACGCCAGCCACCCCGACGACGTGATCGTCGTCCGCCTGAAGCAGAGCGGCGGCGGCAGCTACACCGGCTCGGTGTCGTTGAACGGCACACACTCGAACACGACGACGGCGTCCGGCTCGGCGGCCTCGTTCGGTGGCACACTCGCCAACGGGCTGAAGTACGCCGCGGCGGTGAAGGTGGCCAACACCGGTGGCTCAGTCTCGTCCTCGGGCGCCGCCGTCACGTTCACCAACTGTTCCGAGGTCGTCGTGATCCTCACCGGCGGCACCAACTACACGCCCGACCTGGCGACGTCGTACAAGGACGCCGGCGTCGACCCGAAGGCCGTCGCCACCGCCAAGGCCGCCGCCGCCGCGGCGGTCTCCGGGGACACGTTGCTGGCCACCCATGTGGCCGACTACCAGGCCCTGTACAACACGATGACGGTCAACCTCGGCGCCTCCACCGCCGCCCAGCGCGGCCTGGACACCGCCGCGCGCCTCACCGCCCGCGGCACCAACCCCGCCCCGTCGGCCGCCGACCCGGAGCTGGAGGCCAGCTACCTGCAGTTCGGTCGCTACCTCACGATCACCGGTTCGCGCGGCAGCCTGCCGACGAACCTGCAGGGGCTGTGGCTCGACCACAACGACGCCGACCAGTGGCTGGGCGACTACCACACCGACATCAACCTCCAGATGAACTACTGGCTGCCGGACCGCGCCGGCCTGTCGGCGTGCTTCGACCCGCTCGTCGACTACTGCCTCGCCCAGGTGCCGTCGTGGACGACCCTGACCCAGCAGCTGTTCAACGACTCCCGCAACAGGTACCGCAACTCATCGGGCCGGGTCGCCGGCTGGACGACCGCGATCTCGTCGAACATCTTCGGTGGCCTGGGCTGGGACTGGCACCCGGCCGGCAACGCCTGGCTGTGCAACTCGCTGATGGAACACTACGAGTACACCCAGGACCGGGCCTACCTGCAGAGGATCTACACCCTCGTCAAGGGGGCCTGCCAGTTCTGGGAGGTCCGGCTGGTCTCGAAGACCATCACGTCCCAGGCCACCGGACAGCAGGTCACGGTGCTGGTCGACGACAGCGACTGGTCACCCGAGCAGGGCGGCATGCAGCAGGGCGTCACCTACGCCCAGGAGCTCGTCTGGCAGCTGTTCGACTACTACCGCAAGGCATGCGACATCCTGGGCGTGGACGCCACCTACGCCGCGACCATCAAGGGGCTGCAGGACAAGCTGTTCCTGCCCGAGGTCAGCACCGACCCGCAGACCCCGTACCTCGAAGAATGGATGCAGGCCCCCACCACCTGGGGCGACCTGCAGCACCGGCATCTGTCCCCGCTCGCCGGCCTGTTCCCGGGTGACCGGATCACCACCGACGCCAGCCCGACCGCGCTGGTCAACGGAGCCCGGGGCCTGCTGACCGCCCGGGGACTCAACAGCTACGGCTGGGCCACCGCGTGGCGGTCCCTGTGCTGGTCCCGGCTGAAGAACGCGGCCAACGCCTACCAGACCGTGCTCAACGTGATCGGCACCAGCTCCACCGCCCGCAACCTCTTCGACATGTACAGCAGCACGACATTCCAGATCGACGCCAACTACGGCACCCCGGCCGCGATGCTCGACATGCTCGTCTACTCCCGGCCGGGCCTGATCGAGCTGCTGCCCGCGCTGCCCGGCGCGTGGGCGACGGGTTCGGTCACCGGCATCGGGGCCCGGGGCGGCTTCACCGTGGACCTCACCTGGGCCAACGGCGCGGTGACCTCAGCGACCCTGCGCGGCGTGGCCGGCACGTCGACCGTCGTGCGGTCCGGGTCCTGGAGCCAGGTCGTCGTGCTGCCGGCCAGCGGCTCGGCCACCGTCACCCCGTCCGGGACCTCATCGGTTTGTGTCCTGGTCAACCGGCAGAGCGGCAAGGCCATCGACGTGCCCGGGTCGTCCACTCAGGCCGGCGCGGCACTGATCGCGTACACCAGGCACGGCAACGCCAATCAGCAGTGGCGGTTCACCCGCGCCGACACCGTCCACTTCACCATCGCGAACGTCAACAGCAACCTGGTCATGGACGTCTCGGGGGGTTCTGCGGCAGACGGTGCCGCGATCATCCAGTGGAACGGATCGGGCAGCACCAACCAGCAGTGGCGACTCGACGACGCCGGCGGCGGCTACGTGAAGCTCGTCAGTGCGCGCAGCGGCAAGGTGATCGGCGTCGACGCCGGTTCCAGCATCGTGCAGCAGACCGACACCGGGGCCACCAGCCAGCACTGGCGGTTGGACCAGGCGTGAGGACGGGCGGGGCCGCGCCGGACGCTGACCGGCGGCACCACGGTCACGCCCGAGTGTGAGACCGGCCGTCCGGGGATCGCCCGGACGGCCGGACGCCGCTGGACCGGGTGCCGACCGTCCTCCCGGGTGGGTCGGCACCCGGTCGTTGACGTCAGGCCCACTCCGCGCCGTCCGGGTACGCGAACCGCTTCAGCGTCAGCGGGTGCATCTCGGCGGAGAAGCCCGGCGCGGTCGGAGCTTGGTAGGCCCCGCCGATCACCTCCACCGGGTGCACGAAGTGCTCGTGCAGGTGGTCCACGTACTCGATCACCCGGTCGTCGAGCGAGCCGGAGACCGCCACGTAGTCGAACATCGACAGATGTTGGACGAGTTCGCACAGCCCGACCCCGCCGGCGTGCGGGCAGACCGGTAGGCCGAACTTGGCCGCGAGCAGCAGGATCGCGACGTTCTCGTTCACCCCGCCGACCCGGCATGCGTCCAGCTGGACGAAGTCGAGCGCTTCGGCCTGCATCAGCTGCTTGAAGACGATCCGGTTCTGGACGTGTTCACCGGTCGCGACCCGGATCCGCCGGGTGCCGGGCGCCTCGCCGGCCAGGGCCCGGCGGATGGCGGCGTGTCCGAGCACGTCGTCGGGGCTGGTCGGCTCCTCGATCCACCACGGGTCGTGGGGGGCGAGCGCGCTCGTCCACCGGATCGCCTCGGCGACGTCCCACCGCTGGTTGGCGTCGACGGCGATCCGGATGTCCGGCCCGACCGCCGCGCGGGCCAGGCCGAGCCGGCGCACGTCGTCGGCGAGGTCGGCGCCCACCTTGAGTTTGATCTGGGTGTACCCGTCGGCGACGGCCTCCCGGGCCAGCCGGACGAGCTTGTCGTCCTCGTAGCCGAGCCAGCCGGGGGAGGTGGTGTATGCCGGGTAGCCGTGGCCGAGCAGGTGGGCGGTCCGCCGTTCGCGGCCGGGTTCGGCGGCGGTCAGGAGGTCCAGTGCCTCCTGCGGGGTGAGCGCGTCGGTCAGGTACCGCCAGTCGACGAGGTCGACGAGTTGCTGCGGGGTCATCTGCGCGAGAAGTTGCCAGACGGGCTTGCCTGCGAGCTTGGCGGCCAGGTCCCAGGCGGCGTTGATCACGGCGGCGGAGGCGAGGTGGATGACGCCCTTCTCCGGGCCGAGCCAGCGCAGCTGGGAGTCGTGGGTGAGCCGGCGGGCGAACTCGCCGAGGTCGTCCACGCTCTGGCCCACCACGAACGGCGCCAGGGCGTCGATGGCGGCCCGGCAGACCTCGTTGCCCCGGCCGATGGTGAAGGTGAGCCCGTGCCCGTCCACCCCGGTGTCGGTCCGCAGGATCACGTACGCCGCCGAGTAATCCGGGTCGGGGTTCATGGCGTCGGAGCCGTCGAGGTGTCGGGAGGTGGGGAACCGGATGTCGTGGGTCTCGACCGCGAGGATGCGCGTCATGTCTTCTCCCGATGGGTGGGGGTGCTGGCCGGGCGGTGGGTCACAACGAACGCGTCCTTGACGCCGCCATCAGGGGGATTCTAATATCCTGTAGGATCTACGAAATGCCCTGGGGATGTGATGTGCGGCACGAGCGGTTCCAGTCGCCAGTGGGCGGCCCGGCGAGCCGACTGAATCAACTAGCGCGTGGTGTCGGGGGAGTAATCGTATAGGATCTATGATCTCTGAGAGGTGGAACGATGTCCCCGAGACGAATCCGAGGCGCATTGGCAGGGGTGCTCCTTGCCGCAGCGCTGGCGACGCCGTTGTTCCCGGCCGCGCCGGCTCAGGCCGACGCGGGCAACGTGGCTGTGGGAGCGGTGGCGACCCAGAGTTCGACGGGCTACGGCGGCGTGGCCGCCCGCGCGGTGGACGGCAACACCAACGGGGTGTACGCCAACAACTCCGTCACCCACACGAACTCCGAGGCGCAGGCCTGGTGGGCGGCGGACCTCAACAAGGGGTACGGCATCCGCGACGTCACCCTGTGGAACCGCACCGACGGCGGTTTCGGCAGCAGGCTGGCGGACTTCTACCTGCTCGCCTCCGACACCCCGATCGCCTCGACGGATCTGGCCACGGCCCGTAACCAGGCCGGGGTCACCTCCTACTACGTCGCGAGCCTGACCGGGCCGTCAGCGACCGTGCACGTCAACCGCAGCGCCCGGTACCTGCGGGTGCAGCTCGCCGGCACCAACTACCTCAGCCTCGCCGAGGTGCAGGTCGTCGCGACCCCGCTGACCACCACGGCGCGCAACCTGGCCCCGGGCGGCCTGGCCACCCAGAGCTCCACCTACCCGAACCACCCGGCGACGCTGGCCAACGACGAGGTGACGACCGGCGATTCCAGCATCCTGGCGCACACGAACTCAGAGCCCCAGCCCTGGTGGGCGCTGGACCTGCGTTCCAAGGAGCCGCTCACCAACGTGGTGGTGTGGAACCGCACCGACTGCTGCACAGGCCGGTTGGCGAACTTCTACCTGCTGGCCTCCGACACCCCGATCACCTCGACGGATCTGACCACGGCCCGCAACCAGGCCGGCGTCTCGTCCTACTACGTGGCGGGCGCGCCCTCGCCGTCGGTGACGGTCGCCGTCAACCGCAGCGCCCGGTACCTGCGGGTGCAGCTCGTCGGCACCGATTACCTGAACATCGCCGAGGTGCAGGTATACGGTCCGGGCATGCTGATGGAAAGCGACCCGTCCGGTTGGGTGCACAACAACAAGTTCGGCATGTTCATGCACTTCGGCATGGGCACGATGACGAACGTCCAGTGGGCTGACCCGCAGACGCCGCCCTCGGCGTTCAACCCGTCCAGCGTCGACACCGACCAGTGGGCCGACGCGATCAGGTCGGCCGGGATGACCTTCGGGGTACTGACCGCCAAGCACCACGACGGCTTCGCCCTGTGGCCGACGGCCCAGTCCGACTACAGCGTGAAGTCGAGCCCGTGGCAGGGCGGCAACGGCGACCTGGTGCGCGACTACGTCACGTCGATGCGGGCCAAGGGCCTCAAGGTCGGGATCTACTTCTCCATCTGGGACCGGCACAACGGCGACAGCCCCGAACTGATCAAGAACCAGCTCCGTGAGCTGCTGACCAACTACGGCACGATCGACTACCTGTGGTTCGACGGCTGGGGCTGGCAGATCCCGTACTCGCAGATCGCCTACCAGCCGGTCCGCGACTTCATCCGGGACGTGTCCCCGACGACCCTGGTCGCCAACAACGACCACACGTCCAGCCTGACCACCACCGACGTGATGGTGTGGGAGGTGCCGGTCCAGGGCTTCCCGCCGAACAACAGTGTCCCGAAGGACGCGTCGGACACGCTGTGCCCAAACAACACGTGGTTCTACACCACCTCGACCGGCACGCCGAAGGCCGCCGCGACCATCAAGAGCCAGAAGACCAGCATCAACAACGGTAACGCCCTCTACCTGCTCAACGTGGGGCCGGACAAGAACGGGCAGATCACGAGTCCGTACCGTGACCGCCTCGCGGAGATCGGCGCGCTCGGCTGACCCGTCGAACGCCGTCGTCCCGGTGGCGGGCAGCCACCGGGACGACCTGAACCCATGAGGTACCCATGAGGATCGCCCTGTTCGTCACCTGCATGAACGACCTGCTGTACCCGGACACGGGCATCGCGACCGTGAGGATCCTCGAACGGCTCGGCCACCGGGTCGACTTCCCGCAGGCGCAGACCTGCTGCGGGCAGATGCACCTGAACTCCGGCTACCAGCAGCTGGCGGTGCCCCTCGTGGAGAACTTCGTCCGCACCTTCGAGCCCTACGACGCCGTCGTCGCCCCGTCGGGTTCGTGTGTGGCGATGGCCCGGGACAACTACCCCCGCCTGGTACCGGACGCCGCCGGGGTCGCCGCGCGGACCTACGAGCTGTCCGAGCTGCTCGTCGACGTCCTCGGCGTGACCGACGTCGGGGCCCGCTTCCCGCACCGGGTCACCTACCACCCGACGTGCCACGGCCTGCGAATGCTCCGCCTCGGCGACAAGCCGCTGCGCCTGCTGCGCGCGGTCGAGGGTATCGAGCTGCTCGAACTCGGTGGCGCGGAGGAGTGCTGCGGCTTCGGCGGCACGTTCGCCCTGAAGAACGCGGACGTTTCCGGCGCGATGCTGGCCGACAAGTGCCGGAACATCGCCGACACGGAAGCCGACTATGTCGCGGCCGTGGACAACTCGTGCCTGACCCACATCGGCGGCGGCCTGACCCGGCAGAAGGCCCGCGCGCGCCACATCCACTACGCGGAGGTACTGGCGTCATGAACCCCCTGGCCAGTGGCGTCCCGTTCCCGCGCGCGGCGAAGGTCGCACTGGGCGACCCGCAGCTGCGCACCAACCTGCGCCGAGCCACCCACACCATCCGGGACCGGCGCGCCCACGCCGTCGGCGAGCTGCCGGACTGGGAGGCGCTGCGGACGACCGCCGCGGCGATCAAGGACGACGTGCTCCGTCGCCTGCCGGAGCTGCTGGAGCGGTTCGAGGAACGGGCGACCGCCGCGGGGGCGACCGTGCACTGGGCGCGCGACGCCGCCGAGGCATGCGAGATCGTGTCGCGGATCGTGCGGGGCACCGGCGAAACCTCGGCCGTGAAGGTCAAGTCGATGGCCACCCAGGAGATCGGTCTCAACGAGGCCCTGGAACGCGACGGCATCGCGGCGTTCGAGACCGACCTGGCCGAGCTGATCGTGCAACTCGCGCACGACACCCCGTCGCACATCCTGGTGCCGGCGATCCACTACAACAGGGCCGAGATCCGCGACATCTTCGTCCGTGAGATGCCCGCCGACGCGGACCTGACCGATGACCCCGCCGCGCTCGCCGAGGCCGCCCGGTCACACCTGCGCCGCCGGTTCCTGTCCGCGAAGGTCGGGATCTCCGGCGCGAACTTCGCGATCGCCGACACCGGCACCCTGGTCGTCGTCGAGTCCGAGGGCAACGGCCGGATGTGCCTGACCCTGCCGGACACGCTGGTCAGCGTCGTCGGAATCGAGAAGATCCTGCCCACGTTCGCCGACCTGGAGGTGTTCATGCAGGTCCTGCCCCGGTCGTCCACGGGGGAGCGGATGAACCCGTACACCTCCACGTGGACCGGGGTGACCCCCGGCGACGGGCCGTCCGATGTGCACGTCGTGCTGCTCGACAACGGCCGTTCAACCACGCTCGCCGACGAGGTCGGCCGCCAGACCCTGCGCTGCATCCGCTGCTCGGCCTGCCTGAACGTGTGCCCGGTCTACGAGCGCGCCGGCGGGCACGCCTACGGCTCCGTCTACCCCGGCCCGATCGGCGCGATCCTGTCCCCGCAGCTCACCGGGATCGGGGAGAACGCCTCGCTGCCGTTCGCCTCGACGCTGTGCGGCGCGTGCTACGACGTGTGCCCCGTGAAGATCAACATTCCGGAGGTACTGGTCCACCTGCGCGACCAGGCCCCGCACTCCCCGGCCGAGCGCGCCGCCATGTCGGTGGCCGCGTGGCTGATGCGCAGCCCGAAACGGTTCGCCGCCGCCGAGCGCCTGGCCCAGCTGGGGACCGGCCCGCTCGCCGCCGCCCTCGGCCGTCGGACCGTGTCGCGGCTGCCGTGGCCCGGCTCGAAGTGGACCGACGCCCGCGACGCACCACTACCGGCCGCCGAGTCGTTCCGTGACTGGTGGAAGCACCGCGACCAGACTGCCGGTCCGCAGGGCCACACTCACCCCGTCGAGGAGACGCCATGAGCGCCCGCGAGGAGATCCTGACCCGCCTGCGCGCGGCGGTCACTCACATCCCGCCGGTGGAGGTGCCCCGCGACTACCGGCGCGGAGGGGACGCCTCCGTCGACCTGCTGATAGACCGGCTCGTCGACTACAGGGCCAGGGTGCGCCGCAGCACCCGGGCCGAGGTCGGGGCCGCCGTGGCCGCATGCCTGGCGGACGCATCCGCCGTTGTCGTGCCCGGCGAGTTGCCCGCGCTTTGGATGAGTGGCTACGGAGGCGTGGTCCTGCGCGAACCGCTCGACGTCGAGCAGCTCGACGGGGCGGCGGCGGTCGTCACCGGCTGCCGGGTGGCCATCGCTGCCACGGGCACGATCATTCTCGACGGGGGAGCGGGGCAGGGGCGGCGCGCGCTGACCCTGGTACCCGATCATCATGTGTGTGTTGTCGACGCCGCTCAGATAGTGGCGGGTCTGCCGGAAGCGGTCGCGCTGCTGGATCCGCGCCGGCCCCAGACCTGGATCTCCGGGCCGTCGGCGACCAGCGACATCGAACTCCAGCGGGTGGAGGGCGTGCACGGCCCCCGCCGACTCGACGTGATCATCGTGGACTGACAGGAGATCCCGGGCTGGCCGCCAACGCGGTCCCAGCCCGGGATCCCTTCGCCGCGCCGCCCAGCGCGGTCGGTCACGCCTCCCGCAGCGACGTCGGCCGCTCCGCGTCCAGGGACGCCAGGTCCTCCCATAGCTCCTCGGTTAGGGCGCGCGTCGCCCAGCGCACGTTGCCCTCGACCTGCGAGGAGTTGCGCATCCCAGCCACGACCGAGGCGACGGCCGGGTGCAGGCCGGGGAACCGCATGGCCGCGTGTGGCAGCTCGACGCCGTGCCGGTCGCAGACCGCGGCCAGGGCGCGCGCGTGCCCGAGCACGTCGGGGGACGCGGGCCCGTAGTTGAAGTACGCCCCGTCGGCCGGGTTCGGGTTGGCCAGCAGGCCCGAGTTGAACGGCGCGGCGGCCACGACGGAGACCCCGCGCTCGGCACAGGCGGCCAGCAGGGGTGCGCCGGACCGGTCGGCGAGGGTCCACCGGCCGGCGAGCATGACGGCGTCGACGTCGGTCTCGGTGACGATGCGCAGCAGGGGTTCGACGTAGTTCATGCCCGCGCCGATCGCCCCGATGACGCCCTGGTCGCGCAGTTCGATCAGGGCGGGGATCGTCTCGGCGACCGCCTGGTCGAGGTGGTTGTCGGGGTCGTGGACGTAGACGATGTCGATCCGGTCGGTGCGCAGCCGTTGGAGGCTGGCCTCCAGGCTGCGCAGGACGCCGTCGCGGGTGTAGTCCAGCACCCGGGTCAGGTCGTCGGGGACCGCGAAGCCGCCACTGTCGAGGTCCGAGCCGGTGGGCGCGGGGTTCGGGACGAGGAGCCGGCCGACCTTGGTGGAGATCGTGTACTCGGCGCGGGGCTTGCCGGCGAGGGCGGCGCCGAGGCGGCGCTCCGACAGGCCCAGGCCGTAGTGCGGGGCGGTGTCGAAGTAGCGGACACCCCCGTCCCAGGCCGCGCGGACGGCGGCGTCCGCTGTCTCGTCGTCGATCTCGCGGTACAGGTTGCCGATCGGGGCGGCTCCGAAGCCGAGCGAGGTGACCTCGACGTTCGTGCGCCCGAGGGGGTTGCGGTGCATGATGCTCTCCTAGTCGAGGTGGAACACTTCTTCGGCCGGCGCCCACCACTGGCCCTCGGCGGCGCTGTCGAGGGGCTGTTGGCAGGGGTCGGTGAGGGCCCACCAGCGGCGGGTGGTCTCGTCTTCTGCGATCCGGGCCATGTCGGCGTCGTAGTCGTCGCCGGTGTACTCGAGGTAGCTGAACAGCAGCCCGTCGCGGAGGAAGATCGAGTAGTTGGTGATGTGGGCGGCGCGGATCGTGGACAGGACGCCGGGCCAGGCGTCGGCGTGCAGGGCCCGGTACTCGGCCTCCTTCTCGGGCCGCAGTCGGATCACGGCGGCGAACCTTCGCATGGTCACTCCTCGGGTCAGCTTCTCGGGCGGAGCCGGAGGCCGGCCATGCCGCCGTCGACGGCCAAGGCCTCGCCGGTGGTCGAGCCTGCCAGCGGCGAGGCGAGATAGGCGATCGCGGCGGCGACCTCCTCGGCCGACACCAGTCTGCCGTGCGGTTGGCGGGCTTCGAGGGCGGCGCGCTCGGCGGCCGGGTCTGCGGCGCGGTCGAGCAACCGGGACACCCACGGGGTGTCGGCGGTGCCGGGGTTGACGGCGTTGACCCGGATGCCGTCGCGGACCAGGTCGGCGGCCATCGCCCGGGTCAGGGCCAGCACCGCCCCTTTGCTGGCCGAGTACGCCGCCCGCTCGGGCAGGCCGGCCGTCGCGGCGATGGAGCACGTGTTGACGATCGCGGCGTGTTCCGACGCGCGCAGCGAGGGCAGTGCCGCCCGGGTCACCCGCACGACGCCCAGGACGTTGACGTCGAGTACCCGGTGCCATTCGTCGTCGGTGTTGGCCTCGACGGTGCCCTGCGCGCCGATGCCGGCGTTGTTGACGAGCACGTCCAGGCCGCCGAGGACGTCGACGGCGGCGTAGACGGCCGCGCGCACCTCGGCGTCAACGGAGACGTCGGCGCGCACGTAGGTGAACGGGCCCGTCTCCGCGAGGTCGAGCACCGCGACCCTCGCGCCCCGCGCGGCCAGCATCTCCGCCGTGGCCAGGCCGATACCGGACGCGCCGCCGGTGACGAGCGCGCGGAGTCCCGTGAAGTCGTTCATCTATGCCGCCCTGAACTGTTGGCGTTGCCGGCCGAGGCCGTCGATCTCGACCTCGACGACGTCGCCGGGCCGCAGGTAGGGCGTGCGGGGCAGGCCGAGCGCCACCCCGTGCGGGGTGCCCGTGTTGATGACGTCACCCGGGCGGAGCACCATGAACTGGCTCAGATACCACACCACGAAATCAACATCGAAGATCATATTTTTGGTACTGCCGTCCTGGCGCTGCTTCCCGTTCACCCACAGCCGCAGGCCCAGCGCCTGCGGGTCGGGCACGTCGTCGGCGGTGAGCAGCCACGGCCCGAGCGGGTTGAACGTCTCGCAGTTCTTGCCCTTGTCCCACTGCCCGCCGCGTTCGAGCTGGAACTCCCGCTCGGACACGTCGTTGCTGATCGCGTAGCCGGCGATGTGCGCCCGGGCCTGCTGCGGGGAGTCCAGGTAGCGGGCCTGCGCCCCGATCACGACCGCGAGTTCGACCTCCCAGTCGGTCTTCACCGACCGGCGGGGGATCAGTACGTCGTCGTCTGGTCCGACGACGGTGTCCGGGGTCTTCAGGAACACGATGGGCTCGGCGGGGATGTCCGCGCCGGTCTCGGCCGCGTGGTCGCGGTAGTTCAACCCCACGCAGACGATCTTGCCGATCCGGGCCACGGGCGGGCCGAACCGTTCGATCCCGCGCACCGCCGGCAGCCCGGGCAACGCGGCCCGCAGGTGGGCGGGGCCGCCGTCGAGCCAGGCTCCTGTGATGTCGTGGGTCACGGAACTGATGTCCCGCCAGATCCCGTCGTCACCGGCGGCGATGGGGCGTTCCCGCCCGGGTGGTCCGTGTCGTGCGACGCGCATGGTGGTGCCTTTCCATGTTCAGAGGAGGTCGAGGCCGTAGACGCGGATCGCGGTGCCGCCGAAGATGGCGCGCCGGTCGTGGCGGGACAGGCCGGCCAGGCAGGTGTCCAGCGCGGCTCGGACCTGGCCGTAGCTGGCGGTGAGCGTGCACACCGGCCAGTCGGAGCCGAACATCAGCCGGTCGGGGCCGAACACCTCCAGCGCCGTGTCGACGTAGGGCTGGAGCATCGCCGGGGTCCAGCCCGGCCCCGCCTCCTGGGTGAGCCCGGACAGCTTGGCGGCGGTGTTGCCGCAGCCGGCCAGGTCGGTGATCGCCCGCCGCCAGGCCGCCCGCGAGGCGCGGTCCCCGCCGATCGGGGGCTTGCCCAGGTGATCCAGGACGAACGTGGTGCCCGGGGTGGTGCGGGCGGCTTCGACGCACTCGCCGAGCTGGTCGCTGCGTACGACCAGGTCGGCGACCAGTCCGAGACCGCCGAGGTGCGCCAGCATCCGGCGCACATCCGGATGGGCGAGGTAGGCCCGTGACTGGGCCTGCACCTGGTCGCGGACGCCGACGAGCAGGGCACCGCCGGGGAGTTCGCGGTACCTGTGCACGGTCCCGGCGATGTCCGGGTCACTGAACGACGCCCAGCCCACGACCCCGAGGATCTCGGGCGTCGACGCGGCGAGCGCGAGGAACCGGACAGTCTCGGCCGCCTCGCACACGCCGGCCTCGACCAGGACCGTTCCGCCGACCTCTGCCGGGGCGAGGACACGGAGCAGGTCGGCGACCGTGAAGTCCTGTCGGATCGCGGTGAGCCCCGGACCCGCCAACCACGGATAGTCCGCCGTCCACAGGTGCTGGTGGGCGTCGACGACCGGTACCTGGTTCACGCCGCCATCCCCGTTCCGTGGATGAGCCGGATGATCGCGCGGCTCATCGGGGTGTACTCGCGGGTGTTGACCACCTCGCCGGCGATCCGGAAGTCGCGCATGACCGCGATCCGGTCGGCCAGGGCCACCACCTCGGGCAGGTCGGACGAGATGAGCAGCACCGCCACCCCACTGTCGGCCAGGTCCCCGATGAGCTGGTGGAACGCGCCCTTGGACCGGATGTCGATCCCGACGGTCGGCTCGTCGATGATCAGGACCTTGCAGTCGGCGGCGAGCCACTTGGCCAGGCTGACCTTCTGCTGGTTGCCGCCCGACAGCTGCCCGGCGAGCTGTTCGGCCGAACTGAGCTTGATGTTGAGCCGCTGCGTGTACTCGGTGACGATGGAGTGCTCGGCGCGGTCCCGGACGAGGCCCCATCTCGCGAGTTTCGACCAGACGGTGACCGCCACGTTCCGGGCGATGGTCTGTTCGAGGAAGACGCCTTCCTCCTTGCGGTTCTCGGTGACGTACCCGATCCGGTATCGCCGTAGGGCGTCGCCGACGTCACGGATGTCGGCCGTCGCGCCGTCGACGACCACGGTGCCCTCGGTGATCCGGCCGAGCCCGAGCAGGGTCCTGGCCAGTTCGGTGCGGCCCGCGCCGACGAGGCCGTAGAGCCCTAGGATCTCGCCGGGCTGGACATGCAGGGTGATGTCGCGGTGCCCGGCCGCCGTGGACACGCGGGTGACAGCCAGCGCCGGCTTGCCCGGGGGGATCACGCGTCGGGTGGCGAGGGCGACCTGGTTGTGTTCCCGGCCGACCATCTCGTTGACGACGTCGTCGTGGCTGTACGCGCCCAGCAGGGAGGACTCCACGACGCTACGGCCGTCGCGCAGCACGGTGAGCTGGTCGGCGACGGCGAAGACCTCCTCCAGCTTGTGGGTGACCAGGACGATCCCGTGGCCGGCGTCGCGGAGTTTGCGCACGACGTTGTAGAGCCGGTCCGCCTCGTCCGAGGTCAGCGAGGCGGTGGGCTCGTCCAGGAGCAACACCTTGGAGTCGGCGGCCAGGGCCTTGGCGATTTCGACGAGCTGGGCCTGTGCCGGAGACAGCCGCGACACGGGAGTCGACGGGTCGAGGTCGAGGTCGAGCAGCCCCAGGCAGCGCCGAGCCTCGGCGGTGATCCGGCCCCGGTCCACCAGGCCGCGTCGCCGCGGGAGCTGCTCCAGGCAGATGTTCTCCGCGACGCTGAACGCCCCGATCAGGTTGCGTTCCTGGTGGACGACGCCGATGCCTGCGCGCCGCGCCTTCTCCGGGCTGTGCAGGTGCACCTCGCGGCCGTCGACCAGGATCTGGCCGCCGTCCGGGCGGTACACCCCGGTCAGGATCTTGATTAGGGTGCTCTTGCCCGCGCCGTTCTCGCCGAGGAGGGCGTGGACCCGACCGGCCGCGATGGTCAGGTTGGCCCGGTCGAGCGCGCGTACCCCCGGAAAGGTCTTCGTGAGCCCGGTGGCGGTGAGCAGACTCGTCATTGGTCGCCTCCAGAGATCTTGTGCCGGGCACGGCCGAGCAGCACGGCCCCGAGCACGACCGCGCCGATGACGAGGTCGATGAAGCGCCGGTTGATGTTGAACTGCGCCTGGGTCACCTCGACGAGCCGGACCAGGAACGAGGCGAGCACGGTGCCCCACACGCTGATCACGCCGCCGGTGAGCGCGACCCCGCCGATGATCGGCGCGGCGAAGCTGGGCAGCAGCAGGTCGTCACCGACGGAGGCGTTGACGGAGCCGAGGTCGGCCACGATCATGACCGCGGCGACCCCGGCCAGCAGCCCGGACAGCGCGTGCCCGAGCACGATGGACCGGTTGTTGGAGATGCCGGACAGGTGCGCGGCGAAGGGGTTGCCCCCGGAGGCCAGCATGTGCCGACCGGGAACGGAGCGGCGGAAGAACACCGCCACGCCGCCCGCGACGGCCAGCGCGACCAGGAAGACCAGCGGGATCCCGAGCACCGAGGCGTGGCCGATGCGGACCAGGGCGGGGGAGTAGTCCTGGTACGTCCCGGTGCCGTTGATGCCGTAGCGCAGCCCCTCGAAGATCGTCATGGTGGCGAGGGTGACGATGAACCCGTTGATCCGGGTACCGACGACCAGCAGGCCGTTGACCAGCCCGGCGGCCGTGCCGATCGCCAGGGCCGCGAGGACGGCGACGGGTGCCGGCAGCCCGGTGTCGACCATCAGCCCGGCCGAGGCCATCGCGCAGAAGCCGGTGAGCGCGCCGACGGACAGGTTCATCTGGCCCACGGCGAGGACGGCCATCTGCGCGAGGCCGATGACGATGGGTACGGCGAGGAAGCGCAGGAACGCGTCCATCGTGCCGGCGGTGAGCAGGTTGAAGTCGGTCGCCACCGCGAGGGCGAAGAAACCGACCAGCGCGAGGGCCCCGAGCGTGAGCTCGTTGGCACCCCGGAGCTCACGTTTCGTGGGCGTGTCCGGTCTGGTTGTGGGCGAGGAGATCACTTCGCCGCCTCCCTGTCCTGTCGGCGCTGGACGAGCACGGTGCGGACCCGGTCGAGGGACAACGCGACGAGCAGTACCAGGCCGATGTAGATCTTGAGGTTCTCCAGGGAGAACTGGAGCAGGTTCAGGCCCTTGTAGATGACCTGGGAGGCCGTCGCGCCCAGCACGGTGCCCAGGACGCTGACCGCGCCGCCGGCCAGCAGCGTGCCACCGAGCACGGGCGCGAGGAACGACGGCAGCAGGAACTGTTCGCCGATGGCCGCGGAGAACGCGCCGTTGTTCGCGGCGAGCAGGAACCCCGCCAGAGCCGCGAGGAGCCCGCTGAGCGCGTGGGCCTGCACGACGCGACGGCGGGTCGGGATGCCCGACAGTTCGGCCGCCCGCATGTTCGACCCGCTCATCAGCATCTCCCGGCCGACCCGGGCGTGCCGGAACAGCACCCCCACGGCGATCGCCGCGATGACCGCGATCGGCAGCACGAGCGGGATCCGCGGCCCGCACACGTCGCCGAGGCAGTAGTTGGCGAACGTGTCGTTGCGCAGCGCCGACAGGCCGGCGGGCCGCGCGGAGAACGCCACCCCGCCGGCGAACCGTGTGTAGAGGATGGTCACCAGGCCGAGCAGGCCGAAGTCGAGCGCGAGGGTCACCACGAACGAGTTGACCCCGGTCACGGCGATGATGCCGCCGGACAGGGCACCGATCGCCGCCCCGACCGCCAGACCGATGAGCAGCCCCACGATCAGGGGAACGTCCCACTGGGAGTAGGCGAAGCCCATCGCGAAGGTCGACAGGGCCGCCATCCTGCCCACGGCCACGTTCATGTGGCCGAGGGACAGGACCGCGAGCTGGGCGAGCCCGACCACGATGTACACGGTGATGTCGGCCAGGAGGGGCGCGATCGTCAACCGGGTGTCCAGGAACGCCGGCCGCAGCGAGGAGAACACCACCACCAGGGCGATGATCACCAGCGTGAGGCCGACCCGCTGGTTCATCAGCAGTGGCAGGTAACGCCCCCGGCGCGGGGCCGGGGCAGGTCGCGCCGCCGTGGGCCGGGCCAGGTCACGGAGGGCTCTCATGCCACCCTCCTGTCGTCGATGGCGTCGGGGTCCCAGTCGATGCCGAGCCCCGGTGCCATGGGTGCGAGCGCCTGTCCGTCGACCACCGCGATCTCCGTGCGGGTGATGGCGCGCAGCTGCGGGATGTGTTCGAGGTAGGAGCTGTTGGGCACAGCCGCGCACAGGCTGACGTGCAGTTCCATCAGGAAGTGCGGGCACACCGTGACGTTGCTGGCCTCGGCCGCGTGCGCGACCTTGAGCCAGGGCGTGATGCCGCCGATCCGGGCGACGTCGACCTGCACGATCGCGGCGGCCTGGCGGCGCAGGTACTCCGCGAACTGGCCGATCGAGTACATCGACTCCCCGACGGCCACCGGAAGGCTGGTCGAACGGGCGAGGATCTCGTGGCCGGCGACGTCGTCGGCGGGCAGCGGCTCCTCGAACCAGGCGAGGTCGAGGGGCTCGAACAGCCGGGCCCGGCGGATCGCCTCGGCGGTGGTAAACGACTGGTTGGCGTCGACCATGATGTCGAATCGGTCGCCCACCGCCTGGCGGACCGCCGTGAGCCGTTCCACGTCCTCGGCGGCCGACGGCTTGCCCACCTTGAGCTTGGCCCCGCGCCACCCCGCGTCGCGGCTGGCCTTGGTCGCCGTCACAAGGTCCTCGACGGGCAGGTGCAGCCAGCCGCCCTCCGTGTCGTACAGGGGAATGCGGTCCTTCGCGCCGCCGGCGAGGACCCACAGGGGCAGGCCGGCGGCCCTGGCCCGCAGATCCCACAGCGCCGTGTCGACCGCGGCCAGGGCGAGAGACGTGATCGCCCCGACGGCGGTGGCCCGGGTGACGTTGTACAGCTCCCGCCACACGTGCTCCACCCGGGACCCGTCGAGCCCGACGAGCCGGGGCAGCAGCACGTCTCGCAGCAGCGCGAGCACGGCAGTCCCCCCGGTGCCGATCGTGTACGAGTAGCCGACCCCCGTCCCGCCGTCAGCTGCCGTGACCTCGACGAACAGGGTCTCCTGCTTGACGAACGTCTGGAGCGCGTCCGTGCGTACGGTCTCCACCGCCACGTCGACCAGGTACGCCTCGGCGCGAATGATCGTGTTCACTACTTGCAGCTCAGGTACTCGGCGTCGAACTGCTTGCGCAGCTCCTCGGTCTTCGCGGTGCGCTGGGCCTCGTAGGAGTCCAACCCGGTCTTCGTGACCACGAACGAACCGGAGTCGACGATCACGCCGGAGGTCTTCATGGTGCAGCCGGTGGACAGCTTCATCAGGGCGTAGGAGCCGACGTAGGACTGGCCGACCGGGTTCTGCAGGACGGTGCCGGAGATGGAGCCGTCGCGGATCGCGTCCAGGATCGTCTTGTCGTCGTCGATCGCGACCACCTTGATCGGCAACCCGGACTGCTTGACGCCCTCGGCCGAGGCCACGGACGGGTTGTACGCGGTGTTGACGATGCCCTGGATCTGCTTGCCCTTCGCGGCGAGCAGGTCGGCGACGGCCTTCTTCGCGGTCTGCAGGTCCTTGTCGATGTCGGTGACGTTCTCGATCAGGACCACCTTGCCGCTGGTCTCGGCGACGGCCTTCTCCACGCCCTTGATCCGGCGCTGGGTGTTGGAGTCCACCTTGTTGCCGGTCAGGTGCACGAGGTTGCCCGTGCCGCCCATCGCGTCGATGGTCGCCTTCGCCGCCTTGTACGCGGCCACCTCGACGTCGGTGGACAGGCAGAAGTCCGCCTTGTTCTCCCCGGCCGGACACGAGGCCAGCGACGCCACCGGGTAGCCCTGCCGCTTGAGGTCCTCAAAGGTGGAGTTGATGTTGTCGGGGGACACCCCGAAGATGCCGAACGCGTTGAAGCCCTGCGCGGCGAGGGACTTCAGCACGTCGTTCTGCTTGGTCTGGTCCCAGCCGGCGGTCTCGTCGAACGTCGCGTCGCCGAGCTTGAAGTCGGTCTTCGCCTTGCCGGCCGTGGTCTTCCACGGCTGGAAGTAGGGGTGCGCGCCACCGGGGACCAACGCGACCTTCACCTTGTCGGCCGTCTTGGCCGCCGAGGCTGCCGGGTCGGAGTCGCTCTTCTTCGTGCAGCCCGCCCCGGAGAGGCCCACCGCGAGGAGCACCGCGAGCCCGACGCCCAGCTTGACGTTTATCCGTGTCATCTCGATCACCCGATCCTTGTCCCTTTATCGTCGATCCTATAGGATGTCGACTGCGATAATGTTTACCTGCCGAGCGAGGACCCGTCAATAGCCGAAGGAGCCACAGATGGCCGAGTCAACAGCCGCGCCAGGCCGTTCGCCCCGGGTCCGTCCCGCTCGTCGACTCACCCTCAGCGAGGATGTCTACGAAACGGTCAAAGCACTCATTATGGATCACGGCATCCCGCCGGGCGACCGGGTCAACATCGACGCCCTGTCCCGCGAGCTGGAGGTCTCACCCACCCCGGTGCGCGAGGCCCTCGCCCGCCTGGAGTCCGACGGCCTGGTCCGCAAGCGCCCCCTCGCCGGCTACACGGTGGCCCCGCTGCTGACCCGCGCGGAGTTCGAGGAACTCTTCGACCTGCGCATCGTGCTCGAAACGGCCGCCGCCACCCGCGCCGCCACCCGCGCCCCCCTGGCCGCCCGGGAGCTGGCTCTCACGGGTGCGGACCTGGGCATGAGTCCGGACGTGGTGGACGGATACCGCAGCTACGCCGACTTCACCGCGCTCGACGCCCAGTTCCACGACAGCATCGCCGAACTGGCCGGGAACGCCATGCTCCGCGATGCCGTCTTCCGCCTGCACGCCCACCTGCACCTGCACCGACTGCACTTCCCGCAGGCCACGGCCGGCAACACCGGCGCCGAGCACGAAGCCATCGTCGCGGCGATCCTGGCCGGCGACGGTGACGCCGCAGCCACCGCCATGCACGACCACCTCGCGTCGGCGCGGGCCCGGCACCTGGCGGCCTTCGAGTAGCGAACACGCGTCGTCCCGACCACCAGCACCCCGCGCGGGCGGCCCTGCACGACAGGGGTCAGACCCGGACGCCGTGCCCGCACAGCCCGATCCGCGCCCAGGACCGGGTCTTGGGCCTTGCCGCCGCAGGCGTCCGTCTCGCTTGACCTCTTGCGCGTCAGTCCGGCAGCCAGTGCAGCTCGTGCGCCAGGGTTTTGGCGACGGCACGGATCCGGCGGTGTAGCGGCGACTGCTCGCGTGGGAGGACCAGGTGGAACGTCATGCTGGGCGCGCCCCGCAGCGGTCGCCAGGTGAGACCGGCCGGTTGTGCCGTGGCCGCGGCTTCTCCGGCCGGGGCGAGGGTGACCCCGTCGCGCAGGTCGCGCTGAGACATGTCGAAAGAGACTGCGGGCGTGTGGAATCGGGGGTGTGGTCGGGTGTCTCGGAACAGTGCGGACAGCTGATCGTGGATCACGGGGTTGGCCGCACGATCCGGGAGTCGCAGCGGATACGCGGCCGCGTCGGCGATCTCGATCTCCGGGTGTTCGGCCAGCGGATGGTGCTGCGCCAGCTGGACCCCGATGCGCGCACGCCGCAGCAGGAACCGGCGCACGCCACGGCCCGGTTGTTCACCGCGGGTGATCCCGGCATCGATGCGGCCGTCGGCGACCGCGGGGGAGATCTCCGGTGTCGCCATCGGGACCGCGCCGACCTGGAGCCCGCTGTTGCCGCGGATCAGTCTGTCCACCAGGGCCGGTGCCGTCTCGGCCCCGGCGCTGAGGCTGTATCCGATGCGCAGCGTGCCCAGTTCACCGGCCGCCGCGCTCCGGGCGGTGTCCCACGCCCGGTCCAGTGCCGCCAGCGCGGGCGGCGCGGATTCCGCCAAAGCCGCACCGGCCGTGGTCAATACGACGCTACGCGTGTTGCGGACCAGCAGGGCCGTACCGAGTTCCGCCTCCAATCGGCGCATCCGGGCGCTGAGTGCGGGCTGTGCGATACCGATCCGTGCGGCCGCGCGGGTGAAGTTCAACTCCTGCGCCAGCACCAGGAAGTACCGCAGGCTCACCGTATCCGGCGCCACGTGCCCTCCCTGCCGATTGATAACGAGCCGTTCTGAGTCTATCCCGTACCGGTCTTTCCCTCGACCGCACATCAAGCCCTAACCTGCGCATATGACGATTCCACTGACCACAGTACCCATCGCCGGGATCGACCGAACTGAGTGTCAATGCGGAGTCGGACCTGTCCGGCCGAACACAGGAGGTATCCATGGCTAACGGCTACTGGGTCAGTGTCTACCCCGCCATTTCCGACCCTGAGAGGTTGACCGCCTACGCCGAGCTGGCCCGTCCGGCTGTCCAGGCTGGGGGCGGGCGCACCCTGTCCCGTGGCGGTCGAGTCGTCGCCCACGAGGCCGGAATCACGCAACGCGTCGTTCTGATCGAGTTCGACAGCTTTGAACAGGCCGTCGCGGCATACGAGAGCGAGGCATACCAGAAGGCGCTGGTGGCCCTCCCCGACGGCGTCGAGCGCGACTTCCGCATCATCGAAGGCATCGACTGACCGGTGGGCCCAGCCATCGCTGAGCATCCGTCACCTGAAAAGCCACGGTGCTCACGAGACGAGTTCGCAGCTATGCCCCGCTGGCTGGCGGCGGTTCAGTGTTCGACGGCGTGGTCCTGGCGATCGGGATCGACGCCGGGCTGAGGAGGGCCTGCTGATCGCGCACAGTCAGTCGCGCTGTGGCAGTTCCTGTAGCGTCCAGGTGTTGCCGTCCGGGTCGTCGAACCGGACGAACCGGCCCCAGGCCTGGTCGTCGACGCCACTCGCGTCAACGCCAGCGGCCCGGAGCTGGGCCAGGGCTTCGTCGGCGTCCGGCACCACGACCTGGATCGTGTTCTGGCGTCCCGGTTCGAGGTCGATGCCGAGGTTCGTTCCGAACGCGATCGAGCACGCCGACCCCGGGGGCGTCATCTGCACGAACCGGAGCCCGTCGAAGGGCACCTGGTCGTGGTCGGCGTGGAACCCGATCCGGGCGTAGAAGTCCTTCGCGCGATCGACGTCGGTCACCGGTACGAAGATGAGTTCGATCTTCCAGGTCATGAGCTGCTGCCTTCCGTGTCTACGGTCCTGAACCCCCATAGTCCGCCAGCGGACGGGCGCGGGGCGCCGGAACCGGCGAGTCCGCTGCTCTCTGGCGGCCGGCCTCGGGACTCCCGTGGCCGGCCCGCGTGGTCGGTGTTTCTCCGCGTGGCCGGGAGCAACGTCGGTGGCGGCGCCGCCTGACCCTGGCCGGGCGAAGTCCGCGGCCCGGGCCGCTCGGGGACGACCGGTCGCGGGTCAGAAGGAGTTGCTGAGGAGCGCGGGGATGGCGAGCTGTTCGCGGATCTGCCTGGCCTCTTCCCTGTAGGTGTCTCCGTCGGATCCGTCGGATCCGTCGGCGAGGTCGGCGCGGAGGTCGAGCGCGATAGCCTCGACCCGATCCCGGGCGCCCGCGGTCGGTCAGGTCGACGCGTCCAGGTCGCTGAGCCGGCAGGTCTGCAGTCCCGCGAGGTCCGCGCCGTCGAGCAGCCGTTCCAGGATCTCGGCGAGCGACGTGCCGATCACCGGGATGTCCGCGGGCGCTTCCAGCAGCCGGTGCGGCGGATCCAGTGGGTGCGACCGGTCCGGGTTCTCCCCGATCCCGCATATCACCCAGTACGCGGCCGCGCTCGGGTGGTGGTGGTGGCCGACCGCGAGGCTGCGGCCGTCGGCGAACTCCGCGATCGCGGTGACCGGCACCTGGTCGCGCCGGACATGCTTGTGGTCGGCCACGGGCAGGACCCGCCAGCCGCCCTGGTTCCGAGCGGCCGCCGACCCGAACCGCCGGTACAGCGCCAGCGCCTCGGCGGACACCGCGTACGGCTTGAACCGGTTCGCGACCGGCGGCGTGGTCTCGTGCTCTGCGACGATCCGGTCGAGCACGTGGTCGATGTGGACGGTCGCGGGGAGCAGGTGCCAGCCGGCGACCGGCCGCAGTGCCCCGTCCGGGTCCTGGGCGATCCCGACCAACCCGGCGTGCAGCTCCACGGCACTGAGCTGGTCGAGGGTGCGGTCGTTGATCGTGATCCGCACCTTGGACAGCGTCGCGGGCACGCCGGCGCTGCTGATGCCGGGGCCACGGTAGGACCGGTGGTCGACGGTCAGGTCGCGGGGCTCGTCGAGGGGGAGCTCGAGGAGCGGGTTCGGGCGGTCGATGCCGCCGTCCTCCAGCAGGTACGGGTACAGCCGTGCCGCCCAGCCCGTGATCAGCTCGCCGCCGTAGGCGTCGACGGGGTTGTAGATCCGACGCCAGAACGCGGTGTCGACGTCGCCTGCGGCGGCTCGGACGAACTGGGCGGCGATCGGGGCGAGCGAGCGCCGCCACTCGTGCAGCCCGTACCGGTCGAGGGTATCGACGCGGTCGGCGATCCGCCGCCAGTCGGCGACCGTGCCGGTCAGGGTGACCGTGGGTATCCCGCACACGGCGACCATGACGAGCGCGAAGTAGGGCGAGTACACGTCGAGCATCACGACCCGGCCGGCGGTCCGGTCGACGGCGGTACTGGTGCTGAAGTCGCAGCCCGGCAGCTCGCCGACCTCGCCCTCCAGCAGGTCGGCGAACTGGTCGACGGCCCGCGACCAACCCGCCGCGTCCACCGGCACCGCAGTGACCGGCACGGTCAGGTCCCGGCGGCCCCGGTGGCTGACCAGGTGGTCGCGGAGCTCCTCGGCGTGCAGGCGGACGTGCTGGGCGACGCCCTGCGCGATCGTCAGCCAGACCGCGTCCGGGGACAGGACCAGGGGCCGGTGCTCGGCGAAGGCCCGGCCGACCGCGGCGAGCAGCGGATGCACTCCGCCCGGCGCCAGCACCCGCCGGTCGGGGTCGCCGCCGACGGCCAGTGCGCCAGGGCTGACTGAGCTCAGCGGCACGGTCGGCAGCGGGCTCGCCGCCGGGGTCACCTCATCCACCTGGAACATCACCACCGCGATGGTAGCCGTCGGCGGCCCCGCCCACCGACCCGTCGACCTGGCCCTCCCATCATGTTCATTCCCGGAAAGTGACCTCATCGACGCCGACCCCGACAACCCCGCCCAGTCGGTCGCCGACGCCTTCCTCACCACCACCTACGACCTCGACCGCACCGGGATGGCTGCCCCACCCTGGCGAGGACACGACGCCGCAGGCACGCGGCGGTGACGGCCTCAGGTCCTCGCCGAATCAAGGGCAAGCCCTCAAGCTGGCCCGGTGAGGTCGATGGCATCGAACTCACCGTGACCGACAAGCGCGACCAGGTGCTCCGCCAGCTGTCGTGTCCGCCCAGCCCTCGCCGAGTGTTCTCAGGCCGGGCGGGAGAACGCGGCGTCGAAGGACGCCGCAGGTGGCTCGATGAGGGTCAGTGCCCGGACGAAGGCGAGGGCGTCGGGGCCGCCGCGCAGCCGGTCCATCCCCGGGTCCTCCCACTCCACGGAGATCGGCCCCTGGTATCCGATGGTGTTGAGCATCCGGAAGCAGGACTCCCAGGGCACGTCGCCGTGGCCGGTGGACACGAAGTCCCAGCCGCGTCGCGGATCGCCCCAGGGCAGGTGCGAGCCGAGCCGTCCGTTGCGCCCGTTGAGTCTCCTGACCGCGTCCTTGCAGTCCACGTGGTAGATCCGGTCCCGGAAGTCGTAGAGGAACCCGACCGGGTCGAGGTCCTGCCAGACGAAGTGGCTGGGGTCGAAGTTGAGCCCGAATGCCGGCCGGTGTCCGATCGCCTCCAGTGCTCGGGCGGTGGACCAGTAGTCGTAGGCGATCTCGCCGGGGTGCACCTCGTGGGCGTAGCGGACGCCGACCTCGTCGAAGACGTCGAGGATCGGGTTCCACCGGTCGGCGAAGTCGACGTAACCCCGTTCGATCATTTTCGGGGGTACCGGCGGGAACATGGCCAGGGTGTGCCAGATGGACGAGCCGGTGAACCCGACGACGGTGTCGACCCCGAGCTTGGCGGCGGCCCGGGCGGTGTCCTTGATCTCGCCGGCGGCGCGTTGGCGGACGCCCTCGGGTTCGCCGTCGCCCCAGATCCTGGCCGGCAGGATGGCCTCGTGGCGCTCGTCGATCGGGTGGTCGCAGACGGCCTGGCTGGTGAGGTGACACGAGATCGTCCACACCTTCAACTGGTACCGGTCCAGTGTCTCCCGCAGGCGCGGCACGTAGGAGTCGTCGGCGAGAGCCTTGTCGACCTCGAAGTGGTCGCCCCAGCAGGCGAGCTCCAGCCCGTCGTAGCCCCACAGGGAGGCGAGCCGGCACACTTCCTCGAAGGGCAGGTCGGCCCACTGGCCGGTGAAGAGAGTGACTGGTCGCGTCATCGTGGGCCTCCGTGCGTCGGGTCGAGCGGCATGTGCGTGCGGGGGTCCTGGCCGGTCAGGCTCATGGGAGGCACGGTCAGCGTCCCTCCGTCGGGGTCCACGTGCTGTGGTTGGCCGCGCTGGCGGCGACCGCCGCGAGGACGTGCTGCACCTGGAGGCCGTCGGTGAACGAGGGGGCGGGGTCGGTGCCGTCGGCGATCGCGTGGACGAAGTCGCGCACCTCGTGGATGAACGTGTGCTCGTAGCCGATGAGGTGCCCCGGCGGCCACCAGGCGTCCATGTAGGGGTGCGTCGGTTCGGTCACCAGGATGCGGCGGAACCCGGCGCTGTCGAGGTCCTCGCTGTGGTCGTGGAAGGAGAGTTCGTTCATCGACTCGAAGTCGAAGGCGACGGTGCCGGCGGAGCCGTTGACCTCGATCCGCATCGCGTTCTTGTGCCCGGCGGCGAACCGAGTGGCCTCGAAGGCGCCGATCGCACCGCCGTCTAACCGTGCCGTGAACAGCGAGGCGTCATCGACGGTCACGGGTCCGCGTTCGACGCCACCGGTGCCAGACAACCCATGGGAAGACCGGGGGAGGGGCCGTTCGGTCACGAACGTGTGGTGCAGGGCGCTGACCCCGGTGATCCGCTGCCCGGTGAGGAACTGTGCCAGGTCGATGAGGTGTGCGCCCAGGTCGCCGAGCGCCCCGGACCCGGCGGTCTCCGCCCGCAGTCGCCAGACCAGTGGGAACTGCGGGTCGACGATCCAGTCCTGGAGGTACTGGGCCCGGACGTGGTGGATGGTGCCGAGCCTGCCGTCCTCGACCAGTCGTCGGGCGAGGGCGAGGGCGGGCACCCGGCGGTAGTTGAACGCGACCATGGACCGCTGGCCAGACTTCCGGGCCTGTTCGGCGGCCACGGCCATGGCGACGGCCTCATCGAGGGTGTTGGCCAGCGGCTTCTCGCATATCACGTGCTTGCCGGCGGCCAGGGCGGCGATCGCGATCTCCGCGTGGCTGTCGCCGGGCGTGCAAATGTCGATGACGTCGATGTCGTCACGTTCGACCAGTACCCGCCAGTCGGTCTCGGCGGAGATCCAGCCCTGCCGAGCGGCCGCGGCCAGCACTCCGTCGGGGGAGCGTCCGCACACCGCCGCGAGCACCGGCGCGCGCGGCAGGTCGAAGAACCGGCCGGCGGTACGCCAGGCGTGGGCGTGCGCGGTGCCCATGAAGGAGTATCCGACCATGCCGACGCGCAGCGGGGCGCTCACGCGAACCCGACGGGCAGGTACCGGTCGACGTTGTCCTTGGTGACGACGGCGGAGTAGGTGGTGACGGTGGTCGGGACCTCCTTCTCGACGAGGTCGCCCATGCCTCTGCCCTGGCCGATGAGCCGGGCGAGGGAGATCGCCGAGGACGACATGGAGGGGCTGTAGAGGACGGTGGCCTTGACGACGCCGTTGTCGGCCTTGATCTGGTCCATGACCCGGCGGGAGCCGGCACCGCCGACCATGAAGAACTCCTTGTCCCGGCCGGCCTGTTTGATCGCGGCCTCGACGCCGATGCCCTGGTCGTCGTCGTGGTTCCACAGGGCGTCGACTTTGCTGTGCGCCTGGAGCAGGTTCGCGGCGACCTCCTGCCCTTTCGCCGCGGTGAAGTCGGCGGCCTGGCGGTCGGTGAGACTCAGGCCGTTGGCGGCGAGTGCGTCCTTGAAGCCGCGGCTGCGGTCCTGGGTGAGCTGCAGGTTGTCGATGCCGGCGATCTCGAGGATGACGGGGCTGGTCTTCCCTGCGGCCTTGAGCCGGCGGGCGATGAAGGTGCCGGCGCTGACGCCCATGCCGTAGTTGTCGCCGCCGACCCAGGTCCGGTAGGCCAGTGCGGTCTCGAAGATCCGGTCGAGGTTGATGACGGGGATGCCGGCCGCCATGGCCTTCTGCGCGATGCCGGTCAGTGCCTTGCCGTCGAACGGGAGGATCACCAGCACGTCGACTTTCTGGTCGATCAGCGACTGCACGGCGGAGATCTGCTGGTTGACGTCGTTGGTGCCTTCCACGGCGTTGAGCCTGATGTCCGGGTAGAGCTTCGCCTGCGCCTTGGCGTTGGTGGTGATCGCGCCGATCCAGCCGTGGTCGGCGGCGGGGGCGGAGAATCCGATGGTGACGGTCCTGCCGGGGGAAGCGTTGTCTCCGGCCGGTGCGGCGGCGTTTCCGGACGGTGTCTGGTCGGTGCTGTTGCTCGTGCAGCCGGCGACCAACGCGCCGACGCCGAGCGTGGCCCCGGCGGTCAGGAGCGCTCTGCGGCCCAGTCGTGTTTCCATGGAGGGGACTCTCTTCTGTGAGGTCAGGTGGTGCGGGTGCCGCGGCGTTGCAGCAGGATGGCGGCGACGATGATCGCTCCCTTGGCGATGTGTTGCAGCGGCGTCGACAGGCTGTTGAGGATGAACAGGTTGGTGATCGTGGTGAAGACCAGGACGCCGAGCATCGAGCCGACCAGAGAACCCCGCCCGCCGGCCAGCAGGGTGCCGCCGATGACGACGGCGGCGATGGAGTCCAGTTCGTAGCCCTGGCCCAGGGTCGAGGCCCCGGTGTTCGTGCGCGCGGCCAGCATCACGGCCGCGATCCCGCAACACAGGCCCGACACCGCGTACAGGGTCAGGACGTGCCCGCGGACATGGAGGCCGGCCAGGCGCGCGGCCTCGGGGTTCCCGCCGATGGCCAGGGTGCGCCGGCCGAAGACGGTGCGGTTGAGCACCAGCCATCCGACCGCCACGACGGCCACGAGAATGTAGACGAGCCAGGGGATGCCGAGAAGGCGCTGCTGCGCGATGTCGGTGAACGCGGTGACGGTGACGAACTGCGACTTGCGGTCGGAGAGCTGTTCGGCCAGACCGTACCCGCCGGCCATCGTCGCGAGGGTGACGATGAAGGGGACGAGGCGGCCGTAGGCGACGAGTACCCCGTTGAGGATGCCCGCGCCGGTGCCGACCGAGACAGCGGTGAAGGCCATCACGTACGCCCCGTAGGACTGGGTCTGCGTCGTGGTCGCCCACACGGTGGCGACAGCGACGATCGCGCCGACGGACAGGTCGATGCCGCCGCCGATGACGACGAACGTCGCGCCGACCGTGACGACGCCGATGACGGAGGCGAGGGTGAGGATGTTGATCAGGTTCGAGGCGGTCAAAAAGTTCGCGGAGGTTGCGGTGCCGACGACGCAGAGCAGGGCCAGCACGCCCAGGAGGCTCAGGCTACGAAATCCGGCGGCCCGCAGCGCGACCACCTGTCGCGCCCAGATCGGAGACGTGCTCGTCGCGGGCTGGGCGCGGGCGACGTCGTCACCGCGCGCGGTGGCGCGTTCGTCGGAGACGACGGTGCCAGGGACGTCGGACGGGGCGGTGACGGGATGGTCGGTCCGGACGGGGGCTGGTGGCGGGACTTCGTTCACCGGTGACCGCCTTCCATGATCATGTCGAGGACGGCGAACTCGTCCAGGTCGCGGGGATCGGCCTCGGCGAGCACCCGCCCCTCCCGCAGGACGAGCACCCGGTCTGCCAGTCCCAGCACCTCCGGGATCTCGCTGGAGACGAGCAGCACCCCGACGCCGGAGTCGGCGAGCGCGCGGACCACGCCGTAGAGCTCCGCGCGGGCGCCGACATCGACTCCGCGGGTGGGTTCGTCGAGCAGCAGCAGGCGACAGCCCCGCAGCAGCCAGCGGGCGACCACGGCCTTCTGTTGATTGCCCCCGGACAGCGTCGCGACTGGCCGCCGGGGGTCGGCCGGGTGCAGGCGCAGCGCCTCGGTCTGCCGGGTGACATCCGCGAGCTCGCGGCGGCGGTCGATGCGTCCGAGGCGTGCGTAACGCGCAAGCGCGGGAAGGGAGACGTTGTGCGCGACCGACGCTTCCATCACCAGCGCCTGGCTCTTGCGCTCCTCGGGTGCCAGTCCGATGCCGGCCCGTACCCCGGCACCGGGGCTGCCGGGGCGGAGCGTTGCGCCGTTGACGAAGATCGTTCCGGAGGTGGCGCGGCGTGCTCCGAGGATCGTCTCCAGGATCTCCGAGCGGCCCGAGCCGACGAGTCCGGCGAGGCCGACGATCTCCCCGGCGCGCACGGACAACGTGACGTCCTGGAAGTGCCCGGCGAGGCTCAACTCCCGGACCCGCAGCAGTTCGGGAGTGTCTCGGGGCGGGGTGCGGCGGGGCGGGAAGGTCTGGGCGAGGGTCCGACCGGTCATCAGGCGCACCAGGTCGGCGGTCGGGGTCGCCTGGGCGTCCAGCCCGGTCGCGACGGTGCGACCGTCCTTGAGAACCGTGACCCGGTCGCCGATGTCGCGGATCTCGGCGAGCCGGTGGGAGATGTAGACGACGGAGACTCCGTCGGCGGTGAGGTCCCGCACGATCCGAAACAGGTTGTCGACCTCGTCGTGGTCGAGAACGGCGGACGGCTCGTCCATCACGATCAGCCGCGCGTCGCGGGACAGTGCCCGCGCGATCGACACGACTTGTTTGCCCGCCGCCGACAGCAGGCCGACCTCTCGGCCGGCGGGGATCTCCGGGTGCCCGAGGCGGTCCAGCAGTCTGTGCGCGGCGGCGCGCGTCACGGCCCTGCGGACGAATCCCCGTCGGGCGTGCTCGTGACCGAGGAAGATGTTCTCCGCCACGGTGAGCCCGTCGACCAGGTCGAGTTCCTGGTAGATGGTCGCGATCCCGTGGCGCATCGCGGCCGTCGGACTGGGCAGGGCCGTCGTGGTGCCCTCCCACTCGATGACGCCGGCGTCGGGACGGTGCGCGCCGGCGATCACCTTGATCAGGGTGGACTTGCCGGCGCCATTCTGCCCGAGCAGGCAGTGCACCTCGCCGGCCCGGACGTCGAGGTGCACCCCGTCGAGGGCGCGTACCCCGGGAAATTCCTTGACGATTCCCCGCATCCACAGCCGGGTCATCGGGTGGGGGCCGCTCGGCCCTGGTGGTGTGTCGGGTGTGCTCACTGGCCCTCCTCGGAGGACGGAGTCGAACTCGGTGGTTCGGCATCACCGAGTGCGTCTTTGCAGGTCGGGGAGCTCGTGCGCGAGGAATGTGTCGCAGTGGTCCACGACACATGAGTTCGTTCAGTGGTTGAACTTAGGGGCCGTCTCTGTACAGTGTCAAGGGTCATGACACCCAGAACCGGCACAGCTCCGGGCATGCGGCCGGAGCCGCCCGCCCGACAGGACAGCCTTCGGACGCGCAATCTGGCCCTGGTGCTGCGCCACATCGCCGACGCGCCGAAACCGTTGTCACGGGCCGAGTTGGCGGCCGCGACCGGGCTGACCAAGGCCACGGTGTCGACCATCGTGGACACTCTGGTCGAGGCCCGCCTGGTCGGCGAACTCGAACCACGCCTGACCCGCCCCACCGGCCGGCCCGCCATCGGGCTGGTGCTCGACGGCGGCGCGGCCGCAGGGCTCGGCCTGGAGATCAACGTCGACTACCTCGCCGCCTGTGTCGTCGACCTGGCGGGAGTCGTCCGGCACCGCGAGGTGGTGCAGGACGACCAGCGGGGCCGGACCCCGGAGCGCACCTGTGCGGCGCTCGCGGACCTGGCCGCGCGGGCGATCGACGTGGCGACCGGACTCGGACTGACGGTCGCGGGCGCCGGTGTCGGCGTGCCGGGGCTGGTCGACGGGCCGGCCGGGGTCCTCCGGTTCGCCCCCAACCTGGGCTGGCGGGACACGGACGTCCGCGCGTTGCTCTCGCGGGTGCCCCGCCTGGGCGGTCTGCCCATCACCCTCGACAACGAGGCCAATCTGGCGGCTCTCGGCGAGTTGTACGCCGATCCTTCAGCGCCGCCCGACTTCATCCACGTGTCCGGCGAGATCGGCGTGGGGGCCGGGATCGTCGTCCGCCGCGAGCTGTTTCACGGCACCCGCGGCTGGAGCGGCGAGATCGGACATGTCGCGGTCGACATGGACGGGCCCGCGTGCGGGTGCGGCGCCCACGGTTGCCTGGAACAACGGGCCGGTCAGGAGGCCATCCTGCGGGCGGCCGGGCTCTCCGGCGCTGCGGTGACCTCCATGGGTGGGCAGGCGACCGTCGGCCGGATCGTGGCCGCGGCCGAGCGGGGGGACGCCCGGACCTTGGCCGCGCTGCGCGACGCCGGCCGCGCCCTCGGAGTCGTCGTGGCCGGCGCCGTCAACCTGTTCGACATTCCGGCAGTGGTCCTCGGCGGCATCTACGCCCCGCTCGCGCCCTGGATCGCCCCGCAGGTGCGACGCGAGGTCGACCTGCGCGTGTTGTGGGCGGCGTGGTCGCCGGTCGAGGTCCGGGTGTCCACGGCCGGGGCCGACGCGGCGGTCCTCGGTGCCGCCGGCAGCGTCACCCACGCGATCCTGCGGGAACCCGCGGACTGGATGCGCCGCCGGGCTCAGGTCGGCGGTCCAGCGCGCTAGCCGGAAACCCTTGGGCATCCACTGTGCTGTCCGGCGACTGGCTCCAGCGACGGTGATTGCCCTGAAATCTGTGTGCCATTGTGTTCGAATCCGTTGACTGACCGTTCGTGTTGTGTTGGAGTCCTCGTTATCCGAACGGCGATGGACATCGGCATCCGTCAACCATTTCGGGGTCTCGGGCCGCTCGACCGACATCGGACGGCCACAGTTTCGGCGAACGCCCGCTGATCGCACAGTGGACGTGCGCAGCTCCGCTCGGCTGTCCCCGCGTCGTGGCTGTGGACGGGGCCGAGTAGGCCGACCTTCCCGCTGTGTCCTTCTCCAGACCCGTACCCCGTGGCGGGAACGGCTCCCGGCCGGACGGCGGATCCAGGACACGTCTCCGCCAGAACGCCTGTGGGCGAAGTGCGCGTCCGCCGGTGCCCTCCCGTCGGAGCTCGCGTTCCCGTACCCCTCCATGAAAGGGAATCCTGTGAAACCCACCCCTCGGTGGCGCGCGCGGCTGACCGCCGCCGCGCTGCTCGCCGCACCTCTCTGCGCTGTGGCACTGCCAGCCCCCGCCCAGGCCCACACCGTCATCAACGCCCCCGACTTCCAGCAGGTGAGCCTCGCCAGGGGCACCGCCGAGATGGGCGAGCCCATCTCCATGGCGGTCCTGCCGGACCGGTCCGTGCTGCACACCTCCCGGGACGGCACGCTGCGTCTCACGACCGCCGCCGGCGCGACCAAGGTGTCCGGGCGACTCAACGTCTACACCCACGACGAGGAGGGGATGCAGGGCGTCGGCATCGACCCCAACTTCACGACCAACCGCTTCATCTATCTGTACTACGCGCCGCTGCTGTCGACCCCCGCTGGTGACGCCCCGCTCAGTGGCACCGACTTCTCGGTGTGGCAGGGCTACAACCGGCTGTCGAGGTTCGTGCTCAGAACGGACGGCACCCTCGACCTGGCCAGCGAGAAGAAGGTCCTCGACGTCGGCACCGACCGGGGCAACTGCTGCCATGTCGGTGGGGACATCGACTTCGACGCGGCCGGCAACCTGTATCTGAGCACGGGGGATGACTCCAACCCCTTCTACTCCGACGGGTACGCCCCGCTCGACGAGCGCGGCGACAGCAACCCGGTGCTGGACTCGCAGCGCTCGGCGGGCAACACGAACGACCTGCGGGGCAAGGTACTCCGGATCAAGGTCAACGCGGACGCCAGCTACTCGATTCCGGCGGGCAACCTGTTCGCCCCGGGTACCGCGAGAACCCGGCCGGAGATCTACGCGATGGGCTTCCGCAACCCCTACCGGATGACCGTCGACAAGGCCACCGGCATCGTCTACCTCGGCGACTACGGGCCCGACGCGGGGTCCACCAGTTCCGCCCGGGGACCGGCCGGGCAGGTCGAGTTCGACCGGATCCCTTCCGCCGGCAACTACGGCTGGCCGTACTGCACCGGCACGAACACGACGACCGAGACGTACAACGAGTGGAACTTCGCCACCAACTCCACCGGGCCGAAGTACAACTGCGCGGCCCCGGTCAACAACTCCCCGCACAACACGGGCCTGACGAACCTGCCCCCGGCCCGGCCGTCGTGGATCCGGTACGGCGGCGACGCCGGTTCCCCTCCCGAGTTCGGTTCGGGAAGCGAGTCCCCGATGGGCGGCGCGCTCTACCGCTACGACGCGGCCAATCCCTCGGCCACGAAGTTCCCGGCGGACCTGGACGGGCACTTCTTCGCCGCCGAGTTCGGTCGCCGGTGGCTCAGGGCGATCGACGTCAACACCGACGGCAGCGCCGGTTCCATCACGAACTTCCCCTGGTCGGGCACCCAGATCATCGACACGGCGTTCGGACCCGACGGCGCGCTGTACGTCCTGGACTACGGCACCGGCTGGGGCAACGGTGACGCCAACTCCGCGCTCTACCGGATCGAGTACATCGGGGCGACGGCCAACCGGGCCCCGATCGCGGTGGCGTCGGCCGACAAGACGTCCGGCACCGGGCCCCTGGCGGTCACGTTCTCCTCGGCCGGCAGCTCCGACCCGGAGGGCGGGGCGCTGACCTACTCCTGGGCGTTCGGAGACGGCGGCACGTCGACGGCGGCCAGCCCGGCGCACACGTACACCGCGAACGGCCAGTACACCGCCACGCTCACGGTCCGCGACCCGGTGGGCAACACGGGCACGGCGAGCGTGATCATCACGGTCGGCAACACCGCACCCACGGTCACGCTCTCGCTGCCGGGTGACGGGCAGTTGTTCTCCTTCGGGGACACGGTGCCCTTCCAGATCAGTGTGACCGATCCGGAGGACGGCGCGATCGACTGCTCCAAGGTGACGCTGACCTACCTCCTGGGCCACGACACCCACGCCCACCAGATCACGTCGACCACCGGGTGCACGGGGTCGATCGTCGTTCCGGCGGACGGGGAGCACGACGCGTCGGCGAACGTGTACGGGGTGTTCGACGCCCAGTACACCGACAAAGGGGCGCTGACCACGCACACGCAGCACGTGCTGCAGCCCCGGCACCGGCAGGCGGAGCACTTCGCCACCTCGTCAGGGGTCACGAAGTACCTCAAGACGGCGGCCGAGGGCGGCGCGACCGTCGGGGACGTCAACAACGGCGACTGGATCGGCTTCACCACCTACCAGCTGGGCAATGCGAAGTCCTTCGACGCCAGGGTCTCCTCCGGCGGGTCGGGCGGCACGCTGACCCTGCGGACCGGCTCGCCGACCGGGCCGGCCATCGGCTCGGCGACCGTGCCCGTCACCGGTGGTTGGGAGACATTCACGACCGTCACCGGCACGATCACCGCGCCCCCGGCCGCGACCACCAGCCTGTACCTGGTCTTCACCGGTTCCGGCTCCGGCTTCCTGTACGACGTGGACGCCTTCACCCTCAACACCAGCGGCACGACCCCGCCCCCGGGCGTCGGCCCGATCAGGGGCGTCGGCGCCAAGTGCGTGGACGTGGCCGGCGGAGCGACGGCTGACGGCACGAAGATCCAGCTCAACACCTGCAACGGCTCGACCGCGCAGTCGTGGACCACGGGAGGTTCGACGCTCAAGGCGTTGGGCAAGTGCATGAACGTCGCCGGGACCGCCAACAGCACGAACGTGCAGCTGTGGACGTGCAACGGCAGCGCCGGTCAGACCTGGACGCCGCAGTCGGACGGTTCGTTGAAGAACCCGTCGTCGGGTCGGTGCCTGGACGCCTTCGGCGGTAGTTCGGCCGACGGCACCCAGCTGATCATCTGGGACTGCCACGGCGGCACCAACCAGAAGTGGACCCTGCCCTAGCCCCTCCCGGGGGTGGGTGGCGGCTCCGCCCACCCCCGGCTCTCGAAAGGCATCACGATGAGAAGTCTCCTGACCAGAGCGCTGGCGGTGACGGCCACTGCCCTGGCCGTCGGCGCGGGCCTCGCGGCCCCGGCCGTGCACGCCGCCGACGCCTCCTACAAGGTGTTGGTCTTCTCCAAGACCGCGGCGTTCCGGCACGACTCCATCCCCGCCGGCATCCAGGCCGTCCGCACGCTGGGCGCCGCCAACAACTTCACGGTCACCGCGACCGAGGACGCGGCGGCGTTCACCACGACCAACCTGGCCCAGTACCAGGCGGTGGTGTTCATGAGCACCACCGGCGACGTCCTCAACGCCACCCAGCAGGCCGCCTTCGAGTCCTACATCCGGGCCGGCGGCGGCTACGTCGGCGTGCACTCGGCGTCTGACACCGAGTACGCCTGGCCCTGGTACGGCAAACTCGTCGGCGCCTACTTCAAACAGCACCCGGCCCAGCAGAACGCGCTCCTCAAGGTCGAGGACCCCAACCACCCGTCCACCCAGGGCCTGCCAGCGCAGTTCACCCGCTTCGACGAGTGGTACGACTTCCAGACCAACCCGCGCGGGGCCGTGCACGTCCTGACCTCGGTGGACAACAGCTCCTACTCGGGCTCCACGATGGGCAACGACCACCCGATCACCTGGTGCCAGAAGTACGACGGGGGTCGGTCCTGGTACACCGGGCTGGGCCACACCATCGAAAGCTACAGCGAACCGAACTTCCTGCACCTCCTGCTCGGCGGGATCATGACCGCGGCCGGGGCCGTCACGGCCGACTGCTCCGTCGCGGCCACCGGTCGGATCCCCCAGGCCCAGCTGCGGGTCCGGTCGTGCGACAGCCAGGAGCTGTCCGGCGAGAACGCGCCCTGCACCAACGTCCTCGACGGCAACGCCGGCACGTTCTGGCACACCCAGTGGTCGGGGGCCAACCCGACGCCGCCGCACGAGATCCAGCTCGACCTGGGCGCCAGCTACTCCGTGACGAACCTGTACTACCTGCCCCGACAGTCCGGCACCAACGGCCGCATCGCCCGCTACGAGGTGTACGTCTCTACCGACGGCACCACCTGGGGAACCGCCGTGGCGACGGGGACCTTCCCCAACGTGTCGACCGAGCGGACGGTGACGTTCACCGGCAAATCCGGCCGATACGTGCGGCTGCGGGCACTCAGCGAGGTCAACGGCAACCCGTGGACCTCCGTCGCCGAACTCAACGTCGGCGGCACCACCACCCTGCACTGACCCTCGCCGGGTGGGCGGAGTCTGTCGCCCACCCGGCCCCGACACACGCGGGAGGCGCCGTGCGCATCAGTGGCCGGCCAAGCATTTCCCGACCTGACGGTCACCCCGGACACCGTCCCGTGACCGTGAACAGGGCACCGGCGGCACTCAGCGAGCAGTTCGACGCCGAGATCGCCGCGTTCCTGCACCGACGGTACGTCGAGTGGCCGGCCCAGGTGTCCCGGGACCCCCTCGACCAGCTCTCCAGCTTCATCCTGCACGGCGGAAAGCGGCTGCGCCCCACCTTCTGCCACTGGGGCTGGCGGGCGGCCGGCGGCACCGACTCCGCAGGGATCGTCGCGGCAGCCTCCGCGTTGGAGTTCTTCCACGCCTTCGCCCTGGTCCACGACGACGTGATGGACGACAGCGACCTGCGCCGTGGCCGACCGACGGTACACCAGGTATTCGCGACCCAGCACGCGAAACAGCACTGGCGGGGCGACTCCGCAGCCTACGGACGCGCGATCGCGGTGCTCGTCGGCGACCTGTGCGCCGGGTGGGCCGACCAGATGTTCCGCGAGTCCGGACTTGCGCAGGCCGACCTCGACCGCGCCGCCGGAGTCTTCGCGACCATGCGCGCCGAGGTCGTCGCCGGCCAGTACCTCGACCTGCTGACCGCCGCCCGGGGCGGGACCGTGGCCGAGGCGATGACGGTCGCCCGGCTGAAGTCGGCCCGGTACACGGTCACCCGGCCCATGCAGATCGGCGCGGCGCTGGCCGGTGCGGACCCGGTCGTCATGGACCGGTTCGCCACCTTCGGCGACCCGCTCGGCGAGGCGTTCCAACTCCGCGACGACATGCTCGGCCTGTTCGGGGACCCGAGCGTGACGGGCAAGTCGTGCCTGGACGACCTCAGGGCCGCCAAAGCGACCCTGCTCGTCCTGCTGGCCAGGGACCGCGCCGACCCCACGCAACGCGCACAGCTCGACGACCTGGTCGGACAACCACTCCTGGACGAACGGGGAGCCGACGCGGTCCGCGACATCGTCGTACGGACCGGCGCCCTCGCCGAGACCGAGAACCGCATCCTCAAGCTCTCGGCGGCGGCGAGCACGGCGGTGCGCGCCGCACCGGTCGACACCGACGCCGCCCTGCAGATCGTGGCGCTCGCGGCCCGGCTGGCCGACCGACGCGCGTGACCGGTTCGACCCTCGTACAAGACCCGGTACTCATCGCGCAGGGTGCCGGTCCTGACGATCGGCGGGGAGGAAGCCAACTCGGGCGCGGCCGCTCCGAGGACCCCAGGTGCGGCTCCTGAGCGGTGCGGGTTCGTCTATGACGCCCTCGTCGAGGAGCGCCAGGAACGCGTCCACGACCACGGGGTCAAACTGCGTGCCCCGGCCACGGGCGAGCTCGTCGCGGGCGTGGATGTCGGCGAGCACCGGCGAGTACGGTCGGCTGGCGCGCATGGTGGCCCAGGCGTCACAGACGGCGATGACGCGTGCTTCGACGGGGATGTTCGCGCCCGCCAGCCCGCGGGGGTAGCCGGTACCGTCGTACCGTTCGTGGTGGGCGGCGATCAACGGTGCCAGGTCCTGCCGGTCGGCCAGGTGGGTGACCAGACGTGCGCCCTCCTCAGGGTGGCGGCGTATCTGCTCCCATTCCTGCGCGTTCAGCGGGGTCGGTTTCGCCAGGAGCGTCCAGTCGACGCCGATCTTGCCGACGTCGTGCAGTCGGGCGGCGGCGGCGGTGCGGTGTTGGACCGCCTGGTCGAGCCCGACGCGGGCCGCGGTTCTGAGCGACCAGCGCGACACCGCCGCGGAGTGTTCGTGGTCGCCGACCCTGGCGTCGATCTGGTCCGCCAGCCAGATGAGTTCCGCCGGAATCTCGCTGAGCGGATCGAGATCTGGTCGGGACGGCTGGCCGGGACCGACGACGCGGTCGCGCCCCTGGGCCTTGGCGCGATAGACAGCCTGGTCCGCGGCGTTGACGAGCTTGTCGACATCGATCGGCGTGCCTTGCCGAGAAGTCCGGCCGGTGCTCACCCCCAGTGAGGCGGTCAGCACCACGCCGTCCGTCACGTCGGGGATGGTGACCGGTGTCCGGCTCAGCGCCGACCGGATGTGTTCGGCCAACGCGACCGCCGCCTCCTCACCCGTGCCGGGCAGGACACACAGGAACTCCTCGCCGCCGTAGCGGGAGACCAGGTCGCTGGCGCGCAGCGTTCGGCGCAGGCGGTGGGCCGCCTCGACGAGAACGACGTCACCGGCCGCATGCCCGTACGTGTCGTTCACGTTCTTGAAATGGTCGAGATCGATGAGGATCAGGCTCAGCGGCGTCTGGCGACGGGCGGACAGTCCAGCTTCGGCGTGCAGCATCTCCGCGCAGAATCGGCGGTTGTAAAGCCCGGTGAGCGAGTCGGTGTCGGCTGCCGTCTGCAACTGGCGGGTCAGCCGGGCGCGGTCACGCACGGCGAGGATCTGCCGCAACAGCAGCCCCACCATGAGCAGGACGCTTACCGCCAGGGTCACGGCACGCAGTTCGTCGACCAGAACCAGATCGAACACCGCGAGGCCGACGACGGTGAGGAACGCGACCAGTGCCGGGAGGATAGTCATGTCCCGGTCGGGCGTCAGTCGCTGGTCGCCCTCCGACCGGCGCACCGCCACGAGCGCGGCGATGCACAGGAGCACTGCCTCAGCCTGCCAACCGAGGTTCAGCCAGCCCGAACCCGCGTAGGGCTGGATCACGTGGAGGAACTTGGACAGGTACAGGTAGCCGGCTTCACTCGCCGCGGACAGTCCGAACGCGACACCGACGAGGATCATGGACACAGGCACCCTCCGGCGGCCGGCGACCACCGCCGCGATGAGGCTGCTGAAGATACTCATGGAGATCACGGGAAAGAAGAAGGCCACCAGCGCCTGCAGCCCCGCGCTGAGGGAACTCGGCAGGAGCGGCCCGACCACCAGTTCCCAACCGACGGCGAACACCGCAGCGAACACCAGGAGGAAATCGAACAGCCCCCTGGCGCCGCCCAGCACACCGAAACCCAGCCCCACCAGGACCGCCGGCACCGCCGTGGCATACGACAGGAGGTAGCCCAGATCCGCGAACGAGGGAACGGGGGCGTCCTTCGGTGCGAGATAGGCGTAGAGGCCCCAGGTGAGTTCCGCGGCGAACCACAGCGCGTTCGACACGAACATCAGTCGCCAGGCCAGACGGACCCGGCCCTCGGTACGGGCCGCCGCGAACCAGCTCAATACCACGGCGATCACGATGGGGACGAGATACAGGCCGAAGGCGACGAACTTTCCCAACGCGGGCGATCGTTGCCCCGCGGCGATCGCCCCCGCGTACAGCACTATCCAGGCCAGTCCCGCCATGACAGCCCACACCAGGACGCGGTCAAGGCGCGTGTTCCACAGCCCGATCGAGGACCCCGCGGCTGGTCGCCCCACGGCGTCACGACCCTCCGGAGATTCCGATGTGACTACCTTGTGTGATCACTATGTCACAATGATCTAGTTCCCGTTGTCGAAGATCGCCGCGCCGGGCGTGACCCCGGTACATCCTGCAGGTGTGCCCGAATCCGGTCAGGGCGCGCCCCAGCGCGGACGGCGGTGGAATCTGGACAGGATCTCGTCGTGGATCCGGCTGGCGCATCCCGGTGCCCTCGGGACCTGGTAGGCGCCGTCGCGCACCAAGGCCGGTTCCACGAGGTGTCCATGCGGGTTGGCCGTGTATTCGAGCATCCGGCCGTCGAGGGTGCCGGAGACGGCGATGTTGTCGAACATCGCCAGATGCAGGGCCAGTTCGGGGAATCCGACGCCGCCGGGGCGCGGGCGGACGGGTACCCGGTAGTGCGCGGCCAGGAGCAGGACCGCGATCATCTCGTTGATCCCGGCGACCCTGGTCGCGTCCATCCGCAGGACGTCGACCGCGTTGGCCTGGAGCAGTTGTTTGAACACGATCCGGTTGTGCACGGATTCACCGGTGGCGATCCTGATCGGCGTGACGTTGCGCCGGATCGCGGCGTGTCCGAGGACGTCGTCCGGCGACGTGGGTTCCTCGATCCAGCAGGGGTCGAATTCCTTGAGTTCGCGGATCCACTCCGATCCGCCTGACACATCCCATCGTTGGCCGGCGTTGAGCGCTATCGGGATGAGCGGCCCGACCGTGTCGCGGAGGAGCCGCAACCGGCGCCGGTCGTTGGCCAGGTCCTCCCCGACCTCGACCGTGATCTGTTCGAAGCCCGCGGCCACGGCTTCCTCCGCCAGCCGGACCAGGGTCTCGTCGGGATGGCCGAGCCACCCCGGTTCGGCCGTGCACGCCGGATAGCCCTGTGCCCGCAGTTCCTCGGCGCGTGCGGCCCGGCCGGGGAGTGCCTCCTCCAGGAGGTCGGCCGCGTCGATCGGGGTGATCGCCTCGGTGAGGTAGCGGAAGTCGACCAGGTCCACGATCTGGTCCACGGACATTGCGGATAGCAACTCCCACAGGGGTTGCCCGGCCCGTCTGGCCGCAAGGTCCCAGACCGCGTTGATCACGACGCCCATCGCGATGTGCAGGACGCCCTGCTCGGGGCCGAGCCAGCGCAGCTGGGAGTCGTGGAGCAGGCTGCGGGAGAACCCGCCGAGATCGCCGGCGACCTGGTCGACATCGCGGTCGAGGACGAACGGAGCGAGGGCGTCGATGGCCACGACGAGGACGTCGGTGCGGCTGCCGTCGGTGGAGACGAAGGCGGTGCCGTGCTCGCCGGTGTCGGTTTCGAGGGTGAGGTATGCCGCCGAGTAGCCGGCGTCCGGCGCGCCCGTGCCGGACGGCCGCTGTGACCTGGGAATCCGCAGGTCGACGGTGTCGAATCTCGCTACTCTGCTCATTTCATGCCTCTCGGGCTGATGGAGCTGCCAGCGAGAGCCGTCGGTGCTCTGGGGCCGGCTGGGTTCCGTGCGGGTCGCGCCTCCGGGGGATGGCCCGCGCGAGGTGAATCTGTTCCGTTTGCTGCAAATAACGTTATCTCACTGCCGGCGACCTCGAGATGGTGCGTGACGAAGGGTAGGGAGGAGAACGTAAACCTTTTTCGCGTGACCTGTCAAGATTCTAGGGAAATGTAACGGATGCGGTTCGGAGCAGCTTCGACTTCCAGCCGTTTCGGTGCCGTCCGACGCTGGTAGAGGTAACGTTATCCTCAGATTCTTTCGCCAGGAACGTCAACACCGCAGTCCGGGAGAGCGCTTCCTGTGGGTCGACCGGAGTCCGATTCACCACAAAAATGGTGTCGGCGATTTCTGTGAGAGGTCGACTAAGATCCAGAACGACCGGGGAGGGCGGTCACGGTTTCGGCCCGGTCCCGGCACGCGGCGTTCCGCCAGAAGTTGAGCGTTCCCGAGGAGCAGGATGACCCAGCGATCGGCCGACGGGCCCCGGCGTCGCAGACGCCCGACGATGCTGGACGTCGCCCGCGAGGCCGGCGTGGCGCTGCGTACCGTGTCCCGGGTCGTCAACGACGACCCGACCGTCGGTGCCGAACTGGCCCTCCGCATCCGTGCGGCGATCGCCAAGCTCGACTACGCCCCCGACGAACGCGCCCAGCAGCTGCGCCGGGGGACCAGCGGCGTCATCGGGGTGGCCGTGCGCAGCCTCGACGGCCCCAACCCGGTGCTCAGCGCCGTGAACCGGGCCGCCCGCGAGCATCGGATGACCATCCTGGCGATGTCCACCGACGATGAGGAGAACAGCGAACGCGACGCGGTCATGTCGATGTGCCGCCGCAGGGTCGACGGCATCATCATGGAGCCGATCATGGGCAGCCACCAGTATCTGGCGTCGGAGATCGAGTCCGGGATGCCGGTGATCGCCATCGACCGGCCCGTCCAGGGGGTGGAGACCGACGCCGTCCTGTCCGACAACGCCGCCGGCATCGGCATGGCGTTTCGGCATCTCGTCCAGCACGGCCACCAGCGCATCGCCTACATCGGCCACGAGGAGCGCGTCTTCACCGGCCGTGAACGCGCCGCGGCCTTCCGCGCCTGCACCGCCGCCAACGGCGGTCCGGTCGAGGGCATGGTGCACCCGGGTGCCATCGAAGCGGCGCGGATCGCCGCCGCGCTGGCCACCGCGTTCGACGGGGACCGGCCCGCCACCGCCCTGATCACCGGGAACGAGGGGGCCACCGTCGAGGTGCTCCGCCAACTCGGCCCGGCCGCGGGCACCGTGGCCATCGTCGGGTTCGACGACTTCCCGCTCGCCGACATTCTCCGGCCCGGGCTGACCGTGATCGCCCAGGACACCGCGACGATCGGCCGCACCGCCTTCGACCTGCTGCTGGCCCGCACGGCGGACCTCGCCCGCCAGGTCCGGACGGTCACGGTGCCGGTGGAGCTCGTCGTCCGGGGTTCCGGGGAACTCCCGCCGCCAGCCTGAAGATCAACAACATTTTTCGGGTACGCGGACACCTGCCCGTCGTTGATCAGCATGCCCAGGATTCGCCGCAGTCGGTCGCTACGGGGGAGGTGTCGCCGGCGGCCCCAGGGGTGCGGTGCTGATCCCGGTTGGCGGCTGTCGGGTCCAGGCAGTCGGCGGCGTGGGCGTGGGTGAGTTGGGCGACGCGGACGTAGAGGCAGTCCAGGAGGAGGAGCTGGGCGTGGCTGGCCGCTTGTTCCCCGTGCCGGAACGTGGTGCCGTACACGAAGGTCGTGAGCGTGTGCTGGGCCGCCGTGGCCAGCGCCGAGTGCGGTTCGTTCGTGATGGCCACGGTGGTCGCGCCGTTGCGGCGGGCCAGCCGGAGCGCGGATACGATCTCCGGGGTGTCTCCGGAGTGGCAGATGCCGATGGCGGTGTCGCCGTGGCCGAGGAGCGCCGCGCTGATCGCGGCGCGGCGGCCGTCGGGGTGGACCCAGGCCGGCCGGCCGATCCCGTGCAAGCGCAGCTGCATCTCGGTGGCGGCGAGCGCGCTGGTGCCGATCGCGTACAGGTCGATGCGTCGGGCGGTGGCGAGGGACCGGGCGGCGGACTCGGCGGTCGGGTGGTCGAGCTTGTCGGTCGTGCGTTGGACGGAGGCGAGGCCGGCCTGGGTGACCATGGCGACGGCGTGGGCGAGGTCGTCGTCGGGGGTGATGTCGAATCCGACGTCGATGTGCCAGCGTCGCGCGGTCTCGTGGCCGATCTCGCGGGCCAGGCGCAACCGCAGGTCGTGGAAGCCCGCGAGGCCGATGGCCTGGCAGAACCGGGTGACGGCCGCCGGGGAGGTGCTGCTGCGCAGGCCCAGGGACGCGACGGTCAGGGTGACGGCGGTGTCCGGATCGGCGAGGATGGTCCGGCCGATCGCGCGCAGGCCGTCGGGTAGGCGCGGTAGGGCGTTCTCGATGATGGTCAACAGGCTGGTGCCGCCGGTCGGTGAACTGTCCATCACGCCTCCAGAGTGGTTGGTTCCTGCGGGACCGTCGGGAGCGGCGAGGTGCCGGATCCCGGGCTACCGGGCCGGCGACCGGGTGCGGCGGGCCAGTGCCGCGAGCGCGAGGAGGGCGACGAGGAGCGCGCCGATCGCCCATGCCGCCCAGGTGGTGATGGTGTGGGCCGCGGTGGGCCCAGCGGGTTCCGTCGGTGGGAAGTCAGGTGGAAAGCCGACGTAGCTGGTGCCGACGTCGAGCTGCAGGTGTCCGTAGCCGAGGGCAGGTTCGGCCGCTTGGACGGTGACGTCCCAGCGGCCGACGGGCAGGAGCGTGGTCGACTCGTACACGCTCGTCCCGCCCGGCAGGGCCGGCATCCGTGCGGGGCCGATCCGGGTCGTGGGTCCGGCCTGGGCGGCGGTGGCGGTGAGGGTGACGTCGACCGGGACGGTGACCCGGTGGCCGTCGTCGGTCCAGGTGGCCACCGCCCTGACCCTTCCCGCGCCGTCGCCGGCCAGGGTGAAGGTGATGGTGGAGCCGTGCGCGTGGGCCGGTGCTGGTCGCAGGACGGCCGCGCAGACCAGGACTGCGGCGGCGAGAACGAGGTGCCGGGTGCGGTTTCGCATCGGGTATCCCATCGGTGGGGGGAGCGGGGTGACCGGAGCGACCCGGTCACCCCGGATCTCAGGTGCCGGCGACAGCGATCTCCGCAGCCGACGTCCACGGGTTCCCATTGACCTCGGACAGCGCGCGCAGCTTCACGTACCGGCCGGCTTTGGCCGCGAAGGTGGCTGTCTCCTCGGTGGCCGTGTTGGTCCAGGTGCCGGTGGCGACCGGGGTGCCCCAGGTGACGCCGTCGGTGGAGACGTACACCTCGTAGCGGGCGATGCGGCCGTTGGTGCCGGTCTGGCGGGGCAGGTAGTACACGCTGGTCACCTGGTAGGTGGCATGCAGGTCGAGTTGGATCTCGTGCGGGGGTGGCGGGTTGGCGCCGGACCACTGGGTGTGCCAGATGGTCGCGGGGTTGCCGTCGACGGCGTTGGCCGCCGCGCCGTTCTCCCCTGTGGTCTCCTGGCTGTCGGCGGACCGCACCGTCAGCCCCGGGATGCGGCCCGGTGCCGGGTTGCCGCCCCCGACGGCGATCAGGAAGGCGCTGTCGGCGACGTTCCAGTGCGTGGCGAGGAAGCTGCCGGCAGGCGGGTTGGTGTGGAAGTAGTCGTCGTGGTTGCAGTCGAAGCGGTTCTCGTGCGCCCGGTCCGGACACACGTAGCGCATCTGCGGGTAGTAGGGCTCATCCGAGTAGCACATGACGTCGTACTCGTCGGTGCAGTGCGCGCCTCCGCTGGAGTTCGGCGCGTTGTTGCTGACCGCACCCAGGTTGTGCCCGAGCTCGTGGGCCATGGTGAACCCGTCCCAGCAGCCGTTGTCCGACCGGGAGAACGTCGGGCCGAAGTTGCTGCGGTTGGCGGCGGACTTCGTGTCGTCGCCGGCGAACTCGCCGATGCCGCAGTACACGTTGGTGTCGACGAGGGTGGCGTACTTGCGGTCGACGCGGGTGTAGCCCAGGGCCTTCAGCGCGTCGATGGTCCCGCCGAAGGTGGCGATCGCGGCGGCGGACACGGCGACGTTCAGAACGGTCGGCGCGCAGGCCGCGTCGTGGACGAACCGGACCCGCCGGGTGCCGCCGGTCTCCTTGGCGCTCTCGTTGAAGATGGTGTCCATATCCAGCGACCACTGCACGAACGACGCCTTGTACTGGTTGTACCGGTCATTGTTCGGGCCGTGCACGTAGAGGACCTGGACCCGGTTTCCGGAAACGCCGTCACCGACGCACTGCGCCGCAGCGGCCGCCGCGGCCAGCGTGGCGCGCACCGGTGCCACCGGGCGCTTCACGTCCATGCCCGGGGGCGTCGCGTCGGGGCCATGGGTGCAGCCCCCGGTCGCCCGGACCCGGAACAGCCCGGCGCACGCGGCGCTTCCGGGGACCAGGTCGCGGTAGACCATGCCCTTGCTGGCCTGGTCGGCGGGTACCCGCGACTGCTCGGGTGTCGGGGCGGACGCACCCGCCGCCGCGGGCAGTCCGAAGCTGAGGGCGATGACCGCGGCGACCGCGAGCCATCGTGACGAGGGGTGGGACATGGGGCACTCAATTCACTGTGAGGGGAGGGGCACCGCGTCGGCGACAGGTTGACGGGACGCGGTTCATGAGCGCGTCGGGCTGACAGCGCCCGGCGCGCCCGATCCTGGCGGGGACGGCAGCCTGGGGTTTCGTGTTCGTGGAGCAGGGCCGGAGTGCGGAGACGGCCCTGGCGCGCCGGGAATGTCGTAGGGGTACGGCGCGCTGGGGCTTTGGCCCGGGGAGCTTGCGGGCATGTCGACGCGCCGGAGGGCCGCTGGGCCAGCCGGCGACGTGGGGTGCGCGGTGACATGGGCAGCTACGCGGGAGCGCGCTATCGCAGGCGCGCTCCGGCGGTGTCCGCGGGTGAGGGGATTGCTTGCTGTCCCTGACGTCTCGGACTGCCGTGATGTCAGCGGGTGGGGTCGGGCGCGGTCAGTGGGCGTGTCGTGGTTCCCGCCAGGGCGGGCATCGCCAGCTGTCGCGTGCGGCCGGTTGGCCCTGCCGGGCCGCCGGGTGCCGAAGGGTCCTGGGTGGGCAGTGCCATGCGGAGTGTGAGGAGGGCTTCGAGCAGACCGGGTCATGGCTTCCATTAGCCGACCACGGGGAAACGATGTCAATAGATGCGCGCAAACGCGCAGTTGTGAGCAGCTACGCGCAGTCGGGGTGCGCGCCAGGACCGCTTCAAGCATGGTTTGCGCGCGGTGCGTGGCGGCCCCACGGTTGTGAAATAACCTTATCTATCTCCGTGCGGATGGGGTCAGATCCTCGGGTAGCCGGTACATGTGCTTCGGAGGTTCCGGCGGCGTTCCTGGGGCGCCAAAGGGCGGTTGAACTGCTGTGATGTGGCAATAGTGCACTCGTCATGGCCGGCGGCTGCCGTGGCAGCGCGTGCCATTATGTTGGAGTCTGTTGACTAGGGCGGTGTGTTGTGTTGGAGTTCTCGTTATCGGAACTGCGATGGATTCCCCCGTCCACCAGCCGCCCGGGGGGACTCGGACTGCTCGACTGACAGCGAGCGGCTTGTTTCCGAGCATGCCCGCTGATCGCACAGCGGGGGTGCGCAGTTTTTCTCGGCCGTCCCGGAGTCGTGGCCGCGGGCGGGGTTGAGCCGTCGATTCCGTTGTGGATCGACGAAGCGTCCCCCGTCGATGACCACCATCGCGGGCGTTACCCCTCAGAGGAGAAGTCCGATGCTCACCCATCCCTGGCTGCGCGTTCCCCGCCGCAGACCCATCGCGGCCCTGGTGCTGCTGGTCCTCGCGACCTCGTTGCTGGTCACCTGGAAGGCCCCGGCGGCCCACGCGGCGACGTCGATCACGGTCAACGGCACCGGTTCGGGCCGGGTGTTCGACGGGGTCGGCGCGATCAGCGGGGGTGGCGGTAACTCGCGCCTGCTGTTCGACTACCCCGAGCCGCAGCGCTCCCAGATCCTGGACTACCTGTTCAAGCCCGGCTACGGCGCGGACCTGTCCATCCTCAAGGTGGAGATCGGCGGGGACACCAACTCCACCGACGGCGCCGAGCCCAGCCACATGCACTCCGCAACCGACGAGAACTACCAGCGTGGCTACGAGTGGTGGCTGATGGAACAGGCCAAGGCGCGTAACCCCAACATCAAGCTGGCGGCCCTGTCCTGGGGCGCGCCGGGCTGGATCGGGGGCGGGAACTTCTGGTCCCAGGACATGATCAACTATCTGACCAAGTGGATCCAGCACGCCCAGTCCGACCACAACCTGACCATCGACTACCTGGGCGGTTGGAACGAGCGGGGCTCGAATGCCGCATGGTTCGTCAACCTGCGCAGCAGTCTGAACTCCAGCGGCCTGTCCTCGGTGAAGCTCGTGGCCAACGACGACAACGGTTGGAACGCCGCCGACGAGATGGCCGGCAACACTGCGTTCCGCAACGCCGTGGACATCGTCGGCTCGCACTACACCTGCGGGTACCTGTCGGACCAGTCGACGTGCTCGAGCACCAGCACGGCGCAGGGGATCGGCAAGCCGCTGTGGGCCAGTGAGAGCGGCTCGCAGGACTACAACACCGGTGCGGCCGCGGTGGCCCGGGGCATCAACCGGGGCTACATCGACGCGAAGATGACCGCGTACATCAACTGGCCCATCGTCGCGGCGCTGTACCAGAACCTGTACTTCTCCACCGATGGCCTGGCCCTGGCAGACCAGCCCTGGTCGGGCGCCTACAGCGTGGGTAAGACGACGTGGGCGTTGGCGCACACCGGTCAGTTCGCCCAGCCGGGTTGGCGCTACCTCGACGCAGCCAGCGGCTACCTGGGCGGCAACCGCGCCAACGGCAGCTACGTCGTACTGAAGTCCCCGAACAACGTGGACTACAGCACCGTCATCGAGACCCTGGACGCCAGCTCCTCGCAGACGGCCACATTCGCCATCACCGGCGGCCTGTCCACCGGGGCGGTGCACGTCTGGGCCACCAACATGCGCTCGGGCAACGCCTCGGACTACTTCGTGCGGCAGTCCGACATCACCCCGTCCGGCGGCGGCTACACGATCACCCTGCAACCCGGCTACCTCTACAGCCTGACCACCACCACCGGCCAGGGCAAGGGCACCGCGACCTCCCCCGCCCGCTCGGCCCTCGCCCTGCCCTACACGGACAATTTCGACGGGTACGCCGCCAACCGGTCCCCGCGCTACTTCACCGACATGAACGGCTCCTTCGAGACCGTGCCCTGCGCCGCCGGCCGGGCCGGGACCTGTGTGCGGCAGATGGCGCCGGCCACCCCGATCCGGTGGACGGACGAACCCTTCAACGCCCCGTACACGATGATGGGCGAAAGGGGTTGGACCGACTACACCGTCAGCGTCGACGCGCTGATGGAGCAGTCCGGTGCCGTCGAGGTCCTGGGCCGCATCGGGCAGCAGAACCGGAACAACAACGGCCTCGACGCCTACCACCTGCGCCTCGCCGACACCGGCGCCTGGTCGATCCAGCGCAGCAACTCCACCTGGGGATTCACCACCCTCGCCAGCGGCACCACCGCCGCGCCGGGCACCAACCAGTGGCACAACCTGGCGTTCTCCTTCCAGGGCTCCACCATCACCGCCAAGCTCGACGGCACCACCCTCGGCACCGCGAACGACGGCACCATCCCCGCCGGAATGGCCGGGTTCGGCGTCACCGGCTACCGCACCGCCCAGTACGACAACTACGCCGTCACCACCGGCTCCACCGGCACGGAGACTGTGAGCGTCACCAACCCGGGCGCGCAGAGCAGCACTAACGGCACTGCGGTCTCCCAGCAGATCACCGCGACCGACTCGCAGGGCAAAGCCCTGACGTTCTCGGCGACGGGCCTGCCGGCCGGGCTGTCGATCAGCTCCTCCGGGCTGATCACCGGCACCCCGACGACGAACGCCACCTCGAACGTGACTGTGACCGCCTCGTCGGGCACAGCCAGCGGCCAGACGTCGTTCAGCTGGACCGTGAACCCGGTCGGCAGCGGGAACCTCAACGGCACCCGGACAGTCATCGCGTCCGGCAAGGCCTTGGATGACCCGGGCCATTCCACGACCGCCGGCACCCAGCTGATCACCTGGTCACCGAGTGGTGGGCTGAACCAGAAGTGGGTGTTCACCCAGCAGGCCGATGGTTCCTACCGGATCACCAATGCCGAGTCGAACCTGTGCGTCGACGTCAGCGGGGCTTCGGGGTCGGCCGGTGCGCAGATCCTGCAGTGGACGTGTGGCAATGGCAGCAACCAGCGGTGGATCGCCACCCCGGTGACCGGCGGCTACACGCTCACCTCGCAGAGCAGTGGACTCCTGCTCACTACCGCGTCGACCGCCGACGGGGCGCTGATCACCCAGCAGGCCAATACCAACTCGGCCCTGCAGCACTGGGCGATCAGCTGACACCGCCGCCACCGGCGCTGTCCTGAGACCGGGACGCGGCTGCGGCGGTCGGAGCCCCCCTCCCTCGACGCCGCAGCCGTGTCCCACCGATCGGCATTTCGCAGTTCCGGCCGGGCTCCATCGAGGTTCCCGCAACTTTGACCCGTCCGTCCGGACGGTCCCTTGGAAAGGAAACACCCGTGTCCCATTCTCGAAAGGCGCGTGCGGCAGCAGGTGCCGCGCTGACGTTGGCCCTGGTCGGCGCGTTGGTGACGACGGCGTCGACGGCGTCGGCGCTACCGCCCGGCGCCACCTACACGGTCTCCGCCGGGTCGACCGGCAACTATCCGTACCCGACCGACACGCAGGCGGGTACGTACATCGACAAGGACGGCACGTTCTACTCCCAGCAGTCCGCGGCGCTGTACGGCGCGTCGGACCCCCGGTTCTGGGAGTTCTACACCGGCACCAACCTCGATACCGCGACGAAGTCGAGCACGCTGAGCAACTTCGTGAACCCGGCCAACTCCAACGACCGCAACAACGACACGACCTGGCGGTGCGACAACAGCCCCACCGGTCTGGCGGCCACCAACGCGCCGGCGGGATCCGGCTACGCGCACCGCAACTACTGCGACCTCGCGGGGGTGTGGGTCGACCCGGACACCGGCAACTGGCACGGCCTGGTGCACAACGAGTTCACCCCGGAGCCGTTCGGCGACGGCCTGCACTTCGACGCCATCGACCACACCGTGTCGACGGACCAGGGCCGGACCTGGACCATCGACAGCCATGTGATCACCTCGCCCTACAGCACCCAGCGGGGCGACACGGCGGCGTTCCCGAACCAGACCTACGACTACGGCGACGGCGACCAGCGGCTGTTGGTCGACACGGCCTCGGGCTACTTCTACTCCTTCTACGGTTCGAGGATCGTCGACAAGAGCGGCGGCTGGCGGGCCTATTACTCCCATGTGGCGCGGGCTCCCATGTCGGGCAAGATGGCGTCCGGCACGTGGCAGAAGTGGTACAACGGCTCCTGGTCGCAGCCCGGCGTGGGCGGCAAGGAAAGCAACATGGTGCCGGTCACCGGCTCCAACCCCAACGGGTACACGCCAGCGAGCGCCGAGTACAGCCCGATGAACACCGGGACGGCCAGCCAGCAGATCGCCGCCGGCAAGATGCCCGCGACGTCCCCCATGTTCGTCATGAACGTCACGTACAACGCCTACCTCGGTGTGTACCTGGGCACCCCGCAGGCCGTCGACCAGTCCGGCAACGCACCGCAGGAGTACTACGCCACCGACGACCTGGCCACCCAGAAGTGGACCCGCATCGGTGACTCCGGCAGTTACCACACCGCGTCGTGGTACCGCTGGTTCCTCGACGGCGCCAACAAGACGAGCTCCACGATCGTCGGGAAGACGTTCCGGTCCTACTGCTCGATCGCCTGCGCCGGTTCCTCCGGCCAGTACGTCAACATGACCATCGACTCCAACATGCCCGCCCCCGCACCCGTGGACCTGTCCAAGACGTACACCATCGGAAGTGGTTCGGGTCGGGTCCTGGCCCAGTCGTCGGGCAGCTCGGCGACCATCTCCGTCGGCGCGGCCACCGGCTCGGCGCTGGAGGCGTGGTCGTTCACCAGCCTCACTGACGGTTCCTACCGGATCACCAACGCCTCCACCGGCCAGGCCCTCGGCGTCGACGGCGCTGTCACGACGACCCGGGCGTGGGGCGCCAAGCCCACGGTCACCGCCGTCAACACCGGCAACGTCGGCCAGCAGTGGTTCATCGTCAAGAACAGCTCCGGCGGCACTTTCCGGCTCGTCAACCGCTACAGCGGACTCGTGCTGGGCATGTCGGCCGACGCCAGCCGGCTCGCGGAGACCACGCCGACCCGGGACTGGACCAACACCACCGGCAACTCCGTCGGCGGCAACCGCACCGGCGCCGAGCAGATCCTGACGCTCACCCAGTCCGGCTCCACGGGCACCGAAACGGTCGGTGTCACCAACCCCGGTGCCCAGACCAGCACCAACGGCACCGCCGTCTCGCTGCAGGTCACCGCCGTCGACTCGCAGAACAAGCCGTTGACGTATTCGGCGACGGGCCTGCCGGCCGGGCTGTCGATCAGCTCCTCCGGGCTGATCACCGGCACCCCGACCACCAACGCCACGTCGAACGTGACCGTGACCGCCTCGTCGGGCACAGCCAGCGGCCAGACGTCGTTCAGCTGGACCGTCAACCCGGTGAGCAGCGGCAACCTCAACGGCACCCGGACGGTGATCGCCTCCGGCAAGGCTCTGGATGATCCGGGCCATTCCACGACCGCCGGCACCCAGCTGATCACCTGGTCGCCGAGTGGTGGCCTGAACCAGAAGTGGGTGTTCACCCAGCAGTCCGACGGCTCCTACCGGATCACCAACGCCGAGTCGAACCTGTGCGTCGACGTCAGCGGCAACTCGTCGAGTGCCGGCGCCCAGATCCTGCAGTGGACCTGCGGCTCCGGAAGCAACCAGCGCTGGATCGCCACCCCGGTGACCGGCGGCTACACCCTCACCTCGCAGAGCAGTGGCCTGTTGCTCACCACCGCGTCGACCGCCGACGGCGCGTTGATCACCCAGCAGCCCAACACCGGCTCCGCGTTGCAGCGCTGGGCGATCAGCTGACGCCACCACCGACTCAGGTCGCGACCTGAACCAGCGCGACCTGACAACCACCGCCGCCCGGGGTACCGAGGGCTACGCCGGGCGGCGGTGGGACCCCTCGACGAACCACCCCTCGAACGACGCCAGCGGCACGGCATGACGTGTCGCCCCACCCTGGAGGAACTGACATGACCATCCCCTCACTGCCGTCCGATGCCGCCGGCCCGGCCCGGCGAACGCCGTCGCGCCGATCGATGTTGAAGGCAGCCGGCGTGGCCGGTGCCGCCATGACACTCGGCGGACTGCGGGCCTTCGACGCCCAGGCCCGAGTGGCCGGACCCGCTGCGCTGTCGCTGGTCCCGGAGGCGCAGGCGACGAGACTGTGGTACCCGACCCCGGCCGCCGAGTCGGCGATCATCACCCAGGGCCTGCCCGTCGGCAACGGTCGCATCGGTGGCCTGATCGGCGGGGACCCGTCGCGGGACTTCCTGTGGCTGACCGACACCACGCTGTGGACCGGCGGCCTCAACGCGTCGCTGGGCGGGGACGGGCAGTTCCCGTACGACAGCGCGAGTTTCGGCACCTTCACGATGCTGGCCAAGGCATACGTCTCCGTACCGGCGCACACGATCGGCGCGATCAGCGGCTACCAGCGGGCCCTCGACCTGAGCAACGGCATCGTGACCACGTCCTACACGTACCAGGGTGTGACGTACCGGCGGGAGATGTTCGCCAGCTACCCCGACGACGTGATCGTGATCCGCCTGACCCAGACCGGCGGTGGGTCCTACACCGGCTCGGTCAGCCTCAACGGGATGCACGGCGAGACGACCACCGCCGACGGGACCACCAGGACCGCCTCCTTCTCCGCCACCCTGTCCAACGGCCTGCGGTACGCCGCCGCCGTCACCGCTGCGGGCACCGGCGGAACGGCCGCGACGAGCGGTAACACCGTGACCTTCACCGGCTGCTCCGAGGTGGTTGTCGTCGTGTCCGGTGGCACGAACTACACGCCGGACGCCGCTGCGGCGTTCAAGAACGCGGCCCTGGACCCCTGGGCCGTCGCGGTGTCCAAGGCGACCACGGCGAAGAACATCGCCGGCGCGACGTTGCTGGCCACCCACACCGGCGACTACCAGGCCCTGCACGACACGGTCACCGTCAACCTCGGCGTGTCCTCGGCGACCCAGACATCCAAGGACACCTGGGCGAGACTGCAGGCGCGCGCGTCCTCCGGCATTCCCGACCCGGAGCTGGAGGCCAGCTACCTGCACTTCGGCCGCTACCTCGCGATCACCTCCTCGCGCGGCAGTGTCCCCACGAACCTGCAGGGCATGTGGATCGACCGCCCCGACCCGGACTGGATGAGCGACTACCACACCAACATCAACCTGCAGATGAACTACTGGCTCGCCGACCGCGCCGGCCTGGCCCCGACGTTCATGGCGCTGGCCGACTACTGCGTGTCCCAGCTGTCGTCGTGGACCACCCAGACGCAGCGCTTCTTCAACGACTCCCGCAACCGCTACCGCAACTCCAACGGCCGGATCGCCGGCTGGACCGTGGCCACCTCCGCCAACATCTACGGTGGCCTGGGCTGGGACTGGAACGCGCCAGGCAACGCCTGGCTGTGCATGAACCTGTGGGAGCACTACCAGTACACGAACGACGCGGCCTACCTGAACAAGATCTATCCGCTGCTCAAGGGCGCCGTCCAGTTCTGGGAGGCCCGGCTGATCACCACCACCGTCAACGGGGCAACGGTCCTCATCGACGACACCGACTGGTCCCCGGAACACGGCCCGTACGTCAAGGGCGTCACCTACGCCCAGGAACTCGTCTGGGCCCTGTTCGACCTCTACCGCAAAGCCAGCGCGGCCCTGGGCCGCGACGTCGCCTACGCGCAGACCATCGCCGGCCTGCAGAACCAGCTCTACCTGCCCGTCGTCAGCCCCACCACCGGCTGGCTCGAGGAGTGGATGTCCCCGGACAACCTCGGCGAGACCCAGCACCGGCACCTGTCCCCGCTCGTGGGCCTGTTCCCAGGCGACCGGATCACGGCCGACGGCAGCCCGGCGGCACTGCTCACCGGCGTGCGCAACCTGCTCACCGCCCGGGGCGAGGGCGGCTACGGTTGGGCCACGGCATGGCGGTCCGTCTGCTGGGCCAGGCTCAAGGACTCCGCCAAGGCCTATCAGATGCTGATGGTCAACCTGCGGCCGTCGATCAACGGCAGCGCCGGCACCTCGCAGAACTTCTTCGACATCTACGGCGGCGGCAGCAAGCCCATTTTCGAGATCGACTCCAATTTCGGTACCCCCACGGCCATGGTCGAGATGCTCCTCTACAGCCGCCCCGGCCTGATCGAACTCCTCCCCGCCCTCCCCGGTGCCTGGGCCGCGTCCGGCAGCGCGACCGGCCTCGGCGCACGCGGTGGCTTCACCGTCGACCTGGCGTGGCAGAACGGGAAGGTCACCACCGCGACGATCCGCAGCACCACCGGCACCGCGACCACGGTGAAGGCGGGGACCTGGAGCCAGCAGATCAGCCTCCAGCCCGGGCAGTCCGTCACGGTCACCCCGACGTCCACGCCCACGCCCGGCCGGATCCCGCAGTCGCAGCTGTCCGTCCGCTACGTGGACAGCCAGGAAACCTCCGGCGAGAACGCGCCGGGCACGAACGTGCTCGACGGCAACCCCGCCACGTTCTGGCACACCCAGTGGTCGGGGGCCAACCCGACGCCGCCGCACGAGATCCAGCTCGACCTCGGCGCCAGCTACTCGGTGACCAACCTGTACTACCTGCCCCGGCAGAACATGGCCAACGGCCGGATCGCCAACTACGAGGTGTACGTCTCCACCGACGGCACCACCTGGGGCACAGCGGTGAAGACCGGCACCTTCGCCAACAACACCACCGAACAGGCCGCCACCTTCACAGCCAAGACCGGCCGCTACGTGCGGCTGCGTGCCCTGAGCGAGGTCAACGGCAACCCGTGGACCTCCATCGCCGAACTCAACGTCGGCACCGGATAGGCGCGGCGATCTGACAGCCACCTCGCCCGGCCCGACGCAACCGCGCGCCGGGTGAGGTGGGCGGTCAAGGGCCGTCGGCCGGCTCAGGCGGTGGGAGACGTCAGCGGACGCCGAGCAGGTGTTCTGTCGCGAGCTGGTCGAGGCGCTCGTAGCCGCAGCCCTGGGCGGCGGCGGCCCGCACGTCGAAGCGTCCGAAAGCGTGTGATCGCAGGTCGTCGAGGGATTCGCCGGCTCCCAGGGTCGGCAGGGCGAGTTGGTCGGCCCGCGCCGCCGCGTACGCGTAGGCGACCTCGGGATCGGCCCGGAACGCGGCGGCCTTCGCCCTGAGGATGCGGTAGTTGCGCATGCAGCCGGCCGCCGATTCCCACACCCCGGTCATGTCCTCGGTGCGGGGTGGTCTGACGTCGAAGTGCCTCGGGCCGGTGTACCCGCCGGTCTCCAGCAGGTCCACCAGGAAGAAAGCTCTCTTCACGTCGCCGGCCCCGAAGCGCAGGTCCTGGTCGCGGCGGGCACCGTGCCGGCCGTTGAGGTCGATGTGGAAGAGCTTGCCGCTCCACAGCGCCTGGGCGATCCCGTGCACCACGTTCATGCCCGCCATCTGCTCGTGGCCGACCCCGGGGTTCACGCCGACCATGTCGGGGTGTTCGAGCCGGTCGATGAACGCGATCACGTGGCCGATCGTGGGCAGCAGCAGGTCGCCGCGGGGCTCGTTCGGCTTGGGCTCCAGGGCCAGGCGCATGTCGTACCCGCTGCTGAGCAGGTAGTCGCAGAGGATGTCGACGGCCTCCTTGTACCGGTCGAGTGCGGTCCGGATGTCCTTGGCAGCGTCGGACTCGGCTCCTTCGCGCCCGCCCCACAGGACGTACGTGCGCGCGCCGAGCTCGGCGGCGAGGTCGATGTTGCGCATGACCTTGGCCAGGGCGTACCGGCGGATGTCGCGGTTGTTCGCGGTGAAGCCGCCGTCCTTGAACACGGGATGGCTGAACAGGTTCGTCGTCGCCATGGGCACCACCAGACCGGTGGAGTCGAGTGCATCCCGGAACCGGGTGACGTGCTTGTCGCGCGCCGCGGGTTCGGACCCGAAGGGGATCAGGTCGTCGTCGTGGAACGTGACGCCGTAGGCCCCGATCTCGGCCAGGCGGTGCACGGCCTCGACCGGGTCGAGTGCGGGTCGGACGGCGTCGCCGAACGGGTCGCGGCCCTGCCAGCCCACGGTCCACAGGCCGAAGCTGAACCGGTCCGCCGAGGTCGGCTGGTAGGGGTCGTGGCCCAACCCCGCCAGGCTCAGCGGGGACACGTCAGTGTCCTTCCGCAGGGGTCCTCGGTGTGGTCGAGGACGACGGACGCGAGGCGGCGGAGTCGGGATCTGGCCATCGGATTCTCCTGTTCAGATCAGCGGGTGTCGCTGTCTAGTCCTGGGCTTTCCCACTGGTGACGCGCGCCAGTACCAGTGCGGTGAGGATGATCGCGCCGTAGATCGCCTGGATCCATTCGGCGGAGACACCGGCAAGGGTGAGGATGTTGTTGATCAGGCCCAGGACGATGACGCCGCACAGGGCCCCGAAGAGCGTGCCCTTGCCGCCGTCGAGGCTGACTCCGCCGATGACGGCCGCGGCGAACACGGTGAAGATCATGCCCTGGCCCTGGGCGGCGGCGACGGAACCGAGCCGACCTGTCATCAGCACGCCCGCGAGGGCGGCGAGCATGCCCGCGACGATGAGAGTGGTCCACACCACCCGGTCGATGCGGATGCCGCCGGAGCGGGCCGCGTCGGCGTTGCCGCCGATGGCGTACAGGGCCCGGCCGCTGCGGAAGTACCCGAGGACGGTGATGCCGACGCCGAAGGCCACGCCCGCGATCCAGATCGACGCCGGTAGTCCCAGCCAGGTGGTGCTGCCCAGGTAGCTGAACGAGGAGGGCACTTCAAAGAGTGTCTTGCCGCCGGTGATGCCGACCTGAAGGCCGCGGAGCACGATGAGCATGCCGAGGGTCACGATGAACGCGGACAGCCGGAACTTCAGGATCAACAGTCCGTTGAACGCTCCGATCAGGAGCCCGACGAGCAGGCACAGGACCAGCGCCAGACCCGGCGGCAGTTCGGTTCCCAGGCCGCCGTTGACGGCGGGTACGACAAGGCCGATGGCCAGCGCCGGTGCGAGGCCGACCGTCGACTCCAGCGACAGGTCGAACCGGCCCGATATCAGCACGATCGCTTCGGCGAGTACGACCAGTGCCAGTTCGGTCTGTTGCTGCAGTACGTTGATCACGTTTTCAGGGGACAGGAACACCGGGTCGACGAACGCGCCCGCGACGACGAGGGCGAGGATCGCGGGTACGAGCGCGAAGTCTCGCAGGCGGTGCAGACGCGGTCTCGGGACGCGGGGTCCGGTCGCCAGGGTGCTCACGTTGTGGTTCATCGCCCGAGTACGCCTTCCATCGCGGCCACGAGGTCGGCGTCCGCCCAGCCGCGTGACATTTCCCTGACGATGTGCCCTTTGACCATCACCAGTACCCGATCGCACAAACGCAGGTCGTCGAGTTCGTCGGACACCATGACGACTCCGGTACCCCGGCTGGCGGTCTCGGCGACCACTCCGAGGAGGAACTCCTTCGAGCGCACGTCCACACCGGCGGTGGGCCCGATCAGCACCAGTGCGCGGGGCGCACTGGCCAGGGCTCGCGCCATGACCACCTTCTGGGCGTTTCCCCCGGACAGTGTTCCGACGGGTTGGTCGGGTCCGTCGGTCTTGATGGCGAGGTCGCCGATCATCCGCTCGGCCAGGGCACGCCGGCGCCGGGGCGGGATGAATCCGGCCGGGCCGAACTCGTGGGCGATGGTCAGCGTGGCGTTCTCGGCGACGGACATCGACGAGACGAGCCCCTCGCGGTTGCGGTCCTGCGGCACGAACCCGATGCCCATGTCCAGCGCTTCCCGGACATCGCCGGGCATGACCTCCAAGCCGCTCGCCCGGACAGCGCCGTGGGTGGCGCGGCGCAGTCCGGCGATCGTTTCGGCCACGGCCGCCTTGCCACTGCCTCCGCCACCGGCGAGTCCGACGATCTCCCCGACGCGGACTCTCAGGGACACGTCCGTGTAGTGCCCCGGCAGTGTCAGGTCCGACACCTCGAGTGCGGCGAAGGCGGCTTCGTCGATGCGGCGCGCGGCCGTGTGTCCGTTGACGCGCCGTCCCTCGCCGGTCATGGCCTCCACGAGGCCCGTGGCCGGCAGGTCCGCCACGGGAGTGGTCAGGACATGGCGGGCGTCACGGTAGACGGTGACGTCCTGGCACACCTCGTAGATCTCCTGGAGGTGGTGGGAGATGAACAGGAACGTCACCCCCTGGCTCTGCAGATCCCGCATGCGTTGGAACAGGCCGGCGATGGCCGCGCCGTCGAGTTGGGCGGTGGGCTCGTCCAGGACGATGAACCGGGCCCCGAACGACAGCGCCCGGGCGATCTCGACCATCTGGCACTGTTCGACGGTCAGGTCCCCGGCGAGCGCGCGCGGGTCGACGGGCACGTCGTACTGGTCGAGCAGATCCGTGGCACGACGGCGCAGCGCCCCCCAGCGGATCGGGCCGCGCACCGACTGACGGTTGAGCAGCAGGTTCTCGGCGACCGACAGTGACGGGATGATGGTCGACTTCTGGTACACGCAGGCGACGCGCCGGCGCCAGCCGTCGCGGTCGGACAGCGCCGGGGCGGGTGCGCCGTCAAAGGTGACCAGGCCGTCGTCTGGACGCTGCAGCCCGGTGAGGATCGACACCATGGTGGATTTGCCGGCCCCGTTGCGCCCGACGAGAGCGTGGGTGCGCCCGGCGTGGACGACGATGCCGGCGTCGTCGAGCGCCACGGTGCCCGCGTAGCGTTTGGTGACATTGCGGGCCTCGGCGACCGGGACGTGCGTCGGCGCCGAGGCGGCGTGGGTCGACGGGGTCATGTGCCGACCTTGTTGCCCCAGAGCGTCGGCTCGTCGACGTTCGCGGCGTTGACCAGCGGCGCGTCGAGCTGGTCTTCGAGGGTGCCGTTGCCGACGTCGACGATCGTGGAGTTGTGGTCGGTCGGGCCCGTGGTGAACTTCTTGCCGTCCAGGGCCGCCTTGGCGTAGATCAGTGCCCACTTCGCGTACAGGTCCGCGGGCTGGGAGACGGTCGCGTCGATGTCGCCGCGGCGGATGGCGGCGAACTCCTGCGGGATGCCGTCGTTGGACACGATCGAGATGTGCCGGGAGTCGCCCGGCGGTACCAGGAGGTTCTTCTGCTTGAGGACCTGCAGTGTGGGGGCGAGGAACACGCCGCCGGCCTGCATGTAGATGCCCTTGATGTCGGGGTGCTGGGCCAGTCGTGTCTGCAGGGCCGCAGCGGCCTTGGCCCCGTCCCAGTCGGTGGGTTCGGCGAACAGGGTGATCCCGGGGTAGTTCTTCGTGAGGCAGTCGGCGAACGCCTCGGACCGGTCACGGCCGTTGATCGAGGTCAGAGCCCCCTGGAACTCGATCACCTTGCCCTTGCCGCCGAGCTTGTCGCCGAGGAACCTGCACGCCTTTTCCCCGTAGGCCCGGTTGTTGGCGCGCACGACCATGAAGACGTTGCCCTGGTCGGGACGGGTGTCCACCGCCACCACCGGGATCTTCTTCTGGGCGAGCACCTGCAGTGTGGACGAGATCGCGGCGGTGTCGTGCGGGGCCAGCACGATCGCCTTGGCCCCCTGGCTGGCCATGGCCTGAGCGTTGGCGGCCTGCTTGGCCACGTCGTTCTGCGAGTTGGTGGGATTCATCAGGTTGATGCCCAGCTCGTTCGCGTACTGCGGGACGTACTTGGCGTAGGAGTTCCAGAAGTCGGAGTCTGACCGGGGCAGGTCGACACCGATCTGCGGGTTCTTGGCCACTCCGGCGGCTGGCGAGGAGCTTCCGCAGGCCGTCGCTGTCGCTGAGACCGTAGCCAGGCATAAGAGTGCCGCGACGGTACTGATTCGTGAGTTCATCGGTGCCTCGTTCGTTGTGGGTAGGAGTCGCGATTGCCCGGTCAGAGGATGCCGTGGCGGTCCCAGACGCCGCGGAGGGTTTCGCCCGCGAGGAGTTCGGCGAGGACCGTGGTCTCGGCCCGGGCGCGGGCCCTGGCGCGGTCCAGCACGTCGTGGGCGACGTCGTACGGGATGACGACGACGCCGTCGTCGTCGGCGAGGACGAGGTCGCCGGGGCGGATGGTCACCCCTCCGAGGACCACGGGCAGCCTGCTGCCGGTGACGCGCATTCGGGCCCTGAAGTCGGCTGGCTGACGGGCGCGGGAGAAGGCCGGAAAGTTGAGGCCGGCGATCTTCGGGGTGTCCCGCAGGCAGCCGTCGGTGATGACGCCGGTGACGCCGTGGCCGAGTGCGGCGGCGCTGAACAGCTCACCCCAGAAGGCGGACCGGTGACTGTTGTCAGTCGCCACTACGACAAGCTCACCGGCCTGTAGGGAGTCGATGAAGGAGATGGCGTCGGCGTACGGATCGTCCGGGTCCTCGCAGGTGGGCGCGAACTGCACGGTGGCCGCGACGCCGAACGCCCGGGTGCCCGGCAGTAGCGGCAGGAGATCGGCGGCCACCACCTGGGCGCGAAGCCCGATCGCGTCGAGCGCGTCGGAGATCATCGGGCTGGTCAGGCGTTCGTCGCCCGCGCGGGACCGAAATGCTTCGCGCGTACCGGCGGCGATCTCAGCGGATGACATGGCCCGCCCCCGGCTGGAAGGGAAAGGCGTCCTCGAGCTGCGGGGTCAGGCGCACTCCCAGCCCGGGCGCGGTGGGCGTGGCCAGCATTCCGTCGCGCAGGTCCGGAGGCGAGACGAGCAGCGCGTCGCGGAGCGGGTTGGGCAGGGTGCAGTACTCGAACAGTCGGACGTTCGCGTGGCTCAGCGACGCGTGCAGGTTGGCCATGAGCGTCACTCCGCTGCCCCACACGTGGGGGACGCAGTCCACGCCGTGGGCCGCGGCGAGGTCGGCCACGGCATGGAACGCGCGGAAGCCACCGACGAAGGTGACGTCGGGCTGGGCGATGTCCACGCCGCCGGCCGTGATGAGTTCGCGGAACTGTTCGAACGTTCCGTGCGATTCCACGCCGGAGATCGCCACCGGCAGCGCCGCGCGGACAGTCACGTAGCCGGCGACGTTCTCCGCCCGGCAGGGCTCCTCGTACCAGCGACCCCCGTGCGCGGCCACGGCCTCGCCGACCAGGACACAGTCGCGGATCGCCCACGGTGTCGACGCGCACCCCTGCACCGCGTCGAGCACGAATCTGGTGCGGGCGGGCAGGCTCGGTACGACGAAGTCCAGGAGCGCGATCGTGGTCGCGGGGTCGCGCATCGCCCGGAATTTCACGGTCCTGAGGCCGGCGGCGACCTGCTGGTGGGCCCAGTCCTTGATGTGCTCGAAGGTGGTTCCGAGTCCGCCGCTGGCGTAGACCTCGATCTTCTCCCGCACGGTGCCGCCCAGCAGCGCGTGGGCGGGCACCCCCAGACGTTTGGCCACCGCGTCCACGCACGCGGTCTCCAGCGCGCCGATGGCGCCGGACGTCAGGCCACCGCGGGACCAGAAGGCCGTGTGGTCCCGCAGGTGGTCCCCGACGCGCACCGGGTGGGCCAGCGGCACGCCCACCAGGTACCGGCTGAGCTCCTCGACGATGCCGGGCACGGCGCGGGCCGCCATGATGCCGGCCCCGACCTCGCCCAGGCCGGTCGTGCCGTCGGACAGCGTGACCTCCACGAGGGCCGCGTCCCAGGAGCGGATCACTCCGCCGACCCAGGTGAGCTCCTCGCCCGGCGGATAGACGGCCGACAGCAGCACGGTACGTACCGATTCGACCTGAACAGCCGAATCTCTGTCGATGTCCGTTGCGTCGAACACGGATGGGGTAGCCATCGGGGAGCCTTCCTTGTGGGGAGGGAGGACCGGTCGCATCTCCCCTCGTAAACCTCGGAGGACTAGCGGTCCAGACGTGCACGTTATCCCTCGACTTCCGGCAATAGCAAGGGTAGTCCTCGGAGGAGCTGACGTTGGGCGGCGCGTGCACGGGAGTATGTGGGACGCCGGGGACATAAGTCCGAGCTGCAACCGCGGTCCGAACGCCCGCCTGACGTGGCTCCTCCGAGGTTTCGCTCACCTGATCACTGGAGTAACGGGCGCCCGGGGGCCCGTGACGTAGATTGCAGGCGTGGGTGACGGAGATTTTGGCTGGTCCGCCCGTGCCATCGCGGTCTCCCGCCTCCGACGTCCTCGGAGGAGGTTCAGTGTGGCTCCGCGGTGCGGAAGGTGATGGCGCACGCGGACAGGAGGAAGGTGCACGTGACAGTCACGGATCAGGCAATCGATGCGATCAAGGCGATGATCGCCAGGGGTGAGCTGGCTGCCGGTGACCGGCTTCCCAACGAGGAGATCTTCGCTGAGCAACTGGGTTTGTCACGCAACTCGCTGAGGGAGGCCATGAGGGCCCTGATCGCGATGGGGATCCTGGTCTCCAAACAGGGGGACGGCACCTACGTCTCGAGCCTGGAGCCGCACGTCCTCCTGGAATCGCTGGCGTTCGCCGCCGATGTGTCCAGCAGCAGGGGTGTGTCGCACATGCTGCAGGTGCGTCGGATGCTGGAGCCTCAGGCCACGGCGCTGGCCGCGGTGCGCGTCAGCGATGCAGACATCGCCGCACTGCAGGGGTGTATAGACCGGACCGTCGAGGAGATGGGGGTCGAGGACTTCATCACCTTGGACATGGAGTTCCACCGGCGCATCATCGACCTGGTCGGCAACCCGGTGCTGTCGATGCTGTTGGAGATCCTCGCCGGGCGGACGGTGCGCACCCGGGTCCTGCGCGGAACCCGGATCGCCGACGCCCAGGAGGTGATCCGTCGCGAGCACCAGGCGATCCTCGACGCCCTGATCCTGCGGGATCCCCAGCTGGCGGCGGCGGCGGCCGCCATGCATGTCGCCGGCGTCGAACGGTGGGCCGCGGAACAGGCGGCACTCTCCGGCGGCGCCGCATAGAACGCGGGCGGGGGTTCATCCCCAGCGGACTCCGTGGTAGCCCGGCGGCAGGTCGACGCCGACGAAGTGCAACAGCGTCCCCGCGATCAGGCGCAGCTGGCCCACGTCCCTGAACGGTGAGTTCCGTTCGATGTGCCAGATCCGGTGGGTCTCCTTGGCCATGGCGGGGTCGGCGAACCGGATGCTCAGGTCGTAGATCTGCCCGGCCTCGTCCAACCATCGGCCGTGGTGGGGGTAGTGGTTTCCCGCCGGCAGGGTGATCTGGTACTCCACCGGGCAGGTCTCGCCCTGCGCCAGCGGCGCCGGGAGCAGGAGCTCGACTGCGACCAGCCCTGTGGAGCCCTCCACGCGGGACCGCCCGATGACGCACCCTTCACCGGCGCGGGCCGCCGGGATGACCCCTCGGTCCGCTTGGTGGTGGACGACCAGGCGGTCGGCGCCGGCGACCCGGGCCCGCACCGTCAGGCGCACGTGGAGCGTCCAGTCGTAGCGCCCGTGGCCGACCCTCAGGGACTCGTGCGCGACCAGGACGCCCACGGATCCCCGGGCGATTTCGACCTCCTGGCGTCCGATGGTTCCCGGGCGGCGCGACGTGCTCAGGCTCCGTCGCTGCCGGACGGGCCCCAGTGCCAGTGTGCCGAGTCCGCTCACGCCCAGGACGTCCTCCAGCGCGCGCAGGACCAGTCGCGAGTTGGGGCGCGTGGGTCGGGCGTTGCCCCGCTGCCAGTTGCTGAGGGTCGACACGCTCACATGCACGCCCTTGTCGGCGAGGTGGTCGTGCAGCCGTTGCAGGCTCAGGCGCCGGCTCCGGATGGCCTGGCGTAGCGCCGTGTGAAACGGCGTGCCCGGAAGGCGGACTGACATGTCACCTCCCGGGTCGGCCGTCGTCACGGGACGTGCGCACTCGTGGTTGGATAACGTTAACTCCAACACATTACGACGGGCAAGTCAACGTATTCAAACACAATGGCACCAGATGCTGGGCGTGGTCATGCTGACGTCGCCCGCCGCTGGCCGTCTCGTACCCGTCGAGGAAATCGTTATTTTCCGGTAGGGTCGGTCGGTCTTGTTCGATGCCGCTCAGGTTGGTGTGGCAGGCCAGGGAGGGCTCGATCCATGGACATCCTCACCCGCTTCACCGAGCGGTTCGGCGAGCGCCCCGACGGTGTGTGGGCGGCGCCCGGCCGGGTCAATCTGATCGGCGAACACACCGACTACAACGAGGGCTTCGCCCTCCCCTTCGCGATCGACCGGCAAACCCGCGCGGCCGCCCGAACGCGTGCGGACAGTATCGTCCGGGTGGCCTCGGCGGCGGCGGGCTTCGCCCCGGTCGAGTTCTCGCTGGACGAGGCCCAGCCCGGCCGGATCGAGGGCTGGGCCGCCTACCCGCTCGGTGTGCTGCTCATCCTGAAGCGCCTCGGCCACGCGGTGCCCGGCCTGGATATCATGGTCGAATCGGACGTCCCTGTCGGTGCCGGGCTCTCCTCCAGCGCGGCGCTCTGCTGCTCGGTGGCGCTCGCCGTCAACGACCTGGCGGGGCTGGAGCTCACCCTCGAAGCCCTGGTCGAGATCACCCGGCAGGCCGAGAACCACGTGGCCGGTGCCCCCACCGGGCCGCTGGACCAGTCGGCATCACTGCTCGGCGTACCCGACGCCGCCGTACTGCTCGACTGCCGCACCCTGGCCGCCCGGGCGCTGCCGCTGGGGCTGGATGCCGCCGGGCTGAGTGTCCTGGTGCTCGACACCCGGGCTGAGCACGCGCACCACGACGGCGGCTACGCCGCCCGGCGAGACGGCTGCGAGCAGGCCGCGCGGGTCCTCGGGATCGGTGCACTGCGAGACCTCGGGACAGAGGAACTGACGGGCCGGGCCCAGAAGGTGCTCGACCCCGGGGCCTATCGGCTGGTGCGCCATGTGGTGACCGAGAACGCCCGGGTACTGGAGACGGTGGCCATGCTCGACAGCGGCGGCCCGGCCACGATCGGCCCGCTGCTCACCGCCTCACACGCCTCGCTGCGCGACGACTTCCAGGTTTCCTGCGCCGAGCTCGACGCCGCGGTGGAGGCGGCGCTCGGCGCGGGCGCACTGGGTGCCCGGATGACCGGCGGCGGCTTCGGCGGCTCGGCGATCGCCCTGGTCAGCGCTGATGCGGCCCCGGCGGTGGCCGAGGCCGTGACCGCGCGCTTCGCGGCAGAGGGCTTCGCGGTGCCCGCCGTCTTCCCGGTGCGGGCGTCGGCCGGCGCGCACCGGGTGGACGTCTGACCCGGGTGGCGCCCGCCAGGCGGCGGGAAGGCTGACGGCACCAGGGCGACGGGTCGGTCAGCGGGCCACCAGGCTCAGTTCGAAGGAGTAGAGGGACGCGCGGTAGACGTGCGCGCCGTACTCGACCGCCCGGCCGCCGTGGTCGTAGGCCGTCCGGGCCATGGTCAGCAGGGGCGCGCCCCGGCTCTCGGTCAACAGTTGCGCCTCGGCGGCGGTGGCCCGGCGCGCGCCGATGGTCTGGTCGGCCACGCGGAGGCGTACCCCCGCGTCGCGGAGAATCTGGTAGAGCCCGTGTGCCTGCAACTGTTCGGCGGTGATGTCGGCGAGGCCGACCGGCAGGTAGTTGTGCAGTAGGGCGAGGGGCTCGTCCTGGGCGTACCGCAGGCGTTCGATCGCGACGACGTCCGTGTCCGGCGGGATGTGCAGGGCCGCCGCGACCTCCTCGGACGCCGGGACGACGCCGAAGGACAGCACGTCGGTGCGGGGCTGGCGCTGGGCACGGTCGAGGTCGTCGTAGAGGCTGGACAGTTCGACCTGGCGGCGGATGCGGGTGTGGGCCACCTGGGTGCCGACGCCGCGCTTGCGGACGAGCATGCCCTTGTCGACGAGGTACTGGATCGCCTGCCGCATGGTCGGCCGGGCCAGCCCGAGCTGGTCGGCGAGGGCGATCTCGTTCTCCAGCCGGGCACCCGTGGCCAGCTGGCCCGTCTCGATCAGCTCCTCCAGGCGTTGGGCGACCTGGAAGTACAGCGGGACCGGGCTGGACCGGTCGAGGCGGATCAGCGGAGCTACGGGTTCCATGACCCCATTATGCCGATGCCAGGTAATCCGCACGTCCATATGTCTAGACAAACTCTTGACGGCCACGTGTGAACTGGGTTACAAAGATGTGACGAACAAGGTCGCCCTTGCGGCCCCTGACCTGGTAGGAGGCCTCACCCCATGCGGATAGGACTGATCGGCGTCGGCCGGATCGGCAGTTTGCACGCACAGACCCTGGCCGCGCTTCCGGCCGTCGACGGCGTGGTCATCACCGATGCCGACACCGCGCGGGCCCGGGCCGTCGCCACCGACACGGGCGCCGAGTTCGCCGGCTCCGTCGAGGAACTGCTCGGCGCGGGCATCGCCGGGGTGGTGATCGCCGCGCCGACCTCCGCGCACGCCGAACTCGTCCGTGCCGCCGCCGCAGCCGGGGTCGCGGTGTTCTGCGAGAAGCCGATCGCCTCCGACGTCGCCGGTACCCGCGCGGTGCTCGCCGACGTCGCGGCGGCCGGGATCGCCCTGCACGTCGGGTTCCAGCGCCGCTTCGACGTCGGCTTCGTCGCCGTCCGCGACGCCGTGCTGGCCGGGAAGCTCGGCTGGCTGCACACCCTGCGGTCCTGCACCTCCGACCCCGCCCCGCCGCACGCCGACTACATCCCGAACTCCGGCGGCATCTTCCGCGACTGCGCGGTGCACGACTTCGACGTGGTCCGTTGGACGACCGGCCGCGAGGTCGTCGAGGTGTACGCGACCGGAGCCAACCGGGGCGAGGCGTTCTTCGGCGCGGCCGGCGACGTCGACACGGCCGCCGCGCTGCTGACCCTCGACGACGGCACCCTGGCGGTGTGCACGGCCACCCGGTACAACGGGGCCGGCTACGACGTCCGGCTCGAGGCCTGCGGGTCGGAGGGGATGCTCACCGCCGGGCTCGACGACTCCTCGGCGCTGCGTTCGGCCGAAGGCGCCCCGTGGCCGGCCGGTCCGGCCCACGATGGCTTCATGTCCCGTTTCGCCGCCGCCTACCGCGCCGAGCTGGCCGCGTTCTGCGAGGTCGCCGCCGGTACCCGCCCGAGCCCGTGCACAGGGGAGGAGGCCGTCGCGGCGCTGCTCGTCGCGGAGGCCGCAGACCTGTCGCGCCGGGAGAACCGTCCGGTCCGGATCACGGAGGTCGACCAGTGAGGATCGCGGGAGCCCCGATCTCGTGGGGCGTGTGCGAGGTGCCCGGCTGGGGCCATCAGATCTCCGCCGACCGGGTGCTCGCGGAGATGCGCGACTCCGGGCTCACCGCCACCGAGTTCGGGCCCGACGGGTTCCTCGCCGCGGATCCGGCGGCCCGGGTCACCCAGCTTGACGGGTACGGGCTCGGCGCCGTCGGCGGCTTCGTACCGGTCGTCCTGCACGATCCCGGCCACGACCCGGTACCCGGCGTCGAAGCCCTGCTCGACGGGTTCCTCGCCACCGGGGCCGGCGTTCTTGTGTTCGCCGCCGCGACCGGCACCGACGGCTACGACACCCGACCCGACCTCGACGAGCACGGCTGGAAGACGTTGCTGGCCAACCTGGACCGGCTCGCCGCGCTCGCCGTCCGGCACGGCCTCACCGCCACCCTGCACCCGCACGTCGGCACGATGGTCGAACGCTCCGACGAGGTCCGCCGGGTGCTCGCCGGCTCCGCGATCCCGCTCTGCCTGGACACCGGGCACCTGCTCATCGGGGGCACCGACCCGGCGGCGCTGGCGGCGGAGTTCCCGCACCGGGTCGCGCACGTGCACCTCAAGGACGTCGACGCCGCCTGGGCCGACCGGGTGCGCTCCGGCGAGGTCGCCTACACCGCCGCCGTCGCGGCCGGCATGTACCGGCCCCTCGGGCAGGGCGACGTGGACATCGCCGGCATCGTTGTCGCCCTCACCGACGCGGGCTACGACGGCTGGTACGTCCTCGAACAGGACGCCGTGCTCGCCGCCGAACCCGCCCCCGGCAGGGGACCCGTCTCCGACGTGCTGGCGAGCCTGGCCTACCTGAGGACGGTGTCGCCGTGAACCCGTTCGACGTGCTCGTGATCGGCCGGCTCGGCGTGGACCTGTACCCGGACCAGACCGGGGTGGGCCTCGCCGACGTGGAGACGTTCGGCAAGTACCTGGGCGGGAGCGCCGCCAACGTCGCGGTCGCCGCCGCCCGGCACGGCCGGAGCGTGGCGCTGGTCAGCCGGACCGGCGCGGACCCGCTCGGGGAGTACCTGCACCGGGAACTGCGCGGCTACGGCGTCGACGACCGCTGGGTCACCGACGTGCCCGGCCTGCCGACCCCGCTGACCCTGTGCGAGATCTTCCCGCCCGACCACTTCCCGATCTACTTCTACCGCTGGCCCAAGGCCCCCGACCTGGTGATCCACCCCGAGGAACTCGACCTCGACGCGGTCGCCGCCGCGCGGCTGCTGTGGCTGACCGGCACGGGACTGTCCGCCGAACCGAGCCGGGCGGCGCACCTCGCCGCCCTGCGGGCCCGCGACCGCGCCGGGCACACCGTGCTGGACCTGGACTACCGGCCCGTGCTCTGGGGCTCCCCGGAGGAGGCCCGCGCCGCGCTCGAGGAGGCGTTGCCGTACGCGACGGTCGCCGTCGGCAACCTCGACGAGTGCGAGGCGGCGGTCGGGGAACGCGACCCGCACCGTGCCGCCGAGGCGCTGCTCGACCGGGGCGTCACGCTGGCCGTCGTCAAACAGGGGCCCGAGGGGGTGTACGCCAGCACCGCCGACGAGGCCGTCCGGGTGCCGCCCACCCCCGTCCGGGTCGTCAACGGGCTCGGCGCCGGGGACGCGTTCGGCGGAGCCCTGTGCCACGGCCTGCTCGCCGGCTGGAACCTGGAACGGATGATCCGGTTCGCGAGCGCCGCCGGCGCGATCGTCGCCGGGCGGCTGGCCTGCGCGCCCGCCATGCCGACCACCGCAGAGGTGGAGACATTCGAATACCAGGGGGTGCTCGATGCGTGACCTCGACCGGGCCATGCTCGTCGACACCCGGGCCGCGAGCCCCGGGGCGGTCGCGGAGGCGGCCCACCGCCGGCCGCGCCGCGACGTCCGGCCTGACGGCCGGCTGATGCTGATCGCCGCCGACCACCCGGCGCGCGGGTCCCTCGGCGTCGGCGACCGGCCGCTGGCCATGGCCAGTCGGGTCGAACTCCTCGACCGGCTTCTTGTCGCGCTGTCGCGGCCCGGCGTCGACGGGGTGCTCGCCACCCCCGACGTGCTGGAGGACCTGCTGCTGCTCGGCGCGCTCGACGGCAAGCTGGTGATCGGCTCCATGAACCGGGGCGGGATCCCCGGCACGGCGTTCGAGTTCGACGACCGGTTCACCGCCTACGACGCGGCGTCGATCGAGGACATGGGCTTCGACGGCGGCAAGATGCTGCTCCGGATCGACCCCACCGACCCGGCGACGGCCCGGACCCTCGAAGGCTGCGCGCACGCGGTCACCGACCTGGCCGCCCGCGGACGCCTCGCCATGGTCGAGCCGTTCTGGGTCCGCCGCGACGAGGACGGCGCGCGCCGCAACGACCTGTCACCGGAGGCGATGATGCGCGCGGTGGCGATCGCGCAGGGGCTCGGCGCGACCTCGGCGTACACGTGGCTGAAGGTGCCGGTGGTCGCCGACATGGAGCGGGTGATGGAGGCCTCGACGCTGCCGGCGCTGCTGCTCGGCGGGGACCCGTCCACCGCCCCCGAGGAGATCTACGCCGACTGGGCGAAGGCGTTGCGGCTGCCCACGGTCCGCGGACTGGTCGTCGGCCGGGCCCTACTGTATCCGCCGGACGACGACGTCGCCGCCGCGGTCGACACCGCCGTGGGGCTGCTGTGACCCGCCCGGGGGAGTGCCACCTGCCGCGCGGGGCCGCCGCGAACGGTCCGTTCGCCGTGGACGTCGCCATGGGGTACCCGTCGCTGCGTGTTCTTGACCTGGCCCCCGGGGCCTCCCACGTCCTGGACACCGGGGACGAGGAGGTGATCGTCCTGCCGCTGGCCGGCGCGGCCACCGTGGACTGCGAGGGGCAGAGCATCGCACTGGCTGGCCGGGCCGACGTGTTCGCCAGGGTCCCCGACTTCTGCTACCTGCCCCGGGGCGTCACGGCGACGCTGACCAGCACGGCCGGCGGCCGGTTCGCACTCTGCGGTGCCCCGGCGCTGAGGGACCTGCCCGTGCGGTACGGCCCGGCGGCCGACGTCCCCGTCGAGCTGCGCGGCGCCGGCGGGTGCAGCCGGCAGGTCAACAACCTGGCCGCGGCCGGCGGGTTCGAGTGCGACCGCCTGATCGTCGTGGAGGTGCTCACGCCGGGCGGCAACTGGTCCAGCTACCCGCCGCACAAGCACGACGAGCACACCGCCACGGAGTCCGAACTGGAGGAGATCTACTACTTCGGGGTCCGCGGCGGCGGCGTCGGCTACCAGCGCGTCTACGGCACGGCCGAGCGCCCCATCGACGTCCTCGCCGAGGTCCGCGACGGCGACGTGGTGCTCGTCCCGCACGGCTGGCACGGTCCGTCGATCGCCGCGCCCGGCTACGACCTGTACTACCTCAACGTGATGGCCGGCCCCGCCCCCGAGCGGGCCTGGCGGATCTGCGACGACCCCGACCACGCCTGGATCCGGGACACGTGGGCCGACCAGCCCGCCGACCCCCGGCTCCCCCTTACCGGAGGTGCCTGATGCCCAGCCTGACCGTGGCCCAGGCCCTCGTGGAGTTCCTGGCCGCCCAGCACACCGAACGCGACGGGGTGCGCCGCCGCCTGTTCGCCGGCTGCTTCGGCATCTTCGGGCACGGCAACCTCGCCGGACTCGGCCAGGCGCTGATGCAGGCCGGTGACCGGCTGCGGTACCACCAGGCCCGCAACGAACAGGCGATGGTGCACACGGCCGCAGCCTACGCCCGGATGACCGACCGGATGTCCACGTTCGCGTGCACCGCGTCGGTGGGCCCCGGCTCGACGAACATGCTCACGGCCGCCGCCGGCGCGACCATCAACCGGTTGCCCGTCCTGCTGCTGCCCGGGGACACGTTCGCCACCCGGGTCGCCGACCCGGTCCTGCAACAGCTGGAGGCGCCCTACGCCGGCGATGTCTCCGTCAACGACTGCTTCCGCCCCGTGTCCCGCTACTTCGACCGGATCACCCGCCCGGAACAGCTCGTCGACGCCGCCCTCAAGGCGGTGCGGGTCCTCACCGACCCGGTGGAGACCGGGGCCGTCACCCTGGCGCTCCCGCAGGACGTGCAGGCCGAGGCCTACGACTGGCCGGAGGAGTTCCTCGCCGAGCGGGTCTGGACGATCCGCCGACCCCCGCCCGAACCTGACGTCCTCGCCGAGGCGGCCCGCCTGATCCGCGCCGCCCGCCGCCCGCTGATCGTCGCCGGGGGAGGCGTCATCTACGCCGGGGCCACCGAAGCACTGTCCGCGCTGGTCACGGCCACGGGAATACCCGTCGCCGAAACCCAGGCCGGCAAGGGCTCCCTGCCGCACGGGCACCCCGGGGCGCTCGGCGCGATCGGGGCCACCGGCACCACGGCCGCCAACGCCGTGGCCCGCGAGGCCGACCTGGTGATCGGCATCGGCACCCGCTACAGCGACTTCACCACCGCCTCGCGGACCCTGTTCGCCGACCCGGGCGTGCGGTTCGTCAACGTCAACGTCGCCGCCCTCGACGCGCACAAGCAGGCCGGACTCGCCGTCGTCGCCGACGCCCGCGAGGCGCTGACCGCGCTGACCGGCGCACTGCACGGCTGGCGGGTCGGCGCGGATTACGAGAACCGGACGGCCGCGCTCATCGCGGACTGGACGGCGACCGTGGACGCCGCCTACGCCCTCGACCGGCCGCTGCCGGCCCAGAGCGCCGTGGTCGGGGCCGTCAACGCCGCGGCCGGCACCGACGGGGTCGTGGTCGCCGCCGCCGGTTCCCTGCCCGGTGACCTGCACAAACTGTGGCGGCCGGCGGACCCGAAGCAGTACCACGTCGAGTACGGCTACTCGTGCATGGGCTACGAGATCGCCGGCGGACTCGGGGTCAAGATCGCGGCCCCCGACCGGGAGGTGTTCGTCCTGGTCGGCGACGGCTCGTACCTGATGATGGCCCAGGAGATCGTCACCGCCGTCGCCGAGGACCTCAAGCTGATCGTCGTCCTCGTCGAGAACCACGGCTTCTCCTCGATCGGCGCGCTGTCGGAGACCGTGGGCGCGCCGCGCTTCGGGACCTGGTACCGCGACGTCACCGGCGGCCGGCTGCCCACCGACCTCGCCGCCAACGCCGCGAGCCTCGGCGCGGACGTCCTGCGGGTCACCACCATCGGGGAGCTCGCCGCCGCGCTCGCCGAAGCCCGCCGCTCGACCCGCACCACGGTCGTGCACATCGAGACCGACCCGCTCCTGCCCGCGCCGGCCTCCGGGGCCTGGTGGGACGTCCCGGTCGCCGCGACCTCCACCACCGAAGCCACCCGCGCGGCCCGCGCCACCTACGACGACGCCAAGCGCCACCAGCGCGTCCACCTGTGAGAGGAACACCCTGATGCGACGCATCGAGCACGTCATCGCCGGCCAACTGACCTCCGGAACCCGGTGGGCCCCGGTGTTCAACCCCGCCACCGGGGCGGTCCAGGCCGAGGTGGCGCTGGCCACCGCCGCCGACGTCGACGCCGCCGTCTCGGCCGCCCGCAAGGCGTTCGACGCCTGGCGGGACACGTCGCAGACCCGCCGGGCCCGGCTGATGTTCGCCTTCCGGGACCTCCTCGAAAAGCACGAGGACACCCTCGCGGCACTGATCTCCGACGAGCACGGCAAGGTCCTCGACGACGCCCGGGGCGAGGTGATCCGGGGCCGCGAGGTCGTCGAGTTCGCCTGCGGCATCCCCACCCTGCTCAAGGGCGGCTACTCCGACCAGGTGTCCACTGGCGTCGACGCGTACTCCTTCCGCGAACCGGTCGGGGTGTGCGCCGGGATCACGCCGTTCAACTTCCCGGTCATGGTGCCGTTGTGGATGCACCCGGTCGCGATCGCCTGCGGCAACACGTTCGTGCTCAAGCCCAGCGAACGCGACCCCTCGGTGTCGAACGTGATCGCCGAGATGTACGCCGAGGCCGGCCTGCCCGACGGCGTGTTCAACGTCGTGCACGGCGACCGGGTGGCCGTCGACGCGCTGCTGGACCACCCCGACGTGGCCGCCGTGTCCTTCGTCGGCTCGACCCCGGTCGCTCGGCACGTCCACCAGCGGGGCACGGCCGCCGGCAAGCGGGTGCAGGCGCTGGGCGGCGCGAAGAACCATGCCGTGGTACTCCCCGACGCCGACCTCGAAGACGCCGCCCGGCAGATCACGGCCGCGGCGTACGGCTCCGCCGGCCAGCGGTGCATGGCGATCTCCGCCGTGGTGGCCGTCGGCGGCGCGGCCGACCCCCTCGTCGAACGGCTGGCCGCGCACGCCGCCGCTATCCGGGTCGGCCCGGGCCGCTCGGCCGGCAGCGAGATGGGCCCGGTCGTCACGGCCGAGTCCCGCGACCGCGTCCTCGGCTACGCGGCCCGGGGCGAGCGGGCCGGCGCCACCCTCGTCGTCGACCGCCGCGACACCACCGTGGACGGCCACCCCGATGGCTACTTCGTCGGCCCGGTCCTCCTCGACGGGGTCACGACCGACATGGACGTCTACACCGACGAGATCTTCGGACCAGTCCTCGTCGTCCTGCGGGTCGACTCCCTGGACGAGGCCGTCGACCTCGTCAACTCCAACCCCTACGGCAACGGCGTGGCCGTGTTCACCGGCAGCGGCGAGTCCGCGCGTCGGTTCCAACGCGCCGTGACCGTAGGCATGATCGGTATCAACGTGCCGATACCCGTCCCGATGGCCTTCTACTCGTTCGGGGGCTGGAAGGCATCCCTCTTCGGCGACACCCACGTCCACGGACCCGAGGGCGTGTCGTTCTACACCCGCGCCAAGGCGGTCACCAGCCGCTGGCCCACCGGCCCGGCCGGCCGCGCGGACCTGCGATTCCCGACCGCCTCCTGACAGCGGCCGGCCCCCACCACATCTCCAGGAGAAGACATGAAGGTCACCAGACGTCTCGGCGTCGCAACGGTCGCGCTGGCCACCGTCGCACTCGCCCTCACCGGGTGCAGCGGCAAGAACGACGCCGGCGGCAAGACGTCGGACGCGTCCGGCCGCAAGTTCGCCGTGATCACCCACGGCTCGGCCGGCGACGCGTTCTGGGACGTCGTGAAGAAGGGCGCTGAGCAGGCCGGCAAGGACCTGGGCGCGTCCGTGTCCTACCAGGGCTCCGGCAAGGCCGACGAGCAGGCCAACCTGATCAACTCGGCGATCGGCGACAAGGTGAACGGGATCGTCGTCTCGATGGCGAACCCCGACGCGCTCGCCGAGCCGATCAAGCGGGCCATCGCCGCCGGCATCCCCGTCATCACCATCAACTCCGGCCAGGCCAAGTCCGCCGAACTGGGCGCGCTCGCCCACGTCGGCCAGGACGAGAGCGTCGCCGGGGAGGGCGCAGGGCGCAAGCTCGCAGGCGCCGGGGTGAAGAAGGTGCTCTGCGTCGTGCACGAGGCCGGCAACATCGGCCTCGAGCAGCGGTGCGGGGGCGCACGGACCGGACTCGGCGGCGAGGTCGTGAACCTGCAGGTCAGCATCTCCAACATCGCGGAGGCGCAGAACACCATCGCGTCGAAGCTGCAGGCCGACAAGTCCATCGACGGGGTACTGGCCCTCAACCCCGCCATCGGCGTCGCCGCCGTCGACGCGGTCACCAAGGCCGGCTCCTCGGCCAAGGTCGCCACGTTCGACCTGTCCGCCGACGTGATCGACGCCGTGTCCGCCGGCAAGATCCTGTTCGCGGTCGACCAGCAGCAGTACCTGCAGGGCTACCTGCCGATCGTGATGCTCAACCTGTACGCCACCAACGCCAACACCGTCGGGGGCGGCAAGCCGGTCTACACCGGTCCGGGCTTCGTCACCAAGGAGAACGCTGCCACGGTCAAGGACCTCGCAGGCAAGGGCACCCGCTGACACCACCCCTCCGGGGCGGGCGCGTCGTCGCCCGCCCCGACCCGACACAGGAGGTACCGATGGCCAAGGTCGCAACCGTCCCCACGGACGAGCGCCTCGCCACCACGGGGCTGGCCCGCAGGCTGCTGACCCGACCAGAGCTCGGCGCGGCCGTCGGTGCGGCGGCCGTGTTCACGTTCTTCGCGCTGTACACCGAACAGTTCGCCACCTCCACCGGCGTGGCGAACATGCTCGACCCGGCGGCGACGCTCGGCATCATGGCAGTGGCCGTGGCACTCCTCATGATCGGCGGCGAGTTCGACCTGTCGGCGGGCGTGACCACCGCCAGCTCGGCGCTCATCGTCGGCATGCTGGCCACCGAACTCGGCCTGAACGTCTGGGCGGCCCTCGGCGTCGCCATCCTGTTCGGGGCGTGCGTCGGCCTGCTCAACGGCATCCTCGTGGTCCGCACCGGGTTACCGAGCTTCATCGTCACCCTCGGCACCTTCCTGATGCTGCAGGGGCTCAACCTCGGGATCACCAAGCTCGTCACCGGCACGGTGCAGGTGCGCGGGCTGAAGACCGCGGACGGGTACGCGTCCGCCCACGCCGTCTTCGCGTCCACCTGGAAGATCGGCGGCGGCGAGTACCGGGTGACGATCCTGTGGTGGCTGCTCGCCACGGCCGTGGCCACCTGGGTGCTGTTGCGGACCCGCGCAGGCAACTGGATCTTCGCGGTGGGCGGCAACGCCACGGCGGCCCGCACGGTGGGCGTGCCCGCCGCGCGTACCAAAATACTGTTGTTCGTGACGGTGTCGGTCACCGCGTCGATCGTCGGCGCGATGCTCCTGCTGCGGCTCACGTCGGTGCAGGCCAACGCGGGGATCGGGGAGGAGTTCCAGTACATCATCGCCGCGGTGATCGGCGGCTGCCTGCTCACCGGCGGCTACGGCTCGGCGATCGGCGCCGCCATCGGGGCTCTCATCTTCGGAATGGCCAAGCAGGGCATCGTGTTCGCCGGCTGGGACAGCGACTGGTTCCAGCTGTTCCTCGGCCTGCTGCTGGTGCTGGCCACGCTCCTCAACCTGTACGTCCGGCGTCGCGCGGAGGCGAAGAAATGAGCCCGCTCCTGGAGGTCAGGGACCTCGGCAAGACCTACGGCAACATCATCGCCCTGTCCGGGGTGTCCACGGTCGTCGAGGCCGGGTCGGTGACCTGCGTGCTCGGCGACAACGGGGCCGGCAAGTCGACCCTGATCAAGATCCTGGCCGGGGTGCACCAGCACGACGAGGGCGCGCTGCTGTTCGACGGCACACCGATCTGGTTCTCCGGGCCGCGCGATGCACTCGACCGGGGCATCGCGACGGTCCACCAGGACCTCGCCCTCGTGCCCCTGATGTCGGTGTGGCGGAACTTCTTCCTCGGCAACGAACCCACGAAGGGCTTCGGCCCGTTCCGGCGCTTCGACGTCGCCGCCGCCAAGGAGACCACCCGGGCCGAACTCGCCGCCATGGGCATCGACATCCGCGACCCCGACCAGCCGATCGGGCAGCTGTCCGGCGGGGAACGCCAGTCGGTGGCCATCGCCCGGGCCGTGCACTTCGGCGCCCGGGTGCTGATCCTCGACGAGCCGACGTCCGCGCTCGGCGTCCGGCAGGCGGGGGTCGTGCTGCGCTACATCGCGCAGGCCCGGGCCCGGGGACTGGCCGTCGTGTTCATCACGCACAACCCGCACCACGCGTACCCGATCGGGGACCGGTTCCTGGTCCTCAAGCGGGGGCGCAGCCTGGGGAACTTCACCAAGGCGGACCTGACCCGGGACGAGCTGATCCACCTGATGTCGGGCGGCGCGGAGCTGGAAGCCCTCACCCACGAGCTGGGTCTCGACCCGCCGGCCTGACCCGGAGGCCTTCCGCCGACCACCCACGCCCCGCCCGCCCGGTTCAGGCGTTGGCGTGAGGCGGTCGGTCAGAGTCGGAGCGTGAGCTTGCAGATGTTCGCCGCGTACGCCGTGGCCATCCCGACCGACTGATATAGGTGGTGCGGGACAGCGGGGCGGCTCTCCGGTTGCGGCGGAAGTCGCCCCGGCGGGTGCCGATCTGACTGAGAATGGGGGCACCACCAACCGATCAGGGGGCGCGGGTGACGCACGCAGCGGCGACGGGCGGCGAACAGGCCGGCCTCCTCGACGAGTTGGGCCGCCTGATCCGCGCGGGCCGACCGGCGGACGCGGTCGTGCTGGCCGACGGGGCACTGGACGGAGGGCTGCCGGACCGGACCGCGGCCACGGTGCTGTTGTACAAGCTCAGCGCGCTGCTCAACCTCGATGACGTCGAGCGGTGCCCGGCCACCGTCGACGCCGTGCACGCACTGCTCGAGCGGTTCGACGATCCGGTGGTGGTGGGGGAGTTCCATGCCCTCGCGGCCCGGGTCACCCAACGACTGGGCGCCCTGGAGCTGTCGGTCCAGCACCTGGTGCGCGGGGTCCGGGCGCTGGAGCGCGCACCGTCCGGGTTCGCGTCGGCGACGGCCTGGCTGGACGTCGCCGTCACGTACTCCTATATCGGTTTCCACACCGAGGCCGTGGAGGCCCTGGCCCGGGCGCGACGGATCGCGGCGACCGCCGGTCTGGAGCCCGCGACGTTCTCCCATCCGGAGATCCGGGTGCGCTACGCCCTGTGGCTCGACCAGCAGGGCGACACCGCCGGATGCGTGCGCGAACTCCTCCGGGTGAACATGACGCTCGGTCCGCAGGACATCCAACCCCAGGAAACCCCCTTCCTCGTGTACGCCGCAGCCCGGCTGGCCGCCCTGGGAGTACGGGCGCACCGCCAGGTCACCGTGTTCACCGACAACTACGAGGCGACCTCGCCGGAGGCCGTCGCGGTCATGCTCGCGGCCGACGCGTGCCTGGCCATCGCCGCGGGCGACCCGAAACGCGCGCTGGCCCTCCTCACGGCGGTGGAGGAGGACGGCCACGTCCCGGAGGCCGAGGTGTACCGGCTGCGCGCGCTGGCCTACGCCCGCGACGGTGAACTCGCCGCAGCGTTGGCCTCCGAGCGGATCGTGCACCGCGGGATGCGGGACCGCTCCGCCCGCCTGCACAGCCTGTACGTGGAGGGCGTCGCGGCCCGCCTCGACCAGGACGACCTGCGCCAGACCGTTACCCGATACTCCGACGAGGCGCACACCGACCTGCTGACCGGCCTGCCCAACCGCCGCAACCTGGACAGGTTCGTCGGCGACCTGATCAGCGAGGGGAGGCACGGCACACTGGTCGTGGCCGGCCTCGACGACTTCACGACCGTCAACACCGTCCACGGGCGGCTGTCGAGCGACGAGGTGCTGCGCCAGGTCGCCGCGATCCTCGGCCGGCTCCTGCGCGGCAGCGACTTCCTGGCCCGCTACGGCGGCGACGAGTTCGTCATCGTCCTTCCTGACACCCCGCTGGCCGCCGCGTCCGACGTCACCGGTCGGCTCGCGGCCGCCGTCAACAGCTTCGACTGGGCCATCCTGGTCCCGGGCACGCCGGTCACGGTCACGATGGGCCTGGCGGAGCTGAGCCCCGGTACGGACATGGTCGCCGCGTTCCAGGCCGCCGAACAGGCCCGGTCCCGGCGGAAGGCCGGCCGCTGACCCTGGTCATGCGGCCGGCTTGCGGCCCCATGCCGACACCGTGAGGTACGAGGACACCGCGAAGCGCGGATCCGCGAGTACCCGCCGGAACCCGGCCAGGTCCTCGGCCGTCACCTGTCCCGTCCCCACCAGCCGCGACTCCAACTGCCACGAGTTGATCTCGTGCAGCCGCGCGCCCGGGGACCCCGACCGCCAGGGTTCGGCGTGCGCCGTCGCGTTGATGTCGACGAGGCCGTGCCTGCCGAGCGCGCCGTAGATCCTGCTGCCCCAGGCCAGGTCGGCGCCCGCCGCCTTCAGCAGTGCGAGCATCGCCGCGTTGACCCGGGTGAACAGTGCTGCCGCCTCCTCGTCCGGCGCGGACAGCACGGGCAGCCACGTGCAGTCGAACTCCTCGAACAGCAGCCAGCCGCCGGGTTTGAGGGCCCGGACGAGTTTCGCGAGAACCTGCTCGCGAGCCGGCAGGTGCAGCAGTACCAGTCGGGAGTGGATCAGGCCGAACGACTCCGCCGGCAGCGGGTCGGTGGTGATGTCGTGCGCCAGGACCTCGAACGGGCCGTCGAGGAGGTGCGGCTTGATGTCGGTGGCGACCACGGACCCGGTGGGCGCGACCCGCTCGGCCAGCGCCCGCGCGATGGAGCCGGCCCCGGCGCCGACCTCCAGGCACCGCCAGCCCGGGCCGACGTCCAGCCGGTCGAGGTTGGCGAGCGTGATCGGATCCAGGCAGGTCTGCAGGCTGGCGAGCTGGTCGACGGCCAGGTCCTCGGCATTGTCGAACGCGTACGTGGTCACGGCGGTGCCTCTCCGGTGGGTGGGGTCAGTTTTCCGTCGGCCAGGAATGTGACCCGGTCGGCGACGGCCGTGGCGAGCTCGACGCGCTGCTCCACCAGCAGGACGGTGGCGCTGGCCCGGGCCAGCTCCGGCAGCAGCGCCGCCACCCGGGCCGTCACGGCCGCGGCCAGGCCCTCGAACGGCTCGTCGAGGAGCAGCAGCCTCGGCCGGAGAAGGAGGGCGCGGGCCAGGGCGAGCATCTGCTGCTCGCCGCCGGAGAGCCGGTCGGCGCGCTGGGCCAGGCGGTCGCCCAGCCGGGGGAACAGGGCGAGGACGTCGGCGCGGTCGGGCCCGGGACGCCCGTCCCGCCGGCGGCGTCCGGCGAGGGTCAGGTGCTCGGCCACGGTCAGGGGGGCGAAGACCCGGCGGCCCTGCGGTACCAGGGCCATGCCGGACCGGGCGAGCCGGTGGGTGGCCAGGCCGGTGGCGTCGGCCCCGTGCACGTGCACCGTGCCGGCCGTGGGACGCAGGAGGCCGAACAGGGCGTGCAACAGGGTGGTCTTGCCCGCGCCGTTGCGGCCGAGCAGCGCCAGGACCGTCCCGGCCGGCACGTCGAGGTCCAGCCCGCGCAGGACGGTCGAGCCGGCGTACCCGGCGGACAGGCCCCGGACCCACAACGCGGCCGTCACGGGCGCACCCCTGCGAACGCGTCCCGGACGACCGGTGACGACCGGACCTCCGCCGGGGTGCCGGTGACCAGGTGCCGGGCGTTGTCCAGGACGGTGACGGTGTCGGTGAGGCCGAAGACCAGGTCCAGGTCGTGCTCGACGATCAGGACGGTGGTCGCGGCGGGCAGGTCCGCCAGGAGCCGGGCGAGGCGGTCGACCTCCGCGGGTGCCAGGCCCGCGGCCGGCTCGTCGAGCAGCAGCAGGCGCGGGTCGGTGGCGAGCGCGGCGGCGAGTTCCACGCACCGGCGTTCGCCGTAGGACAGTGCCCCGGCGGTCACCGTCGCCCGGTCGACGAGGCCCACGGTGGCGAGGGCCTCGGTGGCGCGGGCGGTGAGAGCGCGGCGCAGGGCCGGTCGGAGCGCGGCGCGCAGCGGGCCCGCCTGCCGGTAGAGGCCCAGGAGCACGTTGTCCAGAGCCGTGAGGGTCGCGCAGGTGGCCGCCTGCTGGTGGGTGCGGCCGACGCCGAGCCGGGCCCTGCGGTGCGGGGGCAGGCCGGCCAGCTCCCTGCCCGCCAGCAGGCAGCCGCCCCGGGCGGGCACCGTGCCGGCGATCGCGGCGAGCAGAGTGGACTTTCCGGCCCCATTCGGGCCGATCAGGCCGTGCCGGCTGCCCGCCGCGATCCGCAGGGACACGTCGTCGACGGCGACAACCGGTCCGAAGGAGACGGTGACGCCGGCGAGGATCAACACCCCAACCCCCTATTTGGGTACCGGGCGCCCGGTCGCCGGCGGAGGCCGGCGAGGCCCCGGGGCAGCGTGTACACCGCGACCAGGCAGGTCACGCCCAGCAGGAGGCCGTTGTGCGCGCCGAGGAGGCCCTGGTCGCGGAGCACCACCAGCAGGGCGGCCCCGGCGCACGCGCCCCACATCGAGCCCGTTCCGCCGATGACGACGGCGAGGAGGGCGAGGGCGGAGACGTCGAAGCCCAGGTCGGCCGGTGAGAAGTAGCGTTGCGCGGAGACCGTGAGCGCGCCGGCCGCGCCCGCCAGGCCACCGGCGACGCCCTGCGCGAGGAGCCGGTACCGGAAGACAGGGTAGCCGTGCGCCCGCATCCGTGGCTCGTGGTCCCGGACACCGCGCAGGACGAGGCCCACGGGTGAGCGGACGAGCGCGGCCACGAGAGCGGCGAGCAGGGCGAACACGGCCAGGACGTAGTAGTAGACCTGCCCGTCGAGGGGGAGCGGGGGAAGGCCCCAGAACGGGACCACATCGCCGATGCCGGCCAGGCCGTCGGTGCCGCCGGTCACGGGCGTCCAGCGCACGGCCGCCTCGTGGAGGAGTTCCCCCACCGCCAGGGTGACCATGATGGCGACGATGCCGTGCGAGCGGGCCACGACGGTACCCGTCACAAGGGCCGCCGCCGTGCCCGCCGCCACCGCCGCGAGGAGCTGGACCACTCCCACCGGCGTCACGGCCCGGGCGACGGTCGCCGCCGCGTAGCCGCCGACGCCGAGATAGGCGGCCTGGCCGAGCGTGGGCAGACCGGTGACGCCGGTCAGCAGGTTCGCGCTCATGGCGAGCAGGCCGAGGATCAACGCGTGCGAGAGCATCAGGACCGGGTAGGGGCCCAGCACCCAGGGCACGGCCAGCGCGGCGACGACCCCGACGACGGCGACGGCCCTCATGTCGCCCGGACCGCGGGGACCAGGCCGCCGGGCCGGGCGGCCAGCACCGTGAGCATGACGCCGAACAGCAGGAACGGCGCGTACGACGGCGCGAGGCGCACCCCGAGGGTCTGCACCTCGCCGACCAGCAGGGCCGCGAGGAACGCGCCGGGCAACGAACCCACGCCGCCGACGACGACCACGACCAGAGACAGCACCAGCACCGTCCGGTCGACGCCCGGACCGGCGCCCAGGATCGGCGCGCCCAGCACCCCGCCGAGCACGGCCAGGGCCGCGCCGGCCGCGAAGACCGCGCCGACGACCAGCCGGGTGTCGACGCCCATCGCGCGGACCATGTCCCGGTCGGCGACGGTGGCGCGGACCAGGGCGCCCAGGGACGTGCGGGCGAGGGCGAGCTGCCCGGCGACGGCCAGGGCGAGGGCCACGGCGATGAACACCAGGCGGTACACCGGATAGGCGTGTCCGAACACGGGCACCGACCCGGCCAGGGCCGCCGGCGGTGAGGCCGGTTTCGCGTCGCCGCCAAACGCCGTGGCGAACAGGTCCGCCGCGACGTAGGCGAGGCCGAGGGTCGCCAGCGCCTGGTCGAGGTGGCCCCGGTGCGCCAGGGTCCTGGTCAGCGCGGACATGGCGAGCCCGCCGAGCGCGCCGGCCACCACCCCGCCGCACACCGCGAGGGCCAGGCCCCGCCAGCCGCCGTCGGCGAACAGGTAGGTCACATACGCCCCGGCGAGGTAGAGCACTCCGTGCGCCAGGTTGAGCACGTCCAGGACGCCGAAGACGAGGGACAGACCGGCGGCGACGGTGTACAGCAGAAGCCCGAAGGCCACGCCGTCCACCGCCGTCACCAGGTATCCGCCCACGGCCGTCATCCGCCGACGGTGCCGAGCTCCTGCACCAGGACGTTCGACAGCGTCGCGCCGTCCTTGCGGACCTGGCGCAGGTACCACTTCTGCACCGGGGTGTGCCCGGCCGCGTCGAACTGCCACGGGCCGCGCGGACTGCTGATCTGGCCCACCTTGCCGATGGCGTCGTTGAGCGTCTGCGACGTCAGTTTCCCGCCGGCGGCGGCGATCGCCTTGTCCAGCACGGCCGCCGCGTCGTAGGTCGCCATCGCGAAGGTGGTGGGCTGGCCGCCGAACTTCTTCTGGTACTCCGACGTGAACGTGCGGTTCGCCGGGTTGTCCAGGTCGGGGGAGTAGTTCAACGAGTTGTAGATGTTCGCGGCGGCGTCGCCCTCGGCGGTCAGCACGCCGCCCTCGGTCAGGAAGCCGGCGGAGTACAGCGGCACCTTCCCCGCCAGCCCGAACTGCTGGTACTGCTTGACGAAGTCCACCGCCGCCCCACCCGCGTAGAAGGTGTACACGGCCTTCGCGCCGGACTCGGCGATCGGCGCGAGGAAGGGCTGGAAGTTCTTCGTCGCCGGGAACGGCGTGTACGCGGGCTTGCCGTCCGGGTTCGCCAGCTTCCCGCCGGCCTTCGTGAACGCCTCCACGAAGCCGCCGATCTCGTCCCAGCCGCCCTGGTAGTCGGGGCCGATCACGTACACCGGACCGTCGACGGCCTTGTGGACGTACTCGCCCATCACCAGGCCCGGCTCGGTGCTGACGTAGGACGTGTGCCAGACCCACGCCGGGTCGGCGAGCTTGGTGGGCCGGCCGTTCGCGCCGACGAGCGGAACCTTGTTCGCGTCCAGCAGCGGCTTGACGGCGGCCACCGAACCCGCGCCGACGACACCGGCGAGGGCGAGAACCTTGTCCTGCTTGATCAGCCGCTCGGCGGCCGGGCGGGCCGTGTCCGCGCCGTCGCCCTCGTCCGCCGTGACGACCTCCACCGGGTGGCCGCCCAGCTTGCCGCCGTTGAGCGCCAGGTAGAGCTGGAAGCCGTTGCGCATGTCGTCACCGACCGACTTGTACACCCCCGACTGCGACACCAGGAGCCCGATCTTGACGGTCGAAGCCGGCGCGTCGGTGCTCCCGCCCAGGCTGGAGCCGCTGCAACCGGCGGAGATGGCGAGCGCGAGCAGGGCCACGAACGGCCGGGCCGCAGTACCGCGGAACGAGGGACGCATGCGACCGTCTCTTTCGGACTCGGGGAGTTGCCGCGAGAGTTGTATCCCGAAGAAGGTGAACACGTCAAGATCCGGAATTTCAGTTAAATGTTATGGGAAATCCTGGACTTCCCCCACGGCCCGTAATCATGGTAGGACTCTCGGGATCTCTTTTCGCCCCTGACTCAAGGATCATCCGGTGAGCCCGGCACCCACCGCATACCCGCCGCATCGACGTGGCACCCTCGCCTTTCTCCGCGACGTCCGCATCCGTTCCAAGCTGGCGCTGATCCTCACCGTCCCCTTCCTGCTCATCGTCGCCCTCGCGGTGGGTCAGCTCCTCGCCCTCGGCGAACAGGCGGGCCAGGCCAGCCAGCTGACGACCCTCGCCACGGTCAACCGCCAGGTCGCCGCGGTGATCCAGCAACTCCAGCTGGAACGCTCGGCCGCCGCGGCCTCGCTCACCGGGGTCGTCGAGGACGCGTCCTATCTGGAGCAGGCCCGGCGGACGGACGTGGAGATCGCGAAGTACGCCGCGCTGGGCGCCCGCCGGCTCCCCGGGCTCACTGCCGGCGCTGCGGCGCTGCTGCGGCGCGTCGACGACCAGGTCCAGGGGCTCGGGCCGCTGCGCCAGCAGGTCGCCCCCGGGCACGCCGTGGCGCTGTCGACGGCGGCGTTTCGGTACCGGACGCTGATCGCCGACCTCATCTCCTACCGGGGCTCCCTCGCCCAGGCCGGGGTGCGCCCCGACATCGCCGACCAGACCCGTGCGGCCGTCGCGCTGTCGTCTGCGAAGGAGTCCGTCCAGCAGGAGCAGGTGGTGGTGCTGCGCGCGCTCGCGTTCGGCCGACTCGACCCGGCCCAGCAGCGCGACTTCGTCGCCACCACCACCGGCTACTCCGAGAGCCTGCTGGCCTTCACCTCGGCGTCGAGTCCCGGGCAACGGGACCTGCTCGACCAGACCGTGCAGGGCGCCGACGTGCTCCAGGCCCAGCGCTTCGAGGGCGCGGTGACCCGGACCCTGCCGAACACGCCGCTGAGGCTCACAGGCACCGCGCTGGACTGGCGCCGGGTGATGTCGGCCCGCGCGGAACTTCTGCGCACCGTCGAGGACCGGGTCGACGCCGATGTGATCGGATCCCTGTCGACCTACCGCGACGCCCAGACCCGCCAGGCCGTGACGTCCGGGGCGATCGTCCTGCTGGTCCTCCTGCTGGCGGTCATGGTCGCGCTCGGCATCGCCCGGTCGATGCTCGTGCCGCTCCGGCAGCTCCGCGAGGGCGCGCTGACCGTGGCGTACGCGTCGCTGCCCGCCGCCGTCGCCCGGCTCCGCGACCTCGACGCGTATGACGGGCCGGCCGACCGGCAGATCACCGTCGCCGAGTCCCCGATCGACATCACCGGCCGCGACGAGATCGCCCAGGTCGGCGAGGCGTTCAACGTGGTGCACCAGGAGGCGGTGCGGATCGCCGCCGAACAGGCCGCGCTGCGCGCCGGGATCTCCCGACTGTTCGTCAGCCTCGCCCGCCGCAGCCAGCTCCTGGTCGACCGGCTGATCGGGCAACTCGACCAGCTCGAACAGAACGAGAAGGACCCCGACCAGCTCGAGGCCCTGTTCGGCCTCGACCACCTGGCCACCCGGATGCGGCGCAACAACGAGAACCTGCTGGTCCTCGCCGGCACCGAGGGCGGCAGGACCGGTACCCGGCACACCCCGTTGTCGGACGTGGTCCGGGCGGCCCAGTCGGAGATCGAGCGGTACACCCGGGTCGAGATCGGCGTCACCGACGTCGGCGTGGAGCTCCTGCCACACGCCGTCAACAACGTCGTGCACCTGCTGGCCGAGCTCCTGGACAACGCCACCAGCTTCTCCCCGCCGGACACCACGGTCCTCGTCGAGGGCCGGCGGGTATCCGACCAGGTCGTCGTCACCATCGAGGACCGGGGGCTCGGCCTGGACCCGGGCCAGCTCGCCGAACTGAACACCCAGCTGGCGCACCCGCCGGCGATCGACACGTCCGTGCGGCTGCTGGGCATCATCGCCGTCGGCCGCATCGCCACCCGGCTCGGCATCACGGTCCGGCTCCGGGCCCGCCCCGAGGGTGGCACGATCGCCGAGGTGCACCTGCCGCCGACCCTGCTCTCCCTGGGCGCCAGGCACTCGCGGACCGCGCCAGCCCCGGCGGAGCCCGCACGCCGCGCGCCGGTGGTGCCGCAGTGGGACGTGTTCAGCAAGGGCGTCGCGAGCCTGCGCGCGGCGGGCCGGCCAGTGCCGGGCGACGCTGCCGGCGTAGCCCCGGCGTCGCGGGCCATCCCGGCCGGCGCGGAGCCCGTGCCGAGCACCGTCGGCGGACCGGTGCCACCCGGGCCGGTTCCCTTCCCGGACCTGACCGCCGCCGCTTCAGGACCGGTCCCCCCGTTGGATCCGGGTCCGGCGGCCACCCCGGTCGACGGGTCCGAGCCGGTCCCCGCGCCCGTGCCGCCGGGCCCGTCGCCGGCAGGGTTCGACGCGGACGCGACGCGGGAGCTGCCGATCTTCCGCCAGGTGGAGACCGCCTGGTTCTCGCGCGGGGACACCGGCGCCGTGCCGGCGCAGCGCGACACTGCCTGGGCGACCGCCGCCGACCCCGGCTGGGCGGCGGCAGCGTCGGCGGCGGAACCCCGGCCGCTGGAGGACACGACGGCCGGACTGCCCCGGCGCGCGCCGATGGCCCAACTGGTCCCCGGGCGGGTCGACGCCGACGAGCCGGACACGCCGATCACCCGGACAGCCGACGCCATGCGGGCATCGTTGACCGCCTTCCAGCACGGCGCCGTACGTGGGCGCGTACCCACCGACGTCCCAGCACCGCGCGCCGAGGAGCACCGAGCATGACAGCCGCCAACAGCACCACGGATCTCGGTTGGCTCCTGGCCGACCTCGCCGACCGGGTACCGGGCGTCGCGCACGCCACCGCCGTGTCCGCCGACGGCCTGCTGATCGCCGCGTCCGAGCAGTTGCCGGACGGCCGGGCAGGTCAGCTGTCCGCGATCATCGCAGGTCTGGTCAGCCTCACCTACGGGGCGACCAGGGTGATCGAGTGGGGCGACGTCGTGCAGAGCGTGATCGAGATGGACAAGGGGTTCATGTTCCTGATGGCCATTGGGGACGGCTCGACCCTGGGCGTCCTCGCCGCGCACGGCTGCGACGTGGGCCAGGTGGCGTTCGAGATGGCCCGGTTGACCGCCCGGGCGGGCGGGAAGCTCGACCCGTCACCCCGGTCGGCACCGTAGCGCCGCCGATGCCTGCGAGTCGACGTGGTTCCCGGGTACTGGTCCCGTCGACGCGGCCGTCTACGACAGCGCCACAGTAGTCGCCAGGTTCATGATCGCGTTCGGTCCGAGTTCGTGGCGATGCGGTGAGTTGGGTGTGTCGCCAGGAGGTCGTGGGCCCACCGCGCGCTGTCGTGCGCCGTGGTGGGGAGGGCGGACAGGTGATTCACGCCTTCGTAGCAGCGAAACGTGGCGTCGGTACCACACTCGCGTAGTTGGGTTTGGAGTCGCGCTGTGCTCTTCGGGGGCGAGAGGATGTCCCGGGTGGTGGTGCACAGCAGCAAGGGCGGGTGGTATCGGGTGACCGGGGGCCGGGCCTCGGCGAGAAGGCATTGGATGTCGAGGCGTCGCATCATGCCGCTGACTCCGAGGTCACTGTTGCGGAACGGTGCCATGGCGGCCCGCATCTGTGGCATGGACGCGGTGGCCGCCACCTCGACCAGTCGGTTCCCGTGGTCGGTCAGGAAGTCGCGAGGCTCGAAGGTCGGGCTGTGTGCTCGCATGCCGGCGAGCAGCATCGGTACCAGCTGCTCGACAGGGGAGTCCTCATCCTTGGTGACGGCGGTGAAGAACGTCGGATAGTCCAGCGGGGCCAGGGCGACCGTCCCACGGAAGTCCAACTCCGGTGCGTGGGACTGCCACAGGAGTGCGGCGTACAGCGCCACGTCGGCGCCTTGGGAGAAGCCGGCGGCGATCACCGGAGCGTCGATCGGCGCTCCGAGGTCTTGGACGGCCCGGGCGATGTCGAGGATGTCGCTGGCGAGCGGCTCCCCGTAGGGGTAGGGAGTGATGCCATGGGCATCGAGCCCCAGGTAGTCCGCCGCGGCCACCACGAACCCTCGTCGCAACCAGGCGGTGAGGTGGACGCGTTCGAGACGGGGCAGACCTCCCAACGACGGAGCGTTCGACCCCCCGATCCCGACCATGCAATGCGCCCAGGTCACGATCGGCCAACCCGTCCCGGACGGCTCGGCCTCGGGAAGGAACACCGAACCTGAGGTCAGCCGTCCCCTGCTCCAGTACCGTAGCCGCATTCCCTGCCGGCTACCCTCGGGCCACAGATCAGCGGGAAGCGCCGAGACGTCGGCCAGAGTGCCTGATGTCCCCGCGAGGACGTGTGGCCGGGCTGAATCGACGAGAGTCATGCTGGACCGCCGGTCGCACCGAGCGTGCCCATGCAGGAGTGTCGGTCAGGCACGGCCGAAGAGCCAGTAGCCGGGGGCCTCAGGATTCTTGCCGAGACAGAAGTCGCGGATGCTGGCGACGATCTCCGTCACGTCGAGGCTGCCGTCGCGGTTGGTGTCGAGTTCGGCGAGAATCTCGCCCGATTCGTTCTCCCCGACGCCGCACCCGGCGAGCAGGGCGCGGAACTTCTCCCGGGTGAGCACCTGGCCGTCGGGTTCGACGAGTGCGATGACCGCTCTGGCGAGGGACTCCACTGTGGTGTCGAATTCCGGCGAGGTGGCGACGTCGGATGAGGCAAGGAACTCTTCGAGACTGATGGTGCCATCGCCGTCGATGTCGAGCTGTTCTCGCAGCACGCGCCAGAGTGCGCGGTATCCCGCACGGATCTGCCTGGCCAGCGGCGCACCAGGGGCCTGGCCGAAGCGTTGTACCAGCCGCAGCGCCAGTGCCTCGAAGTCGCCGGCACTGAGGTGGCCGTCGCCCGTGGCGTCGAGGACCCGAAACCGCCTGTCCCTGCCGGAGTCCCTCCCCACTGCCGGTCGGAGATCACCGGATGCGGTGTCGACCAGCGCACGGGCCCAGGCGGAGGCGTCCAGCCCTGCGGGTTTCAACAGTTCGAGGTGGTCGGCGCCGTCATAGCCGTGGAAGGTGACGTCGTTGCCGGCGGTCTTCATCTCCCCTGCGAACGCCGCGGCCTGCGCCGCGGGCAGAATGGGGTCGAGCTCTCCGGCACCGATGAACAGCGGACGATCACATCGGGTGACCGGCAGGTCGGCGTACGCGAGGAGGAGCTGCACCTCGCGGCGCTCGGTGAGGCCGGTGAAGCCGGCGTCGTCGTTGCTCGTGGTCGCCGCCGCCTCCTCGACGGCACCCATCGACTGCGTTGCCGCCAGGTTCAACAGACGCATGCCCTTGTCCGTGAGGAACCGTTCGGCCGCGAACTCGGGGTGCGTCACCTGTAGTCCGGCCAGGACCACGGGAACGAGAGCATCGACGAGCTCGTCGCCCTTGGTGGTCCTGAGCGCGATGAAGTCGATGAACCGCACCGGCGGGGCCAGGGAGACGGTGCCGCGCAGGTCCAACTCGGGGGCGTAGGAGGTGCACATGATGGCCGTGTAGAGCGCACCGTGGCCGCCCTGGGAGAACCCCCCGATCACGGTGCGGGTGTCCACCGAGACATCGAGCTGGTGGACCGCGCGAACGATGTCGACGATGTCGTCGGCGATCGCCTCACCGTTGAGGTACGGGTGCGGCTCCGGAGTCCCCAGACCCTCGTAGTCGCTGGCGGCCACGACGAACCCTTGCCGCAGCCAATCGGAGAGGTGTTCACGCTCCGCGGGAAGCAGGCCCACCCGGGATGGTGCGTTGTTGCTGTTGAGCCCGACCGTACAGTGCGCCCACCCCAACACCGGCCGGGTCGCCCCCGCCGACCCGGCCTCGGGCACGAAGACCGAACCGGCGACGGAACGCGACCTCCCGAGGTAGTCCACGCCCTGGTACTCGATGCGGAAAGCGTCCGCCGCGCCCACCGGCCACAACTCCCGGGGCAGCTTCTCGGCATGGAGAAGCGTTCCAGGCTTGCACTCGGAACCAGACAGCCGCACCTCGGACCGCATAGTCGCCAACCCTCCACACGCTGCTCCGCAGGGTGGCTCCCTCTTCGGCCAGCCCAGCAATTTGGACAAACTATACCGTAACGTCGTCTGGCGCGCCTGTCCGCCCTGCCCGTCATGTACCACTAAACTCTTTTCCTGATGATTGACTACGATCCGAAAAACTGGGCATCGGTCGTGGTGCGGTTCCACGGAACGATCGCACCGCGGCTGGTTGTACGAGTGGGCATCGCAGCCGGCCTTGGCCTCGTGGCGGCGCTGCTCAACACGCGAGGGTTCAAGATGTCGGCCACCGCGCACACGCTCATCGGTGTCGCTCTGGGGTTGCTGCTGGTGTTCCGCACCAACGCCTCGTATGAGCGGTACTGGGAGGGGCGGAAGCTGCTCGGTGTGATGATCACCCGCTCACGGGACCTCGCACGGCAGGTGACCTCTTTCCCCCACAGTGATCTGCCATGTGTGCAGCCCGCGGTGGCTGATGTCTGCCGGTACCTGAGCGCGTTCTTCAAGCTCGGCATGCAGAGCTTGCGAGGCGAGCGGGACCTGGCCGCACTCGGCGACCTTCTGACCGCCGAGGAACGGAGTGTCCTCCAGCCTCACGCGGCCCGCGCGCCGATGATGACCTCCCTGATGTCGGCCCGCATCGCGGAGTTGGCGCGTGCCGGTGCGCTCGAACCCCATCACGTCATGGTGATGGACGCGAACATCACCGCGCTTCAGGACGCTTTTGGCGGATGTGAACGCATCGTGCGAACCCCCGTGCCGTTCGCCTACGCGCAGCACATCAAACTGGCGCTGCTGCTGTTCACGGCCACGGTGCCGTTCGCGATCGCCGACACGACCCGTTGGTTGACGCCGATAGCAAGCGCCTTCATCGCATACGCCCTCATCGGCATCGATGAGATCGGGGTCGAGATCGAAGAGCCGTTCGGGCATGATCCCAATGACCTGCCCATCGACAAGATCGCCCAGGCGATCGCGGACGGCGTGGAAGACATCTCCAGCGCCTCGGTCATGGCCCGGCGACTCACGGCCGGAGGCGACTCGTCCGTCGAGGTGCCGACTGTCATGCCCAAGGCGAAGAACGTTTCACACCCTGAAGGTGCCATGGCTCAGGAGGGGGCGCGTGCCTGACCCCCTGTTTCGGGTACTCCTATGCCGGCGGACGAAAGCGCTCGACGGAACGATGCCTAGCCGCCCTCGGACGGTCCAACGCCTCGATGACCCGCGCGCTCGTCATCGAGCACGTCTCCCGCGTCTTCAGCGAACGTGGCCTGGACCAGGCAGGGGAACGGACCTTGACAGTGGCTATCCAACGCCCGGTGTGATCCTGGCCGTGGACGCACCTGTGGGCTGGCGGTCGATGAAGCCGGCGCGGTAGGCCCACACGACGGCCTGGGTGCGGTCGCGTACCTCCAGCTTGGCCGGCAGGTTCCTGATGTGGCTCTTGACGGTTTCCAGGGTGACGTACACCGACCGGGCGGTCTCCGCGTTGACCCCGGCGATGCCGGGTCGCTGCCTGCGCGGCCGACGTGGCACCGCCGGATTCCGGCTGTTGCCGTGCGCGGAGATGTGGAGCCGGCTATGTCGGCGAGCGGCGGGAAATTGCAGTGTTCACCTGGCGGGACAGTGTCGGCGGTCAATGTCGCGCCTCAAATTCATCATCCACAGTGGTGTCGTGGCGAAAGGGCACAGTGGATGTCAGAGTTTCGATGACTGCCCCTACAGGGACTGGCTGGTTCGCGGCCGGACCATATTCGCGACCATTGGGCGGCCGGCTCGACGATGACGGCGTGCCCGCGGCGGAGCGGCCGCTTGCGGGCCTGGGTGAAGTTGTTTGCAGCAACCAAGCGCCGGCGGGCTCGGGCGTCCTCCGGGACGGTCAGGCCCCGTGTGGTCGAGCGCGATCCGGCGGCCATGGGCGATGCCCGCTATTCAATTTTCCCACTGAGAGTGGCTCGCGCGAGTTATCTTGCCCTTTCCTTTCCGGTGCCGCCGGCGACTTTATCGGTGCGGACTTCCAGCGCACACCTACGTTATTGTCACCCTGCCCGGAGATTGTGAATTCGGAATGGGCTCGCCATTGTCGCGACCGCTTGTAGGGCGGGCATTGGATTTCGGCTTCGGTTGATCATTCCTCGCGGGACGAGTGGTGCTCGCGTCATCGACTCGGGCGTCCGGGGCATCCCGGAGAGTGGGATCACGGCCAGGTATTTTTCCCTATTTGGTCGGGTGTTTGGGGATAAATGGGACGCCTCGGCAAGCTTGGTCCTTCCGTGAATGCCCCTGAACCCTTCGAGGTTGGTCGATATGTTGGGCGGTGGCTGCCTGCAATTGCATCCCACCTGCTTTGCCGCTTTTATTTTGGACATACCGTCCATTGTCATTGAGAGATGTTGATCATTACGAGATACTCAAGATCCAATGTTGCGGTCTTGATTTCTCGCACGCTACGCTGTCGCCCGTCAATATCGCCATGGCGGCAAACGTTTCGTGGCGCCCCCGCAGTGCACATGCCGAGCTCCCCTCGAATGGGGCGAAGCCGGCTGTCGGGGATGCCTATCGAGGAGAGCATTCAGTGAGCCCACATACACACGGAGCTAGTGAGCGCCCACTCCTGGTCGTCGTCAGCAGCCTGGGTCAGAGCACCCGCGAGCCCTTCCTGGCCTCCCTGGCCGGGCACTACCGGGTCTGGCTCTTCATCGGCGGCCCCGGCCGCGCCGACGAGCCCAGCTGGGAGGTGCCGTACCTGACCGGGCACACCGTGGTCGACACCCTCGACGCCGACGCGATGCTCGCGGCGGCGCAGAAGCTGGCCGCCGAGGAGACCATCACCGGGATCCTCACCTACGACGAGGCACGCGTCGTGCCCACCGCCGTCGTCGCCACCGCGCTGGGCCTGCCGACGAGCGAGCCCGAGGCGTTCGCCCGCTGTCGCGACAAGACGGCGTCCCGCGAGGCACTGGCGGCCTGCGGGGTGCCGCAGGCGACCTCCGTCTCCGTGCGCTCCCTCGACCACGCCCGCGAAGTGGCCGCCGAGCTGGGGTATCCGGTGGTCGTGAAGCCCCGCCACCTCGCCACGAGCATCGCGGTGATCCGGGCGGACTCGCCCGCGGACCTCGAGGTCGCCTACGACGCGGCCCGGTCGGCGACCCTGCCGGAGACCCCCGCGTACTACGAGTTCGGGGTCCTGGTCGAGGAGTTCCTCGACGGGTACGAGATCAGCGTCGACTCCGCCTGCTTCGACGGGCGCGTGGTTCCGCTGGCGGTGGCGCGCAAGGCGACCGGCTACGCACCGTCCTTCGAGGAGACCGGGCACGTCGTCGACGGCCGGGTCGACTGGGCCGCTGACGACGAGCTGATGGACGTCCTGGTCCGGGCGCACGCCGCCGTCGGCCTGCACACGGGCACGTCGCACGTGGAGCTGAAGTACACCTCGAGCGGGTTGAAGGTTGTGGAGATCAACGCCCGACTGGGCGGTGACCTCGTGCCCTACCTGGGACAGCTGGCCACCGGGGTGGACCTGAGCCTGGCCGCGGCCGCGATCGCCACCGGAGCGCCGGTGGACCTCGAGCGCACCGAGAGCCGGGTCGCGGCGATCCGGTTCTACTACCCCGCGACCGAGGTGACCGTCCGCTCGGTCGACTTCGACCGGTCGCTGTTGCCGGCGGGCACCGAACGGGCCGTCCCGCTCGCCCAGCCCGGCCAGGAGATGCTGCTCCCGCCGCGTGGCTTCGGCTGGATGTCCCGGCTGGCGCACGTCGTCGTCGTGGCCCCCGACACCGAGACCGCGGCGGCGGCCCTGGACGCCGCCGCCGGCGCACTGCTGGTCGTCACCGAGGAGAGCACGCTATGAGTGGTTCCACCGTCGAGCAGGCCGGCCCCTGGGTGACGTTCCGCGAGTTGAGCGGCACGGTGCGCCTGGCGATGCTGGGTGTGTTCGTCAACCAGTTCGGCTTCTTCCTGCAGGCGTTCCTGGTGCTGTACCTGACCCATCGTGGCTTCTCCGAGCAGAAGGCCCTGTATGCGATGGCGGCCTACGGCCTCGGCGCGGTCATCGGGCTGCTGTTCGGCGGTCAGCTCACCGACCGGGTGAGCCCACGCACGACGATCATCCTGTCGATGGCGGCCACGACGGTGCTGCCGCTGACGATCACGTTCATGTCGAGTTACCCGGCGATCGTCGCGGTGGTCGTGCCCGCCGGGATCATGGCCCAGCTGTACCGGCCGGCCTCCAGCGCCATTCTCGCGGCACTGGTTCCACCGGCGCGGCACGTGATGGCGTTCTCGATGAACCGGATCGCGATGAACCTGGGCGTGGTGTTCGGGCCGCTGGCCGCAGGCCTGCTGATCGCCGCGAACCTGTGGGACCAGCTGTTCTGGGTCACCTCCGTCACCTCGGCGATCTATGCGCTGATCGCCGTGTTCTTCCTGCCCAAGGGCCGCATCGGCGAGGAGTCCGCAGCGTCGGGCGGCGAGGCGGCCACGGAGCGCCGCAGCATCCTGCGGGACGGCCGGTACATGGTGTTCCTGTTCGCGGTGCTGGCCAACGCGCTGGTCTACGTCCAGTCATACGCGCTTCTGCCGCTGACGCTCAAGGACCGGGGCCACTCCGACCAGTTGTTCAGCCTGATCCTGACCGTCTCGGCGCTGGTCCTGATCTCCTGTGAGCTGCTGATCACGAAGATCACCCAGACCTGGCAGGCCCGGTTCGCCGCGGCGGCCGGACTCGCACTGCTGGGCATCGGCATGGCCGCCTACGGGCTGCCGGTCGGCGGGCTGGTGGTCGTCTTCCTCGGCGCGGCGGTCGTCGTGTTCGGGCAGATCATCGGCGGCCCGAGCATCTTCGCCTATCCGGCCAAGGTTGCCCCGCCGGGAACCATCGGCCGGTACATGGGCGGCTTCTTCGCCGCCTTCGGCCTCGGCCAGGCTCTCGGCCCGATGCTCGTGGCCCCGGCCCACCAGTGGTTCGGGGAGTCCCTCTGGTTCGCCATCGGAGGCCTGTCGTTGATCGCCGGGCTCGCGGCCCTGGTCGGCATGCGCGGCGCGGCCGTCCAGCCCCCGACCCCTGACGCCGCCACGGAGCCGGCGGACTCCGCCCCGGCTACGGCCTGACCCCCTTCCGACCCCTCGGCGCGGCGGCCACGCCGCGCGGCAAGGACCCCTCATGCGCACATTCACCAGTCACGACGCCGCTTTGACCAACGAGTACGGCATCCAGGTCGGCCGCTGGTCGCAGTACGAGAACCTGTCCGGGCTGCCCTTCGACGCGATGTGGTGCGTCATCGAGCCCGGCGGCTCCACCACCGAGCACGGCCACCCCGAGGTGGAGTACATGGTGGTGCTCAGCGGCTCCGGCCGGCTCACCACCCCGAACGCGGTGACGGAGGTCGAGCCGGGAACGGTGCTCCTCCTCGACAGCGACGAGACGCACGTCATCGACAACCTCTCCGACTCCGAGCGACTCGTCCTGCTCAGCACCTACTGGCTGCCCGGGGCGAGCCAGGAAGGCCCGTCCGCGTGAGCGCCGAGGCGCGCGGCCTGACGCTGATCACCGCGATCCAGCCGACCCCGAACGGTCCGCTGCACCTCGGGCACCTGTCCGGCCCGTACGTCGCGGCGGACATCGCGGCGCGGGCGGCCAGGGCGGCCGGCCGGGACGTCATGATCATGGGCGGGCTCGACACCCACCAGAACTACGTGCTCACCCGGGCCGAGGCCGACGGCCGGACGGGCGCGGAGAGTTGCACCGCGTACTCCGACCTGATCCGCCGGGGCATGGCCGCCGCGCGGCTGGAGTACGACCTGTTCCTGGACCCGCAGACCGACGGGTCCTACCGGCGGGGCGTCGCGGCACTGTTCACCGAGCTGGTCGATGGCAAGGTCATCCCGGTCGGCGAGGCCACGCTCGCCACCTGCGCGGACTGCGCGAGGGTCGTGCACCACGCCAGGGTGTCGGGGCGGTGCCCGCACTGCGGTCAGGGCGCCAGCGGCGGGACCTGCGAGGGCTGCGGGAGCTTCCTGACCGCGCTGGACCTGCTTGACGCGACCTCGACCTGCCACGGGACGGCGCTGGTTCCGGCGGCGTTCCGGGTGCCGGTGCTCAAGCTCGAGGACCACCGGTCCCAGCTGGCCGAACACTGGGCGAAGTCGGTCATGCCGCCCAGGGTCCGCACGCTGCTCGCCGGCTACCTGGCCACCGGTCTGCCCGAGATTCCACTCGCGTACCCCAGCGACTGGGGCATCGCGTGGGACTGCGACGGCGCGGAACTGCGGATCGACGTGTGGGCGGAGATGGCCCTGGGCTACCTGTACGCGGTGTCCCGGCACCTGGACGCCGACGCCCCCGCCACCCTCGTGGCCTGCGTGGCCGGCTGGGCGGGCGTCGGGGAGATGTGGAACTTCTTCGGCATCGACAACGCCTTCTACCACCTGGCGCTGATCCCGGCCGTGCTCCAGGCCGCCGGCCTGCGGTCCGGGCCACGGATGGGCCTGGTGGTCAACGAGTTCTACCTCCTCGACGGGATGAAGTTCTCCACCAGCCGTGGCCACGCGATCTGGTCGCACGAACTGCTCGCCACCGAGGACCCGGCCGTCGTCCGCGCCTACCTGAGCTGGGACCGGCCCGACACCCACGGCACCGACTTCACCCTGGCCGGGTTCACCGCGTTCAAGGAGTACCTGGGCCGAATCCTCGCAGGGGTCGACGCCTCCCCGCTGCCGGCGGCGCTCGCCGACGCGGAGCTGGAGCGGGCCCTGCGGGCGCTGCGGCTGGAGACCTTCGACGTGGCGGCGGCGGTACGGGGCGCGGTGAACGCGCACGCGGCCCGACCCGAGGGGGCCCGGCGGGTCCTGGACGCGGTGTTCGGGATCGGGCAGCCCGGATGAGAGTGGGCATCGTCGGGGACGGGATCGCCGGCACGCTCCTGACCTGGCAGCTCGCCCGGACCCACCGGGATCTGGACCTCACACTGTTCCCCGGTGCGACCGTCGGGCACCCGCCCGCGGTGGTGACCGCCTCGGCGGCGTCCGGCGGACTCGTCCGGGGCTTCGAGGCCGACCCACGCTCGCGCGCCCACGCGACGGCGGCTCTGACCGAGTTGTTGGCCAGCCCGACCCTGCGCCGCTGGTCGCGGTACACCGAAACGGGTTCGGTGTATGTGCTCACACACGGTCGGATCGCCGCCGACGGCGCGGACGAGCTCGACCGGTCGGTGCGGGACTCGGTCGAACTGGTCGACGGAGCGGCCCTGCGGACGAGGTACGGCTTCGAGGGGCTGCCCGCGCACGCGGTCGGCGTCGCCGAACGGCGGGCCGGGTACGTTTCCCCGGCGCACTGGCGGGACGCCGTCCTGACCGAGCTCGGCTGGCTGGGCGTGACGGTGGCCGCGCCGGTGTCCGCGCTCGCGGCCGGTCCTGTGGCCGCCTGCGATGTCGTGATCGTGGCAGCCGGCGCATGGACCGCCCCACTGCTGTCCGCCGCAGGGTTCCCGGCCGGCGGACTGCGCACCAAGATGATCCAGTACGGCGTCTACCCGGCCTCGGGGCTCCTGCCGCCGTGCTTCGTCGACGACACCAGCGGCCTGTACGGCCGGCCGGCGCCCGGGGGCATGCTGCTTGGACTGCCCACCGAGGGCTGGGACGTGGCACCGGAGGACGTGCGCGCTGACGCCGGGCTCGCGGACCACGTGGGCGCCGCGTCGGCGCTGCGGCTGCCGGGGCTGCGGCTCGACGGGCGGCCCAGGCTGGTCGCGGCCACCGACTCCTATCACGACGCGCCGGGCCTTCGGCTGCGCCGGGTCGGCGACGCGCACGTGTACACCTTCGCCGGCGGCAGCGGGGGTGCCGCCAAGACCGTGCTCGCGGCCAGCGCAGAAGCCGCTGGGCACCTCGTCCGGGGACTGCGGTCGAGTACGACCACCACCATCGGCACCACAGCGGGAGACGACTTTCGTGGCAACTGACATTCCGGAATATCACGCGGTAGGCATCGGCGCCGGCCCGGCCAACCTGAGCGTGGCCGCTCTGTTCGACAAGGTGGGACCGGGGCGGGAACTGGCGCTGTTCGAGAGCCAGAGCGCCCCGGGCTGGCACGACACCATGCTGCATGCCGGGGTGCGGATGCAGACCGGGTGGCTCAAGGACCTGGTGTCGCTGCTGGACCCGACCCACCACCTGTCCTTCCTGAACTACCTCGTCACCACCGGCCGGGTGTTCGGCCTGATCGGTGCGGGGTTCGACACGATTCCCCGGATCGAGTTCACCCAGTACCTGGAGTGGGCCGCCCAGCAGCTGCCCCGGATCAGCTACGGGGTGCGCATCGACCAGGTGTCCTTCGAGGACGGCCGGTTCGTCAGCCACAGCGGGGGCAGGGCCGTGGCCCGGTCCGAGCACCTGCTGGTGGCCACCGGAACCCGGCCGCAGATGCCGAACTGGTTCGCCGCGCTGCCGGCCGACCGGGCGATCATCGCCGACGGGTTGTCGCAGCGGCTCGCCGACCTGCCCGCCGACCTGGACGCGCCGATCCTCGTGGTCGGCAGCGGGCAGACCAGCGCGGAGTGCGTCAACGTCCTGCTCGGGCGGGGCCACACCGACATCCGGTGGGTGGGCCGGCGGTCCTGGTTCGCGCCGCTGGAGGACTCGCCCTCGGCGAACGACCTGTACCGGCCGGCCTACCAGGAGTACTTCCTCGGACTGCCGCGTCAGGCCCGCCGGGACCTGGTGGGTTCGCAGATCCTCACCAGCGACGGCATCTCCCCGGGCACGCTCAGCGGCCTGTACCAGAGCAACTACGAGTCGCGCCTGCGAACCGGCCGGTTCCCGGTGACGATCCTGCCTGCCCGCGACGTCGTCGAGGCCCGGATGGTGGGCGACGAGATCGAGCTCGGGTGCGACACGCCCGGGGGCCGCGACGCGCAGCGGGGCGTGTTCGTGGTGCTCGCGGCCGGCCGGACGACCGCGCCGCTGCCGTTCGACGCCGAGCTGGCGCGGGAGGTCGACGTGTCCGACGCCGGCGAGCCGATCATCGAGGGCGACTACTCGCTGCGGTGGAAGGGCGCCGACCGCAACAAGATCTTCCTGCTCAACCGGGGCCGGTACGTCCAGGGCCTGGTCGACTCGAACCTGAGCATCCTGCCGATCCGCAGCGCCATGATCATCAACTCGATGGCGCAGCGCTCGGTGTACACCTTCCGCGACGACTATGTGAGCACCCGGTGGAGCTGAAGCCGATGATCAACTATGACGGGAAGTCGTTCCGGTCCTCGGCCGCCGAGACCAGCCGCGGCAGAACGGTTCCGGTCGGCCACTACCACCAGGACGGCGACCTGGTGTGGGCCGAGTTCGCCGGGGGAGCCGTCCGCAACGGGTTCCTGGTGGGCACCGCCGACGCCGACGGCATCATCACCCTGTCCTACTCCCAGGTACTCGACACCGGCGAGGTGATCTCCGGCCGCTGCACCACCACGCCGACGCTCCTGGAGGACGGCCGGCTCCGGCTCCGGGAGGAGTGGCACCGGTTCGGCTCCGAAGCCTCCGGTGTGTCCTATATCGACGAGGTAAGGGTGTGAGCATGCGCGTACTCGTCCTCAACCGGTTCCTGCTGCGGTTCATCCCGTACAGCGGCTACGACACCGGGGACAACGAACTGGTACTGATCACCAGCGCGTCCGGGATCAGCCCCGATCCGGCGCAGCGGGAGAAGGACCTGGCGGGGTACGCCAGGGTCGTGATCGTGGACAACCCGCTGAACTCCGCGGAGTTCGAGTACCAGGCGAACCTGTTGCACGCGGAGTTCGGCTTCGGCGCGGTCGTGGCCCTGGCCGAGGCGGACCTGCTCACCGCCGCCCGGCTCCGTACCCGTTGGGGCATCGCCGGGCAGAACTGGGACGCCACGGTGCCCTACCGCGACAAGCTGGAAATGAAGCGGGTGCTGTCCGCCGCGGGCATTCCCGTGGCCCCGTTCGCCCGCGTCGACAACGTCACCGACCTGCTGGGCTTCGTCGACCAGGTCGGCTACCCGGTGGTCGTCAAGCCCCGGCGGAGCAGCTCCTCGCTCGGCGTCCGGGTGCTGCGCGACACCGCGGACCTGGCGGCGTTCGTCGGCGTGGACACCCCGCTGCGGGGTGACGTGCCCCCGGACTACCTGGCCGAGCGGTACATCCCGAACGAGATGTACAACGTTGACGGGATCGTCACCGGCGGCGAGGTCACGCTGTGCTGGCCCTCGGCGACGACCTCCTGCCTCGGCTTCGCCGACGACGAGATCCTGCTCGCGGCTGGCCTGGAGCCCGGCGAGGACTGGCAGGCCGACCTCGTCGACCTCGTCCGCCGCACCATGGCGGTACTGCCCACGGAGACCGAGACCCTGTTCCACGCGGAGGTCTTCCGCACCCCCGACGGCCGCCTCGTCCTCAACGAGATCGGCTGCCGGATGGGCGGCGGAAGGATCTGGGAACAGTTCCTGATCTCCTTCGACATCGACATCATCGCCGCCCACCTGCGCCGGCTGCTCGGTTCGAAGGATCCGGCCCCGGTGACCAGAACCGAACCGGCGCCGCAGACCGGATGGGCGCTCATGCCGCCCCGCCCGGGCACGGTGGCCGCCGTCCCCACCGACTGTCCGGTACCGGGGATCCGGCACTTCGACACCGGCCTGAAGGTCGGCGCCGAACTCGGCCGGCCCCAGTCGAGCGTCGACGCGATCGCCTCCTTCGTCGCGGCGGGCGCGACCCGCGCCGAGGTTCAGGCGGCGCTGACCGCGGCGGCGGAATGGTTCTACGCGGAACTCAAACTCGAGGAGCCCTTGGCCTGAGCAACGCGTCGGCGTCGTTGGTGAGGAGGCTTTCGGCGTCGTCGCTCCGCGGTCGGGCTCGGGATACAGCACCCGTCCAGAGAAGATCAAGTAGGTCCGCCTAGCGTCTCCGGCTGATCCACATCAGACGGAAGGAAAGCAGATGTCCGTTCGCACATTCGTCCGCGCGGCCGCCCTGGCCGCCACCATGTCCGGCCTGGCACTGGCGGCCACCGCCAACCCGGCCAGCGCCGGCTCCGAGATCTACTGCGATGGTGGCAGCAGCTGCGTCAGCGCGCAGACCCTGGCGTCCAACAGCAACCACCAGGTCTGCTTCGGCGGCACCCTCAACACCTGGAGCCTGAGCTTCGGAACCGTGGAGCTGTGGGATCTCGACACCGCCACCAAGGTCGGCACCCAGAACATCTATTCCCAGGCGTACAAGTCCTCGTGCGTCGGCGGCCTGTACGGCCGGAACTACTACGTCGTGGGCAGGGGCACCAACGTCCGCGCGGAGGCATGGAACTAGTACCGCGACGGCATGTGCCGGGTGACGCCGGTGCTGGTGGAGCGTTGTTCAGCCCGTGAGGGATGTCGACGTTCGGGCCCGGTCGGATGAGGTTGACGGTGATGCGGGCGGATCGCTGGTCGGTTCGCCCGCGCCCGGCCGGGTATGTGCGGGGCTGGACCTCCGCGTGGTCGGCCGCCGCGAAGCGCACCTGCCCAGGCGGGCGTGCTCTCACGCCATGCTCGGGCCGATCCACCGCAGGCCAGGGCTCGCCAACGGCGAGTTACTCCGGAGTCGGCCGATGACCATGACACGGTCCGCGCCGTCACCCTGATCCGGGGGAGGGGGCGTCAGTGAGCGCGCGCGGGGCTGTGGGCTGCCGACGGAGTCCAGCGAACAGACACGCCGGCAGCGGCTCGCTCGGTGCGAATCTCCATGAACCGACTGTGGATGAAAGCCTCATCCCACACGAGCACGTCGCCGGACACGCCATAGGTGACCCGTTCGCTGCGGAACACCGAGGTCCCCGCCGCCAGTCCGAGAAGTTTGGCGACGGCGGCGGTGGCGGCTGCTATGCGGATCGTCTCGGTGGCGGTGTTGACGCCCTGGCCGATGTCGGCCAGCGCGGCGTAGAGGGCCACCGACTGAAGGTCCACGTTCTCGATCTGTGATCCGTAGGGTTCCGCGACCCACGAAACCTGGTGGATGGCGGGCTTGCCGTTGATGAGCCTCAGGCGCTTGACCTGCAACGCCCGCCCGTCCGGCCCGGCCTCTAGGTCGGGGAGTGCCGCGGGTGTCTTGCGTCGACCGACGCCGAGGACCTGCGTGATGACCTGCTGGCCCTGCTCGCGGAGGTCGTCGGTGAGGCTGCGCAGCGCGCTGAGGCGGTAGGCCGACTGCGGAGGGGCGACGAAGGTGCCTTTGCCCTGCTGCTGGACGATCAGGCCCTGATCGCTCAGGATCAGGAGTGCCCGACGCAGCGTCATGAGGCTGACGCCGTAGCTGAGGCTGAGTTCGTTCTGCGGTGGCAGCGCCTGGCCCGGCCGATACGAACCCGACCTAATCTTTTCGAGCAGATCCGATGCTATCAGCTCATATTGGGAACTTTTCCGCCCAACTGCGCCGCTATGCGTTGTCATCGCATCGCCTTGTAGCGCTCGATCGTCACCCCGGAAGTCTACTGGTGGGTAGCTGTTCGCCTGCTTGCAGGGGATGACCGCGCACCTGGCGCGTGGCTCTCCGGTTCGCGTCGGACGACCCGGAACGACGGTCCGTTGAGAGGCCCGAGTGATCCAGGTCACCGGCTCTTGACCAGGGAACCTGCCCGGTTGAGCATGAGTCCTCTATAAGTATCTGGCGGATCTTCTATAAGACGGCCACGCTACAGTGCTGGTCCGGACGGAGTCCCAGACTGGCGTCCCTTCTCGAGGTGTTCGAGGAGTTGACCGGTGTTCCATGCCTGGTCAACACCTCGTTCAACGTGGCGGAGGAGCCGGTGGTCTGTTCCCCGAGGACGCGTTGCGCTGCTTCCCCGGTACCGGAAATGACTATCTTGTCTTGGAAGACTTCCTCGTCGCAAAATCCGAAGGTCACTGACATGCCTGGTACCGAGCCGCAGCCCTACTGCCTGTTCCACGCGAACGGTCGCACCCGCCACGCCACCGGCGAGGTGCGGTACACGACACTGCTGGCGGACATGCCCCGCCCCACCGGGCTGCCGGTGATCAGCATGGTGCCGTTCACCCAGCTCCGGGAGCGCGGATTCCTGCTGCACGACGGCGGCGAGCCCATCATCTCGCTGGTGGCCACGGAATGCCGCGACGTGGACCTCGACGCGGTGCTGACCGGTCCCGAGCCGACCTTCGGCCTGTCCGAGGTCGTCTTCGACGTGAGCGACGAGGAGTTCGCGGAGAAGGTCCGGCTGGCGATCTCGGAGGAGATCTGTCGCGGCGAGGGATCCAACTTCCTGATCTCGCGACGGGGCCAGGCGAAGATCGAGGGCTTCTCGCCGGAGGTGGCCCGGGTCATCTTCCGCCGCCTGGTGCTCAACGAGCCCAACGCCTACCTGACCTTCGTGTTCTTCGACGGTGAGCGCTACTTCATCGGGTCGTCCCCGGAGCGCCACCTCACCTTCGAGCGCGACGTCGTGACGATGAACCCGATCTGCGGCACCCTGCCGAAGGCCGCGCTGACCAAACGGGCGGACCTCATCGAGTTCCTCACCGACCCCAAGGAGATCAACGAGCTGTTCCAGGTCGTCGACGAGGAACTGAAGATGATGTCGCGGATCTGTTCCGAGGGCGGGGTCGTCAAGGGCCCGTACCTGAAGGAGATGAGCGCGCTGATCCACACGGAGTACGTGCTCGTCGGGCACAGCCACATGGACAAGGTCGACGCCTTCCGCGAGTCGATGTTCGCGGCCACGATGATCGGCAGCCCGCTGGAGAACGCCGCCCGGATCATCCACAAGTACGAGGACCGGTCCCGGCGCTACTACTCCTCGGCCATCGTGCTCAACGGGATCGACGACGGGGGCGAGGAGTACCTCGACAGCGCGATCACGATCCGGACCATGGAGGTCACCACGTCCGGCGACGTGTTCGTGCAGAGCGGCGGCAGCGTCGTGCGCGACTCCTCCCCGGAGAAGGAGACCAAGGAGGTGCACGCGAAGGTGGCCGGCCTGCTGCGCGCCATCACCTCCGCGGAACGGTCGGAGCCCAGGCTGGGGCTGTACCTCGATCCGACGGTCGAGGAGATCCTGCAGTCGCGGAACAAGTACCTGTCCCGATTCTGGACCGACAGCCAGGAGAACGTCGCGGCCCCGGCCGAGGCCCCGACCGGGTCGATCCTCGTGGTGGACAACGAGGACGAGTTCACCCGGATGCTCGGTCACGTCCTGACCCACCTCGGCTTCGACGTGACGGTCCGCGACTACGACGACCCCGCGCTCACGCTGGCCGGGGCGGACCTGGTGCTCGTCGGCCCAGGTCCCGGCGATCCGACCGATCCGGACGACCCGAAGATGCGCCGGGTGCGCGAACTGGTGGGCGAACTACTCGCCAACAAGACGAAGTTCCTCGCGGTCTGCCTTGGCCACCAGGTCGTGTGCCAGATGCTCGGCATGGACATCGTCGCGGTGGACCCGCCGCTGCAGGGTGTCCAGCAGTCGGTGAACCTGTTCGGCCGCCAGGAGCCGGTCGGGTTCTACAACACCTACTTCGCCCAGCTACCGGACGTCGCGCCGACCGGGGTGCAGATCGCCGCCGAGGCGGACGGCAGGGTCGTGGCGCTGCGGTCGGAGAACTTCTGCACCTTCCAGTTCCACGTGGAATCCGTGCTCACCAGCAACTGCGTGTCCATCCTGAGAGAGGCGTTGACGTGTCTGCAATGAGGATCCCGCTGGCTGCACCCTGTTCGCGACGGCTGCAGTTGCTTTCCGGGCTCGCCGCCGACGGTCGAGCCGAACTGTACAAGTTCGTCGACTTCCTCGCCGGCACCTGAGGGGCCCGGAGGAGGGAACTGAGGAATCTGCCACCGACCTGGCCTACGTCATCGACACCTCAGGTCCTGGAGAACTCAGCTCTGACGGGTCAGAGTCGCGGCCGAGGCGGGCGCCGTGACCGACACGCCCGCCGGATGGTTGATAGCGTGATCGTCATGACGGAGTTGGAAGAGCTGGTCCTGACTCCCGGCGAGCGCGCCCAGCAGGTCCCGGTCGACAGTGTGACGTTCACGATGGACTGGACCGGCGAGGACGAGCCAGGCCAGCTGGCGGCGTTCGTGGCGTGCCGGATCCGGGCCTTCGGTGCTGAACCGACGGACGTCGACACCGACGTCGTCCACCGCACGGCCGACGATGATCCGACTCTGCGCCGCGGTGATGCCCCGGTCCGCCAGCTCGACCATCTGTCTGATGTGGTGGCACGCCTCGGCTACACGATGGTGGTGCGCGACAGTGGCACCGACACCTACGAGGTCCTGGTCGCGCGAACCGGCGGGCGCGAGCTGACCGGCTTGGCGCACGAGGGCGTGCCGGTACGGGCCTGGGGCTCCGAGCCCGAGGAGTCCCTGGTGAGTCTGAACTGTCCGAACTGTTCGGAGATGCTGGTCTGGGAGCTGCCGGCGGGCCAGACCCTCGCCGACGAGCGCTGCGAGTGCGGTGCCGCGTTGTTCGACGGTGCTGGTCGCCCACTGCCAGGTGTCAGTCTCCACGACTGAGCGCCAGCGGTGGGTTGCGGACAAGAGTCCACGTTTCGCCGCGAGGCGTTGGGGCGTGGGCGCCGCCAGAAAGAAAGCGCCGCCGCATTCGATGCGGAGCTGCGGCCTGACACCCTGGCGTTCAGGGTGTGTGACGGGGGTGCGGTGGTTGTCCGTTTCGTGTCGTCGATCGTGGGGACGTTCGCCACCTGGCGTCGACTACCGCGCGCGGTCTGGCTGTTGACCGCCGCGCGGGCCGTCAACCGGCTGGGCGCATTCACTCTGGCGTTCCTGACCATCGCCGTGACCGCCCGGGGGTTCACGGTCGCCGACGCGGGGCTGTTGATGTCGGCGTTCGGGCTGGCGGCCATCGTCTCCCGGCTGATCGGCGGCCGGTTGGCGGACCGGATCGGGCGACGTGCCACGATCGTGGGCGGCCTGGTCGCGACAGCCGCCGCGCAGCTGGCCCTGGCGGCCTCGACGTCGCGTCTCGCCCTGGCCGTCGCGGTGATCGCCGTCGGTCTGGCGTTCGAGATCTACGAGCCGGCCAGTCAGTCGCTGATCGGCGACGTCACCGAACCCGCCGACCGCCCCGTCGCCTACGGCCTGTTCGGTGCGGCGCTGGCCTGCGCGGGGATCGCCGCCGGCGCGCTGGCCACGCTCCTGGGCGGCCTGGACGTGCGGTGGCTGTTCGTCGCCGACGCGGTCACCTGCCTACTGTGCGCCGTGCTGATCGCCGCCACCCTGCCCGGAACGACCAGGACGACGCCGCCGACCCGCGGCACCGCACCGACCGGCCGGAACCCGTGGCGCGACCCCCTCCTGCGTGCGTTCCTTGCCACGGGCACCGTCTTCGCGGTCCTGTATATGCAGCTGCTGACCACGTTGCCGCTGACCCTGGCCCGCCACCATCTCGGCGCCGGCGCGTTCGGCCTGCTGCTGACCCTGTCAGCGATCACCATCGTCGCCGGCCAACCGCTCCTCGCGGCACCGTTCACCTCCATGACAGCCATGACCGCCGGGTACGTCCTCCTCGGCGCCGGCTTGGCCCTGAACGCGGCGGCGGCGAATCTGGCGACGTTCATCGCGGCCACCGTGGTCTGGAGCACCGGAGAAGTGCTGCTCCTCGGCCACGTCTACGCCCTCGTCGGCGACCTCGCTCCCGCCACGGCCAGGGCACACTACCTGTCCGTCTACGGCATCAGCTGGGGCATCGCGACCCTGGTCGGCCCCTTCGCCGGAACCCAGGCCCTCGCGCACGCCGGTCAGGCCTGGCTGTGGACCGCCGCCGGAGCGTGCAGCCTGGCCCTGGCTGCCATCCAGCCCCGACTACACCGCAAAGCCCGGCAGCGCACCGACGCCCACCAGCCCGCTCCGGTGAGCGCCTCGCTGGAGATCCTTTCGTGACACCTGCACCGAGGCGGAACCAATACCAACCGTCGCTGCAGGAGCTCGATGCCCGGCGAGGTCCCGGATAGCGGAGCGGCCTCATGACGCCGGGGCGGGCGAAATTTGCTCGACGTCACCGTCAACGATGGGCTCCCAGCCCTGGCTGACCGGACACGACAGAGCCGGCGGCGACGGTAGGCGGCTGGGAGGGTTAGATGGTCCCGATTGACCCAACGAAGTAGGGAGTGGATGGATCGTGTCGAACGTGGTTCTCATCGCGGGCACAACGGAGACGCCGCCGGCGGGTATCGCCGCCGCGAACGGGGTTGAGTCGGTGCAGGCGTCGGTGCACAACCTGAGCACGCTGCTGGCGGTGCTGGCCAGCGAAGGGGTGGAAAGCGGCTACGTGTCCGGCTGGAACGGGCAGCAGGGGGACTACGTCCTGCGTAGCAACGGAGCGATCGCCCCGTACGACGAGCACGCGAACGACACCGGGCACGCCTTCGTGGTGCAGCCGCAGGCGCCCGGAACGGACTGAGTCCTGCGGGCCGCCCGGAAATCCGTCCGGGCGGCCCGGCCCAGGCTCGTCGCCGCCCAGCCGGTGCTGGCCGTGCCGACCGCCCTGCGGCCTGCCCGAGGTGCCGAGGCCGCCGGGTGATCGAACTCCCCGGCGGCCCTTCGCGCTGAGTGTCAGCTCGACAGGAACGCGGTGACGAGGTCGGCGAACTCGTCCGGGCCCATGACGGGGACGCCGAGGGATTCGGCCTTGGCAAGCTTGGACCCGGCCTTGTCCCCGGCGACGAGCAGCGCGGTCTTCGCCGACACGGAGCCGGAGGCCTTGCCGCCGGCGCGTTCGATGAGTTCGTTCATCTCGTTGCGGGTCAGGTCTGCCAGGGGCCCGGTCATGGACCCGGTGACGACGACGGACTTCCCGGCGAGCGGCAGGTCCGACGCGTCGCCGGCGGGCTCTTGGCCGGGCGGAACGGCGCCGGGTTCGGTCATGTTCACCCCGGCGGCGACGAGCTTGTCGATGACCGGGGCGAGGTCTTTGAGTTCGTCGACGATGACGGGTGTCTTCTCGGGGCCGAGGCCGTCGACGTGCTGGAGGGCTTCGGTGTCGGCGGTGCGGATGTTGTCCATGGTGGCGAAGTGTTTGGCGATCCGCCGGGACATCGACCGTCCGGTGCCGCGTACACCGAGCGCGGTGAGGACCCGGGCGAGGGGCTGCTGCTTGGCGGTCTCCAGCGCGGCGAGGAGGTTGTCGGTGGAGATGTCGCCCATCCGGTCCAGGCCGAGGATCTGCTCGCGGGTCAGGGTGAACAGGTCGGCGAAGTCCTCGATGAGACCAGCGTCGACGAGCTGGACGATGCGGGTGTGGCCGAGGCCTTCGATGTCCAGGGCGTCGCGGGAGACGGCGTAGTCGATGGAGGCGACGGCGTTGCAGGCACGTCCCAAGGTGCAGCGCCACCGTTCCTGGGTGCGGTCGATGTCGCTGCCGCAGCGGGGGCACACCTCGGGGATAGCGATGGGTGTCTCCGCGCCGGTGCGCACGGCGACGAGGGGTGCTTCGATGGCGGGGATGACGTCCCCTGCCCGGTACACCGTCACCTGGTCGCCGATCAGGAGGCCCTTGCGGGTGATGTCGGCCGCGTTGTGCAGGGTGGCGTAGGTGACGATGACTCCGCCGATCTCGACGGGTTCGAGGACGGCGCGGGGTGCGATGATGCCGGTCCGGCCGACCTCCCACTCCACGGCCAGCAGCTTGGTGATCTTCGTGTCGGCGGGCAGCTTGTAGGCGATCGCCCACCTCGGGGCGCGGGAGGAGAACCCAGCCTGCTCCTGGTCGAGGGCCGGGTCGGTCTTGATGACGATCCCGTCGATGCCGAACCCTAGGCCTGCCCGGGCGTCGCCGATCTCCTCGATCCGGGCGAGGACTCCGTCGAGGGTGTCGTAGCGGATCGCGCCGGCCAGCGCGGCGGCGCTGGTCTGCACGCCGAGGTCGGTCAGGAGGTCGAGGAGGCCGGAGTGCGGCAGGGCCGCCAGGTCGGCGGCGAGGCTCGGGCTCGTGGCGTCGAGGGGGAGGGCGCTGTAGCCGAAGAACGTCCACTCGACCTCGTAGGGCCGGTTCTTCGTGCGCATGCTTCCGGCGGCGGCGGAGCGCGGGTTGCTGAACGGGTCACCGCCGGCGTGCACGCGGGCGGTGGTCGCGGCCTCGTACTGCTCGCGGGTCAGCAGCACCTCGCCGCGGACCTCCAGGGTCTCCGGCCGGGCCAACCGCTCCGGGAGGCCGAGGATGTGGCCGGCGCCCTGGGCGGTGACGTCCTCGCCCTCGGTCCCGTTGCCCCGGGTGATGAGCTGGACGAGCCGGCCGGCCTGGTACCGGGCGGCGATGGCCAGCCCGTCGAGTTTCGTCTCCACTGCCCACGCCTCGACCGGCCGGCCGAGCCGGCGCTCCAGCCCGGCGGCCCAGGCGGTGAGCTGCTCGGCGTTGAACACGTTGTCCAGCGACAGCATCGGCCGGGTGTGCGGCACGTCGCCGGTCGCGGTCCCGCCGGCGACCTTCCCGGTGGGGGAGTCGGGCAGCACCTCGTCGGGGTGGGCGTCCTCCCAGGCGGCGATCGCCCGCACGAGCGCGTCGTAGACGTCATCGTCCATGGCCTGGGTGCCATCGGCGTAGTACGCCGCGGCGGCGGTCCTCGCGGCCTCGACAGCGGCGGCGTACTCGCCGGGGGAGGTGACGGTTGACGGGGTGGTTGTGCTGCTCATAGCCCACATTCTGCCCTGCGGGTACGACACTTTCGGGGCCTTGCGCGGCACGCCCGAAGCCGAGGCCCGGTCGTTGACCGTGCCGGCGCTGGCGGCCGTGACCCGACGGATCCTGGCGCACGATCCTGGCTTGTGGCCCGATGCGTAACAGTTTGGTGGTGCCGGCAGGCACGCGGTTCCCGTCGCTGGCGTTCACGGGTAGCTTCCCGGCCGTTACGAACAGTTGTGCACTGTACCCGAGGAGGGCATACAGCCTTGAAGCAGAGATTCGTACCAGCCGTGGTGGTCCTCACCGCGGCCCTGGCGGCCACGGCCGGCTGCGCGCGGAGCGGCTCGGACGGCACGGCGGCCTCCGGCAAGGACTGCACGGTCAAGATCGCGTTCTTCGGTGCCCTGACCGGCTCGAACGCGGCACTCGGCATCAACGTCCGAGACGGGGCGAAGCTGGCGATCGACCAGTACAACGCGTCGCGGCAGGACACCTGCAAGATCGAGCTGGACAACCGCGACTCCCAGGGGGACGAGAAGGTGGCCCCCGGCGTCGCCGACGCGGTGATCCCGGACCAGAAGATCATCGGCGTGGTCGGTCCGGCGTTCTCGGGCGAGTCCAAGGCCGCCGCCGGCAAGCTGTCCGAGAACGGCCTGACGATGATCACCATCGCCACCAACCCGAGCCTGTCCACCAAGGGCTGGAAGACGTTCCACCGCGCGTTGGGCAACGACGCCACCCAGGGGCCGGCCGCCGGGCGGTACATGCAGACCGCGTTGAAGGCGGAGAAGGTGTTCATCGTCGACGACACCTCCGAGTACGGCAAGGGCCTGGCCGACGAGGTCCGCAAGGTCGTCAAACCCGTGGCGACCGGTACCACCAGCAAAGGGCAGACCGACTTCTCCGCCCTGATCTCGGCCATCAAGGCGTCGAGCGCCGACGCGGTCTACTACGGCGGCTACTACGCCGAGGCCGCGCCGTTCCTCAAGCAGTTGCGCGGCCAGGGCGTCAAGGCGGCCTTCGTCACCGGCGACGCCGTCAAGGACGACAAGTTCGTCGAGGGCGCGGGCAAGGAGGCCGCCGAGGGTGCCATCATCACCTGCCCGTGCGTGCCGCCGGAGAAGTCGGGTGGCACGTTCGCCGCGGACTTCAAGAAGGCGTTCGGCGGCGAGCCGGGCACCTACAGCGCCGAGTCCTATGACGCGGCCAGCATCTTCGTGGCCGGAGTGAAGGCTGGCAAAACCACCCGCAAGGACATGGAGGCGTTCGTCGACGCCTACAAGGGCCAGGGCGTGACCACGACCTTCGCGTTCACCGCCAACGGTGAGATCGAGCTGTCGGCTGTCGCGGTGTGGGCGTACCGGGTCGAGAACGGCCGGATCGTCGCCGTGCAGGAGATCCCCAAGTCCTAGGTCGCCGCTGACCGACGCGCTTGCGGCGTACCCGGCGGCGGGAGCAGGACCTCGACGTTCGTCGTGGCCGTTCCCGCCGCCGCAGCGCTACTCGACCAACGCGGGACGAGCGTCCTGAAACTCGCCAGCACCCGAGGGCGGACGCTGCTGGTCCCGCGGCAGGTTCTCTCCTACTTCGATCGGCCGTTCGCGCGCCTGGTCGTGACCACGACGTCCTCGGGCACGTCGTCGCCCTCGCGCAGCATCATCGGGCCCGCGATCCCCACCACGGAGAGCCGTACCCGGATCGTGCGCGCCGTCTGGCCACCCCTTCAATCGCTCACTGAAGTTAATGGTGGCTTAACGCCGACCTCTCACACCGACTCCTCAAGCATCGGGGTCGGATTTTTGAGGTTTCCACACCCTTTGCGATAGCGGCCTGGACATTGATGTATCGAGACTATTGCCTGTGGACCGGCCGCCGTATAACGTCAGCGCCCTAGTAAGAACGTTGACTGAACAAACCTGTGGCCCGCACCGTTTCCGCTGCTCCGGCAACGACTGGCCACCTTCTCCCGGTCTGCCAGGGCAGCCAGCCCGGGAGCACCCCGCGACCAGCCCTCGACCCGCACGCTGTTCCCCTGTGAGCCGGTTGTCAGCCCCATGCCGCTCACCCGCACCCGACGCCGGCTAACCCGCCGGGCATCCCATGCGGCCCCGCCAGGCCGATGCCCGAGGGCCCGGCCGACTGACGCCGCCGATACCCATCCCCTCGAATCGGAACGGAACGATGAGCAGACTCCTCAGAAGGGCGGCGACCGCCCTCCTCGCCGCAGCCGTGGCCGCGATCGCGCTGTCCGGCACGCCGGCCTCAGCCGCCGCAACGAACCCGAAGCCGACGACCATCCCCGCGTTGCAGGAGTGGACCGGCGGCACCGGCAGCTACGCCTTCGGCGCCGGTACCCGGATCGTCCGGGCGACCGGTGACGCCGCCGCCCTGGCGACGACGAGCCAGGTGTTCGCCGACGACCTCAAGGCGCTCACCGGCCTGACGATCGCGCAGACCACCGGCACCACCACCGACCTGGGGCCCGGCGACATCTACCTCGCCCTGGGCTCGACCGACACGGCCCTGGGCACCGAGGGCTACGCGCTGTCGGTGACCGACCGGGTGACCGTCACCGCCCGCGACGACAAGGGCGCGTTCTACGGCACCCGTACCATTCTGCAGCTCCTCAAGCAGGGCACCACGATCCCGCAGGGCACCGCGCGGGACTGGGCGCTCAAGCCCGAGCGCGGCCTGATGGTGGACAACGGGCGCAAGTTCTTCACGGCGCAGTGGCTGCGCGACCACGTGAAGGAACTCGCGTACCTGAAGATGAACTACTTCCACCTGCACTTCTCCGACAATCAGGGTTTCCGGATCGAGTCGACCTCGCACCCGGAGGTCGTCTCCGCCGAGCACCTGTCCAAGCAGGAGGTCACTGACCTGATCGCATTGGCGGCGAAGTACAAGGTGATGGTCGTGCCGGAGCTCGACGCGCCCGGCCACATGGACACCATCCTGGCCGCGCACCCGGACCTGAAGCTCAAGAAGAGCGACGGCACCCCCGACAACGGCAACATCGACCTGTCCAAGCCTGAGGCCTACACCCTGATCAAGGACCTCTACCAGGAGTACCTCGCGCTGTTCCCCGCCCCGTACTTCCACATCGGCGCCGACGAGTACGGCGCGGACTACGCGGCCAACCCGCAGCTGCTGGCCTACGCCAAGGCCACCTACGGAGCCAACGCCGTCGCCAAGGACTCCTACCTCGGGTTCGTCAACTGGGCCAACGGAATCGTGCGCGCCGCCGGCAAGACCACCCGGGCCTGGAACGACGGCATCGGTGGTGGCACCGCCGTGACCGTGAACGCCAACGTCGTCCTGGAGTTCTGGTACAACTACGGCAAGTCCCCCCAGCAGCACATCGACGAGGGTCACCTGATCTCCAACGAGAGCTGGGACCCGACGTACTACGTGCTCTACGGCGGCGGCCCGGGCGGCCCCGGCAGCCAGTGGGGCTACGACACCTGGACCCCGGACCTGTTCCAGGGCAGCCAGACCATCACGGCGGCCTCGCAGTCGAAGAACCTCGGCTCGAAGATCCACGTCTGGTGCGACAACCCCGCCGTCGCCACCGAGCAGCGGATCGCCTCCGACATCCGCAACGGGCTGCGGATGCTGGCCCAGCAGACCTGGGGCTCGCCGAAGATCGCCGCCGACTACAACGCGTTCCTCCCGGTGATCACCACCATCGGACGCAACCCGGCCTGGCCGCAGACGACCCAGCCGGGCAACCTCGCCGCCGGCAGGCCCGTCACCGTCTCCAGCAACGAGACCTCGGGACTGGTCGGCGTGAACGCGGTCGACAGCGACTACGGCACCCGGTGGGCCAGCGGCTACACCAACGGCGAGTGGATCACGGTCGACCTGGGCTCCAGCCAGTCCATCAACCGGGTGAAACTGTTCTGGGAGGCGGCCTACGGCAAGGGGTACAAGATCCAGATATCGAACGACAACGCCACCTGGACCGACATCTACGCCACCGCGACGGGTGACGGCGGCACCGACGACCTGACCGGGCTCTCCGGCACCGGCCGCTACGTGCGGATGCAGGGCGTCACCCGGGGCACGAGCTGGGGATACTCGCTCTTCGAGTTCGAGGTCTACGGTGGACCGGCCGACCTGGCCCGAGGAAAGGTGGCCACCGCGTCGAGCACCGAGACGGTGAACTTCCCGGCCGGCAACGCCGTGGACGGCAACGCCGCGACCCGGTGGTCGAGCGCCTACAGCGACCCGCAGTGGCTGCGGGTGGACCTCGGCGCGAGCTACTCCGTCAGCCACGTCAAGCTGAGCTGGGAGGCCGCCTACGGCCGCGGCTACCAGGTCCAGCTGTCCACCGACGGCACCACCTGGACCACCATCTACAGCACGACGACGGGCGACGGCGGGGTCGACGACCTGACCGGGCTCACCGGCACCGGTCGCTACCTGCGGATCAACGGCACGTCCCGGGGCACCGGGTACGGCTACTCGCTCTGGACGGTCGAGGCGTACTCCTGACCTGCCCACCGCCGGCCCCCGCGAGGGGGTCGGCGGTGCGTCACCCAGGTGTCAACGCTGAAGCCCGCTGATCTGGCGAGGGTGGACGGCCGGCGATCAGCCCTGCCCGGCGTCGACGATGCGCCACGTGCCGCGGTCCCGCGTGCGGTCGAGGTAGTAGTTCCGTCCGACCGGTCCGTCCGCCGACCCGGATTCCGCCTCGTCGAAAGACGTCTGGGTGTACTGGGCGGTGACCCGCACCCGGTCCTCCGTCACGGACACCGCGGCCACGCGCACGTCCTGGATGGACCGTATGTTGCAGCTCTTCCCGTCCACGCCACCCGGATACAGTTCCTGCGCGGTGGACCGGTCGTGGGCACTCAACGCCCGTAGGTAGGTCCGGACGACGACGTCGGGTCCGGCATCGTCAGCGGGTACGGGGACGTGTCCGGCCCCCACCACGCAGCTCCACTGTCCTGGGTAGAACACCCGGATCCCCACCACCGCGCCGGCCACGGCGATCAGCACTGCGGCACCGACAAGCCAACGACGTCGCGACAGCATGATCGACATTCCCGGCACGATACGCCAACGCGGCGATCGCGGTCAGGCTCACGCCACCGACCCGGCCCTGTCAGGTCCACCGGTCGGCGAGCCAGTTGCCGTGGAAGCCCTGCGGGACCCGGCCCGGCAGGTGGACGGACGCGACCGGCGGTGCGGCCAGGTCGTCCGCGTCGAGGATGACCAGGTCGCTGCGGTCGGTGGTCGTGTCATGGACGTAGGTCATCAGCCAGCCCGCGCCGCCAAGGCGTTCCCGGGCCGAACAGAGCCTACCGCCGACGATCGATGACCCGGAGACCTTGCAGAAGGCGGCCTACCTGATCCGTACGGCCCCTAGGCCGTCACCTGACGAGCCGCCCGCCAGTACTCTCGTACCTCGGCGGTCCCCGGCTCGTCGGCCGGAAGCTGGTCCAGAAGGCCAGTGAGCCGCTGGGTCACTCGGCTGGAGTCGACCCCGGCGGCGGCGTCGATGGCGGCCCGGGCGCTCGCCATGGCCTCGTCCAGCCGGCCCGCGCTGAGGCTGGTCTCCGCGATGCGGACCAGGTACAGATTCCGGTCCCGGGTCGCGGCAGGTGACAGGGTGGCCAGTCCGGCGTGTAGCAGCTCGTCGGCGTGGCTGAGCTGCCGAAGGTTGATCATCGCCGTGCCGGCCTCGGCGGTCAGGCTGGGTTGAGGCATCCAATAGACCCAGTCGGGATCGTCCCCGTCCCGCCGGTTGGCCCAGAGATCGTCAGCCCGGTTTAGGAGCTGGGATGCCTGGCGCTGCTCGCCGAGGATGGCGTGGGCCCGGACCTGCCAGGCGTCGAGCATCGCGGCGACGATCCGGTGAGCGGGGTCGAGCTGGGCGCGGGCCGCTTCGAGCAGGTCGACGGCGGTCCGGCCGTCCCCGGCGTAGATGGCCTGAAGGGCGAGGTTGGACAGGATGTAGATCCCTTGCACGGTGTCGTGGGCGGCGTGTGCGGCCCGTAGCGCGCCGTGCCAGTACCGCTGGGCGGCGGCAAGGTGCCCGCAGTCGAAGGCGGCCCAACCTGCGAACCGGGCGAGGCTCGCGGCCGTTGACAGCAGCTCGCGGCCAACCGGCCCGGTGTGTCGGGCCTGGCGTAGTAGTGCGTCAACCATCCGTAGGTCTGCGGCGGCGGCCTGGAGGCACGAGCCCCCGCCGAGGGTGTCGTCCAGCCGCCAGAGTTCGGCCACCCGAAGTTGGAGACCGGCTATCGCGTTGGTGCCGACCCGACCGCCATCGAGACCATCGGCGATCGGTTCGGGTGGAGTATCGGCCCAGCCTGCGGCGATGCTGGACAGCGCCGACCCGCCGTAGATGAGAAATCCTCGCCGATCCGTGCTTCCTGACTCTACGAGCGCCGCCAGGACTTTACGAGCGTTCTCGATGGTCCATTCGCCGTCGTCCGCCGGCGTGGTCGCCGTCGCCAGATGAAGCCACCCGGGCCAGCCGATCGCGTCCACGGCCGTCTGATCGACGCCGAGCGCGTCGGCCAGGGCGTACTGAGCCGTCATCTCCGGGACCACGCCGCGTTCCCAGCGGTAGACCTTCTGCCGCCAGGTGGCCATGTTCAGGCCCGAGCCGCGTTGGACCAGCTCGGCGACCTCCCGCAGGCTCCAGCCGCGTTCCCCACGTATGTAGGTCAGGGGGTGCTGTGTGCCGTTCGCGGTGCCAGTCATAGGTGCTCCCAGCAGGGCGGATCTTCCGTAGTCGCAGCGCTACGCAGAGGCTACACGGAGGCTACGCGCCGATTCTTCATCCCATCCGCTCGTCTGTCGAAACTGGAACCAACCCCGCTTGCCGGGCTACCCCCGCCCAGACCCTCACACGCTCCACGGAGGCAGACATGACGATCAAACCCGCACGTCGCCAGGTGCAGGAACTCGGCGAGAAACTACCCGCCTTCCTCGACATCTACGCGCCGGGAGAACTTGAAGCCATCCTTTTCCTCGACCCGTCCGGCAAGATCGGTTACGCCCCGGGGCCAGACGCCCCCGCCGGTTGCATCACTATCATGAACCGGGCCGGCGTCGACCGGCTGATGGTCCTGCACGCCTACACGCCGCTGGACCTCGCCCGCGACCCTGGCCGGGAGGCGTTCGCGGAGCTGATCTTCGAGAACAGCTGGTCGTCGTGACCAGGGAACCGCAGTGCACGGACCCGCGGTGCGCCGACGAGCGTCTGTCGCACGCCCGGTTCACCCGGGCCCAACTGGAGACCTTCACCGCGCTGGCCAAAGCCCGCGTCCGGCCGGTGCCCTGCGCAACCTTCCCCGGCGAGTACCACACGATGCGCCGCGCCGAGAACCTGGCCGGCTCGGCCGACTGGGCCGTGTACCTCGCCCAACCGATCTACCGCTGAACGCCAAAGAGCGACTGCCCACAACGCCGAGCCCCAGCTCAGTGGCCGGGCAATCCCGCCCGGCCGTCCCGGTATCCGTGAAGGTTCGGATCGTGATTGCCGCCGACCGAGAACCTGCGGCCCGGCCACGGCCCGCCTAGAATCAGGGTGAAATCGGTACTTCGGGGGCACCATGGAAAATCCGCTCCTGACCAGGATCCGCGAATCGGTGATCGGTGACGACGAGGTGATCCGGGGCCCATACGGCCCACGGCGGATCACCTACGCCGACTACACGGCCTCCGGGCGCGCGCTGACCTTCATCGAAGACTTCATCCGCCGCGAGGTCCTGCCGCACTACGGCAACACCCACACCGAATCATCGGGTACCGGCCTGCAGACCACCCGGTTCCGTGAGGACGCGCGCCAGATCATCGCGCGCGCGATCGGCGGAGACGAGCACACCGCAGTGATCTTCGCCGGCTCCGGTGCGACCGGGGCGATCGACAAACTGATCACCATTCTCGGGCTGCGGCTGCCCTCGGTTCTCGAGGACCGGTTCCACCTCGCCCGCACCGTGCACCGCCAGCTGCGGCCGGTGGTGTTCATCGGCCCGTACGAGCACCACTCCAACGAGCTGCCGTGGCGGGAGTCGATCGCCGAGGTCGTGCCGATTCCCGAGGACGCCAGCGGGCACGTCAGCCTCACCGACCTGAAGCGGGAACTGGCAGCCCACCGGGACCGGCCGCTGCTCATCGGGTCCTTCTCCGCGGCGTCGAACGTCACCGGCATCCTCACCGACACCGAGGCCGTGGCGGACCTGCTGCACGAGTACGGCGCGCTGTCGTTCTGGGACTTCGCCGCGGCCGGCCCCTACGCCGAGATCGAGATGAACGGGCCCGGTGGCTCGTACAAGGACGCGGTCTTCCTCAGCCCGCACAAGTTCCCCGGCGGACCCGGCACGCCCGGCGTCCTGGCGGTCCGCCGTGAGCTGCTCGCCAACCGGGTGCCCTCGGTACCGGGCGGCGGCACGGTCGACTACGTGACCGAGCGCGGGCACCACTACCGGGCCGATCCGGTGCACCGGGAGGAGGGCGGCACCCCTGCGATCGTGGAGTCGATCCGCGCCGGCCTGGTCTTCGGCCTCAAACAGGCCGTCGGCGTGCCCCTGATCAGGGAGCGCGAGGACGCCTTCATCGGCCGGGCGATCGCGGCCTGGCGGACGGAATCCACCCTCGAACTGCTCGGCAACATCGACGCCGAGCGCCTGTCGATCGTGTCCTTCCGGCTGCGGCGGCCCGGCGGCCGGTACCTGCACCACAACTTCGTGGTCGCCGTCCTCAACGACCTGTTCGGGATCCAGACCCGGGGCGGGTGCGCCTGCGCCGGACCGTACGGGCACCGCCTGCTCCACATAGACCGGCGGCAGTCGCGGCTCCTCCAGGAGCAGGTGTTCGTCGGGCACGAGGGGATCAAGCCCGGCTGGGTCCGGATCGGCTTCAACTACTTCCTGTCCGAAACGGTGTTCGACTATCTCGTCGAGGCGGTGACCCTCGTCGCCCGGCACGGCTGGAAGCTGCTGCCCGCGTACGGTTTCGACCCGGACACCGGGCGGTGGCTGCACCGCGCCACGAGCGGCGAGCCTCCGCTGCGGCTCACCGACCTGCACTACCGGGCGGACGGCGCGCTGCGGTACCCGCACCGGCACGCGAAGGCCTCCGAGCAGGACCTGCCCGGGTATCTGGACTTCGCGCGCGGGCTGTTCGACAGCCTGCCGGAGCCTGAGCCCGCCGGCCCCGCCAGCACCGTTTCGCCGGAGTTCGGGCGGCTGTGCTGGTTCGAGCTGACCGAGGAGAACCTGCACGGCTGAGTGGGCCCCGGCCCGGCGAGGTTCGGTCCCGCCGGGAAGCGCAGTGGTCGGCGTCCAACGGGAGCAAGGCGCGTCCGTCCGACCGGGCCGGGTCGGACGAACGGCAGGCGGCGTGCCGCTGTTAGACGAGGACCTTGTCGAGGAGGAATTCGTACTGGCCGTCCTTGGTGTAGACGAACCCGCCGATGGACTGGACCTTGGTGGATCCGGGCGCGCACGAGAGGTTCTCGCCCACCGCCGTGCCCTTCAGCGTGAACCAGGAGACCTCGGAGCGGCCGTTGTTGTTCCTGACCACGACCGACGACTGGGTCTGGCTGCGCTGGGTCGGGCCGTTGATGTTGTTGGTCAGGCGTTCTCCGTCGGAGTCGAACCTGATCTGCATCTCCAGCGGGCCCGCCTTGGTGAGCGTGCCCAGGTAGGTGCTGCCGGCGTAGTCGGACAGGTCGCCCCCGCAGGTGTTCGGCGGCGGGGTGATGACCGCCGAGGCGGACGCCGGGACGGCCACGACCGCCAGGCCGGTCAGCAGTGCTGCCGTGGCGATGGAACGAGTGCTCTTGGACACGAATGGAGCCTTCCCCGATATGGATCAAACGGGCAGATCGTATGCTGCTTCGCGTACCTGAGGCCCCGTACCCTCTGTCGCGACACGCCAAACAGTGCGGCCCGGCGCCAATGTGGCCGCTTGGTCCCTGTGGGTGAACGCGCCTGATGGGTGGGCGGTGGTCCTAGTCGGGATCCAGCCATCCTTGAGCCGGCCGCGAAACGACGTCTGCACGCTGTCCCTGACGGCCCTCCCAGGCCGGGAAGGGGGACACCATGGACGACGTCAACCACTGGGTACTGTGCCCGCGGTGTCGGGCGGTCCTCTACGGCCGGCGGCTGGTCCGCGCGGCCCGGGTCTGTCCGGAGTGCGGACGGCACGAGGCCCTCGACGCGCCGGAGCGGCTGCGCCAACTGCTGGACGAGGGCACCATCGAGCCACTGGACCTGCCGGTGCGCACCGCCGATCCGCTCGGGTTCGTCGACACCCGGCCGTACCCGGAGAGGTTGCGCGAGGCCCGGGAGCGCACCGGCCTCGACGAGGCGGTCGTGTGCGTGCGCGGGGCCGTCGAGGGGCACCCCGTCATCGTCGCGGCGATGGACTTCCGGTTCCTCGGCGGCAGCCTCGGCAGCGCCGTGGGTGAGCTGATCACCCTGTCGGCGGAGACCGCCCTCGCCGAGCGCACGCCGCTGCTGATCGTGACCGCCTCCGGTGGCGCGCGGATGCAGGAGGGCATGTTCGCGCTGCTGCAGATGGCCCGGACCAGCCAGGCGCTCAGCCGGCTCGACGAGGCCGGCGTGCTCACCCTGTCGCTGGTCACCGATCCCACGTTCGGCGGGGTCGCGGCCTCCTTCGCCACGTCCTGCGACGTCATTCTCGCCGAGCCCGGGGCCCGGTTGGGGTTCGCCGGCCCGAGGGTGATCGCGCAGACCCTCCGGCAGACGCTGCCGGCCGGCTTCCAGACGGCGGAGTTCCTGCTCCGCAAGGGGTTCGTGGACGTGATCCGCCCCCGGTCGGCGCTCCGGCCGACCCTGGCCCGGCTCCTGGCGGCCGCGCCGGCCCCCGATCTGGAACCCGCGCGGACCCCCGGCGAGGCTTCCGCGGCCGATCCGGCCCTGACGTGCGCGGCCCTGCTGCCCGAACGCGACCCGTGGGAGGTCGTCCGGCTCGCCCGGCGGATCGAGCGACCCACCACCCTGGACTACCTGGGGCTGATCCTGACCGACTTCGAGGAGCTGCACGGCGACCGGGCCTCCGGCGACTGCCCGGCGATCGTGGCCGGCCTCGGCCAGCTGGACGGACAACCCGTCGCCGTGATCGGCCACCAGAAGGGCCACGAGGTCGCCGAGCTGGCGACTCGCAACTACGGGATGGCCAGCCCTGCCGGCTACCGCAAGGCCGCCCGGGTACTGCGCCTCGCGGCCAAGCTGCGCGTCCCGGTGATCACGCTGATCGACACGCCGGGGGCCTATCCCGGCATCGAGGCGGAGGAGGGCGGCCAGGCGGTCGCCATCGCGGAGATCCTCAAGCTGCTCGCCGGCCTGCCGGTGCCCGTGATCGCGGTGGTCACGGGCGAGGGCGGCAGCGGCGGCGCGCTGGCGCTGGCCGTCGCCGACGAGGTCCTGATGTTCGCCAACGCGGTGTACTCGGTCATCACGCCCGAGGGGTGCGCGGCGATCCTGTGGAAGGACCCGGCCGCTGCGCCGAGGGCGGCGGCTGCGCTGCGCGTCGACGCCCGCCAGCTGCTCGACCTGGGGCTGATCGACGGGGTGCTGCCCGAACCGGAGGACGGGGCGGCCGCCGATCCCGTCGCCACGGCGGACACGCTCCGCCGGGGCCTGCTCGCCCGGCTGCCCCGGCTCCTCGCCCTCGACCCCGCCCGCCTGGTGGCCGACCGCCGGGCGAAGTTCCGCCGGATGGGCGCCGAGTCGGCCCCCGCGACCCTCGGAGGTACCCGATGACAGAGCCCGGACCGGCCGACAACCTCGCCGAGCTCGAGGCGGTGCAGCAGACGGCGCTGCGGCTCCTCGCCGGCGTGCCCAGACTCCCGGCGACGCTGCGGGTCCAGTCCGGTGGGGTGACCCTGGAACTGGAGTGGGGAGCCGGCCCGGCGGCGTCCGTCGGCCCCGCCGTGCCGGTGGACGTCCCGCTCGTCGAGGTGACCGCCGACCACATCCACGCGCCTACCGTCGGCGTGTTCTACCGTGCGCCCGCGCCCGGTTCGCAGCCGTTCGTCGAGGAGGGGACGGTGGTGTCCCCCGGGCAGCAGGTCGCCCTCGTCGAGGCGATGAAGTTGATGATCCCGGTCACCGCTGACCGGCACTGCCGGATCGTCGAGGCGATGCTGCCGGACGGTACGCCGGTGGAGTTCGGCCAGCGGCTGTTCGTCGTCGCCCCGGTGGAGGAGGCGTGAGCCGGCCGTTCGACACGGTCCTGATCGCCAACCGGGGCGAGATCGCGCTGCGGGTCGCCCGGACCTGCCGTGAGCTGGGCATCAAGGTCGTCGCCGTCCACTCGACGGAGGACCGGGACTCCGCCGTCGTCCGCGCCGCCGACCAGGCGGTCCAGATCGGCCCGGCACCCGCCCGGCAGAGCTACCTGAACATGGCCGCGATCCTGGAGGCGGCCCTGCGCACCGGCGCGCAGGCGATCCATCCCGGGTACGGGTTCCTGTCGGAGAACCCCGACTTCCCGGAGGCCTGCGCCGCCAACGGGATCGTGTTCGTCGGCCCGTCCGCCGCGGTGATGGCCAGGCTCGGGGACAAGGTCGCCGCCCGGTCCCTGATGGCCGAGGCCGGGTTGCCGCTGCTGCCGGGTTCCCTGCAGCCACTCGACAACGTCGAGGACGCCTCCGCCGTGGCCGCCGAGATCGGCTATCCGGTGATCATCAAGGCGGCCGCCGGAGGCGGGGGCCGGGGGCTGCAGGTCGTGCTCGACAAGGAGGACTTCGCCGCCCAGTACCACGCGACCCGCGCCGTCGCGCAGAGCCTGTTCGGCGACGGCAGGGTGTACGTCGAACAGTTCCTGCCGCACGCCCGGCACGTGGAGATCCAGGTGCTGTGCGACGGGCACGGCAACGCCGTCCACCTGGGGGAACGGGACTGCTCGGTCCAGCGGCGGCACCAGAAGCTCATCGAGGAGACCCCCTCGCCGGGGCTGTCCGCCGACGTGGTCCGGCGGATGGGGGAGGCGGCCGTGCTGGGCGCCCGCACCGCCGGGTACGTCGGGGCCGGCACGTTCGAGTTCCTGGTGGACCCCGGCGGGGGCTTCTCTTTCATGGAGGTCAACTGCCGGATCCAGGTCGAGCATCCGGTCACCGAGATGGTCACCGGCGTCGACCTGATCCGCGAACAGTTGTCGATCGCCGCCGGGCGGCCGCTGGAGTTGACCCAGGCGGACATCCGACCGGTCGGGGCGAGCATCGAGTGCCGGGTCAACGCGGAGAACCCCGACGTCGACTTCGCCCCGGCTCCCGGACGGCTGGAGGTCTTCGTCCCGCCGGGTGGGCCGTTCGTCCGGGTGGACACCCACGGGTACCCCGGATACCGGGTGTCCGCCGCCTACGACTCGCTGCTGGCCAAGGTCGTGGTGTGGGCGCCGGACCGCGACCAGGCCGTGGCCCGGATGCGCCGGGCCCTCGCCGAGTTCCACGTGTCCGGCCCCGGCGTGCACACCACCATCCCGTTCCTGCGTCGGGTGCTCGACCACCCCGACTTCCGGAGCGGCCGGCACGGCACGGACCTGATCGCGAGGCTGCCCTCCGGCCCGGCTTGAGCCGGTGTCGAGGCGGGGCGGCGAGAGTTCTCAGACACAGATGACGGAGAGGAAGCGGAGCCTTGGCTATCAATGAGTACAGCGTCGTCGCGGCAGCGGACGCCGAGGTGGCGTTCGAGCAGATCGCGAACGCCGCGCGCTGGCCACAGCTGCTCACCAGCGTGGTGCACGCGGAGTACACGCGTCGCGGCGGCGCGCACGAGACGGTCAGCGTGTGGGAACTGCGGGCCGGCGACACCGTCGAGGTCTGGCAGGCCCGGCGGACCATCGACCGCGACGCCCTGCTGGTCGCGTTCGTCACGGACGACGTGCGCGGCGAATGGCGGTGCCAGCCGCTCCCCGACGGGGGTACCCGGATCGTGGTCCGGCTCGAGACCTCCGGGCCCGGCGAGGAAGCGGCCGCCGACGCGCTCGCCTGGCTCGAGGGGTTCCGCCTCGCCGCCGAGCGGGCCGACGAGCTCGCCACGCTGACCCTGGACTTCGAGGACCCGCTGTTCGCCGGCGGCGCCGTCAGCGACGCCTACCGGGTCCTCTACGAGGCCGACCGGTGGCCCGAGAAGCTCAGCCACGTGCTGCGCCTGGACATGACCGAGGCCGTGCCGAACATCCAGTTCTTCGACATGGACACCAAGGCCAAGGACGGCAGCACCGTGACCACCCGGTCCGTGCGGGTCTGCCTGCCGCAGCGGCTCATCGTGTACAAGCAGATCAGCCCGCCGCCGCTCCTGGAAGTCCACACCGGACACTGGAGGTTCACCCCGACGCCCGAGGGCGTGATCCTGGGCGCCCGGCACACCTGCACCATCCGGCCCGACCGGCTCGACGTCCTCGGCGAGGGCACCACCCTGACCGACGCGCGCAAGTACCTGCGCCGGTTCCTCAGCGCCAACAGCACCACCAACCTCCGGCTCGCCAAGACGTACGCCGAGGAACAGGCCGGCCGCTGATGACCGCCGTGGACTTCTGTGTCGTCGGCGGCGGGCCGGCCGGGCTGGCCCTGTCGCTGCTCCTGCTCCGGTCGGGGGCCACCGTCGCCCTCGTCGAGCGGTCGAGGACCCTGGACCGCGAGTACCGGGGCGAGATCCTGCAGCCCGGCGGCGCCCGGATCCTCGACGCGCTGGGCGTGCTCTCCGGCATCCGCGAGCGCGGGGCCTACCCGTTGAGCGGATTCCAGTTCCTCGCCGGCGGCGCGACCGTGCTCGACGTCGACTACACCGCGCTGCCCGGCCCGCACAACCACCTGCTCAGCCTTCCGCAGCGCCACCTCCTGGCCGAGCTGCTCGACGAGTGCGGCCGGTATCCCGGGTTCACCCACCTGGCCGGCAGCCGGGTCCGGGAGCTGCTCACCGACGGCGGGCGGGTCACCGGGGTCGTCGCCGACGAGGCGGTCTCGGCGCTGTGCGTGATCGGTGCCGACGGCCGGTACTCCAAGGTCCGCCAGCTCGCCGGCATCGACACCACGCGGCTGGACGTGTTCGACCAGGATCTGCTGTGGTTCAAGCTCACCGCGCCGGCCGACCGCCGGCCCGGCCGGGTGCAGATCCACCGCGGCGAGGGCGGCGCGGTCCTGGTGCACGACTCCTACCCCGACCGGGTGCAGCTCGGCTGGACCCTGCCCCATCAGGGCTACGCGGCGATCGCCGAGCGGGGTGTGGAGTACGTCCGGGCCATGATCTCGCGCACCGTGCCGCAGTACGCCGACCTGATCGCCGAGCAGGTCACCGACCTGAAGGACCTCACGCTGCTCGACGTGTTCGCCGCGACGGCCACCGAGTGGGTCCGCGACGGGCTCGTGCTGATCGGCGACGCCGGGCACACCCACGGCCCGCTCGGTGCCCAGGGCATCAACCTGGCGCTGCAGGACGCGGCGCTCGTCCACCCGGTGCTGATGGCCGCACTGGCCAAGGGGGAGGCCGGCGCGGACACCCTCGGCGAGTTCGTCACGGCCCGACGTCCCGATGTGGAGCGGGTCATGCAGGTGCAGCTCGCCCAGGCCAAGGGGATGCTGGCGGGCCCGCCCGGTCCGGGTGGTCCCGCCGGCCCTCCCGGTCCCGGTGGGCCGCCCGGTGTCGGCAGCCCGCCCGCCGGGGCCGATCTCACCTCGTGGATCGCGTTCGGCAACCCCGCGATCCGCGTCCACTCCGACCTGTTCGTCGACCACGCCCGGAGAGGCTGACCGCCATGTCGTCCACCCTGTCTGCCCTAGCCGAGTTACGCGCCGAGGTGGAACAGTTCTACGCCACCCACTTCCACCTGCTCGACTCCGGAGCGGCGGAGGAATGGGCCCTGACCTTCACCGAGGACGGCGCCTTCCATCCGCCGAGCGGCGCCGACCCCGTACGGGGCCGCGCCGCGCTCACGGCCGGGGTGGGCGCCGGATACCAGCGGCTGCTGGAGGCCGGGGAGGTGCACCGGCACTGGCACGGCATGGTCGCCGTCGAGGCGGCCGGGGACGGGACGGTGCGCGCGAAGTGCTACGCGCTGATCCTGGCCACCCCCGTCGGCGGCACGGCCCGGGTGCACCTGACCTGCGTCTGCGAGGACGTCCTCGTCCGTGACGGGGAGAAGCTCCTTGTCGCCGAGCGGCGCGTAACCCGCGACGACCTGCCATGAAGGGCCTGGTCCTGGCCGGTGGGGCCGGCACCAGGCTCCGGCCGATCAGCCACTCGATGCCCAAGCAGCTGGTACCGGTGGCGAACAAGCCAGTCCTGGTGCACTGCCTGGAGAACCTCGCCGACATCGGGGTCGCCGACATCGGCGTCATCGTCGGCGACCGGGGCGCGGAGATCCGCGCCGTCGTGGGCGACGGTTCGCGGTGGGGCGTCCGGGTCACCTACATCCAACAGGACAGGGCACTCGGCCTGGCGCACGCCGTCCTGATCGCCCGGGACTTCCTCGGCGACGACGATTTCGTGATGTACCTCGGCGACAACATTCTCGCCGGCGGGCTCGCGCACCTGGCCACGGCGTTCGCCGAACGCGCGCCGGCCGCGCAGGTGGTGGTCACCCCGGTCCCGGACCCGACCCAGTTCGGGGTCGCGGTCGTCGACGGCACCGGCCGGGTCACGCGGCTGGTGGAGAAGCCGCGCCGGCCGGAGGGCGACCTGGCGGTGATCGGCGTGTACTTCTTCACCCCCGCCGTGCACGAGGCGGTGCGGGCGATCAAACCCAGCGGACGCGGTGAACTGGAGATCACCGACGCGCTCCAGTGGCTGGTCGCCGAGGGACGGCACGTGCACGCCGAAAGATTCGGCGGGTACTGGCGCGACACCGGTCAGATCGACGACGTGCTGGAGTGCAACCGGGTCCTGCTCGGTCGCCTCACCGGCCGGATCGACGGGGCCGTGGACTCCGACAGCGTGCTGACCGGCGTGGTGGTCGTCGAACCCGGAGCCAAGATCGTCCGTTCCCGGATCGAGGGGCCGGTGATCATCGGCGCGGACACCCTCGTGGAGGACAGCCGCGTGGGGCCCCACACCTCGCTGGGTCGCGGCTGCGTCCTGCGCGGCGCCGGGCTGGACTCCTCCATCGTGCTCAACGACGTGTCCGTACTCGGGGTCCGCGGCATCTCCGGTTCGCTGATCGGCCGATCCGCACAGGTCAGCCGGGTCGCCGAGGAACCCCACCGGCACCGGTTGGTCATCGGCGACGACACGAAGGTCGAGGTACCGGGGTGAACGTGGTCGTCCTGGGCGGGACGGGATTCGTCGGCAGACACCTGTGCGCGGCGTTCGTCGCCGCGGGCCACGACGTCCTCGCCATCGCCTCCAACCGGGTGTCCGACCCGCCGTCGCGGCTGCTGACCATGGACCTGCTCGCGCTCGACACGGCCGCGCTGACCGTCCTGTTCGTCGCCGAGCGGACGGACATCGTCGTCAACGCCACCGGGGCGGTGTGGGGCGTCACCGACGACGAGATGGCCCGGGTGCACGTCACCCTCGTCGAGCACGTGCTGGACGCCATGGCCGCCATGCCCGGCGGGCCGCGTCTCGTGCAGCTCGGCTCGATGTACGAGTACGGACCGGCCCCCCGGGGCGTGGCGATCGGGGAGGACGTGCCGACCCGGCCGACCACCTGGTACAGCCAGACCAAGCTGGCCGGCTCCGACGCGGTGCTGACCGCCGCCCGGTCGGGCCGCGTCGACGGCATCGTGCTGCGCGTGTCGACGGCGGTCGGATCCGGCGCCCCCGCCGACAGCCTGCCGGGCCGGGTCTGCGCGCAACTGCTCGCCGCGGCGGCGGACGAGCCGGCCGTCGTCCGGCTGACCCCGCTGCGGGACGTGCGGGACTTCGTCGACGTCCGCGACGTCGCCGACGCGGTGGTGGCCGCCGCCACCGCGCCGGTCGGCGGTCGGGTGATCAACATCGGCAGCGGCACGGTCGTGCCGGTCCGCCGCCTCGTGGACCTCCTCGTCGAGGCCAGTGGCCTGGACGCCGAGGTCGTCGAGGTGCCGGCGGCCGGTCCGAGCCGGGCCGGGGACGGACTGGCCTGGCAGGAGGTGGACATCGCCACGGCGCGGCGGCTACTGGACTGGACGCCCCGCAGGGGCCTGGAGGACTCCGCCCGCGAGGTCTGGGCGGCGCGACTGGTACGGGAGGGTGGAACACGGTGACCATGGATCTACGGGGCAGGACGGCGCTCGTGACGGGAGGGACCAGGGGGCTGGGGCTGGCGATCGCCCGCAAACTCTGCGCGAGCGGCTGCGACGTGTACGTCAACTACGCCCGCTCGGAGGCCGACGCCGCCAGGGCTGTGGCGGAACTCGCGGGTCTGCCTGGCGTCGCCACCCTGCTGCGGGGCGACGCCCGCCGGCCGGAGGCCCTGCTCGCCGGCCTCGACCGGCTGGACGTCTACGTGCACAACATCTCCTCGTTCCATCCGGCTCCTGACGGCCTGCCCACACTGCCCGACCTGCGCGCGGACCTCGCGATGGCCGTCGAACCGCTACTCGGCGCGGTGCTGCCGCTGCGGGACCTGATGGCGGGCGGGCTCGGCAGGGTCATCGCGGTGTCGAGCGTCGGCGCGCGCCGGGTGGTCCCGGCCTACGCCAATCTCGGGGTGGCCAAGGCGGCCCTGGAGAGCCTGGTGCGCTACCTCGCCGTCGAGCTGGCGGGCCAGGGCATCGCCGTCAACGCGGTGTCCACCAGCAAGCTCGACAAGGGCGGGGACGGCGCCGCCGAGCGCATGCTCGCCTCCCGTACTCCGGCGGGACGCCTGAGCACCCCCGCCGACGTCGCCGACGTCGTGGCGCTGCTGTGCGCCGACGAGGCGGCCTGGATCCACGGGCAGGTCATCACCGCCGACGGCGGTCTGGGCCTGCGCGCCTGAGCCTGAAAGGACACCATGCGCATCATCGACCTGTCGTCGCCGATCGACTCCGAGGTGTGGGAACCGGACCCGGTCAGCCACGAGTACCTGTCGCACCGCGACGGCGCCCAGCACATGCGCGCCGGCATGCTGGAGAAGTTCGGCCTGGACTTCGACCCCGCCGAGCTGCCGGACGGGGAGTTCCTGGACCTGGACTTCATCCGCGCGTCCACCCACACCGGGACGCACGTCGACGCCCCGTCGCACTACGGGACGCGGACCAGCTATGGCGTTCCCCGCACCATCGACCAGATGCCGCTGGACTGGTTCCACCGGCCCGGCTTCGTGCTCGACCTGACCGCGGCGCCCACGGGCGCGGTGGACGCGGCGTTCCTCAAGGACGCGATCGACCGGTCCGGCCACACGCCCCGACCGATGGACATCGCGTTGCTGAACACCGGCGCCGACGCGCGGCACGGGACGCCGGAGTACTTCACCGAGTTCACCGGGCTCGACGGCCCGGCGACCGAGCTCCTGCTCGACCTGGGCGTCCGGGTGATCGGCACGGACGCGTTCAGCCTGGACGCGCCCTTCACCGACATCATCCGGCGGTACTCGGCCTCCCGGGACCGCTCGGTGCTCTGGCCGGCGCACTTCGTCGGACGGCGGCGCGAGTACAGCCAGATCGAGCGGTTGGCGAACCTGGGCGCCCTGCCACCGTCCGGATTCACTGTCGTGTGCTTTCCGGTGAAGATCGCCAGGGCCGGCGCGGGGTGGACCCGGGCCGTGGCGCTGCTGGACGACTGAGCCCGGCGCCTCGCCCCCCACGTGCGCGGGGTCCTCGCCCAGGAGGACCCCGCGCATGCTGGCGTGGGCCCCGGGGACCGGGACCGCCCGCCGGGCGGTTCAGCGGGCGCTCAACGCCAGTGGCCGCAGGGCGTCGGCGAGGGCCGCGGTGGTCAACCGTTCGCCCCGGGCGGAGACGTACCCGTCCGGGCGGATCAGCAGCCAGCCCGTCGGCCCCAGCCCCAGGTCCCCGCGCAGCGCGCCGCCGGGATCGGGCAACGGGCCGGGGCCGGTCGGGCTCGGGCCGGCGTCGACCGTGCGCACCGACAGCCACCCGGAGTTCTTCGCCGCCAGCCGTGCCGGATCGGCGGTCGCGCCGTCGGGACCGACCAGCAGCGTCCAGCGGGGATCGCGCAATTCCTCCAGCAGGCCGGACCAGCCGGCCCCGTCGCCCGCCGGAGCCGTCACCTGGGCGACCCGCTGGCCGGGCCGGGGCCCGGGGCCGGCCGGGGCGGCCACGGTGAGCGGACCGTCCGGGTACCCGATGTTGAGCCCGGAGATCTTGCCGAGGATCTGCTGCTGGAGCTTCGCGCGCAGCGGGCGCAGGTTGCGGACGACGGCGAAGAACAGCGGCTGGGTCGCGCCGGCGATCGCGCTGCGCAGCGCGACGAGGCGGGCGGCGTTCCTGGTCGAGCCGAGCAGGGCCGCGCCGATCGGGACCCGTTCGGCGTCGTAGCTGTCCAGCAGGGCGGGGCCGGCGTGGCCCTGAATGACCATGGCGAGCTTCCAGCCGAGGTTGAACGCCTCCTGGATCCCCGTGTTCAGCCCCTGCCCGGAGGCGGGGCTGTGCACGTGTGCCGCGTCGCCGGCCACCAGGCACCGGTCGACCCGCATCCGGTGCACCATCCGTTGCTGCGCGGTGAACACCGACACCCAGTGCGGGGGGCCGACCGTCACCGGGCGGTCGAGCCCGTCGGACAGGACGGAGGCGAAGCGCCCGCGCACCGCGTCGTCGTCGGTCCCGGCCCACGTGCCGGACGTGTCGATCATGCGCCAGCGCCGGTCACCAGGGAGCGGTACCAGAAGGAAGTTGTCGCCGACCGACCGGACCAAATAGAGGCTGTCGCGGGCCAGCCCGGTGTCGACGTCGGCGTCGGCGAGCAGCCACGTCTCGTGTGAGTCCCCGGTCAGCGGGAGCCCCAGCTGCTTGCGCACCGTGCTGTGCCCGCCGTCGCAGCCGACCAGCCAACCGACCTCGGCGGTCTCCGTCGATCCGTCGAGGTGCCGCAGTTCGGCCCGCACCCCGTCGCCGTCCTGCTCCAACGCGGTGATCCGCACCCCCCACTCGACGGTGACGCCGAGCCGGGCGACCGCGTCGCGGAGCACCCGCTCGGTGTCGACCTGGCCGAGCCCGAGGGTGAACGGGTAGCGGGTCGGGTTCGGGGTGAAGTCCGTGCCGAGCCGGGCGAGCTGACGCCCGTTCTGGTACAGGGTGAACGCCTCGATCCGCAGCCCGAGGGCGAGCAGCTCGTCGACGACACCCATCTGGTCGAAGGTCTCCAGGGTCCGCGCGTGCATCGAGGTCGCACGGCTCGTCGTCGCCGGACCCTCCGCCGCGTCGATCAGGCGGACCCGCACGCCGCGCCGGCGCAGTTCGTGCGCCACGGTCAGCCCGACCGGGCCGGCGCCGACGACGAGCGCCTCACGTAAGTCAGTCATCGGGCGACCGTCACATTCCGCGCTCGAGGTTCGTTCGAGGCTGCGTCGCGGGCACCGTCCACCCGCCTTCGAGGCCGGCTTGAGGGTCGCGGCAGACGCTCGTCACCTCAGGCCGGCCAGCACATCCTGGTCGGCCGGTCAACGTGAAGGGAGCTGCGGTGTCAGGACTGCGTGACGGACGGCGCGTCGTGGTGACCGGGATAGGGGTGGTCGCCCCCGGCGGGGTGGGCACCAAGCAGTACTGGGATCTGCTCACCGCCGGCCGGACCGCCACCCGGAGCATCTCGACGTTCGACGCGTCGCAGTTCCGGTCGAGGGTGGCCGCCGAGGTGGACTTCGACCCCGTCGCCTCCGGGCTGTCGCAACGACAGATCCGGCAGTGGGACCGCACGACACAGTTCGCGATGGTCGCGGCCCGGGAGGCGCTCGACGACAGCGGGGTGCTCGGCGCACGCGACCCGCTGCGCACCGGGGTCATGGTCGGCACCGCGTGCGGCATGACGATCAGCCTGGACCGGGAGTACGCGATCGTCAGCGACGAGGGCCGTTCCTGGCTGGTGGAGGAGGCGCACGGCAGCCCCTACCTGTACGACTACTTCGTCCCGTCGTCGATGGCTGCGGAACTGGCCCACGAGGCCGGCGCGCAGGGCCCGGTCGGGGTCGTGTCGACCGGCTGCACCTCCGGCGTCGACGTGATCAGCCACGCCGTGGACCTGATCCTCGACGGCGAGGCCGACGTCATGGTCGCCGGGGCGTCCGACGCCGCGATCTCCCCGATCACCGTCGCCTGCTTCGACGCGATCAAGGCGACCACGCCGCGCAACGACACCCCCGAGAGCGCCTCTCGGCCCTTCGACCGGACCCGCAACGGGTTCGCGCTCGGCGAGGGTTCGGCGATCTTCGTGCTGGAGGAGCTGTCGCACGCCCGTCGCCGCGGCGCCAAGGTCTACGCCGAGGTCGCCGGCTACGCCTCGCGGTGCAACGCGTACAGCATGACCGGCCTGCGCGCCGACGGCCGGGAACTCGCCGAGGCGATCCGGGCGACCCTGGACCGGGCCCGGCTCGACCCGTCCCAGGTGGACTACGTCAACGCGCACGGATCGGCGACCAAGCAGAACGACCTGCACGAGACGGCGGCGTTCAAGGCCAGCCTCGGGCACCACGCCTACCGGACCCCGATCAGTTCGATCAAGTCGATGATCGGCCACTCGCTCGGCGCGATCTGCGCCCTGGAGATGGCGGCCTGCGTGCTGGCCATCGAGCACTCGGTGGTCCCGCCGACGGCCAACCTGCACGAACCGGACCCTGACTGCGACCTGGACTACGTGCCACTGGTGGCCCGGGACCACCGGGTCGACGTGGCGCTCAGCGTGGCCAGTGGCTTCGGCGGATTCCAGAGCGCGATCGCGCTGACCAGGTGGGACGGGGGACAGCGGTGAGCACGGTCGTCACGGGCCTCGGGATCGTCGCCCCCAACGGGTTGGGCGTCGAGGCGTACTGGGCGGCGACGCTGGCCGGCGAGAGCGGACTGGCGCGGATCGGCCGGTTCGACCCGTCCGGGTACTCGGCCAGCGTCGCCGGCGAGGTCACGATCGACCCTGGGGAGTACCTGCCCAACCGGATCCTCCCGCAGACCGACCGGATGACCAGGCTGGCCCTCATCGCCGCCGAGGAGGCGTTGACCGACGCCGGGGCCGACCCCGGGGAACTGCCCGAGTATGCCGCCGGCGTCGTCACCGCGGCCTCCGCCGGGGGGTTCGAGTTCGGGCAGAAGGAGCTGGAGGCCCTGTGGAGCCGTGGCGGCCGGTACGTGAGCGCGTACCAGTCCTTCGCCTGGTTCTACCCGGTCAACACCGGCCAGATATCCATCCGGCACGCGATGCGCGGGCCGGGCGGGGCGCTCGTTGCCGAACAGGCCGGCGGACTCGACGCGATCGCCAAGGCGCGCCGGCACGTGGAGGAGGGCACCGGGCTGATGGTCGCCGGCGGGGTCGACGGCTCGCTGAGCCCCTGGTCCTGGATCTGCCTGATCCGGTCGGGAACGCTCAGCACCGCCACGGACCCGGGCCGGGCCTACCTGCCGTTCGACGTGGACGCCCGGGGCCAGGTCCCCGGCGAGGGCGGCGCGCTCCTGGTCCTGGAGTCCGGCGACGCGGCACGGCGCGACCCCTACGGCACACTGGCCGGCTACGCCGCGACGTTCGACCCGCCGCCGGGCCCGGGCGTCGAACCCGGCCTGCGCCGGGCGATCGTCCAGGCGCTCGACCGGGCCCGGGTGGATCCGTCCGATGTGGACGTCGTGTTCGCCGACGCGAGCGGGGTCGGGTCCGCCGACCTGGCCGAGGCCCGGGCGCTGGCCACGGTGTTCGGCCCGCGCGGCGTACCGGTGACGGCGCCCAAGACGATGACCGGCCGGCTGGCCGGCGGCGGAGCGCCCCTCGACGTGGCCACGGCCCTGCTGGGGATGCGCGACGGGGTCATCCCGCCGACCGCGCACGTCGACCGGCCGGCGCACGGCGACCTGATCGACCTGGTCACCGGGGCTCCGCGGGAGCGGGCGTTGGGCACCGCGCTGGTCGTCGCCCGGGGGCACGGCGGATTCAACTCGGCCATGGTGGTCCGACGTAACTGAGAGAGGGAGTCACAGATGGCGGAATTTCAGATCGACGATCTGGTACGGGCGCTGCGCGAGTGCGCCGGCGTCGACGAGTCCGTGGACCTGTCCGGCGACATCCTGGACAGCTCGTTCGAGGAGCTGGGCTACGACTCGCTCGCGCTGTTCAACACGGTCAGCTGGATCGAGCGGGAACGCGGGCGGGACCTCGGCGACGACGTGGTCACCGAGGCCAGGACCCCGCGCATGCTCCTGGCCCTGATCAACAAGGACTGACGTGGGGGTGGTCGCCACGGCGATCACCCTCCTCCGACACGGGAGGTCGACACATGTGCGGGATCGCGGGCTGGGTGGACTTCGACCGGGACCTGGCGGGTGAGTACCGGACGGCGCGGGCCATGACCGCGACCATGTCCTGCCGGGGACCCGACGACGAGGGGCTGTGGCTGACCGGCCACGCGGCGATCGGTCACCGCCGGCTCGCCATCGTCGACCTCGACGGAGGCCGCCAACCGATGACGGCCGAGGACGACGGGCGCACGACGGCGGTGCTCAGCTTCTGCGGCGAGGTCTACAACTACCGGGAGCTGCGGACCGAACTTCTCGGCCACGGGCACCGGTTCCGGACGGCCAGCGACACCGAGGTCGTGCTGCGCGCGTACCTGCAGTGGGGCGAGGGCATGGTCGATCGGCTCAACGGGATGTTCGCCCTCGCCGTCTGGGACCCGGGACGCGAGGAACTGCTGCTGATCCGTGACCGGATGGGCGTCAAACCGCTGTACTACTACCCGACCCCCGCCGGGGTGCTGTTCGGATCCGAACCCAAGGCGATCCTGGCGAACCCGTCGGTGCCGCGCAGGGTCGACGCCGACGGGCTGAGCGAGGTACTGGACATGGTCCGGACGCCGGGGCACGCGGTGTTCACCGGCATGTCCGAGGTCAGGCCCGGGCACCTCGTCCGGGTGCGCCGGTCGGGCCTGACGGAACACCGGTACTGGGGCCTGGAAGCCCGCGAGCACCCCGACGACCTGCCGACCACCATCCGCACGGTGCGCGACCTGCTCGAGGACACGGTCACCCGCCAGCTGGTCTCCGACGTGCCCCGCTGCCTGCTGCTGTCCGGCGGACTGGACTCCTCGGCGATCACGGCCCTGGCCGCCCAGGCACTTCCGGGGGAGAAGGTCCGGTCGTTCTCAGTGGACTTCGCGGGGGCCGCCGAGCGGTTCCGGCCCGACGCCGTCCGGGGGGCCGCCGACGCGCCGTTCGTCCGGGACATGGTCGCGCACGCAGGCACCGAGCACACCGAGGTGCTGCTGGACAGCGCCGGGCTGGTCGACCCGGGGGTGCGGGCCGCCGTGCTGGCGGCGACCGACCTGCCACCGGCCTACTGGGGCGACATGTGGCCCTCGCTGTACCTGCTGTTCCGGGCCGTGCGGCAGCGGTCCACGGTGGCGCTGTCGGGCGAGTCGGCCGACGAGCTCTTCGGCGGGTACCGGTGGTTCCGCAACCCGGCCGCGCTGAGCGCCGACACGTTCCCCTGGCTGACGTCGGGCTCGGCCCGGTACTTCGGCGGCCTGGCCTTCCTCGACCAGGGGCTACAGGCCAAACTGGACCTTCCCGCGCGCCGCACGGCCAGCTACCACGAGGCGCTCGCCGAGGTGCCGGTCCTGGCCGGCGAGGACCCCGGCGAGCGGCGGATGCGCGAGGTCACCCACCTCAACCTGACCCGGTTCGTCCGCGCGCTGCTGGACCGCAAGGACCGGATGAGCATGGCCGTCGGGCTGGAGGTCCGGGTTCCGTTCTGCGACCACCGGCTCGTCGAGTACGTCTTCAACGTGCCCTGGGCGATGAAGAGCTTCGACGGCCGGGAGAAGAGCCTGCTGCGGGCCGCCGTCGCCGACCTGCTGCCCGCCTCGGTGCTCGAACGCGTCAAGACCCCCTACCCCGCGACCCAGGATCCCGGCTACGAGCGTGCCCTGCGCGCCGACCTGGCCGGGCTGCTCGCCGCCGGCGACTCCCCGGTGCTGCCGATGCTGGACCTGGACCGGGTACGCGGCTACCTCCGCCGCCCCGTCGGCGCGGTCAGCCAGCCGTACGACCGCGGCGGGCTGGAGATGGCCCTGTGGCTGGACCGGTGGCTGACCGCCTACGACGTCACCGTCGACCTGTGAATCCGGGCGGCCGACGTGTCGGCCGCCCGGCACGGTCACCGTCTCACCGGCCGCCCGCCACGGTCACCGTCTCACCGGTGACACCGCCGTTGGCCGCCGAGCACAGGAACACGATCACGTGGGCGACCTCCTCCGGGGTGCACAGCCTGCCGAGCGGGGTGAGACCGATCTCGCGCTCCCGGACCGGGGCCGGCAGGCCGGACAGGACCCGCTCGGTCGCGGTCAGGCCGGGGGAGACGACGTTGACCAGGACGTCGTCCGGCCCGGCGTCGAAGGCCAGGCTCCGGGCGAACCCGTGCAGGCCGGCCTTCGCCGCGCCGTAGAACTCCTGGCCCCGGGCCCCGTCTGTGGCGACGTGCGAGGAGATCAGCGCGATCCGGCCCCAGGACCGCCGGCGCATGCCGGGCAGGACGAGCTGGGCGGTGCGGATGGTCGGCGTCAGGTTCTCGGCGATGACCGGCGCCCAATCCCGTGCGGCGACCTCGTCGAACCGGGTGTCCGGCCCGCGGCGGGTGCCCCACCGCACCGCGTTGGCGACCAGGACGTCGATGCCGCCGAACCGTTCCTCGACGGCCGCGACCGCCTCCGCGGGGGAGTCCTGCTCGTCCAGCGCGTAGCGGACCGCCATGGCCGGTACCCCCAGGCTCGCGGCCAGCTCCTCGGCGTTCTCGCGGCCGGACCGGTACGCGACGGCGACCCGGGCCCCCGCCGTGGCGAAGGCCCGGGCCGTGGCTTGACCGATGCCACCGGTGGCCCCGGTGACGAGTACGGTCCGACCTGACAGTCCCAGCTCCATGGTTTCCCCCTCGGTTCGCGTTCTGCGTCCTCCGCAGCATCCGCGTGTCCGACGGAGAACCCCTCAGGCCCCGCTCGAGGGCTCCTCGGTCCGCACGACGTCGTACATCGCCCGTTCGAACTCCGCGAGAGACCGCATCACCCCGGCCCGTTCGTAGAACCCGGGGGCCGCCAGTGCCCGGGCGTGGTGATCGCGGCTCTCCCACTCGGCGACCTCGACGAACACCGTCGGGTCCTCCGCCGACCGCAGGAGCTGGAACCGGCGCGCCCCGGGTTGCACGCGCATGAACTCCGCGACCGCGGAATGCGCCCGCTCGAACTCCGCGAGGTCGCCCGTGACGGTGACCTTGTTGACGAGGGTGATCATTGTTCTCCTTGGGGTGTCGGGGCGATCCGGTCCCGCAGTTCGCGGCGATGGATCTTGCCGAATCGGGCGCCGGGAATGGCGTCGACGGCGCTGACGCTGTGCAGGCGCTGGTGCGCCGGGAGCAGCTTGTTGGCGGATTCCAGCAGCTCGGCGAGCCGGTCGGGGTCCGGCGGGGACTGCACGATCAGCGCGTACGGGACCTGGCCGAGGATGTCGTCGGGGTAGCCGACTACCGCGCACTCGTGCACGTCGGGATGGTCCAGCAGGACCCGCTCGATCTCGGTGGGCGACACGAGTTCGTTGCCCACCTTGAACACGTCCCCCAGCCGGTCGACGAGGGTCAGCGTCCCGATGTCGTCGACGTGGCCGAGGTCCCCGGTGGCCAGCCAGCCGTCCGCGTCGACCCGGCCGGCGGCGACCTGCGGTCCCCGGACGAGCACTTCGCCGGGGGTACCGGGGCCGAGGGGTTCGCGGGTGTCGACGTCCACGATCCGGCACTCGGTGCCCGGCACGGCCGGCCCGACCGAGCCGACGGTGGGCCGGGCCCGCCGGTCGGAGTGGGTGAGCGCGGCGGTCTCCACCATGCCGTACCCCTGGATGACCGGCACGCCGAACCGCTCCGACAGCGCGGTCGCGACGGCCGGGCGCAGGTCCGTGCCCCCGGTGCGGATCACCTCGACGGTGTCGAGGTGGAACGTGGACAGCCGGGGGTCGGCGGCGAGCCGGGCGAGCTGGCCGGGCTGAGCGTAAAGGCAGCGCACCCGGTGGGCGTTGGCCATGGCGATGGCGGCGGCCGGGTCGGGGTCGACGCACAGCACCTGGGTGGCCCCGGCCCACACCGCGCCGTTGAGGTGCATGTTGTGGTACACCGGCAGGTGGTTGAGCACGATGTCCAGCTGGTCGAGCTCGTGGACTTGCGCGGTCTGCGCGGCGTTGGCGACCAGGTTGCGGTGGGTCAGTTCGATCGGCTTGGGAGCCCCGGTCGTGCCGTGGGTGAAGTGCACGTAGGCCACGGTCGCTGGGTCGCCCCGACCAGGCGTCGGCTCGCCGGCCGGGATCTCGTCGACCGGGTACGCCTCCAGCCCCGGCACCTCGGGCAGGCCGGCGAGCTGCGCCCTCGTCAGGAACGCCGCCCGCACCCCGTTCTCCGTCAGGAACGCCGCCAGGTCCGCGCCGGTAAGTGCCATCTTCACGGTGAGAGTGGTGTGCCCGGCCCGCGACGCCCCGTACAGCACGAGCGGGAAACCCAGTCCCAGGACGGGGGTGACCGCCACCGTCGCCTGCGGGCCGAGCGCGGTGAGGAATCCCGCGGTCCGGCTGACCCGGTCGTCGAGTTCCGCGTACGTCACCGTCCCGGCGGGCGTCACGATCGCGGCCCGGTCCGGCACCCGGGCGGCGGTGTGCCGCAGTACCGCGTCGATGGGAAGGTCGGTGGGGAACGCCAGCCGGGCGAGTTCCACGTCGTCGAGGCCAGCCCACCGCTCCGCAGCCGCCGTCAGCGCGTCGAGTTGCCGCTGCGACTGGGCCCTCGTGCGCTCGGCGATCTGGGTCGGGTCGCCGCCGAGGAGGCGGAACTCGTGACTGACCTCGACCAGGGTCGTCCCGTCGGCACGGGCGGTGAACCGCCACTCGCCGCCCATCGCCGCCAGCGGCGCCGGCGGTTCGAGCTGGTCGAAGGTCAGCCAGCCCCCGGCGGGGTCGAGGCGGCGGGTCGACGTCCAGGCGTGCAGGTCGCCGCCCCGCAGGGCCCAGCGGCGCACGGTGTCCCCGCCGGGTCCCCGGCCGACGGTGGCCGCGTGCACGGCGGGCTCGAACCATCGGGCCCAGAGCGTGACGTCCTCGACCAGCCGGTAGGCCAGCTCGGCCGGCGCTCGCACGACCGCCCGCTGCTCGATCCTCATGTGGTGGCCCCCAGCCGGACGCAGTCGGCGTACCGCGGCAGGATGCCGAGCTCCTCGGCCTCGGCGAGCGTCGGCGCGGCGGTGTCCTTCGCGGACACGATGCGCTCCACGTCGTCCGGCCACGGCAGGGCGAGGTCCGGGTCGAGCGGGTTGACGGACCGCTCCCGGCCGGCGACGTACCGCGCCGAGCACAGGTACGCCACGACCGCCGACTCGGTGAGCGCCATGAACGCGTGCCCAAGCCCTTCGGCCATGTACACGGCCCGCCACTCGCCCTCGCCGAGCATGACGGCGTCGAACTGCCCGTACGTCGGCGAACCCACCCGGACGTCGACGACGACGTCGAGGACCCGGCCCGCCACGCAGCTGACCCACTTGGCCTGACCGTCCGGCACGTCGACGAAGTGCACCCCGCGCAGGACGCCGCGCCGGGACACGGACACGTTGGCCTGGGCGAGCGGGAGCGCCCGTCCGGTGGCCGCCAGGAGTGGGTCCTTCTGGAACCACTCGATGAACTTCCCACGGTCATCGTGGTGCGGTTGCAGGGACGTCACCCACGCGTCCCGGACCCGTAGTGGCCGCATCCTTGTATCTCCCGTCCGTTGAGGTGTGCTCAGTGCGCCGTGCCCGGCATGCCGGCCGCGGCCAGCTCCGGGTAGGCCTGCTCCCAGGCGGTCCGCCAGTGCGGCAACCGGGGCAGGCCGACCTGGGGCCACTGGTCGTCGGCGAGCAGGGACCGGGCCGGGCGGCGGGCGGGGCGGGGAACCCCGCTGGCCGGCGTCGGGCGGACCAGCTCCGGATCGGCCCCGGCCGCGCTGTAGATCGCCTGGGCGAAGGAGTGCCAGGTGGCGCCGCCGGCCGACGCGGCGTGGTAGACGCCGGCCGGCACGTCCGCGTCGACGAGCCCGACCAGGCGGCCGGCGACGTGCCGCGCCCAGGTCGGGTGGCCCCACACGTCGTCGATGACGTCGACCTGGCGGCCCACGGCGGCGCACCGCAGCATCGTGGGCACGAAGCCGGTGGTCCGCTCGCCGTACAGCCACGCCGTCCGCACGATCCAGGACCGTTCGGGCAGGATCGCCCGCACGGCCCACTCCCCTGCGGCCTTGCCCCGGCCGTAGGACGACAGCGGGGCGAGCGGCGCGCCGGGCGGGTAGGGCTCGGTGGCGTCGCCGGCGAACACGTAGTCGCTGGAGACGTGGAGCAGGGCCGCGCCCGAGCGCCGGCAGGCCTCGGCGAGGAACGCCGGCCCGAGCGCGTTGGCCCCGAACGCGGCCTCCTCGTGCAGTTCGGCGCCGTCGACGTCCGTCCACGCGGCGCAGTTGACCACGATGTCGTGGCCGGCCACGACGCGGGCGACCGCCCCGGCATCGGTGATGTCGAGGTCCCCGCGCCCGACCGCCGTGACGTCACCGTCCCGCAGGGCCGCGACGACCTCCCTGCCGAGCATGCCGTGTGCCCCTGTGACCAACCATGTCGTCATGGGGCCAGCGTCGGGGGCGGGACTTGAAACCGGCTAGAGAACGAGCCGGGCGACGACTTCTGCCGGGGACGGCATCGACGCGATCTCCCGGGCCACCGCCCCGGCCGCCCGGCGGTAGGACGGCTCGGCCAGCAGCCGGGAGCACGCGTCGGCGAACGGGTCGAGGTCGGCCGCGTCGAGCTGTTCGCCGGCGCCCGCCGCGGCGACCGCCCGGGCGTAAGCGGGAGTGTCCGACGCGCCCGGCAGGACCAGCTGGGGCAGCCCCGAGACGAACGACGACCACGTCGAACCGGGCCCGCCGTGGTGCACGCTGAGGTCGCAGCCGGGCAGGACGACGCCGAGCGGCAGCCAGCCGGCGGCGCGTACCGAGTCGGGCAGCGGCCCCAGGTCCGCGACCACCTTCGGGTCGGCGGCCAGCACGATCTCCGCGCCGATCCCGTCGAGTGCCGCCACGGCCCGGGCCAGGGCTGGCGCGACGAACTGCGGCAGGACGCTGCCGAGCGTCACGCAGACGCGGGGCCGGGACCGTGGTTCGTGCACCCAGGCGGGGATCGCGCCGTTGCCGTTGTACGGCACGTACCGCATGAGTCCACGCTCCGGCAGCCCGGGGCGCTGCAACGACGGCGGGCAGACGTCGAGGACCCGCCACGGGGCGGGGATGCCGGCCAGCCCCAGTTCCTCGAGTTCCGGGGCGAGTTCGGACTCGGCGGCCACCCGGTAGCCGGGGTCGATGGCGAGCCCCCACCAGTGCTCCAGCCACGGCACGCCGGCCTCACCGGCGGCCAGCGGTCCGCTGTACTCGGTCGGCTCGCTCACCACCAGGTCGGGCCGCCACGAGCGCACCAGGGCGCGGGTACCGGCGAGGGTGTGCGCGGCGAGCCGGGCGAATCCGCGCCCGCTGCGCTCGGTGCGACCGTGCGCGTCCGCCGTCCAGGCCACCGGCGCGCCGGACCGGTCGTAGGAGATCATTCGGGCCATCGACACCGGTTCGGCGACGGAGGCCGCTGGCAGGCCGGTGGCGGTCGTGGCGGGAACGAAGTCGGCGGGGGTGGCGACCAGGACCTCGTGGCCGGCCGCGCGCAGGGCCCACGCCAACGGAACGAGTTGCATCAGGTGGCCGTGCATGGGGCCGCTCGTCAGAAGGATGCGCATGCTTTCCGACGATAGGGCAGATATCGATGCCCGTGTCGGGTCCGCGACCGAGGCTCCGGCGGCCTTCGAGCGGACGTGTGGCCGCGCTCCGGGCCGGTAGGACACAAACGACGGCATGCGCTTGTTGTTCACGATGTTCCCGTCGCCGTCCCACTTCAACCCGATGGTGCCGTTGGCCTGGGCCTGCCGCGCCGCGGGGCACGAGGTCGCCGTCGCGAGTACGCCGGCGCTCGCCGAGGCGGTCGTCGCCTCCGGGCTGCCGTACACGCCGGTCGGCGTCGACCGCGACTCCCGGCAGACCTGGCGGGCCCCGCAGCTCGCGACGTGGCACGAGCAGGACCGGTGGCCGGACGACTGGCCGATACGGACCGAGGTGCTCCGCCCCGACCAGCGCGAACTCCTGGCCAACCTGGGCCGGCAGCAGTGCGTCACCGCCGAGGGGATGGTCGATGACCTGGTGGCTTTCGGCCGGCGCTGGCGGGCCGACCTCGTCGTGCACGACGCGGTGAGCTTCGCTGGACCGGTCGCGGCGGCGGCCCTCGGCGTGCCCAATGTGAGCAGCCTGTGGGGGAGCCCCGGGCTCCAGCGGCTCGAGATGTCCGACCTGCTGGAGGACCCCCTGCCGGAGTACGAGCGGCTGTTCGCCCGGTTCGGCGTTCCGACCCGGCTGTGGCCGTCTGCGTGGGTGGACCCGTGCCCGCCCAGCCTCAACTTCCCCGCACCGGTCGAACGGTGGCCGGTCCGGTACGTGCCGTACAACGGCCCGGGCCTGGCTCCGGAGTGGACGACCGTGCCCGACCCGGCCCGGCCGCGGGTCTGCGTCACCTGGGGCGCCACCGCGGCGAAGTTCCTCGGCGCCGCCGCCGTCGAGCCCGTACACCGGGCCGTGCGCGCCGCGGCCGGCCTCGACGTCGAGGTGGTGGTGGCCACGACCGAGACCCAGCGCCCCCTCCTCGAACCGCTCGCCTCCGAGCGGGTCCGGCTCGTCGAACGGGTGCCGCTGCACCGGCTCCTGCCCACCTGCGCGGCGGTCCTGCACCACGGCGGCTCCGGCACGACGCTGACCGCCGCCACGTACGGCGTCCCACAGCTGACGGTGACGCGCCGGCCCGAGCCGACCCTCAACGGTCAGTCCGTGGTGCGGGCCGGTGCCGGAGCGCACCGCCTCGAACCGGAACTGCCCCCCGGCGAGGAGGGCGTGGCGCTGCTGCGGTCCGACCTGCTCGGCCTGCTGGAGGACCCCGGATACGCCGCGGCGGCCGACCGCCTCCGCGCCGAGCTCGCCGCCCAACCGCCGCCCAGCGCGCTCGTCGCGGCGCTGGAAGGCCTCACCTCGACCCTCACGACCTAGGAGTACATCGTGCGCAGTACGGAAAAGATCCAATTGAGATCCCTGACCGGGCTGCGGGGCGTGTTCGCCCTGATCGTGCTCGGCGCCCACTTCACCACCGTGGGCCTGACCGCACCGCAGGGCACCGCCAACGCTTCCCCCCTGCACCGGGTTCTGGAGGCCCTGTTCGCCCACGGCAGCGTCGCCGTGTCGGGATTCTTTCTACTGAGCGGGTTCGTCCTGACCTGGGTGAGCCGCCCGGGTGACACCCTGCGCGAGTTCTACCAGCGCCGCTTCGCCAAGGTGTACCCGATCCACGCGCTCACCACCGCCGTCGCGCTCGCCTTCGTGATCGCCTCCTTCGGCGTCCCGGTGTGGAACCTGATCGCCTCGCACTTCCTCCTGGTGCAGTCCTGGGTGCCCAGCGAGTTCTTCTACTTCGGCGTCAACGGCGTGACGTGGTCCCTGGCCTGCGAGGCGTTCTTCTACCTGCTGTTCCCCGGCCTGCTGATCCTGCTGTCGCGGGCCCGGGCCGTGGGCCTGTACGTGACGGCCGGGATCTGCGCGCTGCTGGTGTTCACGCTGCCGGCCCTGGTGAACGGCGTGTTCAGCCTGGTCAACCCGGATCCGTTCGAGTTCGTGCCCACCTCGGAGGCCGGCGGTCCGGTCACCTTCTGGTTCGCCTACGTGTTCCCGCCGGCCCGGCTGCCGGAGTTCGTCATCGGCATCGCGCTGGCCCTACTGGTCAAGCGCGCGTCCTGGCGCGGCCCCGGCGTCGCGGTCTGCCTGGCGCTGTGCGTCGTCGGCTGGGTCGTCAACGACAACCTGCCCGGCTGGGGCCACTTCCAGGCCGGGATGCTCATCCCCTGGGCGCTGCTGATCGCGGCGCTGGCCTCGGTCGACATCCACGGCGGATGGTCGCCGCTGCGCTGGCGGGCGGTGGTGTGGTTCGGCGAGATCTCCTTCTCCTTCTACGCCTCGCACCTGATCGTGCAGGAACAGGTCGTGCTCCGGCTGGGGGCCTGGATGCACCACCAGGGCTGGGTGCCCGACAACACGGTGACCTGGCACTGGTACCAGGCCGTGCCCTTCTTCCTGCTCGACGCGGTGATCACGACCCTGGTCGCCTGGGGCCTGTTCCGACTCGTGGAGTTGCCGATGCAGCGGCTCCTGCGCCCCCGCACCCGCAGGCCGGCGGACACCCCCGTCCCGGCCCTCGCCGACCAGAACGCCTGAGGAGACCGGCATGCGTGTCCTGTTCACCGCCTCGGCCTGGCCGACGCACATCTTCGCCGTCATCCCGCTCGCCTGGGCCATGCGCGCGGCCGGCCACGAGGTCCGGGTGGCCTGCCAGCCGTCCATGGCGCCCACCGTCACCCAGGCGGGACTCGTCGCGGTCCCCACCGGCGACGACGTGGACTACCTGGCCATCCGCCGGCGCATCCTGGCCATCGAGATGCGGGGCCGCCCCGCCCCGGGCGACATGGACGACCCCGACCTGTCCCAGGTCTTCGACGCGTGGCGCGAGGCGACCCTCGGCAACGTCGGGGACATCGTGGACCTCGCCCGCGCCTGGCGACCCGATCTCGTCATCGCCGACACCATGTCGCCCAGCGGCCTGGTGGCGGCGCACGTCACCGGCGTGCCGGGCGTCCGGCACCTGTGGGCGCCGGACATTCTCGGCTCCACCGTCGGGGAACAGGTGCTCGGCCAGCTGCCCGGCTTCTACGAGCCCTACGAGCGCTACGGACTGTCGGTCACCGGCGACCCGGCCGTCCTCACGGTCGACCCGTGCCCGCCGAGCATGCAGCCCCCGCCGGCCAACCGGATCCAGATGCGCTGGGTGCCCTACAACGGGCCCGGGGTCAGCCCGTCGTGGCTCACCGAGCCGCCGGACCGGCCCCGGGTGTGCGTCACCTGGGGCACGTCGACGGCGGGCACCGCCGGCAGGGAGGCGAGCCTGGTGCCGGCGGTCGTCCGCGCACTGCTCGACTTCGACGTGGAGGTCGTGGTCGCGGTCAACGCCGGCGAACGCGACCAGGTCCCGGTGGCCGACCGGGTCCGGGTGCTCGAGCGGCTGCCGTTGCACCTGCTCATGCCGTCCTGCCGGGCCATCGTGCACCAGGGCGGCTCGACGACCCAGCTGACGGCGGCGTACTACGGGGTGCCCCAGCTGGCCCTGCCGTACCTGCCCGAGCAGGTCAAGGACGCCGGAGCCCTCGTCGGCACCGGGGCGGCGCTGCAGGTACCCGTGTCCGACGCCGACCCCGACACCCTGGCGGCGGTGCTCGGCAAGCTCCTCGACGGGGCGTGCGACGCGGGCGCCGGGGCGTTGCGTGCCGAGATCCACGAACAGCCGTCGCCCGCCGAGGTGGCCGAACGGTTGCGGGAGGTGGCCGGTGGCTGAGCACATCAGCTTCCTGTGGAGCAGGCCGGAGCCCGAGCCGGACCCCACGTACCCGGTGACCCGGGCGGACCTGGCCGCCATCGTGGTGGGCCTGGCCGACGCCGAGGGGCCGGGGGCCGTCACCGTGGCCCGGGTGGCGGCGGCGCTGGGTGACCGGGCTCCCGGCATGGACCGGCAGGTGGAGATGCCGGTCGACGTGGTGGACCTGCTGGTCGACACGGCGTTCGGCGAGATCGCGCTGCCGGCGGCGAGCGGAGACTGGCGCACGGACCTGCGGGCACTGGCGGTCGCGACCCGCGAGACGCTGGGCCGGCACCCGTGGCTCGCCGTCCTGGTGCAGACCCGGCCGCTGCTCGGCCCGAACGCGCTGCGGCACATCGAGTTCGCGTTCGCCGCCCTCGACGGCCACGGCCTGGACGCCGCGACGGTCGACTGCTACGCCGGCCTGGTGATCGGTTCGGTGTTCGGCTCCGGCGCCCTCGCGTGGACCGAGCTGGAGGCGCAGAAGGAGTGGATCGGCGAGTACACCGAACTCGACTTCCACGACCTGCTCGGCCCGGTGTTCGCGCACGCCGTGTCGTGCGGGCTGTATCCGACCTACGGCCGCTTCCTGGCCGCCGGCGCGCCGCACCCCACATCCGAGGCGAGCTTCGACCTCGGGCTCGAGTGCCTGCTGGACGGACTGGCCGCGAGGATCCCCCCGGCCTTGTGACCGGTCCGGCGTGGCGGGCGGCCGTGGGCCGCCCGCCACGTCCGTCACCGCACGACCAGCGGCTCCAGGTACGTCGCCGTCAGCCCGCCGGCCGCCGACACCTCCCTCGGCGTGCCCTGCGCCACCACCCGGCCGCCGTCGACGCCCGCGCCGGGACCCATGTCGATGATCCAGTCGCTGATCGCCGCGACGTGCAGGTCGTGCTCGGCGATGACCACGGTGTGGCCGCGTCGGATCAGCAGGTCGAACGCGTCCACGATGGTCTGCACGTTGTCCGGGTGCAGGCCGGTGATCGGCTCGTCGAGGATCACCAGGCCCGGACCCCGACTCTTGGTGCCATACAGGATCGCCGTCGCGAGCTTGAGCCGCTGCGCCTCGCCGCCGGACAGCTCCGACGCGCTCTGGCCGAGCGTCAGGTAGCCGAGCCCGACCCTTCGCAGCGCGTCCAGGGTCGCCACCAGCGCCGGTGGCTCGGTGAACACCCCGATCGCCTCCTCCACGGTCAGCGCGAGCACCTCGTCGACGGCCAGTCCCTTGTAGGCGACCTCCAGCACCGGCGCGGTGAACTGCCGGCCCTGGCACGTCTCGCAGGTGACCCACACGTCCGGCAGGAAGTGCATCTCGACGAGTCGCCGGCCGTAGCCGGTGCACACCTCGCACCGTCCATCGGGGGAGTTGAAGGAGAACGACGAGGCGGTCAGGCCGCGGCGGGCAGCCTGCCCGGTGCCCGCGAACAGCTTTCGGATCGCGTCGAACGCCTTCGTGTACGTGGCCGGATTCGACCGCGGCGTGCGCCCGATGGGCTGCTGGTCGACGGTGTGGATCCAGGTCAGGCGCTCGGCGCCGGTGACCCGCCCGACCGTGGTGGGCAGGTCGCCGTCGAGGACGGCCCGCAGCCCCGCGCCCAGCGCGCCGTGCAGCAGGCTGCTCTTGCCGCTGCCGCTCACCCCGGTCAGGCAGGTGAGGACGCCCAGCGGCACGCGCAGCTCCGGCAGCCGCACGTTGTGCACGTCGACGTCGGAGAGCGTGATCCAGGAGCCGCCCACCGCCCGGCCGGTGCGGCGGATCCGGGGACCGTCGTGGCCCAGATAGCGGCCGGTCACCGACTCCGGCGTCGCGGCGACCTGGGCCGGCGTCCCGGCGACGACCAGCCGGCCGCCGTGCCGTCCGGCGCCCGGCCCGATGTCGACGACCCAGTCGCAGGCCTCGATGAGGTCCGGGTCGTGCTCGACGAGCAGCACCGTGTTCCCGCTGTCGCGCAACGCCGCGATGATCTCGCGCAGCGGCTGCTTGTCGGCGGGGTGCAGGCCGGCGGTCGGCTCGTCCAGAACGAAGATCACACCGGTGAGCGCGGTACTGAGCTGCGCCGCCGTGCGGGTGCGCTGCAGTTCCCCGCCGGACAGCGACGGGGCGGTCCGGTTGATCTGCAGGTGACCGAGGCCGAGCCGGGACAGCAGCGACAGCCGGCCGGTGAGGTCCGCCGTGACCATGTCGGCGACCTCGCGCTGTGCGGGATTGAGCGTGTCGGGCAGGGTCGTGGCCCACGCGGCCAGGTCGTCGATGTCGCTGGTGACGATCTCCGGGTACGTCACACCGGCCAGCGTCGTGGTCCGGGCCAGCCGGGCGTACCCGCTGCCGCCGCACTCGACGCACACGAGGACCGCCATGTACACGGCGTAGCGGTCCTTGGCCGACTCCGTCCCCGCGCTCCGGTACAGGCGCTCCACCTCGGCGAGCGCTCCCCGCAGCGGTTCGTTGCGTTCGATGGTGATCTCGGCGCTGGACCGCCGGGTCCGGGTGACGGTGGTGGTGGCGACCGGCGTGTCGCCCGTGCCGTGCAGCACCGTCTCGCGGAACCGCGCGGGCAGGTCCCGCCACGGCTGGGCCAGGTCGACGTCCCACTGGTCGGCCAGCTGCGGCAGCACGTCGTGCTCGGGGCTGTTCGCACGGGCGAACCACGTCGACGCCCCCCCGAACAACGGCAGCTCGGGCTGGGTGATCACCTTGTCGGGATCAGGGCACGCGGTGCCGCCGTTGCCGTGGCAGACGCGGCAGCTGCCTTCCGCGCTGTACCGGTCGAAGTGCGAGGTCGACAGCATCCGCAGCTCGGCGCCGGCGTCGGCGGACAGGCCGGGCAGTCGGGAGTAGAGCAGCCGCAGGTAGTCGTCGAGCCCGGTCAGCGTGGCCACGGTCGACTGGGGGCTGCGGTTGAGCCGGCGCTGGTCCACCGCCAGGGTGACGCCGAGCCCGGTGATCCGGTCGACCCTGGGCCGGTCCTTGGGCGTGATGAACTGCCGGACGAAGGGCGACAGCCCCTCCAGGTAGCGCAGCTGCGCCTCCGCGTGCAGCGTGTCGATGGCCAGCGACGTCTTGCCGCTGCCGCTGACGCCGGTGAACGCGATCACCTGGCCGTGCGGCAGGCGCACGTTCACCGCGCGCAGGTTGTGGGTGCGGGCGCCGACGACGTCGATCGCACCGTTGGGGGATGAAACAGACATCTGCGTCTCCAATGGGTTCGGCGAGGCATCCTTGACACACGAGAATACTCTCACGATACTAATCTCATGAACCTAACGCGCTTGATGGTGCTGAGCCTGCTCTCGCGCACCGGTCCGCAGCACGGACACCAACTGCGCCGCGACGCGGAGGACACGAACGTCAGCAACTGGGGCGGGGTGAGCATCGGGGCGCTGTACCGCGAACTCCGGTCGATGGAGGACGAGGGACTGCTCGCCGTCGTGGCCACCGAGCAGATCGGCCGTCGACCGGCGCGCACCGTGTACGAGATCGCGGCCCCGGGCCTGACCGAGCTGGGCCGGCTGCGCCAGCAGGCCATCTGTGACCTGCAGGTCGGCCCGGACGCGTTCGGCGTGGCGCTGTTGTTCGGGCGGGACGCGGACCCACGCGAGCTCGCCGCGCTGCTCGGCAAGCGCCGCCAGATGCTGTCGGACACCCGCGACGCGCTGGCCGCCGAATGCGACCGGCTCCTGGCCGCCGGCCACATCGGCGCGCTGGACGCCGCGATGTTCCGCCGCCGGCAGATGCAGATGGAAGCGGAACTCACCTGGCTGGACGAGCTCGACCGGGCGCTGGACGAGCTGCACACCGAAACCGATGGGGAGACGTCATGAGACTGATCGAAGCCGCCGGACTGAGCCGGCGGTTCACCACCAAGCACGGCGTCGTCGACGCGGTTCGCTCCGTGGACTTCACCGTCGACGCCGGCGAGATCGTGGGCTTCCTCGGGCCCAACGGCGCCGGCAAGACCACGACCATGCGCATGCTGACCACCCTGCTCAAGCCGACATCCGGCTCCGCGGTGGTCGCCGGCTGCGACCTGGCGACCGACCCGGTCGGCGTGCGGCGCCGGATCGGCTACGTCTCCCAGGGCGGCGGAGCCAACCCGGGCTACATCGTGCACGAGGAGATCGAACTGCAGGCCCGGCTGTACGGACTGGGCCGCGCCGAGGTCGCCCGGCGCGTCGACGAGGTGATCGCGATCCTGGACCTGGCGGAGCTGCGCGACCGGGTCGTCGGCACGCTGTCCGGTGGGCAGCGCCGCCGGCTCGACATCGCACTCGGTCTGGTGCACGGGCCGGAGCTGGTGTTCCTCGACGAGCCGAGCGCCGGGCTGGACCCGACCAGCCGCAGCCACCTGTGGTCCTACATCCGCAGGCTCCGCGACGAGCACGGCACGACGGTGTTCCTGAGCACTCACTACCTCGACGAGGCCGACGCGCTCTGCGACCGGGTCCTGATCATGGACGCGGGTCGCATCATCGCCGAGGACAGCCCGGAGACGCTGAAGCAGCGGGTGTCCGACGACGTGGTGATCGTCGAGATCTCCGGCGACGTCGAGGTCGCCGGCCGCGCGCTGCGCGAGGAGGCGGCGGTGCGTGACCTGACCGTCGACGGCGCGGTGCTCCGGTTCGGTACCGACCGGGGGGACAAGGCCGTCACGACCACGGTCCGCGCCCTGGACCGCGCGGACATCGAGGTGCTGTCGATCCGTGTCGAGCGGCCGACGCTGGACGACGTGTTCCTGGCTCTGACCGAAGAAACCCCGATCGCGGCCTAGCGGAGGAGAAACCATGACAACCTTGCGCGAGATCGTCCTGTTGTACCGGGTCCAGTTGCGCCACACGCTGCGTACGAAGATCGGCATCGTGATGGGCGTGGTCCAACCACTGATCTACCTGCTCCTGTTCGGTCCGATGCTGATCAAGGTCAGCCGGACGCCGGGGCTCGACGGCGCCAATCCGTGGCAGACGTTCGTGCCCGGCGTGCTCGTCTACCTGGCCCTGTTCGGTCCCGGCTTCGCCGGCTTCGGCATCATCTCCGACCTGCGGGCCGGCGTGATCGAGCGGATGCGGGTCACTCCGGTCAGCCGGCTGGCGCTGCTGCTCGGCAGGGTCCTGCGCGACCTGACCGTGCTGGCGATCCAGATCGCGATGGTCACGGCGGTCGGCTTCGCCCTGGGACTGCGCGCCTCGCCGGTCGGGCTCCTGATCGGACTGGCGGTGCTCCTCCTGCTCGGTGCCGGGCTGTCCTCGCTGTCGTTGGCGCTGGGCGTGATCCTCAAGTCCGAGGACCAGTTCGCGCCGCTGGTGACGCTGGGCGCGTTGCCGCTGATGCTGCTGTCGGGCATCCTGCTGCCGATGCAGCTCGCACCGACGTGGCTGGACGTCGCGTCGCGGTTCAACCCGCTGCGGTACGTCGTCGACGGCGTCCGCGAGGTGTTCGCCGGCCACTACGCCACCCGCACGGTCGCGGAGGCGTTCGTGGCGGCGGCCCTGCTGTCGGTGGTCTGCGTGTTCGTCGGCACGCGGACCTTCCACCGCGAGAACGCCTGACCACAGTGTGATGCGGCGGACGGGGTGTCGCCCCGTCCGCCGCTTCCGCGTGGGCTAACGCCACCGGGTGAGCTGGTGTACCACCTCGGTGGGCGTCGGTTCGGCGAGGATCTCCTCGCGCAGTCGTGCCGCGGCGACCCGGTAGGAGTCCTCGCGCAGCACCTCGGTCACCCCGGTCCGGACCGTGGCCGCCGTGGCGGTCCCGGTCTCGATCGGGTAGCCCACGCCGGCCCTCGCCAGCAGCCGGGTGTTGAGCTGCTGGTCGAACAGTTGCGGGACCGCGACCTGCGGCACGCCCTCGTAGGCCGCGGTCATCCAGGTGGACGCCCCGCCGTGGTGCACCACCGCCGAGCAGGTCGGCAGCAGGGTGTGCAGGGGCAGGTCCCGCACGACCCGGACCCCGTCCGGCACGTCGCCGAGCAGCGCCCGGTCGGCCGCCGTGACCGCGACGACCACCTCGACGTCGAGGTCGCCGAGCGCCCCGATGACGGTCGGGAGGGTGAACATGGCCTGATCGTCAGCGGCGGTGGAGTTGGAGGTGCCGCCGGTGACCAGTACCCGTGGCCGGGGCCCGGCGGTCAGTGCCCAGGGTGGGACGGTCCCGGGCCCGTTGTACGGCACGTACCGGACGGGCACGCACCGCTGCGGGGACACCAGCCGCACGCTCGCCGGCGTCGGATCCACGACCAGCGCGTCGAACGCCTCGGGCACCGCCGCCCCGTGGCGTGCGTACGCCGGGGCGAGCCGGTCGCGCATCTGGTGGGCGAGCCAGGCCCCCTGGTCCGTCCCGAAGATGTCGGGGCCCCAGGCGTGCCGGATCAGCGGTACCCCGATCGCCTCAGCGGCCACCGAGGCCGCGAACGCCACCGGGTCCCGGATGATCAGGTCCGGCCGCCACGACCGCGCGAACGCCACCACGTCGTCGACCATCAGGTCCGCGACCTGGTGGAACATCCGCACGATCGAGTCCTTGGCCCGGTACTGCCGGTCGGCGTCGCCGGCCACCTCGGACCGGTGCAGGGCGGCGAAGTCGAGGTCCGGTCCCGTGGTGACCGCGGCCAGGCCGGAGGCGAGGACCGACGGCGTGACCGCGGGCTGGGCGCAGACGCGGACCTCGTGGCCGGCGCTGTGCCAGGCCCAGGCCAGCGGCACCATGAACGTGTAGTGGGACGGCCAGGCGGCCGTCACGAAGAGTACCCGCATGGCTAGCCGGGCTTGACCGCGACGAGGACCCGGTCGCGGGTGATCGTCCGCAGCGGGGTCACCTGCCGCACGGTGAACCCGGCGGCCTCGGCGTAGCGGCCGGCCTCCGTGACGGTGTACTCGCCGCCGCCGTCGCGGATCATGCCGCAGTTCAGGCTCTGCAGCAGGGTGCCCGGCTCGGCGCGGCTGTCGTCGAGCATCGCGTCGTAGACCGCCAGCACGCCACCTGCGGGCAGGGCCTCGTAAGCGCGGCGGACCAGCTCCATCCGGGCCGCCACGGGCCAGTCGTGCAGGATGTGGCCGATGATAACGACGTCGGCGGACGGCAGAGGGTCGCTGAAGAAATCGCCCGGGTGGAAGGACACGCTGTCGGCGGTTTCGAGCCCGGCCATGTGCTCGTCGAACAGCTCCCGCAGGGCAGGCAGGTCGAACACCGTGCCCCGCAGGTGCGGCTGGGCCTGGACCAGCCGCGCGGCGAGGTTGCCCCGGGCTCCGCCGAGGTCGACGAACGTCCGGTACGGGCCCCAGTCCAGGGTGGCGGCGATCTGGGGGGCGACGAAGGTGGTGAAGCTGTCCATGTGGTCCATCAGCCGCCGGGCCCGGTCCGGGTCCTCGTAGTGCTTGGCGAAACCGTGCCGTCCCGTGACGGTGGTACCGGACTGGGCGTCGCCGCTGCGCAGCGCGTCGGTGAGCCGGGCCCACGAGTGGTAGTGCAGGGTGGAGTGCTGTAGGACGCTGCCACCGAGGTAGCCGGGCCGGCCCGGCACGAGGAGCGCGTCGGCGTCGGCGGAGTTGGCGTAGCGGCCCCCGTCGCGGTCCAGCAGCTCCAGCCCGACGAGGGCGTCGAGGAAGTCGGTCGCCAGGGGAGCCGACAGCTTCAGCTGCTCGCAGATCTCGGCCACGGTGCGCGGCGCGTCGGCCAGCAGCGCGAACAGCCCGAGTTCCACGGCACTGTGCAGGGCCTTGGAGCGGAAGTACGCGTTGTTGATCGAGACGATGCGCTGGGCCGCGGCGACGGTGTCGGAGCTGGGGGCGGTGGTGGTCACGATTCGTTCCTCCGGTCGGCGATGAAGGTGCGCAGCGGGATGTGCGGCAGGCTGTGCTGGCTGGGGGTGTCGAACCCGGCCTCGGCGACGATCTCGGCGACCTCCTCGGCGGAGGTCACCTCGCCGGAGTGCGTCCAGGCGAGCATCAGTACCGCGAACAGGTGAGGTACGGGGTCCTCGGCCGGCGGGCCCCCGGCGTGGGTGATGGCCACGGTGACGAGGCGGCCGTCGGGCTTGAGCGCGCCCCGCATCCGGGCCAGCAGTTCCACGGCGCGCTCGTGCGAGAAGTGGTGCAGCACGTTGGTCACGGCGATCACGTCGTACGGGCCGCCCAGCGGCGCGGTGAACATGTCCCCGGGGATCTGCGCCGACCGGTCGGTGACCCCGAGCCGTTCGGCGTTGGCCGCGGTGATGGACAGGACGTTGGGCCAGTCCAGCGACCACACCCGGGCGCGGGGATCGCGCTGGGCGATGGTGAAGCCGTACAGGCCGTGCCCGCAGGCGACGTCGAGGACGTCCAGGGTGTCGCGGCCGGCCGCCCAGGTGGTGACCTCCTCGGCGATGAGGTCGGCCATGGGCTGGGTGTTGCCGGTGCCCGCGACGGCGAAGTCCAGCCAGTACCCGAAATCGGGGCTCTCGGCGTTGTCGTCGACGACGGTGCCGCCGGTGCGGACGGCCTCGGGCAGGTGGCGCAGCGCGTCCCACTCGTAGTCGCTGGCCGCGAGTCGGAACGCGTGGCCGTAGTACTCGGGGCTGTCGGCGACGAGCAGGGTGTCGGCGCCGGGGGCCAGCAGGTAGCCCCCGTCGGTGGCGTCGAGCAGGCCGATCGCGGCCAGGGCGTTGAGCAGGACCCGGGTGGCCCGCGGATCGGTGCCCAGCTTCCCCGCCACGGCCTCGGCGGTGCTCGTCCCCGAGGCCAGGATGTCGAACACGCCCAACTCGACGCCCGCGCGCAGGATGTGGGTCTTACGCACGGTCACCATCATGTCCAGCAGGGCCTGTCGGGTGACAGGCGTGCGGTCATCGGCCATGAGGCCTCCTTGGTCATGGATTTCGGCGACGCGACGCCGCCGGGAGAACGGCGCCCATCGTGCGCACGCATTCTTGAGCCGGGCTGGAGGACCGCTGGATCGCCGCTGTGAGTAGGGGATTCCGGAATTGATTGCTAGAACAGGTAATTCGAATATGTGAACCCATGCGATTCATGGATTTAGATATGTGTGAGAGTGATGGATATCGTTGTCATGTCGAAAACGGGACAAAGTATGAGATATCTTCCATCGCCGTGATGATGGTGACTTGAGGGGCCCTCGAATTGTGCTCGAGAAGGATGAGATGAACTATTACGCTCCGTGCGGGTCGGGGGCCAGGTGGTACCCCTGGCGCCCCGGGCGCTGACGGACGGTGAGTGCGCGCTGAAGGTTTCGTCACGAAACTAGAAGGCGAGAATCTTTCTCTTGCGACGCGATGGTGCTCCGGATACAGTCTGCCGGAGCACCATTGATCATTCTCTTACATGCGACTCGAATGCTGATTTCGGAGGTGGATTCTGTAGGGGAATCACGTCGGAGATGGATTCCCGCAAGCGCACTACGTGTGTCACATGGCGTCGGGGGAGGCAATGGATATCGGCATTCTGGGACCACTCATGGTGTCCCGCGGTGACAGCGAGGTACGGATCACGGCACCGAAGCCACGAAAGGTCCTCGCACTCCTACTAGTACAGGCGAACCGTGTCGTTCCGGTCAGTTCCCTGGTCAAGGAGCTGTGGGAGGACTCGCCACCGCTGAGTTCGGCCACCACGCTCCAGACGTACATCCTGCAGATCCGCAGGGTCCTGCGCGAGTCCCTCGGGGTGGACGCCGATGAGGTGGCGGGGAATGTCCTCGTCACCCGCAACGGCGGCTACCAGTTCCGGGTCGATCGCGGCAGCCTCGACCTGCACGAGTTCGAGCGGCTGAGCGTGGAGGGTCGCCAACGGCTCGCCACCGGGGACGCCGGCGCGGCGTCGCTGGCGCTGCGGGACGCGCTGTCCCTGTGGCGCGGCCCGGCCCTCGTCGACGTCCAGGCCGGACCACTGCTCGAAGTGGAGATCCTCCGCCTGCACGAGGGCCGGTTGACGGCCCTCCAACAACGGATCGAGGCGGACCTGCGGCTCGGGAGGCACCTGGAGATCCTCAGCGAGTTGACGGCGTTGACCGCCGAGTATCCCCTGCACGAGAACCTCAACGCCCAGTACATGCTGGCCCTGCACCGCTCCGGCCGGCGTACCGAGGCGCTCGGGGTGTTCCAACGACTCCGCGCCAGCCTGGTCCAGGACCTGGGCCTGGAGCCGTCCCAGCAGATCCAACGACTCCAGCACGCGATGTTGTCCTCGGATCCGGCGCTGGAGGAACGCTCCCACCCCGGCCAGATGGTCCTCGACAGGTTCCTCCAGGAGCAGTCCAGCGCGGCCGTGCCCCGACCCCGGGACCGGCGGACAGTACCCGAACAGCACGTCAGCGTCGAACCCGAGACCCCCCAACCGACCCGTCGCATCGTCCCGTCGGAACTGGGACGGTGGCGGATACTTCCCACCTGAGTTCGCTCCGGACAGCACGCCGCGCGCAGCCATGCGAGCGGCGTCTTTCTGTTCGGGGGCCGATCGCCGGGCGGCTAGCGGTACTCAAGCCGACTTCGAGGACGTGTCACCACGATCGGTGTCATGGAGCACACGCAGCTGATCGACAAGCTCACGGCGTCGGCCCGGGTGCACTCGGTCGTCGGAGAGGACGACTGGGAGCGTTGGCTACAGCGCCGTCAGGCGGCACACACGTTCCGGGTCGACCGGATCGCGTTCGACGAGATGGACGGCTGGTCCTTCGACCCCGACACCGGCAACCTCGGGCACGACAGCGGGAAGTTCTTCACCATCGAGGGCCTGTCCGTGCAGACCGACTACGGACCGGTGCTGAGCTGGTCGCAACCCATCATCCACCAGCCGGAGGTCGGCATCCTGGGGATCCTGGTGCGGGAGTTCGACGGCGTCATGCACTGTCTGGTGCAGACGAAGATGGAGCCGGGCAACTGCAACACCCTCCAACTGTCGCCCACGGTCCAGGCGACCCGCAGCAACTACACCAAGGTGCACAAGGGATCGGGCATCCCGTACCTGGAGTACTTCACCGAGCCGGGGCGGGCCCAGATCGTCGTCGACGTGCTCCAGTCCGAGCAGGGCGCCTGGTTCTACCAGAAGCAGAACCGCAACATGGTGGTCGCGGTGGCCGACGACGTGCCGGTCGGCGACGACTTCTGCTGGATCAGCGTCGGCGAGATCCAGCGGCTGCTGCACGTCGACAACCTGGTCAACATGGACCTGCGCACCGTGCTGTCCTGCATCCCGTTCGGCCCGGGTCCGGAGCCGGAGGAGGGGGACGGGTTCGTCGCGGCCCTCGGCCGGTCACTGCGCGCCGACGCCGTGACCGCGCACACCGCACAGGACATCCTGAACTGGATCACCGACCGGCGGTCTCGTCGCGACCTGGTCGTCCGGCGCACGCCGCTCGTCGACGTGTCCGGCTGGGTCCGCAAGGAGGACCGCATCGAGCGGCCCGACAACCGGCACTTCCGGATCGTGGCCGTGGCGGTCGAGGCGGCGAGCCGGGAGGTGCGCCGCTGGACCCAACCGTTGCTCGAGCCGCGCCGCACCGGCCTGGTCACCCTGTTCGTCAAGCGCCGCCGGGGCGTGCTCCACCTGCTCCTGCACACGGGTGTCGAGCCGGGCTGCAGGACGGTGGCGGAGATCGCGCCGACCGTGCAGTGCGACCCGACCGTGTACGAGGAACTGAAGTCCGAGCCCGAGTTCCTGGCCGCGGCCAGGGCGCTGCGTCCCGACCAGATCCGGTTCGACGCGCAGCTCTCGGAGGAGGGCGGCCGGTTCTACGAGGCCACCAACAGGTACGTGATCGCCGAGGTCGACGAGGACTACGCCGAGCCCGCGCCGACCGACTACCGGTGGATCAGCCTGCACCAGGCCGTGGAACTCCTCCAGCACAGCCACTACGTCAACGTGCAGGCCCGCACGCTGATCGCCTGCCTGCACAGCCTCTGGGGAGGCGCGGCGGTCGGCGGTGGCTGACGCGGTGCGGGTCGGCGTCCTCGGGTGCTCGACGTTCGCGGTCCGCAGGATGCTGCCGGCCATGGCCCGGACCCCGGGGCTGGAGATCGGCGCCGTCGCCAGCCGGACCCCGGCCCGGGCAGAGGAGGTCGCCGGCCTGTTCGGGGCCCGGGCGACGGGCTACGAGGAACTGCTGGCCAGCCCCGACATCGACGTCGCGTACGTGCCGCTCCCCACGGGCCTGCACGCGGAGTGGATCGAGCGCGCCCTGCTCGCGGGCAAACACGTCCTCGGCGAGAAGGCGCTGACCACGTCGGCGCGCGACACCGCCCGGCTGGTCGGGCTCGCCCGCGCGGTGGACCTGGTGCTGGAGGAGAACTTCATGTTCGTCCACCACCCCCAGCACCGGGTCGTCCGGGACTGGCTGGCCGACGGGCGGCTCGGTCAGCCGCGGGTGTTCAGCGCAGCGTTCGGGATCCCGCCCCGGGCCGCCGCAGACGTGCGGTACCGGCCGGACCTGGGCGGCGGGGCACTCCTCGACGTGGGCGTCTACCCGATCCGCGCGACGCGGCTGTTCCTGCCGGGACCGTTCGAGGTGCTGGGCGCCGACCTGCGCGTCGACCCGGCGACCGGAGTGGACACCCGCGGACACGTGCTGCTGCGCTCCGCGTCCGGGGAGACCGCCGAGCTGTCGTTCGGCTTCGAGCACAGCTACCGTTCGTCGTATCACCTCTGGGGCGACACCGGTCGGGCGGTGGTCGACAGGGCCTACACCCCTCCGCCGGACGAGGTCCAGGTCCCGCGGCTGCACGGACCGGACGGTGTCCACGAGGCGACCGTCGGGCCCGTAGACCAGGCGGTGGCGTTCCTGTCGGACTTCGCCGACCGGGTGCGCTCCGGACGGCGGACCGGCGCCGACCTGCTGGCCCAGGCCGAGCTTGTAGATCAGATCCGGGCACGTGCGTTCAGTTAGCAGTCGTCGGAAGGGCGGGTCATGGAGATCGTCGGTAGCGGGTTCCTCGCGAAGAACTTGCGGTCGATCGCCCACCTGTACCCCGACACCGTGGTGTTCGCCGCCGGGGTGTCCAGCGGCTACGGGGCCGCCCCGGAGGAGTTCGACCGCGACGCCGCCCTGGTGTACGAGACCCTCGACCGGTGCGCGCGCACGGGCCGCCGGATCGCCTACTTCTCCACCTCCTCGGCCGGCATGTACGGCGTGCGGCTGGCCGTGTGCAGCGAGGACGGTCCGGTGTTCCCGACGTCCTCCTACGGCCGGCACAAGCTCGCCATGGAGTCCGTCATCGCACGGTCCGGAGTGGACCACCTGATCCTGCGGCTGGCCTACCCTGTCGGCCCGGACCAGCGGGAGCACCAGTTCCTGCCGTCGCTGGTCGGTCAGATCCGCAGGGGGTCCGTGCGCGTCCGGCGGGGCGCCCGGCGGGACATCATCCACGTCGACGACGTCGTCGCCCTCGTCGACGCGCTGCTGGCCGGCGGGGCGTCGGGGGAGACCGTCAACGTGGCCTCCGGCACGGCGATGCCGGTCGGCGACATCGTCGAGTACCTGGAGTTCCGGTTGGGCGTCTCCGCCGGCAGGCAGTACGAGGACGTGCCCGCCGAGCCGACGGTCTGCATCGCGAAGCTGCGGCGGCTCGCCGGGCTCGCCGACCAGCTGGGCTTCGGGCCGGAGTACTACCGCGACGCCATCGACCGGTACCTCGGGACCGCGGTGCCGGATTAGTGCTCCAGCGCGGTGCAATTCCCACCCTGCTGTGGGCCGGACCGGTGGCCGCTGGAGCTATCGGACGGAACAATGGGCTTCTACTCGCGACTGGGCAGCTGACCTGTGGCGGCGGCCGGTGAGAACTCCACCTCCAATGTCTGGCGTGCCAGCGTGATCAGACCTGCCAACGCGTCGTGATCTGGCACGTGACCGTGAACTATCCCGAGATAGCTGCGCGTTCCGTCAGCCGCGTCGATCACGTCACCGGGACGCACACCTGTCCAGACGCTGTCGACGCCATCCAGAGCACGGAGGTCGTCCAACCCTGCCACGGCTTTGATCCGACTCCGCTCGACGGGAGCTGGGAGAAAGATCTGGAAGGCTACGCCTGAAGCCGTCGGTCGCTGGAATTCCAACTGCCCGTCGCCGAGCGCAGCCCGCAAAGCCAGACGCACTGGATCCTCTCCACCGGATCGGCGGACGATGTCAGCCACGTATCCGCCCAGGCGCCCGTTCACCTCTATGACTCGCGGCCCGGACGATGTGAGCTTCACCTCCGTCTGAGTCACGCCGTTGCGCACGCCGATCGCATCCAGTGCTCTGGCCGCCAGCCGGCACACTTCATCATCGCCTGTCACACCGAGCGTCGACGGATAGAACATGCCGCTTTCTCGAAACGGAGGGGCGAGGGGCGTCTTGCCAAGCACGGCGAAGCACGCATGTTGACCGTTGACACTCACCGCCTCCACGGACACGTAGTCGCCCCAGGCATCGCCCGCTTTCGACGTGTCTCCGACCAGGAACTGCTCGACGATGAGCTCCTCGGAGAGGCTGTGCCCGTCGGCGATCGTTTTCCAGTGCTGGGTGCTATCGACCCGAAACGCGTTCCTGCTGGCCGCGCCCACGGTCGGCTTCACGACAGCGGGGAAGCCCACTTCATCCAACGCGACCGGCACACCTTCGGCCGACGGCACCTTCCGGAACCGTACGGAGTCGACCTCAGCCGCAGCGAGGCAGCCCCGCTGACTGGCCTTGTTCGAAAGTCGCTCAGCCACCACTGGGTTGTGAAACAACAGTCGGAGGGCCGTGGACAGCGCCGCTGTGTAGGTGAGCTTGAACTCGCTGAAGGTGGTGATTCCCGCGACATTCCGGCCCGCGAGTAACTCCGCGACCGCCTCAGCCGACTGACCGGTGACGTCGCGTCCGCCGCCGAACTCCTCGAAGAACTCGGCGGCCATTTCCCCGTCGACGTCGCCCCGGTCGAAAAGGAACACCACGGTGCAGAGGCCTTGCGCCGCTCGGAGGATCTCGATCGGACTTGCCGATCCGACGGCGTAGACCACTGCCAGCAGTGGAGCTTCATCCGTGGTGGCGGATTCGGGCACTGGGATCGCGTGCGTCATCCGTTGCCGCCTGAGGCCCGTGCTCCGGTCGAGTCGTCGCTCGCCCGCTGGACCAGTTCAGCCATGCGCCGGGCGGTCGGTTGACCGATGAAATCGACGAGCCTGATCCGTACTCCGGTCTCCTGGCGGACCTTGGCCGCGACCCGGCTCGCCAGGAGAGAGTGTCCACCCAGCTCGAAGAAATCGTCGGTCGGTTCGACCGTCCCGAGACCCAGCACGCCCGCAAAAATATCGCAGATGGTGCTTTCGACACTCTGGCCAGTTGTCATGTCTTATCCAGTTCTTTCTCTTGCCAGGTAAGGGGAAGGTTGGCTACGGCGCGGTAACCGCGGTTCCGATGCCAGGTCGCGGGTTGGTCCCTTGTCGGCTGCTCCGCAGCGTGTAGGCGCAGGAGGACCGCCAAGAGAATCCGGTCCGAGAGGATGGCGCCAGGACACCGGTGTCGTCCGTGGCCGTAGGAGATGTGGCGGCTTCCGTTCCGGATCGGGTCGAAGCTGTCCGGACGTTCGAAGACGGCTGGGTCCCGGTTCGCCGCCGCGATCAGGATGACGACCGCCTGGCCTTCTGCGACAGGGGTCCCGGCGATCTCGGTGTCCGCCGTCGCGATGCGTCGGACATGTGGCACCGGTGTGTCAACGCGGAGCAGTTCGTCGACAATGGACTCCGGGCTCGCCCCGGTCTCGCGTAGCCTCCCGTCCGCCTCGAGATCGAGCATTCTCGCGATGGCCTCGCCGGTGGTGGCTACCCCCGCGAAGGCCATCAGGCTCGCTGTGTGGGAATCCCCGGCAGTCGGGCTGACGGCATTGGCGAGGGCCGCCAGCGCCTCCTCGGCTCGCCGGACGTGCATCTCGTCGCGGGGATTCGCGAGCAGCCCGGCGGCCGCCTCCGACCAGGCGCACATGGCGGGGCGACTCTCGGCCGGGAAGCCGACCAGGCTGGCGATCAGGTCTGCCACCAGGGGAGTCGCGAAGGTCGTGATCGCGTCGTGGGTACCGCCGTACATCGGCGCGAAGTACCGTTCGACAGTGGCGGTGATCTCATCGCGACGCTCACGGACCGCCTTCTCGGTGAGCTTGGTCGTGATGGGAGCACGGAGATCGCGATGAGTCGGCGGGTCTGTCCACATGAACCATTGGCGAATGTGTCGCAAAATGCCCGCGTCGATGTTCTCGAACGCTCCGCCGCTGAGCCAGCCCGACGAGAGACTGTCGTTCGTCAAAGCTTCCCGGGCCGCGTCGTACCCCACGACCCACCATGCCTCGCTCACTTCTTCCCACACCACGGGCCCGTCGGCGTGCATGTCGTCATAGACGGGATACGGGTCCTCCCAGAAACCGGCGACCGGGCCACTGCTAGTCATCGCGGGTCCCCTTCCTGGCCATGGCCGCCACCGCTGCGCGGTCGACCTTGCCGCTGAGCGTCGTCGGTAGACTGGGAACGTCGACGAATCGGTTCGGGATGAGGCTCGCGGGCAGGCTCCGCAGCAGCGCCACCCGGAAGGCCCTGGCGGAAGTCACTTCGTCACATACCACCACCGCAACCAGCTCACTGTCGGCGCCGTGGCCGACCACGGATACCGCCGCGCCCCGTACCGCGGGTACCGCCAACAGCGCCGCCTCGATCTCTGCGGCTTCCACCCGGATGCCCCGGACCTTCAACTGCTCGCCGTCCACCCTGCCGATGAAGGACACGACGCCGCCAACCCTGCGCCCGAGATCCCCGGTGCGATACCAGAGTCCCTCCCGTTTCGGTAGCGACACGAACCGCTCGGCGGTGAGAGTCGGGCGATGCAGATATCCGAGCGCGAGCGCGGTGCCGCCGAGATGAATCTCGCCTGTCACACCCTCCGCAACCTCCGCGAGCCCTTCGCCGAGGATCAGCAGGTCTACCCCGGGGATGGGCGATCCAATGGGCGGAAAGCTGCCGAGAGGCTCGTCCGCGACCAGATGAGACGTCGCGACGACCGTGGCCTCGGTGGGGCCGTAGTGGTTGACCAGCCTGCATGACGAAGGTGGAGTGCCGGACACGCGTAGCCGGTCCCCGCCGGTGAGGAGGAACCTGAGCGTCGGAGGAACGAGGCCGGCAGACAGCAGCTCCTCCGCCATCGCCGTGGCCACGAACGCCATCGTGCAGCCGGTCTCTGCGGCCCTCGCCGCCAGTTCCTCAGCGACAGTCCTGCTGTCGTCCGAGCACACCACGATCGTGGCTCCGGAGGTGAGGTACGGCCATATCTCCCACACGGCCGCGTCGAATCCGAGCCCCGCAGTGTGAAGCGCCCGATCCTCAGGCCCGACCTCGTAGGTGGTGTTGTGCCATCGGACCAGGTTCGCGAGAGAGTCGTGCCCGACCACCACGCCTTTCGGGCTTCCGGTGCTGCCGGACGTGTAGATCACGTACGCCGGTCCAGTGCCGGCCGCCGGGTCCGGCTCGAACTCCTCCATCGAGCCGGCCTCGGGGCCAATCCCGAGTTCGTCCAAACCGAGCCGCCGGCCAATTCCCGCTGTCGCGGCCGACGTCATCGCCAGCGCGGGGTGTGCCTCGTCGACGATTGCCAAGAGCCGGGACGTCGGACTTGCGAGATCCAGGGGCAAGTACGCCGCGCCAGCCAACCAGCACGCGACTGCGGCGGCGATGAATGCCGGGCCGCGTTCTGCGGCGATGGCGACGATGTGACCGGGCCCCAGACCTCGCGCGCGGAGCCCCGTCGCGAGTCGCGTGGCCGAAGCCCACAACTCACCGTAGCTGGTCGCGTGCGTGTCGTCGAGAACAGCGACGCGCTCCGGTGTGCGGCGCCGATGCTCATCGAGCGCGTGAATGATCATCGATTTGGCGGTGGTCGCCATGTCCGTCCTTTCTCCCTTCTGTGTTTCCGGTTCTGTCGCTGTCAAGGCTTGAGGGGCGGGCTCGAGGTCGACCATCGATCAAGGAGTGCAGACACTCGCGAACGAGCACGATGAACTCGTTGATCAGTTTGTGTTCGAATCGGATCGGTTCGTAGCTGACCGTGCACTCCAGGCCAGCTGTCGTCGGCAGGAATTCGACGGCGATCCGACCCCGTGTCTGCACGGATATCCGCTGGATCGGTGGGTTGGCCGATATCTCGAGGCCCAGATCCAGCCCCTGCGCTCCCTGGTCGAACCCCATCGACAGGCTCGGTCGGGTCGCAAATCTGCGGCTGACGTCCACCTTCTCGTTGATGAGTTCGGTGATCGCCCACTGGTGTGCCGACGCGACGATGGCGTCCACATGGGCCGCCGCCCAGAGTGCGTCTCCGTCGAGTTCGCGGGGAATCAGGAGTATCGCCTGGCCCGAGAGCCAGCCGATGGACGTACCGAGACCCAGTCCCTCCCTGAACGACGGATACACGTACATGTAGGCCGGCTCCGGGGACATGCGATTCAGCGCTCCGTAGACCGCCGCCAGCAAGAGGCTGAACTGGGTGCGTCGGGCCGTTTGGCACGCCTGCCTCAGCCGTTCCGCCCCGATGTCGAGGGAAGCGCGGACCCGGACTGCGTCAGACCTGGGAACGCTCATCTCGGTAGTGGTCGCGAAGTTGATCCAGCCGATCGGCGTGACCGCCGCCATCTCCTGAACCAGCGGTTGCCATTCCTCCGGGATCTCCGCCTCGTCGAACTCTGCCCGCACTGCGGCCAGCGCATCCCGTCCCGACGTATCGGCGGGACCGAGCCCGTCGACGTCCCCGCGGTAGACGGTGCCGAGGTCTGCCAGGAGCACGGACCACGAGTAGGCATCGACCACCATGTGATCGACTAGGACGGTCACGACGCTGTCCGACCCCGAATTGTCCACGGCTACCGCCAGGTGGTGCGGGCTCCCGGGAGCGAACTGGGCTACCGCGCGGACGAATTCCTCATCCAGGGCCTCGCCCGACCAGGTGGACAGGGCGATCCGGGACACCAAACTGACCGGCAGTTCGGGAGCGGACGTCGCATGCCACTGGTCGCCGTGGCGATGGAAGATCAGGCGTAAGCCTTCGTGGTGCCGCACCAACTCGGCAACGGTCGATCGGAGCCGCTCCTCACCCACGGGCGTGCTGTACCGGAAGGTTGCCGCTGAATAGAACGGTCGATGTATCCCGGTCGCGTCGATCTCCGCTTGTTGGTGAATCAGGCGGCGCTCCTGCTGTGGCGTCACCCGTTCGCACCACGTCTCGCACCAGGTGGTCGGTATATCGAGCATGTCGGCCTCGACCGCGTTGGGTATGAAGGAATTCACGGCTAGCCCAGCCACTTCGAGGTCGGGCTGATCAAGCGGCCCCCTGAGTCGACGTACTCCAGCGCGTGCGCGCACCACCCGACGATCCGGGCCATCGCGAAGCAACTGGTGAAGAGTTCCGGGGCGATGCCAGCGGCGGCCAGGACGCCGCCGGCGTAGAAGTCGACATTCACCGAAATCGTGCGGCCGACTCCGCGCTCGGCGAGCTGTGGGAGCGCGACCGCCTCTATCTCCTGGGCGGTCCGGAAGTAGGCTGGGTTCTCGGTGCGGCACAGGTCGCGGAAGATCTTGGCGCGAGGGTCGTATACCCGGTACTCGCGATGTCCGAATCCGGGTAGGAGGCGGTTGGCGGCCAGCCGCCCTCTGACCACCTGCTCTGCCGAGCCGGACATGGCGTCGTTCACCATGGCCCACGCCTCTCCGACTGCGCCGCCATGCGCGGGACCCTTCAGCGTCCCCATCGCGGCAACCACAGCCGAACACAAGTCGCTTCCGGTCGAGGCGGTGACGCAAGCCGAGAATGTCGATGGGTTCAGGCCATGCTCGGCCATGACCACCAGATACGTCTCGAGGCAGCGGACTTGGCGGTCATCAGGAGGTGCTCCGGTGGACATGTACAGGAAGTTGGCCGCGAACCCCAGCCCCGGGCGCGGTTCAACGGGAGGTTGACCAGCGCGCCGGCGAGCGAGCCGTGCCGCAGCCGTCGCGAGCCCGGCCGTCAGCTCGAACGCGCCGTTCACGCTCAGGTCACGGGAGCTGGACTTTTCCAACGCGTCGACGGCCAGCGCCGCCTTCAGCACATCGATCGCGTCGCCGTCGACCGGGGTGCGGGCGAGCAGGTCGACGGCGGCTGGCGTGAGCTGACTGCACTCGTGAAGACGGTGTGCGACCCCTGGCGAACCCTTGCTGAACGACGCGTCCGGATCCGGCCATAGATGCTCGATGACATCTTCGAAGGACATCCGGCCGGCGACGTCACGAATATCGGCGCCGCCACGCAAGACGAACGTGCCGTTCGGCCCGTCGTAGTGACTCAGTCGGGTGCCGCAGACCATGACCCCCTCGAGCCCGTGAACAATATCTTGGTCAACGCTGTTCATGACGCTCCTAGGCGTTGCAGGAGTGGTGACGGGCGGCCAGCAGCGGGAATACCTCCGACCACAGGCGTCGGCCGCAGACGCCGATCCGTGCCCAGTGCGGATAGCCCAGCGTCGCCGCGTCCCGGATGGTGATGCCATGGTGTTCGTGAAGGTGAAGCGCCATCGCCGGAGTCGTGGACCCTAGGTTGGCCAGAAGGAAATTAGTGTCCGACTCGACGTGGTCGATGGAAACGGAGTTCAGGTCCGCCATCATCCGAGCCCGATCGCTCGTGTTCCGGGTCACGGCCGAGGCCAGGTCGTTAGGACGGTCGAGGGCGGCCTTCACCCCGGCCAGGGCGAATCGGCTGACACTGAAGGGAATGGCCCGTCGAGTCCGTGCGACTCGGGCCGCCAGTCCGGGCTCTGCCGCGAGAAATCCACAGCGCAAGCCGGCGAGACCGTGAGCTTTGGAGAAGGTCCGCGTCACGATGATGCCGCCACCTTCGACCAGTGGCATGGCCGACTCGAAATGGCTCCCGGCGAACTCGGCGTAAGCCTCGTCCACCACCAGCACGCAGCCGTGATCGCGAGCCTGCCGATAGATGGCGCTGATGCCTCCCGGAGGAAGGCACCTTCCGGTCGGGTTGTGTGGATTGGCCACGAATGCCAGGCGCGCGCCGGGAAGCTTCCGGCGGAAGTCCTCGACGTCCATCCCGCCGAGGCCGCACTCGCTGAGCACCGGGTCGGTGCCGAGCGCGTCGGCGACGTACCCGAAGCCGGTGTACGTTCTCTCCGGCAGTAGCACTCGATCACCACGTCCGACCGTGGCCAGCCCCGCCAGAAGCAGCGCCTCGTCGCTGCCGTTGCTGACGATGACAGACTCCGCGGAGAGGCCCAGCCCTAGGGCGATGGTTCCGCGCAGTGGCTCGCACTCGATGTCGGGATACAGGTTGACTCGGTCGATCTCGGCGGCCAGCGCCGCCGTGACGGCTGTCGTCGGCCGGAGGAGTGATTCGCTTAGCGAAAGCCGAACCCGGAACCGTCTGTCGTGGCCTGGCTCTCTCGCGTACCAGGTCGCTGGTGATGTCGTGTCCATCGCCGGTCACCGCAGCCGGTCGATGTATGTCGGTAGCGCACCAGCTGGTCCCGGCCACTGGTAGTCGTCATCCGTCACACAGGCGAGCGCGGCCATGAAGCTTGGAACCGACGTGAACGGCAGCACTCTCAGGTTGTCGAGATGCAGCGCGCCGATCTCGATCATCTGGCTGAGCTGTTCGGTGGTGTCATGCAGGACCACGGTCTTCGCCACCCATTGTGGACGCGCGCAGATCATCCCCAACTCGAAGTTCACGCCGGTGCCGTTGTCCAGGATGAGGATGATTCGATCGACCTCTTCGGCCAGCCGCTCCAGGCGACTCACCGGGTTCGGGAACTGTCGCTGCTGCTGACCCAGCGCCGTGAACGCCGTTGAACCCAGCCGATTCAGTAGTTCCACCATGATCCAGACGCGTTCCAAGTTCCTCAGGCCCAGCGTCTTCTCCACACTTGTCAGCGGATTCAGTGGTGATTCCAACTGCTGGCGGACATACGTGACAGGGCCCGGATGGTAGCTCCCGAGAACCAGGACGCTCGGTGACTGTGCCCTGGTCAGCCGCGCGGCCTGGTCAAGCCGCACCGGCTCACTGTTGAGGAAGGCCGCCCGATCCGCGGCCACTGCCAGGTTCAACGGTCGACGTGGTCCTGGAATCACCGGTCCAGGCACCGGCTCGGCCGGCCGTCCCAATGCCAGCCGGAGCTGGGCCGCCGCGCTGGATCGATTGAACTCCTCGAGCAGCGCGATCGCCTGATCGTTCAGCCTGTCGACCTGGCCCTCGGGCACCGCCTGAAGCAGCTGTCGCTCGTGGGCGAAAATCGGACGGGCGTTCTGACTCGTTCGGTTGAGCCGGTGCCAGTGATACTGCGGATCGAACAGGCATCTGGCGAGAGTGTCTTCTAGTGAGAGGCGGTACTCCACCTCCGGCGACAAAGCCGTGTCCAGCATGGTGGTCATGGCCGACACCAGCCAGTGGCACCGTACGAAGACTTCCAGGCAGCATGAAGCGAAACGTCAACCATTGAGATCCCCCGTGTGCGTCTCGGTTGGCCGGCACGTAGTTGAACATAGGTCGAACGGTCCCGCAACCCCGTGTGCACGCCTGCCTGGACCTCGTCGCACCGTCGCCCGCGGCGAAGTGGCGCGCCGGCTGGATGCCCTTAAGCGGGCCCGCTGGCATCACTTGGTGTCTATGGCGTGGATCGTCGGGCCGTGCCCGGTAGGGTCTTGCGGCGCCCAGCGTTGTGGTGGAGAATATCGCCGCCAATCACAACCGCGGGGGTGCATGTGAGTGAAGCAGTGGTGGAAGCGCGCGGTCTTGGGCGAACATACAAGACAAGCAAAGGTCTTCTGCGGCGCGAAAGTAGGACAGTCGAAGCGGTAAAGGACGTTAGTTTCACCGTGGCCCGGGGTGAACTCTTCGGCTTGCTCGGGCCGAATGGTGCCGGCAAGACGACCACGATCAAGATGCTGATCACCCTGCTGTTGCCCACCTCCGGCTCGGCTACGGTGCTTGGGCAGGATGTGGCCAAGGATCCCCAGGCGGTGCGTCGCAGGGTCGGCTATGTGTTCGGCGGCGACCGAGGCCTCTACGAGCGACTGTCTGGTCTGGACAACCTCCGGTATTTCGCCGAACTCTACGGAGTGCCGTCGCGGGAGAGTAGACGACGCATAGCGGAGCTGCTGGAGTTGGTGGGGCTGTCGGATCGAGCCAGGCAGCGGGTTGAAGGCTATTCCCGTGGCATGCGGCAGCGGCTGCACATCGCCCGCGGCTTACTGCACCGACCCGAGGTGCTGTTCCTCGACGAGCCCAGCATCGGCATCGACCCGGTGGGAGCGCGCGAGCTGCGCGCGACGGTAACGAGGCTCGTCGAGGAGGGCACTACGGTGCTGCTGACCACCCACTACATGTTCGAAGCCGATGAACTCTGTGATCGCCTGGCCATTATCGCCAACGGCAGCATCGTCGCGGAGGGCACACCGGACGACCTGAAGCGTCGGGTGGCGACCGGCACCGTGTTCGAAGTCGACGTCTACGGACTTCCGGACGGAGTGGTCGAAGGGCTCCGTCGAGATGCTGACGTGCAGTCGGTGAGCGTCGAGGTGAGGGGACAGGCACAGATCCTGACGGTTCATGCCCGGCCCGGCGCTGAGATCGCTTCCACCATGCTGGGGCACCTGGAGGGGAGCCGCTTTGGGCGACTCGCCACCCGCGAGCCGACCCTGGAGGACGCCTACGTGGAGCTGGTGAGCCTCGCGTGAGAATGTTGCGCCTGTTGGGAGTCGCGTGGTGGCTGCAACTGAAGATGCGCAGCCGGTCAGCGTTCGATGGCCTCCTGTCCTTGATCTACCCGTTGTTCTTCGCGACGACCATTTTCATGATGTTCGCCCAGGGCGGCGCGGCGGGTAAAGCGTTGCTGTCAGCTGCGGTCGGGGCCAGCGCGCTGGGTATCTGGTCATCCGTGAGCACGTCAGCGGCGTTTGCCCTGCAGATGGAGCGGCGGCAGGGGACGCTGGAGTTGATGGTGCTGTCGCCCCGACCGTTTGCCCTGCTGCTGGTCCCGCTCACGCTATCAATGGCGACGATCGGCGCTTACAGCATGATTGCGACCTTGCTCTGGGGGAGATTTGTGTTCGGAATCCACCTCGACATCGCGAGCCCGTTGATGTTCCTCTCCTCGGTCGCAATGACAGTGCTGGCCATCGCGATGCTCGGTGCGCTGATCGCGATCTCGTCGGTCCGCTATCGGTCAGCCTGGGCACTGGGTGCGGCACTGCAGATGCCTATCTGGCTGATCTCGGGCTTCCTCGTGCCACTTTCAGCGCTGCCGGCGTGGGTGCGGCCCATATCGTGGGTCCTGGCTCCCACCTGGGGGATGAGCGGGATCCACGCGGCGGCGGAAGGGCGTGACGCGGCCCGAGACCTCGTGATGTGCTTGCTGATATCGATCGGCTACGGGGTGCTCGGCTCGATCGTCGCCCGCTGGATGGTGCGCTCGGCCCGCGCCAACGCGACATTGGCGTTGAGCTGATGAGTAGCCTTCGTCTGTTCTTCGTCGGCGGGCTGACCAGCTACCGCGCTCTGTTCGGCTGGCTCTCTCCGTGGATCCTCGTGCCCACGTTCATGCTCACGCCGATCTTCCAGATCTTGTTCTTCGTCTACGTGGGCCGCGCCGCCAACGTCGAGGACGACTCCTTCTTTCTGGTCGGCAACGCGATGGTCAACGCGGCTGTCCCCTGTCTGTTCGCGATGGGCAATGCCATCGGCGGCGAACGCATGTCGGGCACACTGCCGCTTGTGATGGTATCGCCGGCGAGGCGGGTGCCGCTGTTTCTGGGCCGCGCGCTCCCGGTGATTCTAAATGGCTTCCTGGTCGCGGTATTCGCACTCGCCGCAGGGGCCACCCTGCTCCGGATTCACATTCCAGCGGCAGCCTGGGGCGGCATCGCGCTGGCGATCGCCGTGAGTTCGATGTCCTGCACCGGCCTGGGCCTGTTGGGGGCCGCGATCGCATTGCGCGTGCGAGAGACAGCGGTCATGTCGAACATCATCATGGGCCTGCTGCTCGTTTTCGCCGGCGTCAACGTCCCAACAGACGTTCTGCCGCACTGGATGCGGAACGTGGCGAACGCCCTGCCGATGACGCACGGCATCCGAGCCACACGCGGGCTCATCTCCGGCGGCTCTTTCGGGGCGGCGGGCCGGGAACTGCTGTGGGAATTCGCGCTTGGTGCGCTCTACGCCGCGCTGGGCCTGTCGACACTCCGTTGGCTGGAATGGGAGAGCAGGCGGAAGGCGACGCTCGACACCGCGTAGGAGAGACAGAAAGAGCTGCGGTGGCGGTCGGGTGGGCATCACATTGCCCCACTCGATCGCCACCGCTCGGCGTCTGGAGGGTCAGACAGTTCCGTCCTGGGTGTAGAGCACAGCGCCGGACCAGACGTACTTGGTACCACCCCAACGCGTGGCCGAGCCGACGCCGGGAAGGAATCCGCTGCCGGCCAGGTTCGCGCTGGTATTGCAGAGAACGGGAATCCCGGTGAGCCGGTGGTACTCGGTCAGGATCCGCCCGGCGACGGTTCCCGGAGTGTCGGCGGTGATTGTCTGCAGGCGCGCGGACCCGTCCAGGTGCGCGACGGCCGGGACCCGATCGGCCCACTCGGTTCGGATGTCGTGCTCGAAAAGCATGTACGGATCAGTGCCACCGGGCCGGAACACGGTGGCCGCGTGCTCCTGCAGGCAGAGTGGTGCGACCGGCCGGTAGTGTTCACGCCCCTTGATCTTGTTCAACGTGGCCTTCATCGACAAATCGGTGGCGGGGGAGAGGATGCTCCGGTTGCCGAGCGCGCGGGGTCCCAGCTCTGCCCGTCCATGGAGAACCACCACAGGTTCGTTCTCGGCGGCCAGCAGTTGGGCGAGCTGTGCCTCGTCACACGGACGGGCCGACCAGCCTGGCGCTGGACCAGTCTGGTCGAGCTCAGGGCCGCTGTAGACATTCCAGTCGAGGGCCAGGCCATCACCCTGCCGGACCATTTCGCAGGATGCCGTGCCCAGCGCGGCGCCGGAGTCGTTGGGGAACGGCGGGATCCATACCTCCGCGAACAGCCCGGAGTCTGCGAGCGCGCGGTTCCACTTGATATTGAGAGCGCAGCCGCCGGCCAGGCACAGGTTGGGTGCCGTGCGGTCGGTGCGGTTCAGGTACTGGGCAAGCCCGCTGATCAGCCGCTGGCCCAGGTACGCCTGGAACGTCGCGATGAGGTCTGCGCTGGACAGGCCAGGAAACAGTTCATCGCGGCGAGTGGCGGCCTGCCTGCCGAGGTGGAAGGCGACCTTTTCGTTGACGCCGTCCAACTCGCCGAGAAGCGCGTCGAAGATCTCGAAGGCGGATGCGTCTACGGAGCCCAGGGCGGCGTAGGCCATGGCCTTGCCCGGCACCTCGAGTTGTTGGCGGAGGAATTCGGCCTCGGTCATCGTGGCCTGGTCGCGGGCGTATGGCTCGAGCTGGGAGCAGAAACCGGTGAACGTGTTACCCACGAGCGTCATGACCGGGGACCGTCTGGTCACGGTGCCCTGGGCGGCGTCCACCTCGAAGAGCCATGGCAGCATGCCACCGTCCCAGACGAGAACGAGCGCGTCCTCTCGGCGGCGGGCGAACGGGCTGGTGCAGTACGCGCCCAGGGCGTGGTTGCTCGCGTGGGTGTAGCTCACGTAGCCGTCGGCGAGGGCGGTCCCCGGAACTCCAGCGAACTCCAGACCACTCAGGACTCCGCTGGGCGTGCTGTCGGGCATGTAGGAGGCAGTGGGGAGGAGGAACTCGACGCCGTGTCGCCGGGTGGCGACATGGTAGCCCGCTTCCGGCGACCCGGTGTGCCAGCCATCGACCACAAACCGGTCGATGTCGCGCGGGTCGACGCCCTGGGCCCGCAACAGCTCAGCGATTTCCGCTAAGTCACCGAGATCGCTGTATCGTCGGCCGTTCTTCAACTTCTCCATCTCGATGGAGAACAACAGCCGACCGTCGGCGATGACCGCGATGCCGCCGTCGTGCGACACCTTTATGCCACAGATTAACAATGTGTATCTCCCCCGTGTTGTGTCGAGGTGCCTTCCGCGACGCGTGTCCACCGCGGAAGGCACCTCACGATTACCTAGCCGAGCAGATGACGGACCGCAGCACGCTCCTCCTCCAGCTCGGCGATGGTGACGCGCAGCCGATCGGCTGCCCGCTCATCGTGCTGGAGGCCTTCCTGGACGGTCCACGTGCCGTCGGACTTCGCCACCACCGGGTAGCTGAAGAAGAGCCCTTCGGGCACGCCGTACTCGCCGCGGCTCTGGACGCCGACGGACGTCCAGTCCCCGGCCGGAGTTCCGGCATTGAGTGAGCGGACGTTGTCGATGACCGCGTTGGCCGCCGAAGCGGCGGACGACAAGCCGCGTGCGGCGATGATGGCTGCACCGCGCTTCTGCACCGAACTGATGAACTCACCGTTCAGCCAGGCGTCGTCGGTGATCACCTCCGGGACTGGACGGCCACCGATCCGGGCGTTGGCGAAGTCCGGGTACTGCGTCGCTGAGTGGTTCCCCCAGATGGCGAGGTTGCTCACCTCGCCGACGGGGGTACCGCTCTTCGCGGCGAGCTGGGACTTGGCGCGGTTCTCGTCCAACCTCGTCATCGCGAACCAGCGGTCGGCCGGCACGTCGGGGGCGTTGGCCGCCGCGATCATGGCGTTGGTGTTACACGGATTGCCGACCACGATAGTGCGGATGTCCGATGCGGCGTGCTGACCGATAGCCTGCCCCTGCGGTCCGAACAGGGCGCCGTTCGCGGCGAGCAGGTCGCCGCGCTCCATGCCGTCCTTCCGGGGCGAGGCGCCCAGGAGAAGGGCCCAGGACGCGCCGTCGAACGCCTCCGCCGGTTTGTCCGTGAGGACGACATCTGTCAGCGCCGGGAACGCCCCGTCACTGAGCTCCATCGCCACACCCTCCAACGCCTTCAGCGCCGGGGTGACCTCCAGCAGCCGAAGAACGATGGGGACGTCCGGCCCGAACACCTGGCCCGAGGCGATACGGAACAGCAGGGCGTACCCCACCTGCCCCGCTCCGCCGGTGACGGCGACGTGCACCGGGTTTGGCTTGTTCACAGACATGTTTCCTCCGAGGACTGCGCGGCCGGTGAGGCCGAACGGCCACCGTGGCTGCGCTCAAATACGAGTTGCGACGCGGATCTACCCTGACGGGCCCACCGCGTGCTCAGATTACTAAATAGCGCTGGTCAAGGTGGGACCGGTGGTCATGTCCCATCGGCCATGGCCAGCCACTCGGACCGCGGCACGGGACGACCCATGTAGTGCATGAACGTCTCGTGGTTCGTCGAGCCCACCACGTTCTCCGCCCCCACGAGATACCTGATGTCAGTCGACCACAGGCTGGGCACTACCTCGTCTGTTCCGCCATCCCGCAACGACGCCAACAGCTCGGGTACGTTGAGTTTGAAGTCGACATCTGGGCGGATATAGTGATGCCCATCCCGCCACTGTCCACGTACCACCGTGGCGCGGGGCTGTTCGGTCAATTCTGGCAATGGTCCGCATAACGGCATGGTCAACAGGTCGTAACGGAAGACCTCGTCGATCGCCCACGTGAGCTCTTCGGGCAGCAGCGGCCTTATCGCGTCCCTCCACCAGGATTCGAGCAGTGACCTACCTCCGGCAGTGGCGAAGATCATCGTGAGCACCGCGCCGAAACTCTCGGTGGCGTCCTTCGCCGACATCGCCCGCAGTTGTGCGGCCTCGGGGGAGTTGGTGACTCCCAGCCACCGCACGAAACTCAGGACGACAGTCGACTGTGATACGTCGCCCAACTCGAGTAGGGGCAACCAGACATGCCGCAGGACGGCGTTCTCGCCCAACACTCGGGCCCAGAACAGGAACGGCTGCATCGCCGCGTTCTCGGCGACACTCATGGTGTCGCTGGCGATGAGGTACTCGAAGTCGTCCGTTGTGCCGCGGACAGTTTTGAATCCGAAAAGGTCCCGCTTGTTCACGTAGTCGGTGTTCGGCAGCAGGAGCATGGGGTACACCGCGATGCGGGACACCCATCTGGCGAGACGGTCGTATCCCTTCATAAAGGATTCCACGGTCTCGCCCGGAGCTCCCCAGATGAGTTCGGCGTAGCAGTCGAGCCCCTCTGCGTTGAGCCACTGGACAAGGCTCTCCCAGGCGTTGACCTTCATGTTGCGCCTGTTCATGCTCTCCAGCGCGCCGTCGTCGAGGGTCTGCAGCGCGAGCGTGAACGACGACGCGAGCCCCGAGCTCTTCATGAGCTTGACGATCTCGAAGAAGGTCGCCGACTTGTTCTTCGCCCACGACGTGTCGAGTGCGCGCGGATATCCGTACTTGCTCCGCACCTCGATCAGGCACTGAACGAATTCCAGGTCCGCCGCCAGCATCCCGAAATTCGCGTCGCACAACACGACGGTGTGAACCTGCAGGCGCCCCAGGACTTCGAGCTCCTGGCGGAGACGGTCCATGGAAAATGAGCGAACCTTCTGACCGACGGCGCCGCCCCAGTAGCAGAAGGAGCACTTGTACGGGCAGCCCCGGTTGGTTTCCATCAACGCGACGTCGTACCTGAACTGACCGGCATCGTCGGTCAGAGGTATGGCACCGGTCAGAATCGGTGAAGGAATTTCATCCAGATCTTCGATCCGCGGCTGTTCCGGAGTCGTCTCGATTCCAGCTGTGCCGCGAAAACTGATGCCTCCAATTTCGGACAAATTGTCCATCGGGTCGCCAGCCATCCAGGCCCGGAGCAGGTCGCGGAAGACCCATTCACCCTCGCCGTTGACGATGATGTCGACGCCAGGGTACGCCGGTAGCACGTCCTGGGCCTGATGCGCGACATGAGGGCCGCCGAAGACCACCCACCCCTCCGGGTTCAACTGTTTGAAAGCCTTCGCCAATTCGCCAAACGCGCGGGCGTTCCAACCCATTACTGAAAACGCCATCACATCCGGGACCGTGTCCTGGAACAGTTCGAGTGCCATGTCGGCGATGCTGAGACCGCCGCGAAAGTTGGCGATGTCGATGCTTGCTGCGGCAGCAATATCATCGTCTGACAGCGCCGCGGCCTTGAGGTATCCCGCCGCCAACGGCATAGATTCCAGTGGCATGTCCCAGACGCCTTGTTGCACGATCACGACACGTAATGTGTCCGGTGTCCTCCGAGCCATCCCCCGCCTCCTCGGTCTATTCAATATTTGTGTGCTTTCCTACTTCGCGCGGCACACGAAGTACCAGCGCGGAGCGAAAGACTTGATCCATGGAAGATTGGAAACTGCGAAATCCAGGTCGTACAGTTGGGCGGACGCATGTATCACCGCGTCGAGGCCCTGCAGCCGGGAGATGACGGGCAGGGATCGCCAGATCTCCATGACGCCAAATCCGTAGACCCTCTCCGGGACGAGGCCCACCTGTCCCAGGAGCTGCCTGAGTTCTTGATAGCGGTACGCGTTGTACGGAACGCCCTGGTCGGCCCACAGCGCCTTGAAGTACTCGGAACTCGGGTGCTGGCTTCCCGCCATGTCGAGCACGACTCGGCCGCCGGGGCGGACGACTCGTGCGATCTCCTGGAGAATCGGCCGGTCCTCCGGCACTACCGACAGCACGGCGAATGAGTAAGCCATGTCGAAGGAGTTGTCCCCGAACGGCAGGGCTTTCGCGTTCTCCTGACGAAGTTCGACGTTTGAGATCTCGAGCTCGGCGAGGCGGTCGCGCCCTGACTGCAGTACCTCGTCGTTGAGGTCCACGCCCGTCACATGTCGATAGTGAGGGGCCGCCTGAATCGCGTACAGCCCGTTGGCGCACCCGACGTCGAGCGCTAGGGAGTCGGAATCCGAGTAGCGCCTCAGAAGCTCAGACCGCCATCGGTTCGCGACCACGCGATGAGGTCGTTCGAATCCGTAGGTCTTTGCTCTCTCCGTCATGTATTCGTTCAGGGGGAGTTCGTCCGGTGAAATGGTCATGGAACTGACCTCTCGTCATCATGTGGACGTGGGAAATGGCCGGTTGACCGTGTGCCTCGATAGTTCGCACACAGAGGACCGGACGCCCGTTCGGAGGTGAAATTGCATACCCGAGAGGCCCGTGTACGACACGGGCCTTTGGTTGGCGAACTAAGCTACGAAGCGGGCGCTATCGCGACGACTGCCGACGCTTCGGATGGCGGATCTTTGGTTGGCCTCATTTTCATCACCCCGTGAATGTGGCACCCCATGTGAGGTACGCGTCATCATGTGACAGCGTCCAGCTGTCCGCAAGGCCCATTAGCCCTACAAAACTGGGCAACACAGTCTCAGTCGCAGTGACATGCGTCACAACAAATCGTGGGTGGACTCGATACGGGGAAGTGAAGTCCGTAGTTCCAGAGTCGGCGTTGAAACTGCCAGGGTCTGAATTTCCGCGCGGTCGAGATGATGGCCGGCTGGTCAGGCCCGGCACCTTCTGGCAGTTCTGGAGCGGCCGTCAGCTTGACTGGCTTCGGGGTGCCGCCTCGCCCCAGTGATCATCTAGGATCGCTGGCATGGCGACGCGGCTGGTGCAGATCAACATGAAGGCTCGGGACGACTCGGCTCTGGGCGGCTTCTGGGCGGCGGCGCTCGGCTGGGGGATCTCCAGCGAGGGACCCGGCGTGACGAACCTCGAACCCGAGGGTTTCGTCTACCCCGACCCCGTCGCCGTCTGCATCGACCTCATCGTCTCCCCGGAACCCAAGACGGTGAAGAACCGCGTGCACGTCGACCTCGCCACCACCTCGGCCGCCCATCAGGCGGAGCTGGTCGCGCGCCTGACCGCTCTCGGGGCGACACCCGCCGATGTGGGACAGGGCGACGTCCCATGGACGGTGATGGCCGACCCGGAGGGCAACGAGTTCTGCGTCCTGGAGCCCCGGGCGATCTACCGGGACACCGGCCCTATCGCGGCGGTGGTGGTCGACTGCGTGGATCCGCGCGCCATGGCCAGCTTCTGGGGTCAGGCCATGGACTGGACCGTGGGCGAGGTGACCGACCACGGCGCGACACTGCGCTCCGCCGCGGGAGTCGGCCCGTACCTGGAGTTCGTTCGCACGCCCGAGCCGAAGACCGTGTGGAACCGGGTCCACCTCGACGTCCGCCCGTACCCGGGTGATGACGTGGAGGTCGAGGCGGCGAGGCTGCGGGCTCTCGGTGCCACCGCCGTCGACCTGGGTGACAGTGCGGTCTCGTGGCGGGTCCTCGCCGACCCGGAGGGCAACGAGTTCTGCCTCCTCGCCCCTGGCTGACCCAACCCCGTCACACCCACGCCCCGTGCGGCCCGGTCCTCGGACGCCGTCATCGGGTCGCTCAGAGCTCGTTCAGCACTCTGCCCAGCTGCTCCTCGCGCTGGGACGTCTCCTCCCAGCCGCGGCCGACCACCACATACTCGACAGTGCCCGTCTCCTCGGTGGTGTCGTTGTAGATGATCACGCCATGGTCCGATCCCGGCGTGAACAGCAGCCCCTGCTCCTTCAGGGCCTTCGTGAGGATGGCGGACCCGGGCGCGGGCACGGCGATCCGCGAGGCGAGGACGTGGTGGTCGAGGTAGTCCTGGCCCAGCAGCCGTCGTCCGATGGTGTCGATGCCGGTCGTGCCGCCGACCCGCCCGTTGAACTCGTTGAACAGCAGTTCGCCCGACGCGGTGACGATCGCGTCGATGTTCATCGGCCCGTGGTAGCCGAGTTGCTGGGCGGCGATGGCGACCTGCTGCATGTACGCGCCCAGATGCGCGTGCAGCCGGGGTGTGAGGTTCTGTGGCGGGTAGACGCTGCCCTTCCACGTCTCGGCCATGCGCAGGTCGCTGTAGCTCATCAGCGTCGGCGCACCGACCCGCGGCACGGACATGTCAGCGGACAGTTCGCGGACCGACTCGTGGTAGACCTCGATGACGTTGCGCGCGGGACTGGCGCCGGCCGGTAGGTCGGGCACCTCCGTGAGACCGAACGGCCGCAGCGCCGACGTGACCGTCGCGCGATCTGTCGCCGTCAGGTGAACCACGTAGTGGGCGCCGGCCTCCTTGCCACCCTCGACCGTGGTCAGCAGGATGTTGCCGTCTCCGCCAGCGTTCACGTCCTGTTTGACGATGACGGCGCCGGTGCGGGCGAGCAGTTCGGACACGCCGTCGACGAGCTCAGGTCCGCGGTCCACCACGCGCCCCTCCGGGACGGGGATTCCGAAGGCCGTGGCCATCGACCGGAAGACCGACTTGGAGTTGACGAGTTCCGCGGTGCCCTGTGCGAAACGTACGGACTCCTCCGCGCCGATGCCGAGCAGGCGCTCCCAGCCGGCGATGTCCCGGTCGTGGATGTAGGACTCCAGACGCCACGGGTCCGCGGCACTGTCGCCGCCGGACATGAGGCCGCGCAGGACCTCGGCGAGCTCGGGTCGCGCGCCGGGATACCAGCCATCGCCGGGGTGGTCGCGCAGGGAGAGCACAGTGGGGGGTGACGCGAGGCCGAGCAGGTCGGCGACGTACGACAGCCACGCGTCACTGACCCTGCCGGGCAGGATCGCTATGTCGCCGTCGTTCATCGACCACAGCATCCGGTTGGCGAGGAAGCGGTAGGAGTCCTTCGCGTCGTCGGGGACGTCATCCGGCCGGGCCGCCATCACACGGCTGGTCGAATTGGCGAACATCAACTTTGGCAACGGTCGTCCTCTCGGTGTGGCGTGGTGTCCACCGTTCCGTGCCGTCCGGGAAATGTCTTCTCCCACCGTGCTCTCATCGCCGGGTACTGGCTCTCATGACGCTCCGTGATGGCATTTCTGAAGAAGCGACGGCCCGCGGCCGCTCCTACCATGATGTCCGACTTACAGATCGCTTACCGTCGGGTCATGTGTAGGGAGTGGTGAAGGCCGTGAAATACGAATCCGCCATGTCCACGGTCATGGATGTCAGGTCCGAGTACATCCGGACCCGATGGGCGTTCGTCGACGGGGCGAGCATGGTCTCGCTGCTGAGTTCGCTCGGCGCGACGGACGAGGACTTCGAGCGGCTGAAGCTGGTGAGCGACCAGTTGGAGTCGGACCCGACGCTGCCGTTCCGCAAGAGCAGGAACGGGCGGATCTGCCTGGACCCGCGGACGCGACGGGGATACCGGCTGGAGACGCAGCCCTTCGTTCTCTCCCGCGAGGAGGACTTCGTCCGGCACGACTCGGAGACGTTGCGCGGATTCGACGAGGTGCAGGACGACCTGCAGCTGAACACGGCGCTGCAGGCGATGCTCGTCTTCAAGTTCCTGGTCATCCACGGTGTCGACATCGCGCGCCGGCCCCGGCTGGACTACGGACGCGCCGAGTGGATCTGCACCCTGTTCAACCTGCGGACCGTCACGACCGCCGGCCTGCTGGGCGAGCCCGCGCTGGAGGGCGTGCACTCCGACGGGGTGGACCACACGATGACCACGTTCTTGTCCGCACGGAACATGACCGCCGACAGCGCGGAGACCTTCCTGCACGACATGAGGGAGGTCAACGGCATTCGGTGGAACGAGACGGATCCCGCGTTGGTCAGGGGTCGGGTGGGGCACCGCGACTTCCTGGACACCCTGCTGGTCGTCGATCACGAGTACAAGCACAGTGTCTCGCCGGTCTACCAGATCGACGACACGGAGTCGGCGCTGCGGGACATGCTCATCTTCTTCACCAGGAAGCCGACGGAGAAGGGGCACGTCTCGTTCCGGTACGACTCGGTCGCCCCGCACCGGACGCTGCCCATGTCGTTCGGCATGCCCGCGGCCCTCGCACTCGTGAACTGATCGGAGCACACGATGACGCACGAGGAGACCATCGAGCGCGTGTGGTACGACGGCAGCTGTCACTGCGGCGGGGTGGTGTTCTCCGCGGCGGCCAGCCGAAACCTGACCATCACACTGTGCAATTGCGGGATCTGTTACCGGCACGGTCATCAGGAACTGATGGTCCCGGAGGAGCGGTTCAAACTGATTCAGGGCCAGCAGTTCCTCAAGCCGTACCGGTTCGGCAACTGCATCGCCGACCACACCTTCTGCTCGGTCTGCGGCGTGCTGCCGTTCTACCGTCCCCGGTCGCATCCCACCGGCTACTTCAGTGTCAACGCGCGATGCCTCGACCTCGCCGCCGCGGAGCACATCGAGTTCGTGGAATTCGACGGTCAGAACTGGGAAGCGAGCATGGCGGCCAAAAAACACGTGTTGACGGAGTAGGTGACGTAGCCGGTGTGGAGAGGTTCCGATGCCGTCACGGTCGACGCGCTGCGCGAGCGCGGTGGGCTCAAGTGGGCCATGGCCGGCCCGGGGATGCTGGCCGCGTGTGTCGCCGAGATGGACTTCGGGACCGCTCCCGAGGTCACGCGGGCGTTGCACGACGCGGTGGACCGCGGTCAGGTCGGCTACCTGGCGCCTGAGCTGACGGCGCGACTGGCCGGGGCGTGCGCCGCCTGGCATCACGACAGGTACGGATGGGACCTGTCGCCCGAGGACGTGCGGCCGTTGCCGGACGTCATCCGTGCCCTGCACGTGGCCATCGAGTGCTTCTCCCGACCCGACTCCGCCGTCATCGTGCCGGTGCCCGCGTACCCGCCCTTCCTGGCCGTTCCCGGGTTGCTCGGTCGGCGCGTCCTCCAGATCGAGATGGTCGAGTCCGGGGGCCGCTACGCCTACGACCTGGACGCGCTGGACCGTGCCTTCGCGGCGGGCGGGGGGCTGCTCGTCCTCTGCAATCCCCACAACCCCGTCGGCGCGGTCATGGCGACCGGTGAACTCCTGGCCGTCGCGGAGGTCGTCGAGCGGCACCGTGGTCGGGTGTTCAGCGACGAGGTCCACGCGCCCCTCGTCTATCGCGGGCACCGCCACGTCCCGTACGCGACCACCTGCGACGCGGCGGCGGAGCACACGGTGACGGCCACGTCGACGTCGAAGGCGTGGAACGTGGCGGGGCTGAAGTGCGCCCAGCTGTTGACCAGCAACGACACCGATCGGAAACGGTGGAGTCACCTCGGCCGGCTGCACACCGACGGCACCGCCACCTTGGGCGTGCTGGCCGCCACGGCCGCGTACCAGTCGGGTGGGCCGTGGCTCGACACGGTGCTCGCCCGACTCGACCACAACCGTCATCTGCTGGCCGAACTGCTCGGCTCGCACCTGCCGACGGTCCGCTACACCCCACCCGAGGGCACCTACCTGGGCTGGCTCGACCTGCGCGACCACCCGCCGATACCGGACCTCGCCGAACGCGCGCGGGTGACCGTGATGGACGGCGTCGAGTTCGGCCCGCCCGGCGCGGGATTCCTCAGACTCAACTTCGCCACGACCCCCGCGATCCTCGCCGAGATCGTGCGACGGCTGGCGCACGCCGCGTGCGGTTCGGTCGATGACATCTCGGAGTCAGTCCATTGAAGGTCACCCTGGAGGGCCATGATGAGCGGCATACTGCCCGAGCCGGCGCGGATCGCGTCATGACCGTGCACGCGCAGGAGCGCGAACAGCCGGCCGACGACCTGCTCCGCTCCCATCGCGGTTTCCGGCTGCTGTTCGCCTCGGACGCGATCAGCCGCACCGGCGGCCAGGTCACCCTCGTCGCGCTGCCGCTGATCGCGGTGCTCGTACTGCACGCCTCCGCCCAGCAGGTGGGATTCCTGGTGATGGCGAGCACGCTCGCCTTCCTCGTCGTCGCGCTGCCGGCCGGGATCTGGGTGGACCGGCTGCGGCAACGGCCGGTGATGGTGGCCGCCGACCTGATCCGCGCGCTGGCGCTCCTGTCGGTGCCGGTGACCGTGGCGTTCGGAGCGCTCAGCCTCGAGCAGCTGTACGTGGTCGCCCTGGTGACCGGTGTCGGCAATGTCTTCTTCGACGTGGCGCAGCAGAGCTACGTCACGTACCTGCTGGGAAAGGACCGCCTGCTGGCCGGCTTCAGCAAGCTGGAGGTGGCGGGGAACGGGAGTCTGCTGGTCGGCTCGCCCGCGGCGGGGGCCCTGGTCCAGTGGATCACGGCCGCGGGCGCGGTGGCGTTCAACGCGGCCTGCCACCTGGTCTCCGCCGGGATGCTAGGCAGGATCCGGCCGCGGGAACCGGAGGTCCGACGGACCGGTGCGCGGCCGCGGCTGCACCGTGAGCTCGTCACCGGGCTGCGGTACGTCGTCGGTCAGCCGATTCTGCGGCGGGTCGCGCTGCACGGCATGATCGCCCTGTTGTTCGAGTACGCGCTGCTCACCGTCCAGCCGTTGCTGCTGGTGAACACACTCGGCCTGGGAGCCGCGGCCTACGGCGTGGTGACCGGGGCCATCGCGGTCGGCGGGGTCGTCGGGAGCGTGTTCGCCAATCGCGTCGTCTCCAGACTCGGGATAGCCCGCACGCTGTGGTTGCCGTTCGCCGTGACGTTCCCGCTGCTCCTGCTCATGCCGCTGGTGGGCGGTGGCTGGCTGGTGGCGCTGTATCCCCTCGGCTACGCGGCCTACATCGGCGGCAGCGCCATCCAGAACGTCGCGCAGATCACCTATCGCCAGGCCGTCTGCCCGCCCGAACTGCTCGGGCGGATGAACTCCGCCATGCGGTTCCTGATGTGGGGCATGATGCCTGTGGGCGGGTTGCTCGGCGGCTTTCTGATCCAGGTCGTCGGGGAACGCTTCGCCCTGTGGGTGTGCGCCGTCGGGATGCTGGCCAGCGCCCTGCCCATGCTCGGGGGATCGGTCTTCCGGCTGCCCCGGGACGCCGGCATCTAGCGCCGCGATCCCGGCGGGGCAGATCAAAGACCATTTTTCGGGTACGTGGGGTGCGCGGGCGGTTCCCGTCCCGTCCCGTTCGTCAGCTGGCCGACAGTTCACCGGAAAAGATCACCGCGCGCCTGTACCGTCCCGCTACGGCGTGCCGCGCGACGAGGCACCGGGATCGACGAGGAGCCGACCATGGCGACCAGGAAGTGTGTGCTCGTCCTAGCCGCCGTCGGCGTGCTGGCGGTCGGCGGCTGCGCGTCGGGCAGTACCCCGCCGGTGGCCGCGCCGCAGGGTGCGTCGCCGTCGAGCACCGCGTCGGCGACCGCGGCGGCGACCGCGGCGAAGACCGCTCCGGCCCCGGCGCCGAAGACCGTCGCGCCGCCCACCGGGGTCGCGGTCAAGGGCTGCACCACCGACCAGGTCAACGTGATCGTGGGGGAGAGCTCCGGGGCGGCCGGCACGCTCGTGCAGGAGATGGACGTGCACAACACGTCCGCCGTCACGTGCACCCTCACCGGGCGCCCGTTCGTCTCCGTGTACGGCAAGGTGCCGCAGGGCGGCGGCACGGTGGAGGCGACGCTGGGCGGCGTGGCCGTCGGCCAGATCCCGTCGACGTTCGGCCAGTTGGGCGCGGCAGCGACGCCGCAGAACCTGACGCACGGGGACTACGCGGTGTTCTTCCTGAAGTGGAGCCAGGTGCCGGTCGGTTCGAAGCCGTGCGACAAGGCCGACGGCTACGCCTTCCGCACCCCGGCGGACGCGAGTGTCAGCCACCTGGTCGCCTTCGCGTTCACGGTCTGCGGCGGCGAGGTCCAGGTCTCGAACTTCATGTCGAAGTCGTCCGGCTTCTAGCGCAGAGGCCCCTTCAGGGCCTTCCATCGACGCATCCACAACCTTGAGCGGACTTTGAGCGGTGCCCGCGACGCTGTGCGCAACTCGCACTCGTTCGCTCGGAGGCATCGTGACCGTCTGGATCGCCGACATCTCCAACTGGCAAGGGGACATCAACGCCGCCGGCATCGTCGCCGAGGGCTACGCCGCCGTGGTCTGCAAGGCCACCGAGGGCGGCGACTACACCGACCCGTGGTTTGACACGTACATCCCCGAGATCATCGGTGCCGGGGGCATTCCCGGCGCGTACCACTATCTGCGGGCCGGTGACGGCGGCGCGCAGGCCCGGCGGTTCCTCGACCGGATCCGCGCCCACGGCGGACCCGACGGCTGGCTCGTCCAACTCGACTGCGAGGCGGACGGCGGACCGCCGGAGATGGCCGCGTTCATGGCCGAGTGGAACGCCGCGACCGGCGACCACCCGGTGCTGATCTACTCCGGAGCCTGGTGGTGGGACGACCACACCGGCGGGTTCGACGGCTCCGCGCTCACGCCGTACCTGTGGCATTCCCACTATGTCGACGGCTCCGGATACGGCTCGCGGCTCTACGAGTCGGTGCCCGGTGACTGGTGGACGCCCGGCTACGGCGGATGGGACACGGCGACCATTCTCCAGTTCTCGAGCCACGGCCGGGTCGCCGGACAGGACATCGACGTGTCCGCCTACCGCGGCAGCCTCGACGACCTGCGCGTGCTCACCCGTGCCGGCACGCCGACCCCGATCCCGCCCGATCCCGACGCTGGAGGTTCCGTGTCCGACCTGTCCTACGCCCCGTTCGGCAAGCCCGCCGTGGTCGGCGACCGTGCCGCCGGTGTCATGCTCGCCGATCTGTGGGGAGCCGTGGCACTGGAGTCCAGCCCGTACCAGGCGAACACTCCGTTCCCCCTGGTCGCGCGGCTCCAACGCATCGAGGCGACGGTCAACGCCCTCGCCGCCGACATCGCGGCCATCCGGGCCGCGCAGGCGACCGGCGACGTCGACGTGAACGCCCTCGCCGCGGCACTCGCCCCGCACCTGCCCGCCGCGCCGACCGCCGCGGAGGTGGCCACCGCCGTGCGGCACGACGCGGCCGCGCACCTCGCCCGCGACTGAGCCGGTCCGCCACTCCTGGAAAGGGAAATCCCATGTCACTTGTCATCACCTTCACCGGACGGACCCCGCTGGCCGCCAGCGGGCCGAACGCCCGGTACCACGTGTGGACCTACGCCGTGCAGCCGACGTCGCCGTCGGACCTGCTCGGCAGCCAGCGCATCGCGTTGGCCCTGCCGGCCGACGTGGACGTCAAGGATCCGCGCCTGTTCCCCGACGTGCCGGCGCTCGCCGGCGCGTTCCTGGAACCCGACGCGAACATCAGCCGCCAGTACGTGGGCCGGGCCGTCAACGGACTCGGCCCGCAGACGATCACCTTCGTCGCGCCGGCCGACCAGACCGACCGGGAGTTGTTCCTGGTGGGCAGGGGTAGCGGAAGGCCGTGGACGGTGATGCCGTTCGCGAAGAGTCCAACGGGCGAGGTGAACAATGTCCAGCTGATGCCGGCGCCCGCCTCGAGTCAGCGCGTCTTCACCGGCCGGCCGGTCGCCGAGTTCGCGGGCACCCTGCCGTACGCCAGTGAGATATTCGGCGTCTACCAGCCCCTCGCGGGCTGGATCGGCCGGCAGGGCGCGCAGCGGATCGCCGAGGGCGCGGGGCTGACCGCCGAGCAGTTCGGCGGGGTCGCCGCGCGGGAGTTGGAGCACCCGGCGTTCGCCGCGCTCGCCGAGCAGGGCCAGCTGGAGGGCATCCTGTCGCCGGTCGGCCTGGTGAACCTGTTCCGCGAGTACTTCTTCGAGTTCGACACATTCCTCGGCGCGCCCGCCGGACACCTGTGGATCAGCCCGGGCGGCACCGTCGAGGTCATCGAGACCACCTCGCGCCGGTCGCTGGTGGAGAAGTCCGCCGAGCAGTCCGAGCAGACCGTCCGCCGGGTCGAGGAGAGCCTGACGGAGCAGACCGACGTCGCCGACGCGGTGAAGGAGAGCAACGCCAACGACACCACGCTGGGCGCGAGCGCCAGTGCGGGCGCGAGCTTCGCCGGCATCTACCACGGCGACGCGAGCGCGACCTACAGCGCGCACAACGCCACCGGCAAGTCCTCGGAGCAGACGCACAAGCACACCCGGACGCAGAGCTCCAAGGTCAGCAGTGAGATCACCCGGAACTTCAAGACGACCTTCAAGACCGTCACGGAGACGACGGACACGTCGAGCCGACGGTACGTCGTGCAGAACACCACCCAGAAGCTGCTCAACTACGAGCTGCGCCGCAAGATGCGCAAGGTCGGCGTCCAGGTCCAGCACCTGGGCACGCAGCTCAGCTGGCAGGTGTTCCTCGGGGCCGGCGGAGGCGGGGCGGCGACGGTGCCGGCGCCCGGCCGCAAGCTCGGCCTCGGCGAGCTGGTGCACGTCGTCCCCGCGCCCGACCTGACGTCGATCCGCAAGCCGGAGCCGCTCGCGCCGCTGAAGATCGAGCGCACCACCTACTCGGGCGTGTTCCCGATCCGGCAGCACCCGAGCAGCAAGAACGCCCCGCACCTGGACAAGACGTGGATCCGCTTTCCCGACCAGGACCGGATGCACCGCGACGACGGCGAGGAGGACGAGTACATCCGCGCGGACTGCACGTTCCACGTCGTCCCGCCCGGCCCGGACTACGTGCTGCGCAACGACATGATCGTCGTCACCGCGCACACCCAGGGCGGCGGCGACGCGAACTTCATCGTGCACGAGTTCACCGTGGTGAACGCCGCCGCCGGCGTCTTCAAGGTCCTGGTCGACGAGCTCAACTCCGGCGGCGGAGGCACGATCGCGCTGACGATCTCGCTGACGTGGGACCCGCCGGCGAAGAACCCCGGCCAGGAGGCGTTCGACGCGGCGATGGTCGAGTACCACCAGCAGGTCGCGCTCCTGCAACGCAAGACGTACGCCGACGCGGTCCGCGACCGGCTGAGCCTGCTGAGCAAGGTCCGGGCGCGCCCCTCGGAGGAACTCCGCAAGGAGGAGCGCCAGGTGGTGTTCGCCGACCTGGTCACCAAGCTGCGCAACGTCTCCGATCCGCACCTGGGCTCGGAGCTGATCCGGCAGATGTTCGACATCGACCGGATGCTGTACTTCGTGAACCCCGACTTCTGGCGGCCGGACAACGTCACCACGGTCGCGGGGAAGGACTCCCTCGGCCGGTATCCGGTGCCGGAGCACTCCTGGACGAACCTGTCCAAGGACCCGATCGAGGGCGAGACGGTGGTCAGCTGGTACTCGCACACCAGCTCCGAGTACCCGCCGGACGCGGTCACCGTGCCGCAGCCGGCCCCGACGGACCCGCCGACCCCGCCGGTCGAGCAGCCCCGGGAGTGGCGGGTGGACTACCTCATCACCGAGGACACCCTGCCGGCGCCGATGGGCAGTTCCCTCGGCTGGCTGATCCAGGCCGACGGCGACGAGCGGCGCAACGAGTTCCTCAACGCCGCCTGGGTGAAGGTCGTCCTGCCGATCCGGCCCGGCCACGAGGTCGAGGCCTTCCAGTGGCTGCGGGACGTCCACGTGGAGGGCGAGGCCGCCTTCGACAAGGACTACGCGTGGCAGCCGGGCGACCCGGAGGACTGGCGGGGCAAGAAGATCGGCTACGTGCTGGACAAGCTCGTCACCGAACTCCAGGCGACCAACTCCGACATCCGCAACACTCTCGCCACGGAGCGGGTGTTCGAGACCGGCTTCGACCCCCTGGAGGGCGGATTCCGCCCGGCCGAGCCGCACCAGATCTTCGACCAGTGGGTCGAGGTGCTGCCCACCGACCAGATCGTCGCGGTCGAGGTCACCTACGACCCCAAGACCGGCCAGCAGCTCTGAGGCGGGGACATGAGCCTCGCTGAGGGGAGCCCGATCCCCCTGCCCACCATCCCGCCGGTCACCGGGCCGGCGGTGCCCCGCCCCGCCGTACCCCCGAAGTCCTCGATCCGGATCTATCGGCTCGGCGACCCGGCGGCAGTGGTCGGGCAGACCGACGAGATCCGGGCCGCGCTGTTCCCCGGCACGCAGGACCGCCAGCTCCAGGTCCACCCGGCCAGCGGGGCCCTGTGGTTCGACACGGGACGGCGCTCCGGCGGCACGCGGCCGCTGCCGGGGCCGCAGGCCAGGGAACTGGCGCTGGGCTTCCTCGAGGGAGCCCGGCGCCGGATCGCCGGGTCCGCGAGACTGCGCGGCGCGGGGCTCGACCAGCTGCTGCCGGGGGACCTGCGGCTGGTCGACACCCTGTCGTTCGGCGCCTCCGCTCCCGGGAACGGCGCCCGGACGGTGTGCCGGTTCGCCCGCCTGCTGCGCCCTGGCAGCACCGAGGCCCCGGTGCCGGTGCTGGGCGAGAGCGTCGACGTCTGGGTCGACGCCGGCGGAACCGTCCAGGCCCTCGCCTCGACGTGTCGCGTCCTCACCGGAGACGAACCCGTCGCCCGGATCGTGCCGCCGAAGGACGACGACCCCGCCGCGGAAGTACCCGAGGAGGAGAAGATGAAGCTGATCTACGTCAGCGGCGACGAGGACGCGGAGCGGGACACGACCTGTCCGTTCTGGATCCGCTACGACGACGACGAGGCGGAACTCGCCCCGGCGAGCGGCCATTCGATGCTGGTACGGATCCTGCCGACGACGGGGCAGGGTGCCATGGGGTTCACCGCCGACGTGTACGGCGGATCGGGGCGGTACGCCTACGCGTGGCGCGCCTGGTCCCCGTCGGCGCCCGGGGAGTTCCTCGACCTCGGGTCGGGCGGCACGGCGCGGATCGGCCCGGGCGTGTACGACGTCGCCCTGCGGGTCCGCGACACCGTCCACAGTGTGACCGAGAGGGCCGCGCTGCGGGTGATGTGCTCGTGAGCACGTTCTACCAGGCGAGCGGCTGGGAGATGTCCCACGACCTCGGGCCCGGCGGGATCGTGCTGCGGAACGTGACCCACCAGGGCTACGGGCTCGCCGACGACATCCGACTGACAAGGGTGTGGGTCGGGGCACCACCCCCCGACGACAGGACAGCTCCGCGGACCAGCCCGGCCAGGGTCCGGTCCTTCGTCCCCGGCAGCGCGGAACTGCCCGCGCAGCTTCCCGCCTTCCCCCTCAAGCCCGGGGCGTATCCGCCGGGGGGATTCGGGATCTACCCGACCGTCGGTGGCCTCGCGGCGGAGTTCGAGGCGGACACCGCGATCCCGAATCTGCGCAACGACCGGATGCGCCTCCGACAGACGTTCCTGTTCGGCCCGCTCTCGAAGGACCCGCCGCACGAGCCCGGCGCTGTGCTGCGGGCCGCCCGCCTATTCCCGTTGCTGACCTTCACGGTGACCCCCGGGCCGGAGCCGTTGCCGGGACCGTCCTACTTCCGGGCCGACTTCCGCTTCGGGCTCGACCTCAGCCCGGGGCCGGCGCTCAGCCGGGGGGCCGACCCCAGCCAGCGGCGCGACCTCGCGGGGGTGTTCCGCGACCACGAGGACACACCGAGCCCCCTCCAGGACACCAGTACGTCCGTGCCGAGGCTCGCCGGGCTCGCGGACGTCTTCGCCGGGGCGGAGAAACCTCTGCACCACGAGTTCCTCGGGCCCGGTCTCCGGCTCAGGCGGTCGGCCAAACCCGCGCCCCGGACCTGGGACAACTACCACCACTTCCCGAAAGCCGAGGACGGGTCGCTGCCGTCGACCCCCGGCGCGTTCCACTGCCTGCACCTGCACTGGCGCTGGGGCGCGGTCTCGGCGACGTCGTCGCGGGTCCCGCCGCTGGTGGGCGGCGACCAGTTCAAGGGCCTCGGCTGGACGCCGCAGGTCGGGGGCCCGCTCATCGACCCGACCATCCCTGGGCAGGACCTGACCCTCGCGGTGACCACCGACTCGGGCCCGGGCACTCCGTGGGCGGCGGAACTCAACCCCAGCGAGTGGCAGTTCGCGGACCTGTTCACCAACCGGCGCGCCGAGCCGCTGCCGGTGAAGGACGGCGCGAAGTTGACCCTGTGGGTGTCGATCGAGGTCGAACGCCCGCCGGGGAAGGAGAACGTCGCCTGGGGCGGCACGCTGTTCGAACACGGCATGTACTTCGCGCACGATTTCGAGCCGACCGTCCTGCGCAACCGCAATCCGGACGTTGGCCTGCAGCCGGGGGCAATGGCCGCGGTCGGCGGGCTGCGGGGCCCGCTGGTCAAGGAGTCCGTCTCGCCCGACGCGAAGCCGATGCCGTGGTGGCGGTACCCGCCGCCGTAGCGGGGTGGCGTGTCGACCGGATTCAGCGGGAGCTGGCCTTCGAGGCCAGCATCCGCCGGTCCGCCTCGGCGAACGCCTCGATCAGGCTGTCACCCGGCTCCAGCTCGGCCCAGCCGACGCTGACCGACACGGTCGCCGTGCCGACCAGGGCCGACCAGTCCTCCGCGGCGATGTCGGCGCGCACCCGCCGGCTCAGCCGCTCCGCCTCGGCGAGGACCGCGCCCGGCATCACCAGGACGAACTCGTCGCCGCCGACCCGGGCGAGCAGGTCGTCTCGGCGGACCGAGCGGCTCATGACGGCGGCCACGCGTTGGAGCACCTCGTCGCCCACGAGGTGACCGTGCTCGGCGTTGAGGGAGTGCAGACGGTCGAGGTCGATCACCCCGATCATGGTGTGCCGGCGGATCGGTTCGGTCGCGGCGTACCGCTGGAAGTGCCGGCGGTTGGGCAGCCCGGTCAGGGTGTCGGTGTGCGCCTCGTCGGCGTACCGCGCGGCGGTGCGGTGCAGTTCCTCGTGGTCGAGGCGCACCGCGACCGAGTCCAGGAACAGCTTTCGGGCCCGGTCGAACGTGACCGAGGTGGCCGCGAACGAGGCCTGCACCGCCAGGTACGCCTCCTGGTAGCGCCCCGCCGCCGCGAGCGCCAGGGACCGCAGCCGCTCCGGTTCACCCACTCCGACGAGTTCCACCTGCACGTCGAGCCGGTCGAGCAGGTCGAGGGCCCGGTCCGGCTCGCCGAGCGTGATCGCCCGGCACACCTCGCCGAGCGCGACCATGGCCTCGTTCTCCGGGGCGTCCGCCTCGACCATGGTCGGCGGCGGGGGCGGCGGTCGCCGGACGGGGTCCGGGTCGGTGGCGGCGAGCCTGACCCTGGCGTACCACACCGCGGTGCGCAGAATCGGCCGCAGCGCCTCGGGTCCGTGGGTGGCGATCAGCTCGTCGGCCTCGTCGACGATCGAGGTCATGATCGCGGTGGCCTGGTCGCTCTGGCCGCAGTGGTCGAGGTACAGCGCCTGGCGCAGCTCGATGTCCTGCCGCCGGAAGTAGGGGGTGAACCGTCCGATCCGCTCGGCGATCACCAGCGACTCGTGCAGCAGGGCGACGGCGTGCTCGTAGAAGCCCATGAGCGAGTTCATGTAGCCCAGGTCGCCGTAGGCGTCGACCGCCTCCATGCTGTCGGCCGCCCCGTCGCGCAGCGCCCGGTCGCCGAGCACGATGTGGGTGGCGCACCGGTCCAGCGAACCCTCCAGGAACGCCCGGCCGGCGGCCAGCGCGTGGAACTCGGCCAGGAACGCCGGATCGTGGCCGCGCACCGCGGCGTACGCGGCGTCCAGCGCGGCCGGGATCTCGGTCAACCGGCCGAGGTTGAACAGGGCGGCGATCTTCTGCAACGTGGCGTACGCGGCCACGTACGGCGGCCCGTCGGCCAGCTCGTCGGCCTTGGCCACGGCGTCACTGTGCCGACCGTCCGCGATCATGGACCGGAGGAGTTCCGTCGTGACCTCCGCCATTCCTCCAGTAGACGTCAGCGGGACCGGGCGCGGTGGGGAATCCGCGATCTGGCGGGCGCCCGGTACGTGGTCAGGCGACCGGCTGTGAGCGCCGCCGTGCGGCGCGGATCAGCCGGACCCACGGCGACCACCGGGCCGGGCGAACCGCGACGCCCTCGCAGTGTCGCTGGGCGTTGTCGAACAGGTCCGCGACCAGTGCCTCATGCAGCCACCGCACGGCGAAGGGCCAACTGAGGATCACCTTTCCCCTGGTACGGGCCCGGATCTCGTGTGTCAGGGTGCAGGTGTCCGGCCCGTCGGCGGTGAGCCGGAACTCGTGCCAGCCGTCGATGCCCAGGCCGTGGTCGAAGGTGTACCGGGCGCGCCGCCCCGGCTCCCATTCGGTGACCGTGTAGCGGATCGAGGAGTGACCGCCACGGGCGCCGACCCCGGGCGGCCGGTCGAACCGCTGCGGCGGCCAGCTCGACGGCCACAGCTGGTCGTCCGGCCCGCCCAGTCCGGCGAGGAGGTCGGCGACAGTGGTGGGCGGGGCCTTGATCGTCCGGCTCTGGATATTGCGCATGCGATCCTCCATACGGCGGCGTATGGCCAGACCGTACGCTACCGTATGGTCATGGTTCAAGAGCGCAGGAGACTCACCGCCGACGACTGGGCGGACGCGGCGCTCGCAGTCCTGGCCGAGCACGGTCTGGCCGCCGTGGCCGTCGAGCCACTCGCGCACCGGCTGCGGGCCACCAAGGGCAGCTTCTACTGGCATTTCCCCAACCGCCCGGCGTTGGTCGCGGCGGCGCTGGCCCGCTGGGAGCACCGGTACACCGAATCCGTGATCGAGGGTCTTCGCGCCGAACCCGACCCGGCGGCCCGGCTCCGCGCCCTGTTCCGCAGCGCGACCCCGGTCGCGGAATACCACAGGGTGGAGGTCAACGTCCTGGCGGCGGCCACCGACCCGCAGGTCGCACCCGTCCTGGCCCGGGTGGCCGCCCGCCGGCTGGGGTACCTGGTGCACCTGTTCGCCGAACTCGGCTTCACCCCCGCCCGGGCGCACCAGCGGGGGCTGCTCGCCTACGCCACCTACGTCGGCCACGCGGAGCTGTCGACCCGGCTGCCGCGCACGTTCCCCGGCGACGCGGCCGACGTCGAAAGCTACATCGACGAGGTGCTCGCGGTCCTGCTGCGTCCGTGACGTCGAAGGTCCCCAACTGGGATGCGCGCCGCGCTCCGATCCGCGTAGACTCCCAGCCCGGGGCGGCTCCTGGGTGTGCTTCCTTCTCTCCTTTTTGGTAAAGATCTAGTGCACCCGATCTCCGCCCCACCTTCTTTTTTCCGGTACGGGGGCGATCATGCTGGGCACGCGACAGGGCACCGATCCGCTCGCCGGGGTGCTGCTGCGCCGGTTCGGGCTCCTCGCGCCCGGCCTGTTGCCGGGGGTCGCGAAGGTCAAGCCGAAGAAGCAGCAGGTCAGCGTGTCCGACGGCCTGGTGGCGCTCGAGGCCGACGTGCTCGCCCGGGGCTTCCTGCTCAGCGCCGATCTGCGGACCCACCTCGCCTCGCTGCCCGCCGACCGGCTCGCCGGCCTGGGCCTTGCCCTGCTGTCCGAACTGGACACCATCGTCGGCGGGCACGTGCCGCACGTGCCGCTGTTCCGGTCCTTCCCGAAGGAGATCCCGGAGCACACCTTCGGCCTGTACGTCGACCGGGTGTTCGCCCTGTTGGCCCAGGAGCCGGCCCAGCCGTGCGTGCTGTGCGGCACGACCGACGTGGTGTCCCCGGTCGCGCCGTGCGCGCACCTGGTCTGCGGCCGCTGCTTCGACCTGGACGTCTACGCGGGCTGCCCCATCTGCCACGGCCGGATCGACCCGTGCGGGGTGCTGCCCGAGCCGGTCGGGCCGCGTGCGGTCGGCCCGCTGCCGCGCCGGGCCCGGGTGCTGTACCGCTGCGAGGGGCTGGACCGCACCGTGTACCAGGCCGTCGCGACCCTGCTGGCCCGGCGCACCCCGCTGTCGGGCGCCGAACGCGCCGACCTCCAGGTGCTGCTCGACCGGATCGGGCCCGGTCTGACCGAGTGGCTGCCCGCGTCGATTCCGGTCCGGGAGACCCGGGCGCTCGTCCTGGCCCGGCTGACCGCCGAGCCGGGTTTCGCGGAGCTGGTGCGGCGGCACACCGACACGGCCACCGACCTGCTGCGCCTGCTGTGGGTGTGGCACGGCGGCGACCCCGGCCTGACCACCCCGCCGCCGCGCCGCCGGTCCGTGCCCCGCGCGCTCCGGCGGGCCGTCCTCGCCCGGCTCGACGCGCTGCCGGTCTCGGCCCTGGTCGAGGACCTGCACCGGCACCGGGGCGGCTGGCTGCGGATCGCCGAGAACCTGCACCCGTTCGAACACCTCCGGCGGTACCCGGTGGCGGCCGTCGCGTTCGCCGCGCTCCGCGGCTCCGAGGTCACCCCGGAGCTGGCGGCCACGGCCGGCCGTTACCCCGACACGTTCCAGATCACCGACGGCCGGCTGCGCACCCGCCGCCCCGCCAGGCTGGTCGAGGACGCGCTGCGCGCCGGCCGGTCGGCCGAGGCGCTGGCCGCCGTGCGCGGCCGTCCCGGTGAGCTGTTCCGCCGGCTGGTCGCCCTGGCCGCCCGCGGCGACGCGCCGAACGACCTGGTCGAGGCCGCGATCGACACCGCCCCGGCCGTCTCGCCCGGGGTGCTCGTCGCCGCGCTCGGGGCGCTGCGGGCGGCGACGTGGCCGGCCGGCACCCGACTGTATTTCCCGAAGGGCGGCACCGCGCGACTGTGGACGGAGCCCGACCACCGGCCCCGGCTGCCCGCCGACCTCGGCGGCGACCTCGAACAGGTCGTCGTCGCCGAGCTGCTGGACCGCGCGGCCCGGCTGTCCCGGGTGCCCGTGGCCGTCCTGGACGCCGGGCTGGCCGACCTGCCGGCGCCGTTCGCGGAGCGTACCGCCGCCGCGAGCCTGGTCGCGCTGCCGCGCGGCAGCAGCCAGCCGCTCCCCGACGCCCGGACGCTGCGCCTGTTCCTGCACTGGACCGAGCCCGCCGGCACCCGCGTCGACCTGGACCTGTCGGTGGCGATGTACGACGCCGACGGTGGGTTCCAGGGTTGGTGCGACTACACCCGGCTGCGGCTCGGCGGCCGGGCGGCGGTGCACTCCGGCGACCTCACCTCGGCGCCGGCCCCGCTGGGCGCGAGCGAGTTCGTCGACCTGGACCTGCCCATGCTCCGCAAGCGCGGCGTCCGGTACGTCACGATGATCGTGTTCAGCTACAACGACGTGCCGTTCGAGGCGATGACCGACGCGTTCGCCGGGCTGATGGCCGAGCCCGACTCCGCCACGTTCGACCCGCGCGCCGTGGAGCACCGCTTCGACCTGACCGGCAACGCGAAGGTCGCCACCCCGCTGATCCTGGACCTGGGCGCCGAGACGATCCGCTGGGTCGACGCCACCCTCGGCGCGCGCGGCTCCGGCCACTCGATCGCCGGCTACTCCCGCAGCCTGGGCCTGCTGACCGCCGCCGTGGACCGGTACTTCGCCGCCGGCCGCCGGGTCAGCATGTGGGAGCTGGCCTGCCTGCACGCCGCCGCCCGCGCGGACCGGATCGTGGTCCGCCACCCCGACGACCGGCGGACCGGGTATGTCCGGGGCGCGGCCGAGCCGGTGGTGGTGTTCCTCGACCGGGTCCGGCTGCTCGGCCCCGCCGACGAGCCGGGGGATCCGGCGGAGGCGGGCTTCGCGGCCCTGGTGCGCGGCGATGTTGGGCTGGCGGCGGGAGCCGAGTGCTACGCGGTGTACCCGGGGGATCTCGACCCGGCCCGGGTCACCGTCCTGACCGGGGCCGACCTGCTGGCCGCCCTGGCCCCGCAGTAGCCGGCGGTCCCGGCCACCGCCAGGGACCCTGCGGCGTGGCCGGGTGAGGGCCGGTGGTTCCGCGCGCTCGGCGCGGCGTCGGCCCTGGCGATCGCCGCCGGGATCTTCCCCGCCGCCCACCTGGTGAACTTCGCCGGGTACATCGGGTGGAGCGGGTGGATGCTCCTCCTCGCCTCGCGGCTGTCCCGCCCGACCACGGCCCTCGGCGCCGGCCGGAAAATGTCGGTGGTGCCGGTTACGGTGGGGCCATGACCGAGGACGACCGCCCGTGGGAGCCGCCGCTCGCCGGCACCGAGACCGAACACCTGACCGGCGCGCTCGACCGGTTGCGCGCGACATTCCGGTGGAAGACCGACGACCTTGACGCGACCGGCCTGCGCACCAGTCTCGGCGTCTCCACCCTGACGCTCGGCGGGCTGCTCAAGCACCTCGCCGCGCAGGAGGACTACCTCTTCACCGTCAAGTTGAGCGGTGCGCCGATCGGCGCACCGTGGGACGCGTTCGGCTGGGACGGGTCCGACGACTGGGAGTTCACCTCGGCGGCCGAGGACGAGCCGGCGGTGCTGTACGGGCTGTGGGACGACGCCGTCGAGCGGTCCCGCGCCCGGCTCGGCGCGGCCCTGGCCGACGGCGGGCTCGACCAGCTCGTGCATGCCGGCGGGGGCAGGGCCAGCCTGCGTCGACTGGTGTGCGACCTGATCGAGGAGTATGGCCGGCACACTGGGCACGCGGACCTGATCCGCGAGGCGGTGGACGGCAGGACGGGTGAGGACCCGCCGGCCGGCTGGAGGCCGTCGACCGGCCGGTGACGGGGTTGAGCGCAGCCGTCCACGGTGGCAGGCTCGGACCCCATGATGGATGCCTTCGCGAAGGAGTATCTGCACGGCGACCTGCGGGGGATACGCGAGGCGCTGGTGTGGAAGCTCGACGGGCTCGGCGAGTACGACGTCCGCCGGCCATTGACCCGGACGGGCACGAACCTGCTCGGCCTGGTCAAACACCTGTCGCTGACCGAGTCCCGGTATTTCGGCGAGGTCTTCGGCCGGCCGTTCCCCGCGCCGCTGCCCCGGTGGGACGATCCCGCCGCGCGCGGCGTCGACATGTGGGCGACCGAATGGGAGACGCGCGAGGAGATCGTCGACCGCTACCGTCGGGTGTGGGAGCACTCCGACGCGACCATCGACGCGTTGACGATCGACGCTCCGGGCTTCGTGCCGTGGTGGCCCCGCCCGGACGTGAAACTGTTCAACATCCTGGTCCACGTCCTGGCCGAGACCAGTCGGCACGCCGGTCACGCCGACATCCTCCGTGAACAGCTCGACGGCTCGACCGGGACGGCGGCGCACCGGGCGGCGAACGACGACGAGGCGCACTGGGAGGCCCGTCGCGCCGAGGTCGAGCGGGCGGCCCGGGCTGCGGCCACCGGGTCGGAGCCCGGCTAGGGACGTCTTTCGCCCAGCGTGTCGCGGAATGGTCCAGAGGCGGGTGTCGCGCCAGAGGTACTGCCGTCGTTCGGGATGGTCGTATGATCATGTCCGTGAAGGCTGACAGCGGCCGGAGGTATCGGGCGTATCCCACCGATGAGCAGGCCGCTCGTCTGACGTCGTGGGGGCACACCTGTCGGTGGCTGTACAACGTGGCTCTGGAGCAGCGCCGGTTCGCGTGGGCGCAGCGTCGGGTGTCGTTCGGCACGACCCGCCAGTGCGCGGAACTGACGGCGGCGCGTCGGGAGTTGGACTGGGTCGCTGACCTGCCCGCCCAGGCCGGGCAGCAGGTGTTGCGGCACCTGGACCAGTCCTATCGCAACTGGTGGAATCCGGCCCATCCCGCCGGGGCTCCTGTCCGCAAGCGGCGAGGTTCGCGCCTGGCGGTGCCTTTGCCGGGGCAGGCCGTGACCGTGCGGCGGCTCAACCGTCGTTGGGGACAGGTCACCGTGCCCAAGCTGGGGGCGGTGAAGTTCCGCTGGACCCGCCCGCTCGGCGGGACGGTCCGCAACCTGGTGTTGTCGTCCGACGGCCGGGACTGGCATGTGGCCTTCGGCGTCGCCACCGGCCAGCCAGACACCCCCACCCACCCTCACTCGGGTCGGGTGGTCGGCCTGGACCGAGGGGTGATCGTGGCGGTCGCCACGTCCGATGGTGACCTGCATGACCGGGCCAGCCTCACCCCGGGCGAGGCACGGCGCATGACGGCCCTCGCGCGGCGGGCGGGGCGGCAGGAACACCACCGGCGTGAGAGCAAGGCGAAACGTCGGGGCGGGCCAGGTCCGTGCGCGCCCAGATGAACAAGCTGTGGGCGAAGGTCCGTGACAGGCGAACTGATTTCGCCCACCAGGTCGCCCACCGGCTCGCCGATACGTACGGCCAGGTCGTGATCGAAGACCTGCGCATCATCAACATGACCGCCTCAGCGGCCGGCACCATCGACGCCCCGGGCCGGCGGGTACGGCAGAAAGCGGGCCTGAACCGGGCCATCCTCGACAAGGGCTGGCACGGTCTGGAACTCGCCCTGAACAACCAGGCCCGCAAGACCGGCATGACCGTCATCAAAGTCAACCCGGCGTACACGTCACAGCAGTGCTCGACCTGCAAGCACACTGATCGCGACAACCGCGAAAGCCAAGCGGTGTTCCGGTGCGTGGCCTGCGGACACACCTGCAACGCCGACGTGAATGCCGCCCGCAACATCCGAGACCGAGCACACCTAACCGCCGGACAGGCCGGGATCGGGCGCATCAGCCACCACACACCGGTGCCGCGCCAACCACCAGACCGGGCCTAAACGCCCGGCAGAACCGCCCCCCACCAGCGGGCGAGGATGTCAAGATACCGCCTACACAGTGTTCGCGAAGGAGGACAGCGACGTGCCCGACAGCATCTGGCTGCGGCCCGAGCGTGCGGTACGCGGGCCGGTGCCGGAACACAGCCGCGAGGAGATCGCCGGGATCGGCATCGGCATCGCCGACGCGCGCGGTCTGCCCGCTGTCACCATGCGGGCTGTCGCCGGCGCGCTCGGCTCCGGCCCGGCCTCGCTGTACCGGTACGTCGTCTCCCGCGACGAGCTGCTCGAACTCATGGTCAACGAGGTGCACGGCGAGCTGGACTACTCGCGGCTCGGTTCCGGCGACTGGCTCGCCGACCTGCTGGTGCTCGCGCACGAGAGCCGCGCCGGGTACCTGCGCCACCCGTGGATGATCGAGCTGGCCGCGAGCCGGATGGCGGTGGGTCCGCACGCCATGGACTATCTCGAACACGCCCTGGCCGCGATGTCGACCCTGAAGGTGGACGCCGTCACCCAGTTGGAGACGGTCGGGCTGCTCGGCGGGTTGGTGCTCATGTTGACCCGCGCGGAGTTGGGCGACCAGCAGTCGCCGGAGGTCCAGCACGCCCGGGCGGCCTATGTGGGCGCGGTCGCCGCCGAGGGGCGGCATCCGCACCTCGCGGCGGTGGTCGTCGCTGCGGCGTCCGGACCGGTCGCGCCGGCCGAGCCGCTCTTCGACCGGGTGATCACCCGCATGTTGACGGGGTTGCTCCGCGCGGAGGGCTAGGGTCGCGGTCATCGGCCTCGCGGTCACCGCCCGCCTGGTCAGCGGCAGTCCTGGAACGGCGGCGCGACACCGTTCGCCGCAGCCGGCGAGCATCCCGACGGGCGTTCGTGGGGCGCGATCCACGGACCTGACTCGCCGCAGACGTCGACGGCGAGCGATAACTCCTTTGCGGACGGTGCGCGATCTGACGTAACCTCGCTACTGCGAACGTTGATCGCAGCAAACGGGGGTTCTTCGACGAGCGAACCGGGGCGATCATCCGCGAGAACGGGAGACGTGGACACACGACCGGCCGATTCCGGCCGGGGTGCTGTCCGCCCTCGGGGATGCGTCCCTCGCCGGAGGGCCGCGGCGCCGTTCGCAGCTCTCGCACCCGGCCGCAGCGGCCGGTGCGTACGGAGGGAGGAGAGTCAGCGATGACTTCAGTGGTTAGGTCGGTCGCGGCGCGTGCGTCCGATGTGTGGAAGGTGTACGGGCAGGGCGAGGCGCAGGTGATCGCGTTGCGGGGCATCAACGTGGAGCTGGCGCAGGGGCAGTTCACGGCGATCATGGGTCCGTCGGGGTCGGGTAAGTCGACGTTGATGCACTGTCTGGCGGGTTTGGACACGGTGACCCGTGGTGATCTGTTCGTGGGTGACACCCAGGTCAACAAGCTGTCGGACAGTGGGTTGACGAAGTTGCGCCGGGACAAGATCGGTTTCATCTTCCAGCAGTTCAACCTGCTGCCCACCCTGACGGCGGAGGAGAACATTCTGCTGCCGTTGTCGATCGCCGGCCGTAAACCCGATCAGGTCTGGTACGACACGGTCATCAAGACCGTCGGGCTCGAGGACCGCCTCAAGCACAAGCCCACCGAACTGTCGGGCGGTCAGCAGCAGCGCGTGGCGTGCGCCCGCGCCCTCGTCTCCCGCCCCGATGTGATCTTCGCCGACGAGCCGACCGGTAACCTCGACTCACGCTCGGGTGCTGAGGTCCTCAACTTCCTGCGCAACTCCGTGCGCGACTTCGGCCAGACCATCGTCATGGTCACCCACGACCCCACCGCCGCCTCCTACGCCGACCGGGTCATCTTCCTCGCCGACGGCCAGATCGTCGACGAACTCCTCGAACCCACCGTCGACCAGGTCCACGACAAACTCAAGAGCCTGGACCCCCACGCCCACAGCGGTGACGTCTGATGCTCAAAGCAACCCTGAAAAGCCTCCTGTCCCGCAAACTCCGACTCGTCCTGTCAGCACTCGCCGTCGTCCTCGGCGTCATGTTCGTCTCCGGCTCCTTCGTGCTGGGCTCGACGCTCAACAAGTCCTTCGACAGCCTGTACGCCTCCGTCTACGAGGGACTCGACGTCTCCGTCACGGGCAGGTCCACCATCGCCAACGGCCCGACGGCGCCGATCCCCGCGGCGGTGCTGGACAAGGTGTCCACCGTGCCGGGAGTCCGCAGGGCCACCGGCACCGTGTTCGCCAACGGCGCGCGCCTCATCGGCAGGAACGGCAAGGTCGTCACCGGCGGAGGACAGGCCTTCGGGACCAACTGGACCGGCGAGAACGACATCGTGAAGCTGCGGTCGGGCAGGGCCCCGTCCTCGGACACCGAGATCGTGATCAACCGGGCGCTGGCCGAGGCTTCCGGGTACCAGATCGGCGACCAGGTCGGGGTGCTGACCCTGGAGCCGAAGAAGCAGTTCACCATCGTCGGGATCTTCGGCTACTCCGGAGACCGCAGCTCGATCGCCGGTGAGTTCACGATCGCGTTCACGACCCCGGTGGCCCAGCGGCTGATGCTCGGCGACACCGGTCTGTTCACCTCGATCGACGTCACGGCCGCACCCGGCACCTCGGACGGGAAGCTGCGCGACTCGGTGCGCTCGGCGCTCGGCGACACGTTCGTCGTCCGGACCAGCGAGGAGATCAGCAGGGCGCAGGCCGACGCGGTCAAGGGCGTGTTCGACTTCCTCCGCAACGTCCTGATCGGCTTCGCGGCCGTGGCGCTGCTCGTCGGCGTATTTCTGATCATCAACACGTTCTCGATCATCGTCGCGCAGCGGACCAGGGAGCTCGCCCTGATGCGGGCTCTGGGCGCGAGTGGCGGCCAGGTCATCGGTTCGGTGATCATGGAGGCCGTCCTCATCGGGTTGATCGCCTCGGTCCTCGGTCTCGGGGCCGGGATCGGCGTGGGCGCCGGGCTCGTCGGGGCCATCGGCAGCGTCATCCCGACCAGCGGCCTCGTAGTTCCGGCGGCGGCGGTGATCGCCGCGTTCTCGATCGGCATCCTCGTCACGGTCCTGGCGGCGCTGTTCCCGGCGCTGCGGGCCGCCCGGATCCCCCCGATCGCCGCGATGCGGGACGCGGCGAACACCACCAGGTCCCTGCGGACGCTCACGATCGTGGGCGGCGTGGTCACGACGCTCGGCGTGGCCGGCCTGTGGGTGGCGCTCGCCGGCGACGCCGGTGACAACACCCTGGCCATGGTGCTCGGTGGCGTCCTGTTCTCCTTCGTCGGGATCGCGCTGCTCACCCCGTCGATCAGCCGGCCGGTCGTGTCGCTGCTGGGCCGGATCCTGTCGTGGTCGACGCCGGGTGAGCTCGGCCGGCGCAACTCGGCCCGCAACCCGCGCCGGACCGCCATCACGGCCGCCGCGCTGATGATCGGCATCGCGCTGGTGATCGGGGTCAGCGTCGTGGCCACGTCCATGCGGGCCAGCATCACCAGGACGATCGACGACGGCCTGCGGGCCGAGTTGGTCATCTCCGGCGAACAACTCGGCACCGCGCCGCCGACCTTCGACCCGTCCGTGCTGGACAAGATCAAGGACATCTCGGGGGTACGCGCCGTCGCCGGCATCTACATCGATGGCGCGAAGATCAACGACAGGGACGGTGGTTACGCGTACGCCACCAGTGACGTGCGGGCACTGGCCGACATCCTCGGACTGCGGGCCACGTCCGGTTCCGTGGACGTGGTGTCCGGTACCCAGGCGATCCTCGACGAGGAGACCGCGCGCCACTACGGCCTCGCCGTGGGGGACACGGTCCGGATCCGGTGCTCGCGTGGGGAGGCGGTCACCTACACCCTCGTCGGGGTGTACCGGAAGACCGGGGTCATGGACGGGTTCATCCTCCCGCAGGCGGCGGCGAGGAACTTCCTCACCCCCACCCCGGTCCGGGCCTACATCAGGCTCGGCGACGGGGCGCCGGTGTCGCGGGTCAAGGACCAGATCGACACGTACCTGGCCGACAGCCCCGAGGTCACCGTCGTCGACCGCAGCTCCTACGAGCGGCAGCAGACATCGTTCGTGGACATCCTGCTCGCGATGATCCAGATCCTGCTCGCGTTGGCGATCATCATCGCGGTGCTGGGCGTGATCAACACCCTGGCGCTGTCGATGATCGAACGCACCCGCGAACTCGGCCTGCTGCGCGCCGTCGGCATGAGCCGTCGCCAGATCATCGGGATGGTCACGGTCGAGTCGGTGGTGATCTCGGTGTTCGGCGCCCTGCTGGGCATCGGCGTCGGCGTCGGCCTCGGGGCGGCGATCGTCCGGGCGCTCAAGGACGATGGGCTGGCGGTCCTGGTCCTGCCGTGGACCCAGATGTTCGTGTACCTGAGCCTGGCCGTCGTCGTCGGCGTCCTCGCCGCCGCCCTGCCGGCCATCAGGGCGGCCCGCACGGACGTACTGACCGCGATCAGCTACGAGTAGGTACGCGGACGGCGCGGTCCTGTCGTATGGGACAGGACCGCGCCGGCCGCGCGAAACGCCTGAGCGTCGTCGTCGGCCAGCGCCGGGCGGAGGCGAGGGGTTGCGAGGGACCGTTATCGTGCCCGCCATGCATGCCGCCATCGCCGAGATCATCGACGTGGCACGGCGGACCGCCGCGCTGGAGGCCGACGACGAGCTGGACCCGCCGGGCGGCCCCGCCGGCGAGGAGGCCGTCGCGCGTGCCGTGCGGCGCTTCGGGGACAAGCTGTCCCCGGCCTACCTCGACTTCCTCCGCCAGCACGACGGATGGTCGGACTGCCCGTGGGGGATGCGCCTGTTCAGCGTCGACGAGCTGTGCGGCGAGGTGGGCGAGTGGGCCAAGGGGATGCTCGAGGACCTCGACGACGACGGGGAGATGCCCGCGGAGTTGACCGACGCGGTCGTCATCGGCAAGTGCGACAACACCGCGCAGACGCTCCTGCTGGTCGGCTCCGGCGAGGTCGTCGACTTCCTGTACGAGGAGGACTGCCGCTACCCCGACCTGAACGGGTACCTGGCGGACGTACTGGAGATGGTCCGCGACGTGCTCCGGGCCACCGAACGGGAGCAGCGCTCCGCCGCCGAGCAGACCGACCCCGGGTGGCGGGCCGAGGCGGAGAGCACGCTGCTGGCCGAGTTGCGCGCGGAGCTCGCAGACGCGCCGTCCGAGGGGCGGCCGGCCGGTCCACCGGTGCCCGCCTCGCCGGGTGGCGAGCGGCCCGCGCCGGTCACGCCGGCGGAGCTGGTCCACCGCGACGGCGACGGCACCGAGCTGGCGTACGTGCGGCTCAATCTCGTGCTGTACCTCGGTGCGTATCCGTCCCGCGAGGAGCTGGTCGGCGCGTTCCGCGCCTTCCGGCGGCACTTCCCGGTCGACGGCGACCTGATCTGGGGTCTGCCGGCCAGGTTCTACGTGAAGCAGAACCGCGCGGCCGACCCCGACTCGGAGGAGTGGGCCGACGCGGTCCGCGCCGACGGCTCCGGCATGTACGGGATCCGCCTGGCGATCGGCGACCACGTGCTGAATCTGTGCGGCGTCCCCGACAACGACGACGGGGAACCGCGGGCCGCGTTCTGCGAGGTCATGCTGCCGGTCGACGCTGATCCGCGGCGGCTCGTGGCACTGGCGGCCGAGCTGGCCGAGCTGTTGCCGGTGCGCTCCGGCCACGGCGGGTTCAGCGCGTACGCGTCCTCCTCGGCGCAACGGTCCGCGTACCGGGAGATCTTCCGGTGGTGCCGGCGCTTCCTCGGCCTGGACGTGGGCCACCTCGACGGATGGCTGGTGTCGGCGCGGCGGTGGGTGCTCGGCGCGGGCTGGCTGACCGTCCTCGGTCCGACGTTCGCGACGGTGCTGGCGGAACGCGGGGGCGCGCCGACCTTCGCGGATCCCACCATCGAGGTCCGCGACCTGCGGGGCGGTGGGGTACTGATCCGGGCCGGCGCCGCACCGACCCTCGGCGACGTCGCCCGGGCCCGGTTCCCGCACGCGCAGGCGGAGGTCGACCACTACCTCGAACCGCTCAAGCTGACCCGCTGGACCCACACCGCCCTGCTCATGATGGGTGACAGCGCCTGGCAGGTCGGCGGCGACGAACTGCCCGGCGGGTTCTACGACCACCGGATGACCGGCGCCTGGCTGCGTCGCCTGCTGGATCCGGCAGCGTTCCTCGGGCCCTCCGTGCTGGACCGCGGCGCGGCCTTGCGCCACCGTACGGAACGACCCGCGCTTCACCGCGTTGATGACCTCGGCCTAGCCGGGCCGGCGAGCGCGGCAAGCGCCGCCAGTCACGTCTGACGGACGGATGACAGACCGGCTGCCCGCGGTCGCGGCGGCGGCTGACGTGCGGATTGCGGATGCGAGCCGTCGGATGGTCTGGGACGATCGTGGCCTCGTTCGCGACGGAAATGGAGGTCAGGGTGTCTGGGCGTCTGTCGGTGACCACCTTGTGGCGCCCCACCGGGCCTGAGGAGCTGGCCCTGGTGCGCGAGTCCGGGTGGCGGGCCTGGCCGCCCCGGCTGCCGGACCAGCCGATCTTCTACCCGGTGCTGACCGAGGACTACGCGGTGCGTATCGCCAGGGAGTGGAATGTGCCGCACTCGGGCTCGGGGTACGTGACCAGATTCTTCGTGGACTCGGCATTTCTGGCGCGCTATCCGGTTCAGCTGGCCGGGGGCCGCGACATCCGTGAACTGTGGGTGCCGGCGGAGGATCTGCCGGAGTTCAACGCGCACATCATCGGCACGATCGAACTGGTGCACAGCTTCGAGCCGGTGCGATGACGGCGCCTGAGATCGTGTGACCGTCCTCGCCGAAGTGGGTGAACGGTTGGCGCGCCCCGGGTGTCGGCCGGGGCGCGCTGCGGATGTCCCGATGTTGCGGTCGGTCAGAAGTGGAGCATGTGCTGGAAGTCGTACCCGGCGTTGCTCACGTGCAGGTGCGAGCGGGTGCCGTATCCCAGCGGGGTGTTCCAGTTGTACTCCTCGACATCGAACGAACCGTCGGAGTAGACGGCGTTCACGTAGGCCACGTGGCCGAGGTTGTGGACGTCGTTGACCGCGATGGCGCCCACGGTCGGGGTGGTGTCGACCCGGACGCCGACCCGGACGGCGGCGTCGTCCCAGGTGCCGGCGTTGCCCCAGGTGACTCCGCCGTAGGAGTTACTGAAGCTGGGCACCCCGAGGCGGCTGGCGATGCGGTACGCGGCGAAGGCGGTGCAGTTGTTGGCCGCGAAGCCGCGGGTGCCGTGGTCGAAGTCGTCAGTCGGGGCCTGGTTCCCGCCACCCCCGCCGAGGAACTGGTGGGAGGCCTCGTTGTTCTTCAGCGTGGCGTTGAGGTTGGCCATCTGGCCCGGCGCGAAGTCCTGACTGGCGCCGCCGAAGCCACTGTTGTAGTAGACGCGGACGGTCTGTCCGGTGCGGTTCCACACCGACGCCGCGTTGTTCTTGACGCAGACGCCCTGGCCGGAGCCGGCGCTCTTGAACTCGTAGCAGGACGGCTGGCTGGACCCGAGATCGCTGACGGAGCCGGTGAAGTCCGAGACCGAGCCGGCCTGGTTGCTGTTGTAGTAGTAGCAGAACTCTCCGCTGTCGCAGACTCCGTCGCGGGAGGCGGCGAGGGCGGGGCCGGCGGTGGTGGCCAGGAGTGGGACGGCCAGGGCCAGGGCGGCCGCGGCGACGGTGAGCATGGAGCGCACGCTCTTCATGGTTTCCTCATTTCGTGTCGGTTCTGGATGTTGTGGTCAGTGGGAGCGCTGGTATTCCTCCCAGGTCTGGATGGGGATGCGGGGGCCGTCGTCGGCGGCGTGGTTGGCCAGGCCGTTGAGGCCGAGGTAGTAGTCACCGGTCTGGTTCTGGGCCTGGGTGGACAGGTCCGTGTCGCTGATGGCCGCGGCGTGGATGTGCCACGGCCAGTCGCCCTGGCTCGGGTTGCGGACCCAGGCGGCGAATCCGACCTGGCGCAGTGCCCGGGTGACGGCGGTGCGGGTGTCGGCGGACATGCCGTCGACGTTGATGTCCACCACGCCGCCGCCGTCGTGGGTGCCGGCGGACGTGGGGTCGCCGCCGGGGTTGTAGGACCCCTGGGACAGGGTGAGGTGGAAGCCGAGGAGACGCTCGGACTCGGTGAGCATCGCCTGGGTGCGGGCGTCGATGGTGTACCCGTCGCGTTGCAGGTGGGCGCCGGGACCGATCAGGCGGGTGAGCGTGAACCGGCCCTGCCCGAGTGCCGTGAGCGAGGAGGGGCCGGGGAGCCCGTTGGCGGCCAGTCCGGAGTACCCAAGGGAGCGCTGGAAGGCGGCGTAGGCGGTGATGGTGGATGTGCCGAAGTACCCGTCGACCCAGCGTGCGTCGAGGAGATTGCGGGCCTGCAGTGCCCGCTCGACGGCGAGGACCGAGTCCTTGGCCCCGGGGGTCAGCGTGCTGTCGGGGCGTCGGGGGTCGATCTGGGCGGCGAGAACGGTGGCTTCCATGTCCACCACCGGCAGTACGGTGACGGCCGACCGCGGGGTGGTCGCGTGGGCCGGGGTGGCGCCCATCGCCAGGCCGCCGGCGACGGCGACGGCCGCGAGTAGTCCGGTCACAGCGCGCCGGACGCTGATGGCGGGTGTCATCAGCCGCACCGCTGGTCGGTGCGGCTGTCGCTGACGTAGTTGCCCCAGAAGAGGGCCGCATCGGCGTAGGTGCACTTGCCGCTGCCCGCGAAGCCGTACGACCAGAACTCGGCCTGCCGGGTGTCGTTGTAGATCCGGGTACCCTCGCTCGTCTCCACGCCGGGCGAATGGACCCAGCCCTCGCCCACCGAGACGGTCCAGGTACCGGAGTGGCTGTTGCGGAAGGACTGCCAGACGAAGGCGTACGCGAAGTTCTGGCGGCAGCTCGGCGACCAGTACTGCTTGATGGACATGGCCGACTGCCCGCGCTCGTCGGGCACCACCGTGGTGGAGCCCACCTGGTAGGCGTCGGAGCACGAACCGATCTCCGAGGCGTGGGCCGGGGTGGCCGCGGCGATGATCGGGGTGGCGGCCAGGGCCAGTGCGGCCAGTCTGACCGCGACCCGGGGAAGTGAACGCTGCATGACTACTCCATCTGATGACATGCGAAGTGGGATTTCGTCGAAGGTCGTACCGGGTCCCGGCGGCCACGGTGATCGCCGTGGCCGCCCGGGTGCCATGCTCAGCAGCGGACGTCGGTCGTGACGGTGACGTCGCCGGCGACGGGCGAGCCGAAGTCCCCGCCGGAGCCGTTCCAGCCCAGGGCCTGGGTGCACTGCGACAGGGTGCTGGCCCCGAAGGACCAGACCTCCACGGGGTTGGGGCCGCCGCAGTTGACGTCCTGGATGGTGTGTCCGCCGTCGGTGACGATGGACGCGCACGCGTCCCAGCTGCTGTGGTGGCTGCGGTAGCCGGCCCACACGTACAGGTAGGCGTAGTTCTTCCCGCAGCCCTTGTACTGCTTCACCGACGCCATCGTCTCCCCGCCGACGGTGAGGTAGGAGGTGCCGCCGATCTGCGTGACGCTGGAACAACCGGACGGGGTGGAGGCGTTGGCGGTGCCGGCGGCACCGATGAGAATCGGCACGGCGAGGGCTGCGACCGTAGCGATCTTGGCGATTTTGGACATGATGAAAACCTTCGTCCTGGAAAGGGGAGCGGAGACGGGTTCAGCAGGTGGGCAGGGCGGGCAGGTCGGCCCCGGCGAGCACGTAGGTCACGTACGTCATGCTGTCGGCCTTGATCTCGCCGTCGGGGTAGGACACCGTGATCGCGCGGCCGTTGCCGAGCGCGGCGCCGTACTGGACGGACATCTGGGTGAACGACCGGCTGCGCAGGTCCGCGGCGTAGGTGGCGGTCGAACCGGTCCAGGTGACCAGGTCCCCGGCCACGTGGATCCCGTCGATGGCGTCGTCGCCGTCGACGGTCCGGACGGTGACCGGTGCCGCCCAGCCGGCGCGCCACGCCGACAGGGTCCGGGAGTCGGCCGAGCTCCACACCCAGGTCGTGCCGTCGCTGGCGATCGACGCCGGCTTGCGGATCGCGGCGAGCGTGGCCGGCAGCGCGGCCGGGGCCCCGGTGGACACCGAGACGGCGGTGAGCTGGCCGGGCGCGTCGGCGCTGGTGGACTCGGGCCACACGGCCAGGTCGCCGACGAGGATGGGGCTGGCGAGGTGGCCGGTGTGCACGATCCGGTCGACGTCGCCGGCCAGGGTGTACAGGTGCACCTGGCGGCTCGCGTCCGGGGTCGCCTGGATCCAGGTCGCCGTGCCGTTGCGGACGGCCGGCCACAGGAGCGGCGCACCCGGGGCGGTGGCGTCGTCGTGGGCGATCATGTGCGGGGCGCCACCGGCGGCGGAGTCCCAGGCGAACAGGTCCCAGGCCCCGACCACGTCCTGCGACTTGTTCGCCGCGAAGACCAGCCACCGGCCGTCGAAGTCCATCTGGCCGAATCCGAGGTACGGGGCCTGCAGGGTGAACACCGTCTGCCGCCGCGTGCCATGCTCGCGGAGCCAGATGAGCTCGTTCATGTGGGCCGCCCCGTGGCCGGCCTCGGCGAACAGGGACGATCCGTCGGGGGCGACGGCGACCGGGAAGAGGTTCTCGCCCGGGGCGTGCCCGATGGTGCCGGAAGCGGTGGCCCGGGTCCAGGACTCGGGGGACTTCACGGCGCAGAAGTTCGTGGCGGTGGCCTTGGCCGGGCCCTGCGGGGCGGGGAAGGCGACTGGGTTCTGGGCGGCGGCTTGCGGGGCGGGCCGGGGCGCCGGCGAGCACCCGAGGGTACTCGCCAGCACACCACACACCGTCATCGCAAGGAGCCACCTACCAGTAGTACGGACGTCCACTGATGATCCTCACCATGGTGTCCGAGCTGATGGTCGAGTACTTCGGAACGCTCCAGCCGTAGTCGGTGAAAGAGTCGGCGTAGTGCGTCGTGGCACCGTAGTCGAGGTAGCCGTCAATGGCGATGAAGTGGAACACATTGCTGTTCGACGGGTGCCCGACGAGGTGCGGTCCACCGGCGACCTCGTAGGCCACGGCGACGAGTCCGTACCCGGCGTTGATGTCACTCTGCAGCCGCGACTGGTAACTCGCGACATAGTTCGAGTAGGGCGAGCTGACCTGAACCTCGTCGTACTTGAATCCGCCGGAGTAGGCGTTGAGCGCCGGCCCCATTTCGCCGCCATTGGTGCCGCTGCCGCCCGGAGCGCCGGTGTGCAGGACGCCGGCCGCCCAACCCTGGTCCTTGTAGATGCCATGCTCGGCGAGCGTCTCCACCAGGGACGCCGGGCCGCAGTAGTTGTTGTACCACTGCCGCTGCTGGCTTTCGGTGAGCAGGTGGTAGCCCGGACCGCCGATCGTCGAGGCGTGGATGTGGGAGTTCATCCAGGCCTGCTTCTCGGGCGACACCGCGTCGGGGGCGGTGACGACCTTGTGGGCCTCGTAGCCGTCGGTGCCGGGCCGGTCGGCCGAGGCCTTGGCCTGGGCCAATGCCCGGTCGCCGAGGGCGGTGGGGCCGGCGGCGCTGGCCGGACCCGAGGCCATCAGCCCCGCTACCGCCGCTGCCGCCGTGATGGCGAGAATTCGCTTGTACACGATGACTCCTTTTGAATTGGGGGGCGGGTTTTCCGCCCCCCAGAACAATCGCAGTATTCGTGTGTGGCGAATAGACGGACCTTAGGGCGTAGAACAATGGTGCGTACCGCACTGGCAGTGCAGAACACTGAATGCGACTATTCCCACCTGCAGTCTCGACTCGACTCCCAGGCGGATCATCACCGCGGAGACGTGCTGTTTCACCGTGCGGTCGGCGAGCCCGATCTCGCGGGCGATGTGGGCGTTACTCAGGCCGCGGCCGATGCAGTCGAAGATGACGGCCTGTTGCCGGGTCAGCGAGTCGGCCCTGGCGCGCGCGTGCGCGAGCCAGACCGGATCGTGGTGGACGGGACGGAACTCGGCGAGCGTCTGCATGTTCGTTGCCTCTCTCGCGCCAAAGGGATCAGCCGGCCAGCAGCCAACGCGACAGCTCCGGGCTGTGTTCGAGAGCGCGGGCGCACAGGGCCCGCGCGGTGTCGAGGCCGGCGGACCGGCTCTCGGCGAGCACGAAGACGGCCACGTCGATGTGGCCGGGGTCGATCCGGACCCGGAAGTGCTCGATACGGTCCTCCGGCCGGCACCGCGCCCAGAGCTGCTCGGTCACGGCGGTCGGGTCGGGCTGGGCGTCCGTGGGGCCGGCCAGAGCCAACGTGATCAGGTGCAAGGCGGTGTCCATGGTGGGGTTCAGCCCTTCTGGTTCGGGTCGGTGACGCCCCAGCCGAAGCCGTCGGCGACGAGGGTTCCGTGCGTGCCGGTCGGTGCGGTGGCGACCGCGACGGTCCCGACGAGGAGGATGAGGGCTACGAACAGGAGCAGGATTTTGATCATGGACAGTCTCCACCCGTGAACGAGGTACCTGGCTTTCCGGAACGCTTCCGGTGCCTCCGAGTCTGCGCCGGGTCCGGGCGCACCGGCAGGGCCGCGGGCTGTCCCCAAAGGGCCTGGTCCCAAAGGGGACACGGGCCGTCAGGCGGCGTAAGGCAAACGTAAGGCGGGTGGTCCACAATGCGGTCTGGGGGTGGCTGATCATGTTGGAGATACTGGGGCTCTCTGACCCGACGGCGCGGGTGTACCAGGCCATGCTGTCGCACCCAGGCCGCGGAGTGGCGGTCCTCGCCGAGGTCGCCGAGCTGACCGAGGCCCAGGTCCGCGCGGCACTCAACGAACTCGCCGACCTGGAACTCCTGCGACCGCAGCTCGACGGCACCCAGCGCCCGGTCAGCCCGGAGATCGGTCTGACAGCCCTGCTGGCAGCGGCCGAGAGCGAGGTGGCCGACAAGCAGCGCCAGATCGAGGCCACCCGGGCGGCGATCGCCGCGATCGCCACCGAGCACGAGGCGCACCGCGCCCAGAGTTCCGACAGCGCGATCCGGCTAGAAGGGCTGGTCGCCGTCCGGGCCAGGCTGGAGGAACTGTCCGTCCTCGCCCGGGAGGAGTGCCTGTCGCTCAATCCCGGCGGCGCGCACCGTCCCGACGCCCGGAGCGCCTCGGCGCCCCTCAACCAACAGGCCCTCGAACGCGGGGTCCGGATCCAGACGGTCTGCCGGGACAGCTTCCGCAACGACCTCGCCACCCTGGCCTACGCGCGCTGGCTGACCAACCTGGGCGGCCAGATGCGCACCGTACCCACGGTGCCGATGCCCCTGATCATCATCGACCGCCGGATCGCGGTGCTCCCCATCGACCCCGTGGACCCGACGATCGGCGCCCTGGAGGTGACCAGCCCCGGGATCCTGGCGGCCTCATGCGCCCTGTTCGACCATCTGTGGAGCACCGGCACGCCCTTCGCGACCGCGGTCACCACCGACGAACAGGGCCTGACTCCACAGGAACGCACCCTGCTGGAACTCGCCGACGCCGGCCACACCGACGAGAGCGCCGCCCGCAAGCTGGGGGTGTCGGCGCGGACGGTCAAGCGGGCGATGGCCGAACTGATGGAGCGGCTGCGCGCCACCAGCCGGTTCCAGGCCGGGGCCAACGCCGCCCGGCGGGGCTGGATCTGACGCACAGGAGCCGCACTCCGTTTCCACCGTCCGTTGGACCCGCAGGCCCGGGCCTTGTGGCCCTGTCGGCGTGGTCGTATCCGGTTCTAGCGTCGGAAGGGGAAGCCGACGAAGGAGGCCGCCATGCGCGTACGTGACGTGATGACCCGACCTGTGCGCACCGTGCGGATGCGGCACCGCCTCGACGAGTACGGCGACGGCACCCGACGGCGACCGTCACCGACGGGGCGGTCACGGTCGACGGCACGTTCCTCGACGACGCCAAACGGCACGTGGTGGACATCCTCGCCCGGACCGTCCCTGGCATCCGGCGCGCGACCACCGCCACTTCCCACTAGCTTCGGAGACCAGTCATGACGGACACCTCCCGGCGCGTCGTCGCCGGTATCGACGGCTCGCCCGACAGCTTCGCCGCGCTCGACCTCGCGGCCGAGGAGGCCCGGGCGCGCGGCGTGCCCCTGCACCTCGTGTGCGCGTACGTGTCTCCGCTGCTCTACATCCCCTACTCGCCGCCGGTGATCCCCGGCGCCGACGAACCGGCCCGGAAGATGGTCCACGACACGGCCGAACGGATCCGCCTGGAAAATCCCGGGCTGACGGTCGTGGAGAACGTCGTGCAGGGCGGCGGAGCGGCCATCCTGGTCGACGAGTCCCACACCGCCGACCTCGTCGTGGTGGGCTGCCGGGGGAGGGGCGGCTTCACGGGCCTGCTCGCCGGTTCGGTGAGCGCCCAGCTCGCCGCGCACGCCTCCTGCCCGGTGATCGTGGTCCGACCCGCGCATCCGGCGGTACGTCCGGAGGGCGGGCACGTCGTCGTCGGGGTGGACGCCAGTCCGGAGTGCGGCCCAGCCGTGGAGTTCGCCTTCATCGAGGCTGCGCGGCGCCGGGTCCCGCTCACCGCCGCCCACGTGTGGTCACACCTGCCGGTCACCGCGATGACGGCCGACGCGCCGATCTCCTACAGCTACGCCCAGGCGCACGAGGACGCCGAGCGTGTGATCGCTGAGTCGGTGGCCGGCTGGGCCGAGAAGTACCCGGACGTGGAGGTGCTCGCCTCGCCGATCCTGGCTGAGGACGCGGGAGCGGAACTCGTCGCGGTGTCCGAACACGCCGGCCTCCTCGTGGTCGGGTCGCGCGGGCGCGGCGAGCTGGCCGGGATGGTCCTGGGGTCTGTCGGCTACACCCTGGTACATCACGCGCTCTGCCCGGTCGCCATTGTGCGGCGCCGACCGGCGAGAAACCAGACCAGGGGTTGACACCCCCACTCCGCGACCGTGGTGCGCATCGCCGGAGCGCTGGCCACCGCCCAGGCGTCGTGGCGGGGTAACGTCAGCCGGACGTCCTACCGCGGCGGTGACCGGTGACAGAAGGCAGCGGATAGACCCGCTGTTCCTGTCGCTTGCGGGCCGCGGATGCTCGACTCCGTAACGGGCGAGAACGCCGAACACCCTGAGGCACGGTCGCCGGTTCGGGCATATTCGGTGGTGACCGTGTCCGATCCGCGAAAGGCGCATCCGTGGCCAAGTTCGACCCCTCCGCCCAGCACCATCCGAGTGTCGTCGCGCACTGGGAGAACCGCGGTGCCAGCCTGCAACTGCGGGTCGCCGACGCGATCACCGCGTTCGCCGGCTCGATGACCTTCGTGTACATCCACGCTGCTGCCTTCGCCATCTGGATGATCTTCGGAGAATCCAGCCCGTGGCCCACGCTGACGCTTATCGTCTCCCTGGAGGCGATCTTCCTGTCCACGTTCGTCATGATCGGCCAGAACCGCCAGGCCCATTTCCAGCAGGTGAAGGCCGACCACGACTTCGTCGCCCAGGAACTCGAACTCCAGACCAACACCGAACTCACCCGGCAGATCCACGTCCTGACGGCCGAACTGCACCGCCGGCTGTTGGCCGATCCGCAGCAGGGGTGAGCATCGTTTCCGATCGACACGTGATCATGAGTCCGCTGCCCCGCGGGTTGCTGACCGGAGGTTCATGGCTCAGGTCAGTGGCGAACCCCGTCGTGTCTGAGCTGTTCCCGACGGCACGGCGGCCCGGCCACGCGGTGACGCGTGGCCGGACCGCCGTGCCGAAGGGCATCAGCCGTTGAGGTACTCCACGCCTTCGATGATCTCGTACATGATGTCGGGGCAGTTCGAACCCTCGGTCATTGTCACGGTCTTGGACGGGTTGCCGGTGTAGTTGACGGTCACCTGGTAGGTGAACCGGTCGCAGCACGGGTTGGCCGGCGCGTAGGAGGCGTTTAGTGCCAGGTACTCCGGGCTGGATGCCCGGGCCAGGATCGGTGCGCTGTTCGGGGTGGACCTGTCCACGCTGTAGGTCTCGTTCACCCCGGCGATGCCCCCGGTCTGCACGACGCTGATCCGGTACGCGCGGTGGTTCGACGGCCGGCTGGAGGACGCCGAGGCCGGTCCTGCGGCGACCGCGGTGGCGGTGACGCCGACGAGCAGCAGGGCGGTCAGTGCGGTGATCCGGTGTGCGATCGAGGACTTCGTGGTGGGCATGGTGTTCCTTCCGTCGGGCGGCGCCTGTGGATCGTTGTCCGTTTGGCCTTCTTGTCTAGCTGCGGACGTTTATGTCGACATTCAGTAGACCGGTTCGGCACCCTGGCACTCAGGGCCAGACAGCCCGTCCACACGGGACCATCGACCTGTGGCGACCCGGGCCGTACGGCAGAATCACCCGGCTGCGCCGATGGGACGTGCAGGCACATTCAGGCAGGCGGGGGGGGAGTCATGGGGGCGCGACGAACCCGAAGTGCCGAACGGCCCCGCCGGACCGGGTCGTGGCCTGGGACCGTTGTGCGGACGGCCTATGGTGTCCACGACGCCCTTACCCCTCATCCGATGGACGAGGGGTAAGGATGGCCGCGCCGCGCCGCGGTCGCCGAGTGCGGTCTGGATGGTGACGCGGAGGGCGTGTGTGAGTGCCCGCCGGCGGGATCGGGACGGGCCTCCCGCCGGGATCTCCCATCGTCACGATGGTGGGTGTCGGGGTCAGACGACCTCCGTGTCCCTTCTCCTCAGCGGTGGCCGCCCGGGTTCTCCGTCGGCGGGCACAACTCCAGAGTCACCGTCGGCCGCCCTCGGGGACAGGGCCGAAAGACCCCGTTGCCTCGGGCGGAGCGGACCCTCGTCGACAGGTCACTGGGCACTGCCCGTGCAGGTGTCCGGGGTGCAGGCTGGAGGCGGAAACGAGACGAACGGAGTACCCGCCATGAACTCGACGCACGGTCTTCGGCCTTCGTGGCGGCGCAGCCCGGCTCCGGCCGGGTCCCCGACGCCTCGATCCGTCCGCTGGTGGCGGCACCCGCTGACGCCCGCCGCACGAGAACCCGATCTCCAGACCCGGGAACTCGTGCCGGTGCCGGTGCGCAGGAGCTGAACACCACGGAGGGTTGGGGTGGGTGCGGTTGAGGGGCCGCGCCCACCCGGGTCCCCGGCGCCCGGCTCGCCGAATCGGGCATTCGAGACACGCCTCGGCGCGGATCCGTCCCGTTGGGTGTGCCGGTCGCGACGCTCCAGCGGCCTAGGATAAGGACATGGCCGACAAGCGCGCTGACAACTCTGGGCCCGCTTCCTCCGCGCTCGGCCTGCCTCCGCTGTCTCAGACCGGTCTCGACGACCTGCTCCAGGAGCTGTTGTCGCGGGTCGGGGACGTGATGGCGAGCCGGGAACGGCTGCGTTCGCTGCTGGACGCGGTGGTCGGGATCGGCACTGACCTGGAGCTGCGTGCCACCCTCGAACGCATCACCCTGGCGGCCTGTGAACTGACCGACGCCGAGTACGGGGCGCTGGGCGTGATCGGCCCTGACCGCACGCTGGTCGAGTTCATCACGCACGGCATGAACCCGGCCGTGCACGCCCGGATCGGGGACCTGCCGTCCGGGCACGGCGTGCTGGGCCTGCTGATCGAGGACCCGCGCCCGATCCGGCTACCGGACATCACCCAGCACCCCCGGGCCTACGGCTTCCCGGCCGAGCACCCGCCGATGCACACGTTCCTGGGCGTGCCGATCCGCATCCGCGACCAGGTGTACGGCAACCTGTACCTGTCGGAGAAGCGCGGCGGCGGCCTGTTCACCGACGACGACGAGGAGATCATGATCGCCCTCGCCGTGGCGGCCGGCGCGGCGATCGACAACGCTCGGCTCTACGCGCAGTCCCGCCGCCGGCAACGCTGGCTGGAGGCCACCACCGAGACCAGCGCCGTGATCCTCGGCGACGTCGACCGCACCGACGCGCTGCGGATCGTCGCCTCCCGGGCCCGGGAGGTCGCCGAGGCGCACCTGGCCATGGTGCTGCTCTATGACGAGCGGGCGGACACGTTGACCGTCGAGGTCGCCGACGGCGGCCCGGGTGCGGCGTTGGAGGGCTTCGCGTTACCGACGGTGGGGGGCGAACTGGCCACGGTGATCGCGGAACGTCACCTCGCGGTGGTGGAGGATCTCGGCAGGACCGCCACCTGGCCCGCGGACCTGTCCACCGGCACCGCCCTGTTGGTGCCCCTGATCGCCGACGGCACGATGCTCGGCATCCTGGCCGTCGCCTACCGGCAGGGCGGGGTCGCGTTCGCCGAGGGGCCCGACGTCGCGCTGATCGAGACGTTCGCCGGGCAGGCAGCCCTGGCCCTGGTCCGGGCCAGGGCGCGCGACGAACGGGCGTTGCTGGCCATGATCGGCGACCGGGAGCGCATCGCCCGTGACCTGCACGACGTGGTGATCCAGCGGCTGTTCGCGGCCGGAATGCACCTGCAGGGCGCGGCCCGGATCACCGCGAAACAGGACGTCGCCGACCGGATCAACGCGGTCGTCGACGACCTGGACGGCACGATCCGCGATATCCGCGGCGCCATCTTCGAACTGCGCTCCCCAGCGACGTCCGAGTTGCGCGTCGAGGTGCGCGACCTGGTCGACGAGTCGGCGCGCACTCTGGGATTCCGTCCCACGCTGGTGCTGGACGGGCCCGTGGACAGCGCGGTGCCCGACGAGGTGCGCCCCGATCTGCTGGCGGTCCTGCGGGAGACCCTGTCCAACGTGGCCCGACACGCCGGGGCCAGCCGGGTCGAGGTCGGGGTGCGGGTCACGACGGGCCGGCTGACGGTGACCGTGGCCGACGACGGGTGCGGCGGGGCGACGCCGCGCGGCGGATTGCGCAACCTGGCCGAGCGGGCCGATACCCGGGGCGGCGGGTTCGAGGTGGACGGCGTCGAGCCGTCCGGCACCCGGGTGACCTGGTGGGCCCCGATCTAGGACGTCAGCTCTTCTCCGTTCCGAGGAGTTTGCTGGCCAGGACAGCGGCCTGGGTGCGGCGTTCCAGGCCGAGCTTCGCCAGTACCGACGAGACGTAGTTCTTCACGGTCTTCTCGGCCAGGAACATGCTCGTCGCGATCTCGCGGTTGGTCTTGCCCTCGGCCATGTGGACCAGTACCTTGCGTTCCTGTTCGGTGAGGTCGGCCAGGGCGTCGGGAGCCTGGGTGCCGCGCCGGATGCGGTCGAGGACCCTGGCTGTCACCGCGGGGTCGAGGAGGGACTGGCCGGCGGCGACCCTGCGGACGGCGTCGACGAGGTCGGTGCCCCGGATCTGTTTGAGCAGGTAGCCTGCCGCTCCGGCCATGATGGCGGCGAACAGGGCCTCGTCGTCCTCGTAGGAGGTGAGGATCAGGGCCTGGACGCTCGGGTCCACCGACCGGACGGTGCGGCACACCTCGATGCCGCTGCCGTCGGGCAGCCGGGCGTCGAGAACGGCGACCTGGGGCTTGAGGGCAGGAATGCGGCTGGCGGCCTCGACGGCCGAGCCGGACTCCCCGACGATCTCGATGTCGCCGGAGTCCTCGAGCAGGTCGCGCAGGCCGCGGCGGACCACCTCGTGGTCGTCGAGGAGGAAAACTCTGATCATGTGTCCGTTGTACAGGACGAGCGCGGCCGGGGACCGTGCCGAAGGTCCCGAACCGGACAGGCCACAGGTCACAGGAACGAGAAGAACAGCAGGGCGAGCACGCAGAACGACAGCGCGACGATCATGGCGAACTGGGCGGTGGCCATCCGCCGCCCGGTGGCGAAGGGGCCCATCAGGTCCCGGTCGCGGCCCAGCCGGTACAGGTAGATCAGCAGGGGCGGGAGGGCCACGGCGTTGAGGATCTGGGTACCGACCAGGATCGGCACCAGCGGCGCGCCGGGGATCAGCACGAGTGCGGCGCCGAGGACGGTGACGGTGAGGGTGGTGCCGTAGAACAGCGGGTCGGCGCGCGGGGTGTCGTTGAGGGCTGCGGGGCGGCCGAAGACGTCGGTGACGGAGTAGCCGGTGGACAGGGGCAGGATCGCGGCGGCGAGCATGGCCGAGCCGATCAGGCCGATGGCGAAAACGGTGCCGGCCAGGTCCCCGGCCAGGGGGCGCAGGGCGGCGGCCGCGTCGGCGGCGTCGGTGATGGTGTGGCCCTGCTTGTGCAGGGTCGCGGCGCAGGCGACGACGACGAACAGCCCGATGACGCCGGTGAGGACGGAGCCGGTGACCAGGTCGTAGCGGGAGGCGCGCAGGTCGTGCGGTGTGAGGTGTTTGTCGAGGACGTAGGACTGCACGAAGCTCAGCCCCCACGGGGCGAGGGTGGTGCCGATGGTGGCCACGGTGATGTACACGGCGTCGCGGGTGAGGGGCATGGTGGGGACGACGAGACCGGTGGCGGCGGCTCCCCAGTCCGGGCCGGCCAGGAACCCGGCGACGATGTAGGAGACGAACACGGCGCTCAGGGCCAGCAGGACCCGTTCGACGATCCGGAAGCTGCCACGGCGCACCAGCACGATGATGATCAGGGCCGTGAGGGGCACGGCGATCTGCCGGCGCACGCCGAACAGTTCCCAGCCGGCGGCGATGCCGGCGAACTCGGCGACCGTGGTGCCCACGTTGGCGACCACGAGCGCGGCGAGGGCGCCGACCCCGGCGCGGACGCCGTACTGCTGGCGGATCAGGCCGGCCATGCCCTGGCCGGTGACGACCCCGAGCCGGGCGGCCAGGTTGTGGAACATGATCAGGGCAACGGTGGAGGCAAGGAGTACCCAGAGCAGGCGGTAGCCGTGGTCTGCGCCGAGTACCGAATAGGTGGTGATGCCGGCGGGGTCGTCGTCGGACAGCCCGGCGAGCAGGCCGGGACCGGCCACGGCAAACACCGCCCAGAGGCGTTTTCTCACAGCAGCAGGTTCCGCAGGCGGGTGAGGGCTGCGGCGCGGCTCGGGTGCAGGTGGCCCAGGACGGCTTCGGCGTGTGCCGGTGGCAGGTGGTCGAGCACCATGGCGGCGTGGTGGGTGGCCAGCCCCGATGTCAGGGTGGCCAGCTGGGGCGCGGTGAGCTGGTGCAGGGCTGCCGGGTTGGCGGCCAGGTGGTGGGCGAGCCCGGCCCCGGTCGCGGGGTGCAGGTCCGGCCATTCGATGACGGTCGTGGGCAGGTGGTCGGCGACCCGCCGCAGTCCGAGCCGCCGCCACACCGAGGCCGCGCCCACCTCGACCCCCACGAGAAGCAGGTCCCCGTCCTCCTCGAAGAGGACGTCGCCGACCCGGACGAGCCGGTTGCCGGCGATGTCGAAGACCTGCCCGTCGAGCAGGTCGCGGACCAGCCGGAGCTCGCCGGGCACCGGCTCGGGGGCGGGGGAGCGCAGGTCGGGCCAGCGGACCCAGTCCGACACCCGGGTCCGGTGGCCCAGTCCGGCGGCCCGGACCGCCAGCTGGTCGGCCCCGAGGGGCGCGACCAGATCGGTGATCCGGGACCGGGTGGCGGGAACCGGACGTCCGAGCAGTTCGCTGAGTCGGACGATGCCCATTATCAGCGCAGCCAGGGCAGCCGGTGGACCAGCGGCAGCTTCGCCCACCAGGTTCCCAGCCCGAGGGTGTTCCCGGCGCTGGTGAGGGCAAGGGCGACGAGCAGGCCGGCGTAGATGAGGTGGTCGTCCATGAACGGATTCGTGGCCGGAGGCAGGACTGCGGTCCACATCATGACCAGGAGCGCTGACCCGCTGATCGCGGCGATCCGCATCCCGATCCCGAGCATCAGCGCGACGCCGACCCCGGCGAGGGCGGCCATGAACATGGTGTCCGCCCAGGCGGTACCGGCGATGGAGTGGTAGAAGTCGGCGAACGGGCCCTTCGCGGAGTTCTTCAGGAACCCCAGCGTCGGGTGCCCGCCGTTGACCCAGGCGCCCTTCGACGGGGTGGCGTAGCCCAGTCCGAACAGCTTGTCGACGAACGCCCACAGGAACACCCAGCCCAGGGCCAGGCGGAGTCCGGCGAACACCCAGCGGGTCGCGGCGGCCCGGCCGACCGTCGCCGTGGCGGGCAGCGTATGGGCGTTGCGGTGCGTGATGGTGGTCATCGTCAGGTCCTCTCACGGTGTAGTGACCCCCACAGACTCCGCCTGTCCTGGTGCCCCGGGCAGTGCCGGGCGTCCCGACAATGACGGTCCCAGTGCCCTACGTGACCAGGCCCTTCGGCACTGTCGGGCGGCCGGCGACAGCGCGAAGGTGGAGGCAAGGCACACACCCACGGAGGTCGCCATGTCCACCCAACCCGTCGTCACCGATCACGTCGTCGTCGGCGTGGACGGCTCCGACCTGGCTCTGGCCGCCGTGGACTGGGCGGCCGACGCCGCCACCCTGCGCGGCCGGCCGCTGCGGATCGTGCACGCCTCGATCTGGCCCCAGATGCGGTTCCCCGACACCCCGGTCCTGGCCTCGCGGATCCTCCAGGGGCTCCGGGTCCAGGGCGAGGAGTACGTCGCCACCGCGACCACCCGTGCCCAGGCCCGCCAGCCGGGTCTGGCGGTCGAGTCGGAGGTCATCGAGGGCGCGCCCGCGCCGGTGCTGATCCGGGAGAGCCGGACGGCGGACATGATCGTCCTCGGGCACCGGGGCCTGGGCGGCTTCACCGGCCTACTCGTCGGGTCCGTGGGTGTGCAGCTCGCCGCGCACGCCGGCTGTCCGGTCATCGTTGTTCGCCCGCACACCCTGCCGCCGGGTCCCGCCGCCGGCACCGTCGTCGTCGGCGTCGACGGCTCCGAGGAGTCCGACGCCGCCATCGAGTTCGCGTTCACCGAGGCCTCGCTCAACGAAGTGGGCCTGACCGCCGTGCACGCCTGGCGCTGGCCGCAGTCCACCGAGCCCGGGGACATGCTGCCCCTGGTCTACGACGCCGACGTCCTCGCCGCCGAGGAACTGCGGATGTTCGCCGAGTCGCTGGCCGGCTGGCAGGAACGCTTCCCCGACGTCAAGGTCCACCACGACCAGGTGCGGACCCGGGCCGGCAAGGCCCTCATCGAGGCATCACCCGGCGCGCACCTGCTCGTCGTCGGCTCCCGCGGCAGGGGCGGCTTCACCGGCTTGCTGCTGGGCTCCGTCAGCCAGGCCGCGCTGCACCACGCGGACTGCCCCGTCGCGGTCGTCCGGTCATAAGGAGAGAACACCATGTCCGTGTACTTCACCGACACCGACCCGGCGATGCGCGCCCGCGCGAGCTCCGGCCCGCTCGGCCAGGCCGCCATGGCCGCGCTGCGCGCCCCGTCCGTGTTCAACACCCAGCCCTGGCGTTGGGACCTGCACGACGGGGTCGCCGACCTGCGCGCGGACGTCGGCCGTCGGCTGCCGGTGCTCGACCCCGACAGTCGGCTGCTCGTGGTCAGCTGCGGGACAGCACTCAACCACGCCGTAGTCAGCCTGACCGCCGCCGGCCACGCCGTGAGCGTGCACCGGCTGCCCGACCCCGACGACCCGACCCTCCTGGCCCGGCTGGTCCTCGCCGGTCGGCGTCCACCGGAGCCGATGGACCTGCGTCTCATGCAGGCCACCGCGGTCCGGCGCACCGACCGCCGGCCCTTCAGCGACATCCCGGTGCCCGAGGAGTCGGTGGAGGCGCTGCGCGTCGCGGCGGAACGGTACGGCGCGCACCTGCAATTCCTTCGCGAGGACCAGGTCGTCGAGCTGACCGTCGCGGCGTCGCACGCCGCCGACGCGGAGGTCACAGATCCCCGGTACCGGGCCGAGCTGTCCGCCTGGACCCACCGCCCGCCCGGCAGCGCCGACGGCGTCCCCGCCACCGGTGCGGTGGGGACGGTCCCGCGCCGGGTGCCGGTGCGCGACTTCGCCCTGGAGGGCGGCGCGGCGCTGGCCCCTGGCGGGGACTCCGACGCGGGCACCCGTTACGCGATCCTGTTCACCGACGCAGACACCCCGACGGACTGGTTGGTGGCGGGCGAGGCCATGTCAGCGGTCCTGCTCACCGCCGTGTACTGCGGGCTGGCGTCGTCGCCGATGAGTGACGTCACCGAGGTACCCGCGGTGCGCCAGGCTCTGCGGCAGCTGCTGTCGGGGCTCGGCTGGCCCGTGCTGGCGCTGCGGTTCGGGATCGCCCACCGACCCGGTGCCGTGCCGCACACCCCCCGCCGGGGTCCTGAGGAGGAGCCGTCATGAGTGTCCTGACAGAGGAGGTCTTCACCGAGGCGGTCACCGCAGCGACCTTGGCGCCGTCGATGCACAACACCCAGCCGTGGCCGTTCCGCCGCGAGGGCGACGCGATCGAGGTGTATGCCGACACCGACCGTGCCCTGCCCGTGGCAGACCCGCACCACAGGGCCGTCCGGATCGCCTGCGGGGCGGCGCTACTCAACCTGCGCCTCGCCCTGGCGGTCCGCGGCCACCAGGCGACGGTGCGCCTGCTGCCGATCGCCGGCCACTCGGACATGGTCGCGCGCCTCACCCCGGCCGAGCCGCGCCCGGCGACCCCGCTGGAGATCGAACTGCACGGCGCGATCCCGCACCGGCACAGCAACCGCGACCCGTTCCTGGACAGCCCCGTCCCCGTCGAACACCGCCACAGCCTCGCCCGGGCCGCGGAGGCCGAACGGTGCTGGCTCCAGTTCACCGACGACCCGGCCGTCCTGGCACGGATCGCGACGATCGTGCGCGCCGCCAACCGGAGGATCACCGACAACCCCGCCTACCGCGAAGAGCTCGCCGCCTGGACCAGCCACGACGACGCCCGCCGCGACGGCGTGCCCGTTGCGGCGGGCGGCCCGGCACCGCAGGCACACGAACTCCTGCCCCGCCGCGACTATGGCGGCCCGGAACGCACCGGCGTCCGCGACTACGAACCCGAGCCGCTGCTCGCGATCCTCGGCGCGCACGGCGACCTGCCCAGCGACCAGCTCCGCGCCGGCCAGGCACTGCAACGCGTCCTGCTCACCGCCACCGAACTCGGCCTGTCCGCGCAGATGATGTCCCAACCCGTCGACGACCCCGAGGCCCGCGACGAACTGTGGCAGGAACTCCCATGGAACGGCAGCCCCCAGATGCTGCTCCGCCTCGGCTACGGCCTGCCAGCCGTCACCAGCCCCCGTCGCCCGGCCAGCGACGTCATCCTGTCCTGAAGCGGGCGGCCGTCCGCACCCCTCGGGGTCCGACATGGGCCGAAGGACCCGGGCCGAGCCGGGACGCACGCCTCTGACCCGGCCCCGGCCGATCCGCGAGCCTCAACACATCGGCGATCCACACTCGGAGGAAACAAGGAGCCACACCGACGCGCCAGCCGTCCTCGTCGGGGTCGACGGTTCGCAGATCAGCGACGACGCCTCGACCTCGTCTGCTGAGCCCGCCCGCCCCGGACATAGATGACAACCGGTGTCGCTGCACCAACCGTGTGGGCCGCTCGGGCGACGTTCGGGAGTGGTCTGCCGGGCTGTGGGGTAACGTCTCGCCGTATGCGGCTGGGCTTTCACCACCTCGAGGTCCTGGTCACCGTCGCCGACGCCGGCAGCATCCGCAAGGCGGCCCAGGTGCTCCAGGTCGCCCAGCCGGCCGTGACGACGCAGTTGCACCGGATCGAGACGACGCTCGGGGTGCGGTTGTTCGACCGCAATCGCGACGGGGTCACCCCGACAGAACTCGGCCGGTACGCCGTCACCCGGGCCCGGGAGCTCCTGGCCGGTATCGAGGAGCTGGCGACCACGTTGAGCAGCCTGGCCAGGGAGGAACTGCCGAACCTGGCCCTGCGGGTGGGCGGGGTCGCGGGCCCGTTCGTTCTGGATCTGGTCAACGTGCTGCACGAGCTGATCCCGGGTCGCGAGACCGCCACGGTGATGGAACCGATGGTCGGCACCCTGTTGGACCAGGTCGCCTCCGGGGACCTCGACCTGGTGGTCGTGCACGAGTTCCCCGGCTTCGAGGTGCGCGCGCCCGAACACGTCGACCTGGTCACGATCATCGCCGCCGAGCCGGTGTTCGCCATGGTCGCCGACAGCCATCCGGCCGCGGTCAAGCCGGCCATCGGCCTCGCGGACCTGGCCGGCGACGACTGGGTGATGATGACGCCCGACGATACGGGCCTGTACGCGCGGCTGCGGATCATCTGCGAGGCCGCCGGGTTCACGCCGCGCTTCCGGCACGCGGCCAACGACTCCTCGGCGGCCGTGGCCATCGTCGCCGACGCCCAGGCGGTCAGCGGCATGTACGCCACCGGCCGCCAACTGCCCGGCATCATGGTGCGGCCCCTCGCCGGGACCCCGCACACCCGGCGGATCATGCTCGCCTGGCGGCAGGACTCCGAGATCGCCGATCTCGGCGGCGACATCGTCCAGCGGCTCATGGAACGCTACTTCCAGCTCGCCGACGACCGGCCGCACTATGCTGCGTGGCTGGCCGAGCACGGCCGCGAGGCGATTCTCAAACCGCCTCCGGGGCCACGCTGACGGTGACGACCGGCGTCGGTGGCCGGCCGTGGCGGTGCGACCATGATCCGGGCCGGGGATGCCATGGTCGCGGTGACCGTGGCACCCCTGAGCCATGCGTCCGAGGGTCCAGCGCTGTCCTCGACGGAGACCGTCGTGGCCTGTTCCTAGGTGACGAAGAAGGTGGGCTTCCAGGTGCCGGTGTGGCCCTGGGTGTCGGTGATGGTGAGGATCGGGTGGTAGGTGCCGGCCCTGGTCAGCGTGCCGCTGAGGTAGCCCAGGAACGGGGTGGCGGTGATCGGGTGGTAGGTCAGGCTGGGCGGCAGGCCCTTCCAGGCGTACGTGTAGGTGCCCGTGCCGCCGGAGAAGTCGATGTCCATCTCCTGGCAGACGTCACCGACGCCGAAGTCGAACGGGTCCGGTGGCGAGGAGATGCGCACCGGCTGGTCGGTCAGGGCGGTGACGGTGAACCCGACGGTCGCCGTGGCCCCGGCGCTGTCGGTGACGGTCACGTCGACGTGGTGGACGCCGGCCGAGGTGATGTAGCCCTTGAAGCCGGTGCCGCTCTTGGTCAGTCCCGCCGGTAGCCCCGTGTAGGCGACCTGGTAGGGCTTCTGACCGCCCCGGATCGCCGGTGCGCCGTACTGCCAGGTGTCGATGGCGTCCAGGACATCGGACGGCTTCGTCACCGACAGTGCGACAGCCTGGGCGTCGGTCGTGGTGTCCGCGGCTGTCAGGGTCGTGGCGTGGGCGGCGGGAGTGAATCCGACGACGGCCAGCGCCGCGCTCGCTACGGTGAGGCCGAGCCGGATCATCCTTCGTGGTGTTCGCACAGTTCCTCCTGAGGGCTGGAAGCTTCTCCAGGAGGAGGATGGCGGGGCGGCATCGAACCACGCCAATACCAAAGGGTGATAACACAAGGTAGGGCGCTGCCGCGCCGACGCCACGCGAACGCGAATGTTATCGGCGATTGACAGCTGCCGTGATGGACAGTGCCGGATCCACACTCGACAGTGTTTCTGGTTTCCCGCCCCTTGAAGGAGTGTCTTGTGAGACCCACTCGTCTTGCCCCGGTCGTCGCCGGTGCTGCGCTCGCCCTGGTGTTCACCGGCCCGGCCACGGCCTCGGCGCCGGCCGAGTCGTCCGCCCGTGGTGCCGAGGCTCTCGTGGTCACCGACTCGGTCACGGACCCCGACGGCAGTCGGCACGTGCACTACGACCGCACGTACGCCGGCCTGCCGGTGCTCGGCGGCGATCTGATCGTGCACTACGCCCCGGACGGCACCGTCCGCGGCACCGACCGGCTCGGCCCAGTGGAGGTCCGGCTGTCGTCCGTCACCCCGACGGTCGCCGCTCGTGACGCCGCCGGCCTCGCGGCCCCGGGTCTCGTCGCGGGCACCGCGACGCCCCGGCTCGTCGTCTGGGCGACCGGCGACGCCCAGGCCCTGGCATGGGAGACCACGATCTCCGGCGTGGACTCCGACGGCACGCCCAGCGAGGCGCACGTCATCTCCGACGCTCGCTCCGGCGGCCAGCTCGACCGGTGGGAAGCGGTGACCACATTCGCACCCCGCGGCACCACCGCCACCGGCTCGGATGCCGCGCGGTCGGCGACCATCGGGGACGCGGGCACCGGTACCGGGTACTACGACGGCCCGGTCGCGCTCACCACCACCAAGAGTGGCGCTTCCTACCAGTTGAAGGACCCGTCGCGGGGCAACCAGTCGACGGTCGACATGAACAACGCCACCACCGGCGCCGGCACCCTGTTCACCGACCCGGACAACAAGTGGGGCGACGGCACGGTGGCCAACCGGCAGTCCACCGGCGTGGACGTCCAGTACGGCGCGGCCATGACCTGGGACTTCTACAAGACCACCTACGGCCGCAACGGGATCAAGGACAACGGCAAGGGCGCGATGTCCAAGGCCCACTACGGCAGGAACTACGTCAACGCGTTCTGGAACGACGGCTGCTTCTGCATGACGTACGGCGACGGCGCCCAGAACAAGCATCCGCTCACCGCGCTCGACGTGGCCGGCCACGAGATGAGCCACGGGGTCACGTCGGCGACAGCGAAGCTGCGCTACAGCGGTGAGTCGGGCGGGCTCAACGAGGCGAACAGCGACATCTTCGGCACCATGGTCGAGTTCTACGCCAAGAACTCCAAGGACGTCGGCGACTACCTGATCGGCGAGAAGGTCGACATCTTCGGCACCGGCAAGCCGTTGCGCTACATGGACGACCCGAAGAAGGACGGGCAGTCGCTGTCGTGCTGGAAGGTCGGCGCCGGCAACTCCGACGTGCACTACTCCTCCGGTATCGGCAACCACTTCTTCTACCTGCTGTCCGAGGGCAGCGGCGCCAAGACGATCAACGGCGTGTCCTACAACTCGCCCACCTGCGACGGCTCGAAGGTCACCGGGATCGGCCGCGACGCCGCCGCGAAGATCTGGTACACGGCACTGACGAAGTACATGACCGCCACCACCACGTACAAGGACGCGCGTGCCGCCACCCTCAAGGCGGCCACCGACCTGTACGGGGCGACCAGCGCCCAGTACAAGGCCGTCGACGCCAGCTGGAAGGGCGTCGCCGTCACCGCGTGACACCGCTTCATCCGGCTGGCCGGGGAGGAGATTCCCTGGCCGGCCGGCCCATGAGCGCTCACGCGGACGCGGCTGCTACGCCCGGATGAGTCCGCTCTGGTACGCGATCACGACCAGCTGGGCGCGGTCGCGGGCCCCGAGTTTGGTCATGGCGCGGTTGACGTGGGTCTTGGCGGTCAGCGGCGAGAGGTGCAGGCGTTCGGCGATCTCGTCGTTGGACAGGCCGGTGGCGACGAGGAGCAGGATCTCGCGTTCGCGGTCGGTGAGGGCGTGCAACTGCGGGGGGACCGCCGCCTGTGTGGGTTCCGGCTGGGCGAGGAACCGGGTGATCAGGCTCCGGGTTGCCTTCGGCGACAGGAGGGCGTCGCCGCGGGCGACCACGCGGATCGCGTCGAGGAGTTCGGCGGGTTCCACGCCCTTGCTGAGGAAGCCGCTGGCACCGGCCCGCAGCGCGCGCAGGACGTACTCGTCGATCTCGAAGGTGGTGAGAATGAGGACGCGGACCCCGGCGAGATCGTCGTCCGCGGTGATCGCGGTGGTGGCCTCCAGCCCGTCGAGGTCGGGCATGCGGATGTCCATGAGCACCACGTCCGCACGGGCACTGCGGGCCAGCGCGACGGCTTCCCGTCCGGTGGCGGCCTCGCCGACGATCTCCAGGTCCGGTGCGGAGTCGATGAGGACCCGGAATCCGGCCCGGATCAGGGCCTGGTCATCGGCGATGAGTACCCGGATCGTCATGCGTCGTCTCCTGGCAGTGGGAGCCGGGCCCGCAGCACGAACTCTCCGTTCACCGCGTGGTCCGCGCGCAGGGTGCCGTTGACCGTGAGGGCGCGCTCGCGCATGCCGACCAGGCCGTGTCCGGTGCCGTTGTGCCCGGGCGTCGGGCGGGCGGGCACGAAGTTGTGGACCTCGACGACCAGCGCGGCGGTCGTGTACTCCACGGACAGCCGCGCGCCCCGACCGTCCCCGTGTTTGTGGGCGTTGGTCAGCGCCTCCTGGATGATGCGGTAGGCGGCCAGGTCCACTGTCGGGGGTAGCGGTCGGGCCTGACCAGCCTGCTGGTAGGAGACGCGCAGGCCCGCGGTGGCCAGCGTGCCGAGGAGGTCGGCGAGCCGGCCGAGGCCGGGGGCCGGTTCGGTGGGGGCGTCGGGGTCGCCGGGCTGGCGCAGTACCCCGAGCAGGGTGCTGAGTTCTTCCAGGACGCTGCGGGCGGCCTGGCGGATGTGGCCCAGCGCCTCCTCGGCCTGTCGCGGCTCCGCGCGCAGGACGTGCGCGGCGACACCGGCCTGCACGCTGATCATGGCGATGTTGTGCGCGACCACGTCGTGCAGCTCGCGGGCGATGCGGAGCCGCTCGTCCGTGACCTGGCGGCTGGCCTCCTGTTCGCGGTTCTCCTCTGCGCGCCGGGCGCGCTCCTCGACGGCGGCGAGATAGGCGCGGCGGGTGCGGGTGGCGTCCCCTACGGCGGTGGCCATCCCGGTCCACGCGAGGATCGCCACATTCTCCGGATCCAGCCAGCCGTGCCCAGCCCAGCGCACGCTGGCCGCGTACAGCAGCAGCCCGGCCGCGCCGCCGGCGAGCCACGCGGTGAACCGGGAGGTCACCGACGCGACGGTGTACACGGCGATCACGACGGCGGCCTGCAGGATGTTGCGTGCGCCGTCGAGCGCCGTGAAGGTCACCGCCGCGACGGTCGTCAGTGCCAGCACGGCCAGCGGCCAGCGGCGGCGGCAGACCAGCAGTCCGCATGCGAGGGCGATCGTGACGTACGTGGCCGGGGTACGCGGATTGCGGTCCGAACCGGCGGTGACGGCCAGCAGGGCGGTGCCGGCGAAGATCGTGGCGACGACGGCGTCGAACACGCGCGGGTGTCCGGCGACCGTGCGCCAGGGGCGCCACAGCAGATCGGCGGATCCACCCATACCTGTCACGCTACGCGATCCTTGAATAACCATGCGTCGTCTGGTTGTGGTAGTCCTCCCTGCTCGCCTTCCACGGCCGTGGTATGCGGGGAGACCACGCCTGGACGACGACAGGGACCAGGCGAAAGGCCAGGCTGGAGGCATGATCGAAGTCAACGAACTGACCAAGCGGTACGGAAACAAGACGGCCGTCGACAGCCTGACGTTCTCGGTGAAACCGGGCATCGTCACCGGCTTTCTCGGCCCCAACGGTGCCGGCAAGTCGACCACGATGCGGATGATCCTCGGCCTGGACCGGCCCACCTCAGGCACGGTCACGGTCGACGGCCGCCCGTACGCCGAGCACGTCGCCCCGCTGCACGAGGTCGGCGCGCTCCTGGAGGCCAGATCAGTTCATACCGGACGTTCGGCCTATTACCACCTCGCCGCGATGGCCGCGACCTGTGGCCTGCCCCGCGCCCGGGTCGAGGAGGTCATCGACCTCGTCGGGCTGCACGAGGTCGCCCGCAAACGGGCCGGCGGCTTCTCCCTCGGCATGGGCCAGCGCCTGGGCATCGCCTCGGCCCTGTTGGCCGACCCGAAGATGCTGATCCTGGACGAGCCCGTCAACGGCCTGGACCCCGAGGGCATCCTGTGGATCCGCAACCTGTTGCAGAACCTGGCGGCCCAGGGCCGCACCGTCTTCGTCTCCTCGCACCTGATGAGCGAGATGGCACTGACCGCCGAGCACCTCATCGTCATCGGCAAGGGGAAGCTGATCGCCGACCTGCCCATGGCCGAGTTCATCCGGCGGGCGTCCAACAACTCCGTGCTGGTGCGCTCCCCGCAGGTGGAGAGACTGCACGACCTGCTGACTGGCCCGGACGTCACCGTGACGGGCCTGGAGCGCGGGCTGTTCGAGGTCACGGGGCTGACCGTCGAGCAGATCGGTGACCGGGCCGCCGCGAGTGGAATCACCCTGCACGAGCTGACGGTGCGGGAGCCGTCGCTCGAGGAGGCGTTCATGGAACTCACCCGCGACGCCGTCGAGTACCACGCCACCGCGGGCCGCGCGCTCGCCGCCGCCGGGAGGGCAGCATGATGGCCACCACCACGATGCACCTACGCGTCACCCAGACCCGGGTGATCCGCTCGGAATGGATCAAGTTCTGGTCCCTGCGGTCCACGATCGTCACCATCGCCGCAGCCCTGGCCGTCGTGGTCGGCATCGGCCTGCTGGCCGCGCAGATCACCAGCACCGGCGCGGCCGGCGACACCCCGGCGGACCCGACTGACGTGAGCCTCGCCGGTGTCGGTATCGGCGTGCTCATCCTCGGCACGCTCGGGGTCCTGTTCACGGCCACCGAGTACTCCACCGGGATGATCCGGTCGACGCTGGCCGCCGTGCCGAAGCGGTTGCCGGTGCTGTGGGGCAAGGCAGCGGTGTTCGCCGCCGTCGTGTTCCCGCTGACGCTGGCCGCCGCGCTCATCGCGTTCCTCGGCGGACAGGCGCTCCTCGGCGACCATGGCGCGTCCCTGACCGACCCGGGCGTGGCGCGCGCCGTCCTCGGCTCAGCCGGATACCTCACCGGCGCGGGGCTGTTCGGGCTGGCGCTCGGCTCGCTCCTGCGCAGCACGGCCGCAGCGGTCAGCACGCTGTTCGGTGTGCTGTTCCTGCTGCCGGGCATCTCCTTCCTCCTGCTGCCCGACAGCTGGCAGAACAACGTCGGCCCCTACCTGCCGTCCTCCGCGGGCAGCGCGTTCACCGCGGTCCGACAGTCGGCCGACCTGCTCACTCCCTGGGCCGGACTCGCGGTGTTCGCCGGCTACCTCGTCGTCCTCGGCGGCGCGGCGGCCTGGCGGCTCCGGCGTCACGACGCCTGACCCAGTCATGCCCGGGACCACCGTTCCGGGCATGAGCGCGGAACCGAACGTGGCGCTGCCGGTCGTCGGTCCGAGGGCACCCGACGCCCCGGACAAGAGCGGGACGGTGTCCCTGGCGAAAATGAGGTGGACAGTCCGGATTCCGCCCGCATACGGTGCGGACCGGTTGACCACGAGGGAGTTTCGATGTCCACAGTCCTGTCGGCGGACGGTACCCGGATCGCCTACGACCGGTACGGTCAGGGCCCAGCGGTCGTGCTGGTCGGCGGCGCGTTCCAGGTCCGGGGCAACCCGAGCCTGACCGGCCTCGCGGAGTGGCTGGCCGACCGGTTCACGGTGTACAGCTACGACCGGCGCGGCCGTGGGGACAGCACCGACACCGCGCCGTACGCGGTCGAGCGGGAGATCGAGGACCTCGGCGCGCTGATCGCGGCCGCCGGAGGCTCGGCAGCGGTGTTCGGCGTCTCCTCCGGCGCGGCCCTGGCCCTACGCGCAGCCCGGGTCCTGGCGGTGACCAGGCTCGCGGTGTACGAGCCGCCGTTCGTCGTCGACGACAGCCGCCCCCCGGTGCCCGAGGACTACCTGGCCACCGTGGACCGGCTGATCGCCGGGGACCGCAGGGCCGAGGCGATCGGGTACTTCACGACGGCGGCCGTCGGACTGCCGGCCGAGATGACGGTCGGCATGGATCAGTCGCCGTACTGGCCGGTGATGCTGTCGGTGGCGCACACCATCGGCTACGACGGCCGGGTGATGGGGGAGAGCATGTCCGGCCGGCCGCTGCGGGCCGAGTGGGGCGAGGTGCCGGTGCCGACGCTGGTCCTGGCGGGGGCGCAGACCTTCGGCTGGTTGCTCACCGGGGTGGCCCAGCTGGCCTCGATGGTGCCGGACGCCCGGCATGTGGTGCTCGACGGGCAGACCCACGAGGTGCGGCCGGAGGTGGTCGGGCCACTGCTCGCGGAGTTCCTGGCCGGGTAGGGGGTTCAGGTCGTGGCCCCGGTGCCGAACTCGCGCCGGGACCTGACCCCGAGCTTGCGCATCGCCTTGGCCACGTGTTCCTCGACCGTCCGTTCGGACAGGAACAGGGTCGCGGCGATCTCCCGGTTGGAGTGCCCGAGCCCGGCCAACCGGACCACGTCGCGTTCCCGGGGGGACAGCTCGGTGCCGTAGCCGCGCCGGCCTCGGCGGGGGGACACCCGCAGGCCGTGGGCGCGGAGTGCCGCCCGGGCCCGGGCCGCGTCCCAGGCGGCGCCGAGCCGGTCGTACGTCGCGATCGCCTCGCCCAGCGGCCCGGCCCCGTCCCGCCCGGCGGCCAGCAGGCAACGGCCGGCCGCCTCGGTGGCCTGTGCGGCGTCGTACGGGCGGGGCAGTTCCGCGTACGCCGCGGCGGCCCGCCGGTACCCGTCGGCTGCTTCTGCCTGTGCGCCCGTGGCCTCGGCCAGTCGGGCCGCGCAGTCCAGGACCGCCGCCGCGGCCAACGGCGCGTGGAGTCCGTCGACCCCGGCGGTGAAGGCCGCCGACCAGTCCCGGGCCTCGGCCGGGTCGTGGCGGGCCAGCGCCGCGACGGCCGTCGGCAGCAGGTCGGCGCCCCAGGGCCAGCACCCGACCGCGCCGACCGCGGCCACCTCCCTCCGGGCCGTGGACACCGCCTCGTCGAGGTCACCCCGGCTGACCAGGAGCCGGATCAGGCCGGGGGCGGCCTCGGTGCGGTACTCCAGGGTCGTGTCGGCCGGATCGGTCGCCAGGACCTGGCGTAGTCGGATCTCCGCCGAGGCGAGGTCGGCCGTGGCCAGGTCGTGCAGGCCGCCGATCGTGGCCAGCCCCGGGGCGACCCGCGACGGGCCGTCCTCGCGCAGCTCGCCGATCCGGGTCTCCAGGTCCGTCCAGTGCCCGGTAGCCCAGTCCAGGCGCAGGGCCGCCGTCCGGTACGTGATCCGGCCCAGCCGCTCCGGGAACGACGCGGGGTCACCGACGAACGCGAGGATGTCGGCGGCCCGACGGTACCGGCCACTGTCGACCGCGGTGATGGCAAGGTTGCCCCAGCCCCGGGCGACCTGCAGCCGCTCCTGCGGGGTGTCGGCCCCGGTGGGCAGGGCCGCGATCAGCCGTTCGGCGTCGGGGGAGTGCAGGCTGTCGAGGGTGTAGGCCTGGTTCATCCGCACCGCCAGCCGCACGGCCGGATCGGGCACCCGGGGCAGGAGCGCGACGGCCCGGTCGAGCCAGCCGAGGTGCTCGGACAGCGCGACGTCGCGCCGGCCCATGGGCATGGCGAGCGCGGCCATCGCCCGGGCGGCCAGCGCCGGCTGGTCGGCGAGTTCGTCGACCGCGCGGACGAACGCGGCGTAGGAGGCCAGGTCCTGCCCGGCCGAGCGCAGTACCAGCGCCAGGTCGAGGCGGATCTCTCCGCGGGCCTCGTCCGGCAGCAGGGGATCTGCGAGCACCCGGGGCAGCAGCCGCATGCTCTCCTCCGGCGGCAGCCCGTACATGGCGGCCTTGCCGAGTTTTCTGGCCAGGCGGGCGAAGTTGTCGGCGGGCAGGTCCAGGGTGTCGAGCGCCGCCCGCAGGAGTGCGGCGCCGGCCGCGTCGTCGCCCCGCGCGGTGGCGGAGTCGGCGGCGAGTTCGGCGTGCCGGACGGACTCGAGGTACTGCCCGCAGCGGCGGTGGTGCTCGGCGAGCCGGGCGTGCGGCGGGTCGGCCACAGTGGCCAGCACCGCGGCGGCGCGGGCGTGCAGGGCGCGCAGGCGCAGGTCACCGAGGTGGTTGTAGACGGCGTGTTGGGCCAGCGCGTGCCGGAATCCGTACCCGCCGCCGGGCAGCGACCACAGCAGTCCGGCGCTGACCGCCCCGGTGACCGCTGCGGGGTCCGATCCGCCGGCCACGGCGAGCAGCAGGTCGGCCGGGGCGGGGGTGCCGAGGACGGCGGCGGCGTGCGTGACGGCGGCGGCGTCCGGGCCGGCCAGGGCCAGCCGGGCCCGGATCGGGTCGCGGATGCCGGCCGGGACCACCCGGGGGTCGAGCCGGCCCGGGGTTTCCAGCCCCTCGAACAGGCTGAGAACCTCCTCGACGGCGAACGGTATCCCGGAGGTGCAGTCGTGCAGGTCCCGGGCGAACTCGGCGGGGACCGGTGCGCCGAGAAGGTCGGCGGCCAGCGCCGCGACCTCGGCCGGGTCGAGGGGTTCCAGCGCGAGGTGCGTGCACCGCGTCCGGTCGGCCATCCCGGCCGGCAGGGCGGCCACGGACAGCTCGGCGGGTCCCTCGTCCGGCCGGTACGTGCACACGAGGGTCACTCCGGCCACCGGCGTGCGGGTCAGGTACCGCAACAGGTCGTAGCTGTGCGCGTCGACCCAGTGCAGATCCTCCAGTACCAGGACGACCGGGGCCAGTGCGCCGAGCACTTCGGCCACGGCGCGCATGACCCGGTGCCGGTCGGTGGCCGGGTCCCCGGAGGGCGGCAGGGCCGGCGGCAGGATGCCGGACAGCTCGGGCAGGAGCGGGTGCAGCGCGCCGGCCACGGGGCTGAGCCGGGTTGGGTCCAGCGGGGCCCGCATCGTGCCGAGCGCCTCGATCACGGGTCCGAACAGGAACGGTTCGCCGACCGGATGACAGTGTCCGGTCAGCACGCGGCGGCCGGCCAGCGCGGTCGAGCCGAGGAGTTCGGCGAGCAGCCGGGTCTTGCCGATGCCGGCCGCGCCGCCGATCAGGACGAGGCCACCTGGGCCGGTGACCGCCGCGGAGACCGACCGCAGCTGCGGCTGCCGGCCGATCATCGATCGTGCGACCCGCATCCCACCCTCCCCGCCATCGATTCTTCCGGTACCGGCACTCAGGTCGCCGTCTCCAGCGCGAGCAGCCCGTCGCGGTACGCGGCGCTGGCGTCGGCGTGCCGTCCCCGCGCGGTGAGCACGTCGCCGAGCAGCCGGGCGGTGACCGCGATCTCGGCGCGCAGCGTGGCCGGAACGCTCAACCGCAGCGCCCGGCGGAGACTGGCCTCGGCGGCGGGCAGGTCGCCGAGGTCGAGGTGCAGCTGGCCCAGGTACCTGTGCGCCTCGGCCCGCAGCGGCACCTCCTGGCCCCGGTCGAGCTGGTCGACGGCGTACCGCAGCAGCTCCATCGCCCCGGTGTGGTCGCCGGTGCGGCGCAGCACGTCACCGAGTTCGGCGGCGAGCATCGCCTCGTCGGTGCGGGCGTCGATCGCGTGCAGGATGTCGCGGCCGGTGCGCAGCTCGGTCACGGCGGCGTCGAGGTCGCCGCGCCGGGCGTGCGCGTACCCGAGCGCCCAGTGGCACAGCCCCAGTTCGCGGCGGAAGTCCAGCTGGTCGAGCAGGCTCTGGGCCTTGGCGAGCGAGGCCAGCGCGGCGTCGGTGTGCCCGTCGGCGATCAGCGAGCGGGCGACCTGGGTGTGCATGGTGGCCAGCATCCGGGGGTCGCTGGCCCGGGGCGCGAGTTCGAGGGCGGCCCGGGCGGCGGTGGCGGCGCGTTCCGGGCTGCCGAGGTCCATGTAGGCCAGCACCAGCCCGCCCCGCAGGTACAGCAGCGCGTCGGGGTCGGCCAGGCCGGTGGTCTCCAGTCCCCGGATGGTGGTCTCCAGCAGGTGCACCGCGTAGCTGGAGTCCCCGAGCGTGCGCGCGCAGGCCGCCCGCACCGCGATCATCGGCACCCGGGCCGGCAGCGGCTGGTCGGAGAGCAGGTCCTCGGCCCGGCCGGCGAGGACCGCGCACCCGCTGGGGTCCCCGTCGCGGAACGCGACCATGCCCTGCAGGAGGACGGCCTGGGCCAGGGGCTCGACGAGCTGGTGCCGGTCGGCCGTGGCCGCGATGTCGGCCAGCTCGGCCCCGGTCGCCGAGGTCGGGCCGGCGGAGAGGGCGTGGCGGACCTCGGCGAGCCGCAGTCGTAGCCCGCTGACCAGGTGCGGCGGGTGGCCGAGGCCCAGCTCGGCCTCGGTGACGCCGAGCCGGTCGGCGAAGTGCCGCAGGGCCCGTTCGGACGGCCGGCGGCGGCCGGACTCGACGGCGGACACGAACGCGTTGGTGAACTGCGGAGCGGCAAGCTGCTGCTGGGTGAGGCCCCGTTCCTGGCGCAGCCGCAGCAGCCGCTGGCCGACGGACGTGTCGATCGGCCCGGTGGGCTGCGGATCAGCGGTCATCGCCGGGGTCTCCCTCCTCGCGGGAATGCGCAGCATACCCGCTGCTCACCATGCTGCCAGCTTCCTGAAGAAGTTGTTAACACATCTATGCACCTGAGTTAACCACGTGGTTGATTGTCCGGGCCCGGTCGGCCCCCTCGGCGTTCGGCCGGTCCCTTCCCCTTAACCCAGTGAGGACCTCATGCAACGCAGACATCTGTTAGCGGCGGGCGCGGCGGTGGCCGTCGCCGTCGCCGGTTCGGTGACCATGGCCCTCACGGCCAGCGGCTCCCCGGGTACCGCGGCCGCGCAGCCCGCGACCAGCTCCGTCAGCTACGGCGTCCCCGACCAGGCCGCCGCCGTGGCCACCAGCGACCAGGTGGTCACCGGCCAGCCGGCGGTGGTGCACGCCTCGGCCGCCGACTCCTTCGCCCAGCGCGCGGCGGTGAGCACCCCGCAGGGGCTGCAGTACGTCACCTACGACCGGCGGTACAAGGGACTGCCGGTGGTCGGCGGGGACGTCACCGTGGTCACCGACGCGGCCGGCAAGCTGCGGTCCACCTCGGTCGCGCAGAACGCGACGATCGACGTGTCGACCACCCCGACCGTGACCGCGGAGCAGGCCAAGGCGACGTCCCTGGCCCAGCTCACCGGTGGGGCCAGGACGGTGGACCGACAGCGGCTGGTCGTGCTGGCATGGGACAGCCCCGTGCTTGCCTGGGAGACGGTGGTCGACGGCGTCGTGGCGAACGGTCCGGCCCGGCTGCACGTCTTCGTCGACGCGGGCACCGGTCGGATGGTCCGGTCGTACAACGAGATCGTGGCCGGCGAGGGCACCAGCAAGTACAACGGTCCCAACCCGCTCCAGATCGACACCACCCACTCGGGCGGTTCCTACACCACGGTCGACCCGAACCGGCCCGGCCTCAAGTGCACCGACTACGACACGAAGCAGCCCTTCTCCCGCTCCGAGGACAAATTCGGCAACGGTTCCGGCACTGACCGGGAGACCGGTTGCGTCGACGCGTTGTTCGCCGCCCAGCACGAGTGGGACATGCTGAAGAACTGGCTGGGGCGCAGCGGCATCGACGGCCAGGGCCATGGCTTCGAGGTCCGGGTGGGCCTCGGCGACGTCAACGCCTACTGGGTGCCCCAGGACAGTCACATCGAGATCGGCCACAACAAGGCCGGCAACTGGATCACGTCGATGGATGTCGTGGGCCACGAGTTCGGACACGGGCTCGACCAGTACACCGGCGGCGGCGCCGCCGGTGACGGTGAGCACGGGCTGGGCGAGGGCACGGGTGACATCTTCGGTGCGCTCACCGAGGCCTACGCGAACGAGCCCTCGCAGTACGACTCGCCCGACTACCTCGTCGGCGAGATGATCGACCTGGAGGGCAAGGGCCCGATCCGCAACATGGCCGAGCCGGAGAAGTCCAACTACTCCTCCTACAACTGCTACTCCTCGGCCATCCCGAACGCGGAGGTGCACGCCGCCGCCGGCCCGATGAACCACTGGTTCTACCTGCTGGCCGAGGGCACCAACCCGGGCAACGGCAAGCCGACCAGCCCGACCTGCAACAACGGCGGCACCCTCACCGGCATCGGGATCAAGGACGCGGGCCTGGTGTTCTACCACGCGATGCTGGCCAAGCCGTCCAACATGACCTACAAGAAGTACCGGACGCTGACCCTGCAGTCGGCCAAGGACCTCGACAACACCTGCGGCTACTTCGCCAAGGTCAAGGCCGCCTGGGACGCCGTCAGCGTGCCGGCCCAGTCCGGTGACCCGACGTGCTCCGGCTCCACCCCGACCGCCTCGCCGTCGGCCAGCCCGCGGCCGTCCGGCACGCCGAGCACGTCGCCGTCCCCGTCCGCGTCGCCCTCGTCCTCGCCGACCGGCCAGCCGGGCACCGTGACCGTGACCAACCCCGGTGACCAGGCGGCGTTCACCGGGTGGTCGATCTGGCCGGTGCAGGTCAAGGCGACCTCCAGCAACGGCGGCACGCTGACCTTCTCGGCGACCGGGTTGCCGCCGGGGCTGTCGATCAGCTCCACCGGCAACATCACCGGCACGCCGACCACGGGTGGCACGTACACGGTGAAGGTGACCGCGACCAGTAGCGGCGGCGGCACCGGCAGCACGACCTTCTCCTGGCAGATCTACCAGTTCTGACCAGGCCCGGTCCCGGGCGCCCGACGTGAGGGGAGGGCACCCGGGACCGACCCCGTTGCTCTGCCCGGCGGCAACGGGTCCGGAGCCGGGCCCGGGGCGCGGTCGACAGCGGCGCCCCGGGCCCGGCGTTTCCCCACCCCCGTGAGAGGTCCCGGATGGTCCTGTTCCCACACCACCCGCGACTCGCGGTCTGGACGGGCGGCCCGGGACCCACGGCGTGAGAACCCGTACCAGCACGGGTTGTTCGCGCCCCGCCCACCGCCGATGCTGTCGTGATTATGGCAACTATCCTTCTTGTCGGAAGTCAGTCCGCGCGGCGGGCGGCGGTGGCCGACGCGCTCGGCGGCGCCGGGCACCAGGTGTGGCCGGCGCCGACAGCGTTGGCCGCCCTACGCCGGCTCGACGGCGGCCGGCCGGACGCGGTGATCGTCGAGTTCGAGCTGGCGGACCTGGACCCGGCGACAGCGGTGCGCACGATGCGCGCGGTGTCGGCGGCCCCGGTGCTGGTGCTGTCCGGCCCGCTCGCCGAGGACCAGGTGATCCGGCTGCTGGCCGCCGGCGCCGATCAGGTGCTGGCCCGCCCGTTCTCGGTGCGGCACTTCCTCGCCCGGCTGCAGGCGATCCTGCGCCGGCCGCCGCCGGTCGACGAGAACGACCCCGGCTCGACGATCGCGGTCGGACCGCTGGTGGTCGACCTCGTCGGGCGGTCGGCCACTCTGGACGCCACACCCCTGGTCCTCACGCGCAAGGAGTTCGACCTGCTGGCCTACCTCGCGGTCCGCACCGGGCAGACCGTGACCCGGCGCGAGCTGGCCGAGGCGGTGTGGCGGCACGACGGGGAGAGTTGCGAGCGGACCGTGTACGTGCACCTGTCGTGGCTGCGCCGCAAACTCGGCGAGACCGCGGCCCGGCCGCGACTGCTGGTCACGGTGCACCGGGTCGGCGTCAAACTGGTCGACCCCACCACCCGGATCCGGCTGTTCGACGAGGTCGCCCGGGACGTGGCGGCCAACCAACGGTGGAGCTAGGCCGGGGGATCTCAGGGTGGCCCTCCGGGTACTCCCCGATAGTGGCCCCGATCGAGATCTTGCACGATGGGTACATGACGAGGTCGAGGGTGTTCGCGGTGGGAATGGTCGGACTGGCGCTGGTCGGCACGGCGGCGGGCTGTCGGATCCAGACCGGCGACCGGTCCCAGGTCGACTCCTCCTACGAGGTGACCGAGGCGGCCACCCGCCTGGAGGTCACCGGCAAGGCCGGCGCGATCAGGGTGACCACGGGGGACGGTCCGATCGTGGTCCGCGAGCACGTGACGTACCGGCAGGGCCAGCCGGCGACGAAGCACGACCTGTCCGGCGGGGTCCTGCGGCTGACCAACGACTGCCGGGACTCCTGCGAGGTGGACTACACGATCCGGGTGCCCGCGACGCTGGCCGCGAAGCTGGTCAACGACGAGGGCCTGATCTCCGTCGCCGGCCTCACCGGAGACCTCGAGGTCCGCACGGACGCCGGCCTGGTCGAGGGCACCGCGCTAGGCGGCAGGACGGTGAAGGTCACCGCCGACGCCGGCAAGGTGTCGCTCGGCTTCACGGGCGTGCCCGACGAGGTGACCGCGAAGAGCACCGCCGGCGAGGTGGAGATCGTGCTGCCGGCCGGGACCAGCTACCGGGTCAGGGCGTCGAACACCGTCGGCTCGAGCAAGGTGTCGGTACAGACCAGCGACGCGTCCACCCACGTCATCACGGCGAGCACCGACATGGGCAGCCTGGAGGTCCGCAACGGGTAGTGCCGGGGGCTTCCTCCGGACCTGACAGAACCGGGTGGTTCACGGCCGGTCGGGAGGTCGCCCCCGGCGGCGTCAGCCGGTGACGTCCGGCCGGGCCGTCCTGCGGGCGTGCAGCAGGGTGGCGTCCAGCGGCAGCGACCGGTGGCCGACGAGGGACAGGCCCGCGTCGTCGAGCAGCCGGGCGTAGTGCGCCAGGGTGCGTTCGCGACCGCCCACGTTGCACATCATGTGCAGGTCCCACGCGGTGGCCAGCGAGGCCGCGCCGTCGGTGGGCAGGACCCGCTCGACGATCAGCAGGGTGGCGTGGGCCGGCATGGCGTCGGCGCAGTGCCGCAGGATCTCCCGGCAGCGGTCGTCGTCCCAGTCGTGCAGGATCCGGGCGAGGACGTAGACGTCGGCGCCGGGCGGCACGTCGGCGAAGTCGCCGGCCACGTACGCGCAGCGCTCCGCGCAGCCGGCCACTGCCAGCGAGCGCCGGGCGCCCGCCAGCACGTGCGGCCGTTCGAGCAGCACCCCGGTCAGGTGCGGGTGCGCGGTCAGGATCCGGCCGAGCAACGCGCCGTTGCCACCGGCGATGTCGACGACCCGCCGCGCGGAGTCGAACACGGGGTGGGCGGGGACGGGTTCGAACATCCGCGAGCTGGCGGCCATGGACCGGTCGAACAGGTCCGCCAGCTCGGGATGCCGGGCGAAGTGGGCGAAATGATGCTCGCCGAAAGTGTGCTCGAAGGCGTCCCGCCCGGTGCGCACGGCGTGTGCGAGCTGGGCGAAGGACCGGTAGAACGGTCCGGCGTACAGCAGCGCGAGGGGGCGCATCGAGTGCGGTTCGTCGGCACGTAGCAGCGCGCCGAGTTCGGTGAGCCGGAAACCGTCGCGGCCCCACGCCACCACGCCGAGCATCGCCAGGTACCGCAGGAGCCGGGCCAGGCCGTCCGGGTGGGTACCGGTCGCGCGGGCCAGGTCGGCGACGTCCGTGTCCGCGCGGGTGTCCATGGCGTCGGGCACCCCCAGTTCGGCAGCCGCCGCGAGTGCCTGGGTGGTCCACGCGCCGGTCAGGAGGCGCAGCAGCCGCTCGGCCGGCTGGTCGGCGTGGGGTCCGAGATGGACGTCGAGCACGTCGCGGTGGTCGCCGGGCGCGTACAGTTCCAGCCGCTGGTAGCGCACCTTCGCCTGCGGGGTGCCGAAGTAGAACACCGTGGCGTCCTCGTGCGGGTTGTAGCCGCCGCCGTCGGGGACCGCGCCGCGGCGGAGCAGGATCGCACGCAGGCCGTGCAGTACCAGGGGATCGGGGTCGTCGACCGCGAAGGCGACGTGCGCCTCGTCCTCGTTGGCCCGTTCGTGGCGGGCGAGTTCCGCCAGGTCCGAGCCCGGGGGGACGGGCAGCACGAACACCTCGACGGTCCGGTGGACGCCGTCCGGGCCGTGCACCGGTGGCCGCAGGATCGTGACGTCGAGGGTGTCCGCGCCGCGGCGGTGCCGTTCGGCCAACCGGTCGCGCACGACCACGCTCGGCCGCGGGGCCTGGTCCGACAGCAGGCCCGACGCGGCCAGTTCGGCGCGCAGCGTCTCCGGGTCCGGCGGGAAGACGACCAGGGCGGCGTGCGAGAACCGGCACCGCTCGGCCAGTGCGCGGGTCTCCAGGCCGTCGAGCTCCGGTAACAGGAACGGCAGCAGCGCGGCGGCGTCGTGCTCGCGGACGAAGGCCGCGGTCGCCCGCAGCCGGAAAGTGTCAGTCATCATCGGCTTTCTGCTCAGTGGCCTGCCGGGGCGTCAGACCCCGACGTAGTTCTCCGCGAACCAGTCCTGCGCGCTGCGCGACGTGCGCAGCGACGCGAGCCGGGAACGTTGCAGGGCGGCGTCGAACGGGGACGCGCTGTGCAACAGGTGGACCATCCAGTGCGTGAACTCCTGCGCCCGCCAGACGTGCGCCAGGGCCCGCGCGGAGTAGTCGGCCAGCGGTCCGGGACTGGCGTGCCGCAGGTCGTCGATCAGCGCCTCGGCCAGCAGTTCGGCCTGCAGGACAGCGAGGTTCGCGCCCTTCGCGGCGCACGGGCTGATCAGGCTCGCCGCGTCGCCGGCCAGTACCAGCGAGCCGTGCCGGAGTTCCTCGAGCACATCGGACTCCAGGTCGAGCACGGCCCGGTCCAGGATCGGGCCCCGGTGCAGGGGCCCGTAGCGGTCGGCGCGCAGCCGGACCGACAGTTCCGCCCAGATCCGGTCTTCGGTCCACGCCCCGGCGGCGGTGCCGCGCTCGCACTGGAGGTAGTAGCGGGTGACCCGCGGGCCGCGCGCCATGTGCCCAGCGAACCCCCGGTCATGGACGGCGTAGCCGACCGCGTCGAGGCTGGGCGGGGCCTCGGCGAGCACGGCCAGCCAGGTCACCCCGTGGTCGCGGTGCCGACGGACGGCCGCCGGCAGCGAGCGGCGGGCCGCCCCGTGCCGGCCGTCGCAGCCGGCCACGTACCGGGCCGGCCAGTGCCCGACGGCCCCGTCCGGGCCGCGCGCGGTGACCTGGGGCCGGGTGGAGTCCGCCCCGGTCACCGCGAGCGCCTCGGTCGAGAAGTGCACCCGTCCGCCGACCGCCAGGTACTCGGTCAGCAGGTCCGTGACCAGCTCCTGTTGCGGGTAGACGGTGTGCGGCTCGCCCCGGCCGAGGGTGGCGTAGTCCAGGGTGAACCGCCCGTCGTCGGTGCGGAACTCGCACCGGCTGTGCTCCCGGCCCGCGCGGCGCAGGCCCCCGGCCAGGCCGTGGCGGTCGAGGATCCGCACGGTGTTCGGGGCGAGGAAACCGGCCCGGGCCCGGGTCCGCACCCGGTCCGTGGTCTCGCGTTCGAGGATGAGGCAGTCGATGCCGGCGCGGTGCAGGAGGTTGCCGAGGAGGAGCCCGGCCGGACCCGCGCCGAGAATGACCACGTCGGCCGCGCGCGGGCCCTGAGCATCCATCACAACTCAGGATAATAATCAGACAAAGACGACATAACGGACTGAAATGCATATAAACAGTGAATTTTATGCAGGCGAAGGTGCGGTGCCCAGTCGCGCGGCACCTCGGCCACGTCGGAAGTCATCGGGTCGCCTGGCACGGCACCCGCTCGGTGAGGCGCAGGCCATGCTGGTGCCGGCGGCGAACGCCGAGCGGGGCGACGCGGTGCGCGGTACTGGAGACGGGTCGAGGCGCTCACGACCAGCCGCGGACTCGTGCCGGTCGCTGTGGAGTGTCAATGGGGTCGGCTACGCTGCGTGTGTGCGGTCAGCCGACTCCGGTGGCGCGCACAGCGATCGGGGAGGGTGCCATTCGCCTGGCCCAGCTCCACAGTCGCCCGCGCACCGAGACAACCCGATGACCAGGGGTCGACCCGGGCGCCCCCGCCACCACGACGTCCGGCCTCGACGTCCGCACTGTCCTCGACGGCTTCGCCGCCCGCTACGAACTGGGAGACCCGTGACCATGCACACCGCGACACCCCTCGCGGTCGACACCGCCGTGGCCGCCGTACGCGTCACGACACCGACCGACCGAAACAGGCCCGCCACCATCGGTGCCGCCCGCACGCTCAGCGGGGTGCGGAAATGACGACCGCGCTGGTCCTCGCCGGCGGCGGGGTCGCCGGCATCGCCTGGGAGCTTGGCGTGTTGCGCGGCCTCGCCGACGCCGATCCCGCCCTGGCCGAGCGGGTCCTGGCCGCCGACCTGATCGTCGGCACCTCGGCGGGTGCGTCCGTCGCCGCGCAGATCACGAGCGGCGCGCCGCTCGACGAGCTGTACGCGGCGCAGCTCCTCCCGGAGACCGCGGAGATCGAGGTCGACGTCGACCTGGCCCAGCTGTTCGCGGAACTTGGCGCGATCCTGACCACCGCCACCGGGCCGACCGACGCGGGCCGCCGGATCGGCGCGCTGGCGCTCGCCGCCTCGACCGTCGATCCGGCGGCCAGGCTCGCCGCGGTCGCGGCCCGGCTGCCGGTCCAGACCTGGCCGGACCGGAACCTGCTGGTCACCGGGGTGGACGCCGCGACCGGCGAACTGGCCGTCTTCACCCGCGAATCGGAGGTCAGCCTGTGTGACGCGGTCGCGGCCAGTGCCGCCGTGCCCGGCGTCTGGCCGCCCGTCGCGATCGGCGGCGCTGACTACGTCGACGGTGGCGTGCGGTCGCTGACCAATGCGGACCTCGCCGCCGGGGCCCACCGGGTCGTGGTCATCCACCCGGCGCTCGCCGGGGCGCCGCAGCCGTTCGGTGATCTCGCCGCTGAGACCGCCGCGCTCGGGCCTGTCGCGGTGCAGGTGATCAACGCCGACGAGGCGTCGGTCGCCGCGTTCGGAGCCAACCCGTTGTCCCCGCTGACCCGCGCGGCCTCCGCCCGGGCCGGTCGGGCGGTGGGCGCGGCCCAGGCCCGTGCGTTGGCGGCCTGCTGGGCCTGAGTACGGTGCGGTGCGGTTCCCGCGTCCGGCGGGAGCCGCACCGCGTGTTCACACCGAGCTTCCGTCGCGCCCGTACGAGGCCCGGTGGCAGCCGCGACGCCGAGGGACGTGCGCAGGAAGTCGGCCTCCAGGCACGGGGAGCCGCCGTCGATCCGAACCGTCCACAGTGAACCGCCGGCCGTGAAGGCGACGACCCGCAGGTCCCGGTCGGTCGCATACCCGGTCAGACCGTGGTCCGCGCCGACGAGGGGTCGTTCGTGGCCGTCCTCGAACAACCAGAGCACGCGGCGGGCGTCGGACCCGGACACCGACCGGACGAACAGCACCCGCCCGCCGTCCGGCGACACCGAGAACTGGCCGGGCACCCCGAGCGAGAAGCGGCGGGTACGGACGAACTGGTGGGAGAGCGCGGAGGGCATCCGGCAAACTAGCCCCCTCGTGGCCTGCGTGTCCGGCCCGATCGGTACTCCGGCGGCACGGCTCCTCGTACCCGAAGAGGTGTCAGTATCAAGGGTTGATGGACAAGAAGACGAACGCGCCGAACAGGACCAGGTGCACCATGCCCTGGAGCCGGGTCGCACGGCCTGGTACCAGGGTCAGGGTGCCGACCACCACGGTGAGGGTGAGCAGCACGGTCTGGGTGGCACCGAGGCCGAGCAGGAGCGGGCCGTCCAACCAGATCATCGCGACGGCGATCGCAGGGATGGTCAGGCCGATGCTGGCCATGGCGGAGCCGAGTGCCAGGTTGAGGCTGATCTGGAGCTGGTCGCGTCGGGCGGCGCGTACCGCCGACAGGGTCTCAGGAGCCAGAACCAGCAGGGCGATCACCACGCCGACGAAGGACAGCGGGAAGCCGACGGCCCGCACGCCGGACTCGATGGCCGGCGACTCGACCTTGGCCAGGCCGACAACGGCGACCAGAGCGGCCAGCAGCAGGCCGAGGCTGGTCAGGGTGGCCCTGAGGGTCGGCGGCGCGGCGTGTTCGGCGCGGATGCCCGGCTCCGCCGTGGTCACCGGCAGGAAGAAGTCCCGGTGCCGCACCGTCTGGACGGCCACGAAGCTGGCGTAGAGCACCAGGGACGAGGCCGCGGCGAAGGCCAGCTGCCCGGGGGAGAACTCCGGTCCGGGCCGGCTGGTGGTGAACGTCGGCAGGACCAGGCTCAGACCGGCGAGCGAGGCGACGGTGGCCAGCGCCGCGCCGCTGCCCTCCGCGTTGAACAGCGTCTCGCCGAACCGGAGCGAACCGGCCAGCAGGCACAGGCCGACGATGCCGTTCAGGGTGATCATCACGGCGGCGAAGACCGTGTCCCGGGCCAGTGAGGAGGCGCCCTCCCCGCCGGGGACCATCAGGGTGATGATGAGGGCGACCTCGATCACGGTGACGGCGACCGCCAGTACCAGGGAACCGAAAGGTTCACCGACCCGGTGCGCGACCACCTCGGCGTGGTGCACGGCGGACAGTACCGCGCCGCCGAGGACCACCGCGACCACGCCGACCAGGAACGGCCCGGGCTTGCGTCCCCAGGTCAGCGCGAGGGCCAGCAGAGCAAACACCGGAAGGACGTTCGCCGTGACCATCAGCGGCGAGCGGCGAGTCGTCATAACAGTGGTCTACCGGATGCCGCACCTCCGCGACCCGCGAACGGGAGAACCTGCGGGGTACGTCCGCCGCCCGCCCCGCCGACGGTCAGGCGTACGAGCCGGCCACCAGGTCCGAGGTGACGTACCGTTCCCGCGGCTGCCAGCCCAGGTCCGTCGCGGTCCGGTCGGCGGACACGGTCTGGTCGGCGGCCAGGGCCCGCGCGAACGGCCCGCCGAACACGTCGGTGGCCTGCTCGACCGGCCAGGGCTCGGCCCGACCGGTGCCGCCGGCCGCGACGTCGGCCGCGGCGGCCAGGGCGGCGGTCGGCACCGCCGGGGTCGCGATCCCGTGCAGGACACTGCCCGGGGTGGCCTTGCCCAGGGCCAGTACGAACAGGGCCGCCAGGTCGTCGACGTGCACCATCGGCCACCGGGTGCCGGCGGTGCCGACGTAGCGGCCCTGGCCGTGCTCTCTTGCCCAGTCGACCATCATGGCGGGGATGCCGCCGCCGTGGCCGTAGACGATCCCGGGCCGCAGTACCACGGCCCGCACGCCGGCGGCGGCGGCGGCGAGGACCCGCTGCTCGATCCGGGGCCGGTAGCCGACGATGTCCAGCGGGTCGGTGGCCGTCGACTCGTCGGCCACCCGGTCGCCGGTCACGCCGAGTACCCACACGCCGCTGGTGTAGACGAACGGGCGTCCGGTACCGCGCAGCCGGTCGAGCAGCGCGTCGACGGCTGCGGCGTCCACCTCCTCCTGTCCGGTCGGGGTGGCCAGGTGCAGCACCGCGTCGATGTCGTCGGTCACCGCCGCGCGCAGCGAGTCGGGGTCGGTCAGGTCGCCGACCCGGATCGCCGCGTCCACCACGGCAGAGCTCTTCTTGACCAGTGCGACGATCTGGTGACCCTCGCGGGTCAACCGCCGGACGACGGCGGATCCGATGTAGCCGGTGGCGCCGAGTACCAACACGTTCACGTCACGTACTGCCTTTCGCAAGGGTTTCCGGGCGTGTCGTCACACCGCGGGGAGTCAAGATCATTTTAATCGGGCGGCACCGCGCCGCCCAGGTGATCCGTGCCATCCCTTGTGGTCACGGGCCGCTCGGATCAGGGCAGGGGAAGAAGTCCGCCCGCGCGCCGCCCGCTGACCTCGGCCAGTGGTGGGCCGAGGTCCCGGATCGGCGTGGCGCACGGCAGGCGGATTCCCGCGCGTGCGCGGAGGGGCGACAGGTAGGCGCGGCAGTATATCTTAAGACGCTATCCAGTGGCATCCGATGAACGAGCGATACTTCCGCGCCGATCGGTCTCCGTACCGTGATCATCTGCAAGTCCACTGTGGAATTCATGGAGCGAACAATGATGGACATCAAGCGGAATGTGACGGTCGCGGCGGCTCTGGTCGCGCTCGGTGGCGGGCTCCTCGCGGGCACGGCGACCGCGGCGCAGGCCAGCACGCCCGTGTGCAACGACCCGGAGTACAGCCTGGTGCAGGACGGCGGCACCCTGGTCGCCACCGCGTACAAGTACTGCAGCGGGATCCGGTACAGCCAGTCCGCGCTGATCCAGCGCAGCAACGCCGACGGCAGCTACACGAACCTGGTCAGCGGCGTCGGCCAGGTGGTGTACACGTGCGCGGGGACCGCGCCCAACACCTACCGGGCGACCCTCAATGTCACGGTGCGCCGCACCATCCAGGCGAACTGCGGCTGACAATGGTGGGTGTCCACCGGCCCGGCCGGCCGCCCGCCCCGGCGGCGCGCCACCGGTGGACACCCCCGTTCAGCGTGGCACCGTTGGACGCCAGCCCCGCTCGGCGCGTAACCAGCGTCCACACGGCTGCGGTGCGAGGCCGGCGGACCGCGTCGTCAGCGGGCCAACGCCGCCGGGACGTCCGCGCCGTCGACGCCCGCGCCGGCCGGCCTGCCCGCCGGCACCTGCGTCCACCGCCACCGCACCCGCAACGAACTCGGCGAGCACGCCGAGCGCTGCTCCCACGGCTTCGTCACCCGTGTCGCCACTGTGCTCGGCGACCCCGAGCGGGCCCGACTGCTGATCGCCCTCCTCGACGGCCTCTTCGCCGACGAGTTGATCCGGGGCGCGCCCCGACCCGACCCGGCGACACTGCGCCGGCGGGTCGCGGCGGTCGACTCCCACGCGATGGTCGACGTCGCGACGCCGCCGTCTCGGTCCTGACCTGCGAAACCCTCGCGGCGGATCTGGCGACAGGTGATACCTTGAACTACTATGCATCATGGTTCTAGGGATGGAGGTGCGCGGTGCACATCACGAAGGACCTGGTGGCCGCAGCGGCAACGCCGATGGTGCTGGGCATCCTCGCCCAGGGGGAAAGCTACGGCTACGCGATCATCAAGCAGATCCTCGAGCTGTCCGGCGGGAACCTCGAGTGGACCGAGGGCCTGCTCTACCCGCTCCTGCACCGGCTCGAACGCCTCGGCCACGTCGAGGCGACCTGGCGCACCGCGGCCGGTGAGCGCAGGCGCAAGTACTACAGCATCACCGACCAGGGCCGCGCGGAACTCGCCGAGCAACGGCGTCAGTGGGCCGCGGTGATCGACGCGCTGAAGGGCGCGTGGCAGCTGACCGTCCCGGCACTGGAGGCCCAGGCGTGACATCCGAACCAACCGGTCCCGACCCGGCCCTGGAGGAGCAGATCTCCCAGTGGCGCGGCTACGTCCGCCACCACCGGGGGATCAGCGAGTCCGACGTGGACGAGCTCGAGGACCACCTCCGAGGCACCGTCGCGGACCTCTCCTCGGCCGGGCTACGCCCCGACGAGGCGTTCCTGATCGGCGTCAAGCGGCTCGGGGCGCTCGACGCCCTCTCCCGCGAGTTCGCCCGCGAACACTCGGGCAGGCTGTGGAAGCAGCTCGTCCTCGGCGGTGATCAGGGCCCTGCGGGCGCGGACCGCGCGGGCAACGGCTGGCTGACGATGCTGGTGTTCGCCGTGCTCGCCGCCGCGGCCATCAAGGTCCCGGCGCTGTTCGGCGTCCACATGGACAGCGTCGCCGGCGCCACCTTCTACCTGCGCAACGCCAGCCTGCTCGCCCTGGCGCCGATGGTGGCGTTCCTGGGCTGGCGTCGCCGGATCGGCGTACCCGTCATCGCCGTGCTCGTCGCCTGCTACGGCGCCGCCGCCGTCGCGATCAACAGCTACCCCTTCGCCACCGACACCGCGCACACCCTGATCCTGGCGGCACTGCACCTGCCGCTGGTGCTGTGGTTCACCGGCGGCCTGGCCTACACGGGCGCGGACTGGCGGACGCACGCCCGCTGGATGGACTTCCTCCGCTTCACCGGCGAATGGTTCATCTACTACGTCCTGATCGCGCTCGGCGGCGGACTGCTCACCGGCGTGACCGTCGCGACGTTCAACGCCATCGGCGTCAACGTCGAGACGTTCGTCCCGCAGTGGCTGCTGCCCTGCGGCGCGACCGCCGCCGTCGTGGTCGCCGCGTGGCTCGTGGAGGCCAAACAGGGCGTGATCGAGAACATGGCCCCGGTGCTCACCCGGGTCTTCACCCCGCTGTTCGCCGTCCTGCTGGTCGCGTTCGTCACGGCCGTGCTGGTGACCGGGCACGGCATCCAGGTCCAACGCGACATCCTGATCCTGTTCAACGTGGTGCTCGTGGTGGTGCTCGGGCTCGTGCTCTACTCGATCTCCGCCCGCGACCCGCTGGCCCGGCCAGGATTCTTCGACTGGCTGCAGCTGGTGCTCATCGTGAGCGCGCTGGCGATGGACGTCCTCGTCCTGCTGGCGGTCTACGGCCGCACCGCCGACTCCTACGGCTTCACCCCGAACCGGGTCGCCGCGCTCGGCGAGAACGTCGTCCTGCTGGGCAACCTTGCCTGGTCGGCGGTGCTGCTCGGCACTTTCCTGCTGCGCCGGTCGCCCTTCAGTCGACTGGAGCGGTGGCAGACCACCTACGTACCAGTCTATCTGTTGTGGACCGCCGCGGTGGTCGCCCTCTTCCCGCCGCTGTTCGACTACCGCTAGGCCGACGGCCGGTCAGGGGATGAGCACGAGCTTGCCGGGAGCGTGCCCGGCGAGGCCGATCTCGTGATCCTTCGCGGCGTCGGAGTCCTCCACCCGCTCACCGCCACCCCGACCAGCTGAGACGGAGAGAGCGGGCCGGGAAGTCCCGGCCCGCTCCCGTTCTCCGATCGGGTCAGTGCGGCAGCAGCGCCCGCTGACACTTGGTGCCCGCGTTGGGCACCGTCGGGATGAACGCCATCGCGTCGAAGGCGATGTCGGCGTAGCTGGCGGGGTTCGCCGCGTCGATGTTGTTCAGCTCGACCCGGGCCCCGAGCCCGAGTGAGTAGTTTCCGATGGACACCCACAGGTCGGTGCCGTGGGCGGCGCTCTGGTCGATGAGACACTGCTCGGAGTCGGTGTGGGAGTCAGCCACCCCGTTGCCGTATCCGGTCGGATGGACGACGTACCGGGCGGTGGTGTACTCGCCGCCGTGGCTGGGCAGGTGGACGAAGATGTCGTAGTTCTTCAGCTGGCCCGGCGCGACGTCGAGGTCCGGGGACCACATGCCGGTGACCTGGTAGAACTTGTTGGTCGGGATGCCGGTGAAGTCCCGCTCGACGGTGTGGGTGAACCAGATGTGCCCGTCGTATCCGGCACCGGCCTGATGCGTGTCGATCAGCCCGAACTGGCTGGAGAAGCGCAGGGTGAACTTTCCGTCGTTGGCTGGCAGGTTGCTGCACCCCAACGCGTACTGGGACGTGTCGTTGAGGTCGTAGACGACAGTCGCCGGGCCGCCCAGCGGGTCGTGGGACGTGTCGTCGGAGGCGTCGATCCGGGAGCAGTCGCGGTCGTAGATCCGCTGCACGCCGGGCTCCGCCGCGCCGGCGCCGTACGTCAGCTTCTCCTTGGCGCAGGCGCCGTTGGAGCAGTCGGCGAAGGTCACGTCGCCGTGCCACCAGCACGACCAGTCCCAGTTCGGGCACGGGTCGGCGTTCGCGGCGTTGCAGTTGTTGGTGGCGGAGCAGAACGTGTCGCGGTGCGGCAGGGACAGGTGCCCGGCGATGTTGTTGGTGATCGGCGTGGCGTACGCGCCGGTAGACGGGCTGCCCTTCAACTGGGGGGTCTCGACCCAGCCCATGATCCGCTCGGGGTAGGACCAGTGGCTGGGCGTCGCGGCGTCGGCGTACGTGAACCGGAGGAACGGTTCCCGGTTGGCCGGGTAGGACGGGTTCGCCGGGTTGTTGAGGTAGCCGACGCCGAAGTTGCCCTCGGAGTGGCTGGCGTACGCGGTCGAGTGGTAGCCGCTGTTGTAGGCCCACACCGCCAGGAACCAGTTCTCGATCCATGTCGGGTCGTTGTTGTTGACGGAGCTCGCCGGGTTGTCCCCGGAGACCTCGTTCCACTTGTCGATGAGGATGTTCATGGCGGCGGAGATGTTCGCCGCGTAGTCGGTGGCCAGGGCGATCTGCTGTGACCGGGTGTAGAGAGTGCTTCCCGTCCGCATGCCGTCGGTGACCTGGCCGATGCCGTAGCCGCAGTCGGACTTCGAGTAGTCGATCTGGGCCTCGCCGTCGCGGTTGCCGTAGTAGTCGGACACCAGCGGGTTGCCGGTGTCACCGGGGACGGCGTGCCAGGACGCCTGCGACAGGTTGGTCTCCTGCGCCAGGATCGCGAGCAGGAGCTGCGCCGGCACGGTGCCGCCGTCCCGGACGCTGTGCGGGGGGAACATGCCCTGCGGCGAGTACGCCGGCTGGCCGGTCTTGAGGTAGTTGGCCGGGCGCTGGGTGGTCAACCGACCGTGCACGGCCTGGTCGACCGCCCACTCGACCATGTTCGGACTGGGCTGGAACGCCTGGATCTGCGGATCGTTGCGGCCGACCGCGCAGCCCGGGGTGCTGGTGTCAGCGGTGAGCGACGGGCGGTTGGTCGCCGTCGTAGGGATGGCGTCCAGTGTCGGCGCCGCGGACGTCGTGACCGTACCGGTGCTGATCCGCCCGGTCCGGGTGGCCCGCACCGTCACCATCATCGTGCCGGCGTCCCGGGCGTCCGGGCGCGCCAGTGGCGCGGCGACGCTCCGGCCGGCCTGTCGGGTCAGGATCTCCTGGGCGAGCAGGTGGCCCTGGGCCGACACGGCCTGCACCTGCCGGTCGCTGGTCAGCTTCGACAGCTCGGCGACGGTTCCCGGGACGGCGTTCGTGTCTCCGACCACCGCGTTCCCGCCGCCGACGAGCCCGAACAGTTGCAGCTTGTTCCAGGGGCCCGTGCCGATCTGGGTGACCTTGCCCCGCGCGAACCGCTGGACGACGGCCTTGTCCTTGTCGACCGAGGCCACGTCGATGCCGTTGTGCGCGGTGGCCTGGACCGCGAACGGGGTGCCCTGCGGCGTGCCGACGGGCGTGAGCTCCCCGGCCGGGCCGATCTTGACCAGGGCGCCGTGCGCGATGCCGTAGTCGCCGTCCGGTGCCGGCGTCGGGGTGGTCAGTTGCGCGGCGATCCGACGGGTACCGGTGACCTTCGCCGCCGCCGCGTCGACGGCGAGCAGGTCGGTCTGCTGTTTCCCGTCGTCGCCGCCGATCACCCGGGTCAGCAGCGCCCTGTCGCCGGGCCCGCAGGCGGGGTTGAAGTAGGCGAGCTGCACGCCCTCGGCGACCTTGGTCGCCTTGCCCGTGCGGGTGTCGACCACTGCGGCCAGTCCGCCCGCGGCGAGCAGCCTCGGCGTGGAGGCGGCCGCGGCCGGCGCGTAGACCGCGACCGCGTACCGGCCGGAGCCGGTGACGCAGACCTGACCGGTCCACGGCCCCTGGTCGAGTGCCGAGGCGGTCAGCGTGGCGAGGGTCGTCCAGGCGAAGGCGTCCTTCTCCCGGGCGACGTACAGGTGGAAGCCCTTGCTGTCTCCGGCGCCCGTGACCAGCACGTCGGAAGAGTTTCGCCAGCCGGGGGCGAGAGCGGCGTCGGTCTCGGCGACCGCGCCCTGCCCGGCCGGCACCGGAGCGGGTTTCGGCGGGGCGGCCTCGGCGGACTGCGCCGCGAGGCCCAGCCCTACCGTGGTGGCCGCGAAGGCCGCCAGTAGTCGGGTTCTGTTACTGGAAAAGCGCATGGTTGTACCCCGTGTGTGTGAAGCGGAAGTGCGGAAGGCTAGCGGGTGCCGGAGATGCAGGGGTTGGAGCCCGAGTCGTCCCCGACGCCGATGTAGGTCGCGCAGTAGGTGAACGAGTTGTCCCAGTCAGCCATGGGCGTCTCGTAGGTGCCGGGCCCGTGCGCCCTGCTGTCGACGTTCCGCGACGTGTTCGAGTACGCGGACGTCACGAACACGATGAGGTCGCGGAAGTCACCCTCGGTGTGGGTGGTGTAGTCGGCCCAGGCGGCGTGGCACGCCGGCGAATACCACAGACCCCCCACGGCCGGAGCCGTGCCGGTCGGAGTGGTGCTGTCCTGGACCGTGAAGCCGCCGATGGCGTACCGGTCGGCGTTGCAGCCCATGTCGACCGCTTGTTTCCCGTTGCACCCTGAGCCCCGGCACTGCGCCGACGCTGCGGCGGGCTGGGCTGGTGCTGTTGCCACTGCGCTGGCGGCCAGAGTCAGCCCACACAGCAGCAGCGCGGATAATCTGCGCATTTCATGCTCCCCGTTGGATATGGCGTCGGTGACCGGGCGGGTTCTGTGTCGACGATGGAGGATGGATCGCCCGTTTGGTCACCTGTGGTTGGTGCGCCCCAAAACGTATTGCCCATTGTGCGAGAATGTCAACGGTCTATGTGAAATGAGCCGTCCTAGGGGGACGGTCGACAGCAACACACGGGGGATCGACGGTGGCGAACGAGAGCATGGACGGTCAGGGCGACTCGGGACCGGCGGGAAGACCGCGCCGGAATCGCATCGCGGCGATCTGGATCGGCGTCGTCCTGGTCCTGGTGCTCGGCGCGGTCGCCTGGTGGGCGTTCCCCGACCACGACGGGACCCTGAGCGGAGCTGGGCAGCCGCGGTCCCCGGCCACGCCGACCGGCGGGTCGCCGGCCCCGGGCGCCACGGCGTCCCGGTCGCCCGGCCCCACGGTCCCCGACAGCAGCATCGCCGACACCACCCGCCAGCTGTCCGCCCAGTGGGGTGTCCCGCTCGTGCCGGGCGCCACCGCGTACAGCGCGAAATTCGTCAAACCGGGCACGAGTCGCAGCCTGTGGATGGTCGTCGGCCACGCCGTCGGCGACTCCGGCGACGGCCTCGGCAGCCTGATCTGTGAGACCTTCGGGCCTGATCTGGTCATCGACCAGGCGGCCCTGCAGGACCTCAAGGCCTGCCTCGCGCCGGTGCTGCGGGGGCCGGAGAAGACCTCGGTGCCCGAGTGGCTCGACCGGACCGCGCCGGGGTTGGCGAGCGACGGATTCAAGGATGAGGAGTTCGCGACGTTCCGGCTGCACCTGATCCACCGGGGGACCGAGGGCCTGCTCGTCCAGCTCAAAGCCAAGTAACGGCAGCTCGGGCCGCCGCGCCGTGCGCTCGGCGGTTCGTGCGGCGGACGCGACAGCGGCGCGGCACGTGGCGATGTGGACGGCCAGCAGCCGTGCGGCGTCGGGGATGTGGAAGCCGGGCACGTCGGCGGCCGCCACGGTGACGTCAGCCGACGCCGTCTCGGCCCGCCCGCCGCGTGGCGGCGGTCAGGGCGGCGCGGATCGCCACGGCGGTGGGCAGGTCCAGACGGCAGGAGGCTCCGCCACCGTTGGCACCCATGACGTCGGTGCCGTTGACGAGCACGGAAGGCGACGGGTACTCGCCGACCAGCTCGACGAACTCCACAGGAAGCCCGTGTTCTGCCAGGCAGGCGCGTAGCAGTTCGCGCGCCGGTACCAGGTTCGGGCAGTCGGGCACGGACCGCAGTTCGATCAGCACGTTCTCATCCTTCACCGCCCGGGACGCCGGATGTGGGCTACGCGGTCGCGAGGTTGAGCAGCCGCGACAGGGCGGTGATCTTCTCCGGGAGGACCCGGTAGTAGACCCAGGTGCCGCGCCGTTCGCCATCGATCAGGCCGGCCTCGCGCAGCACCTTGAGGTGGTGCGAGATCGTCGGCCCGGACAGGTCGATGGTGTCGGAGATGTCGCACACGCACGCCTCTCCTCCTTCCGCGGAAGCGATCATCGAGATCAGCCGCAGGCGGACCGGGTCCCCGAGTGCCTTGAACGCCGGGGCGAGTTCGTCGGCGGCCTCGGGGGTGACGGCCGCCGTGGTCAGGGGGGTGCAGCACGCCTCGGCGACGACGGGGGTGAGGGCGAGGACCGCTGGCTGCTTCGACATACCCCTAGGTTGACAGATGTCGAATCAGTGTGCAAGCTTCTGTTACTTCGACAACATTCGAGACAGGAGATGGTCATGACGGTAGAGAACATCCAGGTGGGCGACTTAGCGGGGGACCCGGCCGAGGCGCTGAACCCGGCTGCCGCGACTGGTGGCTGTTGCGGCAGCGCGACCGCCTTGGACGAGGCTCCGGCGGGCACGTGCTGTGGGACTGCCGCCGCGGCGCAGGTGGCCGGGGCGTGCTGTGAACCGGGCGCGAAGGCCGAGGCGGTCGACGCCGGGGCTGGGTGCTGCGGATGACCGAGGTGTCGCCGGGGTCGACGCGCGCCGTCGGCCCCGGCCTCGCCGAGGTGCGCTTCGTGCTGGCAGGGCCGGTCGGCGATTCCCGGCGGTACCGGGTAGGCGAAGCGTGCCTGTCGAGGTTCGCGACCGCCGCCGACATCGTCATGGGCAAGCCCGCCCCCGACCCGGGGGGCCGCTGCTCATGATCACCGTCCGAGCGATGACGCCGGTGGACGCCGGTGCGGTTCTGACCATCTACCAGGCGGGGATCGACGGCGGCGACGCCACCTTCGAGACCGCCGCCCCGACCTGGGAGCGGTTCGACGGTGCCCGGTTGCGCGGCCACCTCGGCCCGCGCGGTCTACGCCGGGGTCGTCGAACACGGCGTCTACGTCCACCCCGCCGCGCGCGGCCTCGGTGTCGGCTCGGCGCTCCTGGCTGCGCTGGTCGCCTCCACGGAGGCGGCGGGGATCTGGACCATCCAGTCCGGGATCTTCCCCGAGAACGCCGCCAGTCTCGCACTGCATCACCGCGCCGGTTTCCGGGTCATCGGCACCAGGGAGCGGGTCGGCCGCCACCACGGCCGGTGGCGCGACGTCGTCCTTCTGGAGCGTCGCAGCGCCGTCGCCGGCATCTCGTAAATCCCACTGACTTGACGAATTTCAAATTAGATGGCAGTCTAAGCAGTAGAAGTTAGAGGAACGTCGAAATAAGGAGTCGGTCATGTTCGCGATCATCCGCAAGCTCACCGCCGCCCACACCGCCGCCGTCGCGGCCGGGGTCCGGTTCTGCGAGGAGTGCACCGACGCGGTCAGCACTGCGGCCCAGCGCGCCGAGGCCCGGTTCCAGCAGGCCCACGACAAGGCCCTGACCACCGGCTTCCGTTTCTAGTCCGCGCGACACCTGATCAACCCTCGCAGGCGACTGGGACGCAGCCCGCGAGGTCCAACTCGCACTCCCCGAAACCGGCGTGTGCTCCACCAACCTCGTCTAGGACGAGAGCGGACCCGCCGCTGAGGGGGAGTCCTGTGGCACCGCTTCGGCGTCGGACGTGCGACGCGGGCTGGCCATCGGCATCTCCGGCGGGCTGCTGTCCACGGCCCTGCAGCTGGTCGACGCCAGCGCCCACGTGGGCGGCGGCTGCTGCGGGTCGTGACCCACTGTCGGTTCCTGGCGGCCGCCGGGCCCTGGCGGTGCACCCTGGGCCTGCGGCCCACCGAACTGTCGGTTCCTGGCGGCGGCCCGGGCACTGACGCCACCGCCGCGTGCCTGGTCGCCCCGGGGCGCACGCGGCACGACGCACACCGGCTGAGTGCGACATCGCCGGCGCCGCAATAGCTCGAGAAGCCGGCGGGCGTGGGCGAACGACCCCGGTCAGCTGACGCTGTCGACGTGTGTCGCGACAGGGTCGTGCCCGTCGGCGAGCATGTGCAGCAGCAGGGCCGCGATGTTGCGCGCGTCGTCGACGCCCCGGTGGTGGCGTCCTTCCAGCGGCAGGCCCGCGTGGTGGAGGGCTGCGGCCATGCCCGGCCGGCGGGGCAGGTCGTAGGCGTCCGTGTAGGCGGCTTTCAGGTTGATGTGCCGCCCGAACGGATACGCCACCCCGCTGCCCTGGCAGTCGCGGTGGAACTGCTTGCGGTCGTAGTCGCCCCAACTCAGCCATACCCGGTTCGCGGAGTCCTCCTCGCCGACGAGGGCCGTGCACGCTTCGGCGAAGGTCATGCCGGAGTCGACGTCGACCTGGGTGAGGCTGGTCAGCTCGGTGCAGAACGCGCTCACCGTGGAGCGGGTCGGACGCACGAGGATGCCACGGTTGGCTACCCGCTCACGGGCGGCGAGGTCGACGACGCACAGGCCGATCTCGATGATCTGGCTGACCTGTCCGGCCGGCGGCTGCCCGGACCAGCAGGTCGCTTCGACGTCGATCACGTTCACCAGCTGCTCGGACATGCCGGTCACACTAGTCGGCGACGTCGATCTCCACGATCCGATTTCCGCGCCGGCCGCTCGTCGGGCACTCCCACGAGGACCGAGGCGACGAGGGCGACGGCCCGATCGTCATCGTCGGTCAAACGCCGCAGGACGCCCCGCGCGATGGCCACCGGCATCTCGGCGAGGGCCTGAACCAGGCGGATCCGCACCGTGGCGTCCGCGGTGTGTGCGGCGAGCTCGGCGACCAGCGCGCTCATGATCCGGTCCGCGCACCCGGGGTCCCGGGCCAGTGCTCCCAGGACCTCGGCCGCCTCGACGTCGTTCGTGCCCTCGACCACCATGTCGACGAGTGTCGGTACGGCCGAGGTCGCGCCACGCGTGCCCAGAGCCAGGGCTGCGCGCCCGCGTACCGTCGGATCCGGGTCGCCGAGAGCGCCCGTGAGCGCCGCGGTGGCCTCGTCGCCGGGCATCGCGGCGATCGCGAGGACCGCGCGCCGCCGGACGTCGACGTTCTCCGCGGACAGGCCGGACGCCACGCTCGACACACCGGCGCCGCCGGCCCGGGCGAGGGCCCACCGCAGGGCGCCGGCGACGTTCGGATCGGCTTCGGTGAGGACCGCCCCGGCCAGCAGTTCGGTGGGAACCCGCGCTTCCTCGGTCGGGGCGAGGACGGCCTGCTGCCGGCGCGCGGCACTGGGCGAGTTGAGCCCGTGCACAAGCTCGACGATGCGCAGGACGCCCTGCCACTCGGAGGGCTCCGAGGCGTTGACGGCATGGAGCCGTTCGAGGAGCTCCCGCTCCCGGCGCAGTCGGTCCTCGGTCCGGCGGATGAGATCACTGACCAGCGCGGACGGCGTGAACGCCGGATCCCGCAGCGCGCGGCCGATCTGTCGCAGCGACAATCCCAGGGACCGCAGACTCTCCACGTGGAAGATCCGGCGAATGTCCTCGGCGGAGTACTCGCGGTAGCCCCCCACGGTGCGGCCCGTCGGCCGCACCAGCCCGAGAGAGTCGTAGTGCCTGAGCATCCGGGTACTCACCCCCGAGCGCCGCGCCACCTCACCGATCAGCACGCCGCCCCCTCGACCCGTCCCGGGCCGAGCGCGACGATCCGTTTCGCCTCGTCGGCGGCCTCGTCGAAACCGGCATCCTGGTCGTGCAGGAGCCGCTCCGTGGCCCGGGCGTGCGCGCGCACCGCCGCGTCGTCGCTGGCCAGCCCCTTCCGCAGGGCCGGCTCGATCACGTCGCCGAGTGCGACGAGCGCCCGGCTGAGACTGAGTCGCACGTTCCGGTCGCCGCGACCGAGTTGCGCGGCCAGGTCCGCGGCCAGTCCTTCCCGTTCGGCCACGGGCGCGAGGAGGACGGCGGCACGCCAGGCGCTCCGCGCGACCTCGTCATCGGCGTCGTGCAGCAACGACCGCGTGATCGCGGGCCAGGCGCCCGGGTCCCCGATCTTGGACAACGTATGCAGCGCCTGGCTGCGGGCCTGAGCGCCCTCGGAACGCAGTTCCTCGCGGAGTCTGGGCACCGTGATCTCCGACGGGAGGCGGGTCAACGCCCAGGTGAGCATGTCGCGGACGAAGAAGTCCTGCTCGATCGCGCACCGTGCCACGAGCGCCTCGACGGCGCCCGGGTCGGCGTGCGTGCCGATCGCCAGAGCCGCCTTCAGCCGCGTCGACGAGTCCGCGGCGCCCAGCGCGCCGAGCAGGCGGGTCTTCTGGTGTGTCGAGTTGATGGTGACCACCTCCTGCTCACAGTGAAGACCTTGTCACAGTGTCAATGTCAAGCGCGTGCCGCCCGGAGCCTGTCGCGGATCGACCCGAAATGCCCGACCGGCCCAGCCCGAGCGGCTGGTCGAGGTGGCGTGGAAGCCGAGCGCCGGGCTCGAGTGGCGGCCGTGACCGTGTTCCTCCTCGCGCTCGTGCCGGAGACGACCCCAGGCCTGGACCTGGCACTGACACGACATCCATGGTGGACATAAACTGAGATTCATGCCGCTTTCCTATCAAGAACTCTGCGCAGCGCTCGACGGCGAGATCGCCCACCTGGTGAAGGTCGCCGCCGCCGTCGACCCCCACGCCCCCGTCCCGACCTGCCCGACGTGGACGACGGGCTACCTGCTCGGCCACGTCGGCGGCTCCCACCGCTGGGCCACCCGCATCGTCCAGGAGCGGGCACAGTCCTTCCTGAGGCCCGGCGATGTCCCGGTTCCCCGGGAACCTGCGACCGTGGCGGCCTGGCTCGCCGACGGCGGCACGGAACTCCTCGCCGTCCTGCGCGCGACCGACCCGGACACGGCCGTGTGGACCTGGGGCGGCGGTACCCGGGACGCGTCGTGGTGGGCACGCCGCCAGTTGCACGAGACGACCGTGCACCGGGCCGACGCGGAATCGGCGCTGGACTCGGCATGGCTCGTCGAGGACGCCGTGGCCGTAGACGGGGTCGAGGAGTTCCTCGACAATCTGCCGTTCACCCGCATCTGGGCCCCGCACGTCGATGAGCTGCGCGGGACCGGCGAGACCCTGCTCCTGGCCGGCCCCGAGGTCTCCTGGCTGATCACGCTGGCCCCGGACGGCTGGCGCTGGGAGCGTACCGGGGCCGCCGCCGCGACCGTCACGGTGCGTGGCTCCGCGACCGACCTCTACCTGTTCCTCTGGGGACGTCGACCGGCCGCGGACCTGGCGATCGAGGGGGACAGCGCCCTGTTGGACCTCTGGGTCCGGCACTCCGCCATCTGACCGGCGGACATCCAGGCAGCCGTGCCGCCGGACCGGTCCTAGACCGGTTCGGCGGCCGGTGTCCGGGGCCGCAGCTCCGTGCCGGGCCGCAGCGCGATGGTCACCCGTTCCACGGTGAGCACGGTCTCGTCGTCCACGGTCGTCTCCCCTTCGAACATCCAGGTGTCCGACAGCGCGCGCAGAAGGCGCACCCGGTGCTCGAGGAGGTCCCCGGGACCGACCGGGCGGTGGAAGGCGATCCGGGAGATCGCGCCGAACAGCGGCACCGGACGGTCACCTCCGGCCGTGTCGAGCGGTCCACCGGCCGCCAGCAGGCTCGCCGCCTGGCACCAGGACTCGATGAGCAGTACCTGTGGATAGGCGAGACTGCGCCCGTCGGCGAACCACGGCTCGTTGGCGGTTACGGCCTTGGTCGCCGTGAGTGCCTGCCCCGGTGCGAGGCTGGTCACCCGGTCGACCAGCAGCATGGGGTACCTGTGCGGCAGCAGTGTCCGGATCTCATCCGTCCCGAGCGTCATTTTCCGTCCACTTCTGACCGTAGGCGGTCGATGAGGTCCAGCCGGGTGGCGGCCGGACCGTGACAGCGGTGGCCGGCGGCCACCTCGTCGGGTGCGACGACCATCAGCCGCACCCTCCCGCGTGGCCCCAGTCGGTGGTCCGCGCCGGCACCGGGGCCAGCTCGCCCAAGTCTGTCCGCGTCGGCACTGTGGCCATCTCGCCGCGGACCAGGTCCACGAAGGCCGGCAGGCGGTCCACGCCCCAGTACCGGTCGTAGCCGCGGACGAAGTAGGGCACCCCGAACACGCCGTCGACGTGCAGGTCGTGCAGTTTCCCGGTGCCGGCCGCGCGCAGCTCGGGGTCGTCGGCCGCCGTCGACAGCTCGCCCGGGTCCAGCCCGAGTTCCCCGGCGAGGTCGGCGACCACGGTCGGGTCACAGATGTCGCGGCCGGCCCCGAACCGCGCCCGGTACGCGGCGGCGATGAACTCCCGACCCCGCCCCGCGCGTTCCGCCAGCAGGTACGCCAGGTGCGGCACCTCCCACACCGGCTCGCGGTCGGCGGGCCACGCGACGGTCAGTCCGCGTTCTGCGGCGAGCCGGCGCACGTCCTGGAGGATGTAGAGGTGCTTCTCCTTCGACATCGCGGTGTAGACGAATCGTCCGCCTGCCTTGGTGAGCAGCTGTTCGCTGTGCTCGTCGGGCTCCCAGAACGGACGCCAGTCGCACGCGTCGGCGACGTCCGGGTAGCGGGTCGACAGGTCGTGCCAGGCTAACCACGAGTACGGGCTGCGCAGCGAGAAGTAGAACCGCGGTTGTCTCATATCGCCAGCCCCCCGTCGATCGGGAAGACCCCGGCGGTGATGTAGCCGGCCTTCGGCGAGGCGAGGAACGCCACCAGTTCGGCGACCTCCTCGGCCAGTCCGAGCCGGCCGAGCGGGATCTGGGCGAGCTTCTCGGCGCGCAGGGCCTCGGGCAGCTCGGCGGTCATGTCGGTCTCGATGAAGCCGGGGGCCACGACGTTGGCGCGCACGCCGTAGCGCCCGGCCTCCTTGGCCAGTGCCCGGGTGAAGCCGATGATCCCCGCCTTGGAGGCGGAGTAGTTGGTCTGGCCCGGGTTGCCGTACCGCCCGGAGATGGACGAGATCGTCACGATCGAGCCGCCCCTGCGCTTCATCAGCGCGAAGATCGCCGCCCGGCACATCGCGAACGTGCCGGTCAGGTTCGTGTCGATCACGTCGGACCACTCCTCCTCGGCCATCATCACCAGCGGCTTGTCCCGCACGATGCCGGCCGAGGTGATGACGGTGTCCAGCCCGCCGAGCTCCTGTTCGGTCGCCGCGAACAGGTCCCGGCACTCGGCGAGGACCGCCACGTCGACCTGCCGGGTCAGGACCCGGGCCCCCAGGTCCCGGGCCACCTTGGCGGTGGCCTGCGCCGCGTCGGCGTTGGACTGGAAGCACAGGGCGATGTCGTAGCCGTCGGCGGCGAGGCGGTGCACGACCGCGCGGCCGATCCCGCGTGATCCGCCGCTCACCACGGCCACGGGCCTTCGCTCCTCGGACATGTTCACTCCTCCGTGCCGTTGCGGTAGGCCAGGCGTACGGTGGCGATGTCGATGTCGCCGTTGGACAACGTCGCGGAGCAGCGCCAACCGCCGGCCCGCTCGGCGAGGTCGAGCCGTGCGGTCACCGTGTCGCCGGGGAAGACCGGATGGTGGAACCGGACGCTCTCCACGCCGGTCAGTTCCACCTCCCGGCTGCTCATCAGGGCGAGGGCGTGCGCGCTGGCGTTGACGAACTCCACCAGGCACACGCCCGGATAGATCGGGAAGTCCGGGTAGTGCCCGGCGAAGATGGGGTCGGCCGGATCCACCGTCATGGAGGTCACGGCGTGGTGCTCGCCGTGCTCGGACACCACGACCGGCGCGGCCAGCGGGGTGGCCACCCCTCACCCGCCCGTCTTGGCGACGAGCAGGTCGAAGGCGGTGTCCAGGCAGGTGATCTCGCGAAGTTCCGCCTCGTCGATCTTCACCTTGTACGTGTTCTCCAGCACCACCATCACCTCCAACGCCATCAGCGAGTCGGCACCGAGGTCGTCCACGAACTGCGCGGTGTCGGTCACGTCGACCACCTCCGCGTCCAGGGTCTCGGCGATGAGCTGTCGCAGTTGTTCCTTGTCGAGCGTGATGCCCGTCATGGTGTCACTCCTTCATGTGTGGCTTGGTCGGTTGTCCTCGGCGGTGGGGTTCAGCCGAGTCGGAGCAGTGCGCAGCCCACGAGTCCTTCGCGGTCGATGGAGGTGATCACCCCGTGCCGCCCGGCGGTGCCGCCCTCGGCGTGCGCGAGGAGCGCGGCCAACTGGAACGTCGCCGATGCCGCCGAGGTGTCCCCGGTCAGCGCGCTCACCGCCGGGAGGACCTCGCACCCGTCGAGCACGGCCCCGATGGCGGCCCGCTCGGCGTCGCCGCGGTCGTCGACGTAGCCGGCGGGCGCGACCGCCCAGACGTCCGACGCGGAGGCCCCGGCCGCGGCGATCGCCGTGCGCACGCAGCGGGCCAGGACGTCGGCGGCGGAGTGTTCGGCCACCGCGACCCCGAACTCCAGGCTCAGGATCTCGGCGTGCACCGTGCGGCCGTGCTCGCGGGCCGTGTCCGGGGCCTCCAGCAGGAACACGGCGCAGCCCTCGCCGAGCGGCTGGGCCGCCGCGTCTCCGGTATGCGCGAGCCACTCCAGCCACGCGCGCTGCGCCGAGAACTCCTCGACCGCGCCGCACAGGATCGTCCCGGCGTGCCCGCAGCGGTGCAGCCGGGCCGCGTACTGCAACGCCAACAGCCCGGTCACGTGACCGCCGGCGATCGTACTGTTGGGCCCGCGCAGGCCGTGCCAGATGGCGCACTGCCCGGAGGCACAGTTCATCACGGTGTTCGGGAAGCGGGCAGGGTCGACGAAGTACGGCTTGTCCTGCGTCAGCGAGTCCCGGGTGAAGTCCATCATGCTTTTCACGCTGCCGGTGTTCGTACCGAGCACCAGGCCGACCCCGTCGCCGCCGACCCGGTCGGTCTGCTCCAGCAGCATGCCGACGGTGGCGACCGCGATGCCGGTGGCCCGGTCCATCGAGCGGGTGTTCTTGAGGCCCAGCACGCCACGGATGTCGAAGTCCGGCACCACGCCGGCCTCGGGGGTCGGGAGCCGGCTCTCCTGCGACACGGGCGCGACGGCGCTGACGCCGCGCCGGACCCCGGCGGTGAACGCCGCCGGGCCGATGCCGAACGGGGAGACCGCGGACCAGCCGGAGATCGCCAACGGATACTTCACAGGAACCACACACCTTCGTAGTCGGGCCAGTCGCGGGTCAGCGAGGCGGAGTCGCGGCACACCACGCCGGGGAGGACGCGGTCCGGGGTGAGCCCGAGGGCGCGCAGGGCGGGCTCGTCGACGGAGACCGCCGAGTCGGCGGCGAGCAGGGCGCGCAGGGAGCGGCGCGGATCGGGCAGGTCCAGGTACCGGGCGCCGACCCGCAGCCGGGGGAGGGGATTGGTGTCCACGGCGAACGTCACGGCGGAGCCGCGCAGGACCACGTCCAGGCCGCCGAGCTGGCGGTGCAGGCCCCGGGCGAGATAGAGGAGGTCGCAGAACTGCACCTCCGGGCCGCCCCGGTAGGCGCGGTCCACGACGGCGAGGTACCGGCCGGGCATGTCAGGCACCTCCGATGTAGATCGTCGTCCGCGCCGCGGCGACGTTCGTGCCGATCCGGGACGGGGCGCGCAGCCGTACCCCCGGCACGTGCGGGCCCGCGCCGCGGTCCTGGGCGCAGTAGGTGCAGACCTCCCACGAGAACAGCGCCGCGTACTCCGCGAGCAGCCCCGACACCACCGCCGCCGTGGACGGGTGCCTGGCCGCCCAGTCGTCGAGGTCCCTCGGCTTGTGCCCGCCCAGCGCGGTCTGGGTCAGCATCGTCGTGTAGCCGCAGGCCCAGACCAGGACCGACCGGCCCCGCCGCAGCAGCTCGTCGACGAGCCGCAGGACGGTGGTCAGCATGTCCGAGGCGAACGGCGCGCCGGTCACGACCAGCAGCACGTCGGCGGGCGGACGGGCGGCCATCAGTGCCACACCACCCGGACGCCGTCGGCGAGGAGCAGGTCCGCGACCTGCGGCATGTCCACGACCGTCGCGTCGGGGCGCAGGTCCTCGGGGCGCAGCGCGCGGTGGGCCAGGCTCGCGCCGTCCACCCACACCGCGGCGTCGCCGCCGGCCGGTTCGTGCCGGCGCAGCGCCCGGGTCACCCCGTCCTGGACCAGGTAGAGCACCACCCGGTGTCCGGCCTCGGCCAGGATCGCCGCGTCGGCGGCCAGTTGCCGGTCGACACCGGTGTCGACGAGGAGGAATCCGGTCATGTCAGCAGCTCCCCGCCGTCGACGCCGATGACGTTGCCGGTGATCCAGGTCGAGTCGCCGCGCGACAGGGCGAGCACTGCCTCGGCCACGTCCTCCGGGGTGGTCAGCCGACCGCCCGGGTTGGTCGCCCGGGCCCGCTCGACATAGCTCTCGTGGCCGGGGATCCGCAGCAGGGCCGGGGTGATCGTGACGCCGGCCCGCAGCGCGTTGACCGCGACACCGGACCCGCCGAGCTCCAGCGCGAGCTGGCGGACGTGCGACTCCAGGGCGGCCTTGGCCGCCGACACGGCCCCGTAGTGCCGCTGGACCCGGCTGCTGCCGGCGCTGGTCAGCGCGAGGATCCGACTGCCGGGGGCGAGGAGCTTGGCCGCGTACAGATCCTGGGTCCAGTACACGAGGCTGTGCGCCATCACGTTGAGGGTCATGTCGAGCTGTCTGGGCGTGACGGCCGGCTCGTCGCCCGCGGGCAGGAAGGGCGCGAGGGCTCCGAAGGCCAGGGAGTGCACGAGCACCCGGATCCCGTCGGAGCCGGTCAGCTCGGCCAGCGTCGCCACCAGGCGCGCGCGGCTGGCATGGTTGGCGGCGTTGGCGTTGAACAGTTCGGCGCGCACTCCGTACCCGCGCAGCTCGGCCAGCAGTGCCGTGACCTGTGGTTCGGCGGCGGCCGTGTCGAAGTGCACCCCGGCGATGTTGGCCCCGGCCCTGGCCGCGGCGAGCGCGATGGCCCGGCCCAGCCCGCTGGAGGCTCCCAGAATCAGAAACCACTGACCGCGCATCAGGACCCGCCTTCCCTGGTGACGGCGGTGAACGCGACCGTTCCCGCCCGACTGGCGACAGCTATGACATGGGTACGGTGCCCCTCGGCCACCACCGACCGGCCCGGCCGGGCCCCGGCGGGGACAGCGGTGCGCGCCCCGCCGGCCAGTACCGCCGCGACCTGCCAGGCCGGGCCCACGGTGCCGGCGGCCAGCGGCAGCACGGTCAGGTCGTCCGTGAGCCCGCGCAGGGCCCATCCGACTGCGGCCCCGACCGCCGAGTCGTCGGCGAACAGGGTGACGGGCGCCGGTCCGGTGTCCAGCGCGGCCCAGGCCGCATGGACGACGGCCGTGGCGTCGGGTGCGTTCGGCGAGACGAAGCCGGTGTGCGTCGAGACGTGCCCGAGGATCGGGGCACCGCGCCGTTCGGCGAGGTCGCGGAGTTCCAGGACGAACACCGCCGCGCCCTCCTCCGCCCCGGCGGTGCCGTCGCCGGCCTCGGTGGCGCCGGCCAGGATCACGTCGGCCCGGCCCAGGCGCAACGAACGCGACGCGACGTGCAGGGACTCCAGGCCCGCCGTCCACGGCGTGGTCAGCGTCAGGCTGAACGCGCGCGCGGTGTGTTCGATCGCCAGCCTGCTGACGAACACGTTCACCGCGAAGAAGGGCGCCAGCGCCGGGCTGAGGTGCTCGGCGCCGTCCCGCAGCACCGTGTCGTCCATGTCCGTGTGCAGCGCGGACGCGGCGTGGTTCGTGCCGATGGCCACCCCCAGGTCGGGTCCGGGGACCGCGGGCACGCCCGCGAGTGCCCGGCGACCGGCGGCCAGGAGGTACCGGCACGCCGGCGGCAGGTACTTGTACCCCCGGGCCCCCAGTTGGCTCCGCACGTCGAACCAGCCGTCAGCCACCGCGTCCCGGGGCGCGTCGGCCCACAGCCCGGCCGGGTCGTCGCCCCAGGGCGAGGCCGCCCCGATGCCGGTGACGGCGATCCGCGAGGTCATGCCGGCACCCCGCGCAGCAGCACGGACACGTTGTTGCCCCCGAACGCGTAGGCGTTGGCCAGCACGGCCCGGCCCTTCAGCGGTTGGGCGTCGAGGGGCAGCCACACGGGGCACCGCTCGTCCTGGGCGTCGAGGGGGACGTTGGGCGGCACCGTACGTGTGAACAGGATGAGCGCGGCCGTGGCCACCGCGAGACCGGCCGCAGCCCCGGCGGTATGGCCGACCTGCGCCTTCAGGCTGTACAGCGGCACCTTTCTGCCCTCGAACAGGGTCCGCAACGCCTCGCTCTCCACCACGTCGTTGAGCTCGGTGCCCGTGCCGTGCGGCACCACGCAGGCGATCTCCGCGGGCGAGGCGGCCCCGTCCCGCAGCGCCCGGCGCATCGCCGCGTCGATCTGTGCTCCGCCGGGCTCCGGGGCGGTCGGGTGGTGCGCGTCGCAGCTCCAGCCCGTGGCCGCGATCTCGGCGTACACGCTGGCTCCGCGTCGGCGGGCGATGCTGGCGGCCTCCACCACCAGCATCGCCGCGGCCTCGCCGGAGACCGTGCCCCGCCGACCCTGGTCGAAGGGGCGGCACCGCTCCGGGTCGGTGGCGCCCATCCGGTTGAAGTTCGCCACCGCCAGCCGGCTGTACGCCTCGGCGCCGCCGACCAGCACCACGTCGGCCTCGCCGGCTCGGATCATGTCCACGGCGAGCCCGATGGCGTACCCGCTGGCCGCGCACGCGTTGGAGTTCGTCGAGACCGGGCCGTGCCCGCCGAGCAGGTCGGCGACGACGGAGGCCACCAGGTACTCGGTGTGCCACCCCGCCGCCGGAGCCCACTCGCCGGACCGCTCGCGCTCCAGGACCTGGTGATCGCCCATCGTGGTGCCCAGCAGGACGGCCACCCGCTCGGGCCGCACGTCCCCCCGCCGCACCGCGTCGACGATCCCGGCGTCGTCGAGGGCCTCGCGGGCGGCCGCCACGGCCAGTCGCGAGGCCGGGCCGACCGGCGCGTCCGCCCAGGTGGTCGGCTCGGTCGGCAGATCGGCGTCGGGCACCAGGTACACCAGAGGAATGTCGACGTTAGCCCCCGGGTCGGCCACCCGCCGGGGTCCGTGCGGCCCGGCGTGCAGCGCCTCCCAGAGCGTGTCGGCCCCGCGACCCAGGCACGAGATCACACCGAGCCCGGTAATCAGTGCCTGTTCCATCGGTCAGTTCCGTCCGTGCAGGGCCGCCAGGACCCGGTCGTCGAAGCCCACCAGGCTCCAGTCCCGGCGGTTCTCGATCACCGCGTACCCGTGGGTGATCACGCCCGTCGCGGTCAGGACCAGCTCTCCGTCGCGGACCACGAAGCAGTCCATCCGCGCCGTGTAGGTGAAGTCCTTGAAGACGTTGTCCACCGTGAACACCGTGTAGAGGTCCTCCTCCATCAGCGCCTCCCCGATCAGGGAGATGGTGGAGTGCGGCACCACCGGGATCCAGTTGCGATCGGTCAGCAGGGTCCGGATGGAGATCCCGCGCTCGGCGAGGAACAGGTCGACGACCTCCTCCATCTGCCGCAGGTACCCGGACATCTGCATGCGCTGCGTGAAGTGGCAGTACGGGTACGGGATCCGCCACCGCCACGCGAAGGCGTTGCGGCCTGCGGTGAGCTGGGCCAGGACCGGGTCGCCGCCCGACGTGCCCCGGTTGACGGCCAGCGGGCCGACGAGCGGCACCGGCGACGGCGCCGGTCGGGAGATGTCGGTCGTGACGTAGGGGGACAGCGCCGCCGGGGCGGGGTCGCCGGGGCCGTCGCGTTCGTCGAGGCGCAGCGCCACCCTGACCTTCGACACGACGGCCTTGAGGACCTCGCCGTCGCGCTCGACGGTCAAGGTCACCACGAACGCCAGCTCGACGTCCTCGGGCTTCGTCGCGGAGGACACCGTGGCCGTCGCCTCGTCGTCCATGTGCAACGCGTGCAGGATCCGGGTGTCGAGCGACACGAGGTCCACGCACAGGGCGTGGTCCTCGAACAGGGCCCGAGCCGGACTGCCGGCCTGGCGGAAGTGCTCCAGGACAGCCTCCTCGACCAGGTAGTTCACGTGCTTGAATCCGATCCAGGTGCAGATGTTGGAACCCTCGTACCGGGGCCGCAGCCGCACGGTGGTCGTGGTGTCCAGCAGTGGGGACGTCAGGGTGTCGGTCATGGTTGCTCTGCTCCCGTGGTCTGGGCGATCGACGGTTCGATGGAACGGCTGAAGACGTTGACGAGGTGCGCGAAGCGTTCGGCCCGCTCGACCATGGCCAGGTGGCCACAGCCCTCGAGGATCTCGGCCTGGCAGTCCGGCAGCCGGTCGGCGAGGTCGCGGCTGTCGGCGGGAGACGAGGCCGGATCGGCGGCGCCGCCCACGATGAGGAACGACTGGGTCAGGTTCTCCAGCGCGAGCCCCGGGGTCCGCAGGTAGGTGTCGAAGAACCGGACCCAGCCGTACGGTCCGACCATCTCCCGCAACCGCAGGGCGAGGTCCCGCTGGCTGTCGGCGTCCAACCGGCCCGCCGAGCGCACCCGGATGCCCTCCTGCAGGAGCAGGTGGAAGTTGTTGAGGAAGTAGGAGATCGTCTCCCAGTCGAACCGGTCCGGGCTGGGCCGGTAGAACGGGGACACCAGCACCACCGCCTGGGGTGGCTCCGGCAGCTCTCCCCGGCAGAGCAGGTCCAGCAGCAGGTTCGCGCCGAACGAATGCGCCACGACGAGGTCGACCCGGCCGGAGTCCACCGATTCCAGCGCGCGCCGGATCCACGGCACGAGCTCGGACTCCTGACCCCAGCCGGACCTGCCCTCGCTGGCCCACGGCAGGTCCGCCTCCCAGATCTCCAGGCGTGGATCGACCAGCTCGACCATCGGGGACCACACGGCGTTGCTGCCGCCGAGCCCGTTGACGAGCAGGGTGCGCAGGGGCGCGGCAACGTCCGCCGGCCTGCGGAGCCGGGCCTGGCCGATCATCGTGCCGGCCCGGGGCTGGACAGCAGCAGGGTCGCCGTCGCGTCGTCGGTGACGCCACCGGAGGTGGCCAGTGCCGTCGGGCCGTGGCCGCCGTGGATCCAGGTGGCCGCCGCCGCGCACTGCAAGACCCCGAGGGCACCGGACGCCGCACCGTACCGGCGGGACAGATCCACCGGGGTCACCCCCGGCGGGGCGGGACTGGCGTGGCGTTCAGGCACCAGCCACAGGCCGGGACCGGGTACAACCCCGGCGGAGTGCCGTTCGTACCGGCCCAGGGTCGCCCGCGCCGGCACCCCACGCGCCCCGGCGCTGGTGGCCGACTCCACGACCAGTGCGGCGGCGCCGTGGAAGAGGTGCTCGGTGCCGGTGAGTCGGCGTACCAGATCGTTGTCGACCTCGACCCCCACGACGAGCGCGTGGCCGACCCGCCCGGAGCCGACGAGGACCTGGGCCCACCGCACGGCGTCGAGTCCGGAGGTCGCGCCGTTGCAGACCATCAGATTCGCGCCGCGCAGCCCGAACCAGATGGCCACGGACGAGGCGACGACGTTGCTGGAGGCGTTCGGCAGGTCCATCGGGCTGAGCCCGGTGACCGACTCGCGGGCGATGGTCTCCGCCGCGGAGCACACCGTGTCGAGGTTGCCGAGGTTGGAGCTGACCACGACGGCCACCTGCCCGGCGGGCACCGTCGGGGTGCGGTCGTCGAGCAGGCCGGCATCGGTGAGGGCGAGGTGCGCGGCGGCCAGGGCGAGTCGGGTCGCCTCGTCCTTGTACCGCAGGCCCCTCTTCCCCACGATCGAGGCCGGGTCGAACTCCGACCGCTCGGCCACTCCGGGCTCCAGCAGGTGCGCGGGGTCCCCGACGGTGGGGCCGGCGAGCCCGATCCCGGTGACGACCGGTGCCATGTCAGTCCTCCCTCTGCACGATGGCGACGGCGTTGACGCCGCCGAACCCGAACGCCTCGACCTGCGCGACGGCCAGCTCGGCGCTGACCGACCCGCCCCGGACGAACCGCAGGCCGGTGGCCTCGGGGACCGGGGTGTCCAGCCCGAGGGTCGGGGGGATCCGGCCGGTGCGCAGGGCCTGGACGGCGACGACCAGACTCAGCAGCCCCGAACCTCCCGAGGTGTGACCGGTCATCGACTTGATGGCGGTGACCAGCGGGCCAGGGATCCCCTCGAACACGGTGCCGAGCGCGACGGCCTCAGCCTCGTCGTTGAGCAGGGTGCCGGTTCCGTGCGCCAGCAGCAGGTCGACCGCACCCGGCCCGATCCCGGCCCGGTCGTGCGCGTCGCGGATCGCCTCGGTGATGCCGTCGGGGTCCGGGGCGGTGGCGTGGTACGCGTCGCAGTTCACCGACACCCCGCGCAGCCTGGCCAGGGCCGGGCCGTCGGCACGGGACAGCACGATCGCGGCGGCCCCGTCGCCCATCAGCACGCCCCGCCGGTTCCGGTCGAACGGCCGCACGGCGTCCACCGGCTCCGGGTGCACCCGGTCGAGGAGCCCGAACATGCTCTCCGTGATGGTGTCCACCCCGGCGACGACCACGGTCTCCGCGTCGCCCAGCGCGAGCAGGTCGCTGGCCAGCGCCAGGGCGTACAGCGAGGCCGAGCACGCGTTGGAGAACGTGTGGGTGTCGGTGGCCCCGAAACGCTCGCGCAGCGCCGTCCCGAAATGCAGGTCGGCGGGAGTGAGCTCGGCCTCCTTGCGTGCCCACAGCTCGGCGGAACGCAGTTCGCGCAGCCCGGTGCCGATCAGCACCGGCACCTCGGCGAGGTCCTCGGGCAGTCCCGCCTCGGCCAACGCCTCCGCGATCGCCGCCACCAGCCAGGCCGTGGCCCGGCCCGCGGTGTCCGTACCCGGTCGGGGACGGTCGTCGATCTCGTAGGCGTGCCGTGCGCGGAACCGGGTGGCGTCGAAGCCCCGCAGCGGCGCGAGCCCGGTCCGGCCGGCGCACAACGCCTCGAAGACGGCCGGCGCGCTCGCGCCGACACTCGCCACGGCCCCGGTGCCCCGGATCGCCCAGTCGGTGCCGGTCATGGCGACGCCCCTTCGAAACGGCTGAGGATGAGGACAGCGTTGTTGCCCCCGAAGGCCAGCGCGTTGTTCTGCACGACCCGCAGCTCGGCGTCGATGGCGACGTTGGGCACGCAGTCCAGGTCGCACTCCGGGTCGGTCTCCTCGTGGTTGATCGTCGGCGGAATGAACTGCTCGGCGACGGCCAGCGCGCACGCGATCGCCGACAGGGCGCTGGCCGCGCCCATGGTGTGCCCGATCATCGACTTGATCGAGATGGTCCTGGGTGGACTGTCGCCGAAGACCTTCCGGATCGCACCGGCCTCGGTGACGTCGTTGGCCCTGGTGCCGGTGCCGTGCGCCGACACGAAGTCGATCTCCGCGGGGCTGACCCCGGCCCGGCTGTGCGCGAGTTCCATGCACCGCGCGATGCTGTCCCTGTTCGGCGCGACCGGGTGGTCGGCGTCGCAGTTGAGCCCGCAGCCGAGCACCTCGGCGTAGATCTGGGCGCCCCTGGCCAGCGCGGAGTCGAGGCTCTCCAGGAGGAGCACGCCAGCGCCCTCGCCGGTCAGGATGCCCTTGCGGTTGATGTCGAACGGCTGGCAGCGCTCCGGGGCGATCGTGCCCAGGCGGTAGAAGCCGGCGAACGTCTTGCGGCACACGGCGTCCGCCCCGCCGCAGAGGGCGTAGTCGACCTCGCCGGCGCGGACGGCGTCGGCCGCGTACCCGATGGCGTAGTTGCCTGCGGCGCACGCCGTGGGGATGGTGACCGCCTCGACATCGCTGAGCCCGAGTTCCCGGGCGATGCACACCGACAGCCGACCGGCCGGCACCCGGCGGGCGACGACCGGGTCCAGGCCGTCCTCGCCCTCGGCGAGCTGGAGGCCCACCAGATGGTCGAGGTCGCGGGACTCGCCGTCGGTCGTGCCCACGGTCACCAGGACCTTGCCCGAGGACAGCAGGTCCAGGTCCATCTTGGCGTCCTCGACCGCCATCCGGGCCGCCGCGACCGAGAACTGGGTGGCCCGGCCGAGCTCCTCCGGCTTGTACCGCGTGAGCCACGGGCCCGGATCGAAGTCCACGACCTCGCACCCGTTGGCGTACGCGAAGCCCTCGGTGTCGAACGCCCCGAGCGGACGTACCCCGCTGCGCCCGGTCCGCAGTGCCGTGAGGAACTCCCGGACTCCGACCCCGACGCTCGTGACGGCGCCCATGCCCGTGATGACGACGCGGCGGTCGGGGGCCGCGCCGCCTTCCGGGGTCAACTGCTGGTGACCGTTGGTGGTCATGGCGGGTGCCGTCAGTTCCAGTTGGCGGCTTTGGCCACGACGGTGTAGACGCCGTCGAGGTTGACCATCCCGCCCAGCTCGGACTGGTCGATCGTGATGTTGAAGTTCCGCTCGAGGGCGGCGAGGATCTCGATCGCCCGCAGCGAGTCCGCGCCGTGTTCCTCCTTGAACAGGCTCGTCTCGGTGACCTCGTCGGGCTCGATCTCCAGGATGTCGCAGACGATGTCCTTGGCCTGCTGCTTCCACTCTTCTGTCGCGGTAGCCACGGATCGTGTCCTCTCGTTGGGGGTGAACGAGACGAGGCTCGCATGGCCGCGGGGGGCGCGGAAGGCTTCAAACAGGTTGCTGCCACGGCGTTCGCGCGGGCTGAGCGCACTGTGGACAGCTTCCTGCCAAACGCGGGCCGCAGGGGCGGCAGGCAGGCACACTGGAGATCATCTGACCTTTTCCGACATAGTGGCTTGCGTCGTCGTGTGCGCGGTATTACGCTCACATTGTTCGAGATTCGTCGAACATCGAACCAATGGCCGCGGCGTCGGCGACCTCACGCCGCCCGTCGGGCGCTTCCCCACCCACCCCACTGATGCAAAGGACTGACCACCATGTGGTTCCGCATCCTCATCCTCGCCCTGGGGACCTTCGCGATCGGCACCGACGGGTTCGTCGTCGCCGGCGTGCTCGGTGACATCTCCACGGAAACCCATGTCAGCGTGAGCGTCGCGGGCCAGCTGGTCACGATGTTCGCCTGGGTGTACGCCGTGGCGAGCCCCGTCGTCGCCGCCCTCACCGGCCGGTTCCCCCGCAAGACCATGCTGATCTTCGCGCTGGTGGTGTTCACGGTCGGCAACGTGCTGGCCGCTGTCGCGCCGTCCTACGAGGTGCTCGCCCTCGGCCGGGTGCTCGCCGCGATCGGTGCCGCCGCGTACACCCCCGCGGCGTCGGTGACCGCGATCATGCTGGCCCCCGAGGCGGCCCGGGGCCGGGCGCTGTCCGTCGTCATCGGCGGCATCACCGTCGCCACCGTCCTGGGCGTGCCCCTCGGCACGTACCTGGGCAGTCGCACGAGCTTCCACGGCGTGTTCTGGCTGGTGACCGCCCTGGGTGTCGCCGCGCTGCTCCTGATCGCCGCGCTGCTCCCCAAGGTCCCCTCGCCCCCGGCGGTCGACCTGAAGACCCGGCTCGGCATGCTGAAACTGCCCGGGGTCAGGCCGACCCTGCTGGTCAACGTGCTGGCCTTCATCGGCGGTTTCACGGTCTACACCTACCTGCAGCCGCTCCTGACCGAGATCACGCACATCAACGGCCAGACGCTGAGCCTGATGCTCATGACCTTCGGGGTCGGCGGCGCGGTCGGCAACGTCCTCGGCGGCTGGCTCACCGACCGCTGGGGCGCCTACCGGACGGCGCTGGCCAGCCTCGCCACGTTCTTCCTGTTCCTCGCGCTGCTGCCCGTCGTGGCCACGACGGTGGCGGGCGCCGCGGTGGTCATCTTCTTCTGGGGCGTGACCGGCTGGCTCATGGTCGCCCCGCAGCAGCACCGCCTCGTCAGCCTCGCACCCAAGGCCGCCCCGCTGCTGCTGTCCCTGAACGCCTCGGCGATGTACGTCGGGATCGGCAGCGCCGCCCTGGTCGGCGGCACCGTGGTCAAGCTCGCCGGCGTCCGCTACGTCGGCATCGCCGGAGCGGTCGCGGGCGCCCTCGCCCTCGTGCTGTTCCTCATCACGGCGGCGGCCCGCGCCAAGGCCACCCCGGCGACGCCGGAGGCCCAGCCCGCAGGTCGCGGCTGACGGGCAGGTCCCGCCCGCCCCGGGGCAGGTCCTGCCCGCCTGGGTGCGGGGTGGTGCGCTCCACCGCGCCGCCCCGCGCCCGGGGTACCGTGTCCTGTCGACGAACAGGCCAAAGGAGCGCGACATGTCCGCGGACGTAGAGCACCCTCGTACGGCTGACCTCCAACTCGAGCGGGTCCTGCACGCGCTCAGCGACCCGATCCGGCTGCAGATCGTGCGCAACCTCGCCAACTGCGAGTCACTCGCCTGCGGGGCGATGGACTACCCGGTCGCCAAGTCGACGCTGTCGCACCACCTGCGCGTGCTGCGGCTCTCGGGTCTGACCCACACCGACATCGTGGGCACCCAGCGGTTCATCTCCCTGCGGCACGACGACATCGAGAACCGGTTCCCGGGCCTGCTCGCGGTCATCGGGGCCGTCCGGGATCCCCAGCACTCCGCACACTGACACGAAGGTGCCGCCCACCCGGCGACCCCGGGTGGGCGGCACCTTCGTGTCCTAGCGGCTCTGTCCGGGGGTCCAGTCGCCCCATGCCGAGTCGGCGGTCCGGCCACCCGTCTCCCGCAGTCCGCCCGCCTCGGCCGCCCGCGCGAGGATGCGCTGGCAGTTCTCCGGGCTGAAGAACTCCTTGAACGAGGTGAACCCGCCCACGATGCCCATGAACCGGTCCCGCTCGGTCTCGTCGTAGCGCAGGCTGTCGATCACCTGGAGCATCTCCGGCGGGAGCATGTCCAGGGTCGCGGCCCGGTGGTAGTACTCGAAGACCTCGCTGAACGACTCGTCGCGCCAGGCGTGGTAGCCGGCCAGCGCCTCGGCCATGTCCCGGCGCCCCGACAGCCCGTCGTCGACGGCCTCCACCAGCACCTCGACCTGCCGGAAGGCGTCGCTGATCCCGATGCCGGCGATCGGGTCCTTGTGGTAGCCGGCGTCACCGACGAGCACCCAGCCGGGCCCGTACGGATGGCGCATCCACTGCCGGGTTTGCTTGGTGCCGTAGAAGGGTTCGACCTGCCGGCCCTTGCGCACCCGCGCGGCGAGCTCGGGGAACAGGTCCAGGGTCGCGTGGTAGTTGCCCTCGATGTCCTTGCGGAACTCGTGGAACTCGTGTTCGCGCCAGCCGACCATCACGTTGACGCAGTCGTCATTGGTGGGCACCAGGAACAACTCGCGGCCGTCGAGCCTGGTGAAGATCAGGTGGTCGACGTCCGTGCCCTGCCAGTACGTGTACCAGACCGCCGTCAACGGCGGCGTCCCCGACTGCTCCGCCGGCTGGAACGTCGACGCCACCAGGGAGTGGATCCCGTCCGCCCCGATCACGATAGGCGCGTGCGCGACCACCTCGGTGCCGTCGCGTTCGCGGCCGCGTATGCCGACGGCCCGGTCCCCGTCGCGGAGGATCTCCTCCACCGTGAAGCCCTCGTGCAGCTCGGCGCCGGCCTCGACGGCCGCGTCGAGCAGGATCTTGTCCAGCACCTTGCGTCGGGGGGCGACCGCGAACCGCTTGCCGTCCCATTCCGGTGCGGTGCCCGTGATGTAGACGTCGCCCATGCCCCATGTGATCCGGTCGATCACCGGGGCGCCGGTCTTGAGCACCCGGTCGAGGAGATTCCAGCGATCGAGCCGTGCGATCGCCGGATAGTGCAGGTAGTGGGTGGAGATCGCGTCGCTGGGGAACGTCGCCTTGTCGACGAGCAGAACCCGGTAGCCCCTGCGCGCGAGGAGCATCGCGGTGGGCGATCCCGCGCAACGCGCCCCCACAACAATGGCGTCGTACATGGCGCTGCCTTCCGCCGGTGGGATGTTCGGAGTCTCCACGCTACGAATCCCCGGCGTGGCCCCGACGCCGTTGTCCGGTACCTGCAGCCTCCGGCACCGGTGCCTGGCAGCTTGTTGACGATTTCCGGCCGTCGCCGCGCACCGCGTCCAGACTGGGCGCCATGACCCAACGAGTAGCGGTGGTGACCGGTGCCGGCAGGGGCCTCGGGCGGGCGATAGCCCGAAAGCTCGCGGCACGGGAGTACCACGTCGTGGCCGTCGACGTCGCGGCGGAGGCGGCCGACGCCGTCGCGGGGGAGTGCGGCGGGACCGCGGTGTCCGGCAGCGTCGCCGAGCAGGACACCTGGCGGGAGGTGGTCGACCGGGCCGGCCGGATCGACCTGCTGGTGAACAACGCCGGGGTGTGGGAGTACACCACGCTCGCCGACACCACGGCCGAGCAGTTCCACCGGGTGATGGGCGTCAACGTACTGGGCACGCTGCTGGGCACCCAGGCGTGCGCGCCGGTGATCGCCCGACAGGGTGGCGGAGCGATCGTCAACCTCACCTCCGTGGTCGGCCACGTGGTGCGGCCGGCGTTCGGCATCTATCCGGCGTCCAAGGCCGCGATCGTGGCGCTGACCAAGCAGGCGGCCCTGGAGTACGCGGCCCAGGGCATCCGGGTCAACGCCGTCGGGCCGGGCATGACCCGCACGGAGGGCACCGACGGGGCGTTCGGGGCCACCGGGGACGAGGAGGCGGCGCTGGGCCGGCTCGTCCCCCTGGGCAGGCTCGGCGAACCGGACGACGTGGCCGACGTCGTGACCTTCCTGGCCTCCGACGACGCGCGCTACGTCTCCGGACAGGTCCTCTACGTGGACGGCGCCGTGGGCGAGGCCGCCTGGCGGCTGCTGGGCGCGGCCCGAGCACGACAGTAAACCCCGACAATGGAGGAAGCATGAAGTTCGGCATTTCGCTCGTCCCCGACGGCAGCCCCGAGACCAAGGATCCCAAGGAGTACTACGACGACGTCCTGAGGCTGTGCGAGCTGTCGGACGCGGCTGGCCTGGAGTGGGTCAAGATGACCGAGCACTACCTGCACCCCTATGGCGGGTACTGCCCGGACCCGCTGGCCTTCCTCGCCGCGGTCGCGGTGCGCACGGAGCGGATCAGGCTGATGACCGGCGGCGTCATCCCCGTGTTCCACCACCCGGTCATCCTGGCCTCGCGCGCGGCGATGATCGACGTGCTCAGTGGCGGCCGGCTCGACTTGGGCTTCGCCCGGGGCTACCTGCCGTACGAGCACGACACGTTCGCGGTGCCGATGGCCGAGAGCCACGAGCGGTACGAGGCCGCGGTCGGCGCCATCACCCGGCTGCTGACCGAGGACCGGGCCAGCGAGGACACCCCCTTCTTCTCCTACACCGACGCGGTGGCCCTGCCCCGTCCGGTGCAGGACCCGATCCCGCTGTGGTCGGCCGCCGTGCGGACGGAGAAGAGTTTCCTGCGGCTCGCCGAGCTCGGGCACGGCCTGCTGGCCACGCCGATGTTCAAGCCGTTGGACCTGTTCCGGCAGCACAGCGAGCTCTACCGGGGCGCGTACGCCGCCGCCGGCCACGCCCGCCCCGGGCAGATCGCTGCCGGCCTGCCGGTGTTCGTCGCCGAGAGCGACAAGGAGGCCCAGGAGGTCGGTGACCGGCTCTTCCAGCACTACCTCGACGCCTGGGTGGACGCGGCGAACTCCTGGAACGACGTGGAGTCGGGCAGCTTCGCCGGATACACCGACATGGGCAAGCGGCTCGGCTCGATGACCGCGACGCAGTGGCGCGAGTTCGGTTCGGCGTTCTTCGGTTCCCCGGAGCGGGTCATCGACCAGATCCGCGCCTTCCAGGAGAACTCCGGTGGCGTGGACGGGATCATCGCCCAGGTCGACTTCGGCGCGGTGTCGGGCGAGGTCATGGAGCGCAGCGTGCGGCTGTTCATCGACGAGGTCGTACCGGCGGTCAGCGACCTGTGACCGTCCGGCCGCATCCTCTGCCCCAGGTCGGGCGGTCCGCACCGTCGCCCGACCTGGGGCTGGCCGCGGCTTTCCGGGACGCCATGGCGTGCCTCGCCGCGCCCGTCACCATCGTGACGACCGTCGACGTGCACGACACTCCGTGGGGATTCACCGCGAGCGCCGTGTGCTCGTTGTCGCTGGACCCGCCGCTGCTCCTGGTCAGCATCGCCCGGAGCTCGAGCTGTTTTGAGACCTTCAGGACCGCGCCGCGGTTCGTCGTCAACGTCCTCGGCGCCGAGCACCGGGAGCTGGCCGCCCGGTTCGCCCAGCACGGCGCGGACCGGTTCGCCGCCGCCGAGTTCCGGCGGGCCGACGGGACCCGGCTGCCCTACCTGCCCGACGCGACGGCGGTGGTGCACTGCGCCACGGACGACCGCCTCGACGGCGGGGACCATCTGATGCTGGTCGGCCGGGTCCTGACCGCGAGTGCCCGTGCGGGTCAGCCACTCGTGTGGCACCAGCGGGCGTTCGGCACGCTGGGCTGACCGACCCGCGGGTCTCGTCGACACGACCCTGGTCCGACCTGACGGAGGGGGTGACCGCCGGACCGGCGGTCACCCCCTCCGCTCATGCCGGCAGCAGGCCCAACTGCACAGCCCGGGCACCAGCCTGAAACCTCGAACCGGCCCCGAGCCGGCGGAGGATCTCGGCGACGTGTCGCCGGTAGGTCCGCACGGACATGCCCAACTGGCGGGCCGCCGCGTCGTCCTTGTATCCGGCGTTGAGCATGCCGACGATGGCCACGGTCAGTTCCGCCGACTCGTGGTCGTGCCACCGCTGATATGTGTCCAGGTCGCTGGCGGAGTCCCACACCACGTTGAGCAGCCGGTGCAGGCCGTCGAGGACCACCGTGCCGCGGATGACGAGACACTGTTCGTCATAGACCCCGTTGCGGCCCCAGACGACCGCGGACCGACCGTCGACGATGATCGTGTCCTGGAACTTGCTCGTGGACACCCGGACCTTCGCGCCGCGTCGGGCCACCGACTCGGCGTACTTCTGGACGCTGGGCCTGGCCAGCGCCCCGGGGTTGAACAGGTGGCGAACCCCGATGTCCCTCGCCACCATCTCGCCGACCAACCTGCTCTGCAGGTCGAGCTGTTCCATGGTGCAGACGGAGGCGCCGGACGACGCCAGCACGTACTCCCGGTGGACGCCTCTGAGCAGCATCCGAGCCGCGGTGCGCCAGCCCTGGGAGTGGTACTCGATGTAGGTGTCCGTGGTGCTGCGGGTCTCCCGGCTGACCCGGAGCGCCTCGTCGAGGAACCCCCGTGCCTGGACGAGTGAAGCCTCGAGGTTGTCGGGCGTGAGCGTCTGCGTGGATCCGGGTGCTGTCGGATGCCTTGGATACGACAATGTAGCCCCCCGCTACTGAAACATCGATTGACAACACTGAGTCTATGCGGCGCTCGTCAAGTCGACTAGGAAGTGGAATGGAGCACCATGACCGGTAAAGTCCTATCTCATCATCCTATGGGGACACAGTCTGCGTTGTGACCATCGCCATAGACCCTCGTAACCCATGTGAAACCATCTCCTGTCTCACCAGCATCGACGTTAACGTCAGATTTCGAAAGTTCACCTTCCGCACCTATTGCCACCCGCCGATCCCTGGCAGGAACCCGACAGCCCCCTGGCGACGGGTGAACACCAAAGAACATTGCCATCTGGCACGAGCATTCCCGCCGGAATTATGGGCCCATTGTGCTTATTGATCGGCTCGTGGTGGGCCAACGCGGCCTACCACCGCTGACGGTTGCCTCTGTGGCGTGTCGTCGAGCCGGGGGACTCGTTGACCGAGAGGAAGGCGGTCGTCAATGGCATGAGTGGGCTCGCCGGGGATCCTGGCATAGGTCGGCCGGGCGGTCGGGGGTTGGTGTGGAGGGACGGGCTCTGTGTGGTTCGATTTTGATCTCGCGAAGGCGAGCCTGGCGGTCGCGATGGGGACGTTAATAGTCATCTGGCGTCAGGCGCGAACCGCAGACCGTCAGGCCGCCGCTGCGGAGCGTCAGGCCGCGGCTATGGAGGCCACCGCAGCGGTCGCGGCTTGCGAACTGCAACGACTACTAGCCCTGGATGCTCAGGCCAACGCGCCCCGCATTTCCCTGACCTGGGATAACCACCACTGGTGCTGCGCCGAATGGTCATACTTCACCGTGACCTGCACAGGCGGTCCCAACGAACTCGATACCGTCGAGATCCGCGTGCGTCAGGAATCAGATCTCGTCGCCGTCACCTCTGGCGACCACGGGCAACGCGGGCTCGCGCTCCAGTGGCGTGAAGTCTTCAGAGGAACCGACCTGACGTTCGACGGACACGTCGTTGACGGCTACGGATGGGCCGTCTTCGACGTCACCCTCAGCCGAGGAAACGACCGATGGCACACAGCTGTCCGCGTACACGTTCCTGAACCTCACATCACTTACGGGGACTTCCTCGACGAGGTCGGGCGCGACACCGAGGAGTTCGCCAATTACTAGCGGAAGACCGGGCAGGACAGGGCGCCGGCCAGCGGCCGGCGCCCTGTCCTCACCGGGTCAGCAGGGACCGAGATCCTGCCACACCACTCCCCACGGCCCGGAGGTGCCGGGCCGCTGGTTGTAGTTGAGCTGCAGGGCCTTCCACCTGCGGCCCTGGTAGGCGACCTGATCATCGCTCCAGTAGATCGTGCTCGCACTCCAGGCCGCGACCGTGCACGACCCGGGCGGGGTCGGGCTGGGACTGGTGGTCGGGCTCGGAGACGTGGTCGGACTCGGGCTCGGGGACGTGGTCGGGGACGCGGTGGGGCTCGGCGACGGGGACGTGCCGCCCCCGACCGCCTTGGCGGCGTCGGCGATGCCCTCGCCGTAGTAGGAGTTCAATCCCGCGGATCCGGTGCAGGAGAAGTCCGACGACCGGCAGGGCAGGTCCATGGCCTGGGTGGCGAGTTTCGCCCGGGCGTCGGCCGGGGAGATGCCGGGGTTGGCGCTGGCGATGAGCGCCATGACCCCGGCGACGTGCGGGGAGGCCATGGAGGTGCCGCTCATGGTGGAGTAGTTTCCGCCGGGCGTGGTGGAGTACACGTTGCTGCCGGGGGCGGTGACGTGGATCTTCCCGGTGCCGTAGTTGGAGAAGGAGGACTTGGCCTTCTGGTCGTCGATCGACGACACCGAGATGACGCCGGGCAGTTCGCCGGGGATCTGCAGGCAGTCGTTGGTGACCGAACGGTTGGTGGTCGTCGAGTCGTCGGGGCTCTTGCTGTCGGACTTCTTGTCAGCCAGGTCGTAGGACTCGTTGCCGGCGGCGGCGACGTTGATGACGCCCTTGCCCTCGGCGTAGGCGACGGCCCGCTTGGACGCCTCGAGGATCGCGCCCTGGTCGGGGTCGCTGGGGCAGTTGAACAGCCACGGGTCGGTGTAGTAGCTGTTGTTGGTGACCTTGATGCCCTTGTCCGCCGACCACATGAACCCGCAGACGGTGTTCTCCGGGAAGAACAGGTTCTGACCCTCGGGTTCGGCGATCCGGACCGAGGCGATCCGCACGCCCGGTGCGACGCCGATGACGCCCTTGCCGTTCTTGGCCGCGGCGATGGTGCCGGCGGTGTGGGTGCCGTGTTCCTGCACGGGACGCCAGGCGCCCTCGCGGGTGTCGGTCCTGCCGTAGGCGCACGACACCGAGCGCGCCGCGTCGAAGTTGGGCTTGAGGTCCTGGTGCTGGTCGTCGACGCCGGTGTCGAGGTCACCGACGACGACGTCGGAGGATCCCGGGTTGACGGCCCACGCCTTGTCGGCGTTGACCATGGTCATGTCCCAGCGGGTCGACTCGGTGGTGGTGCCGGTGGACTGGCTCGGGGACGCTGGGATCGTGGGGTTGTAGGCGGCGGGCGGCACGTCGGAGGTGCGGGTCGCCCCGACCTTCTGCACGCCGGCGACCTGGCGGACGGCAGCGGCGAAGCCGGTCGAGGTGGAGTGCGCGACCTGGACGCCGATCGCGTCGTAGGAGGCGAAGACCGTGCCGCTGTTGTCGGTCACGGCCTTCTCCGCCGCGGCCACGTCGGCGGGTGCGGAGATCACGAAGTACGCGCGGGTACCGGCGGCCCAGCCGGCCCGCTGAGCGGCGGCGACCGTCGCCTGGTCGGGGGCCACGAACGTGCCCCGCTTGGAGTTGTAGGGCGTGTCGGCCCGGGGCGGGGCGGGGTCGGCGACCGGTGCCGGCGACCGGCCGACGGCGGCCCACGCGGAGGTCGCGCCGGCCATGGCCAGGGCGACGGTGACGCCGATCAGGAGTGTTCGGCGGACAGGACTGTGCAACACGGAGTACTCCCGGTGGTTGAGGGGTGGGTTCCCGGAACCCGACGACGCGGCCCGGGGCGAGGGGCGTACCCCCGACCGCGTCGTCGGGTTCCGGGAAGGGCCGTCTCGCCGGGGCGTCGACCGCCGCCCTACCCGATGGACAGGACCGTACGGCGATCGATGCCTCGCAGGGAATGCGTCAAGGGTCGATCGTGGGGTTACGCGCGGGTTGCGTCGGGTCGAACGAGGGTTGGCTATCCGCCCGGCGGCCCTGCGCGGATCACGCGTCACGGCGACGGGGACCCTTGCTCGCGGCCGGGAGCGTCAGAACCGGGTGTGTGTCATCGTGTACCAGGTCGGGGCGAACACCAGCAGGATCAGCGCTGTGACGACCGCGCACGAGGCGAGGACACGGGCGGTGGTGAGCGGCCCGGGTTCGACGGGTTCGCGGCAGTGCCGTCCGACCGCGACGCATGCCGCTATGGCACCCAGGATGAGGGTGGCGGGCACCAGTGCGAACTCGCCGCGCAGGACGTGGAAGCCGGCCGCGAGGGCCATTGTCAGTGCGAGGCCCGCGCCGGCGAGCGGTGTCAGCCTCGGCAGGACTCTGGTCATCGTCGGCAGGATCAGGCCGATCCCGCCGAGTACCTCGACGAGGCCGATGAACACGATCAGGGGCTGGGGGACCGCCGCGTACCAGGCGACGGCCCGGGGTGCTGCGGCGTAGAGGGCGTTGTCGTAGAGCAGGACCTTGCCGAAGCCGCTGCCGGCGAAGAAGAAGCCGCCCAGTACCTGGAGTAGCCAGAGCGAGCCGTTCAGGACGGAGCGCTTCCGGCGGGCCTCGGGCCGCTGCCGGGGGGCGCTTCGCGGATTCGCGTCGATCTGGGTGTTCATGTCCAACTCCTTCTGTTCGGGGCGTCCGTTCCTGGGAACGTCGTGGCGGAAGTGATCTGACCATCCGGGTGTCGGGCCGCGCGTGGTCCGTGGGACACCGTGGGACACGGGAGATGCCGTCTGGCTGGGAGAACACGTTTCGGCACCGTGACGGTGGGCTGGGACGAGCCGGTGTGGTCGGAAAATGTGCCGCTGTCGCGTCGCCCTCTTGTGTGACCCGCGACACCTGGCTAACGTGGCCGACACGGGGTAAACGGTTTCTATGCCAGGGAGTGGATCCATGGAGCTGTCGCGCCGTAACCTGCTCATCGCCATCGGGGGGACAACAGCTGCTGTGGTGGGACTTTCTCAGACTCCGGCCCGGGCGGCCGACGAGTACGACACCCTGCGCCAGCGCTGGGCGGGCCTTCTGGTAGGAACCGGTTACGACCCCGCGGTCGAGCCCTTCGCGACCCAGTTGGCCAACCAGGCCCAGATCGCAGGCCAGTACCGGACGGCGATGGCCCCGACCGGCACCACCGCGCTGTGGCCGGACCTGCCGCTCGGCTCGGTCTCGGCCAACGTCACGGCCAGTTACCGTCGACTCAACGTGCTGACCCTCGCCTGGGCGATGCCGGGCACCGCGCTGACCGGCGACCCGGGCCTGCTCGCCGACATCAGGACCGGCCTGGACTACCTGGGCGCCCACGCCTACACGGCGGGCGGCACCAGCTACAACAACTGGTGGGACTGGCAGATCGGCACGCCGCAGACCCTGCTGGGCATCCTGTGCGTCCTCGCCGACCAGCTGAGCGGTGCCCAGATCGCCACCTGGTTGGCGGCGGTGGACCACTACATCCCGGACTCGCGGTATGACAGCTACTCGGGGACCAGTACCGGGGCGAACCGGGTCGACCTGTGCATGAGCACGGCGCTGCGCGGCATCCTCGGCCGCGACGCCGCGAAGGTCGCCCTGGCCCGTGACGCCCTGTCGCCGGTGTTCCCGTACGTTACGGCCGGTGACGGGTTCTACCGGGACGGCTCGTTCATCCAGCACACGGTCATCCCGTACGCCGGAGCCTACGGCGCCGTGCTGATCAACGCGCTGGCCGAGCTGTTGTCGCTGCTGGCCGGCTCGACCTGGGCGGTCACCGACCCGAACCGGCAGATCTTCCTCGACACGGTGGAGAGGTCCTACGCGCCGTTCCTGTTCAACGGCCTGGTCATGGACGGCGTCACCGGCCGGGGTATCAGCCGGGGGATCGCGACGCTGGACCCGTTGCGGATCCAGGGTGACGACCACCGCCGGGGCCACAGTGTCATCAACGGCATCCTGGTCCTCGCTGACGCGGCCTCCCCGGCGGAGCGGGCCCGGTGGCGGGGGCTGGCCAAGGGCTGGTACCAGCGCGACTACTGGAGCCCGCCCCTGGCGGACCTGACTCTGGCGGTGCCGGCGCTGGCCCGGGCCAAGGCCGTGCTCGACGACACCTCGGTGAGCCCGATCGCCGAGCCGGTGGGTAGCCGGATCTTCGGCGGCATGGACCGGGTGACGCACCGCCGGCCCGGGTGGGCGCTGGCGATCAGCATGTGCTCGACCCGCACCTCGTTCTACGAGCACGGCAACGGGGAGAACGTGCGCGGCTGGCACACCAGCAACGGCATGGTCTACACCTGGGGCGCCACCACTGGCAACGGCCAGTTCAGCGACGCGTTCTGGCCCACCGTCGACCCCTACCGGCTGCCCGGCACCACGGTGTCCCGCAAGCCGCTGCCGGACGCCGCGGGGCCGGCGTGGGGCGGGCTGATGCCGACCGCCCGCTGGGCCGGCGGGGCCACGGACGGCGAGTACGCCGTGGTTGGCCAGTCCTGCCAGGGAGCCCAGTCCACGCTGCAGGCCAAGAAGTCGTGGATCTGCCTGGACGACACCGTGATCTGCCTCGGGGCCGGCATCACCTCCACCGACGGCTACGCAGTGGAGTCGATCGTGGACAATCGCAATCTCGGTTCGGGTACCGGCACCCAGGCCTTCCTGGTCAACGGCACCGCCCAACTGACGACCGTGGGATCCAGCGGCACCTTCACGGCGACGAGCTGGGCCCACAACCCCTTCGCCGGGTACGTCTTCCCCGGCGGGGCGACGATCAAGGGTGTGCGGGAGGACAGGACAGGGGCCTGGCACGACATCAACGTGAACGGAGCCACCACCGCCCTGAGCCGCAAGTACCTCACCCTGTGGGTCGACCACGGGACCAACCCGACCAACGGTTCCTACGCCTACCAGTTGATGCCCGTCGCCACCAGCGCAGCCACCCAGGCCCGCGCCGCCGACCCGGGTTGGATGACCATTCTCAACAACACCCGCTACCAGCAGGCGGTCCAGATCCCCTCGAAGGGCGTGACCGCGATCAACTACTGGTCGGTGCCCCTCGGCCCGATCGGTGGCGTCATGGTCGACCAGCCGTGCGCGGTCCTGGTCCGGGTCACCGGGAACCAGGCCACCGTCTGCCTCGCCGACCCGCAGCAGAACGTCGGCGAGGTCACGCTCACCTGGAACCGGGCGGTCTCCGCGGTCACCAGCAGGGACTCGACGGTGACGGTCGTGTCGACCGGTGCGTCGCTCGTGCTGAAGGTCACCACGGCGGGCAGCGCTGGCGCCACCCACAAGGCCACCGTCACCCTGTCCTGACCCGTCGAGGGCCCTTCCCTGTCAGACGCCGGCGACGAGGCGTCGGACCAGGGCGGGGAGGGCTGCGGAGATCGGCTCGCGGACCACCTCGGCGGCGAGCTCGTCGTACGGGGTGGGCTCGGCGTTGACGACGATCAGCCGGGCGCCGCCTCTCACCGCGATCAACGGCAGGGCCGCCGCCGGGTACACCTGCAGGCTGCTGCCGATCGCGAGGAACACGTCGCACGCCTGGGCGATGATCTCGGCCTGCTCGATGACCGTCGAGTCGAGCGGCTCGCCGAACATCACCGTGCAGGGCCGCAACACGCCGCCACACGCACGGCACGCCGGATCGTCCTCTCCCGCGACGACCCGGTCGAGCGCCTCGGTCATTCCGCTGTGGACCTGGCACCGCGCGCACCGCACCTGGGTGGCGGTGCCGTGCAGCTCGAGCACCTTGTGTGGGGGCAGCCCGGAGCGCTGGTGCAGGCCGTCCACGTTCTGGGTGAGTACCCGGATCGGCAGTCCGCTGCGTTCCAGTTCGGCGAGGGCGAGGTGTCCGGCGTTGGGTCGCGCGGCGTGCGCGCCGACGTCGAGCCGCATCCGCCAGGCGCGTCGCCGGACGTCCGGGTCGGCCAGGTAGGGGCCGAGGGTGACGAGTTCCGCCGCGGCCGGGTCCTGTCGCCAGAGGCCACCCGGGCCGCGGTAGTCGGGGATGCCGGAGTCGGTGGAGATACCGGCCCCGGTCATCACGGCGATCATGGTGCGGTGAGCGGTCACGCCGACGAAGCTACGGCCGGCAGCTCGTCGCCGCCACCGGATTCTCGCGCCGATCCGCCCGTGGCCAGCCGCATCAGGTCGGAGTCGAGATCGATGGACACCTCCGTGCCGCCCGCGCTCCCGAACTCGTGCTGGTAGGTGTGCCAGGACTCGTCGCGCACCGCCTGGGCGAAACCGCTCTCCATCAGCAGGACCAGCTCGAACGCGGCCCGGTCGAGTCGCCGGCCGAGTTCCGGGGCGTTGTGGTCCTCCGGCGCGGCGAACACCGACGTCGGCACGGTCAGGGCGCGCAGGTAGGCGAACAGGGACCGCAGCTGCTCGTCGACGACCAGCGAGTGGCGGGCGGTGCCGGCCGTCGCGGCGACGATCACCGGCTTGGCGATGAGCAGGTCGCTGTCGAGGATCTGGAAGAACGACGTCAACAGGCCGCTGGCGCCGGCGGCGTAGACCGGGGTGCTGACGACGATGCCGTCCGCCTCGCCGAGTGCGGCGACGGCCTGCCGCAGTTTCGGACCCTGGATCCGGGAGACCAGGGCCGCGGTGATCTCGCTGGCCAGTGCGCGCAGGTCGACGACGGTGACCGCCGTGTCGTGCCCGCGCTGCCCGGCGAGCGCGGTGACCCGCCGGGCGATCCGGTCGGCGAGCATTCGGGTCGAGGACGGGTCGCTGGCTCCGGCCGAGACGACGGCCAGGCGGTACACGGTCATGCTGATGTCCTTAGGGCGAGTTTGCGGCACAGGGCTTCCAGCTGGCCGAGTTCCTCGGGGCTGAGCCTGCTGGTGACGGCGCGGGCGACGTTGCGCGCGTGCTGGCGACCGACGTGGCGTTGGGTGTCGCGGCCGTGGTCGGTGAGGGACACCAGGACGACGCGCCCGTCGCCGGGATCGGCCGAACGTTGCACGAGGCCCCGCTCGACGAGGCGGTCCACGAGGCGGGACAGCGCCGGCTGGCTGAGCAGGACGTGCCGGTGCAGCTCACTGACGCTGATCGGTGCCGGGCACTTCGACAGGGTGTACACCGCGTCGTACTCCCGTCTGCTCAGCTCCCGCCAGGTGTCCTGGGTGGCGAACTCCCTCGACAACGTGGCGTGGGCGGCCATCAGCGCCTCCCACGCGCTGTTGGCGGTCATCACGACTCCTGGTAGGGCGACGCGCCGGTGACGTTGTCTCCCCGGTTGGCGTTGGGGCGCACCTGACGCGGCACGCCGTCGCCGTGCAGCGCCCGCACCCGGTCGGCGTGCGTCGGGGCGTCGGCGACCCCGGGCGCGCGGCGGGCGGCGAGTTCCTTGCGCAGCACCGGCACGACCTCCTCGCCGAGCAGGTCCAGCTGGTTGAGCACGGTCTTGAGCGGCAGGCCGGCGTGGTCCATCAGGAACAGTTGGCGCTGGTAGTCGCCGAAGTGCTCGCGGAAGGTCAGGGTCTTGTCGATCACCTCCTGCGGGCTGCCGACCGACAGCGGCGTCTGCGCCATGACGTCCTCCATCGACGGGCCGTGCCCGTAGACGGGGGCCTCGTTGAAGTACGGCCGGAACTCGCGGATCGCGTCCTGGGACCGGCGGGCGAGGAACGCCTGGCCGCCGAGGCCGACGATGGCCTGCTGGGGGGTGCCGTGACCGTGGTGGGCGAAGCGCTGGCGGTAGAACTCGATCAGGCGGACGTAGTGCTCCTTCGGCCAGAAGATGTTGTTGGCGAAGAAGCCGTTGCCGTAGTACGCGGCCTGCTCGGCGATCTCGGGCGTGCGGATCGAGCCGTGCCACACGAACGGCGGCACCCCGTCGAGCGGGCGCGGCGTGGACGTGAACCCCTGCAACGGCGTGCGGTACCTGCCTTCCCAGTCGACGACGTCCTCCCGCCACAGCCGGTGCAGCAGGTTGTAGTTCTCCAGCGCCAGCGGCAGCCCCTCGCGGAGGTCCTGGCCGAACCACGGGTACACCGGGGCGGTGTTGCCCCGGCCGAGCATCAGGTCCATCCGCCCCTTCGCCAGGTGCTGGAGCATCGCGTACTCCTCGGCGAGCCGGACGGGGTCGTTGGTGGTGATCAGGGTCGTCGCCGTCGACAGGATCAGCCGCTCGGTGCTCGCGGCGAGGTAGGCCAGCAGCGTCGTGGGGGAGGAGGAGAAGAACGGCGGGTTGTGGTGCTCGCCGATGGCGAACACGTCCAGGCCGACCTCCTCGGTCTTCTTCGCGATCCGCACGATCGCGTCGATCCGCTCCGCCTCGCTCGGCGTGGAGCCCGAGACCGGGTCGCGGGTGATGTCGCTCACGGAGAACACGCCGAACTGCACGGTGCACCTTCTTCCCACGTGCCGGCGGGCCGGCAGCTATATGCGTTTGCATATAGCTCAACAGGGGAGCGCGGAGAATATTCCGGGTACCAACCACAGGGTGCCGGGCCCACTCGGCCGGTGCTACCGGTCCAGGCCGGGGTCCGCCGTCAGGATGGAGTGCTGGAGCTGGTGGATCCGTTGCGAGGGCTCCAGCCCGAGATCCTCCCGCAGCGTGGTCCGCAGCCGGTGGAACGCCTCCAGCGCCTCCGTCCGCCGCCCCGCGTGGCACAGCGCGACCATGTACTGCGCCTGGAGGTCCTCATGCAGCGGATGGCGGGCCGCGAGGCTGCCCAGTTCGCCGAGCACCGCGTGGTGGCGGTCCAGGCGCAGCTCGGCGTCGATGCGCTGCTGCCAGACGGCGAGGCGTTCCTCCTCGAGCCGGTGCACCTCGACCTTCAGCACCGGCCCGACCCGGACGTCGGCGAGCGCCGAGTCGTGCCACAGCGCCAGTGCCCGCCCCAGCTGTCGGGAGCCCTCGGCGTAGTCCCCGCGGCTGAGTTCGCGCCGGCCGCTGGCGGTGAGCCGTTCGAACTCGTGCAGGTCGAGCTGGCCGGGCCCGACGTGGAACTGGTACCCGTCGGACGCGGTGGCCAGGACGTCGCGGGCGATCTGGGCCGAGCTGAGCTCCGTCAGGCGGGCGAGCATCCGGCGGATCTGGAGGACATAGGTCTGAATGGTGGTCAGGGCGCTCGCCGGCGGCTCGTCGCCCCAGAGTTCCACGCTGAGCGTCTCGACCGGCACGATGTGGTTCGCCTGCACGAGGAGTAGCGCGAGGACCTTGCGGGGTTTGGGCGCAGTCAATCGGCCGGTGGTGGTGCCGGAGCGCACCGCGAGCTGACCGAGTACCTGAAAGTCCATTGCTTCCCCCGAATGCGCATCGCCCAATCCTCGGGCCGCATCAGCCCGTATGTACTCCCAACTGCTCTTTCACCGGCCTCACAGCGAATGTTACCTGCGGGCCACGATCGTCGATGGTTTCTCGGTTTTCTGCCGGTTCTCAAGTTGAACTCGAGCCAAGTTCGAGTCAGCGCGGAGAATGATCCTTACATAACCAGTACAAATGCTCCGCGCTCGCCAGTAACAGCACGGCTGTCCGCGTAACGGAGAGGAATGTCGTGACCAGACCCGAGACCCCCGATTGGGTACTCTGCGCTGGGTGCCACGCCGTCACCTATGGGAAGCTTTGGACGCGTAACGGCAATATTTGCCCACAATGCGCCCATTATGGTCCGTTGACGGCCACCGAGCGGCTCGCGCTGTTCGCCGATCCCGGCACTGTGGAGCTCCTCGACTTCGACGTGCCGCCCGGTGATCCGCTCTCCTTCGTCGACAAGGTGCCCTACCCGAGTCGCCTAGCCGACGCGCGCTCTGCGACGGACATGTCCGACGCCGTCGTGTGCGCCCGGCTGCGGATCACCGACACGCCCGTGGTCGCCGTGGTGATGGACTTCCGCTTCATGGGCGGCAGCCTCGGCGGCGTCGTCGGCGAGAGCATCACCCTCGCCGCCGAGACGGCCCTGGCCGACCGGTCGGCGCTGCTTCTCGTGACCGCCTCCGGCGGGGTGCGGATGCAGGAGGGCGTCATCGGCCTGATGCAGATGGTGAAGACGACGCAGGCGATCACCCAGCTCGACAGCGCCGGCCTTGTCACGATCTGCCTGATCACCGACCCCACGTACGGCGGCGTCGCCGCGTCGTTCGCGATGCTCGGCGACATCCTGCTCGCCGAACCCGGTGCCAGGCTCGGGTTCGCCGGGCCGCGGGTGATCGCCCAGACGATCGGCCAGGAACTGCCCCCCGCGTTCCAGACCGCCGAGGCGCTGCTGGAACGCGGCTTCATCGACCAGGTGTGTCCGCGCTCCGAGGTACGCGGCCGGTTGGGCAGACTCCTGTCGATCGGCACCCGGCGGGGCGGTTCCCCGCCTGCGGAACCGGTGGTCCAGGTCGCCGTCCGGGACGCGACGCTGCTGTCCCAGCGACCGGCGTGGGACGCGGTCCGGCGGGCCCGCGACATCGGCCGGCCGACGACGTCGGACTACCTGCACATGATGCTCGACGGCTTCGAGGAACTGCACGGCGACCGGATCGGCGGCGACTGCCCGGCGATCATCGGCGGGGTCGGGCGGCTCGGCGGGGAGTCGGTCGTCGTCATCGGCCACGAGAAGGGCCACACCGCCGCCGAACTGCTCGCCCACGACTACGGCATGCCGTCCCCGGCGGGCTACCGCAAGGCCGGACGGCTGATGCGGCTCGCGGCCAAGTGGGGGCTGCCGGTGGTGACACTGGTCGACACGCCCGGGGCGCACCCGGGGCTCGACGCCGAACTGCAGGGGCAGGCGACGGCGATCGCCGAGAACCTCCGCCTGATGGGGGCGTTGCCGGTGCCCGTGGTCACCGTGATCACGGGGGAGGGATGCAGCGGGGGCGCGCTGGCCATCGCGGTCGCCGACCGCGTACTGATCATGGAGAACGGTGTGTACACCGTGATCAGCCCCGAGGGATGCGCGGCGATCCTGTGGCGGGAGCCGGCCGCGGCCCCGAAGGCCGCCGAGGCGCTGCGGTTGGACGCCCGGTCGCTGCTCGAACTCCACGTGGTGGACGGGGTGATACCCGAGCCGCCCGGTGGCGCCGAGTCCGATCCCGCCGGGGCCGCCGCACTGCTGGGCGCGGCGATCCGCGCCGAACTGGCCGACCTCGCCTCGCTGGACTCCGCGCGCCTGGTCGCTCTGCGACGTGCCAGGTTCCGTCAGTACGGCAGGTCGCGTAGTGGCGTCCCCGTGGGCACGGCGGCCGCCGTGTCCGGGAATGAAGGAGGCATCCGATGACGGAGATCATCGAATCGTACGTCGCCGTGGGCCCGCTCGCGGAGGCGCTCGACGACGTCCGCCGCAGCGCGCAGCAGCTCCTCGCGGAGGTGACCACCCCGCCGAAGGCACTACGGATCCGCGCGGGTGACGTGTGCCTCGAGCTGGAGTGGACGGGCCCCACCGACGTCTACGGCGTCCAGGACTCCTCCGACGCCGCACCGCGCCCGGCGAGGCGCACGGCTGATCCGGCGTGCGACTCACCCCCGGCCGGCGGTGGGCACGTGCACTTCTGCTCGCCGACCGTCGGCACGTTCTACCGCTCCCCGCAGCCGGGGGCCGTGCCCTTCGTCGCGGAGGGCGACCAGGTCCGGCGGGGTCAGCAGATCGGCATCGTCGAGGCGATGAAGCTGATGATCCCGCTGGAGGCGGAGTTCGACGGGCAGTTGGCGCGCGTGCTCGTCGAGGACAACACGCCGGTCGAGTTCGGCGCTCGGCTGTTCGCCTTCGTGCCGGAGCCCGCCGGATAGGGAGGTCGCCATGTTCACCACTGTGCTCATCGCCAACCGCGGCGAGATCGCGTTGCGGATCGCCCGCACCTGTCGGGAACTCGGCCTGCGCGTGGTCGCGGTGTACTCCACGGAGGACAGCGACTCGGCTGTCGTGCGGTTCGCCGACCAGGCCGTGTGCATCGGTCCGGCGCCCGCCCGCGGCAGCTATCTGAACCTGTCCGGGATCATCGAGGCGGCCCTGCACGCCGGTGCCGACGCGGTGCACCCCGGCTACGGCTTCCTGTCGGAGATGCCGGACTTCGCCGAGGCGTGCGAGGCGTCCGGGTTGACCTTCGTGGGTCCGCCGGCCGCCGTGATGGAGCGCCTCGGTGACAAGTCCGCGGCGCGCGCGGCGATGGCCGGGGCGGGCCTGCCCATGCTGCCGGGCAGCCTCGAACCGGTCTCCGACGTGGACGCCGCGGCGAAGGAGGCCGCCGACGTCGGCTACCCCGTCATCATCAAGGCGGTGGCCGGCGGGGGTGGCCGCGGCATGCAGGTGGTCAGCGACCCGGGCGAACTTCCCCGGCAGTACCGGGAGGTGCGCGCCACCGCACGGTCGCTGTTCGGCGACGACCGGGTGTTCATCGAGCGGTACCTGCCGTCCGCCCGCCACGTGGAGGTCCAGGTGCTCTGCGACCGGTACGGCGGTGGAGTCCACCTGGGACAGCGGGACTGTTCCGTCCAGCGCCGACGCCAGAAGCTCATCGAGGAGACCCCCGCCCCCGGGCTGCCGCCCGACCTCGCCCGACGGATGGGGGCCTCGGCCCTGCGCGGCGTGCTGGCCGCCGGCTACGTGGGCGCCGGCACGGTCGAGTTCCTCGTCGACGACCTGGGCGGCTACTACTTCATGGAGGTCAACTGCCGGATCCAGGTGGAGCATCCGGTCACCGAACTCACCCACGGCGTGGACCTCGTGCGCGAACAGCTGCGGATCGCCGCGGGGGAGCCGCTGGGCCTGACCCAGGCCGGCCTGCTGGCGCGGGGGGTGGCGATCGAGTGCCGGGTCAACGCCGAGGACCCGGACCGGGCCTTCATGCCCACCCCCGGCCGGCTGACCGAGTTCCGCACCCCGGGCGGGCCGTTCGTCCGGGTCGACACCGACGCTGAGGTGGGCGGCCGGATCTCCGCCGCCTACGACCCGCTCCTGGCCAAGGTCGCCGTGTGGGCGCCGGACCGGCCCCAGGCGCTGGCCCGGATGCGGCGCGCGCTCGACGAGCTGCACGTCGCGGGCCCCGGCGTGTGCACCAACCGCGACTTCCTGCGCGCGGTACTCGACCACCCCGAGTTCGTCGCCGGAACCCACGACACGTCCCTGGTCGCCGCGATCACCGGTTGACCCAGCCATTTCGAAGGAGAGGAACACCGATGTCCACACAGCAGTTCTCCATGGACGATCTGATGACGGTCCTGGTCACCAGGGTCGGCCTGCCGCAACAGGAGGTCACCGACGACCCGCGGCTGACGTTCGGCGACGTTGGGCTGGACTCGCTGGCGTTCCTGCACATCCAGGGCCAGCTCAAGGCCAGCTATGGCGTCGACCTCCCGGTGGACCGCCCGCTGACGTACACCTTCGGGGAGATCCTCGACAGCGTCAACGGTCACCTCGCACGCGTTGAGGAGCGGGTCTCGTGAGCGCCCCGACCGTCGGCCACGTCGACAACTCCGTCCTGATCAACGCCGACCTCGACCTCGTCTGGGCGGAGACAAACGACGTCGAGCGCTGGCCGGAGCTGTTCACGGAGTACGCCTCCGCCGAGATCATCCATCGGGACCGCGACACCGTGCGGTTCCGGCTGACGATGCACCCCGACGAGAACGGCCAGGTGTGGAGCTGGGTGTCGGAGCGCACCGTCGACCCGGAGCACAAACGGGTGGTCGCGCGCCGGGTCGAGCCCGGGCCGTTCGAGTTCATGAACATCGAGTGGGCCTACTCGCCCGAGCGGGAGGGCACCCGGATGCGGTGGGTCCAGGACTTCAGGATGCGCCCCGAGGCGCCGATCGACACGGCGGCGATGACCGAGCGGATCAACGCCAACACCGCGGTCCAGATGGACGTGATCCGGACCAAGCTCGAACGGCTCGCGGCCGAGCGCCACGCGCCGAACCACGACGTCTGACAACCACACACCACCACCAGCGGGGAGACAACATGACCACGAAGTCCGGCAGTCCGGCGACCTCCACCATCAGGTTCGTGTCGATGGACGACGTGCCAGCCAACCGGCGGCGCGGGGGCGACATCCGTACCCTGCTGTCGCCCGGGACCGTGGGCGCGACCTCCGGCTTCCTCGGCACGCTGCGGCTGAAGCCCGGCGAGGTGGTGACGGAGCACCTGCACCCGTACTCGGAGGAGTTCATCTTCTGCGTCGAGGGCTCGGCCACCCTGCGCCTGGAGGGCCAGGACAACCCGCTGCGGGCGGAGCAGGGCGTGCTCGTCCCGATCGGGGTGCGCCACCGCCTGATGAACACCGGTGACACGGAGGCCTTCTTCGTCTTCCACCTCAGCCCGTTAGCGCCGTCCCCGGAGCTGGGACACGTGGACACCGAACCGTTACCAGACGGAGCGTCGACGTGACCACGGGCGGGCGCCGGACCGTGGTGACCGGTGTCGGCGTCGTCGCCCCGGGCGGGGGCAACCGGAAGGACTTCTGGCAGTTGCTGACCTCCGGGCGGACGGCGACCCGGCGGATCACCCACTTCGACCCGACGGGCTTTCGTTCGCAGATGGCGGCGGAGTGCGACTTCGACCCGGCGCGGGCCGGGCTGACCGAGCACGAGATCTTCCGCAACGACCGGTTCACGCAGCTCGCCCTGGTGGCGGCCGACGAGGCGGTGGCGCAGTGCGGCCTGGACTTCGCGACGGGCACCGGCTACGACCCGGACTCCGTCGCGGTGAGCATCGGCAGCGCGGTCGGGGCGACGATCCGGCTCCAGGAGGAGTACTTCGCCGTCAGCGACCGCGGGCGCCACTGGCTCGTCGACGACCGGTACGCCAGCCGCTTCCTGTACCATGCGATCGCGCCGAGCAGCGCCGCGACCGAGGTGGCGTGCCGGTTCCGGGCACACGGGCCGGCCGCGGTGGTCTCCACCGGTTGCACGTCCGGGCTGGACGCGATCGGGTACGGCCACATGCTCATCGAGGACGGCGACGCCGACGTCGTCCTCGCGGGGGCGAGCGACGCGCCGATCGCGGCGATCTCGATCGCGTGTTTCGACGCGATCCGGGCGACGTCGGCGCGCAACGACGACCCGGAGCACGCGTCACGCCCGTTCGACGCGACCCGCGACGGGTTCGTCATGGGCGAGGGCGCGGCGATGCTGGTCCTCGAGGAGTACGAGCACGCCCGCCGGCGCGGGGCCGACATCCTCTGTGAGGTCCGCGGTTTCGCCAACCGGTGCAACGCCTTCCACATGACCGGGCTGCTGCCGGACGGCACGGAGATGGCGGAGGCGATCACCGACGCGCTCCGCCAGGCCCGGCTGGACCCCAGCGCCGTGAGCTACGTCAACGCGCACGGATCGGGGACCAAGCAGAACGACCGGCACGAGACCGCGGCGTTCAAACGCAGCCTCGGTCCCCACGCCTACAAGGTCCCGGTGAGCGGCATCAAGTCGATGGTGGGCCACTCGCTCGGGGCGATCGGCGCGATCGAACTCGCCGCGTGCGTCCTGGCGATCCGGCACGGCGTCATCCCGCCGACGGCCAACCTGGAGAATCCCGACCCCGAGTGCGATCTGGACTACGTGCCCCGGGTCGCCAGGGAGGGCAGGTTCGACACTGTCCTGTCCGTCGGTAGCGGCTTCGGTGGGTTCCAGTCCGCGGTCGTCCTTTCCCGACTCCCTTAGGAGGACGTCATGACCAGGACCGTCGTCACGGGCATCGGGGTGGTCTCCCCGAGCGGCATCGGCGCGGAGGAACACTGGCGGTCGCACCTGGCCGGAGAACTCCAGGTGCGCAGGATCGAGGGTTTCGACCCCAGTTCCTACGCCACCACGCTCGCCGGCCAGGTGCGGGGGTTCGCCGCCCAGGACCACCTCGACGGCCGGCTCACCATCCAGACCGACCGGTGGACCTGGATGTCGCTGGCGGCGGCGCAACTGGCCCTGGACGACGCCAAGTACGATCCCGCCGCCCACGACCCCTACGCCACGTCGGTGGTGCTCGCGGCCGGCTACGGCGGAAGCGAGTTCGGCCAGCGCGAGGTGCAGGCGATGTGCGGGGGCGGGCCGGCGGCGGTGACGGCGTACCAGTCGATCGCGTGGTTCTACGCGGCCAGCGCCGGACAGACCTCCATCCTGCACGGCACCAAGGGGCCGGCGTCGGTGCTGGTCTCCGACGGTGCGGGCGGGCTGGACTGCCTGGGCGGCGCGCGCCGGGTCGTCCGGCGCGGAACCCCGGCGGTGCTCACCGGCGGCACCGAGGCGCCCGTGGTGCCGTACGCGCTGGCGTGCCTGGTCACCAACGGCCGGATGACGACCAGCGCGGACCCGCTGACCGGGTACCGGCCCTTCGACGTCGACGCCGACGGCTACGTCCCCGGTGAGGGCGGGGCGGTGCTGATGCTGGAGAACGCCGACACCGCGCTGGCCCGCGGCGTGCAGCAGATCTACGGGGAGATCGCCGGGTACGCCGCGACCCACGACGCGCACCACCACGAGAATCCGGCCGCCGACTGCCGCCAGCTCGCCCGGGCGATGCGGCTGGCCATCGCCGACGCGGGATTGACGCCGGACGACATCGGCTTCGTCGTCGCCGACGGCGCCGGCACCCCGGCCCTCGACGCGCTGGAGGCCCAGGCCATCCACGAGGTCTTCGGCGAGCGCTCGTCGCGGGTGCCCGTCACCGCCCCGCAGGGGTTCACCGGCCGGATGTGCGCCGGCTCCACGATCAACGTGGCCACGGCCCTGCTCGCCCTGCGCGACGGGATCGTCCCGGCGGTCGGCAACCTGCACCGCCCGGGCCCGTACCAGTTGGACCTCGTGCGCCAGCCGCGCGAGCTCCGCACGGACGCGGTCCTGATCAACGCCCGCGGGTACGGCGGGTTCAACAGCTCGATCGTCCTGAGGCGGTTCCACGAAGAGGGGGAGAGTTGAACACGCAGCGCAACGAGAACCAGGTCCGCACGGTGTTGCGGATGCGGGCCCGCGAGGGGTGCGAGACGCAGTTCGAGACGGCGTGGCGCGCGGCGGCGGCGGAGATCAGCCGGATCCCGGGCAACCTGCGCCAGGAGCTGGTCCGCGACGCCGAGGATCCGCGCACGTTCCTGATCACCAGCGACTGGAGCGACCAGAGCTCCCTCGACGCGTTCGGCCGCAGCGCCGTGCGCGACCAGCTCACGGCGGTCCTGCGGGACCTCCGGGAGTCGGCGGACAAGAACACCTACCACGTTCTGCACGACGTGCCGGCGCAGGGCCCACGGATCCGGGTGGACGTGACGATCACCGTCGCCGAGGGCCAGGAGCAGGCGTACGAGCGCGCGTACCGCAAGGTCGCCGAGCGGATGCGGGGCACGCCAGGGCACGTCCGCGAGGAGTTGCTGCGCGAGCCGGGCACCTCGACCTACCACCTGTTCGCGGAGTGGGAGAACGACGAGGTCTTCAACGCCTGGGCGGATGATCCGGCGCACCTGGAGCAGACCGCGCCGCTGCTGCCGTACCTCCTGGAGAGTTTCCAGCGGACGACGTATCACATCATCGCGCGCCCGGAGGAGTGGCCGGCGGAGGAGTCGCCGCCCGCCGAGCCGACGCCGCGAGCCGAGGATGCCGTGGCCGTGGCCGCGGCGGCCCCGCGGCTCCCGGCCGCCGCGGTCCAACAGCCTCCGGCCGTCACCGCCCCGCAGCCCGCAGCGGTCGTGGCCGCCGAGGCCCCGCGGCCCGTCGCGGTGTCCAAAGTCGGCGCGGCCGACACGGACGTGCTCATCGTCGGGGCCGGACCGGCGGGCCTCACCGCCGCGATCGAACTCGCCCGCCGCGGGGTGTCCTGCCGGATCATCGACAAGCGCGCCGAACTGTCCGGCAGCGCCGACAAGGCGATCGGGATCCAGTGTCGGACCATGGAGATCTGGGAGGACATCGGCGTCGTCCGCGAGGCGATGGACGCCGGCATGTGGCTGCACGGCCAGACGGTGTACGTCAACGGGCGACAGACCCATCAGGTCGACTGGGACCTGCCGGAGCTGCCCTACGCCCACCTCGGCCTGCCGCAGTACGAGACCGAGCGGATCCTCACCAGGCGCCTGGCCGAACTCGGCGTCACGGTCGAGCGGGGCTACGAGCTGCGCGACTTCACCCAGGACGCGTCCGGCGTGACCGCGAGCGTCGTGCACTCCTCGGGCACGGCCCAGACGGTGCGGGCCGGCTACCTCGTGGGCTGCGACGGCGCGCACAGCACGGTGCGCGAGCGCCTGGGCCTGACCTTCGAGGGCGGCATGGGCATGTTCCCGCAACTGTTCATGCTGGGCGACGTCGACCTGGACTGGTCGATGCCGGAGGGCCACCTGCTGCGCATGATCCAGGTGGAGGACGAGGAGATGAAGGGCATGCTCGTGTGCGTGCCGCTGCGCGGGCCGGGCCGTTACCGGGTCGCCACGTTGGCACCAGCGCACCTGCAGTCCGAGGTGGGCTCGGGGCCCGTGCCGCCGGGGTTCTCGCAGGAGTACACCCCGCCGGAGCTGAGCGACATCCAGGCCGTCCTGGACAAGCTGGCCCCGGCCCCCACTACGGCGAGCAATCTGCGCTGGTCGTCGATCTTCCGGATCAAACACGGCATCGTCGACCGGTACCGGGTCGGGCGGGCCTTCGTCGCCGGCGACGCCGCGCACCTGCATCCGCCGGCCGGCGGGCAGGGGATGAACACCGGTATCCAGGACGCCTGGAACTTGGGCTGGAAGCTGGCCCTGGCGGTGCGGGGGCTGGCCACGCCCGGCCTGCTCGACAGTTACGAGGCCGAGCGCCGGCCGGCCGGCAAGTCGATCGTCGACCGGGCCGTCCGGGTCGCGTTCACCGACGAGATGGACATGGACGACGAGAAGGAGCAGTTCCTGACCGAGATGCAGATGACCATGACCTACGTCGGCAGCCCGCTGGTGGACGAGGCGCTGGAGGACGCCGGGACCTTTGTCGCGGGCCCCCGGCCCGGTGACCGGGCGCCCGACGCCGAGCACCTGCGGCGCTTCGGTGTGGGCCATCCGCTGCGCCTGTTCGAACTCACTCGGGGCACCGCGCACACGCTGCTGGTCTACGCCGACGCGGCGACCACCGGCGACGAGATGTTCGAGTTCGAGAAGCTGGCCGGCAGGGTGCGCGGCCAGGACCAGGACCTGATCACCGTGTACGTCCTGGCGAGCCCGGACGCGTCGGTGCCCACGGATCTGGACCTGCCGGTGCTCCGGGACACCGCCGACGCGTTCCGGACGGCGTACGGGATCCGCGGGACGAGCGCCTACCTGATCCGGCCCGACGGGCACGTGGGCTTCCGGTGCGCGCCCGTCTCCTCGGCGGCCCTCGACGGACACCTGGCCAAGATCTTCGCGACCTGAGCCAGCAGGGAGACCACGGGCTACCCGCCCGTGGTCTCCGTCCCCGTGAGGGCCTGCCATTCGGCGCGGCTGACGAACTCCGGCATCGACGGGAACTCCGGATGCCGGGTGAGCCAGTGCGCCAGGTGCTCGCGCACCTCCTCGACCTGGAAGGCCCGGTCCGGCGCGACGGCGAGATGGCGGACCTGGGCCCGCGCCCGCATCACGACGGGGTCCTCCATGGCGCACGGCGTCGCGGCGAACTGCGCCCGGCTCCCGTCGTCGAACGTGCGGGGCGGCGGAGCCGCCTGGCCCTTGTCGCGGGAGAACAACACCTCGTCGCCGCTGTCGACGGCGACCTGGTGGTCGAACCAGGGCTTGAGGGTGCGCACCGCCCAGGCGTGGTAGTCCGTGGCGAAGGCTGCCGGGTCCGCGCACGTGTCGATGGTCGTCGCCACCCGCTGGGCGGCCAGCAACGTCAGCGCGACGCCCTGCCCGAGGGTGGGGTTGGTGTGCGTGATCGAGTCGCCGACGCCGACCAGCCCGGTGACCACCGGGCCGGCCTCGTCGACCAGCCCGCTCCAGCGGTTGTCGAGCCCGGCCATCACCTGTACGTCGCCCATGCCGTCCGGGTCCAGCCCGAGCCACGGGCCGCTGGCCGGGAAGCGTCGGGCCGCCGCGTCGAAGACCGCCGGATCCCGTAGCGCCAGCCGGGTCGGGTCGGTGACCGGCACCGCGAACGTCACGGCGAAGACGCCGTTGTCCGCAGGGAAGACCAGGTTGATGGCGAACGGCGTCACCGCGACGTCCCACACCCGGCCGGGATCCTGCGGACCGTCCGGACGCAGCCGGTACCAGCGGGAGAAGTAGGCCCGCCCGACCCGGTGGCTCTCCACGACCGGCGTCCTGGCCCCCGACTCCGCCAACCAGTCGCCGACCGGTGAACGACGTCCGGCCGCGTCGACCACGAGGTCGGCGGAGAACACCCCGGACGCGGTGCGCACGCCCGTGACCCGCGGGACGTCGCCCCCGTGGTCCATGACGAGTCCCTCGACGGGATCGTCGAGGCGTACCTCGACGTTCGGCTCCCGCGACACCGCGTCGTTGAGCGCCGTCTCCAACAGGATGCGCCGGGTACGCACCGCCACGAGGTCCTCGTCGCCCGGCCGCACGGGCGGATGCTCGGTGAACCAGTCGAACTCGTGGTACTCCCGCGCACCCATGTCCAGCATCGCGGCGTACACGTCGGGCACCTCGGAGCGCAGCACGGTCCGCACCGGGGCGAGGAACGCGTGCGGCTGCACGACCTGAGGGATGCGCGGCCGGGACCAGTCCAGGAAGTCGCCGTCGAGGTCGCCCGTCGGTCGACGTTCCTCGCGCTCGAAGACCACCACCGTATGACCACGGCGTCCGAGAAAGAGCGCGGTCGCCAGACCGCCGATTCCGCCGCCGACTATCGCCACCTGTGCCATCGCGTCGCCTCCGGGTTGTGCCTCGACGCAGGCTGTCCCCCATGATGGCAAGCCTGGCCGCACCGGCCCAGCATGGTGACCTCCCGCCGCCGCGTCAATGGACACGCCGTGGCCATTTCCCGGCCCGTAGTCAGGGCATTCTCCTGTGCGGAGGGTTGTCGGGTTGATAGGTTCCTTGTGCATCACAGCCGGATCACGGCGCCTGCCACCCTGGGTCGCTTCACAGGTGCCGATCAGGCACGACACCGACCGATGGGGGGAATCCGGCATGCACAGGACCGTGATTGTCGCGCGTATCAAGCCGATGGCCGAAGCAGCGGTGGCCGAGGTTTTCGGGAACTCGGACGCGACGTCATTGCCGTACGAGTTGGGCGTGGAACAACGCTCTCTCTATTCGCTCAACGACATCTATCTGCACGTGGTGGATTTCCGTGAGGATCCTGTCGAGACCCTGCGCAGGGCGACGGACCTTCCGGGTTTCCGGCAGATCAGCGCGGAGCTGCGGCCGTTCATCAGCCCGTACGACCCGAACTGGGCCAAGCCCCAGGACGCCGTCGCCCGGGAGTTCTACCGGTGGACCCCGGCCGACTCGAGCGTCCACTTCCGCCACGACCGCTCCTGAGGGCCGGGGCGGCCGGGCGCCGCGCGGGGTAGCCACGATAGACATCGGATGACATGTGGGGTTCTGCCGGTTGACACGGCGAATTCCGCCACTCAACATGAGTACTCATCCGATCACGTGAATCCCCCGCACGAGAGCAGGACACCGTGAAACGCAGATTCCTCGCCGTGGCCGCATGCGCCCTGACCGTCGCCGTCGCCGCACCCGCGCACGCGGCGGTCACCCCCGCCCCGGTGATCGCCACCCCCTCCTCCGACACCCTCGCGCAGCGGATCGAGAAGGCCGCCAACGTCGTACCCTCGGCGGCCCAGCTGGCCTGGCAGAAGCGGGAGCAGACCGCGTTCATCCACTTCGGCCCGAACACCTTCAACGGGGTCGAGTGGGGCGACGGCCATGAGAACCCGAACGTGGTCAACCCGACGAACCTGGACACCGACCAGTGGGCGTCGACCCTGAAGAACGCCGGCTTCGCGCAGGTCACCTTCACCGCCAAGCACCACGACGGGTTCCTGATGTACCCGACCCGGTACAGCGACCACTCGATCAAGGCGAGCAGTTGGCGGAACGGCACCGGCGACATCGTGCGCAGCTTTGCCGACTCCGCGCACAAGTACGGGCTCAAGGTCGGGTTCTACCTGTCCCCGGCCGACCTGCACGAGGCGCTCGCCGGCGGCCGGTACGGCAACAACAGCGCCGCGCGGGCGGCGACCATCCCGGAGGTGGGCCTCGACGGCACCCGGCCGAGCGGTCCGGCCACGTTCGACGTCGTCGCCGACGACTACAACCGGTTCTTCATGAACACCCTCTACGAGCTGTTGACCCAGTACGGGCAGGTCGACGAGGTGTGGTTCGACGGCGCGAACCCGTTGGGCAGCACCACCCAGACCTACGACTACACCGACTGGGTACGCATCGTGCGCACCCTGCAACCCGGGGCCGTCATGTTCGGCGGCACCGACCTGCGTTGGGTCGGCAACGAGGACGGGGTCGCGCGACTGTCGGAGTACGGCGCGCTGCCGTTCACGGGCTCCGCGACGGGGGCCGCCGACCGGCCGACCAGTCCCATCGGCGGGGAAGCCACCGACCTCGGCGACGCCAAGCTCGGGGCGGCCGACTTCCTGAAGTGGGCGCCGGCGGAGTGCGACGCGCGGATCCAGCCGGGTTGGTTCTGGAAGGCCGGCAACGGGCCGAAGACCCTCAACCAGCTCAAGGATCTCTACCACACCTCGATCGGCCGCAACTGTGTGCTGCTGCTCAACACCGCGCCGGACAACACCGGCAGGCTCCCCGCCGATGTCGTGACCCGGCTCGGCGAGTTCGGCGACTGGATCCGCTCCTACTACGGCACCGACGCGGCCCGCACCGGCACGGCGACCAGCACGGACGGCGGCACGGCGGCCAACGCCACCGACGGCGCGTACGACACCGCCTGGAGCCCGACCACCACGACCGGCACGTTGACCGTGGACCTCGGCTCGCCGACGACCGTCGGCGAGTTCGGCGTCCAGGAGAACATCGCCGCCGGCCAGCGGGTCACGTCCTTCGCCGTGGACACCTGGAACGGCACCGCCTGGGTCCAGGCGACCACGGCCACCACCGTCGGCTACCGGCGCCTCCTCAAGCTCGCCAACCCGATCACCACCAGCAAGGTGCGGCTCCGGATCCTCGCCGCCCGCGCCGTCCCCGCGATCTCGTCCTTCTCCGCCTACGCCGGCGACCAGGTCACCAATCTGGCCTACGGCCGCCCCGCCACCCAGTCGACCACCGCGTGGGGCGGCGACGCGGGCCGGGCCGTCGACGGCAACACCAACGGTTCATGGGGCGCCGGGTCGATCACCCACACCAGCGACCCCGCCACGGAAGCCAACCCGTGGTGGCAGGTCGACCTCGGATCCTCGCGGCCCCTGGGCACGGTCAACATCTTCAACCGGACCGACTGCTGCTCCAACCGGCTGACCGACTACTGGGTGTTCGCCTCCGACACGCCGTTCACCACCAGCAAGACCCCGACGCAGCAGGCGGCGACGGCCGGCGTGTGGAGCGTGCACCAGACCACCCAGGCGGGTGCGCCCACGACGATTCCGGTCGGCCGCTCCGCCCGGTACCTGATGGTGCAGCAGGCAGGGAGCCAGATCCTGTCCCTCGCCGAGTTCGAGGCGTACGAACCCACGGCGCTGACCAACGGGGTCTACACCGTCACCAGCGTCGGCTCCGCGAAGAACCTCGACAACCCGGGCGGCACCACGACGGGCACGCAGCTCGTCCAGTGGACACAGCATTCGGGCACCAACCAGCAGTGGCGGTTCACCGGCAACGCCGACGGCACGTACACGATCACCAACGTCGCCAGCGGACTGTGCGTCGACGTCTACGGCGGCTCGACATCGGCCGGGGCGGCGGTCATCCAGTGGACCTGCACCAACGGGGCCAACCAACGCTGGCGGGTCACGGGCGGCACCATCATGGCCGTGCACAGCTCCCTGGTGCTCACCATCGGCGGGGCCGGCGACGGGGCCGTGGCCACCCAGGCGGCTGACACGGGCACGAACCTGCAGCGCTGGGCCCTGACCAGAGTCGGAGCCTGACGGCAGCGGTGGCGGGACCGGTCACCGGCCCCGCCACCGCTCCGCTCCCACGTCCGGCGCCCGACCCTCCGCCGGTGCGGAGCTACAGCCCGCCGAGGAAGGTCCGGACCGCCGCGGCGAAGCCGACCGGGTCGGCGGTGTGGATGAAATGGTCGGTGTCGAGCTCGACGAGCGCGGTGTTCGGCCGTCGCGCGGCCATCGCGCGGCCCTGGTCCACCGGCAGCGCCTGGCTGCGCAGCGCGAGCACCAGCAGCGCCGGGCAGGTGCTGGCCGTCCAGTCGGTCCAGCGGTCGCCGTGGGTGCCCTGCTCGGACAGGATCGTGTCGGCCGGGTGGAACGGCAGCCGCCAACCGCCGGCGGCGTGTTCGCGCACGTTCGCGGCGAACATCGGGGCCATCGGGCCCAGCCCGGCGAGCAGGGCGTCGCGGGTCGGTGCCGAGTACGGCCACGCGGCCAGGAACGCCAGGGGGCTCGGGCCGCCGGTGCGCTGCTCGACCGGGCCGTCCTCGTTGATCAGCGCGATCACCCGCTCCGGGTGCCGGGCGGCGAGTTGGTAGGCGGTGATGCCTCCGCCGGAGTGGCCGAGCACCACCGCCTGCTCGATGCCCAGCGCGTCGAGCAGGGCGAGGGCGTCGGCGACGTAGTCGGCCCGGGCGTAGGTCACGGACCGGTCGGAGTCGCCGTGTCCGCGCTGGTCGGGGGCGATCACCCGCCACTCGTCGCCCAACTCCGCGGCCAGGTCGGCCCAGGTCGCGCCCTCGGCGAGGTGGCCGTGCAGGGCGAGCAGCGGGCGACCGGTACCCCCGAAGTCGAGGTAGGAGAGCCGGCGGCCGTCGATGGTGATCTCGGCGCGGGTGGCGGTGGTGTTCATCGTGTGCTCCTCGGTGCTGGGCTGGTGAGACCACTGTCGCCGGGCACGCGCACCGGCCGCGCACCACCGCCTGACCACCGCTGACCGCGCGACGGCGACTTGTGAACCCTCCCCGGACACACGTCGCTGTTGACCGTTCTACGTGCCGATCCGCAGTTCCGCGCCGTCGGATTCCCGGACGCAGGTGAGGTAGGAATCGGCGTGGGAGCGGCCCGCGACATACGGCCAGGAACAGCTCCAGTCGGCCACGGAGGCGAAGAGCCCCTGGCCGGCGGCCTCTCCCCGCCCGATCGCGGCCTGGTACCTGTTGGCGATGTCGACGATCAGCGAGCACTCGGCAGCGCCTTTGACGAGGGTGACGGGCGAACCCTTGGCTGTGGAACCACACACGGCCGGGGTCGCGGAGGCGACGGGTACGGCGACGGCCCCGGTTGCCGCCGCCGAGGCGTCGACGCGCGGGTCGGTCCGGTGCGTGGGTGTCGACCGCGTCACCACGTAGGTCAGCACGGCCGTGGCGGTCACCGCCACGGCGACCCCGGCCCACACCAACCGTCGCGTCATCTGATGGGTCACCGGGGCCTTGGCACGCAGTACGGCCGGTGCGTCGTTCATGGTGTTGATCTCCGTGTCGTAGGCGGCGGCCACGGTAACAGGGCGCGGGGCCGACCCGACAGTCCGCCCCGGGTCGGTCCCCGCCCCGCCGTCAGACCACGGTCAGGCGCGGCGTTCGAAGGAGGGGGCCGTGCGCCGTCCTGCTCGCTCAGCGCCAGGCCACGTGCGTGGGAGTCACCGTGCCGCCGCGTCCCGACGGCCGGCGACCATCGCGACGACCGCTGTGACCGCCGCGAACGCCAGCCCGAGCGACATCACCGCCGTGCCGGCGACGGTTCCCACGTCCCCTGAGCGGAAGTTGGGCATCATCTTGCCGGCGGCCAACCCGCCGAGAACGATCCACAGCGAGATCAGTGCCGAGAACACCGGTGCCCACCAACGGCCGGACGCCACCACCACCAGGGCGGCGCATCCCGCGATGAAGAGGATCCCCGGCGGGAACCCGCCGAACTTGTCCGGATCGGCGATCCATTGAACGATCAGCCCCACGACGCCGACCGCCAGCCCGGACAACGACAGTTTCGTGCTCTTCGGCGTCGACGAGAATCGCGCCGCGATGGTGTTCGTCATGCTCGTCCCTTCACAGTTGTTGCCACGTGGTCTAGGAGTTGACGGTCGGTCTGGCGCGTCGCCAGCGCACGGAAGCCGTTCCGCAGACGATCGCCGCCGCGAAACTGAGCATCTGGAGCCATGCCCCGGCGGACGCGACCCCTGTCGGGGTGGTGAGCCGGCTGGCGAAGTCCGCGTCAGCGAACCCGCCGACGAGAAAGAAGGCGGACATCACCACTGCCAGCAGCGGTGTGAAACGCCACCACCGCACCATCGCGACCATCGCGGCGAAGCCCAGGTAGATCAGGGGCCCTGGCCCGTCGTACCCGGCCACCAGGCTGCGGGACGCGACGATCTCGGGACCGGCGTCGCCGACCGCCGCGAGGACCAGAGCCGCGCAGGTCGCGATGACCCACCGCCGACGCCAACCCGTTTCGTCCGTGCGCTCGTTCGTCATGGCTCGATCATCTGTCGCGCGGCCGGGGCGGGCGTCCGCTCAGAAGCGGCCTCGGAGGTACGCAGATCTGCGTATCCGTCGGCGGCTACGCGCCAGGGGATCCCGGTCGGACGGCGTCGTCGAAGAGCCGAGGTGTCGGTGGCGGGATCGACGTACCCGTCTCGTGGGTCTGGTGTGGCACGTTCGCCGGGATCAGGCCGCCAGGCCGGACTGGTAGGCGAAGACGACCAGTTGCGCGCGGTCGCGGGCGCCGAGTTTGAGCATGGCGCGGCTGACATGGGTGCGGGCGGTGGCGGGGCTGATCACGAGTCGGCCGGCGATCTCGTCGTTGCTCAGGCCTTCGGCGGCCAGGGCGACGATCTCGCGTTCCCGGTCGGTGAGGGTGCCCAGGTCAGGGTGGGGTCTGAGCGGGCGGGGCGAGGCCGCGACGAACTCGCGGATGACCTTGCGGGTCACCGACGGCGACATCAGCGCTCCGCCCTGGACGACGGCGCGGACCGCGAGCAGGAGCTCGGCGGGTCTGGTGTCCTTCAGCAGGAAGCCGCTGGCGCCGTGGCGGAGGGCGTCGAAGACGTACTGGTCGTGCTCGAACGTCGTCAACACAATGATCTTCGTGGTGGTGAGAGTGGGGTCGGCGGTGATCCGGCGGGTGGCCTCGATGCCGTCGACGCCGGGCATTCTGATGTCCATCAGGACAACGTCGGGCCGGGTTCGCTGCGTGACGGCGACGGCGGCCAGCCCGTCAGCGGCTTCGCCGACGCAGTCCAGGTCGTCCTCGCTGTCGATCAGGGTCCGCAGGCCGAGGCGGACGAGCTCCTGGTCGTCGACGACAACGATCGTGATCATGGTTGAACTCCGGTCGGCAGGCGGGCACGGACTTCGAACCGGTGCTGGGACGTGGGCCCGACGGTGAAGTCCCCACCAAGGGCCCGGACGCGGTCGCGCATGCCGATGATCCCGGACCCGTCTCCGACATCGGGCGGCCCGGCCGTCACCGGATTCGACACGACGAGCAGAATATGGCCGGCTTCATAGCCGACAGTGACGACGGCCTGGCCGGCCCCGCTGTGCCGCAGCACGTTGGTCAAGGACTCCTGGACGATCCGGTAACCGGCCAGGTCGACCGCGTCGGGCAACGCCCTGACCGAGCCCGACGTTTCCAACCGCACCCACACGCCGGCCGCGGCCATCCGCCGCCGCAGTTCATCCAGGCGCGCCAGGCCGGGCACCGGGGCGAGTTCCCCCTCTGCGCCGGACCGGCGGACGACGGCGAGGGTGGCGCGTAGCTCTGTGAGCGCCTGGCTGCTCGTGCGGCTGATGGCCTCCAGCGCGACCTCGGCCTGTTCGGGCTTCTTCGCCAGGACGTGCAAGGCGATGTCGGCCTGCATCTTGATGGCGGCGAGCCCGTGGCCGACGATGTCGTGGACCTCCTGGGCGACCCGGAACCGCTCGTCGTCGACGCTCCGCCGGATCGCCTCGGCGCGGGCCCGGGCGGCGGACTCGTGCCGCACGCGAAGGGTGAAGCCGAGGGAGAACGGGACGACCACCCAGGCGGCGACGGGTACCACCCCCAGCAGCCCGAGCGCCGTGCCGGGGACGGCCAGGTGGATGAGCGTCAGAGCCAGCGCAGCCCCCGCGGCGGGGAGGGCTCGCGCCCAGGGTGCGTGCCGGGCGGCGCTGTAGACCGCGAGCATGAATGTGAGCAGGATGGGTCCGTAGGCGTAGCCGAGGACGAGGTACGCCGACGTGCTGGCCGCCACCACCGCGAGAACGGGCAGCGGCAGCCGTCGACGCACGGCCAACGCCAGCGCGGGCACCACGAACAGCGCGAATCCGCGGAGGTCGATCGGGACCTGGGCGCGGGAGGCGTCACCGGCGAACGCGGTTCCGCCGACTCCGGCGAGGGCCAGGGTGGCGGCCAGCACGCTGTCGGCCAGCAGCGGTCTGGTGATCCTCACCGGTGGGTCGCCCTCATCGGATCCATTCTCGCAGGCCCGTTGGCTGACGTCCGCAGGTGATCGGGACGAACCGAGCCGGGACATGTGCGGAAATGCCCACACAGTGGACATGGCCCGCGGTCGAGGAAGGTGCCCCGACCGGCAGGCTTGACCAGCTTCGGAACATCTACCAAGCTGTGCCAGAGTTCCGGCGCCTCGCGCCGGTCCTCCCTGCCCACGTGGCCACGGTGACGATCCGCCAGCCGACGGAGTGCGGCGCGAGAGGGGACCCCGGAGTGCGGCGACCACACGTGACCGGCGGACGCGACCCGATCCGCGGCGTACTCCTCGACTTCTACGGCACCCTCGTCGCCGAGGACGACCACATCATCGAGGCGATCCACGACCAGGTCCTGGCGACGGCGCGGCACCCCGAAACGGTCACGACCGCCGAGGTGGGGACGGTGTGGTGGTCGGCCTTCCAGGAGCTGGCGGCGCGCAGCCACGGCGGATCCTTCCGGACCCAACGCGACATCGCCGTGTCGTCCCTGGCGGACACCCTCCGGCACGTCGGCTCCACGGCGGACCCGCTGGAGGTGTGCCGACCCCAGTTCGCCTACTGGCGTCAGCCGGATCTTCTGCCGGACACGCTGGCGTTCCTCGGCGCGCTGGACGTCCCGGTCTGTGTGGTGTCCAACATCGACCGGGGCGACCTGCTGGCGGCGCTCGAGCACACCGGGCTGAGCTTCGAGCACATCGTCACCAGTGAGGACGCCCGGTCCTACAAACCCCGACCCGAATGCTTCCTGGCCGCACTCGACGTGCTCGGTCTGCGTCCGGACGAGGTCGTCCACGTCGGCGACTCGCTGTCGGGGGACGTCACGGGAGCCAGCCGCCTGGGGATCCCCATCGCGTGGATCAACCGACGGGGCAGAACACTGCCGGAGGGGCGTTCGGTCACCCATGACCTGCCGGGCCTGGCTCCGCTGCCCGCGATCATCGCGGCCGGTCGCTGACCCCACGACCGGCCACCCGGTCGAGCTGGAGCCGGACCTGATCCGGTGCCGCGGCGGCATCTGATCGAGTTTGATCGTTCGGTACCGGAACCTTGACTCTGATCTGACACGGTCGCAAGCTGGCACCCACCACAGCCGCCGGACACCAGCGCTGGGCACCCGCTCAGCCGCCCCGCTGGTCAGTCGGCACCGTGCGGCGGGACGTCCTCCGCAGGGGCACGGAGGGGCTCTGGCCACCCGTCCTCCACCATTCCCGATCCTTCAAGGAGCTCCGCATGGACCCCTCCCAGCGCGTCGCCGCGCCCGCGGCGACGATCACGACCGCGGCTGGCGGCACACCCACCGGACCCGCGCGCCGGGCCCGCCGCGTGGTGGCCCTGCTCGCCACGGCGGCGACGCTGTCGGCCATCGCGGTGACGAGTACCGCGCAACCGGTCGTCGCCCTGTCGCGGACCGTCCCGAGCGACACGATCAACATCGATCATTCCTATGCGCGCACGCCGCGGATGATCCTGCGCTCGGAGTCCTGGTCGGCCACGACGGCCGCCAGTATGAAGAGGACGGCCGACGACGCCGTCGCGACCGGGCTGGTCAGTCTGGGCTGGAACACGGTCTCGTTCGACGACACCTGGGCCGTGCGCTCCGACTGCACCGACCCGCGCGGCAACGCCGTGGTGCCCAACTGCGCGAACGGTCGCGACACGACCACCGGCAACCTCATTCCGTCGCCGGGGAAGTACCCCAACGGCCTCAAGGACGTGGGCGACTACCTGCACGCCAAGGGCATGTTCTTCGGCGTCTACGCCAGCGGCGGCAGGTACATGTGCGACTCCGGCGGGCGCGGCTCGGCCTCGCCCGGCAGCTACGACCATTTCGACACGGACTTCCGGTTCCTCGCCAGCGTCGGCGCCGACTACATCAAGCTCGACTACTGCGGCGAGCCGAACACGGGCAACCAGTGCTGCTTCACCGTCCTGGACTCCGACACCGAGATCAACACCGCGATCGAGTCGGCGCGCCGGGCGGCGACGGCGATCAACGCGATCCGCACCGACCCCGACCTTGCCAAGCGCCGGTCGATGGTGCTGAACATCTCCGCTCCGGCGTACGCGAACTGGAGCAACGACAAGTACAACACGCCGTTGTTCCAGCGGATGATGAACAGCGTCGTGCCAGCCGGCCACGCCTACCGGGTCGGCGGCGACGTCGGCGCGCCGGGCTGGGCGCTCACGACCAGGCTCGTCGACATGATCGAGGACCTGCGCCCGTACGGCAAGCAGGGCCACTTCCTCGACCCCGACCGGCTGTACTTCGACGACGGGGGCCTGACCACCGACAACAGGCTCGGCGGCTACGCGATGTGGGCGATGCAGAACTCCCACATGGTCGCGATGGTCAAGGGGCCGGGCGCCAACGGAGCCATCTCCGCCGCCCAGGCCGCCCTGATGAACAAGCCCGGCATCACCGAGGTCGGCCAGGACACCCTGGCGGTGCCGGCCAAGCGGGTCGCCCGAGGTTCGGGGTACGACGTGTTCGCCAAGCCGCTGAGCAACGGCGACTACGCGGTCGCGATCATGAACCGGTCGGCGACCGCGCCGGTCACAGCCACGACGAGCGGGTCGGTCATCGGAACGTCCGCGAGGAACTTCACCCTCACCACGATCCTCGGCTCCACCACCTCGCCCGACGCGAACGGCACCTTCAGCGTCACCGTCCCGGCCGGCACGGCGGTCATGTACCGCCTGAAGGCCGCCACGACGTACGCCGCCTGGGACGGCGGAGCCAACGCCCGCAACGCCACCGCGATCACCGACGGCGACGCGCCGAACGCCGGCTCCTTCGACTCCATGGGCCGTACCCTGTCATCCGACCGGCTGGCCGACAACGCCCAACTGCCCGACGGAACCGCGCTCAGCGTCCGCGCCGGGCAGACCGTCACGGTCGGCGGCGTCGGCTACACGTGGCCGGACAGCACGTCCGGCCAGTTCGACTCCGTCAAGCCCGTCGGGCAGACGATCCAGTACAGCTCCACCGGGTCGGTCGTGAACTTCCTCGGCGCCTCTGGCACCGGCGAGTCCGGCGGCATGATCAGCCTCCACTACACGGACGGCACGTCCAGCACCTCGACCTGGGGATTCCCCAGCTGGAGCTGCGCGACCGCGCCGACCTACCCCGCGACGGTCGCGTTCAAGGTGTTCGGACGCAACGACACCAACGGCCCGGCGGACGCCGGAACCGGATACTGCGTCTACACCAGGTCGGTGCCGATCACGTCCGGGAAGACCCTGGCGTCGATCACGCTGCCGAACGCGCCGAACGCGCGCGTCTTCGCCATCACCGGTGGCACCGTCGTGCCGCCCGGCTGCACCGGCACCAACGGCACCGACGTCACCATCCCGGACAACGCGACGGTGAGCAGCACGATCGCGATCTCCGGCTGCACGGGCAACGCGTCGGCGACGTCCACGGCGGAGGTCCACATCGTGCACACCTACATCGGCGACCTGGTCGTGTCGCTGGTGGCGCCGGACGGCTCGGCGTACGTGCTGCACAACAAGGCGGGCGGCGGCACGGACGACATCAACCAGACCTACACGGTGAACCTGTCCGGCGAGGTCCGCAACGGCACGTGGACCCTGCGGGTGCAGGACACCGCCAGCCAGGACGTCGGCCGCATCGACACGTGGACGCTGACGCTGTAGGCGATCCGCTGATCGAAGGCCCCGCAGTTCGCGCCGGACCGCTGACCGGCCGAATGCGGGGCCTTGGCGTCCGGCCCGGCGGGGGGTCGCCGCGCCCGGCCGGCCTGAGTGGCCGCTTCCACAAGGGTCCGACGCGATCCGCTCAGTCGGGCGCCAGGTCCTCGTCCTCGTCCTCGTCGACGGGAAGGTCCGGGGGCGTGGGCACCGGCGATGGCCCGGAACCGCCCCGCGTCGGCGCGGGTGTCGGGGAGCTCCTGGGCCGTTCCGTCAGCCGGGTCAGGTCCCTGGCCTGTCGCTCGGTGACCGGTACCTGCCTGACCACCGGCGGATCGGCGGCCGGACGGGGCGGCTTCGCCATGGCGAGGCTGACGGTCAGGAAGCCGCCGGCCGCCAGCGCCACGGTGACCTTGACGGCCAGGGGGATCCACCGCATCAGCGCCTCCCCGTGCCGGTGCCGGCGGCCATCAGGCCGTGGCCGGTGACGTTCTGGATCTGCAGGCCGGGTCGGGCGTTGACCTCCAGGATCAACGGTCCCCGTTCGGCGTCGACGACGATGTCCGCGCCCAGGTACCGCAGCCCCGTCGCCGCGGCGCACCGGCGCGCGGCGTCGAGCACGTGCGGCCAGTACGGCACGGCCGCGCCGATCAGCCGTTCCGCGGTGTCGGGGTGGTTCTCGGTCGGTTCCTTGCCGACCAGCGCGTGGGTGATCCGGCCGGTGTCCAGGTCCACGGCGGCGCCGATCGCGCGTTGGTGCAGGTTGGCCCGGCCGCCGCTGAACCGGGTGGGCAGCCGGAGCATCGCCAGCCGGGGTTCGTCGCCGACGCAGATCACTCGGATGTCGGGCAGGCCCTGGTGCGACAGCCGGGCCAGGTCCGGGTGCGCGCGGATCAGCGGCTCGAACAGGGCCCAGTCGCTGGGCCGGGGCGAGTACTCACCGTCCAGGATCCGGCGCAGCTGCTCGACCACCATGTCCCGGGTGACGGGCCGGCCGGAGGAGGAGCGCCAGCCGCCGCGTCCCCGGCCGAAGGACAGCATGATGCCGCTGCCGCCCAGGCCCTGGTTCGGCTTCAGGGCCCAGCAGTCCGGCAACCCGTCCCAGTCCAGGGTCGCGATCTCCCGTCGGGAGCGCAGCAGGCCGAGGGTGGGCGAGGTCGGCGCGCCGGCCGCCGTGAGCGCCTGCTTGGTCGCGTACTTGTTGTTGACCAGCCGGATGGCCTCGGCCGGGTTCTCCCGGGCGATCCGGGCGTTGCGGCGGTTCATGCCCAGGACCGCGTCCCAGCCGCGCAGCCGGATCATGACGTCACGCCCTGGGACCGGGCGGTGGGGGTGAACCGCAGCAGCTCGGTCAGCCGCAGGCCACGGTACGTGCCGACCACCGCCGTCCACACCGCGCACACCACCGCCAGTTGCAGCGGCACCGCTTCGGCGACGTGCCGCACGTACGGGGTGAGCATCAGCAGGGCCACCAGGATGGCCGCCCCGACGGTGAGGGCCGCGCCGACCGCCGCGGCGCGTACCCCGTCGAGGTCCCACTGCTCCCACAGCCGCTCGGTGATGATCGCGGTGACCACCACCGGCAGGGTGGTTCCGAACGAGTCGGCGAGGTCGGCGGCGCCCAACGCCAACTGGGTACCGATCAGCCCGGTGGTGACCACGCCGATCAGCACGCCGAGCCGGGCGACCCGGGGCAGGTGCAGCCGGCGCAGCAGGGGCTGCACGACGAAGCCGAGCGCGAACATCACCGCCGTGAGGGCGAGCCCCAGGGGCAGGCCGGACTGCGCGTACGCCAGGGCCAGCAGCACCGGGCTGAACGTGCCCAGCGTGTTCAGCCCGACGACGACCCGTAGCAGCACGATCAGCAGGGCCGCGAGCGGCAGCAGCGCCATCAGGGACACCGCGTCGATCGACGGGGCCTTGGCGAAAAGGATCCGCACCGCCGAGGGGGCCACGGCCGCGTCGGGCCGGGTCAGCAGCCGTTTGCCGACGGCCACCTGGAAGCCCTGGACGTCCTGGCGGCCCAGCAGCACCGGGGTCTCCCGTTTGGCGCGGCTGTTCACGTTCACCTGGGTCACGAACGACCTGCCGGCCAGTTGCAGCGCGGCGTCGACGACAGGGCGTTCCTCCCGGCCGAGGGCGGAGGCCACCGTCACCCGGGGCGCGTGCGCCAGGTCGAAGCCGAGGTCGCGGGCCAGGGCGGTGTCCATCGACGAGGTGGACGCCCCGGTGTCGATGATCGCGAGCGCTTCCACGGTCCGGCCGGTCGGCCCGGTGATCCGGACCATCTCCCGCTCGCCCACGGTGTGCTGGGACCTCGACAGGGACCGGGTGGGGGAGGCGAGCACCGCGAGAACCAGGATGCCCAGTCCCAGGGTCGCCGCGAGGACCTTGAGCACCACGGGCACCCGCCGACCTCCGGCACTGTCACGCCAACCCATGTTCGCCCTTTCGCCGGCCATCCGTCCCGGTCGAGGATCCGGGAGGGCGGGGAGCCCGCGGTAGTGACGATCGTCTGGAGGTGCCCGACGAAAGTCGAGAGCGTTCGACGGGTACCGCCGCCGCGGCGCTCCCCGCCGGTCAGTCCACCGCGTTGCGTGCGGGGCCGAGGCGGTGGGCGTGGCTCATCACGGTCGCGAAGCTGAATCCGGCCACCTGCCAGAACCACACGCTGGTGACGGCGAAGCCGATCCCGCCGGCCAGCAGGCCCAGCAGTGACACTGCGAGGCTGGTCAGGGCGATGCCCCAGGCCCGCCAGTACCCGGCCCCGCAGGCGGCGACCCGGCGCAGCGCGCGGACCGGTCGGAGCAGCTCGGCGACGTCGAACGCGAGGCAGTAGTGGGTCATGAACCCGGGGATCGCGGCCACGGCGACCGTGAACAGCACGCCTCCGGCCACGGCGACCACGACGCTGTCCCCGTACAGACCGGCGGCCAGCAGCACGCCGCCGGGCGCGGTGTAGCAGACCATCGCGCCGGCGGTGATCAGCCCGTGCCGCAGCAGACGGCCCGGGTGCCGCCAGCCCGGGAACGCCGGCTGGCCGTGCTGGAGACGGTGGACCACCTGGACCCGGTGCCCGAGGTTGAGCAGCCACCCGACGACCGGCACCAGCAGCCACGCCGCCCCGATCAGCACGTCGACGCGAGCGGCGCGTTCGGCGATCGGGAACCACAGCGACGTCCGCAGCCTCAGCGGCCCACCCAGGCCGGCCGGGGCCGCCGGCGGGACGTGATCTGCCATCGGGACAGTGTCCCCTTTCCTGACATCGCCCACCAGGCCGCCCACCTGCCCGCCCGTCCCGGACCTGGGCCATAGCCGGATGATCAGGAAAAATGAGGATGGAGCCGGGTGATCCCGGTGGCATCATGTGAGAGGTTCTACAAGGAGGCGGTCATGGCGGAATCGGTTCTGCGGAGCGTGGCCGCCGAGGCGGCCACGATGCCCGAGCTCGGCGAGGCGCTGTCCGCCCAGCTCCAGCGGCACGTGCCGCACGACGGCTACATTCTCGCCGGCCTCGATCCGGCCAGCGGGATCGGATGCCTGATAGCCAGGCGGAACTGCTACTCACCCGCTGCCCGGTACCGGTTGGAGGTCGACGGCGGCGGAGCCGACCCGCACCGCTGGGACGACCTGTTCGCTGGCGGCTGCCCGGTCGCGGTGAAGGGGTCGGGCTTCACGGACGAGAGCCGCGACGGGTTCCTGCACGGGCTGATGGCCGAGGAGGGCTTCGGCGCGGAGCTGTGCCTGGCGCTGGTCGAACGGGGCGTGCCCAGGGGCGGGCTGCTGCTGCTCCGCGAACGCGGCCGGCAGCCGTTCCAGGAGACGGAGGCGGACGCGGCCGCCCGGCTCGCCGGGGAGCTGGCCGCCTCGGTCCGGTGTTTCGTCGCGGGGCGGCTCCTGCGCCCCCCTGTGCCCGCCGCCCCGCCCGGAGTGGTCCTGGTGGGCCCGGACCACCGGATCCGCGCCGCCACCCCGGCGGGGCGGGACTGGCTGCGCGTCCTGCAGCGCGAGACGGCGGTGGGCGACGACGAGCTGGACAGCATGATGCTCCCCGTCGCGCTGGCCGCCCAGGGTCGGCCGACCGTCACCCGGGTGCCGACCTCGGTCGGTTGGGTGGTGGTGGACGGCCAGTCCGTGGACGGTACCGGCGATGTCGCGGTCACGATCGGGCTCGCCGGGGGCGCGACGCTGCTCCCCGCGGTCGCCGGCTGGTACCGGATCACCGCCCGCGAACGGGCGGTCGTCGAGCAGGCCCTGCTCGGGCTGCCCGTCAAGCAGATCGCCCGCCGGCTCGACCTGTCGCCCCACACGGTGAACGACTATTTCCGGACGATCTACCGCAAAACCTACGTGACCAGCCGAGAGGAACTGGTCTCCGCCCTGTCCGTCTGATCGGCGGGTTCAGAACTCTCCTGACGCGGCGGAGGCCGGCCCACCCGAACCGGCCGCCGTCGCCGGGAGTACCGCCATGAAAGCACGCATCCGAACGCTCCCCGTCCTGTCCCGCGCCCCGTCGCGCGGAAGGCATGCCTTCACCGTCCCCGAGTGGAGGTTGCCCGGACAGCCCCAAACATTCGGGGGGTCACCTCGTCGGCAGCGGCGGATTGTTGGCCGGTACGTACAACCAGGCGGGCGGGCCAGCCGGTACATACTCGTGGACACCACGAGGGGAGCTGGCGGGATGGTCGGGTTCGACGAGTTCGTGGTGGGACGCTCGCCGCGGCTGCTGCGGCTGGCCTACCTGCTGACCGGCGACCACGCCCACGCTGAGGACCTGCTGCAGACCGCACTGGCCCGCTCGTGGTCGGCCTGGCGGCGGATCGCCGAGGATCCTGAGCCGTACGTGCGGCGGGTACTGGTGAACACGTACAACTCGTGGTGGCGGCGGCGGTGGAACGCCGAGCGGCCGACCGGTGTCCTGCCCGACCTGGTGCTGGCGAGCCCGCAGAGCGGGGTCGACGACCGCGACGCGGTGTGGCGGGCGCTCGGCAGGCTGCCCCACCAGCAACGGGCTGTGTTGGTGCTGCGCTACTTCGAGGACCTCACCGAGGCCCAGATCGCCGATGCGCTGGGCGTCTCGGCCGGCGCGGTGAAGGGCTACGCCGCCAAGGGTCTGGCCAAGCTCCGCCTCGATCCGACCCTGCTGGCCGACCCTGACCTGCCGGAGACGCCCCCGGGCACCGAACGTCTCGGGGGGGTGCGCGACCGGATCCGGTCCCGCCGCCGACAGCGGCTGATCACGGTGGGCGCGGCCTGCGCGGTGATCGTGGCCCTGGTCCTCGGCTACGCCCTGCTTCCCCGCGCGCACCCGGTGGTGCTGCCCCCGACCGAGCGGCGGATCGCCGGCTTCGCCGAGTACGCCGACGGGCACCGGATCGTCGCGGCGGCTGAGGGCACGTACCAGCATCCGGTGACGCTGACCTGGACGCCGACCACTCTGGACGTCATTGTCCTGCCGACCTGCGACGGGGGGTTCGATGTCCGGATCACCGTGCGCGTCAACGGAGGCGACTCCGGCTGGGTCAGCTGCGCCGGCCTCGGCCAGACGTCGTTCACACTCGGTCCGTCGAGCCTGGCCAGGCTCGGCGTCAGGCTCGGTGAGCCGACCATCGTGACCGCGGTCATCGACAACTGGCGGACGGGCGGGGCCGGTCCGGCGGTCGGCCGGATGTCGCTCGGGATCGGCGAGATGGTGCCCTTCGACCAGTACCCGTTCCCGGCCCGACCGGCCCGGCTCGCGCCGTTGGAGCCGCAGAGCCTCGGCGGGCCGACCGAACCGTCAGTCACCCTGTCGGCCGCCGGCCCGCACAGCGTGTCGGTTCCGTGGGGCGCCGCGACGATGATGCTGTGCGGCGCGCGGACACCCGGGATCCTGCACATCAGCGTCGACGGCCGGCCGCTGAAGGCCCAGACCTGGTGGGACTACCAGGCCGGGGCGCACGAGATCACACTCGAGGCGGCCGCCCCGGAGAACACGGTCACCGCCCCCGTCGGTTCCATGGTCACCGTGACCGTCGAGTCGGAGAAGATGAGCGGAGACTGGTACCTGACGGTCACCCCGAACGTCGTCCTGCATCCGGACCGGTGACGACCATCCACTCAGGCCCCGGTGGCGGGACGAGCCGGGGGAAGTCGAGCGACAGGACGTCGCCCCGGGCCCCGGCTATCCTCGCGATTGTGATCATCAACCACAGACACGCGGTCGCCCGGGTCGTGATGCTCGCCCTGGCGGTGGTGTTGTTGGCGGACGCGGCGGCGACGTACCTCGTCGTCACGCCCGGTGTCACCGCCCAGATCGGCCTGTCCTACGCCAACGGCCTCGCGCCCGCCGACCGGGTCGCCGAGACCCGGGACGGGCTGAGGGCCCACGCCGTGCCATTCCTGTTGTTCGCGCTGTGCTACCTGGCCCTTGCCGTCGTCGTCGCCCGCCGGGCCGGGCGGATCGCCGCGATCGTGGTCGGCGGGTTCGTGGCACTGTGGACCATCGTCGGCCAGACGCTGCCGTGGTTGGGCTTCGGCTCGCTGACCAACCCGGTGCCGCGGCCGGGGCAGATCGACTGGACGGTGATCGCCGAGGCGGTGCCCCGGTGGTACGCGCCGACGAGCCTGGCCCTGTTCGCCGCCGAACTCACCCTGGTCGCCGCGGCGACGATCCTACTGATACCTGGCACGTGGGATAGGGTCCGCGCATGAGGCGCGCGGTCGTCCTGGTCGTTCTGCTGGCGCTCACCACCGGGTGTTTCGGAGGGTTGGGCGGCTACCCGAAGCCGGCGGACCTGACGCCGGAGGGCCTGGTGGGCGTGTGGCGGACCTCGGACGGCGGCCGTGCGGTGGAGTTCACGGCCGAGGGTGACTTCTACGCCACTGACGTGGGCTTCATGTTTCTCGACTTCGACGGCGGAAGGCTGGCCAACGGGACCGATCTGCGCCGAGAGAAGGTCTCCGGCTCCGGGCAGTGGGCGCTGGACCCGGCGGGCGACCGGACCGGTGCTCCGGTGTCCCGCGTCGGGTTGCACTTCGACGCGCTCGGCGGGGGAGCACATCGGGCGGCCATGGAAATTCATGCGCAGTGGTCGGACTCGGGCATCGCACTGGTCCACTACGTCGGCGATCCGGACTCCAACGACACGATCAGCTACGTCAAATGTGCTGCGAACTGCCCGAACCCAGCCGAGGGTCACCCTGTGCCCGGTGAACGGATCGGTGCGACCGCAGGGCAGATGGCGGGCACATGGCGGGACGTGGAGCACGGTGGATCGATCACCCTGGACAAGGACGGCCGGTTCCGGGGGAGCGACTTCTCGTACCAGTTCGATGTGCGATGGTTCGGTCCCGGTGTGCTGCCAGGAACGGGCACCTGGAGTGTGGAGCGGCCGCCGGGAGATCGCGCCGGAGCTCTGGCGGGCATCCGGCTCCTGTTCGGCGAGGTGGCGGGACATGCCGTGCACGGAGACAACCGCACGATGCGGGTCTATCGGATCGGTGAGGTGATGGCGCTGGTCAGCGTCACCAGTGATCCGACGGTGAATCCACGGTTCGTGTACATGCGGTGCGGGGAGTGCGGATAGAGGGCCGCCGCCCGGAACCGTCACCCGCGTACCCCTCTGAGGGGTTTTCGACCTGGCGACTCTGCGTGGTCGGTGCCAGCGGCTAGCCTGGCGGGGTGGAGTTCCGGATTCTGGGTGGCGTCGAGGTCCTCGTGGGCGGTCGTGCCGTCGACGTGGGCACCCGGCGGATGCAACGCCGGGTCCTCGGGCTGCTCCTGCTGCACCTCAACGCCCCGCTGACCGTCGAGCGAATGATCGACCTGCTCTGGGGTGCCGACGCACCCGGGAGTGCGCGCGGTGCCCTCCAGGTGCACGTTTCCCGGCTACGTTCCGTGCTCGCCGCCGAACACGCCGACCGGCACGGTGTCCGCCTGCTCACCGCGACTGGCGGCTACCTCCTCGAGGGCGCCCCGGAGCTCGTCGACGCGCACCGGTTCCGGAGCCTGTGCGGCCGGGCCCGCGAGGCGGACGACCCGGCGACCCGGGGCCGGCTGCTCGGCGAGGCACTCGACCTGTGGTCCGGCCCGCCGCTGGGCGACCTGGCCACCGAGCGGATCCGGTGCGAGCACCTGGCCGGCTGGGAGGACCTGCGGGTGTCGGCCGTGGAGTGGCGTGCCGAGGCCGCGCTGGCGGTCGGCGACCCTTCGGGGGTGCTCGCCGAGCTGGCCGCCGTCCGCGCCGGGCACCCGTCCCGCGAGCGCCTCGTCGAGTTGCACATGCTGGCCCTGTACCGTTCCGGCGCGCGGGCGGAGGCGCTCGCAGAGTTCGAACGCGCCCGCGACCGGCTCGCCGAGGAGACCGGCCTGGACCCGCGTGCCGAACTCGCCGAGCTGCACGCCCGGATCCTGCGCTCGGACCCGACCCTGGACCTGCGGGTCGAGCCCGCGCCGACCGGCCCGGCCCCGGCGCAGCTGCCGCCCGTGCACTACGACTTCGTCGGCCGTGACGACGAACTCGGTCACCTCGACGCGCTGCTCACCGGGCGGGACGCGGCGGCCGGGGCGGTGGTGATCAGCACGATCGCCGGCGTCGGGGGCATCGGCAAGACGGCGCTGGCCGTGCACTGGTCGCACCGGGTCCGGGACCGGTTCCCCGACGGCCAGATCTACCTCAACCTGCAGGGCTACTCGGCAGCCGCGCCGCTGCGTCCTATCGACGCGCTGGTCCGGGTGCTCACGGCGTTCGGCGTCAAGGGCGACAAGGTGCCCACCGAGGTCGAGGAGGCCACGGACCTGTACCGCAGCGTCGTCGCCGACAAGCGTGTCCTCGTGGTCCTCGACAACGCCGCCACCGCCGAACAGGTGCGCCCGCTGCTGCCCAGCAACGCCGGCAGCCTTGCACTCGTCACGAGCCGCGACCGGTTGTCCAGCCTCATCGCCAAGGGCGGGGCCACCCGGCTCACGCTGGGCATCCTGCCGCTCGACCGATCCCTGGAACTCCTCGCCCGGGTGATCGGAGCGGACCGTGCCGCCGCCGAACCGGCCGCTTCGGCCCGCCTCGTCGCGTTGTGCGGACATCTGCCCCTGGCGATCCGGATCACCGCGGCGCTGCTCCTCGAACAGCCCGACAAGTCGATCACCGCGCACGCCGACGAACTCGCCGCGACCGACCGGCTCACCGCGCTCGGCATCGCCGACGACGAGCAGGCGTCCGTGCGCGCGGCGTTCGACCAGTCCTACCGGGGACTCACCGGCGAGCAGGCCGGCCTGTTCCGCCTGCTGGGTCTGTTTCCCGGCGAGGACGTCACATCGGACGGGGCCGCCAGCCTCGCGGGGACCAGCCCGGCCGAGGCCAGGGCGCTCCTCGACCGGCTCGCCGCAGGACACCTCGTGGAGACGACAGGCTCCGGCCGGTACACGATGCACGACCTGCTCGCCGAGTACGCCCGGAACCTGTGCGCCGCGCAGGACCCGCCCGAGGCCCGCTCGGCGGCGCTGGTCCGGTTGTTCGACTTCTACCTGTCCACGTCGGCGGCCGCCATGGACCAGCTGCATCCGGGCGACAGCCGCTCGGGGCTGTCCGGCTCGGTGCCGCCGTTCCCGGACCAGGGCACGGCCGCGGCGTGGCTGGACGCCGAGCGGGTCTCTCTGCTCGCGATGGCCGGCCACGACCCGGCCGGTGACCTCGCACGGCCCACGATCGAGCTGGCGGAGCTCCTGTTCCGCTACTCCGACGACCGCGGCCACTACAACGACGGCCTCACCCTGCACTCGCACGCCCTGACGGCAGCCCGGGCCCTCGGCGACGACGACGCGCTGCGCGGGGCCCACAATCTGCTGGGCGTGGCGTACATGCGTCTGAGCCGCTACGAACGCGCCCTCGAACACCTTGGCGAGGCCCTGTCCCTCGTCGCGCCGGACGACCCCATCGCTGAGGCCCCGGTCTGCAACAACATCGGGATCATCTACTTCCGCCTGGGCCGGTATGAGGACGCGCAGACCTACCTCCGCCGAGCCTATGAGGGCCACCGCGCGATGGATGCGCAGCTGAACGCGGTCCGCTCGGCCAGCAACCTCGCGGTGGTCCTCGGCCGGTTGGGCCGCTACCACGAGGCGCTCGGCCACCTCCGGGACACTCTGGACTACCACGTCTCGGCCGGCAACCGGGACCGCGAGGGCCTGACCCTGGACAACCTTGCCTACTTCGAGTGCAGGATCGGGGAGTACGAGCGGGCCACCGAGCACCACCTGCGCGCCCTGGCCATCTTTCAGGAGATGGGCAACCGCCTGATGGAGGTCAACGTGCTTGCCAACCTGGCCGTCGTCCTCGGTCGCCAGGGCCGCCACGCCGAGGCCGTCGCCCACCTGGAGAAGGCACTCGCCCACCGGCGCGAGATCGGGGCCCGCGCGGCCGAGGGCGCCGGCCTGACCGCGCTCGGCACGGTGTACCACCTCTGGGGCCGGCCCGACGAGGCCCGAGAACAGTTCCAACGGGCACTGTCCCTCGGCCGTGACATCGGGGAGCCGTCCCTGGTCACGGAAGCGATGATCGGCCTCGGGCTCGCCGAGTGCCGGCTGGGCCGGCCGGCCGAGGCCGTCCAGCACCACCGGGAGGCGCTGGAGTCGGCGCGCCGGACCGGGGAACGCTACCTCGAGGCCGGGGCACTCGCCGGGCTGGGCGCGGCGTACGTGGCCCTCGGCGACCGGGACACGGCTCGCGAGTACCGCCGGGAGGCGCTCGCCCTGTACACGGCGATGGGCCTTCCGGAGGCCGCCGAGATCCGCCGCCTTGTGAGCTGACACCGCCATCCGCCGACCTCCCGGTCACCCGATTCGGCGCGCTGATCGCGGTGCTGTCCCGTACACCGGAAGGCTGGTCGGCGCGTGGGGTCCCCGGCTGCCACTCGTGGTCTCCGGCCCCGCGCTGGCCCTCGGTGGCCTCCTGTCGCTGCTGTTCGAGCCGGCCACACCGCTGGTGCTGGTACTCGCGGTGTATCTGCTGTTCGGCGTCTTCCAGGGCACCGTCAACCCGCCGATCACCAACACCGCCGTATCGGGCATGCCGCGCTCGATGGCGGGCGTGGCCACGTCGCTGGCCTCCGCCGGCCGGCAGACCGGCACCACGCTCGGCGTCGCGATCGCCGGGACGATCGTGGGTTCGGTCAGCGGCGGCACGGCGTTCACCGACTCCGAGCGCGGGGTGTGGTGGATGGTGTTCGGCCTCGGCCTCGCCATCCTGGTTCTGGGGCTGATCAGCACCGGCGCCTGGGCCAAGGGCACCGCCGCGCGGGCCGCGGCGGTGTTCGAGGAGGTGGACCGGGGCGCTGCCGCCCCGGCCTCGGGTAGCGGCCGGAGTTGGGCGCGCCGGAGGCCTTCCGCAGCGCCCGACGACCTCCCTATTCGACCGTGATCGTGCGGCTCTGCACGCCCCAGTTGTCGGCCTCGGCGCCGGGCAGCCACACGTCGACGATGGTGCCCTGGATCCAGGTGCCGATGTCACCCGCGTAGCAGTGGCCGTAGCCGGCGACCTTCAGCCGGGTGCCCCACGGGATGTAGCGGGTGTCGACGGCGCAGATCCCGAGCCCGGCCGTGTAGCCGCTCGCGGTCTGACCGGTGTCGTTGTAGGACGTGATCTTGTACGTGAACGTGCTGCCCACCGCCAGCGCGAACGGCTCGACGGTCCCGCCGTCCTCCAGCCGGTACGGTCGCGACAGTTGCCCCGTGGACGCGTCGCTCGCGTCGGTCCGCAGTGCCACGACCGTGTAGTGCGCGTTGCGGCAGGGGGACTTGTCGGTGACCGTCAGCGAGGCCTGGCCCCAGTCGTCGACCCATTGCACGGACTGGGCGTTGCGCCACACCCGGTACGCCTTCGCGCCGGCCACCCGGTCGAAGCCGAGGGTCACGACCCCGCCCGACAGTGAGCCGCGCACGTTTCCCGGCGCGGGCAACCGGCCGCTGAGGTCGACGACGGGTCCCTGGCTGACGGCGTCGTGGCTGGGGCCGGCGGGTCGGTCGGGCGGCACGTCGTTGCTGAAGTGCTGGCACGCGGGCAGTGCGGCTCCCGGTCCGCCACCACCGGTGGGGGAGGGCGTCGGCGACGGCCCGGCGGTCTGCGAGGGCGAGGGCGAGGGGTTGCCGCCGGGGCCGGGTAGCGAGAAGTCGTCGGCCCGGTAGGCGCCCTGGCCGTACCAGCCGTGCACGAACACCGTGGCCGTCGAGGCGTTCGCCCCGGTGGTGAATGTGACCGACAACTGCTGGTACGCCCCACCGGTGCCCGGGGTCCAGACACTGTCGCCCCCCGAGACGCCGAGATACACGTAGGCGCCGGTCACCCACGCCGACAGGGTGTAGGTGGTGGACGGCGTGACGGACACGGTCTGGGTGCACTGGGCGGTGTCGGCACCCGTGACGTCGCCGCGCAGGGCCGCGGCCCCCGAGTGCGGGCCGGAGGTGTCGGCGGTCGCGGTGGCGGGACAGGACCAGCCCGACAGTCCGGACTCGAACCCCGGATTGGCGAGGGCGTTGCCGGCCGCCGAGGCGGGGTGGGCGGCGAGGACCGCGGTGGCGGCGACGAGGGCCGCCCCGACGATCGCGAGCGCGCGGACGCGTCTGCGCATGGTCACCAACTCAATTCTTAACAAAGTTTCCGATTGAGAAGGTCACCGTACCGGTAAATATCGACGGGTGTCCCTGGCGGCTGTCCGCCGGGTCGGCAAGCCGCCGCGCACGGGTGGCGGGAGGGCGACGTGGCGGCTATCCGCCCCGGTGGTGGCGCTTCTGGAAGGAAGGTTGCCAGATACTTTGGCGGGTGCACGGCCCCCGATTCCCTCGTCGAGGAGTGTCCACCATGTCCAGACGCATCATCGCCCTGCTCGCCGGACTCGCCGCTACGGCCGCGATGGCGATCGTCCTACCGATCCAGGCGGCCTCCGCCGCGGACTGTGCGTCCGCGTGGAGTTCCGGCGCCGTGTACGTCGGCGGTAACCAGGCCTCGTACAACAGTCACAACTGGCAGGCCAAGTGGTGGACCCAGGGCGAGACGCCCGGTAGCGCCGACGTGTGGGCCGACCAGGGCTCCTGCGGCGGAGGCGGGGGCACCCCGACCCCCGGCACCTGCGACTACCCGAACTGGGCCCAGGGCCACAACTACATCACCGGCGACATCGTCCGCTACACCAACGGCAACCTCTACATCGCCGAGCACGACAACCCGGGCTACGACCCCACCATCAGCACCTGGTACTGGGACCCCTACACCTGCACCGGCGGCGGCACCACCACCCCGCCGCCCAGCGGCGACTTCGTCGTCACCGAGGCCCAGTTCAACCAGATGTTCCCCAACCGCAACAGCTTCTACAGCTACTCCGGCCTGACCACGGCCATGGGCTCCTTCACCGCCTTCGCCAAGACCGGCAGCGACACCATCCGCAAACAGGAAGCCGCGGCCTTCCTCGCCAACGTCAACCACGAGACCGGCGGCCTGTACTACATCGTCGAACAGAACACCGCCAACTACCCCCACTACTGCGACACCAGCCAGTCCTACGGCTGCCCGGCCGGCCAGTCCGCCTACTACGGCCGCGGCCCCATCCAACTCAGCTGGAACTTCAACTACAAAGCCGCCGGAGACGCCCTCGGCATCGACCTCCTCAACGACCCCTACAAGGTCGAACGCGACGCGGCCATCTCCTGGAAAACCGCCCTGTGGTACTGGATGACCCAGAACGGCCCCGGCACCATGACCCCCCACAACGCCATGGTCAACAGCCGCGGCTTCGGCGAAACCATCCGCAGCATCAACGGCAGCATCGAATGCAACGGCGGCAACCCCGCCCAGGTACAAAGCCGAGTCGACGCCTACAAGAAGTTCACCGGCATCCTCGGCGTCGACCCCGGCGGCAACCTCAGCTGTTGAGCGCTGACAGGGGAGTGGCGGGCCCGCGCCACTCCCCTCCACCTGGTTCGTGCCGCGCGGCCTCGCGGGCGATCTCGATCCGGGTCCGCACGGCCAGCTTCGCCAGGATGTGCGACATGTGCGTCTCCACGGTCCGCTTCGACAGGAACAGCGCCTCGGCGATGTCGTGGTTGGTCAGTCCCTCCCCGACCAGCGCGGCCACCCGCAGCTCCGCCGGGGTGAGCGACTCCCACCCGGTGGCCGGGCGGCCCCGGGCGCCCCGGGGACCGCGGCGGACCCCGTGCGCGCGGAGTCGGGAGTCGGCGCGGCGCAGGTCCCAGACGGAGCCCAGGTCCCGGTACCCGGAAAGGGCCTCCTCGTAGGGGAGCCTGGCCGCCCGCTGGTCGCCCCGGGCCGCCAAAGCCACGGCGGCGTCCTCCCGGGCACGGGCCCACAGGTGTGGCCGGCCGACCGTCCCCAGTGCCTCGGAGGCGGCCAGGATCAGCGCGGGATCATCGTCGAGCAGGCCGGAGCACCAGTCCCGGGCCGCGCGCTCCGTCGAGGTGTCCGCCCGGTCGCCGGCCTCCAGGACCGTCCGCCGCGCGGTCGCGGCGTCCCCGCGGGTCAGCGCCAGGCGGGTGAGGTGCGGTAGCCACGACTCCTGGTCATGGCGCTCGTCGCGGGCCAGGTCCAGCAGCAGCACCAGTTCGGCCATGGCCGCCGACGGGTCGCGGTCCCGCTCGGCGTGCTCCGCGCGGGCCATCCGCAGGAAACACTGGCTGCGCGCCGCGTCTCCTGCGGAGATGTCCGGCTCCGCGACGGCGGCGAGGTGCCGGACGACGGCGGGGCGGTCGTCGCGGTGCACGGCGAGGAGCGCGGCGAGCCCGCGCCCGCGCAGCCGCCAGGCCACCAGCTGGTCCAGTTGGCTCTCCTCCAGGAGTTCCAACTCCGCCGCCGCGTCGTCCCACCGGCCTCTGCGGAACCAATGCTCGGCAGCCGTGAGCCGGCTCATCGTCACCCGCATCGGCACCCCGAGCGCGTCGGCGGCGGTCAGCATCTCCGCGACGCTGACGTCGGCCTCGGCCAGCCGGTCCAGGCCGCCGAGCGCGCTGGTCCGGTTGCCCAGCAGCAGCACCCGCAGGTCCCGACCCGCCGGTTCGGCCCTGACCCGCGCCAACGCGCTGTCGATGTCGGCGAGGGCGAGGGCGGGTACCCGCCAGTGCGAGGGCAGCCAGGACAGGGTGTGCAGGGCGTAGCCGGCGGCGAGCGGGTCCACCAGGTCTTCGGCGAGGACCGCGTGTGCCTCGGACTCGCCCTCGTCGAACCGGCCGGCGGACACCAGGGCCAGGGCACGGAAGCCCGCCAGCCGGGCGCGCCAGGCCGGGTCCCGCGCCGCGTGCGCCGCGCCGTCCTCGGCCGTGCGCAGCGCCTCCTCGGTCCGGCCGAGCCGCAGCAGCGCGTACGACCAGGTCCACACGAGGCGCGCCCGGCGGGCAGGGTCGGTGGTGCCGGGGGCGGCCTGCCGGGCGAGGCGGTCCACCTCGTCGTACCGGTCGATCCGGAACATGGCCATCGCCAGCTCCACCTCGAACTCGCCCCTCACGGAGTGCCCGGTGGCCTCGTCGTCGAGGTACCGGCCGAGCAGCTCCACGGCGAGGTGCGGCGCCTGCCGGGACAGCGCGCCGGCCGAGCGGCCCAGCCAGCCCACCGCCCAGTGGTCGCCGGTGCCCCCGGCAGCCAGGAGGTGTTCGGCGACCCGGGTGACCGGGCCGCCCGCGTGGTCGAGCAGCTCGGCGGACTGCCGGTGCAGGGCGGCCCGCAGCCCAGCGGGGAGGCCCTGGTAGAGGACCTGGCGGATCAGGCCGTGTCCGAAGCCCAGCGCCGGCCCGCGTTCGACGAGCACCCCGTGCGCGACCGCCTCCTCCACGGCCGGGATCATCCGGCTGGGTGGTTGTCCGGTCACCGTGGACAGTTCGGCGACGGAGAACTCCACGCCGAGCACGGCTGCCACCCGCAGCAGCGTGCGGGCCTCGTCGGACAGGTGACTCAACCGGTCGGTGATCATGGCGGTGAGGCCGACCGGCGGCGCGAGGTCGCCGACCTGCCCGGGGTCCGGTCGGTCCGGCGGCACCCGGTCGCTCCCGCGCCGGTGGGCGCCGACCATCTCCCGCACGTAGCACGGGTTCCCCCCGGCCCCGGCGATCCAGTCGAGGAGGGCGCGGTCCGGGGTGTCCCCGAGCAGCCAGCCGGCGAGGCGCTCGACCTCCGGCCCGGTCAGCCGGGGGAGCGTCATCACCTCCGCGCCCCTGCCGGCCAGGACGAGACGGGTACGCGCGATGCGGGGCCGCCCCGGCGCCGGCCGACTCCCCAACGCCACCAGCAGCGGGTACTGCCCGGTGAGCTGCGCCAACCGGTCGCACACCAGCAGGCTCGCGTCATCGGCCCACTGCAGGTCGTCGACCACGACCAGGACGGGCCCCGCGCCGCACAGCCGTTCGGCCTCCCCGACCAGCAGTTCGATCCGGGCGAACACCGGGTCGGCGGGCAGCAGCGCCCGGTCGGGCTCGGGGTCGAGGGTCCGCCGAGGGTCCAGGCAGTCGAGCATCACCCGCAGCGGCGACTGGCCGGCGAGCTCCTCCGCCAGGCCCCGGCGGACGGTCACGCCGCGTTCGGCCGCCTCGGTCGTCAGCGCCGCGAGCAGGGCGGACTTGCCGATCCCCGGCTCGCCCTCGACCCACAGGACGCCGCCCCGGCCGCCGGTCAGTCCGGACAGGAGGTCGTGCAGCCGTTGCCGCTGGGGGCCGCGGCCGACCAGCGTCCGCGGCCCTGGTGAGCCCGCCATGGCGGCAGCCTATGCCGATCTTCGATGGTTCGCGAGGGTTCTCGACCGGTGGGACGCAGGTGGCGTTACGTGCGGACACGGATGTTTCGCCCGGGGAACCCGGGGCATGGTCAGCGCCTGCCCCCCTACCCCTCAAGGAGGAGCTATGGATGACAACGCCGGCCTGCTCACGGTGCTCGGTGTGTCCACCGAGGAGGAGACCGTCTACCGCGCCCTGCTGGCCCACCCGGGCTCCACTCTGGCGGCGCTGGCCGACGCCACCGGCTGGGACCGCGCCCGGGTCCGGCGGCGGACCGTCGCGCTGGAGGACCTGGGACTGCTCACCCGGATGCCGAGCCGCCCGCTGCGGTTCGCCCCGGCCCCGCCGGATCTCGCCGTGGAGCTGCTGGCCCTGTCCCGCCGGGAGGAGATCGAACGGGCCAGGATCGGGGCCGCCCGGCTCGCCGAGGAGTTCCAGGCCGCGCCGGCCCCGGCCGTGCACGTCGTGCGGGGCCGGGAGGCGGTGGCGCAGCGGCTGACCCGGGCGGCGCGGGCGGCCCGGAACGAGGTGCTGGTCCTCGGCCGGGTGCCGTTTCTCGGCGGGCGGCACGAACTCGCCCACGAGCTGCTCGCCCGGGGCGTCGGGCTCCGCGCGGTCCACCGGCCGGCGGAGCTGGACAGCGCCGAGGAACTTCGGGCGGTCCGCGACCTCGTCGACCGCGACGCGCAGGCCCGGGTGCTGGACGCGATCCCGCTGGAACTGGTCATCGTCGACCGCGGCACGGCGCTGGTCCCCGTCGTCCTGGCCGACGAGCTGGCGGTCGTGGAGCTGCGGTCCTCGGCGCTGCTCGACGGGTACGTCGCGCTGTTCGACCTGCTGTGGCAGCGGGCGACCCCGTTGTTCCCTGTCGCGGGGTCGGACTCCGGAACCGTTCTGACGCGGTCGGACGAGGAGATCCTGGCGCTGTGCGCCGCGGGGCTCACCGATCGGACGATCGCGCGGCGGCTGGGCGTGGCCCAACGCACGGTGGAGCGCCGGATGCACGACCTGATGGACCGGCTCGGTGCCCGGACCCGGTTCCAGGCGGGGCTGCGGGCGGCCGGGCACGGGTTCGGCGGGGACCCGTGCGGCGGGATGTCGACGGGGCGGGATTCCGCCACCAGTAACTGTTAACAAACCTTGTCAATGACTGGCAGCATGGGCTCGCTGTTCCCCTCCAGCTCAAGGAGTGTCTATGCGAAGAACGATCATCCTCACCGCCGTGCTGGCGGCCGCCGCGGCGGTCGGCCTGGCGCTGCCGGCGCTCGCCGACGCCAGCGCGGTCGCGAACCCCGGTTTCGAGACCGGCACGCTGTCCCCGTGGACCTGTGACCCGACGGCCAGCGTCGTCACAGGGCACGCCAGGTCCGGCAGCTACGCCCTGGCCGGGGCCACCACCAACAGCAGCACCGCGGAGTGCCGCCAGACCGTCGCGGTGGCCGCGAACACCGACTACAGGCTGTCCGCCCAGGTCAACGGCTCTTATGTGTACCTTGGCGTCGTCGGCGGCACCTCGACGTGGACCCCGGGCACCTCGGGCGGCTACAGCCAGTTGTCCGTGTCGTTCAACTCCGGGTCGGCGACGAGCGTGACCGTCTACCTGCACGGCTGGTACGCGCAGGGCACGTACTACGCCGACGACGTCGCGCTCGACGGCCCCGGCGGCACCCCCTCGCCGACCGGGTCCCCGACCGCGAGCCCCACCACGAGCCCGACATCGAGCCCGTCGCCGAGCCCCAGCCCGACGACATCGCCGAGTGACCCCGGGCCGCTGCCGAGACACGCCCTCACCGGGTACTGGCAGAACTTCACCAACGGGGCCAAGGCGCTGCGGTTGTCGGACGTGCCCACGTCCTACGACCTGATCGCCGTCGCGTTCGCCGACACCGACCCGAACAGTTCCGGCGGGGTCACCTTCACCCTCGACTCCGGACTGTCCAACGCCCTCGGCGGCTACACCGACGCGAATTTCACGAACGACGTCGCGACCCTGCACGGCCGGGGCCAGCACGTGGTGCTGTCGGTCGGCGGGCAGAACGGCACGGTCAAGGTCGCCGACTCGACGGCCGCGACCAACTTCGCCACCAGCGTGTCGGCCGTCATCAAGCGCTACGGATTCGACGGGGTCGACATCGACCTGGAGAACGGGCTCAACGCCACCTACATGGCCCAGGCGCTGCGCTCGATCCGGTCCAGCGTCGGGTCGGGGCTGATCATCACGATGGCGCCGCAGACCATCGACATGCAGAGCACCGGCAACGAGTACTTCACGCTCGCGCTGAACATCAAGGACATCCTCACCGTCGTGCACACCCAGTTCTACAACTCCGGTTCCATGCTCGGCTGCGACAACAACGCCGCCTACAGCCAGGGCACGGAGAACTTCCTCACCGCGCTGGCCTGCATCCAGTTGCAGAGCGCACTGCGCCCGGACCAGGTGGCCCTCGGGCTGCCGGCCTCGTCCTCGGCGGCCGGCGGCGGCTACACCGATCCGGCGACGATCAACGACGCCGTGGACTGCCTGGCCCAGGGCACCCACTGCGGCACCTTCCGCCCGCCGTCGACGTGGCCGGCACTGCGCGGCGTCATGACGTGGTCGGTGAACTGGGACGCGTCGAACAACTACGCCTTCGCCAACACCGTCAAGCCGCATCTGAAGAATCTTCCGTAGGAGCCCCTCATGCGCAGTACCCGGAAAATGATCGGCGCCGCCGTCGCGGCAGCCGTCCTCGCCCTCGGCCTCGCCGCCGCCGTCAGCCAGGCCGCCACCTCGCAGGCGGCGGCCGCCAGCGGAGGGATCAAGACCGCCTACTTCACCCAGTGGGGCATCTACCAGAACGGGTTCTACCCGAAGAACCTCGACACCGGCGGGTACGCCGGCAAGCTCGACATCCTCAACTACGCCTTCGCCAACATCCACCCGACCGAACACACCTGTTTCGAGGCCAACTCCGCGGCCAAGCAGGACGAGAGCGACCCGAACGCCGGGGACGGCGCGGGGGACTACTTCGCCGACTACACCAAGAGCTACGGCTCCGACATCAGCGTCGACGGGGTCGCCGACACCTGGGACCAGCCCCTCGCGGGCAACTTCAACCAGCTGAAGAAGATCAAGGCCAAGTACCCGAATCTGAAGATCGTGATCTCGATCGGCGGTTGGACCTACTCGAAGTACTTCTCCGACGCCGCGGCCGACGACGCCGCGCGGAAGAAGTTCGTCAGCTCCTGCGTCGACATGTTCATCAAGGGCAACCTGCCCGCGAACGACGGTCGTGGAGGGCCGGGCGCCGCGGCGGGGATCTTCGACGGCATCGACCTGGACTGGGAGTTCCCCGGCTCCTCCGGCGGACACGTCGGCAACCACGTCAGCACGGCCGACAAGGCCAACTTCACGCTGCTGTGCAAGGAGTTCCGGACCCAGCTCGACGCGCTCGGCGGCTCGAAGAAGTACCTGACCGCCGCCGTGGCCGCCGGCCAGGACAAGATCAAGTACTACGAGACCGACAAGCTCGGCAGCTACCTCGACTACGCCAACGTGATGACCTACGACCTGCACGGCGGCTGGGAGTCCACCGGCCCCACCAACCACCAGTCCCAGGTGTACGAGTCGTCCACCGACCCGATGAACCCGGTCCCCCCGGGCTCGAAGAAGTACTCCGCCGACACCGCCATCACCGCCTGGACCGCGGGCCTGTCCGACTACGGCATCCCCGGCGGCTTCCCGGCCAGCAAGGTCACCATCGGCTACCCGTTCTACTACCGGGGCTGGACCGGCGTGCCGGCCGGAGCCAACCACGGCCTGCACCAGTCCGCGACCGGCCCGGCCCCGGGCCACGCCCTGTCCGGCAACGTCGCGGGCGTGTCCTTCTACAAGGAACTCGGCGGCTTCGTCGACGACCCGAACAAGACCTACTACGACGCCGAGAGCCGGGCCGCCTACTTCTACGACGGCACCGTCTTCTGGAGCGGGGACTCCCCGCGCTCGGTGCAGGACAAGGCCGACTACGCGCACTGCAAGGGCCTGGCCGGCGGCATGATGTACTCCCTGGAGGCCCTCGACGCCGCCGGCACCCTGTTCACGGCCGCCGTCAACGCCATCAACGGCTCGACGTCGGGCTGCACGAGCCCGACCGGGTCACCGACCGCCTCGCCCTCGGGGTCCCCGACCGCGTCACCCACCGCGTCCCCGACGGCCTCCCCGACCAGTTCGCCGAGCCCGAGCCCGACCGGTGGCACGTGCACCGCCCCGGCCTGGAACAGCGGCACGTCCTACGTGCCCGGCGACAAGGTCTCCTACAAGAAGCACACCTGGAAGGCGACCTGGTACTCCACGGGAGCCGTCCCCGACGACCCGACCTCCTGGGCCGTCTGGTCGGACAGCGGTCCCTGCTGACCGGACCCCGCCACGGCGCGGGTGGCGACCACCGCCACCCGCGCCCCTTCCAGAACAGGAGAACGTCCCATGCGCAGACCCGTACTCCTCACCCTGCTGGCCGTCGCCGCCACAGCGCTCGGCGCGGCGCTCGCCGTCACCGTCCCGGCCCTGGCCGACGCCGCGTCGGTCACCAACCCCGGCTTCGAGACCGGCACCCTGTCCGGCTGGAACTGCGATCCGACCGACAGCGTCGTGACCGGCCACGCCCGCAGCGGCAGCTACGCGCTCGCCGGCGCGGCCGACGGCGGCAGCACGGCCCAGTGCACCCAGACCGTCCCCGTCCTCGCCAACACCAGCTACACACTGACGGCCCAGGTCAACGGCTCCTACGTGTACCTGGGCATCACCGGCGGCGCGTCCACCTGGACCCCGGGCACGTCCGGCGGCTACAGCGCCCTGTCCGTCGCCTTCACCTCCGGCAGCGCCACGAGCGTCATCATCTACCTGCACGGCTGGTACGGCCAGGGCACCTACTACGCCGACGACGTGGCCCTCGCCGGCCCGGCGGGCAACCCGTCACCCTCCGCGTCGCCCAGCCCGTCCCCGACGGCGAGCCCGAGTCCCACCCCGACCACCCCGCCGGGCAACGGGTCCTTCCCGAACCCGATCTACCTGATGCCCCTGGAGAACAACCCGCAGAACATCTCCACCGCCATCAGCGCCTCCGGCGCGAAGAACTACAACCTCGCGTTCATCCTGGACTCCGGCGGCTGCACCCCGGCCTGGGGCGGCGACCCCGCACACCCCGTCGCCGGCGACACCACGGTCACCGGGGTCGTCTCCGCGATCCGGTCCGCCGGCGGGGACGTCGCCGTGTCCTTCGGCGGCTACAACGGGACCGAACTGGGCGCCACGTGCGGCGGGTCCGGGGCGCTGGCCGCGGCGTATCAGAAGGTGATCGACAAGTACTCGTTGACCAGGATCGACCTGGACTACGAGGGCGACGACCTGGACGCGAACATGGCGGTCCGGTTCGGCGCGATCAGGGTCCTCCAGCAGAACAACCCGAACCTGAAGGTTTCGCTGACCATCCCGGCGACCACTGTCGGATTCCCGGACAGCGGCAAAGACGAACTCCGCCAGGCCGCCACGGCCGGCGCGCGCCTGGACCTGGTCAACCTGATGGCCTTCGACTACGGCCTAACGAACGCCTCCGACCAGGTCACCAGCGTGCAACTGGTGGCGGAGGCGGCCAAGAACCAAATCAAGGCGGTGTACGGCATCGACGACGCCACGGCCTGGGCGCGCCTGGGACTGCAGCTCATGAACGGCCACACCGACCAGCCGTCCGAGCTGTTCACCGTGGACACGTTCCGCTCCCTGCTGGCGTACGCGCAGGCCAAGCATGTCGGGTGGTTCTCCTACTGGTCGCTCAACCGGGACCGGGCCTGCGATCCGGGGGTGCCGCACAACTGGGCGGACGGCACGTGCAGCAGCGTGGACCAGCAGCCGTACGACTTCTCGAAGGTCATCGCGCAGTACCGGGGGTGATGCCGAGGCGCGTTCCGCGAGGGAACACGCGACAGGGCGCGGACCGTGTGGTCCGCGCCCCTTGCGATCACATGCCGTTGACTGGACCGGGGGTCGCCGACCCCGTGACCGTGTTCGTGACAGTGACTATCCGAAGATGGTGTTGCCTGGTGACCAAGCGCCCGTGCCGACGGTGCGGGCGCTGCCCCAGTTGTAGTTGATGCCGTCGAGGTTCGGGTAGGCGGTGAGGACGCCGTCGGTGCCGACGTGGATCAGGTCGGACTTACCATCGCCGTCGAGGTCCGCGAACCGGGTGTTGACCGTGTTCCAGTCGCCTTCGCCGATTGTGCGGCCGCCGCCCCAGTTGTAGTTGATGCCGTCGACATTCGGGTAGCCGGTGAGGACACCGTTGGTGCCGACGTGGACCAGATCAGCCTTGCCGTCATCGTTGAGGTCCGCGAACTGGGTGTTGGACGGGTTCCAGTCGCCTTCGCCGACGGTTCGGCCGCCGCCCCAGTTGTAGTTGATGCCATCGATGTTGGGGTAGGCGGTGAGGATGCCGTTGGTGCCGACGTGGATCAGGTCGGCCTTACCATCGCCGTCGAGGTCCGCGAACCGGGTGTTGGACGGGTTCCAGTCGCCTTCACCGACGGTTCGCCCCCCGCTCCAGTTGTAGTTGATGCCATCAATGTTCCGATAGGCGGTGAGGACGCCGTTGGTGCCGACATGAATGACTTCGGTCTTGCCGTCGCCGTCGAGATCGGCGAACCGGGTGTTCGAAAGATTCCAGTCACCTTCCCCGATCCTGCGGCTGGAGCCCCACCCGAAGTGGATTCCATCCACATTGGGGTAGGCCGTGATGACGCCGTCGGTGCCGATGAACATCAGGTCGGCCTTCGAGTCCCCGGATACGGAGGTGTTCACCGGAGCCAGGTGTACCAGGAAGCTGTTGAAGATGTCATCCGCCTCGGTCCAGCGAATCAGGGTTGACCCCCAGCTGACATTTCCCCGTGCCTGGCGGGTGTTGCTGCCAGTTATCGCGAAGACCATCCCTCCGCTGTCGCCTTGCTGCACTGCAGTTGCCCCGCCAGGGATGTGACCTTCCATCCCGATGTGCGAACGGCCATTGCTGCCGGTCCAGGAAACCTGCCCATCCACCTTGATATTGCAGACGGCACCTGAAACGTATCCGTCGTGACACACGTAGTCGCCGGTGATGGAGCGTTTCGTGCTGGTCACCGCGAGTGTGAAGGCCCCGCTGCCATAGGGGCCGCCATCCCACTCCTGTCCTCTGGTGGTGCCGTGGCCGGCGGTGTCGATCGCCTCGGCGTCCCAGAGTTGGTCGACCATCGTGACCTCGCCAATGGTCGTGCGGTCCGCGCCTTCCCATTCGGTGGCCGCCTGGCCATCACCACAATGCGCGGCTGTGATGAGGAAGGGGTGATTGTCGGAGTTACGACGCGTCGGCAGCCCCGCTGTACAGCCGCCACCGCCCGACAAGTGGATGGATGAACCAGCCTTCCACGGTGAAGTGTCCTTGGTTCGTGACGCGTCCGAACCGGGTGCGCCCTTCTCCACCACGATAGGCACCTGGGAATCCAGCGTCATCTGAGTCATCGTCTGCGGACCCTTGAGCGCGCGCTCGGCGCGAGCGACGTCCTGCACCCGGAGGTGCAGCGCCGTGCCGTCGGGCGGCAGGAGGATCGATTCCGTACCAAGCGTCGCGTCGCTCTTCGGCTGGAACATCCGATCTCGTGCGGCCTCCAGCGCCTGACGCGTGAAGCGACCTTGCTTGACCCTGGCCAGCCGAACATCCGCCGCGCTGTTCGTCTTGGCGACACGGGCGAGGAAGTCGGCCGACTTCGCGCCGGGCGTGAGATAGACATTCACAACCCCGGCAGAAGCATCGATCTCGACGCCCGAGTACGTGGCGACCGCGGTGGACCTCCCCACGTCGTCCACCGCTCCTGCCAGCGTCCGCAAGGGATTGAGCAACTCCGCCTGCGCCACCTGGGACATCGCCGCGATGTGCTGGTCCGTCCGCACAGTCGTTGGTGCCTGCGCGCGGACAGGTGTCGCCGCAATGAGAGTTCCGGCGAGAATGGCCGAGGCGATACTCAGCACCCTGAGCCCGCTTTGTGTAGATACCATGGTGCGTCTTCTCAACAAGATGTTCTCCCCGTGAGACTTGTTCCGCGACCGGTGTGGAGGCGGCTGGGTCAGTGTTGTCCGGTCTGCTTGCCGCGGTGTTACCACCGGCTACGCTCCTCGGGTGGAGTTCAAGATCCTCGGCACAGTTGAGGCCGTTGTCGCTGGTCAGGTCGTGGATCTGGGTGTACGCCGGCTGGAGCGTCGCCTGCTGGGTGTGTTGCTGCTCCATCTGGGGTCCGCGGTGTCGTCCGAGCGGCTGACGGATCTGGTGTGGGACGGCGATCCGCCCGTCAACGCTCGCCGCACCCTGCAGGTGTTCGTGTCCCGGTTGCGTGGCCGGCTGGTAGCCGTCGGCCGGAGTGGATGCGAGATTCTCGGCGACCCGACCGGCTACCTCGTGAACGGCGATCCGGATCGGGTCGACGCCCACCGGTTCCGACGGTTGCTCGATCTGGCCCGCGGGGCTGGCGATCCGGCCGGACAGGTCGGATATCTCGATGAGGCGGCGCGGCTGTGGCGGGGGCCGGTTCTCGGTGAGCTGTCCTGCGACCGAATTCGGGCGGAGACCGCCGGCTGGGACGAGGACCACCTCTCGGCCGCCGAGCTACGGATGGCCGCGCACCTCGCTCTCGGTCACCACGACCAGGTTCTCGGTGAGCTCGGCACGCTGATGGAGCGGTACCCGCGGGCGGAATCGCTCGTGGAGTTGCTTGTTCTCGCGTTGTACAGGGCTGGCCGGCGTCAAGAGGCGCTCGACGCGTACGCGGCGGCGAGCCGGAGTCTGGTGGACCGGACAGGTCTGGACGCCCGGCCTCAACTCGAGCTGCTGCACGAGCGGATCCTGCGCGACGATCCCACCCTCAACCAGCGGCCGAGGCTGGGCGGTCCGGCCCAACTCCCGCCGAAGGTCGCCGACTACACCGGCCGAGGCCGCGAGATCGACGTCCTCGACCAGCTCGTCGCCAACTGCGACACCACGGCGGTGCTCGTCTCGACCATCGACGGGACCGCCGGCATCGGCAAGACCGCTCTGGCCGTCCACTGGGCGCACCGGGCCCGCCACCATTTCCCGGACGGCCAGCTCTACATCGACCTGCGCGGATACTCTGACAGTCCGCCGACGAGCCCTGCGGTGGCCCTCGCCCGGTTCCTGCGTGCCCTGGGCATCGCGGCCGAACAGATCCCCGCCGACGTGATGGAGGCGGGGACGTTGTTCCGAGGGCTATTGGCCGACCGCCGGGTGCTCGTCGTCCTGGACAACGCGAACAGCGCCGACCAGGTCCGACCGCTTCTTCCCGGGCGCCCCGGCAGCCTCGCCCTGGTCACGAGCCGCAGCCGCCTCGCCGGCCTTGTCGCCGTCGATGGCATGCGCAACGTCACCCTGGATGTGTTGACCACCGAAGAGTCCGTGGCGCTCCTAGCCCGGATCCTCGGTGACCAGCGCGTCATGGCGGCTCCTGAGGACGCGGTCGAACTGGTGGGCCTGTGCGGGAGACTGCCTCTCGCGATCAGGATCTCCGCGGCACTGCTTGCAGAGCGGCCCGAGCACTCCCTTCGGACGCACGTGGCGGCGCTCCGTGACGGTGACCGCTTCTCCGCGCTGACGATCGAGGAGGACGAGCAGTCCTGCGTCCGGGCGTCCTTCGACCTGTCCTACCGGGAGCTCGAACCGGAGGTCGCACGTCTGTTCCGGCTCCTCGGAATTGTTCCAGGTCCAGACGTCACCATCGGCGCGGCCGCCGCTCTGGCGCAGGTCAGCCCCGCACGTGCCAGGCACCTCCTGGATAGGCTCGCGGCCGCGCACCTGATCCAGGAACACGTCCCGGGCCGGTACTCCTTCCACGATCTCATCCGCGTCTACGCCCACCGTCAGGCGACTGTCGAGGACGGCCAGGCCCAGCGCGCGGCGTCGACCGAGCGGCTGATGGCCTGGTACCTGGAGATGGCTCGCACCGCGACCATGCGGCACTATCCGACCACGATCCTGCTCCCGCTACAGACGACTTCCCTTCCCTCCGGGCAGGGAACGGCCGACGACGACCGGTTCGAGCCACTGGTCTGGCTGGACGCCGAGTATCCCAATCTGGTCGCCGCGATCTGGCATGCCGCCGGCCACGGGCCTGCTGAGATGACCTGGCTGCTGACGGACGCACTGCGGAACTACTTCTACAATCGCAGGTTCCCCGGTGACCGGCTTCCCGTGGCCCGGGCCGCGCTCGCGGCCGCCGACGCCGCCGGTGACCTGCTGGGCCAGGCCGCCAGCCACCTGAGCATCGGGCAGGCGTACGCCGCCGTCGGCGACACCGATTCGGCGATCTCCCACTACACGGAGGCCGCGACCAGGGCCAGAAGTACCGACTGGGAGGGCGGGCTCAGAACCGTCCTGAACAATCTCGGCATCGCCTACAAGCACAGCGGGCGGTTCACCGAGGCGGCCTCCAGTTATCGAGAGGTCATCGATCTCGCCAGGCGGTCCGGGGTAGCCGCCGTCACCGCGGTGGCGAACCTGGGAAACATCTACCTGGTCCAGGGGCGGCTCCAGGACGCCCATGCCAGCTTTTCCGTCGCCCTGGCCGCGTTCACCGAGACCGGAAACGCCGCCTCCTTGGCCGCGGCCCATACCAATCTGGGCCTGGCCAACCACGGCCTCGGCCGATACGAGGAAGCGGCCGGGCATCTGCGGGAGGCCCTGCGGCTCAACGAGTTCACCGGAAACAACAGCGGCCTCAGTGAGAGCCTGTTCTGCCTCGGATCGATCCACCGGGACACCGGGGATCTCGACCAGGCCAGGGCGTGTGCCCGCGAGGCGCTGAGAATCGCCGAGGACTCCGCCATCCCCGGTGCGGAGGTCGATGCCCGCAACCTTCTGGCCAGTACGCTCCTCGCCGCCGGAGACCGAGCGGGGGCGTTGCGGGAATACGAGAATGCCCAGGCGATCGGCTCCAGGGAAGGCATAGCGGAGACTCTTCTGGGGCTCGCCGCCACCTACGCGAGCTTGGACCGACCCGCGGACGCGGTGGGCCATGCCGAGCGGGCGCTGGAGTTGTCGCGCACGGGCGGATATCGGATGACCGCTGGCAAGGCGCTGACCGCCCTCGCCAAACTTCATGCCCTCCTGGGCCGTCGCGACCTCGCGGTCGACCTCGCCATGGAGGCCCTCGACATCCAGCGGGAGTCCGGCCACAGGCTCGGTGAGGCCCAGGCCCTCATGGTCCTCGCCGACACCGCGGACGGCGCGCGGGCGAGGGCGCACCGCCGAACGGCGACAGCGATCCTGCGCGAACTGGGTGTGCCCGAACGACCGTGACCGCGTGGGCGGGCGCGTGGACACGTCTGGAACGAGGGCGCAGCCGACGCGACGAAGGCCGCTACTGTCAGATCCGCTGGAGGATGCCGGTGTCCGGGTGTAGTTGTCGGATGGCTGTCGGGTGTCTGGGTCTACTTGTCGGGTCCGGGCGTAGGGCCGGTCCAGGGGCCGGCTGACCACGAAGGTGCGCCTCGCGGTCGAGCAGGGCCAGAAGCCGCTATCGATGTGATCGCGGCCGGTCAGTCAGAGCCTTGATGCGCACGCGGGCTGTCGGTGACGAGTTTGATGTCATCGATAACTGGGTTGCGGCCGGGTGGCCCGGCGGGCACGATCTCCGGCGTGATCGGTGCCGGGAAGTCAGAGTGTTTGATAGTGACGGGGATGCCGGGGGCGGGCAAGTCGACGGTGACCCGGTTGGCGGCCGAGTTGTTGCCCAGGGCGGCGCGTCTTGACGGCGACGTGGTCAATCGACTGGTCGTGAGCGGGCGGGTCTGGGCTTTGGGTGAGCCTGCCGATGAGGCGGCGCGGCAGGTCGACCTGTGCAACCGCAACCTGTCGGCGCTGGCGGCCAATTTCGCCGACGCCGGGTTCACTCCGCTGATCGACTGGATCATCCCGGACCGGCGGCAGTTGGATACCTTCCTTGATCTGCTGGCCCCGCGGCCGGTGCTGTTCGTGGTCCTGGCTCCCGGCATCGAGGCATGTCGCTATCGCAACACGGTCCGAGACCCTGACGAACAGTTCTTCTTCGAAGGCTATGACGATCTGGACGCCGCCATGAAGCATGAACTCGGCGATGTCGGCTGGTGGTTCGACACCTCTGGACTCACCGCCAAGGAGAGCGCCGCGCGGATTGTTGAGGAAGCCGATCGCCGCGCCATCACGAGCGCGGAGAAGTGATCGCTCGGCCGCGTCCAGCCCGGCCGGCCCCGCCGAGTCCGAGAAGTCACCCGGCTCAGACTTGCGCCCCACAAACGACAAGTAGATCCGGACGCCCCATGCAGCAACCGTCCGGATCTACTTGTCGTGCCCCAGGTCAATCTGTCGTCACCCGACAAGATCAGCCGGACGTCGCCGCTACCAGGACGAGCTACGTAAGGGATGTGCCTCGCGCCTCGAGGGCCTCCCGCAGCAGCCGCAGCGCCTTGGGCCCCACGCCGTGCAGCTTGCTCAACTCGGCGGCGGGGACATCCGCGAGCTGGGCGAGGTCGGTGTAACCCGCGGCGTTGAGGGCGCGGGTGGCGGGCGCGCCGATGCTCCGTGGAAGGCCGCCTGTCGATGCCATCATGGCCGGATCATATCCGCGGACGAGCAGGATCACCGCGGACGCCGGGTCAGGGGCGCAGGCCGTCCATCAGGACGGTGAGGAACGCGTCGGCCAGTTCGGGTGACGGTGCGGTCCGGGCGATCGCGAACGTGGCCTCACTGATCAGGGTGGCGGTCACCTCGGGGTCGAGGTCGGTGCGGATCACCCCGTCCCGCCGCCCGCCGGCGATCAGCTGGCGCACGGATCCCACCAGTTCGGCCCGCATCGCCGTGGTGGCGGGCAGGTCGAGGCCGTCGAGGTGTTCGGTGACGGAGTGGTGCGCGGACTGGAAGGCGATCAGTTCGGCGAGGAGGGTGCGCAGCGCCGGCGCGGGTCCGGGCTGGGCCGCGAGGTCGCGCGCCCGGTCGACCACCGGTCCGAGCAGTCGTGACACGGCGGCGTCGAGCAGCGCGTCCTTGCCGCCGAACGCCCGCACCACGGTTCCGGCGCCCAGCCCGGCGCGGCGGGCGATCGCCTCGACGGTGAGGACCGCGCCCGGCTCGGTCAGCAGCGCGGTCGTCGCTTCGAGGGCGAGTTGCTGGTTGCGGACCGCGTCCGCCCGGCGTCCGGCCGTTGTTGACATCTGGAATGACCCTTCCACATAATCATCTGGAACGCATACTCCAGTTATCGTAGTCAGGGGGACCACACCGTGCACCAGCGGATCCTGATCGTGGGCGCAAGCATCGCCGGACTGACCGTCGCACATTGGCTTGACCGGTACGGCTTCCGGACGACCGTCGTCGAGCGCGCCACCTCGTTGCGCACCGGCGGCAACGGGGTCGACCTGCGCGAGGGGGCCGTCGAGGTCGCCGACCGTATGGGAATCCTGCCGGACGCCCGCGCCGCCGGTACCGACGTGCGCGGCATGAGGTTCGTCGACGCAGCGGACCGGACCATCGGCCAGGTCGGCATCGGCGAACCCGGGTCGGTCGAGCTGATGCGAGGTGACCTGGTGGACCTGCTGCACAGGGCGGGAGGGAGCGGGATCGAGTACATCTTCGGGGACGCCGTCCGCGACCTCGCGCAGGACGACTCCGGGGTCACGGTCAGCTTCGAGCACGCGCCGGACCGCCGGTTCGACCTGGTGATCGGGGCCGACGGCCTGCACTCCACGGTGCGCGCGCTCGCCTTCGGCCCGCACCGGGAATTCGTCCGGCACCGCGACCACTACTTCGCGTTCGCCGACACCGGGGTGGCGGCGGGGGAGAACCGGTGGATGACCATGTACAACCTGCCGGGCAAGATGGTCGGGGTGTACCGGTCGGGCAACCACGCCCAGGCCAAGGCGTACTTTATCTTCCGCTCCGCGCCGCTGGACTACGACCACCGCGACGTCGACGAGCACCGGCGGCTGGTGGCCCGGGCGTTCGCCGCCGAGACCTCCTGGTGGATCCCGGACCTGCTGGCCGAGGCGCTGGCCGATCCGGAGTTCTACTTCGACGCGCTCAGCCAGGTACACATGAAATCCTGGTCTTCGGGTCGAGTGGCGCTGGTCGGCGACGCGGCCTGGTGCGCCTCCCCGGCCTCAGGCGCCGGTGCGGAGCTGGCCATGGTCGGCGGCTACCGCCTCGCCGGGGAACTGGCCGCCGCCGGCGGGGACCATCTGGCCGCGTTCGCCCGGTACCACGACGGTCACCGGGTGCTGGTCGACAGCAAGCAGCGGATCGGCCCGAATCTGCGCCTGATGGTGCCCCGGACCGTGCGTGGCCGGTGGTTGCGGGACGCGGCGGCGCGGCTGCCGCTGCTGCGCGCCGCGTCGGCCGTTGAGCGGTGGGTGCGGGCGAGGGTGCCGGCGCTGCCGGAGTACCTGCCGGCCCGCTGACCGGGAGGCGTGGGGTCGCACCGGCCCAGGGCCCGTCGGGGTCGATGCGCCCCACCTGCGTCAGGTATTCGGTCTCTGTCAGTTCGCCCCGCTGTCGTTGCCTGCGCAGCACCGACAGGTGGGCCCGGATCTCGGCCCGGGCGGGCGGCGCGGGCCGCTCGGGTCGCGGGGCGGGGGACGGAGCGGGCGCCGGTGTGTGCCAGTCGGCCCGGACCACGGTGAGCAGGCCCGCCGCACCGGCCGCGACGGCGAGCACGATCATCAGCGGACCCTGGGCCCGGTCCCATTGGCTCAGCGGGCGCTCCTGCTCAGCGATGTCCTCATGGCCCGGGACGTAGCGAATCGGTATCCGCGAGCCGACCGCCGGCTAGCCGGCCCAGTCGCCGAGGGCGATCCGCCGGTTGAGTGGCGCCGCGGCGAGCACCGTGAGGTGGTTGTTCGACCGGCTGTGGTGCGCGTCCACGACCGTGGCCTCGACCACCGTTCCGTAGCGGTCCAGCCGGTGTCGATCCGAGATCTGGTCGGCACCGGCAAGCGCCGCGATCACGGCGCCGACGCCCAGGGCGACGCCCACGGCCAGAGGATGGGACCTGGACATCCGACGATCGTCCCACCCAGCGACCACTTCCGCTGCCCCTGGAGCCAGGGACGAGGTCTTGTCACGGGCAGGGAGCAGCTCTACCGCTGGCCGGCGGGACGGGTGGTCGGCCCGCCTCGGTGGAAGACCTGACCGGTCGGGCGGCGGTCCTCGGGACGGACCGGCGGGATGGACCGGTGCGGCCAGTCCCGTGGCCCGGTCCACAACGCCGGTACCGCGTCCGAGCGCCGGCACAGCTCGTACCCGATGGACTCGTAGTTGACCCGCCAGCCGGCGAAGTGTGGCCAGGCCTCCGCGGCCGTGCGCTCCGCGACGAAACCGGCGGTGACCGCCCGGCCCACCCCATTGCCGAACTCCTCGAAGGTCAGGATGATCGGGTCCGCCGGGCTCGGGTCCGGGTCGTACGCGATCCGGGTCGCCCGGGCGATCTCGCGCAGCGCGGTGAACCCGGCCCGCAGCACCAGTCGGGCCTCCCCGGGGGCGGTCGACGGGCTCAGTGCCAGGTGCAGCGCGGCGGCGTCCATCACGGCGAGCAGGCCGACGATCCAGCTCCGGTACGGCTTCGGGGACCGGAAGCCCATCAGGATCGGATAGTTGGCGTGGCTCTCGCCGATGTCGGCGGCGAGGCGTTCCCACAGCCGGTACAGGTCGGCCAGCTGCTCGACCGTGCCGATCAGGCCGGCGCGGGCCAGCAACTCCGGGCCCCAGGACGGCTCACCGCCGCGCGCGTCCAGCAGGCTCACCTCCACCTCGCGCCGGTTGAACGCCGCGTACAGGGTCGGCAGGTAGGAGATTTGCAGCGCGATCACCAGCGGGCCGCTGGCCGCCGCCGCGAAGTCCACGGCCGACAGGTGCGGCCGGTCGGTGGACGCGAATCCGAGGGTGAACAGGCTCGATCCGGCCTCGCGGACCGCGACGGCCAACGGGAGGCCGGACAGCGCGAACAGCAGCAGGCCGTAGCCGATCAGGAGTCCGCCCAGCCAGCAGATCAGGGTCGCGAGCAGGGTCAGCGGGGCGAGCCAGGACAGGGCGGCGTCGCGGAGCTCGTACCCGGGAAAGGGGCGCAGCGTCACGCACAGGGCAACCCGCCCGGCCCGCCACAGGCGCATCATCAGTGTGCCCGGCTTGCCGCGGGGCACCACGAGGGTGCGCAGGATGCTGGCCACCGTGAGCAGGACCAGGGCCAGGCCGACGAGACCGCAGAGGGGGCGCATTGCTGCACCCTAGATGATCATTTCCTGTGGGCCCGGTTGGCTCAGAGATCGGGCCCGTCGGTCCGGGAAACGGGGCTGACGGCTTTCCTCATGATGTTGTACGCTCCCGGCGATGAGCATCTACTCGAACAGATCGGGGGTCCCGTCCGCGCAAGGTGAGTGCTGATGCACACCATGACCGCGTACGAGGAATCCCGACTTCACTACTGGCGGCACGTGCGCGAGTTCGCCGTACCGCCGTCGATGATCGAATCCGCGACCGCCCGCCGCACCGCGGGCGACTGGGCCGGCGCGTGCACGGCCGCCCGGTTCGACGTCGACCTGGACCTGCGGGCCACCGCCCGGACGTACGGGCGGGAACTCGCCGACCGGATCCGCGCCGATCTGCGCCGACTCGCACCCGACCTGCTGCGCTGGCACCTGCCGAGGATCGCACCCGACGGCCTGTTGCGCCCCGGGCTCACGGTGTCGCTTGCCAGCTACCCGGGTAGCGCGGTGCACCTGGTCGTCCGGACGCCCCCGGCCTGGGCCGACGCGGGGCAACGCGTCAGCCTCACGCTGTGGGACGCGTCGCGGTCCACGGCCGGCGCGGGTCTGCACCCACATCCGCATCCCGACCGGCGGTACCGGCTCGACCTGCACCGGCACCTGTGGGACGCGCACCGGTCGGCTGAACTGCGCGACCGGGCCGGGGCCGATGTCGCCGCCGGGCGGCTGGATCCCGCCGGACTGGTTCCGGACGGGGCCGGATGCGCCGTCGGCCGGTGGGCCAGCGAGGCGGCGATCCTGTTGCGTGCTCGGGGGCTGGCAAGCGGCACTGTCCTGGTGCGGCTCGCCGCCGGACGCCGGCTGGCGCTGCACATGGGCGACACGCACCCGCCGCACCTCACGGCCGCCCCGGCCAGAGGCGAAGCCGCCCGCGCCAGACGCACGGCAGCCCAGGCCAGAGGCACGGCCGTCCAAGCCGGAGGCACTGCCACCCGGGCCGGAGTCGCGGCCACCCGGGCCACACAGGTCGCCGGGGCCAGCCCCGACCGTGCGGCCCATCAGGCCACAGGGGAGGCTTGGCTGATCCTGCCGGACGCGGCGACCTGGGTACCCCCGGATCTGGCTCTGCTCCGCGCCGGACTGATCGACGCCGACCACCTGCATCCCCTGGTCGCGGCGGCGCTCGTGCCGGACGCCCCGCTGGCCGGTGCCCAGCGGACCGCGGCCGGCGGACCCCGCCTCGTCGAATGCCGGGGCGCGCCGCACCGGATCGGGCTCGTCGACGGCGTGCTCGTCCCGCTCGACCACGATCCGGTCGACCTGCGCCGCGAGGAACTGCTGGTCGCACTGGGCGGACCGCCCATGCCGTGCCTGCGGGTCATCGACGAGGTGAGCCGGCGTCCGGAATGCCTGGTCGATGTCCGGGCCCGCCTGGACCACGGCGACGCCAGCGGCGCGCTCGCCGTCGTCGAGGATCTGCTGGGCCCCGGGGCCGTGCTTCGCGCCGGTGCGTTGCGCGACGAACTGGACCTGGCGGCGTCGCGCCAGGTCACCCACGGGCTCTACCGGGCCGCGCTCGCCGGGTTCGGGCCGACCCGGCTCCGCGAGAAACGGCAACCCGGCCAGCCCCGGTCCGCGCAGGAGCGTCGGGCGAGTGACGAACGCGACCGCGCGCGGCGCTCGAACCAGCGCCGCGCGTCCTCCTGCTGACTCCAGCTCATCCCGCCGCCGCGCGGCCCACGAACTCATCCCGCCGCCAGCGGCCCCGTTCGACCCCCATGACCCGATTCATCCGCGGCCGCCACGCGGCTCCTCGACCCCCAAGGTGATCAAACATGCCCATTGCCGCCCGCCCGTTGGACGTCGCCGCCGACCTGCTCGCCCTGCTCCGCGACACCACCACCGAACCCCGCCCCGACGAGCAGCTGGAGGCCCTGACCCTGGCCGTGGCGGCCGACCTGCCGGTACTGCTGTGGGGCGAACCCGGCATCGGCAAGACCGCGGCCCTCACCCAGCTCGCCGAGGAACTCGACCTGCCGTTGACCACGGTCATCGCCAGCGTGCACGAGCCGTCGGACTTCTCCGGCCTGCCGGTGATCGGCGACGACCCGGCCGTACAGGGCGTGCCGATGGCCCCGCCGGACTGGGCGGTGCGCCTGGTGCGGGCCGGCCGGGGGCTGCTCTTCCTCGACGAGCTGTCCACCGCGCCGCCCGCCGTGCAGGCCGCCCTGCTGCGTCTCGTGCTCGAACGCCGGATCGGTGCGCTGACCCTGCCGCCCGGCGTGCGGATCGTGGCCGCGGCCAATCCGCGTTCCTCGGCCGCCGACGGCTGGGAGCTCAGCGCGCCGCTGGCGAACCGGTTCGTACACCTGCAATGGGTCTGTGATCCCGAGGTCGTGGCACGTGGCCTCGGCGGGGTCTGGCCCCGGGCCGTGCTGCCCACCCTCGACCCCGACCGGCTGACCGGGGCGGTGGCATTCGCGCGGCGGGCGGTGTGCGGGATCCTGGCCGCGCGTCCCGCGCTCGCTCACCAGCTGCCGAACAGCGAGGCCCGTCGGGGCGGCCCCTGGCCGTCGCCCCGCAGCTGGGAGATGGCGCTGCGGCTCACGGCTTTCGCGACCGCTTCGGGGGTACGCCGCGAGGTGCTGTCGATGCTCGTCCGCGGCGTCGTCGGCGACGGTCCCGGGCTGGAACTGCTCGCCAGCCTCGACCGGCTGGACCTCCCCGACCCCGAGACCCTCCTGGCGGACCCGGCGTCGGCGGTGCTGCCCGAGCGGGGCGACCTGCGCCAGGCGGTGCTCGACGGCGTGGTCGACGCGGTACGCCGCCGGCCCGGGCGGTCCCGCTGGGACGCGGCGTGGGCGGTCCTCGTGCTGGCCCTGGACACCGGGGCCCCGGACCTGGTGGTCGTGCCGGCGGCCACCCTGGCGGCGCTGCGGCGCGACGACTGGGAACTCCCGGCGTCGATCGAACGGCTGGCCGGCGCGGTGTCGCTGACCCGGCGCGCGGACCGGGCCGGCGCGCGGGTGGGCCGGTGACCCTCGACCTGGAGAAGCTCTACGCCGCCCGGCTGTACGCCGCCCGGGTCCGGCCCTATCTCGCGACCGCGCTGTTCGCCCTGCACGTGGTGGAGTCTCGACGGGTACCGACGATGGCCGTGGACCGGCACTGGCGCTGCTACGTCTCCCCGGTCTTCGTGGACCGCACCCCGGTGGAGGAACTGGCCGGGGTCTGGGTGCACGAGGTGTCGCACCTGCTGCGCGACCACCACGGACGCGGCGACCGGTTCGCGGCGGCGCACGGGCTGACCGGCCACGCCGAGCGGCTGCGGATGAACATCGCCGCGGACTGCGAGATCAACGACGACGTGTACGGCGACGGGCTGCCCTGCCCGGCGGGCGCCGTCCAGGCGGTGGACCTCCAGCTGACCCCGGGCGAGCTGATGGAGGACTACCTGCTCCAGTTCCGGCTCGGCCCGTTCACCTCGCACCTGGCCTGGTTGGACTGCGGCAGCGGCGCCGACGGTCTCGAACGGGACTGGGACCTGGGCCCCGACGGGGCGCACGGCCTCAGCGCGCAGGAGCGCGACGCGGTCCGGTTCCGGGTCGCCCAGGGGCTGATCGGCCGCCCGGGCAACGCCCCGCAGGGCTGGCAGCGGTGGGCTGACAAGGCGTTCCACCCGCCGCAGCCGTGGCGGGAACTGCTCGGCGCCGCCGTCCGTTCGGCCACCACAGGTGCCGGGGTGGGCGAGGACTACACCTACGGCAGGCCCGCGCGCCGCGCCGCCAGCCTGCCCGGCGTCGTCCTGCCGAGCCTGCGCCGCCGACCGCCCCGGGTGTGCGTGGTCATCGACACCTCCGGCTCGGTGAGCGACGCGGAACTGGGCAGCGCCCTCCTGGAGGTCGCGGCGATCTCCCGGAGCGTCGGCGGCCGGCGCGACCTGCTCAGCGTGCTGTCGTGCGACGCGGCCAGCCATGTCGCGGATCCGCTGTGCCGCGCCGAGGGGATCGCGTTGCTGGGCGGCGGCGGGACGGACCTGCGCGCGGGTTTCGCCACGGCCCTGCGCGCCAACCCCCGCCCCGACGTGATCGTGGTACTGACCGACGGGCAGACGCCCTGGCCGGACCGCCGACCGCCGTGCCGCACGGTGGTGGGGCTGTTCCCGCGGGCACCCGAAGTCCGGGAGGCGGACCCGGACTACGTGCCGGACACGCCGCCGGACTGGGCGCGGGTCGTGACGATCGGGTGACTCTGGTCGCCCTTGAGGAGGGCAGCCGTCAGCGGCCCCGGTGTGGCGGGGTCACTCCTGACTCAACCGGGACCCCACGAGCTGCGGTCGCGGCTGCTGTGTCACGGCTCCCACTCTGATGTAGCTGGATGTGCACTCCTGATCAAACGGGTCCTGACCCCGGCGTCAACTAGGCCTGGTTGAACAGGTGCTCCGTGGGGCTGTAGTCAATCTTCCAGTCCGTGTAGACGCCCAAGGAGTTATCAGTCAAGCAACGGAGCCCGACGCTGATCCAGCGCACATCTTGGCCGTCGCGCAGGGCGAACCCTACGGCCACAGTGAACTCGTCGCCGCCGCATGGACACTCGCACTCACCCGGATCCGCTTCGGTCCAATACTCGGCGCTGTCGGCGATGAATGCGGCAACTCCACAATTCACGCAAACTCGCTGGGCGCAGCCTTCCTCATCGTCGAGGGCGACGCGGAACGAGTAGCCGCCGCATGGGCGACACGTGGACTCGACCACGGTGTCGACCGGATAGCCGCCAGCCTGAAAGTGGCGTATGAACTCGGCGAGGTCGGCAAACTCCTCACCGCGCCACATTTTGCCTGACTTGTTCAGCGTCACCGCGACAGTCTGTCCGATGGCACCATGCTGGGCGGTTGCGGTAGTCGCGGGCGGCCCCAGGCTGACGGCCATCGGTGGCCACACCGGCACGAGAACGGCGGCGTCGAGCCTAGGTCAATGACGGGGCCAACTCGCCCCACCTGCCGGCGGTCGCGTGTGCGCGCTGGACGGCAGGGTGGTGGCGGCCGAGGGCTTGGGCAATGTCCGGCATCGGTCGGCCGTGGTGAGGGCCGGGTAGCCTCTCCTGGTGATCAATTCCTCCGTGCTGCCGCTGGCCGCCGCCGACGTCGACCGCGTCGTCAGCGCGGCCGTCGACGCCCTGACCGGGGCCCTCGATGAGGACTGGACCCGCCCCGCCGCAGGCCTCGACTGGTCCTGCTGGGAGACCATCGAGCACACCGCCGACGACCTGTTCGCCTACGCCGGCCAGATCGCGCCGAAGCGCCCGGCGCTGACCGGCCACGTCCCGTTCGCCTGGCAGCGCAAGCGCCCCGACGGCCCGGCGGCCACGATCTTCGGCGACCCGGCCTACGGCCAGGCCGGACTGCTCCAGGTCCTCGACGCCAGCGGCGCGCTCCTCACCGCGATGGTCGCCACCGCCGACCCCGCGACCCGCGGCCACCACATCTTCGGGGTCTCCGACCCGGACGGGTTCGCGGCGATGGGAGTCGTTGAAGTCGCCGTCCACACCCACGACGTCGCGGGCGCGCTGGACCTCTTGTGGTCCCCGCCGACAGATGCCTGCGAGCGCGCCCTGCGCCGGCTGTTCCCGCAGGCACCGCACGACACCGACCCGTGGGACACCCTCCTGTGGGCGACCGGCCGCGGCGAACTCCCCGGCCACCCGCGCCTGGCGGAGTGGCGCTGGTACGGCGAACCCCGCTGAACCGTCGTGTGCGACGAAGGCGGGGCCAGCTACAACCGTCACACCCATCCAAGCCCGCCACTTCCGATGGAGCCAGTTTCGATTGCCTGGAGCCACCGGGCGACGTCAGAGCCAGCGGGGCCGTGACGCAGCCGGCCGCCGATGGAGAGGTGAACGCGGTAACTCGGCCGGTCAGGGCTGACACGGTAGACGTCGCCCTGGATCGGTCCGGAGTCTCAGCGCAGGGCGAGCCCGCCGCCGGTCGCGGCAGACGCACGGACGACCCGCACCGAAGTGCGGGCCGTCCGTGTACGCGAAGGGGTTACAGTGCCCCGAGCACGGCGTCGGGGGCCTCGACCACGTCGGCGGCCGGCGGCGCGCTGACGGTGACGGGCTTGCCCACCTCGGTGTACTTCACCGTGATCTCGCCGGCGGTGCCCAGCGAGACGCTCAGCTTGGTCAGCCGGCCCTGCGCGTCGACGTTCGCGGTGAAGGCGGTCTTGGTGACGTCGCCGAGCTTGAGCTGTTCCAGGCTGGAGACCCCGCCGAGCTTGGTCAGGTCGACCGTGCCGTAGTAGGCGCTGGCGTCGAGTCGCTCGGCGGTCGCGATCGCGCCGAGCAGGGCGGCGGTGTTGGACGGGTCGGCGAGCTGCTTGCGGGTCTTGCTCGCCTCCGGCAGCTTGTCGAGGTTGATGTGCTGCCACTTGTCGGTGGCGCCCGCGATGCCCTCGAACCGGATCCACAGGTCCTTGTCGATCATCACGATCCTGGTGGCGATCTTCTGGCCGGCTGCGGTGATGGTGGTGTCGAGCGCGATCTTCTTGCTCGCCGGGTCGGCCTGGCCGGCGCTGGTGACGGTCTGGCCGGCCGCCAGCGCGGTGTCCACACTGAACACCAGCGGCTGGCCGTCCAGCTTCTTCATGGCGGCGGTCAGGGCGTCCTTGGCCGCGACCTCCGGCGTGGCGGAGGCGGACGGGGCCGCCCCCTTGGCCGAGGGGGAGTCCTTGGTCGCGCACCCGGCGGCCAGCGGCACGGCGGCGGCCAGGGTCAGGGCGACAAGGGTGGTACGGATCTTCACAGCGGTTCCCTCCGTGTACGGCGCGGCGGGGTGTGAAGCCCGCGCCGTGGACGGACGGTAACCAACAACCAGTCCGGGTGTCGTCCGGATTACGGCCTTCAGTGGCCATCGTCACGCCCGGGAACCAGGGGCCGGACGTGCGGCTCACTCGCGAGCCGGACCCCCGGCCAGGGTGACCCGCGGTGACGGTGCCGACGGTCCCGAACCGGTTTTGTCGGTGGCCGTGGGTATGTTCATCCGCGCCTCGCCGATCGGCGCGGCGCGTCCCTCGCGAAGGAGTCTGGTGCGGTGTCAGCCTGGGAGGAGTCGAGTACGGCACGGGTGGTGCCACCCGCGAGGCCGCGCAAACTCGCCAAGGTCCCGTTCGTCGAGTTGGCCGACGGTCGCCTGCAGGGCGTGGTGTCCAGCGGGTCGGACATCGAGCGGGTCTACGTCTCCTCGGTGGCGGCCGGCGACCACGCCTTCTCCTGCAGTACGAACAACAACCGGCCCTGCGGCGGTGCCAGGGGCTCGTTCTGCAACCACATCCTGGCCCTGATCACTGAGGCGGTCCTGCAGTACGGGGCCGAGCGGGTCGCCCGGTACCTGCGGGTGGACCTCGCCGACGCCGAGCCGGACGCGGGAAGCATCGCCGCCGGCATGTCCCGCAACCGTCCGGCGCAGGCCGACAACTCCGCCGCGGCACCGGTGTTCAGCCGGTTCCTGCGCCACCTGGCGTACCTGGAGCTGGCCCCGAGCACCGCGCCACTGCCCGAGACGCAGTGGTTCCCGACGACGAGGACGGTGGCGTGATGCGCGCGGACCTGCTCACCGACCCCGTCGCAGGGCTGGATGAGGCCCTGGCGGTGGTCGACGGGTTCGACCGGGCCATGGTCGGCGGCCTGCTGCGGCCACAGCCAGTCCAGGCGGCCGGCCTGGCCGGGCTCGCCGACGCCGTGTCGGGTACGCCGCTGGCGTCCCGGGTGGCCGAGGCGGCCGCGAAGGCGACGGCCGGGGCCGCCGGCGAGGAGCACCTCCTCGCCCTCGCCGCGGCCCGCACCGCCCTGCTCGGTTCCGTGCACGACGCGCTCATGGCCCGGGTCGGCGAGGCGACCGGCCGCACCGGTGCGCAGCCGGTCCTCCCGGCGACCCCGGGCACGGCACCCGCGCCGAACCTGCTCGCCGCGGCCCGCGCCTGGCTGGCCGACCTGGCGCGCGCCGGGTGGCAGGGCCTCGACCACGAGCTGGTCTCCGGGGCCGCGCCGGTCGTGTCCGCGATGCTGCCGGACCTTGCCCTGCGCCGCCTGTCGACGCTGCTCGACGGGTTCGCAGCCGAACTCGCCGCGTCCTGTCCGGGTGCCACCGCGGACGGTTTTCCCGTGCGCCGGTGGGCCGACCTGTGGACCCGGGCCATGCTGCTCACCCAGCCCGGGGCGGCCGACGCGCCGGCCACGGCCGTCGTGACGGGCCGGCTGCTGCCACTCGGCGTCGACCTGCACGAGCACGCCACCGCCGCGCACGCCGAGGTGCACGCGCTGTTCGAGCCGGCCGACGGCGGGACGCCCCGCCTGGTGCGGGCAGGGGTCTTTGCGCCCAAGCCCGACACTGTCGTCGGCGCCGGGGTCTGGCAGCTGCTCCGCCCGCACCTGTCCCTGCTGGCGGCCGTGAGCGAGGGCCGCTCGATGGACCTGACGGGCATGCCGGTCACCGCCGAGGGCGACCTGGTGTGGGACGAGGAGCGCGCGCGGGTGGGTGAGCCAGCCGACCCGTTCGCGACGGCCCGGGTCGTGCTGCCCACCGCGACGGCCATGGCGGTCGTGCCGCTCGACCGGCACCCCGTCCGGATCGCGGTGCCCGTGTTCCTCGAGGGCTACGCCGCGCACGCCGATGACGACGCGCTGACGTTCACAGTCGCCGGGCACCGGCTCGCCGTGCGCACCGACCGGATTCCGGCCGCGGGCCCGCTGACGCCTGAGGCCGTGGCGGCGTCCCGTGCGTGCATCGGCCTGCTGCGCTGGGACGCCGGGGAGTTCTTCCTCCAGCCGCTGGCCGTGGAGACCACCGTCAAGAAGAAGGTGCTGGCCGTGCACGCCGGGGGCTGGGCCGGCGGCACCACCGACAAACTGGGTGCCAAGGCCGAGAAGGCGGCCACAGAGGCCGTGGCCGTGCTGCGCGAACGTGCGGGAAGGCTACTGAGGACATGACGGAACCGACCCCCGAGGAGAACCGCCGCCAGGTGCTGTACTGGCGGCTGCTCGCCCGGCTCTTCGACCCCGAGGAGCAGGCCGCCCTGGAGTCGGCGAGCCTGGCCGTCGTCGAGGACATCGGCCTGCCCCCTGCGCTGCTGGACCCGCAGGCGTCCGTGGACGCGATCGTGCAGCGCAGCCCGGAGCTGGCCGCCGAGTTCGACGGCCTGATGGTGCGCGAACCCGACCCGGGCGCGCGGGAACGGGCCGGCCAGGTCCCCGACGAGAGCGGCCCAGACCTGACCGACGAGGCCGACCCGGACCTGACCGACCAGAGTGGCCTAGATCGGGTCGAGCAGAGTGGCCCGGACAGGGCCGGCGAGGGTGGCCGGGACCGGGCCGGCGAGGTGCGGCGCGCGGCGCTGGTGTCGAAGGTGCTGCTCAACGTGTTTGCCACCGGTTCGGGCACCGTGTCCGCCGGGCAGTTGGCCCGCTGGCAGTCCGACGCCGGCTGGCTGGAACGCGCGCTCGGCTGCCAGCCCGGCGACCTTCGCGGCGGACGGTCCCGGGCCGGGGGCGCAGGCCGTGGCGTCAGCCCGACCGGGACCGGCGGGAACCGGGCGACGCCGGACCTCAGCCGGCTGATCCCGCAGATCGGCCCCGAGCTGGGCGCACTGGAGGCCGACCTGGTCAAGCGGATGCACCTGCGTGAGGTGCTCGCCGATCCCGCGCTGGCCTCGCGGCTCACCCCGAGCATGTCGCTGATCGAGCAGCTGCTGCGGGACAAGAACAACCTGTCCGGCCTCGCGCTGGCCAACGCGAAGTCACTGATCCGCCGGTTCGTCGACGAGGTCGCCGAGGTGCTCAAGACCCAGGTGGCGAAGGCCTCGGTCGGCGCGCTGGACCGCTCGGTCCCGCCCAAGCGGGTGTACCGCAACCTCGACCTCGACCGCACGATCTGGAAGAACCTCACCAACTGGAGCCCGGAGGAGGAGCGGCTCTACGTCGACCGGCTGTACTACCGGCACACCGCCCGCAAGACGACGCCGTCGCGGCTGATCGTGGTGGTGGACCAGTCCGGCTCGATGGTCGACTCGATGGTCAACTGCACCATCCTGGCTTCGATCTTCGCCGGGCTGCCGAGGGTGGACGTCCACCTGATCGCGTACGACACCCAGGCGCTGGACCTGACCCCGTGGGTGCACGACCCGTTCGAGACCCTGCTGCGCACCCAGCTCGGCGGCGGTACCGACGGCACGGTCGCGATGACGCTGGCCCAGCCGAAGATCGCCGAGCCGCGCAACACCGTGGTGGTGTGGATCTCCGACTTCTACGAGTCGCGGTCCGAGCCGCTGTTCGAGAGCATGGCCGCCGTGCACCGCTCCGGGGCGAAGTTCATCCCGGTCGGCTCGGTGACCAGCGCCGGTCGCGGCAGCGTCAACCCGTGGTTCCGGGAGCGCTTCAAGGACCTCGGCACCCCGGTGCTCTCCGGCCACATCCGCAAACTCGTCCACGAACTCAAGACGTTCCTCACCTGAGAAAGGGTCCAGACGTGTCTGACCTGTTGCGCGCCCCCGCCGAGCTCAAGTACGCCGAGGAGCTCGACTGGCTGGAGTCGATCGACGACGGCCCGAAGCCGTTCGCCTGGCGACTGTCTCCGAAGATGGTCCGGCTGTTCATCCTGGGCTCCGAGCGGGCCGACGGCCTCGACCGGGAGGTGACCCAGAAGTGGTACGGGGACCGCAGCTTCGTCGAGCGGTCCATCGTGACGCTGGCCTCGGACCGGGGCCTGCTGCTGATCGGCGACCCGGGTACCGGGAAGAGTTGGCTGGCCGAGCTGCTGGCCGCCGCGATCAGCCGCAACTCCACCCTCGTGGTGCAGGGCACGGCCGGCACCACCGAGGACCACATCAAGTACTCGTGGAACGTGTCCATGGTGATCGCCAAGGGCCAGTCGCGCGAGTCGATGATCCCCTCGCCGATCATGACGGCGATGGAGACCGGGGCGATCGGCCGGTTCGAGGAGCTGACCCGCTCCACCAGCGACGTGCAGGACGCGCTGATCTCGATTCTGTCGGAGAAGTACGTCTCCGTGCCCGAACTCGACAGCGACAACATCGTCTTCGCCAAGCCCGGCTTCTCGATCATCGCCACCGCCAACAGCAGCGACCGGGGCGTCAACGACCTGTCCTCGGCGCTCAAACGCCGGTTCAACTTCGTCCGCATCCCGGTGGTGACGAACAAGAAGAGCGAGGCCCAGATCGTCAGGTTCCGCACCGAGGAACTGCTGCGTCGGCACCAGATCGAGCTGGAAGTGCCGCCGACCCTGCTGGACGTGCTGCTGCAGAGCTTCGCGGACCTGCGCGCCTCGGCCGCCTCGGCCGGCAGCGACGACGAGAAGTTGGAGTCGGCGCTGTCCACGGCCGAGCAGATCGGGGTCCTGGAGGACGCCATCCTGCACAGCAACTTCTTCGGCGACCGGCAGCTGTCCGCGCACACCCTGGCGTCCTCGTTCGTCGGCTCGCTGACCCGGCGGGAGCCGGAGGACCTGGCGATCCTCAACAAGTACCTGCACGGCGTGGTCGAGCCGCGAAGCAAGGACGAGGGCGGGGCGTGGCCGGAGTTCCTGGCGGGCGGGCGCGACGCGATCGCCACGCTGTCGTGAGCGCTTTCGACGGGCTGCGGGGTCAGTTGCAGCAGGCGGCCGCGACGTTCGCCGACGGGCCTGACGCGCTCGAGGGCATCCTGCTCGGCATCGTCGACGACGTCGACCGCGCGGTACGCGAACCGCTGGAGATCTTCCCCGTCTGCCACCATTCGCCGGCCTCGGCGGTGGCGATGGCGCGCCGGCTGCGGGAGAAACAGCCGAAGGTGGTCTACCTGGAGCTGTGCGAGGACATGGCCCCGCTGCTGCCCGAACTGCGCAACTGCCGGCTCCCTGTGGCCGTGCAGGCCTACGCGACCGAGGTCGACGGCTTTCCGGTCGACTGGTCGCCGCTGTCGTTGGTCGCGCCGATCACCGAGGCGTCGGCGGAGTACCAGGTCATCGCCTACGCGCTGGACACCCCGGGCGTCGAGCTGGTGCTCGTCGACCGTTCCTCCGACCACGTGTTCCAGTGGGAGCCGCGCGGCGCGCCCGCCGAACCGGCGGACCCCGCCGCGCCCGTCGAGGAGGAGGCCGCACTGCACGGCGACGCCGTCGGGGTGGAGATCGGCGACCTGCGGCCGCGGTTCGCCGAACTGGAGGAGCATCTGCTGCACCACGGCCGGGTTCGGCACTGGTCGGAGTGGTGGCACCAGTACGTCGAGCTGCCCCTCGGCGACAGCGACCACGACACGTACCGGCAGGTGATGCTGTTGATCGGCAGCCTGTTCCGCCGGCTGGCCCCGGGGGACCCGGACAAGGTGCGGGTGGATGAGGACCGCGAGCGTCACATGTGGACCAGGATGCGAGAGCACCTGGCCGCGACCGGGACCGACCCGGCCGACTGTCTCTACGTGTGCGGCGCGTTCCACGCGGCCAGCCGGGTCGAGGAGTTCGGCGTGCACGGCGCCGACACGTTCACCGTCAGCCCGCGCACCGCCACCCGCTGGCAACACGGCCTGATCCCGTCGAGCCACGCGGCGATCGAGGCGCAGTTCGGCCTGGCAGCCGGCTCCGTGTCGATCGCCGCGACGACATGGACGACCAACCTCAAACGCACGGGGGTACGACCGTTCCGGCTGGCCGGGCAGGCCGCCGGCCGGACGGTGAAGCCGCTGCCGGCACCCGGGCCGCAGGTTCCGCCCGCAGACCGGCTGTCCGGCTTCCTGCGCCGACCACCGGTCCTCGACGCGCTGGATGAGGCCGAACTCCTCGGCTGGTCCGTGGAGGTCGTCCGGGCCGCCCGGCGCAACGGCTATCTGGCGTCGACCGCCGACGCCATCGCGGTGTTCGAGACCTCGATCCTGCTCGCCGGGATGCGCGACCGGGCCAGGCCCACGCCGTACGACTTCCAGGACGCCGCCGTCACCTGCATCGAGAAGGACACCGTGCCGGGCCGGCGTGACGTGCGCCGCCTCGTCGAGATCATGATGGGCGGCGACCGGATCGGTCAGGTCGGCTACGACGCGCTGCCGCCGCTGGCCCGCGACGTGCACGACCGGCTCTCGGCGCTGAACCTCACGCTGACCCAGCGCGGCGTGCAGCGGGCCCTGCTCGACATCGCCACGCGGCCGGAACTCGGCCGGTGCTCCGACGTGCTGTGGATGCTGCGGTACCTGCTGCCGCACGGCGCGGCCCGACCCATCATGGGGGAGCGCCGCCTCGGCGAGCGGCCGATCCAGGAGTCCTGGGACCTCGCGCTGGGCACCCACCAACGGGCCCTGATCGAACTCGGGTACGAGGGCGTCAGCATCGAACAGGTGCTGGAGCAACGCCTGCGGCGCGCGGCGTACGGACCGCAGGCGACCGCAGCGACAGTGCTGGAGGCGGTCGAGGACGCGACCTTGTATCTGGGCGGCCGTCGGCTCGCCGACGAGCTGGGCACCCGGGCACTGGAGGTGCTGGCGGCCGAACGCACCGTCGACGGCGCCCCCGAGGTGCTGCGCCGGGTGCGCCGCCTGCTGGCGTACTACCGGACCAGCGAACCGCAGCTCCCGCCGTGGATCGGCGCGTTCGTCACGACCGGGTACGCGCACTACTGCACCCTGCTGCCGACCGCGTTCGCCGACGAGGACGCGACTGTCGGCCAGGTCGCCGCGATGCTCGGGTTCCTGTTCAGCATGGAGAGTCTGGCGCTGTCGTTGGGCTGCGACCGGACCCAGCTGGAGCTGGCTGTCGCCCAGTCCCATCCGCGGGAGCCGTCGAAGGTGGCCCTGCTGTGGGCGGCGCAGGTGCACCTCGGCAGCCTCACCCGCGCGGAGCTGCGGTCCCGGTGCGACGACCTGCTGGCCGACCCGCTGGCGCTGCCGGCCTATCCGCGCTACCTGAGCGGGTTCGTGCACGCGCTCGAGCCGGTGCCGGGGCTGACCGACGTGGTGGTGGAGGCGGTGTCGAACGCGTTCGGCCGGCTGCCCGACCCCGTCCTGCTGCCGTGGCTGCCCACGTTGATCTCCACCCTGCGGTCCGGCGGCACCGAACTCGCGCCGCTGCTGATCCGTGAGGCCGGACGGACCTTCCCTGGCCGGCTCGCCGCGTTGGACGCGTGGGTGCCGCCGTGGCGAGCCCGGCCGGAGGTCAGGCCCGGCCTGCCGGTGGCGGGGGCGGGCGGAGTCTCCCTGCTTGCGGCCCATCCCGCGACCTGCGACGCGCTGGCGGCCCTGCTGGGCTGCGACGGGGCATGGCAGGCGGCGGGCCCGGGTGCGGGTGGCGGCGCGGCACTGGTCGGGCGGTATCCGGACACGGCCGCCGCGCTGGAGGTGCTGCTGGCCGCCCGGTGAGGCCGTAGGTGCGGGATAATCAAGACATATGTACCCACAGGTCACCCCGGATTTGCATGGCTATTCAGGATGCTGCATACTTCTGCCATGTCTAAGGTGCTTGGTTCCCTGCCTGTTGGTGAACGTGTCGGGATCGCCTTCTCCGGTGGTCTCGACACCTCGGTCGCCGTCGCGTGGATGCGCGAGCGAGGTGCTGTGCCCTGCACATACACCGCCGACATCGGGCAGTACGACGAGCCGGATATGGCCTCCATCCCCGGCCGCGCCGAGGCGTACGGCGCGGAGATCGCCCGGCTGGTCGACTGCCGGGCCGCGCTCGTCGAGGAGGGCCTGGCCGCGCTGGCCTGCGGGGCGTTCCACATCCGCTCCGGTGGCCGCACGTACTTCAACACCACCCCGCTCGGCCGGGCCGTCACGGGCACCCTGCTGGTCCGGGCGATGCTCGACGACGGCGTGCAGATCTGGGGCGACGGCTCCACGTACAAGGGCAACGACATCGAGCGGTTCTACCGGTACGGGCTGCTGGCCAACCCGTCCCTGCGGATCTACAAGCCGTGGCTGGACGCCGACTTCGTCACCGAGCTGGGCGGCCGCACCGAGATGTCGGAGTGGCTGCTCGCCCGGGACCTGCCCTACCGGCACAGCACCGAGAAGGCCTACTCCACCGACGCCAACATCTGGGGCGCGACGCACGAGGCCAAGTCCCTCGAGCAGCTCGACGTCGGCATCGAGCTCGTCGAGCCCATCATGGGCGTGCGGTTCTGGGACCCGGCCGTGGAGATCGAGCCCGAGGACGTGACGGTCAGCTTCGTGCAGGGCCGGCCGGTGGCGATCAACGGCAAGGAGTTCGCCTCCGCCGTGGACCTGGTGCTGGAGGCCAACGCGGTCGGCGGCCGGCACGGGTTGGGCATGTGCGACCAGATTGAGAACCGGGTGATCGAGGCCAAGAGTCGCGGCATCTACGAGGCCCCGGGCATGGCGCTGCTGTACGCGGCCTACGAGCGGCTCGTCAACGCGATCCACAACGAGGACACCGTCGCGGCGTACCACAATGAGGGTCGGCGTCTCGGCCGCCTGATGTATGAGGGCCGCTGGCTCGACCCGCAGGCGCTCATGCTGCGCGAGTCGCTGCAGCGTTGGGTCGGCTCGGCGATCACCGGTGAGGTCACGCTCCGGCTCCGGCGTGGCGACGACTACTCGATCCTGAACACCACCGGCCCCGCGTTCAGCTACCACCCGGACAAGCTGTCGATGGAGCGCACCGAGGACTCCGCGTTCGGCCCGCTGGACCGGATCGGCCAGCTCACCATGCGCAACCTCGACATCGCCGACTCCCGGGCGAAGCTGGAGCAGTACGCCCGGCTCGGCATGGTCGGCGGCCAGCCGCACCCGGCGCTGATCGGCGTCGCGGAGCCGGCATCGACCGGGCTGATCGGCGCGATGCCGGAGGGCGGCGCCCGGGCGATCGCCTCCCGGGGCCGGGCGGGCGACAACGACGAGCTGCTCGACGCCGCCGCCATGGAGTCGGGCACGGACTAGCCACACCAGCGAGTGAACAGCCGCCCGGTCATGTGCCGGGCGGCTGTTCCGCGTCGCCTGCCCGGCTGACGGGCACCACCGTATGCGGACATTCGGCCGGCACGCTGGTGATAAATAGGGGTGCTGGAAGCCTAGGCTGAGGGCGTGACGACTCTTTCGCGGCCAGGTGTGTCGGCGGGAATGGCCCGCGCCAGAGCGCTGGGCGTCCACGTCGGCCGACCCCGGGTGGCCGCGGACGCCACGGTCGACAGGGCTGGTGAACTGCGGGGCGAGGGCTTGTCCTACCGCCAGATCGCCGAGCGGCTGGCCGCTGAGGGTGTGCCGACGCTGGGCGGCAAGAGCTGGACGAAGGACGCTGTGGTGTACCTGTTGAAGCGGTCGTCGTCATGACGATCGAAGCCGCTGGCCCTGTCTATGATTTCGACTCCGCCCTCGGAGTAGGGCAGGCCCTCGCGGACGCGGCGGGCGGAACACCGGCGCATCTGGTCCGCTCGGACGGAACGTCGGTGTTGGTGCACAGGACGGCTCCCAGCTTCCCGTTGTCGGCTCTCCCGGTCGGTGTGGTCGCCCGAGAGGGAGCCCTACGATGGCGGCGGGTGACGAGCCAGCCGGGTGTCGAGTCCACGGTCGCTGGGGGCTGGGGCGAGACGGTGGAAGTGCTCGGCGCCCTGGAGGACGCGGCGCGAGGGAAGGTCGCGCATCTGATCCGCGGCGACGGCCTGTCCGTCGAACTGCGATCGGACAACGTGGCGGAGGATACGGGCGCGGACGAGGAGCCGGGCGGCGTGCTGGGGCAGGTGCGCCGGTTGCGTGACCGGATCGTCCAGGCGGAGCCGGATCCGGAGCGCCGCAAGCTCTACGCCCGCTCGCTGACCTTGTCACACTACCGCGACAGCCATGACGGCCGTCTTCCCGAGCTGGCGGACTACGTGGCGCAGCAGCGGACGATGGCCGCGCTCACCGGGCTGGACGACGCGGGGATACGGCAGGCCGCGCACGAGGAACTCGTCGCCGACCGCGTCGCATTGGAGGCGTTCCCGCTGCCGGATCACACGACGTGACCTACGAGTACGTCCTCGATGTGCCCGTGTTACGCGCCATTCTCGCTGGAGATCTGGATCTCGACGCGACCGCGGCACGACGGAACGCGCGGCTGATCGTGGCCCGGGGAGTGCTGGAGGCGCTGGTCGAACGCACCCGACTCGACCAGGTCGGGGCGCTGGAACGGATGGCGGCCAGGGCGCAGCGGCATGACGTGCACGACTTCGTCGAGCACAGCCCGCACCTGGATGTGGCTGTGGCCGCCGCGGTGGCCTGGCTCCGGGACGCGGCCCATGTCGCCGACCCGATACTGGGCCTGCTCGTCGCCGTCGCGCGGACCCGCGATCCGGCCGCGTGGATCGCCACCACCGAGGAACGTCAGGTGCCGATCAACAGGGCGTACCCGACGCAACGCCTCCTGGGGCTGCAGATCTGAATCGGCCGCACGCCACCGGCCCACGTCCATGAGCACGCGGACTTCCCGGCTCCGTGGCGACGTCTGTCCAACAGTGACTGACCGTTGCCTCGTGTACACCAAGCGGAGCATGATGGGCACACCTGACCAGACAGAAGGGACTGATCATGGCCAAAGTGCTCATCGTCACCGGGGACGCCGCCGAGGATCTGGAGGTCATGTACCCCTACCAGCGCCTGCTGGAGGACGGCCACGAGGTGCGGATCGCCGCGCCGGCCGTCAAGCGACTCCAGTTCGTGGTGCACGACTTCGTGGACGGGTTCGACACGTACACGGAGAAGCCCGGGCGGACCTGGCCGTCCGACGTCGCGTTCGCCGACGTCGACCCGGCGGAGTACGACGCCGTGGTGATCCCGGGCGGCCGCGCGCCGGAGTACCTGCGCAACAACCCCGACTGTCAGCGGATCGTGCGGCACTTCGTCGAGGCCGACAAGCCGATCGCGCACCTGTGCCACGGGCCGCTGATCGTGGCGGCGGTCGGTGGGCTGGCCGGGCGGCGCGCGGCGGCGTACCCGGCGCTGGCCGCCGACGTGGCCGCCGCCGGGGGCGAGTTCGTCGACGGAGAGGCGGTCGTGGACGGCACCATGGTGTCGGGCCGGGCGTGGCCGGACCATCCGGCGTGGATGCGCGAGTTCATGACGGTGCTCCGCGCGAAGAGCTGACCACACGATTCGGGTAGGGGGCGAGTCGCGCGACCGGGCCGGTCGCAGGCTCGCCTCGGCGTCTCCGTGGCCAGGCCCGGCCAGTTGATCATGACTGGCCGGGTCGTACTAGTCTTCGGGCATGGCCTTGAATCCGGATGAGTTCTACGCCCACGCGGTCGCCGCCGCCGACCAGGAACACCGCCTGCCGTTGGCACGCATGACGGAGTGGGACATCAGCCCGTTCGAGTTGGAAGGGCTGCGCGTGTCGCCGTTGCGGCCGCCGGTTCTGCCCGAGCCGGCCCGGCACGGCGAGGACCCGTCGGACTGCCGCGCGTGCCGTGAACGGGACACGGGGATCTGGTTCAACGACAACTGGCGGCTGCGCAGGATCACGGGCGTCGGCGTGCCGCTGGTGCTCATGCTGTACCCGCGCGACCACTACGACATGGCGGACCTGCCCGACGAGCTGGCCGCGGAACTGGGACTGCTGAGCACGCGCATCGTCCGCCACATCCAGGCGGTGCCGCACATCGCGCGGGCCCACGTCTACCGGATCGGGGACGGCGGCGCGCACCTGCACGTCTGGTTCTTCGCCCGGCCCGAGGGTCAGGCGCAGCTGTACGGTTCCTGGCTGCCCGTCTGGGACGACCTGCTGCCGGAGTACCCGGCGGCGGTGGCGGACGCGGACGCGGCGATCGTGGCCGACGCCCTGGTCGCGTCCTCGGGAGGCCGCCGGTCGGCCACCGGCTGACCCCGCTGGCAGGGTCGGTGGCGCGCGACGCCACCGGCCCTCACGCGCGCGGGATCAGCGCCAGACCGGCCTCGTACACGTCATCGGGTGTCAGGTTTTCGACCCGGGCGGCCGCGAGCACGTCGTCCGGCACAGTTGTGTCCCGTGAATCACCGCCAAAATGATGTGGGGAATGATGATGGAACAGGCTCTGATCGACGCGATGTGGCGCTACCTCGACGCCGGCCTGGCGCTGGACATCGACGCGCTCGACGCCCTCTACGACGACGACTTCGAGAACCTGCGGGTCGACCTGTCCGGCCAGGCCGTCACCCTCACCAAGGCGATGTTCCTGGCGCGCTTCCGGGCCATGCGCGAGCAGGGCGACAAGCTCGAACCGACCGACGACGTCACCTTCCCGGCCACCACGGTCTTCGGCGACCACGCGTCGGTCATCATGCGCCGGGTGAAGGACGGCGAGCCGGTGCTCTACACCTTCGTGTGGCGCCTGGAGGACGGTCGACCCGCCACGATCCTGCGGGAGATCACCTTCGACAAGGACGTGAGCTACCTCGTCGCGATGCTGGCCCAGCGACAGGCCTGACTCCCGGGCTGCGGTGCCGGTTGACGGGCCGGTCTTGCCGCGCCGACTCTGGCATGGTGGAGTAATGCAGAGCGTGTATGAGGCAGCCGGCGGCAGTGAGGGCCTGCTCCGGCTGGCCGAGGCGTGGCACTCCCGGGTGATGGCCGACGAGGTGGTCAGCCACGCGTTCAGCCACGGATTCCACCCGCGGCACAACGAGCGGCTCGCCGCGTACTGGGGCGAGGCCCTCGGCGGGCCCACCGCGTACTCCGACGCCTACGGGGACGAGACCTCGGTTGTGCGGACGCACAGCGGCAACGGTCCGCACGAGGAGATGGACCGCCGGGCGATCGCCTGTTTCGACCAGGCGCTGCGGGACGTGGGCATCGGGGCCGAGCCGCTCCGGCAGGTGCTGCACGACTACTTCGCCTGGGCCACCGCGACGATGGCGCAGTACCACGAGTCCGCTGACGACGTCCCGGACGGATTGGGCATTCCGCGATGGTCATGGGACGGTCCGAAGAGTTGACTTCGTTGATAGTGGATCAGGCGGCGAGCGGTTCGAGTCCCTTCGGCGCAAACAGTTGGACCTGGGTTACGTCCTCCTTTCGGCTCACCGTCGGATCTCCCGGCAGAGCCCGTTGTTGAATAGCTGTGCCGGCTGGCCTTGGTAGCCGAGGGTCTGGCCGTGCCCTGGAGTGGGGCGTGATATATCACAGTTCGTCGTAGTCCAATAGCCCATTTTCCAGTACGTGTGTACGGAAGCCTCCTGGGCCAAAGGGCAAGTGATACTCGCTCTCCAAAAGGCTATCGGCTAGCGCCTCGACCATGACTGTCGTTAGCTTCTTGGCGCGAATCGCATCGCATAAGAGTGGAACAGTCGCTGTGACTCGAATTCCCTTTTCTTCTGCAATTGTGCGCGCGGTGGCGTCGTCAATCACGACCTCGCACCCATAGATCTGACCCATGGCAAGAACGCCACATTCGCCCATGTTCTTGCCATCGACGACCAGTCGGTCGACGTAGTGGGCAAACGCGGCGCCGAAGCCTTGGTCGGTCGACCGGTGCACATGGATCCAGTCGGCATCGAGTGCTGCACCGACTGTGGGAACGTTCGCGGTAGCGTTGACGAGTTCGCGCTCAACGCTATCAGGAATGTAGACTGGGCGATTATCTGCAAGAAACCGCAAGACGCCCAGCCAGCCGTTTATTGTGAAGTGTCTCAGTGGGCCCGTATCAAAAACCCAGGCGTTGCTGGGGATGGTCACGAAACAAACTTCCAGATTTCGTCGGGCCGCCGCTCGCGAGTGTGTGGCAGATCTGTCTCGTCGACCGTGTATTGAAGCAGGTCCAGCGCCCGCTCGCGGCTAATTCGCTCGTCGCGCGCTAATCGCAGAACCGCGCGTGCGAATGGTCGGGGAACTGTCGTTCCCTCCAACTCCTCAAGAGGAACATAGAGATTCAACTCAATGATATCTGCCTGGGTGGTCCGATAGTTGCGTACAGAGGCAACTGCCTGACTATCGGCGAGCTTTAATTCCTTCAAGCGTGTTGCGAGAGTGGACATATCAATCCGGAATTTGCTCGCAAGTAGAATAGCCGCATTGCGCTCCCCTACTTGGTCAACCTTCTCTTGCCAGTGCCGCCTAACTGTGGATTCGGGCAAAAGCAGTGCGCGTGCGAATCGGTCGAGGCGTGACTCCAATGGGACGGTATCATCGGAATGGCTAGCTATCCGCCAATCGACGGTGTACGCGTCCGCAATTAGGTAATGGCCGAGTTCGTGCGCCAAGGCGAGTCGCCTGCGACCAACCTTCATATTACTGTTGACGAGAGTGACGCCTCCACGACGCAACAAGATCGTCCCGGCATCGGCGGTGTCCTTCCCGACATCACGAGAGAACGCGAGTAGTCCGACCTTGGAGACGGCGCTTGAGAGGTTAGTGATTGGTTCCTCCGCCGGAAGGGTCATCAATTCACGCGCCTGCACAGCTAGCGCCTCGGTTTCAGCATTTGTCGAAGGCTGTCTGATATCTGCCTTTGAAACTATTTCGGAGGCATCTAGACCTAGCTCGGCGACCTTCAGGGAATCCACGAACTCGACATCATTGGAATGCTTTGCGAGCAATGCATCGATCTGGGAGTCGGCAGTGTCCAGCCCCTGGCTGGATCGATGTGCGACAAGGGCGGGGACTGGATCTTCGAAGAACGTAGACATGCGTACACGGGTGGCTGTGGCGATGTCTGATAGCTCGAGTGCCGTGACCTTGCGGATGCCCCCCTCGATCTTGTTTACGACCGTGCGATCAAGGCCGATCGCTCGGCCTAGGTCTTCCTGACTCAGGTCCGCGCGCTTGCGCGCTTCTCGGATGCGCTCGCCCAGCGTTCGCGCGTCGATTTCGGCCATAGTGCGATTCTCGCACACTGTAGTCGACGGGGAAAGGTGGACCGTATAGCTTCGTGGACAAGATCCTTCCGGCAGGGTTGTGCCTGTCGGAAGGATCTTGGACAGCCTGCCCTCGAAGGCTGAACACGCTGGGTGAAGTCATGCCCGCCGGCCTGGCGGGAACTCCCGTCCGGAGCACCTATTCGCTCATCCGGACGGAACGTGGCAACCATGGGAGCCGCGAATCATGCTCGAAGGCCATCTCTGGCGCGCCCGGCGCCGGGTGGACCCAGCTCCACCATGCCCCGTCAGTTGGCGCTATCGACCCCACAGTCCCTGGATTCCTAGTGTCGAAGCCGACCGGTACACGGCCGGCCGAACCAAATCCTGTGAGGACATCCATGCGCACGATCAGACTCGCCGCCACCGTCGGCACGGCACTACTCGTCGCCGGCGGCCCGGCGGTCAGCCCGGCCGCCGCCAGCCCCCCGACCGCCACGCTCGCCTGGCACACCTGCAGCACCGGCCCCGACGACGCAGACGGGGCGGCCCTCGACGCCGCCGGCGCCCAGTGCGCGGAGGTGGCGGTCCCGCTGGACTACTCCCGCCCGCGCGGCCGGACCATCACCATCGCACTGTCCCGGCTCGCCGCCACCGACCCGGCCCATCGGCGCGGTGCCCTGATCCCCAACCCCGGCGGGCCCGGCGACCCCGCACTGACCCTGGGGGTCGAACTCGCCCAGGCCGCGCCGGCCCTCGCGGCCCACTACGACCTGATCGGGATGGACCCGCGGTTCGTGGGCCGCAGTACCCCGCTGAGCTGCCAGTGGGACACCGGCCTGTCGATGCGGGGGGCGGGCCCGACCCGGCAGACCTTCGCCGAAACCACTGTCCGGGCCAGGGGACTGGCCGCCGGCTGCGTCCGGGGCAACGAGGATCTGCTGCCGTACGCCTCCACCCGTAACGCGGCCCGCGACATGGACCAGGTCCGTGCCGCCCTCGGCGAGCCCACGCTGTCCTATCTCGGCTGGTCGGCGGGCAGCTACCTGGGCGCGGTGTACACCCAGCTGTTCCCGGGCCGCGTCGACCGGTTCGTGCTGGACAGCGCCGTGGACCCCGACACGTACGGCCCCGGCGTCACCCGGGCTATGGGGGCCCCGACCGAGGCGGCGTTGCGCAACTGGGCAGGCTGGGCGGCGACCCGCGACGCGACGTACCACCTGGGTGCGACCCGGGAGGCGGTGCTGGCCACCGTGGACCGGGTGCGGCGGGCCTCCGAGGCGCGCCCGCTGCGGGTGGGGGAGTTCGCGGTGGACAGCCAGCTGCTGCCGGAGCTGTTGTTCCTGCCGATCCGGTTCGACACCGACGCCGACTACGCCGGGATCGCCGCCGATGTGCGGGTACTCGCCGACGCCGCCGACGGCCGCCCGGTCACCCCGTCCCCGGGCCTGCTGGCCAACCTAACCATGATCACCGGCCCGGGGACCGGGGACGGCACGTTCCTGCTCTGCGCGGACCGGGCCGCCCCGCGCGACCCGGAGACCTACTACCGCGACATCCAGGCGCACCGGGCGAGTGAGCCGCTGTTCGGCCCGCTGACCCGCAACGTCACGCCGTGCGCTTTCTGGCCGACTGCCCCGGTCGAGTCCCCGACCCGGATCCGCAACAGCGTGCCGGCCCTGATCGTGGGGGCGACCGGCGACCCGCGCACCCCCTTCCCGGGGCAGTTGGCCATGCACCGCGCGCTGGCCGGTTCCCGGATGGTCACCCTGGACAACGCGTTCCGGCACCTGGTGTACGGCGTGGAGGACAACCCGTGCGTGGACGGCGCGGTCAACCGGTACCTCCTCGATGGGGTGTTGCCCACGGCGGACCTGACCTGCGCCCGGGTCAGCGGCGCAGGTAGCTGAGGACGGCCAGTACCCGGCGGTGACCGTCCTCGCCGCCGGCCAAGCCGAGCTTGGCGAAGATGTTGCCGATGTGCTTGGCCACCGCGGCGTCGCCCACCAGCAGTTCCCGGGCGATCGACGCGTTGGCCCGGCCCTCGGCCATCAGGGCGAGCACCTCCCGCTCCCGGGGGGTGAGCGCGTCGAGCGGCCCGGCGACCCGTTGCCGGGCCAGTAGCTGCCGCACCACGTCCGGGTCGATCACCGTCTCACCGGCGGCGACCCGGACGACGGCGTCGGCGAACTCGGACACCTCACCGATCCGGTCCTTCAACAGGTACCCGACCCCGCCGAGCCCGGCCGGCCCGAGCAGTTCCGCGGCGTACGCCGTCGCGGCGTGCTGGGACAACACCAGCACGGCGAGCCCGGGGTGCGCGTCGCGCAGCGCCACCGCCGCGCGCAACCCGTCATCGGTGTGCCCCGGCGGCATCCGCACATCGGTCAACACCAGATCAGGCCGGTACTCGCCGACAGCGCCCAGCAGCGCCTCCGCGTCTCCGACCGCCGCCCGCACGGTGTGCCCGAACGACTCCAGCAGCCCGACCAGCCCGGCGCGCATCAGCACCGAGTCCTCGGCGAGCACTATCCGCAGTGCCACGGCAGCTCCACCCGTACCGAGGTCGGCCCGCCCACCGGGCTGAGGACCGTCAGCCGGCCGTCGAGCACCGCCGCCCGGTCCGCCAGCCCCTGCAGTCCGGTGCCGGCGGCCGGGTCGGCCCCACCGGCCCCGTCGTCGACGACGTCGAGCACCAGCAGCCCGGCCCGGCGCTCCCCGCTGACTGTGATCCGCTCCGCGGCGGCGTGCCGGACGGCGTTGCTGACCGCCTCGGAGACCACGAAGTAGGCGGTGGACTCCACCGCCGACGAGGGCCGGGCGTCCAACCGGATGTCGAGTGCCATCGGTACCGGGCAACGCTCGGCCAACTCCTCCACGGCCGCGGCGAGCCCGTGGTCGGTGAGCAGTTGCGGGTGGATGCCCCGGACCAGTTCCCGGATCCCGGTCAGCGCCTGGCGGGCCTGCCGGTGGGCGTCGCCGACCAGCTCCCCGGCCCGGCCGGCGTCGGGTCCCAGCTCGCGGGCCGCCAGTCCCAGGCTCATGCCGAGCAGCACCAGCTGCTGCTGGGCCCCGTCGTGCAGGTCCCGTTCGATCCGCCGCCGCTCGGCTTCGAACGCCGCGACCAGCCGGTCCCGGGACCGGGCGAGGTCGCGCACCTGTCGTCCCAGCTCGGCCTCGGTCGGCGCGAGTAGCCAGCGAGCGAACGCCGCCTGGGCCCCGGCGAGCACGCACAGCCCGTAGGCGACCAGCACGGTCAGAGGCAGCACGGCCCCGAGACTGAACAGCACCGCCTCCCCGAAGGTGTCGATGAGGTGCTTGCCGAGTCGCAGTTGCGCCGAGTTGCCGATCACCACGAACACGGGCAGGGTGAGCAGCACCAGGCACACCGCCAGCACGGCCAGCCCGATCAGGTCCGCCACGGGCAGCACGGTCAGCAGGCACAGCGTGTACCCCAGCTCCCGCCACGTCGCGCCCTCCCGCAGCCGGGTCCCCAGCCAACCGCGCCGACCGGGACCGGTCGGGCCGTGCGGGTCGGGCACCCCGGCCGGGTGCAGCAGCCGCAGCCGCCTGCGCTCCCACCGGCCCACCGGCACCCCGACGAGGACGAGCGTCGGCACGGCGACCAGCAGTCCGGCGGCCGCGATCAGCGGGGTGGTGACGAGGTAGGCGAGGCACCGCCACGGCCACCAGGAGCGCAGGAAGCGCACCGGGTGCGCCATCGTGGGCCACAGGGGGACTTCGGTCGACATGTCGACGACGCTACTAGGCTGCCCGTCCCCGGAAACGGTCCCGGGATCCACCGCGACGGTAGACCTGGCACTACCGCGGTGGGCCGTGTCAGGAGCACTGGAAGACGGTGGTGACCGGTCGGTCCGGGCAGTCGAGGCAGGTGAACAGGTAGAAGGAGCCGGCGTCGCCGAGCATGAGTCCGGCGTCTTCGTGCCCGGTCGGCCGCTGCGCGGTACCCGTGGAGTGGTTGAGCGCCGTCCATTCGGGCAGCCATCGGTCGTAGGAGCAGGGGTTGCCTTCCCAACTGGCGATGGTGAGCAGGTACCGCATGGGTCGCCCACAGGAGCAGTCGGGGAACTCGGGGGACTGGATCCAGTCGATCCAGCCGCCGACCTTGGTGCCCGGCGCGGCGGCCAGCTCGTATTCGTACCGGTGGCCGGAGGTCCTCTCCCAGGCCATGACCTCGTCGTAGACGGCTTGGTCGAGTTCGTGTCCGGACGGGTATTCGGTCACCCGCTCGGGGCTCAGTACACAGGGATTGGGCAACAGCTCGTCGTCGGTGAGCACCTCGATCAGGGGCCCGGGGCCGATGTCAGCCGGTGAGACCGTCGTCGAGTCGCGCCAGTACACCTTGAGCAGGGCGATGTCGTAGTCGCCGTGTTCCCACGCCGGACACCACAGCAGTTGGAACAGGTCCGTGCCGGGCGGGAACGGCAGCTCGGGCACGTCGCGGGCGAACAGTTGCAGCACTGGTACGAGTGGCTGGGTGCGGGGGGTCGCCGTGTCGCCGGCCCTGCCGGGTGGCCGCCATGCGCCGTGGCCGCGGTCCGGGTCGTCGCACCCCGGCCACGGCTCTCCCGACGGCCACCACAGGGGTCCACCCAGCGAGCTGTCGGAGCGGGTGGGCGCGCCGTGCCGGGGGTGCAGCCGGACGGCGGTGCGGGTCAGCGGTCCGAGCTCGGGGAACAGCGCCGGCAGGTGCACGGTGCGGTCGGGGGTGCGGATGGTCACGGCCGCAGAGGCTACATGGCCCCGCCCACAACCTGAGCGCCGAGTACTCCGGCGGGTCTGAACTGGATGGCAGACCGACGCGACGGTGGAGGACCTGGTGTCGTCGGGGTCGCAACCTGGGGCGAGGATGGTGTGATGCCGGACCTGTTGTGGGATGACGTTCGAGAATGGTTCTCTCCTCAGGAGAACGGGTCGTTGCCGGATGTGTGCGTGGACGCGACGACGATCGCGGACTGGCAACTGGTCTTTGACCTGGTGCGGACCGAGGGCTGGGCGGTGCGGTACTCGGTTGGCGATGTGCGGGCCGAGCTGCCGGCCAAGGCCGACGGGATCATGGATCGTGCGGACGCCGAGAGCGTGGAGTTGAGAGTCTGGCCGGTCGCCGATGTCTTGATGATCTTCCGGATGTACTCGGCTGCCAGCGTCGATTTCGATGTCGATCTGCGGGAGTTGCAGGGCCAGGAACGTCTGGATGTGCTGTGCGAATTCCTCACGAAGCTGGGCCGCACGCTCGGTAAGCCGGTGCTGATGACACCGGAAGGCGCCCCGGACTACCCGCTGATCGGCTACGAGGTCGAGGCGGACCGAGTGGTGATGTTCGCACCCGCCTGGGCGGAGACGACCGCGACGGACACCGACTGACGGCATGTGGCACGGGCTCATCGAGACACCGCGGTTCTGTCGGACCGGCATGTCGTGACCGGCCGAGTCGCCCTGCGAGGGGGGCCTTCGTGCCCGCCGGGTTGCGGGCGCGGTGGGGTCTCCGGCGGCTGAGCTGATGGGCGGACAGGGTGCTCCGGGTGTGCGGTCATCGGCGCGGAGGGCTGGCGGACAACCTGTCAGGCTCGGTACCGGATGCGGGGAGGCCGTGCGTTGAGAGCCTGGCGGCGGCCCCGGTCTTCGGCTACCTCAGATCTTTGGTCATGAACACGCGGCTGGTGCCGGGTGGGTCGCAGGGGATTTCGCCGAACACCTGCCAGCCGTGCTGTTTGTAGAAGTCGGGCGCTTGGAAGCTGATGGTGTAGAGCACGGCGGACCGGCAGCCGCGCCGGCGACCTTCGGCTTCGGCTTGCCGCAGGATCTCGCTACCCAGTCCGCTGCCTCGAAGCTCTCGCGGCACATGGAACAGGTCGACGAAGAGCATGCCCAGTGAGGTCCGCCCCGTCAGGCCGCCGACCACGCGGTGCGTCTGCGGGTCCTGGACCAAGACGGCCAGTGGCCGGTGATCATTGAGTCCCGTCGCCTGCATGTTGAACTCGGTGAGCGAGTCTGCGATGAGCGCGACGTCGCCAGCATCGGGCGCATCGGTGACGACGATCTCCGGAAATGGCGGCGTCTCGAGGTCTGTCGACTCGTCCATTCCGCGGGGCAGGGGCAGGTTCGTCATCGGATCGCTCATGGGCCGACCCTAATCCGAGGGTCTGAGATCGCAATCCCGCGCCGATCCCGGTGCCCGGCACAGTCCAACCTTCGCGGGTGACGACAGCGGCAGAGCTGGTGAACGACCTTCAGCTCTGCCAGACCTCTGCCAATCCCGTCAGCGACCTGGCAGAGCGACGTTTGCATGAGCTTTGCCAAACCAGTTCTGCACTTGGCGGAGCGGAACTATATACCGAATTGCATGTTTTACGCCGTTGGCAGAGTTGCGGCAGAGCCCGTGAGAGCCGATCTGCGGCGATTTCGCGACTCGGTCGATGGTCGGTTGTGGGTATGGGCACCGCGTCCGTCAGCGAATGGAACTCAGTAAAAGGCCAGGTCAGTGGCATGTTGATCTGTCGTGGCGGTGATCTCGTCGCAGTTCCACATGCTCCTGACGGGCGTCGACTCCGAGGCGGGATGGCAGGGAAAACGGGCTCTGACCTGCACTGTTAGAGCTGTGGCAGAGGTGGATGCGTTACTGGAGCATCGACCATCGTCGGACCAGGTCGACCTTCCTAACTTCTGGAGCCTTGCCGTCATCCTCACCGATCCTGCCCTGTCCACCTCCGTCCATGGCCCGCCGCGATCGACCAGGGGTGGCGCGTGCTGACCTGCGAGCTGTCATCCACTCTGCCTGCCGTGGCTTGGAGCGGATCGTCGCGGATCCATGTTGACCACCCCGTACGGATCGACCCCTGCACCGCTTCTGTGAAGAGTGCTTCGTAAAGGGGATCGAGGTGCTGGCCCGGCCTGGTAAAACGCTGCGGCCCGTGACCTCTGCCCGGCCGCCGGGCGGAGGTTGGCAGAGGTCTGGCAGAGGTGTGGCAGAGCGCAGGGCGTGCGCCAGCTCTGCCAAAACCCGTTTGGTTAGTGAGAGGCAACAACCACGAACACGCCGACTGTGTCCGTGCTTCAGCGACGAAAGAACGCGTCGCGCGCGGCAAGAACTCCGCCGACGTCGTCGGGTAGTTGCCAGTGACGGACCCGACGGTGTGCACGCAGCACGAACCGTTGAGCCGGCCACAAGACCCGACGCCTCGTCGACAATGTGGCCGACGACCGACTGGGTGGACAACGCCGGTCACGCGACGGGATCGGCCCCGACTCGCAAGACCGTCATGACCTCATCGCGGCCGACTGCCCGGCGGTGATCCGTTCAACCATGCCGGCCAAGTTAACACCGGAATCGGCCGGCCGGGCGCCCTCGGTCACTTCTCGGTCAGCGGTGACCGACGGTGCCGAGACATCGACAGGAACGTACAGGGGATCGGCCGTTGGGTGAGATCCCGAACGGCCACGGCCATGTCCGTATTCGACCAGCGTGTGCGGCCTTTCCCGCGCACGTTCCCACGCCAGACAGACTGTAGACAGTCTCCCCCCAGGCGTATATCCAGCCACCGGCACTACTCACGGAGACCCACATGCCCGCTGCCGCCCGCCGCCCCGCAGACCGGGGCTTCAAGATGCGCCTACGTTCCTCAGTCGGTAACCCGCTGATGGCGATCCTCGCCCTCCTGCACACCCACCGGGTCGCCAACACCGACCAGATAGCCCGCGCCATGCGCGCCCCGCAGACCACGACACGTACCCGGCTGCGCAGGCTGCGCGAGCACGGCCTCGTGGTCGTCAACCGCCTCGGCGTGCAGGCCGGTTCCACCCCGCAGGTGTGGTGGCTGACCGAGGCTGGCGCCCGGGAGGTCGCCGGCACCGCCGCCGGTGTCGTGAAGCACCGGTCGGACTCCTCGTTGCTGCACTCCCAGGCCATCACCGAACTGTGGGTCACCCTGACCGAGAACGCCGAGCACGCTGGCCTGCGGGTGGTGGACTGGAAGACCGACCATGCCGGCTGGCAGACGTGGACCAGCCCGCAACATGTCCGCAGCCAGCTCACCCCGGACGCCACCGTCGTCGTCGACCTGCCCGACGGGCGCAGGTCGGCGTTCCTCGTCGAGGTGGACCTGGGCACCATGACCCAGGCCGTCCTGCGGGCGAAGGTGGAGCGGTACCTGCACTTCGCCCAGGACGCCGGCTGGCGCGGCCAGCTCCCGCACTGCCCGGCCCTGCTTCTGCTGACCACCACCAGCCTGCGGGCCGAGACGTTCGTCGACAAGACGGCCAAACTCCTCGACCCGATCCGCCGACGCGGAGGCTGGGGACGCGATGAGGCCGAGATGTTCCGGCAGCTCAACTTCGACCCACCCCGCCCGATCACCCCCTCGGCCGCCGCGTGCGGCCTCGTGCGCACCCCGGCCGACGCGGTCGGTGAGCAAGTGTGGCTGCAAGGCGCCGCCGCGGCCCCCGTGACCCTTCTCGAACTCCTCGGCCCCCTGGCCGCCGAGCAGGCCGAGTTCGACGCGGTCGAAGAGGTCGAGGGACCGCCGCGCAGGCGTCGCCGACACCGCCGGCTCCTGCTCGCCGCCGTCGACCATGTGACCGCCGGACGTGACGACGACGCGGCACGCATGCTGCGGTACATGACCGCCGACCCGCTCGACCTCGCCACGGATGACCCTGACCGCGCCGACCTGCTCATCGCCCTCGGCCGCAGTCTCCAGGACCGGCGCGCTGTTCACGACGTCGACACTGAACCCATCCTCGAAGGCCTCGCCGCCGAGTACCGAAGGCTGTGGCAACGCCAGGCACGGATCCTCATCCGCGCGACCGCCCACCTGCGCGCGGCCGACCCCGCACTCATCGGCCTCGCGTCTCGTCTCGCGGCCGGACGCCTCGCCGACGACGCCATGTTCCAACCCCTGGCCAGCCCACCCGGGCGCACCCGGGAACAGATCCAGACCACACTCCTCGACGACTACCGGGCCACCCGCGACCAGGTCATCGCCGATCGCCTGACGTTGCTCAGCCGCCGCGAGCGCCGCCACGCCGACCCCGCCGGGTGGGCGGGCGAACACGACGCCGAACACCTGCAGGTGTGTGCCGGGTGCGCCCTCATCTGGCCGTGCGCCCGAGCTGAACGGACGTGCGACTACTGCGGCGGCACGTTCCTGCCGTGGACCCGACGCCACGAGGCGGTGACCCTGCAACGGCACCTCGACGCCATCCGTGCCCGCCTGGACTGAACTACCCACAGGCCATCGTGCGTCTCCGAACCGTGCCGGCCCTGGTGGTGCGGGCTTCGGGCGGCCCGTGAACTGGTCACCCTGCCACCGCCGCCGCACCACTACGGGCTACCCGCCCAACACTCCACCGGCCCGGCCCGTGGGTGTTCCTCAGCCTGCGAGCGGTGACCGGGAGACGGCTACTCTGCCCTGATGGCCGCAGCTGTGGAGCTCTACTTCGACCCCGTCGCCGAACGCCGGATCCGGACCCTCTGGAACGCGTTGGAGGACGCGGGCGTCCCCACCCTGCGCGACCTGACCCACGGCAAGCACCGCCCGCACGTGTCCTTGTTCGGCGCGGACCGCCTCGACGGCCCGGCCGTGGCCGAAGCCCTGGCCGGCCTGGACCCCGCGCCTCCGTTGCTGTTGCGCCTCGACCACGTCGGCCAGTTCGTCGGCCGGGTGCTGTGGCTCGGACCGGTGCCCACGCCGGAGCTGATCGCGCACCACGCCGCGGTGCACGCGCGACTCGACGCCGCCGGGATCGGGGGAAACGACAACTACCGAACCGGTTCATGGGTACCCCACTGCACGCTCTCGATGCGCGCCCCGCGCGAGGCGATGGCGGCGGCACTGCACCGTTGCCTGGACGTGCTGCCGATCGAGGCGCGGGTGTCGGGGGCGGCGGTGGCTGATCACGCGCGGGGCCAGTACACCCCGCTGGGTGTCTGAGCGGTCTACCGGCCGCGCCGGAAATCGGCGCGGTGCGGCAGCCGCGTGGACGGCGGGCGGGGTCTCAGGTGGTGCGTTCGTCTGCGAGTTCGATGGTCAGGTGTGGCCAGGCGGTGTGGGTGAGCTGAACGAGTTCGGGGGCTGACACTGTCGCCGACGTGCCGAGCGCCGCGTCGAGGAGTAGGCGCACGGTGGTCCCTGTCGTGCCGGCGTGGGGGACGGGGATCAGGTCGGTGACGGGTATGCCGTGTTCGTAGCGTTGGGTCCATGCCCCGTCGCGGCAGTGGTTGGTGTGGACGAGCCACTCACTGAGCGCCGCGACGACGGACATGCCCCGGCGGGGGTGGGTGTCGGGGAGCTGTTGGGCGTCGGGGAAGTCGAAGTACCGCAGATCTTTGGTCGCCATGACAGGCTTCTTGATCGGCCGGCCCTGCTCGTCGTGGCGGGTGTCGGTTCCTCGCCCGTTGTCGGCCACGGACACGGAGCCGTCGTCGTGCAGGGTGACAACGCACCGTCCCGCGGTCGTGTTTTCGGCCTCGTCGGCGGCGTAGGCGACGACCTCGAGGATCAGGTGCGCGATTCCGCCGGGAGCAAAAGTCGCCGGTTGCTGGCGGACTTCGGCGAGGTGTTCGCCGTCCACGGTGCTGGCCCAGTCATGCGTCGTGTTGCGCCACGGCATCTTTGCGTCATCCACGCACGGATTTTCCCAGGCGTCGCCCGCACCAAGATCTCGCCCCGGGCTTGTTAGCAGCCACGAGATTTCGTGCCGGTCGTGCTCTGCCAGCGATGATGGCTTTGGTAATGGTTGTGTACCGTTGCGGGGACCTCCCGCGCTCCATAGCCTTCGGTGATGGAGCTTGAGGTTCGGCACCTTCGGGTGCTCTGCGCGGTCGCCGCCAGTGGGAGCCTTCGCCGCGCAGCCTCCGTCCTGGGGGTCTCCCAGCCGGGTCTGACCGCCCAACTGCAACGCATCGAAAGAGCGCTGGGCGGCGACCTGTTCGTCAGGCACCAGAACGGGGTGACGCCCACGCCCCTCGGGGAGATCGTGCTGGCCCGGGCGCGAGCGGTGCTCCCGACGGTCGACGATCTGCTGCAGGTGGCCACGCTGGCCGCCGGTCGCGGCGTCGACCGCCATCGGTTCCGGTTGGGGTCGGTCAACACGCCGCTGCTCGGCGGGCTGGTCACGGCGATCCACTCGTTGTTCCCGTGTTCGGAGATCACCCTGCGCGCGCAGGGCTCATCGTTGCCGCTCGCCGATCACATCGCGGCCGGGCGGCTGGAGGCCGGCGTTCTCGGTGACTGCCCCGCGTACGAGCTTGAGCCCCGGCACGGGGTGGTGTACCACCCGGTGGTCACCGAACCCGTCTTCGTCATGCTCCCGGCCGCCCACCGGCTCGCCGACCGCGCCGAGATCACTCTGGCGGATCTGGCCGACGACGACTGGGTGCTGCCGCAGCCTGACGACGACCGGATCAGGGAGTACTGGTCGCTCACGGCCGGCTTCCACATCCGGGTGCCTTATGAGGCGGAGGGGCGGCTCGTCGTCGAGGTCGTGCGCTCCGGCCACGCGGTGTCGCTGTGCCAGCCGACCTTCGACGAGGTGCCCGGCATCGTCGTCCGCCCGATCGCGGGGACGCCGCTGTGGTACCGGCATGTTCTCGCCTGGCACCGGTTCGGCCCGCTCGCGGCGCGGGGAGAGGCTTTGACGTGCCTGGTCGCGCAGGCGTATGAGGCCGCGGTGGCCCGCAGCCGGGTGTACTCGCGGTGGCGCGAGTGTCAGGGATTCGGCGCGGACCTGACTGCGGCTGGGCCGGAAGTGCCAGGTCACGTCCTGCCTGACCTCGACTGATAACCCCGAGTTATGCGGCTCTGGGGGCTGCCTGGTGACCGTGGACGGGTGTTCCGCTAAACGGCAGTGAAATATTACATGCCACCAAGCGACGAGCGTCGCACCGCGCCATCCGTACACCCGTGGACTGCTCGACTCGGTGCCGCGCGTCGACCGGTGGCCTGCCACGTCCCGTTACCGGACCCCCACGAAAAAGGAGTAGTTCCGTGCACCCCTTCACCCGCATGACAGCGGTGGTGGCCAGCCTGATCGTCACCGCCACACTCGGCGTTACCGGGACCGCGTATGCCGCCCCGCGCTCGGCGACTGCCACCGAGGCGTGCAAGTTGCCCGGCCGTACGGGCTGGACCGACGAGGGCCACGACACCATGCACCCGGTGTTTCACCCCTCGACGGGAAAGGCCCGGGCGGTCATGCTGTTCGTCGACTTTCCCGACGCCCCGGCGCCGAGCGGCGACACCGATGAGTACTACAACTGGCTCCAGCCGGGCACCGACTGGTACCGGACGGCGTCGAACGGGCGGTTGAACCTGACCATCGATCCGGTCAGGCGGTGGTTCCGGATGCCGCAGGACTCCGGCTCCTACGGCTTCGAGCGGGGGATCAGTTTCGAGCAGCAGGAGCTCTACATCAAGCAGGCCGTGGCGGCGGCCGACAGCGTCGTCGACTTCTCCCGCTACGACCTGGTCTACCTCGTGCCGCCGAAGAACGCCGCGCGGATCACGTTCTCGCCGGCCTTCATCGACGACCGGGTCGACAGCCCCGGGGTCGTCGCCGACGGTCACCCGCTGCGGTGGGGGGCGACGTTCGGGCAGGACATGTGGCGCTGGGGCTCGAAGGTGCTCAACCACGAGACCGGGCACACGATGGGACTGCCTGACCTGTACGCCTTCACCGACCCGGACGGTACCGGTGACTGGCACCGCTACGTCGGCGGCTGGGACATCATGGGCGACATCGCGGGCAACGCGCCACAGTACTTCGCCTGGCACGCCTGGAAGCTCGGCTGGCTCGACGACAACCAGGTCTTCTGCGCGCCGCAGCACGGGCGCGCCACCTTCCCGCTGACCCCGATCGAGCGGGCCGGCGGGCGCAAGATGGTCGTCATCCGCACGGAGGAGACGACGGCGTACGTCGCCGAGTACCGCCGGGCGATCGGCTTGGATTCCAAGGCGTGCTCGTCCGGCGTGGTCATCTACAGGGTCGATTCGGCGGCGTGGTCGGGATACGCGCCGATCCAGGTGATGGACTCGAAGACGGATGCGTCTCCGCCCGCTGGCTGCAGGCCACTGGATGACGGTGCCTTCCGGGCGGGACAGGTCTTCGAGGACACCGCGGCCGGTGTGCGGATCCGGGTGATCGCCTCCGGTGACGGCGGCGGCGTGATCGAGGTTCGCGGAAGCTGACCTCCCGCCCGGGGATTCGCTGGGAGCGGGGCTGGGGTTCGGCGACCTCAGCCCTCCCCTCGGCAGCCGCCAGACAAGGGCGCAGCAGCAGGAAGCCGAGCAGCGCGCCGCCCGCCAGCGCGGGGCGGTGCCACGTCGGTTCGGTCTGCCATAGTGTTGATCATGAGCAGACTGGTCCAGATCGACGGTTACCGACGCTTCTGGGCCGCCAGCACGGTCTCGGTGTTCGGCACCCACATCACCACGATCGCGCTCCAGATCCTCGTGGTGGAGGGGCTGCGGGCGAGCGCCACCGAGTACGGGCTGGTCAGTTCGGCCCGCTGGCTGCCCTACCTGCTGTTCGGCCTGGTCGCGGGCGTGCTGATCGACCGGCACCGGCGCAGGCCCGTCCTGGTCTGGTCTGACCTGGGGCGGGGCCTGCTGCTTGCCGCGATCCCGCTGCTCTACCTGGGTGAGGCGCTCAGCCTGACCACCCTGGCGGGGCTGTTGTTCTGCTTCGGCATGCTGTCGTTGCTCTACGACACCGCCGAGCAGGCGTACCTGCCCAGACTCGTACCCCGGGAGCTGCTCACCCCGGCCAACGCCCAGCTCCAGCTGACCACGAACCTGGCGCAGACCGCCGGGCCGGCGCTCGGCGGCGTGCTGATCAGGGTGATCACGGCCCCGATCGCGATCGTCGTCGACGCGGTCAGCTATCTCGCCTCGGGCCTGGTGCTGGCCACGATCCGCACCTCCGAACCGGCGCCCCAGCCGGACGAGCGCCGTGATCTGGTCCGTGAGCTGCGCGAGGGGCTGTCCTACGTGTACCGGCATCGCCTCCTGCGCGCGCACGCGATCAACGGGCACCTGTGGTTCCTGGTCCACAGCGCGCTGACCACGGTGCTCACCTTCTTCGTGGTCGAGAAGGGCCAGCTCGGGCTGGGCGCGTTCGGTCTGGGCCTGGTCTACGCGGCTGGCGGCGTCGGCGCGGTGCTGGGCAACGCGCTGTCCAGCCGGCTGTCCGCCCGCCTGGACGCCGGCCCCACCATGGTGCTGTGCTCCCTGGCCAAGGCTCTGCCATGGCTGCTGGTCGTGTTCGCCCGGCCCGGGTCGGCCGCGCTGCCCATGGTCGCGTTCGGCCTGTTCGGCTTCTGGTTCCTCCTCGGGGTGTGCGGACCGGTCGAGATGGGCTGGCGGCAGTCGATCACGCCCGACGCGCTCCAGGCCCGGATGGGCGGCACGATCCGGTCGGTCAACCGGGCGGCGGTCGTGATCGGCGCCCCGCTCGGCGGGCTGCTCGCCGACCACACCAGCGACCGGTGCGCGCTGTGGGCGGGGATCGTCGGCCTGGCCGTGGCCGGCGGCTACGCGTACTGCTCGCCGTTGCGCCGGGCCAGCTACGCCGACGCCGCGCCAGAAGCCCAGCCGGCATCACCGCGTGTGTGAATGCCGCTGGCTGGGGACGGCCCGCGACCGCCCGGCCGGCGCGGGAGGTGCCGACGGGGCGGCGGCGCGTAGGAGCGTGCGCTGAGTCTGTACCCCGACAGTCCCGTGGCAGCCCGGCTACGAGGCGTCGTTGAAGCGTACGAGTGTCCAGCGTGCCGGCGGGAACTGTGCCGGATCGTCGTCGGTGACCCACTCGGTGACGGCGGCGTTGCGCACATTCGCCACCTCGAAGGGGTAGTAGTGCCCGAGCAGCCCCAGTCCGCCGAACGATGCCGCGACGGTCTCGGCGTGCCCCACGATTAGGACTGTCCCGCCCCGGTGGCGTGCGGCGATGTCGACGAGCGTCCTGGACACCCGGGTGACCAGCTCCGCCCACGTCTCGTTGTCGCGTTCGAACGGGCGGAAGACTCCGCCGCCGTCGACACTGTGGTCGCGCCGTAGTTCGGCGATCGGCATCCCGTCGGCGTACGGGGGCGTGTGCCACGTGCACAGCCCGCAGTCGGTGGCGGCGGGGACGCCCAGCTGTTCAGAGATCGGTGCCGCGGTTTCCCGCGCGCGCCGCAGTGTCGAGGAGTACACCGCGATGCGACCCCAGTCGGCGGCTTGACCTTTGATGCGCGACGCGAGCCGCGCGGCCTGCTCGTGGCCGAGTGGGGTCAGGCCGCCGCATGTCCGTGGGCCGCCGACCACGCGCTGTGCCTTGTGTACCGAGTCGCCATGTCTGACCAACACCATCCGAGTGCGCACAGCTCCCAACAATACGAAGCTGCCGGGTATCGGCTGCCACCAGCTGGGCGAAAAGCCGATCATGAACGGGTGACGCGAGATCTGGGAGCCGACGGCGGCCATGGCCCCGCGCCCGTGGTCAGCCGGGGAGCTGTTCGGTGTTCTGGGCGGCGGTGATCAGCCACCGGCCTTCCTCTTTGGCCAGGACGTACATCGGGGTGGTCGGGTTGCCCTGTGGCACGCCGTCGAGGGTGCGGTATTGCCCGCGTCCTTTGACCGCCGCGACGTCGGGTCGGATGAACAGCACGTCGACCAGTTCGTAGGTGACGGTCTGCTGCGCCATCGCTCCCGGCAGCGCCTGGCGGGTGAAGTCGGCGATCTCGGTCAGGCCCCACAGCAGTCTGCCGCCGGCGGTGGTCCAGATCGCGTCGTGCCGGAAGAGGCTCAGGAACTCCTCGGGCGACTCGTTGCGTTGGGAGTGTTCGATGGTGGCGATGACCTGGCGGATGGCTTCGATGTCGGGGCTCTGCTCTGTGCTCACGTCGATCAGCTTCGCGCTTCAAGCGGACTTGAGGTCAAGCCCCTGAGGCCCGGTACCCGTGTGCTGGAAGGATATCGAGGCCGGTGTCGCAGGTGCGGCTGCTTGTCAGTGCAGGGCGTGGGTCAGAATCACGCCAACCGCGGCGGCGAGCAACGCAACGGCGGTCACCTCGGCCAGGATGGCCCAGCGCAGAAGTTGGGCTTTGCCCCGGTTCTGTCGCTGCGCGTATCGGAGCACGTCGAGGTTGCTGTCCACGATCATCCGCAGCGCTCCCCGGGCGGTCAGCACGCGCCAAGAGCCCTCCACGGTGCGTTGAAGCTGGTCCGCGTTGGCTCGGGCATAGTTGCGTACGGCGTTGGTGAGCAGGCCCAGAACCGCTGCGGCGACAAACAGCAGCAGGGCCAGCAGGACGATGACGACGGCCTCGCCGGGCGGTTGGTACCCGTTGGCCTGCGTCACCAGCGCGGCCAGCGCGAACAGCAGTGCGACGAGGCCACCGGATGTGGTGATGACGTTGTTGCCCCTGTTCTCCAAGGAAGCCTTGCGACTGTCCTGGAAGGTGAGCTCCCGCTCGACGACAGCGGCCAGCAACTGGATGCCCTCGTTGTCGGGTTCAGAACCCATCAGCCCGGCCCGATCCAGTCCTGCTGGATCCCGGGCTCGTCCGACAGGCCCAACCCGACGTAGCCGTCCTCGATCAGCGCGGCCAGCAGGCTCTCCGGCACCTGCGTCTCTTCGCCGGCGCGGTGGATCACGCCGGACTCGTCTGTCCAGTCGCGTCGGAATGTCACGGACACCATGTGACTCATGTCCATGAATGTAACGTCACCGTGGCCGGCTGCGCCACCACCCCGGTCGGGTGGAGCCAGCCAGGACCGGCGGTTCCCGTCACCGATGCCGTGACCACTATGCGGTGGAGCTGGTGAGTTGATCGCCGAGGGTACTGCGTCGATACAGGGTCTGTCGGCCACTGCGGGATCTGGTGACCAGCCCGGTGTCGTGCAGCACCCGCAGGGTCTGGGACACGGCACTCGGGCTCACGCCGACCCGGCGGGCGATCTCGCTGGTGGACAGTGGCTCGTCGAGCAGGCCGAGCAGGCGTGCCTTCGCCACGCCGATCAGCGCGTCCAGGGCGGTCGGGTCCACGGTCGGGGCCGCCCACAGGGTCGCCACGCCGCGGCTGGGGTAGGTCAGTGCCGGTGGCATGTCGGAGGTGACCGGCGGGGCCGGTTTGTGCGCGAACACCGACGGCATCAGCAGTAGCCCGTGCCCGGCCGCCGCGACCCGGAACTGGCTGATCATCCGGTCGATCGTCAGGGCGCCGTCGCGCCAGCGCACGTGCGGGTGCAGGTCGGCGAACAGCAGCCGTGCGCCTCCGACGGCCAACTGCCGGGCGCGGTAGGTCATGTCGGCTTCCGCGACGAGGCGGAGGTGTGCCCAGAACGGTTCGATCGCGATTCTCCAGTACCGGTGAAGCACGTCGCCGATGGCGTCGCGCAACGTCGCGGCGGTGTGCTCGTCCTCGGTGCGCAACTGGTGGGGCACGGGGCTCGGTGCGTGGGCGGCGGTGAGGTCGCGGCGGATCAGCTCGGCGGGCGTGGCCAGCAGGACCGCCATTTCGTCGGCGAAGGTCGGCGCGAACGTCGTGGGCCGCGGGGTGAGGAAGTCCGGCAGTGTCAGGCGCGGTCCGACGAGTGACACCAGCAGGTCGACATCCGCCGGGTCGAGCCGGCTCAACGCCGTGCGGCGCCAGGGGAGGTGCAGCGCGTGCACGCCGGGGTCGCGGAGGATCCGCAGGCTGAGCACGGTCTCGTTGATCGGGGAGATCGCGAAGCGGGTGTCGGCGAGGTCCTCGACGCCGAGTTCGTAGATGATCATTAAGGTGTAGCCTACATCGATTCCGCGGCCGGCCCGTCCCGTCGTGGACTGGACGGCGTGACGACGACAGTGACCGGCCGGCTGGTCGGAATACTCGCCCTGACCTGCGGCGTGGCCGTGGGGACCATCTATTTTCCGCAGGCGATCAGCCCCCTGGTCGCCGCCGGGCTGGGGGCGGACCCGGACGCCGCCGCGGGTGTGGTGACCGCGACCCAGGTCGGGTACGCCCTCGGAATCCTCTTGCTGGTCCCGCTCGGTGACCGGCTGCCGCACCGGCCGTTGCTGGTGACACTGCTGGGCCTGACCACCCTGGCGCTGGCGGGCGCGGGCCTCGCCCCGGACCTTCCCGCGCTGGTCGGGGCCAGTCTGCTGGTCGGGGTCACCGCTGTCGTGGCACCCATCATGGGCCCGCTGGCGGCGGGGCTGGTACCGGCGCACCGGCGCGGCGTGGTCAGCGGGACGCTGCTGAGCGGGTCGATCGCCGGCATGCTCGTGTCCCGGGCGTTCGGCGGGATGCTCGGCGAGGCGCTGGGCTGGCGGGCGCCGTACCTGATCGCGGCCGTGTTCACCCTCGCCATGGCGCTCGTGCTCCTGCGGGCGCTGCCCGACACCACGCCCACGTCGCGGCATTCTTACCGCACGCTGGTCATCCAGCCGCTGCGACTGCTGCGCACCGAACCGCCGCTGCGCCGGTCATGCCTGAACCAGGCCGCCGCGTTCGCCGGTTTCTCCGTCGCCTGGACGTGCGTGGCGATGCTGATCACCGGGCCGGTGTACCGCCTCGACGCCCGCGCGGTGGGACTGCTGGCACTGGTCAACGCGGCCACCATGGTGTGCGCGCCGCTCGCGGGTCGACTCGTGGACCGGCACGGCCCCGACGCGGTCAACCGGGTGACCCTCGCCGGCATGGCGGCCTCCGCGGCGGTGCTGGCTTTCGGTGCGGCCGGCGGCACCGTCGGGCTGATCGCCGTGACCGTCGGCCTGCTCCTGCTCGACGTGGCGATGCAGTCCGGGATGGTCGCCAACGGCGTACGGATCTACGGCATCGCAACACACGCGCGCAGTCGCCTCAACACGGCCTACATGACCTGCGCCTACGTCAGCGGCGGCGCGGGCTCGTGGCTCGGGACACGCCTGTACACGACACTGGGCTGGGTCGGGGTGTGTGCGCTGATCGCGGTGCTCGCCGTGGCCGCGCTGATCCGGCACGCCACGTGCCGCGAGTCCGTCGGCGCCGGCCAGGACCAGGTTGCCGCCGACACCGCGCGGGTGTCGTCGTGACGGCTCGGGTTCTCGATGACGGCGGCCTCCGTACTATCGTCGGCGGAGTGGATCATGAATTGCTGCCCGACCGTGGGGCCATCCTCGCGGTCGCCGACTCGCCGTATCTGCGCTACCAGTTGCGCGGCGAGGCCACCGGTCACCGGCTCGGCGACGCGCTGTTCGTCCGGTACGCCGCCGGCGACGGCCACTCCGCCCTGCTCGTGGGCCCTCCCGGCGACGCGCGCCGGCTCATCGACATGGTCGACCTGGCCGGGCTCGACGGGCTGCACGGACCGCCCGGGATCGAGCTGCCGTTTGCTGGACAGACCGACGAGTGGGAATTCCGGTGGACGCACACGATCCAGGAACTCGACCCGTCCGCGCCCACCATGGTCGTGCTCGACGGTCGGCGTGACGCGGACGAGATCAATGCCGTCCTCGACCTCGCGCTGCCGGCGAGTCAGGTCCGACCCGGCCAGCCGCAGGTGATCGCCTGGCTCGGCGTACGCGTCGCCGGCCGGATCGCCGCGGTCGCCGCCGACGTCGGTCGATCCGGGGTGGGCATGTTCGGCGGGTTCGCGGTGCACCCCGACTTTCAGGGCCAGGGCCTCGGCTCGGCGCTCACCACCGCACTCACCCGCCGGCTGATCGCCGACTACGGTGTGGCGGCGCTGAGTGTCTACAGCGCCAACACGTCAGCGATCCGGATGTACGCCAAGCACGGCTACATCGACACGGTCCAGCGATGCTCGGGCCGCCTCACCGTCGCGGGAGTGCGGTGATCCGTGGTCGGTGGGTCCCGCGATGAAACGGGGTGGTCAACGGACCCGAGCGAGTCACTTGCTGGCCCGCTGCCGGGCCTTCTCGATCTCGTTGATGTGGGCTTCGGTCCATTCCCGGAGCGCGGCGATCGGGCCGGCCAGGCTACGGCCCAGCTCGGTCAGGTCGTAGTCGACCCGGGGCGGGATGGTCGGGTGCACCGTACGGGTGAGGAATCCGTCGGCCTCGAGTTGGCGCAGGGTCTGGGTGAGCATCTTCTGCGAGACGCCCTGGACGCGTCGGGCCAGGTCGGTGTAGCGCATGGTGCCGTCGATCAGGGCGTCGACGATGAGGATCGTCCATTTGCCGGCGATGTGGTTGAGGACCTGCCGGGTGGGGCACTCGGCGGAGTAGACGTCGGCGGGCAGGCCGGAGGATTCCACGATGGTGCGCACCCTTGGGAGAGTAACGCACTCTCAAGTGCCTTCTTCCGAAAGGAGAGCGACTCTCTGATAGTTAGTGCATGACGAACCGCACGCTCTCTGTCGCAGACGCCATCCGTACCCGCCGCGCAGTCCGCCACTACCGACCCGACCCCGTCCCTGGCGCCGACCTCGAAACACTGCTGGACCTGGCGATCGAGGCGCCGACCAGCTGGAACCTTCAGGATCGGTCCATCATCGTGGTGTCCAGCGAGGAGGGCCGTGCCGGCCTGACCCTGGCGACGGGCGGGCAGCCCCAGCCGCAGGAGGCCCCGGTGGTTCTGGTCTTCGTGGCCGAACCGTGGGCCTGGCGGGAGGATCGCAGCGACGTCTATGCCCACGCACGCGGCAACGGGGCCTGGAGCGAGGAGTTCATCGCGATGTTCTCCACCGCGTCGACGGCGTTTCAGGCCGGGCTCCAGGACCGCGGACTGCTGCGCGAGTACGCGGTCAAGGACGCCATGATCGCCGCCAGCTTCGTGATGTTGGCGGCCACGGAGTTGGGGCTGGCCACGTCGCCGATGAACGGGTGGGACGAGGCACTCGTGAAGAAGGCTGTTGGCATCGACGACCGCGAGGATCTGGCCATCGCGCTCCTGGTGTCGGTGGGCTATCCGGCCGAGCGGCCCCGTCATCCTGGCCGCCGAGCCCGCAGCCGCAATGTCTACCGGGAGCATTTCGGGGCGGGTTGGTAACAGCTGGACGGGCGTCGAGATTGGCCGCCCTGGTCACTGTGGCGAGGCGCAGTGACCAGGGCGTTGGCCTGGGCGCTGATTGCTAGCCGCGCCCAGCTGCGACACCCCCGTGCGTTGATCCACTAGGTGTCCGTTGTTCAACCGGGCGGGCGTTCTGGCGGGCGGATTCTCACTAGCGTTGCCTGCACGCGATCATGGCAAGGCAACGGGGGAAAGTCACCATGTACGATTTCCACACACATCGACGCCGTCGACCAGGTTCGTTCACAGCAGGCCTGGTGGCCTCGATTGTGGCGGCTGCCCTGCTGATGAGTACCGGCGCGGCAGCGGATCCGGGCGGTACTCCCGCCTTCCGCCCGCTGACCGGGGTTGGCTCGGGCACCACCGCCGATGTCATGAACGCGCTCGGCGGAACGCTCACGCTCAACGGCCAGCCCGTGGTCGGCTCTTTTGACGCGACCGGCTCGGCGACGATTCACCCCAAGGACACCTGCACCATCGCCCGGCCCGGCACCGACGCCGCCGGCCTTACCGCGCTGCGCGCCTCCATGGCCGCCGGAGACGGCTGCGTGGACTTCGCCCGTCTGTCCTACGTGCCGGAACCCACACCCGACAGCGTGACCTACCTGCCATTCGCCCGCGACACGGTCACCTTCCTGGTGTCACGGACCGGTTCGGTACCTCGGCTGCTCGACGCCGACCGGCTGCGCGGGATCTACACCTGCCAGGACACCGCCTACCGGCCACTACTGCCGCCGGTGGGCAGCCGGCTGCGCGCGATCTGGCTGGACTTTCTGTCGATCGCGGAGGGCCAGGTCGCATCGTGCGTCAGCCAGGTACCCCGGGAGAACGACGCCAGCGCGCTCGACGGCACCTCGATTCTGCCGTTCTCGATCGCACAGTACGCCTCCCAGTCAGCCGAGACGGTGCCGAGTACCGTCACGAATGCCGCCGTCGGCCGGATCACCGGCGCGACAGGCGGCGATGGCGGTGCCCCGCTGGCCGTCAACCGATTCGGATACGACGGTGACGTCAGCTGGGCCACGACCTCTCCGGACCTGCCGCAGCGGCTGACCCTGGTCCAGCTCCAGCGCCTATACCGGTGCTACAACTCCACGATCTCCGGGGTCACGGTCAGGCCGCTGCTACCGACCGGCGTCTCGCCGGTCCGGGACGCCTGGCTGACGATGATGGGCATCCGGGACTCCGACATCGCCAACGGCGACTACCCGTGCATCGGGTTCGTCGGCAGCTCCGCCAACGACACCCGGACGCTGCCAGGTGACGGGATCCTGCCGTTCTCGGTCACCCAGTTCATCCAGCAGTCGTTCGGTCTGGCCACTGACATGCGCGGCGCGGCGACTCTCGGGGAGATCGGCACCTACCCGGCGCGGCCGATGTACGTCGGCAACCCGAACTACAGCCCGGCCCTCGTGCACGACGTGTACATCGCCGTGCCCACAGCGAAGCTGGGCGCGACGCCGTGGAAGGAGACGTTCGTCGGGGAGAACTCCCTGCTCTGTAAGGACAGCTACACCATCCGGCTGTACGGCTTCACGACCCTGCCGAACGGCGCCTGTGGCGGCGGCACACCCGACAGCCAACGCCACACCGGGAACGGGAAGTTGGTCGGGGTCGGCTCGGCCAGCACCGCGCCGGTGATGGGCGACATGTCCTCGACCATCCACATCGACAACGCCGAGCAGCTCTCGTCCTACTGGTCGAGCGGTTCGGACGCCGGCCTGCCCTGCGGCATTCCCCGGCCGGCCGACGACGCCCAAGGCGTGTCGGCCCTGCTGGAATCCCGCAGGCGCGGCGACGGTTGCGTGGACTTCGCTCGGGTCTCCAACCGCGACCCGGTCGCCTCGCCGAGCGACCCCGCCCTGGTGTACGCGCCCTACGCGCTGGACAGCGTCAGCTTCGCGGTACCGGCCGGCGGTTCGGCCCCGCGACGGATGACCCGGGCCCAGTTGCAGAACGTCTACCGGTGCGGCGACGCGGCGCTCACCCCGATGTTGCCGGCGGCAGGCTCCGAGCTCCGGGCGACCTGGTTGCGGTACCTGTCCATCACGGCGGCGGAGGCCGCCGGCCTGAGCTGTCTGAAATCGACCGACGCGGCCGGCCGTTTGGTCGCGGACAATGACGGGCGGGTGCTGACCAACACCGCGATCGTGCCGTACTCGGTGGCCAACTACCTCGCCCAGGCCGGCACCACCGCCCCGGACCTACGCGGCCGGGCGGTACTGGGCACGGTCACCGATCCGGTCGGGCCGGCCCCGATCCGGCCGAACGACGCGGCGTACCCGGAGAATGTGTCCTTCGCCGTGCGCGGGGACGTAGCCTTCACACGCCGGTTGTCCCTCGCCCGGCTGCAAGCGATCTACACCTGCGCCGACCCGACGGTCACGCCCCTGCTGCCCGTCGCCGGTGCCGTACGCACCGCCTTCGCAGCCTTCCTGGAGATCGACGAGCCGCTGCTCACCGACGGTACCTATCCGTGCGTGCGTACCACCACTGGCGGGTCGGCCCTCGCGGAGAACGACGCCAGCGGTCTGACCGGGGTCTACGTGCTGCCGTATTCGATCAGCGCCTACGTCGACCAGCTGCTGGGTACGGCCCCCGACCGCCGGGGCGCCACGGTGCTCGGCGTGCTGGACCAGGGCGGCGGCCCACCCAGCCTGCCGATGGCGCTGGACCCGGGCTACGTGCCCGAGCTGACCCATCGGGTCTACAACGCGCTGCCCGAGGCGACGATCAACACCAGTCCGCTCAACGAGGTGTTCTCCGGGCCCAATTCCCTGATCTGCCAGCAGCCCGGAGTCCTGTTGTCGCACGGCCTGGCCCCACTGACCGCGACCGACGCCGAACCCTGCGGCTCGCTGCAACGCCCGACAGCCACCGCCCCAGCCGCCGCGAACTCGACCATGCTGCGGTCCATGACCCCACTCGACGAGGGCCGAGTCCCGGGCAGCGGCGCGACCGCCCAGGCCCGGCACGGCCGGTGCACGTTGACCGGCGGGTTCACCAACGACTCCCGGGGCCGCTCCATCACGGTCACGGCCACGGTCACCGGCCCCCGATGCAAGGTCCAGATCTACGCTGTCTTCTATCAGCAGTCCGACGGCGCGACGGTCGCGCCCGACCAGCGTCAGGTCGAGTTCGTCAACGGCGGCACCCTCAGCCTCACACACACCCCCGGCACCTGGGCGTACCGCCTCGGCGGCGTGTCCGACCTGATCGGCCATCAGTTGCAGGACGCCACCCTGCGGGTGTCGGACATCTCCGCGGGCGCCCCGTCCGGCGAAAGCTCCCTCGGCATCTACGGCGAACCGGTGCCCGACGTCTTCGGACTGACCGTGGTCAGCTCCGCCTCAGGGGCCAGCGTCACCTGGAACAAGAAGCCCGAGGTCGCCTCCTATCGGGTGTACCGACGCGCGGTCGCCAGCCAGACCGACTTCAGCCTCCTCGCCGTCGTGCAGGCCGACCCCCAGCAGCTGTGGACCGAGTCCTACTTCGACCGGATCGCCCACGAACTCAACGAGTACGCCTACCGCGTCGCCCCGATGTACCTCGACGCCGAGGGCTCGAGATCCGCGGAGGTGCGCACCGTGCCGGCGACCCCAAGCCGGATCAAGCACTACGTCGCGATGGGTGATTCCTACGCCTCCGGCGAGGGCGGCCGGAACTACGTCGACGGCGACGGCAGCAAGTGCCACCGGTCCTACGGCAGTTACGCCGCTCTGTTCAAGGACCCGGCGGACTCCCAGGGCATCCTGTCTCTCACCCATGCGGGTAAGGCGAGACTGGACCTGGTGGCCTGCTCCGGCGCGGTGATGCGCAACATCGTGCCCGGCCTGCCCGGCAGCGCCCCGCTTCTGGACCGGCAGGGCAAGGACATCATCCCCGCGGAGCCCGGCAGCGAGCCACAGCCGAAGATGGAACCGTGGCGGTCGCAGGTCTGGGGCAACGACCCGAGCCCCAGCAGGGTACTGTCCGCCGATTATCAGGTGCGGATGCTGAGCAGGACGAACGCGAACATGCCCGTCGACCTGGTGACCCTGTCCATCGGCGGCAACGACGCCGGCTTCTCCAACGTGCTCAAGTACTGCGTCTACTACGTCTGCGACGACTACGAGACGGTCTTGCTCGCCAGGATCGAGAGCATGCGTCCCATGCTGGCGGCGACCTACCAGCAGGTGCTTGACAGTTCCGGCGACGCGCAGGTGCAGGTCATCGGCTACCCGGCTCTCTTCCCCGACAGCGGCCCGGTCAACTGCGCACTGTGGAACCTGCCCGGCTGGACGCCTTTCGTCAAGCTGTCGCCCACAGAGATGACCATGCTCAACCGACTCGGTGACCGACTCAACAAGGTCATCCGGGAGACCGTCAAGGACGTGGGCGACGTCAACGGCCGGATCGGCTATGTCGATGTTCGCCCGCTCTTCTCCGGCCACGACATCTGCGCCGGAGAACCCTGGCTGAGGCAACTGCTGCCGACCCGGATCGGCCTCGGGATGCTCCAGGAGGGCGGACACCCGAATCCGACCGGCTGGTCGCAGGAGGCCGGCTACATCCCGCGTCAGTTCCTCGGCACCGACTGACCGACGCGTCGGGCCCGAAACGGGGGCCGTCCACCGCTGTCGGCGACCACCTGATCAAGGATGTCGCCGCCAGCGGTGGTCCATGCCCATATGGATCGTCCCGCTTATCTTCTACCGTCCCGTTTCCAGCCGCGGGAACCCTGTGTGACCTGCCGGCGGTCACCCCCAGAGCAGGGGTGACCGCCGACGATCAGTCGGCCACCCGGTACCAGCCGCAGTCCCAGACGAAGCGGCCGCCACCGCCCTGGCACATCCGGGTGTCGTAGAAGACCGACAGGAACTTCTGGTCCGCGGCGGGCAGGTCCTGCCGGAGGACGGAGAACTCCATACTCTGCAGGGTCCAACCCGGGTGTAGCTCGAGGTTCGGGTCCTCCATGCCGCCGTCCAGCCTCTGCCGCAGCCAGATGCTGGGGGTCTCACCCTTATGGTTTCCCGAGATCGCGTTGTTCCACCAGAGATAGGTGTGGGTGGCGGATCCCCATTCGTTGGTGATCGAGTTGAAGAAGGACGCGGAGATGGAGATGTTGCAGTAGTACGCTCCGTCGACCTGCGGGCCGCGTATCAGTGTGCCGAGGACGTAGACCTGCTTGGCCAGCATCCGGCCCTCCGCGACCACGGCGAATTTCGCGTTGTACGTGCAGCCGCCGCTGTCGAGTGTGAAGTCCACCCCGTTGTTCTCGTTCCACAGAGTGGTCCGGCCGGGCACCTTCACGTAATGGAAGCCGCTCGCGTACGCCGGCACGGCCGCCAGCCCGAGGGCGAAAGCCAGCGCGAGGCACGCCGCAACGAGCCGGCTGAGGACCCTCGACCCAGTCATACGGGGTACCTCAGCTGCAGAAGTTCCGTCACGTGCGCCCCGCTGCCACCCACCGAGAGTTCGACGTTGCAGGTGGTCCAGCTGTCGTCGGAGAGCATCTCTGCCATGGAGCCGCCCCCGGCCGGCGTGGTCGAGACCACCCGACAGGTCCGAAGGGTGACCGGGAATCCGTGGTTCACCGCACCGCCGACAATCGGGGACTGATTGTCGATCCGGCCGAGGATCGCCGTGCCCCGACGGTCCACGACCGTCACACCCAACTGGTCACGGGCCGCCGCGACGTTGGCCTGGACGATGTACTGGCCGACGGAGAACGGCACGATGTAGCTGGGGTTCGCGTCCAGGATTCGCCCGTCGTCGGGGAGCACCGAGCCGCCGAGGTCGGTGAGGCAGGGGTAGTCGTTGTTGGTCACGTCGGCCTCCACGATGCCCATCTCCCGCAGCCACTCGGTCCGCAGTCCGGAGCCCCGGCGAGGCAGCACGGGCCGGACCGGGTTGCCGCTGATCTGTGTGGTGTAGCAGCGGTAGATCCGCTGTAGCTGGACCTTCGTCAGACTCTCCGGCAGGTCGCTGCCGGCACTGACCGCGTAGGTCATCGCATCGTTGCCGAGCGGAACGGACACTGGTGCGGCGATCTGGTCCGCTGCCGAGCTTCCGGTCGCGCCCGCCAGGGTGACACCGGTTGCCGCGACCGCCACCAGCCCCACGCCCAGGGCGACAGCCCGGCCGATTCTCCTGATTCTCATATCCCCGTTGTTCTCTTCTCCGCATCGCTCCACGGCCTGCCGCACCGGTGAGGACTCACCGGCGTCATCAGGTCACGCGCTGGTCCTGAACCCCACGAGCGCGCGTGGACGCCGCCAAGATCATTCGCGCCGCAGCCTTCAGGAGCGCCGTGTCGAGGTGAACGCCGCACATGGGCCGGAAGAACAGCCAAGGACAGTGGCTCAGGCTTCCTGGCCTCGGGCGTGGTGCTCTTGGGGCGTCGCACCCTGTCAAAGAGGCCGCCGAGCCCTGGGCCGCATTGTCTACCGGGAGCTTTTCGGGGCGGGTTGGTGACAGCTGGGAGGGGCAGCGATGTTCGCCGCCCTGGTCACTGTGACGAGGCGCGGTGACCAGGGCGGCGTCGGGAATGCGCCGTGGCCGAGGACGACTGAGCCCTCGGCCACGGTGTCGCTCAGCTCTCCACGCGGTGGCTGGCCCAGAAGCTGGTCAGGTCGGTGCTGGTCTTGGCCTGCGCCGCCGCCTTGAACTCCGCGGTGGTGGACACGCCGTACCAGTGTGCCTGCGCGTACTCGCGCATCAGGTTCGCCATCGCGGTGTCGCCGAGTACCCGGCGCAGGTCGTGCAGGGTGCACTTGCCGTAGCCGTAGACGACGGTGGCGTAGCGGGTGGAGTGCTGGTCCCAGTACCCCATCGAGTTGGTCAGCTTTTCCGCCGCCGATTCCCAGCTGATCGAGCAGCCCGCGCCGTCGATGCCGTCCTGCAGGTCGGTGGCGTAGTCGGTGAACGCCTCGTCGAGCCAGGGGTTGGCGTACTCGTCGTCGCCGACGATGCCGTAGAACCACTGGTGGCCGAGTTCGTGGGTGACGGCAGTGGCCTGGGTGAACACGACTCCCGGGTACTCCATGCCTCCGAACCAGAAGTTGCTGTGCAGCACCACGTCGACCTCGCCGTAGGGGTAGGCCCCGAACCGGCTGGCGTGCCCGTCCATCGCCGCGGCGGCGGTGGCCTGCGCCCCGGCGGCGGCGGAGGCGGTGATCCCGCTGGTCCACCAGGTGCGCACCGTGACCCCGCCGGGTGAGGTGACCGAGGAGGTGCTGAACGGGCCGGCGGCCCAGGCGAAGTCGCGGACCTTCTTCGCGGTCGCCGTCGTCACGGTGCGGCCCGTGCCGCCGGGGGCCGTGGTCGAGGTGCCGGTGGCCGGGATCCGCAGCGCCGACGGGTGGTCGAGGACGACGGTGAAGTCGCTGGCCAGGGTGTAGAAGGACTCGCCGTTGTTGGTGTACGGGTCCAGGTGCCAGCCGGCGGCGTCGCGCACCGCGAGCACCGGCAGCGCGTTGCCGACGAAGGAGTACGCGCCGTCGCGGCCGAAGCGGTCCGAACCGTCCGGCACCGCGATCGACAGGTCGAACGACACGCTGCCCGAGGCGCCCTTGGCCAGGGGCGCGGGCAGGGTGACGGTCAGCGCGGTGCAGTTCACGGTGGGCGTGGCGGCGGTGCCGCCGGTGACGTTGCCGACCGTGATCGGGGTGCCGGTGCAGCCGTTGCGCCAGTTGTCCCACAGCCGCAGGACGACCTTGTCCAGGGGGCTGTCGGAGGCGTTGGTGAAGGTGACCTTCTCGGTGCCGGTCCAGTTCGCCCCGGTCGCGTCGCTGGTCAGCTTCACGTCGTAGGCGGCGTTGTACGGGGTCCGGGTGCCGTCCGCCACCGGAGGGGTCGGGCTCGGCGTCGGGCCGGTCGAGCCGCCGGACGCGTCGATCGTGATGTCGTCGAGCACGAAGCTGGTCTTCAACGAGGAGTCCTCGACCCCCTGGAAGGCCAGGGTCACGGTCTGCCCGGCCAATGCGGACACGTCGAAGGTCCTCTTCGTGTACCCGGCCTTGCTGTCCGCGTTGGAGTAGCTGCCCACCGCCTTGGTGCCCAGCGTCGCGGTCAGTGTGTCGTACGCGGTGCCGCCCGTCTCGGCGGTGTCGACGTGCAGCCAGTACGACAGGGTCACGGTCGTGCAGCCCGAGGGCACCTTGACCTGCTGGGACAGCGAGTCGGTGTGCGCGGTGCCGTACCCGTTGAGCCACGCGTCGCGGGTGCCCGAGTGCGCCGGCTGGTCGGCGAACGCGCCGAGCACGCCCGGGGAGGCGGTCCACGGCGTGTCGCCGGCCTCGAAGCCGGGGTTCGGCACGGCCTGGGTCGCGGCGCACGAGCCGCCGACGGGGGAGGGGCTCGGGCTGCCCGCCGGGGTCGGGGTCCCCGCACAGGCGGGCTCGCCCGCCTGGGCCCCGACACCGGTGGCGGTCCACGCGGCCTTCACGGCGGCGCACTCGGCCGCACCGTACAGGTCGTTGGCGGCCCTGATCGTGGAGACCCGGGCCAACGGGTACGTCTCGGTGGACACCATGTAGGTGGTCAGTGCCCGGTACCAGATCTTGCCGGCCTTGTCGTTGCCGATGCCGTTGACCGCCGGCGCGCCGCACGACGGGCTGTTGTAGGACACGCCGTTGACCGTGCGCGTGCCGGAGCCGACGGCGAGGAGGAAGAACAGGTGGTTGCCGATTCCGGAGGACAGGTGCGGGTCGATGGAGGTGCCCATGCCGGGGTACCAGCAGGTCTTGGAGCTGCCGTCCTTGGCGGGGTCGTCCATGTAGCGCAGTGGCCTGCCGTCGCCGAAGATGTTGATCTTCTCGCCGATCAGGTAGTCGGGCACGTCGGCCGGGTTGTTCGCCGCGAACTCCACCAGGGTGCCGAAGATGTCGCTGTTGGCCTCGTTGATGCCGCCGGACTCGACGTAGACGCCCGCGTCGGGGTTGCCGTAGTCGAGTTTGGCTGTCGCGGCGGTGACGCCGTGGCTCATCTCGTGCCCGGTCACGTCGAGGGAGGTCAGCGGGCTGGAGCCGCTGGCCCCGTCGCCGTAGACCATGCAGAAGCACTCGTCCATCCAGTACGCGTTGTCCAGCTTGGTGCCGTAGTGCACGAAGGACCGCGAACCCACGCCGTCGTTCCTGATGCCGGAGCGGTTGTGGGTGGACTTGTAGTAGTCCCAGGTGGCCTGGATCCCGTAGTGCGCGTCCACGGCGGCCGTCTGCCGGTTGGCCGCGGTGCCGTCGCCCCACGCGTTGTCGGCGTCGGTGATGGCCGTGCCCCAGCCGGCCGGCGGTGCGCCGCCCGGGGCGTCGGCGTCGCCGGCGTCGCGGGTCTCGCCGTTGCCCCGCGCCGGGTCCTTCATCTCGTACTGGCCGTCCGCGCGCCGGGTGGTGGACACCGTGACGTCGCCGTCGTGGTACCCCTTCCCGCTGCCCGGGACCAGCGCGGTCTGGGTCGCGTGCGCCGCGGTGGTCCGTGCGCCGGTCCCGGGCTTGCGGGCCAGCAGGCTCGTGACCTGGGTGGAGGACCGGCGCACCTGGCCGGTGGTCGCGTCGACGTACACGGTGAGCTGGCTCGGACCGCCGTCGGAGCCGACGCCGTCGACGCCCACCCGCCAGACGAGCACCGGTCGGGCGCCTGTCGCGTCGACGGCCAGCTGCGGGGTGGCCCGCACCGTGTGCCCGGTGAACGCGGCCGACGCGGCGTCGGCGGCCCGTGCCGCCGGCACGGTGGCCTGCGTCGACAGGTTCAGTGCCGTCGGCAGTGTCACGGTCGCGTCCCGGAACTGGCCGCCCGGCGCGCTGTGCACGATCGTGTCCCCGCCCAGGACCGGTAGGCCCCGGTAGGTCCGGTCGAAGCGGACGTGTCGGGTGCCGTTCGGGTCGACGATCGCGTCGCGGGGCTCGAACGCGTCGTCGGCTCCGGCGTGCAGTTCGGCGCGGTGCGCGGACAGGGTGTTGCGGGCGTCGCGCACCGCTGTGGACGGGCTGACGGGTCTCGGGTCGGCTGCCGCGCTGATCAGTGGTACCGCCAGGACGCCGCCCACGAGGGCGATCCCGGTACCGGCCAGCACGGCGCGCCGAAGCGTTGTGCGCTCCATGGCGTACTCCTTGAGGGGGGATGGAAGTAGCCAGGAGCGTAGGAGGATCCGGATTAACAGCACCTGAACAAAGACGCAGGTTCGGCCAATGGGGGGACAGTAGATGTTCAACACCTACGGGTAACTTCGCGGTGATGGGAGGTCCGAGGGGACCCCGGACCTCCCTTGTGTCAGCGCCACACTCCGGTGATCGGGGCCGCGTTGACCGCGTTGTTGATGGGGGCCAGCCCGTAGGCGTCCTCGATGGTGCGCAGGACGTTGTAGTGGTTGATCTGCTGGGTGTACTCCCCGGGTCGGACCTTCTCGCCGACGAACAGGGTGGTGATCTGGTTGACGGAGCTGAAGTTGTCCTCGTCGAAGGTGACGATCAGCAGACTGTTGTGGGTCCGGGCCCACTGGGCGTAGTCGTCGAGGTTGTCCCTCAGCCAGGTGTCGCCGGTGCTGACGGGGCAGTCGTGCATGTCGTCGCACATGTCCGGGACCACGAACGACACGGTCGGCAACCGCGTGTAGTCGGTCGGGAAGCTGTCGAAGGTGAGGTTGCTGTCGGAGGGCACGTTGTCGAACTTCACCCACGGGTTGTGCTTGCGCACGTACAGGGGCGCGGGCAGGCCGTCGTCGCAGTCGGTGTCGCCGTCGAAGGGCATGCCCTCGGAGTACCCGGTGAAGGTGTAGTCGGCGTCGATGAGCTGGGCGCCCAGGTTGGCCTTGTCGGTGAACCCTGGCACGCAGCTGTCGTCGGTCACGCCCTGCCGGGAGCCGGAGAACAGGGCGACGTAGTTGCCCTGGCTGGGGTGGGTGACGCCGAACGACCGGCTGAAGTTCGCACCCTGCGCGGCCAGGGAGTTGGTGTACGGCGCGTCGGGGCTGCCGATGATCGCCGAGCGGTCCTTGTTCTCGAACATCACGATCACCACGTGATCCGGCCGGGGCACCCCGGTCGCGGCCATCGCCCTGGTGCCACCGGCCGCGACGGCGGCCCCGGTTCCTGCGGTGGCGAGCGCGGCGACGACGGCGACCGCCAATACGAGTCTTGTGCGCATGTCCTGCTCCTTGCGTGAGGGGTGAGAGAGGCAGTCGACATCGTGCGGCCCGTTCTGCGATCAAGGGAATACCGTCGATGACGCGGGGATGGCGCACACGGGCCCAGCGCGGGGCGAATCATGACCGATCTGAAAATCCAGTACCCGGAGGTAACCGTCAGCGGGTCCACCGGATGCCGTGGAAGCCGGGCTGCAGGTCGAACAGGACCAGGTGGGCCAGCGTCCCGCCGATCAGGCGGAGTTCGGTCACGTCCTTGTGCGAGGCGAGGGTGTCCATGCGCCAGATCCGGTAGGCGTGCGAGACCGTGACCCCCGGTCCCATCCGCAGCGTCATCTCGTAGTGGGGCCCGCCGGTGGGGAACCACCGTCCGTAGTAGTGCTCGGAACTGCTGCCGGCAAGGTGGTACTCGAGCGCGTACGTCTCGTCCTTGCCCAGGGGCGCGAACAGGAGTTCGGCCGCCGCGAGCCCTTCCGCCGGGTCGACGCGGGTCTGGCCGAGGGCGCAGTCGCGGCCTGCCCGGATCGTGGGCAGCGTGTCGCTCTGGGTGTGCTGGAGGACGACATAACGCTGGACGCCGCTCTGTCTGGCCCGGAACACCAGCCGCACCGTGGACTCGAAGCGGTTGTCTCCGACATCGGTCACGTCGTCGTGGACGCTGAGGATGTCGACGTCGGGGTCGGCGGGTGCGCCCAGGGCGGATCTCAGCCGCCGGGCGGGCAGTCGGGGCGTGCCGGGCACCAGTGGAGTTCGTCCGCGCGAGCCCGCGGGCGCGGCGAGCAGCTTCCGCAGGGCCTGGTGGGGGAGTTCCAGGAGGGTCTCGAGCTCCGCGAGCGCGCGCAGGGCGTCGGGGCTCCTGGGCCTGCTGATGCCGCGCTGCCAGTTGCTCAACGTGGACACGCTGACGGCCAGGCCGCGGTCGACGAGCCGCTCGTGCAGCCGGTCCAGGCTCAGACCCCGGGCGGCGATCGCCCACCGCAGTGCCGTGTGGAACGGTGCGTCGTCGGTCACGCCCATGAGAACGATCCTAAGTTACTGGTGCGTACTGGATATTCCAAAATGCTGGTGATGAATGCGCTTTCAACCCACTCATCCGATTACGGGGATCACGGTCGTGTTCCCTGGACACGGGGCCGGGTCGCACTATGGCAGTGAACGTCAGGTGTGGTCGACATCGAGAAATCCAACACCGGCGGGTAACGGGAAATGTGAAATGCGATATAGCACCGCGCGTGAGGGGCCGGGAAAGCTACCGGGGCCACGGCGCGGCGGAGGAGCGCGGTGGCGGTCCGCAGCGGGCGCACACCGGAGGAGAGACGCGTGACTGACCGCATGTTCCTGGTCCGGTGTGCCGGTGTCGTGACCCGGGTCGGGCCGCTGGTCCGACGGGGGACGCGGGTCGGGCGCCGGATCACCGTTGGGGCGCTCGTCGGGATGTTGGTCCTGGCGGCCTGTTCGTCGCCGGGGTCCGCCCCGGCGGCGGACCAGGGCCGGTCCTGCCTGACCGGCGCGCTGCGGTACCAGTTCGCCGACGCTGAGGCCGGTCCGGCCAAGCCGCTGACCACCGCGCCCGCCCGCGACGCCGGCTGGGAACTGTGGGGCGCGACGGGCGTCGAGAAGGCCACCCACCGGCTGGCGGCGGGCCGGACCGACCCGGGTTCCGGGGCGTTTCGGGCCTGCGCTGACGGGCCGGTGCGCGCGGCCGAGGTGCGGTTCGACTCCACCGGGCCACTGTGGCGGGTGGTCAGGGAGCGGCACGGCGACGACGTGTACTCCTTCGCCACGCCCGGCCGGGACCTCGCCGGCACCGTGGACCTGGGCCCGGTGCAGGCCCCGGCGGACATCCGCAACGCCTGGCACGTGGCCGACACCCTCACCCTGCTGTACGCCCGCCGGGCCAACCCGACATCGGAGTGCTGGACCCGGCACCAGCCGACCGGCCACTGCGACCTGCTGACCGTCGTGTGGGAACAGCGCGACACCGACGACGCCGGATACTGGGACCTCGGCGACACCATGCGGGTCATCCTCGCCGGCGCCATGACCGACTCCAAGCACCTCGTCCTGCACGAGGCGGGGCACTGGTGGCAGTGGCAGCTGCACAACCACACGTTCCCCGACGTCACCGGGTGCGACAACCACATGGTGGACCGCAGCAGCTCGCGGTCCTGCGCGTGGACCGAGGGGTTCGCCGACGCGGTGGCCGCCTACACCCTGGGCGACCAGCGGTACGTGGACGAGAACGGCGGGACCTACCAGATCCGCAACGACCGCGACACCCGCGACTACGACGCCGGGGACACGGTGCAGGGCCGGGTCGGCGCGTGCCTGCTCGACCTGTGGGCCCCCGACGGCCCCGACGGCGGGAACTGGGACCGCACCGTCGAGCTGATGACCCGGCGGAAGAGCGCCGACTTCCGGGCGTACTTCATGGTGGACCGGCCGGCCGTCGGGCTGGGCACCACAGGCCCGGCCCGCGCGATCCTCACCCGGCACACGATCACCTACTGACCGCGGGCGGGGCTGTCACCAGATGTAGAAGTGCCTGAAGTACCAGCCCGGGACGGCGGGCGCGTCCTTGAAGGTGCAGGCGAAGGTGAACTGGTTGGACTCCTCGTACTGGTACCGGACGTTGTCGCACTCCTGCTGGGTCTGCCAGACCCCGGCCTCCATCACGCCGCCACCGGCGGAGGCGGGGTTCGCGCCGAGGAGTACGACAGCGGTGGCGGCGGCCATTACCGCTCCCCGCAGCATGTTCTTGGTCAGCATCGACGTTCCTCTCATCGGGCTGCCGGACGGTCAGCTCCGTCGAGCCTGGCAGCCCGGCCCTGCCAGGACATGTCGGGTATTCACCGGACAAGCGGGTGATGTCGGGGGCGCGAGTGTCGTGACGGCGCCCAGGCATGGCTCGGGCGAGGCGCCCGGACGGCCTGACGTCAGGAAGCGTGCAGCGTGGTGAGGTCCTGCCGTGGCTGGGGGAGACGGAGTGCGGCGATCTGGGCTCGGGTGTCGGCATCGGGGCGCAGGCCCCAGCGGGTGAAGAACCCGGTGAGGTCCGCGCCGGCGACCCGGGAGGCGGTGACCATGAGGTACCGCGTCGTGTTCGTGTCGGTGTCAGTCGCCGCGCGGGCCGCCTGGTGCAGTTTCGGATAGAAGTCCTCGCCGAAGCCGAGGCGGAGCTGCTCGAACATCACGAGCATGGTGAAGTACTCGGCTTCGTGGCCGGCCCGGTCCTCGGCGAGGGCGTTGTAGTCGCGTCGGGCGTCGGGGAGAGCCAGGAACGCGCGGGCCCTGTCGTAGGACTTCTCCTCGGTCAGGCGCGGCGGGGTGCGCAGCGCGCGTTCCACGGCGAGGGAGTAGACGTTGACCGTGACCTCGGTGACGGCGTCCCACTCCCAGGAGGACTGCTGGTGCAGGTGGCCGAGTTCGTGCCACAGGCCCCACGCCGAGCGCGCCCCGGCAGGGGTAAGGATGTCGTCCATGAGGTCGGCGGGCCAGTGGACCCTGTAGTCGTTGGCGTCGGGGTTGGTGTCCGCTTTGCCTTCGGAGATGTAGTAGAGCAGCGGGCTGACCTTGTCGCGGTCGTCGGGGCCGGGCTGACCGCTGATCGTGTCCTCGATCCCGACGATCTGGTCGTAGGCGGCCATCAGCCCGGCGGCCTCCGCGGCGTGCTCGCGGGCCTTCGGCAGTGTCACGGTGAGGACGACGTGCCTGCTGGCCAGCTGCGCGATCGGTGAGTCACCCGTCGAGGCGAGGACGTCGCGCCACTGCTCCGGGGTGGTTGTGCCGAGCCGGTACAAGGGAAGGGGTTTCGCGGACTCGCCCAGGGTCACCGTGATGTTCGAGCTGGTGCGCACATGCAGCGCTCCGCCGGCCGGGTCGGTGATCGTCGTCGTCCTGCCCCGCAGCGGGTAGCTGCGGGCCTCGGCGTTGGAGCCTCCCAGGCCGGGGACTCCGACCACCAGGTCCGGGACGGGGCTGCCGTCCGGCCGGTCGACGGTGACGGTCAGCGCGGTACTGGCGGGCACCGACCAGCCCGTGGGCTGGAAGTCCGCCAGCTGGAAACTACGGTTGAGTCGCTGCCGCTCGGTCTCCGCCGACGGCAACGCCGAAACCACGATCGTCCGTGAGCCCGGCGACCTCGGACCGGGAGCGCCGGCCGGGCCGGTCGGTGACGTGCAGGCGGCCACCGCCAGCAGCACCGTCAGGCCGGTCAGGGCTCGCCGAGAACCAGACACCGGAGCGCCCCCATCCGTTCTGTGGGACGCGCGGTGGCCGTCCATGGAAATGTTGTCAAAAAGTGCGAGGACCTGGGCCCGCTCGGCGAACGTGACCGTCCCGAAACGGCTGGCCAGGCATCCGCGAACGAGCGCGCCGTCGTCACCGTGACGGTTCGCTTTCCATCGTGCAGGGCACGGGCGGGTCGCCGCAGGAACTTTCGTCTCGGTTCGCGGGCCGATCGTCTCCTTCGGCGGCATGTCGGTCCCGGTGATGAGGTGCTCATCAGTAGCCAGGGGACGCTCCTCGGCTGCGGCCAGAAGGGCGCGGACCGTGTGGTCCGCGCCCTTGGCTGTGTGTCGTATGTCAGGCGAGCTTGATGCCGTTCCAGTCCCAGCCGGCGGCGGCGGGGATGGTGTTGCCGGTGAAGCCGGTGAGGTCGCCGTTGTAGCTGGCGGACAGGGCGGTCAGGACGTCGATGGCACCGTCGGCGTGGTGGTACAGGAGGCCCACGTCGGTGCGCTTGTCGCCGTTGAAGTCGCCGGTGGTGAGGCGGATGGCGTTGTAGTCCCAGCCTGCTGCGGCGGCGATGGTGACGGCGTTGTTGAAGGTGCCGATCCGCCCGGTGGTGTCGGCCATGGCGTGCATGAAGGAGATGCGGCCGTCGGTCTGCTTGTACATGACGCCGAGGTCGGTGCGCTTGTCGCCGTTGAAATCGCCGGGGTAGAGCTGGAAGGAGTTCCAGTCCCAGGCGCCGGCGGTGATGGTGGTGCCGCCGAGGTCGAAGCCGCCGATGTGACCCGCGGTGTCACCGAGTGCGGTGATCGGCTGGATGCTGCCGTCACCACGGCGGTACATGATCGCCATGTCGGCCCGACCGTCACCGTTGATGTCACCGGAGGTGAGTTTGATGCCGTTCCAGTCCCAGCCGGCGCTGGCGGGGATGGTGTTGCCGGTGAAGTTGGTGAGGTCGCCGTTGTAGCTGGCGGACAGGGCGGTCAGGACGTCGATGGCACCGTCGGCGTGGTGGTACAGGAGGCCCACGTCGGTGCGCTTGTCGCCGTTGAAGTCGCCGGTGGTGAGGCGGATGGCGTTGTAGTCCCAGCCTGCTGCGGCGGCGATGGTGACGGCGTTGTTGAAGGTGCCGATGCGCCCGGTGGTGTCGGCCATGGCGTGCATGAACGAGATACGCCCGTCAGCCTGCTTGTACATCACGCCCAGGTCGGTGCGGCCGTCGCCGTTGAAGTCGCCGGGGTACACCTGGAAGGAGTTCCAGTCCCAGGCGCCGGCCGGGATCGTCGTGCCACCGAGGTCGAAGCCGCCGATGTGGCCTGCGGTGTCGCCAAGCGCGGTGATGGGCTGGATGCTGCCGTCACCACGGCGGTACATGATCGCCATGTCCGCGCGGCCGTCCCCGTTGAAGTCACCGGAGACCTGGAGCGGCGAGCTGGACGACGACGGTGGCAGTGCGGCGAGCCCCGAGGGGGAGACGTAGGCGCTGACGGTCTTTCCTTCGCCGCTCTGGTAGCTGCCGACGGGGACCTGGGCGGCTGAGATGACCTCCGTGAGGACGGTGGAGGTGGTGTTGTCGGTGCCGAAGTTGCCGTTGGTGATCTCGATGGAGCCGTCGGTGTTGGTTTTGGTGACGAGGCCGACGTGGTCGGCGTGGCTGGCGTAGCCGTTGGCGTCGACGGTGGCGTTGTAGACGGCGGCGTCGCCGATTTGTGGCCGGTAGTTCGGGTCGGTGTGCAGGGTGCCGTGGTTCTTGCCGTAGTTGTAGAACGTCCAGGACCCTTGGGTCAGTGTGTTGACGTCGATGGAGTGGTCGCCGGCATTGGCCCAGACCCAGCCGGCGAAGTCGGCGCACCAGGGGAAGCCGGTGCAGCTGTTTTCCTGGGGGCCCTGGAAGCCGCTGCCGCCGAGGCTGTTGGTGTCGCAGTAGTGCCGACCTTCGTTGGCGCGGGCCAAGCTGGCCACGTCGCTCGCGGTGGCGGCGTGCGCCGGGCTGACGGCGCTGAGCAGGCCGCTGGTGAGGGCTGTGGTGGCGACGAGAGCCGCGAAGGCACGTCGGATCTGCTTGTTCAAGGGGTGTCCTTAGAGGAATCGGTTGGCAAGACGCCAGTGGGAGAGCGCGGGGTGTCGCGGAGGGTGCACAGGTCGCGTGTGGCACCTGGTGCGGTGGCTTCGTTTGGGGCGAGGTGGAGATTCACCTGCGGTCGGGTCCGGCGCGGATCGAAACGCCCAGGCTCGGTGCGCCCAGGCCGTAACTGTCGGCGACGGTGAACGACCGGGTGGAGCGGTCCGGGCTCATCGCGGCGCCGAAGCCGGTGAGGCTCACCGCGGTGAGCGACAGTGCGACGATCCTGGACATGGACAGACTCCACCCGTTGACGTAATTGGCTCATTGATTGGCTTATCGGCATTCCGCCCCGGTTTGGGGTGGCGCTTCCGATGTGCATAAGCCTGCCGGAGCACAACAGGGCTGTCACTACCTACGGGCTGGCACCAAGGTGCCCGGCGCGAAGGTGCCAGGACGCGACGGCCCGGTCCGAGATCGCGGCCGTGGGCACATGGATGCCTCGATCACGACCGCCGGGGACCACCCTGGAGTTGCCGGGCCCAGCGGCCACGGCGTCTCAGCTAGCCTCCTACGATGGCTTCTGATCCCCGCACCGAACTAGACCGCGAGTTCTGGCATCCGTTCAGCGCGACCTTCGCGGCCGGCGATCTGGCAGCCCACATGGCGTTGCACACCCCGGATGTCATCCGGGTCGAGGCGGACCACGGCTGGCTCGGCGGGCTGGCTGAGTACACGCGGCGCACCGGGGAGTTCCTTGCCGAGATGTCGGCCCTGGGCACCAAGGTCGACCTGCAGTTCCGCTTCTCCGAACGCCACATCACGTCCGATCTCGCCTCCGAGCGGGGCGTCTACCGACTGAACCTGACCACGAACGACGAACAGCGCTCCGTCTACGGCAGCTTCCACACGATCGCCCGCAAGCAGGACGGCAATTGGCGACTCGCCGTGGACTACAGCTCGAACGAAGGCGGCACGATCACGGCAGAGGACTTCGAGGCACTGAATGGTTGACCGCGTCCGGCCACTCGTCTGAGGCGCCGACGACCTGCCGTTGGCCACTGGCCGCGCCGACACCCGGTGTCTCAGTCCCCACAGGACACCTGGAGTAGGCCAGGCACCGTCCTGACCGGTCGAGGAGGGCACCGGCTACTGAGCTTCGGGCCTCACGGGTTGCTGCTGCCGCTTGCCGGCATGGCTCGGTAGGAAGTCGTCAGTGAACTCCTCGCCGGCGAGGGCGGCGTCGACCCGGGCGCGGATGTAGGCGCCGGTCACCGGGCAGTCCAGCGGCCGGTCGTCGGGACACGCCAGCAGGTGTTCCAGGACAGCGGCGGCCCGGGTGAGCCTGGCGATGCGGGCCAGCATCCGCTCCCGCTGCTCGGTGATCAGTGCGCGCCGATCGGCGACGTGTTCGCTGTCCATCACGGCCGCGGTGTCGGCGAGCGGCATCAGGCCGTCGTTGTGCCACAGTTGGGCGTACGCGAGCCTCTGCAGGCCGGCGTGGTCGTAGTAGCGGACCCGCCCGCGCCGGACGGCGGGCCCGGTCAGGCCGCGCTCCTCGTAGTAGCGCAGGGCGGGCACGGACAGGCCGAACGCCTTGGCCACCTCACTGATCGAGAACAGCGGCTCCACGGTGCCTCCTTGCGCTCAAGTGCACTTGAGCGTGAACGATGAGGACATCCTAACTTCCGCCTCGAAGGGCAGGACCGTCCCATGCCGACCTCTTCCTCCGGCGTCACAACCCCACCGCCGGCATCCGCCGGCCACACCCCCAAGGCGGGTGCGCTGCTTGTCGTCGGCTTCGTGCTGCTGAGCCTGAACACCCGGGTCGCGTTCGGGCAGATCGGGCCGCTCGCCCCGGTCGCCCACTTCAGCTCCGGCGCGGTGACCGTGCTGGGCCTGCTCCCGCCGCTGTGCATGGGCCTGTTCGCCCCGCTCGCCCCGCTGGTGCGGCGCCGGCTCGGCGAGGAGCGCGGCCTGCTGTGGGCCAGCGTCGTCCTGGTCGCCGGCGCGATCGTGCGCACGATCGGCATGCCGGGCCTGTACGTCGGCACCGTCGTCGTCAGCCTCGCCATCGCGATCGTCAACGTGCTCGTGCCCGTCCTCGTCCGGGCCCGCTTCCCCCACCGGCACGTCGGCACCATGATGGGCGTCTACGCGCTGTCGATGGGCGTCGGCTCGGCGATCGTCGCCGCCATGGTCGCGCCCGTCGCCCAGGCGTCCGGCGGATCCTGGCAGCTCGCGATCGGCCTCGCCGTCGTACCCGCCGTGCTCGCCGCCGTGGGCATCGCCCCGCAGGCCCGCGCCCGCCGGCCCCGGCCCACCACCGGGGGAACCGATGCGGCCGCGCCGCGCCGGCACGTGGCCCGCACCGGGCTGGCGTGGAGCCTGACGGCGTTCTTCGGCATCCAGACCCTCGCGTTCTACACGGCCCTCGCCTGGCTGCCGTCCGTCCTCATCGCCTCCGGCACCAGCCGGACCGCCGCCGGAGTCTGCCAGGCGGTCCTCATCCTCGGCGTGGCCGCGGGCGGCTTCATCGCCCCGGTCCTCGCCGCACGCCGGCCCGACCAGCGCCCGCACATTCTGGGTACCGTCCTGGTCAGCGCCGTCGGGTTCACCGGACTGCTGCTCGCCCCGACCGGACCGTCGGCACTGTGGGCCGCCGTTCTCGGCATCGGCCTGGGTGCCGGACAGTCCCTCCCAGGCGTGCTCTACGCCCGCCGGGGCACCGATCACGAGCATGTCGCCGCGCTGTCGACCATGGCCCAGACCTGCGGCTTCCTCATCGCCGCCACCGGCCCCGCACTCGCCGCCGTCCTCCACGGCGCGACGGGATCCTGGACCGTCCCGCTCGCGACGGTCATCGCGGCCCTTCTCCTCGGGGGCGCACTGAGCATGCGAGCAGGCCACGACCCCCAGCGTGGGTGTTCTTGACCGGACGACGGGGAAGTGGGCGTGGAGACCGCGCGCGTTCGCCTGGACGCACATCGGGCCTCCCGCCTGCCGCGTGAGACGGATCTCTGGCTCGCTATCCCGCCGCACGGTACGCGCTCAGGTCGGCGGCGGGAAGTGCCGGTCGTCTAGGGCGACACGTCGTATGACCGGCCTCAGGGAAATCCGCGGCGGCGGTCAGGCGAAGTCGGCCACGTGGTCGGCGGCCCAGGTGGCGAAGGAGAGCGCCGGGCGCCCGAGGACCACCGCGACATCGTCAGTCACCTGCTCCGGAGTCTGCGCCAGTGCCGCCCATCCCGCCAGGGCCGCGTCGGCGAACTGGGGGCTGCCCATCGCCGCGGCCAGCATCGGGCGCATCGCGTCGGCGGTTACGTCCTGCCATCGCAGCTCGCGGCCCAGCGACTGTCCGATGATGCGCACCTGCTCATCCTGCCGGACGGTCTCTGGCCCGCTGAGCACGTAGGTCTGCTGGTCGTGCCGCTCGTCGACCAGCGCCTCGACAGCCACCGCGGCGATGTCGTCCTCGTGGACCAACGAGCGGGCCGCCGCACCGTACGGCCAGCGCACCACCCCCTCGGCACGGATCTGGGCGGCCCAGCCCAACGCGTTCGTGGCGATTCCGGTCGGACGTAGCACCGTCCAGGGCAGACCCGCCGAGGCGACGGCGCGCTCGGCCACCGCCCAGAACGAGTCCGGATCGGCTCCGGCTGACGCGGCCGACACGTAGACCACGCGGGGCGCGCCCGCGCTGGCCAGAACATTCATCACCTGTGGGGCCAGCTCGCCCGTGACCGCCGGGTCGACGAACGGCCAGACGAGGAACGCCGCCTCCACGCCCTCCATGTGTGGCCGGAGACTGTCCGGATGGGCCAGGTCAGCGGCGACCACCTCAACACCGGCCGGCAGAGTCGCGCGTGCGGGGGAACGCGTGACCGCGCGCACGCTCCGGCCGGCCGCCACCAGCCGGTCCACCACGCGCCGCCCGACGTTGCCGGTCGCACCAGTTACCAGGATCATGGTCGTCTCCAGGGGTGTCTCGGGAACTCGATGCGGCCAACCGTAGAACCTCAACAACGGTTGAGATCAAGTCTGGTGGGCACGATCGGGGCCGTGAAACCACGACACGTCGCGGGAGTGGCGCGAGTCCGGCCTGGCCATCGGGCAGGGGTCGCACCGCTGCGGCGCCACCTTCCCATGACGGCACCGAGGATGACGTAGGAGTCGACCACTGTCGGTCCACGGTTGGCCTGGCCGGGTGACGTCTTCCCGACCGGCCTGACCGTAATCGCTCCCATCGGCCCGGTCCGCGCCGTCCGCTGGCTGGCCGGCGACGTCCGATGGTGCTGTGATGGGCGGATGCGACGAATGCTCGCCCTTCTCCTGTGCGCCGCGACGGTGCTCACCAGTTGCCGGCCCGCCCACGGTTCCGCCGGCGCCGAGCACCGGATCACGGTGGCCGGCGTGACCCGCACCTATCGGGTGCACATCCCGGCCGGCGGGTCCGGGGCCGGACCGGTCGTGCTCGCCCTGCACGGCGCGCTCGGCACCGGCGAGGGTCTGGAGGCGCTGACCGGCCTGGACCGCGTGGCCGACGAGCGTGGCCTGATTCTCGTGTACCCGGACGGCTTCGACCGCTCCTGGGCCGACGGCCGGGGAGTTTCCCCGGCGGACAAGGCGCACATGGACGACGTCGCCTTCCTCGCCGCCGTGCTCGACGCGGTGCGGCGCGACCACCCGGCCGCCGACCGGAGCCGGGCATTCGTGCTCGGCATGTCCAACGGCGCGATGATGGCCCACCGGCTGGGCTGCGAGCTGTCCGACCGGATCACGGCCGTCGCGGCGGTCGCCGGTGGCATCCCGGCCACGGTGGCGATGGGATGTCATCCGGCCCGGCCGCCCCGGATGCTCGACATCCAGGGCACCGCCGATCCGCTGGTGCCGTACACCGGGGGCGAGGTCACCGTGCCCGGCACCGGTCAGCAGCGCGGCGAACTGCTGTCGGCGTCCGACACGGCCACGCACTGGGCCCGACTGGCCGGCTGCGCCGGTCCGCCGACGGCCGCCGCACTGCCCGACCGGGTGGACGACGGCACCACCACCGGCACGCTGACCTGGTGCGCGGGCCAGGTGGAGCTGTACGCCGTGACCGGCGGCGGGCACACCTGGCCGGGCGGCGTGCAGTACCTCCCGGCCGTCGTTGTCGGCCCGACGGCCCGGGACTTCGACGCCAGCCAGGTGATCGGAGCGTTTTTCGCGCGGTAGCGGCCGCGGACGGATCCCTGGCGGCGGCTCGTCCACCCGATCGTGCGCTTGCCGTCACGTCCGTCCGAGCGCGGATCGGAGTCACCCGCACCGCGCCGCCGTCACCAGGGCACCACCCCCGCGTCCTCGAAGAACTCGCCGGTCGGGCCGCCGTCGGGGAGCGTCGCGAGCCGGATCGCGACCGCCGCGCCCTGCTCGGGGGTACGCACGCCGCGGTGGCCGTTGAGGTCGGTCGCGACGAAGCCGGGACAGCCGGCGTTGATCAGGATGGGGGTGTCGCGCAGTTCCTTGGCGTACTGGATGGTGACGGCGTTGAGGAACGTCTTGGAGGGCGAGTACGCGGCCGACAGCGGGCCGATGACGTCGGCCCCGGCGGAGCTGGTCTGCCGGGTGAGGGAGCCGACGCTGCTGGACATGTTCACGATCCGGGGCGAGGCCGACCGGCGCAGCAGGGGCAGCATCGCGTTGGTGACCCGGATGACGCCGAGAACGTTGGTCTCCACGGCCAATTGGACCGCCGCCAGGTCCACCGTGGTGGGGTGTTGCGGCATGCCGCCGGTGACCGCGGCGTTGTTGACGAGCACGTCGAGGCGGCCGGCGCGTTCGGTGACCACCTCGACGGCGGCGGCCACGCTGGCGTCGTCGGTCACGTCGAGGGGTACGCCGAACGCGTCGACGCCGGCCGCGCGCAGCTTCTCCACCGCGGTGTCGCGGCGCTGCCCGTCGCGGGCGCCGACGCCGACGCTCCAGCCGAGGGCGCCCAGGCCGGCCGCGATCTCGTACCCGATTCCCTTGTTCGCGCCGGTGACCAGCACGATCTTCTGTTCGCTCATGCCTGTGATCCTGCCGGCGACCGGGCGGGCCACCAACACCGTTCGGGTGGGCGACGATACCTGCGGGGTATCGGTCGGCTGTACCGTGGCGGGATGGAGACCCGGGAATTGCGGTATTTCGTGGCCGTCGCCGAGGAGTTGCACTTCGGCCGCGCCGCCCAGCGGCTCGGGATCGCGCAGCCGCCGCTGTCGAGGGCGATCGGGCAACTCGAACGCCGGCTCGGGGTGGAGTTGCTGGCCCGGACGAGCCGCGTCGTGGCGCTGACCGAGGCGGGCGCGGTGCTGCTGCGCGAGGCCCGCGCCGCTCTGGACGCGGTGGCGGCGGCCGAACGTCGGACCCGCCGGGCCGCCCAGGCGACGACCGGCCAACCCGGCCTGGTCCTCGCAGCGAAGGCCGGCGCGTCCGGTGAACTGCTGTCCCAGTTGCTGCGGGCGTACGCCGCCGAGCCCGACGCGGCCACCGTCGAGGTGCTGCTGTGCGGGATCGCCGAGCAGGAACGGCTGCTGCGGGACGGGCGCGCCGACGTGGCGTTGCTGCACCGGCCGTATGACTCCACGGTCGGACTGGACACCGAGGAGCTGCGCACCGAGGGGCAGGTCGCGGTCCTGCCGGCCGGACATCCCCTCACCGGCCGGTCCCACCTGCGGATGGCGGACGTCACGGGGCTCCCGGACCTGCCGACGCCCCGCTGGCCCTGCCCCGATGGCGCCTACGAGGACGGCCCGGGTCCGCAGGTGCGCGACGCCACGCAGCTGTACCAGCTGATCGCGCTCGGCAGGGCCACGGCGGTGATGCCGGAGTCCTGCCGTGCCCAGTTGCGCGACGACCTGGCGGCCGTGCCCGTCGTGGACGCGCCGCCCGTCACGACCGTCATCGCGTGGCCGCCACACAGCCGGTCCCGGGCCCTGGCCCAGCTGATCCGGACCGCGACGCGCCTCTAACGTCCGCGCCGCGCGGTCCGGACCGCGAAGGCGGCGGTGACGGCGAGCAGCAGTGGCCCCCAGGCCAGCAGCGGCGCGTAGCAGACGGTCATCAGCGTGGCCCATGCTCCCTTCGGGGCGTCGGCGTCGGCCAGGTTGCCGGCCCAGTGCACCGCTCCCCAGGTGGTGACGTAGGTGACCGCGATCCCGCCGAGGGCGGCGGGGATGATCGCGGCCAGCCGGGGGATCCGCCGCCCGCCGAGCACCGGCACCCAGCGGGGCATCCGCTCGCCCCACGGCCGGACCAGGCCCATGGTCAGGAAGGCGAGGGTCTCGGCGAACAGGCTCAGCACGATCAGGTACGCCGTGCCCCAGCCGGGGGTCAGGGCCTGCATCCGGTCCAGGCTCGGGCCGGTGAACCCCATGGACAGGCCCGTGCCCATCGCCAGCCGCCACAGGCCCGACGGCACGGCGGTGAGTGCGGCGGCGCGGGCGGCCCGGTCGGCCCAGCGTGGTACCGCCGACACTGTGGGCTGCGGGGCGGGGATCGTGGTGACGGTCGACATGGGAACCTCCTGGTCAGTGCGCTTCTTGTGTCTCAAGCCTGGTCGGGAACGCCGCCTACGGGCAGGTGCCGACCGGCATGTTCCCGGCCGGCGGGGACCCGGCGGATGTGCCATTCGGCACGGTGTGCCGGCGGGCCGCTGGCCCTAGGCTGGGCGGCATGCGGACGAAGATCAACTGGCTACTGGGTGTGCCGGCGACGTGCCTGATCGCGCTGGGCACGATCCTCGCCTGGGGGCGAGCAGGCTGGCTGGTGGTGCCATCGGCCATCGCCGTGCTCGGGTTGAACGCGATCGTCCTGGAGCACACGCGGGAGAAGACGGCTCGGCTCGAGGGCCCCGCGCGGGAGAACGCCGCCCGGCGCGGCGGCCCGGCGGGGGACACGGGCAGCCGGACGGCCCAGGGCCCGGCGGTGGGTCAGGTCGCGGCGCTTCTCGCCGTCACCGCCTCCGGCACGACGCTGTTCGCCGGTACCGGCTGGTTCGGCGTGACCCTGCCGGCCGGAGCCCGGGCCGGTGAGAACGCCGTCGCCGGCATCGTCGGGCTCATCGAGGTCGTCGCGCTGCTGTTGGTGCTGTTCCTCGCGGTCCGCCGGGCACCGGTCCGGCAGGCGTGGCTGGCCGGCGTGCTCCTCGGCGCGGCCGTGGCACTGTGGCCGGCCCGGTTCCTCGGGTTCACGGGCGGCGGGCTGCTGGCCTGCGCGTTCTGGGCCATGGCCGGGGCACTGTCCGCCACGGTCGGCCTCTACCTGCGGGCCCTCGACGCGCACCGTGTCCGGTCCGTGGCCCTCGCCCGGCGCGAGCAGCGGCTGGCCCTGGCCGCCGACCTGCACGACTACGTCGCGCACGACCTGAGCGAGATGGTCGCCCTCGCCCAGGCCGGCCAGTTCGTGCCGGCCGAGGCGGCACCGGCCCTTTTCGAGCAGGTCGAACAGGCCGGCATCCGGGCACTCGCCTCGATGGACCGCACGGTCGGCGTGCTGCACTCCGGCGAGGACCAGTCCGTCGCCCCGGTGCCCGACCTGGCCGACCTGCCGGCGACGATCGACCGCTTCGCCCGAAGCACCGACGGGGTGGTGGACGCGGACCTCGGGCCCGTCGACGCGCTGCCACGGGAGGTGACGGGCACGGCGTACCGCATCGTGGTGGAGGGTCTGACCAATATCAGGCGGCACGCGCCGCACGCCGGCAGAGTGCGGGTGAGCGCGCGGGTGCACGGCCGCGAGCTGCGGGTGGCGGTGACCGACGACGGGGGAGGCGGGACGGTGAGTGAGCGGCGCGGTGGGCTGGGCCTGGTGGGACTGACCGCGAGGGTCGAGGCGCTCGGCGGCACGCTCACCGCCGGGCCGGACGGTCCCGGCTGGCGGATCGCGGCACGGCTCCCGGTGGGTGCGGCATGATCCGGGTGCTGCTCGCCGACGACCAGGCGAACATCCGCGGCGCGTTCCGGATCATCCTCGACGCCCAGCCCGACATCACGGTGGTGGCCGAGGCCGGCGACGGGCACTCGGCGGTCGAGCAGGCCCGGCACCTGCGGCCCGACGTGGTGCTCGCCGACATCCGGATGCCCGGCCTCGACGGCCTGGAGGTCACCCGGCTGCTGGCCGGCCCCGGCGTCGCCGACCCGCTCCGGGTCGTGGTGGTCACGACCTTCGACCTCGACGAGTACGTGCACACCGCGCTGCGCAACGGCGCGTCCGGCTTCCTGCTCAAGCGGTCCAGTCCCACGCTGCTCGCCGAGGCGGTGCGGGCGGCCGTCGCAGGGGACGCCCTGATCAGCCCACAGGTGACAGTGCGGCTGCTCCGCCAGCTCAGCGCGCCCCGGGCCGCCGAGCCGGCCGAGGCGCTCACCGCCCGGGAGGCTGAGATCACCACCCTGGTCGGCGGGGGCGCGACGAACAACGAGATCGCCGCAGAACTGTTCATCTCCGCGGGCACGGTCAAAAACCACCTGGCGAACATCCAACGCAAGCTCGCGGTCCGCAACCGGGTCGGCATCGCGGCCTGGGCGTGGGACAAGGGGCGCTGACCGGCGGGACCATCCCCGGCCGCGAACTCGCCGAGGCCCCGCGCAGCCTGCGGTATGCATCTCGACCCCTGGACTCCGCCTCGGCCCGACGAGATCCAGGACCCCTTAGCGGTCGGCCAGGAAGTCCAGCACCGCCCCGGCGACGGTTCCGGGCGCCTCCACGTGCGCGAGGTGCCCGACCGTGTCGAGGATCAGCAGCCGGCTGTCGGGGATCGCCGCGGCGACCCGGGGCGCGACCCGGATGTCGATCAGCCGGTCCCGTCGGCCGGCGATGACCAGGGTCGGGGCGGTCACCCCGGCGGCGGTCCGCCACAGTGAGCCCCCGCCCGGTAGCGGCGCGCGCAGGAAGGCGCCCACCAGGTCGCGGAAGGTCCGGACGGTGGCGGCCGGGTACCAGGGCAGCCCCTGGCGTCGGCGCACCTCGTCGGCGACCCGGGCGACCCGCTCCTCGGTGATCAGCGTCGGGTCGCCGTAGCACCGCAGCAGGTTGTCCCGGGCCACCTCGGTCGGGTCCAGCGTGGACAGGTACCGCGCGGACAGGACGTGCACCCACGGCACCAGCAGCAGCGGCAGCAGCCGGGAGTGCTCCGACCAGCGCGGATCCGTGAACGGCATGGCCGGGGAGATCAACGTGAGGCTGCGGACCAGGTCGGGCCGGCGCGCGGCGACCACGATCGACACCGTCCCGCCGTGCGAGTTGCCGAACAGGTGCACGGGCCCGCGGCCGGACTCCTCCAGCCAGCGGATCGTCCGGGCGGCGCAGGCCGCGACCCCGTAGCGTCGGCCGGGTTCGCTGCGCCCGAAGCCGGGCAGGTCGATGGCCTGGGCGGACAGCCGCGACGTCAGGAGCGGCGCGAGGTCCGCCCAGTCCAGACCCGATCCGCCCAGGCCGTGCACGTACAGGGCGGGCTCGGCGTCCGGGTCGTCGCCGGGGATGTCCCGGATGTGGGTGATCAGGCCGTCCAGTGCGACCGCGCGGCCGGGCGGGAGGGGTGTGGTCATCGCCCCAGCGTGCCACGCGTGAGCGGTGCGGGTGTCGTTGTCCCCGCGACGGCGAGACTCCACAGATCAACCCCATTTTCGGATACGGCAGACACCTGCCCGGTCACCATCGGCCGCCGGAGTGCTGTGCCTGACGTGGCTTCGTCGCCCGGGAACCCGCACTTGAACGTGTTCATTTTCCGCGCTACGCTCCGCTCACTTGAACGCGTTCAAACGGGGGAGTGGTTGTGGCACGGTTCCGAGGAATACCCGTCCTGATCGCCATGCTCGTGCTCGCCGGCTGCGCGGCGCGCCCCGCAGCACCGGTGCCCGCTGGCGCACCCGGACCAGCACCGTCCGCCGGATCCGGGTTCGATCCCACGGTCCGCTTCGCCAGCTTCGGCTGGCTGCCCGACGGCCTGGTGACGCGGACCGTCACCATCGAGCGGGGCACCGACAGCGCCTTCACCATCGAGGCAGGGAAGCCGACCAGCAGTATCGGGCCCAGAGTCGTCGCCACGTTCTCCCGACCGGGTGCCCGGCGGGCCAGCTGCGTGGCCGACCACGTGATCGCGGGCGCGTCCGCCGGTGCGACGACCGAGCCGGCTCCAGCGATCAACGGCCACCCGGCGTCCTGAATCGAGACGGGCGGCGACGAGTCCCGGTCGCTGCTGCGGTGGGAGTACGCCCCGGGTGCCAGGGCCGAGGTCCGCGCGGATGACCTCGGCACCGGGCAGGGCCGCGCGGAACTGCACCGGATCGCCACCGAGCTGCGCCTCGACGGGACCGAGCGGCTCAGATTCCCGCTGGCCGTGACCGGAGTGCCGGCCGGTCTACCGCTGGTCGCCGTCTCCGTCACCGAGCGCTCCAAGGCGAGTTGGGCCGCCGGGCTGGTCTTCAGCGCCGCCGACGGGTACTGCCCGGTCCGGGGCGCCGTGCCGGGCACGCTCACGATCGCGGCGAGCGCGTACGTGCCCGGCATCGGCTGGGGTGGCGGCCAGTCCAACGCGACGGTCGACGGTCACCAGGCCAACCGGGACCACCAGGGCGAGGCGGAGGGCCTGGCGGTCTTCGACGTACCCGGCCCGCAGGTCAGCGTGGCGGCCGGCGACCAGGCGACGCTCCGCCTCCTCGGCCCGGATGGCCTCACCCGGCTCTACCGCGCCGTCACCGTTCTGGGCGCCGCGCCGAACAGCCCGACGGAGGCCCCGGACACGTCGGCGTGGACGGACACCCCGATGCGCTAGTGGATGCCGCGTTCGGCGGCCGTCCAGGTGAGCGTGGCGGGCTTGCGGCCGGTGGTCGTGTACTCGATGAGGGCCGTGCGAGCAGCGTCTACCGATACCACCGCCCGGTCGGCGGGAATCGTGACCACCGGCCCCTCGGCTTCCATGACCTCGATCGGACCGGTCGACGGAAGTTGCACCGCGTGTGATCCGTCTGGCAGCCAGGTCACTGCTGCCCGTCCTTCCTCCACGTCGACATCGACGCGCAGTTCGGCGTCGGCCTGCGGGTCGGCGGAGTCCAGGTCTGGGTTCGGGCTGATCCAGATGGTCAGGCCGGCTCCCCCGTGTGGCTTGAGAGATGCCGAGCGGGTATCGAAATACTCCGCGGCGTCGTCGGGTCCGTGAAGGGGCTCGACGCTGCAGTAGTCGATGTAGGTGAACGTCATGGCTTGGCTTTGATCCTCTCGCCTGTGCCTTCGAATTGTCCCCGCCACCAGGACTGACCGCCATCGCGGGTGACCCAGACCGTCAACGTCGAACCGTTAGGCAGGATCGACGGCAGCACCTTCTCGCAGGTCAGCTTCCAGTCCCGGTCCCACTCGTTGGAGCCGCAGACGGTGTTGTCGATGATCACCTCAGCCGCTGGCATGTTGTGTCGGCGCATGTGGGCGGCGACCTTCGCCTCCACATGCAGGTACGCGACGTCCGGGGGAACGCCGGAGCGAAGCCTCGGCACGTCAAGGTCATCGGCTATGGAGGTGTCCGTGCCTCCGGACCGTAGCTCCTGCCCGTTGAAATGACCGATCGTGGCACGACCGTCCTTCGGCGGGCGAGGCCGAAAGCGCGCACCCCGCACGCGGACATGCGCCGGCACATCCGGCCCCATCAGGGGTCGCGTTCCCCACCGAGCTGTGGCCGGCCGAGGATAGTCCTCAGCCCGCTCCCGGTCCGTGTGTATCGCTGGACCTGCAGTCGTGGGCGTCGGCCGTGGGGAGTCGCCGGCGCCCAGGCTCAGTTTCCCAAGCTGCTGGCCTGCGGGATCTGGCCTTGGGCCTTGGTCTTGGCAAGTGCGGCTTGCTTCTTGCCGCGGGCGGAGGCTTCATTTGCCATGTTGATGAACTGCAGTAGCGGTCCCGGGTCGCCGCCGGACAAGGCCGTTTTGACCACGCGTTCTGCCTCGTCGAAGGCCGGGTAGGTGGCGAGGATCGCCTCCTCGGCCGTTCCGATGGAGGAGATCGACGTGTTCAGCTTGACGGTGACCTCTTGCGGGGTCATCCCGTCTTTGATCTCTCCGACCGGGAGGCGAGCGTCGCCGACGGCTTTGAGGGCGTGGCCGAGGGTGATCTGAGCGTCGTCGAACGCGTTGATCACCTGCGTCATGTGCTGGGCGACGCCGAGGAAGCCCTGGCCGAGGGCCTGGGTGCGGACCCGGTCGGCGTGGTCGCGGCCTCCGGAGGTGTGGGTCTTGGCCTCATCGAGTTCGGTTTCAGCTCCGGAGAGCGCGGTGAGAATGTCCGCCGACGCGGTCATCGGAGGCCTTTCTGTAGGTTCCGACTGTGCGGAACCGCAGCCTAAGAGATACCGTCGTGTTTGGACAGACCCGTGACTCTCCGTTGAGAAATCCGGTGGAAATGCCCGGGGCTGGTGGAATCCGCCGGGCCACATTTGGCGGCGCTGATGTACCTGGCCGTGACGGAGCCGAAGCCGTCCTTCGGCGGACCGAGGTGCACCGCGCTGTTGGCGCGGAACATCCGTGCTGGGCGTAGATCGCCGCGAGTTCATCCGGTGGGCGGCGGTGCGCAAGCCCAGCCGTAGTGGGCGCGGAGTTCCTGATCCACTCGGTCGACAAGAAGCAGGGGAGCGCTCGGCATCGCGCTCGCCGCGACGATCGCATTCAGCCGCGTCCCGGAACTTGCCGCTTGGGCACCCGGCGAGCCCGCGCTCGTGCAGTTGGCAGGGCGAGCGTCATCCACACGGCCTTCGCCGTAGGAGCGTGAAGCTGGGTCGCACAATCCGGAAGCCTCCAGCAATTCGGCAGCAGGCTATCCGGATTGTGCGACAGTCATTCACACCCAGTTGGCGAATCCAGAGTGAACCCGAGCCTGGCAACGTCACGGGCTCCGCGGCGTCGGTGCGCCGTCCTGCCCGTGCGGAGGACCGCGGCACAGTCACTCGGGGCCTGCCGCGCCCCGCGGCCAGCACGGAAGACAGGGTGAGGCATGACCGCCGGCTGGTGAGTAACTGTGGTCAGCGGAACAGCTCAGCCGCCGAAGGCGGTCTTGCCGCCGTCGAACACCATCTGCGCGGCCGTCATATAGGGGAAGTCCGGCGACGCCAGGGTCACCGCGAAGGCGGCCACCTCGTCGGCCGACGCCATCCGCCCCAGACCCGGGACGTTCGATTTTCCCCAGGTGGTGGCCATCACCTCCCACACGGAGTCCGGTAGATCCATGGCGCCGGCCGCCCGGCGGACCAGTTCCGTGTTCGTGGTACCGGGCAGCAACGCGTTGATCCGGATGTTCTTCGCGGCGTAGTCGGCCGCGGCGGACTGCACCAGCCCGACCAGCCCGCGTTTGGCGGCGGCATACGCGGAGCGGCCCGCGGCGGTGGAGATCGCGTTGGATGACGAGGTCACCAGAACCACGCCGCCGCCCCGGGTGAGCAGGTGCGGGATCTCGTACCTGAGGGCCAGGAAGTTTCCGCGCAGGTTCGTGCCGACGACGTCGTCCCACTCGGCGGCGGAGTACTCGTGCAGTGCCTTCTGCTGGGTTATGCCCGCGTTGTTGAAGCACACGTCGAGCCCGCCGTAGGTGGACGCGACCTGGTTGACGAACCGCCGGACGTCGTCTTCTGACCGCACGTCCGCCCTGATGTAGGTGGCTTCGCCGCCGGCCGAGCGGATCTCGTTCTCCACCTGCCGGCCCAGTGCCTCCCGCCGCCCGCAGAAGCCGACCTTGCCGCCCTCCGCGGCGAACTGCCGCGCCGCAGCCCGACCGATCCCGGACGTGCCGCCGGTGATCAGCACCGTCTTGCCCTCGAACCGGCGGCTCCCCGACGGCCGGATCACCGGGGTCGGCGAGCCTGCCTGGGCCAGGGCCACCCCGCCGACGACGCCTGCCAGCACTCCGCCCACCCCGACCGCCCCGGTGGTGAGGATCCTGCGCCTGCTGTGCTTTTTGGTACCGGCGTCCGCGGCGCCCGTGTCCTCTGCGTCCATGGTGTACCTCTCTCGATCTCCTGCTGACTGCTCCGAGCCTGCCCGCCGGCCGGGACGCACACCTCGGCTGCGGGGCCCGACCGTGCGGCCTCAGGTACGGCGGGGTCCTACCCGGGGAGGAGGTTGCCGCCGCGGGCCGCTGGCTACGGTTGCCGGGTGATCTTGCACTGGATTGACTGGCTGTTCGACGAGCGACTGTGGCGGGCCCGGCTCGCGGTGCTTCTCGCGCTCGCGGTCGGCTACCTCCTCGTCCTCACCGATCCGCAGGCCCCACCCAGCCGGGTCGACTGGGTGTTCGCCCTGGTCGCGGTCGCGACATGCGTGCGGGCGGGCCGCTGGCCGCTGGGCTCCACCCTGATCCAGGCGGGACTGCTGGCGGCGGCCTTCCGGTTCGGGGACACCGGCCCGATGGTCGGCAAGGTGGCGGCCGGGGTGGCGATGTTCGATCTGGCCGCGCGCGGTCGCGGCTGGCGACTCGTGCTCGGGGTGGCGGCGCTGGTCGGGGCGTACATGACGCACCCGGGCGGTGAGATTCCCGCGCTGCTGTACCGCGCGGTGACGGTCGTCGGCCTGTCGACCCTGGTCGGGCTGCATGTACGTTCCGTGCGTGACCTCAGTGCGCAGGCCCAGCGGGGTGCTGAGGCCGAGCGGCTGCGCAGAGTGTCAGAGACCCGGGCCGCCCGCGCCGACGAGCGCACCGCGATCGCGCGGGAACTGCACGACCTGGTCGCCCACCACGTGGCTTCGATGGTGCTGCGGGTCAGCGCAGCCCGGCACGTCCTACGGCCGGTGGATCCGCGGGTGGGTGCGGTTCTGGACGACGTGCACGCCACCGGCACCTCGGCACTGACCGACTTGCGCGGCCTGGTCGCCGTGCTCCGCGCGCCGGAGTCCGTGGCCGACGTGGCCCTCGCCGATCCGGCGGAGCTGCCCGCGGCGCTGCGGGATGTGGCCGACCGGGCCCGCCAGCTTGGCCTGGAGGTGGAGTTGACCGTGGACCCGGCGATCGGGGCGCTGGACGCTGTCCGCGGCCTGGCTGTGCTGCGCCTGGCTCAGGAGGGGCTGGCCAACGTCGCCCAGCATGCTGGCCCGCGGGCGACCGCGCGGGTCACGGTCCGGGCTGCCGCGCACGGCACGGCCGCAGTGGAGATCGTCGACAGCGGCCCACCCGGCTCCCCGTCGCCGGGCTCGGCGGAGCGGGACGGCGCGGGGCGCGGGCACGGGTTGGTCGGGATGCGCGAGCGGGTCGCGCTGCTCGGCGGCACCTTCGCCGCCGGCGCACACGGCCGGGGCTGGCGGCTGGCCGCGTCCCTGCCGCCGGTCGCCGAGGTGGCCCTGTGATCCGGGTCCTCCTCGTCGACGACCAGCAGCTGGTACGGGCGGGGCTGCGGATGCTGTGCGACGCGGAGCCGGACATGCAGGTGGTGGACGAGGCCCGCGATGGCCAGGAGGCGATCCGGCTCGCGGCCCGGACCTCCCCGGACGTGATCTTGATGGACCTGCGCATGCCAGGCATGGACGGGGTGACGGCGACGGCCCAGATCCTCGCCGCACGGCCCGCGACCCGGATCGTGGTGGTCACCACGTTCGACGACGACGACCACCTGTACCCGGCGATCGCCGCAGGGGCCTGCGGATTCCTGGTCAAGGACACCGCGCCCGAGGACCTGCTCGCCGGGATCCGCCGGGCCGCGGCCGGCGACAGCCCCTTTAGCCCAGCGGTCCTGCACCGGCTGGTCTCAGCCGCCATCACCGGCCGCGGCGGCCGGACAGCCGCCGAGCAGCCCGCGGACGCGGGGCTGTCACGCCGCGAGTCGCAGGTGGTCGGACTGGTCAGCGCTGGCTTATCCAATGCGGAGATCGCCGAGCGGCTTCACCTCGGGGTGACGACCGTGAAGACCCACGTCGCCGCGGCGATGGCCAAGACCGGCGCCTCGAACCGGGTTCGGCTCGCCGTGTACGGGATCCGGCTCGGCCTGGCTTCCGAGCCGGCCGGCGCCTGAGGCGAAGGGACGGCCGGCACGCCGCACCGCCGGCTGTGTCGGCGACACACGAGCAGACCTGGCTCGCCGAAGGCACCGCCCGCCACGTCACGGCCAGCGGCCGTGCGGCTCCGGAGCTGAAAGTGTTCACCCGGCCTCGTCGGGTTTCTGACTCTGCGGGTCGCCGGGCCGGCCGATCTCGTGCTGTGATGCTCACATGAGGGCACAAGACAACGAGGCGGGACCTCAAGGGCGGGCGGCCGTCGCCGGCGGGGTGTCCCCAGCGGTGGTGGCGGTCGGATTGCTGGCTTTGGCTGGCCTTGTGGCAGGAGTTGTCATTCCGTGGGGAAAGCCCCCGGTCGTGCAGGCGTGGGTGCCTCCGTCTCCGGCAGCGACGCCGGCGGGGCTCGTGTCGAGCCCGCGACCCGTCCCGTCCTGCGACGCGGTGGCCGAGCTGATGCGGGGCTATTTCCGTAGCACCAAGGGCCCCGTCGCCGCGCAGACCATCGATGACATCAGCGGCTCGTTCACCTCCTGCAGCGTGCGTGGTGGTGTCGATGTTGACGGGGGCCCGACCGCAATGATGCGGGTGACCTACGGGCGTGCGGTGGCGTTCGGCTCGGAGTCGGCCGACAAGCGTGCCCGTGACACCGTCGACCGCCAGGCCGACGGGGCCTGTGTCGAGGATGTCGTCGTGGTGGCCTCCGGAGCCGAGCACGCGGTCCGGTGCGGGGACTCCACCCCTCGAGTCCACGAAATCGCCCTGATCGCAGACCACGGCACCTTCGCGTCAGTGGAGTTCACGGTGCACTCCGCCCCGGACCCGGGCGGACTGCGACGCCTCCTGGCGGTGCGAGCCGACGTCGCCGTGAAGGCACTGTTTGACCGCATCCGGTAACCCGCCGCCTTCGAAGCCAGACACAGGTGTTCGCCATGCGCGCGGGCAATTCCTGGTGGGCAGGAGCGCCCCGCGTGTGGTGGCGAGGCTTCCGGGTAGGTGTCAACAAGATCACAAATCGGTGCCGCTCCGGCATCCACGGCCATAGCCTGCGGCCATGACTGACGCTGTGACCCTGACCCCGGCCGAGGCGTACGCGTTACTGCTTTCGGGCAACCGGCGTTTCGTCGCCGGCGAGCCGCAGCACCCGAACCAGGACTCCGCGCGCCGCGCGGAGACCATGCCCGGCCAACGTCCGTTCGCGGTGCTGCTGGGCTGCTCGGACTCACGCCTGGCTGCCGAGATCATCTTCGATCGCGGTCTGGGAGACCTGTTCGTGGTCCGCACCGCCGGGCACGTCGTGGGGGCGGAGGTGTTGGGCAGCGTCGAGTACGCGGTCAGCGTGCTGGGCTGCGCACTGGTGGTCGTGCTGGGACACGACTCCTGCGGCGCGGTCGCCGCCGCCCGCACCGCCGTGGCCGACGGCATCACCGCCACCGGGTACGTGCGCGACATCATCGAGCGTGTGACCCCCAGTGTTCTGGCGGCCCGCGCCGCCGGCCTCGACCAGGACGACGACATGATCGCCGAACACATCCGCCACACCGTCGATCTGCTCCTGGACCGCTCCCGGGTACTCGCCGAGGAGACCGCCGAAGGGCGCGCGGCGGTGGTGGGCCTGTCCTACCGGCTGGCCGACGGAAGCGCCCGCCTCGTCACGGCGCGCGGTCTGCCGGGGGAGACGATCGACCTGGGCGCCTGACCAGCGGACGCAGGTGCCTTTCCGGGCGTCATGGGGCGCAACACATGGTGGGTGAGGCGTCGGCGTGTGTGCGTTTCAACCTCGAGGCCGGCAATGGCACTCGGGTCACCGAACCGACTTTCTGTGAACCGGGAGGGGGATCCGTCGCGGTGCCGTGGCGAAGTGGGTTCGGAGTGTCAATGCCGACCATCGGGCTGTTCTTCACACAGCAGCGACGGGCGCCCTCGACGGCGTGAAACTCGGTGGCGCCTGACGGGGCGCTGCGGGAAATTCGGGGCGCGGATGTCGGCGGGTGCTGTCATGATCCGCGCATGACCTGGACCTCACCGCACCCCGACCGGGTGCCGCCGCCGGAGTTCGCCGACGAGCGCGCGACCCTGCACGGTTTCCTCGACTTTCACCGCGACACCCTGCTCCGCAAATGCGCCGGGCTGACCTCCGAGCAGCTGAAACTCGCCCCCGTCCCGACCTCCGGGCTGACCCTGCTGGGCCTGGTGCGACACCTCGCGGAGAACGAGCGCTGGTGGTTGCGTACCTGCGCCCTTGGCGAGGACCTACCCAATCTGTATTGCACGACCGAACTCCCCGACGGCGACTTCGACCTGGTGGCCGACGCCGACGCCGAGGCGGACCTGGAGGTGTTTCGCCTGGAGCGGTTGGCCGTGGATCAGGCGACAGCGGGCCGGTCGCTCGACCACGCGTTCCAGGCGCCGGGATCGAGCGGGACGCAGATGAACCTGCGCTGGGCGTACCTGCACATGCTCGAGGAGTACGCGCGGCACAACGGGCACGCCGACCTGCTACGCGAGGCGATCGACGGCGTCACCGGCGAGTAGCCCGGGACTATCTGCCACGTGACCCACCTGTGAAACGGCTTGTGACTGGGATGCCAACGGGGAGGCCGATGGCGCGACCGAGCCGATCCACGACCTGCCGCGCGGCCGGGTCCGTGTCCAGGTTGGCCGCGACGTCGAGCCATCGGCTGCGATCATCGACTCACGAAGCGAGAAGGCCTCGACGAACGTGGCGAAGTCCCCCCAGGGCGTGGACGGGTCGCTCGGCCGGTCTGGCGTAGGAGGATTTCTGCGACCAGTAGGTTGGGTACCCAGCACAGGAACGGCACGATCACGTAGGCGCGCAGGAACGCTTCGGGGTGGGTGATGCCGTCGCCGGACATCAGTGGGACGAGCGCGACGAGCCAGAGTCGTAGTGTGACGGCCGCGTACGTCATCGCGAAGGCGCGGACCGCCCAGCGTCGGTGGGCGGTCAGGTCACCGGCTCGCGCCGTCCGGATCGCCGCGATGGCGAAGAGCACCCACAGCACCGCGAGGGCACCGAAGCCGGCGGTGCCGATCGGGCCGGCCAGACTCATCGGTGCGAGGACAGCCCCGGCGGTGCCGCCGAGCACGATGGCGGCGATTACGATCCGGCCGGTGAGCCGGTGCAGCCGGGGTGCCCTTCGGCGCAGTCGCGTGGCGAACTGGACGGGGGAGAGCAGCAGGGCCAGGCCCCCGCACACCACGTGGAGGTAGAAGAAGCCCTGCGCCCAGGCCGGGCGGTTGGCGTAGTTGGCGGCGAGTTGGCCGTCGTTGCGGGACAGGCCGGCCAGCGAGTCCGTCAGGTACGGCAACACCGCCAGCACTGCGATCGCCACGGCGCTGAGCGTGATCCACCAGAAGGCCACCAACCCTCGCCGGGTGGGCCCGCTTCGTACCGATGCCCCGGTAACCGTCATGACGTACCTTTCTCTCGGGTGGTTCGGCTCCTCTCGGGAGCTTCGGCGCTGAGCGTAGGAATCGCCGCCGGGGCGGGGCGACACTCGGCTGAGGGGGCTGGTCTCACCCCTTTGAGGGGTATGTCGATGGCAGCCTTGCCAGGTGTGGATCTCGTGCGGTCTGATGGGGCGTGCCCACGCCTCCTCGTGCTTGGCTGCCCCCGGCCACCGATGTGTGGCTCGGGTGCGGCATGCTCGTGGCGCTGATCGTGTTGACCACGCTCGTGCCGCCCGGAGCGCCCTACCGCGACGCGCGTGTGCTCGATGTGGCGCTGGTGGGTGTGAGCGCCGTATGCCTGATCTGGCGTCAGGTCCGCCCGCTGACGGTGATCTTCGCGACCTCGGCGATGTTGGTGCTCAGCTCGGCGATCGGGTTCCCGCCGTCGTTCATGCAGTGGCCGGCGTGGATCTCCCTGTTCACCTGCTACTCACTGCTCGGGCTGCGGCCACGTACGCTGGCGGCGCTGGCGGCGGGGTCGGCCGTCGGAGGCTACATCCTGTTGGACCGCTCGACCGCCGGCCCGCAGGAGCTGGTGTGGGTCACGGCATGCTTCCTGGCCGCGACGGTCGGCGGTGACACCGCCCGAACCCGGCGGACGGCGGCCGAGGCCGCACTGCGGCGGGCGGCGATCGAGGCGCGGGAGCGGGCACTGGACGCCGAGCGGATCGTGGCCCAGGAGCGGCGCCTGCTCGCCGGCGAGCTGCACGACGCCCTGGGGCACGCCGTGAACGTGATGGTCATGCAGGCCGGGGTCGCCCGGCGCGTGTTCGACGACAACCCGCAGTTCGCCCGGGAGGCGTTGGGTCACATCGAGACGGTGGGGCGCGGCGCGCTCGACGAGCTGGACCACATGCTGCAGATCCTGCACCCGGTCAGTGACGGGGCCGACGTCCTGCTCGCGGACTCAGCCACGCCGGACCTGACGGACCTGACGGACCTGGCCGGCCAGGTCCGAGCGGCCGGACGCGAACTCGAACTGGAGCTCAACCTCGGCGATATCGAGGTGAGCGCGCGCGGCGCCCGGACCCTGCACCGCGTCGTTCAGGAGGCCGTCACCAATGCCCTACGCCACACCTCATCCGGCCCCATCAGGGTCGGCCTTTCCCAGGAGGGCACCGACGTGCGCCTCGAGATCATCAACGATCAGCGGGGACATGCCGCCCCGGCCACGGGCCGAGGTCTGATCAACATGCGTGAGCGGGTACTGCTGGAGGGCGGACGTTTCCAGGCCGGGCCCGTCGACGACAGCTTCCGGGTGCTCGCGGTCATCCCGGCGCGGGCTGACCTGCCGTGATCAGGGTCCTGCTCGCCGACGACGACGCACTCATCCGGGGCGGCCTGCGTGCGCTGCTGGCAGCCGAGGGCGACATCACGGTGGTGGGGGAGGCTGTCAACGGCGCGGACGCCGTGCGCGAGGCCGCCGCGCTGCGGCCCGACATCGTGTTGATGGACATCCGGATGCCGGTTCGCGACGGCACCTCGGCGACCAGGGAGATCGTGTCATGGGCCCCGCCGAGGCCACGGATCCTGGCGTTGACGACATTCGACCTCGACGAGATCGTCGACGGCGCGCTCACCGCCGGGGTCGACGGCTTCCTCCTCAAACGCGCCACCCCGGAGGAGGTGATCGCCGGGATCCGCACTGTGGCGGCCGGCGACGCCCTGGTGGCGCCCTCGGTCACCCGCCGCCTCCTCGAGGCCTACGCCGGGCGACGCGCACCGGACGTCGCCGACTCCGCGCGTGCCGGCCGGCTCACCGAACGCGAGGCCGACGTGCTGCGCGCACTGGCCAGTGGCCAGTCCAACGCGGAGATCGCCACGTCGATGTACGTCACCCTGGAAACTGTCAAGAGCCACATCAAGAACCTGCTGGCCAAGCTGGAGGTACGCGACCGCACGCAGGCGGTCGTGTGGGCCTACCGCACCGGCTTCACCGACGCCCGGCCCACTCGTCCCTCGATAACGGTGCGGGATCAGCCTCGAAGGTAGGACACACCGCACCGTCTTCGGCCGTCACGCCTCCCCGGCGGTGCTACGGCTCGCCGGGTGCCGTCGTGCACCCCTCGACCTGGACCTGGTCGGTGTCGAACGTGTAGCGGCGGGTGTCGACGCCGTCGACGAGCATGGTGCGGTGGGGAACCGGCTGGCCGTCCTGGCCGAGCTCCATAGCGCGGCCTTGCCCCGCCCGCAGTCGACCCGACGACGTTCGCCACGGCAAGATGGAACGAAGCTACGCGACAAGCTGCACCATCCCTCGCGGCGGGCGTGCTCGGCACGATAGCCGTCATCAGGGGTGCGCCACGCGTCAGGCGCTGGTGGGACGACCAAGTGATCCCGACCGTCCAGACTGCGCGGAAGGGGATCACTCGACGGCATGAGGCCGTCGCCGATGACGCCAAGCCGAGATGGCGAAATCGAGCAGGACTGGATCATCGCCGACAGGATGCGGGCACTGTCCAACGCTCGAGTGGAAGACGATGTCGACCTTCCGGAACTGCGGAGAGCGATGGAGAAGCTTTCAACTCAGCAGGTCACCGACGTGGTCAATCGGATGCTGGCGACGAACAACTCCATACTCGACGGCGAGACAGCGGAGATATTCGCGGGGATCTTCCGAGGTGGTCACATCGTTGACGGCGAGTACGTGCCGTTGAGAAGTGACAGGATCAAGGAAGCACTGAGCCTTGAACTGCTGAAGCCCTTGGCGGCATCCTGATCCTGGCATTCGTGACTATGCGGTGGCGGGCGACCCGACTCCAGAACGTAACGCTGCCGCGTCCGTCTCAATCATCTTCCCGCGCTGCGTACCTGCTTGTCGCCTCATCGTCGGTCGTGAGGATCGCTGCGATCAGCAGGTTCGCTGCGGCGTCGCAGCGTTCGTGGTCGCCCGTGACCATCCGGTCGAACAGGATGCCTTTGAGGCCCGAGGTCAACGCGGTAGCTGCCGCCTCGGCAGCCGCCCGGGGCCGGCCGGCGGCGGCGAACAGCTCCGCGGTGTAGTCGACCCAGTCCCGGAAGCCCCGCTGGGCCGCGACCGGCTCGGGGCCGCCTTCGGTGAGCGCGGCGGCCATCAGATGGAACATGACCGTGAAGTGGCCGCGCTGGCCCGGGTCGGTCATCACCGCCCAGGCGGCCCGTGCCCGGCCGGCCGGGTCGCCGGCCCCCGCGATCAGCTCTTGGGTTCGGGCCCGGTGCACGGCGAGCGCCGCCGACAGCAGTTCCTCGCGGGAGCCGAAGTAGTGCACCAGCATCCGGGCGCTGGTGCCCAGCTCGGCGGCCAGGCCACGCAGGGAGAACTGGGCCAGGCCGACGTGTCCGATGTGGTCGAGGGCCGCCTCGGCCAGGGCCGCGCGGTGGGCGGTGTCCGGGAGCCTGGCCACTTGTCACCTCTTGACTGAAGCACGCGTTACACCTATGGTCGTCGCCATGAGTGTAACGCCCGTTCCAGATATTGGGGAAGCTGTTCACCGTCCCGCACCCTCGGATGCGGGACACCGTCGAGTGCGGTGGGCGATCGCGGCGGCAGGCCTGGCGGCCGTGTTGCTCACCACCGGTTGCGCCTCCGATGGCGGCGACCGGACGGAGAGCGGAGCCAGGGACGCCAGCCCCACGGCGGCCGGGTCGAAGGCCGGCGGCTCGAACGGCTCACCGACCCTGCGTCCGATCACCTCCTGCGACGAGGTCGCGCCCCTGGTCGCGCCGTACCTCCAGGGCATGCAACTCATCGCCGAGGCCTCCACCGCCGGCCACGACGGCTTCACCTGCCACTGGACCACGCCCGTCGGCTCCTCGGACACCCGCAACCTCACGGTCGGCGGGACCGTGGTGGATGACGTGCCGCCCCGGCCCGACCAACTGCCGCCTCCCATGACCGAAGTCAAGGACGAACGGATCGCGGCCATGCACGGCATCGCCTGGTCCTACAGCCTGCCCAACGACTACTCGTCAGCCGTCACCTACACGATCCGCACCCCGCACGCCGCCATCGTCCTCACCGCCGGCCAGTGGGGTGACCGCCCGGCCCTGGATCCGAAGACCGCGATCGACGCCGCGGTCAAGTTGCTCATCGCCTAGACGGACTGGCCCCGGTGCTGCCGCCCGGTCAGCACCTCGACCGCGCGGTCGAGGATGTCCGGGGTGGCGGTGAATGGCAGCCGCAGGTAGTGGTTGAGGGTGCGGTCGGCGGAGAACATCGGCCCGGGTGACAGCTTCAATCCCGCGCGGGCCGCGCGGGCGGCGAGGGCGGTGGCGGTCGTGCCGTGCAGCCGCAGCCACAGGCTCAGCCCGCCCTCGGGGAGGGTGAAACTCCAGTCCCCGGCACCGGTCAGCAGCGCCGCGAGATGGTCTCGCTGCGCGCGGAGCCGGTCCCGCCGGTCGCGGAGCAGCTCTCCGGGGTCGGCGAGGAGTTCGCAGGCGATGAGTTGCTCCAGCGGCGGCGGGGACAGCCGCGCCTGGAGCGGGTTGTGCAGGAGTTCACGGACCCGGCCGGCGCTGGCGCGCACCCATCCGACTCGCAGGCCGCCCCAGACGAGTTTGCTGGTCGAACCGATCGAGATCACGGCGTTGCCGGCGAGGTGGGTGATGGGCTCGGGCTCAGAACGCAGGTCCAGGTCGCGCAGCGTCTCGTCGGCGACGAGCGCCACGTCGTGCCGGCCGGCGAGCTCGGCCAGCCGGAGGCGCAGGTCGGCGGGCATGAGTGCACCGGTGGGGTTGTGGAAGTCCGGGGTCAGATAGGCCAGACCCGGCCGGACGGTGCGGACGGTGTGCGCGAACCGGTCGGGGTCCCAGCCCCCGGCGGTGACCGGAGCGGCCACCAGCCTGGCGCGCCGCCGCCGTAGGACGGCCAGTGCGCCGTGGTAGGTGGGGCTCTCCACCAGGATGGGCCGGGCCCTGTCGTGCAGGTGGTCGACCAGCAGGGTAAGGGCGGCCCGGGCGCCGGAGGTGACCAGGATCTGGTCGGGGCGGGTCGCCAAGCCCTGGCCGGTGTACCGCTCCGCGAGGAGTTCTCGCAGCTGGGGAAGGCCGGCGTCCGGCTCGGCCGAGCCCACGAGCAGGGCGGCTGACCGTTCCACCGCGCGCCGGGAGGCCTCCAGGTAGGCGGCGTGCGGGGCGGCGGTCACCGCGCGGGTGAAGTCCAGGGCACCGTCCTTCTCCGCCGACCAGGGCGCGGTGCGTTCGGTGACCGTCCGCGGAAGCCGGACCTCGCTGCCGCTGCCGGGCCGGGTGCGCACCCAACCGGTCTCGCGCAGCGCAGTCAGGGTGCTGACCACGGTGCCCCGACTGAGCCGAAGCGTCTCGGCCAGGGCGCGCTCGGACGGCAGACGGGTGCCGACCGGGATCCGCCCATCGAGGACAGCGTCACGGATCGCCGCCGCGAGCACCTGAGTCAACGGGCCCGGTTCCCGCCGCCAACTGCCGAGCATCGCGGTGAAGGTCACTGGTCCAGTTTCGCACAACTGGACCAGGACCCCGGTCGGCGCCCGCTCGTAGGGTCGAGCCCACCGAACCGAGGAGTAGCCCGTGTATCCCCAGCTAGCCGCAGACCTGACCGAGTACGACGCGCACTGGACACCAGCTGCGATCCTCCCGGCGCTGGTCGGAACATGAGCGGCTGGTTGCGCCAGGCCACCGGCGGACTGCCGAGGATCTTCTGGTACCTGTGGACGGCCTCGCTGATCAACCGGGCCGGCGCCGTGGCGAACCTCTACCTCGGCGTGTACCTGTACTCCGTCCGCCACTTCGACGCCTCCTACGCCGGCCTGGTCATCGGCCTCGGCGGGATCGGCACCGCGCTGGGCACGCTGCCGGGCGGGATCATCGCCGACCGGTGGGGGCGGCGGCCGGCGATGCTCGGCGCGCCCGTGCCGGCGGCGGCGACGCTACTGGCCCTGGGTTGGACGGACAACCAGGCCGCCATCCTGGTGCTGTCGCTGTTGCTGGGGGTGTGCGGCGGCATCGCCCGGCCGGCGTTCACCGCCACGATCATCGACGTGGTCGGCGCGGCCGACCGGGTCCGGGCCCTGAACCTGAACTACTGGGCGTTCAACCTGGGTTCGGCGGCCGCGGCGCTGCTCGCCGGCCTGCTCTCCCGGATCGAGCCGAAGCTGCTGTTCGCGACGACGGCCGCGGCGCTGCTCGCCTCCACGGCGCTGCTGGCGTTGAAGGTGCCCGAGACCAGGCCCGTCACCGGGACGGCCTCAGCCAGCGGGGTCGGACTCGGCGTCGTCTGCCGGGACCGGACGTTCATGGTCTTCGTCGGCCTGACCCTGCTCGGCTGGACGATGATCGAGACCAACAAGATGCTCCCGATATCCCTCGTTGCCGACGGCCTGGACGTCACGGCCTACGGGCAGGTCATCGTGGTCAACATGGTGCTGATCGTCGCCGGGCAACTGTTCCTGCCCGCATTGGTCGCCCGGTTCCGCCACGAACACGTACTGACCGCCTCGGTGCTGTTCATCGGAGTCGGCTTCGGCCTGGTCACCCTCGCCAACTCGCTATGGACGTACGCACTGACCGTCGCGGTCTGGACGGTCGGCGAGATGCTGATGACACTGACGAACTCCACACTGACCGTTGAGCTGTCACCCCCGGAAGCCCGTGGCCGGTACCAGGGCGTGTTCGGGTTCGGCCTCACCGGCGCGATGTTCTGCGGCCCGGCGTTCGGCGGGCTCGTCACCGACCGCCTCGGTCCGGACGCGCTGTGGATCGGCGTGTTCTGCCTCGGCCTGGTCCTGGCGGTGGCGCACCTGGCCGCCGGCCGGGCCCGGAACCGCCGGGCAGCGGCACTGCTGACCCTGGTTCCCGAGCCGGTCGGGGTGTGACGCCAGGCCCTCACCGATCCGCCGGCGGCAGAGTCGGGGCAGGCACGAACCCATGGTTTGCCCTGGACACACCGATCGCACAGCCCCGCCAGCAGGGCCCTAACCCACCGCCACATTGCGAACGGACATAGCGCTACGAATCACTCTCTGTGAACTCGTCGGTCCTCGCATGATCTGGCGAGCAATTACCGCCCTGACCTGGCTCTCGCCACATGTGCGCAGGTCGGCGGCCGTCATCGCTTCTCATCCTGAGTGGCGAATGTCGGGCTGACCGATTGTTGGGTGCTCCCGGCCTTTCAGCGTTGACTCGTCACGAGGCCGGCCACTCAGGCTGGTGCCAGCAACACCCGCCGCAGGTCGTTGAGGTTCTCCCGCGCCTCGGCGGCGTCGGCGGCGTGGACCCAGGCGCGCATCCAGAAGTCCGACGCGAGCGCCAGAGCCTCGACGGCCATGCCGATCAGGTCGGGTCCCGGCGTCGGCAGCGACGTCTTGGCCTTCCCCTTGAGGCTCCGCCCACCGGGCAGCGAGGCGGCTACCAAGCCGGCCAAGGCCACAACCTCGTCGGGAAAGACCTCACGGTTCCAAGTGAGGCTTCCTGTCACGACTCCACTCAACGTCGAGGTCACCGCGAGCACCCGCTCCGCAGACGACAACGCGGCCAGGTCGTCGAGCAGATCCTGCGCGCCGTCACTGTCAAAGAGCCCTACACCGAATGTGCCCACATCACTACCCATCTAAGCTCGACCCGCACACCGGCCGCCGAATTGGCGGAACGCGTCGACCTAGGCCCGGGTCATCCACGCACTCCACGCTGAACTCGAACAACTCAGAACCAGCCGCCCCTACCCGACAACGTCCGCCAACCGCGCTAATGCTGCCAGCGTTTGAGCACCGCGAGATCGCTGGGCGCCTCCGGCCACACCTGCAACTGGACGCGTTCCATGGTCGCCGGGTCCTCGTCGGAATCGATGTCCAGCCGCCGGGCTTCAGCCAGGTTCGCCCGGGCCACACGCACCCTCATCCACCCGCCCGGAACCGTGAACCGGGCAGCGTCCGGCTCGAAATCGGTGCACCCCATCACCACCAGCCGCCCCGACCGGACTTCGACGCTGCCCTCGACGACGTGGTCGAACACGGTCTCGTCCGCCGACGGCCGGCCGGGCAGAACCTCGACCGTCACTGTCACGGAGACGTTGACCTCGGTGCCGACCGCAAGAGCATCGCCGGCCACAGCCAGTCCATCCAGCACGGCCTGATCGGTCCACGCATCGCCCAGGTCCGTCAGCGACCCGTCATCGAACACGTGGAGCTGGTGGTAGTCCGCGAACAAGGTCAATTCAACTGGCATCGAGGAATCATGCCACCCGCAGATCCGGGCCGGTCCTACAACCCGGCCGGATGCCCGGACAGCCAGTCGCGATGTCGACCCTTCACCGCGTCCCGCTCGGCGGGACGACGGCATGATCACGTTCATCCCGCCGTTATAGGAGTGAGGAGAGATACAGCCACCGCAGGCCAGGGTCGGCTAACAGCACTTTGGCGATCATCGCACTGCACGCCGGCAGCGAACCTGTCTACAGGCCGTGAAGACCGTCAAACGGCGACCGCACCGTCGGGCTGGACACCGACACCATCGCCGACCTCAACGCCTACCGGGTACGCCCGGCCGCGCAGAAGTCGCCGCCGGGCCGGCCTGGCCACGTCCCTCCGTCAGGTCGACAATTCCTCCGCGAGGGTGAAGGCTGGCTGACGCCCCGTCAGGTGCCGCTGACGATGCGCCGAGATTCACCCCGGGACAAGGTCCAGCCAGTCCTACGACCAGCTCACGCCGGTGGGGCGCTGCCCGTCTGCGGCGAAAGAGACGGCGATCGTCCTTGCTGTGGGAATCGACACGACGGCGAGCTCAGCGGGGATGATCACATCGGCGGCGTCCGCCGACTCGATGACTGTGAGCGTCGTGGTGGGCTCGAGCTCCTGGACGTGGGTTCCGTCTGGAAGCCACCTCACGGCAGCTCTTCCCATCTCCGGGTCGATGTCGATCCTCAGGCGCAGGGAGTCGACGTTGACGTCCCCGCGAGGGTCCGGGCCCTGGTCGGATGTTCCCCACCACAGGGTGTGGGCGGATCTGCCGTCTCGCAGAATCCTCTGGGTCTGCTGATCAAACTGCTCGCCCGCGTCGTTCGGGCTGGTCAGCTCGTACGCGACCCCGTTGTGGTCGTACATGACTGCGATGGTCATTTCCTGATCCTCTCACCTGTGCCGACGTAGACCCCGCGTGCCCACATCTTCCCGCCGTCGTCGGTAGCCCAAACCGTGAGTCGGGATTTGGGGGGCATGATCGAGGGCAGGACTTTGTCGCACGTCCAGGCCTTGTCCCGGTCAAAATCTCGCGTCCCGCACACGGTGTTGTCGATGGTGATCTCCGCTTCCGTGAGGCTTTCGCTGCGCATAATCGCGGCGACTTTGGTCTCGGCGTGAACGTATAGGGCATCGTTGGGGCGGGGAAACGGTTCCCAGCGCAGGTCTGCGGCGATCGCCGGGTCGGGCCGGTTGGACAGCAGTTCCTGGCCGCGAAACACCGCGACTGTCGGCCGAGGAAGCCCGCCTTGACTTCGCGGGGTGAAGTGGCTTGCGTCGGCCGACGCGCGTACATGCGCCGGAATGTGCGTGGGGCGGTCCCATTCTCCGCCTCGTAAGGAGCCGGTTGCGGGAGTAGGCAGATGGGCACCGGCCGAGGATGCGCCGGCGTCCTCTGCCAGAGCGGCTAAGGTCTGTCTTCAATGTTGATCTTCGCGTAGTGTCGATGGATCTGATTCTGGTGGGTGCTGACGGGGGTCGCGGCGTGCAGGTCGATCGGGTGCCGTTTGATCTGGCGGCCTATGAAGAGCATGTCCGTTCGATTCGGTGCTTTGTCTGTCAGTTCCTTGATGGTGATCCCGGCTTCGAGCACGAGTTGGTCTTCGATGACGGAGAGCACGTCGCGTTCCTCGGCAAGAATCCGACGATGTACGGGCATGTGTTGGTGGCGCCGCGCGAGCACGTGGAGCACGTCGTGCGGGACTTCGACCAGGACGCCTACCTGCGCCTGCAGGCCGTGCTGTATCGGGTGGCCCGGGCGGTGGAGGTCGTCGTGCCGTCCGAGCGGACCTACCTGCTCTCGCTGGGCAGCCAGCAGGGCAACACGCACCTGCACTGGCACATCTCGCCGTTGACTCCGGGGACTCCGCCGGAGCGGCAGCAGTACCACGCACTGATGCACGAGAACGGTGTGATCCCGTGGTCGAAGGAACAGGCCACAGAGTTGGGCGCGAAACTACGGGCGGCGTTGACGGCGGGCCCGGTGTAGGCGGTCACAGCCATTCGCCGATCATGGCGATGAGGACGGTGGCCTCGTGGCGGACGGCGAGCTTGTCGAAGCGGGTGGCCACGGCCCGGTTGCGCTTCAACCGATTCATGCCGCATTCCTCGGCGTGGCGAGCCCGGTAGGCATCCTTGCTGAACGCCGGCGGTCGCCCACCGGGCCGGTCCTTTGTTCTTGCGGTTGCGTTTCTGGTCATCCGGTTCAGCGATCGTGGCCTTGATCCCGCGTTTACGCAGGCAGGTCCGGTTGGCCTTCGAGGAGTACGCCTTGTCGCCCAACACCCGGTCCGGCGTGGTGCGCGGACGCCCGCCACCCGGGCGCGATACTCCGATGGCCTCCAGCACGGGAACGAACTGCGAGGAATCATCCCGCCGGCCGGCCGTGATCACGATCGACAGGGGCTTCTGGCCCTGCTCAACCGCCAGGTGCACCTTCGTGGTCAACCCGCCCCGGGATCGACCGAGTCCGTGACCGTCGGGCTCGGTATCGATACCACCCGGTTTCTCCTTCTGCTCGTCCCCTTTTTACGGGCACCGGCGGCACGCTGATGCGCCTGGCCACAGTCGAGTCCACCGACACGTCCCAGGTGATCAGCCCCTGCGCGTCGGCCCGAGCTTGAAGGCCCGTCACGATCTGCTTCCAGGTCCCGTTGCGCCGCCAACGGCGAACAAACGAGTAGACCGTCTGCCACGGCCTGAACCGCTCCGGCAGATCCCGCCACGGCACCCGGCCGGAGTCCGCCGCCGGATCCCGTACGGCTCCGCCGCCGGTGTGGGCGGCGAGCGAAGGGCAGCCCACACCGGCGGCCGGGGTGATGCTCGACGAGAACGGCGACCTGGTGGTTCGGCTTGTGGCGGATCCGACCGGATCCCGGTGATCGCTGTGTGGCGCGATCCACAGGTAACTGCAATCTACTGCGCGAATCGTGGCGGTGTAGGTCAAATTCAACGTTGACAGCAGGCCCGGGCAGGCCGCAGTGGTGTCGCCGACGGGTGTGATGTGGGCGACCGGCTCGCCGGTTGTCGTACCGGGCAGACCATATGCCCCGTAAGCCGATGCCTGTCAGGACGGTATGACGACACGGTCTTTGAGGCAGTGTTACAGGCCGTGTTCTTTTACCCTTATCCATTTGTGTGATGCCTAATATGGGCGCTGGCCTGCAACAACCCCTTGTGCTCCAACTTTCGTGTGCGTAGCCTTCGGGCCCTTGAACGTCTTGGGCTACGGGGGTTGTGGTGTCCATCCGTCGATTCGGGCTGCCTGCGGCAGCCCGCGCGTTCGCCGGTTCCATCCGTCATGGTGGAGTGTCGGTAGGAATTGTCCTCGGTCTCGCGGTCGGGCTGACTCCGGCCGGGGTGGCTTTCGCGGGGCCGGGTGGTGCAGCGCCGGGGGTGTCCGAGAAGTCGGTGGCGGTCCGGCCGGTGGCGGGGCGTGGTGCCGCGCCGTCCGAGGGCCCGGTGCCCCTCGTGGATCACAAGGATGTTCCGGCCGGTGGTGCCGGCAGCGTGACGGTGTCGGCCGACGCGGCCGGCGCCGTGGTGGGTGGCCTGTCGATCGCCGCGGCCCCGGTGCAGGTCGCGGTCGAGCCGCGCAAGACTCAGGGATCGCTGGCTCAGCCTGTGGAGCGACCTGCGGCCTCGCCGAGTTCGGTGCGGGTCGAGGTGGCCGATCAGAAGGTGGCCCGGGCGGCGGGTGTGGCCGGTGTGGTGTTGTCGGTCGCTCGGGCGGACGGGGCGGCCTCGACGGGGCCGACCCGGTTGCGTCTTGACTATTCGGGTTGGGCGAAGGCTTTCGGGGCGGACTACGCGAACCGGCTGCGCTTGTACGCGTTGCCGGCATGTGCGCTGAAGACCCCGGAGCGCCGGGAGTGTCAGACTCGCACGGATCTGGGCGCGGTGAACGCCGGTGGGGCGCTGACCGCCGAGGTGGGCGTGCCTGCCACTTCCACTACGGCTGATGGATCGACCGGTGCGGGCCCGGCCGGCCGGCTGCGGTCGGGTGCGGGCACGATGGGCCTGCGGTCCGAAGCCGCGCCGGCGGCCGCGCCGATGGTGCTCGCGGCGGCGGCGTCGTCCTCGTCGGCGGCGGGTTCGTTCACGCAGACGTCGTTGTCGCAGGCTTCGTCGTGGGCGGCGGGGTCGTCCGGCGGCGGCTTCTCCTACACGTATCCGCTCAGCGTGCCGCCGGGTGTGGGCGGTCCGGTGCCGAACCTGGCGTTGGCGTATTCGTCGAGCGCCACGGACGCCGAGACCCTCGCGGCGAACGGGCAGACGTCGTGGCTGGGCGAGGGCTTCGACCTGTCAGGCGGCGGGTTCATCGAGCGGTCGTACCGCTCGTGTGACCAGCAGGGCTATGTGGCGACGGTGTCGTGCTGGATGGGCGAGAACGCGAGCATGGTTTTCAACGGCCGTTCGCAGTCCCTGGTGTTCGACAAGGCCTCGTCGATGTGGCGGGCAGGAGATGACTCGGGCCTGCGGGTGGAGCGGCTGTATGACGCCACCTCCGGCAGCGGCGCGCTGAACGGGGAGTACTGGAAGGTCACCACCACCGACGGCGCGGCCTACTACTTCGGCCGGCACAAGCGTTACGCGACCGACACTGCCGTGACGAACTCGGTGCAGACCGAGGTGGTGTTCGGCCTGAACGCGGGGGATCCGTGCTACGTCGCGAACAACCCCGGCTGGTCGGGGTGCCGGCAGGCGTACCGGTGGAACCTGGACTACGTGGTCGACCCGCGCGGGAACTCGATGACGTACTTCTACTCGAAGTACTCGGGCTACTCGCAGGTGGCGATCTCGTCGAACATCTGGCAGTACGACCTGGCCGCGAACCTCGACCACATCGACTACGGCACCCGGGCCGGGTCCGAGGGGTCCGGATCGGCACCGGCCCGGGTGGACTTCGCCGCTGTGAACCGGTGCGGGCAGGTCACCTGCGTCGACGCCGACTACTGGGACACCCCGCTGGACCTGTACTGCGGGTCGGCGTCGTCGTGTCCGAACACGCCGTCGCCGGTGTTCTTCAACAAGTACCGCCTCGCGCAGATCTCCACCAAGGTCCTGTCCGGCGGGTCATACCGCAACGTGGACGTGTGGAGCTTCTCGCACGCCTGGCCGGGTACGCCGTCGGTGCTGGGGAACACGACGGGTGGTGACGCGTCGCCGAACATGTGGCTGCGCACCATCTTCCACACCGGGTACGCCGCGGACGGCGCGGGCGCGGACGCCCCAGCGGTCTGGCTGGGCGCCGGACCCGGCTCGTCGGGTGCCTGGCAGTCCTACGCCCTGGCCAACCGGGTCTCCTACGGGTCGAACATCGGCGTCGGAGCCCTGTTCCACTACCGGCTGGGGTTCATCGACTACGGCACCGGCAGCAACACCCTCGTCACCTACGCGGGGGCCGAGTGCCCGAACCAGGGTGCGATGCCGTTGCCGGACGCCAACCCGTACCGCTGCTTCCAGCAGTGGATCAAGCCGCAGATAGCCGCCCCTGACTTCGCCTGGTTCCAGAAGTACGTCGTCACCCAGGTGGTCGACCGTGACCTGGTCGGCGCCTCGCCCGACGAGGTGACCTCCTACGCCTACTCCACGGCCGGGACGTCCGACACGGCGCTGTGGCGGCACGACGCCGGCGAGGCCGTACCGTTGGCGAACCGGACGTGGTCGCAGTGGGCCGGCTATCCCACGGTGACCACCACCCACGGTGCGGCGGGTGGGCCGCAGACCGTGAGCCGGGCGCTGTATCACCGCGGGTTCAACGGCGACGGGATGGCCTCGGGCGACTGGACCTCCAGGGCGTGGGGGGCCCGCAAGGTCGGGCTGGTCACGCCCGTGCTGCCGGCCTCCGGCATCAGCGGGCAGGCCGGGATGCTGGCCGGTGCGGGCGGCATGTGCCTGAACGTGGTCGCCGGCGCAACGACCAACGGCACACTGGTCAGCGTGGACCCCTGCACCGGTGGCCCGGAGCAGGTGTGGGTCCGCAAGACCAACACGCCGACCACTCAGCTGGTCAACCCGCAATCGGGGCGCTGCCTGTCCTATGACCCCGCGAACACCGCCAACACGTCGATCATGTCGTTGTGGGACTGCGGGAACGGCACCGGTCAGCAGTGGCAGTACCAGAGCGACGGGAGTTGGAAGAACCCGACCTCCGGGCGGTGCCTGTCACCGTCGGACGCGGGGTCCAACCCGCACGCCACCGCCTGGCTGTGGGACTGCACCCAGGCCCCCAACCAGCGCTGGACACCCAGGGCCGACGGCGGCTGGACGGTCAACCAGGCCAACCGGTGCGTCGACGTCGCCAACGCGGGCACCGCCAACGGCACCGCCGTGCAGGTCTACGACTGCCACGGCGGCACCAATCAGATCTGGCAGCCCCAGCCCAACGGCACCCTCCTCAACCCGGTTTCCGGGCGCTGCCTCACCGTCAACGACAGCGGCGGAACGCCCAAGGGCCGACCGGCGTACCTGTGGGACTGCAACACCCCGCTCACCGGGCAGATCTTCATCCCGCAGACGAACGGGACCGTGAAGAACCCGAACTCCGGCCTGTGCCTTGACCCCACGACCAATCCGCTACGCAACGCACCCCTTCAGGTGACCGACTGCACAGGTGCTCCCACCCAGCAGTGGACCACCCGCGTCGAGGACACGGCCGGCCTCGACGGGGCCCTCCGCGAAACCGACCAACTCGACGGCGCGCAGGTCTCCGCGTCCACCATCAACGTCACCACCACGAAGGTCAACGCCACCCGCCCCGCCGCGGGCTCGGGCGGGCCGGACGTCACCGCCCGCCAGACCCTGAACACCGCCACCCGCACCCGTACCTGGATCGCCGCGACCGGCACCTGGCGCCAGACCGGCACCGACACCGCCTACGACGCCTACAGCCTCCCCACCGACGTCACCAACTACGGCGACTTCGCTGTCACCGACGATGACACCTGCACCCACACCGACTACGCGCGCGACACCGCCGCCAAGTACCTGATCAACTTCCCGTCGCAGGCGGTCACGACCACGTGCGGGCAGGTCTCCGGCGACGGCGACGTGCTGGCGGGCACCCAGACCCTCTACGACGGCGGGGCACTGAATGTCGCGCCCACCAAGGGCCTGGCCAACCGGACCAACGCCCTCGCCGACCTTGTCGCGGGCGTGCGGACCTGGAAGCAGTCCGGCAGGGCCGGCTACGACGCCAACGGCCGGGTCGTCGACTCCTGGGACGCCCTCGACCGGCACACCGGCACCGCCTACACCCCGGCGACGGGTGGCCCCGTCACCTCCATGGCCGTGACGAACAATGCCGGCTGGACCACGACCAGCACCATCGAGCCCGGCCGAGGCCAGCCGACATCGGTGGTGGACGCGAATGGCAAGAAGACCCAGGCCACCCTCGACCCCCTCGGCCGGGTCACGGCCGCCTGGGCTCCCGGCCGCACGCCTGGTACCGACACCCCCAACACCGCTTTCAGCTACGTGGTCACCGGCAGCGCCGCGCCGTACGTGAAGACCAGCCGGCTCGGGCCGGCCGGCAACACCTACGACTCGTACGCGATCCTCGACGGCAGGCTGCGGGCCCGACAGTCCCAGACCCCGGTGCAGGACGGCACCCGGTCGATTTCCGACACCGCCTACGACAGCGCGGGCAGGGCGTTCAAGACCAGCTCGTTCAAGAACAACACCAGCGGGCCCAGCGGCACCCTGGTCGGGTTCAACGACGCGGACATCGCCAGCCAGAACAGGATCACGTTCGACGGCCTGGGCAGGGTCGCCACCAACCAGCTGTTCGCGTGGGGCTACGAGCAGCCCGCCTACCGCACCACCACCTCCTACGACGGAGACCGGGTCACGGTGACCCCACCCGCCGGCGGCACCGCGACCACCACGTTCCTGGACGCGCGGGGCCGGACGACGACGGTCCGGCAGTTCCTGGGCAACCTGCCCGCCGGCGGCTTCCAGGACTCGACATACGGGTACGACCGGCTCGGCCGCCCGCGCTGGCAGAAGGATGTGGACGGCAACACCTGGAACACCACATACGACCTGCGCGGTCGGGTCAAGGCCAAGACTGACCCGGACGCTGGCACCACGACGCCCACCTACGACGATGCCGGGCAGTTGTCCGGCGTCACCGACGGGCGCGGGGCGGCTGTCGCCTACAAGTACGACGTGCTCGGCCGCAAGACCCTCGTCAAGAACGCCACGACCGGCGTGACACTCGCGTCGTGGACCTTCGACAATCTCCTCAAGGGGCAGCTTGACTCGTCGTCCAGGTTTGAGGGCGCCGACGAGTACAAGACGTCGGTGACCGGCTACGACAACGGCTACCGACCCACCGGAACCTCGGTCACGGTCCCGAACTCGGCCGGCACTCTGGCCGGCACCTACAACACGAGCCTGACCTACACCGCCGACGGGCAGGTCTACCAGATCGGCTACCCGGCCGCCGGCGGACTGGCTGCCGAGACCGTCAGCAACACCTACAACACGATCGGCCAGCTCATCGGAGTGGCCGGGACCACCGGCTATTCCGACCGGTACCTGTCTGATGTGTGGTACTACCACGACGGCGGGATCAGCCAGCGCACCCTGGGTGACCCGGCCACGGGCAAGCGCGTCAAGGTGACCACGCTCCGCGACGACGTCACCCTGCGCACCACCAGCAACCAGGTCCACACCGAACACCCCGGCGGCCCGGACACCTGGGACCAGCAGCTCGTCGAGGCCTACAGCTACGATCCCGCCGGCAACGTCAAGGGCCTGCGCGAGACCGTCACCGGGACCACCGGCGGCAACCCCTGGGGCACCGTCCCGACGGGCACGGTCTCCCAGCAGTGCTTCACCTACGACGGCCTGCGCCGGATGACCGAGGCGTGGACCACGACGGCGGACACCTGCCAGGCCTCGCCGTCCACCGGCGTGACCGGCGGCCCGGATCCGTACTGGACGTCCTACACCTTCGAACGCACCGGCGGACGACTCACCGAGACCAAGCACGCCGTCACCGGTGGACCCGTCACCTCCGACACCGTGCGCACCAACTACACCCCGGCGGCCCAGGCCACCCGGCCGCACACCGTGACCCGCACCGACACGACCGTCGGCGGTGGCGCGTCGGCCACCACCGACACGTACAGCTACGACGACGCCGGCAACACCAAAACGCACAACGGCTACACGTACACGTACAACGAACTCGGCAAGCTGTCGACCGTCACCAACAGCTCAGGTCCGACCACCTCGTTCGTCTACGATGCCGACGGCAACCGGATCCTCCGCAAGGACTCCACCGGAACCACCCTCTACCTCGGTGGTACTGAACTGCACGCCGACACCCCGACTTCCGCGGTCACCTGCGTGCGGACCTACTCCACCGGAGCGGTACGCACCGCCGGCGGGTTGACCTGGATGACCGCCGACCACCACGGCACCGCCCAGACCACCATCAACGCCAGCACCCTCGCCCTCACCCGCCGCAAGACCGACCCGTACGGCAACCCCCGCGGCACGGCCCCCACTTCGTGGCCCGACCAGAAGGGCTTCGTCGGCGGGGCGATGGACGCCGACACGGGGCTGACCCACCTCGGAGCCCGCGACTACGACCCGAAAACGGGCCGGTTCACCACGGTCGACCCGCTGTTCGATAGCAAGAACCCGCAAAGCTGGAACGGCTACTCCTACGCCGGGGGCAACCCCGTCACGATGTCCGACCCGGATGGGCGGCGTGCCGTCGATCCGGACACCGGGCGTGCGGATGACCGGAATGCTTGTGGCGCCAGAACCGTTGAGACCCTTCAGCAGATTAATCGTGTGGTCACCGCACGCCTTCGCACCGCTGCTCGAAAAGGCGAGAACGACGATGGAGTCCTTAGCTTCGGCAAGAAGGCTGCTGCCGTGGCGGGGGCAGCTGGTGCTTCCCGTTATGTCACGGCGCCGGATGCGGCGTACTTCTGGTCCGGCAGAACATATGAGCCGAACGGATCCTTCGTGGATGCTGGTCCCGGCTCGGTCGCGGACGGAATCGCATCGAGAAACGGCGGGATCACTCTTGAAATGTTGATGAAGCAGCGAGGCATCGTGCTTCCGCCATGGGATGCGGGCAATCCAGACGTGGTGCGAGCATGGGAGCAAGCCTCTGCTGAATATGCGGCGCACGCCTCAGGGCACGTTAGGGTGGTGCTCGGAGAGAATCTGCGTGGCGGAAATATCTGGGACACCGAAGAGTATGACCGATTGATGAGCAATCCAAAGGTCACGAAGATTACCGTTATCGGACTTGACGGAAAGGAACAAGGGAGCTTCGACATCAACAGAATGGCCGCCACCGCGGAATCGGCCGCGCAAGCGGAAATGATCGCAGCTGAGGAGATAGCCATGGCGGAGGCTGCCGCACTGGCAGAGGAAAGGGCAATCTTCCTGCTGGAAGAACTCGCCTTCGTGTCAGAGGAGGTGGGCGATGGAGCGGAATGACGGCGCTCGGACGGTGTCGCCACATGTGGAAGCCTCGCCAGGCGAGGGGCCGTGTACCGACTCTTGGCGCTGACTGATGTCGGCCAGGATCTCCTGAAACGTTGTCTGAATGTGGAGGTGTGCGATCTTGCAGGATGAATTGCTGAGCCGAGCTGTGATCGTCTACGTGTGGGGCAACCCGGCGTGGCAGGTGCCTTCTTCACATCCGGAAGCGGTACGCGATGTGTTCGGCGAACAAGCCGACCAGTTGCTGGTCCGTATCGAAACGCTCCTCCGAGAGGTCGGAACGATCCAGTTTGACGACGATCTGGCCATCTATTCTCGCCGAATCCAGGAAGCCCTACGCCTGAGTCATCCGGAGTTGAGCCGCGAGGCCGGCGTGGCCTTGGCCGGGAAGCTGACTTATGCGTGGCGTTAGATTCGGTCGCGTGTGGCCGTCGATCCTCACGTCCCGACCCTGCTGGCAGAACTCCCAGCTGGCGTGGCTGACGATCGGGGCAGTCCGCGCGGCCTGGGGGCCGCCGGAGTTGCCCCCGCCAGCCGTCACCGCGCTCCGGCACGTACCAGGCTGAATCCGCCGCAGGCCGGAATTCCGGATCCGGCGAGTGCCTCATCGGCGCCGGATCCGGAATTCGCGGCTCACCACCCGGCGGGAAGTAGTTTCAGCCCCTGGAGGACGGTCATGGAACTGCCCTTGCCCAGGCCCGTGACGCTGACGCCTGTGGTCATGCCGTCGGCCCCGTAGACCGTCACGTAGTCGTCCTTCGTGCTCTCCGTGTAGCCGACCGTCGCCGGGTGGCCGTCCACCGTCGTGCGCGTGGCGGTCGGCGGCTGGTCCTTCGGTATCTCCGCGCCCGGCCACGCCCGGACGGTGACCAGTTGCCCGGAGCCACCCGGCGAGCCGTAGGCGACCCGGACGGACCACGCCTGCGGCCGGCCGTCCTTGTTGACCAGGCCCGGGGTGTGGTCCACGACCACGTCCGCCACCGGCAGACCCAGCATCGTCGGCGGTGCCACGAACGGCAACGGAATCGGCTGGCCCGCCCCTATTCTCTCCGTCTCCGCCATGTGCACCAGCACAGCCTTCACCTCCTCGGCGGTCATGTGGGGGGCCAGCTCACTGGCCGACGCCGACGCTGACGCCCAGCCGCCCGGCGCGTACTCCCAGCGCAGCGCGAACATGCCGCCCTGCCCCCTGGCCGAGGTGTCGAGCCATCGACTGGGCACTCCGCGCACCGTCGGCCCCGGCGTCGTGTCGGCGGGCGTGGGTGCGTTCATGCCCTTGGTGTACAGGCCCAGGCCGAAGGGTCCCGCCTGCACGGCGACCCAGCTTCGACGCGCGTTCACGGACCGGTCCTCCGTCGTGCCGGGCGGCAGCCAGCCGAAATCCACATAGCTGATCAGCGGGTCGAATTCCTCCGGCAGCACCGCGCTCGGCGCGACAGTCGCAGTCGCGCTCGGAACCGTGCTGGGTGGCGTGGCCGGTGGTAGGGCCCGGCTGTCGCCCCGGCTGGCCAGCACGCCGGCGGCCAGCACCACCAGCACCCCTAGCCCGGCCGCACCCGACGTCACCAGCCGGCGTACCCGCCGGGTCCGCCGGCCTTCGCTGATCGCCCGGTCGAAGTCCACCCCGGATGCCGGCGCGTCCTGGAGGGCCTGCTCGAAGAGTTCACGGGTGTCCATCTCAGCTCTCCTGCGTGGTCAGGGTACGTCGAAGGGCGTCCAGGCCCCGGGCGGTCTGGCTCTTGACCGTCCCCTCCGAACAGCGGAGGATCTCGGCGGTCTCGGCCACAGACAGGTCGAGGTAGTACCGCAGCACCAGGGTCGCCCGCTGCCGCTCTGGCACTGCGCGCAGCGCGGCCCGCACCGTCAACCCCGTATCCGGGTCGTGTTCGCCCGTAGGCGCGACGCTGCGCTCCGGTGGTTCGGCGAACAGTCGGACCCGCGCGCGCCAGCCGGTCCGCTGCTCGCTGAGGAACACCCGCAGTAGCATCGTCCGGACGTAGCCGTCGAGGTTGTCCGTTCGGGACGCTTTGCGCCAGTGCACGTACAGCCGGGTGATCGTCACCTGGACCAGGTCGTCGGCCCGGTGCCAGTCCTGGCAGAGCAGGTAGGCCACCCTGCGCAGCCATGGCGTTCGAAGCCGGACATAGTCCACATAATATTGCTCATCACGCACCGTCATCCGCCTCTCGACTGTCTTCGTGCCTCTGACGCCACCGGCCCGGCGCGGGGTTGCATCCCTGCGCGACCTGAAGACGAAGAAGCGCCGCGGAGGCTCGGCTGTGTCTCGCCCGCCGACCGGCCACGGGCCATCGAGCGTACTCAGGCCGGGTCGAAGACCAGTGCCGCGTGCTCAGCTGACTGCGGTCCCGAGCCACGTGGCCAGCTGGTCGGGCAGTTCCTGCTGGTCCTAGCCGACCCACACCACGTGCCCGTCCGGCCGCAGCAGCACGGCGGGCACGTCAAGCTCCTTGCTGACCTCGACGACGTGGTCGACCCGGCCCGCCCAGCCCGCCACCGAGAGACGGCCGGTTTGGTCGAGCAGCAGCGCGCGGCCGGCGTGCAGCAGCTCATAAGGGCGACCCTGCTACAACTCCACGTAGCTGAGCCGCCGGCCGAGCAGTTCATGCCCCTCGCCGAGGTCGTAGCGGACCCCGATCGCGATGATGTTCTCGAGCAGGTACCGGTTGACGTCGTCGATGTCGATTAGCTTCGACACCAGCCGGCGCACCGCCCGCGGTCCCGGCTCGAGCGACATCAGGTGCATCTGCACGCGGTTGATGTCCAGCACCGCCGCAGCCACCGGGTGCCGTTCGGCGTGGTGGCTGTCGAGGAGTCCCGCCGGTGCCCAGTCGCCCACTCCGCAGCCAGTTTCCAGCCAAGATTGAACGCATCCCGGATGCCGAGGTTGAGGCCCTGTCCGCCCGTCGGCGGGTGGATGTGGGCCGAATCATCGGCCAGGAGCACCCGGCCCACCCGGTAACGCGCCATCTCAGCCCGCAGGTGACGGGTTCTGCGGCGGTTGGCCCATAGGAGGTCCATAAGGACCTGCACCGGTAGCAAGGAGAACGGGATCGGCCAGCCACCCCAGACCTGACGGATCGGGCGCTCCGTGGGGAATATCTCCGCGAGCGCGCGGCCGACAACGCCGAGACCGAGACCGGGCCGGCGTACCCGGGAACATCCCCGCGAGCGCGGGGCCGACAGAGCATCTGACTACGGATCAGAAGGTTAGGGGTTCGAGTCCCTTCGGGCGCACTTATAGGTTGACCAGGCCCCATCCCCCGAACGGGGGATGGGGCCTGGTTTGTTTTCCGGGCTGGAGCCTCGGCGGAATACCCGCGCTTCCCCTCGTATCCCCGCGCGTAACCGCGACACACGAGGAACAACGGAGCAACACGGAGCTGCTGTAGCGCGGGCGGAATGGGCCGAGTGGCGGGTCGCGTCAGACGATTCGGCGCAGGGGCCTGGTCATGGGCGGATGGGAGCCTTGCGCACAGCTGTAGTCGAGCCATGAGCGCAGGGGCATGTGGCCGTCGCTCCGAGACCCCGCAGTGCACGTTCGTGCGTAGGGAACCAGGGTCGACACGGTCGGTGGAGCCTCGCGCCACCCAGCCTGCGAGAACGCGGCCCGCAGATCCTTAGCCCCTGGTAACGCCCAGTCCTGTGCCTTCGCCGTCATCGGTCGCCTCGTGCGCCCAGCGCGCAGCTTTACCAGCGGGCCGCCGACGGCGGCGACGTGACCGCGCTCATCCGCCTCGCCGACCTCCTGACCCGGCGCGGCGACCACGACGAGGCCGAGCTCCTGTAGCGCCGGGCCACCGGCGCCGGCGACATCGCCGCGCTCAGCCGCCTCCGCCGCCAGACCACTGCGCCCACCTCCCTCGCGCACCTCCGCCGAGTCCTCGAAGCCGCCCGCCAGGCCGGACGCATGCTGGTTAACCAGGCCGCCGCTACCGAACCCGTCACTCAGTTAGATCAAGGTGTGCTGCCGGGTCCATGATCGAGGGGTGGACGACCCAGCCGGCCGCGCTGGCCCGGAGACTTGGTGTGCCGGTGGTCCGGGGTCAACCGGGTGACCCCGCTGCGTTAGCCAACTGCGGCATTGTGGTTGACGGCCCGGGATCAGCTTGGCGTTGTGTGGGGGTGGGTGCCCCTATGGGTTTGGTCAAGCGCGGGGTGAGCTCAGTTTCGTGGTGAGTTCGGCGAGGCAGTGGTTGAGGTCGTCGAGTGTGTCGAACTCGTAGTGGGTGCTCCCGACGGTGTCGGTGGTGAGGTTGACGACGTCGAGTTCGGCTTCGCCGCTGGTCCAGACGGTGAGGTGGGCTTCGAAGTCTGCGGACTGGCAGGTGATCCAGGCTGCTGACTTGTCTCGGGTCGGGCCGACTGTGAGGGTCAGGTGATGGCCGCGGTCGCCCAGGTCGGGGCGTGGGAGTTCACGGCGTTGGCGAAGTCGGCCAGGTCGAGGTCCATCACGTTGGTCACCTTACGGGGACTGCCCCCGGTTCCCGGCTGGCGGCTATGATCCGGCGACTATCGATGACCATGAAGGGCGTGGCCATGTCTGAGACGATGCGGGCCCCGGAGAAGACGGCCCCGGCGCTGTGGCGGCGCGACCTCGTGGCAGTGACCGCGGTGATCGCGCTCGCCCTGATGTTTCAGGGCAAGGGTCTGCTCGCCGGGCTGTGGGAACCGCTGCGCTGGGTCGCGGTGCTGCTGTTCTTCATCGGTCTGTGGTTTCTGGCGGTCAGCGCACGCGCTGTGCACCCTGACAAGCCCATGACGCTATCGTTCGGCTTCTTCACCCTCGCCCTCGCACTGGCCCTGTGCTGGTTGGGCCCGGGGGCGGGCGGCCTGATGCGTGTCAGATACGACGGCGAGCACACTGTGTGCGGTTCGATTGGCCGGGTACAGGACGGTTTCTTGCCAGTCACCGAGGAACAAAACCCTGACGACAACGAAACAGGCGGGCTGAACCGGATCCCCGTCAGCCAGATCAAGGCGATGTGGAACGTCAAAAAGTGCTGAACGACGGCTCGGCGACCGAGCGACGATAGATCCCTCCAGTGGCGAGGTGGACATCTCCTCGCGCACGGATTCCCGATCAGGCTCGATCCGGTCTACAGGCGCTGACCGCTGAGGGACGCGGACAGTTCCCGGGTGGCCTGGCGGATGAGGAAGTACAGCTCGACGAGCTCGTCCGGCACGGGCTGGGCCTGTTCGGTGGAGTTGGCGACCTTGGCGAGCTGGTTGATGTTCGTCCCGATCCCGCGCACCTGGCTCTCCAACGAGACGAGTTCGTTCTGCCTGGCCGCGAACTGCTCCCACAGCCGGGCGACCACGGCCGCGAACTGCTCGACGACACCCACCTGCTCCATGCCCCCATCCTGCCGCCAGGCCCCGTCACGGCGGACCGGTGCGGCCAGCCGGGCTACCTGGGGGTTCGACAACCGGTGACTATCTTGCCCGGATATGATCTGTTGTGGCCGTTGAGGGGTCGACGGTCCTGGGGTCGTCGGCGCACCTGGAACGGTTGAGGGGCTGTCCAGGACGGCGCGGACCCCACCCGCCGTGGGGTGGGGTGGCGTCGCGCGCTGGCCGTTGTCCGAACGCCACCCCGGCCGCCCCGCTGGTTTCGTCGTCGCGGCTCCCCAGATCGCGCGCACGGCGGAGACGATCACCGGCCGCACCGCAGCAGTCCCCGCGGCCGGCGATCCTCTCCTGTCGCACTGATGAGCCGGGCCGGCGTGTCCGGGACCGGCGCACCTCGGGTGCGGGGGAGGCTCGCGGAGACGGGACCGGTACGCGGCCCTGGGCGGGGAAGGTCTGATGATGCCGGCACAGCACGCCGATCTCGGCGCGGTCTACACCACTGTCCTGGAGGAGGTCGACGCCGCCGCGTGCGCGTTCGACGACTCCGACTGGGCTCAACTGGCCGGTGCCGCCGACCGCCTCGCCGAGGCCGCCGCCCAGCTCCGCGACATGGCCGACGTCGCGTACGACCGGGGCGTTGACGGCCGCTCCGCCAAGGAGGTCTACGCCGACCTCGCCGAGCACGAGCTCCTGGGCGACCTCGCCGAGTTCCTGCACCCGACCCTCGCAACCGCCCACGGCACCGCCGGACACAACCGCCTCGCGGTCCTGCTCGAAGAGATCAGGCCGAAGCTGAAGCCGGGAACGCCCTGAGCTGGCCAAACGCGGGCTACCAGTTGATAACTCATGTTATTAACTGACCGGCGCTCCAGCCTTTTCCCAAATCCCGGGAATTGGTCAGCTCCCGGCCCAGCGCGGCCGGCGGCGTCGAGGGCGTGGAGCGCCACCAGGTCGTGGTCGGTGAACGCGCTGGGTGAAGGCGATCTGAATGCGGGTGCCAATAGCTTTCGGGGCAGGGCGGAACGCTTCCGCCCTAGTCACGGAGGAGGTCCAACGCATGAAGTGGCCAGTTCGTTTGGCGGGAATCGCGCTCGCCGTCAGTGCCGTCGCCGCAGGCGTATTCGTCACACCGCAGGCCGCCCTGGCGCGCGGTGGCTGCGCTGATGGCGAGGACCCGTCGACGTTTTCCACCCACCGGACGGTGCGATCGGTTCGGGCCGCCAGCGGCGCCCTGTACGAGTTGCGATACGACGATGTAACTCAATGCGCGTGGGGGCGGATCTCCCAGGGCCACAGTTTCGACTCGTTCTGGGTGGATCGTGCAGCCTCGCTGACGGAGGCTTACGCCGGCCATTGGGAGCCGCAGTTGGGGTACGGCTTACTCACCCAAGGCGTCACCGGCGCCTACACCGGGGCTTACAACGACTCTCCGCAGGTGATGCGTGCCTGTGGGAGCTCCAACGGGCAGATCGTGTGCACGCAATGGTTCTGACCTCCGCGCGGTCTGTCTAGGTCGCCGGCGTCTTGGTTTCTTGGTAGATAGCTGGCTTTCCAGGAACCAAGGAACCAGAGCAGGAGGGCGGGCCGCGGCTGGCTGCCGCGGCCGGTCACCGAGTGGCCTTCCGTTCTGTCTGCCCCACCTGCCGTGGCCGGCTGACGCCGGGTGGCCTCGCTCCGCGACCCAGTCAGCCTGACGAACATCGAGACGGAGACGGGCTGGCCAGTGGACAACCAACCCGGGTGTGGACAACCACCCCCAGGTCAGCCGTGCGGCCTGCCGGTGGCACCCTCGTCCTGAACACGCCGAGGCCCCGACCTGATGGTCGGGGCCTCGGCGTGCGGGGTCAGTACGCGTAGCGGGCGAGGGGGTCGTTGTCGTTCCACATGGTGTTGAGTCGGGTGACGGTGCGCTGGTAGGCGGCTTCCTCGGTGACGGTGAGGAAGGTCAGGCAAGCCACGCGATCTACGCCTCCGACCGCCACTGCCGGATCCACGATTCGCCCACGTACCGCAAGGCGGCCGTGAGGCTCACGTCGAGCAGGGCGTCCCCAACGCCCCCGAACCGCTGCAACGCGTCCACGTCCCGCCGGTCAAAGTCGAACTGCGACGAGGTCGGCACGTTGGCCGGCAGCCGGCTCCGCAACGAGATCCTGCGGTAGATCAACAACTGACACATCAGCATCCGCCAGTACGTAGGGCGGTCCTGCGGGCGGAAGTTGTACAACGGATTACAGAACAGTCCCAACGACTTGACCCGGCTGTCGCCCGGTGACGCGTACAGCTCCAGGTAGCGGCTCTCGAATTCCTCCCTGGTGGTCAACCGCCCGGCATCCCGATGGATGCACAGCTCGATGGCCGGATCCAGCCGGCCCCGAGTGAGTCCTTGCCACCAGTACGTCGCCGGATCCGCGGCCCGCTTCTGCCGCCAGCCGGGCACCACCGGGTCGTACCGCAGCGCCGGGTCGATCGCGGCGATCACGTAATCGTCGAGGTGCACCTGGTAGGCCGCGCGGGCCAGGGTGTAGATCTCCGAGACCCGCTGGTCGTAGCTGAGGTCCACCAGAGTGAGCTTCTCGGTCAGCAGTGTGTGCAGCGCGAGCGGCTCGAGGAGCGCCCGGGCCAACGAGATCACCTCGGAGGACCTGCTGAGCATCCAGAAAGCGTTGATGTCGCGGGTGGCGCGCAACTCGGGCCAGCGGCGCCCGTCGGCCAGGTCGATGATTCGTGACGCGGCGAAGTCGCAACTGTCGGCCAGCTTGATGATCAAGGGCTCGGCCTCGTCGTAGATCCGTTTCCGCGCGGCGTACTCGTACTCCCGGCGGCTCTGCTCCTCCGCCGACTCGCGGGCCAGGCTCACCTTCAGTACCTCGAGCTCCCGGCTCGTGCGGCGGGTCGCCCGCGACACGTAACCGGCCGAGACTAGGGCGAGCAGCGCGGAGAGCGTGGCAGTGCCTGCGGTCAGAACGTCACGTGCCGACATCCGCTCAGGGTAGTGGTTCCCGCCGATATTCCCCACCGCCGTCAGTGCACGCTGACCGGCCGGTGCCGAGGTCGCAGAGTAGGCGCCGACAATGGTGAACGGTCCCGGCTGTGAGGTCGTCCGAAGCCGGTAGATTGATGACAACAGATTGCCCTGAATCTACGATCGACGTGACTCTGGTCGATGCAGTAGGTCAGGAGGCTGGGCGCGATGGTCGATGAACGACGTCTCTCGGACGCGGTCGCACAGCCGATAATCGCGGCATATCGGGCGGGTGGATTTGCGCTAGCCCTGCTTGTCCTGGGTGCCTTGCTGATGCTGAGCGGTGCCACCTTGGCTAGCGGTGTGTTCGGCTATGTCATCGTGATTCTTGGTTTCGTCCTGGTCATCGCGCCGTGCTACTTCTTTTACGTTCGAGAGATTCGTCCGCTGACCCGCGCCCAGGCCGCAGGGGAGCAAAGCCGTGAGATGCTCGATACGATCCAGGACGTCGCAGTCATGATGACGGAACTGACGCTCCAGTATCAGGCGCTTGCCTTCAAACATGCGGACAAAGTGGCGTCGGCCATCGAGACCGTTAGACCGATCGTGAGGTCGATCGGATTTCTCAACAAGGTGGCGGATCACCCGGCTGTCGTGAGTACAGACAACCTTGCCCGGTCCATCGTTCGCGTAACGGGCAACGCACGGGATGTTCTCGATGACGTACACGCGGCACTTATCGCTTCCGACCCGACCGAGCTGCGGAAATACCTCGCGAAGTTGCAGTCATTGAAGGCTCGGACGGTCGAGGTTCTAGCCGCCGCCGACTCAGCTAGATGATCGATTCCCGGTCTGAGCTGGGACATCGGCACCCGTAGACGTGGGTGGAGGGTATCCGTTAGTCGGTGTGTGAAGACTGACTTGGATACCCTCCTGATCGCACTGTATGTCGAGATCGATGACCATGTGGTGCCGGCTCGCCGGAGAGCCGTTCGGCCTGGCGCGTTCGGGCTGAAGCTCTCCGATGCGGAGTTGGTGTGTCTGGCCGTGGCGCAGGTGCTGCTGGGGTTCTCTTCTCAGCATCACTGGCTGCGGTTTTGTGCGAGCAGGCTCGGGCATCTGTTCGGCGTATCTGCCGCGGCAGCCCGGCTATCACAAGCGGTTGCGGGCTGCTGCGGCGTTGATCTGCGCCGCGACGCATCGGCTGGCGTCGCAGATCCCGTCGGCCACCGATGACATGCGGCTCATCGACGCGTCGCCGTTGCCGTGCGGCATGTCGCGGGAGACGGTGAAACGTTCCGAGCTGGCCGGGTGCGCCAGTTACGGCTATTGCGCGTCGCATTCGCGCTGGTACTGGGGGTTGAAGCTGTATCTGGTCACCAGCCTCGACGGCATGCCCTACGCGTGGTGTCTGGCCGATCCGAAGCTCGGTGAGCGCGAGGTTGCCGCCGAACTCCTCGAACACGCCCGTGACCAGCAGTTCCTCGCTGGCGGTGTCGTGTTGATCGGAGACAAGGGCTTCGCTGGGGCCGACTTCGCCCGCCAGATGACCGAACTCGGCATCACGTTCGTGCGTCCCGACCGGCGTGACGAGACCGCCGACATGGGAACCTCGCCCCGATCCGTCAACGCATCGAATCAATCTTCGACACGTTGAAAGGCCAGCTCAGCCTGGAACGACACGGCGGACGAACACCCGCCGGGATATTCGTCCGCATCGCTCAACGCATCCTGGCCCTGGCCGCCGCGATCTGGCACAACTGGCTCACCGACGCACCCGTAAAACGCTCACTCATCGCCTACGACCACTAGTAACCCCAGCCCACACCAGGAATCGATCATCTAGTGTCGTTTGTGGAGTCCCGAGCGGAGGGCCACCGCGATTCCGAACTGTACTGGGCAGCTTGCCGCGCAGTCGAGAGCGGTGCAGACCCGAGCGTGTTTGACGACCTGGTGGGCGCGGCCTGCCGAGCTGGCCTGAGCGTTGCGGAGGCGCGCAGGACAGTCGACAGCGCCCGCCGACGAGTGGCCTAAAGGGAGTGACAAAACTGAACATCGTTGACGTGAACAGCCTGCCGGAGCCACTCCCGCAGGCTGATATTGATGGTACGCGCCGCCTGCGCCTGACGCCCGCCTCGGCGATCAGGGTCCGCCCGGTGCACTGGGTATGGCAGGACCGGATGCCGTCCGGTGCGCTGACCCTGATTCCGGGCCGTGAGGGCATCGGCAAGTCGCTGACCCTGGTGTGGTTGACCGCCCAGCTCACCCGGGGCACGCTGCCGGGCATCCACCTGGGCACGCCGCGCCCAGTGTTCTACGCGGCTACCGAGGATTCCTGGGGCCACACCATCGCGCCGCGCTTGATCGCGGCCGGGGCCGATCTGGACATGGTGTACCGGGTCGAGGTCGACATCGACGGCGTGGGCAGCATGGCACCGCTCGCGCTGCCCCGGGACAACAACGCACTCGCCGCCGAGATCACCCGCCTCGGCGTGGCGATGCTGGCCCTCGACCCGCTGATGTCGGTGCTCGGCGCGGGCATCGACACCCACCGGGACCGAGAGTTGCGCACCGCGCTGGATCCGTTGACGGCGCTGGCGGACAGGACCAGCTGTGCGGTCGCGGGGCTGGCGCACTTCAACAAGGCCAGCAGTGCCGACGCTCTCAACCTCATCACCGGGTCGCGGGCCTTTTCGGCAGTCGCACGCGCTGTGGTGTCGATCGTGCGTGACCCCGACGACGAGGACGGCGCGTGCGTACTGTCGCAGTCCAAGAACAACCTCGGCCGCCTGGACCTGCCGTCACTGCGCTACGTCGTGGACTCCGCTGAGATCCCCACCGACGAGGGACCGGCCTACGTCGGTCGGCTGCGGTTCACCGGCGAGTCCGACCGCAGCGTGTCCGACATCCTCGCCGAGCGTGGCGATGCCGACGAGCGGGCCGAGCGCAACGACGCCGCCGACTGGTTGCGCGAGTTCGTCATCGAGTCCGGCGGACAGGTCGAACGTGATGAGCTGGTCAAGGCCGGCAAGATCAACGGGTTCGCGATCCATACGTTGCAGCGCGCCCGCAAGCGCGCCGGGGTGGTCATCGAGAACACTAGAACCAAACCGCGCCGCACGCGGTGGCGCCTCGACGCGGACACCGAGGATGGCCAGTCGTCGCAGTCGCAACAGTCACGACAGGGTGTCGGGGACTCGGTGACAACCGTCGCCACTGTCGCGACTACGCCGAACGCGGGCGCCACCCTGTGCCCGACCTGCGGCGAGACGTTCACCGGCTACATCGGCATCCACCGCGCCAACTGCACTGGCAGGGTAGGCGCGTCAGGATCACTGGCCGCGTAGTGCGAGACCGTCCGGAGCGGCCCTCTACGCGCACGCTCAGAGTCGCGTACACCTCTTTGACCAGGGCACGGCCATGGACGCTCCACGGCCGTGCCCCGTCTTACGGAAGGATGGCAGCCATGACCCACCCGACCACGCCCGCGCCGCTCGGCCCCGAGGATGTGCACGCCGCCGCAGCGACCCTTCGGAAGATCATCGCTGCCGTGGAGTCCGGTGCACTGGACGCGCACCCGTTGATGCTCGCTCGGCTGACTGGCGCGCTCGATGTGCTCGACGTGCTGGATACAGGGCGAGCCGATGGGGCTGCTAGGTGAGCTGGCAGGCGGAGCCGCACGCGGGGCACTGGGCGCGCTTCGCGTTGGACGTGACGGGTAACCCGCAGGTCTTGCACTGTCCGTCTTCCCAGAAGCCCTGATCAGGGCCGAGCCGATTGCCGTAGTAGGCACGGTCCGGCCACGCGACGGCTGACAGATCTGCCGGGTCGTGGTCTTCCTCGGGGGCGTCCCTTGCCCAGAGGGTTGCCTGAGCGAGTATCAGGGTGGCGCGGTAGCTGCCTTCCGACTCATCGTGAAGTGGCAGGACTTCCCGCAGCACGTCGACCAGTTCTCGGGCGTCGAGTTGTCGCAGTTGCCCCACGAGCCGTTCGCGTGCCTCGTCGCAGATCATGGCCGACACCATAGGGGCGAACGACGGCCGTACGCCAGATCGTTTACAGCTAATGGACCTGGAGATCTGCCGGGAACTCGGCGACCGGCACGGCGAAGGCGCGGCCCTGAACAACCTCGGGACCGCGCTACGTGAGGTACGCCGTTTCGACGAGGCGATCGACGCCCTCCAACAGGCCGTGGACATCGCCCGGGAGTTCGGCGACCGGCACGGAGAAGGCATTACCCTGAACAACCTTGGGCTCGCGCTGCAGGAGGTGCGGCGGTTCGCCGAGGCGATCGAAGCCCACCAACAGGCCGCTGACATCGCCCGCGAGCTCGGCGACCGGCACGGCGAAGGCCAGGCTCTGGGCAATCTCGGGATCGCGTTGCAAGAGGTGCGCCGGTTTGACGAGGCGATCGGGTGCCTGGAGGAGGCATTACGGGCGTTCATCGAGACCGGGGACGATCACAACGTCGGAATCCTGCGCGACTGGCTCGACCGGCTCGGCGATTCGTAGGACGGGCACTCGGCGCTTTGAGTGGGCAGCTTCAGGTAACACCCAATATCTGAAGCTGGCTCCCGGAGTGACTTCAGATATCACGTTCCAGGCGGGTTTCGATCCCACCGGAATCACTTCAGATATCACGGCCGCTGTTCCGCAGCCCCGACGGCACGGCCCTGGCCATTGTCATGCTGCGAACCCGGTCGAGAGCACCTGCCACCTCCGACTCGAATACGAATCCCCTCATGGAGCAGCACCATCACATCTCCAAGTGGCCACCGTGACAAGAGAGCTGTCGCCGGGCATCGGTGCTTCTGTACCGCTCGCGGTGCGAGTATCAGTGTCCCAGGTGGATGAATGGTGCCCATCGACTCGGAACGCAGCGGCCTTCCTGGCGGTCGATGTCCCGAAGCGCACGTACTGCCGAATGTAGAGCGGCAGCGGCGCTGCGGGGGCTGGCCCCGTTGGAGGCCAGGAAGGTGCGATATACGTGCGCCGCGACTTCAGCAGCAGAGTTATCACCTATCGACCATAGGGTCGAGATCACCTGTCGGTACCCTGCCATTTGGAATGCGGTGGCCAGGGACATGGCCTCATCGATGAGCTGGACTCCGCCGACGGCTGTCACGCAGGCTGACAGGTAGGCGAGTTCCAGTCCGGTTCCTTGACGGCTGGCGATGTCGACGATGGATAGGTCTGCGTCGTGGAGGATCAGGTGGCTGGAGGATGGGTGAGTGAGGGACTGGCTGCCGTGGCAGGCGAAATGTACCGAGGGGTGGTTGCCTAGTTCGCTTAGCACCGCTTCTCTGGTGGCATCGGGCCCGTTCAGGAGTGTGAGTTGGGTTCCGAACAGGTCTGAAAGCAGTTCGCGCTCCACCTTCACAGACGGCAGCGGCAATTGTCCTGGTGTATTGGGCAAGGTGACGGCCAACATTTGTTTTGTCCGTGCGGGTCCCTCCGCTGCGGCTCTGGCTTTGAGTAATGCGTGCAAGGAAGGCGTATAGGAAGAGATCACTCGATCCATGACAGTGCGCCCCTGGCTGGGGGCCGCGTGATGATCCCCGCCCGCGTGTAGCGGGACTAGTGTCAGTGGGCCAGTCGCGCACCACCACAATCGGGGCCAGTTGGCGTCTGGTCTCGGAATTTCGGTATAGCCCAGCGCAGTCAAAACTGGAAGGCATACCAGCTTCCACAGTTCCATGAGGGTTGCGGAGATCGCCTGCTCCAGGATCACTCGATCGAATTGCGATTGCTTCCCTTGGGCGAATATTTGCAGAGCGGTCAGGTATTGGTTGGTCAGGTCGCGAGCCAGATCCCACGAAAGGTCGGGAAGCGGCACAAGGTCCACGCCTTCATTACGCACGATCAGAGCATCGCATCGGACGCTCGATACATTCACGACGACCACCGGTCCGCCCGCAGCAGCGGTTCGCAGCTCCTCCCAGCCTCGTGATCGGAGGAAGTATTGGAATTCGGGGAGCCCGCGAACCTGACGTATCAGTGTGGCCCATCGGTCCGCGAGAGCCTTTCTTCGGTCGGCGAGTACGGTGGCCGCGTGCTGTGGTTCAGGGAGGGGCGACCGGACTTCGGGCCATTCATCAAGTTCCGTACGGAGTCGTTCCAGCTCCGTGGCCAGTTCCGGATGGATCTGATGCAACTGTGTGAAGTCTCCTCTTGCCTCCAGCAGTTGGGTCCACAGAACCGATCGGCCGTGCTCCAGTAGCTCTACTGCCCGTTCCCATTGTCCCAGTTCTATGGCGCAGGCGGCAGCTCTGGATGCCAGCCCCGTCCACTCCGTTGCTCTTTGCTCCCGGGTCTCGCGGTCAAGTGCCCTGGACACCGAAAGTGGCACCAGTTCGACTGCTGCGGAGAAACCCTCAAGGGCCGCACCGAACAACGCGGTCCGACGGTGGCCAGCAGGCAACCTTAGTGCCATCGAAAGGGTCGCCTGACCCCAACTAGTTGCTGCCCGAAGTCGAGCCGAGATCGTGCCTGTCTCAGTATCGACTGCGGTTCGCCAATGCCCGAGCGCCTCGCTGAGGTCTTGGTCGCCAGTGTTTTGTCGGAATCGGCTCCAAAGTTTGTTAGCCAGGTTCGCCGTCCATGCGGCCATGTCGGGGTGGCCACCCGGCGTGACGAGAAGTACGCGCCTGGCTAGATCAATCGCTGTGGACAGGTCCGCCAGGTCACCCGTGTGCTCAAACCAGGCATGGCTGGCTGTGGACAAATTTCCGAGGCATGCGCCATAGGAAGGGCTGTCGGCACGTACCAGGGTCGTCGACAATCGGAGTGCTTCAAGGCTGCTGGTCAGATCCTCGATCGAATGTGAGGCTCGGTATCGTCCCAGCAGCGCAGTGCCGAGCAACTGCAGATGCCCCGGGTAGTCCGCGTCCGTTGGGGTAGTTGCCTTGACAGACCGGCGTAGCACGTCGATAGCCGCATCAATATCTGATCGATCGCCTAGGCGCTGATGGCGTACGTAGAGTGCCGCCGCCAGAATCTGCAGGGTCCCCGTAGTATTAGGAGCCCCTGACTGGTTGCGGGTTACGGCGTCGCGTGCGGTACTGACGGCCTCGTCCAGATCGTATGAGTCTCCGATCTGGTCAAACCTGCTCAGCAGTGCTGCGCTCAGGTTACTCAAGTACATTGCGTGCTGTGCGGATGTGCCAGATATCCTGACTACCTCGCGCTGGAGGTCCACCGACTCATGCAGGTCGGACACGTCACCCAGATGAGCGAATCTACGCCGCAGGGCCGCGGCGAGGGTGTTCAAGCACATCGCACGGGAGTTGTCATTTGTGGAGTTGACCAGGATTGACTGTCGGCCAACAGCGATCGCCTCAGTGAGACTGTCAACTTCTCCGGTCGCCTCGAAGCGCGTCAACAAGGCGTCGCTGAGGTTGTTGAGTCCAGTCGCCCGTTCGCGAGCGTCACCCTTCAGGCTCTCTCGCAATACTGCGATGGCCTGCATCAGATCTGTCGCAGTTCCAGTTCGCTCGAAGCGACGGCGGAGCGCGGCGCCCAAGGTGAATTGGGATGCAGTTCGGTTGGCACTGCCAACCTCGAAGCCTTCGGATGCCTGTGCGAGAAGCTCTACCGCCGCATCGAGATCAGCGGTTTCGCCACCCCACTTTGCGCGTTGGAACAGAGCCGTACCGAGATTGCCTAGACAGGCGAAGTAGAGCGGTTCGGATGGGTCAATGAGCAAGCTGGCATTTCGCAGTGCCTCGATAGCGCTGGATAGATCATCGGAATTGCTGGATCGCTCGAAACTCCGGCAACTCGCTGCCCCGAAAGTCACGAGCAGGTGCACATTTGATGGATGGTCACGAGGGATAACCAGCAGACCATCCCGCAAGACATTCAACGCCTCGTCGAGATCAGTGTCCAAGCCAGAGTATTCGAACCTGCGAACCAAAACAATGGCAAGGGTGCCAACGTAGGCGTAGTAGTCTTCATGCTTCGCGGAGGTCTCCGCGACAGACCTACGCCAGCCGTCAACGGCGGCATCCAGGTCGGAAGGGTCGCTCAGCGTGGCCCAGAAGCCGGGAACCCCCGCTGACGCCTTACCTAGCGTCGACACCAGGTTGGCGAGATACATTGGCCGGCTGGCGTCACTGTCCGGACACTGGACGATCACCTGTCGAAGCAGGGCGATCGCCTCGTCTAGGTAGCCCTGATCGCCTGCGTGCTCGAAAGCCAGGACAAGGGCAGTGCTTAGGTTGTTGAGGGACTCGATCCGATGATGATCGTCCCTTCCTTCCGTCGCGATCGCCTCGCGGAGAACGCTGATCGACTCCCACAGGTATGCGGGAACGGTGTCGCACCGATACTTCTCCTGCAATATCGCGCCGAGGTTGGACAGGCAGTTCGTGCGGTGCTCGCCCTTCTGCGGGACATGGGAAAGCGCCCAGCGCAGCAGGGTTTCACCAGAGTGGAGATCATCTACGTCGCCGCCTGATTTGAAGCGGTTCGCCAAGGCGCCACTCAGGTCGACGACGCTGCGTCCGAAGTCGGGATCGTCCAGTCTGGTGGTGGACACGACGCGGCCGAGATAGTGGATCACCCGATCAAGGTGCTCCCTGTCGCCGTCACGATTCCACAGATCCATGCTCCCGTTTGCCCAGAATGTCCATACCGCGCGAGCGTCATCAACGATGTCCCCAGGCAGCGACTGAGGCTCAACATCACTGAGCAGCCGAAAGAGGCCTGCCGCATTGGACTGATCCAGAGCACGCTCATCCCCGGATCGCGCCAAGGCGCGAGTCGCGTACAGCTTGGCTAGGACGCCTACGGCCTCAGCGTCAACGGCGTCCAGTTCACATTCGATCCCGCCAGTGCCCATTCCCGTAGCCCGGATCAGTGAAACGGTGTCGCCCCATGCGCCCTCGTAGAGGACGCCTGCGGGGTCCCCATGGTCCAGGTACAGCGCGATCCTGGAGCGGATGTCCCGCAGCAGCCGGTCTCGGGCTTGTCTGTCGACCAACACCACGCGGCCCACCCTGTCGTTGAGGCATTGATGCATTAGTATCAATCTTGGCCCTAGCAGGTTGACAACAGCGGCAAAGCGTGACGTCACCGGACACGTGCACCTCGACCGCTGGATCAAGCAGGTGGGATGATGGCGGTGACAGACCCGATCGACGAGCAGTGGGCCCGGGCCTGGTGGTGTGGCCATCTCACCGAACTGCGCACGGCTGCCAATCTAGCCGGCTGGCGTGACCTGTTGGACCGGATCTTTCAACAGATACGTCAGGGCGGCAGCGCGCTATCGGGGTTCCGGCAACTTGGCGGGCAAACGGAGCCGACGCGCGACAGTCAATCCTCGGCGGGCACTGAGCAACTGTGGAGTCCAGTCCACGTCAACAGTGTCTACCACTGCCCTAATGTGGATGATCGGTGCCGCCTGAAGGCCAGCAGGGACGAACATGGCCGATGGCCGCTCTGTCACCTCGGGTCAGATCCAGACGGGATGCCGATGACGCCGATCGCTCAGCCGGCCGACTGATGCTGGAAGGATTTTTCGTCGAGGCGGGCAAGAAGATTTCCGATCGATGGATGGCATCGGTGCTGCTACCGGGTTTGCTGTTCCTTGCGATTGCGGCCTGTGCGGCCTCGCCTGGTCGACACGGCCCGATTGACCTAGCAGCTATCGCCGGTTGGTTCGATCGGCTGCTGTACCAGCAGTATCCAACCGCGGCCGGTCGCACGACGCTCTTCGTTGTCGTGATGATCTCGGCCGCAGCAACGGCGTTGCTGATGCGGTGGGCCGGAATCGGCATCGCTCGGCTCTGGCTCGGCCAGACCCGATGGCTACCGTGGCGACGTGCCACGCCCCCTAGGTGGTCGACCCGGATAAGCGAGCACCTTCGGCGGGTAGAGCAGTATGTCAACGCCGAATACGGAGTCGCGATGGCCCTTGTCTGGCCGCGGCTGTGGCAGATAACTCCGGACGGCGCGAAAAGGGAGATTCAGGCGGCATGGGATCGATACGCGTCAGCGACGATTCGAGCCGCTTGGGCCTTGCCCTACCTCGCGCTCGCCGTGGCCGAACTCTGGTGGCCAGGCCTGTTGATTGCGCTCGGATTGTCGGTGACTGCCTGGCTGCGGGCCAGCAGCGCCATCCGGGCGTTCAGCCAACTGGTCGAGGCGACCGTTGATACCCAACTCCGCACCTTGGCTGACGTTCTAGGCGTTCTCCTGCCGCACAGTCGGGTCATGCCCGCGCAGGGGGCGATCATCAACGAGCTCCTCAACAAGGGCCGCACTGTCTCCGGGTAGGCAATTCCTGGGAATCGGAGGCGTCGCGATGGGGGAGGCGGCCCACGCTCCTGAACGACGCGGACTTGACCATCGCGCGGGGGTGGTCTGACGTCCTGGGTCTGATCACCGCACTAGTAGTGCTTCGTCATGATCTGGGTTTTTCGCGGGGTCTTGTTGTAGGGAAACGGGTTTGGCAGGTGGGGCATGCGCCGGTCAGGCGGGCGAGGAGTGCTTGCAGGTCGCGGAGCACGCCGTAGAGGGTCAGGCCGGCGCGTGGACTTTTGGGTGTAGTCGTTGCAGGGTGCAGAAGGCGTGAGCTGCGGCGACGAGGGTGACGTGGTGGTGCCAGCCGGCCCATTTGCGGCCTTCGTAGTGATCCAGGCCCAGGCCGGTCTTGAGTTCGCGGTAGTCGTGCTCGACGCGCCAGCGGAGCTTGCAGGCCGCGATCAGCTTGCTGCGGCCCATCGCGGCGGGCAGGTCTGACAGCCAGTACCGGGTCGGTTCTTTCGCGCTGGCGGGCCATTCGGCGATGAGCCAGACCTCGGGCAGGTCCTGGCCTTTGTGGAGCCGCCGGGAGGCGACGCCGGCCGGTCGCACCCGGGTGAAGACGAACCTTGAGGCCATCGGCCGGTGTCGTCCGTGCCGCATCTTCGATCCGATGCGCCAGGCCACTCGAACAGCGGCTCGGTGTCCCCGGGCTGTGATGAAGGCTTTGACCGTGACCGGCTCGTCGCGATAGACGGCCAGGGGCCGCGGTCCCAGCCCGCTGTAGGGCACCGTGGTGCGCACCGCCCCGGCAGGCAGGACCCGCAGATCCTCGGCGACCTGCACCGCGTAACGGATCCCGCGTTGAGTCAGACCGTGCCGGAAGTACGCGTTGCTCCCGTAGCCGCAATCAGCCACAAGAACCGGCGGCACCGGGATGTCCCAGTCAAGGATCTCGTCTATCGCGTCCAGGGCCAGCCGCCACTTCTCCCGGTGGACCTCCGCCTCGGGCAACGCGCACCGCGCCCGGCGATGGGCGATGTCCGAAGGAGCCTTCACCGAGCCCGGATCCCACGACTCGGGCACGAACAACCGCCAGTTCACCGGACACGACGCCTCATCCGAGGCCAGGTGCACGGTCGTGGACACCTGACAGTTTCCCGTCTTACCCAACGTGCCGGAGTACTGACGGGCCACACACGGCGACGAAGTCCCGGACTTCGGGTAACCGGTGTCATCGACCACCCAGCCCGCAGGCTGAACGACCGGATACATCCGCCGGGCGATCGCCGCCCGCACCGGCACCGGATCCCACGGCGTGTTCGCCAGGAAATGCTGCAACGACTGCTCATTGACCTCACCCAGACGAGCCGCCATCGGCTGCACAGACTTACGCCGACCATCCGTCATCAACCCGACCAGGTACGCCGCCGAACGATCCTGCCAACCCCTCCGCGTCAACGACGCGAACACCTCACCCACGAACCCCTCAAGATCGGCACGAAGCCGGTCACCCTCACGGACATCCATACACTACAAACGACCAACACCCCAGATCATGACGAAGCACTACTAGGGCCGAGTGGGGAACTGGGGATGTTTCAAGACAAACTCTGCGTCGGCTCCGCGCCGGCCGCGCCCTCCGCTGCGGGGACCTCAACCAGCGGATGCCACCCGTCGACCGCCGTACCAGTTACCCACCCTTGTGGCCACCAGCGCCGCGACGATCCGGGGGGTCTTCAACCGCCCGCGCCTCGCGGAACTTGGCACCGCCCGTGGTCAAGGTCGCTCGATGAAACCCGGCATCTCCATGAAGGTCGCCCTGTTGGATCAGGCGTTCCCAGTGAAGGTCGCACTGTCGAACAGCGCGTCCCCGGTGAAGGTCGCCTGGGTGAACCAGGCGTCCCCCGTGAACGTCACGCTGCCGAACCTGGAGACACCGGTGAACCAGGCGGTGTTGAGGCGGCAGTGGTTCATGTTGAGGTCAGTGGGGGTGGCGCCGGCGAGGTTGACCTCGATGTCCCAGTAGGACGCCATGCGCCTGGCCTTCGAAGAAATGCTCCACTGGCTCGGCGAGTCCTACGGATACTCCACCACCGACGCCCAATTACTCCTAACCGCCGCCGCTCCGTACTGGACTGGTCGTGTGCTTAGTTGTTGGGGTATATCTCCACGTACCAGTCGCCGGTCAGGTACCGGGCCTCGATGGTGATGGTGACCGGGGTGCCCGGCGGAATGTCGGGGACGGCGGGTCCCTCGTAGTCGTATCCGGGCCCTGACCTCAGGTCTCTGACGTGTCCGGAGGCTTTGTAGTCCCACCAGGTCTGGGTCTGTGTCAGGGTGCCGTTGACGCTGAGGAGCAGTTGGCCGGGCGCCTGTGTGTGATACACGACCGTGAGATGGCCCCATGAGACGGTGGCGCTGGGGTTGTCCGCGGACAGGACGGTGTAGTTGAGCTCGGACGGCAGGCGCTTGTCCAGCGGTGTGAGGTGCGCGGGCCGGGCCGGTAGCGGGTATTGCTCGAACGGCACCGGCTCGCCGAGGGCGACGGCGACGTTGACGTCGGTCGGGACGGTCGCCGGGACCGGATGCGTGCCGCCGTGTGCGTCGTAGGGCACCGGGTCTGTGAGGGTGACGGTGACCGGTTCACCGAGCCGGAGCTTGAGCGGGGCCAGCTCGGCCTGTGTGTAGTACGTGTAGCCGTTGTCGGGTTCGTTGACGTTGCACGTCACGCCGTGCGGGGCCGGTTTGCCGTCGAACAAGACCGTGGAGAACGTCACGTGCAGGTCCTCCTTCTCCGGCCGGGTGCAGTGGAAGAAGAACCCGACGTCGAGGCTGGCCGGGACCCAGGTGACTGTCACCGGCCCGGTCACCGTGCCCTTGCCCACAGCGACGACGTGGTAGCCGTCGTGGTACTCGGCGAACCCGCCGATCCGCCGTTCGGCCGGTGGCATCGACGTGTTGACCCGGGGCGTGACGAGCACCCCGAGCACCACGGCGAGTACCACCGCCGCGACCACCCCGACCACGGCCAGCCGCCGGCGCCGGTCGATGCGGCCCCGAACCGCGACGAGCCGCTGCGTGCCGGCCGGCTGCTCCGTCAGGTGCGGTTCGGGCAGCTCGCGCAGGGTCGGGTCGAGGCGGAGCTTGGCCAGCCCCTTGGCCGCGTAGTTCTTCACCGCCCCGGCTGACACGCCCAGGGTCTCGGCGATCTGCGCCTCGGACAGGTCCTCGAAGTACCGCAGTACCAGCACCGCCCGCTGCTGCCGGGGCAGGCGGGTCAACGCCCGCCACACCTCGTCGCGGTCCTCGACCTCGCCCTGCGCACCAGACCAGGCCCGTTCCGGAAGCACCGCCGTCGGATGCTCAGCGGTCCACCTCCGCCGCCACCACGAGTTGAACGTGTTGACCAGCACCCGGCGCACGTACGGCTCCGGGTCCTCGTCGATCCGCCGCCACGCCGACCACGCCTTCACCAGCGCCGTCTGCACCAGATCCTCCGCCGCCGCGTGATCACGCGTCAGCAGCAACGCCAACCGCATCAGGCGCTGTGACCGCGTGATCACGAACTCGTCAAACCCCGTGCCGGCCGTCATCCCGCCGTGCCCTCCCTCGATCGGTGTGAACCTAGTACCCGACGGCGAGGCGATTCGGTTGGACGACCCGGCCAACAAATTTCCCGACCACCGTCGCCGACCGGCCCCCGCTGGCCGACCTGCTCACCGCAGACCACGCCGACCGGCTTGCCGCCGGGCTGACCGGTCAGCGCGGCTGGCAACGCTGCCCGCGCGGGCGGGCCTGATCTTCAGGGCACTGGTCGAAGTGTTCCCGCCAACCAGGATCATCGAGGATAAGCGGTTCACGGCGGAATACTTGTCGCTCCGCCACAGTGGGCGTTGGGTCGTTGAGTCGGGAGCGCCGTCGTTAACATGCGCGCCGTTTGGTCGACGGCGGTGTGTACTCGTGATCGTCTGAGATCCGCCACCAATTCGGCGACGACGGTCTTGAGAGCCTCGTTCACACGGCGCAATTCGACATTCTCTTTCCGTAGTTCATGAGCCCAGTCGACTGCGGTGCGGGGGTTTTGGTTCAGGCTTCGACCCTCGGCTTCGTCTTGGCGGACCCAGGCGCGGACGGACTCGGCAGATTTGACTCCGAGGTTGCGAGCTACGGTGGCGTGGGCAGAGGTGTCGGATCGGTGCTCCATGCGGATCTCCGCGTACATCTCTACCGCGCGTCGACGCACTTGCAGTGGATACGGTCTGCCCCGTGCCATGGAATCCTCCTTTCAGCCCGGTTTGCCATGTGGGTGCGGGGTTGTCCTTTGTGCGCCAGCCGGTCGGGGTGAGCGCCGGTGCGGCGAGGGCGGTTGTGGCTGCCGTCGTGATGATCCTGGAGTGCACGAGCCCTCCTGCGGGGTTGCAGCCGGGCGGGTTCGGGATTGTTCACGCGGCGAGGGTGACCGCCCAGAGGTACGCGCCCGTGTTGGCCGCGACGGTGATGTCGTGCACGAAGCGGTCGATCATGTCGCGGGTGACGCCGGGCATGGTGATGGCATGGCTCCAGCCCCCGCGCACGGCCAAGGACCACTTGCGCACCACCGGCTGGGGCGGCCGGCGCAGTGCCACGGTCATCGAGTGCCAGCGGCTACGGCCGCTGGTGTGAGGTCGGCCGAGATGGTGCCCCGCCGGCAAGCCGGCGGGGCACCATCTGTTGGGTGGTTACGGGCGGGGGTTGCCGTAGCCGAACGTCGAGCTGCGCTCGTCGGCCGGGTCGATCGTCCAACGTAGGTTGAAGTTCGCGGTGGCCGGCTCGAACGTGCCGATCTTGGCGCCTGTGCCGTCGCCGCCCCAGTTGCCGGCCAGTGGCGTCCAGCCGCCGCCGCCGGGACCGTACTTCACCGTGGTCTCCCGGTTGTCGTTCGGGGTGTTGGTCCAGCGCAGGTGGAACGTCGAGGTGGCCGGGTCGTACACGCCGATCTTGTCGACGGCGCCGCCGCCCCAGTTGCCGGCCAGCGGGATCCAGCCGGGGTTGCCCCACTGGACGGTGGTCTCCCGGGTGTCGTTCGGAGTGTTGGTCCAGCGCAGGTGGAAGGTACCGGTGCTCGGGTCATAGATACCGATCTTGGTTCCCTCCGCGTCACCGGCCCAGTTGCCGGCTATGGGGATCCAGCCGGGGTTGCCCCACTGGACGGTGGTCTCCCGGTTGTCGTTCGGGGTGTTGGTCCAGCGCAGGTGAAACGTCGAGGTGGCCGGGTCGTACAGCCCCACCTTGGTCTCCGAGCCGCCGCCCCACTTGCCGGCGATCGGGATCCAGTTCCCGACATTGCCCCATGTGAAGGAGACGTCGGAGACACCGGTGGAGTTACTGTTCCGCAGCTGGAACACGCCGTCGCGGTAGATGCCCGGCGTCGCCGATCCGTTGCCATCCCAGTCGCCCATGACCTCACGGATCTGAACATTCTTGACGGCCGTGTCGTCGATGATCTTGTTGTACCGGTACGCCTTGTAGTCGCCGTTGGGGTGGCTGTCGATTTCGGTGTCGTTGATGGAGGCTCGGGGCACGAAGTGCACCGGGGTCGCGCCGAAGGCGTAGTAGGAGTAGTGGACGTGGTCGGCCTCCCAGGCGTTGAACAGGATCACGTGGTCGTAGTAGCTGTCGAGGATGTCGCCGGCCTGTAGGTCGGTGCGGGCGATCTCGGTGGAGACGCCGGGCAGGCCCTGGGTGTTGGGGTCGGAGTTGAGGTGCCAGGCCATGTCGACGAATCCGGAGCAGTCGCGACGGTAGTTGCGGTCCCCGGTCGGGCCGGGTGAGCTCGCGCCCTGGTTGTAGTCGCCGGGCTGGTGGTCGACCCAGTACTGGGCGCGTTCGATCACCTCGGAGCGGCTGATCGAGCCGCCGAGGCTGGAGGTGAACGAGGCGTGGGCCGGAGTGACGGCGGCGAGCAGGCTACCGGTCAGGGCGGTGGCGGCGACGAGGCCCGCGAGGGCACGGCGAACGTACGTGTTCATGGGAGAGGTGTCCTTCTGTGTGGTGAGGGATGGTCAGGAGCAGCCGGGAAGCTGGGCTGCGATGTCGGCGGGTACTTCGGCGGTGCAGTAGTGGGCGGAGCCAAGGCTGATCGCTTGCCAGGTCCCGGCGGCGTGCCGGAACAGCACCCGGGACGGCTGGGTGGTGCCGTCGGAGACCGTTCTGGCTACGGAGTAGTCGCCGGCGCAGACCACGGCCTCCATCGCCGCCGGCTTGCCGGCCCGGGAGTAGAAGTCCCCGGCGCTGTTCTTCAATGCGGGGACCAGCACCTCTGCTGTCACTGGACACGCGGGAGTAGTGGTCGTGGGAGTGGGTCGGGCGTCCTGCGTCGTGGCCTGGATTGTGGGCGGTCTGACTGACTGGCTGGGCTGTACCGCGCCGGCCGTCGGGGTGCCGTGTGTGGCGGTGGGTGCAGTTGCCTGGTCGCTGTTCGGGGAGCCGCAGGCGGTCAACGCCAGCGCGGTACCGATGCTGGCCAGGGCTAGCATCGCGAGTCGTCTCATGGTGTCGGGGTGTCCTTCGGGTCAGTCGACCAGATGCCAGTCGGCGAGCCCAGGGGTGCCGCGGAGGGCTCGGGTACACAGGTCGCGTGCGGTCAGGAGTGCGGTGCCTTCGTCCTCGGCAAGGACGAAGACCGCCAGGTCGATGCCGTCGGGTCCGGCGCGAACCCGCAGGTGCTCGACGTGGTTCTCGGGTCTGGCGTGGCTCCACAGCAAGTCGGTGATCGCGACCGGGTCGGGGGTGGTCTCCTCCGTGGCGGGCCTGGTGAGGGTGAGGGTGATCAGGTGCATGGCGGTTCCCGTCATGGCTCAGCCCCGTAGCCGTCGGCGACAGTGGCCGGGCGGGTGAAGTGGTCCGGGCTCACCGCCGTGGTGACGCCGACGCCGAGGCCGGTGAGGGCAGCGGCGGTGAGGAACAATGCGACGATCCTGGACATGGACAGACTCCACCCGTTGACGTAATTGGCTAATTGATTGGCTTACCGGCGTTTCGCCCCGGTTCTCTCGCGGCGCTTCCGATGTGCATAAGCCTGCCGGAGGACCGATAGGACTGTCACTAGCTACGAGCTGTCCCCAACGTGCCTGGCACGAAGGTGCCAGGACACAACGGCCTTGCCCACGATCGCCGCCATGGGCACACTGATGCCCCGATCACCACCAACAGGGACCATGGGTGTGCGTGGGGAGGCTCGCCGGGCGGCTGGAGCTGGAGTTGTCGGATGAGGCTGACGCGCAGGGAGGACCGCCAGGCGGCAATGGCTGCGGAGAGGCCGGAACGGATCTAGGGCACTACTTATTGGACACCGGCGAGGTCCCCGACGGCGTAGACAGGAACCGGTCATCCGTCGATGTCACACGGCCCAGGAACCCGGCCCACGCCGACGTCACCGACGACCCACTCCAGCGCCGCCGGCACCCCACGACCTGCGGCCACCTTCGGATCCGGCAGGCTTGACGTTTGACGACGTTCGCCGTGCCGTCAGCGGAGAACTAGCTAAAGAACTGCTTGGTGATGGGGTCTTCGATCGTTGGAGATTTCATGCCCCCGTCGTTACAACTGCAGTCGGATCGTCAGGCGCAGCGGCGCCTGGCGGTCCTACGCCACGTCGAAGAGGTCACAGGCAGTGTCGCGCAGACCTGCCGGTACTACGGCATCAGCAGGAACTGCTTCTACAAGTGGCAACGCCGATACCAGGAGGTAGGCCTCGACGACGCCGGCGTGTTCAACGACAAGCTCCAGGAATGGGAGGACTACTACAACTACCACCGCCCGTACGGCGGCCTGGCCGGCCAAACCCCGTACGAGCGACTCAAACAGAAACCCAGACCCAGGTGTAACCAAGCTCCGGCAGACGCACAACTAGCTCACGTCAAGCTCGGCTGGGTGTCCGGCGGCGTCGAGGAGTGCGGCGGCTGCGTTGCACGCCGCCGGGTCCTCCCCGGAGCCTGCGGCCCGCCCTCGCCAGTGCGTGGCGGCAGCAGCCAGTAAGTCGAGGCGCCCTGCGGCACGCTCAGCCAGTTCCCCGGCGGCCTGGTGCGGGTCGACGCGGCGGTGCACGCGGTTGATCGCCATGCCGATCAGGCCGGCGGTGGCGACCCGGTCAGGGTCGCTGCGGCTCACGCGCGGACCGCCTGGACCTGGACCCAGCCGGGTTTGGCGGTGAGCTCTGCGGCCAGGGCGTCGGCCTTGGCCCGGGGTGAGGTGTTCGACGAGGGCGTCGCGGCCGGCGATGGTCACCTGCACCTCGAAGGTGCCGTTCGGGTGCAGCCGCACGATCACCTCGGCCCGTTCGTGGTCCTCAAGGAGGCCGTTTCACCAGTGCGCGACCGTCGTCATCTCCACCCCCAAAGCCTCGAACACCTGTACGTACATGTCAAGGCGGCGCGCCACCTCGAGAACGGGACGTTGCCTGTGACTGAGCGCTTCAGTTGGCCAGTTCCATGCTCGGTGGTGGTCCGGGATGTTGTTGCGTCGGCCTGTCGGGCGAGTTGCTGGGCGTGGTTCTCGACGAGCAGTCGGACCCAGTCGGCATCTCGACTGCGGCGGACACCGCCGCCAGGACCCCGGCGTGCTCGAGCGCGGGGAACACGCATCCACAGCGTCGGCTGGTCTGCACCCCGCCTCCCGGGCGGACCTGGACGGACCCGGACGGCGCAGAACTGTCTTCAGCCGGGCTCGGGTGATGCGATGTCTGCGGGTGGCGCTCGCCACGAATATGACGACAACGGGATGGGTACCGATGAATCTCAAGCTCAAAATAGCTGCCGTGGTGTGCGCGGCGGCGCTGATGTCCTCGATCGGTGTCGCAGCCGTGTCCAGCTCCCCGGCCATGGCCTCCGACCCGGGGGCGAACTGCAACATCTCCGCGTCAGGTTCGCCGGGATGGACCACCTTTACTCTGCACGTGGCGAGCGACACCTGCGCGTGGAGAGTCCGGCCGTACGCACTGTGCAATGACAACACGACGTGGAAGTTCGGCGACACGCTGACCGCCGCCGGCGCCAGCCAGACCAAAAGCTGCCCCATCTGGGGCCTCAACGACTGGGGCTACGACTTCTGGTCCGGCGAGTCTCCGTCGGTCTACCACCACGTCTCCATGAAGTAACCGTGGAACAAGCTGCCGTCACCTCAGCGCGGTGGCGGCGGCACCCGCACCAGGACTCGTCGATCTTGCAGTTCACGTAGCGCGCAAGAAGAAGATCAGCGAATGCGCCAGCACGCGACTAGACACCCACGGATCCGACCTCATCCGCCGCCGTCCGCCCAGGACCCATAGCGCCAGAACACCCTAAACACGCCCCGGATCATGAACCGGGACGTCGCCCCTTCCTGTCCTTGACAAACCGCACCTACGCATCTGTGCTGATGGCCGGGAAGCTTCGCCGGTTTGGTGAAGCGCCTCGTGTTTGTGGCTGATGAGTGGTGCCGCTACTGGAAGCGGGAGACGAAGCGGCGTTGCCAGGGTGTCTCGACGGCGCGTGGAGCGTAGTGCTCCCGGACGTAGGCGACCGCCTCTCGGTTGGGTATCCCGTCGAGCACGGCGAGGCAGGCCAGCGCGGTGCCGGTTCGTCCGTGTCCACCGGCGCAGGCGATCTCGATGCGTTCGGTCTCGGCGCGTGCCCATGCCTCGCGCAGCGCGTCGGCGGTTGTGGTGTGGTCGGACGGCAGCCAGAAGTCGGGCCAGCGGAGCCAGCGGTTTTCCCAGGCGGCGGGCGGTGGCCGGTGGCCCAGCAGGTAGAGCGCGAAGGTGGGCTGCGGGCCTTGGGGGAGCGGCCTGCTCAGGCCACGGCCGCGGACGAGCCGGCCCGAGGGCAGTCGCAGCACGCCCGCCATCGTGGGTTCCCATGTGGCGGTCACGGTGCGAGCGTAGCCAGGAGCTTGCGCGGAGCGGTCTCCCGGGGGCCTGGAAGTAACAATCACAAACACCACTACCAAGCAGTCGTTGACGCGGACCCCGGGAATCGGTTACATGCCCAACTATGAAGAGCCCGGTGGTGGGCGATTTATGGAATCAATGATGGGTGTTTTTGCAAGGGGCTGGCCTCTTGGCCGCGAAGAATGTATATATGTGGAAGAGCGACTTGCCGGACCAGAGGCAGACCATTACACTCCGCTTCTAACTATCCTCCAGCGGTGTTACAACACGTTGAGTTACGGCAAAGGACCGCTCGATGACTGAAGCAGCTCGGCAGTCCCGTCGTGATAAGTTGTGGATCTGGTCAGTTGCCGTCAGTTCCGTCTTCATAACGTTGACGTGCTGCTGGGTTGTCGTGCTGCATTCTTTGATACCCATAGGGGCTGATGCCGTCTGTGGAGCATGGGCATCAGGTGCCGGGACTCATCTTGTGTTGAATCGTGACGATTCCTTTGTCGCCAAGGACTTCCCAGACCTAGAAAGCGGCGCCAAATTATCTGGAGACGGGAGTTGGCGTATGTCTGACTTTGGGTATGGTACTTCCGTCAAGCTCGACTTTCCTGCCAGCACGGTCGATTATGGAATTGGCGCGGAGCGGGACAATTTCGGAAGGGTCGGTTTGTTCCTCACGGTGGGCGACCCAGATGCCCAAAAGCGAATCCAGTTCACCAGGATATCCGCCTGTCGATAATTGGATAGAAAGAGGTATGCCGCACCTTCGAAGGAATCATGATTCTCGAAGGGTGCGGCAAAATTGACGGCACGTTCGAACAGCTGCTTTAAGGCTTCGGCCGTTTGTTCCTCGTGAGGCGTCGTGAATTGCTACCGTCGCGATCAGTTCGGACCGTTGACAGCCCGCTCTGGCCGACTCCTGAGAATGGACCAGCCGGCGACGGGGCGGGTTTTAGTAGACGTCGCAACACGGACGGATCGTTCGACGCTCGCAGCGCGGTGTAGAGGTCGGCTGGCAGGGAACCTCGGCGCCGGCGCTGACCGCAGCTGTGCGCTGCCGGGTGTCGGCTTGACGTTTCGGCGAAGTGGAGCGTTGATCAGCGTCGTGGAATTCATGGACGCTGTCGCCCGCCGCGGGCGCGTAGGAGAAGTTTTCAAGGGTGCCCAGTGCCGGGGCCGGTCAACGGCACGGCGTGGGGGAGTGGTCCGGTGAGCGTGCCGCGATGGTTTCGTGACGGGTACCGCGACGCGGTGTGGGAGTCGGAGGTGTTGACCGCCGATCACAAGGCGGTGGCGGAGATCTACGCCCGTCACGCGCGAGACATTCGCGGTGACAAGTCCTCCGAAGCGGATCTGGCCTGGCTCACCTACGACCGGTTGCAGGCCGCGGCCGGTATCCGCAGGCGTAGCAAGGTGAAAGCGATCCTCGACGACCTGGAGGCCGGCGGATGGTTGGTGGTGGTGCAGCGGGTACATCGTCGCCCGACCGTGTACCGCCTGGCCATCCCTGATTCCCCGGAGACCCCGATAACGGGGACTACGGTAGTTCCGCCTGGTGGGACCACGGTAGTTCCACCATTGGTTCCGGGGCGGAACCACGGTAGTCACGTCCGGGCCGGGAACGGGGGTGTCGGTAGTGTCGACGTCGGAACTCCACCACTAGAAGAACTACCATCCATCTCTTCACCATCAGGCCCCGCCAGCCCGGCCGACATCCGCCGCGTCGTCGAGGCCACCGGGGCTGACGAGCGGCAAGCCGCCGCGATCATCGCCAAGATCCGCGCCGACAACCACATCACCCACTCGCTCGGCGCGTACCTGCGGGCCATCCCCGACAGCGATCTCCGCCGCCACCACGCCAGCCTGCACGGACACCGCCACGACGACGCGAAGAACGCCGCGGATTTCGAGGACCGACGCCGCACTGCCCCGGACTGCATCCACGGCTATCCCGCTGGCGCGCTCATCCGGCCGTCCACCGGTCGCGCACTCTGCCCGTTGTGCCATCGCGGGAGGCCGGCGTTGACGCCCAACCAGGGCAAGCCCGGGCGATAGCTGGTGGTCTGCCACCGGCGGCCGTCACTCCGCGTCCGGGCCGATCCTGCGCGCTGGCGCGAACACCGTGGTCAGGTAGGCGTGCGAGAGGGCGAAGGCCGCGAACCCGAGCATCAGCGCCGTGCCGACGTCGGCCCCCCAGTTGATCAGCGGCGCGACCTTCCACATCACGGCGTAGACGGCGAGGGCCGCCGGAAGCGCGAAGAGCAGCCAGGACCACCGTATCCAGTCGAGGGTGGAACTGAGCACGAGGACCGAAACGAGCACCGCCCCGGCGAGGAACGCGGTCCCGGCACCGACTCGGCCGTGGACGTGCGGCACGGCGGCGGCGGCCGCCAGGACCAGCAGCACCGCGCACCAGATCACCAGCGGCCCGCGCGGCGCGCCCCGGTTCCCGGTGCGCTTGCGCAGGTGGCTGTCCGCGAGCCGTGCGCCCGTCACCACGATCCCGCCGAGCAGGGCCACCCATGCCAGGATCGACGCCCACCCGCCCGTGTCCACCCAGTTCGACAGGTGGCTGGTGTGCATCGGGTCGTGCGTCACCTCGACGGTCGCCCACACGAGCGCGGTGGGGGACTCCACCGCGGTGACGAGAACGGTGATGGCGGCGACGGCGATGACGAGCGCGGCGGAGACGAGCCACACCGACATCCGCCTGTACGCCGACACCCTGGTCGCGCGATCGGCGGCTTCGCCCGCGAGGCGGCGCGCGTCCGGGTCGATCGCCATCCAGGCGGGGCGCCGGCAACCGGGCGTGGTGTCGGGTGTCGCGGACGGGGGCGGGAGCTGCGCCCGCACGTCCGCCAGGTTTCCCCGGCCCTTGCTCGCCCGGACGAACAGGGCGGCCGGCCCGAGCACGAGCACCGCCACGATCACGGCGTACCGCAGGAAGAGGTCGACGCTGCGGAGGTGGGAGTCGTTGCGTTGGGCGACGGCGAGCGTGCCGAGGCCGAGCGCCGACACCAGGGCGCCGCGGGCCGGCAGTCCCCACAGCAGGGCCAGTGTGGGCAGTGGCCGGATCACGGACATGGCGATCTGGGCCACGAGGCCGAGGAAGCCGGCCTTGCGGCTCGGCCACGCGGCCCGGAGCGCGACCAGCCCCAGGCCGGTGACGAGGCGGCCGCGGTAGCACGGGCCGAGAACCACGGGGGTCTCCGCTCCGGTGGTCAGGGTCGAGAGTTCCTGCGGCTTGCCGGGTGCCCCGGCGGGGTCGTCGCGGCCGGTGGCCCACGGGAGCACTGGGTCGATGGCCTTGAGTTGCAGGTGGCGTTTCACCCTGTCGGCGAGGTTGCGGATCTTGGCGCTGGGCCACGATCCGTCCGCCATGAATCCCGCACCCACCTCTGTGGCCAACGCGTCGGCCTTCTGCGCGGCCGAGGCGAGAAGTGTCCCGTCCGACCTCGTGGGCCGGGTCAGGCAGTCGGTGACGAGCATCTCGACCACGTTGGCCGCGGTGTCCGCCCGGCCCCACATCCAGTCGTTGGACCGCCACCGTGCGCTGAGGAAGCCGGCGAAGTTGAAGAGCTGGTTGCCGGCGAGCTTGCTGTCGGAGTCCAGCCAGGATCTGGTGAGGTCGGGCATCCGGCCGTCGAGCATGCCGGCGGCCCAGCCGTGGCCGACGGTGCTGCGCAGGTCGACGAGCGTGTCGGTCAGCGGTGAGCACGCGTCCGCGCCGAAGATCGAGAACTGCACGAATTGGGTACTCTGCGGGAGCCCGCCCGCCGGGGCGTACAGCGGGCCGAGGTCCTGGGGACGGGGCGCCAGCCCGGGAAACTGGCGGAGCAGCTGGAAGGGCGACTCCGCCCAGCCGCGGGCCGCCACGTAGGTGGGGTCGCCGCGGTCGGGTGGCGCGGGCAGGTTCGGCGACAGTTCGGTGACCGTGGCGCGGTGGGCGCCCAGGTGGTCCCACAGGAGCGTCAGGGCGGTGCCACCCCGGGTCGGGTCGGTGAGATGCGCGGCGTAGGCGTCGTGGAACGCCGCGTCGTCGACCTCCCCGTCGAGTGCCGCGACCAGTTCCTGGGACAGACCGAACTGGCTCTCGCGGACGTGGCCCCGGTCGATCGCCCGCCCGAACCACTGCTTGGTGATCCGCGGCGAGGGCGTCGTGGCGAACTCGTGGTCGGCGAGGTCGCGGAGTGTCCGGGCGACGAAGCGCACCCGGTAGAGTTTCCGCTTCACCTCGGTCAACCGCGCCAGGTGTTCCTCGTCGGGTTCCCACCCGGGCGCGGACACGTGGTCGGAGACGAACAGTTCGATCGCGCGGACCCAGGACACCAGGAAGTCGGCGACCTCGTAGAGGGCCGTCAGGTCCCCGTGGGTGGCGAACGCCCGGACCGGGTCGCTGCACGCCTGCAGGTACGGCGTGCGAAACGCGATCGCCTGCTCCCCGTACTTGTCGGTGCTCCATCCGGTGGGCACCCACGCGAACCACGCCTGGTCGCTGACGACCTGCAGGGGACGGCGCAGCAGCAGGGTGAGCCGGGGGAGGTCCCTGCCGGCCCGACTTCTCGCGTAGGCGACGTACCCGCTGTCGCACCGCGTCATCGCCGCCGCCGGGACGCCGCACGTGGCTGTCAGGTCGCGGAGCTGGTGGGTGAACGCGTCGCAGTCGGCCTTGCGCCGCGACGCCTGCTCATTGTGTTCGCGCAGCACGTCGAGGTCGTCGCGGACGCTTTTTCCGGCGGCGCGCATGCCGATCAGCCGGATCAGGAGACGGGGCACGGTGTACGCGCTGATCTCGGACTCCCCGACCGTACCCGTCGCCGGCTTTCCCGGGTCGGGATCGAAGTAGAGGAGCCTGCGCTGGGTGGGACGGTCGGCGGGGGAGTCGGCGATGGCGCGCAGCGCCCGGGCGATGGCGATGTTGTCGAACACGCCACCGTCCATGATCGCGAAGGGGTCGCCCTCGTACTCCCGGGCGAGGGACAGGCTGTCGGTGAGGTACGGCATGGCGACCCTGCCAGCCTGGCGCTCCCGCTTCGACGGCCGCCACCGCGCGATCCGGCGCGCGAACGGCGTCGCGGACGGCACGTTGGCGGGTTCGAAGGCTGCCGGGAACGACGAGGTGGAGCGGGCGGCGAGTGCGAGCCGCTCCACCAGGAAGGTGTTCCAGTCCACCCGGTCGGCCTGCAGGTCGGTCAGGTGCAGCGGAAGATCGGTCAGGGCCGACCCGCTGACGGTGGGCCGCCGTGCGAAGGAGAACCACGCGCGGCCCTCGTCCGTGCCCGGCTCGCGGGCCTCGGGCCGGCCGTTGCCGCCGTTGCGCGGCAGCAGGGTCGCGCTCAGCGAGATCACCAGGTGCGCTCCGCCGGGCGCGTCCGGGTCGGACTTCGGGTCGGTCACGAATGCGGACAGCCGGTCGCGGATGCGGGGGTAGAAGTACTCGTCACCACGGAGGAGGGACAGTGCCCGCCGGCCCGGCCGCTTCTCGACCGGGCGCATCAGTTTGGGCAGGTGGGCGACCTCGCGCCACAGGCCGTGCAGGCCGTCGAGGGTCTGGCCGCAGGACTGGGCCGTGCCGTACACGACGGCGTTGAGCCCGCCGGCGCTGGCTCCGGCGAGGACGTCGATCTCCACGTCGCGGTACCCGGCGAGGTCGAGCAGGTGCCGGTACACCGACAGGGGGGTCCCGGCCTCGAACGCCTCCCCTGGGCGGGCGCGGCGCAACAGGTCGACCTCCGCCATCGCCCCGCTGATCCACACGGCCAGACTCACGCCGCCGCGCATCGCCAACGCGAGGCGCAGGGTGGGTCGCATGTCGGGTCGGGAGCGCTCCTCCACTGTCACAGCCTAGGACAAATTGGGAAATGTATAAGAATAATTTACCACTGTGGATGCCTCCGGGCGCGGACGCCCCTGACCGGTTCCCGACACCGCTCCTCATCGGACGTCCCCCGCCTCGTAGGGTCACGCGAGATCCGACAACCTGTGGGGAGTGGCGGTGGGCATCAGCCGGCGGGACCTCGTGCGGTCCGTGGCCCTGGGCACCGGCGGCCTGCTCGCGGGCTGCACCTCCACCAGCCAGGCCCGGCCGCCGTCCGCCACGACCCGGGTCACCCAGCCGCCCCCCGACTGGTCGGCGCTCGGCCGCAGCCTGGCCGGCGACCTGGTCCGACCCGGCGACAACGGGTATGAGACCGGACGGCTCCTGTTCGACCCGCGCTTCGACGCCTCCCGCCCGGCCGGCATCGCCTACTGCGCCGGGCCCGCCGACGTCGCCGAGTGCCTGAGGTTCGCCCGGCTGTCCGGCGTGCCCGTCACGCCCCGCTCCGGCGGACACAGCTTCGCCGGCTACTCCACCGGCCCCGGGCTGGTCATCGACGTGACCCGGATGAACACCGTCTCCGACGTCGGATCCGGCCGGGCCCGGGTGGGGGCCGGCACCCGGCTGGTCGACCTGTACACGGCGCTCGACGGCCACGGCGTCACCGTCCCCGGCGGCTCCTGCCCCACGGTGGGCGTGGCCGGCCTGGCCCTCGGCGGCGGCATCGGCGTCGTCAGCCGGGCGTACGGCACCCTCAGCGACAACGTGGCCGCCCTGCGGATCGTCACCCCCGACGGCATCGTCCGCGACTGCGACGCGGAGCGCGAACCCGACCTGTTCTGGGCCTGCCGGGGCGGGGGCGGCGGCAACTTCGGCGTCGTCACCGAGTTCACGTTCACCACCCACCAGGCCCCCGAGCCTGTGCTGTTCTTCCTGAACTGGCCGTGGCGGGCCGCCGCGCGGGTCATCTCCGCCTGGCAGGACTGGGCACCGGCCGCACCCGATCAGCTGTGGTCGAACCTGCACGCCCTCAGCGGCCCGGAAGGTCCCACGCTCCAGGTCGGCGGAACCTGGCTCGGCACCGAGTCCGGAGCCGCCGAACAGATCTCCCGCCTCGTGCACCAGGTCGGCTCCAGCCCGTCAGGTTCGCCGTTTCGCACCCCGTACCTGCGGGCCATGATGATCGAGGCCGGCTGCGGGGACCTGTCGGCGGCCCAGTGCCACCTGCCGGCGCAGGACCCGGCCGGCCGACTGGCCCGGGAGTCGGAGTTCGCCCGCTCCCACATCGTCAACCGCCGGCTGTCCGCCGACGCGGTCGCGGCGATCATCGCCGCCGTCGAGGGACGGCAGGGGATCGGCGGCGGGGGCGAGGGCGGCATCGCGCTCGACGCGCTGGGCGGGGCGGTGAACCGGGTCGCGCCGGGGGCCACGGCGTTCGTGCACCGCGACGGGTTGTTCCTGGCGCAGTTCACCACCACGTGGACCGCGGCGGCCACCCCGGACGTGGTCGCGCGCCAGCAGGACTGGCTGCGCGCCTTCCACACCTCGATGGCCCCGCACGCCAGTGGCCGCGCCTACCAGAACTACCTCGACCCGGAGTTGACCGACTGGCGGCGGGCGTACTACGCCGACAACTACCCCCGCCTCCTCGACGTCCAGCGCCGCTACGACCCCGAGCGGCTGTTCTGCCTCCCGCAGGGCATCGGCGCACCGTAGCGGGGCCGGTGCCTACCTGGACGGGGCGTCGGTGCGGCCCCTCGCGGCGCAAGCTGTGAGGATGACCTACGTCAGATTTCAGAATCCGCTCCCCGATGAGCTGGGCAGGTACGTCGGCGTCTTCGGCCTGGTCAACACCCTGGCGAAGAGGCGTGTCCTGACCGAGGAGCAGGAGCGCTTTCGGCGGCTCAACAACGACTTGTACGACAGCGCCTACGACAACCCGGCCGCCGTCGACGCCACCGTCTACGACCACGACATCAACCCCGGTGCCGCCGCCTGGTTCAAACCGGCGGCACAACACCTGATCGACCGTGTCGACGGCTATCTGGAGATCCTCGCCGCGCATGGTGTCGAATGTGTGCGCGTCGACTCTCATGACCCGGGCCGTGTCATCTACGAGGACGACCACCAGATAGTCGTCGTGCCGCGTTGACACTCCGGTATCCCTGCCTGTTCGACGTCCAGCGCCGCTACGACCCCGAGCGGCTCTTCGGCCTCCCGCAGGGCATCGGCGCACCGTAGCGGGGCCGGTACCTACCTGGAGCCGCGGAGAGGAGCCGTGAAGGAGCCCGGGTCGTCGAAGACCGCGTCCAGGGCCGCGTGCGCCCCGCCCCGCGCGGCACTGGTGAACCCGAGAGTGGACGTCAGCACCTCGCACCCGCCGGCCCGGGGCGCCATGACCCGCTCGTTGACGATGCGGCGGGTCGTGGTCAGCAAGTAGTCGCTGAGGAGCGCGAAGTAGCCGCCGACGATGACGGCGCGCGGGTTGAGGACGTCGATGAGCAGCCCGATGCCCAGGCCCAGGCCGTGGGCGATGCGGTCGAGCGCGGCGAGGGTCCGTTCGTCGCCGGCGTCGGCCCGGGCGCGGATGTCGGCGATGCGGTCCTCGAGGTCGCGGGTGGGGTCGCAGACCGGGTCGTCGGGGTCGGCGGCGTGCCGCATCAGCGCGTTGAGGCCGATCATGGTCTCCCAGCAGCCGGACCGGCCGCACGCGCACGGGTACCCGGCGAGGTCCAGTGGCATGTGGCCGACCTCGCCGGCGATGCCGGCCGCGCCGAGGAGCGGTTTGCCGTCGGCGATGATGCCGGCGCCCACGCCGACGTCGCCGGTCAGGTAGATGAGGTCGTGGATGCCGTGGGGTGCGGCCAGCATGTACTCGGCGATCGCGCCGAGTTTGGTGTCGTTGGCCAGGGTGATGGGCGGGGTCGGCTGCGGCAGGCGGCGGAGGAGTCCGGCGATGACGGGCAGGTGCGTCCAGCCCATGTTGGCGGCGAAGAGGACGGTGCCCGACGCCCGGTCGACCTCGCCGGGGGTGGCGACGGTGACGCCCGTGACGTCGAGGCCGTCGGCGCGCAGGCCGGTCAGGGCGTCGTGGATCAGGCCGGCGACGGCGTCGAGGACCGCGCCGCTGTCCTGGCCGGGCGTGATCGTGATGCGCCGGTCCAGGAGCAGGTCGCCGCGCAGGTTCAGCGCGATGGTCCGGGCGTAGTCGACGCTGATCTCCACGCCGAGGCCGCAGATGGTGGCCCCGTCCAGGTGAACGGCCTGGCGCGGGCGTCCGATCGCGCCGTCGCGTTCGAGGTCACCTTCGCGGACGAGCCGGCGTTCGACGAGTTCGTTGACCAGGTTGGACACGGTCGCCTTGGGCAGACCGAGCTCCAGGGACAGCTGGGTGCGCGAGCGGGCGCCGTGCCCGCGCAGGTGTCGCAGGATCAGGCCCATGTTGGTGCGTCGCAGGGACGCCCGGTTGGCGATATCTCCCGATCTCGGAAGCGCGATGACCGATATGCCGTTTTCTGTCATGTCTAGCGCTCCTGTGCGGCCTCGTGTCCGGTCTGGCTTGAATGTTACTACGGGAGTCGAACTAAATTACAGCAGGTCCTTGACTTTGATCTTTGTTAGTTAGGACACTACTCGAACTAAAGGCGGGTCGGTAGGGGCTCAACTCCGCCCGCCGGACCAGGGTTCACGAACAGGGTGGTGCGTACGCAATGAAACGTCTGAATCTGTCCGGCTACGGCGGCCGAGGGGTCGCGGTGCTCGCCGCCGCGACGCTGATCGGTGGGCTGGCCGGCGGCTGCGGCCCGGCCAAGCCGACCTCCGCCGACAGCAAGGAGCTGACCTACTGGTCGATGTGGAAGCAGGGCGAGGACCAGCAGAAGGTCCTCCAGGCGGCCATCGACGGGTTCGAGAAGTCCTCCGGGGTCAAGGTCAAGGTGCAGTGGTCCGGCCGGGACGTGCTCAAGCAGGTCGCGGCCCGGCTCAACGCCGGCGACGTGCCGGACCTGACCGACCAGGACGGCGCCGCCATCGCCGGCAACCTCGGCGCGGTCGACGGCGTGCGGGGCCTGGCCGACGTGTACGCCACCACGATCCCGGGGGAGAGCAAGAAGATCTCCGACGTGATCGCGCCCGGGCTGGTCGCGTCGTACAAGACCAAAGCCGGGGAGCCGTTCGTGGTGCCGTACGAGGTCTTCGGCTCGACCATGTGGTACGACGCGGCCAAGCACCCTGAACTCGCCGCCAACCCGCCGAGGACCTGGGCGGAGTTCATCACCGTCCTCGACGCCATGAAGGCCAAGGGCCGCACGCCGCTCGCGCTCGACGGCGACGTGAAGTCCTACGACGCGTATTGGACCACCTGGTCGATCATCCGGCACGGCGGACCGGGCCTGCTCGCCAAGGCGGCCACCGACAAGTCGGGGGACACGTTCGACAATCCGGCGTTCCTCGCCGCGGCCAAGGACATGGAGCAGCTGATCAAGGGCGGGTACCTCGCCAAGGACTTCAACGGCACCAAATGGCCCACGCAACAGAACGCCTGGGCCGCCGGGAAGAGCCCGACGGACTTCCTTCTGATGGGTACGTGGGCGCCGAGCGAGACCGGTCCCCAGGCCGCGCCCGGGTTCACGTACCGGTCGATGCCGTTCCCGACCGTCGACGGTGGCAAGGGCAACTCCGCCGCCGAGGGTGGCGTGATCGGCTTCGCGGTGCCGGCCAAGGCCAAACACTCCGACGCCGCGAAGAAGTTCATCGCCTACTTCATGAACGGCGAACGCCTGGGCAAGATCTCCTCCGACGCGCAGAACCTCACCCCGCGCGCGGACGTCAAGGCGCCGGCCACCCTGGCCGACTACGCCAAGGAACTGGGCAACGCCGGCGCGGACGTGTACCTGCCCTCCGACAACGCCCCGGCCGTCGCGCCGCAGTGGGTCAGCAACGTGTGGGAGCCGGCCAACGCCGACTTCTTCAACGGCAAGCTCGACGCCGCCGGCTTCGTCAAGCGGCTCAAGGACGAGAGCGTCAAACTCGGCAAGCAGGGCTGAGCAGATGTCCCAGGTAGGCACCGTGCCGCGTGAGGTCCCTCGCGCGGCACGGCCCCGGACCCGAGGCCAGGCCCGACCCCGGAGCCGCGGCCAGAGCCCGGTCGCCCGGGCCCGCCGGCGGATGTACTGGCCGTTCATCACCCCGGCCCTGGTCGTCTACGTCGCGTTCTTCATCGGCCCCGCCCTGGCCAGCGTGTGGATCAGCCTGCACCGGTGGCGCGGGGCCGGCGACGACATGACGTTCACGGGCCTGGACAACTACCGCCGGCTGCTCGACGACGACGCGTTCGTGGCGGCGTTCGCCAACTCGCTGAAGATCCTGGTGATCTGCGGCGTCGGGATCTTCGCCCTCGCGTTCGCGCTCACCATCGTGTTGCGGGAACTGCGGTGGCGGCGGGCACTGCGGTCGCTGCTGTTCTTCCCGTACATCGTCTCCCCGATCGCCATCGGCGTCGCGCTCGGCCTGCTGCTGGAACCCGACGGTCTGGCCAACTCCGCGCTGCGCCTGGTCGGGCTCGGCGGGCTGGCCGAGCCGTGGCTGGCGCCGGACCGACTGTTCGCCACCATCCTGGTGGGCATCGTATGGGTGACGACCGGCTTCTACGTGATCCTGCTGATGACCGGCCAGGAACGCATCCCGGCGTACTACTACGAGGCAGCCGAACTCGCCGGCGCGACCCCGATCCAGCAGTTCCGGCACGTGACCCTGCCCATGAGCTGGGACGTCGTGTCCGTGGCCGCCGTGCTGTGGGTGATCAACTCGTTGAAGATCTTCGAGTTCGTCTACGCGTTCGTCGGCACCGGCGACTCCCCGCCCGTGCAGGCCCGCACCATCCCGATCTACCAGTTCATCATGACCACCGGCGGTCGCAGCCCGGCCTACGAACTCGGGTACGGCTGTGCCATGGGAGTGGTCATGGTCGTGCTGGTCTCAGTCCTCGTCGTGCTGTTGCGCCGCGTCATGCGCCGCGACGCGATCCAGTTCTAGAAGGAGAGCGCAATGTTACTCGCCCAGCCGCCGCCCACCCGAACCGTCCTGGCCCCGCGCACCCGCGCCAGCCAGAAGCGGCGGGGGCGGGCGGGGCCGGCGAAGGTCGCGGGCCGGGCGCTCGTCGCGGTGTGGGTGGCGTTCAACGTCACCCTGCTGGGCTGGCTGGTGTTGACCTCGTTCAAGAGCAGCCGGGAGATCTTCCAGGAGCCGCTGTCGCTGCCCACCGCCCCGCGCACGGACAACTACGTGTCCGCGTGGAGCGTGTCGGAACTCGGCGTCGGGTTCCTCAACTCCGCCGTCATCGTGGGGCTGTCCGCCGCGCTGGTGGTGGCGCTGGCCGCGCCGTGCGCGTACATGCTCACCCGGGGGCAGACCCGCTCTGCGGGGCCGGTCACCACGTTCTTCGCCGTCGGCATGGGCGTACCCCTGCAGGCCGTGATCATTCCGATCTTCGTGCTCACGCAGTCCGTCTCCAGCTTCGCCTACGCGACGTTCGGCTGGTGGGACGACCGGGTCAGCCTCCTGGTCGTCTACGTCGCGATGTCGTTGCCGTTCACGGTCTTCCTGCTCACCGGGTTCTTCCGGTCCCTGCCGGCCGACCTGGAGGAGGCCGCGGCCATGGACGGCGCCAGCGGGCCGCGCACCTTCCTGCGCGTCATGCTGCCCCTGGCCCAGCCCGGCCTGGTCACCGCGTTCATCCTCAACGTCGTCAGCCTGTGGAACGAGACCCTCGTGGCACTGATCCTGATCACGGACAACGAGCAGTACACGCTGCCGCAGGCACTGCTCGGGCTGTACCAGACCATGCAGTACACGTCGAACTGGGGCGGGTTGTTCGCCGGGGTCGTCATCGTCGTGCTCCCGATCCTCGGGGTGTACGTCTGGCTCGGTCGCCGCATCGTCGAAGGCCTCACCGTGGGGGCCGGCAAATGACCCACGTGCGCCTCGACACCGTCCGGCTGCCCGTCGCCCCGCTCGGCGACGCCAACCCGCTGCCGCCGTTGGGTTCCCCCCGACCGGTCACCTCCCTACTGGACGCCTCGGCGGCCGACCCGGAACTGGCCGCCAACCTCGCCTACGGACACCCCGCCACCCTGCTGCCGTACACCACCCAGGACGGGTACACCCGCGACCTCGCCGACACCGACGTGCCGGTGGCCGTCGTCGACAACGGCATCGTCCGCGCCGAGTTCCTCCTCGGCTACGGCGGCCGGATGCGCTCACTCGTGCACCTGCCCACCGGCCAGGAACTCCTGCACCGCAACCCCGTCCTGCAACCGGCGAACCTGGCCCTGCGCAACGCCTGGTTCGCCGGCGGCGTCGAGTGGAACCTCGGCACCACCGGCCACAGCCCACTGACCTGCGCACCCCTGCACGCCGCCCGGGTCACCCGCCCCGACGGCGTGCAGGTCCTGCGGATGTGGGAGTTCGAACGGCTCCGCGAACTGGTCTACCAGATCGACGCGTACGCGCCCCCGCTGTCGGAGGTGCTGTACGTGCACGTGCGAATCATCAACCCCAACCCGCACGAGGTACCGGTCTACTGGTGGTCCAACATCGCCGTACCCGAGACCCCCGGCACCCGGGTCGTCGCGCCGGCCGACTCCGCCTACCACCTGTCCTACGACGGCAGGCTGCGCCGCGTGCCCGTCCCCGTCCGCAACGGCTCCGACGCCAGCTACCCGGCGGCGGCCCCCAACCCGGCCGACTACTTCTACGACATCGTCCCGCGCCGCCGACGGTGGATCGCCGCCGTCGACGCCGACGGCACCGGACTGTTCCACACCTCCACCGACTGGCTGCGCGGCCGCAAACTGTTCGTCTGGGGCCACAGCCCCGGCGGCCGGCGCTGGCAGGAATGGCTGTCCCCGCCGGGGCACCCGTACCTGGAGATCCAGGCCGGCCTCGCCCGCACCCAGCTCGAACACCTGCCGATGCCCGCCGGCGAACGCTGGTCCTGGCTGGAGGCCTACGGCCGGCTCGACGTCGACAAGGTCCCCGCCCACGACCCGAGCTGGATCACCACCCGCGGCGCCGTGGAACGCGCCCTGCAACGCCAGCTCCCGCGCGACGCCGTCGACCGCGAGTACGCCAACGCCTCCGCCTGGGTCGACCTCCCGCCGACCCAACGGCTGCACACGGGCTCCGGCTGGGGCGCCCTGGAACGCCACTGCCGCGCCGACACCTCCCTGCACCTGCCCGGCACCCCGTTCGACGACGACACCCTCGGCCCCGAACAGCAGCCGTGGCGCGCCCTCGTCGACACCGGCGCGCTTCCCGCACCGCCGCCTGGCACGGCCCCGACGTCGTATCAGGTCGCGCCCGGGTGGCGGGCGCTGCTGGAACGGGCACCGGAGAACTGGTTCAGCCTGCTGCACGTCGGGGTCGCGCGCTGGCACGCCGGGAACACCGACGGGGCCCGGGCCGCGTGGCGCGCGTCCGTGCACGCGGCGCGCAACCCGTGGGCGCTGCGCAACCTCGCCGTCGCGAACTTGCGCGCGGGACAGTTCGCGACGGCGGCGGATCAATTCACATCGGCCCTCCGGTTGCGGCCGGGCCTGCGCCCACTGGTCGTGGAGGCACTCGGGGCCATGCTCGCCGCTGACAGACCCGAGCAGGCCCTCGCGGTCGTGGACGGCCTCGGCCCGGCGCTGCGGGCGCACGGGCGGATACGGCACCTGGAGTGCGCCGCCGCGATCGCCGCGGACCGCATGGACCGGGCGGGTCGATTGCTGGGAACGGGCATCGTCATCGACGACCTGAAAGAGGGCGACGACGCCCTCGAACAGCTCTGGTTCGCCTACCACGAGCGCCTCGCGACCACGGTGGCCGTCGACCGGGTCCGCGCCGACAACCCGCTGCCGACCATCTACGACTTCCGGATGAGCCCGCCATGAGCGCCCGCCGTCTGGTCGTCCGTGGCGGGCTCGGGGACAGGGCGCCGCCGAGACGCTCGCCCCTGCGCTTCAGCCAGCAATTTCCACATCCCCCCGACGTGCCCGCCCGAGCCCGCACCGCGTTTTCGATGTCTGGGCGCTCACGACACCTGATAAGAAAGGTCCCATCTGTGTCCAGATACCGAAGAGGGTTCCTGGCGGCGGCCGCCGCAGTGGCCCTCATGACGGTCGCCCCGTCCGCGTCGGCGACCCCTCCGGCCGCCAACTACACGATCTCTATCAGCGCCCTGACCGGTCACAGCTTCGCCACCGACAGCCCGGCGAGCGGTTACATCGACAAGGACGGCACGTTCTACTTCCAGCAGTCCGCGGCCCTCTACGGTGCCACCGAGCCCCGGTACTGGGACTTTTACACCGGTACGAACTTCGACACGGCCAGCCGATCCAGCACGATCAGCAACGCGGTGAACCCGGGCAACGCCAATGACAAGAACAACGACACGTCGTGGCGGTGCGACAACAGCCCGACGGGGGCCACCTCGACGAACCCGCCGACCGGTTCGGGGTACGCGCACCGCAACTACTGCGACCTGATGGGTACCTGGGTCGACCCGGACACCGGCAACTGGTACGGGCTCGTGCACAACGAGTTCACCCCGGAGCCGTTCGGCAGCGCCGGATTCTCGCACTACGACGCGATCGACTACGCGGTGTCCACGAACCAGGGCAAGGTGTGGACCATCACCGGCCACGCCATCACCTCGCCCTACAGCACCACGCGGGGTGACGACGCCGCGTTCCCGAACCAGACCTGGTACTACGGCGACGGCGACCCCCGGCTGCTGGTGGACCCGGCCTCGGGCTACTTCTACGTCTTCTACAACTCGCGGGTCAACCCGAAGTACAACGCGGGCGGCAGTTCCACCTTCGGCGTGCACGTCGCGCGGGCCCCGATGTCGCAGAAGATGGCGACCGGCTCGTGGCAGAAGTGGTACAACGGCACCTGGACACAGCCCGGCGTGGGCGGCCAGGAGAGCAACATGGTGCCGGTCACCTCGCCCACCCAGACCGGCTACACCCCGGTCGCCAACAGCTACAACCCGGCCAACACCGGCACCACAGACCAGCAGATCGCCGCCGGGAAGATCCCGCCCAAGTCGGACCTGTTCTTGATGAACGTGTCCTACAACGCGTACCTGGGCCTGTACATCGCCGAGCCCGAGGTGCAGGACCAGAGCGTGCCGACGTCGCAGAAGTTCTACGTCACCGATGACCTGTCGACGCAGAAGTGGTACCTGATGGGCGACTCGGGCAACGCCGCGAAGTCCGGTTCCTGGTACCGGTGGATGGTCGACAGCGTCAACAAGACCGGCTCGACGATCGTGGGCAGGTCGTTCCGTTCGTACTGCTCGATCAACTGCTCGGGCGGCTCCGGAGGCAACTACTACACCGCCACCATCGACTCCTCCCAGCCGGCCGCCGCGCCGGTGGACACGTCGAAGACGTACACCATCAGCAGTGGTTCCGGCCGGGTGCTGGCCCAGGTCTCCGGCAGTTCGGCGACGACGTCGGTGGGGGCCGCGACCGGGTCGGGTCTGGAGGCGTGGTCGTTCGCGTCGCTGGGTGACGGCGCGTTCCGGATCACCAACGCCGCGACCGGCCAGGCCCTCGGCGTGGACGCCGCCACGACGGCCACGCGGGCGTGGGGGACCAAGCCCACGGTCACCGCGTCGACGGGCAGTGTCGGGCAGCAGTGGTTCATCGTCCGCAACGAGACCGGGGCCTTCCGGATCGTCAACCGGTACAGCCAGCTCGTGCTGGGCATGTCCTCGGACTCGACCCGGCTCACGGAGACCACTCCGCACCGGGCGTGGACGAACACCACCGGCAACGCGGTCGGCGGCAACCGCACCGCCGCCGAGCAGACCCTGACCCTCACCCAGACCAGCACCCCTGGAAACCTCAACGGAACCCACACCCTGCGCCTGGCGTCCGGGAACCTGCTCGACGTCTGGGGTGGATCCGTCAACCAGGGCCAAGGGCTCATCACCTGGTACGCCAACGGGGGCACCAACCAGAACTGGGTCCTCACCCAGCAGTCTGACGGCGCCTACACCCTGGTCAACGGCCGCTCCAACTTCTGCGCCGGGGTCTCCGCCAGTTCCACAGCCCCGGGCGCCAGCGTCATCCAGTGGTCGTGCACCGGGGTCACCGACCAACGCTGGCAGGCCACCCAGCAAGCCAACGGCTCCTACACCCTCACCAACGTCAACTCCGGTCTGCTGCTGACAGCGTCGTCAACGGGTCCCGGAGCCACGATCTCCCAGCAGTCGAACACCAACTCCCCCCTCCAGCAGTGGAGCATCTCCTGACCGCCGCTTGAGGCAGGGAGGGATAGTCGGGGCCCCGCATCGGCGCAAGCGATGCGGGGCCCCATCACGTCTTCCGGACCACCCTCGGTCGGGCGAGCGCCCGCGCCCGCCCGGCCGAGCGCGGCCGGTTGTGCGCCTACCGGGTCCGGTAGGCGTTGTGGATCGTCTCGGTGACCTTCGCGCCGTCCGCCCCCGTGGCGGTGGTCCGCAGCGACACCCCGCCGCCGGATGCCGGATGCCTGACCTGGCCGTGCCAACCGCCCTGCTCCCGGATCAGGTGCACCGGCACCCACGTGACCCCGTCGTCGAACGAAGCCTCCACGGTCAGCGCCTTGGCCACAGAACCATCCGCGCTGGACACCGTGACCGGTAGCCGGAGCAGCCCGCCGGCCGGGGCGTACCCCTCGGCGTCGAGCTCTGGCGAGAACTGCACGGCCAGCGCCGGCAGCCGGGTACGGGTCGACGTGTGGCCGGAACGGAACGCCCACTCGGTGGTGATCCGGTCGCTGAGCACCGCCGTGGCGTCGGCCCACTCGGTGACGACCCGGTAGTCGGCGGCCTCCGGCGGCACCGTGGTGTACATCCCGGTCGGGCTGGCGCTCTCGGCGAGCTTGGCGCCGTCGCGGTACAGCGTGGTCCTCGTCGTGGCGGTGCTCGTGTCGCGCATCCCGTACCAGCCGGCCCGGCCCGGGCCGCGCGGCATGACGTACGTGGCCAGCTCGTCGCCGTCGCGCGACATCAACCGGGGCACGACTGACGGCCCGAACACCGGCTTGTTGAGCTCGTCGAGGTAATGCTTACCGGGCCGGTAGTTCGTCATGATGTCCGTCGCCTGGTACTCGAACCCGGTGTCGGCGGACTTGGTCGCTATGGTGTTCCAGCCGAGGGTGTCGCCGCCCAGGTAGTACTCGACCCGCTCCGAGCCGACCCGGGCCGGAACGGGGAAGCCGGCCGCCGAGTCGAAACCGAGCGACTGCGCGAACGGGAACGCCACGTGCTCGGCGACCGGGAACCTCGGGTCGACCGGCCCGAGCACCCTGGTCCGCACCGTGGCCAGGTCGGCGGGCTTGAGCGTCTTGCGCAGGGAGCTCGGCAGGTCGTCGCTGGCCCACGCGAGGTTGTACGCGTAGGGGCTGTCCACCAGCTCGCCGCCGCCCCGGGCCATGGTCGTGGACACGATCGAGGCGAACCGGCCGGCCGGTGGCTTCGGGCCGAGCCGGACGAGCCGGAGTTTGTCGAGCCGGTCCGAGCCGAGCCACGTCGTGCTGGACCACTTCGCGTTGCCCTCCCGGATGCCCACACCCGCGTTGAGCGAAACGGCCCCGGGCTCAGGCACGCTCACCTCGTATTTGCCAGCCTGACGGCCGTCCATCTCTACGGTCATCGGGCCGGTCACGTCCAGCACCGGCCGGGTGACCGCCGCCATTCCGTCGGGGCTGTCGATGACGGTCATCACCGAGTACCGGCCGGGGGGCACCCGGACGGTGCCCTGCGCCTCGTAGACGTAGGCCGAGTCGGTCCCGTCCGCGTCCGGCCTCAGGCTGGTCATCTGCCGGGCGACCTGCCAGCCGTCGGGGGCCGTGGCGTGGATCGTCACCGCGACGAGTTGCCGCTCGCGGTGCACCGTGAACGCGTTGACCAGCGAGACGTCGCCGCCTGTCGCGATCAACCGACCGGTGTAGCGGCCGTCGGGTCCGTTGACCCTGGTGTCGGCGGTGACGGTGACCGTGGCGGTGCCGCCAGCTGGGACCGTCACGGACGGGTCCGCGGTGAACATTCCTGCCGGGGCCGCCTGGCCGGTCGGCGTCGCGCCGTCGACGCGGAGCGCCAGGGTGACCGGGGCTGACCCCTGGTTGCGGTAGGTCACCTGGCGGGTGACCGGCGTGTCGTCACCGTGCGGGTACTCGGTCGTGCCGAAGTCCAGGGTGCCCGACTCGGCGACCACGGACTGCCGGGTGGCCCGGGCCACGTCGACCCGGCCGGCGCCCTGGCCGAACACGTCCCCGCCGGGTTTGGCGCTGCCGGTCAACGCGTTCTTCAACTGGGCTGCCGTCCACTGTGGGTGCTGGCCGGCCAGCAGCGCCGCCGCTCCCGCGACGTGCGGCGTGGCCATCGACGTACCACTCAAGCTGGTGTATCTGTCATTCACCGGGGTGCCGATCACGCCGTGCGCCGCCCGGGCGGCCACGATGTTCACCCCCGGCGCCGAGATCTCCGGCTTGACCGTGCCGGTCGCACTCGGGCCACGGCTGGAGAACGGCGCACGCTGGTCGGCGCTGTCCACGGCGGCCACGGACAACGCCGCCTCGGCCGTGCCCGGTGAGCCGACGCTGCCGTCGAAGCCGTCGTTGCCGGCCGCGACCACGAACAGCGCGCCGGTCTGCGCGGTCAGCGTGTTCACCGCCTCCTCGAGCGGGTCGATTTCCGGGCCGTCCCAGGAGCCGAGGCTCAGGTTCACCACCCTGGCGTGCTGTTCCAGGGTCGCCCAGCGCATGCCGGCGAGGATCGCCGACTCGGGGCAGCCGTAGACCACGCACACCTTGCCGATCGCCAGCTTCGCGTCCGGAGCCACGCCCTTGTAGAGCGGGCCCACCCCGGCGATCGTCGACGCGACGTGCGTGCCGTGCCCGACCAGGTCGTCGGTGTCGGGATCGTCGGTGAAGTTGCCCGTCGCCGAGATCTTCCCGGCGAAGTCGGGGTGACTGGCGTCGATGCCGGTGTCCAGCACCGCGACGGTCACGCCGGCCCCCGTGTAGCCGGCAGCCCACGCCTCCGGCGCTCCGATCTGCGGAACGCTCTTGTCCAGCAACGGCTTGCGGATCCCGTCCAGCCAGAGCTTGCCGGGCGCGGCCATCCTGTTCTTCCCGAGCCCTGCCCAGAATCCGGCCGCGTCCTTCTTGGCCAGCTTCCTCGGCGTCACCCCCGATGCCACGAGCCCGGCCCCGCCCTGGCTGAGCAGCGGCAGATCGGCCCGGCGGGCGTCGTCGTAGCCGAAGTCGATCAGGGACGTGACGTCGAACAGCCGGGGGTCCAGCTTGCCGTCGCGCAACCCGTCGAGCGCGTCGACAGGGGTGACCCGCAGGTGCCCGTCAGCCTTTGTGATCATGTAGCCGACGTGGGTTCTACCAGAGCCCATCGCGACCGTGACCCGCTCGCCCGCGACGGTCACCCGGTCCCCGGTGACCAGGGTGACGGACCGGATCTGGCCGGCGGGGACGTCGGCCGGGGCGGGTGGGGGAGCGGCGGTCGCTACGCCGGGTGACGCGGAGAGGAGGAGCGTGGTGAGGGCGAGGCCTATCGGCCATCGTGGACGCATCCGCTGTCCCTTCAGAAGCTGAAAATGATCTCTCCTGTAGGACGGGCAGGACGCTTCACAGGTTGCTTCAGGCCCATCTGCGATCTTGGTACTCAGCTCACGTCACGGCGCGCAGCTGTGAACGGGGACGGGAGCCGGGACGTGTCCGGGCACCTCCATCGTGCGTGCCCGGGGATGATCCCGCGGCCGGACGGGACGGAAGTCGCGTGACCGGATCGGTCCGCACCCGGGCGTGATGGTGTCTTACCACGGCATCGCCGAGGGGCCATGATCGAACTATGAAACAAGCGCTCATCGTGGTAGACGTCCAAGAGTCGTTCCGGCAGCAGCCGCTCTGGCCGGCGATCTCCCGACCCGACATTGTCGCCCAGGTGGACCGACTGGTGGCGGCCTTCCGCTCCCGGGGTGATCTCGTGGTCTGGGTTCTGCATGCCGACCCCGGTACGGGAACGGAGTTCGACCCGGCCCTCGGGCACGTCCGGCTGATGGACGGGCTGGTTCCCCACCCGGGCGAGCCCGTCCTCACCAAGTCCGCTCACAACGCGTTCACCACGACAAACTTGCAATACCTCCTCACGACCGCCAGGATCAGCGACGTGGCCATCTGCGGCATCCGGACCGAACAGTGCTGTGAGACCACGACCCGGCTGGCGTCTGACCTCGGCTACGAGGTGACCTTCGTGATCGACGCGACGGCGACGTCCCCGATCGAGCACCGCGACGCGCCGGCCGACCGCACGCTCGAGGAGATCCTCGCCGACCCGCGGACGCTACAGACAGCGGACATCATCACCCGCACCGAGTACGCGCTCGCTGGCCGCTTCGCCACCATCCGCACCGTCGCCGAGGTCGTAGGCTCGGCGGCCGTCACCATCGGAGGCTGACCGGATCGTGTCCACCGTCGTCTTCCTGCTCGTCCCACAGCTGCACCTGTTGGATCTGGCCGGACCCGCCCAGGTGTTCTCCACCGCCGCGGACCTCGGGTACGACTACACGCTGCGGTACGTGGCCGAGCAGGAGGACGTCCCCACCTCGCAGGGAATTCCCCTCCGGGCGGGCATCGACTGGCCCGATCTGGAGCCCGGGGACCTCATCGTCGTCCCGGGCTGGCGCGGGCCGACGCTGGGGCGCCATGGCCAGCTCCGACCGGAAACGTCCCGCCGGCTGGCCGGGCACCACGCCGCCGGCGGGACGGTGGCGAGCGTGTGCGCCGGGGCCGACGCGCTCGGCCGTGCCGGGTTGCTCGACGGGCGGCGATGCACCACTCACCACGACCTCCAGGACGACCTGGCGCGGCGCTACCCGGCCGCGACGGTGGTGCGGGACGTGCTCTACGTGGTCGACGACCGGGTCGTGACCTCGGCCGGGATCGCCAGCGGCATCGACCTGGCCCTCCATCTGGTCGCGGGTAGGCACGGTCCGGGCGCCGCCGGCCGGGTCGCCCGCTCGATGGTGGTGTACGCCCGCCGCAACGGCGAAGAACAGCAGGCCAGCGCGATGCTACGGCACCGCTCACACCTCAGCGACGTGGTCCATCGGGCACAGGACCTGATCGACTCCCGATTCGCCGACCGGCTGCCGCTCACCGACCTGGCCGCCAGCTGCGGAGTCAGCGAGCGAACGCTGACCCGGCTGTTCGGGAGAGCGACCGGATTGACCCCGCTGCGCTACCAGCAGGTCCTGCGGCTGGAACGAGCCGAGCACCTGATCGGCCACGGCGCGACGGCCGAGGCAGCCGCGCGATCAGTGGGCTTCCAGGACGCCCGCATGCTCCGAAGGCTTCGTGCTTCCCATACCGCGCCGGCACAGGACGTCCGCCCGTAGCCCGAAGAACCCTCAGCCTTCATGCCTTCACCGCCGGACGGCGGCCGGCAAGTGAGATGCGCACGTAGCGCGGAGGAGGCGAGGCATCGGGAACTGAGTCGCAACGGTGGCGACCTTCCCTCCCTGCCACAAGAACTGTATCCCACGGAATCAGGCGGAACATCGACCCGCGGAACGATCTTCCGTCCCATTTCCACACATACGCTGGCCCTCCATCCATTCTCAGGAGGCATCTCAGTGCAGTCCGATCGGGCCGAGGAACTCGCGGCCGAGCAGCAGATCGTGGACACCGTCTATGCCAGGCTCGCCCAGGTCCGCGCCGACGCGGCAGAGGTCGACCAGGAGGGCCACAACCGGGCCAGGTCCGGACCGGTCGGCGGGCTCGTCGAACGCGACGCGATGGTGCACCTGGCGGACCGCCGGATGAAGGGCCTGGACGCCGCGTACGAGGGGCTGGTCTTCGGGCGGCTGGACCTCGACGACCAGTCGGGATTCCACCTCGGCCGGCTGGGCCTGCGCGACGAGCACCTGGAACCACTCCTCGTCGACTGGCGCGCGCCGGCCGCCGCCGCGTTCTACCAGGCCACGCCCGGGGTACCCCTGGGAGTGGTGCGCCGGCGCGTGATCACCTGCGCCGGCCCCCGGGTGCTCGAGGTCGACGACGAGCTGCTGGCCGCGCAGGCCCCCGAGCACCTGCGGCTCGTCGGCGAGGGCGCCCTGATGGCCGCCCTCGAGCGGAGCAGGGGATCGGCGATGCGCGACATCGTCGCCACGATCCAGGGCGAGCAGGACGCGGCGATCCGGGCGCCCTCGGGCGGGGTCACCGAGATCACCGGCGGCCCGGGCACCGGCAAGACCCAGGTCGCGCTGCACCGGGCCGCCTACCTGCTGTACGCCGAGCGCCGGCGGTTCGCCGAGCGCGGCGTGCTGGTCGTCGGGCCGTCAGCGGTGTTCACCCGCTACATCGGTCAGGTGCTGCCCGGGCTGGGCGAGGACGACGTCCGGCTCGCGGCACTGGGCGACCTCGCGGAGCCGGTGGCCGCGACCCGCTACGACGCGCCGGCGCTCGCAGCCCTCAAGGGTGACACCCGGATCGTCGACCCCCTCGCCGAACTCGCCTGGCAGGCCCCGCCGGACACGCCGGTGCGGCTGCGCGTCAGCCACGTGGGGCGGGCGCTCACGCTCGGGGAGAGCGAACTGGCGGCGGTCCGCCGCGCCGTCCGGGCCAGGGGGGTCGCGCCGAACGCCGCCCGGGGACTGGCGGCAGTCGAACTGCTCCGGGCATTGTGGGTCCGGCTGCGCGCCGAGGAGACCGGGCCGCCGACGGAGTACCGGGAGTTCCTCGACGACGTGGCCGACCGCGGCGAGTTCCGCGACTTCGTCGAGGAGTGGTGGCCGCCGCTGAGCCCGACGTGGGTGCTGTCGTGGCTCGCCGATCCAGCCCGGGGCGAGGCCGCCGGCCTGACCGCGGCCGAGGCGGCACTGCTCGCCGGGTCGTTCGCCGACTGCGTCGTGCCGCCGGACGTCGAGGAACCCGAACCGGCGCCCTGGACGGTGTCGGACGTGCCGCTCCTGGACGAGCTGCGCGTCCTGCTCGGCGTCACCCCGGAACGCAAGGGCTCCCGCACCGAACCCCTCTGGGCACTACAGGAACTGCGGACCTGGGCCGAGCGGTCCCAGGAGGGCGGGTACGTCCTCAGCCGCGGCCTCGACAACGGCTGGGGCCTGTACGGCGCAGGGGACCCGATGCCCTTCGCCCGGCACCCCGACCTCGACGACGCGCCCGTCGTCGCCCAGCGCTGGGCCGAGGCCGTGCTGGCCAGCCTCGACCTGAAGGTGCTCGAATGGGCCGACGCCGTCGACCCGTACGGCGAGCCCGGGTTCGCCCCAGTGATCAAGGGCGCGGCCCCCGCCCGCGAGAAGGAGGCCGTCGACGGGGACGACGGCTACGCGCACGTGATCGTCGACGAGGCCCAGGACCTGTCCCCGATGCAGTGGCGGATGCTGGGCCGGCGCGGCGAGTACGCCAGCTGGACCGTCGTCGGCGATCCGGCGCAGAGCTCGTGGGCCGACCCGACGGCCGCCCGGGCCGCGATGGAGCTCGCGATGGGCCCCGGCGCCCGGCACCGGTTCGCGCTGCGGACCAACTACCGCAACTCCACCGAGATCTTCGCGCTGGCCACCCGGGTCATCGCGGGCGTCGTACCCGCCGAAGAACTGCCGGTCGCGGTGCGCGCCACCGGCCGGGAGCCGGTGCTGCGGGCCATCAGCGCCGACACGCTCGCCGAGGAGGCCGTGCGGGCCGCCGCGGAACTGCTCGCCGAGGTGACCGGGACCGTGGCGGTGATCGCGGCCGAACACCGGCTCGATCACCTGGCCGGCGCGCTGGGCGGACTGGCCGACGGCCGGCTGACCGTGCACGGCGCGCTGGAGGCCAAGGGCCTGGAGTTCGACGCGACGGTGGTCGTCGAACCGGCCGAGTTGCTGGCCGAGTCCGGATCCGGTCCCCGGACGCTGTATGTGGCCCTGACCAGGGCCACCAACCGGCTGACGGTGCTGCAGACCGGGTCCGGCTGGCTGCCGGCCGTCTGAGTCGCGGGTGGCCGGGTCGTCCCCGGCCACCGCTTCCCTTTCGTGGTGAGAGGCGGGTCACACCCGCCTCCGGTCACATTCGACCCGCCTGGCGAGTCATCCAGGTGTACCCACGAAAGAGGAGCCTGTGATGGAAGCCCGTCTCAACATGTTCGGCAACGCCTCCGCGACGAAGTTCCTGAAGTACATCAACACCGCCGGCAAGGTCATCTCCGACTCGACGTTGCCGGCCGCGACCCAGGAGCTGGTGAAGATCCGGGCCAGCCAGATCAACGGCTGCGGCTTCTGCCTGGACATGCACACCAAGGACGCCGCGCACGCCGGTGAGACCTCGCTGCGGCTGAACCTCGTCGCCGCCTGGCGCGAGGCGAAGGTGTTCACCGAGGCGGAGCGCGCCGCCCTGGAACTGACCGAGGCCGGTACCCGGCTCGCCGACGGCCGGGGCGTCAGCGACGACGCCTGGGCCGACGCCGCCAAGCACCACGACGAGGACCAGATGGCCGCCCTGGTCTCGCTGATCGCCCTGATCAACGCCTACAACCGGATGAACGTCCTCGTCCAGCAGCCCGCCGGGGACTACCAGCCCGGACAGTGGGCGTAACTGGCCCGTGCCGCGCCCGCCGGCACGCACCCACGCCCGGGTGGGGTCGCGACGCCGGCGCGGTGCGGCTCATGGGCCGGACAGCTGGTCGCGGCGACGGACGAGGTACGCCGTCTCCGCGGAGTTGCCGGCCAACCCGATCGCCCGGTCGTAGGCCGCCCGCGCCTCCTCGCCGCGGCCGAGCCGGCGCAGCAGGTCCGCGCGGGTGGCGTGGAAGGCGTGGTAGCCGTCCAGCGGCAGACCGTCGACCTCGGCCAGCGCGACCTGCGGTCCGTCGAGCTCGGCGACGGCGATCGCCCGGTTGAGCCGCACGATCGGCGAGGGGTCCAGGCGGCTCAGGTGGTCATACAGCGCGACGACCTGGGACCAGTCGGTGTCGCGGACATCGGGGGCGTCGGTGTGCACGGCGTTGATCGCGGCAAGGAGCTGGTAGCGCCCCGGCGGCTGCCCGGACGCGAGGCGCGCGCGGAGCAGGGCGTGGCCCTCGGCGATCAGCGCGCGGTCCCAGGCGCCGCGGTCCTGCTCGGCGAGGGTGACGAGTTCGCCGCCCGCCGACACCCGCGCCGCCCGGCGGGCCTCGGTCAGCAGCATCAGCGCCAGGAGACCTGCGACCTCGCCGTCCGTCGGCATCAGGGCCCGGACCAGCCGGGTCAGCCGGATCGCCTCGGCGGTCAGGTCGGCGCGGACCGCCTCCTTCCCGGGGGCCGAGGCCAGGTAGCCCTCGTTGAAGATCAGGTAGAGGACCGCGAGCACCCCGGTGACCCGGGCGGGGAGGTCCTCGCGCGCCGGTACCCGGTAAGGGATCCTCGCGACCTTGATCTTCTCCTTCGCGCGGGTGATCCGCCGACCCATGGCGGTCTCCTGGACCAGGAACGCCGCCGCGATCTCGGGCACCGTGAGCCCGCCGACCATCCGCAGGGTCAGCGCGACCCGGGCCTCCATCGCGAGAGCCGGGTGACAACAGGTGAAGACGAGGCGGAGCCGGTCGTCGTCGATGACGCCGAGCGGTTCGGGGGTGTCGGCCAGCATCAGCGCCTCCTGGTGCTTCTCCTCGCGCCGGGCCTCGCGGCGGAGCCGGTCGATGGCCCTGCGGTGGGCGGTGGTGGTGAGCCACCCGCCGGGATTCGGGGGTACGCCGTCGACCGGCCAGCGCTCGACGGCGATCGCGAACGCCTCGGCCGCCATCTCCTCGGCGATGTCGAGGTCCCCGACCCGCCTGGCCAGGGTGGCGACCACGCGGGCCCACTCCTCGCGGTGGACCCTGGTGATCACCTCGCCGACACCGGTCACGCGAACGGCCGCAGTTCGATCCACGCCGCCTCCCCTTCCCGCCCGTCGACGACCGTGGCCACGTCGGGCGGTCTTCTCCCCTGCTACGAACACCGCCGCCCCGATCCGACACATACTTCGAGGGCCTGTCCGCGGCCTCGATGCTATCGGCCCCCAGCGACCGAGAAGCCGCACCTCATAGAGATGCGCGGATGTGGGCCATGGTGACTCGGCGTATGTGTAAAACTTTCGGAGAGTGGCCTTTCCGGCTCACCACCTGGGGGGAACGACATGGCTCCGAAGACGGCCGCCGGCAAGATGCGCGGCTCCGACCTGTTGAAGAACCGGTACACCGAACAGGACCTCGAGAAACTGCTGGCGGTAGGCGACGCAGAGGGGATCGACCTCGTCGACTTCTTCCCGGTCGGCATCCCGGCCCCCGACGGCAGCTGGGGCGTGTGGCACGTCAAACGCGACAACCTGGCCACCCTGCTGGACCGGCTCACCAAGCTGGAGCACATCCCGGTATTCAAGGTCTTCCCGAAGGGCATCCCCTTCCCCGACATGTTCGAAGTGATCTTCGAGGCGGGTTCGCAACGGCGCTACTGACCCGTGCGCCTGACCGGCAGGGAAGGGATCCTCCAGATCCACCCCACCCGACGCTGCAACCTCAGCTGTCTGCACTGCTACTCCGAGTCCGGCCCGGGCGCGCGCGAGGAGCTCGCGCTCGGCACCTTGCTGGCCGTCGTCACCGACGCCGCCGAACTCGGGTACACGGTGCTGTCGGTCTCCGGCGGAGAGCCGCTCATGTACCGGCCGCTGCCGCTCCTGCTCGCCCACGCGCGGGCGCACGCGATGCGCACCCTCGTCACCACCAACGGCACGCTGACCAGCTCTCGTCATCTCGAGCCCATCGCCGCGCACCTGGACCTGCTCGCGCTGAGTCTGGACGGGCCACCCGCCGACCACGACGAGATGCGGGCCCGGCCCGGCGCGTTCGACACGCTCGCCTCCCGGATGGACGACGTCCGGGCGGCCGGGATCACCTTCGGCTTCCTGTTCACCCTGACCCAGCACAACGTGCACCAGCTCGACTGGGCCGTGCGCTTCGCCCTCGAACAGAAGGCGTCGCTGTTGCAGATCCACCCGCTGGAGGCGTCCGGCCGGGCGTCGGGGATGGCCGACTCCGTTCCCGACGAGATCGAGTGCGCCGCGGCGGTGCTGGAGGTCGCGCGCCTGCGCCACGAGGTCGGCGACCAGCTGCGCGTCCACCTCGACCTGACCGTGCGGGCCGCCCTGCCCCACAGTCCGATGTCGGCGGAGGACCATGACCCGTCGGCGGCGTTCGCGCGACTGGTGTCCCCGCTGGTCGTGGAGCCCGACGGCCGCTGCGTGCCCCTCGAGTACGGCTTCCCCGCGTCGTTCGCCCTGGGCGACGTCACCGAGCACCGTCTGAGCGTTCTGGCCGCGACCTGGCGGGACACCGTACTGCCGAGATTCCAGCGGCTCGTCGCCGACGTCCACCACACGCTCACCGCCGAGGATGGCCCCCTGGTCGCCAACTGGTACGCCGAGACCACCCGCGCCGCCCGGTCCCGCTGAGCACCGCGCGGCCGGGGTCGTCCTGGGATGTCGCTTGGGGAACCGGTGCCACCCGCCGCGCCTCTGATAAGCATGTTCACGGGGATGCGGTACCGGGTGGCCTTCGTGGTGGGGATGGGCTGCTGGGCGGTCGTGCTGAAATGGGTGCTCCTGGACGGGATCCTGGAGGGACGGTGGCTGGCGACGGCCGCGCTCGTCGTGCCCACCCTGCTGGCGCCCGTCGTCCTGTGGTGGCTGCGCAGGCGCAGGATCGCCGAGGGCGAGGCGATGCTCGCCGAGATCCGCGCCGCCCGCAATGACGCACCGCCCACCGGACCGTCCTGAGCGATCAGCCGCGGAAACTACTTTCCAAACTGGAAAGTAGTTTCTATGCTGTAGCCATGAACGATCTCACGCCCCCCACCAGCGCCCAGGCCCGCGAACGCCTCGCCACCGCCCAGGGACTCGCCACCACCACCGCCCGCCGAGGAGCCGTCGTCGGCTCGATCACCACCGCCGCCGTCGGTGTCCTCATGGCGGGCGCCCTCGCCGCGACGTCGTACTTCGCGTCGAGGAACCCGATCGCCCTCGCCCTGTCGTTCGCGGTCTACGGCATCGCGCTGGCACTGCTGATGGCGTGGCACCGCCGCACCCAGGTGGTCGCCCAACGCGGCTTCGGTCGGGCCTACATCCGCGCACTCATCACCACGATCGTGCTGTACGCCACCGGGGTGGCCCTGCTCCCACAACACCTGTCCTGGCCGTGGACGACTGCCTACTGCGTCCTGGTGGCGTTGCCGATGCTCGTCACCGCCACCCGCATGGCCACCGGCGCGCGCCGGTGAGCGACGCCGGAGCCACCCACCCCCGCCACCGACTCAACGAGACGATCCACGCGCCGGTGCGGTTCAGCATCGTGGCGGCGCTGTACGCGGCGGACCAGGCCGAGTTCGGCTTCATCCGCGACACGGTCCAGATCTCGGACTCGGTGCTGTCCCGGCAGATCGGCGTGCTGGAAGCGGCCGGCTACGTCCAGGTGCGCAAGGGACACGTCGGCAAGCGCCCGCGCACCTGGCTGTCGCTCACCGCGGACGGCAGACAGGTCTTCACCGACCACCTCGCCGCCCTCCGCGCCATCGCCGACGGTGTCTGAACCATCACCGGAGCCATTCTCCGGGAATAGCCCGAGGCCCACGAGAATGGTCGTGAAGGACGTCCCCGAAAAAGCGTTGCGATGGCTGGCACTGGAAATTATGGTTGTCACATCACGTCGAACGACACCGACCGAAGGAGGGGAAGACATGACGCGGACCGCCACCACGAACTGGCAGCGAGTCGCACTGCGCGGCGATGTCGTCGTGCACATGTCCAACCGGCCCTTCGGGCATCTGCACCCGAAGCCGTATGTGAATATGGGCAGGTGGCAGGCGTAGCACATCCAGTGCCGCCGCCGCCCCGTCCCCATCGGACAGGGCGGTTTTTCGTTTACCTGGTCTGCGCATCCCGCGGACTGTGCAGCTCACCAGCCTCCCGAACTGGCGGTCGCAGGTTCGATTCCTGCCGCCCGCGGCATTGCCGTGCCCACGGCGAACTGTCACCTGAGAATTCCACAGCGGATAGCACGAATGACGCGGCGCGCACCTCGCGCGCCGGAAAGTCCAGCACGCCTCGAGAATGCGAATGCTGGCAGCATCAATGCCCTCTTGGCGTAACTGGCAGCGCGCACGGTTGAAGCCCGTGGGGACCCTGTTCGAGTCAGGGGGAGGGCGCGATGGTTTTCGCTCGCGGGCCGCGAGCATGGATGGTTATGCTCCGGACTCTTAATCCGGATAGCGGGGTTCAAGTCCCTGGCGGCCCACGCACGATCCGGTATCGCCCAACTGGCAGGGCGCCTGGCTGTTAACCAGGTTGTCGAGGTTCGAGTCCTCGTACCGGAGCTCAGCACGATGCGGAGGATCCTCCGCGATGCCCGCGTAGCTCAACGGAAGAGCACCTCGCTTACAACGAGGGGGCCGGGGGTTCGACACCCTCCGCGGGTACGGCACCGGCGTCCTCGGACCCGGTATCGCCATGGTGTCTGTGGTGTAAGGAAAGCACGCCGGACTGTGACTCCGGCGGACGTGGGTTCGACTCCCCGTGGACACCCTGAGCGCGTCGTGGACGGCGGCACGTCCAGCGGCCTGTAAAGCCGCCACCTTCGGGTAGACCTGGGTCGGCACCAGGGGCGCGCACCATACCCTCGTAGCTCAGCGGAGTAGAGCGTCCGGTTCCGAGCCGGAAGGCCGCAGGTTCGAATCCTGCCGGGGGTACGCATGATCTCGTGGCTCTCCGGGCGGGGAGGCGCGCCCGCGCGACGGGTGCGCGGTCCGGTTCGACTCCGGGCGGGATCGCGATGCCATCCGCTGTGGAACTCTCCACGGTCACACCACCCGGCCTCCGCCCACCACAACCTCCCGCGCCGCCCGCGCCAGCCGCTCATCGTGTGGCCGGCCCAGTTCTCGCGCGAGCCCGATCACCCGCTCCAGCACCGCCAACGCCTCCTCACCGCGACCCGCCACCCGGCACGTCTCGGCGTAGGAGTGCAGACAGTCGATCTCCAACTGCACCTCCGCCAACGGCTCCAACAGCTCGAACGCCCGCCGATGGTGGTCCAGCGCCTCGTCGAGCGACCCCATGACCCGCAACGCGACCCCGAGATAGTTGTGGCACCACGCCTGGCTGTGGTGCAGATTGTGCCGCTCGGCCAGCCGTAACGCCTCGTGCAACGCGCGCAGCGACTCCGCCGGATCGTCCGGCGCCAGGGCGACACCGAGGGTCACCAGGCCGGTGATCTGGGCGGGTCCGTCGGCCAGGGCGATGGATGCCCGGGCGAGGTCGACGGCCTCGTCGCGTCGGCCGAGGTGCAGGGTCACCCAGCCGTCGAAGGCCAGCGCCTGGGACTGGCCGGCGCGGCGGCCGAGTCGCTCGAACAGTTCGCGGGCCCGCCGGAAGTGTGCCTGGGCGGCTGCGAGGTCGCCGAGGTCGCGGTGTACGAATCCGGTGCGCAGCGCCAAGCCGGCCGCGAGGTCGTCGTCGTCCGGCCCGGAACGTTCGGCCAGTTCGTAGGCGGCGAGCGCCTCGGTGACGCGGCCGGCGGCGGCGCGGGCGAAGCCGAGGTCGGCGAGCAGTGCCGCCCGCTGCCGGTCGCGGCCGAGGCGTCCCGCGGCGGACGCGGCGGCTTCGAGCATGCGCGCCTGGTCGTCGGTGCCGCGGTGCCGGAAGAACCAGACCCGCATGGCCTGGGGCAGGTCGGCCACCGCCTCGTCCGCGCCGAGGCGCACGGCGGCGTCGAAGCAGGCGACCAGGTTGTCGTACTCGAGGTCGAACCAGGCCATGGCCCGCGCCGGGTCGCCGGGCGCGGGATCAGGGCGGTGCGGCGAGGGCAGCGTCCGGTCGTGGGCGACGGCCTGGGCGAGGTAGTGGCGCAGGACCCGGTGCACGGCGGCGTCGACCTGCGGCTCCTCGTCGGCGGCGATGTCCGCGGCGAATCGTCGGATCAGATCGTGCATCCGGTACCGGCCGGGGGACAGCTCCTGTAGCAGGTGGGCGTCGACCAGTTCCTCGAGTACCTGTTCTGCGGGCAGGTCGGCGAGCGCGCCGGCGACCGGGGCGTCGAAGTCGGTGCCCGGCAGTACGCCCAGTAGTCGGAAAACGCGGCGCTGCGCAGGGTTGAGTTGTCGCAGCGACATGCCGAACACGGCGTCGAAGCGGCCCGCGTTGTCGCGCAGCCGCTCGGCCAGCACCGCCACGGTCCAGCCGGGGCGGTGCCGCAGCCGGGCGCCGGCCATCCGCAGGGCCAGGGGGAGACCGCCGCACTGGCGCAGCACCTGACCGACGGCGTCGTCGTCGGCGAGGGTGAGCCCGGCGGCCCGCCCGAACAGGTGCGCGGCGTCGTCGCCGGCCAGGGGCTCCAACGACACCGGGGGCACCCCGTCCAGGCTCACCAGCCGGTGGCGGCTGGTGACCAGGACCGCGGACTTGCCGGCGCCGGGCAGCAGCGGGCGGACCTGCTCCGCGTCGACCGCGTTGTCGAGCACGACGAGGGCCCGCCGGCGGGACAGCTCCGACCGCCAGAGGGCCGCGCGTTCCCCCATGCCAGCTGGGGGGTGCGCGATGTCCAACGCGCCGAGCAGCCGGCCCAACGCGGCCTGCGGCTCCAGGGGTTCCTGGCCGGGGGTGAAGCCGTGCAGGTCCAGATAAAGACCGCCATCCGGGTACGCCGGGGCGAGCCTGTGGGCCACGTGCACCGCGAGGCTGGTCTTGCCCACGCCACCCATGCCGTCGATCGCGACAGCGCCCGCGGTGCGTAGCAGCTCCTCGACCAGCGCGGACTCCGCTGCCCGGCCGGTGAAGTCGAACAGGTCGGCCGGCAGGTCGTTGCGGCGCGGGGCGGGCGCCGCGCCGGCCTTGGCCGCCTCGGCCCACCCCGCGCGCAGCGGACGGGGGTCGCGGCCCACGACCTTGCACAGCGCCACGACGGCCTCCCACGGCGGCACGAGCCGACCGGCCAGGTACCGCGACAGTGAGGAGCTGCTCAGACCCGCCTGAACGGCGAGGGCGCGCAGGCTGAGCCCGCTCAGCTCCTTGATCCGGGCGAGCTGGGCCACCAGGTGCTCTTGCGGGCTGGACACCTGCAACACCGTACCCGTCCCGCACCACGCCCACGGATCGAGCGGGTGTTCGCGCTGCTAGAGGGCGTTTCGAGTGTCCCACGGTGTCCCACGGACCGCGCGGGGCACGGTGCGCCGATGGTCGGATGACTCCTGTCAGCGACACCGACGACGGAGGAGAAACGATGTCGACCGAGCGCATGCCGAACCCGGCGGTTCTGATCCCCGGGGCGATGGACGCCCTGATGGCCCTCAACAAGGTCATCGCGGGCGCCGGGGTGGACGGCAGGCTGCTGGCGCTGAGCCACCTGCGGGCCAGCCAGATCAACGGCTGCGGACCGTGCGTGGCCGGGGGCGCGCTGCAGGCCGGCCGGCACGGCGCGACCGCCGACCAGGTGCACGCCGTCGCCGCGTGGCGGGAGACGCCGTGGTTCAGCGAACCCGAGCGTGCGGCGCTGGCCCTGACCGAGGCCGTGACCCGGCTCGCCGACCGGTCGGACCCGGTGCCCGACCAGGTGTGGGACGTCGCCGCCACGCACTTCGACCAGAAGGAGTTGGCCGTGCTGCTGCTCAACATCGCGGTCACCAACGTCTACAACCGGCTCAACGGGCCGACCCGCCAGCAGGCCGGGAAGTGGTGACGTGTTCCTGATCCAGGTCCACGAGAAAGATCAACACTGAAACAATCGGTGGAGAAACCACCAACCGCGAATCTGAGAGGAATCTTTGTCATGGCTGCCACGAAGAAGACCAGCACCGCGAACGGCGAGAAGTACGACGGCTTCACCGAGGAGGAGCGCGGTGCGATGAAGGAGCGCGCCAAGGAGCTCAAGGCCAGCGCCCGGCGCGGCCCCAAGGTCGACCCGGAGGTCGAGGTGCTGGCGAAGATCGCCGAGATGTCGGACTCCGACCGGGCGATCGGGGAGCGGCTGCACGCCCTGATCAAGGCCAACGCGCCGACCCTGACGCCGAGGCTGTGGTACGGGATGCCCGCCTACGCCCGCGACGGCAAGATCGTCTGCCACTTCGTGTGCGCGGGGAAGTTCAAGACCCGGTACGCGACGTTCGCCTTCAGCGACGAGGCGAACCTCGACGACGGCACCATGTGGCCGAACTCGTTCGCGCTGACCGAGCTGACCGCGGCCGCCGAGAAGCGGATCGCCGCGCTCGTCAAGCAGGCTGTGAGCTGACCACCGGGCACAGCGGACTGTCGGATGTGCACGCGTCCGACGTTTCGCTGTCGTCGGCCCCGATAATGGGGTCGCTGTCGGTGGCCTGCGCCCGGCAGGATGCGGTGATGGTCACCATTCGAGGGTTCCGGGACGCCGACGCGCCCGTGGTGTGGACGCTGAGCACGTTGCCGAACATCGGGGCCACAGCCGACGCGTCGATACCGCTGGCGTTGGAGCCGGCGGCGGGACCGCCTGCGGCGTTCGACGATCTGGCGGACGTCCGCGCGTCCTTCGACGGCGCCGGCGGCGCGTTCCTGGTCGCGGAGACGGGCGGCCACCTGGTGGGCATGGGCGGCATCCTGCCCAACGACGCCGGTCAGGCGGAGGTGCTCCGCGTCCGGGTGCACCCGGCGACCCGTCGTCAGGGCGTCGGGCGGGCGTTGATGGCCGCGCTGGAGACCCGGGCCGCCGAGCTGGGGCTGCGGGAGATGTTCCTGGACACCGCGACCAATCAGCCCGAGGCCGTGGCGTTCTACCAGGGCCTGGGCTATCGGGAGATCGGACGGGAGACCCGGCCGGACTGGTCGTGGACACTGGTGTACTTCACCAAGCCAGTGACGCCGTAAGTCGTCAGCCCAGGTGCACCACCGGTCGGTGGCGCTGGTCGGGCTCGGCGCGGCGCAGTACCTCGCGGGTCACGGGCGCGGTCTCGCCGGTACCGGTGAACAGGTGCCGCAGCAGCCGGTGCGTGAGGCCCTCCTCGGTCCAGGCGAAGTGCGCGTGCGGCACCACCCCCGTCTCGTCCCGGATGGTCAGGAGGACCGCGGCGAGGGTCGCCGGGGTGGGCGGGCCGTAGACCCTGAGGGCGCCGTCCTCCTCGTACACCCGGGGTTCGTCGGTGTTGACCGGGCTGACGGTGAGGAACAGTCCGTCGATCGTGGTGTCGCAGCCGGGCTCGCGGACCACGATCCGCACCAGTCCACCGCGCGCGGCGTCGGCGACGAGCCGGCGGACGGCCGGGTCCAGCACGGCGCGGGCCGCCGGGGGCGTGAAGGAACGGCGGATCCGGTACACCGCGACGGCGAGCACGAGGGCGACCGCGGCGAGGGCGACGAGGAGTTCACGCATCCTGGTCACGTCCCAGCAGGTCGTCGAGGGTCTCGGCGCGGACGAGGACCCGGGCCGCGCCGTCGTGCACGCCGATCAGCGGTGGCCGGGTGACGAGGTTGTAGTTGGAGGCCATCGCGTACTGGTAGGCGCCGGAGGCCGGTACCGCGATCAGGTCGCCGGGGCGCAGGTCCGCACTGAGCGGCGCGTCGTGCACGAGCACGTCGCAGGCCTCGTCGTGCCGGCCGATGACCATGGTCGGGCACGTCGTCGTGCCGGTACGGCCGAGCAGTGCCGCCGTGTAGCGGGCGCCGTAGAGGGCAGGGCGGGGGTTGTCGCTGAGTCCACCGTCGACGGCGGCGAGCTGGTGTCCGTCGGGCGTGCGGCGCACGGCGAGGACCCGGTACACCGCGACGCCGGCGTGCGCGACGATCGCCCGGCCGGGGGTGACCATCAGCCGGGGCTCGGGCACGTCGAGCCGCAGACAGGCCGAGTGCAGGACGGTGCGGACCCGGACCGCGAACGCGTCGAGGGCCAGTTCGGCCTCGCCGTGGGTGTGCGCGACGGCGTGGCCGCCGCCGATGTTGAGCTCGGTGAGCGTCACGCCGTGGCGTCGGCGGATCTCGTCGAGGAGGACGACGAGGTGGCGGATGGCGCGCTCGGCCGGGCCGAACCGGCTGAGCTGCGAGCCGAGGTAGATGTCCAGGCCGACGAGGTGGAGCCGCTGCTGGGCGACGATCCGACCGACGAGGTCCTCGAGTTCGGCGGCCGGCATGCCGAACCGGTCGGCGTCGTGTGCCGCCGGCAGGCCGGCGCACTCCGGGTAGCCCAGCTCCTCGGGCAGCACCCGGACGTGCACCCGCTGACCCTCCGGCCGGGCGAGCGCGGCGAGCCGGGCGACCTCGGAAGGGGACTCGATGACGATCCGGCCGACCCCGTAGTCGAGGGCGGCGTCCAGGTCCGCGGTGGTCTTGGCGTCGCCGTGCAGCACGATCCGCTCGGCGGGGAAGTCCACGGAGCGGGCGGCGGCGAGCTGGCCGGCGGAGTACACGGCCAGGCCCAGGCCCTCGCCGGCGATCCAGCGCAACAGGCCACGGCAGGTCAGGGCCTTGGCGGCGTAGACGACGTTGGCGGATCCGAAGGCCCGCTCGTATGCGGCGCACCGGTGGCGCACGTCGGTCTCGTCGAGCACGTAGGCCGGGGTGCCGAACCGGTCGGCGACGTCGGTCAGGGACACCCCTCCGACGGCGATCTCGCCCCGTACCCCCGGCGTGGTGCTGACCGGCCAGATCTCCGGGTGCACACGGGTGGGGAGCGAGGAGCGTAAGGACGGGATGATGTCGGTGAGCGTCACGGTCCCGATCCTGGACCCGCCGACAGGGTCCGGACAGGCTCCGATACGCGATCTCTACGCCCGGGAACCGATTATTGACGCCCTGTTGACGGCCCGGGCGCGAAAAAAATACGAAATCTCTACGCGACCGGCCATGCCCGCCACCCACCCGTCGCCGCATGCTGGATCGGCCGTCCTGAGCTCCGGGCGGTCGCTGCGAGCGGGGGAGGGGGCAAGGTTGTGGCATCGCGTCCTGGTTCGGCGCCCAGTGACCACTGTGGCTGGTGAACGCGGCGTGCGGCGCGTTCCGCCACGTTGACAGCCTTCTCGGCCGGCTCCGCGCCGACGAGAGGACCCAGTCGTGACCATGTGTGCCCGCCCGGGCTGCACCGGCAGCCTGCAGGACGGCTACTGCGACGTGTGCGGGATGGCCGCCGCACCCAGGCCGACCGCCCCGTCGAGGCCCGCCGGAACAGCCCCCTCGACCCGCGGCTCCTCCCGGGGCTCCACGCGCGGCTCCGGCCGGGGCTCCGGACGCACCGGCTCCACCTCGACCCGCCGCCGGGGCCAACTCGGTGCGGGCCTGGTGGAGATCCCGCCGATCCCGTACCGCGACCCGGCCACCGCCGTGCTGGCCTCCCCGCAGGTCGCCGAGGCCAAGCGGTACTGCAGCGCGTGCTCCGACCCGGTCGGCCGGGCCGCCGAGGGCCGCCCCGCGCGCACGGAGGGCTTCTGCCGCAAGTGCGGAACCGGCTACTCCTTCACCCCGAAGCTGGCCGCCGGTGACCTGGTCGCCGGCCAGTACGAGGTCCTCGGCTGCCTCGCGCACGGCGGTCTCGGCTGGATCTACCTGGCCCGGGACCGCAACGTCAGCGGCAGGTGGGTCGTCCTCAAGGGACTCCTCGATTCCGGTGACGCCGATGCGATGGCCGCGGCACTGGCCGAGCAGCGCTTCCTCGCCGAGGTCGAGCACCCGACGATCCTGAAGATCTACAACTTCGTGCAGCACCCCGACCCGAAGAGTGGCGCGCTGGTCGGCTACATCGTGATGGAGTACGTCGGCGGCCAGTCCCTCAAGCAGATCCTCCTCGCCCGGCGCGAGGCGGCCGGCCGGGTCGACCCGTTGTCGGTGGAGCAGGCCATCGCGTACATGCTGGAGGTGCTCCCCGCGCTCGGGCACCTGCACAGCCTGGGCCTGGTGTACTGCGACCTCAAACCCGACAACGTCATCCAGAGCGAGGAACAGCTCAAACTCATCGACCTGGGCGGGGTGCGCCGCCTGGACGACGTGGCCGGCGCGATCTACGGCACCGTCGGCTACCAGGCCCCCGAGATCGCCGAGGAGGGCCCGTCGGTGTCCTCGGACTTGTACACGGTCGGCCGCACGCTCGCCGTGCTCAGCTTCGACTTTCGCGGCTACGGCACCACGTTCGTCCACGACCTGCCCGACCGGGCAGACGTGCCGGTCCTCGCCGCGCACGGGTCCTACGACCGGTTCCTGCGCCGGGCGTGCGACCCGGACCCCGACCGGCGGTTCGGGTCGGCGGCGGAGATGTCAGACCAGCTCACCGGCGTACTCCGCGAGATCCTCGCCGCCCAGGACGGCCAGCCCCGGCCCGCCCCGTCGACGATGTTCGGCCCCGAACTCGACGCGATCGGGGCCCGGCCGCTCGAAGGGCCCGCGGACCGGGTCTTCGCCGCGCTCGACCCGGCCGTCGCCGCCGTCGCGCTGCCGACTCCGCTGGCCGACCCCGCCGACCCGGCGGCCCGCTTCCTCGCAGGTCTGGCCGCCGCCTCCCCGGCCGCCCTCGTGGCCGCGCTGCCAGGAGCCCCCGTCGCGTCGGTGGAGGTCGGTCTGCGCCTGGCCCGCGCCCACCTGCAACTCGGCCGGCCCGACCAGGCTGGACCGGTGCTGGCGGCGCTCACCGACGACGACTGGCGCATCGACTGGTACCAGGGACTCGTCGCCCTGGCTACCGGGCGGCCGGCACAGGCGGCCGACATCTTCGACGACCTGTACGCCCTGCTGCCGGGCGAACCGGCCGTGCGACTCGCCCTCGCCGTGGCCGACGAGGCGGCCGGCGACACCGACGGGGCGCGACGCGGATACGCGACCGTGTGGCGCACCGACCACTCCTATCTGTCCGCGGCGTTCGGCCTCGCCCGGGTGCACCTCGCGGCCGGCGACGGCGAGCGGGCTGTCGCCGCACTCGAGTCGGTCCCGGCCACGTCCAGCCACCACGTGCCGGCCCGGCTGGCTGCCGTCGCCGCCCGGGTCCGCGGCCTCGCGCCCGCCCAGCTCGACGCGGACCGCCTACGCGCCGCCGCCGCCCAGCTCGCCCAACTCGACCTGGAACCGGTCCGCCACGACCGGCACGCCGCCGAGCTCCTCGAAGCGGCCGTCGGCTGGCTGCGGTTCCACCGGCCGGGCACCGGTGCCGCCGGAGCCGGGGTCCTCGGCGAACAGCTCGCCGAACGGCCGCTGCGGGCCCGCCTGGAGCGCGCCTACCGGTCCCTGGCCCGCGCGGCCACGAGCCGGGCCGAACGTCACACCCTCGTGGTCCGGGCCAACGCCGTGCGCCCGCGCACCCTGATCTGACCAGGAGCAGCACCGATGACCGAATTCCAACTCGACGTGTACCAGAACGAGTACCTCCCCGACGGTGGCACCACGGTCGACGCGATCGTCACCGTCACCGCGCGCGGCGGGGGCGGTGACGGATCGCCGGGCCAGTCGGCCGTGGTGATCCTCGTGGACACCTCCGGGTCGATGAGCGCCGACAACCGGCTGCACGAGGCGAAACGTGCCACCGCCGTCGCGATCGACGCCCTGCCCGACGGGGTGTGGTTCGCGGTCGTGTCCGGCGACAGCCGGGCCACGATGGTCTACCCGCGCGACTACCGCCTGGCGCGCGCCGACCCGCGCACCCGCGCCGATGCCCAGCGGGCGGTCGGACGCCTCGTCGCCAACGGCGGCACCGCGATCGGCCAATGGCTGCGCCTCGCCGACCAGCTCCTCGCCGGGCACCTCGGCGCCATCCGGCACGCGATCCTGCTCACCGACGGCGAGAACCAGCACGAAACCCCACAGGACCTCGATGCGGTACTGGCCGCCTGCGCCGGCAGGTTCACCTGCGACTGCCGGGGCGTCGGCACCGACTGGAAGGTCGCCGAGCTGCGCCGGATCGCCACCGCCCTGCTCGGTACCGTCGACATCGTCGCCGACCCCCGCGGCCTCGCCGCCGACTTCGCCGCGATGACCACCACAGCCATGGGCAAGGGCGTCGGCACCGCGAACCTGCGGGTCTGGACCCCGCAGGGCGCGACGGTCCGGTTCGTCAAGCAGACCCTACCGACGGTGCAGGACCTCACCACCCGCCGCAGCGTCGTCGGCCCCCTCGTCGGGGACTACCCGACCGGCTCGTGGGGCCAGGAGAGCCGCGACTACCACGTGTGCGTCGAGGTGCGGGCCGCCGGCGTGGGCGAGGAGATGCTCGCCGCCCGGGTGAGTCTCGTCGTCGGCGACCAGCTGGTCTCCCAGGGCCTCGTGCGCGCGGTGTGGACCGACGACCTCGGACTGTCGACCCGGATCAACCCGCACGTCGCGCACTACACCGGGCAGGCGGAACTGTCCCGGGCCATCCAGGACGGCCTGGCCGCCCGCCGCGACGGCGACATGGACACCGCCACCTCCCGCCTCGGGCGCGCGGTGGCGCTGGCGGCCGAGTCCGGCAACGACACCATCACCACCCTGCTGCGCAAGGTCGTCGACATCGAGGACCCCGCCACCGGCAAGGTGCGGCTGCGGGCCCGGATCGCCGACGCAGACGAGATGGCGCTGGACACCCGCTCCACCCGGACGGTGCGCGCCGTGCGGGCGCCGGTGAACCCGTGACCACCTGCCCCGCCGGGCACCCGTCCGGAACCACCGACTACTGCGACGTGTGCGGCACCCCGATAGAGCCGGCACCGGCCGCCGTTCCCGTCGTGCCCCCGGTCGTCGCCCGGGCCGAGGGGCCGTGCCCGGAATGCGGCGCGGCGGCGACCGGCCGCTTCTGCGAGGACTGCGGCTACGCCTTCCCCTCAGGGCCGGCCCCGGCGGCGGTGGCCCCGGAGCCGAGGCCTGGGCCGGTCGCGGCACCTGCCTGGACGGCCGTCGTCACCGCCGATCGCGCCTACCACGAGACCGTGACCTCCGACATCGCGTTCCCGCCCTACTGTCCGGACCGCGAGTTCGCGCTGACCGGTGCCACCGTGCGGATCGGCAGACGCACCGCCTCCCGGGGTGTGCCCGAGATCGACCTCGCCGGGCCGCCGGAGGACTCCGGCGTCTCCCACCTGCACGCGGTGCTCCTGGCGGGCCCTGACGACACGTGGGCGCTGGTGGACCCGGGTTCCACCAACGGCACCTTCCTCAACGACGGCACCGACCCCGTCGCCGTCAACACCGAGCACCCCGTGCGCGCCGGGGACCGCATCCACCTCGGCGCGTGGACCACCATCACCCTCCGGAAGGACTGACCGGCCGTGGCCGTCACCGAACTCGCCACCTCCCACCGCAGGGCCCCCGCCGACCGGGGCGGCGTCCCGTCGCGGATCTGGGCCCTGGCCGCCGTCGCGGTCCTCCTCGCCGTCGGCCTGCTGGCAACCGGCGCGTCCGGGATCTCCGCCACCCGCTCGGGACTGCGCGTCATCGGCCACGTCGCCGGACCACAGGTGCGGGCGGGCTCCGACCTGTACTTCGCCCTCAACGACATGGATGCCCAACTCGCCAACGCCCTCATGCTCGGCGACACCCAGGGCCTGGGCCTGACCCGGACGAAGGCCCTGGAGATCTACGAACAGCGCCGCGTCCAGGCCGACGGGGACGTCCAGCAGGCCGCGTCGCTGGCCGCCGACGACACGGCCCGCAAAGCGGTGACCGCACTCCTCAACGGCCTCGGCGGCTACGAGGCCCTAGCCGCCCGCGCCCTCCTCCTCGACGGCCAGGCACCCCACCCCGTCGGCCGGCCCGCGCCCGCGGCACTCGCGGTCTACCGTCAGGCCACGGACCTGATGAAGTCCGACGTGCTTCCCGCAGCCCGCCAGCTCGCCCAGTCCAACGCCGCCGACCTCACCCGCACCTACGACGACACCCGCTCGGCGGTCGGCGGCGCGCTCACCTGGACGGCGGTCCTCGGCGGACTCCTACTCCTGGCCCTGCTCGCTACCCAGATCTACGTCGGTCGACGGTTCCGCCGCACCCTCAACCCGGCACTGGCCGCCGCCACCCTCGCAGCCATCGTCCTGGTCGCCATGGGCGTGAATCTGTTCGCAACCGAGGGCACACACCTGCGGCTCGCCAAGGAGGACGCTTTCGACTCGGTGCTGGCCCTCACCCAGGCGCGCGCCGTCAGCTACGACGCCAACGCGGATGAGAGCCGCTACCTCCTCGACCCGGAGCGCGCCGCGCGGTACGAGCAGTCCTTCTTCGACAGGACCCAGGAGATCGCCGGCGTCTACGGCACTCTCGGCACCTACGACGACCACCTGGCCCGGGCGCTGGAATCCTACGAGCAATCCCACAAGACCAACGTGCCGATCACCGGGTACCTGGGCGCGGAGCTGCGTAACGTCACCTTCCCCGGCGAGCGGGCGGCGGCGGACACCGCGGTATCGCGTTACCAGGTCTACCAGCGCGACGACCGGCGGATGCGCGCGATGGTCGTCCGTGGCGACGTGGCCGGCGCGGTCGCGTTCGGCACCAGTACACGGCCGGGGGACTCCAACGACGACTTCGACCAGTACGACCAGGCCCTCGTCGCCGTCACCGACATCAACCAGAACGCGTTCGACCGCGCCATCGCCGACGGCGAGTCCGAGCTGTCGGGCTGGGACCTGGGGCTGCCGATCGGGGTGGTGCTGATCGCGGCGTTCGTCCTGGTCGGCGTGCGGCCGAGGCTGGCGGAGTTCCGCTGACGTGGCGACCTGACCGCAAGCCCCTCCGGCGGGTCGCGGGCGGGGTCCGCGCGCCACTCCCGGCGCGGACCCCGCCCACCTCTCAGGTTCTCTCGCCGGCGGCGTGCGCGATGGCGCTGACGAACCGTTGCCGCTCCCGGCTGATCCACTGGCCCTCCGGGTAGTTCTGGATGAACGCCTCGACGAACTCCACGGGGTCAGCCCCGAAGATGTCGCGGATCGGGGTCCCGTTCGCCGCGCCCTGTTCGAACAGGTCGGCGAGGTCCTCGTTCATCGCGGCCGCGCCGGCGCCGTCGCCGCGGCCGAAGTAGTTCAGGTACCGCTCCAGCGCTTCCGCCGCCGCGCGGTAGTCCTCGGGAAGCGCCCTGATCCGCGCCTTGTACTGCCGCCACTGCCGTTTGTCGCCGATCACCTTCGCGGTGAACTTCGAGATGGACATGGTCATCTGCCTCCTTCGCGGAGCTGCTCGAGCCGTTCGGCGAGGAAGCTCCAGGTCCTCCAGAACTCTTCGAGGTACTCGCGCCCCTGGGCGTTGAGGGAGTACACCTTGCGCGGCGGCCCCTTCTCGGACGGAACCTTCACCACGTCGACGAGGCCGCGCTGCTCGATCCTGACCAGCAACGCGTAGACCGTGCCCTCGGCGATGTCGGCGAAGCCCTGCTCCCGCAGCCATGCCGTGATCTCGTAGCCGTACGCGGACCGGCCGGCGAGGAATGCCAGGACGATGCCCTCCAGCGTTCCCTTGAGCATCTCCGTCACCTGCTTGCCCACGGAACACGCCCCTAGCTACTCAGTGATGCTGACTACCGGTAGATAGTATCACTGAGTAGTGGTCGTGCAAGCTCCACCTGAGCTGCCCCGATACCGTGATCCCATGACGATCGCCCGGTCCCTGCTGTTGTTCCTCCTGGCCGCCCTCGCCGAGATCGGCGGCGCGTGGCTGGTCTGGCAGGGCTGGCGCGAACACAAGGGAGTGCTGTGGATCGCGGCCGGAGTACTCGCCCTCGGCGCGTACGGATTCGTCGCCACCTGGCAGCCCGACGCACACTTCGGCCGCATCCTCGCCGCCTACGGCGGGGTCTTCGTCGCCGGTTCCCTGGCCTGGGGCATGGTCGTCGACAGGTTCAAGCCGGACCGCTACGACGTGATCGGTGCCGCGATCTGCCTGCTCGGCGTCGCCGTCATCATGTACGCGCCGCGCGGAGCCTGACCGTCCGTCGCCCACGGCCCGAACGAGGGCCAGCCACTGTGGAGGCTTGACGGTCGCGTCGAAGGCTGAGTACCAATACTCATTCCGAAATCCTCCCAGGACCGTAGCTTGGAGCGATGATCAGAAATTGGTGGGTGGTGGGGTGCGGGTCAGCTCTGGGACTGACGGCGCTGGCCGGCGTGGCGTGGTACCACGGGGTGCCCGTGCTCTCCCTGGGGCGGCCGTTCATGCTGGCTCCGCTACTGCTCGTACCGATGGTTGTTCTGGTTGGCCACGCGCTGCGACCGCCGGTCGCGCGGCGCGGTTCATGGCGCGGGGTGTTGATGGTCCCGGCCGCGCTGGGGGCCGCGCTCGGGTTGGCCGCCGGCGGGCTGACCCTCGTGGTGGACCACGGTCTCGGCTCCTTGTGGGTGCCGGTGGCAACGGCGGCCGTCCTGGCTCTGGCGATTCCCGCGGGCGGAATTGTGTTCCGCATGGCCGGCACCCCGAGGCCATGGGCATTGGCGCTTTTCGGTCCTGCCGGGTATTACTGCGCTTTCGCGCTGCTCTACGCGCCCGCCCGCACCGCGGGGCCGCAGCCGCTGCTGCTGTCCTGCGCGGCGGGTGTGGTCGGCTACACGCTGGGTGCCCTGGCGATCGGGGACACGCTGCCGTCGGCCGCCCGACTGGCGGTCTACGCCCTGCTGCTGGCGTTGGTGCCGGCCGGGCAGGTGGCGCACACCGCGCTACAAGTCAACGACAACCTCAGGCGTCTTGAGTCGCTGTCGGTGCCGCTGCTGGTGCCGGACCTGCCCGGCTACTCCGTTGTGAGGGTGCAGTCGGGTTGGGACGCACCGAACGTGCTGGTCATCGTCATGCTCCCGACGACCGATCACAGCGGCTACGACGACGGGTACGAGGTCCATGTCACGACGCTTCCGGTACCCAGCTACTTCGCCCCACCCGAGTCGTGTGACCCGGTGAACCCGACCCTGCGCGGCGATGCACCGGGACGCCCGTGCGTCGCGGACACTTCCGACCTGTGGCACCGGGAGACCCAGGGGCACTTCACGTACCTGGTCCGCACCGGCCACACACTGTCGATAGTAGACGGTGGGCCGAAGGTGTCGCCAGAGATGGCCCGCGAGGCGGCCGCGAACCTGCGACCGGTAGCCGCGAAGGACCTCGCAGGGGTCCTCGCCTCCTAGATGATCCGTCCTGGTGTCAAAGGCGATCCGGGAGCGTAGGACGGGCCGGTCGGTGGCCCGGTTGCGCCAGATCGACCGCGGCCAGGGCGAGGATGCGTTGAGCGACCCGGGCGACTGCCCCAATGGGTGTTCGCCCGCGTGGCGTTCGAGGTCGACCGTCACCCCAGCATGCGACCAGCCCAAGAAGTGGACTAGATCATCTAGGTCAAGGCCCGCGCCGGAGGCTTCAGTGGAAGGCGACAGCGCCGAGGTCGCGGACGGTCCGGGCGAGGGCGCGGACGACGTCGTTCTCGGATTCGGTGTGCCACACCAGGGCGTAGGACAGGCGCGGCATGTCGGGGATGGGGACGAACCGCACATGGGGCATGGACCAGTAGCGAGTGACGTGGGACGGGAAGGGGTGCACGATCTCGCCGTTGGTGACGAGAGTGATCAGCTCGTCGGCGTTGGTGACGAGCTCCGGGCGTTCGATGACCTTGCCGCCCGAGGCGTGGAACGGCAGATAGCTGTCCTCCCAGTAGTCGGGCATGTCGGGCGCGGTGGCGTTGGCGAAGTCGGCCAGCGCCTCCTGCGGGATCGACAGCCGCCCGGCCAGTTCGTGCTCGGTGGACACGGCGAGCACCCGCGGGTCGGTGAACAGGGTCGGGCCCACGGTCAGGTCCGGTTCCTCCACAGGTAGCCAGACGACCAGGACGTCGAAGTCGCCGGCTCGCAGCATGTCGAACGGGCGGACGTAGGGGGCTACCCGAATCTGCAGCTCCCACTGGGGGTACTGGGCGCGGAAGGTCCGCCAGTAGGGCTGTAGTTCGGCGACGTTGAAGGGCAGCAGGCCCACCCGTAGCCGCGCGGTGACGCCTCGGGAGGCCATCCGGGCACGGTCGAGGCTGTCGCGCAGGCCCACGTAGACCGGTCGCAGGTCGTCGCGGAGCTGTCGGCCGACTGCGGTCAGCCGGATCTGGCGGCGGTTGGAGCGGTCGAACAACGGGCTCCCGAGGCGGCGTTCCTGTTGGCTGATCGCCTGACTGACCCTGGCCTGGGACACGTGGAGCCGGGTGGCTGTCCGGCCGAAGTGCAGTTCCTCAGCCAGGGTCAGGAAGATCTCAATATCCCGAATTTCCACGTTTTCCCGATCCGCGTTATCACCAAGAGGTTATCGACATCATACGGATCTTGGTGTTGATGCAGGTGAGCCGGCACTTCAGGGTTGTAGAAGCCCCACAAGCAACGCCGGTCGAAACCACACAGGAGAGTGACCATGGGTTCGAATTCGCGCTGTCCGACGCCGTCGCGTGGCAGGTCCCGCGAGCCGCCGAAGGGAGGGGCCCGGTGCGCGGCATGCCCGACCTGACGTTGATGGGCGCGATGCATGACGCGCTGCGGCGGGAAGCGGGGCGGCTGGCCGGGGTCACCGCCCGGGTCGACGTCGACCCCCGCACTGTCCTTCGCGCCGCGGTCGGCTGGGAACTGCTCAAGACGGCCCTGCGCGTGCACCACTCCGCCGAGGACGAGGCGCTGTGGCCCGCGCTGCGCCGCGGCCTGGCCGGACGGCCCGCCGACCTGGCGCTGCTGGAGGTGATGGAGGCCGAGCACGACGCCATCGACCAGGTCGTCGAGGCGGTCGACGAGGCACTGGCCGGCCCCGAGATCGGGTCGCACCATCTCGGCGACCTCACCGATTCCCTGGTCACCGGCCTCCTCGGACACCTCCGGCATGAGGAGGAGCAGGCGCTGCCGCTGATCCGGGCCGTCATCACCCCAGGGCAATGGGCGTACTTCGGTCAGGTCCACGCCCAGCGGATCGGCCGTGACGCGTTCCGGATCCTGCCCTGGCTGCTGGACGGCGCGAACGAGGAGACCTCCACCGTCCTGGCCGTGTTCCCCGAACCAGTCCGCCACGCGTACCGGCACCGGTGGCGACCGGCCTACCTGGCCCTGGACCTCTGGAACGCCGGATCCACCCCGTGTCAGGGGCCGTGACAGGACGAAGACAGCCCCGTGACAGGCCGACCGGCGAACCTTCATCCAACGAAGCAGCCAGACACTACGACAACCACAGGAGATTCACGATGGGTACCACCAACAACGGCTTCACGAAAAAGGGCCTGAGCAAGGTGCACGACGTGCTGGAACGCCACGTGGAGTCCGGGAAGATCCCCGGGCTCGTGGCGCTGGTCAGCCGGGGCGAGGAGACGCACGTCGAAGCGATCGGCACGATGCGCCACGACGGCGGCGCGCCGATGCGCCGGGACACGATCTTCCGGATGGCGTCGACGTCCAAGCCGGTCGCGATGTCCGCCGCGATGGTCCTGCTCGACGAGTGCAGGCTGCGGCTGGACGACGTGGTGGACCCGTGGCTGCCCGAACTGGCCGACAGGCAGGTACTCAAGCGCTACGACGGCTCCCTCGACGACACCGTGCCGGCGCGTCGGCCGATCACCGTGCGGGACCTGCTGAACTCCACGTTCGGGCTCGGGATGGACCTGACGTCGATCGGCACCCCGATCATGAACAAGATCTTCGAGCTGAACCTCATCGGCCACGCCGCGCCGCAGCCCGAGCCGGAGGAGTGGATGCGCCGGCTGGGCACGCTTCCGCTGATGCACCAGCCCGGCGCGCAGTGGCAGTACCAGATCAGCCACGACGTGGTCGGCGTGCTCGTCGCCAGGGTCACGGGCCAGTCGTACGAGACGTTCCTGACCGAGCGCGTCTTCGAGCCGCTGGGGATGAAGGACACCGGGTTCCACGTCCCCGACGGCAAGATCGACCGGTTGCCGCCCAGCTACGCGCCCGACCCGCGGACCGGGGAGTTCACCGTGTGGGACCCGGCGGACGGCGGGCGCTTCAGCGAGCCCCCGGCGTTCCAGGGCGGCGGCGGTGGGCTGGTCTCCACCGTCGACGACTACCACGCCTACTTCCGGATGCTGCTCAACCACGGGACGCACGGCGGTGAGCGGATCCTGTCCCGGCCCGCCGTCGAGCTGATGACCACCAACTGCCTCACGCCGGAGCAGCAGGCCACCCGCAACGACCTGGCCAAAAACGCCGTCCACATCTCCTTCGGCCAGGGACAGCAGGGCGGCTGGGGCTTCGGGATGGCGGTGCGCACCTACCGCGGGGACTACGCGCCCCTCGGCCAGTTCGGCTGGGACGGCGGAACCGGCACCACGGCCTACGCCGACCGGGACAGCCAGCTCACCGGAATGCTGTTCACCCAGGTCGGCCTGTCGGTCCCGGATCCGGCGCGGCTCATCCACGACTTCTGGACCACCGTCTACCAGGCCATCGAGGACTGACACCGACCCAGGCAGGTGGCCTCGGGACCGCCCACCGACGGACGCGGTCCCGTTCGCGGCCGGATCCGCGACGCGCGGCCGCCCAGGTGACCATGCACGCGACCACCGTCCACGGCGCCATCGCCACCACCTGCCTGTGACCGAGACCCGTCACGACGTACGGCAGTCATCGCCGCCATCCACCGAGAAGTTCGGAGAGACAACAATGAGCACCAAGAACGACAAGCCCCGTGCGCCGCGGTTCCTCTGGCAGGCCGGCCTCACAGCGGCAGCCCTCACACTGCTGGCCGGGACGGTCGCCCCCGCGGCCGCCACCGCAGCCCCGTCCGGGCACAACCGCCCGGAGCTGCAGGCGATCCTCCAGGAGGGCGTCGACGGCGGCCTCACCGGAGTGCAGGCGCGGGTGCGCAACGAGCGGGGCGAGTGGGCCGGCAGCGCCGGTGTCCGCGAGCTGGGCTCGGCCGCCGCACCCTCGACGAACGGCCGGTTCCGGGTCGGTAGCGTCACCAAGACCTTCATCGCGACCATGACGTTGCGGCTGGTGGCCCAGGGCAAGGTCGGCCTGGACGACCCGGTGGCCGACCAGCTACCCGAGTTCGGGCTGGACCGGCGGATCACCACCCGGATGCTGTTGCAGCACACCAGCGGGGTGTTCAACTTCACCGGCGACTTCGACGCCGAGGGCAAGTGGGTGCCGGGAATCGTCTCGGCGGGCAAGGACTGGGTGGACAACCGGTTCACGACCTACGAGCCGCAGGAGCTGGTGCGGTTCGCGCTGGCGAAGGGGCCGCGGTTTGAACCGGGGGCGGACTGGCGCTACGCCAACACCAACTACGTGCTGGCCCGGCTGCTGATCGAGAGGGTCACGGGCCACACCTTCGCCGAGGAACTCGAGCGGCAGATCCTGCGACCGCTCGGCATGCACGCCACCACGGCACCGGGCTTCTCGGCGCAGATCACCGGGCCGCACGCCCACGCGTACTACCAGTACGACGACAACGGCACGCTGAGGACGGCTGACGTCACCCTGCAGAACCCGTCCTGGATCTCCGGCGGCGGTGACATGATCTCCACCACCCAGGACCTGCAGACCTTCTTCTCCGCACTGATGGGCGGCAAGCTCCTGCCCGCCCCGCTGCTGGTCGAGATGCGCACGCCGAACCCGGTGGCCGGCTACGGCCTGGGCCTGTGGACCACGCCGTTCCCGTTCCCGGCACCGAGCTGCGGCGCCCCGATCGTCCACCACAACGGCAGCGTTCAAGGTTACGCGACGCTGATGTACGCCTCGCCCGACGGCAGCAAGACCCTGACCGCCTCGATGACCTACGTCGACGGCGTCGGGGCGGAGACCAAGGCGGCGGCGTTCATGACGGCGACCCAGAAGCTCCTCAACGAGACCTTCTGCGCCGGGCGGGCCGAGGCGGCTCAGCCGACCCGCTGAACACCGTGACCCCGGGGCTCCTTCCGGTGAAGGGCCCGCTGGCAGGCGATTCTCTCGGCAACTTCTGATCTGGTTCGCGGCCGGCGCGGACAGCCTGTGTCGCGGTCGCGGCGTGGGCTGTCCGCGCCGGCCTCATTTCGGTGGAGTGAAGGGCATTTTCTTCCATATCAGGCTTTGGTGCCGGTCGGAAGGGAATCCCGCGAGGGCCCCGTCGGGAAAACGTCAATATTGCCGCCGCGGCCGTAGGGAACGCGTATGGACCACTGTTCCACCGCCTCACCAGGGGTTCTACTTCCTGACGCGGTCGAAGGACGACCGTGGTCGAGCAGGTTGTCGGGAGTCGTCGTGTGGGTCAGGTCGGGCGGGTGGGCCCGGGGGTCGGAGGAGACCCCGCTGGGCGTCAACATCGCCCTCGGTTCGGTCCTGCTCGTGGTGGCCGCCGTGGCGGCCGCCACGATCCCGGACTCGGAGCCGGTCGTCCGTTACGCCGTCCTGGTGCTCGCCGTGGCGGCGTTCGCCGCCTGGACGCGTGACGGGCTCGCGCTGGCCTTCGTGGCCGTGATCGGGTTCGCGATCTTCAACGGATTCCTGGTGAATCAGCCGGGAGAGCTCTCCTGGCATGGTTTGACCGATATGTTGCGTCTGGGAGTGCTGGTGTTGGCATCGACGACGGGGCTGGCGGCGGGGGAGGCGTACCGACTGGTGCGCCGCCCGCACCGGCCCCGGCCATGGGTCAAGCCTCCGGTCGCTTCCGAGCTGCCCGGCAAGTCATTCAACGAAGAGGAGAAGCACGGTGCCTGATCTGGCGTACGTGGTGCTGACCGCGGTTGTGTTCGCGGTCCTGGCGCTGGTGGTCAGGGGCGTCGAGAAGCTATGAGTGCTGTCAACCTCATCGGCCTGATCCTCGCTGTCGGGCTGGCCCTGTTCCTGGTGGCGGCCCTCTTGTTCCCGGAGCGCTTCTAATGAACACGACCACGGCCGGCGTACTCTTCGTCGGCTCTCTGATCGCCGCCCTGGTGGTGTCCTACCGCTTCTTCGGTGACTACATGGTCCGCGCGCTCACCGGCACCAGGCACAGCAGGGCCGAGCGCGTCGTCTACAAGCTGATCGGCGCGGACCCGGCCGGGGAGCAGACCTGGGGCGTCTACGCCCGCAGCGTGCTGGCCTTCTCGGCGCTGTCGGTGCTGTTCCTCTACGCCTTCCAGCGGGTGCAGGACAAGCTGTGGTTGGGCCTGGGCTTCCCGCCGGTCAAGGCCGACCAGGCCTGGAACACGGCGATCAGCTTCATGTCCAACACCAACTGGCAGTCCTACTCCGGTGAGTCCACGATGGGCCACCTGGTGCAGATGTCGGGCCTGGCGGTGCAGAACTTCGTGTCCGCCGCCGTCGGCGTCGCGGTCGCCGTGGCACTGGTCCGTGGTTTCGCTCGCAGCAAGTCGGACACGCTGGGCAACTTCTGGGTCGACCTGACCCGGGTCTGCCTGCGGATCCTGCTGCCGGTCGCGGTGATCGGCGCGATCGTGTTCATCGCGGCCGGCACGATCCAGAATCTTTCATCGGGTACCGACGTCACGACGCTCGCCGGGGCGACCCAGCACGTCACGGGTGGCCCGGTGGCCAGCCAGGAAGTGATCAAGGAGTTCGGCACCAACGGCGGCGGCTTCTACAACGCCAACTCGGCGCACCCGTTCGAGAACCCGACGGCGTGGACGAACTGGCTGCAGATTTTCCTGATCCTGTTCATTCCGTTCAGCCTGCCCCGGGTGTTCGGCCGGATGGTCGGAGACAAGCGTCAGGGCGTGGCGATCGCCGCCGTCATGGCGATCATCGCGATCGGCAGCGTGGTCGGTGTGATGGCTCTGGAGGCGCACCACCCGGGCACCGTCCCGCAGGCGGTCGGCTCGTCGATGGAGGGCCGCGAGACCCGGTTCGGGGTGGCCAACTCGGCGACCTTCGCGGCCGCCACGACCCTGACGTCGACGGGTGCCGTGGACTCCTTCCACGACTCCTACTCCGGGCTCGGCGGCGGCATCCTGATGCTGAACATGCAGCTCGGCGAGGTCGCGCCCGGCGGTACCGGCTCAGGGCTCTACGGCATGCTCGTGCTCGCCGTCCTGACCGTGTTCGTCGCGGGGCTGATGGTGGGGCGTACCCCCGAATATCTGGGGAAGAAGATCGGGGCCAGAGAGATCAAATTCGCCTCGTTGTACTTCCTGGTCACGCCCTGCATCGTGCTCGTCGGCACCGCGCTGGCCATGGCATCGCCCAACCAACGGGCGAGCATGCTCAACTCCGGGCCGCACGGCTTCTCCGAGGTGCTCTACGCGTTCAGCTCCGCCGCCAACAACAACGGCTCGGCGTTCGCGGGCATCTCGGTGAACACGACCTGGTACAACACGGCCCTGGGGCTGGCCATGGTCCTCGGCCGGCTGCTGCCGATCATCTTCGTGCTCGGCCTGGCCGGCTCGCTCGCGAAGCAGAAGCCCACCCCGGCCTCCGCGGGCACGCTGCCCACCCACCGGCCGCTGTTCGTCGGCATGGTCGTCGGCGTGACCGTCATCCTGGTCGCCCTGACCTTCTTCCCCGCCCTGGCGTTGGGCCCCATCGCCGAGGGGCTGCTCTAACCATGACAAGGACTCAGACACCCATGGCTGTCACCACGGCCCCGAACCCGACCCGGGTCTCCGGCGGCCTGCTCGACCCGAAGCAGCTCCTCCGCTCCCTGCCGGACGCCGCGCGCAAGCTCGACCCGCGCACCCTGTGGCGCAACCCGGTCATGCTCATCGTCGAGATCGGTTCGGTGTTCACCACCGTCCTGGCGATCACGAAGCCGAGCGTGTTCGCGTGGCTGATCACGATCTGGCTCTGGCTGACCGTCGTGTTCGCCAACCTGGCCGAGGCCGTCGCCGAGGGCCGGGGCAAGGCGCAGGCCGACACCCTGCGGCGGGCCAAGACCGACATGGTCGCCCGCCGACTGCCCGACTGGCCGGCGGCGCTCACCGAGGAGTCCGTCGCGGCGAACCTGCTCCAGCTCGGCGACTTCGTCGTCGTGGAGGCCGGGCAGGTCATCCCCGGCGACGGCGACGTCGTCGAGGGCATCGCCAGCGTCGACGAGTCGGCGATCACCGGCGAGTCCGCCCCGGTCATCCGGGAGTCCGGCGGCGACCGCAGCGCGGTCACCGGCGGCACGAAGGTGCTCTCCGACCGGATCGTCGTGAGGATCACCCAGAAGCCGGGGGAGAGCTTCATCGACCGGATGATCGCCCTGGTCGAGGGCGCGAGCCGGCAGAAGACCCCCAACGAGATCGCGCTGAACATCCTGCTGGCCTCGCTGACAATCATCTTCCTGATGGCCGTGGCGACCATGCAGCCCCTCGCGATCTTCGCCAAGGCCGGCTCGCCGGCCCTGGACTCCGGCGTCATCGACGGCGACGGCGTCACCGGCATCGTGCTCGTCTCGCTGCTGGTCTGCCTGATCCCGACCACGATCGGCGCGCTGCTGTCCGCGATCGGCATCGCCGGCATGGACCGCCTGGTCCAGCGCAACGTGCTGGCGATGTCGGGTCGGGCCGTCGAGGCCGCGGGCGACGTCAACACGCTCCTGCTGGACAAGACCGGCACCATCACGCTGGGCAATCGGCAGGCGAGCGACTTCGTACCCGTCTCCGGGGTCAGCCCGGAGGAGGTCGCCGACGCCGCTCAGCTGTCCAGCCTGGCTGACGAGACCCCGGAAGGACGTTCCGTGGTGGTGCTCGCCAAGGAGCGCTACGGCCTGCGGGCCCGCGAGGAGGGCGTCATGACACATGCGACCTTCGTGGAGTTCACCGCCCAGACCCGGATGTCCGGGGTCGACCTGGCCGAGGACGCCGGAGTCCGGCAGATCCGCAAGGGAGCCGCCTCGGCGGTTATGAAGTGGGTCCGCGACAACGGCGGGCACCCCACCGACGAGGTCGGCGCCGCCGTCGACGCGATCAGCGGCTCCGGGGGCACGCCACTGGTCGTGGCGGAACTGCGACCCGGTCAGCCCGCGCACACCCTCGGCGTCATCCACCTCAAGGACGTGGTCAAGGCCGGGATGCGCGAACGGTTCGACGAGATGCGCCGGATGGGCATCCGGACCGTCATGATCACCGGCGACAACCCGTTGACCGCCAAGGCGATCGCGGACGAGGCCGGCGTGGACGACTTCCTCGCCGAAGCCACGCCGGAGGACAAGCTCGCCTACATCCGCAAGGAGCAGGAGGGTGGCCGGCTGGTCGCGATGACCGGCGACGGCACCAACGACGCCCCGGCCCTGGCCCAGGCGGACGTCGGCGTGGCCATGAACACCGGCACCTCGGCCGCGAAGGAGGCCGGCAACATGGTCGACCTCGACTCCGACCCGACGAAGCTGATCGAGATCGTCGAGATCGGCAAACAGTTGCTGATCACCCGGGGCGCGTTGACGACATTCTCCATCGCCAACGACATCGCCAAGTACTTCGCGATCATCCCGGCCATGTTCGCCGCCGTGTACCCGGGGCTCGACGCCCTCAACATCATGCGGCTGCACAGCCCGCTGTCGGCTATCCTGTCGGCCGTCATCTTCAACGCCCTCGTCATCGTCGCACTCATCCCGCTGGCGCTGCGCGGCGTGAAGTACCTCCCCGGTGGGGCCTCGAAGCTGCTCAGCCGCAACCTGCTCGTCTACGGGCTCGGCGGCATCGTGGCACCGTTCGTCGGCATCAAGCTCATCGACCTACTCGTTCAATTCATTCCGGGAATGTGACCATGAGACTCCCTACCTGGATCTCCGCCCACGTGGCGGCACTGCGGGCCCTGCTGGTCTTCACGGTCCTGCTCGGCGTCGCATACCCGCTGGTGATCACCGGGATCGCCCAGATCCCCGGCCTCAAGGCCAAGGCGAACGGCTCGATCGTCGAGCGCGACGGCAAGCCGGTCGGCAGCTCGCTGATCGGACAGTCCTTCGAGGGCCGCAACGAGTACTTCCAGCCCCGGCCCTCGGCGGCGGGCAAAGGCTATGACCCGACGGCCACCAGCGCCAGCAACCTCGGTCCCGAGAGCGTCGTGGACACCCTCGGCGATCCCGCCAAGGACCCGACCTCCGACGACGGCGACGGCGGCAAGCAGAGCCTGCTCACCCAGGTCTGCGCCCGCAGCAAGGCCGTCGGCGCGCTCGAGGGCGTCGACGGCGGCAGGCCGTTCTGCACCACCGCCGGCGTCGGCGCGGTGCTCGCGGTGTTCCGCACTGCGGGCCTCAACGGCGCGATCACCCGGGTCGTCAGCCTTAACGAGACCGCGACGGCCTACGACGCCACCACCAAGGCGGCGAAGAAGGACGACAGCGTCAAGCCCTTCGTCGACACCTACCAGGGCGTCAAGGTCGAGCTGGCGGAGTTCGGCAAGGACTACTCGAAGGGCATCGTCACCCCGGTCCGGGGCGACGCGGTGGCCACGGTCCCGGCCGACGCCGTGACCGCCAGCGGCAGCGGCCTCGACCCGCACATCACCCCCGGCTACGCGCGCCTCCAGGTCGCCAGGGTCGCGCACGCCCGGCGGATCACCCCCGCCACGCTCGCCACGCTCGTCGACGAGCACACCACCGGCCGTGCCCTGGGCTTCATGGGCGAGCCGGCGGTCAATGTGCTGGAGTTGAATCTGGCACTGGACGAGCAGTACCCGGTGAAGAACTAGAAGGAAAGGGGGCGGCACCGTGACACGCGGCCAGCTACGCGTCTACCTCGGGGCCGCCCCCGGCGTGGGCAAGACGTACAAGATGCTCGAAGAAGGCCACCGTCGGCGGGAGCGCGGCACGGACGTGGTGATCGGCTACGTGGAGACCCACGGCCGGCCGCTCACCGCGGCGATGGCCGAAGGCCTGGAGGCGGTACCCCGCAAGGACATGACCTACCGGGGTGCCGCCTTCACCGAGATGAACCTCGACGCCGTCCTCGCCCGGGCGCCGCAGGTCGCGCTCGTCGACGAGATGGCGCACACCAACGTGCCCGGCTCCACGCACACCAAACGCTGGCAGGACATCGCAGCCCTGCTCGACGCCGGCATCTCCGTGATCACCACGGTGAACATCCAGCACATCGAGTCCCTCAACGACGTGGTCGAACAGATCACCGGCATCACGCAGCGCGAGACGATCCCCGACTCGATCGTCCGCGGCGCCGAACAGATCGAACTCGTCGACATGACCCCGGAGGCGCTGCGCCGCCGGATGGCGCACGGCAACATCTACCAACCGGACAAGGTCGACGCGGCGCTGGGCAACTACTTCCGCCCCGGCAACCTCACCGCGCTGCGGGAACTGGCCCTGCTGTGGCTCGCGGACAAGGTCGACGACCAGCTGGAACGCTACCGGGCCGAACACGGCATCCAGTCCACCTGGGAGACCCGCGAACGCGTCGTGGTCGCGCTGACCGGCGGCCCCGAGGGCGAGACCCTCGTCCGCCGCGCCGGCCGGATCGCCGACCGGACCAAAGGCTCGGACCTCCTCGGCGTGCACGTCACCCGCAGCGACGGCCTGACCGGCGCCGATCCGGCGCACCTGGCCCGGCAGCGGACCATGCTGGAGGACATCGGCGGCACCTACCACGAGGTCGTCGGCGACGACATCCCCACGGCGCTGCTGGACTTCGCACGCGGCGTCAACGCCACCCAACTCGTCCTCGGCGCGAGCCGGCGCGGCCGGTTCGCCCAGATCTTCTCCCCGGGCGTGGGCGTCACAACAACGGCCGAGTCCGGCAGCATCGACGTGCACCTGGTCACGCACGAGGAGTCCAAACGCGGTCGGCTGCGGATCGCCGCCCGGGCAGGCGTGCCGACCCGGCGCCGGATCGCCGGCTACCTGCTGGCAGCCGTGGGTCTGCCCGTGATGACCCTCGGCCTCACCCTGGGGCGCGACCAGCTCAGCCTGCCCAGCGACATCCTGCTGTTCCTCGCCGCCGTCGTCGGCATCGCCCTCGTCGGCGGCCTGTGGCCGGCCCTCGCGGCCGCGGTCGTCGCCTCGCTCCTGCTGAACTGGTTCTTCACCCCACCCATCCACCAGTGGACCATCTCCGACCGGGAGAACGTCCTCGCCCTCGTCGTGTTCCTGGTCGTCGCCGCGGCCGTCGCGGTGGCCGTCGAACTGGCCGCCCGCCGCACCGCCGAAGCCGCCCGGGCCCGCGCCGAGGCCCAGATCCTGTCCACCGTCGCCGGCGGCGTCCTGCGCGGCAACCGACCACTGACCGCGCTCCTCGAACAGCTCCTCGAGGCGTTCACCCTGCGCAGCGTCACGCTCCTGGAGCGGCGCCCGGACACCCCCATCGGTCCCGACCGCCAGCGCGACCCCGACGCGTGGCGGATCGTCGCCACCGTCGGCGGGACGCCGTGCGCCACCCCGGCGGACGGGGACGTCGACGTCGTCGTCGACGACGACCTGTCCCTCGTGCTGTGCGGGCACACCCTCGCCGCGTCCGACCAGCGGATCGTGGAGGCCTTCGCCGCCCAGGCGGCCGTTGCGCTGCGCCAGGAACGGCTCGCCGAACAGGCCGCGGCGGCCGGGCCCCTGGCCGAGGTCGACCGGCTGCGCACCGCCCTGTTGCGCGCCGTCAGCCACGACCTGCGCACCCCGCTGGCGTCGGCGACGGCGGCGGTCAGCAGCCTGCGCAGCACCGAGGTGGAGTTCAGCCCGGAGGACAGAGCGGAGCTCCTCGCCACCGCCGACGAGTCGCTGGAACGCCTCGGCCGGCTGGTGGAGAACCTGCTCGACATGAGCCGCCTGCAGGCCGGGGCACTGGGCATGCATATCGAGGCCGTCAGCCCCGGCGAGATCATCGCCCGGTCCGTCGACGACCTGGGGGTGCGCTCCCTGGCCGTGGCCGTGCACCTCCCCGAGGACGTACCCGAGATGCGGGCGGATGCCACCCTCGTCGAACGCGTCCTGGTGAACCTGCTCGCCAACGCCCTGCGCTACAGCCCGCCGGACCGGCCACCGATGGTCACCGCCAGCGCCCACGCCGGCCAGGTGCAGATCCGGGTCATCGACCACGGGCCCGGCATCCCCGAGTCCGACCGCGACCGGGTGTTCCTGCCCTTCCAACGGTTCGGCGACCGCGACAACGCCACCGGCGTGGGCCTCGGCCTGGCCCTGTCGCGGGGGCTCGCCGAGGCCATGGGCGGCACGCTGACCCCCGAGACCACCCCCGGCGGCGGACTGACCATGACCCTGAGCCTGCCCGCCGTCACCTCCGAGGGACTCGCATGACCCGCATCCTCATCGTCGACGACGAGCCGCAAATCCTCCGCGCGCTGCGGATCAACCTCACCGCCCGCCAACACGAGGTGCTCACCGCCTCCGACGGCGCCGAGGCGTTGCGCCTCGCGGCCTCCGACCGCCCGGACCTGCTCGTCCTCGACCTGGGATTGCCCGACATCGACGGCGTCGAGGTGATCCGCGGCCTGCGGACCTGGAGCCCGGTGCCGATCATCGTGCTGTCCGGCCGGGCCGGCAGCGTCGACAAGATCGAGGCACTCGACGCCGGCGCGGACGACTACCTCACCAAGCCGTTCAACATCGACGAACTCCTGGCCAGGGTCCGGGCGGTCAACCGCAGGCAGGCCGCTGCCGACGCCCCGACGAGCGCGCGGCTCGGCCGCTACACCATCGACCTCGCCCTGCACACGGTACGGGCCGACGACGGCACCGGCGACACCGTGCACCTGACCAGGACCGAGTGGCAACTGCTGGAACTGCTGGTGAGGAGCCCCGGCGCGCTGGTCACCCAGCGCCAGCTCCTCCAGGAGATTTGGGGACCGACGTACCGCAACGAGACCAACTACCTGCGCCAGTACATGGCCCAGCTGCGCCGCAAGCTCGAACCCGAGCCCGCCCGGCCCCGCCACCTGCTCACCGAACCGGGCATGGGCTACCGCTTCCGGCCGTAGCGGCGCGTGTGACCGTGGTGGGCAACCCGGAATGCCTTGACCGGGGTACCGCAACCGCCTACCGTCCTCGTTCCCGTTGCCCCACGGTTCGGGCTCCTGGCCTCCGCCCGGTATGACTGACGCCGCGTCGCCTCCGCACATCGCCTGACCCCAGACACCCGAAAGGGCGGCCCTCAAGATGGGGCCGCCCCGCGTCGTGGGGTGATAGACGTTATGAGCCGTTGAACTGCCCGGCCTGTACACCAGCGAGGAAGCCTGACCACTCGGCAGGGGCGAACCATGTGGGCGTGCCGTCCGCCCCTTCCTTGGAGTCGCGCAGACCGATCATGCCCGTCGCGGCGTCGCGGGCTACACACACGCAGTTCCCGCCGTTGTCAGCGCTGCGCCGTGACTTGCGCCAGACCCACCCATCGCCGAAGTCAACTGTGCTCATGTCAGTTCCTCTGCCCTTGCCTTGATCATGTCGAGGGATTGCACGTCCGACAGCGCCGCCTTGATCAGGTGCGTGTACGCACGGTGATACGGTTCGACCTCCGTAGGGACATCCAAGTACAGGCTACCGGTCGGGTAGTCCATATACACCACGGCGAATTCCGGGGCGATTGCAAAGCTCAGGACCTGGAACTCGGTGTTCATCGAGGCATGTGCTCCATGACTGTCAGGTAGCACCTGGATCGTCACGTTCGGTCGCCGGGCCATCTCGGCAACATGCTCCAACTGCTCTCGCATGACGTCTCGGCCACCGACGAGTACCCGAAGCGCCGACTCGCACAGCACGACCCAGTACTCAAACGGCTCGTCGCCGTCGAGTAGGAGGGTCCGGGCCATCCGCGCCTGAACATGCCGTTCGACATCCTCACGGATCAGACCACCGCTCAACACCGCCCTGGCGTACCGCTCGGTTTGCAGGTAGCCAGGTACGACCCGCAGCGCGAACTGCTGGACTGTCGAGGCATCACGTTCGAGCGCGACGAGATCCTCGAACCAGGTCGGGATGATTCCCCGAAGCCCTTGACCTCCGCCTCGGCGACGTGAGGCTTTGACCAGTTCAAGTAGTTGACCGAGCCGGGGCTGTTTCTCTCCATACAACGTGAGCAGCTTTTCGGCAACAGGGATCGACATGGAGTTTGTCCCGTTCTCGTACCGGCTGAGCGACGTCTCGCCAATCCCTGCAGCCTCCTCGGCCTGTGCCTGCGTGAGGCCCGAACCACTGCGCAGACGCCGCAGTTCCGAAGCCAGGATTCGGCGGTACACGCTGGGGCTCTGGGGATTCGCCATATGCCTAGTTTCCGTGACGCCTCCCGTCTGCGGTAGGCAGGGTGCCAACCCCGTAATTCACTACTTGTGATTTACGGTTTGAGGGTTACGCTGTCTGTGTGGCTCCCGTCACAGGCTGGAAGTGCCAGAAAATGGCAAAAAGAACGAACCGGGGCGGGCGGCTGGTTGGTCGCCGTACCCGCCCGCCCCGTTCATCTGAGCGACGAAGGGATCTCCATATGGAGCTTCACCCAAGCAACTCACGGACTGTGTACCACGAACCGACGTCCCCAACTACCGGACACAGCGCCGCGGCAGCGCGCGACATGTTGGCCGAGCACGTGCTCGACCCCCGTTCGGGGACCTGCCGAATGTGCCTCGTGCCCGGCCCGTGTTCATCGGCCGGCTCTGCTATCACCACTCTCGCGCGTCTCGGTGTTCCCTTGCCGGGCGTCGTCGACGTGATGCCGGTGGACGGGCCGACATTGGTGCTGCTGACGGTGTCGACGCCCCGGCACCTGGTCGAGCCCGAGCCCCCCGGGGGCCTGCCCGGCGACCACGCCGCCCCCGCGCAGCCAGGTGTCGACCCGCTCGATTGGGCACTCGCCTCGCGTCTCCAGCGAGACCACCGCCCCGACGAGTTGGGGGTGTGCCGCGCCTGTGGCATGACGTATTGGTGCCGTACCCGCCGGCTGGTCGAGCGGGTCATCAATGGACGCCGCCAGTCGCCCCAGCCTAGCCCCGAGCCGGCCGACAGGTTGCGATTGTCGGCACCGGGGCAGAGGCCGCGCCGGGTGCCCGGCAAGGCTGGCCGTGACTACTTCGCGCCGCCGTCGCACTGGAGTGCACCTGGTTGGTTCGGGGAGGCGGCATGACCGTCAACGGCACCGCCCTCGACGCGCGACCGTGGCTGACTGCGAACAGCCTGGGGCGGCTGATCGTCGAGTACGACCACGACACGTGCCGTGCCAAGCTGCCCGGCGGACTGCGCGTCGAGTGCGACGGCGCACAGCCGTACTGGCTGGAATTGGGACACGGTTACAAGCTCAGCCGCAACTGCGACGACTGGGCAGTCGAGGGCGGGTCATGGGGATGGGCGCGCCTCACCGTGAACAGGGCGCCGGTGGCCAGCCTTCTCACCGACCACGGCGACCGGGAACTCGACCGGCACTCGACGTACATGGTTGTCCCACTCGACCACATCGGCTTTCCGGCGGCGTGGGAACTGCTGAGGGTGATCTCGTGAGCGCGCCGGTCGGGACAATCCCCGCACCGCGTCCGTTCGTGCTGCGGCGTTGGTCCGATCCCACGGGAGTCAGCGGCACGGGCGTCGTCGCGCACGGCGTGCAGTGGTTCGACGGCCGGGTCGAGCTCCGCTGGATCGGCACCACAACCGGTGTGGCGAGTAGCTGCTCGTACGACTCGATGGACGACTTGCTCCGCGTTCATGGGCACGGTGGACGCACCGAGGTCGCGTTGCTCAACGATCCTCCATTTTGCTCGCTTGACTACCGGTGCCCGCCCCTCGGTCAGAAGGTGGCCTTCAGCTCACCGGCTGACACCTGCTCGGTGGCGGCCCCTGGGGCTGGCGAATGTACCGACTAGAGAAAGGAGGCATAGCGATACCAACTGATCCAAGATAGTAAATGCACTTCGAACCTCAAGGAGGCTTTCCGATGACTCACCTCCCGCAAGACCGACCGGCCGGCGGAATGGATCCGCTGGTGCCTGGTGCGGCGCTCCTCCCGTTGAGCGAGCGCGGCGGCGTGTCCCACCCGATCCCGCACAGCCCCGGGACGCTGCGCCCGTTCTCTGCGACCCTCGCCCGTCCGATGCCGCCGGTCAGCAAGAAGCATGACACTGCCAGCACCACTGGTAGCCGCAAGGACCAGACCTCGACGTCGGACGACGGCAACGTCAAGCCGGACACGATCACCGTCACGACCACGGACTCGTAGGCGAGGGGCCTAGATGATCGCAAATACCGTTCTCGTCCTGACTTCCGAGGAAGACTCAACCGCCGACCTGGTGATCGACGAACTACGCAAGCGTGAGGCGAGCATCGTCCGCATGGACACGGGTGACTTTCCCACAGGCCTGCGACTGTCCGCGCACATCAGCGACGAGGGTTGGCGGGGGCGGATCGATGGCGACGACGCGGCCGTCGACCTGTCACAGGTCGAGGCTGTGTACTACCGTCGACCGACCCGGTTCGTCCTCCCCGAGGGGATGTCGGACGGAGACGCTGTGTTTGCGACCGTCGAGGCCCGGCTCGGGTTCGGAGGCGTTCTCGCCGCGCTCGACACTCGCTGGGTAAACCACCCGCACCGGGTCGCCGCCGCCGAGTACAAGCCTGTCGGGCTGAGGGCGGCGACCCGGTGCGGGCTGCGCGTACCCCGTACCCTGATCACCAACGACCACGCCACCCTGGTGGAGTTCGCTGCAACGGTGGGCGGGCCGGTCATCTGCAAGACGCTCGGATCGGTCGTGCTGACCGAGGGCTCCGAACCTCTGATGACCTACACGACCCGCATCGACCCCGAGGCAGTCGACCCCGCCCAGCTTGCCGCGACGGCCCACCTGATCCAGGCTCGGGTACCCAAAGCGTTCGAGGTGCGGGTCACGATGGTCGGGCGAACGTCCCTAGCGGTGGCGATCCACGCCGACAGCGATCGCGGCCGTGAGGACTGGCGAGGGGACTTCGCATCCTTGCGCTATGAAATCATGAACACTCCGCCCCAGGTCGCAGGCCAGATGGCTGCCTACATGGACGTACTAGGGCTGCTGTACTGCGCATTCGATTTCGTGGTCGACCCCGACCACCTGTGGTGGTTTCTGGAGGGCAACCCGATGGGCCAGTGGGGCTGGCTACAGGAAGAGACGGGGGCACCGATTGCGGCGACCCTGGCCGACCTACTCGTGAACGGAACCGGCACATGTTGATCGACTGGCAGGATCGCGCCCGCGCCCTGGCCGAGCATTTCACCGCCGCCGGGATGCTCGACCCGCAGTGGCGCGAGGCATTCGAGCACACCCCGCGTCACGTGTTCGTGCCCGAGTACTACCGCAGCGACGACTACGCTCTCGTCTCCGGGGCCGAACCCAGCCAGCGTGACGAGTGGCTCGACACCGTGTACTCCGACCAGTCGCTCGTCACACAGATCGCCACAGTCCCTGGCGTCGACATCCGTTGGCCGACAAGTTCGTCGACCAAGTTGAGCCTGATGCTTGAGATGCTGCGCCTTCTCAAAGTCGCGGACGGGCACAAAGTGCTGGAGATCGGTACGGGGACCGGGTTCAACGCAGCCCTGTTGTCGTTCCGGCTCGGCGACGCACACGTCGCCAGCATCGACGTCGACAGCACTCTCGTCGAGACCGCCGCCATGCGACTGGCTGAACTGGGTCACCGGCCCTATCTCGTCGCCGGTGACGGTGCCGTCGGCATCCCCGAGGCCGCCCCCTTCGACCGCATCATCGCCACGTGCGCTGTCCCGACGATCCCGCCCGCGTGGATCGCCCAGCTCACAGCCTCAGGACTGATCGTCGCGGACGTTCGCGGTGAACTCACGAGCAGCCTCGTCGTCGTCCGCAAGGTCAACGCCGACACGGCGGTCGGTCACTTCCTAGCCCAGCCCGGGCACTTCATGTGGCTACGCGCCGAGGCCGGCAGCCCATTCCGCGCGGGCGGTGTCCTCGGCCAGCCCCTCGACGGGGACAACGTCACCACCCGGACGACGGATCTAGACCCCGACATCCTCGACGACCCCGGGTTCCGGTTCGCGCTTCAACTCGATGAGCCGAACATCAAACACCCCGGCACCATCAACCATGACAACGGGCCCGACCACCTGCTCGTACAAGCCGAGGACGGCTCGTGGGCCGAACTCGACGGCAACCAGGTCGCCGAGGGCGGACCACGCGGACTCTGGGCCAGCATCGAACGCGCCGCCGACACCTGGGACAAGCACAACCGCCCCAGCCGGGACCGATTCGGCTTCACCATCACCGGAGACGAGCCCGCCCGGTACTGGATCGACCAGCCCGAAACCGCATGGCGATAGCCGTCGGCGGCCCCGTCGACACCAACTCGGCGGGGCCGCGCCGTCGAGATAATCTTCCCGAGCCTTCGGCGGCCGGTCGCTGCCCGGCCCACACTCGCGATGTGTCCACAGGTTCGGGGAGTAGCCAGGTTCGGTGCCAGGGCCACTTCGCCACCTTGCCAACTCCGCTGGACCAGCACGGGGGCTTTCCGGCCGGCTCAGTGGGCCGCAATGTGAGTTCCAGAGCCGATCGGGAACGAGCCACCGCGCCCGGGTCGGTCAGCGGGCCAGCGGGGTGATGTCGAGAGACGCGATCAGTTTCTCGACCCGGGTCTTGATCTCGTCGCGGATGGGTCGGACGGCGTCGATGCCCTGGCCTGCGGGGTCTTCGAGTACCCAGTCCTCGTAGCGCTTGCCGGGGAATACGGGACACACGTCGCCGCAGCCCATGGTGATCATGACGTCGGAGGCTTCGGCGGTCTCGTAGTCGAGGATGCGGGGGGTGTTGGTGGTGATGTCGATGCCGACCTCGGCCATGGCCTGCACGGCGACGGGGTTGATCGTGTCGGCGGGGGCGGAGCCGGCGGAGCGGACCTCGACGGTGTCGCCGGCGAGGTGGCGGAGCCAGCCGGCGGCGATCTGGGAGCGGCCGGCGTTGTGCACACAGACGAACAGCACGCTGGGCTTGGTGGTCATGACTGTTCCTCGGTGGTCAGCTCGGCGGGGTCGATGGCCTCGTGCCCGGCCACCGGGGTGCTGCTGTTGGGGTACAGGGCGAGCACGGCGGCGATGCCGATGAGTAGGCCGAGGATCTGGAACGCGACGAAGCCGGGTACGGAACCGGGGCGGATGCCGGCGAACGTGTCGGTGAACGCGCGCCCGATGGTGACGGCGGGGTTGGCGAAGCTGGTGGAGGAGGTGAACCAGTACGCCGCGCCGATGTACGCGCCGACGGCCGGGGCGGCCAGAGCGGCGCGTTCGGTGCGGACGAGGGCGAAGATGAGCAGGATCAGTCCGGCCGTGGCGACCGTTTCGCCGAGCCACAGGTGCCCGTCGTCGCGGTGCTTCGCCGACATCGTCACGGCAGGCAGGGCGAAGGTCAGGTTCGCCAGGATCGCGCCGCCGATCGCGCCGGACACCTGGGCGAGGGCGTACGGGCCGAGGTCGCGGCCGGCGAGCCCGCCGCCGGCAGACCGGTGCAGCCACCAGTCGGCGACCGACACGACCGGGTTGAAGTGCGCGCCGGAGATCGGCCCGAACACCAGGATCAGGATGGTGAGGCCGAGGACGGTGGCGGTGGAGTTCTCCAGGAGCTGCAACCCGGTGTCGTTCGGGGACAGGGTGGCGGCCATGATTCCCGAGCCGACGACGACGGCGACGAGCAGGGCGGTGCCGAGAAACTCGGCGAGGAGCCGGCGGGGGAGTGGCGGGGTGGCCATCAGCATTCCTGGCGGGTGTCGGAGGTGTCCCGGGCGCGGGCGGCCAGGGTGGTCAGGTGCCCGGCTGCGGCTTCGAGGGGTTCGGGGAGCAGCCGGTAGTAGGTGAACCGGCCCCTGGGTTCGGTGGCGACGAGGCCGGCTTCGCGCAATGCCCGAAGATGGTTGGAGATGTTGGACTGCGTCGCGCCCAACTCCTCGACCAGGTGGCAGGTGCAGGCCGGGCCTTCGGCCAGGAACTCCGCGATCCTGGCCCGGAGCGGGTCGGACAGCAGCCGTATCACATCAGGGGGAGCTGATATCACCATGGCGTGATCTCACCGCCCGGGGCGGGCGGCCGTCAACTTGTCGATCATGAACATCTGGTGACCTCGGAGTAGGTCGGCGTGTTTTCGGGTTGTGCGCGGCTCAGTGTCCGATTTCGCGTGTGTGCCCGTGGCGGGAGCGGTATCGGGCCAGGGCGCGGAGAGTGAGCGCAGCATCGACACCGCGACCTGAGGACGCCTTTCACGCCGTAGCCTGATGATGGTCTTGCCGTCGCGAGGGGAATTCCGGTGAGCATGAACGCATCGCAGGTGGCCGCCCAGCTGAAGACCGTCTTCGCGGGAGACGATCTGGACCTGATGGCCACTTTGCTGGCGCCCGACGTGCGCTGGGGTGATGACGAGGACACCGACACCACCTGCCACGACCGGGCGGCGGTGCTCGACTTCTACCGGGCGCTGCACGCACGCGGTGTCACCGCCCGGGTGGCCGAAACCGTCACCGGCCCCGACGTCGTGGTCGCCCGCCTCGACATCGACTGGCCTGGGCCGGAGGCTGACGAGCGGCCGCGCAACGAGTACCAGGTTTTCTCGTTGACGGGCGGGTTGGTCACCGACATCCGCGGCTACCCCGACCGGGCCGCGGCGCTGGCCGCCGCCGGACTGTAGGCATCTGGCGTCATCGACCGGGCAGGACGCCGCCCGCGCCCGGACGTCACCGGTCGCTGGACACCCGGCGGGTGTCGGGCGTGAGGCCGTCGAGGGCGGCCCGCAGCTCCCCGGTGTACGGATCGTCGCAGCTCTCCATCACGGTCAGCGCCTGCCGCCACAGGTCGACCCCCTCCGGGGTCTGGCCGTGCAGGCACACCGCGTCGCCGAGGTTGACGAGGGTCTGGGCTTCCAGGTGTCGGTTGCCGGTCTCGCGGTGCAGCCGGAGCGCCTCGCGGAACGAGTCGACCGCGGCCGGCTGGTCACCGGACCGCAGCTGGATCTCGCCGAGGTTGTTCATCGCCCGGGAGTACGAGTGCTGGTTGCCGAGTTCGTGGAAGAGGGCCGCGGCCCGGCGGACCCGGGTGGCGGCGGTGGCGTGGTCGCCGAGCAGCAGGTCGGCGCGGGCGAGGTTGCTCATCGCGTTGGCCTCGGAGTACCGGTCACCCGTCGCCGCGCTGAGCTCGGCGGCGCGCAGCAGCGCCACCCGGGCCAGGTCCAGGTCGCCGAGCTCGGTGTAGGTGTAGCCCAGGTGGCTCAGGGCCGCCACTTCGCTGTGCGGTTCGCCGATGGCCCCGGCGAGCAGAGCGGCCCTGCGCAGGCTGTCGGCCGACCTGGCGAGCTGGCGACGGCGGTGCTGGCAGACGCCGAGGCCGGTCAGGGTGCGGCTCTCGGCGTACTCGTCGCGCAGCTCGCGGGCCGCGACCAGCCCGATCGCGCCGGTCCGGCTCCAGTCGGCCCAGCGCGCGCGGAAGTTGAAGTAGTTGGTCAGGGCGACCGGGGTCTGCCAGGCGACGTCGAGCACCCGGTGACCGGCGGCGCACCCGACCCCGGCGACCAGGTTGGCGTGTTCGGCGTCGAGCCAGGTGACGGCCGCCGCCTTGTCGGCGAACGTGGGCGCCGGATGGCGCGGGTCGAGCGCGGGCAGGTCCAGCCGCAGCTCCCGGTACCGCAGGTACACGTCCGCCGCCGCGATCCCGTGCAGGTGCCAGGTGGTCAACCGGCGCACGGCCCCGGCGGCGTCCGCCACGGCCCGCTCGACGGCGAAGACACGGACCAGGTCGTGGAAGGCGTACCGGCCCGGCTGCGGTTCGTGCAGCAGGTGCACGTCGAGCAGGCCCCGCACCAGAGTGGCGGTCTCGGCCACGCCGCGGTCCAGCAGCACCGCAGCGGCAGCCAGGCCCAGGTCCGGCCCGGTCCACCGGCCGAGGAGCGCGAACGCCCGGGCCTCCTCGGCGGGCAGCCGCTGGTGGCCGACCTCGAGGGAGGCGCGGACGGCGCGGTCCTCCAGGCGCAGCTCGTCCAGCAGCCGGGCCCGGTCGGACAGCCGGTCGGCCAGTGCGCGGACCTTCCATCCGGGCTCGGCGATCAGCCGGGCGGCGGCGATCCGGATGGCCAACGGCAGCCCGGCGCAGGCCCGCAGCACCTCCTCGGTGGCCTCGGGCTCGGCGGCCACGGCGGCGGCCCCCACGATCCGGGTGAACAGCGCGTGCGCGTCGGCGGCGGGCAGCACGTCCAGGTCGACCCGGCTGGCCCCGTCCAGCCCGGCGAGCCGGTTGCGGCTGGTGATGAGAACCGTGCAGGAAGGGGTCCCCGGCAGCAGCGTCCGGACCTGGGCGGAGTCCAGGGCGTCGTCGAGCAGGATCAGCATCCGCCGGTCGGCGAGCATGCTCCGGAAGGTCGCCGCGCGGGCGTCCTCGTCGTCGGTCGGCGCGGCCGGGGCGGCGCCGAGGTCGCGGAGGAACCGGTCCAGCACCTCGGCAGGTGGCACCGGATCCGGGCCGGTGCCGCGCAGGTTGGCGTAGAGCTGACCGTCCGGGAACAGCGGGCGCAGGGCGTGGGCGACGTGCACGGCGAGGCTGCTCTTGCCGATCCCGCCGGCCCCCGCCACGGCCGACAGCACCACCATGCCGGCCCGGCCGGGGTCCGGCTGGCACAGGGCCCGCAGCGCCTCGACCTGGGCGGTGCGGCCGGTGAAGTCGGCGAGGTCGGCGGGGAGCTGACCGGGCAGCGGTCGGGTCGGGCCGCCGGCGACGGGCGGCCGCGGACCGGAGGCGAGCAGGGTCGGGTCGGCGGCCAGGATCCGCTGGTGCAGCCGGGACACCGCCTCGCCCGGGTCGATGCCGAGTTCGGCGCGCAGGGTGGCCCGGCCGGCCCGGTAGGCGGCCAGCGCGTCGGCGGGCCGGCCGCACCGGTACAGGGCGAGCATCGCCAGCCGCAGCGGCGCCTCCCGGAGCGGGTGCTCGGCCCGCAGCGCGGTGGCGTCGGCCACCACGGCGTGTTCGCGGCCCAGGTGCAGGCCGGCCTCGATCAGGCACTCCCGGGCCTGTAGGTGCAGTTCGGTCACCCGGGGCAGCTCGTCGCGGTGCAGCGGACCGGGCGGCACGTCGAGCAGGGGCGTGTCCCGCCACAGAGCGAGCGCGGCCCGCAGCTTGGCGTCGGCCTGGGGCCAGCGCTGCTCGGCCAGGGCGGAGCGGCCGTCGCCGACCAGGGCGGTGAACTGGAGGAGGTCGAACTCGTCGGGGTCGGCCTCGATCAGGTACCCGCCGGGCCGGGTGCGGACCCGGGCCCCGGCGACGGGCCCGAGGCGGCGACGGAGCCGGCTGACCTGCACGTGCAGGGTGGCCCGCATGTCGGCCGGGGAGCGGTCCTGCCAGGTCAGGGCGGCCAGCCGGTCGGCGGACACCGTGCGGCAGGCGTTGAACAGCAGCACGGCGAGGATCGTCGCCATCGTGCCGCCCGGCACGTCGATGTCCGCGTCATCCGTGCGGACGAGCAGAGGCCCCAGGGCGCCGAACCAGACCACGGCAGGACTGTACCCGAAGGTGCCGTGGCCTCCCACCTGTAAATCCAGCGGGCGCGGCCGGTATCCTCCGGCCGGTCCGACACCGGCCCGACCGTTCACAGCGGTCAGCCGACGTGGACCCCCGGTCGGCGGTCCAGATCGGCCTCGGCCCGGCGGAGCACCTCCCGGGTGACGGGGGCGATCTCGCCGACGCCGAGAACGAGGAACTCCAGCAGCCGGGCGACCGGGTTGCCCTCGGTCCAGTTGAAGTACACGTGCGGCACGACGCCGGTGTCGTCGCGGATGTGCAGGAGCACCGCCGCGACGGTGTTGGCGATGGCGGGGCTGTCGACCTTGAGAATCCGGTAGCCGAACCGTTCCTCGCCGACGACGTGCAGGTCCGAGGCGAAGTCGGAGCTGTCGACGAGGGTGACCTCGAGGAACAGCACGGAGTCGGCGGCCGGGATGTGGTTGTCGCGGCGCTGCTCGAACTCCTTCTCCCGGTACTCGGTCTCATCGCGCGCGTCGGGATGGTTGGCGATGACCTGGATGGCGCCGTCGGCGGCGGCCTCCATCACGAACCGGTGCGCCGTCGGGTCGAGGTGCACCCGGTCGGCGCGGGTCTCGAAGGAGCGGTGCACCCGCGAGATCAGCGACGCGATAAGGATCCCCAGGATGAACAGGCCGGCGATCTTGATGCCCTCGGGGCGCTCGACCATGTTGGTGACCGTCGTGTACGCGAACACGACCGCGATGCCGCCGAACGCGACCGCGGTCTTGCGCAGCCCCCGCCGCCACACGGCCAGGGTCGCCGCGAACGACGCGGACAGCATCAGCACCAGCACACCGGTGGCGTACGCGCCGCCCTGCGCGTCGACGTCGGCGTCGAACAGGTAGGTGACCAGGAACGCGACCGCCGTGAACAGCAGCACCAGCGGCCGGATCGCCCGCGCCCAGTCGGGTGCCATGCCGTAGCGGGGCAGGTAGCGCGGCACGAGGTTGAGTAGCCCGGCCATCGCGGAGGCGCCGGCGAACCACAGGATGGCGATGGTGCTCACGTCGTACACGGTGCCGAAGGCGTTGCCCAGGTAGGAGTGGGCGAGGTAGGCCAGGGCCCGGCCGTTGGCCTCGCCGCCGCTCTCGAACTTCTCATGCGGGATCAGCACGGTGGTGGCGAAGCTGCTGGCGATGAGGAACACGCTCATGATCAGTGCCGCGACGGTGAGCAGGCGGTGGGTGCCCCGGATCCGACCGGCCGGCCGGGCGGCGGTGTCCGAAGCGTCGCCGGTGACCTGCGGCATGACCGCGACGCCGGTCTCGAAGCCCGACAGGCCCAGCGCGAGCTTCGGAAACACCAGCAGCGCGATGGCGACCATGGCCAGGGGGCTGGAGTGCTGGCTGCTGAGAAGGTCCCACCAGTCGGTCACCACCAGCGGCCTGGTGGCCACGTGCCACAGGGCGACGACCATGACCACGACGTTGAGGGCCAGGTACGCCCCGACCAGCACGACGGCGATGCCGATCGCCTCGGAGAAGCCCTTGAGGAACACCGCGCCGAGGAGCGCGACCAGCACAAGCGTGATGATCACCTGGTGGCCGTGGAAGAAGCCCGGCGCGAACGGGTTCTCGATCACGTGCGCGGTCGCGTCCGCCGCCGACAGGGTGATAGTGATCAGGAAGTCGGTGCACACGAACCCGAGCAGGACCAGCACGAACGCCTTGCCGGCCCACCAGGGCAGCAGCCGTTCGAGCATCGCGATGGAACCCTCGCCGTTGGGGCTCTCGATCGCGACCCGCCGGTACACCGGCAGCGCCCCGAACAGGGTCAACGCGACCAGGACCAGCGTGGCGATCGGGGACAGCGCGCCGGCCGCCAGCGCGGCGATGCCGGGCTGGTAGCCGAGGCTGGAGAAGTAGTCCACACCGGTGAGGCACATGACCTTCCACCAGCTGTGGGTCCTGTGCCCGGCCTGGGGGGTGCCGTGCGGGCCCGGCGCGTGCACCGCCCGCTCGGACAAACCCTCGAGCAACCAACCACGAAACCCTGCCGCCACCGATGAACCCCCAGGTCAGACACATGCCGCCCGGAATCGTAGCGGCAGGGTTCAGCGCCCGGACGCCGGCTGGCCGTAGGCGGCGGTCCACGAATCCAGGTCCCACAGGCCCGCCACCAGAGCCCGCCCGGCGGGGGTGAGACTGTATTCGACCTGCTCAGAGGCGGTGCTGTCCCAGGTCCCGGAGGTGTCGGCGCGACGCAGCACGCCGCAGGCGGCGAGGGTCCGCAGCACCGACACGGTGGTCGTCCGCGAGGCGCGACACGCGGCCCGCAGCGCAGCGAGGGTCGCCGGCCGGTGCTCCAGCGCGGCGAGGATCTCCAGCACGTGGGGGCGGCCGACCACCTCGGCGGGGAAGATCGATCGAGTGGTCATAACCGCAGTTCACAGCCTTTGGCGGACCGACGGCGCCGGTCTTAACGAGGCCTCTACGGCGCGCCCCGGAATCTTGACGCGTTCATGACGGCGCGCCATGGCCGCGTTAAGACTGAGCGGCCCGGCGTTAAGAAAACGTCAAGATCCATCATCGGGTACCGACCCTGCCGCTTGACTGAGGGCATGTTGGGTTGGTTCAAGCGGCTACTCGTCGGTCGTCCTCTGCGCAGCGACCGCCTGGGCGAGCAGGCCCTGGCCAAGCGGATCGCCCTGCCGATCTTCGCCAGCGACCCGCTGTCCTCGGTCGCCTACGCCACCCAGGAGATCCTCCTGGTCCTCACCCTCGGCGGCCTGGCGTACCTGTACATGGCCCCCTGGGTCGGCCTGGCCGTCTGTGTGCTGCTCGCCGTGGTGGTGGTGTCCTACCGCCAGGTCGTGCGCGCCTACCCGTCCGGCGGCGGCTCCTACGAGGTGGCCTCGCGCAACCTCGGCCAGAACGCCGGGCTCGTGGTCGCCGCCGCGCTGCTGGTCGACTACATCATGACCGTGGCCGTGTCGGTCGCGGCCGGGGTGGACAACATCATCTCGGCGGTACCGTCCCTGAACCCGTTCCGGGTGGTGATCTGCGTCGGGTTCGTCGCCGTGCTCACCGCGATGAACCTGCGCGGGGTCCGCGAGTCCGGGCGGGCGTTCGCGGTGCCGACATACCTGTTCATCGGCGGCGTCCTGCTCATGATCGTGCTCGGCATCGGCCAGGCCCTGGCGGGCAACGCCCCGGTCGCCGAGAGCGCAGGCCTGCAGGTCAGGCCCGAACAGACCTCCGTCGGCCTGACAGGCATGGCCCTGGTCATCCTCGGCCTGCGCGCCTTCTCCTCCGGGTGCACCGCGCTGACCGGTGTCGAGGCGATCTCCAACGGGGTACCCGCCTTCAAGTCGCCGAAGGCCGAGAACGCCGCCCGCACCATGGCCGCGATGGGCATCCTGGCGATCATCATGTTCGCCGGCATCACCGCCCTCGCCCTGATCAGCGACGTCCGCTACGTCGAACACACCTGCGACCTGGTCGGCTTCACCGGCAACTGCGAGACCGACGCGCAGCGCACCGTCATCGCCCAACTCGCCGCAGCGATCTTCGGCGGCACCGACACGGTGATGTTCTACTTCATCCAGGCGTCCACGGCCCTGATCCTGATCCTCGCCGCCAACACCGCGTTCAACGGCTTCCCGATGCTCGGCTCCATCCTCGCCGAACACCGCTTCCTGCCCCGCCAGCTGCACACCCGCGGCGACCGGCTCGCCTTCTCCAACGGCATCATCGCCCTCGCCGCGATCGCCGGAGCGCTGATCTACCTGTTCGACGGCTCGGTGACCCGGCTGATCCAGCTGTACATCCTGGGCGTGTTCACCTCCTTCACCCTGTCGCAGATCGGCATGGTCCGGCACTGGAACCGGCACCTGCGCACCGAGCGCGACCCGAAGGAACGCGCCCGCATGCATCGGGCCCGGATCATCAACGCCGTCGGCGCGTGCCTGACCGGACTCGTCCTCATCGTGGTACTGGCGACGAAGTTCACCCACGGCGCGTACCTGGTCGTCATCGCCGTCCCGCTGCTGTTCGCCATGATGCGGGGCATCCGCCGGCACTACGACCGGGTCGCCGCCGAACTCGTCCCGGAACCCGGCGGCATGATGCTGCCCAGCCGGATCCACGCCCTCGTCCTGGTGTCCCGGCTGCACCGCCCCACCCTGCGCGCGCTCGCCTACGCCCGCGCCACCCGCCCCGACTCCCTCACGGCCCTCACCGCCGCGATCACCCCCGAGGAGGTCCGCGCCCTGCAGGCCGACTGGGACGACCGCGACATCCCGGTACCGCTGACCGTGGTCGAATCCCCCTACCGCGACGTCACCGACACCGTCCTCGCGTACGTGGCCCGCCTCAACCGCGACCACCCGCGCGACGTGGTCGTCGTCTACATCCCCGAGTACGTCGTCGGCCACTGGTGGGAACACCTGCTGCACAACCAGTCGGCCCTGCGGCTGAAGGCCCGCCTCCTGTTCGAGACCAACGTGATGGTCACCAACGTGCCCTGGCGGCTGCGGTCCAGCAAGGCCGAACTCAAACGCGTCCAGCTTCCCGAGGACGCCACCACGCCGAAGGTCCCGACGCACTAGCGTTTCGACCATGAGCATCACGGCACCCGCTCCGGGACCCCGACGAGGGCTCGGCCACGGCCGGACCCTCGCCGGGACGGTCCTGGCGGCCGGGGGACTGACCGCGCTCACCGCCGGGCTGGTCAACACCCGGGGCGAACTGGCGCTGGCCAGCATCGTCCTGCTGTACCTGGCCGCGGTGGTCGTCGTCGCCGTCGTCGGCGGGGTGTGGCCGGCCCTGGCCGCGGCCGTGGCCAGCGACCTGCTGGTGAACTTCTACTTCGTCCCGCCGTACCACACCCTCACCGTCGAGAACCGCGACCACGTCATCACCCTCGTCGTCTACGTCGCCGTCGCCGTCACCGTCAGCCTCGCGGTCGACCTCGCCGCCCGCCAACGCGCCGCCGCCGCCCGCAACGGCGTCGAGGCGGCGCTCCTCGCCCGGATCAGCGCCGAACCCGTCGACGCCGGATCCCTCGAGCGGCTCCTCGAACAGGTCCGCGACACCTTCGGCATGACCGCCGCCGCGCTCCTGGAGACCGACGGTGGCACCGAGCGGACCGTCGCGGCCGTCGGCGGGATCCCCAGCGCGACGCCCAGCCTGTCCGTGTCCGCCAGCGCCACCCTGCGCCTGGTCGCCGACGGCCCGCCCGTGATCGCCGCCGACCAACGGCTTCTGACCCGGCTGGCCGCCGCGGCTGCCCGGACCCTGCAGGCCGAACGCCTCGCGGCCGAGGCCGCAGGAGCCCGCGAACTCGCGGAGGTCGACCGACTGCGCGCGGCACTCCTCGCCGCCGTCGGCCACGACCTGCGCACCCCCCTCGCCGGCATCAAGGCCGCCACCTCCAGCCTCCGCGAACCCGACATCACCCTCACCGGCGCCGAGCAGGCCGAACTCCTGGCCACTGTCGAGGAGTCCGCCGACCGGATGGACGTCCTCGTGGAGAACCTCCTGGCGATGAGCCGGCTCCAGGCCGGCGTGCTGTCGGCGGACCTGCGGCCCGCGGCTCTCGACGAGATCGTCGCCGTGGCGATCCTGCACACGCCCGGCGCCCCGGTGCAGGTCGACGTGCCCGACGACCTGCCCCTCGCCCTGGTCGACCCCGGGCTCCTCGAACGGGTCGTGGCCAACCTGATCGCCAACGCCCGGCGGGCGAACCCGCCCGGCGGCAGGATCAGCGTGCACGGCCGGCACGTGGGCGCACGCCTGGAGCTGGCGGTCGTCGATCACGGACCTGGCGTGCCCGCCGACCAACGCGAGCGGATGTTCGCCCCGTTCCAACGCCTCGACGACCACACCACCGACGGGGGGCTCGGCCTCGGCCTGGCGATCGCCCGCGGCTTCACCGAGGCGATGGGCGGCACCATCACCCCCACCGACACCCCCGGCGGAGGCCTGACCATGACCATGACCCTGAGGGCTGCGCCGTGACGCGGGTGCTCGTCGTCGACGACGACCGCCCCCTGCTCCGGGCGCTGCGCATCAGCCTGACCGCCGCCGGCTACGACGTCACGATCGCCCCCGACGGAACCTCCGCGCTCACCATGGCCTCCGGCAACCCGCCGGACGTGGCCATCGTCGACCTCGGCCTGCCGGACATGGACGGCATCGCCGTCGTGGAAGGACTCCGCGGCTGGTCGACCGCGCCCATCATCGTCCTGTCGGCCCGGCACACCGAACAGGCCAAGATCGCGGCGCTGGACGTCGGAGCCGACGACTACGTCACCAAACCCTTCGGCATGGGCGAACTCCTCGCCCGGATCCGCGCCGCCCTGCGCCGCACGGCCCCCACCAGCCAGCAGCCGATCGTCGTCACCGACGCGTTCACCGTCGACCTGACCACCAAACAGGTCACCAACGCCGCCGGCCCGGTCCGCCTCACACCCACCGAATGGCATCTCCTGGAGATGCTCGTGCGCAATCCCGGCATGCTCGTCACCCAGCGCCAACTGCTCCAGGAGGTGTGGGGGCCGCGCTATGAGACCGAGACGAACTACCTTCGGGTGTACCTGGCCAACCTGCGGCGCAAACTCGAACCCGACCCCACCCGGCCCCGCTACCTGCGCACCGAACCGGGCATCGGCTACCGGTTCACGCCGTGACGCCCCGGCGTTCCGGGTGCCCTACCGCGAGGGGTCGCGGGCGTACAAGCGCTTCGCCCACAGGTACCCGACGAGTGCGATGCCGGCGCACCACCCGGCTGAGACGACGGCGTTGGTGCCGATCGGCCCGCCGGTCAGGAGCCCGCGCAGGGTCTCGGTGACCGGGGTGAACGGCTGGTACTCGGCGAACTGGCGCAGTCCGGTCGGCATCGAGGCCGCAGGGACGAAGCCGCTGCCGAAGAACGGCAACAGGATCAGCGGCATGGGCAGGTTGCTGGCCGTCTCGACGCTCTCGCTGACCAGTCCGAGGGCGACGGACAGCCAGGTGAGCGCGAACGTGAACATCGCGAGCAACCCGACGGCCCCCGCCCAGGCGAGCGGCCCGGCCGGCGGTCGGAAACCGATCAGCAGCGCGACGCCGGTGACGATGGCCAGACTCAGCATGGTCTGGATCATGCTGCCCAGGACGTGTCCGGTGAGCACCGAGGAGCGGGTGATCGCCATCGTGCGGAACCGGGCGATGATCCCCTCCGTCATGTCCGTGGCGACCGAGATCGCCGTGCCCTGCGCCGCGCTGGCGACGGTCATCAGCAGGATGCCGGGGACGACGTAGTTGACGTAGTCGGCGCGGCCACCGCCGGGCGCGCCGAGGCCGGAGCCGAGCGTGCCGCCGAACACGTAGACGAACAGCAGCAGGAGGATCACGGGGACGCCGGCGAGCATCAGGGTCATCGACGGGTACCGGCGCATGTGTCGCAGGTTGCGCCGCAACATCGTGGCCGAGTCGCGCAGGGTGTAGGTGAGAGTGCTCATCGCGATGCCTCAACTTCCTGGGAGTGTCCGGTGAGGGCGAGGAAGACGTCGTCGAGGTCGGGAGTGTGCACCGACAGCGCCTCGACCGTGATCGCCGCGGAGTCGAGCCGGTCGAGGAGCCCGCGCAGCAGCAGGACGCTGCCATCGCTGGGGACCTGCAACGTCAGCTCGTCCTCGTCGAAGGTGGACCCGTCGAGCACCCGGGCGGCCGCCGCGAGCGCCGCCGCGTCGGCGAACTGGAGACTGATGTGGCCGCCGGGGATCAGCCGCTTGAGCTCGGCCGCGGTGCCCTGGGCCACCAGCGTGCCGTGGTCGAGGACCGCGATCTGATCGGCGAGCTGATCGGCCTCCTCCAGGTACTGGGTGGTGAGGAAGATCGTCACCCCGTCGGCGACCAGGCCCCGGATCGTCTGCCACATCGCGCGCCGGCTACGCGGGTCGAGGCCCGTGGTCGGCTCGTCGAGGAACACGATCCGGGGATCACCGACCAGACCCATCGCCAGATCCAGCCGGCGGCGCATGCCCCCCGAATACGTGGCCGCCATCTTGCCGGCGGCCTCCACCAGGTCGAACTTCGCCAGCAGTTCCTGCGCGCGCACTCGGCCCTCGCGGCGGGGCAGGTGGTGCAGATCGGCCATGAGGTGCAGGTTCTCCCGACCGGTGAGCAGGCCGTCGACGGCGGAGAACTGGCCGGTGACGCCGATCGCCGCCCGGACGGCGTCCGGCGCGCTGGCCACATCGTGCCCGGCGACCCGGACCTCGCCGCCGTCCGCGCCGATCAGGGTGGACAGGATCTGCACCGTGGTGGTCTTGCCGGCGCCGTTCGGGCCGAGCAGGGCGAAGACGCTGCCCTCGGCGACGGTGAGGTCGATGCCGTCGAGGACGAGGTGCTTGCCGTAGGACTTGCGGAGGCCCTTCGCGGTGACCGCGGGTGGGGCCGTGGTGGTGGTCATGGTTTCTCTCGATTCCTGGGTGGAGGCGTGCAGGGTCGCCGGGACGGCGTCGGCCGTGCCGGGAGCTGCCACGCGGTGGGCGTTGGCTGCCGCCGTCGTCGCGGCGGCGGAGGCGTGCGGGTGGTGCGCCGGGTGGCGTTGTCCGCCGCTGCTGCAGCGGAGACCGGTAGGTGGTGCCAGGTGGTGGTGTCGGCAGCTGTCGTCGTGCCGGCGGAGGCCTTTTGAGTGCTGCCGGGTGGTGCCAAGAGGTGGCGCCGGTGGCCCGTCGTGGGCGGCGACCTGCGGGAGGTGCCGGGAGTCGCCAGGTGGTGGCAGGGGAGGCCTGCGGGTGGTGTCGGCCGTCGTTGCTGTGGCGGAGACCTGCTGGTGTGTCGGGCGGTGGCTAGCTGTGGTGGATGATGATGTCGCCGAAGGACGTCCGGGCGTGGATCTCGATGGTCTCGCCCTGCTCCGGCGCTGGGGCGTCGACGGCCTGGAGGCTGTTGCGGACGTGGCCGAACTGGGTGTGCACGTCCAGTAGCGCGGCCGTGCCGGCGCGGACGCCGACCTCGAGTTCGCCGAACGCCGTCTTGAGCGACACGGTGCCGCGCACGGTCTCGCCGATCCGGATGACGCCGTTGGCGGTGGTGGCCGTGACGTCGGCGTGCGCGGAGTCGACGGTGATGTCGCCGTTGGCGGCCTTGACCCGCAGGTCACCGGTGACGGTGCCGACCCAGGTGTCGCCGTTGGAGTTCTTCACGGTCGCCGTTCCGTCGACGTGTTGCAGGCGCACTCTGCCGGTCCCGGTGCTGACCTCGGCGTTTCCGGCCACTCGGCGCAGGGTGATCGCGCCGGCGGACGTGTTCAGGTCCACCGTCGCCGTGTCCTCGAGGTGCAGGTCGCCGGCCCCAGCCTTGATCCGGCACTCGCCGAGCCGGCCCTCGGCGCGGAATGCGGCGAGGCCCGCGTCGGCGTGCAGGTGGGAGCCGGACGGCAGGGCGATATCCACGTCGACCGAACCGATCTTGCCGAACAGGCCGAGTCGCTGCTTCGGCCCCTTCACCAGCAGCCGGCCGGCGGTGAATTCCACCTGGGTCTGCTCGGCGGACCGGACGTCGGCGTCCTTCGCCGGGTTGGACGGACGCACCTCGACGGTGGTGTCGGCACGGTCGCTGGCCGTGAGCCGGACGTCGCCGTATCCGAGGTCGATGGTGACGGAGATCGGTTCCGGGGTGTCGAAAGTGGGCATGGCGGCACGCTCCTGACGGGTGTCGAAAGTAGGCATGGCGGCGATCTCCTGACAGGTGTCGAAGGGCCGGGAGCGGCTAGCGCACCCAGCCGGTGAAGTGGTCCGCGCCACGGGGAGCGCGCTGGGGCTGCCCGAAGGATCCGGACGCCGCGGCGGAGGCTGCCCGCACCAGCCAGGCGTTGACGGACAGCCCCTCGCGGCCCGCCGCCTCTTCGATCCGGGCCTTGAGCTGGTCGGACAGTCGGAAGTTGATCCGCGAACCGGAGCCCTCGTCCAGGTCGGCGACGATGGGCGGAACGCCGGTCGCGCGGCCGGGCGCCTCGGGAGCGGGCTCGGCCGGGGGCGGGGTGACGACGAAACTGGGCTCACGGCCGCGAAGGCGCAGCTCGACCGAGCCGGGGGCCAGGTCGAGTGTGATCTCGTCAGCCGCGGCCGACAGCGCGTCGAGGAGTGCGAGCCGGAACGCCGACTCCAGGGGCGCCGACAGCCGCTCGGCGAGGGCCCGGGCTTCCTGGCCCCCGAGGTCGGCGGCGGCCGCGAGCTCCCGGCAGACGTTGTCGACATACGACGTGATGTTCATGGCACCATCATGGCACCATGATGGTGCCATCGCAAGCCACTATGGCTCACGCTGGCACCATCGGCCCGAATTTTGTCCCTATATCAGCCCGGTGGCTTTGTTTTGGCCACCGAATCGACCCGCCCGGCGTGGTCCCGGTCGGCTCGGTTAGGTGGCTCAGGCGCGCCGGAGTCGGATCAGCGCGCTGGCGTAGTCGCCCGGCGGCAGGGGCTGGATGATGCCGTGGGTCATGAGGGTGTGGCCGTGGTGGACGTGACCGGTGGTCTCGTCCCGGTAGAGCGCGCCGGGTTCGAGGCCGGCCAGGCGCAGCGCGAGGGGCTGGTGCGGCGGCCGTGAGGTCAACCGCCAGGTGAGTACGACGACCCGGTCGCCGTATAGGTACTGCACCGCGTCCTGGCCCAGCCGGTACAGCTCGCCGTGCTGGACGACGGGCCGGATGTCCTTGTACGCGGCGATCAGCGTCCTGGCCTCGGCGAGGTCCGGTGCGGTCCAGTGCAGCAGGTCCCCGCCGAGGCCGAGCACCCCGCTCATGGCGACGTGGAAGCGGAAGGCCAGCGGGACGACCCTGCCGGTGTGCGGGTTGGGGCTGTCGGTGACCCAGGCGGCCATGGTGCGGGCGGGGTAGAGCTGGCTGTAGCCGTGCTGGATGGCGATCCGGTCGACGGCGTCGGTGTTGTCGGAGATCCACGCCTGGTCGGTGCGGGCGAGGATGCCCAGGTCGACGCGCCCGCCGCCACCGGCGCATGTCTCGATCCGCAGGCCGGCGTGCGCGGCGCGGAGCCGGTCGATGATGGCGTACACGTTGGTGATGTGGTCGATCCACAGCCGTTCACCGTCGGCGCCCCGTTGCGGCCAGCCCGGTTCGGTGAACGCCCGGTTCATGTCCCACTTGAGCATCTCGATGTCGTGCTGGCCGACGAGTTCGTCGAGCCACTTGTAGGCCCAGTCGGCGACGTCGTCGCGGGCGAAGTTGAGGACGAGCTGGTGGCGCATGGTGGTGCGGGTGCGGTGCGGCATGTGCAGTACCCAGTCGGGGTGGGCGCGGTAGAGGTCGCTGTCGGGGTTGACCATCTCCGGTTCGACCCAGATCCCGAACCTCATGCCGAGGCGGCGGACCTCTGTAGCCAGCGGGCCGAGGCCGTGCGGGAACCGGGTCGGGTTGGGGGTCCAGTCGCCGAGCCCGGAGCGGGCGTCGCGCCGGCCGCCGAACCAGCCGTCGTCCATGACGAACAGCTCGACGCCCAGGTCGGCGGCCGCGGTGGCGAGCCTGCGCTGGTTGTCCTCGTCCACGTCGAAGCCGGTCGCCTCCCACGAGTTGTACGTGACCGGCCGCAGCTCCTCGGCCTGGGGGAGGACGTGTCGGGCCTGATAGGAGTGCCACTGCCGGCTGGCCGCCCCGAAGCCCCCGCTGGTGTACAGGCCGGCGAACACCGGGGTGCGGTGCCGCTGGCCGGGGCGCAGGGTCCAGTTGATGCCCTCGTGCCCGGCCCCGCCGGTCCAGCTGGCCCGGCCGTCGGGGTCGTGGTGCACGGCGATCCGCCAGCTGCCGCTCCACGCCAATGCCGCGCTCCACACCTCCCCGTGCTCCTCGGTGGCGTCCCCGGCGTCGAGCATCACCCAGGGGTTGGCCTGGTGGCTGGTGTGCCCGCGCCTGCTGGTCAGCACAGTCTCCGCGCGGGCGAGGGGGACCCGTTCCAGCTGGCTCTCGGCGGACCAGCCGCCGGTGATGTGGCTGAGCCGATACCCGTCGCGGGGTGGTGCCGTCCACGCCGCGGCGTCGCAGCGCAGCACCTCGATCGGGTGGTCGGCGCTGGTGTTGTGCAGGGTGGCCCAGCGTTCGATCACGTCGCTGTCGTCGTGCACCCGGTAGTGCAGGGTGATCTCCAGTGGATAGTGGTCGTCGCGGAACCGCAGCGACAGCCGGCCGCCGTCGACCTCCTGGCTGAGGTAGTGCCACTGCACGCCCCGGGCCCCGCCGTCGAACCGCACCTGCAGCGACGGCGGCCCGAACCGGGCTGGACCCTCCGCCGGGTACTCCTCGTCGATCACCCCGTCGAAGCTGCTGTCCCCGCCGGCGGGCACGGAAACGGACAGCGCCTGCTCGAGGGTGAGGCGCGGTCCCCACGCCACGTGGCGCGGGCTGTCGTCGGCGGCGAGCCGCAGCGCGTAGCCGCTCGACGGCGTGCTCAGCAGCCACAGTCGGCTGTCCGGGTCGTGGACCAGGGGGTTCATGCTGCTCCTCGCGGGTCGATGGGTACCAAAACAGCCTATGTTTCGGGCTCGTGAAATTCAATTCTTGACGAAGTTAATTTATGTGCCTAGTGTTCGGCCTATGAGCCCCAGACGCCCGCCGATCACCACCCAGGCATCCACCGCCGTGTTCACCCAGGTCCTCACCCAGGGCCCGGTGTCCCGGGTCGACCTCGCCCGGCGCACTGGGCTGTCCTCCGCCGCGATCACCAAGGCGGCCCGGCCATTCCTGGACGCCGGCTACCTGGAGGAACTCGAGGCCGGCGAGCGCACTGCGCCGGGGGCCGGCCGACCGGCCAGCCCCCTGGTCGTACGGGCCGACAGGGAGTTCTTCGTCGGCGTGAAGATCACCACCGAGGACCTGATCGGGGTCGTCGGGGACCTGCGGACCCAGATCCGCGCTTCCGCGCACCACCAGCTCGCCGCAGGCGACGTCGAACACGTCGTCGGAGCCCTGGCCGAGCTGGTCGACGAGCTGCTGGCCCGCTCGCCGGAGTACCGCGAACGCACCCACGTCATGGGCGTCGCGGTCTCCGGCGACGTGGACCGCGCGACCGGCACGGTGCGGTACTCGCCGTTCCTCGGCTGGCGCGACGTACCCCTCGCGGAGCTGCTCGCCGAGGCCACGGGCCTGAAAGTGGTGCTGGAAAACGACGTCAAGGCGCTGACCGTCGCCGAACAGTGGTTCGGCGAGGGCGTGGGACTGTCCTCGTTCGCACTGGTCACCGTCGGCACCGGTATCGGTTGCGGACTCGTGATCGGCGGGAACCTCGTCGCCGGCGCGCACGGCGTCGCCGGCGAACTCGGCCACCTGGCCGTCGCCGCGGAGCCGGCCTGCCACTGCGGCGGCACCGGGTGCGTGGAGGCGATCGCGAGCACCGACGCGATCGTCGCCCGCGCCCGCCTCGTCACCGGCTCGCCGGCCCTGAGCATGGAACAGGCGGTGACGGGCGCGCGCGGGGGCGACCCGCTACTGCGGGGAGTCTTCGACCGGGCCGGGCACGCGATCGGACTCGGCCTGACCGCCGTGGCCAACCTCGTGGGCCCGGAACGCATCGTGGTCTCCGGGGAGGGCCTGGCGGCCTACGACCTGTTCGAACCCCAGATTCGCGAGACGTTCGCCCGGCAGGCGTTCGGGGCCGCGGCCGACTGCGCGTTGATCATCCGGCCGCTGCCCTTCGAGGAATGGGCACGCGGTGCCGCCTCGGTGGCGGTGCAGAGCCTGTTCTCGGGCCACGCCCATTAACTGAATTGGGATCGCATCCTGCCAAAGCGCGGGTGTGACCGGCGGAAACGTCCATATCATTGCGGATACCCAAGACCCGGGTGATCCGTCGAACAGACACGCCCATTCTGGGTCACCTGAACGGAGAACCCCCCGTGAGTACCACCTTTTCCCGCCGCCGTTTTCTCAGCACATCGCTCCTGTTCGCAGGAGGCGCGATCGTGGCCGGATGCGGTGCGGACCCCAAGAAGGCTCCCGGCACCCAGGTCACGCTGAACCAGTGGTACCACGCGTACGGGGAGAAAGGCACCCAGGAGGCGGTCAAGCGCTACGCCGCCGAATACACGAAGAACAACCCGGACGTGGCCATCAACGTCACCTGGGTCGCCGGCGAGTACGAGACCAAGCTCAACTCCGCGCTGCTCACCGCCGGCGCGCCCGACGTCTTCGAGATCGGCGACTTCCGCCACCAGATGGTCAAGAACGGCAACCTCGCGCCACTCGACGACGTGATCGGATCCGCCAAGGGCCAGTACAGCAAGGCCGCGCTGGACCTGGTCACGGTCGACGGCAAGATCTACGGCATCAAGATGATCGACGACATCATGATGCTGTACTACCGCAAGTCGGTCCTCGCCGCCGCGGGCATCACCCCGCCGCAGACGTTCGCCGACCTGCTCGCAGCGGCCAGGAAGCTGACCACGCCCAAGCAGAAGGGCCTGTTCGTCGGCAACGACGGCATCGGCGACGTGCCGTACCTGCTGCTGTGGTCGGCCGGTGGCGACCTCCTCAGCGGCGGCAGGGTCGCGTTCGACTCCCCGGCCGCCCGCGAGGCGCTCGGCGGGCTGCGCCAACTGCACGACGCCGGAGTCCTCCTGGAGGGCTTCAGCACCGACTGGTACGACCCGGGCGCGATCGTGCAGAACGCCGCTGCGATGCACTGGTGTGGACTGTGGGCGCTGCCGGCCGTCAGCAAGGAACTCGGCGACGACTTCGGCGTGGTGCCGTGGCCGGCGTTCAACGCCTCCGGGGCCCCCGCCGCGCGACTCGGCGGCTGGTACGAACTGGTCAACGCCAAGAGCCAGCACGTCGACGAGGCCAAGAAGTACGTCCAGTGGCTGTGGGTCCAGCAGGAGGAACTGCAGAAGGACTGGTGCGTCAAGTACGGGTTCCACGTCCCGCCCAAGTCCGGCGTCGCCGCGAGGACCACCGAACTCAGCCAGGGCCCGGCCCGGGCGGCCGTGGAGATCTCCCAGAAGTACGGCCACTCCTTCCCCTCGCTGTGGAACACCGCGACCGGCACGGCGTTCGGCGAGGCTGCCTCGAAGATCGCCAAGCAGAAGGCCGACCCCGCCGCGGCTCTGGCCGACGCCGCCGCCCGGTGCCAGGCCGAGATCGACAAGCAGCTCGGCTGAACGATGAAGACCGCTACCCGTCCCCTCCAAGCCCCGACCGAGGCCATCACCCGGCCCCGGCGGCGCACCGACAGATCCGCGATCCTGGCCTTCGTGGCCCTGACCGCGCCCATGGTCCTCGGGCTCGGGTTGTTCAAGTACGTGGCGATCGGCTGGAGCTTCCTGCTCAGCCTGAGCGAGGCGCGCGGAACCATCACCATCGGATCGTGGGTCGGACTCGACAACTACGAGTTCCTGCTCCGCGATCCCGGGTTCCGCTCCTCGCTGGTCACCATCGTGCTGTTCGCCGTGTTCATCGTGCCGGTCACCTTCGCCGGCGCCCTGGGCCTCGCCATACTCCTGCACCGGATACGGCGCGGCCGTGCCCTTTTCCGGACCACCTTCCTGATCCCCGCGGCGGTGTCCTACGTGGCCGCGGCGCTCGTATGGAAGATGAGCCTGTTCAACGGCCTGCCCTCGGGGATCGCCAACACGGTCCTCCTGCTGTTCGGCCAGGACGCCGTCCCGTGGGTGGCGACCCAGGACCCGCCGCTGTACTGGGTGGTCCTGGTGACCCTGCGCCTGTGGCTGCAGGTCGGCTTCTACATGGTGCTGTTCCTCGCCGGACTGCAGGCGATCCCGCCGCACCTGTACGAGGCCGCGTCGCTGGACGGGGCCGCCGGTTGGGCGATGTTCCGGCACATCACCCTGCCCATGCTGCGCAACACGTCCGTGGCGGTGCTCATGCTGCTGCTGATCAACGCGCTGCAGGCGTTCGACGAGTTCTACAACATCTTCAGCAGCGGCCTGGGGGCCAGCGCCACCGCCCCCGTCCGCCCCCCTCTGGTCTACCTGTACGGCGTCGCGCTCGGCGACCAGAACTACGGCGTCGGATCCGCGGGGGCGTTCCTGCTCACCCTGATCATCGTCGCCATCACCCTGGTCCAGGGCCGCGTGGTCGGCTTCGGGCGAAAGGACTGACCATGATCCGCGTCCTCGTCCGCTACCTCGGCCTCGGCCTGCTCAGCACCCTGTTCCTGCTGCCGTTCTACATCATGCTGCGTAACTCGCTCATGACCACCCGGCAGGTCACCTCGACGGACTGGCAGTGGCTGCCCGTCCCGTTCACCCTCGACAACTTCACCGAACTGTTCACCGACACATCCGTCCCCATGGGCGGCGCACTGGCCAACTCGCTGCTGATCGCCACCGTCACCGCCCCCGTCTCCACCATGCTGGCGGCCATGGCCGGCTACGCGCTGGCCCGCATCCAGGTCCCCGGCAGGGGAGTGGTCACGGCCTTCATCGTCGCCACCCTGATGATCCCCGGATCGGTCACCTTCGTGCCCACCTTCGTGGTCATCGACGCGCTCGGCGGAGTGAACACCCGGTGGGGGATCATCGCCCCGGGCCTGTTCAACGCCTTCGCCGTCCTGCTGTTCCGCAGCTTCTACCTGCGGTTCCCCTCCGAGATCGAAGAGGCCGGCCGGCTCGACGGGCTGGGCCACGTGGGCGTCTTCCGGCGCCTGGCCCTGCCCAACTCCACGACCATGATCGCCGCCATGGGGGCGCTGTCGTTCATCGACAGCTGGAACGCCTTCCTGTGGCCCCTGGTCATCGGCCAGGACCCCTCCACGTGGACCGTGCAGATCGCCCTGTCGACGTTCCTCACCGCGCAGACCGTCAACCTGCCCGGACTGTTCGCCGGCGCGGTCGTCTCCATCCTGCCCCTGGTGGTCATGTTCCTCGTCGCCCAGCGCTACATCGTGCAGGGCATCACCATGAGCGGCCTGAAGGACTGACCGCTCCACGACCCGGCGGTCGCCGTCGCCCGCCACAGCCTCCCCCCTCAGCACGAAAGGATCCGGTCATGAGACCCATCCCCCTACGGCAGCGCATCCTCGCCGGAGCGTTGACGGCAGTTCTCGTACCCCTCGCGGTCGTGCTCGTCAGCGGCCCCGCCAGCGCGGCCAGCTACGAGGCGGAATCGACCGCCAACACCCTCCTCGGCCGCGCCGGGGTCCGCGACTGCGCGCCCTGTTCCGGCAGCAAGAAGGTCGGTGACGTCTACGGGGGCGGCGCCCTGGAGTTCCGGGGCATCACGGCCGGCGCGGCCGGCGGATTCCGGGTCCGGATCCACTACACCGCCGGCGACGCGCGCTCCGCCCAGGTCAGCGTGAACGGCGGCCAGGCGAGCACTGTCGCCTTCGCGCCCACGGGCGGCTGGAACGTCGTCGGGATCAGCGAGCTCACCCTCACCCTCGCCGCCGGCGCCAACGTCATCAAGGTCGACAGCGGCACCGGCTACGGCCCCGACCTCGACAGCGTCGAGATCGACCCGCTGTCCGCCCCGACCGCCTACGAGGCCGAGGCCTCCGCCAACACCCTCGCCGGGGCCGCGGTGCGGTCCAGCTGCGGCGCGTGCTCGGGCGGTAACAAGGTCGGCTACATCGGCGGCACCGGCACGCTGCGGTTCAACGGCGTCACCGCGCCGGCCACGGGCGACTACCAGCTTCGAGTGTTCTACGCCACGGCCGACCAGCGCCAGGCGACCATCAGCGTCAACAGCGCCACAGGCGTGCCGGTCACCTTCAACTCCAGCGGCGGATGGGACAAGGTCGCCACCAGCGACCTGACCGTCAGCCTCACCGCCGGCAGCAACACGATCACCGTGGCCAACCCCGCGGGATTCGCGCCGGACATCGACAAGATCGAGCTGACGGGTACCGGCCCGGCCCCGAGCCCCTCGCCGTCGCCCACCCCGACCGCCACCCCCACCCCTAGCGGCGGCATCGACATCAGCGCTGACAACATCCGGATCAACTACAGCCTGGCCACGGGCCGCGCCGACGTCTACTACTCGGGCGTCCGCCGGATCACCGGCATGTACAGCGGCGCCGACATCGGCTCGACATTCGTGTCCACGAAGGACGCCGGTGCCTCCTGCGCCTACGCCAACCTGGTAGTCACCTGTGCCCGCCCGGGCCAACCGACCCTGAGGCAGAAGTTCGTCTTCCAGGGGCCCGACCGCTTCCTCATCCAGCTCGAGGCCTCGTCCTCCTCCAGCATCACGGTCAACAAGATGACCCCGATGCTGGTGGACACCACCGGCGGCGTCGACATCGGGACCGCCGGTGACAACCGCGTCCTGCTGGTACCGGTCGACAACGACTCCTGGGTCCGCTACGAGTCCAAGCCGGTCGACACCGTCACCACCGCCAGCCGCAGCTTCGAGGTCACCTCGTTCTACGACGACACCAGCCGCAACGGCTTCGTGTTCGGCTCCGTCGACCACGACACCTGGAAGTCGGCGACCGTCGCCGCCGGCGGCTCCGGGAAGCTCAACCGCCTGGAGGTTACCGCAGGCATTACCGACTTCGGGTACGACTACGGCACGGCCGACAACAGGTTCCAGTTCAACCGGGAGAAGCGCGCGCACAATCCCGTCACGGGCACCACCGTGTCCTCGCCGCGGATGCTGATTGGCTACTTCGCCGACTGGCGCACTGGCATGGAGACCTTCGCCCGCGCCAACGCCACGGCCGTGCCGTCGCGCACCTGGGACAAGGGCACCCCGTTCGGATTCAACTCCTGGGGCGGGCTGGGCGCGCGCGTCGCCGACCCCACCCTGGTGACCCAGACCAGTGACTTCCTCGCGAGTCAGGTGCCCGGATGGCGCAACACCGCCACCGGTGCGGCGAAGCCCTACGTCGGCATCGACTCGTACTGGGACGCGCTGCTGCAGCCGCAGTGGGCGTTCGAGGACCCTAACACCGACTGGAGCAAGCTGCAGGCCTACGTCGACAAGGTCCACGCCAACGGCCAGGAGCCGGCGCTGTACTTCCAGCCCTTCGTCAACTTCTGGGACCACTACGACGAACCGGTCGGTGGCACCAAGCTCTGCGACACCTGTCAGAACCAGACCCTGAGGCAGATGAGCCTCAAGGTGAACAACCAGCCCATCATCAACGACGGTGCCATCGCGCTCGATCCCACCAACCCCGGAGTCCTCAACCGCGCCCGGATGGCGCTGACCAAGTTCCACGACCTCGGCGTGCGCTATGTCAAGATCGACTTTCTGACCCATGGCACGCTCGAGGCCGACGGCTGGTACGACACCACCGTCAAGACCGGCCTGCAGGCCTTCCACAAGGGGATGGCCCAGGTGATGAGCTACGCCGGCCCGGACACGTTCATCGACGCGGCGATCTCCCCGCTGTTCATGGCCCAGTACGCCCAGGCGCGCCGGATCTCCTGCGACGCGCACGGCAGCATGAACAACTGGCACGAGACCGATCCCGACCGGTACCAGAAGAGCACCGAGTACATGCTCAACTCGCTCACCTACGGTTGGTGGCTCGACGAGCTGTACACCTACAACGACGCCGACCACATCCAGTTCGGCAACTACGTCTACGAGAACAACAACAACGCCAAACTGATCGGAGTCTGGCCGGAGAACTACAACCGGGCCCGGGTCACCTCCGCCGTCATCACCGGCGTGTACCTGATCAGCGACGACTACTCGGCCACCGGAGACCCCGAACTCAAGAACCGGGCGAAGAAGTTCCTGCAGAACCCGCAGATCAACGCCATCGCCCAGCTCGGCCGCTCGTTCCAACCCGTGGAGGCCGACACCGGCTTCAAGGCCAACAGCCTCTACGTCCTGCGACAGGGCAACACCACCTACCTGGCGGTGTTCAACTTCGACAAGACCGGCGCGCGCACGTTCACCGTCGACGCCACCAGGCTCGGCCTGAACGCCGGCACCACCTACAACCTCACGGAACTGTGGTCAGGAGCCACCAGCACGATGAGCGGCTCCACGTCGATCCCGGTCCCCACCGAGGACGCGAAGATCTTCAAGATCACAGGCTGAGAGGGGTACCGGGTGGCCGGCGGCGTACTGTCGCCGGCCACCCGGCTCATGCCGCGTCGGGGTGTAGCCAGTCATAGATCTCCTGGTACACGTCGACACCGGGAATATGTCCGCCGCTGTACACGTGGCCTCGCGCGGTCGCGATGTGCGCGAGGAGGTGATCGGAGTGCTCTGCGGAAACGTGGGCGTCGTCGGTTCCCCGCCAGACGCCGACCGGCACGGTGATGGTCTCCAACTCGAAGCCCCACGGCCGGGCGAGAGCGAGACTGTCGTCGACCCAGCCGTCCGTACCGTCGACGAACGTCGCCCGCAGTCGCGCCATCGCGTCGGGATCGTCGAGGGCCGGGGGACCAGGTGTGCCGGGCAGTTCCGGACCGCCGTCGTTGACGCGTCCCATGATGTCCGCCGAGACCTCGGCAAGCCGGGACCGCAACTCCGCCTCCTCGCGCGGCGGCGTGTCGGGATCTGCCGGCTTCACGCCGGAGAGCACCGCGCACGCGGTGACGCGGTCAGTGAGCAGCGCAGCGCAGGCGAGGGCGTGCGGTCCGCCTCCGGAGCCGCCGAAGACCGCGAACTGGTTCCAACCGTGGGCGTCGGCGAGCGCGCGCACGTCGTTCGCCGCGTCGGCCACCGTGCGGCCGGGGCTGCGGGTCGAACCGCCGTAGCCGGGCCGGTCGTACGCGAGAACCCTGAGTTCGCTCCGCCGCATCGCCTCGATCAGGGTGGGCCACTTCCAGCGGGTGCTGGGCGATCCGCTGTGGAACACGACCGGGTATCCGTCCGCCTGGCCGTACTCGCAGTAGCGCAGGACCGTTCCGTCCGGGCGGGTCAGCTGCGAGGATTCGGGAAGAGTCATGCGGAGTATCCAAGCGCTTCGGTGTATCGCTCGCAACGCCCGCCGGGAATCGCCGGCCGCCGGGCCAGTGGCCCTGTCAGCTTGCCGTTTGCTCGATCTCGGCGAGCATAAGCCGCAGCGACTGGCTGTGCTTTTCCGGCGGCAGCCTGTCGAGGGCCTGCCGCGCGTAGGCGATTCCGCCCGCAGGATCGCCAGCACGGTTCATCATCAGCCCCCGGTGAAGCTCGATGTGCGTGGCGAACCGGGGCAGCGTCGCGGGCCGCGTCCGGTCGGCCTTCTCCTGGGCTTCGATCGCCCGCTGCTCTTCCCCCAGCCGGGACAGCAGGAGGCTGCTGATCGTGGCCATGCGCCACTCCGGGATCGCGAAATCAGAGATCTGCTCGGACGACCCGACGATGTCGAAGGTCCGCCTGGCCTCGTCGAGCGTCGCCAGGCTCGCTCGTTTCTCCCCGCGCAGTCCTTGAACGTGAGCGAGTCCGAGCAGTGCGTTCAAGCGCCCGAGGGAGGGCTGGTCGCTGAGTTCGAGGGCGTGCCTGGCCAGGGTGGAGGCGATCGGAAGCGCTGCTCCCTCATAGGCGAGTGCCAGGGAGGCCCGCCCTCTGACCCATACGCTGGCGTTCGTGTGTCCGGAACGATCCGCCACCTGCCCGGCCAACCTGTACCAGGAGATCGCTTCTGTGGATCCCTTCGTGGTCTTGCCGTACACCGTCATGACCCGGGCCGCGATCGCCCACAGCTCGGGCGACTCCAGATTCTGCTGAAGGACGACGAGGTCCCCGGCGAGCCGGTTCTGCAACTCGCCCGCACCGAGTGTCATGTAGTCGTATCCGTAGCCTTCCACTCGCTCGCGCCAGTCACCTTCCTGTTCGCGACCGTCGAGTGCGGCGGCAAAGCCATGCCGCAATAACTCCGACGCGGCGATCGGTGCGATGACGCTCGCGGCCAGTCCAGTCAGAATTCCATGGCGATCCACACACTCTCCCAGCTCTCGCTCGTACGCCAAGATGACATCGGGGTAGGCGCGCTTGACGCCGGTCTCGACGTTCCCGAGGTGACTTTTGCTGTAGTTCGTGCGACGCGCCATGGAGGACAAGCTGATCCCAGCCGCTTCCCTCGCGGCACGCAGGCTCTGTCCTACGGCGTCCATGGAGACCAATGGATCACAGCACAGCCCCCTCTGGCCACACCCTTGACTCCGCGCGTCGAATCGACTCAATGATCTGTGCGACGATCGCCGCGCTCCCGGCGATGGTGGCTTGGGAGTCGAACGTGTGTGGGGAACCATCTCTGTCCACGACAACCGCCCCGGCCTCGCGCGCGATCACCACGCCGGCCGACGTGTCCCATGGGTTGTTCGACATGGTGACCGACGCGTCCACCTTGCCATCGGCGAGCCAGGCCAGATCGGTTGCCGCCGTGCCGAGCATGCGCATCCTGAGTGCCTGTCCCGCAAGATCCTCGGTCAAGGCGAGGCGTAGCCGGTTCTTCTCCTGTGATCCCGTACCCACCGCGTAATCGCCCATGGCGATCACCGCGTCGTTGAGGTTCGCAATGCCGCTGACCTCGAGCTTCCTGGTCCCATGGAATGCTCCTTCGCCGTCCACGGCGTGGTAGCAACTCCCCAGAAAGGGAAGTTTGATCACTCCGAGCACTGCTCTGTTTGAGTGGACCAGTCCCAACGACACCGCACAGAGTGGCAGGCCTCGGACGAAGTTCACGGTTCCGTCGATCGGGTCCAGCGCCCACAGCAACTCGCCCTCGGCGTTGGTCCGCCCTTCCTCCTCCCCGAGGAAACCGATGTGGGGAGTCTTCTGGGCCAGAAACGAGCGCACCGCACTTTCCACCATGAAGTCCACGTCTGAGGCGAAGTCGCGATCACCCTTGGCGTGGAGTGTGCGCGGTTCGTGGTCGCGCACCAGGTCACTCGCTATGTTTACCGCTTCCAATGCCGCTGCGAGTAGTGGCGTGAATGTGCTCATGTCGGGGTGCCTCGCTCCCACAGGGACATCATGACCTGCTCGAAGGTCGCGAAGAGGCCATCACCGTTGCTACCCCGCTGTAGCACGAACGTTGGCGAGTCCACGCCTCTGGCGGCAGGCAGATATGGCTGCATCACACACAGCGAACCGTCGACAATGAAGATGTTGAAACGGACGGTCTCGTCATAGGTTCCGATGAGCATCCGCTCGCGCGCATCCGCCGACATTCTCGACCGTGCACGTTTCAGAGTCTGGATATTCAGATCCGTGAGCCCCGACAGATGTCCTGGCGTGTAGCCTTCCTCCTCCTCGCGGCGCTTGATCGCCTCACCCGCAGGGTCAAGGAACAGGCAGTGCACCTCCGAGCCAGTTTCGACCAGGTGCCGTAGGCACTGTTCTGGATACTGTTGGCAGACGAGGTTCAACGACAACCCCACGGCCCGCACGGTGTGGGCCTGGTCGAAGAGCGAGTGTGGCGGGTAGTGCGACAGGAATTCCGAACGGGTCGCATAGGCCGAAGAAGCGTCCACCCTGCGACCTTCCTGGTCGGCTTCCGAAGGCGTCCTGTTGCTCCGCATAGTCGCGGATCCGTTGACGTTTCGCTGCACAGGAGCCAGGCCGGAAGGCGGGAGAGCGAAAAGCTGGTCGGCCCTCCATTCCGGGAACATCACTTCTAGGACCCGGCAGTGGTGTGGGTACGGCAGGCCGACGAGCTGTCCCGACCCCCACCTGTGCAACTGGGCCCGGCTCGGCCAGGTCCTCTTCAAGGTGGAGTCGATAGTCCCAGCCGCCCTGTCGTACTCGGTGCAAAAGGTCTGATAGGTCTGCCAGTGGTTGAGCTTGAGCAGCGCACGCAACAGCGTCGGCTCTGACGGCATCGTGCCCTCCTGCGCGGGTCGGCGGTCCGGCGGGTGCGGGTCAACCCTAGACCCGGAAAGCGACACAGACGAGACACCATTCGACACAGATGACGGGGAAAGGCACATCCGCGGAGTCGTGACGAGACTGTCGTCGGACACATCCTGTGTGCAGGGCGCTCCCCGTCGATGGTGCCCATATCGACGGGCGGTGGTGGTTCCAAGCCATCGGCGGGGAGTTGCCCACTCACGTGCGAGAGGGGATGGCGGGATGGACAACGCGGGTGTGATGTCGGTGGACGAGGCCCGGGAGATCATGCGGGCGCACACGGAGTCGCCGGGGGGTTGGTGTCTGGGGTGCCGCACACCTCAGACAGAAGACGTCCTGTGGCCGTGCGAGCGCCGGAGATTCGCGTACCAGATGTTGATCGCACGGGGGTCGCTGGCATGAGCGGCGAGCGCGTGGCCGGGTCGCCGCAGGTTTCTCCGATCACGGCGCTGATCCGGCTACTGGCGGAGCTCGTGCTGGACGTGCACAAGCCGACGGAAGGCGTGGACGTGTGTCGGATGCGCCGTGGCCTCGGGGACAGGTGAATCGTTTCCCTGCTGGCCGGCCGACACCGCGAGGAACGCTCTGAAAGTGGTGAACGATGGGTGAGTACTACTCCTCGGCGGCCCGGGTCAGCGAGCCCCGCGTGGCCGCGCACCGGGCCTCGACTCCGATGTTCTCCGATCCGCACCCGCCCCGCCGGTTCGCGCTGCGGCGCTGGCAGGACGACACGGGCGTCAGCGGCCTGGGGATCGTGGCCTACGGCGTCGCGTGGCCGGACGACAAGGTCGTCATGCGGTGGCTGGGGACCACCACCGGCGTGGCCCAGGTGTGCGTGTTCGATTCGCTGGACGACCTGATGCGTATTCACGGGCACGGCGGTCGATCGGAGATCGTGTGGGTGGACCCGTACACGGTCGCCTCCTCCGGCGAGGTCCGCGTCGGCGGATACATCGACTGACCCCGGAGCGGCCCTGGGCGGGATTCGACAGGCGGGCGGGTAATCCTGGAGGAGGGCTGGAGCTCGCCCGCGAAGATAGACCATCACAGCACGTCGGCCATGGCGGCATACCCAGGTCGGCTCCGTGAGAAGCGAGGTCAAGTGCCCTCCACGACTTCTGCAGCGGCCCTGGGCGTCTCGGCACGCCCGGGGCGGCTTGGTACCTCGCCACCAACACCGGCGGGCGGGGGCGGCGGACTTCATCGCCGTCGTCAAGGTTCGGCGTTACTCGGAAAAATCCGCGCAGCTCCAGCACCTGCTGGTATCAGGCGGACCGGTCAGGAGGATTTGATGGACGGGCTGTTCGTCGGGTTGGCCACGGTCGACCTCGGCTACTTGGTGGCCGACTACCCCAGTGAGGACACGAAGAGCACGGCGCTGGACCAAGTGACCGCAGCGGGAGGCCCGGCTACGAACGCGGCGGTTGCGTTCGCGTTCCTGTCCGGCCAGGCCCGGCTGGTCACCGTTCTGGGCCAGCACTGGATCACGGGCCTGGTACGCGATGACCTGACCCGGCACCACGTCGAGGTCGCCGATCTCACGCCCGCCGAGCAGGCCGCCCCGCCCACGTCCTCGATCATCGTGTCGCAGAGCAACGCCAGCCGGACCATCGTGTCCCTCGACGCAACTCGCACCCAGGCCCCCGCACCGACCGACCCTGGCGCCCTGCTCGGCACCGCAGGGATCGTCCTGGTGGACGGGCATCTGGTCGAGCCGTGCTCGGCGATCGCCCGCGCGGCGCGGGCCACGGGCACGCCCGTGGTGTTTGACGGCGGCCGGTGGAAGGACACTCACGCCGAACTGCTCCGTCACGTCGATGTGGCGATCTGCTCCAGCCGCTTCGCTCCTCCCGGTGCCGCCGATGCCCACGACTTCCTGCTCGACCTTGGCGTCAGATTCGTGGCAACCACGAATGGCGAGGGCCCGATTCGCTGGTCGACCCCGAACGATCAGGGTGTCATCAAGCCGCCGTCCGTCGTCGCCGTCGACACGCTCGGGGCCGGCGACATCTTCCACGGCGCGTTCTGCCACTACTTCGCCGCCGGACGAGACTTCCTCGGGGCTCTGGAAAACGCCGCGACCGTGGCTGCAGCGTCTTGCGAGCAGTTCGGCACCAGGGCCTGGATGGTCACCGGACGAGAAAGGTTCCCCGGCTAGCCGCTACGGCCAACCGGCATTCTGGGAAGCCGCCCGCGAACTGATCCAGACGAGCGGCGGACGCTCCCTCAGCGCCATGCAGTTGAGGAAGGCGAACCGGACGGCAGCCGTTGGCGTAGGAGCAAACGCCACGACGACAAAGACGTCGCCTATGCCACCGTCAGTGGTCTGTGACGTCCGCCGAGTGGGCGTTCCTGGAGTGAACCTGGAGGTGGGCTGGAGGTCGCCCCGCGAAGGTGGACTCTCACCGGCACACAGGACGGAGCGACCCCATGGAGCTTCCCACCAGGCGTTGGCTGCTGACTCAGGGCGCGCTCGTCGCCGCTACGATCGCCGCCCCCACTGCATGGGCCACGTCAGCCAGCGCGGCCCTCCCCGCCGTCGACATGGAACTCGTCCTCCTCGCCGCCCAGGTCGACCCGCCGAAGCCGGACACCGGCACCACCCCCGGAGCCAAGGCCCACGTCCTCCCGGTCGAGCGGGCACTGAACACCATCGGCCTGCTCGCCACGTCCGCCGTCGACGGGCACTACGGTTCGTCGACGATCGCGGCGTACGCGGCGTGGCAGCGCCAACTGGGCTACTCCGGGATCGACGCGAACGGCCTGCCCGGGGTCACGTCGCTGACCAGGCTGGGGGAGACCCGGTTCACCGTGGTCCACCCGGTCCGGGCCGGCTCGCGGACCGACTCCTACGGCGGCAGGCTGGTCAACACCCGCACCGCGACCATGCTCGCCGCCGCCGACGCGTCCCCGGCGTGGGACATCACGCTCAGCCAGGGTTCCTACACGACCGAAGATCCCACCTCGGCGGGTACGCATGACGGCGGCGGCGTCGTCGACATCAGCGTGACGGGAATGTCCACGGCGCGCCGCTGGCAGCTGGTGCAAGCGCTGCGCACGGTGGGCTTCGCGGCGTGGCTGCGCACCCCGGAGCAGGGGTTCCCGTTCCACATCCACGCGGTGGCCGTGAGCGACCCGGACCTGTCGGGCCCGGCGCAGCGCCAGGTCCACGACTACTACTTCGGCCGCAACGGGCTGGCCAACCACGCCGTGGACGACACTCCGCCGGACTACCAGGTGCCGTTCACCTGGTGGGAGAAGGCCCAGCGGGGTCAGCCGGCCATCGCCGCCCGGTAGCCCTCGACCGCCTCGGCGAGCACCTCGGCCCCTGGCCGGGCCCACACCTCCTCGTGGAACACCTCGACCTCCACCGGCCCGGTGTACCCGGCAGCGTCCACCGCCCGGACGAACCGCGCCATGTCCACGCACCCCGTCCCCGGCAGGCCGCGCCCGAGCAGCACCCCGGCCGGGAGCGGCGTGATCCAGTCGGCGAGCTGGAAGCAGGCGATCCGGTCGGCGGCCCGGGCGATCTGTCGCCACACGTCCGGGTCCCACCACACGTGGTACGTGTCGACGACGACGCCCACCGCCGCGACCGGGAACAGTTCGGCCATGTCGAGGGCCTGGCCCAGGGTGGACACCGCGCACCGGTCGGAGGCGAACATCGGGTGCAGGGGTTCGATGGCGAGCCGGACCCCGGCGGCGAGCGCGTCGGGCACCAGCCGGCCGATCGCCTCGGTGATCCGGTCGCGGGTGCCGTCGAGGTCGCGGGAGCCGGGTGGGAGGCCTCCGCTGACGAGGACGAGTTCCGGCGCGCCGATCGTGGCGGCCTCCTCGATCGCGCGGCGGTTGTCGTCGTACCAGTCGGGGGTGGTGAAGAATCCGCCCCGGCACAGGCTGGTCACGGTCAGGCCGGCGTCGCGGAGCAGGCTGGCGGCCCCGGTGGGTCCGGGCGCGACGAGGTCCTCCCGCCACAGGCCCACCTGGGTCACGCCGGCCTCGACGCACCCGGCGACGAGGTCGGGCAGCGGCCAGTGCTTGGTGGTGGCGGAGTTCAACGCGAACCGTTCGAGCCCGCCGGCGGGCACCACCCGCCCGGTCACTGGGCGCACCCGTGCACGGCGAAGAACGCCCGGGCCCGCTGCTCCGCGAGGTCCGTGTCCGGCAGCAGGCCGGCGGCGTCGGCGAGCCGGACGAGCTTCGCGAGGTGCGCCGCCGACCGCCCCGACTGCAACCCCCCGACCATGCTGAAGTGCGACTGGTGGCCGGCGAGCCAGGCGAGGAACACGATGCCGGTCTTGTAGTAGTAGGTGGGCGGGCCGAACAGGTGCCGGGCCAGCGGCACGGTCGGCGCGAGGATCCGGTCGTACTCCGCGGTGTCGCCGGCGTCCAGCGCCGCGAGGGCTGAGGCGGCCGCCGGGGCGATGGTCGCGAAGACGCCGAGCAGGGCGTCGGAGTGGCCGAGGTCGTCGCCCTTGATGAGTTCGGGGTAGTGGAAGTCGTCGCCGGTGTAGAGGCGCACCCCCGCCGGCAGGGCACGTCGCAGGGCCACCTCCCGGTCCGCGTCGAGGAGGGACACCTTGATGCCGTCGACCTTCTCCGGGTACTCGCCCACCAGCGCGAGCACCGTCGCGGTCGCCTCGTCGAGGTCGGTGGAGCCCCAGTAGCCGGCGAGGGCGGGGTCGAACATGTCGCCGAGCCAGTGCAGGACGACCGGGCCGGACGCCTGGCGGAGCAGGTCGGAGTACACGGAAAGGTAGTCCTCGGGGCCGCGCGCCGCGGCGGCCAGGTGCCGGCTGCACATCAGGACGGGGACGGCCCCGGCGTCCTGGGTGTCGGCCAGCTGCTCGGCGTAGGCGCGGCCGATCATGTCGAGCTGCGCCACGCCGATCATGTCCAGGCCCGTACGGGCGTGGGTCCGCGCCTGGCGGGCGCTGCGGGTCAGGGGGTCGATGTCCGACGCGGTCCTGCCGGCGGGTTCCCGACGGAAGGAGTCGGCGCCGAGCCGGTCGCGGCTGGCGCGCAGGGACTCCGGGGACACGTCGAGCTGGTCGGTGGCGACCCCGGCGACGATCCGGCCGCCGGCGGCGCGGGCCTCGGCGGCGCTGCGGCGGATGAGTTCCCGGGTGGCCGGGTAGTCCAGGCCCATGCCGCGCTGGGCGGTGTCCATGGCCTCGGCGACGCCGAACCCGTAGGACCACAGGTGGTGGCGGAACGCCAGTGTGGCGTCCCAGTCGAGGGTGGCGGGCGCGCCGGGGACGTTGTCGGCGGTGGGGTCGGCGACGACGTGTGCCGCCGCGTACACGTCTCGGGATCGTGCTGGGCCCATGGTCGGCCACCGTGGGCCGCCGGTGAGCTGGAACGGGCCGTCGGGCAAGGTGATCATGACAGCTCCGGGATCTCGACGCGGCGGCCCTCGCGGGCGGAGACCAGGCCAAGCTCGGCGAGCTGCACGCCCCGGACGCCGGCCATGAAGTCCCACGGGAACGGCGTGGCGTCGACCACGTGCCGCAGGAAGTGCTCCCACTGCACCTTGAAGCCGTTGTCGAACTCCTCGTTGTCGGGCACGGTCTGCCACTGGTCGCGGAACGGCTCGGTGACCGGCAGGTCCGGGTTCCACACCGGCTTGGGGGTGGTGGCCCGCGACTGGATCCGGCAGTTGCGCAGACCGGCGACGGCGCTGCCGTGGGTGCCATCGACCTGGAACTCGACGAGTTCGTCGCGGAACACCCGGGTGGTCCACGAGGAATTGATCTGGGCGACGATGCCGCCGTCGAGCTCGAAGATGCCGTAGGCGGCGTCGTCGGCGGTTGCCTTGTACTCCGCACCGGCCTCGTCGACCCGGGTCGGCACGTGGGTGGCGATGTGCGCCGTCACGGACCGGACCGGGGCGAACAGCTGCTCGAGGACGTAGTGCCAGTGCGGGAACATGTCCACGACGATCCCGCCACCGTCGGCGGCCCGGTAGTTCCAGCTCGGCCGCTGGGCCGGCTGCCAGTCGCCCTCGAAGACCCAGTAGCCGAACTCGCCGCGCACGCTGAGGATCCGGCCGAAGAACCCGCCGTCGATCAGCCGCTTGAGTTTGCGCAGCCCGGGCAGGAACAGCTTGTCCTGCACCACGCCGTTCCTGAGCCCCTGGGCCCGGATCAGCGCGGCCAGGTCGAGGCTGGACTCGGTGGACTCGGTCAGCGGCTTCTCGGTGTACACGTGCTTGCCGGCCGCGATGGCCTTGCGGATCGCGCCCTCACGCTCGGAGGTGACCTGGGCGTCGAAATAGATGTGCGTGTCGTCCCGGGCGAGCGCGGCGTCCAGGTTCGTCGTGTACGCCAGGCCGTGCTTCGCCGCGAGTTCGGCGAGCTTGCGTTCGCTGCGGCCGACCAGGACTGGCTCGGGCCAGATCCGGCTGCCGTCGGCGGCGGGAAGGCCGCCCTGCTCCCGGATGGCGAGGATCGACCGCACCAGGTGCTGGCGGTACCCCATCCGGCCGGTCACGCCGTTCATCACGATGCCGATCGACCTGCGTTCCATGATCACCCCTTTGGTAAGCGCTTTCCAAAGGCAAAGGTAAACGCTTTCCGGGGTGGCCGCAAGTAGGGGTGCACCGCCCGACCGAGCAGGTCGGGCGGTGCACCCCTGGTCAATCCGGACAACCGGACCGCTACGGCACCTGCACCAGGGTCCACTGCTGGTTGGCGCCGTTGTTCGACGTCCACTGCAGGACCTGTGCGCCGTCAGCCATGGAGCCCCCGGACACGTCGGCGAGCATCGAACTGTTGCGGTTCGTCAGCGTGGTGTAGCCGCCGCTCGTGGTGAGCGTCCACTGCTGGTTGGCGCCGCCGTTGGCCGTCCACTGGTTGAGCTGGGTGCCCGCCGTGGTGGAGAACCCGGGAACGTCCAGGACCTTGCCGCTGCCGACATTCGTGAGCACCGAGTACCCGCCGGTGGTGGCGATCCTCCACAGCTGCCCGGTCGCGCCAGTGTCGGTGGACTGGGTGATCAGCGCGCCGTCGGCCGCCGAGTTCCCGGTCACTGTGAGGGCCTTGCCACTGTTGCGGTTGATCAGCTTGTACTTCGGATCGGGCGTGGTCTGCCCGGGGGTGATCGCGAAGTTGTCGTACTGGGCGTTGATGTAGTCGCTCATCCCCAGCGCGACCTGCCCGGCGGAGTACGTGCCGTCCGTGACCGTGCCGACCGTGGTGCCGTCGACCTGGGCGGTGATCGTGGTGCCCTGGAAGCCCAGGGACAGCTTGTGCCACTGGTTGGTGCCCAGCGCCGTGGCCGTGCCGCTCTTCAGCGTCGTGAACGTCCAGCTGGAGTCGCTCTTCTGGATGGACCAGGCCCCGGTGTTGGAGACCCGCAGATGGTAGGCGTTGAGCCCGTTGTTGTTCTTGTTCTGCGCGCCGACCCTGCCGAGCAGCTCGACGCTACCGGCCTGTTCGAGCAGCACGTCGGAGCTGACGGTGTAGTTCGTCCAGTCCAGTTCACCCATCATCGTGTACGGGTAGAGGAACGGCTCGTCCGTCCACCGGATCGGGGCCTTGGGGGCCATCTGGCGGACACAGGTGCCGGTGCGGCCGGCCGCGCAGCCGAGGGTCTCGAAGGAGCCGTTCATGTCGGTGAAGTACTTCGGGGACCGGTTGTTGGTGTAGCCGTCGAAGGTGTCGGAGTAGGGCAGGTTCAGCGGCGCCCGCGCCGGGGACACCGCGGTGCCCTTGCCCTGGCCGGTGGTGGTGGTCAGGCTGTAGACGTAGCCGGGCTTGAGGGTGACGGTGTAGCCGCCGCCTGCCGGGGTCACGTCGGGCTGCCGCACGAAGTGGTCCGCGGCGACGTCCGAGCGCATGTTGGTCGCCCACACGTGCACCGCCCCGGTGGACAGGCCGCCGGCGATGGTGAACGTCGCGGTCTGGTCGGCGGTGGCGTCCATGGTCTCGACGACCGTGCTGTAGTCGGTGCCGTTGGGCGATTTGAGGGCGACGTAGCTGCCGTTGGCGCGGTTGCCGCCGAGGTAGCCGGTGGCGGGGTCGATGTACTGCCAGCCGGGCTGGGCGAACTGGGCGGTGTGCGCCAGCGCCCACGTGGTCTTGCCGAGGCTGTAGGCCCCGGACCAGGGCTGGTCGGCCAGGGCCAGACCGTCGGTGGAGAAGTACAGGTTCTGGTACAGAGCCGCCACGATGGGCCAGTTGATGAACGCGGTCATCTTCCCGTCGATGTAGCCCCGGTTCACCCCGCGGGCGACGGCGGCGGCACCGGTGTTGTAGTCCTGCGAACCGCTCTCACTGGCCCACAGCGGCTTGCCCAGCCCGACGGCGTTGGCCGAGCTCGGGCAGTTGGTCTGGTTGCCGAGGTAGCCGCAGGCGTAGTGCGAGCCGACGACGTCCACGGCGTTGCGGAACGCGGTGTCCGACACCATGGCGTCCACGTCGCCGCCGAATCCGAAGTTGTCGTTGGCCACCACCTTGGTCGCCAACCCAGCCGTGGTCAGGCCGCTCTTGAGGTTGATGAACCACTGCTTGTCGTAGCCGCGTTCGTTCCAGCCGCCGATGTAGTCGATGGTCAGGTTGTGGTCGGACTTCGCGTGCTGGATCCACTTGACCAGGTAGCCGATCATGTCCTGGGACCAGAAGTTGCCGTTGCCGATCCAGCCCGGGGCTCCCCACGACAACGCGACGAGCTTGATGTTGGGGTTACGCGCCTTGGCCTGTTCCATCAGCCACCACTCGTACCCGCGCTGGTAGTTCTCGTCGGTGGCGGAGTGCATGTGGCTGGGCTCGGCGCCGTCGGTGGAGTTGGTGTCCCCGCCGACCTCGACCTTCAGGATCGACAGGCTCGCGCCGTACCCGGGCTTGAACAGGTAGTCCAGGATCTGCGAACGCTGCGGTTCCGGGTAGTCGAACAGCAGGCGCGAGTTACCGCCGCCGCCGCTGATCGCGCCCACGCCGTCGAACACCCGGCCGGCCGCCGTGCCGTTGATCGTGATCGACGTCGCGGCCTGCGCCGCCGTCGGGGCCCAGACGGCCGCCAGGGAGGTCACGAAGGCGAGCGCCACCAGCGCCGCCAGGGTGGGCCAATTTCGGAAATTCATCGGGTTCTCTCCAGGGAAGGGGTGTGCCACGGGGGAGTTAGGCGGTGCCGATGTTGAGTTCGGCGACGGAGGTCCACGGATTGCCGTTGACCTCGCTGAGCGCCCGCAGCCGCACGTACCGGCCGGTCTTGGCCGTGAAGGTCACCGTCTGTTCGGTGGTGTTGTTGGCGAACGTGCCGGTCTTCACGGCGGTGCCCCAGGTGGTGCCGTCGGTGGAGACGTAGACCTCGTAGTTGGCGATCCGGCCGTTGGCCTGGGACTGGCGGGGCAGGTAGTACAGGTTCGTGACGGAGTAGCTGGCTCCGAGGTCGATCTGGATCTCGTGCGGCATCTGTGCGACCGGGTTCGACCACTTCGTGTGCCAGAAGGTGGCCGGGCTACCGTCGAGAACGTTCGTGCCCGGAGCGTTCTCGTTCGTGGTCTCCTGGCTGTCCACGTAACGGACGGACATCTGTGACTGCGGGATCCGGCCGCCAGTCGGGGCGGGGGTGACGGTGACGAACCCGCCCGGTTGCAGGTTGACCGCCTGGCTCCAGGTGCCGAACTTCACCGTGGTCGTGGAGCCGGTGGTGCTGTGGATGGTGGCGGTGGTGACCTTGCCGTTGAGCCAGGTGAGGTCGACGGTGAACCCGCCGCGCGCGCCGAGGCCGGTCGCGCTGCCGGCCGCCGCCCACGCGGTGGGGAGTGCCGGCAGGAGTTCGATCAGGCCGGCACGGCTGTAGAGCAGCATCTCGACCATGGCCGTGGGGGTGCCGAAGTTGGCGTCGATCTGGAAGATGGGGTTGCTGCCGCCGCCGTAGATGTCGAAGAAGTTCTGCGAGGTTCCGGGGCTGCCGTTGATCGACGGCTTCAAGTTGACCAGCAGCATCTGGTACGCCTTGGCGGAGTCCTTCAGTCGCGCCCAGCAGGCCGAGCGCCACGCGGTGGCCCAGCCGTAGCCGCCCTCGCCCCGGGCGGTGAGCAGGTTGCGTACCCCGGTGAGGAGCGCCGCGGGGCTCCCGTCGGCGGTGATCCGGTCGCCGGGGAACAGTCCGACGAGGGGGGACAGGTGCCGGTGCTGGGTCTCGCCGAGGTTGTCCGGCGACATCCACTCCTCGAGCCAGCCGGTGGTGGGGCTGACGACGGGCAGGTAGAGCTGGTTCTGCAGGCCGGTGACGGTCTGGGCGTAGCCGGCGTCGACGCCGAGCGCCGCGGCGGCCTTGCGGTAGGAGTCGAACAGGGCCCAGACGAGTTCCTGGGCGTAGGTGATGCCCTTGACGTAGGGGCCGTGTTCGGGGGACCAGTCGGTGTCGTCGATGAGGACCGTGGCCCCGTTGACGGTGGTGGTGATCAGGCGCGCCTCCCAGAACTGGACGGCGCCCTTCAACAACGGATAGATCTTGTTCAGGTACGCTGCGTCGCCGGTGTACTGGTAGTGCTCCCACAGGTTCATGCACAGCCAGGCGTTGCCGGCCGGGTGCCAGTCCCAGCCCATGCCGCCGTAGATGTTGGTCGAGATCGCCGTGGTCCAGCCGGCGATCTTTCCGTTGGAGTTGCGGTAGTGGTTGCGGGAGTCGTTGAACAGGTTCCTCGTCTGGGTGGTCCAGGACGACACCTGCGAGACGCAGTAGTCGGCGAGCGCGGTGAAGGTGGGGCCCAGGCCGGCGCGGTCGGCCAGCCAGTAGTTCATCTGCAGGTTGATGTCGGTGTGGTAGTCGCCCATCCACGGCGGCGCGTTGTCGGACAGCCACAGGCCCTGCAGGTTGATCGGCACGCTGCCCCGCGAGGACGTGATCGCCAGGTACCGGCCGAACTGCAGGTAGCTGGCCTCCAGCTCGGGGTCGGCCGGCGCGCCGGACGCCGCGCGGGCCTGGAGCCGAGCCCAGGTGTCCTGGGACTTCTGGGCCGCCGACGACGTGCCGAGGTTGACGGTGGAGGTGTTGTAGAGGGCCTGGTAGTCGCCCGTGTGCGTGGCCAGCAGGGTCGTCCCGGCGATCCCCCGGGCGGCGGTCGCCTTCGACACGGCCACGGTCCTGGGGTCCACGGCCGGATTCTTGAACGCCTTCGACGCGTCGGGGGTGTAGTTCGTGCCCCCGGAGACGATGATCACGACCTCGGTGCAGTTGGTGAAGGTGACCGTGGCGCCGCTGGTCGCGACGGTTCCGCCGGTGCCGGTCGCGGTGACCGCCGCGGCGTACTGGAGCCCGTTGCCGAGGGCGGCGGCGAACGAGGCCGTCTTCGCCGTGGCGTCGGCGGTGGTCGTCTCGCCGTGCGTGCCGTTGAGCGTGACCGAACCGGTGTAGGCCCCGCCGCCGCCCTGGGTCAGCCGGATCACGACGACGTCGTCGGGGTAGCTGGCGTACATCTCCCGGCGGTACGTCACACCCTGATACGTGTACGTCGTGGTGACGAAGCCGTTGCTGAGGTCCAGGGCACGCTGGTAGCCGCTGACCGCCGACGTGGTGTGCGCCGGCACCGCGACGTACACCTTGGCCAGCATCGTGAACGTGCCGAAGCTGGTCGCGTCGTACGGGAACTGGCCGCCGCCGTCGAGGCTGGCGTTCAGCCCGCCGGTCCACAGTGTCGAGTCGGTCAGGTACAGGCACTCCCGGGCCGGGTCGCCGCCCAGCAGTCCGCCGATCCGGCCGTTGCCCACCGGCAGTCCCTGCGTGATGATCGCCGACTCGGCGGCCGGGGTCGGATACCACAGCCGGGTCGCCGACGCGTCCGGGACGAGGGACAGGGCCGCGGGCCGGGCGACCTGCGCCTGGGCCTCGAACGGCCGCAGGCCGCCGAGCACCGCGGCGACGCCGGCCGCGCCCGTGAACTTCAGCAGCGACCGGCGTGACGCCCCGGGGCCCGTGGGGCCGACGGGGTCGGGTGAGGGGGACATGCGGTTGCCTCCTGAGGGGTTATACGCGCTATGAGGGGTAATGATCAGAGGACTCGCACCTGCTGGGATCGCACCGCCGGACGAGGTGAAGCATGTCTAGTGATGTTGATTAATGAGTGAACTGGCTCAGCTTCTCGCCAGATCTGACAATTGTCAACACAATCCCTGCAAGACTTGTGCCAATGTGCCGCGCGCGGTCCACGGCCTGGCCGGTATGCATTTGCCCAGAGATCGGGCGACCGAAAAGGACAGACAGGCATGCCGGCGGCGGGAATGGTCGCGGGAGGATCGGCCGCTGACCAGCGCTGGCCGCACCGCGTTTCCTGGCCGGATCGGGTCAGGCGGCGCTGGACGTTGGAGCCCAGACATCCGATCACTGGGCAGCGAGAACCCCGGTGGCCCCATTGATCTCGGGCGCCACCGGGGCCAGGGAGAGGCGTGGGCCGCGGCCCACGCGGAGGTCACTTCGTGCCGAACATCTGCGTCCAGTAGTACCGGTAGGACCCGCCGGTCGCCCGGCCGACGCCCATCGCCGTGGACGCGCAGTTGAGAATGTTCGCCCGGTGCCCCGGCGAGTTCATCCACTGGTCCATCGTGCCCTTCGCCGTGGCGTTGCCCGCCGCGATGTTCTCCGCCGAGGGCGTCGGGTACCCGGCGGCCTTGGCCCGGTCCCACGGCGTCACACCATCGGGGGTGTTGTGCGCGAAGTAGCCGCGGGCCACCATGTCCGCGCTGTGGTCGGCGGCGGCCTTGGCGAGTCTCGTGTCGTACCGCACCGGTTGGCAGCCGGCCTCGGCGCGGCGTTGGTTGACCAGGGCGAGGACCTGCGCCTCCAGATCGCTGACGCCCGGCGGCCGGGTCGCGGCGACCGTCGGCGGCGCCTTCGTCGGCGACGGTGCGGGCGTCGGGCTGGCCATCGGGGTGGGGGAGGGGCCCGGTGCCGGGCTGACACTGGGGTTCGCCTCGGCCTCGGGCACCGGCACCGCACCGGCCTGCGACATAGCGTCCGTCCGGGGGCCGCCGGCGTTCAGCGCGTACGCCAGACCGCCGCCCACCAGCGCGAGCGCCGTCAGCGCGGCGACGCCGACCAGGAGCGCGCGGCCGGCCCGCCCGCGCCCGGCGGCCGGCCAACGGTCGGGAGCGGTGTCCGGCCACGGGCCCGGGGCGGTGCCAGGGGTCGTGCCCGCCCAGCCGGGTCGCTCCGCCCCGCCTGGGCCGATGTCCCCGGCGGCCCAGGCGGCCCCGGTGTCCGCGGCGGCATACAGCGCGGCGAGTATGTTCATCGACCGGACCCCGGCGCTGAGCGCGTGACACTCCGGACAACGGTCCACGTGCCGCCTGACGGCCACGGCCAGCGGCACGATCCGCACCCGACGGCGGTGCACCACGGCGTCCAGCGCCGGACAGCGCTCCGCGAGCCGGCCGAGGAGCCCCACCCACAACGCACTGCTGTACGCCCGATGGGCCTCGCGGGTGAGTGCCGTCGCCCGTCTGCGGCCGACGCCCAGGACCTCGCCGATGTCCGCGGCGGACAGCCTCCAGACTGCGGCGAGTTCCAGCACGGTCCGATGGTGGGGCGCGAGCCCGCGCAGCGCCGACCAGGCGAGCGAGAGCGCCTGCCGTTGCTCGGCCACACCTTCCGGACCGGCCCCCGGAACGCCGCCCGGGACGGACCGCAGAACGTGGTCCGGCGGTCGGGGCATCGCGAAGTCCAGCGGGAGGCCCGCGCGGCGGGCCGGGTCGAGGGCCCGGCGGTGGACGTCGCCCAGGAGCCACGCCATCACGGCGGACGGCAGGGGGAAATGTGCGGCCCTTTCCTGCCACGCTTGGCGGAACGTCTCGCGGACGATGTCGTCGGCGAGGCGCCGGTCTCCGGTCAGGCGGTGGACGAAGCCCACCATCGCCGGGTGGTGCCGGGTGTGGAGTTCCTCGAAGGCTGTCCGGTCCCCGGAGGACGCGGCGGCGGCCAGTGACGCGTCGGTCTGCATCTGGTACCTCTCGGCTCGTGCGGCCCGCCGAACACTACGTTCGGGGCGGGCCGCGGTGGCCTGGTCCAGCGCGGATTTAGGTACCAGCTAAGGAAGACTTGAGGTACGGGGCGGCCCGGCTGGCCGGACCGCCCCGGTGGATCAGAACTGCAGCGACCACACGTCGATCTTGCCGACGTCGTTGCTCGCCACGTCCTGGACCCGCAGCTTCCAGACCCCGTTCGCCGCGGCGGGCACCGTGGCCGAGTAGGTCTTGAGCACGTCGTCGGCCGAGTCGTTGTTCGGGAAGTCCTCCAGCACGACCACGGTGCCGTCCGGCTTGACCAGGCTGATCACCAGGTCGCCGCGGTAGGTGTGCTTGATGTCCACGTTCACCGACACCGACGTCGCGCCGGTGACCCCGGAGACCGTGATGGGGCTCTCCACCGTCGTGTTGTCGCTGATCGTCACGTCCGTGGTGTTCTCGAACCGCGGCCCGGGAGCGGTCCCGCAGTACTGCTGCTGCTTGCCGATCGCCCGGTAGGGGCAGTCGGCGTACTCGGCCAGCTTCAGCACCGCCTCCTTGTTCCGGGAGGTCTGCGCGGGGATCACCTCGTCGGGCGGGTAGAAGCCGCCGCCGCCGGAGGACGGGTACATCTCGAAGGTGTACGCGAAGATCTTCTGGTCGGCCCACAGCCAGTCGATGACGATCCCGTCGGCGATGTAGAGGTCACTGGCCTGCTCGGGCGTGTAGTTGTTCGTCGACGCCATCTGCTGGCCGATCGTGGCGAACGTGCTCCGCTGGTCGGGGTTCATCACCCCGTCGGTGTCGGCGGTCTGGTAGCCGTAGGGCCACAGCACCAGCTCGGAGTACGTGTGGAAGTCGATGGCGACCGAGATCTGCTGCTTTCCGCCGACCACCCGGGTCTTCACCCAGTCGGCGTACTTCTTCGTCTCCGGGGCGGAGAACGCCGACGGTCCGCGGTAGGTCTCGCTGGAGGTGCTGCTGGACGAGCCGCCGCAGCAGCCCCACTTGTACGGCCAGTTGCGGTTGAGGTCCGTGCCCACGTTCGACGAACCGGCGTTGGGCTGACGGTTCTTCCGCCAGGACCGGTAGGCGCCGGTGGCGATGTCGTACTCGCCGCCGTCGGGGTTCACGTCCGGCATGATCCAGAACTCGCGGCTGTTCACCAGGTCGGTGATCCGGGGGTCGGTGCCGTAGTTGTCGGCCAGCAGGTGCATCAGGTAGATGGCCATCTCGACGGTCAGGTGCTCGCGGGCGTGCTGGTGGGCGTTGAAGAGGATCTCCGGCTCGTCCTCGTCCACGTCCACGTTGTCGGAGATCTTGACCAGGATCAGGTCACGGCCCTCGTAGGAGGTGCCGTAGCTGAGCTTCTTGAAGATCGCGGGCTTGGCCGCCGCGAGATTGTTCACCTCCGTGGTCAGTTCGGCGTAGTCGTGGTAGTTGGAGTCGGCGGGCGGGAAGCCGGCCAGCCCGGGGGCGATCTCCTCGGCCTGGGGCGCCTTCTCGACGGTGAAGCCGAGCCGGCTGATCGCGGCGATCTCGGTTCGGGTCGCGGTGACGTAGACCCGGCCGTGCTCGACGTTGTCGACGGACGCGCCGGTCCGGGCGATCGCGTTCACGTCGGCGTTGGTCTTCGGGCCGGTCAGCACGTACTCGGCGGAGGGGTTGTCGTCGGACTGGCGAAGCGGATCCGCACCGGCGGGGTTCGCCATGGCCAGGCCGAGGACGAGGACGACGCTCGCCAGGAGCCAACGGGCCCGGCGGAGGAAGAGGGGTTTCATCGCGCCTCCAAGGGTGCAACGGTGGGAACCACTTCACACGCCCCAGAGGGTAAAAATCAATCAAAGTCGATATATTGGCAGGCTTGTGGCTGGTCCTGGCTCATCGGCGATCCCGGCGCCGACGTTGTTCGCGGCGCGGCTCGGACCCGAGATCCGCGGTCTTGTACGTGATCAGGGGAACCGTGGTGGCCACGGGCGTGGCGAGGGAGTGCTCGACGAGGTCGGCGATCACCTGCTCGATCCGCTTGTACGCCGTCGGCGCCTCCTCGAACAGCAACTGCCGGTCCCCGCACACCACCAGCGACCCCACCGGGGTGCGGCGCAGCTCCTCGACCGTGTGCTTGGCCCGGCCCCGGCGCAGCGCGTCGGCCCGGGACATCTTACGGCCGGCGCCATGCGCCACCGAGTGATTGGCGTCCGGCCCGGCGTGCGCGGCGACGAGATAGGAGGGTGTGCCACGGGTACCGGCGATGAGCACGTCGCGGCCGTCACCCGGCGCCGCCCCCTTCCGGTGCAGGTAGACGCCATCGCGGACCTCGACCAGGTTGTGGCACTGGTCGACGATCGGCTCCGTGGGCACGGCCCCGAGGGCGAGGGCGACCCGGGCGGCGATGAGCCGTCGGTTGAGCGATCCCCAGCGCACGGCCTGATCGTGCTCCACGAGATACGCGGCCGGATCCTCCGCCGGGCCCGCGCCGTGCACGTCGGTGTGCGCCCGCAGGATCCGCTCGCCGAGCCCGCGCGAGCCGCTGTGCACGATGAGGACGACGTCCCCGTCCGCCAGCCCCAGCCGGCCCGCGTGCCCGGGATCGAGGACGGTCCTGACCTGGGCGAGTTCCACGAAGTGATTGCCGCGCCCGACGGTGCCGAGACCGTCGAGATGGTCGGCGGGAATGTCGCCGTCCAGCACGTCCCAGGCCGGGTCGTCGGCGTCCGGCTCCTCGTCGAGGTCGGGGAACCGGGCGGCGAGCCGTTCGGGGACGACGCGCTTGAGTCTGATCGGGAACACGGCGATGCCGCAGCCGATGTCGGAACCCACCAGCAGCGGGTACAACACGGTCGACGCCATGGCCGCGCCGATGGGGGCGCCCTTGCCCGGGTGCAGGTCGGGCATCCCAGCGACGTGGACCATGCCGTCGAGGGCGGCCACCTGGTGGCACTGGTCGACGGCGTCGGACTCGATCCAGCTCGCGGGGGAGGCGAAGACGGTGACGGTGGCGGGGCGGTGCTCGGACAAGGAGGCTCCAGGGCAGGCTGATCGGACAACGGGGCGCGGCGCGGGGTGACCGGGCCGGGGCCGTGGGGAGGGGGCTGTCCGTCAGAACGTCATGGGCATACCTTGCCCTGGACCGGCCGGCGCGGGCAATCGGGTTTCCCCGAAACCGCTGGCCGGGCCGCGCGGCGCGGCGGCGGCTGTCCAGCGGGTGGCCTTCGTGTCTGCAAACGCCCTGTGATGCCGCGTGCAAGAAGCTGCTCTGAGATGGCCTTGTGCGCACAACTTATGTCAGTTATATATGTGACATACATAACTGCCATGCGTTAGGAGTCCCTCCATGAGACGCAGAGTCACCCGCCTCGTCGTCGCCATCGGCCTGATGTCGATGGTGATGACCGCGGTGCCGGCCTCGGCCGCACCGGTCTACCAGCCAGTGATCGCCGCCCCCTCGGTCACCGCCGCCAACGGCGCCAACCTGGCCCCCACCCCTCCCATGGGCTTCAACAACTGGGCCCGCTACACGTGCAACCTCAACGAGGCGCTGTTCGTCGCCACCGCCGACCGGCTGGTCTCCAGCGGGCTGGCGGCCAACGGATACCGCACCATCACCGTCGACGACTGCTGGATGACCGGAAGCCGTGACGCCGCGGGCAATCTGGTGACCAACAGTTCCCGGTTCCCGCACGGGATGAAGTGGCTGGCCGACTACGTCCACGGCAAGGGCCTGCAGTTCGGCATCTACGAGGACGCCGGCACATCCACCTGTGTGGGGCTGCCGGCAAGCTGGGGACACGAGCAGGCCGACGCGAACCTGTTCGCCTCGTTCGGCGTCGACTACGTCAAGCTCGACGGCTGCAACGTGCCGCCGGAGCCGGGCAAAACCCAGGAACAGACCTACCATGACGTCTACGCCAAGTGGAGTCAGGCGCTGGCCAACACCGGCCGCCGAATGGTGTTCTCCGAGTCGGCACCCGCCTACTTCTACATCGGAGTGTCCGACAAGCGCGACTGGTACAAGGTGCTGGAATGGACCCCGCAGTACGGCCAGCTGTGGCGGGAGGGCGACGACATGGGCCTCGCCGAGTACAGCGCGGCGACCCAGTGGAGCACCATCGTGCGCAACTACGACTACAACCTGCCGCTGGCCCGGTTCGCGGGACCGAACGCCTGGAACGATCCCGACTTCCTGATCCCCGGCTCGGGCATCACCCCGGACGAGGCCCGCAGCCAGATGAGCCTGTGGTCGATGATGGCCGCACCACTGATCCTGAGCACGGACGTGACCGCCCTCGGCGCCGCGGAGCTGGCCATCGTGGGCAACCCCGACGTGGTCGCCGTCGACCAGGACCCGCTCGGCGCGCAGGGGACGCTGGTCTCCCGCAACGGCAACACCGACATCCTCGCCCGGCAGCTGGCCAACGGCGACAGGGCGGTGGCGTTGTTCAACCGCGGCGGAAGTTCCGCGACCATCTCCACCACCACCGCGACCGTCGGACTACCCGGCGGCACCGGATGCACCTACGCGGTCAAGGACCTGTGGACCGGGCAGAGCAGCTCAGGCACCACGATCTCGGCCACCGTGCCCGCCCACGGTACCGCGATGTTCCGCGTCACCCCCGGCGCGACCTGCGCCGGCGCTCAGCCGACCGGCCAGATCACGGTCACCTCGGGCAAGTGCCTCGATGACACGGCGAGTGGCACCACCGACGGCACGCCGATCACCCTGTACACCTGCCATGGCGGAGCCAACCAGCGCTTCACGTTCCCCGGCGACGGCACTGCGCGCACGCTCGGCAAGTGCCTGACCGCGGCGGGCACCACCGACGGCGCCGCCATCACCCTGTCCACCTGCACCGGCAGCGCCACACAGTCGTGGTCGTACCGGCGCAACGGGAACCTCGTCAACGCCGCGTCCAACAAATGCCTGGACGTCTACGGCGGGGCGACCACCACTGACGGTGCCCGCCTGGCGGTCTGGGTCTGCGGCTACAACCAGCACAACCAGACCTGGTCCCTGCCCTCCTGATCTTCGGCGCGCCTGACCACAGGCGCGCCCCGAAGACCGGCACCCGGCCGGGTGACGATGTCCAGCGCGGACGTTGTCACCCGGCCCTTTCCTGTCCCCACCGACGACTCCGACACCGCCGCCCGCCCAGGGGCCCCGCCGCGGAGCCTGCGCATTGTCGTTGCCGTTGTTGTCGCGGTCACCCCCCGGCGGGCATCGAGCCAGGCGGAGGCGCAGGTCAGGGGTCGTGTAGTTTTCGTAATCGCATCAATAACCGGCAGGAAACTCACCCAAGGAGGGGCCGCCGCCGTGCCCGAGCCGCTGCCCGGCATCGCCAGGGATCAGACGATGTTGCGCCGCGTCAACGAGCTGAGCGTGTTGTCCGTGCTCCGCGACGGGGTGCCGCGGGTGTTGAGCGAGATCGCCGAGCGGACCGGCCTGTCCTGGCGCACCACCAGCGTGGTCACCGAGTCCCTGGAGCAGCACGGCTGGTTGGCCTCGGGCGACGCGGACGTCAAGCGGCCGGGGAGGCCGGCACGCCGGTACCGGTTCCTGGCCGAGGCCGGGCACGTGGCCGGCATCGACATCGGTGCGCACGCGATCGGCGTCTCCATCGCCGACCTGGCCGGGACGATCGTGGCCACCCACCGGGTGAAGGCGTCACCGCGGGACTCGGCCGACAAGCGACTGAACGCGACACAGGCCACCGTGCGTGCCGCGCTGGCCGCAGCCGGGCTCAGCGAAGCCGACGTGTGGTCCGCCGCGGTCGCGTCCACCGGCATCATCGCGCGCGACGGCATCGTGACCAAGTCCGTCGTCCTGCCCGGCTGGACCGGCCTGGACCTGGCCACACCCATGTCGGACCTGCTGGGCTGCCCGGTCACCGTGGCCAACGACTGCAACCTCGCGACCCTGGCCGAACGCTGGCGCGGCCACCACGCCGACACCATGATCTACCTCCTCACGGGCGTGCGGCTCGGTACCGGTCTGATCGTCTCCGGCCAGCTGCACCGCGGTTCCGCCGGCGCCGCCGGGGAGATCGGCGAGATCCGCGAACTCGGCTGGCACGACGCCGCCGAGCGGCTGGCCGCTGCGGCACCCGGACAGCACCGCGACCGCGACCGGGCCGCCGCACTCGTCTTCGCCGCCGCCCGCCACGACGACACGACCGCGGTGGCGGCCGTCGACCGGTTCGCCGCCGACGTCGCCGGTGGCCTGATCGCGATGACGCTGACGCTGGACCCCGATCTCGTCGTGATCGGCGGAAGCTTCGTGCACGCCGCGGACCTGCTACTACCGCGCCTGCGCCAGCACCTGGAACGCGCGTGCCCCCATCCGCCCAGGCTGGAAGCCTCCCAACTGGGTGACGAGGCGGTCGGACTCGGCGCGGTACGGCTGGCCCTGGACGCCGTCGAGACCCGCATCGCCAACCTCGACAGCACCATCCAGCTGTCACCTGCCGCGATCAGCGGCAACCGCCTCCTCCCGGCGTCGCCGGCGCAGGGAATTCCACGAACCCTTCCCAACGACTGATTCCGCGACACATTCCAGGGAGACAGCGCGGAAACGCCCCTAGGTGATCGCCGCTGGCCTTCGCGTCGTCAGCAGCGGTTCGGATCGATGGGATCGGGCTTGTGCACCGCCGCGCCGGGGTAGCTGAGCCGGACGAACTCGATCCGCCCCTGACAGGTGAGCCGGAGAATGGGGATCGCCTTGTTCACCGGGTTGCCGATCTCGTCGAAGGCGATCGGCCCGCTGGAACCGGACAGCGGACTGGAGGTGTTGATGTTGTACAGGCCGTTCTGCACGCCCCCGAGTTCCACGTTCTCCGGGTGCTCGACATTGCGCTGCACGGCCGCTGCGGCCGCCTTCACCGCGTCGTAGGCCATCATGGCCTGGCCGTCCTCCAGCATCGTGCGGTCGGTGTCGGTGAGCTCGGGGGTCTTGATCCCCATGGTGGACAGGAACGTCTCGAATCCCGCCGCCGCCGGGTTCGCCTGCTCGGGGCTCACCAGTCGGTCCCGGTTCCACACCTTCCACTGGTCGGGATGCGCGAGGCCGGTGTACACCAGCCGGACGGCGTTGCGCTTCATCGCCGAAATGATCTTGCCGTCCACCGGGTCGGCCGGGTTGAGGTGGATCTGGCTGGCGTCGTCGCCGCTGAGGACCGTGATGGTCCGCACCGGTCCGGTCGGGCCGTCCGTGCAGCTGCGGTCGTTGAAGGCGGCGAGCAGTTGGCGCAGCTGGGTGCCGCGGCCGGCGAAGTACACGCCGCGGTAGCCGCCGTTGCAGATCTCGTTGACCACGCCGGGCATCCGGTTGGCGACCGACTCGCGGTTGAACTTCGAGGGCTGGCTACCGGGCCGCAGCGCCTTGAAGTGGGCGACGAGGGTGCTGACGTAGTCGTCGTCGGCGTTGTCGTCGTGAACGAGAAGGACGTCCGGGCCCAGGTAGTTGAGGCCGGCGGCCATCTCGTCGTGGTTGGTGGGGGACACCCGTGCCAGGCCGTAGATGCCGCCCTTGTCCTTCAGGTCGACGTCCTTGCCGTCGGGGGTGACCTTGTCGGTGGGCCCGCCGCCGTGGATGTTGTCGGCGGTGATGACGGCCGCGACCATCGGGATCCCGTGCCGGGAGAGCTCACCCATCGCCGCCCGGGTCTGGGCCTTGCTCTGCCCCAGGCCGGCCACGGCGCGCAGCCTGCCCTGTTCGGCGAGCCTGACGAGCGTGGCCACCGGCCCCGCCCAGTGTTCGTTGCTCTCGCCGAAGTTCGCGATCAGCAGCCGGATCCTCGGCTTCGCCCCGCTCGCGTTGGCCTCGCGCTGGGCCGCCGCCGCGCCGAGCATCTCGTGCTGGATCGAGGCCAGGCTGAAGCTGCCGGTTTCGGCGGTCGGGATGGGCTGGGCGAACGCGATCGTGACCGCGTCCTTGTCCGTCACGTCGGCGTTCTGCCGGCGGATCGTCTCGGACACCCCGGCCAGGGTCGGGTGGAACACGAACCCGCCGTCGGTGACGCCCACGCAGGCCCGCTCGGGGCCGACGCGGTCGATGTCCGCGCCGCACTCCCCGCCTCTGGCCACCAGGATCCTGGTGACGACCACGACCGAGATCATGACGAGTACGCCCGCCACGCCGAGCAGCAGCTTCCGGCGGAGCGACCACGGAACATTGCCGGTCATCGGTTCTCCTCCTCGATGCGGCGGCCCAGGGCGAGCCCCCGGAATCTCTCCGCCTCGCCGAAGAACACCCCGTAGCCGTCGGGCCGCAGGCTCGCCAGTTCCTCGTACTCGTCGGCGATCGCGTCGAACAGGTCCGGACCGGACCGGACGAACGGGTCCGCGGCCAGCCAGTGCGCCGCCATCAGCCGGGCCACGATCAGTACCCGGTGCGGCTCGTCGGCCGCCCACCGCGACAGCTCGGCGACCCCGGAGATGTCGGCCGGCCGCCGGCGGCGGTGCGGTGCCAGCGTGATCCGCCGGACCAGGGCGATCCAGTCTGCGGGCGCCTTCGTGTCCAGCTCGGCCTCGACGGAGCACACGACCGGGCGGAGCCTGCCCAGGGCCAGCTCGTGGAAGCGGGCCGCGTCCGGCCGGGCCTGCGAGCCGTGCAGTGCCAGCAGCCGGGTGTGGGTCTTCTGCCAGCCGTCAGGGTCGTCGTCGCCGCGTGAGCGCAGCTGGACCAGCAGCAGGGCCCGCAGCCAGGGATGCAGCTGATCCTCCGCCAGCCAGAACCGTTCACTGAGCAGGGTACGGAGCTGACGGATCTGTCCGGCCGTGGCGTCGCGCAGTGCCGCGTTCAACGACGTCGGAGAGCAGTCCTCGGCCGCGGCGGCACTGATCAGCGCCGAACGCATCGACTCCGGGAAGTCGTCCAGGATCGTCTCCAGACTCCGCACCGCCGGGGAGTCCGGCAGCAACAGCCGCTCGGGATCGCCGTTGAGTTCCAGTAGGACGCTGACGGCGCCAGGGAGTCCGCCGGTCACGGCCAGGCCCGACCGGCGCGACAGGCCGGAGCGCTCGGCCCAGTCGGTGACCTCCCGTGCGGTGAGGTCACGCAACTCGACCGGGCAGAACCACGCGTGGCCCTGGCCGAGCCGGGAGTCGTCCCAGGTCAGTCGGTCGGGGTCGACCGGGGTCGCCAGGTTGAGGCGGTCGGGCCGGCGCCCGGTGGCCGCGGCCAGCAGCAGCTGGTCGGGTGGTTCGGCACCGACGGCGGACGCCCGCAGCCGCGCCAGCAGTCGGAGCAGATCGGTGCCGGCTCCGAGGTGGGCGTTGTCGAGCAGCGCGACGCTGGCCACCGTCCGGTCCGGGCCCCGGAAGACGTTGCCGTAGGCCGAGCGCAGGTCGGCGAGGAAGGCCCGGCCGAGAGCCTCGGTGGCCTCGTCCCGTTCGCGCTGGGTGCCGTCGTGCAGCTGCCGGTTGAGCTCGACGAGCCGGTCGGCGGCCGGCCCGTCGTCGCCCCACCAGCGTTTGCCGGGCGCCCGCCACAACCGCAGGGTCAGCTCGAAGGCGCTGAGCACCGCGTCGGGCACCGGGGCCGGGCCGGGCACCGCCGCCTGGAGCACCTGTCCGAGGAGCTGGCGTACGTCGGGCGGCAGGCGGCGGTAGCGCTTCACGCTGTCCAGCAGGGTGTGCACGGCCTGCCGGGCGGCGTCCTGGGTCAGCCCGGTCAGGTTGAGTTGCGCGGCGAGCTGCCCGATCAGAAATCTCGGGAACTTGAGCCGGCCCAGGCCCCGGTGCCCTTCGCTGAGTTGGAAGACGATCGCGCCCAACAGGCCGACGACGGAGTCGTTGCGGCGCGAGTCGAGGTCGAGGAACGCGCACGGCCAGCCGGACGCCAGCCGGCGCAGCTCGTGCAGCACCGCCGTCTTTCCGCTGCCCCGACGCCCGATGAGCAGCAGCAGCGGCAGGGGGCGGATCGGTCGCCGCCGGATGCCCCAGGCGGCGAAGGATTCGAGGATCGACGACCGGCCGTACAAGCGAATGTCAGGGGCCACACTGTCCATTGTGGTGATCTACGCCACAATCCTGCGCCGGTTGTCGGATTCTGCACTGTCGCGTCACCGATGCGGGGGAACCGGCGAGCCGCGTCGCGCATCGGGCGGGACACCGTCACCGGGAACACCGGCCATCGCCCGCCGCAGAGCCGTCGACGCCGTGTGCGCCACCCGCCGCAGGACCGGCTCGACGCTGGCGAAGCTGAAGGAGGCGCGCGGCCCGGCCACCCCGATCGCCGCGACCGGACCGCCGGGCGCGCTGTCGATCGTGGTGGCCATCCCGACCTGGTCCTCGGCGTGCTCGCCGTGGTCGTAGGCGACGCCCCGGGTGCGGATCGACGCCAACTCCACGGTCAGGTCGGCGGGGTCGGTGATGGTCCTGGTCGTGAACGCCGGAAGCGGGGTCGTGCCGAGGACCTGGTGGATGTCGTGATGGTGGGCCAGCAGCGCCTTGCCCATGGCGGTCGCGTGCGCCGGGGCGTGGTTGGCGAGTTGCGGCCTGCTCGTGCGGGTCTGGAGGTGTTCGAGGTGGAACACCATCGTGCCGCGCAGGACGGCGAGGCTCGCGGAGTGCCGGGTGTGGTGGAACAGCTCCATGACGTGCGGGGCGAGCACCGTGCGCAGGAGCGCGTGGGTGGGGGTGGCCGCGGCGTCCAGGAGGCGCCACGTGCGGTCGCTGATGTCGTACAGGTTGCCGTAGCGCACCACCGCGCCCTCGGCCGCCAGGGCCGTGACCAGGCGGTGCACCGTCGCTTTCGGGAGTTGGAGGAGACGGGACATCTCCGAGATGCCCAGCGGGCGGCCCTCGCGGAGGAGGCAGGTGGCGAGCCTGATGATCCTGCCGACGATGGAGGTGGTGGCGGTCGCACTGGTGGACACGTAGGGGATAACGACGGGAACGCCTTCCCGACGCGGGTCGGAGTCCTGAGTGGACTCCGACCCGGACATCGGTCAGATCCGGTCGGCGACGATCATCAGATAGTGGAAGCTGCCTTCCTTGTACGCCGTGAGGAACGACTCCTCGACCCCGGTGGCCACCGAGGACCGCGCACGCAGCTCCCAGTACGGGATGGTCAGTGCCGTGAGGTCGATGACCTCGATCGGGGCGAGACTGTTGGCCGCCATCGCCCGGAAGTACTCACCCCGGGAGTGCACGTTGCACGTGTAGCGCTCGTCGATCTGGATCACCGCCTTGGACCGGCCGCCGGTCAGGTCGTTCCAGCAACCGGTGACCGTGACGTAGCGCCCGCCGAAGGCCAGGGACCTGGAGTGCTCGGCGAACAGCTCGAACAGGTCGACGTACATCGTCGACTCGTTGTTCCACGCCGCACGCACCGAGCCGTCCGGCAGCCCGTTGTCGAGCATGTTGCGGAAGTGGAACCGGACCTGGTCGCCCACGCCGCGCTCAGCAGCCTGGGCGTTGGCGAAGTCCACCTGCTGCTGGGAGATCGACACCCCGTCGACCTGGCAGCCGAACCGCTGGTTCGCCATGAACGACGTGCCCCCGCGCCCCGACCCGGCGTCGAGCAGCCGGTCGGCCGGGCCGATGTCACCGAGATTGTCGAGCAGGAACGTGGACTGGGCGCTCTCCAGCCTGTGCAGCTCGGCGATCACCCGCTCCTCGCTGGGCGCGCTGTCCCCGAGCAGCGTCGGGTCGACGGCGCCGATCCCGTAGTGGTGGTGGAACAGGCCGTCCACCTCGCCGAGGCGGATGTTGACCGGGTCGCGTTCCTCGTCCCAGTACCGGGCGATCGAACGCTGGTAGGGGGTGCGCAGCACGGTGTCGGTCATGGTCATGATGTCCTCCTCGTACGGATCAGGCTTCGGAGTGGTACCGGCGGGTGGTGGCGTGCCATTCGCGGCTACCGCCGCACCATGCCCAGGTGTCGGCGAAGAACCGGCGCAGGTTCGGCGTGCCGACCAGACTGAGCGCGCCCGCCTCGGCGACGAAGCCGCGCATCAGCTCGTTGTGGATCTCGATCGTGCGGCGGATCGCCTCCTTCCGCGTGCAGCCCTCCTCCGCCACGATGGCCTCGGGCAGGCTGAGGTCGTCGTCGGCCTCCTTGCCGGCGGAGTTCAGGTCGTTGATCAGCACCGCGGCCAGACCGGCCATCGTGAACGCGCGGCGCACCCTCGGGTGGTAGAACTCCTCGGCCGACAGCTCGTAGCCGGCCAGCGCGTCGACGAGGATCATCGGCGGCAGATAACTGTTGTGGTGGCGGTGCACGAGGTACTCCCACACCGCCGGCCGCGCGCCGCTGACCCGCCAGCTCGCGTTCTGCCCGAGCGTGGTGAACAGGATCGCCATCTGGTGCTGGAACCGGCCCATCTGCGCGCCCGTCGTGTACCGGGCGAGGTTGCGCATCCCGGACCGGAAGGCCCGGGCGATCGGCTCGTCACGGACGAAGTCATCGAGCTGGGGCTGGTAGGCCCCGGGCAGCGCGGCGGGATCGACCATCCCGTAGATCAACCCCAGCCGGGCGCTGGTCAGCCGCGGGTCGGCTCCCATCTCCTCCTCGTCGAGGTAGTAGTCGTCGGCGGCCCACTCGGCCACGACCACCTGGGTGGCGGCCAACAACCGGTCAGGGTCGTCCACCGCCGGATGGGTGAGCATCATCAGCCGGCCGAAATTGCAGGACCGCAGGTGGTCGAGCCGACCGGCGTAGATGCCCATCTCCTCGGCCCAGATGACGAGCCGGTCGTTGACCAGCTCGCCGAGCGCCGGGTCGTCGCGGGCCGGACCGGGGCAGAACAGCTCCGGCAGGTCGTCGTCGCCCTTCGCCGCAGTCGCCCCGGTCGCGGGTTCCGGCTGGTTCGGCCTCAGCCAGGCGGCCGAGGTGCCCAGGCCGGTCGGCCGGCCGTGGAAGGCCGGGAACGGTATGGCCGTCCCCAGCCCGACCGCGGCCAGGTCGACCACCGGAGCCGGACCGACCGTGGCCAGGCCGACCGCCGGAGCCAGTCCGGCCGCGGCGAGATCGACCACCGGGGCGGCTCCCACGCCGGCCCCGGCGAGGCCCGCCGTGGCCGGCGTGGAGTCGCCGAGCAGATCGGCCAGGGTGGCCGACGGTGCCGAGCTGGTGTCGGACAACAGCGCCCGGGCGAGCGCGACCAGACTCTCGGTCGCGGGCGGGCGGGAAATCACGGGCAACGGGTACCTCCCTCGTGCGAGCGGCCGGGTCGGCTAGTCCTGCACGGCGCCGAGCTGGACGTCGTCGAGCACCCCGAGCGCGTCGGGCACCAGGATCGCCGCCGAGTAGTAGGCGCTGACCAGGTACGACATGATGGCCTGCTCGTTGATGCCCATGAACCGCACGTTCAGCCCCGGCTGGACCTCGTCCGGCAGCGGACCCGGCCGCAGCCCGATCACGCCCTGGTCCTCCTCGCCCGTCCGCATCACGAAGATCGAGGTGGTGCGGTTCCGGGTGATCGGGATCTTGCCGCACGGGTAGAGGGGCACGCCCCGCCAGGCGAGCTGTCGCTTGCCGTCGACCTCGACGTTGTCCGGGTAGATCCCGCGCTTGGTGCACTCGCGCAGGAACGCGGCGATCGCCTGCGGATGCGCGAAGAAGGCCCGCGAGTTGCGCCGCCGCGACAACAGCTCGTCGAGATCGTCGGGGGTCGGCGCGCCGCTGTGGGTGTGGATGCGCTGACGCAGGTCGGCGTTGGCCAGCAGGCCGAACTCGGGATTGTTGACCAGCTCGTACTCCTGGCGCTCGCGCAGCGCCTCGACGGTCAGCCGCAGCTGCTGCTCCAGCTGGTTCATCGGCTCGTTGTACAGGTCCGCGACCCGCGAGTGCACCCGCAGCACGGTCTGGGCCACGCTGAGCTCCAACTCGCGCGGCGCGAGCTCGTAGTCGACGAACGTGCTCGGCAGCACGGCCTCGCCGACGTGCCCGGCGGCCAGGTCGATCGCGGCCTCGCCGTGCCGGTTGGTGTTGGGGTCCACGGCGGCCAGCAGCCGGTCGACGTGCGCGCGCAGGGGCGGCGAGGCGGCCAAGACCTGGTCGAACTCCGCCCTGGGCAGCGCGAGGACCGTGACCTGGGTGCTGGCCTTGACGGTGTGCTCCCAGATGCCGGCGTCGTCGACGAGCACCCAGTCGCCGAAGTGGTCACCGCCGGCCAGCACGCCCAGGTTGGTCGGCGTGCCGTACTCGCCGACGCCGAGGCGGACCGCCTTGCCGTGCGCGATCAGGTACACCTGGTCGGCGGCGTGCCCGAACTCGACGATCACCTCGCCGGGACCGAAGTCCTGCCGGGTGAACCGGCCGGCCAGCGCCGTCAGCGTGTCGTGGTCGTCGAACCCGCGCAGCACCGGCAGCTCGCCGAGTTCCGCCGGGATGACCTGGATGTCGGAGCCGGAGTTGACGAAGGACACCTTGCCGTCGCCGACCGCGTACGTCAGGCGGCGGTTCACGCGGTAGGTGCCGCCGGGGACCTGGACCCACGGCAGTACCCGCAGCAGGTGGCGGGAGCTGATCTCCTGCATCTGGGGAACGGACTTGGTGGTCGTCGCCAGGTTGCGCGCGGCGGCCGTGCTGAGGCTGAGCTGGCGCTCCGCGGCCTCGGCGTCCGGGGTGATGGTCATGCGTCTCCTCTGGTGTGTGGGTGTTCCGGGAGCTGCCGCCAGCGATGCGGGCGCGGCGCGAGGCGCGGACATCCCCGGACGTCGATCGTGTGCCGTCCGGCGGGATGCCGCGTTCCACGGGGACAAGTCTCGCCAAGATGGCATTTCTCCAGCAACGAGGCGTTCCACGAGACGAAACGCCAGTGGCCGCCCCGAAGCGATCCGGGGCGGCCACACGTTGTGGGGTGGGGCGTCGGACCGGCCATGGCGGCCCGCCAACGGTCAGGTCGTGCCGCTCAGCCGGCCGGTCAGCCCGACGGGCACGGCGCCGAACGCGTAGCGGATGGTGCGGGGACGGCGTTGGGGACCGCCCCCGCACCGGACCACCGTCGCAGTGGCCGCTGCAACGGGGCCGCAACGGCGCTGGCGTGAGACTGCTCTCACCGCGGCCGGGGAACGCTTTCCAGCCTCCGGGACTCTGCACGTTCGACGACTCGGAGGGGGGAGCCGCGATGACCGCGTCCGCGCGGTACACGGTGCTGGGCCAGCTGCGCGCGTTCGACCCGGTGCGGGAGCTGGAGCTCGGCCCCCGCCGGCAACGCAGCGTCTTCGCGCAGCTGCTCCTGCGCGCCAACCGGGTGGTGTCCCGCGACGAGCTGGTCGACGGGGTGTGGGGCGGCCAACCCCCGCCGAGCGTGACCAACGTGGTGCAGACCTACGTCCGCCGGCTGCGCGGCGTGCTCGAACCCGACCGCCAGCCCCGCGAGCCGGCCAGGATCCTCACCTCCGTCGACGGCGGCTACCTGCTGCGGGTCGGCGCCGGCCAGCTCGACCTCGACGACTTCGACGGCGACGTGGCCGCCGCCCGCCGGCTCGGCCGGCTCGGCGACCGGGCCGGGGCGGCCGGCACCCTGCGGACCGCGCTCGACCGCTGGCTGGGCGTCCCGCTCGCGGACGTCACCGGCCCGTTCGTGGACGTCGAGCGGGCCCGGCTGGAGGAGCACCGGCTCGCAGCCTACGAGGAATGGGCCCAACTGGAGATCGACCTCGGCCGGCACTGCGACCTCATCGGCGAGCTGACCTCCGCCGCGGACCGGCACCCGCACCGCGAACGGCTGCTGGAACTGCTGATGCTCGCGCTGTACCGGTCGGGCCGCCAGACCGAGGCCCTCGCCGCGTACCGTGACGCGCACCGCCGGACCGCCGGCCTCCTCGGCCTGGACCCGGGGCCGGCACTCCAGGAACTGCACCGGTCGATCCTCGCCGCCGATCCGGCGCTGATCCCCACGCCCGCCGCGCTCGCCCAGCTGCCCCGCCCGCCCGCCGGGTTCGCCGGCCGGGAAACCGAACTCGCCGGGCTGGCCGGCGCGGCGGGGCCCGGCGCGCTGACCGTGGTCACCGGGCCGGCCGGCGTGGGCAAGACCGCCCTGGTGCTGCACTGGGCGCACCGGACAGCCGAGTTTCCCCAGGGCCGGCTCTTCGCCGACCTGCGCGGATTCGACCCGGCCGGCCCGGCGGACCCCGGACCGGTGCTGTACGGCTTCCTGCTCGCCCTCGGCGTCCCCGCCGAACGGATCCCGGCCGACCCGCACGCCCGGTCGGCGCTGTACAGGTCCCTGCTGGCCGACCGCCGGCTCCTCGTCGTCCTGGACAACGCCCGCGACGCCCGGCAGGTGCTGCCGCTGCTGCCCGGGGCCGGCGGGTCGGCGACCGTGGTGACCAGCCGCAACCGGCTGGACGCACTGACCGCCCGAGAGGGCGCCCGGCCGGTCCGGCTCGACGTGCTCGACCTCGCCGACGCACTCGCCCTGCTGGCCGACCCGGTCGGGGCCGACCGGATCGGTGCCGCCCCAGTCGACGCGCACGCCCTGGTCGAGCTGTGCGACCGGCTCCCGCTGGCGCTGCGGATCGCCGGCAGCCGGCTCGCCGAACACCCGCGGTGGCCGGTGGGCGCCGTCGTCGACGAACTGCGCTGCGAGCGGCGTCGCCTGGCGGCCCTCGCCGCCGAGGACGCCGGGGTCGCCGCGACCCTCTCCCTGAGCTACCGGGCCCTACCGGCCGAGACGGCCCGGCTGTTCCGACTACTGGGCCTGCACCCCGGCGCGGACGTGGACGCGTCGGCGGCCGGCGCGCTGCTCGGCGCGGCCCCAGCAGCCGGTGCCGCGGCCCTGCACGTGCTGGCCACGGCGCACCTGGTCGAGGAACGGTCCCCGGGACGGTACGCCCGGCACGACCTGGTCCGGCTGTACACCCGCCAGCTCGCCGCCACCGACCTGACCGCAGACGGGCGGACCCGGGCCACCGCCCGACTCCTCGACTACTACCTGGACACCACCCGCCGCACCCGGGCACACTGGCGACCCGACCAGCCGTGGCCGCCGGGCCTGGCGGTCGAGCACCCGCCGGCCGAGCCCCGGACGTTCGCCGATCGGGCGGCCATGATGGCCTGGTTCGACGCCGAGGACCGCACGCCCGGCGCACTGGTCGCCCTCGCCGCCGACGTGGGCGAACACGCCCGCGCCTGGTGGCTGGCCCGCGAACTGTGGCCATTCTTCTACGGCCGGCGCAACAGCGCCGAGTGGGCCGACACGCTGCGCACCGGGCTGGCCGCCGCCGGCGCGCTCGACGACGACCGGGGCCGGATGGCGATGCTCGGGCACCTCGGCACCGCGCTGAACGACCAGCGGTCCTTCGAGGAGTCCGTCGACTGCCACCGGCGGGCCTCGGCGTTGGCGCACCGGCTCGGTGACCGGGCCGCGGAGGCCGGCCTGCTGCTGAACCTGGGCGTGACGTACGCGCTGGCGGGCAGGCCGCACGACGCCGCCCGGCAGTACCAGCGGGTGGTGATCGCGGCCCGGGACCTCGGCGCGGACGCCCTGGCGGGCCGGGCGCTGGCCAACCTGGCGGAGGTGGCGCTGCGCCAGGACCGGCCCAGGGCCGCGTTGACGCACGTCGCCGACGCGCTCGCGGCCGCAGGCGAGGACGCGGTGTGGGGCCAGCGCGCCGACCTGCTGCTCTACCGGGGCCAGGCGCACCGGGCACTCGGCGAGCCCGGCCCGGCCGTCGAGGCGTTCCGGCACACCCTGGACGCGGCCCGGGCCAGCGGTCAGCGCCGCACCGAAGCCGAAGCGCTCTACGAGCTGGGTCTGCTGGAGCCGGCGGAGCGGGACCGGCACTGGCGGGCGGCGCAGACCTTGGCCGCCGAACTGGGTCTGCCCCTCGCGGCCGAGCTGGCGGCCCGCCTGGCTCCTGACAGGCCGAGGGGCCTGTTCGGATAGACCAGCGGGGCTACCATGCCTCGCGCTGGGCGGGGTCGCTGCCGGAGATGAGAACGCCGTCCCTGTAGAACTCTGGTACGAACACGTTCCGGGGATGCTCTGGAACGGTTCCAGTCAGTCAGGGGTGAGCGTTCCGGCGGACGTCACAGACCACTGAAGGTGGCATAGGCGATGGCTTTGTCGTCGTGGCGTTTGCTCCTGTGCCAGCGGCTGCCGTCTGGGTCGCTTTCCTCAGCTGCGTGGACCGCGTCGATGAGGGAGCGTGCTCCGCTCGTCTGGATCAGTTCGCGGGCGGCTTCCCAGGAGCCCGGTTGGCCGTGGCGGTCAATGCCGTCCGTCGCACCGTCTGAAGCGAGGAGGACGGCGGATACCTGATCGGATCTCCAACTGCGTCGAACGGCCTGATAGGCGGCTTCTGGCACTGCCTCGGCGATCCAGTAGCCGTCTGGCGTGTTGCGTGCCTGCCGTTCTGCTCGTTGAAGCTCGGCCATGAGCTGAACATGTCGGTCGTCGTAGCCGTTGCCCGCGAGGAAATGGCGGTTGATGGCCTCTCGCTGTTCCGTGGCGACGGCCGCTAACCGATTATCTGAGAGCACTTCGACAGATCCATCTTTCAGGTACACCACGGCGGCACTGTCGCCCAGGATGAGCACGTCAAGCGTGCCTGCTGTCCAACGCGCCAAGGTCACGGTGCTCGATGGTGCCCGCTGCGGCTGGAGTTCGGCCTCCATGGCCAGTGACGCAATTGCGTTTGCCACGATGTCAGCCAGGTCCCCGCTGTCCAGTTGATCGGCGATGCGCTTGCCCAGTTGTCCGGCATACCAGCCGCCGTCTGGCACGGATGGGTCAAAGGACGACGCGCCGTCCAGGAGCACGAGCCCTGATGAGGTCTCGAAAACGTGGTCCTGACAACGGCTGGTTGATCCGCTGCGGACCGCTATGTGTGTGCGCGTGGAGGGCACCTGACTTCGCTTCCCACGGAGAGCCACGCGACCTCGGTGTGTCCGCCGTGCCCGTGCACGCGCAACATGTCCTCCATCGAGTCGTACGAGCAGCTACTCGTCACCCCTGTCGTGGTGCCGATCCAGCGCAGCTCGATCCGGCCGTCGAACCACTGCACGCCGTGCGCGACGATGCCTGTGCCGCTGACTCCTGTGGGATCGGCCCAGCGGCGCAGGGCGAACGGACGCGGTGCGGGGATCGCCTCGACCGGCGCGCTCACGAGGTCACCCTCAGCAGTTCCCAGGCCTCCGGATAGCCGACATGGTCGAGCGGTACCACCATGTACGTCGAGTGCCTGTCGAGTTCCTGGTCGCCGTGGTCGGTGCGCAGACTGGTGACCGAGCCGCCGTGCAGAGTGAGCCGTGCCCATCCCCAGGACCCGCCCTCAACTGCCCAGTCCTCACCGTCGTGGCAGAGCTTGTAACCCTGCCCCAACTCCAGCCAGTACGGCTGTTCGCCGTCGCACTCGACCCGCAGACCGCCGACCATCCTGGCGCGGCACGTGTCGTAGTCGTACTCGGTGACCAGCCGGCCCAGGCTGCTCGCGGTCAGCCATGCGTGTGCGTTGAGGGCAGCGCCGTTGACGGTCATGCCGCAGCCTTCCCCCACCGACCGGGAGCGCCCCGGTGCGGCGGTGTCGCGAAGTAGTCGCGACCAGCATCCCCAGGCGCGCGACGGGTCCTGTGCCCTGGTGCCGTCAGTCGTAGCCTGTCGGCAGGCTCAGAAGGCCGGGACGACGGGCGGCGTCCGTTGATGACCCGCTGAACCAGATGGCGGGCACGGCACCAGTACAGGGTGCCGCAGGCGCGACACATTTCCGACTCGTCGGGGCGGTGGTCCCACAGCAGGCGAACTGCGAGTGCCCAATCAAGCGGGTCGACACCCGGCGGCGCGGGAGCGGCGTGATGGCTGGGCGGCCCCGTCGGATGTTCGAGGGCGGCGGCCAGGTGCCGGGGCGGCACCGTCGACAGCACCAAAGTCGGCCCGTTCACCGGGATCAGCTCTGACGTGCCCGGCAGGGACACGCCGAGCCGCGTGAGAGCGGTGATGGCGAAGTCGGCCGGTTCGCATGGACTAGGCACGAGGCACACGCGGCACGTCCCCGAACGGGGGTCGAGCACGTGCTCGGCCAACACGTCGCGCGCCTCAGCGGCGCTCGGCGCGATGGTTCCGGGTATCGGTTCGTGATAGACAGTGTGTGAGTTGCGCGGGTGAAGCTCCATGAGGCGATCCCTTCGTCACTCAGATAACCGGGGTGGGCGCCCACGGCGACCAACCAGTCGCCCGCCCCGGCATCTTCTGTCGTGTGTGCGCTCCGCTCAGCTCTCGTCTGTGGGAAGAGTCATCGTGAAAGTGAACGCCGCGTACCGATCGCGGGCGTACGTGATGTCCGAGACCATGACGACCTGGCCCGCTCGGTTGAAGTAGCGCTGACGGACGGTCTTGGTCGACGCGTCCGCGGGGATGCCGAGCCAAGCGCTGTGCCCAGGCGCCGGAACTTGATCTTCTAGCGTTTCCTCCAGGGTCACAGCCGCGATGTCCCTGTCGTCACCAGCCTCATAGGTGTCAGAGATGGAGATGGGCGTCCCGCCTTCCCGGACGCTGGTGACCGTGTGAGCGACGTTGTCACTGGGCTTGATCCCGAAGATCTCGGCGAGCTGATCGCCTGCCAGTACGTGATCCCCGGTCCGCTCTACCGCGACAGCGAGGTCTGATTCGTTGCCGAATGAAGTCTCGGCGGATTCCTTCTGGCGTTCGGGGGACACCCGAATCAGTTGCGGGCGGACGGCGACAAAGCTGCCCTTCCTCGGCACGGTGTGCACGAGCCCCGACCGTCGCAGCAGGCCCATGGCCTGGCGAATGACGATCTCCGACACGCCGTGTTCTTCAGCCAACCGGTCAAGACTGGGCAGTTGAGCGCCCGGCGGAAGGTCGCCACGTCGGATGAGCTGCGTGAGCTTGCCGGCAATCGCCACGTATGCGGGCGGTGACGCCATCGGTCCTCCTTGATACCAGAGGACCGCAGTGTATACACAGATTCTATGTATACACAAGCATGGCGGGCGGCCTACTCCTCGCGGAGCGTGTACCCGGCGGCGAGATCATGGAGGTTCCACCACGAGACGAAATCCTGATCGGTCGAAGCCAACTCCCAGCGCTCCGCCAAAGCGTCGTGGAACAGGTCATCTCCCGTCTTTCCACCTCGGGGCTCGCCGATGTAGACCACGCGCCGCCCGCCAGCCTTCTCGAAGTCCTGGAGCGCGGTGGAAGCCATCCGGTCACCCCAGCCCGGGGGCCAGCACAGCAACAGCACGGCATCCGACTGAAGGTCCACATGGCACGTGTCCCGAACCTCGAACCAGGCGTCCCGCTGTCCGGCCGCACGGGGGAACGAGGCATTCCCGGCGGAGTTCGGGGGTTGGATGTCGTGTGCACTCACTTCGACGCCGACCTCGGCCAACTGGCGCGCCCAGTAGCCGCGCCCAGCGCCAAGGTCGATGATCCGGCGGCCTTCGGCGAAGTCCGAAACCCACTGGATCGTTTCCGGCGACGGCACGGCGTAGGCGTAGGCGGCCTGGAGTGTCATCTGCGCATAGGCGAGCCGCGTGGAACCGTTGGCTGATCCATTGTTGATCACCCGGCGGCCGTCAACACTCGTAACCGAGGGTCCAACGATGCTCCACAGCGGATTTCCCTCCTGTGGGGCGGTCATGTGGTGGACCAGCCGAAGGTCAAAGGATCCGTCAGCCTCGGCATCGCCGGTGCCGGAGAGTCCCGGGGCCATGTCCAGGTAGTCGGCGACCTTGGGGTACTCGGCCCTCAGCCGCGAGTCATCGTCGAGAAGTGCGGCCAGTTCAGCCCTTCGGGCGGGCGTGAGTTCGGGATGCATATGTCGATTCTCGCGCATTCGACCTCACTCATGCCCTCATGCCACGGCCCGTCCTCATCGCGGACCGTTCCCGCCCCACGCGGTGCCGCGACGACACCCTCCGACTCAGGTTCGCCGCCGCCCCGTCGGAGCAGGCGTCGTACCGGGAAAACGGGTTTCGTGGTGTGCCCGGCACCAGCCCAGCCGCATTCAGAGCCATATCGCATATGTGACTTTTCCGTCGCCCCGAGTGACAGGATGAGATCGACCGCCACCCATCCCGCCGCCCAGGAGGGGAGATAACGATGGAATCATCCGTTCTCGACGGGGCATCGACCGGTCGCCGGCAGCGACGCTACTTCGTCACGGTGCACGCCGCCGACCCGCGCGCCCTGCGGCACCTCGCCGACTTCGAACTGGACCTGTTCCAGGCCACCGCCCGCCTCGCCACATCACGGCTGGCGACGGAACGGCTGACCACGGAACATCTCACCACCGAACACCTGACCAGGGAAAACCTGACCGCCGACCGGCCGGACGCCGAGCGGTTCGCCGGCGAGCCCACCGAGGGCGGCAGCGTCGAGGGGCTGGTCAGCCTCGAGGACGTCGCCCGCCTGGTGGAGGCCGGGTACCAGGTGACCGTCCAGGCCGAGGAGGCGTCCCGGAGCCGGGCCTCGGAGACCATCGGGCTGCGCGAGTGGCTCAGCGCGAACGGGGAGGTGTGAGATGGCGTACCTGACGACGGCGGGCATCGAGGGTGCCCTGCGGTATCTGGCGAGTGGCTACCCGACGTTGTGCCAGCTGATCACCATGCCCGAGCACAGCGTGGAGGGTCGCACCATCCGGGCCGTGAAGATCGGGAAGGGTGGCGGGGCCAACCGGCGCGGCGTGCTCTACATCGGCGGCGTGCACGCCCGTGAGCTGGTCAATCCGGACATGCTGGTGTCGCTGGGGTTCCAGATGTGCCAGTCCTACACCCAGGGCACGGACATCGTGCTGGGCGGGCGGACGTACCAGGCCTCGACCGTGAAACTGATCATGGACGCGATGGACGTGTACCTGCTGCCCCTGGTCAACCCGGACGGCCGGACGTGGGTCCAGTCCCCGGCCGGGTACGCGATGTGGCGGAAGAACCGCCGGGTCAACCCGGGGGCGTCGTGCATGGGCGTGGACGTCAACCGCAACTACGACTTCCTGTTCTCCAGCGGGATCGGCACCTCCACCGACGCGTGCAGCGACGTGTTCAGGGGCCCGTCGGCGTTCTCCGAGCCGGAGACCCGCAACGTGCGGTGGATGCTCGACTCGTTCCCGAACATCCGGGGCTTCATCGACGTGCACTCGTACTCGGAACTGGTCCTGCTGCCGTGGGGGGACGACAGCACCCAGACGAGCGACCCGGGGCAGAACTTCGCCAACCCCGCCTACAACGGGCTGCGCGGCAACCCGGGCGACACGGTGTACGCGGAGTACATGCAGCCCGACGACAACACCTGGTTCTTCAACGCCGGCAACGCGGTCCGCGACGCCATCGCCGCCGTGCGCGGGCGCAACTACCTGGTCGAGCACTCCGTCGGGTTGTACCCGACCTCCGGTACCTCCGACGACTACGTCTACGCCCGGCACCTGGTGGACACCGGCAAGACCAAGGTGTACGCGCTGACCATCGAGACCGCCCGGGAGTTCCAACCGGCGGCGGCGGAGGCCGCCCAGGTGATCAAGGAGGGGTGCTCGGCGCTGCTGCAGTTCAGCACGCAGGTGCTCTGCCTGGCCGACTCGCTCGCCGCGGACTCCGCCGTCGAGCTGGACATGACGGCACTGCGGCACCTGCGCGACCACACCCTCGCCGGGTCGGTCGTCGGGCGACGCTACGTCAGTCAACTGGCCCAGCACACCCCGGCCATGGCGCAGCTGCTCGCCGGGGACCCGGAACTGCGCAACCAGTGCGTGGAGATCCTGCGCGACCTGCGGCCGGCGCTGTCGGCCGACGGCGGCACGGCGGTACCCGAAGAGGTGATCAAGCGGATCGACAAACTGGCGGCGAACCTGTCCCGCCGCAAGGACGCCGACCCGGACCTGGCCGCGGCCCTCGACGGGTTGCGGGCCGACCTGGAGGCGTTCCGGGGGCGGCCGATCGCGGAGGGACTGCACGAACTCGACCGGAAGGTGGCACTGCCAGGGCGGGTGGCCACGATGTCCGGCCGGCGCGCCCGGTGACCGCGGGTACCGCGCCGGCCGGCGCGGTACCCGAAAAACTCAGGGCTTGCAGTCGATCGCGATGCTGCCGGGCCCGGTGATGACCACCCGGTCCGGCGGGCAGCCGGGCGGGGCGTCCGGCGCCACCGGTCCACCGAACAACGCGAACAGTACCGCCCACACGATCCACACCAGGGAACCTCTTCCATCGACCTCGCTGTCGGCACGATCATGGCCGGGCCGCACTGGAATCTGACTGGAACCGCCTCGCCGGGGACCCGTCACGCGGGGATACTTCGCGGTCGACGAGGGAGGTCCCTGATGGAGTTTCGGCTGCTCGGCCGGGTGGAACTGGTCCGCGACGGCGTCGTCGTGCCCCTCGGCCGGGGCCAACGCACCGTGGTACTCGTCACGTTACTGCTCGCCGAGAACCGGTCCGTGCCCGTGGACCGGCTGATCGACCTGCTCTGGGCCGACGGCCCGCCCCAGCACGCCAGGACCGTGCTGCACGGCCACCTCTCCGCACTGCGCGGCACCCTCGGCGACCGCCTGGAAACCCAACCATCCGGGTACCGGCTGCACGCGCCGCCCGAGGAGGTCGACGCCTTCCGATTCCGCACCGCCCTCGACACCGCCAGGTCCGCCCCCGACGAGTCGGCGACCGCGACCCTGCGCGCCGCGCTGCGGATGTGGCGGGGACCGGCCCTGCAGGGGGCGCCGGACCAGCTCGCCGGGTGCGCCGCCCAGTGGGAGGACGCCCGTCTGGAGGCCACGGAACTGCTCGCCGGGGCGCTCGTCCGGCTCGGGCGACCCGGCGAGGCGATCGCGGAACTGTCCACGCCCGCCGACGCGCACCCGCTGCGGGAGACCCTGATCGCGCCGCTGGTCGCGGCGCTGTACGCCACCGGCCGGCAGGCCGACGCGCTCGGCCGATACGAGCGGACCCGCGCCGCGCTCGCCGACGCGCTCGGCGTCGACCCGGGGCCGGCACTGACCTCGCTGCACACGGCGATCCTGCGCGCCGAGCCGCTGCCCATCCTGGACACGGTCGGTCATCTCCCCGGCACGTCCAGGGAGCACGGCCACCCGCGGCCAGCCTCCGGCGCGCGACAGGAACATGGCCAGCCGCTGCCCGCGCCCGGCGACCTTCCGCCGCCCACCCCCGGCGCGCTCCGGGAACGCGGCCTCGCGCTGGCCGCGCAGGGCCGGATCGACGAGGCCTCCGACTGCTTCCACCGGCTGCGCGCCCTGGGCCGGCGCCTGGCGGACCCCGACATCGAACGCTCGGCGCTGGCCAACCTGGCCGCCGCCGCCATCGATCTGGGCGACTACCGCGCGGCCCGCCGGTCGGCGGTGGCCGCGGTCGTGCTGAGCCCGCGGTGCCGGACCGACGCGGACCGGGCGCTCGCGCTGGCGAACCTGGCGGTCGCCGAACAGGCCCTCGGCAGACCGGGCCCGGCCAGGGGGTACGCGGCGGCAGCTCTGCGCGCGCCCACCCTGCCGGCCCCGGTCGCCGAGAGCCTGCGGACCCAGCTCGGCGGAGGGCGCTGAGTCACCGGCACCGCCCACCACCGAGCAGGCTAGATCGCGACCTGCTCGATCTTGATGACCTTCTGGTGCCAGGGGCAGTACCGGTCGCTGGTGATCGTGCCGTTCTCGACATCGCGCGGGTCGGCGTCGCACACCTCCGTGGCCATGTCCACGAAGGCGAGGTCGTTCGGGTCCAGGTGCCAGGTGTATGGGGAGTTGTAGAAGTCCACGCCGCCGTTGCGGACGATCTTGCCGTTGATGATCGTGCGCGACTGGCCGGCCGGCGTGTTCAGGTTCTTGTACGCCGCGGCGACGTCGTCGGCGTCCACCAGCCGGACCTTGAACTGCGTGGTCCCGTTGGAGAACGTCGCGACGTAGTTGGTGGCGTGCACCCCGCCGTCGGCGTTGGCCGGGCCGGAGAACGCGACGAGGGCCATGCTGGTGCCCAGCGTGGCGACGGCGGCGAGCTTCTTGAAGCCGATCATGGTGCTCCTTGAGGAAGTCGGCGCGGTGGGCGCCGGTCATCAGGTCCGCACCAGCATCCGGTGCCGCGCTGACGGTCCCCTAACACCGCCATTACAGTCCCGGTCCAGCGACCGGCCACGGGACGTGACAGTGGATGTCCGCCGGGTGAGGAAGCCCTCGTCGACCCCCTCAGCCCCGAGCGGCGCGACCCCAGCCGGACCCTCGTTCTGCACCCGCGAGGGCTGAAGAGGCCCCGGACCGCTCCTACAGTCCGGAGACGCGGATCGATGTCTCGGTCCGCGTCCCCTCAGACAAGGCAGGAATCCATGAAGAACACGCGTGTGTTAGCGGCGGGGGTCGCTGTCGGCGCCGCCGTGGCCGTCGCGATCGCCTCGGCGGTGACCGCCTCCGGCGCGCCGTCGGCCCAGCCGTCCGCGCTGGTGGCCGACGTCGCCGCCCCCGACCCGTCGGCCGCCGTCGCCGGCGCCGAACGGGTGATCGCCGCCGACCCGGCCGCCGTGCACGGCGCGCCGGGGGAGAGCTACACGTCCCGGGGCGTCGTGAGCACCCCGCAGGGCCTGCAGTACGTGACCTACGACCGGCGGTACCAGGGCCTGGCGGTCGTCGGCGGCGACTTCACGGTCGTCACCGACGCGCACGGCAACGTCCGGTCCACCACGGCCGCGCAGACCAGGGCGATCACAGTCGCCACCACCCCGGCCGTCGCGGCGGGCCAGGCGACCGCGACGTCGCGGGCCCAGCTCCCGCACGTGGACGCCGTGACCGGCCAGCGGCTCGTCGTCCTGGCCTGGGGCGAGCCCAAACTGGCCTGGGAGACCATCGTGGTCGGTCTGACCGAACACGCCCCGAGCAGGCTGCACGTCTTCGTCGACGCGGCCACCGGCGCCGTGCTGCGCGCCGACGACGAGGTGAAGGCCGGCGAGGGCACCGGCAAGTGGAACGGCCCGAACCCGCTGGCCATCGACACCACGCACTCGGGGAGCACGTACACGACGGCCGACCCGAACCGGCCCGGGGTGAAGTGCACGGACATCGGCACCAAGCAGGTGTTCTCCGGTTCGGACGACACCTGGGGCAACGGTTCCGGCGGTGACCGGGAGACCGGCTGCGTGGACGTGCTCTACGACGTGCAGCACGAGTGGGACATGCTGAAGAACTGGCTCGGCCGCAGCGGGATCGACGGCCGGGGCAACGGCTTCGAGGTGCGGGTCGGCCTGGGCGACGTCAACGCCTACTGGACCGGCGACCACATCGAGATCGGCCACAACAACAACAATGACTGGATCTCGTCGATGGACGTCGTCGGGCACGAGAACGGGCACGCGATCGACCAGTTCACCGGTGGCGGCACGGCCGGCGAGGCCGGGCTGGGCGAGGCGACCGGGGACATCTTCGGCGCGCTGACCGAGGCGTACGCCAACCAGTCCGCGCAGTACGACGCGCCCGACTACCTCGTCGGCGAGATGATCAACCTGACCGGCAACGGCCCGATCCGCAACATGGCCGACCCGTCGAAGGTCGGCAATCACCCCAACTGCTACTCCTCGTCGATCCCGAACACCGAGGTGCACGCCGCCGCCGGCCCGATGAACCACTGGTTCTACCTGCTTGCCGAGGGCACCAACCCGGGCAACGGCAAGCCGACCAGCCCGACCTGCAACAACGGCGGCACCCTCACCGGGATCGGCATCCGGCAGGCCGGCCAGGTCTTCTACAACGCGATGCTGGCCAAGCCGTCCAACGTCAGCTACAAGCAGTACCGCACCCTGACCCTGAAGGCCGCCAAGGACATCGACTCGACGTGCGGGTACTTCGCCAAGGCCAAGGCGGCGTGGGACGCGGTGAGCGTGCCGGCCCAGTCCGGTGACCCGACGTGCTCCGGCTCCACCCCGACGGCCTCGCCGTCGACCAGCCCGACCGCTTCCCCGACCGCGTCCCCGAGCACCAGCCCGACCGCCGGCCCGACGTCGAGCCCGACCGGGCAGCCGGGCGGCACGGTGACCGTCACCAACCCGGGTCAGCAGACCGGGTTCGTGGGCTTCCAGGCGTTCCCGTTGCAGATCAGGGCCACGTCCAGCACCGGGGGCACCCTGACCTACTCGGCGACCGGACTGCCGCCGGGCCTGTCGATCAGCTCCTCCGGGGCGGTGAGCGGCCGGCCGACGACGGCGGGCACGTACACCGTGAAGGTCACCGCGACCAACAGCGGCGGCGCGACCGGCAGCACCACGTTCAGCTACCAGATCTACGGCTTCTAGAAGAACCACCGGCCCGGTGAGCCCCCGCTCACCGGGCCGGCTCCGGTCACGGCCTCTTCTCGTCGGCCAGGTAGACGGCCCCGGCCAGACAGTCCCGGTACTCGTAACGCGGCGTCGCTCCCGTCCAGCTCAGGATCCCCGTGGACCGGTTGGCGAACCGCGAGCCGTCGTAGAGCACCTTGCCGGCCGTCGTCGGGGTGGCCGACGTCGTGACCTCGTGCCTGCCCATCAGCGCGCAGTCGACGTAGCGCACCATCGGCCCTCGCGACCCGTTGAGGGTGAAGTCGTATGCGTGCGTGAGTGTCCCGGCGGCGAACCCCTGGAACGCCCGGGCCGTGTCGTCGCAGGACTCGAAGGTGATGTGCCCCTTGTACCAGGCCGAGTCGATCACCTTGTGCAGGTCGCAGCGCAGCTCGAACCGCACGCCCTGGGCGTACAGCCGCATCACCGAGTCGGCCCGGCTGGGCACGGCGCGTTCCAGCTTGAAGAACGTGCCGGCCTTGTGCTCGTCGATCAGGATGTAGGAACCGCCGATGAAGTTCATCGAACCGCCCCGGTTGTTGCGGACGAACACCCCGGACTGGAACTCGACCTTGCACTCCCGGAACCAGTAGTTGAGGAACTGGTCCTGCTGGCTCACTATCGGGGTCATCCCCATCACCAGGAACGCGTCGGAGTAGGTGCCGGACACCTGGCAGTGGTCCCAGCCCATCTCGCTGTTGAGGTTGGAGACCGAGGAGCCGTCCAGGCCGATGCCCCGGGTCCAGTCGCCGCGCCACTCCACGTCGGTGTACCAGGTGTCCTGCACGCCCAGGCCGGCCGCGTCGGAGTAGGAGTAGTTGAAGCTCGACGTCGGGTTGGTGCTGTGGAAGCTCAACCCCGAGATCCGGATGTTCTTGTACCGCCGCTTGTTCGTCCACAGCGTCGTGTCGTCGGCGGTGGGCGCGTAGGTGATCGTCGACACCCGCTTGCCGTAGCCGGTGATGCTGATCCCGTCCACGACCCCGTTCAGGTCGCCCCGCGCGTTCCTCTCGCCTCCGTCGACATTGGGCAGCAGGCAGTCCGGCTGGGTGATCAGGTAGTTGCCGGGCGGGATGACCAGCACCTTCCTGGGGATCTGGCTGGAGTACGACGTCGCCTGGAACGAGGCCAGCAGCTCCGCCGCGGCGGCCCGGAACGCGTCGTCGCTGGGCCGGACGCCGGTCGGGTCGGCATTGTGGTCCAGGACGTTCACGCTGCCCGGATCGGCCCCGGAGACCACCGCCGCGTACGCGGGGGCCTGCGCCAACCCGCCGACCACCGCGCCGGCGCCGACCCCGACCGCGCCGGTCAGAAAGGCGCGCCTGTTGTCCACCACTGGGTCTCCTGTCGTGCGAGGGATAGTTGATCAAGGGTAGTTGATCATGTCCAGCCCGGTTTCCGTCGCGGGTGGCCGCCGCGGTCCCCGCCCTGGCCCTGCTGCTGGCGGTCCCCGACGCAGCGGCGGTGGCCCGTGGTGACCCTGTCGATCACGATCCAGCACACCTGCGCCGAGGACCTGACGGTCACCCTGCGCGGCCCGGACAACAGGACCTGTCCGGTAGGCCAGCAGGAGCGCCACCCGCACCCGCTGGTCCGGCGCACGCACGTTCACGGTGCCGTCGGTGACGTCGCAGGCCGGCCGGACGGAGCCTCAGAGCCCCGCCCGGGCGTCGTCCTCGGGGATGTCGATCGGGCTTCTGCCGGGTAACTTCGAGGAATGTGGATGATATGGCTGGGAGTGCCCGCTGTGGCGATAGCGGTGTTCGCGGTTGTCCTCGACCGCCGGCGCGCACGGAGAGTGACTGACGGCGATGTCCAGGGTGCCGCGAGGGCCTCGCTGAGCAGGAACGAGCGGATCGACCTCGCGGCCGTCGAGGCCCAGGCGCGCAGCCGGGGAGCGGTGGTCCCCCCGGCGCTCTGACCGGGCCCGCGCGCCGGGCGCACCAAGGGCCGACCAGCGGCAGGGCGCCGAAGTGTGCCCCTGCCGGAGCAGGCGCGACGCCTCCTCCGGGTAGCCGGTACGGTCGCGGGCTGGCCACGGTCCAGGTTTCCGAACACGAGCGGCACATCGAGGCCGTGGCGGGCGCCGAACGCCCCGCCCACGCCCGGCGCCGGCCAGGCGCGCCGCCAGGCCCCAGCGGTCCGCCCACCGGCCCATCGTGCCGACTACCGCGTCCCCGGCGGCGCACAGCAAGGCCCGTTCCACGGTGGACAGCTCGGCGACCGTGGGCCGCAGCCCCAGCTCGGCGGCGCAGGCTGCGGCGGCGACGCCGCCCCCCTGGCGCCGCCGCCTCGCCATCGCCCTGAGCAGAAGTGTGACGACCCCGCCCCGGTGAACGGACCTCCCGGATGGCTACCCTGTAGCCGCACCGAACATCGACAATGGTCACGGGGAGTCACTTTGCGTCGTATGATTGTGCCTGCCCTGGTGGCCGCGCTGGCGCTGACCGGCTGCTCCGGTGGTCCGTCGAAGACCACGGACAAGAACGCCCAGCCGGGTACGACCCCGGCCGCCGCCACCTTCGCGCTGGACGACAGCCGGGACGCTGGCGCGCCGACCCTGACTGTGCAGAAGGGCATGTGCGGGAAGTTTGACATTGTCCGACTCGTCGCGATGTACCCGAAAATCGAGCCCGACGCCAGCAATTACGAGGACGGCTTCGCCTCCTGCACTCTGAGGTACGCCCAGGGCGAGCCCGAACGGCTGTCCATGTGGATCGACATCTCCGACAAGACGTCCGCCCGCCTGGCCAGGTTCAACGTGCGCGGCACGTTCCTGGAGTCCGGCGAGAAGGGCGAGACGGCGGAGACCCTGGAGGACTTCCCCGGAGTCGCGTACCTCGTGACGACGGTGAAGAACAAAACCCTCACCTACAGGGTGTCCGCGCAGGCCGGGAATCTCGTCGTCGACATGCACTTCTTCCTCGAATCGGACGCCCCTGCGCAGCCGAACGCCACGGTGCGCGCCGCCGCCATCGACGCGGCGAAGGGCACCGTCACCCGACTCCTGGCGTGACGACACCGTTCGACCGCCTGAGTCCGGCGCGGTCGGCGGACCACATGGCGGGATCGCACGGGTTCGGTTGGCGGGGGCCGCGCGCGGCGGGTAACGTCAGGTGCCAGGTCGAGGGGCGCTGCGACGGACGAGAGTCCGCCACGCTCGGCCGGTTCCACTCCGCAAGGGCGCCTCCCGACAGGGAGGTGCACCGATGGACAGGACCGTGACCAGCCACAACGCGCTGCGGGAGCTGCTCGACGGCCGGGTGGCCGTGCTCGACGGCGCCTGGGGCACGATGTTGCAGGGCGCCGGGCTGACCCCGGCCGACTACCGGGGCGACCTGCTCCCGGACCACACCCACGACGTGACCGGCGACCCGGACCTGCTGAACCTGACCCGGCCGGACGTCATCCTCGACGTGCACCGGCGGTACCTGGCGGCGGGTGCGGACATCACGACCACGAACACGTTCACGGCCACCAGCATCGGGCAGGCCGACTACGGGCTCCAGCACCTGGTCCGGGACATGAACCTGCGCGGGGCCCAGCTGGCCCGGCAGGCGGCCGACGAGGTGGGCGGGAAGTTCGTCGCCGGTTCGATCGGTCCGCTGAACGTCACCCTGTCGCTGTCGCCCCGGGTGGAGGACCCCGCGTACCGGGCGGTCACCTTCGACGAGGTCCACGCCGCGTACGTCGAGCAGATCCGGGCCCTGGCCGACGGCGGGGTGGACCTGCTGCTGATCGAGACCATCTTCGACACCCTCAACGCCAAGGCCGCGATCGCCGCCGCCCGCGACGTCGCGCCGGATCTGCCGCTGTGGATCTCGGTGGCGATCGTCGACCTGAGCGGCCGGACGCTGTCCGGGCAGACCGTGGAGGCGTTCTGGGCCTCGATCGAGCAGGCCAAGCCGCTGATCGTCGGGGTGAACTGCTCGATGGGCGCCGAGCAGCTGCGCCCGCACGTGGCCGAGTTGTCGCGGCTGGCCGGCACGTACGTCGCCTGCCACCCCAACGCCGGCCTGCCCAACGCGTTCGGCGGCTACGACGAGACCCCGGAGGAGACGTCCGGACTGCTCGCCGAGTTCATCTCCTCGGGCCTGGTGAACGTGGTCGGCGGGTGCTGCGGCACCAGTCCGGCGCACATCGCGCTGATCGCGGCCGCCGCGGCCGGCCAGCCGACTCGGGAGGTGCCGGAGCTGGCCCCGGGGACCAGGTTCAGCGGGCTGGAGCCGTTCTCGATCGGCCCGGACACCGGCTTCGTCATGATCGGCGAGCGGACGAACGTGACCGGCTCGGCGAAGTTCCGCCGGCTGATCGAGTCCGGTGACCACCAGAAGGCCGTGGACGTGGCCCTCGAGCAGGTCCGGGGCGGGGCCAACCTGCTCGACGTGAACATGGACGCCGACCTGCTCGACAGCGAGCGGGCCATGACCACGTTCCTGAACCTGATCGCCACCGAGCCCGAGGTGGCCCGGATCCCGGTCATGATCGACAGCTCGCGGTGGAGCGTGCTGGAAACCGGGCTGAAGTGCGTGCAGGGCAAGGGCGTGGTCAACTCGATCAGCCTCAAGGAGGGCGAGGAGCCGTTCCTGGCCCAGGCCCGCACCATCCTGTCCTACGGGGCCGGCGTGGTCGTGATGGCCTTCGACGAACAGGGCCAGGCCGACACCACCGAGCGCAAGGTCGCCATCTGCGCCCGCGCGTACGACCTGCTCACCGGGATCGGCTTCCCGGCCGACGACATCATCTTCGACCCGAACGTGCTGGCCGTGGCCACCGGGATCAGCGAGCACAACGGGTACGCGAAGAACTTCCTCGACGCCCTGCCCCTGATCAAGGAACGCTGCCCCGGCGCGCACATCAGCGGCGGCATCTCCAACCTGTCGTTCTCCTTCCGGGGCAACGACGTGGTCCGCGAGGCCATGCACTCGGCGTTCCTGTTCCACGCCGTCCAGCTCGGCCTGGACATGGGCATCGTCAACGCCGGCCAGCTCGCCGTGTACGAGAACATCCCCGCCGACCTGCTCGAACTCGTCGAGGACGTGCTGTTCGACCGGCGCGAGGACGCCACCGACCGGCTTGTCGCGTTCGCGGAGAACGTGAAGGGCTCCGGTACCCGTCGGGTGGTGGATCTGTCCTGGCGTGAGGCCCCGGTCGCCCAGCGCCTGTCGCACGCCCTCGTGCACGGCGTCGTCGACTTCATCGAGGAGGACACCGAGGAGGCCCGGCAGGCGGCCACCCGGCCCCTCGACGTGATCGAGGGCCCGCTGATGGACGGCATGAAGATCGTCGGCGACCTGTTCGGCGCCGGCAAAATGTTCCTGCCCCAGGTCGTCAAGAGCGCCCGGGTGATGAAACGCTCCGTCGCCTACCTGGAGCCGTTCATGGACGCCGAACGGGAGGCAGACCGGCTCGCCGGCCGCGCCGACACCGCCCGCGGCCAGGGCAAGGTCGTGATGGCCACCGTGAAGGGCGACGTGCACGACATCGGCAAGAACATCGTCGGCGTCGTCCTCGGCTGCAACAACTACGAGGTCATCGACCTCGGCGTCATGGTCCCGGCGTCCGTCATCCTCGACACCGCCGTCACCGAGGGCGCCGACGCGATCGGCCTGTCCGGCCTGATCACCCCGTCCCTGGACGAGATGGTCACCGTCGCCGCCGAGATGCAGCGCCGGGGCTTGAAACTCCCGCTCCTCGTCGGCGGGGCCACCACGTCCAAGCAGCACACGGCCGTACGGATCGCACCCGCCTACGACGGCAGCACCGTGCACGTCCTGGACGCCTCCCGGGTCGTCGGCGTCGTCTCCGACCTGATGAACCCTGACCGCGCCGCGGAACTCGACGCCGACAACCGCGCGGACCAGGAACGCCTGCGCGAACAGCACGCCAACCGCTCCCAGACCCCGCTGCTGGACCTCGCCCGCGCCCGGGCGAACCGGGAGATCGTCTCCTTCGACGACCTGCCGGTGCCGGTGTTCACCGGGGTGCGCGTGGTCGAACCGGACCTGGCCGAGCTGCGGGCGATGATCGACTGGACGTTCCTGTTCCTGGCGTGGGAGCTCAAGGGGAAGTACCCGGCGATCCTGGAGCGGCCCGAGGCCCGGGAACTCTTCGACGAGGCCAACACCCTCCTCGACCAGATCATCGCCGAGGGATCCTTCACCGCGAAGGGCGCATACGGGTACTGGCCGGCACACGCCGACGGCGACGACCTGGTCCTCGACGGCGGGCCGCGCTTCGCGATGCTGCGCCAGCAGACCGCCAAACCGGCCGGCCGCCCCAACCGCAGCCTCGCCGACTACCTCGCCCCGGCCGGCGACCACCTCGGCGGCTTCGCCGTCGCCATCCACGGCGCCGAACAGCTCGCCGCCCGCTACGAGGCCGACAACGACGACTACCGGGCCATCATGGTCAAGGCCTTGGCCGACCGGCTCGCCGAGGCTTTCGCCGAACACATCCACCTGAAGGCCCGGCGCGACTGGTACGAGCCCGACGCGCAACCCCTCCTGGAGGACCTGCACGCCGAACGGTTCCGGGGCATCCGGCCCGCGCTGGGGTACCCGGCGAGCCCGGACCACAGCCAGAAGGGGGACCTGTTCGCGCTGCTCGGGGCGGGGGAGTTGGGGATGGGATTGACGGAGACGTTCGCGATGACCCCGGCGGCGAGCGTGAGCGGGCTGCTGTTCGCGCACCCGGACGCGAAGTACTTCACCGTGGGGCGGATCGGACGCGACCAGGCCGAGGACTACGCGGAGCGGCGGGGCCAGGACCTGACCGAGGTGGAACGGTGGCTGCGGCCGAACCTGGGGTACGAACCCCGGTAAGGGTGCGGGCCGGCGGAGTGCTCTTCGCATGCGGACCGATGGACGTACGAATACCCCTGACCGTCGCCCTCGTCCCTGCCGGCTCCGGCTGCGGCGACCGTGGCCCCCGGGGGCGGTGTCCAGAGTGGGCGTATGCCCGCAGCCGGGCCGCGGCCGAGGATGCCGCCCCGCCGGCCGTGGAGGCCCGCGTCGTAGAGACGCATGGAGCGCGCGGTAAGTTTGTGAGCGAGTCGGAAAGCGCCTGTCGAAATAGAATTTTTGCCTTTCGTCGAAGGTCGTGGCCAGTGTCCGATGTGTTTCCGCATTATGAAGATCTGGTCGAACTCCTGATGAAAGGCGCGGGGGGCATCTACCTTCAGGAGGCCGCGACGCGGTTGCTGGCGCGCCACGGGTATTGGCTACGAGACCGGGAGTTCCTGCGCTTCGTCGTGACGTACGAAGATCCACCCGTGGCGGCTGGTATCCGTTGGAAGGCCGCAGTCGACGCACTGGATCGCGGGGAGTTGGAGGCGGGAATTGAAGAGCGCAGCATACTGCGGATTGCTGCCAGTCTATGCACGTTCTACAACATCTCCCTGCGTGATGTGGTTGAGGGCATCGATGCTGTGAACATCAAACACGTCGCCGAATCAATCATGTACGCGGACGGATACTTGAATTCGATCGCCGAGCCGATTGCCTAGCTGTCGACCTCGCTAGAGTTCGAGATCGCCATCACCGCAACAGGTGTGCACGACTATCTCTGTTCATGGTGTGATCACTGCCGACCATCGCAGCCTGCTCAGAAAAAAGGACTATTCATGATGTACCGGCGCGGATGCGGCACTGTCGTCCTCATTGTCCTTCTGTTCACCGCCGCCGGTTGCGGGCCTACGGCCGGGTCGGGGGGTGCCAGCGCCTCCCCGGCTACTCCGCTGGCCGTGGAGGCCCAGTTCGCCCTGGGGAAGCGTGTCTCGACGCCCAGGGACGGACTGACCGCCCTCGGTATCACGGCCGAGAATGCCGCCGAGCGCCCGTGGAAGCCGCTACGTCTCCTCGCCTACTGCGCGCCGGAGATCAGCTCCACGCCGTGGATCACCGGTGGCTACGGCCGCTCGTGGCTCGACAAGGACCTGCGCCGAGCCGCCGAAACCGAGACGGTCGTCTACACGAAGACGTCCGGCGAGGCTCCGATGAACGCCGGCACGCTGATCGGCGAGCTGCGTGCAGCGGTGCCGACGGGCTGCGCGCACTGGAAGACGGATTATCTGTCCGCTGAGTTCGTCGCCGAGCTCCCGCTGCCGGAGCTGACCGGCGTCAACGACCGGTACGGCTTCTGCATGACCGTCGCCGAGCAGCCCGACTGGGAGCCCACTCCCCGCTGCGAGGTCTACCTGGCCCGGAACCTGTCCCCGGTCACCACCGTCGTGACCAGCTTCTCCTACCAGGCCCGCGACCTCGACACCGCCCGACAGGGCATGCTGCGCTTCGTCCCGACCGTCGCGGCACGGCTGGTCCAGGGCTGACGGGTACCGTTCGGCACGCGACTGTCGTACCCGTCGCCTAGGGTCGGGACGTGGCCGTTCACCAGCTCTCCCGGGTCGACGCGCGCCGGATCGCCGTGCGCGCCCAACTCCTCGACGGCCCACGCCCGACCGGTGCCCTGGATCCCACCGAGCTGCCGGACATGGTCAGGCACCTCACCCTGCTGCAGATCGACCTGGTCGAGGCCGTCGCGCCGAGTGCCGACCTCGTGGCCTGGAGCCGCCTCGGACCCGACGCGCCGGCCGAGCTGCGCGCCGCGCTGAAGGACCGCACCCTGCTGGAGCTGCGCGGGATGATCCGTCCGGCCGAGGACGTGGCGTTGTACCGGGCGGAGATGGCGGAATGGCCGGGGCCCGGCGAGCTGGTCGCGTGGCGGGAAAGCCAGCGCGACTGGGTGCTCGCCAACGACGCGTGCCGGCGCGACATCCTGGCGCGGCTCGACGCGTCCGGGCCGCTGGTCTCGGGGGAGATCCCGGACACCTGCGCCGTCCCGTGGAAGTCGAGCGGCTGGAACAACAACCGCAACGTCGGACAGCTGCTGGACCTGATGGTCCTGCGCGGCGAGGTCGCCGTCGCCGGCCGGCGGGGCCGCGACCGGCTGTGGGACCTGGCCTCGAGGGTCTACCCGGACGACCCGGCGGTCCCGACCGGCGAGGCGCTGCGGGTGCGCGCCGAGCGGCGGTTGCGGTCGCTGGGGATCGCGCGCGCCCGGGCGGCGGAGACCCCGGTCGAGCCGGGGGATGTCGGCGAGGTCGGAGAGCCGGCGGTGATCGAGGGCGTCAAGGGCGTGTGGCGGGTGGATCCGGCCCAGCTCGGGCAGCCGTTCACCGGGCGGGCCGCGTTGTTGTCCCCGCACGACCGCCTCGTCTACGACCGCAAGCGCATGGTGGAGCTGTTCGAGTTCGACTACCAACTGGAGATGTACAAGCCGGTGGCCCAGCGCCGGTGGGGGTATTACGCGCTGCCGATCCTGTCCGGCGACCGCCTGGTCGGCAAGCTCGACGCCACGGCCGACCGCAGGTCCGGTGTGCTCCGGGTCGACGCGGTCCACCAGGACGAGGCGTTCGACAAGGACGTGTCGGCGGCCGTGGACGAGGAGATCGAGGACCTGGCCCGCTGGCTCCACCTGGACCTCGCCTGGCCGGGATGAGGAACTCCTGAAGATGTTTCCGCGCGTCCGCGCGGGCACGGGCCGATGGCGCCACATGGCTGGCGGCGACGAGGCGGTGTTCGTTCCTGTCACAGGTGGTTGGCATCATGGGCCGGTGACGATGACGCGTACCGGTGCGGTGTGGGGGCTCCACCATGGTGACCGGCAGGTCGCCCGGCTGACGGTGACCGGGGCCGACTTCCCCTGGGTTCAGGCCGACGTCGAGTGCCTGCCGGCGTTCGAGGAGGTCCGGTCCCTGTTCGTCGAGCAGGAACAGGCCTTCGACAGTGAGGACTACGACCGGGCCGATGTGCTCTACGACCGGATTCGCGGCGTCCTGACCATGACCTTCCCGGGCGGCGGCCCCGTGGCCGAGTTTCTGTTGCGCGTCTATGACGACGGCACCGCCGGCTGGCGCTGGCACGATGAGCCGTTCGAGGCGGTCGGAGACTGACGGGCGGGGATGGGCGCACGCGTTTCCCGTTCTCCGGCGGCTGGCACCGCCACGCAGTGGCCGGGCGCGAGCGCGCCCAGCGACGTTCCCGTCAGAGGTTTTTGGGTTGAGGCAGGCTGAAACCCGCACCGGCGGGGCGGCCCTGAAGCCACCCCGCCGGTCAGCACCCGAAGGTCGACGGAACCCCGAAGGTCAGTGGAACCGGCCGATCCACCGGTACCCGGTGTTGTACCCGCGCCCCCCGGTCGGCGCCACCACTGTCAGCGGGTTCATCGGCTGCACCACGATCGTGGCCGGCTGCCCGGCGGCGGGGTGCACCGACGTCAGCGTGGCGGCCCCGGGAGCCTGCCCCTCCTGCACCCACGACATCAGCGGCGTCAGCAGGTCGGCCGTCGCCAACGGGTCCCCGCCGCCGATCCCCAGGCAGTGGTACTGACCCGGCATCATGTACAGCCGCGAGAACGACTGGGCCGCGGAGTACCCGCCGGCCTTCGTGACGACGTCGCCGTAGTAGGCCACGGTGCCGAACGGGGAGATGGCCTGGTCGGCCCAGCCGTGGTACAGGATGATCTTGCCACCGTGCTTGCGGAAGGCCGCCAGGTCGGGGTTGGTCGCGTTGTAGGTGCCCGCGAGGCCCTGGAGTCGGGCGTAGGAGGAGTCGGTGAACTCGAAGTCCCGCAGGGTGTAGGAGGCGGGCGGGTTCTTCTCGTAGGCGAGGTACTTCAGGAAGTTGAGCCCGAACTGGGCGGCGTTCGTGGTCAGGGCCGCCGCCGGGTCGTCGGTGGCGGCGATGTCCCAGCCGGCCCAGGCCAGCTCGGAGCCGTACGCCAGGCCGCCCGGGTAGAGGTTGCGGCCCCGGGCGTCGACGGGTCCTGTGTAGAACTTCCGGACGACGGTGACCTGGTCGGCGGTCAGGCAGCCGGCGGTGTCCGTGTCGGCCGGGCACTGGAGGGTGGCGGGTTCGAACGCGCACGTCCGCGGGTGGTCGATGAGGCCGTCGGGGCCGGCGCACGCGGTCAGGACGGCGGTGTGCAGCGCGGGCAGCTTGGGGCGGCCCAGGATCTGCCGGCCGGACCCGTCGGTGTTCGACCGGTGGATCCAGGCCTCGAAGGCGGCGAAGTCGGTGGCGTCGAACGCCGGGGCCCCCGACAGGATGCCGTCGAAGTCGTCCGGGTACCGCTGCGCCTCGATCAGGCCCTCGCGCCCGCCGCCCGAGCAGCCGTCGTAGTACGCGTACGTCGGGGCCTGGCCGTAGTACCGGCCGATCACGGCCTTGGCGAGCTGGGCCATGCTGTGCTCGGAGGTCACGCCGAACACAGCCCGCAGCTGCGGGTCGTCCTTCGCCCACAGGCCGTCGAAGCGGTTCGCGCCGAGGTGGCCCTGGTTGTCGGCACCGATCGCGAGTTCGCCGTTGTTCACCGGGGCGCAGCCCGTGGACACCCCGGGCGCGATGGCGGGCACGTCCCCGCAGAGGCCGCCGCAGCCCAGTTGCACGTACTGGCCGCGCCAGGTGGCGACGGGAAGCTTGAGTTCGAACTGGGTCTGCGGGCTGATGTACCCCTTGATGTCGCAGAACGCCGCGGTGCCGACCGTGACGGTGGCCGCCGAGACGATTCGGCTGGGCGCGTCGGGGACGGCGGTCAGATCCAGGCCGGGCAGCGCCGAGCAGTCCAGTTTCGGTACGACCGGGGTGGTGATCGCGGCGGGCGCGGTGGCGGGTTCGGCGCGGGTGGGCGCCGAGGCCGCGGGGGCCGCCACGGCCATGCCCAGGAGCACAGCCGCTGCGGCGAGCAGCCCCAGACGACGAGCGCCGCCGGGGGTCGGTGTGGATCGCACGAGGTTCTCCCTTGAGCTATAACGAGCGTTATAACGAAAGTTATAGCTAGCCAGGGGCGGGCGGACAAGCGATGGGCGCCCGGCGTAAGCCTTCGGTAATGTCCGACGGGCCAAGAGACCTGTGGCGACGCGTACCCGTCGAGGTCCGGGTCTAACGACCCCCGGCGGCTGGGCCGAAGCGCCGCCGGTAGGCCGACGGCGTCAGCCCGATCTCCCGCCGCATCAGCGCCCGCAGATTCGTGGCCGTGCCCAGCCCGGTGCGCCGGGCGACGAGTTCCAGGCTGGACTCGCCGCGCTCGATCAGCCGGCAGGCCAGGGTGAGGCGTTCGCCGGTCAGCCAGGCCAGCGGCGTCGTGCCCAGCTGGGCACGGAACCGGCGGTGCAGCGTCGCCGGACTGACCGCCGCGCGGGTCGCAAGGTCCGGCACCGTCAATGGGGTGTCGAGCCGCTCCTGGGCCCAGGCGAGCACCGGCGCGAGGGACTCGTCCGGCAGGTCAGGCACGGGCCGCTCGACGAACTGGCGCTGCCCGCCGGCCCGGTGCGCGGCGAAGACCAGCCGCCGGCTGACGGCGTTGGCGACCTCCGCCCCGTGGTCGCGGCGCACCACGTGCAGCCCGAGGTCGAGGGCCGCGGCGCTGCCAGCGGCGGTGAGGATGTCGCCGTCGTCGACGAACAGCACGTCGGTCTCCAGCAGCACGGCCGGGAACCGTCGCCGGAACGCCGGCGCCCACTGCCAGTGCGCCGTGGCCCGGCGGCCGTCGAGCACTCCGGCCTCGGCCAGGGTGAACGCGCCGCTGCAGAAGCCGATCAGGCGCGCGCCCCGCGCGTGCGCGCGTCGGACGGCGTCGAGCACGGCGGGGCGGCGGGGGACCTCGACGTCGGGCCGGTTCGGCACGATCAGCGTGTCGGCCTCCTCTGCGGCGTCCAGGCTGGCGACGCCGGTGAGGGTGAAGAACCCGTCCCGCATCACGATGTCCGGCTCCGGCGAGCAGAGCCGGAAGTCGTAGAGGTCGCGACCGAGCTCCGGCCGGCGCAGCCCGAAGATCTCCGTCGCGCAGCCCAGCTCGAACGGGTTGGAGTTCTCGTCCACGATCACGACCACCCGGTGCGAGGATTCTTGCGTCATGTGCTATTCCTAGCACTCACCCCGGTCGGGTGACAGGGCCCAGGCTGGGGGCATGACTGACGAACCGATCGCGCTCAGCGCGGCCCTGGCCTCCTTCGACACCCTGTGGAGCCCCCGCGTCGTCACCCGGGTCGATGACCACGAGGTCCGGATCGCCAAGGTGCGCGGCGAGCACGTCTGGCACTCGCACGCCGAAACCGACGAATTCTTCCTGGTACTCGACGGCGAACTGCGTATCGCGCTCCGCGACCGCACGGTCGTGCTCCCGGCGGGCTCGGTGTTCACGGTGCCCCGCGGCGTGGAGCACAAGCCGTCCTCGGAGTCCGGAGCGTCGATCCTGATGTTCGAGCTGACCGGTACGTCGACCGTCGGCGACCACAGCGGCCCGGTACCCGGCCACGTGGACGCGACCACCGGCCACCCCCTCGGCTACCAGGGGCAGCCGCAGCTCGGCGGGGTCACGAACGACAGGTAGGACGCCCACAGCGTCGCCGTGGCAGCACAGGTGACCACGGCGGCCGCCGCCACCCCGTACACGGCGGCCCTGCGGCCGGGACGGACCAGCCGGCGGACCGCCACCGCGAGCAGGAGCAGCGCGAACGCGGCACCCGCCGCAGCCTGGCCGGCCAACGCCCACTGCTCGGCACCCCGGCCGTCGACCACCACGTGCGCGCCGAGCAGCGAGGCCTGCAGTTCCGGGCTGGGCGGCAGCACGACCCCGGACACCAGGGCCACGGCACCGGCCAGGTACGCCAGGGCCAGCCACCCGCGGTGCACCGCCGTACGCCAGCAGGACACCGCGAGCGCGAGCAGCCCGGCGACCGCCACCACGGCGGGGCCCAGGTGCACCAGCCAGTAGCCGGTGACCGTGTCCGCGCCATACAGGTCTGAGAGTCTCGCGGTCTTGGCTCCGTGCGTCACGGCCAGCACCAGGGCGGCGACTCCGGCGAGCGCCGCCGCGCCCCGCTCGGCGACATCGGGCCGGTCCTCCCACGACGCCGGCTCCACGGCACTCAGTTGATCAACCATCGGCCGATCATGCCAGGTGGCACGGGGCGGCTGTCGCGCCCGACCGCCGGGTCCGAGGATGGCACGGGGCGGAGCCCTTCCCGTGTCGGCGATGGTGGTTCAGCTGTCGCGCGGGAGGTATCGGATAATATGTCCGCTATGAGCGCGGCGAATGTGGGACTGGTGGCGGGCTGTGTCGTCGCGGCGATCCTGGCCCTCGCCGCGATGACCCGATGGGTACCGCAGAGTTGGCGGGACGGCGGACTGCCCTCAGTCATCGACCAGTTCGCAGGCGTCAACAAGACCCTGTTCTCGTTCATTCTCGCGCTGTCACTGGTCTCGGCGTCGGCCAGCCTGAGCCAGGCGGGCACCCAGGTCAACGCCGAGGCCGCGAGCCTGACCAACTTCTACTGGGCGACCCGGCCACTGGCCCAGGGGCCGCGTGAGCACCTGCGGGAGCTGACCCGGGAGTACACGGACACGGTCATCAGCGAGGAGTGGCCGGCCATGGCGGACGGTCGCACCGACACCCGGGCCCAGGAACTCTACGACGAGATGCGCAGGACCCTGCAGGACGCGGACAAGGGCACCGCGCGGGAGAACGAGTTCACCCGCGACGCGCTGGTCTCCCTGCGGGCCGTGGGCGACGCCCGCCGGGCCCGGGTGCTGTCGATCTCCCAGGAGATCCCGTCCTACCTGTGGTTCGGCCTGATCGGCTCGGCCATCCTGGTCGTCCTCGCCGCGGCGGTCCAGATCCCCAGGATGTCGGTGCCCGGGGTGGTGAGCATCGGGTTGCTCGCCCTGCTGCTGTCCTCGGTCCTGACGGTCCTGTCGGCGTTGAACCATCCGTTCGGCGGCGGTATCCACGTGGAGCCGGACTCCCTGCGCTACGCCCTGAACCGGTTCGCCGCGATCTGACGCGCGACCTCGTCCTCGCGCGCGCCCGGGCCGGATGGGCTGACACCGCCTACTGGCGCGCGCCGTTTACCATCGGCTCGTGATCACGACCCCGCCGTTCCCCGAGCCGCCAGCAGGCAAGGCCGCTGCGCTGTGGATCGCCCGTGCGGCCACACTCGGGGTCGGGCCACTCGCGGCCTTATCTCGGGCTGAACAGGACCCGCCGGGCTGATGCGCCGTTGTTTCCCGGCCGGCCGTGACGGTATCCGGCACTGAGGGAACCCGTACGACAGTACATACTGGACGTTCACCCTGATATCGAGGAGGGCGCATGGCGGAGACCCAACCGGGGCGGTTGGTCGGCGGTCGCTTCCGGCTGACCGACCCGCTCGGCTCCGGTGGTTTCGGGCGGGTCTGGCGGGCCCGGGACGAGACCCTGCAGGTCGACGTCGCGGTCAAGGAGGTGTGGCTGCCACCGGCGGCGTCACCCGAAGAGCACACCGAGCGCCTCGCCCGCGCCCAACGCGAGGGCCGCAACGCCGCCGTCCTGCGCGGGCACCCGAACATCGTCGCCGTCCACGACGTGGTCATCGAGGACGACGCCCCGTGGATCGTGATGGAACTCGTCCAGGGGTCGTCCCTGGCCCAGTACCTGCGGGCCCACGGGGCCCTGACCGTGGACGTCGCCCGACACGTCGCCGGCGGCCTGCTCGCGGCCCTCGGCGCCGCGCACGCCGCGGGGATCGTGCACCGCGACGTGAAGCCCGCCAACGTGATGCTGACCGCCGACGGGCGGGTGCTGCTCACCGACTTCGGCATCGCCGTGCGCACCGCGGACACCAGCCTGACGGCGCTCGGCGGACTGGTCGGCTCCATGGAGTACATGCCGCCGGAGCGGTTCAACGGTGGCGCGGCCTCGGGAGCCGGTGACCTGTACTCGCTGGGGGTGACCCTCTACCAGGCCACCGAGGACATCTCCCCGTTCCACCGGGACACCCCGACCGGCACGCTGACCGCCATCGTGCTCGGCCCCTCGCCCGTTCCCGAGCGTGCCGGCCCGCTCACGCCGCTGATCACCGCGCTGATGCACAAGGATCCCGGCCAGCGGCCGGGCGTCGAGCAGGCGCTCGCGCTCCTCGCCGGTGTTGCCCCTGCACCCTCTTCCGGTCCGGCTCCGACGAGGGCCCTGCCGACCGTCCGAGCCGACATCCCGCTTCCCTTCTCCGGGCCGCCGGCCCAGGACGTCAGGGAGCCCGCCGGTGCCCTGCCCCAGCAGGCCGAGGGGTCGGCCCGCCCCACGCAGGCGGAGGCCTGGCAGCAGGGCGCCCCGCAGCCCGGCGGTTGGCAGCAGCCCGGCCCGCCACAGCCGGACGGTTGGCAGCAGCCCGGCCCACCGCCGGCCGGCGGATGGCAGGCAGGCCAGCAACAGCCCGAGGGGTGGCAACCAGGCCAGCCGCAGGTCGATGGATGGCAGTCGGGCCCACCGCAGCCTGACGGGTGGCAGCAGGGTCCGCCGCAGCCCGATGGATGGCAGATGCCGCCTGAGGGCTGGCAACAGCCCGCCCAGCCGCAGGCCGCGGGATGGCAGCCCCCGGCTGAGGGTTGGCAACAGCCCGGCCCGCAGCCCGACCAGGGATGGCAGCAGCCCGTCCCCCCGCCGGCCAAGCCGCAGAACACCAGGACGATCGTCATCGCGGCGGTCGCCGGCGCCCTCGGCCTGGTGGTCGTGTGCGCGATCATGGTCGGCGTGGGTGTCCTCGGCCGGTTCGGGACCGACGGGTCCCGCACGAGGGAACCGGTCGCGGAGTCGACGGGCAGCCGCTACACCCCGCCAGCGGCTGAGACCACCGAGCCCGCGCCGGTCCGGACCACCGCCGCGCCGACCAAGAAGGCGTTTGATCCGGCGAGCCTCGACGGCCAGTCCACCGACAACACCCCACTGACGGCCGCCGCGCTGCTGCCGGACTCGTTCACCGACGCCAAGGGCGTGGTCTACAACCGGAAGGGCAGCGGCACCGAGGGCTGCAACACCAACTACAAGCAGAGTCACGTCAACGACGCCCTGAGCGCGGCGCACTGCCAGGCCGTCATGGGCGGGACCTATGTCGACAACTCCGAGCAGATCCTGGTCGCGGTATGGGTCGTGCCGTTGGCGGACACCGAGACCGCGCAGTCGGCGTACGCGAGTCTCAAGGACGTGCACACCGGTGACTGGGGCATCCTGTGCCCGGCGTCGGGCGCGGGCGCGGACGTCTGCCACAAGGACATCGGCAGTGCGCGCAAGGCGGGCTACACGCACCAGCACCACCGGTACCTGACCTCGACGGTGGCGATCTACATCAACCTGACCGAGTCCACCACCGCCGACACCTGGCTGGACGCGGCGGCGAAGAAGGCCGCGGAGGAGGCTGGACCGCTGAACTACTCCGGCAACCGCTGACTTCCGAGCTGATATGTCCGTATTCGTGACGCGCCGGCCGGCGGCCTATCATCGATCGACGCCGGAGAACCTCCCGGCGAGGCGGTGACCCGGCGCCGCCCGTAGCATCCGGGGACACGACAGTAGGAGGGCCACGTGGGCAACCCGGTAACCAATGAGTCGGCCAAGAGCCCGACGAACGCCCGACGGTTGGCGAAGCGCGAGGCCGCGGCCCGTGCCGTCGCGGCCAGGGAGGCCGCCGCGCGCCGCCGCAAGTGGCGGGCGGTCGCGCTGGGCGCGTTGGCCGTGCTCGTCGTGGTCGCCGGTGTCTACCTGCTGGCCCGGGGCGGTTCGGACAGCCCGGCGCAGTCCGGGGGCCTGGACCCGGCGCTGAAGACGAAGCCGGTGGTCACCGCCGGCACCGGCACCGTGTCCAAGCTGACCGTCACCCCGCTGATCACGGGTAAGGGGCCGGAGACGAAGGCCGGCCAGTCGATCAGCGTGAACTACGTCGGCGTGTCCTACGCGACCGGCGCGGAGTTCGACGCCTCGTGGAAGCGCAACGAGCCGTTCAGCTTCCAGCTGGGTGCCGGCGGCGTCATCAAGGGCTGGGACCAGGGCCTGGTCGGCGTCAAGGTCGGCAGCCGGGTGCAGCTCGACATCCCGTCCGACCTGGCCTACGGGGACGACCCGAGCAGTGGGCGGCCGACCGGCACCCTCCGGTTCGTCGTGGACGTCCTCGACGCGAAATAGCCCTCCTGTGTACCAGAGATAGCGGGTCAGCGGCCATCCCCGTCCTGCTGGTTGGATCAGCGGCATGACGGGGATGAACGCTGTGGTGACACGAATCCTGCCTCCCGCCGGACTGGCACGCTCGCTGGCGTTGCAGTCCGCGCTGATCGCCGTGGGCAGCGGCACCTTCCTCACCGGCAGCGTGGTGTTCTTCACGCACGTCGTGGGACTCTCGCCGGTGCAGATCGGCGTCGGATTCTCCCTCGTCGGTTTCGTCGGACTGGTGGGGTCCCTGCCGCTCGGGCACCTGGCTGACCGGCTCGGCGGCAAGAGGGCGTGGGTGATCGGGGCCGTCGCGGAGGCGGCCTGCTTCGCCTGCTACCCGCTGGCCCGCGGCTTCTGGTCGTTCCTCGCGGTCCTGCTGGCAGCCTCGGTGGCGGACCTGCTGGCGGGCGCGGGCCGGCACGTGTACGTCGCGGCGGCGCTGCCCCAGGAGAGCCGGGTGCGGTCGATGGCGTTCATGCGCGCGTACCTGAACATCGGGTTCACGGTCGGCGCGGGGCTCGGGGCGGTCGCCCTGGCGTTCGACTCGACGGCGGCGCTCGTCGCGATGGTACTGATCAACGCCGTGGGGCTGCTGGTCAACGCCCTCGTGGTGTCCCGGATGCCGCGGGTCACCGTCCCCGCCGCGACCCGCGAGGCGCGTCCGTTCGGCGTGCTCACCGACCGGCCGTACCTCGCGCTGTCCACGGTTTTCGCCGTGATCTGGTGGCACGGCCTGATCTTCACCGAGGTCCTGCCGTTGTGGGCCATCACGCACACCGACGCTCCCAAGCCGGCGCTGGGCGCCCTGTTCGCCCTCAACACCGTCATGGCGGTGCTCCTGCAGGTACCGGCCACCCGCACCGCCGACACGATCGCCGGCTCCACCCGGTTGCTGCGCTGGGCCGGTCTGGCCACGGCTGTCGCGTGTCCGGTGCTCGCGCTCAGCGGCCGGACCCACGGCTGGGTGACCGTCGCCGTCCTGGCCCTCGCGGTCGTCCTGACCACGGCCACGGAACTGTGGGCTTCGGCCGCGCAGTGGCTGTTCACCACGGAGATCCCGCCGGCCGACCAGCGGGGCGCGTACAGCGGGGCGGCCAGGACCGTCGGCAGCGTCGGCCGCATGGTCGGCCCGGCGGCGCTGACCTTCCTGGCGATCCAGACCGGCGGCTGGGGCTGGTGGGTGATCGCCGGTGTCTTCGTCGGCGCGGCGGCGGTCACCGGACCCGTACTCGGATGGGTCACCCGCACGCCGAGAAATGGTCAACCGGTACCGGAATCCACTTTCGCCACCACCGGTTGACAAAAGGAATTCCGGGAAACTCGTCCGTCAAGGTGAATTGGTGTCCACACCCCTATTCACCTGCGGAAACCGCCAACGGGTAAGTGTAGAAATTGTCAAAGGACCTAAGCCGTCCTTATGGTGTTCTTAATGTTCCGTTAAGCATTGTTCGGTGATGCTGCTTGCCTCCGCATTGGCGGGGCGCGCCTGGCGGAAACTCTTTCGCAGCCGCTGTGCGCGTGAGAATGGGAAGGACAACCCCTCACATGACTCACGTAGGAATCTGGTCCCGACGGGCCGCGCTGATCAGCGCGGCCGTCGTCTCCGGTGGCGTACTGGCCACAGCCGGGTTCGCCGCCAGCAGCCCCGTCCGAGCCCCCGGCGGGGACACCGCGGTCCGCGACGCGCTCGCGGCCGTCTCCGGCGACGCCGACGGACTCGTGGCCAAGGGTGTCCAGGTGGACGCCGACGGCACCCGACACGTCCGCTTCGACCGCACGTACCGGGGCCTGCCCGTCCTGGGCGGGGACTTCGTCGCCCACAGTGGCCGCGACGGCCAGTTCACCCGGAGCCAGAACGCGCCGCTGAACGTGTCGACCACCCCGGCGGTCACCGCGCAGCGGGCGGCCGAGCTGGCGGCCGGCGGCTTCGCAGGCAAGCCGGCGAATTCCACCCCGACCCTGGTCGTGGACGCCACCCAGGGTTCGGCGGCGCTGGCCTGGAAGGTCACGGTGCTGGGCACCGCGTCCGACGGCACGCCGAACAAGCTCACCGTCGTCGTCGACGCGCAGAGTGGCGCGATCCGCAACGCGGAGGACACCCTCAGGACCTTCGTGGCCAGGGGGATGAAGCCGGCCGGAGCCGCGGCGGCGTCCGCGTCGGTCGCCGCGTCGGGTAACGGCAAGGGCTACCAGGTCGGCGACGTCACCATCGGAGTGAACTCGATCTCCGGCGGCTATGAGATGAAGGACCCGAACCGGGGCAACGGCGAGACCCGCGACGCCAACAACAAGGGCGACGCGAGCGGCAACACCGACCCGACGGTGGCCAACTCGCTGTCCTTCACCAGCACCACGACGACGTTCGGCGACAACACGTTGAACAACCGGGCCACGGTGGGCGTTGACGCGCACTTCGGTATCGCGGCGACGTGGGACTACTACAAGAACGTGATCGGCCGTAACGGCATCAAGAACGACGGCGTGGGCGTCATCTCCTACGTGCACTACTACGTCAACTACGGCAACGCCGGCTGGTCTGACACGTGCTCGTGCATGATCTACGGCGACGGTGACGTCGGCTCCAAGCCGTTCACGGAGCTGGACGTCGCCGGTCACGAGATGAGCCACGGTGTGGCCGCCGCGACCGCCGCGCTGGGTTACTCCGGTGACGTCGGTGGCATCAACGAGGCCAACAGCGACATCATGGGCACCGAGGTCGAGTTCAACGCGAACATCCCGGGCGACGTTCCGGACTACCTCATCGGCGAGAAGATCGACATCAACGCCAACGGCACGCCGCTGCGGTACATGGACAAGCCGTCCAAGGACGGCCGGGGCTCGGTGGACTGCTGGACGACCAGCACCAAGAACCTCGACCCGCACTACTCCTCCGGCGTCGGTAACCACTGGTACTTCCTGGCCAGCCAGGGCTCGGGCGCCTCCACGGTCAACGGTGTCAACTACGACAGCCCGACCTGTGGCGCACCGGCCGTGGCGGGGATCGGCCACACGACGGCGGCGAAGATCTGGTACCGGGCCCTGTCGACCTACTACACCTCGACAGAGACCTACCCCTCGGCGCGTAAGGACACCATCAAGGCCGCCAACGACCTGTACGGCACCGGCAACGGCGCCCAGTGCGCCACGGTCAAGGCCGCGTGGGCCGCCGTCGGCGTCGGCGTCCAGGCCGGCGAGGCAGCGTGCGCCACCGGCAACGCCACCCCGTCCCCGACCCCGTCGGCGACCAAGCCGCCCACCCCGTCGCCCTCGCCGACCCAGGGCGGCACCTGCAACGCGCAGCTCGTCGGCAACGGCGGATTCGAGTCGGGCACCAGCCCGTGGACCGGCGACACCGGCGTCATCCAGGCCGGCGGCACCGTCCAGCCCGCGCACGGCGGTACCCGGATCGCGTGGCTCGGCGGCAACGGCTCGGCCAAGACCGAGCAGGTCTCGCAGTCGGTCACGATCCCGGCGGGTTGCAAGGCCAGCCTGAAGTTCTACCTGCACATCGAGACCCAGGAACGCGGCTCCACGGTGTACGACAAGTTCACCGTCCTGGCCGGCAGCACCGCCCTGACCAGTCTCTCCAACGTCAACGCCGCCGCGGGGTACGTACTGCGGACCGTGGACCTGTCGGCCTACGCCGGGCAGACGGTCACGCTGAAGTTCACCGAGACGGAGGACTACTCGCTCAAGACCAGCTTCGTCGTCGACGACGTGACGGTCACGACCTCGTAGCGGACTCCTGGGGAGGAGCGGGGCCGGTCGTCTCAGGACGGCCGGCCCCCACCGGTCACTCCCACTCCCAGAACACGCCGTACAGCCCGGGGGCCACGTCCCGCACCGCGATCGTGGCGGTCAGGGTCGCGCCGAGTTCCACCTCGCGGAGCACGTGGATCTCCGCGTCGACGGAGGCCTGGACGAACTCGTGACAGCGCTCCGGCACCGCGCGGGGATGAAACGTCACCTCCCCGACGTAGAGGCCGGCGGGCCGCCCGAAGAACCGGCCGAACCGGTGCTCCGGATGCCCGCCGGGCTCGAAGACCAGCTCGAAGTCGAACGACGTCACCTCGCCGGGGCGCAGCAGCCGGTCGAACAGCAATTCCACGAGCGTCACCCCGGAGTCCGGGTCGGCGCGCACCCGCCCCCGCCGGCAACCGTGGCCGGCGTGCAGCGTCCCCATCGGACGGGTCGGGTCGTCGCCCTGGTGCAGCACCAGCCACCGGCCCACCTCGCCGACCGCGCGGGCGACCTGGCGGACCCGGATCCGCGACTCCGCGCCGTGCTCGTTGAACTCGTACCGGTCGTGCACGCTCTCCGACACGAGGTCGATGTTGATCGCGTCGGCCCTGGTCTCCGCGCCGAACTCGTCGAGGAGGTGCGGCACCTCGTGCAGCCGGCTGAAGCCGGTGGCCGGCGGCTGCCCGACGAAGCGGCCCCGCGGCCGGGGCGGCCCCAGCAGGGCGGCCAGCGAGTCCTCCGGCAGGTCGAGGACGTTCTCCAGCACGGTGACCGCCCGCAGCGACGGGGCCCGCTCCGGCCGGCGCAGCCCGCGCCGCCACAGGCTCAGCGTCGACATGCTCACCGCCACCCCCGCCGCCGCCAGTTTCGCCTGCACCCGTTCCAGGCTCAGGCCGCGCACCTCGATCGCGCGGTGCAGCGCGACGGCGAACGGGTTGCCGACAGGCTTGTCGTCAGTCACACCTTGGAGTGTGCCGGGCGCGCGGCCGGACCACCGCCGGAACGCCCGTTGTGCCGCTGCACGAATTCCGGCGGCGTCCTCGGTGCCCGGGGACGAGGCGCGGGACCCGGCCGGGCTCTAGGGTCAGGCGATGGACGACATCCAGCTCCGCCTCGACGACCTGGCCCGGGCCCACAACGTGCCGGGCGCCGTCCTCGCGTTCGGCACCGGCGACGCGGTGCACGAGTACGCAACGGGTGTGCTCAACACCGCCACCGGCGTGCCGACGACCACCGACTCCCTCTTCCAGATCGGCTCGATCACCAAGGTGTGGACGGCGACCCTGGTGATGGGGCTGGTCGAGGAGGGCCTGGTCGACCTGGACGCGCCGGTGCGCGAGCACCTGCCGGAGTTCCGCACCGCCGACCCCGGCGCGACCGCCACCGTCACGGTCCGCCAGCTGTTGTCGCACACCTCCGGCCTGGACGGCGACCACTTCGTCGACACCGGGCGCGGCGACGACTGCGTGGCGAGATACGTGGCCGCCTGCGCCGACGTCGCCCAGATCCACCCGCCGGGCGCGACCCTGTCCTACTGCAACACCGGGTACGTGATCCTCGGCCGGCTCATCGAGCACGTGACCGGCCGGACGTGGGACGAGGTCCTCCGCGAGCGGCTGATCGCCCCCCTCGGGCTCACCCACACCGTGACCCTCCCGGAGGAGGCGCTGCGGTTCCGGGCCGCCATCGGACACGTGGACGGCCGGCCGGCCGCCGTGTGGAGCCCGCCGCGCTCGGCCGGCCCCGCAGGGCTGATCTGCGCCCGTGCCGCCGACGTGGTGGCCTTCGGCAGGTGGCAGCTGGAGCACGGGCCGGCGGCGATGCGCGTGCCCCAGGCGGCGATCCCCGAATACCACAGTCCCGGCTCCTGGGGCCTGGGCTGGGCCCTGGAGACCTGGGACGGCCGCGAGGTCTTCGGCCACGGCGGGGCCACGATCGGCCAGACCGCCCGGCTGTACGTGCTCCCCGACGCCGGAGTCGTCGCCTGCCTCCTGGTCAACGGCGGCCAGTCGGCGGCGTTCCAGCACGCGGTGTTCACGGACCTGTTCGCGCGCCTGTGCGACCTGCGCCTCCCACCCCGCCCCGCACCGCCCGCCGCACCCCCGACGGTGGACCTGACCCCCTACGTCGGCGTGTACGAGCGGGCCGGCGTCCGCCTGACCTTCACCGCCCGCGACGGAGCCCTGCACCTGCTGTGGGAGACCACCGGCGCGCTGGCGGCCATGGCCCCGAGCGTGGAGGTCGACGGGATCGTGCCGGTCGGCGACGGGGTGTTCCTCGGCCGGTACCCGGACGACCCGGTCTGGTTCTCGATGACCTTCTACGCCCTGCCCGACGGCGCGCCGTACGTGCACCTGGGCATGCGCGCCACCCCGAAGGTCCGCTGATGCGCGTCGAGGAGCTGACCGACGCCGACGCCCAGCGGGAGGCCGCCCACCTGCTCGGGAGCATCTGGGACGCGCCGGTCGTGGCCCCAGCGCTGCTGCGCGCCGTCGGATACTCCGGCGGCTACGTCGCCGGCGCCTACGACGGCGCGGAACTCCTCGGCGCGGCGGTCGGCTTCCTCGGCGCCGGCGGACACCTGCACGCCCACGTCGCCGGAGTGACGGCCGCCCGGCGCGGCACGTCCGTCGGATTCGGACTCAAGCAGCACCAACGCACCTGGGCCCTCGCCCGGGGCATCAGCAGGGTCTACTGGACCTACGACCCGCTGATCCGGTCGAACGCCTCCTTCAACCTGCGCCGCCTCGGCGCGCTGCCGGTGCGCTACCTGCAGGACTTCTACGGCCCGATGACCGACGGGGTCAACGCCGGCGACGAGACCGACCGGCTGTACATGGCCTGGGACCTGACCGATCCGCGCGTCGTCCTCGCCGCCGCCGGCACCCGGGCCGAGGTGTCCGACGAGGGGGCCGAGCCGCTGCTCGACGAGGCCGGCACCTTGACGCCGAACGGCACGCGCCGGCTCACCGTGGCCCTGCCCGCCGACATCACCGCCCTGCGGGCCACCGACCCGGCCGCCGCCTCGCGCTGGCGGCACGCCGTGCGCACGGCGCTCCTCGGCGCGTTCGACGACGGTTACCTGATCACCGGCCTGACCCGACGGGGCCACTACCTGCTGGAGTTGTCGTGAGAATCGAAGGCGTCGAACTCCGCCGGATCCGGATGCCGCTGGTCGCGCCGTTCCGGACCTCGTTCGGGGTGTCCACGGACCGCGACGCGCTCCTGGTGCGGGTGGTCACCGCCGACGCGGAGGGCTGGGGCGAATGCGTGGCGATGACCGCGCCGCTGTACTCGCCGGAACACGTCGACGGCGCGGCCGAGGTGATCCGCCGGTTCCTGCTCCCCGTCCTGTACGCGCTGCCCGACCTCGACGCGCACGCCGTCGGGCCGGCGTTCGCCCCGGTCAAGGGGCACCCGATGGCCAAGGCCGCCGTGGAGATGGCCGTCCTCGACGCGCAGCTGCGGGCGGCGGGGATGACCTTCGGGCGCTTCCTCGGCGCGGTCCGCCCGACCGTGCCGGCCGGGGTCTCAGTGGGCATCATGGACTCGGTACCCGCGCTGCTCGACGCGGTGGCCGGCTACGTCGACGCCGGGTACCTGCGGATCAAACTCAAGATCCAACCGGGCTGGGACATCGCCCCGGTCCGCGCCGTCCGCGAGCGGTTCGGCGACGACCTCGCGCTGCAGGTCGACGCGAACACCGCCTACACCCTCGCCGACGCCCGGCACCTCGCCCGGCTCGACCCGTTCGGGCTGCTGCTGATCGAACAGCCCCTCGGCGAGGACGACCTGCGCGGACACGCCGCCCTCGCCCGGCTGATCGGCACCCCGGTGTGCCTGGACGAGTCGATCACCTCCGCGCGGGCCGCCGCCGACGCGATCGCCCTGGGCGCCTGCTCGGTGGTCAACGTCAAACCCGGCCGCGTCGGCGGATACCTGGAGGCCCGTCGGGTGCACGACGTGTGCGCGGCCCACGGGGTACCCGTCTGGTGCGGTGGAATGTTGGAGACCGGCCTCGGGCGGGCCGCGAACGTGGCCCTCGCCGCCCTGCCCGGCTTCGTGCTGCCCGGCGACACCTCCGCCTCCGACCGGTACTACGCCCGGGACATCACAGCCCCCTTCACCCTCGAGGCCGGGCACGTGCGGGTGCCGACCGGAGCCGGCCTGGGCGTCGTGCCGGATCCGGCGGCGCTCGACGACGTCACGGTCGACACCACCTGGTTGTCGCCGAGCACCAGATGACCGGCAACATTTGGTGCATCGGCACTATCAGGGCGCGCGTAAGGTGCGGGGATGAGCTGTAGCCTCCGTCGGATCCTGATCGACCTGGGATCGACAGTGCTGGACGTCGCCGCACCGGGCGCGGACCTGGACGCCGAGGTCACCGGCGTCGTGATCCACGACCCGCACGACGAGCCGGCGACCACGGCCGGCGGGCTGCTGCTCGGGATCGGGGTCCGCGGCCCGCAGGACGTCGCGGCACTGCTCGGGCAGCTCGGCCAGGCACGCGCCGCGGCCCTCGTGGTGAAGGGTCCGGTCGACGTCACCGACGAGGTCCGCGCGGCGGCCCGCGACTCCGGGGTCACCCTGCTGAGCCTGACCGCCGGCGCGGCCTGGGCGCAGGTCGCCGCCCTGCTGCGCGGCCTCCTCGACGAGGCCGGCACCGGCGTCGGGGAGGACATCGACGGGGACCTGTTCTCGGTCGCCAACGCCGTCGGGGCGCTCCTGGACGCGCCGGTGACGATCGAAGACCGCTCCTCACGGGTACTGGCCTTCTCCTCCCGCCAGGACGAGGCCGACGCGCCCCGGGTGGAGACCGTCCTCGGCCGCCAGGTGCCCGAACGGTTCCGCCGCCTCCTCGAACAACGCGGCTTCTTCCGCCGCCTGTACTCCGCACCCGGACCGGTGCGGATCGAACTCGGCGAGGACACCCTGCCCCGGGTGGCGATCGCCGTGCGGGCCGGCGACGAGATCCTCGGCTCCGTGTGGGTCGCCGTGCGCGACCCGCTGTCCGCCGCCGCCGACCGGGCCTTGCGCGACGCCGCCGGGGTCGTCGCCCTGCACCTGCTGCGCCGCCGCGCCGGGGCCGACGCGCGGCGCAGGGTACGCACCGACCTGCTGAGCACCGTGCTGGCCGGCGGGCCCGACGCCGCCGACGCGGCCGGCCGACTGGGGATCGCCACCGGTCCGCTCTGCGTCCTGGCCGCCGAGATGGCCGAGGACGACGGGGGAGACCCGCTCGCCGTCGAACTCCAGCGCCAACGGCTATCCGACGCGCTCGGACTGCACCTGGCGGCGGTGCACCCGCGCACGGCCGCCGCCGGGATCGGCCGCGTCGCGTACGCGGTCCTGCCACTGCCCGACGGGGCCGACGAGACCCGTGCCGCCCGCGTCGCCGCCAGCCTCCTGGAGCGGACCGGCCCGCTGAGCACCGCGAACATCGGCGTCGGCCGGGCGGTGACCGGGCTGCCCGACATCGCCCGGTCCCGGGCCGACGCCGACCGGGTCCTGCGGGTCCTCCGCTCGCGGGGCGCGACCGGCACCGTGGCGGGCCGCGCCGACACCCACTTCGCCTCGCTCCTGTTGCACCTCGCGGACCTGGCCGCCGCCGACCCCGCACCCGACGGCCCCTACCAGCGCCTCCTCGCCTACGACGCCGCGCACGACGCGGACCTGACCCGCACCCTGGCGGCGTACCTCGACGCGTTCGGTGACACCCGGGCCGCCGCCGAGGCCGTGCACGTGCACCCGAACACGTTCCGGTACCGGCTGCGCCGGCTCACCGAGGTCGCGGGCCTCGATCTCGCCGATCCGGACGCCCGCCTGGCCGTGGCCCTCCAGATCCGCCTGCACCGGCCGAACCGGTGACCGACCAGAATCTGCGGGAGAGCCGATGATCGACCTGTTGTTGCGAGGCGGCACCGTCCACGACGGACTAGGCTCCCGCGCCGTGACCGCCGACGTGGCCGTCACCGGCGACACCGTGTCCGCCGTCGGCGCGGACCTCGGCCCGGCCCGGCGGACCATCGACGTCTCCGGCCTCCTCGTCACCCCGGGCTTCCTCGACCCGCACGCGCACTCCGACATGGTGCCGCTGATGGCCGACCCGCAGCCGTTCAAGCTGCACCAGGGCGTGACCACGGAGATCGTCGGCAACTGCGGCTACTCGTTCGCGCCCCTGTCCGCCGACGCCGCGCGGGAGGCGTCGGTGCTGTTCGCGGACATCAGCGCCGGGATCGCGGTCGGGGCGCGCACCTTCGCCGGGTACCTGGCCGCCGTCGCCGACGCCGGGCCCACCAACCACGTCGCGGCCCTCGTCGGGCACAACACCCTGCGCCTGTCCGCCAACGGCATGGACCGCGACCTGAGGCCCGGGGCCGCCGAGCACATGGCCCGCCTGGCCGACGAGGCGTTCGCCGCCGGCGCGGTGGGCCTGTCCAGCGGGCTGATCTACCCGCCCGGCTGCTACGCCGACACCGCCGAACTCACCGCCCTGGCCAGGGTCGCGCACCGGTGGAACCTGCCGTACGCCACCCACCTGCGCAACGAGGACGACGGGCTCCTCGACGCCGTGGACGAGGCGGTCGCCATCGCCCGCGACGCGCGGGTCCGGCTCCAGGTGTCGCACTGCAAGGTCGCCGGCCGGCCGAACCACGGGACGGCCGGCGCGCTCCTCGAACGGTTGCGCGCCGCCAGGGTCGCGGGCGTCGACGTGCGCGGTGACCTGTACCCGTACCGGGCCGGCGCGACCGTCCTCGCCGCGCTGCTGCCGGCGGCGGCGCACGAGGGCGGGGTGCGGGCGCTGCGGGCCAGGCTCGCCGACCCGGCCACCCGCCGGGCACTGCGCGGCGGCCTGTTCGACCTGACCGGGCCCGGGGACGTGCTCCTCACCGGCGGACCGCACGCCGGGCGGACCCTGGCCGACGTCACGGGACCCGGCGACCCCTGGGACACCCTCTGCGACCTGGTCCTCGCCGACCCCGGCACCGGAATGGTGGTCACCCTGATGGCCGAGGACGACGTGCGGGAGCTGATGGCTGATCCGCTGGTCGCGATCGGCTCCGACAACGGAGTGCCCGTCGGGCTCCAGCACCCGAGGACCTGGGGCTGCTTCCCGCGCTTCCTCGGCACGTACGTCCGCGACCTGGGCGTCGTCGACTGGCCGGAGGCGGTCCGCAAGTGCACGTCGGCGACGGCCGACCAGTTCGGCGTGGTGGGGCGGGGCTGGCTCGGGCGCGGGGCGGTGGCGGATCTGGCCGTGTTCGACCCGGACACCATCGGACATCCGGGCGGCTACGACCTGCCCGACCTACCCCCGACCGGCATGCGGTTCGTGGTGCTCGCGGGGCACGTGGTGATCGACGACGGGGTGTTCGTCGGCGAGCGCAGGGGCCGGGTGCTGGGCACCGGTCCGACCTGACCGTGACCGCGTCGGCCGTCAACCATCCCCGTCCGCTCCGGACCCTGGTGCGTCACGCTTCACGCAGGGAACCGGGTCGGCCTAGGTCCAGAGTGGACAGATCCTCCCACAGTGCCGGCGGCACCGGGGTGCTGGCCCAGCGCACGTTGTCCCGCGCCTGCGTCGCGGTGCGCATTCGACCACGACCGTGGCCAAGGCCGGGTGCCGGCCGGGGAACAGCATGGCGGCGTGCGGCAGGTCCACCCCGTGCCGGTCACAGATCGCGGCGAGGTCGCGGGCGTGTCCGAGGACCTCGGGGGAGGCGGGCCCGTAGTTGAAGTACGCGCCGTCAGCGGGGTGCGCGCTGGCCAGCAGGCCCGAGTTGAACCGGCACCATCATCCTCGACGGGGGAGCGGCGCAGGGGCGGCGCGCGCTCACCCTCGTACCCGATCATCATGTGTGCGTTGTGGGCTCCGACCAGGTGGTGGCCGGGCTGCCGGAGGCTGTCGCCCTGCTGGACCCCCGCTGGCCCCAGACCTGGATCTCCGGGCCCTCGGCGACCAGCGACATCGAACTCCAACGCGTCGAGGGCGTGCACGGCCCCCGCAGGCTCGACGTCGTCCTCGTCGAGGAGGACACGACACCGGAAAATTAGTCAACTTCCATGTTGCCGTGGATATCAGGCCACTGTGGACAGTGGATATCCTGAACCTCGTCCCAATCCGGATCAGCTGGTTCGAAACGGGGTTCCGTGTTGCCCAAGAATGGCAGTAGCTCCATCACTTTCGGCACACCACCATCCATCGGCCCGAAGCGGGCCGGCCACACCGACGAGATCGCCGAGCGGGTGCTGCGGTGGGTGTTCCGCTACCGCAGGCTCGCCGAGCCGGAAGACCCATGCGCGACCGTTCCGTGCGAGCGGTGCTTCGACATCCACCGCCCCACGGTGGCGGCGTTCGTCGCCGCCGGGCGTCCGATCCACTTCGTGCTCCCCGCCTTCCCCGCCAAGTCGCCCAACCCCGGCAAGGTGCTCGGCACGCTCCCCGACCTGGCCGAGCGGTTGGCGGTGGAGTTCCTGCAGTCCATGTGCGAGCACATCGGCCGGTTCCACGAGCCCGGCGCCTCGATCACCATCTGCTCGGACGGGCACGTCTTCGCCGACCTGGTGGGGGTGTCAGACCTCGACGTCTCGGCGTACGGTGCCGAGCTGAAGAAGGTGATCGCCGCTACCGGTGGGGGCGCGATCGACACGTACAGCCTGGACGACGTGTTCGGCCGCCAGCCCTACGACCAGTCCCGGGCCCTGCTGGACCGCGACTGGGCAACGCCGCTCCCGGAACTGCGCGAACGGGTCCGGCGGGACCCGACCTGGACCACCCTGTTCAACGGCATCCACCGGTTCGTCTTCGAGGACGCCGCGGCCCTCAACCCCGACCAGAGCCGCACGAAGCTGCGCGACGCCGCCAAGGACGTCGCCTACGGGGTGATCGCCCGCAGCAACGCGTGGAGCCGGATCGTGGAGAGCGCCTTTCCCGGCGCGGTCCGGCTGTCCATCCACCCCCAGCCGGTGCACTCGCCCAAGATCGGCCTGCACCTGGTGCCGACCCGTGACGCCTGGCTCACCCCCTGGCACGGCACGGCCCTGCACGACGGCAACGGCCTCGCGCTGGTCAAACGCGCCGAAGCCGAGAGCCTCGCCGCCCAGATGGTGTGGCGGCACAACCGACCGAGCCACTTCGTCGCCGCCTCGGCACCACACAGGAGGTAACCCGTGACCACCGCGTTCACCACGACGACCCTGTCGCCCTTCGGCCAGGTGGTCCAGGCCGACGGGCCGGACCCCGACCTGCGCGCGCTATCCCCCGAAGCGCTCGCCGAGCGGGCCAGGACCCACAAGGTACTGGTCCTGCGAGGCTTCCCCCTCCTGTCGATCCCCGACCTGGTCGACTACTGCCGGGGCTGGGGCGAGATCCTGGAGTGGGACTTCGGACCGGTACTCGACCTGGTCATCCACGACGAGCCGCGCAACTACCTGTTCGCCCGCGGCGACGTGCCGTTCCACTGGGACGGCGCCTTCGCCGCGCACGTGCCGAGCTTCTTCCTGTTCCAGTGCGTGCAGGCCCCGCCGCCCGGCTCCGGGGGTGAGACGGTGTTCTGCGACACCACAGCCGTGCTCCGCGAGGCCGGTGACGACCGGGTCAAGCAGTGGGACCAGCTCACCGTCACCTACCGGACCGACAAGCTGGCGCACTACGGCGGGCACCGGGTCCAGCCGCTGGTGGACTCCCACCCGCGGACCGGCGAGCGGACCCTGCGCTACGCCGAGCCGCTGCCCGAGGGCGACTACCTCAACCCGCTGTTCCTGGAGATCGAGACGCTGGACGACGCGGAGCGCGAGCGGTTCTGCGCGGAGTTCGCCGAGTACGTGCACCAGCCGAGGTTCTGTTACGCGCACGAGTGGCGCGACGGGGACATCGTGATTGCCGACAACCACGCGCTCATCCACGGCCGCAACGCGTTCGGCACCGACGCGCCGCGGCACCTGCAACGAATCCAGATGATCTGACAGTCGGGGGCCGCGGTTCCCTCCGCCGGTGGGGCGGGAACCGCGGCCTCAGCCGGGGGCCAGCCGGGCGCGGGCTGCCATCAGGGCGAACCCGAGCAGGTTCAGCCCGCGCCACCGGGCCGGGTCGGTCGCGCGCGGGTCGGTGGCGGCCAGGCCGGTGCCCCATACCCGGTCCAGTGGGCTGGCCTCGACGAGGACCCGGCTGCCGGTACCCGTCAGATAGTCGCGGAGCGCCGGGTGCTGGCCGAATTTCGCGACGCTTCCGGCCGTCACCAGAGCGAGCCGGCCGGCGTCCCAGGCGTGCTGGTCGAAGCCGCGCACCTGCCGCCCGAGCGCCTTGGCGGCACCAGGGCTCGGGGCGGCGAGCACCCTGGCGAGGATCTCGCCGTCGCCGAACATCCTGGCCTTGCCGGCCATCATGTAGTGCTCCGCCGTCGGGTAGCGCACCCCGTCGACGGTGAACGGCGCCGGCCACCACTGGCTCAGGCAGCCGGCGCCGACCCTACCGCCGGGTTCGGGGCGGTGGCCCCAGAACAGGAGGTACTTCAACCGCGCGCCGCAGGCGACGAGGAGGCGTAGTTCGTCCACGTCGCGGGGGAGGGTTGTGGGGCGGGGCATGTCGGACAGCCTGCCAGGGGCCACCGGCCCGGGCGAGTGAATTCCGTGTCCGGCAACACCCGATCGCCGCCAGGCCATGGTGGACAGACGGGGCGGACGGCGAGTCACGGATCAGAGACGATGAGGGTGGATCTATTGTTACGCGTCGGCATCGGTGAAACCGTTTTCGCCGTCGCGATGTCACCGACCACACGGGGGTTGCCGCATGGCGGAAGGACGGATCGTCGTCAGCGAACTGACGAAACGGTTCGGTGCGGACACGGTCGTCGACCACCTGTCGTTCACCGCCGAGCCCGGGCGGGTGACCTGCTTCCTCGGCCCCAACGGCGCCGGCAAGACCACCACCCTCAAGATGCTGCTGAACCTGACCCGGCCCACGTCGGGCACCGCGACCATCGGCGGAATCACCTTCACCGAGATGGCGGAACCGTTGCGGTCGGTGGGAGTCGTGCTGGAGTCCGCGGGCGCCCACCCCGGCCGGACCGGGCGGGATCACCTGCGGGTCGTGGCGGCCACGATGGGCCTGCCCGACACCCGGGTGGACGAGGTGCTCGACAGTGTCGGACTCACCACGGCCGCACGGCGTAGGGCCGGCAGGTACTCCCAGGGGATGCGCCAGCGACTCGGCATCGCGACGGCGTTGCTGGGCGACCCCGCGACCCTGATCTTCGACGAACCGACCAACGGCCTGGACCCGGCGGGCGTGCACTGGGTCCGCGGGCGGCTGCGGGCCCTGGCCGACGAGGGCCGCACCGTTCTGGTGTCCAGCCACCTGCTGACCGAGATGGAGATGCTCGCCGACGACGTCGTGATCATCGCCGCCGGCCGACTGGTGACCCAGGGGCCGCTCGACGCGGTGCTCGACGCGGCGCCCGCGCCCGATTCCCGGGCGAAGCCGGGACTGGAGAGCGTGTTCCTGCACCTGACCCAGGAAGCCGAGGTGCGGTGATGGGACGGCTGATCCGGTCGGAGCTGCTCAAGTTCCGCACCACCGACGTGTGGTGGATTCTGGGGCTGATCGCGCTCGTCGCCACGGCCGGCGCTCTCGTGGTGAACGTGTTCCAGGCGAACGCCTCGCTGACCGACGTGTTCATGCCCTCCAGCGGCAGCACGGAGGAACTCGAGAGCATGCGCGCCCACTTCGTCGAGGAGCACAGTGTCCGGGGCGTCGCTCCGGCGGTGTACGTCTCGGGACAGTTCCTGGGGCTGCTGGTGGCGATGCTGCTCGGGATCGGGGTCGTGCGCGCGGAGTTCGCCCACCGGACCGCGAGCGTCACCTTCCTGTGCACGCCGCGCCGGGCGCACGTGATCGGCGCGAAGTTCCTCGCGTCGAGCGTTCTGGCGGCCGTGCTGTGGGCGGCCACCACCGCGCTGAACACCATCGTCGGCATCGTGTACTTCTCGGCGAACGGCTACGAGACGGGCCTGACCTACGGCGGCACTCTTGGCTCGATGCTGCTCAACCTGTTCGCCTACGCCGTGTGGGCCGCGTTCGGCGTCGGGTTCGCCACCCTGCTGCGGGGCGGCGCCGCGGCCCCGATCGTCGGCGTGGTGCTCTACCTGATCAGCATGCCGGCGGCGTTCATGGCGTTCGACGTGTTCGGTTCGATGTTCCTCGACGACACGACCTCTCCACACCGGTACGCGCTGATGGTGGCGCTACCGGCGGCGGCGTCGCAGGTGATGACCACCCCCGGCGAGGTGTACCGGGAGAGCCCGGCACAGTGGGTCGGCGCCGCCGTGATGATCGGCTACGGGCTGTTGTCCGGTCTGATCGGCGCGTATCTCACCCGCCGACGCGACATCGAGTGCTGACCCGCGCCGGGCGGCTGACGGTGCGCCGCCCGGCGGACGGGGTCAGTCGTCGAGCCGGTCCGACCGGATCCGGACCGTGTCCCCGCCCATGGCGAACTCGAACTCCAGGGCCCGGCGCGCCTCGGCGACCAGTTCGAGCATCGATCCGTGGTCGGCGGTACGGCCGGTCAGCACGTCGAGCGGGCGGGTCATGACGCCGCCGGGCAGCTCGGCGCCGGGTTGGACGAACCTGCGGTACCCGTCGATCCCGGCCATGCCGCGCACCTGCGGGACGCCGCGCACCGCGACGAGCCGGCACGCCAGCACCGGGGCAGGGTTGTTGTGCTGGAAGAACACGCCGTCCGGCCGGAACGGTCCGATGTCGAGCGCCTCGCCGAGTGCCGCCCGGCCGGCGAGGGTCACCAGGTCCGGTCCGCCGGCCCGCAGGCCCAGGTCGTGGAGCTGGCCGCCGAGCCGGCCGTTGACCTCGATCACGTGCGGGCCGTCCGGGGTGAGCTTGATCTCGGTATGGGCGACGCCGGTTCGCACGCCCAGCGCCGCCACGGCCCGGCCGGCGAGGTCGGCGACGGCGGCGGACTCGTCGTGGTCCAGGTGGGCCGGCCAGAACTGGCCGCGTTCGCGGAAGGGCTCCAGCAGGGGGTACTTGCCGGTCACGGCCACATGGCCCACCCGCCCGTGGGTCACGACGCTCTCGACGGACACGTAGTCGCCGTAGGGCCCGGTGTCCCGACCGGCCAGGTACCGCTCCAGCACGAGGTCCGCCGCGCCCCGCCGGTGCAGCTCGTCGACGAGCCGGCCGCCGGCCGCGGCGTCGAGGATCCGGTGGGTGTCCCGGCTGCCCTCGCCCCGGACCGGCTTGAGGACGGCAGGCAGGCCCACCGCGGCGACGGCGGCCGGCCAGTCGCCGGGGCCGGACAGCCGCGCGCAGCGGAGCCGGTCGACGCCGGCGGCCCGCAACCGCTCGCGTTGCAGGTACTTGTCCGTCAGCGCCCGGGCGGTGTCGGGGGAGTGGCCGGGCAGCCCGAGTGCGGCGGCCAGGTCCGAGGTGAGGCGCAGTTGGCGTTCGCTGAAGGTGAGCACCGCGTCGGGTCGCAGCCGTCGGATCCGCTCGGCCGGGTCCTCGTCGAGCGGCACGACCTCGCCGAACTCGGCGAGCAGCGGTCGCATCCGGTCGTTGTGGTCGGAGTGGGGGAGCGCGTAGGTGACCCGGCCGAGCGGGGCCAGACCGGTGTGGATCTCCAACGGCTGCGCGGCACCGGCGTCGTAGACCACCACGAGCCGGGTCACCCTGCCACCTCCACCGAAGCCGGAGCCGATGTCGCGGCCGGCACCGGACGGGTCCGCACCGCCCACCCGATCACCGGCCGGTTCAGCACGATCCCCACCACGAACAACCCCGCCAACACCAACCACCCACCCATCCGCCACTGACTCGTCAACGCCGTCACCAGCACCGGCGCGACCGCCCGCGGCACCAGCAACCCGAGCCGGAACGCCGCGCCGTACTCCCCCTGCGCGTCCGCCGGCGCGAGGTCGAACCGCAACGCCCAACGCGCCCCCTGCCCCCACATCTCCCCGGCGGTCAGCGCCACGACACTCGCGACGAGCAGCGCCACCGCCGGCCACCGCGGCACCATCCCGGAGAACCCCGCCAGCACGCACGTCCCCGCGAGCGCCGCCAGCGCCCACTCCTGCAGCCGCCGGGCCCCGGCGAGGGTGTCGGCGGCCCGCGCCGCGCGTACCTGCAGGCAGGCCACGAGCACGGTGTTGATCGCCAGCAGCCACGCGGCCAGCCCCGGCGGCGCTGACGTGGACGACACCAGCCACAGCGGCAACGCGAGCCCCAGCAGCGTGTCCCCGATGGTGGTCAGATTGGCGTGCTGGGCCACCGCGAGGTACGGCAGGTCCCGCAGCGCGCGGCGCGACCGGACCTCCCCGGGCGCCGGCGCGGTCCCGGGCACCGGTGGCAGCCACACGTACAGGGCGGCGGCCAGCACCGACGTTCCCAGGTACGCCCAGATCAGGGTCAGGTAGGCGGTCCGGGTGGCCACGGCGAGCGCGACCCCGGCGGCCAGGGCCCCGAGGGTGAGGCCGATGTTGAACACCGAGCGCAGGTACGCCGACGTCCGGACCCGGTCGGCGCCGGCCATCACCCGGGCGATCATCGCCTCGTTCGCGACGATCCAGCCGGACTCGAAGATCCCGAGCACGGCGACGATGGCGAAGAACTGCCAGAAGTGCCGGGTCCAGACCGCGCAGGCCAGGGGCGCGGCGGTGGCCAGGGCCATGCCGATCGCCACCCGGCGGGGGCCGATCCGGTCGGCGAGCCGGCCGGCGGGCAGTCCGGCGAGGAGGCCGAGGAGCCCGGCGACCGACAGGCCGAGGCCGACCTGGGTGGACGACAGGCCGACGGAGCGGACGAAGTAGACGGCGCTGCCGGCCGCGTACAGGCCGAGGCCCAAGCTGTTGAGCAGGGACACCGCGATCAGGATCCGGCCAGGGCCGGGCGGGGGCAGCAGACGGGCGAGGGTCGGGTTCATCTGCGCCTCAGGTGGATGCCGGTGCGGATCAGGTCGTCGACGGTCGACGGTGCCATGAACCACGGCTGGTCGGGGCCGAGCAGCGCCGAGTACACGGGCACGTGGCCCCGGTCGGACAGGGCGACGGCGAAGTCCGCCGACAGCTGGCCGAGGACGTCGATCGCGGCCGTGCCGTGCCAGGGCAGCACGCCGGCCCCGCCGAGATAGCCGAACCCGAGGCTGCCGGGCCGGGGGTTGGGCGTCAGCCGGATCCGGCCGGGGAACAGGGTCGCGTCGTCGTAGCCGAGGTCGCGGTCGACCTGCAGCACGGCCAGGTACCGGATGGTGCGCTGCCACGCCCCGACCAGCACCTTCCGGCGGGGTGGGCCGCACACCGGATCGGTGACGTCGAAGATGTCGGCGTACAGCCGGCGGGACCAGGTCGGGCGCGGCACCCCCGCGGGCGGTTCGATGGTGACGACGTAGAGCAGGGAGCTGAACAGGTCCGCGAACGGCGGCATCACCGTGCCGTCGCCGCGCCGGCCGAGGAGGTCCGTGACCAGCTCGCCGGCCCGGTCCAGGGCCCGGACCGGTGCGGCCGTCACGTCGACCCCGGCGAGAGCCTGCTCCAGCTCGTGCGTCCGGTCGTCGATCATGCCGGCGCGCCGGGCCCGCACGTCGGTGCCGAGGATCCGTTCGGCGACGTCCTCGACGTCGGCGATGGCGCACACGTCGTCCCCGCCGATCAGCGTGTGGTACTCGCCGAGCTTGCCGTGGTAGGCGCGCAGCAGGTCCGCCGGCCGGGTCTGGAAGTGGTTCCCGTCGGTCAGCACCGTGATCCGCAGCCCGGGCGGGTACACGCCCCGCACGGCGTGCTGGAGTTCCCGCAGCCGGACCAGTGCGCCGAGTTCGGCGAGGTCCGGCAGGAAACCGGCCGTCTTGAGCCCGTTGTAGTGCAGCTTCACCGGGAACCCGAACGTGACCACCGGCAGCGGCTCGCACCGGTCCACGAAGGCCCCCAGCGGCCGGGCCGTGTCGAGGGAGAAGTTGTCCCGGGGGCCCTTGCGGAACCGTTCCCGGGTGAGCACGTGGTGGATCAGCGCGACGGGGTCGCCGTCGGGCCGGGTCCGCCGGGCGTTGTCGGCGATCCGGCGGGCGGCGGTGTCGGCGCTGGCGAGCAGGGTGTCCACGAGCGCGCGGGAGGCGGCGGCGTCCAGGTGCGTGGCGTGCCCGGCCGCGGCGGCGTCGTGGTCGGCGAGTTCGGCGATCCGCAGCTCCGCCAGGGACCGGGCGTGCGACAGCGTGTGACGGTCGCGCCGTCGGGCGGTGCGCCCGGTGCGCGGGACGGTCTCGAAGCTCGACACCACCTCCGCGCCGTCGTCGGGGCCGTAGGGGTTCTCCACCGCGTAGCCGGGCAGTTCGACGGCGACGGCCAGCACCCCGGGCAGTTCCTTGGCCAGGGCGCGCCGGTTCTCGCACAGGTCGTCGAACACGGCGACGATGTCGAGGTCGCCGAAGCCGGCGAGGTTGTCCGCCTTGTGCTCGTGCACGGGCCGGGTCCGGTCATCGGGCATCATCGCCATCCGGGGCGCAAGGATCCCGGCCCGGGCGAGCGCGGCCTCGGTGTGCCCGCGGACCCGTTCCCTGCGGCCGGTGTTGAAGACCACGCTGCCACCGGCGTCGTGGACGTCCCAGGCGAACCTGGCCAATCCCGGGGTGGGCTCGTCGGTGCGCATCCGGTCCCAGGGCTCGAAGAACGCGGCGCAGAAACTCTCAAAAGCGAGATCCATCTCCGGGTACCGCTCCGCGAGCCCCGCCCGGGCCACGAACCCGTCCCACGACGGCCGGTGGTACGTCGGCAGCTCGCCGGCCGGGTCCACGAACTCGGCGATCCCGAACCGTTCGCCGACCAGCCGCAGCGCGTCCACCGTGCGCTGGCGCGGGACGAGGGCGCACAGGTCGACGTCCAGCATGACGGCCGGTCGCCGGACGGTCGGGTCGTGCCGGCGGCGGCGGGCCCGCTCGGCGACCCGGTCGAGCACCTCGGTGAGCACGGCGTGCTGGCGGTCGGGGACGCTGTGCGCCTCGGGGCCGAACACGTGCGCGGTGCCCGGGGCGAGGAAGCGGGTCTCGGCCGCGAACGTCGCGTCGACGCGGGCGCGGTGCGCGGGGGCCAGGGCGTGCAGGGCCGCGAGCAGTCCGGTCCAGGACGCGGGTTCCACGGGGGCCGCGGGGCCGGCGGGCAGGACGAGCCGGCCGGTCGCCGGGTCCAGGCACAGCGCGGCGAGCGGGGGCGGGGCCACGGCGTACCGGTCGATGAGGATCCGGGCGACGACGGCCAGCGGCCGGACGACCCGGTCGGGGTCGGACGCGAGGACCGCCCGGACGCCGGGGTCCACGGCGGGGCCGAGGAGGGTGTTCGGACCGGGGCCGAGGGGGTGGGCCTCCATGCCGGGGCCGGTGGGGTCGACCGTGCAGTAGAGCCGCAGGACAGGGTCGGTCGCGACGAGTTCCGCGTAGGTGAGGAGCGTGTGGACAGACACGTTCAGTAACCTCCCCTGGGAAGTTGATCAAGCACCGGGACGACTGTAGCAACGGATCCACCGGATACCCACAAAGGATTTGATCTTGACTAAGTGATCTTGATGTGTCAGGGTCTGGCTGCGGAGACCACCGTCCACGGGGAGTTCTCATTGCCTGCGACCACCCTCACAGACCTGTTCGGCCGGGTGTGCGCGCGCCGGCCGGACGCGCCGGCCGTCACCGACACCGTCCACACGCTCAGTTATCGCCAGCTCGACGAGGCCGCCGACGCGCTGGCCGCCCGGCTCCTCGCCCTGGGCGTCGGACGCGGCGACCTCGTGGGACTGCGGGTCGACCGGACCGTGACCGCCCCGGTCGCGATCCTGGCGATCCTGCGGACCGGCGCGGCCTACGTCCCGCTCGACCCCGGCTACCCCGCCGAGCGGCTGCGGATGATGGTCGCCGACGCGCGCCTCACGGCACTGGTCGGCGATCCGGCGCTCGACCACGGCCTCGGCCCCGACCGCGTCGTGGACCCGCACGCCCCCGCCCCTGAACAGCCCCCCGTCGGCGGACCACCACTGGTTCCGGCGTCCGCCGACGTGGGGCCCGACGACCCGGCGTACGTCATCTACACGTCGGGATCCACCGGCCGCCCGAAGGGCTGCGTCATCACCCACGGCAACGTCCTGGCCCTGCTGGACGCCGCGCTACCGCTGTTCGACCTCGACGACACCGACCGCTGGTCCCTGTTCCACTCGATCAGCTTCGACTTCTCGGTGTGGGAACTGTGGGGCGCGCTCGCCACCGGAGCCACCGTCGTCATGGTCCCCGAGGCGGCGACGCTGACCGGCGAGGCGCTCGTCGCGCTCCTGGCCCGGGAACGGGTCACGATGCTCAGCCAGGTGCCGTCGGTGTTCCGTTCGCTGGTCCTGGCGCACGAGCAGGCCGGCAGCCCACCTCTGGACCTGCGGTACGTGGTGTTCGGCGGCGAGAGCGTCGACCTGGACACCGCGCGCCGGTTCGCCACGGGCTCCGGCAGCACCGCCCGGCTGGTCAACATGTACGGCATCACGGAGACGACCGTGCACGCCACCTTCCGCGAACTCGCCCCCGCCGACCGGGGCTCCCCGATCGGCCGCGCCCTCGGCCATCTGGCCATCGAGGTCCGCGCCGACGACGGCCGACCCGTGCCGCCCGGCGAACCCGGCGAGATGTGGCTGACCGGCCCGGGCGTCTCCGCCGGCTACCTGCACCGCCCGGAACTGACCGCCCAACGGTTCCCCACCGTGGACGGCCGCCGCTACTACCGCTCCGGCGACCTGGCCACCGAGGGCCCCGACGGTCAACTGGAGTACCACGGCCGGTCCGACCAGCAGGTCAAGCTGCGCGGCTTCCGGATCGAACTCGGCGAGATCGAGGCCGTGCTGCGCGCCCACCCGGACGTCGCCGACGCCGGAGTGACCGTGTGGACCAGCCCGGCCGGCGCGCGGTTCCTGGTCGGCTGCGTGGCCCCGGCGGTGCCGGCGGACCTGCGCGCGCACGCCGGGCTGACGCTGCCGGCGCACATGGTGCCGCACCGGTACGTGCCCGTGCCGACCCTGCCCCGCACCCCGTCCGGCAAGCTCGACCGGGCCGCCCTGGCCTCGTCCGTGGGAGGAAGACCGTGACCGTCACCCGCGAGGAGGCCACCGCGCTTTTCACCGCGATCTGGGCGGACCTCCTCGGCGTCCCCGCAGGCCCCGACGACGACTTCTTCGACCTCGGCGGCTACTCCCTGCTCGTCGTCGACGTCGTCGACCGGGCCCGCGCCGCCGGCCTGCGGATCCGGGCCATCGACGTCTTCGAACACCCGACAGCCGCCGGCCTGGCCTCCGCCGCGCTCACCGGCCGGGACCCGGGGTTCCGGCCCGACATGGTCGCCCACGTCTGGGCGACCAGCGCCGGCCCGTGGCAGGCCCCGCCGAGCCTCGTCCCGCTCGTCCCCGACGGCGACCGCGAACCGCTGTTCGTCGTGCACCTGGGCACCGGCCACGTCCGGCTGTTCACCGCCCTGGCCGAGCGGGTCCGGTGCGGCCGACCGGTGCACGGCTTCGAGGCCATCGGGTACCGGGCCAGGGTCCGCCCGTTCCTGTCGGTCGGCGAGACGGCCGAGCGGTACCTGTCCGAACTGCGCGCGGTCCAGCCCACCGGCCCCTACCACCTCGCCGGACTGTGCGCCGGGGGCGTCGTCGCGCTGGAGATGGCGCAACGGCTGCGCGCCGCGGAGGAGGAGGTCGCGGCCCTCGTGCTCGTCGACCTGCCCTCCGGGATGCCGGAACTGGACCCGGGCTGGGGACTCAACGAACACTTCGAGTACATGCTGGGCGCGTTGAAGGTCCAGTTCGGACTGCACGACCCGGTCGCGGACCTGCCCGGGGTGCTCGCCGAACTCCAGCGCCGGGCGTGGTTCGAGGACACCGACGGGATCGACGACTTCTACCGGCTCGTCGTGCTGTGGGCCGCCGCCCAGTACGCGCAGGAGCACTACGAGCCGCGGCCGTACGCCGGGCCGGTCACCGTGATCAGCGCGGCCGAGCACATCGACCGCGCGCGAGCGTACTGGTCGCCGCACCTGCCGACGGCGCGGTACCACGTCGCCGACGACGTGCGGATGCAGCACATCCTGCGGGAGCCCGGAGTGGCCGACGCGTTCGTCGAGGCGCTGTCCTGAGCGCTCAGATGCCGGTCGCGCCCAGCAGGTGGCCGATCGTGTAGGTGACGACCATGCCGAGCGCCCCGCCGACCACCACCCGGGCGATCGCCGGCCCCCGCCGGGCGCGGCCCAGCCGGGCACTGATCGCCCCGGTCAGCGCGAGCGCGGCGAGCACCGCGACGAAGGTCACCGGCACCCGGACAGAGGCCGGCGGGGTGAGGATCGCGACCAGCGGCAGGATCGCGCCCACGGTGAACGCCACAGCGGACGCCAGGGCGGCGTGCCACGGGTTGGTCAGCTCCTCGGGGTCGATGCGCAGTTCGGCGTCGGCGTGCGCGGCGAACGCGTCGTGCGCGGTGAGCTCCGCGGCGACCTGCCGGGCGGTGTCGGGACTGAGGCCCTTGGCCTCGTACAACGCCGCCAGTTCGGCCTGCTCCTCGTCGGGGGACTCCCGCAGTTCCCGGCGTTCCCTGCTCAGCAGCGCGCGTTCGCTGTCGCGCTGGCTGCTGACGGACACGTACTCGCCGACGGCCATCGACACCGCCCCGGCGAGCAGGCCGGCGACCCCGGCGGTGAGGATCGGCGCGCGGTCACCCGTCGCTCCGGCGACGCCGACGACGAGGCCGGCCGTGGACACGATGCCGTCGTTGGCGCCGAGGACGCCGGCCCGGAGCCAGTTCAGCCGGGACGCCAGCGCCTCGACGTGCGGCTCGCCGGCGTGGCCGGGAAGTTCGCCGGGTGTGGTCACCACCGGAGCGTAGGCCCTCATACCCGCAAAATCCCGATATGACGGGGTACGTGTCCCCGCCGGACGGCCAGGTCAGCCCTGGGCGCGCATCAGCGCCGCGAACCCCGCCAGCGCCGCCTCGAACGGCTCGGCGTCCGGATACCACGGCGTCTCGTGCTCCAGCACCACCACGCCCCCGAACCCCAGCCCCCGCGCCGCCGCGAGGGTCTCCACCAGCGGAACCCCGCCGGCACCCGGCACCAACGGCCGCCGGTCCGTCGGGGACGCGGCATCCTTGAGCTGCAGCTCCACCAGCCACGGGGCCAGCGCCTCCGCCGCGTCGGCCGGCGACTCCCCGGCCCGCCACGTGTGCAGCGCGTCCCAGATCGCCCCGACCCCCGGCACGCCCGCCAGGATCGGCACGAGCGACGCCCCGGTCAGGAACTCGTCGTGCGTCTCCACCAGCAACCGCACCCCTGACCCGGCGGCCAGCTCCACCGCGGCCCCGAGCCGATCCACGATCGCGCCGACGGCCCCGGCCCCGGGAAACAGCCGCAGCGTCCCCGCCCCCAGATCCCTGGCCAGCTCCACGTGCTCGACGAGCCCGTCGATGCTCTCGGACAACCGGATGTACGTCGCCAGCCCGGTGACGTCCAGCCCGTCGAGATCCACCCGGGCCGCCGCGCGCTCGCGAGCCGTGATCCCGGTGTGCACGGGCTCCGACGGCGCGCACCGCAGCTCGACAGCCCCGATCCCGTACCGGCGAGCCAGCGTCGCGACGTCGGCCAACGGCAGCCCCGGGCAGCCGAGAGTGGACAAGCCGAGCGGGTTGGTCATCGGCACAGGCTAACCTAGCCCGCGTGCCTCGTCAGCGGACTCTCACGCCGTGGGAGCCGGCCAGGGCCTGGGACAGGGGGCGTCGGTGTCGGACCACGGAGTTGTCGCGATCAGGGCCGTCGAGGACGACGACGTCGAGACGTTCTTCGCGTACGAGCAGGAGCCGGACGGAGCCCGGATGGCGGCGTTCACGCCACGGGACCGGGAGCCATTCCTCGCGCACTGGGCCAGGATCCGGGCCGACCCGACCGTCGTCACGACCACCGTCCTCGTGGACGGGCACGTCGCCGGCAACATCGTGAGCTGGGACGCCCCCACCCACCGCGAGGTCGGCTACTGGATCGGCCAGGCCTACTGGGGCCGCGGGGTGGCCACGGCCGCGCTGGGGCTGTTCCTGGCGGAGTACCCCTTCAGGCCGCTGCACGGGCTCGTCGCCACCGGCAACGCCGGTTCCATCCGGGTGCTGGAGAAGTGCGGCTTCCGCCGGGTGGACACCGACGAGGAGGTGTACGTCGAACTCGTGCTGGACGCCTGACCGCCAACGAGGGGCTGATGCCTCCGCCGGCAGGGACCGCCCGCCGGCCGGGAACGCACCGACGGCCGCCCGGCAGGGGCCTCACCGCCCGCCGGCACGGACCTCACCGACGGCGGGGCTGGTTGAAGCGCAGCATGTTGCCGGAGGGGTCGCGAAACGCGCAGTCGCGGACGCCGTACGGCTGGTCGACCGGCTCCTGCAGCACCTCGGCCCCCGCGTCGCGGATCCGTGCGAACGTGGCGTCGCAGTCGTCGGTCCGGAAGATGACTCCGCGCAGCAGGCCCTTCGCCAGCAGTTCCGCCATCGCCTCCCGATCGGCGGGCGAGGCGTTAGGGTCGGCGACCGGCGGTTCGAGGACGATGTCCACGTCGGGTTGCGACGGCGAGCCGACGGTCACCCAGCGCATGCCCTCGAACCCGACATCGTTGCGCACCTCGAAGCCGAGAACATCCCGGTAGAAGGCGAGTGCCTTGTCATGGTCGTCGACGGCGATGAAGCACTGTGACAGCGTGATATCCATACAAATCATGCTACGGGCGGAGGGCGGGACTGCCGTCCCGATTCCTGACCGGCCGGGTATGGATCTTGGCGACGCACGCCGGAATGGCGGCGCCGTCGTCGTGGCGGCGGGCCCGGTACGCGCTCGGGCTCTCGCCCACCAGCTCGGCGAACCGGGTGCTGAACGACCCCAGCGAGGCGCACCCGACCGCGAAGCAGACCTCCGTCACCGTCAGGTCGCCCCGCCGCAGCAGCGCCTTGGCCCGCTCGATCCGGCGCGTCATCAGATAGCTGTAGGGCGTCTCCCCGAACGCCGCGCGGAAGCTGCGGGAGAAGTGGCCCAGCGACATGAGAGCCGCGCGGGCCAGGGCCGACACGTCCAGTGGCTCCGCGTAGTCGCGGTCCATCCGGTCGCGGGCCCGGCGCAGCCGGACGAGGTCCTCCAACGTCACAGAACCAGCATCCCACGCCACCCGGCCGGGCCCGGCGCCGATGACCCGGCGCCATCGGTCCCCAGGGCGCCCGGGTCGAGGGGTCACTGACTGGTGAGGTGGCCCGGGGCGGAGTCGGCGACCACCATGGCGGACCGCCGCGGGCCGGCCGGGCGTCGGCGGATGACCCACTCGGCCACGGCCACGTTGATCACCCAGCCGGCGGCCATCAGCATCGCCCTGGTCACGGTGCCGGGAACGCCGAACAGGAGGAGCCACGGCACATTGGTCAGGACCTGGGTGCCGGCACCCTGGCCGATCGCGTACCCGCGGATCATCCACGCGCTGTGCCGGATGAGGTCCCGGCGGCGGATCGCGGCGAAGCCGAGGGCGAGGGACGCGAACATGGCGGAGCCGAACACGAGCCGGATGCCGACGAGCAGGGCCCCGTCGCCGGGCGCGTCGGGATAGAACAGGGTCATCCACAGTCCCGACAGTGCCGCGGCGAGCCCGCACGGGACGGTGATCCGGCCGGCGATCCGGTGCCAGCCGCGCCGGCGGAGGCCGGGGGCGAACTGGAGCGCGCCGAGTACGCAGAACACGCTGGCGGTGAAGATGTGCACCAGCACCGGCACCGGCATGGCGACGAAGCGGGCGTTGTCAGGGGTGGTGGGGGCGTTACCGGCCAGGTCGGCCACCCGGACGGCGCCGCCGATCATCGGGACGACCGTGAGCGCGATCAGCAGGGTGGGCACGAGCCAGCGGGACTTGGCGGAGGAAGCCACAGCGAAAGTACCCTTCTTCGATCTGGTCAGCCGCATCCGAGGGCGGCGGCCGCCGGAACGGGGACGTCCCGACGTGCGTTGATCGTGCGCTGTGGACGCCGCCGACTCATCGGCACTCGGGCCCGAACCGGACCGGCCGATGGACCGGGAAATCGGGCGTACTTTCGGCCCGACAACGATCCACCCGACCGATCCGACCCACTCGGCGCGACCCCGAATCGTTTGGCCCGGCGCTCGATGCGGCGGTGCCCGCCCCGGGCCGTCCTCGGACGGGACGCGAGGCCGGGCCGGTCGTGCGACGCGCTAGTGGTTCCTGATCCGGTGGGTCTCGTGCGCCCACATCGCGATCTCGACCCGGTTCCGCGCCCCGAGCTTGGCCATCAGGCTCGCGACATGCGTCTTGACGGTGCTGAGACTGATGTACAGCTCGTCGGCGATCTCGCTGTTGGTCCGCCCACGGGCCACAGTGGACAGCACCTGCTCCTCCCGGTCCGTGAGCGGCTCGACGGGCTGTCTCGGCGCGGCGGTCGGTCCGGAGTCGGCGAAGGCGCGCAACAGCCGGGTCGTGACGCTCGGGGCGATCAGCGCGTCGCCCCTGGCCGCGGCGTGCACGGCCTGGGCGAGCAGGGCGGGGCCGGCGTCCTTGAGCAGGAAGCCCCGGGCGCCGGCCCGCAGCGCGGCGTAGACGTACTCGTCGAGGTCGAAGGTCGTGATCACGACGACGGCCAGGGGGTCGGGCACGGTCGGTCCGGCGAGACGGCGCGTGGCCTCGATGCCATCCATCCCTGGCATCCGGATGTCGAACAGACACACGTCCGGGCGCAGCCGCGACGCGAGCTCCACGGCCGCGATCCCGTCCGCGGCCTCGCCGACGACCTCGATCCCCGGCTGGGCGTCGAGGATCATCCGGAGCCCGGTCCGGACGATCTCCTGGTCGTCGGCGACGATCACCCGAACGTTCACATTGCCACCCCGACCCACGCCACCCGCGCGTCCACCCGGCCACCCCGGCACGCCGCCTGGTTTACCCGGCCACCCCGGTGCGTGGTCACGCCGGCACCCCCGAGCGGGGCAGCACCGCGGTCACTGTCCAGCCCCGGCCGGCCGACGGCCCGGCGTCCAGGGTACCGCCGAGCAGATCGGCGCGTTCGATCATGCCGGTCAGCCCGTAGCCGCGCGGCGCGGCGGGGGCGGCGTCGCCGTCGTCGCTCACCTGCAACCGCACCGACGTGGAGTCGGCGGCGACGCGGACCTCGACGCGGGTCGCGTGCCGGGCGTGCCGGCGGGCGTTGGTGACGGACTCCTGCGCGAGGCGGTAGATCGCCGTCCCCACCGACGGCGGGAGGCCGTCGAGGTCGCCGGAGATCTCCACGTCGACGGCCGGCCCGGAACGGGCGGGACCGGCGAGATCCCCGAGGTCGGCGATGCCGGGGCCGCGGTCCGGCTCCCCGAGGTCCACGGTGGCCGGCCCTGCGAAGTCCGCGAGGGCCGGCCTTGCGAGATCTGTGAGACCGGGGCCGCGGGCGAGCCCTCTCAGGTCGGCGATGCCGGGGTTGGGTGCCAGGTCCGCCGGCTGGTCGCGGCGCAGGACGCGGACCATGGCGCGCATCTCGGCGAGGGCGCGCGACGCCTCGGCCTCGATCACGCGGAGCGCGTCGACGGCGGCGTCCGGGTGCGACGCCGCCGTGGCGATGCCGGCCTGGGCGCGGATCGCCATCGCCGACACGTGGTGGGCAACGGTGTCGTGCAGGTCGCGGGCGAGTCGTTCCCGTTCGAGGAGTTTGGCCTGGTCGAGTTCGCGGACGCGGGCCCTGGCCCGGTACCGGATCGCGGCGCCCAGGGCCGCGGCGGCGAACAGGACCACGAAGCCGCCGACCGCGTCGGCCCGGCTGAGTTGACCGATGACCACCGACAGCGTGACGTTGCCAGCCGCGATCGCCGCGCCGATGGCGATCTCCCGCCCGGACCCCCACCGGACCAGCGCGTAGACCAGGATCAGGACGTACGCGACCGTGTACGACTGCGGCCGACCGGCCCCCACCACCAGCGTCACCAGGCCCGAGACGCCGAGGGCGACCGCGAACACCGGCAGTGGGGCGCTCCGGCGCCACAGCAGGGTCGGTAGCAGCGCGACGACAGTCAGGCGCACGAGCCACGGCACCTCGGGCCGTTGCACCGCCTCGAGCACGGCGAGCGGTCCGAGCACCCCGACAAGCGCCCAGTCCCGCCACCCGCGCGGGGGCGGGCCGGCGGGGCGGGGCTCGTCCCACACCGAGCGGAGAAACGGATGCACGGCGTCATCCTACGAGCGTCGGCGTGCCACCAGATCGGTCCAAAGTACGAGAAGCGAGCACGGGTGGGGCCGCGTCGAGCCTGGTCCCCGGCTCGCCCAAGAGTAGGACGGACGTTCGCGCCGCTGGAGGACAATCCACCCAGACCTGCCTGGAACACCAGCGCCGCACTCTCGGCTCCCGCCCGACGCCTGATCCGGAGCCTGTTCGGGCCACGGGCCGCGGACACGACGACGCCCGTCCGTACGGTCCCTGGTCGACCGGCTCCGGCGGGACTCCATTGTGATGCGCGCCACAGTTTTCAGGTGGCCTGTGCGTTCCCTGTTTCCGGCTGTCCGTTGGATTAAGCGGAGGTTATGCCGTGCCCTGGAGATATCAGATCTGTTATGTGTCTGCGGGTTTCGGCTTGCCGAATGCGTCCGGATAACGGGCAGTCCATACGCGACGTAGATGCCGCAAGTACCCCTAGCAGGCACGATGAAGGTCAACCCTAACGGTGACTTAAGGGGCATTGACTCATCCCGATGGGTGGGACTAGCTTCTCCGTTACCCGGGTCCCAGCAATTCCCTGCTTCACGAAAACGCACCGGTGCGCCATTCTCACCCCTCACATTGTTCGGCGCCGAACGTCCACCGTCCACAGACGAGGACGTCCGGCGCCGGAACGAAGGAGCACTCGTGAAACTTCCCCATCGGATACTGACCGTGGGCGGTGCCATGACCGTGGCACTCGCCGCGGCCGGCACCGCGGCGGCCGTCACGGCGCCCGCCCCCGAGATGTCCGTCCAGAGCGCGGCGGCGGCCCACGCCAACGCCCTGCAGTCGACGGCCTCGCTCGTTGCCAGCCGGCCGTCCTACCTGAAGGCCAGCGCGGGTGACAACTTCGTCCAGCGCGACGCGGTCGGCTCGAACGGCACCCAGTACGTGGCGTTCGACCGGACCTACAAGGGTCTCAAGGTCACCGGCGGCGACTTCGTGCTGGCCACCGACGACCTCGGGAACCTGAAGTTCGCCTCGGTCGCCCAGGACCACGCGATCGGCGACCTGGCGATCACCCCGAAGGTCACCCAGAGCGCCGCCGAGGCCGTCGCCAAGTCGAAGCTCACCTCGCCGGCCCTCGAGGGCTCCCAGCTCGTCGTCTACAACCTCGGCGCGACGCCGCGGCTCGCGTGGGAGGCCACGGTCTCCGGCCGTGACGCCGAGGGCCCGAGCCGGCAGACCGTCGACGTCGACGCGCTCACCGGCACGGTCCTGCACACCCAGGAGCACGTGGCGCACGGCACCGGCAACTCGGCCTTCAACGGCCCGAACCCGGTGACCATCAACACCTCGGGCTCGGGCAGCTCCTTCTCGATGACGGACCCGACCATCACCAACCTGAGCTGTCAGGACGCGGCGACGAACACCACGTTCACCAAGTCCAACGACACCAGCTGGGGCAACGGCACGGCCACCAACAAGGAGACCGGCTGCGTCGACGCCCTGTTCGCCGCGCAGACCGAGGCGAAGATGCTGACCCAGTGGCTGGGTCGCAATGGCATGGACGGCTCCGGCGGCGCGTGGCCGATCCGGGTCGGCCTGGCTGACGTCAACGCCTACTACGACGGTACCCAGGTCCAGATCGGGCACAACAACGCCAACCAGTGGATCAGCTCGGTTGACGTGGTGGCGCACGAGATGGGTCACGGCATCGACGACCACACCCCGGGTGGCATCTCCGGCAACGGTACCCAGGAGTGGGTCGCCGACTCCTTCGGCGCGGCCACCGAGTACTTCGCCAACGAGCCCAGCCCGTACGACGTTCCGGACTGGACCGTCGGCGAGACCATCAACCTGGTCGGCACCGGCCCGATCCGCAACATGTACAACCCGTCGCTGGTCAGCGGCGACCCGAACTGCTACTCCAGCTCGGTCCCCGGTGGCGAGGTGCACGCCTCCGCCGGTCCCGGTAACCACTGGGACTACCTGGTCGCCATGGGCACCAACCCGGCCGGCAACCCGGTCAGCCCGACCTGCAACAGCACCACGATCACGGGTATCGGCGTCCAGAAGTGGATCAAGATCCTGTACAACGCGATGCTGATGAAGACCTCCAGCAGCTCGTACCTGAAGTACCGCACCTGGACGCTGACGGCCGCCAAGAACCTCTACGGCGCCACCGGCTGCACCGAGTTCAACACGGTCAAGGCCGCGTGGGACGCGGTCAGCGTTCCGGCCCAGGCCGGCGACCCGACGTGCACCGGCGGCACCCCGTCGCCGACCCCGACCACCTCGCCGACCGGTTCCCCGAGCCCGACCCCGACCTCGGGCACCTGCTCGGGCCAGAAGCTCGGCAACCCGGGCTTCGAGACCGGTACCGCCACCCCGTGGACCGCCACCGCCGGCGTCCTCGACAGCGGCACCAGCGAGCCCGCGCACGGCGGTTCGTGGAAGGCGTGGCTGAACGGCTACGGCTCCGCGCACACCGACACGCTCTCGCAGTCCGTGGCCATCCCGGCCGGGTGCCACGCGACCCTGAGCTTCTACCTGCACATCGACACGGGCGAGACGGGCTCCACGGTCTACGACAAGCTGACCGTGACCGCCAACTCGACCACCCTGGCGACGTACTCGAACGTCAACGCCGCCGCCGGTTACGCTCTGCGGTCCTTCGACGTCTCGTCGCTGGCCGGTTCGACCGTGACCATCAAGTTCAACGGTGTTGAGGACTCGTCCCTGCAGACCTCGTTCGTCGTCGACGACACCGCGCTCACCCTGAGCTAGTCCGTACGGAACTGTCGAGTGGGCACCCGGAGAACTCCCTCCCCGGGTGCCCATTCCCCGTGCCGCGGTACGTCTCGGGGACCCGGTTCGGGCCGCTGGTCGGCACACCGGTCCTCGTGGTGCCGCCGAACCCGGCGCCGCCGCTCGTCCCGCACCAGCGGTAGCCGGCGCCGGGGATCACGGCCGGAATGCCCGCGACCACCAGGGCCGGGAGCCTTGGTGGTCGCGGGCGACGGCTGGGTTCACGCGGTCCGCCGGTAGCGGGCCGCGACCGCCGACACCCACAGCATGGCGGTGATCGCGCCGACCGCCAGCGTCACCGTGCCGTACCGGCCGCCGGTCATCGCCCACCCGTTGCCGACCAGCAGGGCGGTCCCGGCGATCCGGGAGGCGACGGCGTAGCCCCGGTTCCCGGCCCGGCCGAAGTGCCGGCCCAGGACGTAGCAGGCGGCGATCAGGGCGAGGAACGTGATGGTGCCGGCGACCATGTGACCGATGCTGTGCCAGGAGAACGATGCGGGCATGCCGGCCGGCGTACCCGTCGGGAAGCCGTCGGCGGGGTCCATCACGAGGCAGCCGGCGGCGACCATGCCGAACCCGGCGATCCGGACCAGCCGGGGCGCCCACCGGCCCCCGGGCGTGCCGTGCAGGACCCGGCGCAGCCCTGTGGCGCCGAGGACCAGCAGCGCGCCGGCGAGGACGAAGTTGGCGATCTGCAGCCAGCCGAGGGAGCCGTCGCTCAGGGCGCTGAGCGGGTGGCGCGTGATGTCGAAGCCCTCGCGGGTCGCCGCCTGGCCCAGTGAGACGGCCGCCCACAGGGGCGAGGCGACGACGGCGCAGGTGAGCAGCGTGCGGGTGCTGGTGGCGGTGGCGGCGGGAAGCTGGACGGCGGTCATGGCGGGTGCCTCTTTCGGGTTCGTGTTCGGTTCTCGCTGAGACGTCGGCCGGACGATGTGACAGGGAACGGTGCCGTTCCCTGTCGGGTAGGCTGGACGACGCTTCGACAAGCAACCGAACAGAAGGAGATCTGCCATGCGGTACCTGATGATGTCGAAGACCACCGACAACACCCCGGACGAGAAGCTGTTCGCCGAGATGGCCGCGTTCATCGAGGAGATGTCCGCCGCCGGGATCCTGCTGGCCACCGGCGGCCTCGACGGATCCGGCTACCGGATGACGGCGGTCGGCGACGAGATCACCGTGACCGACGGGCCGTTCGCGGAGGCCAAGGAGGCCTTCGGCGGGTTCGCGCTGGTCGAGGTGCGTTCCAAGGAGGAAGTGCTCGAGCTGGGCCGCCGGTTCCTCAAGATCGTCGGAGATGGCGAGAGCGTCATCCAGCAGGTCTTCGCCTGATCCGCCATGCCCGCCACGGACGCCCACCGCGCGGTCGACGCCGTCTGGAAACTGGAGTCGGCGAAGATCATCGCCGGCCTGACCCGGATGGTCCGCGACGTCGGCCTCGCCGAGGAGCTGGCGCAGGACGCGCTCGTCTCCGCGCTCGAACAGTGGCCCGGGCAGGGCATCCCCGACAATCCCGGCGCTTGGCTGATGTCCGTGGCCAAGCGCCGGGCCGTCGACCACCTCCGGCGGTCCCAGCGACTCGACCTCCGGCACGAGCAACTCGCCCACGAGCTGGAGCGCGCCGAACCGCAACCGCAGCCCGAAGCCGACGACGTGCTGCGGCTGATGTTCCTGTCCTGCCACCCGGCGCTGCCGGCCGAGGCCAGAGTCGCCCTGACCCTCCGGCTGGTCGGCGGCCTGACCTCCGCGGAGATCGCCCGGGCGTACCTCGTCCCCGAGGCCCGGATCACCCAGCGGATCGCCGCGGCGAAACGGACCCTGGCCGAGGGCCGGGTCCCGTTCGAACTCCCCGACGGCCCGGAGCTCGCCGGCCGGCTGTCCTCGGTCCTCGGCGTCGTCTACCTGATCTTCAACGAGGGGTACTCGGCGACCGCCGGCGACGACCTGATCCGCCCAGGGCTGTGCCTGGAGGCCCTCCGACTCGGCCGGCTGCTCGCCGAACTGGCCCCGGACGAGGCGGAGGCGCACGGCCTGGTCGCCCTGATGGAGATCCAGGCCTCCCGCTCGGCCGCCAGAACCGGCCCGACCGGCGAACCCGTCCAGCTGCACGAACAGAACCGGGGCCGCTGGGACCAGCTCCTGATCCGGCGGGGCTTCACCGCGATGCTGCGGGCCCGCGCACTCGGCGGCCCGCCCGGCCCGTACGTGCTGCAGGCCGCGATCGCCGTGTGCCACGCCCAGGCCCCGACGGCGCAGGCCACCGACTGGGCCCAGATCGCCGCCCTCTACGACGCGCTGGTCCGCCTGCTGCCGACGCCGGTCGTCCGGCTCAACCGCGCCGTCGCGATCGCCATGGCCCACGGGCCGGCGGCCGGACTCGCCCTGGTCAACGACCTGCTCGCCGACCCCACCCTGAAGGACTACGCGCAGCTGCCCGGCGTGCGGGGCGACCTGCTGGCCCGGCTGGGACGCAACGGGCAGGCGCGGGCGGAGTTCCGCCGGGCGGCCGCCCTGACCCGCAACACCGCCGAGCGCGCCTTCCTGCTCCGCCGCGCGGACACGCTCGACGCCACCGAGCCCTCGGCCTCCAGCGTGGAGCGTCCGACGGAGCGTTCGGTTCCCAACGCCGAGCGTCCCACGGAGCCCTCAGCCGCCGGCCTGGCGCAGACCTCTGAGCCATCGGGCGGCGCGGAGCCTCCCGACCCATCGGAATCCGGTCTTGCGCGGGACGCGGCACCATCGGGCCGCACTCTGGGGTGGGCCGCCGAGGCGTTCCTGGACCGCGACGACCTGGACCCCGCGACCGCCCGCTCCTACGACCAGACCCTCCGCCGACTACGCCTCAGCCTGGGCGCTGACCTGCCGCTAACCGCGCTGACGGCCGCCGAGGTGGCCCGGGTGTTCGCGACCGCGTGGGGCGCGGCGGCGGCCACGACGTGGAACCGGCACCGTTCGGCCGTCCGGTCGTTCGCCGCCTGGGCCGGGCTGGGCGACCTGGCGGCCGGACTCGACCGGCGCGCCGGAACCGGGGCCCCGACCGCGCCGATAGGCCCGGAACGGCTCGCGGCACTCCAGAGCCGCACCGATGTGGCCCTGCGCGAACGGACCCTGTGGCTGCTGCTGCACGAGTCCGGCGCCGCGGTGACCGCCGTGCTGGCGCTCAACGTGGAGGACCTCGACCTCGACGACCGGCGGGCCCGTGCCGGCATCCCGGGCCCGACGGCCCAGGAGCCGCGCACCGACGGCCCGTGGGTGAGCTGGCGTGCGGGGACCGCCCGGCTGCTCCCCGAGCTGATCGGCGACCGGACCCGGGGTCCCCTGTTCCTCGCCGACCGGCGGCCGGGCCCCGCCCGCCGTCCCGCCGACGGCGACCTGTGCCCCGACACCGGGCGCGGCCGGCTGTCCTACCCCCGGGCCGAGTACCTGTTCAAGCAGGCCACCAGGGCGCTGGACCCCGCAGGGCAGGGTCTCACGCTGCGACAGCTCAGGACCCGGGACTGACGGCGGCGATCCGGCGGCGCAGGTGCCGACGTTCCGGGTCCGTGCCGGCCAGATCCAGCGCTTCCCGGTACGCCGCGGCGGCCTCCCCGAACCGGCCCAGCCGCCGGAGCAGGTCGCCGCGCGCGACCGGGTAGGGCGGGTAACCGCGCAGCCGGGGCTCGTCAGCCAGTTCGTCGAGCAGCGCCAGGCCGGCCAGCGGTCCGTCGCGCATCGCCACCGCCACCGCCCGGTTCAGCGCGACGACCGGGGACGGGGTGAGGGCGAGGAGCACGTCGTAGAGCGCCACGATCTGGGGCCAGTCGGTGGACGCGACGTCGGGGGCCTCGTCGTGCAGGGCGGCGATGGCGGCCTGCACCCCGTACGGGCCGGGCGGGCCGCCGGACAGCGCAGCGAACACCAGAGCCCGGCCCTCCTCGATCATCGGCAGGTCCCAGCGCTCGCGGTCCTGGTCGTCGAGCAGCACGAGCCCGCCGTCCGGGCCGGTCCGGGCCGCACGGCGCGCGTGCGTCAGCAGCATGAGGGCGAGGAGGCCCGCCACCTCGCGCTGGGCCGGCAGGAGCGCGCGCAGGATCCTGGCGAGCCGGATGGCCTCCTCGGCGAGGTCGGTGCGTTGCAGGTCGGGGCCGGAGCTGGCCGCGTACCCCTCGGTGAAGATCGTGTAGACCACCCGCAGCACGCCCGGCAGCCGCCCGGGCAGCTCGTCGGCCTCGGGCACCCGGAACGGGATCCGGGTGTCGCGGATCTTCTTCTTCGCCCGCACGATCCGCTGCGCCATCGTCGCCACCGGGACGAGGAACGCGCGGGCCACCTCGGGCGTGGTCAGTCCGGCGAGGCAGCGCAGCGTCAGCGCCGCATGGTCCTCCGCCGGCAGCGCCGGGTGCGCGCAGGTGAAGAACAGCCGTAGCCGCTCGTCGGGCCCTCCGCCGTCCGGGGCCTGCGGCGGCACCGGCTCCGCCCGGTCGGCCTCGGCCCGCAGGACGGCGAGCCGGGTGGCGTACGTCCGGTCCCGCCGCAACCGGTCGACCGCCCTGCGCCGCGCGGTCGTGAGCAGCCAGGCGCCAGGCCTCGTCGGCACGCCGTCGGTCGGCCAGTGCACCAGCGCGGCCTCGAGAGCCTCGGACGTGACCTCCTCGGCCAGGTCCAGGTCGCCGAACTGGCGCACCAGGGAGGCGAGGAGCCGGCCGTGCTCCTCGCGGAACACCGCCTCCACGGACATCCGCGCCCCATCCGCCGCGTCCACCGGCGTCAGGCCTCGAACTCGGCAACCGGCCGCACCTCGACCGACGCGCCGCCCAACGCCCCCGGGCACCGCGCGGCCCAGTCGATCGCGGCGTCCAGATCCGGCACGTCGATCACGTAATACCCGCCGAGCACCTCGCGGGTCTCCGCGAACGGCCCGTCGGTGACGGTCCGCTCGCCCGCCGCGCCGACCCGGACGGTCGTGGCGGTGGTCAGGTCGGCCAGGGAGTGCCCGCCGACGAGGACGCCGGCATCCCTGACCTCCTGGTCGTAGCGCATCCAGTCCTCGAACAACGGCAGGGTGCAGCCTTCGGCCTCCGGCACGGCGGCGGTGTAGATCAGCATCATGTACTTCACGGGAGCTCCTGTCGGTGCGGGGTCGTCGTACGGAGGACGACGAACGGGACTCCGCCGGATCGACAGCCCGCCGACAATACTCGCCGGGCACGCCGGCCGGCCCGACCGCCGCACCGACGGCGAATCCGACCGCCGCACCCGGCGGCGAACCAGTGGCCGGCCGGCCCGACACGGACGGGCCGGCCGCCCCGGGTCAGGAGATGTCGCGCCTGCGGGTCAGCACGATGCCGATCCCACCGGACAGCAGCGCCCACCCGGCCATCACGAGCGCCCCCACCCACCAGCTCGCCGACTGCGGGTACAACTTGTCCGGCGAGATCATGACCTGCGAGGCCACCGGAGGCATCACGACGGCGGCCGTGAGCACCCAGTCCCCGTGGATCAGGTACGCCCGGATCAGGTTGAACACCCCGATCCCGCCGGCGAACCCGACCAGGTACACGACGAGGGACGTGACGACGGCGCCGATCTGGTTGCGGATCAGGGTGCCCAGTCCGATCCCGAAGACGGCCCACAGCAGGTAGCCGAGCGCGTTGAACAGGATGGCGCGCTGGATGGTCCAGTCCCCGAGGCTGTTGGTGACCCCGATGTTCTGGAAGAACAGCAGCCCACCGACCAGCGAGATGGTCTGGGTGACGAGCCAGAACAGCATGGCCAGTCCGACGCCGGCGATGAGTTTGCCCAGGATGACCCGGGAGCGGTGCGGCGTGGTCAGGAAGGTGGCCGTGGCCGTCTGGTACTGGAACTCGTTCGTCATCACCAGCGCGCTGAGCAGCAGTACCAGCATGAGTCCGAAGAACTGGCCGGACGTGAACACGCTGCCGGCGGCCGCGAGGATCTGGGAGTGCACGTCGTGTTCGGCCACGAACCGGGCGTGCTCCCGGGCGATCTCCGCGGCCGAGGACCCGGGCCGGGGCGCGAACACCTCCGCCGTGTCGCGGGCCCTGTTGATGTGGTCGCTGCTCTCGGCCATGTTGGCCCACATCGCCAGCAGGGTGATGACCACCGAGGACAGGCCGAACAGCCACCACGCGTTCGTGGAGAAGATCTTGCTGAACTCGCTGCGGACGAGCCGCAGGCCCGGAACGCCCACCTGGGGGATCGTGGTCGTGGTCATCGGATGTCGGCCTTTCCGGCGGTCAGCTGCAGGAACACGTTCTCCAGGTCGGGCCGGTCGACGACCAGCTCGTGGATGGCCACACCGGCCCGCAGCGCGGTGTCGCCGATCGTCTCCCGCGAGGCCCCGGTGATCCGCAGCGCGCCGTCGTCGGCCCGCGTCACCCCGACCCCCTCGCCCAGCGCGGCGACGAGCCCGTCGGCGTCGGGGGTGCGGACCCGGATCTGCTCGGCGCCCATCGAGTCGATGATCCCGGCGACCGTGCCCTGCCGGACCAGCTTGCCGGCGGCGATGATCACCAGGTCGTCGGCGAGGATCTCCATCTCCGACAGCAGGTGGCTGGACACCAGCACCGTGCGGCCCTCGTCGGCGAGGCCTTTGAGCAGATCGCGCATCCACCGGATGCCCTCGGGGTCCAGGCCGTTGGCCGGCTCGTCGAGGATCAGCACCTTCGGGTCGCCGAGCAGCGCCGCGGCGATGCCGAGCCGCTGGCGCATGCCGAGGGAGTACCCCTTGAACTTGCGCTTCGCCGCCGGAGTCAGCCCCACCATGTCGAGCACCTCGTCGGCGCGCGAGACCGGCAACCCGCCGGCGATGCACAGCATCCGCAGATGGTTGCGCCCGCTGCGGCCCCGGTGCGCCCCGGACGCCTCCAGGATCGCGCCGACGTGCCGGATCGGGTCGACAAGGTCGGCGTAGCGCTGGCCGCCGATGGTGCCGGTGCCGCCGCTCGGCCGGACCAGGTTCAGCAGCATCCGCAACGTCGTCGTCTTGCCCGCGCCGTTCGGGCCGAGGAAGCCGGTGACCCGGCCCGCCTCGACGGTGAACGACAGGTCATCGACGGCTCTGACGGTCTTGTACACCTTTGTCAGGCCGGTCACGACGATCTTTCCGTCGGACATGGGTCTCCTCCACATATCGCCGAAAGCCTTCCGGCGGTCGCGCGATCTTCCCACCCCGAAGGTGAGAGAACGCTGAGAGCGTGCCGATCCTGTGGAGAATCGACGGATGTCCCTCTCCCCGGGGGTCGGCGTTCCTACCGTGTGGCCATGCGCGTCATGATGTTCCTCCCGGCGTTGACCGAGGCCACCAGCCCATTGTTCCGCCCGATCAAATACTCCCTGTTCCCGCCGCTCGGTCTGGCGACCCTGGCCGGCTACCTGCCGCGGGACTGGGACGTCACGCTGCACGACGAACACGTCGAACGCCTCGACCTCGATCGCGCGGAGACCCCGGACCTCGTCGTCATCCAGGTGTACATCACCTCCGCCCGCCGCGGGTACGAGATCGCCGACCACTACCGGGCGCGCGGCTCCCACGTCGTCCTCGGCGGGCTGCACGTCACCTCCCTGCCGGAGGAGGCCGCCGCGCACGCCGACACGATCTTCCTCGGTCCAGGGGAGGACACCTGGCCGGTGTTCCTCGCGGACTGGCGGGCCGGGAGGGCGGCGGCCCGGTACACGTCGAAGGCCCGGACCCTGGTCGGACTGCCGCCGATCCGGCGCGACCTCATCGCCCGGCACCGCTACCTGGTGCCGAACTCGATCGTCGTGTCACGAGGCTGCCCGCACCACTGCGACTTCTGCTACAAGGACGCGTTCTTCGAGGGCGGGAAGTCGTTCTACACCCAGACCGTGGACGCGGCGCTCGCCGAGATCGACCGGCTGCCCGGACGGCACGTGTACTTCCTCGACGACCACCTCTTCGGCAACCGCCGGTTCGCCGAAGCCCTCTTCGACGGCATGACCGGGATGGGCCGGGTGTGGCAGGCCGCCGGGACCGTCGACTCCGTCCTCGCCCCCGACCTGCTGGAACGCGCCGTCGGCGCCGGCCTTCGCAGCCTGTTCGTCGGCTTCGAGAGCGTCAACGACGCGAACCTCGCCGACCAGCGCAAACGCCAGAACATCGGCCGGGACTACGGGGCCGTCGTCCGCCGGCTGCACGACGCCGGGGTGATGGTCAACGCGAGCTTCGTGTTCGGGATGGACGACGACGGCCCCGACGTCTTCGACCGCACCGTGGAATGGGCCGTCGGACAGGGCATCGAGACCGCGACATTCCACATCATGACCCCCTATCCGGGTACGGCGCTGCACCGGCGCATGGCCGCCGACGGCCGCATCCTGCACTCCGACTGGGACCGCTACGACACCCGGCACGTCGTGTACCAGCCGCGCCACCTCACCGCCGAGCAACTGGAGTCCGGCTACTGGCGCGCCTACCGCGACTTCTACCGCTGGGGCGCGATCTGGCGGGGCGCCTCCGCCCAGGACACCGTGCGCGGCCGGGCCCGGCACCTGGCGTACGCGGGCGGGTGGAAGAAGTTCGAGCCACTGTGGGACCTCGCGATCCGCACCGGGCGCGTACTGCACGCGCTGCCGCTGCTGGAGACCGTGCTCGCCGCGTTCGGCGAACGGCGCGCGACGGCCAGCGGCTGACCGGCGTTCAGCGTCGTCTCAGGAAGACCGGCGCACACTGCGACACATGACAGTGAACGCTGGCCACGGTCCTTCTGCTGTTCACCACGGTGTACCCGCAGTTCAGATCGCGGCGGTACGTTCCCGGGAATCCAACTCCGTCTAGGTGGCCTCGTGTCCCGTAACGTCGACCGCACCGCCCGCGACCAGCGCCGCCGCCCGAGCACTCCGGCGACGACGGGATCCGCGCGGCTCGGCCACCCGCACGACCTCGACGCCGGGCCGGTCGGGCTCGCCACGAACCCCGCGCCGCGCCGGCGGATCGTCGTCGTGTCCGCGAGTATCGGCGCCGGCCACGACGGCGCGGCCCGCGAGCTGGGCCGCCGGCTGGAGGACGCCGGTTTCGCAGTCGACCACCACGACTTCGTGGACCTGCTGCCCCTCGGCCGGTTGACCAGGGCCAGCTACGCCCGCCAGCTCCAGGTCGCCCCCGGCACCTGGGGCTGGCTGCTGACCGCCCTCGCCCGGTTCCGGCCACTGACCCGGCTGACCGCGACCTGGGCGGCGGTCGCGTCCTCCCGGCGGATCCGTGCGGCGCTCGGCGGCACCCCGGCGGCCGTGGTGTCCACCTACCCCCTCGCCAGCCAGGCGCTCGGCAGGCTCCGGCGGCGCGGACACCTGCGGGCCCCGGTCGTCACGTTCCTCACGGACATGTCGGTGCACCCGCTGTGGGTCGCGCCCGGGGTCGACGCCCACCTCGCGTTGCACGAGGTCGCCGCGGCGGAGGCCAGAGCCTGCGGCGCGCGCGAGGTACAGGTCACCGGCCCGGCCGTCGCGCCGGCGTTCCGCCCGCACCACGACGAGGACGAACGCACGGCCGCCCGGGCGTCGTTCGGGCTGCCCCCGGACGCGCCGCTGGGACTCGTCGTCGCCGGCTCCTGGGGCGTGGGCGAGATCGCGGAGACGGTCGCGGACCTCGCGGCCTCCGGGGTGCTCACCCCGGTCGTCGCCTGCGGGCACAACGAGGACCTCCGCGCGCACCTCGCCGGCTCCGACACGTGCGTCGCCCTCGGCTGGACCGACCGGATGCCCGACCTGTTCGCCGCCAGCGACGTGGTGATCCAGAACGCCGGCGGGCTGTCCTCGCTGGAGGCCAGGGCCTGCGGCGTACCGGTGCTGACCTACCGCTGCCTGCCCGGACACGGCCTCACCAACGCCGCGGCGCTCGACGCGGCCGGCTGGGTGCCGTGGATCCGCGAACCGGCGGATCTGACCGACGCGCTGAAACGGGCACTGACCGACGACCCGCAGCCCCCGCCGGGGAACGGGACGGACCCGGCCGTGGCCATCGCGGCGATCGCCAGGGAGACACTGTGAGCCCCACGACCCGCCGGACCACCGGCGCCTCCCGGACCGCCGGGGCCGTCGGAACAATCGGTGTCCCCCGGACGGGGGCGGCCGGGATCCGCCGGACGATCGGAGCCGCCGGCGCCGCCGTGCTCGGCGGGGCCGCGGTCCTGGCCGGCGCCGCCCACGCCGTCCCGGCCCTGACCTCCGTCGCCCCGCTCCGCCGCGTGCTGCTGCCCGATCTGGCGGGGATCGGGGACCCCCGGCACGTCGCCCTCACCTTCGACGACGGACCCGACCCGGCGTCCACCCCGGCGTTCCTCGCCGCGCTGGACACCGCCGGCGTGCGGGCCACGTTCTTCCTCCTCGGCCGGATGCTGCACCGCGCGCCAGCCCTCGGCCGGGAACTGGCCGCCGCCGGCCACGAGATCGCCCTGCACGGCTGGGGACACCGCTGCCTGCTCGCCCGGGGGCCCGCGGGCACGTACGACGACCTCGCGCGCGGCAGGGACCTGATCGCCGACGTGACCGGCAGACCACCGCGCTGGTGGCGGCCGCCGTACGGCGTTCTCACCACCCCGGCGCTGACCGCCGCACGCCGACTGGGCCTCACCCCGGTGCTGTGGACGGCGTGGGGCCGGGACTGGACGGCCAGGGCCACCCCGGCGTCCGTACTCGCCACGGTGCGCAAGGACCTCGTCGGCGGCGGCACCGTCCTGCTGCACGACTCCGACTGCACGTCGGCACCCGGCGCCTGGCGGGCGACGCTGGGCGCCCTGCCGGCGCTCATCGACGGGATCCGGGACCGGGGGCTGGCCATCGGCCCGCTGGCCGAGCACGGCACCGGGGGAGTGTTCGTGAACTCGTTGCCGGCCGGGTCGGGGTCGAGATACCAGGCCACGCCGCCGTTGGGCGGTTCGGCGTGACCTGGCTCGTCACCGGCGGCGCCGGCTACATCGGATCGCACGTCACCCGCCGACTCCTGGCCGCCGGCCACCGGGTGGTGGTCCTCGACGACCTGTCCACGGGGCTGCCCGACCGGATCCCGGCGGGCGTACCCCTCGTGATCGGGTCCGTCACCGATCCGGCGGCGCTGCTGCGGGTGATCACCGACCACGGCGTCACGGCCGTGGTGCACCTGGCCGCCCGCAAGTCGGTGCCCGAGTCGCTGGCCCGGCCCACCTTCTACTACCGGGAGAACGTCGGCGGCCTCGTCGCGCTGCTCGACGCGATGCTGGCGACCGGCGTCCGCCGCCTGCTGTTCTCCTCCTCGGCCGCCGTCTACGGCAACCCGCCCACGTCCCTGGTCACGGAGCACACCCCGACCCGGCCGATCAACCCGTACGGCCGGACCAAGCTCGAGGGCGAGCACCTGATCCGGGCGGTCGGCGAGGCGCACGGCCTGTCCTGGATCGCGCTGCGGTACTTCAACGTCGTCGGCACCGACAGCCCGCTGCTCGGCGACCGGGGCAAGACCAACCTCGTCCCGCTCATCCTCACCGCGCTCACCACCGGCGAGCCGCTGACCGTCGCCGGCACCGACCACCCGACGCCCGACGGCACCCCGGTCCGCGACTACGTGCACGTCGCCGACCTGGCCGACGCGCACCTGGCGGCGGCGGCGCGGCTGGCGGGCGGACCGGTCGCGGCCACGTACAACGTCGGCACCGGCCGGGGGTACTCCGTCCGCGACGTCATCGCCTGCGCCGAGCACGTCACCGGCCTGGCCGTCCCGCACCTGTCCGGCCCGCGCCGCGCCCACGACCCGTCGGAGGTGGTCGCGGATCCCGCGGCGATCGCCGCGGCCCTGGGGTGGACCGCCCGGCGAGGGCTCACCGATATGATCAGTTCCAGCTGGCGGACGGCGCGCGACGGCTCCCGGCGGCCGGCACCCGCGGTCTAATGCGGTTGACGGGCGGGTCCCCGTAGGCGAGGGTGCGGCATGCGACGTGACTGGCAGGGCCCGGCGGACCTGCGCGAGCTGCAGCTGTTCGGGCAGCGGATCTGGTCCCCGGCCAGCCGCTTGCACCTCGGCGACCTGGCCTGGGGGTACGGCATGGCCCCCGGGCCCCGGCCGGAGGCCCCCATGGCGCTGTGGGAGTCCGGCGGCGAAACGGTCGCGTGGGGCGGGCTGCACCTGCCCGGCGAGCTGTCCCTGCTGGTGGACCCGGCGCGCCCGGAGTTCACCGCCGAGGTGCTCGACTGGGCCGGGAGCCTGGCCACCGGGCCGCTCACCGTCACCGTGCTGGACGCCGAGCGGCACCTGATCGACGTGCTCACCGGCCGGGGCTTCGTGCCCGCCGACTTGGACGGCCCGTTCTTCCTGGCCCTCAGCCGGTCCCTGGCCGACCTGCCGCCCGTACCGGCGCTGCCCGACGGGTTCGTCGTCCGGCCGGTGCGCGGGGAGCGGGACGTCGACCGCAGGGTGGCCGTGCACGCCGAGGTCTGGGCGCCCAGCGCCCTCACCGCGGACAGGTGGCGGACCCTGACGGCCGGCTGGCCGTACTCGGCGGAGTTCGACCTCGTGGTCGAGGCACCCGACGGCCGGTTCGTCGCCTACTGCATGGGCTGGTACGACGCCGTCAACCGGTCCGGCGAGTTCGAGCCGGTCGGCACCGTGCCCGGGTACCGCCGCCGGGGCCTGTCCCGGGCCGTCGGCCTGGCGGTACTCCACGCCTTCCGCGCGGCCGGCGGCGAGACGGCCCTGGTCTACCCGAGGGGCGACGACGGCTACCCGGTCCCGCGGCGGGTGTACGGCGATCTGGGCTTCACCCCGCACGCCAGGACCGTCCGCTACCGTCGGCCCTGACCAGCGCCGGAGCATGGGATCTGTCCACTGTCGGCGGATGCGGCTACTGTGTGCGGGCCGGGATCCGAGCGGGGCGCCGTGTCCCGGACCCAGGAGTCCACGTGAGTAAGGGAAGAGCATGACCACACTCGAGAACCGGCCCAACAGCGCGCTGCTCGTCGTCGACGTGCAGACCGGGGTCGTCGCGGAGGCCCACGAGCGCGACGCCGTCGTCGCGAACATCGCCAGCCTGGTCGAGAAGGCGCGCGGCGAGGGCGTCCCGGTCGTCTGGGTCCAGCACTCCGACGAGGATCTGCCCAGAGGCGGCGACGCCTGGCGGATCGTGCCGGAGCTGACCCCGGGCGATGTCGAGCCGCTCGTGGAGAAGAACTACGGCGACGCGTTCGAGGACACCACCCTCGAGTCGGTGCTGTCGGGTGCCGGGGTCGGGCGGCTGTTCGTGGTGGGCGCGTCGACCGGTTGGTGCGTCCGCTCGACGCTGCACGGCGCGTTCGTCCGCGGCTACGACACGACCCTGGTCAGCGACGCCCACACTACGGAGGACCAGACCGGGTGGGGCTCGCCGGCGCCGGAGGCCGTCATCGCGCACACGAACCTGTACTGGAACTACCAGACCGCCCCCGGCCGCACGGCCGCGGCGGTCGCGACGAAGGACGTCGACTTCGGCGCATAGTGGTTCTGCCCGCCGCCGCGCCGCGCGCGGCGGCGGGTCCGGGCTCACCCGTCCCGGGGCCAGACCTTTCGGGCGGTGGGGGTGGGGGCGTCCTCGTCGATGACGTAGCTCGTGTCCGCCTGGTAGGACCACAGCTGCTCCTGCGAGCCATTGTCGTAGGTGTACGCGCCGTGCGGTGCGCTGCTCGGGTCGCTGTGGACGGGGAAGGCCTCGCGGAGGTGGAGGGCGTCGGCGGTGCGTTCGTAGTAGGAGGTGCCGTTGCCGAACGGGTCCGGGTACAGCCGCGGTTCGAGGGAGAGCAGCAGCTTCTCCCAGCCGGTCTGGCCCATAGCCAGCATCTCGTCGCGGTCGTCCTGGCTGAACTGGCCGGCTGTCGGGTCCAACATCGTGACCTCGGACCGTCGTCGGGGCGGAAGCCTCAGGCCGCTGCTGAGCGCCTCGGACGATTCCACATCGCATCCCGGTCCTACCACGGTCGACCGTGGCTTCCCTGGACCTCGGCGCGGAGTTGGTTTCGGGTGCGCATCAGGATCCGGCCGAGCATGTTCCTGCCGGTCCCGGTCCTGCCGCGGCCCCAGTAGTGGTCGGTGGTGGTGTCCTCGACGATCTCCTCGTCGCCGGTGGACAGGAGGATGTCGCGGATGTCCGGGTGCGCCCGGAACTTGGTCGCCACGACACGACGCATCACATCGTCCCTGACGCGGTCCCAGTCCCGCCGCAACGGCTTGGACGGGTCGCGGCCCAGCTCGGCGGCACGCAACGGCGTGCGGGCCCGACGGATGAGATCGGCATGGCGGGTGCCGATGAACTTCTGGGCCTGGAAGTAGTGCTCCGAGGTCGGCCACAGGTGCCCGTCGAGCTCCAGGTCGTGCGCGGAGAAATTGGAGAAGCAGCCGTAGGGGACTTCGTCGGCGCCGTAGAAGTAGATCGTCATCCGAGCCTCGTGGCAGTTGTGGGAGCCCGCACGGTCTCAGGCACCGGGCAGCGCTCGCAACCGGTTTGCCCGCTCACCCTTCGGCTTTCGGCACATCGCCGGCAGCCCGAGCGGCACCCGGGATTCCCGAGGAACAGGCCCGTCGCCGGGGTGGCGGCTTGACTTGTTCGCACAGGTGTTCGAAGATCTCCCGGTGGAGATGACGACGCTCGGGCACTGGTGGAACGGCAAGCTGACGGAGTTCGAGCGGGTGGAGGTGTTCGTCCGGCACAACCCGGCTGGCGGCCTCTACGAGGTGCAGGCCACTGTCGCCGGCCGCGACCGGCTCGTCGAGTGTCTCAGCAGGGCGCGGGCCGACAATCTGGTCGCGTTGCTGACCGCCGGCCCGGGTTGGGTCCGACTGGAGCCCGCCGCCGTCGTAGCCTGAGGTGATGGTCGGGGAGATGCTGCTGTGACGAGACGTGGCTGGGCGCTGTTCCTGGCGATGAGCGTGATCTGGGGCGTGCCGTACCTGCTGATCCGGATCGCCGTCGCCGACATCGACCCGCTCGTGGTCGCCTTCGGGCGCACCCTGATCGGCTCGCTGATCCTGGTGCCGATCGCGCTGTACAACAAGGGGCTCGCCTCGGCGTTCGGGGCGTGGAAGTGGCTGCTGGTCTACACCCTCGTGGAGATCACCGGCCCGTGGCTGCTGCTCGGGCACGCAGAGACCCGGTTGACCAGCTCCACGGCCGGGCTGCTGATCGCCGTAGTGCCGCTGATCGCCGCCGTGATCGTCACCCGGCTCGGCCACGACCGGTTCGACGCCCGCCGGCTGATCGGCCTCGGGCTGGGCTTTGCCGGGGTCGCCGCGCTGGTCGGGCTGGACATCGAGTTCACGGACCTGACCGCCGTCGGGGCGATCATGCTGACGGCCGTCGGGTACGCCGTCGGCCCCATCATCGTCAGCCGCAAGCTCGCCGACGCGTCCCCGATGGGCGTGGTCACCGGCTCGCTCGTCATCGCCACGGTGCTCTACGCGCCGTTCGTCCCGTTCCTCTGGCCGGCCCGGATCCCGGCCGACGCGGCCTGGTCGGTGGTGGGGCTGGCGCTGATCTGCACGGTCGCGGCGTTCCTGCTGTTCTTCGCGCTGATCGCGGAGGTCGGCCCTGCCCGGGCGACCGTGATCACGTACGTCAACCCGGCCGTGGCGATCCTGCTCGGCGTGATCGTGCTCAGCGAGCCGTTGACGATCGGCATGGCGATCGGGTTCCCGCTGGTCATCGTGGGGTCGATCCTGGGGACCGCCCGAACCCGCCCGTCGCACGCCCCGCCAGCGGACGTCGTCGTGGCAGCCCAGGCCGGCGACGCCGCCCCGGATGCCGGGGGCGGACCGGCACGGCCCGGTCGGGGGTCGGCGTAACCGCATGATCGTTGGTTTTGACTGTCAGGAGATGTCAGGGGAGCACGGCTACGGTCCGGGTATGACGGACAACATCGACGACGGCCGGCACGACTTCGACTTCTTCCACGGCCGCTGGCACACCGTGGGCCGGAAGCTGGTCGACGTCACCGACCGGACGTGTTCTGAGTGGGTGGAGTTCGAGGGCGCCGGCGAGTGCCGGCCGATCCTCGGCGGGCTGGGCAACGTCGACACCCTGACGGTGCCGGCGCTGCCGCCCGGCGGGCAGCCGATGGACGGGGCGACGCTGCGGCTGTTCGACCCGGCGACCGGCATCTGGCGGATCTGGTGGATGTCGAGCCGGATGCCCGGGGTGCTCGACACCCCGGTCGCCGGGCGGTTCGACGGGGGCCGCGGGATCTTCGAGGGGCCCGACGAGTTCGACGGGGTGCCGGTGCTGGTCCGGTTCGAGTGGCACGTGGTGGACGGTGACCGGGCCGAGTGGGCGCAGCGGTTCTCCTGGGACGACGGGGCGACCTGGGACGACGTCAACTACACGTTCACGCACACCAGGGTCGGCCCGCCGGGCGTCTAGACTCCAGCCACGGACGGCTGGGGGTGTGCGTGTCGGTGGACCTGGAACTCGAGCTGGCCCGGGCGCTGGCGACCGGGCCGTTCCACCTCGCGCTGTCCCTGGCCGTGCGCCGCCGGGGCCTGACGCTCGACCGGCTGTGCCACCGCCTCGCCGAGCGCGACATCCGGCTGAGCACCGCGGCGTTGAGCTACTGGGCCAGCGGCCGGCGGCGTCCGGAGCGCGGCGACTCGCTCAAGGGCGTCGCGGCCCTCGAGGAGGTGCTCGGCCTGCCGGCGGGCGCGCTGACCGCGTTGCTGCCGCCGCCCCGGCCGAGGGGCCGCTACAGCACCGACCACGAGCCGTCGCTGCGGCCGTGGCGGGCCGGGATCCTGGAGCGTATGGCCGAGGAGCTGGCGATGCCGGCGTACTCCGGGCTGCGGAAACTCAGCGTGGACGAGCACGTCGCGATCGACGCCTCCCGGTGCGAACGGACCAGACGGGTACGCGAGGTGCTGCGCGCCGAACAGGAGGACGTGTCGCGGTTCTTCCTGTTCTGGCACGTCGACGACCCGTCGGCCGGCAAACCGGAGTTCTCCGACCTGCGCGCCTGCCGGCCGGGCCGGCACCGGTGGGACCCGGCGTCGGGGTACCTGATCACCGAGATGCTCGTCGACCGGCGGCTCGCGGTGGGAGACACGGCGATCGTGCAGTACACGGTGGACATCCGGGGGCACGAGCCGGTCACCCGGTGCACCCGGACGGTGTCGCGGACCGTGCACGCGTTCGCGTTGCAGGTGACGTTCGCCGCCGGGGCGGTGCCGGAGCGGTGCGCGTCGTTCCACCAGGCGGCTGCCGACGAGGCCGACGAGGACCTGCGCGACCTGCGGGTGGACTCCTCGCGCAGCGTGCACCTGGCCAGGATCGAGGCCCGGCCCGGGGTGTACGGGATCCAGCTGCACTGGTGAGCCGGGCCGCGTCCGCCGTCGGAGGGGGGACGCGGCCCGGCCGGCCTAACTGGACCGGCCCACCCGCACGGTCGTCTCGCGGCCCTGCGCGTGCTCCCGGACGACCTCGATCCGGGTATGCGAGTCGGGCACCTTCACCCCGAGGTCGGGGTTGTCGGCGTACCAGTACGTCCCGGTGTGGTCGTCGAACGCCGCGACCGGGGCCTGCCGGCGGAAGGTCGTCGCCACCCCGGCCCGGTGCAGGGTGACCGCGTCGGTGTACTTCAACCCGAGCGTCGCGTCGAACACCTGGCCGCGCGGGTTGACGAGGTTGCCGGAGGCGAACCGCATCGGGGCGGCCCGCACGTCCACCGGCAGGATCATGCCTGACCCGGGGTGCTCCCGGGTCGTGTTGTCGCTGAAGTACGGGTCCCACAGCCAGACGAGCACCCCGTCCTGGTACGGGTACCGCTCGACCTGTTCGGTCCGCCCGGCGACCCCGGCCCAGCCGAAGTTGTACGGCCCGGTCTGCAGGAACTGCCCGTACGCGACGTACCGCCGGTTCTCCACGAGGTAGCTGCGCGGGTAGGACTTGACGCCGGTGTCCCCGATCCGGGTGAAGCCGCGCGCGGTCCAGCCGTTGTCGCCGGTCTCGACGTCGTCGGACAGCACGACCCGGTCGCCGGCCCGCACGGTGACGGTGTCGAGCAGGAAGCCGTTCTCGGAGGTGTTGGTGTCGGTGACGTACCGGACCCGGAACAGGACGGTGCCTCCGGCGTACGCGTCGAGGTTGTAGGTCACGTCGACCCAGCCGGCGGAGGTGCCGGTCAGGCCCGGGCGGCCGTTGACGGCGGGGATCGGAGCGCCGTCGACCGTGCCGCCGACGCCCTTCCAGGTCGCACCGTTGTCGGTGGACACCTCGCCGTAGAGGTAGTCGTAGTCCTGTTCGATCCAGTACCGGCTCTTCGCCGAGACGCTGGCGGTGCCGGCCCCGGTCAGGTCCAGGGACCGGGTCAGGGTCTCATCGAGGTAGTCGCCCTTGCCGCTCCACCACTGCGAAGCGCCCTGGAACGGCGCGACGAGGGGGGTACTGACCTCGCGTCGCGGCAGGTTGACGAGCACCGCCTGTTTGTCGGCCGTGTTGTAGGAGGACACCCCGAGCACGTGGGTGGACTCGGTGCCCGCCTGGGCGGTGTCGTAGCTGAGCCAGCCGAGCTGCAGCTTGCTCCACGCGTCCAGGTCGCCCGGGTACTCGCCCGTGGCCCCGTTCTCCCGGCTCAGGTACGAGGCGTCGGACATCAGCGACCAGAAGGTCACGCCGTTGCCGCCGGTGGAGGCGTACAGGTCCGGCAGGCCGAGGAGCAGGTGGCCGTTCTCGTGCGCCACGAGCCCCAGGCCGCTGTTCTCGCCGGCCGTCAGGTAGTCGCCGACCCAGATCCCGCTGTCGCCGACGGGGGTACCGCCCTGCTTGTTGCCTGCCGGCCCCGCAGACCCGCGCGCCGGCCAGTACGCGAACCACCGGTGCGCCCACAGCGCGCCGGCCCCCTGCGCCCCGCCGCCCCACGTCTGGTCGACGCCGGCGTGCACGACCTCGTAGTTGTCGATGTACCCGTCGGGCTCGTTGAAGTTGCCGTCGTGGTCGTAGTCGTACGGGTCCCGTTGGTCGTACTCGGCCAGCTGGGCCTTGATGTCCGCCGGGGTGCGGCCCCGGGCGAGTTCGCCGTTGTACCAGGCGGCCAGGGAGTCGCGGACCATGTCCCAGCTGTTCGGGCACTGCCGGCCGCCGTCGCACAGGTCGCTGCCGTAGCGGGCCTCGTTGTAGGGGAGTTTGACCCAGTCGGAGACGTAGCCTGTGATGTCGTAGCGGCCCGAGGACTGCACCTGCAGGTAGTTGCGCAGGGAGTTGGCGCCCTTGGTGCGGTTGAAGTACAGGTCCTGGTAGTAGGCCCGGTCGAAGTCGGGCCGCCAGATGGTGTGGTTGTCGTTCGTGGTGGCCGGGTCAACGATCGTGTTGTGCACGGGCCCGGGGGTGCCGCCGTACTGCACCTGCCCCTTGTACATCGTGGTGTTGTCGACCTGGTCGCCGAACTCGGCGAGCACCACGAAGATCTTGTCGGTGCGCTGCTGGGCGACCTCCACATAGTCCTGCCCGACCCGGACGGTACCGGCTGCGCCGGAAATGCCGGCCGGCGCGGCCGGGGCGACCGCCCGCGCATCCTGGGCCGAGGTGACCTGCTCCATGGCCTTGCGCCGCAGAGTCTGCTGCTGGGTCTGCAACGGGCTGACCGGCTCGGGGGCCGACTGGCCCTCGAGGGCGGAATCGGGGGCGGGGGATGGCGGCGGGGCTGCGGACGCCGGGCCGACGAGGGCCATGGCGCCGAGCAGGGTCGCCGCGAGCCCCGCGGCGATCGCGGTGGTTCTGCGCACTGGGATTCCTCTCACCTGGTGTGGCCGGGTAGAGGAGGGGCCGGCCACCGGATCGTCGAAAGCTAACAGCGCCGTCCCGCCCGGGGGAGTCCGTGACCGGCGTTAACTGTTACCGGAATTGCCGGCGGGCCCGGGTGCGCGGGCCCGCCGGTACTTCTCAGCACCAGGGTTTGTCGAAGAACTTCCGGCAGCTCATCGTCATGGTGTCGGTGCTGGTCAGCCCCTTGTGGTCGGTGACCTTCAGGGTGACGGTGTAGGTGGCGGTGACCGCCGGGTAGAGGTGGCTGACCGAGACCTCGGTGGAGGTGGTCCCGTCGCCGAAGTCCCACCGGTAGGTCAGCGGCCGGCCCTCGGGGTCCGAGGAGCCGCTGGCGTCGAAGGTGCACGCGCCCGGGCCGTGGCAGGGTGGCCGGCTGATCACCGCGGCCGGCGGCAGGTTCCCGGCCTTGACCAGCGCCCGGGTCTTTGCCTGCTTGCCGTCGTTGTCGGTCACGGTGAGGATCACCGAGTAGTAGCCGGCCGACGCGTACGTGTGGGTCGGCGTGGCCCCGGTGCCGCTCGAGCCGTCACCGAAGGCCCACGACCAGGCGGTGATGGTCCCGTCCGGGTCGGTCGATCCGGTGCCGTCGAAGGCGCAGGTGGTGTTGTCGATGGAGCAGGCGCCGGTGGCCCTGGCGGTGGGTGCGCCCGGGTCCGGGGCGGCCGGCGGGTAGACCGCCTGGTCGCTGAGGTCGAGCAGCGGCTCCTTGATGCCGTCGCCGGAGTCGTCGGTCCAGTTCTGGTTGCCGGAGGTCAGGAGGGCGTCCCGGATCCGGGCGACGTCGGCGCGGTTCTTCGGGTCGTTGCCGTTGCTGGTCAGCCACGCGACCGCCCCCGTGACGTGCGGGGTGGCCATGGAGGTGCCGGACAGGGTGGCGTACTCGGTGCCCTTGTAGGTGGAGTAGATGCACGAACCCGGGGCGGCGATCTCCACGAGGGGGCCGAAGTTGCTGTAGTTGGCGAGGGTGTCGTCCGCGCCCCGGGAACAGGAGGAGGGCGCGGTGCCCTGGCCGCCCGGCCGGCCGTCGTAGTCGGTGAGGGCGGACACCGTGATCACGTCGGGGTGGTTGGCCGGCGAGAACGTCTTCGCGTCCTTGTGGTTGTTGCCGGCGGCGACGACCATCACGATCCCGGCGTCCACCGCCCGGGTGATCGCCGCGTCCATCGCCGGGCTGCTGCACTCGCAACCCAGGCTCATGTTGGCGGTCTCGATCTCGTCGGCGTGGCCGGTGACCCAGTCGATGCCGGCGGCGACCCCGTCGGTGCCGCCGCTGCCGGAGTTGTCGAGCACCCGCACGGACCACAGCCGCACGCCGGGGGCCATGCCGACGACGCCGTTGCCGTCGTCGATCGCGCCGATGATCCCGGAGACGTGGCTGCCGTGCCCGTTGCCGTCCTCCCCGGTACCGTCCGCGCAGGTGGTCCTGTTGAGACAGTCGGTCCGGGCGACCACGTTGAGCTGGGGGTTCGTCGAGGTGATGCCGGTGTCGATGACCGCGACGTCCGCGTCCACCCGGGTGTCGACCCCGTCGCCGACAGCGAGGCGGGGGTTGGCCGTGGCGAGGGAGCGCTGCACACCGGTCGGGGTGACCTGCGCGGTGACGTGCACCGGTTGGACGACCTCGACGGAGGCGACCCGGGGATCGGCCAGCAGCGCGCGGACCCGTGCCGGGCTGAGCGGGGCGGAGAATCCGCGCAGCGCGTGCCGGTAGACGTGTTCGGGCGCGGCGGCGGCGGAGGCGCGGGCGAAGTCCGCCGGGTCTCCGGCGGCGTCGGTGAGCACCACGATGTACTTCTGTGGCTCGCCCCGCTCGACGGTCGCCGCGCCGGCGGTGGCCGGCAGGGCGAGCGCGAGCAGGAGGGGTGCGGCGAGCGCGATGAGTGTGCGTCGCAAGGGGACTCCCAAGTCCTGAGGGGTGGGTGGACTCCAGAGTCGGATCTACATAGAAGGCAATCAATGCGTAGGGGGTACGTACTGACGCGACGTGGCGATGTCCGCACGACGGGTGACGCCGAGTTTGCGCATCACCCGGGCGACGTGGGTGTCCACGGTGCGGGCGGACAGGTACAGCGACTCCGCGATCTGTCGACTGGTCCGCCCGCTGGCCACCAGGTCGGCGATCTCCCGCTCGCGCGGGGACAGGCCGGGGCCGTATCCGCGCCGGCCGGGACCCGTGGGCACCCGCACCCCGAGCGCGCGGAGCAGGCTCCGGCACCGCTGCACGTCCCAGGTCGCGCCGAGGTCCCCGAAGCCGGCGACGGCCGCGAACAGCCGCGCGATCCCCGCCGCGCCCAGCGTCCGGCCGTGCGCCTCCGCCACCCGTGCACGGTCATAAGGGCGGGGGATGCGGTCGTAGAGCTCCCCGGCCTCGGCGAAGTCGCCCGTGCCGGCGAGGGCCCGGCACGCGGCCAGCGCGGCGTGCGCCGCCGGGGCGTCGCGACCGGCGATGCCGGCGGCGTACTCGGCGATCAGGTCCCCGGAATCCGGCCCGAGCGCCTCGACGGCCGCCGGGAGCAGGTCCGCGCCCCACACCCAGGCGGTCGTGTCCCGCAGGTGCCGCAGCACGTCGCGGGCGATCCGCCAACCGGTCGCCGGGTCGCCGCGCCCCAGAGCCAACCGGACCCGGCCAGCCGCCGCCAGCGCGAGGTTGGGCACGGACTGGGTGGGCACGAGCAGCCCCCGGGTCGCGTCGTCGAGGTCGCCCCGGGCGAGCGCGAGCAGGCCGACGACCAGCTCGGCCTCGTGGCGGATCAGCGCGACGTCGTGCACCCGCGCGATGAGGTCCCCGGCCCGGCCGGCCAGGCCGTCCCACCGGCCGGCGCAATAGTCCAGCAGCAGCTCGGTGCCGTCGACCGCGCCACGCAGGAAGTCGCTGTGCAGGTGCTCGGTGCGCTCGCGGACCTCGGCCACGTACCGGGCCGCGTCGGCGTGCCGGCCGAGCCACACCGACGAGTACGCCTGGTCCGTCGCCAGCCGGATCCGGTGCAGGTCCGCCTCCTGCCCGGACGCGGTGGGCAGGGCCCCGCGGGGTTCCGGCAGCCCAGCCCGGGTCAGCGCCGACCGGCGGGTAGCCTCCACGCCCAGCGTCAGCACCGGGTCGCCGGCCAGGGCCGCCACCTCGCGCGCACGGTCCAGCCAGGACAGGTGGGCGTCCGTGGGCCGGTCGTCGAGCCAGCCCGTGGAGCCGAGCACCGCCATCGCCCACGCTGCCCGGCCCGGGTGACCGGACAGCTCGGTGGCGGCCCGCTCCAGGTACCGGACGCCGGCTCCGCCCCGGTCGGCGTGCGTCCTGGTCAGGATGCCGAGGGACAGCAGGATCTCGCCCCGGGCCACCCGCGGCAGGGCGGGGTCGTCGGCGAGCCCGTGCATCGTCGCCAGCACGTCCGCGGCGGCCAGGCTGTGCGGCGCGGCCCGGCTGAGCAGTACGCCGAGCCGGGCCCGGCACGCCGGATCGGCGTGCCCGCCGGCCAGCGCCTCCTGGAGCTGCCCGAACATGCCGGCCGCGTCGCCGGACGCGAGGGCCTGTTCGGCGGCGGCCTCCGTGAACCGCAGCCAGTCGGCCACCAGCCCGGCCCGCCGCGCGTGGTACGCCCGCTGGGCCGGCGCGTCCGGCGGCAGCGCCCCGACCGCGCGCCGGTGCAGCTCGACGCGCCCGGGGCCGAGCAGCGAGTCGTAGACGGCCTGCTGGCAGAGGACGTGCCGCGGCGCGTACCGGTCGTCGACCGTGGTCAGCCGGTCCCCGCCCACCGTGACCAGCAGAGACCGCCGGACCGCCTCGCACAGACCGTCGACGGCCGTGGCCGGGTCGAGCCGGGCCACCGCCGCCAGCACGCCGGCCGTGGCCGGGGCACCCAGCACCGCAGCGGCCTCGACCAACAGGCGCGCCGGCCCGCCGAGCAGGGCCAACCGGGCCACCACCGAGTCGCGCACCCCGCCGGGCACCTCGGTCACCCCCGGCCGGTCGGCGAGCAGCCGCAGCACCTCCTCCACGGCGAACGGCACGCCCAGCGTGCGGGCGTAGAGGTCGTCGGCCGCCAGGTCGCCGGCCAGCTCCGCGACCTGGCCCCGGGTGAGCGGCGGCAGGCTCAACCGCAGCCGGCGCACGCCCGGCGGCAACCGGGTGGTGGCCGCCAGCACGGACCCGTCGGGCAGATCCGCCGCCCGGTACGTCACGAGCAGCGCGAGCCGGTCCGGCATCCGCGCGGTGAGCACACTGAGCAGGTCGACCGTGCCCCGGTCCGCCCAGTGCAGGTCCTCGAGGACCAGCACCGTCGGCCCCAGGCCGTCGAGCAGCGCCAGGACCGCGCGGAACAGCCGGTGCCGGTCGAGTTCGGCGTGCCCCAGCTCGGGCAGCGCGGGCGGCAGCCAGCCGGCGAGTTCGGGCAGCGGGCGGCGCAGCGCACCCGTGACGGGGCTGAGATCCGGGGTCGGCGGCGCCCCCGACAACGCCTCGAGGAACGGCTCGTACGCCAGCGGCTCGCGGAGCGGCTCGCACCGCCCGGTGAGCACGGTGCGCCCAACCAGCAGCCCGCCGACGTGCCGGACGAGCGCGGACTTGCCGATCCCCGGCTCGCCGTCGACCACCGCGACCACCGGCGGACACGCGAGCGCTTCCAGCAGCGCCGCGACCTGGGTGTCCCGGCCGACCAGCCGTCCCGCCACGCCGTACTCCTCCGGGTCCGCCCCCCCCCAGCGCAATGTATCGACGGCGGCCACTTGATGTACATCGGTTCCCATGGCGCGGACTTGACAGCGGAAATACTAAGCGCGCATAGTAGTTTCATGATGATCGCGCAGGCAACAGTCAGCTCCCCGGCCGCCCCGTCGGCCTTCTTCGCCCGGTGGGCGGACATGGCCACCTGGCCGGAGTGGAACACCGACACCGACTGGGTCCGGCTCGACGGCCCGTTCGTCCCGGGCGCCACCGGCGTCCTCAAGCCCAAGGGCGGCCCGAAGGTGAAGTTCGTCGTCACCACGCTCACCGACCGGGAGTTCACGGACGTCTCCCTGCTGCTCGGCGCCCGGTTGACGTTCCGGCACCTGGTGGAGACCTCCGACGGCACGACCCGGGTCACGGTCGCCGTCACCCTGACCGGTCCCTTGGCGCGGCTGTGGAACCTGGTGCTCGGCAAGGACATCAAGGCCGGCATCCAGGCGGACCTCGACCGGTTGGCGGCGGTGGCCGAGGCCGCGACCGGGGCCGGGATCCGGGGGTCGGCGTGAGGGCCTGGCTGGGCGTCGTCAGCCGCGACCACGTCCGCCGGGGCACGGCGCTCGGCATCGCCCAGCTCGGCCACGGCAAGCGCCCCCCGCTCGCCCGGCTCAGCCCCGGCGACTGGCTCGTCTACTACTCGCCCCGCACCAGCATGCGCGGCGGCGAACCGCTCCAGGCCTTCACCGCGATCGGTGAGATCTCCGATGAGGAGATCTGGCAGGCCGACGAGGGGGACTTCCAGCCCTGGCGCCGCCGGGTCGGCTACCTGCCCGACGTGACGGAGACCCCGGTCCGCGACCTGGAGGGCCTCGACCTGACGGCCGACCCGAACTGGGGGTACGCGCTGCGCCGCGGCCTGCTCGAACTCACCGGGTCGGACTTCCGGGCCATCCGGTCGGCGATGGCCGGCCCGGCGTGACGGCCGGCGGTCGGCGGCTGGCCACCGGTTTCACCGAGGCCACCGACAGCCCCGGCCTGCTGCTGTGGCAGGTCACCCAGCGCTGGCAGGCGGCGCAGCGCGCGGCGTTGCGGCCGTTCGGGCTGACCCACGTCCAGTTCGTGCTGCTGGCGTCGCTGACCTGGCTCGCGACCGACGGCGTCGTCACCCAGAAGAACCTGGCCGACCACGCCGCGACGGACCAGATGATGACCTCCCAGGTGTTGCGCGCCCTGGAGGCCATGGGCCTGGTCCACCGGCTGCCGCACCCGACGGACCGCCGGGCCCGCGCCCTGGCCGTGACCCCGGAGGGCGAGGCCCTGGCGAACCGCGCGGTGGTCGCCGTCGAGGCGTGCGACGCGGCGTTCTTCGCGGCCCTCGGCGACGGCGTGCGGGAGTTCGCCGGGGCGCTGCGGGCACTGCGGAACGCGGCGGGCTGACACCGGACACCGCGCGGGGGAGCCGCCGTTTCCCGTTATTCGGGCGGCACCGCGAGGGACGGCGGCCGGCCGACCGGTGGGGCTATCCTGCGCGCAGGTCCCGCCGCGCCGACAGGAGCCCACGATGTCCCAGCCCCCTCTGGACGACCTCCGACGGCAGGCCCGGGACCTGGTCCGCGCCGAGGCGTGGTCGGCGTTCCTCGCCCTCGAGGGCCGGTTGCGCGGCGACACGGAATTCTGGTGGACACTGTGGGCACCGGCCTGCGCCGTCGCCGCCCGGCTCGTCGGCCGGCCCGACGCCCGCCAACTCCTCGACGAGGCGGTCGCCGCCGGCTTCAACCAGCCGGAGATCCTGGAGCCGACCCTGTCGACGGCGTTCGGCGCCGACCCCGACTGGGACCGGGTGCTCGCCGCGATGGCCGCCAACGTGCCGCCCCCGGCGCTGGAGCTGCTCGCCTGGCCGACGATCACCCCGACCGCCCCGCTGGTGCTGTTCCGGCTGCCCGCCGCGCGGGAGGACGAGCTGCGCGCCCGTCTCCCGGTCCGCGACGGCGGCGCGTGGCGGATGGCCCGTGACCTGCTGCGCTGGGTGACGACGATGTGGGTGCACGACAACGTGCACATCGACGGGTACGACGGGATCGAGGTCCTCGACCGGGTCGCCGCCGGGGAGCGGTTCGCGTGCCGGGAGTACACCCTGCTGCTCACCGAGGCGCTGAACGCCGCCGGCCTGCCCGCCCGGCAGGTCACCGTGCGCACCGCCACGGCGCACACCGGGGTGGGCGGCGGGCACGTGGTCTCCGAGGCGTGGGTCGACGAGCTCGGCCGCTGGGTGCTGCTCGACGGCCGCAACGGCCTGTACTGGGTGGACGCGGACGGTGCCCCGCTGGGCCTGCGGGAGCTGCACCTGCGGCACGCGGCCGGTGGACCCCGGCCCGGCGCGGTCTTCCTGGGGAAGCCGTTGCCCGACGCGGACCTGGACATGTGGTGGACGTTCTACGGCGAGGTGTGGATCACCGGCGCCACCTGGAGCACCCGGCCCGTCGCGCCACTGCTGGAGGGCGCCTTCGTGGACATGCCCCCGCTGCTGCGGTCCGTGGACGACGCCTACATGGACCTGTCGGAGGTCGCCGTCAGCATCGAGGCCCGCGACGGCGGGCCGGCCCTGCGGGTGCACACCCGGCACCCCTACGCGACCGGGTTCCGGGTCGGCGACGCGGAGGTGCCGCTGGGCGGGGCCTGGCCGCTGCCGCGCGGGGCCGCGGGGGAGTACACGGTGGAACTGTCGGTCGTCACGCCCTTCGGCCCGTCGCCCGGCCGGCCTCTCACCTACCGGTTGCGCTGACCAGGGGCGGGGCGGTCCCGGCCCCGCCCCTGGCGGACTCAGCGCAGGATCGGGTGCCGCCACACGGTGTTGTTGGACCACACGATGAGCCCGGCCGGATCGACCCGGCCGGCGTAGGTGGCATTGTCCGGGAACGTGACCACGATCGTCGTGGGGTTGACGGCGAACCCGACGCCGTCCGGCCGGCCGTTGCGGAACACGACCCGGAGGTATCCGCCCTGGTTGGAGACGGACTGGTCCGACGCGCCGTCGGTCCAGGGGCCGTTGATGTCGTGCACCAGCGGTCCGTTGAACACCTTCTGCCAGGTCGAGCCGTTCGACCACCGGATGATGCCGGTACCCTCCAGCCGCGCCGTGAACGTGCCGGCGTCGGGGAACCGGACGACGATCGTCGTGGCGTCCCGCACGGTCCCGAACGCCGTCGGCCGGCCGGCGTAGTTCATGTTCACGACGAGGTTGACCCCGTTGTTGATGATGCTCGGTCTGGCCGACCCGTTGTCCGTCCACGGCCCGTTGAGGTCGAAGACCGGTGCCACCGCGACCGTGGCTGCCGGCGGCGCCGCACCGGCCCCGGAGACCGCGGCGACCAGTCCCGCGCCGGCCAGCAGCACCACTGTGGCCAGTCGGCCCATCATGCCCATTCTCATTGCCGTTCCCCCTGTCACGCTCACCAACTCGGTCAACCCCGACGGTGCCAGGCCGGCCTGCAACGCCGCTGGAACGGCGCGGCAGCCCCGGGACTACGGCGCGCGCAGATAGGCGAAGGCGAACCGGGTGTCGCCCGGCACCCCGGCCGGGGTGTAGCAGTGCACCACCACGTGCAGCTGGGGCGCGGAGCTGGCGTTGACGGTGACCAGCAGGCAGTACCCGCCGTCGGGACCGGTCGCCGTGACCTGCGCCGTGCCCCCGGCCCTCCCCAGCGACGGGTACGTGACCTGGTACTGCCCGAGCCCGACCCGGGTCAGGGACGGCGTCCCCCCGTCGCTGACGTAGGAGTGTCCACTGTTGATCACCGGATTCGCCGGGTCCCCGGCGCTGGCCAGGTACGCCGCCGGCTCCTGATGCTGCAGCCCGGACCCGGCGACGTGAGTCAGCAGCCACGGCGCGTCCACCGGCTGCGGCGAGGCCGACGCCCCGATCCGGTAGCACGCGACCGTCACCTCCAGGGCCCCGCCGACCGGCCGGCCGCCCTGCGGCTGACAGCGCACCGCCGCGTCGGTCGCCCAGGCGGTCACGTCGGTGAACCCGTGGTCGGCGGCGAACGGGGCGCCGGGCAGCACCGCGCGGTACCGGCCCGGGCCGTCGCGGACGACCTCGTTGCGCCCCCCTGCGGAGTTGTAGCCGGTCGCCGTGCCGCCGTCGTAGCGGATCGTCGCCTGCGGGGCCTGGCCGGCGGACGGCGCGCCGAAGAACACGGTGAACCACCAGTCGACGGCCGCCCCGTTCTGGTCGAAGCACCGCACGTCCACCAGCTCGTCCGGGCCGGCCGCCCGGTAGCCCCGGACCAGGCAGCTGCGCCCCCGGTACTCGGTGCGGTACGCCGTGGTGTGCGCGACGCCCCCGTCGTCGGCCAGATCCGGCAGCCGCACCGTGTACGCGCCGGTGCCCGTGTGCAGCACCGTGACCGGCCGGGTCGACGTCGCCGACTGGCTGGTCCGCCACTGGGTGCCAGCCCCGAGCGGCACCTCGGAGCCGATCGGGGCCTCGCTGGTCGACGCGCGGTCCATGTACGCCATCGCCCAGCGCGGTGCGGCCGTCGAGACCGGCGGGCCCGGGTCGCCCGGTCCCGGCGTGGCCCCGGCCGACCCGGAGGGATCGCCGCCCGGACCGGTACCCGGTGTCGGACCGGTGCTCCGCCCGGGCGGCGCGGTGGCGGGCGGCCTCGACGGTCCGGGCGGGGTCGGGTCGGCGGACGGGTGGTCGCCGTCCGGAGGCGGCAGCAGGGTCAGGATCACGATGGCGGTGGACACGGCCGCCCCGCCGGCCCCACCGACGGCGAGCCACCGCCGCCACCCGCCCCCCGGCCCCGCGACGGAGGGACCGCCGCCGGACGGCCCGACCGGGTCCGCCACCGGCACATCCGGCGGGACCGGCACATCGGCCGGGACCGGTGCGGACAGCTCCACCTGCAGCGACACCTCCGCCGACGTCGACGGCGACGTCCGATCCGCCCCGGTCGGGGGTTCCGCCGCACCCGGCGCAGGAGTCGCGATGCCGGTCAGCGTCACCTGCTGGGCACGGACCCGGTCCAGCAGCGCCACGGAGGCCGCCACCAGGGGAACCGCCAGAAACTCCCGCGTCACCCCGCGCGCCCGGACGCGACTGTCGAACGCCGTGCACTCCGCGCAGGTCGCCCGGTGCGCCCGGACCAGACCCCGGACCGGCGCGAACCCGGCGGGGTCGGTCACGTCGAACCTGTCCGACAGCGCCCTCACCAGTCCGGCGCACGGCCGATCGGCGGACGGCACGCCGCGGCACCGCGCCAGGTACAGGTCCAGGAACCGCCCGTGCACCCGCCGGACCGCGGCGTGCAGCGCGTTGCTGTACCGGTGCGGCCGCACGTCGACCGTGGCCGCGATCTCCGCGCGGCTCAGCGCGCCGCTCGACGCCAACCGGATGAACACCAGGTCCCGGGGCCGGTCGGACGTGGCCTGGGCCAACCAGTCCACCAGCTCCTGGCTCCCGTCGAGCGCCGCCAGGTCCGGCGTGGACCCGCGCTCCGGCAGCAGCGCCGGATCGGTGGGCACCGCGGCGGTCCGACGGCGCGCGTACCGGGCGGCGTCGTGGTCGGCGGACGTGAACACGTACTCGAAGAACGAACGGTAGCCGTGTTCGAGGGTCAGGGCCCGGTTCGCGTGCGCGCGGAGTACCCGCAGGAGCAGGTCGGCCGTCAGGTCCTCCGCGTCGTGCGGCGGCACCCCCTTCGCCTGGAAGTACGCGTGGAGCCGGTTCGTCTGGGAGGCGCACACCGCGCCGAACGCGTCGGCGGCGTCCGGGCCGCCCGCCCGGACCAGGGCGACGAGTTCGACGCAGGCAGCCTCCCGGTCACGCTGGACCGGGCCGTCGCCGACCAGCCCGGCCCGCGCGGCCAGGGCCTCCAACGCGGGCCTCACGACGCTGCCCGCCGGGCCGCCGCCGTCTGGAATGTCATGGGAATCGTCCTCCCTCGGTTGCGCGTGTGCCGGCACTGAGTGCGCCCCGGCCGCGATATCCGTCGACATCCGAAAGATTTCCCAGAATTTTCCCGACCCGGTCCGTGCCGCCCCAGGCTTCTGTCGCACCCCCGACCGACCGGCGTCTGACAAACGTCACGGTCCACCCGTGACACCGTCACCCGGACCGGTGAGGATCGGCACTACAGCCCGGCCCGGCGGACCCGAAGACTCGAAGGCATGAGTGGAGTATTCGCCGTCGCCCTCGCGTCGGCCCTCAGCCTGTCCACAGCACTGCCCGCCATGGTCGCGCCCGGCGCGGCCCCCGTCCAGCTGACCCTGCCCGCCCCCACCGGGCACGGCCGGATCGGCACCGTGTCCCTGCACCTGGTCGACCGGTCCCGCCCCGACCCGTGGGTGCCGACCGAACCGGCCCGCGAACTGATGATCCAGCTCTGGTACCCGGCGGCCGACACCCGCAACCGGCCCCGCGCGCCCTGGGTGTCGCCGGGCGTGGCCGACCGGCTCAACCCGCCCGGATCGCCGGTGACGTTGCCGGTCAGCCACGCGTACACCGGCGCCCCGGCCGCCGGGGGCCGGCACCCGGTGGTCGTGTACTCACCCGGCCTGGGCATGGAACGCACCTCCAGCACCGCGCTCGTGGAGGACCTCGCCAGCCACGGCTACGTCGTCGTCACGATCGACCACCCGCACGACGGGCGGTTCGTCGAGTTCCCCGGTGGCCGGATCGCCACCCAGGCGCTGCCGGTGCCCACCACCCCCGAGGAGGAGGCCGCCATGATCGCCACGGCGCTGGCCACCCGGGTCGCCGACACCCGGTTCACCCTGGACCAGCTCGCGGCCCTCGACCGGGGCCACAACCCCGACGAGGAACGGCGACCGCTGCCGCGCGGCCTCACCGGGGCCCTCGACCTGGACCGGATCGGGATGGCAGGACACTCCCTGGGCGGCGCGACCGCGGCCCAGACCATGCTGGAGGACCGGCGGATCAGGGCCGGCGTCAACCTGGACGGCACCGTCTCCGGCACCGTCGTCACGGCAGGCCTGGACCGGCCGTTCCTGCTGCTCGGCTCGCCCGGCGACGACGACAGCTGGACAGCGCTGTGGTCCCGGCTGCGCGGCCCCCGCCACCGCCTCGAACTCGCCGGCTCGGGGCACATGTCCTTCACCGACTACCAGGTGCTGCTCGCCCAGGCCGGGGTGCCGGCAGAAGACCGGGAACCGTCGCTCGGCACCATCGACGGGGACCGGTCGATCGCGGTGCAGCGGGCCTACCTGCTGGCCTACTTCGACCGGTACCTGCTGTGCCGGGACGGGCGGCTGCTGGCCGGGCCGTCGCCGCGGTACCCGGAAATGCTCTTCAAGGGGTGAAAGACCACGGTCCCCGGAACCGCCGGGGACCGTCCATACTTCGGTGAGGTGCGGTGGAGGGTGGCGCGGAGATGAACGTGACGGCATGGTGGCGCTCGCGCGGCCAGGCGGCCCGCTTCGACCTGTGCGTCCGGGCCTCCTTCTACGCCAACCTCGCCGCCGTGCTGGTGCTGGCGGCCGGGGCCGTCCGCGCCGACGCGCGGGGAGCGGTCACCTGGGTGGCCGCCGCCGCGCACACCCTCATCTGCGTGTTCCTGGTCCGGGCCGGCATCGACCACTACCTGGGGCGGCGCGCCCGGCCCACCCGGCTCCTGTTGGCCGGCGCGGCCTCGACCGTCATCGGCACGGCCGGGGCCCTGCTCTGGCCCGACCCGCCCGCCGACGGCCAGGCGGGCGGACCGCTGCCCCTGCTGGTCGTGTCGTACGTGACCGCCGTGGCGACGGCCGTGCGGCCGCGGGTGACGCTGGCCGTGGTGCTCGCCGGTTGCGCCGCGATGTTCGGCGTCTGCGCGGCCCAGGGCGTGCCGGACCCCGTGACCCCCGCCGTCGGCCTGGCCGCGTTGGTCGTGCCCGTGGCCCTCCTGTGCCGGGTCTCGGTGTGGATGCTCGGCGTGATGTGGGAACTCGACCGGTCCCGCCGGGCCCAGGCCGGGCTCGCCGTCGCCGAGGAACGCCTGCGCTTCGCCAGGGACCTGCACGACGTGGTCGGCCGTTCCCTGTCCGTGGTGGCCCTCAAGGCCGAACTGGCCGCGCAGCTGTCCCGCCGGGGCCGCGCCGAGGCCACCGACGAGATGCTGGAGGTCCGCCGGATCGCGCAGGAGTCCCTGGCCGAACTGCGGGCCGTCGTCGGCGGTTACCGGTCGGCGGACCTCGACGTCGAACTCGACGGCGCCCGGGCGCTGCTCGCCTCCGCCGGCATCGCCTGCCGGGTCGACGGCGACGGCGCCGGCCTGCCCCCGGACGTCCAGGGCACCCTCGGCTGGGTGGTCCGGGAGGCGACGACGAACGTGCTGCGGCACAGCGAGGCGCGCGGCTGCACGATCGCGGTGCGCCGGTCACCGGCCGACATGGTGACGTTCACGATGGACAACGACGGGGCGGGCGGGGACGACCGGGTGCTGTTCGGCAGCGGGTTGACCGGCTTGACGGAGCGGGTCGCCGGGCTGGGCGGTACGGTCGCGGCCGAACGACGGCCGCCGGACCGGTTCGTGCTCGCGGCGGTGCTGCCGGTGGCGGTCGGGGCCGTGGCCCAGGGGCGGCAGCCGTGACGGCCCCCGATCCGGCGCCGGTGGCGGCCTGCGGCCCGGTGCGGATTCTGCTCGCCGACGACGAGCACCTCATCCGTGGCGCGATGGCCGCCCTGCTGGGCCTGGAGGACGACCTCGCCGTCGTGGCCCAGGCCGCCACCGGGGCCGAGGCCCTGGCGATGGCCCGCGCGCTGCGCCCTGACGTCGCGGTGCTCGACCTGCAGATGCCCGACCTCGACGGCGTGGCGGTGGCCCGCACGCTGCACGCCGAACTCCCCACCTGCCGCACCATGATCGTGACGAGCCACGGCCTGCCCGGCCACCTCCGGCGGGCCCTGGCGGCCGGGGTGCGCGGATTCCTGCCCAAGACGGTCTCCGCCGAGACCCTCGCGGCCGTGGTCCGCGTCGTGCACACCGGCGGCCGCTACGTCGACCCCCAGCTCGCCGCCGAGGCGATCAGCGCGGGGGACAGCCCGTTGACGGCCCGCGAGGCCCACGTGCTCGAGCTGGCCGCCGAGGGGGCTCCGGTGGACGAGATCGCCCGCCGGGCGGCCCTGTCGCCGGGCACGGTGCGCAACTACCTGTCCTCGGCGGTCGGCAAGACGGGCACCGCCAACCGGCACGAGGCGGTGCGGGTCGCCCGCGGCCACGGCTGGATCTGACCCGGGCGCGGCCCCGCGCCCGGGTCGACGGCCGACGTCCACGGCACCTCCCGAGAACCGTCCGGTCCGGACGGCGGTCGCGGAGTCGCTCGCGACGCGCGCGTCAGTCGCCCTGGTGTGCCCGGGCGGTCCGTCGGATACGGTGGCGCCGTGGATGAGGAGACCGAACGCGCGGCGCGGCTGCTGGACGCCCAGGGCATGGCCGCCGACCTGTTCGCGGAGACCGAGCGGCGCGGCCTGATCGCCCCGGGCCGCCGGGAGCAGGAGGTCAGCGACGACGTCCGCGACCTGGCCGGCGAGATTTTCGGGGTAAGCCGACACTGGCACAAGCGGATCGTGCGGTCGGGCCCGAACACGCTGCAGCCGTACCGGGAGAACCCGCCGGACCGGGTGATCGGCGAGGACGACATCGTGTTCTGCGACTTCGGCCCGGTCTTCGCCGAGTGGGAGGCCGACTTCGGCCGCACGTACGTGCTCGGCGACGACCCGGTCAAGCACCGGCTCCGCGACGACCTGCCGCTGGTGTTCGAGGCGGCCCGGCGCCGGTTCGCGGCCGACCCGGCCATCACCGGGGAGCGGTTGTTCGCCGTCGTCCGAGAGCTGACGTCGGCCAGGGGCTGGGAGTTCGGCGGGCCGCACGCCGGCCACCTCGTCGGCGAGTTCCCGCACGAGCGGATCCCCGGCGACCAGGTGGAGTACTACATCACGCCCGGCAGCGACCACCCGATGCGCCGGGTGGACAGCGCGGGCCGGCGGTGCCACTGGATCCTGGAGATCCACCTCGTCGACAGGGAACGCGGCTTCGGCGGCTTCCACGAGGAACTCCTCGACCTGGGCCACGACGGATAGCCGGGGAGCTCGACCCGGTCTCCTGCCCGGGCCGGGTCCTGGCCTGCCGCCTGGCCCGTGCCACGGCTGAGGCCGGCCGGCTCGATAACCGCCCGCGCGGCACGAATGTCCTCCGATAGCCGCCCCGCACTCCCGCGAACCCCAACGCGGCACCGCGCGGCAGGCTCACAGTGGGGGTGTGACCGCGCGACTGGACGCCTACGTCGCAGCCCTCGACCGGGCCGCCGCCCACACCCGGGCCTGGCTGGCGTCGATGCCCGACCGTCCGGTCCCGCCCAGCGCCACAGCCGACGAGCTGCGCCGGAGCCTCGGCGGGCCGCTGCCGGAGGGCCCGACGGACCCGGCCGACGTCGTGGACCTGCTCGCCGGCCTCGCCGAGCCGGGACTGATGGCAATGCCGTCCGGCAGGTTCTTCGGCTGGGTCATCGGCGGCACCCTGCCGGCGGCGCTGGCCGCCGACTGGCTCGTCAGCGCCTGGGACCAGAACACCGGCATGCGGTTCGCGACCCCGGGCACGGCCGCGGCGGAGGAGGCGGCGGCCGCCTGGATCCTGGACGTGCTCGGGCTGCCGGCCGGCGCGGACGTCGGCTTCACCACCGGCGCGACGATGGCCCACTTCACCGGGCTCGCCGCCGCGCGCCAGCAGGTCCTGACGGCCGCGGGCTGGGACGTCAACCGGCTCGGGCTCACCGGCGCGCCCCGGATCCGGGTACTGGTCGGCCGCGAACGGCACGAGACAGTGGACCTCGCGCTGCGCTACCTGGGCCTCGGTACCCCCGAAGTGGTGTCCTGCGACGACCAGGGCCGCCTGCGCACGGACGCGCTGGCCGAGCTGCTCGGCGACGGGCCGACGATCGTGTGCCTGCAGGCCGGCAACGTCCACTCGGGAGCGTTCGACCCGGTCGGGGCGGCCACGGCGCTGGCGCACGAGCACGGCGCGTGGGTGCACGTCGACGGCGCCTTCGGGCTGTGGGCCGCCGCGGCGCCGCGCCTCGCGCACCTGGTCGAGGGCCGCCCCGCCGTGGACTCCTGGACGACGGACGCGCACAAGACGCTCAACGTGCCCTACGACTGCGGGATCGCCGTCGTCGCCCGGCCGCACGCCATGCGCGACGCGATGGGCATGCACGCCAGCTACCTGGTGCACGACGACGGCGTGGGCGACCCGTTCGAGCGGGTGCCGGAGCTGTCCCGGCGGGCCCGGGGCGTCCCGGTGTGGGCGGCGCTGCGGTCCCTGGGCCGCTCCGGGGTCGCCGACCTCGTCGACGGGCTGGCCGGCCACGCGCGCTCGATCGCCGAGGGCATTTCACGGGTACCGGGGGCGGAGGTCCTCAACGACGTCGTGTTCACCCAGGTGTGCGCGTCCTTCGGTACCGACGAGCGGACCCGGGCCGTGACGGCGCGCCTGCTCGCGGACGGCGTCACGTGGATGTCGGGGTCGCGCTGGCGCGACCGTGACGTCCTGCGGGTGTCGGTGAGCAACTGGTCGACCGACGCCGACGACGTGACGGCGGCGGTCGACGCCGTCCACCGGGCCGCCGCGGCGACCTGACGGCCGCGCCGGGTCGCAGGCCCGGTGGGTCAGGTGTCAGGCGGCCTCGGCGGCCCGCACGTGCGCCGTCCAGGCGCAGGTCCGGTCCAGGTCGGGTTCCCAGCCGCCGTCCACAGTGAGCCCCTCGCAGCACCGCAGGTCGCGGGTCGCCTCCGCGAGTGGCGCCGGATGGTCAAGATCCCAGTGCAGCGGGTAGATGTGCGTCTCCCCGTCGCGCTGCACCGTCAGGGTGACGCCGGCCTCGTCGAGGTCGACACGTGCCGTGTTCTGCGTCTGTGCGCTCATGGCGTTCTCCTCTACCCCTGATTCGAGGCTAGGCCGCCGGGCGGATGGGAGCTGTCGACACGCGGACACGTCCGCTGTCGATTCCGCGGATCGGGTCCCGCCGGATCCGCGCCCGGAGCCGGTGGCGTGCGGGGGAGCCGGGGTCGGGGGAGACGGGAAGCCGGGGGAGATGGGCGTCACAGGTTCGCGGGCGGTCGGGCGAGGGCCGGCCACGCTAGCCTGAGCCAATGTTGAACATGTTCAACCTCGGGTCCGGGCTGGCGGTGCGCTGGACGCTGGTGGCTCTGCTCGCCGGCGGGTGCGTCGGCGGTTGCTGCTGCTGCCCGAACCCGAACCACCCGGTCACCACGATGGCGGACCTGGCGGGCACCTGGCGCGGACCCTTCGGCGGCACGCTGACCCTGCGGGCGGACGGCACCTTCGCCCGCGACCAGGTGGTCTGGTGCGGCGAGTCCGACCAGGTCCCAGGGCCGGTCGCCCTCACGGACTCCGGGAACTGGACGCTCGCGGCCGCAGAGTTCTTCGACGACTCCCAGCAGGTCCTGCTCGGCTCCCGCCAGCAGTTGTCCATCAGCGACAAGGGCGAGCTGTACTCGTACGTGGGCGACGTCGACGACCCGGGCACCTGCCGCTTCCGGCGCGGCACCGACTGACACCGAGAGGATCACATGGACAGGGAGATCGTGCGGGCCTGGGTGGACGGCTGGGTCGTCTCGCGCGGGGCCGCACCCGCGGTCGAGGCGCCGTGGGGTTTCACCGTCGACGTCGGACTGCCCGACCACATCGCCCGGCACGTCCTGCCGGAGGGCACCGAGGCACTCGTCGGCGGGCTCACCGGGACGGTCACCGCGCGCGGTACCTGGCTCAAACTCTTCGAGGACGACGCGACCGTCGCGCCATGGTTGGCCCCCGGCTGGTTATTCGCCCCGCCCGGGTTCCTGATGTCGGCGGCGGTGCGCGCGACCGCCACGGACGTTCCCGACGGGTACCGGGTGCGCACCTGGGCCCACGGCGGAGTCACCCGAACGCTGGTCCTCGCCGCCGACGGGGCCTTCGCCGCCCGGGGCCAGGTGGCCGGTCCGCCGGGGAGCCGTACCGGGATCGTGGTGGTCGACCAGGTCGAGACCGCCCCGCAACACCGCCGCAAGGGGCTGGCGAGCCTGGTGATGCGCACCCTGGCGAACGTGGCCGCCGAGGCGGGCGCGACCACCGGCCTGCTGGGCGCGACGGTCGAGGGCCGGGCGCTCTACGAGACCCTGGGCTGGGCCACCCGCGCACCCCTGACCAGCGTCACGCTCCCGATGGGCTGACCGCCGCGCAGCGCTCACCAGTGCGGTGGGCTGACTACTCGCCCTCGGCGAGGGTGTGCGCGACGAGCGCGTTGGCGTGCCCGTGACCCATCCCGTGCTCGGCCTTCAGCCACGCGACCAGTTCCATGTGCCTGGTCAGCGGCGAGGCGCGGATCAGGTCCTTCCACTCGGCGACCGGCCGGCCGTACTTCTGCTCGATCGCGGGGAAGTAGCTGGCGGGGCCCTTGGGTGCGTCAGTCACGTCCGCGAGTATGCCACCCAGTGGATCATCGCGGGTAGCGTCGGAACAGCCGGATCGTCGACGCCGGGTCGGCGCGGTCGCCGATCGCCGCGAGGCCCCGCGCGCACAGCTCCCGGGCGGTCGTACCGGGCCACGGCCGGGGCAGCAGCTCCGGCGGGAGCAGCGGGTCGGGCTCCATCGCGCGGGTGAAGGCCCCGGTCAGTTCGACGGCGGACGCGAGCAGTTCCACCGGAGACCGTGCGTCGAGGTCGTCGAGGAGGGCCCGGGCGAGTGCGGCCAGGTCGGCGTACCGGCCGGCGATCTCGTCGAGCGGCCACAGGAGAGCGGCGATCCGCACCGGGTCGCTCTCCCCGCCGACGCGCAGGTCGGTGCTGGTGAGCCGGGTGACGCCGGCCGTGACGCCCAGCCGGGCCGCCTCGGCGTCGACCAGGTCGTCCCAGTCGTTGGGGGAGACGTACAGCCCGCCCTGGATCGGGGCCCCGCCGAGGTGTCCGATCGCGTCGCGGAAGCTGTCGCGGGCCGCCCGGGACGTCTCCGGCACCGCGAACCCGACGAGCCGCCACCGGCCGTCCCAGGGTTGCAGCCCCTGGTCCTGGCGGTGCGCGAAGTGGACGAACTCCGCCTCAGCGGTCGTGGCGGCCGTGGCGCGCAGCACGGCCCGGCGGCCCCGGCCCTCGTGGGTGAACCGGCCCTCGGCGACCAGGCGCTTGACGCACAGCCGGACCTGCTGGTCGGTCATCCCGAGAGTGGTGGCGACCGCGTACAGCTCGCCGGCGTCGACCGTGTCGTCGTGGCGGACGAGGGCGTCGACGAGGGCGCGGGTCGCGATCACCGTCCGACCTTACGACGCATCGTGGTCACCGCGCCAAACCCGAGGAGCCGGCGCAGGTACGGGGTCGCCTCGGTGCGCCCGGCGACGAAACCGTGCCGCTCGTACAGCGCCCTGGCGCGCGGGTTGGCGTCGATCACGTCGAGGCGGATCCGGTCGTGGCCGAGGTCGCGGGCGACGGCGGCGACCTCGTCGAGGAGCAGGCTCCCGATGCCCTGGCCGCGCAGGGCCGGGTCGACGGCGATGCCGTCCATCACGAGCTCGCCGGGGGCGGCGTGCCGTTCGAGGAGGGCGAGGAGCGCCACCCGGGGCAGGCCGCGCACCGGGCCGTACGCGCGGAGCACGTCGAGGGGGCCGCCGCCGAGCAGGGCGCGTCCGCCGTGCCGGTAGCCGGCGACCGCGACGAGCCGGTCACCGGCCATGGCGGCCACCGCCCGGTCCGGGTGCAGGTGGGCGGCGAGGAACGCCACGCCCCGCTCGGCGGGGCCGAGGGCCGGGCCGAGTTTGCGGCCGAACGCCTCCCAGTAGAGCTCGGCGGCGCGGTGGTGGGCGTGGGCGGGCAGTACCCGGAGGATCTCCATGCGTACAAGTCTAGTACGATCGTTTTAACAACGATAGTTTTGGGAAGAGGTCGGCATGTGGCGCAGACTCGCCATCGCGGTGGTGGTCCTCGTGGCGCTCGGCGCCGTCGCCGTGGGCGTCGTGGCCTACCGCAACACCTACGACCTGCGGGAGGAACGGGTCACGATCGGCGCCCTCGACGCGGTCCTGGCCATGCCCACGACCGCCGGCCGGCCCGTCGGACTGGTGGTCTTCGTGCACGGCGACGGCCCCGTCGACGCCACCCACGACGGCTTCTACCGGCCGATGTGGGAGTCCTTCGCACGCGCCGGCTACGCCTCGCTGTCCTGGAACAAGCCCGGGGTCGCGGGCTCCGCCGGCGACTGGCTGGCCCAGTCGATGGCCGACCGGGCGGCGGAGGTGACCGCCGCGATCGCCTGGGCCAGGGCGCGCCCGGACATCGACGGCCGCCGGATCGGCCTGTGGGGCGCCAGCCAGGCCGGCTGGGTGATGCCGAAGGTCGCCGCCGACACCCCCGACCTGGCGTTCGTGATCGCGATGTCCCCGGCGGTCAACTGGCTCCAGCAGGGCCGGTACAACCTGCTCGCCGAGCTGTCCGCCCGCAACGCCTCCCCGGCCGAGGTCCGCGCGGCCGTCGACCGCAGCGACCGGGAACGCCGCCTCCTCGACGCCGGTGCCAGCTACGCCGACTACCGCCGCGAACCCGACGCCGACCCGGACCTCACGGCCGCGCGCTGGACGTTCATCGCGAGGAACTACCGGTCCGACGCCACGGCCGACCTGACCGCCGCGGCGACGGTGCCGACCCTGCTGCTGCTCGCCGGGCACGACACCAACGTCGACGTCGCCGACACGGAGGCCGGCTACCGCGCGGCCCTGCACACCCTGCAGGTCAGGCACTACCCGGACGCCACCCACGGCATGGTCCCGAAGGCCCTGGAGGACTCCCCGGTGCGCCTGGCCCTCACCGGCCTGCTCGCGCCCCGTTCGGTGTTCACGACCGGCGTGCTGGCCGACCAGGCCCAGTTCCTCAAGAACCTCAGACCGTCATCGGGTACCGGCTGACACCGGCTCGCGTTCCTCCTCCGGCTCCTCGGCCAGCAGCGTGTCCCCGTCTATGAGGTCCGGCCGGTCGAGGACCTGGCGGAACCGGACGGTGTCCAGTTCCCCCTGCCAGCGGGCGATCACCATGGTCGCGACGCCGTTGCCGACCAGGTTCGTCAACGCGCGCGCCTCCGACATGAACCGGTCGATGCCCACCAGCAGGGCGATCCCGACCGCCGGGAGGGCGCTGTCCCCGAACGCGCTCAGAGACGCCGCGAGGGTGACCAGACCGGCCCCGGTCACCCCGGCCGCGCCCTTGCTGGAGATCAGCATGAACGCCAGCAGGCCGAGCTGGGTGCCGAGCGACAGGTGCGCGCCGGTCGCCTGGGCGATGAACAGCGCGCCCATGGTGAGGTAGATGCAGGTGCCGTCGAGGTTGAACGAGTACCCGGTGGGGATCGTCAGCCCGACCACCGACCGGCCGGCGCCGGCGGCCTCCAGCTTCGCCATCATCCGGGGCAGCACCGTCTCCGAGGACGAGGTGCCCAGGACGATCAGCAGCTCATCCTTGATCAGGCGGAGGAACTTGAGGATGTTGAAGCCCGACAGCCACGCGATCGGGCCGAGGACGGCCAGGACGAACAGCACGCACGTCAGGTAGAACGTGCCCATCAGAGCCGCGAGGCTGCCGAGCACCTTGTCGCCGTACTTGCCGACCGTGAACGCCATGCCGCCGAACGCGCCGACCGGGGCGGCGTACATGATCGCCCGGATCACCCCGAACATGATCTTCCCGACGGTCTCGATGCCCCGGACGGCCGACGCGCCCCGCGCGCCCATGAACGACAGCGCGATCGCCACCAGAATGGCCACGACGAGGACCTGGATGATCTGCCCGTCCGTGAACGCGCCGAGGAGCGACTTGGGCACCATGCCCTGCACGAAGCCGACCAGCCCGTCCTTGTCCGCGGTGCTCGCCGTGTCCAGAGTGGCCTTGGCCAGCTTCGGGTCGGGCTTGATGCCGAGCCCGGCGCCCGGCCGGACGACACTGATCACGACCATGCCGATCGCCAGCGCGACGACGGTCAACGCCGTGAAGTAGCCGATCGTGACCAGGGCCAGCCGGCCGGCGCGCGCCAGATTGCCGAGGCCGGCGATCCCGACCACGACGGTGCAGAAGATCGTGGGCGCGATGACCATCTTGACCAGCGCGATGAACACGTCGGCGAGCCACTTGAGCTCGGCGGCCTGGTGGGGGAACGCCACGCCGACGGCGATGCCGGCGACGATGGAGACCAGGACCCAGAAGTACAGGTGCCGGTAGAACGGTCTGCGGTTCATGTTTCCTCCGGATGACGCGGAGAGGACGGGGGGATGGACTGTGATCGTCGTCACCGGCGGGCCGGAGGCCCAGCACACGGGCCCTGAATTAAGACCCCGCTTACACTCGCCCGGGCCCGGGCGCTCGGGCCACATGGGCCCGAGGCCTGGATCCCGCCCACACCCGCCCCGGCCCCGCGACTGAGGCGCTCGGGCGGCACCCGGATCCGGACCCGGACCCCGCCTACACTGACGGCATGGTGACCCGCCGGCAGCTCGTCGGCTCCGGGCTCCTCGTCGCAGGTCTCGCCGCGCTCGGGGTCGGGACCGCCGTGCTCCGGCGGCACCCGGTCACCGGCCCGCCGGAGCTGCGGATCGCCACCGGCCCGCCCGGGGCGGTGTTCCGCGAGGTCGGGTCGGCCCTGGCCGAGGTGCTCGGCGAGGTGCTGCCCGGCACCCGGGTCCGGACGATCCCCACCGGAGCCTCCGTCGACAACCTCGCCCTGCTCGCCAGCGGGGACACCGACCTCGCCCTGGCCTCGTTGGACGCCACGGTCGCCGGGCTCCCGGCCGCGGAACCCGGGCGGATCGCCGCCGTCGCGCGGCTCTACGACAGCTGGGTCCAGCTCCTCGTGGCCCGCGACAGCCCCGTCACGTCGCTGCGCGACCTCGCCGGCCGGCGGGTGGCGGCCGGCGCGGACGGCTCGGGCACCCGGTTCACCACCGGACGCCTCCTGGACCTGGCCGGGGTGCGCGCGGAGCTGGTCACCGCGAACCAGGACGAGGCGGTCGCCGCGCTCGCCGCCGGCACCGTCGACGCGCTGTTCACCCTGACCGGGGTGCCGACGCCGGCCGTGACCCGGCTGGCCCGGATGAGCGCCGTGCGGCTGGTGCCGCTGGGGGAGTTCGTGGCGGCGCTGAACAACCGGTTCGGCGAGCTGTACACGCCGGCCACGCTGCCGTCCTCGGCGTACCCGGGGGTGGGGGCCGCCGAGACGATGACGACGCCGAACCTGCTCCTCGCCCAGGCGGGGCTGGCCGACGACCTGGTGGAGCTGATCGCGGCGACACTGTTCGCGCGGCGGGACCGGATCGCGCGCGGGCATCCGGAGGCGAACCGGATCAACACCCGCACCGGCATCGCCACCGGCCCGATCCCGCTGCACCCGGGGGCCGTGCGCTACTTCCGCTCAGTGAAGGCCTGACGCCCACCCTGAGCCACATCACGCCATGCCACGCGGCGCGGTTAGTGGTCCGGTAGTTTCTCGCCGGGTAGCGCGATCCGCACCTCCAGGCCCTGGGGCTCCAACGCGTGCAGGGACAACTCGCCGCCCCAGGCCGCGACGAGTTCCGTGCAGATGGCCAGGCCCAGGCCGGTACCCGGAAGATTGTGGTGCGAGGCCCCGCGCCAGAACCGGCCGGCGGCGCGGGACCGCTCCTCGGCCGTCAGCCCACCGCCGTCATCGCGGACCGTCAGCACCACCCGGTCGGCGTCCAGAACCGCGCCGATCCTGAGCAGCGTGCCGCCACTGAGCCGGGCGGCGTTGGCGACCAGCTCGTCGAGGACGTTGCCCAGCCCGTCGGGGGGCGCGTGCGTCGCCAGGCCCGGCCGGATCTGGGTGACGAGCCGCATCCCGGCGGCCTCGACCTGCGGGGTCCAGCGCCGGACGTGCGCGGCGAACACGTCAGCGAGGGGCTGCGGCGCGACCAGCGGCGCCGCGCCCTCGACCTCGGTGAGCGCCAGCAGGGCCTCGACGACCCGCTCCAGCTCGCCGGCCTCCGCGACCGCGTCGGCGTGCGCCTCGCGGCCCGCCGGGGTGACGTGCGGGCCGAGCACCTCCACGGCCAGGCGCAGGCTGGCGAGCGGATTGCGCAGCTGGTGGGAGGCGTCGGCCACGAAGGTGCGCTGCTGGCGCAGGATCCGGGCGACGGTGCCGGCCATCGTGTTGAACGACCCGGCGAGCCGGCGCAGCTCGGGCGGGCCGGTCAGGGTCGCCGCCCGCGCGTCCAGCCGGCCGGCGGCGATGGCGATCGTCGCGGAGTCCAGCTCGCGCACCGGGCGCAGGACCCACCGCGCGAGGGGTACCGCCGCGGCCACCACCAGCGCCAGCGGCACGAGACCGAGGGCGAACAGCAGCCCCCAGCGGCGCAGGATGGTCGACCGCAGGTCCCCGGTGGGGGAGACGAGCACGACGGCGGCGATCACCCCGCTGTCCCGCCCGACCGGCTCCACGACCACCATCGGGGCGTCCCGCCAGGGCCAGACGGCGTCGACCCGGTCCGGCCGGTACCCGGCCAGGGCCGTGGCCAGGCCGTCGGCGACCGCGGGGGAGTCGGTGCGCGGGGCCGTCCCCGAGGAACCCAGCAGCCGGCCGTCCACGGAGAACAGGCCCACGTCAATGCCGTACAGGTCGGCGTAGCGGCGCAGTTCCGCCGTCAGCGCCTCGGTCCGGCCCCGGCGCAGCGCGTCGTCGGCGACCGAGGCGAACCGGTCGGCGTCGGCGAGCCGGTCCAGGTACACCGCCTGCGTCTCCCGCTGCGCGATGTACGCCGCGAGCGGCACCCCGAGCGCCGCGAACAGCCCCACCAGCAGCGGAACGAGGACGAGCAGCATCCGGCGCAGCACGTCAGGCCCGCAGCCGGTAGCCGACGCCGCGCAGCGTCTCGATGGTCACCGCGTCGCCGAGCTTGGCCCGCAGCGCCGCGATGTGCACGTCCAGGGTGCGGCTCGGCGTCTCCCAGCTGGCCCGCCACACCTGGTCGAGGAGCGCCTCGCGGGTGCACACCCTCCCCGGGTGCGCGGCGAGGGCCTCCAGCAGGTCGAACTCCTTGCGGGTGAGGGCGACCGGCACCCCGGCGACGGTCACGGCCCGGGCGCCGGGGTCGATCACCAGGTCGCCGAAGGACCGCGCGACGGCCTCCGGGCGGGTGGCGCGGGCCGGCCGGGTCCGCCGGGCGACCGCCTCGATCCGGGCGGCCAGCTCGCCCAGGCTGAACGGTTTGACCACGTAGTCGTCGGCGCCGCTGCGCAGTCCGACGATCCGGTCGTGTTCCGAGCCGCGCGCCGTGACCGCGATGACCGCGACGGACTCGAACTCCCGCAGCCTGCGGCACACCTCGATCCCGTCGGCGTCGGGCAGGCCAAGGTCGAGGAGCACCACGTCGGTCCCGGGAGCCGCGGCCAGCGCGGCCTCGGCCGTGGCGACCCGGTGCACGTCGTAGCCGTGCTGGCGCAGGCCCGCCACCAGGCTCCGGGCGAGCCGGTCGTTGTCCTCGACCACCAGGATCCGCACACCCTGAGAATGTCACAACGGTGTCCTAGTCGCCCGGGGACTCCTCGGCCGCCCGGGCCGTCCACCGCTGCTCGATCCGGCCGTACCGCCACACCGCGACGGCCACCAGCCAGATCGCGACGAACAACCCGACGACGGCGAAGCCGATGGCGTCGAACGACAGGCCGTCGAGCCAGTCCCACGTGCCGCCGGTCAGCCCGAGGCCGTCCCTGGCCAGCGCGAGGATCTGCACGGTGCCGATCAGGAGGGCCACGGCGACGGACAGGCCGGTGACGATCAGGTTGAAGTACACCCGGCGGACCGGCTGGGCCAGCGCCCACGAGTAGGCGACCTGCATGACGGAACCGTCGAGGGTGTCCAGCAGCGACATGCCGGCGGCGAAGAGGACCGGGAGACACATGATCGCGTACCAGGGCAGGCCGGCCGCGACGCTCGTCCCCGCCAGGATCAGCAGCGACACCTCGGTGACGGTGTCGAACCCGAGCCCGAACAGCACGCCGACCGGGTAGATGTGCCACGGCCGGCTGACCGCGCCCATCACCCGGCCGAGCAGCCGGTTCATGAAGCCCCGGTTGTCCAGGTGGGCCGCGAGCGCGGTGTCGTCGAACTCCCCGTGCCGCATCCGGCGGAAGATCCGCACGATGCCGACCAGGACCACCAGATTCATGATCGCGATCAGGTACAGGAACACCCCGGAGACTGTCGTGCCGATCAGGCCGCCGTAGAACCGCAGGTCGGAGGTGTCGTCGGCGAGACCGGCGCCGATGGTGCGCACCCCGAGGGCGATCAGGAGGGTCAGCGCCACGACCACGGTGGAGTGGCCGAGGGAGAACCAGAATCCCACCGACACCGGCCGCTGGCCGTCCCCGACGAGTTTGCGGGTGGTGTTGTCGATCGCGGCGATATGGTCCACGTCGAACGCGTGCCGAAGCCCCAGGGAGTAGGCGGTCAGGCCGGTGCCGACGCCGAACAGACCCGCCCCGAGCCGGTAGTGCCCCGGCACCACGCCCAGCACGAGCACGCCCCAGCCGACCACGTGCAGCAGGGCGACGACACCGAACATGCCCAGCATCCGGTACCGGTCGGAGCTGGTGACGGGTCCGCGGCGAACGCGCAGCTCGGAAGACATCGTCGACCTCTCGTCAGGAGGAAGGGGGCACCCGGGGGTAACGAGCGGAACCCCCTGTCATCATTTACCGAAAGTGACCCCCGGGCAACACGAACCGGCCTGGAGCGCCCGCACGCCGGTCGAGCAGGTCGGGACGGTCAGGGCAGCCAGCCTGGGCGGACCAGCCCGGCCTCGTAGGCGAACACGACCAACTGCGCGCGGTTGCGGGCCCCCAGCTTCACCATCGCCCGGGACACGTGCGTCCTCGCGGTGGCCGGACTGAGCACCAACCGGGCCGCGATCTCGTCATTGGACAGGCCGGCCCCGGCCAGCGCCACCACCTCCCGCTCCCGGTCGGTGAGCTCCGCCAACAGCAGGGGCGGCGTCGGGCTGGCCGCACGCACCGCGAACTGCTCGATCACCCGCCGGGTGACGCTGGGCGACAGCAGCCCTTCCCCTGCGGCCACCACCCGCACCCCGCGCACCAGTTCGGCCGGCTCGGTGTTCTTCACCAGGAACCCGGCGGCGCCGACCCGCAGCGCCTCCGCGATGTACTCGTCCAGCTCGAACGTCGTGAGCACGACGATCCGGACCCCGGCGAGTTCGGGGTCCGCGGTGATCTGGCGGGTGGCCGTCAAGCCGTCGACCCCGGGCATCCGGATGTCCATCAGCAGCACGTCAGGGCGCGCCTGCCGGGCCAGCCGCACGGCGTGCGCGCCGTCGCTGGCCTCACCCACGACCTCGATGTCGGGCTCCGCGTCCAGCAGCGCGCGGAAACCGGCCCGCACCAGGGCCTGGTCGTCGGCGAGCACGACCCGGATCATCCCGCTCACTCCGCACCGCCCGATCCGACCGCCGACCCGTCGGCCCGAGCCGATCCGCCGGCCGTCGGCAGGGGGAGTTCGGCCCGGACCCGCCAGCCGCCGGCCGACAGTGGCCCGGCGGTCAGCGTGCCGCCCAGCGCCGTGGCCCGCTCGCGCATGCCGCCGATCCCGTTGCCCTCCGCCACCGGCGCGGTGAGTGGCCCGCGCGCGCCACCGTCGTCCTCGACCTGCACCACCACCAGGTCCTCCCGCGGTTGATCGACCAGAACCGCGGCCGTGGCACCGGGGCCGGCGTGCCGGCGCACATTGGTCAACGCCTCCTGCACGAGCCGGTACGCCGCCCTGGAGACCTCCGCCGGCAGCTCCCGCGCCCCGCCGGTGACCATGGCACGCACCGGCAGCCCGGCGTCCACGGTCAGGTCGTCGAGCTGGTCCAACCCGGGCGCCGGGGCGCGCGGCGGCACCGTCGCGCCGGTCGGGTAGAGCGTGCTGATCACCGACTGGACCTCCCGCAACGCCTCCGCGCTGGCCTGCCGGATCGCCTCGAGGGCCGCCACAGCCTGGTCGGGCTGGCGGCCCATCAGGTGCAGCCCGACCCCGGCCCGCATGTTGATCAGCGACAGGTGGTGGCCCAGCACGTCGTGCAACTCGTGCGCGATCCGCAGCCGCTCCTCGCTGGCGTGCCGCAACTGCCGCTCCCGGTGCAGCCGCCGCTGGTCGCGGGCCATCCGGGCCATGACCCGGGCCGCGCCGAGGAAGAGTTCGACGAACAACCCGCCACCGCAGACCCAGGCCGCGAGCGCCACCGCCGGGCCGGGGGCGGCACCGGACAGGACGACCCATCCGGTGTACGAGACGGCCCCGGTCGCCCAGAACAGCCGGTGCCGGCCGGCCCGCAACGCGAACAGCCCGGCCAGGACCAGCGCCACGAACGTGGGGCCGGCCGGGTGGTGCGGCACGTGGTAGGCGACGGTCGCCGCGACGACGGCCACTGTGGCCGCACGAGGGAAGTGGTGCCGGCCGGCCAGGGCCAGCCCGCTGGTGGCCAGCAGCGCGCAGCCGGGCAGGTCGAGATCCGCCGACTGGCCTCGGGCGGCGAGGGCGGTGCCCGCGGTCTGCACCAGCGCGACCACCAGCGCCAGCCCGAGTCCCCGCCGCCAGCTCCGCGACCCCGCCGGGGTCGGCCCGGGGCCGGCGTCCGGGGGCGGCGTGCGCGTCATGCCAGCACCCTAGGCGACCACCGCCCGGCCCCGCGTCCACCGGCGAGCCCGGGACCGGTACTCCGTCCGGCGTAGCCGGCACCCCCGGCTACCCCCACGGGAGTACCCCCGGTGCCGCCGCCGGCCGGACGCGGTCCCGCCCCCGCCCCGGCACGCTGGGTCCACCAGGCACCCGAGGATTGGGAAGACACGATGAAGGCGATCGTCCACCACCAGTACGGCCCGCCGGACCTGCTCGGGTTCTCCGAGATCGAGGTGCCGGCCGTCGCCGACGACGAGGTGCTGGTCCGGGTCCGCGCGGCCTCCGTCAACCCCTACGACTGGCACCACGTGACAGGCACCCCGTACATCGCGCGCCTCGGCGGTGGCTGGCGCGCGCCGCGGCAGCTGGTCCCCGGCGTCGACCTCGCGGGGCGGGTCGAGGCGGTCGGCAGGGACGTGACCCGGTTCCGGCCGGGCGACGAGGTGTTCGGCATGCGCGCGGGCGCCTTCGCCGAGTACGTCAGCGTGCCCGAGGGCAGGCTGGCCCCGAAGCCGGCGAACCTGACGTTCGAGGAGGCGGCGGCCGTGCCGATGGCGGCGCTCACCGCCCTGCAGGGTCTGCGCGACCGGGGCGGCGTGCGACCGGGCCAGCGGGTACTCGTCAACGGCGCCTCCGGCGGGGTCGGCACCTTCGCCGTGCAGCTCGCCCGGCACTTCGGCGCCGAGGTCACCGGCGTGTGCGGCACCCGCAACGTCGAGGCGGCCCGGGCGCTCGGCGCGCACCACGTCATCGACTACACCGGCGCGGACTTCACCGCCGGCGGCCGCACCTACGACCTGATCCTCGACGTCGCCGGGAACCGGTCCATCGCGGACCGCCGGCGGGCGTTGACGCCCACGGGGACCCTGGTCGTGGTCGGTGGCCCCCAGAGCAACCGCTGGTTCGGGCCGGCGGGGGCCCTGCTCCGGGTGCTCGTCGCCTCCCGGTTCGGCGGTCAGCGGATGGTCGGGATGCTGGCCCGGTGCGAGACGGCGGACCTGCTCCTCCTGCGGGACCTGCTGGAGGCGGGGACGGTGGTGCCGGCCGTGGAGCGGACGTACCCGTTGCGCGAGGTGCCGCAGGCCCTCCGGCAGGTGGGGGAGGGCCACGCCCGGGGAAAAACGGTCATCACCGTCTAGGACCGCGGCGCCCGTCGGGCACAATGGCGGCTATGTCCGCGCCACCGCAGCACCCCAACGTCACCGCCGTCCAGAACGCGCTCGACCACGCCGGGGCCCACGACCACGAGGGCCGGCCGTCGCGGATCGTGATGCTGCCCGACGCCGTGCCGACCGCCGCCGCGGCCGCCGAGGCGCTCGGCGTCGACGTGGGACAGATCGCCAACTCGCTCATCTTCGACGCCGACGGCGCGCCGCTGCTCGTGCTCACCTCGGGCGCGCACCGGGTGGACACCGCGAAGGTCGCCGCCGAGCTGGGCGTGGCCCGGCTGCGGCGGGCCAGTCCGGAGTTCGTCCGCGAGCACACCGGCCAGCCGATCGGCGGGGTCGCGCCCCTCGGGCACCCGGCGCCGGTGCGCACCCTCCTCGACCGGGCGCTGGCGGGGTACGAGGAGATCTGGGCCGCCGGCGGCATCCCGCACTCGGTCTTCCCGATCACGTACCCGGAGCTGTCGCGGATCACGGGCGCCACGCCGGTCGACGTGGCGTAACCGGCCCAGGTCGTGTCTCGTGGATCTTCGCCGGCCTGCGGCGGGATCCACGAGACACTCCCCTAGCAGGTGTCGCCGGAGCACTGCCGGAGCGCGGCGAGCCGGGCCGACAGGGGCCCGAGGTCGGGGTCGTTGCCGGGGTCGCCGTCGTGCAGCAGGTTGGTCAGCTGCGACGGGTCGTGTCGCAGGTCGTAGTACTCGCGATCCAGCACCGTGCCGTCGGGGTTGTACAGCTCGGTGTACATGTGGTCGCCGATCGCGTACACCGACGACCAGGTCGGGATGTGGTCGTTGTTGCTGGCGTCGCGCCAGTACTCCTCCAGGGTCTCGCTCCGCCCGCCCGCGGCCAGCAGGCTGCGCCCGTCGAGGACGTAACTCGGAGTGAGGCCGGCGGCCTGGAGCACGGTCGGCGCGATGTCCAGGTAGGTGGCCAGCCGGGTGTCGGTCCGCACCGGTATGTGTCCGGGCCACCACAGCATCGTGGGCACCCGCTCGGCCTCCAGGTAGGGCATGAACTTCTCCTGCAGTGCGTGCTCGCCCCACAGGACCCCGTTGTCCGACAGGAGCAGCACCAGGGTGTTGTCGAGTTCGCCGCGGGCCTTGAGGCGTTGGTGGATCGCGTCGACCGCGTCGTCGACGGACCGCAGGGTCCGCAACTGGCTCTGCCGGACGGCGGCCCCGCGTTCCTCGGTGAAGGTGAAGTTGCGGACGTACGCCGGCTTGTCGGTGCGGTCGGTCTCCTTGGTGCCGGCGTTGCCGCTCCAGGGGTAGGACACGTTGGCGTACTGCGGTTCCGGGGTGAACGGGGAGTGCGGGGCGGTGAAGCCGGCGTAGATGAACCAGGGCGTGGTGTCGGTACTCTCAAAGGTGTCGATGTACTTGTTGACCTGCGCCCCGACGAAGGTGGTGGAGTAGGGCGCTGTGGTCTCCACCCCGTCCACGACGAACCGGGCGTCGTTGTATCCGCCGCCGGTCAGCGCCCACTGGTCGAAGTAGGGCGGGCGGGTCGACAGGTTCCAGTCGTTGAAGAGTTTGCCGACGGCGGCCGTGCGGTAGCCGGCGCCCTTCAGGTCGTGCTCGAGGGTCCGGTCGTGGTCGAGGTTGCCGATCCCGGACTGCTGGGTCACGCCGTGGTTGTGGGCGTAGCGGCCGGACAGCAGCGAGGCACGGCTGGGGCAGCAGCTCGGCGTGGTGACCACGGCGTTGGGGAAGTACGACCCCCCGGCGCGCACCCACTTCTCGCTCTTCGGCATGACCCAGGTCGTTCCGGTGCGGGCGTCGTCCATCAGCAGGATAAGGATGTTGGGCCGGGCGGCGGCTGCGGGTGCGGCGTGCGCCGGGGCCGCGAGCCCGGCCAGCATCGCCGTGCCGAGCAGTACGGACAAGATGCGCATGACACTCCCATCCCCCGGAAACAACCTTCTCCGACGCTAGTCGACCGGTCGGCGCGCGGGTTAACACATTGAGAACATGAAGACTCTTTACACGGGGAGACATCGACTGTTACAGATGTCTCAGCGGTGTTACACCGCAACCCTCTCGGCAAGGAGACTCGTCATGAGAAGTTCCATCGCCGCACTGGGGGCCGCCGTCCTGGCGGCTGGCCTGTTGGCCAGCCTGCCCGCGACGGCCTCCGCAACCCCTCGCAACCCCGAACAGATCGCCCTCTCGGCGGCCACAGCCGCGCTCACTTCGCACCGGGCCGACATCGCCGGGTCCTCTGGCGACGCCTACCAGGTGTTCCGCACCATCGTGGACCCGTCCGGCTCGTCGCACGTGCGCTACACCCGCACGTACCAGGGCCTGAAGGTGTACGGCGGCGACGTCGTCATCCACAACGCCGCCAACGGCTCCTTCGCCGGCGCCGGCAACGGCCTGGCCGCGCCGCTGGCGCTGAGCACCCACGCCCGGGTGCCCGCCGCGACCGCCGCGAGCACCGCGCGCGGCGCGTTCAGCGGCCAGGTGACCAAGGTCGGCGCGCCGGCCCTGATCGTCGACGCCAGCTCCGGCACGGGCAAGCTCGCCTGGGAGACGGTCGTGGAGGGCTGGGCTCCCGACGGCGCGACCCCGAGCAGGCTGCACGTGATCAGCGACGCGCAGGCCGGCGGCGTGCTCGGCTCGTTCGACGAGATCGAGACGGCGCTCGGCACCGGCAAGACGCTGTACTCCGGCAACGTCAGCATCGACACGACGCCGACGTACACGATGATCGACCCGTCGCATGGCAACAACAACACCTGCGACCTGAACAACGGCACCTCGACGTGCACGAACTTCACGGACGCCGACAACGTCTGGGGCAACAACGCCACGTCCGACCGGGCCTCGGCCGCCGCGGACGCGCACTACGGCGCGGCGCTCACTTTCGACTACTACAAGAACGTGCACGGCCGCAACGGCATCTTCGGCGATGGCCGGGGCGTGCCGAGCCGGGTGCACTACAGCACCAACTACGTCAACGCCTTCTGGGACGGCGCCCAGATGACCTACGGGGACGGCAACAACAAGCCGCTGACCTCCATCGACGTCGCCGGCCACGAGATGAGTCACGGAGTCACGGAGAACGTGGTGCCCGGCGGCCTGACCTACTCGGGCGAGTCCGGTGGTCTGAACGAGGCCAACTCCGACATCTTCGGAACCATGGTGGAGTTCTACGCGAACAACGCGTCCGACCCCGGTGACTACAACATCGGCGAGAAGATCGACATCAACGGCAACGGTACCCCGTTGCGGTACATGTACAACCCGACCCTCGACGGGTCCTCGCACGGCTGCTGGTCGTCGAGCACCGGCGGCGTGGACGTGCACTACTCGTCCGGCGTGGCCAACCACTTCTACTTCAACCTGGCGGAGGGCACCGGCGCGACCGCGTACGGCACCTCCCCGGTGTGCGGCTCGGCCCCTGCTGTCGTGGGCATCGGCCGCTCGAAGGCGGAGAAGATCTGGTTCCGGGCGCTGGACATCTACTTCACGTCCAGCACCTCGTACGTGAACACCACCACCCCGTCGAACACCGCGCGGGCCTACTCGCTGAGCGCGGCGTCGGACCTGTACGGCAACTGCTCGGTCGAGTACAAGGCCGTCCAGGCGGCGTGGACCGCGGTGAACGTGGCCGGCAGCGACGCGCCGTGCTTCACCCAGGACTTCTCGATGACCGCGACGCCGAACGCCGGCTCGGTCAACCCGGGTAGCTCCGCGACCACCACGATCGCGACCACCACCACGAACGGCGCGGCCCAGACCGTGAACTTCAGCGCCTCCGGTGCCCCGGCCGGCGTGTCGGTCAGCTTCGCCCCGTCCAGCGTCACCTCGGGCGCCTCGTCCACGGCGACGATCACGACGACCGGCGCCGTCGTGCCGGGTTCCTACGCGATCACGATCACCGGCACCGGCACCGTCGCGGTGCACGCCGTCACCTACACCCTGACGGTCAACGGCCCGCCCGGTTGCTCGGGCACCAACTCCACCGACGTGGCGATCCCGGACAACACGACGGTGTCGAGCACCATCGTGATCTCCGGCTGCGCCGGCAACGCCTCGGCGACCAGCACGGTCGAGGTCCACATCATCCACACCTACATCGGTGACCTGGTCGTCAGCCTGATCGCGCCCGACGGTTCCGCCTACGTCCTGCAGAACCGGACCGGCGGCAGCACCCACGACATCAACCAGACGTACTCGGTGAACCTGTCCAGCGAGGTCGCCAACGGCGCCTGGAAGCTCCAGGTCCAGGACGCCGCCACCGCGGACGTCGGCACCATCGACACCTGGACGCTGAACCTCGGCGGCGGCGGCCCGGCCGGCTGCACCGGCACCAACGGCACCGACGTCGCGATCCCGGACAACACCACGGTCTCCAGCTCCATCGTGATCGCGGGCTGCACGGGCAACGCGTCGGCGACCAGCACGGTCGAGGTGCACATCATCCACACCTACATCGGTGACCTGGTCGTCTCCCTGATCGCGCCCGACGGCTCCGCCTACGTCCTGCACAACCGGGCCGGCGGCAGCACGGACAACATCAACCAGACCTACACGGTCAACCTGTCGACCGAGGCCCGCAACGGCACCTGGAAACTCCAGGTCCAGGACGCGGCCGCGCTCGACACCGGCAACATCGACAGCTGGACCCTCACGCTGTAGCGACCGACCGGCTCCAGGGGCGGTCCGGACCACGGGGTCCGGACCGCCTCGCCCTGTGTCCGGCCCCCCGAAACGCCAGATCACAAACCTTTTCCGGTTACGGTGGTCCCTGCTCCGGTCTCCGTCGGCGACGTCGCACCCGTCGGACGAGCCGGTGCGCGTCCGGGTGGCGAATCGGTGCCCCCTCCACGCCCACGACCCGCCACATCCCTGAGGCGGCACAGGGACGGGTCCGGGTCCGACTCAGGGTGGTCACCGATGCGGCCCGGCCGGGTCGCGGGAGATCGTTGAGCCATGACGACGACACTGAACAGGCCGACACTGACCAGGCCCCGCGGCCGACGCGTGATCGCCGGGGTGTGCGGGGGGATCGCCGAGCGTTTCGGGATGCGACCCACCACGGTACGACTGCTGTTCCTGCTGTCCTGCCTGCTGCCCGGCCCCCAGGTGCTGATCTACCTCGCCCTGTGGATCATGATGCCCGACCGGGGGTACTAGCCGGCTCCCGTGCCGGCCGCGGCCCCGCCCGGCGCGGCCGGCACCCCGCTACCCCTCCCGCCGCAGGAGCACCGAGACCACCGCAGCCACGGCGCTGATCCCCGCCCCGGCCAGCAGCGCGGCCTGGAACCCGTGCAGCTGCGCGACCAGCGCCGAACCTCCGCCGTCGCCCCGCGCCACGGTGTCGGCCACCGCCGCCAGCGCCGCGACCCCGACCGCCCCGCCCACCTGGCGCGCCATGTTCAGCAGCCCGGCGGCCAGCCCGGCGTCGGCGGCCGGGATCCCGCTGGTGGCGGCACTGGTCGCCGACATGATCATGAAGCCGAGTCCGATGCCGATCAGCAGGCTCGGCCCGAGGACGTCCACGGTGAACTCCGCCCCGGCCGGGATCCGGCTCAGCCACGCCAGGCCCACCGCGCCGGTCAGCCCGCCGTACAGCGGCAGCCGGCGCACCCCGGCCGCGATCAGCCGGCGGGAACCGATGGCGGCGACCGCGATCGCGACGCCCATCGGGGCCATCGCCAGCCCGGTGCGCAGCGCGTCGTAGCCGACGACCTGCTGCAGGACGAGGGAGACGAAGTACAGCGAGGTGGTCAGGGCCGCGCCGAGGCATGCCACCACGACGTTGCCGATCGCGACATTGGGCAGCCGGAACACGCCCAGCCGCACCAGCGGGTGCGAGCCGCAGGCCTCGATGGCGAGGAACACGGCGATCAGTCCGACGCCCAGGGCGAGCGGCCAGCCGGGGTGCGCGATGCCGTACAGCAGGGCGCTGACGCCGAGGGTGACCGTGACTGCGCCGGGCACGTCGAGCCGCGCGCGGCCGGCCCGGGCGGTCGGCAGCAGGCAGACGCTGACGGCCACGATCAGTGCGATCCCCACGGGTGCGTTGACGAACATCACCCAGCGCCAGCCGGCCTGCTGGGTGAGTGCCCCGCCGATCAGGACGCCGAGCGCCGCCGCCGAGGAACTGGCCGCCGCCCACAGCGACAGGGCACGCTGCCGGGCCGGGGTGTTGCCGTGCGTGGCGGCCATGATGACCGAGAGGGTGGACGTGGCCAGGGCCGCGGCGCCGACGCCCTGCACGGCGCGGGCCGCGAGCAGCGCGGGCGCGCCGGTGGCGAGTCCGCCGGCGAGGCTGGACAGGGTGAACAGCACGAGTCCGGTCTGGAGGGTGAGCCGGCGGCCGTACAGGTCACCGGCGCGGGCCGCGAGCAGGATGAACCCGCCGAGGGTCAGCAGGTACGCGTCGACGACCCACTGCTGCTGCCCGGCGGACAGCCGCAGGTCGGCGCGCATCGCCGGCAGCGCGACGTTCACGATCGAACTGTCCATCACGACCATGAACGAGGAGACGCACGCGATCGCGACGACGACCCAGCGGGGCAGGTGCTGGCGGATCAGTGGTGGTGGGTTCATGGGAAAGCCTCTCTTGAACACTGTTCAGGTTGAACGGCGTTCAAGTTAGGCTAGGATGGGCCGGACGTCAAGCGAAGGGAGCGCCGGTGCAGCTCAACCGGTCCGACGTGCTGAACGGGGCGATCGCGCTCCTCGACCGCGACGGCCTCGACGGCCTGACGATGCGCAAACTGGCCGGCGAGCTCAAGGTCCAGCCCGGCGCGCTCTACTGGCACGTCCGGCACAAGCAGGCCCTGCTCGACGCGATCGCGGAGCGGCTGCTCGACGGCGTGGCCGACATCGACGAGTCCGCTCCCGGGGTCGACCGGCTCGCCGAGCTGGCCGGCCGCTTGCGTCGGGCGCTGTTGTCGCACCGCAACGGGGCCCGGGTGGTGGCCGGCACCTACGTCCGCCAGCCCAACACGCTGCGGTTCGGCGACGTCGCCGTCCGGGCCGCCGTCGCCGCCGGCATCCCGGTGGAGCACGCGGGCCTCGTGCACTTCGCGCTGCAGGACTACGTCCTCGGGCACACCATCGAGGAACAGTCCCGCGACGAGCTGACGGCGGCGGGGGAGTGGACCGAACGCCAGTCCCCGATCGACCCGGCCGAGTTCCCGGACATCAGCGCCGCCGTCGAGGCGGTTGGAAGGACCGACCCCGAGGACCTGTTCCGCTACGGCCTCGACCTGTTCCTCGACGGCGTCCGGGCCCGGGCGGCCGCCCGCCACGGCGGCTAGGCCTCAGGGGCCGGCGCTCCGGCACGCGTCCAGGCTCTGCCCGGCGGTCGTGAGCGCCGTGCCGTCGGGCAGCGTGGCCTCCACGGACCAGCGGGTCGGCAGGTAGCCCCACCCGGACACCGACCACCGCCCGTCGGCCCCGACCGCCATCGTGTCCGCGTACACGCCGGTCTCGTCGATGAACAGGAGCCTGACCCGGGTCGGGGTCGCGCCGGTCACCGAGGCCACCACCGTGAACCGTTGCCAGTCGCCCATGCACCGCGCCGCGCCCACGGCCGCGTCCAGCGCCGGCGGGACCGGACCCGACGGCGTCGGCGTCGGGCTCGGCCGCCGCGGACCGGGCGTCGTGGGGCGCGCGCTCGGCTTGGGCGAGGCGAGGCGGTTGACCTCGCGGTCCTCCCGGGGCAGCGGCCGGGGCGCGTCGACCGTCGGCCGGCTCTGCGGGACCGGGGCCGCCGGGCGCGACGTCGCCGCCGTACCGGCCAGGGCGAGGGCGAGAACGGCCCCGGCCGCCAGGGCCCAGCCGACCCGCCGGACGCCGCGCCGGTCGCGCTGGCGGGGGAAGCCGTCCCGGTCGAGCCGCCCGACCTGCCCCGCCACCTCGGTGAGCAGCCCCGGGGTCGTGGAGCCGAGGGTGCCCTGCAGCCGGGGCCACAGGTCGGGGCCGACGGTGGCCGGGGCGAGTCGGGCGTACCGGTCGAGGAGGTCCCGCGGGCCCGACCGGGACACCCGGGCCAGCGCCCGGGCGAGCCGGGCGGCGACCAGCCGGGGGGGCGCGCCGGTGACCGCGGCGATGTCGGCGACGGTCAGCGCGTGCCGGACGGACAGTTCGACCCGTTCGCGGTCGGTTCCGCTCAGTCGGCGGGCGGCGGCGGAGAAGTCCGCCAGGGTGCGCAGCTCGTCCCCGGTCGCGGGCAGCTCGAGGGTGTCGCCCGCCGGGCCGCCCGGTGCCGGGGACCGGCGGAGCGCCACCCACCGGACCAGCGCGAACAGCCACGCCGTGCTGCGGCCCGGGTCGGCCAGCCGGGGGTGCAGCTCGGCGGCGAGGACCAGCGCGTCGTGCACGACGTCCCCGGCGGCCGTCGCGTCCAGGCCGAGGGCCAGGCAGTACCCGACGAGGCTCGCGGCGTGGTCCCGCGCGACCCGCTCCGGCCATCCGGGGTCGGACCCGGTCATGCCCCGACGGTGGGGAACGGTACCCGGATGAGCGTGTTCCGCACGACGGCTCCTTGAGGGAAGGGGTTCGACGGGCCGGGGCCCTGGGGGGACCTCCCCAGGGCCCCGGAGTTCCGGAAGGCCGAGTTCCGTCGAAGGGTACGCATGGGACGCAACCCGGTCAATGCATGTTTATCTATTAATAACCTTGCCTGCGCGCCGCTCCGGTCAGGAGTGCTGCCAGGTGATCGGGAAGCCCCCACCGCTCAGCGACCCGGTCGTCGCGAGGACGGTCGTGCCCCGGGTGACCGACGAGCGGTGCGTGCTGTAGTCGCCGATCGGGTGACCGTCCACCGTGACGTCGCTGAACCGCAGCGCATCGAACCGCGCCAGCTTCGGCACGTTGCCGCCGCCGATCGGCTCCATGATGGCCTCGGCGTTCACGGACCCGGCGTTCGCCAGGTACTTGCGGAACGTCTTCGTCCACCCCTGGGTCGAGTCGGCGAGGGTCAGCGTGTACCAGTGCCCGCCGTCGTCGTGCACCGAACCGGTCATCGAGTCGCCGGCCCGCACCGTGTTGGTGAAGTAGATCGAGTCCTGCGGATACATCTCCACCCACGGCTTGTACTGCGCCCGCCCGCTGGTGCAGTCGAAGTCGATCCCGATCTGCTCGACCGTGCTGCTGTCCCAGCCGTCGAGGCCGACCCACGGCGAGGCGATGCCCCGATTGGCGGAGCAGTCCAGCGCCGGGATGTTCCAGGTGGCCGAGATCGAGGTGAAGGTCTGGCCGTAGGCGGTGTAGCCGCCCCAGATCTCGTCGGAGTGCAGGTGGTGGGTCTGGTGGGTGTGGTGCCGGGCGGGCGCCTGGCTCGCGGCGGCCGGGTGCGCGGCGGCGGTGGCCGCGGCGAGGCCGACCGCGAGCGCCGCGAACAGCGCCATGCGGCGGGTGGATGTGGTCATGAGGGGTCCTTCCCGGAGATGAGGGGTGCCGGGCCGGCGCGGGCGCCGGGCGTTACCGCAGTCTCGGGGGTCGCCGAGGTCCGGCATAGATGACAAGTGGTGATGCCCGGCGACACCGTCGGAGCAGATCGGGCAATCGGGGCATCGGGTCGGGGTGGACCTGGGCATCCCGGCGGCCGGGCGATAGGTTGACGCGATGGCCGTCGTACAGCTGGTGGAGGACGACCCGGTGATCCGCGGGGCGCTCGTCCGCGCCCTCACCGACGTCGGACACGAGGTCCGGCCCTTCGGCACGGCCATGGCCGGCCTGCGCGCGGTGACCGCCGACCCGCCGGACCTCGTCATCCTCGACCTGGGCCTGCCGGACCTCGACGGCGCGGACGCGCTGCGGATGCTGCGCGGCGTGTCCGACGTCCCGGTCATCGTGGCCACCGCCCGCACCGGTGAGCCCGACATGATCCGGCTCCTGGAGGCCGGGGCCGACGACTACATCACCAAGCCGTTCACCAGCAAGGCCCTGTCCGCCCGGATCAACGCCGTGCTGCGCCGGGCCCGCACCGCGCGGTTCCCCGACCGGATCGACGTGGGCCCGCTGAGCATCGACCCGTCCCGCCGCACCGCCACCCTCGACGGGACAGAACTGGAACTGACCCGCCGCGAGTACGACCTGCTCACCTATCTCGCGGCCCGGGTCGGCCGGGTGGTGACCCGCCAGGAGATCGTCACGGAGGTGTGGCGCCAGCCGTACTCCGGGACCGAACAGACCCTCGACGTGCACATCTCCTGGCTGCGCCGCAAACTCGGCGAGACGGCGGCCAAGCCCCGCCTGCTGCGCACCGTGCGCGGGGTCGGCCTGATGCTCGTGGACCCGTCGTGACGCCGGTGGACCGCCGGTGAGGCTCACCCTGGCCCGGCTGGCCCTCGCCACGACCTCGCTCGTCGCGCTCGCCTTCTGCCTGCCCCTGGCCGTACTGGCCCAGCAGATCGCCTACGACCGCGCCGTCAACGACGCCAAGCACGACGCGACGGCGCTCGTCGCCACCCTCGCCGCCACCGGCGACCGGGCCGCCATCGACCGCGCCGTCGCGTCCACCGGCGCGGGCGGCGCGGGCCGGATCACCGTGCACTTCCCCGGCGAGGAGCCGCTCGGCACCCCGCACGCGACCCCGGCGGAGGTGACCGCCGCGACGACCCGCCGCGAGTCGCGCACCGTGGAGGTGCACGGCGGCCTGGCGTACCTGCAGGCGGTGGCCCTGGACCCCGAGCGGACCGTCGTCGTCGAGGTGTACGTGCCCGACGCCGACCTGACCCGCGGCGTGCACCAGGACTGGCTCGTCCTGGTCGGTGTCGCCGCGGCCCTAGTCGCCGGGTCCGTGTTCGTCGCCGACCGGCTGGGTGCCCGCCTCGTCCGCGACGTCCGCGAACTCGCGCGGGCCGCCCGGGGCCTCGGCGACGGGGACCTCACCGCCCGGGCCAACCCGTCCGGGCCTCCTGAGCTGCGCGCGGTCGGCCGGACGTTCAACGTCGTCGCGGACCGGGTCACCGCGCTCGTGGAGTCCGAGCGGCGGCTGGCGGCGGACCTGTCCCACAGGCTGCGCACCCCGCTGACGGCGCTGCGGTTGGACGCCGAGGTGTTGCCGATGGATCCGGGCGGGGACCGGATCCGGCAGGCGGTGGACATCCTGGACGCGGAGATCGACGCGATCATCCGGGGCGTGACCGTGACGGACGGCCCGGTGGACCTGGTGGACGTCCTGGCCGACCGGCTGGCGTTCTGGTCGGTGCTGGCCGAGGACCACGGTCGGGCGTGGAGCGTGTTGGGCGGTGAGTCCCCGGTGCTGGTTGCGGCGCCCCGGGCGGAGCTGGTCGCGGCCGTGGACGCCCTGCTGGGCAACGTGTTCGCGCACACCCCGCAGGGCACCCCTTTCCGGGTACTCGTCGGGCCCGCCGGCCTCGTGGTGGAGGACGCCGGCCCGGGCATCGAGCGCCCCGAGGTGGCGTTGCGCCGGGGCAGCAGCGGGGCCGGTTCGACCGGTCTGGGACTGGACATCGTGCGCCGGGTCGCGGCGACGATGGGTGGCGCGGTGACGGTGGACCGGGGGGAGTGGGGCGGGGCCCGGGTCACGATGACGGTGGCGGACGTGCCGGCCTTCGCGTCGGGGCCGAGGGCGTGGCGCCGGTCAGAGGTGACGTCCCGCAGGAAGGACCGCCGCGTCACCTGAACGGGTCGGCGGCACCGGGTCCCGATGGTCAGACCGGGACCCGGCGCCCGTCCGGTCTAGCGGGGCGAGCTGTTCGTGCAGGTCACGTAGCGGGTCGCGCTGCCGCTCGCGGCGGGATCGGTGGACACCACGGTGATCTTGTACGTGGCGTGGATGTCGCACCGGAACTGGAAGTCGCTGACGCCGTTGTACCAGTTGCTGCCGTTGACGTACCACGAGTTGGTGGCAGCGTCACCGCCGCCCGAGCATTCCAGCTGGGAGAGCCAGGACTCGCAGTACAGCGACGGGCTGGCGCTGGCCGGGCTCGCGACGGCGAGCGCCGAGCCGACGGCGGCGAGGACGAGGCCGGCCTTCAGGATTCTCGACAACATGGTTCCTCCACAGTGGCGTGCTGGGAAAGTAGAGTTCGACGAATACCGTTCCCGCGCCCACGGCTGTCTATAGTGGATCTGGAAACCGGTACGCGCAGTCTAGGGTCCCGGAGCCTCCGATGGAACAATATTGAACGTTGAAAATTTTCTCCGCTGCGGACCCCGGGTCAGGCCATCCGCTGGCTGTCGATCAGCCACTGGCCGCCGGCCTTCACCAGCCCGTACACGTGGCGTTCCTGGGAGGTCTGGCCCGTGGCGGACGTGTACGTGATCAGCGCGGACACCGAACTGTCGCCGACGGCGGTCACCTCGGTGGCGGTCACGGTGCGCATCTGGCTCCAGAAGCCCTGATACTCGCCGAACGAGGGCGCCCGGTCCTGCTTGAACCGGTCCGACAACCGGGCGTAGCCGGCCTGGGAGTTGCCGGGCATCAGGGCGTAGTAGTCGGCGATCGCGCGGGCCGGGGTGACCGGCACCGACTCCGGTGACGCCGACGGGGTGGGGACCGTGGTCGGGGACGTCGTCGCCGACCGGCTGGGCGTGTCGGCCGAGCTGAAGAACGTCGGCTGGGAGTTGGGCGAACCGGGGGTGTCGTCGCGGTTGGCCAGGAAGGCGACCAGGCCCACGGCGGCGACCAGCGCGAGGCCGGCGGCGACGAGGATCCGGGTGCGACGGGGCGGCCGGGGCGTGCGCGGCACGGCGTTGCGGGCACCGACGTCCGCTGCCTTCGTCCTGGTGCCCGGCGGCGCGGCGACTAGTCGGCCGGCGGACGCGGACCCGGGAGGCGGCACCAGACGCTCCGCGTCGTCAGTGGGCGTCGACGTCATCGCGGGGGTCGAGCCTGACGGGCTGACGTCAGCGGGCGCGAGTGCGATCGACGGGTGGGGCGAGTCCAGGTCCGTCGGCGTCGGCACCGGGGCGTCCTCGGGACCGGAGGACTCCACCAGGTCACCGCTCGCGGGCGCGGTTACGGGGTCAAGGTCGCGGTTCGAGGCCGGGGCCGAGGTCGGGGCTAGGGTCGGGACGGAAAGAGGCGCCGCGGCTGGTGGCTGGGCGGCGAAATCGGGCGCCGACTCTGGGCCGGCCTGCACGGCTGGAGCTGGAGCGGTAGCGGCGGGCGGGGGCGGGGGCACCGGGGTCGCGAGCCTGGCCGTGGGCGCGAGCGGAGCCACCGGCACCGGTCGAGCCTTGGTGGTCAGCGGACGGTGGGTCGCCATCAGCACCGCGAGCCGGTCCCCGGTCCGGACCATCGTCGGCCGGGCGGCCGGATTCCGGTGCAGCATGTCAAGCAGCAGCGGGGTGAGGATCCCCGCCTGGGTCGGCGGCCGCATGACCCCACCGGCGACCCGGTGCAGGAGGGCGATCAGGTTGCCGTCGGTACCGAACGGCGGGATGCCCTCCACCGCGCTGTAGAGCGTCGCGCCGAGGGAGAACACGTCCGACGGGTGGTCGGCGTCGGCGCCCCGGGCGACCTCGGGCGCCAGGTACGCCGGGGTGCCGGAGATGATGCTCGCCGCGGTGATGGTCGCGTCGCCGACGGCCCGGGAGATGCCGAAGTCCGTGATCTTCACCGTGCCCTGCTCGGTGACCAGGACGTTGCCCGGCTTGATGTCGCGGTGCACGATCCCGGCGTCGTGCGCGGCCGCGAGCGCCGAGGCCAGTTGGCGGCCGATCGAGGCGACCTCGACAGGCGGCAGTGGACCGCGCTCGGCCAGGACGGCGGTGAGGTTCTGCGAGGGCACGTACTCCATGACTAGCCAGGGTTGGCCGGAGTCCTCCACCACGTCGAAGATGGTGACGGCGTTGGGGTGGTGCAGCCGGGCCGCGATCCGCGCCTCCCGGATCGCCCGGCGCTTGGCCTCCGACGTCGCGGCGTCGTCCAGGCCGCCGCGCAGCAGGAGCTCCTTGACGGCCACCACCCGGCCCAGCCGCAGGTCCTCGGCGCGCCACACCACGCCCATCCCGCCGGCGGCGATGTGCTCGCCCAGGCTGTAGCGCCCACCGACGATCCGGGCTCCCTCGACCACGACACGCTCCCAGAACTCGGTTGTCCCGGCTGGTCGGCGTCCTGACGGGTGGGTCGGGGCACGCGGCGGTCCCGGCGGGCCGGGCCGGCGGGCGCGGGGCCGAGCCTACCCGGACGCCCGTTGAACCCGTTCAGGTCGGTGGCGGGGGACCTCAGTGGAGGCCTACAGCGCCCGCAGCTCCATGTCCGTCCAGTAGGCGTGGACGGAATGCTGCTGCACGTTGCGCGTCACCTGCTCGACGGTCGGCTCGCCGGCCCGGTCGCGGATCCACTCCACTTCCCAGATGTCGCCGTCCGCGCGCCACAGCGCCCGGACCTCGACCCGGTAGTAGTCCTCGAGGTCGGCGCAGAACGCGTGGATCACCGCGGCCCGCTCGGCCGGGATCCGGGTCCACTCGGCCAGGGGCGAGACCGTGCCCGGCGGGGTGGTGCGGACCTGGGCCCAGTCGACGCCGTACACGTCGAGGAGCGCGTCCACGTCGGCCGTCCGGAACATCGGCACCGTGACGGTGGCGGCGCGGTGCCGGCCGGCGGCGGTCCGCCGGAGTTCGTGCGGGCTGAGCCAGCCGGCGGCCAGGCAGTAGTCGAGGTCCAGTCGGCGCACCCCGAGGTGGGTCGCGGCCTGGTCGAGCGTCAGCAGCCGGTCGGCGGCGAGTTGGGCGACGAGCAGCGGGTCCGCGGCGAGGGCCTCGATGTCCGACAGCGCGTACCGGCCGCCCGGGCCGGCGGTGATGCCCCGCTCGGCCGTGATCCGCTGGAAATCCTCCTTGTTCCAGCCGAGGGTCTCCAGCGCCCCGCTCGCCGACTTGCTGGCGGCCCGCCAGGACTGCCGCCTCTCGACGACGGCGGCGATCTCCTCCTTCGACACCCCGTCGAGGTCGTTGAGCCGGAAGATCGGGTTCCCCTTGAACTCCCCGGTCGGGACCAGGACGCCGGCCGCGGCGAGGTCGTCGATGTCGCTGGGCTTGACCCGCAGGCCGGTGCGCTCGGAGAGGCGTTCGGCGGAGCGGTGACTGCCGAGAGGGGCGGTCGAGGTGCGGGGCTGTTCCGGTTCGGGCATCACCTAAGGTATCGCGGCCCGCACGGACGGCCCGCGCCGACGCCCGGTCCCGGATCGTGGGTCACAGGATCCCGACCGCGCGCCGCACGTCGGTGACCGCCGCGCTCTCCCGGTCCGACACGCCGCCGACCGCTGCGGCCGCCGCGCCGCACGCGTGCGCGATGACCTCGCGGAACGCGTCGAGGTCCTCGGCCGAGCGGGCGGCGAGGATCTGGGCCGACTGTTCCAGCGACGCCAGGACCGCGGCCCGGTCGGTGCTGGTCGCGATGGGGATCCGGTCGACCATGAGCAGGCTGCGCAGGGAGGTCGGCACCACGGCCAGCACCCTGCTGGCCGCGAGGTGTTCGGAGTGGACGTCGAAGTGCCCGGGCTCGGCCGCCGACACGAGGCTGACCGCCCCGAACGCCGCGGCCCGGATGGTGTCCCGCTCCTGGTCCGTGTAGTACGCCATGCCCGAAAGTGTACCTATCTAGCTTTTATGGTCAAAACCATCACAAACACATTATGGGACTCATAGGGTACGGGGACAGGTCGACGATCTACGGAGGCAACATGCAGCAGCACCCGGCCCGTGCCCGCGCGACCGTGCTCCTCGGCGCGTCGCTGGCCTGCGCCGCCACGGCCCTCGTCGGCGCCCCGGCCGCCGCGTCCGCCGAACCGACCCCGACCCGCACCATCGTCGCGACGGTCACGCAGGGCACCCGGCCGACCGGCGCCCCGCACGCCGGGGACCACTGGGTCAACGGCTACGACCTCACGACGGACCAGGCCGCGGTCGGCACCGGATACTCGACCTGCGACGTGATCACCGTCCAGCCGAGGGTCGCCATCTCCTGCTCCTACACGCTGCGGTTCGCCGCCGGCGATCCCAACGCCGGTGACCTGCTGGTCGCCGAGACCCACACCACGGCGGCCAACGACTGGACGACCATGGGCGCCATGATCGGCGGCACCGGCAACGTGACCGGGCTGATCGGCCAGATCGAGGTGCACCGCGCCGGCGCCGCGATCAGCTTCGTCGGCATCCCGCACTGATCCGCGGGCCCCGCCCTGCCCAGGTCCGGAGCCGGAGCGGATCGCCCTGAGCCGGCTCGCGCCGGGCCGCTCCTCCCGGTCCACGGTCCGTGGATTGGCACTGGGAGGTGTGCCCGGTTCTTGGCAGTATCGATGCATGACCCAGATCAGACAGGCGTACCTCCAGGCCGCCGACATCGTCGCCCATCTGCTGACCGAGCCGGCCGTCGCGGCGGCCTGGGACAAGCCGAGCGCCCTGGCCGAGTTCACGGTCGGCTCGCTGTCCGGCCACCTGGCGGCGCAGATCTTCTTCGTCCCGGTCCTGCTGGCCGCGCCGCAGCCGACCGAGGAGGTCGTCGACCTGCGGGAGTTCTACGCCAGGGCCCCGTGGATCGACGCCCCGCCGGAGGACCCGTTCAACGCCGCGATCCTGCGCGGCGGTGCGGCCGACGCCGCCGCCGGCCCGGTGGCCCTCGCCGCGCGGGCCGCAGACGCGGTGCGGGTGCTGCGGACCACCCTCCCGGGCGAGCAGGACCGCCCCGTGCGCCGGGACGCGTGGGTGGGCTACGCGCTGTCCCTGGACGACTTCCTCCTCACCCGGCTGATGGAGCTCGTCGTGCACTCCGACGACCTGACCGCGAGCGTCGGGCTGCCGTTGCCGGAGTTCCCGCCGGCGGTCGCCGAGCCGGTGCTGCGCCTGCTCACCGGGATGGCGGTGCTCCGGCACGGGCTGTCGCCGGTGATCCGGGCGCTCAGCCGCGCCGAGCGCGCGCCGGAGACCATCACGGCGTTCTAGCCAGGACCCGGCGTCCCGGCCTCCCAGCCGGGGCCTGGCGTCACGGCCTTCCGGCCGGGGCCCGGCCGGAAGGCCGTGATGCTGAAAGCTTCGCGGCGAGTAGCTTGGTGCGGAGTTACTTGGCGTCAACCTAGACTGGGCGGATGACCGAGGACGCTGTGGACCGGATCGTGGCCCAGTGGCGGGCTGAGCGGCCGGACCTGGAGACGGGGGCGATGGCCGTCTTCGGCCGGATCTACCGGATCGCCCGCCTGATGGGCGACCGGATGGAGGCCGTCTACCAGGGGTACGGGATCGGCCGGGGCGACTTCGACGTGCTGAGCACGCTGCGCCGGTCCGGTGAGCCGTACACGCTGTCGCCGAAGGAGTTGACGGCGACGCTGATGCTAACGTCCGGCGGGATGACGGGCCGGCTCGACCGGCTGGAGCGGGCCGGGCTGGTCGGCAGGGCCCCGGATCCCGACGACCGGCGCGGGCTGCGGATCAGCCTGACCGCCGCGGGGCTCGGGGTGATCGAGGCGGCGGTCGGCGCGGGTCTCGACGCGCAGCGCGAGGTCCTCGCCGTGCTCGACACGAAGGACCAGGAGTACCTCGCGGACGTGCTCCGGACCCTGATGGAGCCGCTCGGCTGAGCCCGCGCCGGGATCCGGCGGGACGCGGGCCGCGCCGGGACCCGCCCGGAAGGCGCGCCCCGGCCGGGACCGCCCGGCACGTGTCACGTGCCGCGCGTCAGGCGTCGTTCACCGTCGCGTGGTCGAAGATCGCCGAGCGCGGCACGACCCCGGTGCCGATGGACACGCCCTGCGCGTGGGTGGTGCGCAGCAGCGCGTTGTTGGCCTCGCCGTGCGCGCCCCCGCTGCGGCCCGGCCCGCCCTGCACCGGCAGCCCGGGGACGAATCCGATGTGCGAGTCGTTCACCTTGAGCAGCCCGCCGCGCACCTCCGCGCAGAACCGCTCGACGACGTCGGGATCCTCGGCCCACAGTGAGTTGCGCAGTCCGTAGCCGCTGGTGTCGAGGAAGGCGAGCATCCGGTCGAGCAGGTCGTCGCCCGGCTCCGGCACCACGACGGTGAGCAGCGGGAAGAAGGTCTCGTCGCGGACGGCGGCCAGCCGGGCGGCGGTCGCCAGGCCGTCGACCCGCAGCACGGCCGGCTCGGCGAACGGGCCCTGCGCGGCCGGGGCGCCGTGCACGTCGAGGAGCCGGCCACCGGTGACCAGTACCGCCCCGGCGTCGGTCGCCTCCGCGATCACCCGGGTGAACTCCGCGCGCCGGATCACCGGCGTCAGCACGGTGTCCGGATCCTCGGGCAGCCCGGGTCGCAGGTCCCGGGCCCGGTCGGCGACGGCGGCGATCAGCGGCTCGGCGACATCGGGGTGCGCGAGCGCGTACCGGGGGAGCATGCAGATCTGGCCGGAGCCGGTGAAGCACTCGGCGAGGGCCGTCGCGGCGAGTGCGAGGTCGGCGTCCTTCCAGACCAGTACGCCGTCGTTGCCGGACAGTTCCAGGATCGGTTTCTTTCCGGCGGCCACGCACTGCTGCTCGAACCGCAGTCCGTGGTCGGACGGCCCGAACAGGCAGATGTCGTCCACGTCCGGACTGTCGAGCCAGGACCGCAGCGTCGGGCGTGCGTGCCCGCACAGGACGGCGAGGGTGCCGGGCGGGCCGCCGAACTCGGTGAGCAAGGGAGCCACGATCTCCTGGTAGGCGTACGCGACGCCCAGGGGGGAGGTGGGCGGGGCGTTGACCACCAGCGCGTTGCCGGCGGCGAGGGCGACGACGCCGTACATCGCGTTGCTGGCGGCGGCGTTGCGGGGCGGGCTGAGGCAGACCACCCCGTCGGGCCGGCGGCGGAGCCGGATCCGCCGGTCGCCGTACTCACCGGACCAGTCCAGCTGGGCGGAGATCCGCGCGATCATCGTCGGGTGGGTGGCGGCGAGCACACCGGACAGTTCCCACCGGGCGAGCTGGACCGGGTGGCCCTCGGCGACCAGTACCCCGATGAACTCGTCCTCGTTCTTGCGCAGATCGTGGTGGAACGCCGCGAGGAATGCCAGTCGGTCGGCGAGCGGCACCCGGGCCCAGGCCGGTTGGGCCGCGCGGGCCAGGCGCAGGGCCTCTGCGCCCTGTCCGGCCGTCGACAGGGCCACCCGGCCGGCGATCCTGGTCTCGCCGGGTGCCGCGTCGGCGCCCTCCTCCAGCCGGGCCTTGAGGGCGAGGGTGTCGAAGGTGTCCGTCATGAGCGCACTCATCCGCGGCGAGTAGATCCACCGTTCGCCGGCGTGTTGCGACCCACCAAGGAATGCTCCATATGTCCTCATTGGTGTAGTTTATCCACATGACTCAACTCATCGACCGCAAGCTCGACCGGGCGTTCCGGCAGATCGACTTCGACGGCAACGGCGTGATCGAGCGCGACGACCTCGTCGGCATGGGCTCCCGGCTGCTGTCCGCCTTCGGCGAGCCGGCGACCTCCCCGAAGGGCACCGCCGTGATGGCGGGTGTGGTGACGTTCTGGACGGAGCTGTCGGCCGCCGTCGACATCGACGGCGACGACCGGATCACCCCGGAGGAGTACCAGCGGGGGATGGTCTCCACCTTCGTGGACAATCCGACGGCCGTCGACCGGGCGTTCCGGCCGATGGTCGAGGCGATGGCCGGACTGCTGGACACCGACGCCGACGGCACCATCAGCATCTCGGAGTACGTGGCGGCGCTCGACGTGCTCGGCACTGCCGGCCCGGAGGCCAGGGAAGCGTTCTCGCGCCTCGACGTCGACGGTGACGGTGCGCTGACGGTGGATGAACTCGTCGCGGGCTCCGTGCAGTTCTACACCGGCACCGACCCGGACGCGCCCGGCAACCTGATGTTCGGCCAGGTCTGACCCTCGTCGGGGGCGGCCCGCGCCGCCCCCGACGGGTCGTGGGCGCCGAGCTGTGGCCTCGCTACTGGGACGGCCCTCCCCATCCTCGGCCGACGCGAGGGCAAGGGTCGGACAAGGGTGTCGACCCCGGGCATAACTATTAAGAAACCTTTGAGTTCTGTGCTACAAGAGACTTCGATATCTGTCGATAGAGGAGTCTTCCGTGAAACGTTCCCTCGCGTTAGCGCTCGCCCTGGGGGTGGTCCCGGTCGCGGCCTGGGCCACAGCCAGCTCGGCCGCCCCGACCCCCGCACCGGCCGCCCAGCCCAGTTCCCAGGTCCGGGCGGTGCAGGCCGCCGACCGGGCCGTCGCCAGCGGCCTGGACTCCCTCGCCAGCGGCGGCAAAGAGCACTACGACCGCCGGATCGTCACGCCCTGGGTCGACGACCTGTACTCCGTGGCCTACGAGCGCACCTACCGCGGCCTCCCGGTCGTCGGCGGCGACGCTGTCGTGCTCGCCGACGGCCAGGGCCGGGTCCGGGTCACCACCGCCGCGTCGCACACCCCGATCGGGGTGTCCACGATCCCGGCCGTGTCGGCGGGTGCCGCGGAGTCCACGTCCCGGGCGAAGCTCGCCGCGGTGGACAAGGTCGACTCGCACCGTCTGATCGTGCACACCGTCGGCGACACCGCGCCCCGGCTCGCGTGGGAGACCGTCCTGTCCGGACGGACCGCCACCGCGCCCAGCCACCTGCACGTCTATGTCGACGCCGCGGACGGCACGGTGCTCGGCCAGCGCGACGACGTGGTCGCCGGCACCGCCGTCAGTCAGTGGAACGGCCCGGCCCCGCTGACCATCGACACGACGCACTCCGGGTCGAGCTACACCACCGTCGACCCCGTCCGGCCGGGCGTGCAGTGCCAGGACTACGCCACCAAGCAGCCGTTCTCCAAGAGCACGGACTCCTTCGGCACCGGGCAGGCCTCCTCCAAGGAGACCGGCTGCGCCGACGTGCTGTGGTCCACCCAGCACGAGTGGGACATGCTGAAGAACTGGCTGGGCCGCAGCGGCATCGACGGCAACGGCCGGGGCGTGCCGGTGCAGGTCGGCCTCTCGGACGTCAACGCGTTCTGGACCGGCGACCACATCGAGATCGGCCACAACAACGCCAACCAGTGGATCGCGTCGATGGACGTCGTGGGCCACGAGCACGGCCACGCGATCGACCAGTACACGCCCGGCGGGGCGGGCCAGGAAGCCGGGCTCGGCGAGGCCACCGGGGACATCTTCGGGGCGCTGACCGAGGCGTACACCAATGAGCCCTCGAACTTCGACGGCCCGGACTACACCGTCGGCGAGACGATCAACCTGGTCGGCACCGGGCCGATCCGCAACATGTACAACCCCTCGCTGGTCAGCAACGACCCGAACTGCTACTCCTCGTCCATCCCGAACACCGAGGTGCACAAGGCGGCCGGCCCGCTGAACCACTGGTTCTACCTGCTGGCCGAAGGGTCCAACCCGGGCGGCGGCAAGCCGAGCAGCCCGATCTGCTCCGGCGGCCCCGCCTCGGTCACCGGCGCCGGCATCCAGACCGCCGGCAAGGTGTTCTACGGCGCCATGCTGCTCAAGACCTCGGGCATGACCTACAAGAAGTACCGGGTCGCCACGCTCCAGGCCGCCAAGGCGCTCGACGCCACCTGCGTGCTCTTCAACAAGACCAAGGCCGCCTGGGACGCGATCACCGTGCCGACCCAGTCCGGTGAGGCCACCTGCACCGCCCAGCCGAGCAACGACTTCTCGATGGCGCTCAGCCCGGCCAGCGGCAGCGTCGCCCCCGGCGGCACACTGACCAGCACCCTGAGCACCGTGACCACGGCCGGCAGCCCGCACACCGTGAACCTGACGGTGTCCGGCGCGCCGGCGAACACCACCGTGACGGTCAACCCGACGTCGGTCACGTCCGGCGGTTCGGCCACCCTGAGCGTCGTGACCACGGCCCGGACCACGCCGGGCACGTACCCGATCACGGTCACCGGGGTGGGCAGCGTGACGCACACCGTGCAGTACCAGCTGACCGTGCTCACCGCGCCCAACGACGACTTCCTGGTGTCGGTCAGCCCGAACTCGGGCACCGTGCAGGCCGGCGGCACCCTCACCTCGACCGTGCGCACCACCACCACGACCGGTAGCCCGCAGACCGTGACCCTGTCGGCCAAGGGCCTGCCGGACGGCGTGTCGGTGGCCTTCGACCCGCCGACCGTCACCTCCGGCGGCACGTCGACGATGACGGTCAGCACCGCCGCGAACGCCGCGGCCGGGTCCAGCACGTTCGCCGTGGTCGGGGTGGCCAACTCCGGCACCCGCACCGACGGGTACACGCTGACCGTCACCACCGGCCCGACGACCGACGACTTCCTGGTGTCGGTCAACCCGAACTCCGGCACCACCCAGGCCGGCGGGAAGCTCACCACCACGGTCACCACGACCACCACCTCCGGTAGCCCGCAGACCGTGACCCTGTCGGCCAAGGGCCTGCCGGACGGGGTGGTCGCCGTGTTCGACCCGCCGACCGTCACATCCGGCGGGACGTCGACGCTGACCCTGATCACCACCACCGACACCCCGCCGGGCTCGGCGACGTTCGCCGTCGCCGGGGTGGCCAACTCGGGGACCCGCACCGACGGGTACACGATCACGGTCACCGGCACCACCCCGACAAACGACTTCTCCGTCGCGCTCAACCCGAACAGCGGTTCGGTGCAGGCCGGCCAGTCGACGACGTCCACGGTGGTCACGGCGACCACCTCGGGCAACCCGCAGATGCTGACCCTGAGCGTGGCCGGGGCGCCGACCGGCGTGTCGGCGACGGTCGCCCCGTCGTCGGTGACGTCGGGCGGCTCGGCGACGCTGACCGTCACGACGACCTCGGCCGCCCTGGCCGGGACCTACACCCTGACCGTGACGGGTACCGGCCCGAGTGGCGCGCACTCGGCCGACTACACCCTGACCGTGACCCGCCCCGACCCGGGCGGCTGCTCCGGCGTGCAGGAATGGAGCGCCGGTTCGTCCTATGTGCCCGGTGACCGGGTGGCGCACAACGGCCACCTGTGGAACTCCGTCTGGTGGTCGACGGGCGCCGAGCCCGGCGCGCCGCAGTCCTGGGCGGTGTGGAACGACGGGGGTCCCTGCTGACCGTCGCGTCCCCTGAAGGGAAGGTGCCCGTGCGCTCCCGCGCGGGCACCTTCCGCTGTGGTCATCCGGTGCGCGGTCGACCGGCCAACGAGCACCGTCTGCGTGATGCGTGCTCGATCCCTGAGCGTTTCCCGGCCGTCCCGGCGGCCCGTGGCCCCGGAGTCGGGCCCGTCGCGTCCGTTCTGCCGTGAATCGACGCGGAAACCAGCCCGCAACAAACCCTTCATATGCTACCAAGCCGGGCAGCTTTCGTCGGACTGAGCGAAACTTCTGCTCAAACGAGCAGATCGATGGACACCGTTGCCGGAAGTCACTACTGTCGCTCCGCACAGGACCTGACAGGAGTCGAGATGAGTCCACTGCGTTACCGGTTGCTCCAGCGGCTCCGCGACGACGGGCCAGTATCCCGCGCGGAGCTGGCCGCCCGCCTCGACGTGCCCCGGTCCCGGCTGGCCGCCGAGCTGGACACGCTCACCGACGACGGACTGGTCCGCGAGGCCGGGCTGGCCGCCTCCCGCGGCGGACGCCGGTCCCCGCTGATCGAGCTCGACCCGGGGCTGCGGCTCGCCGCCGTGGACCTCGGGGCCACGTCCCTCGACGTGGAGATCACCAACGGGAGCCTGGAGACCGTCGCCGCCTACAGCGAACAGGTCGACATCGGCGAGGGCCCCAGGGTCCTGCTCCGCCGGGTCAACGACCTCCTCGCCAAGGCGAGAGCCGACGGGGCGTACGACCGCCTGCTGTCCATCGGCATCGGCATCCCCGGCCCGGTGAGCTTCCGTGACGGGGTGCCCATCTCGCCGCCGATCATGCCCGGCTGGGACCACTTCCCGCTCCGCGAACTCCTCGGCCGCGACCACAGCTGCCCGGTGGCCGTCGACAACGACGTCAACATCATGGCCATCGGCGAACGGCACGGCGGCGTCGCCCGGTCGGTCGACACCGTCCTGTTCGTCAAGATAGGCACCGGGATCGGCTGCGGCATCCACATCGACGGCGCCATGTTCCGGGGCCCCGACGGCTGCGCCGGCGACATCGGCCACATCCAGGTCGACCCCGACGGCTGGCCCTGCTCGTGCGGCAACACCGGCTGCCTGGAGGCCCACTTCGGCGGCGCGGCCCTGACCCGCGACGCCCTCGCCGCCGCCCGCGACCACTCCTCGCCGGCCCTGGCAGCCCGCCTCGCCGAACACGGCACGGTCACCCCCCTCGACGTGGCCGAGGGCGCCGCGGCCGGCGACCTGGCCTGCATCGCGCTGATCCGCGACGGCGGCAACCGGCTCGGCGTCGTCCTCGCCGGCCTGGTCAGCTTCATCAACCCGTCGATGATCGTGATCGGCGGCGGGCTCGCCGGGCTGGGCCACGTCCTGCTCGCCGAGATCCGCAGCGTCGTGTACCGGCGCTCCCTGCCGATGGCCACCGGCAACCTCCCGGTGGTGCTGTCCGAGCTGGGCCCGCGCGCCGGGGTGATCGGCGCGGCCGTCCTGGCCAGCGACCTCGCCTACGGACAACCGCTGTGAGCGCGGCGCAGCACGGACCCGGTGACCGGAGTGCGCTCCCGCTCCCGCCCGACGGGCCGGGCGACCCGGACGGGCTCCTGCTCCGGCTCGACGGGATCGTCAAGACGTTCCCTGGCGTGCGGGCCCTCGACGGCGTGTCCCTGGACGTCCGGCCCGGGGAGGTGCACTGCCTGCTTGGGCAGAATGGCGCCGGCAAGTCCACCCTGATCAAGGTCCTGTCCGGAGCGCACCGCCCCGACGCCGGCCGGATCGAGTGGCACGGCCGACCGGTGACCCTGCCCGACCCGAAGGCCGCCACCCGGCTCGGCATCGCCACCATCTACCAGGAGCTCGACCTCGTCGCGGACCTGTCCGTCGCCGAGAACGTGTTCCTCGGCCACGAGCCGGCCCGGTTCGGACTGGTCGGCAGGGGAGCGATGGCGCGGCGTACCCGGGAGATCCTCGACCGGCTCGGCCACGGCGACATCCCGGCCCGCCGCCCGGTGCGCCGGCTCCCGGCGGCCGGCCAGCAGATCGTCAGCATGGCCCGCGCGCTGTCGCACGACGCCCGGCTGCTCGTGATGGACGAACCCAGCGCCGTCCTCGCCCACGACGAGGTGGCCAACCTGTTCCGGGTCATCCGCGACCTCACCGGCCAGGGCATCGCCGTCGTCTACATCTCCCACCGCCTCGACGAGATCCGCGAGATCGGCGACCGGGTGACCGTCCTCAAGGACGGCCGGACCACGGCGGCGAACCTGCCGGCCCGGACCGTGCCGGTCGGCGACCTCGTCAACCGGATGACGGGCCGCACCATCGAGTACGTGTTCCCGCCGCGCCCGGCCGGCCCGCCGGACGCCGGGGCCGAACTGCTCGAGGTGCGCGGACTCGGTCGCGCCGGCGAGTTCGCCGACGTGTCGCTGACCGTGCGGGCCGGTGAGATCGTCGGCATCACCGGCCTCGTCGGCTCCGGACGCTCGGAGGTACTGGAGACCATCTTCGGGGCACGTCGGGCCGACGCCGGGCAGATCACGATGGCCGGCCGCGCGCTGCGCCCCGGCAGCGTGCCGGCGGCCGTGCGCGCCGGCCTCGGCCTCGCCCCGGAGGAACGCAAGAGCCAGGCGCTGCTGCTGTCCGAGCCCGTCGACCGGAACATGACCCTCGCGACGTTCGCCCGGTTCGCCAGCTACGGGGTCACCCGGTCAGGGCGGGAACGGGCCGCGGCCGAAGCCGTCGCCGGCCGCCTCGGCCTGCGTCCGCCGGGCGTGCGCCGCATGGTGCGCACCCTGTCCGGCGGCAACCAGCAGAAGGTCGTCGTCGGCCGGTGGCTGCTCGGCGGCACCCGGGTGCTGCTCCTCGACGAGCCGACCCGGGGGGTGGACGTGGGCGCGCGGGCCGAGCTGTACCGGGCGATCCGCCGGCTCGCCGACGACGGCGTCGGCATTCTGCTGGTGTCCAGCGAGGTGCCGGAGGTGCTGGGGCTCGCCGACCGGGTGCTGCTGATGCGGGAGGGCCGGGTCGTACACGAGGGCCCGGCCGATCAGCTCGACGAGTCGGCTGTCCTCAGCCTCGTGATGTCCGGCTCCCTGCACACCGTCCACCCCACCACCGAAAGGAGGCCGGCATGAACTCCCCGGCTCTCGGCGCGACCCCCCTCGACCAGACCGCCGTGCGCAGGGTGACCGGTCTCACGGACTGGTGGCGCGACGACCGGGGCGAGCCGGTGCGCCGCAACCTCGGACTCGTCGTCGTCCTGATCGCCCTGCTGGGCATCGGGGCCTGGACCCGGCCGGACATCTTCCTCGACGGCGACCGGCTCGGCCCCAACCTGTTCAGCATCCTCAAGCAGGCGTCCGCCATCGGCGTCGTCACCGTCGGCATGACCTTCGTGATCATCGGCGGCGGGATCGACCTGTCCGTCGGCGGCCTGATCGCGCTCGCCGGCGTGTGGTCGACCACCCTGGCCACCCAGGGCTTCGGCGCCGGCGGGATCGTGTTCACCGCGCTCGTCGTCGGCCTCGGCGCCGGCCTCGTCAACGGGGTACTCGTCGCCTACGGCCGGCTCGTCCCCTTCATCGCCACCCTCGCGACGTTCGTCGCCGCCCGGGGACTGGCCGCCCGGATCTCCGGGAAGCAGACCCAGACCGTGGACGTGGCGGCGATCAACGACCTGGCCACCGCCCGGTACCTCGGAATCCCGCTGTTGATCTGGATCCTCGCGGCCGTGGTGCTCCTCGGCTGGGGCCTGCTCAACCGCACCACCTTCGGCCGGCGCACCGTCGCGCTCGGCGGCAACGCGGAGGCGGCCCGGCTCGCCGGCATCCGGATCCGCCCGCACACCGTGCTCCTGTACGGCGTGTCCGGCCTGTGCTGCGGCATCGCCGCCCTGATGCTCACCGCCCAGGCCACCTCCGCCCAGGCTGCCATGGCCGACATGTACGAACTCGACGCCATCGCCGCGGCCATCATCGGCGGCACCCTGCTCACCGGTGGCCGGGGCACCATCGTCGGCTCGCTGCTCGGCGTGCTGGTGTTCTCGACCATCACCAACCTGTTCGCCGTCAACAACCTGCCCACCGAGGTGCAGAACATGGTCAAGGGCGGCATCATCGTGGCCGCCGTCCTGGTCCAGCAGTTCCCCTTCGGCCGCCTCCGCCGCCGAAAGCCCACCAGCTAGGCCCGTCCGCCCCCGGAATCCCACCAGCTACGCCCCCTCCGCCCCGCCCCGGGCGACCGTCGCCGCGACGGTCGCCGGGACCCCCGTACCCCGAAGAGGTTGTCATGTCCCCCTCACGCCGCACGTTCCTCGTCTCCGCCACCGCGCTCGGCGCCGGCACCGCCCTCGCCGCGTGCACGTCCAACACCCCGGCCGGCAACACCAGCGTCAAGGCCAACGCCGCCGACAACGCCGCCGCCGGCAAGCCGGTCACGATCGGCTTCTCCGCCCCGGCCGCCGACCACGGCTGGATCGCCGCGATCACCGCCAACGCCGAGGCGCAGGCGAAGCTGTACCCGGAGGTCACCCTGAGGAAGGTCGAGGCGGGCAAGGACGCCGCGGCCCAGGCTGCGGCCCTCGACACGTTGATCGCCGCGAAGCCCGACGTGATCGTGATGCTGCCGCACGACGGCAAGGAGCTCAACTCCGTCGGCAGGAAGGCGATGGCCGCCGGCATCCCGGTGGTGAACCTCGACCGGGCGTTCCCGGAGGACCTGGCCTACCGGTTGCAGATCAAGGGCGACAACTACGGCATGGGGGTCGCGGCCGGGCAGTACGTCGGGGCCCAGCTCAAGGCAACCGGGAAGACCGCCCCGGTGATCGGCGAGATCGCCGGCATGGACGAGTTGGAGCTGACCCAGCAGCGCAGCAAGGGGTTCGCCGACGCGCTGGCCACGTTCGGGTTCAAGGTGGCCAACCGGCGGGCGGCCCGGTTCACGGCCGACTCCGGCCAGAAGGAGGCCGACAACCTGTTGCAGGCCCTGCCGAAGCTCGACGCGGTGTGGAACCACGACGACGACCAGGGCATCGGGGTACTCGCCGCGATCGCCCAGTCCGGGCGCAAGGACTTCCTCCTGGTCGGCGGGGCGGGTTCCCGCAAGGCCATGGAGACCATCAAGGCCGACAACTCGGTCCTGAAGGCCACGGTCACCTACAGCCCGTCGATGGCGTCCTCGGCGATCTCCCTGGCCCGGCTCCTCGCCCAGGGCCGGGGCATGGGCGACCTCGTCGAACTCCAGGTCCCCAAGGAGATCATCCTCGCGGCCGAGACGGTCACGAAGGCGAACGTGGACCGCTACCTGACCCTCGGTTTCTGACCATGGGGTCCACCCTCCGCGTCGGCATGGTCGGGTACGCCTTCATGGGCACCGCCCACTCCCAGGCCTGGCGCACGGTCAACCGGGTCTTCGACCTGCCGCTGCGGGCCGAGATGACGGCCGTCTGCGGCACGGACCGGGCCGGGGTCGCGGCGGCGGCGCACCGCCTCGGCTGGGCCGGGCACTGCACCGACTGGCGTGAACTCGTCGCCCGCGACGACATCGACGTGATCGACATCTGCACGCCGGGAGACAGCCACGCCGAGATCGCCATCGCCGCCCTGGAGGCCGGCAAGCACGTGCTGTGCGAGAAGCCGCTGGCCAACACGCTCGCGGAGGCGGAGGCCATGGTCGAGGCCGCGGCCCGCGCCCACCCGGGAGGCGTCCGGGCGATGTGCGGGTTCAACTACCGCAGGGTGCCCGCGATCGCGCTGATGCGGGACCTGGCGGCGGCCGGGCGGCTGGGGACGGTCCGGCACGTGCGGGCCGCGTACCTGCAGGACTGGATCACCGATCCCGGGTACCCGCTGGTATGGCGGCTGCGCCGGGACCGGGCCGGATCCGGGGCGCTCGGTGACCTCGGCGCGCACGTCGTGGACCTGGCCCAGCACGTCACGGGGCAGCGGATCACCGGGGTGAGCGCCGTGACGGAGACTTTCGTCAAGGAACGTCCGCTGACCTGGGGGAGCACCCGGCGCGGTCGGGTCACGGTCGACGACGCCGCGCTCGTGGTCGGCAGGCTCGACGGCGGAGCGTTGGCCAGTTTCGAGGCCAGCCGGTTCGCGACCGGGCGGAAGAACTCCCTGCGGATCGAGATCAACGGCGATCGCGGTTCCCTGTCCTTCGACCTGGAACGGCTCAACGAGCTGGCCTACTACGACGCCGACCGGCCGGCGGCCGAGCAGGGCTTCACCACGATCCTCGTGACGGAGCCGCACCACCCGTACCTGTCGGCCTGGTGGCCGCCCGGGCACGCCCTCGGCTACGAGCACACCTTCACCCACCAGCTCCGCGACCTGATCGACGCGATCGGGACCGGGGCCGACCCGCAGCCCTCGTTCGCCGAGGCCCTCACCGTGCAACTCGTCCTGGACGCCGCCGAACGCAGCGTGGCCAACGGCGCCGGCTGGACGCAGGTGCAACCTCCCCTCCCCTCACTCCTCTAAGGACCGCCATGACACCGTCCCTCCGGTGGCGCGCCCGGCTGCTCGTCGCCGCGCTGCTGTCCGCACCGCTCCTCGCGGTGACCCTGCCAGCCCAGGCCCACGACGTGATCAACCCGGCAGACTTCCAGCAGGTGACCCTCGCCAAGGGGGTCGCCGAGATGGGCGAGCCGATCACGATGGCCGTGCTGCCCGACCGCTCGGTCCTGCACACCTCCCGCGACGGCACGCTGCGCCTCACCGACGCGGCCGGCGGCACGAAGGTCGCCGGCAAGCTGACCGTCTACTCCCACGACGAGGAGGGGTTGCAGGGCGTCGGCGTGGACCCCAACTTCACCACCAACCGCTTCATCTTCCTGTACTACGCGCCGCCGCTGTCCACCCCCGCCGGTGACGCCCCGGCCACCGGCACCGACTTCTCGGCGTGGAAGGGCGTCAACCGGCTGTCGCGCTTCGTCCTGAAGACCGACGGCACCCTCGACCTGGCCAGCGAGAAGAAGGTCCTCGACGTCGACGCCGACCGGGGGATGTGCTGCCACGTCGGCGGGGACATCGACTTCGACGCCGCCGGCGACCTGTACCTGAGCACCGGGGACGACACCAACCCGTTCAACTCCAACGGGTACAGCCCGCTGGACGAGCGCACCGACCGCAACCCGGCCATGGACGCGCAGCGCTCGGCGGCCAACACCAACGACCTGCGGGGCAAGGTCCTGCGGATCAAGGTGAACGCCGACGCGTCCTACTCGATCCCGGCCGGCAACCTGTTCGCCCCGGGCACGGCGAAGACCCGGCCGGAGATCTATGCGATGGGCTTCCGCAACCCGTACCGGATGAGCGTCGACAAGGCCACCGGCGTCGTCTACCTCGGCGACTACGGGCCCGACGCCGGGGCCGCAGACGCCAACCGGGGGCCGGGCGGGCAGGTAGAGTTCGACCGGATCACCGGGCCGGGCAACTACGGCTGGCCCTACTGCACCGGCACGAACACCGCCGCCGAGACGTACAACGAGTGGAACTTCGCCACGGACAGCACGGGGCCGAAGTACGACTGCTCGGGGCCGACGAACAACTCGTTCCGCAACACCGGCCTGGCCACGCTGCCGGCCGCCCGGTCCGCGTGGATCCGCTACGGCGGCGACGCCGGCTCCCCGCCGGAGTTCGGCTCGGGGAGCGAGTCCCCGATGGGCGGCGCCGTCTACCACTACGACGCGGCCTCGACCTCCCCGGTGAAGTTCCCGGCCAGCCTGGACGGGCACTACCTCGCCGCCGAGTTCGGCCGCCAGTGGCTCAAGGCGATCGACGTCAACGCCGACGGCACCCCGGGGGCGATCGCGGCCTTCCCGTGGGCCGGCACCCAGATCATCGACACGGCGTTCGGCCCGGACGGCGCGCTGTACGTCCTGGACTACGGCACCGGCTACTTCAGCGGCGACGCCAACTCGGCCCTGTACCGGATCGACTACATCGGCGGGGCCAACCGCGCCCCGTCGGCGGTGGCGAAGGCCGACCGGACGTCGGGCACCGCGCCACTGGCCGTCGCGTTCTCCTCGGCCGGCAGCTCCGACCCCGAGGGCGGCGCGCTGACCTACTCCTGGGCGTTCGGCGACGGCGGGACGTCGACGGCAGCCAACCCGGGGCACACGTACGCGGCGAACGGGCAGTACACGGCCACGCTGACGGTGCGCGACCCGGACGGGAACACGGCCACGGCCAACGTGACCGTCACGGTCGGCAACACCGCGCCGACGGTCACCCTGTCGCTGCCCGGGGACGGGCAGCTGTTCTCCTTCGGGGACACCGTGCCGTTCCAGGTCACGGTGACCGACCCCGAGGACGGGCCGATCGACTGCTCGAAGGTGACCGTGACCTACATCCTCGGCCACGACAGCCACGGGCACGCCATCACCTCGGCGACCGGGTGCTCCGGGTCGATCAATGTGCCCGTGGACGGGGAACACGACGCGTCGGCGAACATCTACGGGGTCTTCGACGCCCAGTACACCGACAAGGGCGCCAACGGGCAGCCGGCGCTGACCACCCACGACCAGCACGTCACCCAGCCCCGGCACCGGCAGGCCGAGCACTTCGGCACCTCGTCGGGGATCAACAAGTTCACCAAGGCGACCGCCGAGGGCGGGGCGACCGTCGGGGACATCAACAACGGGGACTGGATCGGCTTCGCCCGGTACCAGGTCGGCAACGCCGTGTCCTTCGACGCCCGGGTGTCCTCCGCCGGGGTCGGCGGCACCCTGACCCTGCGGACCGGCTCGCCCACCGGCCCGGCCATCGGTTCGGCGACCGTGCCGGTCACCGGCGGCTGGGAGACCTTCGCGACCGTCACCGGGGCGATCACGGCGGCCCCGACGGGGACCACGAGCCTGTACCTGGTGTTCACCGGCGGCGCGGGCGCGCTGTTCGACGTGGACGCGTTCACCCTCAACACCGGCACGTCCCGGGTCGGCCCGGTCAAGGGCGTCGGCGGCAAGTGCGTCGACGTGGCCAACGCCGGCACGGCCGACGGCACGAAGATCCAGCTCTACACGTGCAACGGGACCGGCGCGCAGTCCTGGACCGTGAACGGGTCGACGCTGCGGGCGCTCAACAAGTGCCTGGACGTGGCCGGCGGCGCGACGGCGGCCGGCACGAAGGTGCAGCTGTGGACCTGCAACGGCACGGGAGCCCAGAACTGGGCCGCCCAGGCTGACGGGACGCTGCGCAACCCCGTCTCCGGCCGGTGCCTGGACGCCTCCGGCGGCAGCTCCGCCGACGGCACCCAACTGATCATCTGGGACTGCCACGCCGGCCCGAACCAGAAGTGGACCCTGCCCTAGCCGGCACCGGGCGGGCGGCCCCGCGCCGCCCGCCCGGCCCGGCTCCGGTCCGGTCCCGCGAGGCCGGCCGTCCCCACGATCCGAGAGGCACCGCCATGAGAGCCCTGCTCCCCAGACTGCTGGCCGTGACCGCCCTGGCACTGGCCATGGTCACCGGCCCGACCGCGCACGCCGCCGACAGCCCCTACCAGGTCCTCGTGTTCTCCAAGACCACGGTGTTCCGGCACGACTCGATCCCCGCCGGCATCCAGGCCATCCGAGACCTGGGCGCCGCCAACAACTTCACCGTCACGGCCACCGAGGACGCGACGACCTTCAACCCCACCACCCTCTCCCAGTACCAGGCCGTCGTGTTCCTCAGCACCACCGGCGACGTGCTCGACGCCACCCAGCAGTCCGCCTTCGAGTCCTACATCCGGGCCGGCGGCGGGTACGTCGGCATCCACGCCGCCGCCGACACCGAGTACGACTGGCCGTTCTACGGCGAACTCGTCGGTGCGTACTTCGCCTCGCACCCCGCCCAGGCCCAGGCGACGGCCACCGTCGAGGACCGCGCGCACGCCGCCACCGCGCACCTCGGCACCACCTGGTCCCGCTACGACGAGTGGTACAACTACCGGCTCAACCCGCGCGGCGACGCCCACGTGCTGGCCACCCTGAACGAGTCCAGCTACGCCGGCGGGGCGATGGGCGCCGACCACCCGCACGTGTGGTGCAAGTCGTTCCAGGGCGGCCGGTCCTTCTACACCGGGCAGGGCCACACGATCGCCTCGTACGCCGAACCGGCGTTCCGCGCCGAACTGCTCGGCGGCATCCGGTACGCGGCGGGCAGGACGAAGGCCGACTGCCGGCCCGAGGTCAACTACACGAGCCTGTTCAACGGTTCGACCACCGGCTGGTCGCAGGCCGGGCCGGGCGGGTTCACCAACACCGACGCGACCCTTACCTCCCACGACGGCCTGGGCCTGCTGTGGTACTCGGCGAAGGAGCTGCACTCCTACTCCCTCAAACTCGACTGGAAGCTCGCCGGCGACGACAACTCCGGCGTGTTCGTCGGCTTCCCGGCCAGCACCGACCCGTGGTCGGCCGTCAACAACGGCTACGAGATCCAGATCGACGCCACCGACACCCCCGACCACACCACGGGGGCGGTCTACGGCTTCCAGTCCGCCGACCTGGCCGCCCGCGACGCCGCGCTCAATCCGCCGGGGGAGTGGAACACCTACGAGATCCTCGTCGAGGGCGAAAGGCTCCGGGTGTTCCTCAACGGCGCGCTGATCAACGACTTCACCAACACCGACCCGGTCCGGTCGCTGCAACAGGGCTACATCGGGATCCAGAACCACGGCACCGGCGACGACGCCTCCTTCCGCAACATCCGGATCCGGGAGACCGGGACGTACGCGGTGCAGGCCGAGTACGCCTCCGCCGTCAACGCCGACGGGCCCCGGCTCTACCCGCACGCCGCGCACGGGGGCGCCGTCCTCGGCGACGTGCAGCCGGGGGACTGGGCCGCCTACAACGACACCGACCTGACCGGGGCGACGGCGTTCACCGCCCGGGTCGCCGGGGTCGGCTCCACCGGCGGGCTCCAGATCCGGGCCGACTCCCCGACCGGGGCGCTCCTCGGCTCGGTGGCCGTGCCCGCCACCGGCGGCTGGGAGACCTACGCCAATGTCAGCACCACCCTGACGGGTGTCCCCGCCGGACGGCACCGGCTGTATCTGGTGTCCACCGGCTCCTCCTTCGACGTGGACGACTTCACCCTCGCGGCGACCACCCCGCCGGGCGGGGTCGGTCCGATCAGGGGAGTGGCCGGCAAGTGCGTGGACGTGGCCGGCGGCGGGTCGGCGGACGGGACGAAGGTCCAGCTGTACACCTGCAACGGGTCGGCGGCGCAGACCTGGACCGTGACCGGTACGACGCTGCGGTCGCTCGGTAAGTGCCTCGACGTGGCCGGTGGCGCGACCGCCGCCGGGACGAAGGCGCAGCTGTGGACCTGCAACGGCACGGGGGCGCAGAACTGGGCGGCGCAGGCCGACGGTTCGCTGCGCAACCCGCAGTCGGGGCGGTGCCTGGACGCGTCGGGCGGCGGCACGGCCGACGGCACCCAGTTGATCATCTGGGACTGCCACGGTGGGGCCAACCAGAAGTGGACTCTGCCCTAGCGCGCACGGTGGGGACCGACGCTGTCGGGTCGGTCCCCACCGTAACCCTGAAAAGATCTTGATCTGGAGTGTGACGCATGACCCGACCGATCACCCTGTTCACCGGCCAGTGGGCCGACCTGCCGTTCGAGGAGGTCTGCCGGCTCGCCGCCGGCTGGGGCTACGACGGGCTGGAGATCGCCTGCTGGGGCGACCACTTCGACGTCGCCCGGGCCCTCGCCGACGACGACTACGTCGCCGACCGGCGGCGGATCCTCAAAGCCCACGGCCTGCGGGTGTGGACCCTGTCCAACCACCTCGTCGGCCAGGCCGTCTGCGACCACCCCATCGACGACCGGCACCGGTCCATCCTGCCGGCCGCCGTCTGGGGCGACGGCAACCCCGAGGGCGTGCGCCGCCGGGCCGCCGACCGGATGAAGGACACCGCCCGCGCGGCGGCCCGGCTCGGCGTCGACACCGTCGTCGGCTTCACCGGCTCGTCGATCTGGCACACCCTGGCCATGTTCCCCCCGGTCCCCGAGAAGACCATCGAAGACGGGTACGCCGACTTCGCCGCCCGCTGGCACCCGATCCTCGACGTCTTCGACGAGGTCGGCGTCCGCTTCGCCCACGAGGTACACCCGGCCGAGATCGCCTACGACTACTGGACCACCCGGCGCGCCCTCGACGCGATCGGCCACCGACCCGCGTTCGGCCTCAACTGGGACCCGTCCCACATGGTCTGGCAGGACCTGGACCCGGTCGCCTTCCTCCTCGACTTCGCCGACCGGATCTACCACGTGGACTGCAAGGACACCCGGATCCGGGTCGGCGACGGCCGCCGGGGCCGGCTGTCGTCCCACCTCGGCTGGGCCGACCCCCGACGCGGCTGGGACTTCGTGTCCACCGGCCGCGGCGACGTGCCCTGGGAGGACTGCTTCCGGGCCCTCAACCACATCGGATACGCCGGCCCGATCTCGATCGAGTGGGAGGACGCGGGGATGGACCGGCTCGTCGGTGCCCCCGAGGCGCTCGCGTTCGTCCGCACGATGACCTTCGACCCGCCCACGGCCGCGTTCGACGCGGCGTTCACATAGGCATCTCGACGCGTCGATCCCTGGACACGGCCGCGCCCGCGTGATCACCTGAACGGTGCGAGGAGGACTGCCATGACCCCGGACCGCCTGCGCGCGGCGCTCGTCGCGGTGCCCGACCGCGACTGGCTGGTGCGCGCGCTCATCCGCGTCGCGGCGGAACCCGGAACCGTCGTCGGCTACTACTCCGTGGCCCGGCGGCGCTGCGGCCACGTGGACCTACCCGACGCCCCCGGCTGGACGGCCGACACGGCCGCCCGGGTGCTGCTGCTGACCGTCCTGCCGGCCCGGGGCCGCAAACTCGCCGAGGTCGTCGAGCAGCTCTACCAGTTCGGCGACGCCACGGAGAAGCACGCCGTGCTGCGCGCGCTGCCCATGCTGGACCTCGGGCCGGCGGCCGTCCCGGTGCTGCACGAGGCGGTCGGCAGCCACGACCCACGCCTGCTGGCCGCCGCGATGGGCCCCTACTCCGAGCACCTCGACGACACGGCCTGGCGGGAGGCGGTGCTGACCTGCGTGCTGGAGGGGGTGCCGCTGGCCGCGATCCACCACCTGGACCGGCGGGCCGACGACGCGCTCGCCGACGCGCTCGCCGGGTACGCGGCGAAGTGCCGGGCGGCGGGGCATCCGGTGTCCCCGGACGTGACGGCGCTCCTGCACCGGCGGGGCCGCTGAGCACCGGTGTGGCCTGGGTCCCGGTCGCGCCCGCCTGGAGCGACCGGGACCCAGGTGGTCAGCGGCTGAACAACGACCGGGCGAAGAAGGCCAGGTTGGCCGGGCGCTCGGCGAGCCGGCGCATGAAGTAGCCGTACCAGTCCTCGCCGTAGGGCAGGTACACCCGGACCAGGTGGTCGCGGGCGGCGAGGTCGCGCTGCTCGGCGGCCCGGATGCCGTAGAGCATCTGGAACTCGTAGCTGCCCGGCTCACGGCCGAGCTCGGTGCCGAGGCTCTCGGCGATCTCGACCATCCGCAGGTCGTGCGTGGCGATCATCGGGTACGCCTTCGACGCCATCAACGTCCGCATGCACCGCACGTACGCGAGGTCCACGTCCCGCTTGGCGGGGTGGGCGACCGACGCCGGCTCGGCGTACGCGCCCTTGACCAGGCGGACCCGGGAACCGGCGGTGGACAGGTCGGCACAGTCGGCCTCGGTGCGCCGCAGGCACGACTGCAGCACCGCCCCGACCCACGGGTACTCCCCGCGCAGGTCGCGCACCGTGCCCAGCGTCGCGTCGACCGTGGTGTGGTCCTCCATGTCCACGGTGACCGTGGTGCCGGCGACCCGCGCCGCCTCGCAGATCGCGACGGCGTTGGCCAGGGTCACCTGCTCGGCGTCCGTGGCGAGCTTCTGCCCGAGGGCCGACAACTTGACGGACACCTCGACCTGACCCGACAGCCCGAGGTCGGTGAGCTGGCCGAGCAGCGCCAGGTACGCGTCCCGGGTGGCAGCGGCGTCCGCGGCGTCGAGGGTGTCCTCGCCCAGGTGGTCGATTGTGACGTGCAGGCCCCGGTCGACGAGCCCGGTGGTGGAGGCGACGGCCTGGTCCAGGGTCTCGCCGGCCACGAACCGGTCCGCCAGCCGGCGCAGCGCCGGGGTGCCGGTGACGGCGCGGCGCATCCGCGCACTGCGGGACGCGATCAACAAGGGTTGCGAGAACAACGGACAGACCTCCTGAGGGGGCCGCGACGCGGCGGTGACCGAGAACGTATGCCTGACGGGCCACCCCGTTCAACAGACAGACGTCACAGTCGGGTGACCTATTTCTCAGACATATGCTCAACGAACCTGTGCGAGAATCGCGGCATGCGACCCGAGCTGCAGGACATCGTCGACCGGGTGTCGCGGCTGCTGGCCACCCCGGTGACGCTGGAGGACCGCGACTTCAACCTGGTGGCGTTCGGCTCCCAGTCCGGCGGGATCGACCACGTCCGCCAGCGGTCGATCCTCGACCGGGGCTCCTCGCCCGAGGTCCGGGAGTGGTTCGAACGGTTCGGGATCGCCACCAGCGACCGGCCGGTGCGCACCCCGGCCGACCCGGACCGCGACGTGCTGGCCCGGGTATGCCTGCCCGCCCGGTTCAACGGCGTCACCTACGGCTACCTGTGGCTCCTCGACGAGCGGCACGACCTCGACGACGCCCTGCTCGGGGCGGCCCTGCACGACGCGGCCCGGGCCGGCGCGGTCCTGGCCCAGCAGGCCCGGGCCAAGGAACGCCTGGAGGACAGGGTGCAGAGCCTGCTGTCCCCCGACCCGGGCACCGTGGAGGCCGCCGCCGAGGAGATCGCCGAACTGGGGCTGGTGGGGCGGGACGTACCCGTCGTCGCGGTCGTGCTGCGGACGGTGCCAGAGTCGGTGAACCAGGCCGTACCCATGAATCTGTGGCGGCTGCCCCGGTCGGTGATGGCCGCGACCGGCGGTGACCACAGCACCCTCCTGATGCCCCTCGACGACGCCGCCGACCTGCGGCCCGCCCGCGCACTGGCCCACCAGGCCCTTGCCCTGTACGCCGAACAGCTCCCGCCCGACCTGCGCCGGCACGCGGTCGCCGGGATCGGCGGGCCCCGCCCCGACCTGGCCCACGCGCGGGAGAGCTGGCGGGAGGCCCGGCTCGCGATCCGGGTCAGCGCGGAGGTGCCGGGGCTGCGCCCGGTCGCCAGCTGGCCGGACCTGGGCATCTACCGGCTGCTGGCCTGCGGCCCGCCGGCCGAGCTGCGCGACGCCGTCCTCGACGACGCGGCGCGCCGACTCCTCGACCACGGGGACCCGGTGCTGCTGGCCACGGCGACCACGTTCCTCGACGAGGCCGGCAACGTGCAACGCAGCGCGGCGGCGCTCGGCATCCACCGGCAGACGCTCTACCACCGCCTCGGCCGGATCCGGCAGGTCACGGGCGCCGACCTGGACCGGGGACCCGACCGGCTGCGGCTGCACCTCGCCCTGACCCTGGCCCCACTGCTCCAGACCCGCACGGCCGCCGGGTAGGCCGGGCCTCAGGACGACGCGCGGACCGTGAGCCGGGTCGGCAGGGTGAGCTGCCGCGACCCGGACACCACCCCGTCGATCCGCCGCACCAGCAACGCCACCATCTCCCGCCCCATCGCCTCCACCGGCTGGTGCACGCTCGACAGCGCCGGATCCGTGTGCCGGGCGATGTCGGAGTCGTCGAAGCCCACGACCGCCACGTCGTCGGGCACCCGGCGGCCGGACTCCTTGAGCACCCGCAACGCGCCGGCCGCCATCGGGTCCGACGCCGCGAACACCGCGTCGAGGTCGGGCGCCCGGTCGAGCAGCCGGCGCATCGCCGCCGCGCCGCTGTCCTCGGAGAAGTCGCCGTACTCGACCAGGTCGCCCCCGGCCACCTCCCGAAACCCCTCGACGCGGGCGACACCCACCGCCATGTCCTGCGGCCCGCCGATCGTGGCCATCCGGCCCCGGCCCCGGCCGGCGAGGTGCTCGGCGGCCAGCCGCGCGCCGCCCAGGTTGTCCGCGTCCACCCAGTAGTCGGCCTCGCCCCGGGTCGGCCGGCCGGCGCGGACCGTGGGCACGCCCCGACCCTCCAACTGCGCCGGCAGCGGATCGTCGCCGTGCAGGGAGAGCAGGAGCGCGCCGTCGACGTGCTGTCGGGTCAGGTAGTGGTCGAGCCGGCCGCGTTCCTCCGCGGACTGCGCGATGGTGAGCAGCAGCTGGAACCGGGTGCCGGCGAGCGCGGCGCTGACCCCGTGCACGATCCGGCCGAAGAACGGCTCGGCGAAGAACCGTTCGCCCGACTCGGACACCACGAGAGCTATCGAGTCGGTGCGCCGGGTGACCAGGGAGCGGGCGGCGCGGTTGGGCACGTAGCCCAGCTCGGCGATGGCCCGCTCCACGGCCTCCCTGGCCTGGGGGCTGACGTGCGCCTCGCCGTTGACGACCCGCGACACCGTGCCCCGGCCCACCCCGGCCAGCGCCGCCACCTGGTCCAGCGTCGGCCGGCCGATCTGGTTGTCTCCCATCGCGCACCCCCTCGCGCACAGTCTGCCTGGCCCACGCCGCCGCCGGTCACCGTGGGTCGCCGGCTCCCGGAGCCCGCCGGGTCGCGGCGATCGTCGTCCGGTACCAGTCGCCGCTGTCCTTCACCGTCCGCCGCTGGGTGGCGTAGTCGACGTGCACCAGGCCGAAGCGGCGCGAGTAGCCCCAGGACCACTCGAAGTTGTCGAACAGCGACCAGGCGAAGTACCCCCGCAGCGGCACCCCCTTCCCCACGGCCTCCGCGCAGGCCCGCAGGTGCGCGTCGAGGTAGGCCACCCGCTCCGGGTCGCGCACGCCACCGTCGGCCGCCACGGTGTCGTGGAACGCCGCCCCGTTCTCCGTGACGTACAGCGGGAGCGCCGGATATTCCGTGTGCACCCGGTGCAGCACCTCCACCAGGCCGGGCGCGTCGATCTCCCAGCCCATGGCCGTCGTCGGCAGCCCGCGCCGCACGAACCGGACGTGCTCGCTGCCCGGCCAGGGCGAGCCGACGTCCAGCCCCGGCGCGCCGTGCCCGGCGCCGTCACCGGGACCGTCGGTCGTGACCACGTTGCGGGTGTAGTAGTTGACGCCGAGGAAGTCCAGGGGCGCGGCGATCGTCGCCAGGTCCCCGTCGCGGACGTGCCCGAAGTCGGTGACCCCGGCCAGATCGGCGACCACGTCGGCCGGGTACCTGCCGAGCAGCACCGGGTCGAGGAAGAACCGGTTCTGCAACCCGTCGATCCGCCGGACCGCGTCGTCGTCGGCCGGCCCGGCCGGACTGGTCGCGTACAGGTTCAGCGTGACGCCCACCTCCGACCCGGGCAGCCGGCGCGCGGCGAGCCCGTGGCCGAGCATCAGGTGGTGCGCGGCCCGCACGGCGTCGGCCCCGTCGCGGCGGCCCGGGGCGTGCACGCCGGAGCCGTAGCCGAGGAACGCCGAGCACCACGGCTCGTTGAGGGTGGTCCACGTGCGGACCCGGTCACCGAGCGCCGCGTGCATCGTCTCGGCGTAGTCGGCGAACCGGTGCGCCGTGTCCCGCGACGGCCAGCCGCCGGCGTCCTCCAGGGCCTGGGGGAGGTCCCAGTGGTACAGCGTCAGCCACGGCGCGATCCCGTTGTCGAGGAGCGCGTCCACGAGCCGGCGGTAGAAGTCCAGCCCGGCCTGGTTGACGGCCCCCCGGCCGTCGGGCTGGACCCGGCTCCAGGACACGGAGAACCGGTAGGCGTCCAGGCCCAGCGCGGCCATCGTCGCGACATCGGCGGCCATGCGACGGTAGTGCTCGATGGCCGTGTCTCCGGTGTCCCCGCCGAGGATCCGACCGGGGGTGTGCGAGAACGTGTCCCAGATGGACGGTCCCCGGCCGTCGGCGGCTACGGCGCCCTCGATCTGGTAGGCGGCGGTGGCGGCGCCGAGGACGAAGTCGGCGGGCAGGCCCAGGGGCTCGGTCATTGCTTCACGGCACCTTCCATGATTCCGCCGATGATCTGGCGGCCGAACACGACGAAGACGAGGAGCAGCGGGACGGTCGCGATGGCGGTACCGGCGAACACCTGGGAGTAGTCGGTGTAGTACGCGGTGGCCAGCGCCTTGAGGGACATCTGCACGGTGGGCGTGTCCGGGTCGAGCACGACGAAGGACCACAGGAACTCGTTCCACGTCTGCATGAACTGGAGCAGGAACAGCACGGCCGCGGCGGGGCGCAGTGCCGGCAGCACCACGTTCCAGTAGATCCGCAGCGTGGAGCAGCCGTCGACCCGGGCGGCCTCGATCAGCTGGTCGGGGACGGCCGCGTCGGCGTACTGGCGCATCATGAACACGCCGAACCCGGTGACCAGGAACGGCACGATCACCGCCTGCAACGTGCCCTGCCAGCCGAGTTCCACCATCAGCATGTACAGCGGGATCAGCCCGAGCTGGGTCGGCACCATCATCGTGGCGACGATGACCAGCAGCAGCGCGTTGCGGCCCCGGAACCGCAGCTTGGCGAACGCGAACCCGGCCAGGGTGGAGAACAGCACGACGGAGAACGCCACGACGAGCGACACGATCAGGGAGTTGGCCAGGCCGTAGAGGAACAGGGCGTCGTCGTTGGCCAGCAACCGGGACGTGTTCTCCGCGAGGTGCGAGCCGGGCAGCAGCGGCGGGGGGACGTCGTTGATGGCGTCGTTGCTGCGGCTGGCGACGATGAAGGTCCAGTAGATCGGGAACGCGCTGAGCACCACGGCGAGGATCAACCCCAGATACGTCAGGGGGCTCGCGTGCCACAACCGGCTACCGGCCCTCATCGGGCACCCCGACGCACCAGCGCGAAGTTGATCAGCGACGCGACGAGAATGAGCAGGAACAACACCCAGGCCATCGCCGAGCCGTACCCGTAGTCGAAGTCCCGGCCGAAGGCCCGCTCATAGATGTACATCGACAGGGTCTGGAACTGCCGCAGACTGCCGCCCTCGATCCGCCCCGACGCCAGCAGCAGCGGCTCGGCGAACAGCTGCATGCCCCCGATGGTGGCGATGATGGCCGTGAACAGGATCGTGGGCCGCAGCAGCGGGACCGTGATCCGCCAGAACTGCTTCCACGCCGACGCGCCCTCGATGGCCGCCGCCTCGTACAGGTCCGCCGGGATGGTCTGCATCGCCGCCAGGTAGATCAGCGCGTTCCAGCCGGTCCAGCGCCAGTCGACCATGACGGCGATCGCCGACCACGACGACCACTTCTCGGCGGTCCAGTTGACCGGGTCGACGCCGGCCAGGCCGAGTACCCAGTTGGCGAGGCCGAAGTTGTTCGCGAACAGCAGCGAGAACACGATGCCGACGGCCGCGACGGAGGTGATGTTGGGCAGCAGGATGCCGAGCCGGACGGCCGTGCGGGCCCGCATCCGCTTGTGCAGGGCGTTCGCGATGGCCAGAGCCAGCAGGAGCTGCGGCACCGTGGACAGCACGAACATGCCGACGGTGTTGCCGGTCGCGTTCCAGAAGTGCTCGTCGTCGAGCAGCGCCGTGTAGTTGTCCAGCCCGACGAAGGTGTGGCCGCCGAGCAGGTTCCAGTCGTGCAGCGACACCCACAGGGTGTAGAGCAGCGGGAACAGGCCGAAGACCGCGAAGAGCACGAAGAACGGGGCGACGTACAGGTAGGGCGACAGGGTCGTGTCGAGTCGGGAGAGGCGGTGCCTCATGGTCAGGTCCATTCGCTCGCAGGAACCGGGTCGGGCGGCCCGCCGCGCGAGGCGGCGGGCTGGGGAGTCGGGTGGGTGGCACCCCCTCGGATGCCACCCGGTCCGACTCAGCCCACGCGCTTGCGCGCCTCGGCGTTCGCCGCCTTCCAGGCCTCCTCCGACGAGGCCTTGCCCTGCTCCACGGCCTGCAACTGGGGCATGAACACGCTCTCCCAGATCTCCTGGTGCTTGGCCCCGAGGAACACCGGCCGCATCGTCCGCACGCTGTCGGCGAAGATCTTCCCGGTGGGCGCGTTGTTGAAGTAGTCGTTGCGCGAGTCCCGGAACGCCGGGTCCTCCAGGGCCTGCGGGGACGACGGCATCGCGCCGACCTCCTTGTACACAGCCAGCTGCCCGTCCTTGCCGGTCAGGTACTTCGCCAGCTCGTAGGCCTCCTTCGGGTGCTTCGACTGCTTCGGGACGGCGAAGTAGGAGCCGCCCCAGTTGCCGGTGCCGCCGGGGATCGTGGCCACGTCCCACTTGCCGGCGCCCTCGTCGCCGGCGTTGGCCTTGATCACGCCGGTCATCCACGCCGGACAGGGCATGGTGGCGAACGCCGCCTTCTTGAACCCGGCCTCCCAGTCCTTGCTCCACGTGGTCAGCTTGGCGGTCAGGCCGTCGCTGATCAGGGAGTTCGCGTAGTCCCAGGTATGGCGGACCGACGGGTTGCTGTCCGCGATCAGCGTGTTGTCCGGGCTGAAGAAGATCCTGTCGCTGGCCTGCATCGCGTACGGCTGAACGACGCCCGTCGCGCTGTCCGTCCAGGCCGCGCCGGTGTTCTTCGCCTTGAACGCCACGCCCGACGCCCGGTACGCCTCCCACGTCGGCCACAGCTTGGCCACCTCGGCCCGGTCGGTGGGCATGCCCGCCTTGGCGAGCAGGTCGGTGCGGTAGCACATGGCCAGGCCGCCGACGTCGGTGCCGAGCCCGACGAGCTTCTTGCCGTCGGAGGTCATGCCGCGCTGGTACTTCCAGGACAGGAAGCTGTCCTTGAGGCCCGCGCCGCCGTAGTCGAGCAGGTTGGCGAAGTTGTCGGGCTGCTGCAGGTAGCCGAGCAGCACGCCCTCCTCGAGCATCACGACGTCACCGGCGCCCTTGCCGGCCCCGAGCCACTGCACGAGTTTGGGCTGGAAGTCGCGCAGCTCGCCGAGCTTCTGGTGGTCGACGACGATGTTCGGGTGCGCGGCCTGGAACGCCGCGACAGCCTGGTCGATGCCGGGCTTGCCGAAGGTCTGGATGACGAGCTTGGTCTTGCCGGTGGCGCCTGTGTCGTCCTTCCTGCTGCACGCCGCGGTCATGCCCAGGGCGGTGACCGCCGCGAGCGCGAGCACGGCGGCCCTGCGCAGCGGCCCGGTGCTGAGGCTCATGGAAACCCTCGTTTCGATGGTGCGGGGAGTGGTCGGGGGGATGTCGCCCACATTTCTGGGAGCGCTCCCAAGATGGTGCGCCGACGATGCACCCTTGTCAATCACCCCCTTGTCAAACCCCTGGATACCACCATTTTTGTACCTGTCGGCACGCGATGGGCATCGATGCCTTCTTGTTCTGGGAGCGCTCCCATGCAATGATGGCGATCACTTCCCGCAATCTCCCGGAAACACTCCCGCCGCCCCAATTGGGAGCGCTCCCAACCCCTCAGGAGTATCTGATGAGACCACGAAGGACCCTCGTCGTCGCCGCGGCCCTGGCACTGGCCACCGCCGGTGCCGTCGCGACCCTGACCACCCCCTCCCATGCCGCGTCCGCCGGCTGCGCCGTGACGTACACGGTCACGAACCAGTGGCCCGGCGGCTTCGGCGCGAACGTCGCGGTCACCAACCTCGGCGACCCCCTCGCCACCTGGCGGCTGGAGTTCGACTTCCCTGTCGCCGGACAGACCGTCACCCAGCTGTGGAACGGCGTCGCGACCCAGGCCGGCCGGCACGTGACCGTCACCAACGCCGGCTGGAACGGCCCACTCGGCACGAACGCCACGGTCACCCCGGGCTTCAACGGCGCGTGGACCACGACGAACCCGGCCCCGACGGCGTTCAGCCTCAACGGCGTCCCCTGCGACGGCGGCACCCCGACCCCCGGGCCGTCCCCGAGCACCTCCCCGACGGCCACCCCGACCGTCTCGCCGACCGCCTCCCCGTCCCCGGGTCCCACCACAGGCCCAGCCCCCGGGCACGTCGACAACGCCTTCGCCGGCGCCACCGGCTACGTCAACCCCGACTGGCGCGCCAAGGCCCTCGCCGAACCCGGCGGCGACCGGATCGCGAACACCTCCACCGGCATCTGGCTGGACCGGATCGCCGCCATCGCCGGCACCCCGTCAGCGATGGGCCTGCGCGCCCACCTCGAGGCGGCCCTCACCCAGGACGCCGCGAACGGGACGGCCCCGCTGACCATCGAGTTCGTCATCTACAACCTGCCGAACCGGGACTGCTCGGCGCTGGCCTCCAACGGCGAGCTGCTGATCGGTCAGGACGGGCTGCGCCGGTACCAGACCGAGTACATCGACCCGATCGCCGCGATCATGGCCGAGCCGAGGTACCGGAACCTGCGGATCGTCACCGTCGTGGAGATCGACTCGTTGCCGAACCTGATCACCAACACGAACGTGCCGGCGTGCGCGGAGGCCCAGTCCACCGGCGCGTACGTCCAGGGGGTCCGCTACGCCCTGAACAAACTGCACGCGATCTCCAACGTCTACACCTACGTCGACGCCGCCCACCACGGCTGGCTGGGCTGGGACTCCAACTTCGGCCCGGCCGCGAACCTGTTCGCGTCCACCGTGGCCGGGACGACGGCCGGGTTCGCGAGCGTCGACGGCTTCATCACCAACACAGCCAACTACTCGGCCCTGACCGAGCCGCACTTCTCCATCACCACCACGGTCAACGGCACCTCGGTGCGTCAGTCGCACTGGGTGGACTGGAACTACTACGTGGACGAGGGGACCTACGCCACCGCGTTCCGCGCGAAGCTGGTCTCCCTCGGCTTCGCCCCGACCCTCGGCATGCTGATCGACACGTCCCGCAACGGCTGGGGCGGGGCCGCGCGACCGACCGGGCCCAGCACCTCGACGGTCGTGGACACGTTCGTCAACGACTCCCGGGTCGACCGGCGCATCCACGCCGGCAACTGGTGCAACCAGTCCGGCGCCGGCCTGGGCGAGCGGCCGAGGGCCAACCCGGCCCCGGGCGTCGACGCCTACGTGTGGATCAAGCCGCCGGGGGAGTCCGACGGGTCGAGCACCGCGATCCCGAACGACGAGGGCAAGGGCTTCGACCGGATGTGCGACCCGACGTACACCGGCAACGAGCGCAACGGGCACAGCATGTCCGGCGCGCTGCCGAACTCCCCGCTGGCGGGCGCGTGGTTCTCCGCCCAGTTCCAGCAGCTGATGGCCAACGCCTACCCGGCGTTGCCGTAGCGGAAGGACACCCCGTCATGTGGTACGCACTCTCCCGCCTGCTGACCGGCGCGCTCGCCGGCGCCCTTCTCGCCGTCCCCGCCCCGGCGCACGCCGCCGAGGCCCCGTCCACCACCCGGGCCGCCGTCTCGGCCCCCGGCTACTGGCACACCTCCGGCCGGACCATCCTGGACTCCGCGGACCAGCCGGTCCGGATCGCAGGGGTCAACTGGTTCGGGTTCGAGACCACCAACCGGGTCCCGCACGGCCTGTGGATCCGCGACTACCGGTCCATGATCGACCAGATCGGGGCCACCGGCTACACCACGATCCGGCTGCCGTTCAGCGACGACGTGTTCACCGGCACCCCGAATGGCATCGACTTCGGCAACGGCCGCAATGCCGACCTCGCCGGGCTCACCTCGCTCGGCGTCATGGACAAGCTCGTCGGCTACGCCGGCTCCGTCGGCCTGCGGGTCATCCTCGACCGGCACCGGCCGGACTCCACCGGCCAGTCGGCGCTCTGGTACACCCCGCAGGTGCCCGAGTCGACCTGGCTCGCGCACCTGCGGGCCCTGGCCACCCGCTACCGGGGAGACCCGACCGTCGTCGGGATCGACCTGCACAACGAGCCGCACGACCCGGCGTGCTGGGGCTGCGGCGACCTGGCGACCGACTGGCGGCTGGCCGCCGAGCGGGGCGGCGAGGCGGTGCTCGCCGGCAATCCCGAGCTGCTGGTCTTCGTGGAGGGGGTCCAGTCCTACCACGGCGACACGTACTGGTGGGGCGGCAACCTCCAGGGCGCCGGCGCGTACCCGGTCCGACTGTCCGTCCCGCACCGTCTCGTGTACTCCGCCCACGACTACGCCACCAGCGTGTACGCCCAGCCGTGGTTCAGCGACCCGTCCTACCCGGCCAACCTGCCCGGGGTCTGGACGAAGAACTGGGGCTACCTGTTCCAGCAGGGCACGGCCCCGGTCTGGCTGGGGGAGTTCGGCACCACGCTGGCCTCGACCACCGACCAGACCTGGCTGCGCACCCTGGTCGGCTACCTGCGCCCCACCGCGCCGTACGGCGGGGACAGCTTCGGCTGGACCTTCTGGTCGTGGAACCCGAACTCCGGCGACACCGGCGGGATCCTCACCGACGACTGGACGACGGTGAACACCACGAAGGACGCGTACCTGGCGACCATCAAGACGGGCGGCACCGGTGGGCCCGACCCGGCCGGGTGCTCGGCCGCCTATCGGATCGACAACCAGTGGGGCACCGGCTTCACCGCCACGGTCACGGTGACCAACACCGGGGCCGCGCCGGCCGCCGGCTGGCGGGTCACCTGGACCTGGCCCGGTGACCAGCGGATCGTCAACGTCTGGAACGCCGCCGAGACCCGCACCGGCCAGGCCGAGTCGGTGACCAACGCGGCCTGGAACGGTGCCCTCGGCCTCGGGGCGGCGGCCAGTTTCGGCTTCCAGGCCAGCTACACCGGCCCGAACGGCGTGCCGACGCCGAGCTGCACGGCGACCTGAGTCCCGACCGGCCAGTCCACAGCGGGTCCCCGGACTGGCCGGTCGCCCCGGGCCGCTACCTCCGCGACCAGCCCCGGTTCGCGGCGTTCCACCCGCAGGTCCAGCGGTCCCCGCCAGCCGATGGGTTGGGCCGCCGCTGCCCGGGAGGGTCGGGCGGCGGCGGGGGTGCTGTTCCGCCGCCGCCCGGCGTCGACCGGCCGTCGGGGGCAGGGTCGGGAACCTCCGTAACCGTCTGATCGGTTTTCTAGGCGAGCGGTTCGGCGCTGACCCGGAAGTCGCGGGCCGTCGCGGTGATCGCCGCGGCCACCTCCGCCGAGGTCGCGCCCCGGAACCGGAACCGGCCGCCGACGTGCTCGTAGTACGCGTCGGCCGCCGGCAGGATCTCGCCCGGGGCCAGCAACGCCTCGGCGTAGGGGCCGGGGGTGCCGCCGAGCATCGAGGTCACCTCGGCGATCCGGCACGGCCGGGCCGCGGGCGCCGGCACGAGCAGGAAGCCGCCGACCTCCCCGCCCGGCCGGTCCAGCGCCGCGGGCCACGGCCGGGGCTCCTCGCCCATCGCGAGGCGGAACGCCGCCTCCATCAGGTCCCAGCCGTGCACCTCGCGCCAGACGAACGGGATCTCCCCGCCGCCGACCCGCGCGCCGACCTCCAGGAACGCGCAGTCGCCGGTGTCGAGGTCCACGAAGACCTCCAAGTGGAACATCGACGGCCCGTCCGACATGGCCGCCATCACCCGGGTGCCGAACGCGCGGATCGCCGCCACGATCCGGGGGTCGTCCTCCTCGACGGAACCCAGCGCCGTGCCGTGCCGGAAGTCCAGACAGTTGGTCATGTACCGCGAGGCCCGCAACGGCCCCACGGCCGTGCCGTCGAAGTACCCGTCGACGTGGAAGATCTGCCGGGGGTCGAAGGACTGGACCATCATGGGGCCGTCCTCGTCGAAGGCGAGCGCCGCGCACTCCCCGGGGCCGTCCACCCGCGACACGCCCACGCTGGAGCTGCCCATCCGGGGTTTGACGATCACCGGCCAGCCGTGCCGGTCGGCGAAGTCCTGCACGGCGGCGGCGTCCGGCGCGGCGGCGAAGTACGGGGCGGCGAGCCCGGCGTCGGCGATCACCTCGGCCATCACCAGCTTGTCCCGGAACCGGAGCAGGTCCGCCGGGGTCAGGCCCGGGCAGCCCCACTCGGCGCGCAGCTGGGCGGCGACCAGCAGGTCGTCCTCCTTCAGCGCGATGATGGCCACCGGGTGGCCGTGGTTCTCGGCGAGCTGCTTGACCCGGTCGGTCACGGCCGACAGGTCGTCGGTGGCGGCCACCAGGGCGATCTCCGCCGCGTACGGGGTCACGGAGGGCGCGGCGACCTCGGTGGTGACGTAGCTGACCGCGTACCGGTCGTGGTCTATGTAGCGTTCGTACTCGGCGTAGCGGGCCCGCCAGCGGTGGATGAGGACGACGTGCGGCCGGTCCGCCATCAGGACTCCCCGGCCAGCGCGTAGAACCCGGGGCCGTCGAGGTAGCGCAGCGTGCCGAAGTCGCGGACGACGACCTCCTCCACCGGGTGCGACAGGTTCACGATCATCGGGCAGGTCAGGTCGTCGACGGTGCGCTTGAGCCGGCCGCCGGGGGCGACCAGCGGGCGCACATCGTGCAGGCTCTCCAGCTTCTCCACCTCCGGGAGCAGCGGGTACGAGCCCAGCTCGGCGTCGACCGTCGACACCTGCATCGCGGTGACGAAGTGTCGGCGCAGCTGGTAGTCGTCCTTCCACCGGGCGGCGAAGCGCTCCGGGTGCACGTACGCGTCGACCATCCACTCCAGCTGCGCCTCGCCGATGGCCTGCTGGGAGTAGAACGGGATGTCCAGCCCCGCCATCCGGGCCGCGGCCTCCACCAGGCACGGGCCGTCCGGGGTCAGCTTGATCTCCAGGTGCGACGCGCCGTGCGCTATGCCGAGGGCGTCGAGGACCTCGAAGGCGTAGGGCACGACCTGGGCCTGCACGTCGCCGTGCCGGGGGAGGAGCCGGATGCCGCAGGTCAGGTCGGTGATCCCGTTGGCGGTGAGCTTCTCGTACTTCCAGATGTCCGTGACGTGGTGCTGGCCGTCGCGGCTGACGGTGTCGACGATGTACTCGCCGCCCACCAGGTACTCCTGGGCGATCACGCCCTCGTTGCGGATCGAGAAGACGTTGTCCGCCGCGACGATGGCCTCGTAGCCGGCCACGGCCTGCTCGGGGGTGTCGCAGAAGGACACCCCGTCGCCGGCGCCGCTGCGGATCGGCTTGACCACGATCCGGCCGCCGAGCTCACCGTGCCAGTCGGCGAGCTGCTCGGGGCCGGTGACCAGGAGCTGGCGGGTCGCCCGCAGCCCGGCCGCGCGGATCGTCTCGATCTGGATGTACTTGTCCCGCCGGGCCGCGCTCAGCGCCGTGCCGTTGGTGACCAGCCCCAGCGCCTCGCTGAGCTGGTCGGCCAGCTCCACCCCGATCTCGCCCCCGGCGATCACGGCCTCCGGCGCGTGCGCGGCGACCGCCCGGACCGTCGCGTCGAGGTCCCCGGCGTGGATGATGTTCGCGGCGTACGGCGACAGGTCGAAGTTGGTCCGGTACGCCGACGGCGGCTCGAGCGTGGACTGCACCCGGACCACCTGGTAGCCGGCCTTGTGGAACTCCGGCGCGAGCCGCCGGGTCGGTGAGTAGGCGTCGACGATGACGACGTTCTTCTGCACGCTCATGAACAACCCTTCTTGGCCCAGCCACGCTGACGGCGGGACGACCGGATGGTCGGGCCCGAGTGTGCCCACCGGCCCCACAGATCCGCTGTGGATCCGCTGCCCGGCCCGTGGACCCGATTCACAGCGGATCTGTGGCGGGCGTTGCCACACTCGGGGCCGTCTTCCGCCGTCGGGCGGCGATCGAGCCCCACATCCCGGGAACTGGTGAACCATGACTGAGGCGACAAGCACGTTACGACGCATGTGCTGGGTCTTCCCCGACCGCGAGTCGAGCCGCACCTCCGCGAAATGGAACGCGTCCTTCTGGAGCGCGTACGTCGACGTCGCCCGTGAGCTGGGCCTGAGCTGGGACCGCACGACGCCGGAGTCGGTGACCGTGGACGCCCTGGACCTGCGGTCGCCGAAGGTGTACATCGACGGCGAGCGGGTCACGCCGCAGGACACCCTGTTCGTGACGTCGCCGTACACGCTGCCGTACCAGATGCCCGACGCGTTCAACCAGTTCACGCTGTACTCGGTGCTGGAGCAGGCCGGCTTCTACCTGCCGCACCCGACGAGCTTCGCCGCGGTCGGCAACGACAAGCTCGCCACCCTGCTGTTCTTCAAGGACTCCCCGGTCCCGCCGATCCCGACGGTGCGGATCACGGCCGGCCGCGACCTGCTGTTCGACGACTACGTGCCCACGATCGCCGACCTGCCCTACCCGGCGTTCGTCAAGCCGGCCGGCTGGATGGCGTCGCGGGGCATCAACCAGGCCCGCGACTCCCACGACGTGCGCGGCCTGCTCAGCCTCGCGCAGGGCGGCGACACCACCCTGGTGTTCCAGCCGGACCTGGGCCGGCGCACCGTCGACTTCCGGGTGTACGTCGTCGACGGCCGCCCGCACACCACCATGGTCCGCACGACGGGCGAGGGCGCGATCTTCCCGCAGTACAGCACCGGGGGAGCCGCCCAGTACGTCGACATGCCCGCCGAGCTCGCCGACGCCGTGGCGTACTGCGCCGAGCGGCTGCCCGTGCCCTACTTCTGCGCGGACTTCCTGCACGACGGCGAGCGGTTCTGGCTGTCGGAGATCGAGCCGGACGGCGGCATCTTCTGCCCGGACTCCGGCGACCCCGACATCGTCAAGACCCAGCGTGACCTGATCGCGGCCCGGTTCGACGCCTACCGCGCCGGCCACGCGCGCATGCTGGGCGGTGCCCGGTGACCGGCTTCCAGTCCACCACGCCCGGCGCGCTCGACACCGTCCGCGCCACCCTCGCGAAGCTGCGGTCGGTGCCGGAGCTGGCCGACCGGTACGCCGACATCGTCGCCCTCGACAGCCTCGAGGACCTCGTGCACGCCCCGGTCATGGTCAAGGACGACCTCAACGTCGCCCTCGAACACCTCAAGCCGAAGGCGCACCAGGGCGCGACGTGGACGTTCCAGAGCGGCGGCAGCACCGGCTCCCCGAAGCTCGGCTACGCCCCGACCGGCCTGTACATGGACGAGGTCTACGCCCAGTGGAAGCCGCTCGGCCCCGACGACGTGTTCGTCAACGGCTGGGGCGCCGGCAAGCTGTGGGGCGCGCACTACCTGTTCGGCGCGTACGCCGACCTGACCGGCTGCACCGGGATCGGGCTGGGCGCGATCAACCGCGCCGAGTACGACGTGTGGCTGGAGTTCTTCGCCGCCCGGGGCGTCACGGCGCTCGGCGGCACGCCCAGCGTGCTGCGGCCCATCCTCGGCCACGCCCGCGAGACCGGCGTGAAGCTGCCGGACCTGCGCACCGTGCTGTGGCTCGGCGAGGCGTGGAACCCGGGCCTGGACGAGGACATCCCGGCCGTCGCGCCGAACGCGCGCCGCTGGGGCCTGTACGGCAGCACCGAGACCTGGGTCGCCGGCACCAACACCCCCGACTGCCCCGCCGACACCTGGCACCTGCTGCCCTCGCAGCTCGTGCACGTCGGGGAGAACCAGCTGCTCGACTTCACCTCGCTCAAGCCGCACGGGCTGAACCCGGTGCTGCGGTACCGGACCGGCGACGCCGGCGAGTGGGTCACCTGCACCTGTGGCGAGCCGGGCCGCGCGCTGCGGATCCTGGGCCGCCGCGACGGCGAGGTGAAGTTCCGCGGGCTGCTGCTCAACGTGGACGCGATGCTGGGGGCGGTCTCCGGGCAGCCCGGGGTGTCGCGCGCCCAGATCCTGATCACGGAGTACCCGACCAGGGGCGCGACGCTGGAGGTGCTGGTCGTGCCGGCCCGCGACGCCGCGCCCGGCCTGGCCGAGCGGGTCCGCGAGCACATCCTGCAGTCGGCGTTCGGCGGGCCGAGCACGTCGTTCCACCGCGACCCGGAGTCCCTCGGGGTCCGGCTCGTCGAGGACCTGATCAGCAACGACCGGACCGGCAAGACGTCCGGGCTCGTCCAGCGGCAGGCGCAGTGAGCCGGCCGGGGGACGTCGTGCGGCTCGGGCGGGACTTCAACCTGCTCTGGGCCGGCCAGACGGTCAGCAACATCGGTGACAAGGTCAACCTGTTCGTCGTGCCGACAGTCATGATCCTGCTGCTGCACGCCTCGCCGTTCCAGGTCGGGCTCGTCAGCATGGCGCAGTGGCTGGCGATCCCGCTGCTCAGCCTCGTCGCCGGCGTCCTCGTCGACCGGTGGGACCTGCGCGCGACCCTGGTCTGGTGCGACCTGGTCCGGTTCGCCGTGATCGCGCTGATCCCGGTCGCGTGGTGGCTGGACTTCCTGTCCGTGCCGCTGCTGTTCGCCAGCGTGGCCGTGGTCAGCGCCGCCTCGGTGTTCTTCAACATCGGGTACACCGCGACCATCTCCGCCGTGGTGCCCGTGGACGGCCGGGTCAAGGCCTACTCCCGGCTGGAGACCAGCCGGACCTCCGCCGAGGTCGTCGGCCCGGCGGTCGCCAGCGCCCTGTACCAGCTGCTCGGCGTCGCGGCCCTCGTGGTGGACGCCGCGAGCTTCCTGGCCTCGGCGGTCGGCATCCGGGCGATGCGCCCGCACGGCGGCGGGGCGGGCCGCAAGCTCCCGATGTGGTCGCGGCTCAAGCGCGGCGTCCAGTTGAACTGGGACGACCGGGTGCTGCGCGGCACGCTGCTCGGCGCGCTCCTGCTCAACTGCGGCGGCCCGATCTACGTGACCGTGATGCCGATGCTCGCCTACCGGGGCCTGGGCCTGTCCGTGGGGACCTTCGGCACCGTGATGTCGGTGGCCGCCGTGGCCGCCGTCCTCGGCGCACTGATCGCGCAGCGGGTCAGCCGGCTGATCGGCCCGGCGCGGATGTCGCCCTGGTCGGTGTTCCTGCACTGCGCGGTGGGCCTGGGCATCCTGGCGGCCCCGATGCTGCCGCCGGCCCTCGTGCTCGGGGTCACGCTGTCGGGCTACGGGCTGTTCATGGTGTGGTTCAACATCAGCACGGCGGCGATCCGCCAGGCCAGGGTGCCCGCGGAGGACCAGGCCGTCTCGCAGGCGGCGTTCCGCACCGTGACCTGGGGCGTCATCCCGCTCGCCGCGCTGCTCGGCGGCGCGATGGTCGAGGCGCTGACCGGCCACTTCGGGATCCTCAACGCAGCCAAGATCACGATGGTGATCGGTACGGCGGTCCCGGCGCTCGTCGCCTGGATCCCGCTCGCCCCGACCCAGGCCCGGCTCGACCGCGAGCTGGCCGAGACCCAGGGAGAGGCACTGGTGAGCACCCCATGAGCCCGACCGTCCTGATCACCGGCACCTCGTCCGGGATCGGCCTGGAGACGGCGATCGGGGCCGCACGTGCCGGCCACACCACGATCGCGACGATGCGCGACCTCGACCGGTCGGCCGACCTGCGCGCGGCGGCCGACAGCGCGGGCGTCACCGTCGACGTCCGCCGGCTCGACGTGACCGAGGACAAGTCGATCGACGAGTGCCTCGACGGCGTCATCGAGACGTACGGCCGGCTCGACGTGCTCGTCAACAACGCCGGCCGGGCCAACAACTTCCCGACCGTCGAGATGTGCGACATGGACACCTACCGGGCGAACCTGGAGGTGAACTTCTTCGGCGTCGTGGCCACGACCAGGGCCGCGATGCCGCACCTGCGGGCCAGCGGCGGCCGGGTCGTCACCGTCGGCAGCACCCGGGGCCTGATCGGGCAGCCGTTCAACGAGGCGTACTCGGCGGCCAAGTTCGCCGTCGAGGGCTTCCTGGAGAGCCTGGCCCCCACGGCCGCCGCGATGGGCGTGACCGTGGTGATCGTCGAGCCCGGACCGGTGCTGGGCAGCGCGTTCGCCGCCAACCAGGGCGTCACCCGCGAGTCGTTTCTCGCCGCCGCCGGCCCGTACGCCACAGTGCTGGAGCGGTACCTGGACTGGAACGTGCGGACCGGCTTCCCCGGCGCGCAGTCCCCGGCGGACGTCGCAGAGGTGCTCGTGCGGGCGCTGACGGAACCCGAGCCGGCGTTCCGGATCCCGACGAGCGACTGGGCGCGCGACTACGCCGCGATCAAGCTCGCCGACCCCGACGGCGCGGTCGTGCGGGCGATGACCCGCTCGTGGCTCGCCCCGGTCGAGGGCTGAGCATGACGCCGACCACCGTGGGCGTGCGCGACCTGGCGGAGGACTTCGCGCACGCCGTCCGGACCCACCCGGGGCGCGCGGCAATCATCCACAACGGACGGTCGATGCGCTACGCCGAGTTGCACGAGCGGGTCCGGGCCGTCGCCGGCGCGCTCGGCCCGGACCCGGGGACGGTCGCGGTGTTCACCGCCCGCACCCCGGAGACCGTGGCCGGACTGCTCGGGGTGCACGCCGCCGGCGGAGCCTACTGTCCTGTCGACCCTGGCTACCCGGTCGAGCGGCAGCGGGCGATGCTGGCCGCCGTCGGCTGCCGGACGGTCCTGCTCACCGGGCCGGGGCAGGTAGCCCCGGACGGCGTGCGGGTCGTGGACCTGACGGAGGACCGGCCGCCCGCAGGGACGCGGCCGGCGGACCCGGCACCGGGCCAGGCCGAGGCCCCGGCACCCGCAGGGACGCAGCCGGCGCCCGATCCCGAAGCCCCCGCCTACCTGCTGTTCACCTCCGGATCCACCGGCGCACCCAAGCCGGTGATCACCCCGCGTCGGGCGATCGCCACCACCGTGGCGGCCCTGCGGACCCTGTTCGGGATCACCCCCACCGACCGGGTGCTCCAGTTCGCCTCGCTGAGCTGGGACACCTGCTTCGAGGAGATCTGGCCGACCCTGACCGCCGGGGCCGCCCTCGTGCTCGACGACGAGGCGCACACCGGCTCGTTCCCCCGGTTCCTGCGGATGGTCGCCGAGCGGGGCGTCACGGTGCTGGACCTGCCGACAGCGTACTGGCACGAGCTGGTCCGCCACCTCGCCGAGGACGGGGCCGCGCTGCCCAACGGGGTGCGCCTCCTGGTGATCGGCGGCGAGGCGTGCAGCCCGGCCCGGCTGGCGGACTGGCACGACCTGGACACCGCCGACGTCCGGCTGCTCAACACGTACGGCTGCACCGAGACCACGCTGATCACGCACGCCGCCGGCCTGGACCTGCCGGTCGGGGGCGCGGTGCCGATCGGCCGGGCGCTGCCGCACGTCGTGGAGCGGATCGGCCCGGACGGCGAGCTGCTGATCGGCGGCCCGGCCCTCGCCACCGGCTACCTCGGGCTGCCCGGTGCGACCGCCGAGCGGTTCGTCACCGGACCCGAGGGGCGGTTCTTCCGGACCGGTGACCGGGTGGCCCGTACCCCCGAAGGGTCGTTGTTGCACCTGGGCCGGCTCGACGGCGTGGTGAAGATCCGGGGCGTGCGCGTCGACCCGGCCGAGGTCGAGGCCCTGGTCGGCGCGCACCCCGGCGTGGGCGCCGTCGCAGTGGCCGGGGCCGAGGTGGCCGGCCGGACGATCCTGGCCTGCTACGTGGTCGCCGCCCCGGGCGTCGACCCGGCCGGCCTGCGCGCCGCGCTGTCCGGCGACCTGCGGACCCGGCTCCCGGGTCACCTGGTGCCGGGTCGGATCACCGTGGTTGCGCGGCTCGCGCACACCGCGAGCGGAAAAGTCGACCGGGCGGCGACGCACCGGCGGTATTCGCCCGACAGGGCAGGGGAGGACGAACAATGAACGTTGACGGGGTGATCGACATCTTCCGTCGGGTACTGGAGACCCCGGAGGTGCACGCCGACTCCGACTTCTTCGAGCTGGGCGGCGACTCGCTGCTGGCGACCCGGATCCTGAGCGGGGTCGCGCGGGCCACCGGGGTGGAGCTGTCCTTCGACGACTTCCTGCTCGCGCCCACCCCGGACGCGCTCGCCAAGCGGATCGGGAGCCTGGTCGCATGAGGGTCGTCGTCGTGGGCGCCGGGCTGGCCGGTCTGACCGCCGCCCGGCAGCTCGTCGCCGGCGGGGCCGACGTGACGGTCCTGGAGGCCCGGGACCGGGTCGGCGGCCGCACGCACGGCATCGAGGTCGCGCCGGGCGGCTGGGTGGACGCCGGGGCCGCGTACCTCGGGGACCGGCACACCGCGCTGACCGCGCTGATGGCGGAGCTGGACGTCAAGACGACCCCGACCGGCATGGTCGGGGACAGCCGCTTCGAGCTGGGCGACGGTGACGCCACCCGGCCCGGACGTTTCCCCCCGCTGAGCGCCGTGGCCCTCGGCGAGCTGTTCGACCTGCTCGCGGACCTGACCGCGAGCGTTCGGGTCGACGCGCCGTGGCTGACCCCGGACGCGGCGGTGCTCGACGCCACGACGGTCGCCGAGTGGGTGCGGCACAACGTCACCCACCCGGACGCGCGGCTGTTCTTCCCACTGTTCCTCGGCGAGATGATGGCCGCGGACCCCGCGGACGTCTCGGTGCTGCACATGGCGTTCTACCTGCGTTCGGGCGGCGGGATCCGCTACCTGAACGCGTTCGAGGGCGGCGCGCAGGCCGACAGGGTCGACGGCGGCGCGCACCAGCTGTGCGAGCGGCTCGCCGCGGGCCTGGACGTCAGGCTGTCCGCTCCGGTCCGCGCGATCGACTCCGACGACACCGGGGTCACGGTGCGCGCCGCCGGCGGGGAGTGGCGCGCCGACGCCGTCGTGGTCGCGGTCCCGCCGCGCCTCGCCGACGCGATCGCCATCACCCCCGCTCTGGGGGTACGCCGCGCCACGCCCGCCACCGCCCCCGGCTGCGCCGTCAAGGTGCACCTCGTCTACCCGGCGCCGGTGTGGCGCGAACACGGCCTGTCCGGCTGGTCCGTCAACGCGCACGGACCGCTGCTGTCCACTGTGGATGACTCGCCGGCCGACGGCTCGGTGGGCGTGCTGACCGGGTTCGTCACGGGCGCCGAGGCGCACGAGTACGCGGCCCTGTCGCCGGCCGAGCGGCGCGCGTCGGCCGTCGCCCAGGCGGCCAGGCTGTTCCCGATGCTCCCGCCGCCGATCGGCTTCCACGTCACCGACTGGGTGAACGAGGAGTACAGCCGGGGCTGCTACGCGGCCCTGTTCGGACCCGGCGACTGGATCACCCTCGGCCCGCACCTGACCACCCCGCACCACCGGGTGCACTGGGCGGGCACCGAGACGAGCACCGAGTTCTTCGGGCTCATGGAAGGCGCCATCCGATCCGGCCAGCGCGTGGCCGCCGACATTCTCACCCTCTCCTAAGGAGGAACGATGACCACCTCGATCGCCCCGCTGGCGGCCCGGCAGCAGCTGATGACGGAGCCGGAACTGGGGGCAGGCAACTTCCTGGACCACGCCCTGGCCGTGAACCCGAACCGGTCGGTGCCCTACGCGTACAGCCACAGCGTCGACCACCGCGGCCAGGTGGTGATGCGCGGCCACAGCCTGCTGGACCTGGCGGCCCTGCGCGACCGCTACGCCCGCTGGTACCACACGGCCGGCGTCCGCGCGGGCGACCCGGTCGGCATCGTCGTCGCCGAGGGCCTCGAACCGCTGATCCACTTCCTGGCGCTGTCGGCCCTGGGCGCGATCCCGGCCATGGTCAACGACGCGATGCGCGCCGACGTGATGGTGCGCTACCTCAACCACGTGGGCGTGGTCGGCATCGTGGCCGACGACACGACCCGGCTGGCCTCGGCGTACCGGGCCGATCCGCAGCACCGGCCCCGGTTCCTGGCCCTGGCCGCCGAGGTGCAGGCCTTCGACGCGGAGTCCGCCGCGCTGCCCGAGGTCTACCCGTACCGGCACAAGGCCGACGACGTGGTGGCGCTCATCCACTCGTCGGGCACCACCGGCACGCCCAAGTCGACGATCCTGGCGCACCGGCAGTTCTGGGACGGCAAGCAGCCCCGGATGGTCCGGTTCCCGGCCGAGTCGTACGACAAGCTGATGTGCCTGATGCCGCACACCCACGCCGGCGGCCTGAGCTACTTCATGACCACCACCCTGCTCGGCGTGCCGACCATGGTGATGGGGGACTGGCGGCGCGAGGTCGTCGAGCCGGTGATGGAGGCCTTCCAGCCGACCATGATCGCGTCGTTCCCCCGGTCGTTCGTGGAGCTGGCGACCGGTGAGCTGCCGGTCAAGGGCGCCGCGAAGGTGCACTCCTGGTTCAACACCGGCGACTCGGCGCACTACGGCCACATCCGCCGCCTGGCGAGCCTCGGCGAGCGGCCGGCCGGCCTGATCAAGCCGTGGCTGCTGCCGTCGGACCTCGCCGACGAGGAGGCCCTGGCCGGTTCCCAGTTCATCGACGGCCTCGGCTCCTCCGAGATGGGCATGGCGCTGTTCGGCCAGGTCACCACGCCCGAGTCCGTGCGCGACGACCGGTGCGTGGGCAAGCCCACCGAGGTCGTGATCGCCGCGGCCGTCCTCGACGACGACGGCAACGAGGTGCCCGACGGCACCGTCGGCATGCTGGCGGTCAAGAGCCCCTCGCTCACCCCCGGCTACTGGAACAACGCCCGACTGACCGCGTCCTTCCACCTCAACGGGTACTGGCTGACCGGCGACGTGGCCCGCAGGACCCCCGACGGCCGGTTCTACCACCTCGACCGCACCGTCGACGTGATCGACACCGCCGCCGGCCCGGTGTACAGCCTGCCGCTCGAGGAGATCCTGCTCGCCGACTGCGCCGAGCTGGTCCGGGACTGCTCCGTGATCGGCGTGCCCTCGGCCGACGGCACCGGGCAGGCCCCGGTCGCAGTCGTCCAGCTGCAGGCCGACGCCGCCGACGCCACGGAGGAGCTGGTCCGCGACCAGGCCAACAAGGCGCTCGCCGACGCCGGTCTGGCGACCCTGGCCGCGGTCCGGATCGCCCGCTCCCCGGAGGACTTCCCGCTCGGCCCGACGGGCAAGGTGCTCAAGCGCGAGCTGCGCACCCGGCTCGCCACGCTGCTGGACACCGCCGGCCGATGACCGACGACGCCACCCGGCAGCCCTACCAGTACGTCCGGAGCACCCTGACCGAGCCGGACTGGCGACGGCTGCCGGGTTGGCGCGACGTCACCGAGGCCGAATGGCGCGACGCCCAGTGGCAGCGCGCGCACTGCGTGAAGAACCCCGGCCAGCTCCGCGCCGTGCTCGGCGACCTGCTCTCCGACGCGTTCTACACCGACCTCGCCGCCGACATGGCCCGGTACGCGACCATGTCCATGCTCCTCCCGCCGCAGATGCTCAACACGATGGTCCCCGGCGCGCCGCCCGATGACGCGGCGTTCCTGGCCGACCCCGTCCGCCGGTACATGCTGCCGGTGGCCTCCGACCGCGACCCCGACTGGCCGAGCCACCCGCTCGCCGAGCGCGACTCGCTGCACGAGGCCGAGATGTGGGTGGTGGAGGGGCTGACCCACCGGTACCCGACGAAGGTCCTGGCCGAGCTGGTGTCCACCTGCCCCCAGTACTGCGGGCACTGCACCCGGATGGACCTCGTCGGCAACTCCACCCCCCAGGTCGCCAAGGCGAGGCTGACGCTGCGCCCGCGCGACCGCCAGGAACAGATGCTCGACTACCTCAAGCGCACGCCCGGCGTCCGCGACGTGGTGGTCTCCGGCGGCGACGTGGCCAACGTGCCGTGGCGGCAGCTGGAGTCCTTCCTGCTCCGCCTCCTGGACCTCGACTCGGTCCGCGACATCCGGCTGGCCACCAAGGCCCTCGTCGGCCTGCCGCAGCACTGGCTGCAACCGGAGGTCGTCGAGGGCATGGCCCGCGTCGCCCGGATCGCGTCGGCCCGGGCGGTGAACCTGGCCGTGCACACCCACGCCAACCACCGCAACTCGGTGACCCCCCTGGTCGCGCAGGCCGCCAGGACCCTGCTCGACGCCGGGGTCCGCGACGTGCGCAACCAGGGCGTCCTGATGCGCGGGGTGAACGCGACCCCGGCGGACCTGCTGGACCTGTGCTTCGCGTTGCAGGGCGAGGCGAACATCCTGCCGTACTACTTCTACCTGTGCGACATGATCCCGAACGCCGAGCACTGGCGGGTGTCGGTGGCCGAGGCCCAGCGCGTCCAGGAGGCCATCATGGGCTACCTGCCGGGCTACGCCACCCCGCGGATCGTCTGCGACGTGCCCTACGTGGGCAAGCGCTGGGTCCACCAGCTGGTCGACTACGACCGCGACCGCGGCGTCTCGTACTGGACGCGCGACTATCAGGTCACCGGCGGCGATCCGGCCGGGCGGCACCCGTACCACGATCCGATCTCCACCCTGCCCGAGTCCGGTCGCCGCTGGTGGACCGACCGGCACGGCCGAAAGGCGACCTGAGCATGCTCGACCTGCACCGCCGGACCCTGGAACACGGCGCGGCCGTCGTCGCCGGCATCGGCGACGACCAGTGGGAGGCGGCGACCCCGTGCGCCGGGTGGACGCTGCGCGACCTGCTCACCCACATGATCCGGGAGAACCGGGGCTTCGCCGCCGCCGCCGACGGCGAGACCTGCGACCGGTCAGTGTGGACCTCGCCGGTCGGCCCGGACCTGCGCGCCGACTACCTGGCCTCCGCCGCGCGGGTCGTCGTCGCGTTCGGGACCCCCGGCGTGCTGGAGCGCCGGTTCTGGCTGCCGCTGATCGACGCGGACCTGCTGTACCCGGCCCGGCAGGCGGTCGGCTTCCACCTGCTCGACTACCTGGTGCACGGCTGGGATGTGGCCGTGTCCGTGGGGCGGACCGTGGACTTCGACCCGGACCTGGTGGCGGCGGTCACCGAGATCGGCTACCGGGAGGTGCCGGACGGCCCGCGCCGCCGCCGCACCGGGGCGAGTTTCCGGCCGGCGTTGCCGGTGCCGCCGGACGCCCCCGCGCTGGACCGGATACTCGCCCACCTCGGCCGCGATCCGCACTGGACACGGTGACGGGCGGGGGCGTCACTCCTGGACGGTCGGGGCCGGGAACGGATTTCCGGCCAGGGACACGCTCTGCCCCCGGAACTCGGCGACCACCCCGCCCGGACCGGTGACCGTCACGTCGTACACCCCGCTGCGGCCCTGCCGGACCCGCTCCACGGCCTCCGCGGTGAGCCGGTCGCCCACCTGGGCCGGCTGGAGGAACGTCACCTGCGCGGCCTGGGCCACGGTGACCGGGCCGTGCGAGTTGCACGCGTACGCGAACGCGGCGTCGGCCAGCAGGAACACGTACCCGCCGTGGGTGATGCCGTGGCCGTTGACCATGTCCCCGGTCACCAGCATGCCCAGCACCGCCCGGCCGGGGGCCACCTCGTCGAGGGTGACGCCCAGCGTCTGGCAGGTCAGGTCCCGGGCGTACATCGCCTCGGCACGCGCGCGGACCATCGTTCCTCCTGGGGCCGGTTGTGTCCCCGAGCGTGCCAACCGGCCCCACAGATCCACTTCAGATCCGGTACGAGTCCGCCGCGTCCACCCTGGGCAGCGACATGTAGCGCTCGTCCAGCCAGCGCTTCTGCCGCTGCTGGGGGAACACCACGTCCCGGTTGACCGGCTCCCGCGACCGCAGCGCGAGGCTGATGTCGACCAGGGTCCTGGCCAGCCGGCGGTCCGGCCCGGTGACCCGGGGCGCGTCGAGCGAACGGCCCAGGAAGTCCAGGTACGCGTCGGCGAGCTGCTGGTTGAGGTACACCCGCCCCCGGTCGAACTGCCCGAACCGGTCACCCTGGCTGCCCAGGGTCGCCTGGCACAGGATCATCGCCTGGGCGAAGCGCTCCTGTCCCCGGTCGACGGCCCCGGAACGGACCAGCACCTCCGCGTAGCCGAGCAGCATGATCGCGTACGACAGCGGGTCGCGGCCCGGGTCCAGGAACCGCAGCCCGCTCTCCAACGCGGCCCGGGCCTCGGTGTTCCTGCCCTGCCGGGCCCGCAGCGCGCCCAGGCCGAACGACGCGGTGCACGCCAGCCGGCCGTCGCCCGGTTCGAGCAGCTCGGCGGCCAGGGTCAGGTGCCCGTCGGCCTCGTCCAGCCGGAGCGGATCGCGGAGCAGGACCGCGCCGAGCTGGGCGTGCGCCTCACCGGCGGCGTGCCGGTCGTCCAGGGCCAGCGCCGCGGCCAGGCCCAGCTCGCAGGCCTCCGGCGGCAGCCCGGCGTCGGCGGCGTAGGTCAGGGCCGCCAGATGCCAGGCCAGCCCCGGGTTGCCGTGCGCGGCGACCCAGCGCAGCACGCCCGGTAGGTTCGGGCTCTCCGCGGCGGCGAACCGGTCGGCGTCGGCGTCGGACTCGAACGGCAGCCACTCCACCGGGCCGGACACCGGGGGCCAGTCGGCGTCGGGGGTGACCCGGCGGGCGACCCCGTCGTACACGGCCAGGTACCACCGGATGACGCGGTCCTCCACGACCGCGCGATCGGTGAGCGCCGCGCCGCACCGCCGTGCGTACCGCCAGATCATGTCGTGGAACCAGTACCGGTCCGGGCCGGTCTCCACCACCAGGTTCGCCGAGATCAGCTCGTCGAGCAGGCCGCGGGCCCGCAGCACGGACGTGCCGGCCGCCGCCGCGGCGAGCTGCAGACACACCGACGAGCCGGGTACGAGGCCCAGCTGGGCGAACAACCGCCCGGCCGCCGGACCCAGGCTGTCGTGCGCGTCTGCCAGCGCCGCGCGCACGGTGCGCGGGTCGTCGGCGACGGACAGCACGTCCACCCGCTCGCGCAGCTCGTCGGCGAACGAACTCAGCGTCTGCCGGGACCGGGCGGCCAGGGTCGCCCCGGCCAGCCGCAGCGCCAGCGGCCAGCCGCCGCACAGCTCCACCACCTCGGTGGCGTCCTCGCCGCGCAGCCGCTCGGGCCCGACGATCCCGCACAGCAGCTCGTACGCCGCCCCCGGGTCCAGTGGCTCGATGGCCAGCGTGCGCACCGCGTGGTGCGCGGTGAGCGCGGTCAGCCGCCGGCGACTGGTGGCCACGACCAGGCTGCCCGGGGTCGGGGGCACCAGCGGCAGCAACTGGGCCACGGAGCCCACGTCGTCGGCGACGAGCAGGACCCGGCGGTCGTGCACCAGGGTCCGGTACAACGTCGCCCGTTCCTCGGAACTGACCGGCAACTGCTCCACGGCCACCCCGAGCGCCAGCAGCACAGCGCCCAGCGCCGTGCCGGGCGACAACGCCTCGGCCTGCCCGCCGCCGCGCAGGTCCACGAAGATCTGGCCGTCGGGGAACCGGTCGGCCACGGAGTGCGCCCAGCGGACCACCAGCGCGGTCTTGCCCAGGCCGCCGGCCCCGGACACCACGAGCACCCGGGGCTCGTCGTCCGGCCCCGGCAACGCGGCCGTCAGCTCGCCCAGGTCGGCCCGCCGGCCGGTGAAGTGCCCGACACTCGCCGGCATCTGCGCCGGGCGGTGCTCCTCGACGACCCGGGACGGCTCGACCCGCGCCACCTCGCCGGCCGGGGCGTGCTCGGCGGAACCGTCGAGGACGGCCCGCTCCCTGCCCGGCCCGGCCCCCGCGACCTGGCCGCCGCGCAGGATCGTCGCGTGCAGGTCCCGCAGATCCGAGCACGGGTCCGCGCCGAGCTCCTCCGCGAGCTGCTCACGGAGCGCCTGGTATGCCCGCAGCGCGTCCGCCTGCCGGTTGCACCGGTACAGCGCGAGCATCAGCTGACCGGCCAGCCGTTCCCGCAGCGGGTGGGCGGCCACGGCGGCGGTCAGCTCCGCGACGAGCTCCGTGTGCGCGCCGAGCCCCAGCCCGGCCTCGAAGCGTTCCTCGAGCAGCCCGACCCGCAGCTCGGTGAGCCGGGCCCGGTCGGCGTCGGCACCGGGGGCGTTGACCCCGTCGAGCGGCTCGCCCCGCCATAGCCCGAGGGCCCGGCCCAGCAGGTCGGCGGTCTCCGCCGGGCTGCCGGCCGAGCGCGCGCGCCGGGCCAGGTCCTCGCAGCGGCCGAGATCGCAGGCGTCGGGCGCGAGGTCGAGCACGTATCCGGGGTGCCGGGTGACGAGCACGTCGCCCAGCTTGCGGCGCAGGGTCGACACGAGCCCCTGCACCCGGGAGCGCGGCGCGGCCGGCGGCCGGTCGCCCCACAGGCCGTCGATGATCCGCTCAGTGGACAGCACCGTGCGCGCGGACAACGCGAGGATCGTCAGCAGATTCCGTTCCAGGGGAGCGAGCGCCACGCCACTCCCGTTTGTCCGGACCTCCACCGGTCCGAGTAGGACTATGTCCAACAACGCAGCATCCTCGCTATCGTCGAGTTGGGACACGCTTCCCGCCATCCACCACTTTTGCGAGTGGTGCCCCGACACCCGCGGACGGCTGGGAAACGTTTTGCACGGTGCTGCCACGCACCGTGCGGTGGTCGATTCTCGTCCGTTCGGACGATTCAGAACAGCAGTCTGGCCGCCAACTTTGTTCGAATCATGGGTTGCCTGCCCGGCACCACGCATGGTGCCCGGGCGTCATTCATCAGTTCTCAATATCTCACCGGTGTCGAAAAATCGCCATGTTCTGACCGTCTCAACTCGGTCGCAGGTCCATGTCGGACAGCCAGATGTCAGAATTGTGCGCGCACACTCCACATATGACGAAAGGCGTGCCCGCGATTCATTGCCATTGGTCCGAAATTGACTCGGTGTTCAATTCTCCACGCTAATCGAGGTCGATATATACGCACGCCGATATGAACGCCGGGCGTCAGTTCGACGGTCATTTCCCGGGGCTTTCCGGTAAACGCGTCCGCGGTGTCCGACGCATGCCGAAGAATCACCGTCCGCCCGCGGCCGAGGTCCCCGGCGGCACGGCGACGGTGTCGACCCGAACCTTTCCCGTACGCGCGTCAGTCCCGGGTCGGCGGGTCGTCGAACAGGAACGTGTCGAGCGCCGTCACGATCTGGCCGGGGATGTCGTGGCCGCCGTCGAAGGGGCGCCACGCCACGTCGTAGCCGTGCCGGACCAGCAGGTCGTGGGCCTGCTCGCCGCCGGCAAACGGCACCTGCTCGTCATGGCGGCCGTGCGCGACGAGAAAGCGGGGCCGGCGCGGCCCGGGCGCGTGCAGCGCGGCGAGGGAGTCGGCGAGGACCACCCCGGACAGCGCGGCCACCCGGTCGACCCCGGCCTCTGCCAGCAGGCCCACATCGAGGGCGAGCATCGCGCCCTGCGAGAAGCCGGCGAGGGACACGGTGTCGGGCACGAATTGCTCCCGGACCGTCGCCAGCAGCGCGAGCACCGCCTCCCGGGCCGCTGTCACGAGCTGGTTCGGCCGGTGGTCGGCCGGCGGCTGGTCGTCCCAGGCCCACGCCGGGCGCTCGTCGGGACCCAGACGCCACCAGGCCCGGCCGTCGCCGAACTCCGGCAGCGGCCCCGCCGGCGCGAACACCCTGGTCCCCGGCCGGATCAGCGCCCGGCCGAGCGGAACCATGTCGTCGCCGGGCGCGCCCCAGCCGTGCAGCAGCACCACGGCGTGGCCGCCGTGTTCTTCCTCGGTCATTGTCGACAGGACGGCTACCTGGAGGCCGCCGGGGGGCGTGGGCGCGGAACTCATGGCCGGAGCCTACCGACCGGGTGCGACACCGCCGACGAACCTGGCCCACCGGATCCGGCCGCACCGGTGCCGGACCCCGTCGCACCTGGCCGCCCCCGCCACGCCGCAGGCCGCGACCGGCCGTCGCCGGCTGGCGGGAGCCCACTTTCTTCACTGTCCGGCCGTAGTTCCGGGCCGATTCGTACCCACCTCCGACACCATGGGCGATCCCGCGGAAACCCGTTCCCCGGGACCTCTTGCGCACCATCGACCGGAGTCATAACGTCTGCCTTCGGAGAAGTAACGACGGTGAATGAACGAAGTGGGGTCGCGGTGACGCAGCTACGGTCGGCGCAGAAGGGCACGAAGCGTTCGCTGCGGGCCCGCAACGACGTGCTGGTCCTGCAGAGCGTCGCGGTGGGCGACGGCCAGGTCGCCAGGACCGACATCGTCCGGGAGACGGGGCTGCCGGCGGCCACCGTGTCCGACATCGTGGCCAGCCTGATCGAGCGCCGCCTGGTCCGCGAGTCCGGCCTCGGCGGCTCGCGGGGCGGCAAGCCGCGGATGCTCCTGGAACTCGACCGCGACCACCACCGGTTCGTCGGCGTGCACGTCGGCCGCCGGCAGATCACGGCCAGCAGGTTCACCCTGACCGGCCGCGCCGAGCAGACCGTCACCATCCCGCACTTCCCGGGCGACGACACGATCGCGGTGGCCGCCTCGGCGGTGCACCGGCTGACCCCGGAGCGGGCCGGCGCGATCACGGCGATCGGCGTCGCGGTGCCGGGCATCGTCACCGGCGACGGGACCATCCGCGAGGCGGTCAACTACAACTGGCACATGCTCCCGTTCGGCAGGGACCTGTCGCAGCGCTGCGGTGACGTGCCCGTCCATGTGGTCAACGACGCGAACGCCGTGGCCCTGTCCGAGGTCGCGCTGTCCACCCAGTGGGGCGTCAGCGTCGTGCTGATCTGGATCGGCACCGGCATCGGCGCGGGCATCGTCCTCGACGGCCGGCTCTACGAGGGCCGCGAGTTCCGCAGCGGCGAGATCGGCCACCTCGACATCGGCACGTCGCTGCGCTGCCGGTGCGGCCTCGTCGGCTGTCTGGAGACGGTGGCCACCCTGCCGGTCATGGTCGGTGACGCGTCCCCGGCGGTCGTGGAGCGGTTCCTCGGCGGCGCGGACGACGGCGAGGCGCGCGCCCTGGGCGAACGGATCCGCCGCGGGGCCAGGGAACTGGCCCGGCTGCTGTCCATGTTGGCCGCCACCCTGGACGTCACGGACTTCGTCGCCGGCGGGCCGCTGGTCGGCGACCCGGTCGGACCGGCGTTGCTGCGCGAGACGAACGAGGCCCTGGCACTGCGGGTGATGCCCGGCTTCGCGCCGGTGACCCTGCGGTTCTCCACCCTCGGCGAGCACAGCGTCGTCATCGGCGCGACGGCGCACGCGATCTGCCAGGAGTTCGGCGTGATGCTCACGATGCCGGGCAGCTCCCAGAACGCGGCCGGGGTCGCCGTATGACGGCGGCGTAGAGCACCACCACCACCACGAACGGCGCACACCCGACCAGGTCGGGTGGCGGGAGAACACGTCCCTGTCAACGCGGATCGGGACCACGGGGAGCCACATCACGGATCCACCGACGACGGCACGGGTGCCTGACCGCCCCGGGCTGAACAGCTAGGAGCGCCTCATGAGATCCCACAGGTATTCCCGGGCGGCGGCGGTGGCCGCGCTGGCCGTCGTCGCGGCTCTCACGGTCGGCGCGCCGCCGGCCGCAGCGGCGAACCCCGCGCCGGACGTCGTTCCCGCGCTGCAGGAGTGGACCGCCGGCACCGGATCGCTCCAGCTCACCTCGTCCAGCCGCATCGTGGTACCCGCGGGCGCGGCCCCGCGCGTCGGCCAGCTCGCCACCCAACTCGTCGCCGAGGTCACCGAGCTGACCCCGCTGCGCCTGACCACGGCCACCGGCGGCCCGGCCCAGGGCGACATCACCCTGAAGGTCGACCCGAACGCCTCCTACGGCGGGGTCCTGGCCACCCTGAAGCCCGAGGCCTACCGGCTGGACACCACGGCGACCGGGGTGACCGTCACCGGGGCCAGCGACACCGGCCTGTACTACGGCACCCGTTCCCTGCTCCAGATCCTGGTCCGGGGCACCACGGTCGCGCTCGGCTCGGCCGTGGACTACCCGAACTACGCGGTGCGCGGCTTCATGCTCGACGTGGGCCGGCGCTACTTCACGCCGGAGTTCATCCAGTCGTACATCAAGTGGATGGGGTGGCTGAAGCTCAACACGTTCCAGCTGCACCTCAACGACAACGAGATCCAGGCGCCCAACGGCGACTGGACGAAGGCCTACTCGGCGTTCCGGCTGAAGAGCACCAACCCCACCTTCTCCGGGCTCGCGGCCACCGACGGCTCCTACACCCGGGCCGACTGGGACTCCTTCGAGGCCACCGCCGCCGCGCACGCCGTGACCCTGGTGCCCGAGATCGACGCCCCGGGACACGCCCGCGCGTTCGTCAAGGCGCACCCCGAGCTCGGCCTCAACGGCGGCAACTCCGACAACCTGGACCTGAGCAAGGCCGCGACCACCGACTACATGAAGAGCGTGTACTCCGAGTTCGCGCCGTGGTTCAAGGGGCCGGCGCTGCACATGGGCGCCGACGAGTACCCCGGGGACAAGGGTCTTCAACGGACCTACATCAACACGATGGCCGGCCACATCCGGTCCCTCGGCAAGCAGGTCCGGATCTGGGGCGACTTCAACTCGTTCCCCGGCGGCGCCACCGGCTCCGACCGCGACATCACGATCAACAGCTGGAACAACGGCTACTACTCCGGCCAGAACGCCATCGACGACGGCTACGACGTCATCAACTCCAACGACTCCAACCTCTACGTCGTCCCGTTCGCGACCTACTACCACCCGCAGGGCCTCGACGGCGCGTGGCTGTACAGCAGCTGGGAACCCAACGTGTTCGCCGACCAGACGGTGCCGGCCCAGCACGCCCGCCTCAAGGGCGCGATGCCGGCGGTGTGGAACGACCTGGTGCACGCCACCTACACCGAACTCGACGTGCACGGACTCGTGAAGAAGTCCTTCGCCGTCCTCGCCCAGAAGGAGTGGTCCGGCACGAGGTCCGGCACCGACTACGGCGCGTTCGTCGCCCGGGTGACGGCGGTGGGCATGGGCCCGGGCGTCGCCTACATCCGACCGGTCGTTAACCCCAACGACCTGGCACTCGGCAAGCCGACCACCGCGTCGTCGCAGGAGACCTCCGGCCTGGCGCCGGTCTTCGCCACCGACGGCGAACAGTCCACCCGGTGGGCGAGCACCTACAGCGACAACCAGTGGATCCAGGTCGACCTCGGCGCCACGAAGTCGATCGGGAACGTCGTCCTGGACTGGGAGGGCGCCTACGGCAAGGACTACGACCTGCAGGTCTCACCCGACGGCACCACCTGGACGACCGTCGCCCAACGCCGGGGCCGGACCACGGCGGGCGTGGACACCATCGCACTCACGTCCGTCGCCGCCCGCTACGTCCGGATGCAGGGCATCGCGCGCGGCACCACCTTCGGCTACTCCCTGTTCCGGTTCGAGGTGCTCGCGGACGCCACCGATCTGGCCCGGGGCGGCACGGCCAGCGCGTCCTCCCAGGAGACGGCGAACTTCCCTGCAGCCAAGGCGATCGACGGCGACCCGGCGACCCGCTGGTCCAGCGCCTACACCAACGGCGAATGGTTCCAGGTCGACCTGGGCGCGTCCAAGACGGTGGGCCGGGTCGTACTGACCTGGGAGGCCGCCTACGGCAAGGACTATGACCTGCAGGTGTCGGCCAACGGCACGACCTGGACGACGGTCTCGGCCCGGCGCGGCGAGAACGGCGGCGTCGACGACGTCACCTTCACGCCGACCACGGCCCGCTACGTCCGCATGCAGGGCGTCACCCGGGGCACCACCTACGGCTACTCCCTCTACACCGTCGAGGTGCGCGGCAGCTGACCGGAGCGGGACCGCCGCGGGGCCTGGACGAGGCCCCGCGGCGCGTTCACTCAGGACACCGTCAGCGCGGTGTCGTCGATGACGAAGGACGTCTGCAGCGAGGAGTCCTCCACCCCGGTGAACTTCAGCGTGACCGTCTGGCCGGCGTAGGCCGCCACGTCGAAGGAGCGCAGGGTGTACCCGGCGACGTTCAGGTTCGAGTACGTGGCCAGGGTGGCCGTCCCGACCTGCACGGTCAGCTTGTCGTACTGCACCGTGGTGCTCGTCTCCGCCGTGCTGATCTTCAGGTAGAACGACAGGGTGTAACTCGCGCACCCGGCCGGCAGGGTGACCGACTGGGACAGGGTGTCGGTGTGCGCCGAGCCGTACCCGTCGAGCCAGGCGTCCTGGGTGCCGGTGCGCGGCGAGCCGTTGCCGGTGTTCGCCCCGATCACCCCGGACGTCGCCGTCCACGACGCCGCGCCGGACTCGAAGCCCGGGTTGGCGATCTTCTGCCCCGGGCTGGAGCAGGTCCCGGTGCCGTTGACCGTCAGCGCGTAGGTCACCGTGTGCGTGACCGTCCCCGACCCGGAGATCGTCAATGTGTAGGTCCCCGGCGCGGCCGAGGCCGTGGTCGAGATCGTCACGGTCGACGATCCGCCCGAGGTCACCGAGGACGGGTTGAATGCCACGGTCACCCCGGCCGGCGCGCCGGAGGCCGTCAGGTTCACGGTCTGCGGGTTGCCGGAGGTGGTCGACGTGCTCAGGGTCGTCGTCGTGGAGCCGCCCGGGTTCACGGCGCCGGACGTCGGGCTCAGCGACATCGCGTAGTCGTCGGCGGGGGCCGAACCGACCGCGAGGGCCCACACGGCGTACGCCTCGGCGTCGGCGTACCGGTCCAGGGAGGTGGTGTTGATGTTCGAGGGGTAGGAGTCGCAGGCCTTGTGGTAGCAGGAGTCGTACGCCGCGCCGGCGGTGCCGCCCCACTTGGTGACCTGCGCGCTGGTCTTGGTGCGGCCGGCGCCGGTCGAGTTGATCGACGCGGGGATGCCGGCGTCGCGGAACGAGCCGTCGTCCGAGCAGCACTCGGTGGACGTCTCGGTCGGCACGCTGATCGACACGAAGTACTCCCGCAGCTTCACCGCGACAGCGTCGGTGCCGGTGACGAAGTACCCGGCGTTCGTGGAGGCGATCATGTCGAACGTGCCGTACGCCTTGATGGCGCTCTTCTGGGTCGACGTCAACGAGTTGACGTAGAACGCCGAGCCGATCAGGCCCTGCTCCTCGCCGGCCCACCAGGCGAACCGGACGTGGTTGGTCATGGTCGGGTTCGCCGCGGCCAGGGCCAGGGCGACCTCCAGCAGCGACGCCGAGCCGGAGCCGTCGTCGTTGATGCCGGGGCCGGCGCTCACGCTGTCGAGGTGGCCGCCGAACATGTAGGTGTTGGCGGTGTTGCCGCCCGGCCAGTCGGCGATCACGTTCTTCGCCGAGCCGTTGCAGCTCGTGCAGGTCTGCAGCGTGACGGTGTACCCGGCCGCCTGCAGCTTCTGCTGCACGTAGGACACGGAGGCGGTGTGGCCGCCGGTGCCGGTCGCCCGGTTGCCGCCGTTGTTGGTCGCGATGGTCTGCAGCTGTTGCAGGTGGGCCTTGACGTTGTTCACGTCGATGTTCGGTGCGGCGGCCAGCGTGGTGCCGGCCGCCGACGGCGCGCCGGGGGTCGCGGCCGACGGCTGTGCACCCAGCGTCACCGCCCCGGCGACCAGGGCCAGGACCAGTCCGACCGTCCCTGTTACACGTCTCATGAGGGCTCCTCGTGTTCGGGGGCCGTTAACACGGCTGGCCGTAGACAAACAGACCCCGAAGACCAACACAAGACATCGGTACCCTTGAATTGTTACGAACATAACAAGGGTCACTCGACGTGACCTCGGGCGGCGTCGGGGGCGGCTGGTCCGATAGCCTCTGGCGATGCCGCCACGCTTGATCAACTTGCTGCGTTCGCTGACCCCGGGCTCGCCGGCCCTGCTGGCGTTGACGACGAGTTCGCTCGTCGCGTCGATCGGGCGGGGCACGTTCATCACGATCAGCGTGGTGTTCTTCTCCCGGTCGGTCGGCCTGAGCGCCAGCCAGGTGGGGCTCGGCATGACCATCGCGGCCGTGATCGGCCTGTTCGCCGGGGTGCCGGCCGGCTACCTCGCCGACCGGGTCGGGCCGCGCGCGGTGACGATCGCGCTGGGCTGCCTCCAGGCGGTGGTCCTCCTCGGGTACACCATGGCGCATGGTTTCGTGGCTTTCGTCGTGGTCGCCGGCGCGGTGTCGCTCGTGGAGTCCGGGCTCGGCGCCAGCCGGGGCGCGCTGATCGCCGGGGCGGTGCCGGCCGAGGAACGGGTCCGCACCCGCGCCTACCTGCGGTCCGTGACCAACGTCGGCTGGGTGCTCGGCGCGCTGCCCGCCGGCTGGGCGCTGCAGCACGACACCCGCGGCGGCTACCTAGCCGTGATCGTGCTCAACTCCGCGCTGTTCCTGACGGCCGCGCTGCTCAACCTGCGGGTGCCGGCCGTGCCGCCGCAGCCCCGCGCCGCCAACGGCCCCCAGCTCGTGGCCCTGCGCGACCGACCGTTCCTCACGGTGACCCTGCTCAACGCCGTGCTGTGCATCCATTACGGGATGCTCAACATCGCCGTGCCGCTCTGGGTCGTCAACCGCACCAACGCGCCCGCCTGGGTGGTCGCCGCGGCCACGGCCCTCAACGCCGTCGTGGTCGTGCTGTTCCAGGTCCGGGCCAGCCGGGGGACCGGCGACGCGACCGGCGGCGCCCGCGCGCAGCGGGTCTCCGGGGTGCTGCTGCTGGCCGCGTGCCTGCTGTACGCGCTCGCCGCCGGGCAACCGGCCTGGGTCGCGGCCGTGGTGCTGCTCGTGGGCGCGTTCGTGCACGTGCTCGGGGAGCTGCGGCAGGCGGCCGGCGGGTGGGGCATCTCCTTCTCTCTGGCCCCGGAGCACGCCCAGGGCCAGTACCAGGGGCTCTACAACATGAGCTTCTCCTTCGCCAGCGTCGTGGCGCCGGCGATCCTGACCACGGTCGTCGTCGGGTGGGGCTGGCCGGGGTGGCTGCTGTTCGGGCTGGTGTTCGCCGGGGCGGGGTTCGCCGTGCCGCCGGCGGTGCGGTGGGCGCGGCGGACGGCCCCGGAACTCGTGCCCAGCTGACGCCGGGACTCCCCGACCCGTCGGGGCACACGCCAGGATTCCCGGCCCGCCGGGACACGCTGGGAGTGCAGGCGCAGGGCGCGTGCCGTGCGGCCCGGAGTCGCCGACGCGGACCGGGTCAGGCCCCACCGTAACCGTCAGAGGTTTCTGGGCAGGTCCAGCTCGAAGCGCGCGCCGAGCGGGCTGTCCGTCGCGCGGAGGGTGCCGCGGTGCTGGGCGGCCAGGTCGCGTGCGATGGCCAGGCCCAGGCCGGTGCCGCCGGAGTCGCGGTCGCGGGCGGCGTCGAGCCGGGTGAACCGCTCGAAGATCCGTTCCCGGTCAGCCGGCGCGATGCCCGGTCCGTCGTCGGCGACCACGACCGTCACCCGGGCGTCGTCGCGGGTCACGGTGACGACCACCTCCGTGGCGGCGTGCCGGGCGGCGTTGTCCAGGAGGTTGCGCAGCAGCCGGCTCAGGTGCGACTCGTCGCCGGCGACCACGGCCGGGCCGTCCGCCCGCGCCGCGAAGCGCGGCCCGTCCGGATGCAGGTAGCCGCGCTCGGCGACCTGTTCGCATGCCAGGTCGGCGAGGTCCACGGGCCGCCACGCGCGGCCGTCGGGGTTCCCGGACATGCCGTCCTGCGCGAGCCGGCCCGGGCCGGAGGCGCCGTCCTGCGCGATCCGGCCCGCGGTCGGGCGGCCGGCGGGGGTGGTGCGGTCGAGGCGGGCGAGCAGCAGCAGGTCGTCGGTCAGGCCGCCCAGCCGGCGGGCCTCGTGCAGCGTCCGGCCGAACTCCGCCGGCCAGTCCACCCCCTCCGGATGGGCGAGGGTGACCTCCATGCCGGTCCGCAGGCTCGCGAGGGGGCTGCGCAGCTCGTGCGCGGCGTCCGCCACGAATCCGCGCTGCCGGGCGACGGCCTCCTCGAGGCGGTCGAGGGTCGCGTTGGTCGTGACGGCCAGCCGGGTGATCTCGTCCCCGGACGGCGGCACCGGCACCCTGCGGTGCAGTTCGTGCCCGGTGATCTGGGCGAGGCGTTCCCGGATCTCCTCGACCGGCCGCAGCGCCCGGCCCGTGACGAACCAGGCCATCAGGGCCACGAACAACACCCCGACGGGTACAGCCCCCGCCAGCGCCCGGTCCACGGCGGCCACCGCGGCCTCGGCCTCGTCGGGGAGCACGGCGACGTAGGCCAGCACGTGCTCCTGCGCCCCGTACGTGGCGGCCGGCACGCCGTACCGCTCGGCCAGGGCCCTCATCCTCGCCGCGTCGACCGGCCCCGACGCGACGACGGCGAAGCGGACGTCCTTGTCGTCGAACGGCTGCGCGACGCCCATGTCCAGCGACTGGGAGTGCAGGGTAAACGTGTTGCTCCAGCCCGCCCACAGGTCACCGTCGACGACGGGCAGCGTGATCCGGCCCGACAGCAGGTAGGGGTTCAGCGCGCCGTCGACCACCACGACCCGACCGTCGGGCAGCGCGACCGCCCAGTCGGACCGGTTCGGCGTCGGCCGGGGCACGTCCGGGTCGGTGAAACTGTCGCTGATCACGGCCTGCGCGGTGAGGGTGGCCTGCCGGGTCGCCGAGTCCATCCGGCTGTCGTAGATCTCCGACCGCATCCACAGCGCGCCGAGTCCGAAGGCGAGCGTCGCCGCCACGGCCGAGGCGAGGGCCGCTCGGAACCGGACCGAGCCGAGCCGGCGCAGGATCGCGGGGCCGTCGGGCCGCAGGAACGGCCAGTGCCACGGACCGCGCGACCGCCGGCCCCACCGGCCGGCCCGCCACCAGTGGCCGGCCCCGGCCCGTGAGCCGGTGTCCGGGCTAGGCACGGGCCGCCACCAGCCGGTACCCGGCGCCGCGCACGGTCTCGATGCTGCGTACCCCGAACGGGATGTCCATCTTGCGGCGCAGGGCGCGGACGTACACCTCGACGATGTTGACGTCCCCGTCGAACGCCTGGTCCCACACCTCGTCGATGATCTCCGACTTGGTGACGACCTCGCCGGCCCGCCGGCCGAGGCACGCCAGCACCGCGAACTCCTTGGCCGTGAGCGCGACCTCGGCGTCCCCGCGCCGGCAGCGCCGCTCGGCCGGGTCGATCCGCAGGTCGCCCACGGTGAGGACCGTCGGCCGGGCCGCGCCGCCGCGCCGGATCAGGGCGCGCAGCCGGGCGACGAGCACCACGTAGGAGAACGGCTTGGACAGGTAGTCGTCGGCGCCGGTGTCGAGGGCCTCGGCCTCGTCGTACTCGCCGTCCTTCGCTGTGAGCATCAGGATCGGGGTGTCCACGCCGTCGGCCCGCAGGGCCGCGCACACCCGGTAACCGTTGAGGCCGGGGAGCATGATGTCGCAGATCACCGCGCGGTAGCCGTGCAGCCGGGCCAGGGACAGTCCGGTCAGCCCGTCGTGGGCCACGTCGACGGCGAAACCCTCGGCCATCAGGCCGTGCCTCAGCGACGCGGCCAGGGCGCGTTCGTCCTCGATCACCAGAATGCGCATCGGACCCATCGTCGCACAGCGTCACCGAACCACCTGAAGATCGCTTCAGCTTGCTTCAGGCCGGGTTCAGCCCGGCCGGGCGACGGTCGTCGGCATGACCCGCCGCTGGGCGCTCGCTGCGTCACTCTTCGTTCTATACACGGCACTGTCCGTAACAGACCATCTCCGGATGCGCACCACCGGCTATGACCTGGGCATCTTCGAACAGGCAATTCGGGGGTACGCCGAGGGCCGCGCCCCCGTCTCCGAACTCAAGGGCCCCGGCTTCCACCTGCTCGGCGACCACTTCCACCCGGTCCTGATGCTGCTGGCCCCCGTCTACCGGCTGTTCCCCGGCCCGCTGACGCTGCTCGTCGCCCAGGCCGCGCTGTTCGCCGTCTCTGCCGTGCCGGTGACCCGACTGGCCGTGATGGTGGTGGGCCGGTGGCGTGGCCTCGGGCTCGGCGTCGCCTACGGGCTGTCCTGGGGCGTGCAGCAGGCCGTCGACTTCGACTTCCACGAGATCGCGTTCGCGGTGCCGCTGCTCGCCTTCAGCCTCGATGCCCTGGCGACCGGCCGGTGGCGGCGCGCGGCGCTGTTCGCCCTGCCGCTGCTCCTCGTCAAGGAGGACCTCGGCCTGACGGTGGCGGCGATCGGGATCTGCCTGGCGTGCCGTGGGACGCACGTCCGCGACACGTGGCGGGCCTTCCGGGCCGGCGGCGTGTCGCCGGTGCTCCGGCAGCGCCTGCTCGGTGGCGCGCTCGTCGCCACCGGCGTCGCCGGGACCCTGCTCACCGTCCTCGTGCTGATCCCGGCGTTCAACCCGGCCGGCGACTACGCCTACACGGCCACGGCCGGCCGCCCGCTCGCCGGCCTCGACGCCAAGGAGTGGCTGCTGTTCGCGCTGCTCGCGCCGACCCTGTTCCTGGCCGTGCGCTCCCCGCTGGTCCTGGTCGCCGTGCCGACCGTGGCACTGCGGCTGTGGTCGGGCACCCCGAACCACTGGAGCACCGGGTTCCACTACGACGCGGTGCTGATGCCGGTCCTGTTCGTCGCGCTCGTCGACGCGCTGTCGCGGTTGCGGCCCGCGCCGGCCGGCCGGCTCGCGGTCGCGGCGTGCGCCCTCGGGTGCGCGATCGGGGCCTTCCAACCCCTGGCCGGCCTGGCGCACCCCGCCACCTGGCGGGTCCCCCCGCACGTCGCGGCCGTCCGGTCCGCGCTCGACGGGATCCCGGACGGCGCGGTGGTTGCAGCGGACAACCGGCTCGCCCCGCAACTCACGGCCCGCTGCCAGGTGTACCGCCACCCGGAAGTCCCGCCCGGCGTCCACCCCGACTGGATCGCCACCACCGACCCGGACGTCCGGCCGCCGGACGGCTACGAGGTCGCGCACCGCGCACCGGGCCTGACCCTGCTGCGACGGTCGCCGATCTCCGACCCGCCGCACCCCCCGAACGTCCACTCTGTACCCTCTGCGACAACAATCACACAGGGGGTGACATTCGAGGCAGCGCCGGCCTAGCGTGCCAGGAGTGTGGAACGCGCAGAGTGTCCACTTCGCCCTAGGGAGAAAAGCGTGCGGAACAGGCTCTTACGGATAACGATGGCGGCCGTCCTCGGGGTCGGCGCGACCGTCGGCCTCGCGGCGACCACCGGCTACGCGGCCCCACCGACCTCCGCCGACCGTTCGGGGACGCCGGTCGCCGGCCTCCGGGTACCCTCGTCGCTGTCCGCCGTCCGGGGCGCCGCGCGCTTCGACGCCGTCGCCCCCGAGGCCACCCCGCTGCCGGTCGGCCAGAAGACCCGGACCTGGACCATCGCCAGGTACGCCGCCGCCTGGCGCACGGCCAACGGCCGCGCGATGACCGACCGCGAACGCGACGCGCTCGCCCGGGGCTGCATCGGCGTCACGACCGTCAACATCGAACGGGGCAACATCAACCCGCCGCTCGGCCTGTCGTTCGGCACCTTCGAGAAGGCGACGGCCGTGCGGGACGCGCTCGACGCCGTCCTCGCCGGGGCCGCCGGCCGGACCGACTACGCCGCCCGGGTCGGCGCGGATCCGTTGCTGTCGACCCTCGACAACGTGACGGAATCGCTGCCGGCCGGCGACCCGGACCAGTGGGCGGCCGTCGTGTTCTCGAAGCGGTTCCACTCCGGCCAGGACTCGACCTGGACCGCGGCGGAGACCGACCGCGCGTTCCGCCCCGACGCCCGCGGCCAGGTCGACATGTCCGCCTACCACTACCGCGCGAAGCCGGGCTACGTGAACTTCGACTACGGCTGGTACGACCCGGCGACCGGCTCCTGGTGGCACGCCAACCACGCCGAGCCCGGCATGGAGATCTACCAGAGCACACTGAAGTACTACTCCCGGCCGCTCCTCGACTTCGACCGGCAGGTGTACTCCGTGACATTCGCCAGGAAGGCCGCGCCGGCATGGCGTTCCTCGACGAACTAGTCGGCCTGACCGTGACCCTGCGCGGCACGGCGGCCGACGCGCACCGGGGCGCCGTCGTTCTCGGGGACGCCGGCTGGGTGGTGCACGTCGAGGGCCTGGCGGAGTGGGGCCCGGCGACCGGCCGGCCGGTGGAGGTGACCGGACTCCTCGTCGAGACGCCGCTCGGGCCGCAGCCGGTGGTCCGGGACGGGGCCGTGAGCCACGGCGCGTCGGGTACCCGCCACGTGCTGCGCGGGGCCAGCTGGCGGCTGGCGGCGTGACACCCCGTGCCCGGGTCGACACCGCGACCCGGGCACGGGGCACACCGTCCCAAAGGGACGCGGGCGGTCATTTCCGGCCATAGTTTCCCGCGGAGCCGATCGGCTAGGGTACTGGTCGGTTCTCCGAGGGGCGGGATGTCCATGAAGGTGTCGGGTTCCCGGGTCCTGCTGGCCGGGTGTGCCCTGCTCGTCGCGCTCGGCGGGTGCGGCGGGCCCACCGCGCACGCGGCACCGGCCACCCCCGGCCCCGCCACGCCGTCGGCTCCCGCCGGGACGCCGTCCCCGTCCATCTCTCCGACCCCGTCGCCCACGCCGTCGCCCAGCGCCTCGGCGAAGCCGAAACCGCAGCCCAGCGTGACACTGAGGAAGCCGGTGCCGGCGGGTGCGGATGTGCCGAAGGCGCCGGCTCCGCCGCCGGTGGCCGATGGGGTGCCGTTGCAGGGTCTGGGCACGTTCAGCACGGCGGCCGGTGGTACGGACGTGGTGGGTGCGGGTACGACGCTGGTGAAGTACCGGGTCGAGCTCGAGGACGGCATCGTGTGGGGCGCGGAGCCGGCGTGGACGGCGGCGAGTTTCACGTCGACGGTGGACCGGGTCCTTTCGGCGCCGAATGGTTGGACCCGTTCGGCGGCTGCGCCGATTACCGATGCGGCGCAGAAGCTGACGAACGCGTCGTGGTCGTTTCAGCGGGTCAGTGGCAGTGATTTCAGTGTCCGGATCCGGTTGGCGAGTCCGAATACTGTGGACAGGTTGTGTGGTTCGGCGGGGATGGACACCCAGGGGGTGTACTCGTGCCGGTACGGCCAGACGATCATGATCAATCTGCGGCGGTGGTTGCGGGGCGCGCCGGGGTTCGCGGTGCCGATCGTGGAGTACCGGACGAATGTGATCAACCATGAGGTGGGGCACTTCCTGGGGTTCGACCACATGCTGTGCCCCGGGGCCGGTCGGCCGGCGCCGGTGATGGTGACGCAGACGATCGACCTGGGTGGGTGTGTGCCGAACTCGTCGCCGTTCGCGGCGGACGGCACGTTCATCACCGGCCCCTGGGCCGCCTCCTGACCCACCGGCCCGGGTCGACACCGCGACCCGGGCACAGCGCCGACCGCTACGGCCGCACCTTCACCTCCGCGAGGCCGAGCGTCCCCGTGCCGGCCAGCTGGATCCGGAAACGGCGGGATCCCGGTCCCCATCGGTGACTCAGGAGGCGACGAGCGCGCCGAGTTTCCAGTAGGTGCCGGCGGTCGTGGCGGTCAGCGTCAGGTCGTGCGTGCCGCCGGCCAGCGTGGTGGAGTACCACCGGAACGTGCCGATCGGTAACGCCGCCCCCGTGTCCACGAGCGTCCCCCCGCCCTCGGCGACGGTCATCCGGTCCGCCGCGTACTGGTTGTCCCCGACCAGCAGGTACACCGTGTGGCTCCCGGCCGGCAGCGTCACGCGCAGGGTGCGCGGCGCGGTGTCGGTGGCGAAGTCGCGGCGCAGGTCGTCGGGGGCCGTGCGGTCCCGGGACTGCGGGGCGGGCCCGGTCCAGCCGTACCCGAGCGTGGTCGTGTAGGCGGTCGACGGGCCGAGCCGTCGGTAGCCGGCGGTGACCGGGCTGGTGTCGGTGCCGGCGTCCAGCGCGAGGGTCGCACCGGCCGGGGCCGGCACGAGCTGGCGGGGCAGCGCCTCGGTGTCGGCGTCGATCACGGCCCGGACCAGCCCGGGCGCGGCGTCGCCCCCGAACGCGCCGGTCACGGTCACGTTCACCGTGACGGAGCCGCCGGCGGGCACGGTGAACGGCCGGTCCGGCCCCGCCGTGAACCCGTCCGGCGGGGTGACCACGAGCGTGCCGCTCGCGCCGTGCCCGCCGATGTCGTCGACCGTCACGGGCACGGTGACCGTCGCCGGCCCGGCGAGCGGCGCGGGAAACGTGGCCAGCTCCCGGATCCGGACCGGCGCGAACGCCACCTTCCACCCCAGCTTCGGCTCCCTGAACCAGGTCCGCAGCGCCTTGGTGTGGAACGGCGGCACCGGGTCCGGGTTCCCGCCGCTCCAAGTGGGGGAGCACTGGAACTCGGTCGACGTCCAGTACATCAGGCCCAGGGTGTGCGGCCGGTGTCCGAGCAGCCGGTTGTACTCGTCCACCATCGTCGCCTGGTAGTACTCGGTGCCCTTCCCGGTCCCGGCCCGCCCGGCGACGGCCTCGGCCCCGTACTCGCTGACCATCACCGGCTTGTTCCCGGCCGTGGACTGGATCGCGTCGAGCAGCCCGGGAACGTCGGCGAAGGTGTGGTCGTACCAGCCGTAGTAGACGTTGGCGAGCACCACGTCCTCGTACGGATACGCCTTGTCGGCCGTGTGCCAGGCGCTGACCTCGGTGTAGAGCCGGGACGGGTCCAGGCCCCGGCCGTGGCGGATCAGGGTGTCGACGTAGTTCGCCCCGTCGGTGGTGTTCGTGGCGTTCTCGTTGCCGACGGACCAGACCACGACGCCCGGGTGCCCCCGGTCCCGGTCGACCATCCGGGACAACTGGTCCTTGGCGAACGTCCGCAGGGCGGTGCCGGCGAGCGCGGTGCCGCTCATCTGCTGGATCGACACCTCCTCGATGACGAGCATGCCGAGCCGGTCGGCCTCGTCCAGCATCGCCGGGGTGGTGGGGTAGTGCCCGGGGCGGAAGATCCGGTAGCCCTTGGCGTACAGCTGGTCGAGTTCGCGCACCGCGAGGCCGTCGGGCTGGGTGCGGCCCAGGCCGGGGAAGTCGGCGTGCCGGTTGAAGCCGGGCAGGTTCGACACCACCTGGCCGTTGAGGGTGACGTCCGCGCCGGAGACGGCCACGTCCCGGAAGCCGGGGCGCAGCGTGACCGGTTGGCCGTAGCCGGAACCAGGGGTGACGGACACGGTGTAGCGGGCCGGGTTCGCCGGGCTCCACAGTGTTGGGTTCGGCACCGTCAGGGTCAGCGGCGTCGCCTGGCCGCCGCCGGCTGGGAGGTTGAACCACACAGTCCTGTCGATGACGGTCGCGCCGCTGGGCTCGACGACCGTGAGGTTCGCCGGGATCCCCAGGGTCACGGTGCCGGTGTTGACGCCCTGGGCGCGCAGGGTGAGCGCGCCGGCGGCGGTGCCCTCGGCGGTGATGTTGGTGACCGCGACCGCGGCGGTCCGTTCGAGGCGCACGCCTTGCAGGAGTCCGCCCCACTGCCAGTACAGGTGCGAGGTGGTGAACGCGTTGATCGTGGCTTTGCGGTTGTCCACGATGACGGCGACCGTGTTGACCCCGTCGTGGGCCGCGGCCGTGACGTCGAATCGTTGCGGGAGGTAGCCGCCGGTGGAGGTGCCGACCTCGGTGCCGTTGAGAAAGTAGCGGCAGGCGAAGAAGCACGACTCGAACACGAGGTGCGTCCTTGGGGTGCCCAGCGTCCCCAGGTCGATCCCCTTGCGGTAGAGCACCCGGTGGCCGGTGTCGCTGTTCCACCGGTCGAGGACCGCGCCGTAGGAGTCCGGCACCAGGGCGGTCGTCATCGCCGCCTCGGAGAAGGCGGGCTGCGCGCCGGGCGGGGCGCTTCCGTCCAGCGCCCCGGCCGGCAACTCGTCCTCGGTGGCCAATGACCAGGCCCCGTTGAGGGTGCTCACCCCGGGCGGGTCGGCGGGCCGGGTGGTCGTCACCGACTTCGTTCCGGTGACCACGCCCGACGGGGTGACCGCGTCGGCCCTCAGGGTGTGCGCGCCGGCCGGAAACCACGACGCGTCGGTCGCCGTGCTCCACCGGGGCGCGGCACCGGTCGCCATCGCGTACTGCCGGGTCACCTCCGCGAACGCGATCCCGTCGAGGGAGAACCGCACGGCCGTGGTCGCGACCGGCGCGGTGACTGCGACGTCCACGGTGCCCGACAGGCTCGAACCGGTCGGGCTGAGGAACGCGACGGACTCCGCGGCCCCGGCCGGGAGCGCCGGGGGTAGCGCCACCCCGACTGCCAGGGCCACGGAAACGACCCAGGATCTCAGACGCATGACAGGCCTCCAGATGCCGTCCAAGTATGTGGATTCAGTGCGGTGGAAACGAGGGTGGCACAGCGCGCGGCCCGGTGTAAATACCAGCTCGAAACTGATCGATATCTGCACGGTCGATGCGCGTTCGTTGAGTGCCAGGGTGCCGTTCGCGCATTCCTCGGAGATCCAGTGCGCACGCCTCGGGAACAGACCGCCGGGCCGTTGTTAATAGACCAACAGTTCGTTATCGTGGTACGCATGTCAGACGTCGAAGCCCTGCCGTCGAGTCCCGCCACCACGCGCACCCGACGGTCGGGCCCCCGCTGGCTGGCGCTCGTCCCGGCGTTCGCGATCCTCGGCCTGCTGTTCGGCGTGCCCTGGTGGCTGCTGGTCCTGTCCGGCGCCGACTGGCCGACCCCGGTCGTCGTCGCCGGCACCCTGCTCTTCGGCGGCACGCTGGTCGCCTTCCCGTTCGCGATGGTCCTCGGCCACGGGCCCCGGCGGATCGACGCCGCAGCCCGGTTCGGCGACACCGTGATCGGCGTGATCTGGGTGCTGTTCACCTGGGCGATCCTGGGCTACGCCGCCCGGCTCGCCCTGCTCCTCGCCGGCGTCGAGGACCCGCTGCGGTCCCGGATCACCTCCGCCGGCACCGCAGCCGTCGCCCTGGTCCTCCTCGCCTGGGGCCACGTCGAGGCGATGCGGGTGCCCCGGATCCGCCGGGTCGACGTCACCCTGCCGAGGCTCGGCCAGGGCCTGGACGGCACCACGGTTGCGATCCTGGCCGACACCCACTACGGCCCGATCGACCGGGCACGGTGGTCCGCCGGGGTCGCCGACGCCGTCAACGCCCTCGACCCCGACATCGTCGTGCACGCCGGGGACATCGCCGACGGCACCGTGGACCGCCGACGCGCCCAGGCCGCCCCGCTCGGCACGATCCGGGGCCGCCTCGCCCGGGTGTACGTGACGGGCAACCACGAGTACTCCGACGAGGCCCAGGGCTGGCTCGACCACATGGAACACCTCGGCTGGGACGCCCTGCACAACCGGCACGTGCTGGTCGAACGCGGCGGCGACCAGTTGGTCCTGGCCGGCGTGGACGACGCCACCGCCCGGTCCTCCGGCGTCGCCGGCCACGGCGCGAACGTGGCCGCGGCGGTCGCCGGGGCGGACCCCGACCTGCCGGTGCTGCTCGTCGCCCACCAGCCCAAGCAGATCCCGCAGGCCGTGGCGGCGGGGGTGGACCTGCAGGTCTCCGGGCACACCCACGGCGGGCAGATCTGGCCGTTCAACCTGCTGGTCCGCCTCGACCAGCCGGCCGTACGCGGGCTGAGCCGGCACGGGGAGCGCACCCAGCTCTACACCAGCGGGGGAGCGGGATTCTGGGGTCCGCCGCTGCGGATCTTCGCCCCGAGCGAGATCACCCTGCTCACGCTGCGCGCGGCCTGATCAGGGCCTTCGGGGCTCGGCGGCGGTCCGGCCGCTCCTAGCCGGTGACGGCCGCACCGGCCGTCGCCCGCGCGGACAGCCCCACGAGCTGGTTCACCAGGCCCTCCGTCAGCCCCCGGGCGAACAGCTCCCCGGCCGGGGGCATCCGCATCTCCGCCATCACGGCCGACACCGCCTCCGTCGGCACCGCGTACGGCCACAGGCCCGCGACCAGGATGAACACCGCGTGCGCGAAGTGCCCGGCCGCGACGTCGTCCAGGTGCGGCACCTCCGCCCGGACCAGCCCCGCGAGCCGGGAGGTGTGCGCGGCGGCCCGGGTCTTGAAGGTCCGCGCGACGTCGACGGAGATGTTCTTCTCCAGCACGCCGGCCGTGACGCTGACCAGCTCGCAGAAGCCCGGCTGGGCGACGAGGGAACCCGCGATCACCGTCGCGACCCGGGTCTCGCGGCCGTACGGGCCAGGAGTCGCCGGTGCCGAGGTCAGAGCGGTGGACACGTCGTCGAGCCACGCCGTCCAGTTCTCGTCCATCACCTCGAGGAAGATGGCCTCGCGGCTGTCGAAATACCGCAGCACGTTCGACTTCGCCAGCCCCACGGTGTCGCTCAGCTCCCGCAGGCTGATGTCGGCGACCCGGCGGACCCGGAGCATCGCGCGCGCCGTGTCCAGGATGGCGCACCGGCGGGCCTCGACCTGCTCGGGGCGGCGGGCCCGCTGGAAGCCGGGTGGGGAGACCATGCCCGGAGAATATCAGACCGCCGGGCTGTTGATGCCGTCGTGCGGGGCGTCACGTCCGGCCGAGTTGGCGCTGGGCGTCCTCGAACGCGCCCGGCTGCACGGCCATCCCGTGGCTGAACGGGAACTCCACCTGGTACAGCACGAACAGCATCAGCGCGACCATCGCCCCGAGGGTGGCCATCATCAACCCGTTCGGGAACGTGCGCTCCAGCCCGAACATGTACAGGAACCCGACGGTGACCAGCCCGCCGAGGATCAGGATCGGCCACAGCGGCTCGGGCATGCCCTCGTCGGCGGAGGCGACCCGGGTCCTGCGGGCGTCGGCGGCGTCGTTCACCCGGCCGAGCAGCTGCTGGAAGTACGTCTGCTGCCGGTCGCCGACGGGCTCGACCTTCTCGACCCGTACCCGCAGCTCCTCGAACGTCGCGGCCGTCCGGGGATCCGCGGCCCTGGTCTCGCTGAGGGCCGACCACTCGCGGTCGACCACCTCATGGGTGTACCGCGTGATCAGCGCCTGGATGTCGGTGCGGTCGGGATCGGCCAGCTGACCGGCCGACCGGTACGCCTCCACCATGTCGGCCGCCTCGCGATCGGTGCTCTGCCCGGCGTCGGTGTGCGGCTCCCACACGGCGATGGCCGCGATGGCGATCAGGATCGCGTAGACCATCCCGATGGTGGCGTACAGCGCGCCTGCCCCGTTGGAGTCGGCGACCAACCACCGGTCGGGCACGTACCTCGACACGAGCAGGAACCCGAGGACCGACACCACGGCGGCGGCGGCCATCACCCCCGTACCGGTGAACAGCATGGACATCGGGTCTCCCTACCTGTGGATGCGGACGGCGCCCCGCACGGCGACGATGACGGCGGGTACGAGCATCGCGACGACGACGAACCAGGTCACCGGCAGTTTCGCCGGGGGCAACGGCGGCGGCTTGTACCCGCTGGCCACGAACCGGGTCGGCGACGGGGTCGGCACCGGGGGAGGCGTCGTGCGCGGCGGGGGCGTGCCGGGCGGCTCGACCACCGGCGGGGACGGCGGCACCCGGGCCGGCGGTGGCGCCGGGGGCGCCGGAACCGGCGCGACCGTGGGAGCCGGCGGAGTCGGCGGCTGCGGCGGATCCTCGTGCGGGCAGCGCGCGGCGTCGGCGTGCTGGGTGGCCGACCCGTCGGCGGTCGACGTGACCTGGCCGCCGGGCCGCCGGACGTGGTAGAGCCGGCCGGTCGCGTTGTTCAGCGCGTGCAGGGTGCCGTCGGGGGTGATCACCACGGCCCCGTAGCTGCCGGCGCCGGGCAGCGTCGGCGAGGTGGGCAGCCAGGTCACGTCCCCGGTCGCCGGGTCGACCCTGGTCAGCCGGCCGGGTCCGTGGTCGGTGTCGACGCCGTAGAGCGCGCCGTCGGCCGGGTCGACGTCGAAGTCGCCGAGTTCCACGTCGCGGGACAGCTCGATCCGCGCGGTCACCTTCAGGAACGTCGGACTGCCCGGCGCGATGTCCACCACGGACAACTCGTCGTCCGAGCGCACGTACCACGTCCGCCCGCTGACCGCGCCGGCGAACGCGCCCCGCAGCCCGCCTGGCACGGGCCCCTTGTCGGTGACCGTTCCGCCCGGGCTGACCGTGACCAGGTGCGAGCCGCCGTGGTAGTCGCCGACCCCGTAGAACAGGCCCTGGCCGGGGGCGTAGCCGAGCGCGTTCACCGGAACGGGCAGGACGGCGACCGTGGTCCGGTCGCCGGCGTTCTCGTCGTAGCGGAACAGAGTCGAGCCCCGGACCAGGTAGAAGCCATTGCGGCATCCGGTCGGCGGGTCCGCCCCGCCCGGCGCGGGGAGCCCCAGCGCGGCCCAGCACCCGGCCAGCATGGCCACGGCGACGGCGGCCGACGACCGGCCGGCGCGGCGTGCCCCGTGGGGGCCGGGTACGGACATGGCGGGTTCCTCCCGAGGATTCGACGGCTGACCTGCCACAACGTATGACCGATGCTAGATATCGCCAGGATCCAGTGGAAGGCCTATTTTTGGTACTATTCCCGACAGGTTCCCTTGGTATCACCGGCCGGCGAATGGGTACCCGCACCCGTCCACTGTGTCCACCACCCGGAACAACGGCCGACACCGGCCCGAGGGTGCGGCCTTGACCACCCGCCACCGCGCGACCACGCTGGGGGCACACGGTGGACACGGGGGGACGATGGAGCGCGGGTTCGTCGAGCGGGAGCACGTGGCCGGGGTGGTCCGGGCGGCACTCGGGCAGGGAAGACACGCGCGCGAGGTGCTGCGCCTGCGCGGCGGTTCCAAGAAAGGGGTCTACCGCCTCGTCCTCGACGACGCGTCCACCGTGGTGCTCTACGTGTGGCACCCGGACGAGAACTACTGGCCGGCCGCCGACGAGGACCCGGCGGACCTCTTCGCCGAGGCCTCCGGCGCTGACCTGTTCGGGGCGGCCCACGCCCAGCTGACGGCCCTCGGCGTCCGCACGCCCAGCGTGCACCTCCTCGACCGGAGCCGGGCCCACTACCCGGCCGACGTCGCCGTCGTCGAGGACGTCCGGGGCGCGACCCTGCAGGCGCTGCTGGAGCGCGACCCGGCCGCAGCCGGGCCGACGATGGCGAAGCTGGCCACAGCACTGGACCGGATGCGCGGCTCCGCGGGAACCCGGATCGGCCGGCCCGCCGCGCCGGGCCCGCGGGACGGCGACTGCGCGCGGATCGTGCTCGACCGCGCGGTCCGCCACCTCGCGGAGGCCGCCGAGCGGGTGGCGGGGATCGCCGCGGCGCGCGACCGGGTGGCCGGCCGGCTCACGGAACTGGCGGCGGCCGTCCGGCCCCGCAGGGCGTACGGGCTCGTGCACGGCGAGCTGGGGCCCGACCACGTGCTGGTGGCCGACGACGGCGATCCGGTGCTGATCGACATCGAGGGCCTGATGTGGTTCGACGTCGAGTGGGAGCACGTGTTCCTCCGGCTCCGGTTCGGCGCCGACTACCGGTGGCTGGAGACGCCCGACCTCGACCCCGACCGGCTACGTCTCTACGACCTGGCGATGAACCTCTCTCTCGTGGCCGGCCCGCTGCGGCTGCTGGACGGGGACTTCCCGGACCGGGAGTTCATGCTGGACATCGCGGGGCACGCGACCCGGCGGGTGCTGGCCGCGCTGTAGACCGGTGTCCGTGGTGGACGGCCGCTCCGACCCGTGCCGGGTCGGAGCGGCCCGCCGTCAGACCCGGCGGAGCAGCGCGGCCGCCCGGATCAGCGGGCGCAGCTGTTCGCCGGACATGTCGCCCGGCGCGAGGTCGACCAGCTCGTCGAGCACGGTGCTCACCGCGTACGCGCGGGTGTAGCCGCCCCACACGTCGCCCGTGGCCCGGTCGTCGAGCCGGGCGAGGGCATCGGCGACCTGGTACCGGTCCCCGCCGGGTGCCAGCGCCGCGACCACGTCCGGGTGCGACAGCAGATCCGTCGCCTCGGTGTACTGCCGGTACAGCTCCCGGGCCCGCCAGTCCGCCAGCCCGCCCACCGCCGTGGTGAGCCGGGCGCGGATCCGAAGGCTGGCGGCGAGGACGGCCGACAGGGCCACGGAGTCGCCGACGTCCCCGTCGTACGCCTCGCGGTCCTCGTGGTCGAGGTACCTGCCGACGGACCTGATCAGGTCATTCCACAGCTCGGGGAAGTCGCCGGCCGAGCGGACCGAGCCGTAGAGGGTCGCGCGGGCCGGGGCGTCGAGGCGTTCGCCGCGCTGCCAGTGGCAGTACAGCAGAGCGTTGACCTTCTCGTCGGCGAACCGCAGCTCGCCGGCCTCCCAGCGCCGGACCAGCGACCGGGCCCCCTCGAACATGCCGAGGCCGTCGCCGAACGCCTCCATCTGCAGGACGGCACCGGCCGCCCGGGCGTCGCCCGCGCCGGTCTCCAGTACCGGGACCGGGCCCGTGACCGGGCCGAGCGGCGGGAGTTGCGGGCAGGGCTCGTCCCCGTCGGACGGGCGCAGCCGGTGGGCCGAGCGCAGTCCGGACAGCACGGACGCCAGAGACGCCCCGGCGTCGAGCTGGTGCGCCGCCCGCTCCAACTGCCCTGTCGTGTACTCCTCCGCCGGGAGGTACACCTTGCCCATGGCGTTGAGCAGCTTCGGCAGGGACCGGCTGGTGATCTTCGCCCGCAGCCACCACGCCAGGATCTGGTGCTGGTGCTGCCCGGGGCGCACGTCGAGGTGCTCGGCCCGCGCGAGGCTGACGACCTCCGCGCGGTGCCCGGGCAGGGCGGCGTCGGCGAGGAAGTCCTCGCACACGTCCTTCTCGAGTTCGGCCGCGTGTGACCGGAGGCCGGCGAGGACAGCTTCCAGCACCTGCTCCTTCGGAAGGGCGGCGGACTGGTCGCGCAGCAGGCCCTGCACGATCGGCGGGTGCCGCAGCAGCAGCCGGACCGCCGGCGACAGGTCGGTGCGGGCCGCGAGCCGGGCGGTGACGTCGCCGACCCTGGGCCCGGCGGGTGCGACAGCCTCGATCTCGCTCTCGAACGCCGCGACGCGTTCGGCGAGGTGCCGGGTGACCCGGGGGTCGAGATCGGCGGGTTCGGGCGCGGCGGTGCCGGCGCCCGGTAGGGGCTGGTTCATGGTGAGGCTCCTTCACAGCGTGGTGCGCTGGATGCGGGTTTCCGCTGAAGCCCCGTGCGACTCGGTCGCCGGCCCGCCGGTGTCGCCGGCGGCGCGTGGTCGACCCTGGTCACCGCGGGTGGCGGTGGAACGGGAGCCTGACAGCTCCCACGATCGCTCACCCTCTTTGTACCTTCGGGCAGACCTTCGCGCAATAGCTACCTTCCAGATGGAATTTCGTACTTTGCCATATTGGGGCGCATAGGCTCCCTTCGAAGAGACCATCAGGGTGGGGGCTGGCCGGCATGGGGGACTCGCAGGCGTGGATCAGGGGCCTGACACCCGCCTGCGAGTCCCTCGCCGACGACGTGGCGGCGGCGCTCCGCCAGACCGACGTGACCGTGCTGCCCCGCGCGCCCGACATCGACCACGTGCCCCGGGTGCTCGTCTGCGGGGCCGACTCCGGCGGTTTGGGCGCCGTGGTCCGCGACCTGTCCGAGGGCGGCAGGCACCGGCTGCTCGTCGTCGCCGGGGCGACCACGGCGATCTCCCCGGGGTCCACGTGGCGGCTGCTGCAACAGGGCGCGTCCGACGTGCTGGTCTGGGACGGGCAGCCCACGGCCCGGGTCGCCGCCGCCCGCCTGGACCGGTGGCGGGTCATCGACGAGCTGGTCGACTCCGCCCAGGTCCGCGACCGGCTGATCGGACGCAGCCCCTGCTGGCGGGCCGTCCTGCGCCGGGTCGTGGAGGTCGCCCGGTTCTCCACGTCGTTCGTGCTGGTCACCGGGGCGAGCGGCACCGGGAAGGAACTCGTGGCGAACCTGATCCACCAGCTCGACCCCCGCCCCGACAAGCGCGACCTCGTGGTCCTCGACTGCACCACCGTCGTGCCGACCCTGTCCGGCAGCGAGTTCTTCGGCCACGAGCGCGGCGCGTTCACCGGCGCGGTCGCGCCCAGGGACGGGGCCGTCGCCCTCGCCGACGGCGGCACCCTGTTCCTCGACGAGGTCGGCGAGCTGCCGGCGTCGTTGCAGGCGGAGCTGCTGCGGGTGGTGCAGGAGGGCGCGTACAAGCGGGTCGGCAGCAACGTGTGGCGGCGGACCCGGTTCCGGCTGGTGTGCGCCACGAACCGCGACCTCGTCGCCGAGCAGCAGGCCGGCCGGTTCCGCTCGGACCTGTACTACCGGATCAGCGCCGCCACGGTCTGGCTGCCCACCCTCGCCCAGCGCCCCGACGACGTGCTCCCACTGTTCCGGCACTTCCTCCGGGAGTTCCGCGCGGGGGAACCGGAGCCGCAGATCACCCCGGAGGTCGCGGAGGTGCTGCGGGCCCGGCAGTACCCGGGGAACGTTCGTGACCTGCGCCAGCTCGCGTTGCAGGTCGCCTTCCGGCACGTCGGCGACGGGCCGATCACCCCGGGCGACCTGCCGGAGGAGGAACGGCCGGTGGACGGTCGGGCCCCGGCGGACCCGGGGGAGCTGCTCGACGAGGCGGTCCGGCGCACCGTCGCCGCGGGGCTCGGGCTGCGCGAGATCCGCGACGCGGCGGCGGAGTCGGCGATCCGGGCGGCCCTCACCCAGACCGGCGGCCGGGTGGCGCTCGCCGCGCGGCTGCTCGGCGTCACCGACCGGGCGTTGCAGCTGCGCCGCAGCCGGGCGGCCGGGGGCACCTGACCGCCCGGCCTTCGACGGGAACGCCCCGGCCGCAGGAAAGGACTGGCCCAGGCGACCGGGCACGGCACCCAGCGGACCGGTCAGGTCGAGTGTGGCGGTGGGCCGGGTCGCCGGGGCCGGCGGGCCTTCGCCAACAGCCGGCGCAGATTGCCGCCCAGCACGAGGCGTTCGGCGGCCGGCGGGAGCCCGAGCGCGCGGACCTTGGCGAGTTCGAGGCCCGGGTGCAGCAGCGGGCCGTCGGTACCGAAGAGGATCTTGTGCGGTCCGGCGCGGCGCACCGCCTCGACCAAGAGGTCGAAGTAGCGCACCCCGGACGTGTCCGTGTGGACGTTGCGGTGCCGGGCGAGGATGTCGAGGAACTGCCGCTGCGCGGCCCAGTGGTCCGGGAAGGACCCCAGGTGCGGCACGACGAAATCCACATCCGGGTACTCGGCCGCCACCACCTCCAACGGCGCCACCTCCCCGAACGGGTCGTACAGCACGGGCAGCCGCCACCGCAGCGCCACCTCGCATAGTTCCCGGGTCAGCGGCCCGTCGTGCCGGTGCGCCTTGATCCCCCGGAACCCGTGCACCGTGACCGCCTCGCCAACCAGGTCCCCGATCCGCCCGGCGTCGGAGACCGTGTGCACGAACGCGAACCCGAGGAACCGTCGCCGGTCGGCGGCGACGATCCGAGCCACCTCGCGGTTGGCGGTGGCGTAGTCGGAGTGGAACGCGGCGAACAGGACGGTGCGGTCGATGCCGGCGGCGCGGGCCCGGCGCAGGTAGCCGTCCAGTGGGGCGGCGGTGTCCCATGGCCCGGTCAGGCCGTCGCCGTGCCCGGCGTGACAGTGACAGTCGATGATCACCGCGAGCCCCGGTCCGCCGCCCGGGCCCGCGCCTCCGCCCGCACGGCGTCCACCAGCGCCCGCGCCGCCACGTCGATGTCCGCCGGCCGGTGCCGGGCGGTCACGGCGAAGGTGACCGCAACCTCCCGGTGGCCGCCGACCCTGGCGAGCACCGCGCGCACCCCCGCCTCGCCCAGTCTCCGGTGGACGCCGGGGCCGGCCGCGCCGAGCGGTACCCGTTGGATCGGCAGCGGCCCGGCGCCCAGCGGCAGCCCCGCCGCGCGCACCCGGTGCCGGAACCGGCCGACCAGTCCGGCGAGCCGGACGCGCAGCCGGTCGCCGACCGCGTCGTTGCGGTCCAGCGCGTGCTCGGCGGCGCGCAGGTCCGCGCTGCTCGGCGGGCTGGTGTGCACCTGGGCCGGGCCCGACCGGGCCACCGCGGCGATCAGCTCGCCCGGCCCGACGACAGCGGCCACCGGCGCGCCGAACGCCTTGGCGAGGGAGGCCACGACGAGCACCCGGGCCGGGTCGACGCCGTGCCAACGGAGGGAGCCGCCACCGCCCAGGCCGTAGGGCGCGCGCCGGAGACCGGTTTCGTCCCACCCGTGGTCCGTGCCGCTGGCGGCGTCCCCGTCGACAGGTCCGTTCCCGGGTCGGTGGACGTCGCGTGGCGGACCGGACTGTCGGGTGCCCAGCAGGCCGAGCGCCTGGGTGTCGTCGAGGATCACCAGTCCGTCGTACGGCCGGAGTACCCGCAGGTAGGCGGCCAGTGGCACCGGCCCGCACGCCACGCACAGCCCGTCGGCCAGGACGACCGGCCGGTGTCGCGGATGGCGGGCGACGGCCACGGCGAGCGACGCCGGGTCGTGGTGTGCGAACGTGTCGACGGGACACCCGGCCCCGGCCGCGGCCCACCGCGCCACCGGGTACACACCGGAGTCGAGGAGCACCCGCCCGGTCCGGCCCGCCGCGCACGGCACGGCGTCGAGCAGGCCGTGCAGGGTCGAGCGGGCCAGTACGGCGGCCTCCCCGCCGGTCAGCCCGGCGAGGTCGCGGGCGACGCGCACCGCGGCGGCGGGGACGCCGAGGACCGCCGGGGCCCCGGTGGTGAGCCGCCGCCACGGACGCAGTTCCCCGCTCGGATGGACCATCCCGAGGAACAACGCCGAGGTGAAGTCGACGGCCCGCCCACCGGAGTGCCCGCTCCCCGCCGCGCCCGCGCGGTCCATCACGCCGGCCAGGCCCGCGCGGCCCATCACGCCCGCCGGGCCGCGCCGCCGCGCCGCTGCAACAGCGCGCTCGGCATCGCCCCGTTCACCCGCTCCGTGAGGTCCACCCCTGTCGCGGCCCGGTAGGCGTGCGCGTACCGCTGCAGTTCCGGCCGCCAGTACCGGGCCCAGTTGGCCGCCTCCTGCGGGTCGTTGAGAATCGACCAGTCGCCGTACCGGATGGACAGCAGGATCTGTTCCCCGTAGACGCCCATGTCCCGGAAGTGGGTGACGGTCACGTCCGTCCAGCCCTGCATCTGCTTCATGGTGTCGACCCGATCCATCCACTCCTCCTCGTAGGGCACCATGATCCGGCCGCCCATGAACTCGCGCATCTCCGGCCGGGCCAGCAGCCACTCCATGATCAGCATCTCGGCCCGCGCGGAGGACGGAAGGTCGCCGAACTGGTTGTGCGCGCCCTCCGCCAGCAGCAGGTGCGTCTCGCGCAGCGCGTTGAGCAGCGGGAACCCGTCGGCGAGCACCGTGGTGTCGTCATCCTCCTTGAAGAACACGTGCGCCAGGTGCAGCACGTTGTGGAACGACTCGATGAACTTGGACCGCCGGTCCACCACCTGCTCGTCGGGGATGGCCCGGCCGATCAGCCGCAGGCCGTACTCGTGCTCGTACTCGAAGGACCGGCGGCGCACCGTCAGCCGGCGGTACTCGTCGCTCGTCCATCCCCACAGCAGGTTCGACATCGGCCGCAGCGGATCCAGGTCGAACCGGACCAGGGGATCGCGCGCCCCGGCCACCCGCCGGTTCTCGAACCGGTTCATGATCGCGTTGAGGCTCTGGGCGAGCATGCCCTCCTCGTGCCAGTAGGACCAGATCAGCTCGATCGCCAGCGGTCCCGTGATGTGCGACTTGAGGATGCCGTAGCAGTTGTACGGCAGTTCCTTCGACGGCTTGAGCGGGATGTCGTTGAGCCGTTCCCTGATCAGTTTCAGGTACGGCAGGACCAGCACCCCCTCGTCCACCAGGCTCTCGTAGTAGTTGTCCCGGTACTGCCGGATGTCGTCCAGCTGGGCCGTGCCGCCGAGCCGGCGGGCCTCCTCCAGCCGCAGCTTCAGTTGCCGCTGGGGGTCGCTGAGCTGTTCGTCGATGCTCTGCATCGCCCGGTCGGAGTCGAGGACCCCGGTCTCGTGCATGAGGAACACGTCGGTGGTCCGCTTGAGCAGCGCGTACGCGTCAGGCCCCCGGGCGTCTCCGGCGGGTCCCGAGCACATCACCTTGTCGACCCACGGCTTGTACTGCCGGAAGCCGATCGCGTTGGTCCGGTTCCGGATGATCATCCAGAGGACCTGTCCGGGGGTCGGTTCGAGCGCGGTCCTCTGCAGGCTCACCGGCACCGCCCCGCCCCTGTCGCCGCTGCCGATCCCGGCCTCCACGAACAGCTCCCAGACCGTGGAACGCGACGGGCCGTCGGCTTTCAGCGCCGGTTCCGGCGCTGGCGTCTTGCCCTTGCCCGGGGCCTTGGGCGGCAGTTTCGTCGGAAACGCCTCCTCGTAGGCGTCGGTCGCCCCGTCGGCCGGGGGCGGAGGCTCCTCGCCCTCCTCGCGGATCTTCGGGGTCCGCACACAGTAGATCCGGTACAGCCCGCCCCGGACCTTGTCGGTGTCCCAGTCGAACACCATATCCCCGGGGTACTGCCGGTCCGAGTCGCTGAACGGCCCCTCCACGTGCCACCGGTAGAAGTAGGCGTCGGGGTCCCCGTGCGACATGCTGGCGGTGAAGGTGACGACCGTGCCCGCCCGTACCGGTCGGGTGTGGTTGCCCGTGACGGTGAACTCGTTGCCCTCGACGGTCAGGTTCGTGGTCATGGCTTGTTCTCCTCGATGGTGTGGGTGGAGCAGGCCGCGGCGGTGTCCAGGCTGCTGCGCAGCGCCCAGTGCGTGAGCAGCCGGCCGAGCAGCCTGCTCTCGGCCTCTGGCGTGATCAGGCCGGCGGCCCTGGCCTGCCCGACGGCGGCGAAGACGAGCGTCGGCGGTTGGGCCCCGAGTCCGGCCGGGCGGTCGCGGAAGGCGTGCCAGAACGCGAGCAGCCGTTCCGGCCGGCGGCTCGGCAGGACCAGATGGTCGCCGAGCGTCGCGCCCCCCAGGGCCGGCGGGCGGACGGCGAGCACGTGGTCGACGAAGGCGGGGATGCTGGCCTCCAGGCGGCCGAGCAGCTCCGCGTACCCGGGCGCGAGGCCGCGCGGCGGGTACAGCCCGCGCCACAGGGCGCTCAACGCGTCCCACTGCCGGTGCGGGTACAGGGCCCGGCCGAACGCGCAGCTGACCAGCACGCGCAGCCAGGGCACGGGATGCGGGTCGGCCCCGCCCGGGCGGAACACCGCCCACCGGGGCAGGCTGACCACGGCCATCAGGCCCAGGGTCGAGCCGGTCCCGAGCCGGGACACCGACCACAGGTCGGCGAGGATCTCCGAGATCCACCGGCTCCAGCTGGCCCACTCCGGGCCGGACCGGGCGGCCAGGGTCGGTCGGACGACCTCCACCAGGGACAGCAGCGCCGCCGCCTGGTGGCCGACCTCGTGCACGAGCGACGAGGCGATGCCGTGCCCGACCATCCGTTCCCGGGGTACCCGGATGATCGCCACCGGATTGGCCGCCCCGCCCGGCAGCTGGGTCCGCACCCGCCGGATCGCCGCGCCCGGCCCCCTGGCCAGATAGCAGGCGATCGGCGGCGCGTCGGGCAGCCGGAGCGCGTCGGTGGCCAGGACGTCCAGCCCGGACAGCCACACCCCGGTCGCGTGCTCGCTGCGTTGCGTGATTACCTCGGTGAACAGGTCGAACTGGGAGAGCACGTCGTTGAACCGCAGCCGCAGTAGCGTGAACCGGCGCTGCTGCTCCTCGGGGGCCGCCGCCCGGCCGGGTCCGGCGAGCCACCGCAGGTACCCGCCGATCAGTGCCCGCAGCTCGCGGCGCCCCCGGATCAGGAACTGGTCGATCGCTGACTGCGCGGTGGGGGCCAGCGCCGCCGCCGGCACCATCGTCTCGTGCACGGCGAACGGCCGCACTCGGTCGAGTCGGGTCACCAGTGCCCGGGCCTCCTGCTCGAGGTACCAGTGCGCGGTGCCGGCGGCGGACACGTCAGGCCCCGACCACGACGATCTTGCGCCCGCGCCGGTACCACCGGCCGGACATCGCCCGCCCCGCCGGGGCGCCGCCCTCCACGGCCGGGAACGCGGCGGCCCACCCGTCGAGCGCGCGGCTGATCGGGTCGACGAACACCGGCCGCCGCCCGGGCGGCAGCGGGCGCTTCGGCTTCGGCAGGAACGCCCAGGTCGTCCGCGCCGGTCCGACCGCTCCACCAGCGGGTCCGGCCCACCCGCCCGTCGGGCGCGACGACCCGGGCGCGGACCCGCCCTGGATGAGCCGCAGCAGTCCCGGCGCGTGTTTGCGGGCCGCGACGGCGACAGCCGTGTGGGCGACCTTGAGCGGTTGCATGCCGCGCGGCGCGCGGGCGGCGTGCTTGGCCGCTCCGGCCGACAGTCGGACGATCCTGCGGGCCACCTCGAAGTCGACCTCCTGGTCGGACATCGTCTCGCTGTCGATCTCGAAGAGTCCGGCGGCGGCCGAACCGAGCTGGGAACCGATCGCCGTGCCGATACCCGGGGCCACCCACGAGCCGAGCGCGCCGCCGACGACGGGCAGCGCCTTCTTCGCCACGTTCTTGAGGATGCCGCCCAAGGCCCGACCGGCGCTGGAGCGGGCGAAGTTGCCGACCCCGCGCACCGCCGAGCGGAACACGTTGCCGAGGAACTGGTCGAGTTCCTCCTCGTTGGCGACCTGCAACAGCTGGCCGGCCAGTTCGTTCTCCATCGCCCCGCCGAGTTCGGAGTCGACCTCCTCCTCTTCCTCGTAGTCGGCCTCCTCCTCGTAGTCGGCGAACTCGTCCTCGAAGTCGGCCTCTTCCTCGTAGTTCTCGCCGATCTCCCACTGCTGCGCGTAGCTGGACACTGTCTCCTCCTAGTTATCGAAGATCACGATGGTGCGGCCGTGGCGTTCCCAGCGCCCGGACCTGCGCCGACCGCCGCCTGACACCAGCCCGGGGGCGTTGTCGCGCGCGGCGGCCGCGATGGCGCGGCGCACCACGGCGGCGGCCGGCACGTGCGAGGGAGCCAGGGCGGCATTGCGGGCCGCCGCGTCGGCGAACCGGATGAAGCCCCGGGCCACCTCCCAGTCGCGGTCCTCCTGGCTGAGCCCTTCGACCTCCAGGCCGAAGACGTCGGCGGCGGCCTGCCCGACCCGGGCCCCGACGTCGCCGCCGCCGGGCACCGCCCACCCGCCGACGGCGCGGCCCACGATGGGCAGAGCGTCGCGGGCGGCCGACTTCAACACCCCGGTGAGCGCCTGGCCGGTGTCGGAGCGGAGGAACTGGCCGGCCGCGCTGGCCGCCCCCTTGACCAGGTCGCCGAGGAACTGGTCGAGTTCCTGGTCGCTGCCCAGCTCGAGGAGTGCCGAGGCGAGCTCGGACTCCTGCTGTTCGCCGAGCCCGGAGCCACCGGGGAGTTCCCCGGCGGCGTCCTCCTGCTCGTACACGGACCGATCCAGATCGTGCATGTCTGCCTCCTCGGCGTCCGGCGTCCCTGCCCTCCTTCACTGCAGGATTCGTGCCAGGGCGTCGACGCGGGGGCGGCTCCGCACGAGCGAACACCTTTTCGGGGGTACGGTGGCCGGGGCCCCGAATCTTCGTTCGGCCCGCTCCGGCCCGGTGGCTCGGCGGGCGGCGGCGGGGCGAGGCGGTGACGCGGCGGGCGGCGCGGCGAGGCGGGCGGCGCGGCGGGTCAGCGGTGCTGGGCGGGCGCGATCGCGAGCTGGCCCCGGTACTTCGCGACCGTGCGCCGCGACACCGGATACCCCCGCCGTGCCAGCTCCACGGCGAGCTCGCCGTCGGTGAGCGGCCGGTCCTCGGCGGCGACGAGGCGGGCGAGCAGTTCCCGGGTGCGGGTGCCGCCCCCGAAGAACGCGCCGAACGCCTCGGTCCGGCCGGCGGGCAGCAGCACGACCTTGTCGGCCACGGCCCGGCCCACGGTCGTCTCGTGCAGCCCCAGGTCCCGGGCGACGTCGGTGCGGCTCAGGGGCCGGTGCCCCGCCGGGCCGGTGCGCACGAAGCCGGCCTGCCGGCGGATGACGTACTCGGCGACCCGGCGCAGGGTGCCGGCCCGCCGGGAGAGCCGGGCGAGGAACTCGCGGGCGGCGGCCACCTGGGCCCGCACCGCGGAGCACTCCTCGGGGCTGAGCCCGACCGGCGCGGCGGCGAGCCGGGCGTACTCCCGGTTGATCCGCAGGTCCGCGCCCACGGCCGGCACGTCGACCTCCAGGGTGCCGCCCGGTCCGATCCGGACGACGACGTCCGGCGGGGCGGGGACGCCGGACCCCGAATCGGGCCCGGCGTGCGGGACGAGCCGGTGTTTGACGAAGTCCACGGCCGCCAGCACGTCGGCGACCGGGTGTCCCAGGGCGGCGGCGATCCGGTCGCACCGGCCGGCGGCCACGTCCCCGAGGTGCCCGGCGATGATCGGCCGCACCAGGTCCGGGGCCTGCACCGGCAGCGCGTCGAGGTGCAGCAGCAGCGCGTCGGCCAGGTCCGCGGCCCCGGTGCCGGGCGGCCCGACGGTCCGGATCGCCGCAAGCGCCCCGTCGACCCGGGCCACGTCCACGCCCAGCCACGCGGCGGCCTGCGCGGGGGTGCGCCCGAGCCAGCCGCGGCGGTCCAGGTCCGCGCACAGGTGCCCGGCGATCCACCGGTCGGCCCCGGGCAGCAGGACGGCGGCCTCGGCGAACAGGGTCTCCCAGCCCCGGCATCCGGCGGCCAGCTGGTCGGGGTCGGGGCCGGGGGCGTGCCCGCGCCGGTCGGCCGGGACGGACTCCAGCGCCGGGTTTCCGGCCAGTTCCCGGTCGATGTCGGCCACCAGCTCCGTCGCGGGCATGGCCAGCACGGTCGCGAGGGCCACCTGTTCGGCGTGCGCGCGCAGTTCGGTCGTCGGTCGGAGTACCAGGTCCACGGGACCAGCCTAGGGGTACTTTTCCGCTCGTACCCCAAATTGGAGGTTTTGCACGGAACCGCCCCGGCACCGTGGGGTGCCGGGGCGGTTCCGCTGGAGCTCAGGCCCCCGGAGGGGCGTCGAAGGGTGCGCTCCAGGTCTGGTTCGGCTGGTTGGTGCCGCAGGTGTACAGCGCGATCGTGGAGTTCTTGTCGCCCACGGCCCCGCCGAACACGTCCATGCACTTCGTGCCCACCGCCAGCTGCCCGGACCGCTTGTAGGTCCAGATCTGGCTGGCGTCGCCGGTGTTGCAGACGGCCATCTTCATGCCGGTGCCGTCGGCGGAGACGCAGTTGGCGGCGTTCTGGACGGACTGGATCTGACCGGTGGACAGCCGGCGCCACTGCTGGTTGGTGCCGCCGTGGCAGTCCCACAGCGCGACCTTGTTGCCGACCGCCGCGCCGGTGTACGCGTCCAGGCACAGGGCGTTGGCCTGGAACCCGGACTGCACGGCCTGGATCACGCCGGTCGGCGTCGCCCCGCCGCAGCTACCCGGGTCGATGGTGTACATCGCGTTGTCGTGCGAGCCGAGGCTCAGCGCGATCGAGCCGGTGACCGACTGGTTGGTGTGCGTCCACAGGTTGCGCGCGGTCCGCGAGCAGGTGAGGTTGCCGAAGCCGACCAGGCCCAGGTCCAGGGTGTAGTTGACGGTGGCGGCGCCCTTGTTGACCACGGTCACGGCGCGCTTGCCGCCGGCCAGCGGCTTGACCACGACGTCGACGCCGGTGTCGTTGTTCGCGGAGTCCTCACGCCGGGCGAGGTAGCCGCCGGCGCCGAGGGAGTCCTGGTCCACGGCGATGATGTCGGAGTTCTTCAGGATCGCCAGCTGGGCGGCGTAGGTGGTCGGGTCGGCGGCCATCTTGCGCACGTCCGTGCTGATCATCAGCGGGGAGCCCATCGCCGACCACAGCGCGAACTGGCTGCGCTGCTCGGCCAGGGTGAGCTGGTTGTTGTCCCCGATCAGCAGCATGTCGGCGTCGTTGGAGTTGCCGGGGGAGTTGTACCGGGCCAGGGCCACGGAGTCGGTGTAGTTCTGCAGGATCCCGCCCTCGTAGGCCTGCGAGGCCAGGGGCGCGTTCCACGCGGAGACCTGGGGGTTGTGCCACAGGGTGATGTCGGGGCTGACCCGCCACATCTGGCCGAGGCCGCGCACGTAGTTCATCGCGTCGTACTTCTGCGAGCTGTTCGGCGAGGCCCCCGCCGGCGCGGACTCGTTGAGCAGGATCTTGCGGCTGGTGTTCGCGGTCGCGGTCTTCAGCGCGTTGGCGAAGGTGGTCAGGACCTGCTGGCGGTTGTCGAACGTCGTCCCGCAGTTGTCGACCTTGATCGAGTCGGCGCCCCAGTACGCGAGGGAGTTCGCGTCGACCTGCTCGTGGCCGAGGATGCCGCCGGGCACGCCCTGGCAGGTGTTCACCCCGGAGGTGGTGTACAGGCCCATCTGCATGCCGAGGCCGTGCAGGTAGTTGCCGTAGTCGGTGAGCTCCCAGTCGAATCCCGGCTGGCTGCTGCCGCCCCAGGTGGCCGAGCCGTGCAGGTAACCGGCGGAGGTCCGCTGCATCCAACAGTCGTCGACCGTGAGGTTCGTGTACCCGGCCGCGACGAGGCCGGTGTCCGACATGGCCTTCGCCTGGTCCTGCATGAACTGCTGGAAGGAGTAGCCGCTGCTCGTGCCGTCGAGCCGCTGCTGCGCAGCACAGGTGAACCTGGCCCAGTTGTTGAAGCCCATGATCGGCTTCACGCCGATCGCCGTGCTGGTGTTCGCCGCGATCGGGTCCGCCTGCGACGCGCCGCCCGAGGCGACCAGCCCGGCCACGGTCAGGGCGGTGGCGGCGCCGCCGGCGAGCAGCCGGCGGGACCAGCTCCGTGGTGTCTTCATGCTCTCTCCTCGGGTGTGTCTGCAAAAATCTGCAATCCAACCCCCGATCTCTTGCAGATTTGAGCAGGGTGGCATGAGTCACAATACCTGTCAAGCGGTCACCGTGGGTTCACCTTTTCGCACAGTAAAGACAACTCACAGTTGCATTACCTGTGATCGATGCTTCATGATGTTTGTCACAAGCTCTAACCGAGCACTAATGAGCACGGGGCCCGAATTTCCCAGGAGTTAGCCATGTCGCACCGTTCGAGTCCGCACGTTCCCGGTGGCTACTCGGGTCTGCGCAGGACGCACTGACATGGATAGGCGTAACTTTCTGCGGTCGGCGGCGCTGACCGCCGGCGCCGCGGGCGCCTTCACGGTGCTGCCCGAGAGCCTGCGCCGGGCCATGGCCATGGCCGCGCCGACCGGGGGCCTGGAGGTCATCGAGCACGTGGTGATCCTCATGCAGGAGAACCGCTCCTTCGACCACTACTACGGCTCGCTGCGCGGCGTGCGCGGCTTCAACGACCCGGCCGCGATCACGCTGCCCACCGGCCGGCCCGTGTTCCAGCAGACCGACGGCAACGGCTACGTGCTGCCGTACCCGGTGAACGACCAGTTCATGTCGGGCACCGCGCACGACTGGACCTCCGGCCACGATGCGTGGAACGGGGGCCGCTACGACCAGTGGGTCGCCAAGAAGGGCAAGCGCACGATGACGACCCACCTGCGGTCGGCGCTGCCGTTCTACTACGCCCTGGCCGACGCGTTCACGATCTGCGACGCGTACCACTGCTCGGAGAACGGCCCGACGAACCCGAACCGGCTGTTCCTGTGGACGGGCATGCTGGGCTACGAGCCCGACGGCTCGCGGGCCATCGGCAACGCCGCCTGGCAGAACCCGACCCACCCCGGCTACTCGTGGACCGCCTACGCGGAGCGGCTCCAGGCGGCGGGGAAGACCTGGCGGGTGTACCAGGAGTGGGACAACTACGGCGACAACTCGCTGGACTACATGGCGACGTTCCTCAACATCGGCCGCAAGGCGGTGTCGAAGACGAACGACGGCACCGGCAAGCCGTACGCCAACGTGGAGTACTTCCACTACGCCCTGGAGAAGGCCACCCCCGCCGGGCAGACGACGTTGCTCGACCAGCTCGCGGCCGGCCTGGCGACCCTGACGTCCGCCGAGCGCGACCTCTACGACCGTGGCCTGGCGCGGGTCCGGCCCGACCAGCTCGTGGCGGCGTTCGGCGACGACGTCGCCAACAACCGGCTGCCGGCCGTGTCCTGGATCGTGGCACCGGAGAAGAAGACCGAGCACCCGGACTGGGGCCCGAACAACGGCGCGGACCTGACGAAGCAGCTCCTCGACAGGCTGGCGTCGAACCCGGCGGTGTGGAACAAGACCGTCGTCCTGATCACCTACGACGAGAACGACGGCTTCTTCGACCACGTGCCGCCGCCGGTCCCGCCGCTGAGCGCGAACGACGGGCTGTCCACCGTGCCGATCACCGACGAGGTGGTCGGCAGCCAGCCGATCGGCCTCGGCGCCCGGGTACCGATGATCGTGGTGTCGCCGTGGAGCCGGGGCGGCAACGTCTGCTCGCAGACCTTCGACCACACGTCGGTGCTGCAGTTCCTGGAGAAGTGGACCGGCATCGCGGAGCCGAACATCTCGCCGTGGCGCCGGGCCGTCTGTGGCGACCTGACCTCGGCGTTCGACCTGACCACCGCCAACGTGACCTATCCGACGCTGCCCACCCCGGTGCCGACGGGCGGGCCGATGTCGACCAACCCGCAGCCGCCGGCCAACCAGGCGCTGCCCGCGCAGGAGAGCGGGCCGCGCACCGCCCGCGCGCTGCCGTACACGCTGACGGTGTCCGGCCGGGTCGCCGCCGACGGGTTCACGCTCGACTTCACGAGCGCGGGGACGGCCGGGGCGCACTTCTACGTCTACGCCAACGCGTTCCGCACCGACGGCCCGTGGCGGTACACGGTGGAGGCCGGCAAGACCCTGTCGGACACGTGGGTCGTCGGCAGCCCGACCGGTTCGTACGACCTCACCGCGGTCGGGCCCAACGGGTTCGTGCGCCGGTTCGCCGGCAACCGGGTCACGGCCACCGCCAGCGGGAACGCGAACCCGGAGGTGACGCTGCGGTACGCGCCGACCGAGAACCGGGTGTACCTGAAGATGGTCAACACCGGCACGAAGGCGTGCGTCGTCACGGTGCGCGGCAACAACCGCTCCGGCGGCCCGTGGCCGTACACCCTGGCCGCCGGGGCGACCGTGGAGGACTACTTCAGCACCGGCCCCACCAACGGCTGGTACGACCTGACCGCCACCGCCGACACCACCGACGGGTTCCTCCGCCGGTTCGCCGGGCACATGGAGAACGGGGCGGCGAGCATCAGCGACCCGGTGATGGCGTCGGGAAAGCTGCCCTGCACAGTCCGGTCCTTCGACAGCCAGGAGACCGTGGGGGAGTCCGGCGCCGCGACCAACGCGGTCGACGGCAACCCGGCGACGATGTGGCACACGAAGTGGTATGGCGGCAACGCCCCGCTGCCCCACGAGCTCCAGCTCGACCTGGGCTCGAACCGCACCGTCACCGGGCTGACCTACCTGCCCAGACAGGACGGCGGGGTCAACGGCCGCATCGGCCAGTACGAGGTCTACCTCAGCACCGATGGCACCACCTGGGGTACGGCCGCGGTGACCGGGACGTTCGCCGACGACGCGACGGCCAAGACCGTCCGCTGTTGGCCCACGACGGCCCGCTACGTCCGGCTCCGGGCCCTGACCGAAGCCGGCGGCCGCGGCCCCTGGACCTCCGCCGCGGAGGTCACCCCCCTCGGATGGTGAGACCCGACAGGGCCGGGCAGGTCACCGGCGACCGCCCGGCCCACGGTCCCCATCCGCCACGAACGACAACGCAAGGACGTGTGGTGTACACAACCTCCCCCAGCGTGCTGGTCATGATCGACGCCGAGCTGTCGCGCCTGCCGGACGCGCTGCGCTCGGTCGGCAAGGCGGTCCTCAACGACCCACTGGCCACGGCGACGATGTCGATGAACGCCCTGGCCCTGCGCAGCCACACGACCCCGGAGACCGTCGCCCGGTTCTGCCGGGCCCTGGGCCTGGCCGGCTTCCAGGACCTGCGGGTGCGCCTCGCGCGCGAGGCCAAGCACACCGGTACCGACAGCTGGCCCGACGACATCGGCTTCGACGTCAGCCCCGACGACAGCCTCGCGCACATCGCGGCGGTCGTCGCCCGCGCCGACGTGCTGTCCCTGCAGGACACCGCCGACCAGCTCGACCTCAGCGCCCTGGACGCCGCCGCCCGCGCGCTGGCCGTCGCGGGCCGCATCGACGTGTACGCCCTCGGCGGCAGCGCCTACGCCGCCCAGGAGATGGAGAGCCGCATGCACCGCATCGGCCGCCCCATCTGGGCCCGCACCGAGGCCCAGCAGGCCCAGACCAGCGCGGCGCTGCTCACCCCGGTCGACGCGGCCATCGCCCTGTCGCACTCGGGCACCACCGGTCAGACCATCGCGGCCCTCTGCCTGGCCGGCAGCGCCGGGGCGACCACGATCGCGATCACGGACAACCCCCATTCACCCCTCGCCGGGTACGCCGACCACATCCTCACCACGGCCGTGCACGGCACCACCTACCGGCACGGCGGCCCGGCGGCCCGGCACGCCCAGCTCCTGATCCTCGACACGCTCTACGTCCGGGTGGCCCAGCTGACCCACGAGCACGCGTCCGCCTGCCTGGAGAAGACCCGGCACATCCCGGAACACCACCGGGGCACCTGAGCGGACACGACGAAGGGCGGGCCGACACCGAGGTGCCGGCCCGCCCTGGATCGTGACTAGCCGACCTGGACGCAGTAGCCGTTCGTGTCCACCCAGTACATCGCCCTGCGGGTGTTCGGGCCGTACTGGCCGTCGGCCGGGGTGCCGGCGATCCGCTGCACCCGGATCAGGGCGGCCTTGGTGGCCGGCCCGAAGTCCGAATCCAGGGCCAGGTTCTCCCCGTAGCAGTAGTTCATCGTGTACTGGAGCTTCTGCACCGCGGCGCTGTGCGTGCCCTGGACCATGTTGCAGGTGACCGTGTTGCCGGCCTTGTACATCGGAACCCAGGCGTTGTTGTACAGCGCGACCCAGTCGCAGGTCGGCGTGGACGCCATGGCCGGGCTCGCCGGGCTGGCGGCCAGCAGGCCGCCGGCGAGCAGGGCCGCGGCGGCCAGTTGGACGAGACGCTGACGAATCATCGAATCTCCTCGGTACGTGGGGTGGTACCGAGAGGGTGTCAGCGCCCGCGGGACGAAAACCTTGCCGTTATCTGACCAGGGCCCGGATTCGCCCGACCTCCGGCACGTCGAGCCCGTCGAGGAGCGCCGCCGCCGCCCGCCAGTGCTCCCGGGCGGCGTCCCCGCCCGCCGCCGCACCCAGGGTGATCAGTGCCCGCGCCGCGCCGATCCGGTGCCCGCCGGGGCCGAGGACGTCGAACGCCGCACCCGCCGCCTCCGCCGCCGCCGGGTCCCCGGCAGCGAGCCGGGCCTCGGCCAGCTCGCCCAGCGCCACCCCCTCCAGGAGCCGGAAGTGCCGGGTCCTGGCCACCTCGACCGCCAGCGCCGCGTGTCCGACGGCCTCGTCGGCCCGGCCCGTCGCCCGGGCCGTGGCGGACAGGCCGACCAGGGCCAGGATCTCCGCGTCCGGCAGACCGGCGGCGCGGGCCCCGGCGAGCGCCTCGGAGTGCAGCCTCCCGGCGTCGGCGTGCCGGCCGAGGCCGCCGAGGACCATGCCCAACGTCCGGCGGACCAGCGCCTCCACATAGGGGTGCTCGAACAGCAGGATCGTGGCCAACGCGCGTTCGGCGTGCTCCAGGGCCATCTCGGGCCGGCCGGCGTCGTGGTGGACCTCCGCCAGGGTGTTGTACATCCCGGCCTCCAGCACGTCGTCGTGGTGCCGGACCAGTTCGAGGGCCTCGGTGATGTTGGCGACCGCCTCGTCCAGCCGGCCCAGCTGGTGGTTGAGCATGGCGAGGTTGGACAGGGTCAGCGCCAGCGGCCCCGGCGAGCCGCTCGACCGGTGGATCGCCAGCGCCCGGGACATGTGCTCCTCGGCGGCGGCCAGCTCGCACAGCTCGAAGTGCACCCCGGACAGGCCGACGAGGTTGGTGGCCAGGTGGATGGGGCGCCCGGTCCGTTCGTTGAGGGCGATCGCGCGCCGGTGGTGCACGGCGGCCTCGCGCAGGTTGCCGGCCTCGGAGTGCGCGATGCCGAGGTGTCCCTCGGCGGAGGCCTCCTCGTGGTCCCAGCCGGCCAGCCGGGCCAGCTCCGCCGCCTGCCCGAGGTGCTCGATCGCCTCCTCGTACCGGCTGGCCCGGAGTCGGGCCAGCCCGAGGCCGAACCGCATCGCCGCCCGGCCGTGCGGGTCGTCGGCGGCCTCTGCGGCGGCCAGCCCGGCGGCGGACACCGCCAGCCCGTCGGCGGCGTGCGCGCCCCGGACGAAGTATCCGCGCAGGTAGTAGGCCAGTTGCCAGGCGAACCGGCCGGGTCCGTGCTCGGCGGCGTACCCGGCGGCGGAGATCAGGTTGGGCCGCTCGGCGTCCAGCCACCGCAGCGCCGACTCCGGGTCGGCGAACGGCGGGTCCTGCCCGTCGCGGCCCGGGAACGCCGGCAGTAGCGGCAACAGGGCCTGCCCGCCGGCCGCCGCGTGCCGCAGGTAGTGCTCGAACAGCCGCTCTACCGACGCGTCCCGCCCGGCGGGGCCGTCCTCGGCGAGGCTGCGTTCCCGGGCGTACCGGCGGATCAGGTCGTGCAGGACGAGCCGGCCGCCCCCGCGCGACTCGACGAGGTGCGCGCCGGTGAGCCGGTCGAGCACGGCGGCGCCGGCGCCGGGGCCGGCGTCGGCGTCGGCGAGCACGGCGGCGACCTCGGCGGTGAAGTCGGGGCCGGGGACCAGACCGAGCCGGCGGAACATCACCCGCTCGTCGTCGGTGAGCCGCGCGTAGGACTGGTCGAACGCCGGCCGGACGGCGGAGCGCTCGTCGTCGGGCACCGCCAGCCGGTCGATCGTGTCGGCGGCCGTCAGCTCGGCCACGTGCTCGGCGATCAGGCGGTCGGGCAGCACGGACAGGTTCGCCGCCGTGATCCGCAGGGCGAGCGGCAGCCGGTCGCACGCGGTGGCCAGCGCCGCGAGCGCCTCGGGTTCGGCGTCGGCGCGGTGCCGGCCGATGATCCGGCTGATCAGGTCGCCGGCCTCGGCGGGCGCGAGCGGGGCCAGGGGCAGGGCGCGGGCGCCCTCGCGGGCGACGAGGCCGGTGAGCCGGTCGCGGCTGGTGACGAGGACCTGGCAGCCGGGGGAGGAGCCCGGCAGCAGCGGCCGGACGTGCTCGGCCGTGGCGGCGTTGTCGAGGACGACCAGCATCCGGCGGCCGGCGAGCAGGGACCGGTACCGCTCGGCGGCGGCGTCCAGGTCCTCCGGGATCCGCTCCGGCTCGACGCCCAGCGCCCGCAGCAGCCGGGACAGGGCCACCAGCGCGGACACCGGCGGGCCGGGGTCGTAGCCGCGCAGGTCGACGTACAGCTGCCCGTCGGGGAACAGGTCAGACCGCTGGTGTCCCCAGTGGATGGCGAGCGCCGTCTTGCCGACGCCGGCCGTCCCGGTGACCAGGGTGATCAGCACCGCCGTGCCGTCCGGGCCGGACCCGGCGAGCCGGTCGAGGTCGGCCAGTTCGGCGTGCCGGCCGGTGAAGTCGCCGACGTCGGTCGGCAGCCCGGCGGGGGCGGCGGGCCCGGCGGCCGGTCGCGGGTCGAGATCGGGGTCGGAGCGCAGGATCGCGGCGTGCAGCTCCCGCAGCTCGGGGCCGGGGTCCAGGCCGTGCTCCTCGGCGAGCAGCCGGTGCAGGTCGCGGTAGCACTCCAGGGCCTCGGCCTGGCGACCGGACACGTACAGCGCGTGCATCCGGTGCCCGGCCAGCTTCTCGCGGAGCGGGTGCGCGGCCGCGAACGGGGCGAGGTAGGCCGCGATGTCCAGGTCGGTGCCCGTCGCCAGGCACAGGGCCGCGTACTCCTCCACACAGCCCAGTCGCTGCTCGTCCAGGCCGGCGGCGGCGGCGAGCAGCGCCGGACCGGACAGGTCGGCCAGCGCCGGGCCGCGCCACAGGTCCAGCGCCTCGCGGTACACCCGGATCGCCTGCTCGGTCGGCAGCTCCCGGGCCTCGGCGGCCAGCCGCTGGAACACCCGGGCGTCGAGCTGGTCCGGGTCGGCGCGCAGCCGGTAGCCGGCGCTCTCCCGGAGCAGCTCCGAACTGGCGGGGGTCAGCCACAGCGCCCGGCGCAGCGCGGCCACGGTGTTGTGCACCTGTTCGCGGGCCGTGACCGGCGGCTCGGCGTCCCACAGCATGTCGATCAACCGGGACACCGACACGGTCCGGTTGAGGTCCAGGAGCAGCGCCGCCAGCAGCCGGCGCTGCCGGGTGCCCGGCACCGGGACCTGCGCGCCCGACCGCCAGACCTCTACCTGTCCCAGGATCCGAAACTCCATCGTGCCCCCGTCCGCATGGTGAACGGGGAGAATCGTAGAGCGTCGCGGGTCGATATGACGAAAACCTTGTCGAATCCTCGCTGATGGGTTTCCGATAGTGCCACCGAGCAGGATCGGGGCATGCGAATGTCGACGGGGACGGATGGCGTCCGGCCGCAGGTCGGGCTGTTGGGAGAGGTCGGGGTGCTGGTCGCGGGCCGGTGGATCGGGGCGGGTCCGCCCCGGCAGCGGTGCGTGCTCGCGGTCCTGGCGCACGCGCCGGGGCGGGTGGTGCACCTCGACGCCGTGATCGACCGGGTGTGGGGCGAGTCCCCGCCGCCGGGCGCCCGCCAGACGGTGTACGCCTATGTCGCCCGGCTCCGCCGCCTGCTCCGCCCGGCCTCGGTGGGCCTGACCCGGCGCTGCGGCGGCTACGTGCTCGACCTGGCGCCCCACGACGTGGACGCGCACCGGTTCCGGGCCCTGGCCACCGACCCGGCGGGGCTCGGCCCGGCGCTGGACCTGTGGCGCGGCGACCCGCTGACCGGGGTCGCCGGGGACTGGGCGGCGGCGGTGCGGGCCGGGCTGGAGCGCGAACGGCTCACCGCGCTGGCCAGGTTCCACGAGGAGGAGTTGCGGCGCGGCCGGTTCGAGGCGGTGGTGGGCCCGTTGTCGGAGCTGGTCAGCGCGTACCCGACGGCGGAGCCGCTCGTCGGTCACCTGATGACGGCGCTGTGCGGGGCGGGCCGGCGGGCGGAGGCCCTGCGCGCGTACGCGGAGGCCCGCAGCCGGATCCGGCGGGATCTGGGCGTGGAGCCGGCCCTGGAACTGCGCGAGCTGCACGCCCGGGTGCTGCGCGGCTGACCGGCGTCGGTGTGCGCGCGCACCACTGCGGGCCTGCGGAAACCTGTGCCGGCGGCCATGTCGGGGCCGGCACGGCGCTCGTAGCATTGTGGAGTGACCCAGGTCACTTTCTCCTCGTGGAGGCCCCTCATGCGCCTGCTCCGCGTCCTCACCACCCTCGCGCTCCTCACCCTGGCGCTCACCCTCGCCGGCCCGGCGCACGCCGCCGCCCTGACCGAGGTCACCGGCTTCGGTTCCAACCCGGGCGACCTGCGGATGTTCACGTACGTGCCGCCGGGCCTGCCGGCCGGCCGGCCGCTCGTGGTCGCACTGCACGGCTGCGGGCAGAACGCCGCCGGGTACGCGACCGACAGTGGCTGGACCGAACTGGCCGACCGGTACGCCCTGGCGGTCCTCGTGCCCCAGACGTCGACGGCCAACAACATCCAGGGCTGCTTCAACTGGTTCCTGCCCGGGGACACGGGACGCGGCGCGGGGGAGGCGCTGTCGATCCGGCAGATGGTCGCCCGGCTCGCGGCCGACGCCGGCACGGACCCCGCCCGGACGTACGTGACCGGCCTGTCGGCGGGCGGGGCGATGACCGCGGTGATGCTCGCCGCGTACCCGGACGTGTTCGCCGGGGGCGGGATCGCGGCCGGCCTGCCGTACCGGTGCGCGACCACGGTCCTGGAGGCCACCGTCAACTGCATGTCCCAGGGCGTCGACCTGACGCCGGCCCAGTGGGGCGACAAGGTCCGGGCCGCGTCCGGGTACAACGGCCCGTGGCCGGTGGTGTCGATCTGGCACGGCACCGCCGACCCCACGGTCAACCCGGTCAACCTACGCGAACTCGCCGACCAGTGGACCGACGTGCACGGCGCGGACCGCACGGCAGACGTCACGGACACCGTGAACGGCTATCCGCACCAGGTGTTCCGCGACGCGGCCGGCGCCGCGGTGGTGGAGACGTTCTCCGTCACCGGGATGAGGCACGCCCAGCCGATCGACCCGGGCACCGGCCCGGGCCAGTGCGGCCGGGCCGGCGATCCGTACATTCTGGACGTCGACGTCTGCGCGGCGTACCAGATGATGGTCTTCTGGGGTCTGGCCACCCCGGCGCCGGGGCCGACGCCGACCCCGGTCTGCGTGACGGCCAGCAACTACGCCCACACCCAGGCCGGCCGCGCGCACGTCTCCGGCGGCTACGCCTTCGCCAACGGCTCCAACCAGGCGATGGGCCTGTGGAACGCCTACGTGACCAGCACCCTGCGCGAGACCTCCCCGGGCTACTTCGTCGTCGGCTGTTGACGCACCTGGTGGGCCCCGGCGATGTCCGTCGCGTTGAACGACGGCCCGGAGCCCACCACGACGAGCCGGTAGTCGCCCGGCCCCGACAGCGACGAGCGGGCCGTCACCCTGGCCCGCAACGACTGGCCGGCCGGCACCCGCACCTGCGCCCAGTTGGGCGTCGTCTGGCTGGTCGCCGACGCCAGCGGCGCGCCGTTCCCGTCGGTGAGCGCCAGGTCGAACCGGTCGGTGAGCGCGCCGGCCGCCGGCAGCACCTGGGGCAGGAACCAGCAGACGTAGGACACGTCCTCGTAGGTGTCCAGCTGGTGCACCCGGGCCGGGGTCAACGTGCCGAACACGCAGTCGGTCATCCAGGTCAAAGACGCGAACCCCTTCTCCGGTACGACCAGCACCGTCACGAACTGGTCGGTGTCCGACGCGAACGGGTACGCCTCCGAGCCGCCCACCGGCAGCGTGTGCCGGACGGTGAAGGAGGTGTCGTTGCCGGGGAGCGTCAGCGCGTAGCCGGCCGGGTAGTCCTCGACCAGCCCGTACACGTGGTCGGGTCCGCCCGGCCACGGCACGGCCACGGTCCGCCGGACCCGCCCGCCGGCGTCGACGTACTCGCCGTGCGCGTTGCGGCTCCCGGCCAGCGGACCGGTCGGGCCGAGCGGCCCGAGGGGACCCATCGCGCCGAGCGGCCCCATCGGGCCGAGGACCGTCCACAGACCGCCGAGCTGGAGTTGGCGGCCGTAGTCGCCGCCGGTCGACGGCAGGGTCTGGCAGTAGGCGGTGACCCCGAGCGGACCCTGCGCCCCGAGCGGCCCGTCGGGCCCGAGCGGATCGACGGCGCCGAGCGGCGGGGCGAGGCGGGCGGCGGCCCCGGGGAGCGGGCCGTTCGCGCTGAGCGGGCCCCACGGGCCGAGCGGGCCGAGCTCGCCCAGGGCGCTGATCGGTTTCAGGTAGTCGCGCGCGGTCATCGGCGCCGGCGGCGTGTCCACCACCGGCGGCATCACCGACGACACGTCGCCGTGCAGCGCCGCGACACTCGACGCGCTGACGGACGACCCGCTCGACATGGTCCCCGCGCCGGAGCCTGGGCAGGCGCGGACGACCGGCGGAGCGGCCAGTCCCGGAGCGCCGGGCACGAGTGCGCCGGCCAGTCCGGCGGCGAGGGCGACGGATACCGCGAAATGTGTCCTCATCGGACCATGGTGCTCGACGGGGCGGGGGTGCGGGAAAGGTCTTTCGCGCCCACACCCGGCCCCGGTCCGGTGTGCGCGGCCGACATGCCCCGGTCACCGCTCGCTGACGGCCAACCGGAACGCCCCGGGATCCAGGACGCGCGGCAGCGGCCCCCGCACGGGCAGGCCGGCCGACAGCAGCCGGAACCCGGCCCGGTCGAGGAGTTGACCGACCAGCTCCGTCGTCATCAGCACCCCGAGGTCCCGCCCCGCGCAGACCGGCTCGCCCAGGTCGAACGGGAAGAACCCCGCCTCCGGCGACGGATCGCGCAGATCGGGCAGGAACGCGTCGGGCTCGGCCACCGTCCGCCGGTCGCCGTGGCCGAACACCGCCGGCACCAGCAGACGGGTACCGGCCGGCAGCACCTCCCCGCCCCAGTCCACCTCCCGGCAACTGTCCCGGAACAGGTCCCGGGCCGGCGGCCACAGCCGCAGGGTCTCCAGGACGCACGCCCGCGCGACGTCCGGGTCCTTGCGGGCCCGGTCGGCGAGGTCGCGTTCCCCGGCGAGGACGACCAGCGTGGTCAGGGCCACGCCGGCCAGGATGTCGAACGCCAGGAACCAGTGCGCGACCTGCCCGACCACCTTTTCCCGCCCGGTGTCCGTGCCGCCGCCGGTCACCGCGCACCGGGGCGGGTCGATCGCCGCCTCGGCCACGCCGCCCGGGACTGCGGCGTCCAGGTAGGACCCGAGCCGGTCGGCGAGCCGCTCCCGGACGGCCAGGGCCCGCTCGGCCCGCCGCCGCGCCCCGGGCCATGCGGCGTCCACGCCCGGTGGCCGGGATCCGTGCCCTTCCGCGCCCAGCTCCAGGTACAGGCCCGTGACCTCGGTGTCCCCGGCCGCCGGGTCGCCGAGGACGATCCGGCGGGCCATCCGGTCGACGGCGTTCTGGAACACGGCCCAGGTGAGGACGGCCCGGGCGGCGACCAGGCGGCCCGCCTCCTCGCAGATCACCCGACGGACCGCGTCGGTGCGCGGATGCCGGTCGGCCACGTCGCCGGGGAACCGGCGGTCCCCGGCACGGGAGGCGGCGCCCCAGCTCAGCGCGAGCCCACCGTCCGGACGTCCCCCTGCCGCCCCGCCCCGGCGAACCGCGTCACCGGCACACCCCGATCCGCCCGCGCCCACGTCCGCACCGACCGCGCCTGCGCCGCCCGCGCCCGGGACGGGGTCGCCCAGTACCCGCCGGACGGCGGCCGGGGTGAGGAGCACCAGCACCGGGCCCCGCGGACCCCGGACCCGGACGGCGTCGCCGTAGCGGTCGCGGAACCGGTCGAGCAGTGCCGTCGACCGGCGGACGGCCCCGTGCCGCCCGGTCAGCCGGGCCGCCCACCGCTGGGGCAGCCACCGGCCCCGGGCGAGCGCCGGCCCCAGGCGCAGCGCCGCGAACCGCAGGGTGTCGGGCACGTCGGCACAGGGAATCTTTCGCCCCAAATATACTAAATGCGACATTGGACTGATCTTAACGGAGTGAACAGACGTGAGCACCGCTCCCCGCCCCGCCATCCTGCTCGTCGACGGTGACGTCCTCGCCCGGGAGGAACTCGTCGCCGGGCTCCGGGCCCGCTACCGCGACCGGTTCCGGGTGGTCGGCGCGTCCGGCCGCACCGAGGCCCTGTCCCTTGCCCGCGAGCTGCCCCAGGTCGGCTCGCCGGTCGCGCTCGTGGTCACCCAGCAGCGGCTCACCGACGGGCTCGGCACTGCCCTGCTGGAAAGCCTCCGCGACGACCACCCGGGCGCGAAGCGGATCCTGTTGTGCACGACCGCCGACGCGGACGCCGCCCTCGACGCCATCAACCGGACGGGCCTCGACCGGTACCTGGTCGCCCCGTACCTGCCGGTCGAGGAGCGGCTGCACCCGGCACTCGACGACCTGCTCTTCGACTGGGACGCCCAGAACATGGCCGCGCACCTCGGGGTCCGGGTCACCGGCCACCGCTTCGCCGCCCGCGCGTACGAGGTGAAGGACTTCCTCGCCCGCAACGTGGTCCCCTTCGAGTGGGTCGACACCGCCGACGAGTCGTCCCCGACCACGGTCGCGCTGGGCGACGGCCGGGTGTTCCGCGACCCGAGCCTCGCGGAGCTGGCCCGCGGTCTGGGGCTGACCCAGGAGGCGACCCGCGACGCGTACGACCTGATCATCGTCGGGGGCGGCCCGGCCGGCCTGGCCGCGGCCGTGTACGGGGCCTGCGAGGGCTTCACCGTCCTGATCATCGAGGACGACGCCCCCGGCGGGCAGGCCGGCAGCACGTCCACGATCGAGAACTACCTGGGCTTCCCGTCCGGCCTCACCGGGGCGGACCTGGCCCAGCGGGCCCTCGCCCAGGCCCGCCGGTTCGGGGTCGAGTGGCTGTGCACGAGCGTCGCCGCCGGCCTTCGTACCGGCACCGACGGCGTGAACCATGTCCTGCTCACCGACGGCGTCACCCTGACCGCGCGGGCGATCCTGGTCGCGACCGGCATGTCCTACCGCCGCCTGGAGGTCCCGGGCGTGGCCGACCTGCTCAATGCCGGCGTCTACTACGGAGCCTCCCTCACCGAGGCGGCCCAGACGACGGGGGAGGACGTCTACATCCTCGGGTCCGGCAACTCCGCCGGCCAGGCCGCCCTGTACTTCGCCGAGCACGCCCGTTCCGTCACCGTCCTGGTCCGGGAGAAGTCGATCCACGACTCGGCCACCTCGAACTACCTGATCGAACGGCTCCTCGACCACCCGGCCGTGATCCTGCGCGAGGGCGTCGAACTGGCCGAGACGATCGGGGAGGGCCGGCTGGCCGCGCTGGTGCTGCGCGACAGGGAGACCGGGGACACCGCGACCGTGCCGGCCGGCTCGCTGTACATCCTGATCGGGACCACTCCGTGCAGCGGCTGGGTGGCCGACGCGGTCGGGCTCGACGAGTTCGGCTTCGTCCTGACCGGACCGGACGTGCGGTCCCGCCCCGAGCGGCTGCCCGTGCCGTGGGCGGCGGACCGGGAGCCGATGCTGATGGAGACGTCGATGCCGGGGGTGTTCGCGGCCGGGGACGTGCGGGCGGGCTCCGTGAAGCGGGTCGGGTCGGCGGTCGGGCAGGGCGCGGTGGCCACCCAGGCGATCACCCAGTACCTGCGGGGGTGACGTGCGGCGACCGCCGGGACCCGGGTCGGGAACCTCCGTAACCGTCTGACGGTCTTCTAGATCGTGGCCAGGCGGCGCGCGGCCTCGACCAGCTCGGCGCGGTCGGCGGCGGCCGCGAAGCCGAGCCGTAGGCACGCCTCGGGCGGCTCCGCGGCGAAGTACCGGCTGCCGGCGCTGACCGCGACCCCCGCCTGCCGGGCGGCGCGGGCGACCGTCGTGTCGTCCGTGCCGGCCGGCAGCCGCACCCACAGGTGCAAGCCGCCCCTGGCGGGGCGCGCCTGGATCCAGCCGGGGAGCTCCCGGGCCAGCGCGGACGCCAGCTCGGCGTGCCGGTCGCGGAGGACCGCGGCCAGGCCCCGGACGTGCCGGTCCCACGCCGGCGAGCTGACCAGCTCCAACGCGGCCTCCTGCAACGGGCGGCTGACGAAGAAGTCGTCCACCCAGCGCAGCGCCCGGAGCCGCTCCAGCACCGGGCCCCGGGCGACGAGGGCCCCGATCCGCAGGGACGGCGCGGCCGGCTTGGTCAGCGAGGCGACGTGCACGACCGTGCCGTCGCGGTCGTCGGCGACCAGCGGCCGGGCCACCGGCCCTCCGTGCCCGAGGTGCCGGGCGAAGTCGTCCTCGATCACGAACGCGCCGGCCGCCCGGGCCACGTCGAGCACCTGCCGGCGGCGGGGCGGCGCGAGCACCGTGCCGGTCGGATTGTGGAACGTCGGCTGGCAGTAGAACAGCCGCGCGCCGGTCATCGCGAACGCGTCGGCCAGCAGGTCCGGGCGCACCCCGTCGTCGTCCATCGGCACCGGCACCGGACGCAGCCCGGCGGCCCGGGCCGCGGCGAGCGCACCCGGGTAGGTGGGCGACTCCACGAGGACCGGGCTGCCGGGGCCCGCGACGGCCCGGAACACCATCGACAGCGAGCTCTGCCCGCCGGCGGTGACCATGACGTCCTCCGGGGTGACGCCGCCGCCCGCCATGCCGGCGAACACCGCCCGCAGCGCGGCCAGGCCGTTCGTCGGGGCCCGGCCCCACGCGTCGGGGCGGCGCGCCGCGCGGGCCAGGGCCGCGCTCAGCGCCCGGGTCGGCTGCAGGGACCGGTGCAGGTAGCCGCCGTCGAGCATGATCGTGCCGGCCGGCGGCGGGCCGAACTCGTCGGTGATCGACCGGGTGTCCACGGCGCGGTCGGTCAGGGCGATCGTCTGCCAGGCGGTGTCGGCGGGGCCCTCGCCGGACCGGGTCCTGGGCGTGGCCACGTAGGTGCCGCTGCCGGGGCGGGTCACCACCGCGCCCTCGGCGGCCAGCTGCGCGATCGCCCGGGCCACGGTCACCGGGCTGACGTGGTGCCGCGCGATCAGCTCCCGGCTGCTGGGCAGGCGGTCGCCGGGGGACAGGCCGGCGAGCAGCGCGCGCAGGATGGTCACCAGATCCGCAGAAGTGCTACTGTCCAACATGAGAGCTAAGGATAGCGCTTCTACAGCCGAACGGAAATCGCTACTCGACATCGTGGCCCTGCGGGCCGACACCCCCGGGTGCGAGCACGTGGTGCACCTCAACAACGCCGGCTGCGGGCTGCTGGCCACCCCGGTGCTGACCACGATGCTCGACCACCTGCACCTCGAGGCCCGGATCGGCGGCTACGAGGCGTCCGCGGCCCGCGCCGACGGGGTGAGCGCGTTCTACACCGAGATCGCGGCCCTGATCGGCGCCGAACCCCGCAACATCGCCTTCTCCGGCAGCGCCACCCACGCGTACGCCACGGCCCTGTCGGCCATCCCGTTCGCGGCCGGCGACGTCATCCTCACCACCCGCAACGACTTCGTCTCCAACCAGATCGCGTTCCTGTCCCTGCGCAAGCGTTTCGGGGTACGGGTCGTGCACGCCCCCGACGCCCCAGAGGGCGGCGTCGACGTCCCGGCCATGGCGGCCCTGATGCGCGAACACCGTCCCCGCCTCGTGGCAGCCACCCACATCCCCACCAACTCCGGCCTCGTCCAACCGGTCGCCGAGATCGGCCGGCACTGCCGGGAGCTGGACCTGCTGTACCTGGTGGACGCGTGCCAGTCCGTGGGCCAGTACCCGGTGGACGTGACAGAGATCGGCTGCGACCTGCTCACCTCCACCTGCCGCAAGTTCCTCCGCGGCCCGCGCGGCTCCGGATTCCTCTACGTCTCCGACCGGGTGCTGACCGCTGGCTACGAACCGCTGTTCATCGACATGCACGGCGCACGGTGGACGGCACCGGGTGAGTACCGGCGCTCCGACACCGCGGCCCGGTTCGAGGAGTGGGAGTTCCCGTACACCACGGTGCTCGGCTGCGCCGCCGCCGTCTCCTACACCCGCAAGGTCGGGATCGACGCCATCGCCCAGCGCACCCCGGCCCTCGCCGCCCGGCTGCGCCACGGACTGGAGGTGATCGACGGGGTACGGGTCCTCGACCGGGGGCCGCGGCTCGGCGCGCTGGTCACGTTCGCGATCCGGGGCTGGGAGCCCGCGCCGTTCAAGGCGGCGCTCGACGCCCGGGCCGTCAACTCCGCGCTGAGCTTCCGGGAGTTCGCCCAGTACGACTTCGGCGACAAGGACGTGGACTGGTGCCTGCGGCTGTCCCCGCACTACTACAACACGACCGAGGAGATCGACCGGGTCGCGGCGATGGTCGCGGAGCTGGCCCGATGACCGCCCCCGTGGAGCCCCGGACGAACGGCCTGTGGCGCAACGGCGACTTCCTGCGCTTCTGGCTCGGGGAGACGTTGTCGCTGCTCGGCACCCAGGTCACCAACCTCGCCCTTCCCCTGACCGCGATCTACGCCTTCGGGGCCACCGACGCCCAGGTGGGGCTGCTGCGGTTCCTGCAGCTCGCGCCGTACCTCGGACTCGCCCTGGTCTTCGGGGTCTGGGTCGACCGGGCCCGGCGGCGGCGGGTCATGCTCGCCGCCAACCTGGTCCGGATGGTCCTGCTCGCCCTGATCCCGGCGCTGTCGGCGCTGCACGTGCTGCGGATGACGCCGCTGCTGCTGATCGCCTGCGCGATCGGCGTCGCCTCCGTGCTGTTCGACGTGAGCTGGATGTCCTATGTGCCCACCCTGGTCCGCGACCCCCGGCACTACGTCGAGGCCAGCGCGAAGATGGGCATCAGCTCCTCCGCCGCGGACGTCGCCGGACCCGGGCTGGCCGGCGTCCTGGTCAGCGCCCTGACCGCGCCGGTGGCCCTGGTCGTCGACGCGTGCTCCTACCTGGTGTCCGTGGTCTCGCTGCTGCTGATCCGCACCCCGGAGCCGCGCCCCGCCCGACCGGCGATGCCGCGCCGGCTTGGCGTCGAACTGCGCGACGGCCTGGCCTGGGTCTTTCGCTCCCCGGTGCTGCGGGCCCTGGCCCTCGTCGGGTTCTGCTGCAACTTCTCCCTGGTCACGGTATGGACCATGTTCCTGCTATACGGCACGCACGACCTGCACCTGCCCGCCACCGCCCTCGGCGGCGTCTTCGCGACCGCCTCCGTCGGCGGCCTGATCGGGGCCACGGTGTCCCGGCGGGTGATCCGCCGGTTCCCGCTCGGCCGGGTCTACCTCGTCGCCCAGTCGGCCCTGGTCCTCGGGCCGGCGCTGATCCCGCTCGCCGCCGGCCCCCGGCCGGTGATGGTGGCCCTGTTCGTGACCTCCTTCTTCACCACGTACCTGGGGCTCGGCGTCGCCGGGGTGATCATCGTCAGCCTGCGCCAGACGAGTACGCCACAGTCCATGATGGGGCGGATGACCGCGGTGTTCCGCACGCTGCTGTTCGGCGGCGGGGCGCTCGGCGGGCTCACGGCAGGGCTGCTGTCCGACGCGATCGGGCACCGGGGCGCGCTGACCGTCGCGGCGGTCGCTTCCGCGGCGATCGTGGTCGCGTTGCTGGTGTCGCCGGTGAGCAGGCTGCGGGCGCTGCCGGAGGCGGTGGCCGAACCGGAGCCAGCCGCCGGCCCGGTGATGGCGGGGGCGGCGACGGACTGAGTGGCAGGCGGTGGTGATACTGGCCCGATGACGAAGCGGCGCGCGTTCCGGATGGTGGACGAGGAACGGATCGAGGGCACCTGGCGGCCGGTGTTCGTGCGGAACGGCGAGACGTTCTTCCTCACCGACCTCATCATGTACGCCGACGGGGTCGTCGAGTGCTGGGGCATGCTCACCCTCGACGAGTTCCGCGCGAAGCTCGACTCGGGCTGGATCACCGTCACCCCGGTCGACGGCGCGCCGGTCTCGACGTTCGAGTTGGCGACCTGGGACTTCGCCAACTCGGACGCCTGGCTCACCCCGGACGGCCTGTTCGCCGAGGTCCGCAACGAGATGGACCGCCTCGCCGGCCGGCCGACGGCGGAGGACCGGTGCGACGCCGCCGTCGACGCGTTCGTCCGGGAGCCGACCGAGGAGAACCGTGCGGCCCTGCTCGCCGCGTACCTGGCGGTGCCGGAACACGAGCGGATGTTCCTGGGCGACATGGACGTCAAGGACTGGCCGTACCGGGCGCTGGCCACCCCGCTCGGCGGCACCCTGGCCGACGGCGGGGACCCGGTCACGGCCGAGGACCACGCCGGTGCCCTGGAGTACTTCGCCGACCGGGGCCGCATGACCGGGGAGCTGGACGCCCGACGGCACTCCGACGGGCCGGCCGAGACCTCCGACCCGACCGTCGTCCTGGACACCATCTACGGCCAGTGGCCCGCACCGCCGAGCGTGCACGTGCTGCGCGCGGAGTACCCGGCGGCGGTCGAGGTCGGCGGGCACACCTACCCGACCCTGGGCCGGGCGTACTGGGCTCTGGCCGCCGCCGATCCCGCGGTCCGCGACGCGATCCGGGAGGCCGACGGGGACTGGCGGGCCCGGCAACTGCTGTCCGCCGGCCAGCTCCGCCCGGGCTGGCCGGCCGCGCGCGAGGCGGTGCTGGCCGAACTGCACAGGGCCCGGCTGCGCCAGCACCCGGAGTTGTTGGACGTGCTGTTGGCGACGGGGGACGCCCGGATCGTGTACCGGGGGAGCGACTCGGCGTTCCTCGACGCCCGCGACCGGATGGGCCGGATCCTCGAACAGGTCCGTGCGGAGTTCGCCGCCGCCCGCGCCGGCCTGCTCTGACCGAGGCGGCGCTCAGGCGACCGTGATGGTCAGATCCATTCCCTGGGCCTTGTGGTTGCCAACCGGACACCAGATCTCGTACGTCCCCGCCCGCAGGGTCACCGTCATCCGCTGCTCGGCCCCGCCGGGCCGGATCGACGTGGTCTGCTCGCTGACGCCCGGCCCCTTGATGGCCAGCGCGTGCGTGACCTGACCCTGTTCGCGCACCACGAACGTGTACGTGCCCGGCGTGAACGTCCGCTGCGACAGCGTGATGGTGAACTCCGAGAGGTCCGCCGTGACCGTGGTACCCGACGCCGACGGCGCGCCGGAGGTCGGCCCGGCCGCCGAGGTCGCGGCCGGGGGCGTGGTCGTGGGAACCGACGGGGTCGCGCCGTTGTCGCTGCCGCCGCAGCCGGCGAGCCCGATTCCCGCGGCGAGCAGTACCGCCGCCATCCGATGCCTGTGCACGTGACGCCCCCTGTCCGAACCCCGTCCTCTCCTTCCTACCAGCCGCCCACCCGGCCGGACCCCGTTTCGGCGACACCGCCCGGGGCGGCCCTAGACTGGCCGGATGCTGCGCCCCTTCCGGCAGGTCGACGTGTTCACGACCACCCCCTACCGGGGCAACCCGGTCGCCGTTGTCCTCGACGCCACCGGGCTGACCACAGACCAGATGCGCCGGTTCGCGCGGTGGACGAACCTGGCCGAGACGACGTTCGTGCTCCCGCCGAGTACCCCGGCGGCCGACTACCGGGTGCGGATCTTCACCCCGACGACGGAGTTGCCGTTCGCCGGACACCCCACGCTGGGTACCTGTCACGCCTGGCTCGAGGCCGGCGGCGTCGCGGCGTCCGACGTGGTCGTGCAGGAGTGCGGGGCCGGCCTGGTCCGGGTGCGCAGGACGGCCGACGGGCTCGCGTTCGCCGCGCCGCCGCTGCTGCGCTCCGGGCCGGTCGAGGAGTCGCTGGTGGCGCACGTCGCCGGCCTGCTCGGCCTCGACCGCTCGGCGGTCGTCGACGCCGAGTGGGTGGACAACGGCCCGGGCTGGGTGGCGGTGCTGCTCGCCGACGCCGACGCGGTGCTCGCCGTGCGCCCGACGACGGTCGACCTGGACCTCGGGGTGGTGGGGCTCTACCCGCCGGGGTCGCCGTGCGCCGTGGAGGTGCGCGCGTTCTCCCCGCAGGACGGGCTCGCCGTGGAGGACCCGGTCACCGGCAGCCTGAACGCCTCCCTGGCACAGTGGCTGCTGCGCACCGGCCGGCTCGCCGCGCCGTATGTCGCGAGCCAGGGCACCGTCCTGGACCGGGCCGGCCGGGTGCACCTCAGCGAGGACGCCGACGGCGCGGTCTGGGCGGCCGGCGGGACCGTGACCTGCGTGTCCGGCGAGGTCGAGCTCTAAGATCACGAACCCGTCGACGGTTACGGCGACACCTGCCCCGGGTTCCAGCGGTCGCCCCGTCCCCGGCCCGGGGCGGTGAGGGATGTGCGATCCCCGACCGACCCGGCCCGGGTGGCCCCGGTCAGCCGGTCGGCACCGGCACCAGGTCGATCATGTCGCCCAGCCGGGGCCCGGTGTCCACCATGGTCACCGGCGCGCCGGTCGCCTCCTCCACCAGGCCGATCAGGTCCCGCACCCGGGGAGTGACCGCCCCGGTGTCCCGTGCGCCGCGCATCCGCGGGTCGTAGTGGTCGCAGAACGTCAGGGCGATCTGGGTGGGCCCGTTGAGCATGGCCGCGTACCGCAGCAGGTCGAAGTCGAGGCCCTCGGCCTTGCGCCGGGTCCGCCCGGTGTGCACGCCGTACTCCGCAATGCCTCGCGCCTCCGCCTCGGCCGCCGACATCTCCAGCGGGAGCGGACCGGCCCCCACCCGGGTGGGCATCGCCTTGACGACCATGACGACGTCGGTGACGAGTCGCCAGTTCAGCCCGACGTCGTCCATCGCCGCGGCGGCCGTGCAGTTCCCCGACGTCGTGTACGGGTAGTCGGGGCTGAACGCCAGCGACAACATCGTGCCCTGCGACCCGGCGACGACCACGGTCCGCCCCTCGTCGGCGGCGACGGCGTTGACCTCCCGCGCGACGTCGGTGACGTACGGGGCGAGGGCGGGGACGTCCTTGGCCTGCACGGCCCGGCGGAGCACGAAGTCGGCCCGGGCGTGCCCGTTGCCGGTGCAGGTGGACCCGACCGTGTCGGCCAGGTGCCGGTCGGCCCGCTCGGCCCGGACGTGCTCGGGCGTGATCACGCCGCACCGGCCGTCGATCATCGCCCGGCCTTCGAGGCCGAACCGGGCGACCTCGTCGGCGAGCACCAGCGGATCGACCAGCACGCCGGGACCCACCGCGACCCGGGTGCCGGGGTTGACCCATCCGATCGGCAGCTGACGGGCCTTGACCAGGGTGCCGTCCTCCAGGGTCACGCTGGCGCCGGCGTTGGTGCCGACCCCGGCGCGCACATTGAGCTCCGCTCGGTGCTTCAGGGTGAGGTGGGCGCAGGTCTTGCCCTTGCCGGAATCGCCCCACAGGGCGTCGACGACGACGATGGCACTCACGGGTGGACCTCCGGGGATGGTGCGAGTAGTCCGGCGGCGGAGTCCGCGCCGAACCCGACAATCGAGATGAGCTGTTGGGCCTGCTCGGGCGGCAGCAGCCGGGTGCGCAGGTTCACCAGGTGCGGCCCGAAGGCCGCCTCCAGCTCGGGGGCGAACCGCTCGTAGATCGCGGCCATGTACGTCTCGTCGCGGATGAGCTTCTCCACGACCCGCACCAGGGCCGGATTGCGGGTGAACACCGCCCCGGCAGGGTCGTCGAACGAGGCGACCAGCGCGGTGGTGTGGTCGACGGCGACGGTGAGCAGGTGCCCGCCGACGGTGCGCGACAGCGACTCGTGCCGGTACACGTCGCCGAAGTCCAGCTCGGCGTCGCCGAAGACGTTCACGACGACCTGGCGGCCGGCCTCGGACGCGGCGCGCAGCGGGCCGGCCAGCCAGTCGAGGTCGCTGGCCCAGACGCACACCGCGACCCGCCTGGTGGCCTCGCGCACCAGAGTCACGGTGTGGTCGATGACCGCCGCGCGGTCCCGCAGCGTGAAGGCGGCCTGCTCCTGCGGGGCGGTGACCGCCGCGAGGTCGGCGATCAGGCTGTCGGCGCGCTCGGCGGTCTGCCGTTTGATCCGGCCGAGCACCTCGGCCGGCGGGTGGGCCACGAACCGGGCCGGCGTGTCCTCGGAGACCCGGGCGACGACGCTGCGGTCCACCAGGGCCGAGAGCACCTGGTACACGTTCGCGCGTTGCAGGCCGGCGCTCTTGGCCAGCTCGTATCCGGTGGCGAAGGGCTGTTGCAGCAGGGCGACGTAGACCCGGGCCTCCTGGGAGGTGAACCCGAGCGCCGTCAGGCGTTCCATCACGTGGCCCGACGCTACCCGGTGCGTAGTAGTGAACGCAACTACTACTCGAGCGCCGCCTCCGCGGCCAGCCTGTCGAACGTCTCGACCAGCACGGCCCGCCGCGCGACCCGGTAGTCGGGCTTCGGCTCCAACCCGTCGATCGTCGCGTCCCAGATGGCCAGGAACGTCGTCTTCCACTCCGCCACGGTCTCCGGCGCGGGCAGGGCCACCCCGACGTGCCCCTGCCGGGCGAGCAGGCACAGCAGCTCCAGGTTGCAGGGCACGGCCACCCCCCAGTACTCGTCCGGTTCGAGCTCGACGGGGTCGCCGGCCATCGCCGCCACCACCTCGTCGAGCAGCCGGTCCGTGAGTTCGGCGAGGTGGTCGGCCGCCGTGTCGCTGTCGAAGTTGCCACTGCCCCAGGTGCCCATCGAACCTCCATCGTGTGTGACGGGATCGTGCCAGCCCGGTACGACAGTTGCCGGCGTTGACACCCTGTCCTAGCATCGGCGTTCAGACGACCGGCCCCTCGCCACCGCACAGTGGCACCGGGAGTCACCGCCGAGTCACCCTCCGGGTGAGCCGGGGACCCAAGGTACGTGGGGTGAATCCGTCCGACTCCTCAGTGGAGGACCGGCCGGTAGGGCGCTCTTCCCGCCCGAATCCGTCAGCTGACCTGGTAGGCGGGTACGGGAGAAGGGTTCCTGCTGTCTTGTCCGCACCAGCGCGGCGCGCCGCCGTGACCGCCGTCGCCGTTCTCGCAACGACGCTGCTCGCCGTCACCCCCGCCCAGGCCGAGCCCGAGGGCGGCACGAAGGCCCTCCGCGACGCGCTCGCCGCCGCCTCCCAGGGCTACCAGGACGCCCGGACGGCGATCGACAACGCGAAGAAGCGCGAGGCCGAGCTGTCCGAGCAGGTCACCGCCTCGCAGGCCAAGGTTGCAGACCTCACCGCCGCGGTGGGCCGGCTGGCGGCGGCGCAGTACCGGGGCGGGTCCACGGCGCAGCTGGAGGTGCTGCTGTCCAGCGGGTCGCCCGACAGCTTCCTCGAGTCGGCGGCGACCGTGCGCTACCTCTCCGAGCGCGACGGCGCGCAGGTCAGCGCGCTCAAGGCCGCCCAGGCCACCCTCGCCCGGCAGCGCAAGGACCTCGACGCCGCGATCATCGAACAGGAGACCCAGCTCAAGGAGCTGCGCAAACGCCAGGACGAGGCGCTCAAGGCGCTGCGCTCCGCCGGCGGCGGCGACCCGACCCTCGGCTTCGGCGACCTGCCGGCCAACGCCGCCCCGGCACCGCGCAACCCGGACGGCAGCCTCCCGTCGGAGAGCTGCTCGGTGAAGGACCCGACGACGAGCGGCTGCCTGACCCCGCGGACCCTGCACGCGTACGAGGAAACGAAAAAAGCGGGATTCGACCACTATGTCTCGTGCTACCGCTCGATGGAGGACGGCGGGGAGCACCCGCGCGGCCGGGCCTGCGACTGGGCGGCGGCCCCCAACGGCTTCGGCGGCCAGGCGTCCGGGGCCGACAAGGACTACGGGAACCGGCTCGCCGCGTGGTACATCGCCAACGCCGACCGGCTCGGGGTGCTCTACGTGATCTGGTTCCGGCAGATCTGGATGCCCGGCACCGGCTGGCGGTCCTACTTCGGCAGCGGCGACCCCTCAGCCGAGCACACCAACCACGTGCACCTGTCCATCCGCTGAGTGGCACGATGACCACATGATCAACACCATCAGAGTGGTACGCGCCGACGAATGGCCCCAGGTGAAGGAGCTCCGGCTGGCGGCGCTGCGCGATCCGGTCGCGCATCTGGCGTTCCTCGACACCTACGAGCTCGCGTCGGCCCGGCCCGACGAGTTCTGGCAGGAACGCACGCGGGGCGCCGCCGAGGGCGGGGCGGCCCGGCAGTTCGTCGCCGAGGACGCCGACGGTCGCTGGCTGGGCGGGGTCACCGCGCTCGTCGAGCTACCCGGCGCCGAGGGCGCGTTCGGTGAGACGGTGACCGTGGCCCAGACCCACATCGTCGGCGTGTACGTCCGGCCGGAGGCCCGGGGCGCCGGCCTCGCCGAGGAGCTGTTCCGCGCGGCGCTGGACTGGTCCTGGACACTGACCGACCCGCGGGTCGAGCGGGTCCGGCTGTTCGTGCACCAGGACAACGCCCGGGCCGAGGCGCTCTACGCCAAGGTCGGCTTCCGCCGCACCGGAGTATCGGTCCCGGTGCCCGCCGACGAGTCCCGCCGCGAGAACGAACTCGCCGTCACCCGGCCCTGACCAGCTCCCCCCAGGTGACAGCGGGTGACAGCGGGCCCGCGTGCCCCGGCGACCGCTGGAAACCGGGGCAGGTGTCGCCGTAACAGATGATGGTCTTCAGATCTTCAGCGTCGCGTGAATGTCCGCGCCCGGGGCCGCGTCCTGGGCGATCACCAGCGTATCCGGCGAAGGGAACCGGACCGTGGCGTTGAGCCCGGCGGCCCGCCAGGACCCGTGGTCGGCCGGTCGGAGCGCCAGCGGGGCCTGGCCCGGCGCGGTCAGCGTGAACTCGGGGCCGTCGGAGGTGACCACGAACTCGCCGTCGTCGCCGACGAACCGGCCGGCCACCGCCGGCCCGCCGGCCGGGGTCGCAGAGGCCTCCGGCCAGCCGAGACCCTTTGCGAGGGCCGGCAGCAGCGCCTCGGCGATCAGCGCGTACCCGTAGTCGCCGTTGGTCATGATGACCGCGCCCCGGCCGCCGTCGAGGAACAGCTTCGCGTCGCACTGGAAGCCCTCGTTGCCGCCGCTGTGCCCGATCCACCGGGGCTCGCCGGGCTCCTGGACCTGCAGGCCGAGGCCGTAGGCCCGGTGCGGCGTCGACCGGGTGGCCATCTGCCCGGCCATGTCCCGGGGGAGCAGCGCGCTGCCCTCACCGTTCAGGCTGGCCCGCAGGGTGAGGAAGAGCCGCGCCAGGTCCGTGGGCGTGCTCCAGAGCCCGGCGGCGGCCATCTCGGGGTAGGTGTGCGCCTCCCCGGCCAGCGGCACCGGCCCCGGCCGGTGGCCCGAGGCGGTCGACCCGGCCGGCTGCGGCCCGAACACGCTGCGGGTCATGCCCAGCGGGCCCAGGACCTGCTCGGCGACCAGGTCGGCGTAGTCGCGGCCGGTCACGTCGCACAGCACCTGCTGCATGATGGTGTACCCGCCGCCGGAGTAGCTGAACCGGGTGCCCGGCACGGACACCACCCGGACCGGGTCGCTGTTGCCCCGACCGTCGAGCAGCTCGGGGACGCTCGGCACCGGCACGCCCGCCGGGTACCCGATCAGGCCGTGCACAGTCGTGCCCGCCGTGTGCCCGAGCAGCTGGCGGAGCGTCACCCGGGGCTGCCAGCCGGCGTTGGCCGGAACCCGCCACGACGTGAGCGCGTCGTTGACGTCCGCGTCCAGGTCGAGCGTGCCGTCGGCGGCGAGCCGCAGGACGCATGCCGCCGCCACGGCCTTGCTGATCGAGGCGGCCTGGAACAGGGTCTGATCGGTCACCGGCTCGGGCCGGTCCGCGCACAGCACCCCGGCGGCCAGGGTGTCGACGACCTCGCCGCCCTCGATCAGCGCGATGCTCACGCCCGGGACGTGGCAGGCGGCCAGCGCCTCCGCCAGGTCGACCGGCGGGTCGGTGTGCGGCCGGCCGAGGTCGATGTCGCGCAGGTGGGTGTGCAGAACGGACACGGTGTCACTCCATCGTGGAAGGGCCGGCACGAGGATCATGCACGATGTCAACCGGGTGGGCCACACCTTTCGTTTCCTGTCCGACCATCTCACCCGACAGGCCGGAGGGCCGCCCGTGCGCGACCGAGACGACACCGAGTTCCGAGAATTCGTCAGCAGCCGGATACCCGGCCTCCGGCGGTCCGCCTACCTGCTGTGCGGCGACGTGCACACCGCCGACGACCTGGTCTCCATCGCCGTCGGCAAGGTGTACCGGCACTGGCGCCGCATCCAGCGCCTCGAGCACCCCGACGCGTACCTGCGGCGGATGCTCCTGACCGCCTGGCTCGACGAGCGCCGCCGGCCCTGGCGGCGCGAACAGCCCACCGACGCGCCGCCGGAACGGGCGCACCCCGGCGAGCGGGACGTCACCGAACGGCTCAGCCTGCTGGGACACCTCGACCGGCTGACCGGCAGGCAACGGGCCGTCCTCGTCCTGCGGTTCTTCGACGACCTGAGCGTCGAACAGACCGCCGACCTGCTGCGCCTGTCCACCGGCACCGTCAAGACCCACACCGCCCGCGGCCTGGCCGCGCTCCGCGACCTGATCGGCGTCCCCGCACTCACGAAGGACCAGACATGAGCACCGAACGACTCCGTACCCTGTTCGACGAGACCGCCGGACCCGACGTGCTCGGCCCGCCCGGGATCGACCTCGACGCCGTGATCGGCCGCGAACGCGGGGCGCGTACCCGTCGTCGGGTCTTCGCCGTGGGCGGCGCCACCCTCGCCGTCGCCGCCCTGGCCCTGGCGCTGCCGACGGTCCTCACCGGCGCGGTGACCGGTGCCGCCATCCCGGGAGGGCCAGGGACCCGCGCGGCCGATCCGGCAGCGTCGGCGGCCCCGACCGGCACTCCCACCGCGTCGCCCGGGCCGCGGGGCCGGGAGGAGGTGGCCGGGGCGCTGACCGCCGTGCTGGGCACCCGGATCCGCGAACTGCTCCCGGCGGCCACCTTCGTGCCCCTCACCGAGCAGGCCGGCCGGGCCGGTGCTCTGCAGGTCTTCCCCAGCCAGGCGATCGCGTTCAAGGCCGGGGCCGATATCGCCGACTCCGGGGGTACCAGCACGCTGTCCATCCTGATCATGCCGCAGGACGCCCCCGCCGAGCACCGCAGTTGTCCGCGGGACGTCAGCCTCAGTGACGCCCCCGAGTGGAACTGCACCTGGAGCACCCCGGCCGACGGTTCCCTGGTGCTGGAGTCCTCCGCCCCGGCCGCCGCCGGCATCGTGGCCCACGAGGTGGTGGTCTACCGCGCCGGCTACATGGTGCTGGTCAAGTCGGCCAACTACGGCTACAACTCGGTCCAGCAAGGCAAGAACATGCCGCGTCCGGCACCGCAGCGGGCCACCCCCGCCGTGGACGTGGCGATCGCCCGGGATCTGGCCGACCGGCTCAGCCTGGCACTGTGACGGGGGCGGGCCCGGGCGATCCGTCCCGGGCCCGGCAGGTCCGCCCGGCGCGGCCGTGCTGTAATGGCCAGATGATCATGATGGGGGACCTGATCCGCCGGTGGCAGCGCGGCTGGTGCCTGGCCAGGCGCATACCCGACGGCATCCCGGTCGACGGCGGCGTCGAGGTCCGCTGCGACCAGCCCGGCCGCCAGGTCGAGGTGTTCGCGCTCCGCGCCGACGAGGAACCCGACTCGGTGGCCCGGTTGGCCGCCCGGGTGGCCGCATCCGACGTCACCACCTGGCTGACCGTGACCACCACTCGGCCCCGCGACGTCGAGGCCACGATCCGGGCGGGCGGGCTCGAACCCCTCGACCGGCCCGAGTGGCTGATGTCCGTCGACCTGGCCGGTCATCCGCGCCCGGCGCCGGTCGGGCCGTACCAGGCCACGGTCGACGTCGACGGGCCGGTCGTCACGGTCGTGATCCACCACGGGTCCGGCGAGCTGGCGGCCAGGGGTCAGATGGCGGTGTCCGGCGCCGACGCCGTGGCCGACAAGATCGAGACGATGCCGGCACACCGGCGGCGGGGCCTGGCCAGCGCGCTGATGGGCGCGCTCGCCGGGGCGGCGGTCGAGCGGGGCGCGCGGACCGGGCTGCTGATCGCCAGCGCCGACGGCCAGCACCTGTACTCCAGCCTCGGCTGGCGCCGCGAGGCCGACGTCCTCATCGCCCGGCGGCCGTGAGCCTCACCGCCGGGCGGCCTCGACCCCACGGTCACCGCTGGGCGGCCGTGACCGCCTCGACGACAGAGGTCCGGCCGCCGATCAGCTCCAGGGTCGACCCGGCGGTGCCCGGCGCGTCCAGCAGCGCCACGATCACGGCCGCCACGTCGTCGCGGGTCACGTCCCCGCGCCCGGTGCCGGCGGCCAGGGTCACCAGCCCGGTACCGGGCCCGTCGGTGAGCCGCCCCGGCCGCAGCACCGTCCAGTCGAGCCCGGCCCTGGCCCGCACGTCGTCGTCGGCCGCGCCCTTCGCGCGCAGGTAGGCGGCGAACACCGGGTCGGTGCCGGCCGGCGGGTCGGTGTCGGCGCCCATGCTGGACACGATGACGAACCGGCGCACCCCGGCCAGCTCGGCCGCGTCGGCGAACAGGGCCGCGGCGCCCCGGTCCACGGTGTCCTTGCGGCCGATCCCGCTGCCGGGGCCGGCCCCGGCGGCGAACACGGCGGCGTCGGCCCCGGCGAGATGGGCCGCGACCTCGGTGGCGGAGGCGGACTCCAGGTCGCAGGTGATCGGCTCGGCCCCTGCGGCGCGCAGGTCGTCGGCCTGTCCGGGGTGGCGGATCAGGCCGGCGACGGTGTCGCCGCGCGCGGCGAGGAGCCGTTCGAGCCGGAGTGCGATCTGGCCGTGTCCGCCGGCGACGACTGTGCGCATCCCCCGACCCTAGGCCGGTTGGGGGAGCTGGTGCGGCATGTTCCAGCCCTCGGCGAGCCGGGAGGGGTGCACGTTGTCGCCGCCGCCGAAGAACTCGCAGAACTTCATGATCAGGGGATCCCAACCGATCGGGTCGACATACGCGGTACCCGGAATGATCAGGCTCTCCTCGACGTGCGCGCGCCGGATCAGGACGTGGAACGCCGTGGCGCGCGGCTCGGGCATGCCGAACGGGTGGGCCGCGACCACCTCGCACTCCAACTGGATCGGGCACTCGGCGATCCGGGGCGCGCCGACCAGGTCCGAGGGCTGCGCGGTCAGGCCGGCGACGCCGAACTTGTCGGGCTCGTGGCGGTACCCCTGCGCGGCCTTGCCCGGCGGGACGTCCGGCGTGCCGGTGGTCATCGCGAGCCGGTCGACGGCGTCCACCAGGGTCGACGGCGCGAGGTTGAGCACGCATCCGCCCTCGCGGAGCAGGTTGGCGGCGGTCTGGGAACTGTTGCCCAGGCCGAGCATGCACGCCTGGCCGAGCCACCAGGCCGACGACATCGGGGCGATGTTGGCCGTGCCGTCGGGGTTGCGGGAGCTGATCAGCACCACGGGGGTGCCGTAGTAGTGCACCTTGAGATCGGTGACCTTGTGCATGGGACGTCCTTCGCGAGGCGGCGGGTTCACCGTCGAGCCTGCCCCGGTCGCGCGTCCGTCGCTGGCGGCGAAAAGACATCGAACTTCGTCTGGTACGCCCGACAACTGCCCCGGGTTCCGGCGGTCCTCGCCGCTGGACGATCCGGGCGTCGGGGCCGGTCCGCCGCCTGAGACCTGGCGCACAAAGGGTTTTGTTACGGTCGCGTAGGGTCGCGGTGATCGTCCAGGATGGCGGGATGACTGGTGACGACCCCCAGGGGAGATACGACTCGTACGTCGCCCTCGGCGACAGCTTCACCGAAGGACTCAGCGACCCGGGCCCGGACGGCTCGGTCCGCGGCTGGGCCGACCGGCTCGCCGGGCACCTGGCCGGGCACGCCCCCGGCCTGCGGTACGCGAACCTGGCCGTCCGCGGCCGGCTCCTCGGCCAGGTCGTGTCCGAGCAGGTGCCGGTGGCCGCGCGGATGCGCCCGGACCTGGTGACCTTCTGCGCCGGCGGCAACGACCTGCTCCGGCCGGGCGGCGACCCCGACGCCCTCGCGGAGGCGCTGGAGGTCGCGGTCCGCCGGCTGCGCGGCGCGGGGGCCGAGGTGGTGCTGTTCACCGGGTTCGACACCGGTCGGCAGGCCCGGATGCGGATGCTGCGCGGGAAGATCGCGACGTACAACATGCACATCCGCGCCCTCGCCGACGCCCACGACTGCCGGGTGGTGGACCTGTGGCCGATGACGGTGCTGGACGACCCCCGCGCGTGGGGCGAGGACCGGCTGCACCTCGGGCCGGAGGGCCACCGGCGGGTCGCGCTGCGGGCGTGCGAGGTGCTCGGGGTCCCGGTGGCCGAGGACTGGCGGGAGCCGTGGGCCCCGGCCGAGCCCCGGGACTGGGTCACCGCCCGGCGGACGGACCTGCGCTGGGCCAGGGAGTTCCTGGTGCCGTGGCTGGGCCGCCGGCTGCGCGGACAGTCCTCGGGGGACGGCCGCACCGCCAAACGCCCGGCCCTGTCCCCGGTCGTCGGGACCCCACCCGCCCGCTGCCAGCGCTGAACCCGACCCACCCGTGCGGCCGTGTCCGCGCCCGGTTCCGCGCCGCGGCGGTGCCATAGTGGACACGTGGACGCCATCGGGACATCTGAGACCGCACGACCCCGTGACGCCCGCCCCGGACGACCGCCCGTCCCCGGCCAGGCCGCCCCCGTCGCGGCGCTCACCTCCTGGGTCGCGATCGACTTCGAGACCGCCAACCCGAAGCGCGGCAGCATGTGCGCGGTCGGCATGGTCGCGGTGACCGACGGCGAGGTCGTCGAGTCGTTCGGCACCCTGGTCCGGCCACCGGCCTCGGCGGGGGAGTTCAACCCGTGGAACGTCCGGGTGCACGGCATCACGGCCCGCGACGTGCTCGGCGCGCCCTCCTGCGGGCAGGCGCTGGACCTGATCGACCGGTTCGCCGCCGGCCGGCCGCTGGTGGCCCACAACGCGTCGTTCGACAACAGCGTGCTCACCCGCGCGCACGAGCTGGTCGGCCGCCCGGCCCCGGCGCGCCGGATGTACTGCACGCTGGAGCTGTCCCGCCGGCTCTGGCCGCACCTGGACGACCACCGGCTGCCGACCGTGGCCACGGCGACCGGCTTCCGTTCCCTGGATCACCACGCGGCGCTGTCCGACGCCCGGGCCGCCGCGCACGTGATGCTCACCGGCCTGCGGCTGCACGACACGACGGACCTGGGCGTGCTCGCGGGCCGGGTCGGGCTCGGACACCGGAACTCTTGACGTTGGAGTAACTGCTCGATTACAGTGAGCGATGAAGCCCGACCCGATCGTGAGGCAGAGATGCTGAATCGACGAGCCGGGCTTCTCCGTACCCCCGAATGGTTTTTTGCAGATCATGCATATTGTGGGGATTCCGCGACCTCGGCGGCCGGGGCCTGGTAGCTGTGGAAGGGGGCGACCGCGCCCCGTGGCCACGCATCGGGGGAGAGCCATGCCGCACACCTTCGTCCGCCGCGACGTCTGGGACCTCCAGGCGGAGGGCGGCACCTGGAACGACACCCTGTCCTGGTACTCGATCGCCGTCGACGCCATGACCCTCCGCTCGGCCAAGGACGTCCTCGACCCGACCGGGTGGACCTACCAGGCGGCGATGCACGGCACGAAGACGCCGAACCCGAAGCCCGGGGTGCTGTGGAACAGGTGCCAGCACGGCAGCTGGTTCTTCTACCCCTGGCACCGGATGTACCTGTACTACTTCGAGCGGATCGTCCGCAGCGTCATCGTCAGGGACCACCGCGGGCCGGCCGACTGGGCCCTGCCGTACTGGAACTACCTGTCCGGCGGCCCCCACGCGGCCCTCCCGCCGGCCTTCCGGGAACCGTCCCGCGACCTGGGCCCGAATCCGCTGTACCGGGAGCTGCGCAACACGACCAAGGGCGTCGACGTCAACGCCGGCGACCCGATCACCGGCGTGGACGTGCCCGGCCAGCCGTCCGTGGTCAGCTACGAGCGGAGCTTCTCCTACCGCAACTTCTGGTCGGACAACTGGGTCGGTCCGTCGTTCGGCGGGACGCAGCTGAAGCCGGCGCAGTTCGGCGGGAACCCCGGCCAGCTGGAGATCTACCCGCACGGGGTCGTGCACGACGCGGTCGGCGGCGAGCACGGCCTGATGGGGAACGTGAGGACGGCCGCCTCCGACCCGATCTTCTGGCTGCACCACGGCAACATCGACCGGATGTGGGAGCTGTGGCTGCGCCGGGGGGAGGGCCGGGCCAACCCGGACCACAAGGACTGGCGCGCCCAGAAGTTCGAGTTCTACGACGAGGACGGCAACCGGCAGACGATGACGGCGGCCGACGTGCTGGACACGGCCCGCCAGCTGGGCTACCGCTACGACAACCTGCACGAGGTCGCCCCGACCGCCGACGCCGGGGGTCCCCGGGCCCGACGGTCACCGACGCCGGGCCGACCGCGCCCGGAGCCCGAGCTCCTGGCCGCGTCCGAGCGCGGCACGACCCTGACGGGTACGGGCGTGACGGTCGGCATCGCGCTGGACCCGGCCGCGCGCGACACCATGGCGGCGGCCGGCGCGCCGCGCGGGGCCGGTGACGCCCAGGAGGGCGAGGACCGGTTCGCCCTCGCGCTGGAGGGGGTCTCCGTCGACCGCCAGGTCGGCGAGGTGTACCAGGTCTACATGCGGCCCTCGGCGGACGCCGCCGACGAGTACTTCGTGGCGAACCTGTCGTTCTTCGGCGCCCAGCCGCACGTCGACAACGACGAGGACGACGCGGCGCACCCCGGCGGGGACCTGTCGATGAGTTTCGACATCACCGACATCGTGCGGCGCCTGACCGCCGACGGGCGATGGGACCGCAGCCGGGTGACCGTCGACCTGCGCCCGATGGGCACGTCCGGCATAGCCGACGCCGCCCGGCCGGGCCACCCGCCGGCGGTGATCCGCAGGTTCGGCATCTACCGGTACTGATGGTCGCGCCCCGGCACGCGGGCCTGCTGTTCTGGGTGGCGGGGGCGTGGTTCGACATCGCGCTCCTGCACCTGGGACTGCTCGGCGGCGCGCCGGTCGCGCACCACCACGGGCGGATCGGCGTGGCCGCTGCCCTGGCCGGGTGGCTGGGCATGACGGTCACGATGATGGTGCCGCCGCTGTTCCCGCTGCTGCGGCACCTGACCGCGAGCACGCTGCGACGGCGGCGCGCGGTCTGGCTCTTCCTCGTCGGGTACCTGGTGCCCTGGGCCGGCTACGGCCTCCTCCTCACCGGCGCGCTCGCCGCGTTCCCGGGCGTCCGGCGGGGCGCGCTGACGGCGGCCGCCCTGCTGGTCGCGGCCGGCTGGCAGGTGATGAGGGTCCGACGCCGACTGCTGCGCGGCTGCCGCACCGGGACGGTCCTGCCGGCGCACGGCTGGCGCGCGGACGCCGGCGCGTGGACGTTCGGGCTGCGCAACGGGTCGCGGTGCGTCGGCGCGTGCTGGGCGATGATGCTCGTGATGGCCGTCGCCACCACCGGTCACCTGCCGCTGATGGTGCTGTTCTTCGCGGTGGTCTGGGCGGAGAAGGTGCTGCTGCGGGCCCGGGTGCTGGCCCGCCCTGCGTCGGCGGCGTTCGCCACCCTGGCCGTCGCGTACGCGGTGCTGTGAACGACCGGTCCAGCCGCATCGATTTCTAGGCTTATGGGCGATTCGCGTACTCTGTTGCGGATGTCCAGACCTTGAAGGGATGCGGTTGTGCAGAAGAGATGGTGGCTAGGCGCCGGTATCGCGGCGGCGGCCGGAGTGGCGCTGCTCGGCGGGGTGGCCACGGCCGCCCCGTCGCTGAGCGGTCCGCTGCTGCAGTTCATGACCCCGGCCAAGCCGTCGGCCCCGGCGTCGGCGGCGCCCCAGGTCCGGCCGTCCGCGACGAAGGCCGTCCACGCGCCCCGGACCCAGGCTCCGAGGACGCACGCTCCGGCCACCCGGCCGCCGGCGAGCCCGACGGCCGCCGCGAGGACCACCGTCGCGGTGCGACCGAGCCCGAGTCCGGCCCCGGCCCGGTCGGCCGCGCCGCACCAGGGCGGGCTCGGCGGGCTGCTCGGCCACTAGCGACCTCCGCTCCGGCCGGCGCGCCCGGTCGGAGCGGGAGGGCCGCGCTGGGCGGTACCCGTCAAAGTTTAGTTCTTGCTTATATAAGTGTCGACATATACTCTCTGGGTGTGCACGCATTCGACATCCTCGGCGACCCGGTCCGCCGCCGCATCCTCGAGCTGCTCGCCGACGGCGAGCGGGCCGCGGGCGACCTCGGGGCCGTGGTGCAGGCCGAGTTCGGCATCTCGCAGCCGGCCGTCTCCCAGCACCTCAAGGTGCTGCGGGACAGCGGGTTCGCGACGGTGCGCGCCGAGGGCACCCGACGCCTCTACGCCGTCGACGCCGAGCCCCTGCGGCAGGTCGACGAGTGGCTCGACCCCTACCGGCACTTCTGGAACCAGCGGCTCGACGCCCTCGCCACCGAGCTCGCGCGCGGCAGACGCGAACGGCGCGCCGCCGACCCGACACCGAAAGGCACGGACACGCCATGACCACCGACACGCCCACCATCGACAACACCCGGCACGAGCTGTACCGGCGGGAGATCGCCGCCGGTGAGGCCCGCTGCGCCGTCTTCCGCCGCACCTACGACGCGCCCATCGAGGACGTGTGGGACGCGTGCACCGACCCCGCACGGCTCCGGCGGTGGTACGCGCCCGTGGAGGGCGACCTGACCCTCGGCGGCTCGTTCACCCAGGGCGCGTTCGGCCCCGGCAAGGTGACCCGCTGCGAGGCGCCCCGGCTGCTGACCGTCGCCCTCGGCGGCGTCGAGCCGGCGTCCGACGAGATCGAGCTGCGGCTGACCGCCAACCCCGACGGCGGCACCACACTGGAGTTCGAGCACGCCACCACGCGCGACACCCACGAGATCAACGGCCAGATCTTCGACGCGGTGTACTGCATGGGCGGCGGCTACGGCCCGCGCCTGATCACCCTCGACCAGCACCTGCGCGGCGAGCTGCCCGCGACGGTGAACGCCGGGGAGCTGCACCTGCTCGCGGAGTACCGGCCGGCGATCGACGCCAGCATGGCGGCACTCGCCGAGCTGATCGAGGCCGACCGGAACCGCTGACCCCGGGCCGACCGGAACCGCTTACCGCCGGGACCGGCGCGGTCACGCCCCGAGCCGGGCGGAGAGCTCGCCGAGCGCCGCCTGCCGGTACTCGGTGGCGGCGCTCACGACAAACCCGACCTGCCGGTTCACGTGCAGCATCGGCACGTTGTCCGCCGCCGACATCGTGCTGACCTGCCCGACCTCCGGGTGCTCCGCGACCAGCCACCGCAGGTTCTCCGCCTTCATCCACCGGCCCAGCCGCCGGCCGCGGTGCGCGGCGAGCACGCTGGTGTCCTGCTGGCGGGCGAGGTCAGGCCGGCTGGCGTGCACCTCGAGGAGGGTGGTGCCGGCGACCGTCCCCGTGGCCTCGTGCACGGCGGCCACCACCCGGGCCTCGCACCCGCGCCGCCGGTCGGCGTCCTCGGAGTCGCGGACCCGCTCCGGGGTCCAGGCCGGCACCGCGAAGTCCAGCTCGCCCCGGGGCGCGTCCCGCAGCGCGTCGCGGGCCGTGGCGTAGGAGGCCAGGAGGTCCTCCGGCGCCCGGCCCGACCACCGGACCAGCCGGTAGCCGGGGACGGCCGGCACCTGCCACAGTGTCCGGTCGGCGGTCGACAGGTCCAGGACCTGCCGGGCGGTGCTCTGCGCGACGGCGAACCCGTGCGCGTCGGCCCACGCAGCCCCCGGTCCGCCGGCCGGCACCCCCTCCAGGATCAGGGTCCGGCGGCCCTCGGCCCGGGCGAGCATGGTCCGCAGCAGTGCGGTGCCCAGGCCCCGCCGGCGCGCGTCGGGGTGCACGGTCCCGTTGACGCCGGCCAGGTCGGTGTTCTCGTCGTCGAACAGGATGAGCAGGGCGACGCCGAGGATCCGGTCGCCGTCCCGGGCCGTCCAGCGGGTCAGACGGCGGCCCGGCGAGGGCGGCATCGCGTACCGGGCGGTCAGGGACCCCCGGGTCGGGGCCGGTTCGCCCGTGCGGTCGACGGCGAGGGCCGCGCGTTCGATCTCGACGAGGTCGTCCCAGTCGGTGTCCGTCGCGGTGGCCGGGTCGAACGGTGCGATGTGCATGATGGCTCCCCGTGTCGCGTTCCGACGACCCACGATAGCGACCGCGACGCTGATCTGGTGCCTGGTGCCTGGTGCCTGGTGCCTGGTGGCCGGTGCCGGTCGGCCGCCAGCTGCCGACGACGCGGCCCGCGCCGGGGCCTCAGGCCGTCCGGGCCAGGAACGACTCCAGTGCCGCGCCGAACGCCTCCGGCCGGTCCAGGTTCACCATGTGCCCCGCCCCGGGCACCGTGACCAGCCGCGCGTCGGCCGCCTCGCCCCGCAGCCGCTCGGCGGCCCGCAGGATGTCCGTCGAGTCCAGGTCGCCGACCACCACGTCGACCGGCATCGCCAGCTCCCCGAACCGGCCGCCCGCCCCGACCTCGACGACCGTGCCCGCGCTGCCGGCGTGCCGGAGCAGCGTGCCCCGGGCCATCGCCGCGCACCGGGCCCGCACCTCGACCCCGACCTGCTCCGGGGCGCGGTGCGGTCCGTCCACCCAGACGCGCAGCAGTGCCTCCAGCAGGGCCCCGGCGTCGCGGGCCGCCACGGCGCGGTCGATCTCCGCCAGGCACGCCAGCACGTACGGATCCGAGAACTCCATACCGCTGTACCCGGGGCCGACCAGCAGCATCGCCGCCACCCGTTCCTGCGCGCGGAGGGCGAAGTCGATCGCGGTCCGGGCGCCCAGGGACAACCCGACGAGGGTCACCCGGTCGAGCCCGAGGTGGTCGAGGAGCCCGGCCAGGTCCTCGGTGGAGGTGAACTCCCCGGCCGGACGGGTCGAGGACTCCCCGTGACTGCGGGCGTCCAACCGGACCACGTCGTGGCCGCCGGCCAGCACCGCGAACTCGACATCCCACTGCGACCGGTCGAGGACCCCCGCGTGCAGCAGCACCACGGGCCGACCCGATCCCGCCCGCTCGTAGGCCAGCTCGCCCTGGCGGACCCGTGCGCGTGACGTCATCGTCCACCCCCTGGTCATCGACCGCTTCCGTGAGCCTAGCCCTTCGTGCCTGGTCGGAGCGGGCTTCGCGTCCGGAGGTCCGATCCGGCTGGCGGGCCAGCGGTCCGTCCGCTATGGTCTCTGCGCCGGGTGACCACCCCGAGCCCGCGAGTCCTCGCCTCGAAACCCCGCGTCCCTGACGCGGAGATTCGAGGCTTTTTTGTGCCCTGAACACAGGTCACGAGGCGCTCGACGAGAGGTGAGAACGCATGGTGATCAATCGGAACCACACCTGGCTGTGGGCCGGTGTCAGAGCCGGTCGAACAGCCAGCGCGGGCCGGCCGTTGTCGCGCCGAGCGCCCTCACCCGGTCGCGCAGTCCCCGGTCGGCCGTCACCACCGTGACCATGCGGCCGGGGTCGGCGGCCAGCGCTTCCGCCACGAGTGCCACGATCCGGTCGTCCCCGGAGCCCGGAGCGTGCACGACCGTGACCCGGCCACCCGCCGACGGGCCCGGAGCCGCAGGCGTGCCCGGCACCGCGGCGTGCGGATCGGCCGGACGATCGGGGCCGGCCCTGTCGACCCGCGCCCGGCCCTCCGTGACGAGAACGAGGGCGTCGTCACCCCGGTATCCGTCGAGTTCCGCCAACAGGCGGCGGGTGGCACCGGCGCGGTCCCGCCACCAGCCGTCCGGGCGTGAGCCGACCACGTTGGCGGCGTCGACCACAATCAGGGGCTGCACGGTCCCAGCCTGACAGACGAGCGGCGCCCACCCCCATGGCCAGGGCGGACGCCGCTCGTTCCCTTCGCACCCCCGGCTGTGACGGGCGGGATACTCGTGGACATCGAGGGTGCGGTTGCAGGCGCCAGCCGCAAGGTGGTGAGCTGTCCGGAGAGGGTTGGGTTCTCCTGCGCCTGACCCGACGTTACGCCCGGTTCCGCCGCCGGTGATTCGCCTGATCAGTCAGTCCGAGGTGGCCGTCCGAGCGCCTCTGACCTGCCCGGACGTCCAGGTCGGTCCGGTTTTGGCCCTACAAGGGACCCTGGCGGAGTAGGCTGCCCGGCCATCCCGGAACCGTGGGGGAGCGAGCCCCTGCCCCAGGCCCCGGGGCGCCCACGGCCGTCACCTGGGCGCACGCCGCGGCCGCGCGCCCGCGACCAGCGCCGCGCGTGGACGTCCGGCTCGGAACGGACCCGAGCTGTGTCCGGTCCGCCGAACCCGCTGGACATCACCCCGCGTCCGGGCTGACCCCCAGGGACCTCCACCACGCCGAGCGGATCGCGTGCGCGCCGAAGGCGTTCGGCTCGACCACGCCGCAGTACCAGAGAGCCGGGTCGGCGGGGCGGGGCTCCGGCCCCGACGGGTCGCCGGCCGTCACGCCGTGCCCGTGGAACGCCGCACGCAGGTCGACCACTGTCGCGCCGTGCGCTGCGGCCACGCCGGCCAACGCCGTGTTGTACTCGCCGATCACCGCCGGGCCGCCCGGCCACGGGTCCAGGCCGGAGCCGGGGACCTCACCGGTGCCGTCGCTCGGGTCGTACACCGTGCCGACCAGCAGCGGACCGTCGCCGAGCCGGGCGCGCAGGGCGGCCAGGACCGCGTGCGTGCGGCCGGTGACGTCGTCGAGTTCGGCGCGGGCGGCCGCGGAGTCGCCGTAGCGGCGCAGCAGGTCGTTGCCGCCGATCGTCACCCTGGCCAGGGCGAGGTCGCCACCGGGCAGGTTCGGCAGCTGGTACGCGAGCAGGTCGGCGCTGGTCGCGCCGTCCCGGGCGAGGGGAACGAACCCGATTCCCGGGTGCCGGGTGGCCAGGTCCCGGCCGGCCCAGGCCGGGAAGTCGGCGTCCCGGTTGCGGTACAACAGGCTCGCGGCCCCGTGGCCGGGGCCGCCGGAGTAGTCGTCGATGGACATCGAGTCACCCAGGGCGGCGTAGAACATCCGCCGAGTATGGGCACCCGGTCCTGGGCCGGCAACGCGAATAGCGGTCGCGGGTGGGGGCCGGTACCCGTCAAGGTCGCGGTCTTCGTGGGCCGATCCTGCCCGGTCCGGCCGACGGCCACCGGCCCGACAACGGGAGCCGACCGCCGTCCCGGAGGGCGCGCTCCGGGACGGCGGTCGGCGGGCCGGGTCAGGACAGTGTCATGCCCGCCGGCCCCTGACCTGCCGTGTTCCTGCAGGACCGACTCGCCGCGGTGCTCGCCGCCGACAGCGCCAGACACCTCCCCAGGGCCTGCTGGCCGTACGCGTTCGGGTGGAACGACTCCCGGACGTCCCCGGGCGAGGACGTGTACCCGGTGACCAGCCACCGCACCCACTCGCTGCTCGCCCCGGACGCCGGATGCGTCGCGTCGACCTGCCGGCTGCCGGTCGAGCACACCTCGCGGCCCTCGAACGCGTCGCGCAGGTCCAGGAAGCGTGCGCCCCGGTCGGCGGCCACCTCCGCGATCATGTCGTCGAGCTGGTTGGTGAGGGTGTCGCGGGCCCAGTCGAGGTCCCCGTCCCAGAACGGGCAGCCGCCGGTGTTGGTGCGGGTCCAGCCGTACTCGCCGTAGCGGTTGCCCGAGGCGCGCGAAACAGGGGACGGCGAGGACTGCACGATCAACGTGTAGCTCGTGGCGGAGTAGCCCGCGCCGGACATCACGGCGCGGATCTCGTCCACGGCCTTGCCGACCGACGCGCGGACGGCATCGATCTTCTGGTCGACGACGGTCTGCTGGTCTGGGTTGCAGTAGTAGTACAGCATGTACGCCTTCACGCACGCTGTGATGATGTCGGCGAACCCGAGGTCGTTGCCCCCGATCGTGAGCGCGATCAGCTTCACGTTCTTGGCGCGGGCGATGGCCGCGAGCTGGTCGGCCTGCGGCGCCTCGCCCTTGAACGCGACGCCGCCGTTGGACGCGCGGAACACGTTGGCCGTGGTGGCGCCCGAGCAGGCGAGGTTCACGCGTTCGGTGACGTTGAGTGCCGCCGAGCGGATCGGGGCCGTGTCGGAGCGGTCGCAGGCGTTGTCGTAGGAGGTGCCGTAGACCCGGTGCGGGTCGGCCGTGCCGGCGGAGTAGGAGCGGTCGGTGCCGTCGAACGAGCCGGTCGTGGACAGGCTGTTGCCCTGCCACCGGCCAGCCTCGCCCGAGGCGTAGCTGTCACCGAGCGCGACGGCTGCCGTGGGAAGGGCCGCCTGGGCGGGCGTACCCAATAAATTGATGCTTATCAATGCTGAAACGGACAGTGCGACTGTCCAGAAGCGAGCGCGGGGCATGGCGGGACCTCTTAAAGGTGCAGGTGGGCGGGACACTGCACGTCCGAGAGCACCTGCCCCCACAGGGTGCTCGGCCGTAAGTTACCGGTTAGTATGAGCACGGTCACACCCCCGGGACAATCCCCGTTTCGTGTTCGGTCCACCGCACCGAGTAGTCGACGGAGGGTAGTGACGAACGTCTACTAGGCCATTCGCGCCCGGCCGGGTACTTTTCCCGCCATGTGGGTGGGACTGTTGGGGCCGGTCGAGGTCCGGCACGACGGGGTGGCCCTTCCGCTCGGGTCGGCGATGCAACGCACCGTGCTCGCGTTGCTGGCGCTCGACGCCGGCCGGGTCGTCTCCGTCGACCGGCTCGTGGACGGGCTGTGGGCCGAGGCGCCGCCGGAGCGCACCTCCGGCCTGATCCAGACCTACATCTCCCGGCTGCGCGCGGCGTTCCGGCCCGCCGGGGTGGACATCCGTCGCAGCGGCAACGGGTACGTGCTGGAGATCCCGCCCGCCGACGTCGACGCCCGGGCCTTCCAGTCGGCCGTGGCCGCCGCGCTCGCCGCCGCCGACCCGGCCCCGCTGCGGGCGGCCCTCGCGCTGTGGCGCGGCGACCCGCTGGGCGACCTGCGGTCCACGCCCCTCGTCGACCGGATCCGCGCGGGCCTCGCCGAGGAGCACCTGACCGCCGTCGAGGAGTGCCTCGACCGGGAGCTGCGCGCCGGCCGGCACCGCGAGATCGTCGGGGAACTGGCCCGGCTGCACGCCGAGCACCCGCTGCGGGAACGGTTCCTGTCCCTGCTGCTGCTCGCGCTGTTCCGCGACGGCCGGCAGTCCGAGGCCCTGCAACGCTACGAGGACGCCCGCCGGCACCTCGCCGACGAACTCGGCCTGGACCCCACGCCGGAGCTCGCCGACCTGCACGGCCGGATCCTGCGCAACGACCCCGGCCTGAACCCCGCCCCGCCGGTCGCGGTCCGGGTGCCCCGGCTGCTGCCGTACGACGTGCGGGACTTCACCGGGCGGGTCGCGGAGCTGGCGTACCTGATGACGCTCGCCGAGGGGGTCGCGCACACCGTCGTCATCTCCGCCATCGACGGCATGCCCGGGATCGGCAAGACCGCGATGGCTGTGCACATCGCGCACGCGCTCGCCGACCGGTTCCCCGACGGCCAGCTGTTCGTCGACCTGCACGGGTACACCCCGGGCCGCACGCCCGTCGACAGCGCCGCCGCGCTGCGCCTGCTGCTGCGCGCCCTCGGGGTCGCAGAGCACCAGCTGCCCGCGGACCCCGACGAGCGGGCCGCCCTCTGGCGCGACCAGCTCGCCGGCCGCCGGGTGCTGATCCTGCTCGACAACGCCGCCGACGCCGCGCAGGTCCGGCCGCTGCTGCCCGGTACCCCCGGAAGTCTGGTCCTGATCACCAGCCGACGCCGGTTGACCACCCTCGACGGCGCCGAGTCGCTGCTGCTGGAGGTCCTGCCCGCCGAGGACGCGCACGCCCTGTTCGTGGCCGTCGCCGGCGACGCGGTGCTCGCCGAGCCCGACGCCGTCGCCGAGGTGCTCCGGCTGTGCGGGTACCTGCCGCTGGCGGTGCGGATCGCCGCGGCCCGGATCGGGTTGCGCCGGCACCGCCCGGTCGAGCGGCTCGCCCAGCTGCTGGGCGCCGAACACCAGCGCCTCGCCGAGCTGTCCCTCGACGACCGGGACGTGACCGCGGCGTTCAACCTGTCCTACGACGCGCTGCCCGCCGACCAGCGCTGGCTGTTCCGCCTGCTGGGCCTGCACCCGGGCGCGGACTTCGAACCGCACTCCGTGGCCGCGCTCGCCGGGCGCACCCCCGACGCCGCAGAGCGCCTCCTCGAGCGCCTCGCCGACGCGCACCTGCTGCTGCGCGGCACCGGCGACCGCTACACCTTCCACGACCTCCTGCGGGTGTACGCCGCCGACCGGGCCGCCGACCTCGCCCCCGCCGACCGCGACGCCGCCCTGGCCAGGCTGTTCGACCACTACCTCGCCACGGCCGGCGCGGCGGTCGGCCTGACCGGGCTGGTGATGCCGCCCGGCAGGTACCCGGCCCCGGTCGTCGGGCACCCCACCCCGGTGGAGTTCGGCACGAAGGACGAGGCGCTGGCCTGGCTGACCGCCGAGCGGGCCGGCCTGATCGCCGCCGCCGAGCTGGCCCCGGCCGCCGGACACCCCCGATTCGGGTACGACCTGGCCACGACCACCATGCGCTACCTCGACGCGCACGCCCACTACGCCGACGCCCTGGCCCTCTACGGCCACGCCCTGCGGGGCGCGGAGGACGCCGCCGACCGCGCCGGCCAGGCCGACCTGTTGCGGTTCACCGGCCAGATCCACTTCCGCCGGGCCAGCTACGACGTGGCCGCCGAGCACGTCGGACGGGCCATGCTGCTGCACCGCGCCGAGGGCGACCAGGCCGGCGAGGCCGGAGCACTCGACGTCCTCGGCATGATCCACGGTCACAGGGGCGAGCTCGACCAGGCCCTGATCTGCCTCCAACAGGCCCTCGACCTGCACCGCGCCACCGGCTACCGGGTCGGCGAGACCGTCGCCCTGAGCACCATCGGCGGCATCTACGGCCGGCTCGGCGACTACCGCAGGGCCGGGGACCACTTCCGCCAGGCGCTCGCGGGCAGCCACGACGTCGGCAACCGGGAGATCGAGGGCACGGCGCTGGCGAACCTGGCCACGGTGTACCAGCGGCTCGGCCGGTACGAGGAGGCCCTCGACCACTGCCGCCGCGCCCTGGCCGTCACCCGCGAGACCGGCAACCGGCGCGGCGAGGCCAACGCCCTGGCCAACCTCGGCCTGATCTACGGCCGGCTCGACCGCCCCGCCCTCGCCCTCGACCACTACGAACAGTCCCGCCGCCTGCACCGCGAGATCGGCCACCGGTCCTCGGAGGGCTACACCCTGACCGGTGTCGGCGACATCCACCACCGCGCCGGCGACCACGACCTGGCCCTCGAGCACCACCGCCGCGCCCTGGACCTCAGCCGCGAACTCGGCGACCGCAACCTCGAGGCGCACGCCCTCAACGGCCTGGGCGCGGCCAGCCTGGCCCTGGGCTCCGCCGACCAGGCCCTCGTCTGGCACACCCGGGCCGAGGCGGTGTCCCTCGACACCGGCGACGCGTACTCGCAGGCCAGAGCCGTCGAGGGCCTCGGACACGCGCACCATGCTCGCGGCGCGATCACCTCCGCCGTGACCTGCTGGGAGCACGCGCTGTTGATGTACGCCCGGCTCGGGGTCGCCGAGGAGGGCACCCTGCGGGAACACCTGGAAGGTTTCGCGTCCCGCGACGCAATGGTCCGGCCCACCCCGACCGTCTGAGAGGGGAAGCCCCTCGGAGGTGATGGTGCGGTTCGAAGAATTCGTCGACAACCGGCTCGACGCCCTGCTGCGATACGCGGTGGTGCTCACCGGCGACCCCCACCTAGCCCAGGACGTCGTCCAGGAGACGATGGTCCGCGCCCAGTTGAAATGGCGGCGGATCAGCAACGCCGACCGGCCGGAGCCGTACGTGAAGCGGATGCTCACGAACGTCTACCTCGACTGGCGGCGCGGCCCCTGGTGGCGCCGGGTACTGCTGCGCGGCGACGACACCCCCGACCCGCCGGTGCCGACCGACCACGCCCAGGCGGCGGTCGAACGGGACGCGATGTGGCTGCTGCTGGCCGGGCTGCCCCGCCGGCAACGCGCCGCCGTCGTGCTCCGCTACTACGAGGGACTTCCCGACGCCGAGATCGCCGACGTACTCGGCTGCGCGGTCGGCACCGTGCGCGCACACATCAGTCGGGCCCTGGCAACCCTGCGCACGCAGCTCCGCCCGGTCACCGTGGGAGGGGAACAATGATCGAGGACGACATCCGCGCGACCCTGACCCGGCACGAGCCGCTCACCCCCGACGGGACGGCGCTGCGGCCCAGGATCGCCGCCGAGGCGCGCCGCCGCCGACGCCGGAACCGGATCGGCCAGGTACTCGCCGGCATCCTGGTGTTCGCCGTGGCGGCGGCGGTGCCGGTCGCGTGGCGGGCGACCCGGCATCCGGTACCCCCCGCGGGCCCTCCGGCAGCGCAGCCGCCGGCCCCGCGCGACTTCCTGCTGATCGGCACCGACCGCCCGGCGGGCTCGCCCGACCCGACCCGCGCCGACGCCGTCATGCTCGCCCACGTCTTCGCCGACGGGCGGAGCGCCGCCCTCGTGTCGTTCCCGCGCGACACCCTGGTCCCGTTCGCCGGCCGCCAGGAGAAGATCAGCCAGGTGTACGCCCTCGGCGGCGCCCCGGCCCTCACCCGCGTCGTCTCCGACCTGGTCGGCATACGGATCGACGGGGCGGTGACCATGGACTTCACGGGCCTGCGCGGCGTGACCGACGCCGTCGGCGGGGTGGACCTGTGCCTGGAAATCCCGTTCCAGTCCATCCACACCCACCGGGTCTTCCCCGCAGGCTGCCGGCACTACTCCGGCACGGAGGCGGTGGACTTCGTCCGGCAGCGCTACAACCTGCCCTTCGGCGACCTCAGCCGGATCCGGAACGAACAGCAGCTGTTCACAGCGCTCGCCCGTCGCCTTGACGGGATGGGGACGGCGGACCTGGTCGGACTCGTCCGGGCGGCAGGACCGGCGATCACGGTGGACATGGGGGTGCTCGACCTGGCCCGGCTGGTGGGGGAGTTGCGCGGTCTGCGGGCTGAGCACGTCGTGGCGGTCACGGTGCCGACCCGGTCGGTCAACGGGCCCGACGACTATCTGGGGGAGGGGACCGAGCCCGGGGCCGCCGAGCTGTTCCGCGCGGTCCGCGAGGACACCCTGATGGAATGGATCGCGGCCCACCCGCCGCCCCGCTGACGCCGCTCGGCGTGACATGATCGCTGAATCCGGCCGGAACATGGGCTTGCGGCCGGAACAGCGAACATCCCGGCGGGCGGCGCGGGTTGCCGAACCGCTGTGCCCGGGGCTCCGGGGAATCCGATGGCGCCACGCGACCGGGCCGTCCAGAATCGCGGGATGGCCGACGTGGAGCTGTCCGACGGTGTCATCACTCTGTCCCCGCCGCGCCCGGACAATGTGGACGCGCACCTCGCGGGGGAGGACGCGCCGCTCGTCCGCTGGCTCAACGGCGGGCCCGGCACCCGGGAGGGCGTCGAGGCGTACTTCCGGCACTGCCGGGAACAGTGGGACACCGCCGGTCCGCTGCGCGCCTTCGGCATCAGGGTCGCTGGGACCCTCGCCGGGACGGTCGACCTGCGGTTCGAGGGCGAGGGCCTGGCACCCGGCCAGGTGAACGTCGCCTACGGCCTGTACCCGTCCTTCCGGGGGCGCGGCCTGGCCACCCGCGCGGTGCTCCTGGTGCTCCGGTACGCGGCGGGCGCGGGCGGTCGGGAAGCGGTGATCCAGGTGGAGCCGGACAATCCCGCGTCAGCGGCGGTCGCCCTGCGGTCAGGGTTCGGCCCCGGCCAGGGGACAGTCGGCTCCGACGGCACGCGCTATGACCGGTACACCAGGGACCTGGCGGGCCATTAGCACATGGCTGACCTCAGACGATCCGTGAACTCCTCGGTCCGCAGCTCGCCCGGGTATCTCTCGTGCAGGGCGGACTCGAGTTCGCTGGCCACCATGACCAGCGACGGCAGGGACCGACGGTCGCCGCTGAGGGCCTCAGCGCCCTTCGCCAGCGCGTCCTCGAGGTTTCCGGTGCGCGCCGCGACCACTCCGAGCGTCAGACGTGCCTCAGCGGCGCGCATCGGCGACACCTCGACGCCATGGGGTCGTTGCGATCGCGCGATGACCTGACGCGCGTGGGTCGCGGCAAGCTCATCCGCTCCCGCCAAGCGGTAGGCGTCCATCGCGTAGAAGTCCCACTTGTCGGGGTCGACAACGAAGTGATGGTCGGGACGGTCGGGGCGGGGCAGGACCGACAACAGATCCGCTCCCTCGTCGAGCGCGCTTCTGACGGCCTCGATGTCCCCCAGTCGGGCGTAGGCCTTCGCTCTCTGCGCCAATAGCTGGACCGTGACCGACTCGGAATGGGCGATCATGATTCCGGCGTTCGCCTCCGTGACGACGCGACCGTAGCGTCCCTGGGTGAGGGCGAACCACGCTCTCATCTCATGGGTCCAGGCGAGGATCTCGGCGTTGCCGGCCTCATGCGCGAGTTGCCGGGCGGCGACGCGGGTGGACTCCGCGCCGGCTCGCATCCCCATGTCGTACTCGACGCATCCGATCAACAGGGCCAACCGTCCGGCGGCGACGAGCAGATCCCTGTGCTGCTGGAGGCCGACGGGTCGATGGAGCAGCGTGACCACATGGCGTAGCCATTCCTGGGATTCGCGCCTGAGGTCCGTGGCGTCCCGATAGGGGTACTGGCAGCACAGCTCGAAGATGGTGGAATCAAGCGCCTCCAGCGTCGAAGCTGACGTGTCGGAGGACTGGATTCTCAGGAGGAGGTCCGCGGTCTGCCATGGCTGAGAGTCACGCGCGGCGGCGATGTCGAGGTGTGCGGCGGACATCAGCTCGCCCCGCGCGCCGAGCGCCGCATCGCATGCCTTCGCCACGGCCGCGCTCGGCAGCTTCTTTCCGTTGGCGATCTTCGACAGATAGCCCTTGTCGAAGGAGGCCAGTTCGGCAAGCCTGCCCAGGCTCACCCCGCGCTCGGCCATGAGGTGCCTGAGGGTCTCGCCGAAGGATGCCATGTCCGTCACCTGTCGCACATTGCCATGATCAGTGGGCGTTCCCCGGGGTTGCCGTGTTGCCCATCATGACGGGCAACTCAGACAACTCCCGCACGCCCACTGTAGTCGGCAGGCTGTGTGCAGGGCGCTCCCCGTTGGTGGTATCCGCATCGCGGAATGGTGGTTCCGAGCCGTCGGCGGGGAGCGGCCCACTCAGCTGAGAGGGGCGGGACATGGACAACGCTGGTGTGATGTCGGTCGAGGAGGCCAGGGCGGTCATGCTGACGCACACGGAGTCGCCCGGTGGCTGGTGTCTGGGATGCCGCAGGCCGGGAACCCCGGACATCCTGTGGCCGTGCGAGGGCCGGAGGTTCGCGTACCAGGTGCTGATCGCGCGGGGACTCCTGGCGTGAGCGCCGAACGACCGGCCGGGACGATGTCCCCGGTCAAGGCGCTGATCCGTCTCCTGGCCGAGCTGGTGCTGGAGCTGCACAGGCCGGTCGACGGCGTCGACGTGTGCGTCGGGTGCGCGATGGCGTCAGGTACCGGTCAGACGTTTCCCTGCTGGCCGGCGAACGCCGCGCGGGACGCCCTGGAGGTGGTGGACGGTGGGTGACTACTACTCGGCGGCGGCCCAGGTCGTGCGGACCAGGGCGGCGGCTCACCGGGCCGGCGACGACCCGGCTCCGGAGCCGCCGCGCCGGTTCGCCTTGCGGCGCTGGCGCGATGACACGGGCGTGAGTGGGCTGGGGATCGTGGCCTACGGCGTCGCGTGGACCGATGACAAGGTCGTCCTGCGGTGGCTGGGGACGACCACCGGTGTGGCTCAGGTCTGCGTGTTCGATTCCCTCGACGACCTGATGCGTATCCACGGGCACGGTGGTCGGTCGGAGGTCGTGTGGGTGGACCCGCACTCGATCGACCTGGCCGCCGATGTCCGCATCGGCGGATACGTCGACTGAACGGCCCGGGCGGGCCTTCGACCCTCCTCAGGGCATCCGGCGCGGCTCGCCCAGGTGGGTGTCGTCAGGGCCGACCGCGCTGCCGTCCGGCCGGACGAGCCTGAGCCTCGCCAACGGCTCGCCGGTCGTCCGGTCGATCAGCGGGACGTACTCCTCCCCGGGCGCGACCGCGTGCTCCTCGCCCCACTGGCGGAGGGCGACGATCACGTCGAACAGCCCGCGGCCCTCGTCGGTGAGGACGTACTCGCGGTAGCTGGTGCCGTCCGACGCCGGCTCGCTGCGCAGGACGCCCGCGTCGACGAGGGTGCGGAGCCGGGTGCTGAGGATGTTCTTGGCGACGCCGAGGCCGCGGTGGAACTGTCCGAAGCGTCGTACCCCGCAGAACGCGTCCCGGATGATCAGCAGGGACCACTTGTCGCCCAGGAGGTCGACCGTGCGGGCCACGGGGCAACCGGAAAGTGTTGTCGGCATGTCCATGCGATCGCCTTTCTCGACGGTCCACCCAGGCTGGTTGCATATCAAAACCAGTCAACCTATGCTCGTGACGGTTTCAATTTACTACCAGTTTCCCGCGACGGGCGGGCAGCTCGACCTCAGGGAGAACACGCCGTGATCGCCCCGCACGAGACCTTCGGTGGAACCTACCCGTTCCGCCCGCACTTCAGCTCCGCGCCCGGGTTCACGATGCACTACGTCGACGAGGGCGCCGGGCCCGTCCTCCTGTGCCTGCACGGCGAGCCCACCTGGGGGTACCTGTTCCGCGACCTGGTGCACCGGTTCTCCGCGGGTCACCGGGTGGTCGTACCCGATCACATGGGTTTCGGGAAGAGCGAGACGCCGGCGGACCGGTCCTACCTGGTCCAGGATCACATCGACAATCTTGAGGCGTTCGTCCTCGACCTCGACCTGCACGACATCACGCTCGTCCTGCACGACTTCGGCGGACCGGTCGGCATGGGGCTCGCCGCCCGGCGTCCGGAGCGGGTCGCGCGGGTCGTCTCCGTCAACGGCCCGACGCCGTTCGGGCAGCCCGGGCTGGGCGCGGCGTTGGCGGGCAACGCCGACGAGGCTCCGTGGTTCCGGTGGATCGCCCGGGCGCACCGGGACGGCAGGCTGGAGAGCGTGCTCGGTGAACTGGGCTACCACATCCTGAGCACGCTCAAGCTCAACGGGTTCGAGAACAACCAGGTCATCTCCGACACGTGGATCGAGGCGTACGGCGCGGCGTTCCCGACGCCGGCGGAGGCACTGGGCGCGATCGGGTGGGCGAAGGGGCTCGCGACCGGCGCGCACGTCTTCGAGGAGCCGAGCGGTGCGGCCCGGGCGGCACTGGCCGGGGTTCCGGCGCTGGCCGTCTGGGGGAGCGCCGACCGGACCCTGAACGGCGGATACTTTCTCCCCCTGTTCCGGGAGGCCTTCCCCGGTGGGACCGTCGCCGAGCTGCCCGGGGTCGGGCACTACGCCTTCGAGGACGCGCCGGAGGCGATCGCCGGGCTCCTGGCGGAGTTCCTCGACACCACGAGTTCAGCGGTCACGGTCGCGTCGTAGGACGGCGAACGCGGCGGGCGGTGGCCCCTGGTCGCGTCGGGTGAGGACGCATCGTGCGATGTCGCTGGCGGGAGCTGTGCCGGTGTCGACGTCGAGGTCGTAATGCCCGTGGGCGTGGACGGTGCGCAGATGCCCCCGGGCCAGGCCGGCGCGACCGCGGGGTCCACGGGCGCGTTCGCGTTCCTCGAGGACTGGCAGCGGACAGTGCACGCCGACGAAGAGCACGTCCAGGCCGGTCAGGGCGTCCAGCCAGTCGTCGAGGAGCTCGGGCGCGAGGAGCATCTCGTCGATGACGAGGTTGTTGCCAGCCACGGTCAGCGCCGCGATGGACGCGTGCATGGCGCGCAGCATGCGCCGTCCGGTGTCGCCGTAGCGGATGACGGTCAATGGTGCACCGTCGTCGTCGGACTCGTCGTAGTGGAAACCGTCCCGGCTGAGCGGGCCGGCCCGGCCGCCGCCCCACTTCTCCGGCACCATCGCGAAGAAGGAGTCGATGCCCGCGAGCAGGTAGGGCTGTGGGCTCAGCTCCTGGATCGCGTGCGCGAGGGTGGTCTTTCCGGCGCTGGAGGTGCCGTTGAGGAAGATGACCCGCCCGCGCTGCCCGCCCATGCCGGCCAGCATCCCACGCGCCGACGGCCCCTGCCGGCCCGGCTTCCCGCACGGAGCGGCCCCCGTACCTCCAGGGAACGGGGGCCGCGTCGCGGATGGTGTCTAGTACACGTCGGGCGTGCGGTCCACCGCGCCCCACGGGCCGAGGATCGCGAACACGTAGCCGGGGGTCTGGATGTTCGCGAACAGGATCCGCGCGTCCCCGCTGAACACCGGGCCGGTGAACTCGCTGTCGTTGAGCTCGTTGCGGGCCATCGGGTAGGACTTGCCCTGCCGGTTCACGCCGACGAGGTGCGACACGCCCTCGCCGTCCTCGGCGAGGATGACGCCGCCGTAGGGGGAGACCGTGATGTTGTCCGGGCCGTCGTAGTTGCCGGTGTCCGCCGACGGGTCCGGGTTCACGCCGAAGATGGTCTTCAGGGTGACGGTCTGGGTGGCCGGGTCGTAGTACCAGACCTGGCCGTCGTGCTCCTTGGTGCTGCCGTCGGACAGCCGGGCGAAGCTGGCGACGAAGTAGACGCCGTTGTCGGCCCACCACTGGCCCTCGAGCTTGCGGCTGCGGGTGACCTGGTCGTTGGTGAACTGCTTGCGCACGGAGAGGGTCCGGCCGTCGCGGTCGGGCACGTTGACCCACTTCACCGAGTACTTGGTGCCCGGCACGGTCGCCTCGCACAGGTCGGCGACGTGGTTCATGCCGTCGTAGCAGCTCATGGCCTCCAGGGTGCCGGCGGTGTCGCCACCGGGGCTGAGGGCCAGGTCGCGCAGGGCGCCCTTCCGGCCGGTCCAGCCGGCCGGCGGGGTCCAGCGGTAGTACAGGCCGTGCGGGTTGTTGGCGTCCTCGGTCTCGTAGATCTGGTGGGTGGTCGGGTCGACGGCCACGGCCTCGTGCGCGAACCGGCCGAGGAACTTCAGCGGCACGGGGTTCTTGTTGGCGTCGTTGTCGATCGGGTCGACCTCGAAGACGTAGCCGTGGTCCTTCTGGTACTTGGCGTTGGCCTTCTGCTCGGTCTCCTCACAGGTCAGCCACGTCTTCCACGGCGTGATGCCGCCGGCGCAGTTCTGCAGGGTGCCGGCGAGGCTGACGTACTCGCGGACCCGCACGCCACACCTGTCGGTGTCGATGTTCGTGGTGCCGCCCGGCGCGCCCGGGTCGTAGGTGAAGCCCGGCAGGGCCGGCACCGGGAACGGCTGGCCGCTCATCTCGTGGTTGTTGACGAGGACGAAGCCCTCGGAGCTGCGGAACCAGCCGGTGCCGTCGGGACACCCGGGCGTCGGCTGACCGCTCACCAGGGTGGTGACACCGGTCTGGGCGACGATCTCGTACGTGAAGCCGGGCGGGAGGGCGAGCAGGCCCTTCGGGTCGGCGACGAGCGCGCCGTAGGTGCCGTCCGGGCGCCAGGCCTGGGCGGCGACGGGGCCGGCGATGGCCTCGATGCTACCGGCGACGACGATGCCGAGGCCGCCGACCGCGCTGGTGCGCAGCAGGGTACGACGAGACAGTGGTGACGTCACGGTGGACACCTTCCAGTGGAAGCCGGGGGTACTAGGAGCACCCAAGTCAGACCGTCCTAATACTCCGGCCGCAGCGGGTGAAGTCCAGGCGAACAGCGGGCAAATCCCTGAAATCCCGCTGTCCGGGACGGTCCAGAACACCATCGCCCCTGGTCAGACATCCTCCGTCCGCATGGGATCGACCTGCCCGCACGGCTCACATTCAGCGAGAGAGGAATTCACGAGGACTCGTCGGGGGACCGTCGTCGCGTCGGCGATCGTCGCGGTCGGCGGGCCCGCGCCTGGCAGAATCAGTGTTCTGTCCGGATGTTTGGCCTGGTGGGTGCGGCGCGGGTCGCCGTGGCCGCCGGGCCGGAGCCGGAACCAGGCGTCGAGAGGAAACGGCATGTTCACGGAGACACGGGCGTACAGCGGCTTCGCGGTCGGCGACGTCGCCCAGGCCAGGGAGTTCTACGCCGACATCCTCGGCCTGAGGGTGACCGAGGACCACGGCATGCTCACCCTGCACCTCGCGACAGGCGGAGCCGTCGTCGTGTACCCGAAGCCGGGGCACGTGCCGGCGTCGTACACCATCCTCAACTTCCCGGTCGACGACATCGACAAGGCCGTGGACGAGCTCGTCGCCCGCGGCGTGACAATGGAGCGGTACGAGGGCTTCAGTCAGGACGACAGGGGCGTGATGCGCGGCCACGGCCCGGACATCGCGTGGTTCACGGACCCGGCCGGCAACGTGCTGTCGGTGATCGGGACGCGCTGACCCGGCTGCTCAGCCCGCGCCCGGGGCGCAGGGGTGCTGTCGCAGCTCCACGATCCATGGACTGGACGCTACGACGGCTCCCCTGCCCTCTCCTGTCAGCGATACCGGCGGGTGTCGCCGGTCAGTTCTCGTCGTCGGGCTCGATCAGCAGGCGCGCGTAGTTGGCCATCGACCGCTGGTACCGGGGCAGGTGCGGGGCCAGCGCCGCCACGGCCACGGACACCGCCTCGCGCTCGCGCCCGGAGTCGGCCAGGCACAGGGCCAGGGTGGCGGCGACCGCGTCGTCGAGGTGGTCGGAGCCGAGGGCCCGCTCGGCGGTCAGCAGCTGCACACCGCGCTCCGCGAAGCCCATGTTCCGCAGCGAGCTGGACATCTGGACCACGGCCCGCCGCCTCCGCTCGCCGGGCAGCCCCGCCTTCAGTGCCTGCTCGTACAGCGGCACCGCCAGGTCGGAGTGGCCGAACGAGTCCCGGGCGGCGGCCCGCTCGAACAGCGCGAGGCCGCTGTCGGCCGGCAGGTCGGCGACGAGTTCGTCGACCAGGGCGAAGAACTCCTCCTCCCCGTGCGCGTCGATGCTCGCCCACAGGGCAACGCTCCGCTGCTCCCAGCCGGCGTCGATGTCGTTCATGGTGTGCTCCTCACAGGCGGTGATCTTGGAGGCAATCCTGCGGGACTGCTAGGCTCGGCGCCAGTGATTTGGCCCTGACCGAATCAGATGAGGGAGGGCTGGTGGCCGTCACCCTGCGATTCGGGCCCGCCGACCTGCTGCGCTGCCGGTTCGCGGTCTCCCCGGCGTTCGAGACCGTGTCCGCGATCCGGCTGACCTCCCGCGAGGAGAACCCCGGCCACCACCGGGGCTGGTTGGAAGCGCTCCGCCCCCGGCTCGGCGCGCTGGACCTGCGCCCGGTCGCCCTGCTGCAACCCCGGCGCGGGTACGCCCCGGACTTCCTCGCCCCGCCGCCGACCGGACCGCAGGCCCAGTTCGACGAGGACCTGGCCCGGATCGCCGCCACCCCGATCGAGCAGGTCCGCGCCGAGATCGCCCTCTCGCTGCGCGACACCCCGGGCGCCGCGGACAGCGCGACCGGCCGGTTGCTGCTCGGCGACCCGGCGGAGGTGCTGCGCCTGCTCACCACGCTGATCCGGGACGCCTGGCACGTGATGGTCGAACCGGTCTGGCCCCGGGTCCGCGCCGTGCTCGACGCCGACGTTGGCTTCCAGTCCCGCCGGCTCGCCGAGGGTGGCCTGGATCGGCTGTTCGCCGAGCTGCACCCGGCGCTGCGCTGGCACGACAACACCCTGACCCGGGCCCGCGGCGACGACGACCACCGCGACCTGCGCGGCGAGGGCGTCGTCCTGATGCCGAGCGTGTTCAAGTGGGACCAGGTGGTGGTCGTCCTGGACCCGCCGTGGCAACCGACCGTGATCTACCCGGCCCGGGGGATCGCCGCGCTCTGGCAGCCGGCGGGCGGCACCCCGGACGCGGCCCTCGCCCGGCTGATCGGCCGCACCCGGGCGGCCCTGCTGACCGGGCTCACCGAGCCGGCCACCACGACCACGCTGGCGCACCGGCACGCGCTGTCGCCGGGCACCGTCTCCGAACATCTCACGATCCTGCGCGACGCCGGGTTCGTGGTGGGGGAGCGCCACCGGTACGAGATCCGCTACCGCCGCACCGCCCTGGGCACCGCGGCCGCGCGCGGCGCGGCGGGGTAGCCGACGGAAGTATCCGATGCACGACAACTATCCACTATAGACGGAGGATTGACGCCTGCTCAGTGGCCTTGTGCCCACAACGGCGCGGCTTATCATTCATGTTCGTCGAACCGTCGGGACTCTAGTCTCCGGGGAACACCAACCCAGGGAGTCCCTCGTGTCCCCTTCCCGTGCCAGATTCGTCCTCGGGGTGGCGGCCCTCGCCGCGGCCCTGACCTTCCTCACCCCGGGCGCCGCCCAAGCCGCCCCGGCCGACGCGGTCGCCTCCACCACCGTCAACGCCGCACGGATCCGCGTCCCCCTGCTGGCCGACCAGAACGGCAGGATCACCTTTCCCGCCACGGCCGGACAGGACATCCAGGTCATGGTGTCCGGCTCCCAGGTCGACTCGGACGTGGCGGTCTCCGTGCTGCGCCCCGACGGCACCACCTCCGCCTCCACCACCGGCTGCGGGCTCATCTGCCGGCTGACGGTGCCGACCCTGACCGCGACGGGTACCCACACCGTCCTCGTCGACCCGCTGGGGACGAAAGCCGGCACGGTCGACGTGCAGGTGTACGAGACCACGCTGACCGTCCCGGTGACCGTCGGGGGCCCGGCCGCGACCGTCACCACGGCCGACTGGCCGCAGGACGTGCTGTTCACGTTCGCCGGGGTCGCCGGCCAGCGGGTGGCGCTGAGCGCCCGCGCCGTGTCCGACCTCGACTGGCGGTCCAGGACCCTGACCGCCCCGGACGGCAGCGTCCTGATGCACGCCGACTCCTCCTACCACTGCAGTCAGGACTGTCTGACCGGGCCGGTCGTGCTGCCGGCGGACGGGACGTACCTGTTCCGGATCGCGCCCGGCCACGCGGCGCCGTTCACCTTCCGGGTCGGGCTCGTCGACCCCGACCTGTCGGTGCCGGCCGTCCCCGGGGGCGCCCCGGTCGCGCTGACGTTCACCACGCCCGGCCAGAACGGCGTCGTCACGTTCACCGGCACGGTCGGCCAGCGGGTCTCGGCAGTACTGACCGACCCGAGCTCCGGGGCGTTCGAGTTCGGCGTCGACCTGTACTCGCCGAGCGGCGTGCTTCTCACCAACGGCATGAGCGGGTACGGCGGCGCGTGCCCGACCGCGTGCCTGATCGGCGCCCGCACGCTGCCCGAGGACGGCGTGTACACGTTCAGGGTCGACCCGTGGCAGTCGAGCACCGGGACCCTGAACATCGCGTTCTACGACGTGCCCGTCGCCGAGACCGCCCTCGTCGTGGACGGACCCTCGGCCAGCGCCACCGCGAGCGTGCCCGGCCAGGAGCCGACGTTCCGGTTCACCGGCACGGCCGGCGGGCGGCTGATGCTGCGGGTCGACGCGCACGAGTTCCCGAACACCATGGTCGTGGACGTGTTCGGCCCCGACGGCCGGTACCTGAAAGGCGCGTCCGGCTGCGGCGGGACCTGGCCGTGCGACATCGAGGACATCGTGCCGGTCCTGTCCGGCGAACACACGGTCGTTCTGCACAACAGACTGCTCAACGGAACCGTGTCCGCCCGGCTCTACGCCAGCCCGGAACTCGCCCCGGTACCGGTCGCGCTCGACGCGCCCCCGGTGGCGTTGACCGCCACCGCGCCCGGACAACGGCCGGCCCTGACGTTCACCGCCGGGTGGAAGCAGAAGGTCGGCATCCGGCTGACCGGCGGCACCTACGACCCGACCACCACCAAGGTCCAGGTCCTCGACCCGTCCGGCACGGTCATGGCGACCAACGCCGGCTGCGGGACCGGCTGCTACCTGGAGATCGCCGGGAACCGCGCCACCGGCACCTACACGGTCGTCGTCGACCCGGACGGCGTCACCACCGGCACGATCACCGCGTCGGTCACCGACGGCCGGGAACTGACCACCGCGACGACCCTCGGCGACCCGGCGGTGCCCCTGACCGTCGCACTGCCCGCCCAGAGCGCCGTGGCCACGTTCGCCGGCACGGCGGGGCAGAAGGTGTTCGTCCAGTTCACCGGCGGCACCTACGGGCTGGTGTCCAACGCGACGGCCACCGTGCGCAAGCCGGACGGCGGCACCCTGTCCTCGACCAACTGCGGGACGACGTGCGCGTTCGAGACGTTCACGCTGCCCAGCACCGGCACCTACTCCGTGGTGCACGACCCGAAGGGCGAGGCGACGGGCACGGTCACGTTCCGCGCGTGGGCCGTGGCCCCGGACCTGGCGTTCGCGGTCACCGCTGACGGGTCGGCCACGGCCGTCACCACGACCACGCCCGGCCAGAACGCGACCCTGAGCTTCGCCGGCACCGCCGGGCAGCGGATCGCGGTGCGACTGTCGGGGGGCACGTATCCGTCGGCGGACGCCACCGTGGTGCTCCGCCGGCCGGACGGCGGCACCCTCACGCAGAACGTGTCCTGCGGGGTGACCTGCTTCCTGGACACCCGGGCGCTGCCGACCACCGGCACGTACACCCTGCTGGTCGACCCTGAGGTCGCCGCGGTCGGCGGCATCACCGCCCAGGTGTACGACGTGCCCGCCGACGCGGCGGTCACCACCACTCCCGGCGGTGGCCCGAACCCGGTCGCGGTGACCGCCGTCGGCCAGAACGCGGTGGTGTCGTTCACCGCGACCGCCGGGCAGGTCGTGACGGTCGCGGTGACCGGGGCGACGTTCGGCCCCAGCACCGGGTACGTGCTGCGCCGGCCGGACGGCAGCACGCTGACCTCGAAGACGTCCAGTGGCGCGAACACCACGTTCGCGAGCGTGACCCTGCCGGCGGCGGGCGTGTACAGCCTCCTGATCGACCCCGCCACGACGGCGACCGGCACCGCGACGGTGACGGTCAGCTGAGTCCCCGGGTGGGCCGCTCTGAACGGAGCGGCCCACTTTGGTGGCTTTTGTCGCGTGTCGCGGCCTGTCGGGGAACGGTGGCGCATACATTGTCGGCGTGTGATCCGGGGTCGTTCGTGCGCCCCGACACCGCCGCCGGCAGCGTCAGGCCGCTGCGGAGCGGCACCCGACCCTACGACAACTGGAGGACCGTTGACGGACACCACCGCCAGGACCCGCCCGCTGGTGGCCCGGATCCGCTGGGCGGCGGTCGCGCTGCTGACCGTGGCCGGCACGACGACGCTGGCACCGCCGGCCGGAGCCCACCCGTCGACCGCGCCGCGGCCCACGACGATCGTGCTGCCGGGCGCGACCTCCGCCGAGGGCATCGCCCACGGCCGGGGCTCCACCTTCTTCGCCGGGGATCTGTTCGCCGGGGACATCTACCGCGGCGACATCCGGCGCGGCAAGGCCGAGCTGTTCATCGACGCCCCGGCCGGACGCCAGGCCACGGGCATGGCGGTCGAGTGCCAGCACAACCTGCTGTTCGTCGCCGGCGGGTTCACCGGCCAGGCCTACGTGTACGACGCCGACACCGGGACGACCGTCGCCAGCTACCAGTTCGGCACGGCAGGCTCCTCCATCGTCAACGACGTGGCCCTCACCCGGGACGGCGCCTGGTTCACCGACTCCCTCCAGCCCAGGCTCTACTTCGTGCCGCTCGACGCGTACGGGCGTCCCGGCACGTCCAGCGTGCTGGAACTCAGCGGCCCGGCCGCGGACACCAGCGGACAGTTCAACCTCAACGGCATCCGCGCCACCCACGACGGGCGGACCCTGATCGTGTCGCACAGCGGCAAGGGGGAGCTGTACACGATCGACCCCGCCACCGGTGCCAGCGCCACCATCGCCGGGGTCAGCGTGCCCAACGTCGACGGGATCGAGCTCGACGGACACCGGCTGTGGGCGGTGCAGAACTTCTCCAACCAGGTCAGCAGGGTCCGGCTGAGCGGCGACCTGACCAGCGGCGTGGTCGAGAAGACGATCACCAGCCCGCTGTTCGAGGTCCCGACGGCCGCCGCCCGGTTCGGTGGCACGCTCGCGGTGGTCAACGCCAAGTTCGACACGGGGGTGCCGCCGACGGCGACCCAGTACGAGATCGTGCTCGTCGACGCGTGAGTCGCGGGGCGGGTGGTACCGGCCACCCGCCCCGGTGCGCAGTGGTATGGGGTCGGATGCGGCATTTCCCACCCAGATCAGGTGCGCCCTCTTAGGATGGAACCAGGCCGGGACCGCCGTCGGCGTCGACTTCGGGCGATCGCGGCGACCGCGACCGGACGGCGGACGTTCGGGGGAGTCACGTGCGGCTCAGACGATGGATGCGTTCGGCGATGGCGCTGAGTGTGCTCGTCGCACTCGCAGGCCTGGCCGGGACGGCCGGAGTGGCGGCGGTGCTCGTCGCCGGTCAGCGCCACGAGGCCGACGACCAGCTGGAGCGGCGGACCGAGTTGATGGCCGAGGCGGTGACGACCGAGGCCGACCGGTACGTCGACTCCCTGCGCACCGTCGCGGCGGCCACCGCGGCACTGGAGACGGTGACCGCCTCCCGGTTCGGCCAGGTGGCAGCACCCCTGCGCCGGATGAGCCTGGCCGGAGCCACCTCGGTGGCGTTCCTGGTGCCCGCCGCCGACGGCCAGATCGCCGGTGTGCAGGCCCTGTGGCGGTCCCGTGGGGCGCCCGACATCACGTTGACGCCGGTCGGTACGGGCCGCGAGCACATCTTCTCCATCTTCAGCGAGCCGCTGGACGGCGGACTGCCGGCGGCCACGGGCACGGACGTCACCCAGCTGCCCGCCCCGGACCAGGCCTTCACCCAGGCGCGCAGAACCGGGCAGACCACGGTCTCCGACACCTATCTGCTGCTGCGGGACCGCGACGTCCCACCGGACCGGCGGCAACTGTCGTTCATCCTCACCGCCCCGGTCTACGAGCCGCCCGACGCCGCGGGGCGCCAGGAGTTCCGCGGCTGGGTCCTGATGGGCATCCGGGGGCAGGACTTCATCGGGGCGACCCTGCGCCGCATCTCGCAGAACCTGCTCGACGTGACCCTGAGCGCGCAGGGTGCCGACGGCGCGCGGGTCGCGGTGGCGACGCTGCGCGCCACGGTGTCCGGCGAACGCGACCTGCACCGCGACGTCGACGTCACCATGGCCCAACGGCAGTGGCACCTGTCCATCGAGGCGCCCAGCGAACGCCTGCCCGGGGGCAGCGGCGTCCTACCGACGACGGTCGCCGTCGCCGGCGGGGTGCTCAGCCTGCTCCTGGCCGGCCTCGTGTACGTGCTGGCCACCGGCCGGCTGCGGGCCCAGAACCAGGTCCGGGCCGCCACGGCGCAGCTCCGGACCGCCGAGACGCAGGCCCGTGACCAGGCGAGCCTGCTGGAGACGGTCCTCAACAGCATCAACGACGGCGTGGCGGTCGTCGACGCCGACGGCGAGTTCCTCCTGCACAACCCGGCCGCCCGGCGGATCCTGGGCGTCGAGCTGCACGGCACCGCCCAGCCCGAGTCCTGGCAGGCCCACTACGGCATCTACCGGCCGGACGGCGCGGTGCCGTTCCCGGTCGAGGAACAGCCCCTGGTCCGGGCGCTGGCCGGCGAGCGCACCGACGGCGTCGAGATGATCATCCGCAACGCGCGGCACCCCAACGGGGTGCGCATCGCCGTCAGCGGCCGCCCGCTGGGGCCCGGCGCCGGGCGGGCCGGCGCGATGGCCGTCTTCCACGACGTCACGGTCCAGCACGCCAGGGAGGCGGAGCTGACCTCCTTCGCCGGGATGGTCGCCCACGACCTGCGCACCCCGTTGACGATGGTCGTCGGCTACACGGAACTGCTCGCCGAGTCCGTGGACGCCGGCAGCGTCGACCCGGTGACCCTGCGCACGCCGCTGACCCAGATCTCGGCCGGCGCGGAACGGATGGGCCAGCTCATCCACGACCTGCTGGTCTACGCCACGGCCCGCGACGCGTCCCTGCACAGCACGGACTTCGACCTGGCCGACGTCGCCTCCGACGTGGTCACCCTCATCACCGCGTCACTGCGGCCGGAGGGCGAGCCGATGCCGAGGGTCACGGTCGGGGCGCTGCCGACGGTGCGCGCGGACCAGAACATGATCCGCCAGCTGCTCGACAACCTGATCGGCAACGCCATCAAGTACACGCCACCGGGGGAGGCCGCGAGGATCGACATCTCCGCGTACCCGGACCGGCCGGGCTGGGTGCGGATCGAGGTCGCCGACCACGGCATCGGCGTCCCCGAGGGGCAGCACGAGGCCATCTTCGCCGGGTTCCACCGCGCGCACGCCGACGGCCCCTACGCCGGTACCGGTCTGGGGTTGGCGATCTGCAAACACATCGTGGACCGGCACGGCGGCACCATCGCGGTGGCCGACAATCCGGGCGGCGGCAGCCGGTTCTCGTTCACCCTGGAACTCGGCGACCCGCAGGACCCCGACGGAGAGTGAGATCCGGTCACGCGGCTTCGTGCCGGCCCTGATGCCAGGTCGGGCGCGAGGCTAGTTCGAGGTGCTGGGGATGCAGCCGGCGCACCACTTCCACCAGTCGTCGTCGGTGTCGGAGACCGTCCCCGCCATCGCGAGTCCCATCATCACGACGGTCATGCAGACGAGGACGATCCGGCGTTTGGTCGAGGTCATCGGGACTCCTGCGGTGGCGAGGTGGACGGACGGGAGGGCAGTCGGGCGGCGCGCAGCGTGCCGAGCGCGAGGCCGAGCTGGAAGCGGTTGTCCACCTCGAGCCGGTCCATCAGCCCGCGGAGGATCTTGGTCACGGTGCGCACGCCGATCTGCAGCTCGCGGGCCGCCGTGTGGTCGGTGTGTCCCTGGACGAGCAGCGCGATCAGGGCCTGTTCCCGCGACGTGAGGACTATCTGCGACATCGGGTGCTCCTGCGGGTGGGTGGCCAGCTCCCAGTGCCGTTCGAACTGGGCGAGCAGGGCCTCCACGATCGGGGGCTGGGAGATCTCAAGGAATCCCCGGTCGAAGTCGTGCGGGACCACGGGGAACAGCGCCACCCTGCGGTCGATGACGAACAACTTGAGGGGTACGTCCAGCGCCTGGCGCTCCTCCACCCGCAGCTCGCGCAACTCGCGCACCTCGGGGCGCAGGGTGTCGCCGTCGGCGGGCGGCGGGCCGAGCGCGCGGGTGCGCACGCCCCGGGCCAGCAGCGCGCGGTGGATCGGGATCGCGGCCCGGGCCACCTCGGCGGCGATGGACTGTTCGGTGTTCATCGCCAGGTGTTCGTAGCGTTCGACGGCCACGAGGGTGGCGAGCCGGTCGCGGGCGGCCTGTCGGGAGGGCAGGTGCTGGATGCCCGAGCCCAGGACCAGTGCATGGGCGGGCACGAGCTGGCCGACCAGGTGGTGGTGCCGTTCGGCCTGTTCGGTCCGGTCGACGAGGCGGAGCCTGCCGGTGCGCAGCGCCGCGACGACCTGGTCCGGCGGCCGGGCCAGCCACCGGCGCTGGTGGTCGGTGCGCACGGCCCCGAAGGTGTGCAGCTCGGCGAGGGCGTCGCGGACCCGGCGGTGCGGGAGGCCCAGGTCCCGGCCGAGCCGGGTGGCGGTGCGGGGCCCGCAGGTCACGATCGTGCGGTAGACGAGGTCCGCGTCCGGGGACCTGCCCCAGCGGACCAGGGAGGGCACCGGGGCGCCGGGCACGACGGCATCGGTCACGTCGACCTCCTCCCGGGCTGGTGCGATCCGTCTGCCGGGATGTGCCGGGCTCGACGACAGGCCCACCATAGCGGATCACGGATGTCGATGGCATCGGTCGACTCCACGATGGACGGAACGCGTGATCGCGCACTGCGCTCCGGCGTCGGAAGGAGGACATTCCCAGCGTGTGGCCCCTATGCGGGGTTCGTGAGGTGGCGTGCGTCATTACGCATCCCATTGACCGACATCGTCATCAGTTCGACGCTGTTGCTCGGGCGGGCCGGACGGGCCGCCCGGGACACACCGACGGAAGGGCTGACTGATGAAGCTTCGGCGATATGCGGCAGGTCTCGTTCTCGTGGTCGCGGGGATCCTCGCGGTGCCCAGTTCGGCGCAGGCGGCGGGCTCGCCCGCCGGGGGTGCCCAGATGTGGCTGCGCGCGGACGTGGGCGTCCAGGTGAACGCCACGAACGTGACCACCTGGTACGACCAGAGCGGCAACGCGCGCAACGGCACGATGACCACGCCCAGCCGCCAGCCCACCCTGGTGCAGGGAGCGCTCAACGGCCAGCCCGTGATCCACTTCAACGGGGCGCAGTCGCTCAACCTGCTGACGCCGGTGAACCCGTACACGTTCTCGGTGTTCATCGTGGGCCGCAACCAGAAGAGTTCCGGCTTCAGCATGATCCTCGGGCCGAGCGGCAACTTCCCGAACAACCAGATCCGCTGGGAGAACAGCAGCCAGGCCCTGTTCGTGGGGACTGCCAACAACTTCCCGGTCGTGACCAGCACGATCGGCAACACCATGGTCTTCCACGAGCTGTCGGCCCGCTACGACGGCTCCACGATGTGGGTCTACCGCGACGGCAACCTGGTCTCCGCCCACTCGTTCTCGACGAGCGGCGGCTGGACCCTGGCGTCGATCGGCTCCTGGTACTCCTCGCAGTTCATGATCGGTGATCTCGCCGAGGTCATCGTCTACCCCACCGCCCTGTCCGACGCGGATCGGACCGCGACGGACAGCTACCTGCGCTCGAAGTACGCGCTCCCGTAACGGAGGCCGGCCCGGCCCGGGGTGTCCCCGGGCCGGGCCGTACGTCGTCGTGGCCGGGCGGCGGCCGGGGGTGGCCAGGGAGATCCGGCCCGGAGGTGGCGCGGGCGGCCCGGAGATCCGGGCCGCCCGCGCCGTCAGGTCACAGGCCCAGGGGCGTGACCGCCGCGGCCGACGTCCACGGCCCCCGGTTGCCCGCCTCGGTGAGCGCCCGGAACCGCACGTACCGCCCGTTCACCGCCGTGGCGAACGTGACCGTCTTCGCGGCGGCCGTGTCCGGGAACGTGCCGGTGGCCGCGACCGTCCACGTGGTCCCGTCGACGCTGGTCGCGATCTCGTACTGGCCGACCCGGCCGTTGGAGCCGCCGTCCTGCCGCGGGGTGTAGGTCAGCCCGGTCAGCGACTTCGACGCCCCGGCGTCCAGCTGCAGCTCGTGCGGCAGGGGAGCCGTCGCCGACGACCACTGGGTGTGCCAGATCGTGGCGGGGTTGCCGTCGACGGCGTTGACCGCAGCGCCGTTCTCGCCCACGGTCTCCTGGCTGTCGAAGTAGGTCACGGTCACCGGGAGCGGCCCGGGGACCGGGGTCGCCGTGCCGAACGCCGGGTCGGAGGTCGACGGCGCGCCGGTCTCCATGTGGCCGGCGAACCGGCGGAGGAATCCGTCGGTGGTGTTCGCGGTCGCGGTCAGGTCGTACCAGTTGCTGGCCGGCGCGACGTTCCACGAGTCGGTGACCGTGGCCCCGGCCGCGACGGCGTAGTTCCACGGCCCGTCGGTGCGGTACCGGTTGGCCTTCACGGTGACCGTGCACGCCTTGGTGCCCGAGTTCTTCATGTCCAGGTAGACCTTGCCCTCGGTGGGCGCGTAGCGCAGGGTCACCTCCGGGTTGGCGTTGCCGCTGGTGGTGGCCGTGACCCGGTTGCCGGCGAACTGGCGCAGGAACCCGTTCGGGCCGATCGCGGTCACGTCGTAGGAGCCGGTCGGGGTGCCGGCCGCGATGTAGTCCGACAGCGTCTTGCCGGCCTCCACCGTGTACCGCCACGGCCCGTCGGTGCGGAACTGGTTGGCGTACAGGGTGAAGTGCGCCCCGGACGTGCCCGTGTTGGCGAAGTCGATCCAGAACTTGTCGGACGCGACCCGCCCGTTCGCCGCGAGCGTGTACGGCAGCGCCCGGGCCGGCCGGGTGCCCGACTCCTGTGCCGGCAACGCCTGCGCGGCCGGCACCCCGGGCGCGGGCAGCGTCGAGCACTGGGTGTCGGCCCCCGACGGGTACCCGGTGGTCGACGGCAGCGACGGCCATGTGGTGTTCGGGTTGGCGAAATCGAACGCGCTGGTCAGGTCACCGGTGACGCTGCGGCGCCACGCGGAGATGTTCGGCTCGGCCACCCCGAACCGCTTCTCGAGGAACCGGAGCACCGACGTGTGGTCGAACACCTCCGAGCACACCCAGCCGCCCCGCGACCAGGGCGAGACCAGGATCATCGGCACCCGGAAGCCCAGGCCGATCGGGCTGCCCGAGTTGATCTCGCCCGTGGTGGACACGGTCGACAGCCCGTTGGACGAGGACGTCGCGGGCACCGGCGGCGGCACGTGGTCGTAGAAGCCGCCGTTCTCGTCGTAGTTGAGGATGAAGACCGTCTTGTCGTACACGGCCGGGTTCGCCGCGAGCTTGGCCAGCAGCCGCGCGGTCAGGTCCTCGCCGTAGGCCGGCTTGTAGTTGGCGTGTTCGGAAAGGTTGGCCGGGGCGATGATCCAGGAGACCTGGGGGAGGGTGCCGGCGGCCACGTCGTCGCCGAACGCCTTGACGAAGTCGGCCTGCTTGGCCAGCCCCTTCGTGTACAGCGCGCTGGACGTCGAGGCGTTCTTGAAGTTCTTGAACCACGCGAAGGCGTTGTCGTCGAAGTTGTCGTTCTCCTGGTACACCTTCCAGCTGACCCCGGCCGCCTCCAGCCGCTCGGCGTAGGTGGTCCAGGTGAATCCGGCCGCCGGCTCGGTGTTGTCCAGCACGGCGGACTGGCCGACGGACAGCCCGTTGGAGCCGGTGAACAGGTGCAGCCGGTTCGGGTTGGTCTGGGTGAACGTGGACTGGAAGTTGTGGTCGCAGATCGTGAACGCGTCGGCGAGGGAGTAGTAGAACGGCAGGTCCGCGCGGGTGAACGTGCCCATGCCCAGCCCCGGGGTGCGCGCGGTGTTCCACGCGTCGTACTTGCCGTTGTTGTAGATCGCGATGTCGGTGGAGTAGTTCATCGCCGGGGCGTTCGCGCAGATCGCCGACGTGGTGCCGGTGTTCATCCGGAACGGCAGGATGTACCCGTCGGGGTTGGACGGGTACGGCTGGTGGAACACCGACTTCCCGCTGGGCAGCCGGATCGCCGTCGGGTCGGCGAAGCCGCGCACGCCGCGCATCGTGCCGTAGTAGTGGTCGAAGGCCCGGTTCTCCTGCATGAAGATGACGACGTGCTCGACGTCGGCGATCGTGCCGGTGGCCGCCGCCGCGGCCTCGGCGGGCGCGGCGGTGACCGCGTCGGCGACGCCGATCCCGGGCAGCGCGGTGGCCGCCGCGACGCCGGCCGCCCCCGCCGTCATGCCGAGGACGCGCCGACGACTGACCGTCGACTGGGGGTTGTGTTCTTCCACGGTTGCCTCCCGGATGTACCGCTGGCTGGTCGCCCGGAATTAGACAGTCCCCTATGGTTACGTGTCTATAGAAGGCTGATGAACGGCAGAAGCGCGCACATTCGCGCACAAGATCGCGCAGGATCTGCTATTGGTTCAGACCATTCGCGCACTCGCGTGCTAGGTGTGTGACCGGAGTCACGGCTCCATCGTGGTCGGTCGGATCGTGCCCCGCCGGATCCTTTGCCCCGGGTTCGCCCGGTCGGGGTGACGTGAATCCGACCGTCGCGGCACGGAACCTGATGTCACGCTGCACTGATGAGAGTCAAGGCCCTGCCCCTCGCCGGCCTCGTCGCCGCGCTCGCCCTCGTCGCCGCCTGCACCCCCGACGACCCCGCCGCGACCTCCTCGCCCGGTGCCGCCGCGTCGGCAGGAGCCACGTCGTCGGCCCAGCCGGCCGGTGGCGCGCCCGCCGCCGGCCGCGACCGGTGCCTCACCGGCACGTGGAAGGTCGACGTCGCCGACCTCGCCCAGCAGACCGCCGCGAAGGTCGGCCACGGCGCGACCGGCACCGGCACGGGCTCGATCACCCTGGTGTTCGGCCCGGCGATGACCATCACGTACGCCAACGTGATCGCCATCAACACCACGCTCAGCGCGGGCCTGTCGATGACGAACACGAACACGTTCACCGGCGCGGCGACGAGCACCGACTGGGTGGCCAGGGACGGCAAGCTCGGCGGCACCATGCCGACCAACACCGTGACCAGCAAGATCGTCACCACGATCAACGGCCGCGAGAGCCCCACGACCACAACCCCGTTCTCCGGGGTACTGGACATGTCCGCCGGGCAGCTCGGCTACACCTGCTCGGGGAGCGCCGCGACGTTCAGCACTCCGATGGTGACGTGGCACCTCACGAAGGCCTGAGGACGAGGCCGGGGCGAAGCGTTCTCGATGTTCAGAGGGCTCAGGCGTCCGCCCGGTCCAGCTCCCGTTCCGCCTCGGCCACGGCCAACTCCGCCTCGATCTCCGTGATGGAGATCCGCAGCGCGGCGAGCCGGTCGGCCAGCAGGGGCGGCCCGGGCGCCGAGACCGGAGCGGGTGCCGGAGCCTGCGCGGGCGGCGCGGGGTCCTCGCTCTCCGCGAGCTCGATGGTGCGCGCCTCGTCGAGGGAGTTGAGCACCACGCCCAGCAGAATGTTGACCATGAGGAAGCCGGCCAGCAGCACGAAGGACACGAAGTACAGCACCGTCCACGGGTGAACGGCCATGCCGGCGCGCACCGTGTCGGTCAGGTTGTCGAACACCATCAGGAAGAACAACGTGAGCACGGCGCGGCCGATCGAGCCGTACTGCTCCGGCAACCGGTCGCCGAACAGCATCCAGCCGAGCATGCCGTACAGGAAAAGCATGATCATGCCCAGCACGAACAGGCTCGCCGCGCCCGGCAGGCTGCGCCACACCGCCCGGGCCAGGATCCGCATGGTGGGGAAGATCCGGATCACCCGCAGCACCCGGGCGAGCCGGGCCAACCGGAGCAGGGTCGCGTTCTCCCGGATCCCCGGCGTGAAGGCCAGCAGCACGACGACGAGGTCGAAGACGTTCCACGGGTTGGAGAAGAAGTCCCGCGGCCGGCCGCCGCAGGCCACGAACCGGATCAGCAACTCGAGCACGAAGAACGTCAGACACGCCGTGTCCAGCACCTCCAGGACCGGGCCGGCGGCGGCGACGGCGGTCTGGTACGTCTCCACCGCCAGCACGATGGCGTTGAGCACGATGACGGCGGCGCTGACGGTGTGGAACCAGGGGGCCTCGACCGCCTGAGCGCAGACGGCGACGATCCGACGGATGAGCATGGCGGAAATCTTCCGATCTTCGGTGTTCGGGCAGAGCTACGGAATACTATGTGATAGTTCGTACCGTTTCACGTTGCCCGCACGCGCGTCGCGCCCCGGCCACACGGCACCATGCCGCCCCGGCCGGGCGGCGGGAGGCGGATACTGACCCGCATGCGCCGTGAGCTGCGGGTCGAACGGGGCGGGTCGGCGGACGCGCGCTGGGAGATGACCGACGGCGCCCCCGGAGCGGGACTGGCCGGCATGGTCCGTACCTACCGCGGCTACGCGGAACGGTCCCCGGCACCCGTCGCCCGGCGCGAGTTCCCCGAGGCACACGTCCTCCTGGTCGTCGGCTTCGGCGACCCGCTACTGGTGTCGGACGCCGCCGGGGGCCACCGATTGACCTCGTTCGTGGCCGGCCCCGGTGGGGGTGTCCGGCGTACGGAGCACTCCGGCGTTCAGGACGGCGTGGAGGTGCTGTTGTCGCCCTGGGGTGCATATCAGCTGTTGGGCGTGCCGGTGGGGGAGCTCGCCGGCAGGGTGGTCGATCTCGCCGGCGTCCTGGGCCGGGTGGGCGTCGACCTGACCGAACGGCTAGCCGGAGCCCGAGCCGGAATCCGGGCCTGTGACTGGGAGGGGCGGTTCGCGCTCCTCGACGAGGTGTTCGCCGGTCTGGCCGCGCGCGGCCCCAGCCCCGACCCGGACCTCGTCCACGCGTACGACCGACTCGCCGGCCGGCACGGCGACCTGGCGATCGGCGAACTCCTCGCGGACACCGGGTGGAGCCGCCGACGGCTCGCTGACCGGTTCAGGGCCCAGACCGGCCTGACCCCGAAGGCTGCGGCGCGGGTGCTGCGGCTGTCCCGGGCACGGGGCCTGCTCACCGGGTCCGGTGACCGGTCGCTCGCCTCGGTCGCCGCGGCGTGCGGCTACTACGACCAGGCCCACCTCCACCGGGACTTCCGGGCGCTGGCGGGGTGCACGCCGACGGAGTACCGCGCGGCCCAGCTGTCCGGCCTGCCGGGCACCGGGGCGTAACAAACGTCCAATACGGCCGCCGGACGCGCACCTATCGTCGGCAGGGACAGCGCCACCACCACCAGGGGAGCGACCATGGGCGGGGAACCAGCCTTCTTCGAGATCGGCGTGCCGGACGCCGGCCGGGCGCGGGACTTCTACGGCCGGCTGCTGCGGTGGACGTTCCCGCCGCAGGGTGACGGCGGCCAGACGTGGGTCCAGACGCCCACGATCCGCGGCGGGCTGCACGGGGACGACCAGGAGCGCCGGATCGACGTGTTCTTCGCGGTCGCCGACATCGAGGCGGCCGTGGCCACGGTCCGCGAACTCGGCGGCGAGGCGGACGACCCGCGCCCGGAGGAGCCGGGCTTCGGCCGGTTCGCCTTCTGCCGGGACGACCAGGGCGTGCGCTTCGGACTGCGACAGCGACCCGCGTCCTGACCCGTCGCCGAGCGCCCGGCCCCTCGCCGCCCAGGCGCCTCCTCGGCGGCCTCCGTGAGTCTCACGGGGCCAGCGGTGGCCGGCAAGGCATCAACCCTTCGTATAGTTGACACTGACTAGTCAGGTCTGAATAATGGGGTCATGACACGGACAGCAATCGTGATCGGCGGCGGCATCGCCGGACCGGTCACGGCCATGGCGCTCCAGAAGGCCGGCATCACGGCGACCGTCCACGAGGCGTACGAGAACGCGGCCGACGGGGTCGGCGGCGCGCTGAGCATCGCCACCAACGGCCTGCACGCCCTGGGTGTGCTCGACGCCGGCGACGTCGTGCCGGCCGTCGGCACCCCGATGCGGGCCATGGTCGTGCGTAGCTGGACGGGCAAGACGCTCGCCCGGTTCGGCGGCGGTCCCGGCGAACCGCCGATCGGCCAACTGGTCTGGCGGCCCGAGCTGTACCGGGCGCTGCACGACGAGGCCGCCCGCCGCGGGATCCGCACCGAGTTCGGCCGGCGGCTCGTCGCCGCGGAGCACGCCGGCGACGGGGTCACGGCGCACTTCGCCGACGGCGGCAGCGCGACCGCCGACGTCCTGGTCGGAGCGGACGGCCTGCGGTCCACGGTCCGTTCGCTGATCGATCCGGACGCGCCCGGGCCCCGGTACACGGGACTGATCAGCTTCGGCGCGAAGGTCGCCGACACCGGGCTCGCCTCCACCCGCGGCGCGATGCACATGGTGTTCGGCAGAAGAGCCTTCTTCGGGTACCAGGTGGACGACGACGGCAGCGGCGGCTGGTTCGTCAACCTGCCCCGCACGGTGCCGATGACGCTGGCCGAGTGCCGGGCGGTCCCGGTCGGGGAGTGGCTGCGGGTGCTGGGCGCGGCGTTCGCCGACGACCGGACCCCGGCTGCGGACCTGATCGGCCGCACCGACCCGGCGGAGCTGCTGGTCGTCGGCCCGATGGAGGACATCCCGACCGTGCCGAGGTGGAGCCGTGGCCGGATGGTGCTGGTCGGCGACGCCGCGCACCCCACCTCGCCCAGCTCCGGCCAGGGCGCGTCCCTGGCGATCGAGAGCGCCGTGCAACTCGCCCGGTGCCTGCGCGACCTGCCGCCGGACCGCGCGTTCGCCGCCTACGAGGCGCTGCGCCGGGCCCGGGTCGAGCGGATCATCGCGATGGCGGCCCGGACCAACGCAGACAAGGCCGCCGGCCCGGTCGCCCGGGTGGTCCGGGATCTCCTGATGCCGACGATGATGCGGCTGATGGCCAGGCCGGAGAGGTTGGCCTGGCAGTTCGGCTACGAGATCGACTGGGACGCCCCGGTGCCGGCACCCGGCGAGGTCCGGGCCCGCCCGTAGGGGCAGCCGCGCCCGGGGCGGCGTCCGCTTCCGGCCGCGCCGGGCCAGGCCGCACCGAGCCGTGCTGCGCCGCACCTGGCCGCGCCGGGCCACGCCAGGCGGGCCGGGCAGCGCCGCACCGTGCCGGGTGGTCAGACCGGGGGATTGAAGCGGTGGAACTCGGGGGCCGACCAGCGCAGCGCGCTGCCCCCGGGCACCTCCACCACCCGCCGGACCCGGAAGTCGACCACCGCCCGCGCGTGCGGCTCCTCCGGCTCCTCCGCCACGGTGGCCGTGCCGGAGAGGTGCAGGAGCGACCCCGTGTCCCAGTCGGGGAACAACAACCCGGCCGAGGAGTGCACCACCAGGTTGCCGAGGGTCATGAACATGCCGTTGCCGACGTACTCCGGCCAGCGCAGATGCCCCGCGTCGAGCACCTGGACGAATCTCGGGAGGCCGCCGCGGTGCGAGGCGTCGGCGTGGCCGTACCCGTCGGAGGTGGCGATGAAGAAGGTGTCGGCGCGCGCGACGGCGGCGCTCTGTGAATCGGTCAGTTCGGTGCCCTCGAGGGCGACCCCCGGGGAGGCGGCCACCGGGTGCGGTTCGCGGCGCTGGATGTACTTCGGACAGTTCGCGACGACCTGGTCGACGGCGATCCGCAGGCCTCGGCCGATCGGCGTGGACCGGCCGTTGACCCGCATCCGACGCCGGGTGCCGGGCTCCAGGACGATCGTCCCGACGCCGGCCGGCCGGCCCAGCGCCCCGGCGAGGGGGTCGTCGGGACCGGGGAGGCCGGCGACCCGCAGGGTCCGCTCGTCAGGGGCGTCCAGGAACCCGGGTCGGCCGGTGAGCATGGTGCTCCACAGCAGGCCGTCGGCGTCCGCGGCGCCCAGGACGATCAGTGGCTGCGCGCGCAGGAAGTCGCGGGCGACGTCGGGAATCGTGGTCCCGAAGCTGGGCGGGTTCGGTTCCCGTCCGGCCCGGGCGGCCATCCGGGCCTGCACCACCCGTTCTCCGTGGTGGTAGCTCACCGGTGCTCCTTCGATGGGGGCCCGTCCCGCCCCGTAGCGGGACGGGCCGGGGCGGCTAGAAGAAGCCGCAGGTCGGGGCCGCGCCGGTCGGTGCGGCGTGCGGGGTGGGGGCGCTCGGTGCGTACACCTCCAGGCGGATGCCGTCCGGATCGGCGAAGAACACGCCGCCGGACTGGGATCCCTCCGCGTGCGGCACGACCCCGTCGTGGTGCAGGGTCGCGTCGAGCTCGCGCAGCCGCGCCTCGACGGCCAGCACCTCCTCGACCGACCCGACCTGGAACGACAGGTGGTGCAGGCCGGGATGGCCCGGGCCGAACTGGCCTTCGCTCTGCTGCCAGAGGGTGACTGCGGTCGTGCCCTCTGGGCCGAGGAACGCCCAGCGCTGGAGGGGGTCCGCGCTCTCCGCGTGCACCTGGAACCCGAAGACCCGCTGGTAGAAGTCCTTGGACCGGTCGAGATCCGTGACGTTGAGCCCCACGTGCCCTGTCTTCATGCCCACCACCTTCTAATGGTTACTGAAGCCGTTACCATTAGAACCCTGCCACAGATTTCTCACGCTCACAAGGGGGCACTACCATTAGTCGGATGGAGAGCGAGCCGTTGGCCGTCGAGTACGCCAACACGCTGTACGCCGTCCGGGGCGACCTCCGCGAAGGCCTGGACACCGCAGCCGCGCTGACCGCCTGGCTCCGGGAGCACGCCGTGGCCGACCTCGACGCGGCCGACCTCGCCCCGTTCGTGGCCCTCCGCGACGCGGTGCGCGACCTCGCCCGGGCCGTCGTCACCGACCAGCCGGCCCCACGAGAGGCGCTGGAGACGCTCAACGCCTCCGCGGCCCGCGCGCCGCGGTGGCCGACGCTGCACGCCGACGGGCAGGTGGTCGAGCGGACCGCCGCCGCGCCGGACCAGGCGGCACTCGCGACCCTCGCCCGCGCCGCCGTCGACCTGTTCGCCGGCCCGGACCGGGCGCTGCTGCGCGCGTGCGGCGGGCCGGGCTGCGTGCTGTTCTTCGTGAAGCGGCCGCCACGCCGGGAGTGGTGCTCGGCGAGCTGCGGCAACCGGGCCAGGGTCGGCCGGTACTACCGCAGGCACCACGCCGCGGAGGACTAGACCGCTAGATCCACCGGTTGCGCTTGAATCCCCGGTACAACGCCGTGGACAGCGTCAGCATCACCGTCAGCATGATCGGATAGCCGAACCGCCACCGCAGCTCCGGCATGTACACGAAGTTCTGCCCGTAGATCCCCACGATCAGCGTGTTGACCGACAGGATCGCGACCCACGCCGTGATCTTGCGCATGTCGGCGTTCTCCCGGCTCTGGATCTGCGCCATGTTCGCGGCCAGCGTCCCGGTCAGCAGCTCGGCGAACCCGTCGGCGCGGTCGGCGACCCGCAGCAGGTTGTCCTCGACGTCGCGGAAGTACTCCCTGGTCCGGCCGTCGACCGCCGCCAGCTCCCCGCGCACGATCCGGCCCAGCGGCTCGACGAGCGGGCGCACGGCGCGCCGGAACTCCAGCACCTCGCGCTTGAGTTTGTACAGCCGCTCCGTGGTGTTGTCGGCCCGGGACCGCGCGGAGTCGAACACCATGAACTCCGCCTCGTCGATGTCGATGCTGATCCCCTGGCCGGAGAGGTTGTACTCGTCGACGATGTGGTCGGCGACCGCGTACAGCACCGCGCCGGGGCCCGAGCGCAGCAACTCCGGGTCGGACTCCAGGCGCCGGCGGACGTCGGTGAGCGGGCTGGCCAGGCCGTGCCGGACGGTGACCACGAACTTGCGCCCGAGGAAGCACATCACCTCCCCGACCTCGATCACCTCGGTCGGGTCGACGTAGCGGACCGTCTTGAACACGGTGAACGCGATGTCGCCGTAGATCTCGAGCTTCGCGCGCTGGTGGGCGTTGACCGCGTCCTCCACGGCGAGCGGGTGCAGCCCGAACTCGGCGGCCACGGCGGCGAGCTGGTCGGTGGTCGGCTCGTACAGCCCGATCCACACGAAGCCGTCGGTGACGTCCTGGGCGCTCTCCAGTGCCAGGTCCAGGGGGATCCTGCCGCCCACGCGGACACCGTCGCGGTACAGCGCGCAGTCGACGATCCCCGCGGGCACGTCCTTGTCGTGACTCATGCTCACATCCCGGTCGGTACGACTAGCCTGGACGGCGGACGGCGGTACCCGCACCACCATACGTAGGGGATCACGCGATGAGCAGAGTCCGGGCGTTCGCGCGCCGACACGCTGTGGTGTTGGGCATCGTGGTCGTGGCCGCCTGGATCGTGGCCATCACGTGGATGATCATGGCGAACCCGGTCCCGGGCGGCGGCAGCCCGGTCTGAGGACGTGGCGTGGCGGACAGTCGCGTAGAAATCGCGTCAAGAACTCTGGTGCTACCGGGTCGCGGGGGCACATCGTGGCGGTATGCAGACCGCCGCCGCACAGACCCTCGAACCCCACGAACCCGGGCCCCACCCCTCTGGTGGGGCAGCCCCGGAAGACCGCGGTGCCGGGGACCGGCACCGCCTCACCGTCCTCGGCGGCCTGTCCGCCCTGTCGCTGGACGCCATGGCCTCCGTCGCCTACGGACCCGAGGCCGTCGTCCTGGTCCTCGCAACGGCAGGCGGGGCCGGACTCGGCTTCACCCTCCCGGTCACGGCGGCCATCGCCGCGCTGCTGGGCGTGCTCGTCTTCTCCTACCGGCAGGTCATCGCGGCGTTCCCCGACGGCGGGGGAGCCTACGCCGTCGCCAAGGCCCGGCTCGGCCGGCGGACCAGCCTGGTCGCCGCCGCCTCGCTCGTCATCGACTACGTGCTCAACGTCGCGGTGTCCGTGGCCGCCGGCGTGGCCGCGCTGACGGCGGCGTTCCCGGCCCTGCTGCCGTACACGGTGGAACTGTGCCTGGTGGTGCTGGCCCTGATCACGGGCGTCAACCTGCGCGGCGTCGCGCACAGCGCCCGGGCGTTCATGCTGCCCACGGCCGTGTTCGTCGGCTCCGTCGTCCTCGTCATCGTCGTCGGCCTGTTCCGCGACGCGCCCGCGGCCCCGCCGCTGGAGCAGGCCGGCACCCTGCGGACCGTCGGCGTCCTGCTCCTGCTGCGCGCGTTCGCCAGCGGCTGCGCGGCCCTGACCGGGGTGGAGGCGATCGCCAACGCCGTGCCCTCGTTCAAGGCGCCCCGGATCCGGCGCGCCCAGCACACCGAGCTGGCCCTCGGCGGCATCCTCGGGGTGCTGCTGATCGGCCTGGCCGTCCTGATCACGAAGTTCGACATCCGGCCGGTCGACGGCACCACGGTGCTGGCCCAGGTCACCAACGCCGCCCTCGGCCACGGGGTCGGCTTCTACGCCGTGCAGGTGTCCACCACGGTCCTGCTGGCGCTGGCCGCCAACACCTCCTTCGGCGGCCTGCCGGTCCTCGCCCGGCTGCTGGCAGCCGACCACTTCCTGCCGCACGTGTTCGCCCTGCGCGCCGACCGCCAGGTGTACCGCTACGGCGTCGTCGTCCTGGCCGTCGTGTCCGCCGTGATCCTGGTGCTCGCCGGTGGCGACATGAACACCCTGGTGCCGCTGTTCGCGATCGGCGTGTTCGTCGGGTTCACCGTCGCGCAGACGGGCATGGTCCGGCACTGGCTGGCCCACCGGGTACCCGGATGGCGGTGGAAGGTCGCCGTCAACGCCGTCGGCGCGGCCCTGACCGCCGTGGCCACGGTCGTGACCCTGGGGGCGAAGTTCGCCGACGGCGGCTGGATCATCGCGGTGGCCCTGCCGCTGCTGGTGGTCGGCTTCCTGCGCGTGCACGCCGCCTACGCCCGGATGGGCCGCCGCCTCGGCCTGGGCGTCATCCCCGCGCCGCCGCGCGGCGGCACGTCCCTGGTCGTGGTCCCGGTGCACAGCGTGTCCGCGCTGAGCAAGGAGGCGTTGTGCGCCGCGATGTCCCTGGGCGACGAGGTGGTCGCCGTGCGGGTCGTGTACCCGGACGAGCCCGCCGACATGGTTCGGTTCCGCGCGGAGTGGGAGGCCTGGCACCCGGACGTCACCCTCGCCCTCGTCGACGCCCCGCACCGCGACCTCGGCCGGCCGCTGGTCGACTTCCTCCGCGCCCAGCGGTCGGGTCGGCGGGTGTTCGTGCTCGTGGCCGAGATCGAGCCGGAGCACCTGTGGGAGCGGGTGCTGCGCAACCAGCGCGGCGCGGTGATCGACCGGGCGGTGCGCCGCGACACCGACGCGATCGTGTGCCGGATGCGCTACCGGCTGGCGCCCCCGGAGCCGGCGAAGGCGGTCCCGCTCCAGAGAACGTAGAGAAACCGTCCAGAACCCGTACTGTGGACGGTCCTAGTCTCCTCGCGCACGTCACCCCGACGCGCGTGAGAGGACAGCCATGGCACGAGGAAGAACCGTGGGGCGCTGGTGTGTCGCCGCCCTGGCACTGGTCGCGGGACTGCTCCCGACGGCGGGGGTCGCGTACGCCGCGACCCCCAGGACCGCCCCGACGAGCGGGGTGAACGCCATCGGCGTGCTCGCCGACTCCGACCCCAACCAGCACGGCTGCTCGGCCGGGATCGTCGACAGCCCCCGGGGCAACGTGATCGTCACCGCCGCGCACTGCGTGTACGGCAAGTCGGCGCTGGTGTTCGCGCCCGGCTACCACGACGGGCAGGCCCCGTTCGGCGTGTGGAAGGTGGTGAGCGCGTTCGTCTGGGACGGTTGGAAAACCAACCAGGACATCAACGGGGCCGGTTCACCCTATGACTACGCCTTCCTGGTGGTCGAGTCGCACAGCGGCAAGAGCGTGCAGCAGACCGCCGGGGCGTCGCTGCGGTTGACGCCCGACACGGGCCTGCCGGAGGACATCTCGATCTTCGGGTACGCCTCGGCCGGCAACGCCAACTACCAGAACAAGCCGTACCGGTGCGACAGCTCCGCCGACCTCGACGGCCAGTTCTGGATCACCACCCAGTGCCTGGGCATCCCGGGCGGTTTCAGCGGTGGCCCCTGGGTCCGCCGGGGCACCAACGACCTCGTCGGCGTGATCGGCGGCCGGGGCCAGAACCTGCCCGACACCGACGCCCGCAACTACAGCGTCCGGTTCGACAGCCGGGTCCGCGCCCTGTACGACCGGGCCGTCAACGCGCCCATCCCGCCGAGCACCGGCAACAGCGGCAACCTCGGCTACCCGCTGGGCGACGGCGCGCTGTGGAAGCACGCCGACCTGATCGCCAACGGGTACTTCACCGGCGGCTCGCCCTTCGGCTCCCGGCACATGGACATGATCGTGAAGTGGAGCGACGGGGAGGTCACCCTCTACCAGGGCAGCGGGAGCTCCGACCCGGCGTACCCGTTCGTCGGCGAGACCCAGCTGGCGGCGCCCGGCGGCCTGTGGACGCACGCGGTGACGATCGCCGCCGGCAACTTCGGCGCGGCTGGCGACGGCCTGATCGTCCGGTGGAGCGACGGCGAACTGACCCGCTACACCACGGTGGACCAGGGCGGGTTCCACGACGAGGTGCAGCTGGCCGCGCCGAACGACACGTGGACCCACGCGAAGCTGATCACGGTCGGCGAGTACAACGGCTACGGCCGCGACGACGACCTGCTCGTGGTGTGGACCGACGGCGAGGTGTCGCTGTACTCCAACGTCACCGCCCTGGGCATCGGCGAGGAACACCAACTGGCCGCCCCGAACGCCACCTGGACGCACGCGGTGGCCCTCACCTCGGTGCACGCCGCCGGCTACGACCTCGCCGACCTGATGGTCCGCTGGACCGACGGCGAACTGACCATGTACGGCGGGGTGAACACCGGCGGCCTCGGCCAGGAGATCCAGGTCCAGGCGCCCAACTCGCTGTGGCAGCACGCCACGGTCATCGCCGGCGGCGCGTTCACCGCCAACGCACTGCCCAACGACTTCGTCGTCCGGTGGAGCGACGGCGAACTGACCCTCTACCAGGGCGTCAACTCCGCGGGCCTGCACAGCGAGACCCAGTGGGTCAACCCGAACGGCTCGGCGTTCCAGATGAACACGCCGCCCACCCCGGCAGCCCCGGCCCCGCAGACGGCGTGGGACACGTCCACCCCGCCGTCCGACACCGCCGACGTGCTCTGTGCCGACGGGGGCACGGCGTCGCGGATGGAGTACAAGGTCTGCCTGTTCCCGAGCGGCGGCACCATGCGCGCCCGCGGCTTCGTCTACTCGCCCGGCCGGCACACCCACTCCGTCACCGTCACCCTCACCTCCCAGCTGGGCGGCAACAAGACGGTCAGCTGCGGGGAGTTCATCAACACCGGCGGCTACATGTCCTGCAACACCGGGGACGTCACCCGGGCCATGGGGCCGGTCAAGGTCACGGCGGACTTCGTCCTCGACGGGGCCGCGGTGCCGACCCTGCAGCTCAACGACCTGCAGGTGATCGGCAAGAAGCAGGAGTCCGACGCCAACTACTGCGGCCCGGCGAGCATCCAGACCGCCCTGGCCACGATGCGCTACACCCCGCCCAGCCAGGCGGTCCTGGCCGGTCAGGCCGGTACCGGCGGCTGGGGCACCCTGCCGTGGGACATGGCCAGCACGATCAACCGGAACATGACCTCCCCGCCGGCCGGCTTCACCCAGTACGCCTGGGCCGGCTACGACGAGCAGGGCGTCGGCCTGATGAAGGGCATGGAACACGTCCAGCAGCGGATCGCGGCCGGCCAGCCCGCCGTGCTTCTGATCAAGGCGGGGCTGCGGCCCTGGGCGCCGTCGTCGGACGGGGCGACCCGGCACTACATCGTCCTGTACGCCGCCGCGTCCAACCACACGCCCGGCGAGCCGACCGAGTGGTCGACCACCTCGTTCATGGCATGGGACCCGGCGATCGACCCGGCGACGTCCAGCCCGTTCCACAAGATCACGGTGCCGCAGCTGGTGGCGGCCTCGCAGATGGCCGGCACCCCCGACCAGGTCACGGTGATCAGCGCGCAGTGACCCTGGTGCGGTGACGGGTGGGGCGCCGGGCCGGGCGCCCCACCCGTCAGCGTGCGGCGACCGCGCGCGCCTCCCGTCAGCGTGCGGCGACCGCGCGCGCCTCCCGTCAGCGTGCGGCGACCGGCCGCGGGCCCTTCCCACCCAGGGCCTGTGTTTGTCGGTTCACCCCTGAACCCTCTTTCCGAATACGGCGACACCTCACCCGGCATCCGTCGGTCGTTCGCGGCCGGCCGGCACGGGCGTCAGCCACATGTGGCCCAGGAGGGCACTGTCAGGCCGACGCGTAGCCCAGTAGGGCGGCGAGTGCCGGGGCGAGCCGGTCAGGGGTGTCGCCGGCGCGCCAGCCCACGAACCCGTCCGGTCGGACCAGCAGCGCGCCCCGTGCCGGGATCTGCGGCAGGTCGACGGCGTGCGCGGCGACCCCGGCCCGGTCGGCGGCGTCGAGCCACGCGTCGTCGGCGGTCAGGACCGTGAACCGGGACCCGACCAGGTCGAGCGTGGACACCCCGTCGGCGATCCACGCGTGCGGGACGCGCGAGCCGGGCGCGCCGTCCAGGTCGAGTGCGACGTCCTCGGTGGAGGGCAGCGCCGGCCGCGGGTCGATCACGGCGCCGGACGCGTACCGGTATCCGGCGTGCACGACCGGGGCGTTGAGCGCGCCGACCCGGGCTCGGCCGGCGGCCCCGCCGGGACCGCGGTCCCAGTGCAGGGCGGGGTCGGCCAAGCGGAGGACCGCTTGCTCCAGTGTGACCAGCGCGACGGGTCGGCGCTCGGCGTCGTAGCTGTCCAGCAGCGCCGGTGCCGCCTCCCCGCGCAGGACCAGGGCGAGCTTCCACGCGAGGTTGTGCGCGTCGGCCACGCCGGTGTTCATCCCGAAGGCGCCCAGCGGGGGTACGGCGTGCGCCGCGTCCCCTACCAGGAACACCCGCCCGGCCGTGAACCGGTCGGCGACCAGGCCCCGCATCCGCCAGGGCAGGGCGCTGACGATCTCCAGTTCCAGGTCGTCGACGCCGAGCGCGATGCGGATCAGATCGGCCCTGGGCGCGCTGTCCCCGGCGGTGTGCAGGCACCACTCCGTCGCGCCGTCGACCGTGACCAGCATGCCAGTCGCGTCCGGGTGCGTCAGGGTGCACGTGGCGAAGCTGTGGCCGCCGAGCAGCGCCGTGAGATCGGCGCGGAACAGGGTGTTGGTCATCGGCTCGCCGAGCTCGCCGGGGCCGGAGGCTCCGATCCCGAGCGCGGCCCGCACCCCGCTGCGGGCCCCGTCGGCGGCCACCAGGTAGTCGGCCCGCACCGTCCGGCCGTCGGAGAGGACGGCGGTCACCCCGTCGGCGTCCTGCTCGAAGGAGGCCAGCCCCACGCCGTACTCCACGCGTGCGCCCCGGTCGCGGGCGGCGGGGAGTAGGACGGCGTCGAGGCGGCTCTGCGGGCACGTACCCCTCAGGGTCACGGGGGTGTAGGTCATGTCGGCGGTGAGCCGGGCGCGGGTCGGGCCCGGCGGCCGGCCCGGCAGATCCGCCTCGGCCAGGGTCCGGGCGGTGACCTTGCCGAGGTTGCTGCCGGCCATGTCGACGGCCACCGCGTCGACGGCGCCGTCCAGGCCGACCTCGCGGAACAGCTCCATGGTGCGGAAGCCGACCCCCGTGGCCCTGGGGTGCACCTGGGGTCCGGACGCGCACTCCACGAGGTGGACGTCGACCCCGTGGTGGGAGAGGAACACCGCTGCGCTCAGACCGACCGTGCCGCCGCCGACTACCAGAACCGTGCTCATGGTTTCCCCCTCAAATGTGGGAACACTGTTCCCGCGTTTGGGAACACTGTACCCGCACATTACGATGGGCGCCATGGCCGAAGAGGGAACAGTCGTGTGGAACCGCGAACGGCGCGCGCCCCGCCGGCAGTCGCTCGACGTCGACCGGATCGTGGCCGCCTCCGTGGCTCTCGCCGACGCCGAGGGCCTCGACGCCTTGTCGATGCGCCGGGTCGCCGCTGACCTGGGCACGGGCACCACCTCGCTGTACCGGCACGTCGCAGGCCGCGACGAACTCGTCGACCTGATGACCGACGCCGTCCAGGGCGAGGCGCCCCCGGTGGCCCTCACCGGGGACTGGCGTTCCGACCTGCGTGCCGTCGCGCACCGCCAGCGGGCCGCGCTGCTGTGCCACCCCTGGCTCGGCCCGGTCATGGCCACCCGCCCGGCCCTCGGCCCGAACTCCCTGCGCCAGATGGACACGGCACTCGGCGCCGCCGGGGCGCTGACCGACGACATCACACTCGCCTCCGACGTCATGGCGGTCGTCGTCGACTACGTGGTCGGCGCCGTGTCCCGCGAACTCGCCGAACTCCAGGCCCGGCGGCGCACCGGCATCACCGAGCAGGAGTGGCGGGCCAGCGTCGGCCCGTACATCCGGCAGGTGGTCGCCAGCGGTGAGTACCCGAGGTTCGCGCGCCGGGTGGTCGAGGCCGCCGACCACACGGCGGAGGAGCTGTTCGCCTTCGGCCTGTCCTGCGTCCTGGACGGCATCGCCGCCCGCGTCGCTAGCTCCCCTCCGACAGCAGGCCCGTGACCAGCTCGCGGGGCAGGCCGTGGGTGTCGTGCAGGTAGCGGTAGTCCTCCTCGCGCAGCGGCCCGCGTGAGCGCCGCCGGTCCACGATCGGCCGGCCCCGGCGGACCAGGTTCCGGAACCGGCGCTCCTCGTCCCCGAACACCCCGTGCACCTGCTCCACCCCGATGTCCTGCCCGAAGTGGTCGAGGGTGTGCTCGAGCAGCTCGCCGGGCAGGTCGGACAGCGTCCGTGACCCGTCGTGCCGCCACAGCCGGGTGAGGACCCGGCGGACGAGCCGGCGGAGCACGTACCCGGGGCCGGTGTTGGAGGGGCGGACCCCGTCGCCGAGGACGACGATCCCGGAGCGCAGGTGGTCGCAGACGATCCGCAGCGACTCCCCGTCGAGGTCCCACAGCCCCGGGACGTGCCGCAGCCACGGCTCGAACCCGTCGGTGCCGTACACGGAGGAGTGGCCGCCGAGCACGGTCACCATCCGTTCCAGGCCCATGCCCGTGTCGACGTTGCGCTGCTCGAGGGGTTCGAGGCTGCCGTCGGAGTGCCGGCGGTAGCGCATCATCACGTGGTTCCACACCTCCACCCAGCGCGGATCGCCGGTCGGGGTGCCGCTCGGCTCGCCGTCGCCGGTCCACACGAAGATCTCCGAGTCGGGCCCGCACGGCCCCGTCGGCCCGTTGGACCACCAGTTGTCCTCGCGGGTCAGCTCCACGGGCAGGCCCAGCCCGGTCCACGTGTCGAGGGACTCCAGGTCCGGCCCGACCCGCTCGTCGCCGCCGAACACGGTGACGTGCAGCCGGCCGGGATCGACGCCGAAGCCGTCGACGAGCAGGTCGTGGCCCCAGCGCAGGCTCGTCGGGCCGTCGTAGTCGCCGAGGGACCAGGAGCCGAGCATCTCGAAGACCGTCAGGTGGGTGTCGTCGCCGACCTCGTCCAGGTCGGTGGTGCGCAGGCACCGTTGCAGGTTGACGAGCCGTCGGCCGCCGGGATGCCGGCGACCCTCCAGGTACGGCGTCAGCGGATGCATCCCCGACGTCGTGAACAGCACCGGGTCGCCCGGTGGCGGGAGCAGGGAGCTGCCGGTGAGGCGGTGGTGGCCGCGCTCACGGTAGTACGTGATGAAGGTGTCGATGGTTGTCCGGGTGTCCATGGCGGTGGCCTTTCGGGGCATGGCGACCGAAAGGGACCGGCCAGGCGGCCGTGAACAGGTCAGGGGCACACCGGCGAACCGCTTCCGGTCGCCGGGTGGGATGGGTCAGGCAGCGACGACCGAGGAGCTGATAGCTCGCGCGGCTGCGGTGACTGAACTCTTCATCCCCCGACTCTACCCAGCCGCCGGCCCGGCGGCCGAGTGATTTCCGTTCCGCCGGGAGGCCGCCCTCAGCAGGGCCGACCGGGGGCGTCGGGGATTCGCACCGCGCGATGCGCCTGCCGCGGAACGGAATCTGCGCGTGTGTCGTCTCAGGACGGACGACACGCGGAGGAGGCCCGGCGATGCGGCGACGGACAGTGGTGACGGGGGCCTGCGCGGCCCTGACGGTCGGGGGACTCGTCCTCGCCGGCCTGTGGTGGGCCCGACCGGACCCGAGGATCGAGTATCCCGCCGACGCCGCGGACCGCCCGCCCGCCGTCGTGGTCGTCGACACCACGGCGCTGGCCATGCCGGCCTGCCCGTCCACCGGCCCCGCCGCGGCGCCCGCCGCCCCCGGCCGCCCCGGCGTCGACAAGCTCGTGGAGTGGGGCGCCGCGCGCCTCGTCCGCTGCGCCTACGCCCCGGGGGAGCAGGTCCTGGACCGGATCGACCTGGTCGACGACCCGGCGGAGGTCACCGCGGCCGTCCGGGTGCTGCGCCGGATGATCACGGCGGAGCAGTTCGCCGGGTACTTCGACCAGGACACCATGGTGCACAACCTCGCGGCGTTCCCAACATTTCGGTACCTGTTCCAATTTCCCGACGGTCACGTGACCGAGGTGGACGAGCGCGACGGGTACCACCGCGACGGGCTGCTCCGGCTGCGCTGGTCGGTCCGGGGCAGCTCGGTGGAGCCGCTGGCCGTGCCGGGCCGGCGCGGCTGCGGACCCCGCCAGGCCCGGCCGTGCGGGGTGAGCGGCACGTCGGCGACCCTGCCCGACTGACGCCGCCGGGGCCCGCTGGGGCTGCCCGGGCCGCGAGGGCTGTCCGGGCCGAGTCTGTGGGCTGCCCGCGCCGCGCCCGAGGCTGCCCGCGCCGCGCCGCACCGGCAGGGCCGGGGTGCCGGCACGACGACGGCCGGGAGTCGTCGCCGCTCAGGCCGAGGGTGCGACAACTTCCCGGCAGGCGTCGCCGCCCGGACCGGAGGGGTCAGTCCAGGACGTACAGGGTCCAGCGGGTCGGGGACGTGCCGCGCAGCTCGTACTCCGAGCCGGGGCGCAGGGTCACCCGGCCGTGGGGGGCGAGGGGGAGCGCGCCGACGGGCAGCCCGGCGCGGCGCAGCCGGTACGCCCGGCCCGGCGTGAACCACGAGCCACCGGTCACGGCCCAGTCCACCCCGTCGTGGGCGATCCGGTAGGTGTCGCCGGGGGTCATCCAGTACACGAATGCCCCGCCACCATCCAGACGCAGACAACTGATCCGGAACCGATCGGCGGCGCTCAACGTGGCGAGCGTGCCGAGGGCGGTGGCGGTGAGTTGGCCGAGGGACATGGTGAGCCTCCTATGTAATGACTAGGTCAGGGTGCCACTTCCCCTACGTTCTGTGATATCCCGATCGGGTATAACGTTGATCTTATGGAGCTGGATCTTCGGCACCTTCGGGTGTTGTGCCAGGTCGCGGAGTCGGGAAGCGTCTCGCGGGCCGCTGTCGCGCTGGGGGTTTCCCAGCCCGCGCTCACCGCCAAACTGGGCCGGATCGAAACGGCCCTGGGGGGCAGACTCTTCGAGCGCGGGCCACAGGGTGTGGAACCCACAGCACTCGGGCATTTCGTGCTGAGGCGGGCGCGGGGCATCCTGTCGGAGATGGGCGAGCTGGTCGCCGGCGGCCGGACGGAGAACGTCGGCGCGCTGCGGTTCGGGGCCCTGCGCAGTAGCTTCATCGGCGCCCTCCTGGGCCGGCTCCAGCAAGACCTCCCCGCCCGCGACGTCAGCACCCGGGTCGACTCCTCCGGGGTCGTCGTCGCCCAACTGCTCGCCAACGACCTGGTCGACGTCGTGGTGATCGGCGCGCACAAGAGCCACCTGCCGCCGTGCCCGCCCGGCGTCGTCGAGCGGGTGATCGTCGACCCCGAGCCGCTGTACGTGGTCCTGGCCGCCGAGCACCGGATGGCCTGCCTCGACATGATCGACCTGGCCGACCTCGCCAAGGACTGGTGGATCGGGCCGCCCGGCGGGGACGACGGCAGCCTGGCGGTGTTCCGCGAGGCGTGCGAGAGGGCAGGGTTCACCCCCCGGCTGCGGTACACGAACCTGGAGGCCACCGACGCCGAGCAGCTGGTGGCCACGGGGCAGGGCGCGATGATGTGCGTGCCGACGTACCCGGGGCGGCGCGAGGTGGTGGTGCTGCCCCTCGCCGGCCAGCCGATCCTGGGGCACCGGGTGCTCCGCTGGCGGCCGGAGGCGGTGTCGGCCGCCGAGGTGGACGTGATCCACCAGGCGACGATCGACGTGTACGTCGACGCGGTCCGCCGCAACACGGCCACGCTCCCGTGGTGGGACCGGCATCCGGAGACCCACCCGGTGCTGTGGGCCCCGGTCCCGGCCGGCGTGTGACGAACGGGAACGGGGCGGGCACCCGCAGGTGTCCGCCCCGCCCGGGGTTCGACTAGCTGAGCGTGAGCGCGGCGTCGTCGATGACGAAGGACGTCTGGAGGGAGGAGTCCTCCACGCCGGTGAACTTGATGGTCACGGTCTGGCCGGCGAGGGACGACACGTCAAAGGTGCGCAGGACGTATCCGGCGGCGGCGTTGACGTTGCTGTACGTGGCCAGGGTGGTCGAGCCAGCCTGCACGGTGAGCTTGTCGTAGACGGTGCTACCGGTCTCGCCGGTGTCGATGTGCAGGTAGAAGCTCAGGGTGGCGTGACAGCCGGCCTGGATGGCCACGGACTGCGACAGGGTGTCGGTGTGGCTGCTGCCGTACCCGTTGAGCCACGCCTTGTAGGAGCCGGCGTGCGCGGGTTCGCTGGTGCCGTTGTCGATCACGCCGGAGGACGCGGTCCACGACGCGGCACCCGACTCGAAGCCCGGGTTGAGCAGCTTCTGGCCGGTGCACGTGCCGCCGGGCGAGGTGACCGTCCAGGTGAAGGTCGTGGAGCCGGTCGCGTTGGTGGTGTCCTTCGCGGTGACGGTCACGGTGGCGGTCTGGACCGTGGTCGGCGTGCCGGAGATCAGGCCGGTGCTGGCGTTGATCGACAGGCCGGCTGGCAGGCCGGTGGCCGAGTACGTCAGCGTCTGGCCCGGGGCGGAGTCCGACGCGGAGATCTGCACGCTCGCGGCCGTGCCGGTGACGGAGGACTGGTTGCCCGGGTTGGTCACCGTGACGGTGTTGCCCGGGGTGCTGGCGCCGGTGAGCAGGCAGCCGGCGACCGTCAGGTCGAGCATGCGCGAGGAGTTGACGCAGGTGCTGAACCAGTACACCTGCTGGCCGTAGCTCTGGCCCTGGGTCCAGGTCACGTTGCCGGCCGCGTCGACCTCGCACGGGTTGTTCAGCGTGCAGCGCGCGCCGTCGTCGTTACCGGTGTTGTTGACCCCGACGACGGTCCGGCTGGAGTCCAGGATCGGCGAGCCGGAGGTGCCGTGCGTGGTGTTGCAGCCGGTGTTGTAGCGGATGGAGTCCTTCCACGTCCAGGCGTCCTCCTTCAGCTGGTACACGAAGCCGTTGATGTTGCAGGTCCAGGTCTGCTTCCAGTACCCCGACGGGATCGTCATCGCGATCCCGTCGGCCGGGTGGCTGGCGGCGATCGTCATCGGCGAGACGCCGAAGCTGCTCTGGACCTGGGCGATGGTCTGGTTCAACCGGTACAGCGAGACGTCGGTTCCGGTCATCGTCGCGTAGATCAGCAGGTCGGCCCGGACGGTGCCGAGCGAGCCGCCCGAGTCGTTGAGCAGCGTGCCCGAGCGGGTGCTGGCCTTGTTCTGCAGGACGACGCCCGCGCCGGGCATTCCGCCCTCGTAGCAGTGCCCGTTCGTCAGCATCATCGCCCGGTCGGTGCTCGCCGAGGTCGGGAATTTGACCAGGGACGCCGAGCAGTTGTCCAGCGCGATGGTGGCGTTGAGCCCGGTGGCCTGGATGCTCGGGGCGGCGGCCGTCGCCGGGGCGGCGCTCCCGGCGACCACGGCCGCGGCGAGCAGGACCGCACCGAGACCGGTGACGAGTCGTTTGCGCATGGAAACTCCATGTGTTGAGGGGTGACAGTGGACCGCCGCCCGTCGTGCAATAGGCAGCCGTCGATGGCACTGTACTAGTTAATGAGCGTTCAGGGTGCTCGTCTGACACGTCACCCGCCGAGCGCGGCGGCGAGTTCGTCGCGACCGTGGACCCCCGTCTTGCGGTATATGGCCTTCAGATGGTCGTGCACCGTGTACAGCGACAGGTCCAGCCGTCGGGCGATCCCCTTGGCCGGCAACCCGTCGAGCACGTGGCCGAGGACGGCGTTCTCCCTGGCGGTGACGCCGTACCAGGCGACGACGGCCGGCAGCAGCACCCGGCCGGACGCCGGCTGGACCGTGACCGCCACCTCGTCCGGCGCGCCGCCGTCGAGGAGCTGGGCGTGCAGCGCCGTCCAGCCGTGCGCGGCCGGGATCCGGCTGAGCGCGACCCCGGTGCCCCGCCGCGCCGTGTACACGACGTTCCACAGCGTGCCGAACAGGTCCTCGTCGGTCCGCGCGTCGGGCACCAGCGCCCGCAGTGCCGCCCGGGCGGTGGGGGTCGCCCGCACCGTGTCGTCGGCCCCGACGAACACCACGGCCGGCCCGGGCCCGCCGCGACCGGGTGCCAGGGGCCGACCGGCCACGAACCCGCGCAGGGCACGGGCCAGCCCGCCGGCCAGGGCCCCCGCCCGGGTCGCCTCGGCGGCGGAGAACGGCCGGCCGCCCCAGCCGCGCAGCAGCACCAGCTCGCCCCAGGTCACCCCGCCGTGCCGGGCCGCGATCCGCAGCGCGCCACCGAAGCCCTCAGCGGCCATCAGGCGGTGCAGGTCCGCGCTGTACCGGGGCGGCACCCCGGCCCCCAATGCCAGCACCGGAGGGGCGACGCCGGGCTCCTCGATCTCCAGCCACTGGCGCGCCCGGGCGCTGTACGCGCGCTCGTGGGCGACGAAGCAGCCCGCGCCGGTGACGGGGTCGAGCCCGAGGAGCAGGTACCCGTCGTGCGGGATGACCCGGCCCACCCGGTCGGACAGCTCCGCCCCCAGCTCCGCGACGCTCATGGGGCCGAGTGTGCCCCCGCGCCACCCCCGAAGTCTCGGGATTTTCGCCCGGACCCGCCGGACCGAGGATCACCATGGGGAACCGCCCCACGGAGGGAAGGCACCAGTGGAACCGCACGAGTACGCCAGCTACGACGCCCTCGGCCTGCGCGACCTGATCCGGGCCGGCGAGGTGACCGCCGCCGAGGTGGAGGCCGCGGCCCGGGCCGCGCTGGAGACCGTGAACCCGCGGCTCAACGGCCTGGCCCTGCCGCTGTTCGATCCGGCCCTGGCCCACGCCGTGGACGGGCCGCTGGCCGGGGTGCCGTTCCTGGTCAAGGACGGCGGCCCGATGGCGGAGGGCGTGCCGTTCTTCGTCGGCAGCAGGGCGGTGCCCGGCCCGCGCGCGCACCACGACACGGACCTGATGGCCCGGTTCCGCGCGGCGGGGCTGGTCACCCTGGGGCTGACCACGGTCCCGGAGCTGCTGCTCAGCTTCGCCACCGAGTCCGCGCGGTACGGCGTCACCCGCAACCCGTGGGACCCCGCGCGCGGCGCCGGCGGCTCCAGCGGCGGAGCGGCGGCGCTCGTGGCCGCCGGGGCGGTGCCGCTCGCGCACGGCAACGACGGCGCGGGCTCGCTGCGGGTACCGGCCTCGTGCTGCGGGCTCGTCGGGCTCAAACCCAGCCGGGGCCGGGTGCCGTGCGGGCCGGACGCGGGGGAGACGCTGTTCGGGATGTCGGCCGAGTTCGGACTGACCCGGACCGTCCGCGACGCCGCGGCCCTGCTCGACGCGGTTGCCGGCCCTGCCGTCGGCGACCGGTACGCCCTGCCGACCCCGGCCGTCCCGTACGCCGAGGACCTGCGGGCGGACCCGGGGACGCTGCGGGTCGCGGTGACCACGACAGCCTGGTCCGGGGTGGCCGTCGATCCCGAGGTGGCCGCCGTCGCCGAGCGGGTCGGCCGGGTGCTGGAGGGGATGGGACACGTCGTGACCGGTGCCGGCCCCGCCGTGGACTGGGAGGCCGTGATGGCCGCCCACGCCCTGGAAGGCCTCGGCTCCGGAGCGATGATGCTGCTGGCCCCGAGGCGGCCGGATCCGGCCATGATGGAGGCCGTGTCCCGGCGGGTCCTGGCCGACGCGGCCGCGGCGACCGCGCTGGACGTGATGACGGGCCTGGACGCCCAGAACCGGGTGACCCGCGCGGTCGGCATGTTCTTCGCCGGCCAGGACGTCCTCGTCACGCCGACCCTGGGTCAGCCGCCGGCCCCGCACGGCACGCTGCGCTACGACGAGCCCGCCCACACGGTGCGAAGCTGGCTCGACGCGGTGTTCGCGTACGGCCCGTTCACCGGGCTGTTCAACATCACCGGCCAGCCGGCGATCAGCCTGCCGCTCGGGGAGAGCTCCGGCGGACTGCCGATCGGGGTGCAGCTCGTCGCCGGGCCCGGCCGCGAGGACGTCCTGTTCCGGCTCGCGGCCCGACTGGAGGAGGCACTGCCGTGGCGCGACCGGGTGCCGGCCGTCCACGTGGGACGGCGCTGACCGCGCCGAAGCCCGTCGCGGTGTCCCCGCGACGGGCTTCGGAGGGTACTAGAAGCGGAATCCGCTGGTCAGTGCCTTGTCGTGCGCGCGTTGGAACCGGGCCTCGGCGCGCTGGGCCTGGGTGCTGACCGCGTCCGAGCAGCCCTCGCAGAACCGGACCCCGGCGGCGACGGTGGCGGTACGGGCGGCGGACAGGCGGTGGAGAAGCGTGAACATGTGCAAACCCCTTGTTTCGACGTACCTCTAACCTCTGGTGTTGAGACTTCTCTCTAATTAGAGATCCGTCAAGGTATACGTGGCTGCCGTCACAGCACCGGGGCGGGCCGCCGGTCGGCGGGGTGGACGGCGTCTCCCGGCGGGGGCCAGGCGGGGCCGGAGCGGGCGAGACTGCCGGGCGGCGCACGCGGACGTGCGCCGTTCCGCTCATGTCAGGAGGCGGCGACGTGCGACACCTCGCGCTGCTCGCGACCGCGATGCTCACCGGATGGCTCCCGGCCACCCTCCACCAGTCCGGCACCCCCGAACAGGCCGAACACCAGGCCGGTGCCACCGAACAGGCCGAGCGCCGGGCCCCGGGGACCGGTGCCGATCTCGGCGCCGTGGTCGGCGAACACCTTCTCGCCGCCCGGGGCGCACGACACGGCACCCCGCTGGTCGAGATCCGGCGCACGACCGGAGACGCCGGTGGCGCGGAGGCCGGTGCCGGCTGGGCGTTCGGGTCGGCGACCCTGCCGGTACCGGACGGCGTGGACGGCACGCCCGACTCCGCGCTGTTCGTGGCGCACGGCTCCGCTACCCGATGGGAGGTCGGGTTGGAGGGCACCCCGGCCTTCGCCCGCCTCGCCGGCCGGGCGCCCGCGACGGTGCTGCGCCCCGAGGAACGGGCGGTGTTCGCCGCCGGCTCCCCGGCCGGCCCCGTCGACACCGGCCTCGAACTGCCCTGGGCGCGCGGTGACTCCTGGTACATGGGCGGCGGCCCGCACGGTAACGACGGCACCCACCGGCCGTTCAGCTCGGCGGACTTCACCGAGGGCCCCGGCCTCGACGGTCGGGTACTCGCCGCCGGCCCCGGCCTGGTCTACCGCAGCTGCGAGCGCGACGGCGGCGCACTGGTCAAGGTCGTGCACGACAACGGGTACACCACCACCTACTACCACATGCGCGACCTGGGCCCGGCGGCCGACGGGGCGCGGGTCGACGCCGGCGCGTACCTCGGGCACACCGGCACCCAGCTGCCCTGCGGCGGCCAGGCGACCGGGCCGCACGTGCACTTCACCCTGTGGCGGTCGGCGCCCGAGACGGAGCTGCCGCTGGACGGCCGGACGATCGGCGGGTGGACGTTCCACGAGGGACGAAACCCCTACGACGGGTACGCCGAGCGGCGCGGCCTACGGGTCGATCGGACCGGCGGCACCCTGACGAACCACGGCCCGACCCCCGGCACACCTCCCACCACGACGCCGGCCACCCCGCCGGCCACGGTGCCGACGACGCCGCCCACCGTCCCGGGTACCCCGCCCACTGTCCCGGGCACGCCGCCCGCCGTGCCCGGGGTGCCGGCGGAGTCGGGGCTCGTGCGGGTCACGGCCCCCGGGTTCGCGTGGGTGCCGCTGTACCCGTCGGGATTCGTCATGGTCGGGCAGGATGTCCGGGTCGTCTGCGCGACCAGGGGCACCGTCGTCGCCGGGGTCCGGGGCCCCACGGACGTCTGGGTCCGGCTCGACGACACCCGGTGGATCAGCGAGGCGTACCTCGCCGGGACCGCCGTCGACCTCGCCCTGCCGGGGTGCCCGTGATGACGCCGGCCACGTTCGCGCTGGGCCTCGGCACCGGCCTGGCCGCCGGCACCCTGATCGGCGTCGAACGCCAGTGGCGGCAGCGGATGGCGGGGCTGCGCACCCACGCGCTCGTCGCCGCCGGCGCGGCCATGTTCGTCATGCTCTCCGGCGCGTTCGTCGACTCCTCGCCCAGCCGGGTCGCCGCCCAGGTCGTCTCCGGCGTCGGCTTCCTCGGCGCCGGCGTGATCATGCGCGACGGATTCACCGTCACCGGGATCAACACCGCCGCCACCCTGTGGTGCTCGGCGGCCGTCGGCAGCCTGGCCGGCGCCCGCCAGTACGGCTACGCCCTCGCGGCCGGGGCCGCCGTCGTCGCCGTCAACGTGGTGCTCCGCGCCGCCGCCCGCCGGATCGACCGCGAACCCGGCTCCGGGGACGAGGTCGTCACCTCCTGGCGGGTGGAGACCACGCTCGGACCACCCGACGACGGTCACGTCCGCGCCCTGCTGCTCGGCGCGCTGAGAGCCGTCGACGGAGCCCGGCTGCAGGCGGTGGAGACCGTGCGGACGGCCGGCGAGATACGGATCCGCGCCGACCTGACGGGTACGGCGGAGGCCGCCCCGGCGCTCGACGCGGCCCTCGCGGTCCTCGGCGGCGAACCGGCCGTGACGGCGGTGTCCTGGCGCCAGCTCGAGACCCGCCCGTAGCCACCGACGCCCCTGTAGCTCGCCGACCCGTACGTGGCCCGCCGACCCGCACGGCCGGACGGTCAGGCGATGCCGGGCCCGGTGGTGGTGTGCCGATGTGGCGGGTCGGCGGCGTGCCGTCAGAGGACGAGGTTGTCGTCGGAGTCGAAGATCCAGCCGTCCTCGTACAGCACCTCGAACAGGTGGCCGTCCAGGTCGGTGAAGTAGCCGCTGTGCCCCCACGCGTTGGCCCCGGCCGGCCGGGTCACCGTGGCCCCGAGTTCCTCGGTCCTCGCCATGACCCGGTAGACCTCGTCGGCGCTGCGGGCCACGTACGCGAGCGCGAAGCCGGCGAACCCGCCAGCCCCGTGGTCGACGAGCCGGGCGTCGGCGGCGAACGCCTCCCGGGACTGGAACGCGATCGCGACGCCGCCGAGGTCGAACAGCGCGAACTCGTCCGAGCCGGCAGTGGCACGCTTCCAGCCGAGCTCCTGGTAGAACGCCACGGACCGCGCCACGTCGGCCACGCCGAGCAGGATCAGGTTGAGTCGCTGGCGCATGGGTGGTCTCCTGCTCGCGGTACCGGGAGCGTCATCCTGCCACGGTCCGCGAGGGGGAGCACCAGGCGGACGGCGTAGCCACCACCGACGGGTCCCGCCGCAAGCCGGCCGCCGAGCAGGGCCGCCCGCTCCCGCATCCCGAGCAGCCCGTGCCCGCCCCCAGGCAACCTGGGCCCGCCGTCCCCGGGCCGGGGCGGTGGGGTCCCGTTGACCACTTCGGTGCGCAGTTCACCGGCCGTGCGGGACACCGAAACCGTGGTCGCGGTTCCCGGTGCGTGTTTGCGGATGTTGGTCAGGGCCTCCTGCACCGTGCGGTACACGGCGCGTTGCAGTGCCTCGGGCACGGCACCGGTGTCCGGCAGACCCGCGAACACGGCGCCCTCATGTTCGCCGACCAGCGCCGGCAGGTCCGCGAGTCCGGGGTGCCTCCGCCGGTCGGCCACTTCCAGCTCGGGGAACTCCCGGTCACCGGCCAGTTCGAAGGCGTCCCGGCCAGCGCCCACCACCTCGAACCGGGGGACGTTCTCGGGCCGGCTGGTGCCATCCTCGGCTCCATCCTCGGCTCCGGCCTCGGCCCCGGGGGAGGTGGTCGGTGGTCCGGGCGGGCAGGAGCGGAGGATGCCGACCATGTGCCGCAGCTCCTCGAGAGTGAGTGCGGCGCGTCGGCGGATCTCCTCCGCGGCCTGGCGACCGGCGTCGTCGGCGGCCCCGACCCGCCATGCCGCGGCCGTCACCGCGATCAGACTGACCTGGTGCGACACGATGTCGTGCATCTCGCGGGCGAGCCGGGCGCGCTCGGCGGCGAGGACCCGCTGGGTGGTCCACTCCCGCTCGCGGGCCCGGCGTTCGGCGAGTTCCGCGAGGCGGACGACGAGTTCGGCGCGGGTCCGGACGGCCAGGCCGAGGGCTGCGGGTGCGCATGCGGTCAGGACGCCGTAGATCACGGACCGGGCCAGTTCGTCGGGGCGCTGGGTGAGCAGGTCGGCGAGCGGCCAGGGCAGGATCGCGCCGAGGGCGACGACGGCGGTGGCGGCGTACAGCCTCCAGCGCCGGTGTTCGACCGTCGCCACCGCGTACAGGGCGAAGACGGCGGCGAGGACGGCCACGCCGTCGTAAAGGCCGGGGAGTACCAGGAGGAGGGTGGTGCGGGGCCGGCGACGCCGCAGGAGCAGGGCCGCGGCCGACAGCAGCGAGCAGGCGTAGGACGGGTGGCCGGCGGGCGGGGCGGTGAGCTGCACGTCGGCGGCCGCGACCGCGACCAGCGCCACGTCGCCCAGCCTCCGCCGGATCACGGCCCGGACCGGGTCGGAGAACCGGCGCTGCCGGACCCGTCGGGCCGGATCCGCCCACGGGCGGGGGGCCGGGCCCGACGCGGGCCGGGGCGACCAGCGAGGGGTCGGGTCCGGCGATCGGCGACGGATCACGGCCGGTGCCGCACGTCGCGGGTCGGAGCCGGTCGGCGGCCGGGCCTGGCCCGGGTCATGTCGGGCGCTCGGCGGGTCACGCCCCGCCGTGTTCGACGAGCCCCGCCCGGTGTGCGATGCCGGCGGCCTGCACACGGTTGACCGCGCGGAGCTTCACCAGCAGGGCGCTGACGTGGTCCTTGACGGTGCCGGACGCGAGGTACAGCCGGTCGGCGATCTCCGCGTTGGACAGCCCGGTGGCGAGCAGCGCCAGCACGTCGAGCTCCCGGCCGGACAGCTCCGCGACCCGGGCCCGCGCGGTCGGGCACGGCCCTGACCGCAGATACCCGTCGACGACCAGTGTCGCGACCTGCGGGGACAGCACCGTGCCCCCGGCGGCCAGCGCCCGCACGGCGGCGATCAGCTCGGCGGGCTCGGTGTCCTTGAGCAGGAAGCCGGACGCCCCGGACCGCAGCGCCTCGTGCACGTGGGCGTCCATGTCGAACGTCGTCAGCATCGCCACCGCCAGCGGACAGCTCAGGGCGCGCAGCCGGCGGAGCACGGTCAGTCCGTCCACGTCGGGCATCCGGATGTCCACCAGGGCCACCCGGGGCCGGTGCCGCCGGGTCGTCTCCACGGCTTCGGCGCCCGTCGCGGTCAGCACCTCGAAGTCGCCGGCCGACAAGAGGATCGCGCCGAGGCCCGAACGCACCAAAGCCTCGTCGTCGACCACAAGCACTCGCACCACGTGTACCCCCTCAAGACACCCGATCATGCCGAGTCAAGGGGGCCGGGGGCCAGGGTCCGTCATACACAAGAGGTGTGAATCACACCGAACCGGCGGGGCGGCCCCCGCCGCCCAGGGGAAGACACCCATCATTGTGTACACCGGGTAGCCGCGCGGCCACAGATGTCAGGGGAGGCATGAGTGGGTCGCCGCGACGCCTCCCGTCGGCCCCACGGCACCCGGGCGCGGGCCGTGGACCGGAGGCTGACGCCGGTGCCTCGGAGGGGGGACGACCGGAGGAACCCGGGTCGGGCCCCTCCGTAGTCAGATGACGGGTTTGATCTCTAGTCGACGACGAACAGGCGTGCGCCGGTCGTCGTGCTCGACCGGTGCGCCTCGGTGTCGTCTCCCACCTGGTAGCTGCTGCCGGCCTCCAGCGTGACGGTGTCGCCGTTGGCGAGTTCCGTGGTCAGGGTGCCCTCCAGGACGAGCAGGACGTGGCCTTTGTCGCACCAGTGGTCGGCGAGATAGCCGGGGCTGTAGTCGACCATCCGCACCCGCAGGTCGCCGAACCGCCGGGTCCGCCAGGTCGCGGTGCCGGTCGTGCCCGGGTGGTCGGTGGCGGGCACGAGGGCCCAGTCGGTCGTGCCGAACGGCACCGAGTCGATCTTCATGGGGTCACCGTAGCGCGGGGGTAGAGTGCCGGTCGTGGCTCACAAACTCGTCGTCGTCGTGCGCACCGACCTCGCCATGGGCAAGGGCAAGATCGCCGCCCAGGCCGCGCACGCCGCGGTCGGCGCGGTGCTGCGCAATCTCGGCACCCCGGTCCTCGTGGACTGGCTGCGCGACGGCCAGCCGAAGGTCGTGCTGCGGGTGAGCGGCGAGGACCAGTTGGGCGAGGTGTGCGCCGCGGCCGAGGCGGCCGGCCTGCCGGTCGAGGTGATCCACGACGCCGGACGGACCCAGGTGGATCCCGGCACGGCCACGTGCTGCGCCATCGGCCCGGCGCTGATCGCCGACATCGACGCGGTCGCCGGCACCCTGTCGCTGCTCTGACCGCACGCGGCCCCGGGGCCGCCGTGCCGGAGGGCCGTGCCGACCGTGCCGGAGGGCGGCCGGAGGACCGTGCCGGACCGCCCGGGCGTTCCGGCCGTGGGGGCCCTCCCGGGTGCGCCAGGCGGCGCGGCTGGCCCGGTGCGCGCCCACCCGGACTCGGCCGTCCTGGTTCCCAGGCCTCGCGGCGACGGCCTTCCGATCCCCTCGCGTTGTGACACCCCGGGCCCGGTCGGCCTGCCGCGCTCCCGCACGCGTCCACACAGGTTGGTCGGTTGTCCGACCAGTCGGACATCGCTGGTCACGCTCGGTGCCGGCCGGCGCGGAAACGTCGAGAGCGTCGCGACTCTCCGGAGTGGAGGGGCGTCAATGTGTTTCATCAATCTTTACTCAGGTTACAAGCGCTGTTATACATGCCCTCGTGACGCACGTCACGAACCCCTCAGTGAATGGGAGGCTCCGGTGAACAGATCTGTCGCCGCGGTGGGAACCGTGGTCTTGATCGCCGGAATGGCAACAGGGGTCGCATCGCTCGCGAACGCGACGCCCTCGGTACCCAGTCAGAGCACGGCCATCGCGCAGGCCAACGCCGCCCTCGCGGCGCACCGGGACGCGATCCGTGGCGCCGACGGCGACGCGTACGCCGTCAACCGCACGGTCGTCGACAGCAACACGGGCGCGACCCACACCCGCTACACCCGCACCTACAAGGGTCTCGACGTGCTCGGCGGCGACTTCGTCGTGCACAACGCGCCCGGCGGGAGCTTCTCCTCCGCCACGGTCGGGCTGACCGCCCCGCTGCGGATCAGCACCACCGCGGGCATCACGGCGGAGGCGGCCACCAGCGCCGCGGCCACGGTGTTCCAGGGCACCCTCGCCAAGGCCGGGGCCCCGACCCTGGTCGTGGACGCCACCGCCGAGGGCGCGGCCGTCCTCGCGTACGAGGTCACGCTGTCGGGCGTCAAGGCCGACCAGACCCCGAGCGAGCTGCACGTGATCGTCGACGCGAACAGCGGCGCGGTCCGGGGCTCCAGCGACGAGGTCAAGCAGGTCACCGGCACGGGCAAGAGCCTGTACTCGGGCACCGTCTCCATCGACACGACCCCCTCGTACTCGATGGTCGACCCGGTCCGGGGCAACGGCACCACCTGTGACCTGAACAACGGCACCAGCACGTGTACGACGTTCACCGACGCCGACAACACGTGGGGCAGCGGCACCACCGCCGACCGCGCGTCGGCCGGCGTGGACGCCCACTACGGCGCCGCGAAGACGTTCGACTACTTCAAGAACGTGCACGGCCGCAACGGCATCTTCGGCAACGGCACGGGCGTCAAGAGCCGGGTGCACTACGGCAACAACTACGTGAACGCGTTCTGGGACGGCGCCCAGATGACGTACGGCGACGGCAACGGCAAGCCCCTCGTCGCCATCGACGTCGCCGGCCACGAGATGGGCCACGGCATCACGGAGAACATCATCCCGGGCGGCCTGACCTACTCGGGCGAGTCCGGCGGCCTCAACGAGTCGGCGTCAGACATCTGGGGCAACATGGTGGAGTTCTACGCCGCCAGCGCCGCGGACCCGGGTGACTACAACGTCGGCGAGAAGATCGACATCAACGGCAACGGCACCCCGCTGCGCTACATGTACGACCCGAAGAAGGACGGCGCGTCCAAGAACTGCTGGTACAACGGTGTCGGCAACGTGGACGTGCACTACTCCTCGGGCGTCGGCAACCTCGCCTACTTCTTCCTGGCCGAGGGCAGCGGCAACACCGCCTACGGCACCGCCCCGCTGTGCGCGGGCGGCACCACGGTCACCGGTGTCGGCCGGGCCAAGGCCGAGAAGATCTGGTACCGGGCCATGGATGTCTACTTCACCAGCTCCACGAAGTACGTCGCCACCGGCACCAACGACGCGCGTGCCGCGACCCTGTCGGCGGCCACCGACCTGTACGGCCTGTGCTCCGCGGAGTACAAGACCGTCCAGGACGCGTGGAAGGGTGTCGCCGTGACCGGCGAGGACGCCCCGTGCGGCGGTACCCCGACCGCGTCGCCGACCGTCAGCCCGACCGCCGGCACCTGCGGCGCCGTCACCAACGGCACCGACGTCGCGATCCCGGACAACACCACGGTGTCCAGCAGCGTCGTGATCGCCGGCTGCGCCGGCAACGCCTCGGCCACCTCCCAGGTGGAGGTGCACATCGTGCACACCTACATCGGTGACCTGGTCGTCTCCCTGATCGCGCCCGACGGCTCCGCCTACGTCCTGCACAACCGGGCCGGCGGCAGCACGGACAACATCAACCAGACCTACACGGTCAACCTGTCGACCGAGGCCCGCAACGGCACCTGGAAACTCCAGGTCCAGGACGCGGCCGCGCTCGACACCGGCAAGATCGACACCTGGACGCTGACGCTCTAGGTACGCGGACGAGGGGCCGGTCGCCAGTCACCCGGGGCGGCCGGCCCTTCCGTGCGCTCAGGACCGGCCGCGCCGCGTGTCCACAGCCGGGGTCGGGCGGTTCCGGCCCGGATGGTGGGCCGGCCCTTCCGTGTGCGCTCAGGGCCGGGGCCCGTGCGCCCGCCACTCGATGGCCGGGCAGCGGTCCATCACCACGGCGAGACCGGCGGCCCTGGCCCGGGCGGCGGCGGCCTCGTCGATGACGCCCAGCTGCAGCCACACGGCCTTCGCCCCGATCGCGATCGCCTCGTCCACGTGCGCCCCGGCGTCGCTGGAGCGGCGGAAGATGTCGACGACGTCCACCGGCACCGGGATGTCGGCGAGGGTCGGGTAGCCGACCTCGCCGTGCACGGTCGCGCCCGTCGGGTTGACCGGGATCACCTGGCGGCCGTGGTTCATCAGGAAGCGGGCGACGCCGTGGGCCGGCCGGTGCGGGTGGTCGGTCAGGCCGACCACCGCCCATGTCTTCAGCGCGAGAATCTCGGCGATGTCCATCGACCCATTGTGCCCCCGCGCGGGCCGGTGCCCGCCAGGCGTCGGCCCGGTGCCCCGTCGCCCCAGTGCCCCTGCGTCCCCGGAGGCCCGGGCGGCGTGCCCGGGGTCAGACCGGCCACATCACCGCGACGGCGGCGCACACGATCGCCAGCCCCAGCGCGACCAGCAGCGCCCCCTGCGCGCCGAGGACGACGGCGACCACGGGCAGCGTGGCCCACAACAGCAGGAACCCGAGAACCGTGCGGCGCGCCCGCACGCCGGGCGGCCCGAGCCGGCGGGCGAGCACGGGATCGGACCGCTCCAGATCCCGACCGATCTCCCGTAGCCGCCGTTTCTCCTCCCCGGTGAGTCCCACGCTTCGATCAAACCCCTTTTCCGGGTACGCCGGCCACTCCGCCCCCGTCGACCGCGCCCCACCGGACCTCGTCCGCGCGCCTGACAGGGGATGTCAGGGGACCCCGGGCATGCTGGTGCCATGAGCATTCTCGAGATCCGCGTGTACCAGCTGCACCCGGGCGTCCGCCCCGCCTTCGACCAGCTCTTCGCCGACCGGATCCGCCCGCTGTCCGAGGAGTACGGGATCGACGTCGTGCGGGCCGGGCCCTCGCTGGGCGACGACGACTCGTACACCCTGATCCGCTCCTTCGCCTCCCTGGAGGCGCGGACCAAGCAGAAGGACGCCTTCTACGGCGGGCCCGAGTGGCTCGGCGCCCTGGAGGACCGGGTGATGGCGATGATCGTGTCGTTCCAGACGGCCGTGGTCGAGGTGGACTCCGCCGACGACCTGCGCGCCTGACCGCCGGCAGCCCGGGGCCGGCGGGGCCCTGACCTGGGGGTGGTTGAGCGCTCCGCGTCACCTTTGGCCCCGGTGTCTATATTGGCGCCATGCTGACCCTCCCCCTCCTCAGCGCCCCGGACTGGGCTGCCTCCAGCCAGGGCATCGCCGCGGCGGTGTCCACGGTCATCGCACTGGCCTCGCTCGTCCGGCTCCTGTTGCAGCGCAGGGAGGCACGGCTGCTCCGCGAGGAGGGCCGCCGGCTGCGGGACGAGAGCCGCACGTCCGCCCGGCAGCGGGAGGAGGAGCGTGCCCGGACGGCCCGCGAGCAGCTCCAGGCCCAGCAGTCCTTCGAGCTGCGGCTCGAGGAGGAGCGGGCGACGGCCGCGCGGGAGCTGCTCGCGGCCCAGCAGGCGTTCCAGCTCGACATCGAACAGGCCCGCCAGCAGCGCGCCGAGGCCCAGGAGGCCGCCCGGCTGGACCGCGAGCGCGCCGACCGGATCACCCGCGAGGCCGAGGCCCGGCGGGCCAAGCGGCTGGAGCGCGCCCGCCTGGTCGCCGCGAGCTGGGGCAACGACGTGCCCAGCCGCGGCGACGTGACCGACGAGTTCGGCGCGCTGATCCACAACGGCACCGACAGCGTGGTCCGCTACGCGCACGTCACGGTCGAGCACCGCGGGGCCCCGCGCTGGGTCGCCAAGCAGGGCTGGGGGGTGCTCAGCCCGGGCTCGTCCACGAAGTGGGCCGCCCGGAAGGTCTACCGGGTCGCCCACGGTGACCTGCCCGTCGACGAGCCTGGACCGGAGATATGGGAGCGGCCGTCGGCCTACGATGTCGAGGTGACGTTCGTCGACAACGAGGGCTTCTGGCTCAACGGCCGCACCGGGGTCCGCGAGCTGCCGTCGAACCTGGTGCTGTGGTCGGAGGCCACCCGGGCGGCGGCGCTGCGCCGGCACATCGAGGACGGCTTCAGCCCCGACTACGGTGTCCGGGTCAGCTACGTGGAGTTCGCGACGATCGAGGACCTGCAGGTCGGCTTCGACGCGCTGGGCGCCGACCCGGACGCGTCGCCGCGGGAGCGGGTTCCCGACGTCCTCGTCGGTCCGCACGACTGGCTCGGCCGGGTGGTGCACCAGGAGGGCGTGCAGCGGGTCTGGCTCACCGAGTCGCAGCGGCAGAGCTTCCACCCGAAGGCCCTGGCGGCCCTCACCCGGCAGGGCCGGCTGATGGGCATCCCCTACGCGTTCGACAGCGTCGCGCTGATCCGCAACCGGCAGCTCACCGGGCACGGGCCCGGGCCGGCCACGATGGCGGAGCTGTTCGGCGACGGGGAGGCACTGGTCGCGTCGGGCGTCGCGGAGTACCCGTTGGCGCTGCAGGTCGGCGACTCCGGCGATCCCTATCACCTGTGGCCGCTGTTCTCCAGCGTCGGAGGCACGTTCTTCGGGCTGCGCGCGGACGGCCGGTTCGACCCGCCGGAGACCTGGCGGCCCGGTTTCCGGCGCGCGTTCGAGGAGATCGCGGCGCTCGGGGCCGGTGGGCGCGGGGTGCTGCGCCCGGAGGTCGGCCGGCCCGAGGCGCTGGCGATGTTCCTGGCGGGCCGCGCGCCGTACCTGGTGTGCTCCTCGCGGGCACTGACCTCGATCATCGCCGCCGAGATGGACGTCGACGTCGCCCCGGTGCCGCCTCTGGGCGATCTGCCGGCCGTGCCGATGGTGTCGGTCTACGGGTTCTTCATCCACGCCCACGGCGAGAACCGGCGGATCGCCGAGGACCTGGTCACGCACTACCTGGCCAGGACGGACACCGGCGAGCGGCTGGTGGAGATCCAGCCCCGGCCGCCGGTGCAGCTCGACGCGATCCGGCGGGTGGCAGCCAACGACGAGCTGGTGGCGCCGTACATCACGCAGTGCGAGAACGGGCTGGTGATGCCGGCGTACCCGCGGATGCGCGAACTGTGGGACGTCCTCGGCCGGGCCCAGCGCGCCGTGATCGGCGGCGCGGACCCGGCGCCGGTGGCCGAACGGGCCGCCGACGAGGGTTGGGAACTCCTCCGCGACGTGCGCTGAGAGGGGCCGCCACCGACCGGGTGGCGGCCCTTTCCCGGTGTGGCCCGTGTCTAGTGCGGCTTGGCGTACTCGGCGATCTCGCCGAAGTCGAGGAACACGCACTTCTTGTCGCCGAGCACCTCAGCGTCGTGTCCCGGCGGGATCGCGACCACGCTGCCGGGGCCGATGTCGAAGTCGCTGCCGTCGTCCATGTGGATCCGCATCCGACCCTCCAGGACGTAGCCGAGGTGCGACGCCTGACAGGACTCGGTCCCGGCGATCGGTTTGACGTCCTGCGACCACCGCCACCCGGGTTCGAACTCCCCGCACTGCACCATGCGGTCGCCCATCTTGAGGAGGTCCGCGTGTCCGTGTCCCGCGAACGGCCGCACCTCGTCGGGTTTGGTGAAACTCTTCACCATCATCTTCATGGCCCTCACCTCTCTACCCTCTCCCTGAGCGTAGGCAGGCTCCCGCCCCGGGGTCGGCGCTTTGCGCAGCCCGGAGTGTGGACACTCGACGCAGTCGGGCGGCGACGTCGCTCTCCCGGCACGGACGGTCCAGGAAGGGGACCCGCCGGTTCCCCCGGTGGGACCCGGTGGCCGGCCGTAGGATTCGGGACGGACCGGTCGTCACGCGGACGGGGGAAGCCATGTCTTTCGTGCAGATCGTCACGTTCAGCACCGATCGGGTGGATGAGTTCCGCCGGATCGAGGCCGAGTGGTGGGCGGCCACCGAGGGCCGCAGGACCCTGCTGCGCGACGAGCTGTACGCCGACCGCGACGCACCGGGCCGCTACGTCGCGATCACCGAGTTCGCCTCCTACGAGTCGGCGATGGTCAACTCGGCGCTGCCGGAGACGGACGAGGCTGCCCGGCGGTGGGCGGAGCTGGCCACCGGGCCGGTGACGTTCACCAACCTCGACCGGGTCGAGGGCCATCACCGGCCGACGCTGGCCGACCTGACGTTCATGCACGAACTGTTCGACGTGACGGGCCTCGTGGACCAGCTCGTCGCGTTCCTGGAGACCAGCACGCCCCGGACCGGACTGTTCACCGGGGACGTCGTGCTCGACCTGACGCTGCCGCACGCGCGGCACCGGATCGCCGGCGTCCGGGAGGTCACCGACCTGCTGGCCGCGGACGCGCCGGCCGGCCGACGCATGGAGGAGCGGCACTGGACGCCGACGCCCGACGGGTTCGTGCTGCAGTGGGCCTGGCGGACCGCCGACGCGCCGGGCCGGCCGGGCCACCCCGCGCGCGGCGTGCTGCTCGCCGACGTCCGCGACGGCGAGATCGGCCGGCTGACCGTGCACGGCTCCGCCGGCTGGGACGCCGTTTGACCCTCCCACGGTGGGAGGGTGCACGCTGGATCTCGTGACCGACGACCTGGTACCCATCGGAGCGTTCGCCCGGCTCTGCCGGCTGAGCGTGAAGCAGCTCCGGCACTACGACGGCCTCGGCCTGCTCACCCCGGCCCGGGTCGACCGGGACACCGGATACCGCTACTACCGCCCGGACCAGGCCCGCGACGCGCTCGTGATCGGCCTGCTCCGTTCGCTGGACGTGCCGCTCGCCGTGATCGGTCAGGTGCTGTCGGGGGCGGCCACCGAGGCGCTGGGCCGGGTCCGCGACGACCTGGAGTCCGAGCTGGCCCGGCGGCGGCGCGGTCTGGCCACCCTGGAACGCGTCCTCGCCCACGGACTGCCGACCCCGGTGGTGTCCGTGGTGACGGAGCCGGCCCACAGGGTGCTCCTCGCCCGCGACGTCGCCGACGGCCCCGACGACATCGGCCGGGTGACGTCGTCCTGCGTGGCCCGGCTGCTGCCCGGCCTCGACGGCGAGCCCCGGCTGATCGGCCTGTTCCCGCTCGACGTCGCCGACCAGATCCCGGTCGCTGTGGCCGCCGTGCGCGCCGACGGGGACGACCTGCTGCCCGGCGGCACGTTCGCGTCCGCGACGCACGTCGGCCCGTACGACCAGATCACGCTCACCGCGCACGCCCTGCTGTCCTGGTGCGCCGCGCACGGCCACCCGCCGACCGGCCCGATCCGGGAGGTGTACGTCTCCGATCCGGCGACCACCCCGCCCGACCGGCTGGTCACCCATCTCATGATCCCGTTGGAGGAATCGTCATGACGTCCGCCGTCGCCAAGCTCGACCTGGCCCGGGCCGACCGCGACTACTACACCGCCACGGCGGCACCCGAGCTGCGCGAGTTCGGGACCCGCCACTACGCGGCCGTCGACGGCCGGGGCGCGCCGGAGGGCCCCGAGTACGTCGCGGCCCTGGAAGTCCTGTACCCGGCGGCGTACGGCGCGAAGAAGCGCGCCAAGGCGCAGGGCCGCGACTTCGTCGTGGCCAAACTGGAGGGACTGTGGTGGGTGGAGTCCGACCTGCCGCCCCTGGAGGTACCGCGCGAGGAGTGGCACTGGACGCTCCTGATCCGGCTGCCGGACTTCGTCACCCCGGACATGGTCATCGGGGGTGCCCGGTTCGCGCGGCTCACCGAGGGGACCGTGGTGCAGGTGATGCACACCGGGCCGTACGCGAACGAGCCGGAGACCCTGGCCAGGATGGACGCGTTCATGACGGCGCGGGGGCTCGCGCACGCGGGGCGGCACCACGAGATCTACCTGTCGGACCCGCGCCGCACGGCCCCGGAGGCGATGCGCACGATCCTGCGCCAGCCGGTCCTGGCGGCGGCCCGGGGCTGACCCGGACGGCCCGGCCTCACGTCGGGCTGATCACCGAGAACTCCGCGTCCTGCGGATCCAGCAGCACCGCGACCCGCCCCACGCCCGGCACGTCCGCCGGCTCCCGCACGATCTGGCCGCCCGCGCGGACGCACGCCGCGGCCGTGGCGTCCGGGTCGGTGACCGCGAAGTACACCGACCAGCGCGGCGGGCCCGTGACCTGCTGCAACCCGGCGACATGCCGGTCGGCCACGGTGAACACCCGGTAGTCTGACCGGCCGATCATCGGCGGCACGGTGATCCCGAACGCCTCGGCGTAGAACGGGGCCGCCGCCTCGGCGTCGGGGGTGTCGAGCTCGTTCCACGTCCACGCGCCGGGTTCGTTGACGACCTGCGCGCCGAAGAAGTCGTGCGCCTGCCACACGCCGAACACCGCGCCGGTGGGATCGGCGGCCAGCAGGATCCGGCCGACGGGCGGCACGTCCATCGGCGGCATCAGCACCTGGCCGCCGGACGTGCCGATCCGGCCGGCCACGTCGTCGGCCGCGTCGGCGGCGAGGTAGGTGGCCCAGAACGTCGGCGGCTGCTGGGGCATGGTGACGCCGATCCCGGCGACCGGGCGGCCGTCGAGGAGCATCATCGTGTACCCGCCGAACTCGGCCGGTCCGGGTTCGCCCGTCCAGCCGAACACCGCCTTGTAGAACCCGATGGCACCCCGCTGATCGGCGGGGGCCATCAGCTCGACCCAGCAGGGCGTTCCCTGCGCGTACGGCGCGTCGACCTTCACCGCACCATTGTGCCGACCTCAGGACGCCGAAGGGCCGATTCCGGGGTACTCACTCAGCGCCGCGGCCTCCGGGGTCGCCCCCGCCCCGGCCAGGATCGCGTACGCCTCCCGCCAGCACTCCGCCGCCGCCTCCGCCCCGTCGGCGCCCGCCCGGGCGTGTCCGAGGACGACCAGCGCCCGGGCGTGCCCGAGCCGGTAACCCGCCGCCCGGTGCGCCTCGGCGGCCCGTCCGGCGTGCCCGACGGCCTCGGCGTGCCGGCCCAGGCGGACGAGGGCCGCGGCGAGCGCGACCCCGGCCCGGGCGGCCAGCTCGCCGCCCTCCTCGCCGGTGACCAGCACCAGGGCCCGGCGGGCGTCCTCGCGGGCCTGCTCGGCGTGGCCCCGGGCCAGGTGCACGGAGCTCTGCCCGACGAGCGCCGCGCCCTCGGCCGGCCGGTGGCCGTTCTGCCGTGCGAGGCGCAACGCGGTGGCGTACCCGTCGGCGGCCTCGTCGAGCCGGCGGCACCGCAGCGCGACTGCGGCGACGGTGTTGTGCACGTACGCGGCGATGCCCTGCTGCGGGACGTGCGGGGTGAGTTCCAGGGCGGCCCGCGCGTACTCCGTCGCCCGGTCGGTGTCGCCCAGGTCCAGGTAGGCCATTGCCGCGCTGTCCAGCACCGCCCACTCGGCCGTCCGGTCGCCGATCTCGCGGGCCAGGTCGAGGGCCGCCGTGAGGTGCTCCACGGCGGCGGACAGCCGGCCGAGCGCGTGGCAGGTCATGCCGAGCCGGTTGCGGGCGTGCGCCACCCCGGGGCGCAGCCCGGCCCGGTGGAACAGGTCGACGGCGCGGCGCTGGTACTCGACGGCGAGCTCCGGCCGGCCGAGTTCCATGTGGGCCAGGCCCAGCTCGGTGAGGCTCGCGGCCTGGCCCGACAGCCGGCCGACCGACTCGTGCAGGGCCAGTGCCCGCTGGTACAGGTCGATCGCCGCCGGCCAGGCGCCCCGCAGCGCGTGGCTGGCCCCGAGGCTGGTCAGCGCCGTGGCGGCCAGGTCCGGCCAGTCGGCCTTGTCGGCCAGCTCCACGGCGGCGGAGAGGTGGTGCTCGGACTCGTCGCGCCGGCCGACGCAGCTGTGCGCCGCGGCGAGGCTCAGGTGCGCCGAGGCCTGGGCCCGCAGGTCGCCGGTGCTGTTCGCGGCGGCCAGGCCGGCGTCGGCGACCGTGAACCAGTCCAGCGGGTGCGGCCGGGTGGAGAACCAGCCGCGCAGGGCGTCGGCCAGCAGGGCCGCGTCGGCGTGCGCGCCCCGGTCGGCGGCGTCGGTGACCATCGCGACCAGGTTGGCCAGCTCGGCCTCCAACCAGGCGCCGGCCTCCTCCCGGTCGGCGGGCGCGGACCCCGGCGGCCAGGCCGGGACGCCCGCGGCGGGCTCGTAGGGCAGTCGGACCTTGTTCGGGTACAGCAACCGGGCCGCCGCGTCCGCCGTGCCCAGGTAGTGCCGGGTGAGCCGGTCCAGGGCGGCGGCCCGCTCGGCGGGGGAGTCCTCGCCCTCGGCGCGCTCCACGGCGTACAGCCGCAACAGGTCATGGCACCCGAAACGCTCCCCGCCGACGCTCATCAGATGCGCCGCCGCGAGCTGGTCGAGCAACCGGCCGGCCTCCCCGACCCCGACCCCCGCGACAGCGGCGGCCGAGGCGACGCTGATGTCGGTACCCGGGGCCAGGCCGATCAGCCGGAACAGCCGCCGGGCGTCCGGCCCGAGCCGCGCGTACGACAGGTCGAACGTCGCCCGTGCCGCGGCCTGTCCGTCCCCGCTGATCTCCAGCGCGTCGAGCCGGCCGCCGGACAGCTCGGCGACGTACCCGGCCAGGGTCCGTTCCGGGTGGTCGGCGAGCACGGCGGCGGCGACCCGCAGCGCGAGCGGCAGCGCCCCGCACAGCCGGACCAGCGCGTCGGTCTCGGCCGGCTCGGCGGCGAGCCGGTCCGCGCCGAGCACCCGGGCGAGCAGGGCGCGTGCCTCTGCGGGGGTGAGCGCGCCGAGGGTCAGCCGGTGCGCGCCGTCCACGGCGACCAGCCCCGACAGCCGGTCCCGGCTCGTGACCAGGGTCAGGCCGTCCGCTCCGCCCGGCAGCAGGGGGCGGACCTGTTCGGCGCTGGCGGCGTTGTCGAGGAGGACGAGGACCCGGCGGCCGGCCAGCAGCGACCGGTACAGGCTGGCGGCCTCGTCCAGGTCGGTCGGCACCCGCTCGGCGGGCACCCCGAGCGCGCGGAGGAAGCCTGCCAGGGCCTCGGCGGGCCGGAGCGGGCGGGCCGGGGGCGGGGCGTGGCCGCGCAGGTCGACGTGGAGCTGGCCGTCGGGGAAACGGTCGGCGGCGCGCTGGGCCCAGTACACGGAAAGGGTGGTTTTGCCGACCCCGCCGCCGCCGACGATGGCGGCGACCGTGACATCGCGGGGGAGCGCGTCGAGGGTGGCCAGGTGCTCGTCGCGGCCCGTGAACGCCGAGGCGGACGCGGGCAACTGCCGGGGCCGGGGCGCGCCCGGGGGTGCCGGCACGTCCAGGTCGGGGTCGGTGGCCAGGATACGGGCGTGCAGCCTGCGTAGGTCGGCCCCCGGCTCGACCCCGAACTCCGCGGTGATCAGCCGGTAGAACTCCCGGTAGGCGGCCAGGGCCTCGGTCTGGCGGCCCGAGCGGTACAGGGCGAGCATCAGCAGGTTCCACAGCCGTTCGCGCTGCGGGTGCCGGCGGGTGAGGATCCGCAGCTCGGCGGCCGCCTCGTCGTGCCGGCCGAGGCCTAGCTGGGCGGCCATCGCGTCCTCGGCGGCGACCTGGCGCAGGTCGGCCCACCGACCGGCCTCCGGCCAGGCCAGGTCCGGCAGGTCCTCCAGGACGTCGCCGCGCCACAGGTCCAGCGCGGCGGTCAGGTGCGCGGCGGCCTCGGCGTGCCCGCCCCGGTCGAGGGCCTCGCGGCCCCGGGCGTGCAGGGCCGTGAACGTGTGCGTGTCGAGCTCGGCGTCGTCGACCCGCAGCAGGTAGCCGCCGTTGCGGTGCGGCAGCCGGTCGCGGCCGAGGAGCCGGCGCAGGTCGGACACGTAGGACTGTAGGTTGGCCGTCGCGGAGTCGGGCGGGTCACCGGCCCACAGCTCGTCCACGAGCCGCGCGGCCGACACCGGCTGGTTGGGCCGGGTGAGCAGGATCGCGAGGAGGAGGCGTTGCCGGCGGCGCGCCGGTCGGCGCACCGTGCCGTCGTCCGCCCGGATCTCCAGCGGACCCAGGATGCGAAACTCCACCGGGATCCCCTCGTCTCGCCCAAGCCCACACAATACGCACAGTGACCGGAATCTGAAAAGGGACCGTCGCCGGGCGGGGGCGCCCGGCGACGGCACGGCGGACCTAGCAGTACGGGAGCGTCTCCCAGCCGATGGCCCTGATCAGGTTCCCGCTCACCCAGCCCTCGACGCCCGTGGTGGTGTCGGTGATCCGCACCCAGTAGCCACCGGTGGTGCTGGGTCGGCAGTGCGCGCGCACGGCGTGGGCGGCGTAGCACAGCCCGAGGACGGCGCCGGTCTCGGGCGCGAGGCGGATCCGGGTGCCGTCGACGCAGGTGGCGGTGATGGACTGGATGGTCGGCTCGGCGGGTTCCGCGCCGGCCGGTGAGGCCAGGGCGACCGCGGACGACACGATCATGAGAGCCGTGAGTGTACTGGCGAGGTGACGTTGCATGGGTCCGTCCTTTCGTCAGGTCCTGCGAGACCGCGCTCGGTCTCCTGACGCCACCCTGACATTTTGTGTGATCCCGGTCTTGGAAAACCCGCCTTCCGTGCGGTCAGCGGTACTCCGGGTTCGGGAAGTCGAACCGGGCCCCGGCGTCCCAGGCCGAGCGCTGGTTGCCGTGTGCGGGGAAGCCTCCGGCGTCCTTGAGCATCCGCGCCAGGTGCAGCAGGTTCCACGTCATGAACGTCGTGTTCCGGTTCGTGAAGTCGTTCTGCGGGCCGCCGGAGCCGGGGTCCAGATAGGACGGTCCGGGGCCGGCCTCGCCGATCCAGCCCGCGTCGGCCTGCGGGGGGACGCTGTAGCCCAGGTGCTGCAGGCTGTAGAGCACGTTCATCGCGCAGTGCTTGACCCCGTCCTCGTTGCCGGTGATCAGGCAGCCGCCGACCCGGCCGTAGTAGGCGTACTGGCCGGCGTCGTTGAGGAGGCTGGAGCACGCGTACAGCCGCTCGATCACCCGCTTGGTCACGGAACTGTTGTCGCCCAGCCAGATCGGGCCGGCGATCACGAGGATGTCGGCGGCCATCACCCGCTCGTACAGCGCCGGCCACTCGTCGGTCGCCCAGCCGTGCTCGGTCATGTCGGGCCAGACGCCGGTGGCGATGTCGTGATCCACGGCCCGGATCTCGGACACGGCCACGCCCTGGGCCTCCATGATCGAGCGGCTGATCGCGACCAGTCCGCCGGTGTGGCTCAGCTCGGGGGAACGCTTGAGCGTGCAGTTGATGAACAGGGCACTCAGGTCGTCATACATGCCCCCCATCCTGGGGCACGCCGGACCCCGCGCGGGCCGGTTCCGGGCGGTCCGTCACCGTCCGGTAAGAACCCGGAAGATCACAATCCTTTTCCGGTTACGGTGGCGACCGACCCGGCGCGCGGCGGTCCGACGGGCGGGGAAGAGACCCGACGCTATGTCCCGGTGAGAGAGACGGCCACGGCGCCGTCCAGGGTCGCCAGCCGCCGTCGGCTCGTGACCAGGACCAACGACCCCGGGGTCCCCGGCACCAGTGGCCTGACCTGGGCCGCGTCGGCCGCGTCGTCGAGCACCACCAGCACCCGCTGTCCGGCCAGCTCGGTCCGCCACAGCGCGGCCCGTTCGTCGACGTCGGCGGGGATCCGGTGCCCGGGCACCCCGACGGACCGCAACAGCGCGTGGAGTGCCGCGCCAGCGTGGAGCGCCGCGCCCGGGTCCGTCACCGGGGCGCTGCCGCGCAGGTCGCAGAAGATCTGGCCGTCGGGGAACCGGTCGGCCAGGGCGTGCGCGGCCCGTACGGCGAGGGCGGTCTTGCCCACCCCGGCCGGCCCGTCGATCGCCGCGATCACCACCGCCGAGGACGTGCGGTCGGCGAGCGCCACCAGCCGCGCGACCTCCGCGGCCCGCCCGGGGAGGTCGGGGACGTTGTGCGGCAACATGCGCGGCGGGCCGTCTCCGGCCGGGTCGGTGGCCGCCGGCGTCAGATCGGGATCGTCGCGCAGGAGCCGGGCCCGCAGTTCCGCGAGGGCCGGGCCGGGGTCCAGGCCGAGTTCGTCGGCGAGGAGGCGGCGGGCGCGGTCGTACCGGGCCAGGGCCTCCGCGCGCCGGCCGGACCGGTGCAGCGCCACGAGCAGCAGCGCCAGGGGCCGCTCCCGCAGCGGGTACTCCTCGGCGAGCGCCACCAGCGGCCCGAGCGCCTCCCGGTGCCGGCCGGCCAGCAGTTCCCGGTCGAGACGCTCCTCGAGGACGCCGATCCGTTCGTCGACCCAGCCGGAACGCAGCCGCTCCACGGGGCCGGTGTCCGGCAGGCCGGCCAGCGGCTCGCCCCGCCACAGGTCCAGCGCGGCGCGGAGCGGGGCCGTCCCGGAGCCGGCCGCCAGTGCGCGGAACGCGTGCAGGTCCACGGCCCCGGGTTCCAGGTCCAGCACGTACCCCCCTGGGCGGTGGGTGACGGCGAGCCCGGCGGGCCGCAGCACCACCCGGAGCCGGGACACGTAGGACTGGACGAGGCCGGCAGCGCGGTCCGGCGGCTGGCCGTCCCAGAGGGCCGCGACGAGCCGCTCGACGGGCACGGCCCGGCCGGCGTCGACGGCCAGCAGGGCGAGCACCACCCGCTGCATCGGCGGCCCCAACCGCAGCGACGCGCCGGCGTGCCACACCTCCACCGGTCCCAGCAGCCCGATCCTGATCCGACTCAGCTCTTCCCCCACCGGCGAAACGTACTGGCCGGCCCGAGCCGTGGCCATTGAGCCTTGTCACCGGCGCGACGGTTGACAGCGGGCGTACAGCGTGCGTGCAGCGAGTTGATCTAGGTTTTCCCGTGGTGGTGCCAGGGCTGGGCCATCCGTGCGCCGCTGGTCACCCCGTCGACTGGCGGCGCGGCGGGTCCGCCGGTCAGGCGGCGGACCCGGTGCCCCATTCACTGGTCGGGCCACCACATGAGTCAGGTCAGCACCTGGTCCAGGTGGGCGGCGTAGGCCTGGCCCAGGTCGGTCAGGCGGGACTCGCCCAGCGCGAGGGGAACGCCGTAGAACCCGGCGAGAAGTGCGGTCACGGCCGCGTCCACCGGCACCGCGAGCTCCCCGTGCGCCGCGGCCACCGCCAGGTGCCGGGCGAACAGCTCGGCCTGCGGCGTGATCTCGACGTCGAGGGCCGCCGGGGTGCCGAACACCAGCAGCCGCTCGGCCGCCCCGACGTCCAGCACCGCGCACACGCCGCCGCCACGGGCGACCTCCGCGGTGATCTCGAACCACATCCGGGGCCCGGCGAGCACGGACGCCGCCGTGGCGTCGAAGAACCGGCGCAGGAACGCCGCGCCGTCGGGGGCCGACGCCGACGCGAGCACCGTCTCGATCCGCCACAGGCAGATGTGGTACGCCAGCAGCTCCGTCTTCGACCCGAAGTGCGCGAAGAACGTGGGCTCGGAGATCTCCACTGCGGCGGCCAGCTCCCGCACCGTGATGTCCGTGAACGGGGTCCGCTCGATCCGCTCCCGCAACGCCGTCCACAGCCCGACCCGGGTCCGGGCGCGCTTGCGTTCCCGCAATGGCAGAGCCGCCAACGCCGCCGGTTCGGCGGTCACCGGACCCCGGCCAGCACCTCGACCAGCGCGGCGGCCGTGGCGGCCGACGACTGCGGGTTCTGCCCGGTGACCAGGCGGCCGTCGCGCCGGACGTGCTCGGTGAACGGCGCGCCCACCTCGACGTCGGCGCCCAGGTCCGCGAGCCTGCGCTGCAACCAGAAGGGGATCACGGCGTCGGCGCCGACCATGCTCTCCTCCGCGTCGCTGAACCCGGTGACCCGTCGGTCGCGCACCAGCGGGGTGCCGTCTCCGGCGGTCGCGCCGAGCAGGCCGGCGACCCCGTGGCACACGGCGCCGACCGCGCCGGTGGCGTGCACGGCCGTGACGATCCGGGCCAGGTGGGGGTCCTGCGGGAAGTCCCACATCGTGCCGTGTCCGCCGACCAGGAACACCCCGGCGTAGCGGGCCGGGTCGACGGTGTCCAGGGCGGCGGTGGTCGCGAGCAGCTCGTCGAGGTCGGGCACGGCGGCCGTGTCGTACGTGGCGCTGCCCGGGTCGAGCGGCGGCCGGCCGCCCAGCACGGAGGCGAGCTCGACGTCGTGGCCGGCCGTGCGGAACGCGTGCAGGGGGGCGACGAGTTCCTCGAGCCAGAACCCGGTCGGCATGCCGCTGTCGCCGAGGGCGTCGTGGGAGGTGAGAACCATCAGGATGCGCTGTGTCATGCCCCGAGCGTACACAAAAATTTTAGTAGACTCAAATTTCTTGGCTGACCCTCTTGTCGTCTGGTGCTCAGGAGGACGACCGGACGCGGGCGTGCAGGTGCATGTCGTGCCGGCCGTCGGCGTGGACGGCGGCGCTGCGTTGGGTGCCCTCCAGCACGTAGCCGGCCTTGGTCGCGACCCGGCAGGACGCCTCGTTGCGGGTCGAGTGGTCCAGCGCCAGGCGGTGGAAACCGATCCGGTCCATCGCCCAGGTGCTCACGGCGGTGAGCGCCCGGGTGGCCACACCGGCGCCGCGGGCGGCCGGGACCACCCAGTACGCGCAGCCGGCGTTGCCGTCGTCGAGGTTGATGCCGCGCATGGCGAGCCGGCCGAGCACCTCCCCGCCGTCGCGGGTCACGGCCCAGTGCGCGGCCTTCTCCAGCGCCCAGTCGCGGCGGTAGCCGTCGAACCACTCGCGGACGTGGTCCTCGGTCGCCGGATGGTGGGTGTGCCAGCGCTGGATCGCCGGGTCCCGGTAGGCGGCGAGGAACGCCGGGACGTCGGCGGTGTCCCACGGCCGCAGCACCAGGTCGCCGCCGGCGGGGAGAACGGGTTGCGGGGCGGCGACGAGGGTGCCCGCCGGGATGGCCGCCGGCGTCGACAGGACATAGGTCATGCGCCCATCCTGCCTGGGGAGGGGCGCAGCCACCGCCCCCACCCGGGCCTGGATCTGCCGCATGTGGACCTGGCCGGCGACGCCGACGCGCCCGCCCGGCGGCCGCACCGGCCGGTTCACCTGATCTCCCCCCGGGCCGTGTCGATGGAAGTCCGTGCGCCGCGGTCCTGTCGTGTCGTCATGTCCGCCTCCCCCTCGTCGGTGTGACCTGACAAGGGCAGCGTCGGCGCACCCGGTCAAGATCGGCCAAAGGCGGATGTCGGCATCCGGTCAGCGGTTGGATCTTCACGGACAAAACACCATACGATCCTCTTACATAGGTACCTGGGGGGATGTATGGACATGAGGTTCGGGGTGCTCGGCCCCGTCGAGGTGCTGGTCTCCGGGCGGCCGGTGCCGCTCGGCGGTCCCCGGCCCCGCGCGCTGCTGGCGGTGCTGCTCGTCCACACCGGACGGGCGGTGTCCACCGAGCACCTGATCGACCAGATCTGGGGCGAGGACCCGCCGGCCAGCGCGCCGGCGGCGTTGCAGGTGCACGCCTCCACACTGCGCAAGGTGCTCGGCGACCGTCTCGTCACCACCCCGCCGGGCTACCTGCTGGCCGCCCCGCCCGACGAGGTGGACGCCCTGTGCTTCGAGGAGCGGGCCGCTGCCGCCCGCCGGGACCTGGCCGCCCGACCCGCCGCGGCGGCCGGGGAACTGGCCGCGGCGCTCGCCCTGTGGCGGGGCGCGCCGTTCGAGGACTCCCCGGACACCCCGGACGTCGCCGAGGCCCGGCTGCGCCTGGCGGAGCTGCGGCTGTTCGCCCAGGAGGACCACCTGGAGGCCCAGCTCACCCTCGGCCGGCACGACGACGTCCTCGCCGACCTCGCCCGGCTCGCCGGCGACCACCCGACCAGGGAACGCCTCGCGGGCCTGCACCTGCTGGCCCTGCACCGGGGCGGCCGGACGGCCGACGCCCGGGCGGCGTACGAGGCGCACCGCCGGGCGCTCGACGCCGGCCGACAGGCGGAGCCGGGTGCCGGGATCGCCGCCCTGGCCCGGGCCGTCGACCGGTCCGACCCGACCCTCATGCCGCCGTCGACCATCCCGACCCCGGCCAGCCGGTTCGTCGGCCGGGAGGACGAGTTGCGCGCGCTGTCCGGGCAGCTGCGCGAGGTGCGGCTGCTGACCCTGACCGGACCGGGCGGGGCCGGCAAGACCCGGCTCGCCCTGGAACTGGCCCGGGGCGCCGCGCCCGGGCACCCCGACGGGGCGCACGTGGTGGAACTCGCCGCCACCCAGGCCCCGCCCCCGGCAGCCACCGGTCCGGCTCCCGTGTCCAGCCGGGTCTCCGACCGGTTCGCGGCCTCCCCTGGAAGTCCGGTCACCGACCGGGTCGCCGCCGCCGTCGGGGTCCGGGAGGCGGCCGGCGAGCCGCTCCTGGACCGCCTCGCCGCGCACCTGGCCGATACCAGCGTCCTGTTCGTCCTCGACAACTGTGAACACCTCCTCGACGCCGTCGCGACCGTGTCCGCGGCCCTGCTCGACCGCTGTCCGGGCGTCCGGATCGTCGCCACCAGCCGCGAGCCGCTCGGCGTGCCAGGCGAGGCGGTCTGGCCCCTGGCCGGCCTGGGCACTCCCGCCGACGGCGACCCCGACCAGGTGGCCGTGCGCACCGGGGCGGTCCGGCTGCTCGTCGACCGGGCCGGGTCCGCCCGGCCGGACTTCGCCCTGGCCGGCGACGACGTCGGCACGGCCGGCCGGTTGTGCCGCCGGCTGGACGGCCTGCCGCTCGCCATCGAGCTGGCGGCGGCCCAGCTGCGCACCCTGTCGCTGGCCGAGGTCGCCGACCGGCTCGGCCGCCGGCTCGACCTGGCCGACCGGCGCGCGCGGACCACCCCCGACCGGCACCGCACCATGCGGGCCGCGATCGACTGGTCCTACCAGCTGCTCGGCCCCGAGGAGCAGGCGGCGGCGCGGGCGCTGGCGGCGTTCGCCGACGGCTGCCGCGTGGACGCCGCCGAACAGGTCACCGGCCACGGCGTCGAGGTCCTCGACCGGCTCGTGGACCGGTCGGTGCTCACCGCGGAGGTCCGGCCCGACGGCACCCGGTATCGGATGCTCGAACTCGTGCACGAGTACGCCACCGGGCGGCTCGTCGACGCCGGGGAGTCCGACGCGACCCGCCGCCGGCACGCGGCCTGGTACGTGGACCTGGCCGCCGCCACGGCCGCGTACGGCGGCGCCGACCACGCGGACCTGACCCACCGGCTCGACAGCGAGGAGGCCAACCTCCGCACCGCCCTGAACTGGTGCCTCGGCGAGGGCGCCGACCCGGAGTCCGCGGTGCGGATCGCGGCACCCCTGTGGTGGTACTGGTGGGCCCGCGGCCTGATGTCCGAGGGCCGCGACTGGCTGCACCGCGCGCTCGTGGCACTCGGCCCGGAGCCGGGCAGGTACCGGGGCGCCGCCCTGCGCGGGGCCGCGTCGCTGGCCCGCAACAACGGCGATCTCGCCGAGGCCCGCGCGCTCGGCGAGGACCTGCTCGCCAACTACCGGGCGATCGACATGCCGGTCGGGGTCATCGTGGCCCTCAACAGCCTGTGCGTGACGGCCACCGGGCAGGGCGACTTCGACGCGGCGCTCGCGTGCGGCGAGGAGAGCCGGGATCTCGCCGTGAAGCTCGGGGACGAACAGCTGCGGGCCACCGCGCTGAACAACATCGGGCTCGCGTTGCGCAACCTGGGCCGGCACGCCGACGCCACGGCGGCCCTGGAGGAGGCGGTCCGGGTGTGGCGGGTGCTGGACGACCGGCGCGGGGAGGCCGCGACGCTGTGCAACGTGGGCTTCGCCGCCCGGCAGTCCGGTGACCTGGCCCGGTCCCGGGAGCTGTACATGACGAGCCTGGCGCTCTACCGGGAGCTCGACATCGCCGAGGGGATCGTCGACATCCTCGACGCGCTGGCCGTGCTGGCGACTGCCGAGGGCCGGCCGGCCGAGGGCCTGCGGCTGCTCACGGTCGCCGACCGCGAGCGGTCGCGGCTCGGGTCGGCGCTGTTCGTGCCGGACGAGCTCGACGAGCGGACCCGGACCCTGGCCGCCGCCCGGGCGGCGCTCGGTGACCGGGCGGCGGCGGTCGCGGCGGAGGCCCGCGAGGTGCCGCTCACCGGCCTGGTCGCCGAGCTGACTGCCTGATCCTCTCCGGACGATCCGTACGTCGTCCACCGCGGCCCGCACGAGGGAGGTCCGCGGCCCGGACGGTAGTCCGCACTGTCGTGGCGTCGCGGGGAACCTTTTCGCCCCGCGACGGCGTCTGGGAGGGAGCGGGCCGGACCGGCCGACCCGCACGGCCGGCACGGGAGCCCAGATGACCGAATCGACGACGTTGTCCCGGGACCGGGACGCCGATCCCGGGGGCGGCTTCGACGAGTTCGTGAGGACCCGGTACCAGGCGCTGCTGCGCTCGGCCTACCTGCTCACCGGCGACCGGCACCTCGCGGAGGACCTGGTCCAGGACGCGCTGGCCCGCACCTACGGGGCGTGGCGGCGGCTGGACAGCGGCGGGAACGCCGAGGCGTACACCCGCAAGATCCTCTACAACCTGCAGGTCAGCTGGTGGCGGCGGAGACGGGTCGCCGAGGTGCTGCCCGGCGAGCTGTCCGACACCGCCGTCCGCGGCGACCACGCCGACGGTTCGGCGCTGCGGATCACCCTGCACCGCGCGCTGCTGCGGCTGCCGGCCCGGATGCTGGCGGTCGTCGTCCTGCGGTACTTCGAGGACCGCTCCGAGGTGGAGACCGCCCAGATCCTGGACTGCGCCGTGGGCACGGTCAAGAGCACGGCGTCCAAGGCGCTCGCCCGGCTGCGGGACACGGCGCCGGAGCTGGCCGAGCTGATCACTTCCGAGGGGGACGCGCGATGAACGACCGACTGAGCAGGGAGCTCGACGGCATCGCCGACGACATGCCCGGCGGGGAGATCGACCTCGGGGCGGTGCGGACCACGGTCCGGGCGGCGTCGCGCCGGCTGCGGCTGCGCCGCGCGGTCCTGGCCACCGTCGCCGCCGCCGTGGCCGTCGTCGCGGTCGGATTCGTCGCCCAGGCCGTGCCCCGGCACGACTCCGCCCCCCTGCCGGGTACGAGCCAGAGCCCGACCCCGGCCCCGCGGCCCACGGGCGCCACGGCGTACGCCGGCATCCGGCTCTACTTCCCCGACGGCACCGACCTCGACCTCGGCCGGCCGGACAGCTTCATCGAGTCGGCGTACCAGACGACGGCCGGGTCGTGGCTCGTGACCACGTTCGACGTGGCGGCCTCGCAGTACACATTCGTCCTCGTCCGGCCGGACCACTCGACCAGGGTCCTGATCGAACACGCGACCAGCCGGATCGCCGTGGCCCCGGACGGCGCCCGGCTCGCCTGGCGCACCGCCGGCCGGATGACCGTCGGTGTCCTCGCCGGGGACCGGGTCACCGCGGGCCGGTCGACGCCGGTGGCCGATCCGCGCGGCGGTCCGTGGCTGTACACCGGCACCGCCGTGATCCTGGGCCGGGGCTCGGGCAGCGGCGTCGCGGAGTTCGACGTCTGGCTGCCCGACCAGGGCGACTACCGGCCGACCTGGGACCGGACCGGCCATGTCCGGGGGATCTACGGCCAGGTGCCGGGCGGCACCGACCTGATCGGGACGGTGGCCGGCCCGGAGGGCAAACAGGTCTGCCTGGGCGTCCTCGACCCGAAGAGGGACCTGCGGGCGACCCGGACGGCGTGCGGCGTCACTCCCGGCCTGGACAACGCCGGCCGGGTCTCACCGGACGGCCGTTGGCTGGCACTGCCGGCCGCCGATCCGGCGACCGGCCGGCCCCGCGTCGGCCTGGTGGACCTGAACACGGTGTTCGACCAGCCCGTGCTCATGGCGACCTGGGCGGCCGAGCGGCCCGGAGCGTGGCTGGACCCGACGCACATGGTCGCCAGGGACAGCGCCGGCCGGTTGTGGCAGTGGTCGACGGACGGCACCCCGCCGGCCCGGGTCACCCACCCCGCACTCCCGGCCGACGCCCCGGGGGCACAGGGGTTCGTCCTCCCGTTGTGGTGAGAGCGAAGCCGGCACATTCCTTACCGGGCCGGCCGCCCACAAGGCGGCCGGCCCGCTACGGTCCCGACCGGGCGCGCCGGCCTTTCGCCACCGTCGGCCGATCACTCGGTAGGCTGCCGGCATGGCGGACGAGCTGGGGCTGAACGAGCTGCTCACACTGGGTCTGACCCGGTACGAGGCCCGGGTCTACCTCGCCCTGGTCCGCCGGGACCGCTTCACGCCCACCGAGGCGGCCCGCGAGGCCGGCATCCCCCGGCAGCGGATCTACGACGTGCTGGAGAGCCTGGCCGACCGGGGCCTGGTCCGGTTGCGTCCCGGGCAGACCGCGCACTACTCGGCGATCGACCCGGTCGTCGCCCTGGAGCACCTGGTGTCCGCGCACCGCGCGTCCCTGTCCCGGCTCGAACACCAGGCGCACCAGTTGGGCCAAGAACTGGGCAAGGTGTGGTCCTCCGGCGCGGAGCAGACCGACCCGCTCGACTACGTGGAGGTGGTCCGCGACCCCTCGGCCGTGGTGGAGCGGTTCGCGGGGTTGCAGGCCAGCGCCCGCCGCCAGATCCTGACTCTGGCCAAGCTCCCGTACGTGACAGGCACCAACCCGCCCGGCGTGGACGACATCCGCCGGCTCGTGGCCGCCGGCGGCGAGGCCCGGTGCGTGTACGAGCGCGCGTCCCTGGCCGACCCGGCGAACGTGGCCAACGCGCACCGGTTCATGGCGGCGGGGGAGCGGGCCCGGGTGCTCGACGAGGTGCCGATGAAACTGTGCGTGGTCGACGGCGCGCAGGTGCTGATGTCACTGCTGGACCCGGTTGCCGGGTACGCGTCGAGCACCTCGATCATGATCGAGCACCCGGCGCTGGGGTTCTGCCTGGTGGAGGCGTTCGAGGCGCTGTGGTCGCGCGCGGAGGACTACCCGGAGGCGTGAGACGCCGGGGGCGTGCCGCAGGGCCCCGGGGGGACCACTCCCCGGGGCCCTGCGGATTCGCGGCTAGCCGAGCTTGTGGTCGTTCAACCGGTCGGCGTAGCGGTCGTGTACCTGCTTCTGGTAGTCGGCCAGGGACAGCCCCTCGCCGACGGCCTCCCGCGCGGACGCGTTGAGCGGCAGCACCCGCCCGTCGGTGACCTTGTAGTACGCGTGTCGCTGCGGCTCGAGGAACACCGGCGAACCCTCGCCGGCCTTGATGTAGCTGAGTTCCTCGACCCCGTCGCCGACGCCGCGCACGTCGTACTTGTCGCCGTTCTTCACGAGCTGCAGGGTCGCCTGCTGGCCGGTCGCCGAACGGGTCTCCACCGCCAGGTACACCAGCCGGCCGACCGGGGCTGTGACGCCCTGGGTGACGAAGTCGGGGTTCAGCGAGTACACCGGCACGGGTTGCCCGACGACCTGCGGAGCCTTCGCCGCAGCCTCCGCGTCGATGTTGTCCTGCGCGGCGGTGACCGGCTTGCCGTCCGTGCGCTGGTCGACGTGCACGAAGAACCGGGAGGCGACCTCGGCGGCCTTGTCGCTCGTCGCGGCCCGCTCGGCGGCCGCGAGCTCCACGGCGGCCGAGGACGCCACCGGCGGTGGCGGTGCGTGGTGACCCCCGAGGGCCACGAACACCCCGGCAGCCGAGCCGGCGGCCAGCAGCCCGGCCCCGATCAGGAGCTTGCGGGCGGCCATCACGCGCCGATCTGGTAGACGGAGCCGCCCCAACGGAACTCGGAGTTGGAGACGTAGGAGTTATAGGTCATCTCCTGGTAGCGCTGGCTGGAGCCCCACGGGTCGCTGAAGAAGATCGAGCTGTTCGCGGTGTCGTAGCCGTAGATGACGCGGGCGTGGCCGCCGCCGGCGGTCCAGTACACCCCGGTCTCGATCGGGCGGTTGCCGTTGATCTCGGTCTTGACCTGCGCGAAGCTGATCGACCCGTCGACCTCGGTGCCCGAGGACACGCCGAGCCGGCTCAGGCCCTGCTGGACGACCGACAGTTCGGCCGGCTGGTTGGGGCAGGTGCCGGAGGCCTGGCCGCGCCCGTACAGGCAGAACTGGTTCTGGGACACGTTCGCGCCCTTGCCCAGGTACTGCGCGATCGACAGGCCGGTGGCGGCCCAGCACCACTGGTTCTGTTCCTGCACCAGCTCCGAGAACTGCAACTTGGAGTTCCCACCCGGGTTCGCGGTCGGGGAGGTGGAGGGCTTCGGCGTGGCGCTCTGACTCGGCCGGGGGGTGGCCGTCTGGCTCGGCGTCTGGCTGGGCGTGGGGTCCGCGGTCGGCCAGGGCCAGTTCGGCCACGGCCACGGGTCCCAGCCGGTCGATCCGGAGCCGACGGTGGCCCCGGGGGACGGGGCGGGCTCGGCCGACGCGCCGGTCGGCAGCGCCGTGACCACGGCGAGCGCCACGAGGCCGCTGGCCAGCAGACCGGCCGCACGTCGTCGGGCGGAGGAGTCTCGCATCGAGATGTCCTTTCTCGGAAGCGTCCACGGCACAGCCAGGGCCAGGGGACGCGGAGGGGTGATAGCCGCTGGTCAGGGGCCTGGGATATGTGACACCCCGCCCAGTGGTGGCGTGTGTCGAACAGTAGACATGCGTCTTTCAAGCGGTCAATACGTGTTAATCAATAAAGAAGCTTGTCATTCCATACGTACGGTGACGATGACGGACCGTCAGGGAACACGAGGGAAAACCCTTTGACGGCCCTTGCCGCCGGGGACACAATCGGCACGCCAACGCCGGGTGGCCGCAGCCGGCACCGGCCACGGGCACCCTTCGAGATCACGGAGCGCAGTCGTGGCCACCCCTCTGCGGTACCCGAAGTTCCGGCTGCTCCTCGCCGGCCGGTTCACCAACACCCTCGGCGGCGCCGTCGCGCCGGTCGCGCTCGCGTTCGCCGTCCTCGACCTCACCGGCTCCGTCACCGATCTGGGCCTGGTCGTCGGGGCCCGCTCCGTCGCGAACGTGCTGTTCCTGCTGTTCGGCGGGGTGCTCGCCGACCGGCTGCCCCGGTCGGCGATCCTGATCGGCTCCAGCACGCTCAGCGCGCTCAGCCAGGGCGCGATCGCCATGCTGTTCCTCACCGGACACGCCACGGTCCCGGTCCTGGTCGCGCTCGCCGCGGTCAACGGAACGGTCAGCGCGTTCGCGTACCCGGCGTCGGCGGCGATCCTGCCGCAGACCGTGCCCGACGGGGAGCGCCAGTCCGCCAACGCGTTCAGCCGGCTCGCCACGAACGGGGCCATGATCGTGGGAGCTCCGCTCGGCGGCGTGCTGATCGCCGCGACCAGTCCCGGCTGGGGCCTCGTCGTCGACGCCGCGTCGTTCCTGATCTCCGGCGTGCTGTTCGCCCTGCTCCGGGTGCCGTCGGTGGCCCGGGGCGGCACACGCGACAGCATCCTGCACGACCTGCGGACCGGCTGGCGGGAGTTCTCGTCGCGGACCTGGTTGTGGGCCGTCGTGCTCGGCTTCATGTTCCTCAACGCCGCCGTCGTGGCCGCCGGGACCGTGCTGGGCCCCGGGATCGCGAAGGCGACCATCGGGGCCGGCGGCTGGGGCGCGGTCCTCGGCGCGCAGACGTTCGGCATGGTGCTCGGCGCGCTGCTGGCGATGCGGCTGCGGGTGCGCCGGCTGCTGCGGCTCGGCGTCGTCAGCGTCGGCGCGTTGTGCCTGCTGCCCCTCGCGCTGGCGTTCGCGCCGAACCTACCGGCCCTGGCCGCCGCCGGCTTCCTCTCGGGGATCTGTGTCGAACAGTTCTCCGTGGCGTGGGAGACGTCGATGCAGCAGGAGGTGCCCCCCGACCTGCTCGCCCGGGTGTACTCCTACGACATGCTCGGCTCCTTCGTCGCGATCCCGATCGGCCAGATGGCCGCCGGCCCGGTCAGCAAGCTGATCGGGGTCGGGCCGACCCTCGTCGGGTGCGCGGCCGTCGTGCTGCTGGCCACCGCCGGGATGCTGGTCGTGCGCGGGGTGCGGACGCTGGAGGCGGCCCGGGTGACCGCCGAGCCGGTACCCGTGTCATGACCGGTCCGCGCCGGCACTCTCCGCGGCGCACGGTCGCGGCCTCGGCGGCCGGACAGCGAGGGGTGGCCGGGCGTCATTGAAAGTCACGAGTTTGGCGAACTTTGACGTTGTGTAGCCGGGGTCCCATCCGGAGCGACCCCGGCGTCGAATCCCGGGCAGCCGCCGTCCGCGCCCCCCGTCGCGGGCGGCGGCCCTCGGGATCCGGAAAGCCTTTCGGGGCCCCGGAATCCGGGGTGGTCCCGGGGTGCCGGACTAGCCCGCCGTCAGGATCCGCACGCTGGGCGGTCCGGCCAGGAGTTCCGCGCCCCGAGCGAGGGCCTCCGCCAGGTGCGGGCTCGCGAGGTGCGCCTCGAACGCGCCCCGGTCCGCCCACTCCTCGACGACGATCCACGATCCGGGATCCTCGGGATCCACATAGGTCCGGTACGACAGGCAGCCCGGTTCGGCGAGCGTGGGCGCGATCATCGACTGGGCCTGGGCCCGCATCGGGGCCTCCTGGCCGGGCTGGGCACGCAGCCGCGCGAGGACGGTGACGGTGTTCGACATGCCAAGATCATATCCAGGGTTGGCGGCGGCCCGTTCCGTGTGTTACATAGTTACAGACTTACATTGAAAACACTGTGTACAGACGGAGTTCCATGATCATCGAATACATCCGGTACCGGATCGCCGAACCCGACCGCGAGGCCTTCGAGGCGGCGTACGCGCGCGCGGCCGTCCCACTGGCCGCGGCCCCCGAGTGCGTCGACTTCGAACTCGCCGGGTGCGCGGAGGACCCGGGCGCCTACATCCTGCGCATCACCTGGACCTCGCAGAAGGCTCACCTGGAGGGCTTCCGGGGCGGCCCCCACTTCCCGGGATTCCTCGCCGAGATCACGCCCTACGTCAACGCGATCGAGGAGATGCGGCACTACCGACGCACCCCGGTCGTCGGCGCGGGCTCGGCCGTCCCGACCCTCTACGACTGGGCCGGCGGCGCCGAGGCCTTCGACCGGCTCACGGTCGCCTTCTACGCGAAGGTGCTCGCCGACGACGTGGTCGGCCCGCTGTTCGCCGGGATGGACCCGGAGCACCCGGCGCACGTCGCACTGTGGCTCGCGGAGGTCTTCGGCGGCCCAAACCGCTACTCCACCGAGCGCGGCGGCTACCATCACATGGTCGGCCAGCACGTCGGCAAGTCCATCACGGAACCGCAGCGCCGCCGCTGGATCAACCTGCTCCTCGACGCCGCCGACGAGGTCGAGCTGCCGGCGGACCCGGAGTTCCGCGCGGCGTTCGTGAGCTATGTGGAGTGGGGCACCCGGCTCGCGCTGGCCAACTCCCAGCCGGGCGCGCGGCCCCCGCTGCACGCGCCGATGCCGCACTGGGGCTGGGGCGTGGCCCCGCCCTACCGCCCGGCGTCCTGAAGATCCTTTGAGGGTTACGGAGAGGCCCGACCCGGCAGCGCCGGCCGTCCGGGCCCCTCCGTTCCGCGGTGTCCCCGTCAGGTGCCGGAGTCGCGGTTCAGGGCCGCGAACCAGCGGCCAGCCTCCGTCCACGCCTCCGTGATCCCCAGGCCGGCCCGGTACGCCAGCCCCGGCACGTCGGCGAACGACACGAACGCCCACGGGAACGGCGCGCTCACCCGCGCGTCCACCCGCAACCGCAGCTCGGCCACCGCCGTGGCCACGCCGGGCGTCTCCAGTTCCACGACCACGGCCCCGCCGGGAGCCAGCAGTTCCCGGCACCGGGCGAGCAGCCGCACCGGATCCCCGCCGATCCCGATGTTCCCGTCGGCGAGCAGGGCCGTGGCCCACCGCCCCTCGCGCGGCACCCGGCGGAACACGTCGCCGCGCACCGCCCGGCCGCCCCGGGCCCGGGTGAGCCGGACGGCGACGGGAGAGATGTCCAGGCCGAGCGCGGACACCCCGCGCCCGGCGAGCGCCGCGACCAGCCGGCCCGGCCCGCACCCGATGTCGAGGGTCGGCGCGCCGCACCGGTCGAGCATCCCGCCGTCCCCGGGCGTGGACGCGCTCGTCCACCTGGCCAGCCCGGCCTGCAGGACCTCGCCGGCCAGCACGTAGTCCAGGCGGGCGTCCGCGTCGAGCGCCGCGTCGTAGAGCTCCAACGCCGTCGTCACGCCGCACCCCGCCGCAGGGTCGGGGCCGAGGCGTCGGTGTCGCCGGCCGGGCCGCCGGGCGCGCCGGCCGGGAGCGCGAGCGCGGCGACCGCGTGGGCGAAGCGGGTGTCCGGGGCCAGGGCCGCGACCGCGTGCGCGTCAGCCATCGTGTCCACGTCGCGGAGCACCGGCAGGGGGAGTACCCGCAGTCCGGCGGCCCGCAGCGCCCGCGCGGTCAGCTCCCCGGTGTCGGGCGTGGACATCGGCACGTCCCGCAGCAGCGCGCCGTACGCCGGGTCGCGCAGCCCGAGGGCCCACCAGCCGCCGTCCTCGGCGCGGCCGAGCACCGCGTCGGCCTGCCCCAGCCACGCGCACGCCGCCCCGAGGAGGTCGGCGGTGACCTGCGGGGTGTCCATCCCGATCAGCAGGGTCGGCCCGTCCATCGCGGCGAACCCGTGCGCGAGCCGGGCGGCCAGCCCGTCGCCGCACTGGTCGACGGTGTCGAACCCTTCGGCCTCCAGGAGCCCGTCGCGGAGCAGGGTGCGCGACACCCCGAGGTGGCGGACCGCGTCGAGGGTGTCGCGCAGCGCGGCGGCGGCCAGGTCGGCGGCCTGCCGCGGCGTACACGGTGGACAGAGTCGGGTTTTGACCCTGCCGGGCACGGGCTGTTTGGCGACGACAGTGATCCTCACCCGGACAGCACCCGGCTCATGTCCCGCACGGCGCGCACCGTGCCGAGCCAGGTGCCGGTGACCTTGGACCGGCTGCCCTCGGCGCGGGGCAGGTAGTCGACGTCGATCTCCTCGACCCGCCAGCCGGCCGTGGCCGCCGCGACGACCATCTCCAGGGGGTACCCGAACCGGCGGTCAGCGAGGCCCAGCCCGAGCAGGTCGACCCGCCGGGCCGCGCGCATCGGCCCGAGATCGCGCAGGGACACGCCGCACCGCCGCCGCAACCGGTGCGCCAGCACGGCGTTGCCCCACCGCGCGTGCAGGGGCCACGCCGCGGCGCTGACCGGGCGACGCCGCCCGAGCACGAGGTCCGAGGTGCCGGCGAGGACCGGGTTGACCACCCTGGGCAGTTGGCGCGGGTCGAGGGTCGCGTCGGCGTCCAGGAAGCACACCACGTCGGCGGACGACGCCTCCAGTCCGGCGTGCGCGGCGGCCCCGAAGCCGCGCCGGGGCACGGTGACGACCCGCGCGCCGTACTCCGCGGCGATCAGCGCCGAGCCGTCCGTCGAGCCGTTGTCGGCGACGATCGCGCGATAGCCGGCGGGCAGCCGGGACAGTACCCACGGGAGAGCCTCGGCCTCGTTGAGACAGGGCAGGATCACATCCACCATGGGGAGACCGTACGGCCGTGACCAGCGCCGAGACCTTACGAACCGAGGACGCCGCGCCCACATTACGAGGTGCTGACGCCCCTTGACGGCCCGGGCGTTGTGTGTACTTCCGCCCGGATCTTACGAATCGCTCACGGTGGGTCGGAAACGGCCGGGACGGGTCGCCGGCGGTCCTACGCTCACCGGAGAATCCGACCTCCCAGGTGGTGACCATGCACGTGCTCGTAACCGGCGGCGCCGGCTTCATCGGCTCCCATGTGGCCGCCGCGCTGCGATCCGACGGCCACGACGTGACCGTGCTCGACAACTTCCACCCGGCCGCCCACGGCCCCGCCCCGACCGGGTCCGGTGCCGCCCCCGTGCGGGACGGCGTCCTCGTCGGTGACGTCCGCGACCCCGACGCGGTCCGCGCGGCCCTGCGCGACGTGGACGTCGTCGTCCACCAGGCCGCCATGGTCGGCCTGGGCCTCGACCTCGGCGACCTGCCCGAATACGTGTCCTGCAACGACCTCGGCACCGCCGTGCTCCTCGCCGGGATGGCCGACGCCGGGATCCGCCGCCTCGTCCTGGCCAGCTCCATGGTCGTCTACGGCGAGGGCCGCTACACCTGCCCGACCCACGGCCCCACCCGCCCCGGTCCGCGCGCCGTGCCGGATCTGGACGCCGGCCACTTCGAACCCCCGTGCCCGACGTGCGGCGCGGCCCTGGACACCGCCCTCGTCCCGGAGGACGCGCCCCTCGACCCGCGCAGCGTCTACGCCGCCACCAAACTCGCCCAGGAACACCTCGCCTCGGCCTGGGCCCGGGGCGTCGACGGCACGGTCACAGCGCTGCGCTACCACAACGTGTACGGCCCCGGCATGCCCCGCGACACCCCCTACTCCGGGGTGGCCGCGATCTTCCGGTCCGCCCTGGAGCGCGGCGTCGCGCCCCGGGTGTTCGAGGACGGCGGCCAGCTGCGGGACTTCGTGCACGTGTCCGACGTCGCGGCGGCCAATGTGGCGGCGTGCGCGCGGGACGGGGTCGGGGTCGCGGCGTACAACATCTGCTCGGGGCAGCCGCGCACGGTGGGGGAGGCGGCGACGGCGCTGGCGGAGGCGTTCGGCGGCCCGGCCCCGGTCGTGACGGGGGAGTACCGCCTCGGGGACGTCCGGCACGTCGTCGCCTCCCCGAACCGGGCCGCCGCCGAGCTGGGCTACACGGCGCGGGTCGACTTCGCCACGGGCATGCGGGAGTTCGCCTCGGCTCCGCTCAGAGCGTCCACGGCACCCGGCACTGCGGCTCCGCTCCCGGCGTCGGTGGCGTGATGCTGCGCAGACCGTTCCCGACCCCGCCGGCGGCCCTGCGCCGGGGGCCGTTCCGCCGGGGCGCGTTCACCTCCGCCCTGCGCTCGCCCCGCTTGACCAGCCACCTCGGCCTGCTGCTCGCCGTCGCGTTCGGCGTGTGCTTCCTGACCGGTCTGCTCAGCCACGCGATCCAGCACCCGCCGGACTGGTTCTGGTGGCCGGCGCGTCCCGTGTGGCTGTACCGGGTCACCCAGGGCCTGCACGTCGCCACCGGACTGGCCAGTGTGCCGCTGCTCGGCGCGAAACTGTGGTCGGTGTACCCGAAACTGTTCGCCTGGCCGCCGTTCCGCGACCTCGCGCACGCCCTCGAACGCTGCTCCGTCCTCCTCCTGGCCTCCACGGCGATCTTCCAGCTCGTGACCGGGATCCTCAACATCGCCCGCTGGTACGCGCCGATGCCGTTCGGGTTCGTCGCCGCGCACCACTGGACGGCGTGGCTGGCCGTCGGCGCGCTGCTCGTGCACGTCGCGGTCAAGCTGCCGATCGTCCGCCGGGCCCTGAGCCGCACGCCCCGGGCCGTCCCGACGGACGGGCTCAGCCGGCGCGACCTGCTCGCCGCCGTCGGGGCCACGGCCGCCGTGGTCACGGTCGCCACGGTCGGCCAGACCGTCCGGCCCCTGCGGGACCTGTCGGTACTCGCGCCGCGCCGACCCGACACCGGACCGCAGGGTCTGCCCGTGAACACGTCGGCCGCCGCGGCCCGGATCACGGTGCCCGCCGACTTCCGGGTCACGGTGACCGGGCCCGCCGGCCGGCACGCGTTCACCGTGGCCGATCTGGCCGCGCTGCCCCAGCACACCGTGTCGCTGCCGATCACGTGCGTGGAGGGCTGGAGCGCCGACGCCCGCTGGACCGGGGTCCGGGTCCGGGACCTGATGGCCATGGTCGGGTTCGTCGACGGGTCGGTGCTGGTGGAGTCGTTGCAGCAGGACAGCCCGTACCGGTCGTCGGTGCTCGCGCCGCCGCACGCCCACGACGACCTCACACTGCTCGCCCTGCGGCTCAACGGCGAGATCCTGCACCCCGACCACGGCTACCCGTGCCGGCTGATCGCCCCGAACCGGCCCGGCGTGCTGCAGACCAAGTGGGTCACCGCGCTGACCGTGGTGCCGTCATGAGGGCCGTCCGCGTCTCCCTGGCCGTCGTGGGCCTCCTCTTCATCGGGTACGCCGTCCTCGGCACCGCCACCGACCCCGGCAGCCGCCCGGTCGGCCAGCTCGTGTTCCTCGGCGCGGTCCTGCTCGGCCACGACCTGGTCGTCCTGCCGCTGGCGATCGGGGTGGGCTGGCTGGCCGCCCGGCTGCTGCCCGGCTGGGCGAGGGGGCCGGCCCACGCCGCCCTGTTCGCGTCGGCGGTGCTCACCCTGATCGCGACGCCGTTCATCGTCGGCGACGGCCACCCGCCCGACAACCCGTCGGCCCTGCCCCTCGACTACGGCCGGGGCCTGCTGACCGTGCTGGCCGTGGTGTGGACGGCAGCGGCCGTCTGGGCCGCCCTGGCCCGGCGCTCCCGCCGCCCGGCCGGCCCGGGACGCGAGGACTCCCGCACGCGGCGGACGGAACGCGATGGGTGAGACCGCCGTCGGTTCCGGGCCCCAGGAGGCTCCGGCGGGCGGCGCGGCATGGGCGCGCACGCTCGGCACCGCAGGGGCCGTCGGGGTCCTCTGCGTCCTCACCGCCCTCGTCACGTCCTCGCCCCGCTGGGTCGACCAGACCGGGCTCGTCGCCCTCACCGGCGGGTCCTGGCTGGTGTTCGGCCTCGCGGCGTGGCTGGTACGCGGGGTGCCGACCCGGCCGGCCGTCGCGCTGATCCTGTTGTCCGGCCTCGTGCTGCCCGTGCTCGCCGCGCTCGGCCCGCCCCGCAGCAGCGACGACCTGTACCGCTACGTGTGGGACGGCCGGGTGCAGGCGGCCGGTGTGGACCCGTACCGGTACCCGCCCGCCGACCCCGCGCTCGCCGGCCTGCGGGACGGGTTCCTGTGGCCGGCCACCGGGCCATGGTGCGTACCGGGCGGCTGCACCCTGATCAACCGGCCCGCCGTGCACACGATCTACCCGCCGGCCGCCGAGGCGTACTTCCTCGCCGTGCACGCGCTGGCCCCCGCCGGCAGCCGCACCCGGCCGATCCAGCTCGCCGGGGCCCTGGCCGCGTTCGCCACCACGGTCCTGCTCGTGTCCGCCCTGCCCACGGTCCGCCGCACCCGGGCGGGACCCGGGCCGGACCTCAGGCTCGCGGCGCTGTGGGCCTGGTGTCCGACCGTGGTGCTGGAGGCCGGCAACAACGCCCACGTGGACGTCGTCGCGGCGTTCGTCGCCGGGGCCGCCCTGCTCGTTCTCGCCCGGGCGCGCACCCGGCGCGGGTCGTTCTGGGGCGGGGTGCTGCTCGGGCTGGCCGTCGCGGTCAAGCTCACCCCGGCGCTGCTCGGCCCGACCGTGCTCCGCCGCCGGCCGGTGCTCGTGGCGGTCGGCGCGGCCGGGGCGGTCGCGGCCGTGTACCTGCCGCACGTCCTCGCGGTCGGCGCCGGCGTCCTCGGCTACATCCCGGGCTACCTCACCGAGGAGGGCTACGCGAACGGCTCCCGGTTCGCGCTGCTCACGACCGTGCTGCCCGGGTCGTGGGCGACGCCGGTCGCGGCGTTGCTGCTGGCCGGGGCGGCGGTGTGGACGATGTCGCGGTCCGACCCCGACCGGCCGTGGGACGCGGCGGTCCGGCTCGTCGGGGCGGCGCTGCTGGTCACGACGCCGGGGTACTCGTGGTACGCGATCCTGCTCGTTCTGCTCGTCGCCCTGTCGGGCCGGGCGGAATGGCTGGCCGTGGCCCTCGCCGGCCAGCTGGCCCTGCACGCCCCGGACCTGCACCTGGCCCCGGCCCCCGCCCAACGCCTCGGCTACGGGGCCGCGCTGCTGACGGTCCTGGCCGTGGGCGTCGCGCGCCGGCGGGGCTTGGGGCGGGCGCCGCGACCGGCACCGGAACGCGACCGGGCGACCGGCGGACCGCCGCCGGAGGAGGCGCCCGGCGGTGCGGAGCACGGGAAGGACCGACGCGTGCCGGGGGAGGTGTCGCCGTAACCGGAAAAGGCTATTGATCTTCGGGGGTGAACAGCTCCGCGAGGTGGTGGGTGAGGATCGCCAGGGCCGCCTCGCCCGTGCGCTGCCCGCCGAGCACGCTGGACCCGAGGCCGTTGGTCATCGCGAGCAGCCCGGCGGCGGCCAGCACCGGATCGCGGCCCGGCGCGACGTCGCCGGCCTCCTGCGCGGCCCGGATCTGCTTCGCCAGGAACGACTCCAGCAGGTCCGCGTGCGCCGTGCCGTGCCGTTCGGCGAGCGCCGGCTCGGTGAGCACCAGCGTGTAGTACGCCGACCAGGTCCGGGTGATCCGCCGGCTCTCCGCGTCGGTGGGCAGCACGCTGGACAGGATCGCGGTCACGGTGCCGCGCGGGGTGGGCGGCGAGCCGGCCGCCGCGATCCACGCGCTCATCCGGGCCTGCAACTGGACGCCGAGCCGGGCGAGCCCGTCCATCAGCAGCTCTTCCTTGGTGTGGAAGTAGTACTGCACCAGGCGCAGCGACACCCCCGCCTCGGCGGCCACCACCCGCATGCTCGCCGCCTGCAGGCCCTGGCTGTCGGCGATCCGCAGCAGCGCCTCGGCGATCTGGGTCCGTCGTTCCTCGTGGTCCACCTTGGACACCGCGCCACCTCTCAAGTTGTGATACAACTGTATCATGAGAATCGGACAGTTCAGGAACGACGCCGCCCGGACCAAGTTCATCACCGCCTACGACCGGGTGTTCACCGCGGTCTGGCCCCTGCCGCGCTGGGCCGTCGATGTGCCCACGGCGTTCGGCACCACCCGGGTCTACCGGGGCGGCCCCAGCGAGGGCCCCCCGGTCGTGTTGCTCCCGGGTGCCGGCGGCAACGCCCTCTCCTGGTACGGCTACGCCGCCGCCCTCGCCGCCCACCACCCGGTCATCGTCGTCGACCCGGTCGGCGAGCCGGGCGCGAGCGTCCAGACCGCCCCGGTCGCCGACGGCCCCGACGCCGGCCGCTGGCTCGACCAGCTCCTCGCCGGCCTCGACGTCACCGACGCGCACGTCGTCGGCTGCTCCTACGGCGGCTGGACCGCCCTGCACGCAGTACTCGCCGCCCCTGGCCGGGTCGCACGACTGACCCTGGTCGAGCCCGCCGGGTTCGCCGAGGTCGGCGCGCGGTTCATCGGCTGGATCATCGCCGGTGGCCTGGCAGGGCTCGCCCCGCGCGCGCTCCGGCCCCGCCTGGCCCGGCTCGTCGGCAACAGCACGATCCTGGAGACCGAGCTGATGAGCCTGGCGCTGCCGTCGGCCGGGTTCCGCCGCAAGCTGCCGCCGGCGACGGTGTTCACGGACGAGGAGCTGCGCGCGGTGGGGGTGCCGGTGTCGGTGCTGCTCGGCGCGCGCAGCACCCTGCACCGCTCCGCCCAGGTGGCCGCCCGGCTCGCCGACGTCGCCCCGGGGATCCGGGTCGAGGTCGTGCCGGGGGCGGGGCACGCGTTGCAGCTCGACCGGTCGGAGCTGGTGATCGACCGGATCCTGGGGAACGTGGCGGCGGGGCGTTGAGACCGCCGCCCCGCCCCTGGTCGGGTCGCGGCCCGACGGGCCCGGGGGCGGCCCGGGCGCCGCCCGTGTGGGTTTTGTCGGCGCCGGCCGACCGCAGCGCCAAAGGTAGCCGAACAATCAGTGTCGGACCTGGCAATAGCCCCACTGTGGCCGGTAGAACACAGGCATGCCCCCACTGCATAGACGAACGTTCATCCTCGGTGGTCTCGCCGGTGCCGGCGCGACCTTCCTGACCTCCGGCGCCGCCGGTGCGGCCCTCGGTTACCCGTTCACGCTCGGCGTCGCGTCCGGCGATCCCGCCCCGGACGGCGTGGTGCTGTGGACCCGGCTCGCCCCGTCGCCTCTGAACGCCGACGGCCAGGGCGGCATGTCCACGGCCGCCGTGTCCGTCGAGTGGCAGGTGGCCTCCGACGAGTACTTCACCCAGCTCGTCCGGACCGGCACCGTCACCGCCGCGTACGCGTCCGCGCACACCGTGCACGTGGAGGTGACCGGTCTGCAGGCGGGCGCGGAGTACTTCTACCGGTTCCGCGCCGCCGGGTACATCTCCCCGGTCGGCCGGACCCGGACCACCCCGGCCGTCGGGTCGAACTCGCCGTTCACGATGCTGTTCACGTCGTGCTCGCACTACGAGTCGGGCTACTTCACCGCGTACCGGCGGATGGCCGAGGAGCAGCCCGACGTGATGCTGCACCTCGGCGACTACCTCTACGAGGGCACGGCGTCCACCACCGCCGTCCGCAAGCACGCCCCGACCAGCGAGATCACCTCGCTGGCGAATTACCGGGTGCGGCACGCGCAGTACAAGACGGACCCGGATCTGCAGGCCGCGCACGCCGCCGCCCCGTGGCTGGTGATCTGGGACGACCACGAGGTGGAGAACAACTACGCCAACCTGACGCGGGCCGACAACTCCCCGGCCGGCGACGTGACCTGGTTCAAGGCGCGTCGGGCTGCCGCCTACAAGGCGTACTACGAGCACATGCCGCTGCGGGCCTCCTCAGTCCCGGTGAACGAGAACATGCAGCTCTACCGGCGGCTGCGCTGGGGGAGCCTGGCCACGTTCCACCTGCTGGACACCCGGCAGTACCGCGACGACCAGGCCTGCGGCGACGGCACCAAGGTGTGCGCCGACGCGAAGCTGCCCAACCGCACCCTGACCGGCGCCGCCCAGGAGTCCTGGCTGCTCGACGGCCTCGGCCAGCACCTCGGCACCTGGGACATCATCGGCCAGCAGGTGTTCTTCGCCCAGAAGCTCGCCGACGCCGCCGGCGCGACCTCGATGGACGCCTGGGACGGCTACGTGGCCAACCGCGACCGGCTCCAGCAGGGCTGGGACGCGCGCGGCGTGCGCAGCGCCGTGGTGCTGACCGGCGACGTGCACCGGTCGTGGGCGAGCAACCTGATGCTCGACTACGCCTCGCAGAACAGGATCGTGGGCACCGAGCTGGTCAGCACGTCGGTCACGTCCTCCGGCGACGGCAACGCGGCGGAGACCGGCCTGTCGAGCCTCAACCCGCACGTCAAGTTCTACAAGAACCTCCGGGGGTACGTCCGGGCCAACGTCGACTCCACCCGGATGGCCGTCGACTTCCGGTTCGTGGACAAGGTGACCGTCCGCGACTACCCGGTGCACACCGTCCAGAGCTACGCGATCGAGGCCGGCAACCCCGGTCTGGTGAACCCGTGAGGGCCCGCGCGCTCGGTGTCCGCGCTCTCGTGGTGGCCGTGACCGCCGCGACGGCCGGTCCGCTCCTGGTCGGCGCCCCAGCGTCGGCGTCCGGCACCACCCCGGCGGACATCACCTGGTCCACGGCGAACAGCGTCGCGACCGGCGACCAGGACAACGCGGCGGTGTCGGCGACCCGCAACGGGTACACGGCCGTCGTCTGGGAGGACGACCGCGACGCGACGAACCCGACCGACCCGGTGCACTCGGAGGTGTTCCTCCGGCTGTACAAGGACGGCACATCCCTGTACGAGAAGAAGATCTCCACCGGCGGCACCGGCACCTGGCGGCACTGGCAGCCCGACGTCGCCCTGCACGAGGACGGCACCGCCGTGGTCGTCTGGTCGGAGGACCCCGACGGCAACGGCTTCTACAACATCGCCGTACGCACCGTGTCCACCGCCGGCACGGTCAGCGGCTCCGGCACGGCCAACGCCAGCTCCGCCGGCCAGCAGTTCGAGCCGGCCGTGGCCGCCGACCCGGACGGCGCGGGCTTCACCGTGGTCTGGGAGGACGTGCAGACCGGCGCCCAGCCGACGGTCCGCGCGGCCGGCTACGCCTCGCTCACCTCGAAGACCTACGAGGCGCAGGTCAACACGACCGGTGGCACCCACCACCGGCCGGACGTGGCCGTCGGCGCGGCCGGCAACGCGGTCGTGGTGTGGGACGAGGACGGCGACGGCAACGGCTTCTACAACATCGGCCTGAAGATCCTCACCCCGTCCGGTGGGGTGAAGCTCGCCCAGACGACGGCCAACGCGGCCGGCGGCGGCCAGCAGCGCAACCCGGCCGTGGCCGCGACCTTCAACGGCGACTTCGTGGCCGCGTGGGAGACCGACCACACGGGTACCGCCCGGGTGGCCACCCGCTCCTTCACCGCCACCGGGGCGGCACGCACCACCACCGACCGGCTCGTCACCGACGACACCGAGGTCGTAGGCCCGCAGACCACGCCGCGGGTCGGCGTCGACGACCAGCTCAAGCTCGTCGTGAGCTGGGTGGACGGCTCGGACGTGTGGGCGCGCGGCTTCAACCCGGACGGCACGGTCACCGGCCGGTTGCCCGAGCTGCGGGTGAACGCGACGGCCACCGGCCGGCAGGACGAGCCGGCGTTGGGCGTGTCGCCGTGGGGCGAGATCACCGTCGCGTTCACCGACGACCAGGACGGCAACGGCTTCGACCAGGTCTACCTGGGCACCGGCCTGGTCAACAGCACCTGGTAACGGGGACGCGCGGATCGACCCGGCGGGCACCGGACCTGCTGCCCGCCGGGTCAGGCCTTCCAGCCGGGTTCGCGGCCCAGGTAGCGCAGCAGCGTGGCGGCGGCGTCGTCCCCGCCCTCGGCCGGCACGACGGCCCCGAACGCCCCCCACGCCCGCAACGGTTCGCACAGCGCCGTCGCGATCGGCAGCAGGGCCTCGGCCATCGGTGCGGTGAGCGGCGAGGGCTGCCCGGTGGCGACGGCGATGTCCCAGGCGTGCACCGCCGCGTCGAGCGCGCACGCCCCGGCGGCCAGGGTCGCGGACATCGGCCCCTGCGGCAGCGGGTTCGGCACGTTCTCCGCGTCGGTGGCCACGGTGGCCCAGGCGTTGACCGTGGCGTCGAGGGCCAGGTCCAGCACGATCAGCGGCGCGTCCCGGAGCTTCCCGGACGGCGCGAACGGGTTCTCCGCCGGGCCGGGGCCGCCGGTGATCGCCGCGGCATAGGCGAGCTGGTCCCCGGCGGCGTGCTGGAGCACCTGGGTGACGTTCCACTCCGCGCACGGGGTGCGCAGCGCCCAGTCGGCCGGGTCGACGGCGGCGACCGTGGTACGCAACGCCTGGTGCGCGTCGACGAGAAGGACGTACTCGGTCATGGGGCTCCTCCGTGGACAGCGCAAGATCAGCGCAGTGAGCCTCGCCCGTCGGATCCGTCCGTGTCAATGGGCCGTCCGGTGCTGCCGCGCCACGGCGTCGACCAGCGTGTCCACAATGGCCGAACGCGTCGACGGATCGTCGCCACCCCGCCCCGTTCGGTGATCCCTCTTCACGGGCGGGCCTCTAGTCGCGGGTCTGCAGCGCCAGGCGGACCGCGAAGCCGACCAGCAGCAGCCCGGTGACCCGCTCGATCCGGGCCCGGACCTTCGGCCGGCGCAGCACGGCACCGGCCCGGTCCACGACGAGGACGTACAGGCTGAACCACAGCAGGTAGATCACCGCGAAGATCGCCGACAGCAGCAGCGCGTAGCCCAGGCCCCCGCCGTGCCGGGGGAAGAACTGCGGCAGCAGGGTGATGAAGAACAGCGCGACCTTCGGGTTCAGCGAGTTCGACAGGAACCCGTGCCGCAGGTAGCGCCACGGGGAGCCGGCCGGTTGCGCGGCCTCCTCGACAGCCGCCGACGCGGACCGCTTCCGGGCCGACAGCAGGGTCTGCACGCCCATCCACAGCAGGTACACGGTGCCGATCAGTTTCAGGGCCGTGAACGCCTCCGCGGAGGCCATCAGCAGCCCGGACACCCCGAACGCCGCCGCGGTGGCGTGCACGGAGACCCCGGTCGCCCCGCCCACCATGGTCAGCAGCCCGGCCGTCCGGCCGCCGGTGAGCGCGTTGCGGGTGATCAGGGCCTGGTCCGGACCGGGGATGGCGATCAGGACCAGGGCGGCGAACGCGAAGACGAGCACTCAGACCCCCGACTGTCGGAATGTGGCGTTGATGGTCCGCAGCAGCGGCCGGCGGTGCTCGCGGTGGTAGAAGTGCCCGCCGGCGAACCGACGGGAGGCCACCGGACGGGTACTGTGCTCCGCCCACGCCGCCAGCTCCTCCTCCGTCACGTGGTCCTCGCGCCCGCCGAGGACGGTCAGCGGCACCGGCAGCGCGGGGGCCGGCCGGTGCGCGTAGGAGTCGACCAGCTCGTAGTCGGCCCGCAGGCAGCCGGCGATCATCGATTTGAGGTCCGGGTCGACCAGGGCCTCGGCCGGCACCCCGCCGTGCCGGCGCTCGACCTCCGCGAGCAGGTCGTCGTCGGGCAGGTGGTGCACGGCCGGCTCCCTGCGGGGCAGGTGCGGCGCCGGGTACGCGGAGACGAACAGCCGCTCCGGCAGTGGCCGGCCGGCGCGGTGCAGCGCCCGGGTCACCTCGTAGGCGACCAGGCTGCCCATGCTGTGTCCGAAGAACGCGAACGGCGCGGGAAACGTGTTCTCCGCCAGCAGTGCTTCCACGAGCGGCTCCATCCGGGTGAAATGTCGCTCCCTGAGCCTACTGCCGCGGCCGGGCAGTTGGACCCCCCACAACTCCACGCCGGGCAGTTCCGCCGCCCACCGGACGTACTCGGCGATCGAGCCGCCGCCGTGCGGGAAGCAGTACAGCCGGACGGCCGGGGTGGGCCGGGCGATGGCGCGGACCAGCCAGCGCGGAGTTGAGAGGGTGTCCACGTCAGCCCCCTACGCCGGCTGTCTCGCGAGGTGGTCCGCCAGGGCGGCCAGCGTCGGGTGGTCGAGGAGTTCGGTCGGGGGGATCGTCCGGCCGAGCAGGACGCCGAGGTCGCCGGCCAGCACGAGGGTGGTGGCCGAGTCGACCCCCAGCGCCTCCATGGTCGCGGTCGGGTCCACCTCGGACGGTGCGATGGCCAGCAGGTCGGCGACGAAGCCCACCAGCCAGTCCTGGATCGGCTGCGCGGTCATGACGCCTCCCGGGGCTCGGACGGACCGATCAGGTCGGTGAGGTAGCCGTCGAGGGCCTCCACCGTGGGGTACTCCAGGATCACCGCGACGGGCACGGCCACCCCGAACCGGGTCTGGATCGCCCCCACCAGCCGCGCGGCCTGCAACGAGTCGCCGCCGGCCTCCAGGAAGTCGTCGCCGAGGTCCAGGTCGGCCAGGCCGAGCGTCTCCCGCCAGATGTCCACCAGCTGGTATTGGCGTTCCGTCCGCGGCGGCTTCGCCGGCCGGCCCCGGGCCGCCGTCCGGACGCTCGCCCGTGCGAGGGCCTTGCGGTCGACCTTGCCGGTGTCGCTGAGCGGCACGGCGTCGAGGGTGTGGATCCGCGACGGCACCATGTGTTTCGGCAGCCGTTCGCCGACGAACGCCTTCAACGCCTCCGGCTCGAACCGGCGGCGCTCGGCCGGGCCCCGGGCGACGATCACGTCGAAGCCCACCGCCGCCGGGCCGCCGGTGGACAGCACCGTGGTGCCGGTGTACCCGGCCGTGGTCAGGACGGCGTCCCACTGCCGGCGGTCCAGCAGCGGGTGCGCGCCGCGCAGCGCGGTGTCCTCGTACCCGTCGAAGCCCTGTTGCAGGCCCATCGTGAGGTCGAACCACGGGTGGAACGTGGTCTGCTCGACCATGAGCAGCACCGCGTCGGGCGCGAGCACCCCGGACAGGTTGCGCATCGTGCGGCCGATGTCCTTCGCGTCGTGCAGCACGCTGGCGACGATCACCAGGTCGAACTCGCGGCCGTCGAAGCCCTGGGTCTGCGGGGTGCTGTCGAGGTCGTACAGTTCGTAGCGGACGAAGGGGTGGTCGGTGAACGCGGTGCGGGCCGCTCCGAGGAAGTACGTCGAGATGTCGGTGAACACGTACTCGGTGGCCTCCGGCGGCAGCAGCGGCAGCAGGTGACCGGTGAGCGAGCCGTAGCCCGCGCCGACCTCCAGGATCCGCAGCGGCCGGTCGGCCGGCCACTGCGCGACCAGCTCGGCGACGGCGGCCGCCGCGATCCGGTACGTCGGGTCGAACAGTCGGGCGTACACCTCCGTGGTGCGGTCGTTGGTGTACAGCTGCGCGGAGTGCAGGTCCTCGGTGAGCACCCCGGCGACGCCGCCGGCGAGGCTGAGCAGCCAGTCGGTCAGGTCGTCGGGCACGCCGAGCGACCCGCCCAGGCTGGCCCGCACGGCGTCGGCGACCGGGCCGGGGATGGCCTGCGGCAGCTCACGGACGACGACGGACCCCTCAGGGTCCGGGCGCAGGAAGCCCCGGTCGGTGAGCACGGCGGTGGCCCGGCGCAGCCAGCGGTCGTAGCGGCCGGCGACGCCCGCGCCCCGCGCCGTGTGCGCCGGGTCGAACACCCGCCCCGGGCGGTGTGGCATGCCCAGGGCGCGGAACGCCGTGCCCACCGCCGCCGCGTGCACGTCGTCGAGCCGCCGCCACGCCTCGAGCAACGCGGCGGTGTCCTCCTCCGGGGCGCTGGCGGCCAGGCCGGTCAGCCGCCGCCAGAGCGCGTCGTTGTGCGCCCGGTCGGCCGTCTCGACGCCGAACAGGGACTCGTCCGGCGGGTCGGTGGGCACGACGTAGCCGACCAGGCGGGCCGGGCCGTCCCCTGTCGCGGCGACGGCCACGGACTGGTCGACGCCCGGGTGCTGGCGCAGCACCGCCTCGACCTCGCCGAGTTCCACCCGGTACCCGTTGATCTTGATCTGGCCGTCGCGCCGGCCGAGGAACTGCAGGGTGCCGTCGGGCAGGTAGCGGCCGTAGTCGCCGGTCCGGTAGAGCCGCACGCCGGTCACCGGGTGGGTCGGGAAGCTGGCGGCGGTCTTGTCCGGGTCGCCCCAGTAGCCCCGGGCCAGCCCGTCGCCCTCGATGTACAGCTCGCCGGTCACCCACACCGGGCTGGGCCGCAGCCGCGCGTCGAGCACGTGGAACCGCTGATTGCGCAGCGGCGTGCCGTACGGGACGCTCGGCGCGTCCGGCTCCACGTCGGCGGTCGGGTGCGCGATCGACCAGATCGACGCCTCCGTCGCCCCGCCCAGGCTGAACACCTGCGCGTCCGGCCACAGGTCCGCGATGCGCTCGGGCAGGTCCACCGGGATCCAGTCGCCGCTGAGCATCACGACCCGCAGGGCCGGGGGCACCTCCGCGCCGGCCTCCAGGTGCTCGACGAGCATCAGCATCTGGGCCGGCACCGAGTTCCACACGCTGACCCGGTGCTCGGTCATCAGTTTCGCCCAGTGCGCCGGGTCGTTGAGCTTGTCGCCGTCGGGCAGCACGAGGGTCGCGCCGGCGGCCATGGTGCCGAACAGGTCGTAGACGGACAGGTCGAAGCCCAGGTCGGCGAGGCCGAACACCCGGTCGTCGGCCGTGACCCGGTACCGGTCGTTGATGTCCACGACCGTGTTCAGCGCCGACCGGTGCTCGATCATGACGCCCTTGGGGTTGCCGGTGGAGCCCGACGTGTAGATCACATACGCCAGGTCCTCCGGCCGGGCGGGGTTGTCCGGGGCGTCGAGGTCCGCCGGCAGCGCCGCCAGGTCGAGCCGGGGCAGCCCGTCTGGCCAGCGCTGTTCCCGGGCGGTGGCCCCGGACACGATCGCCGCCGCGTCGCCGTCGGTGAGGATCTGCCTCTGGCGCAGGGTGGGCAGGTTCGCGGCGACCGGCAGGTACGCCGCGCCGGCCCGCAGGATGCCGTACGCGGCCACCACCTGGTCGACGCCCTTGTTGGCGACGATCCCGACGAGCCGGTCGCGGCCCGGGCCGGCCAGCGCGGTGGCGACGGCCGCCGAGCGGGCCTCCAGTTCTGCGTAGCTGATCGTGCCGGCCGGGCTGATCACCGCCGGCTGGTCGGGGCGGTGCGGCACCTGGGCCAGGAACGGCTCGTGCAGCAGCCCGGCGGGCAGCGGGCCGGCCGTGTCGTTGGCCCGGCGGCGGGAGGCCACCTGGCGGTCGGGGAGCGCCACGGCCAGGTCGGCGTCCCAGGCGTCGTCGTCGCTGGCCAGCCGCTCGACGAGGGACGTGTACGCCTCGAACATGTCGTCGAGCATCCCGGCCGGGAACAGCTCCTCGATCGCGTCCCAGGACAGCTCCAGGGTGCCGGTGACGTCGACGACCTGGTGGTCGAGCCACACCTGGGGGGTCTGGCTGACCCGGTAGCCGATGTCGCCGAAGTACTCCCGGGGCCCGCTGAGGTCGGCGACCGTGCCGAGTCCGCTGGTGAACACGACCGGGATGGTCTCGAAGCCGGTCTGCAGGCCGCGGCGGCGGCGTTCGCGCAGGGTGTGCAGGGCGCTGGCGTAGCGGTGCCGCAGGTCCTGTTGCAGCTGGGACTGGGTCCGGCCGACCTTGTCGACGAACCCGTCGGCGCCGGTGGTGTCGACCTCCAGCAGGCAGATGGAGGTGAAGTCGCCGACCACGTCGCGCAGGTGCGGGTGCGCCATCCGGTGCCCGCGCCCGTCGTCGGTGAGCACGAGGGGCAGCCGGTTGAACAGGGTCAGGTTCAGGGTGAAGCGCTCCGTGCCGCTCCACAGCGCCAGGACCTCGCCGAACGCGGTGGCCAGCACGGCGGTCGGGGTCAGGCCGCGCGCGCGGGCCCGGTCGGCGAACCGCTGCCACAGGTCGGGCCGCAGCCGGTACTCCCGGTGGGTGAACACCGGCTTGCGCACGCTCGCCGGGGACTTCGCGAGGGGCAGGTCGGGCGGCGGGGCGAGGGTGTCGGCCCGGCCGGTCCAGTAGTCCAGCGCCGACAGGTAGCGCGACCCGGTGTGCGCCTCCTCGAGGGCCTCGACGTACTCCCGGAACGAGGTCTCGATCGGCGCCAGCACGGTCTCCGGGTGCTGGCACAGCAGCGCCCACTCGCTGAACAGGACGGCCACGCTGGCCAGGTCGACCATCAGCAGGTCGAGGCTGATGTGCAGCCGGTCGTGGTCGGGCAGCCGGGTCAGCCGCAGGCCGAACAGCGGCCAGGTCGTCGCCGGGTACACGTGGTGGGACATCTCCGCGCGGATCTCGTCGAGCCGGTCGTCGACCTCCGCGGGTTCGGCGTCGCGCAGGTCCACGCACGCGATCTCGTACTCCGGCACGTCGTCGAGGATCCGTTGCCGGCCGTCGTCGCCGACCACGGCGCGGAGCATCTCGTGCCGCGCGACGAGCCGCCGCCACGCCGTGGTGAGCAGGTCGGGGTCGAGGCGTTTGCCGTCGAGTTCGAAGTAGGCGTGCGGGGCGACGTTGCCGAGGACGAAGTTGGGGCCCCGGCCGACCCAATAGGCGTACTGGATCTCGGTCAGCGGAAAGGACTCAGTGTTGTCCACGCGGACACCCCCCGGGCGCGACGCGGCATCGTGACATCTTCATATGTGATGTACCAGCCTTATCCAGGTCAATGCGCCTCAATGGGCGGAGAGGCGGCAGAGCTAATGATCGCCACCGTTTATTCCCGGTGGCTTCTCCCAGGATGCTCACTTCGTCGGATCCGATGTGGACATACCTGGGGGGCTCTGACCTCGACCTGGGCCGCTACCCGACGCGACCGCCCCGGGCGGGTCGGGCGCGAAACGGAAGATCTTTGACGGTTACGGTGGTTCCCGACCCGGCGCGCGGCGGTCGACCCGCGCCGGACGGCCGGTCAGGTCACGCCATCCGGGCCAGGTCGGCGTGCCGCACCGCGCCCCGCAATGGCAGCCCGGCGGCGTACCGCTCGATGTCGGCGACCGCGTAGGCGCCCAGCAGGCGGAGCTCGCGGCCGCGTACCCCCGCGATGTGCGGGGTGACCAGAACGTTCGGCAGCACCAGCAGCGGGTGGTCCAGGGGCAGCGGCTCGGGGTCGGTGACGTCGAGGACGGCGTCGAGCCGGCCGGCGGCGCAGTGCCGGGTGAGCGCGGCGGTGTCGATCAGCGCGCCGCGCGCCGTGTTGATCACGACCGCCCCGTCCCGGAGCAGGTCGAGCCGGCGGGCGTCGAGCAGGTGGTGGGTCTCGGGCAGCGACGGGGCGTGCACGGTGACGATGTCCGACCGCCGGCACAGGGTGTCCAGGTCGACGAGCGTCGCGCCCCCGCCGCCCGCCGCACCGCCGCCGCCCGGCGGGGCGGCCCGGAACTCCGCCGGGTCCGCGTACGGGTCGGCCACCAGGACCTCGACGCCGTAGTCGGCGAGCATCGCGATCACCAGCCGGCCGACCCGGGACGCGCCGACCACCCCGACGACGCACCCGGTCAGGCCGGTCGCCTCGCCAGGGGCGTGCCGGTGGCCGTCGTGGCCGTTGCGCAGGTCGCGCGCGGCCCCGAAGGCCCGCTTCGCCGCGAGGACCAGGGCTGCCAGGGTGTACTCCGCGACCGGCCGCGCGTTGGCCTCGGCGGCGGAGGACACCAGGATGCCGGCCGCGTACACGGCGTCGGTGACGTGGCCCTTGACCGACCCGGCGGCGTGCACGACGGCCCGCAACCGGGGCGCGCCGGCCAGGAACTCCGCGTCGATGGTCGGGCAGCCCCAGCCGGTGAGCAGCACCTCGGCCCGGGCGAGCGCGGCCGGGGCCGGGCCGGCCTGGAGGTTGACCGCCGGGTCCCAGGTGGCGGTCCGGTCCAGCCGGGCCCGGAGGTCGGCCGGCAGCAGGTCGCCGACGAGGTCGGGCGGCAGGGCGAGGACGACGGCGGGATGGTCGGACATGGTGCCCCCGGTTCGGCGGAAGTAAACGATTACTGAAGTTGCACCGTAAGCCGATCGGGCTGGTGCGCGCAAGTGGCTCAAGTCACCGTTGGAAAGCGGTTTCCAACCCGGGAATAACATACCAAATCCGGCAAAAAAGTCCTGAGATAACTGGCTGGACACCCTCTTGACCTGAAGTAGTAACCGTTTTAGTGTCACGCCAGATAGTCCCTGAGCGATCCCGTGACCGAGAGGACAGAAGGTGACCGTGACCAGCCCGCCACCGACGCCCCGCCCGCCGAGCCGGCGCCGTCGGCTGCGCCGGGACGCGCTGCTGCTCGCCCTGATGCTGCCGGGCGTTGCCTACTTCCTGGTGTTCCACTACGGCGCGCTGTTCGGGAACGTGATCGCCTTCCAGGACTTCGTGCCCTACCTGGGCGTCGGCGACAGCGACTGGGTCGGCTTCTCCAACTTCGCCGCGATGTTCGGCGACCCGGCCTTCTGGAACGCGGTGCTCAACACCGTGCTGATCGCGGCGCTGCAGCTGGTGTTCTACTTCCCGGTACCCCTCGCGTTGGCTCTGCTCCTGCACAGCCTGACGGGGAAGTTCCTGCAGAAGTTCGTGCAGAGCGTGGTCTACCTGCCGCACTTCATCTCGTGGGTGATCGTGATCGCGCTGTTCCAGCAGATCCTGGGCGGCACCGGGGTGCTCAACGGCTTCCTCGGCGACCACGGCCTGCACACCGTGGACATCATCGGCAACCCGACGCTGTACAAGCCGCTCGTCGTCGCCCAGGTGATCTGGAAGGAGTCGGGCTTCGGCACGATCATCTTCCTGGCCGCGCTGTCCCAGGTCGACGTGCAGCAGTACGAGGCCGCCGCCCTGGACGGGGCCGGCTACGGCCGCCGGCTGTGGCACGTCACCCTGCCGGCGATCCGGCCCGTGATCGTGCTGCTGCTGATCCTGCGGCTCGGCGAGTTCCTCTCCATCGGGTTCGAGCAGTTCTTCCTGCAACGCGACGCCGTGGGCCCCGAGGCCGGCGAGGTGATCGACACCTTCGTCTACTACGCCGGCTTCGCCAACGGCAACTGGGGCCTGGCCGCCGCGGCCGGCCTGTTCAAGGGCGTGGTCGGCCTGGGGCTGATCTACACCGCGAACCGGATCGCCCACCGACTCGGAGAACAAGGGGTGTACGCGCGATGAGACCCGCCTGGCAAGGACGACCCACCATCGCGGTGCGGGTGGCCAAGGGCGTCGCGCTCCTGGTCGTGACGCTCCTCGTCGTGTTCCCTCTGTGGACGGTCGTGGCCACCAGCATCAGTTCCCCGGAACTCGTGACGGCCAACGGCGGCTACGTGATCTGGCCCTCGGACCTGTCCGTCGACGCCTACCGCGAGATCCTCGGCGGCGGCATCGTCACCCGGGCGCTGCTGGTCAGCGCCGGGGTCACCATCATCGGCACCGCCCTGAGCCTGGTCGCCACGATCGGCCTCGCCTACGGGCTGGCCCGGCCGCAACTGTTCGGCGGCCGGCCGATCCTGCTGACGGTCATGTTCACGTTCCTGTTCCCGCCGAGCATGATCCCGCTGTTCCTGATCGTGAAGGGCACCGGCCTGTTCGACACCTTCTCCGCGCTCGTGCTGCCGTTCCTCGTCAACGTGTTCAACCTCGTGGTGATGCGCGGCTTCTTCCAGTCGGTCCCGGCCGAGCTCCTGGAGGCGGCCCGGATCGACGGGGCCGGCGAGTTCCGGATCCTGCTCCGGGTGGTCCTGCCGCTGTCCAAGGCCGTGGTCGCCGTGATCGGGCTGTTCTACGCCGTCGCGTACTGGAACAGGTTCTTCGAGGCGATCATCTACTTCAACGACCAGTCGAAGTGGCCGATCGGCACCGTGCTGCGCCAGTACGTCACCCAGGGCGCGCAGCTCGCCGACTCCAGTGTCAGCGAGTCCGCCAGCGCGAACGCCCCCCAGTCGATCCAGATGGCCGTCGTCGTACTCGCCACTCTGCCGATCGTGTGTCTCTACCCGTTCGTCCAGCGCTACTTCGTCAAGGGCGTCCTCACCGGGGCGGTCAAGGCGTGATGCGACGTGTCCCTCCACCCCCAGAGTTTCAGCTGCGCTACTTCGTCAAGGGCGTCCTGACCGGCGCCGTCAAGGCTTAGAAGGGAATGACCATGGACCGCAGGTCCCTCCTCAAGATGATCGGCGCGGGGGCGCTCGCCGTCACCGCCGGCGGCACGCTCGCCGGGTGCGGCGGAGGTGCCACGAAGGGCGCCGTGGGCAACTCGGGCAAGAACCTCACCCCGTGGCCGACGTACGTGCCGTTCGCCGGCCCCAAGCCCGACCTGGCTCCCGAGGCGAAGTTCGGCATCCAGGCCGGCTACCTCAACTACCCGCAGCACCTCGCCACGGCCGTCAAGGACAAGGTCGGCGACGGCTCCGACGTCACGGCCATGGTGATCACCTACGGCACCCCGCCGAAGCCGGCCGAGCAGAACCAGCTCTGGGCCGCGCTGAACAAGGCGCTCGGCGTGAACCTGAAGCTGGTCCTGGTGCCCGACGCGGAGTTCCAGAAGAAGATGGCCACCGTGATGGCGTCGGGGGACCTGCCCGACATCATCATGTTCGGCGCGGGCTACTACCTGTCCCGGGAGCAGGACTTCATCCAGACCCAGTGCGCGGACCTGTCCGACCTGATCGGCGGGGACCACGTCAAGGCGTACCCGAACCTGGCCAACATCCCGGCCTACTCCTGGCAGGGCATGGGGCGGATCGGCGGCAAGATCTACGGCATCCCCACCGAGCGGCCGATGCCCGGCAACAGCCTGATCCTGAACCGGACGGCGATGGACAGCGCCGGCGTGCCCCGGGACTGGAACGCCGACCAGTTCCTCGCCGGGCTGAAGGGGTACACCTCCGGCAAGAAGTACGGGATCGGCGCCTCGACCAGCAACTTCACCGGCTGGGCCTCGGCGGCCTACCACGCCGGCTCGTTCGGCGCGCCCAACCTGTGGAAGGTCGAGGGCGGCAAGTTCATCCCCACCTACGAGACAGACCAGTTCCGCCAGGCCCTGGAGTTCATGACCAAGCTGCCCTACTACCCGGACTCGCTGACCACCAGCGCGGTGGACATGAAGTCGCTGTTCTACAACCAGACGGTGGCCTCGATGACCGACGGGTTCGGCGCGTACGCGGGCACGGCAGCCAAGGTCAAGGACTTCACCTTCGACTTCGCGCTGCCCTACGGCAAGAACCCCACCCCGTGGCAGGGCAACGGCCGGTTCGGGTACGTGGTGTTCAAGAAGGCCCCGACCGACCGGCTCAAGCTGCTGCTGCGGGTGTGCGACTACCTGGCCGCGCCGTTCGGTTCCACGGAGTACGAGCTGTGCAACTTCGGCGTCGAGGGCGCCCACTTCACCCGGGGCGCCGACGGCGGGATCGTCACCACCGAGCTGGCCAAGACGGAGAACATCACCAACCTGCCGGTGAAGTACATCGCCGCCGCCCCGCAGGTGATCTACTTCCCCGGCAACCCGGAGGCCACGAAGCGGCTGCACCAGTGGGAGCGCGACACCCTGCCGCGCAGCGTCGCCGACCCGTCCAACGGACTGCGCTCCGCGACCTGGTCGACGAGCGGGGCCCAGCTCGACAAGGTGATCGGCGACGGGCTGGCCGCGGTGATCTTCGGCCGCAAGTCGGTGTCCGAATGGGACGCGATCGTCAAGGACTGGAAGGCCAAGGGCGGGGCGAAGGCCGCCGAGGAGTACGCGACGGAGCACGCCGCCGCCTGACGGGCGGCGCGTCCGGGTCGGGCCCGGACGGGCGGACCCACCGACGCAAGTGATCCGCACGCACCCGGGTGGTGGCCGCCACCGCGGTGCGTGCGGATCCTCCGCGTCGGTCAGGCGCGCAGGCGGGAGCGGACCGAGTCGCGGATCACCACATGCGTGCCCAGCACCACGTGCGGGGTCAGGTCGGGGGAGTGCAGCGCGAGCCGCACCGCCTGGCGCCCCAGCTCCTCACTGGGGATGTGCACCGTGGTCAACCGCAGGTCGAGCGCCGGGGAGATGTCGTTGTAGCCGACCATCGAGATGTCCTGCGGCACCGACAGCCCCGCCTCGCGCAGCGCCTGCATCGCGCCGGCGGCCACCAGGTCGTCCGAGCCGAACACCGCCGTGAACCCGGGCGGGCCGGCGGCGAGGAGGCGGCGCATCGCGTCGTACCCGAAAGGGCGGCCGAACATGCCCAGCACCTGCAACGCCGGATCCTCGGCGATCCCGTGCTCGGCCAGGGCCCGGCGGTAGCCGGCGATCCGCTCCTCCGCCGTGCTGTGCCCGGGCGCGCCGCCCAGGTAGAGGATCCGCTCGTGCCCCTGGGACAGCAGGTGGCTGGTGAGCGCGTACGCCCCGGCCGAGTTGTCGTACTCCACGGTCACCGCCGGCACGTCCGGACCCAGCGACGGCCGGCCGACCAGCACGAGCCGCGAGCCCGCCGCGTGCAAGGAGCCGGCGACCTGGGCCATCCGCCGCCGGTACTCCTCGTCCTCCACCACGGCGCCGACCAGGATCACCGCGTCGGCGTGCTGTTCGCGCAGCAGGGTGAGGATCGCCATCTCGCGGTCCGGGTCCCCGCCCGTGGTGCAGATCAGGCACAGTCGGCCCTCGGCGGCCGCCTGGTCCTCCACGCCCTGGGCGATCTTCGCGTAGAAGGCCGCGTCGACCGCGCTGACCAGGATCGCGACCGTCTTGGCGCTGTGGCCGGACAGGGCGCGGGCGTGCGCGTTGACCACGTAGTCCAGCGCCGCGACGGCCTTGGTGACCCGGGCCCGGGTGGCGGGCGCGACCGGGTAGGTGCCCGCGAGCACCCGCGACACGGTGGCGACTGAGACCCCGGCCCGCTCGGCGACGTCGCGGATGGTCGCGCGGCCGCCCGGGGTGGTGCGCTTGCGGCTCATCGACCCTCTGTTTCTGTAAACGTTTTCATCACAGAATAGTGCATCCGCGGCACGGGTCAAGGACGCCCTCTTGACAGGTACGCGTCGATAGGTAAACGTTTTCCACATGCTTGCCACGCCCGCCGAGGACCGGGTCCTCTCGCCGCACACCGGCTGGGGTCGCGACCACTGGGTCGCCGTCGCCGACCACTGGCTGCTGCACCTGCGCCGGTACGCGAGCCCCGACCGGGCCCACTTCCACGTCCCCGGCCGCACCAGTGGCTCCGGTGTCCGCAGCGACGGGCTCGAGGCGTTCGCCCGGAGCATGCTGCTCGCCGCGCACCGGATCGCCACGGGCGACGACCCGCACGACTACGCCGGCTGGTACGCGGCCGGCATCGCCGCCGGGGTCGCGGGCGAGTGGTCCCGCGCCGACCCGTGCGTCGTTTCGATGGTCGGCACCGGCCAGCCCACGGTGGAGGCCGCCAACGTCGCCCTCGCCCTGCGGGCCAGCCGGGGCCGGATCTGGGACCGGCTGGACGCGACGACCCGCGAGCGCCTGGTCGACTGGCTCGGCCACCACGCCCGGCTGCCCGTGTGGCCGAACAACTGGCAGCTGTTCCCGGCGGCGTGCGAGGCGTTCCTCGGCTCGGTGGGCGCCGATGTGACGGGCTGCCGGGGCGCGGCCGGCGTCGCGGTGATCGAGGGGTACCACCAGGGCGGCGGCTGGTACCTCGACGGCCCCGGGCGCAACGTCGACCACTACCTCGGCTGGGCCATCCACCCCTTCCTCGGCATGTGGTACGCCGAACGCGGCACCCCCGACGAACTGCAGGCCTGGCGGACCCGGCTCGCGTCCTTCGTCGCCGACTTCGCCCGCACCTTCGCCCCAGACGGCCGGATGATGCACCAGGGCCGCTCGCTCACCTATCGCACGGCGGCCCTGTCCGCCCTGTGGCTCGCGGAGTCCGAGGGCGTCTCGCCCCTGGAGCCCGGGGAGACCCGGCGGATCGCCAGCGGCCTGCTGCGGTACTTCACGGACCTGGGCGTCGGCGTCGAACGGCCCGTGTCCCTCGGCTGGGGCGCGCCGGACCACCTGGCCCTGACCCAGTCCTACAGCGGCCCGGGTTCGCCGTACTTCGCGGCGACGGGTTTCGCCGGCCTCGGCCTGCCCGCCGATCATCCGGTGTGGACTGACGTGGAACCCGATCCGGTCACGGAACCGTTCACCCGCCCGTTGCCGGCGGTCGGCTGGCTGGTGCACGGCGCGGGCGATGGCGTGGTCCGCCTGGTCAACCACGGCAGCGACCACGCCTCCGACTCCTGGAACACGCCGACGGCCACCGACCCCGACGACCCGCACTACGCCAAGTTCGGCTACTCCACCCACACCGCCCCCGGCACCGGCGCGGCGTTCGACGACGCGGTCGACGGGCACCTCGCGCTGCTGCGGGGCGGCCGGGCCAGCCGACGCGGCCGGATCCTGGGCCACCTGGTCGACGGGAACCTGGCCGCCTCCTGGCACGTGCCGCAACGCGACGGGGCCGCCTGGGACGCGCGGGTCGTGACGGCCTCGGTGGTCGACGCCGGCCACGAGGTGCGCTGCCACTGGGTGACGGCGCGCGGCGCGTATGGGCTCCGCGAGGGCGGGCACGCGGTGGCCGGGGCGGCGGTGACGGCCGCCGACGGGGTGGTCCGTTCCGCCGACGGACTGGTCAGCTCCGTGGTCGCCCTGTACGGCTGGACCGGGGCCGGCAGCGTCGCGCAGGACGGGTGCAGCGCGTCCGGCGCGGTGGCCGCGGCGCCGTACCTGACCGGCGAGGTCAACGGCGAGGGCGTGTTCGTCGCCGACCACCGGCTGGGCTTCACAGCGGGCGACGCCGAGGCCGGTGACGGCGTCGACTCCGACGCCGGCGTCGACCCGGTGACGGCGGATGTGGCCGGCACTGTGGTCACCGTGACCTTTCCGTCCGGCCGGGTCCGCACCGTCGACCTGGCCGCGCTGTTCGATCTCCCGGCACCCGGGTAGCCGGTCCCGCCGGGCCCCGCAAGGCACCCCTCCCCGAAGGAACGCACATGAGACGCTTCCTCCCCGTGCTGGTCCTCGCCGCGACCCTCCTGGCACCGACGCCAGCCGGGGCCGCCGCCCCCGCCACCTACTACCTGGACTGCTCGGCAGCCGCCACCGGCGACGGCACGGCCGCGACCCCGTGGCGCGACCTCGCCACGGTCAACGCGCACACCTTCGCCCCGGGCGACACCCTGGCCCTGCGCCGGGGCGTCACCTGCACCGGCCAGCTGCACCCCCTCGGCTCCGGCACCGCCACGGCCCCGGTCACCGTCGCCGCCTACGGCACCGACACGGCCCGCCCGGTCGTGGCCGCCGCCGGCACCGCGTACGCGGCGTTCTACCTGCGCAACCAGGAGTACTGGGAGATCCGGGACCTGGAACTGACCAACGACGCCGGTACGGCCGCCGAACGCGACGGCCTGCTCGTCGAGCTGACCGACTTCGGCACCGGGCACCACTACGTGGTCGACAACGTCTACGTCCACCACGTGCGCGGCGACGACTCCAAGTGGAGCAACGGCATCCAGTTCCGGGTCAGCGGCACCACCACGCCGACGCACTTCGACGACGTGCTGGTCCAGAACTCCGAGGTGTTCCACGTCGACCGCGAGGGCCTGACGACCCGCTCGACGTGGATGTGCCGGCCCACGTACGGCACCGGGGACGGCTGCGGCACGACCCAGAACTGGGTGGCCAACACCCGGGTGGTGTTCCAGGACAACCTGCTGCACGACATCGGCGGCGACGGCCTGGTGACCCGGGTGACCGACCACGCCCTGGTGCAGCGCAACGTGGCCTACGACATCGCGACGCGTTCGCCCGGCAACAACGCCGGCCTGTGGACCATCAACAGCGACTACCCGACGTTCCAGTTCAACGAGGTGCACCACGTGCGCCGCCAGCCGGGGACGAACGACGGCATGGCCTTCGACTCCGACTTCGGCAACCTGGGAGCGGTGTTCCAGTACAACTACAGCCACGACAACGAGGGCGGCTTCCTGCTGTTCTGCGGGGCGTGCGGGGGCGGGTCGAGTTCGACGGGCACCGTGGTCCGGTACAACCTGAGCGAGAACGACCACTCCCGGATCCTGTACGCGGTGGGGGAGAAGGACGCCCGGATCTACCAGAACACGTTCCACCTGCCGGCCGGGTCGACGACCGCGATCGTGCAGGACTCGGGGAACACGAAGGTCGCGTTCACCAACAACATCGTGTCCAACCTCGGCAGCGGCGGTTACAGCGGCGCGGCGTCGGCGTACACGTGGACGAGCAATGTGTTCTTCGGGTCCCACCCGGCGAGCGAGCCCGCGGACCCGGGCAAGATCACGGCGGATCCGAAGCTCGTCGCGCCCGGCACCGGCCCGGCCGGACTGCGGCTCGGCGCGGGCTCACCGGCACGCGGGGCCGGCACGGTGATCGCCGGCAACGGCGGCCGGGACTACTTCGGCGGCGCGGTGCCCACGGGCTGCCGGCCGGACATCGGCGCGCACCAGGCGTCGCCGACCTGCGCGAACCTCGCCGCCAACGGCGACTTCGAGGCCGGCACCCTGGCCCCGTGGACGGTCTACAACCGGGGCGCGCTGGACCCGACGGCGCACGCGGGCACCGCCGGCGTGCGGGTCGGCGCCTACCCCGGCTCGGTCGAGCAGGTGGTCACCGTCGCGCCGAACACCACCTACACCCTCGCCGGATGGGGCAGGGTGTCGGCGACCGACACCCAGGTCGTGATCGGCGTGAAATCCTTCGGGGGTACCGAGACCCGCGCCCCCGCCTTCACCACGATGTCCTGGGCCTTCGGTAGCGTCACGTTCACCACCGGCGCGACGAACACGACCGCCCGGATCTACTGCTATGCCCGGGTCGGCACCGGCTACGGCTACTGCGACGACATCACCCTCGTGGCGACCTGACAGCGTCCGGCTGCTCGCTGACGACGGGCCCCTCGGGGCCCCAGGAGGCGAGCAGCCGCAACGCCTCCTCGGACGCCGACCCCGGCTCCGCGTGGAACGTGATCAAGTGCAGGTCGCCGGGCACGGGGAAGATCTCGTACGCGAGGGTCATCGGCCCCACCACCGGGTGCTGGAACTCCTTCGTGCCGAACGTCTTGTCCTGCACTCCGTACGCCGCCCACAGCTGGCGGAAGTCCTCGCTGCGCACCGACAGCTCGCCGACCAGCGTGCACAGCCGCTCGTCGCACGGGAACCGCCCGGCGTCGAACCGCAGGTAGTTGACAGTGTCGCGGGCCTTGCCGGCCCAGTCGACGAACAACGCCCGCGCCCGGGGGTCCAGGAACACGAACCGGGCCATGTTCCGCTCGGCCGGCGGCAGGGCCGGGAAGTCCACCAGCAGCGCGCGGGCCAGGCGGTTCCAGCCGAGCACGTCGGTGCGCCGGCCCGTGATGTACGCCGGCACGCCGTCCATCGCGTCGATCAGCTGCTGCAACTGGGGCCGGACCCGCTGCGGTCGGGCCGGGCGCGCCGCCGCCCGCCGGTCGGGCCGGGCCAGGTGCATCAGGTGCGCCCGCTCCGCCTCGTCGAGCCGCAGCGCCCGGGCGACGGAGTCGAGGATCTCCACCGACACGTTCTGGCCGTTGCCCTGCTCCAGCCGGGTGTAGTACGCCACGCTGACCCCGGCGAGCTGGGCCAGCTCCTCGCGGCGCAGCCCGGGAACCCGACGCCGACCGCCGTAGGTGGACAGACCAGCCTCTTCCGGGCTCAACCGGGCGCGCCGGGAGCGGAGGAAGTCACTGAGTTCGGTGTGCAGGCCCATGCACCCAGTATGCCCAGCGGTCCGGCGCTGATCCTGTCCCTGCCAGTGGTACGAAAACGGGTGGTCTGGGTAGGCCGCGCGGTCCCGGGCAGACTGGTCGCACATCCACTCGACAAGGAGCGCCAACAACCATGGCCAACGTCACCGCCTACGCCGCACCCCAGGCCAAGGCCCCGCTCGAGCTCACCACGGTCCCGCGCCGCCCGGTCGGCGAGCACGACGTGCTGATCGAGATCGCGTACGCCGGCATCTGCCACTCCGACATCCACCAGGTGAACGAGGACTGGGGCACCGCCACCTTCCCGATGGTCCCCGGCCACGAGATCGCCGGCATCGTGTCCGAGGTCGGCCCCGGCGTCACCCGCTACGCCGTCGGCGACCGGGTCGGCGTCGGCTGCTTCGTCGACTCCTGCCGCGAGTGCGTCAACTGCGAGGCCGGCGAGGAGCAGTACTGCCTCGGCGGCATGGTCGGCACCTACAACGGGACCGGCAGGGACGGCGGGCCCACCTACGGCGGCTACAGCACCCACATCGTCGTGGACGAGAACTACGTGCTGGGCATCCCGGAGGGCATCGGCCTCGACGAGGCGGCCCCGCTGCTGTGCGCGGGCATCACCCTGTACTCGCCGCTGAAGCACTGGAACGCCGGCCCCGGCAAGCGGGTCGCCATCGTCGGCCTCGGCGGGCTCGGCCACATGGGCGTGAAGATCGCGCACGCCCTCGGCGCGGAGGTCACCGTGCTCAGCCAGTCCCTCGCCAAGCAGGCCGACGGCCTCAAGCTCGGCGCGGACCACTTCCACGCCACCGGCGACCCGGCGACGTTCGGGAAGCTGGCCGGCTCGTTCGACCTGATCGTGAACACGGTCTCGGCGAACATCGACCTCAACGCGTACCTGGGCCTCCTGGCCACCGACGGCACCCTCGTCAACGTGGGCGCGCCGGAGGAGCCGAGCCCGGTGGCGATGTTCGCGCTGATCGGCGGCCGCAAGAGCCTGGCCGGCTCGATGATCGGCGGCATCCGCGAGACCCAGGAGATGCTCGACTTCTGCGCAGCGCACGGGCTGGGCGCCGAGATCGAGGTGATCTCCGGCGGCCAGATCAACGAGGCGTACCGGCGGATCCAGGCCAGCGACGTCCGGTACCGGTTCGTGATCGACATCGCCACGCTGAACAGCTGAAACGGCGGGCCGAACGTCCGGACCCCGGACGTTCGGCCTCCCGACGTTGTACTCTCCCGTCCATGCGGGTGCTCGTCGTCGAGGACGACTCGGACGTTCGGGGCGTGGTGGTCGCCGCCCTCCGGTCGGCCGGTTTCGCCGTCGACCAGTCGGCGGACTGGAGCCAGGCCGACCTCGCGCTGTCCGTCAACGAGTACGACTGCCTGGTTCTCGACCGGATGCTCCCCGAGGGCGACTCGGCCGACCAGTTGCACCGCCGCCGGCAGGCCGGCCTGACCGTGCCCGCCCTGATGCTCACCGCGCTCGACGACGTCCACGACCGGGTGGTCGGCTTCGAGTCCGGGGCCGACGACTACGTGGCCAAACCGTTCTCCTCGGCGGAGCTGGTGCTGCGGGTGCGCGCCCTGTGCCGGCGGCAGGGCAGCATGCTCCCGCCCGTGATGCGGGTCGGCGACATCGAGGTCGACGTGGCCCGGCGCGAGGTGCGCCGGGCCGGCATCCTGCTCACCCTCACCCCCAAGGAGTTCGCGGTCCTGGAGACCCTGCTGGCCCGGCACCCCTCGGTCGTCAGCCGGGCTGAGCTCATCGAGCACTGCTGGGACGAGGTGGCCGACCCCGCCTCCAACGTCGTGGACGTGATCATCGCCCAGCTGCGCCGCAAGCTGGGCGAACCGCTGGCCATCGCCACGGTCCGGGGCGCGGGCTACGGTCTGCGGCACCCGTCGATGTGAAGCGCCGTCCCCGCGCCGCCCGGCCGCAGGTGCACCTGCAGACCGCCGGCCGGCTCGTCGCCCTCCGGGTCCGGCTCACCGTGCTGCTGCTCGTCCTCAACGTCGCCGGGCTCGCCGGGATGGGCGCGGTCGCCCTCGTCGTGGACAGCGAACAGCGCAGCGAGGTGGCCACCGCCGAGCTGCGCCGGGTCGCCGGCACCGCCGTCGCGCTGCTGTCCTACGACTCCGGGGCGCTGCGCCTGGACAACCTGTTCACCGACCCCACGGCCCAGGGTTCCACCGCCGTGTACGTGTTCGAGGCCAGCCGTACCGATGTGAACCTGGTCTTCGCGCACCCCTCCGGGCGGCTGACCATGCCGACCCACGCGCTGCTCGACCCGGCCCGCGACGTGTGGCGGTCGGGCACCCAGGTGTCCGCGACCGCCACCGACGCCAGCGGGCACGGGGTGCAGCTGCTCGCCGTGCCGTTCGCGCACGGCGTGACCGGGGCCGTCGCCGGCACCGTGGTCGCGATCGCCGACCCCCGTCCCGGTCAGCTCGCCCACCAGCGGCTCGCCGTGGCGCTGGTCGTCGGCGGCGCGATCTTCATGACCCTCGCCGGGGCCGGCGGCTACCTGCTGGCCCGGCGGGGCACCCGGCCGGCGGTCGAGGCGGTCGGCCAGCAGGAGCACTTCCTCGCCGACGCCGCGCACGAGCTGCGCACCCCGCTGACCGTGATGCGCGCCCTGTCGGAGGCGGCGCTGAAGAACCCGGAGCAGCAGTCCGACGCGCTGCGCCAGGTGCTGCGGTCCACCGAGCGGCTCACCGACTCCGTGGAGGCGCTGCTCACCCGGGCCCGGGTGGTGGCCGGCCTGCGGGCCCTGGAGCGCCAGCCGTTCCGGCTCGACCAGCTCGCCGAGGAGGCGGTCGCCGAGGCCGTGCCCGCTCCGCACACCGTGACCGTCGAGGTGGAGCCCACCGTGCTCTACGGCGACCCGGCCCTGGTCCGGATCGCCATCCAGAACCTGGCCCGCAACGCCGTCCGGCACGGCCGGGTCGGGTCCGAGCCGGCCAGGATCCACCTCGTCGTCACCGAGGCCACGGTGAAGGTCGAGGACAGCGGCACCGGCGTGCCCGACTGGGCGCTGGACGCCCGCACCCGGCGGTTCCGGACCGGCGCGACCGACGGCATCGGGCTGGGGCTGGCCATCGCGCAGTGGGTGGCCGAGCTGCACGGCGGCACGCTGAGGCTCAAGTCCCGACCGGGTGGCGGCACCAGCGCGGTGCTCAGTCTGCCGGACCGCCCGCCCGTGCGGCCTTCCCGCCGTTGGGGGCGATGACCCACCAGCCCTGGGCGTGGTCCTGGCCGTTGGTGTCCCCGGGCATCCGGTCCCCGGCGAAGCCGTACAACGGCCAGCCGCCCAGGGTCAGCTGCACCGTGCCGTCCGCGCGGGCCAGGTTGCCGACGAGCTGGCGGTCGATGCCCACCACCCGCAGCTCGCCGTGCACGAGGACCGGCAGCCACCGGGCCGTGCACTCGTCCACGCAGTTCGACCGGGGCGGGGCGGAGCTGTCGCCGTCGAAGCGGTACAGCACGTACCCCTGGCCGTCGATCACGATCGGCCCGAGCACCCGCGAGTCGACAGCGAACAGGCCGGGGTCGGCCAGTCGGCCGGGGCTGGGCCCGGGGGAGGCGGTCACCGGCGACTCGGGGCCGGCGGTGCAGCCGGCCAGGGCGACCGCCAGGGCCACCGGGCCGAGGAGCCTGCGCCAGGGTGTCACCCACCCAGTATCGGGCCTCATGAAATCCTCACCATCGCCGGACCACACTGTGAGTCAGACCACCGACACAGGGTAGGGGAGGGCGGGCATGCGCTGGTTCGGCGTCACGGCTCTGCTGGTCCCCGCCCTGGTCACCGCCGGGTGCGTGACCTCGGCCGAACCGCAGCCGACCCCGTGCGGCAAGCGGATCGGGGTGTTCGGGCCGCTGTCGGGGGTGTCGGCGAACCTGGGGCGCAACGTGCGCGAGGGCGTGGAGCTGGCGGTCGAACAGTACAACGCGGCACACCGCACCTGTTCCGTCGAGATGGCCACCTTCGACTCCCAGGGCGACCCGAAACAGGCGCCGGCCCTCGCCCAGCGGGTGGTCGCCGACCCGCAGCTCGTCGGCGTCGTCGGGCCGGTGTTCTCCGGCGAGTCCCAGGCCGCCGTGCCGCTGCTCAACCAGGGTCAGGTCGTGACGATCTCCACCTCGGCGACCGAGACGAGCCTGACCAGCCACGGCTGGACGACGTTCCACCGGCTGCTCGGCAACGACGCCCAGCAGGGGCCGGCTCTCGGCCGGTACATCGAGAAGGTGCTCCACGCGGAGAAGGTGTTCGTCATCGACGACACCGGCGCGTACGGCCACGGCCTCGCCGCCCAGGTCATCGAGGCGCTCGGCCACCGCGTGGTCCGCAGCGCGACGGTGCGCTCCAAGCAGCTGGACTTCTCCGAGGTCGTCGCCCAGATCGTGGCGGCGAAACCGGACACGATCTTCTACGGCGGCTACTACGACGAGGCCGGCGGCCTGCTCCGCCAGGCCCGCGACGCCGGCGTCACCGCGGCGTTCGTGGCCGGCGACGGGGTCAAGGACGAGGGCTTCCTGACCCGGGCCGGCCAGGCGGCGGCGGAGGGCGCGGTCATCACGTGCCCGTGCCACCCGCCGGAGACGGCCGGCGGCCAGTTCTTCGCCCAGTACCAGGAGCGGTTCGGCCGCCGACCGGTGACCTACAGCGCCGAGGCGTACGACGCCGCGAACATCTTCCTGCACGGCCTCGACGCCGGCCGCGCCACCCGCCCCGACATGGTCGCGTACGTCAACGCCTACTCGGGGACGGGCGTCACCGGCGCCATCCGGTTCACCGAGACCGGCGAACTCGTCGGTTCGGCCGGCAAGGTCTGGGCCTACCGGGTCCACGCGGGGGCCATCGTGACCGACCGTCTCATTCCCGAAGCCTGACCCCGGAGGCAGACGATGACCGCTTCACTGACCCTGCACAGCACGCTGATCCGGCGTGGGGATCCGGCGACCGACTCCCTCCGCCGGGCGCTCGCCGAGGTGCCGACCGGAGAGTACGCGCTGCTGGAGGCCGCCATCGCCTGGCGCAACTTCCGGCCGGCCCAGACCCGGCCGTCCCGCCGGGGCGGGGCGCGTGCCCAGACCCCGCCCACCGGGCCGCGGTACCTGCCGCTGGCGGAGGTGGACGACGAGCAGGTGGCGGCCAGGCTGTGCCGGCTGCTGTCCGAGCTGGCCTGGGCCGTGGTGACCCGGCCGGAACCCGAGCCGGGCAGTACCCGGCGGCGGCTGCGGGTGGAGGTGCCGGCGCCGGTGTACCACCTGGTGGTCCGGGCGCTCAGCGGTGCGCTCCGGCACGCCCGCCGGGAGCTGGACGCGGACGTGGCCGGTTCCGGGGCCGGGGTCGCGGCGGCCACCTGGCGGATGGGCCTGCTGATCGGTGGCCTCGGCCCGAGCCGGGACGCGATCTGCCTGCGCACGGGCGCCTCGGGCACGGCCGACCTGCTGGTCAGCGCCGCTGCGGTGCTCGGGGTGTCGGCGACGGTCGACGAGGAGCGCGGCGGCCCGGCCGTACTCGTCTGCCAGGCCGGCGACGTGCGCCGCCTGCTCAACGCCGCCGTGACCCCGGCTCTGGTGCGCTGACCAGCACGAACATCCGCCCCGTTCGCCGCATCCTCTCTCGCGGCGGACGGGGCGGAGTCATGTCCGGCCCTTTACATGTGACCATTTGGTCACCTATCCTGGGGGCGTGACCGACGACGACCGCGTGTTTAAGGCCCTGGCGGACCCGACCCGCCGCGGCCTGCTCGACCGGTTGTTCGCCCGGGACGGCCAGACGCTCACCGAGCTGGAGGCCGAGCTGGAGATGACCCGGTTCGGCGTCATGAAACACCTGCGGGTCCTCGAGGACGCGGGCCTGGTGATCGCCCGGAAGTCCGGCCGGGAGAAATTGCACTTCCTCAACGCTGTGCCGATCCGGCTGATCCACGACCGGTGGATCGACAAGTACACCGAGCGGCGGGTGTCCGCGCTCGTCGAGCTCAAAACCGAACTGGAGCAGGGACAATGACAACCGTGGAAGAAAAGACCATCCAGGTGTACCGGGTGTACATCAACGCGACGCCCCAGGCGGTCTGGGACGCGATCACGAAGCCGGAGTTCACCGAGAGGTTCGGCTACGGCGGCCGGGCCGACTACGACCTGCGCCCCGGCGGCGCCTACCGGGGCTTCGCGAGCCCCGAGATGATCGCGGGCGGCTCGCCGGAGCTGGCCGTCGACGGCGAGGTGATCGAGTCCGACCCGCCGAGGCGACTCGTGCAGACCTGGCGGATGCTCATGGACGAAGGCATGATCGCCGAGGGTTTCACCCGGCTGACCTACGAGATCAAGCCCCGCCAGGGCGGCGTCACGGCGCTGACGGTCACCCACGATCTCACCGGTGCGCCGAAGCTGCAGTCGCTGCTGGCCGGCGAGTGGGACGAGACCGGTGCCGGCGGCGGCTGGCCGTGGGTGCTCAGCAGCCTGAAGACGCTGCTGGAGACGGGTGACACGCTGAACTGGCCGGGCTGAGCCCTGACGGCGTGACCGGCGCCGACCGGTCACGCCTGATCCCGTACCACAAAGGCTCAAGATCCTCATTCACTATGTTTGGGCGAATTTTCCCCGGGTATCTGTGCGGTGAACGACGACAGGGCGACCCCGTTGGTGGAAAACCGGCGGAGGGCCCCACGCGAGAGTCGGTAGTCCCATGCACAGCAAGCGGATCATGACCCTGCTCGCCACCCCAGTTCTGATCGCGACGGCGGTGTTCGCCGCGAGTACCCCGGCCTTCGCGACCTGCGCCAACCTCGACGGTGCGAACGGCGCGGCGGGCACGGCGAGTAACCCGGCAGGCCAGGCCGGCGGTGTCGGCGGCAATGCGGTCGTCGGCTGTCCCGGTGGGGCTGGTGGAACCGGCGGTGCCGGCTACGGTGGCGGAGCTGGGGGAGCTGGCGGTGCCGGCGGAACCGGCGATGTCGGCGGTGTCGGCGGCAAGGGCGGCGTGAGCGGTCCCACGGCCGGTACCGGCGGCGCGGGCGGCGCCGGCGGCACCAGCCGGATCGGCGCCGGTGCCGCGGGTGGGATCGGTGGCTACGGCGCTGCCGGTGGCGCCGGTGGACGCGGCGGCACGTCGAACATGGCCAACGGCGGCCTCGGCGGTGTCGGCGGCAACGGCCGCCCGGCCAACGGACCCGGTGGTGCCGGCGGCGCTGGCGGCCTCGCCGTCCTGGCGACCGGCGGCGACGGCGGCTCCGGTGGCCGGGCCTGTGGTGCCGGCGCCAACGGCATGGGCGGACTCGGCGGGACCGGATTCCTCGGCAACGGCACGGCCGGTCCGAACGGCGTCACCAACACAGGTAGCTGCCTGTAAAACGACGTGGCGCGGACGGGGCCGCCCGGGTGGCAGCCGGGCGGCGCCGTCCGCGCCACCGAGCCGTGCCAAGCCGAACGATGCCGAGCCGAGCCCGGCGGTGCCGAACCGGGCGGAGCAGCCCTCGTCGCCGAGCCGAGCCGGCGATCCGGCCCCGGGCACCGCCAGGTCTCGGGCTAGTCCCGCAACGCCGCCGCCACGAGCCGCAACGCCTCGCGCGGATCGACCCCGAGCCGGCGGACGAGGGCGGCGAGCGACGCGGCCTCCTGTTGCACCCGGCGCTGCGCGGCGTCCCCGAACGCCGTCACGAAGGTCCCGTTGCGCCCCCGGGTCTCCAGCACGCCGTCCTGTTCGAGTTCCCGGTAGGCGCGCGCGACAGTGTTCGGCGCGATGCCGAGCTCCTCGGCGAGGACCCGGATGGTCGGCAGCCGGGTGCCCACAGCGAGCGCGCCGGTGCGCACCTGGTCGAGGATCTGGGTCCGCAGCTGCTCGAACGGTGGCACGGCCCCTGCCGGGTCGACGGTGACGATCATGCCTCATCGTGGCACACGGGACGGACCCGCGCCGGGTGTCGGGGCGCGGGTCCGCGTACCGGTCGGATCAGTGGTAGATCATCAGGCTGACCCGGGAGGTGAGCATCTTCAGCCGGTCCAGCCCGGCGAGGCAGTTCTGCAGGTCGACGGCCGAGCCGACCTGCTGCTCGACCACGCTGCTGCCGGTGAACAGCCCGGCGATCACGGTGCCGGTGTAGGTCGTGACCAGTGTGCCGCCCGAGATCGACGCGGCGTGGGTGGCCTGGACCTTGGTGGTGGCTCCGGTGTTCCAGGTGATCGTGTAGGTGACGACGTAGGTCTGCAGGTTCATCTGGCACTGGTCGTTCAGCGTGCTGGTCACGTTGACCAGGCCGGACACCAGGTTCGGCACGGTCTGCGACACGCAGGGCTTGTATGTGGTCTTGTATGTCAGCGTGGTGGGCGCGAGGACCAGGGAGATCGGCGGGTTGAACGTCGTGACGTTGTTGCTCGGCGGGACGCAGTTCGCGTCGACGACCGAGGCGTGTGCCGGGCCGGCGAAAGCCACCAGGCTGCCGGTCAGGGCGAGCAGGGCGACGGCGGCGGCGCGGACGAGACGGACCATCATGGTCCTCCGATCGGGGGGAGTCGGACGGGACATATTGATGCTGGACTATATGTGAAGGTTAAGATCAGGTGAAGCGTCTGTCCTTAAGAGACAGTGCCAACCGCGAGCGCCGAGCCGACCGGGGCGGACCGGTGTCGCCCGCCGCCCGTCGGGCGGATCCGTGTCGAGTCCCGCCCGCCGGCTCCGACCACCACGTGTGGAGCACGCCGCTCCCGTCACCGGAACCACCAAAGGGGTGCCACCGTGAAGTACATGCTGCTGATCAACAACAATCCCGCGACCATGGAGGCGATGTCCGAGGCCGAGCGCACCGCGCTGATGGGCGACGTCGACCAGTTGATCGCCGAGCTCACCGCCTCGGGGGAACTCGTCGGCGGCGAGGCGCTCGCCGACGGCTCGCACACAAGGACGGTGCGGGTCCGCGACGGCGTGCCCACGGTCACCGACGGCCCGTTCCTGGAGGCGAAGGAGTACCTCGCCGGCTATCTGATCATCGAGGCCGAGAGTGTGGACCGGGCCGTGGAGATCGCCGCCCGGTGGCCCGACGCCCGGTACGGCGCGATGGAGGTTCGGCCGATCATGGACTCGGTCGGCCTGGAGATGTGAGCGCTCCGGCCGCGCGGCCCGCCGTCCTCACGACTCCGGGGGCAGGGGGAGCCGCGCGGCCCGGCCCGCCAGGTACCGCTGCTCGGGCAGGCTCGTGGTCCGCCGGGCCGCGAGCTGGAAACACGCCCGGGCCTGCGGCAGGTCGCCGGCCATCTCCAGCAGGTGGGCCCGCACGGCGTCGACCCGGTGGTGCCCGGCCAGCCGGTCGTCGGCGTCCAGGGTGGCCAGCAGGCGCAGGCCCTCGCGTGGCCCCTTGACCATCGCGACGGCCACCGCGCGGTTCAGGGTGACGACCGGGTTGTCGGCGAGCCGGTCGAGGATCTCGTACAGCGCCAGGATCTGCGGCCAGTCCGTGTCCGGCGCGCTGGGCGCCTCGGCGTGCACGGCGGCGATGGCCGCCTGCAGCTGGTACGGCCCGAGCACCGTGCTGGCCAGCGCCCCGGTGACCAGCACGATCCCCTCGGCGACCGACTCCCGGTGCCACAGCGAGCGGTCCTGCTCGGCCAGCGGGACCAGCGCGCCGTCGGGTCGGGTCCTGGCCGGCCGGCGCGCGTCGGTGAGCAGCATGATGGCCAGCAGGCCGGCGATCTCGCCGTCGTCGGGCAGCAGGCGGCGGACCTCCCGGGTGAGCCGGATCGCCTCGGCGGTCAGGTCGGCGCGGTGCAGGTCCGGGCCGGACGTCGCGGTGTACCCCTCGTTGAAGATCAGATAGAGCACGTGCAACACCGCCTGGAGCCGCTCCGTGCGCTCCTCGCCGGGCGGGATCGCGAACGCCATCCCGGTGGCCCTGATCCGCTGCTTGGCGCGGCTGATCCGCTGCGCCATGGTCGCCTCGGGCACCATGAACGCGCGGGCGATCTCCGCCGTCGACAGCCCGCCGACGGCCCGCAGCGTGAGCGCGATCCGCGACGCCGGTGTGAGTGCCGGATGGCAGCACAGGAACAGCAGGGTGAGCGTGTCGTCCGCGGCGTGCACGCCCGGATCGTCGGCGGCCGGCGCGAGGAGCCCGTCGGCCGGCGTCATCGCGGCCGACGTCGCCTCCCGGGTCCGCCGGGCCTGGTCGCTGCGCCAGTGGTCGGTCAGCCGGCGGGTCGCCACGGTCAGCAGCCACGCACGGGGATTGTCGGGAACACCCTGCTCGGGCCACTGCACGGCGGCGGCCAACAGCGCCTCCTGGACCGCGTCCTCGCACGCGTCGAACTGGCCGTGCCGGCGGACGAGCGCGCCGATCACCTGGGGCGTCAGGTGCCGCAACAGGTCTTCCACGCGCCCAGCGGGACTCACGCGTTCATCCTAGACCGCGGACCCGACAATCAAGATCAACCCCAGAGGAAGACGGGTACGAGAGACACCTGCCCCGGCTTCCATCCGTCCGCCAGCCCACGGGTCGCCGGCGGTGGCCGCCGCGTCGCGGGAACCTGGTGTCCTCAGGCCGCGTCGGCCGCCGGTTCGGCGTGGTGATGATGGTGGTGGCCCCGGACCTCCAGCCGCCCGAGCAGCTCGGCGGTCGCCAGCGCCACGGCCTCCACGGCGGCGTCGAACGCGTCGGCGTTGTGCGCCGCCGGCTTCCGGAAACCGGACACCTTGCGCACGTACTGCAGCGCTGCCGCGTGGATGTCGTCCTCGGTGACCTCTGGCGCGACCGGCGGCCTGAGGATCTTGATGCTTCGGCACATGCCCCCAGTATGCCCCGCGCGGGCCGGCACCCGGGCCGGCTCACGGTCTCCGGGCGGCACAGCACTCGCGGAGATGCGGACGGGCGGACCTGACGCCCATTCTGAGTGTCCGGGAGGATCCGCCACTCGTGCCTCGGGGGCATGGGAGGCGGAGGCCCGGACGACTTCTCTCCGCACGGCCCGCGCCGGACGACCGCGCGCCCGAACGGCAGCCCGAAACGGCGGCTCAGCAGGGATTACTCCCAGAGTGCTCGACTGCCCGCGAAGCCGTTACAGGGGCACGAATGCCATACATACTAATAATTCACCACCATCACGGGAGGCCACCATGGTCGTCGGGCGGGTCATCTCCTCGGTCGCGCAGCGTCAGGTCAGGTACGTGACGCCCGTGTCCGCCAACAACGCCACCGGACTGGTGTCCACAGTGTATGGACAGATCGCCGACGAGATGCGCCTCGTGGTGCCGCCGGCTCTCCTGCACTCGCCGGCCCCGGACCTGCTCGCCGCGTACTGGATGCTGATGCGCGAGCCGCTGCTGCCCACGGTCACCGTGACCCGGGCCGTGAAGGAGGCGGTCGCCGCGGTGGTGTCCGTCGCCAACACGTGCCCGTACTGCGCGGAGATGCACAGCATCGGCCTCTACGACCTGTCCACCGAGCAGGAGGCCGAGGCCGTCCTGGCCGACCGGCTCGACGAGGTGGTCGACCCTCGGGTGCGCTCCGTCGCCGAGTGGGCGAGGACCGCGCACCGGCCCGGCACCCCGGGCGGCGAGCAGCCGTTCCCCGCGGCCGACCGCCCGGAGCTGGTCGGCGTCGCGGTCAGTTTCCACTACCTCACCCGGATGGTGAACGTCTTCCTGTCCAGCTTCCTGCTGCCGCCCGGACTGCGCCCCGCGTCCCGCCGCCGTGCCAAGCGCGGCATCAGCCGGGTGCTGCGCCCGACCCTGCGCGGCAACCGCGAGGCCGGCCGGTCGGTGCCGCTGCTGCCCGACGCCCCGCTGCCCGCGGACGCCGGCTGGGCGGTGGGCAACCCGTCCGTCGAGGCGGCCGTCGCCCGGTCGTACGCGGCGTACGAGGCGGCGGGGGAGCGGTCGGTGCCGTCGGCGGTGCGCGACGTCGTCCGGGCCCGCCTGGCCGACTGGCGCGGCGAGGACACCGGCATGAGCCGGCGGTGGGTCGAGCCGCTCGTCGCCGGGCTGCCCGAGGCGCACCGGGCCGCCGGGAGAGTCGCGTTGCTGACAGCTGTGGCCTCGTACCAGGTGGACGAGGAGGAGATCGCGGCGTTCCGGCGCGCGCAGCCCGACGACCGGGCACTGGTGGAGACCGTGGCCTGGGCGAGCTTCGCCGCGGCGCGCCAGGTGGGCAGCTGGCAGGTGCCGGCCACGTCGGGTACGGCTCCGCGCACCCAGAGTTGAACAGAGCACTTTGGAAGAAGAAATCCGCCGGATGGCTCCGACAAGCTGGGAAAGGCTGCGCCCTGAACACCGTCGGGTGCGCGGTTGACAGGCCATTTCTTCTGCTGGAGGCAGATTATGACAACATTTGAGGCGTCGGGCGCGGGTTCCACCGGATTGCTGGACCGGTTGAACGGCGCCCGGCACCGGCTGTCCCTCAACCTGTTCATGGTCATCGTGTTGGCGCACTGGGCCGAGCACCTCACCCAGGCCTTCCAGATCTGGGTCCTGAACATGCCGCTGAAGGAGTCGCGGGGCGTCCTCGGCTACTTCTACCCGTGGCTGGTCAAGTCCGAGTGGCTGCACTACGGTTACGCGCTGGTCATGCTCATCGGCCTGTTCCTGCTCCGCAAGGGCTTCGTCGGCCGGGCGAAGGCGTGGTGGACGGTCGCGCTCGCCATCCAGTTCTGGCACCACATCGAGCACCTGCTGCTGTTCATCCAGGCGCAGAGCGGGACCATGTTCTTCGGCCAGAAGGTGCCGACCAGCATCCTGCAGCTCGCCTTCCCCCGGGTCGAGCTGCACCTGTTCTACAACACCATCGTCTTCATCCCGATGGTGGTCGCGATGTACCTGCACCTGCGGCCGAACCAGGACGAGTTCCACGGCGCGGAGTGCAGCTGCGCCAAGGAGCCGGCCCTGTCCGGCACCTCCCGCGGATGACCACTGACACGGCCGAGCAGAGCGCTCCCGTCCGCTGGTGGCGACGGCCGTGGTCACGCCGGTTGGGCGCCGGGATCGTGGTGTCGATGGCACTCCTGATGGGGGTCATCGCCCTGACCGACCCGGCGCCCACCGCGCTGTCGGCCCTCGTGCCCGCCGACGGCGCCGGTCTGGCCACCGCGCCGACCGAGGTGGCGATGGAGTTCACCGCCCCGCCGATCACCCGCGACTACCACCTGACCGTCGCCACCGCCCACGGGGTACCCGTCACGTCCGGCCCGGTCCGGATCGACGGCACCCGGGTGGTCGTGCCCGTCCGGATCACGGACCCAGGCGTATATCTGGTGGGCTACCACGTCCGACTGGACGACGGCACCGAGTCCACCGGCGTCAGCCGCTTCGGCGTCGGCCAGGACACCCCGCCGGCGCCCGTGGGCGACCCCCTCGCGGCCCCGGCCGGTCACGTGCACACCACGAAGGACCCGCTGAGCCTCGTCCTCGTCAGTGTGGACGTGGTACTGCTCGCCGCCCTTGCCTCCCTGCTGTTCCGCCGCCCCCGGGTCCGCCGCCCCCCGACGGGATAGCCGACCCGGGCCCGACGCGCACCGCCGATCCGGCCTACCCGCCTCGACGCGGCGGCCGCACGGCGCCGTACCGGAAACGGTCCGTGGCGGGTTCGGTGGAAGAGAGTCAAAGGCTCTTCTCTCTTCCACCGAACCCGCCACGGACCCCCGGGCCAGGCCCAGTCAACATCCCGGCCGGGCCTATCCAACATCCCCCGCCGGCTCCTCACTGCGCCCGCAGCGGGACGCGGGTCGGGCGCATGAAGAAGGTGCACCTGTCCTCGTAGCGGATGCGGAGTGGAGGCTCGCAGCGCCGCGAGAACAGGTGCACCTGTTCCTCACTCGGCGGCGGATCGGTGAGCGGGGCAGGAATCCCGGGCCGGATGCCTGATCCGCGGCGATCCGCCGCCTCTGTTCAGTCGGGGGACGCCGCCGGGTCGTCGGCCACCATGGCCGGCTGCTGTCGGCGCGTGCTCATGGTGGGACTCCTTCACAGGGCCAGCAGATGCAACCTCATAGTTGCAGATCGACGATGCCGGAGCAACCCGGGAGTTGCGATCCGAGCGGGAACGCGCAGCGGGTGCCCGACGTGCGGGCCGGCCCCCGCGGGGAATCGTCTCCGGATGGTGCCGCCCGCGACCTGCGCCGGAGCTGGTGTCGCCCGCGGCTCGGGCCGGAGCCGGTGGGGCCGGCGGCCGGCGCACGAAGGTCCAGGCCCGACCGCGCGGTCGAGCCTGGACCTTCGTGCGGAGAGCGGCGGGGTCTGCCTCACGAGTCCCGCCGTGAACCGGGACCGGTCAGATGTAGTAGGTGTTGGGGTCCGCCCCGCACAGGATCCGGCCGTAGGTCTCGGCGTTGACGTCGGGGTTCATCATCGCGTGCAGGCTGAACGTGTGCAGGTCGTTGACGACCCGCTGGATCGGCACCGACGTGTAGGCCGAGGAGCCGCCGCTGGCCAGCGCGAAGGTGTCCGTGGCCTCCCGGACCAGGCGCACGGCCGCGCCCTCGTCCGCGCGGCTGCGTCCGCGTTCGAGCAGCTCCCATTCGTCGCCGGAGGCGCACTTGGCGTCCACGGTGGCGGCCAGCCGCTGGGCGTGGAACTCCGCCTCGTCGAGCTTCATCATCGCCTCGGCGATCCGCAGGTGGGTCACCGGAGCCTCGGACATGCTCGGGTACTCGGTATAGGTGATCTTGCGGCCGGGCAGCCGCTCGAAGAAGGTGTCCCGGATCGACTTGGCCATGCCGATGGCGACGCCGACCGTGGACGCCGCGCCCATGGAGATGAACGGGGTCCGGTACATCGCGGTGCCGGCGTTGAGCTTCGAGGCCGACTGGCTGTTGACCACCATGGGCGCCGGCAGGATGCGCTCCTGGGGGATGAACAGGTCGCGCGCGGTCGTGGCGACGCTCCCGGTGCCGCGGAAGCCCGTGGTGTGCCAGTTGTCGGTGATCTCCAGGTCCGACATCAGGACCGGACCCATCACGGGATACGGCTGCCCGTTCGGGTCGAGGAGGATCGCCCCGATCTGCTGGTAGCGGCTGCTGAGCGCACCGCTGATGCACGGCCACGTGCCGTTGACCAGGATGCCGCCGTCCACGGGGACCGCTGTCGCGCTGCCCGGGCCGATCGTGGTGCAGACCTGCACGTCGGGGTCCGCGAACACCTCGTCCTGGACCTCGTCCGGGAACAGGCCCAGGCCCCAGGTGGCGACCCAGGAACAGACGGCCACCCACGCGGCGGACCCGTCGATCTGGGCGATCTCGTCAGATACGGCGACCATGGTCCGCGCGTCGCTCTCGTACCCGCCGTAGCGTACCGGGATCCGCATCCGGAAGACGCCGGCCTCTGTCAGGGCCCGGAGCGCGTCGTCGTGCAGCCGGCGGTTCTCCGACGACCACTCGGCGGTGGCCCGGATGACGGGCGCGATGTCGCGCACCCGTCGCACCAGCTCTTCCTGGGTCGGGACGTTGATCGATGTTGGCATGTTTTCTCCTAGATGGAGGTTCGGGGCCTACTCCGAGCTTCTGAAAGCGTTCCCGATCCGCCGGCCACAGACTTCTCCCGTATTGCCTACCCGTGCGGCGGCCCGGCCCGGCGCGGTGCGCAGCAAGGTGGGAGAAGCCAGGCGGACGCCGATCCTGTGATGCTCGTAGCCGTGGGTCGCTCCACCAGGGACGGTGCGTCCGCGCGCGGCCCTCGAGCGGTCGATAGCCGTGTGCGTATTCCGTCTACAGGAGAGAAGGCCGAACATGATCGAGCTGGAGACCGTGAACCTCGAGATCGACGGGCCGAAGGCCACGATCTTCCTGAACCGGCCGGCGAAGAAGAACGCCATGAACCCGCAGATGCACAAGGACATGAACGAGGCCCTGGACGCGATCGAGGCCGACGAGGCCGTCAAGGCCGTCGTCATCACGGGCAACGGCAACAGCTTCAGCGCCGGTATGGACCTCGAGGAGTGCTTCCTCAAGCCGTTCGAGGACCCGATGTTGTTCTACAAGACCAACCTGGTCGCGCTGAAGTGGTTCCAGCGGCTCAAGGCGTTCCCGGCGGTCACCATCGCCAAGGTGAACGGGTACGCGTTCGGCGGCGGCTTCGAGGTCACCGGGCTCTGCGACCTGGCCGTCGCGAACGAGTCCGCGAAGTTCGGCCTCTCGGAGATCAACTTCGGGATCTTCCCGGCGGGGGGCGCGTCCTGGGCCGCGGCCCACAACCTGCCCCGCAAGCAGGCGCTCTACTACATTCTCACCGGCGACACGATGACCGGTCGGGAGGCCGAGACGTACGGGCTGGTGAACAAGGCCGTGCCGGCCGACCAGCTCGACGCGGAGACCGACCGGCTCGTGGGCCTGATCGTCAACAAGAACCCGATCACGCTGCGGCTGGCCAAGGAGGTCTACGAGCGCACGACCACCCTGGATCTGCCGGCGGCGATCGACTACGACCAGGCGAAGCTGTGGGAGCTCTCCCGGCTCAGCGGCAACGAGTGGATCAACGTGGCGCTCAAGCAGTTCGAGAAGCGCGCCTACCAGCCCGGTCTCAGCACCTACAAGCGGGAGGAAGTGGCCTCATGATCTTCACTGGCTCCCGGCCGAGCGTGCCCATTCCCGAGACCTCGTTGACGTCGTTCGTGCTCAGCCGCGCCGAGGAGTACGCGGCGAGGCTGGCCACCGTGGACGTCACGGGCGGCAACGGGTACACCTACGGGCAGCTCGCCGCCGCGATCCGGCACACGGCCAGCGGGCTGCGCGCCCGCGGCTTCGGGAAGGGCGACGTGCTGGCCATCCTGGCGCCGAACGTGCCCGAGTACCCGATCGCGTTCCACGCCGCGGCGGTGGCGGGCGGCACGGTGGTCGTGCTCAACCCGCTGGACACCGCCGACGACCTGGCGACGCTCCTGAACGACACGGGCGCGCGGCTCCTCGTGACCGTGCCGGCCGAGGTGGCCAAGGCGACGGCGTTGACCACCCGGACGAAGATCGAGGAGATCCTCGTGTTCGGCGAGGCCGACGGCGCGACCTCGTTCTCCGCGCTGCTCGCCGACGACCGCACGCCGCCGGATCCGCCGATCGACCCGGCGCGGGACGTGGTGGCCCTCGTGCACTCCAGCGGCAGCACCGGCCATCCCAAGGGCGTGATGCTGACGCACCGCAACATGATCGCCAAGGCGCTCCTCACGGGCCTGGTCGCGCCGAACGGCGAGGGGGAGAGGGTGCTGGCCGTGCCGCCCTTCCACCACGCCTTCGGCCTGACCATGATGATGAACGCCAGCCTGTCGCAGGGCGCGACGCTGGTGACCATGTTGCGCTTCGAGCCCGAGGCCTTCCTGAAGGCGGTCCAGGACCACCGCATCACCCGGTTGTACATCGTGCCGACCATCGCCGTCCTGCTGGCCAGGAGTCCGCTGGTGGACAGGTACGACCTGTCGTCGCTGCGTTCGATCATCTCCGGCGGCGCCACGCTCGACCCCGAGATCGCCCGCCAGGTCCGCGAGCGGCTCGGCTGCCACATCAGCCAGGGGTACGGCCTCACCGAGGCGATGGTGTCGTTCATGCAGCTCGAGGACCCCCCGACGCCCGGGTCGGTCGGCCGGAACGCCCCCAACGTCGAGTGCAAGATCATCGACGTGACCACGGGGGAGGAGTTGGGGCGCAACCAGGATGGCGAGATCCTGATCCGCGGCCCGCACGTGATGAAGGGGTACCTCAACGCCGAGGAGGCGACCCGCAAGGTGCTGGAGCCCGACGGCTTCCTGCACACCGGGGACCTCGGCCACGTCGACGACGACGGGGAACTCTTCATCGTCGACCGGATCAAGGAACTGATCAAGTACAACGGGCAGCAGGTGTCCCCGGTCGAGCTCGAGGCGGTCCTGATGGCGCACCCGAAGGTCGCCGACGTCGCGGTGATCGGGGTCCCCGACGAGGCCACCGGCGAGCTGCCGAAGGCCTTCGTGGTCGCCAGCGAGCCGTCGACGCCCGAGGAGCTCATGGCCTACGTGGCCGAGCGGGTCGCGCCGTACAAGAAGATCCGGCGGGTCGAGTTCATCGACCAGATTCCCCGCACGCCGGTCGGCAAGATTGAACGTCGCACGCTGAAGGAGCGCACCTCGAAATAGGACTCCGCCGCGTCCCGTGCCGACTCCGGTCGGTGCGGGCGCGGCGCGTGTTTTCGCGCCTGAATGACGTGGCAGCGAGACGCCAATTTGGAAGAAGAATCGCGGGGCGAGTTTTGACACCCTGATAGGGGATAGATCCAGCAACGAGGAGATCTGATGAACCTTCCGACAGTTGTCTCCAGAGCAGAATGGTTGGTCGCGCGAAAGGCGCTCCTGGAAAAGGAGAAAGAAGTCACCGCCGCCCGCGACATGATTAACGAGGCGCGTCAGAATCTGCCGATGGTCAAGGTGGACAAGGATTATTCCTTCGAGGGGCCGAATGGCACGGTCACGCTGCTCGACCTGTTCGAGGGCCGCCGTCAGCTCATCGTCCGCCACTTCATGTTCGCCCCCGGGGACGGGGTCGGCTGCATCGGCTGTTCCATGCAGACCGACAGCATCGGCGACCTCGCGCACATCTGGGCCCGGGACACCAGCATCGTCCTGGTCTCCCGCGCGCCGCTGGCCGAGCTCGACGTCTACAAGGCCCGGATGGGCTGGACCATCCCGTGGTACTCGTCCGGGAACAGCGAGTTCAACCGCGACTACGAGGTCACCACGGACCTGGGCGAGTCGCCCGGGGTGAGCTCCTTCATCCGCGACGGGGACGACGTCTTCCACACCTACTCGATCTACGACCGGGGCGGGGAGATCTTCAAGAGCTTCTACAACTACCTGGACGTCACCCACCTGGGTCGCCAGGAGGCCCAGCTCGAGCACCCGTGGGACTGGTGGCGCCGCAAGGACGAGTACGACGACGTGACCGCCGCGGCGCCCGGCACCAACCACTGGAACGGCACGAGGTTCCAGTCGTAGTCGCCCCCGCCTTCCCTCCGTCCTGCCACCGGTCGATCAGCGGCCGGCCGGCGGGCACGACCCCACCGACGACCGCCCAGGGGTACGGCGGCGCGTCGGTCCGGTGGAGTGCCGCCGGCGGGACGGCCTGAGGCTCCGGCTCCGGCATCGTGGCGCACCGTCGCGCCAGGCCGGAGCCGGAGCTTTGTGGCGGGTGGCGCGTTGAACGTGCGGGGACCGGTGGCCGCCCGCGGGTCGCCACGACACGAAAGTCACGTCTGACACCGAACACCGAGCTTGACCGACCTTGCCCCGGAAGATATCCATGACACAGACATCCAAGACTGGGAGGACACCATGAGCGACTTGTCCGGCAGGACCACGATCGTCGTCGGTGCGAGCCGCGGCCTGGGCCGCGGGATCGCCACGGCTTTCGCCGAGGCCGGGGCCCCGGTGGTCGCCGTGTCCCGTAGCTCCGTCACGTATCCCGAACCGTCCAACGGCGCCGGCACCATCCAGCCGGAGGTCTTCGACGCCGGCGACGCCACGGTGCCGGCCCTCCTCCTCGACCGCCACGAGCCGGAGATCATCGTCGTGGTCGCCGGCGCGACCCCGCACATGCGTCCGCTCCAGGAGCAGACCTGGGAGACGTTCTCCACCAACTGGGAGACCGACGTGCGGATCACGTTCCACTGGCTGCGGGAGGTCCTGCTGACGCCGTTGCGCCCCGGCAGCAGGGTCGTCGTGGTCAGCAGCGGCGCGGCGCTGGGCGGTTCACCGCTCAGCGGAGGGTACGCCGGCGCCAAGTCCATGCAGCGCTTCGTCACGGGGTACGCGCAGGACGAGGCGAACCGCGCCGGCCTGGACATCACCTTCACCGCGGTGCTGCCCCGGTTCTCGCCGACGACCGGGGTCGGCCGGCCGGCGGTCCGGGCGTACGCCGCCCGCTCCGGCCGGTCGATCGAGGAGTTCCTCAAGGCCTCGGGCCCGCTGGTCAGCCCGGAGAGCGCGGGCGCCGCGCTGGTCGAGCTGGTCCAGGCGGACGCCGCGGCGGTGGCCCCCGCGTACGTGCTGACCGGGGCGGGGCTGCAGAAGCTCCCGTAGGAAGGCACGAGGAAGGGGCGGGCCCGTCCAGCGGCCCGCCCCTTCGCCGTGCGCTCAGCTCTGCTTGAGGGACCGGGCGAACGTCCGGACGTCCTGGACGTAGAGGTCCGGCTCCTCGAACGCCGCGAAGTGTCCGCCGCGCTCGAACTCCGACCAGTGCGTGAGGGTCGGCAGGATCTGCTCGGCGAACCGGCGGATCGGGGGCGCGATGTCGTGCGGGAAGACCGCGACGCCGGCCGGGACGGTCAGCGGCCACGGACCGGCCCAGCGCGCGGCCAGGTTCTGGTTGGTCCGGTCGGTCGACTCGTAGTAGATCTGCGCCGACGAGCCGGCCGTGGCGGTCAGCCAGTAGAGGGTGACGATCGCGAGCAGCCGGTCGCGGTCGACGGCCTCCTCGGGCACCAGGTGGGAGTCCGTCCACTCCAGGTACCGCTCCACGAGCCACGCGAGCTGGCCCAGCGGCGAGTCGGTGAGGGCGTAGGCCACCGTCTGCGGCCGGGTGGCCATCAGCTTCATGTGCGCCGACAGCTCCAGGTCGAAGTGCAGCAACTTGCCCAGCCGGCCCATGTCCGCCTCGCTGAGGCCCGCCATCTCGGCCGGGTCCTCGGGCGGGAAGGTCACCAGCATGTTCAGGTGCACGCCGGCCACGTGCTCCGGGGCGATCAGGCCCAGCTCCAGGGACACCAGCATGCCCCAGTCGCCGCCCTGGGCCACGTACCGGTCGTAGCCCAGCCGGCCCATCAGCTCCTTCCAGGCCCGCGCGACCCGCTCCACGTCCCAGCCCGCCGCGCGGGTGGGGCCGGAGAACCCGAAGCCGGGCATGGCCGGGATGACGACGTGGAAGGCGTCCGCCGGGTCGCCGCCGTGCGCGCGCGGATCGGTCAGCGGGCCGATCACGTCCATGAACTCGACGAACGAGCCCGGCCAGCCGTGCGTGATCAGCAGCGGGGTGGCGTCCGGTTCCGGGGACCTGACGTGGACGAAGTGGACGTTCGCCCCGTCGATCTCCGTGGTGAACTGCGGAATCTGGTTCAGGGTCGACTCCATGGCCCGCCAGTCGAAACCGGTGCGCCAGTACTCGGCCAGCTCCCTGAGGTAGCCGACGGGGACGCCGCGCGCCCAGCCGGCGCCGGGCACCTCGTCGTCGGGCCACCGCGCGTGCTCCAGCCGGCGGTGCAGGTCGTCCAGGTCGCTCTGCGGGATCTCGATGCGGAAAGGTTGCATGTCCCTGCCTCTCGTCGTGAATGCACCCCAAGGTACTTTCCGCCGCGTGCGCGGCACTCTTCCATGTTGCGCATGTCCGGTCCGGTTCCCGTCTGCGACCTGGGCGGCCCCGCGACAGTGGCCGGGAGGTCCACAGGGGACGTCCCGGCCACTGTTCCGGCCGGCCTCGCCGGGCGCGGGGCGGCACCGGCACGAGGCTGGTGCCGCCGGGTCGGCGTACCCGTCAGGGAATGGGGAAGAACGCCCGGACGAACTTCTCGAACCCGCGGTGGCCGATGATGGCCCGCATCTTCGGCAGCACCCGGGGCGGCATGCCGATCGGGTACCGGATCCGTGGGTTGGGGCTGGTCACCGCCTTCTCGATCACCTTTGCGACGTCGTCGGCCCGGACGGCGATCTTCCCGCGCAGCGGCGGGTTGTCACTGAGCCGGTACGCCTGGTGCCAGTCGACGAAGTAGTCCCAGAACTCCTTGTACAGCGCCGGGTTGTCGTGCGAGTCCATGCCCAGGTCCGCGACGCTGTCCGGCACGAACCCGCCCAGGATCGGCGCCGGCTGGATCAGCACCACCTCGATGCCGAACCGGCGCACCTCGTGCCGCAACGAGTCGCCGATGGCTTCCAGGGCGTGCTTGGTGGCCTGGTAGTAACCCCGTCCCGGGGTGGCGAACATGCCGAAGATCGACGACATGATGATGACCCGGCCGCCGCCGCGCTCGCGCATGCCGGGCAGGACGAGCTGGGTGAGCCGGCTCAGCCCGAAGACATTGGTCTCGAACTGGGCGCGCACCTCGTCCATCGGGGTCTCGCCGATGGTGCCGTTGAGGCTGTAGGCGGCGTTGTTGATCAGGGTGCCGACCGCGCCGTGCTCGTCGGAGATCCGCTTGACGGCGGCGACCATCGACTCCTCGTCGTTGACGTCGAGGTGCATGACCGTGATGCCCTCCGCGGCGAGGTCGGCCAGGGCGTCGACGTTGCGGCCGGTGGCGTACACCGGCCAGCCGGCGCGGTGCAGGCGCAGCGCGGCGGCCCGGCCGGAGCCGGAGGACATGCCGGTGCCCGACGAGGCGCCGGTCAGCAGGATCGCGCGTGATCGCGTCATGATCGGATGCCCGCCGTCACTCGTCTGCCAGGCGCGCGATGCGACTGCGGGTCACGGAGGAACCCAGGCCGGTCGCGTCGACCATCCGGTTGATGAAGGCGAACAGGCTGGCGGTGAACACGGCCTCGAGCATCTCCGCCTCGCTCCACCCTGCGGCGGCGGCCTTCTCCCAGTCCGCGTCGGTGATCTTGTACGCGCCCGTGCTGACCTTCGTCACCAGTTGCATCAGCGGCATGGTGCGCTCGTCCACCGGCAGTTCCTCGGCCGTGGTCGCGGTCTCCATCGCGTCGATCAGCTCGTCGGAGCCGCCGAACTCGCTCAGGAACCAGCTGTGCGTGCCCACGCAGTACGGGCAGCCGTTGAGCTTGGAGGTCCAGGCCGAGATGAGCTCCTTGAGCTGCCGCGGCAGGGTGTCCCCGCCGAAGACGCCGCCGTAGCCGGCGAGCACGACCTCCAGCAGTCGCGGATTGGTGGAGGTGAGGCGGAACATGTCCGGCACGAAGGGAAGTCCGGTGACCTGCTTGATCTTCTCGTACAGTTCCGCGGTGCGCCCTTGCGCGTGTTCCTCGTCAATCAGCGGGACCCTGACTCCCGGCTGCCTTGTCGTCGTTTCCATAGGGCCTTCTCCTCGGTGGGTGAACGATGCCCGGGCCCGCTCCCGCACGTGCCGCTCCGCGACCGGATCCAAAAGGAAGAGCGGGATACCGGTCGGAGCGTTTCCCCGGCGTTCGGCGACGGCGCTGCGGATGTTCTCCGCGACAGTGGTCGGGCGATGAAATCGCTGGTTAATGATGGCACGCCCGGACGGGCCGGATGCTCTCCCAGATTGCCTATTCCCACGGCCTTTCCGCTGGTGGCCGTGGTGGCGGGAAAGCCGCCGCCCGCGAGTGCTGGCTAGCGGCACGACCCACCGCTAATCTGTGGACAAATTCCTATTGCGACGGATGGGGTTTCCCGATGAGTCTCCTGCGACCGGTGCTGGGCGTGCTGGGGCTGACCCAGATCCGTCACGTCTCCGCAGTGCGGCGGGGTCGTGCGACCGGAATGGTCGCCCAGGTCTACCGGCAGATGGAGCGCGACTTCGGCGTCCTGGCTCCGCCGATCGCGTTGCACTCCCCGGCCCCGCCGACCCTGGCCGCGGCGTGGACGCTGCTGCGGGAGGTCCTGATCGTGGGCGGCACCGCGCCGCGGGCGGCGAAGGAGGCGGTGGCGACGGCCGTGTCGCTGGGCAACGCCTGCCCCTACTGCGCGACCATCCACAACAACGCCCTGACGGTGCTGGGCGCGCCCGGCGTCGAGTCCGCCGAGGGCGGCCCGGAGCTCGGGGCGTTCGCCGACTGGGTGCTGTCGGCCCAGAACCCCGGTGCGGCCGTCGCCCCGCCGTTCCCCGCGGAGCAGACCGCGGAGCTGGTGGGGGTCGCGGTGCTGCTGCACTATCTCAACCGCGTGGTCAACGTCCTGTTGCGCGACGTGCCGCTGCCGCCCGGCGTTCCGGAGCTGGCGCTGTCGCCTGTGCTGTGGGTCCTGGGCCGGGGCATGCTCGCCGCCTCGCGGCGCACCCACGTCCCTGGGCGGGCGCTCGTCCTGCTGCCGGCGGCCGAACTGCCGACGGATCTGGCGTGGGCCGCGGGCAACGAGTCGGTCGCCGACGCGTTCGCGCGGGCGTGCGCGGCGATCGACGAGGCTGGCCGCCGATCGGTGCCGGAGCCGGTGCGCGCGCTGGTGCTCGACAACCTCTCCGGTTGGCGCGGCGGGTTGCGGGGGATCAGCCGGTCGTGGGTCGAGGACCTGGTGGCCGTGCTGCCGGAGGGGCAGCGGGCCGCCGGTCGGCTGACGCTGTTGGTCGCCTTCGCGTCGTACCAGGTGGACGCCGGCGTGGTGCGCGGTTGCCGCGAGGCCGGGGCGGACGACGGGGCGCTGGTCGAGATGTGTTCGTGGGCGGCGATGGCGGCGGCGCGCCAGGTGGGCGGCGCCCTTCCGCTGCCGGGGGCCGCACGGTGAATGTGCGCCTAAACGGTCGCAAAGTATAGATGACCATCATTGTTATTGATTTCCGTGGATGCTAGTGTCGTGACGAAGCGAGATCAACTAGAGCACAGAGAGTAAGGCTGTGGTTCGATGCCGGACCGCACCCTGGTCGACGGGACGCCAGCCTGGCGGCGTCCCGTCCGGCATGCCCGTTGCGTCAAGCTCGTGCTCCGCAGCTCATGGTGGTGTCCCGGCCCCGGCGGGGACAGCCCGGTGCGACCGGCCTCCCGCCGGTCCGCCGGGCGACGCGAGCGCACCGTTCGAGAGTCGGACCCGCAGACGTCTCCGACTCACTCGCTGAATGGAGATGATTCGCCGTGCAGAAAGCCGTTGAGCGCGCAATCTCGATCATGTGGGACCGCTACCACGAACCGCTGTCGCTGGACGCCATGGCGGGTTCGGCCTTCCTCAGCCGGTTCTACTTCTCCCGTCTCTTCCGGTCGAGCACCGGCACCTCGCCCGGCCGCTACCTGACGGCGATCAGGTTGTACAAGGCCAAGAACCTGCTGCTGGAAACCGACATGACCGTCACGGACATCGCCTACGGGGTCGGCTACAACAGCCTGGGCACGTTCATCAGCCGCTTCACCCGCAGCGTCGGCATCTCGCCGGCCCGCTACCGCTGGCTGTCCCAGCACGGCATCCCGCAGCTGTCCCGGACCACCGAGGCCGGACCGCCCCGGCGGGCCACCCTCGGCGGCCACCTGTTGCTGCCGCACATCGATGTCCCGGTCAAGGTGTACGTCGGCGTGTTCGACAGCCCCATCGTGCAGGGCCTACCCGCCGCGTGCGACATCCTGGAGACGTCCGGGGCTTTCGTGCTGCGCGACATCCCGGAGGGGGAGTGGCATTTACGGGCGGCCGCGATCGCGCTCGACGACATCGCCTCCGGACCGTCCCTGCGCCGCCCCCTGGCCGTCGGCGCGCACGACCCGATCTTCGTGGTGGCCGGCGCCGACCTCGAGGTCGACCTGGAGCTGCACCCGATCGGGAGCTTCGACATGCCGATCCTGTTCGCGCTGCCGGAGCTGGACAAGCTCGCGGCGACCGGCAACGGGCGGCCGGTACGCCGGGACCGCCGGGCCGCGACGGCGCGGATGCTGCACGGCGCCAAGGTGTGACGACAGCCCGCCGGGCCGGACGGATCGTGCCGGCCGGCCCGGCGGGAAGGGTCCGGCGCGGCCCCAGGTGGACCCGGGCAGTCGTCAGGCGCGGGGCGCGGCCCCGGCGTGTTCGGCCGTAAGGGCGCCGACGTGCCCGGGATCGGCGGCCCGGCCCACCTGGCGCTCCGTGAGCAGCCCGGTGCGGTGCATCCAGCGCAGCGTGTCGGTCAGCGTGTCCGCGAAGGGCCGCGACCCGTGCGCCGTCGCACCGTCGGCGGGGTGGGCGTCGCAGGCGCAGACGTAGCAGGCGCCGTACTCGGCCGGGATGTGCCACGGCCACACGTGCTGCACCAGGCCGGTGAGGTAGGCGAACGGCAGCATCGGCCGCGCCGGCAGGAACAGTGTGGGCAGGTCCCGCCCGGTCGCCGCGCGCACGGCCCGCACGTAGTCGCGGGTGGTGAGGTACCCGCCGGGTCCGAAGTGCCGGTCGAGGCCCGTCGGGGCGGCCGTCAGGAGCTCGGCGTGCAGCCGCGCCGTGTCGCGGACGTCGCCGATCGGGAAGCCGCCCGTGGGCCACACCGGCATCAGGCCGCGCAGGGTGTTGCGCAGCCGGCCGTTCTGGTCGCCGACCTTCGGGTCGTACGGGCCGAGCAGGGCCGGCGGGTAGGTGATCGCCACCGGGGCGCCCTGCGCCTGGTGCCGACGCGCGACGGTCTCCGCGGCGGCCTTGCTCGCCAGGTACGGCTCCCGTGCCGTACCCGGCGGGGTGTCGGGCCCCACCACGCCACCGGCCGCGGGGAGCATCGCGCCGAACGTCGAGACGTGCACCGTCCGCGCGACGTCGAAACGCCGGGCGGCGTCGAGCACGAGTTCCGTGCCGCGGACGTTGGTGCGGCGCGTCTCGCGGTGGCGTCTGCTGTCGAACGAGTACACTGAGGCGGCGTGCACCACGGCGTCGACGCCGCGGACCGCCCGCGCCACCACCACCGGGTCGGTCACGTCGCCGATCAGCACCTCCACCGGGTCGCTGGGCACGCCGAGGGGCACCAGGGCCCGCTCCACGGCCGCCGCGTCGCGGGCGAGCACCCGGATCCCGTGTCCGGCCGCCGTGGCCGCCGCGATCGTGTGCGCGCCGACGAATCCCGTGCCACCCGTCACCAGTACCAGCATCACAAGCTCCTTCCGATGGGACCGATCGTGCTCCGCCGCGACCCCGCGGACACCTCTGAGCGTGCGCTGTCGTCAGGGGTGTTCGCCGTGGTCAGGAGCGCAATGAGGGAGTAGCCGGCCGGTCGGCGGAGCCGGGAGAATCAGGCGAATTGATCGCCGAACGTAGACGAGGGGAGCATCAGGTGACCGGTATCATTCGAGCGCTTCGGCGCCGTGTTTTCACCCCCGACATCGCCGAGACGCTGGTCTCTACCCGGGGGTTCCACGACAAGAGCCCGCAGGCCCGCGGCGTGCTGGAGACCGTCGGCGCGTCGTTCCTGGCCGGGCTGTCCGCCGGGGCCGGCGCGCGGCACGTGACCGACGTCGACACCGAGCTGGCCGACCTTCCGACCCGGTTCCGGGGATTCGCCTACGAGGGCGCGGGGATGGGCTTCGCGCTGGTCGACGCGGTCAGCCCCGGGCGGCCGTGGCGCAGTGCCGAGTTCCTCGCCGGCTCGGGCGACCCGCACGTGTACATGGCCTACGTCGGCATCGGTTGGGCGATCGCCCGGCTGCCGCGGATGCTGTGGGGGCGCGCCACGGCGGCGGCGACCGACCCGTTGCTGCGCTGGCTGGTGCTCGACGGGTACGGCTTCCACCAGGCCTACTTCCACACCCACGAGTACGTCTTCCAACGCCGCGAGCTGACCAGGTTCCCGTGGCCGGGCGACGACCGGTCCGGCTACGCCCGGCACGCGATCGACCAGGGCATCGGCCGGGCCATGTGGTTCGTCGCCGGCACGGACCCGGCGCTGGCGGCCGACCTGATCGACGACTTCCCGGCCCACCGGCACCAGGACCTCTACAGTGGCGCCGGCCTCGCGGCCACCTACGCCGGCGGCTGCACCGAGGAGGAGTTGCGCATGTTCCTGCGCCGCTCCGGCCCGCACGCGCCGTTCGTGTCCCAGGCGTCGGCCTTCGCCGCGCAGGCGCGGGTGCGCGCGGACCTGCTGGTGCCGCACACCGAGATGGCCACCCAGGTGTTCTGCCGGACCGGCGCGGTGGACGCCGGCCAGGTCACCGAGGACCTGATCCCGCCCGGCCCGAACGCTTCCGGCCTCCCGGCGTACGAGGTGTGGCGGCGGGCCGTCGCGGACCGGTTCCGGGCCGGAGCGCGCGTGCAGCGCTGAGGCGGGTCGCCGAGCCTGCTCGGTCAGGCGACCACAGCGGCCGCCGCACCCGCCTCGGCGGCGCGGCGGCCGCTGCCTGCGCCGACCTGGGCATCGACCCCGGTGAAGACGGCAATCTGGCGAATACCTTCGATGCCCGTGATGGATAACGTCGGTGTGGGCGCCCGTCGTGGCGCCGCCCGCAGCGCCGCGCCGCCGACGCGACGCGGCCGCCCGGGTCACCTGGGAAGAGAGGAAACGCCGTGTCTGTCGAGGGATTCTGGAAGATCGCGGTCGCCACGCCGCTGGGTACCCGCCACACCGTGCTGGAGCTGTTCACCGAGGACGGCGTCCTGCAGGGGATCTCCCGTGGCGAGAAGGAGGAGCTGATCCTCAAGGACCTGCGGCTGGAGGGGGACAAACTGTCCTGGTACCAGTCGATCAAGAGGCCGATGCGGATGGACCTGAGCTTCGACCTCGTGGTGGAGGGCGACGACATGACGGGCACCGCCAAGGGCGGCATCATGCCGGCGTCGAAGGTCACCGGCCGCCGTGAGCCGGCCGCACAGGCGGGCTGAGCCCCGCACGCGATCCGGGACGCGCGGCCACAACCACAGGTAGCACCGATCGTCATGGACGTCCCGACCCGGGGAGACGTCCATGACGTGTGTGCGCACCCCGACGGCGCACCGGGACCGAGCACGCTGGAAGAAGCGCGGGGTGGCCGACAGCGGGCAGCATGCCGGGCAGGACCGCGTTGCCGCCGGCCCGCGGCCTGTCGCCGAGGAGAGTGACCGTGGCACACATCAACCTGGGTCTCGACGAGGAGAACTTCCCCGGAATCACGGGACTGTTGACATTCCGGCAGGAGACCGCCGCGCCGCTCAACGCGCTGGCGGAGGCGCTCCTGCACGCCCCCCACCCGACCCTCAGCCCGGGGGAACGCGAACTGATCGCCGCGTACGTGTCGGGCCTCAACGAGTGCGTCTTCTGCGCCACGTCCCATTCGGCGTTCGCCGCGGCGCAGCTCGACGGCGGGATGACCCTGGTGAGCCAGGTGCGCGCCGACCTCGACTCCGCCCCCGTCAGCCCGAAGCTACGGGGCCTGCTGCGGATCGCCGGGGCCGTGCAGGAGAGCGGCCGCAAGGTCACCGCGTCGCTCGTGGAGGCGGCGCGGGCGGACGGCGCCACCGACCTGGAGATCCATGACGCCGTGCTGATCGCCGCGGCGTTCTGCATGTTCAACCGGTACGTCGACGGGCTCGGCACCCGGCTGCCGGTCGACCCGATCGCCTACGAGGAGGCGGCGGGCCGGGTCAAGACCATCGGGTACGTCCGCACCGGGTGAGCAGTGCCGTGCCGGCGGGCCGTCCCTCCGCCGGCACGGCGCCACCGGCCGCACCAAGCGCGGCCAAGAAGGCACGTTCGAAGTGCGTCAGGGCGGGTCCGGTCCGCGATCGTGGAAGCCATGTCGACAACCTCCGAACATTGGCAGCGGGTACGCACGTCCGTGCCCGAGGTGCTGCACCGACTACTCACCCTTCTCGACGGCGCCCCGCCCGACCGGGCCGCCACCGCCGACTGGTCCGTGGCCGACACCGTCGCGCACCTGGCCACCATCGCCGCCACCGACGTGGCGCTCGTGCGTGGTGGCTCCGAGGACCCGTCGGCCTCGGTCGTCGCCGACTTGCGACTGCGGACGACTGTGGACACCGTGGCGGCGATGAACGACGTCGTCATGGCACGGTTCACCGAGCGCAGGCTGCCCGTGCTGGCCGACAGGCTGCGGGCCGACATCGCCGCTCTGCTCGCCGCCACCGCCGACGAGGATCCGCTGCGCGAGATCACCTGGCTCGGCGGGGCCAACCTGCCGGTGGTCGGGCTGCTCGCGCACCTGGTCAACGAGCTCAACATCCACGCGTGGGACATCGCCCGCGCGTTGGGCCGGCCCTGGTACACCGACCCGGGCGACGCCGCGCTGTTCGTGGACCAGTTCCTCGTCGGCGTCACCCGCTGCGGATACGGCCGGCTCCTCGACCACGACCGTCCGGTGCGTCCCGGGCGGATCTCCGTGACCTTCCGGGCTGCGGGGGTCAGCCCCCCGGTGACGTTCGCGCTGATCGACGGTCTGGTCGTGCTGGAGCCGCACGATCCGCGCCCCGACGTGCGGGTCTCCTACGACCCGGTGACGTTCAACCTGATGCTGTTCGGGCGGGTCAGCCGGATGCGCGCGGCGCTGACCGGCAAGGTCCGCGTCGCCGGGCGGCGCCCGTGGCTGCTGCCGACGTTCATGGCGACGATGCGGCTGCCGTCCTGACCGTCGACGGGTACGGCGGTCGCCGCCGTACCCGTCTCGTCGGGTCTGTCCCACGCACACGGAACGGGCGCCGCGCGGACTCGCGCGGCGCCCGTCGGTGCCGGTGGGGGCTCAGTTCTCCCGGAGCCAGTCGGCCAGACGCTCACCGATCATCGTCGAGGTGAGGTTGGTGTTGCAGTTGACGATCTCCGGCATCACCGACGCGTCGGCGATGTAGAGGTTCTCGGTGCCGTGCACCCGCAGGCGCTCGTCGACCACCGCCGTCTCGTCGGTGGCGGGGCCCATCTTCGCGGTGCCGACCGGGTGGTAGGCGCTGTCGAGGCTCAGCTTGACGTAGTAGCGGAGCATCTCCTCCTCCTCCATCAGCTCGTCGCTCAGCACGATGTAGCTCTGGCCGAGGTCGCTGATGCCCGCGTGGTTGAGGAGCTTCCAGCTGTTGCGGACGCCGTCCACCAGGGTCTGGATGTCCTGCTCGGTGTCGAGGAAGTTGAGCTTGATCGACGGGTCGACGGTCGGGTCCAGCGTGGTCAGCTTCATCCGGCCGCGCGACTGCGGCTTCTGGTGCACGACCATGACGCCGAAGATGACCGGCGAGTTGGCCAGCATCTGCAGCTCCGGGAACAGCGACAGGTCGAAGTGGTTGACCATGTAGTACTGCATGTCGTTGAACTCCGAGGAGCCCTCGGCCGTCGTGCGGATGATGGTCTGCAGGAACGGGTCGTTCTGGCTGAACGTGCCGGGCTTGGGCACCATGAACGCCCCGGTGCGGGGATGGTCGATCAGGTTGTCCCCGACGCCGGGCAGGTCCACGCGCACGTCGGTTCCCAGCCAGCCCAGGTCGGCCGCCGGGCCGATGCCCGAGCGCAGCAGGATCGCCGGCGAGTTGATGGAGCCGGCAGACAGGACGACGTGCCGGGCGTGCACGGCCTCGGTGGTGCCGTTGCCGGTCGACAGCTCGACGCCGATCGCCTTCACCCCGTCGAACAGCACCCGGTTGACCGTGACGCCGGCCCGGACGGAGAAGTTCTCCCGCTGGCGGGCCGCGGGGAGGTAGCCCATGGCCGAGGAGAACCGGGTGGTGGTGTCGCGCCGGTTGGACGGGATCGGCCCGACGCCGCTGGCCGTCGGGTTGTTGTGGTCGGCGACCTCGGTGAACCCGGCCTTCAGGGAGGACTCCAGGAAGGCCTGCTGGACCCCGGTGAGTTCGTCGGCCGGCCACCGCCGGACGGGAATGGGACCGCCGGCGCCGTGCACGTCGGTGTCGCCGTAGTCCAGGTCGTCCTCGAGCCTGCGGTAGAAGGGCAGGACGTCGTTCCAGCTCCAGGCCGGGTTGCCGGCGGCGACCCACTCCTCGAAGTTGTTGGGCGTGCCGCGCAGCGCGATGGTGGCGCCGACGGCGGAGGATCCGCCGGTGATCTTCCCGCGCGGGAACCGGATCTTGCGTCCGTCGTTGATGTCGGCGCGGTAGTGCCAGTCGTGCTTGTCCATCGACATGGCACTGCCGTCGAGAATGTCGGTCGGGGTCTCCTCGACGACGGGGAAGTCGGGCCCGGCGTCGAGCAGCAGTACCTTGCGGGACGGATCCTCACTGAGCCGGGCCGCCACCGCGGCACCGGCCGAGCCGGACCCCACCACTACGTAGTCGTACTCATTCGTCATGGGACCTCTCCAAGAACGTGGATGGCGCCTCGACGTTCACGTGGCATCGTGGCGGGGCGGCACGGCCGCGGACATCCTTCGTGCAGCCCACTGACGAGCATCACAGCCGGCCCCACCGGTGGCTTCTCCGAGCTTGCTCGGCCGACCCGCGGCAGGGAGAGCGGCGGTCGGGCCCGGCGATGGCCGTGCCAATCCGGTATTCGCCCGGCATCCTGACCTGGCCTTTGCCCCTTTCGAGACAAGGGTCGCTGCGGCGAGCAATGTGAGAGAAGCCCCTGGGAGGCCGGGTACCCGAGTATGAGTAGGTCACCGGTGGGGGACGCAACGTTGACAGCCGCTGGCAACACCATTCGGGTGCCGCGCGCAGTACCCGGAAAAGCACGACGCCCGTTGCAGCGGGCGTCATTGCTGGGCGTTCGAATGGGCGTTTCGCCGCGCCCACCGAACGCATGTGACGTGCCGACAGCGACCAGCGCTGTCCTGTTCGACGACCAGGCTGCTCGCCCGCCACACCGGGTGCATACGAGCTGTACGCGTTCGCTCGCATCCGTTGCGGGGGCTCAGGGCCGTCCCGACCGATTCGCGAAAGGATAGTGTAACAGTGATTGGTGAACGTGTACGCAGATTGGTACCGGGAATCGCCGCGGTGCTCCTGGCGGCCTCCCTCTTCTCGGTGGTGACGAGCCAGGTGGCGGTCGCAGGCAAGGACGAGGCCGCGCAGAAGTACAAGTTCCAGGAGTTGCCGATCGCCTTCCCCGCCGGCTACGACGCCGTGCCGAAGGCCACGGTCCGGGTCGTGAACCCCGCCTACGAGCACATCAAGGCGTGGGTCTCCTCGGTCGGCGCGGGCATCGCGCTCAACGACTTCACCGGGCACGGCAAGGCCAACAGCCTGTGCATAGTGGACACCAGGACCAACCAGGTCGTGGTGACGTACGCGCCCACCGCGCCGGCGGCCGACCAGTTCGCGCCGTTCGTGCTGAACCCGGCCCCGCTGCCCATCGACAACACCATGGCCCCGATGGGCTGCACCCCGGGGGACTTCAATCTCGACGGCCGGATGGACCTCCTGGTCACCTACTGGGGCCGGGTGCCGATCATGTTCCTGGCCAAGACCGGGGTCACGACGCTGTCCAACGACGCGTACTGCCCCGAGGAGCTCACGCCGCAGGCGTCGCCCGACGGCAAGTACCACGGTCCACGGTGGAACACCAACGCCGTGGCGGTCAACGACTTCGACGGTGACGGCAAGCCCGACATCATCATCGGGAACTACTTCCCCGACTCCGACGTGCTGGACCCGACCGGCCTCTACAACGTGTCGATGAACAACGGTCTGTCCACCGCCCGCAACGGCGGCGGCAGCCATGTCATGCGCTGGTTGAAGGCCACCTCCGGCGACATGCCGACCGCGACGTTCGTCGAGGACCACGACGCCATCCCGTACGAGGTGTCGACCGGCTGGACGCTGGCGATCTCGTCGGCGGACCTCACCGGACGCGGCGTCCCCGAGGTGTACGTCGCCAACGACTTCGGCCACGACCACCTGCTGCACAACATCTCGACCCCCGGGCGGATCAGGTTCACCCCGGTGATCGGCGAGCGGACCCCGACCACCCCGAAGTCCTTCGTCCTCGGACTCGACTCCTTCAAGGGCATGGGCGTCGACTTCGGCGACATCAACCGCAAGGGCCGCTTCGACATGGTGGTCAGCAACATCACCACCTCGTGGGGCCTGGAGGAGAGCAACTTCGCCTTCATGAACGACGCCACCGACAACGCCAAGATGCTCGCCGAGCTCGACCGCGGCGTAGCGCCGTTCACCCAGAAGGCCCGCCCGATGGGCCTGGCGTGGACCGGCTGGGGCTGGGACGTCAAGTTCGGCGACTTCCTCAACAACGGCAACCTCGACGTCGTGCAGACCGAGGGGTTCGTCAAGGGTGACATCAACCGGTGGCCGTGGCTGCAGGAACTGGCCATGACCAACGACAACATGCTGTCCAACCCGGGAATGTGGCCGAAGGCCGGCCCCGGTGACGACCTCGCCGGCAGCCAGCCGATCGCCTTCTACGCGAAGAACTCCGACGGGGTCTACGTGAACATCGCCGAGCAGCTCGGGCTCGCGGTGCCGATCCCCACCCGGGGCGTGGCCACCGCCGACACCACCGGCACCGGCACCCTCGACTTCGCCATCGCCCGCCAGTGGGGACCGCCGGCGTTCTACGCCAACAAGTCCCCGAACCTCGGCAGGTCGCTCGACCTGCGGCTGTACCGCCCGGCGACCCAGACGGCCGGCACCGCGGCCGGCGCGCCGACCTCGCTCGGAGTCCCGGCCTACGGCGCCACGGTCATGGTCAAGCTGCCCGACGGCACCTGCCAGATCACCCAGGTCGACGGCGGCGGCGGCCACGGCGGCAAGCGCAGCTTCGAGGTGCACGTGGGGCTGGGCGGCGTCAGTGGCCCGGTCGATGTCGAGATCCAGTGGCGTGACCTCAACGGCACGCTGCGCAAGTCCAGCCAGAAGCTCACGGCCGGCACGCACACCCAGGTGCTGACCGACACCGCGCAGGAGGTCGAGAACCGATGACGTACGTTGTCGAATCCAAGAAGACGGCCGGGGACCTTATCCCGGCCAGCGCGCCACCCGTGGGCAAGACCAAGCCCAAGCCCGACCCGCGCTACCTGGCGCTGCGCAACTTCGCCATGTCGATCAGCGTCTTCAACATCTTCGGGTACACCCTCCTCGGGTTCGAGCAGCCCTGGCTGTGGCCGATCCTGTCCGTGCTCATCGGGTACACCGCTGAGATCGTCTTCGAGGTCATCAGCTCCTGGGCCCAGCGGCGCCCGCCGCGCTTCCTCGGCCGCGGCATGCGCGGCATGTACGAGTTCCTGCTGCCCGCGCACATCACCGCGCTCGCGGCCAACATGCTGCTCTACGCCAACGACATGTACCTCCCGATCGCGTTCGCCGTCATCGTCGGCGTCATCGGCAAGCACGCGCTGCAGGCCCCGATCGCCGGCCGGATGCGGCACTTCATGAACCCGTCGAACTTCGGCATCACCATGGCCCTGGTGTGCTTCGGGTCCTGGATCAGCATCGCCCCGCCGTACCAGTTCACGGAGAACGCGAACACCTTCTTCCGGATCATGATCCCGATCATCATCGTCACGGCGGGTACCGTCATCAACGCCCTGCTGACGAAGCGCACCTCGCTCATCGTCGGCTGGCTCGGCGGCTTCGCCATCCAGGCCTTCATCCGGCACTGGATCTGGGACGTGCAGCTGTTCTCCGCGCTCGGCGTCATGGTCGGTGTGGCCTTCGTGCTGTTCACCAACTACATGATCAGTGACCCGGGCACCACCCCGACCAAGCCGCTGAACCAGTTCATGTTCGGCTCCTCGGTGGCCATGGTGTACGGCGTTCTCATGGTGTTCAACGTCGTCTACACCCTGTTCTTCGCCGTCGTCGTGGTCTGCGGCGTGCGCGGCGCGGGCTGGTGGATCGCACACCTGCGCAAGCGGTCCCGGGAACGCCAGCTGGGCACGGCCGAGGCGGTGAGCGCGTGAGTACCTCCAGGATCGCGGTGGTCGGCATCTCCTGCCGGTATCCCGACGCCGACTCGCCCACCGAGCTGTGGGAGAACATCCTCGCCGGCCGGCGCGCGTTCCGGCGGCTGCCCGACGAGCGGATGAACCACGACGACTACTACTCGCCCGACCCGAAGGCGCCCGACCGGTTCTACTCGGCCAAGGCCGCGGTCATCGAGGGCTTCGAGTTCGACCGGGTGAAGTACCGGATCGCCGGCAGCACGTTCCGGTCCACCGACATGACCCACTGGCTGGCGCTCGACACGGTCGCCAGGGCGCTGGAGGACGCGGCGTTCCCCAACGGCGAGGGCCTGGAGCGCTCGCGGACCGGCGTGGTGATCGGCAACACCCTCACCGGCGAGTTCAGCCGGGCCAACCTGATGCGGCTGCGCTGGCCGTACGTGCGGCGCACCGTCGCCGCCGGGCTGAAGGACGACGGCTGGGACGACGCCAAGGTGCGGGAGTTCCTGGGGCGGCTGGAGGAGCAGTACAAGAGCCCGTTCCCGCCGATCGACGAGGACACCCTGGCCGGCGGACTGGCCAACACCATCGCCGGCCGGGTGTGCAACCACTTCGACTTCGGGGGCGGCGGCTACACCGTCGACGGGGCCTGTTCCTCGTCGCTGCTGTCCGTGGCGACCGCGTGCAACGCGCTGGCCAACGGCGAACTCGACACCGTCATCGCCGGCGGGGTCGACCTGAGCATCGACCCGTTCGAGGTGATCGGCTTCGCCAAGACCGGCGCGCTGGCCACCTCGGAGATGCGGGTCTACGACCGCAACTCCAACGGGTTCTGGCCCGGCGAGGGCTGCGGCATGCTGGTGCTGATGCGCGACGAGGACGCCGTCGCGCGCGGCCTGCGCCGGTACGCGACCATCGCCGGCTGGGGCTACTCGTCCGACGGCAAGGGCGGCATCACCCGGCCCGAGGCCAGCGGCCACCGGCTGGCGATGAAGCGCGCCTACGACCGGGCCGGGTTCGGCATCGACACGGTCGCCTACATCGAGGGCCACGGCACCGGTACCGCCGTCGGCGACGCCACCGAACTGCGCGCCTTCTCCGAGGAGCGCAGGGAGACCGACGCCGACGCGCCGCCCGCCGCGATCAGCACGGTGAAGGGCATCTTCGGCCACACCAAGGCCGCCGCGGGGGTCGCCGGACTGCTCAAGGCGATCCTGGCGATCCGCCACCAGGTGATCCCGCCGGCGACCAGCCACTTCGACACCCATCCGGAGCTGGCGGTCGAGAAGCCCGCGCTGCGGGTGCCGGCCACCGCCGAGCTGTGGCCGTCCGACGGCCCGATCCGGGTGGGCGTGTCGTCGATGGGCTTCGGCGGGATCAACGCCCACGTCATCCTGGAGCACGCCGAGGGCGCACGGCAGACCGAGCTCGACGAGGCGACGGCGATGCTCGTGCGCTCGCGCCAGGACGTGGAGCTTCTGCTGCTGGACGCCGCCACCGTCTCCGAGTTGCGCACCAAGGTGGAACGGCTGGCGGCGTGGTCGACGAAGCTGTCGTTCGCCGAGGTCGGCGACCTGGCCGCGACGCTGGAACGCGAGCTCGACGGCCGACCGGTCCGGGCGGCAGTGACGGCCACCTCGCCGGAGGACGTGCAGCAGCGGCTGACGAAGCTGCTGGCGATGCTCGACGGCGGGGCCCGGTCCGTGCTCGACGTCAACGGCGGGGTGTACCTCGGCACCGGCGGCGCGCAGCCCACGATCGGCTACCTGTTCCCCGGCCAGGGCGCCGGGCGGCGGGCCGACGGTGGCGGCATCCGTCGCCGGTTCACCGAGGTCGACGAATTGTACCGGGCGTACCAGCCCCCGGCGGACGGCAACCTGGTCGCCACGGACGTGGCCCAGCCGCGCATCGTCACCGGTTCGGTGGCGGGGCTGCGGGTGCTGTCCTTGCTGGGCGTCGAGGCGGTCGGCGCCGCCGGCCACAGCCTCGGCGAGCTGACGGCCCTGCACTGGGCCGGAGCGATGGACGAGGCGACGCTGCTGGAGGCCGCCACGGCCCGGGGCCGGATCATGGCCGACGCCAGCGCCGGCGACGGGACGATGGCCAGCATCTCCGCGCCGCCCGACGCGGTCGTGCCGCTGCTGGTCGGCACCCCGGTCGTCATCGCAGGCTACAACGGCCCGCAGCAGACCGTCGTCTCCGGTCAGGTAGGGGAGGTGGAGAAGGTGATCGCCGCCGCGGCCCGACAGGGTCTGGTGGCCACCCGCGTGGCGGTCTCGCACGCGTTCCACTCCGAGGCGGTCGCCCCGGCGGCCGTCGCGCTGCGCGCCCACCTGGACGCGCAGGCCTTCGAGCCGCTCACCCGGCGGATGGTGTCCACGGTCACGGGCACCGAACTGCCGACCGACACCCACGTGCCGAGCCTGCTGGAACGGCAGGTCCTCGACCCGGTGCGGTTCCACGAGGCCGTCGCCGAACTCGCCGGCCGGGTGGACCTGCTGCTGGAGGTCGGGCCGGGCCGGGTCCTGCGGGGGCTGGCGGCCGACATCGCGCCAGCGGTGCCGGTGGTGTCCCTGGAGACCGACAGCATGTCGCTGTCCGGCCTGCTCAACGCGGTCGCCGCCGCGTACGTGATGGGCGCGCCGGTGCGGCACGCCGAACTGTTCCAGGGCAGGTTCACCCGCCAGCTGGACGTCGGCAAGGAGTTCCGGTTCTTCGCCAGCCCGGTCGAGTCGGCTCCGGCCGACGACTACGCCGGCGTGACCGCGACGCGGACCGCCGTCGTCGTCGAGGCGGCGGACCCGGTACCCGTCGAGGCCGGTGCGGTCGCGTCGACCGAGAGCAGCCTGGACATCCTGCGCCGGATGGCGGCCGCGCGCGCCGAGCTGCCGTTGGAGGCGGTGCAGCCCGACAGCCACCCGCTGGACGAGCTGCACCTGAGCTCCATCACCGTCGGCCAGATCGTCAACGAGGCCGCCCGTGAGCTGCAGCTGCCGCCCCCGGCACTGACGTCGACGTTCGCGACGGCGACCCTCGCCGAGATCGCCGGGATGCTCGACGAGCTCAGCGCGACGGCCGTGCCCGGCGAGGACGCGTCGCGCACCCCCGCCGGCGTGGCCCCGTGGGTGCGCGCGTTCAGCGTCGAGCGGGTCCCGACCCCGGTGGGGGCGGCGCTGCCGTCGGCCGGCGGCGGGCAGTGGGAGGTGTTCGCCACCGACCACCACCCGATCGCGGAGCGCCTGCACGACGCGCTGCGCGGCGCCCGGGTCGGGCAGGGCGTGCTGCTGTGCCTGCCGCACGACTGCGACGAGCGGCACGTGTCCCTGATGCTGGGCGCGGCGCGTGCCGCGTTGTCCCGGGAGGGCACCACCCGGTTCGTCGTGGTCGGAGACCGGCGGGGTGCCGCAGGGCTGGCCAAGACGCTGCACCAGGAGGCGCCCGGGGTCCTCACCACGGTCGTCAGCCTGCCGCTGCCCGACATGATGTCGGCCGAGCGGGTCGAGGGGATCGTGGCGCGGATCGTCGCCGACGTCGCGGCCACCGCGGCGTTCAGCGAGGTGCTGTACGACACCGAGGGCGTGCGGACGGTGCCGGTGCTCCGGCCCGTCGAGTTGTCCACGTCGGGCCCCAGCCCGCTGTCCGCCGCGGACGTGGTCCTGGTCACCGGCGGAGGCAAGGGCATCACCGCGGAGTGCGCGCTCGCCCTGGCCACCGACACCGGCGCGGCCGTGGGGCTCCTCGGCCGCTCCGACCCGGCCGAGGACCCGGAGCTGGCCGCCAACCTCGACCGGATGACGGCCGCCGGGATCCGGTTCCACTACGTGCGCGGCGACATCACGGTCGTCGACCAGGTGAAGTCGGCGGTCGACGAGATCCGCCGCACCCTCGGCGAGGTGACCGGCGTGCTGCACGGCGCCGGCCGCAACCAGCCCAACGCGCTGGTCAACCTCGACGAGTCGGCGTTCCAGCGGACCCTGGCACCGAAGATCGCCGGGCTGGACGCCGTCCTCGCCGCGGTCGACTCCGACGCGTTGCGGCTGCTGGTCACGTTCGGCAGCATCATCGGCCGGGCCGGCCTGCGGGGCGAGGCGGACTACGCCACGGCCAACGACTGGCTCACCGACCTCACCCGGCGGGTGCAGGAGTACTACCCGCACTGCCGCTGCGTGGCGCTGGAGTGGTCGGTGTGGTCGGGCGCCGGCATGGGGGAGCGGCTCGGGGTGCTGGAGTCGCTGATGCGCGACGGCATCGAGCCCATCCCCACCGATGTCGGCATCGCCCTGCTGCACCAGGTGCTGGCCACGCCGGACGCGCCCGGCGCGATGGTCGTCATGGGCCGGGCCGACGGCCTGGCGACGATCAGCCTGGAGCCCCGGGAGCTGCCGCTGCTGCGGTTCGTCGACCGGCCCCAGGTGCACTACCCGGGGATCGAACTGGTCGTCGAGGCCGACCTGTCGGCCACCGACGACCTCTACCTGCCCGACCACGAGCTCGACGGGGACCTGCTGTTCCCCGCCGTGCTGGGCATGGAGGCGCTGTCGCAGGCAGCCCGCGCGCTCACCGGGCGCACGGCGGCCCCGGTGCTGGAGGACATCGAGTTCCTCCGGCCCATCGTGGTGGCACCGACCGGGGTCAACACGATCCGGATCGCCCTGCTGGCGACCGACGCCGGCACGGTGCGCGCCGCCATCCGCAGCAGCGACACCGGTTTCCAGGCCGACCACTTCCGGGCCACGCTGCGCTACGACGACACCGGGCTGGCCGACCTGCCGGTCCGCAAGCCGGAGACCGACACGCCGATGGTCCCGCTGGCCCCGCACCCCGACCTCTACGGGCCGGTGCTGTTCCAGGGCAAGCGGTTCCAGCGCCTGCTGGGGTACCGCCAGCTGTCGGCGACCAGCTGCGTGGCGATGGTGTCCACCCGGCCGGAGGACGACTGGTTCGCCCGTTACCAGTCGGCGGACCTGGTCCTCGGCGACCCGGGTACCCGCGACGTGGTCATGCACGCCCTGCAGTGCTGCGTGCCGGACGCGACGCTGCTGCCGGCCGGGATCGAGCGGCTGTACCTGGCCGACCCGGCGGTCATCGGCGCGCTGGACGCCGTGACGATCCACGCCCAGGAGCGCTCGTACGTGGGCGACACCTACGTCTACGACGTCGACGTCTGCGACGACGCCGGCACGGTCATCGAGCGGTGGGAGGGGCTGCGCCTGCAGGCCGTCCGCAAGATGGACGGCACCGGGCCGTGGCTGCCGGTGCTGGTCGGGCCCTACATGGAACGGCGCCTGAACGCCATGCTGCTCCCGGTGGAGCTGCGCGGCGTCGTGCTGCCCGACCAGGACGGCAAGCCCCTGGGGCGGGCCGCCCGCCGCGAGGCGACCCAGAGGGCGCTGACGTGGGCGCTGCGCCAGGCGACCACGGTGCGCTACCGGCCCGACGGCAAGCCGACGGTGGGGTCCTCCGGCGGCACCGAGGTGTCCTCCTCGCACGGCGGAGGCGTCACCTTCGCCGTCGCCGCGGACCGTTCGGTGGGCTGCGACGTGCAGACGGCGACGGCCCGCTCCGACGGGGACTGGACGGAGCTGCTCGGCGCCGAGGGGTTCGCGCTGGCCCGCCTGATCTCGGGCGAGCAGGGCGAGGACCTGGCGGTGTCGGCGACCCGGGTGTGGGGGGCGACGGAGTGCCTGCGCAAGGTGGGCCGCGCGCGGGTGGACCTGTCGGTCGGCGCCCCGGGCGCGGAGAACTGGGTGCAGCTGCGGTCCGGCGGCGCGCGGATCGCGACGTTCTCCACCTCCCTCAACGAGATCAGCGAACCGGTTGTGTTCACCGTTCTGGTGGAAGGCGACGAATGATGGAGCAGTATTTCGAGTACCGGCACATGGTGGGTTTCGAGGAGACCAACCTGGTCGGCAACGTGTACTACGTCAACTACCTGCGCTGGCAGGGACGCTGCAGGGAGATGTTCCTGCTGACCCAGGCTCCGGAGGTGCTCGCCGACATCCAGGACGACCTGAAGCTGTTCACGCTGAAGTGCGAGTGCGAGTTCTTCTCGGAGATCACGGCGTTCGACGAGCTGTCGATCCGGATGCGGCTGGAGGACCTGACGCAGACCCAGATCGGTTTCGCGTTCGACTACGTGCGGCTGCGCGACGGCGGTGAGGACCTGGTGGCCCGGGGCCGGCAGCGCATCGCGTGCATGCGCGGCCCCAACAACGACACCCGGCCCACCAAGGTCCCGGAGGTGCTGCGGACGGCGCTGACGCGCTACGCCGTGGTGGCCCCCGGCAACGGGCGGCTCGTCGCCGCTGTCAGCGAGGCCTGACATGGCGCAACGGACCGATCTGACGCCGCGGATCACGCTGCCGCCCGGTGTGCCGGTCGTCCCGGCCGTCGACGGCAAGGAACTGCGGGACGTGATGGGCATGTTCGCCACCGGCGTCACGGTGGTGACGGCCGGCCGGGACAACCCGCACGGCATGACCGCCAACGCGTTCACGTCCGTCTCGCTCGAACCGCCGATGGTGCTGGTCTGCGTGGTGCGGACGGCCGTGCTGCACCAGACCGTCATCGACAGCGGCGGCTTCGCCATCTCGGTGATGTCGGCGCGGCAGGGCCACGTGGCCAAGTACTTCGCCAGCCGGAGCCGGCCCCGGGACGAGACGGAGTTCAACGGCGTCGACTGGGCGCCGGGCCCGCACACCGGGGCACCGGTCCTGGGCGGCAACCTGGCCTGGTTGGAGTGCGAGCTCACCGCGGTCTACGACGGCGGTGACCACTCGATCTTCCTGGGCACGGTGCTCGACCTGGGGCGCAGCGGCGGCGAGGACGCGCTGCTGTTCCTCGGCGGTTCCTTCTACGAGTTCGACGCCGACAAGCAGTAGATCGGTCGGACGGGCGGGTCACCTGCGGGTGGCCCGCCGTTCGGCGTGCCGAGGCGCTGCGCGCCGGAGCGGACGGGTACGCACGGTGCGGCCACGGCCACGACGAAGGACCACCGGTCGGCGGTCGCCGGCCGGTGGTCCGTGGTGCGCGGGGTTCAGGCGGAGTGCACCGTCATCGGCAGGCCGCCCCGGATCCGCAGGGTCAGCATCGGCTCCGGCACCACCCGGTAGTCGGGGACCATGGTCAGCCGCAGCTCGCGGGCGACGGCGGCCACGACGAACGCCGTCTCCATCATGCCCAGGTTGTTGCCCACGCAGAACCGGGGCCCGGCCCCGAACGGGATGTAGGCGTAGCGGGGCCGGTCGGCGGCCCGCGCCGGGTCGAACCGGTCCGGGTCGAACTGGTCCGGCCTGGTCCAGAACTCCGGGTGCCGGTGCAGGGTGTACGGGCACAGCACCACGTCCGCGCCGGCCGGCACGTGGAAACCACCGACCTCGTCGTCGGCGACCGCCATCCGGGGCAGCAGCCACACCGGCGGATACATCCGCATGACCTCGTCGACGACCATGGCGGTGTAGCGCAGGTTGTGCAGGTCCTCATAGACCGGCGTGCGGTCGCCCAGCACCGTCACGGCCTCCTCGTGCAGCCGCTGCCAGATCTCCGGGTGCTGGTCGGCGAGGTAGAACGTCCAGCTCAGCGTGCTCGCGGTGGTCTCGTGCCCGGCCAGCAGCAGGGTCACCAGCTCGTCGCGCATCCGCTGGCGGCCCACCGCCGGGTCGGCCTCCAGCGCCGTGGACTCGATCAGGCGCGACACCACGTCGTCGCTGGTCTGCACGTCGCCGCGGGCCTTGCGCTCGGCCACCAGCCGGTCGACGATGACCTGCAGGTCGGCGCGGGCCCGGCGGAACCGCAGCTGCTTGGGCAGTGGCACCCACGTCGGGACGGAGCTCAGCGACATCATCTCGAACATGGCCTGGTCCTGCACGGCCTCGAACGAGTCGCCGATGCCCTGGTAGGCCGACAGGTCGGCGTCGAGCAGGCTGCGCCCGAGCACCCCGAGGGTCAGTTCCGTCATCTCGTGCCGGATGTCGACGGGCCCGCCGCCGATGTGCGTGCCCAGCCGGCGGGCGAGCTTGACCGCCTCGTCGGCGATGGCGTCGGCCTGCCGGGCGATCCGCTTGGGCTGGAAGACCGGCTGGATGGTCTTGCGCTGCTTGTGCCACAGCTCGCCCTCGCTGGTGAGCAGGCCGTCGCCGAGGGTCCGGCGGGCGTGGATCAGGCCGATGCCCTTGTGGTAGTTGGTGCTGTTCTCCGCCAGCAGGTACCTGGCGTGGTCGGGGTGGTTGAAGAAGTGCAGCGTCTTGGGGCCCAGCGGCAGCCGCACGGCGTCGCCGTACCGCGCCGAGACGTCCATCATGACCTCGAGCCTGTTGCGCGCCATCCGGGTGAGCAGCTGCGGGGCGGACCACCGCGACGGACCGGGCATGTCCCGGCGGCCGAGCGCCGTCGGCCCCTGTGTCGTGGTCATCTCAGTACCATCCCCGCTGGATGAACACGTCCGCGACGTTGTTGCGCCACATCTCGTACGTCGGCCCGGTGCTCGCCGGGTGGTCCGGGACAGCCGTGTCGGTCAGCGCCCCGGCCTCCTCGGGCGTCAGGTCGCAGAACACGCCGGTCGCCAGCACGGTGTGCCCGACGACCAGGCCGGCCCGCACCCGCGCCTGGGCGGCGAAGGCACTGGCCTGCGAGACCCAGGGGCGGTGCTGCCCGGCCCGGTTCCAGAGGGTGCGCAGTTCCCCCTCGTCGCCGCCGCCCGCGTACGTGGCGGCCAGCCCGGCCCCGCTGTAGAGGTCCCGGCGGCGCCGCTCGGGGAACCGGTCGATGAGGTCGCAGGCCAGGGTGGCGCTGGAGCCGGCGACGAACCACACGGCCCGTCCGATGCCCTGGTCGATCGCGTGGTGGGCGTATCCCGTGGGGTCGTCGGCAGGCCACGGGAACGCGGCCTCCTCGTGCTGGTCGCGCACGTACCGGGCGGTGTGGAAGTAGGCCTGGTGGAAGCCGTACCCGTCGAGGACCAGCCAGCGCAGCAGCGGATCGCCGGCCGCGGCGCTGGCCTTGGCCCAGCGCATCCTGGGCAGCCGGGCCATGGCCCAGCCGACGCCCACGTACGCCATGTAGATGTGCCTGTCGCCCGCGCCGGACAGGAACCGCGCCGTGCGCCGGGCCGGGCCGAGGGACAGGCCGTCCATGAGCGCGTAGGCCATCCCGGCGCCCTCGTAGGCGAAGCCCCGGTACTGCGGCTCGATGGCGTCCAGCGTGGTGATGTCGTCGGGGCCCTGGGACTCGGCCGCGCGCGCGAATCCGGCGAGGAAGGTGCGCCCGACGCTCTCGAGCAGGAACCGCGCCTCGGGTCCCTTGTCGTGGAAGCCGCGGGTGGACAGTTTGGTCTCGGAGATGTCAGGGGTCAGGATGCGGCGCCGCAGCGCCCTCAGCGTGCTTGCCACGGTGTCTCCCGGGTCGGGTGGCGTGCGATTCGTAGACCTACCCGAGATCCTTGTGGGTGCGGCCGCGCCGCAGCCACTCCCACCTTGCCGAATGTCGCCCGCCCCTCACGGTCGGCTACCCGGCTGGCACCACCAGCGGCTCCAGCGGGGCGTCGGCCCCGGCCTTGCGCCGGCGGGCCTTCGCCAACGAGGTGGCCACGTCGCGCGGGTCGTCGCCGGCGCCGAGCATCACGGCGCGCAACTGGGTCTCGAAACAGGAGTCGGCGTCGTAGGGGGAGACCAGGTAGCCGCCCAGGTCGAGGGTGACCAGGCCGTGCAGCGCGATCCACATCTGGTGCGCCACCTGCGCGATGTCGTCGCCCCGGAACCGGCCGATCGCCGTGGCGCGGGCCACGCCGTCCACGAGCGACTCCAGGGTGTACCGGCCGTGCTGGCGGTCCTCGTCGGCGAGGGCGAAGCCGCCGAGAACGGAGCTGCCGAACATCACGAGGTACAGCTGCGGGTACTCCAGCGCGTTGGCCCGGTAGGCGTAGCCGAGCGTCATGATGTCGCAGACCGGGTCGGCGGTGGCCCGCACCCGCGACATCCGCCGGTGCAGCCGGGCGAAACCCTCGTGCACCAGCGCGCGGACCAGGTCGTCCATCCCGCCGAAGTGGGTGTAGACCGCCGAGGTGGAGGTACCCACGGCTGCGGCGAGCCGCCGCGTGGTGAGCGCCGCGGCTCCTTCCTCGGCGAGCAGCCGGGCTGCGGCTTCCATCAACGCGTTCGGCAGCAACGGGTCGGAAGGTCGTGGGCTCATATTGACATGATCTCATGTCCGACCCTACGATTCATTACAGTGTTACGTAACGGCGATACGTCAAACCTTCGACGTCAGGCGGTCCCCGTGTCTGTCCTCACCTCCCACGCCACCAGAGGCGGCCTGCTGCGGCCCACCGCGCCGATCGGCCCCGAGCTCACCGAGCTGGCCCTCCCTGTCACCGGCCACCTGCCCCGCCAGCTCACCGGGGCACTGCTGGGCATCGGCCCGCACGCTTCCCGACAGACGCCGGGGGTCCGCCAGCACGCCCTGGTGGGGGACGCCATGGTGCACGGCATCCGGCTCCGCGACGGGCGCGCCGAGTGGTACCGCAACCGGTGGATCCGCACCGACCGGATCGCCCGCGGCCTCGGCGAGCTGCCCATCCCCGGCCCCCGACACGGCCTGTCCGACAACCCCAGCGGCAACGTCATCCGGCACGCCGGCCGGACGCTGGCGCTCGGCGAGGCCGGCGTGCTGCCGATCGAGCTGGACGACCAGCTGCGCTCGGTGGCCCGGTTCGACTTCGACGGCACGCTGCCGCACGGCTTCGCCGCCCACCCCGAGTGCGACCCGGTCACCGGCGAGCTGTTCACCGTCGCCTACTACCACGACCTGCCGTACCTGGAGTATCTGGTCGTCGGCGTCGACGGCCGGGTGCGCAGGTCCGAGCGGGTCGCGGTGCGCGGCACACCGATGATGCACTCGGTGTCCCTGACGGACCGCCACGTGGTCCTCTACGACCTCCCGGTCCGGTTCGACGCGGCCCTCGCCCGGGCCGGCTCCCGCTGCCCCTACGCGTGGCAGGAGGGCGGCGACTCCCGCCTCGGGGTGCTGGCCAGGGAAGGCTCCGGCGCGGACGTGCGCTGGTTCGACGTCGACCCCTGCTTCGTGTTCCACCCGGTGAACGCCTACGAGACCGGCGGGGAGATCGTCCTGGACGTCATCCGGCACGAGCGGGTGTTCGACCGGGACCTGCTGGCTCCCGGGGAGACGGCGCCGACCCTGTGGCGGTGGGCCCTGCACCTGGCCACCGGCGCGGTGACCGAGCGGCAGCTCGACGACATCCCGCAGGAGTTCCCCCGGGTGGACGAGCGCCGCAAGACCATGGCGCACCGCTACGTGTACACGGTCGCCTCCCAGGTCGGGTCCGGCGCGACGGGCGGGTCGGCGCTGCTCAAGCACGACGTCGTCACCGGCGACGTCGCGGTGCACGACTTCGGCCCGCGGCGCACGGCCGGCGAGGCGGTGTTCGTGCCGCGCGGGGCGATCGGGGCCGAGGACGACGGCTGGCTGATGACCTATGTGCACGACGCCGACGTCGACAGGACCTCGCTCGTGGTCCTCAACGCCGACGACTTCACGGGCGCCGCGCAGGCCGTGGTCGACCTGCCGGTGCGGATGCCCTCCGGCCTGCACGTGAACTGGATCGCGGACTGACCCTGGCGCGGCCGGTCCGTCGGGGGAGCGGGCCCGGGGCCGTCGGGGTCGGCGCGGAAAGAGGCCGCCGTGTCCAGTGGGCTCCCGCTGGACACCGCGGCCTGGGAGAACTGCTCCGGGTTCTTTCGATGGCCGCCACTGTGCTCAGGCGGCCGCCTGGTGGGCCAGCCGGGTCAACGCCGAGGTACGGATGTCCAGGAGCACCGGTGGGTCGAACGACCGCGCGAGGCGGAGCTTCAGGTCGATGTCGGCGAGGTCGCCGTCGTGTTCGACGACGAGGGGTCCCCGCGATCCCACGTAGACCGTCTGATGATCCTCCGCCGAGGGGTGCAGCACGAGGCGTTCGTCCGGATCATCGGCGACGGAGTGCGACAGCAGGAACCACTGGCCAGCCGGCACCTTGTCCAGGACGAACTCGCCGGGACCGTCCAGTACGGCGCAGCTGACCGGGCGGCCCTCGGGGATCCGGCCGGGGAAGAGCCCGACGAAGACCAGCCCGAGCTTGTGCTCGCCGGAGTCCGCCCAGGCGGTGCCTCGCACGGTGCCGTAGGCCGGCCCGGCGGTGTCGGCGGTGTTGTCGACGACGAGCTGCGGGGTGAAGCCACCGGCCCTGCGGTAGGTGGTGGGGGACAGGCCGACGCTCCGGGTGAAGCGGGAGCTGAAGGTGCCGACGCTGGAGTAGCCGACCCGGAGGCTGACCTCGGTCACGTTGAACGAGGTCGACGTCAGCAGCTGCTTGGCCTCCTGCAGCCGGAGGGCCGACAGGAACCGGCCCGGGGAGACGCCGGTGATGCGCTGGAAGATCCGGGAGAAGTGGAACTTGCTGAACATGGCCACCCGGGCCATGTCGTCGATCGTGAGTTCCTCACCCAGCTTGTCGCGCATCGTGGTGACCACTCGCTCAACGGCCCGTTCGGTTGCGTTTTCCATTTCGCCTCCTGATGCCATGGTTTTCGTGCGAGTTGACGCAGTACTGTTGAACCTGGCTTCACGCTCCACGCATCGGCCGGTAAATGCTGACTGTCATTTTTTACGCGCTACTTACCTGCTGGGAACACCGAAGCCTCTGACTGGCCGCACGGTCCTCCGGCTCGTTCCGAAAGTCGTGACGGTTCAGTTCCTCGCACCCGTTTCAGTCCAATAGGGACAGACGTTGATGCTAACTGCTCCGGTTGCGCTGGGCAATGCTCGGACTACGACTCCGGAGGTGTGTCCGGGGCTCGACTCCGGAGTCGCCACGCTGACCTGCGAAAACGGCGGCGACGAAAGCCGGTGCGCGAAAAGAGGGCAATATCGCGACGATAAGGTGTTGGCGATTGCTGCTATCCATTGCGGTCCGCCACAGAAAGTGAACAACTAATGTGGACTATCGACTACCAAGAGTGGTGATGGGAGCTGGGGGCGTTTCCCGGCCGGTGCCGCACCCCACCCTCTGTGCTCTCTGTCAGATTTTTTCCGGCCCTGTACGGACATAGGATAAATGTCGACAGTGCCGGATCCGGGCGCTCCCGCCCGCGCCGGAGGGAAGCCGCCGATCAGGGATCCATAAGGGACGATCGACGGGCTTTCGGGGGTATGATCTCTGTGTAAACCTTCATATCCGTCGCCGCGAGCACACTCATGGGGATCTATGCGCATATCGAGTCTCAGCAGGCGGGGCGGCGTGTCTGTTGCGACGATCAAGTTCTACCTCCGCGAGCGCCTGTTGCCGCCCGGCACGCTCACCGCGCGGAACCAGGCCGACTACGACGAGACGCACCTGGCCCGGATCAAGATGATCCGGACGCTGACCGGCATCGGCATGATGAGCCTGTCCGCGGTGCGTGAGGTGCTCGCCGCGATCGACGACAGCTGCGTCCCGCAGCGCGAGCTCTACCAGGTGCTCAACGGGGCGTTGTGCGCCCAGCTGACGGCCTCCACGGGTGCGGCTTCCGTCGTGCGGGCCCAGGCGCACGTCGACGAGTTCATCGAGGGCGTCGGCTGGCGGGTCGGCGACGACGCCCCGGGGCGCACCGCGCTCGCGCAGGTCGTCGCGGCCCTGCGGGACCTGGGCTGCACCAGCGAGGTCGAGGAGGTGTTCCTCCCGTACGCGCGGGCCGCGGAGCACCTCGCCGTCCGCGAGCTGGACGCCATGCCCCCCGGAGCCCCGGAGCTCGTCACCCGCACCGTCCTGTTCGAGGTCGCCTTCGCGGTGATGCGCAGGATGGCGTACGAGCATCTCATGGCGCTGCGGGACGCGGACTCTCCCGTTACCGACGAGTAGTGTGGTGACGGAACTCAGTTTCATGTGGCCGGACACCACTGGGCATGTGCGCGTTTCCTCTTCCGTGTTGCCTCATGGACGCGCAGAACGGGCATAGAGCACTCTCTGAGAAGACAGGGCAGGCCGCCGAACGCGACGATGTCGAAGGTCGAGAGAAGACAACGTCCGAACCGTTCGGGGCGCTTAGGACCACGGGAGGGGAGCCGCGAAACACGGCCGAAACATTCGGATCGTGCGCCCTGAGCCCTCCGGGGTACTCCCCGGAATTCTTTCCCATTGTTCCCGCGCCGTTCCGTAACGCCGGCGGAATTGTCGACCGGACCGGCGGGAATGGTCGGCGCACGATGTCGTGACGGCACGTGCCCACCGGGTCGGGAAAGCGGTATTCCCGATCGGAGCGGCCGTCTCTCTCAACCCAGTCCACTGTTTTCCCGGGTACCGGACCCAGTGCCGGTCGCCGGGTGATTCGACGTGCCTTCCACTTCGAGGGGGACCGATGCCAGCGCAATCCGTCGGCCTGTTCCGCCGACTTCTACCAGCCATCTTCGTGCTCGCACTGGTGAGCGCCCTGTACGTGGCGGCCCAGATTCCCGAGGCGTCCGCCGCGGCCCGTTCGTCGCTGGCGTCGAGGTTCCACTTCAAGGAACTGCCGGTCGCGTTACCCCCCGGTCTACCGGAGAACACGATCCGGAAGGTGAACCCGGAGTACGAGCACATCCGGGCGTGGATCTCCTCGGTCGGCGCGGCGATCGCCGTGAACGACCTGGACCGGGGCGGCTCCGCCAACGACCTGTGCCTGGTGGACACCCGCAGCGACAAGGTCGTCGTGACGCCGTCGCCGGACAGCAAGCAGAACTACCAGCCGTTCGTGCTGGACATGGCCCCGCTGCCCACCGACGACGCCATCGCCCCGATGGGGTGCGTCCCGGGGGACTTCAACGGCGACGGGTGGATGGACATCCTGGTCAACTACTGGGGCCGTACTCCGGTGCTGTTCCTGAACTGCGGCAAGACCGACCCGCTCAGCGCCCACTCGTTCCTGCCGACCGAGCTCGTGTCCAACGGCCCCGGCAAGGACGACAGGTACCGCGGCCCGCTGTGGAACACCAACGCCGTGGCGGTCGCCGACTTCGACGGCGACGGCCGGGTCGACGTCGGGGTGTTCAACTACTTCCCCGACACCAAGGTCCTCGACCCCAACGGGTTGAAGGGCGTGCAGATGAACCACTCGATGTCGCGGGCCCAGAACGCCGGAGGCGCGCACATCCTGCGCGGCACGGCGTCCACCCCCGCCGGCCCGACCAGCGTCCCGTCGGCGACGTTCGAGGAGCAGGACGCGATTCCGCCGAAGTACGCCACGGGCTGGACCCTGGGCGCCGCCTCGGCGGACCTCGACGGTGACCTGCTGCCGGAGCTGTACCTGGCCAACGACTTCGGCAACGACCGGTTCTTCCACAACGTGTCGACGCCCGGGAAGATCCGCTTCGAGCTGGCCGAGGGCCGCCGCGGCGCGTACACCCCGAAGTCTCTCGTGGTCGGGCACGACTCCTTCAAGGGCATGTCGATCGACTTCGGCGACCTGTACGGCAACGGCAAGTTCGACATGTTCGTCAGCAACATCACGACCTCGTGGGGCATCGAGGAGAGCAACTTCGTCTGGAAGAACACCGCGGCGAGCCCGGCGGAGGCGCGCAAACAGCTCGAAGACCACGTCGCGCCGTTCGACAACGCGGCGGCGGAGACCAACATGGCCTGGGTCGGCTGGGGCTGGGACGCCAAGATGGCCGACTTCGACAACAGCGGGCGGCTGAGCGTCGTGCAGGCCACCGGCTTCGTCAAGGGCGACATCAACCGGTGGAACTGGCTCCAGGAGCTGGCGATGGGCAACGACCTGATGCTCCAGGAGCCCGCGATGTGGCCGAAGGCCGGTCCCGGTGACGACATCGCCGGCGACCAGACGATGGCGTTCTGGGCGCCGGAGGGCAACGGCCGCTACGCCGACCTGAGCCCCGAACTCGGGATGGCCGCCCCGATCCCCACCCGGGGCATCGCGGTCGCCGACACCACCGGGAGCGGACACCAGAGCTTCGCGGTCGCCCGGCAGTGGGGCCCGCCGGCGTACTTCTGCAACATGGACACCAGCAAGGGCAACTTCCTCGGCCTGCGGCTGCACCGCCCCGCCGACGGCGCGGCCCCGGGCTCGCCCGGCAGCCCGGCCTACGGCGCGCAGGTGAGGATCCGCACCGCGGACGGCCGGACGCAGATCGCCCAGCTCGACGGCGGCGGCGGCCACTCCGGCAAGCGCAGCTTCGACGTCTTCTTCGGGCTCGGCTCCGCCGGCGACAAGCCGGTCTCGGCCGAACTGAACTGGCGGGACCTCAACGGCGCCACCCACACCCAGGTGCTGGACCTGGCCGCGGGCTGGCACGACTTCATGCTGACCACCCAGGCCCAGGAGGTGAAGGTGCCATGACTGACGTCAGACCCGTCGACCGGACCGGCACCGGCGTCCGGATGACCACCACCGTCGCACCGCCCGCCCCGAACGGGCAGGCGCAGGCTGTCGCGACCCCGAAGGACACCCGGCCACCGAAGATCGACAAGCGCGATCCGCGGTACCTGGCGCTGCGCAACTTCGCGATCTCGATGAGCATCTTCAACATCCTCGGGTACTCCGTGTTCGGCTTCGAACAGCCCTGGACCTGGCCGATCTTCGCGCTCCTGGTCGGCTACACGGCGGAGTTCTCCTTCGAGATCGTCGCCGCGTGGGCGCAGAAGCGCCGCCCGGCCTTCACCGGCCACGGCATGTGGGGCGTGTACACGTTCCTGCTGCCCACCCACATCACGGCGCTGGCCGCGAACATGCTGCTGTACTCCAACACCCTGTTCTGGCCGATCGCCTTCGCCGTCGTGGTGTCCATCGGGCAGAAGGTGGTGCTGCAGGCCCCGATCAAGGGCCGGATGCGGCACTTCATGAACCCGTCGAACTTCGGCATCACGGTCACGCTGCTGGCGTTCTCCTGGGTGAACATCGCGCCGCCGTACCACTTCACCGAGCACGTGCCGGACGTGATCCGGATCGTGATCCCGCTGGTCATCCTCACTGCCGGGACCGTGCTGAACACGATGCTCACCAAGAAGGTCCCGCTGATCATGGGCTGGGCCGGCGGGTTCGTGATCCAGGCGCTGATCCGTACCTGGATCTGGGACGTGCAGTTGTGGGCGGCGCTCCTGCCGATGACCGGGGTCGCGTTCGTGCTGTTCACCAACTACATGATCACGGATCCGGGCACCACGCCGTCGAGCGGGAAGATGCAGTTCATGTTCGGCTCCAGTGTCGCCATGGTCTACGGCGTACTGATGTTGTTCAACGTCGTGTACACCCTGTTCTTCGCCGTCTGCATCGTGTGCGCCATCCGGGGCACCTTCTGGTGGGTCAAGTCGCTCCGGGAACGCGGGCGCGCGTCCGCGCTGCAACCCGTCTCCTGACCGGCCGCCACCTCCGGCTGGACGGGCCCCGCGTCGCTCCCGTGACGCGGGGCCCGTCCAGCCGTTCCCCGCCCCGGCGCCCCCGGGACGTTTCGGTTACGGACGCGTCGGCACCGCCCGGTGGGCCCGGGCCCGGGCCTAGTAGACGTAGCCCCGGTCGATGATCCGCTGGCCGGCGTCCAGGTAGCGGTCGGGATCGTCGATGTAGAGGGTGCCGAGCCCGTCGACGTACCGGTTGTACATGCAGAACGCCGCCGCGATCAGTACCGTGTCGTGGATCTCGATGTCGGTCGCGCCCTCGGCCCGGGCGGCGTCGACCATCGCCGGGGTCACCTTGCGGCCGGTCTCCTGCACCGCCCCGGCGATCCGCAGCAGCGCCCGCATCTTCTCCGTCACGGGCGCGGAGTCCAGGTCGGCGTGCACCTGATCGACGAGCGGCATGCCCTCGGGCAGCTGCACCGCGGCGAACGCCGAGTGCGACGCGCAGCAGAACCGGCACTCGTTGAGCCCGGACACGTACGCGGCGATCAGCTCCCGCTCGCCCGGGGTCATCGAGTGCGGGCCGCGCAGCAGCGCCTCCGCGAGGGCGTTGAGGGGCCCGGACGTCTCGGGCCGAAAGCGCATCGGGCCGTTGATCCCTGGGAACTGGGTCTCGTCGAGTCCGAGGTCGATGTGTGCCACAGTCACGCTCCACAGTAGATGGACGGCATGCGGCAGATGGTCCCAGAGAACGACCCCGCGGCGCCAGTACCGCGCCGGAGGACCGGAGTCGAACGACGGCGGTGCGCGGCGCTCAGGACGACGCGATCCGGATCACCAGGTCTGCGCGGTCGCGGGTCGCGTCCACCACCGCGGCGTTGCGCTCATCGCTGCCGTGCGCCCAGTCCCGGGCGTCCGCCCGACTCTTGCCGTACGCCACATGCCGGCCCACCAGGCGGTCGCGCCGCAGGTCGGGGTCAACGTCGAGGAACCACACCTCGTCGAGCAGGTCGCGGACCGCCGACCACGGGCCGTCGTCCACCAGGAGATAGTTGCCCTCGGTGACCACCAGGGGGACGCCCCGGGCGACCGGGATCGACGCCGCGACCGGTTCCTCGAGCTCGCGGGGAAAGGCCGGCGCGTACACCACGTCCTCGTCGTCGGCGCGCAACCGGCGCAGCAGCGCGACGAAACCGGCGCTGTCGAACGTGTCGGGCGCGCCCTTGCTGTCCCGGCGGCCGAGACGGGCCAGCTCGGCGTTGGCCAGGTGGAATCCGTCCATCGGGACCAGGACGGCGGGGGCGGTCGGGCCCGCACCGGCACGTGGTCCCGTCTCCGGGGACGGGCGGGTGAGGGACAGCGCCGCGACCAGGGCCGCGGCGAGAGTGGACTTGCCGGCTCCCGGTGGCCCGGTGACGCCGAGCAGCCGCCGTCGGCCCGGCACGACCAGTCGTCGGGCCCGGTCGACCAGCTCCTCGAAGGTGATGCTCACCGTCCCACGGTATCGACTCTCCCGGCTCGGGGACGTGCGCCGGTCGGTCGGTCGGGTCGCGATTCCCGACAGGTGCGCTCCTTGGTGCGGTCCCGGTGCGGTGCGCCGTGGTGTGGGGCGGTGTGGTGTGGGGCGGTGTGGGGCGGCCCGGCCCGACTGGGTCGGGTCGGGCCGCCGGTAGCGGAGCGGCGGGCCGATCAGCTCGGCCGCGCGCACCGGGTCAGGACACGGTGCACTGGGTGAAGTAGGTGGCCTGGGTGCAGGACACGTCGGCGGTGGCGGTGGCCGTCGCGCCCCGGTTGTCGGTGACGGTCAGCGTGACGCGGTACGTGGCGGTCCTGGCGGGGTACGTGTGGCTGGGTTTGACCCCGGTCGCGGTGCCGCCGTCGCCGAAGGTCCACATGTAGCTGGCGATGGTACCGTCGGGATCGGTGGACGCGGTGGCGTCGCCGAAGCACAGGTTGGTCGCGCAGAAGCGGGTGAACGACGCGAGCGGCCTGTCGTTGACGGCGGGGTCGGACAGGCGGATCTGCGTACTGTTCGTGCCGGTCCTGCCGGTGTCGTCGGTGACGGTGAGCTTGACGGTGTAGGTGCCGTAGGCGGCGTAGGTGTGGCTGGGCTTCACGCCCGTGCCGGTCGCGCCGTCGCCGAAGTCCCAGGAGTAGGACAGCGCGGCGCCGGTGGAGGCGCTGGCGTCGAACGTGCACGCGCGGGCGTCGTTGTCGCAGGTAGGGGCGAAGCTGGCCGAGGGGCCGCCCGCGCCGCCGGGCGGGAACACAGCCGGGTCGTGCAGGTCCAGGAGGCGTTCCTTGGTGCCGTCGCCGGACGTGTCGGTCCAGCTGAGGTTGCCGGCGTTGACGAGCTTGTCGCGGATCGCGAGCACGCCCGCCCGGTTGCTGGGCTTGTTCGCGCCACTGGCCAGCCACGCGGCGGCGCCGGCCACGTGCGGGGCCGCCTGGGAGGTGCCGCTGTAGTTGGAGTACCCGCCGTTGGCGAACGTCGAGCGGATGCAGTCGCCGGGGGCCGCCAGGTCCACCCCGGCGCCGAAGTTGCTGTAGTCGGACAGGGTGTCGTCCCGGTTCTTGTTGTTGCTGTTGCACCAGGCGAAGTTCCCGGTGCCGCCGGGCTGGCCGTCGCCGTCGCTGAGGGAGGACACGGTGATCGCGTCGGCGACGTTGGCCGGGCTCTGGTGGCTGACGTCGCGGTGGTCGTTGCCGGCGGACACCACGACGACGACGCCACGGGCGATGGCGCGGTTCACGGCGTCGTTGACGGCCTGGACGGTGCCGTCGAAGCCGATGCTGATGTTGGCGACCTCGATGTCGGCGGCGTGTGCCGTCACCCAGTCGATGCCGGCGACGATGCCGGCCGAGTCGCCGCTGCCCTCCTTGTCGAGGACCTTGACCGACCACAGCCGGGCGCCGGGAGCCATACCGACGTAACCGACGCCGTTGTCGAGTTCGCCGACGATGCCGGCGACGTTGCTGCCGTGCCCGTTGTCGTCGGTACCGGCGTTGTCGACGCAGCTGGTGGTGTTGAGACAGTTCACCCGGTGCACCACGTTGAGGTCGGGGTGGTTCTGGTCGACGCCGGTGTCCAGGACCGCGACGTCGACGTCGACCCGCTCGTCGCGCCCGTCGCCGATCCTCAGGGCGGCGTTGCCGGCAGCCAGGGTGCGCGAGACGCCGTTGGCGACGGCCTGCCCGTCGGCGTGCCCGACCTTGTTCGGCTCGACGTAGGCGACCCGGGGGTCGGCGCGCAGTGCTGTGACCGCCCCCGGCGTCAGCTGGGCGGAGAAGCCGCGCAGCGCCGAGCGGTACACCGATCCCAGCCGCAGTCCCGCGACGCCGCCGGCGACGGTCGCCGGGTCGGGGGCGGAATCGGTCAGGACCACCACGTAGGTGGCCGAGGGCTCCTGGGCCGCGGCCGGGGTCGCCATGACGCCGGCGATCGCCAACGTCATCCCGGCGAACAGTGCGATGCGTTTCACAATTCCTCCATGAGGGGTGGGGTTGCCCGGAACGCTAAGCCCCCCTGGCGGGAAACGACCCGCCGGTTTACCGTCAACGGCGGGAAGCCGACACCATGGAGGAGGGTCGATGCTGGAGCCGTTCGACGTGGCCGAAGCCGAGGAATCCCTGTACCGGGTGATGCTCGGCCGTCCGGACTCGACGATCGCCGACCTCGCGGAGGTGACCGGACGCGACAGTTCCAGGCTCCGCCGGCAACTACGGACGCTGGAGGCGCGGGGCCTGGTGACCGCGACGCCGACCCGGCCCGTCCGGTACCGGCCCGCGCCGCCGGACCTGGCGATCGAGGTGCTCGCCCTGCACCAGCACCAGCGCATCGACCGGGCACGCCTCGACGCCGCCGAACTCGCGGCCGTGTGGCACGCCGCGCACCGCGACCGCGAGCCGCCTATCCAGATCATCGAGGGCGCCGAGGCCAATGTGCAGTGTTTCGTGCAGACCCAGCTGGCTACGCGCGAGGAGGTGCTGACGTTCGACAAGCCGCCGTACGTGCTGGCCGGCATCGCCCGCCAGGCCGAGGTCCAGCGCGAGCTGATGGCCCGGGGCGTGCGCTACCGCACCATCTACGACCGCCAGTCCCTCGCCGAACCCGAACAGGTCGCCCTGGCCCGGGAGCTCGCGCGGCTCGGCGAGCAGGCCCGCGTGCTGGACAACGTGCCCCTCAAGCTCCTGATCACCGACCGCGCGCACGCCCTCGTCCCGTTCCAGCTGACGGACGAGCGCCAGACCCTGGTCCTGCGGCGGTCCCCGTTGCTCGACAGCCTGGTCACCCTCTTCGAACTGCTCTGGGAGCGGGCGACCCCGCTGTGGTCGGCGGGTCGTGACGGCGGGGTCACCGACGACGACGCCCAGCTTCTCGGGTTCGCCGCGGCCGGGTACACCGACGAGACGATCGCCCGCCGGATCGGGGTCAACAAACGCACGGTCGAGCGTCGGATGCGCCGGATCATGGACGAGCTCGGGGCGCGGACCCGGTTTCAGGCTGGTCTGCAGGCCGCGCACAAGGGCATCCTCGGGGCGCCGCCCGGTGAGTCGGCGACGACGGCCGCGTCGGGGCGCCCGGCCCCGGCCCCGGCACTGTTTCGTCAGGTGCCTCCGATGGACCATCAGCCGTAGGCGCGGCGCGGGGTCCGACGGCCGCCAGCGGTGTCCCTTCGTGTCGGACAATCCGGGCTGGTCGGATCGACTGTCCCCTCCGCGCGGCGCGCCCCTTGATCGCGGGGGAGCTGGGCGGCACGATGTCGCTGTGTTCAACCGCAGCGATCTCCTCATCGTCAGCGCCGCCGTGGTGGCAATCGGCGCCGCCGGCGTCACCCGGTACGCCCATCTCGGCGACGTCACGGCCTTCGGCTGCGCGGCGCTCGCCGTCGCGCTGCTCGCCTCCCTCGTGGGGCGTTCCGTCGAACAGCTCGGCGAACGGCTCGGCTCCGGGGGCACTGGGGTGCTGCAGAGCGCCCTGGGCAACCTGCCCGAGCTGTTCATCGGCTTCTTCGCGCTGAAGGCCGGCCTGACCTCGGTCGTCCAGGCGTCGATCATCGGCTCGATGCTGGCGAACCTGCTGCTCGTGCTCGGCGCGGCGTTCCTGGTCGGCGGCCTCAAGCACGGCAGCCAGAAGTTCGACTCCGCGCAGATCCGGATGACGATGGTCCTGCTGCTGTTGGCCACCGCCGCGCTGGTCATGCCGGCCATCGCGCACGGTCTGCACGCGCCGGTCTCCCAGCACGAGAAGCCACTGTCGATCGTGATCTCCGTGGTGCTGCTGGCGATCTTCGCGTTGTCGCTGCCGGCCTCGCTGAAGCGCCGCGCCTCGACGGACCCGGTGCCGGCCGGGCACGAGCCGCCGCGCTGGCCGCTGTGGCTGGCGGTGTCCGTGCTGGCCGGGGCCAGCGTCGCGGCGGCGCTGGTGTCCGACTGGTTCGTGCACGCCCTGGAGCCCGCGATGGGCACCCTGCACATCTCGCCGGCCTTCGCCGGCCTGGTGATCGTGGCGATCGCCGGCAACGCGATCGAGAACGTGGTCGGCATCCAGCTCGCCGCGCGCAACCAGATGGACTTCGCGGTCAGCGTGATCATCAACAGCCCGTTGCAGATCGCCCTGCTGATGGCCCCGATGCTGGTCCTGCTGAGCCTGTTCACCGCGACGACCCTGACCCTCGTGTTCACCCCGCTGCTGGTGGCCGCCGTGCTGTTGACGGTGTTGACGGTGGCGATCGCGATGCTGGACGGGGAGTCGAACTGGTTGGAGGGCGCGGTGATGATCGCCCTGTACGCGATCATCGCGACGATGTTCTGGTGGGGCTGACCCCTGTCACCTAGCAACCTAGGACGCCGGGGGTGGCGTGACGCCCGCCATGCCACCCCAGCTCCACCGCCTCACTCCACGGAGCAGCCCCGAGCCCCAACGGGGCCACCTCACCTCCGCAGCGCCACCTCGCCCTGTGGGGCTTCCTCACCTGCCCGGAACCACCTCGCCCCACACGGCCACTTCACCTCCCGGAGTCACCCCGCCCGAAGGAGCCGCCTCGCCGTCACGGACCCGGGCCACCACGGTCCCGGTCCCGGCGGTGCCGCCGCGCTCCGATAGCTTGTGACCTCGATGAACCGTTTCATGACGCCCCACGGCGAGTTCGACCTCGTCCGCTTCCCGGTCGACCCGCGCGACCCGTTGCGCGCGTGGGACGCCGCAGACGACTACCTGCTGCGGCATCTCGACACACTCGACCTGTCCGGGACCGTGGTCGTCGTCGGTGACCGGTGGGGCGCGCTGACCACGGCGCTCGCCCGGTACGGGCCCATCCTGATCACCGACTCCCACCTGGCGGCCGAGGCCGCCCGGGAGAACCTGCGCCGCGCCGGAGCCGACGCGCGCGTGTCGACCACCCGGGACGAGCCGCCGGGCGTGGTCGACGTGCTGGTGGTGCGGGTACCCAAAAGTCTCGCTCTTCTCGAGGACCAGCTGCACCGGCTCGCCCCCGGGACGCACGCCGGCACCGTGGTCGTCGGCGCCGGCATGGTCAAGGAGATCCACACCTCGACGCTGGAGCTGTTCGAACGGATCCTCGGACCGACCAGCACCTCGCTGGCCGAGCGCAAGGCCCGGCTCGTCTTCTGCACCCCCGACCCGGCGCTCGTGCGGCCCGCCAACCCGTGGCCCCGGACCCACGCCCTGCCCGGCGACGTCGGCGTCGTGTCCGGGCTGACCGTGACGAACCACGCCGGGGTGTTCTCCGCCGAACGGCTCGACATCGGCACCCGCTTCCTCCTCGGACATCTTCCGGCGCGTTCCGGCGCCGAACACGTCGTGGACCTGGGCTGCGGCAACGGCGTGGTCGGGCTGGCCGCGGCGCTCGGCAACCCGGACGCGGAGCTGACGTTCGTCGACGAGTCCTACCAGGCGGTGGCGTCGGCGGAGGCGACGATGGCGGCCAACGCGCCCCGGACCAAGGCCCGTTTCCTGGTCGGCGACGGCCTCGCCGGCTTCCCGCCAGCCAGCGTCGACCTGGTCCTGAACAACCCGCCGTTCCACGTGCACCAGTCGACGGGCGACGCGACGGCCTGGCGGATGTTCACCGGCGCGCGGGCGGCCCTGCGGCCCGGGGGAGAGCTGTGGGTGGTCGGCAACCGGCACCTCGGTTACCACGTGAAGCTGCGCAGGTTGTTCGGCAACTGCGAGGTGGTGGCGGCCAACCCGAAGTTCGTCCTCCTGCGCGCCGTCCGTACGGGTGGGCCGCGGCCGTAGCGGACGAGCGGGGCCACGGCGGGCACGGTAGCTCCGTACACTGCGCCGATGCGGACAACCAGCCACGGGTGGTACGCGAGGATCGCCGGCACGGTCGCGACCCTCGCCGGGATGGTCGTGATCTTGTTCAACTGGAACAGGCCCGACTACGAGAGTGGGTTCTTCGTCGGCGGTCTCCTGGTGATCGGTGGCCTGCTGCTGCGGATCGAGGGCGCGGTGTCGGCGCGCAACGGGTCCGCGGCGAAGGACTGAACCCGACTTGGAACAGGTGTACTAAGATGGCGGGGTGGCCTCGTACTCCTTCCAGCCCTCGATCCTCGATCTGACCCCGGACGGCCCCGCTCTCGGGTCCCTGGCGGGTGCGAGGCGGCACGGGCTGACCGGGGGCGCGTGGGTCGACCACGTGCCCGGCTGGGTGCGCGGCTCCGACGACGTCCTCGGCACCCTGCTGCAGGAGGTGCCGTGGCACGCCGAGCGCCGCACGATGTACGACCGCGATGTCGACGTCCCCCGCCTCCTGAGCTGGTACGGGGGCGACGATCCCCTCCCGCACCCCCTGCTCGCCGAGGCCCGCGCCGCCCTGTCGGCGCACTACGCCCCGGAGCTGGGCGAGCCGTTCGTGACCGCCGGCATGTGCCTGTACCGCACGGGGCGCGACAGCGTCGCCTGGCACGGGGACACCAACGGCCGGGCGTCGACGTCCGACACGATGGTCGCGATCGTGTCCTTCGGGTCGCCCCGCGCGTTGCTGCTGCGGCCGCGGGGCGGCGGGGACAGCGTCCGGTTCGCGGTGGGGCACGGCGACCTGGTGGTGATGGGCGGCTCCTGCCAGCGGACATGGGAGCACGCCATCCCGAAGACGAGCCGCCCGGTGGGGCCGAGGGTGAGCGTCCAGTTCCGCACGGCGGGCGTGTCCTAGACCGGTGTCGCTCAGGAAAACTGACGGCGGGGTGTCCTGGGCCGTGCTTTCCGGAAGGCCGGCCGTCCCTCGACGTGGCGGGCGGGGCCGACGCCGGGGAGTCGGGACATGACGCTCAGGTCCCGGTCCGCCGAGGGAGGCGGCGGATCGCGACCGCGCACGTGTCGTCGTCGGTGGTGACGGGCTCCAGGTCCCGCAGGAGGACCGGCAGCGCCACGTCCGGCCGCCCGGCCAGCGCGTCGGCCAGCGCCCGCATGCTGGTGACGATGTCGGTGTCGCGGGTCTCGACGAGCCCGTCGGTGTAGAGGAGCACGGTGTCGCCCGGTTCCAGGGTCACCTCGGCCGTCTCGTACTCGGCCCCGGCGAAGGCCCCCAGCAGCGGACCGGTGCGCGCGTCGAGGAGCAGTGCCTCGCCGTCGGCGCCCAGGGACACCGGTGCCGGGTGCCCGGCGGTGGCCCAGCGGAACCGGCCGCTGTCGGGGTCGTAGCGGCCGATCAGCGCGGTACCCGTCGGGCTGTCCGGGTCGTCGCACAGCAGGCGGTTGAGGTAGCCGAGCAGTTCGGCCGGGTCGCCGGTGGCTGCCGTGAGCCCGACGAGGGCGTTGCGGACCTTGGTCATCGCCGCGGCCGCCGCGAGCCCGTGTCCGGCCATGTCGCCGATCGCGACGAGCGTGTGCCCGTCGGGGAGCGCGCGCAGGTCGAACCAGTCGCCGCCGACCCGGGCCGCGGCCTGGGCCGGTTGGTACCGCACGGCCGCCGCCAGCCCGGGCAGCGTCACCTGCCCCTCGGGCAGCGGCAGGATCATCTCCTGCAGCCGGGCGGTGACCCGCTGCTCGGCGACGAGCGCGCGGCGGCGTTCGGTGAGGTCGGCGCGCAGGTCGTTGAGCTGCCGGCGGGCCTGCTCGGCGGCCGTCACGTCCTGGACGATGCCGTAGATCTTCACCGGCACGCCGTCGGTGTCCACCACGGCCTCGCCCACGGTGCGCAGCCATTTCACGCCGCCGGGCAGCCCGACCCGGAACGTCACGTCGATCCGCCGGTGCTCGGCGAGGTTGGCCAGCCCGAGTTCGAGGATCGCGACGTCCTCGGGGAGGACGAGCGCGGTGAGTTCGTCCAGGCTCGCCGGGCCGGCGGTGCGGGCGCGTTCGAGGATCTGGTACACGTTGTCCGACCAGGCTGCGCTGCCCCCGGCCAGGTCCCACTCGCCCCAGCCGAGGGAACCGAGCCGTTCGGTGTAGGCGAGCCGTTCGGCCTGGAACTCCAGCTCGTCGTGCACCACCCAGCGGGCCAGCAGCGCCGTGCCCCACCGGTGCACGCGCACGCTGAGCCGGGCCTCCGGGGGCAGCCGCTCGCCGGTGTCGGAGTACAGGAACGGCCCCACCACCCGGGGCACGCCGTCGGCGAGGACCTGCGCGTAGGCGTCCCACAGCGGGGTGTCCGCCGCGGCCGGGTACGCGTCGAGGACCCGCATGCCCACCATCTCCTGGCTGCGCCGACCGGTGCTGTCCTGCGCCTCGGGGCTGGCGGCCTCGATCCGGTAGTCGACGATCCGGTCGGCCCGGTCGCGGACCGGGGCGAGGACCGCGAACGCGCCGGGGAGCATGTCCAGCACCGTCTGCGCCGCGAGGGTCCAGCTGCCGGGGGACTCCTGCCGGCCGGCGAGGCGGTCCAGCAGGCGGGCCCCCGCCTCCGCGACCTGTGCCCGGGTGGTCCGGCGGGTCGCCGCGTCGAACGGCTCCGGCCGGTCCCACATCACGCCGATCGCCGCCACGACCTCGCCGTCGGGGTGGTGCCGGCGGACCGGGATCCACAGCCGCGACGGCCACAGGTCCTCGGGATCGCCGATCAGGGTGTACCGGCGTCGCGCCGTCTCCAGGTCCGGCAGCCACACCTCGCGTCCGAAGCGCACGCAGTCGCGGACCGCGGTGTTCACGTGGTCGGGCGGACGCTGCCAGGCGCCCGCGAACCGGGCCGGCGTCCCGGCGGTGCCCAACGCCTGCACGGACCCGTCGGGCTGTACGGCCATGATGACGACCGCCGCCGCGCCCACCCGTGCGGACAGCTGGCCGAGCAGGTCGTCGGCGAGTTCGGCGACGTCCTGGCGCTCGACGGGTTCCGCGGACGCGACCGCGCCGCGTTCCCACCGGGTACCGGCGAGGACCACGGCGGGCCCGGGCTCCTGTCGCAGGTAGTACGCCGGGTCCAGGAGCCCGGGCGGCGGCGCGGACGCGGTCCCGGTCAGCCCGGCGGTCTCCAGCAGGGCCGCGGCGGTGGCGGCCGGGTCCTCGCCGCGTTCGCTCGCCAGCCGGTGCAGGCGGGCCTCGGCCTGCGCCAGGTCGGAGCCGAACCGGCCGGCGATGAGCCCCGCCGCCCGGTCCAGGAGCCTGGCCCGGGAGGCTTTGGCCTGCAGCGCGTCGTAGTCCGCGCGCGTCTGGACAGCGCCGGCGAACCCGCGGGTCATGGTGGTTTTGCCTGCCACCCCTCCACTGTCGCAGCACCCGGCCCGGCCTGGGCGCGCCCGGCCCAGGTCGAGCGGCCGGCGATCGGACTTTCCGCCCTCCGACGGCGATACCCGGAACCGGCGGATAGGTTTCGGGTCCGCCGCCTCCGTCAGATTCCCGGTGAACCGTTCCGGGGGCCCGTCCGTAGTGCTCAGTGACGTGCCCCCTCTCGAACGGAGCGAAACATGACGGTCAACGACACGCTGTGCCGGCGCGCGGTGCTGCTCGGGGCGGGGGCTGTCGGCGCGACAGCCCTGCTCGCGGCATGCGGCGGCTCCACCGACCAGGCGAAGCCGTCCGACCCGCCCGCCAACCCCCAGACCCCTGACTCGGGGGTACTGGCGAAACTCGCCGACATCCCCGTCGGCGGCGGCAAGCTGGTCGGATCGGTGCTGGTGGTCCAGCCGCAGGCCGGCGTCGTGAAGGCCTTCAGCGCCCGGTGCACCCATCAGGGCACCATCGTCGGCACCCCCGAGGCTGGCGTGATCACGTGCCCGAACCACGGCTCGCAGTTCAGGGCCGACGACGGCTCTCTCGTCAAGGGGCCGGCCGCGCGGGGACTGTCGGCGATCGCGGTGAAGGTCGTGGGAGGCGACGTCGTGAAGGCCTGACCGGGCACCGGGCCTTCGCGGGGCGGCGGTGCGGGATCCGGCGTGGCAAGATATCGATCATGACTTCCGTGCCCTGGCCGGGTTCCCTCACGCTCGACGGGGAGGGCGTCGTCCTCCGCGAGTGGGAGGACGCCGACCTGCCCACCATGGTCGAGCTGTTCGACGAGTCCGAGGTGGACGCGTGGACCCCGCTGCGGTCCCCGTTCGACCTGGACGCGGCGCGCGACTACCTCGACAACGCGCGCAGGGCCCGCACCGCGGGGAACGGCGTCCAGTTGGCGATCACGGCCGGCGGCCCGGCGGCGCTGGGCGAGGTGCTGTTGTTCCGGGCCGGGGCCGAAGGCCGCGACGGCGAGCTGGCCTACGCCGTCGGGGCCGGGCACCGCCGCCGGGGCCTGGCCGGGCGGGCGGTCCGGCTCCTGGCCGGGTACGCCCTGCGCGACCTCGGCATGCCGCGCGTCCTCCTGCGGATCGCCGACGACAACGTGCCGAGCGTCGGGGTGGCCCGGTCCAGTGGCTTCACCCGCACGGACGAGGAGCCCGTCATCCGGGAGCGAAAGAACCGCCGGGTGGTCCTGACCACCTGGGAACGCCGCACCTGACGGGTGCCCGCCACCGCGCGGTCCCGCCACAGGTGGCGGCCGGTTCAGTCTCCGTTGTCGGCGGTCAGGCCCAACTCCTCGACGAGGAGCCCCAGCGCCGCGCGCACGGCCCAGGTCCGCAGGCCGTCGCGGGTGGCGGCGGTGCCGAGCAGGGCGGCGTACCGGTCGCCGGCCGGGCCCGACAGTCCCACGAACAGGGTGCCGACCGGGTGGCCGTCCTGCTCCGTCGGCCCGGCGACCCCGGTGGTGGACAGCCCGTAGTCGGTTCCGAACCGCTCCCGGGCCGCGACGGCCATCGCCACCGCCGTCTGCCGGCTGACCGGTCCGTGCGCGGCGAGCAGGTCACCGTCGACGCCGAGCACGTGCTCCTTGGCCTCGGTGGCGTACGCGACCACGCCGCCCCGGTAGAACCCCGACGCCCCGGGCACGGCCGTGATCAGGCCGCCCAACAGGCCGCCGGTCAGCGACTCGGCCGTGGCGAGGGTGAGCCCCCGCGCGGTCAGCACCTCGGCGACGACTTCCTGCGCATCCACCGCCCCACTCTAGGGCAGGTCGGGCAGGCGGGCAGGGAGGCTGGTCAGCGGGGGGAGCGGGCAGTGCAGCAGGGCGCAGACGGTGCGGAGCAGTTCGATCTCGGTGACCTGTGCGACCGCGTCCTCGCTGATCACGGCCACGGCCGCCCGGACCAGGGTCTCCTTGGCGCCGGGGTCGAGCCGGTCGAGTACCGCCCAACCGTCCTCCAGCGCGAGCACCCCGCCGGGGAGGTCCGGCCGCGCCGGAGCCTCGTCGGGCAGTGCGAGGGCGAGCCCGGCCCGGTACGCCCGGTCGGCCGCCGCCGGGTCGGACTGGCCGGCCCCGGCGAGAACGGCGAGCAGCACCGCCACCTCCCGGCGGGCCCGTGACAGGGGCAGTGCCGACGTCAGCCGTGGCTTCGGGTGCAGGGCCTCGTAGAGGGCGCGGTGCAGCATCCGGGACAGGCAGTACTCGAAGGGGCTCGTGCGTCCGTCGGCGTTGATCAGGGTGTACACCGCGCCGAGCACCCCCTCCTGCTCGGTGGTCGTTCGGTGCCGCAGCGCGGGAAACGCAAGTTCGGCGAGGGGCAGCCGGAGCACCGGGGCGAGGTCGGCGAGCGCGTTGGCCTCCAGCCAGGCGGCGTCGGCAGTGGCCCGGTCGTACCGGGTGACGAGGTCGGCGTGCTGGCGGGTGCGTACCCCCGGATCGGCCGACAGGAGCAGGCCCAGCACCAGGGGCACCACCCGGTCCACGCTGCGGGCCCGGGCGGCGAACGGCGCCGGGATCCGGGCCAGGAACGCCTCGGCGTGTCGGTAGGACCCGGCGTCGGGCGAGGCGACCCGCGACACCACGAGATCCCCGGCCGTCACCGCCCGTGCCCCGGGCATGGGGCCCGGCCCGGTTCCCGGCACGGTGTGCCCGGCCAGACCCAGGGTCAGGTCCTCGCGCATCCCGTTCGGCGGCGACTGCGCCCACCCCTCCGCCAGCGCCTCGAGCTGCGCCGGATCGAACGACGGGTCCAACGCCCGGATCCGCTCGGCCAGCGGCGGATGGGTCGCGAACCACGACGCCCGGCTTTTCGACCCGGTGCCGAACAGCATGTGTCCGACCTCCTCGGCCTTCGGCGCGCCGAGCCGGGACCCGCCGGGCAGGCCGCCGATCTTCTTCAGCGCTCCGGCGATGCCGGCCGTCTGCCGGGTGAACTGCACGGCGGCGGCGTCGGCCAGGTACTCCCGCTGCCGGGACACCGACGCCTTGATCAGCCGGCCGGCGAGCACCCCGACCCAGCCGGCGGCGACCAGCGCGATCCCGATCAGGGGCAGCGGGTTGCCGCCGGACTTCTCGTCCCGGGACCGGCCGAAAGCGCCGGCCCGCAGCATCGTCTCCCCGGCCAGGGCCAGGAACATGATGCCGAACAGCAGGCCGATCAGCCGGATGTTGAGCCGCATGTCCCCGTTGACGACGTGGCTGAACTCGTGCGCGATGACGCCCTGCAGCTCGTCGCGATTGAGGGTCTCCAGTGCGCCGCGGGTGACGGCGACGGCGGCGTCCGAGGTGGACCAGCCGGCGGCGAAGGCGTTGATCGCCGACTCGTCCTGGAGCACGTACACCTCGGGGACGGCGACCCCGGAGGCGATCGCGATCTCCTCGACGACGTTGCGCAGCCTCCGCAATGCCGGGTCCGTGGTGTCGTGCGGGACGTAGTCGCCGCCGAGTTCGCGGGCCACCCGGCCGCCGCCCCCGCGCAGGGTGGCCGTCCGGTACAGGGTGGCCAGCCCGATCGCGCCGGCCGTCACCACGGTGCTCGCCACGAGCAGCCCCGCCAGGTGGGACACGGGCTGGTTGAGCGCCCCCATCGCGAGTACCACCGCCAGGTCCACCACCACGATGATCGCGACCACGGCGAGCGCGAACAGCAGCACCAGGCGGACGGACATCCGGCGCAGGTGCCGCTGGCGCTCGAAGAAGTTCATGCCTAGAACTGGACCTTGGGCGCGTCCCGCTCGCCGGGCTCGGCCACCTCGAACGGCGCGGCGGGCGCGAAGTTGAACATGCCGGCCAGCACGCTGGACGGGAACACCTCGCGCTTGTTGTTGTACGCCATCACGGCGTCGTTGTAGGCCTGCCGGGCGAAGGCCACCCGGTTCTCGGTGGACGCCAGCTCCTCCGACAGCTGCATCATGTTCTGGTTGGCCTTGAGGTCCGGGTACGCCTCGGCCAGCGCGAACAGCCGCCCCAACGTCTGGCTGAGGATGTTCTCCCCGGCGGCCAGTCCGGCCATCGCGGCGGGGTCGCCCGGGTTCGCCGCGGCCTTGGCCTGGGCGTTGACCGCGCCGGAGCGGGCGGCGATCACGGCCTCGAGGGTCTCGCGTTCGTGCCGCATGTACTCCCTGGCGACCTCGACCAGGTTCGGAATCAGGTCGTGCCGGCGTTTGAGCTGCACGTCGATCTGCGCGAACGCGTTCTTGTAGCCGTTGCGCGCCCGGACCAGGCCGTTGTAGACGCCCACGGCGTAGCCGACGACGACGAGCACCACGACGAGCAGGCAGAGGAGAGTGATCACTAGACCCATATGCCCATGATGCACGCCAATCCGGCGCTTATACCGACTTTCCAACACAGGCGACGATGGCGGTGTCGGGGACCTGTGGTTGTGTGGGGTGGTCCGCCGGCCGCCGGTGGTGTCGGGGGAGGTGTCGCCGTAGCCGTCTAACGGGGTGTTCTGGCCGCGACCGCCGCGTCCACGGCCGAGGCCGACAGCACCCGGTTGAGCACCAGGACCGTGCAGCCCACCAGACCGGCCCGCTCGTCGAGAACGCTCGGCACGATCCGCAGCCGGCGGGTCGCGTACGCCGCCGCGCGTTGGTAGACGGTCTCGCGCACACCCGCGACCAGGGGTTCGTACGCCCGGGCCAGGTCGCCGCCGAGCACGACCACGGCCGGGTTGAGGATGTTGACGGCCGCCGCGAGCACCTCGCCGAGCCGGCGGCCGGCGTCGCGCACGGTGTGCACCACCCGGGGGTTGCCGTCGCCCACCATGGACACCAGGTCGGCGACGCTGCTGACGGGCAGTCCGTCGTCGGCCAGACGCCGAACCAGAGCACTGCCACCAGCCACAGCCTCCAAACAGTCGGAGTTGCCGCATCGGCAGAGCACGCCGCCGCCGTTCTCGACCCGGATGTGGCCGAGTTCGCCGGCCGCGCCGATCGCGCCGCGTTGCAGGACCCCGCCGGCCACCACGCCCGCGCCGATCCCGGCGGAGACCTTGACGGCGAGCAGGTCCGTGATGCCCTCGGCCCGTCGGGCCCAGTGTTCGCCGACGGCCATCGCGTTCACGTCGTTGTCGACCACGACGGGTACGCCGAACTCGGCGGCGAACGGCGCGGCCAGGTCCACGTCGTCCCAGCCGGCGAAGGTGGGCGGGGTGCCGGTCCGGCCGGTCGCGACGTCCACCGGGGCCGGCACGGCCAGGCCCACGCCGCGCACGTCGTCGGCGGTGCGGCCCAGCTCGGCGAGGAGTCCCCGCCAGCGGTCCAGGAGCCAGGCGAACACGGCCTCGGGGCCCCGGGTGGCGTCCAGCGGGCCGGAGTCCTCGGCGAGGGGGTCGCCGGCCAGGTCGTACACGCCGAACTGGGTGCGGGTCACCCCGACGGCCGCGGCCAGGACGACCCCGGCGGCGGCGTTGAAGGACAGCCGGACCGGGGGACGGCCGCCGGTGGAGGGGCCGACCGTGGTCTCGACCAGCAGGCCCCTGGTCAGCAGTTCGCTGACCCTGGCGGTGACGGCGGTGCGGGACAGGCCGGTGAGCCGCCCGATGTCGCCGCGGGTGTCGGCCGTCCCGGTGAGGACGAGTCGGAGGACGTCGCCGGCGCTCGCGGGTGCCGGGGCGATCGGTGACCTGGCCATGAGACGAGAGTTAACCATTCGGACTTGCGTACGTCAAAGTGTCGATACTACGGAGGCTTCTGTATTTCATGATGCGAAACTATGCTTGCCATCGGGCCGAACTTCTGCCTAGGGTTGCTTGAACCTGCTCGGGAAGGGCGCAATTCATGCATCAGAGTGCACCGGTCGCGGCGTGTGACTTCGTGGTCTTCGGCGGCACCGGCGATCTGGCGTTCCGCAAGCTGCTGCCAGCGCTGTACCTGCGCGACCGCGACGGCCAGTTGACCCCCGACACCCGGATCGTGTCGGTGTCCCGCGCCGGCCTGTCCGACGAGGACTACCGGGACAAGGTGCACGCCGAGGTGCGCGCCTTCCTGCCGCCGGGCACCTTCGACGCCGACGCCTGGGCCGCGTTCCGCGAGCGGCTGTACCACCGCGAGCTGGACGTCACCAACCTCGCCGCGTACCAGGACCTGGCCAAGGTCCTCGTCGGCGGCGAGGACAGGGTCCGGGCCTTCTACCTGTCCTGCGCGCCGAAGCTGTTCGGACCGGTCAGCCGCAACCTGCACGAGGCCGGCCTGATCACGGAGAAGTCCCGCGTCGTCCTGGAGAAGCCGATCGGCACGGACCTCGCGTCCGCCCGGCGGATCAACGACGAGGTCGGCGCGGTGTTCCACGAGCACCAGATCTACCGGATCGACCACTACCTGGGTAAGGAGACCGTGCAGAACCTCCTGGTTCTCCGGTTCGCCAACATGCTCTTCGAACCGCTGTGGCGCTCGGGCTCCATCGACCACGTGCAGATCACGGTCGCCGAGGACCTCGGGGTGGGCGGCCGCGGCGGCTACTACGACGACGCCGGCGCGCTGCGGGACATGGTGCAGAACCACCTGCTCCAGCTCCTGTGCCTGGTCGCGATGGAGCCGCCCGCCAGCGTGGACGCCGACGCCGTCCGCGACGAGAAGCTCAAGGTGCTCCAGGCGCTGCGGCCCACCGGCCCGGGCGACGTGGTGCGCGGGCAGTACCGGTCGGGGGCGGTGTCCGGCGCGGCCGTGGCCGGCTACACCGAGGAGCTCGGCGGCCCGTCGAGCACCGAGACGTTCGTGGCCCTGCGGGTCGGGATCGACAACTGGCGCTGGGCCGGCGTGCCGTTCTACCTGCGCACCGGCAAGCGGCTCGACCGGCGCAGCTCCGAGATCGTGGTCCAGTTCCGGCCCGTGCCGCACTCCATCTTCGGCGCGGACGGCCCGCCGCTGTCCGCCAACCGCCTGGTCCTGCGGCTGCAGCCCGACGAGGGCGTCCGGCTGCACCTGATGACCAAGGAACCCGGCCCGGGCGGGTACCGGGCCCGGGGCGCGAGCCTCAACCTGCAGTTCTCCGAGACGTTCAAGACCCGCACCCCCGACGCGTACGAGCGCCTGCTGATGGACATCGTGCGCGGCAACCCGACCCTGTTCATGCGCCGCGACGAGGTCGAGGCCGCGTGGACGTGGACGGAGCCGATCCTGGCCGCCTGGGCCGCCGACGCTGTCGGCCCGAAGCCCTACGCCGCCGGTTCTTCCGGCCCCGCCGCCGCGATCGCCCTCATCGAGAGGGACGGCCGCACCTGGCACGAGGAGGAATCCACGTGAACCCCGTCCTGGACGCCGTGACCCGCCGGATCGTTTCGCGTTCGGCTCCGAAACGTTCCGCCTACCTCGCCCGGATCCGGGCCGCCGCGCACACCGGCCCCGCCCGGGGCGACCTGGGCTGCGCCAACCTCGCGCACGGCTTCGCCGCCTGCGGACCCGAGGACAAGCTGGTCCTGCGCACCACCCCGCGCGCCAACATCGGCATCGTCACCGCGTACAACGACATGCTGTCCGCGCACCAGCCGTATGAGACCTACCCGCCCCGGCTGAAGGCCGCGCTGCGCGAGGTCGGGGCCACCGGGCAGGTCGCCGGGGCCGTGCCGGCGATGTGCGACGGGGTGACCCAGGGCCGGGCCGGCATGCAGCTGTCCCTGTTCAGCCGGGACGTGATCGCGATGGCCACGGCCGTGGCGCTCTCGCACGACATGTTCGACGGCGCGCTCTACCTGGGCGTGTGCGACAAGATCGTGCCAGGGCTCGTGATCGGTGCGCTGAGCTTCGGCCACCTGCCGGCCGTGTTCGTGCCCGCCGGCCCGATGGTCTCCGGGCTGCCGAACAAGGCGAAGGCGCGCATCCGCCAGCAGTACGCCGAGGGCCTGGTCGGCCGCGAGGAGCTCCTCGAAGCCGAGTCGCAGTCCTACCACTCGGCCGGCACCTGCACGTTCTACGGCACCGCGAACTCCAACCAGCTCGTCATGGAGGTCATGGGCCTGCACCTGCCGGGCTCGAGCTTCGTCAACCCGGGCACCGCACTGCGCGACGCGCTCACCGCCGAGGCCGCGCGCCGGGTCGTGTCGCTGACCGCGCTGGGGAAGAACTACACACCGATCGGCGAGGTCGTCGACGAGAAGGCCATCGTCAACGGGGTGGTGGCGCTGCTGGCCACCGGCGGCTCCACGAACCACACGATGCACCTCGTCGCGATGGCCGCCGCCGCCGGCATCGAGCTGACCTGGGACGACATGGCCGAGCTGTCGGCGGTGGTGCCGCTGCTCAGCCGGATGTACCCGAACGGCGCCGCCGACGTGAACCACTTCCACGCCGCCGGCGGCATCGGTCTGCTGATCCGCGAGCTGCTGTCGGCCGGTCTGCTGCACCCGGACGTGCGCACGGTCGCCGGCACCGGCCTGGAGAACTACCTGGCCGAGCCGTTCCTCGACGGGGAAACCCTGGTCTGGCGGGACGGGGTCGCCGAGTCTGGCGACAAGGACGTGCTGCGCGGCGTGGGCGACCCGTTCGCCCCCGACGGCGGGATGCGGATGCTCGCCGGCAACCTCGGCCGGGCCGTGATGAAGGTGTCCGCCGTGAAGGCAGAGCACCGGATCGTGCAGGCCCCGGCCCGGATCTTCGACGACCAGCTGGACTTCCTGGCGGCCTTCGAGCGCGGCGAGTTCCCGGCCGACGCCGTGATCGTCGTCCGCTACCAGGGCCCGAAGGCCAACGGCATGCCCGAGCTGCACAAACTCACCCCCCCGGTCGCCGTGCTCCTCGACCGGGGGCTGAAGGTCGCGCTCGTCACCGACGGCCGGATGTCCGGCGCGTCCGGCAAGGTGCCGGCCGCGATCCACGTGACCCCGGAGGCCGCCGACGGCGGGGCCCTGGCACTGCTCCGGGACGGCGACGTGCTCCGGCTCGACGCCGACGCCGGCACCGTCGAGGTCCTCGCCGACCTCACCGGCCGAGCCCCGGAAGGTTCCCCCAAGGAGACCGACGCGTGGGGTACCGGGCGGGAGCTGTTCGCCGGCTTCCGTGCCCTGGTCGGCCCGGCCGACCGGGGTGCGACGATCTTCTGAGCGGAACCGGGGCCGGTGTCGACGGTGTCCGGTCGGGCGCGCCGGCACGATCGGATCCGTCCGTCAGGATGTCCGGGGCGGACCACCGGCCAGCTCCGGCCGGGGCCGGGGCGGCCCGCCCATCCACGGCCCCGAGCCCGCCCGACCACCGGCACGTCCGGCCCGATCGACCACCGGCACGTCCGGCCCGCCCGACCAGCAGCACGTCCGAGTCCGACCGACGACCAGCACACCCGAGCCCGACAGGGGAACCATGACCTCGATTCTCGACCTCGCGCCCGTCATCCCGGTCGTGGTCATCCACGACGCCGCCCACGCCGTGCCGCTCGCCCGGGCGCTGGTCGCGGGGGGCCTGCCGGCCATCGAGATCACGCTGCGCACCCCGGCGGCCCTCGACGCGGTGCGCGCCATCGCCGCCGAGGTGCCCGAGGCCTGGATCGGCGTCGGCACCGTGACGACGCCGGCGCACGTCGCCGCCTCCGTGGCCGCCGGGGCCAGGTTCCTGGTCAGCCCCGGCGCGACCCCGGACCTGCACGCGGCGCTCGCCGACTCTGGGCTGCCGTACCTGCCCGGGGTCGCCACCGTGTCCGAGGTCCTCGCGGCCGTCGAGCGCGGGCTGTCCGAGCTGAAGTTCTTCCCGGCGGAGGCGGCCGGGGGAGCGGCGTACCTCAAGGCGTTGTCCGGGCCGCTGCCCGACGTGCGGTTCTGCCCGACCGGCGGCATCACGGTCGACAGCGCCGCCGGCTATCTCGCGCTGCCGAACGTGGGTTGCGTGGGCGGCTCGTGGCTGACCCCGGCGGACCTGCTCGCCGCCGGCGACTGGGACGCGGTCGAGGGGCTCGCGGCGAAGGCCGCCGGACTGCGCCCCTGACCCCGCCCGCGCGCCCGTGAGCCTGTCCGTGGTGGCGGAGTCCCCCATGCCCGCCGGTTGTGGAACGGACGCCGGCTATAACAGGGGGATGAGATTTCGTCGATGGGTACCGGTTGTCCTGGCGGCGCTCGCAGTCCCGGGCGTGGCCGGATGCGTGGCGGTCGACCGGGCCCGGGCGGCGGACGTGCGCGCCCACGCCGCCGACGACTGCCGCGGGGTCGTCGGCCACGACGTGACGGGCCCCGCCGAGGTCCAGTGGCCGTTCGGCTACACCGGCGTCGCCTCGGCCTGCGGGCAGCGGCGCGCCGAGGGCCACCTGCTCGGCGCGTACCCGGGCAGCGGCTACTACGTGGTCACCAGCCCCGACGGCCTGTTCGTCACCCGGGTCGACTTCGGTGGCCCGGACCCGGGTCGCCACACCCGTAACCGGGCCGTGCGGCTCGCCCCCGACGCTGTCCCGGGTGGTGTGCTCACCGCGGAGGAGGTGACCCGCTACCGGGCGGACGTCGCCCGGCGCGGCGGGCTCGGCCCGACGGTCCGGGTCAGCGACGGTTTCGTGGTCTGAGCGGCTCCTGTATGAGGAGGACCTGGCGTTCGAAGACCTCGAACCACGGTCCGGTCTGCCACGCGAAGCGGGAGATCTTCCGGGAGGGCACCGGGTACCCGGTGACGGTGTCGGCTGTGGACACGTGGACTCTCCTCACACTTCCGACGGCCTCGCGCGGGCCGAACCAATTCATAATCGGTATTAATTTGGGCAATTACCAAGAATTCCTGCTATAACTATTCGTTATGGACGTGGATCTGCGTCTCCTCCGGTACTTCGTCTCCGTCGCCGAGGAGCTGCACTTCACCCGGGCCGCCGAACGCCTGCACATCTCCCAGCCCGCGCTGTCCAAGCAGGTCAGGCTCCTGGAGAGCCAGTTGCGGATGAAGTTGCTCCGCCGTTCCAGTCGACACGTCGAGCTCACCGACGCCGGCCGCGCGCTGCTGCCCCAGGCCCGCCGGCTGCTCGACCAGTGGTCGCAGTCGCTCGCCGCCACCCGTGCGGCGGCCGCCGAGGAGAACCGCACCCTGCGGGTCGGTTTCGTCGCTAACGCGTGCGGCGAGCTGACGCCGCGGATCTTCCAGGAGTTCGCCCGCCGCCGGCCGGACTGGAAGGTGACCATGTCCCAGGCCGCGTGGGGCGACCCGACGTGCGGGCTGCGCGACCGCCACGTCGACGTCGCCTTCCTGCGGGTGCCCGTCCCGGCCGACGAGTGCTTCCACCAGCGGGTCCTGCTCAGCGAGCCCCGCTGGGTCGTCCTGCCGGCCGGGCACCGGCTCGCCGCCCACGCCGTGGTGCCGTTCGCGGCCCTGCTCGATGAGCCGTTCGTGGCCACCCCGGTCGAGTCCGGGGTGTGGCGCGACTTCTGGCTGGCCGTCGAGGAGCGCGCCGGGCACCCGGTCAGGATCGGCGCCGAGGTCCGTTCGTCCGACGAGTGGATGGAGGCCATCGCCAACGGCTTCGGGGTGTGCTTCACCGCCGAGTCGACGGCCCGGTTCTACACCCGCCCCGGGGTGGTCTACCGCCCGGTGGACCGGATCTCCCCGACCCGGGTGGCGCTGGCGTGGCACCGCGACGACCGACGCCGGATCGTCGCCGATTTCGTGGCCGTCTGCACGGCCGTCGCCGAGGGATAGGAGTACGTCCATGGGGGTAGACCTGGGTGGCGTCGAGTTCTACACCGGACCGACCGTGCTCGGCGGTCCGGACGACCTGGAGGCCGTCGTGCTGGACTTCATCGGCGGCGCGAAGAAGGTGCTGCTCATCGCCGTGCAGGCGCTGGACTCCCGCCCGGTGGCCGAGGCGATCCTGACCGCGAAGTCCGCCGGGGTCCGGATCCAGCTGATCCTGGAGGGCAACTACCTCACCGAGGACGAGGCGGTCGACAAGCCGTGGGAGCCGGGCGGGGCCAACGAGGTCAACCGCACGATCCACGCCGCCCTGCTGCGGGCCAGGGTCGACATCATCACCGACCTGAACCCGGAGCTGTTCCACCAGAAGTTCATGGTCCGCGATCCGGGCCTGCCGTCGGCGGCCGTGCTCACCGGGTCGGCGAACTTCACCCTGACCGACACCGGTGCCAACCCGCCGGCCGGGACCGGGGGCAAGAAGGGCAACAACCTCAACCACATCGTGGTACTGCGCGGCACGCGCATCACCAGCCCCTACGTCACCGAGTTCGCCAGCCTGCGCTCCGGCACCTTCGGGGAGCTCAACCAGCGGGTCGAGCCACGTCCCCTCGAGGTGCGGCTCGGCGGCATCCGGGTCAAACCGCTGTTCGCCCCGCAACAGGGCCCCGAGATGGAGATCATGAAGCAGATGCTCAAGTCGCAGTCGAGCGTGGACTTCGCGATGTTCACCTTCGCCCGGTCCTCCGGCATCGACGACACGATGATCCGGCTGGTCGACTCGCTGACCCGGGTCCGAGGGGTCCTCGACCGGGGCCAGGGCGGGCAGAAGTGGGCGGCCACCCCGGACCTGAAGGCCGCCGGGGTCCGGCTGTTCGAGAACAAGCCCGGCACCGGGGTCCGCAAGGTGCACCACAAGCTGATGGTGGTCGACGAGCGGCTGACCATCGCCGGCAGTTTCAACTTCACCGCCCCGGGCGCGACGCTCAACGACGAGAACATCATCGTGCTCGGCGACCTGGAGGAGACCGACCCGGTGGCGGAGGGCCGGCAGCGCCAGGTCGCGGCGTTCGCCCTCGCCGAGATCGACCGGATCGTCAACGACCTGGGCAGGCCACTCTGAGGCCGGCGGCGGCCCGCCGGGACAGCGGGACGCCCGGCGGCCCCCGTGGGGTCGCCGGGCGCTCCGGTCGGTGCTGCGGGTCAGCAGTTCGTGATCATCCAGGCCCCGAACCGGCCGGCCACCGCCTGGTTCTCCGGCTTCGTCAGCCAGTCGGTGGCGCCCGGCTCGCCGTTGAGGATCGCCAGGTGACCCACGACGAACTGGTGCACGTCCGTCTTGATGTCGGCCGGCGCCCCGTCGTCGAGCGTCTTGAGATCCTTGCGGAGCTGGTCGAGGTCTGTCTTGTTCGTCCCGTTCATGTAGGGCGTCGCCGCCCGGAGGGTGACGGAGGCGAGCAGGTCGCAGAACTGCCGGTTCACGGTGGCCTTGCTCGGCGAGACCGAGGCCGGGGTTCCGGTGGCCCCCTCGCCCGGCGGCGTGCACGCGGCGAGGGCGAGCGGGAACGCCGCGAGGACGGCGACGACCGCGAGACGCTTCATGATCCGGTACTCCTTAGCAGTTGTGGGCGTACCAGAAGGCGGTGTGCGACAGCGCGGCCTCCACGTCCTTGCCGTCGGAGCGCTCGTAGGCGCCCGGCTTCTCGTCGATCAGGTCGATGTCGAGGGTCACGATCACCTGCATGTCCTGGCGGATGTCCGCCGGGGCGGCGTCGGCGATCGCCTGGAACGCCTTCTTGGCCTTGGCCTTCTCGACGCCGACCACGGCGGGGTTGCCGGTCAGGGCGACGGTCCGCAGCTTCTCCTGGTCGGCCTCGTACAGCTTGCAGAAGTCGCCCACCGGGACGGCGGTGACCCCGGCGGTCGGCCGCGCGCTCGGGCCGGCGGTGCTGGCCGCGCCCTTGCTGGTCGCCTCCGGGGCGGCCGAGCCGGACTGGCCGTCACTCGGAGCGGGTGACTGGACCGGAAGCTCACAGGCAGTGAGCGACCAGCCCAGCGCGAGGAGCCCGGTCGTGGCCGCCAGCATCCTCCGACGAGTTCCTGTGGACATTCTTTCCTCCGGTTTGGTGTCGACAACCGGTCACGGGACCGGTGATGTCGGGGGTGCCGCCGTACGCTTCCCGCATTGCGGCAAATGCCGTTGAACTTGCACTTAGTCGGGTCATACGCTGAGATGCGCATCGGCCCGTGGGAGAGAGCATCACCGCACTCGCTCAACGTTCGCTCAAGGTGGTGAGGCTGTGGCGGGATCCGAGTCCGTGGACTTCCGGGTGCTCGGGCCGATCGAGGCCCTGGCGGGAGGCGAGCCGGTGCGTCTGGGGGGTCCCCGGCCGCGTTCCGTCCTCGGTGTCCTGTTGGTGCACGCCGGGCAGGCCGTGCCCGTCGAGCACCTGATCGACCAGTTATGGGGCGACGCCCCGCCGGCCAGCGTCCTGCACGCGCTGCACGTGCACATCTCGTCCCTGCGCAAGGTGCTCGGCGAGCGGCTGGTCACGGTCGCCTCCGGGTACATGCTCGACGCGGCCCCCGACGAGGTCGACGCCGGCCGGTTCGAGGCCCTCGTCGCCCGGGGCAGGGAACTGCTCGCCACCCACCCGGCCCGGGCCGCCGAGGACCTCGCGGCGGCGCTCGCCCTGTGGAAGGGCGAGCCCTACGCCGGCATCCCGGCCGGCCCCGACGTCGAGGCCGCCCGGCTCCGGCTCGCCGAACTGCGGCTGTCGGCGTGGGAGGACCGGGTGTCCGCGGACCTGTCCCTCGGCCGGCACGCCCCGGTCGCCGCAGAGCTGGCCGGCGTCGTCCTCGCGTACCCGACCCGCGACCGGCTCGTCCGGGCCCACCTGCTCGCGCTGTACCGGTGCGGCCGGATCGCCGACGCCCAGGCGGCGTACGCGGCGCTGACCGGAGTGCTGGAGGCCGAGCTGGGCGTCGAACCCGGCGAGGAGGTCGCGGCGCTCGCCCGGGCCATCGACCGCCGGGACCCGACCCTCGACCCGCCCTCGACGATCCCCGTGCCGGCCAGCCGGTTCATCGGCCGCCGGCGGGAGCTCGAACAGCTCGCCGACCAGCTCGGCGCGTCCCGGCTGCTGACCGTGACCGGCCCGGGCGGGGCCGGCAAGACCAGACTCGCCCTGGAACTGGCCCGCGACACGGCGGCCGACTACCCCGACGGCGCGTTCGTCGTCGAGCTGGCGGCCCTGCCCGCCGGCACCCCCGTCGCCGCCGTGGTCGCCGCGGCCGTCAACGTGTGGGAACGCACCTCAGAGCCCATCCTGCGCAGCCTCGTCACCCGGCTGCACAGCGCCAGGGTGCTCCTGGTCCTGGACAACTGCGAGCACGTCGTCGACAGCTGCGCGGAGGTCGTCGACACCCTGCTCCGCGAGTGCGTGGGCGTGCGCGTCGTCGCCACCAGCCGTGAACCGCTCGGCGTGCCCGGCGAGCTGGTCCGACCCCTGGCCGGCCTGACCATCCCGGCCGAGGACGCCCCCGGCGCCGTGGCCGCCCGGGCCGAGTCGGTCCGGCTGCTCGCCGACCGGGGCGCCGCCGCCCGGCCCGGGTTCGCCGTCACGGCCGCCAACATCGCCACCGCCCGCCGGCTCACCCGCCGGCTCGACGGCCTGCCCCTGGCGATCGAGCTGGCGGCGGCCCAGCTGCGCACCCTGTCCCTCGACGAGGTCGCCGAACACCTCGGCCGCCGGCTCGACCTGGCCGACCGCCGGTCGCGGACCACCCCGGACCGGCACCGCACGATGCGCGCCGCCATCGACTGGAGCTACCAGCTCCTCGAACCCGACGAGCAGGCACTGTTCCGCGGGCTCGCCGTCTTCGTCGACGGCTGTGTCGCCGAGGCCGCCGAGACCGTGACCGGGATGGGGCACGACGTGCTCGCCCGGCTCGTCGACCAGTCCGTGGTGGTCGCCGAGCAGCACACCGACGGCACCCGGTACCGGGTGCTGGAGCTGGTCCGCGAGTACGCGACGGAGCAGTTGGCGCTGTCGGGGGAGGCCCCGGAGCTGCGGCGCCGGCACGCGCGGTGGTACGCGGACTTCGCCGAGCAGTCCTACCAGGCCAAGACCGCCGCCCCCCGGCTGCGGATGGTCCGGGCGGAGGTGCCCAACTTCCGCGCCGCCGTGCGCTGGTGCTTCGGCGAGGGCGGCGAGCCGGAGACCGCCGTCCAGATCGGCGCGTCCATGTGGTGGTACTGGAGCGACCACGGCATGAGCGTCGAGGCCCTCGGCTGGATCCGCCGGGTGCTCGACGATCCGGCGGTGTCACTGTCCCCTGAGGTGTACGTCCGGGCGACCCGCGCGGCGTCCGCCCTGGTCCGGGGCTCGGGCGACCTCGAACTGGCCCGGCTGTGGGGCGAGCAGTCCCTGGCGGCCTGCCGGGAACTCGGGGACGGCCAGGCGCTGCAGAGCGCGCTGAACGGCCTGGCGTTCACAGCCCTGGCCCAGGCGGACTACGCCGCGGCGGAACGGTTCGCGCTCGAGTGCAGGGCCGCGTGCGAGGAGGCCGGGAACAAGTACCGGGCGATCGTGTCCGGCACCCCGCTCGGCCTCGCGCTGTGCGGGCAGGGCCGGTGGGAGGAGGCCGGGGCGCTGTTCGCCGAGATCCGGGAGTGGTGCGGGGGAGCCGGCGCGCAACCTGTGGGCACGGCCGCCGCGACCAGCAACCTGGCCATGGTGCGCCGCCAGCTCGGCGACATCGAGGGCGCGCGGGAACTGTACCGCGAGAGCCTCGCCGAGTACTTCGACCTGGGCCTGGCCACCGGACAGATGGAGGTCCTCGACGGGCTCGCCGGCATCGCGTGCGCGGAGGGCCGCCACGCCCGGGCCCTGCGGCTGCTGACGGTCACCGACCGCGAGTGGGACCGGTTCGGGGTGATGGAGATGACCAACCACCATAGGCTCGCCGACCGGGCCGCCACCCGGGCCGCCGCCGGCGCGGCGCTCGGGGCCAGGGCGGCCCAGATCGCCGACGCCGTGCGGGGACTGAGCCTGGCGGCCGTCGTGGCCGACGTCCTTGCGGAGGAGGACGCGCCGGGGCCGGCCGCGAAGGTCGCCGCGGGCCGCTGACCGCGGCTGCCCCGGCGGGGATCACCCCGGCCGGCGCCACGGGCCCGCCGGGCACCCGGGACCGGCCGGGCGGACGCGGAGTGCCGTGCCGCGGCGTACCCGGAAAAGGGCTTAGGCGGTGGAGCGGCCGAACAGGACGAGCGCCCAGGTCAGGCACCCGAACGCCGCGCTGGACACCACGGCCCGCACCACGTTCCACCCCACCCACGTCGCCTCGAACCGGGCCCGCACCGCCGCCAGGTCCGCGATCGCGCCCGGCTTCCCGGCCGCGTCCAGCGCGTTGTTCAACGGCACGTTCACCGCCGAGGTGATGACGAACATGACCAGGTAGAGCACGAACGCCGCGACCAGCCACGGCAGCACGGTCCGGCCGGCGGCCCGCAGGTGCAGCACGGCCGCCAGGGCGGTGAGCAGCAGTGCGCCCACGAAGCAGAGCATGAACCAGCCATTGATGATGGCCACGTTGATCCGCTGCATGGTGTCGACGAAGCTGCGGTCCTCCACCTGGCGCAGGCCGGGCATCACGGCGACGGAGAAGGAGTAGAAGAGGCCGGCGATGAGGCCGGTGGTCACAGTGGCCGCGATCAGGACGGCGCCTCGGATCAGGTTCATGGTCCCAGTCAACCTGATCTTGGTGGACCCGGCCATCGCCGAGAGGCGCGCGGGCATACGCGCGCGTCTACGCTGGACCGCATGGACGCACTCACCGGGCTCCTCGACGGGCCCCGGGCCCGGGGAGCGTTCCTGCTCCGCTCCGTTCTGGACCCCCCGTGGTCGGTCCGGGTCGAGGACCGCGCGCCCCTGACGGTGGTCGCCATGGTGCGCGGCACCGCGTGGATCGTGCCGGAGGGCGGCGCGCCGGTCCGGCTCGGGCCGGGCGACGTCGCCGTCACCCGTGGCCCCGATCCGTACACCGTCGCCGACGACCCCGGCACCCCGCCGCAGGTCGTGATCCACCCCGGGCAGCGCTGCGCCACCCCCGACGGGGTCGACCTCGCCCAGGCGATGCACCTGGGCGTGCGGACCTGGGGGAACAGTCCGGACGGGGCGGCGGTGATGCTCACCGGGACGTACCAACTCGACGGGGCGGTCAGCCGGCGGCTGCTCGACGCGCTCCCGACCCTGCTCGTGCTGGCGGACGACGCCTGGGACTGTCCCGTGGTCCCGCTGCTGGCCGCCGAGATCGTCAAGGACGAACCCGGCCAGGAGGCCGTCCTCGACCGGCTGCTGGACCTGCTGCTGATCGCCGTGCTGCGCGCCTGGTTCTCCCGACCGGAGGCCGCGGCCCCCGCCTGGTACCGGGCGCTCGGCGACCCGGTCGTCGGCCGCGCCCTACGCATGCTGCACAACAACCCGGCCCACCCGTGGACGGTCGCCGGCCTGGCGTCGGAGACCGGGCTGTCCCGGGCGGCGCTGGCCCGACGGTTCACGGACCTGGTCGGGGAGCCGCCGATGGCGTTCCTCACCGGGTGGCGGCTCGCCCTGGCCGCCGACCTGCTCCGGGAGCCGGAGGTCACCGTCGGGGCGGTGGCCCGGCAGGTCGGGTACGGGAGCGCGTTCGCGCTCAGCACGGCCTTCAAGCGGGTGCACGGGGTGAGCCCACAGCAGCATCGGGCGGGCGTGCCGGGCTAGGGTGCCTCGGACCCGGCCAGTTCCGGGGACAGGGCACCCTCCGGCGGGACGGCGCGCTGCTCGGGGACAGCCGGCTCCTCCAGCGGCAGCGGACTGCACGCCGCGGCCGCCCAGACAGCGGCGCTCGCGCAGGCCGCCAGCACCACGAGCAGCATGACCCGGTCCATCGACGTGATGATCCACCAGTTCAGGTCGATCGGCGTGACCACGTAGGTCACCATCAGGCTGGAGACGTAGGCCGCGACCACGAGCCACAGCCACACGTCGGAGCCGAGGCCGAGCCTCTCGCGCCGTCGGCGCAGCAGGAGCCCGCCGAGGACGGCCACCGCCAGGCCGAGGACTGCGTACAGGCCGGCCTCGTGCCACATGGCGGCCAGCGTCGTGCCGAACCGGTGCACCGCGTCGTGGCCCCGCAGGGTGTCCACCCGGAAGTGCACGTCCCCGACGGCGCCGACATGGTGGGCGATCGTGGACCACACCTGCCCCGCCGCGAACGGCAACCAGACCACCCAGGCCCGGCGCAGGTTGCGGCGTTCCCGGACCGTCACGACCAGCGCCACGATGCCGGCGGCGACGTAGCCCTCGTTCTTGCTGAGCGCCGCCGCGGCCAGCATCAGCAGCGGCAGGGCCGGCTGGGCGAACGGTTTGCGGCCGAACAGCAACAGGAGCGCCGCGCCGACGACGCTGGTCGCCCACAGCGCGTCGGCCATCCCGCCCACGACCGTGTAGGGCGCGGTGCTCCACGCGGCGAGGCCGACCCCGACGGCCGCGGTCCGGGAGACGACGACCGGCGCCTGCTCGGTGATCCGCCGGACGGCGTAGACGAGGCACGCGATCGCGGAGAACGACAAGGCGGCGGAGGCGAACTGCGCGTCCCACACGTTCGCGCCCGGCAGCACCCCCCACACCACGGAGGTGGTCGCCGACGTCAACGGCGGGTAGTCGGTGTGCGAGAAGGCGGTCACGGCCGGGTTGCCCATCGCCGCGCGGGCGAAGTCGCCGCCCCAGGAGAAGTAACCGGCGTGCAGCCACCAGATCGAGTGCGAGTCCCACAGGATCGGCGGCGCGAGGACCTCCAGGAACATGGGCGTGAGCGGCAGGAACAGCCAGCGGGCCTCGGCCCACGTGCCCCCCGGCAGCGGCGCGACCGTCCGGCGGACCAGCAGCACGCCCGCCACCGCCCACTGGGCGAGGAACAGCCCGGCCGACCAGGCGAGCAGGGGGCCGCCGGTGGCCAGCATGAGAATCGTGCCGAGGGCCGCGGTGACCCCGGTGATCAGAGGCGCGGCCACGGTGGCCGTCAGAGCGTTGCGGGTCAGGGCGTAGCCGAGGGGGATTCCTGGGGCGAATACCGCGAGGATCGCGAGGAACGGGGTCATGGCCGGATCACCTCTGCCGTTCGATGGTCAGGCGGAGGTTCCCGGTGTTCAGGGAGACGGTGTAGTCGGTGGTCTCGCCGGGCCGCACGACGTAGGAGCCCTCCAGCATCGCGATCTCCACGAGCCGCTGGGTCCAGTAGGGGCTGTCGACGGAGGTGGCCAGGGTGACCCGGCTGCCGCTGGGCACGCCGCTGGCGAATTGCGAGCGCACCTTGACGAACTCGGTGTGCCACGGGTTGTTCGCGTTCGCCGGACGGACCCGCCCGGCGGCCTGACCGGCCGTGCGGACCGCGCCGACGGCGGCAGTGCCGAGGAGAACCAGCGCTAGGGCGACGACGAGCACCCGGGCCGCGGAGTGGAGACGCACAGCCTTCTTCTCTCATTGGATATGACGCAGCCCGCAGAGTTCGGTGCATCGGTACCCGCAGAGTCTATAAAATTTCCGTCCATCGCTATGTCCCTACCGCCCCGGGCGCCGACCGTTGGCGGGAGGAATCCGGCTAATCCGCCCAGCCGGGTCGGACCAGGCCCGATTCGTACGCCATCACGACGAGCTGGGCCCGGTCCCGCGCGCCGAGCTTCACCATCGCCCGCGACACATGGGTCTTCGCCGTCGCCGGGGACAGGAACAGCCGCTCGGCGATCTCCTCGTTCGTCAGGCCCCCGGCGGCCAGGGCCATCACCTCGCGCTCCCGGTCGGTGAGCACGCCGAGGTCCCGGGCCGCGGCCGGTCCCCGAGACCGGGTCGCGAACTCCGCGATCAGTCGGCGGGTCACCCCCGGCGACAGCAGCGCGTCGCCCCGGGCCACCACGCGGACCGCCTGGATCAGGTCCGCCGGCTCGGTGTCCTTGACGAGGAAGCCGCTCGCGCCGACCCGCAGGGCCTCGAACACGTACTCGTCGTGCTCGAAGGTCGTCAGGATCACCACCCGCACGTCGGCCAGCGCCGGGTCGGCCGCGATCTGGCGGGTCGCCTCGATGCCGTCGAGCCGGGGCATCCGGATGTCCATCAGCACCACGTCGGGCCGCAGCTCGCGGGTCAGCCGCACGGCCTCGGCCCCGTCGGGCGCCTCCGCGACGACGTCCATGCCGTCCTGCGCGGCCAGCAGCGCGCGGAAACCGCCCCGGACGAGGGCCTGGTCGTCGGCGAGCAGTACGCGGATCATGCCGGCAGCCTGCCGTACACCCGGAAGCCGCCCTCCGGCCGGGGCCCGGCGACGAGAGTGCCGCCGAGCGCGTCGGCCCGCTCGCGCATCCCGGTCAGCCCGTTGCCGGCCGTCGAGCCGCCGCCCACCCCGTCGTCGAGGATCTCCACGGTCACCGCGTCCGGCTCGTAGCCGACCAGGACGCGGGCAGTGTCGACGTGCGCGTGCCGGTACACGTTGGTCAGGGCCTCCTGCACGATCCGGAACGCAGCCAGGTCCGCGTTGGCCGGCAGCTCCCGGGGTTCGCCCGTCACCGTGAGCCGGACGTCGAGCCCGCTGGTCGCCAGCCGGCCGAGCAGCTCGTCCAGGCGGGTCAGGCTCGGGGCCGGCGTGCGCGGCGCCTCCTCGTCGACCCGACGCAGCACGCCCAGCGTGGACCGCAGCTCCTGCAGGGTCTCCTTGCTCGCCGCCTTGATCACGGTCAACGCCTCGCGGGCCTGGCCAGGGTCGTCGTCGAGCAGGTGCAGCGCCACGCCGGCCTGCACGTTGATCAGGGAGATGTTGTGCGCGATGACGTCGTGCAGCTCGCGGGCGATCCGCAGTCGCTCGTCGCTGGACTGCCGCTTGTGCTCCTCGGCGCGGGTCCTGGCCACCTCGGTGAAGTGCATTCGGCGCACCCGGACGAACTCGGCGAGCATCAGCACGCCGACCAGCCAGGCGGCGACCCCGAGCGTGCGGCCGACGGTCGGCGCGGGTTGCCGGTCGACGACGGTGCTGATCGCGACGAAGCCCACCAGGCTGGTCGCGGCGGCGGCCTTCGCCCACTGCCGGTGCCCGGTGAGGACGGTGAGGAACAACGCGACGAGACAGCCGATCGCCACCGGACCCCACGGGTAGCCGAGCGCCAGGTAGCCGCCCGTCGCGGCGAGGGTGCCGGTCAGCGCGAGGCCCACGTGCACCCGGCCCAGGTAGAGGACCAGGCCGGAGGCGGTGAGCAGCGCGTACCCACGCGCGTCGAGGACGTCGGCGTTGTGCCCGATCATCCGGACGCCGACGATCTGGGCGGCCGCCACCACCACGGGCAGGACCCGCACCCGCCACGACGGCGGGCGCAGCATCCGCGGCGGACGCGGGCGAAGTCGGCGCATGCCCGCAGGGTAGTGCACCGGGCGCGCCCGGCACGTCGGCTCCGGGGAGGCGGCGGCACTACTCCCGGGGGAGTAGCCGGCGCTCCCGGAATGACGCCGCCGGACCGACGCGGTGCGGGCCGCCGCCGCCCAGACTTGAGCCATCACCTCAGGAGGTAACAATGGAACACGAACCGGGCCAGGTCCGCGCCTCCGACAAGGAACGCGAACAGACCGTCGCCTTCCTGCGCGCCGCGCTCGCCGAGGGCATGCTCACGCTGGAGGAGTGCGACGAGCGGCAGGCAGCGGCCTATGCCGCGAAGTACCGGCACGAGCTCGACGTCCTGCTCACCGACCTGCCGCGCCAGCTGCGGTGGCACACCCCGGAGGCCCGGGCCGAGTTGCGGGCCTGGGGCCGGCGCAGGGCGTTCGTGGGGTTGACGGCGCTCGCGGTCGTGGTCACGTTCGCGGCGCTGTCCGGCGGGCACTTCTTCTGGCCGATCCTGCCGATCATGTTCGTCGCGTTCCTCGTGCTGCGCCGCAAGGCGTTCCGGCGGATGGCCGGCCGGGGCGGGGGCTGCGGCCCGCACCACCGCACGTTCGGGCCGGCGTCGGCCTGAGCGGTCCGACACGGGGCGGGGTCCACAAGGGCCCCGCCCCGCGCCGTGTCGGAAAGACCAGGAACATCTTCTGATTACGGTCGGGCCCGGCCCGGTCTCCGTCGGCCCGACCAGGCGGGGTGGCCGCCGTGAGCTCGGGGGCGTCGGCCTCGCCTGCCGCTCGCCCGGCGACTGGGGCCGATGCTGGGCCGGTTTCGCCGCGATCAGTAGCCGGCGAAGGAGCGCAGTGGCATCCGGGGCCCCCGGCGCGGCGCGCCCATCCCGGCGGCCGCCAGGAGTGTGCACACCCTGCCGCGGTGCCCGGCGAACGGGGCCAGCAACGCGAGCATCCGGGCGTCGTCGGCGCGCGGCTCCCCGGCGAGGGCCCACGCGACCATGTTCGGCAGGTGGTAGTCGCCGACACTGACGGCGTCCGGGTCCCCGTACGCGACGCGGACCACCTCCGCGGCCGTCCACGGCCCGATCCCGGGCAGCGCCGTCAGCCGGGCCGTGGCCTCGACGGAGTCGGCGCACCGTTCGAGCCGGTCGGCGACCGAGGCCGCCCGGCGCAGCGTGTCGGCCCGGCGCTGCTCGACCCCGAAGGGGTGCAGCACCCAGTAGGGCGCCGCCGCGATGTCTGCCGGGTCCGGCGGTACCCACAGCGCGGGGACCGGGCCGGGGGCCGGCGCGCCGAACTTCCGGACGATCGCCGAGTACGCCTGGTAGGCCTCCTTGCCGGTGACCTTCTGCTCCAGGACGGCCCGGAGCAGCCGGGGGAACACCTGGCCGGTCGCGGGGAGGCGTACCCCACGGTGGGTTCTGGCCAGGCGGGCCACGACGGGATGCGCCGCCGCGAGCTCCGCGAATCCGGTGAGGTCGTCGCGCAGGCCGGCGACCGCGTCGGCCCGCTCGACCACCCACGCGGCGCCCGGGCCGTGCCCCTCGGCGTGCAGGTCCGGGCCGACCCTGGTCAGCGCCAGTGCGGCCGGGCCGTCCGGGGTCCGGGCGGTCCACCAGAAGGTGCCCTCGACGAACCGGGCGCACGGGTCGTGCCGGCCCATGGAGAGCAGGCCGACGGAGCCGGCGAGGTGGTAGCCGAGCGGCGGCGTGAGTACCCGGAGCACGGCCCCACTGTCGCACGCCCACCTGGGAAACGGCACCCGTGTCCGGGTGGCGGCCGGTCTCCCGGCGGGGGCTGATGCGCCTGACTGGGCCGGATGGGGTCGGCGTGCCCGGCCCGGGGCTCAGGTGGCCGGGCCGGGCACGCCCGCGCTCAGCAGTGGGCCGTGGCGCGGGTGATCGTCGTGGCGAGAGCCGGCGGGCCGTCCAGCGGCGCCGGGTCCTCCGGGGTCGGCTGCACCCCGCCGGCGGCGATCGCGTCCAGCGCCCGCATCCCGGGCTCGTCCACGTGCCCGAAGACGGTGTAGTTGGGGCGGAGCACCGAGTCGGCGTACACCAGGAAGAACTGGCTGCCGTTGGTGTCCGGGCCGGCGTTGGCCATCGCGAGGGTGCCGCGCGGGTAGATCCGGCGCTGGCCGGTCGGGTCGTTCGGCGCCGGCGGCAGGTCGGTCGGCAACTCGTCCTTGTACCTGTACCCCGGCCCGCCCTCGCCCGTCCCCGACGGATCGCCGCACTGCAGCACCTTGAGCGTCTTGTACGCGGTGAGCCGGTGGCACGGCGACCGGTCGTAGAACCGGTGCTCGACGAGGTGGACGAAACTCTGCACCGTGCACGGCGCCTTCGCCCGGTCGAGGGTGACCGTGATCGGGCCGTGGTTGGTGCGCAACTCGGCGTCGACCGTGCCCCGGCTCGGCGTCCGGTGCGGATCCGGCGGCAGCGGCACCGGACGGGAGGCCGGCTCGTCCGGAGTCTCCGTGAACTCGCACGGCCCGTGCGTCGTCCTCGGCGGCTTCGCGTCCCCGGCGGCGAGCGCGGGACCCGCCCCGACGGCGACCAGGGCCCCGGTGGCCAGCGCGACCGTCGCGACGTGCGCGACCGCCCGGCTGAGTCGTCGGACTGCGGAGTGGGGCACGGGGGTCCTCCTGGGGTCATGGTGCCGGAAACCGGACACAAGTATCGGTTGTAGTCGATACGCCACCGGCCGTCAAGGGCACCCGGCCTGTCGGGCCCGCGGCCGCCGTGTTCGGGGCCGCGTGCCGAGCGGGGGCCGGCCGGAAGGCGAAGGCGTGCCGCCGCGCGGGCTGGTCGGAAGGCGACGGTGTGCCGAGCGGGCCGGCTACAGGGGGCGGTCCAGGCGGTCGGACAGGCGGGCGAGGGCCTGATCGGCGCGGCGGCGCACCTCGGGATCGGTGTCCGTGAGGGCCTTCCGCAGCGGCCCGGCGTGCTCGGCCTCCCCGACCACGCCCAGCCCCCGGGCGGCGGCTGCCCGCACCCGGGGCACCGGATCCGCCAGGGCAGCGGCGAGCGGGTCGGCGGCCTCGCCGAGTTCGCGGAGCGCGCACACCTTCGCGCACATCTCGCGGACCCGCCACGCGTCGTGCCCCAGGGCCGCCACCACGGCGGACGCGGCGGTGGGGTGCCAGGCGTAGAGCAGGGCGCGGGCGGCCCACACCGCTGGCCAGTAGACGAGCGCGTCGAGGTCGAGGAGGGGCTGGGCGCCGCGTCCGCCCAGGTAGGCGAGGAGTTCGGGGTCGTCGGCCGGGCCGCCCCGGAGCAGCGCCGCGCACCGGTCGACCAGCTCGGGCTCTGTCCACCGGCGGCTGGCGGCGCGGATCCGCTCGGCGGGGCTGGCGGAGACGGGGATGGGCGCGGTCACCGCCCCATGATGGCGCACGGCTACGACGAAACCGCCGCGTTCACCGACCGCGAGGCACCCGGCTTTCCGGACCCGGAGCCGTGCGTCGTGGCACCCGACTCTCTCCAGCCCGGAGCCACGGGCGGCGAGCGCCCGACCACCCCGGTGGCCGGGGCTGGCACCGGGCGCTCCCGGCGGGGCCGGATCTGACAGACTCCGCTGATGACGAGCAGCGTCCCCGCCCCGCCCGCCGAACCGACCGCCCGCCGCCGGGTGGGACTGCTGGCCGGAGTGGCCCTGGTGGCCGCCGTGGCCGACATCGTGTCCAAGGTGCTCGTGGTCGAACACCTCGTGCCCGGCGACTCGCCCCGCTTCCTCGGCGGACTGGTCTACTTCAGCCTGATCCGCAACCCGGGGGCGGCGTTCGGGATCGCCAGCGGGATGACGTTCGTGTTCGCGATCATCGCGGCGGTGGCCATCGTGGCGATCGTGCGGATGGCGTCCCGGCTGCGGTCGGTGTCCTGGGCGGTCGGCCTGGGCCTGCTGCTCGGCGGCACGATCGGCAATCTCGGCGACCGGCTGTTCCGGGCTCCGGGGTTCCTGCGCGGGCACGTGGTCGACTTCGTGTCGGTGTTCGGGCCGGACGCGAAGTACTTCCCGGCGTTCAACCTCGCCGACGCCGCCATCACGCTCGGAGTGGCCACGCTGGTCGTCGCCACCCTGCTGGGCATCGACCTCGACGGCCGCCGCAAACACCACTGACCACGGAGCGTCCGGGTCCGGCGGTCACACCCAGCCCCGGCGGACCGCCTGCACCCCGGCCTGGAACCGGTTCTCCGCCCCGAGGGCGTCCAACAGCACGCGCATCCGGCGCCGCAGACTCCGGGTACTCGTCCCGAGCTGCCGCGCGATCGCCTCGTCCTTGAGCCCGGACAACAGCAGGAGCAGGATCCGCCGGTCCTCCGCGTCCAGCGGGTCGGTGTCGGCGGACGGCCCGGCGGTCAGGGGCACGGCCTGCTCCCAGAGCCGTTCGAACAGGGTGACCAGCGCCGCGACCAGGGTGGTGCCCCGGATGACGACGCTGCGGGTGATCGGTGGGTCCAGGTGCAGCGGCAACAGGGCGAGCCGGCGGTCGGCGACGGCCATCTTCAGCGGAATGCCGGCGAGCACCCGGGCCTCCTCGCCGGCCCGGGACAGGCCCGTCACGTCGTCGAGGATGCCGGGGATCTCGAAGGCCTCGGGCGCGTAGATGGCCCGGTAGCGCACGCCGCGGCCGAGGAGCATGTGCTCGAGCGGGTTGCTGTGGTCCAGCACGTACGGCGGCCGGTCCAGGCTCATGATCTCCTCGGTGGCCTCCTGCTGCAGCCGGACGAACCACCGGCCCAGCTCGTCGGCGCTGGTCAGCAGCTCGACGCCCTCGCCGGGGCGCGCGGCCTGACCGATCGCCCGGTACACGGCCTCCAGTTCGGCGGCGGTGTCCGTGACCCGGCTGAGGTCCTCGTGCGCGTTGCGGACCAGGGCGGCGACGGCGGTGGTCGGGCTCACGGCCGTCCACCGGGGAGGGCGGCCGGACAACCTGCTGACCAGGCCGTATCCGCGCAACCGGCCCAGGGCGGCCTGGAGCTTGTCGATGCCGGAGCCGGTCCGGGTGGCCAGGTCACGCACCGTCACCGGCGGTCCGGCCAGGACGGTCCGGTAGACGCCCTCGTCGAAGGGCGTGACGCCGACCGCGCCGAACACGAACTCGTCTGCGCTCCTGGCCCCCATGCCGGTCGATCATGGCCGGTTCCGGCGCGGGCCGCAACCGGACAGGTGTCACACCTGGCCGATCGTCCGGGGCGCGGCTAGAAAGAGCACACGACCGACCCCCCACCCTGGAGACGGAATGCTCAACGAACCGCATCCACGGCCAGCCTCCCCGGCCCCGTCCCCGCTGTCCCGCCGCCGGTTACTCCTCGTGGCGGGCGTGGCACTCAGTACCGTGCTCGGCACGTTCGGGGCCGTGCCCGCCGGGGCCGACCCCGGCCCGGACGCCCCCTCGGCCCCCCAGGCCTACCAGCCGCCGCGGAACGTCACGCTCATCACGGGCGACCGGGTCACCCTGCGGACCGGCCGCGACGGGTACGCCCCCGCGGAGATCACCGCCGGGCCCGGCCGGGAGAAGGTCACCTTCATCCGGCAGCGCGGCCCGAAGGGCTGGTCCGTGGTGCCGGCCGACGCGATGCCGATGCTCGCCCAGGGCCGGCTCGACCCCCGGCTGTTCGACGTGTCGACCCTCGCGGCGACCGGCTACGACGACGCGGCGCGCGCGGACCTGCCGCTGCTGGTGCAGTACCAGAAGGGACAGGCCCGGACCAACGGGCTCGCGGCGGCCAAGGCCCGCGACCTCGGCACGCTCGACCTGGTCGCGGTGTCCCAGCCGCGGGCGAAGGCCGCGGACCTGTGGCGCGGCCTGACGCCCGGCACGGGCGCCCTGCGCGCCCTCGACGCGCCGATCGCCAAGGTCTGGCTGGACGGGAAGTCGAAGATCCAGCTCGACTGGAGCGTGCCGAGGATCGGCGCCCCGGCCGCGTGGGCCGCCGGATTCACCGGCGAGGGCGTCAAGGTCGCGGTCCTCGACACCGGGTACGACCCGACGCACCCCGACCTCGCCGGCACGGTGGTCGGGTCGGAGAACTTCACCCCCGACGCCGACGTGATCGACCACAACGGGCACGGCACGCACGTCGCGTCCACCGTCGCCGGTTCGGGTGCCGCGTCGGGCGGCCGGTTCAGGGGCGTGGCCCCGGGCGCGAAGCTGCTGGTCGGCAAGGTGTGCACGAGCGACGGCGAGTGCACGGACTCCAGCGTGATCGCCGGCCTGTCCTGGGCGGCGATCCACGGCGCGAAGGTGATCAACCTGAGCCTCGGCACCCCCGACGTGGACCCCCACACCGACATCGTCGGCCAGTTCGTGGACGCGATCACGGCCCAGTACGGCACCCTGGTCGTCGCCGCCGCCGGCAACTACGGCCGCGACTCGATCATCTCGCCCGCCTCGGCGGACAGCGCCCTGGCCGTCGGCGCGACCCTGCCCACCGCGAACGACGTGGTGTGGCAGAAGAGCAGCACCGGCCCCCGGCACCCCGACGGCGCGGTCAAGCCCGACATCGTCGCCCCGGGCGTCGGCATCGTCGCGGCCCGCGCGGCCGGTACCGGCGAGCCGTTCGAGGACAACGAGAACTACACCGAGATGTCCGGCACCTCGATGGCCACCCCGCACGTGACCGGCTCGGTGGCGATCCTGGCCCAGCAGCACCCGACGTGGACGCCCGCGCAGCTCAAGGCCCACCTGATGGGGTCGACGAACCCGGCCGCCGAGCTCGGCGCGTACATCCAGGGCGCCGGTCGGGTCGACGTGGGCCGCGCCGTGGCCCAGCACGTCACCCAGGAGCCGGCGTCGCTGAGCTTCGGCGTGGCGCGCTGGCCGTACTCGTCGAACCTGCCGATGGTGAAGACCCTCACCTACCGCAACGACGGCGACAAGCCGGTCACCCTGCAGCTGAGCCAGGTGGAGCTCGACGGTCACGGCAAGCCGGCCCCGGCGGGCCTGTTCACCCTGGGCGCGAAGTCCGTGACCGTGCCGGCGCAGGGCACGGCGCGCACCACGGTGCAGGTCGACACCCGGATCGGCAAGCCGGACACCTACAGCGGCACGGTCATCGCCCGCTCCGACGACGGCTCCGTCGCGGTCCGCACGGCCGTGGGCGTGGAGCTGGAGGAGGAGAGCTACGACCTCGCCATCACGGTCGTCGGCCGCAACGGCGCGGTCCCCGACTACACCGACCTGCGGGTGTTCGACATCGCCCGGCAGCGGTTCTACCTCGGCAAGCTGGACGGCAACACCTACCGGGTGCGGCTGCACGCCGGCACGTTCACGGCCACGGCCGTCCTGGGCACCGCCCGGGCCGCCGACCCCGACGCCCAGGACGTCACCCTGGGGGCCGAGCCGGAGTTCGTCCTGCGCGGCGACCGGATGCTCACGTTCGACGCCCGCAAGGGCCGGCCGGTCGCCAACAGCGCGCCGGACAGGTCGGCGCGGATCGCCAGCGCCACGATCGGGGCGGTGCAGCTCACCCCGGGCGTGACCTACGTGACCGCGCTGGAGATGTACGACTTCCGGGGCGGCAGCACGATCGACGGGATCTACACCATCCCGAGCGCCGGCACGGGCAGCGGCCAGTTCCTCTACGAGAACTTCACCCAGTGGGCGAAGCCGAAGGGCGACGGCACGTACGACGACACCCCGTACGTCTACCACCTCGCCAAGGTGGTCCCCGGCAAGATCCCGACCGACGGCGGCTACCGGCCGGCCACCTCCGAACTCGCCAAGGTCAGCACCACCTTCGCCTCGGCGGCCGACAAGCACCGGGGCAGCCACGAGGCCACCCCGCTGCTCAACGGCGTCGACACCGGTCTGCCCGGCGGCGCGGTCGGCGAGTTCGCGATGCCCTCCACGCGGACCGACTACTACTCGGCGAGCGGTGCCCTGAGCTGGGCGCCGGTGTTCATGCAGCTGCACGAGCCGCCGGACTCGTGGAACAACTTCGACCGGCTCACGTTCGGCAAGGCCCGCACGTACAAGGTCGGGGCGAAGAACGCCGAGCGGTGGAACGGCGCGGTGTTCGCGGTCGGGCTGTACGCGGACCTCAACGGGAACCGGCGGGTCGGCGACATCCTCTGGCTCGGGATGGACCTCGCGGCCAACGGTGTCGTCGAGCGCGCGGTGTACGAGCACGACGCGTTCACGACGAAGGTCGTGATCTACCGCAACGGCGAGCGGATCTACGCCGGTCCGTACAAGTTCACCGGGTACAAGCTGCCGGCGGACCCGAAGGAGACCGACTACCGGATCGTCGTCGCGCACCACGCAGCCCCGGGCGACTCGCGGCTGTCGACGGTCTACCAGGCGGAGTGGACCTTCCGGTCGAAGACCGCGCCGGGCACCACCCCGGTCGCACTGCCGCTGTCGGTCGTGCGGGTCAACCCGGAGCTGGACGCGGAGAACCGCGCGCCGGCCGGCACGTTCACCCTGCCGATCGCCGTGCAGCGGGAGACGGGCGCCGCCGCGTCGACCGTGAAGAAGCTCACGGCCGAGGTGTCCTACGACGACGGGGCGACCTGGAAGCCGGCCAAGGTCGGGGGCAGGGGGACCGCCTGGACGGCGACCGTGGAGCACCCGAGGAGGAGTGCCGGCACGTACGTGTCGCTGCGGTTCGCGATGACGGACGCGGCCGGCGCGACGTTCACGGAACGGATCGACCGGGCCTACCAGCTGCGGTAACGCACCAACGCGCACGGCGGAGGGCCCGCGACCACGGCGGTCGCGGGCCCTCTGGCAAGATCACCGCATGCCTCCCGCCGTCACCCAGCGCACCCGCTGTCGGGTCACGGTCTGTCGGGGCTGCTGCTGCGGCACGGCCCGCAAGCACCCCGACACCGACCATGACGCCCAGCTCGACGCCCTGCGCGCCGGCCTGGCGGGCGTGGCGGTGGTCCGGGCCGTGCCGGACTGCCTCGGCCCGTGCGAACGCTCGAACGTGGTCGTCGTCGGCCCGTCCCCGGCCGGCCGGGCAGCTGGTGGCCGGCCCGCCTGGCTCGGCGGGGTCCTGGACGAGGGGACGGTCGCGGCGATTGCTGACTGGGTGGCCCTCGGCGGACCGGGCGTGGCCGAACCGCCCCGGGCGCTGCGCGACCTGCGCTTCCCGACCCCGGCGACCGCGACGACCTGAGCCCGGCGGCCCACGTCCCGGCCCCCGAGCCCGAGGGGGTCAGATCTGCCGCCCCACGTCCCGGCCCCCGAGCTAGAGGGGTCAGGTCTGCCGCCCACGTCTCAGGCACCGTTCCCGAGTGCGCCGGGCTCTCCGCGATCTGGGCCGGGTCCGGATCTCCGCGATCTGAGTCCGGCCCGGCCCCGATCCGGTCGGGCGCGACCCGGTGCCCGGGACTGTCCAGTGTGGAATGCTGGGCGGATGGCAGACGGCCGGCGGTCCACCGCCTCCCTGTGCGTCCTCCCCGACAACCGGGTGTACATCGCCCGCCTGGTCATCCTCGCCCCGTTCCTGCTGGTCGGGATGGTGCTGTTCTTCTTCCGGCTGCTGGCCGGCGGCCGGGACGGCGAGGGCGCCGGGGGCGGCGGCGCGCTCGTGGCCACGGTCCTGGGCCTGGGCTTGCCGCTGCTGTACGTCGGCGGCCTGATCGTCCTGCGCCTGGTCAACGCCCGGATCCTGCTGGACGGCGACCGGATGACGGTCCGCAACGCCTGGCGCTGGCCGGTGTTCGTCGTGCCGGTGGACGACGTCACGGGCATGCATTCGGTGGACGTGAAGGTCGGCACGGACCAGCTCCGGCCCGGCCGGATCGTGGTCACGTCGCGTTCGGCGCGGCCGTTCGTGGTCGACGCGCGGCTGTGGCGGGCGGAGGAGTTCCACCGCCTGGTCCGGCGGCTCCGGCTCCCGCTGGCCGAGCGCCGCGGCGTGTGGTGGGAGCGGCTGCGGGAGGAGTTCCCGGGGGTACGGATGCCGTGGTCGCAGGTGCACCCGGGCGTGGTGCTGGCGGCGGGCACGATCGGGACCCTCGTGTACATCTTCGTGATGGTCAACCTGGCGTTCCGGATATGAGAGCATTCATCCCATGACTGACCCGGACCGGTCGCGCCGCGTGGAGGACTTCGATGCCTACTACCGCGACGGCGCGCCGCCCTGGGACATCGGCCGCCCGCAGTCGGTGTTCCAGGCCCTGGCCGACGCCGGCGGTCTGCGGGGCGCCGTCCTCGACGTCGGCTGCGGCACGGGCGAGCACGCGCTGCTCGCCGCCGGGCTCGGGCTCGCGGCCACCGGGGTGGACACGTCGCCGACCGCGATCGCGCGGGCCGCGGGCAAGGCCCGCGACCGGGGCCTGACCGCGCGGTTCGTCGTCGCCGACGCCCTGGAGCTGGGCGCGCTCGGGGCGGAGTTCGACACCGTGCTGGACTGCGGGCTGTTCCACGTCTTCACGGACGCCGATCGGGCGCGGTTCGTGGCGAGCCTGCGGTCGGCGACGGTGGCGGGTGGCACGTACCACGTGCTGTGTTTCAGTGAGAACGAGCCGGGGGACTACGGTCCGCGCCGGGTCACGCGGGTCGAGCTGCTGGCCAGTTTCGCCGACGGCTGGCGGGTCGCGTCGATCGAGCCCGCCCCGCTGGAGACCACGTTCGCGTCGGGCCCGGCGGCGGGCTGGCACGCGACGGTCACCCGCCTGTAGCCGTGGCGCCCCCCCGACCGGGGAGAGCGCCACAAGAACAACTTCAGGACACGGTTACGGAGGTTCCCGACCCGGTGTCCGTCGGTTCAGCACGTCCTGCCGTTCACGGTGCACCCGGTGGGCACTCCGGGCCCGGCCACGTTGAAGCCGAAGCTCGCCGTGCCGCCCGGCTTCACGGTCCCGTTCCAGCCGAGATTCGTGAACCGGTAGTGCTGCCCGGTCCTGGTCTGGTTCGCGCTCCACGAGCTGGACACCGCCGACCCGGCCGGCAGGTCGAACTCCACCGCCCAGCCGGTCACGGTCGCCGTGCCGGGATTGCGCAGGCTGTACGTCGCCCCGTACCCGGTGCCCCACACCGACGTCTGCGCGAACGTCGCGGTCAGCCCGCCGGCCGGGGGCGTGGTGGGCGGTGCCGACGTCGGCGGCCGGGTGGTCGGGGGAGCCGACGTCGGGGGAGTAGACGTGGGCGGCGCGGAGGTCGGCGGCCGGGTGGTCGGCGGCGCGGACGTCGGGGTGCCGCCCACCGAGACCAGGAACAGCGACGCCCCCGGGTCGGTCCGGGTCGCGTCCACCCCGTGCCCACCGGCGTAGTCGCGCTGCTCGTTGTGCGCCCAGTCGGCGATCGGCGCGCCCGCGACGTCCAGGTGCTGGTAGCCGGTCCCGGACCAGCCGAACTGGTACACCCGGTGCCGGTCGGCATAGTAGTCCACATAGGGCGAGGTGTCGGTGCCGAGCTGCTTGGTCATCGCGTTGTTGAAGAACACGTTGCGCGGCCCGGACGCCCCCGACCACTTGATCGCCTTCCTGCCGGCCCCCCACCAGATCGGGAACCAGTTCGAGTCGTCGGGCGTGCCGCCGCCCTCCTCGCCGCAGTTGGCCCGGCAGTTGGCGGACCGGTGCCCGTACGGCACGGCCACGGTGTTCAGCTCGAACAGGTTGTTGCGCTCCCAACCGCCGTGCAGGTTGAGGTCGGAGTCGAGGTCGTTGCCGATCACCACGTTGCCCGAGGCCGACCACTGGAACGTGAAGTGCCGCAGGTTGCGCGACGTGTTGCCGGCGTACAGGGAGTCCCAGACCCGCGAGCCGCGGAAGTACCCGTTGCCGCCCTTGCCCTTGTTCCACGCGCCGTCGAGGACGTTGTCCACGATCTGCAGGTTCTTCGCCTCCTCGGTGACGATCGGGTGCGAGCCGGTCATCTCCGTGTGCACGCCGCGGACCCAGGAGTTGGCCGCCCACTTGAAGACGATGCCGTGCATCTCGGCCGCCGGGTCCATGTTGCCGTAGTTGTGCACGGCCTCGGCGCGGGTGAGGCCCGGCTCGTCCTGGGTGATGGTGAGGTTCTCGAAGCCGACGCCGAGCACCGGGTCGACGATCGGCGCCGCCTTGGAGTCGTAGGCCACGCCGTCGATCGGGGCGGAGCCGTCGGACACCGAGGTGACCGGGACGTCGTACTCCAGGGGCTTGTCGACCGTGAGGGTGCGGGCGGTGGCGTCCACGGCCGCGATCGTGAAGATCTGCTGGCGCATGTGCAGGTTCTGCAGCGGCTGGTCGGTGGGCAACGCCTGCTGCTGCTCGTAGAACCGCATCGAGTTCGCGGCCCGGATGTTGACCAGCCCGCCGGGCACGAGCGCGGAGAGGGAACCGCTGCTGGCCAGGCGCACGACCGTGTCCCCGGTCCGGGCCGCGAACCCCGGGTCTCCCGGCTTGTCGCCGAGCTTCACGCCCACCTTCCAGTGCACGTTGACCGTGCCCTCGAAGATGTCCTTGCGGTTGGCGGGGGCCGCGGCGTAGTCGGCGGCGTAGGCGGAGTGCACGCCCCGGGACTGCACCCGGAACAGGCCCCGGCCTGGCCACAGCCAGCCGCCCTTGCCCTGCCCGGACGTCATGCCGTCCTCGTCCCAGTCCGAGCCGTCCGGGGTGAGGGTGTCATACCGGGTGTTCGCGTCGGGCCGGTAGACGATCCGGGTGTCGGCCCCGGCGCCCCGGACGACGAGGTAGTCGGCGTCGACGTGCAGCTCGCGGGAGACGTTGAGAATCCCTGTGGGCAGGGAGATCAAGCTCAGTTTCGTGTACCCGGCGGTCGGCGAACAGTTCGCCCTCACCTGGTCGATCGCAGCCTGCAGCCCGGCAGTGTCGTCGACCCCGTCGCCCGGCGTCGCGCCGAGCTGCGCGAGTTCGGCCGGCGTGATCTGGCAGGCGGGCGCGGGGTTGATGTCGCCGGCCCCGGGCAGGTCGGCGCCGCCCCGGTAGCCGGCGTGGCTCCAGTCGTACAGGCCGGGGAGCGGGGCGCGCCGGTTGGCGGCGGACAGGTTCAGGCCGCCGGTCGCCGACAGGGGGCCGGACGGGGCGGACAGTGCGATCGGGGCGGTGGCGAGGACCGCGACGGTCGCGACCACCGCGGTCGCGAGCCAGGGTGCGCGGATACGGGGCACGGGTACCTCCGGAGGGGTGGGGTTCCACGTAGTCAACTGAATCGATGTCAGCCGGTCAAGAGTCGTTCAGAATATGGCATCGCGTACACATATGTGAATGACCTGTGTGGTCGGTTAGCCTCGGTGGGTGGAGTTCAGGGTGTTCGGCGCCGTCGAGGCGACAGTGGCCGGTCGACCCGTCACGCTCGGCCGCCGCCGGGAGCGGGCGCTCCTCGGAGTGCTGCTCGTGCACCTCAACAGCGCGGTGCCCGTGGCCCGGCTGGTCGAGCTGCTGTGGGACGACGGCGCGCGGCCGGAACGGGCCCGGCCGGCCCTGCAGGTGCACGTGTCCCGGCTCCGCCGGGTCCTCTCCGGCGACCGCCACCCCGCAGGAACTGTCCACTTCGTCGCAGACCCGGCCGGCTACCGGCTCGACGGCGACCCGGCCCGCGTCGACCTGCACCGGTTCCGCGACCTGTACGACCGGGCCCTCTCCGCGACCGACCCCGCCCACCGGGCGGACCTCCTCGCCCGCGCGTTCGCCCTGCGCCCCGACCCGCTGTTCGGCGGCGACGCCACCGACGGGGTCCGCGCCCTGCTCCAGCCGGGGACCGACGACCTGGTGCTGTCCGCGGCCGAGCTGCGGATCGCCGCGACCGTCGCGCGCGGCCGGCCGGGGGAGGTGCTCGACGACGTCGCCCGGCTGGTCCGCGCCCACCCGCTGCGCGAACGCCCGGCGGCCCTGCAGGTCCTCGCCCTGTTCCGGGCGGCCCGCGGCGCCGAGGCCCGCGCGGCGTACGAGCGGATCCGCGCCGACCTCGCCACCGAACTCGGCCTCGACCCCGGCCCGGAGCTGCGCCGCCTGCACGAGGAGCTGTTCGCGCCCCGGGTCGTCCCGGCCCAGCTGCCCCCGGGCGTCGCGGGGTTCACCGGCCGCGAGGCCCAGCTCGCCCAGCTCGACCTTCTGCTCGGCCCCGGCGGCCCGGCCACGATCGGCAGCGTCGTGGGGGCCGGCGGGGTCGGGAAAACCGCGCTCGCCGTCCGGTGGGCGCACCGGGCCCGCGCCCGGTTCCCCGACGGCCAGCTGTACGCGGACCTGCACGGCTACTCCGGCGTCCCGCCCGTGCGCCCCGTGGACGCGCTGACCCGGTTCCTCCGGGCGCTGGGCGTGCCCGAGGCCGCCATCCCGACCGATGTGGACGAGGCGGCGGCCCTCTACCGCAGCCAGCTCGCCGACCGCCGGGTCCTCGTCGTCCTCGACAACGCCCGGCATCCCGACCAGGTCCGTCCCCTGTTGCCGGGCGGCGCGGGCAGCCGGGCCCTGGTGACCAGCCGCGACCGGCTCGCCGGCCTGACCGCCCGCGACGGGGCGCGGAGGCTGGCCCTCGACGTGCTCGGCCCCGGGGAGGCGGTCGCCCTGCTGGGGACCGTGATCGGACCGGAGCGGGTCGCCGCCGAACCGGACGCCGCCGCCGAGCTGGTCGCCCTCTGCGGCCACCTGCCGCTCGCGGTCCGGATCACGGCCGCCCACCTCGCCGACCGACCCGAGCCCGGCTTCCCGGCCCGGTTCCCCGCTCCGTCCGACACCGGCATCGCCGGGCACGTCGCCCGCCTGCGCGCCGCGGACCGCCTGGCCGCGCTGGAGTTCGCCGGGGACGACGCCGCCTCCGTGCGGGTCGCGTTCGACCACTCGCACGCCGCCCTGGAACCCGGCGCGGCCCGGCTGTTCCGGCTCCTCGGCCTGGTGCCCGGGGTGTCGTTCGGCCCGGACGCGGTCGCCGCGCTCGCGGACCTGCCGGTGGACGGCGCCCGCCGGGCGCTGGACCGGCTCGCCGCCGGGCACCTGGTCGAGGCGCGCGGCGGGGGCCGGTACGCGCTGCACGACCTGCTGCGCCTCTACGCCAGGGAACACGCCGACCGGCACACGGTCGACGGCGCCGCCGCGGTCCGCCGGCTCTACGACTGGTACGTCCTCGCCGCGCACGCCGTGTCCGAGGTGCTGTCGCCCGAGCGTCTGACGCTCCCCGTGCCGGCGGCGGTCGCCACCGCCGTTCCGGTGGCGTTCGCCGACCGGGACGCCGCCATGGCCTGGGCGGAGTCCGAACGGCAGAACCTGGTGGCGGCCGTCCTGTACCCGCCGGAGCCGGTCGGGCCGCAGGCGGTGTGGCTGCTCGCCGCCGGCCTGCGCGGCCACCTGGCCGTCCGCCGGTACGTCGACGACGCGCTCGCCGTCGCCCTCGCCGGGCTGGCCGCCGCCGCGCACAGCGACGACCCCCGGGTCCTGTCCGGCGCGCACCAGGGCGTCGCCGACGCGCACGGCACGCTGGGGCACCGCCGCGAGTCGGTCCGCCACAGCGCGGAGGCGTTGCGGTGGATCCGGCTGATCGACCTGCCGGTCGCCGAGGCGGCGTGCCTGCTCGTGCACGGCCGGGGCCTGCGGATCGCCGGCCGGCTGCGCGAGGCCGCGGAACACTACGAGGCGGCCCTGCCGCTGCTCGCCCCGGACGAGGAGAACCGCGACGGCGCGGCGATCGCCCGGCTCAACCTGGCGGTCACCTACCGGATGCTCGGCCGGCTGGACGAGGGCGCGGCGGCCGGCCGCGCGGCGCTCGCGGTGTTCCGGGAACTCCGGCCGCACCTGGTCTGCCACGCCGAGGACGTGCTCGCGGCGATCGCGCTCGACCGGGGCGCGGTCGACGAGGCCGAGACCTGGGCCGAGGCCGCGCTCGACGGGACGCTGCGGTTCGGCAACCCGTACCTGGAGGCGTTCGCCCGAGTGCACGTCGGGGCGGTGCACGAGGCGCGGGGACGGCGCGCGGCGGCGGGGCGACAGTACCGGCTGGCGTTGGAGGGCGCGCGGGGCATCCGGTCCGTGGAGGCGGAGGTGTCCGCGCGGCTCGGCCTGGTCCGGGTGGCCGGCGACGCCCTCGGGCAGGCCACGGAGGCGGTCCGGGTCGGCGCGCGCGAGGACTACCCGCTCGCCGAGGACCAGGCCCGCACGGCCCTCGCCGGGGCGCTGGCCGACGCCGGCCTGCGCGGGCGGGCGGTCGCCGAGGCCCGGCGCGCACTCGCCGGCCACCGGGCCAGCGGGTTCCGACTCGCGGAGGCAGGCACGCTCGCCCTGCTCAGCGAGCTGTTGGCCGATCACTCGATGATGGACGACGCGCGGGCGATCTGCGCGGAGATCGGGGTGCCGCCGCCGTCTCGGGGCTAGGGTCAGACCCATGACGGTGTACCCGAGCAGTCGGGCCTGGCAGCGCGTCGAACCGCCCGGCACCGAACTGGCCCTGTTCCGTGAGCACGCCGGCCTCACCGCCGAGGGGTCTGCGGTGGTGGGTGGCGAGATGCCGTACGTCGTGCGGTACTCGCTGGCCACCGACGAGCTGTGGCGCACCCGCCGGCTCGACGTCGACGTGACCGGCGTCGGGTGGCGCCGGACCGCCCGGCTGGAGCACGCCGCCGGCCGGTGGCGGGTGGCGACCGGCGAGGAGGGGCGGCTCGACGGCTCCGTCGCCGGCATCGACGACCCGGACCGGCTCGACGAGGCGGTGGACGTGGACCTGGGGCTGTCCCCGCTGACGAACACCCTGCCGGTCCGCCGGCTGGACCTGCTGTCGGCGCCGGTCGGCGTCAAGCACAAGCTGACGATGGTGTTCGTCCGGGTGCCGACCCTGGAGGTGTTCCCGCACGAACAGACGTACACGGTCCTCGGCCCCGGCCGGATCGGCTACACGTCGCTGGGCTACACGGCGGAGCTGGGCCTGGACGACCACGGCTACGTCACCCACTATCCGGGTCTGGCCACCCTCGTGTGATCCGCCGCGCGCAGAGTGAGGGGTCGCCGTAACCGTCTGATGGTGGTGAAGACGGCCCGGCGGCCCGGTCGTGACCGCTGGTCCGGGCGGGCCCGGCCCGTCGTGACCGTGCCTAGTCCGGCGGGGTCAGGCCGGTCGTGACCGCCGCGACCCGGACGAGCGCCCGGAACAGGTCGTCGCGGATCCCCGGCTCCATCCAGAAGAAGTGCCCGTACGCCTCGAGACACACGAACCCGTGCAGCGAGGACCAGGTCAGCAGCATCGCCTGGTACGTCGCGGGCGCGATCGCGTCCCCGAACTCCGCGAGCTTGCACCCGGCGAACTCCGCGAACGCCGGGCTCACGTCCGGCACGAGCGGGGCGCCGAGCGTGCCGTGCCGCTCGGTGTCCAGCACCAGCCCGGCCAGGTTGGCCATCGCGCGCTGGGCCGCGTCGGTGGTCGGGCCGCCGACCGGGGCCGAGTACCCCGGCACGGGCACGCCGAAGATCAGGGAGAACCGCTGCGGGTTGGCGCCGGCCCATTTCCGGTACGCCCCGCATGTCGCGAGGAACCGGCCACCCAGGTCCGTGGCGGGCACAGATTCGCGGGCCGCGGCCAGTTCGGCGGCGAGGTCCTCGAACGAGTCGGTGACCATCGCGGTGAGCAGCTCGTCGCGGTCGGCGAAGTAGCGGTACAGCGCGGGCGGGGTCAGGCCCATCGCGCGGGCGATGTCGGTGAACCGCACGTCCACGGTGCCCTGCTCGCGCATCAGCTCGAGGGCGGTCTGCTTGATCTCCTCGAGCGTGGCGGCCCGGGCGCGTTGTCGGCGGTTGGGCGGCTCGGCCAGGCCGGCGGCCCGCTCGGATGCCGTGCTCTGGGCGGACATGAGGCCTCCGTTCCGATTCGGTAGTGGTGCGGGCCACATCATTGCGGAGCCGCTTGACAAGGTTACGGCACATCGTAACAGTTACGAGGCGTAACTCAATTGATGTGGCCTCACTCACCCCCGGAGGATCCCATGGCCCAGCCGCTGCTCGACGACCGAGCCGCCCCGGACGGGGCAGCCCCGCCGCCCCCGCCCGGCCCGCTCGGCCGACTCGCCGGCTGGAGTTTCCGGCACCGGGGCCGTACGGTCCTGCTCTGGCTGGTCGCCCTCGCCATCGCGTTCGGGCTGTCCACGGCGTTCGGCGGCAAGTACAGCGCCGACTACACCGCGCCCGGTTCGGACTCCAAGACCGCCCAGGAACTCCTGGCGCGTGACTTCCCGACCCAGTCCGGCGACACCATCACCGTCGTCGTGCACTCCGAGGCCGGCGTCATGAGCCCGGCCGTGCAGACCCGGCTCACGGCCCTGTTCGCCGAGATGGCCAAGGTGCCGCACGTCAAGGCCGCCGAGGCCCCCGACCCCCGGCGCGGCCAGGTGTCCCCGGGAGCCGGGACGACCGGGATCGCGAAGCTGCGCCTCGACGTCGCCAACCCCACCGACATGCCCAAGGCCGACACCCACAAGCTCCTCGACCTGGCCAACGGGGCCGGCGACGGGCTCACCGTGAGCCTCGGCGGCCAGGCCGTGCAGATGGCCGAACAGGGCGCGATCGGCTCCGAGGGGATCGGCATGGCCGCCGCCGCTCTGATCCTGCTGCTCACCTTCGGCTCGATCGTCGCGGCCGGGTTGCCGCTGCTCACCGCCCTGGCGGGGCTCGCGGTCAGTTCCCTGCTGATCCCGGTACTCGCCGCGATCATGCCCGTGCCCGACTGGTCCACCTCCCTCGCGGCGATGATGGGCATCGGCGTCGGCATCGACTACGTGCTGCTGCTGGTCACCCGGTTCCGCGAGTGGCGGGCCGAGGGCCTGGAACCGCAGGCGGCCACCGTCGCCACCCTGGACACCGCCGGCCGGTCCGTCGTCGTCGCCGGGATCACGGTCATCGTCAGCATGCTCGGCCTGTTCGCCATGGGCCTGTCCTTCATGCGCGGCGCGGCGTTCGCGGCCATCACCTCCGTCCTCATCGTCCTGGCAGCCGCCACCACCCTGTTCCCCGCGCTGCTCGGCTACCTGGGACGCAACGTCGACCGGCTCCGCATCCCGCTGCCCCGCCGCAAGGCCGCCCGGGCCGCCAACGTGATCAGCCCCGGCTGGCTGCGGTGGAGCCGCCTCGTCGAGCGGTACCGGATCGTCGCCGCCCTCGCCGGGATCGTCGTCCTGCTCGCCCTGGCCGCACCCTTCCTCGACGTGCGGTTCGGCTTCCCCGACCAGGGCAACGACCCGGCCGGCCGGTCGACCCGCCAGGCGTACGACACCGTCGCCACCAACTTCGGCCCCGGCGCCAACGGGCCGCTGCTCCTGGTCGCCGAGCTGCCGGCGGCGAAGGACACCGCGGCGCTCGACGCCCTGGTGGCCAGGCTGGCCGGCACGCCGGGGGTCGCGGCGGTCACCCCGGTCCAGTACGCCGGGACCTCCGCCGTGTTCACCGTCATCCCCACCACCGGGCCGCAGAGCACCGCGACCGAGAAGCTGGTCCGCACACTCCGCGACGACGTGATCCCGCCGACCACGGCCACCGGCACGAACGTGCACGTCGGCGGCCTGACCGCCACCGCCATCGACAGCTCCGCCAACATCGTCAAGCGGCTCCCGCTGCTCGTCGGCGGCGTCGTCCTCGTGTCGATGCTCCTGCTGCTGCTGGCGTTCCGCAGCGTCGCCGTCGCCCTCAAGGCCGCCGTGATGAACCTGCTGTCCGTCGCCGCGGCGTACGGGGTCGTCGCCCTCGTACTGCGAGGCGGCTGGGCCGGAAAGCTGATCGGGATCGACAACCCCACCCCGCTGCCGGCGTTCGTGCCGGTGCTCACCTTCGCCGTCCTGTTCGGCCTGTCGATGGACTACGAGGTGTTCCTGGTCAGCCGGATGCGCGAGGCCTGGCTGCGCACCCGCAGCAACAGCGAGTCCATCGTCATCGGCCTGGCCGGCACCGCCCGGGTCATCACGGCCGCCGCCGCGATCATGGTCGCCGTGTTCGCGGCGTTCGTGCCGGCGCCGGAGGTACCCATCAAGGTGATCGGCGTCGGCATGGCCTCGGCCATCCTGATCGACGCGACCCTGGTCCGGATGCTGCTCGTGCCGGCCGTGATGCACCTGCTCGGCGACCGCAACTGGTGGCTGCCGGCCTGGCTGGACCGCCGGGTCCCGCAGCTGCACATCGAGGGCCCGCCCCCGGCCTGACCCCCGCACCGCCCCGCCGCCCCTCCGGGTGGCGGGGCGGCGTTCGTCGCACCCGGGCCGGACGCCCTCCCGACGGCCGATTGCCCGGGCTCCCCGACGTCGTCTAGCGTCGGACCGAGCGTCCGTTCAGGTGCACTCCCGCCGGGCCCGCGCGTCGTGGTCCGAGCCGACCTGGGGGTACCGGATGACTGATCCCACCGCGGTGGACCAGCTCCGGCTCTCCGACCACGTGTGCTGGACGTTCGACGACGACGACCGGTGCGCCGCGGCCGTCGCCCGCTACGTCGGGGCCGGCACCCGCGACGGCCACCGGGTGATCTACTCCGCCCCCGAGGTGCCGCGCGCCGACATCGCCGCCCGGTTGACCGCGCACGGCGTGCACGTCGCCGCCCTGGTCGCCACCGGCCAGCTCCAGATCGTCACCGTGCCGGACACCTACCTGACCGGGGGCGAGTTCCGCCCGTCGTCGGTGCGCGAGGGCTGGACCCGCCGGCTCGACGAGGCCCGCGCCGCCGGCTACCGGGGCGTACGGCTCGTCGCCGACCGTTCGTGGCTGGCCGGATCCGTGGCCGGCGCGCACCGGGTCGCCTGGTACGAGGCGCTCGCCAACCAGGTGTTCGCCGACGGCTACGCGATGGGCCTGTGCCTCTACGACCGCCGGCTGTTCCCGCCGCCCGCCCTCCGGGGGATCTGTTCCGCGCACCCGGCGACCTACCGGGCCGACAACGACCGGTGGTCGCCGCTGCTGCGGATGGTCCGCACGGTCGACCCGCCGGGGCTGCGGCTGGTCGGAGAGGTGGACGTGTCCAACCGGCGCGCGGTCGCTGCCCTGCTCAACGGGCTGTTCGAGGAGCCTGGGGCAGCGGGGGAGCCGCTGGTGGTGGACGTGTCGGATCTGTCGTTCGCCGACGCGCCGACGGCGACGCTGTTCGTCCGGGCGGCCCAGGCGTCGCCGGCCGGGCTGGTGCTGTGGGGCTGCTCGGCGCCGCTGGCCCACATGATCGCGATGGTGCCGGGCCGGCACGCGGACGGCCGGCTGCGGATCGTGCCGACCGGGTGACCCGGCCGGACCGGAACCGCGAGCCGGTGCCGGGTTCCTCAGGCTCGCGTCCTCAGAGAACCTACCGGCGCACCCGGGGCCGTGGCATCCTGGCCGGCTCGCGACCCGGCGGCCGGTCCGCCGTCCGGGGGAGCGGGCCGCCGACCCGGCCGGCGTGCGCCTCCGCCGGCGATCCGTCGAGGATCCGCTCCGCGCACCGGACGCCGGAGGTTCCGGGACCGGCGAGATGCAGCCCGGGCACCTCAGGCACCACCCGCCGCCCGACCCCGCTCCCGGCCGGCCCGACCCCGCTCTCGGTCGGCCCGACCCCGACCTCGATCCCCATCTCGACCCCGGGCTTGGCCGGCCCGACCCCGGCCCACACTCCAGCCCCGGCGGGCCCGGCCTGCACCGCCGTCGGCGTCGCGGCCCCGTGCGCCCGCTCCGCGTAGTCCAACAGTGCCCGCCCCACCAGATCGGCGCTGGCGGCGGCGGCCACTGCCCGGTACCCGCCCGCCGACGGATCGGCGTGTTCCCCGACCAGATCGTCGGCGAACCGCCCGTCGTCCGGGTCGGACACCACGACGGGCGCGCGCAGCACCTCCCCGGAGGCGGTGCGCACCCCGGTCACCCGGCCGGCCTCGACGGTCACCCCGACGACGGGCGTGCGGGTCCGCACCTCCCCGCCGTACGCCTCGATGGCCTCCACCAGCATCGACGACAGCACCTGTCCGCTGTCGCCGAGCAGCTGGTCGCCGAGCATCGCCGCGTGCGAGACGGCCGGCACCTGCTCCGGGGCGAGCCCGTGGTCGGAGCCGCCGAGCACGGTCCGGGCCCGCGCCGACAGGCCGCAGTCGCCCATCACCTGGTCGAGGGTCTTGCGCGCGCACGTGACGAACAGGGTGCTGGGCGCGGCGGGGCCGTCGGGGGCCATGCCGCGGATCTCGGCGTGCAGGGCGGAGCAGGTGTCGACGTACCGGCAGACCTGCGCGGCCTCCTCCGGCAGCGCCGCGACCATCCGGGCCCGGTAGGTGTCCCACCCGCCGGAGGTGCGCGCGGGGAGCGCGTCGAGCCCGTCGGGCTCCCAGAACCGGAACCGGTCGTCGAGCCCCAGCCCCTGGTAGACGGTCGGCACGGCCGCCCCGTCGTCCCCGCCGACCGTGGCGTGCCGGTCCAGCACCAGGACCCGCAACCCCCCGGCCACGGCCAGGTACGCCGCGCACGTCAGTCCGTTGTGACCCGCGCCGACCACGACGGCGTCCCAGCCGTCGGTTCCGAGCTTCGCGTTTGTCATACCCCGCAGCCTCGCCGCTGCGGGTGCCCCCGGCGTCGGGCAGCGGGCCGGGTCGGCCGGCCGACCGGAGGAGGGCTCCTCCTCCCGCGGCAGGAGCCGCCGGCACTGTGGACGGCTATCGTCTAGCCATGGGCCTGCTCGGTGACCGGTTCGGATGGATTCGACTCGCGGTGTTCCCGGCCGTGGTCAGTGACGTCGTCGCCCTGCGCGCGGACGGACCGACCACGGCCGACTGGCTGTTCGCGCTGCTCGCCGGCGTGGTCAGCCTCGGTGCCGGATTCGTGCCACTGGCCACGGTGGTCGGCCAGGCGGGCCTGCTGATCTGCACGGACCTGTTCGGGCACAGCGACGCCGTGTCGGTCATCCTGTTGGCCGCCCTGGCCCTGCTGGAGCTGATCGTGCGGCGTCGCGGCTGGCCGGTCGCCGTCGGGTGCGTCGCGATGAGCGTGCCTTTCGTGGTGCAGGTCCTGCGGTTCCACGCTGTGCTGCCCGGGATGTACCACTGGGCGTGGGTCGTGGGCCCGCCCATGCTCGCCGGGCTCTACGTCCGGTCGCTGCGCGAGAACAGCCGCCGGTCCCGGGAGCGGATGCTGGAGGGCGAGCAGCGCCGCGAGCTGGGCATGCTCAACGCCCGGCTGGGGGAGCGCACCGCGATCGCCCGCGAGCTGCACGACGTGGTGGCCCACCACGTGGCCTCGATCGTGCTGCGGGTCGCGGTGGCCCGGCACGTGATCCCGGAGACCGACCCCAGGATGCTGCAGGTGCTCGACGACGTGCACGCGGCGGCCACGACGGCGCTGACCGACATGCGCAAGCTCGTCGGGGTGCTGCGCGATCCGTCCGCCGTCAACGTCGAGTTGGGTTCGCTGCTCGTCGACCCGGCGGAGCTGCCGCAGGTCCTGCGCGAGGTCGTCGACCGGGCGGCGAACAGCGGGCTGCGGGTCGAGGCGACGATCGACCCGGCGCTGGCCGGGATGGACGCCGTCCGCGGCCTGGTGGTGCTGCGCCTGGTCCAGGAGGGCCTGACGAACGTGTTCAAGCACGGCGGGCCGGCGGGCCGGGCCAGGCTGACGGTCGCGATGTCGGCCGACGGGACCGCCCGGGTCGAGGTGCACAACGAGGGTCCGCCGGTGCGGTCGGCCACGCCCGGCCACGGCCTCGTGGGCCTGTCGGAACGGGTCACCCTGATCGGCGGCGAGATCTCCGCCGGGCCGGCCCGCGACGGCTGGCTGCTGTCGGCGATGCTGCCGGCGGGCGCCGCGTGATCCGGGTGCTGCTCGTCGACGACCAGCAACTGGTCCGGGCCGGACTGCGGATGCTGTGCGAGTCGGCGGGGGACATCACCGTCGTCGGCGAGGTGGGCAACGGCCTGGAGGCCGTCCGGCACGCCGAGCGGCTGCACCCGGACGTGATCCTGATGGACCTGCGGATGCCGGTGCTGGACGGCACTGCGGCCACCGAGCGGATCCTGCGCGCCCGGCCGTCGACCCGGATCGTGGTGCTGACGACGTTCGACGACGACGAGCACCTGTACCCGGCGCTGCTGGCCGGGGCGTGCGGCTTCCTGGTCAAGGACACCGCCCCGGCGAACCTGCTCGACGCGGTGCGCCGCGCGGCGGCGGGGGAGAGCGCGTTTAGCCCCGGGGTGCTGGGCCGGCTCGTCGACCGCGCGGTGACCGCCCGGTCGGAGACCGTGCCGAGCGCTGACCTGTCGGGGGTCACCGACCGGGAGCGCGAGGTCCTGGCACTGGTCGGGGCAGGGCTGTCCAACGGGGAGATCGCCGAGCGGCTGTCCCTGGGCGTGACCACGGTGAAGACGCACGTGGCGAATCTGATGACGAAGACCGACACCACCAACCGGGTACGCCTGGCGGTGCTCGCCGCCCGCCACGGCCTGACCCCCTGAACGGCGGGCCCACCGCATCGGCCGAGGACCTGGTCGCCCCTCTCGCGCGCCCGACCCGACGGCGCCTCAGGCGGCCTTGAGTCGCGCCGCCCGGTGCGCCTCCCACGTCGCGACCCCCGCGCACAGCACGCCCCAGCCGGCCACGACCCCCAGGTACCCGGCGGCGGGCAGCACCTCGCCGAGCCAGCCGAGCTCCACGGTGGCCACGGCCAGCGCGATCCGGCCGAGGTGCGCGAGCCGCCCGGTGCGCACGGAGAACGTCCGGGTGACGGCCAGGTAGCCGGCCATGCCGCCGGACACCAGCCAGTACGCGCCGGTGGGCGCCCCGCCGGCCAGCAGCAGCCGCACGCCGGCCGCGACGCTGATCACGGCGAACGCCGGGAGCATGTGCCCGCTGACGAACACGGCCCGGGCGACGAACTGCGAGCCGCCCGCAACCTCCAGCATCCGCCGGTTCATGTCCGCCGCCGCGTCGAAGTACTGCCACCACAGCGTGCCGGCGAGTACGATCGCTGCGATCAGCGGGAGCCACGCGATGTGCCCGTGCCCGCCGTCGAGCGCGCCGAGCCCGGCGGACGCGACCACCTCGCCGAGCAGGATGATCACGAACAGGCCGAACCGTTCGGAGAAGTGGTGCGCGTCGATGGCCTGTCCGGGGGCCGCCGGTTGCAGGGCGTCGAGGTCCATCCGGTCGGCGACCCTGAGCCGGCGCCGGTCCGGCGGCGTGTCGGTGTAGGACAGCCGGGACTCCACGGCGACCATCACGCCACAGAGGATGTACGACGTCGGCGACGGCAGGAACGCGGCCGTGGCGAACCCGGCGGCGGACACCAGGTAGCCGACGGCGGGGCGGGCGGCCGGGCGGCCGGCGATCACGGCGTGCGCGACGCCCAGGATGAGCCGGGCCGCGCCGAGACTGAGCGCGAACGCCCGCGGATGCCCCTCGGCCGCGTCGTGCACGGCCACGGCGGCCAGCCCGCAGGGCACCGTGCCGGCCAGGATCACCAGCCGGCTGCTGAGGGCGGTCTCCGCGCCGTGCCGGTTGTACAGCAGCGCGAAGCCCGTCCACGTCCACCACAGGAGGACGAACAGGCCGAACGCCGCCCACACCCCGCCCCAGCCGGGGTGCCCGCCGATGGCGTGCGCGACCTGCGCGACGGCCAGGACGAAGACGAGGTCGAAGTACAGCTCGACCCAGGACACCCGCTTGCTCTCACCCGTGACCACGGAGCTGATCTTGCCATGCCGCCGTGCGGGGACCCGCTACATCCTCGGGCTGAGAAACGCCCCGCCAGTGGCGTCGAGCCGGTGGCCGGTCACCCAGCCGGCGTCCGACGTGGCGAGGAACCCGACGATGTTGGCGACATCGGACCGTCCGGTCCGCGGCGCCGGGCCGTCCGACCGGCCCGACCGCTGGGCCGGGACCCGGTGGCCCGGCGCGACGGTGTTCAGGGTGATGCCGCGCGCGCCCAGCACGTCGGCCAGGCCCGGGGCGGTGATCCGGTCGGCGGAGACGTCGATGACCCGGCCGCCGTCGCGCAACAGGGGCTCGAAACCCCGGATCATCCGGTACGCGGCCCGCGCGCCCACCCCGACCGCCGCGTGCACCAGGATGTCCAGCCGGGCGTCCCCGGTGCGCGCCCGCAGCTCGGCCTCCAGCCGGGCGACCAGCGCCTCCGGCCCCCCGACCGCGTCGGGCACGCCCAACACGAAGGCCGACCCGCCGGACTCGACGATCAGCCCCGCGGTCTCCCGCGCCGCGCCCGGATCCCCGGCGTGGTGCACCGCCACCAGCGCGCCGTCGGAGCCGAGCCGGCGCGCGACGGCCCGCCCGACGCCCTGACCGCCCCCGGTGACCAGGGCCGTGCGGCCCACCAGTTCCGACATGTCGACTCCTCGTCCGTACGCGGCCACCCCGACGCCGCCCGGGCCGGCCGCCGTGCGCTCCGGCGGCCGTGCGAGCACGGTACGTCGCGCCGCTTGCCGTTTTCTTGCAGGCCACTTCTCGCGGGCCTCGGCGGCCGGTGCGCTACGGGCGGCGGGTGATGTGGATGGCCTGCTCCTCGTTGGGGCGGCCGTCGTTCGGCGGCTCCCACGGCGTGTCGGGTTCCTCCCGGGCCAGCCGGCGGTCCAGCGACTCGCCGCGCAGGGACTCGCGCACCGTGGTGCCGTACTCGTCGAGTCCGATCGGGGCGTCGCCCGCCACGGCCGGGCGCTCGGGATCGTCGGGCACCGGGCGCGGATCGTCGTCGTCGGCGTACTCGGGAATGCCGGCGCTCGCCGAGGACGCCCCGGGGTCGGAGCCGGGGACGCCGGCCCGGTACAGCCCCCGGCGTTCTGCCTCCTGCGCGAGTTCGGCCGTGCGGCGCTGATGGGTGGCGACCGCGGCGTCGGGTCGGTACCCCAGGGCGTCGTGCCGGGTCCGGTCGAGGCTGGCGAGTTCGCGTTCCACGGCGTCGTCGGACAGGGACGCGGCGGGTACTCCCTGGGCCGGGTCCTCGAGATGGTCTGCCATGCCCCGGATCTACCCCTGCCGGGGCACGGCCAAACGCGTGCCGGGGCCTCAGGTCCGGTTGTCCGCCCCGGTCCGGCCCGCCCCGCCGAGGACCGTGCCGAGCGCGAGCATGGCGACGCCGAGGCCGAGGTGCAGCCAGTTGTCCGCCGTGTTCACCGGCACGAAGTTGGCGGTGCTCCCGTGCCCGACGATCAGCCCGTACAGCCACAGCGCCAGGTAGATCGCGCCGCCGGCGACCAGGAACATCCGGGCCCCGGACCAGGTGCGGGCCATCGCCAGACCGGCGATCCCGAACAGCAGGTGCACGATGTTGTGCAGCACGGACACCTGGAAGGCGCCGAGCAACATCGCGCCCGACTCGTGGCCGGCGAAGGTGATCGAGCCGAGATGCGTGGTGATTCCGGGTACGAAGCCCAGAACGCCCACGAGGGCGAACACCGCTCCGACACCCATCGCCGCGACCTGCACCGGATTGTGGCTCATCGCGCCCATCCCGGCGTGCGACCGCATTCCGTGACTCATGGTGACACCTCCCTGACTCTCCAGGACTACGGCCTTCCACTACCCCCGTCGTGGACCGCCAAACATGAGGCCGAACCGAGGTGAACGGGGACCGAAGCCCCGGAGGAGGTAATGTTTGACGCAGGGAACCGTCCACCGCACAACGCCCCGCCGTGGCGCGGGCGGGATCGGCGATCCACACCACCTCCGGTACGGGAAAGGGTCCGCGTTGAGCGGCGAGAACACCATGACTGAGCAGCCCGTACGCCGGATCGTCAGCAGTCCAGCCGGCCTCAATCTCCGGGTCCCCGCGTGGGCGATCCCGAGCCATGGCAGTCACGCGGCGGCCTTGCGCCTGCTCGCGATGGGCACCACCGGCGTCGACGACCCCGAGCGGGCTGCCCTGTGCGACGCCCGGGTCGCGGCCGTCGGTCGCACCGCCGGCGCGATGGAGCCCGACGACGCCGAGTTCTGCGGGGCCCCGTTGTTCGCCGCGCACCTCGCGGCGAAGGTCGTCGCGGCGACCTGGAAGGACGACACGGACGCGGCCCAGGACGGCCGGCTGCACGAGCTGATCGACGGCCTGATCGGCCAGCTGTGGCCGGCCCCCGACGAGGCGTGGCCACCGAGCCAGGCCAGCCTGCACGCGGCGAGCCTGCTCCGCCGGCACCTGGCGGCCTTCCACACCCAGGGGATGTACACCCACCCGGGGCTCACGGACCTGGCCCGCGCGGCCTCCGCCCAGCGCCAGACGTACCCCGTCGCGGTGTACCACCTGGTGCGGACGGTGATCGGCCACACGGCCGGCGCGGAGTACCGGCTGCCGGTGGTCGTGGACTGCCTCGCCGACTGACGGCCTGACACCGGGCCGCCGATCCAGCACACTCCGCCCCTCGACGACCACGTAGGTGGCCGTCGAGGGGCGGACGTCGTCGTGGGGGCTGTGGCTGCGCCCTCGCGTCGCGGCGGCTTCAGCCGCGCCTGTATCTGCGGCTCGCAGCGGTCTCGGCCATTCGGGGCCCCGCATTTCTGGCAAAACGGAGCGGTCGTGGCCCACCGGCCGGAATGATCGGGGTTATGTCGCGGCGGAGGTGACCGGTGGTCGGGCGGCGGTCGCCGCGACCCCGGTTCCCGGTGCCGTGACCTGGCGGACCGCGGCGGGGACCGCTGACCCCAGGGAGGCTCCGGTGCGCAGACTCGCGGTCCTACTCGCGACGGTGGTCGTCCTGACCGCGGGTTTCAGCTTCGGCCCGCAGTCCCGCCCGGCCGGGTCCGGGCCCTCGACGGAGCGGACCGTGGCGGTCACCGCGATCCGGGTGGTCCTGGTCGCCCGCGCGATGCTGCGGCACCTGGGCCGCGCGGTCGCCGCCACCCGGACGCTTCCCGTCCACGGGTCGACCGCCGGAGAGTCGCCTCTCCCCGGCTGGTGATCAGGCCGGCTGTGGGACCTCGTCGGGGACCCGCCGCTGGGCCGGGCGCAGCGTGTGCCGCAGCAGGGGGACGGCCGTCAGGGTCAGCAGCAGACCGACGGTGCCGATCGCGGCGAATCCCCACGCCGGGCCGTAGTGGTCGCTGACCCAGCCGGCCAGGGGCGCCCCGCCGGCCATGCCGACGGTCATCGCCGAGCCCTGGATGCCCATCGCCTCGCCGCGCGCGGCGGCCGGCACCAGGGCCGACAGCGCCGTGGTGTTCGACGACAGCGACGGGGCGCACAGCACCCCGGCCGGCAGCAGGGCGAGCGCGATGGCCCACCACTGGCCGCCGGCGAGCCCGATCGGGACCGTCAGCACGGACATCGCGCCGCAGAGCAGGATCGACGGCAGGCCGCGGTGCACGGCGCCGTAGAGGAACGCGCCCAGCAACGAGTACACACACCACAGGGCGATCACCACGCTGGTGGCGCTCGTGTGTCCCGACTGGCGCAGCGCCGCGACCATGGCCATCTCCGTGCCGGCCAGGGTCGTCGTCGTGGCGGCGGCCACCAGCAGCAGGCCGATGAAGCCGCCGCGCAGCCACGTCCGCCGGGGCGGAGCCGGGGCGTCGGGCACGCCGGGCTCCTCCGCCTCCCGGGTGGGCGGGTTGAGCAGGTACAACGCGAGGCCGGACACGACGACGCCCGTGCCGATCACGATCATGGACACGTTGGGTGACACCTGGGTGGCCAGGATGATCGCGAGGGCGGGGCCCACCATGTACGACAGCTCCGTCGACATCGAGTCGATCGAGAACGCCGTGCGCCGCTGGTCCTCGGGCACCAGGGCCGCCAGGGCCTGCCGGGTCACCGAGAACACGCCCACCCCGACGAGCCCGCCGAGGAACGCCGCGACCAGCAGCGCCGGGTACGGCAGGAACGGGGCGGAGACCCAGAAGCACAGCGCGATCACGGTACCGAGCGCCGTGCTGACCCGCAGGCCCTTGCGGTCGGTCAAGCGGCCGGTGAACGGGGCGCCCAGCGCGGTCGCCACGGTGGCCGCCGTGCCGACGAGGCCCGCCTGCGCGTACCCCCCGTGCAGGTCGCCCAGGACGTGGAACGTGAGCGCCATGCCGGCCGCCGTCACCGGGATCCGGGCGAGCAGCGCCAGGATCATCAGCGTCCGGACGCCGGGCAGCGCGAGGACGTGGCGGTACGTGTGCAGGCGCATGCCGCCATCGTGCCTCCGGGGTACGACAAGTGACAGCGAATAACGCACACAGCGTGACGGCTATCACCTCCCGGGGCACCCGCCGCCGTGACGCGGCCTTCGAGCCCGCCCACCAGCTCAGCCACCGGACCACGCCCCGCCCGGGCCCCGGGCGGACCCGGCTCCTCGACCGGCTCCGGACGCCCCCGAGGTCTGCCAGAGTAGGGGTGTGCCATCCAGGACCCCGGCGACGCACGCGCTCGCCGAGACCGTCGCCCGCCTGCGTGCCGAGAACGAGACCCTCCGGGCCGAAGCCGCGCGCCACAGCCTCCTGGACCGGGCGACGGGCCTGATCGCCGGCCGGCTCGGCTGCGACGTGAACCGGGCCCTGGCCCACCTGCGGCAGCTGGCCGCCGAGGACGGCCGCGACCCGGTGGAGACGGCCGCGGCGCTGCTCGACGGGGCCGGTCTGCGTGCGGTGGGCCTGGCGGAGGACCCGTCGCTGCTGGACTCCGCGCGGTACGTGCGCCGGGACGCCGGGACCGCAGTCGCGTACCTGCCCGGGCCCGAGGTCGGTGCCGGCGGGGTGGGGTCGGCGGCGGCGGGGGCGTTCGCGGCGAGTACCGACGTGGACGCCCTGGCCGGGGAGGTGTTGGAGCACCTGGCGGGCCCAGCGGGCGTGGACGCCGTCATGATCATGGCGGTGCAGCCGGACGGTTCGCTGCAGTCCGTGGGCACGGCCGGCGTGCCCGCCCGGGTGGTGGGCGCCTGGCAGCGGCTGCCCCCGCACCTGGGGACGGCCGTGACGGCGTGCGTGCGGCTCGGCCGGGAGATCTGGTTGCCGGATCTGGCGGCGGCGCGGCGGCGGTACACCCTGATCGGCGATCCGGAGGACATCTGGAGCTCGCGGGTGTGGATCCCGGTGCGCGCGGCGGGGCCGGACAGCCGGATGGTCGCCGGGATCGGGGTGTTCTGGCGCGAGCCGCACCGGTGCGACATCGCCACCCGCCGGGTGGTGCGCGCGCACGCCGAGGCGGCCGGGGTGCGGCTGGTGGACCTGCTCGCCCGCGGCCAGGACGCCCCGGGCAGCTGGACGCTCGCCGCCCAGGTGGTGCTGGACATGCTGCCGGGGGCGTGCGCGGTGCTCGCGCCGATCCGCGACTCCGGCGACCGGATCACCGACTACCGGATCGAGGCCGCCAGCCAGGAGGCGGCGGACCTGTCGGGGCGGCGGGGCCGCGAGCTGGTCGGACTCCGGGTGCTGGAGGCCTATCCCACCATCGTGGACGGTCCGCTGTGGGCGGCGTACGAGCAGGTGCTGCAGGACGGCCAGCCCCGGGAGGTGGGCCCGTTCCCGTACACGGAAATGGTCCGGGGGTCGGCGGTCGACACGACGCTCAGCGTGCAGGTGCACCGGTGGGGTGCGGCGTTGCTGATCCGGTGGGTCCGGCACGACGTGCGCGACCAGCACGCGTCCCGGCTGGCCTACACCGAACGGCTCGGGGCGCTGGGCTGGGTCGAGTGGGATCTGACGAACGGCACGATGGAGTGGTCGCCCACCCTGTACCGGATCTTCGAGCGCGCCACGTCCGCCGGCCCCGCGAGCCTGGAGGACGTCGCCGGCCTGGTGGTCCCCGACGACCTGCCGGTGGTCGAACAGGGCCTGGCGGAGATCGCCGCCCGGCGGCGCACCGACATGACGCTGCGGATCCGGCTGCCCGGCGGGGTGCGGTGGCTGCGGGTGGTCGGCGAGGCGGTCCCCGACATCACCGGCGCGCCGGTGAAGATCTACGGCATCATGCAGGACGTCACGGCCGCCGAGCGGACCACCCGCGAGCTGGCGGCGCTGCGCGACGGGGCGTCGGAGAGCCAGCGGCTGGTGGCCGCCGAGCGCCGGATCCTCCGCCGGCTGCACGCGCTGGTCCTGCCGCCGACGGGCGAGCCGGTGCCGCTGCCCGGGCTCGTGGTGACGGTGCGGTCCGGGTCCGACGGCGCGGACGGCGGCTGGTACGACCTGCGGACCCTGCCCGACGGCCGGTCCGTCGTGGCGGTCGGCGAGGTAGCCGACCACGGGCTGGCCGCGGCGGCGGCCATCGCCGCGCTGCGGGGCGTGGTGGCCGCCGACTCCGACCCGACGGCGGACCCGGCGGAGCTGCTCGACCGGCTGAACCGGTGGAGCCTGCGCAACCCGAGCGCCGGGCACGGTTCGGCGCTGGTCGGCCTGTACGACCCGGCCGACGGCGGCTTCACCTGGGCCCAGGCGGGGCAGCCGGCGCCCGTTCACCGCGGCGTGGACGGGGAGAAGCTGGCCGTGCGCCGGCCGAGCGGGCCGCTGCTGGGGGTGCGCGACACGCCGGCGTACCGGATGGAGCGTCTGGTCCTGCGCCCCGGCGAGTCCCTGCTGCTGCCCGCCGACTCGGTGGCGCTGGGCCTGGCCGCCGAGGGGTCGCGGGGCGATGCGTAACTCCCGGGCCTGATGGGTAGGGCACCGGAAGACGCCGGGCTGAGGAGGAGACATGGACGAGCACCCGCGCGGCGGCTTCTGAGGGAGGACCCATGGAGGGCGAGCGACACCTGCGCCCCGGCGCGGAGCTGTGCGACGTGTGCGGGCGGGTGATCACCGACGGCAGCCAGCGGTACGCGCTGGTGCCCGACTCGTCCGCCGTGCACGAGTCGACGTCGCGGTTCGACGGCAGCAGGCTGCTCACCGGCTGCGACGCGGCCCACCTGGCGAGCCTTGTCCGGGAGTACGAGCGGCGGCCCTACGTCGCCGCGGAGCTGTGGGCCGGCCAGATCACCCGGGCCCTGCACGCCGCGTCCCCGGCGTCGCTGACCGTGGCCCAGCTCGGCGAGGCCACGGGCCTGTCCGCCGAGCAGATCGAGGCGGCGGTGGCCTGGAACAACGCCTGACACAGCCAAAAATCACGTTCATCAGACGGTTACGGTGACACCCGACCCGGTATCCGACGGTCCCACCGGGGCCGGGCGGCCTCGGCCGTCACCCTGCGGTCCTCGGCGGACGTGACCCTGCGGTCCTCCGCCGCGGCGGCCTGGCGCGCCTCCTCCGCCGCGCCCCGGGTGCCGAACAGCCAGCGGACCGCACCCCGGCGCGGCTCGCACGGCCACGGCTGCGCGCAGGTCCGGCACCGGCCGGCGAGCACCTCGCACGGCACGTGGCAGGCGTGGCCGGCCAGGGCCAGCTCGGTGAGCGCGGCCACCGTACCCGGCGAGAGTTCCTCGGGACCTTCTCGGTCGTACCCCAGCATCAGCCCTCCTTTCCCCATAACAGCGGGTTGGGCGACCCGGGCGTTACGTCGTAAAGAACATTTACGGCTGGGTCGCGGGCTGGATGTCGTACCCCCGGGGCAGGATGGGGGACGTGACAGCGGGATGGGACGGGTTCGGGCCGGCGACCAGCGCGTGGTTCGACGGGGCGTTCGCGGCCCCGACCCCGGCCCAGGTCGGGGCGTGGCGGTCGATCAGCGCCGGCCGCAACGCCCTCGTCGTGGCGCCCACCGGCTCCGGCAAGACCCTGGCGGCGTTCCTCTGGTCGCTGGACAGGCTGGCCAGCGAGCCGCCGCCCAATGAGCCCCTGCGCCGCTGCCGGGTGCTCTACGTCAGCCCGCTCAAGGCCCTGGCGGTCGACGTCGAGCGCAACCTGCGCGCACCCCTGGCCGGGATCCGGCAGGCCGCCGCCCGGCTCGGGACCCCGCAGCCCGACATCACGGTCGCGATGCGCTCCGGCGACACCCCGGCCGACCAGCGCCGGGCGTTCAACCGGACCCCGCCGGACATCCTGATCACCACCCCCGAGTCGCTGTTCCTGCTGCTCACCTCCGCCGCCCGCGAGTCGCTGCGCGGCGTCGAGACCGTGATCGTGGACGAGGTGCACGCCGTCGCGGCGTCCAAGCGCGGCGCGCACCTCGCGCTGTCCCTGGAGCGGCTCGACGCGCTCCTGCCGCGGCCCGCCCAGCGGATCGGCCTGTCGGCGACCGTCCGCCCGGTGCAGGAGGTGGCCCGGTTCCTCGGTGGCTCCCGCCCGGTCGACGTGGTGCAGCCCCCGGCGGCGAAGATGTTCGAGGTCACCGTCGAGGTCCCGGTCGAGGACATGACCCGCCTCGACGAGGCGGCCGGTGCCGACGACGACCCGCGCAGGACCTCGATCTGGCCGGCCGTCGAGGAGCGGGTCCTGGAGCTGATCCGCGCCCACCGGTCCACGATCGTGTTCGCCAACTCCCGGCGGGGCGCGGAGCGGCTGTGCGCCCGGCTCAACGAGCTGGCCGCGGAGACCCCGGCCGCCCCGGTCACCCGGATGCCCGCCGAGGTGATGGCGCAGTCGGGCCTGGCCACCGGCGCGCCCGTCGTGGTCGCCCGCGCCCACCACGGCAGCGTGTCCCGCGAGGAGCGACTGCACATCGAGGAGCAGCTCAAGTCTGGCCTGTTGCCGGCCGTCGTCGCCACCTCCAGCCTGGAGCTGGGCATCGACATGGGCGCGGTGGACCTGGTCGTGCAGATCGAGGCCCCGCCCAGCGTGGCCTCGGGCCTGCAGCGGATCGGCCGGGCCGGGCACCAGGTCGGGGCGGCGTCCAAGGGCGTGGTGATCCCCAAACACCGGGGCGACCTGCTGTCCTGCGCCGTCGTCGCCCAACGGATGGTCAGCGGCGCGATCGAGGAGATGCGGTATCCGCGCAACCCGCTCGACGTCCTCGCCCAGCAGATCGTCGCCATGGTCGCCATGGACGACTGGCCGGTCGGCGAGCTGACCGCGCTGGTCCGCCGCGCCGCGCCGTTCGACCATCTGCCCGACTCGGCGCTCGGCGCGGTGCTGGACATGCTGTCGGGGCGCTACCCGTCCACGGCGTTCGCGGAGCTGCGCCCCCGCGTGCTGTGGGACAGGACGGCCGACGTGCTCTCCGGCCGCCCCGGCGCGCAGCGGCTCGCCGTGACCAGCGGCGGCACGATCCCCGACCGGGGCCTGTTCGGCGTCTTCCTCGCGCACGCCGACCGGCCCGTCCGGGTCGGCGAGCTCGACGAGGAGATGGTGTACGAGTCCCGGGTCGGCGACGTCTTCCTCCTCGGCTCGTCGTCCTGGCGGATCGAGGACATCACCCCCGACCGGGTGCTCGTCAGCCCCGCGCCCGGCGCCCCGGCCCGGATGCCGTTCTGGAAGGGCGACTCCCTCGGCCGGCCGGTCGAGCTGGGCCGGGCCATCGGCGCGGGGCTGCGGTCCCTGCTCCGGCAGGACGACGCCGCCGCGACGGTGGACCTGCGGGCCGCGGGGCTCGACGCGTGGGCCGCCGCCAACCTGATGGCGTATCTGCGCGAGCAGGCCGAGGCGACCCGCGCCGTGCCCGACGACCGCACGGTGGTGCTGGAGCGGTTCCGCGACGAGCTGGGCGACTGGCGGCTCGTCCTGCACTGCGTCCTCGGCGCCCGGGTCACCGGCCCGTGGGCGCTGGCGATCGGCCGCCGTCTCTCGGAGCGCTACGGGGTGGACGCCCAGGTCGTGGCCTCCGACGACGGCATCGTGATCCGGCTGCCCGACATGGTCGACGAGCCGCCCGGCGCGGACCTGGTGTCCTTCGACCCCGACGAGATCGTCGCGCTGGTGGAGGAGTCGGTGGGCGCCTCGGCGCTGTTCGCGTCCCGGTTCCGGGAGTGCGCCGCCCGGGCGCTGCTGCTGCCCCGCCGGGATCCGCGCCGCCGCCAGCCGCTGTGGCAGCAGCGCCAACGCTCCGCCCAACTCCTGGACGTGGCCCGGGACTTCCCGGAGTTCCCGGTGACCCTCGAGGCGGCCCGCGAATGCCTCCAGGACGTCTACGACGTGCCGGGCCTCGCGCAGGTCATGCGGGAGCTGGCCAGCCGGAAGGTCCGCCTCGTCGAGGTCGAGACGCCCCGCCCGTCGCCGTTCGCTCGGTCCATGCTCTTCGGGTACGTCGGCGCGTTCCTCTACGAGGGCGACGCCCCGCTCGCCGAGCGCCGCGCCGCGGCCCTGACCCTCGACGCCGCGCTGCTCGGCGAGCTGCTCGGCCGGGTGGAGCTCCGCGAGCTGCTCGATCCGGAGGTCGTCACCGAGACCGAGCGCCAGTTGCGCTGGCTCACCCCCGAGCGCCGGCCCCGCGACGCCGAGGACGTCGTGGAGCTCCTCCGGCTGCTCGGCGACCTGTCCGACGCCGAGCTGGCCGCGCGCGGGGCGTTACCGGAGTGGCCGGTGGCCCTGGAGGCGGCCCGCCGCGCGATCCGGGTCCGGGTCGCCGGACAGGAGCGGTGGATCGGCGTCGAGGACGCCGGCCGCTACCGGGACGCGCTGGGCGTGGCCCTGCCGGTGGGCGTGGCTGTCGCGCACACCGAGCCGGTGGCCGACCCCGTGGGCGACCTGTTGTCGCGGTATGCGCGGACGCACGGCCCCTTCACCGCCGAGGCGTGCGCCCACCGGTTCGGGCTGGGCGTGTCCGTGGTCGAGCACGCGCTCCGCCGGCTCGGCGCGACCGGCCGGGTCGTGGCGGGCGAGTTCTCCCCGGGCGGTAGCGGCGCGGAGTGGTGCGACGCCGAGGTGCTCCGGCTGCTCCGTCGCCGGTCGCTCGCCGCCCTGCGCAAGGAGATCGAGCCGGTCGACCCGCGCGCGCTCGCCGTGTTCCTGCCCCAGTGGCAGCAGGTCGGCTCGGCGGCCCGGGGCGTGGACGGGCTCGCCGCCGTCGTCGAGCAGCTCCAGGGGGTGCCGGTGCCGGCGTCGGCGCTGGAGAGCCTGGTGCTCCCGGCCCGGATCGCCGACTACTCGCCGACCCAGCTCGACGAGCTGTGCGCGAGCGGCGAGGTGGTGTGGGCCGGCGCGGGGAGCCTGGCGAAGGCGGACGGCTGGGTCACCCTGGCGTACGCGGACGGCGCGGCCCTCCTGCTTCCGGTCCCCGACGAGGCCGCAGTCTCCACCCCGCTGCACACCGCCGTCCTCGACGTGCTCGACGGCGGACAGGCCCTGTTCTTCCGCGCCCTGTCCGACCGGGTCGCCGCCACCGACGACGAGGAGCTGCTGGCGACCCTGTGGGACCTGGTCTGGGGCGGCTGGCTCACCAACGACACCCTCGCGCCGCTGCGGGCCCTGCTCGGCGGGGGAGGCGCGCACAAGGCGAAACCCGCGGCCCCCCGGAGCCGGTACCGGCGTCCGGGCCGCCCGGCCCTGCCCTCCCGCTCCGGCCCGCCGGCCGCCGCCGGCCGCTGGTCCAGGCTGCCCGACCGGGACCTGGACCCCACCCGGCGCGCCGCGGCCCTGGCCGACACGCTCCTCGAGCGGCACGGGGTGCTCACCCGGGGGGCCGTGATGGCGGAGAACGCGCCGGGCGGCTTCGCCGGGGTGTATCCGGTGCTGGCCGGCCTGGAGGAGCGGGGCGCCGCCCGGCGGGGATATTTCGTGGAGGGCCTGGGTGCGGCGCAGTTCGCGGTGCCGGGGGCCGTGGACCGGCTGCGCGCCCAGGGTCCGGGCGGCGGCGCGCTGGTGCTGGCGGCGACCGACCCGGCGAATCCGTACGGCGCGGCGCTGCCCTGGCCCGAGCGGGCCGTGGAGTCCGGCGCGGACGAGCAGCCCCCGACCGGCGGCCGCGCACCGACCGTCCCGGCCGACGGCCACACACCGACCGTCTCGATCCACGGCCACGCACCGACCGTCCCGGTCCACCCCCGCCCACAGACCGGCCCGGTCCACGGCCACCCGGCGCCCGCGCCGGTCGCCGGTGACCCCGGGCCGGGTCGGGTGCCGGTCGGTCACCGGGCCGGCCGCAAGGCGGGTGCCCTGGTGGTGCTGGTCGACGGTGCCCTCGTGCTGTACGTCGAACGCGGCGGCAGGACCCTGCTCTCCTTCGACCGCGAGCCGGAGACCGTCACGGCCGCGGCCAGCGCCCTCGGCCGGATCGTGAGTTCCGGCGCGCTCGGCGCGTTGTCGGTGGAGCGCGCGGACGGCGGGGCGGTGCACTCGTCCACGCTGGTGGCGGCGTTGACGGCCGCCGGGTTCCGGGCCACGCCCCGGGGCCTGCGGCTGCGGGCCTGAGGCGGCGGCGTGCCCGAGGGGGACACCGTGTGGCAGACGGCGCGACTGCTGGAGCGCCGGCTGGCGGGCCGGGTGCTGACCGGCTCGGACTTCCGGGTGCCCGGCCTGGCCACGGTGGACCTGACGGGCTGGACGGTCCGCGAGTCCACCTGCCGGGGCAAACACCTGCTCCTGCGCCTGGCGGCCGCGCCGGATCCAGGCAGCCGGCTGTTCACGCTGCACTCTCACCTGCGGATGGACGGCACCTGGCGGGTGCACGCGCCCGGTGAGCGCTGGACCGCCCGCCCCGCGCACCTGATCCGGGTGGTGCTGGAGACGGCGGGGGCGGTGGCGGTCGGGTACCACCTGCATGATCTGGATCTGTCGCCCACCGCCGACGAGCATCTCGTGGTCGGGCACCTCGGACCCGACATCCTCGGCTCCGACTGGGACGAGGCCGAGGCCGTGCGCCGGCTGCGCGGCCGGCCCGGTACGACCGTCGCCGAGGCGCTGCTCGATCAGCGCAACCTGGCCGGGATCGGCAACGTGTACAAGGCCGAGGCGTTGTTCCTGCGCGGCGTGTGGCCGTGGACCCCGGTCGGAAACGTGGGCGATCTGCCGGCCCTGGTCCGGCTCGCGCGCCGGCTCCTGCTCGCCAACCGGGACCGTCCGGTCCGCAGCACCACCGGGTCGCTGCGCCGAGGCGAGACCAGCCACGTGTACGGCCGCGCGGGGTCCCCGTGCCGGCGGTGCGGCACGGCGATCCGCTCGGAGTCGACCGGCGACCGGGTCACGTACTGGTGCCCCCACTGCCAACCGCCCCCCTAACCGGGAGTGCCCTACACCCCCAGGTGCAGCCGGATGGCCGTCCCCTCCGGTCCGGTGTGGATCCGGACCAGGTCGCACAGCTGGTGGGCGAGGATCAGCCCCCGCCCGCCGGTCGCGTCCGACGCCGGCGGCACCCGCCCGGCGAGCGGGTCGGCGATGTGGCCGGTGTCGGTGACCTGGCAGACCAGCCGGCCCGGCTCGGTCCACACCGTCACCCGGCCGGTGCCGGCGGCGTGTTCGCAGGTGTTGGTCGCCAGCTCGTTCACGGCGATCAGCAGGCTGCCGAGCTGGTCGTGGGACAGGCCGGCGCGTCGGCCCTCGGCGGTGAGGAAGCCGCGGAGTCCGATCAGGCTGCCGGCGCCGTCGATCGCCGCCGACGGGGCGTCGGGCGGCTCGGGCGGCAGGGGCTGGTTGAAGACCGCCGCGGTGGCGAGCGGGTCGCCGTAGGCGGTGCTGAGCCAGGTGGTCGTCGCCGAGGAGAGCACCGGATGGGTACGCGCGGCGTCGGCCACCCGCCCGGGATCCAGCCGCACGATGTCGTACGGGCACAGGATGCTCGCGTCCCGGCCGGCGAAGGCCACGTTGATCAGGGCCTCGTGCTGGGCGCACGCCGGGTACTCCACCGGTGTGCGCTCGGGCCAGATCGGTTCGCCAACGATCCGTACTCGTCTGCCGGCGTGTTCCCCGGCGAACCGCAGCAGCACGTCGGGGATGATCCGCCCGGGGTTGCGGCCGGCGACGGCCATGTCGGCCCAGCGGACGGCCGAGGCGTCGGCGCCCAGCCGGTCGCGGATCAGGGCGAGGCGGGCACCGGGCACGGCCACGAGCACCGGTTCGCCGGCCGCGAGGCCGACCTCGATGAACTCGGTGGTGGCAGCCACGTACTCGGCCGTCGACGCGTACAGCAGGCCGGGGTGTTCGAAGGTCCCGCGACTCCGGGTCATGCACCGCCCTCCTGTCCGTGACGCCAGCCTACTCGGGCGGGTCACTGCGAGGGTGCCGTGCGCGGGGCTCAGCCCCGGGGTCGGTTGATCTCCGCGACCAGCTCGTCGACCCGCGCGACGGTCACGATCGTCCGGGCATGGGTGAGCCCGCCGAAGGGCAGGTTCCCCGCCGCCGGGTGGACGAAACGGATCGACGCCCCCCGCGTCGGCCCGGTTCCGAACAGGGCGGTGTCCTCGTCGGCGGCCCGGGCCCCGACGCCCGCCCACCCGGCGGGGACGGCGACCGGCGCGGCGTCGAGCACGTTGTCGATCGGCGTCTCCAGCCACCACGGGCCGAACCGGATCCGCAGGAACTCGCCGACCGTCACCGCGCACGTGCCGGGGCGGACGCCTGCCACGGCGAGGGCGAGCCGCCACCGGGGGTCGAACGCGAACCCGAAGCCGTCGGCCACCGGTCGGCGCTCGGCACGCGCCGTGACGGGGGACGGGTGGGTGAGGTGGAGCACGGAGGCGAAGGAGAAGTGCATGGGCCTGGCTCCTGCCACGAGGGCGAATGGGATACCCGCAGCGTATCGAGGGCAAACCATGATCATCAGGTGTCGGGGGCATATCGCGCTGGTCGGTGACCGATCCTGACTGAACGTGCCGTGACGGTCACCGAGTGACCCATCTGGGCTGACTGTTCGGCGCGGGCGTGAAACCGGGCGGGACTGGGTACCTCCTGACCGGCGGTCGGGTGTCCCTGTCCGCCGAAGGGTGGGTCTTCCGCCCAGAGAGAGGTGCGCTGAGATGCCCAGGACACTGCTGAGCCGATTCCGCCGTGCGGACGGGACCGCCACGCCCGAGATCGTGCGCGACGACAAGCACGGCAACCTGCCGGACCCGGTTCCCGTCCGGGGTAAGGCCCGGAACCGGACCGTGCCGGTCGTCGAACGGGACGCACCGGCTGGCCGCGACATCCCGGCAGGCCGGTCGACCTCCGACCGCGACCTTCCGGTCGACCTGGACCTCCCGGCCGACCGGATGTCGGGGGATCGGGACGCGGCCGGTCGCCCGGTCCCCGGTCCCACCGTGGTCGAGGCCCGCGGCCGGACCAGCGTCACGTCGGTGGCCGCGCTGGTCGTGGGCCTCACGGCGCTGTACGCGGCCCTCACAGGTGTGCTGGCCCGGCCGGCGCTCCTGGTCGGCCTGCTGGGCCTGGTGCTGGCCGTCGCCGCCGTGGTCCGGCCCACCCGCCGCCGGGTCGCCGGCAACGGGCTGGCCGTGCTCGGGGCGCTGTGCTCGGTCGCGGCGCTCGCGATCGGGATCGCGGTGGCGACGGGGTCGCTGCCCGGCCTCGACGGGGGCACCGATCAGGTGGTGCGGGTCCGCGACTGGTTCGCCGGCTGGTGGCCCTGGATGGGTGCCTGACCCTCGGCCCGAACGGTGTGAACATCTCGGGGCAAGGGGTACGGATCGGGAGTAGCGTGGGACCAGGAGGGAGGCGATTCATGGCCGACGAACGTGAGCCGCCCGCCGACGAGGAGACCGTAGCGCCGAAGCCGGCCGAGGAGAACTCCGAGGAGGAGGACACCCTCGAGTCTCCCGACGACGTGCACGACGACCCGGGCTTCACGGGCCGGACAACCGAGACGTCGTACCGGCCGTAGACCGGAGCCCGGCTCACACCCAGCCGATCAGTGCTGGCGAGGGTTGGGCTCCTTCACCTGCCGGGGCGTCGCCACTCCAGACGCCCCGGTCCCGCGCCCGGGCCGCCGTCCGGTCCGGTCGTGGTTCCGGACTCCGCGGGCCGGTACACGATCAGCGCCCGGTCGCTCTTGCCGATCGTGATCGCGGTGCCCGTGCGGGTGACCTCCCCGTCCAGGGACAGCCCGATCGGACCCCGGGGCGACCGCAGCCGCACTGTGCGGGCCTCGCGCGCCTGGTACACCCGGCAGGTCGCCAGGGTCCCGGTGGCGACGGCCAGGACCAGGCGCAGTCGCGTGAACGGCCGGGTGCCGTCCACGACCCGGATGTCGAGGAGCCCGTCGTCGAGGCGGGGCCGGTGCGAGGGGACCATGCCGGGCGGCGCGTAGTGGCCGTTGCCGGCGAACAGCAGCCACACCCTGCGGCGGCGGCCGTCCACCACCATCGGGGTGGGGGAGCCGTGCCGGAGCACCTGGACGAGTCCGACGACGGCCGCCGGCCACTTACCGATCCGGGTCTCCAGCTTCTCCCGGGCGCGCACGAGGTCCACGTACACCCCGACGCTGCAGGTGTTCACGAACACCGCGTCCGCACGCGGCCCGCCGACGCCGGCGGCCACCCGTGCCGCGCCGTCACCGGTGGCCGTGCGGACCACCCCCAGATCGACGGCCACCGCCTCGCCACCCCGTAGCGCCGCGGCGGCCCCGGCCACCCCCGCCACCCCGACATCGGCGGCGAAATGGTTCAGCGTGCCCCCGGGCACCACGAACAACGGCAGCCCCGACTCCCAGGCGACCCGGGCGGCCAGGTTCACGGTCCCGTCCCCGCCGGCGACGCCGAGCACCACCGCCGTGTGCGCCGCCCCGGTGAACAGTTCGTCGAGGTCGTCGTCGGGGCCGGCGAGGACCACCTGCGCGTCGGGCAGTTCCGCCCGGACGTCCGCGGCGATGTCCTCTCCGGAGCCGCCGGCTGCGGGGTTGACGACCAGGACCAGCCCCGCGCCGGTCGGCAGCGCCGGCGCCTCGTGCCGGGGCCGGGCGGCGCGTGCCGCGACCGGGGGCCGGCGGGGCCACCAGCGCTGGGTGGCCAGGCCGAGCCCGACGCCGATCGCCGCGCCGGCGAGCACGTCGGAGGGGTGGTGCGCGCCGGTGAACACCCGTGAGACCGCCACCGCCGCGGCGGCGCCCGCGAGGGGCAGACCGACGCCGGGCAGTTCCAGGGCCACCCCGGTGGCGAAGGCCGCCGCCGAGGCGGCGTGTCCGGACGGGAACGAGGTGGTCACCGGGGCGCGGCGTAGCCGGCGGGCCAGGGGCGCCACCCCGTCGGGCGGCCGGTGGCGGCCGGTGACGGCCTTGATGGTGTGCGCGGTGGCGCTGGTGATCGCCACCGCCACCAGGCCCCGCATCGCGGCCCGCCGGGCCCGCGGGTCGCCGGTCAGGGCCAGCGCGCCGGCCACCCCCATCCACAGCAGGCTGTTGTCGGCGGCTCGACCGGCCGCGGGCAGCACCCGGTCGAGGACCGGCGAGCGGGTGGCCGCCACCCGGCGCAGCAGCCGGTCGTCTCCGTCGGCGACCAGACGGAGAAGTCCGTGCGGCACCCGACGGAGAAGAGCGTGCGGCAGCCGGTCGTCGGCGACCCGACGGAGAAATTCGCGCATCACCCCACCCTAGGCTTTTCAGGACGAAGTTCGGCCATTGCAACGGGTTGCACTGCAACTAGTTGCAGGCAATACTGGGCGGCATGGCCCTGGAACACGCGATCGTCGTCTCCCTGCTGGAGAAACCCGGCACGGGCTACGAGCTGGCCCGGCGCTTCGACCGGTCGATCGGCTTCTTCTGGGCGGCCTCACATCAGCAGATCTACCGGGTGCTGCACCGGATGACGGCCGACGGCTGGGTGGACATCGCGGAGGTGCCCGACGAGGCGCACCGGATCACGAAGGTCTACACCGTCACCGACGCCGGCCGCGCGGCCCTCGCCGCGTGGATGCGCGCCCCGAGCGAACCCGAGCAGCACCGCTCGGACCTGGGGGTGAAGGTGCGCGGCGCGGCGTTCGACGACCCGGCGGTGCTGGTGGCCGACGTGACCGGGCACCGCGACGCGCACGCCGAGCGGCTCGCCCTCTACACCGAGATCGAGGAGCGCGACTTCCCGGCCGGGGAGACCCGCGATTCCGCCCGCCGGCTGCAGCACCTCGTGCTGCGGGCCGGCATCCGCTACGAACAGGGCTGGCTCGCCTGGTGCGAAGAGGTCCTCACCGAACTGGGAGACATGACATGAGCCCCTACCCCCGGCTGTTGGAGCCCCTCGACCTGGGTTCCGTGACCCTCGCCAACCGGGTCGTGATGGGCTCGATGCACACCGGCCTGGAGGACAGGGCCCGTGACCTGCCCAAACTCGCGGCGTACTTCGGCGAGCGGGCGGCCGGCGGCGTCGGCCTGATCGTCACGGGCGGGTACGCGCCGAACTGGGAGGGCTGGCTGCTGCCCTTCGCCGGCACCATGGCCAGTGGTCGGGCCGCCGACGGGCACCGCACGGTCACCGACGCGGTGCACGCCGAGGGCGGCCGGATCCTGCTCCAGATCCTGCACGCGGGGCGGTACGCGTACCACCCGCTCAGTGTCTCCGCGTCGGCCGTGAAGTCCCCGATCACCCCGTTCAAGCCCCGTGCGCTCAGCGGAAGAGGGGTGGAGCGGCAGATCGGCGCGTTCGTCCGGGCGGCGAAGCTGGCCCAGCGGGCCGGCTACGACGGCGTGGAGATCATGGGGTCGGAGGGCTACCTGATCAACCAGTTCCTCGCGCCCCGCACGAACCGGCGCACCGACAGGTGGGGCGGGTCCGCCGAGAACCGCCGCCGCCTCCCCGTGGAGATCGTCCGCCGGACCCGGGAGGCGGTCGGCCCGGACTTCGTCGTCATGTACCGGCTGAGCCTCCTCGACCTCGTCGCCAACGGCCAGGACTGGGCGGAGGTCGTGGAGCTCGCGACCGAGCTGGAGGCCGCAGGGGCGACCCTGCTCAACACCGGCATCGGCTGGCACGAGGCCAGGGTGCCGACGATCGTGACCTCGGTGCCCCGGGCGGCGTTCGCGTGGACCACGGGCCGGCTGAAGCCGCACGTCGGCATCCCGCTGGTCGCGTCGAACCGGATCAACATGCCCGACGTGGCCGAGGGCATCCTGGCCCGGGGCGAGGCGGACCTGGTGTCGATGGCCCGGCCGTTGCTCGCCGATCCGGACTGGGTGCGCAAGGCCGCCGGCGACCGGGCCGACGAGATCAACACGTGCATCGCGTGCAACCAGGCGTGCCTGGACCACACGTTCCAGCGGAAGACCGTGACGTGCCTGGTCAACCCCAGGGCCGGGCGGGAGACCGAGGCGGCGTACCTGCCGGTGCCGACCGTGCGGCGGAAGCGGTTCGCCGTCGTCGGGGCGGGGCCGGCCGGGCTGGCCGCCGCGAGCACCCTGGCCGAGCGGGGCCACCAGGTGGACCTGATCGAGGCGGCCGGCGAGATCGGCGGCCAGTTCAACCTGGCCAAGCGGATCCCCGGCAAGGAGGAGTTCCACGAGACCCTGCGCTACTTCGCCCGCCGGATCGAGCTGGCCGGCGTCCGCACGAAGCTCGGCACCAGGGCCACGGCGGAAGACCTGGCCCGAGAGGGGTACGACGCCGTGCTGCTCGCCACCGGCGTCTCGCCCCGCACCCCGGCCATCCCCGGGGTGGACCACCCGAAGGTGCTGTCGTACGTGGACGTCATCCAGGGCGCCGCGGTCGGCGCGCGGGTCGCGGTGATCGGGGCCGGCGGGATCGGCTTCGACGTGAGCAGCTTCCTGGTGCACCCCGACTCGGCGACCCTGGACCCGGCAGCCTGGCGCGCCGAGTGGGGCGTGACCCAGGACGAGGGTCCCCGGGGCGGGCTCGCCGAGCGGGTGGACACCCCGTCGCCGCGGCAGGTCTACCTCGTGCAGCGCAAGACCACCCGGGTCGGCGCGGGCCTCGGCAAGACCTCCGGGTGGGTGCACCGGGCGGCGCTGACCCACAAGGGCGTCGAGATGATCAGCGGGGCCAGCTACGACCGGATCGACGACGAGGGCCTGCACGTGACCGTGGGGGACAGCTCCCGGGTGCTCGCCGTGGACACGGTCGTGGTGTGCGCGGGCCAGGAGCCGCGTCGGGACCTGTACGACGGGCTGGTCGCCGCCGGCGTCGCGGTGCACCTGGTCGGCGGGGCGGACGTCGCCGCCGAGCTGGACGCCAAGCGCGCGATCGACCAGGCGACCCGGCTGGCCGTCGCGCTGTAGGGAACGCGGGAGTGGGGCGCCTCGCCGGAGACGCCCCGCTCGTAACATCTGGGATTTGTTCTTTTTGCTCTATATGGCCCAGGGTCGACATAGTCTGATTCCTGTGGTAGCGACGGTTATTGAAGGCCGCTCGCTGGGACAGATCGCCTGGACCCGGCTGAAACGTGATCGCCTCGCGCTCGGCGGCGGGGTCGTCATCGTGATCCTGGTGCTGGCCGCGGTCCTGGCGCCGCTGCTCGTGAAGATCACCGGGGGTTCGCCCACGGACTTCCACCAGGACCTGATCGACCCGACGTTCAGCAAGCCGAAGGGCGAGGGGGTCTTCGCCGGGTTCAGCTGGGACCACCCGCTGGGCGTGGAGCCGCGCAGCGGGCGCGACGTGTTCAGCCGGATCCTCTACGGCGCGCAGATCTCCCTGCTGATCGGCTTCCTGGCCACCCTGCTGTCGGTGACGATCGGCACCGTGCTCGGCGTCATCGCCGGCTACATGGGCGGCTGGGTCGACACCCTGATCAGCCGGACCATGGACGTGTTCCTCGCGTTCCCGCTGCTGTTGTTCGCACTCGCGCTGGCCGGGGTCATCCCCGACCACGCGTTCGGGATGAGCGGCAACACGCTGCGGATCGCGGTACTCGTCTTCATCATCGGCTTCTTCAACTGGCCCTACGTCGGCCGGATCGTGCGGGGCCAGACCCTGTCGCTGCGGGAACGCGAGTTCGTGGACGCCTCCCGCAGCCTGGGCGCGCGCGGCTTCCACGTGGTGTTCCGCGAGCTGCTGCCCAACCTGTTCGCGCCGGTCCTGGTGTACGCGACCCTGATGATCCCCACCAACATCCTCTTCGAGGCGGCGTTGTCCTTCCTCGGCGTCGGCATCCGGCCCCCCACCCCCTCCTGGGGCAAGATGCTCGCCGACGCCGTCCCCTTCTACTCCGTGGCCCCGATGTACATGGTCGTGCCCGGACTGGCCATCTTCCTCACCGTGATGGCCTTCAACCTGCTCGGCGACGGGCTCCGCGACGCGCTCGACCCACGGGCGCGCTGACACCCGAGGGGGTGGCAACACAATGAGAAGAGCGACCATGGTCGCCGGGGTCGCGCTGGCCCTCGGGCTATCGGCATGCAGCAGCGGCAACAACACCACCACGAAGACGGGTACCGCCGTGTTCAACGCGGCCGACTCGAAGATCGTGAACGCCTCGGACCACAAGGGCGGCACGCTCAACCTCGCGATCTCCGACGACTGGGACTCCATCGACCCCGGCAACACCTACTACGCGTTCTCCTGGGACTTCGCCCGGCTCTACGGCCGGTCGTTGACCATGTTCAAGCCCGCGGCGGGCAAGGCCGGCCTGGAGCTGGTGCCCGACCTGGCCACCGGCCTCGGCCAGGTGTCCGACGGCGGGAAGACGATCACCTACAAGCTCAAGCCCGGGGTGAAGTACGAGGACGGCACGCCGGTGAAGGCCGCGGACGTCAAGTACGCCGTGGCGCGCACGTACGCCCGCGACGTGCTGCCCAACGGCCCCACCTACTTCGTCGACTTCCTCGACGCGGGGGACTACAAGGGCCCGTACAAGACGCCGGACATGAACGCGTTCACCGGGATCCAGACGCCGGACGACTCCACGGTCGTGTTCAAGCTCAAGTCCCCGTTCGGCGACTTCGACTTCCTGGTGTCCAGCCCCCAGACGGTGCCGGTGCCGCAGGCGAAGGACACCGGGGCCAAGTACCAGGAGCACCCGCTGTCGACAGGGTCGTACAAGGTGGACTCCTACGAGCCGGGCAAGCAGTTCCTGCTCAGCAAGAACCCCAACTGGGACACCGGTGACCCCAACCGCAAGCAGCTCGTCGACAAGATCGACGTGAAGCTCAAGACCACGGCTGAGGACATCGACAACCGGCTGCTGGCCGGCTCGCTGGACGCCGACGTGGCCGGCTCCGGGGTACAGGCCGCCGCCCAGTCGAAGATCCTGTCCGACCCGAAGCTGAAGGCCAACTCGGACAACACCTTCACCGGCCGGCTGTGGTTCTTCGTGATGGACGAGAAGGTCGCGCCGTTCGACAACATCGAGTGCCGCAGGGCCGTGCAGTACGCCACGGACAAGGTGTCGCTGCAGACCGCCTACGGCGGGCCGATCGCCGGTGGCGACATCGCCACCACGATGCTGCCCCCGACGATCGTCGGCTACCAGAAGTTCGACCTGTTCGCCACGCCCGACTCCAAGGGCGACGTGGCCAAGGCCAAGGACGCCCTGGCCAAGTGCGGCAAGCCGGATGGCTTCTCCACGACGATCCTGCTCCGCGCCGACCGGCCCAAGGAGGTCGCCTCCGGCGAGGCGCTGCAGCAGGCGCTGAGCAAGGTGGGCATCAAGACCGAGATCAAGTCGGTGCCGGCCGGGCAGTACTTCACCCGGTTCGCCGGCGCGCCCGAGTACGTGAAGACCAACAACATCGGGATCGTGTTCCACGGCTGGTCCGCCGACTGGCCGACCGGCTTCGGGTTCCTCCAGCAGCTCGTCGACGGCCGCACGATCAAGCCGCAGGGCAACACCAACGTCCAGGAGATGGACGACCCGGCGATCAACGCCCTGTTCGACAAGGCCGCGGCGAGCACCGACGCGAAGGAGCGCGAGGCGATCTACGGCCAGATCGACAAGGCCGCGATGGAACACGCCTCACTGGTGCCGTTCCTGTACGGCAAGGGGCTGCTCTACCGCAACCCGGCGATGACGAACGTGGTCATCGACTACTCGTACGGCATGTACAACTACACCCAACTCGGCAAGCAGTGACGGGGGGTGAACGCCCGGGGCGGTGACGTCCCGGGCGGCTACTATGGCGGCTTTCCTGATCCGACGGTTGCTCGGCGCGATCGTGCTGCTGTTCATCACCAGCATGGTCACGTTCGCGATCTTCTTCATCGTGCCCCGGATCGCCGGGCAGTCCGTCGACCAGTTGGCCGCCCAGTACGTGGGCAAGGACCCGAGCCAGGCCGAGATCGAGGCCACGAAGGTCAAGCTGGGGTTGGACAAGCCGCTGGTGGTGCAGTACGGCCAGTTCGTCAAGGGCATCGTCGCCGGCCGGGACTTCGAGTTCGGCCCCGACAAGGAGTACTGCCCGCCGCCCTGCTTCGGCTACTCCTTCAAGACCCAGCGCCCGGTCTGGCCGGACCTCGTGGACCGGATCGGGGTGACGGCGTCCCTGGCGGCGGGCGCGTCGATCCTGTGGCTCATCGCCGGGGTGGCGATCGGGGTGCTCTCCGCCCTGCGCAAGGGCACGTTCTTCGACCGGGCGGCGATGCTCGTCGCCCTCGGCGGGGTGTCGTTGCCGATCTTCTTCACCGGTCTGTTGTCGCTGGCCCTGTTCAGACCCAGCGGCGTGAACTACGTGCCGCTGACGGAGAACCCCCTGGAGTGGGCCGACAACCTCCTGCTGCCCTGGGTGACCCTGGCCTTCCTGTACGCGGCCCTGTACGCCCGGCTCACCCGCGCCGGGATGCTGGAGACGATGGGGGAGGACTTCATCCGCACCGCCCGGGCCAAGGGGCTCACCGAGCCGATCGTGGTGACCCGGCACGCGCTGCGGGCCACCCTCACCCCGATCCTGACCGTGTTCGGCCTGGACATCGGGCTGCTGCTCGGCGGGGCGGTGCTCACGGAGAGCACCTACTCGCTGCCCGGCATCGGCCGGTACGCCATCGACGCGATCAACAACAACGACCTGCCCCAGGTGCTCGGCGTGACCATGCTCGCCGCGCTGTTCATCGTGCTGGCCAACCTGACGGTCGACATCCTGTACGCCGTCGCCGACCCCAGAGTGAGGCTGTGATGGCGTTTCTCGAGGTCAACGACCTACACGTGACGTTCCCGACCGACGACGGGCTGGTGCACTCCGTCGGCGGGCTGACCTTCGCCCTCGATCGCGGCAAGACCCTGGGCATCGTGGGGGAGTCCGGCTCCGGCAAGAGCGTGACGAGCATGGCCATCATGGGCCTGCTGAAGACCGGGCACCCCACGATCACCGGCGAGATCTGGCTCGACGGCCTGGAGCTGGTGGGCGCCACCCGCGACCGGGTCCGCCGGTTGCGCGGCAAGAAGATGGCCATGATCTTCCAGGACCCGCTGTCGGCGATGCACCCGTTCTACACCGTGGGCCGGCAGATCGTGGAGGCGTACCAGGTGCACAACGCGGTCTCCAAGGCCGTCGCCCGCAAGCACGCGATCGACATGCTCGGCCGGGTCGGCATCCCGCGCCCGGACAAGCGGGTCGACGACTACCCGCACCAGTTCTCCGGCGGCATGCGCCAGCGGGCCATGATCGCGATGGCGCTGAGTTGCGACCCCGACCTGCTGATCGCCGACGAGCCCACCACCGCCCTCGACGTCACGGTGCAGGCCCAGATCCTCGACCTGATCCGCGACCTGCAACGCGACTTCGGGGCGGCGGTCATCGTCATCACCCACGACCTGGGCGTCGTCGCGGAACTGGCCGACGACATCCTCGTCATGTACGCCGGCCGGGCCGTCGAGCACGCCTCCTCCGAGGACCTGTTCGACCGGGCCGAGCACCCCTACACCTGGGGCCTGCTCGGTTCGGTGCCCCGCCTCGACGTCGAGCCCACGGCGCGGCTGGCCCAGATCGCCGGCACCCCGCCCAGCATGATCAACCTGCCGACCGGGTGCGCGTTCCACCCCCGGTGCCGGTACGCCGTCGCCAACGACGGGCTGAGCGAGACCGAGACCCCCGAGCTGGAGGACGTCGGCGGCGGCCACCGGGTCGCCTGCCATCTGCCGCCCGGCGTCCGGCGCGGCATCTTCACCGACGAGATCCGGCCCAGGCTGGAGGGGCAATGACGACTCTGCTGGAGGTCACCGGGCTGACCAAGCACTTCCCCGTGACGCACGGCGCGCTGTGGCGGCGCAAGGTCGGGGCGGTCCGGGCGGTCGACGGGCTGGACTTCACGGTCAGTACCGGGGAGACGCTCGGGCTGGTCGGGGAGTCCGGCTGCGGCAAGACCACGACCGGCCGGCTCCTCGTCCGGCTGCTCGAACCGAGCGCGGGGAAGATCGTGTTCGACGGGCACGACATCACCCACCTGTCCGCCAACGCGATGCGTCCCCGCCGCCGCGACATCCAGATGATCTTCCAGGACCCCTACTCGTCCCTCAACCCCCGGCACACCGTCGGCACGATCGTCGGCGCGCCCTTCCGGATCCAGGGCATCGCCACCGAGCACGGCACCAAACGCGCCGTGCAGGAGATCCTCGAGATGGTCGGCCTGAGCCCCGAGCACTACAACCGCTACCCGCACGAGTTCTCCGGCGGCCAGCGCCAGCGGATCGGCATCGCCCGCACCCTGGCGCTGCGGCCCAAGCTGATCGTCGCCGACGAGCCGGTGTCCGCGCTCGACGTGTCCATCCAGGCCCAGGTCGTCAACCTACTGGAGGACCTGCAGGACGAGCTGAACCTGACCTACCTGGTCATCGCGCACGACCTGTCCGTGGTCCGGCACATCAGCGACCGGGTCGCCGTCATGTACCTCGGCAAGATCGTGGAACTGGGGCCGCGCCAGGGCCTCTACGACACGCCCATGCACCCCTACACCGTCGCCCTGATGTCGGCCGTGCCCGTGGCGGCAGCCAAGCACCACCAGCGCCGGGAGCGGATCCTGCTCGGCGGCGACCCGCCGTCCCCGTTGGACCCGCCGCCGGCCTGCCGGTTCCACACCCGGTGCTGGAAGGTGCAGGACATCTGCCGGACCGTGGAGCCCCCGCTTCTGGAGCTGGCGCCGGGGCACCGGGTGGCGTGCCACTTCCCGGAGAACGCGCCACCGAAGGGCCCCCGGCACGCGGCCGTGGAGGAACCGTGACCGCGACAGGCACCCTCCGGTCACGTGCCGGGGGCGCCACCTCCGGCCGGATGCCCGCTGCCGTGCCTGCGTCCGGATGCCCGTTGCCGTGCCTGCGGCCCGATGCCGCTGACGTCGTCGCGGCCGGACGCCGCTGACGGCGATGTCCGGACACGTGCCGCCATCGCCGGGCACCGCGCGTGTCGCCGGGGACGTGGACACCTGATCCGTACCCGATGATGGTCCTGAGCTTGGTTGCACGTCACCTGGGCATCACCGGGGTGCGCTGCGATCCGGGGAGGAATCCCAATTCTTCCCTGGAGGCATCGTGTTCGCACTGCGCAAGGTGGCCATCGCCACGGGACTCGCCGTGGCCGCCGTCGTCGGGGTGGCCGCCACCGGCCAGGCCGCGCCGGAGGACGGCGCGAAGCTCGGCTGGCACAAGTACACCGTCGGACTGTTCGGCGACGTCAACTACGGCAACGGCGGCCGGTCGGAGTTCGCGGCCCTCGCCGACCACATCAACGCCGCCAACGTGAACTTCTCGATCTACGACGGCGACCTGAAGAACGGCAAGGAGCGCTGCGACAACGCGATGTACGCCGACGCGCTCGCCCGCTTCAACGCCATGACCAAGCCGGTCGTCGTCCTGCCGGGCGACAACGACTGGACCGACTGCCACCGGGCCAACAACGGGGCCTACGACCCGATCGAGCGCCTCGACTACGAGCGTTCCGTGTTCTACTCCACGCCCTACTCGCAGGGCAAGAAGCCGATGAAGATCGAGCGGCAGCCGGCGTACCCGGAGAACAACCGCTTCGCCTGCGGCCCCGTCACCTACCTGGGCCTCAACGTGCAGGGCAGCAACGACAACTTCCCGCACGCCGGGGTCGACGGCGAGGCCCGCCCCGCCGCCGAGATCGCCCGCCAGGACGCCGAGCACACCGCCCGGCTCGCCGCCAACATCGCCTGGATGCACGAGACGTTCGCGCAGGCCACGGCCCGGGGCGACCAGGGAGTGGTCGTCGTGTGGCAGGCCGACCCGAACTTCAACAACGAGGGCCGGCTGACCGACCCGCGCAGCTACGACGGCTTCACCGAGATCGTCGCCGCGCTGCGCACCGAGGTGCTGGCGTTCAAGGGCCAGGTCGCCCTCGTGCACGGCGACTCGCATTACTACAAGCAGGACAAGCCGCTGACCTACGACAACGGCCAGGTGATCGGCAACTTCACCCGGGTGGAGACGTTCGGCGACCTCAACAGCCACTGGGTCAGCCTGACCGTCGACCCGCACAACCCGGACCTGTTCACGTTCGCGCCGCAGATCGTCCCGGCGAACGTGCACGACCGCAAGTAGGGGTCCAGCGCCCGGCGGCACGGGGCCGCCGGGCGCGGGACAACCGCTCAATGTGGGTGCCGTCGGCGCCTCGAACTGTTCATCCGGCGTGCACCGCGCACCGCACGTCCCGTCGGCTTCGGCCGGCAGAATCGGGCTCCACCGTTCCGACCGGGACGGGTACACGGGGGCGGCCCGTGGAGCACGCGGACCAGTGCTCGCAGTCGGCGCCGTGGTCGCGGCGGGCACGTGGGCACGCCGGACGACCCCGCCGCCGAGGGCGGCACGGCGGGGTTCGGCATCGGGGGGAACTGATATGGCACGGACTCCGCGCGGCGCGATGGGGCTCTTCCTGGCCCTGCTCGTGGTCGCCGCCGCGAGCCCCGCGGCAGCCGACCCGCCGCCAGGCCGATATCCCCAGCTCGTCGGCCTCACCACGGACGTGACGGACAACCTGACCGAGGGCTTGTCCGGGGTACTGGGCACAGACGGCTCGCTGATCGGCGGCTGGGCCAGCGGCGGGGGCGGTGCGATCCAGACCCGGCCCACCGGATGCGTCTTCCCCCGGCCGGTCAACGGACCCGAGGCCCTCGCGGCGCTGCGGGCGGCCAACGGCGAGTTCGGCGGCGTCTTCCACGGCGTCGACATCACCGGCTGCGTCGACTTCCTGTCCACCACGACGGCGGCGGACGTGCCCGGCTACACCAGCATCCCGTACGCCGTCGACGCGGTGACCTACGCGATCAACCAGGACAGCGACTTGCCGTCGAACCTGACCTACACGCAGTTGCAGCGGGTCTACCGCTGCCTGAACACCGGCTTCGGCGGCACGCCTGTCACGCCGGTGCTGCCAAGGGTCGGCTCGGGAACCCGCGCGTTCTGGCTGTCGCGGATGGGGGTCACCGAGGCGGACATCGCCGCCGGGGACTACCCCTGCCTCCGGACCGTGGACGGCACGGTGCCGGACAACGACGGCGCGGTCCTCGTCGGCCACGACGACTACCTGATGCCGTACCTGGTGAGCCGGTACGTCGCCCAGGCCGGCAGCGCCACCATCCTGGCCTCGACCGGGGTCACGGTCGCCGACCGTCGAGGACCGGCCGTCCTGGGCAGCGTCGACAACGTCTCCCCGACCACCACCGGCGGCGGGCTCAACCGTGCACTGCGGCCCGAACTGCGCCGCCACGTCTACACCGTGCTGCCGAACACCAAGCTCCTCTACGAGCCGTACCACTTCCTCTTCGTCGCCGACGGCGCGACGGTGTGCCGGCAGCGGAGCACGATCGAGCGGTTCGGCTTCGGCTACCACGGCTGCGTGTACACCCCCTGACGGCGGCCGCCGCGGGGAACCCGTCCGCGAGTACCGGGAAATCTGGGTTTCGGATCTGGCAAGCTGGGCGGATGAGCACGCTGTTTCTCGCCCAGGACCCGGCGGCCGACGAGCTGTTGCGCACCGACCCGCTCGCCCTGCTGATCGGGATGCTGCTCGACCAGCAGATCCCGCTGGAGAAGGCGTTCATCGGCCCGTACCTACTGGCCGGCCGCCTCGGCACCCCCCGGCTCGACGCCGCGGCGATCGCCGACCACGACCCCGAGGAGTTCGCCCGGATCTTCTCGACCGTCCCGGCGATCCACCGCTTCCCTGCCGCGATGGCCGAACGCACCCAGAAACTGTGCCGGGTGCTCCTCGACGACTTCGACGGCGACCCCGCCTCGGTGTGGACGGCCGCCACCAGTGGCGCGGACCTGGTGAAACGGGTCGGCACCCTGCCGGGCTTCGGCAAGGCCAAGGCGCAGATCTTCACGGCCCTGCTCGGCAAGCAGTTCGGGGTGCGACCGACGGGCTGGCGCGCGGCGGCGGGGGATTTCGGGCCGGCCGGCACGTACCGGTCGGTGGCGGACATCGTGGACGCGGGGAGTCTGGGCAAGGTGCGCGACTTCAAGAAGAAGATGAAGGCCGCCGCGAAGTCGGCGAACGCCTGACGGCCGCCCCGCCCGGACGGGGTGGCTCGGGCGGGCGTTCGTCGGCCTTGCGTCGGCGTGGCACGCTGGCAGCTCACCCCGAGGATGAGCGAGGCCGGTTGTCGTGTTGTCTGCCCTGTGGGACCGTTTGGTCACCGTCCAGCCCCACCCGTCCCTGGTGCTCGTCATGGCCGCGGCCTTCGTGGCGGCGTGCGCCGTCGGTCCGAGCCAGGTCTGGCGACTGACCAGGGGTTTCGTCACGATCGCGCACGAGGGCGGCCACGCGCTGGTCGCGGTGCTGTCCGGCCGGCGGCTGTCGGGCATCCGGCTGCACTCGGACAGTTCGGGCCTGACCCTGACCCGGGGGCGGCCGACCGGTCCGGGCATGGTGTTCACGGCCCTCGCCGGCTACGTCACCCCGTCCCTGCTCGGCCTCGGCGGCGCGGCGCTGCTGGCCGGCGGGCGGCCCACGGCGCTGCTGTGGGGGAGCATGCTGCTGCTGCCCTGCATCCTGATCATGGTCCGGAACGTCTTCGGCATCCTGTCGGTGCTGGTCACGATGGGGATCCTGTTCGCGGTGTCGTGGTTCGGCTCCTCGGACGTGCAGGGCGTCTTCGGGTACCTGCTGGTGTGGTTCCTGCTCCTCGGCGGCGTGCGTCCGGTGTTCGAGCTGCAGGCGATGCGCCGCCGGGGCCGCGCGCCGGACTCCGACGCCGACCAGTTGGCCCGGCTGACCCGGGTGCCGGGGCTGGTCTGGGTGGGTTTCTTCCTGCTGTTCGCCGTCGGCGCGCTGGTGTTGGGCGGCAGGTGGCTTATCGTGTGACGGAAACAGACCACTATGGACTGACAAGTAGCGGACAGGGTGCTGACGCGGCATAAGATCCACTGTTATGGATGTACGGGTGGTGTAACCGCCACATCCCTCAGTGAGAGTGAGTCGCTATGAGCAGACGCTTCGCCGCGGGCGGCACTGTCGCACTCGTCGCCGGCCTCCTGGCCGCCGTGTCCACGAGCGCGCAGGCCGCCCCGCCGTCTCTCCAGGCCCGGGCCGTCGCCTCGGCCGACGCCTCGATCAGGTCTCATCCCGACGCGGTCAGCGCGGCCCCGGGCGACGCGTACACCGTCGCCCGCACGGTCACGGAACCCTCCGGCGCGTCGCACGTGCGCTACACCCGCACGTACGCCGGGCTGCCGGTGCTCGGCGGCGACTTCGTCGTGCACAACGCGCCCGGCGGCACCCTGGCCGGGGTCACCAACGCCCTGGCCGCCCCGCTCGCGGTGGACACGAAGGCCGCCGTCCCCGCGGTGCGGGCAGCGTCGGCCTCCCGGGCGGCGTTCAGTGGCACGGTCAGCGGCGCGGACGCGCCCCGGCTGGTCGTGGACGCCACCTCCGGCACGGGTCACCTCGCGTGGGAGACCGTCGTGCGGGGGACCCGCGCGCAGACCCCCAGCGTGCTGCACGTGCTGACCGACGCGCGGACCGGCGCGGTCACCGGCTCCTTCGACGAGGTCAAGACCCTGAGCGGCCCGGGCACCGGCGGCACGGGCGGCGGCGGCCTCGCTTCGGACGGCCCGGGTGTCGGCGGCACCGGCACCGGCGACCGCACGACGGACGGTCCGGGGACGGTCGGCACCGGCACCGGCGAGTTCGCGGCGGACGGCCCCGGCACCACGGGGACCGGCGGCGGCGACCTCCCCAACGGGCTGAACGTCGCGGGTACCGGCAAAAGCATCTACTCGGGCACGGTCACGATCGACACCACCCCGTCGTACTCGATGGTGGACCCGTCGCACGGCAACAACTCCACGTGCGACATGAACCAGGGCTCCGGCACGTGCACGACGTTCACCGACGCGGACAACGTGTGGGGCGACGGCACCCAGGCCAACCGGCAGTCGGCGGGCGTGGACGCGCACTACGGCGCGGCGCTGACCTTCGACTACTTCAAGAACGTGCACGGTCGCAACGGCATCTTCGGCAACGGCACCGGTGTGCCGAGCCGGGTGCACTACGGCAGCAACTACATCAACGCGTTCTGGAACGGCTCGACGATGACCTACGGCGACGGGCAGAACAACCAGCGCCCGCTGGTCGCCATCGACGTCGCCGGGCACGAGATGGGCCACGGCATCACCGAGAACATCATCCCGGGCGGCCTGACCTACGCGGGCGAGTCCGGCGGGCTGAACGAGTCCGCGAGCGACATCTGGGGCACGATGGTGGAGTACTCGGCGAACAACGCCAGCGACCCCGGCGACTACCTGATCGGCGAGAAGATCAACATCTTCGGCAACGGGAACCCGCTGCGGTGGATGTACGACCCGAAGCTCGACGGCTCCTCGAAGAACTGCTGGTACGACGGCATCGGCAACATCGACGTGCACTACTCCTCGGGCGTCGGCAACCTGGCGTACTACTTCCTCGCCGAGGGCAGCACGGCCAACGCCCCGCTGTGCCCGGGCGCGTCGCCGGTGACCGGGGTCGGCCGGGACAAGGCCGCGAAGATCTGGTACCGGGCGATGGACCTGTACTTCACCAGCTCCACGAAATACGTCGCCGTCGGCGCGAACGACGCGCGCGCGGCCACCCTGTCCGCGGCGTCGGACCTGTACGGGCTGTGCTCGACGGAGTACAAGGCCGTGCAGGGCGCGTGGACCGGCGTGAACGTCGCTGGCGAGGACGCGCCGTGCACCACCCCGGGCACCCGGGTCGCCCGCGACTACAACGGCGACGGGCGCTCCGACCTGGCGTTGACCGGTGGCTCGGGCTGGACGACGGTGCCGGTGGCCTTCGGCAACGGCGCGGGCTCGTTCAGCGTCACGAACAACGGCGTGACCAACTTCCCGGGCTGGGCCGCCACGGCTGGCGTCCAGGCGGTCTCCGGTGACTTCAACGGCGACGGCCGGGCCGACATCGCCCTCGCGGGCGGCTCCGGCTGGACCACGGTGCCGGTGGCGTTCTCCAACGGCAACGGCACGTTCACCGTCACCAACAACGGCGTCGCGAACTTCCCGGGCTGGGCGACCACCCCGGGCGTGAAGCTCCTCTCCGGTGACTTCAACGGCGACGGCCGGGCCGACCTGGCGTTGACCGGCGGCGGGGGCTGGACGACGGTACCCGTCGCGTTCTCCAACGGGAACGGCACGTTCACCGTCACCAACAACGGGGTCGCGAACTTCCCCGGCTGGGCCGCGACGGCCAACGTCAAGGCCGTGGCCGGCGACTTCAACGGCGACGGTCGGGCGGACATCGTGCTGACCGGCGGCAGCGGCTGGACGACGGTGCCGGTGGCGTTCTCCAACGGGAACGGCACGTTCAATGTCACGAACAGCGGCGTGGCGAACATCCCGGGCTGGGCGACGACGCCCGGCGTGCAGGTGGCCGCCGGCGACATCAACGGCGACGGCCGCGCGGACTTCCTGCTCACGGGCGGTTCGGGCTGGACGACGGTGCCGGTGGCGTTCTCCAACGGCAACGGCACGTTCACCGTCACCAACAACGGCGTCGCGAACATCCCGGGCTGGGCGACCACCCCGGGTGTGCAGGTCGCGGCCGGTGACTTCAACGGCGACGGCCGGACCGACTTCGCCCTCGCGGGCGGTTCGGGCTGGACAACGGTGCCGGTGGCGTTCTCCAACGGCAACGGCACGTTCACCGTCACCAACAACGGGGTCGCCAACTTCCCGGGCTGGGCGACGACGCCCGGCGTGAAGCTGGTCTGACCGACCGGCGCTCCCCGCGCGACCACCCTGCGCGCGGGGAGCGCCCCCTTGTCATTCCCGGAAGCCCCGGCCCAGCCGGACCAGGGCGTCGTCCAGCAGCTCCGGCAGGTCGCCCTCCCCGGTGTCGGTCCAGGTCCGGATCACGGCCATCCAGGCCCCGACCACGGCCCCGACCAGCACCCGGGTGTCGGCGGGATCGGCGTCCAGTGCGGTGACGATCATCTCCTGGGTCTGGTGCAGGTTCTCCCACATCCGGGCCCGCAACTGCGGAACGGACAAACTCAGCCGGGTACGCGCGAGAATGCGCTCCCCGTCCTCCGCGTAGATCGGCACGAACACCTCGCGGAGCACCGCCCGGATCGCGTCCACGGGCGGCTCCCCGGCCGGCCGGCGCCGCAACGCCTCCACGATCAGCGGGTCGTACTCGTCCTCGACGACCACGTCCTCCTTCGTCGCGAAGTACCGGAAGAAGGTGCTCGGGGACACCTCGGCGGCTGCGGCGATCTGGTCGACCGTGGTCGCCTCGTACCCCTGGAGGTCGAAGAGTCGCAGCGCCTCGGTCTGGATGGACCGGCGGGTCCGCAGCTTCTTCATCTCCCGCAGGCTCATGCCCTCATTCTGCCGGACAACCCGAACCCGGCCAGGGCCGCGCCGAACGCCACGCACACCACGCACGTGGCCAGGACCAGCCGCATCCCGCCGACCAGGTCCGGCAGTCGCCCGGACAGCAGGCTACCGAGGACGGCGACCCCGAGCGCGCCGCCGACCTGCCGCATGGCCTGCACGGCGGCCGAGCCGATTCCCGTCCGCTCGGCCGGCAGCGTGGCCAGCACGGTGTCCATCGCCGGCACCAGGGACGCCCCGGTGCCGACCCCGAGCACGGACAGCCACAGCGCGGTCCAGCCGTAGCCGTCGGCGGCGTCGGTGGTCGCGCCCAACGCCAGGCCGACCGCGAGGACGACGAGACCGCCGCCGACCGCGAGCCGGGGGCCGACCCGGGGCAGGATCCGGGAGCTGGCCAGCCCGGCGACGAGCAGGCCGGCCATCAGGGGGATGAGTCGCAGGCCGACGCCGAGCGCGTCGTAGCCGAGGACCTGGTGCAGGTAGAGCGGCAGGACGAACAGGACGCCCATCAGCCCGAACGTGGCGAGGGTGGCCACGACGGAGCCCCAGAGGAAGTTGCGGTCGGCGTACAGCCGCAGGTCCAGCATGGGGTGCCGGGCCCGGCGCTGCCAGAGCAGGAACCCGGCGAGGCCGGCGACCCCGGCGACGGTCCAGCCGGGGGAGCGCTCGATCGCGCCGTAGACCAGGGCGCCGAGACCGGCTACGGACAGCGCGACCCCGGCCAGGTCGACCGGCTCGGTCCCCGGGTTGCGGGACTCCGGCACCATCAGGGCCGTGACCAGCACGGCCAGCAGCACGACGGGCACGTTGATCAGGAAGATCGAGCCCCACCAGTAGTGGTCGAGCAGCCAGCCGCCGAGGACCGGGCCGAGCGGCAGGCCGAGGGCGACGCCGGCCGACCAGATCGCGATGGCCTTCGTGCGCTCGGCGGGCGGGAAGACCGAGGGGATCACGGCCATCGACAGCGGGATGATCAGGGCCGCCCCGAAGCCCATCGCGGCCCGCGCGGCGACCAGCCCGGGCACGCCCGTGGTGTAGCTGGCCGCCAGGGACGCCGCCCCGAAGAGCACGAGGCCGGTGATCAGGAGCTTCTTGCGGCCGTACCGGTCGCCGAGCAGCCCGGCGGGGAGCAGCAGCACGGCGAACACCACGAGGTAGCCGTCCACGATCCACTGCAGGTCGCCCGTGTCGGCGCGCAGCGCCCCGGCGAGGGTGGGCAGGGCCACGTTGAGCACGGTCGAGTCGAGCCCGATGACGAGGACGGAGAGCACGAGGGCCGCGAGGGCCCACCAGCGACGGTTCATGAAATGAGAGTAGCTGTCAAATAGTAGTGACTGTCAAGAGGGGGATATAGGCGGCGTATAGCGGAAGGTCGCATCGTGCTCGGTGGACCCCGCCGAGTCGAGAGCAGGAGCGAGCCATGTCTGACGACCGCACGTACCGCGTGGTGCGTAACGACGAGGAGCAGTACTCGCTGTGGTGGGCGGACCGGCAGCCCCCCGCCGGCTGGGCCTTCGACGGCCCTGAGGCCAGCCGCGAGGAGTGCCTGGCCCGGATCGGCGAGATCTGGACCGACCTGCGCCCGCTGAGCCTGCGTGAGCGGATGGCGAACGCATGAGCCTCCTGCACCAGCTCGTCGCCGAGCAGGCCGCCCGCACGCCGGACGCCGTGGCGGTCATCGACGAGCACCGCACCGTCTGCTACCGCGAACTCGACCTGCGGGCCAACCGGCTCGCCCATCACCTGCACGGCCTCGGCGTCGGCCCGGAATCCCTGGTCGGGGTACGGATGCGCCGGGGCGCCGACCTGGTCGTCGCGCTGCTCGCGGTGTGGAAGGCGGGGGCCGCGTACGTCCCGCTGGACCCCGAGCACCCGCGCGACCGGCTGCACTGGGTCCTGGAGGACACCGCGGCGCGGATCGTCCTGACCGAGGAGTCCCTGGCCGACGCGCTGCACGGTACCGCCGCGCGGCCCGTGTGCCTGACCCCCGGCTGGGGTGAGGTGCAGGCGCTGCCCGAGGCCCCGCCGGCCGTCGAGGTGACCGGCGACAACGCCGCGTACGCGATCTACACCTCCGGCTCCACCGGCCGGCCGAAGGGCGTCGTCGTCGGGCACGCCGCGATCCGCAACCGGGTGCTGTGGGCCGTCGAGCGGCACCAGATGGCGGCGGCCGACCGGGTGCTGCAGAAGACCGCGCTGACGTTCGACGCGGCGTGCTGGGAGTTCTTCGCCCCGCTGATCAGCGGCGGCACCGTGGTGCTCGCCCCGGTCGGCGCGGAGCGCGACCCCGCCTCGCTGGTCGCCGCGATCCTCCGGCACAAGATCACGGTGCTGCAGGGCGTGCCCTCCGTGTACCGCCTCCTCGCCGACGAGCCGGCCTGGCGCGACTGCCTGTCGCTGCGGCTGCTGTTCTCGGCCGGCGAGCCGCTGCACGCCGAGCTGGGCCGCCGGCTCACCGACGGGCTGAAGGCCGAGCTGTGGAACACCTACGGCCCGACCGAGTGCGCCATCGACGTCACGGCCCACCCGTTCGACCCGGTGCAGGAGACCGGCCCGGTGCCGATCGGCCGGCCGATCGCGAACAACCGGGTCCTGGTCCTCGACGCCGACGGCGAGCCGGTCCCGGTCGGCATGCCCGGTGAGCTGCACGCCGGCGGGGTCGGCGTGGGCCGGGGCTACCTGGGCCGCCCGGACCTGACCGCCGCGACGTTCGTCCCGGACCCGTACGGCGAGCCGGGCACCCGGCTGTACCGGACCGGGGACCAGGTGCGCTGGCGGCCGGACGGGTCGTTGGAGTATCTGGGTCGGATCGACCAGCAGGTCAAGATCAACGGGGTCCGGATCGAGCCCGGCGAGGTCGAGGCCGCGCTCGCCGCGCACGCCGAGGTCAAGGGCGCGACCGTGGTCGCCTTCTCCGACGCCGACGGGTCCAAGCGCCTCGCCGGGTACGTCGTGGGCTCCCGGGCGCTGCCCGGCACCGAACTGCGCGAGTTTCTCCGCGACCGGCTGCCCGAGGCGCTGATCCCGGCAGTGTTCGTCCAGCTCGACGCCTTCCCGCTCACCACGAGCGGCAAGGTCGACCGGGCCGCGCTGCCCGCGCCGGAGCCGGAGGGCACCGACTTCGTGGCGCCGCGTACCCCCGCTGAGGCTCTGGTCGCGCAGGTCTGGGCCGACCTGCTCAAGGTCGACCGGGTCGGGGTGCACGACGACTTCTTCAGCCTCGGCGGCTCCTCGCTCGTGCTGACCCGGCTGGCGAAGGCCCTGCGGGTCGCGTCCGGCGGCGAGGTGCAGCTGCGCGGCCTGTTCACGGCCACCACGGTCGAGCAGCAGGCCCTGCTGCTCACCCTGCCCGCCGAGGTCGTGCCCCCGGTCGTGCCGGTGCCCCGCGACGGCGCGCTGCCGCTGTCGTTCGCCCAGCACCGGCTGTGGTTCCTCGACCGGATGCAGCCGGCCAGCCCCGAGTGGGTCGCGCCGGTCATGCTCCGCCTGGACGCCGCCCTCGAACCGGCCGCCGTCCGCCGGGCGCTGGACGGCCTGTCCGCCCGGCACGAGATCCTGCGGACCCGATATGTCACCGAGGCCGGCGAGCCCGTGCAGGTCATCGACCCGCCGTCCCCGGTCGAGCTCCGGGTCGCCGACTCCGCCGCCGCCGACCTGACCGACGTGCTCGCCCAGCAGTTGGCCCGGGGTTTCGACCTGGCCACCGGCCCGGTCTGGCGGGCACTGCTCGTCCGGGTGCCCGGGGAGGAGCACGTCCTGCTGCTCACCCTGCACCACATCGCCTCCGACGGCGGATCCACCGTCGTCATCGAGCGCGAACTTGCCGCCCTGCTGGCCGGGACGGAGCTGGCGCCGCTGCCCGTGCAGTACGCCGACTTCGCCGCCTGGCAGCGCTCCTGGCTCACCGACGAGCGCCTGGGCCGCGACCTGGACTACTGGCGGGCCACCCTCGACGGCCTGCGCCCCCTCGAGGTGCCCACCGACCGGCCCCGGCCCGCCGAGCGCGACCCGCGCGGCTCCGGCGTGCGGATCACGGTCCCGGCGGACCTCGCGGCGGCTGTGGAGAAGCTGGGCAAGCAGCACGGGGCGACCCCGTTCATGACCCTGCTCACCGCGTTCGGCGCGGTCCTGGCCCGCTACACCGGGCAGTGGGACACCGTCGTCGGGGTGCCGGTGTCCGGGCGGGACCGGCCCGAGGCCGAGAACCTGGTCGGCTGCTTCCTGAACTCCCTGGTCCTGCGGGCCAACCTGGAGGGTGCGACCTTCGCGGAGGCCCTCGACCGGGTCCGCACGGTGTGCACCGACGCGTTCGCGCACCAGGAGCTGCCGTTCGAGCGGCTGGTCGAGGACCTGCAGCCCGACCGGGACCTGTCGCGGACCCCGCTGTACCAGGTCGGCTTCGACCTGCTCGACGAGGGCCAGACCGCCAACTCGGGCGGCGAGGCCTTCCAGGAAGCGTGGCGGATCTCCAAGACCGACGTGACCCTGTTCATGTGGCGGGGCGAGGACGGCTCGCTGTCCGGCGCCCTGGAGTACGCCACGGCCCTGTTCGACGAGGCCACCATGACCCGGCTCGGCGACCACCTGGTCGGCCTGCTGGAGGCGGTCACCACCTACCCGGACACCGCGCTGTCCCGGGTGGACTTCCTCGACCCGGTCGAGAAGGCGCTGCTCGCGGCCCCGGCCCGCGCCGAGCACCCGGTGGCCAAATGCGTGCACGAGGTCTTCGAGGAGCAGGTCGCCGAGACCCCCGACGCCGTCGCGGTCGCCTTCGGCGAGCACGAGCTGACGTACGCGCAGCTCAACGCCCGGGCCAACCGGCTCGCCCACCACCTGCGCGGCCTCGGCGCCGGCCCGGAGTCCCTCGTCGGGGTGTGCCTGGAGCGCGGCCCGGACCTGGTCCCGACCCTGCTGGGCGTCCTCAAGTCGGGAGCGGCCTACCTGCCGCTCGACCCGGTGCAACCGGCCGACCGGCTCGGCTTCATGCTCGCCGACGCGGGCGCGAAGATCGTGGTCACCCGGTCCGAACACGCCGGGCTCGTGCAGGGCACACTGGTGTTGCTGGACGAGGAGCTGGAAGGCCCGGAGCACAACCCGGAGCCGCGCAGCACCCCCGACAACCTGATCTACGTCATCTACACCTCCGGCTCCACCGGCAAGCCCAAGGGCGTGTGTCTCACCCACGAGAACGTCCTGCGGCTGCTCACGTCCGCGTGGGAGCACTACGAGTTCGGGCCGACCGACGTGTGGCCGCTGTTCCACTCGTACGCGTTCGACGTGTCCGTCTGGGAACTGTGGGGCGCGCTGCTGCACGGCGGCAAGCTGGTCGTCGTGCCCCGCGAGGTGACCCGCGCGCCCGACGAGTTCCTCGACCTGCTCGTCGAGCACCAGGTCACGGTCCTCAACCAGACGCCGAGCGCCTTCCGGAGCCTGGTGGCCTTGGCCGGCGACGGCGACCCGCGGATCGACCGGTTGAACCTGCGGGCGATCGTGTTCGCGGGCGAGAAGCTCGACGTGCCCGACCTCGCGCCGTGGACCGACCGGTTCAGCGTGGAGCACCCGGCGCTGGTCAACATGTACGGCATCACCGAGACCACCGTGCACTCCACCTACTACCAGGTGCAGGCCTGCGACCTGGAGCCCCTCGCCGGCAACCCGGTCGGGCACCCCCTCGCGGACCTGCGGATCCACCTGCTCGACCCGGACGGCAACCTCGTCCCGGTCGGCGTGCCCGGCGAGATCTACGTCGGCGGGCCCGGGGTCGCGCGCGGCTATCTCAACCGGCCGGAGCTGACCGCCGAGCGGTTCGTGCCGGACCCGTGGGGGACCGGCCGGCTGTACAAGAGCGGCGACCTGGCCAAGCGCCGGGTCGACGGGAGCCTGGAGTTCCTGGGCCGCGCCGACGACCAGGTCAAGATCCGGGGCTACCGGATCGAACTGGGCGAGGTGCAGGCCGTCCTCGCCGGCCACCCGTCGGTGCGCGACGCCGTCGTGATCGCCGACGAGCCGAGCCCGGGGGACAAGCGCCTCGTCGCCTACTACGTGCCGACCGCCTCGGTCGGGGGCGCGGAGCTGGCCGAGCACTGCGGGGTGGGGCTGCCGGAGTACATGGTGCCGTCGGCGTTCGTACCCCTCGACAAGATCCCGCTGACCGCCAACGGGAAGCTCGACAAGCGCGCCCTTCCCGCCCCGGACCGCGACGCGCTGCGCTCGACCGTCGAGTTCGTCGCCCCACGCGACGTCGTCGAGGAGCGGATCAGCGAGATCTGGGTCGAGCTGCTCGGCGTCGAACCGGGAGTGCACGCCAGCTTCTTCGCCCTCGGCGGGCACTCGCTGCTCGCGGTCCGGCTCGCCTCGCGGCTCCAGGAGGAGTTCGACGTGGAGATCCCGGTCCGCGACATCTTCGAACGCAACACGGTCGCGCACCTCGCGCTCCTGGTCGAGGACCGGATCCGGGCCGAGATCGCCGCACTGTCCGACGACGAACTGGCGGAGGCCGGCCAATGAGACATCTGATCTCCCTCAACGACCTGACGGACGACGACCTGCGCTCCATCGTGGACCGAGGTGCGTGGTTCGCCGCGCACCCCGACGCCCGGGAACGCACCCTCGACGGCCTGGTCGCCGGCATCTACTTCCGGCGCACCTCGACCAGGACCCGGACGGCGTTCTCGGCCGGCGCGCTGCGGCTCGGCGCGCAGATCGTCACCTACGGCCCCAACGACCTGCAGACGAACACGGGCGAAACCACCGAGGACACCGGACGGGTACTGTCCCGGATGGTCGACCTCCTCGTCGCCCGCACCTCCGACGCCGAGGACGAGATGCGCGCCTGGGCCGCCCAGGACCGGATGGCCGTCGTCAACGCGATGAGCGCCGAGGAACACCCCACCCAGGGGCTGACCGACCTGACCACGCTCCACCGCCAGTTCGGCAAGATCGAGAACCTCCGCGTCCTGTACGTCGGCGAGGGCAACAACTCCGCCGTCGCCCTGGCCCTGGCCCTGAGCAGGTTCCCGGGCACCGTGCTGGAACTGCGCACCCCGCCCGGCTACGGCCTCCCCGTCGGGGTCCTCGACCGCGCCGCCGCCCAGGCCGCCCGGTCCGGCGCGTCCGTCGCGGAGCGCCACGACATGGCGGCCCTGCCCGACGGCTTCGACGTCATCTACACCACCCGCTGGCAGACCACCGGCACCGTCAAGCCTGACCCGGACTGGCGGACCATCTTCGACCCGTTCCAGGTCAACGAGTCGCTGTGGACGGGCAGCCCGCGCGCGGTGTTCTTCCACGACCTGCCGGCGCACCGGGGCGAGGAGGTCACGGCCGACATCCTCGACGGGCCGCGCAGCGTCGCGTTCGACCAGGCGGAGAACAAGATGCACAGCGCGATGGCGGTGCTCGAATGGTGCGCGGCGTGACGCAGACGACGGGCGGCCCGGGTTCCCCGGCCGCCCCCGGCGACACCCTGGTCGCCGAGACGCCCGTCCCGGTGCCCCTGGGCCGGAACAGGAGCTTCCTGCTGCTGTGGACCGGGTCGGGCATGGCAGTGCTCGCCGAGCGGTTCAGCGCCCTGCCGTTCACCCTGGTCGTGGTCTTCGCCGGCTACTCCAAGACCGTCGCCGGCTTCGTCGCGTTCGCCGCCCTGCTGCCGATGCTGCTCGTGCAGCTCCCAGCCGGGGTGCTCGTCGACCGCTGGGACCGGCGCAAGGTGATGATCTGGTCCAGCGCGATCCGGCTGTGCGGCACGGTCAGCATCGCCGTGCCGCTGTTCTTCGGCCGGCTGTTCCTGTGGCACCTGTTCACCGTGGCGTTCGTCCAGGGCACGCTGACCATCTTCTACCAGCTCGCCGAACGGGCCGCCGTGCCCAACGTGGTGACCCGCGACCAGCTGCCCACCGCCCTGGCCCGCAACGAGGCCCGGGGCCGGGCGGCGGCGCTCGCCGGACACCCGGCCGGCGGGTTCCTGTTCGAGCTGGCCCGGTGGGCGCCGTTCGCGTCCAGCGCCGTGCTCTACTTCCTGTCCCTGTGCACCCTGCTCGGCCTGAAGGGGCCGATGCGCGCCGACCCGTCCAAGGTGCGCAGTTCCCCGATCGCCGGCGCGGTCGAGGGCCTGGCCTGGGTGTGGCGCAAGCGGTACTTCCGGGTCGCCCTCCTGCTCGTCGCCGGCAGCAACCTGTTGTTCCAGGGCCTGATCCTCGGCGTGCAGTTCATCGTCAAGGAGGACGGCCGCTCGCCGGCCACGGTGAGCCTGATCCTGGCGGCAGGCGGGATCGGCGGCATGTGCGGGGCCCTGCTGGGCGGGTGGTGGATCCGGCGGCAGAGCATCCGGTACATCATGATCATCACGCACGCGGCCTGGGCCGTCACCATGCCGGCGGCGGCGCTGACCCGCGACCCGGTCGCCCTCGGCGGCCTGTTCTTCCTGCTGTCCCTGATCGGGGGCGCGGTCACCGTGTCGGGCATCGTGCACCAGTCCCGGATGACGCCCAACCACCTGCAGGGCAGGGTCGGCAGCGTCGTGCTGCTCCTGGTCTCCGGCACCAGCGCGCTGGGCGCGATCTCGGCGGGCTGGCTGATGCAGGACTACGGCATCCGCCCGGTCCTGCTGGGCTTCGGCGCGGTGATGGTCGTGCTCGCGCTGATCGCCGTGCTCACGTTCGCCGGGGCGGGTGCGGACCGCGAGGCGGCGGAGAAGGAACCCGACGCGCCGGCGAAGGACACCGCGCCGCCCCGGGTCGACACGACAGAAAAAGTATAGGAACGCCCCCCACCATGCACCCGAAACGCTTGCGATCAGTGACCGAGGGAGAAGGCCGATGAACGACCGCCAGTGGGGACCGTTGGAGATCCATCCCAGCGATGTCGGGGCCGAGGCGACCCCCGAGGGACTGGTCGCCCACCTGCGCTCCGCCGCCGTCGACGAGCAGCTCGTCGCCGAGAAGGCCCTCGTCTACCGCGGGTTCAACGTCACGGAGGACACCCTCGATGGCGTGATGGACCTGCTGCTGCCCAACCGCCTGGCCTACGTGCACGGCAACTCGCCGCGGACCAAGGTGGGCAAGAACGTGTACACCTCGACGGAGTACCCGCCGGAGTTCACGATCTCGATGCACAACGAGCTGTCCTACGCCTCCGCGTGGCCGACCCGGCTGATGTTCTTCTGCCACACGGCCGCCGCGACCGGCGGGGCGACCCCGGTCGTGGACGCCGAGCTGTGGCTGAACCTGCTCGACGACGAGGTCCGCGAGGCGTACGCCAAGGGTGTCCGCTACACCCAGAACCTGCACGACGGCCTCGGCCTCGGCAAGAGCTGGCAGGACACGTTCGAGACGGACAAGCGCGACGAGGTCGAGGCGTTCCTGGACACCTCCGGGGCGACCTGGAAGTGGACCGGCGACGGCCTGCGGGTCAGCCAGGTACGGCCGTCCACCCTGGAGCACCCGGTGACCGGTACCGAGGTGTGGTTCAACCAGTCCGACCAGTTCCACCCGGCCTCGCTCGGCGACGACACCGCCAAGGCCCTCGCCGCGATCATGCCGGTCGAGGAGATGCCGCAGTCCGTGGCGTTCGCCGACGGCTCGCCGATCCCGGACGAGTACGTCATCCAGGTCCGCGACCGTGCGCTCGACGCCGCCGTGGACGTGGACTGGCGCACCGGCGACGTGCTGCTCATCGACAACGTGCTGGTCGGCCACGGCCGCCGCCCCTACACCGGCTCGCGGCGGGTCCTCGTCGCCATGTCGGACTGAGAGGACTGACGTGCTTCCCTTCCTGGTAGAGGGCGCCGACGAGATCTCGGCCGCCATCAACGCCGACCGGCCCCGGCTGCGCAAGCTGCTCGCCGAGCACGGCGCGATCCTGCTCCGCGGCTTCCAGGTCGACGGGGTCGACGGCTTCGACGGCTCGGTCCGCGCCCTGTCCGGCGCGCCGCTGACCTACGCGGAGCGCTCCTCTCCCCGCAGCACCATCAAGGGCCAGGTCTACACGTCCACGGACTACCCGCCGGACGAGGAGATCTTCCTGCACACGGAGAACTCCTACCAGGCCACCTGGCCCCTGGTGCTGTACTTCTACTGCGTCGAGCCGCCCACCACCCTCGGCGCGACCCCCCTCGCGGACATCGCCCGGATCCACGACGCGATCGACCCGGCCGTGCGCGCGGAGTTCGCGGCCCGCAAGTGGATGGTCGTGCGCAACTTCCACGCCGAGTTCGGGGTCACGTGGCAGCACGTGTTCAACACCGAGGACCGGTCGGTGGTGGAGGCGTACGCCGTCGAGAAGGGCATCGCGCTGGAATGGCGCGGGGCCGACAGCCTGCGGACCCGTGCGGTGCGTGACGCCATCCACGCCCACCCGGTGACCGGCCAGGCGTCCTGGTTCAACCACGCCACCTTCTTCCACGTGTCCACCCAGGCCCCGGAGGTCCGCGAGGGCCTGTTGGAGATCTTCGAGGAGGACGACCTGCCGAGCAACACCTACTACGGTGACGGCGGCCGGATCCCCGACGACGTGATGGACCACCTGCGGGCCTGCTACCGGGCGGAGAGCACCCGGTTCGACTGGCAGCGCGACGATGTTCTCGTCGTGGACAACATGCGGGCGGCCCACGGTCGTGAACCGTTCACCGGACCGAGGAAGATCGCGGTAGCGATGGCGGAGCCGTCGAAGTCCTGAATTGCTACCCATCGGTAGCGATTTGTGTTGATCTTTCTAGATCGTTTGGATGTACGACATGGACGACGGCGTGCGGCTTGAGTCGCTGAGCAGGACCTACGGCACCGGATCCACTGTGGTGACCGCGCTGGACGGTGTGACCCTCGAGTTCGAGGCCGGCACCTTCACCGCGATCATGGGGCCCTCGGGCTCCGGCAAGTCCACCCTGCTGCACTGCGCGGCGGGGCTGGACCGGCCGACCGGGGGCCGGGTGCTGGTGGCGGGCACGGACCTGACCGGTCTGGACGAGACGGCCCTGACCCTGCTGCGGCGGGACCGGATCGGCTTCGTCTTCCAGTCGTTCAACCTGCTCCCGGCGCTGACCGCCGAGCAGAACGTCGGCCTGCCGATCCGGCTCGCCGGGCGGCGGCCGGACAGGGCTGAGGTGCTCAAGGTCCTCGCGGACCTCGGGCTCGCCGACCGGGCCGGCCACCGGCCCAGCGAGCTGTCCGGCGGCCAGCAGCAGCGGGTCGCGATCGCCCGGGCGCTGGTCACCCGACCGGCGGTACTGTTCGCCGACGAGCCGACCGGCGCCCTGGACGCGAAGACCGGGCGCGACCTCCTCGCCCTGCTCCGGACGCTCGTGGACGAGCAGGGCCAGACGATCATCATGGTCACCCACGACCCGGTGGTCGCCGCGCACGCGCACAGGGTGGTGTTCCTCGCCGACGGCCGGCTGGCCGGCGAGCTGGTCGACCCGACGGCCGAGCAGGTCGCGGCCCGGATGACCGGACTGGAAGTGACCGGGTGACCCCGATCGCACTCGCGACCCTGCGGGCCCGGTGGGTGACCTTCGTCAGCACGTTCGTCGCGCTCACCCTCAGCGTGGCCCTGGTCTCGGCCATGGGGCTGATGCTGGGCGCGACGTTCAACCTGCCCGAACGCGGCGCGGAACGCTTCAACACCGCCCCCGCCGTCGTGTACGCCACCGACGTCACCTGGGACCCTGCCCTGCACGACCCGGGCACCCGCTCCCTCGCCGCCGCCAAGGGTGTCGACAAGGACCTGGTGACCACCCTCCAAGGCCAGGGCCGCACGGTCGTCGACCGCTCGTTCTACGCCCAGGTGTCCGGCCAGCGGACGCGCCCCGGGCTGGCCCCGCTAGGCCACGGCTGGTCGGTCGCCGAGTTCGGCGGCTACACCCTGGCGGCCGGGCGCGCGCCGAACGCGGCGGACGAGATCGCCACCGGCGGCGCGACCGTGGGCCAGTCGGTGACGGTGCTGACGGCCGAGGAGTCCCGGACCTACACGGTCGTCGGCGTCACGAAGGCCGTCGGGTTCGAGCAGGCGGTGTTCTTCGCCGACGCCGAGGCCGCGCGGCTGTCGCCCCGGGTCGAGGCCGTGGTGTCCTTCGCCCCGGTGGACACCCTGCGGTCCACGGTGGGGGAGAAGGCTCTCGTGCTGACCGGCGACGACCGGCACCGGGCCGACCCGAGCCTCGCGGGTGACCGCGACGCCATCGACAACACCGAGACCCTGCTGCCGATCACCGCGTCGGTCGCCGGGTTCGTCTCCATCTTCGTGGTCGCGTCCACGTTCGCGTTCGCCGTCGTGCAGCGCCGCCGCGAGGTCGCGCTGCTGCGCACCGTCGGGGCCACCCCGAAGCAGGTCCGCCGGATGCTGCTCGCGGAGGCCGGCCTTCTGGGTACCGTCGCGTCCCTGCTCGGCTGCGTGCTCGGCTACATCGCCGCGCCCCTGATGACCGACTGGTGGATCCGCCTGGGCATCTCGCCCGAGTGGTTCTCCGTCGACGGTTCCTTCAGCTTCTGGGTCTGGGGCCCGCTCGTCGGCGCGTTCGTCGTCGGCCTGACCGTGGCCCTGCTCGGCGTGTGGGCCGCGTCGCTGCGGGCCGCCCGGGTCCGCCCGGTCGACGCGCTGCGCGAGGCGGCCGCCGACACCGGGGGCATGACCCGGGGCCGGCTGGTGACCGGCCTGGTCGGGCTCACGATCGGCCTGGTCGCCGTCGCGCTGGTCGGCTTCGTCGCGCCGGACCTGGTGCTGATTCCCAACGCGTACGTGCCGATCCTGCTCGTGCCGATTCTCGCCCTCGCGCTGCTCGCGCCGGTGGCCGTCGGGCCGATCGTCAAGCTGCTCACCTGGCCGCTCGGCCGGCTCAAGGGGGCCGGCGCCATGCTGGTCCGCGAGGGCACGCTGAGCGCGACCCGGCGCACCGCCGCCACGGCCGCGCCCGTGCTGCTCACCCTCGGGCTGTCCCTGTCGCTGCTCGGGGCCACCGAGACCGTCAACGAGGCCCGCGACACCGCGCTGCGCTCCGAGGTGAAGGCCGACTACGTGGTCTACCCCGACGGCACCCCTGGCGTGAGCCGCGCTGTCGTGGACCGGATCAAGGCCGTGCCGGGCGTGGACGTGATCGCCCCGATCATGACCATGCTGTACATCGAGGAGCCCGAGGGCCTCGACGAGAACGACGGGCAGGCCGTGGAGCCGTCCGAGCTGGCCAAGACCGTCGAGCTGCCGGTCGCCGAGGGCTCCCTCGCCGACCTGACCGACGACACGGTCGTGGTGCCCGACCTGTGGGGCAAGGACCTGGGCGAGACCCTGAACATCCAGATGGGCGACGGGACCAGGGTGTCGCTCAAGGTGGTCGCGATCGTGAAGGCCACCCCGGGCAACGACATCGCGTACCTGTCGATGAAGTACGCCGACACCGCCAAGTACGCCCGGACCGGCCTGGCCCGGCGCGCGCAGATCAAGGTGCACGCCGACGCCGACCGGGGGGCCGTGGACGCCGCGTTGAAGCAGGCGATCGGCGGCTCCGGGGCCCGGCTGTGGGCAGCCTCGGAGTGGGTCGGCAACGAGACCGCCGAGGCCCGGAAGATCAACTCGCTCCGGCAGCAGGTCGTACTCGGCATCGTGGTGCTGTTCTGCTTCATCGCGATCGTGAACACCCTGATGATGGCCACCGCCGACCGGCGGCGCGACCTGGCCGTGCTCCGGCTGACCGGGGCCACGCCGAGCCAGGCGCTGCGGGTGTTCGCCGCCGAGTCGCTGCTGGTCTGCGCCGTGGGCTTCACCCTCGCGGCCCTCGCGGCGCTGGTGAACCTGATCGGGCTGCGGTTCGCGCTGACCGCGCTGTTCGGGTCCACGCCGATCGTGGTGCCGTGGGGGCCGGTCGCGCTGATCGGGGCGGTCAGCGTGCTGCTCGCGCTCCTGGGGACCGTGCTGCCGGCGGCGCTGGCGCTGCGTACCCCCTCGGTGGAGTTGGCGGGCGTGCGCGAATAGACCCGACGGGCGTGTCGGAGTTTCTCGACGAGTCCTGCGAGCGGCTCGTTGCGCAAGGACATACGCGCAGCTGACGCGGGTCGGGCCGGCGCGGTGGGGTTTGAAGGGAGAAGAGCCTTTGACTCCCTCCAAACCCCACCGCGCCGGCCGTACGGCGCCGTACCGGAAACGGTCCGTGGCGGGTTCGGTGGAAGAGAGTCAAAGGCTCTTCTCTCTTCCACCGAACCCGCCACGGACCCCCGGGCCAGGCCGCCGACAGCCGCGTCCAGGCCCCGCTTGCTGCGCCCGGCCCCGCCGCCCCCGACCAACCGACCGGCCGGGCTCAGCCCGGGACCTCGCGTCGATATAGGCGTCGTATAGCGGGACACGCGACTCTCTCACCATCTGCTGACGTCTAGGTGGTTTGAAGGAGCGCGGCGCATGAGCACAGGCGGAACCGAAGCGATCCGTGAGGAGCTGCTCCGCAGCCGGCTCGCCGGGCGGGCCAGCCGGCGCGCGACCATCGAGCAGGTGGACCGCGACGGTCCCCTCCGGTTGGCGTTCGGCCAGCAGCAGATGTGGTTCCTCAGCCGGCTGGAGCCGGACAGCTGGGAGTACCTGGTGCCGGTGGCGCTCCGCCTGCGCGGCCCGGTGGACGCCGCGGCGCTCGGCCGGGCCTGGGACGCCCTGGTCGACCGGCACGAGATCCTCCGCACCCGCTACGAGCTGGACGGCACCGAGCCGGTCCAGGTCATCGACGCCCCCCGCACGGGCGGCCTGACCGTCGTCGACGTGGCGTCGGAGGCCGAGGCGCTGCACCTGGCCGAGGTCGAGCCGGGCACCCCGTTCGACCTGGAGCGGCAGTGGCCGGCGCGCGCCAAGCTGCTCCGGATCACCGAGACGGATCACATCCTGGTCGTCGTGTTCCACCACATCGCGTGCGACCAGTGGTCGGTGCGGATCTTCGCCGAGGAGCTGAGCGCCCTGTACAGCGCCGGTGAGGCGTCGCGGCTGACCCCGCTGCCGATCCAGTACGCCGACTTCGCCGCCTTCGAGCGCGGCCAGGCCACCCAGCCGAAGCATCTCGACTACTGGAAGCATCAGCTCTCCGGCATCGAGCCCTTGGAGCTGCCGACCGACCGCCCCCGCCCGGCGACCCGGAGTTCGGTCGGCTCGGCCGTGCCGTTCGCGTTCCCGGCCGGGCTCGCCGACAGGCTGCGTGCCGTGGGCCGCGACAACGAGTCGACGCTGTTCATGGTGCTGCTCACCGCGTACCAGGCGCTGCTGGCCCGCCACACCGGCCGCACCGACATCCCGGTTGGCACCGTCGTGTCCGGTCGGGTCCGGCCCGAGACCCAGCGGCTGATCGGCTACGGCATCAACAGCCTGGTCATGCGGGCCATGTGGGACGACGACCCGACGTTCGCGGAGCTGCTGGCCCGGGGCCGCACCACGGTGCTGGAGGCGTTCGACCACCAGGAGGTGCCGTTCGCGAAGCTGGTCGACGAGCTGCAGCCCGAGCGGGACATGTCCCGCACCCCGCTGTTCCAGGCGGCGTTCACGATGCACGACGAGCGGGTCGGCGGCTTCGACCTGCCCGGCGTGACCGTCGAGGCCCTGGAGCCGCCGGCCCGGATCGCGAAGTTCGACCTGACGTTGCAGGTGGAGGAGGCGGCCGACGGCGGGCTGCGCGGGCACCTGGAGTACGTCTCGGCGCTGTTCGACGAGTCGACCGTGGAGCGGATCGCGGGGCACTTCGTCCGGCTGCTCACCCAGGTCGCCGCCGAGCCCGGCATGAAGCTGTCCGCCGTGGAGCTGCTGGACGAGACCGAGCGGGCCGTCGTGCTCGCCGAGCCGCGCCGCCAGCACGGCCTGCCACCGACCCAGTGCGTGCACGAGGTGTTCGAGGAGTGGGCGGCGTCGTTCCCGGACGCGCCGGCTGTCGTCTTCGAGGGTCAGGAACTGACCTACGGCGAGCTGAACGCGAAGGCCAACCGGCTCGCCCACCACCTGCGCGCGCTCGGCGCGGGCCCGGAAACCCTGGTCGGGGTGTCCCTGGAGCGGGGCGCGGACCTGGTCCCGACCCTGTTGGGCGTCCTGAAGTCCGGCGCGGCGTACCTGCCGCTGGACCCGGCCCAGCCGGCCGACCGCCTGACCTACATGCTCGCAGACGCCGGGGCCCCGATCCTGGTCGCGGACACGGTCCAGGCCGAGCGCCTGAAAAGCGCGGACGTGCAGGTCGTCCTCGTGGACGAGCACGCCGACGTCATCGCCGCGAACCCGGCGCACAACCCCGACCAGCTCGGCGGCCCCGACAACCTGATCTACGTCATCTACACCTCCGGCTCCACCGGCCAGCCCAAGGGCGTCTGCCTGACCCACGGCAACGTGCTGCGGCTGCTCACCGTGACCGACGCGGACTACTCGTTCGACGAGAACGACGTCTGGCCGCTGTTCCACTCCTACGCGTTCGACGTGTCGGTGTGGGAGCTGTGGGGCGCGCTGATGCACGGCGGCAAGCTGGTCGTGGTGCCCAAGGACGTCACCCGGTCCCCGGACGACTTCCTCGACCTGCTCGTGGACCACGGTGTGACCGTGCTCAACCAGACGCCGTCGGCGTTCCGCGGCCTGGTGAGCCTGGCCGGCGAGGGCGACCCTCGGATCGACCAGCTCAAGCTGCGCGCCGTCGTGTTCGCCGGCGAGAAGCTGATCTTCGGCGATCTTGCCCCGTGGACCCGCCGGGTCGGGCTGGACGCCCCCCGGCTGCTCAACATGTACGGCATCACCGAGACCACGGTGCACACCACCTACTACCGGGTCCGCCCGGAGGACATCGACCCGCAGGCCGGCAGCCCGGTCGGCCGGGCCCTCGACGACCTGCGGGTGTACCTGCTCGACCGGCACGGCAACCTGGCCCCGATCGGCGCGCCCGGCGAGATCTACGTCGCAGGCCTGGGCGTCGCCCGCGGCTACCTGAACCGCCCCGAGCTGACCGCCGAGCGGTTCGTGCCCAACCCGTTCGGCCCGGGCCGGCTCTACAAGAGCGGTGACCTGGCCCGGCGGAAGCCCGACGGCAGCCTGGAGTTCATGGGCCGCGCCGACGACCAGGTCAAGGTGCGCGGCTACCGGATCGAGCTCGGCGAGATCCAGGCTGCCCTCGCCGCGCACCCCAGTGTGCGCGACGCCGTGGTCGTGGTCCGCGACGAGCAGATCCTCGCCTACATCGTCGCGGCCGGCGGTTCGGTGCCCGCGCCGAGCGAGCTGCGGGCGCTGCTGCTCAGGACGCTGCCCGAGTACATGGTGCCGGCGGCGTTCGTCCCGGTCGGCAAGATCCCGCTGACCGTGAACGGCAAGCTGGACCGCCGGGCGCTGCCGGTGCCGGGTCGCGCGGAGCTGGGCTCCGACCGGGAGTTCGTCGCGCCGCGTACCCCCGTCGAGGAGCAGGTCGCGGCCGTGTGGCGCGACGTGCTCGGCGTCGAGCGGGTCGGCGTGGACGACAACTTCTTCGACCTCGGTGGCGACTCGATCCGGGCCGTCGGGCTGGTCGGCGCGTTGCGGCCGGCCGGCTTCGACGTGGCCGTGCGCGACATCTTCGCGCACCGGACCGTCGCGGCGCTGTGCGAGTTCCTCACCGGCCGGCCCGCGCTGGTCGAGCTGGACCGGGTGGTCGCCCCGTTCGACCTGGTCTCGGCCGAGGACCGGGCGAAGCTGCCCGCCGATGTCGTGGACGCCTACCCGCTGTCGCAGATCCAGCTCGGCATGGTCGTGGAGATGCTCAACGACACCGGGCGCAACAACTACCACAACGTGACGTCGTTCCGGATCCTCGACGACGGGCCGTTCGACCTGGTGGCGCTGCGCGGGGCCGGGAAGATCGTGATGGCCCGGCACGAGATCCTGCGCACCTCCTTCGACCTGGACACCTTCGCGGTGCCGCTCCAGCTCGTGCATGCCACGGCGGAGCTGCCGATCGGGTACCAGGACCTGACGGCGTTGACGGGTGACGCGGTGGAGAAGGCGGTCCGCGCGCACATCGCCGTCGAGCGGGCCGACCTGTTCGACCTGGCCGTGCCGCCGCTGCTGCGGTTCACGGCGCACGAGTGCGGCGACAAGAGCTGGTGGCTGACGTTCACCGAGTGCCACCCGATCCTGGAGGGCTGGAGCCACCACTCGCTGCTGATGGAGCTGGTCGACCTCTACCGCACCATCCGCGACGGCCAGACGCCCGTGGACCCCGAGCCGGCGAACGTGCGCTACGCCGACTTCATCGCCGCCGAGCTGGACACCCTGGCCGGCGACGAGGACCGGGCTTACTGGAAGACCATCGTCGACGGGTACCCGAAGGTGGAGCTCCCGGCCGTCTGGGCCGACCCGGCCGACACGCCCAAGGAGTCCTACCGGATCTGGATCCCCTTCCACGACCTGGAGTCCGACCTGCGCCGCCTGGCCAGCCGGGCCCAGGGCTCGCTGAAGAGCGTCCTGCACGCCGCGCACCTGAAGGTGATGAGCCAGCTCACCGACGAGGAGCGGTTCTTCAGCGGCCTGGTCTGCAACGCCCGCCCCGAGGCGCTGGGCGCCGACCGGGTCTACGGCCTCTACCTCAACCCGCTGCCGTTCGCCTTCGACCGGGGCGCGGCCACCTGGCGCGAGCTGGTCGAGGGCGTGTTCGCCCGCGAGGTCGAGCTGTGGCCGCACCGCCGGTTCCCGATGCCGGCCATCCAGCGCGAACTCGGCGACGGCCAGAAGCTCCTCGACATCCGGTTCAGTTACCTGGACTTCCGCCAGGTCGACCAGTCCCTCGTGGACTACGCGGCCACCATCGACGACAGCCCCACCGAGTTCCCCCTCGCGGTGTCCACCCAGGCCGGGTTCTGCATCCTCACCGGGCACACCCACGCCATGAGCAGGGCGAACGCGGACCGGCTCGCGGCCATGTACCGCGCCGTGCTGGAGTCCATGGCCGCCGACCCCGAGGGCGACGCCCGGGCCACGTACCTCCCGGAGGGTGAGCGCCGGCAGATCGTCACCGGCTGGAACGACGTCACCCGGCCGGCCCCGGAGCACACGGTCCGCGAGCTGGTGGAACGCGCCGCCGCCCTCTACCCGGAGCGCCCGGCCGTCCTGGGCGGCCCCTCGCCGCTGACGTTCGCGGAGCTCGACGCCCGGGCCAACCAGTACGCGCACCACCTGCTCGCGGCCGGCGTCGGCGCCGAGTCGGTCGTCGGCGTCCTCCTCGACCGGGGCCCCGACCTGATGGCGGCGCTCCTCGGCGTGTGGAAGGCCGGTGCGGCGTACGTGCCGCTGGACCCGTCCTACCCGGCCGACCGGATCGGCTACATGCTCGAGGACGCGCAGTCGATCGTCGCGATCACCCAGGACGCCTACGCGGACCGGTTCGCGGTGCCGGTGGTGAAGCCGGCCGACATCGCGGGCCGGCCCACCGGTTCGCCGGAGATCGCTGTCGACCTCGACCAGCTCGCCTACGTCATCTACACCTCCGGCTCCACCGGCCGGCCCAAGGGCGTGCAGGTCCCGCACCGGGGCCTGGCCAACCACATCAACTGGGCGGCGGAGGAGCTGGCCGGCGGCCCGATCGTCGACGGCCCGGGCCGCACCGCACCCGCCGACGGCGCGGGCAGGCACGCCGCCGGCACCGGCAACGGCGCCCCTGTGTTCTCCTCGGTGTCCTTCGACCTCGTGGTCCCCAACCTGTGGGCGCCCCTGGTCACCGGCCAGCCCACCCACCTCCTCCCGCAGGACGTGGACATGGCCGACCTGGGTCGCTGGCTGGTCGCGTCCGGGCCGTTCAGCTTCATGAAGCTCACCCCGGGCCACCTGGACGTTCTCACCCACCAGATGACCGCCGCCCAGGCGCACGGCCTCACCGAGGTGATGGTCGTCGCCGGCGAGGCGTTCACGAGCCGGACCCTGGACCGCTGGCGGGCACTGGACCCGACGACCCGCCTGGTCAACGAGTACGGCCCGACCGAGGCGTCCGTCGGCACGTGCGTCTTCCCGATCGCCGACGGCTACACGGCCGACGTGGTGCCGATCGGCCGCCCGCTGCCGAACATGACCATGTATGTCCTCGACGCAGACCTCAACCCGGTGCCGGTGGGCGTGACCGGCGAGCTGTACGTCGGCGGCACCGGCGTGGCCCGCGGCTACGCCAACCGCCCCGACCTGACCGCGGAGAAGTTCGTCCCCGACCCGTTCGGCGCGCCCGGCACCCGGCTGTACCGCACCGGTGACCTGGTCCGCCAGCTCGCCGGCGGGGAGATCGACTTCCTCGGCCGGGTCGACAACCAGGTGAAGATCCACGGCTACCGGATCGAGCTGGGCGAGATCCAGACCGTGCTCCTGGAGCACCCGGGGGTCCGCGAGGCGGCCGTCGTCGTGCACGAGGACGAGGCGGGCGAGAAGCGCCTGGTCGGCTACGTGGTCCCCGAGGCCGGCCCCGTCACCGGGCTCGCCGAGCACTGCGGGACCCGGCTGCCCGAGTACATGGTGCCGCCGGTCTTCATGAGCCTGGACAAGCTGCCGCTGAACGCGAACGGCAAGGTGGACCGCAAGGCCCTCCCGGTGCCCGACGCCGACGCGGCGGCCGAACGGGAGTTCATCGGCCCGCGTACCCCCACCGAGGAGCACGTCGCCGCCGTCTGGCGCAAGGTCCTCGACCTGGACCGGGTGGGCGTCACCGACAGCTTCTTCGACCTCGGCGGGCACTCGATCCGGGCCGTGGCCCTGGTCGGCGCGCTGCGGGCCGCGAAGTTCGACGTGTCGGTGCGCGACGTGTTCGCCTACCGGACCGTCGCCGAGCTGGCCGAGTTCCTGACCGGCCGGCCCGCGAGCCCCGAGATCGAGGCCCCGGTGGAGCCGTTCGCGCTGGTCTCGGCCGCCGACCGGGCGAAGCTGCCGGCGGACGTGACCGACGCGTACCCGCTGTCGCAGGTGCAGCTCGGCATGATCGTGGAGATGCTCGCGGACGGGCGCAACGCGTACCACAACGTCTCGTCCTTCCGGGTGCAGGACGGGCACCGCTTCTCGCTCGCGGCGATGCGCAAGGCCACGGCGGAGATCACCGCCCGGCACGAGCTGCTGCGCACGTCCTTCGCGCTGGACGCCTTCGCGACCCCGCTCCAGCTCGTGCACGCCACGGCCGAGATCCCGGTGGAGGTGCGCGACCTGTCCGACCTGGACGAGCCCGCCCTGCGCGCCTCGATCGCGGAGTTCACCCGCGACCAGCGCTCGGAGCTGTTCGACCTGTCGGTGGCCCCGCTGTTCCGGCTCACCGCGCACGTCGAGAGCGACGAGGCCTTCTGGCTGACCGTCACCGTCTCGCACCCGATCACCGAGGGCTGGAGCCAGCGGGCCCTGCTCCGCGAGCTGATCGACCTCTACGAGCACCACCACGCCGGCGAGCAGATCAACCCCGTAGAGCCCACCCCCATCCGGTACGCCGACTTCATCGCCGCCGAGCTCGACGTGCTCGCCGGCGACGAGGACCGGGGCTACTGGAAGTCCATCGTGGAGGGCTACCCGAAGCTCACCCTGCCGGCCGGCTGGGCCGGGGACACCGACGAGCCCGCCACCTCCTACTCCACGGTCGTGGACATCCGCGACCTCGAGGGCTCCCTGCGGTCCCTGGCAAGCCGGGCCCGGGGCTCGCTGAAGAGCGTGCTGCACGCCGCGCACCTGAAGGTGATGAGCCAGCTCACCGACGAGCCGTCGTTCTGCTCGGGCCTGGTCGCCAGCGCCCGACCGGAGGCCCTGGGCGCCGACCGGGTGTACGGCATGTACCTCAACACCCTGCCCTTCGCCCACGACCGGGGCGCGGCCACCTGGAAGGAACTCGTCGAGGGCGTCTTCGCCCGCGAGGTCGAGGTGTGGCCGCACCGCCGGTTCCCGATGCCCGTCATCCAGCGCGAACTGGCCGGCGGCGAGCGGCTGCTCGACGTGCGGTTCAGCTTCCTGGACTTCCAGGAGGACTCCGAACTGGTCGACGTCGCCGACGGCGTGATCGGCGAGGGGGCCACCGAGTTCGGGCTGGCCGTCGCCGCGCTGACCAACCAGCTGATCCTCACCGTGGACACCCACACGCTCAGCCGGGCGCACGCCGACCGGCTCGGCGCGATGTACCGCGCGGTCCTGGAAGCCATGGCCGCCGACTTCGACGGCGACGCCCGGGGCGTGCACCTGCCGGCCGGTGAGCGGGAGCTCCTGCTCGACGAGTGGGCGCACACCGCCGGCCCCGACATCACGCACTCGGTCCTCGACCTGTTCGAGGCCCAGGTGGCGGTCACGCCGGACGCCGTGGCGCTGGCGGTGGCCGGCGGCTGCGAGGTCACCTACGCGGACCTCGACGCGAAGGCCAACCGGTTCGCGCACTACCTGCGCGGCCGGGGCGTCGGCCGCGAGTCGGTCGTCGGCGTGCTCCTCGACCGGGGCCCGGACCTGCTCGCCGCGCTGCTGGGCGTGTGGAAGGCCGGCGGGGCGTACGCGCCCCTGGACCCGTCCTTCCCCGCCGACCGGCTCGGGCACATGCTCGGCGACTCGGGCGCGAAGGTGGTCGTCACCCACTCCCGGTACGCCGACCGGTTCGACCCCCAGTGGTCCGACTGCGTCCTGGTGGACGTCGAGCGCTACGAGCTCGCAGGCCAGCCCACCTCCCCGGTGGAGGAGACCAGGGACCTCGACGGGGCCGCCTACGTCATCTTCACCTCCGGCTCCACCGGCCGGCCCAAGGGCGTGCAGGTCACCCACCGGGGCCTGGCCAACCACGTGGTGTGGGCCCGCGACGTCCTCGCGACCCAGGGCGACGGCGGCGCGCCGCTGTTCTCCTCGGTCGCCTTCGACTTGGTCGTCCCCAACCTGTGGGGGCCGCTCGTCGCCGGCCAGCGGGTGCTGCTGCTCCCGCAGGACGTGGACCTCGCCGACCTCGGCCGCCTCCTCGACGCCCAGGGCCCGTTCAGCTTCATCAAGCTGACCCCCGGCCACCTGGAACTCCTCGGCCACCAGCTCGACGCCGCCCAGCTCGACGCCCTCGCCGCCGTGATCGTGGTCGCCGGCGAGGCCCTGCCCGGCCCCCTCGCCGAGCGGTGGCGGGAGCTGCTGGGCGACAGCCGGCTGATCAACGAGTACGGCCCGACCGAGGCGTCCGTCGGCACCTGCATCCACCCGGTGGTCACCCCGCAGCACGTCGAGGTGGTGCCGATCGGTCGGCCGCTGCCGAACATGTCGATGTACGTCCTGGACCCCGAACTCCAGCTCGTCCCGGTCGGCGTCACCGGCGAGCTGTACGTCGGCGGCACCGGTGTCACCCGGGGCTACCTGAACCGCCCCGAGCTGACCGCCGAGAAGTTCGTCCCCAACCCGTACGGCCCCGGCCGGCTCTACCGTAGCGGCGACCTGGCCCGGTGGAACGAGGACGGCGCGGTCGAGTTCCTGGGCCGGATCGACGACCAGGTGAAGATCCGCGGCTACCGGATCGAACTCGGCGAGATCCAGGCCGTGCTCACCTCGCACCCGGGCGTCCGGGAGGCCACGGTCGTGGTGCGCGAGGACACCCCCGGCGACCGTCGGCTCGTCGCGTACTACGTGGCCGACCCCGAGGTCGACCTCGTGGACCACTGCGCGTTGCAGCTGCCCGACTACATGGTGCCGGCGGCGTTCGTACCCCTCGAGAAGTTGCCCTTGAACGCCAACGGCAAGGTCGACCGCAAGGCGCTGCCCGCGCCGGAGCAGGCCGACGAGGGCGAGTTCACCGGCCCGCGCACCGCCGTCGAGGAGCAGGTGGCCGCCGTGTGGCGCACCGTGCTCGGCGTCGAGCGGATCGGCGTGCACGACAGCTTCTTCGACCTCGGCGGGCACTCGATCCGGGCCATCGCCCTGGTCGGCGCGCTGCGGCAGGCCGGCTACCCGGCCGTGTCGGTGCGCGACGTGTTCACCCACCGCACGGTCGCGGACCTGGCTCACGCGCTGACCGGGACCGGGGCGGAACCGGCGGCCGACGAGGGGCACACGGTCCCGTTCGCGCTGCTGTCCGACGCGGACCGGGCGAAGCTGCCCGAGGGCCTCGTCGACGCCTACCCGATGTCTCGGGTCCAGCTCGGCATGGTCGTCGAGATGTTCGCCGACCCGGAGGTCAACCGCTACCACAACACGTCGGCGTTCAAGGTCACCGAGCTGGCGCCGTTCGACGCCGACGCGCTGCGGAAGGCGGCGGCCCTGGTCGTCGAGCGGCACGAGATGCTGCGCACGTCCTTCGACCTCACCGGGTACTCCACCCCGATGCAGCTGGTCCATCCGGTCGCGGAGATGGGCGTGGCCGTCTGGGATCTCCGCGACCTCGATGACGCCGAGCGCGACACGGCGATCCGCGAGTTCGTGGCCCGCGAGCGGCGCGAACTGTTCGACCTGGAGCACCCGCCGCTGCTGCGCCTCGCGGCGCTGGTCGAGAGCGGGGAGTCCTGGCGGCTGGCGTTCACCCTGTGCCACGCGATCACGGAGGGCTGGAGCCAGCAGGCGCTGCTCGCCGAGATCCTCGACGCCTACCGGGCCTTCCGCGACGGCGGCACCCCGAAGCCGCTGGACCTGGCCGGTGCCCGGTACGCCGACTTCATCGCCGGCGAGCTGGAGTCCCTGGCCTCCGAGGCCGACCGGGACTACTGGCGCACCATCGTCACCGCGCACGCCCCGCTCGCCCTTCCCGAGGGCTGGGGCGGCGAGGAGACCGGCAGCTTCCGGTCCTTCGTGCCCTACCACGACCTGGAGGCCGACCTGCGGGCCCTGGCCGCCAGCGAGAAGGCGTCCCTGAAGAGCGTGCTCCTCGGCGCGCACCTCAAGGTGATGAGCCAGCTCACCGACGCCAAGGCGTTCTACGTCGGCCTCGTGCAGAGCGCGCGCCCCGAGAACCAGGGCGCCGAGAAGGTGTACGGCATGCACCTCAACACGCTGCCGTTCCCCTACGACCGCACGGCCGGCACCTGGTCCGAGCTCGTCGGCCAGGTCTACGCCCGCGAGACCGAACTGTGGCCGCACCGCCGGTACCCGCTGCCGGCCATCCAGAAGGAGCAGGGCGGCGACCGGCTGATCCAGGTCATGTTCAGCTACCAGGATTTCCGGGCCACTGACACGGAGAAGTCCGACGTGCGCGCCGACGTCGGCGACGCGGCCAACGAGTTCGGGCTGCAGGTGTCCACGGTGCCCGGTCACCTGGTGCTCAAGGCCCCGGCGGAGCTGCTCAGCCGGGCCAACGCCGAGCGACTGGTCGGCATGTACCGGGCCGTGCTGGAGGCCATGGCGGCCGACCCGGCCGGCGACGCGGGCGCGTCCTACATCTCCGAGCCCGAGCGCGACCAGCTGCTGGTCGAGTGGAACGACACGGCGATGGAGTGGTGAGCGTGCGGCGTCTCGTGGGTCAGGGTGTCAGGGAGGTTGGCGAATGAGGTCCGTGCATCACGTCTTCGAGGACCGGGCGGCAGCGACGCCGCACGCGGTGGCGGTGGTGTCCGGCGACGAGCGGGTGACGTACGCGCAGCTCGACGCGCGGGCCAACCAGTTCGCGCACCGGCTCCGCGAGCGCGGCGTCAGCCCGGACGACCGGGTGGGCGTGCTGCTGCGCCGGGGGCCGGACATGGTCGCCGCGCTGCTCGGGGTGTGGAAGGCCGGGGCGGCGTACGTGCCGCTGGACCCGGACCTGCCCGCCGAACGGCTCGGCTACTACCTGGCCACGGCCGGCGTCCAGCTCGTCATCACGGAGTCGCCCCACGCCGGGGCGCTCCGCGAGTACGACGGCCGGGCACTGTGGACCGACCGGGAGGACTGGGCGGACCCGACGACGGCGGTGGAGCGCTGGGACGACCAGTACAACCTGGCGTATGTGATCTTCACGTCGGGATCGACGGGCAAGCCCAAGGGCGTGCAGATCGCGCACCGCGCCCTGCTCAACCTGCTGTTCTCGCTCCGGGTGCACCTCGGGGCGGCCGAGGGCGACGGCTGGCTGGCGTCGACGTCGCTGTCCTTCGACATCTCCGGTCTGGAGCTGTGGCTGCCGCTGATCACCGGCGGCCGGGTGGTCCTCGCGGGCGACGGCGAGACGAAGGACGCGGCGGCGCTGATCCGGCTCGTCGACACCCAGCAGGTCAGCCACGTGCAGGCCACCCCGTCGGGCTGGAAGCTGCTGCTGGCGGCCGGGTTCGGCGAGCGGCCGGTCACGGCCCTCGTCGGCGGCGAGGCCCTGCCGCCCGTGCTGGCCCGGACCCTCGCCGGCCAGGTCAAACGCCTCGTCAACGTGTACGGCCCCACGGAGACCACCATCTGGTCCACCTTCTGGGACGTGCCGGCCGACGCGGAGACCGTGCTGATCGGCCGGCCGCTGCACAACACCCGCACGTACGTCCTCGACGCCGACCTGCGCCCGGTCGCCGTCGCGGTGACCGGCGAGCTCTACCTGGGCGGCGACGGCGTGGCCCGCGGCTACGTCGGCCGCCCCGACCTGACCGCCGAGCGCTTCCTCCCGGAGCCGTTCGGCGGCGCCCCGGGGGCCAGGATGTACCGGACCGGCGACCTGGCCCGCTACCGCGCCGACGGCACGATCGAGTTCCTCGGCCGGGTCGACCACCAGGTGAAGGTCCGGGGCCACCGGATCGAACTCGGCGAGATCGAGGAACGCCTGATCACCCACCCGCAGGTCCGCGACGCGTGCGTCCTGGCCCGCGAGGACGCCCAGGGCGAGAAGTGGCTCGTGGGCTACGTCGTGGGCGACGCCGAGGGCGGGGAACTGCGCGGGCACCTCGCCGAGGCCCTGCCCGGCTACATGATCCCGGCGGCGTTCGTGCACCTGGACGTCATGCCGCTCAACGCGGCGGGCAAGGTCGACCGCCAGGCGCTGCCGGCCCCGGACCGGGCGGCCATGAGCCCCGACCGGGCGTACGTGGCCCCGGCCACCGAGACCGAGGCCCTCCTCGCCAGGGTCTGCGCGGCCGTGCTCGGCATCGAGCAGGTCGGCATGGGGGACAGGCTGATGGACCTCGGCGTGGACTCGATGCGGATCGTGCACCTGCTGGCGGCGCTGCGCGAGGGCGGCAAGGAGGCGTCGCTGCGCCAGCTCTACCGCTACGACACCCTCGCCGACCTGGCCCTGGGCCTCGACGGTGGCCGGCCCCGGCCGCTGGCCCCCGCCCGCAAGGTGCCCACCCAGCGGGGAGCGGTCCGGCTGCCGTCGCCGCTGGGCGTGATGGCCGACCACAATGTGCCGGGAGTGAGCGTCGCTGTGCTGCGCGACGGCGAGGTGGCCCTCGTGGAGAGCCACGGCGTGCTCCGGGCGGGTGGTGGCGAGCCGGTGACGGCCCGCACCCCGTTCCAGGTGGCCTCGATGAGCAAGCACGTCACGGCGTTCGCGACGCTCCGGCTCGCCGAGCAGGGCATGCTCGACCTCGACGCGGACGTCAACCGGTACCTGACCGACTGGCGGGTGCCGGCCGGCGGCGTGGTCACGGTGCGCGGGCTGCTGTCCAACACCTCCGGCCTGTCGCAGTCGCCGAGCACCCTCTACGAGCCGGGCCAGCCCGTGCCGGGCCTGCTGGACGAGCTGCGGGACCGCGACGTGCGCCCGGAACTCGCGCCGGGCACCGTGTTCCGCAAGACCAACAGCCATTTCGCGGTACTCCAGCAGGTGCTCACCGACCTCGTCGGCCGGCCGTTCCCGGAGCTGATGACCGACCTGGTGTTCACCCCGCTGGGCATGGCCGACAGCAGCTTCGACCAGCGCTTTCCCCAGTGGTCGGACAGCACGGCCGCCGCCGGCCACGACGAGGACGGCGCGCCGGTCCCGGGTGGCTACCGGCTCCGGACGGCCGTGGCGGCCGGCGGCCTGTGGTCCACGGCGGCGGACCTGGCCCGGGTGGCGTGTGAGATACGTAACGCCGCGCGCCACAATTCATCTGAGCTGCTGACGCGCTTGTCGGCCGAACAGTTGTTGACGGTGGTGCTGCCCGGGAGTTTCTATGGGCTGGGCACAATCGTCGACGATTCCGGGGCCGATACCGAGTTCGGGCACGGCGGGGAGTCGACGGGTTTCCGGTGCATGACCATGACGCGGCTGAATGAGGGTTCTGGATTGGTGGTGCTCACCAATAGTGAGTCCGGACGTGAGGTGCACGGCTTCCTGGCGGACGCGCTCCGTGGCCAGGACGTAAAGAGATCTATAGTGGACTGAATATGTTACTGACCAGTTTGTGGAAACTGAAAAGAATTCACCTCTTCTCGAATGGCCTGGAGCTTGCCGCCAATAGTCGCGTTGTTGACTAGTGGGTACAAGCTTCATTAGCGCGGTCGACACCCCTGATTTACATCTTGTAACGTGGGTCCAAAAGTGCTGGACCGCAAGAAAAAATCAGGGGAGCGCGATGCTCGAGGCCTTCGATGTCGATCCCGTGGCGGAGTCCATCTACCTCGCGATGCTCAAGAGTCCCCTCGCGGGGATCGCCGAGCTCGCCGAGCGACTCGGCTGGGAGGAGGCGCGCATCCGGTCCGGACTGGACGAACTGGCCAGGCTCTCCCTGCTCAGGCCGTCGTGGGAGAACCCGCTGGCGATGCGCCCGGTCTCCCCGGAGGCAGGGCTGGAGATCCTGCTGGCGCGCCAACGGGTGGACCTGCTGCGCCGCCAGCACCAGATCGAGGAGGGCCAGGCGGCCCTGCAGGTGCTGATCGCGGAGTACGCGCACCCGAACCGGGGCTCGGCCTCCACTGGGGTCGAGGAGCTGATCGGGCTCGACGCGGTCCGCGAGCGCCTGGAGCGGCTGGCCTACCAGACCCGCCACCAGGTGCTGGCCTTCGCCCCCGACGGGGCGCAGACCGAGGAGGCCCTGGCGGCGAGCCGCCCACTGAACGCACTGCTGCTCGAGCGGGGGGTCGAGATGCGCACGCTCTACCTCAACAGCGTCCGCAACGACGCGCCCACCTGTGCGCACGCGGAGTGGCTGGGGGAGATGGGCGCCCTCGTGCGCACCGTGCCGGTGCTGCCGATCCGGATGCTCATCGTGGACCGGATGTACGCGGTGGTGCCCCTGGACATGGAGAACACCGCCGCGGGGGCCGTGGTCGTCCGCGGTGCCGCCCCGGTGGCCGTGATGTGCGCGCTGTTCGAACAGATCTGGCAGACGGGTACGCCGTTCGGCGACCAGCAGGAGGTGTGCCCGGAGCTGACCGACCAGGAGCGCGCGCTGTTGAACCTGCTGTTGCAGGGCGACACCGACGAGCAGGCCGCGCGCAAGCTCGGTGTGTCGCCGCGTACCGTCGGACGGATGGGTGCGGAGATCATGGCGCGACTCGGGGCGCGCAGCCGGTTCCAGGCGGGCGCGCTGGCCGCCGAACGCGGCTGGCTGGCCCAGACATGACGTGCTGGTGTCGCGGCGGACACAATTCCGCTACCTCGGAACCCTGGATTCTTAAGTCCGATTCTGTGATGGTTGGTCGGTGCATTTAGTAACGGTCCGCATGAGCGCCACTATGTCCTGTTCTGCGGAGCAGGCCGAGTGGCTTCGTCGCGTTATCTGGCAGGTGGCCAGACCCGCCGACGGGCTCGAGCACGTGTATGTCGAGCCGACCGCCGAGGGCGCCGACGCCGTGGTGTTCGTGGTGGCCAGCACCCTCTCCGACGCCGAGCGCGCCGCGGCGGACCTGATCGAACGCGCGGTGCTCCGCGGCGGTTACGACGGGTGGCGGGTGCTTCTGTGCGAGGTGTCTCTCATCATTCCGTTCGCGCGCCAGTCCGTTCTTCCTGACGAATGACGCTGACCGAATTCGGTCATGCAGGATTCAGACACTGAACTGGCTTGACCGGCCCTTGTGGACCCGACAGGATTTCAGACGAAAGACAGATTCGGCGATCTCCGCCGTCACCGGCGCGGAGTAGCTTCGAACGTGAAGTCCTTTCTTCTAATCGAATCCTGTGAGGAGTCGTTGTGGCACGTGTCCTGCGCAGCGTAGTCATCGGGGCGGCCGTTCTTATCGCTGTGGTCGCCGTCACCTCGATCGTCAGGTCCCGGCCGCCGGTGGAATCCGGCCACAGTGTCGCGGGCGCCTCGACGTCCGGAACCGAGAATACGGACGACTTCACCTGGCAGTGAATCGACCGGCAATCGCGGGTAAACAACAAAGAGAATCTCGATGTGAACGCGCCGGAGGTGGGGCCGGCAGCACGGTCGACTCCACTCTCCTTCCTTATTCCGCGAATTCTCATATGTCGACGGGTGGATCCATGGAATTCCGTGTCCTCGGACCGGTGGAAGTGTGGAAGGACGGCGCTGAGATCCCGCTGGACGGGTCGAAGCAACGCACGGTGCTGGCGGCCCTGCTGCTGGCCGACGGGCGGATCGTCTCCGACGAGCGGCTCAGCTCCCTGCTGTGGGGCGAGAACCCGCCGGCGACCCTCAACGCCCAGATCTGTACCTACGTGTCCCGGCTGCGCAAGAGTGCCGACCCGGGGATGGAGATCCTCCGCCAGCGCCCCGGGTACCTGATCCGGCTCGACGGCGCCCGCTACGACCACGGGGACTTCGAACGCCTCGCCCAGACCGGCCGGGCCGCGCTCCGCGACGGCCGGCACGCCGACGCCGCGGAGCAACTGCGGGCCGCACTGGCGCTGTGGCGGGGGCCGGCGCTGGCCAACGTGACGGAGTTCCTGCTCGGCGCGGAACAGCTCCGGCTGGAGGAGGCCCGGATCGCCGTCCTGGAGAGCCGGATCGACGCGGACCTCGCCCTCGGCCGGCACGCGCCGCTGGTGCCGGAGCTGACCGGCCTGGTCGCCGAGCATCCGCTGCGCGAGGGACTGCGGGCCCAGCTGATGACGGCGCTGTACCGGTGCGACCGGCAGGCCGACGCCCTGGCCGTCTACCACGACGGCCGCAAGGTGCTCGTCGACGAGCTGGGCGTCGACCCCGGCCCGACCCTGAGCAAGGCGCACCACGACATCCTGGTCGCCTGCCCGACCCTCGACGCGCCCGCCACCCGGATCGAGATCGCCGCGCCCCGCCCGGCGATGCTGCCGGCCGACCTCGGCGACTTCACCGGGCGTACCGCCGAACTCGCCCGGGTGGCCGCCGTGCTGGGCGACGACGGGGCCACCGCGGTGCCCTGCCTGGTCACCGGCATGCCCGGGGTCGGCAAGTCCGTCCTGGCGGTCCGCGCCGCGCACCAGGCCCGCGCCGACTTCCCTGACGGCCAGCTGTACGTGGACCTCGCGGGCGACGTCGAACCCGCCGAGGCCCTGGCCTGGTTCCTGCGGGCACTCGGAGTGGAGGACGACGCGCTGCCGGCCGGCCTGGACGAGCGGATCCAGATGTACCGGACCCTGGTGGCCACCCGTCGGGTGCTCGTCGTCCTCGACAACGCCCGCGACGACGCCCAGGTCGCGCCCCTGCTGCCCGGCGGCCCGACGTGCCGGGTGATCGTGACCAGCCGGGCGCACCTGCCGGCGCTGGCCGCCGCGCACCCGGTCGCGCTGGAACCCTTCGGCACCGACGACGCGCTCGTGCTGTTCGCGGCGGTGATCGGCGTGGCCCGCTACGACGCGGAACGCGACGCCGCCGAGCGGATCGTGGCCCGCTGCGCCGGCCTGCCACTGGCACTGCGGGTCGCAGGCACCCGGCTCGTCGCCCGGCCGCACTGGCCGGTGTCGCGGCTGCTGGACCGGCTGGAGACCAGCGGCCAGCTGCTCGACGAGTTCCGGCTCGGGGCGCTGGACCTGCGCGAGAGCCTGCACCGCGCGTACCGGACACTGCCGGCGCTGGCCCGGACCGGCCTGCGTCGCCTGGCCCTGCTCGACGTGCCCGACTTCCCGGCGTGGGCCCTGGCGGCAGTCCTGGAGGTGCCGGAGGAGCCTGCGGAGGACCTCGCGGAGGCGCTGCTGGACGCCCGGCTGCTGGAGCTGCGGATCGACTGCGGCGGCCGGCAGCGGTACGCCTTCCACGACCTGGTCCGCCCGTTCGCCCGCGAACGCGCCGAGGACGAGGAGCCGCCCCGGGCCAGCCGGGCGGCGCTGGACCGCGCGTTCGGCGCGTGGCTGTCCCTGGCCACCGAGTGCTCGCGGCGGCTCGACGGCGTCAGCACCCGACCGGCCCGGGGCGACGCGCCCCGCTGGCGGCTGGCCGGCGGCCTGGTCAACGACCTCGCCGAGACCCCGGTGGCCTGGTTCGAGGCGGAGCACGGCGCGCTGGTGGCCCTCGTCGCCCAGGCGGCGGCCTCCGGGCAGGCCGCCGCGGCGTGGGAGCTGGCCGGGGCCTGCGAGGACTACTTCGAGCTGCGCGGCCACCAGCACGACTGGCGGCGCACGTACCAGCGGGCGCACACCGCCGCCCGGACCTCCGGGGACGCGCGGGGCGAGGCGGCGATGCAACTCGGCCTGGCCCGCCTCGCCGGGTACCGGGGCGACGCCAACGCCAGCCTCACGTACGCCGACCGGGCCGCCGCTCTGCACGCGGCGCTCGGCGACCCGGTGGGGGAGTCCGAGGCGCTGCGCCGGTGCGCGGACGCCTACCGCCACCTCGGCCACCCGGCCTCCGCCGAGGACGGCGCCCGCCGCGCGCTGGAGATCGCCGTCGCCGGCGGGGACAGGGCCGGCACCGCCGGGGCGCGCACCGCACTGGGCGACGTGCTCCAGGATCTGGGCCGGCACGCCGAGGCCCGGGTCGAGTACCAGGCGGCGGTCGAGCTGTCCCGGACGCTGTCCGACCCGCGCCGCACGGCCGGGGCGCTGTCCGACCCGCACCACACGGCCGGGGCCATGTCCGAGCCGCGCCGTGCGGCCGGGGCGCTCGACGGCCTGGCCCGCCTCGATCTGGAAGCCGGCCGGTACGCGGACGCCGAGTCCGGCCTGGCCCGGTGCCTGGCGGTGTACACCCTCGCGGGGGACCAGGCCGGCCGGGCGACGACGCTGACCCACCTGGGGCACCTGCGGCTCGCCGAGGGCCGGCACGACGCGGCCCGCTCGCTGTACCGCGACGCCCTGGCCCTGCTCAACGGCCTGGGCCTCCAGCGCCGGTACGCGCACGCCTGCGCGGTCACCGGGCTCGGCCGGATCGCCGCGGCCCAGGGCGAGTCGGGCCGGGCGGTGCACCTGCTGACCACGGCCGCGGAGCTGTGGACGGGCCTGGGCCTGGCGACCCGCGCGACCGGGGTACTGACGGAGCTCGACGGGGTGCTCGGTCGCCCCAGGGTCACCGCCTGACGGAGGAAGCCGAACGCGGGGCGTGGCCGGGTCCAGAGACCGGGCCACGCCCCTTCGCGCGGGCGGACCACACGGTGCCGGAGCTGGCGGAGCCCGACGGCGCGTCTGGCATCATGGGCGGACACGGCGGGGTGTGACGGGGGAAGCGCGTGATGACGTTCGACGGACCGGGTCAGATCGTGATCCTCAACGGAGCCTCGCGCTCGGGGAAGTCCAGCATCGCCACCGCGATCCAGGACCGCTTCCCGGGCGTCTGGATGAACCTGGGGGTCGACCGGTTCATGGGGATGACCCCGGAGCGGTTCCAGCCCGGGATGGGGCTCCGGCCGGGAGGGGAGCGGCCCGACCTGGAACCGCTCGTCGCCACCCTGTACGCCGGCATGTACGAGGCGATCGCGGCCCACAGCCGTCTGGGGCTCCACGTCGTCGCCGACACCCTGCACCACGACGCCTACTCCGTCCCCCGTGGAATCCTGCGCGACTGCGCCCGGAGGCTGTACGGACTCCCCGTGCTCTTCGTGGGGGTGCGGTGTCCGCTCGAGGTGGTCCGGCAACGCCGTCGGGACACGTGGGGTGGCGTCGGCTACCAGCAGGGCGGTTCGGTGGCGGATCCGGTGCGCCTCTGGCAGGAGGCGGTCCACATCCCGGGCGTCTACGACCTGGAGGTCGACACGTCGGTGCTCAGCCCGCAGGAGTCCGCCGACCTGATCGCCCGCCGCCTCGAGGAAGGTCCGCCCCCGGCGGCCTTCCACCAGCTCGCCTGAAGCCACCACCCATTCCTATGGGTTTCTCTGACGAACGCCGCCCACCCGGCCGCCCGCGATCCGCCACCGCCCGGCCGGCGGAAGTCGTGTGGAACACGAACGGCCGGGCGGGACGACGTCCCACCCGGCCGCTCACACGACTGGTCGTGCTAGCCGATGTGCGCCATCGCCGGCGCGTCGGCGGGGTCGCCGGCCGTGGTGTTCGACGGCGTGTTCCGGATCATCAGGAAGATGATCAGGGCCGACGCGCCGAGCAGCACCGCGCTGACCGTGAACGCCACGTTGTAGCCGTGCACGGCGCCGAGGGCCGTGGCCTGCTCGATGGTGGCCGGGCCGTTGGCCTTGACGTGGTCCGTGACGAAGTTCGCCACGGCCGTGGTGAACACCGTGTTGAGCAGCGCGACGCCGAGCGAGCCGCCGATCTGCTGCGAGGTGTTGAGCAGGGCGCTGGCGACACCGGCGTCGCGCGGGTCGACGCCGCTGAGGGCGGTGTTGCCCAGCGGCACGAACACCAGGCCCATGCCCGTCGCCATCATGATCAGGGCGGGCATGATGAACGCCGGGTACGACGAGTCGATCTTCAGCTGGGTCAGCCAGATCATCGCGCCGGCCGCGAGCACGCCGCCGATCGTCATCATGACCCGGGCCCCGATCTTCGGCAGCAGGCCGCTGGCCACGATCGCCGTCACGATCAGGGCGCCGGAGAACGGCAGGTAGGAGACCCCGCTGCGCAGCGGGGAGTAGTGCAGCGTGCCCTGGAAGTAGTACGTCATGAACAGGAACATGCCCATCATACCCGCGCCCAGGGTGATCGAGACCAGGGTCGAGCCGCCCCGGTTGCGGTGCAGCACCACGCGCATCGGGAGCAGCGGGTGCTTGGTGAGCACCTCGACCACGACGAAGCCGATCAGCAGGATGGCGGCGACGACGAACCACGCGAGGGTGGAGATCGCCGACCAGCCGTTCTCCGCGGCCTTGGTGAAGCCGTAGACCAGGGCGACGAGGCCGGCCGTGGACAGCACCGCGCCTGGGATGTCGTACTTCGTGTTGCCCTCGGAGCGGCTCTCCTTGACGATCGGGAGGGCCAGCGCGAACGCGATCAGCGCGATCGGGATGTTGACGAGGAGGCACCAGCGCCACGTCGTGTACTCCGTGAGCAGGCCGCCCATGATCAGGCCGATCGCCGCGCCGACGCCGGAGATGGCGCCGAAGACGCCGAACGCCTTGGCCCGGTCCTTGACGTCGGTGAAGGTGACCGTGATCAGGGAGAGCGCCGCGGGGGCGAGGAGCGCGCCGAACAGGCCCTGCAGGCCGCGGGCGGCGAACAGCATGCCGGCGTTCTGCGCCACGCCGCCGAGGGCCGAGGCCACGGCGAAGCCGATCAGGCCGATCAGCAGGATCTTCTTGCGGCCCACGTAGTCGGCGATCCGGCCGCCGAGCAGGAGGAAGCCGCCGAAGGCCAGGGTGTAGGCGGTGAGGATCCACTGCCGGTTGGCGTCGTTGATGTGCAGCGCGTGCTGCGCCGACGGCATGGCGATGTTGACGATCGTCGCGTCGAGCACGACCATGAGCTGGGCGATCGCGATGACCCCCAGCGCGAGCCAGCGCTTGGGATCGACCGCGGGCACGCCACCGGGCGTCGCGGCCACAGTGGCGGTTTTCTCGGACATGTTCGGTGTGCCTCTCGAGGGACCTCGGTGCGACGCGGTGTTCGGTCACTTTTCGGCCAGTCTCGCCGGCTCGTGATCATCACGCCACAGGTTTTCTCTGCCTGGTCACGACCCTAGAGTCAGCCACTGACAAAAAACTGACGCCGCCGTTCGCCATGAGCTGATCTTGGAATGGTGACTCTGCGCGATCGGGCAGGGAACTGTCCCATTCGTACACGAATATTGTGATTGGGTGTTCGAAAATCGCCCGAAAAAAGGCGGTGGTCACCCGGCCCGGTGACCACCGCCTCCACTGGTGTGAGCCTCGTCTCAGGCGGCCATCCGCTCCCGCAGGCTCAGCGGGCGCATGTCGGTCCACACCTCGCTGATCCGGGTCAGGCACTCCTCCTTGGAGCCCTTCGTGCCCTCGGCCGTCCACCCCGGGGGCAGCTCCCGGTCGGCGGCCCAGATCGAGTATTGCTCTTCGGCGTTGCGCACGACGAGAAACATGGCGGTGAACCCTTCAGCTGGTGGGGAGGAAGTTGTCGACGGTCACGCCGAGGCCGGCGCTCTCCGCGGCGTCCCGGACGAACTGGGCGACGGCGATGTCGAGGACGCCGAGTCCGAACGGGGAGTACACGATGGTCTTCTTTGGGTCAGGCCGGAAGTCCACGACCCCGCGGACGAGCTGGCCCACCGAGGCGTCGATGAACGAGCGCGACCCGACGGCCAGTTCCGCCAGGGACAGCGAGGTGCCCTCCCGGCAGGCGTGGTCGGCGTCGTCCACGATGTTGTGGCTGTCCAGGATGGACTCCGTGACGATGTCGCGCAGCGAGATGTGCAGCACGACGGTGCCGGGCGCCGCGGCGGACAGGTCCATGTGCGGCTGGATCGCCGTGCTCGCGATCGACACCACGGGGCTGGCCGCCACGGCCTGGGCGAGGTCGGTGACCGCCCGCGCCGTGACGCCCGGCACGACCTCTCCGGCCCGCTCGGCGAACGCCGCGGCCCGCGCCGGGTCCAGGTCGAAGACGGTGATCTCGTTCAGCTTCGGGAACCGCGCGCCGAGGAACCGGAGGATCTCCCGGTTGATCAGGCCGCACGCGATCAGCGACACGGCGGTCACGTCCTGGTCGGCGACCAGCAGGCCGGCGCCGAGCGCCGCGCTGGCGGCGGTGCGCTTCGCCGAGATCAGCGAACCCTCGATGAACGCCTCGGGCCGGCCGGTCTCCAGCGAGTTCAGCACCATCGCGGCGCTGGCCCGGGGCAAACCGAGGTCCAGGTTGCCGGGGAAGGAGGAGATCCACTTCATGCCCGCGACCGGCTTCGGCCCGCCGAGGTAGGCGATCAGCGAGATGATCCGGTCCCGGGTGTTGTCCGGGAAGCGCAGGAAGGTGGAGTGCGGAAGCGAGGACTGGCCCTCGTCGTGCAGCGCGTACGCCGCGCCGACGAGGTCGATCAGCTCGGTCTCCCGGCCGGTCAGGATGTCGTGCACGCCTTCGTGCCCGATGATCAGCATGGTGCCACCTTCGTTGAGGAGTTTTCCTTCCACAGGTGCGACACCTCACCGAAGTGCCGGTTCACCCATGAGTCCGAGTAGATGGTGTCCAGGTAGCGGTCGCCGCCGTCCGGGAAGATCATGACGACGTTGGAACCCTCAGGGATCGCGTCGCGCATCTTGCCCAGGGCCGCCACGGTCGCGCCGGAGGAGCCGCCGCCGAGGATCGCCTCGCGGATGGTCAGCGTGCGGCAGGCCACGACGCACTCCAGGTCGGTCACGTGCACGACGTCGTCGGCGGCGCTCGGGTCGAGCAGGGCCGGGCGGATCGACGCGCCGTGCCCGGGGATCAACCGCTGGCCGGGGACGGTGCCGAACAGCAGGCTGCCGACGGCGTCCACGGCGACGATCCGGGTCGACAGGCCGCTGCGGCGGACGAACCGCGACGCGCCCAGCGCCGTGCCGAACGTGCTCGCCGCGCTGAACAGGTAGTCCACCGGACCGTCGAGCGCCTCGACGATCTCGCGCATCGTGCCCTCGTGGGCGAGGGGGTTGAGCGGGTTGGCGTACTGGTTCGGGCAGTACGCGTTCGGGGTCGACGCCACCAGTTCGGCGACCCGGCGCAGGCGGGCGGGCAGGTACTCGCCCGTCTCGGCGTCGCGCTCGGTCACCAACTCGATCGACGCGCCGAACGCGCGGAGGATCGCCACGTTCTGCTCGGTGGTCTTGGCGTCGACGACACAGACGAAGTCGATGCCGTAGTACCCGCAGATCTGGGCGATGCCGATCGCCAGGTTGCCGGAGCTGGACTCGATCACCACGGAGCGACCCGGGACCAGCTCGCCACTGTGGATCCGCTCCATGAGCATGCTCAGCGCGGAGCGGTCCTTGATGCTGCCGCCCGGGTTGAACCGCTCGAGCTTCGCGAAGACCCGCGCTGGAAAGTCGGGGAACAGGTGCACCAGCTCCACGAGGGGCGTGTTCCCGATGGTCGAGAGTACGCCTTTGAGCGCTTGTTTCGCCACAGCTCTCCCCTTAGAACGAAAAATCGACAGTTATGCGGAACCGGTGGCCATCGCGAGCAGCCGCTGCCGCTCGGCGTCGTCCACCAGCGAGGCGCGGGAGACCCGCACGTCGGGGGTCGAGACGGCGACCTCGGTCAGCCGGAGGAAGTGTCCGACGAACCGTTCGATCGTGGCCCGGTCGAACAGGTCTGTGTCGTAGCGGAAGGCCGCGATCAGGGAGTCGGTGCTCTGGGTGATCTCCACCGTCAGGTCGAACTGGCCCTCGAGGTGCGGGACGTCCAGCGTGCGCAGCCGGAAGCCCTCGTGCTCCACGGTCTCGCCGGCGGCGATCCGGTCCAGGTACCCGGTCATCTTGCCCGCGCTGACCATGGTGAAGCAGATGTTGAACCGCTGGCCGCCGAGCAGGGAGGTCGGGTAGCTGGCGTGCGCCATGCCCCCGCTCACCGTCGTGCCGGCCGCCGCGATGGCGTCGGCGAACGTGGTGTCGGAGCTGAACCGGGACCGCAGGAGCAGCGGGTTGACGAAGTAGCCGACCACCTCGCGCATCCCGCCCCGGCGGCGGGTGCTCGCGGGGCAGCCGATCACGAAGTCCGTCTGGCCGGAGTAGCGGAAGACCAGGGACTGGAACACGCCGAGCAGGTACGCGAACGGGGTGACCCCCGCCGCCGAGGCCGCCGCCTTGATCCGCGGGACCAGCGCGTCGGGGATCCGGCGGGTGTGCGCGTCGCCCACGTAGGAGCGCTTCGCCGGCCGGGGCCGGTCGGTGGGCAGCTCGCCGGCCGTGGCGTCCGCGACCGCGGCGGTCCAGTACGCCTCGCCGGCGGCGCGCCGGGGGGAGTCCAGGAGGTTCTGCTCGTGCGCCACATGGTCGGCGTAGGTCACGGTCAGCGGGGCCAGCTCGGGCTCGCGGCCGGCCGAGAAGGCCCAGTAGAACTCCAGCAGGTCCCGCCACAGCAGCCAGTTGGACTGGGCGTCCGTGGCGATGTGGTGGCTGCCGACCATCAGGATCGCGTCGTCGGCGCGCCGCCACATGACGAACCGGAACGGACCGGTCTCCTCCAACCGGTAGGGCACCTTGATGGTGGCCCTGACCAGGTCGAGGAGCGCCTCGTCGTCGAGGTCGGGCACGTCGTGGACCTCGAGCCGCAGGGAGTCGGGCCCGCCGATCTCCCTGCGGGGCTCGCCGTCGACCTCGATGAACCGGGAACACAGCAGGTCGTGCCGCTCCGCCAGGGCGCGGACCGCGCGCTGGAGAACGGCCAGGTCAGGGGCGGGGCTCATGAGTGCCGCGCCCGCGTCGTTGTAGGCCACGCCGTCGGGCGCGAGCCCGTACAGCAGCCACAGGGCTTCCTGACCTGATGACAGCGGCTGGATCCCGGGCATCGACTACACGCCCCGGGAGGCGGCGACGAGGTCGGTCAGGTCCCGGACCCGGACGAGGTTGGCGACCTGCTCGTCGAGCACCTCGATGTCGAACGCGCTCTCGGCGCCCGACAGCAGGTCGACCCGGTTGAGGGAGTCCATGCCAAGGTCCTCGAACGTGGACTCCGGGGTGATCTCCTCGCCCTCCAGCTCCGGCATGAGCTCCTTGATGATGCGGGCGATCTCGTCGGAGATCTCGTCGCGCGTGCTGGTCGTCATATCGTGATTTCCTTTGTACTAGAGGTGATGGGTTACGGCATCGTGACGATCTGGCCGGCGTAGGTGAGACCCGCGCCGAAGCCCAGGGTCAGCACCAGATCGCCGGGGGTGGTGCGGCCGCTCTCGTGCAGCCGGGTCAGGGCCAGCGGCACGGACGCGGCGGAGGTGTTGCCGGCCTCGACGACGTCGCGGGCGACGCACTCGTCGTCCCAGCGCAGCGCGCGGGCGACCGTGTCGAGGATCCGCTTGTTGGCCTGGTGCATGACCAGCCACTTCACGTCGGACAGCTCGACGCCGGCCCGGGCCGCGGCGCGCTTGGCGGCCTTCGGCATGTTGCTGGTGGCCCACTTGTAGACGAGCGGGCCGTCCATGGTCACGTACTCGCGGCCCAGCTCCGGGAAGTCGGTCAGCTCGAGGACCGGGGCCCGCTTGCCGTCACTGCCCCAGACGGCCGGGAAGATGCCGTGCTTCTCGGAGCGGGACACGACCGCCGCGCCGGCGCCGTCGCCGAAGATCGCGTAGGTGTCCGGCGTCTCCGGGTTGATCCAGTCGCTGGTGCGCTCGGCGCCGACGACGAGGGCGTGCTTGGCGTCGCCGACCCGCACCGCGTTGGAGGCCAGCGCGAGGGAGTACGTGAAGCCGGCGCAGACCGCGTTGACATCGAAGGCGCCGGCGTTCGGCAGACCGATCGTGCTGGCGACCTGGGGCGCCGCGCCGGGCATGCGCTGCGCGCGGCTCGCGGTGGCCAGGATGACCAGGTCCACGTCGGCGTAGTCCAGGCCGGCCATGGTCAGGGCCTTCTTGCCGGCCTCCGCCGCCATCGCGACGATGGTCTCCTCGGGGCCCGCGTGGTGCCGGCTACGGATGCCGGTCCGGTCCTCGATCCACTCCGGGGTGACCGTCGTGGACTTGGACAGCTCCTCGTTCGTGACCAGGTTGGTCGGCCGGTAGTCGGCCAGCCCGGTGATCACCGATCCATAGCTCTCCATGCGCGCTCCCACGTCCTTCGATGCGGCCTACTGGCTCCAATGTCGAGACCGAGAGTGCGTTCGGGCGCTATATCTTCTCTATAGGGGGCAGGCAAAATAGCGAAAATATAGAAACCTCGACCTTGATGTGCCCGGGCGAATCAGCCCTTACAGATCAAGAAGGGGTACTCATCACCATGAGGAAGACTCTCGCGATCAGCCTGGCCGCGGCGGGTGCCGCCGCAGCCCTGGGCGCCTTCCTGCCGACCGCCGCTCAGGCCGCCTACAGCGGTTCGTGCACCGAGGTGCACGTCGCGACCGCGACCGGCAAGTTCGACGGTTGGAACTGCACCGACTCCACCGGGACGGCCGTCTACGGCCGGCTCGCCGACACGAAGATCGACGGCAAGTGCACCGCGCTCGCGGTGAACTTCACCGTCGAGGGCCTCAAGACCAGCTACCCGGTGTGTGACGGGCTGCCGGGCCGGTTCGCCAACGTGGCGAGCAAGTACCAGGGCGTGATCTCCATCGGTGTGCTCGCGGTCGACCCGCCGGCCGACAACTAGACGTGAAAATGGCGCTGGCCGGGGTGCGCACCCCGGCCAGCGCCACCCGCGCGGATCAGATCGCCGTGCCGCCGTCCACCTGCAGGACCTGGCCCGTCATGTACGACGCGCGGTCCGACAGCAGGAACGACACCAGGTCGGCCACCTCCTCCACCCGGCCGAACCGGCCCAGCGCGACCCGGCCCAGCATGTCCTTCGTGAACGCCTCGCTCAGCTCCGAGATCATGTCGGTCTCGATGAAGCCGGGGGCGACGGCGTTGACCCGGATGTTGTACCGGCCGACCTCCTTCGCCAGGGCCTTGGTGAAGCCGAGGATGCCGGCCTTGGACGCGGCGTAGTTCGTCTGCATCGGGGTGCCGACGACGCCGGCCACCGAGGACATGGTGACGATCGAGCCGCCCTTGTTCTTCATCAGCCGGCGGATCGCGGCCCGGCACACGTTGTACGTGCCGTCCAGGTTGACCCGCATCACGTCGCGCCAGTCGTCGTCGGTCATCAGGGCCAGCGGCTTGTCGCGGATGATGCCGGCCACGGTCACCACGTTCGTGACCGGGCCCAGCTCGGCCTCGGTGACCTTCAGGTAGTCGCGGACCTCCGCGCCGTCGGACACGTCGACCTTGTGGGCGAGCACCCGGCCGCCGTGCTCGCGGGCCGCGTCGGCGACCCTCTCGGCGGCCTCGTGGTTGGACTGGAAGCAGAAGCTGACGTCGTAGCCGTCCTGGGCGAGGCGGGTGACGATGCCCGCACCGATGCCGCGAGAGCCACCGGTGACGAGGACGACGGGCCGGGCGGGTGGGGACACAGACACGGTGCGCTCCTCCTGTGATAGGTGGAGCACACCATGTGGCTGTGAGCTATATCTTCTCTACACTCCGACGGGCACCCGCTCCTCGGACTCGCTGATCCCGACCCGGTCGTGCAGCCGGCGCAGCGGACCCGGGGCCCACCAGGCGGCCCGGCCGAGCAGCGTCATCATCGCCGGGACCAGCAGGCAGCGCACCACGGTCGCGTCGATCAGCACGGCCACGAACAGCCCGAGCCCGATCTGTTCGATGTCGCCGACCTGGGCCGCGGCGAAGCAGCCGAACACGATCAGCATCAGCAGGGCCGCGGAGGTGATGATCCCGCCGCTGCGCTGCAGGCCGTGCCGGACGGCGGTGTCGCTGTCCTCCCCGGCGTCGCGGTACTCCTTGATCCGCCCCAGCAGGAACAGCTCGTAGTCCATCGACAGCCCGAAGCCGAACGCGGCGACGATCGCGATCACGAACGGGCTCAGCCCGCCCACGGTCAGTGTGTCCAGCGGCCCCGACAGGTGCCCGTCCTGGAACACCAGGAGCAGCACCCCGAACGTGGCGGCCAGCGACAGCGCGTTCATCACGATCGCCTTCACCGGGATGACCACCGAACCGGTCATCAGGAACAGCAGGACGCACATCGTCGCGAGCATCACCCCGACGGCCCACGGCAGGCCGGCCTCCAGGCGGCCGAGCAGGTCCAGGAGCAGCGCGGCGTCCCCGCCGACCCAGGACTCCACCCCCGCCGGCCGGGCGGCCCGGATCCGGACCACCAGGTCCTGGGCGTCGCGGCCCTGCGCGTCACCCTTCACGGCGATGGCCACGCTGGACAGGTTCGGGCCGATCCTCTTCGCCGGCTCGACCCGGACCACCCGCCGGTCCTGCTGCCACTGGCCGGCCCACAGGTCGAGGGTGGCCTGGTCGGTGCGGGCGACGACCTTGACGGCCGGGGCGGCGCTGAGCCCGTACCGGGCGCTCATCGCGTCGGCGACCCGCACCGACGGCAGGGTGCGGGGCAGGCCCTCCAGGCCGGGCAACCTGACGGTCAGCGACAGCAGGGGAGCCGCCACAGCCAACAACGCGATCGTGGTACCGGCGGCGATCAGCAGCGGCCGGCGCTGGGTGAACCGCGCGAGCCCGGCGAAGAACCCGGCCTCGCCGCCGCGAGGACCGGAGGCATCGGTCCGGTTGTGGCCCTCGGCCGCGACCGACGCCGAGGATCCGAGCGGCCCGGCAGCACTGGCCGCGGCGGCCTTCTGCCGCCTGCCCGGCCTGATCCACCGGCCGAACGCGCCGAGCAGCGCCGGGGTCAGGGTGAGCGCGGCGACCATGCCCATCAGGGCGGTGGAGATGCCGGCCGCGCCGAGCGCCTGGAGCCGGGGCACGTCGAACACGAGCAGGCCGGTGAGCGCGCCGGCCACGGTGAGGGCGCTGAACAGGATGGTCCGCCCGGCCGTGCCCCAGGCTCTGCCGACGGCCACGTCCCGGGCATGGCCGGCGGAGAGCTCCTCGCGGAACCGCGCCACCAGCAGCAGGCCGTAGTCGATGGCCAGCGCGAGGCCGAGCAGGGTCACGACGGTGACGACGTTGTTGTCGAGGTCCACGACCTTCGAGAAACCGAGCAGCATGGCGAACGCCCCGGCGATCGTGGCCAGGGAGGCCAGGATGGGCAGACCCGCGGCGAGGACCCCGCCGAACACGAATACCAGCACGATCAGCGTGATCGGCAGCGAGATGAGCTCGGAGCGGCCCAGGTCCTCCTGCACGGCGGCGTTGGCCTCGCCGCTGATCAGGTCCCCGCCGGCCTCGACGGTCGAGCCGGGGATCTCCGTCCGCAACTGGGCCAGCCGGGCCTTGACCAGCTTGGTCGCGGCGGACCGGTCCTTCATCTGCATCTTGGTGAGCGTGATCGGGACGGCCAGACCCCGGTTGTCGTTCGCGACGATCGGCCGGCCGACCTCCAGGACCCCGGTGGTGACCCGCAGGTCAGCGCTGGCCCTCTTCACGGCATCGGTGACCTGGGCGGACGTCGGGTCGACCCCCTCGACGAGCCCGATGATCTGGATGCCCCGGTCGCCGCCGTCCTTGACCACCTGCGAGGCGGTCACCGACTCCAGGCCCTGGGGCGGCTTCGTGTCCCCGATGCTGTCGAACACCGGGCCGATGGCCGCGCCGCCGCCGACCAGGAGCGCCAGCCAGCCGAGGAGCACCCATCGCCAGTTGCGGTAGCAGAAACTTCCGACCTTGGTAACCATGGGGACGAGTCTTCGCGGTTCCGGTGCCGGAGTCGGTAGTGAAACCGCCCCAATCGGGGTGTACCCAGGTACAGGTCGAAGTGTGGTGTGGACTCCATGCCCGGTTCACGATGGATTCTCTACGGTGGTCACATGACGACGCCCGGAGCACTGATGAGGGCCACCTGGTCGGCCCGGACCTGGCTGGGCACGGCACACCTGCTGGTCGGACTGCCGGTCGGCGTGGCCACCACGGTCGTGATCGCGACCCTGGTCCCGCTGATCGCCGGCTTCGCGATCACGGTCGTGCCGGCTATCGCCCTGTGCACAGTGCTCCTCACCAGTCTCCGGGTGTTCACGAGCTGGCAACGTTCCCGGTTCTCGGCGTTCTGCGGGGTCGACCTCGCCGAGGTGCCGGTAGAGGATCCGGGGCTGCTCGCGGCGGTCCGCAGACCGTCCACGTGGCGCCAGTTCGGGTACCACACCCTGGCCGCCGTCCCCGGTGTCCTGATGGCGGGGATCGTGGCCGGGGTGTGGTCCGTCGGATTCGTGTTCTCCACGGCCCTGCTGCACGGTTGGCTGCTACCGGCCCGGCCGATCGCAGGCCTCGACCCGCACGACCCGGCGGTCCTGCTCGGCGCGACGGTGGTCGGCCTGCTCGCGCTGCTGGCCGCGCCGTGGATCGTCCGCGCCCTGGTCATCGTCGACGTTGCGATCGCGAAGGGCCTGCTGCAACCCAGTCACGCCGAGCAGCTCGCCGAACGGGTCGCCGCGCTGTCGGAGAGCCGGGCGGACGTGGTCGACGCCGCCGACGCCGAACGGAGGCGGATCGAGAGGGACCTGCACGACGGTACGCAGCAGCGGCTCGTGTCCCTCGCCATGAACCTGGGCATCACCCGAGCGACCCTGGGGGCTGACGTGCCGGAGAGCGCGCGGATCTCGATCGCCGCAGCCCACGAGGAGGCCAAACAGGCCCTCGTGGAGCTGCGGGACTTCATCCGGGGACTGCATCCGGCGGTCCTCGACGACCGGGGCCTGGACGCGGCCCTGTCCGGGATCGCCGCCCGGTCCCCGGTGCCGGTGCGGCTCAAGGTCGGGCTGGACACCCGGCCCTCGCGGGTCGTGGAGGCCGTCGCGTACTTCGTGGTGTCCGAGGCGCTCACCAACGTGGCCAAGCACGCGCAGGCGACCCGGATCGACGTCAGTGCCGAGACGATCGGAGACCGACTGTGGCTTGTGATCGCAGACGACGGCGTGGGCGGCGCCCGGCAGGAGAAAGGCAGCGGGCTGCGTGGGCTGGCCCAGCGGGTCGGATCGGTGGATGGCAGGCTGAAGATCGACAGCCCGCTCGGCGGGCCCACCCTGATCGTCGTGGAGCTGCCATGCGCATCGTGATCGCCGAGGATTCCGTCCTGCTCCGCGAGGGGCTGGTCCGGCTGCTGTCGGGCATGGGCATCGAGGTGGTGCGGGCCGTCGGGGACGCCGAGTCGCTGCTCGACGCCATCGGCGAGCACGCCCCGGACCTGGCTCTGGTGGACGTCCGGATGCCGCCCTCGCACACCGACGAGGGGCTGCGGGCCGCGCTGGTGATCCGCCGGCAGTGGCCGAAGGTCGCTGTGCTGGTCCTGTCGCAGTACGTGGAGGAGCGCTACGCCACCGAGCTGCTGTCCGGAGAGACCAGCGGCGTCGGGTACCTGCTCAAGGACCGGATCGCCGACGTGCTCGAGTTCGCCGAGACGGTCCGCCGGGTCGCCGGCGGCGGCACCGTGCTGGACCCCGAGGTGGTGTCCCAGCTCCTCGTCCGGCACCGCCGCGACCCCCTGGAGCGGCTCAGCCCCCGCGAACGCGACGTGTTGTCCCTGATGGCCGAGGGCCGCTCCAACTCCGCGATCGCCGCGGCGCTGGTGGTCAGCGACAGCGCGGTCGCCAAGCACGTGAACAGCATCTTCACCAAGCTCGACCTGGCCACCGCCGACACGGACCACCGTCGGGTGCTGGCCGTCCTGAAGTATCTCCGAGCCTGAGAAAGAGGAACCATGTCCACCACCAGTCGCAGCGGTTGGCTGATCGGCGGCGCGGTGTTCACCGTCGCGGCCCTCGTGATCGGCGGCGTGACCCTGTGGTCCACCCTGCTCGGCGCGTCCGAGCCCGGCGAGGCCACCGAGAAGCAGACCTACAACCAGCAGGTGACCCGGATCGAGCTGGAGGTGGACCGCGGCGCGGTGACCCTCGTGGCGGGCGAGGCCGGCCAGGTGGCCGTGGAGCGGCACTTCCGCTGGTCCTCGGAGAAGCCGAAGGTCACCGAGCGCTGGGACGGCGGCATCCTGCGGATCAGCACCGAGTGCACCGCCGACGAGATCAACATCGTGGGCCACGCCACCTGCGACGTGGACTACACCCTCGCGGTGCCGGCGGGGGTGGAGATCGAGGCGCACACCAACTCCGGGGCCGTCGTCAGCCGGAACCTGACCGGCGCGCTCAAGCTGGGCAGCACCTCCGGCGACATCACGGTGACGAAGGCCGGCGGCGCGCTGCGGCTGGAGGCCACCTCCGGCAAGGTCAAGGCCTCCGAGCTGTCCTCGGCCGAGGTGGACGTGCAGTCCAGCTCCGGGGGAGTGGAGCTCGCGTTCGCCACGGCACCGCGCAAGGTGCGGGCCGAGGCCAACTCGGGGGACGTGCGGGTCACGGTGCCCAAGCCCGACGCGTACCGGGTGGAGGCACAGACCAACTCCGGGCAGGAGTCGGTGACCGTCGCCCAGGACGGCGGGGCGACCCGGACGATCTCCGCGCAGACCAACACCGGCGACGTCGACGTGCGCTACGTGGCCGGCTGAGCCGAGCGCAACGCGGTGGACAGGTCGGCAAGCAGGGCCTTCTCCTCCGGTACCAGATAGAAGTGGTCCCCCGGCAGCACCTTCAACCGGAACCCGCCCGTCGTCACGGCCGCCCAGGCCGCGGCGTCGGGCACGGCACAGCCCGGGTCGGCGTCCCCGGTGTAGGCGACGACCGGGGCGGACACCGTCCCGGTCGGCGGCACGTGCGTCTCGATCAGCCGGTAGTCGGCCCGCAGCGCCGGCATGATCAGCTCCAGCAGTTCGGGCATCTCGAACACGGCCGGCTCGATCTCGCCCTGCCCGCGCACGTGCGCGATCAGCTCGGCGTCGGAGCGGGTGTGCAGCGACGTCGGCGGCACGTGGCCCGGGGCCTCCCGCCCGGACAGAGCCAGCAGCACGGGGGAGACGCCGTGGTCGCGTTCGAGCCGGACCGTCACCTCGTGCGCGACCGACGCGCCCATGCTGTGCCCGAACAGCGCCACCGGCACCCCGCCGAGAACCAGCGGCAGCAGGGCCTCGGTGACCCGGTCGGCCATCTCGGACATGGTGTCGATGAGAGGCTCGGTGAACCGGTCCTGTCGGCCCGGGTAGCGCACCGCCAGGGTCTCCACGTCGGCGGGCAGCCCGGCGGGCCAGGAGTGGAAGAACGTCGCGGTCCCGCCGGCGTGCGGCAGGCACACGAGGCGCAGCCCGAGGGGGGCCGTCGCGGGGTACCGCCTGAACCAGAGCTCCGAACCAGCCATGCCCCACACCCTAGACGGCCGAAACGGGGCCGTGATCGACCGGGTCACGCGGCGGCGACCCGGCCGGACACCCGGGGCGGACGCGCCCACGCCCGCCCCGGAGCTCACCCCAGCAGGGCCAGCATCTGGGTGATCTGGGCCGTGCGGGACTGGTCGATCCGGGCCGCCAGCTCCCTGGCCTGACGGTCGGACCCGCCGCCGGTCTCCATCCGCGCCACCTGGATGGCGTCGTCCTGGTGCGCGATCAGCATGTTCAACAGCCCGCGCTCGAAATCCGCCCCGGACTTCTTCGCCAGCGCCGCGATCTCGCCCTCGGTGGTGCCGGGCATGCCGCCGTGCGCGGCGTGCCCGTTCGGGTCGCCGGTCAGCGGCTGGCCCCAGGCGGTCAGCCAGCCGGTCATGGTGTCGCGCTCGGCGGCCTGGGTGACCACGATCGCCGCGGCGAGGTTCTTCAGGTCCTGGCTCACCGGCCGGTCGCGGGCCAGGCCGGCGATCTCGATGCCCTGGTGGTGGTGCGGCAGCATCATCTGCAGGAACATCACGTCGGTGTCGTTGTACGGGCCGTCCGACGCCCGGTGCGTGCCGGCGGCCGTCGGGGCCGGCGCGGCGGCCGGCGCGCCCTGGCAGCCGGTGAGCACCGCGAGGCCCACGGCGAGGGCGACGAGAAGTGCCCGGGGGGTGCGGGGCCGCCCCGCACCCCCCGGAATCAGACGGCCAGCCACAGGGCCGGCACGTTCGGCGGTTCCCAGCCGACGATCGCGGTGTGCGGCTGCCGGCAGGTGTAGCTCACGCCGTTGTAGGTGACCCGGTCGCCGGTCTTGTACGCCGTCCCGGCCTTCCACGTCCCACCTGGCTGGGCGGTCGGCGACGCGGTCGGCGAAGGGCTCGGCGACGCCGACGGCGTGGGCGTGGGCGTGGGCTTCGGCGAGGCGGTGGGCGACGGCGAGGGTGACGGGCTGGGCCCACCGCCGCCGAAGTCCACGTCGGAGCAGGTGTAGAACGCCTCGTTGCTGTACTGGACCCGCTGCCAGATCGAGTAGATCAGCGCCCGCCCGGTGCGCGGCGGGATCGGCAGGGTCCAGCTCGTGAACGTCGTCGGGTTGACGTTGGTGAACGTCTTGAGCAGCACCAGGTCCGACCACTTCAGCGGCATGGTCGGGTTCCAGCCGTCCCGGGTGATGTAGAACTCGAAGTTGCTGCCGGCATGCGGTGCGGTCGCGTGGTAGGTGACCGTCAGGTTGCCGGCCGAGATCTGCTTGGCCGGCCAGTCGTCGCGGGCCAGGTCGAGTCCGCGGTACTTCTCCCGACCGGCGCTGCACAGTTTGCCGTCCGGGATCAGCTCGCGGTGCCGGCCGCCGGCATCGATCAGGGACACCTCGTTCCAGTCGTAGAACGCCTGGGTGCCGCCGGCGGCGACGGCGGCCTTGCACGCCGCGGAGGTCGGGTTCTCGGGACCCTCGTTCTTGCAGGTGTACACCCGGCTGGCCGGGTCGGACATCGTGCCGTGCGCCTCCGCGACGCCGCCGGGCAGCAGCGTGGCGGCCACCAGCGCGGCGGCGAGGGACAGGGTGATCGCGTGTCGTCGTCTCATGGAGTTGTCTCCTCGGGTGAGGGGATGAGCGCCGTCGCAGGCGCTCCCCGAGCGCTATTAGGAAGGAGTCCTAATAGTTACTGTGTGGGGTGACGATAACTCCTGCACCCGTGGTTCGGGAAGAGTTGACACATCACGATGTCTCGATCCGCCGGTTGTGGCCCGGGTCACGGGGAACCTTTCGGTGGTCGGCCCCCTCCTGGGGTGATGGGAACACTCATCACAAGGGAGCGCGACGTGGCACACAGACATCTCGGCACCGCCGTCGGCGCCGTCCTGGCGACCGACGCCCTCTTCCACGTGTACTGGACCACCGGCGCCACCTGGCCGGCCCCCGACCCCCGCACCCTGTCCTACGCCGTCCTCGGCGCCGTCGACGTGCCGTTCACGCCACGGACACTGCTGCCGTTGATCGCCGTCCTGGCGCTCGCCGCCGGCTGCGTGTTCGCGCGGTCCCGCGACCGGGGCGGGCCGGTCACCCGGTGGGGCACCCTGCTGGTCGCCACCGGGCTGCTGGTCCGGGGCGCGCTCGGCCTGGCGTGGTCCCTCGGATTGGGCGTCGGGGCACCGTTCTACGGGATCAACCTGTTCCTCTACACGCCACTGTGCCTGGCCGCCGGCCTCGCGGCGTTCGCCGTCGCCGGGGTGCCCCGCTGGGCGGCCGCCGTCCCCGCCGTCCCGCTGCTGCTCGTCGCGGCGCTGCTGTGGGGCGCGTACGGCTGGGCCCCGGCCGAGCACCGGGAATACCGCGCCCCGGCCGGGTCGCAGTTCGTGGACACCCCGCTCGCCCGCTTCCACTACGAGCGCGCGGGCTCCGGCCCGGCCGTCGTGCTGCTGTCCCCGGGCGCGGCCTGGACGTACGCCTGGCGTCCGCAGCTCGAGGCCCTGCGCGCCGGGCACACCGTCTACGTGGTCGACCTGCCCGGGCAGGGCTTCACGGAACTGCGCGACCGGGGCCTGACCTGGGACCTCGACGGCATGACCCGCGCGGTCGGCTCCTTCCTCGACGCCGTGGGCCTGGACCGGGTAGCGCTCGTCGGCAATTCCTGGAGCGGCGGCTGGGCCCTGCGCTACGCCCAGCTGCACCCCGACCGGGTCGGGTCCCTGGTGCTGCTCGCGCCGTCCGGGCTGGCGGACAAGGACCCGCGGACCTGGGAGCTGATGAAGTACCCGGTGCTCGGCGAACTCCTGACCAACGCCGGCGCCGCCGACCGGGAAACCACCGCCCCGGGGGTCCGGGCGCTGTTCGCCCACCCGGAACTGGCCACCGACGAGGTGGTCGACGCGATGTGGGCCCCGAACACGTTCGCCGACAACCGCGCCGCGACGTACCGGCTGGAACGCGGCCTGGACTGGCGGGTCACCCAGGACGCCATGCCCGGCACCAGCACGCCCACGCTCGTCCTGTGGGGGGACCGCGACACCGTGCTGCCCGTCGGGCGGGCCGCCCGGTTCGGCGCGCTGCTGCCGCACGCCGAGGTGCACGTCCTCGACGCCTGCGGGCACGCGCTCACCCTCGACTGCGCCGGACGGGTGTCGGCGCTGATGGCAGACTTCCTCCGTGATCACTGACCGGGGCGCGGAGCTGGTCCGGGCCGCGCAGGGCGGGGACACCCTCGCGATGGCCGACCTGCTCGACGAGCTGACGCCGTACGTGGCGCGGATCTGCGGGGGCATCGCGCTGGGCGGCGGGGCGGACGCGGCGCAGGAGACGCTGATCGTGGTGTTCCGTACCCTCAAGGGTCTCCGCGATCCGCAGGCCCTGCGCGGCTGGGTGCGGGTGATCGCCGTCCGCGAGGCGGTGCGGGTCGCCCGGCAGGACTCCCGGGCCGTGCCGGTCGAACTGTCCGAGCTGCCCGACCGGGGCACCGCGCACCTGGCGGCCGACATCCGGGCCGTCCTCGCCGGACTCAGCCCCGAACACCGCGCGATCCTCGTCCTGCGCGACCTGGAGGGTCTGGACGAACAGGCCACGGCGGAACTGCTCGCCGTGTCGAAGGGCACCGTCAAGTCCCGGCTGCACCGGGCCAGGGCCAGCTTCCGGAAGGCGTGGACGTCATGACAGAGCTGTGGCCGACGGCCGACCTCGACCCGGTGCGCCGGCTGCGGATCCTCGCGGCCGGGGTGCCCGGGGCGCGGGTCGTGGAACGCGAACTCGACGCGCCGTTCGAGCGGGTGTGGGCGGTGATGGCGGACCTGGAGGGCGGGTTCGGCGAGTTCCAGACCGACATGTCCCGGGTCACGGTCACCGGCCGGGACGGGGACCGGGTCGCGGCCCTGGCGCGCAGCAGGTTCGGCTTCCGGGCCCGGCTGCACGGGGTGCTGCGGCCCGGGTGGTGCTGGCTGCAGAGCCGGTTCCTGATCCTCGGCATGGCCGCGACCCCGACCCCGGCCGGCGGGACCCTGGTCGCGCTCACCGGCGGTCTGCGGGTCCCGGGCCGCGCCGCGATCATTCCGCTGGGTACGCGCCGGGAACTGACCCGGGCCGCGGACCGCCTGTCCACCCTGGTGTGACGCGGTCGCCCGGTCCGTCCGGGCGACCGCGCCGGGGTCAGTCGACTCAGCCGCAGAACACCGGGGTCGCGTGCGCCGGGTCCAGGGCGTTGGTCACGTGGTGCAGGGCCGTCGGGCTGAACGCCATCGCCACGTGCTCGGGGATCGCCACCGGGCAGGAGTCCTGCACGACCCGGTTGGCCACGTCCGGCCCGGACAGGAACTGCGTCCGGTAGGGCGTGACCACCTGGTCGTACCAGGTGGAGATGACCGTGTAGCGCACGCCCGGCACCGTGTCCCCGCCGGCGTTGAGCTTCGTCAGGGTCGCCGAGCCGACCACCTGGTCCTGGCAGGCCGGGCACGCGGTGTAGACGAGCTGGGCGATGCCGGGGAAGTGGTCGGCGAGATTCGCGATGCCCGACAGGGTGGTGCCGTGGTTGCTGGGCGCGAGGCCGACGAGCTTGTCGACCTTGGCGGCCCCGCCCAGGAACTTCAGGTAGTACCGCGGCATCATGCCGCCCTGGGAGTGCCCGACGATGTCCACCTTGGCCGCGCCGGTGCTCGCGCGCACCCGGTCGACGAACGTCGCGAGCTGCGCCGCCGACTCGGCCACCGGCCGCAGCCCGCCGATCGGGAGCACGATGCCGCTCCCGGTCGAGGTCCAGCTGTCACCGGTCAGGCCGTAGGTGAGGGCGTAGACGCAGTACCCCTTGCTCTTGAGCAGCGGGGACAGCACCAGCCAGTTCTCGTACTGGTTGGCGAACGTGCCGTGCACGAGCACGACCGGGTTGGGGTGCGCGGCACTGGGCCGGCACGACCAGTCGTTGGCCCCGGGTGGGTCGGCGATCTGGCTGTCGGCGCTGTCGGCGACCGACGCCGTGGCCGGTGCCGTGGTGCCGAACAGCAGGCCGGTGGCGAGGAGGGCGGCGGCGACGACGGTACGAAGGCGGGTGAGGGGCACTGTTACCTCCGGGAATTCAGATGTTTACTGGTGGGTAACGTTGTGCCTCCCAGGATGGGTTCTCGCCCGCGACCGGAGGCTGGGAGTCTCACCAGACCTGAGCGGGGGTTGTTGTGACCGAGCACAACGCGGCACCGTTGGTGATCGCGGGCCGGCCGCTCGTCGAACGGTTCCTGGCCGCGGTGCCGGCGATGACCCGCGCCGTCGTCACCGAGCTGGTCGACGTCGTCCCCGTCTACGGCCTGATGCCCAGCGAGGAACTCGCCGGCGACATCCCCCGGATCGTGGAGCGCACCCTGCGCACCTTCGGCGAGGTGCTGCGCAGCCGCGGGGTGCCCGGCGCGGAGACCCTGGCCGGGATCCGCGAGTCGGCGGCCCGGCGCGCGGAGGAGGGGGTGCCGATCGACGCGGTGCTCACGGCCTACCACCTCGGGGCCAGGGTCTGCCTCGGCCACGTGGCCGGCGACGCGGGCCCCGGCGACGTCGGAGACCTGCTCGCCACCCAGCGGCTGATCCTGGACTTCCTGCAACGCGTCACGTCCGCCGTCGCCGCCGGCTACGTCGAGGAGCGCCAGGCCGACGACCACTCCGCCCGCCAGGCGCTGCTCGCCGCGCTCCTCGACGGGCTGCTGGTCGAGCCGGCCGCCGCCCGGGCCGGGGTCCGGCTCCCGCCGTGCTACCTGGTCCTGAGCCTGCACCTGGCCACCCACCCGGACGAGGCTCCGGGCGCGGCGGTCGCGGCGCGGCGGAAGGTCCGGCGGGTCCGGGTGGAACTCGAACACCAGGCCGCCGAGCCCGTGCTGTCGATGCTCACCGCCGACGGCGGCGTCGCGCTGGTCCCGTGCCCGACCGCGCCGGAGGCCCTGACCGACGCGGACTGGCGCCGGTTCGCGGAGATCGCCGCCCGCCTCGGCCGGGCCGCCGGTACGGAGGTGCTGGCGGGCGCCGCCGTCGCCGCCCCGCGCGCGGTGGCCGAGGCCGCCGTCCTGGCCAGGGAGATCCTGGGCGTGGCCCGGACGTTCGGCCGCCGGTCCGGGCTGTTCCGGCTCGCGGACCTGCTGGTGGAGTACCAGCTCACCCGGCCGTCGGCCGCCCGCGACCAGCTCGCGGGGCTCCTCGGCCCGCTCGACGCCGAACTGCTGGCGACCCTGCGCGCCTATGTGGCCAGCGGCCTGAGCCGCCAGCGCGCCGCCCGACACCTGCACGTGCACCCCAACACGGTGGACTACCGCCTGCGCAAGGTCGCCGCGCTCACCGGGCTCGACGCCAGCCAGGCCGGCGAGCTGCCGAGGATCGCCGCGGCGCTGGCGGCCAGGGACGCCGTGGACGGGCGCTAGCCTGGTACCAAAAAGGAGTGTCGATGGAAACTCCCTCCCGTTCCCCTCTCCTCGACTGGGCCGGCGCGGCGCTGGCCGCGTGGCTCGTCGGCGGCGCCTGCATCGACGCCTGGGCGCACTGGCACATCCCCGAGCTGGAGTCGTTCTTCACGCCCTGGCACGCGATCCTCTACTCCGGCATGTTCGTCAACATCCTCTTCGTCGGAGTGCTGTTCCTGCGCGGCCGGACGGCCGGCGGCCCGCTGCGCGCGGCGTTCCCGCCCGGCTACGGGCTCACCGCCGTCGGCTGCCTGGTGTTCCTCCTGGCCGGGCAGGGCGACATGGCCTGGCACACCTTCTTCGGGATCGAGCGCAACACCGAGGCACTGCTCAGCCCCACCCACCTCGGCCTGATGGTCGGGGCGACCCTGGTGGCGGCCGGCCCGTGGCGCGCGGCCCGGCTGCGCGGCGACGGCCGCGGCGACCACCCGGCGGCGCTGTCGGCGGGTCTGGTGCTGGCGATGCTGTGGTTCTTCCTCCAGTTCGACCTGCCCTACACCGCGCACTGGGCGGCGGGCACGGTGCGCGGGGTCGACCGCGCCGTGCAGCTAGGGGTCCTCGGCGTGCTGGTCGCGACCGTCACCATGGTCGGCGTGGTGCTGCTGTTCCTGCGGGACCTGCGGCCGCCGCCCGGCCTGGTCACGATCGTGACCGGGGTGCCGACCCTGTTCGTCGTCGGATTCTCCGGGCAGGCCGACCCGCTGGTCACCGATGTCGCGGCGCTCACGGCGGCCGTGCTCGCCGACGTGGTGCTCGCGGCCGGCCCGCGCCGGCTGTTCGCGGTCGCGTTCCCTGTCATGGTCTGGGCGGCCTACTTCGGCGGCCTCGCCGTGACGGAGGGGGTGGCGTGGAGCGTGCACGTCTGGGCGGGCTGCGTCGTCGTCGCGGGGCTGATCGGCTGGGCGATGAGCCAGCTCGTCCCGGCGGCCGCGCCGGTCGCCCGGTCGGTGCCGCTCACGGACGCGCCGGAGCCGGCGGTCAGCGACTGACAGTGTGCGGCCCGAGGCGGCCACTGTAGGGGATTCATCCATGGAAAGCCCTCCGATTGTGTGCGGCGAACATATGGCCCGGGTGCGCGCGAGATCGATAGTGTTCGCCGTCACAGGAGGTGCGAACACATATGCCGCCAGTCATCGCGACCAGGGGACTGTCCAAGGAGTTCCGCGGTTTCCGGGCCGTCAACAACGTCACCCTCGACATCGCCGAAGGGTCCGTGCACGCGCTCGTCGGCCCGAACGGCGCGGGGAAGACGACACTGTTCAACCTGCTCACCGGGTACTTCCGGCCCACCGGCGGCCGGATAGAGCTCGACGGCCGCGACGTCACCGGCTACGCCCCCGAACGGGTCGCCCGGCTCGGCATGGCCCGGTCCTTCCAGATCTCCAGCCTGTTCGACCGCCTCTCCGTCCTCGGGCACGTCGAGTTGGCGTTGCAGGCCACCACGTCGCTCGGCTGGCGGTTCTGGCGCTCCGACCGGCTGCTGGACGCGTTCCGGCCCCGCGCGCTGGAACTCCTCGACCAGGTGGGCCTCGCCGACGAGGCGGACACCGTGGCCGGCGAGCTGGCCTACGGCCGCAAGCGCGCCCTGGAGCTGGCCGTCGCCCTGGCCTCCGACCCGAAGGTGCTGCTCCTCGACGAGCCGACCGCCGGCATGGGCGTGGAGGACGTGGACCGCACCGTCGAGCTGATCGGCCGGGTCCGGGCCGGGCGCACCGTCGTGCTGGTCGAGCACAACATGTCCGTCGTGGCCAGCCTCGCCGAGCGGGTCACCGTGCTGCAACACGGCGAGGTGCTGGTCGAGGGCGGGTACGCCGAGGTCCGCACCGACCCGCGCGTCATCACCGCGTATCTGGGGGAGTCCGATGCTGACCGTACGTGACCTCACCGCGAACTACGGCCAGGCCCGGGTGCTGCGCGGGGTGTCCCTCGACGTCGCCGCCGGGGAGATCGTGACCCTGGTCGGCCGCAACGGGGCCGGCAAGACCACCCTGCTGCGCTGCGTGATGGGCCTGCACCGCGAACAGACCGGCGAGATCGCCCTGGAGCGGCCGCTGACCGGTCTTGCCCCGCACCAGCGGGCTCGCGCCGGCCTGGGCTACGTGCCCGACGACCGGGGCATCTACGCCGGCCTGACGGTCGAGGAGAACCTGCTCCTCCCGCCGACCACGAAGGGCGGCGAGCCCTGGTCGATGGCCCGGATCTACGAGACGTTCCCCGTGCTGTGGCAGCGCCGGCGGTTCCCGGGGACGAAGTTGTCGGGCGGCGAGCAGCAGATGCTGGCGCTGGCCCGGGTCCTGCGGACGGGGGCCCGCCTGCTGCTGTGCGACGAGCCCACCGAGGGCCTGTCACCGCTGCTGGTCCGCCAGATCGGCGACATCCTCCGCGAGGTCAAGGCGCACGGCGTGACCGTGCTGCTGATCGAACAGAACCTGCACTTCGCGACGACGGTCGCCGACCGGCACTACCTGCTGGCCGAGGGCCGGGTCGTGGAGAACCTCGACAACTCCGAGGTGCTGGCCCGCGAACACGAACTTCTCACCTACCTAGGGATCTGATATGCGGAAGACTGCGGTACTCCTCACCGGGGCGCTCCTGTTGGCCGGCTGCAACGGCGGACCGCCCACGGCCAGCGGGAAGCTCAGCGGCGACAAGCTCGTGCTGGGCGTGCTCAACGACCAGTCGGGCATCTACGCCGACCTGTCCGGCAAGAACTCCGTGGAGGCCGTCCGGATGGCCGTGGAGGACTTCAAGGCGAAATATGGGAGTAAGGCGGTCACGAAGAACATCGACGTGGTGACCGCCGACCACCAGAACAAGTCCGATGTGGCGGGCTCGAAGGCGCAGGAACTCTACGACCGCAACGAGGCCGACGTGATCCTCGACGTGCCGCAGTCGGCGTCGGCGCTGGCCGTGGCGAAGGTGGCCAAGGACAAGAAGAAGCTGTACTTCAACATCACGGCGGCGACCACCGAGTTGACCGGCAAGCAGTGCAACAAGTACACGTTCCACTACGCCTACGACACGTACATGCTGGCCAACGGGACCGGCACCGCCGTCACCCAGCAGGGCGCGAAGAACTGGTATGTCGTCTACCCCGACTACGCGTTCGGGCAGGACATGCAGAAGAGCTTCACGGCGGCCGTGGAGAAGGCCGGCGGGAAGGTGGGGGTGAAGGACCCGACGCCGTTCCCGAACGACAACTTCTCCACGTTCCTGCTCAAGGCGCAGAACATGAACCCGAAACCCGATGTCCTGGGTACGATGCAGGCCGGCGGGGACCTGGTCAACCTGGTCAAGCAGTACAACGAGTTCGGGCTGCGCGACAAGGGCATCAAGCTGTCGGTGGGCCTGATGTTCCTGACCGACATCCACTCCCTCGGCCCGGACGCGTTCGCCGGCACCACCTTCACCGACGCGTGGTACTGGAACTTCGACGCCAAGAACCGCGAGTTCGCCGACCGGTTCATGAAGCGCACCAACACCCGGCCCACCTTCGCGCACGCCGCGAACTACTCGGCGGCACTCCAGTACCTGGAGGCCGTGCAGCGGGCCGGCACCGACGCCTCCGACGACGTGGTCAAGACGCTCGAGGGGCACGCCTTCGAGGACGTGTTCGCCCGGGGCGGCAAGATCCGGGCCGAGGACCACCGGGTGATCCACGACGCGTACCTCGCCGAGGTCAAGCCGAAGAGCGCCGTCACCGAGGCCTGGGACTACGAGAAGATCCTGCGCACCATCCCGGCCGCCGAGGCGTTCCGGCCGGTGGGCGAGAGCGGTTGCACCTTCTCATGACGAACTTCCTGCAACAGTGCTTCAACGGGCTGGTCAGCGGCTCCTTCTACGGGCTGCTGGCCCTCGGCCTGGCCGTCATCTTCGGCATGCTCGGCGTGGTGAACTTCGCGCACGGCGCGTTCTACATGCTGGGCGCGTTCGGGGCGTACGTGCTGCTCACCGAGGCGGGGATCGACTTCTGGCTCGCGCTGGTCTGCGTACCCGTCCTGTTGGCGGTCTTCGGCGGTCTCGTCGAACGTTTCCTGGTCCGGTGGCTCACCGGGCTCGACCCGCTCTACAACTTCCTCCTTACCTTCGGCATCACCCTGGTGCTCCAGGACCTGGTCAAACGCGAGTACGGCGTGGCCTCGCAGCCCTACCCCCGGCCCGCCGCGCTGTCGGGCACCCTGGACCTGGGGCTGTTCGAGTACCCCACCTACCAGGTCTTCGCCTTCGCCGTGTCCGTCACGCTCTGCCTCGCGGTGTGGCTGCTGCTCACGAGGACGAGGATCGGGCTGATCGTCCGGGCGTCCACCGAGCGGCCCGAACTGACGGGCGCGCTCGGCATCAACGTGCGGCGCTGGGTCACCCCGGTGTTCGCCTTCGGGGTGGGCCTCGCAGGCCTCGCCGGGGTCCTGGCCGCGCCGATGCGGGCGGTCAACCCGCTGATGGGCGCCGACATGGTCATCGCCGTGTTCGCCGTCGTCGTCATCGGCGGCCTCGGCTCGATCTTCGGATCGGTGCTCGCCGGGTACGCCGTCGGCCTCCTCCAGGCCCTCGGCCAGCTCTACGTCCCCGGCCTCGCCCAGATCCTCACCTTCGTCCTGATGGCCGTCGTCCTGCTCTGGCGGCCGTCCGGGCTGTTCGGCCGAGAGGAGGCCCGGGCATGATCCTCTCCGTCCTCGCGCGCCGCCCGGTGCTCCTGCTCCTCGGGCTCGTGGTGGCACTCGCATTGCCCTGGTTCGTCTACCCGCCGATCGCGATGGACATCGCCACCTGGGCACTGCTCGCCGTCGCCGTGGACCTGCTTCTCGGCTACACCGGGCTGCTGTCCTTCGGGCACGCGGCGTTCTGGGGCTCGGCCGCCTACGCCACCGGGCTGCTCGGCCTGCACACCGGGCTGCCTTTCCCGGTCGCCGTCCTCGGCGGTGCCGTGTTCGCTGCGGCCCTGGCCGTCCCGATCGGCTACCTGTCGGTGAAGCGCACCGGGATCTACTTCGCCATGGTCACCCTCGCGTTCGCCCAGATGGTGTACTTCGTCGCCAACCAGTGGCGGGACGTCACCGAGGGCGAGAACGGCCTCCAGGGCATCCCGCGCCCGCTGTTCGGCGTCGACCTGTCCGAACCGTTCTACTTCTACTACGCGGGGCTGCCGATCGTCCTCCTCGGGCTCCTCGCGGCCTGGCGGGTGGTCCGGTCTCCGTTCGGCCGGGTACTCGTCGCCATCCGCGACAACCCGGCCCGGGCCAGGGCGCTGGGCTACCCGGTGGACCGGTACAAACTCGTGGTCTTCATGATCTCCGCGGCCCTCGCGGGGCTGGCCGGCGGGCTGTCGGCCGTCAGCCACGGGTCGGCGTCGTTGCAGGGCGTGCACTGGACCACCTCCGGGCAGGCGGTGATGATGGTCGTCCTGGGCGGGATCGGCACCCTGTGGGGCGGCGTCCTCGGCGCCGGGCTCGTCGTGCAGTTGGAGGACTACCTGTCCACGGCCCAGTTCAACGGGCCGGGCATCGTCACCGGATCCGTGTTCGTGCTGGTCGTGCTGCTGTTCCGCAAGGGGCTGTGGGGCACGGTCGCCGGGTGGAGGAGGGCCCGTGCCGAGTGACCCGGCCGTCGGCGGGGTCGACCTGACCGGGCGGACCGCGCTGGTCACCGGCGGGGCCAGCGGCATCGGCCGGGCCGTCGCGGAGCGGCTCGCCGCCGCCGGGGCCACCGTCGTGATCGCCGACCGCGACGGCCCGGCCGCCGAGGAGGCCGCCTCGGCGGTCGGCGGCCGGGCCTGGGTCGTCGACCTGACCGACCTCGACGCCGTCGACGACGGGCTCGGCCGGGTCGACGTGATCGTCAACAACGCCGGCCTGCAACATGTCGCGCCCCTGGAGGACTTCCCCCCGGAGCGATTCTCGATGATCATGCGTCTCATGGTGGAGTCCCCGTTCCGGCTCGTACGGCGCGCGCTGCCGCACATGTACGCCCAGGGCTGGGGCCGGGTCGTCAACATCTCCTCCGTGCACGGGCTGCGCGCCTCGCCGTTCAAGTCCGGCTATGTCGCGGCGAAGCACGCCCTCGAGGGACTGTCGAAGGTGATCGCGCTCGAAGGGGCACCGCACGGGGTCACCTCCAACTGCGTCAACCCCGCGTACGTGCGCACCCCGCTCGTGACCAGCCAGATCGCCGGCCAGGCCCTCGCGCACGGGCTGCCGGAGAACGAGGTGGTCGAACGGATCATGCTCGCGCCGTCGGCCATCAAACGGCTCATCGAACCCGACGAGGTGGCCGAACTCGTCGCGTACCTGTGCGGGCCGCCGGCCTCGTTCATCACCGGGGCCTCGATCACCATGGACGGCGGATGGACAGCCCACTGACGCACTTCCTCGACCTGCTGGCCCGCGAGGCCCCGGCCGTCGAGTTCGAACGCCCCGGACTCGACGCCCGGCTCGCCGGCGCGCCGGTCTCCGAACTCGCGGCCCTCGACCGGGACAAGGCCGTGGCGCTGCGGGTCCGGGCGCTGCTGGAACGCCGCCGGGCACGGGAGGCCGAACTGTCCGCGCTGTTCGACACCGTCGCGGACCTTGCCACCCTCCGCGACACCGACGCGGTGCTGGAGGCCATCGTGCGGCGGGCCCGCAAACTCCTCGGCACGGACGTGGCGTACCTGACCCTGACCGACCCGGAGCGCGGCGACACGTACATGCGGGTCACCGACGGGTCGGTGTCCGCGCGGTTCCAACGGCTCCGGCTGTCCATGGGCGCGGGGCTCGGCGGCCTCGTCGCCCAGCTCGCCGCGCCCTACGAGACCGCCAACTACCCGCAGGACCAGCGGTTCCGGCACACCGGGGAGATCGACGCCGGGGTCGCGGAGGAGGGGATCGTGGCCATCCTCGGCGTACCCCTCAAACTCGGCCCCCAGGTGATCGGCGTCCTCTACGCCGCCAACCGCACCGCCCGGCCCTTCGCCCGAGAGGAGGTCACCCTGCTCAGTTCCCTCGCCGCGCACGCCGCCGTCGCGATCGACAACGCCCGGCTGCTCGCCGAGACCCGCGCGGCCCTGCGGGAACTCAGCGCGGCGAACACGGCCGTCCGCCAGCACAGCGACGCCGTGGAACGCGCCGCCGAGGCCCACGACCGGCTCGCGGACCTGATCCTGCGCGGCGGCGACGTGGAGGAACTGGCCCGCACCGTCGCCGGGATCCTGCACGGGCCCCTGGCGGTCCTCGACGCCGACGGCCGGCCCCTCGTCGCGATCGGAGACTTCCATCCGGTCCCCGCGCCGGGACCGTCGAGCGGCGGGACCGGTCCGGGCCTCCGGCGAGGGCCGGGGAGCGCGGCCCGTGGTGAGAGTGGTTCTCCGCCGCGTCCGGTGGCGGATCCCGGCAGCGGGTGGGAGACCGCGCCCGGACCTGCCGACGTCCGCGACGGCCCAGGTGCTCCCGGCACGGAGGGCCTCCGCGACGCGGTGCGTGGCGGTGGCCTGGTGGACGCCGCTCCGGGTGGTCAGGCCGGGCTCCTTGACGGGCTCGGCGACGTGGTCGCCCGGTCCCGGTCGCTGGGCCGGGCCGTCCGCGACGGCGACCTGTGGGTGTCCGCCGTCGGCACCGGCACCGAGGGGCTGTGCGCCCTCGTCCTGCGCTCCGCCGCCGACCTGACGGAGGCCGACCAGCGGATATTCGAACGCGCGGCCGTCGTCACCGCGCTGCTGCTGCTGTCGCGGCGCAACGCCGCCGACGCCGAGAGCAGGGTCCGCGGCGAACTCCTCGACGAGCTGATCAGCCGGCCGGACCCCGCCAACGCCCGCGACCGGGCCCGCCGCCTCGGCCTGGACCTCGACCGGCCGCACGTCGTCCTCGTCCTCGCCGGCACCGACGACGCCCGGCAGCGCGCCGCGTCCTGGGCCGCCGCCGAGGCCGCGGCGCACGGCGGGCTGTCAGGCCACCGGGACGGCAGGGAGGTGCTCCTGCTGCCCGGAAACGACCCGGGAACCGCGGCCCGCCGCGCGGCCCACGACCTCGGGGCCGTCCTGCGCACCCCGGTCACGGCGGGCGCCGCCGGTCCGGTGACCGGCCCGGCGGCGGTCCGCGGCGGGTACGCCGAGGCCCACCGGTGCGCCTCGGCCCTCCTGCTCCTCGGCCGGGCCGGTGAGGGCGCGGGACCGGCGGACCTCGGGTTCGTGGGCCTGCTCCTCGGCGCCGGGCGCGACGTGGGGTCCTTCGTGGCCGACACCCTCGGGCCGGTGCTCGACTACGACGCCCGGCGGGCGACGCTGCTGGTCGCGACCCTGTCGGCGTACTTCGCGTCCGGGGGGAGCCCCGCGCGCTCCGCAGGGGTGCTGCACGTGCACGTCAACACGGTCAACCAGCGGCTCGACCGGATCGGGCAACTGCTGGGCGCGGACTGGCAGCGGCCGGACCGGGTCCTGCAGATCCAGCTCGCACTGCAACTGCACGAACTGCGGGAGAGCCTCGAGTAGCGCGCGACCGCCGCCCGCCCGATCATCGGGCCGACGCTGCCGGGTACACCCCACCCGTAAATTGTGATGGTTTTTGGATCTTGGTTGGGTAGCGTTCGCGGCGTGAGGGATCTGCGCGCGCTGCCGAAGGCCCACCTGCACGTCCACCTGGAGAGCACCGTCCGGTGGGACACGCTCGCCGAGATCGGCGCCGCCAACGGGGTGACCGTCCCGCCCGGCCGCGCGTTCACCGGCTTCGCGGACTTCTTCGACCAGAACGACCTGGTCAGGGCCTGCCTGCGCCGCCCGGCGGACTTCCACCGGATCGCCGTGGAATTCTGCGAGGACGAGGCCGCCGGTGGCGTGCGCTACGCGGAGGTGTCCTTCACCGCCGCCGGCCACGGCGACCGGCTCGGCGACCCGACCATGCCGCTGCGGGCCGTCCTCGACGGGCTGGCCGAGGGCCGCGACCGGTTCGGCGTCGAGTGCCGGGTCCTGATCGACCACTCCCGCCGCCGCTCCGTGGACCGCGCCTGGCGCAGCCTGGACCTCGCCGAACGCTTCGACGGCGTGGTCGCGATCGGCCTCGCCGGCGACGAGGCGTACCCGGGGGACCCGTTCGTCGAGGTGTTCGCCGCGGCCCGCGACCGGGGCGTGCACGTCGTGCACCACGCCGGGGAGGCCTGCGGGCCGGCCAGCATCCGGCAGGCGATCGGCGCGGGCCGCACCGAGCGCGTCGGGCACGGCATCACCATCCTCGACGACCCCGACCTGGTCGCGGAGGTCCGCGAACGCCGGCTGGCGCTGGAGGTGTGCCCGTCGTCCAACGTGGCGCTGGGCTTCGCGTCCTCGCTCGCCGAGCACCCGCTGCCCCGGCTGCGCGACGCGGGTCTGCTCGTCACGATCAACACCGACATACCCTCCTTGATCGGTACGCCGCTGGCGGTGGAGTACTCCCGGGTCCGCGACGCGTTCGGGTACGACGACGCGGTGATGGCCGAGCTGGCGCGCAACGGCGTCGAGGCGTCGTTCGCTCCGGAGGAGGTGCGGCGGAGGGTGCTGGCGGGCATCGACGCCTGGCTGGGCTGACGCCGGGCTGGCGCTGGGTCGGTCCGCCGGCTCCGGCCCGGCTCCGTCCGATGGTCAGACGGGCTCCGGGCCGGTGTACGTGCCCTGGTAGCGGAACCGCAGGCCCGGCTCCTCGTACTCCTCCAGGGCGTGCGCGATCCAGCCGGCCGTCCGGGCGAGGGCGAACACCGCCTCCCCGGCCCCCGGCGTCATCCCGCACACGTGCGCGAGCACCGCCAACGCGAACTCGATGTTCGGCAACCCGCGCGAACGGCCGCCGGCCGCGGCGAGCAGCCCGTCCACGGCGGCGCGGACCTCCGGCCGGGTGGGCACGTCGTCGAGCAGCCCGAGGAGGACCAGGGCCCGGACGTCGCCGTCGGGGTAGAGCGGATGCGCGCCGTGGAAGAAGCCCTCGACGCGGCCTTCGACGCGCAGGCGCTCGGAGTACACCATGAGGGGGTCTCCGGTCGCGATCGCCTCCGCGAGCAGCCGGTGGGCCTGGGAGGCTGCGGCGCCGTGCAGGGGGCCGTCGAAGGCGCTCAACCCCGCGGCGACGACGGCGTACGGGTGGGCCCGCGCGGACGCGGCGACCCGGGCCGCGAACGTCGACGCCGCCAGGTCGTGGTCGGCGAGGAGGACCAGGGCGGCGTTCAGGGCGCGCACGGTGTCCGGGGTGGGGGCGTGGGAGGTGAGTCGGGGCCACAGCCGGGCCGCCAGGTCACCGAACGCGGGTCGGTGTCGCTGGCCAGTGCCAGTCCCGCGGCCGATTCCGTTGCCGCTGCGGTCGCCGCCGCCGTCGACATCGACATGGGCGTCGGCTCGGGTCGGTGGCGCGCCGAGCAGGGGAAGCGCGTCGACCATCGTGGCCAGCAGTGCGGCCCCGGTGCCGGCGACAGCGTCCGGCTGGATGTTGAACCGCTCCGGATCGGCCGAGGCCGCCACAGCCACGATCACCCGCAACCGGTCGGTCAGCCGCGTCCCCGAGGACAGCGGCGACGTGGCGGCCCGCGCGAGGTCGACGAGGCCCGCCGGGGCCGAGAACCGGGCGGTCGGGTCGAGTGTTCCCGACCACAGCAGCGACGCCACGGACTCGAAGCTCTCGCTGACGGCGAGGTCCGCCGCGTCGCGCCCCCGGTAGCACAGCCGCCCGTCGCGGATCAGCGTCAGGCCCGTCCGGATCACCGGGCCGGTCTCCTTCACCGGCCGGTTGCGGGCACCCCGCGCGGCGAGTTGTTCCACCTCGGCGGGGTCGAACAGGCTGCCCCGGCCGTCCTTCGCCCGGGTGCTGTGCAGGAGGCCGCGGCTGACGTACGCGTACACCGTCTCGGGTTTTACGCCGAGCCGCGCGGCGGCCTGGTCGGTCGTGAGCTGATCCACGCAGTCATCTTCTCACATTGACTAGTCAACATTGACAACTCATGTCGAGATGGGTGACAGTCGCGGCATGGCACACACATTTGACGTCCCGCGGGGGCTGGCCGGCGTGATCGTGACCGACACGACGATCGGCGACGTCCGCGGCCGGGAGGGCTTCTACCACTACCGGCAGTACTCGGCGATCGACCTCGCCCGCACCCGTACCCTCGAGGACGTCTGGCAGCTCCTCCTCGACGGCGCCCTGCCCGACCGGGCCGGCCGCACGGCCTTCGCCGCCGAGATCGCGCCACTGCGCCGGATCCCCGACCAGCTCCGCCCGCTCCTCGGCCCGATCGCCCGGGTGTCGAGCCCCCTGGAGGGCCTGCGGACCGCCCTGTCGCTCGCTGGATCACTGCACGGCACCCGCCCCCTGATGGACATCAGCCCCGAGGCCCGCCGTGCCGACGCCCTGTTCGCCTGCGCGCTGACCCCGACGCTGCTCACCGCACTGCACCGGGTCCGCCACGGACAGTTGCCGATCGAGCCCCGCGATGACCTGTCCTACGCGGCGAACTACCTCTACATGCTCACCGGAACCGTGCCCGAGGAGGCACATGCCCGGGCGATCGAGTCCTACCTGATCTCCACCATCGACCACGGCTTCAACGCCTCCACCTTCACCGCCCGGGTGATCGCCTCCACCGGCGCGGACCTCGTCGCCTGCCTCGTCGGCGCCATCGGCTCCCTGTCCGGCCCGCTGCACGGCGGCGCGCCCAGCCGGGCACTGGACACCCTCGACGCGATCGGCACCCCGGACCGGATCGACCCCTGGATCCGTGAACGCGTCCTGGCCGGCGAACGGATCATGGGCTTCGGTCATCCGGTGTACCGCACCGACGACCCCCGGTCCCTCATGCTCCGCGACATCGCCCAGGGGATCGGCGGAGGGCTCGTGGACTTCGCCGTCCAGGTCGAGAGCCGGGTACTGGAACTCCTCGCCGAACTCAAACCCGGCCGCGAGCTGTTCACCAATGTGGAGTTCTACGCCGGCGTGGTGATGGAACTGTGCGGGCTGCCCCGGGAGATGTTCACGCCGACGTTCGCGTCGAGCAGGGTGATCGGGTGGTGCGCGAACATCCTGGAGCAGGCGGGGGACACGAAGATCATTCGGCCGGCGGCGCGGTACGTCGGGGCCGAGCCACCGGTCGCGGTACCCGTGCTGTGAGTGCCGGGCAGGGCGAATCGATCAGCTGGGGCCGTGGCGTCACGGTGGGCCTGTCGTGGCAGGACCGCATCCAGGCGCGGCGCGGCTGCGGACCAGGCTGGCGCGACGGGTGGCCGGGCCGTGGGTCAGGCGTGTTCCCCGGGCTCCTCCAGGCTCCCGAACCGGGCGAGCGCCAGGCACCCGGCCAACGCGAGGACGAACCCGGCCCCGGCCACCGGCCCGAACCCGGCCCGGGTGCCGTCCCCGAACACCAGCACCCCGAGCACCGACGGCAGCACGGTCTCGCCGATCACGAGCCCGGCTGTGACCGTGGTGACCGCGCCGCGCTGTAGCCCGGTCGTCAGGTAGAGGAACGCGACCACCCCGGCCAGCACCATCGCGTACACGGCCGGCTCACGGAGCAGCCGTGCCGGCGCGAATGTCGTCACCGACCGCGCGGCCAGAGCCACCACCCCGAACGCGAGCCCGGCGACCAGCCCGAGAGCGGCCGAGCGGGCCCGAACCGGCAACCGCAGCGCAGCCAGACCGAGCATCCCGAGGACAAGAGCCGCGGGCACCAGCGCGAGCCGGAACGCCATCGACGCGTGCCGGGCGCTCTCGGCCCCGGCGGACAGACCCAACAGGGCCAACCCTCCGCACACCGCGACGACGGCCGCCCACTGCGCGCCGGACAGCCGCAGCCCCAGGGCCACGGTCGCCACCACCGCGGTCACGGCCAGGCTCGCGGCGAGCGCCGCCTGCACCACGAAAACCGGTTGTGACCGCAGGGCCCAGAACTGGAAGCCGAACCCGGCCCCGTCCAACGCGAGGCCCAACAGGAACGGAGTCTGCCGCATCACCCGGACGACGAGCCTCGGGTCGACGCCCGTACCCGCCGGCGTGGCCCGCGCGGCGACCGCCTGCAGCACGGAGGCCGCGCCGTAACAGATCGCGGCCAGGATCGCGGCAGCCAACCCCCAGGTCATCGCCTGATCCTACGGGGCGGTCACGGGGCGGGACGCCGTTCCGTGCGCCGGGAACCCGTCACCGGCGCGAACGTCGCCGACCCCGGATATGCCGGTCAGCCGCTGACGCCCGGATCTCCGACGAGCGCGGCGACGACCTGGGGCCAGGCCGCGGCACCGAGCGCCGCGTCAGCCTCCACAGTCCCGCCGTAGCGGAACCGGTCAGACGGATCGGCCGGCCCTTCCCCCGGCAGCCGGGGGCGGTGCCCCGCGTCGGACGAGGTCACCAGCGTGGCCGGACGCCCCGCCGAAGCGCACCGCGCGGCCAGTTCCCGGGCGAAGGTCAGCGACGGCCACATCAGGTCGTCCCCACCCGCCACGAGAACGAGCTGCGCGGCGGACCGCTCGATCGGAATCACGGCGGCCCCGGCGGCGTCGGCGAAGGTCCGCCGGCTCTGCTCGTACAGGGGGCGGAGGGACACCGGTTCGCCCTCCGGATCCGCGGGAGTCCAGCTGTCGTCGTAGGGGACGAATGGCACTGGCTCACCCTGCCAGGTCCATGACGAACGGTAGGGGTGCCGCACCCCGTCGACGCCGGGGCCGACGTTCGCCCAGACCACGGACGTGGGCGACAGGGCGATCACCGCGTCGACGCGGGGATCGTGGACGGCCAGCAGCAGCGCAGCCTCGGCGCCCTTGGACAGTCCGAGCGCGCCGATCCGCCCGCGCACGGTGCCCCGCAGCAGGTCGATCACCGCGACGAACGTCTCCAGCGGAATCTCGCAGATCCCCGGTGCCTGGCCGTCGCCGCCGAACCAGCGGATCGACAGGGCGGTCAGCCCGGCGCGGGCGAGCACCCGGCAGCGTTCGGTGTCGACGCGGCCACTGGAACCGGCCAGCACGAGGACGCCGGCCCTGCCGCCCCCCACCGGCTCGACCAGGACGCCCTCGCAGGGCGCGCTGATCACATGTTCGATGATCTCCACCAGTCTCCCCGTGACGTCGCGTCCAACGATCATCTCAGCAGCCACCGGGGCGGTGCGGCACCAGGCGAGGCCGGACCACGTATGTCCCTTGTGGATTTCCATCGGCACCCTCCTCTGGTCCATAGTGGCGGTGGTCTATCGAGAGGAATTCCCGTCGTGACGACGAGTGCGGACATCGGTACCCCCATGGAGCTCATGAGCCTGATGCAGGGCGTCTGGGCGGCGAAAACGGTCGCAGTGGCTCACGAGATCGGCGTCTTCGAGCATCTGTCCGACGGCCAGCCGATGGCGCTGGCCGAGCTGGCCCGACTGTGTGACATCGCCCATCGGCCGGCCGAGGCGGTGGTGACGACCTGCACCGCCCTGGGCCTGCTGGAGTTCGACGGCGGAGAGTGCCGGCTCACCCCGGTCGCCGCCGAGTACCTGGTGGAGGGCAAGCCATACTATTTCGGGCCCGCCGTGGCCCTGTTCGACCACCACTACGCCGGCTGGATGCGCCTGGGGCGGGCCATCCGGGACAACCGGCCCTCCACCTGGGACGACGAGGCGACCGAGACCATTTTCGACCAGGACGACTCGACGTTCAAGCAACGGTTCTGGCAGGGGATGTACGCGATGTCGTCCTTCACCACCCGGGAGATGGCGCGCGCGCACGACTTCTCGGGCGTGCGCCGGATCCTCGACGTCGGCGGCGGGGTGGGGGCGCACGACATCGAACTCTGTCGGCACTATCCGGAGCTGCGGGCCACCGTGTACGACCTGGCGCTCGTGTGTGAGATGACCCAGAAGCGCATCGCGGAGGAGGGGCTCGCCGACCGGGTGTCCGTGCACCCGGGCGACTTCTTCAAGGACGAGACCCTGCCCGGCGGGCACGACGCGGTCCTGTTCTCGATGATCCTGCACGACTGGTCGGAGCGGGACAACCGGATGCTGCTCGGCAAGGCGTTCGCCGCGTTGCCGTCCGGGGGCACGGTCATGGTCGCCGAACTCCTCGTGGACGACGACCGCACCGGCCCGTTGCCGGCGGCGTTGATGGACGTGGCGATGGTCGCGAACACCCGGGAGGGGCGCAACTACACCGCGGGGGAGTACCAGGAGTGGATGCGGCAGGTCGGGTTCACCGACGTGCGCACGGTGCGGTTCGACGCTCCGGCGGCCAACGGCCTGGTCCTCGGCACCAGACCCTGATGAGCGGGCGGCCTGACGGCAGGACCTGCCGTCAGGCCGCCGATTCATCCCATTTCCAGCGATGAAGCACGATGAAGGATGGCAACGCCCCCCACCCGCCCCGACCCTGGAACAGTGACACGACTCGAAGCGATCCGGCTCGCCGCGCAAGAGCGGGCCACGGTAATGATCACTCGACTACGAGACCTGGTGGCCCTCGAATCCCCGCCGGAGGATCCCGGCCGCCTCACCGCCTGCGCGGACGTCCTGGACCGCTGGGGCACGGCGGTCCTGGGCCGTCCAGCCCAGCGCGTCATGCTCGACGGCCTGCCGCATCTCCTCTGGCCGGCGGCCGACCAGCGGGTCCTGCTCCTCGGCCACTACGACACGGTCTGGCCGGCCGGTACGCACGACGGGTGGCCGTTCGCACTGGCTGGCGACCGGGCGACCGGGCCGGGCGTGGCCGACATGAAGGCCGGCATCGTGCAGATGCTCACCGCGCTCGAACTGGTCGGGGACACCTCCCGGGTCGGTCTTTTGCTGACCTGTGACGAGGAGACCGGTTCGCCGGCGTCGCGGCCCCTGATCGAGGAGCAGGCGGCCCGTTCCGGCGCGGTGCTGGTGGGGGAGCCGAGTACCGAGAGCGGGGAGTTGAAGGTCGCCCGCAAGGGGGGCTCCGTGTACCGGATCACCGTGCACGGGCGGGCCGCGCACGCCGGGGTCGAGCCGCACCGGGGGATCAACGCCTCGGTGGAGGCGGCCTTCCACGTGCTGGCGGTGCGCGAGTTCGCGGCGGAGGGCACGACGGTGACCCCGACGATGGTGACGGCGGGCACGATGACGAACGTCGTGCCGGAGAAGGCGGAGTTCTGCGTGGACGTCCGCGCGTGGACGAGCGCGGAACTCGACCGGGTGGACGGGCTGATCCGGGGGCTGTCCCCGCGGCTTCCGGGGGCGCGGCTGACGTTCGAAGGGGGCGTCAACCGGTACCCGTTGCAGCATTCCGTCTCGGGGCAGCTGTTCGAACTGGCGCAACTCGCAGGGAAGGAGATGGGCCTGGCCCCTGTCGACGGGGTGTCGGCGCCCGGCGCCTCCGACGCGAACTTCACCGGCTCGCTCGGGGTGCCGACGCTGTGCGGGCTCGGTGGGGTCGGCGGGGGTTCGCACGCCCGCGACGAGTGGGTGGACGTCTCGCAGATGCCGGACCGGGCGGCGCTGCTCGCCGGTCTCGTGGAGCTGATCCTCGATCCTCCACAGAGGAATTGACGCCCGCGGGGCGTGTCGCGCGGGACTCGTGGACCGGGGCCAGTAACCTGTCGCCGGGCCGGGCATTCCGGCTGTTCGCCGACGAGAAGGTAGCTGCGAGCATGGGTGCCGCTGACGAGTCGTCCCGGGCCGGATCCGGTCCCCGCTTCGGTGTCGAGGAGGAGTTCCTGGTCGTCGATCCGGCGAGCCGGGTCGTGGTGCCACACGCCGAGGGCGTGATCCGCCGGGCCCGCGAGCGCCTCGGCGCAAGGGTCTCCGGTGAGATCACGAAGATGCAGCTGGAGACCAAGACCGACCCGTGCGGCTCGGCCAAGGAGCTGTTCGCCCAGCTCACCGAGGCCCGGGGAGTGCTCGGCGCCTGTGCGGCGGCCGAGGGCGTGCGGGTGGTCGCGACCGGAACATCGGTTCTCGCGGGTACGGTGCCGCCGCCCATCACCGAGGGTGCCCGTCAGGACCGGGGGATCGCGAAGTTCCGTGGTCTGCACGACGAACAGGCCATCTGCGCGGTGCACGTGCACGTCGAGATGCCCGACCGCGACCGGGCGCTGCGGGTGAGCAACCACCTGCGGCCGTTCCTGCCGGTGCTGATCACGCTGACGGCCAACTCGCCGTTCTGGGACGGCCGCGACAGTGGGTACGCGAGCTGGCGCACCACGGTCTGGCCCCGCTGGCCGGTCGCCGGCCCGCCGCCGTTCTTCACCTCCGTCGCGCACTACGACGGGCTGATCGACACGTTCCTGTCGGTCGGGGCGCTGGTGGACACGGGCACCATCTTCTGGGACATCCGGCCGTCCGTGAGCCACCCGACGATCGAGATCCGGGTGGCCGACGTGCCGATCACGGCGGAGGAGTCGGCGCTGTACGCGGCGCTGGTCCGCGCCCTCGTCGTGCACGTCGGGGCGGCCGTCGACCGGGGCGAGGACGGTCCGGAGGTGTCGCCGGAGCTGCTGCGCGTGGCGTACTGGCAGGCGTCCCGCGACGGCCTGGCCGGTGACGGCCTCGACGTGCGCACCGGGCTGCTGGTGCCGGCCGCCGAGCAGGTGCGCAACCTGTTCGACCTGGTCCGTCCGGTGTTGGAGGACAACGGCGACCTCGACCTGGTGTCCGGCTGGCTGCGCCGGCTGTTCGACGGCGGCACCGGGGCGACCCGGCAGCGCGCGGCGGCCGAGCGGGCGGGCGATCCGGCGGGCGCGGTCGACCATCTCGTGGCGCACACGGCCCCTTCCGACTGACCGGGGCCGACCCCGCACCCGCCCGACACCGGGGTCCGGCCGCACGCCGGACCCCGACGGGAGCACCTAGCAACCTAGGACGCTCGAGGCGTGGTGACGCCCCGAACCCCCCACCCGGCGACTGAGCAATCTGGAGGAAACAGACAGCCCCGCCGTGCGCGACGCTGGTACGGATCCCACCTCGACGGGAGGCGTCCCATGCAGAGCATCGCCACGGCACCCTACGAACTCACCCGGCTGTCCCCCTCGGACATGATCTCCACGGCCCGCGCGTTCGCCGACCGGATGGCCGCGCGCCGGTCCGTCCGGGACTTCTCGTCCGCGCCGGTCCCTCTGGAGGTCATCGACCAGGCCGTCCGGGCGGCCTCCACGGCTCCGAGCGGGGCGAATCTGCAGCCCTGGCGGTTCGTCGTGATGACGGACCGCGACCGCAAGCGCCAGCTCCGGTACGCGGCGGAGGCCGAGGAGCGCGAGTTCTACGCCCGCCGGGCGAGCCCGGACTGGTTGGACGCCGTGGCCCCGATGGGCACGGACTGGCAGAAGCCGTTCCTGGAGACGGCGCCGGTCGTCATCGTCGTGTTCGAGGTGCACCAGGGCCCGAGCAGCCCGAAGCCGTACTACGCGAAGGAGTCCGTCGGCATCGCCGTCGGACTCCTGATCGCCGCGTTGCACCACGCCGGGCTGGCCACCCTGACCCACACGCCGGTCCCGATGCGGTTCCTCAACGAGGTGTGCGACCGGCCGCCGGAGGAGCGGGCGTTCGCCGTGATGCCGGTCGGCTACCCGGCCGAGGACGCGACGGTCCCCGACCTGGTCCGCAAGTCGCTCAGCGAGGTGCTGGTCCGCCGATGAGGTCAGCCACCCAACTGCTCGGCGAAGAACGCCCGCAGCGGATCGACGTGCCGGTCCTGCCGTCGCCACTCGGCCAGCAGGTCCTCCAACAGGTGCTTCTCGGCGACGAGCTCACCGTGGGAGTAGCGGCGGACCACCGGGTGGATGAAGGCGCTCTCCTTGGCCCGGTCGGGTTCGGGGTGCCGTTCGATGGCGAACACGTCCCCGTACTCGTCGCGGCCCCAGCGCAGCGAGAACGCGTACACATGCGGCTCGTCGCCGAACCGGGACACGACGTAGTCCTCGGGCAGGTCGACGTAGTGCCGGACCTCGCCGGTCGCGTCGTCGACGACCAGCGCGTCGCAGAGGAACTCGAACTGGGTCCACAGCGCCGAACTCCAGTTGACCCGGTCGAGGACGAGCGTGGTCAGCGCGTCCGGGTCGGCGGCGACGGTACCGGGCGTGAGCGGCGCGTTCTCGTAGCGTTCCCGCAGGAGCGTGGTCAGGGTCCGCAGGTTGTACCGGAAGCCGTCGATGAACGCCGACGACGCCTTCTTGAAGTCGCGGGCCTGGGCGAGGGTGCCGGCGAAGTACAGGCCGTCGACGTTGGTGGACTGCCAGTCGGGGCCGGTGGTGGGCATCCGGCCGCTGGGGACGAGCTCGGGCTGGCACCCGGGGTCGTAGACGGAGGTGTCGATGGAGAAGCCGGTGCAGCGCAGCACGGACTCGTACTCCAGGGTCGCCGTCTCGCCGTCGGCGTGCGTGTAGGTGATGTCGACCTCGAAGTGGTCGCCGACCGGCCGGATCTCGTCGATCACGCAGTCGAGGACCGAGTGCAGCGTCTTGAACTGGTAGCTGTCCAGGACCGCGCCGAACTGCCCGCGCACGTCGCCGGGGTGCTTGGTGTTCCAGGCCAGTCGCAGCGGGCGGGGGCTGGCCAGGTGCACCATCGCCGCGTGGCCGAGAATCGCCGACGCGGTCTCGAACGCCGAGTTGCCCTTGCCGATGACCATGACCCGCTGGTTGGCGTACCGGGCGGGGTCGGTCTCCATGACCTCGTAGCCGACGGCGTGTTCGATGCCGCGGATCGCCGGCACGTTGGGCTTGCCCCAACCCGTGGCCATGATCAGGCACTCGCAGCGCAGCACCCGGTCGGCGGTGTGCACGAGGAACCCGTCGTCGGTCTTCTCGACCCGCAGGACGTCGACCCCGAACCGCACCGTGAGCTGGTGGTATCGCTGGAAGTCCGCCAGGTAGCGCACGATGTCGTCGGCGTGCGGGAAATACTCGGTGCTGTACTTGCCGAACGGGACGTCGGCCGGCTCGTGCAGCAGCGAGTTCCAGTCCCAGCGCAGCCGGATCTCCGGATCCGTGCTCTGGGTGTGCACCTTGTTCAGCGAGATCAGTTTGCGGTGTCTTGGGAAGACCCGGAAGAACTCGGCTGGCGCCTCGGTCCGCTCCAGGGTCAGGTAGTCGCTGCCGGCCTGGTGAAGGTAGTAGCTCAGCTGTACCCCCGCCGGGCCCGCGCCGACAATGATGTACCGGTGAAATTCGGTCGCTCCGCCATCGCGTGACATGAGAGCGACAATCGCGGATGTCACGGCAGGTGTCAACGCACTGCACGTCATTCTGATCAGATGGTGACGACCACCCGGCCGGCTGGCCCCCTCGGCGCCGGCCGGGATGGTCGTTCGAGACAGGGACGGGATTCGAACCCGCGATCTCCAGTTTTGCAGACTGGTGCCTTCGCCACTCGGCCACCCTGTCGGGGAATGAATTCCGCGCATGCGGAATAGCGCTGTGTCGTGCGGGGGAAAGAGAAAGAAAAAGACCGCCTCGGAGAAACTCCGGGCGGTCGCTGGCAGAGGTTTCCCTATGCCGTCGAAGGCTCCCGGAGGGGCGGACAACACCGACAACCGTGCAGCTCAACGGCCTGCGAGAGCGTGGTGTGCTCCTCGCGGGTCCCTCGGGCTTCGCGGTCCATCGTGGTCACCTTTTCTTCTCGTCCTGCGGTTAGCCAGAACAATACCTCCGCCATTCGTTGATCCGCAATGGTGTTCGATGAAGAAATTCGAAAGATGCGCGTTCACCGTATGGCGCATCGACGAAAGCGGATTAGTCTGGAGGGACCGACGGACACAGTGGAAGGTCACCATGCGGCACATCAGCGTCGACGCGGAGTTGGACGGGCTCCTGCCCGTCGACGAGGCGGTCCGGCTCCTGCGGGTGGCGCTCCTGGCCGGCGCGCCGGACCATCCCTCGCCCCGGGACCCGGCAGGGTCCACGCCCCGGGATCCGGCTGGGCCCATGCCGCGAGACCTGGCTGGGCCCGGCGTCGGGGCCGCCGCTGGTCCGGGCGGGGCGGACCGACGCCCGCATGAGCCGGCCTCCCGCCCACCAGGCCTCACGCCCGCCCACCAGCACCACGGCACCACGCCGGCCGGCCGCTTCCTCGCCGCGGGCCTGCGCGGTGACGGCCCACAGGCCACGATCGTGTTCGACGACCGCACCGGCGCGGTCACGGGACTGGTCGTCGGCACCGGCCTCGGCGACCTGCGCGCCGCCGCGACCGCGGTGATCGCCGCCGAACACCTCGCCGCGGTCTACCCCCACCGGATGACCATCCTGGGCACGGGCCCCCGTGCGTTCGCCCAGCTGCGCCTGCTCGCCGCCCGGATCCGCCCCACCGAGATCCTGCTGCACGGCTCCGACGCCGGCGACCTGGTGGCCAGGGCCCGCACCCAGCTGGGCCTGACCGTCACCGCCGTCCGCGACCCGGCGGCCGCGGTCCGCGGCGCACAACTCGTCGTCACCGACGGCCTCGGCCTCGACCCGGACTGGGTCTCCCGGGGCACCCACGTCAGCGCGCTGGACTGGCACCGGGTCCTGCCGCCAGCCCTGCTGGCCAGGGCCGACCGGGTGGTCACCGACGCGCCGCGATCCGCCAGGTCCCGGCTCGGGGCCCTGGGCTCACCCGCCGTGCCCGAGGACCTCGCGGATCTCGTGGCCGGCCGCGCCCCCGGCCGGCGCGCGCCCGACGAGGTCACGCTCCTGTTGACCTGCGGCGTGCCGGGCGCCGAGCTGGCCCTGGCGCGGGCGGCCCTGCGCCGCGCCGCCGACCCGGAGGGCCAGCCGGGCCCGGGCCGCGGACACCGACGCGCCAACTACCGCCGCCGCACGCCGCACGCCCAACCCTGAAACCCACAACCACCATCTGATTACGGTGGTCCCCGACCCGCCGCGCACCGGCTCGACGACAGGTGCCCACCACGAGGCGGCGGGTCCTCCGGGTGAGGGCTGAACGCGCCTCACCCGGTGGTGTGCCTCACTCCTCCTCGGCCGGCTCCCCGCTCCCCGGCAGGGTCAGCGATCCGTTGTTCAGCGCCTTCATCAGCGTCCCGGCGAGGCCGTCGAGGGTGGAGCCGCCGGTGACCAGTACCTCCGGAACGATCTTGATCTGACCTTCCGCGATCGCGCCGGCGACCGCGACCAGGGCCGTGGACAGCTCCCCGATCGCCTCCCGCTGAGCGGTGAACCCGGCGGCCTTGGCCAGCCCGAGCGCTTCGGCGGCCTTCGCCTCGGCCAGGCCGAGCGCCTGCACCTTGTCGGCCTGGGCCTGACCGGTCAGCCGCACGTACGCCGCCTCGCCGCCGGCCTCGGCCTCGCGCGCCTCGGCCCGGTTCCGGTTGATCTCCACCGACACCTGGGCGGCGGCGAGATCGGCCTGCATGTTGGCCGTGCCCCGGGCCTTCTCCATCTGGATCCGGACGGTCTCGGCGCGCTGCTGCTCCTCGTAGGTGGCGCGCTGCTGGTTGGCGATCTCGCGATGGGTGAGCACGTCGACGAGCTCGGGCGGGAACACCACGTCCTGGATGTACACGCCGCGGGTCTCGACCTCGTAGCCGGTCAGGTACCGGGTGATCGCGGTGAACGCCGACTCCTGCACCTCCTGGCGGGTCTCGATGAACCGGATGGCCTCGAGGTCCTGGAGGGTGTTGCGGAAGTGGTTGCCGACGGCCGACTGCAGCACCTCGTTGACCAGGTTGAGGATCGTGCCGACCGAGGAGATCACCTTGGGGGCGCGGGTGTCGGAGATGTGGATCTGGACCTGCAGGTCGATGGTGAACACGAAGCCCTCGCGGCTCTTGCCGACGATCGACTCGAGCCGGGCGTCGAGGTTGTGCGCCTGGGAGGAGGCGCTGGCCCAGTTGAGGGTGAGGATCGAGGTGGGCACGATCTCGGCGGCGTAGATCCGCGGGTTGATCGCGTACTTGCCGGTGCGCAGCGGCTCCTGCCATATGCCCCGGTGCCCGGGCCGCACGATGCTGCCGAACTTGAAGTCCTCGCCCGAGGTGTCCAGGGTGGGCAGTCCGACGAAGCCCTTGATGACGGCGACCTGGCCCTGGTTGACGACGAGCATCGGCACCATCTCGACGCGGACCAGGAACGGGTTGAGCAGGTACGCCCCGTACAGCAGCGGGTCGTGCTGCAAACCGATCCGCCCGCCGCTGTCCATGAACCGCTGGAAGTCCTGGTAGTTGTTGTGCAGGCTGTTCTTCGAGCCGAGGAGCACGTCGATGATCCCGGCGTCGGACGTCTCGTCCTCCATGCCGGCGATGTCGTCGAACCCGCCGAGCCGGCTGGCGATGTCCCCGGACGGCAGCGGCTCGCCTTCCAGGACCGTGACCAGGCCGATCATGTCCCGGTTCTCGTTGGGGGCGATCACGACGACGTTGAGCTGCTCGTGCCGCAGGCCGAACGACTCGGGGGTGAGCTGGTGCTTGTGCTCGGCGAACGCGAGCTCCGGGGCCACGGGCAGCCCGAACACCTCCCGGGTCGTGATGACCAGGAAGGCGACCGGATGGATCGGGGCCAGGGTGCCCGGCGGCAGCACGGGGCGCTGGACGCCCTTCTCGCCGCCGTGGTCGAGGAACGCGCGCAGGTCGCCGTAGTTGCCGAACTCCGGTCGGTAGTGCGCGCTCTTCGCGCCGATCGGCAGCGGCCGGCCCACCTGGGCGATGACGACGCCGATCTCGCCGGCCGGGACCTGCACCCAGGGGAACTTGATCACCGAGTACACCGGCCACAGCTTGAACCGGGCCCCGGGCATGAGCAGTTCGGCCTGGTAGCCGGCCTCGCCACGGAACGCGATCGGGTTGTCGTCGGGGAGCCGGCGGAAACCGTACCGCTTGGTGACGAGGCCCACCTGGGTGGGGCCGATCCGGTGCACGGAGCGGAGGAAGAGAAGGAGTAGTAGCACCACGACGACGACGGCGATGACGCCGGTCAGACCAACCCCCATGGGGGCCTCCCGCTTCGAAGGGCTCTGGAGATTCGCAGAGTACGCCGGGGGAGGTGCCCGCGCTGCCCCCGGTCAGCCGCAGTGCAGGGCGGTCCGGACGGCGGCCGGGGCCTGGGGCATCTCCGGCACGTCGCACAACTCCGAGCTGCCGAGGACGACTCCTGTCGAGGTGCCGCTGACCTGGTGCAACAGGATCGCCACACCGCCCACTTCGGAGGTCAGCGCGCCGGCGGCCCACCCGGCCTCGCACACCAGGCTGCCGGGCCGCACGGCGGCGTCGGCGGGGAGCCCGCCGTTGACGCCCCGGGCGGCGGCGAGGACCTCGGCGTCGGTGGGGCAGGCCGCCGGGCTCGGGCTGGGGCTCGCCGCGGTGGCGGTGGAAGTGGGTCTGGCCGTGGGGGTGGCCGGGCCGCACCCGGTCGCGCCGGTGAGGAGGAGCGGCACCAGGACGAGGAGGGGGGAACGCATGATCAACATCTTAGGGGCCGGTCGGCACGCGCAACCCGGACGGGGCCTGGCTCGTTGGTACGAGTGGGTTCCAGCGGACCCGGTGACCGCGGGTCCACAGTGTCGAGGCTGTGGGCCCGTGGTCGTTCAGCGGCCCCGCCCACGTGGGCTGAGGCCCGGCGATTAGGTCAGCGTCACCGGCAACGCCGTCAGCGACCGGAGGGACAGGTTCGGCACCAGCCGCAGGTCCCCGGCGGGTACGGCCAGCCGGAGCTGTGGGAACCGTTCGAACAACGTCCGCAGCGCGATCTCCGCCTCCAGCCGGGCCAGCGGCGCGCCCAGACAGTGGTGCACGCCGTGCCCGAATGCCACGTGCGGGACCGGCCGGCGGTGGATGTCCAACCGGTCGGGATCGTCAGTGAGCGCGGGGTCGTGGTTGGCCGCGCTGAGCACCACCATGACCTCGCCGCCCGCCGGGACGGGCACCCCGCCGAGGATGAGGTCGGTGGTGGCCCACCGGGCGACCGCCATCTCGGTGGGCCCGTCGTAGCGCAGCAGTTCCTCCACGGCGCGCGGCCACAGGTCCGGTTCGGTGCGCAGCGTCGCCACCTGGTCAGGGTGTCGCAGCAGCGCCACGGTCGCCGCGCCGATCAGGTGCACAGTGGTCTCGAGGCCGGCGACCAGCAGCAGGGTGACCGTGGACAGCAGTTCGGCGTCGGTGAGGCGGTGCCGCTCGTCGCGCGCCGCGAGCAGCGCCGAGATCAGGCCCTGGTCGGGGGACGCGCGCTTCGCCGCGACGAGGTCCCCGAGGTAGGCGGCCAGGGCCCGGCCGGCCGCGCGGACCGACGCCCGGGGGCCGGCGTGGTCGAACAGGTCGCGGATCCAGCCCAGGAACACCGCCCGGTCCGTGACGGGTACGCCGAGGAGTTCGCAGATCACGATCGCCGGCAGGGGGCGGGCGAACACGTCGAGCAGGTCCACGCCGCTTCGGTCGGCCACCGCGTCGAGCAGTCCGTCGGTGATCTCCCGGATCCTGGTCCGCAGCAGCGCGACCCTGCGCACCGTGAACGCCGCGGACACGAGCCCGCGCAGCCGGGTGTGGTCGGGCGGGTCGACGCCGAGCATGGACCGGTCCAGGCCGAGCGCGGCGAGCGGTTCGACCGGCCGGCCCTCCTCGGGCAGCCGGGTGACGTCCCGGACGAGCCGGGGATCGGTGAGCGCCCGCCGCGCTTCGGCGTGCCCCACGACGTACCAGACCGGGGCGGCGTCGGTCCGGTCCACCCGGTGTACGGGACCGTCCGCCCGCAGCGCCGCGTACGCCGGGTACGGGCACGCCCGCAGCGCCGTTTCGTCGGTGTCCCACACCGCAGCGTTGTTCACGGAACGGTCACGCCCCGGTCATGCTCAGCGCGGTCAACCGGGCGGCGCTGATCACGGTGACCGGCGCGTACAGGTCCTTGGCGTGCCACAGCGCCGGGTAGTCCGCCGGGTCGTCGTGGCCGACGAGGAACGCCCGGCCGCGCGCGATCGCCGCCGCGTGCGCGGGGTCGCCGCCCCGCAACAGCACCTGGGTGGCGTACGCGGTCTCCTCCACAGTGCCCGTCCACCGGCCCCACGAGCCCTCAGGGCGCTGGGTGGCGGCGATCCAGCGCGCGGCGGAGGCCACGGCCGGCCGGGCGCCGGGGCCGCCGTACGTGGCGAGGGCGAGGGCGCAGCATGCCGTCGCGTAGTAGGGGGAGGCGTGCCACTTGTCCAGCCAGCTGCCGTCGGACTCCTGGGTGGCCAGCAGCCAGTCCACGACCATCGACCGGGGCCCGCCGAACCGGGGCTCCTCGCCTGGCCGGGCGGCCAGGTAGACGCCGAGGGCCTCCAGGACGTGCGCATTGGTGCTGATAGACGGGTTGCGTTCGTCGGGGAAGCAGGTGAAGTAGTCGTCGGTGCGGTAGTCCAGCAGGCTGTCGGGCCGGCGGACCCGGCCGTGCGAGGTGAGCGCGTGCAGTACGGCCGCGGTGTCATCGGCGTCGCAGGGCAGGCCGGGAGCCGCCGGCGCGCCGTACTCGCCGAGCGCGGCGTCGAGGCTGTCGAGCACCTCCTCGGGCACCAGATAGCGATCCGACGTGAGGGCCAGGCTGTTGAGCACCCAGGCCTGCTCGAAGTAGGTGATAGGCGTGACGCCCGGCACGGGGCCGCCGGCCGGCTCCTGGATCGCGCGCAGGTAGCGGGCCGACGGCCCGTCGGGGTCGCCGTCGGCGCCGAGCCAGGCGGCCGTGGCGGCGGGGGAGCAGGCCACGGCGCCGCCCGCCGGCTCGGCGCCACTCTGCCGCGCCGCCGTGCCGAGGACCTCCAAGGAGGCCCACAGCTTCACCGGTACCCGATGGCCCTGATCCACCCGGTCGCGCAGCTTCAGCAGCGGCTTCTCGTCGAAGCCGCGCGGCAGGTCGAGCTGACCGGCACGGGGGAGGCGCGCGTTGACCTGGGCGGTCAGCGCCGGCACGACCAGCTCGACGGCGATGGTGTCCGGCAGCGGCACGCCCCCGGCCAGCCACGACCGCAGCCAGGCCAGGCCGCGCCCGGCCGCCTCAGGGTGCCCGGCGGCGAGCAGACTCTCCGTGGCGCTGAGGGTGGGCACGTAGCCGTAGCCGTCCGCCTCGCCCCAGGAGCCGTCCGGGGCCTGCTCTCGGAGCAGGAAGTCCACTCTGCCCTGGTGGCCGGCGAACCGGGGGAGCAAGGAGACGAGACGGGATGTGTCGTAGACCGAGGTGGACACCCGGACCTCGTCGGTCGTCAGAGTGGCCAGCAGGACGTCGGCGCGACGCATGGGGGTACGCCTCTCTGCGGGGGTGGACCGGCCATCAATGTCACGGACAGTAGCGATCTGCTGTGGACGGAGTGAGTTTGGCACAGGCGCTTGTGCCAGACAAGGTGTGAGTATCGTTCTGAGCGAAGTGGGTAGTCGGACGCGTGGGACCCAAGGGTGACCTAAGTCTCATTCTGACTTTCTCCTGTCAGCGACCTGCCGATTTACTCAAGTCGATCACGGTGATGACGTGGCTCTGACCCCGATGTGCTTGTGGTCCATAATGGATTCGCTCGCCGGCGTCTTGGCTGATACTTGTCCCACTGATATCGTCTCCCCGGCTGATAAGCGCAATAATGTCGACTTCGTCGGGATGGTGGGATGAAGTTCCGCAGTACTCGCGTGCGGACCAAGGTCGTGGCACTGTTGCTCTCCCTCTTCGCGCTGTGGGCGTTCGCCGCCGGAGTGACGTTGCGCGAGGGCCTCGGCCTGCTCGACGTGAGCACGCTCGCCGATGACCTGGGCAAGCCGACGGAATCACTGGTCGCGGCCCTGCAACAGGAGCGTCGACTGTCCGTGGTGTTCCTCGGCAACGGTGCCGCCGAACAGCGGTCCGCGTTGACGGCGCAACGCACCAGGACCAACGAGGCCCGCGACGCGTTCAAGAGACTCGCCGGCGGCTCGAGCGTCAGCGGCGCGGCCAGTGACGCGCTCCAGAGCAGGATCGACGAGGTGTTCAAGCGCCTCGACGGCCTGGGGGGCACCCGCGACGCCGTCGACGCCGGCACGCTGGACCGAGCCAGGGCCGCGACGGCGTACACGGACCTGATCGCGTCCGGCTTCCGGGTCTACGGCTCGATCGCCAGCCTCGACGACCAGGACATCGCCCGGCAGTCGCGAACCCTGATCGCCTTCAGCCACGCCCGCGAGGTGCTGGCCCAGGAGGACACTCTGCTGGCCGGGGTCATCTCGGCGGGCAGGTTCGGGCCGGGGGAGCACGAGCAGTTCGTGGCACTGATGGGCACCCAGCGTTACCTGTACGCGGAGGCCGCCGCTGAGCTCACCGCCACCGACCGTGCCCGGTACGAGGAGATCGCCGCTGGCACCAGTGGTCTGGGCGGCATGCGGGCGCTGGAGGACAAGGTCGTCGACAAGGGCAAACTCGGCGTGGCCCCGCCCGTCGACGGCGTCGCCTGGAAGTCGACGGTCGACCAGGCCTTCACCGATCTGCGCGCCCTGGAGCTCAGTGCCGCCGACGGGCTCGTCGTGCGGGCCAAGCCCGCGGCAGTGGGCGTCCTCATCCGGCTCGCCCTCGCCGGCGGCCTCGGCCTGATCGCCGTCATCGCCTCCATCGTCATCTCCATCACCACCGCCCGTACCCTGGCGGCCCAGCTCACCCGGCTCCGCGAGGCGGCATGGGAGCTGTCCACCACCCGGTTGCCGCAGGTCGTCGAGCGGCTTCGGCGCGGCGAGGAGGTCGACATCTCCGTCGAGGCCCCGCCGCTGCCCACCGGCGAGGACGAGATCGGCGCGCTCAGCCGGGCGTTCAACGCCGTGCAGCAGACCGCGGTGGAGACCGCCGTCGAGCAGGCCGCGCTGCGCCAGGGCGTCCGCGACGTGTTCCTCAGCCTCGCCCGCCGCACCCAGGCGCTCGTGCACCGCCAGCTCAAGCTTCTCGACGTGATGGAGCGCCGCGAGAAGAACAGCCCGGAGGAGCTCGCGGACCTGTTCCGCGTCGACCACCTGGCCACCCGCATGCGCCGCAACGCCGAGAACCTGATCGTCCTGTCGGGCGCCACGGCCGGCCGCGGCTGGCGCAACCCCGTCCCGCTGATGGACGTCGTCCGCGGCGCCCTGGCGGAGGTCGAGGACTACGAGCGGGTCCGGGTGCTGCCCATCGGCCCGGTGGCCCTCGCGGGCCGCGCCGTCGGCGACGTGATCCACCTGCTCGCCGAGCTGATCGAGAACGCCACCGCCTACTCTCCGCCGGACACTCCGGTGCAGGTCACCGGCCAGCGGGTCGCCAACGGCTTCGTGATCGAGGTCGAGGACCGCGGCCTCGGGGTCAACCCCGAGGACATGGAGGCGGCCAACGAGCGGATGAAGAACCCGCCGGAGTTCAAGCTCTCCGGCAGCGCGCACCTCGGGCTGTACGTGGTCGGCAAGCTCGCCGGCCGCCACGACATCCAGGTCCGACTGCGCGACTCGCCGTACGGCGGCACGACCGCCATAGTGCTCGTCCCCACGTCGCTCGTCGTGGACGGCCCGGACGAGCCGGCCACCACCCCGTCCGTGATCGATCCCGTGCGGATCCTGCCCGGGCCGCGCCCGGTGCGGACCCAGCACCGGACCCTGGAGGTCGTCCCCGCCCCGCGCGGGCCGATCCTGCCGGACCGGGGTCCCGAGCCGGACATCGATGTCCACCAGCAGCCCGACACCCCCGAGTCCCAGGGAGGCGAGCCGGAGGTGCCAGAGTCCACACCGTCCGGGCTGCCCCGCCGGGTCCGCCAGGCCAGCCTGGCCGCCCCGCTGCGCGAGCAACCCGCGCCCGTCGTCGCTCCGGCCACGGAGCAGCCGACGGGTCGAGCACCCGAAGAGATCCGCTCGATGATCGGCTCCTATCAGCGGGCCACCCGCAGGGGCCGGCGCGAGGCGGACCAGGCGACACCGGAGACCCCGGCCCCGCCCGCTGAGGTCGACCAGCCCACCAGTTAGAACCACGCCCCGGGACCACCGGGGCCTCCTGGGGAGAGACATGGCACAGAAGACGAGTACGGTGCGGGATCTCGCCTGGCTGCTCGACGACCTGGTGGACCGGGTCGCGCACGCCCGGCAGGCGGCGGTGCTGTCCGCCGACGGCCTGCTCATCGCCGCGTCCAGCGGCCTCGACCGTGAGGACGCCGATCACCTGTCGGCCGTCGCGGCGGGGTTCCAGAGCCTGGCCCGGGGCGCCGGCCGGCACTTCGGTGGCGGTGCGGTGCGCCAGACCATCATCGAGATGGACTCGGCTTTCCTGTTCGTGATCGCCGCCGGGCACGGCGCGTGTCTGGCGGTGCTCGGTTCCGAGGACGCCGACATCGGCCTCATCGCGTACGAGATGGCCATGCTGGTCGCCCGGGTCGGCCAGTACCTGGCCACCCCGTCGCGCACCACCGTCGTGGCTGCCGAGGTCTGACCATGAACGAGTGGCTGGACGAGGACGCGGGGCCGGTGGTCCGGCCGTACGCCATGACCCGCGGCCGGACGCGTCCCTCGACGGGCGAGTTCGACCTGATCGCCCTCGTCGTCACCACCGGGGCGACCGGTGCCGGCCTGGAGCCGGAACACACCAGAATCATGGACCTGTGCGCGGCGCCGCTGTCGGTGGCCGAGATCTCCGCGCACCTGGACCTGCCGGTCGGCATCGTCCGGGTGTTCCTGGGCGATCTGCTCACCGCCGGGCTGATCCAGACCCGCGCGCCGCAGCCGGCGGCCGAACTGCCGAGCAGGCGTACCCTGCTGGCGGTGATCGATGGCCTCCGTGCCCTCTGACGTCGTGCCGCTGCCCACCGCGATCAAGATCCTGATCGCGGGCGGGTTCGGCGCGGGGAAGACGACCCTCGTCGGCGCGGTCAGCGAGATCCGGCCGCTGCGGACGGAGGAGACCATCACCGAGGAGAGCGTCGGGATCGACGACCTGTCCGGGGTGGAACGCAAGGAGACCACCACGGTCGCGATGGACTTCGGCCGGATCACGATCAACCCGGAACTGGTGCTGTACCTGTTCGGCACGCCCGGTCAGGACCGGTTCTGGTTCGTGTGGGACGAGCTGGCCCTGGGCGCCGTCGGCGCCGTCGTGCTGGCCGACACCCGCCGGCTGCCCGGGTGCTTCCCGTCGATCGACTATTTCGAACGCCGGGGCACGCCGTTCATCGTCGCGGTGAACTGCTTCGACGGAGCGGACCGCCACGACCCGGACGAGGTGCGCGCGGCGCTGGACCTGGACCAGGGGGTGCCGGTGGTGCTGTGCGACGCCCGCGCCCGCGAGTCCAGCAAAGAGGTCCTGATCACTCTCGTGGAGCATGTGGTCAACTCCACGCCGGCCTACGCCTAGGCCGCTCCTGGGACGTCGCCGTCAGCGACGGCGACGTCCACCCGCGGCGAAGACGCTCAGCACTCCAGCGTGTAGTGGTAGACGTAGCCGCTGGTGACACCCCAGCTGCCGGCGGGGTTGCCGGGGCAGCCGGTCCAGCGCTCGCCGATGAAGTTCGTGTGCGCGGCGTCGCTGAAGTAGGCGTACACGTTCTGGTAGCCGCCGATCGGGATCGCCTCGGCCGGAGCGGCGCTGACCCCGAGTCCGGCGAGGACGAGGGTGGACGCGATCAGTACCTGTCGAAACATGGGAAGTCCCCTCCGCGCACTGGATGGATGCCGGCCCACTGTGCCGCGCCGCGCCGCAACGGCGCTGGAACGGCCCCGCAACCACCGCCCCGGGTCCGGTGCGCGACCGATCGGGCCGTGCGCGGACGTTCGTGGCTAGTGTGGGGCCAAGGGGGTGGTATGTGGTGTTGGTCAGATTGCTCGGTCCCGTCGACATCCACGACGATGACGGCCCGGTGCCGGTGCGCGGTTCCCGCCGCAAGGCCGTGCTCGCGACCCTCGCGCTGGGCCGGGGCACCGTCGTCAGCACCGACCGGCTCATCGACGCGGTGTGGGGGGCCGACGCGCCGCCCGGTGCGGCGACCACCCTGCAGAGCCACGTGTCCCACCTGCGCGGACTGCTGGCCGGCCGGGCGTCCATCGTGGCCACGCCGCCCGGCTACCTGCTCGACCTCGGCCCCGACGGCACCGACGTCGAGGTCGCCGAGCGGCTCGTCGGCACCGGGTCACCCGACCCGGCCGGCCGCGCCCGGCGGCTGCGGGCCGCGCTGGCCCTGTGGCGGGGCCGCGCGCTGCCGGACGTGCCCCGGACCTCCTGGCTGGACGACCAGGCCGCGCGGCTGGACGACCTGTGGCTGCGCGCCCGGCGGGCCCTGCTCGACGCGTCGCTCGAGCTCGGCGAGCACGCGACGGTGCTGCCGGACCTGGAGGGCCTGGCCCGCGACCACCCGTTCGACGAGCGGGTCCACGCGCAGCTGATGCTGGCCCTGTACCGCACGGGCCGGCAGGCCGAGGCCCTCGGGGTGTTCCAGCGGCTGCGGAAGGTCCTCGCCGACGAGCTGGGGATCGAGGCCGGCCAGGCGCTGCGTGACCTGGAGGTGGCGATCCTGCGGCAGGACCCGGAGCTGGAGCCCGCCCCGCCCGTGACCCGGCCGGCGCAGCTGCCGTTGGCGGCCCCCGCCCTCGCCGGCCGGTCCCGCCACCTCGCGGACCTGGACGCGCTGCTGGCGCGCGGCGTCGCTGTGGCCACCGTCTCGGGCACCGCCGGGGTCGGCAAGAGCGCGCTCGCCGTGCACTGGGCGCACCGGGTGGCCGACCGGTTCCCCGACGGCCAGCTCTACCTGAACCTGCGTGGCTTCGACCTGACCGGTCAGGCCCTCGACCCGGTCCAGGCGCTGCGCGGCCTGCTGGAGGCCTCGGGAGTGCCGGTGACCCGGATCCCGGGTGGCCGCGACGCCCAGGCGGCCACGTACCGCAGCGCGCTCGCCGGCCGGCGGATCCTGATCCTGCTCGACAACGCCCGCGACGCCGAGCAGGTCCGGCCGCTGTTGCCCGGCACGCCCGGCTGCATGGTCGTGGTGACCAGCCGCGACCAGCTCCTCGGCCTGACCACGACCGGGGCGGCGCACCCGCTCACCCTCGACCTGTTGTCCACCGCGGAGGCCGTCGAGCTGCTGGCCCTGCGGCTCGGCGCCGACCGGGTGGCCGCCGAACCCGATGCCGTCGCCGACATCGTCGGGTACTGCGCCCGGTTGCCGCTCGCGCTGGCCATCGTCGCCGCGCGGGCCGCCGCCCGGCCGGACTTCACCCTCGCGGCGATGGCCGACGAGCTGCGGGCCGGCGGTGTCCTCGACACGCTGCACGGCGGCGACGTGGCCACGGATCTGCGCGCGGTGTTCGACTGGTCCTACCGGGCAGTGAGTCCGGCGGCGGCCGCCATGTTCCGGCTGCTCAGCCTGCACCCGGGGCCCGATGTGGGCCCGGCGGTCGCAGCGAGCCTGGCGGGCGTGCCGCTCGCACCGGCCCGCGCGGCGCTCGCCGAACTGCTCCGCGCGCACCTGCTCACCGAGCACACCCCCGGCCGGTACGTGCTGCACGACCTGCTGCGCGCCTTCGCCCTCGAACGGGCCCACGCCCACGACACCGAACCGGACCGGCAGGCCGCCCTGGCCCGGATGTTCGACCACTTCCTGCACACGGCGCGGCCCGCGGCGGAACTCCTCGCCCCGTACCTGCCGGCGGTGGCGGTGCCGGCGGTCCGGCCCGGCGTGACGGCGGCGGTCCCGGGCACCACCGACGACGCCGTCGCGTGGTTCTCCGTGGAGCACAGAGTGCTCCTCGCTGTGGTCGAGATGTGCGCGGCGTCGGGCTTCGACGTGCACGCCTGGCAGCTGGCCTGGTCGATGATCCCGTTCCTGCACCCGCAGGGTCACTGGCACGACCAGGGCACCGTCGGCCGGACCGCGCTGGCGGCCGGGGTCCGGCTCGCCGACCGGCAGGCGCAGGCGTTCGCCCGGCGGGCCATCGGCAGCGCGTACGGCGAACTCGGCCAGCACGACGAGGCCGAACACCACCTGGCGCTCGCGCTGGAGCTGTTCGACCAGTTGGGGGACCAGACCATGGCCGCGCGCCTGCACCAGGGCCTGGCGTGGAACGCCGAGCGCCAGGGCCGGCCCGACGTGGCGCTGCGCCACGCCCGGTGCGCGGCGGACAAGCACACCGGTGTCGACCGGGCCGGTGCCCTCAACGCCCTCGGCTGGGCCCACGCGCTGTGCGGGGACTACCCGAGCGCCCTGGCGCGCTGCGAGGAGGCGCTCGCGGCGTGCCGGGAACTCGGTGACGACACGATGGCGGCGTACGTCTGGGACAGCCTCGGGTACGTCCACCACCAGCTCGGCGCCGTCGAACGGGCGGTCGCCTGCTACCGCCGGTCCGTCGACCTGTTCGACGAGGTGATCAACCCCAACGCCCAGGCGGAGATCCTCGCCCACCTCGCCGACGCGCAGGAGGCCCTTGCCGACCACGCCGCGGCCCGGTCCGCCCGGCGGCGTGCCCTCGGCATCCTCGACCAGATCGACACGCCCACCGCCGACCCGCTCCGTGTCCGGCTGCTCGACGCGGTGGCGGCGCGGTCCTAGCGTCGGTGTGGCCGGGCCCGTACGAGGGGCCCGGCCACCGGCACTGTCAGGTCGTGGTGACCGTGAGGGTGTCGATCAGGAAGTCGGTCCGCAGGGACGCGTCCTCCACGCTGACGAACTTCAGGGTCACCGTCCTGCCCCGGTAGTTGCCGAGGTCGACCGTGCGGTAGACGTACCCGGTGCTGGGGTTGGTGTTCGACCAGGTGGCCAGGGTCGTGGTGGTCGTGCCGTCGACCACCTGCACCTTGAGGGTGTCGTAGACGGTCGGCTCGGTCTCCTGGGTGACGATCCGCAGGTAGTAGCCGAGCGTCGCGGAGGCGCCCGTCGGGACCGCGAACGACTGGGACAGGGTGTCGGTGTTGGTGGTGCCGTTGCCGCCCATCCGCGCGTACCAGGAACCGGTCTGCGCCGGGTAGGTCGTCGAGTTGGTGACCACGCCGCCGGTGATGGTCCAGTTCGCGGTGCCGCTCTCGAAGCCGCCGTTGGCCAGCGGGCCGCCGGGCGGGGCCAGCCGGTAGTCGATCGTGTGGGTCCAGACCAGGTCGCGGGTGGCAGCCGTGGTGCTCAGCCCGGTCAGCGGCCGGTCGTCGTTGAACTCCTCCCGGAACGAACTCGACCGGTACTGCCGCATGTTCGCGAACGTGCCGGCCGGCCCGCCGTCCACCTGCCGCCACAGGTCGATCAGGGAACCCGCGACCCGGCACTCGACCTGGTCGCCGTCCTCCACATTGGTCCGGCTGGCCGGCTGGGACGGGTCGAACGGCGTGGTGGTCATCATGTCGATGAAGGCGCCGTTGGGCCAGTAGAACATGCCGTCGCCCTTGGTGTAGCCGGCGATCGCGTTGGCGAAGCCCTCGGTCCAGGCGCAGCTCGGTCCCGACCGCTTGTGCAGGTAGTGCGGCGAGGGGCAGTCGGAGGACGGCCACCAGCCGGCGTAGAGCAGGTCCATGAAGTGGTGCCCGGACTCGTGCAGCACCAGGTGCTCGGAGTCGGGGTCGGCGTCCATCAGCGCCACGTACTTTCCGCTCGGGCTGAAGTACGTGCCGTCGGTGCTGCCCGGCTGCCAGTGGATCGTGATCCGCGAACAGTTGCCGGTCTCGCGCGCGGTCCAGCAGTTCGTGCCCGAGGCCCGGATGCCCCACAGCAGGTTCAGCGTGTCGAAGGCGTGCCAGCCCCGCATCTGGGTACTGCCGGGCGAGGTCGTGCCGAAGTCCGCGTCCCCGGCCGGCACGTTGCTCTTCGCGGCCGTGGTCACGGTGTACGCCGCCGAGCCGGCGTTGTCGGTGACCCGCCACAGACTCGAGTCGGAGGTGAACCTCACCTGGAGCGAGGCCATCTGGGTGACCGGTGAGGTGAAGCACAGAGAGTACCGGCCGTCGGTGCCGGTCAGCCCGGACGCCCAGGTCTGCGCGTTACCCGAGGAGGTGGACTTCCCGGTCACGGCGACCGGGATGTTGCGGCCTGCGAGCCACGTACCCGTCTTGTCGGTGAACGTGAACTGCCCCTTGGCGCAGATCTGCCCGGCCAGGGCGGCGGTCGGCGGGGCCAGCGGGAGGGCGTGTCCGTTGGCGGCCGGGCGGGCGTCGACGGTCACGGCGGCGCTGTCGGTGCCGACGAGGCCGGCGTGGGAGCCGCCGGCCCGGTCTCCCACGGTGAACACGGTCGTCGCGTGGGCGGACCGCTCCTGGTCGGGGTGCGCGGCGTCGGTCACGTCGGCCTGGATCTGGGCCGGGCCGGGGGCCACGGCCGTGACCCGCAGGGTCAGGGTCCGCCCCCGGGTCGGCAGCGTGAACGTCCGCTCGGCGACCTGGTCCAGGCCGACCCGTCGCGGGGCGGACAGGCCCGCGCCGGTCGCGAGGGTCAGGGTGGGGGACAGCCGGACGGCCAGCCGGGCGGCGTCGACCGGGACCTGGGACCGCAGCCGGATCCGCAGGGCTGCGGACTCGCCCACGGCCGGCAGCCGGTCCAGGGCCACGTCGGCGGCGACGCAGCTGGGGGCCGCCTCTCCGCCGGTGGCGTTCGAAGGGGTGAAGGCGCAGGCGGAGGGGGACTGCGCCTGGGCCGTCGTGGCCGGGGACAGGGCTGCGGCGAGGGCGAGTACGACGCCCACGGGTAGCAGTAGTCGTGAGGGGTGCATGAGGGGACCTCTCTCGACGGTCCGGGTCGGACACCCGGGCCGTGACGAACTGTTCGGAGGAGGTCAGCTTCCCCGAGCCATCGACCGGATGCAATATCACACCTCAGTCGTCCACTGGGGGCGGCCATAAGTGAACACGGTGGACCACGCCCCTGACCTGTGGGTTCGAGTGTTTTCCACAGGTGGTGGCGATCGGTTCACACGGGGCGGTTGTGAAAATCCTCCCGGGTCAGCGCGCGGTCAGGCGCACCGGCAGCCGCTTGAGTCCGTTCTGGAACGTCGAACGCAGCCGCACCGGCTCCCCGGCCGCCTCCACCGCCGCGAACCGGTCCAGCAGCGCCCCGAACATCGCCGCCATCTGGTGCCGGGCCAACGCCGCGCCCAGACAGAAGTGCGGCCCGTGCCCGAAGGCCAGATGGTCCGCGCCGGGCCGGTCCAGGCGGAACTCCGCCGGGGCCGCGAACACCCGGGGGTCGCGGTTGGCGGCCGAGAACCACACCACCACCTTGTCGCCGCGCCGGATCGCCACCCCGCCCAGCTCGGCGTCGCGGGTGGCGGTGCGCCGGAAACACATCACCGGCGTCCACCAGCGCAGCATCTCCTCCACGGCCGCCGGCAGCAGCGACCGGTCGGCCGCCAGCCGTTCCCACAACCCGGGCTGGGCGAGCAGCGCCGCCATCCCGCCGGGGATGCCGTTGCGCAGCGTCTCGTTGCCGGCGACGGAGAACAGCCAGAACAGGTTCTCGAACTCCGCGACGCTGACCCGGCCGCCCTCCTCGTCCACCTGGCCCAGCAGCACGGACATCACGTCCGGCCCGGGGGAGCCGCGCCGGTGCTCGGCGAGGGCGTGGGCGTAGGCGTACAGGTCGGGGATGCCGGTGCGGGTGCGCGGGTCGGGCATCCGGCCGTCGGGGTCGGGCACCGGGCGCACGGTGAGCGCGGCGCGGGCCATCGCGCTCAGCCCGTCGGCGCCCGACACGGTGTCGCTGGCGGCGTACTCCGGGTCCTGGAAACCGATCACCCGGTTGGCCCAGTCGTAGAGCAGCCGGCGGTCGCCGTCGGGCACGCCGAGAACGTCGGCGAGGACGAGCAGCGGAAGATCGGCCACCAGGGCCACGAAGTCGGCTTCCCCGCCGGCCTCCGTCGCCCGGTCGGCCAGCCGGCGGGCGTGCCCGTCCACGCGATCCCGCAGATTCGCGGTCGCCCGGGGCGTGAACGACCTGGTCAACAGGCCTCGGAGCCGGTGGTGGGCCGGCGGGTCCATGTTGAGCATCATCGCCCGCACGTACTCCAGGTCGGCCGGCGTGGCCGGGTCGCGGACCTGGGTGGCGCCCAGCCAGGAGCTGTACGTCGCCGGGTCGCGGAGCACCGCCCGGGTCTCCGCGTGCCTCCACACCGCCCAGAACCCGGGCCCGCCGTCCGGCTCGTCCACCCAACTGACCGGGGCGGCCTCGCGCAGCCGGTCGAGCTCCGCCCAGGGCATGCCCGCCGCGTACACGTCGGGATCGAGAACGCGCACCGCGTCGGAGACCGCCATGCCTGGCATCCTGCCATCCGCGCGGCGCCGGCGGGGACGTCGCGGGGTCGGGGCCGTCACCCGGCGGGCGCGGACTCCGGTCCGGCCGGCCGGGGCCGGGTGGTCGACGCGCGGACGATCACCCGAGGCAGGACGTGCACGTGCAGTGCGGCGCGCTCCGTCCGCCCACTGTGCAGCTTGCGCAGCAGGAACTCGACGGCGAGCCGGCCCACGTCCTCCCGGGCCGGGGCGACCGCGGTGAGCGGGATGTCCGCGAGGCCGGCGATCTCGTCGTTGTAGGCGACCACCGACAGGTCGTCGGGGACGACCATGCCCCGTTGGCGCGCCCGCTGCACCACCTGGATCGCGATGTCGTCGGGATGGGCGAGCACGGCGGTGACCCCGGAGGCGGCGAACGCGTCCATGATGAGGTCGAGGTCGCCGAGCAGTTCCTCGCGGGTGCGGTTCTCGTGGCGGGGCATCGCGTCGGCGAGGTCGAGGGCGCCCAACGCCGCGTCGTAGCCCAGGGTGATCCAGTCGCTGGTGGGCGACGCGCAGGTCATGAGGGCGACCCTGCGGTGGCCCAGCTCGGCGAGGTGCCGCATCGCCTGCAGGGCGCCGTGCTGGTGGTCGGACGCCACGAACTCCACCGGCCGCACGGCGGCGGGGGAGTGGTAGCGCTCGACGAACAGCACCGGCACCGGCAGGTCCGCGGTCCAGTCCAGCGCGGACGAGTGCCGGGAGAACGGTGCGCTCGGGGTGAGCAGCAGCCCGTCGATGCGCGCGTCGAGCAGCCGCTGGACGTTGAGCCGGTCGCCCTCGACGTTGTAGTCCGACACGGCCAGAACCAGCCTGATGTCGTGGGCCTGCGCCGCCCGGCGGGCCCCTTCGACGACCTCGCGGAAGTACTGGCTGGTGGCCGGGATCATCATGCCGATCGTCGGCCGCCGCCCCGTGATCACCGGCGGTTCCGTGCCCGTCGCGGTCCCGCGCAGCGCGAGCGGCGGAACCGCGCCCCCGTGCACCCGGGAGATCAGGCCGCGGTGCTCGAGCTCGGCGAGGTCGCGCCGGACGGTGATGGGTGAGACGCCGAGCTGGGTGACGAGGTCGGCCACGCGCACGGAACCGTCGCGACGCAGGGCGAGCAGGATCGCCTGATGGCGTCGAACGGCTTCCACGGGGGCTCCTTCCGGCGCGGGCGCGCGGCCCGTGTCCGCAGGGACGGGTGCCGGTCCGTGCGGTGTCGCCGGAGCGTAGGCCCGTGGTGGCCGGCGGGCAAGGACTCGACCGCACATCGATCAAACATGACCATCGAAGGTCAGACAACGATGGATCAATCGGGCCCTGACGTGCTGAAACCAGCCCTGTGATCGGTCGTGATCGGTTGACGGGGGCCGGCGTCGAGTCGACGCGACGCAGACGGGTGCAACCCGATGGCCCGCCCGCTGGTCTACTGTGCGACGCCGTCGAGGGGAGAACAGATGGACGCGACCGAGGCCGTCCGGCAGGCGTACCACGCGCACTACCGCCGGCTGGTGGCGCAGCTATACGGACTGACGGGGAGTTTCCCGGAGGCCGAGGACGTCGTGCAGGAGGCGTACGCGCGGGCGCTCGCCCGGCCGGCGACGTTCCTGGAGGTGGCCAACCCGGAGGGCTGGCTGCGGACGACGGCATTCAACGTGGCGCGCAACCGGTACCGCAGAAGGTGGCTCTTCGACCAGTTGGCCCGCAGCCGCCGGATCGGCGTCGCCGACCCGGTGCCGGGCGTGTCCCCCGACCGGGTGGCGCTCGTCGCGGCGCTGGGTCGGTTGAACCGGGTCACCCGCGAGACCGTCGTCCTGCACCACCTGGCGGACCTGAGCGTCGAGGCGGTGGCCGCGAACCTGGGCATCCCCGTCGGCACGGTCAAGGCCCGACTGTCCAGGGGCCGGGCCCAACTCGCCCGGTACCTGTCGGAGGACGCCACCCCATCACCCGTGAGGAGGAGCAGCAATGTCTGAACTGGACTTCGTCGGGCTGCGGTCCGACGCCGAGTACGCCGCCCGCCCACCGGAGTTCGCCACTGTCACCCGGCGGACCCGCGCCGTCCGCCGCCGCAGGGCCCTCGTCCTCGGCGGGGTGTTCGTGGGCGTGGCCGCCCTGACCGGTGCGATCGCGGCGGTCACCCACCGGGATCCGGTGCCGACCGTGGTCGGGGTCGACGAGACCCCGCGGGCGGCGGAGGGCCTGAACCTGGGCATGGTCCCGACGGTCGAGGGGTACGGCGACCACCTGTACGCGTTCAAGGACGGCCGGCTCTGGGCCACCGAGGACCGGGGTGCCACCTGGCTGGAGCGCACCGCGCCCGGAGTGGACGTCGTGCGGGTCCTCGGGCCGAACCTCGTGATCGGCGGCCCCGGGGCCCACCCGCTGGGCGAGCAGCCGTCCGCCGCCGGTTACCAGGTCAGCGTCGACGGGGGGCGGACCTGGATGCCGTTGCGGGAGTCGGGCCGGCCGGTCGCCGCCGTACCCGAGGGCACCCGGCCGGTGAGCTGCGACGATCTCCGCAAGGGCTGCCGGGTGCGGGTCGTCGACCCGGTCACCGGCATCCTGTCGACCCTTGCCGCGCAGCCCCGCCTCGACGGCCTGACGATCGACCCGTCGTCGACCGGGGCCGGGCTGTGGGCCGCCGGGTTCGATCCGGGCACCCACAAGGCCGCCATCGCGACCAGCGCCGACAGGGGAACGACCTGGTCGATCACCGTGCTGGCCGCCGAGGAGCCCCGGACCGCACCGGTGCCGGTGAACATGCCGTACCTGGCCAGCTTCGACGGCCGGACCGGGTACGCGACGTTCGTGGGCGACGGCGGTCCGGTCCGGGTGTACCGCACCGCCGACGGCGGCCGGACGTGGCACCGCGCGGCGGCGGCGATGCCCGGTGGGGCGTACCTGCTCGGCCCGTACTCCGTCGCCACCGCCGACGGGACGCACCTGATGGCGGTCCAGCTCGGGACGGGCACCGGCTACCTCGCCAGCCCCGACGGGGAGACCTACCAGGTGCGGGAGGTCGCCGGGCTGCCCGGGCTGGGCGCCGCGCCGCGGTTCCTCGGACCGGGCCGGCTCGCGGCCGGCACGCCGCGTGCGATGTACCTGTCCGATGACGGGGTGACCTGGCGCGGGATCACCCTGCCGTAGTCCCTCACCCCGACGAACGCGGCGACCACGCACCCCGGCCCCGCGATCGAGGGTGGCGACCCGGGGCGCCGGTCCGGGGCGGACGCTCCGACCGGCCGCCCCGGCACTCGGGGCCGGGGCGGAACACGGTACGAGCCACCCGCCACCCACGGCATCGGGGAATCCTCCCGAGCGCCTACACGTCGTCCCACGCCAACGAACTCATCCTCCAACCGGCGGCCGTCCGGACGAACTGGGTGGTCTTGTGGCCGGAGCCCTCGAACCACGCGCCGTCGAGGAATCCGGACTTACGGTAGTGGCTGAACCGGTGCGCCACCGACCCGAAGATCTCGGTCCGCTCGGAGACCTCCCATTCGGAGAACTCCGTCAATGTGCCGTCGGTGAGGATCTTCTCCCGGGGCGCGATGAACGCGTCGAGGTCGTACACCACGGGTGTGGCTCCCACGTTGCTGATGATCCGGCCCTGCGGGAGGAACACCTCGCGGATGACGTCGACATTCGGCCGGGTGCCGCCGGTGTTGGTGAACGCGCCGAGGAAGGCGCGCGTCAGCTGGTCGAGCTCGGCCTTGACGTCGGCCTCCCCGTGGACGGCGGTCGCGGGCCACTCGTCGGCGAGGATCGACCAGACCTGCTTGTCGTGCCGGAGCCCGTCGGCACCCGTGAAGTATTGCCGCAGGGTGCCGTCCAGGCTCATGCCCAGCCGCTGGGCGACCCTGACGCTGCGCGCGTTGTCGGGAAGGGTGCGCCACTCGGCGCGGGTCAGGCCCCGTACCCGGAACGCCCAGTCGATCATCATGCGCACCACCTGGATGATGAGCCCCCGTCCCTCCGCGGCCGGTTCGAGCCAGCAGCCGATCTCGCACACCCCGAGGGCGGCGTCGAAGCTGACGAACATGGTGCCGCCGACGAGGGTGCCGTCGAGCCAGATGCCGTAGATGCGCCGTCGGTCCGCCGCCGCCTCGTCGGCGTAGCGCTGGAGCACCGCCCGGGCGGCGGGGAGATCGGCGGCGACGAAGCCCGGGCCGACCCACGGTGCGATGTGGGTGCGGGCGCGGTCGATGTGGGCCAGGAACTCCTCGGCGTGCCGCGGCTCGAGCGCGCGCAGTTCGGCGTCGGCGCGCAGCGGGGTGGTGAACATTGGGCCCTCCATTTACATAACGACTGTTGCGCGAATGTATCCTGGCGATATGCCACGCCACAAGGGAGATCACGAGGCCCGCCGCCGCGACGTGTCCGGGGCCGTGTGGCGGGTGCTGGCCGCGCGCGGGTTCGGCGGCCTGACCCTGCGGGCGGTCGCCACCGAGATGGGCGCGACGACCGGCCTGCTCACGCACTACTTCCCCAACAAACAGGACCTGCTCGCCCACGCGCTGACCCTGCTCGACGAGCGCCGGGCGACCCGGCCGAGGCGCGTGGCGGCCCCGGCGGCCGAAGGGCTGGCCGCCCTGCGCGCCGCGCTTCTGGACATCCTCCCGCTGACGCCGGAGGCCGCGGCCGACAACCGGATCTGGGTCAGCTCCTGGGACGCCGCGCTGGCCGACCCGGACCTCGCGGCCGGGCACGCCGACCGGTACGGGCGCTCGCGCGAGCGGATCCGCCGGCACGTGGCGGCGGCGCAGGGCCTCGGGGAGTTGCCGTCGGGGGATCCGGACGACCTCGCCGCCGCGATCCAGTCGTTCGTGCTCGGGCTCATCGTGCAGGCGCTGCTCGGGGCGGAGGCTTTCCCGCCGGAGCGGCAGATCCGACTCCTGGACCGCTACCTGGCTGCGCTCACGACCCCGTGCTGACCTCGGGTGGAGGCGTTTCGCGGCCGGACGTCGGTCCGCTTCCGCCGGGGCGCCGGTGGCCGCCTCCGGCGCGCAGGGGTCGTCCGGTTCCGGTGTGGCCGGTGGCGCGGGGTGGCCCAGGTAGCATGGCCGCCGCGACAGTCGGAGCGTCACCACGGAGGTCCCGGGAATGAGTGTGGCGTTCTTCGCCCTCGGCGGCACGATCTCGATGGCCGGCGCCGCCGGTGAGGTCGTCACCCGGCTGAACGCCGCGGCGCTGGCCACCGGCGTGCCGGGGCTGGCCGAGCTGGGCGTGGGCCTCGACGTGCACGACATCGAGGCGGTGCCGAGCGCCAACCTGACCTTCGCCCATATCCTCGACCTCGTCGACCGGGCCACGGACGCGGTGGCCGGGGGCGCCAGCGGCGTGGTCGTCACCCAGGGCACCGACACGATGGAGGAGACGGCGTTCCTCGCCGACCTGGTGTGGGCCCTTCCCCAACCGCTCGTGTTCACGGGCGCGATGCGCAACCCGACCCTCGCCGGCCCGGACGGCCCAGCCAACCTGCTGGCCGCCGTCGCCGTCGCCGCGGATCCCCGGGCGCGTGACCTGGGCGCTCTCGTGGTGTTCGCCGACGAGATCCACGCCGCCAGGTGGGCGCGCAAGACGCACAGCACGAGTACCGCGACCTTCGCCTCCCCGAACGCCGGCCCACTCGGGCACGTGGTCGAACGCCAGGTCCGCGTCCTGACCCGCCCACCCCGGCACCCGCCCCTGCGCCGCCCGGATCCGCACGCGCTGCCCGACGTCCGCGTCGCGCTGCACACGGTCACGTTCGACGACGGGGACAGCCTTCCGGCGTACGCCGACACCCACCACGGACTCGTCGTCGCGGGCTACGGCGCGGGACACGTCCCGTCCGCCCTCGCGGCGCACCTGGGGGAACTCGCGCGGCGCGTCCCGGTGGTCCTCACCTCGCGCACCGGGGCCGGTTCGGTGCTGTCGAACACCTACACGTCGGTCGGCTCGGAGACGGATCTCCTTCGCCGGGGGCTGATCAACGGCGGTTTCCTGCATCCGCACCAGGCACGGGTGCTGCTGCGGACCCTCGTCGCGGCCGGAGCGGGGGTCGCCGAGATCCGTCAGGTGTTCGCCGAGCGGGGGTGACGCGCGGCTAGGGCCGAGGCCGGCCTCCATGCCACCAGGGACCCGTTCGCGCGTTTCCGGGTTACCGTCGAAGGCGTGCGCATCGTGCTGGCGGGTCTCCTGGTGCTGGTCCTCGGCGGATGCGCGGCGGCACCCGCGGAACACGCCGCGCCCGGGCGGAGCACGTCGTCGGCGTCCCGGCAGACCCCGTCGGAGGTCGACGCCACGCTGGCCAGCCTGCGCCGGGTCGACGACCTGCCGCTGTACGAGATGACCTACGTCGGCGACTACGACGCGCTCACCGGCGTCCCAACGGTCGCGGCGGCGAGCCCGTTCGGCTGCTCCCTGTTCGTCGCCTCCGGTGGTGCGGCACCGTTGTTCGGCCGCAACTTCGACTGGGAGCCGAACGCGGCGATGGTCCTGCACACCGCCCCGCCGGACGGGTACGCCGCGGTGTCGATCGTGGACCTGTCCTACCTCGGGGTGGGGCGCGGCGATGACCTGGTCCGGGCGCCGAAGACCCATGGGGAGCTGCTCAACGCCCCGCTGCTGCCGTTCGACGGCATGAACGAGCGCGGCCTGGCGGTCGGCCTGGCCGCCGACGACTCCGGTCGCGCCGGACGGGAGGCTGGCCGGCCCACGGTCGGGGGCGTGCGGGTCCTGCGGCTGATCCTGGACCACGCGGCGACCGTGGCGCAGGCTGTGGAGCTGCTCGGCGGGTACGACATCGACTTCTCCGGCGGACCGGCGTTGCACTACCTGTTCGCCGACGCGACGGGGGCCTCGGCGGTGGTGGAGTTCGTGGACGGCCGCACCGAGGTGTCGCGGGGCGGTCCACCGTGGCAGGCGCTCACGAACTTCCGGCTGGCGGGCTCGGACGTCGCGTCCCGCCAGAACGACCGGCGGTACGCGACGCTGCGGGCCGGCCTCGACCGGGCCGGGGGAGTGCTGACCCCCGACGCCGCGATGGGACTGTTGCGGTCCGTCGCCCAGCCGCACACCCGGTGGTCGGTGACCTACCAGCTCGACAGCCACGACGTGCGGGTGTCGACCGCCGCGCGGTGGGAGACTGTGCACTCCTTCCGGCTGTGAACCGCCACGGACCGCGGGCCCGGTACCCGGCGGGGCCCGGCGCCGTACCGGGAGGATCTAGTGGTGGAAGAGGCGGATGCCGGTGCGGGTGAGCGTGATGCCGTGTTCGCGGCAGGCGTCCTCGACCTCCGCCGAGCGGGCCGACCCGCCCGGCTCGGCGATGTGGTCCACGCCGTGCCGGTGGGCGTGGTCGACGTTGTCCCGGAACGGCAGCGCCCCGTCGGAGACGAACGCGACGCCGCGCCGCGCCGCCAGCCACGCCCGGCGGTCCCCGGCCGCGAACTCCGGCGCCGGCGTGGCCAGCGCCGCTGCCAGTCGCGCGTCCTCGTCCGGGGTCAGGCCGCCCTCCAGGTAACGGATCTGCCAGTTGATCCTGTCCTGTCGGCGGACGCCCGGCCGGAAGTCCAGGCCCCGGACCGCCGGATGGCGGCGCAGCCACCACGTGTCGGCCTTCGCGCCCGCCAGCCGGGTGCAGTCCACCCGGGACTGCTGCCCGGCCCCGATGCCGAGGGTCGCCCCGTCGCGCAGATAGCACACGGAGTTGGACTGGGTGTACCGCAGGACGATCAGGCCCAGCAGCAGGTCCCCGGCGGCGGAGGAGGAGAGGTCCAGCGCGGTGGTGAGGGGGACGCTGTCGCGTTCCTCGGTGAACCGCAGGCCGAACACCTCCCGCGACTCCAGCACCGGTGCCGTGAACGCCGGGTCGGCCTGCAGGACCAGGAAGCGGCCGTTCTTCTTCCCGGCGAGGGTCGCGACGGTGCCGGGCTCGTAGCCCGGGGCGATCACCCCGTCACACACGACGCGGGACAGCAGGTCGGCGAGTTCGGTGTCGACCGGGTGCGAGACGGCGGCCAGGTCGCCGTACGAGGACTTCGGGTCGGCGTCGCGGGCCCGCACGTACGCGCTGGTGACCGCGCCGACCCGGTCCAGGCCGTACAGCCCGGACGTGACCTCGTCGACCGGGCCCGCCATGGCGGCGCCGGCGGGTGAGACGTGTTTGAAGGACGCCGCGGCCGGTCGGCCCAGGGTCCGGGCCGCCTCGCTGACCAGCTGCCAGCCGTTGAGCGCGTCGAGCAGGTTGATGGCGGACGGGGTGCCGTTGAGCACCCGGACCGGCCACCGGCCGGGCTGCACCGGGGTGACGGTCGCGGCCTGGTGCGGATTGGTGCCGTAGCGCAGGTCCATGTGGGGACTCCTCAGTCGGGACTGACGGAGGCGCCCAGGCGGTCGACGCTCACGCGGGAAGGCTGGCCGCTCCCCGGTGGTGGTCCACCTTCGCCAGTCGCGACCAGTGCCGATGCTACCGCCCGCCGCCCGCGTGGCAATGCCCTGACCGGCGCGGAAGCGCTCAGGCGGGCCGGGCCCGCGCCTTCATCTGGTACATCGCCCGGTCCGCCCGGTCGATCGCGCACGTCAGCCCGCTGTCGGTGAGGTGCGACCAGCCGATCGCGAGGTTCAGCGCGCTGTCGGGGACCAGAGAGTTCCAGTCCTCGGCGGCGACGGCCTCGTGGATCCGGCTGCCGGTGGCCCGCGCGCCCGGCAGGTCGACGTGCGGCAGGACCAGGACGAACTCGTCGCCGCCGTACCGGGCCGCGAAGCCCTGGCCGACCGCGCGGGTCAGCACCCCGGCCAGGCGCTGCAGGACGAGGTCGCCGGCGAGGTGGCCGTAGCGGTCGTTGACGGCCTTGAAGCCGTTGAGGTCGGCCACCCCGACCGTGGCGGGGGTGCCGGCGGCGAGCAGTCCGGCGGCGTACTCGTGCAGCCGCCGCCGGTTGGGCAGCCCGGTCAACGGGTCGGTGAGGGCCGCGTCGGCGTACCGGTCGGCGACCCGGCGCAGGTTCTCGTGGTCGATCCGGGCGGCCACCCCGTCCACGAACAGTGCCGACAGCGGGTCGAGCGCCAGGTGCACCGCCCTGCTGGCCGCGCGTTCGGCGGCGATCGCCAGGGGCAGCCGGCCGGCGAGGGAGTGCGCGAGGGCCGACAGCCGGTGGGCCTCGGCGACCCCGAACGTGGCGGGGTGCACCGGTCCGGCCTCCAGCAGGGCGAGCGCGGCGTCGCCGTCCCCGGCCGCCAGCTCGGCGCACACCGGGGTCAGCGCCCGGATCGTCCGTTCGTCCGCGTCGTGTCCGACGCCGTCGAGCAGCCCGCTGAGGTCGGGGACGCTGGGGACGCCGAGCGCGGACAGCCGGGCGGCGGCGTACGCGATGTGCGCGCGGTCCACCGACCACGCCGGCGCGACGCCCCGCCCGAAGTCGTCGACGACCTTGCGGAGCAGCCGGACGGCGGTGGCCGTGTCGCCCCGGTGGTCGACGGCGACGGCGTGGCGGACCCTGATCTGCGCGCCGGTCTCCTCGTCGCTGAGGCCCAGTTCCGTGTACAGCGCGTTGGCGCGCTCCACGGCGTCGAGTGCCTGGGCGTGCAGCCCGGCCTGCGAGCAGCCGAGGGCGAGGTCGTACCAGGCGTCGGCCGCGCCGACCCAGGACGGCGCGGAGTCGAGGTGGCGCCGGCTGTACTCGAAGTGCCGGACGCACCGCTCCATGGCGCCGTGCAGGCAGGCGACGGAGCCGGCGATGGCGTGCAGTTCCCCGGCGACCGTGGCGTCGTCCACTTCGGCGAGCAGGGCGAACGCGCGGTCCAGCACGGGCGTGTACCCGGAGAGGTCGCCGACGTTGATCATCGCGCCGAGTTCGAAGGCGAGCGCCTGGGCGACGATGACGGGGGCGGTCGCGCGGTCGGAGATCCGCCGGGCCTCGGCGAGGGCCGCCTCGGACCGGCCCTGCTGCATCAGCGCCCGCAGCTGGCCGTAGACCGCATGGTGATCATGCGGTCCTTCGGTGGATTCGTCCTCGTGCACCGCATCCATATACCACAGCTGATGGGCGCGGGAGGCCCGGTGTCCTCATCGGACGGGGTGCGCCGTCCGGCCGACGCGGGCCCGCGCGGCGGCCCGGCCCCCGGCGTCGCCGTCGGAGGTGGGGTCGAGCGCGGCGAGGTCGGCGTCGACCCGTTCGGTGTCGCGGTCGGCGACGGCGGGGCCGCTGCCGGTGGGGCCGGGGAGCGGGCGGGTGCGGTGGTGCTGGACCTGGAGCCCGTAGGTGACGAGGGCCAGCAGGGCGAGGGTGGCGAGTACGGCTGTCATGGCTCTAAGTATTCGCCCGTCGATTTCCCGCCAACAGTGGCAGGATTGCCGTTGTGCATCAAAATCCTGCCAGGTAGGGTTGGGGTCATGTTGAGGACCATCGCCGTCGTGATCATGGACGGCGTCGCGCCGTTCGAGCTCGGCCTCCTGTGCGAGGTCTTCGGCATCGACCGCACCGACGACGGGGTGCCGCCGTTCGACTTCCGGGTCTGCGGCGAGCGGGCCGGCGAGCCGCTGCGCACCGGCGTCGGCATGCTCGTCACCCCGGAGTACGGCCTCGACGCGCTCGTCCACGCCGACCTCGTCGCCGTCCCGGCGCACGCCATCGCCGACGACTACCCGCCGGCCGTCCTGGCCGCCCTGCGCGCCGCCGCCGACCGGGGCGGCACCCTGGTCTCGGTGTGCAGCGGCGTGTTCGTCCTCGGCGCCGCCGGCCTGCTCGACGGCCGCGCGTGCACCACCCACTGGCGGCACGCCGGGGAGCTCGCCCGGCGTTTCCCCGAGGCCAGGGTCGACCCCGACGTCCTGTTCGTCGACGACGGCACCATGGTGACCAGCGCCGGCACCGCCTCGGGCATCGACGCGTGCCTGCACGTGGTCCGCCGGGAGCTCGGCTCGGGGGTGGCCAACGCCATCGCCCGGCGGATGGTGGTCGCCCCGCAGCGCGAGGGCGGCCAGCGGCAGTTCGTGGAGCTGGCCATTCCCGAGTGCACCGGCGACAGCCTCCAGCCGCTGCTCGCCTGGATGCTCGAGCACCTCGACACAGAGCACTCCGTGGCCGACCTCGCGCACCGGGCCATGCTGTCCGAGCGCACATTCGCCCGCCGGTTCGCCGCCGAGACCGGCACCACCCCGGGCCGGTGGATGGCGCTGCAGCGGGTGCTGCACGCCCGCCGGCTCCTCGAGGAGACCCAGTTGTCGGTGGAGGAGGTCGCGCACGTCTGCGGCTTCGGCACGGCCGCGCTGCTCCGGCACCACTTCAACAGGATCGTCGGGGTGGCGCCGAAGGACTACCGCCGGTCGTTCGCCAGCGTGCCGTAGCGCACGAGGCAGTGCCACAGCTGCTTGACGTACTGCAGCGTCTCCGCCTGGTCCCCCCACTCCGTCCACAGGTCCGGGGTGGTCACCACCGAGCGGGCCGCGACGCCGAGCACGGCGGCGTCCAGCACGCCGGACGGCGCGTGGTCGCGGAGGATCCGCGCCGCGAGGGGCCGCATCACGGGACCCCGGAAGTCGACGGGTACGGCGTCAGCCGTCAACGTGAAGCCGCCGTGCCACTCGACAGCGATCCCGCACCGGTCGGCCAGCGCGACCAGCCGCTTCCCGGATTCCGTGCCGTCGAAGGAGGGGTCCAGGACCAGGGCCTCCGCGTCGGTGGCGAGGTCGACCGTGCCGTGTACCTGGGCCTCGATGTAGTCGTCGAGAGCCCGCCCGGGCTCGCCGCCGCCGCCAGGACACCGTAGGTGGGCCGCTCCGCCGCGAGAACCCCCGGAGCCTGGTACGCGCCGCCGAACAGGCGCTTCTCCCACCCGTCGCGCTCGCCACCCGGGTACGCGGTCAACCCGCCGTTGGACACACCGGTCTCGAACTGGCTCCGGTACCGGCCGTCGGCGGCCAGGCCCTCCGCCACGGTCCGCCCGTCGGCGAGCAGCCGGTCGGGGTGGAAGTTCAGCGTGATCCGGCCGTGGGCCGCGACGGCGGCGAGCAACGCGGCGGAATCCGGGAGCACCCGGTCGCGGCGGACGAGGGATCGGACGTCGTCCAGCGCCGCACGCTGCGCGGCGGTCAGTCGGGCGGCCTGCTGCATCGGGGCAGTATCCGGGGCGGCGGCGCGGACCGGCAATCGAATTGCGCCCGCCGGCGACCCCGTCGGCCAGGATCGGCGCTGGTGATCCAGGCGGCGCGACGGGCGGGCCCGCACCGCGCGACGATCCGAGCTGGGTGCCCGCGTGCCACGGCGGGTTCCGGGGTCGGCGGTCGGGAGAGGCGGCTAGATTTCTGGGGGAAGCCACCCACAGGAGGTCGTCGTGCGCGCTGTCGCGGTGTCGGAGTTCGGGGCGACCCCCGAGATCATGGAGCTGCCCGTCCCGGAGCCCGGCCCCGGCCAGGTCCAGGTCCGGATGCGTGCCGCCGGGCTCAACCCGTTCGACTGGAAGGTCGCCGACGGGGTGCTGGGCGGCAAGGTGCGGCACCGGTTCCCGCTGGTGCTCGGCGGGGACGGCGCGGGCGAGGTGGCGGCGCTCGGCGGGGGCGTCACCGGATTCGCGGTCGGCGACCTGGTGTTCGGCCTGTTCATGCGGCTGAGGGACGGCGGCGGCTCGTACGGCGAGTACGCGGTCGCCGACGCCGTGGGCCTCGCCCGGATTCCCGACGGGGTGGCGGTCACCGACGCGGCGGCGTTGCCGATGGCCGGGACCACCGCGCTCAACCTGGTCGCGGAGGCGGGGGTCGCGCGGGGCCAGACGGTCCTGGTCGTCGGGGCGACCGGCGGGGTCGGCACGTTCGTCGTCCAGTTGGCCGCCGCGCGCGGCGCGCACGTGATCGCCACCGCCCGGCCGGACGCCGCCGACGCGGTGACGGCCCTCGGGGCGGCGGAGACCGTGGACCACTCGGCGGGGCCGGTGGCGGCCCAGGTGCTGGCCCGGTACCCGCATGGTGTCGATGTTCTGATCGACGTCGCCAGTGACCATGCCGGCCTGGTGGCGGTGGCCCCGGCGGTCCGCTGGGGCGGGGTGGTCGGGGCGAGCACGTGGGCCGTGGACCCCGAAGCCCTCGCCGCCCGCGGCATCCGGGGCTTCAACCTGGACAACCGGCCCACCGCCGCAGACCTGGGCCAGGTGGCCGACGAGGTGGCCGCGGGCCGGCTGCGGGTCGCCATCGAGAGCGTCGTGCCCCTGGAGGAGGCCCCGGCGGCGCTGGCCCGCAGTCGCGCCGGCTCGGCCCGCGGCAAGACGGTCATCACGATCTGAGCGCCGGGTGCACCCCCGGGGCGTCCGGCTCGGGGGGTGGGTCGGGCGCGCCCTGCTGTCGGGGTCACCGTGCCGGTGACGTCACATATTTCCCGAGGAACCGTTCCAGCGCGTGCCGGGTGATCTGGGTGCCCCAGCCGCCCCACTGGAAGTCGTAGCCGTGGTCGGTCATCGGCAGCGTGATCAGCTCCTGCGGCACGCCGGCCGCCTCCAGCTTCACCGACAGCCGCACGGTCTGGGTCTCCGGGTCGACCAGCGCGTCGTGCTCGCCGTGCACCAGCAGGGTCGGCGGCAGCTTGCCGCGCACGTAGGACACGGGGGAGGCGATCCGGTAGGCGTCGGCCGCCGTGCCGGGGGTGCCGCCGGTGAACTTCTCCACCGCGTCGCGGGTGTACCCGCCCAGCGAGTTGTCGTGCCACCCCGCGACCAGGTCGGTCGCCGGGTACAGGCCCACGACGGCCTTCACCGACGAGTCCGGCGCGGGGCAGCTCGGCGGCAGGGCGGCGTCCCCGACGCTGTAGGCGGCCAGCAGCGCCAGGGTGCCGCCCGCCGACTCGCCCATCAGGACGATCCGGGTCGGGTCGATCCCGTACTGCTCGGCGTGCGCGCGGACCCAGCCGATCGCGCACTTCACGTCGCCGGCGGCCTGGTTCCACCGGGGCGGCGGGGCCAGCCGGTACTGGACGTCGAACACCGCGTACCCGTGCTCGTTGAGCCATCCGTTCCACTTCGGGTACTGGCCCTGCTGGCCGGAGACGAACGCCCCGCCGTGCACGGCGACCACGACCGGCGCGGGCCGGGCGGCGGACCGGGGCGGCAGCCACACGTCGAGGGGCAGCTCGCGGCCCTCCACCGTGGCGTACGTGACCGTGCGGGCCGGGTCCGGCTTACCGAGGTTGAGCCCACCGGTGAAGTAATCGCGCACGGACAGGTGGGCGCCGGTGAGGTGCGCCGTGATCAGCAGGTTCGCGGTCGGCAGCAGACCGGCGATCATGGCCAGCAGGGCGACGAAGGTGACGGTCCACGCGAGCCGGCGGCGCTGCACCGCGCGCAGTGCCAGGGCCAGCAGCAGGCACACGACGGCGAGTACCACGACGTACAGCGCGTACTCGCTGGTCACGAGGTAGGTCTTCCAGGCCCAGCCCGCCGGGGGCAGCGGGGCCCACAGGGCGACGAGGGCCGCGACGAGGACCAGGGTCAGGGTGACACTCAGGACGACGACGGTCCGGCCGCCGTGCGACAGGCGTGCGGGCTTCGGGTGCGGCGGGGCTTCGAGCTGTTGCATGTCGTCCTCCCCGGGACGCTCCAGGTTGGCCTCCCCAGCATGCCACCGGCACCGGCACCGGGCGGAGGTTTCGCTACAGCGGAAGTCCGCCCCGGTCCTTGAGCCGCTTCATCGTGATCTGAGAGTTGATCTTCGTGACGCCGGGCAGGGAGGTCAGCCGCTCGATGCACAGCACCTCGTAGGCGCTGATGTCGGCGACGGCGACCCGCAGCAGGTAGTCGGGCACCCCGAACAGCCGGTAGGCCTCCACCACGTCCGGGATGCCGTCGAGCCCCTCCTCGAACGCCGTGATCGTGTCGCGGTCCTTGGCCTGCAGCTCGATGGTCGCGAACACCTCGAAGCCCCGGCCGACGGCGGCGGGGGCGATCACGGCCCGGTACCCGGCGATGATCCGGTCGTCCTCCAGTTGCCGCACCCGGCGCAGGCACGGCGAGGCGCTCAGGCCGACCCGGTGCGCGAGGTCGGCGTTGGTCAGTCGGCCGTTGTCCTGGAGTTCGCGCAATATTCTGCGGTCGATGCTGTCCACGGCGTCATTATCTACCACCACGACACCCCGGGAGGGGCAAGAACGATCACATATTGCGCCCGGTACCCGGTAGTCTGTCCGCATCACGGTCCTGGGGTTCGTGGAGCGCACCCCGGGACCTTGACATCTTTGAAGAGTGCACCCACTCGCTCCGGGGCGGGCCTGCCGGCGTCACGAGCGCCCCAGGCCCGGCCCCGTCTCGCAATGTGAAACGCTGTTGTCGAAGCGTAGAGAAGAGTGGGGTTCGCGCGTGAATATCGAGGTTCTGAACGAGGTCTCCCGACGGGTGCTGTGGCTCGCCGTGCGGATGGTCGACGCGGCCAACCGGGAGCGCGACACCGGCGACGGGGTCAAGGTCGGCGGCCACCAGGCGTCCTCGGCGTCCCTGACCAGCGTGCTGACCGCGTTGTACCTGCACCACCTCGACGCCGCCGACAAGGTCAGCGTGAAGCCGCACGCCTCGCCGGTGTTCCACGCGATCCAGTACCTGCTCGGCAACCTGGACCGCAAGTACCTGACCACGCTGCGGTCGCGCGGCGGGCTGCAGTCCTACCCGTCGCGGACCAAGGACCCCGACGAGGTGGACTTCTCCACCGGCTCCGTCGGCCTGGGCGCCGCCGCCCCGCTGTTCGCCGCCGTCACCCGGCGCTACGTCGACGCGCACTTCGGCGAGCGGCCGAACTCCCGGTTCGTCGCGCTGATCGGCGACGCCGAACTCGACGAGGGCAACATCTGGGAGGCCATCGTCGATCCGGCCACCACCGGGCTCGGCAACGTGATGTGGGTCGTCGACTTCAACCGGCAGTCCCTCGACCGGGTCGTCCCCGGCATCCAGATCGACAAGTGGCGCGGCCAGTTCGACGCGGCCGGCTGGCACGTCGCCGAGGTCAAGTACGGCCGCAAGTTGCAGGCCGCGTTCGCCCAGCCCGGCGGCGAGGTGCTGCGGACCTGGCTCGACGCGATGCCCAACGAGCAGTACCAGTCGCTGTTCGCCCTGTCCGGCGAGGAGCTGCGGATCCGGTTCCTCGACGGGGCCCCCGCCGGGGTCGCAGAGTTCGTCGCGGGCGTCGAGGACCTCTACACCCTCGTCACCGACCTCGGCGGGCACGACATCGGCGCGCTGATCGACGCGTTCGAGGCCGCCGACGGGGAAAAGGACCGGCCGAGCGTCGTGTTCGCGTACACCGTGAAGGGCTGGGGTCTGCCGCTCGCCGGCAATCCGCGCAACCACTCCGGCCTGCTCACCGGCGAGCAGGTCGCCGGGCTGCGCGCCGAGGTCGGCCTCGACGAGACGAACGAGTGGGACCGGTTCGACGCGGCCAGCCCCGCCGGCATCCTGTGCAACTCCCGCCGCGACGCGCTCGCCAAGCCGCCGCGCTCGGCGGCCCTCGGCGTGACCGTGCCCACGTCGACCGGGCTGCGCTCGGCCAAGCCGATGTCCACCCAGGAGGCGTTCGGCCGGATCCTCGTGGACCTGTCCCGCGACCCGGCCGTGGCCCCCTACCTGGTCACCACCGCCCCGGACGTGGCCACCTCCACCAACCTCGCCGGCTTCATCAACCGGACCGGCGTGTTCGCCCCCGAGCCGCGCAGGGCCTGGTCGGCCGACCCGCTCGTCAAGTGGTCGGAGGGCCCGACCGGCCAGCACCTGGAACTCGGCATCTCCGAGATGAACCTGTTCCTGCTGCTCGGCCAGCTCGGCCTGTCCTGGGACCTGTCCGGCCAGCCGCTGCTGGCCGTCGGCACGGTCTACGACCCGTTCGTGTGCCGGGGCCTGGACGCCTTCATCTACTCGGTGTACTCCGGCTCCCGCTTCGTCGTCGCCGGCACCCCCTCGGGCGTCACCCTGGCGCCGGAGGGCGGCGCGCACCAGTCGACGATCACCCCGTCGATCGGCCTGGAACTGCCGAACACGACGCTGATCGAGCCCGCGTACGCAGGTGCCCTGGACTGGCTGCTGTGCGACGCGTTCGGCAGGATCGCCGCCGGACCGTCGACCAACCCGACGGCCGGGCCGACCGAGGACGGGGCCTACTACTTCCGGCTCACCACCCGGCCGATCGACCAGGCCCCGTTCGCGGCTGCGAAGGAGCGCCTCGGCGAGGCGGTGCTGCGCCGGCAGGTCCTCGCCGGCGCGTATCCGCTGGTCGCCTCCACCGTCGCCGGCCCGACCGTCTACCTCGCCGCCACCGGCGCGGTGCTGCCGGAGACCCTGGCCGCCGCAGAGGAGCTCGCCGAGGAGGGCATCGCCGCGCACGTCGTGGACGTCACCTCCCTCGACCGGCTGTACTCGGCCTGGCAGCGCACCCTCCGCCAGGGCGTGCGCACCGCGACCACGCCCTCGGTGGCCGGGGCGCTGCGGGCGGCGTTCCCGACCCGCGCGCCGATCGTGACCGTGCACGACGGGGCCTCGCACGCGATGGCGTGGCTCGGCTCGGCGCTCGGGGTGCCGTGCGTGCCGCTGGGCGTGGACACCTTCGGCCAGTCCGGCACGGTCCAGGAGCTCTACGAGCTGCACGACCTGACCCCGGGCTCGATCGTGAACGCCGCGCTGGCGGCGCTGTCCCTGGGCTGATCCGGCCGACCGTCACGGGCCCGTCCGCCGTCGGCGGGTGGGACCGTGACGCGCCCTGGCCCCGGGGAGCGGGCACATTCCCCGATTGCGCAAAGTGGTCATATCTGGGCAATTACCATCCTGAGGGTATGCCCGCCGTGATCCACCCGAGAGGGGAACATCTGTGCGCCTACCCACCCGCCTGACCACCGGAGGCGTCCTGCTCCTGCTGTCCACGGTGCTCTCAGCGGCAGCGTCGACCGCCGCGCCCGCCGTCGAACCCGAGGGCCCGGCGTCGGACGGCCTGATCGTCGAGTTCCGGCCCGGCACCGACGGCGACCCGTCCCGGACCGACCTGCCCGAGATCGAGGGGATCAGGCTGTCGGTGGCCGTGCCGATGGCCAACGACCGGGTCCTGGTCCGCACCCAGCCGGCCGACCTGTCCCGGGCGACCCGCGACGACGTGATCCGCCGGCTCGCCGCCGACCACCGCGTCGTCTCCGTCGAGCCCAACCTGCGGATCGCCGCCCCGAACTCCGAGGACCCGTACTACTCCTACCAGTGGGACCTGCACGAGGACACCGCCGGCATGCGCGTCCCGGAGGCGTGGGACCAGGGCGCCCGAGGCGCCGGCGTGACCGTGGCCGTACTGGACACCGGCATCACGAAGCACCCGGACCTCGACGGCAACGTCGTCGGCGGCTACGACTTCCTCAGCAACGCCGCGGCGGCCCGCGACGGCGACGGCCGGGACGCGAACCCCGCCGACGAGGGCGACTGGACGACCTTCGGCCAGTGCGAGAAGAGCCGGCCGGGGCGGCCGAGCACCTGGCACGGCACGCACGTCGCCGGCACCGTCGCGGCGGTCGGGGACAACAGCGTCGGGGTCACCGGCGTCGCCCCGCAGGCCAGGCTCGTCCCCGTCCGGGTGCTCGGGGCGTGCGGCGGCACGGTCGCCGACATCTCCGACGCGATCGTCTGGGCGTCCGGCGGCCCCGTCCCCGGCGTTCCGGCGAACCCGAACCCGGCCCGGGTGCTCAATCTGAGCCTGGGCGGGACGAACGCGTGCCCCCGGGCCTACTCGGCGGCGTTGAAGTCGGCGACAGGGCGGGGCGCGACCGTGGTGATCGCCGCCGGCAACGACAACCAGCCCGCCAGCCGGGCCACCCCGGCCAACTGTGGCGGGAACACGATCGTGGTCGCCGCGCTGAACCGGGCCGGCGGCAAGGCCGGGTACTCCAACTACGGCGAGACGGTCGACATCGCGGCCCCGGGCGGGGACACCGAGAACGCTGCCGCCGACGGCATCCTGTCCACCTGGAACCAGGGCCAGACGACGCTCGGGGACGCCGGTTACGGATACATGGAGGGCACCTCGATGGCGGCCCCGCACGTCGCGGGCCTCGCGGCACTGCTGCTCGGCCTCGACGGCACCCTGGCCCCGGACGACCTGAAGTCCGTCATCCAACTGACCGCGCGCGCCCTGCCGGGCGACTGCCCCGACGGTTGCGGCACGGGGCTCGCCGACGCGGGCGCGGCGGTGCGCTTCCTCCTCACGACCTGACTCAGCGCGCCGCCTCCACGGTCACGACCACGCCGCTGAACGCCGCGGTGCCGACGACGCCGTCCACCTCGGCGTCGTCGGTCAGGTCGTTGACGCTCACCCCAGGGCGTTCGGCCGCGACGGTCAGCCGGGTGCCGGACCGGCTGTGTCCCCACCCGTGCGGCAGGCTCACCACGCCCGGCATCATGTCGGCGCTCGCCGCGACCTCGGTCTCGACCGTCCCCACCCGCGACGCGATCCGGACCAGTTGCCCGTCGGCCAGCCCCCGGGCGGCCAGGTCGTCGGGGTGCATCAACAGCTGGTGCCGGGGCCGGCCTTTGGCGAGCCGGGGCGCGTTGTGCATCCACGAGTTGTTGCTGCGCAGGTGCCGCCGGCCGACCAACCGCAGTTCGCCGGCCCCGAGCGGGGTGAGCAGTTCGGCGCGGGCGTCGGCCAGGGCCGCGAGGAGCTCCGGCGGGGCGGCGTGCACCCGGCTGTCGCGGGTCCGCAACGCCCCGGGCAGTGCCGGCCTCAGCGGTCCGAGGTCCACGCCGTGCGGTCGGCGGCGCAGGGTCCGCATCGACAGTCGGTGCCTGCCGGTGCGCAGCAGCAGGTCGACGAGCTGGTCGGGGCGCAGCCGGGACTGCACGGCCAGCCGCAGGTCGCGCCAGGTGCGCTTCCCACCCCACATCTTCCGGTACCGGCGCCCCAGCTCCCCGAAGATCTGCCAGTCGTGCCGCGTACCGGCCGGGGCGGCCAGGATCGCGGGGGAGTAGCGGGCGGTGTCGCGGACGGCGAGGGCGTGGAACACGATGTCGTAGTTGTCGTGCTCCAGCGCGGTGGTCGGCGGCAGGATGATGTCGGCGTGCCGGGTGGTCTCGTTGACGTACAGGTCGATGGACACCATGAAGTCCAGGCCGTCGAGGGCCCGGTCCAGCTGGCCGCCGTTCGGGGTGGACAGCACCGGGTTGCCCGCCGAGGTGACCAGGGCCCGGACCTGGCCGTCGCCGGGGGTGAGGATCTCCTCGGCGAGGGCGGCCACCGGCAGCTCGCCGCCGAACTCCGGCAGGCCGCGCACCCGGCTATGCCACTTCGCGTAGTGTCCGCGCCCGATCAGCCCCCGGCCGACGATGTCGACGGCCGGCCGGGTGAGCAGGGTGCCGCCGGGCCGGTCGAGGTTGCCGGTGACCAGGTTGAGCAGCTGCACGCCCCACTGGCTGAGCACGCCGTGCTTCTGGGTGGACAGCCCGACCCGGCCGTAGCAGGCGGCCCCGTCGGCGGCGGCGAACTCAGCGGCGATCCGCCGGATGTCGACCGCCGGCACGCCGGTGACGTCGGCGACCCGTTCGGGGGTGAACTCCGCGACTGCGGCGCGCACCGCGTCGAGGCCGTCCACGTAGGGGGCCGGCCGCGCGAGCCCGGCCTCGAACACCTCGCGGACCAGCGCGAACAGCAGCGCCGCGTCGGTGCCGGGCCGGATGAAGTGGTGCTCGTCGGCGACGTGCGCGGTCTCGGTGCGCCGGGGGTCGACCACGACCATCCTCCCGCCGCGCGCCCGCAGATCGACGAGCCTGCGCCGGACATCGGGGACTGTCATCAGGCTGCCGTTGGATGCCAGGGGGTTCGCGCCGAGTACCAGGAAGAAGGTTGTCCTGTCGATGTCGGGCACGGGGAGCAGGAACTGGTGGCCGTAGAGCCAGTAGGAAACGAGGTGGTGGGGCAGTTGGTCGACGGAGGTCGCCGAGTAGCGGTTGCGGGTGCGCAGCTGGCCGAGGAACAGCGGCCCGTGGGTGAGCGAGCCGTAGTTGTGCACGTTGGGATTGCCCAGGTAGACGGCGACGGCGTCGCCGCCGTGCGCGCGGCGGATCGCGACCAGGCGGCGTGCGACCTCGTCGAGGGCCTCGTCCCAGGAGATCTCCCGCCAGCCGTCGGCGGTCCGGCGCACCGGGCGTCGCAGCCGGTCGGGGTCGTCGCGGATGTCGGTCAGCGCGAGGGCCTTGGGGCAGATGTGGCCCCGGGACAGCGGGTCGTCGACGTCCCCTCGGATGTCGACGACCGCGCCGTCGCGCAGGGTGAACCGCAGCCCGCAGATGGCCTCGCACAGGTTGCAGGCCCCGAACCGGACCACGTCCTCGGTCATGTCCCGATCCTCCCATTACCAATGGGTAACAGGAAGGGCCTTCAGCCGCAGTTGTACACCGTCGCGGAGCCGTAGGTCGTCAGGTACCCGGGCGGCACCTTCCTGGAGTACCGGTAGGTGTTCGGCGTCGTGCCCACGCACTGGTAGGTGGCCTCCCAGCCCGAGCCGACGGTCGACCATGTGCCGTCGGCGTTCTGCCGCTGCCAGTGGTAGTAGAGGTCGCCGTCGTCGTAGTCGCTGCACCGGTAGTAGCCGGAGACGGTCAGCGTGCCGCCGTTGTTCCCGCTTGTCTCGTAGCTGACCCAGCAGGTCCTGACGGCGGACGAGGTGGTGCCGGCGGCCTGGGCGGGGGCGGTCAGGCCGGCCAGGGCGGTGGCCGCGAGGGCCAGGGTGGTCAGCAGACGGGCACCGCGTGGTGCTGTCATCGGGTTCTCCTCGGATTCGGGGATCTGCCCGCATGCTGCCGGCGTGCGCGGGGGGACATGAACATATCAACGGGTATCAGTCAATGTACATGTGTCCGAATGTGCTGATGATGGAAAAACCTCCACTGTCCATATTAGACAGTGGAGGTTATAGTGTCGGGCCCTACTCGGCGTGCTCCGCCGGGATCGTGCCCAGCCGGCCGGCCTTGAAGTCCTCGAAGGCCTGGATCAGCTCGTTGCGGGTGTTCATCACGAACGGCCCGTACGCGGCGACCGGCTCCCGGATCGGCTGCCCGCCCAGGACGAACACGTCCAGCGGGGTGTCGCCCGGGTTGGCGGCGACGGTGAGCGCGCCGCCCGCCCCGAACACGGCGAGCTGGCCCATCGCGATCGGCCGCCTCTCGGTGCCGACGGTGCCGGCGCCGCCGAGGGCGTAGGCGAGGGCGTTGAAGTCCGCCCGCCACGGCAGGGTGACCGAGGCTCCGGGGGCGATCGTGGCGTGCACCAGGGTGATCGGCGTGTGCGTGGACCCCGGCCCGGCGTGCCCGGCCAGTTCGCCGGCGATCACCCGGATCAGCGCGCCGCCGTCGGGCGAGGTGAGCAGGGCGACCTTGTTCCCGGTGATGTCCTGGTAGCGGGGCGCGGCCATCTTGTTCGACTTCGGCAGGTTGACCCACAGTTGCACGCCGTGGAACAGGCCGCCGCTGACCACGAGGTGCTCGGGCGGGGTCTCGATGTGCAGGATCCCGGCCCCGGCGGTCATCCACTGGGTGTCGCCGCCGCCGATCAGGCCTCCGCCGCCGTTGGAGTCGGAGTGCGCCATCTCGCCGTCGATCATGTAGGTCACGGTCTCGAATCCCCGGTGCGGGTGCCACGGGGTGCCCTTCGGCTCGCCCGGACCGTAGTCGACCTCGCCCATCTGGTCCATGTGGATGAAGGGGTCGAGGTCGGCGAGGTCCACGCCGGCGAACGCGCGCCGGACGGGGAAGCCCTCGCCCTCGTAGCCCTTCGGGGCGGTGGTCACGGACACCACGGGGCGGTCGCGGTCGGTGAGGGGGTCGGGCTGCGGAACGCGCGGCAGGGCCAGCGTGTTCTCGACGGTCACAGCGGGCATGGGGCCCCTCCAGATCATTTAGTTGCTCAGTCAACTACTTGCACTGTACCCAAGATATTTGCTTAGTCAACTATTCCCGTGGCGGTCGCGGGCCTTCAACCGGACGGACGGCATCTCCGGGGCCGGAATGGGATCCCCGTCGTAGCCGCGCACCGCGCCGAACCGGCGGCCGGCCATCCAGTCCTCCCGGGCCTCGACGATCTCCTCGTGCGAGCGGGCGACGAAGTTCCACCACATCACCAGCGGGTCGTCGAACGGCGCGCCGCCGAGCAGGAACAGCCGGGCGTCCCCGTCGGCCTCCAGCGGCAACGACCGGCGGCCCTCGCCCAGGTAGAGCAGCCCGCCGGGGGCCAACTTCGTGCCGGCGACCCGCGCGGCCCCGTTCGTGACGATCGCCGCGTACTCGAACGCGGCCTCCACCGGCAGCGTCGTGCGCGCCCCCGCCGCGAGCACGACCTCGGCCCCGACCAGCGGCGTGTGGGCGAGCGCCGGTGACGTCACCCCGCCCATCGAGCCCATCACGACGGTGACCTCCACCCCGTGCCCGGCCAGCCGCGGCAGGTCCGCGTGGTGGTCGAACCGGGGCTCGTCGTGCCGGGCCCCCTCGGGGAGCGCCACCCACAACTGCAGCCCGTGCATCACGGGCGGGTGCGTGGCCGGCGACTCCTCGGAGTGCGCGATGCCGCGCCCGGACGTCATCAGGTTCAGCTGCCCGGGCCGGATGCTCTGGAGACTGCCCAGGCTGTCGCGGTGCAGCACCTCGCCCTCCACCAGCCAGGTGACGGTCTGCAACCCGCAGTGCGGGTGCGGCCCGACCTGCATCCCTGGCCGGTCGGCCACGTCGTCGGGCCCGAACGCGTCGGCGAAGCACCACGCGCCGACCATCCGGCGGGGGCGCTGCGGCAGGAGCCGGCGCACCACGGTGTACCGGCCGAGGGCCACCTCGTGCCCGGGGAGAAGAAGGTTTTCCACCCCCTGAGCGTAGGTGGCCCCCGGCCGGGGCCCGCTCACCTCCCGCGACGGGCGATCTTGCCCTTCGTCAGGGTCAGCACCTGGTCGGACTGGCGGGCCACCTCCTGGGAGTGCGTGACGACGATGACGCAGGTGCCCTGCTCGTGGGCGAGTTCCCGGAACACCTCGACCATCTCCTGGGCGGTGTCGCCGTCCAGGTTGCCGGTCGGCTCGTCGGCGAACAGGATGTCCACGTCACAGGCCAGGGCCCGGGCGATGGCGACCCGCTGCTGCTGGCCGCCGCTGAGTTCCAGGACCGGGGCTTTCGCCTCCTGCTCGTCGAGTCCGAGCCGTTCGAGCAGCTCCATGGCCCGCGTTTTTCCGCCCTTCACCCCGGTGATCTCCATGGCCGTGGTCACGTTGCGCACCGCGCTCATGTAGGTCAACAGGTTGTACGACTGGAAGATCGTCGCCACGTGCCGGTTGCGGTACCGCGCCAGGCCCATGCCGCGCACGTCCTCGCCGCGGTAGAGCACCCGGCCGTCGACCGGGGAGTCCAGGCCGCTGGCCAGGCTGAGCATCGTCGTCTTGCCGCTGCCGGACGGCCCGAGGATTGTGTAGAAGGTGCCCGGCTCGAAGGCGTAGGTGACGTTCTTGAGCACCCAGACCTTGCGCCGGGGGCCCTGGAAGGCGTGACTGACGCTGTCGAGTTCGAGAATCGGTGCCACGGTCATTCGCCCTTCATCAGGATGGTGCGCGGGTTGAGCTTGAGGACCGCCAGGCCCGGCAGGACGGTGGCGAGCAGCGCGATGCCCAGGCCGACGCCGGCCACCCGGCCCACCTCGGCAGCCTCCAGCCGGACGGAGATCCTGTCCACCGGCTTCATCGACTCGGACTCGACCGGGGAACCGATCCGGACGGCGGACACGGCGCCGGTCGTGCCTCCGACGGTCACCGCCCCACCGGCCATGCCGTTCTGGTTGGCCTTCTTCGCCGCCGCGACCTCCCGGTCGAGGAGCGCGCTGCCGGCGTACTGCGACAGGGCCTGACCGACCAGCACCGAGAACCCGAGAGCGAGGACGGCGACCGCGACCACCTCCACCAGGTGCTGGCCGACGAGCTTCCACTTGCGCTCGCCCAGGGACAGCAGGATGCCCAGCTCCTGGCGGCGGTCCCGGATCGCGAGGGTGACGATCAGCCCGAGGATCGCGGCCCCGGCGATCGACACCAGCCAGACGGCCACCCCCGCGAACGAGGCGATGCCCTGGATCGGGCCGACGAGGTCGTTGTACAGCCGGTCGTTGTTGTCCAGCTTGAACACCTCCAGATCGATGCCCGCAGCCTTGGCCGCCTGCTGGAACTGCGCGAACCTCTCCGGATCCTTCAACGTGTACTTCGCGGTCTGCACCTGCGGCTGCCCGTCGACCAGCGTGGCCGGGTTGAGCGTGGCGAGCGCCCCGAACGGCACGTAGACCTTGTTGCCAGGGAGCATCGACGGAGGCATCCAGGAGTCGGTCAGGGCCGTCGGGTCCCGGTACACCCCGATGATCTCGAATTCGGCGCTGTGCTTGCCGTCCGCCGACCTCAGGGTCAACTTGCCGCCCACCTTGAGGGTGTTCTTCTTGGCCAGGCGCTCCTCGACCAGGGCGACGTTGCTGCCGTCGTCCTTCATCGTGGGCGCGCGGCCCTCGACCAGGGTGTGCCGGCCCTTGCCGAACTCGTCGGTGAGGCCCAGATCGCGGGCCCCGCTGAGCGAGAGCGTGTTCATGTCGACCGGACCGGCGGAGTCGCCACCGGCGGCCGTGGCCATGTGCAGGCCCTCCGGGGGCTTGCCCCCGCCCTCGACCAGCTTCACCCCCTCCGGTGGGGCCGACGAGCTCTCCAGGGAGTAGTTGTAGCCCCGCACCAGCGGGGACTTTCCGAGCGCGTCCACCTTCGCGGTGCTCAGGGAGTCCTTGCCGGAGATCTGCGGCATGCCCCCGTTGGCCTTCGCCATCGCCTTCTCGAAGTCGAAGTAGAGGGAGATGTCCGCGCCGACCTTGGCCTTCGTGTTGGCGGCCGACTGCCGGGTGGCGCTCTGGAGCAGGAAACCGGCCAGCACCAGCGTGAAGATGACCAGGAACAGCCCCAACATGATCAGGGACTTGGCCTTTCTGGCCACCAGGCTCAGGCCCGCCCGTTTGACAAAGTTCACATTCACGCTCAGTTCGCCTCCGTCGTTCGCGTTCGTCGCTGCGTTGCCAGGGACCTTTCAGGCCGGGTCATTAGAGTCCTGGCGGCGTCTCGCCAGCGTCTGGAGATCGCCATACGCCCGCCATAACCCCGGGCTGGTGTGCTGATCGAGGAGGTGTCCATGCGGGTACTGGTGGTCGAGGACGAACCGTTCCTCGCGAGCGCGCTGCGGTCCGGGCTGCGCCGCGAGGCCATGGCGGCCGACGTCGCCCACGACGGCGAGGACGCCCTGCGCCGGCTCGCCGTGCACGCCTACGACGTGGTCGTCCTCGATCGGGACCTGCCCGGCGTGCACGGCGACGACGTGTGCCGGCACGTGGCGACCGCACTGCCCGGTTGCCGGATCCTGATGCTCACGGCCGCCGGCGGCTTGCGGGACAAGGTCGCCGGCCTCGGCCTCGGCGCCGACGACTACCTGGTCAAACCGTTCGACTTCCCGGAACTCGTCGCCCGGCTGCGCGCCCTCGGCAGGCGGACGGCCCCCGCCCAGCCGCCCGTCCTGGACAGGGTGGGGCTCCGGGTCGACCAGCACCGGATGCAGGCGTACCGCGACGGCCGGTTCCTGCCGCTCACCCGCAAGGAGTTCGCCGTGCTGACCCTCCTGATGCGGGCCGAGGGCGGGGTGGTCAGCGCCGAGCACCTGCTGGAGAAGGCGTGGGACGAGTACGCGGACCCGTTCACCAACGCCGTGCGGATCACCATCTCCACCCTGCGCCGCAAGCTGGGCGACCCGGCGGTCCTGCACACCGTCACCGGCGTCGGCTACTACCTCGGCGCGCCGCCCCGGACCGGACCCGAGGCCGGCCGGTGACCGCGCGGCTGAGCGTTCGGGCCAAGCTGACCCTGGTCTACGGCACGCTGATGCTGGTGGTCGAGGCGATCCTGCTCGCCGTCGTGTACTTCCTGATGACCTACGTGCCCGTCTACCGGATCGCCGCCGCGGACGGCCCGGTGGGGATGCCGGTGCCCGACGACTGGCAGCCGCCGCCCGGCCCGTGGGACGCCCAGCCGGCGGGCGTCATCGCCATCTCGTCCAAGGCCGACGTGCTCACCTCGCTGCTGTGGTCGTTCGGGGTCGGACTCCTGCTGGTCACGGCGCTGGGCCTGCTCGTGTGCTGGTTGGTCGCCGGCCGGGTGCTCAGCCCGCTCGCCCGGATCACGGCCGCAGCCCACACCGCCACCACCGGCACCCTGCACGAACGGATCGCCCTGCCCGGCCGCGCCGACGAACTCAAGAAGCTCGCCGACACGTTCGACGGCATGCTCGCCCGCCTGGAACGCGAGTTCGCCGCGCACCAGCGGTTCGCGGCCAACGCCGCCCACGAACTGCGCACCCCTCTCGCCGTCACCCGCACCATGCTCCAGGTGGCCCTCGCGCACCCGGAGGACCACGACCTGCGCGAACTCGGCCCGAAACTGCTCGCCACCAACGAGCGCAGCATCGCCACGACCGAGGCGCTGCTGGTCCTCGCCAGCGCCGAACACGCGCGGGTGCGCACCGGGCCGGTGGATCTCGCCGCCCTCGCGGGGGAGGTGGTCGGCCAGGTCGCGGCCGAGGCCGCCCAGCGGGAGGTGTCGGTGGCCCACCGGCTGCCCGGGTGCTGGGTGACCGGCGACCCGGCCCTGCTGCGCCAGCTCCTGCTGAACCTGGTGCACAACGCCGTCCGGCACAACCACGCCGGGGGACAGGTGGCGGTCGGCGTGCTCCCCGCGGCGGCCGGCGGCGGGACGCTGACCGTGTCGAACACCGGCCCGGTGGTACCCCAGGACGAACTGTCGTTCCTGTTCGAGCCGTTCTACCGGCGGCACGGGCGCGCCGGGCGGGGCGGGGCCGCGCCCGGCGCGGTCGGGCACGGCCTGGGGTTGGCGATCGCGCGGGCCATCGCCGAGGCGCACGGCGGCCGGATCTGCGTGGTCGCCCACCACGCCGGCGGCCTGACCGTGACCGTGACCCTCTGAGATCAACCCCCGCGGCTACCTCGCGCGGCGGGAGTTGGTGAGCACCACCCCGCCGAGGCACAGTGCGCCCCCGACCAGCGCCGCCGGCTGGGGCACCTCCCCGAGCCACGGCCACGCGAGGAGGAGCGCGCCCACCGGCATGAGGTACAGCGCGGTCGTGACGCGGGCCGCAGCGGTCCGGGCCAGTGCCCGCGACCACGCGAGGTACGCGACCGCCCCGGGGAAGACGCCGAGGTAGACGATCGACGCGGTCGCCGCGTGCTGGGCGGTCGGCAGGGCGCGCAGGGCGCCGGGGAGCCCCGGCAGGAGGAACAGCGTGCCCGACCAGATCGACCACGTGGCCACCTGGAGCCCGGAGTACCGGGTCAGGAGCGGTTTCTGGCCGATGAAGAACACCGCCTCGCACAGCGCGGCGACCAGGACCAGTCCGACGCCGGGAACACCGGCCCGCAGACCGGCGAGTCCGTCGTGACCGGACACGGCGATGACGACCACGCCGACGCAGCTGACGCCGATGCCGGTCCAGCCCCGGGCCCCGAGGCCCTCACGCAGGGTGAACCAGGCCAGTACGGCGGTGAGGACGGGTACCGTCGCGACGAGGAACGCCGCGACCCCGGCCGAGACGCGCTGTTCCCCGAGCCCGAGGGTGAGCTGGTAGCCGGCGACGCCGACTCCGCCGAGCGCGAGCAGTGTCGGCATGTCCCGTACGGCCGGGCGGGGCATTCTCGTAGCGATCGCGAAGCCGACGAGCACCACGGAGGCGATGCCGAAGCGGAGCGCCGCGACCTGCCAGGGGGAGTAGCTCGGGAGCGCGGCCCGGATCCCCACGAAGGCCGAGGCCCACAGCACCACGGCCAACGGCAGGTCCACCGGGACGCGGCCGGACGTGCCGGTGGACGGCAGTTGTGCGTCCTTCGAGGTGGTGGAGGTGGACATCGGTGCTCCTCACGGCGGGTCGGCGGGTCGGCAGGGTGGGCGGTCAGCGAGTGGTCGTGGACTCGACCGGGAGGCCCTCCCGCTTCCAGTACTCGATGCCGCCGATGATCTCCTTGACCTGGAAGCCGAGCCGCGAGAGTTTCAGCGCGGCCTTGGTCCCGGCGTTGCAGCCGGGGTACCAGCCGTAGACCACGAGGACCGCCCCGCGGTCCAGGCCGGCCGTGCTCCCGGCGTCGATCTCCGCGTGCGGCAGGCTGACCGCGCCCGGGACGCGCTCCGCCGCATGCGCCTCGCGACCGCGCGGGTCGATCACCACGATGTTCCCGATCCGGTTGTCCAGGTCGTGCCAGACGTCGGAGGAGTCGGACTCGCAGCGCAGTCGCGCGGCGAAGTACTCCGCCGCCTCGTGCGGCGCGGCGACGCCGATGCCGTGGATCTTGGACGACAGGGAGATGGGAGGGGTCATGACGGGTGCTCCTTCTCGGGTGGCGGGGGATCGCGGTGCCAGGGGGTGAAGTCTTCGCGGTGGCGGCGGGGGAAACCTGTCCACCGGCCAGGATTTGGCGGATCCGACTGCGGGAACGCAAGATTCCTACCGGCTGGACCCGCCGGAGTAGAGGATTGTGCTGATGAGGCTCGACGACGTCGACCGGGCGATTCTGGAGTGCCTGTCCGCCAACGCCCGGATCAGCAACAGCGATCTGGCGCGGGCCGTCGGCCTCAGCCCGACCCCCTGTCTGCGCCGGGTCCGCCGGATGGAGGCCGAGGGCCTGATCCGCGGCTACACGGCCATCATCGATCCGCAGCTCGTTGGGCGGGCCTTCGTCGCCCTGGTCGGGGTCCGGCTGAGCCAGCACGTGCGGCCGGACATCCGGCGCTTCGAGGCGGGGGTGATGGCCCTGCCGGAGGTCACCGAGTGTCACCACACGACGGGCGAGTTCGACTACTTCCTCAAAGTGGAGGTCGCCGACCTGCCGGCGTACGAGTCGTTCCACGCGGACCGGCTCGCCGCGCTGCCCGGCATCCGAACCGCCGTCACCTTCGTGATCATGAACAGCCTGCGCTGACCGGGAGCCGTTTGGTCCGCCTCCGGCCTGGGTAGTCCCCGCTCAGGTGTACTGAGGGGGCGGCGATGGCTGACACCGAGTACGAGGGCCCGCTGCGCGAGCTGATCGGGTTCGAGGTCACCGGCCGCGACGGGGCCCGCGGCCGGGTGGACGACGCGACGGGCGACTTCGGGCCGTACCTGCTGGTGGTGCGGGTGGCCGACGAGAATGTGGTGATTCCTGCCGATGCCATCACCGCGGTGGACCCGGAGGCCCGACAGGTGCGGGTGACGCCAAGAGATATATGACATAGTACTGACCATGAGCGTGCGCACCGTCGACTACCACACGGCCGGGGAACCCTTCCGGATCGTCACCGGCCTGGCGATCCCTGGCGGTTCCGTGCCGGCCCGCCGCGAGGCGCTCCGCCTCGCCCAGGTCGACCCGGGCGCGCCCGGCCGCGACGTCGAGGAGCTGCGCCAGCTCCTGTGCCGCGAACCCCGGGGCCACGCCGACATGTACGGCGGGTTCATCGTCCCGGCGAACGACGCCGCCGCGTCTGCCGGCGGCGTCGACGGGAAGCCTTCGGCCGACGACGGGGGCGTTGACGCCCGGTCGCCGGCCGGGGACGGGACCGGGCACTTCGGTGTCCTGTTCTGGCACAACGACGGCTACTCCACGGCGTGCGGCCACGGCACCATCGCCCTCGGCGCCTGGGCCGTGCACTCCGGACTGGTCCCCGCCCCGGACACCGGCACGACGGAGGTCCGGATCGACGTGCCCTCCGGCCGGGTCGCCGCCCTGGTCGACACCGAGGCCGGCCGGGTCTCGGCCGTCACCTTCCGCAACGTGCCGTCCCGGGTCGTCGAGCTGGCCGTGCCCGCCGGGGACGCGGTCGTGGACCTGGCCTACTCCGGGGCGCTGTACGCGGTCCTCGACACCGCGGCGCTCGGCCTCGCCGTCGAGCCGTCCGACCTGCCGGAACTCATCCGGGCCGGCCGCCGGATCAAGGCCGCCCTGCCCGGCCGGGACCTCTACGGCGTCATCTTCTGCGACCGGCGCGTCGCGGACCCGGCCGGTGTCCGGCAACGCAACGTCACCATCTTCGCCGACGGCCAGGTGGACCGGTCGCCGTGCGGCTCCGGCACCTCCGCCGTCCTGGCGCTGCTGCACGCCGACGGCACCCTGCCCGAGGGCGCGACGCTGCGACACGGCTCCATCGTGGGCACCGAGTTCCTCGGCCGGGTGGTCGGGGAGGGGCCCGACGGGGTGGTCACGGAGATCACCGGGATGGCGTACCGCACGGGGGAGTCGGTGTTCGACCTCGACCCGGCCGACCCGCTCGGCACCGGGTTCGTGCTCCGGTGAGCGCGCCCGCCGGGACCGACCTCGCGGCGCTCGGCCTGCGCGGTGCCATCGCCGCGATCGCCGACGCGCTGTGCGCCGGGCTGGACCCCGAGGCCGACCCGCCCCGGAGCATCGTCGACGTGCCGGCCGGGCAACTGCTCCTCATGCCGGCTTCGCACGACGGGTACGCCGGCGTCAAGGTCGCCACCGTCGCCCCCGGCAACCCAGCGCTCGGCCTGCCCCGGATCCAGGCGCTCTACCTGCTGCTGGACGCGGCCACCCTGACCCCGGTGGCCACGCTGGACGGCACGGCGCTGACCGCGCTGCGCACCCCGGCCACCTCCGCCGTCGCCGTCGCGCACCTCGCGGCCCCCGACGCGGCGCACCTGCTCGTCTTCGGCACCGGACCGCAGGCCGCCGGGCACGTCGCCGCCGTCCGGGCGGTGCGCCCGATCAGCCGGGTCACCGTGGTCGGGCGCGATCCGGGGCGGGCCGAGCGGTTCGCCGCGGAATGGGGCGCCGTGGTCGGCGTACCCGACGAGGTGGCGGACGCCGACGTCATCTGCTGCTGCACGACCGCCTCGACCCCCCTCTTCCCGGGCGGGCTCGTGCGGTCCACCGCGACGGTCGTGGCCGTCGGCTCGCACGAACCGGCCGTCCGGGAGACCGACGACGACCTGGTGGCCCGGTCCGACGTGTGGGTGGAGGCCCGGTCGGCGGCGTTCCGCGAGGCCGGCGACCTGATCGACCCGGTCGGTCGGGGCGTGATCACCCCGGGGCATGTCCGCGGCACCCTTTCCGACCTGGTCACCGGCCGGGTGGCCCCGCGCGCCGACCGGCCCCGGTTCTTCAAGGGCGTCGGCATGGCCTGGCAGGATCTCGTGGTGGCGGCCGCCGCGCATCGGGGCTCGCCCTCGTCGCCGATGGGGTAGAACTGGGGGATGGTCGAGAGCGAGAGCGACCGGGCGAAGCGGAACTTCGACGAACTGCTCCAGGAGTTGCGGGTCGCGCAGACCGGCAACCAGATCCTCTTCGCCTTCCTTCTGACGGTCGCCTTCACGCCCCGATTCGCCCAGGCGACCGGGCCGGAGAAGTTCGTCTACGTCCTCACCGTGCTGTCCGCCAGCGCCGCGACGGCGTTGTTCATCGCCCCGGTCAACCACCACCGGCTCACGTTCCGGCGGGGCATGAAGTCGCAGATCCTGCCGATGTCGTCCCACCTGGCGATCGCGGGCCTGTTCTTCATGATGCTCGCCCTGAACGGGGCGCTGTATCTGGCCGTGCGCACGGTCGTGGGCGCACCGTGGGCCGGGATCGCCACGGGCCTGATCGCCACGACCTATGTGGTGCTCTGGTATGGCGTCCCCCTCATCAGGAGGATCCGCGGCTATCCTCCCCAGGAGCCATGACTATCCTGTAGTCATGGCAGTACTGAGGGTCGACCGCCCAGGGGTTCCGCGGCACGCCCGACTCCTGGTCGAGGGCGATCTGGACATGACCACCTCCCCGGAACTGTCGACGGCGATCCGCGCGGCCCTCGGCGACGGCGCCACCGCGATCAGCGTGGACCTCTCCGGCGTCGGCTTCCTCGACTCGACCGGCATCCGGGCCCTGTTCGACGGGTACCTCGACGCCACCCGGCTCGGCGGCGAACTCGCCGTGCACGCCGCGAGCGACTGGGTCCGCCGGGTGCTGGAGATCAGCGGCGTCGCCGAGGTCCTGCTCGCCCCGGCCACCGCGGAGGCCCGGGGCCGCTAGTCACACCAGGTGCCCGAGCCCGGTGAGCTCCAGCACCTGACGCGCCGGTCCGCCGACCGGAGCCACCAGCCGCAGCCCGTCGCAGTCCGCCGCCAGCTGGTGCAGCAGGACCACCCCGGCGCTGGCCAGCTGACTCACCCCGGTCAGGTCCACCACCACCGGCAGCGCGCCGCCCCGGCTGGCCGCCATCACCGCGTCCCGGACCCGCTCGACGGTGTCCTGGTCGACCGGGCCGGACACCCGCAGCACCGGCCGCTCGTACGCGGTGCGCAACTCCTCCGCGTCCCGGCCCGGCTCGGCGGCCGACCCGAGCCGCACGGCCCGGCGCAACGGCTGGTGGAACGTCACCGCCGTCCCCGACGACGTCGCCGACACCTCCACCCGGTCCACGAGGGAGCGCATCAACCGCAGCCCCCAGCCCCGCCCGGCCGGCTCCGGGGTCGGCTCCCGCCACCGGCCGCCGTCGGACAGGGTCAGGTGCGCCACCCCGTCCTCGCCCAACCGGCACTCCACCCGCATCCGGTGCCGGACCCCTGCCGGGTACGCGTGCTCGATCGCGTTCGCCGCCGCCTCGCCCACCACCAGCTGCAACCCGTCGGCGTCCATCCCCGTGACGTCCAGCGCGGCGAGCCACGTGCCCACCGACCGGCGCAGCCCGCTCAGCGCCCCACTGGACGCCGGGAAGTCCACGCTGAGGTCCGCACGCCGCGGCACCGGCTCGGCGGCCAGCAGGGTGACGTCGTCGGAGTACCCGGACAGGGCCAGGCGCTCCACGACCAGCGCGCACACCCGGTCGACCATCAGGTCCGGCACCGTCGTGTCGTCGCCCACCGCGTCGCGCACCACGGCGGAGGCCACCTTCGACAGCCGGGCCATGCCGTCGGCGAGGGTGCGACCGGGGCGCTCGACGAGGCCGTCGGAGTACAACAGGACCAGCTCGCCCGACGTGAGCGGCTCGCGGTGCACCTCGGCCTTCGCCGACCCGGAGCCGAGCGGGCCGCCCGGCGCGCCCGCCAGGAACCGGGTCACGCCGTCCGGGTCCACCACGAGGGGGGCGGGGTGCGCGCGGCTGGCGTACCGCACCTCCCCGGCGCCCGGGTCCAGTACCACCAGGCACACCGTCGCGCCCCGCGCGGTCGGCACGTGGTCGGCCAGCCCGTCCAGGCGGGCCACGGTCTCGGCGATGTCCGCGCCGGACGTCAGCGCCTGCAGGGCCACCGCGCGCAACTGGCCCATCGCCGCCACCGCCGGGGCGCCGTGCCCGACGACGTCCCCGACGAGCAACGCGGCCCGGCCGTCGCCCAGCGGCACCACGTCGAACCAGTCGCCCCCGGCGGCGGTGTCGGCCCCGGCCGCCAGGTACCGCGCGGACGTGCGCACCCTTGGCAGCACCGGCATCCCCTGGGGGAGCAGACCGCGCTGCAGGCCGAGGACGAAGTCGCGCTGTTCGCGGTAGCGGTGCTCGGACGCCGCGGCCCGGTCCTCCGCGGCGTGGCGCAGCCGCACCAGCTCGGTGTTCTCCACCGTGTACACCAGCAGTCCCCGGACGGTGCCGTCGGCGTGCAGGGCCGGCTGCGCGGAGTACGTGAAGAAGCCCTCCTCCAGCTCGCCGTCGCCGTCGCGGTCGATCAGGACCCGCAGTCCGGGCTGGGACCGGCCCCGGCCGGTCACGTAGATCTCGTCGAACATCGCGAAGATCTGCTGGCCCTCGAGCTCCGGCAGCACCTCGCGGACCGGCCGGCCGACGATGTCCGCCCGGTGGCCGGCGGAGGCGCGGGCGGCCCGGTTCGCGGCGACGACCCGGTGCTCGGGGCCCTCGAAGGCCCACAGGATGGCGGGCAGGTCCTCGAAGGCGCGCACCACATCGGCCGGTTCGCCGGGAAAAGCCGTGCTTGGCTCCATATCCGGCATCCTAGCCACGGGCACGCCGACCCCCGGGCAGGCTGGAGGCCGTGTCCGCCTCTGGGTCGCGTAAGACCGCGGGGTGCCGCCCGGGCCGACACGGCACGTCGACCCGGGCGGCCGGGTCCTACTGGAAGTAGGAGAAGGACCAGCCGGAGACGCGGAAGTGGCACTCCACGGTGTCGATGCCCCAGTACTCGGCGGCGAGGCGGTTGCTCTCGCACGCCTCGAGGGTCGGGTACCGGCTGGACTCGTGCCACGCGGGGGCCCCGAACGCCGCGGAGGCCGACGACGGCAGGGCGAGCAGTGTCGCCGCGGTGACGGCGGCCGCCGCGGCCAGGGTGGCGCGCACAAGGACTCGGTGCATGGGGGCTCCTCGAAGGTCGACCGCGGGCGAACTCGCCGGTGGGGAGCACCGGCGGACGCGCCTCGGGTCGGCCGCCACCCGCGAAGGTCACAGTCTATAGTGGACAGTCTGGGTTGTCGATGCGTGAGCCGTCAGGCCGTGGGTATGGTCACAGCAGGTTCGTAGGCCCCGAGGGCACGGACCGCGGCGGCCACGGGGTGGGGTCGGCGGCGCAGATCGCGGCGAGCGCCGAGGCGGGGGCCCCGTCCTCGGCGAGGTCCCCGAGGGTCAGGATGCCCACCGGTCTGCCGCCCTCCGCGCACACCGGCAGCCGGCGGACGGCGTGCTGGCGCATCAGTCTCAGCGCGAAGTCCACCGGATCCTCCGGGCCGAGGACCAGGGGGTGCCCGGTGGCCAGTTCGCCGCACGTGGTGCTGTCCGGGTCCAGGCCGGCGGCCACCGCGCGGACCACCAGGTCGCGGTCGGTGAGGATGCCGCGCAGGGTGCCGCCGTCGAGGACGAGCACGTCACCGATGTCGTGGTCGGCCATGTGCTCGGCCGCCTCGGTGAGGGTGGCGTCCGCCGGCAGGCAGATCGGGCCACGGGTCATCAGGTTGCGCACGAGTCCGCGCATCGGGGGATCCTCTCAGACGGTGGGGGGTGAGGCGCTGATGTCGGCCAGCGCGGAGTCGGGGTCGCGTTCCACGGCGAGGTCGCCGAGGGACAGGATGCCGACCGGCGTGCCGTGGGCGTCGCACACCGGCAGGCGGCGGACGCCCAGGTCGCGCATCATCTCGACGGCTATCTCGACCGGCTGGTCGGGTTCGAGGACCGCCGGGCTGGTGGTGCACAGGGTGCCCACCGTGGTCGCGAGCGGGTCGGCGTGCAGGGCCAGGCCCCGGACCACGAGGTCACGGTCGGTGATGATGCCCTGGAGCGTGCGGCCGGAGACGACGAGTACGTCGCCGATGTTGTGGTCGCGCATCTGTTCGGCGGCGTGCACGAGCGTGGCGTCGGTGGGCACGCACACCGGGTTCGGCGTCATCAGGTAACTCACTGTGTCGGACATCGGGTGTCCTCCTCTGGTCGACATGGCCCCGGGTACCCGGAAAGGGGTCACCGCAAACGCCGGGACCACCGCAGCAGCCGGCCGACCGGCCAGCTGTTGACGATCCGGTCGGTGGGCACCCCGGCGCGTTCGGCCCGGGCGCACCCGTTGTCGAGCCAGTCGAGCTGGCCCGGGGCGTGCGCGTCGGAGTCGATCGAGAACAGGCAGCCGGCGTCGACCGCGACCTTCAGCAGCCGCGACGGCGGGTCGAGCCGCTCCGGCCGGGAGTTGATCTCCACGGCGACCTGGTGCTCGGCGCACGCGGCGAACACGGCCTCGGCGTCGAAGGCGCTCTCCGGGCGGTTCCCGCGCTCCGAACGCAGCCGCCCGGTGCAGTGCCCGAGGATGTTCACCCGCGGGTCGCGGACCGCGCGGAGCATCCGGCGGGTCATCCGGGGCGAGGCCTCGCGCAGGCCGCTGTGCACGCTGGCCACCACGACGTCGAGCCGGTCGAGCAGGTCGCCGGCCTGGTCCAGGGTGCCGTCGGCGAGGATGTCCACCTCGATCCCGGCGAGGACCCGCATCCGGCGGCCCAGGACCCTGTTCACGGCCCCGATCACGTCGAGCTGCTCGGCGAGCCGAACGGCGGACAACCCCCGGGCGATCGTCAGCCGCGGCGAGTGGTCGGTGACCGCGAGGTACTCGTGCCCCAGCTCCATCGCGGCGACGGCCATCTCCTCCACGGAGTGGCTGCCGTCCGACCAGCTGGTGTGGCTGTGGCAGTCCCCGCGCAGCTCGGCGCGCAGGGCCGTGGGCTCCGGGGCGCTGATCCTGCGCAGGTAGGAGGGCTCCTGGCCGGCGATGGACTCGGCCACGCAGGCGGCGGTGACGGCCCCGATGCCCGGTACGTGGGTCAGGGTGCCGGCCGCCAGGTGCGCGGCGAGGGCGGTGGCCCCGAGCCCGGCGACCGTGTCGGCGGCCTGCCGGAACGCCTGCACCCGGTAGCTGCCCTCGCCGGAGCGTTCCAGGGCGAAGGCGATGGCCCGCAGGTCCTCGGCGGGATCGCGGGCGGTGCTCCGGCGTGTCCGGGACCGGCGTGTCGGGCGCCGGGCGAGCAGCGGCGCGTACAGGTCCCCGTCGGAGGCGACCCGGTCGAGCACCTCCGGCGCCGTCCACAACCGGGGCTCCTCGTCCCAGCCGAACGGCGTCGACACGGTCGGGTGCTCCGTGGCCCGCAGCGAGTACGGGGCCACGGTCGTCTTCGCCGCGTTGTTCTGGCTCCAGTCGATGAACACCTTGCCGGGCCGCAGCGCCTTCGCCATCCGGGACACCACGTCGCCGGGCGTCTCGCGTTCGAGTTCCTGGGCGACGGCGAGGACGTAGCCGGACACCTCGTCGGAGGTCCGGTCGCCGGGCAGCGCCGCCATCAGCTGCATGCCCTTGCGGCCGCTGGTCTTCGGGAGTGCCACCAGGCCGTCGGCGGCGAGCCGGTCGCGCAGCCGCAGGGCGACGGCGAAGCACTCGGCCAGTCCGGCGGGCGGCCCGGGATCCAGGTCGATGACGAGCCGGTCGGGGTGCTCGGGGTCGGCGGTGCGCCACTGGGGCACGTGCAGCTCCAGCGCGTTGAGATTCGCCAGCCACACCAGCGTCGCCAGGTCCTCGACGAGGGGGTACTCGACGTCGCCGACCGTCACGGTCGGTACCCAGTCGGGCCGCCCCGCCGGGGCGTTCTTCTCGAAGAAGCTCTCCCTGGCCGCGCCGTGCGGGAACCGGATCCGGGTCAGCGGCCGTCCGCTCAGGTGCGGCAGGAGCACCGGGGCGATCCGGGAGTAGTAGTCGAGGACCTCCGCCTTGGTGAAACCGTCCGGGTACATCACCTTGTCCAGGCTCGACAGCCGCAGCACCCGGCCCTCGACGTCCACGGCCACCCGGTCAGGCATCCTCGACCACCTTCCGCAGCCGGGGGAACCGCAACCGGCCCGCCATGGTCTCCTCCCCGTAGGCGACCTCGACCGTGACCAGCGGTTCCACCCAGTGCGCCCCGCGCCGGTCCTCGGCGGGCAACTGTTCGGCGAACGCGGAGGTGGGCCGCTCCAGGGGTGCCAGCAGCGCCAGCAGGTGCCGTTCGGTGGCCGCCGAGATGCCGCCGCCGACCCGGCCCCGGTAGACCAGGCCGCCGTCGGTGGGGCTGCCGACGAGCAGCGCCCCGATCCGCCGGGCCCCCGGCCGCCAACCGCCGACGACACAGTCCATCGTGTACTCGTGCTTGTGCTTGATCCAGTCGGCGCTGCGCACCCCCGGCTGGTACCCGGAGGAGAGTCTCTTGGCCATCACGCCCTCCAGTCCCAGCTCCCGGGACGCCACCCACGTGGCCGCCCCGTCGTCGAAGCTCGGCGGGACCAGCACGTGCGGGTGCGCCAGGGCGAGACCCTCCAGACGGGCACGCCGCTCGGCGTACGGCAACGCGCACAGGTCCTCCCCGGCCAGCCGGGGCGCGTCGAACACCATGTACGTCACCGGCAGCCGCGCGACCAGCGCCGCCGGCGGCCGGTCGGTGTGCATCCGCGACGCGAGCAGTTCGAAGCGCGGCACCCCGTCGTGCAGCAGCACGATCTCCCCGTCGAGCACGGTGCCGGCCGGCAGCACCAGATCGGCCAGCTCCGGGTACCGGACGGTGATCTCCGTGCCGGACCGGGCCCACAGCCGCGGCCGGGCGTCGAACCCGGCCAGGCACCGCACGCCGTCCCATTTGGCTTCGAACGCCCAGTTCCCGCCCGTGGGCAGCGGGCCGTTCGTGGCCAGCATCGGCGCCATCGGAGCGGGCATCCCACCATTTTCCCAGCTCACCCGGTCGATGACGGCCAATCGTGCGATGCTGGCCCGGTGAGGGCGATCTGGAAGGGCGCCGTGTCCTTCGGCCTCGTGGCGATCAGCGTCAAGCTGTACTCGGCCACCGAGGAGAAGGACGTGCGCTTCCATCAGGTGCACCGCGCCGACGGCGGACGCATCCGCTACAAGAAGGTCTGCGAGGTGTGCGGCGAGGAGGTCGGCACAGCCGACATCGTCAAGGGCTTCGACATCGGCGGCGGGGAACTTGTCCTCCTCGACGACGAGGACATGGCCCACCTGCCGCTGAGTTCGTCGCGGGCCGTGGACGTGCTGGAGTTCGTGCCCGCCGCGCAGATCGACCCGATCCTGTACAACAAGGCCTACTACCTCGAACCCGAACCGGTCGCCGTCAAGCCGTACGTGCTGCTCCGCGACGCCCTGCGCACCGGCGAACGGGTCGCGATCGTCAAGGTGGCCCTCCGCCAGCGCGAACAGCTCGCCACCCTGCGGGTCCGCGACGACGTGCTGGTCCTCAACACGATGCTGTGGCCCGACGAGGTCCGCACCCCCGACTTCGGATTCCTCGAGGACGACGTGCACGTCCGGCCGCAGGAGCTGGCGATGGCCGCCTCGCTGATCGAGTCGATGAGCGGGGACTTCGAGCCCTCGGACTTCTCCGACCAGTACCGGGCGGCGGTGCAGGAGGTCATCGACGCGAAGATCGCCGGGCGCGAGACCGTGGCCCCGCCCCTCGTCGAGGCGCCCGCCGGCAAGGTGATCGACCTGATGGCGGCGCTCAAGGCCAGCGTCGCGCAGGCGCGCGCCGGGCACACCGGGGATGCCGAGCGGGAGGTGCCGGCTCCCCGCAAGGCGGCACCCCGCGCGGCCGCCGCCCGCACGGCCGCCCCGCCGGCCGTCGCCGCGCCGAAGAAGGCCACGGCCAAGCGGGCGCTGAAGTCGGTGCCCGAGCCGGCGAAGAAGACGGCGACGAAGGTCGCTGCGGCACCGGAGAAGAAGGCCCCGGCCCGCCGGCGCAAGACCGCCTGACCCGCCGCCGTCCGGCAGCCCCTGTCACGCTTCGGCCCGGTCCGACCCGTGCCGCTCCGACCCGGGCCGCGACGGTGTCACCCCACGCGGATCAGCCGGTAGCCGAGCGGCTCGGAGGGATCCTCGATCGCGAGGACGTGCAGGCCGCGGTCGACGCCCACCCGGCGCAGCACGTCGCCGAGCGCCTCGTGCACCCCGGCGACGATCAGGTGCGCTGGCCGGCCCCGCGCGGTCTCGTTGATCGCGCGCCGCAACCGTGGGTCGCGCAGGGCACGGGCCATCCGGTCAGCGGCCTCACGGTGGTGTCGGTCGGAACTGGCCGGCTCTGTGATCACACGCGCGAGCATAACCAGACGCCTGGCGGCGCCCTGCGGATCGCCGCCACGGTCGAACAGGGCGTCCGGTCGGCGACCACGCCGCCGGGGACCGGACGGCCACCGCCGCCGATCACCGGTCTGGCCCGCCGATCACGCGTCCCCGCTGGTCTCCATCCAGGTGTGCAGCTGGTCCAGCGCCCCGCGCAGCAGCCGCGACACGTGCATCTGGGACAGGGCCACCCGGTCGGCGATCTCCGACTGGGTCAGGTCCTCGCCGTAGCGGAGCGCGAGGATCCGGCGTTCGCGGCCGGAGAGCCGGGCGAGCAGCGGGCGCAGGCTCTCCCGGGTCTCCACGACGTCGAGCGCGTGGTCCTCGGCCCCCAACAGGTCGCCGAGTTCCGCGCCGGAGTCGACCGGGGCCTGCAGGGACACGGCCGTGTACGCCGCAGCGCAGTCCTGCCCGGCCCGCACGTCCTCCTCGGTGATCCCGAGGTAACCGGCCAGGTCCGTCACGGTCGGGGTCCGGCCGAGCCGCTGGCCGAGCAGCGCGACCGCCTGGTTGAGTTCGAGCCGGGTCTCCTGAAGCCGGCGGGGTACCCGCACGCTCCAGGCCCGGTCGCGGAAGTGCCGTTTGAGTTCGCCGGCGATGCAGGGCACGGCGTAGGCGGTGAAGCCGGGGCCGCGGGCCGGGTCGTACCCGTCGACGCAGCGGACGAGGGCCACCCGCGCCACCTGCACGAGGTCCTCGAGGGCCTCGCCCCGGTGCGCGAACCGGTGGGCGATCCGGTCGGCCACCGGCAGTGCCGCGGAGATGGCGCGCTCGCGCAGTGCCGCCCGGTCGGGGTGGTCGGCGGGGAGGGCGTGCAGGTGGTCCAGCGCCGCGGAGATCCGGTCCTCGGCGGGCCGGGTGGTAAGGGCGGTAGTCGACACGACGTCCACCTCCAGCGAAGCGTCCACGGGGCGCGTGGCACCGCGGTCATCGAAGGGATCGCGGTGTCGGTGCCCGCTGCTGGAGCGCCGGAGCAGGCTCTTCGCCCGGGGCCTGGTCTGGACTCCTGAGCGTGCGCGTCCGCTGATAATCACACTACGCTCGTGCTTCGTCACGTGCGGTGCGCTCAGCTGGACAAATGATCGGACGGCTGATCGGATGGGGCCATGACGGAGGAAGTACCCGCGAGTACCGATCCGGTGGAAGCGCTTTCGGGCATGGTGGCCCGCCTCCGCAGCGAGCGGGACGGACTGCGCCGGGCGATGCGCAACCGCGCCGTCATCGAGCAGGCCAAAGGCGTGCTCGTCGAACGGATGGCCATCGACCCGCAGACGGCGTTCGACCAGCTCGTGGAGCTGTCCACCCACAGCAACGTCAAGCTCGTCGAGCTGGCCGCCGCGCTGGTCGCCACCCGCGCGCCCGCACCGACCGCCGTCGACGAGGGCCGCCAGCCCGGCGTGGCGGCGCTCGACCGGCTCGCGACGACGGGGGAGCCCCGCCCGGCGCCGGTCCCGGTGTCCGCGGACCTGGAAGCCCTGCGCGCCCAGCACCAGCTGCTGTCCGGCCGGGTCGCCACCTCCCGGTCCTACGACGAACTCGCCGAGACCCTGGCCGACAGTGCCGCCGGCTGGCCGCCGCCCAGCACCGTGATGGTGATGGAGAGCGAGGCCGACGGCGCGCTGCTCCTCCTCGGCGCCTGGGGGTTGTCCGCGGAGTCGCGCAGCCAGTGGGAGCGGGTGCCGCCGATCCAGGACCTGCCGATCGTCGCCGCCGCCCAGACCCGTTCGCCGGTACTGGTGGCCCACGCCCCCGACGACCGGTGGCTGTCCCGTGCCGTCGTCGCCCTGCCCCTGGTGCGCGACGACCGGGTTCTCGGCGTCATCAGCCTCGGCTGGGACGCGCCGCTGGTCGTCGACGACGAGGTCCGAACGTACCTGTTCGCGCTGGCTGAGCCGTGCGCCCGCCGGTTCGCCGAGCTCGCCGCCCCGCCGCCCGGCTCCCCGCACGACGGCGGCGCGGAGGGCCGCACCGACACCAGCGTGCTCCCGCTGCTGGTGGAGGCGTTGCGCCGGCCGGCGGTGGTGCTCGTGCCCGAGTACGACGACGACCGGATCGTCGACTTCCACGCCGAGTGCGCCAGCCCGGCGGCCTGGGAGCTGGCCACGACCGAGGGCTTGGACGCGTCCGACGCCAGTGTCCTGACCGTCCTGCCCCAGCTCGGCAGCCAGGTGCTGCTGCCGGCGCTCGCGGAGGTGGTCCGCACCGGGGAGTCCCTGGACCTCGCCGACGTGTGGGTTTCCCCGGAACGCGAGGGCCTGCGCGGCTCGTACCTGGTGGACCTGCACGTCGCGCGGCTATGGGACCGGCTGCTGGTCACCTGGCGGGTGCACGCCGAGGCCGACCTGCTGCACGAACAGCTGCTGTTCTCCGAGGAGGTCCTCGACGCCGGCTCCTTCCGGTGGAACCTGCGCACCGGCGAGACCCGCTGGTCCCCGGGCCTGTACCGGCTGGCCGGCCGCCGACCCGGCGACGGCCCCTTCCCCGTCGAGCAGGCCGACAGGCTCGTCGACCCCGAGGACCTCGCCGGGCTGCCCAAGGCCGTGGACGACACCCTGCGCGCCGGCCGCGCCCTGCGGGTCGACCTGCGCGGCGCCGGTCACCTCGCCGGCCGGCGGCTGCGGGTCACCGCCGAGCCGAGGACCGACCCCGACGGGACACTGTGGGCGGTGCTGGGCACGGTCCAGGACGTCACCCCGACCGGTACCCGCGACCCCCGGGCCGAGCTGGCGGCCGCCTCCCGCCGGCACCGGCTCCTCGACGAACTGCTCGCTCCGCCGTCCGCCCGGCACGACGCCACCGGGCTGGCGGTGTCGGCGCGGGCCGGCGGCCTGGGCAGCTGGCACGACATCGTCCCCGCCCCCGACGGCGGCACCCTGCTCCTCGTCGGCGAGGTGGCCGGGGACGGCGCGGTCGCCGCGGCCCAGCGGCTGCGGCACGCCGCGGCGGCGTACGCGGTCGCCGGCCTCGCCCCGGGCGGCCTCCTCGCCGGCCTGAACGCCTTCCTCCGCCAGCGCGAACCGGGCCGGACGGCCACCGTCGTGGCCGCCCGGGTCGCACCCGGCGGGCGGACCGTGCGCTGGGCGGTCGCCGGCCAGGTCATCCCGCTTCTGTACCCGGCGGCCGACGCGCCCCGGGTCCTCGCCGGACCCCTCGGCCTGCCCCTGGGCGTGACCGACGGCGTCGGGTACGACGAGTCCGAGTCGCCCCTGCAGCCCGGCGACCGGCTGCTGCTCTACCCGGAGGGCCTGCTCGCCGGGGGACTGGCCGGGGGACTGGCGACCCTGCTGGCGGCGCGCGACCCGGACCTCGAGGCGCTCGCTGGCGGACGCGACCTGTCCCTGCTGCTGGCCGGCGCGACGGACTGACGCGGGCATCCGCCAGGTCGCCGGGGAGAACGGGGTGGCCGTGACCCCGCCGCAGGACGTGCGGCGCGGGGGCGGCGGCGTAACGTTCCCGTTATCCCGATACGGCCCGGTGGGTCCGGGTGGTGCGCCAGATGAACAACAGGTGCCGTCCCGGGGCGGGCGCGCGAAGGCCCGGATTCGGCCCCGCCGGTGGTTACGCTGGGCGACATGTTGGCGAGCAGGCCCGTCCGCGAGGGCGTCCCGGAGCACGGACGCGTGCCCAAGTACTTCACCGTGAAGGCCCGGCTGGTCAGCCGGCTCGCCGAGCTGGGCGAGGGCGCGCCGCTGCCGGCCGAACGGGAACTCGCCGCCGAGTACGCCGTGTCCCGCGCGACCCTGCGCCAGGCCATCTCCGAGCTGATCCTCGAGGGCCGGCTCAGCTCCCAACAGGGCCGGGGCACCTTCGTCGCCGCGCCGAAACTGATCCAGCCCCTCGGCCTGGTGTCCTACACCGAGGCCGTGCGCACCATGGGCCGCGAGCCCAGCCGGCGGATCGTCACGGCCGAACGGGTGCCGGCCACCCCGGTCCTCGCCGGCGTCCTCGGCCTGGCCCCCGACGCGGAGGTCATCCACCTCGAACGGGTGCTCCTCGCCGACGGGGAGCCGATCGGGCTGGAGAGCACGTACCTGTCCGCCGGGCGGTTCGCCACCCTGCTCGACGTCCTGGCGCCGGGCGCGTCGCTGTACCGGTGCATGCGCGAGGAGTTCGGCGTCGAACTGGCCGAGGCCGAGGAGCAGATCGAGACGGTGCTGGCCAGCCCGCGCGAGGCGGCGCTGCTGGGCGCGAACCCGGCGCTGCCGATGCTGCTCGTGCACCGGGTGTCCCACGACGCGGCCGGGACCCCGGTCGAGCAGGTCCGGTCGCTGTTCCGCGGCGACCGGATCGGCTTCCGGACCCGACTGCGGGGCTAGCCCCTCGCGGCCAGGCCGGACCCGGCCGCGAGGCTAGGCCGGAACCGGCAGGATCTGCCGCAACCCGAGCGGCACGCCCCGCCGGTACTGACGCTCCCTCGGGTAGCCGATCGACACCTCCTCGAACCGCACCCCGTCCTCCACGGTGGTGCGCGGGATGTGCAGGTGCCCGTAGACCACCACCTCCGCGTTGAACCGCAGGTGCCAGTCCGCCGACCGGGTGGTGCCGCACCACTGCGCGAACTCCTGGTACCGCAGCGTCCGGGTCGCCTCCCTGGTCAACGGGAAGTGGTTGACCAGCACGGTGCGCGCCCCGTCCAGATCCAGGAGCCTCTTCTCCGTGTACTCCACCCGCGCCGAGCACCACGCGGCCCTGCTCGGATAGGGGTCCGGGAACAGCAGCGCCTCGTCCGTGGCCACGATCCCCGCGTTCAGCGCGATCTCCAACCCCTGTTCGGGGGTACTGGCGCCCTCGGGCATGAACGAGTAGTCGTACAACAGGAAGAGGGGTGCGACCGTGACCGGGCCGCCCTCGCCGGTGAACACGGGATACGGGTCCTCCGGCGTGTGCACGCCCATCTCCCGGCACAGCCGCACCAGGTGCTGGTAGCGCTCCTCGCCCCGCAGCGCGTTCGGGTCCTTCGGGTGCGACCACAGCTCGTGGTTGCCCGGGGTCCACACCACGGTCCCGAACCGGGAGGCGAAGAGCCGCAGGGTGGCCTCCACGTCGGCCACCGCCTCTCCGATGTCCCCGGCCACGAGCAGCCAGTCCTCGTCGGACTCCGGGCGCAGCCCCTCGACCACCTGCTGGTTCTCCGGATAGCGGACGTGCACGTCACTGATGGCGAACATCTTCACCCTCGAATCCTACGTGGCCAGGCCGTGCCGATTTTGTCTTCTGGTTGCGCGAACGGGGCGACAATGGGCCCATGCGCCGACCCGTCCCCGACCCCCGGACAGTGTTCCGCTGGGGCGTGGCGGCGGCGGCCGGGGCCGGGGGCCTGTTCCTGCTGGCCTGGGCCGTGTACGGCGTCCGGGACCTCCTCGTGCAGGTCTTCATCGCGCTGTTCGTCGCGATCAGCCTCGACCCGGCCGTCCGCTGGCTGGTCCGGCACCGGATCCGCCGGCCCTGGGCGGTCACCCTCGTGATCCTGTCTGCCGTGCTGTTCGTGGCCGGCTTCCTGCTCGCCGTCGTGCCGCCGCTCGTCCAACAGGCCCAGAACCTCGCCGCGGACGCCCCGCACTACCTCGACCAGCTGCGCCGGCAGTCCGAACGGCTGCGCCACCTCGACGAGAAGATCCACTACCGCGACAAACTCGACGCCTGGCTGCGCACCCTTCCGGCCGCCGTCGGCAGGCAGCTGCTGACGTTCGGCACCCGGTTCTTCGGCGCGCTCGCCTCGTTCCTGCTGATCTTCGTCCTGTCCCTGTACTTCATGCTCGACCTGCCCCGCCTGGTCGACCTCCTGGTCGGGGCCGTGCCGGAGAACCGCCGCGAACGGGTCAGCCACGGGGTGCACGTCCTGATCGACAAGATCGGGTCGTACATGATCGGGAACATCGTCATCTCCCTGATCGCCGGCGTCGCCTCCTTCGTCGCCCTCGAACTCCTCGACGTGCCCTTCGCGCTGCCCCTGGCGTTCCTGGTCGCGTTCACAGACCTGATCCCGATGATCGGCGCGACCCTGGGCGCGGCCATCTGCGTCCTCGTCGCCGTCGCCTCGGTGCCGCTCTGGCCCCAGGCGATCGGGGTCGCCGGCTTCTTCGTCCTCTACCAGCAGCTGGAGAACTACCTGATCGCCCCGCGCGTGATGCGCAACGCCGTGGACATGCCCGCGATCGGGGTACTGCTCGCGGCCCTCGTCGGCGGCCAGATCCTGGGACTGGTCGGCGCGCTGATGGCGATCCCGCTCGCGGCGGCGATCAAGATTATCTATGTCCGGGGTCGGGAGGCGCGCCGGGAGGCGGCGGCTCCGGAGTCGGAACCGGCGGGGGACTGAGGCACCCGCCGCCCCCGGCCCCGTCCGGCAGGCCCCGCGGCCCGCCGGACGTGACCGGACACCCGCCAATTTGGTAGGAAGTGTATGGATCCGGCACGATAGTCGCGTGACGCGGCGACCCGGATTCCTGTCCCTGGCCCTCGCGGCCGTCCTCACGATGTCCGCCTGCTCCGGCGACAAGGGCGCGAAACCCGCCCCGTCAACGGCCACCACCCCGGCGAGGAGCACCGTGCCGTTCTCCCTCGCGGTCACCCCGGCGGCGAACGCTTCCGGCCTTCCCCTCTCGACGGAGATCGGCACAGCGGTGACCGGAGGCAGGGTCACCGGCGTCGAGGTGCTCTCCGCCGGGAAGAGAGTCGAGGGCGCGCTGCGCGCCGACGGCACCGCCTGGGTCCCGGCCAAGCCCCTGACCCCCTCGACGTCCTACACCGCGACCGTCACGGCCACCGGCGACGACGGCAGGACCGAGTCGCGCGCCACGAGGTTCACGACGATGTCGCGGCCCGGGAACCGAGTCGGCACCGGGATGTACCTGTTCTCCGGCGGCACCTACGGCGTCGCCATGCCGGTGGTGGTCGAGTTCGTGGACTTCCAGGTGCCCGAGGCCGAGCGGGCCGCCGTCGCGCGCCGCCTGTTCGTGACGAGCGATCCGCCGCAGCTCGGCGGCTGGCACTGGTTCGGCGGCAACCAGGTCCTGTTCCGCCCCAAGGAGCACTGGAAGCCCGGCACCAGGCTCACCGTGCGCGCGGCCCTCGACGGCCACCCGCTCGGCAACGGGAGGTACGGCGACCAGGAGCGGGCCGCCAGCGTCACGATCGACGCGTCCGCCCGCTCCCTCGAGGTCGACAACGCCACGAAACAGATGGTCGCCAGGAAGGACGGCCAGGTGGTCCGGACGATGAAGGTCAGCCTCGGCAAGACGTCGACGCCGTCGTCCAGCGGGAACCTCGTCGTGATGGACAAACTCGACAAGACCATCTTCGACTCGTCCACCTACGGGGTCCCGGCGACCTCACCCGACGGGTACCGTTCCGAGATCCACTACGCGCAGCGGCTCACCTGGAGCGGCGAGTTCATCCACGCCGCCCCCTGGTCCGTGGGCGACCAGGGGGTGCGCAACGTGTCGCACGGCTGCGTCAACGTCTCCTGGGAGGACGCCGAGTGGGTCTTCGGCTTCACCGCGATCGGTGATCCCGTGACGATCCGGGGGACCGAGCGCACGGTGACGGCGGGCAACGGGTGGACAGCCTGGGATCTGCCGTGGGAGGAGTTCACCCAGGCCTGAGGCCGCGCGCCGGTGCCCGGCTACCCTCGGCCGTCGGGGACGAGGGGCACCGGACGCCAGCTGTCCGGCTCGCGCGGGTCGGTCGTGAAGTCGTACCGCACCCGGCCGTCCGCCGACAGTGCCACCAGGGAGACCGAGCCCGTCGCGTACCGCCGGCCCTCGTGTTCCCGGTCGACCAGGATCGCCCGGTCGTCGTCCCCGGGCAGCCCGCCGCCGGCGAGGAGGTCCAGCCACCCGCCCCAGGCCGCGGCCGTCGCCAGCCCGGGCTCCGGCGTCGTCCCGCCGAGCGCGCGGAAGGCCGGCATGGTGTGGCTGACCCGGGGGTGTTCGAGGTTGTCGGCCCCGAGCGAGGAGACGATGTGCCTGCCGTCGGCCAGCTCCCGCCGGTCGAGCGTCTCGCCGTCCCAGCTCAGCAGCACCGCCGAGTCCAGGGAACACCGCAGCAGATGGAACCCGGCGTACGGCTCCGGATCCAGGTCGAGCGAACGCAGCGCCCGCAACGGCAGCGTGCCCCGGGAGACGGTGGCCTCCGCGTCCCGGGGCACCGGCTGCTGGTTGAGCACCACGGCGACCACCGGCGCCGCGGTGTCGACGGCGAGCCACGTGCCGCCGGCCACGTCGTCGCGGCCGCCCAGCACCTGCGCGCCGAGAGCCGGCCAGTACGCGGCCGGCGGGGACCACGGCCGGTCGGCGAACTCGTCGCGGACACCGGCGAGGAGCACCGGCCACGGCCGGGAGCGGTCGAGATCGATGAACACGGTACACATCAGCCCCAGCGTAGCCGCGCGTCGGGCACGCTGGGGTGCGGGCGACGGTGGCTGGTGGGCGGGCATGATGGCAGGGTGCGGATTCGAGCGGTCACCCCGGAGGTCCTCGTCACCGAACTCGCTGACCGGATCGCCGCCGCCCCACCCGACGGCTGGGTGCGGGTCGCGCTGGACGGTGCCCCGGCGGCCCACCCGGGCCGGCTCGCCGACGACCTCGTCGCCCCGCTCCGCCTGCGCGGTCGGGCCACGCTGCGGGTGTCGGCGGCTGACTTTCTCCGCCCGGCCTCGCTGCGGTACGAGTTCGGTCGCACTGACCCCGACTCCTACTATTCCGACTGGCTGGACGCCAGGGCGCTCAACCGTGAGGTGCTCGACCCGCTCGCCGAGGGCGGCACAGGACGGGTCGTGCGCGCGCTGTGGGACGCGGCGTCCGACCGCGCGACGCGCACCCCGTACGAGGTCCTGGCCCCGGGAGGTGTCGTGCTGGTCGACGGCGCGTTGCTCCTCGGGCAGGGGCTGTCGTTCGACCTGGCCGTGCACCTGTGGCTGTCGCCGGGCGCGCTCGCCCGGCGCACCCCGCCCGAGGAACACTGGACCCTGCCGGCGTTCGCCCGCTACGAGAACGAGGTCGGGCCGACCGGGTTCGCCGACCTCGTGGTGCGGATGGACGACCCGCGCCGCCCGGCGGTGTTCACCCCACTCGCGGACTGAACACGCCCGGCCACCTCCGCCACAGGGCGACGCGGACGGGCCGCTGGAACCAGGGGCAGGTGTCGCCGTAACCGTCTGATGGGTTTTCAGGCGCTGGCCAGGCCGCCGTAGAAGTTGGTGGGCACGGCGCCGGGGGACTCCCCGTCCGCGAGTCCCCAGGCGGCGGCCGGCCGGATGCCGTCGGCCGTGAGCGTCCACGGCCCCAGCAGCGCCGCGAACTCGGCGGGCTCGCGCATGTGGAACGGCTCGCCCATCATGGCCAGGACCTGCGGATGGTCGGTGAGCAGCCGGCTGTCGAAGTCGAACGCCAGGTGGCTGCCGGCCGGGACCGCGGCGTGCAGGTCGGCGAGCGCGCGGCGCAGCGTGTCGTCGTCGAAGAACACCGGCAGCCCGAAGACGGCCACGCCGACGGGGGAGCCGTTCCAGTCCGGCAGGGTCACGGTGCTCAGATCGGTCAGATCCCCGAAGGCGTACTCCACCCCCGGCACCCCGGCGACCACCTCCCGGCCGAGCGCGATGTTCTCCGCGTCGATGTCGAGGTAGAGCACCCGGGAGTCGGGCGCGTGCTCGTGCACGTTGCCGCAGGTCGGGATGCCGGCGCCGAAGACGAGGTAGTCGCGGATCCCGAGCGCGTGCAGCCGGCCGACGGCGCGGCCGATGAACCGGCGCAGGTCCCGGAACACGGCCGGTCCCGGCGGGTAGGCGGCCTCCAGCGCGCCGGCCGCCGCGACGTCCACGGGGTGGTGGTGGCTGCCGCCGAGCCAGTGGTCGATGATCCGCGCGGTGCTGGGGGTGTCCGGAGTGTCCATGAGGGACAACCCTAGCGCGCGGCCCGAGGGGCGGCGGGTCGACAGCCCGGCCGGTTAAAGCAGGGGACTCATAATCCCTTGGTCGTGGGTTCGAGCCGCCGTCGATGTGGGACAACCTGTCCTCGGGATCTATCAGGAAGCCTTCCTATCTAATACGCTCGATGGCACCACCTCACCCCTCCGGAGGATCACCATGAGATCCAGAACCCCGTTGGCCCTGCTCGCGGCGCTGGTCGTCGTGTCGGGCGCGGCCAGCCCCGCCCTCGCGGCCCCCGCGCCGGGCCGCGCCCCGTCCCAGGTCGGGGCCCGCAGCGCAGCGCCGGCCGGTGGCTGGGACGCCGCCCTGGCCCGGGCCTCGGACGCGGCCACCGCCGCTGAGGCCACCGAGGCGGGCACGGCGTCCGCCGCCGAGGCCGGCCGGGCACTTGCCGTCACCAGCCGCATGTCGACCCTCGTCCCGGTCCCGGTGACCGTCCAGCCCGCCACCGGCGCCGACTACCCCCTCACCGCCACCACCTGGATCTACGCCGACCCGGGCGCCGAGGCCCCCGCCGCGTACCTGGCCGGCGTCCTGCGCCCCGCCACCGGCTACCAGCTCCCGGTCCAGCCGGCCCCCGGCACCGGCATCTCCCTGCTGCTCAGCGGCGCGGACCCGACCGTCGGAGACGAGGGCTACCAGCTCGACGTGACCGCCGCCAAGGTCGTGCTCCGGGCCCGGACCGCCGCCGGACTGTTCGAGGGCGTCCAGTCCCTCCGCCAGCTCCTCCCCGCGAGGGTCGAGAGCCCGACGGCCCAGTCCGGACCGTGGCAGGTGGCCGGCGGGCACATCGTGGACCACCCCCGGTACGCGTACCGGGGCGCGATGCTCGACGTCGCCCGGCACTTCCGTCCGGTGGCCGACGTCGAGCGGTACATCGACGAGGTCGCCCGCTACAAGATCAATTATCTGCACCTGCACCTGACGGACGACCAGGGCTGGCGGCTGGTGATCAACAGCTGGCCCCGGCTGGCCACGTACGGCGGCAGCACCCAGGTCGGCGGCGGCCCCGGTGGCTACTACACCCAGGCCGACTACACCGCGATCGTGGCGTACGCGCAGGCCAGGCATGTCACGATCGTCCCCGAGGTGGACATGCCCGGGCACACCAACGCCGCTCTGGCCTCCTACGCCGAGCTGAACTGCGACGGCAAGGCCCCGCCGCTGTACACCGGGGTCGACGTCGGCTTCAGCACGCTGTGCGTGCACAAGGAGCTGACGTACCGGTTCATCGAGGACGTGGTCACGGAGCTGGCGGCGCTGACCCCCGGCCCGTACCTGCACCTCGGCGGGGACGAGGCGACCTCGACCACTCCGGCGGACTACGCGACGTTCGTCAACCGGGTGCAGGCCATCGCCCACGCGCACGGCAAGATCGTGCTCGGCTGGCACGACGTGGTGCACGCGACGCCGCTGCCGACGACCGTGGCCCAGTACTGGGGGACCGAGACCAGCGACGCCCAGGTCGCGGCGGCCACGAAGAAGGGCACCACGCTCATCATGTCGCCAGCGAGTAAGGCGTACCTGGACATGAAGTACACCGCGAGCACCCCGCTCGGCCAGGACTGGGCCGGGCTGATCGAGGTGAAGGCCGCCTACAACTGGGACCCGGGCTCCTTCCTCAGCGGCGTCGCGTCCTCGGCGATCACCGGGATCGAGGCCCCGGTGTGGACGGAGACGCTGAAGTCGCAGCGCGACGTCGAGTACATGGCGTTCCCGAGGCTGCCGGCCCTCGCCGAGCTGGGCTGGTCGCCGAAGTCCACCCACGACTGGAACACCTTCAAGGTGCGGCTCGGCACGCAGGGCCCGCGCTGGAAGGCTGCCGGCGTCACGTACTACCGCTCGCCCCAGGTGCCCTGGGCGACATCCTGATAGATCGGCTCTTGACCAGTTAAATCGATGATTGTAGGTTGAGCGGCGCGGGGGATCAGAAAGGTAACCTACCTATCTAAGTGGAGGTCCCCATGCGTCGACCCGGACTCGCGGCATTCACCCTCGCGGCTGTGACCGTGCCCCTGCTGACCGTCCCCGCGACGACCGCCTCGGCGGGCACCCTCGCCGGCCCGACCGCCGCCCAACTGCTCGCCCGGGCCGGGCAGGGCTGCACCGTGGTGTCGCACGGCAAGTACGCCACCGACGACGACACCTCGTCCACCGTGAACATCTGCAAGGCGGGCTCCGCGTTCGTCTGGAAGGCCGATCTGGACGTCGACTGCGACGGGGTGCAGACGAGCCACTGCAACCACAGCACGGATCCGTGGTACCAGGACCAGACGTCCTTCCAGACCTCGAAGGGCAAGTCGTTCACGGCCGACGTCACGCACTACTTCGTGATCCCGCTGCCCAGCTCGCGGTTCAGCTACAAGTCCAACGGGATCAAGCCCGGCAGCGTCGCCGCGGTCATCTACAACAACAAGGTCGTCTACGCGGTGTTCGCCGACGAGGGCCCGAGCAACATCATCGGGGAGGCGTCCTACGCCACGGCCCAGGCCCTGGGCATCAACCCGGACCCGGCCAACGGCGGCGTCGACTCGGGCGTGACCTACATCGTGTTCCCCGGCCAGGTCCCGAGTCCGGTGGAGACCAACAGCGTCATCGACAGCAAGGGCGCGGCGGCGGCCAACGCCTTCGTGAACAGCTAGCAGTAGGGGCGGGCTTCACGGCCCGCCCCACCATCACACCCATCAAATCTTTCGGTGGGCCTCTCCTGCAGCGTCGGCCCTGGATTCCGGAGTGATCGGTCACGCACCTCGGCCACCCGGACGCGGGCGATCACCCGGTCGTCCGGGGCGGCGGTCAGAACGCCGGGCTGCCCAGCCGCGCGAACAGCGCCTCGCGGGCCGCCGACAGTGACGCCTCCAGCGCCCCGAACAGCACCGCGTCGTCCTCCACCCCGGTCACCGCGATCGGGGTCCGCAGCTCGCCGATCTCGCCCAGCGAGGCCTCCACGGCCGCCCGGAGCGGATCGGCCCCGGCCTGCGCGACCTCCCCGGCGAGCACCACCAACGGCGGGTCGAGCACGGCCACGACGGCGGCGAGCCCGACGGCGATACGCGCGGCCAGTACCCCGAGAAACGCCCGGCCCCGCCCGGCGGCCTCCTGCGGCCCACCCGCCAGCGCCGCGCCTCCGGCCGTCCCCACCGCCGCCACGGCCAGCGCCACCGCGTCATGCGCCGTCTCCGCCACGAACCCGTACTCCGCGGCCAACGCCACCACGGCGGGCCCGCCCACGAGCTCCTCGTAGTCGGGCCGCCGCTCGGCCCCGGGCAACCCGACCGGCATGTACCCGATCTCCCCGGCCCCCTGCCGGGCCCCGCGCAGCAACGTCCCCCCGAGGTCGATGGCCAGCCCGACCCCCTCGCCGAGCCACAGCATCGCGAACCCCGCCGAGGGGTCGGCCGCGGCCACCCCCCGGTGCCGCTCGGCCACGGCCGCGAGGTTCACGTCGTTGTCGACGTGCGCGGCCCGGTACGCCCGGCGGACCTCGCCGAGCAGCCCCGGCCGCTCCCACCCGGGCACGTGGATGTGCCGAACCATGTCGGTGCGCTCGTCGTAGGACCCGGGGATCGCCAGCTGCACGTGGTCGAGCTGGTCGACCCGCAGCCCGGCCCGTCGGCACAGCTCCTCGACGGCGCCGGTGACGGCCCGGGCCGCGTCGGTACCCGCGAAGTCGACCTCGACCTCGATCCGGGCCCGCAGCGCGCCGGACAGGTCGCACACGGCCGCCGCGATCGTGGAGGCCTTGCGCACGGACACGGCGGCGGCGTAGGCCGCCTCCGGGTTCGCCGCGTAGATCTCGGCGGTCGGCCCGGGCCCACCGCCCTGGGTGCGACCCACGGTCAGGGCGAGCCCGGCGTCCTGGAGCCTGCGGAGCACCTCGGAGGTGGACGGCTTGGACAGGCCGATCAGCGCGCGCAGGTCGGCCCTGGTCAACGGGCCGCTCTCGAGCAGGTGCGCGAGTGCCGCGGACTCGTTGATGGCGCCCAGGAGCCGGGACGAGCCAGAGACCCTAGCCATCATGCCGCCTTCGTCGGTAACGGAGTGTGGAGCAACAGTGTCTCAGCCCTTCACCGAGGCCGCAGCCAGCCCGTCGACCACATATCGCTGGAAGGCCAGGGCGAGCAGCACCGGGGGCAGGGTGGCCAGCACGCCGCCGGCCGCGACGAGCCCGAAGTCGGCGCTGTAGCGGCCGGTGAACTCGGCGATCGCGACCGGCACGGTCTTGGCCTCGGGCGTGGCCGTGAAGATCAGCGCGTAGAGGAACTCGTCCCAGGACATCAGGAACGTGAACATCATCGTCGCGAACAGCCCCGGCCGGGCAACCGGCAGCACGACCCGCAGCAGGGCCCCGAGCCGGCTGCACCCGTCGACCCGGGCGGCCTCCTCCAGCTCCACCGGGAGGGAGAGGAACTGGTTCGTCATGATCCACAGTACGAAGGGCGTGGTGAACGACGTGTACACCACGATCAGTCCGATCTTGCTGTCCAGCAGCTGGAGCTGGGTGAGCACCAGGTACAGCGGGATGAGCAGCGCGATCGGGGGCAGCATGTACGCGATCAGGAACGCCACCATCGTGCTCCGCCGGAACCGGAACCGCAGCCGGGCCAGGGCGTAGCCGCCCAGCACCCCGATCACCATGGACACCGCGACCGTGCCGAGGGCGACGATCACGCTGTTGCCCATCGACTGCCGGAACAGCCCGGCCACGTCGGAGCCGTCGGAGTTGGCGATCGCGTCGTACCGCGACCAGGTCGGGTGCTCGGGGATCCAGTGCAACGGCCGGGCGAGCAGGTCACGGGGCTCGGACACGCTGGCGATGACGAGCCAGGCCAGCGGGGCGAGGAACACCGCGGCCACGAACGCGGCGGCGGCGTGGATGAAGATCTTGTACCTCACAGCAGTGCCCCCCTCTTGCGCAGCGTCCGCAGATACACCACGGACAGCACCAGCACCACGGCCGTGACCAGGTACGACAGCGCCGAACCGTAGCCGAGCCGCTGGTCGGAGAACGCCCGGACATAGGTGTAGAACGCCACGGTCTGCGTGCCGCTCGCCGGGCCGCCGCCGGTGACGATGTAGACGATGTCGAAGATGCGCACCGTGTCGATGGTGCGCAGGACGAGCACGATCACGATGCTCGGCACCAGCATCGGCACCGTGATGGAGAAGAAGGACCGGATCGGGCCGGCCCCGTCGATCCGGGCCGCCTCGTACAGGTCGGACGGGATGTTCTGCAGGCCCGCCAGGAGCAGGAACGCCACGAGCGAGGTGTTCTTCCAGACGTCGGCGGCCATCACCATGTTCAGGGCCAGAAACGGGTCGGACCCCAGCCACGACCTGTACTCGTCCATCAGCCCGAGCTGGGTCAGCACCGCGTTCAGCGCGCCGTACTGCCCGGAGAAGATGTAGCGCCACATCGCGCCCGACACGATCGTCGGCAGCGCCCACGGCACGATCACGATGGCCCGGAACAGCCACCGGGCGCGCAGCGGCGCGTTGAGCAGCAGCGCGATGCCGACCCCGAAGACGACCTCGAAGAAGATGGAGGTCACGGAGAAGTACGAGGTCTGCCACACGGCCCGCCAGAACCCGGGGTCGCCCAGGGCCTCGACGTAGTTGGACACCCCGACGAACGGGGTGCTGTCGTCCAGCGGCCCGTCGACGTCCAGCACGGACGTGACCAGGGTGCGTACGACGGGGTAGACGACGACGCCGAACACGACGAACGCGGCCGGCAGCAGCAGGAAGAGCGCGAAGCGGGCCTCGCCCCGCCCCGCGCGGGAGGGACGCACGGGCGTCTCCTGCGCGCGGGGCGGGGCGGGCCGGTTGAGCTGGTCGGTCACTTGAGCTCGCTCGCGGCGGCGGCTGCGGCGTCGTCGAGCGCCTTCTGGACGGGCTTGCGGCCCAGCAGGGCGTTGGAGATCTCGCCCTGCAGGATCTGCGACACGGCGTTGTAGTGGTTCACGCCGGGCCGCAGGATCAGCGAGTCGAGCTCGGCCTTCGCGGCGGCCACGGTCTCCGGGCTCGTCGCGACGACCGTGTCCTTGGTGTAGGAGGCCTTCCACACCGGCAGGGAGCTCTTCGCGTACTGCTCCTGCGTCGCCGCGCTCGTCAGGTGCTGGATGAGCTTCCAGGCGTCGTCGGGCTTCTTGCTCGTCGCCGGGATCGCCAGCGCCATCGACCCGTTGCACCCGGGCCGCTTGCCGCCGTCGCCGGCCGGGGTCTGGCCGATGGTGACCTTGCCCTTGACCTTGCTCTCCTTCTCGTCCTGGGTCTTGGCCCACATGAACGTCCAGTTCAGCGCGAACGAGGCGTCGCCGTTCGGGAACGCCTTGGCCACGTCGTCCTCCAGGCTCTCCATCGAGGCCGGGTTGCTCAGCCCCTCGTCGAGGGTGGACTTCATGAACTGCAGGGCCCTGACCCCGCCGCCGGTGTTGAACGCCGGCTTGCCGGCCGCGTCGAGGAACGTGCCGCCGAACGCGCCGAGCAGCTGGGTGTAGTCGCAGATCACGGCCTCGGTCTGCTTCCAGCTCCAGATCAGGGGGTACTTCACCACCCCCTTCGCCTTGATCGCGCGGGCCGCCTCGACCACGCCGGACCAGGTGGTCGGCGCGGTCGGGGCGAGCCCGGCGCGGGTGAGGTGCTCGGTGTTGGAGTACAGGTACTTGGCGTCCAGGATCCACGGCACGCCGTAGAACCTGTCCTTGTAGACGGCTGTGGACAGCGCCCCCTCGAGCATCTGGGTCTTCCACTCGGCCGGCACCCGGGGGGTGATGTCGGCGATGAGCTTCTTCTCCGCGAACTCGGGGGGCCAGATCACGTCGATGAGGACCACGTCGAAGGTGCCGGCCGGGGCCGCCGCGACGATCTTGTCGCGGAGCGCCTCGTACGCCACGAAGGTTTTGTTGATCTTGATCTTCGGGTTGTCCTTCTCGAACAGCGCCACCATCGCCGAGATGTCCTCCTCGGAGTACCCGGCCTGCTGCATGAACAGCACGTTCAGGGTGCCCTCGGCCGATCCCGAGGACGTGCCGCAGGCGGCGAGGGCAGCGCCGACGCCCGTGAGCCCGATCGCGCTCAGGACGGTGCGCCGTGACCAGTTGTCCATCTAGTACTCCAGAAATGTGCGGGTGGTCAGGATGTTTCGAGGTAGTCCGCGTTCGGACCGCCGTTGGCCGTGGTCGCCGTCGCGCGCACGGTGCTGGTGCCGGCCGGCAGTGGCACGTTCAGGGTCACCGAGGCCCAGGTGTCCCAATTGCCGGTGCCGGGGAATGCCACGTCGGTGGCGACCACGGTCCCGTTGACCGTGATGGTCATCGGGCGGTTGACCGTGGTGCCGTTGGCGTAGCGCAGGGTGAGTGTCGAGGTGCCTCCCGTGACGGTCCACTGCACCCAGCCGCCGGTGATGTTCGTGTAGTCCACGAATCCGGAGCCGGAGTAGCCGAGGTGGTTGCTGGCCACCGTGGCTTGCGAGAGGGTCGCGTTCTCCGCCTCGTACCGGCCGGTCGACGTGCCCGGCGTGGTCACCGACAGGGGAGCGGTCGGCGGCGAGGAGTTGCCCGCCGCGTCGCGGGCCACGACGGTGTAGGCGTAGGTGGTACCTGCCGTCAGGGTCGGGTCCGTGTACGTCGTGCCGGTCACCGTGGCGATCGGGCTGCCGTCGCGCAGCACGTCGTACCCGGTCACGCCCACGTTGTCGGTGGACGCGTTCCACGCCAGCGCCGCGCTGGTGCCCGTGACCGCCGTGGCGCGCAGGTTGCCCGGCGTGGACGGCGGCTGGCCGTCGCCCCCGCCGCCGGCCGGCACGGTCTGGGTGGCCGCGTTCCAGCCGGACACCCGGACCTTCGGCGCGGCCCCGTGCAGGTCCGCCGTCCGGTACGTCGCGGTCAGCGTCGTCTGCTCGCCCGGCCACAGGCTGACGGCGTTGTCGGACCACTTCACCGGCAGCACCGGCTTGTCGCCCGTCCCGACCAGGTGCGCGTCGAGGTAGAACGCCGGCGTCTTCGCCGTGCCGGTGTTCTTCAACGTCACCGACGTCGTGGTGGTGTCGCCGCTGACCGTGGAGGACGCGGTCGCCGACACCGGGGCCTGCGCCATGCCGGTCAGGCCCTTGAGGTCGGCGTAGGAGGTGGTGGGGACGTAGTACCAGTCGTTGTTGGGCCAGTCGATGACGTCGTCCTTCGTCGACAGCCAGTACACGTTGCGGCTGACCTCGTGGCCGCTGGCGTCGGTCAGCAGCAACCGGGCCAGGTAGGTGGTCGAGAGCCCGGTCACCGATGCCGGCACGGTCACCGCCGCGGCCTTCCCGCCGCCACCGGCCACGGAGAGCCCCGTCGCGGTCTGGGAGAACTTGTTCGTCCCGTCCGGGTTGAACAGGTCCACCTTCACGGTCAGACCCGACGCGGCTCCCGGCTGGGAGTTGACGACCACGACCTGCCGGTTGTCATAGGAGTACTGCACGTGCAGCGGCTCTCCCGCCTTCTTGGCCCCATAGTAGGAGCCGCCCTGGTCGAGGTAGTAGTCGAACAGCTGCCAGTGCAGCGACGTCCAGCCGCTGTTGAGCATCCAGTAGATGACCCCGTCGGCCGGGTTCGACGCGTCGGTGAAGTTCCGGCCGAACGACTCGAACTGCGCGCGGGTGTTCTCGTACTGCGCGAGCTGCGCCTTGCGGACGTAGTCGTCCAGGCTGGTCGGGGCCCCGTAGCGCCCCGTGATCGCGTTGTCGAAGATCTTCAGGGTGCCGAAGGTGGCCGACTGCGACCGGTGGTACTGCGTCGCGTTGTAGTTCTTCCACAGCGTGTCCAGCTCGGCGGACGACATCATCCGCTTCAACGTGTCCAGGGTTGGCACGTCCGGCCCCGCGCTGGTCTCCGAGGCGAACCCGAAGGCCCCGCCCTCGCGCTTGTTGTACCAGTACCCCGGCGGCACCCAGTCGTACGGACCCGGCATCTTCATCCCCGACGCGCCCGTGATCGGGGCGGACCGGTCAGCGGCCGACGCGACGACCGGGGTGGCCCAGTCGGCGGCGTTGAGCGCGTCCACGTAGTTCTTCTCGATCGTCGCCGTCGGGGCGAAGTCGCTGCCGATCAGGAACGAGATCACGCTCGGGTGATCCCGCAGCCGGCGCGCCTCGGCCGTCATCGAGTCCTTGGCCGTGACGTAGTCGGCGGCGGTCCAGGTGTCGCCGGGTTCGCCGCCGTTGACCTGGCCCTCCCACTTGTCGCAGCACTCCCAGCCGGGCAGGGTGAGGATGCCCATCTCGTCGGCCATCGCGAAGAACTCGTCCGGCTCGATGTGCCCCTCGAGGCGCACCGTGTTCAGGCCGAGGTCGAGGACGTAGCGCAGCTTGTCGGCGGCGTAGCCGGCGTCCCAGCGCAGGAACAGGTCCGGCGACCAGCCGCCGCCCTTGATCAGCAGCGGCCTGCCGTTGACGCTGTAGCGCCGGTGCCCGCTGCCGTCCAGGGGTGCCTTGACGTCGCGGATCCCGAACCTCTCCGTGTACGTGTCGGAGACGGCGCCCCCGACGCTCGCGGTCAGCGTCAGGTCGTTGAGGGTCTGCGCGCCCATCCCCGCCGGCCACCACAGCCCCGGGTTGTTCACCGTGACCTGCCCGAACGTGACCGTCTTCGTCTCGTGCGCGGCGAGGGCCACGGTCTGGGTGAGCGCGGCTCCCGCCACGGAACCGGCCACTGTCGCGCTGACCGCCGCCGCCGAGTCGTTGCGGACCTCGGCCTTCACGGTCAGGTCGGCCCGGGTCAGGCCCGGGTTGAGGGCGGTGACAACGTGCCCGCCGCGCAGCGCGACCGCCCCGCCCCGGTGCACCCGGACGTCGCGGACGATGCCCATGTTCCTGTCCGGCGGGGTCTGGGCCCAGTCGATCCACCCCATGGACAGGTCCTTGTTGGGGTCGTTCGGGTAGACCCGGATCGCGATGCTGTTCACCCCCGCGCGCACGAGCGCGGTCAGGTCGAACTCGTGCGCCGTGTACGCGCCAACGACCTGCGCGCTGGTGGCCACCTGGGTGCCGTTGACGAAGATGTCCGCCTTGGACAGCACTCCGGAGAGGTTCACGTAGGTGCGCGTCGAGGTGTCCGTGACGGCGAGGTCCGCCCGGTACCACCACGGCACCGTGAAGTCCGCCGTCGGGATGTTCTTCATGTTCGTCGAGTAGAACGGGTCGGGGTACTTGTTGTTCTGCAACAACCCGGAAAGCACGGTCGACCGCGCGCCGACCGGGTACCAGCCGGCGGTGTCGTACCCGGGCTGGGAGATCTGGGCACCGGTGCCGCCCGTCTTCGCCGAGGACTGAAGCAGGAAACCGGGGATCGCGGTGCTGCTGCCGGGGGCGGCGGGAATGGCGACCGACGCGGTGGGGGACGCGTCGGCGCGGGTGGGGGAGCCGGCGACGATGCCGGTTCCCGCGAGGACCACCGCGACGACGGCCGCGAGGGGGAGTCGCAGTCGGGCGTGGTTCGAGGGGGGTTCCACGATGCCTCCTGAGGGGCGACGTTAGATAGGTAGGCTACCTAACCAATGGAGCGTAGCGACGGCCCTCGATCCTGACAAGACGCTGTCCCTTACATCCCCGAAAGGGGACGTTGCCGCCCGTTGAGCGGCCCCGTCCCCTGTGCGGTCATCTACCGCGCCCCGGCCCGGCGGCGGGCGCCGGCGTCGCAGCCGTCAGCCGCCCGGGGGTCAGCGCGGCTTCAGCCCCCGCAGCACCTCGGGCACCTCACCCGGGCACAGCACCCCGAGCCGCCGCGTCGACCGGGTCAACGCCACGTACAGGTCGTTGTGACCCCGGGGCGACTCGTCGAGGATCGCCTGCGGGTCCACGATCAGCACTGAGTCGAACTCCAGGCCCTTGGCGTCGCGGACCGTCAGCACCTGGTCGTGCACGCCGACTTTCCGCAGCTCCGGCCGGCCCTCCGGCACTATCACGCCCACCCGGCCGTGCGCGCCCTCCTCGGCGAGCAGCGCCGCGATCCGGCCGGCCAGGTCCTCGACCTGCTCCACCCAGGGGTCGATCCCCACCGAGCGCACCGGGCGCGGCGCGGCCAACGACGGGTCCACGACGGCGAGCACGTCGTCGGCGACCGCCATGATCTCCGCCGGGGTGCGGTAGCTGACCGTGAGCTCCGCGAGGCGCCACCGCTCGGCGACGTAGCCGCCCAACGCGTCCTGCCAGGACGCGGCCCCGGCCAGGTCACCGGTCTGCGCCACGTCCCCGACCAGGGTCATCGACCGGTTCGGGCTGCGGCGCATCAGCAGCCGCCAGACCATCGGCGACAGCTCCTGCGCCTCGTCCACGATGATGTGCCCGAACGCCCACGTCCGGTCGGCCGCCGCGCGCTGGGCGGCCGTCAGCCGTTCGACGTCCTCCTGGCGCTCGGCGAGCTGCCCGGCGTTGACGACGTCGGCGACGAGCAGCAGCTCCGGGTCCAGCTCGTCCTCCAGGTCGATCGACCGCGAACCCAAGGCGATATCCATGACGCCCTCGGCGTAGTCGGCGTCGACGGCCGGTCGGGCCGCGGACTCGACGGGCTCCTCCTCGCCGAGCAGCTCGGCGGCCTCGTCCAGCAGCGCGACGTCCGCCGGGGTCCAGGCGCCCCGGGCCCGGTACAACGAGAGGCGCTCTTCGGAGGTGAGCAGGTCACCGGCCGCGATGTCGATCCGGTCCCGGTCGGCGTAGAAGTCGGCGAGCAGCCGCTCCGGGGTCAGCTCCGGCCACAGCTCCTCGAGGGTCGCGGCCACCTCGGGGTCGGCGGTCAGCTCCTCGCGGATCTCCACCAGGTCGGCGGGCCCGAGCAGGTTGTCCCCGCCGAGCGGGTCCGCGCCGATGCGGTCGGCGGCCTGGCGGACCAGGGCGTCGAGCACGTCGTCGACGAACGTGGGCCGGGCCAGGTTGTGCGGCCGGCCGGTGCCCAGTGCCCGGGTGCGGGCCCGCTCGCAGGTCACCGGGTCCAGCCACAGCGGCTCGTGGTCGTAGGTGAGCTCGAGGGGCTCGTCGGGCACCCGCTGCCGGTCGGCCACGGCGTTGGCGAGGACCTCCGCCATCACCAGCCGGCCCTTCACCTCGGCGACCCGCGCCGGTTCGGCCGCCGTCGCGGTCACCCCGGGGAACAGGCCGCCGGGGGTACGCAGCAGCACGCCCGTCTCCGCCAACGACGGCAGCACCTGGGAGATGTACCGCAGGAACGTCGGGTTCGGCCCCACGATCAGCACCCCGTGCCGTGACAGCTGCTCGCGGTGCGTGTAGAGCAGGTAGGCGGCCCGGTGCAGCGCGACGGCCGTCTTGCCCGTGCCCGGGCCGCCCTGCACGACGAGGACCCCGCCCATCTCGGAGCGGATGATCACGTCCTGCTCGGCCTGGATGGTCTCCACGATGTCGCGCATCCGGCCGGTCCGCCGGGCGTCCAGGGCCGCGAACAGCGCCGCCTCGCTCGTGATGCCCACCTCGGCGTCGTCGCGGGCCGCCTCCGCGAGGTCCAGCACCTCGTCGTCGAGCTCCGTGACGTACCGGCCCTGGGTCCGGATGTGCCGGCGGCGGCGGACACCGTCGGGCGCGGCGGCCGTGGCCAGGTAGAACGACCGGGCGGCCGGGGCGCGCCAGTCCATCAGGAGCTGCTCGTGGGCGCCCTCGGTGTCGAACAGCCCGATCCGGCCGATGTGCCGGACCGTGCCGTCGTCGAGGTCGAGTCGGCCGAAGCACAACCCTTGCTCCAGCGCGCCGAACTCGACCACCTGGTCGGAGTAGAGCGTGCTGGCGGAGTCGCGCTCGGACCGGTTCTGCGGGGTGCCGCCGGGGGTGTAGCGCAGGGTGGAGGCCAGTCGCTCCCGTGCCCCGGCGCGCAGGGCGTCGAGGTGACCGTAGAGCATGGACAGGTAGTCCTGTTCCTGGCGGAACTCGGCGGCAGTTGACAAGCCAACTCCTTGTTTGGTACGGTCGCGTCTCTGGTAACACGTCTCGAACCGCTCTTCGCAGCGGTTCTTTTTTGTTGCACGAACTTCCCAGTATACCCATGCCCGTCGCCCGGGGTGGCGTCGCCGGCCGACCCGGCTACTGGGCGACCCGCGACGGCGGGGACGTGCGTCCCGGCTCGGGACCCGTGGCAGATGTCGCGGAGAACCCGACGGCAGCGGCCGGTCACCCGCACCTGGTAGCCGCCCTCGAGGCGGGGCGTCGCGCGCCTGGCGCCCACATCGCCCCAGCTCCCAGGCTTACGCTCCGTCAAACCTCCCGAGGTGGTCGGATAGTCGACAATCGACTGATTGCTATGCCTTGGCTACGCTGGGAATCGGGAGACTCGCCACGGGGAGTAACGGACTGGGGGATCGTTGATTCGTACGGTGCTCGGACACGAGAGAGCGCTCTGGCGGGGAGCACTGAGAGCGATGCTCGCCCGGGAGCGCGATCTGATCGTGGTGGCCGAGGTGGGGCGCGGCGAGGATCTTCTGACCGTCGCCCTCCGTGAGCGGCCCGAGGTCGTGGTGCTCGACATCGCGCTCCCCGGCACCGTCGAGGTCGACGAGCTGTGCGTGACGCTCTGCGAGGAGTTACCCGACGCCGGGATCCTCGTCCTGGTCGACCGGCGGACCTCGGCGGCCATCGGGCCCGAACTCACCCGGCTCGCGCCCCGGGTCGGCTTCCTCGCCACCGACTCCTCGCCCCGCCAGCTCGTGGACGGTATCCGGGAACTCGCCCGGGGCAAGCCGGTGCTCGACATCGACATCGCCGTCGCCGCCCTGTCCGCGGAGAACAACCCGCTGACCAGCCGGGAACGCGAGGTGCTCCGCAAGGCCGTGGACGGCGCGCCGGCCGGGGAGATCGCCGCGGAGCTGTTCCTGAGTACCGGCACGGTGCGCAACTACCTGTCCAGCGCGGTGTCGAAGACCGGCGGCCGCAACCGGATCGAGGCCATCCGGATCGCCCAGGACGCCGGCTGGGTCTGACCACCGGCCCGACGGCGGGTCGGGCCCGCCACGGTCGTCGGGTCGCCTGCGCCGGGTGGGTCGATGCGGCCCGGCCGCCGCTGTGGGAGGTGTCGATCCCGTCCGTTGTCCGGTTCAGGGGGCCGGCTGGGTCTGGCCGGCCCGCCAGTGCCCGAGGAGTTCGCGGTACAGCGGGGACGCCGCCAGCACCGTGTCGTGGTCCCCGACCGCGGCGGTCACCCCGTCGAGGACCAGCACCCGGCGGGCCCGCGACGCGGAGCTGATCCGGTGCGCGATCACCACCACGGTCCCGCCGCGCGCCGCGAACGCCTCCTCCGCCCGGCGCTCCGCCTCCGCGTCGAGGTGGCAGGTGGCCTCGTCGAGGACGACGACGGGCGCGTCGGCCAGGTACGCCCGGACCAGGGCGAGCAGCTGGCGTTCCCCGGCGGACAGGCTGGCGGGGGACAGGAGGGCGGAGTAGCCGCCGAGGCGGGCCAGTAACGCGTCTGCGCCGAGCGCGGCCACCGCGTCGTCGAGCAGGGGGGCGCTGGCGTCGGGGCGCAGGTAGCGCAGGTTCTCCCCGACGGTGCCGGTGAAGACGTACGCCTCCTGGGGGATCAGGACCCGCTGGTCGGTCCGCAAGGCCGTGACGGTGCCGGCGTCGGGGGCGCGCAGACCGCAGAGCAGGCCGGCCAGCGTGGACTTCCCGATCCCGCTCGGGCCGACGACGGCGAGGTGGTCACCCTCGGGGATGTCGAGGTCCAGGTCGCGCAGCACGGGTTCGGAGTGCGGCCCGTAGGCGAACGTGACGCCGCGCAGCCGGATCCCGCCCTCCCGCACGGAACCCGGGCCGGCCGGGCGCGGCGTGGACCCACTGTCCGGAGTGGACGTGTGGCCGGCGTCCAGGATCCGGCCCAGGGTGACCACGAACCGCAGGCCGCCGCCGCCCAGCCCGTTCACCAGCGCGCCCAGCGCCGGCTGCAGCCCGACCAGCACGTACGTCAGCGCGCCGAGCAGCGCGCCGGCCGTCAGGCCCCGCCCCACCAGCCACGGCCCGGCCGCGAGCAGCACCAGCAGCGGACCCCACCCGCCCACGGCGAGACACAGGGTCCGCAGCGCGCCGACCCGGGCCAGCGCCAGCTCGGCCGCCGCCTGCTCGGCCACCGGGCGGCCGACCAGCGCCGCCGCGTGGTCCTCGGCGCCGACCCCTGTGACGTCGCGCAACCCGGCGAGCACGGCACCGGCGGCGCCGGCCAGCCGCTCGTCGGAACGGACGTACGCGCGCTGCCGGCCGGTCGCCACGCCCAGGGTGGCCAGGAACGCGCCGAGTCCGAGCAGGAACGGCGGCCCGACCAGCACCCCGACCACCGGCGCGGTGGAGGCCAGGCCGACGGTCGCCCCCACGGCGGTGACGACGAAGCCGCGCACGACGACGACCAGGCCGGCGTACGTGTCGCGGACGATCTCCACCTGGTGGGTCAGCCGGGCCACGGCCCCGTCGTCGGGGCGGCCGGCGACGCCCCGGCGCAGCGCTCCGCGCACCACGTGCCGGACGAGGTCGTCGCGGAACGGCTCGACCAGGTCCCCGAGCCGCCGGTACACCTGTCGGGCCCCGAGCGCGCCGACCCCGGCGGCCCCCAGGAGTGCGGCGAGCCAGGCGAGCCCGACGAGCGGCCGGCCGGCGAGGAAACCGGCGTCCACGGCCCGGGCCACGGCCAGGCCGGACAGGGCCGCGGGCACCGCCTCGGGCACCGACCAGGCGAGGAACGCCGCCGTGGGCCGGCGCCGCAGCGCCGCTAGCGCGTACCGCACCTCGCGCCTCACGTCGGGAACACCGCCCGGTAGCCGGGGTCCGACCACAGGGCGTCATGCGGGCCGACGCCCCGGACCCGGCCGTCCTCCAGCCACACGACGAGATCCGCCCGGGCCGCCGTGGACACGCGGTGGGTGACGATCAGACGGGTACGGTGCCCGTGGTCCTCGGTGAGCGTCCGACTGATCCGCATCTCGGTGACCATGTCCAGGCTGGACGTCGCGTCGTCGAGGACGAGGAGCCGGCCGGCGTGCCAGGCCCGGGCCAGGCCGAGCCGCTGGGCCTCGCCGCCGGACATCGGGGCGTCGGCGAGCGCCGTGCCGTAGCCCCGGGGGAGCCGGGTAACGAAGTCGTGGGAACTGGTGGCGTGGGTCGCGGCGAGGACCCGGGCCGGGCCACGGCCCATGCCGACGGCGTCGGCGACGGTGTCCCCGACGAGGACGGGCCGCTCGAACGCGCTGGCGACAGCCGCCCGCAGGGCGGAGTGCCGCAGCTCGGGGAGTGGCACGCCGTCGAGGAGCACGGTGCCGGAGTCCGGGTCGCGCAGCCGGGCGGCGAGCGCGGCCAGGACCGACTTGCCGGCCCCCGACCGGCCGACGACCGCCACGGCCGAGCCCCCGGGCACGTCCACGGTGATCCCGTCGAGGACCATCCGAGGCCCTGACGACCGGTCCACCAACGAGTCCACCCCGCTCGGCCCGGCCCCGCTCGGCCCGGCCCCGCTCGGCCCGGAACCCGAAGGCGCGGTGCTGGACGGCGCGAAGCGGGACGCGGCGGAGTCACGTCGTGTGGACGCGGACGGCGGGGGCGGGGTGTCCGCGCGCACCGTGACGTCGACGAACTGGAGGCGGCCCGGGCCGGGGGGCAGGTCGCGTGCGCCGTGGGTCGCCGGGGTGAGCGTGAGGACCTCCTCCAGCCGGGCGGCCCCGGCCCGCGCCCGGGCCAGGCGGCCGAGGAGTCCGGTGAGCCCGCCGAGGCCGGCGCCCTGCACGGCGTACTGGCCCGCGGCGAACAGGTCGCCCGCCGTGATCCGGCCTGCGGCGAGGGCCAGGCCCCCGGTGGCCAGGACGGCGACGAGGACCAGGGGGCCGACGAGCGCGCCCTGGGCAGCGGTGCCGGCCAGGACGTGCCAGGCGCGTACCCCGTGCCGGCGCAGCTCGACCAACGGTCCCAGCACCCGGGTCTCCTCCCGGTGTGCGGTGCCGGCCGCGGCGATCGTGCGGGCCCCGGCGAGGGCTTCGGCGAGCCGGCCGGCGATCCGGCCCTGGGCCTCCTGGTAGAGCCGGGCGGCCTCCGTGGTGCGCCGGGTGAACGTGCGCAGGACGAGTGCGACGAGGCCCAGCCCGGCGAGGAACGCCCCGGCCAGCCACGGGTCGAGCACGGCGAGGAGGACGAGGCTGCCGGCCGGGGGCAGCACGGCCGCGACCAGCAGCACGAGCGCGGGGCCGGCGTGCGCGGCCGAGGCTGCGCCGGAGGACACCCGGGTCACCAGGTCGCCGGGCGCGAACGGCCGGGCCGGCCCGGGGCCGAGGTCGAGGACGTGCCGGACCAGGCGGCGGCGGAGCCTGGCCGTGGTGTCGGCGACGGAGGCCGCGCCGGCGTAGCCGCCGACGAGGTCGCAGGCGACGACCACCGCGACGGCGAGCGCGGCCCAGCCGACCCATGACAGTCCGCGCGGAGACCTGTTCCCGCCGGCGACCAGGCCGTCGACCGCCAGACCCAGAACCCAGGGCAGCGCGAGCCGGGCGGCGCCCGCGCCGATCGCGGTCACCGCGACCAGCGACAGCCAGCCCGCACCGGCTCCCGCCCTGCGAGCCGCACCTCCGACCCCCACTGGCATCTAGACTCCTCGATACGGGCCGTGGCCCCGGGCGAGCGACAATCGCCCGGGGCCACGGTCGGGTGCGCGGTGGTGCTAGTCGCAGAGCAGCACGCTGAGGCCGCTCTCGCCGCACAGCGCGACGCTCAGGTTGCTGCCGCCGTGGCCGTGCTCGGGGGCGGTGGTCAGGCCCTGCAGGTCGAGAAGTGTCATCGGATTCTCCTTCGAGGGATTCTCAGTGACCCGCGCCGGTCGGCGCGGGGGTCTGTGGGGCCGGCGCCGGGCGCGGCCAGGGGGAGAGCAGAGGCGCGTGCACGGGCTCGTCGTGCAGGACGGCGCCGAGGGCGAGCAGCACGCCGGCCGTGCCGGTGGCCAGGTCCATCGACAGCCGCAGCAGCGCGGTGCCCGGGAAGGCCGTCCCGCCGCCGTGCGGCAGCGCGTGCCAGTCGAGGCCGCGCACCTGCCGGGCGACGTCCGGGTCGGTCCGCGGGTCCGGCGACCGGCCGGCCAGGTAGAGCAGGATCCCGGCCCGACCGGTGAAGAGGCCCGGCAGGACGTACATCGGGGAGCGGGCCGCCAGCGCCACGCCCCGGCTGGCCGCGGCGAACTCCTCGTCGGCGCGCCGGGCCAGGTACCCGTCGAGCACCAGCCCGATCCCCACGCTGCCCACGTCGAGGTACGGGTTCGTCCGCCACCCCTCGTCGACCTCCAGCACCCCGGAGGGCCGCACGGAGCACCGCGCGAGGTCCTGGCGCAGGGCCGTGGCCGCGTGGTCGAGATACCCGGTGTCCCCGGTGTCGTCGTAGGCCCGCAGGAACAGCAGCGCCCGGCCGGCCCCGCCGCGCATCAGCCCGACCCCGGAACCGGCCCGGCCCCCGGCGGCCCGGTCCGCGACGAGCTCCGCCGCCCGGTGCGCCACCGCCCGCAGCGACGGCTCCCCGGTCCGGTCGGCGAGGTGCAACAGGTTCAGGCCGACGCCGGCGAGGCCGCCGAACAGGTCGGCGGGCAGTCGTTCCCAGTGTTCGCGGAGGAAGACGTCGACGGCGTCGAGCGCCTCCTGGCGGTACCCGAGGTGGTCCAGGGTGAACGCCGCGCCGTGCAGGCCGTCGTACAGGCCCAGGCGGGTGCCCGGCGCCGGGGTGCGGACCCGGCGGACCAGCCAGTCCTCGCACCGCTGGTGGCGGCCGGCGCCGGTCGCCGACAGCGCGTGCAGCACTCCGGCCGCGCCGTACGCCAGGCCCAGGCCGCCCACCTCGAACTGCCCGATGTCGCCGGGGAACAGCCGGTCGTCGCGCTCCGGGGTCGCGCTGGCCACGATGGACCGGGCGAGGTCGGCGCGCAGGGTCGGCCAGCCGGCCGGGTCGGGTTCGATCCGGGCCAGGGGCGCCACCGGCAGCCCGGGCGGGGCGATCACCTCGACGGCGCGGGCGAGGAACGTCGGCGGTACCGGGAAATGGTCCTGGATGATCTCGGCGTGCCGCCGGGCCTTGGGCCGGTGCAGCCACAGGAGGTTCGTCATCGGCAGGAACAGGGCGAGGCGCAGGCAGGCCAGGGAGTACAGGTCCAGGTCGACGCCGGTGACGCCGCGCGGGGCCGCGAAGCCCTGATTGCCGAGGCCGGCGCGGGTGGAGTCCTCCACGAAGGACGCCACCTCGAAGTCCAGCAGGGTCACCGGACCGTCGCCGACCAGCACGTTGAACAGGTGCAGGTCGCCGTAGACCACGCCCCGGGCGTGCACGGCGGCCAGGGTCTCGGAGACCTGCCGGTGCACGTCCATGGCCCAGTCGGTGTAGCGGGCCCGGTCCCCGGCGTCGGCCGTCGGGTCGATCAGGGGGTAGCGCCGGACGATCTCGGAGCTGAGCACCGTGCCCTCGACGTACTCCATCACCAGGAACCGGTGCTCGCCGAGCGTGAACAGGTCGTGCGCGCGCGGGATCCCTGGGATGCCGTCGAGCCGGCGGAGCATCGCGTACTCGTGCTCCACCCGGCGGACCGCGTCGTGTCCCCAGGCGTCCAGCCCCGAGTGCGGCCGGCCCTCCTTGAGCACCACCCGCGCGCCGGTCCGGGCGTCCAGCCCGGTGTAGACGCCGCCGCCGTTGGAGAAGTGCAGCACCCCGTCGATCGTGTACGGCAGACCGGCGACCGTCACGGCGTCGCGCGCGGCCAGGTGCGGAGCGAGGAACCCGGGCAACGTGACCCAGTCCGGCACGTGGAACACGGGGTCGCGCCGGTCGGCCACGAGCGTGCCGTCGGGGGCGCTGATCGCCGGCACCAGCTCGCCGTCGTCGCCGACCAGGTGGCGGCGGGCGAAGGCGCCGTAACGCACGTGCAACGGCCCGTTCCCCCACCGCAGGTCGGTCAGGATGGTGGGATTGGGCTCCCCGTCGAGCAGGGCCCCGAGCTCGGTGAGGATCGTCTCGCACGCGGCGTCGTCGGCCGGGTACAGGGTGACGAGCTTGCCGCTGTGCCCGCGCGGCGCGTACTTCGACACCCGGGCGGTGAGCGCGGCCCGGGACCGGAGGAACTTGAACCCGATGCCCCGCGGCACGCAGTAGTCCCACACCGCGTCGAGGATCCGGTCGGCGTTGTCCCGGGTCGCCGAGGCGTGGATCTTCCAGCCCTGCGGCGGCAACGCGGCGTCGGGGCGGCGGAAGACCAGCCAGTCGTCCTGTTCGGCGCGGGACCAGCCGGCCGGCAACGGGCGGTCGGCGGTCGCGAAGGACTGTCCGGCGGTCGCCGCGGAGTGCAGGGCGTCGTAGAAGGTCCGGTCCGCCAAGCAGTAACTCTCGTACCGTTCTGCCATGCCGCGCCCCGATCCGATCGGCGGTGTCAACGATTCCCATCTTTCGGGGGAATGGCGCGGCACAGTAGTGCGGTCCGTCATAGGGCGGATATGAATCGCTCACCGAAGATTCGTGGGTATTTCACGACCGCGAACGCGTTTAGAAACTCCTTCCGACGGTAACCTCCGCGACCATCCGCTGTGGACTCAGCGCAGTCCCGGTCGGACCGTCAGGTCGGTGACCTCCGCGTCCCGGGGCAGGTCGAGGGCCGCCATCACCGCCGAGGCGACGCTGTCGGGCTGGATCCACTCCTCCGGCACGTAGTCGGCGCCCTCCTGCAGGTGCACCTTCTCCTGCATCGCCGTCGCGGTCCGCCCCGGGTACACGCTCGTGACCCGTACCCCGTTGCCGTGCTCCTCGGCGCGCAGGGCGTCGGCGAGGGCGCGCAGGCCGAACTTGCTCGCCGCGTACGCGCCCCAGCCGGCGTGCGCGGCGAGCCCGGCCCCGGAGTTGACGAGCACCACGTGGCCGGCCGCCGCGCGCAGCGCCGGCAGCGTCAGCCGGGTCAACTCCGCCGGTCCGGCCAGGTTCACCGCGAACATCGTCTGCCAGATCTCCGGATCCAGGTCGCCCACCGGGCCCAGCTCCACCGCTCCGGCGCAGTGCACGAGCGCGTCGAGCCGGTCGGGCAGCAGGCCGGCCAGTTCGGCGGCGAGCTCCGTCGGCCGGCCCACGTCGGCGACGAGGACCTCGGTGCCGGGGAACTCCTTGGCCAGCGCGTCGAGCGCCGCCCCGTCCCGGCCGAGCAGGAAGAGCCTGTCCCCCCGGTCGTGCAGTCGTTGTGCGATGACCTTGCCGATACCGCCGGTGGCCCCGGTGAGCAGTGAGTTCGCCATGGACCCCATGATGCCAGCCGGCCCGGTCGGGTCCCTGGCAACTCCGTGGCAGTTGTCGGGCGCGCCGGCTAATGTCCCGACCATGATCGACACCTACGTCCTGCCCGGCGACGGACTCTTCCCCGAGGGCATCACCGAGGACCCCGACGGCCGCACCTTCTACGTGTCCAGTTCCCGGAAGGGCACCCTTTTCCGGGGTACCACCGACCGGGCCGACCTTGAGGTCTGGCAGCCGGCCGGCGCCGACGGCCGGACCGGTGCGCTCGGCATGACGGTCGACGGGCACGGCCGGCTGCTGGTCTGCGGGTTCCGCACCGGCCACCTGTTCGCCTACGACCTGGCCACCGGCGAACTGGTCGCGCGGCGGACCGTGCCGGGGGACAAGGTCCTGCTCAACGACATCGTGGTGGCGGGCGGGCACGCCTACGTCACCGACTCCGAGCGCCCCGTGCTGTGGCGGTGGCCGGTGGGCGCGGAGATCGGCGAGCTGGAGGAGTGGCTGACGGTGCCGGACCCCGGCGCGCTGCCGTACCTCAACGGGATCGTCGCCGTGCACGACGGCGCGACGCTCCTGGTCGCGGCCCAGGGCACCGAGGTGCTGTGGCGGATCGACGTGGCCACCGGCGCGGCCGAGCGCGTGGAACTGGGCGGCCCGCTGGCCGCCGACGGCATGGTCGTGGCGGACGGCGCGCTGTTCACCTGCGACAACGTCGAGCTGCCCGACGGCACGGTGGAGTACGCGGTCAGCCAGGTGGCACTGTCCGCCGACGCGCGCACGGGGAAGGTGACGCGGCGCTGGGTGCGGTCGGCGGCGGACACCCCGACCACGATCGCGTACCTGGGCGGCCGGATCCTGCAGGTCAACTCGCAGTTCGGTGCCGAGCGGGCCGGCACCGCCACCACCCCGTTCACTGTTAGGGCCCTGGACGTGACCGACAGTCACTAGGCTGGCGGCGTGACCCACGACGCCGAGCTGTACCCGGCCGACCGGCTCGACCGGGCCCGCACGGCCGCCGTCGCCGCCGGGTACGACGCGCTGCTGATCTCGCCGGGCCCGGACCTGCGCTACCTGACCGGGTACGACGCCCAGCCCCTCGAACGCCTCACCTGCCTGGTCGTGCCGGCCGGCGGCGAGGCGTTCCTCGTCGTGCCCCAGCTGGAGCGGCCGGCCGCCGCGGCGTCGCCGGTCGGCGGGCTGGGGATCGAGATCGCCGGCTGGGCGGAGACCGACGACCCGTTCCAGCTGGTCGCGGCCCGGTTGCCGGCCGGACTGGGCCGGGTGGCCGTGGACAACCACATGTGGGCGGAGAAGGTGATGGCCTTCCGGGGCGCGCTGCCCGGGGTCGACCAGGGCCTGGCCGGCGACGTGCTCAGCGGGCTGCGGATCCGCAAGTCCGCGGCCGAGGTGGCCGCGCTGCGCCGGGCCGGGGCGGCCATCGACCGGGTGCACTCCCGGATGGCCGACTGGCTGCGCGCCGGCCGCACCGAGCGGGAGGTGGCCCGCGACATCGCCGAGGCCATCCTCGCCGAGGGGCACGCGCGGGTGGACTTCGTGATCGTCGCGTCCGGCCCGAACGGGGCCAGCCCGCACCACGAGGTGTCCGACCGGGTGGTCGCCGACGGCGACCCGGTGGTGGTGGACATCGGCGGCACCATGCCCGACGGGTACTGCTCGGACTCCACCCGCACCTACGCCGTCGGCCGGCCGCCGGACGACTTCACCGACTACTACGACGTGCTGCTGCGTGCCCAGACCGCCCAGACCGCCGCTGTGCGGCCCGGGGTGACGGCCGAGGTGCTCGACGCGATCGGCCGGGACATCATCGACACCGCCGGCTACGGGAAGAACTTCATCCACCGCACCGGCCACGGCATCGGCCTCCAGACGCACGAGGAGCCGTACATCGTGGCCGGCTCGACGCTGCCGCTGGAGCCGGGGATGGCGTTCTCCGTGGAGCCCGGCATCTACCTGCCGGGCCGCCACGGGGCGCGGATCGAGGACATCGTGGTGTGCACGGAGACCGGCGGCGAACGCCTCAACGTCACCGGGCGGGATCTGGCGCTGCTGTAGCCCGCCGGGCGCCGAAGAGCACCTTCCACACCATTTTCGGGGTACGCAGCGCCTCCGGCCCCTCGATCAGGTGCTGCACGGCCGTGAACGTCCGGCGCACCTCGGGATCGGTCTGCGCGGCGATCTGGATCCGCCGCGAGTACCAGTTGAGCAGTCCGATGCCCTTCGGTCGGGGCCCCTGGGTCTGCGGGTAGGCGAAGTCCCCGCCCACCGCGAACTGCCACGGGGTGGAGATCACCGCTGCGGCCCGCTGGTAGAAGGCCGTGGTCAGTTCCGCGTCCACCTCCGCGCGCCCGTCGAGGAGTTCGCCGAGCGCGACGGCCTCCAGGGTCGCGCAGGTCATGCCCTGGCCGTAGATCGGGTTGAAGCTGCAGATCGCGTCGCCGAGGGCCACGTACCCGGCGGGCACCGATGTCAGGTCCTCGAAGTGCCGGCGCCGGCTGGACGGAAACCCGTGGTAGGCGATGTCCCCGAGCGGCGCGCACCGCTCCAGCAGGCCCGCGATGTCCGGGTGCGGCAGGGACCGGATGTGCTCGTCGAACCCGGCCTCGTCCTTCGGGTACGCCCCGTGCCAGCCGCCCACGGTCACCAGCCACCGGTCGCCCTCGACGGGCAGCGCCAGGCCGACCCTGCTCTCCTCGGGCGCGGACGGCACCACGAACACGGCCTGACCGGCGGCGAGATCGCCGGGCTTGCGGGTGAAGAACCGGGTCGCGTACCCCACGCCGACCTTGACCTCGGTGACCGTCGGGGCGTCGAAGCCCAGCGCGCCGAGCCACCGGTCCGAGCGCGAGCCCCGCCCGGAGCAGTCGACGACGAGGTCCGCGCCGACGGTCTCGCCGGTGTCCAGGACGACGCCGGTGACCTTGCCGTCCGCGCCGACCAGGTCGGAGGCCGCCACCCCGTCGCGGATCTCCACAGTGGGCAGCCGTGCCACCCGGCGGCGCAGGGCCAGCTCCAGCAGCGGCCGGCTGAACGTGACGAGCCGCAGCCCGATCGGGATCCGCTCCCAGGTCGCCCCGAACCGGTGGAACGTCAGGTCCAGCCCCGGGTCGAACTCGCTGGCCCCGTCGGCGACCAGCTCGGCCATCAGGCCCGGGAACTGCTCCTCCAGGGCCTGCTGTCCGGCCACGAGGAGCACGTGCCCGTGGCCGCTCTGCGGCACCCCCTTGCGGGGCGTGGCCGTGTCCGGCAGGCCGTCGCGGTCCAGGACGAGGACCCGGGCGAACCGGGGCGCGAGGGCGCGGGCGGCGGCGAGGCCGGCGATGCCCGCGCCGATCACGACGGCTGACTGGTGCGAAGGCGTTCCCATCCCTGCATGTTAGGCGTTTGGTCCGTTGTGCGGTGCGGGGGAGGACCCGTCGACCAGTCGGGTCGGGGCGCCGGAGCCGTCGGCGGGCACCGTCCACACCGTACCGGCGCGGCCGTAGCCCACGGTGGCGTCGTCGAACCAGACCGCCTGGTCGTCGACCTCGGCCGACTCCGCGAGGGGGTGCTCGGCCATCGTGGACAGGTCGAGGACGTACAGTCGCCAGCCGGTGCCGACCCGCTTCTTGAAGGCCAGGCGACCGCCGTCCGGGGACAGCGACGGGCACTCGACGTTCTCCCGCACCGTCCGCGCGCTCCACTCGGCGAAGTCACCGCGCACCAGGTACGTCCTGCCCCTGCTGGCCAAGGTCGCGTAGAACGTGTTGTCGTCGGCGGCGAAGGTGACGCCCCAGACGTTGATGTCGGGCGCGTGGTAGCGCTCGCCGTCGACGTACAGCTGCAGGTTCTCGATGTTGACGACGAAGGTGCCGGTACGGGCGTCCAGGATTCCGGTGGCCGTGGAGAACGTGCCGGACGCGGCGTAGGAGTCCCCGGTGGTGAAGGTCGTCCAGGACAGGAACCGACCGGTGGGCGACACCTGGGCCCGGCTCGGGATGCCGGGCAACTGCAGCCGGCGGGTCTCCCGCAGGTGCCCGTCGAGGACGATCCCGGTGGTGGTCGGCACGGCCCCGGGGGTCGCCACCAGGCACAGTCCGGTGCCGGCCGCCGCCGAGAACCGGTCGCACGCCCGGTCGCCGGTGGTGACCTGGCCGTCGGGGCTGCGGGCCGTCACCCGCCCGTCGGGTGCCCGGAACAGCAGCGCGCGGGCGTCGAGGGTCAGCGCCGCGCCTGTGGCCGTGACCCGGCGCGCGGAGTGCAGGGTGTACCCGACCGCGACGGCGACCAGCACCACCGCCGCGACCAGCGTGATCCACAGTCGAGCCTTCACGAGTCCTCCTTCGGCAACAACAACGGCGCGGCCACCAGCGCGCACGCCAGCCCGACGGCGGCCACCGCCAGGGCAGCGGTCATGCCCCACCCGGTCCACGCGGCGCCGAACAGCACCGACGAGCCCAGCCGGGCCAGGGCCTGTGCGGTCTGCACCTTGGCGAGGGTCCCGGTCCGCCGCGCCGGGTCCGACAGCGGCCCGGCGAGGGCCATCAGGACCCCGTCGGTCGCGGCGTAGAACACGCCGTGCAGGGCGAGGGCCGCCACGAGCAGGGTCGCCCCGGCGATGGGTGACAGCAGCAGGGCGTACACGGCCGCCAACGCCCCGTGCCCCGCGAGGAACACGAGCCGTCGGCCGTACCGGTCGGCCAGCATCCCGGCGGGCACGGCCAGAGCCAGGTACAACCCGGCGGTGCCGAGCGGCAGCAGCGGGAAGTACCCGTCGGGCAGCGCGAGCCGGTCGCGGAGCACCAGGTAGACGAACGGGTCGGCGACCGTGACGACCCCCAGCAGCGCGGCGGTCAGGCAGATCCGCCGCACGGCGGGCCCGGCCGTGCCGCGCGCGACGACGGCGCGGGCGACCCGGGGCGCCTCGTGGACGAACAGCACCAGCAGCAGCACCCCGAACGCGCCGATCCCGCCGCTGACCACGAACACGGCGTCGTACCCGCCGGACGCGACGGCGAGGATCCCGAACGCGACCAGCGGCCCGAGGAGCGCCCCGGCCGTGTCCATGGCCCGGTGCACGCCGAACGCCTGGCCGAGAGCCCCGGCCGGCGAGCTGAGCGTGATCAGCGCGTCGCGGGGCGCGGTGCGGATGCCCTTGCCGGCCCGGTCGACGACCAGCGCGCCTACCAGCCACGGCACGGTGCCGACCAGGAAACCGAGCCGGGCGAACGCGGACAGCCCGTAGCCGAGGCCGGCGACGAGCTTGTGCCGCTGCCAGCGGTCGGCCGCGTGCCCGCCGGCGAGGCGGACCAGGGCGGTGACCCCGCCGTACAGGCCGTCGAGGAAGCCGAACTGCAGCGGACTGAGCCCGAGGCCCAGGACCAGGTACAGCGGCAGGACGGCGGTGACCATCTCGGACGACACGTCGGTGACCAGGCTGACCGTGCCGAGTACGAGCACGGTGCCGGCCACCCGTCGCCCGGACCGGGACGCGACGCGCGCGTCCCGGTCGAGGGTGACGTACATCAGTGGCAGGTGTACGTCGGGCTGGTGTCCAGCACGCTGTTGTCCACGCCGATCAGCTGCGAGCTGAACGCGTTGTCCGAGAACGTCAGCTTGAGCACCCCGAACTTGCCGGTGATCCGCTTGAGGCTGTTGGGCTGCACGTTCACGATCGGGTACGGGTTCGCCCCGCCCATCCCGCCGAGGATCTCCACCGGCCCCTTCGGGTCGGACTGGGCGGTGGGCGACTGCGGGCCGAACCGCTCGTAGTGGTGGTCGTGGCCGTTGAGGATCAGGTCGGTGCCGGCCGTGTACAACGTGTCCCAGACCGGCTTGCTCACCGGGTCGTTGCCGTGGTCGCCGGAGCTGAACAGTGGGTGGTGCCAGTACGCGGCCACGCAGCCCTTGGAGTTCGCGGCCAGGTCGGCCTTGAGCCAGGCGAGCTGCGCCGCGTTGTCGAACAGGTTGGAGTCCAGGGCGAGGAAGTGCCAGTTGCCCTCGTCGTAGCTGTAGTAGCTCTTGCCCTGCGGGAACGCGATCGCGCCGAAGTAGCCCTTGTAGCCGACTTCGAACCCGGCCGGGTCGTAGGTCTCGTGGTTGCCCGGGGCCGGCTTCGTCTTCGCCTTGAACGCGCCCCAGGTGGTGTCGTAGTAGGCGCGGAAGTCCGACAGGCGCGCGTCGTCGTACTGGTTGTCACCCATCGTGATGACGAACTTCGGGTTCATCCCGGCCACGACCTGGGCCGTCTTCGGGTGCTGACAGCTCGAGGTCGACGCCGTGCACTGCTCGGCGATGTCCCCGGCCGCCGCGACGACGAAGGAGCCGCCCGGGCTCGCGGTGGGGCTGGGGCTGGGACTCGAGCTCGGGCTCGCCGAAGGGCTCACCGACGGGCTCGGCGACGGGCCGGGGCCGCCGGGGGTGCCGTACACCTCGACCTCGTGCAGGGAGTAGCCGTAGGAGGTGCCGCGCTGGGTGCCGGTGACCCGGACGTACCGGCCGGCCCCGGTCAGGCCGGTCAGGTCGTCGGTGCCACCGTTGCCGGCGGTCGTGGTGTAGATCCGGGTCCAGTTCGTGCCGTCGTTGGAGACGTCGAACTGGTACTTCTTCGCGTAGGCGGCCTCCCAGACCAGCTTGATCCTGGACACGGCGGACACCGCGCCCAGGTCCACCTGGATCCACTCGGGATCGTGGCCCTCGCGGGAGGCCCAGCGGGTGCTGGTGCTCCCGTCGAAGGCCTTGTCGGCCGAGTAGGACGAGGTCTCCACGGAGGAGGCCGTGGCCGGCTTGTTCCTCGACAGCAGCGGATCGGCCGCCTGGGCGGCGGTGACCCCGACGCCGAGCAGGGCCGCGACGAGGGCGATCGGGATGACGGTATGGCGTAAACGGAACACGTCTGCCTCCTGGGCAGGGAAACACGGGCGGGCGTCCCCACCGTCCTCAGGGGGAGGGCGGTGGCTCGGCGGGCGCGCGTGCGCCAGCCGACGGCCGGGTCAGTGCTTCTTACTGAGCGCGTCACCTCGCAGTGGGGAGGCCGCGCCGAGCCGCTGGATCGATCACAGCGGATCATGCGGGTGTTTGTCAAGCAACCTAACTATCTATTGGCACCCTTGAGGTCATTCAAGATCGCTGATACAAAGGGAGCGCTGCGCGGGACGGCCATCCGTCCCTACTCCTCCGTGGAGGAAACATGTCCGACCCCTCGACGCCGCGCCGTGCCCTGACCGGATCCGCCCTGTCCCGCCGGACCGTGTTCCGGGGCGCCGTCGCCCTCGGTGCCGGCGCGGCGCTCGGTGGCCTGGAGCTCTCCGGGGCCGCGTCGGCCGCCGTCACCGTGCCCACCATCGCCAGCTGCGCCTCCTGGGGCGCCCGCCCGCCGGCCGACCCGCTGACCGAGATCACCACGGACCCCAACAAGATCCTGATCCACCACACCGCCACCCCGAACGTCACCGACTACTCCCAGGCGCACGCCTACGCCCTGGCCCGCTCCATCCAGAACTTCCACATGGACGACAACCACTGGTCCGACACCGGCCAGCACTTCACGGTCAGCCGCGGCGGGTACGCGACCGAGGGCCGCCACTTCAGCCTCGCCCACCTGACCAGCGGCGCCGGCATGGTCGTCGGCGCGCACTGCACGGGGCAGAACAACCAGGCGATCGGGATCGAGAACGAGGGCACCTACACCTCGACCACCCCCACCACGGCTCAGTGGGCCAAGCTCGTGGACCTGTGCGCGTACATCTGCGAGCGGTACGACCTCGCGCCGACGAAGATCTACGGACACCGCGACTACCTGAACACCAGCTGCCCGGGCGACGCCTTCTACGCCCAGCTGCCCCAGCTGCGCCTGGACGTCGCGGCGAAGCTCAACGGCACGCCGCCGTTCTCCGTGGTCGTCGACAACTCCGCCGCCGGGTTCCGGGCGTCGGCGGCGTGGGACACCTCCAGCTTCTCCGCCCAGCGCTACGGCGCCGACTACCGGTTCGCCACCCCGGTCGGATCCAGCGACGCCGCCTACTACGCGGCGACGCTGCCCGCCGCGGCGAACTACAAGGTGGAGACCTGGTACCCGGCCGACGCCGGCTACAACGCCGCCACGCCGTTCGTGGTGTTCGCCTCCGGCGGCAACCGGACGGTCAACGTCAACCAGCAGGCCAACGGGGGAGGGTGGCGCGACCTGGGCACCTACCCGTTCGGAGCGGGCGCCCGCGACGTCGTGGCCGTGAGCCGTTGGACGTCGGGGACCCAGTACGTGATCGCCGACGCGGTCCGGATCACCCGGGTCTGACACCCGCCGCCGGACCCGGGACACCTCCCGGGTCCGGCTAGGAGTCCACCGTCGACTGCAACCGCAGAGCTTCCGACGTGTACGCCGCCGCCAACGCGTTCGTGTGCAGCTCGCCCAGCCGGCGCGCCGTGCGGGCCTGTGCCCGCCGGTCCCCGATCCGCTCGAAGATCTCCCAGGCCCGGGTCAGCCGCGCCACCGCCCCCACCGTCCGGTCGAATCCGGCGAGGTCGGTCAGGCAGTACGCCTCGCCGTGCGCGTCCCCGAGCGCCGCGAACCCCTCCAACGCCGCCCCCATCGCCGCCAGCGCCCCGGCCCGGTCCCCGGACCGCAGCCGGACGACGCCGAGCTGGTGGGTCAGGTGCGCGGTGCGGTGCGCGTCGTCGACCTCCCCGGCCAGCCGCAGGCCGGTGAGCAGCGCGTCGGCCGCCGCGCGCAGGTCGCCGCCGGCCAGCGCGACCGCGCCGAGTGCCCCGTGCACGTACGCCTGGCCGTGCCGGTCGCCGTCGGCGGAGTAGAACGCCAGGGACCGCCCGAGGCAGTCGCGGGCCTCGTCGAGTTCGCCCCGGATCCGGTGCACGGCGCCCAGCCCCGCGCACGCGCCGGCCTCGCCGCGCGGGTTGCCGAGCCGCGCGTACAGCAGCCGGGACCGGCCGAACGCCTCCGTCGCCGCCCCGTACCGGTCCCGGTACAGGTGCACCTGCCCCAGGTCGCGCAGCGTGACCGCCTCGCCGAGCAGGTCACCGGCCCGCCGGCACGCCGCGTGCGCGGCCCGGGTCGTGCGCTCCCAGTCCGTGGTCCGCCCCACCAGGTCGCACCACGGCACGAGGGCGTGCGCGAGCTCCCACGCCAGATCCGGGTACCCGGCGCGCGCGGCCAGCCCGACGGCCGCGACCAGCGAGTCCCGCTCGGCCGTGAACCAGGCCACCGGGTCGGCCGTGAGCACGTCGCCCCCGGGCACCGGCCAGCGCTGCGCGACCAGCGCCCCCGGACCGAACACCCGCACCGGCAGCGTGCGGGCCGCCCGGTCGGCGAGGGCCAGGTAGCCGCCGAGGACCCGGCGGACGGCCGCGTCGTCGGGGACCCCCGGCAGGTCCGGGGCGAGCAGTCCGACGAGGACGGGCAGGGCGAGCCGGGGCTGGCCGAGGGCGTCGACGCCGTGGTCGCGTACCAGTCGACGGGTGTGCAGGGTTTCCAGCACCGACCGCCAGGAGGTGCGGTCGGCCAGCGCCCCGACCACCCAGCCGGGCACCGGCCCGAGCCCGAGCCGGGCCAGGCCGCGCAGCACCCCGGCCGCCTCGCCGTCCAGCCGCGCCGCCCCGGCGAGCCCCGGCACCTCGTCGCGGAGCAACAGCGACCGGTGCAGGGCCCGCAGCGCCTCGCCCGGCTCGACGCCCAGCTCCTCGGCCAGGGCGCGCCGGGCCCGGACGTAGGCGGCCAGGGCCTCGGCGCGCCGCCCGGTGGCCTCCAACGCCGTCATCAACAGCAGCCACGAGTCCTCGCGCAGCGGATCCTCGGCGACCAGGGCCCGCAGATCCTCCAGCCGGCCCGCCGGGTCGGCGGCGGCCCCGGCCTGCCGCACGGACCGCCACCGCTCCACCAGCCGGTCCACCTCTGCGGCCCACAGCGGGGACTGCGGCAGGTTCTCCACCGGGAATCCGCGCCACAGCCGCAGCGATCCGGGGTCGTCCGCGTCGAACCGGGCAGCGTCCAGCTCGCCGTCGCCCAGTTGGAGCCGGTACCCCGGTGGCCGCCGGTGCAGCCGGTCGTCGCCGAGCAGGCCGCGCAGGTAGCTGACATAGGTGTGCACATTGGCCACGGCGGAACGCGGCGGCCCGTCCGGCCAGAGCACCTCGACCGCGTGGTCCACGGACACGGTCCGGCCGTGGTGCAGGGCGAGGGTGGCCAGCAGCTGCCGGGGCTTGCGGCCCTCGACGGTAACCGTAACCCCGTCGCGGACCAGTTCCAAAGGGCCGAGGATCCGCAGTTCGAAGCCGTCCGACATCGACACATCACCCACGATTCAAGATCGATGGGGCTGAGCCTAGCGGTGGCCGATCTTCCGGACCAGTGCCGTGTGGAGGGAATCTGTAGCGGCCCTGGAGGACCGGACAGCAGGCTGGGCGCGCCCCCGCGCAGCAGCGGAACCCGCGCGAAAGGAGCCCTTCGTGGGGCCCGCCGTCCCCCGTCGGCGGGCCCGCGGCACGTCACTTCCGGGGCGTCACCCGGCGGGTCGGCGGTGCCGTCGTCGGGTCCTCCGGCCACGGATGCCGCGGATAGCGCCCCCGCAACTCACCCCTCACCTGCGGGTACGCGTTCCGCCAGAACGACGGCAGGTCGCCGGTGACCGCGACCGGCCGCCCGGCGGGGGACAGCAGGTGCAGGACCACCGGCACCCGACCCTCGGCCACCGTCGGCGACGCGGCCCAGCCGAACACCTCCTGCACCTTCACGGCGAGCACCGGGGCCGCCGGGTCGGCGTAGTCGAGCCGGACCATCGATCCACTGGGGACGGCGAGCCGCTCCGGCACCACCTGGTCGAGGCGGGCGGCCTGTGCCCACGGCACCAGGCGGCGCAGCGCCGAGGCCACGTCGGTCCGGGCGAGCTGGGCCCGCCGGACGGCCTTGCGCAGCTCCGGTCCGAGCCACTCGGCGGCCCGGTCGAGCAGCGTCGCGTCGTCCACGGCCGGCCACGGTTCCCCCAGCGCGCGGTGGCAGCAGGCGAGCCGGTCCCGCAGTCCCCGGGCCGTCGGCGACCAGTCGAGCAGGCCCAGGCCCTCCCTGCGCAGTCCGGTGAGCAGCGCATCGGCGACCAGTTCCCGGTCGGGCGCCGTCAGCGGGCGTTCCACCAGGACGATCGCGCCCAGGCGCTCCACCTGGCGGGCGAGGACGTCGCCGTCGGTCCAGGTGACCTGCTCCTCGGTGCGCACCATCGGGCCGCCCAGCTCGCGGGCGGTCGCCTCGTCGAGCGGGGCGGCCAGCCGGATCCTGGCGGACGCGCGGCCGGTGGGCCGGTCCGCGGTGGCCACGGCGAGCCACGGCAGGCCGGTGAGCGGGGAGCCTTCGGCGAGTTCGGCGCCGGTGCCGCCGGCCATCAGGTACTCGCGGCCGCCGGCCCGGCGCAGCTTCGCCAGCCGCTCGGGGAACGCGAGCCCCACGACGATCCCGGCCGCCGTCTCGTCGGGGATCCAACCCTGTCCGGCGGCTGGTTCCCGGCCGCCGTGGATGCCGCTGCCACGGGAGGCCTTGCCGCCCGGCGGGGTCGTGCTCCGGTCCGGCAGCAGCCGGCGGGTCTCGTCGCGCCAGCGGGCCGTCGCCGCCCGGTCCACATTGTCCCGCAGCCGCCGCCAGTCCGCCGCCAGGTCGTCGGTCGTGTGCGCCTCCTCCGTCAGCAGCGCCACCACCTCGGCCGCCGGCCGGTGACCAGCGCGCCCAACCCCCGGGCCAGGTCGATCCGGGGCGCACGGGCCAGGCCGGCGTCCACCACGATCCGCACCCCGGGCACGGTGAGGCTGCTCTCGGCCACGGCACTGGCGAGCACGACGCGGCGGCGGGTGCCGGGTCGCAGCACGGCGTCCTGGGTGCCGGCCCCCTGCCGCCCGTGCAACGTCAGCACCTCCACCGGCCCGCCGTAGGGGTCCGTGAGGCCCGACAGCCGGCCGGCGACGGCCGCGATCTCGCCGGCCCCGGGCAGGAAGACGAGCACGTCGCCCTCCGCCTCGCGCAGCGCCCGGCGCACGGTGGCCGCCACGTGGTCCAGGAGCCGCGGGTCGACCCGCAGCCCGTGCGGTGGCGGCAGCGGTCGGTCCGGGGGACACCACACGGTGGTGACCGGGTGCAGCGCCGCGTCGGCGGAGACCACCGGCCCGCCGACCACCCGGGCCAGCCGGTCCGCCTCTGCGGTCGCGGACGTCGCCAGCAGCCACAGGTCCGGGCGCAACGCCGCCCGGACGTCCACGGCGAACGCCAACGCCAGGTCGGTGTCCAGGTGCCGCTCGTGGCACTCGTCGAGCATCACGGCGCCGACCCCGGGCAGTTCGGGGTCGCGGGCGAGCCGGCGGACCAGTACCCCTGTGGTGACGACCTCGATCCGGGTCCGGGGGCCGACCCGGCGGTCGCCGCGCACCGCGTACCCGACGGTGTCGCCGACGTCCTCGCCCAGCAGGGCGGCCATCCGGCGCGCCGCGGCCCGGGCGGCCACCCGGCGGGGTTCGGCCACCACCACGGTGCCGGTGACGTGTTCGGCGAGGGCGAGGGGCACCACGGTCGTCTTGCCGGTGCCGGGCGGGGCGACCAGTACCCCCGCGTGGTGTTCGGCCAACACTGCGAGCAGCGACGGGAGCACGGCCCCGATGGGCAGATCGGTGCGCAGCATCCCGACAGCTTCGCACGGCCCGACGTCGACCCGGCCGGACTCCGCCCGGGCGTCGGTCACCGGGAACGTCCACCCGGCGTTTCATGATCGAACCCCGGCAACGGCCCCGGTGCGCGATGCGCCCGCTTACGATGCGAGCATGAGCGGAAAAGTAGTACATTTCGAGATTCCAGCCGACGATCTGGAACGCGCCCAGTCCTTCTACGCCGGAGCCTTCGGCTGGAACCTGGACCCGATGCCCGACTACGGCTACACCATGGTCCGCACGGTCGACACGGACGAACAGGGCATGCCCAAGGAACCCGGCGCCATCAACGGCGGCATGGCGAAACGGAAGGCTCCCCTGACGAGTCCGGTGCTGACCATCGACGTCGAGGACATCGACACGGCGCTGGAGAAGGTCACCGAGCTGGGCGGGAAGGTCCTGGAGGGCCGCCAGGAGGTGATGGGGATGGGGTTCACGGGCTACTTCGCCGACACCGAGGGCAATACGATCGGCCTCTGGCAGAACGCCACGCCCGCCTGACGGGTACGTCAGTCCTCAACCCGGCCGTAGATCGCCCTGCGCACGATCGTGACCAGGGTGTCCACCGTCTCGTCCGGGTCCGCGCCGCTGTCCCCGGCCAGCACGGCGTACTTCATCACCAGGAGGGTCCTGGCCAGGACGTCGGCGGGCGGCCCTGGCGGGGCGAGGCCGGCCGCGCGGTCCCGGGTGATTCGGGCACTGGCCTGGCGCACTCCGTCGGAGACCAGCCGCTCGCGGAGTTCAGCGAAGGCCGGTTCCGGGTCGGGGGCCGTCATGACCTGCCGGAGCAGCGCGCCGTGGGTCCGCCAAAGCCGGGCGCTCGTGGCCATGGTGCGGCGCAGCGACTCGACGCCCGAGCCCTGGCCGTCGAGCCACTCGGCGCTCTCGCGGTGCATCTCCTCGGCGATCTCACCCATCAGGTGGGTGACGACGGCGGCTAGGGAGTCGAAGTAGAAGTAGAACGACGAGCGGGAGATGCCCGCCGCGCGGGCGATCTCGTCGATCGTGATCTGGCGGAGCGGCTTGTCCTCGACCAGGCGCCGGGTGGCGGCGAGGATGTCGAGCTCGCGCTGGTCGCCCTTGCTCAGTCCGCGTCGCCGCCGTCCCGGTTCCATCCGGTCGATGCTACCCACGTTCTCGACACAGTGTCGACGATCACCGACGACAATAATCGACAGTGTGTCGATTCTGTGCGACGGTGGATTCTTCCCCGACTCCGCTCTGACCAGAATCGATGCGCACCATGCCCCAGCAGCACAAACCCCGGCCCGAGGGCCTGATCCTGTTCGCGCTCGGTCTCGGCGCCATGATCGTCTCGATGATGCAGACCCTGGTCGTCCCGATCCTGGGCACCATCGGCCACCGGCTGCACGCCAGCTCCACGGACGTCAGCTGGGTGCTCACCGCGAACCTGCTCGCCGCCGCCGTGCTGACCCCGCTGCTCGGCCGGCTCGGCGACCAGCTGGGCAAGAAGAAGGTGCTGGTCGCCAGCATGATCGTCCTGGTAGCCGGCTCGCTGCTGGCCGCGACCACCAGCTCGCTGGGCCTGTTGATCACGGCCCGGGCGCTGCAGGGCGTCGGTACCGCCATCTTCCCGCTCGCGATCGGCATCGCCCGCGACGAGATCCGGCCCGCGAAGCTGCCCGGAGCGATGGCGCTGATCAGCGCGACGCTGTCCGTCGGCGGCGGGGTGGGCCTGGTCGCCACCGGCCTGCTCATCCAGGGTGACAACCCCGACTACCACCGGGTGTTCTGGCTCGCCACCGCCCTCGCAGCCCTGGCCCTTGTCGCCGTCGTGGCCCTCGTGCCGGCCGGTACCCGGGCCAAGGTCGCCAGCCGGGTCGACTGGCTCGGGGCCGCGACCCTCGGCGCGACGCTGGTCGCACTGCTCCTGCCGCTGTCGCAGGGCAACAGCTGGGGCTGGACCTCCGCGCGCACCCTGGGCCTGTTCGCCGCCTCCGTCGTCCTCGCCGGCCTGTGGGTGCTCGTCGAGCGCCGGGTGGCCGCGCCGCTGGTCGACCTGCGGATGTTCGCCCGCCGTCAGGTCGCGATGACCAACATCGCCGCCCTGCTGTTCGGCTTCGCGATGTTCGGGATGTTCATCGGGGCCTCGACCATGGTGCAGATCCCGCACGCGCTGGCCGGGTACGGCTTCGGGGCGACGGTGCTGCGCGCGGCCGTCGAGTACCTGCTGCCCAGCTCCCTGGTCAGCGTGCTCGCCGCACCCCTGGGCGGCCTGCTCGTCCGCCGGATCGGGGCCAAGGCCGTCCTCGCGCTCGGCACGGTCACCGGCGTCGTCGGGTTCAGCTCGTTCGCCCTGTGGCACGAGAAGTCCTGGCAGGTGATCGCCGCCGTGATGATCTCCGGAGTGGCCATCTCCCTCGGGTACGCGGCCATGCCGGCCCTCATCGTCGCCGCCGTGCCCGTCGAGCAGACCGGCATCGCCAACGGGCTCAACTCCATCGCCCGGACCGTCGGCAGCTCCGTCGCCAGCGCCGTCGTGACCACGCTGCTCACGTCGCGGCTGGTCGTGCACAAGCCGTTCCCGCCACTGCCCGCCGAGTCGGGCTTCACGCTGACGTTCTGGCTGTGCGCCGGGGCCTGCGCGCTCGCTGCCCTCGTGACCCTGATCGGGGTACGCGGCAACACGCACTCCGAACCGCCGCACGTCGTGGCGCTCAACGACGTGGAGGCGCTCCCGGAGCTCGCCGGCGCCGGTCGGAAGATCTGACGACGTCGAGCCGCCGGCACGGGCCGCCACGTGACCCGGCCGGCGGTGGAGTGGGTGCACACCCTCGCCGGGTTCCTCGCGGACCACTTCCTGGCCTGGGGATCAGCCCACCCCGATCTCGCGCATCGCCTCCTCGAAGCGGCGCAGCGCGCGGCGGGCCTCCCCGTGCCGGCCGCTGTCCCGCAGCAGCCGGAGCAGGAACCGGTGACACCGCTCGTCGTACGGATCGATCGCCAGCGACCGGTGCACGTACCGGATCGCCTCGTCCGGCGGGCTGATCTCGGCGAGGACCGTCAAAACCCGCAGGTACACGCTGCGCGCCTCCTCCCGCAGCGGCACCGACCACTCGTCGTACGGCTCGTCGGCCAGGAAGTCCCCGCCGTACAACCGCTCGGCCTCCGTGAGGACCCGGCCAGCCTCGGCGAGGTCGCCGCGCTCGTGGGCGGCCAGCCCCCGCCCCGCGTCGGTGAGAAACACGTCCACGTCCAGCCACAGCCGGGACGGGTCGACGGCGGCGCTGGCCCGGTCCACGCGGAGGAAACCGCTGGTCCGGTCCGGGTCGAGCTGGCCGCGCAGCCCGGACAGCTCCGTGGACAGCCGGTGTCCGACGTCCCCGGGGCCGCTCGCGCCCCACAGCAGCTCGGTCAGCTCCTCCCGGGGCACCGGCCGGCCGCGCCGGGCGAGCAGGATCCGTAGCAGGTCGCGTGCCTTACGGCTCGGCCAGCTGACCGGCGGCGCGCCCCGCCCGCCGGCCCGGACCTCGAACCGGCCGAGGGTGCGGATCACGATCGGCTCCGCGCCGGGCTCGCACAGCCCGGCCGCGACCAGCCGGTGCCGGGCCCGGCGGCCCTCCGAGCGCTCCTCGTCGGTCGCGCCGGGCAGACCGGCCAGTTCGACGGCCATCCGGTCGGCGTCGCCGGTCGCCCCGGCTTCGGCCCAGATCGACCGGGCCTCGGTGAGGGCGGCGTGCCGGGCGGCCGGGTCGGCGGCGAGCGCGGACCGGAGTTCGAGGGCGTCGGCCAGGCCCGCGCGGTCGCGGTGCCGGCGGGCGATCCCCTCCGCACGGGTGACGGCGGCCATGGCCTGGTCGGGGCGTCCCGCCGACCGTTCGACCCGGGCCGTGGACAGTTCCGCGACCCCGAGGAGGCGGCCCACGGCCCGGCTGGCGGCGTTCTCGGCCAGGGCGGCGGCCACCTCCGGCTCGGAATCGGCGAGCAACAGGACCAGACCGGCCGTGGCGGGGACGATGCCCTGCAGGTCCGCGCACGACTCCGAGATCCGCAGCGCCTCCTCGTGCGCCGTCCGGGCCAGGGTGGGCCGGCCCTGGCGGCGGTAGACCTCGCCGAGCCCGTTCAGCGCGTACGCGGCGGCCGCGTCCCCGGTGTTCTGGCACAGGGTGAGCGCGATCTGGAACCGCTCGACCGCCTCGTCCAGCACGCCCAGCCGGAGGAGCGCCTGCGCGTGGTTGGACACCGCCACTACCAGGTACGCGGGGGTGCCCGCCAGCTCGGCCGCCGCGGTGGCCACCTCGGCGGCCTCTCTGGCCGTGGCGTACGCGGCGACCTCCAGCGCCTGGGACGCCTGGTTCGTCCGGATCCTGGCGATCTGCCGCCGGTCGCCGGCCCGCTCGGCGTGCACGAGGGCCCGGCGGTAGTGGAACTGGTTCGCGCCCCGGTCCCCGAGGCGCTCGGCGTGCAGGGCCGAGGCGACGTGCGCGGCGGCCAGCGCCCGTTCGCAGCCGGCCGCCGTCGCGATCCGCAGCGCCCGGGCGGCCAGATCGCCGCAGCCCGGCACGTCGCCGACGGCCCACCGGGCGGTGGCGCTCCACGCGGCCAGCTGGGCCTCGTCGCCGGTGTTCTCCGTCGGGTACGCCCCGCGGTCGAGGATCTCCGTCGCGGTGGCGAGCCGGCCGGCGAGGTAGTGCACCATGCCGAGCCGCCATGCGAGCCCGGGCGGGAGGGGGCCGGTCGGACCGGCCAGCGCCGCGAGGACCGCCAGCGCGGCCTCGGGCTCGGCGTCGGCCAGTTCCTCGGCGTGCAGCAGCGGCTCCCGCTCGCCCATCACACTCCCCGTCCGTGCTCGTCCGGGTTCGGATCCCGTTCGGACTTCTCCCGGAGGTTCCCACTCATGCTCGTCCGTGGGTGCCGGCATGGCATCGAAAGTATCGGAAGAAGGACTCCACATGCGAGGACGAACTCTCACACCACGAATCGCCCGAATGTTCGCGGCGTTGGCGATGGTCCTGGCCGGCCTGTTCGTGGCCGTCGGCCCGGCCCAGCCGGCGCAGGCCGGCTCGCCCTGCGTTCCGCTCTACGACAGGTGGGGCCGCATCGTCGGCTGGGACTGTCCACCGCAGCTCTGGGACCCCTGGGGCTGGAACCGCCCGGACCCGCCCTGCTTCTGCCCGGACTGGGTGATCGAGTGGCGGGACCTGATCGACCCCGAGCGTTTCCTGACCGACCTGAACGAGGGCCTGAGCCGGGAACGGATGGGTGACACCGCCGGGGCGCTGGACGTGCTGACCCAGTCCGCCAAGGAACTGCAGGGCAACCAGTTGACGTTCGGCTCGGTGGGCCAGTTCTACGCCGAGGAGGGCGTCTACAAGGAGGGCCAGGACGACGCGCTCGCCGACGCCGGGTACCTCATCGCCTCCGGCGAGCGCTACCTGCAGAAGGCGATGGTCGACGAGCAGAACGCCGGCTACTACAACCGGCTGGCCATGAACCGGTTCGACAAGGCGATCAGCCGACTGATGGAACGGCGGCAGTAGCCGCCGGCCGGTGGCCGCGGCGGTGCGGGACCCTGCCGGTCCACCCGCCGCGGCCCCCGCGGTGGACCGGGGAGCAGGGGGCGCGGCGGTCGAGGATAGGCTGAAAGGGCTGCTCGCCGCCCGTACCCCATTGTGAGGTTTGTCCCGTGACCGCGTTGACCATGCAGGATGCCCTGACCCGACTCGCCGAGTACTGGCGCGAGCAGGGTTGCCTCACGGTGCAGCCCATGAACACCGAGGTCGGCGCGGGAACCCTCAACCCGGCCACCTTCCTGCGGGTCCTGGGCCCCGAGCCGTGGAAGGTCGCCTACGTCGAGCCGTCGGTCCGCCCCGACGACGCCCGCTACGGCGAGAACCCCAACCGGCTGCAGACGCACACCCAGTTCCAGGTGATCCTGAAGCCCGAGCCGGGCAACGCGCAGGAGCTGTACCTGGGCTCGCTCGTCGCGCTCGGGATCGACGTCGCCGCACACGACATCCGCTTCGTCGAGGACAACTGGGCGCAGCCGGCCGTCGGTGCGTGGGGCCTGGGCTGGGAGGTGTGGCTCGACGGGCTGGAGATCACCCAGTTCACCTACTTCCAGCAGGTCGGCGGCCTGAACCTCGACCCGGTGCCGGTGGAGATCACCTACGGGATCGAGCGGATCCTGATGGCCCAGCAGAACGTCACCCACTTCAAGGACATCGCCTACGCGCCCGGCGTCTCCTACGGCGAGGTGTTCGGCCAGGGCGAGTACGAGATGTCGCGGTTCTACCTCGACGACGCCGACGTCGACACGGCCCGCGCGCTGCTCGGCCACTTCGCCGACGAGGCCCAGCGGATGATCGACGCCGGGCTGCCGGTGCCCGCGCACACCCTGATCCTGAAGTGCTCGCAGGCGTTCAACATCCTGGACTCCCGGGGCGCGGTGTCCACGAGCGACCGGGCCGCCGAGTTCGCCCGGATGCGGCGCATGTCCGGCGACGTCGCCAAGCTGTGGGTCCAGCGCCGCGCCGAGCTCGACCACCCGCTCGGCGTCGCGCCGACCGCCCCGCTCGCCGTGGCCCCCGCCGCCACCGGGCACGCGATCCCCACCACGACCAGCTCGGCGGCCCCCGGCCCGCAGACCCTGCTGTTCGAGATCGGCGTCGAGGAGATGCCGCCCGCCGAGGCGCGCGCCGCCCGCGAGTGGCTCGCCCAGACCGTCACCGACAAGCTCGCCGGCACCCGCCTGGCGCACGGCGCGGTGTACGCGCTGGCCACCCCCCGCCGCCTCGTCGTCACCGTCGAGGGCGTCGCCGCCGTCGAGGAGGACGCCACCCGGACGGTGAAGGGGCCGAAGGTGTCGGCCGCGTACAAGCCCGACGGGACCGTGACGCCGGCCGCCGCCGGGTTCGCCCGCTCGCAGGGCGTGGCCGTCGAGGACCTGGTCAGGGTCGAGATCAGCGGCGTCGAACACCTCGCCGTCGTGAAGGACGAGCCGGGCCGGACCGCGCCCGTCGTGCTCGCCGACCTGCTCGGCGAGGTCGTCACCGGCCTGCGGGGCAGCCGGAACATGCGCTGGCTCGACCCGTCGCTGTCGTTCACCCGGCCCGTGCGGTGGCTGCTCGCGCTGTGGGGGACCGAGGTCGTGCCGGTGGTCGTGTCGACCCTGGCCGCCGACCGGTACACCCGGGTGCACCGCACCTCCGCCGAGCCGACCCTGGCGATCACGTCCGCCGACAGCTACTCCGGGCAGCTCGCCGCGACCGGGATCGTGCTCAACCCCGACGCCCGGTGGGAGCTCGTCACCAAGGGCGCGCTGGCCCTCGCGGCGTCCGTCGGCGGCACCGTCGACCTCGCCGCCGAGGCCGGCCTGCTCGACCAGATCTGCTACCTGATCGAGCAGCCCACCCCGCTGCTCGGCTCGTTCGCGCCGTCCTACCTGGAGCTGCCGGAGGAGATCCTCACGGCCGTCATGCGCAAGCACCAGCGCTACCTGCCGGTCCGGGCCGCCGACGGCACCCTGCTGCCGTACTTCGTCGTCGTCGCCAACGGCGCGATCGATCCGGACCTGGTCCGCGCCGGCAACGAGGGCGTGCTGCGCGCCCGGTACGAGGACGCCGCCTTCTTCCACCGTGCCGACCTGGCCACCCCGATCCCGGACATGGCAGCCCAGCTGTCCCGGCTGACGTTCACCGACAAGCTCGGCTCGATGGCCGACCGGGCCGCCCGGATCCGGGCCCTGGCCGGGGTCCTCGCCGACACCGTCGGCCTGGCCGGTGACGACCGCGCGACCCTGGACCGGGCCGGCGAGCTGCTGCTGTTCGACCTGGGCTCGCAGATGGTCACCGAGATGACCAGCCTCGCGGGCGTCATGGCCCGGGAGTACGCGACGGCGGCCGGCGAGTCGCCCGCCGTCGCCCGCGCCCTGTTCGAGGCCGAGCTGCCCCGGCAGGCCGGCGACATCCTGCCCACCAGCGTGCCCGGCGCGCTGCTCTCCCTGGCCGCCCGGCTCGACATGCTCACCGGGCTCGCCGCGACGGTCGGCCTGCCCACGGGCAGCAGCGACCCGTACGCGCTGCGCCGCGCCGTGCTCGGCGCGATCAGCGTGCACCGGTCGCAGCCGGCCCTCGGTGGGCTGTCGTTCGCCGAGTCCCTGGCGGCGGCCGCGCGGCTCCAGCCCGTCGACGTGACCGTGCTCGACGCGCTGGGCGAGTTCGTCACCCGCCGTTTCGAGCAGCAGCTCCTCGACGAGGGGTACCCGGTCGACCGGGTCCGCGCCGTCCTCCCGCACGCCGACCGGCCGCACCGCGCCGAGCTCGTCCTCGGCCAGCTCACGGCCGTGGCCGGCGAGGACGCGTTCCTCCGGCTGGCCGCCGCGCTCCAGCGCGCCCGGCGGATCGTGCCGGCGGGCACGGCGACGGCGTACGACCCGGCGCTGCTCACCGAGCCGGCCGAGCAGCTCCTGCACGACACCCTCGGCAAGGTGCACGCCGACCTCACCCCGGGCGTGGACCTCGCCGGGCTGGTCGCGGCCACCACCGCCGCCGGGCTGCCCGACGCCGTGGACCGGTTCTTCGACGACATCCTGGTGATGGCCGAGGACCCGGCGCTGCGGGCCGCGCGGACCGGGATCGTCGCGGCGGTCGCGGCGCTCGGGGACGGGCACCTCGACTGGGTGGAGCTGCGTGTCGCCCGCTGACCCCACCCCACAGGTCGTCACGCCCGCCGTCCCCGGGTCGTTCCCGTGGAGCGTCCTGCACGACCGGCACCCGAAACTGGTGGCCGGCGTGCGCGATGCCCACCCCTACGGCCCGGACCAGCGCCGGGCCCTCGACGCGCTGGTCGCCGAGTCCCTGACCGGCGTGATCGCACGTCTGCCCGCCGACGCGCACGACGCGGCGCGGTGGGAGACCTGGGGCACCGGCCACTACGGCCGGCGCTGGTTCGACGTGCCCTTCCTGTTCGCCGAGAGCTACTTCTACCGCCGGATCCTCGACGCCGTCGGCTATTTCGCTCCGGGTCCCTGGCAGGGCGTGGACCCGTACGCGTACCTGAAGTCGGCGGAGGCCCGCACCAGCTCCCCCTCGACCGGTTCGCTGCGGGAGCTGCTGGTCGCGGCCGTCTGGGGCAACCGGGCGGACCTGAGTTTCCGGATCGGCCAGCACGGCGGGCCGGCCGACGAGGGCTCGCTCGTCGTGGACGACTCCGCGGCCCTGTGCGCGGCGCTGGAGGCCGGGCTGGGCCGGGAACTGTGCCTGGTCGCCGACAACGCCGGCGGCGAACTGCTCGCCGATCTCGCCCTCGTCGACCACCTGCTGGCCACGGGGCTGAGCGAGCGGGTGGCGGTGCACGTGAAGCCGTACCCGTACTTCGTGTCCGACGCCCTGGCCACCGATGTCGCCGAGTGCGTGTCCGTCCTGGACCCGGCGACGCGCGACCGGCTGCTGGCGGCCGCCGCCGAGGGCCGGTGGACGCTGCGCACCCACGACTTCTACCGCGCGCCGCTGTCCTACCACCACGCGCCGGAGGATCTGCGGGCCGAGTGGTCGGCGGCGACCCTGACCGTGTTCAAGGGGGACCTGAACTACCGCAGGCTGGTCGGCGACGCGCACTGGCCGGCGCTGACGCCGTTCGCGGACGTCGTCGAGTATTTCCCGGGGCCGGTGGCGGCGCTGCGTACCCTGAAATGCGAGGTTGTCGTCGGTCTCGCGGCGGGGACCCTGGCGGCGCTGGACGCCTCGGGGGAGGAGTGGCGGGTGACCGGTGCGCACGGGTTGCTCCAGACGGCCGGCCTGGACAGCCGACCCGGATCCTCCCCGGCGCCCGGTTAGCGGACGGGTGGAGGCGGCGTCGGCCCGGGGCACGCGGTGCCGAGCTTCTCGGTCAAACCGCGCAACCGGTCGGACAGGCCGGTGTCCTGCCCGTGGTTGAGTTCCTTGTAGAGGTCGACGGACGCCGTGCGGTACTCGCCGGCCAGCCCGGTCAGCGCGCTCTTCAGTTTCGGGTCGACGGCGTGGCCGGCCTCGGTGTCGTACGCGGTCGCGAGGTCGGCCAGCGCCTGCGCGGCGGGTCGCTCGGCCTCCTCCGCGGCCTTGTCATCGTGACGGTCGACGGCGGCGTCGAACGCCTGCATGCTGGTGTTGAACGCTTTGAGCTGCATGACCATGGCCATTGCCGCGTTGCCGCACACGTCGCGCCGGTTGGTCACCGGGTCGACCGTCGGGCTGGGCGAGGCGCTGGCCGTGGGCCGCGCGCCACCGGCGGCCGGGGCGGCTCCGTCGTCACACCCACCGGCCGTGCCCAGCACCACGGCAGCCGCCACCACCGCGAACAGACGCCTCTTCACAAGCACCCTCCCCGTCGAACGGAACCCGCGAAGGCTAGCCGACCCTCCCGGCCCCGCGCAGCCCTGTCCGGCGCGCTGTCCCCGAACGCGCGACCTCCGTCCGGGCCCGGTCGTTGTTCCGGGTGAGGTGCCGCTGGCGTGGTCGCGCGCGGTGGGCCGCGTACCCTATGAATCTGACGTTTTCCCGACTCGATGCCCATCAAAGACATAAAGGGCAACGACCATAGGGGTGTACCGGGCGGGGGCCCGGGCGGTGGCGGGCATCCAGCCCGAACCCGAATGGTGGTGGGGACAAAGACGGGTGCGGCTGCAGCGCACCGTCCCCACCACCATCCGCCCCCGCGTGCGGCGGGACCAGATGATGGCGACCCGCGTCCCAGGTTCTCGCCCATCGGACGGCGGCTGTGTCGTGGGTGGAGTCGATGTCCTGGTCAGTCGCTTTGTGTGGCTGGTGGAGCGAACCTTCCGGGCACTGATGGCATATCGGGACATCGAAATTTTTGGTGCCAGTTGGTGGTAACCCCTTGTGTGCCCGGATCGCGGTGCGTAGCGTCCCCGCAACCGCCGGCGGAGCAGCGCGAAGCGGAGAAGGGATGCTGGGACGCTCTGCTGAAGCTTGTTTGCGAAACAGCTTCGCGCCCGCAACCCTGGTCCTCATGGCGGACGGCTCCACCAAGCCAATCAAAGACGTGATGGTCGGCGACTTGGTCTGGGCCACTGATCCAGAGACCGGCGATGCGACCGCTGAACCCGTCACCCAACTGCATCTCAACAATGACCATGACCTCACCGACCTGCAGATCATCAATGCGGCCGGCGAGACCAGCATCATCCACACGATGCAAGAACACCCCTTCTGGGACGCGACAGAGCGTACATGGGTCGACGCTGGCAAACTGCCCCCCGGTCACGGACTGACCACCTCCAACAGGTCGGCCCAATACGTCGGAACCGTTACCAACTACACTGCCCAAGACTGGATGCACAACCCTCACAGTCGCCGGGATCCACACGTACTATGTCGTTGCAGGCGACACGCCCGTCCTCGTACACAACACAGGGTGCGCTGTTCCCGCCGTCGATTCCACAGGCAAGCTCCATGGTGAACTTCCACCGGGAAACCGTGTGCCAGGGAACTGGACGGCCGAGGAACTTGAGCAGCTTGAGCGAGACTTGAAGGCCAGCATTGTACGTCGCAAGCAAGTCAATAGCGACCTTGGTATAGACCGCGGGCATGCCAAGTGGGTCGCCGACGAAGAGGCACTACTTCGCGATGTCCGCAACAAACTGAATGGGAAATAATGAGGTTGGAATGAAGATTCAAAATGGCGATATTCTGATCCAGCGTATCTGTGATGCTAGTCGCAGTGATGAGGCGCGCAGTGAAGATGCCTACGCATTGCTGCAGGAGCTATTTCATGGATATCCCATATTGAACCTTAAAGCTTTGTTGGATGGCGGTGAGGTGGGCGCGGTTGAAGTTGGTGTTTGGGTCCTGTCTGAACTCGGAGGCGAGGCTAAGCCTCTACTTGGACGGGTGGATCGACTTCTGGAACACCCGGGCCGGAAGGTTAAGTACTGGGCGATCGACGTAGTGCACTCCAGTGCGGGAGTTGATGACGGAAAATTAATTGGCAAAGCATTTGGACTATTGGAGGATACTGACATTGCAGTACGACGTGCTGCCCTCTATTTCTTGGCGCACGCGTCGAAACAGCAACTGGCGGCGGCGATCGAACAGCTTGGAACGAGCAAGCTGGGAATCCTGTTGGCGTGGCTTTCCAGCGCCGCTGATGATGCCTCCGTCCAGGGCATGCTGAGTCGAATCGATGACGACGATCGAATTGTCAGGATGGTCGCGGTGGCTGCGGCTGTTCGCATTGCCGGGCTTGGCCGCCCGGTCCTTGAGCGAGCAGCCGCCCTCGGCGACGCAGAGATAAGCATGTTCGCATCAAGAGAGTTGGGACACTGAGGCCTGGCCCTTATTTGGTGAGTCCTCGCTCAGTGTTGTGGCAAGTGCATAGCTCAAGGGCACCCGCCCAGTGGAACGCCGGCGCTGCGGTTCTACGAGCGGCTGGGCGCGCGGCCGGCCGCGAAGATCCGCTACTCGCTCACCCCGGAATCGCCCGGCCCGCCGATCGGCACGGGTGCCGCAGGTCACGCTGACTGAATGAGGACGGGTTGCGGCGGCCCGGGAATCTGGGGGCCGCGGCAACCCGTGGCGGTTCAGTTGTCGCGGAGTTTGCGGCCCTGGATGTCCGTGCCGCCGTTCACCAGGATCAAAATCCCGTCGATCAGCGGCCACAAGCTACCGAACCCGCAGGTCAGCCACGTCACCGCGATCTGGGCGATGGCGATGTTGGTGTGTCCGGTGTAGAACCGGCCCACCCCGAACCCGCCCAGGAAGATCTGCAACAGGCCGGCGACCAGCTTGCTCTTGTCGGACAGGATCTCCCCGGTCATCGGGTCGACCGGGTACCCGTACTGCGGGCCGGGGGCGTAGCCGGGTGGCGGGACCTGGCCGTACTGGCCGGCCGCGGGCGCGCCGTACTGACCCGGCGGGGTGTCGTAGGACGCGGGCGGCGGCGTGCCGTAGGACGGCGGCACGGAGGTCACCGGCGGGGTGCCGTACGCCGGCGGACCGGACGGCACCGTCCCGTACGACGGCGGCACGGAGGTCACGGGAGGCACCGGGGGCGTGCCGTAGGTCGGCGGCACCGGACTCGGCGCGCCGTACGACGGCGGGACGGACGTCGGGGCGGCTGGGTACTGCTCACTCCCGTGAGGCTGGTGAGCGGCGTCGTCAGAGGATGGGTACGTCACGGGCACCAGCCTAACGGAGGATCCGGTCGCCGACATCGGGTAAAACCCCTGGTGCCTGGACGGGCAGACCTGTCTGTCCTGCCGGCGGCCCCGCCTGGCCAGGGGAGGGATGCGACCGGAGCGCGGTGCGGAGGGTCCACGCCCCTGGCCCGCTCATAGGCCCCGCTCCGGCCGGGCCGAGGCCGCGCGCGCCCGGCTGGGTCAGTGGCCGAACTGGTGCTCCAACGCCGCCCGCCGGGCCGTCACCTCATCGGGGTCGTCTCCGTACACCAGGATCTGCAGCGTGCACTCCGCCACCGGTGCGTCGGTGCGCAGACTGTCGTGCCCGGCGATCACCAGCAGCCCGCCGGCGCGCACGGCCGGTCGCAGCGCGGTGAGCAGGTCGCCGAGCGGCCCCGTGCCGGACAGCTTCGCCGATTCGGCCGGCAGGTCGAGCGCGTGCGGGCGGATGGAGCGCAGGGCGAGCAGCGGGATGGAGCCGCTGGTGATCCGGAAGTTCAGGTCGAGGACGACGAGCTGGCCGTCCTCGGACTGGGCGCAGTCGAGGCTGCACAGGCCCCGGTACCCGACGTCGGCGGCGCGTTGGGCGATGGCGAGGCACTCGGTGAGCAGTTCGAACGGCGGGGCGTTGACCAGACCGAACCGGCCGCCGGCGTAGATGCCGGCGTCGTCGATGCGCTGTTCGGTGACGGCGAGCAGGCGGGCGCGGGCGTCGGGGCCGATGTGGAGTTGGATGCCCCAGTTGCGCTTGATCCGCAGGTACTCCTCGATGACGAACTCGTCGAGTACCGTGGCGAAGACGGGGAGTGAGATCGGGGAGCCGGCCTCGTGCAGGTACACGTCGAGACTGCCACCGTGTGCGGCGTTGGTCGCGGCCTTGAGCACCCAGGACTTCTCGGCGGGGGCCGCGTCGGCGAGTTCGGCGCGGGTGACGACGCTGCGCCGGGCCTGGAACCGGGGGTCGACGAGGGTGCTGATGCTCGCCTTGTTGTTCAGGTAGCCGACGAGCAGCGCGGTCTTCACGGTCCGGGCGTCGGGGCACAGGTCGGTGGGCTGCGGGTATTCCATGGAGATCAGCAGGCCGTCGGCCATCGCCTCGGCGACCCGGGCCGCGAACTCGGCCTCGGTGCGGAACTCGCGCAGGTCGGTGCCGACGGGCAGGCCGCCGTCGCGCATGACGGCGAGGAGTTCGGGGTCGGTGCCGCCGGCGCTGCAGAGGACGGCGGTGTCGTCGGCGACGGCGAGCGGCCGGGCGGACAGCGCGTCGCGGGTGTGCCGGTGCCGGGCGGTGGGCACGCCGGCCTCGACCAGGGGGCGGGCGCAGACGGCGACGCCGGGGCCGTAGACGTCGGTGAGGGTGCGGGGGGAGTCGACAGCGTGCGACCGGGGCGGGGAAAGTGTGATGGCGTGTCTCCTGGTGGATCGGCACGCGCCGGCCGGTGGGCGGGTGCGTGGAGACGGCGTTCGCGGTGGCGGACGCCGGAAGAGCTGGTGAACCGGGGACGGTGGAAACGCCCGCGGGAGCGGACCCGTGCGATGCGTGGACCCCGGGCGCCCGGGGCGTCCGATACGTGGACGACCAGCCCGGTGCGAGCCGTGTTCACCAAGAGTCTCACGATTCGGCCGACTCGCCCAATGCGCCCCGCCACAGATCAGGCGTTAGAGGACAAAAGAGCCTTTTCATGGGTACGGTCGCCCGCGCCCGCCAGCGGCAGCCCCACCAGCAGCCCGAGCGATATCCACACGAACGCGTTGCTGCCGAGCACCCCGAGGGCGCTGCGGCCGTCGTCCCACCACAGCCAGACCATGCTGCTGGACAGCATGAGGTAGAGCAGCCCGGTCACTCTCCACCGGCCGGAGTCGGCGAGCACGACGAGCGCCGGCAGCACCCAGACCAGGTGGTGCACCCAGGTCACAGGGCTGACCAGGCACGCGGCGAGCCCGGTCAGCGCGAAGCCGGAGGGCACGTCGGCGCGCCGGACCCGCCAGGCCCAGATCGCGAGCGCCACGAGGACCGCCAGCGCCCAGGGGAGCTTGTCGGTGACCCCGAAGCGGGCGAGCGCGCCCTGCAGGGACTGGTTGGACACGTAGGCGAGGTTGCCGACCCGGGAGGTGTCCCACAGGGTGTGGGTCCAGAACTCCCGCGAGGTCCCGGGCAGCACCCACCACGCGAGCAGGGTCGCCGCCGCCGTGGTGCCGACGGCCGTGGCAGCCGCGCGCCAGCGACCGGTCACGACGAGGTACCCGACGAACAGGGCCGGGGTGAGCTTGACCGCGGCGGCCAGCCCGACGCCGATCCCCGCGTACCGGGCCCAGCGGCCGGACAGCAGGCGCGCGTCGGCGAGCACGAGGACGAGGAGCAGCAGGTTGACCTGGCCGAAGCTGACCGTGTCGCGGGCCGGGCCGTAGAAGGCGAGCAGGCAGCCGCCGAGGGCGAAGGCGTACCACCGGCTCCAGCCCCGGCGGCGGGCCACCGGGTCGACGAGCCAGCACAGCAGCACCGCCGACGCCGCCACGTTGAGGGCCACGCTGACGGCCACGGTGGCGTGCCAGCCCAGCAGGGCCATCGGCAGCATGCACAGCAGCGCGAACGGCGGGTACGTGAAGCCGTACAGGTTCGTGGGCGGGCGCAGGTAGTCGTACGGGTCGCCGCCGGCCAGCCAGTGCCGCACGGTGCCGTGGTAGACGCCGACGTCGAACCAGCCCCGGTGGCCGGGGGCCACGGCGATGAAGACGGCGATGGCCAGGGCCAGGCCGGACACGAGGGCGATCCGGCGGGTCACCACAGGCGGTAGCCGACCGCGTGCAGGCGGGGTTCGGGGGCCAGTTCGACGCCGGTGACCCACCACCACGCGGCCACCACGGCCAGCAGCGCGCCGCCGAGCGCGACGGCGAGCCGCTCCGGGTCGGGGCCGAACCCGTCGGGGAGCACGGCCAACGCGAGCACGCCGCTGGCCCCGGCCGCCCAGCGGCGGACCGCGCCCGTCGGGGCCGCCGCAGCGATCGGGACCAGGCCCCACAGCAGGTACCAGGTCCGCAGCGCCGGCCCGAGCACCGCCATCGCCGCCAGGCACAGGCCGAGCGCGTGCACCACGCCGAGCTGTTCGCGGCGCAGCCACACGAACAGGCCGACCGCGCCGACCGCGCCCAGCCCGATCCACCGCCACGCCGACACCCCGAGGTGGGTGTCGAGGACGACGCCGGTGAGCCGGCCGAGGGCGCTGGTGACCGACCAGTTGGTGGCCGAGATGGGGGTGCTCAGCGCGCCGATCCAGCCGTAGCCGGTGCCGGCGACGCCGGTGGCGATCACGGTGGTGGCCAACCCGGTCCCGCCGGCCCGGAACAGGGCGAGGGGCCACCGCCACCGGCCGGCCAGCTGATCGGCCCAGATCGCCGCCACCACGAGCAGACCCAGCGCCGCGGGCGCCTTGACCAGGGCGGCGAGGGTGACCAGGACCGCGCCCAGTGCCGGCCGGCGGTGCAGCGCGACGACCAGGCCGGTGACGAGCAGGCCGAGCATCACGGCGTCGTTGTGCGCGCCGGCGACGAGGTGCAGCAGGACCAGGGGATTGAGCAGGCCGAGCCAGACGGCCGGCGACGGGTCCACCCCGCAGGCCCGGGCGAGCCGGGGCAGGCACACCGCCAGGGCCGCCACCCCGAGCAGCGCCACGGCGCGCATGCCGAGGACCCCACCGGCGATGTGCCCGTCGGCCACCCGCGACACCCGGGTCGCGAACGTGAGGAACACCGGCCCGTACGGCGTGGGCGTGGTCTGCCAGATCGCAGGGACCTGCGCGGCCAGGGGACCGCCGAGGGTGGCCGGGCCGAACTGGTACACGTCGATGCCCTCGCCGACCATCCGGCCCTGGGCGAGGTAGCTGTACACGTCCCGGCTGAACAGGGGCGGGCCGAGGGCCAGCGGCGCGGCCCACACCGCGAACGTGATCAGCAGGCCCCGGGTCGGCGGCCGGATCGTGCCGAGCCACCACCAGGCCAGCACGAGCAGGGCAAGCCCGAAGTACGTGCAGGCCAGGCCCGGGGTGGCGTAGCCGCGCAGGTCGCCCAGGCCGCGCACCGGCGTCAGGGTGTCGCGCACCGGCAGCGCGCCGGCAGCCAGGCCGCCGAGCGCGACGGCGGCCGAACCGACGAACCCGAGCGCGCGACAGCGGCGGTGTTCGGCGGCCGGCACCGCTGTGGCGAACAGGCTCAACACCCAGGCACCCTGTCAGGGGCGCGTGACGGGGAGACGGGGGCGAGTTGACGCCCGGGTGACGGGATCATGTCGGGGACGGTGTTTCACATTTCTTCGTCTGCCGGACAACCGTGGGTTCCCCGGCGCACCCGTGGCATTCCTACCGTGCGGGCATGCGAGTCGCGATCATCACAGAGTCGTACTCGCCGGACGTCAACGGCGTGGCCAACTCCGTGGCCCGGGTGGCAGACCATCTGGTCGCCCGCGGGCACAGTCCCCTGGTCATCGCCCCGAGGCCGGCGTCCACAGTGCTGCCCGCCGACGATCCGGAACACTATCCGGTACTGCGGGTGAGCTCCCTGCCCATGATGGGCTACCCGAGCGTGCGCCTCGGCCTGCCGACCCGGCGGATCCTCGAGGCGCTCCGGGCGCACCGCCCGGACGTCGTGCACCTGGCCAGCCCGTTCGTGCTCGGCGCGTGGGGCGCACGGGCCGCGGGTGAACTCGGGGTGCCGATCGTGGCCGTCTACCAGACCGACGTGCCCGGCTTCGCCCGCGCGTACCGGGTCGGGCTCGCCGAGTCGATGGCCTGGGGCTGGGTCCGCCGGGTGCACAACCGCGCGGCCCTGACCCTCGCGCCGTCCTCCTCGACGGCCGACCAGCTCACCGAGCGCGGCGTGCCCCGGGTGCGGCGCTGGGGACGTGGCGTGGACACCGACCTGTTCCACCCCGCCCGCCGCGACGAGGCCCTGCGCCGCGAACTGGCCCCGGACGGCGAGGTCATCGTCGGGTATGTCGGCCGCCTCGCCCGGGAGAAGTGCGTCGAACTGCTCGCCGCGACGTCCCGGCTGCCCGGGGTGCGCGTCGTGGTCGTCGGCGACGGGCCGACCCGCGACTCGGTCCGCAAGGCGATGCCCGACGCCACCTTCCTCGGTACCCGGCACGGCACCGACCTGGCCCGGATCTACGCCAGCCTCGACGTGTTCGTGCACACCGGACCGCACGAGACCTTCTGCCAGACGGTGCAGGAGGCCCTGGCCAGCGGGGTGCCCGTGGTCGCCCCGGCGGCCGGCGGCCCCATCGACCTGGTCGAGCCCGGACACACCGGCACCCTGGTGACGCCCTCCGACGAGGCCGCGGTCACGGCCGCCGTCGCCGAGCTGGTGGCCGACCCGGCCCGCCGGGACGCCTACGGTCTGGCCGCCCGCGAGGCCGTCGCCCGCCGGACCTGGGGCGCGCTCACCGACGAACTGATCGGGCACTACGCGGCGGTCGGGGCGGCCACCCCGGTGATCGCCGCGTGAGGATCGTCCGGCTCGCCAACTTCGTCACGCCCACCTCCGGCGGCCTGCGCACCGCCCTCTACTCCCTCGGCCAGGGCTACGCCGGGGCCGGCCACGAGCCGGTGCTGGTGATCCCCGGTGCCGACCACGGCGAGGAGGACACCCCGCAGGGCAAGGTCATCACGCTGCCCGGCGTGCACGTCCCCGGCCTCGGCGGCTACCGGGTGATGCTCCGCCGCCGCCCCCTCCTCGACCTGCTCGGCCGGCTCGACCCCGACCGGCTCGAGGTGTCCGACCGCACGACCCTGCGCTGGACCGGCGCGTGGGCCCGCGCGCACGGCGTACCGGCCGTGATGGTCTCGCACGAGAGCCTCGACGGCCTGCTCGGCGTCGCCCGGCTGCCCGGCCCCGCCCTGCGCTGGCTCGCCGGCCGGCTCAACCGCAACACCGCCCGCGACTACGACCGGGTGATCTGCACGACGGACTGGGCCACCCGCGAGTTCGACCGGATCGGCGTGCGCAACGTGGACCAGGTACCCCTCGGAGTGGATCTCGATCTGTTCCGCCCCGACCGGCGCGCCCCGCACGGCGGGCCCGGGGTGCTGCTCGTGTGCTGCGTCCGGCTGTCCCTGGAGAAGCGGCCGCAGCGGGCCCTGACCACCCTCGCGGCGCTGCGCTCGCGCGGCGTCGACGCCCGGCTCGTGATCGCCGGCGACGGCCCGCTCCGCGAACGCCTGGAGGCCGAGGCCGCGGCCGGCGGCCTGCCGGTCACGTTCACCGGCTGGATGTCGGACCGCGGAGCCCTCGCCGACCTGCTCGCCTCCGCCGACGTCGTGATCGCCCCCGGGCCGGTCGAGACGTTCGGGCTCGCGGCGTTGGAGGCGCTGGCCTGCGGCAGCCCGGTCGTGGTCAGCTCCTCCAGCGCGTTGCCCGGGGTCGTCGGGGACGCCGGGGTGGCCGTGGCCGGCGAGGACATGTCCGCCGGGGTGGTCGAGCTGCTCGGCCGGCCGGAGGCCGGGCGGCGGGCGGCCGCGCGGGCCCGGGCGGAGATGTTCGGCTGGGACGCGGCGGTGCGCGGCTTCCTCGCGGTGCACGCCGACCTCTGAGCGGTTCGCCGCCTGCGCACTATCGTGCGATGTCGCTCAAATCGGATAAATATGGACAATGGGGCCTGATCGGACTTAGGCTCGGAGGATGAGCGACAGCCCGTTCGCAGCACTCGCCCCGGACCGCCCGCTGTTCGCGGAGTTCGCGGCCTCCGTCCCACACACGATGGCGGTCGTCGCGGCGGTGACCGACGACCAGCTCGACGCGCCCACCCCGTGCGCGGACTGGGACCTGTCGGCCCTGCTCAACCACGTCCTGTGGGACGCGGCCGCGGGGGCGCGCACCGGCCGGCACGCCCCGGTCCCCGCCGATGCCTCGGAGTCCCCGGACGCCGACCGACTGGTCGGGGACTGGCGGTCGGCCTACGCCACTGCCGGGGCGGCTGCCGGCGACGCCTGGAGCCAGCCCGGAGCCTGGGCGGGCGAGACCTCGCTGGGCGGCGGGACGCTGCCCGCGGGGGCGTTCGGCACGTTGTTTCTCATCGACCTCATCGTGCACGGCTGGGACGTGGCCCGCGCCACGGGGCGGCCGTACGCCCCTGACGAGGATGCCGTCGGGGCCGTGCACGAGTGGCTGAGCACCCGCGCGGAGATCGGCCGGAGCACGGGCGCGTGGGGGCCGCCGGTGCCGGTCCCCGTGGCCGCGCCGCCGCTGCACCGGGTCCTGGGCCTGGTCGGGCGCGACCCGCACTGGGGAGGCGAGGGCACCCGCTGACGCGCCAGGTCAGCCCGTGGCCACCCCGACCAGCAGGATCACGGCGCACAGGATGCCCAGCACGTACGCGAGGATCCACTCGCGTTGCCGGCTGACGATGGCCATCACCAGGCCGAGCGCCGGCAGGAGCACGCCGAACTCGTGCGCCGTCTCGTACCGGTCAGGGTATTCGAACCCGCTGACCATGGACCCTTTCAGGTACAGGATCGGGGTGCCCACCAGCCAACCGACCAGCAGGACGCCGAGGAGCACCGACACAGCCCGCACCGGGGCGCGTTCCACCTCGTCCGACTCGAACTCGGCGTCGTCGTCCACCTCACCAGTCATCGCCACGACCTCGCCCTTCCACCTTCGTGGCTGGTGAGACTACGCCCGTGCGGGAGCCGGGGCCATGGGGTACCCGGCCCCTTGCCGACCCCTGACGTGTGGTTTCCGGCCCAACCCACCGATCCCGGTCACCGTGGGCGTCGCGGCGGGCTACTCGAACGGCGTCGGGTCGCCGGCCCCCACCCGGAGGATCTCCGGCTCGTCCCCGGACAGGTCGATCACCGTCGTCGGTTCCACCCCGCAGTCCCCGGAGTCGATCACCGCGTCGATCTGGTGGTCCAACAGCTCCTTGATCTCCCAGCCGTTCGTCATCGGCTCGTCGTGGCCGGGCAGGAGGAGCGTGCTGGACAGCAGCGGCTCGCCGAGTTCGGCGAGGAGGGCCTGGGCGACCTTGTGGTCGGGGATCCGGACCCCCACGGTCTGCTTCTTGGGGTGCAGCAGGCGGCGCGGCACCTCCCGGGTCGCCGGCAGGATGAACGTGTAGCTGCCCGGGGTGGCCGCCTTGATCAGCCGGAACACCGCGTTGCTGATCTTCACGAACTGGCCCAGCTGGGCGAAGTCGCGGCAGACGAGGGTGAAGTGGTGCCGGTCGTCGAGCTTGCGGATCTCGCGGATCCGGTCCAGGCCGGCCTTGTTGCCCATCTGGCAACCGAACGCGAAGCACGAGTCGGTCGGGTAGGCGATCAGGCCGCCGCCCTTGACCAGGTCGACGACCTGGCTGATCGAACGGGCCTGCGGGTTGTCGGGGTGCACGTCCAGATACCTAGCCACCCGGTGAGCCTAGTACCTCCGGTCGGGACACCGGCCACGAACACGCCTCAGCGGGAGCGGTACACCGTCGCGAGTGGGGTCTCGCACACCACCGGGCCGGTCATCAGCGCCGGCGTGCCGGGGCCGTACTGGTCCTGGTGGATGTAGTAGTCCACTCCGGCCGGCGCGCCGTTCGGGATCCACACCACCTGCCCGGCCCAGCCCGGGCGGCGCAGCACGGCCAGCTCCGTGAGCCGGGGTGCGCCCTCCTGCCGGTTGTAGCCGACCAGGGGCGTGCCGGGCAGGCGCAGGACGCACGCCTCGAGTTCGGCGGTGTTGGCGACGTTGCGGTAGACGTACCGGCCGCCGACGCCGGCGAGGAGCAGGCCGGTGAGGGCCGCGGCCACCACCGCGAACCGGCGCGCCGCCCCGGCCGCGCTGACCCTGGGACCGGCCGTGCCGACCGTGGCTCCGGTCGCGCCGAACGGGGACCGGGTCGGGGTCACCGACAGGACGACGCCGACCATGAGCAGGTAGACGTACGGCCCGGCGTAGTGCTCGTCGGTCTTCCAGGGCAGCAGGTTGGCCAGGTACAGCGCCCCGCCCCCGGCGACGGCCCACGCGACGCCGTCCCGCCCGGCGTACCGCAGCCCGAACGCGAACGCGCCCAGCGCCACGACGAGCAGCGGCGGGCCGATCTGGCGGGCGGCGTCGAGGGCGGAGGCGAACAGTTTGGCCGATCCGAAGTCCAGCGCCGCCGTGTAGTCGCCGGCCTGGCTGTACGTGTACGCGGTCACGAGCGTGCCGGCGCCGGCGGCGAGCGCGACGAGCCCGTGCAGCCGGTCGGACAGCCGGCGCTCGCCGGGGCGGACCAGGAGCAGGACGCCGTAGCAGACGAGCAGCCAGGAGAACGGGGACTTGAACCAGGCGGCGGCGAGCCAGAACAGGATCCGGGGCCACGGCCGGCGGTAGGGGAGCAGTCCGAGGGCTACGAGGGCGACGCCGGGGCCCTCCTGCAGCGACGGGTACGCCAGGTTGCGCAGCAGGCTCGGGTTGCCGGCCAGCAGCACGGCGGCCCCGGCGGCAAGGGGCCGGCTGCCGGTGCGCCGCCAGACGAGCCAGGCGGGGATCGCGACGGCCGTGGCGAGCATCAGCATCCGGGCCGTGAACGCGATCTTCACCGGCAGCAGGTAGAAGGTGCCCATGTACAGCCAGAACATCGGCCGGAACAGGCCCCAGGAGCCGTCGGTGAACCGGTAGAGCTCGGCGGTCTGGCGGACCCCGATCGACTGGACGTGCCCGAGGGCCTGCCCGTCGTCGATCAGCGACCACTCCCAGGGCACCAGCAGCCACCCGGCGACGAGGAGGACGGCAGCCAGGATCAGCAGGCGCAGAGGGGTACGCACGGTCGCCCAGCCTACGGTCCGAACCTGCGCCCGGCGACTCCAGGCGACGTCCTCACGCTTCGAGTGTGATCGATAACTCAGTGTGCCGGCGGCGGAGGGGCACGACGAGCGGCGTACCCGTCTCGGGGTCCTCGATCACCCGGCAGGGGAGGCCGAACACCTCCTCGACCAGCGCCGGGGTGATCACGTCGCGCGGGTCGCCCTGCGCGGCGACCGTCCCGCCCCGGCGCATCGCGACCAGGTGGGTGGCGTACCGGGCGGCCTGGTTGAGCTCGTGCAGCACCGCGACCAGGGTGTGCCCCTCGCGCTCGTGCAGGTCGGCGCACAGGTCCAGGACCTCGTGCTGGTGGGCGATGTCCAGGAACGTGGTCGGCTCGTCCAGCAGCAGGATGCCGGTGCGCTGGGCGAGCACCATCGCCAGCCAGACCCGCTGCCGCTGCCCGCCGGACAACTCGTCGACGAACCGGTCGGCCAGTTCGGCGGTGCCCGTGCGGCGCAGCGCGTCGGCCACGGCGGTCTCGTCGTCGCGGGACCACTGCCGCAGCAGTCGCTGGTGCGGGTAGCGCCCCCGCGCCACCAGGTCGGCGACGGTGATCCCGTCCGGCGCCGTCGACGACTGCGGCAGCAGCCCGAGTCTCCTGGCGACCTCCTTCGACGGGTACGAGGAGATCAGCGCCCCGTCGAGGAACACCCCGCCAGCCTTCGGCCGCAGCATCCGCGCCAGGGCCCGCAGCAGCGTGGACTTGCCGCACGCGTTCGGCCCGACGATGACGGTGAACGAGCCGTCGGGGATCTCGATCCCCAGTCCGGTGGCGACGGTGCGCTGCTCGTAGGCGAGGGTGAGGTTCTCCGCGTACAGCCGGGTCATCGGGTCGCCTTCCGCGTCATCGGTTCGCCTTCCGCCAGGAGTGGGCCAGGAGCCAGGCCAGGTAGCAGCCGCCGACCGCGCCGGTGGCGATGCCCACCGGCAGACTCGGGGCCAGTCGTTGCGTGGCCAGGTCGCACCCGGCGAGTAGCAGCGCGCCGGTCAGGGCCGCCGGGAGCAGCGCGGCGCCGGTGGACCGGGTCAGCCGGCGGGCGATCTGCGGGCCGGCCAGGGCCACGAACCCGATCGGGCCGGCCGCCGCCGTGGCCACGGCCGCCAGGCCCACCCCGACGGCGACGAGGACGAGCCGGGTGCGCTGCACCGGTACGCCGAGCGCGTGCGCCGCGTCGTCGCCCATCTCCAGCAGGGCGAGCCGCCGCCCCTGGTACAGGGCCACGGGCAGCAGGACCGCGCACGCGAGCGCGAGGGGCACCACGTGCTCCCAGCGCCGGCCGTTGAGGGTGCCGATCAGCCAGGACTGCGCGGCGAGGGCGTCCTGCCAGGACGCCCGGGTGATCAGGTACGCGTTGACCGACAGCAGGATCGCGCTCACCCCGATCCCCATCAGGATCAGCCGGGTGCCCTGCACCCCGCCCCGGACGGCGAGGAGGTACACGACCGCGGCGGTGCCCAGCCCGCCCAGCACCGCGCCGGCCGCGACGGCGAATGGGTCGCCACCGAGCAGCAGGATCGCCACCAGTGCCCCGGTCGCCGAGCCGGTCGTGAAGCCCACGATGTCGGGGCTGCCGAGCGGGTTGCGGGTCAGGCTCTGGAACAACCCGCCGCTGACCCCGAGCCCGGCCCCGACCAGGAGCGCGGTCAGCAGCCGTGGCAGGCGCAGGGTGCCGACGACGAAGTCGGTGCCGCCGTCGCCCCGGCCGACGAGCCAGGCCCCGACCTCGGACACGGTCAGCGGGAAGTCCCCGGTGGTCAGCGCGACCAGTCCGACCGCGAGCGCGCCGGCGGCCAGCAGGACGCACACGGTCGCGGCGCGCGGCGCGTACCGCAGGGACAGCCGGTCGCCCGGGGTGCGGAGTGTCCTCGTGGCGGGTCTCGCCGGGGTGCGTGGCGTCCTCACAGCCGGGCCAGCTTCCGCCGCCGGCACAGTGCCAGGAACACCGGGCCGCCGAGCAGGGCGGTCACGATACCGACCTGCAACTCGCCGGGCGCCGTGGCCACCCGGCCGATCAGGTCGGCGCCGAGGAGGAGGACCGGGGCCAGCACCATCGAGTAGCCGAGGACCCAGCGCTGGTCGGGGCCCACGATCATCCGGGCCACGTGCGGCACGGTCAGGCCCACGAACCCGATCGGGCCGGCCGCCGCCGTGGCCGCGCCGCAGAGCAGGGTGACCGCCACGGCTCCGAGGACCCGGGTCCGGCCGAGGTGCGCGCCGAGCGCCCGACCCGCGTCGTCGCCGAGGCCGAGCGCGTTGAGCGAGCGGGCCAGGCCGAGCGCGAGCAGGATCCCGACCAGCAGGAACGGCCCGACGGCGAGCACGATGTCCATCCTGCGGCCGGCCAGGGAGCCCACGTCCCAGAACCGGAACCTGTTGAACGCCGCCGGGTCGAGCAGCAGGACGGCCATGTTGAACGCGCCGAGCGCCGCCGTGACCGACGCCCCGGCGAGCACCAGGCGCTCGGGGGTGGCGCCGGACCGGCCGGCCGAGCCGAGCGCGTAGACGAGGAGGGTGGCCAGCGCCGCCCCGGCGAAGGCGAACCACACGAAGCCGGCGACGGCCGTGATCCGCAGGAACGCGATGGCCACCACGACGGCGGTGGCCGCGCCCATGTTCACGCCGAGCAGCCCCGGGTCGGCGAGCGGGTTGCGGGTGATGGCCTGCATCAGCGCGCCGGACAGGCCGAGGGCCGCCCCGACGGCGACGGCGAGGACGGTGCGCGGCAGCCGCACGCCGTGCACGATCACCGCCTCCGTGGATCCGTCCGGTTGCCAGAGCAGGTGCCAGGTGGTCGCGATCGGGATGTGTCGGGAGCCGACCCAGAGACTGAGCAGGCACAGCGTGCCGAGCGCGACCGCGGCGACCAGCAGGCCGGCCGCACGGCGGGCGGGGGCGAGGGGAGCGGGCACGAGATTAGGTTAGCCTAAGCTTTTCTACGCCAGGGGGTGGGGCAGTGAGCGCAGGTCGACTCTTACGATCCTCGATCGGGGGCCAGGCCCGGCACATCGCCACCGGGGCGACCCTCGCCGCGGCACACCAGGCCGGCGAGGTGATGGTCCCGGTCCTGATCGGCGTCGTGATCGACCGCGCCGTGGCCACCGGGGCCGGCTGGGCGCTCCTCGGCTGGCTCGCCGTGCTCGCCGTCGTGTTCGCCGCCCTGTCCACCAGCTTCCGGCTCAGCGCCCGGTCCGCCGAACGGGCCAACGAACAGGCGGCCCACGAGCTGCGGGTCGCGGTCACCGCGCGGGTCCTGCACCCCCGGGGCGGCGCGGACACCGGCCGTCTGTCCGGCGCGCTCGTCACCCTCGCCACCGGCGACGCCCAGCGGGTCGGCGCGGTCAACGGCGCGCTGGTCTGGGGGGTCGCCGCGCTGCTCGGCATCACGGTCAGCGCCGTGGCACTGCTGCGGATCTCCGTACCCCTCGGACTGCTCGTCCTGCTCGGCACCCCGCCGCTGCTGTTCCTCGCCCACCTGATCGGCCGCCCCCTGGAACGGCGCAGCGACGTCGAACAGGACCGCGCGGCGCACGCCTCCGGCATCGCCGCCGACCTCGTCGCCGGCCTGCGGGTCCTCAAGGGCATCGGGGCGGAGGCCGTCGCCGTGTCCCGGTACCGGGCCACCAGCCGAGACTCCCTCGCCGCCACCCTGCGCGCCGCCCGCGCCCAGGCCTGGAACAACGGGGCGATCGTCACCCTGACCGGGGTGTTCATCGCGGCCGTCGCGCTCGTCGGCGGCCGGCTCGCCGCCGCAGGCGACATCAGCATCGGCGGACTGGTCGCGGCCGTCGGGCTGGCGTTGTTCCTGCTCACCCCGTTCGAGACGTTCGCGTGGGTGAACGGGGAGCTCGCCCAGGGCCGGGCGTCGGCGGCCCGGATCGCCGCGGTCCTCGACGCCCCGCACACCGCGTCGGCCGGTGTCACGGATCCGGCGGCGCCGGTCGAGGGCCGGGTCCGGTTCTGGGCCGTCACCCACTCCGCGCTGCGCGACCTGCACCTCGACGTCGCCCCCGGTGAACTCCTCGGCGTGGTCGCCGCCGACCCCCTCGCCGCCAGCGCGCTGCTGGAGTGCCTCGGCCGCGACGTCGACCCGTACGCCGGCTCCGTCGAACTCGACGGCCGCTGCCTGTCCGGTCTGGACCCGGCCGGGGTCCGGGCCGCCATCCTCGTCGCGGCGCACGACGCGGACCTGTTCGAGGGCACCGTGCTCGACAACGTCGGCGGCACCGGGCCCGGCGGCGGGCCGGACGCTGCCCCGTCGCCCGGTGCCGACGGGGCGCCCGGCCCGGCACCCGATCCGGCGGTCCGGCCCGGCGGCCGGGTCCGCGCCGCCTTGGCCGCCGCGCTCGCCGACGAGGTGGCCGGCGCGCTGCCCCGGGGACTCGACACCCCCGTCACCGAACGCGGCCGGTCCCTGTCCGGCGGCCAGCGGCAACGGGTCGCCCTGGCCCGGGCCCTGGCCGCCGACCCGCCCGTCCTCGTCGTGCACGACCCGACCACGGCCGTCGACACGGTCACCGAGGCCCGGATCGCCGCCGGGGTCCGTGACCTGCGCGAGGGCAGGACCACGATCCTCGTCACCACCAGCCCGGCGCTGCTCGCCGTCACCGACCGGGTCGTCGTCCTGCACGACGGGGCGGTGACGGCCGAGGGCACCCATCCGGAGCTGGTCCGCGACCACCCGGGCTACCGCGCGACGGTCCTCGCGTGACCGCCGGCACGCACCGCATGGCCCCGGACGCCCCCCGCCCCGCCGTGCACACCGCGCCCGGCCCGGTCCGCTGCTTGTCCGCGAGGCCCGCGCCCGACCTGGCCCGCTGTTCCTCGGCGAGGCCGATGCCCGGCACGACCCTCCGCTCCACCGCGCGCCCAACGCCAAGAACGATCCGCCCCGGCACGCGGCCCGCACCCACGGCGACTTTCCGGCCCGCCCGCGGCACGATCCGACCCGCCGAGCCGCTGCCATTGCCCGACCTCTCCTGGAGTTCCCGATGACCGAGGCGTCCCCGGACCGCGTCCTGCTGCCCACCGCCGACGGGCCGGCCACCCGGGCCGCCGTCCGCGCCCTGCTCCGCCCGCACCGAAGCCTGGCCCTCGGCGCGTTGCTGGTCCTGGTCACCGGCACCTCCGTCGGCCTGCTCACCGCCCCGCTGCTCGGCCGGATCGTCGACCTGGTCGTCGCGCACCGGCCGGCCGGCGCGGTCACGCTGCCCGTCGCGCTGCTCGTCGTCGCCGCCCTCGGCCGGGGGGTGGCCACCGGGATCGGCGGCTCGCTCGTGGCCCGGCTCGGCGAGAGCATGCTCGCCACCCTCCGGGAACGGTTCGTCGGCCGGGTCCTGCGCCTGCCACTCGACCAGGTCGAACGGGCCGGCTCCGGCGACCTGAGCGCCCGGGTCACCACGGACGTGTCCGTCATTGCCCGCGCGGTCCGCCAGGCGCTGCCCGAGTTCGCCGGGGCGCTGCTCACCATCGTCCTCACCCTCGTCGGGTTGGCCGTCCTCGACTGGCGGTTCCTCCTCGTCGTGCTGCTCGCCGTGCCGGTCCAGCTGCACACGGTCCGCTGGTACGGCCGAAGGGCCGTCCCGCTGTACGCCCGCCAGCGCGTCGCCGCCGGCACCCTGCAGCAACAGCTCCTCGACACGATCGGCGGCGCGCGGACCGTCCGGGCGTTCCGGCTCGCCGACGGGCACGTCGACCGGGTCCGGGACCGGTCGCGGACCACGGTGGACCTGACCCTGGCCGGTATCCGGCTGCTCACCCGGTTCTACGCCCGGCTGAACCTGGCCGAGTACGTCGGCCTCGCCGGTGTCCTGCTGGCAGGCTTCGTGCTGGTCGCCAACGGCACGGTCACCCTCGGCACGGCCACCGCCGCGGCCCTGTACTTCCACAGCCTGTTCAACCCGATCAACTCGGCCCTCGCCCTGGTCGACGACGCGCAGTCGGCGACGGCCAGCCTGTCGCGACTCGTCGGCGTCGCGGACCTGCCGGCGGCCCCGGAGCCGGCCGACCCCGGCACCCCGGCCGACGCCTCGGTCACGGTCGTCGGCCTCCGGCACGGCTACCTGCCCGGCCATCCGGTCCTGCACGGCGTGGACCTGACCATCGCCCCCGGTGAACGCGTCGCCCTGGTCGGGGCCAGCGGCGCGGGCAAGACGACCCTCGCGAAGCTCGTCGCGGGCGTGCACCGCCCGGACGCCGGGGAGATCCTGCTCGGCGGTACCAGCCTCGACGCGCTCGGGCCGGCGGCGACCCGCCGGGCCGTGGCGCTGATCAGCCAGGAGGTGCACGTCTTCGCCGGCCCGCTCGCCGAGGACCTGCGCCTGGCCCGGCCGGGGGCCACCGAGGCGGACCTGCGCGTGGCCCTCGACCGGGTCGGCGCCCTTCCCTGGGCCGACGCCCTGCCCGAGGGCCTGGACACCGAGGTCGGCGACGAGGGGCACCGCCTCACGGTCACCCAGGCCCAGCAGGTGGCCCTCGCCCGGCTCGTGCTCGCCGACCCGCCGGTGGCCATCCTGGACGAAGCGACCGCCGACGCCGGCAGCGCCGGCTCCCGGGTCCTGGAGGCGGCGGCGGCCAACGCGCTGGCGGGGCGCACGTCGCTCGTGGTCGCGCACCGGCTGACCCAGGCGGTGACGGCCGACCGGGTCGTGGTGCTCGCGGCCGGCCGGGTGGTGGAGACCGGTACGCACGCGGAACTGGTCGCGGCGGGCGGCCGGTACGCGGCGCTGTGGGAGGCCTGGTCGGACACCCGGTCCTGAGCGACGGAAAAGGGCCGGGACGCGCGGAGCGCGGCCCGGCCCTTTTCCGTGCGGGAACTCAGGACACGGAACTCACCGTGGACGGTTCAGCGCACCGACAGCGGCCGCAGGTCCGTCCAGTGCGCCTCGACGTACTCCAGGCACTCCTCGCGGGACGCGTCGCCGAACACCGTGGTCCAGCCGCCGGGTACCGGGATGAACGCCGGCCACAGGGAGTGCTGGTCCTCGGCGTTGGTGAGGACCAGGAACCGGCCGTCGCGGTCCTCGAACGGGTTGGTGCTCATGACGTGCGCTCCTTCGTGATGTCGGACAGGGGGCGGTGCGGGTCGCCGACCGCCGCGCCGAGGACGGCGAGCAGGTCGGTGGTGAGACGTTCGGCCGTGGCGCGGTCGAACAGGTCGGTGCGGTAGATCAGGTCGCAGTGCACCGGGGCGTCGCCCCGGGGTTCGTAGAAGCTGAGGGTCAGGTCGGCAGTGGCGGCCCCGGTCGGCACCTCGTCGAGGTCGCCGAGCCCGCCGGGCAGGGTGGCCTCCTCGTGGTGCACGACCATCACCCGCGGGTGCGTGGCGTCCAGCCCGGCGGCGGCGAGCACGTCGCCGATCGGGACGTCGGCGTGGTCGAACGCCCGCAGGTCCGTCTCGCGGACCCGGCGGAGCAGTTCGGCGAAGGACGGGTCGCCGGCCGTGTCGGTGCGCAGGACGAGCGTGTTGACGAAGCAGCCGACGAGCCCGGCCAGGGCGTCCTCGGTCCGGCCGGCGGCCAGGGTGCCGATCGGCAGGTCCGTGCCGGCCCCGCCCCCGGTGAGCAGTGCGGCGAGCGCGGCCTGCAGGACCATGAACATGCTGGTGCCGGTCCACCTCGCCAGCGCGTCCACGCCCCGGTGCAGGTCCTCGTCGAGGCGGAACGCGACGACGTCGCCGCGCCCGGTGGGTGCCGCCGGTCGCGGCCGGTCGGTGGCGATCTCCACCTCGACGGGTACGCCGCGCAGCGCCTCCCGCCAGTAGCCCAACTGCCGGGCGGCGAGACTGGTCGGATCGGCCGGGTCGCCGAGCACCTCGTGCGCCCACAGCGCGTAGTCGGCGTAGCTGACCGGCAGCGGCTCCCCGCCGGGTGCCCGGCCGGCGACCCTGGCCGCGTACGCGGCGTTCAGGTCCCCGACCAGCGGCACGACGGACCACTCGTCCACGAACAGGTACGACGCGGTGAGCAGCAGCGCCTGCGCGCCGGCCCCGTCGGTGAGCAGCCGGACCCGGAAGGCGGGCGCGGAGCGTTCGCCGGCGAGCATCCGGAGCCGACCGTCGAGGTCGGCCCCGCCGGGGAGCACCTCCAGCGCCGGCCACGCGCGGGCCGGCCTCTGGACCGGCCACGCGCCACCGGGCACGATCTCCGTGCGCAACGCCGGGTGCCGCTGCACCACGTCGCGCACCGCCGCCGCGAGGGCCTCGGGGTCCAGCGGGTTCGACGGCCGCAGCACGAGGGCGATGTCCGGGGCCGCGTCCCGCCCGGTCCAATGCCGGCGCTGGGCCGGCGCGATCGGGACGACGTCCGCCGCCGGACGGGGCCGCAGCGGTGCGCGCCCGGCCACCGCCGTGCTCAGCAGCGCCGTGACGCCCGCCACGGTCGGGGCGTCGAACACGTCCCGGACCGCCAGCTCCACCCCGAACGCCGCCCGGATCCTCCCGACGAGCCGCATGGCCGCCATCGAGTGCCCGCCGAGGGCGAAGAAGTTGTCGTGCACGCCGACGTCGGCCAGGCCGAGGATCTCGCCGAACAGGCCGGCCAGGATCTCCTGCTCCCGGGTGACCGGCAGGTCCCCGCCGGTGAGTCCGGCCCAGTCGGGCACCGGCAGCCGCCTGCGGTCGAGCTTGCCGTTCGGGGTGAGCGGCAGCGGCCCGTCGAGCACCACGACGGCGGTCGGCACCATGTACTCCGGCAGCGTGGCGACCACCCCGGCCCGCACGTCGGCCGGATCGAGTACGCCGGTCCCGGCCGGCACGACGTAGCCGACCAGGCGGGTGATGTCCCCGTCGCGGTGGGCGACGACGGCAGCCTGGGCCACGCCCGGGTGCCGCGCGAGGACGGCCTCGATCTCGCCGAGTTCGATCCGGAAGCCGCGGATCTTCACCTGGTCGTCGACCCGGCCGAGGAAGTCCAGGTTCCCGTCGGCCCGCCACCGGGCCCGGTCGCCGGTCCGGTACATCCGCGCTGACGGCCGGGGACCGGAGGCGTCCTGTGCGGAGGATCCGGGGCCGCCGTCGACAACGAACGGGTCCGCCACGAACCGTTCGGCGGTCAGCCCCGGCCGGCCGAGGTAGCCGCGCGCCAGGCCGCGCCCGCCGACGTACAGCTCGCCGACCACGCCCACCGGGGCCGGCCGGAGCGCGGCGTCGAGTACGTAGCACCGGGTGTTCGGGTCGGGCACCCCGATCGGCACGGCCCCGGTCCAGCCGGGCACCGCGTCCCACAGGGTGGAGTTCACGGTCGCCTCGGTCAGCCCGTACGCGCCGAACAGGCGCAACCGCTCCGCCCACCGGCCGACGAGGTCAGGGGGCACGGTCTCCGTACCCACGAGAACGACGGCGTCCTTGGGCAGCTCGCAGTCGGCCGGCAGGGCCGAGACCAGCGACGGCGGCAGGATCATGTGGGTGATCCGGCGTTCGGCGACGAACCCGGTGAGCGCCGGCCCGGGCACCCGCGCGTCGTCGGGGACGCAGACGAGCCGGCCGCCGACGCACAGCGCCATGGCCAGTTCGAACACGAACACGTCGAAGCCGATGGACGCGAACTGCAGCACCCTGCTGTCGGGCGCGATACCCATCCGGTGCACGGCGGTCGCGACGAGGCTGCCGATGCCCTCGTGGGTGAGCACGACGCCCTTGGGCCGGCCGGTGGAGCCGGAGGTGTAGATGACGTAGGCGGCGTGGTCGACGCCCGTCGGGGCCGGCGGTAGCGGCGCGTCGCCCGTCTCGTCCAACGACAGTCGGGGCAGCACGTCGGGCAGCGCGGTCTCCGGGGCCGCGACGACGAGCCGGGCCCCCGAGTCGGTGAGCATGTAGGACAGCCGGTCGGCCGGGTGCGCGAGGTCCAGCGGCAGGAACGCCGCCCCGAGCTTGAGGGTGCCGAGCACGGCCGCCACCAGGTCGGCGGATCGGGGCAGGGCGAGGGCCACGACGTCCTCGCGGCCGACGCCGCGCGCGGCGAGCAGCCGGGCGATCGCCGTGGCCCGCTCGTCGAGCTGGGCGTAGCTGACGGACCGGTGCCGGTCGACGACGGCCACCGAGTCCGGGGAGATCGCGACCCGGGCCTCGAACGCGGCGATCATCGACAGTTCGGCGACGGGCCGGGCGGTGTCGTTGAACCCTTCCAGGACCCGGTGCCGCTCGTCGGCGTCGAGGATGTCGATCTCGCCGACCCGCAGCGTCGGGTCGGCGACCGCAGCGCCGAGCAGGCGGGTCAGCCGCTGACCGATCGTGGTCACGGTTCCGGGATCGAAGAGATCCGTCCGGTACTCGACGTAGGCGTCCCCGTCGGAGAACGTGAAGGCCAGGTCGAACTTGGCGGTACCGGTCTCGAAGTCCACGAACGCCGTCTCCAACCCGGCGAGGGCGAAGTCGTCCCCGACCGGATTGCGGTAGCTCAGCATCACCTGGAACAGCGGGTTGCGCGACGTCGAGCGCGTCGGGTTGCACGCCTCCACCACGGCCTCGAACGGCACGTCCTGGTGGTCGAACGCGGCCAGATTCGTCTCCCGCACCCGGGCGACGAGTTCTCCCATCGTGGGGTCACCTGACACGTCCTCGCGGAGCACCACGGTGTTGACGAAGAACCCGACCAGGTCGTCGAGGGCCTCGTCGGTCCGGCCGGCGACCGGCACCCCGAACGGGATGTCCGTCCCGCAGCCGAGCCGGGACAGCAGCGCGGCGACGGCGGCCTGGAACACCATGAACGCGCTCGCGCCGTACTCCTGGGCGAGCCGGCGCACCCCGTCGGCCACCTCGGGGGTGAACGCGATCCGCTCTGCGCCACCCCGGAAGTCGGGGACCGCCGGCCGGGCCCGGTCGGTGGGTAGCTCGATCTCCTCGGGCAGCCCGGCGAGCGCGGTCCGCCAGTAGTCGAGCTGGGCCGTGGTGTCCAGGCCCTGCTGCCACAGCGTGTAGTCCGCGTACTGGACCGGCAGCGGGGCCCAGTCCGGCGCGCTCCCGGCCAGCCGCGCGGCGTAGGCGGCCGCCAGGTCGGCGAGGAACGGGCCGTCGGACCACTCGTCGGTGGTGACGTGGTGCAGGAGTACCACCACGAGGTGTTCGCCCGGCGCGGTCTCGGACACGGTGACCCGCAGCGGCACCTCGGTGGACAGGTCGAACGGCCGGTCGATCGTGGCGGCCAGGTCCAGGTCGGCGACCACCTCGAAGGGCACGTCCGCGTCGAGGATCCGCTGGTAGGGCCGCCCGTCGTGCTCGGCGAACACGGTCCGCAACGCCTCGTGCCGCCCGGCGACATCCCCGAACGCTGCCCGCAGCGCGCCCAGATCCAGGGCCCCGCGCACGCTGAACGCGATCGGGAAGTTGTACGCCGAGGAGTCCCCGTCGAGCTGCTGCACCAGCCACAGTCGCCGCTGCGCGAACGACAGCGGCAGCCGCTCCGGCCGGTCCTGCGGCACCAGGGCGGCCCGGTCGGACACCCCGATCCGGCGGACCAGGTCCGCGACGGTCGGCGCCTCGAACAGGTCCCGGATGGACAGGTCCGCCGACAGCGCGGTCCGGGCCCGGCTGACGAGGCGGGTGGCGAGCAGCGAGTGCCCGCCCAGGTCGAAGAAGCTGTCGTCCACGCCGACCGTGCCGACGCCGAGGACGTCGGCGTACAGGGCGCACAGCACCCGTTCGGCCTCGGTGGCCGGCGCGCGGCTCGGCACGGCCGGGGTGGCGTCCGGTGCCGGCAGTGCGCGGATGTCGAGCTTGCCGTTCACGGTCAACGGCAGCCGGTCCACGGACACCAGGGCGGCCGGCACCATGTAGGCGGGGAGCCTGGCCTTCAGGTACTCGCGCAGCGTCGGCGCGTCGCCCACCACATAGCCGACCAGGCGCTTGTCGAGCACGACGACGGCGGCGTGCGTGACGTCCGGGTGCGCCTCGACCGCGGCCTCGACCTCGCCCAGTTCGATCCGGTAGCCACGGATCTTCACCTGGTCGTCGGTGCGGCCGAGGAAGTCCAGGTTGCCGTCGGGGCGCTGCCGGACGAGGTCGCCGGTGCGGTACATCCGGGCGCCTGCCTCGCGAAGCCCGGAGGCGTCCTTTGCCGAGGAGCTGAGCGAGCCAGACGACACAGCGCCGAACGGGTCCGCGACGAACCGGTCGGCGGTCAGGCCGGGCCGCGCGTGGTAGCCCCGGGCCAGGCCGACGCCGCCGACGTACAGCTCGCCGGGCGCGCCCACCGGCACCGGCCGCAGGCAGCTGTCGAGCACGTACGCCCGGGTGTTCCAGATCGCCCTGCCGATCGTGGGGGTGTCGCTGTCGGTGGTGCCGCCGCCGAGCGTGTTGATCGTGTACTCCGTCGGCCCGTACAGGTTGTAGCCCAGCGTGCCCTCGGCGTCGCGCAGCGCGGACCACACCGCGTCGGACACCGCCTCGCCGCCCAGCAGGACGAGCGCCGGCCGGTAGTGCCCCTCGGCGAGTAGCCCTTCCTCGATCAGGTGGTGCGCGTAGGTGGGGGTCACGTTGATGACGTCGATCCGGTGCGTGTCGCAGTAGGCGACCAGGGCCTCGGCGTCGCGGCGCAGTTCCTCGTCGCACACGTGCACCTCATGGCCCTCGACGAGCCACAGCAGCTCCTCCCACGACATGTCGAAGGAGAACGACACGGTGTGCGCGATCCGCAACCGCCGGCCACCCGCCCCGGCCACCACCGGGTCGAAGATGGCCTCCCGGTGGTTGAGCTGCATGTTCGTCAGCCCCCGGTACGGCGTGACCACCCCCTTCGGCCGCCCGGTCGACCCGGAGGTGTAGATCAGGTACGCCGGGTGCTCCAGGTTGAACGTGCGCCGGAGCGGGTCGGCGGGCAGCGCGTCGAGGGTGGCGGCGGTCGCCGGATCGTCGATCAGCAGCGCCGGCACCCCGGTGTCGGGCAGCGTCGCGGCGACGGCCACCGTGGACACCACGCACAGTGGCGCGGCGTCGTCGAGCATGAACGCGAGCCGCTCGGCCGGATAGTCCAGATCCAACGGCAGGTACGCCGCCCCGGTGCGCAGCACGGCGAACAGCGCCGCGACCATGTCCGCCGAACGCGGCAACGCCAGGGCCACCACCCGCTCCGGCCCGGCGCCGGCGTCGGCCATCAGCCGGGCGAGCCGGTTGATACGGGCGTCGAGCTCGGCGTACGTCCAGACCTGCGCGCAGAACACCAGCGCCGTCTCGTCCGGTGTCCGCGCCACCCGCTCGGCGAGCAGGTCCGCGACCGTGCTGCCGTCGAGCGGCCGGCGGCTGGCGTCCCAGTCGACGGCGAGCCGGTCGCGCTCCCGGGCCGGCACGACGTCCAGGGCCCCGACCAGCACGGACGTGTCCTCGACGAGCCGCTCCACGATCGTGGTGAACCGGGTCAGCAGCGCCTCGGCGGCTGCCGGTGCGAACAGGTCTGCCCGGTAGTCCAACCGGACCAGCAACTTCTCCCGGGGGGCGATCACCAGGACCAGGGGGTAGTGGGTGGCGTCCACGCTGCCGGAGGACACGATGCCATGCCGTTCCTTGAGCCCGGCGAGGTCGTCGTCGCCGCCGGAGAAGTTCTGCAGCACGTACAGCGTGTCGAACAGGTGGGTGTGGCCCGCCTCGCGCTGGATCACGCCCAGGCCGACGTGCTCGTGCGCCATCAGCCGACCCCGGTCGTCCTGGATCCGTCGGAGCAGCGCCCCGACCGTCTCGCGCGGGTCGAGCGCCACCCGGACCGGCACGGTGTTCAGGAACAACCCGATCACGGACTCCACACCGGGTACGTCCGCCGGCCGCCCGGCGACCGTGGTCCCGAACACGACGTCGTCGCGGCCGACCTGGTTGGACAGCGCCAGGGCCCAGGCGGCGTTCAGCACGGCGTTGAGGGTGACCCCGGCGCTCCGGGCCCCGGCGCGGACCCGGTCGCTGACCCGCTCGGACAGCACGGCCTCGTGCCGGTGCGGAATGACAGGTCGCGGATCGCGCCCGGCCGGGGCGACCAGCGTCGGCTCCGCCAGCCCTGCGAGCGCGTCCCGCCAGGCGAGCGCTGAGGCCGCCGTGTCCTGGCCGGCGAGCCACACGAGGTAGTCGCGGTAGGAGCCGGGGGTCTCGCCGCCCGCGCCTCCGGTCTCGTACAGGGAGAACAGTTCCTGCAGGAACAGGCCCTCCGACCAGCCGTCCCACAGGATCAGGTGGTGGCTGACCACGAGCCGGTCGGTGTCGCCCAGCCGGATCAGCAGCAGCCGGCACAGCGGTGGCCGGGCCAGGTCGAACCGGCGGGTCCGGTCGGCGGCCATCAGCTCCGCGACCCGCAGCGGCCGCGACTCCGGGTCAAGGCCCGTCAGGTCCACCTCCGTGACCGGCAGCTCGCACCCGGCGGCCACGAACTGCACCGGCGAGGCCAGCCCGTCGCTGGTGAACCCGGCCCGCACGCTGGGGTTGCGCGCCAGCAGCGCCCGGCCGGCCGCGCGCAGCCGGTCGACGTCCACCCGGGCCAGGTCGAAGTAGTCCTGCGCCGTGTACAGGTCGATCGCTCCGGCGTCGTAGCTGGAGTGGAAGTACAGCCCCTCCTGGAGCGGCGACAGTGGCCAGATGTCGGCCACCGCCCCGCCGGCCGCCGCCTCGACCCGGACGATGTCGTCCTGGCCGAGGGCGAGGACGGTCAGGTCCGAGGGGGTGAGCCCCGACGTGCCGGTGACGTCCGACGCCAGGTCGCGCAGCGCGTCAGCCCAGCGCTCGCCGAGCGCCGCCACGTCCTCCTCGGACAGTCCGCCGTCGGACCACGTCCAGGTCACCGTCAGGCGGGGACCGTCCGGGGTCTCCTCGCACACGGCGTCGACCTGGAGCAGGTGCGAGGGCGCGATCCCGCCGTTGACGACGTCCAGCGCGTCGGCCTCCGGGGCCGGGGTCCAGTCCGCGCCGGTGGCGGAGGGGAACCGGCCGAAGTAGTTGAACAGCACCTGCGGCGCGGCCATCCGGGCGAGGATCGGGGCGACCTGCGCGTTGAGGTACCGCAGCAGCCCGTGGCCGAGCCCGCCGTCGGGGGCCTCCCGCAGCCGCTCCTTGACCTGCTTGACCACCTCCCACCCGGCCACGGACCCGACGCCGACAGTCGCCCCGGACCCGGATCTGGACCGCGCGCCCGCGCCCGCGCTCAGGCCACCGCCAGCACCGTCGCTGGCGCCCAGGCCCGCCCCTGCGGCCGAGGCCGCGCTCGAGCTCGCACCCGCGCCGGGGGCCAGTCGGACCGGCTGCACGCTCGTGAACCAGCCCACGGTGCGGGACAGGTCCAGCCGTTCGCCGAGGTCCTCCCGGCCGTGCCGTTCGACGTCCACGAGCAGGTCGGCGGGGGAGTCCACCGCGATCCGCAGCGCGGCGAGCAGCACGTCGGTGACGTCGGCGTGCACCGCCGCCGGCACGGTCGTCAGCAGCGGCGCGGTCTCGGCGGACGTCAGCCGGGTGACGCGCCGCCGGGCGGTGCCGCCGACCGTCGCGCCCGGCACGAGGTCCGCGCCGGGGGCGAGGGTCCGCGCCCAGTGGGTGAGTTCGGTGAGCCGTCCCGGCCCCTGGGCCTGGGCGGCCACGGCCTTCGCGTACGTGCGCAGCGACGTGCCCACCGGCTCCAACGGCTCGCCCCGCCACGCGGCGGCGAGGTCCTCGAACAGGATCCGCCACGACACCCCGTCCACCGCCAGGTGGTGCACGGCGAGCAGCAGCCGGCCGGGCACGTCCGGCCCGCCGTCGAACCACACGGCCTGCACCATGACCCCGGTGTCCGGGTCGAGCCGCCGCACCGCCGCGCCGAACTCCGCCGCGATCCGCTCGCGCAGGTCGCCGGTGCCCGTCAGGTCGACCGTGCGGAGCAGATCCGTGGCGCGGACCGTGCCGGCCGGTGTCGTCTCCAACGACCACAGCACCGACGCGATCCTGGTCAGCGTGAGCCGCAGGGCCGGGTGGTGGTCGAGGACGGTCTGCAGCGTCGCGGCGATCGACGCGGCGTCCGCGCCGGCCGGTGTGGTGATCAGCATGGGGAGCGTGTAGCCGGCGATGTCGGGGCTGTGTTCGCGCAGCCAGTGCATGACCGGCAGCGCCGGCACGTCACCCACGCCGTCGTCGGCGGGTCCGGTGGCGACCGGCGGCGCGGCGGGGGAGCCGATCGTGGCCAGGGCGGCCGGGGTGCGGTGCACGAACACCTCTCGCGGACTGATGTCGATGCCCTCTCGTCGGGCGCGGTTGGAGACGCTGATGGACAGGATGCTGTCGCCGCCGAGGACGAAGAAGTCCTCCTCGGGGCCGACGTCGGACAGGCGGAGGACCTCGGCGAACACGGCCCGCAACACGCCGAGCGCCCCACCCGCCGGAGTCACGGCGGGCACACCACCCGCCAATGCGGCGCCGGGGACCGCCCGCGGCAGGTCCGGTGCCGGGAGCGCCGGCCGGTCCACCTTGCCGCTCGGCGTGAGCGGCAGCGCGTCGAGGAGCACGAACACCCCCGGCACCATCGGCGCGGGCAGCGCGGCGGCCACCCAGGCCCGCAACGCGTCCCCGGCGGGCGCGGCCCCGGGCACCGGCACGACGTACCCGACGAGCCGCACCGACCCCGGCCCGTCCGTCCGGGCCAGCACCACGGCCCGGGCCACCGAGGGCTCCGCCGCCAGGCGCGCCTCGATCTCGCCCAGCTCGACCCGGTGCCCCCGGACCTTCACGTGCTGGTCGGTGCGCCCCCGGTACTCCAGGGCCCCGTCCCCGCGCCGGGCGACGATGTCCCCGGTGCGGTACATCCGGGCCCCGGCCGGCCCGTACGGGTCGGCGACGAACCGGTCGGCGGTCAGCCCGGCCCGGTCGTGGTAGCCCCGCGCCAGCTGGTCCCCGGCGAGGTACAGCTCGCCCTCCGCGGCGGGGCGCAGGCCAGCGTCGAGCACGTACAGCCGGGTGTTCCACACCGGACCGCCGAGCGGCACGGCCGACTCCTCGGTGCCGTCGGTGCCCCACCAGGTGACCTGCACGGCCGCCTCGGTGGGCCCGTAGAAGTTGTCCAGCCGGGTGCCGGTGAGGGCGTGCCACCGCTCGGCCAGGTCGGCGGTCAGCGCCTCGCCGCCGCAGGACACCCAGCGCAGGCTCGCGGCCCACGACGGGTCGGCGGTGACGTCGTCGGACCGCAGGAACGCCTCGACCAGGGACGGCACGAACGTGACGGCGCTGACCCGGTGCGCGCGGATCAGCCCGGCGAGGTGCGCGGGGTCGAGATGGTCGCCGGGCAGCACGACGGCCGCGCCGGAGGTCAGCGGCCAGAACAGTTCCCAGACGGACGTGTCGAAGCTGGGCGAGGCGAGTTGCAGCACCGCGTCGCCGACCCCGAGCGGGAACCGGTCGGCGGACCAGGCGAGCTGGTTGCCGATCGCGCCGTGGCTGACGACGACGCCCTTGGGCCGCCCGGTGGACCCGGAGGTGTAGATCAGGTAGGCGGCGTCGCCCGGCCGGAATCCGCGCGACCCGGGATCGTGGGCCGGTGAGCCGAGGGCCGGGCCGGAACCGTCGGGCCGGTCGCCGGCCCCCACCAGCACGGGCGTCACCCCGTCGACCTGCGGCAGCCGGGTGTCCGCACTGGTCAACACCATGCGCGCACCGGAGTCGGCGAGCATGAACCGCACCCGCTCCACCGGATACCCGGCGTCGACGGGCAGATAGGCCGCCCCGGCCTTCAGCACGGCGAGCAGGGCGACGACCAGGTCCACCGAGCGGGGCACGGCGACGGCGACGACCTCCCCCGGCCGGACCCCCCGGTCGACGAGCTCGGCGGCGAGCCGGCCGGCCCGGGTGTCGAGTGCGGCGTAGCTGGCCCGTTGGGTGCCGGACACCACGGCGGGGGCGTCGGGCGTGCGGGCGGCCTGTGCCGCGAACAACTCCGCGACGGTGCTGGGTGGCACGGGGACGGACGCGCCGGTCAGCGGTCCCCAGGTCCCGAGGTCGATCTGGGACACCGGCCGCCCCGGGTCCGAGGCGACGGCGGCGAGGAGGAGGACGAGCTGGTCGGCGAGCCGGGCGGCGGCATCGGCGTCGACGCGCCCCGGGTCGTGTTCGAGCCGCAGGTCGAGGCGGTCGCCGTACCCGACGAGCAGGGACAGCGGGTAGTGGGTCGCGTCGAGGCTGCGGGTGCCGGTCACGGCGAGGTCGCCGGAGCGCGGCAGGTCCCCGCCGGGCAGGTTCTCCGACACGACGAGGGTGTCGAACAGTGCGCCGACGCCGCCGATCCGCTGGAGTTCGGCGAGCCCGAGGTGCTGGTGGTCGAGGAGCAGGGACTGTTCCTCCTGCAGCCGGGTGAGCACCGTGGCGACGGAGTCCCCAAGTGACCAGCGCATCCGGACCGGCAGCGTGTTGATCAGTGCTCCGACCAGGGACTCGACCCCGTCGACCTCGGCGTGCCGCCCGGAGACGGTGGTGCCGAACACGACGTCCTCGCTGGCGGTGCGCCGGCCGAGCAGCAGACCCCACGCGCCCTGCACGACGGTGTGCACGGTGACGCCGAGGTCGCGGGCCCGGGCGGTCAGCGCGTCGGTCAGCCCGTCGGGCAGGGCGACCGCGAGCTGGACCGGCCGCCCCGGAGGCCCGGGCGGCGCCACGATCGTGGGCCCGTCGAGCTGACCGAGTGCCCCGGTCCAGGCGGCGCGGGCGGCCTCGCGGTCCCGGCCGCCGACGAACTCCAGATAGTCCCGGTACGAGGGCACGGCCCCCAACCGCGCCGCGTTCCCCCCGGGCGCGTACCGCGCGAGGAGTTCCCGGACGATCAGCGGCTCCGACCACCCGTCGGACACCAGGTGGTGCAGGGTGAGGACGAGCCGGTGCCGGTCGGCGGCCAGCGGCACGAGGAGGAACCGGATCAGTGGCCCCGACGCCGGGTCGAACCCCCGGGCTCGCTCGGCGGCGGCCAGCTCGTCGGGGTCCCCGACGGCCTCCCTCCACTCCGCGTCCACCCGGGCGGCGATCAGCTGCACGACCTGCCCGTCGGCGCGCTGCCGGAAGGAGGCCCGCAGCGGCGCGTGCCGGTCGAGCAGGTCCTGGGCCGAGCGGCGCAGGGCCCCGGGGTCGAGCGGCCCGGAGAGGTCGATGTGCCGCTGGGGGACGTACAGGTCGGCGGCGTTTCCGTCGACGTGCGCGTGGAAGTACAAGCCCTCCTGCAACGGGGTGACCGGGAGCACGTCGGCGAGCCCGGCGACCTCCGCATCGTACCCGTCGATCTCGTCCTGGGTCAGTGCCACGAGCGGGAAGTCGGACGGGCTGTGCCCGGTGCCGGTGTGCCGGGCCAGCGCGCCGAGCGCGTCGAACCACAGCCGGGCCAGCGCGGCGACCTCGCCGTCGGCGAACACCCCGTCGGGCCACGTCCAGGTCGCGGTCAGCGCGGGTTCGCCGGCCACGTCGCGGGCCGCGCAGTTGACCTCCAGGAGGTGGCCGAGCGGCATGTCGGGGTCGAACGCGTCGCCCATCGGCTCGGCCTCCGGTGCCGCGTCCCAGGCGGTGGCCTCGCCGATCGCGAACCGGCCGAGGTAGTTGAACAGCAGCGGCGGCACCGGCAGCGCGGCCAGGGCCTCGCGGGTGTCGGCGTTGAGGTGCCGGAGCAGGCCGTGGCCGATCCCGTTGCCGGGGACGGCGCGCAGCTGTTCCTTGACCCGGCGCAGGACCCGGCCGACGACGGGTCCGCCGGCGAGGAACTCGTCCCAGTCGACGGCCCCGGCGTCCAGCCGGACGGGGTAGATGCTGGTGAACCAGCCGAGGGTGCCCGACAGGTCGACGCCGGCGAGGGAGTCCTCGCGGCCGTGGGACTCCAGGTCCAGTACCAGGGCGGTGTCCTGCCAGCGGGACCACGCGACGGCCAGGGCCGTGAGCAGCACGTCGTTGACTGCGCCGTGGTAGCCGGCGGGCACGGTGGTCAGCAGCGGGGCGGTCAGCCCTGCCGGCAGGGTGATGGTCAGGTGCACAGCCGTCCCGGCAGAATCGCGGGTCTCGAGCTTTCGGAGGCCGGGTTCGGGCACGCCGCCGGCGAACACGCCCCGCCACCAGTCCAGTTCGGCGGCCCGGGTCAGCGCCTCGGCGGACAGCACCTGCGACCAGCGCCGGAACGAGGTCCCGACGGGCGGCGGGGTGCGCCCCCCGGCCAGGTCGGCGAGGTCGGAGCAGAGGATCCGCCACGTGACGCCGTCGACCACGAGGTGGTGCAGCGCGACGAACAGCCGGCCGGCGTCGGGGAACCACACGGCCTGCGCCATCACGCCGGCGTCCGGGTCCAGCCGGCCCACGGCGGCCCGGGTCTCCGCCTCGCTGACCGGCCCGGCCACGGTCGTCAGCGGCATCGTGCCGGTGCCGACCGGCGCGACCTCCAGGGCCCAGTCCGCGTCGCGCCGCAGCCGGGACCTCAGCAGGTCGTGCCGGTCCACCAGGGCGGCGAGCGCGGCGGGCACGCCCTCGAACCCGACGGGCACCGTGAGCAGCATCGACTGGTGGAACGTGGCGATCTCGCCGCCCAGCTCGCGCAGCCAGTGCGTGATCGGCGTCGCCGGGACGAGACCCACCCCGTCGTCGGACACCACGGTCGTGGCGTCGCCGGCGACGGCGGCGAGCCGGGCCACGGTGCGCCGCTCGAACACGTCGCGCGGGCTGATCGTCAGGCCGGCGCGCCGGGCCCGGCTGACCAGCCCGATGGCGACGATGCTGTCGCCGCCGAGGGCGAAGAAGTTGTCGTGCGCGCCGACCCGGGGCAGCCCCAGGGTCTCGGCGAACAACGCGGCCAGGGTCTCCTCGACCGGCCCGGTCGGCGCGTCGTCGCCGGTCATCGCCGCCCAGTCGGGGGCGGGCAGCGCCGACCGGTCGAGTTTGCCGTTCGGGGTGAGCGGCAGCGGACCGTCGAGCGGCACCACCGCCGGCACCATGTACTCCGGCAGCGTGTCGGCGAGGTGCGCCCGCAGCGCGACGGGGTCGACGTCGCCGACGGCGTACCCGACGAGGTGCCTGACGCCCGGCTGGTCCTCGCGGACGGTCACCGCCGCCTGGCCGACGCCCGGGTACGCCATCATCGCCGACTCGATCTCGCCCGGTTCGATCCGGTGGCCACGGATCTTCAGCTGCCCGTCGGAGCGGCCGAGGAAGTCCAGGTTCCCGTCGGCCCGCCACCGGGCCCGGTCCCCGGTCCGGTACATCCGGGCCCCGGCGCACCCCGCGTACGGGTCGGCGACGAACCGCCCGGCGGTCAGTCCCGGCCGTCCGAGGTAGCCCCGGGCCAGGCCGCGCCCGCCGACGTACACCTCGCCGACGGCCCCGACCGGCACCGGCCGCAGCGCGGAGTCCAGCACGTAGCACCGGGTGTTCGGGTCGGGTCGGCCGATCGGCACCGGGCCGACCCAGTCCTCTTCGGCCGGCCAGAGCGTCGAGTTCACGGTCGCCTCGGTCAGCCCGTACGCCGCCACCACGGTGAGCCGCCGCGCCCACCGGGCGATCAGCTCCGACGGCACGGTCTCGGTCCCCACGATCAGGACGGACCCGTCCGGCAGCGCGCAGTCACCGGGCAGCGCGGCGACCAGCGACGGCGGCAGGATCATGTGCGTGGCCCGGTGCGCGGCGACGTAGTCGGTCAGCGCCCGGCCGGCGACCCGGCGCTCGGCGGGCACGACGATCACCCGGCCGCCCACGCACAGCGACATCACCAGATCCCAGACGGTGACGTCGAACCCGACCGACGCGAACTGGATCACCCGGCTGGAGCGGTCGATCCCGATCCGCTCGGTGGCGGTCGCGACCAGGCTGCCGATCCCGTCGTGGGAGCAGACGACGCCCTTGGGCCGGCCGGTGGAGCCGGAGGTGTAGATGACGTACGCGGCCTGGTCGAGGGCGACCGGCACGTCGAGTCCGGTGCCGTCGAACCCGTCGGCGTCGCCCAGGAACACGGGGGAGTCCCCCGTGCGGACCGCCGGCACGTCCCCGGCCAGGGCCGGCACGGTGAGCACGAGCCGCGCGGCCGCGTCGGTGACCATGTAGTCGAGCCGGTCGGCGGGATGCTCGAGGTCCAGGGGCAGGTACGCTGCCCCGGCCTTCATGACCCCGAGCAGCGCGACCACGAGGTCCACCGACCGGGGCACGGCCACGGCCACGACGTCCTCGGCGACGACGCCCCGGGACCGCAGCAGTCGGGCGACCCGGTTGGCCGCGGCGTCGAGTTCGCCGTAGGTGAGCCGCTCGGACTCGCACACCACGGCCACGGCCGCCGGGTCGCGCCGGGCCTGGGCCTCGAACGCCGCCGGCCACGTCAGGTCGGCGACCGGGGCGTCGGCGACGGCGAACTCGCCCAGCACCTGGGCGCACTCGTCCGCCGAGAGCAGGTCGATCGTGCCGACCGGGCCGGCGGCGTCGAACGCGTCGAGGACGGCGAGGAACCGGCGCTCGTGGTCCTCCAGGGCTTCCGGGCCGCACGCGGCGGGGTCGGCGGCCAGGACGAGGTGGGTCGGGTACACGAAGAAGGACAGGTCCGAGACGGGCCCGCGCGACAGGTCCACGAACGGCCACGGCCCGCTGTCGGGGACGACCGTCACGGCCGGCCCGACGAGTTCGCGGATCCCGCCGGGCACCCGCAGGTCCCGGCACAGCTCCTCGGCCCGGTACCGGGAGTGCTCCGTCAGCTCCGCGACCGCGCGCGCGACGTCGGCGACGAGGTCGGAGGTGACGGTGTCGGGGCGGACGGCGACCCGCAGCGGGAGCACGGTGGAGACCATGCCGGGCACGTCGCGGGTCGCCTGGTCGAGCCGGGCGGACACGGGCAGCCCGAGCACCACGTCGTGCGCCCCGGTCATCCGGTGGGTGTAGGCGGCCACGGCCGCGACGGCCAGCGCCGGGTCCACGGCCCGCCCGACGGTGCGGCGCAGCGCGAGCCGCCCGCCCGACCGGGCGGGCTCCACGAGCCGGGCCGGCTCCGACACGCCGGCCAGCAGGTCCGTCCAGTAGGCCCGGTCGGCCGCCGGGTCGTAGCCGGCCTCCGCGTCGAGCAGGTCCTGCGGTCCCCCGTCGGGGAGGAGGTCCGCCGCGCCGGCGTAGAGCGCCGCCGCCCGCCGGGTCAGGGCCGCGCAGCCGTCGGGGTCCATCACGAGCATGTGGTATCTCTGGTACCACCACACCCGCCCGTCCTCCAGCACGTACAGCGCCTGGCCGAACAGGTCCGTGGCGTCGGCCAGGTCCGCGAGCATCCGGTCTCGCGCCTCGCCGGGCGAACACCGCAGCACGGGCAGCTCCGCCCGGGCGGGCACCGGCTCCTGCCGCACCCGCCCGTCGGACTCCGTGAACCGTACGTGCAGGCACCCGGCCCCGGCGACCGCCCGCCGCACGCAGGAGGCCAGCCGGTCGACGTCGACGTCGCCGCCCACCTCGGCGTACCCGCCGATCCGGTACGCCGGACCGGTTCCGAGCTGGTCGGCGTACCAGATCCCCTGCTGCGCGCGGGTCAGTTCCATGTGCGGTGTCGCCTTTCGGGAGTGTCTTACTTGGACAGCAGCGGGACGAGCTGGTCGATCGCGTACGGGATACTCAGCACGGTGTCGAAGGACAACGCGGCCCCGGCCGGCGGCGCGGTGTACGGCACGAAGACGGCCCTCCCGGCGGTGACGACCGCGAGCTTCGCGTACACCGGGTCCTCCTGGATCCGCTTCTCGGCGTCCGGGTCGTCGATGACCCACAGCAGCCGGTCGACGTCGAGCAGGTCGAGCCGCTCGGAGCCGATGTCGGCGAAGCTCTGGGTGCCGGCCAGCTTCCCGATCGCCTCTGAGGGCCGGAATCCCAGCTCCTTGAGGAACACGGTCTTCGGGTCGGCGGGGGAGAAGACCGAGTACTTGCCCGGCTCGTAGCTCTCGGCCACCACGACCGTCTGCTTCGCGAACTCCGGATGCGCGGCCCGCACGTCCGCGAACCGCTTCTCGATCCCGGCGATCAACTCGTCGACCCTGGCCTCCCGGCCGAGCGCGCGGCCGATGACGCGGGTCATCTCCTGCCACGGGGCGGCGTAGTCGTCGTGTTTCGCGGACTGGGCCACCACAGGCGCGATCTTCGACAGCGTCTCGTACTGGTCCTTCTTCATCCCGCTGTACTGCGCGACGATCAGGTCCGGCCTCAGCGCCGCGATCTTCTCGAACTGGTAGTCGTCGCGCTCGCCGACGATCTCCGGTAACGAGTCGCCCCACAGCGGCTGCGCCCACGGCCACTTGCCGAACGGCCGCTCCTTGAACCAGTCGACCACCCCGACCGGCCTGATCCCGAGGGCCAGGACGGTGTCCTGGTCGCTGAGCCCGAGCGTGACGACCCGGGTAGGCGCCTTTCTCACCTCGGTCTTGCCGTACTTGTGCTCGACGGTCACGGGGAACCCGCCCCCGGCGGGCGAGGAGGTGCCGCCCTTCGCCGAGCCGCCACACGCGGACAGCAACGACGCCGCCACCAGGGCGGCGAGGGCCACCGGCAGGAACTTCTTCACGGGATTCTCTTCCTGGTCGGTCAGGCGGAAAGGGCTGGGGCCGGCGTGGAGGAGTCCAGCCGAGCCCGGCGGTCGAGGATCGACCGCAGGATCTCCCCGGACCGCACGGCGGTGTTCGACAGCAGCGACGACGTGATGCCGTGGGTGTGTTCGGTGCCGCCCTGCAGGTAGACGCCCGGCTCGACCCCGGGACCGGTGACGGCCCGGTAGTCGCGGGTGACCCGGGGCCGGCCGTGCCCGTCGCGGGCGCAGTACCGGGCGGCCTCGCCCAGCAGGCCCAGCGGGTCGGCCGGCTGGTATCCGGTCGCGCACACGACGACGTCGGCGTCGAGCGCGACGTTCTCGCCGGACAGCAGCTGGGCGATGTCGGCGCGTACCCCGGTGGCGGTCTCGGCGACCCCGGTCAGCCGGGACACGTTGAACATCCGCAGCCGGGGGGCGCCGGTCACCTTCTCCCGGTAGTACGTGCTGTACAGGGCGTCGATCAGGTCGCCGTCGACCACGGAGTAGTTGGTGTTCGCGTGGTACCCGTCGACCAGGGTCTTGACGTCGGCGGGCGCGTCGAAGAACTCGCCCACGGCCGCCGGGTCGAAGATCCGGTTCGCGAACGAGCTGTCGTCGGCGGGGCTGTAGCCGTAGCGGGAGAACACGGCGCACACCTCGGCGTGCGCGAACCGCTCGTGCAGGAACGCTGTGGCCTCCGCGGCGCTCTGTCCAGCGCCGACGACCACGAACCGGTACGGCGAGTCGGCGGACAGGTCGCTCACCCGGTGCAGCAGCTCGCTGGTGTGCCAGACCCGGTCGGAGGCCGCGACCCCGGCGGGCAGCGCCGGCTGGAGCCCGGTGGCCAGCACCAGGTTCCGCGCCCGGTAGACGCTGGTGCCCTGGGCGCCGCGCGCGGTCACGTCGAAGTGGACGACCGTGTCCCCGTCGGTGACGGGGGTGACGCCGACCACGTCGTGGCCGTACAGCACGAGGTCGTCGACCTTCGCCGCCGCCCACTCCAGGTAGTCGTGGAACTCGACCCGCAGCGGGTACAGGCTCTTGTGGTTGACGAAGTCGACGAGCCTGTCCCGGTCGCGCAGGTAGCACAGGAAGCTGTACTGGCTCGTGGGGTCACGCAGCGTGACCAGATCCTTGAGAAAGGACACCTGCATGGTCGCGTCGTCGAGGAGCATTCCCCGGTGCCAGCCGAACCGCGGCTGCCGTTCCAGGAAGACGGCGGTGGCGGCCTCTCCGGCCCGCGCGTTGTGCTCGGTGACGGCGACGGCCAACGCCAGGTTCGACGGCCCGAAACCAACCCCTACCAGGTCATATATCGGTACTTCGTCGTGCAGCGGCACCTGTGGCATAACCCGTCCTATCGCTCGGCTGGAGCCAGGTTAGCCTAACCTAAGTTTCCAGCGGAACCGGGGATCTAGTTAGGTTAGGCGTTGCTTACCTAGGTAAGGCTTGCTTAACTAGCCGTGCCGGTCAACACTTCGAGGAGGAAGCCCCTATGCGGGTCGTCATGTTCGGGTACCAAACCTGGGGCCACCGCACGTTGCGGGCATTGCTGGAGTCCGATCACGACGTCGCGCTCGTCGTCACCCACCCGGCCAGCGACCATGCCTACGAGCGGATCTGGTCGGACTCGGTGGCCGACCTGGCCGGCGAGCACGGCGTGCCGGTCCTCGTCCGCGAACGCCCCGACGACGAGGAGCTGCTCGCGGCCCTCAAGGCGGCCGACCCCGACGTCATCGTCGCCACCAACTGGCGCACCTGGATCCCGCCCACGATCTTCGAGCTGCCCCGGTACGGCACCCTCAACGTGCACGACTCGCTGCTGCCCGCCTACGCCGGCTTCTCCCCGCTGATCTGGGCCCTGATCAACGGGGAGAAGGAGGTCGGCGTCACGGCGCACATGATGGACCCGACCCTCGACGCCGGCGACATCGTGCTCCAGCGCGCCGTGCCGGTCGGCGAGCGCGACACCACGGCGGACCTGTTCCACAAGACCCTCGCCCTGTTCGGGCCGATCACTGTGGACGGGCTGGACCTGATCGCCTCGGGGCGGACCGACTGGGTGCCGCAGGACCGTTCGAAGGCCAGCTTCTTCCACAAGCGCGCCGACGAGGACCTGCGGATCGACTGGGGCTGGTCGGCCGTGGAACTCGACCGGCTGGTGCGCGCGCAGTGCGCGCCGTACCCGGCGGCGTTCGCGTTCCACCGGGGCCGGCGGTTGGAGATCCTGGCGGCGGACGTGTCCGAGGGCGTGTACGGCGGTACCCCCGGACGGATCTTCTTTCGGGAGGGCGACGGGGTGGTCATCGTCGCCGGGGCGGACGCGCGGTACGGCCGCGACCGGGGACTGCGGGTGCTGCGGGTGCGCACGGCCGACGGGGTCGAGCGCGCGGCGGCCGACTACTTCCGCACCATGGGCGGCTACCTGACGTCGCGGCCGTGAGACGGGCGGGCCCGGCCCCGGCGGTCACCGGCGCCGGGCCCGCCACTACGCTCCCGCTGACGCGAGCACCCGCTCCCAGTCCACGGTCCGGGCCCAGTCCCCGAAGGAGTGCCACCCGATTCCCGGGTACTCCGCCCGCAGCGCCGCCCGGTCCACGAAGTCGGTGTTGACCTCGAACGCCGCGAACATCGCCGCGATCTCCTCGCCGGCCCGCCGCCGGATCACGTCCGCCGGGATCACCTGGTAGGGCAGCTGCCGGCCGAGCAGCCTACCGAGCACCCCGGCCACCTCGGTGCCGGTGACGGTGTCGGACGCCAACTCCACCCGGCGGCCGGCCATCTCCGCCGGGTGCTCCACGGCGTGCGCCGCCATCGCCGCGATGTCGAGGACCGTCACCTGGTCCAGCCGGGTCCCGGGGGACAGCGGGGTGGCGAAGACGCCGTCGGACAGCCGGTGGAAGGAGACGTTGAGGGCGTTCTCCATGAAGTACACCGGGGCGAGGACGGTCGTGGGGCCGGGACGGTCGCGCAGGTACCCCTCGATGAGGCTCTTGCTGTTCACATGCTCGACCGTGGACGCTGCCCGGTCGGCGCCCCGGACCGAGGAGTAGACGAGCTGCGCGTCGCCCGCCGCGTCCAGGAGCGCCCGGCCCTGGGCGACCTCCCCGTCGAGCCCTCCGTCACCGAACGGGACGGTCAGCCCGAACACCGCGTCGACCCCTTTCGCGGCCCTGGCCAGGGTCTCCGCGTCGGCGAGGTCGCCGGCCACCAGCCGAGCCCCGGCCGCCGCGAGCGCCAGCGCCGCCGGCGCGTCCGCCCTGCGCACGTAGCCGGTCACCTCGTGGCCCCGCTCCAGCAGCAGCCGGGCGACCGCGCCGCCCTGCCGGCCGGCCGCGCCGGTCACCAGCACCCGCGCCATCTCAGTTGCCCCCGTTCGCGACGAGCACGACCTTGCCGCGCACGTGCCCGGTGCCGACGGCACGGTGCGCCTCGGCGGCCTGGTCCAGGGGATACGACCGCACGGTGACCCGCAGCGCACCGTCCTCCCACAACCTGGTCAGCTCGGCGAGCCGTTCCGCCGAGCGTCGCGAACCCAGCCGCCGGACGCCGAGCCGTTCCGACAGCGGGTTGAAGCCGACGGTGCCGATCCGATCGGCGGCGGCCAGCTCCCGGGAGACGGTCAGCGACTCCTCCGTGGCCACCGCGTCGAGGACCGCGTGCACGCCGTCCGGCGCGAGGGCACGCACCCGGTCGACGAGCCCGGAGCCGTACGCGACCGGCACCGCGCCGAGCGCGCGCAGGTAGTCGTGGTTGCGGGGGCCCGCCGTGCCGATCACGATCGCGCCCAGGGCCCGGGCGATCTGGACGGCCATGCTCCCGACCCCGCCGGCGGCGGCGTGCACTAGCAGCGTTTCGCCGGCCGCCACCGCCAGGTCCTCGAGGGCCGTGTGCGCCGTCTGCCCGGACGCCGACAGCGCGCCGGCCTCGGTCCACGGCATGGCGGCCGGCTTGCGCACGAGGTCGTGTTCGCCGACGACGGCCAGGTCCGCGAATGCGGCGAGGGCCACCCAGCCCAGCACCTCGTCGCCGACCGCCCAGGCCGTGACGCCCGGGCCGACGGCGTCGATGACGCCCGCGAGTTCGTTGCCGACCTGCTGGGGGAACGTGGCCGGCATGTACCGGGCCGCCTCGCCGGTGCGGAAGAGGTTGTCGAAGGGTTGGACGCCGGCGGCGCGGACCCGGACCAGGACCTGCCCGGCCGCCGGCCGCGGGGGCTCGACGTCCACGAGGCGCAGAACCTCGGGGCCGCCGTACTCGGTGAAGACGATCGCCTGTGTCATGCGACCCATTCAATCAGTTGGCTGAAATTTGTCAATCACATGATTGAAATCGCCTCCGCCGCTAGGGTGTGCTGATGGTCACCGAGCACACCCCGCGCCCCGCCCGCCGAGCGGTCGAGCCCGCCGAACGCGGCAAGGCGGCCGACCGGACCAGGGAGAAGATCCTCCGCGCCGCCGTCGAGGAGTTCGGCGCGAAGGGGTATTCCGGCGCCCGCACCGCCGGCATCGCCGCCCGCGCCGGGGTCAACCAGCAGCTGATCTCCTACCACTTCGGCGGCAAGCAGGGCCTGCTCGACGCGCTGCGGCGCGACTGGGCGGCGGCGCAGGAGACCCGGTCCGCCCCGGGCGCGTCGTTCGCGGAGTCGTTCGGCGCGTACCTCGACGTGGTCGGCGACCAGCCGGACTGGTCCCGGCTGGTGCTCTGGCAGGCGCTCGGCGACGACCCCGGCGGCTCGGAGGAACAGGCCGAGGCGCTGCGGACCCGGCTGGCGGGGTCCGTCGAGCGGGTCGCCGGCCGGCAGCGCGACGGGGAGATCACCGACGGGGTGGACCCGGAGTTCGTGATGCTGCTGTCCTATGTGCTGGCGTTCGCACCGATCGCGCTGCCGCAGCACGTGGCCGGGATCACGGGGCGCGACCCCCTGGCGCCGGACTACCGGACCTGGGTCCGCGACCAGCTGCTCGCCCTGCTCGCCCCGTAGCCGGCCCGGTCCGCGCCCCGGCCCTGGCACCGGCCGCGGCCCGGATCCGCGCCCATCCCTGGCGCCGGCCGGGCGGCAGCGCGCCCGGCCGGCCTGCGCTAGCCCTTCGTCGCGTGCAGCACGCTACCCAGCAGGCACGATGGGTCCGCGTAGATCGACAGCACGCCGATGTTCTTCGCCTCGGGGGCCACCCGCAGCGCCGTGCCGCCGTAGCCCTCGGGCGCCGACGGCATCCGGAACACCCCGTAGTTGATCGTGTACGGGACGACCTCACCGTCGGCCGTCAGCACCGGCTCCGGGACCGGGCGCAGTCGGCGTTGCAGGACCGCGCCGCCGTCCATCGAGGACGCGACCCGCTCGGCCCACACGTCCGGATCGGTGTCCACGCCGAGGATCACCCCGTGCCCGCTGTGCAGCAGCACCGGCTTGAGCACCAGGTCCTCGCGGTGCTCCAGGGCGTAGGGCAGCAGGTCGACCCGGGTGCCGTCCTCCAGGGTGACCTCGCCGGGGCGGGTGACCCGGGTCCACGGCAGCAGCCGGTCGAGGGTCGCGAGGGTGTCGGCGTCGAACAGGTGCCGGTGGGCCTCGTCGGACAGCAGGGCCAGGGCGGCCTTCGAGCCGTACACCTCGCAGCCGATCGGGGTGAAGATCTTCACCTCGCCCCGGTCGGCGGCGTCGAGCAGCGGGGTCATCAGCTCGCGCGCGCCGGGCAGCACCGCGTGTTCGAGCATGAAGATCCGGTAGATGACGTCGATCGGGTCGTCGCCGACCCAGACCCGGCCGTCGCGGTACTCCAGCATGCCCAGGTGCGCGGACACCGTCCTCACGTTGTACTGCTCGTGCAGCGCCCCGCACAGCTTCAGTGCCGCCTCGTTCGCCGGGTACTCGCCCGGCCAGTCGCACAGCGCCATCGTCGGCCGCTCGTCGGCCGCCAGCCCGGTCTCCTGCCGCATGCTGACCAGCGACTCCCCGACGGTGTCGACGTAGCCGAGGCCGTGTTCGGCGGCGAAGGCGGCCAGGGTCGGGTGCTCGACCATGCCGTCGTTGAGCAGGCTCACCTCGATCAGGCCGACGGTGCTGCCCATGTTGTACTCCATCAGCCGGAAGCCGGTGGCGTCCGCGTACAGGTCGGCCCGGCCGAACCGGGTGACCGGCCGCCCCGCCTGGGTCCGCATCACCAGGTCCACCTGGTCGCCGACCATGCCCACGGCGCGGGCGAACGCTGCGAGGTCCCCGCCGAAGAGTTTGTCCGGCAGGCTCTCCAACGCGTCCTGCAACCGCCCGAGGTCCTCGGTGAGCCGCCGGTACTCGGCGTGCCCGAGGAACACGGGCCGGGCGAGGAACTTGTCCTGATAGAACGCCTCCAGGACGGGGTGCACCCGATCGGCGGGAATCAGGTCTGTCGGGGTGAGTCCGGTCCGGCCGACCTCGTCGAGGTACAGCGCGGTGAGGGAGGGATCTGGCATCCCACGACCTTACGGCCGACCCTCCACGGACGACAGGGGCTGGTGTCGCGGGCGTACACGAGAACGCTGTTGGACGCCGTCGCCTCCCTGGGCGGCGGCACCACCCGGACCGCCCCGCCGGCCGCGCCCCCGGTCCTCGACATCCGCGACCTCACCGTCGTCTACCGGGGCGGCGTCCGCGCCGTCGACCACGTCAGCCTGACCGTCGCCCCCGGCGAGGTGCTCGCCCTGGTCGGCGAGTCCGGCTCCGGCAAGACCACGGTCGCGGGCGGGCACGATCGCCGGCCTGCTCCGACCGACCTCCGGCGAGGTGCGTCTCCGTCCAGTCCACGATCCTGGACCTGTTCGGCGACCTCCAGTCCCACCTGCGCTTCGCCTGCCTGTTCATCAGCCACGACCTGGCCGTCGTGGAACGCCTGTCAGACCGCGTGGCCGTCATGCATCAGGGCACCCTGCTCGAACAGGGCCCCACATCACGAGTGCTGTCCGCACCGGAACACGCCTACACCAGCCGCCTACTAGCGGCGGCCCCGGTAGCAGACCCCGACCGCCAACAGACCCGCCGCACAGCCTGGCGAAACCTACGCACGGCGTAACGGACCGCTCCGATCGCAGCACACGGGGCCGCCGGCCCACCCACCCCGCGATCACCCACAGTCACACCCCCCGGTGGTGATCATCACCGAGATGACTTTCCGACACCCGAATTTGCCCCCGGTGGGTACCGTACGTGAGTGCGGCCACCGACCCGGGACATTTGGTTACCCATAGTGATGGGCTGCCTCCAGTTCGCGGTCTGGCCGATAGGCCCGTGGCTGACCGGCCGACCGGTCAACCCCACCCAGGCCATCGGCGCCGGCACCTGCGTCCTCCTGGCATTCCTCGCCCTGGCCTTCCGCCGCACGGCCCCCGTACCGGCCGTCGGCGTCGTGCTCGGCATGCTCGTCCTCGCCACCGCCATCGTCGCCCCCGTCTCCACGGAACTGTCCGAACAGCACCTGTTCGTCGTCGGCTTCGTCGACCTCGTCGCGCTGTATTCCGTGGCGGTGCACCGCCCGGCCCGCGCCTCGGTCCTGGCGGCCGTCGCCACGCTGGCCGCCCAGACCGTCATCCAGCTCGGGCTCGTCCAGTCCGGCGCGGTCGGTGCGATCGGCGTCCTGTTCAGCGCCTCGTCCTACTCTCTGGCCTGGGCCCTGGGCCGGGTGCGCCGCCGCTGGCGGGCCCGCAGGGAGGCCGTCGCGACCCGGCTGGCCGCGACCCGCGCCGACCACGCGTACGCCGCCGCCGAGGAGCGCCAACGCCTCGCCCGCGAACTGCACGACGTCTCCGCCCACCACCTCAGCGGCATCGTCGTGCACGCCCAGGCCGCACAGCGTCTCGCCGACCGGCAGCCCGAACTCGCCGCCCAGGCCCTCGCCTTCGCCGCCGCGACCGGCCAGGAGACCCTGGAGTCCCTGCGCCGCCTGGTCGAGGTGATGGACGTCGAGCCGGAGCCCGGGGCCGACGGGGAACCGCCGACCCTGCGGGCCGTCGGCGAACTGGCCGCCGGGTTCGCCCGGCTCGGGCACCCGGTCACCCTCGAGGTCGAGGGCGAGCGCGGCGCGGTGCCCGCCGACGTGGCCGCCGCCGGGCACCGGATCGTCCAGGAGGCACTGACCAACGCCCTGCGCTACGCCGGCGGTGCCCCGGTCCGCATCCGGCTCGGCTACGGCCCCGGCCTCGTCGTGATCACCGTGGACGACGACGGACAGGGCGGCGCGCAGCCGGCGGCCGGGCTCGGCTCCGGCCGGGGCGTGTCCGGCATGCGCGAACGGGCCCGCGAACTCGGCGGCGACCTGCAGGCCGGCCCCGGTCCCGACGGCGGCTGGACGGTCCGCGCGGTGCTGCCGTACGCCGAGGGGGTCCGGCCGAAGGCCGCCGACGTGGCCTGGTGGCGGCGGATGGGCGACGCCCAGGTCGTGGACGTGCTGCTCGCGGTCCTGGCCGGCGCGTGGCCGGCGCTGATCGCGTACGGGGCGGCCCGGCAGCCGGAGACGTCGCCGATGGCCCCGGGCGTGGCGTCCCCGGTGATCCTGACCCTGGTCCTGGCCCTGCACGGGGTGCCGGTGCTGTGGCGACGCACCGAACCGTGGCTGGCCCTCGCCGCCGTCCTCGCCGTCGACGGGCTGTGGCTCGGCCTGCTGCTGTCCGAGGCGCTGCCGCCGCGGGGATTCTGGCTGATCCTGATGGCGGCCCTGTCCGAGGGCCTGGTCGTCTACGCCGTCGGAGCCTACGCCCGGCGCGGCTGGCTGACCTGGCTGAGCGCGGTCGCCGCCGGCTCCGGGGTCGCGGCGGTGATCTGCGCCGTCGGGCACAAGCTCGACACGAGCGGCGGGAGTCTCCTCGAGGCGCTCACGTTCTGCCTGGGCTTCGCGCTGGTGTCCACGGCCGTGCTCGTGCTGTTCGCCTGGCTGCCCGGCCACTTCGTCGGCCGCCGCCGCGGCCGCGCCCTGCGACGCGACACCGCCTCCCTGGACGCCGCCACCGCCACCGTCGTCGGGGCGGCCCGGGAGGAACGGGACCGGATCGCCCACGGGCTGCGCGGTTCCGTGTTCACCCACACCACCCGGGTCGTCGAACGCGCCGGCACCGGCGAGCCGGCGGCCCTGTCCGAGGTGGTCGCCGAGGCCCGCGCGGCCCTCGGCGCGATGCGCGAACTCCTCGGCGTGCTGCGGTCCGGCCCCGAGGGCGTCGACGGCAGCCCGGCGCCCACGGCCGCGGCGCTGCCCGGCCTGTGCGCCCGGCGCGGGGTGCAGCTGGCGGTCGAGGGCGAGCCGCGCCGGCTGCCGGTGGAGGTCGACGTGTCGGCGTACCGGCTGGTCGAGGCGGCGTTGACCCCGACGGAATACGCCGCCCGCGCCGAGGCGACCGTGGTGTATGGCAGCCGGCACCTGCGGGTGCACATCCTGGGCGCGCCGGCCCTGGCGGCGCACGTGGCGGAGTTCGCCGAACGGGTCGACGCCACGGGCGGCCGGTTGACCGTGAAGGCCGCGGAGTCGGGGTGCGACATCGACGCCTGGTACCCGGCCCCGGCCTGAGCCAGCCGCGGCCGTCGCCCGGCCCGACCGGCCGCGGACCCGGTGCCTGTCCGCTGCCGGGCCCCGGCCTAGGCGGCGGCGATCGGGGCCAGCACCGCGCCGGTGAGTTCGACCAGGTCGGCGGGGGAGAGCTCGATCTCCAGGCCCCGCCGGCCGGCCGACACGTACACCGTGGCGAAGTCCGCCGCCGAGCTGTCCACGACCGTCGGCAGCCGTTTGCGCTGGCCGAGCGGGCTGATCCCGCCGCGCACGTACCCGGTGGTCCGTTCGGCGAGCACCGGGTCGGCCATCGCGGCCCGCTTGCCCCCGACGGCCGCCGCGAGCCCCTTGAGGTCCAGGCTGCCGGCGACCGGCACGACGGCGACGGTCAGCGTGCCGTCCACGTCGGTCACGAGAGTCTTGAACACCCGCCCGGCCTCGACGCCCAACGCCTCGACGGCCTCCGCGCCGAACGACGCCGCCCCCGGGTCGTGCGGGTACTCGTGCACCACATGGGTCAGTTTCCGCCGCGCGAGCAGGGCGGTCGCGGGTGTTCCTCTGCCGGCCACACCCTGATTCTTCCGTACGCCCGTCAGACCCTCTCGACCACCACCAGCGGGATGTCGCGCCCGGCCACCTCCTGGTACGCGTCGTAGCGGGGGAACCGCTCCGCCATCGCCCGCCACAGGCGCTCCTTCTCCGGCCCGGACGCCGCGCGCGCCGCTCCCGCGCGCCGCTCCCGCGTACCGCTCCGCCCCGATCTGCACCTCGACGGCGGGTTCGGCGGCCAGGTTGAGATACCAGGCCGGGTGCCGTGGGGCCCCGCCGTTGGAGGCGACCAGGACGACGCTGTCGCCGTCGCGGCCGTAGATGAGCGCGGTCCGCCGGAGCCGGCCGGTGCGCCGGCCCCGGGTGACGAGCAGCAGGATGTCGTTGCCGTGCAGCCGGCCGCCGTCCCGGCCGTCGGTGTCGACGTAGCGGCGGATGTGCTGGGCCACCCATTCGGTGGGACTGTCCAGAATGTCATCGGTCATGCCCCGACGATACGGACTCCCGGCACCGCACCCGTCGGGTAGTCGGCACGGGTATTGACCCCGATCATGTGTTCGGGGACACTGCCTGACACGGGGAAGGGCGATGCTGGCGTGCCCTCCTGGTCGACCAAGGAGGATGGTGCATGCCCACTGTGCTCGATCGGGCCCGCGCCGTCGCCGCGCACAGCCCTTCCCGGCTGCGGTCCCTCGGGGCACTCGCGGTCGCCGGGCTGCTCCTCCTCGGCCTGGTCGGCGGGATCACGCTCGACAACCGCGCCACGGCGGCCCGTGACCTGGCCACCCGCAGCGAGCCGCTGTCGCTGGACGCCCAGGAGTTGTACCGCTCGCTGGCCGACGCCGACGCCACCGCCGCCAGCGGATTCCTGGCCGGCGGGATCGAGCCCGCGCTGCTGCGCGAACGGTATGACGCCGATATCGCCCGCGCGATGGCCAGCCTGAGCGACGCCACAGCCGTGGGCGGGGCGGACGCCGCCGGATTCGCCCAGGTCGCCCGCGACATCCCCGTCTACACCGGACTGGTGGAGACCGCGCGGACGAACAACCGGCAGGGCCAGCCCGTCGGAGCGGCGTACCTGCGGGAGGCCTCCGGGCTGATGCAGAACAGCATGCTCCCCGCCGTGAACCGGGGCTACACGGCCCAGAACGCCAGCGCCGCCGCCGACGGGGACCGGGCCACCGGCTTCCCGTGGTGGCTCGTGATCGTGCTCGTCCTCGTCGGCGCGGGTCTCTACCTGGGCCAACGTGACCTGGCCCGCAGGACCCGCCGCGTGTTCAACCAGGGCCTGGTCGCCGCCACCCTCGCCGTGGCGCTCGCCTTCGGCTGGGCGGTGATCGGCCTCGGCGCCGAGGCCGTGCACCTGTCCACCGCCCGGTCCGAGGGCTCCGACCCGGTGCTGGCGCTGTCCGCGATCAGACTCGCGGCGTTGCAGGCCCGCGCGGACGAGAGCCTGACCCTGGTGGCCCGGGGCACCGGCGACTCCTACGAGGCGGACTTCGCCCGGCAGGTCGCCTTCATCGGCGGCCGGGGCGGGTTCGACCGCACCGCGGAGCTGACCCGGCACCTGCCGGTGTCCGGTCTGGTCGGCGAGGCGCGGACCGCGTTCAACAGCTGGCTCGGCGCGCACGCCAAGGTCCGCGAGCTCGACAAGGCCGGCAACTACCCGGACGCCGTGCAGACCGCCATCGGGTCGGCCCCGACGTCGGCGGCCTCGGCGTTCACCGTCCTCGACGCCCGGCTGGGCGCGGCGATCGAACGCAGCCAGGCCACGTTCGCCACCGAGGCGGCCAGGGCGCGCGGTTCCGTCGCCGGGGTGGGCGTCGGCTTCGGGCTGCTGTGCGCGCTCGGCGCGGCCGCGGCGGCGTGGGGCGTCGGCCAGCGGGTCAAGGAGTACCGATGAACAAGGGTTTTCCGCTCGTGGTCCTGCTCGCCGGGGCGCTGCTCGCCGGCTGCTCGGTGTCCGTGCCACCGGCCACCCCGCAGCCCTCCCCGGCGCGGCCCCGCCCCGTCGGCGTGGTGGAAGGGCCCGGAGCCGTGCCGAGTCCGGTCGCGCCCGGCGCCGTGCCGCAGTGCGACCCCCGGGCCAGCCTGCGCCCCGACGGCGCGCTGCCCGCGCCCGGGGCCATGCCGGCCGGTTCGACGATGCGGAGGATCCAGGACCGGGGCCGGCTCGTCGTCGGCGTCGACCAGAACGCCTTCCTGTTCGGCTACCGCAACCCGGCCACCGGGCAGCTCGAGGGCTTCGACATCGAGATGCTCCGCGCGGTCGCGAGCGCCATCCTCGGCGACCCGGACGCCATCACCTACAAGGTGATCACCCAGGCCCAGCGGATCCCGGTCGTGAAGTCCGGCGAGGTGGACATCGTCGCCGACACGATGACGATCACCTGCGGCCGGCTCCAGGAGGTCACCTTCTCCACGGTGTACTACGAGGACGGCCAGAAGGTCATGGTCCTCAAGGGCTCCGGCATCAAGGGCCCCGACGACCTCGGTGGCAAACGCGCCTGCGCGTCCAAGGGCACGACGTCGATCGCCGAGTTCCAGAAGCTGCCGGCCAAGCCCGTCACCGTCGGGGTGGACAACTGGACCGACTGCCTCGTGATGCTCCAGCAGGGCCAGGTGGACGCCATCTCCACCGACGGCGGCATCCTGGCCGGCATGGTCGCCCAGGACCCCAACACCGAGATCGTCGGCCGGGCGTTCACCGAGGAGCCCTACGGCCTGGCCATCGCCAAGGAGAACCCCGACCTCGTGCGGTTCGTCAACGCCGTCCTGGAGAAGACGAAGGCGAACGGCGAGTGGGCCGCCAGCTACCGGCGGTGGCTCGAACCCCGGATGGGACCGCAGGCCCCGCCCCCGGCGAAGTACCTGCCGTGACCCGACCGTTCCCCGCCGACCGGGCCGACGAGGCGCTCGGCCGGTTGGCCGCCGAACACGACCGGATCTCGGCCACCCTGGTCGAACTCGACGCGCACCCGGCCCGCCGGCTGCTCGACGTCGGCGTCCTGACCGGCCAGACCGCGCGCCGCTGGGCCGTGGCCCGGGCCGGCATCGAGCAGCTGTGGAAGCTGTACGAGGCGTACCAGGCCGTCCTGCACCACGCCCGCGACGTCCGGGCCCGCCGGGCCAGACCGAACGCCGAGGACCTCGCCGAGCTGACCACCCTGCTGCTGGGCCGCTCGGTGTGGCTGGTCGGCCCGGACGTGCCCCTCGGCCAGCGCAGCCTCGCCGGCCCCACGGCCGTGGTCGAGGAACTCAGCCTGGCCGAGGCCGTGGCCCGGATGGAACAGGCGTTCGCGACGGCGTCCGGCCTGGTCGCGGCGGTGGACGCCGTGTGGACGGCCCTGAACCCGGAACTCGCGGCCCTCGGCGACCGGTTGGCGTCCACCCACCGGCTGGCCGGCGACCTGGGTTCCGCCGTGGACCCGGGGCTGGACCGGGACCTGGAGGCGCTACGCACCGGGGTGCAGTCCGACCCGCTGGCGTTCGTCACCCCGGAGGGGCCGGACCGTTCGACGCTGGACCGGCTGGCCGACCGGATCACGTCGACGCACGCCGGCCTGGAGCGCGCCGCGCGCAGCCGCGACGAGCTGGAGTCCCTGATCGTCCGGCTGGAGACCGGCATGGCCGAGCTGGCCGCCGGGGAGGACGAAGCCGCGGCCGTGCACGCGACCGTGGTGGAGAAGATCAGCGCCCCGCCGGTGCCGGCGCCGCCGACGGTGACCGGTCCGCTGCGGACCCGGCTCGAGGCGCTGCGGGTGCTCGGGCAGCGCGGCCGGTGGGCGCTGCTGGCCGAGGAGGCCGAACGGGTCACCGAGGCGATGCGTGCGGCCGGGGGCGCGGTCGCCGCCCGGCGCGCCGAGCTGACCGGGCTGCTGGACCGGCGTACGGAGCTGCGCGGCCGGCTCGCGGCGTACCGGGCGAAGGCGCACCGGCTCGGCCTCGCCGAGGACGCCGAGCTCGCCGGCCGGCACGAGGAGGCCCGGCTGCTGCTGTGGACGGCGCCCTGCGACCTGGAGGCCGCGGCGGCGGCGGTCACCCGGTACCAGCGGGCGGTCCTCGCCCGAGACTACGGAGGCACCCGATGACGATCTGCGACCGGCCCGGCTGCGGCGGCACGGTGGAGGACGGCTACTGCGACGTCGCGGGGCACGCCTACGGCACGGCCCCGGCCGGCGCGACCGGCTCCTCGGCCTCGGTGGCCACGTCCCCGTCGAGCGGCCCCGCCACGATCGGGCTCAGTTCCGCGCGCGGCTCCCGCAGGCCGGGCTCCGGCCGCACCTCCGGCCGCACGGTCGGCCGGGGCACCCTGGGCGCCGGCCTGATCGACATCGCCCCGGTGCCGTACCGCGACCCGGCCACCGCCGTGCTCGACACCGCGGAGGTGCCCGAGCGCAAGCGGTTCTGCAGCCGCTGCTCGGAGCCCGTGGGCCGGGCGTCCGGCGACCGGCCGGGGCGCACCGAGGGCTTCTGCAAGGCGTGCGGCCACGCCTACTCCTTCACGCCGAAGCTGCGCCGCGGCGAGCTGCTCGGTGGCCAGTACGAGGTGCTCGGCCCGATCGCGCACGGCGGCCTGGGCTGGATCTACCTGGCCAAAGACCGCAACGTCAGCGACGCGTGGCGGGTGCTCAAGGGCCTGCTCGACTCCGGTGACGCTGACGCGATGGCCGCGGCGGTGGCCGAGCGCCGGTTCCTCGCCGAGGTCGACCACCCCAACATCGTGAAGATCTACAACTTCGTGCAGCACGTGGACGCGACGTCGGGGGAGAACGTCGGCTACACGGTGATGGAGTACGTCGGCGGCCGGTCGCTGCGCGACATCCTCCTCGACGAGCGGGCGGCCGGCGGGCACCAGGGGCCGCTGCCGGCGGAGCGCGCGATCGCGTACATGCTGGAGATCCTGCCGGCGCTGGGCTACCTGCACCAGCGGGGCCTGCTGTTCTGCGACTTCAAGCCGGACAACGTGATCCAGACCGAGGAGCAGCTCAAACTCATCGACCTGGGCGGGGTGCGCCGGATCGACGACCTGGACAGCGCCATCTACGGCACGGTCGGCTACCAGGCGCCGGAGATCGCCGACGAGGGGCCGTCGGTCAGCTCGGACCTCTACACGGTGGGCCGCACCCTGGCCGTGCTGAGCCTGAACTTCCAGGGCTACGCCACCACCCGCTCCGACGCGCTGCCCCCGGTGTCGGCGACCCCAGAGCTCGCCGACGCCGAGTCCTTCCACCGCTTCCTGCGCCGGGCGACCCACCTGACCCCGGACCTGCGGTTCGCCTCGGCCGCCGACATGGCGGAACAACTCACGGGGGTACTCCGCGAGCTCCTCGCCAGCCGCGACGGCCAGCCCCGCCCGGCCCCGTCGACCCTGTTCGGTCCGGAACAGCGGGTCGCGCCGGCCGACCCGGACCCGGCGGAGGCCGCGGCGTGCCTGCCCGTGCCCCTGGTCGACCTCACCGACCCGGCCGCGGGCTTCCTGGCCAGCATCACCGTCACCGACCCGGCCGAGCTGCTCGCCCTGCTGGCCGCGGCCCCGCGGACCACTCTCGAGGTGACCCTGCGCCGGGTCCGGGCGCACCTCGCGGCCGGCGACGTGCCCGCCGCGTCCGCCGAGCTGGCCCAGGTGCCCGCCGACGAGGCGCTCGACTGGCGGGTCGGCTGGTTCAAGGGGATCGCAGCGCTGTCCGCCGGCGACACGACCGGGGCCACGGCCCTGTTCGACGCCGTGTACGACGCGCTGCCCGGCGAGGCGGCCCCCAAACTCGCGCTCGCCGCGACCGCCGAGTGCGCCGCGGACCTGGCCACCGCCGACCGGTACTACGAACTGGTCTGGCGCACCGACCGCGGCTACGTCGGCGCGGCGTTCGGCCTGGCCCGGGTCCGGGTGGCCGCCGGCCGGCACACCGCGGCCCGCGACGCCCTCGACGCCGTCCCGCACACCTCCAGCCACCACCTCACCGCCCAGCTCGCCGCGATCACCGCCCACGTGAACGGTCGGGCCCCCGGCGACCTGTCCGCCGCGGAACTCCTCGCGGCCGGCGCGCGCCTGGACGCCCTCACGGTCGACGCTGAGCGGCGCGGCTGGATCGTCCTGGACCTGCTGTCGGCGGCCCTGGCCTGGCACGACGCCGGCCGTCCCGGCGGGGAGCCCCCGGGCGCCCGGCTCCTCGGCACAGGCCTCACCGAGCGGGACCTGCGCACCGGCCTGGAGGCCGCGTACCGCACCCTGGCCCGGCTCGCCCCCGACGCGGCTACCCGGGTGAACCTCGTCGACCAGGCCAACGTGGTGCGGCCCAGGACGTGGGTGTGACCGCCGTGGTGAGTTGTCCGGGCTGCGCGGAACCCGTCGGGGCCGCCGACGGCTTCTGCGAGGCGTGCGGCCGGTCGCTGAAGCCCGCCCCGGCGTGCGTGCGGTGCGCCGTCGGCACCGTCGACGAGGACGGGTACTGCACGGCGTGCGGCGCGCGCCAGCCCGGCCCCGGCGACCACGAGGAGCTGGACCTGGGCGCGGTCGCCGGGGTGACCGACCGGGGGCTGCGCCACCACCGCAACGAGGACGCGATGGCGGTCCGCCGCACCGGCGACGGGGTGGCGGCGGTGGTGTGCGACGGGGTGTCGGTGTCGCCGCGCCCGCACGAGGCCTCCCGGTTGGCGTGCGACACGGCGGTGGCGATCCTGGCGTCGGGGCCGCCCGAGACGGTGCCCGCGCCTCGGCGGCCCGACATCGAGCCCGGACCGCCTGGACCCGCGCCCGCACCGGGCGCTGATGCCCTGACCGGGCCCGCCGATGCCGCCACCCGGGAGGCCGCCCGGGCAGCGGCGGCGGCCGTCGCAGCCCTCGGCACCCCCACGGCGGCCCCCGCCTGCACCTACGTGTCGGCCCTCGTCCGCGGCGGCTCCTTCACGGTCGGCTGGATCGGCGACAGCCGGGCGTACTGGCTGCCCGGCACCGGCGACGCCGAACTCCTCACCGAGGACGACTCCTGGGCGGTGGAGATGGTCGCGCACGGCCTGCTCACCCCCGAGCAGGCCAACGCCGACCGCCGCGCGCACGCCATCACCCGCTGGCTGGGCGCGGACGCCGGCCCGGCCGACCCGCACGTCGTGACCCGGCGGCCCGACGTGCCGGGCGTGCTCCTGCTGTGCAGCGACGGCCTGTGGAACTACCTGCCGTCGGCCCCCGACCTCGCCGCCCGGTACGCGGACCTGACCGGCCCGGCCGTCGACCGCGCCCGGGCCCTCGTCCGGTACGCGCTGGACGCCGGCGGGCACGACAACATCACCGTGGTGCTGCTGCCCGTCCCGACACCCCCCGAGGAGGACCCGTCATGACCGAGTTCCAGGTCGAGGTGGACCAGAACGAGTACCTGTCGGACGGCGCGAGCACCGTCGACGCGATCGCGACGGTCACCTCCTCCGGCCAGGCCGAGGCGGCGGTGGCTCCCCAGGCCGCCGAGATCATCGTGATCGACCGGTCGGGCTCGATGGAGTACCCGCCGACGAAGATCAAGGCCGCGCGGGAGGCCACCGTCGCGGCGATCGACTGCCTGCGCGACGGCACCCTGTTCGCCGTGATCGCCGGATCCTCGTCCGCGCAGGTCGTCTACCCGCGCTCGCGCGGCCTGGTCCCGGCGAACGCCACCACCCGGGAGGAGGCCAAGATCGCGGTCCGGGCCGTCAAGCCCGGCGGCGGCACGGCGATCGGCACCTGGCTCACCCTGGCCCGCGATCTGTTCGCCCCGCACACCGACGCGATCCGGCACGTCATCCTCCTCACCGACGGCAAGAACGAGAGCGAGTCGCCCACAGACCTGCAACGCGCCCTGGACATCTGCGGCGGCGTGTTCGTGTGCGACGCCCGGGGCATCGGCACGAACTGGGTCGTCGAGGAGTTGCGGAAGATCACGACGGCGCTGCTCGGCTCGTTCGATATCGTCGCGGACCCGGCGAACCTGGAGGCCGACTTCCGGGCGCTGATGACGCACGCGATGGGCAAGGCGCACGGCGACATCCGGCTGCGGCTGTGGACGCCGCAGGGCGCGACCGTCAAGTTCGTCAAGCTCGTCGCCCCCGAGGTCCGGGACCTGACCGGCAGCCGGATCGACGTCGGCGCGCAGATCGGCGACTACCCGACCGGCTCGTGGGGCTCGGAGCGCCGCGACTACCACGTCTGCGTCCAGATCAACCCGGGCGGCGTGGGGGAGGAGATCCTCGCCGGCCGGCTGCGCCTCGTGGAGGTGTCCCCCGACGGCACGGAACGGATCCTCGGCCAGGGCCTGGTCCGGGCGGTGTGGACCGACGACATCGTGCTGTCCACCCGGCTGCACCCGTCGGTGGCGCACTACACCGGCCAGGCGGAACTCGCCGACGCGATCCAGGAGGGCCTGGAGGCCCGCCGGGCCGGCGACACCGACACGGCGACGTCGAAGCTGGGCAAGGCCGTGAAGCTGGCCGCCGAGACCGGCAACGAGGCCACCTCGAAGCTCCTGAAGAAGGTCGTGGACGTCCTCGACGCCGACACCGGCACGGTCAAACTGAAGCCGAAGGTCAGCGCCGAGGACGAGATGACCCTGGACGTCGGGTCGACCCGCACCGTGCGCACCACCAAGAAGTGACGGGGGCCACGATGGCGACCTGCCCGAACGGCCACGAGTCCGCCGACGCCGACTACTGCGACGTGTGCGGCGCGCTGATCGGGGGCGTGCAGCAGACCACCGCGCCGGCCTCCGACCCGTCGGGTGCCGCGGCTGCCCCCGCACCGCCGGCCACGTCTGCGGCCGGGACCGTGTCCGGGACCGGAGCCGACCCCGGCACCGGAGCCGCGAGTGGATCCCCGGTCGGCGCCGGGCACGCCACCGCCGGCGCGGGGCCGGGAACCGCCCCGACCGGCGGCACCTCCCCGACCTGCCCCGCCTGCGACGCGCCCCGGACCGGCCGGTTCTGCGAGGAGTGCGGCTTCGACTTCACCTCAGCGGCCGTCCCGCCCCGCGTTCCGCCGACAGCCGAGCTGCCGTCCACGCCCCCCGGACAGCCCACCGGCGGCTGGAGCGTGACCGTCGTCGCCGACCGCGACTACCACCGGGCCGTGGCCGACCGCGCCGACGACGAGTCCGAGGCCGTGCCGTTTCCCGCGTACTGCCCCGAGCGGCGCTTCGCCCTCACCGGCGGCCAGCTCCTGATCGGCCGCCGGTCGCGCTCCCGGGGCATCGTGCCCGACATCGACCTGACCGGCCCCCCGGAGGACACCGGGGTGTCGCACGTGCACGCCCTGCTGGTGGCCTCCGGCGACGGCTGGGAACTGGTCGACCCGGGCTCGACGAACGGCACTCGGCTCAACGGCGCGGAGGACCCGGTGCCGGAGAACTCCCCGGTCCGGCTGGCCGACGGCGACCGGATCCACGTCGGCGCCTGGACCACGATCACGATCCACACCGCTTCCTAGATCACAACCACCCAGACATCACATTTTACGGAGGCCCGGCCCCCGCCGCGCATCGGCCGAAGCCAGGAGGGGCGATCCGGTGCCCCGGGCGGGCCACGCCCGTCCTCGCAGCGGTCCGAACAGCTCCCGGAACCACGGGCCACCTCCCCCCGCCGCGACCTGGCGTCCGCGCCACGAACCGCGCCCCCGGTACACGCCGCCGGGCCGCCCGGACGCGTCGGTAGAATCCGGCCGGTGTCCGAGACAGCCCAGCCCACGCACCCCGACCCCGCCGGCCGCCAGCTCCTGAGCCTGCGGGCCGACTGCGCGAACTGTTTCGGGCTGTGCTGCGTCGTACCGGCTTTCGCCGCCTCCGCGGACTTCGCCATCGACAAGCGCGCCGGCCAGCCCTGCCCGAACCTCCAGCAGGACTTCCGGTGCGGCATCCACACCACCCTGCGCGACCGGGGCTTCCCGGGCTGCACCGTGTACGACTGCTTCGGCGCCGGCCAGCACATCGCCCAGGTCACCTTCGGCGGCCGGGACTGGCGGGCACATCCGGACACCCGCGCGGAGATGTTCGCCGCCTTCACGGTGATGCGCCACCTGCACGAACTCCTGTGGTACCTCACCGAGTCCCTGACCCTGGCCGCGGCCAGCCCCGTGCACGCCGACCTCCGCCGGGCTCTCGCCCGCACGGAACTGCTCACCCGTGGCGACGCCGGGTCCCTGGTCGAGGTCGACGTCGACCGGCACCGCCAGGAGGTCAACGTCCTCCTGCTCCGGGTGAGCGAACTGGTCCGAGCCAAGATCCCGGGCCGTCGACTCGACCGCCGGGGCGCGGACCTGGTCGGCGCGGACCTGCGCACCACGGACCTGCGCGGCGCCCACCTGCGCGGCTCGCTCCTGATCGGCGCGGACCTGCGCGGCGCGGACCTGAGGAACGCCGACCTGATCGGCGCGGACCTCCGGGGCGCCGACCTGCGCGGCGCGGACCTGTCAGCGAGCGTCTTCCTGACCCAGTTCCAGGTGAACGCGGCCCGGGGCGACCTGTCCACGACACTCCCGGCGGCACTGACCAGGCCGCCCCACTGGCCCCGGACCCGAACCCCCGCCTCCCGGGGCACCGCGGCCACCCGGGACGCCTCCGTCACCCGGGACGCCCGCGCCAGGCGGGACACCACCGCGACGCGGGACACCTCCGCCGCCCGGAGTGGCCGCACCACCCGCACGGGTGCGGGTGCCGGGACCACCTCCACCGACCAGCCGACCCGCCCGAAGCACCCCCGCCGCTGACGCACCGGCGCGGCACCTCGACGAGCCGGGCCCTCGAGCACCCGCCCGACCCGGCGGCGCGCCCTTCTCGGCGTCGGGGACGTGCCGCCCGGCGACCGGTGCGCGTCGTCGGCGTGACCGCCGGTACCCGTCGCGTTGGCCCTGCGAAGCACGCCATTCGGCACTATCCATCAAGGACCGATGTCCGGGTACCATTTGATAGATCAACATAGGGGAGGAGTTGTCCGTGACGACTGCCAATGCCGATCTGTTCACGCCCGCTTTCCAGTCCGACCCGCACCCGGTGTACGCGAGGCTGCGCACCGACGAGCCCGTGCGCCTGGTGACGCTCCCGGGTGGGAACCAGGCCTGGCTGGTCACCCGCTACGAGGACGCCCGCCGGGCCCTGGCAGACCCGCGGCTGTGCAAGAGTGGCGTCCTCGCCCCGACCGGGCCGAACACCCTGATCGATCCGTCGGTGGTGGAGGCGATGAGCAAGCACATGCTCACCGCCGACCCGCCGGACCACACCCGGCTGCGCCGCCTGGTGTCGGCGGCGTTCACGAACCGCCGGGTCGAGCTGCTGCGGCCCCGGGTGCAGGAGATCACGGACGGGCTGCTCGACGCGATGGCCGGCCGCGACGAGCTGGACCTGATCGACGCGTTCGCGTTCCCGCTGCCCATCCAGGTGATCTGCGAGCTGCTCGGGGTGCCGGCGGAGGACCGGGAGTCGTTCCGCGAGTGGTCGGACACGATCGTCAGCGGCGTCTCGGCCGGCGAGCGGCTGCCGTGGGCGTTCGCGTCGATGCTGGAGTACCTGCGCGCGATGCTGGCCCGCAAGCGGGTCGAGCCGGCCGACGACCTGGTCTCGGCGCTGATCGCGGTGAGCGAGGAGGGCGACGCGCTCACGGAGAACGAGCTGACGTCCACGGTGTTCCTGCTGCTCATTGCCGGGCACGAGACGACCGTCAACCTGATCGGCAACGCCGCCTACGTGCTGCTGTCGCAGCGGGAGCGGTGGGCGGAGCTGCGGGCCGACCCGGAGCTGCTGCCGGGCGCGATCGAGGAGTTCCTGCGGTTCGAGAGCCCGGTGGAGACCGCGACGTTCCGGGTGGCCGTCGAGGACGTCGAGCTGGGTGGCACCACCATCCCGGCCGGGGCCGCGGTGCTGATCGGGCTGCTGTCCGGCAACCGGGACGACCGCAGATTCGCCGACCCCGACCAGTTCGACCCGGCGCGCCGGGACAACGCGCACCTGGCGTTCGGGCACGGCATCCACTACTGCCTGGGGGCGCCCCTGGCCCGGCTGGAGGCCCGGATCGCGCTCGGTTCGCTGCTGGACAGGTTCGGCGACCTGCGCCTGGCTGTCGACCCGGCCGAGGTGCTGTGGCGGCCGGGGGTCCTGATGCGCGGGCTGACCGCCCTGCCGGTCACCGGGCTTCGCTGAGTTCGACCAGGTGCCCGTCGGGGTCGCGGAGGAAGCAGCGGATCTCCGCGCCCCAGTCGTGGGGCGGGGTGAGGAACTCGACTCCCTTGCCCCGCAGCTCCTCGTACGCGGCCCGGCAGTCGGTCACGCGCAGTGTCAGCGCGTGGCCGACCCGGTCGGGCTCGGCCGGCGGCGCGAAGGTCACCCCGGGCTTGTCCGCGGTGGGGCCGCCGCCGGTGACGAGGAGCAGCCAGGTGCCGCGCAGGTCGAGGACCACGCTGGACCCGTAGCCGCGGAACACCGTGGCGCCCAGGGTGGTCGTCCACCAGTCGGCGGACCGGGCCGGATCGGTGACGACGAGGATGTGGGTGACGGCGGCGACGTCCATGGACCCGACGCTACGCGCCGGACGCCCGCGCCGCGGCCGATCGCACCCGGCCGCCCGCCACACCGGCGACCCGGTCCTGGACTTCGGTCGGCTCAGCCCGACGTCGAGCCGAGCCGGACCCCGTCGAGTTCCAGGACGAACCCCGCGCCGAACGCCGTCGCCGGCGTGTACGCCCCGGCCGCCAGTCCCGCCATCCTGGGCACGGCCCGCAGCACGGCGTCGGCCGTCAGGTCGTACGGGTTCGGGGTGACCAGAGTGTCCGACACCGTCGAGCCGTCGGGGGCGGACACCTCGCCCCACACCTCGGTCCTGGTGCTGGCCCGGGTGGCCGCCGACGGCCCGGACATCGTGGACCGCACGAGCCGGTCGGCGACGGCCCGGGCCCCCGGCAGCCGCAGCAGTCCGGGGCCGAGTCCCGCCCCGCCGGGCAGCACGGTGTACGTGGTGATGTTGGGGATGCCGGTGCTGCGGTACGCGGTGGCGAGGTCGCCCCACGGGATCGCCGACACGGTGCGCGGCCCCGAGGGCAGCGGCACGCTCCGGGTCGCGTCCGCGCCGGTGACCGGGACCAGCCGGCCGGCCACCCGTCGCCACAGCCGCCCGCCCCCGGCGAGCGCGGTGCGCGCGGTGCCGCGGCTGAAGCCGCCGCCGGCCATGAACGCCAGCTCCAGGCTGGTCGCCCCGGGCAGCCGGGCGTGCAGCATCGCGGCGAGGCAGTCGGTGGGCACGACGTCGAACCCGGCTCCGGGCAGCAGCGCCACCCCGGCGGCCACGGCCTCGTCGTGCCGGGCGAAGACGGTCTCGAACACGGCGATCTCACCGGTGATGTCCAGGTAGTGCGTGCCGGTGGCCAGGCACGCGTCGACCATCGGGGCGGCGGTGTCCTGGAACGGGCCGGCGCAGTGCGCCACGACGGCGACGTCCGCGAGGTGCCGGGCGGCGTCGGCCAGGTCGAACACGACGTGCTCCAGGCCGAGCTCTGCGGCCAGGCGCGCGACCGGCGCCGCCGAGCGGCCGGCGAGGACGGGGCGCTCGCCCCGCGCGACCGCGAGCCGGGCGACGAGTTCGCCGGTGTAGCCGTTCGCGCCGTAGACCATCCAGTTCGTCACCCCGCCAAGCTACTCGCAGGTAGCCTCCTGGGTCGAGTACCCGGCGAGGATTTCGAAATGCACGAACCATGGTCCGGGTACGCCAGCGCCAACCAGCCACCCGGACCGCGCACCCCGCCGGCTACGACACCAGCAACAGGACCACATCCGCCAGCGCCACCACGAGCACCGCCCGGAAGGCCGCGCGCGATCCGGGGGCGCGCCCGGCGTACAACCCGATGGACAGCACCACGGCGGCGGTGGCGGTCACCGCCCACCCGAACCACGTCGGCGGCCCGGGCGGCCCGAACGCCAGCACCGCCGACGCCGCGAACAGCCCCAGCGCCGCCAGCACCCGGCTCCCGGCCGCCCCGAGCCGGTGCGGCAGCCCGCGCACCCCGGTCGCCGCGTCGTCGGCGAGGTCGGGCAGCGCGTTGGCGAAGTGCGCCCCGAATCCGAGCAGCGCGCCGGCTGTCATCAGCCACCACGGCGGCGTCGCCGGCAGCGCGGACACCACGAACGCCGGCAACGCCGCGAACGACACCAGGTACGGCACGGGCGACAGGACGGTACGCTTCAGCGGCCAGTTGTACGACCACGCCGACACCAGCGCGACGGTCAGCACGACCCCGGCCCGCCACCCCGACAGCAGCGCGAGTGGCACGGTCGCGACCCCGGCGACCAGCGCGGCCACCCCGACGGTCCGCCGGGACACCTGCCCGGCCGCGACGGGCTTGTCGGTCCGGCCGACCCGGGCGTCGCGGTCCGCGTCGAGCCAGTCGTTGCCCCAGCCGACGGACAGCTGACTGGCGAGCATCGCCACGGCGACGGCCGCCACGCCGGACCACGACAGCCCGACGTTCACCGCCAACAGGGCCGTGACCAGCGTGACCGCGAGGGTGGGCTCGGGGTGGCAGGCCCTGATCAGAGGAGACACACCCGATAGTGTGGGCCTCGGGCCCGGGGCGTGCCACTCTGGACGGGTGCGTCGCCCCCCGAACGACCTCGGACTCTACGACGACCTCGCCGACGAGTGGTGGGACCCCGCCGGGGCGTTCGCCATGCTGCACTGGCTCGCCGCCGCCCGGGCCCGGCTCGTCCCGCCGGCGACCCGCTCCGGCGCGGTCCTCCTCGACCTCGGCTGTGGCGGCGGCCTGCTCGCCCCGCACGTGGCGGGCAAGGGCTACCGGCACGTCGGTGTCGACCTGGTGCCCAGCGCCCTCGGCCACGCCACCCGGCACGGCGTCGACGCGGTCCGCGCCGACGTGTCCGCGCTGCCGGTCCGTTCCGGCCGCGCCGACGTGGTCAGCGCGGGGGAGATCCTCGAACACGTCACCGACCTGGAGGCCACGGTCGCCGAGGCCTGCCGCGCGCTGCGTTCCGGCGGGCTGCTCGTCCTGGACACCCTCGCCGACACGGCGCTGTGCCGGCTGGTCGCGATCACCCTCGCCGAGCGGGTCGGCGGCGCGCCGCGCGGCGTGCACGACCCGGCGCTGCTGGTCGACCCGGCCCGGCTCGTCGCGCTGTGCGCCGAACACGGGGTCGAGCTGGAGGTGCGCGGCATCCGCCCGTCGCTGACCGGCCTCGCCCGCCGCGCCGCCGGCCACCCGGGCCCGGTGCCCATGGTCCCCACGTTCACGACGGCCGTCTTGTACCAGGGAAAGGGAGTGAAGTGGTGACCGATCTCGTCCGTACCGCCGAACGGCTGGCCCGGGGTTTCGCGCCCCGGGCGGCCCAGCACGACGCGTCCGGGGTGTTCCCTGCCGCGGACTTCGCCGACCTGCGCGCCGCCGGCCTGCTCGGCCTCATGGTGCCGGCCCGGCTGGGCGGCCTGGGCGCCGGCTTCGCCGAGTACGCGGCGGTGGCCACCGAACTGGCCAGGGGCAACGGGGCGACGGCCCTGGTGTTCAACATGCACGCCTCGGTGACCGGCGCGCTCGCGCACACCCCGGACGCCCTGGTCCGGGCCCTGGGCGCTCCGGACTCCTACTTCGAGGCCCGCGACCGGATCCTCACGGGCGCGGCGACCGGCTCGCTGTACGCGGTGGCGATGAGCGAACGTGGCGCCGGCTCGCGGCTGTCGAAGCTGACCACGTCGTACACGAGAGTGGACGGGGGTTTCCGGATCACCGGGTCGAAGACCTTCGTCTCCGGGGCCGGGCACGCCGACGCCTATCTCGTGGCCGCCCGCGACGGCGGGGAGGTGTCCCAGTTCCTGGTGCCGGCCGGCGAGGGTCTGCGGGTCGAGGAGACCTGGGACTCCCTCGGCATGCGGGCCACCGGCAGCCACGACCTGCACCTCGACGTCGTCGTCTCCGCGGACGCCCTGCTCGGCGGCCTGGAGGGCCTGGCGCTGCTCGCGGCCCAGCTGATGCCGCAGTGGCTGGTCGCCTCCTACGCGGCGGTGTACGTGGGCGTGGCCCGCGCCGCCATCGACGCCGCCGTCGCGCACCTGGTGGAGCGGAATCTGCACGAACTGCCGGCGGTGCGGGCCAGGATCGGCCGGGCCGACGCCGCCGTGGCTGCGGCGGCACTCGTCGTCACCGAGGCCGCGAGACGGGTCGACTCCGCACCGGGCGACGACGAGACCAACGTCTGGGTGTGGCGGGCCAAGCTCCTGGCGGGCACGACGGCCGCCGAGGTGGCGGCCTCGATGCTGGAGGCCGCCGGCACCTCGGCCACCCGGCGCGGCCACCCCCTGGAGCGGCTGTACCGCGACGCCCGGTGCGGTTCCCTGCAACCGGCCACCTCCGACGTGTGCGCCGACTGGCTGGGCACCGTCGCGCTCGGCGGCGATCCGAACCCGGGCCGATGGTGACCCCGACGATCGCCGGCATCGGGATCGCGCTGCCGGCGGCCAGCAGTCAGGACGCGCTCTGGCACGGCTACTTCCACCGGCACTTCAACGGCTCGGCCCTCGCCAAGCGGATCTTCGCCAACGCCGGGGTCGACCAGCGGCACACCGTGCTCAACCCGATCGGCGAGGACTTCTCGGGGGAGTCGACCGGCACCAGGATGCGCCGGTACGCCGCGGAGGTCGTGCCGCTGGGCAAGTCCGCGGTGATCGCCGCGCTGGCCGACGCCGGCGTGGAGGCGGGCGCGATCGGACTGCTGGCCGTGGCCACGTGCACCGGGTACACGACGCCCGGGCTGGACATCCTGCTCGCCAGGGACCTGGACCTCGACCCGGGGCTGCGCCGCCTGATGATCGGGCACATGGGCTGCTACGCGGCGCTGCCCGGCCTGGCGTCCGTCGCCGACTACGTGGCCGCGTCCGGCAGACCCGCCGTGCTGCTGTGCGCGGAACTGCCCAGCGTGCACGTCCAGCCGCCCACCACCGAGGTCGACCAGATCGTCTCGCACGCCCTGTTCAGCGACGGCGCGGCCGCCGTGGTGGTCACGCCGGGCGGTCGGGGGTACGCGGTCGAGGGCTTCGCAGCCCGCACCGACCCGGCGACGGCCGACCACATGACGTGGGAGGTCACCGACCACGGTTTCCGGATGGGCCTGTCGCCGAAGGTGCCCGACGTGCTGGAACTGCACATCGCGCCCCTGGTCGACGAGCTGCTCGGCGCGCACGGCCTGGGCCGGTCCGACGTGGACGGCTGGGCGCTGCACCCGGGCGGGCCGGGCATCCTCGCCGCGGCGGCCAAGGGCCTGGGCCTGCCGTCGTCGGCGCTGGACGTGTCGCGGGCGGTGCTCCGCGCACACGGCAACTGTTCCTCGGTCACCGTGCTCCTCGTTCTCGAGGCGCTCCGGTCGGCGGGCGCCTCGACGGTCCTGGCGGCGGCGTTCGGCCCGGGGCTCACCCTGTACGGCGGACTGCTCCGCAAGGTCGGCTGAGCCGGTCCGGAAACGCCGGACGGCGACGACTCGGGGGAGTCGTCGCCGTCCAGCGAGGGCCCGGCGCTGCGGGGTGAGGCGCGCGCTCAGCGACCCGCGAAGTCCCGGGCGAGGACGCCGATGTCGGCCATGTCGGTGAAAAGCCCGTCCACGCCCGCCCGGTGGAACGCGACCTGCTCGTCGATCGCCCGGCCGTACGCGTTCGGGTCGGTCCCGGTCCGGTAGTCCACCGGCAGGAACTGGTTCTCGGCCCGGAACGTGTACGGGTGCACGACCATCCCGGCCGCGTGCGCGTCGGCGACCAGCGAGGTCGGCGTGCCCAGCGTGCCGTCGGCCCTGCGCGGGATGACCAGGCTCTTGTCCGGCCCGATCCCGGAGACGAACCGGCTGAGCTCCTTGAGCCCGTCGGCGGACAGGTAGCTCGCGTACGGCCGCGGGTCCCCGAACGGGCCGCCCGCCGCCGACGCCAGGAACACCAGCCGGGCCCGGACCTTGTGCACGTCGTGCAGGTCGCGCAGGTTGTTGGCCTCGAAGGACTGCACGAACACCGGGGCGGTCGGCTTGTTCAGGTTGTTGTGCCGCAGCGCCTCGGCGAGCGGGGCCTCCAGCGCCAGACCGATCGAGCGGAAGTAGCTCGGGTGCTTGGTCTCCGGATACACGCCGATCTCGCGGCGCAGCTCCTTGCACAGCCGGTCCTGCAGGTCCAGGATCTCCTGGAACGTCGGCACCTCGAACAGGCCGTTGTAGATCGTGTTGCGCTGCCGGACGGCGGGCAGCCGCTCCACGGCGCGCAGCGTCTTGAGCTCGGCGAGCGTCAGGTCCTCGGTGAACCAGCCGGTCACGGTCACGCCGTCGATCACCTTGGTCGCCTTGCGGCCGGCGAACTCGGCCCGCGAGGCGATGTCGGTGGTGCCGGAGATCTCGTTCTCGTGCCGGGCGACCAGCACCCCGTCCTTCGTGGACACCAGGTCCGGTTCGACGAAGTCCGCGCCGAGGCGGGCGGCCAGCTCGTAGGAGGCCAGGGTGTGCTCGGGGCGGTACCCGGACGCGCCCCGGTGGCCGATCACGAGCGGGCGGTTCGAGGGCTTGCCCGGGGCGGCGAAGGCCACCTCCGAGGCGATCACGGGGGCGGCGATGGCGGCACCGGCCGCGAGCGCTCCCATGCGCAGTACCTGCCGACGGTCGGCCACAGCTCCTCCAAGGGTTGATGATCGTCCTACCTGGCCGGAGTCAACGCGTCCCGGGCGACCCGTGGCCCAATCGGGGGTGAACGCCAACCGAATACGCGCCACACTCGCCCGGGTGCCGTGCGCGTCCCGGTATTCCCTCGTTGTCCGAGTTCGTCGGGCCGGCCGGGTCGAGGACGGGGGGAGCGGTCGGTGACCCTCGGCCCGTATGCCGTCCAGCCGGCCGCGTTGCCGACGGTGCGCGCGGCCCGGGCGGGCCGGCCGGTCCAGGTGGTCGGCCGACCCGCCTGACTGTGCGTTGCGTCACACTGCATGCACGGCGGGTGAGATGAGCGTGACGCCGGTGATCAACCGGACAGAATCGCCTCGGTTTGTTGTTGTTTTGAGTTGATTACAGGCATTGCCGCGACATCGGCCCCCCTCTACGGTGAGATGACGTTTGCGAGCACCTGCTGATGTAGCTGCGAGGACACCGGCATGGCGGAGAGAAGAGGTCCCCGGGCGAGCGTCCGGCGATGGACCCTCGGAGTGGCGACCACGCTCGCGCTCGCGGTCGGCCTGACCCCGACGACGGGCTGGGCCGATCCGGCGGTGGGCGACACGGGCACCCCGGCCCCGGTCGAGCCCAACCCGGACGCCACGACCCGGAACGACACCCCGACGGGTACCGGCGACCCGGCCGCCGGGCAGTCCACGGCCCCCGGGGCGGGAACGGCCGACCACGCGGGGGAGTCAGGGGCGACGCCCCCGGCCACCGGGCAGCCAGCGGCAGCGGATCAGCCCGCGGCGGCCGACGCGCCCGCCCCCGGCCAGCCGGCGCCCACCGGCCCCGCGGCGACCCCGTCCCCGCAGACGCCGGCCGGCACCCCGAGCCGGGCCGGGGATCCCACCCCGGCCACACCCGAGCCTTCCCCGTCGCCCACGCCACCACCGGGCCCGGGCGTCCCGACCGCACCCCCCACGGCCGGGCCGCAGCCCTCCGACACACCGAGCCCCACGCCGAACGCCACCCCGAATCCGGCCCCGAGCCCGACGGCCGGGCCCGCCCCGATCCCGTCCGGAACACCGGGCCCGACGCCGTCCGGCACGCCGGGTCCGACGCCGACCCCGTCCGACACCCCGAGCCCGTCCGGGACCCCGGGCCCGGGCCCCTCCCCGACGCCGTCGGGCACCCCGGGGCCCACCCCGAGCCCCTCGGGCACGCCGACCCCGTCGTCCTCCCCGTCGCCGGGCCCGACCACCCCGAGCGAGCCCGAGCCCGCCCGGCCGAAGCCGCCGGCGCGGCCGGTGCCGCCGCTCGTGCCCGCCCAGCCGCCCCTCGCCCAGGGCACGACAGCCGCCCAGCTGGCCCTGGAGGCCGCGATCCGGGCCGCTGACGAGGCGAAGGCCGAGGCGGCCACGGCGGCCCAGACGGCGGCCACCGACGCGGCCGCCGTGACCACGGCCGAGGCGGCCGCGACGGCCAGCCGCGCTACCCGCGACCATCTGCGGACCGAGTTCAACGACGAGATCAGCCGGCTGTACCGGGGGCCGTCCTACAACGACCTGCGGCAGTTCGCGCCGGACACCTCCGTGCGCAAGAGCAGCGAGCTGGCCGGGAAACTGAAGTCGGCGGAGGAGCAGGTCACCGCCGACGAGGCGGCCCTCGTGGCGGCCAGGGGCAAGGCCCTGTTGAGCGCGGCGGCGTCGAAGGCCGCCGAGGACCGCCGGGTCGCCGCCGACGCGAAGGTCGAACTGCTGCGCGCCGAGGTCGGCCGGCGACCAGCTCCCCCGGTGGTGGTGACCGCGACGCCGTTCACCCTGTGCCTGGCGGCCGCCCCGGCGGGTTCCCGGATGGGACTCTCGCCGGCCCAGTCGGCCAACGCCGCGACGATCGTGGCCGTGGGGCGCCGGCTCGGCGTACCCGAAAAAGGCCTGGTGGTCGCTATTGCCACCGCCATGCAGGAGTCCTCGCTGCGCAACCTCGCCAACGTCGCCTATCCGGAGTCGTTGTCGATGGCCAACCAGGGCGTGGGCTACGACCACGACTCCCTCGGCCTGTTCCAGCAGCGCCCGGCCACCGGCTGGGGCACCCCGGGCGAGGTGATGACCCCGGAGTACGCGGCGGAGAAGTTCTACCGGTCCCTGCTCAAGGTCCCCGGCTGGCAGGACCTGCCGGTGACCGTGGCCGCGCAGTCCGTGCAGCGCAGCGCGTTCCCCGACGCCTACGCCCGCCACGAGGCCGCCGCCGCCCAACTCGTCGCCGGCCTCGCCGGGATCGAGTGCGCCACCGGCGCGTGGGTCGCGCCGGTCGGCGCGTCCATCACCTCCGGCTACATGCAGCCAGGCCGCCCCGACCACCACGGCGTCGACCTGGGCGCGGCCCGGGGCACCCAGATCCGGTCTGCGGCGGCCGGGGTCGTGCGCACGGCGGCGTGCGACGCCACCCAGGGCGGCCGCGACTACGGCTGCGACACCGACGGCTCGGTCGCCGTCACGGGCTGCGGCTGGTACGTCGACGTCGAGCACGCCGACGGGGTCATCACCCGCTACTGCCACATGCTCCGCCGCCCCGAGGTGACCGTGGGCGACCAGGTCGCCGCCGGCCAGGTCCTCGGCCAGGTGGGCACGAGCGGCAACAGCTCCGGGCCGCACCTGCACTTCGAGGTGCACCTCGGTGGGGGCCGCGACAACGCGTCCACCACGGACCCGGTCGGCTGGATGCGCGGCCACGGCGTACCACTGAACTGACGGTGCGGGCCCGTCGCGGGTCAACGGCGAGGCCTAGAGTGTGCCCATGATCATTCGCCGGGGGACCTCGGAGGACGTGGCGGCGCTCGCGGAGTCGCGGGACGTGGGCGCCGACCGGCTCGGCGAGTTCGCGGCGTGGATCGACGCGCACGCGGACACGCACCTTCCGTACCTGGCCGAGGTCGACGGCGAACCGGTCGGGTACGCCTGGCTGCTGGTGGCCGAGCGGGTCCCCGGCGGCGGCTCGTTCGACCGGCGGTACGGCGACGTCCAGGCGGTCTGCGTGCGCGAGGCGTACCGCGGCCGCGGCGTCGGCGGCGCCCTGATCGCGGCGATCCTGGACGAGGCGCGCACCCGTGGTCTCCTGCACGTGACCGTGCACTCCGGCCGCCGGGCGGTCGACTTCTACCTCAGGTCCGGTTTCCGCCACGACCGCCAGACACTGTACTGGGACAGCGCCGGCGGGCCGGACACCGCCACGTCGGACCGCTCGGCCCCTTAGAGCCGCCGGACGCGCAGCACGCCGGTGAGCATCGGCAGGGTGAACGCGCCGCTGGCGGTCTCCGGTCTACCCGCCAGGAAAGCCCGGATCCGGCCGAGCGCGGCCCCTCGGTCCTGTTCGGGCATGACCAGCATCCCCGAGCTCGAGGCCGGCGACCCAGCCGACCCGGTCGTCCAGGACGTTCCACAGGCCGGCCAGGACGCCCCCGGGCACGAGGACCCATCCACGCGGCCACCCTATCCGCGCCGCCGCCGGTCGGCCACCGACACGGCGCGGACACGTGTCGATGGCCGCCGACGGGCCCGCTACCCGCCGAGGAAGCCCCCCGACTGCTGGGCCCACAGCGCCGCGTAGAGGCCGTCGCGGGCCAGCAGTTCCGCGTGCGTCCCGTCCTCCACGACGCGCCCGGCGTCGAGGACCACGATCCGGTCCATCCGCGCGATGGTGGACAGCCGGTGCGCGATCGCGATCACCGTACGGCCCGCCGTCACCTCGTCGAACGTGTCGTGGATGGCCGCCTCGACCTCAGAGTCCAGCGCCGAGGTCGCCTCGTCGAGGAGGAGGATGGGCGCGTCCTTGTGCAGGGCGCGGGCGAGGACGATGCGCTGCCGTTGCCCGCCGGACAGCGTGACCCCGCGTTCCCCGACATGGGCGTGGTAGCCGGTGCGTCCGTCCTGATCGGACAGCGCGACGACGAACCCGTGCGCCGCGGCCCTGCGCGCCGCCGCGACGATGGCCGCGTCGTCCGAGGTCGGGGAGCCGATGTTGTCGCGGACGGAGCGGTGCAGCAACGCCGCCTCCTGGGTCACCACCGCGATCTGCCGGCGCAGGCTGCGCTGGGTCACCGCCGCGATGTCCTGGCCGTCGATCTCGACCGTCCCGGCCTCCGGGTCGAAGAACCTGAGCACCAGGTTGACCAGCGTGGACTTGCCGGCGCCGGACCGCCCGACCAGTCCCACCCGCTCCCCGGCGGCGATCTCGAGGCTGAGCCGGTCCAAGCCGCCGCCGTCCTTGCCGTAGTGGTGGCTGACCTCCCGGAACCGGATCGCCCCGCCCCCGACGACGAGGTCACCGGCGTCGGGCCGGTCGGCGACGGCGAGCGGCTGCGCGACGGTGGACAGCGCGCGCCCCAGGGTGCCCAGCGAGCCGAAGAGCGCCGACACGCCGTCGAGCAGCCACTCGGCCATCGCCGTGATCCGGAACGTGAGCGCCAGGGCGGCAGCGATCAGCCCGATCGGCGCCGCGCCCGCCTGCCACAGCACGATGCCGTAGCCGATCAGCCCGACCATCAGCACCCCGCTGAGCGTCACCATGCCGACGTTCATGGTGACCTCCAGCCGCTCGACCCGCAGCCGGGCGCGGCGCGCGGCGGCGAAGACCTCGCGGTCGGCGTCGGCCGGGGTGTCCAGCAGCGCGAGGGTGTCGATGTTGGCGTAGGAGTCCACCAACAGGCCGGTGAGCGCGGAGTCGGCGTCCTGCTGCCGCCCCGACGCGCGGCGGTAGCGGGGCACCACGTAGCTCATCAGGGCCGCGTAGAGCACGATCCACAGGCCCAGCGGCAGCATCAGACGCGGGTCGACGGAACCCATCAACCACACCGATCCGACGATGTACGTGAACACGTAGGTCAGCGTGTGCACGACGACGTACGTCGCGGTCATCGCTGCGGAGGCGCCCTCCCGGACCCAGGTGGCGATCCGGCCGGACAGGCCGGCGCGGAACCAGCCGACTGACTGGCGGGAGACGTGCCGGTGCGTCCGCCAGAGCACGTGCGTGAGGGCGTTGGGCCGGAATGCGAGGTCGTCCAGGCCCTCGTTCAGCAGGTGCAGCAGGGGCCGGACGAGGAGGACCAGTGCCGCGACGGCCGCCAACTCGACCCCGTGGGCGCGCCACATCCTGGTGGGGTCGGTCGTCGTGAGGGTGTCGACCAGCCGGCCGGCGTAGCCGATCAGCCAGACCTCCACGCCGGCGCCCACGACGGTCGCCAGCAGACTCGCGACCAGCACCGGGCGCAGTGGCCGGAACTGGGCCACGAGGAACGGGAGCACCCGGCGCGGCGGAGCGCTCAGGTCATCGTGGCGGAAGGGATCGACGGCGTTCTCGAAGAGACGGAACACGGACAAGCTCCAGGCAAGGGAGGGAAAGGGGGGAGACGCACGGGAACCTGCCGGAAGTCCTCATGGTCACTCCTTGCCTTGACGTGCCGGTGGCGTCGAACGAGCCGGAGCATAGCGGCGATCCGGCCCGGGACGCACCGCATTTCCGGGGCGACAGGCCGCTGCAGCCGTTCCGCCGCGATCCGGTGCACCCGTGCCGGGCCTACGCCCGCCGCGCCCGCACCCGCGCGTACCCGGCGACGGCGACCACCGTCCACACCGCCATGTGTGCCAGGGTCCACCCCGCGGCCCCGATCCACGCCCCCCGGGCGGCGTCCCGCGCGGCCGCCATCACCGGCGGCACCAGGAACGCGACCGGCGAACCGTGCCGCCCCAGGACCAGCGCCAGCGTGGCCCCGCCGACCAGCACGAGCACGCCCAGCCCGACACTGCGGGTCACGGCGCGGCTGGCCCACGCGCCGAGCGCCACGGCCGGCGGCACCGCCAACAGGTGCGTCCACACCCCGAGGAGCAGCGCGGACCCGACGCCGTCGGGCAGCGTGACGAGGCCGAGCACCATCGGCACCCCGATCAGCGCCGGCACCCAGGCCAGTCCGGCGAGCAGCGCGGCCCCCAGCCCGGCGGCGCCCTCCCTGCGGGCGCCGACCGCGATCCTGGACAGGTGTCGCTGCCTGTCGGGCTCGACGTCGAGGAGCGCCTTGGTCTGCCACGCGTGCAGGACGAACAGCGCCAGCCCCGAGGCCCCGAAGGAGTTGGCGGCCGGGGCGGCTCCGCCGCTGTAGATCAGGCCGTAGACGACGAGCGCGCCGAGGAGGGGGCCGAGGGCGACCTGGCTGCGCAGGTACCCGGCGAGCCGGTTGCGGATCAGGGTTCTCATCGCGGCCGGACCCCCAGCACCTCGTGGCCCTGCGCGCGCAGGGCGGTGACGGTGCCGGCGGCGTCGGCGGCCGGCACCTCGATCTCGATCACGCACCGGGAGGGGTCGTCGCCGTCGGGGTGCACGCCCCCGTCGCGGACCGTCCACCGCTGGGCGACGGCGAGTCGGGCGATCTCGCCCCGGTGGTCACTGACCAGCACGATCCCGCCGCCGGCCGTGACCTCGCCGACGATCAACGGCACCTCGGCCCGGGCCACGGCGTCCAGGCCCTCCCAGGGCTCGTCGAGGACGAGCAACTCCGGCGGCACGAGCAGGGCCTGGGCGAGCCCGACCTTCTGCGCGGACCCTTTGGACAGCCGGCCGAGCCGGACGTCGAGGAACGGGCCGAGGTGCAGCCGCTCGGCCCAGTGCGCGACGGCCCGGTCGGCGCCGGCGGCGGTGAGCCCCCGGATCCGCCCGGCGCCGGCGAGGTACTCCCGCGCCGTGAACGGCTGGGCGGCCGGGAAACGCTCCGGGACCCAGCCGACGACGGCCGGCCGGTCGGTGACCCTGCCCGTGTCGGGGCGGAGCACACCGGCGCACACGTTGAGGAGGGTGGACTTGCCGGCGCCATTGCGGCCGAGGACCACGACGGCCTCACCGGGGTGGGCGGCGACCGACACGCGATCGAGGATCCAGGGCCCGGACCGCGCGTAGCGGACGCGGACGTCGTCGAGCAGCATCCGCCCGACAGTACCCGCGCGTGGGCCGTCCCGACGCCCCCGGCCGCCGCGTCAGTCCAGCACCACCCGCAACGCCAGCCGGGTACTCGTCTGCGCGACCCCCGCCGTGTCCTTCAACGCCCGGATCAGGGCGTCCAGTGTGGCCGTGTCGGGCACCCGGGCCCGGATCAGGTAGTCGCTGTCCCCGGTGACGTGGATGACCTCCGTGATCCCGGGCAGCCGCACCACGGCGTGCTCGAACCGCTCGGCGGTCGTCTCGGGCCGCAGCCGGGCGTCGATGAGGATCGCCAGCGCGGAGTCGGTGACGGCGGAGCGGTCGACCAGGGTGGTGAAGCCCCGGATCACCCCGGTGCGGCGCATCTTGCGCACCCGGTCGGCGACGGCGTTGGCGCTGCGGCCCACCCGCCGGCCCAGGTCTTGGTAGGAGATCCGCGCATTCTCCTGCAAAGCGTCGAGGATCTCGCGGTCTGTGGCGTCCACACCGCGATTATCGCAGGATCCGTCGATTTCCGGGAGCGCCCCCTCGGCGGGCCGGCCGATAGTGGGACCCATGGACGCGTGGTGGTCGATGGCGGCGGCGGGCGGGGCCGCCGGGTTGGGTGTGGCGGTGCCGCTCGGCGGCGTCGGGGTGCTCCTCCTCCAGGAGGGGATGCTCGGCTGGCGGCGGGGCCTGGCGGCGGCGAGTGCCGTGGCCTGCGTGGACGGGGCGTTCACCGCCGGGGCGGTGCTGGCCGGCTCGGCGGTGAGCGCGCTCCTGGCCGGGCACGAGCGGCCGGTCCGGTGGGCGGCGGCCCTGGTCCTGGCGGCCGTGGCGGTGCGCGGCCTGCTGGGGCTGCGCCGACCGGTCGGCCCACCGTCCACCGCGCCGCCGGCCGCGCGGATCTTCCTGCGGTTCGTGGGCCTCACCGCCGTCAACCCCACCACGATGGTGTACTTCGCGGCCCTCGCCGCGGCCCTGCCCGGCCGGATCGGCGGCGGCGGGCCGCTCGGCGTGTTCGTGGCCGGGGTGCTGGTGGCCTCCCTGGCCTGGCAGGTGACCCTCGCCGCGGTCGGCGCGACCGTGGGCGCGCGCCTGGGCACGGGGGCGCGGCGCTGGACCCACGTCCTCGGCAACGCCCTCGTCCTCGGCTACGCCGTCCTGCTGGTGCTGCCGACGTGAGCCGGGCCCCCGAAGACGGGAGGCCCGGCAGATCACAATCCTTTTCCGGGTACGCCCCCGGCACCGCCGGTCCCGGGGCACCCGGCCCTAGAAGGTCAGGTTCCAGGCGTCGATCTTCCCGGTGTCCTGGCTCGCGACGTCCTGCACCCGCAGCTTCCAGGTGCCGTTGGCGACCTCGGAGCTGGCGTTGACGGTGTAGGTCTTGGCCACGTTCGCCGTGCTGTCGGAGTTCACGAAGTCCTCCAGCAGGTACACGCTGCCGTCGGGGGCCACCAGGGACACGATCAGGTCACCGCGGTAGGTGTGCTTGATGTCCACGCCGACCTTCAGCGTGGTCGGGGCGTTGCCCGTGACCCCGCTGACCACGATCGAGGACTCCACCGTGGTGTTGTCCGGGATCGCCACGTCGGTGAGGTTCTCGAAGTACTTCCCGGGGGCCGGCACGACGGCCAGCAGCGTTGCCGTCGCGTCGGCGAGCCCCGAGCCGCACCCGCCGGTGCAGGTACCCGGCAGCGCCCTGGCGTTGTTCTTGATCGCCGTCTCGATCTGGGCCGGGGTCAGGGTCGTCTTCGCCGCGATCAGCGCGACGAGGCCGGCGACGTGCGGGGCGGCCATGCTCGTGCCCATGTAGGTCTTGTAGCTCTCCGCGCCCGGCGTGGTCAGGCCACCGTTGAGCGTGGAGTAGATGCCGTCGGCCGGGGTGGTGCGGCTGCCCGGCGCGTCGGTCTCCAGGCGCACCTCGCCACCGGGGGCCGTGATGTCGATCTTCGCGCCGAAGTTCGAGTAGAACGCCCGGTTGCCGGCCCGGTCACTGGCCGCCACGGTGATCACGTTGTTGCAGTTGGCCGGGTTGAAGCCGGACACGTCGACATTGGAGTTGCCGGCGGCCACCACCACGGTCGTGCCGCGCGCGACGGCGGCGTTGATCGCGTTCTGGTACGTCACCGAGCACGCCCCGGACCCGCCCAGGCTCATGTTGATCACCTTGGCCGGGGTCGGGTTCGCCGGGACGCCGGCCACCGTGCCGCCCGACGCCCAGGTGATCGCGTCGGCGATGTCGGAGGTCGCGCCCCCGCACTTGCCCAGCACCCGCACCGGCTGCACCTTCGCGTTGTACGCGATCCCTGCGATCCCCTTCGCGTTGTTCGTCACGGCCGCGATAGTGCCCGCCACGTGCGTACCGTGCCAGGAGGAGTCCTCCGGCTTGCTCGGCACCGGGTTGCCGTTGGCGTCCGTGCCGCACTCGCCGGCCGTCGCCACCCAGTCACCCTCGTCCGCCGGGTTGTTGTCCCGACCGTTGCCGTCGCGGGCCGCCGAGGAACTGGTGATGAAGTCGTACCCGGCCACGATGTTGCCGGCCACGTCCGAGTGCGCCACGTACCCGGTGTCGATCACGGCCACGGTCACGCCCGCGCCGGTCGAGGTCGCCCACGCGCCGGGCACGTTCATGCCGGCTGTGGCCTCGAACAGGTCCCACTGCTGCGCGTAGTCCGTGTCGGTCGGATCCGCGAGCGGGTGCATCATCTGGTCGGCCTCGACGTAGTCCACGTCCGGGTCGGCCTTGTACGCGGCGATCACGGCCGCGGCGTCCCGCGCGTCCTTCGACCCGAGTCCGACGACGACACCGCCGGTGGCCAGCCGCCGCTCGGCGCTCAGCGCCCGGCCGTGCGCCTTGGCCGTGGCGTCCTTGGCGGCGCTCGCCAGGTCCCGGGCCTTCGCCGACCCGGGCTTGTACCCGACGATGATGGACGCGACCGGCTGGCCGCCCGCCGCCACCGGGGCCGGCGGGTCGGCGGCCGCCGGCAGCGCCGTGGCCAGACCCGCGCCGGCGAGCAGCAGCACGCCCAGCGCGGCACCCGACAGGGTGCTGCGTCGTGAAAGAGCCATGGAGGGGTTCCTTTCCGGGGAAAGGCAGGACCCGCCGTCACGCGCACGAGAAGGTGATGGCGGTCACTGCGTGCGCAGAGAGTGACAGCCGGAAGGTCAAGGGCACCTGTCGCGAGACTTAAAAATGCCTGAACGCGACGCGCAGCGTATTAACAAACCTAACTATCCGTAACCCGAGGCACCCGTCCCTGGCCGGTCCCGGACCACTGTCAGGCCGCGTCGGACAGGAACTCCCGCTGGGCGGCGCGCAGACGGTCCACGTCCCGGTCGGCCCCCGGCGGACTGAGTCGCCCCAACTCTGCCCACGCCCGCGCCAACTCCCGCCGCACCGCCGCCACCTCGGCGCCGTGCTGCCGACGCAGGTCGGCGCGCAGCGCCTCGCACCGCCGCGCCCAGCCGGCGGAACTCGCAGCGGCCCGCTCCTCGACGACCCGGACCCGATCCTCCGCGACCCTGACCCGCTCGTCCGCCGCACGCCCGGCGCCCGCCAGACGGCTCTCCAGGGCGGCGGCCCGCTGGTCGGCGGTCCCGGTGTCCCTGGCGGCGCGCGCCATCCCCACCGGCACCAGCGCGGCGAGCGGCTGGTTGGTCCGGTCGTCCACGATCACGGTGACCTGCCCGGCGGCGCGGGCCAGCGCGGCCAGGTGCGGTAGTCGCATCCGGACATCCCTGAGCGGCAGGGCCCGGCCGACCTCGTCGGCCCCGGTGGCGCGTGCTGCGATCTCAGCCATGCGCCCACCCTGACATCAGGGTCTGACAATTTCCCCGCCAGAAGTCCCGCCCGACGTCGCCGGCGCCGGGAGCCGTCACGGCCGGACGGCGGCCTCCCGGCCGGGTCTCACAGCGCCCCGACGTCCAGCCTGCTGATCCGGCCGTCCGTCAGCTGGAAGTGCCAGAACGTCGGCATGTCCCACTGGTCGGAGTGGAACGTCCCGGTCAGGTGCCGCCCGCCGCCCTCCTGTCGGTCCACGTGCAGCCTGCCGTGCGACCGGAAGATCTCCCGTTCCGCCCACGTGGCCAGCGACTGCGGCTGGCCGTCGTCGGTGAGCTCCGCCCCGGGCGCGAACGCCGCGAGGAACGCCTCCCGGTCGCCGTCCACCATCGCCTCGACCACGCCGCGTACCACCGGATCGGTCAGTCTGTCGAGATCCATCGCCTACCCCCGGGCCAGTGTGCTTTCCCCGATTGTGGGGGATCGCCCGACCCCGGGCCCCCGGAACGAAACGAAACGATGATCGGCCCGGTCGGCGGTACCAGAAAAAGGGGGACCCGGGCCCCGCACCGCCCCTACCCTGCGGGTATGACTGACACCACCACCCACGTCTGGCCGGGTCTGCGCTACGTGGACGCGCCGGCGGCGCTGGACTTCCTCGTCAGGGCGTTCGGCTTCGTGGAGACCGCCCGCTACCCGGGCGGGGAGCCGAACTCCGTCGGGCACGCCGAACTGCGCTGGCCGGCGGGCGGCGGGATCATGCTCGGCTCGCCGCGCACCGACAGCGTGCTGCGCGACCTGCCCGCCGGGACCGGCTCCGTCTACATCGTGTCCGACGACGTCGACGCCCTGTTCGCCCGGGCGGTGGCCGCCGGGGCGACCGTGGTCCGGGGCCTGGCCGACGAGGAGTACGGTTCCCGGGGCTTCACCGTCCGTGACCCCGAAGGTGTTTACTGGAGTTTCGGCACCTATCGGGGGGAATGACCGTCCAGGCCGTGGAGCACGCGCTCCGTGGCCGGCTAGAGTCTGGGGTGACCGGCCGACGGACGCGGGGAGGGCTCATGGCGCAGGTGCACGGTGCTGTTCCGTGGCGTCCGTTCACGCTGGCCAACGCCATCACCGTTCTGCGGCTCCTCGGCGTCCCGGTGTTCCTGTGGCTGCTCCTCGGCCCGGACCGGCACGACATCGCCGCCGTCGTGGTCCTGGCGGTCGGTGGCACGACCGACTGGCTCGACGGGTACGTGGCCCGGCGGATGGGCCAGGTCAGCCGCCTCGGTCAGCTCCTCGACCCGGTGGCCGACCGGCTCTACATCCTCGCCACCCTGATCGCGCTCACGGTCCGTGACGTCGTGCCGTGGCCCTTCACGGCGGCGCTGCTGGCCCGCGAGGTCGTCCTCGGCCTCGGCCAGCTCGCGATCCGCCGGTACGGCTACCCGCCGCTGCCCGTGCACTACGTCGGCAAGACCGCCACGTTCGTGCTGCTGATGGCGTTCCCAACCCTGCTGCTGGCCGCCGCGACCACGGGCACGACCCACACCTGGGCGTACGCGGCCGGGTGGGCCACCGCCCTGTGGGGCCTCGCGTTGTACTGGCTGGCCGCGGCCTTCTACTTCTGGCAGATCGCCGGCCTGATCCGCGACGCCCGGTCGGAGGCGCGCGCGTGACGGCGCCCCGTGCCGGCGACGGCCCGGCGGACCGCGACGCCGGCGGCCCGCCCCGCGACGCGACGGGCCAGGCGCCCCGCGACGCGCTCCCGGGTCAGCAGTTCGGCGGCGACCTGCTCACCGAGATCTTCAACAACTCCATGGACCCGGGGTACGCCGCGGCGGCGAAGAAGGGCCGCGGCCACACCCCGCTCGGCGTGGCCGGCCGGGTGCTGGCCCTGGCGGCGATCGGTTTCCTGTTCGCCGTGGCGTACCTGAAGGTGGTCGCGGACAGCCCGGCGACCACCCAGGCCCGGGAGAAGCTCGTCTCCGACATCCGCCGCGACCAGACCACCGCCGACAAGCTGGAGTCCGACGCGGAGAAACTGCGCGACGAGGTGTCGGGCATGCGCGACCAGGCGGTCCGCGAGGCCGGCGGCGACGCCAAGCACCTCCGCGACCTCGAGGCGGTCACCGGCCTCGGCCGGGTGCGCGGCGACGGCATCGTGGTCACCGTGGGTGACGCCGAGAGCGCGAAGGACCCGGTGACCGGCAAGCCGAAGGCCGAGAACAGCGACGGCAAGATCTACGACCGCGACCTGCAGAAGATCGTCAACGCGCTCTGGTACGCCGGGGCGGAGGCCGTGACCATCAACAACCAGCGGATCTCCGGCAAGACGACGATCCGGGCCGCCGGCGGGGCGATTCTGGTGGACTTCCGGCCGGTCGACGGTCCCTACCGGATCGCGGCGATCGGGCCGGACGCGATGCGCAAGACGTTCGAGAACACGCCGGTCGCCAAGCAGTTCCGGGCTCTGGCCAGCAGGTACGGGCTGTCGTTCGGGGTGAGGGACTCCAGCAAGATGACCTTCGCCGCCGCCGGGGACCCCCAGCTGCGCCTGGCTGAGCCGGTGCCGTCGCCGAGCCCGAGTCCCAGTACTTCCCCCAGTACGACGCCGTCCGGAGGTGGCCGTTGATCGCGGTGCTCGCCCTGATCGCCGGAGTGGCGCTGGGACTGATCCTGAAGCCGACCGTCCCCGTCGAGCTCCAGCCGTATCTGCCCATCGCCGTGGTGGCCGCGCTCGACGCCCTGTTCGGCGGGCTGCGGGCCAAGCTGAGCAAGATGTTCGACGACCGGCAGTTCATCATCTCGTTCGTGTCGAACGTGCTGGTGGCGGGCCTGATCGTGTTCCTCGGCGACCAGTTGGGCGTGGGCGGGCAGCTCGCCACCGGGGTGGTGGTCGTCCTCGGGGTGCGCATCTTCAGCAACGTGGCAGCCATCCGCCGACACTTCTTCAAGGCCTGACCGTGAGCGACGACGAGCCCCGCCCCGACGAGGAGCCCACCGCGGCCCCGGACGACACCGCCCCCGTCCCCGCCTCCGACGAGGAGACGGTCGTGCTGGCGTCCCCGGTCGTACCCGTCGAGGCGTCCGCGGCCGGGCCCGCGACGGCGGCCGAACCGCCCGCCGAACCAGCCTCCGACGACAAGCCCGACGGCCCCGGCCGCACCCAGATCAGCCGCCGGCTCTCCGGCGCCCTGATCGCGCTCCTGCTCGCCGTGGTCGGCTTCGCCGTCGTCATCCAGGTCCGCAGCAACGCCACCGACGAGGGCCTGACCAGCGCCCGGCAGGAGGACCTGGTCCGGATCCTCGGCGACCTCGACTCCCGCCAGGAGCGGTTGCGCACGGAGCTGTCCGCCCTGGAGGAGAGCAAACGCCAGCTGACCTCCGGCGCCCAGAACAAGGAGGCCGCGCTGGCCGCCGCCCGGGCCCGCGCGGACGAGCTGGGCATCCTGGCCGGCACGCTGCCGGCCCAGGGCCCGGGTCTGGACATCCGGGTGACCGTCGGCAGCAAGGCCATCCCGGCGGCCACCGTCCTCGACGCGATCGAGGAGCTGCGCGGCGCCGGAGCCGAGGCGATGCAGATCTCGGGCGCCAACGGGGCCTCGGTGCGCATCACGGCGTCGACGTACTTCATGGACGATGGCGGCCGGCTCAACGTCGACGGGTCGAAACTGGACGCCCCGTACGCGATCCTCGTGATCGGCGACCCACAGACGATGCGAGCCGCGCTCAACATCCCGGGCGGGGTCGTCGACACCGTCAAGCGGGCTGACGGTAACGTCGTGGTCTACGAGCCCGGTGTGGTGCGGGTGACCGCGCTGCGGCAGGTCAGCACGCCCCAGTACGCTCGACCTGTCTCATGATCGAGAGGAACGCACGGTGATTCCCGAGGACCTTCGCTACACGGCCGAGCACGAGTGGGTGCGCGCGGACGGGGACACCTTCCGGGTGGGCATCACCCATTTCGCGCAGGACGCGCTGGGCGACATCGTCTACGTGGACCTGAAGGACGCCGGCGAGGAGCTGGCCGCCGGCGACTCCGCCGGCGAGGTCGAGTCGACGAAAAGCGTGTCGGAGATTTATGCTCCGGTGTCCGGTACGGTGACGGCTCGCAACGCGGCACTCGCGGACGCGCCCGACCTGATCAACACTGACCCGTACGGCGACGGTTGGCTGCTCGAGATCAGGCCGACCGACCCGTCTGTGCTGGACTCCCTGCTCGACGCCGCGGCGTACCGCGCGCTGACCGAGCAGTCCTGACCGTAGGTAGACGTCGGCGGGGCCCCAGCCCCGCCTGGCCAGATCCGTGAGGTGGTCCGATGACACGTTCCGATGACGAGTACCCCCCGCTCGATGTGACGTCGACCCTGAATCTCGGCGCGATAGACGACGCGCTGGCCTCAGATGACGAGGTGATGCCCGCCAGGGTCTCCGGCTCGCTGCCCCCGGGCACGGCGCTGCTGGTGGTCCGGCGCGGCCCGAACGCCGGTGCCCGGTTCCTGCTCGACCACGACGTCACGACGAGTGGCCGGCACCCCGACAGCGACATCTTCCTCGACGACGTGACGGTGTCGCGTCGGCACGCGGAGTTCCAGCGCGAGGGCGGCTACTTCACCGTCCGCGACGTGGGCAGCCTCAACGGCACCTACGTCAACCGCGAGCGCGTCGAGGCCGTGACGCTGAGCAACGGCGACGAGGTCCAGGTCGGCAAGTTCCGGCTGGTCTTCATCGCTGGTCCGCGCCCGGACGAGGAGGTCGGCGGGGCGTGACGAAGTCCGGGAGCGCCGCGGCGGCGGACCTCGGCGCTCAGGGTCTGATGAGCATCGGCGAAGTTCTGGCCCAGCTGCGCGCGGACTTCCCGGACATCACGATCTCCAAGCTCCGGTTCCTGGAGACGGAGGGCCTGGTCGAGCCGTGCCGGACGGCCTCCGGTTACCGGAAGTACTCGTGGGGGGACCTGGTCCGGCTGCGCTTCATCCTGACGGCGCAGCGCGACCAGTACCTCCCGCTGAAGGTGATCCGCGAGCAGCTCGACGCCGGCGCGCACGAGATGACCCTGCGGCTGGTGACGGCCGACGAGCGGGCCGGCGTCGAGCAGCTGCTCACCCGGGCCGAGCTGCTGGTGCGCACCGGGCTGGATGAGGAGTGGCTGCGCGGCGTCGAGCAGTACGGCCTGCTGGCCGCGCGCTCGGACGGCCGGTACGACCCGGAGGCCGTCGAGGTCGCCACGGTCGTCGCCCAGCTGGGCGAGCACGGCCTGGAGCCCCGGCACCTGCGCGCCTTCCGGGGCGCGGCCGACCGGGAGGTGGGCCTGTTGGAGCAGGTGGTGGCCCCGATGGCCCGGCAGCGCAGTCCGGAGGCCCGGGCGCGCGCTGCGGAGACGTTGCGGGAGTTGGCGGCCCTGGCGCTGCGGCTGCACGCGGCCCTGTTGCAGGCGGGACTGCGGGGGAGCGCGGGCGGGTAGCCTGAAGTGGAGACGGCGCGTTCGGACGGCGCGCCGCCGGCAGGGCGGAAAGAGGGCTGGCGTGCACGAGTTGAACGTGGTCGGGGTGCGGGTCGAGTTGCCCACCAATCAACCGATCGTGCTTCTCAAGGAAGCCGCGGGCGAGCGGTACCTGCCGATCTGGATCGGCGCGGTGGAGGCGACCGCGATCGCGTACGAGCAGCAGAGCGTCAAGCCGCAGCGGCCGTTGACCCACGACCTGCTCAAGGACGTGCTGGCGGCGCTGAAGGCCCCGTTGCAGGCCGTGGAGATCACCGAGCTGCGCGACCAGATCTTCTACGCGGACCTGGTGCTCGGCGAGGGCGTGCGGGTGTCGGCGCGGCCGAGCGACGCGATCGCGCTGGCGTTGCGCTCGGAGGCGCCGATCCGGTGCTCGGAGCAGGTCCTGGCGGAGGCCGGGATCGTGATTCCGGACGCGCAGGAGGACGAGGTCGAGAGGTTCCGCGAGTTCCTCGACCAGATCAACCCGGAAGACTTCGAATAGTCACTCCTTGTGATTGACTGTGCACGGGGAGCGCCTCGCCGACTGTGACGGACATCGCTTCGGCGTGTCGTCCGTTCACGGGACCTCGATCCCCAATGTGGGCTATAGCGTGGCGGTTGGCACGACAAGCCGGGGGAGGTGGTCGCAGTGGACGAGCGGTTCTCTGAAGGGCCCGGAGCAGGGGTCCCAGGCCCCGTGCAGGGTGTCCTCTTCGACGGTGGCGAGGTCGGCGACGACGGCGACGTGGGCTACCGGGGTGTGACGGCCTGTCACGCCGCCGGCATCACGTACCGCCAGCTCGACTACTGGGCGCGCACCACCCTCGTGGTGCCGAGCATCCGACCGGCGGCCGGCTCCGGCTCGCAGCGGCTCTACTCGTTCCGGGACATGGTGGTCCTCAAGGTCGTCAAACGCCTGCTGGACGCCGGGGTGTCCCTGCAGAACATCCGCAAGGCCGTCGACACCCTGCGCTCGCGCGGCGTCGACGACCTGGCCCGGATCACCCTGATCTCCGACGGCACCACCGTCTACGAGTGCCGCTCCCCGGAGGAGGTCGTCGACCTGCTCCAGGGCGGCCAGGGCGTGTTCGGCATCGCGATCGGCGGCGCGTTCAAGGAGATCCAGGGCACCCTGGCCCACCTGCCGTCCGTGCGGGCCGAGGTGGAGCGGCCGGCGGCCGTGGCGCTCAGCCACACCGACGAGCTCGCGGCCCGCCGGGCCCGACGCAGCGCCAGCTGACCGACCCCGGCACACCGTCGCCGAGGAGGTGTCGGTCGCTCCGGCCGACATTCCGGCACCTGCCGGTCGGTCCGGCCCCTGGCCGGTCTCCGGGGCGGCACACCGAAGGTCAACCCCGTTCGACGGCTACGAACGCGTCTCCGACCCGGCGCGCGCCGGTTCCTTCCGGCCCGACCGGCCGGTCGCGCCGATCGCCACCGCCGCCAGCGCCACCCCCACGCCCAGCACGGTGTTGACGGCCAGCTGGTGCCCGGGCGCCGGGGCGACGAGGTCGAGCACCACGGCCCCGACGAGCTGACCGGCCACGCTGCCCAACGCGAACACCAGCACCCCGGTGGCGCGGACCACGGTCGCGGCGATCGCGATGAACAGGATGCCGAGCGGCCCGCCGACGTACAGCCACGGGGCGGTCGGGAGGGTGTCCGGCAGGCCACGTGTCGCGGTGACGACGGCGGCGACGAGCACCAGCGCGACGGTGCCGGCGAGGAAGTTGACCAGCGCGGCCGGCAGCGCGGCGTTCGCGGCCTCCCGTACCCGGCCGTTGACGGCCTGCTGCCAGGCGATGGCGACCCCGGCGGCGACGGCGACCCCGGCGAGCCCGATCCCGGACAGGCTGGTGACCCGGTCGGCGACGGCCACGGCGACCGCGATCAGGGCGATGCCGGCCCCGACGAGCCGGCGGGCCGTGATCGGCTGGGCGGCGCCGGGGCCGAGCCCGGCCCGGTCGACGAACAGGCCGCTGGCGAGCTGGCCGCCGACCACGGACACGCTGAACAGCGCGACCCCGAGGGTGGCGACCGTCAGGCCCTGGGCGGCGACGAGCAGCGCCCCGCAGGTGCCGCCGAGCAGGTGCCAGAACCGCAGTTCCCGGGCGCGCAGGGCGTCCCGGATCCGGCCGAGGGCCCGCCGGCCGGCCGGGAACGTCGGCACCAACAGCAGGAGCAGGATCAGCCCGGAACCGAAGGAGAAGGTCGCGGCGGCGACCCCGTCGTGCAGTTGGTGGCCGAGTTCGCCGTTGACCCGGGCCTGCACGGCCATGGCGGCGCCGCACAGGGCGGCGAGGGCGGTTCCGAGGGGGCGTTGCATTCCCCTGATCCTGCCCCATAAACCGGTGACGATCCTTGCGAGGATGAACACAGGGCCGCCCGGCGCCTGCCCCCTTAGCGCATGGACACGCCGAGCGGGGCCCGGCAGAATCCGCCGCCGACCTGCACCAGGTCCAGCTCGGTCGACCAGTCGGGCTCGGGCTGGCCGGAGAGGACCTTCTCCGCGTACACCTCGGCGTCGTCGACCGGGTGGTAGCCGATCTCCTTGCCGGCCTCCAGGGACCACCAGCGCCGGGTGTTGGCGCTGACCCCCCACACCGCCCGGTACCCGCCGAGCGGGGTGGTCAGCGTCGCCTCCACCAGCCGGCCGCAGTCGTCCGGGGACAGCCACGTCGCCAGGGACCGGGCGTTGAACGGCTCGGGGAAACACGACCCGATCCGCAGCGCTGTGACGGTCATCCCGAACCGGTCGGCGTACAGCTTGCCGAGAGCCTCCATCGTGGCCTTGCTGACCCCGTAGTACGTGTCCGGACGGGCCTCGACGTCGGCCGGCAGGTCGCCCTCGCCGCGCTCCTGGAACCCGACGGCGTGGTTGGAGGACGCCAGGATCACCCGGGACACCCCGGCGGTCCGGGCGGCCTCCAGGACCGCCCGGGTGCCGTCGATGTTGATCCGGAGGATGTCCTCCCAGCGGCCCTCGGAGGACACGCCGGCCAGGTGCACGATCGCGTCGACCCCGGCGCACGCGTCGGTGAGGGCGTCCATGTCGGCGATGTCGGCGGTCCGGATGTCCTCGGGGCCGTCCTCGACCGGGGCGACGTCCAGGAGACGGAGGGTGTGGTGGGCGAGGCGGGTGCGCAGCATCCGCCCGACGGAGCCGGCCGCGCCGGTGATAAGCACATGAGTCACGACACGGAACACTACCTGCGGCACCGCCAGGACGTCGCGTCGTCCCGATTGGTGAACTCCGCGTAGGCGTCGCGGCCGTGCTGGCGCTGGCACGCCGCGGTGAGGTCGGTGCCGTACAGGAACAGGCCCAGGGAGTCCGCGCACGACCAGTTGTCGATCGCGGCGTCGGGGCCCTGTGCCGGGCGGCGCAGCCGGGCCTGGCCGCCGGTGGTGGCCGCGCACTGCCCGGCGACATCGGGTGCGCCGAGCACGGTGACCGTGGGGCCGGCCGTGGTCGGCGGGGCGCTGGTGCGCGGGATCCGGCTGGGCGTGGGGCTGGGCGACGGGCCCGGGGTCGGCGCGCCGGTCGTGGCCGGGGCCTGCCGGGTGGTCGCCGGTGCCGCGACCGGGGCGGCGGGGGTGGGCAGGACGGGATCGTGGCGGGGGTCGGTCCGGGTCGCCGTCCACAGTCCCACCCCGGCGAGCAGCACGATCACCCCGCACAGCACCACCATCGCGTACCGGCGCCGGGGCCGGCGCACCAGGCCCAGCTCGACGGTGTCCTGACCGGCGGCGACGGGCAGCTCCCTCGTGGCGTCGTCTCCGGTGACGGCGTGCTCCGGGGGCAGCCAGGGTGCGACGCGCAGCCGGCTGCCGGGGCGGTCATCGGGGGTGGACATCCGGCTCCCTTCGGGTGGGCAGGGATGCAGCGTACGGAGTCCAACGGGCCCGACAGGCACGGGGACACGGTGTTGAGAATGATTTAAGGGTCTTTCCAGGGATAACCCTATTCACCGTTGGCCCGACACCCTATGTTCATATTCATCGTCCCCGAACGATATGACGACCACGCGTGGCGAACCCCTCCGGTCCCAGGGCCGCGTCCACAGTGGTGCACAGGTCGGCGGCCGTCCCGTTCCGCGGGGTGGCCGCCGACTCGACTGACGGCCCCGTGGGCGGGGTCAGCCGGTGACCGTGACCGTCCGGAGCACCTCCGCGCGGCCCTGGCTCCCGAACAGCCAGTTCTCGGCCCACCGGCGCAGTCCGCACGGCCAATGCATGCCGCACAGTTCGCAGACCGGGAACCGGTCGTGGCTGGTGTGGCAGGCGTACTCCTCCAGCGCGATGGAGGTCAGTTCCGCGATCACCTCGGGGGTGTCCTCCGGAGGCTCCGCCTCATCGACCTGCACGTCGTCCTCGCCCATGCCGCCCACCGCCCTCAGGTTTCGCCCCATTGTCCATGACGCGCCCGCAACAGGCGGGTGACGGCACTATTCGACACCATGGCCGGATATCGTCCGTCACCGCACCCGGTGATGCGGGGGGCTCAGGCGGTAGTACCCCTGAATGCTCTGAGGATCTGTTCTGCCGCCAGGGTCGGGGTGAGGGTGCCGTCGACCACGGCTTTCTCCAGCTCAGGTGCCATGCCCACGACGGCAGGGTCGGCTCGCAGCGCGTCGAGCAGCCGGTTGTGCACGGTCGCCCACACCCAGCCGACCTGCTGCCGGCGACGTTTGGCCGCCAGTTCCCCGGACGCCGCAAGGGTGTCCTGGTGCCGGACGATCTGGTCCCACACCGCGTCGAGCCCGACCCCGGTGAGCCCGCTGCACGTGAGCACCGGAGGGTCCCAGCCGTGTTCGGGGGACCGCAGCAGGCGCAGCGCCCCGGCGAGTTCCCGGGCCGCCGAGCGCGCGCCGGCCTCGAAGTCCCCGTCGGCCTTGTTCACGGCGAGCACGTCGGCGAGTTCCAGGACGCCCTTCTTGATGCCCTGGAGCTGGTCGCCGGTCCGGGCGAGGGTGAGCAGCAGGAACGAGTCCACCATGTCCGCCACGGTGGTCTCGGACTGGCCGACGCCGACGGTCTCCACGAGGACCACGTCGTAGCCGGCGGCCTCCAGGATCACCATGGCCTCCCGGGTGGCCTTGGCGACCCCGCCGAGGGTGCCGGCCGTGGGGGAGGGCCGGATGAACGCGTGCTCGTCGGCGGCCAGCCGGGTCATCCGGGTCTTGTCGCCGAGGATGCTGCCCCCGGTCCGGGTCGAGGACGGGTCCACGGCGAGCACAGCGACCCGGTGCCCGAGCCCGGTCAGGTGCACGCCGAGGCCGTCCACGAACGTCGACTTGCCCACCCCGGGCACCCCGGTGACGCCGACCCGCCGGGCGTTCCCCGCGTCGGGGGTCAGCTCGACGAGCAGGTCCTGGGCGAGCGCCCGGTGGTCGGGCCGGGTGGACTCGACCAGGGTGATCGCCCGGGCGATCCAGGACCGGTCACCGGCGCGGGCCCCCCGGGCGTACTCGTCAACCGTCGGCACGAGAGTGGCCGAGCTGGGCGGCCAGGTCGCGCAGCAGGTCCAGGGCGGCGTCGGCGATCACGGTCCCGGGCGGGAAGATCGCCGCAGCCCCGGCCTCGCGCAGCTCCGCGAAGTCCTGGGACGGGATGACGCCCCCGACCACGATCATGATGTCGGGCCGGCCGAGCGCCGCGAGTTCCGCCCGCAGCGCCGGCACCAGGGTCAGGTGCCCGGCCGCCAGGGACGACACCCCGACGATGTGCACGTCGGCCTCCACGGCCTGGCGCGCCACCTCGCCCGGAGTCTGGAACAGCGGGCCGACGTCCACGTCGAAGCCGAGGTCGGCGAACGCCGTCGCGATCACCTTCTGCCCCCGGTCGTGCCCGTCCTGGCCCATCTTGGCGACCAGGATCCGGGGCTGGCGGCCCTCGTTCTCCGCGAACAGCGCGGTCGCGGCGCGCACCTTCTCGATGTTGGACACCGCTCCCGCCTCCGCCATGTACACCCCGGAGATGGTACGGATCTGCCCCGCGTGCCGGCCGAACACCTTCTCCAGCGCGTCGGAGATCTCGCCGACGGTGGCCATGGCCCGCGCGGCGTCGATGGCCAGCGCCAGCAGGTTCGCGTCGCCGCGCGCGCCCTCGGTGAGCGCGTGCAGAGCGGCCTCGACGACGGCGGAGTCCCGCTCCGCCCGCAGTCGGCGCAGCTTCTCGATCTGGCTGGCCCGGACCTGCGCGTTGTCCACCTTGAGCACGTCGATCGGCTCGTCGACATCGGGCCGGTACTTGTTCACCCCGATCACCGGTTGCCGGCCGGAGTCGATCCGCGCCTGGGTCCGCGCCGCCGCCTCCTCGATCCGCAGCTTCGGGATGCCCTCGTCGATGGCGCGCGCCATGCCGCCGGCCTTCTCGACCTCCTGGATGTGCGCCCAGGCCCGCTCGGCGAGATCCTGGGTGAGGCGTTCCACGTAGTCGCTGCCGCCCCACGGGTCGATCACCCGGGTGGTGCCGGACTCCTGCTGGATGACGAGCTGGGTGTTGCGGGCGATCCGGGCGGAGAAGTCCGTCGGCAGCGCCAGGGCCTCGTCCAGGGCGTTGGTGTGCAGGGACTGGGTGTGCCCCTGGGTCGCCGCCATCGCCTCGATACAGGTCCGGGCCACGTTGTTGAACACGTCCTGCGCGGTCAGCGACCAGCCGGACGTCTGGCAGTGCGTGCGCAGACTCAGCGACTTCGGGTTCTTCGCCCCGAACTCCCGCACCAGCTTCGCCCACAGCAGGCGGCCGGCGCGCAGCTTGGCGACCTCCATGAAGAAGTTCATCCCGATCGCCCAGAAGAACGACAACCGGGGCGCGAACGCGTCCACGTCCAGGCCGGCGTCGCGACCCGCGCGCAGGTACTCCACCCCGTCGGCCAGGGTGTACGCCAGCTCCAGGTCAGCCGTCGCGCCGGCCTCCTGGATGTGGTACCCGGAGATGGAGATCGAGTTGTACCGGGGCATGTGCTCGGACGTGTACCGGAAGATGTCCGAGATGATCCGCATCGACGAGGTCGGCGGGTAGATGTAGGTGTTGCGGACCATGAACTCCTTGAGGATGTCGTTCTGGATGGTCCCCGACAGCTGCTCCGGCTTCACCCCCTGCTCCTCGGCCGCCACGATGTACAGCGCGAGCACCGGCAGCACCGCGCCGTTCATCGTCATCGACACGCTCATCTTGTCCAGCGGGATGCCGTCGAACAGTTGGCGCATGTCGTAGATGGAGTCGATGGCCACGCCCGCCATGCCCACGTCGCCGGCCACCCGGGGGTGGTCGGAGTCGTAGCCCCGGTGCGTGGCCAGGTCGAACGCGACCGACAGGCCCTTCTGCCCGCCCGCCAGGTTGCGCCGGTAGAACGCGTTGGACGCCTCGGCCGTGGAGAACCCGGCGTACTGCCGCACGGTCCACGGCTGGGTCACGTACATCGCCGGGTAGGGGCCGCGCAGGTACGGCGCGATGCCCGGGTACGTCTCCAGGAAGTCCAGGCCGGCGGTGTCCGCGTCGGTGTAGACCGGCTTGACGTCGATGCCCTCGGGGGTGCGCCACACGGGTTCCGCTGCCGGAGTCCCCGGCGTCGGGGAAACCGCGCCCAGCTCGACGGTCGAGAAGTCGGGGATCATCGGGCCACTCCCAGGTCGTCGAGGGTCGAGTCGCACACGGCGACGGCGTCGCAGCCGGCGTACAGGTAGTCGGCGACCTGTTCGCTCGTGCCCCGCTTCCCGGCCAGCCAGACCCGGGTCGCGCCGGCCGCCCGCAGCGCGTCGGCGGCGGGGCCGGCCTGCTCGGCGTAGATCCTGTCGCTGGAACACAGGCACGCGACGGTCGCGCCGCTGCCCGCGAAGTCGGCCACGTCGCCGGTGACCGTGGCGATGCCGCCCGCCGCGAACAGGTTCGCCGCGAACGACGCCCGCGCGGTGTGCGCGGCCACCGGGCCGAGGGTGGCGAGGAAGACCGTCGGCCGGGTCGGGTGCGCGTCGGCCCGGTCCCGCAGCGCCTCGAAGTCCTGGGCGTAGCGGACCCGGGGCAGGCCACCCGCGCGCCCGGCGGGGGCGGCCGACCGGACCGGCAGCTTCTCGTCCAGGTTCGGGAACTCGCTGACCCCGGTGATCGGGTCCTTGCGCCGGGCGATGTTGGCCCGCCGTTTCGCCCAGGTCGCCGCGAGCCGGTCCGGCACCGGCCCGTCGAGGGCCGCGGCCATCCCGCCGGCCCGTTCGATCTCGGTGAACCAGTCCCAAGCGGCCTTCGCGAGGTCCTCGGTCAGGTTCTCCACGTACCAGGAGCCGCCGGCCGGGTCGGCGACCCGCGCCACGTTGGACTCCTCGACGAGCAGCGACTGGGTGTTGCGCGCGATCCGCCGGGTGAACGCGTCCGGCAACCCCAGTCGGGCGTCGAACGGGGCGACGGTGACGGCGTCCGCGCCGCCCACCCCGGCGGCGAACGCCGCGAGGGTGGTGCGCAGCATGTTCACCCACGGGTCGCGGGCGGTCATCATCGCGTCGGAGGTGACGGCGTGCTGGCGCTGGCCGCGCGCGCCGGGGGCCGCGCCGCACACCTCGGCGACGCGGGCCCACAGCCGGCGGGCGGCGCGCAGCTTGGCGATGGTGAGGAACTGGTCGGCGGTGGCGGCGAAGCGGAACTCGAGCTGGTCGAGGGCGTCCCCGACAGTCAGGCCGCCGGCGGTCAGCGCGCGCAGGTACGCCACGCCGGTGGCCAGGGCGCAGCCCAGCTCCTCGGCGTCGGAGCCGCCGGCGTCGTGGTAGACGGTCGCGTCGACGGTGACGGCCCGGGTGCCGGCGGGGGCCCGCCGCGCCAGGTCCGCCAGGTCCAGCTCGACGGTCTGCCCGGTCCGGGCCCTGAGCCCGAGCGGGTCGGCACCCAGGTTGCCGCCGGACGCCACGTCCCGCCCGGCGGTCAGCGCGAACCACGCCTCGGCGGCGGCCAGGGTGTCCGCCCCGGCGTCGAGAACCACCGGCGCGAGGTCGAGCAGCACCCCGTCGAGGACACGGCCGAGATCCGACACCGGCACCCCGGCCGGGCCGAGGACCAGCCACACCGACGTGACGCCGTTCTCCAGGTCCGCCAGCACGGCCTCGCCGGTCACCGCCGGGTCCGGGTGCTCGTGGCGTTGCCGCAGGTCCCAGCCCCCGGCTGTCGCCCGGGTGCCCCGGGTATAGGGCGCCGTCCCGGGCAGCCCGGTCGCCGGCACGCCGTCGGAGGCCGTGTACAGGGGCGCGATCCGCACCCCGTCGTACGTGGTCGTGGCCAGTTTCTCCTCGATCTGGTCGAGGGGGGTCTCCTCGTCGGCTCTGCCCAGTTTGCGCAGCACGGCGGCGGCGAGGTGCCGCCACTCGTCACGCGTCGCCGTGGGAAAGCCGGTGGCCAGGAGAAGCTCGTCGGGACGCACCGTCATGAACGGATGTTAAGGCCGGGCGACCCGCGACCTACGCGCGAGTAGCCGATTGTGAGAATGTCCACCCGCGTGTCGCCCCGTCCCGGGCGCGCCGCCCGGCCACCGGCACCCCTTCGGCCACGGAAACCCGTCTTCCGGGTACCGCGTCCCCTGCGTCCGGTTCCCGCGTAGTGTCGGGGTGAGGTTCCTCGTGCAGGGAGGCGGCCATGGGTGACGCCGACGTCGTGCGCCGGGTCGCGTTGGAGATCTTCAACGAGGGCAACGTGGCGCTGATCAACGAGATCTTCACCCCGGACTTCGTGGAGCACGTGACCAGCCCGGGCTTCCCCGAGGGCCGCGCCGGCCTGCGGGCCTTCGTCCTGGGCATGCGCGGCGCGTTCCCCGACTTCCACTACGAGATCCTCGAACAACTCGACGACGGCGACCTGCACGTGCTGTACGTCCAGGCCAGCGGCACCATGGCCGGCGACTTCATGAACCTGACCGCCACCGGCCGGTCGGCCACCTGGCTGGAGATGCACATGGCCCGGATGCGCGGCGGCTGGATCGTGGAGCACTGGGCGGTGCTGGACCAGCTCGGCATGCTCCAGCAGCTCGGCGCGCTCCCGGCGGCGTAGACCCGGTCACGGCGCGCGTAGGGCGAGCACCCCGTCCACGACGTCGCGGCTGCCGGCCCCCGGCCGGAACGGGCCCGGCACGGGCAGTGGTCGGTAGTCGGTCACGGTCCACCCGGCGTCCTCGAACGGCGTGAGTGAGTCCAGTCCGTACACCGTCAGGCCCGGGGCCACGGCCGCCATCGCGCGCGCGGAGGTCACCGTCACCACATCGGTGAGCCACACCGCCCCGGGCCGGGCCAGCACCCGCGCGAGCGCCGCGATCCCGTCGGCCGGCAGGTACGGCAGCACACCCTCCGTCACCAGCACCGGCGCGCCGTCGACCGTGGCCAGCGCCCGGGCGAGCGCGTCGTGGTCGCGCAGGTCGAGGCCGATCCGGCGCACCGGCCCGCGCGGGGTGTGCCCGGCCAGCACCCGCTCCTTGGTCGCGATCACCTGGGCGGAGTCGAGTTCCACGACGGGCCGGCCGGCGAGGTCGAGGCGGTAGGGCCGGGCGCAGTACCCGGCGCCCAGGTTGACGATCGTCCCCGGGTGCGCGTCGAGCAGCCCGTCGACGATCCGGGTCCGCTCGACGACCTGCTCGCCCCCGGCCCTCAGCGCGCCCGGGTGCCCCGGCCCGTCGGCGAGAAAGAGCCGCGCGTACGGGTCGGTCAGCCTGGGCCGGGGGCGGCGCGCCTCGGCGGCCCGGAACGCCGCGGCGAGCAGCGCCGTGTCCCGGACGGCCCGCTCTACTCCCACCGTCCGGCCCCCTCGCGCACGCCTACTCCCACCGTCCGGCCCCCTCGCACGCCTACTCCCATCGGAACAGCCGGGCCGCGGCCGCCGAGCACGCCACGGTCACCCCGCCGAGCACCGCGAGGGCCGCAGGCACCTGGTCGCCGCCGTGGCCGGACCACGCCCAGCGCAGCGCGTCGACCCCGTAGGACAGCGGCAGCGCGTCGCTGACCGTGCGCATCCACCCCGGCATGATCTCCAGGGGCACCGTCGCGCCGGTCAGGAAGATCATCGGAAAGTACGCCAGGTTCGCGATCACCACCGCCGTACTCTCCGACCGGGCCACCGCGGCGATCAGCAGCCCGAGGCTGAACATGGCCGCCCCGGTCAGCAGCAGCGTGCCGGCGAACGCCACCGGGTGTCGGGGCGCCGACAGGTCGAACACGGTCGCGGCGCTGGTGAGCAGCACCCCGACGCCGAGCAGGCACACGACCCCGTTGACGACGACCTGGGCGGCGAGGAAGGCGCCCGGCCGGGCCGGGGTCGCGCGCAGCCGGCGGAGGATGCCCCGGGACCGGTACTCGACCATGCCGAGCGGCAGGCTCATCAGGCCGGCGACGGCGAGGACCATCGCGACGTACGCCGGCACCGAGGCGTCCACGGTGCCGACCCCGTCGAACAGGTCGGACGGCTCGTTGCCGTAGATCCCGCCGAACACGGCCAGGATCATGACGGGGAAGGCGAGCCCGAAGAACAGCGGCGGGAAGTTGCGGACCATCCGCCGGGCCTCGAACGCGAGCACACTACCGAACATCATTGCCTCCTGATGGTTGCCCGGTGAGCCGCAGGTACACGTCGTCCAGGGACGCCGGCACCTCCCGGACCCGGGCCCCGCGCTCCGCCAGCAGCCGGGTGACCAGCTCCCGCGCCGCCCCCGACGCGTCGACCAGCAACTTCTGCCCGGCGGGACTGACCAGCACCCCCGGATCCACGGCCTCCAGCTCGCGGCGCAGCCCCGGCCCCGCGTCCTCCACGACGAGCCGGTCGGTGTCGCCGGCGTGCGCCCGGACCAGCCCGACCACGGAGTCCAGCGCGACCAGCCTCCCGCCGACGAGAACGGCGACCCGGTCGCACAGGAACTCCACCTCCTCCATGTGGTGCGAGGTGATCACGATCGTCAGCCCGTCGGTGTTGCGCCGACGCAGCCCTGCCCACACGTCGCGGCGCGCCGTCGGGTCCAGTCCGGTGGTCAGCTCGTCGAGGAACACGACCTCCGGCCGGCCGATCAGCGCCAGGACCAGGGACAACCGCTGCTTCTGGCCGCCGGACAGCTTCGTGGCCCAGCTCCGGCGCGACCCGCCCAGCCCGAACTCGTCCAGCAGCGCGCCCCAGTCGGCCGGGGCGGGGTAGAACCCGGCGTACAGCCGGCACAGTTCCTCGACCCGGGCCCGGTCGGGATACGAGGAGTGCTGTGGCTGCACGCCGGTGACCAGGGCCAGCCGGGCGCGGTCGGCGAGCGGGTCCAGCCCGGCGACGGTGACGGTCCCGCCGGCCGGCCGGCGCAGCCCCTCCGCGCACTCCAGGAGCGAGGTCTTGCCGGCCCCGTTCGGCCCGATCACCCCGACCACCTCGCCGGCGCCGACCGTGAGGCTCACGGCGTCGACGGCGACCTTCGGCCCGTACCGGACGGTGATGTCGCGCAGTGTCACGGCGTCAGCCATGGGCCCTCCTGTCGAAACTGGCGTGGGTGTAGTACCCGGCGAACGAGGCGTGCACGAGGACCGCCGGGAGCACGGACCCCTCCGCGAGGACCAGCAGGCCGCCGACCAGGGACAACGCGCCGCTGGCCAGGCCGAGGACCAGGGCCTGCGTCCGGTTCTCGGTCAACAGCACCTGGCCGGTGGTGAAGACGAGGCCGGCGACCGCGACGGCCAGCCACGCCGGCGTGCCGTGGCCGAGGAGCGCGAAGAGGAGTACCCCTCGGAAGAAGAACTCCTCCACGGCGGCGCTGATCATCGGCACCACCCAGCGCCACCGCCGGCCGAACGCGCCGACCTCCTGGACCCACCGCACGGTGGTGACGGCCCCGGCGAGGTCGAGCCCCGGCCGGGCGGCGGCCACGACGCCCATCGCGAAACCGGTGAGCGCGTTGGCTCCGACGACCGCGAGCAGCGTGGTCGCGGCCCCGTGCGGGGTGACCCGCCAGGACAGCACGCCCGGCAGCCGCACGCCGGCCACCCACGCCAGACCCCCGGCTGCGAGCAGCCCCGCCACCAGGTAGATCGCCGTGCCGACCACCGGGAACACCAGTCGGCCGGGCAGCGGGGTGCGCGAGGCCACCCACAGCCGGAATCGTTGCCGGGTGCGCGGCGACCGCAACGGCAGCCGGTACACCGCGAGCCACGCCGCTGCCGCGAGCAGCCCCCACAGCGCGGTCACGGTCGACCCCCGAGCCGGGGCAGCACCGTCAGCACCAGCACGTTCTGCGTGACGTGCGCGATCACGGGCACCAGCACGCTGCCGCCCGACAGCGCGTACAACCCGCCGAACAGCAACCCGGTGGCCACTTTCTGCGCGACGGTGTCCCACCCGAAGTAGAGGTGGTTGAGCCCGTAGGCGACGGCGACCGCGCCGATCGCCGCCACGGCCGGCAGGCCGAGGACACCGAGCAGGTGCTGCGCGACCCCTCGGAACAGCACCTCCTCGGCGAGTCCCGTCACGACGGCGGCGGCCACCGCCCGCGACGCGGACCCGTGCAGCGCGACCCGGGCGACCCGCCGCCGCCGGAGCGCGGCGACGACACCGACCTCGACCCCGATCGCGCCGGCCCCGACCGCCACGGCGGCCAGGCACCACCACCAGCCGTGCGGCCGGGCGAGCACCCCGGTCGACGGCGCGACGTACCAGGCGAGCCCGGCGACCCCGGTCACCGCCGCCGCGAGCCGGGCCGGCCCGGCGTACCGGAACGCCTGCACCGGGCACGCCGCGCCGACCAGCACGAGGAGGCTAAGGGAGAGGGTGGGGGTGGTCATGGGCCACTCCGCCGTAGCTCCGCATCCTCGGGTGCGCCTTCGGGGGCATGCCGGGCAGGCACATGCTCAACAGCTCGGGGATCAGGACCCGGACCACCTTCCACGGGGTGCCGTCCAGCTCGGGCGGCGTGATATCCAGGTACGTCGCCCACTCGCTCACCCCCGCGACCATGGCGATCAGGTCGTCGAGCGGGTTGTCCAGCCCCGGGATCTCCGACAGCTTCACCGACCCGGCGAACCGCTCGGCCACGATCCGCCGCTTCAGCGCCGCGTCGGTCGGGGTGGCGTAGTAGAGCACGTTGGTGTCGAGGTCCAGGTACGGCGACGTGTTGGCCGACGCGTGCACCTTCACCGGGTCGAACACGGCGCTGTACATGCTCAGGCCGAGGATGGCGGCGGACTCCATCGTGCCGCGGATCATCGCGTACCGGGGGTCGCCGTCGCCCTGCACCCCGAACGTGAGCAGCGGCAACGTGTCGGAGCGGCGGTCCATGTACACGCCGATCGTGGGCAGCGGCAGCTCGGGCCGGGTCAGGTAGATCGGCCGCACCTCGTAGTCGGAGGTGGGGCCCAGCTTGAGTTTGCCGAGGAGGCGGTGGGTGGCGTCGTCGTCGACCACGACGGCCGGCGCGGGGGTCGGCGTGTACCAGTTGAGGATGAACGCGTCGATCTGCACGGCCTCGATCAGGGCGTTGCGCAGCGCGTTCTCCAGGCTGACGTGCGCCGCCGTCCCGGTGGAGAACGAGGGCGTGAACAGCAGGTCACCGGCTGGGGACGACGTGAAGCCGAGGAAGAACAGCTGCGCCGGCACCCACACGTCCTCGCCCGGTCGGGTCAGCGACGGGCACTTCACCCAGGCGATCAGGTCGTCCTCGGTGGGCGGCCGGTCGGTGTAGCGGTGCAGTTTCGAAGCGAGCACCGCCTGCTGGGAAGCGTCGAGGATGCCGAGGTACTCCAGAGGCATCGTCGGCCCCTCGGTCGCCATCTCCTTGTAGGACGCGTAACGGAAGTCGAACATCGTGATGGCCGCCATCGCCGCGTACCGTTCGACGCTCTCGCCCATCAGCTTGACCAGGGCCTCCTCGTTGTACAGGCCGTAGCCACTGAGGTGGTACTGCACCTCCATCAGCGGGTCGTCCATGATCAACCGGTGGTACTGCGGCATCGTCGCCGTCATCGCCCGCATCTGTGGCTCGCCCGGCACGTCGGCCACCGACACCAGGAACCCGGGCATGATGCCGCCCTGGTTGCCGCCGAGGTGCGCGTACCGCCGCAGGACGTTGGTCATCGACGGGTAGTGGGTGATCACCGCAGCACCCCCGAGATGATCCGGTCCACGGCCGACCGGCTGCTGAAGTTGATCTCCCGCACCCGTTGCCGGGCGACCCGGCCGCACGCCGGACAACTCGGCATCCGCAGCAGGTCCTGGGCCTGGATCTCCATCGTCGGCAGGTGGATGCTCAGCACCCGCCCGGACAGCCGCGAGGATCCGACGCTGGCGTGCAGGTACCCCTCGGTCACGGCCAGCACGGTCAACGTCGCCATCATCGGCGCGTCCGTGTCGCCCGGCTCCGGCCGGCCGATCGGCCCGCGCGCGAAGTCGTGGTAGCTGACGTGGTCCTCCAGCCGGGCGAGGGCCCGCTGCTCGAAACACTCGAAGCATCCGGTGTACGGCGACCGCAGCCCCACCACCGACAGGAACGGCCCGTCGATGAAGGCGCTGATCCACGCGGTGTCGGTGCCCTCGAGCACCCGGTTGAGGTTGCGCAGCTGGGGCAGGGAGGGCCGCTGGAAGCAGGTCACCACGGTGCGGCCGGTGAGCGCGGGCCGGAGTCGTTCGATGGCGGCCTCCGTGCCGTACCCGTCGATCCTGGTCGTCAGGTCGCCGGACGCCAGCTCCTCCAGCACGGCCGGATCCAGGGAGGTGAACCGCGCCCGCATCCCGGCGGCCAGGTTCCGGGCCTGCTCCAGCGAGGCCGCGCAGTCGGTGGCGAACAGCAGCTCCTGCGTCGGAGGCTCCGGGGACCCGGGATAAGGGGAGCGCAGCCGCCCCAGCAACGCGGCCGTGATGGCCTCCTGGCTGGTGTGCGCCACGGCGGTGACCAGCATGCCGGCCTGTTCGAGATCCACGAACAGCTTCTCGACGTTGGCCCGCTCGATCGGCAGCAGCCCGGGGTCCAGGTGCGCGCCGACCTCGGTCCGGCCGAGCGCGAGGGCCCGCAGCGCCGAGCGCACCGAGCCGGCCACGGCGGGGGACTCGCGGCTGACGTCGATGACGGCCTCCTCGTAGTTCCACACCCCGGTGCGCAGCCGGATCCGGCCCTGGCCGTCCTCGATGATGCGGACCGTCCCACCCAGTCGGTACTCCACGCCTCAGCCTTCCTGTCCGATGACGGTCATGTGCACCACGTGCCGGGACAGCCCGTCGAGGCCGAGGGCCCGTTCGATGCCCTGCTTGTCGTAGCCGCCCTGGTCGACGCCGGCGAGCGCGAGGGCCGTGCGGGTCAGGTGCACGGTCTGGCTGATCCCGCCGACCTCGATCAGCCCGAACACCACGCCCGCGTCGCCGTACTTGCGCGAGTTGTGCAGCAGGTTGTACACGTACGTCAGCACGAAGCCGGAGCCGGCGACGTCGAAGTCCACGGACCGCAGCACGCTCGCCGGGTCGCCGTCGAACTCGACGACGCCGAGGGCGTGCGCGTGCGGCAGGTACTCGTACGCCCCGTCGGCCAGCCCGTCCACGTGGAATGCCTGCACGAACAGGGTGACCGGGTACAGCCCGCCGCCCGACGGCACGGTGCGCAGCCGTATCACGCCGTGCGGGTCGTTCGGGTTGCCGTAGGGCAGCTCCCCGGTCATCCCCTGCGCGTGGTGCAGCACCGTGGCCAGGTCGGCCAGGCTCACCGGATCCTTGCCGAAGTCGCGGGTGCTGCGCCGGTTGTCGACCACCGCCGACAGCCCGGTCCTGATCCGCTTCGGCTTCGGTAGGGTCGCCACCGCGCGCAGGTCCTCCTCGAGCTCCGCGTGGCAGGCGGTGAGCACCGCGTCGGGTTCGAAGAACCGGCCGATGCCGAGCTGGAAGCTGATCCTGGCGTTGTCGGGGCGGTAGTTGAGCAGTAGCTGCTCCCCGCTGAAGTCCTCGCCCGGCGTGGCCCACCGGCCCCGGATCGTCGTCTCGGGGGTCTTCACCACGGTGGACGGGGAGTAGATCGACACGATCGTGTGCTGCATCGCGAAGCTGCCGACGGTGCGCAGGTAGTCGACCTCTCCCGCGGCGGCCTCGACCTCTTCCTTACTTCTCCGGTAGGGCACTGCGGGCCTCCTCGCCGATGGGGAGAGGGGCCCTGCGTTCCAAGGCCCCTCGGGGTGCTACCAGGAGCAGCAGCTCGAACAGCAGCAGTTGCCGCCGCCGCACGTGGTGGACGCTCCCGGGGCGACAGTGACGGTGAGGCCGCCGGTGGCGGTGCTCCCGACGTGGCCGGAGAAGCTCAACATTCGCATTCACCTCCTCGAAGGAACGGGTGGTTACCAGGAGCAGCAGCTCGTGCAGCAGCAGTTGCCGCCGCCGCACGTGGTGGAGGCTCCGGGGGCGACGGTCACGGTGAGGCCGCCGGTGGCGGTGCTCCCGACGTGGCCGGAGAAGCTCAGCATGTGCATTCACCTCCTCCCCGCAACAGGGGTGTCACGGTGTGTCAGAACCGCGGGTCCCATCAATGTAGGTGAATGAACTTCACAAGAGCAAGGGTCGGACGGGGGTGATCCGGCACCGGGTCGCAAAGATGAGGGATCCACAGTAGAACTTCGCGTTTCCGCAGGCCGGAGCGTCGCGAGAGCGGCCGTCGGCCGAATGGGCGCCGGCGGCCCCCGGCCCGGTTCCGGTGCGCGGACCCCCGTGGTGGCGGGTTTCTCCGGCCGTTCGGCGGGCCGCCGGGTCCCGGGCCGAGGGCCCCGCCGTAGGCTGGCCCGGTGACCGAAACTGCTGGCCTGCGGGCCGAGGTGGCCGACGACGGGGTGGCCACCCTGACCATCGCGCGCCCGGAGAAGCGCAACGCGTTCACCGCCGCCATGTGGTCGGCGTTCCCCGGGGTGCTCGCCCCGCTCGCCGCCGACCCCAGGGTCCGGGTCCTGCTGGTCACCGGCGAGGGCGGCACCTTCTCCGCCGGCGCGGACATCGCCGAGCTCAGCGAGACCTACTCCGACCCGGCGCGCGCGGACGCGTTCCACGGGACCGTCGTCGCGGCGGAGGAGGCGCTCGCCGCCTTCCCGAGGCCGACGCTGGCCGTCGTGCGCGGGTCCTGCGTCGGCGGCGGCTGCCAGCTGGCCGTGGCCTGTGACCTGCGGTTCGCCGAGCCCGGGGCCCGGTTCGGGATCACCCCGGCGAAGCTCGGCGTCGTGTACTCCTCGGTGCCGACGGCCCGGCTGACCCGGCTGGTCGGCCCGGCCCGGGCGAAGTACCTGCTCTACTCCGCCGAGTTGGTGTCGGCCGCCCGCGCCGAGGCCTGGGGCCTGGTGGACGAGGTGGCCGACGACGTCGACGCCCGGGCCCGGGAGTTCGCCCGGATCCTGGCGTCGCGGTCCCCGCAGACCCTCGGCGCGGCGAAGGCCGTGGTCGACGCGGCGGCGACCGGCGGGGACGCCCAGGCGGCCGTGGAGCCGTGGGAGAGGCGGTCGCGGGTCGGCCCGGACGTGCGGGAGGGGCTGGCGGCCTTCCTCGAGGGCCGCCAGCCCCACTTCACCCCTTGACCCCGGTCAGCGTGACGCCCTCCACGAACGCCTTCTGCGCGAGGAAGAACACGAGGATCACCGGTGCCATCACGAGCACCGTCGCGGCCATCACCAGGTTCCACTCCACGTGGTGCAGGCTGCGGAAGGACGCCAACCCCAGCGACAGCGTCCAGTTCGACTCGTTCTCGCTGGTGTAGAGCAGAGGCCCGTAGTAGTCGTTCCAGGCGTAGAAGAACTGGAACATGGCCGTCGCCGCGATGCCCGGCTTGGCCATCGGCAGCACCACCCGCAGCAGGGTCTTCCACTCGCCGCACCCGTCGACCCGCGCCGCGTCGAGGTACTCGTCGGGGATGGTCAGCAGGAACTGCCGCAGCAGGAAGATCGAGAACGCGTCGCCGAGCAGCATCGGGATGATCAGCGGCCACAGGGTGCCGGTGAGCCCGACCTTCGCCCACATCAGGTACAGCGGCACGGTCACCACCTGGGGCGGGAGCATCATCATGCAGATGACCGCGAGGAACATCGTGGTCCGGCCCTTGAACTTGATCTTCGCCAGCGCGTACGCCGTCGGCACGCTGGCCAGCAGCATCGCGCCCGTCGCGCCGCCCGCGTACAGGATCGTGTTGAGCAGGTAGCGGGGCATGGGGGTGCGTTGGAACACCTCGACGTAGTTCTCCGGGTGCCAGCTCGTCGGCCAGAAGTTGGCGGTGAGGGCCTGTTCCCCGCTCATCAGGGAGGTGAGGACGATGAACACGACGGGGCCCATGAACATGATGGTCAGGGCGATGCCGATGCTGTGCTGGGCGATCCAGACCAGTCGGGACTTCACGAGGCACCTCCCAGGAACGCCTTGTTGCGGCGGAGCAGGATGACGGTCACGGAGAACGCGACGAGGAACAGCACCACGGCCAGGGCGTTGGCGTAGCCCATCGCGCCGTAGCGGAACCCGACGACGTACAGCCACAGCGGGTAGGTGAACGTCGACTCCTGCGGATAGCCGAAGGTCGAGCTGATCCCGCCGCCCGTGGTGGCCTGGTCGGAGGCGACACTGGCCGCGACCGCCGCCTGGGTGAAGTACTGCAACGTCGCGATCGTCGTGGTGATCACGGCGAACAGGATCACCGGCGAGATCGTCGGCAGCGTGATGTGCCGCATCTTGTGCCAGGCGTTGGCCCCGTCGAGCTCGGCGGCCTCGTACAGGGCCGTCGGCACGTCGAGCATCGCGGCCAGGAAGATCACCACCAGGTCGCCCATGCCCCACAGCAGCAGCAGGGTCAGCGACGGCTTGGACAGGTCCGGGTCGTTGAACCACAGCGGCCCGTCGATGCCGACCGACTCCAGGATCGCGTTGACCGGCCCGGTGCCCGGCTTGAACAGCGCGACGAACGCGATGGTCGCCGCGACCGGCGGCGCGAGGTAGGGCAGGTAGAAGATGGTGCGGTAGAAACCCGAGGCTTTCCGGTACTTCGTCAGCAGGAACCCGGTCAGCAACGACCCCAGCACCTTGGCCGGCACCATCACGGCCACCAGCCACGCCGTGTTGTACACCGCCTTCCGCAGACTCGCGTCCTCGAACATGAACGCGTAGTTGTCGAACCCGACCCACCTCGGCGTACTGAGCAGGTCGAACTTCGTGAACGACAGGAACACGCTGGCGACCAGCGGGTACACGAAGAAGATCGTGATCCCCAGGAGCGCCGGGGCGGTGAACGAGATGACGGCGAGTCTGCGGCGGGCGGCGTACCTCACGTCAGCCGCCCAGCTTCAGCACGGCGTTGACCTGCTTGTCGACCTCGGCCAGCCCGGACTCGGTGGCCTTGCCGGCCTGCCACTCCTCGAGCCACTTGGCGAACGTCTCCTGGTAGGCGGGCCCGGAGGAGGTCGGCGGGGTGGTGGAGGAGTTCTTGTTGTTGAACATGTCCACGAACACCTTGAAGTCGGCGTCGAGCTGCAGGTCGGGGGCCGCCAGCGCGGCCTTGGTGCTCGGGATGTTCTTCAACGTGTTGGACAGCCCGACGATCGCCTTGGTGTCGTTGGTCAGGTAGCGGATCAGCTCCCAGGCGGCCTCGGGGTTCTTCGCCGTCTTGGACACGCCGATCACGTTCCCGGTGACGTAGCCGCCGCCGTGCCGGTCGGCGGTCAGGGTCGGCAGCGGGGCGACCCCGAACTTCACGTCCGGCGCCTGGTCCTTGAGGAACGCCGCCCGGAACTCGCCGTCCACGTTCATCGACACCTGGCCCTTGTGGAAGGCGTTGTCGGCGGAGAACTCGTCGCCCAGGCTGGCCTTGAACTTCTCCAGGTTCGCGTACCCGTACCAGTCCACGAGGTCCTTCTGCCACTTCAGCAGGTCCTTCCACGCCGGGTCCGTACCGATCGCCGAGGTCTCGTCGCCCTTGAGCCACGTGCCGCCGACCATCGGGCCCCAGTGCGAGGCGGAGTTCTCGTAGAAGCCGAACAGCGGCAGAAAACCGGCCCGCTCGATCGTGCCGTCCGCCGAGCGCTTGGTCAGCTTCTTCGCGGCGTCGGCCAGCTCCGCGAGGGTCCTCGGCACCGCCGTGATCCCCGCCTCGGCGAGCTGGTCCTTGTTGACGTAGAGCCCGTAGGAGTCGGCGAGGAACGGCATCGCGCACCGCTTCCCCTTGTACTCGGTGTACTGCTTGACCAGGTCCGGGTACCCGCCCATGTCGACCTTGTCCCGCCCGATGTAGGGCGACAGGTCCCGCCACGCGCCCGACGCGCACAGCTTGCCGACCATGTCGGTGGAGTAGGACAGCCCGACGTCGGGCCCCTTGCCGCCGGCGATGGCCTGGACCATCTTGCTGTCGTCCTGACTGTCCTTGACCACCACCTTGATCTTCGGGTGCGCGGTCTCGAAGTCCTTGACGGCACCGGCGACGGCGTCCGCCTCGCGTCCGGTGAAGAAGTGCCAGAACTCGACGGTGCCGGTCGCCTCGGTGCCGGCGGCGGCGATCGTCTCGGTGCCGGCGGACGTGCAGCCGGCCAGAGCCAGGGCCACGGCGAGGACCAGTGCGGTGCGTTTCATGGGGGTGCTCTCCTGACGGGGGGATCAGAACTGCAAACCGGACAACAGGTGTTCCCGGACGGCGGACAGGGCCGCGTCCAGCGCGCCGAGCAGGGCGGCGTCATCGGTGACCCCGGTGCTGCTGATCGGGGTACGCAACGGGCCGGCGGTGTTCAGCGCCGCCTCGACGGCCGCCCGCAGCGGCTCGCCCCCGGCCTGCGACACCTCACCGGCGAGGACGACGAGCGGCGGGTCGAGGACCGCGACGACGGCGGCGAGACCGACGGCGATCCGTTCGGCGAGCGCGGCGAGGAAGGCCGCCGCCTCGGGGGTGCCGGCCGCGACCGCCAGGGCCACGGCCGCCGGACCGGTGCGGGCGGCGAACCCGTGCTCGCGGGCGAGGACCTCGACGGCCGGGCCTCCGACCAGGTCCTGGAAGTCGGGCCGGCCGTCGGGGCCGGGCAGCCCGATCGGCATGTACCCGATCTCGCCAGCCCCCTGCCGGGCCCCGCGCAGCAGAGTGCCGGCGAGGTCGATGGCCAGGCCGATGCCCTCGCCGAGCCAGAGCAGCGCGAAGCCCTCGGCCGCGCCTCCGTCCGGGTGCGCGGCAACTCCCCGGTGCCGTTCGGCGACGGCGGCGAGGTTCACGTCGTTGTCGACGTCGACGACCTTGAGCACCCGGCGGCGCAGCTCGCCGACCAGCCCGGGCCGGCTCCAGCCCGGCACGTCGATGTGGTGCACGGTGTCGGTCCGCGCGTCGTAGGAGCCGGGCACCGCGACCTGCACGTGGTCGAGCTGGCGTAGGGAGATCCCGGCCTGCCGGCACACCTCGGCGAGCGCGTCGGTGACCGCGTCGACCGGGTCGGTGGCCCGGGGGTCCACGTGCAGCTCGGCGCGGGCCCGCAGGGTGCCGGTCAGGTCGCACACGGCCGCGGCGAGGGCCGGCATGGTGGCGCTGCCCAGGGTGTCGCGCACCGACACCGCCGCGGCGTACGCGGCGTTCGGGTTGGCCGCGTACACGTCGGCGTTGGGGCCCGGCCCGCCGCTGGTCCGGCCCACGATCATCGCCAGGCCCGCCTCCTCGAGCCGGCGGAGCACGTCGGAGGTGGTCGGCTTGGACAGCCGGGTGAGCGCCCGCAGGTCGCCCCGGGTGAGGGGGCCCCGTTCGAGCAGGTGGCCGAGCGCGGCGGATTCGTTGATCGCCCGGAGTAGTCGTGAGGACCCCGCAAGCCTCGCCATGGCGCCGCCTTCGTCGCAGTGATGAATAGAAAGACTGACTTACTAATGTGGGTGAAAGCTAAGACGGTGCACGCCCCGTGTCAATGGGTTGACGGGATCCTTAACAATTGGGCTGGTCAGAGGGCAGGAAAACCGACACTGTGCCAATAGGAAGACTGCCTTACCGAATTCCTTGACACTCTTCGATCACCAGGCATACCTTCCGATTCGTCACCCGGGCCCGGGTCACAGCGCGTCACCCTCATGACCGCCCGTAACGAGGAGGCACCATGCCCCGCCCCCCTGTGATCGCCCTGTCCGTCACGATCGTCGCGGCCCTGGCCCTCGGCGGCCTGGCCGTACTGCCAGCGGCCGCCGCCGAGCCCAACCTGGCCCTGAACCGGCCCGTCGCCGTGTCCTCGTCGGAGTCGTCGTCCTACGGCGGTGCCAAGGCCGTCGACGGTTCGACCAGCAGCCGGTGGGCCTCCGTCGAGGGCCACGACCCGGAGTGGCTCCGGGTGGACCTCGGCGCGACGTACCCGGTGACCCGGGTCCTGCTGCGCTGGGAGGCCGCGTACGCGAAGTCCTACCGGGTCGAGGTCTCCGACGACACCACCACGTGGCGGCCGTTGTTCTCGACCACGACCGGCAACGGGGCCAGTGACGACCTCACCGGCCTGTCCGGCTCGGGCCGCTACGTCCGGGTGTACGGCACGCAGCGCGGCACGGCCTACGGCTATTCCCTGTTCGAGATCGAGGTGTACGGCGGCGCGACCCCGACGCCGAGCGCCTCGGCGAGCCCGACCGCCAGCCCGACCGCGAGCCCCAGCCCGACGGTCAGCCCGACCACGCCCCCCGCCGGCCAGGCGGTCCCGTTCGGCAGCCACGTCTACCCCTACGCTGCCGGCACCCTGCGGCCCACCGGCTCGCAGTCCGCCCAGGACCAGGCGGTGGTGGCGTTCTACCAGAAGTGGAAGACCAACTTCCTGCGGCAGAACTGCGGCAACGGCTGGTACGAGGTGATCTCCCCGGACGCCGACCACCCGTACGTCGCCGAGGCACAGGGCTACGGCATGGTCATCGTCGCCACGATGGCCGGCGCCGACCCGGACGCGAAGAAGATCTTCGACGGCATGGTGAAGTTCATGCTCGCCCACCCCTCGGTGAACAACAAGGACCTCCTGGCCGCCGAGCAGGACACGGCGTGTAAGAGCGTCAACGGCGGCGACTCGGCCACCGACGGCGACATGGACGTCGCGTACGGGCTGCTGCTGGCCGCCCAGCAGTGGGGCAACGCCGGCACGTACGACTATCAGCAGTTGGCCGTGAAGCACGTCAACGCGATCAAGGCCGGCGAGATCAACCCGTCGACCCACCTGCTCACCCTGGGCGACTGGGACACGTCGGGTGACCCGATGTACTACGTCACCCGGCCGTCCGACCACATGATCGACCACTTCCGGGCGTTCCGGAAGGCGACCGGCGACGCGGCCTGGGACACGATCCGCCAGGCGCACCAGACGTTGACGACGAACCTGGAGAACCAGTACTCGCCGAACACCGGCCTGCTGCCCGACTTCGTGGTGAACACGAACTCGAGCCCGAAGCCGGCGGCCGGCAAGGTCCTGGAGGACCCGAACGACGGGTACCACTGGTGGAACTCCTGCCGCACCCCGTGGCGGCTCGGCGCCGACGCGGCGGTCAGCGGCGACGCGGCCAGCCGGACCAGTGCCCGGAAGATGACCAGCTGGATCCGGTCGAAGACGGGCGGTGACCCGGCGAAGATCGCGGTCGGCTACAAGCTGGACGGCACCCAGATCTCCTCGGGCAGCGAGCCGGCGTTCTTCGCGCCGTTCGCCGTCGCGGCGATCAACGACCCGGGCGCGCAGCCCTGGGTGGACGCGTTGTGGTCGAAGATGCTGACCACGACCCCCGGCGTCAACGACTACTACTCGACGAGCATCCAGCTCCAGACGATGATCGTGGTGTCCGGGAACTACTGGCAGCCGTAACGGGTCTCCGGGGGCCCTCGGGCCCCCGGAACCTCACAGCGACCGCCGCCGCACCGACACCAGCCAGTCCTCGACCCGCCCCTTGTCGGGTTCCGCGGGCAACGGGCTGCCCGGCAGTGCCTTCTCGAACCGCACGACGGCGGCGTCGTGCCAGGCGCGCACCTCGTCCCACGGCACCTCCCCGCGCCGCACCGCCAGCAGCCGTTCGCGCTCCGCGCCGACGTCGATGGTCAGGGCCCCGGTCGCCAGCAACCCGGTGCCGGCGTCCAGCAGCCGCAGCAGGTGCATCACGTGCTTCCAGGTCGGCGTCCCGTCCCGGGCGATGGCGTTCTCGGCCCGGTTGAGCTGCGCGCGGACGTACCCGAGGTAGGTCTGGTGGACCTTGCGGGACAGGAACGCGTCGCGCAGGCCGAGCAGTTCCTCGCCGAGGGGCGTGATCACCTCCACGAGCGGGGAGTGCAGCACCTCGAGGATGTTCGGGTTCGCGGTCAGGGCCAGGCCGCAGAACCGCTCGACCTCCCAGCTGAACCGCTCCTCCTCCGGCCCCTCCAGGTGGGTCGGCGGCTTGTCGAAGCGCCAGAACAGGGGCGCGGGGGCCGCGTACACGCCTCGGCGGTCGTGGTCGGAGGTCGCGGTGGCCAGCCCGAAGGCGCGCGATCCGGCGACGACGGACAGGAGTGTGTGTTCGGCGACCAGGTTCATGCGCCGATTGTCCCCGAGGCCGAAACCCTTTTTCGGGTACGCAGCGTGAGCACCCCGTGCGCCGCCAGCCCGGCCAGGAGCCCCCAGAACGCCGACCCGACGCCGAGAACGGTGACCCCGGACGCCGTGACCGCCAGGGTGATCAGCGCGGCCTCCCGGGCGGGCACGTCCTCGACGGCCCCGACGAGCCCGGTGAGCACCGCCCCGAGCAGCGCCACCCCGGCCACGACGGCGATCAGGGCCTTGGGCAGTGCGGAGAACGCCTGCACGAGCCCGGCGGAGAACACCCCGATGAGCAGGTAGAACACCCCGGCGGTGTACCGCCTGCGCGGGTCGGGGTGCGCCTCGGGCCCGGTGCAGATCGCGGCCGTGATGGCGGCCAGGTTGACCGCGTGGCTGCCGAACGGGGCGAGGAGCACCGACACGATCCCGGTCCCGCCGAGCAGCTTCCGGTCGTCGGGGGTGTAGCCGGACGCCCGCAGCACCCCCAGCCCGGGCGCGTTCTGCGAGGCTGACGTGACCAGCAGCATGGGGATGCCAATGCTGATCACCGCCGACAGCGAGAACGCCGGCATCGTGAACTCCGGCCGGGTCACGTGCGCGGTGACCTGCGACAACCCGTCGAGCTGCCCCTGGGCTGCGGCGATCGCGACCCCGACGAGGAGGGCGACGAGGACCGCGTACCGGGAGAGGAGTCTTTTGGCCAGCACGAACACCACGATCACCGCGACGGTGAGCACGGGCGCGCCGGGCACCGCCTGGAACGCGTGCAGCACGAACTGCAGCAGAATGCCGGCGAGCAGCGCCGACACGATGCCCTTCGGGATCCGGTCGATCAGCCGCCCGAACACGCCGGTCAGCCCGATGACCGTCATCGCGACGGCACTGAACAGGAACGCCCCGACCGCCGCCCGGTACGGATGGTCCCCGAGCGACGTGACCAGCAGCGCCGCGCCCGGCGTCGACCAGGCGGTGATCACCGGCATCCGGGTCCACCAGCTCAGCGCGAGCGACGTCACCCCGCTGCCGACGGCGATCGCCCACACCCAGGAGGCGCGCTGCCCGGCCGTGAGGTGCCCGGCGTCGGCGGCCTGGGTCACGATCGCGAACGGGCCGGAGAAACCGACCAGCACCGCGACGAGGGCCGCCACGGCCGCGGAGGGGGAGAAGTCCCGGAAGATCGTCACCGTCCGCAAGCTACTGTCCGCCACCACTCACGCGCTGTGACCCCGATCACGACGACCTCCGCCCGGGCGGTCCCTCCGGACCTTGGGACGTCCACCAGCCCGGGCCACCCTCCCGCCTCGCCCCGCGCGGCCCGGCCGCCCATCGCCGGCCGGCCCGTGCCGCGTGTCGCGCGGGGCGACGGGCCGCCACGGTGGCTCACTGGACCGGACTCGGTGCCGCGGCGGTGGTGTCCCAGGGGGTGAGGCCGGCGGACGGCGGCGCAGGGTCTCGCCAGGTCCGCCGTAGGGTGACCGGGGTGGTGACCCACTATCTGGCCGGGATCGTGCTCGGCCTCGGCCTGATCACGCCGATCGGCGCGCAGAACGTGTTCGTCCTCGGCCAGGGCGTCAGCGTCGGCCTGCCCCGCGCCCTGTGGGCCGTGGTCGCGGCGGCCGTGTGCGACACGCTGCTGATTCTGCTGGGCGCGGCCGGCGTCGGCGGGCTGCTCACCGCCGTGCCGGGGCTGCGGGCGACGATGCTCGGCGCCGGGGCGCTGTTCCTGGCGTTCCTCGGCGTGCGCGCGCTGCGCTCCACCGTCGCCGACCACGAGCCCGACGCCGCGCCGGCCGCGTTCACGGTGCGCGGGGTCCTGGGCCGCACCGTCGCGGTATCGCTGCTCAACCCGCACGCGATCCTGGACACCGTCGGCGTGATCGGCGCGGCGATCGTCGCCCAGCCGGCGGCCGGCCGGACGCTGTTCACGGCCGGCGCGGTGACCGCGTCCTGGCTCTGGTTCGGGGTGCTCGGGATCGGGGCCGCGCTGGCCCGCCGGTTCTTCACCCCGCGCCGCCGGGTCTGGTTCGACCAGTTCTCGGGCACGGTCCTCATCGTCTTCGCGGTGCTCCTCGTCGTGGAGCTGGTGCGCGGGTAGCCCTAGGTCCGCCGGGGTGGCGGCGTGTCGCGCCCGGGCCCTAGGGTGGCCGATCATGAACAGCTCCTACTGGCGACTGTGGACCGCCACCGTCGTGTCCCGGCTCGGCGACAGCGTCCGCCAACCGGCGCTCGGCCTGCTCGCCGCGGCACTGACCCGCGACCCGGTGGCGTTCGCCGTGGTCGCGATCGCCGGCCAGCTCCCGTGGCTGCTCGTGGGCCTGTTCGCGGGGGCCCTCGCGGACCGGTGGGACCGCCGACGGACGATGGCCGCCGTGGACGGGCTGCGGATGCTGCTCGTGCTGGCCTTCGCCGGTCTGGTCCTGGCCGACCGGGTCACGATCGCGGCCCTGGCCGGGTTCGCGTTCCTGCTCACCGCGCTGGGCACCCTGTTCGACGCCGCCGCCACCGCGGTGCTGCCCGCGATCGTGCCCGCCGCGCGGCTGCCCACCGCCAACGGCCGGATGGCCGTGGGCATCACGGTGATCGGCGGTTTCGTGGGCACCCCGCTCGGCGCGGTGCTGTACGCCGTCGCCGCCGCGTTGCCGTTCGCGGTGGACGCGGTGACCTTCGCCGTCGCCGCCCTGCTGGCCCTGACCCTGCCGTCGGCCCGCCCGCCGGCCGCCGACCGGCCGGGCCTGTTCGCCGAGGCCCGGCTCGGGCTGCGCTGGCTGGCCGCGCACCCGACCCTGCGGGCGCTCACCGGGCTGACCGCCGGAGCGAACCTGGTGGTCGGAGCGCTGCTCGCGGTGCTCGTCCTGCTGGCCCTGGAACACCTGCACGTGCCGGCCCGCGGGTTCGGGTTGTTCTTCGCGGTCGCATCACTGGGCGCGGCGCTCGGCGGGCTGCTCGCCGGTCGGGTCGGCCGACTGCTGGGCACCCTGCCGGCGCTCGCGGTGGTCCTGGTCGCCCAGACGGCCGCCCTGGTGGCCCTGGCCGTGCTGCGCGCGCCGGCGCCGGGAGCGGTCGCGCTGGGCCTGTTCACGGCCGGCGGCGCCCTGTGGAACGTGCTGGTCATGTCCTACAGCCAGGGTGAGGTGCCGTCGGGGCTGCTCGGCCGGGTCGGCACGGCGCAGCGGATGGCCGGGGTGGCCAGCGCCCCGGTTGGTGCGGCCCTGGGCGGGGCGCTGGCGGCGTGGCTGGGCCTGACCGGCCTGCTGCTGTGCTGCGCCGCGGCGATGGCGCTGGTCGCGGTGGCCACCGTGGTGCTGGCCGGCAGGTCCCGCCGGGCCGAGTTCCGGCCCCGGCCGGTGCTACCCGCTGGTACTACCGGGCGGTAGGCTCGGCGGCATGGCGGAGGTGTGGCGGGAGCTGGGCCTCCCCGGGCTGATCGACGTGCACACCCACTTCCTGCCGCCGTCCGTGCAGGCCAAGGTCTGGGCGTACTTCGACGACGCCGGCGCGAACTACGGCGTCGACTGGCCGATCCACTACCGGGGCACCGTCGCGGAGCGGGTTGCCCAGCTCCGCGCCCTGGGGGTGCGCGCCTTCACCAGCCTCGTCTACGCGCACAAGCCCGGCATGGCGGCCTGGCTCAACGACTGGGCGGCCGGGTTCGCCGCCGCCACCCCGGACTGCCTGCGCTCGGCGACGTTCTTCCCCGAGCCCGGGGCGGGGACGTACGTCCGGGCCGCGATCGAGGACGGCGCCCGGGTCTTCAAGGCCCACGTCCAGGTCGGCGGGTACGACCCCCTCGACCCGCTACTGGACCCGGTGTGGGGCCAGCTCGCCGACGCCCGGGTCCCGGTGGTGATCCACTGTGGTTCGGGTCCGATGCCGGGCCGGCACACCGGGCCCGGTCCGGTCGGCGCGGTGCTCGCCCGGCACCCCGGGCTGCGGCTGGTGATCGCGCACCTGGGCCTGCCGGAGTACCACGAGCACCTGGACCTGGCCGACCGCTACCCGGGCGTGTACCTCGACACCACGATGGTCGGTACCGACTTCACGGAGAAGCTGGCCCCGCTACCCGCGGACATCGGCCCCCGGCTGGCCGGGCACGCCGACCGGGTCCTGCTGGGCTCGGACTTCCCGTCGATCCCGTACCCGTACGGCCACCAGCTCGACGCGCTGGTCCGCCTAGGGCTGGGCGACGACTGGCTGCGCCGGGTGCTGTGGGCCAACGGGGCGGAACTTTTCGGGATAAGCCTCGCTTAGTTCACCTTGGCGGGGGACGCCGGTCACCTCATACACATAGAAATGTTTTCATGTTTCTCTCCGCCCCTCGGCGTGCCCTGCTGGGCACGCTCGCGGCCCTCGCCGCGACCGCCGTCCTGATTCCCGCCAGCCCGGCCCAGGCGGCCACCCCGCGCCTGAAGGTGCTCAGCTACAACGTCTTCCTGATGAGCCGCAACCTCTACCCGAACTGGGGCCAGATGGCGCGGGCCGACCTGATCGCGAACGCGTCCTTCGCCTCGGGCAACGACGTGATCGTGTTCCAGGAGGCGTTCGACAACGGCGCGTCCGACCGGCTGGGGGCCAACCTGGCCGCCCGCTACCCCTACCAGACCCCGGTCGTCGGCCGCTCGACGTCGGGCTGGGACGCCACCTCCGGCAACTACTCCTCGTCGACGCCCGAGGACGGCGGCGTCACGATCCTGAGCAGGTGGCCGATCGAGCGTCGCGAGCAGCACGTCTTCGCCGACGCCTGCGGCGCGGACTGGTGGTCGAACAAGGGCTTCGCCTACGTCGTGCTGAACGTCAACGGCGTCCGCGCGCACGTCGTCGGTACCCACCTGCAGTCCACGGACCCGGGCTGCTCGGCCGGGCAGGCCGCCGAGATCCGCGCGAAGCAGCTCCGCGCGATCGACGCGTTCCTGGACGCGAAGAGCATCCCGGCCGGCGAGCAGGTCATCGTGGCCGGCGACCTGAACGTCGACTACGCCTCGGGGGAGTACCCGGCGCTGCTGACCGCCGGTGACCTGGCCCCGGCCGACACCCGCGACGGCTGGGCCTACTCGTTCGACACCCGGGACAACTCGATCGCGCACTACCGCTACCCGGACGACCCGCGCGAGAGCCTGGACTACGTCCTGTACCGCAACGGCAACGCGCGCCCGTCCGGCTGGCACAACACGGTGTTCAAGGCGCCGTCGCCGACCTGGTCGGTGACCAGCTGGTTCACCACGTACACGTACACGGACTTCTCCGACCACTACCCGCTCGTCGGCGGCTGATGTCATTACGACACCACTACCCCTTGACTGACATCGGGGATGACGTCATGATGGTGTCATACCCGATGTCAGTCGAAGGAGTTCCGCCATGAACATCAATTTTTTCCGCCGTCTCGGTGCCCGCCCCGAGTCCACGCTCCGTGCGCCGCACGCCGCCCGTCGGGTCGCGCTGAGTGCCCGCCGGAGCGAGGATTTCCGCCTCGCCGGCCGGTGACGCCGGCCCGGCGGGGCCGGGGTGACGTCACCCGGCCGCCGCTGCCGCCACACCCAGGATCGTCACGCCGACCCCGGCCAACTGCCACCGCGACAGCCGTTCGGTGAGAACCTGCCGCGCGATCAACGCCGTCACCACGGGGGACAGCGACGCCAGCGCCGACACCACCGACAGCATCGCCCCCGGCTGGGTCGCGGCCAGGGTGTAGGTCAGGTTGGCGCTGATCTCGGTGCCGGCGATCAGCGCGATCCGCCCGAGCGAGCCGGGACCCACGGTCACCTGGTGCCGCGAGGCGAGCACGATCGCCGCGATCAGCGCCGTCATCGTGATCCGCTGCACGATCAGGGTCGTCGTCGCGTCCTGCTGGGCGCCGAGCGGGACGGCCGTGTAGACCACCCCGACGCACGCCGCCGAGGCCAGCGCCATGATCATCGCCGGTCGCGGGGTCCGGCCGTGCGCGCCGGGCGCGCGGGCCACCAGGGCGACCCCGGCCAGCGCCGCCCCGACGCCGAGCAGCTGCACCGGCTGCGGACGCTCCCCGGTCGCGATCCCGACCAGCACCGGCAGCACCGCCGCCGACGCGCCGATCGGGGCCACGACACCCATGGCCGCACCCGCCAGGGCCCGGTACATCGTGATCATCGCCGCGACCGCCGCCACTCCGGCCACGACGCCCCAGGCCGCCGCGCCCAGGTGCGGGGTCAGCCCCCGGGCCACCACGATCACGCAGGTGCCCACCAGGATCAGCGGCTGGGCGATGAACAGGACGGTCAGGGCCGGCATCTGCCGGCTGATGCTGCCGCCGAGGAAGTAGGACGACCCCCACAGGCCGCTGGCTGTCAGCGCGAGTACCGCCGCGAACACCCTCTACCTCCGTACACTTTGTTGGACTGCGAGCACAGTACAGTGCGCAGCCCACTGGAGTGAACTAGAGGTGCATCACAATGCACCATGGAGGTCGATGTGACGGAGCAGGACGTGGTGGCCCAGGCGATCGCCGCGCACCTCAAGGAGCTCCGCGCCCTGCGCGGCTGGAGCTTCGACGAACTCGCCCAACGCTCCGGCGTCAGCCGGGGGATGCTGATCCAGATCGAGGGCGCGCGCACCAACCCGAGCGTCGGCACCCTGGTCCGGGTGTCCCAGGCCCTCGGCGTCACCCTGGCCCAGCTCGTCGTCACCGACGTGTCTCCGGTGCTGCGCACCGTCCGGGCCGCCGAGACCGTCCGGCTGTGGCAGGGCGGGGCCGGCGGCTGGGCGCAGCTGGTGATCGGCTCCGACCCGCCCAACGCCGTGGAACTGTGGTCCTGGGAGATGCGCCCCGGCGAGCACTACCAGGGGGAGGCGCTGCCCGGTACCCGCGAACTGCTCACCGTCACCGACGGGGACCTGGTGCTGATCGTCGGCGGCGACGAGCAGACCCTCGCGGCCGGCGACGCCGTCGCGTTCCGGTCCGACCGCCCGCACGGCTACCGGGTCGACACCTCCGTCCCCGCCCGGTTCACCTGCGCTGTGCTGCGACCCGCCCAGGACCTTTCGTGACCGGACAGGTCAGCCGATCGGCACGATCTCCTGGCCGACACCATGATCCGGACACCGGTCCCGGAGCGCATGATGAGAGTTCACAACCGCATCTGGACCGGGGGTGGAAGTGACCATCCAGCACGACAGCCCCGACACGGCTGTCGTCCGCGACGCGGCCGGGCTGTCCCGGCTGATCCGCTCCGGGCGCAGCAGTGACGCCGTGGCCCGCGCCGACGAGATCCTGCCGCACCTCGCCGACCCGGTGGAGGCGATCCGGGTCCAGCTCACCAAGCTCGCGGCGCTGCTCAACCTGGGCAGGATGACCGAGTGCCCGCGCGCCATCGACCAGGCCGACGCCGCACTGCGCGCCCTCCCGCCCGGCCACGACGAGCCGGCGATGCTCGGCGAGTTCCACGCCCTGGCCGCCAGCGTCGCCCACCACCAGGGCTCCCTCGAACGCTGCGTCACCCACCTCGTCCGGGGCGCCCGGGCCCTCGACCTGGCCGGGCCGGCCGACCCGGGGGCCGCGCGCGCCTGGCTGGACCTGGCCGTCACCTACTCCTGGGTGGGGTTCCACCGGCACGCCGTCGCCGCCCAGCAGCGGGCCATGGAGATCTCCCGAGCCGCCGGCATGGACCCGGTGTTCGTCACCCACCCCGAGATCCGGGTCCGCCACGCCCTCGCCCTCGACCACCAGGGCGACACCGAGGCGTGCCTGCGCGCCCTCGGCGAGATCACCCGCACCCTCGGCCCCGACGACGTCACCGGCTTCGAACTGCCCTACCTCGGCTACGCCCTGGCCCGGTACGCGGCCCTCGGCGGCCGGGGCGGCATCGACGCCCGCCCGCTGCTGCGCACCGACCTGGAGCCGTACCAGGAGAACGGCGAGCTCCGCCGGCTCGGCGAGGCGTGCCTGGCCATCGCCGAGAACCGGCCGACCGTGGCCCTGGCCCTCCTCGACGGGGCCTCGGCCGCGGCCTCCCGGCTGGGCGCCGCCGAGGTGCCCCGGCTGCGGGCCCTGGCGCACACCGCGCTCGGCGACCACGTCGCCGCGCACGCCGACGACCGGGTGGTCGCCGGCATGCTGGCGCGAACCACGACCCGGCTGTACGACCTGTTCGTCGACGGGGTCACCGCCCGGCTCGACCACGACGAGCTGCGCCGGTCCGTCACCCGGTACGCCGACGAGGCGCACACCGACTCCCTCACCGGCCTGCCGAACCGCCGCCACCTGGAGCGCTACGTCGCCGAACTCGCCCGGCACGGCACCTACGGCACGGTCGGCGTCGCGGACCTCGACGGCTTCAAGTCCGTCAACACCGTGCACGGGCACCTGTCCGGCGACCAGGTCCTGCAGCACGTGGCGGCGATCCTGACCCGGGCGCTGCGCGGCGGGGACTTCCTCGCCCGGTTCGGCGGCGACGAGTTCGTGGTGGTGCTGCCGGGCACGCCGCTCGCCGAGGCGCAGGAGGTCGGCAGCCGGCTGGCCGCCGCCGTCGCCGGCTACGACTGGAACACTCTGGTCCCCGGCACGCCAGTGACGCTGACGATGGGGCTCGCGGAGCTGAACAGCCGCACGAGCCTGACGGCGGCGTTCCGGGCCGCGGACCTGGTGATGCTCCAGGCGAAGGCCGGCTGACCCCGACCGGGCGGCCCTGCGGTCGTGAACACCGGCGCGGCCCGCGTGACCCCACGTCGGGCCCGGGTCAGGCTCCGGTCGACCGCGCCGTGACCGAGCGCCACACCTCCAGCGCCCAGGCCAGGTCGTCCGGGTCGGCGTACAGGCAGATCACGTGCGCCGCCGTGCCCCGCCGCACCACGTGCCCGTAGAACTCGCGGCCGTCGGCGGACTCCTGCCACAGCGCGTGCCGCAACCCGCCGTCGCCGCCCTCCAGCAGCCTGCCCTCCGGATCGGCGGGCGCACCCTTCAACATCGTCTCCAGGGTGTACTCCGGCTCCCAGTCCTCCGGCGTCGTCAGCACGTCCACGATCACGGTGCGGCCGGGCCCGACGAACCGCAGCCCCTCGGCCGTCTGCACCGGGGCCAGTCCGGCGGTGCGCTCGAACTCCCACCGGTCGGTGACCGGCTGGCGCACCGGCACCGGCACGGCGCACCCCATCCGGCTCAACGTGTCGTCGGCGTCCCACTCCAGGCCCAGCACCTCCAGCAGCGTCGGGTTGCTGCTCTCCACCAGGGTCGGCAGGTGGGCCGGGTCGAGCACGGCGGCCGTGGCGGGGGCGCCGAGCACGGCCGGCCCCCAGGGCAGGATGGTGTTGGCCAGCGTCCCGTCGAGGACCAGCTCCCCGTATCCGGGCTTCGCCCAGACCAGGAACGCCCGGTGCAGGTCCTCCTCCGACACCCGCAGCCAGGTACTGAACGTGATCGTCGACCCGCCCCGCAACCGCACCGGCAGCAGCACCCGGACGAACGCCCCGCCGCCCTCGGCACGCATCAGCAGGTCGTTGCCCCACTCCCGGGCGGTCACCCCGTCGGGCAGGTCGACGCGCAGGTCGAGGTCGTACGGCTCCGGTTCAGACACCCCGGCACTGTATCGGCCGGTGAGGAACACCACTGTCGCGGCCACGGTGGACGCACTACGGTGGCGGCATGATCACCCCCGCTGAGTTCGTCCCCGAGTGGGAACTGTGGCACGCCAGCCGGCAGAAGCGCGTCGCGGCCACCCACGGCCCGCTGACCCTGACCGGCACCCACTGGCTGCTGTACGGGGACACCGTCATCGACGGCGTCCCCGGCACCTGGCGCGCCGAGGACGGCCAGGTCCGGCTGACCGGCGGCGAGGGCCTGTCGGTCACCGAGGGACTGCTGCCGGTGGACCGGTGGCTGCACTACGGCGAGGTCGACCTGCTGACCATCCAGCGCGGCGAGGACCTGGCCGTGCGGGTGTACGACCCGCGCGCCGAGGCCGTGGCCCGCTTCACCCGGATCGACGCGTTCGCACCCGACCCGGCCTGGCGGATCGAGGCCGAGTTCGTCCCGGCGGCCGACGCCGACAGCGTGCACATCGCGCACTCCAACACGGCCAGGGAGGAGGACTACCCGGTGTTCGGCACGTTCGTCTTCGAGGTCGACGGCGTCCGCGCCGAACTGGTCGCCCTGCACTCCGGCGAGGAGAACGGCGCGCACCTGACCTTCCGCGACGGCACCAGCGGCCACGAGTCCTACGGCGCGGCCCGGTTCCTGTTCGTGACGGCCCCGCCGGCGGGCGGCCCGGTGACCCTGGACTTCAACCGGTCGCAGTTGCCGCCGTGCGCGTTCTCCGACGCGTTCGTGTGCCCGCTGCCGCCGCCGGGCAACATCGTGCCGTTCCGGATCGAGGCCGGCGAGCAGCGGGTGGTCTCCGAGGGGTAGGCAGCCGACCGGTGGCCTTCCGGACCGTCCGCGTGCTCCGCGGAGGCCGCCGACGTCGAAAGCGGCGAAGCCGGCCCAGCCCGGAGGAGGGCCAGCGCCTCCCTGCGGGGGCCGGCGTCGCGCGCGGCCCGCGACCCCGTCCGCCGGATCGCCGCCAGCGGCCGGCGCTGGCCACGCCGATATGCCTCGAGGTGTCGGGCCGGCGGAGACCGGGGCAGGTGTGGCCGTAACCGGAAAAGGTTTTCGGGTCTATGCCGCCGCGCGCAGCGGGTGCCGCATCGGTAGTCGCAGCAGTGCCCGCACCGGCCGCGAGGCGTTCCCGCGCCCCCTGACCTGCACCCCCAACTCCCGCCCGTCGCGGAACGGCGGCCACGACCCGGGCGTCTCCTCCAGCAGCACGTCGGCGGCGGCCCAGGCGGGCCCGTGGCTCACCAGCACGCTCCCGCACTGCCGCGCGAGGGCCGCAAGCTGCTCGGCGTCGCGGACGCTGACGGCACCGGCGGGCAGCACCACGACCGACCCGCGCACGTGCAGCAGCTCGGCGACGACCCGGGGCCAGCCGGGACCGGGGTCGGGGAGGGCGGCGACCTCGCCGGGCACGAGCCCCACGACGACGGGCATCCCGACGGCGGTGACCCGGGCGCCGGCGGAGGCCGCCTCGGCGAGCAGCGCCAGGAGCAGGGTCAGCGACCCGGTGACCGACACGGTCGAGCCCCGGCGCAGCCCGTCGGCGGGGAGCAGCCGGCGCAGCACGGGCGGGGTGGTGGGGGAGAGCATGGCGGAATCGTACACCTGTTCGAAGTCGGTGTTCAGGTCTGTTCGTGCCAAGGTTGGGCCCCGGAGACGAACGTGTCCAATGGATCTCCGTGCACGACCCGGCCGGGCGGGCGGTCCCGGACCACCCGCGCCGCCAACCGGCCCACCGGCACCCCGCCCGGCGCCGTGGACGCCGCGAACACCACGTTCCCGAACCGCCGGCCGCGCAGCATCCCCGGCTCGCCCACCACGCACACGTCGGCGAACGCCGCCCGCAGCGTCGCCGCCTGCCGCCGGGAGAACAGCAGCGGCGGCAGGTCGGTGACGTTGACGGCGTAGAGCCCGCCGGGCCGTAGCACCCGGGCCACCTGCCGGGCGAACTCCAGGCTCGCGACGCTGGCCGGCATCTGCGCGCCCCGGTACACGTCGGCGACCACCAGGTCGTACCAGCCGTCGGCGCTGCTCTCCACCACCTCGCGCGCGTCGGCCACCCGGAACTCCACCTCGGCGGCCAGCGGCAGGATCCGCCGCACCGCCTCCAGCAGCGTCCCGTCGCGCTCGACGACCCGCTGGGTGGAGCCGGGCCGGGTGGCGGCGACGTACCGTGGGAGGGTCAGCCCGCCCCCGCCCAGGTGCAGCACCCGCAGGGGAGCCCCGGCCGGCCCGGCGACGGCCACGATCGCCGCGACCCGCCGCATGTACTCGAACTCCAGATGTCCTGGATCGTCCAGATCGACGTAGGACTGCGCGACCCCGTCGACGAGCAGCGTCCAGCCGGCCCGGCGGCGCGGGTCCGGCACGAACTCGGCCTCGCCGAGGTCCACCGGCATCGTCAAGGGGTGCATGGGCTCACGCTAGCGCCGCCCGCCCGCCGGGACGCGGGCAGCACGGCCGTAGAGTTCTCGGGGCACACGGAAGAGGGGCAAGACCATGGGAATCGATCCGGAGCGGCTGTCGGCCGCCCTGCGGGTGCTCGCCGAGGCCGAACAGCTCGAGGCGGAGCACCCGGACGCCGTCGCGCTGCGCCGCGCCACGGCGGGGCTGTTCAAGGCCGTCAAGCAGCGCCGGCGCGCCGACCGCCGGGCCGCCGTCATGGCCGCCGACCTGGCCGTCACCGAGGCGACCGCCACCGGCGCGCCCGACCGGATCGACGACGAGACCCAGGGCATCCTGCTGGAGTCGCCCACGATCGGCCAGTCCGCCGGCACCCTGATCCGGGCCCGGGCCTGCTACACGTGCAAGACCCGCTACACCGAGGTCGACGCCTTCTACCACCAGCTGTGCCCGCCGTGCGCGGCCCGCAACCGGTCCCGCCGCGACGCCAGCGTCGACCTGACCGGCCGGCGCGCGCTGCTCACCGGCGGCCGGGCCAAGATCGGGATGTACATCGCGCTGCGGCTGCTCCGCGACGGCGCGCACACCACGATCACGACCCGGTTCCCCAACGACGCGATCCGCCGTTTCTCCGCGATGCCCGACTCTGCGGACTGGCTGCACCGGCTCAAGATCGTCGGGATCGACCTGCGCGACCCGGGCCAGGTCGTGGCCCTCGCCGAGTCGGTGGCCGCCGCCGGCCCGCTCGACATCCTGATCAACAACGCGGCGCAGACGGTCCGCCGCTCCCCGGGGGCGTACGCGCCCCTCGTCGAGGCCGAGTCCGCCCCCCTGCCGGCCGGCGAGCTGCCGGAGGTGCAGACGTTCGGTCACCTGCCGCGCGGCCGGGCCGAGCTGACCGGGACGGTGGAGCACCACTCGTTCACCCCGGCGATGCTCACCGAGCTGGCCCTGACCGCCGGGTCGACGTCGCCGGCCCGGATGGCCAACGCGACCGCCATCGACGCCGGGGGCCTGCGCCCCGACCTGCACGACGTGAACAGCTGGACCCAGAAGGTCGACCAGGTCGACCCGGTCGAGCTGCTCGAGGTGCAACTCTGCAACCAGACAGCCCCGTTCATCCTGGTCAGCATGCTGCGCCCGGCGATGGCGGCCGCCGAGGCCCGGCGCAAGTACGTCGTGAACGTCTCGGCGATGGAGGGCCAGTTCAGCCGGGCGTACAAGGGCCCGGGGCACCCGCACACCAACATGGCCAAGGCGGCGCTGAACATGCTGACCCGCACCAGCGCGGAGGAGATGCTGACCGACGGGATCCTGATGACGGCCGTGGACACCGGCTGGATCACCGACGAGCGTCCGCACCCGACGAAGATGCGGCTGCACGAGGAGGGCTTCAAGGCCCCGCTGGACCTCGTCGACGGCGCGGCCCGGGTGTACGACCCGATCGTGCGCGGCGAGAACGGCGAGGACCTCTACGGCTGCTTCCTGAAGGACTTCGAACCGGCCGCCTGGTAGCGCGCGCCCCGGAGGTCGCCGCCCACCCGGGCCGGCGACCTCCGGAACGTCCCCGCCATCCCCTCAGATGGCGGCGACCCCCGACGAGGCACCGCCGCGCCGCCCGGCGAGCGGCACCTCCCCGCGAGTCGTGGTCCTCACATCAGCATTCCGCCACGTCGACGCCCATCCGGACGTCGGTCCCGGGCATGCTCATCCACCCGGTGTTCGTCGCGGTGCCGGTCTGCGCGTAGTGGCTGACCCGCACCGCGGCCGCCGACATCCCGAACAGCCCCCGGTTGGGTTCGACGGGCCGCAGCCCGGACGTCTCGGCCCCGGTCATGGTCAGATCGGCCCCGTCGAGCTGTTGCGCGTCGAGGACGAGGTTGGTGATCCGGACCCGGTGGCCGGGCGTGCCGGCGGTCGCGCGCCACACCACGGGCCCGACCCGCCGGGACTGGCAGACCCGGGCGGCGGTGGCGTTGTCCAGGACGGCCACGGCGCCGGTGTCGCTGGTGGCGTACATCGCGAAGTTCTCGCCGGTGAGGTCGTCGACGCTCATCCGGTAGTTGTCGCCGGTGGCGGCGAACGCGACCGGGACGACGCCCAGGTCGATGAGGGGGGCGAGCACGATCAGGCCGCCGAGTGCCGCGGCGGCCGCGGTGGTGAGACGTCTTCTGTCGTGGGCCATGTCCTCAAGGTAGGTGTCAGATCCGCCACGGGTTATGGCGTGCGATGACACGTGGTTGCTATTTTCGGACACTGTGACAGTCTCCTGGCCGCAGCGCCGTGCCACCGCCGGTATCCGGCACATGCTCGCGGTGGCCGCTGAGGACGGCGTTCCGGCGGAGAGGTGCCTCGCCGGCACGGGCCTGCCCGCCGACCTGCCGGCGGAGGCGACCGGGGACCAGGAGCTCACGGTGGCCCGCAACCTGATCGCGGCCCTGGGCGACCCGCCGGGGCTGGGTCTGCGGGTGGGTGGCAACCACCGGCTGCCGGAGTTCGGCATCTGGGGGTTCGCGCTGCTGACCAGCCCGACGTTGCGGGACGCGGCCGTGGTGGGCCTGCGGCACCTGGGGTTGACGTTCTCCTTCGCCCGGATCCGGCTGGTGGAGGGGCCCGAGGAGGTGGCGATGGTCATCGACGACTCGGACGTGCCGGCCGACGTGCGGGCCTTCCTGTTGGAACGCGAACTCGTCGCGATCCACGCCATCATCGACACCCTGGTCGGCGAGCCGCTGCAACCGTTGCGCCTGGAACTGTCCGTGCCCCGCCCGCCGCACGGCGACCTGTACGAGTTGGCGGCCGGCTGCCCGGTCACGTTCGGGGCGCCGGAGAACGTGATCGTCGCCGACGCGCTGCTGCTGGACCGGCCGTTGCCGCACGCCGACCCGCACACGTGGGAGGTGTGCGAGCGGGAGTGCCGTGAGTTGCTGGTCCGCCGGGCGGAGGGCACCCTGGCCGTCGCGGTCCGCGACCGGCTGCTGGCGGGGGTGGGCACGGTGCCGGCGATGCCGACGGTGGCCGCGGAGCTGCACGTCACGGCGCGGACCCTGCACCGGCGGCTGGCGGCGGAGGGCACGTCCTACCGGCGGCTGCTCGACGAGGTCCGCCACGGGCTGGCGGTGGAGCTGTTGGGCACGACGGGGCTGAGCGTGGAGCAGGTGGCGGCGCGGCTGGGCTACACGGAGGCGTCGAGTTTCATCCACGCGTTCCGCCGCTGGACGGGCACGACCCCCAGAGCCCACAAACCTTTGTAGAGGTACGGAGGAGCCCGACCCGGTAACGCCGGTGGACCGGGGATCCCGGGTCGCGCGCGACGACCCCCAGAAGCCTAGCGACCTAGGATGCGCCAGCGGGAGTGACGGATGTCAACCTGTCAGTCACCCCTCGACGACGCAGCGCGCACGCTCCCGCGCGGGTCTGCGGCCCGGGTCGGTATGCGGCTAGGGTGGCTTCGGTCTACGGGAGGACGAATCGTGTCGATGCGCGGGCTCGTGCTGGGTGTGCTGATGGTGCTGACGGTGTCCGGGTGCGGGGGAGGTGCGGCCCCGAAACCGGTCTCGGCCCCGGAGGCGACCGCCGTGGCCCCCTCTCCGTCGGCGAGCCCGAGTGAGGAGCACACGACGGCGGCGATGGCCGCGGCCCCGACCCCGTCGCCGTCGAAGTCCGCGGCCCCGAAGCCGAAGCCGGCCCAGGTCAAGCCGAGCTACCAGGCGCCGACCGCCCCGGTGCCCACCCCGCCGGCCCCGCCGCCGCACACCCCGGGCAGCGACTGCCGGCACTACGAGGGCACGAACGCCGACCGGCCGGCCGTGAAGGCGGCGTTGACGGCGGCCGCTGGCCGGGAGTACTGGCAGTCGGTGCACTTCACCGTTCCGCTGACCCTGATGAAGGCCATCGCGTGGCAGGAGTCGGGCTGGCAGTCGGCGATCATCGCGTGCGACGGCGGCATGGGCACGATGCAGTTGATGCCGGGCACGGTGGACTGGATGAACCTGAAGTTCAACGACGCGCCGGAGGACCCCAAGACGCTGAAGGGGAACACGGTGTTGGGCGCGGAGTACCTGTCGTGGCTGATCCGGTATTTCGGGGACACCTACTTCGACCACACCTACGACCTGGCGAACGAGAACCTCCTCGACGTGGTGATCGCCGCCTACAACGTGGGCCACGCCGGGGTGCAGGACGAGGCCACGCACACGATCAAAATCCCGAACCAGCAGTACGTGAACAACGTTCGGGCTCTGATGACCAACTGCGAGTGCCTGAAGTTCTGACGCTGTTCACCCCGGCGGCCTACGGTCGCGCCATGAGAACTCCAGGACGGTTCGCGCTCGCTGTGAGCGTCGCCGCGTTGACGATCGGGCTGTCGGCCTCCACCGCCGGGGCCACCCCCACCTTCGGTCAGGCCACGCTGACGGGCTTCGCCGTGCTGCCGGCGCGCACGTTCGTGCCGGGGAGCGAGCCGGCGGGCGCCGCGCTGGGCACCGCCCCGGTGAACGGGGTGGCGTTGCCGTTCGCCGACCAGCCGGTGCAGGGTTTCAGCGGGGTGCTGCGCAACTCCGACGGCACGTTCGACGTGATCTCCGACAACGGGTTCGGCAACAAGGCCAACTCGGGGGATTTCCTGCTGCGCATCCACCGCCTCGCGCCGGACTTCGCGTCGGGGAAGGTGGACGTGGTCGGCGGGATCACGCTGACGGACCCGGACGCGAGGATCCCGTTCGCGTTGACCCGGCCGGACCGGGTGCTGACGGGTTCTGACTTCGACATCGAGTCGATCACGCGCACGCCGGACGGTTCGTACTGGATCGGTGACGAGTTCGGCCCGTACCTGCTGCACGTGGACCGGGCGGGTCGGGTGCTGCAGGCGCCGATCCCGTTGCCGGGGGTCAAGGCCCCGGAGAGCCACGAGCTCGAGGTGGGGGAGAAGCCGAACCTGGGCAGCTCCAAGGGCTTCGAGGGCATGGTCAAGAGCGTGGACGGGAAGTACCTGTACCCGCTGCTGGAGGGCACCGTGGCCGGGGACGCGCCGGGTGCGCTGCGGTTCAACGAGTTCGAGCTGAGGTCGGGCGCGTACACGGGAAAGCGGTGGACGTACCAGTTGGAGTCGCCGTCGAACTCGATCGGCGACGCGATCGCCGTGGACCCCGACCGGTTCCTGGTCGTGGAGCGCGACAACCTGCAGGGCGCGGCGGCGGCGTTCAAGAAGATCTTCCTCGTGGACCGGCGTGACCGGGACAAGGACGGCAAGATGGACAAGACGGTGGTCGCGGACCTGCTGAGCCTGGCGAACCCGCAGCACCTGGCGGGGGCGGGGGACACGTTCACGTTCCCGCACCAGTGCGTGGAGGACCTGGTGATCCTCGACGACCGCACGCTGGGGGTCCTCAACGACAACAACCTGCCGTTCTCGGCGGGCCGGGTGCCGGGGCAGGCCGACCCGAACGAGTTCATCACGATCAGGCTCAGCGAGCGGCTGCACGCCTACGAGCAGGCGAAGAGCTAGTCGGGGCAAACGGGGACGGTTCCGGCCGTCCCCGTTCCCTTTTACCCCAGTTTCCTAGGATGCACTACGCGCGGTGACCTGGGCCATCCGCGGAACCGATCACCGATGGTACGGTTGCCGTGCCGTCTCACCCGAGTGGGAGAGACCCCCTGGCCTTGTCGGCAGGGGGCGCCGAAGGGGCAATACCTCCCCGGAAACTCTCAGGCAAAAGGACCACTCGGGCAGGCACCTCTGGACTGGGCCGTGCCCGCGCGCAGAGGGGGAGGAAGCTCATTGCCCGAGCCGACTCTCCTGGAGTACACGTATGGCCAGTCAGCGCGCCAGTCTCACCGACCTCTCCCGCGGTGTGCCGTTCTCCCGCCGCCACATCGGCCCGTCTGCGGCCGACTCGCAGAGGATGCTCGACCTCGTCGGCTACGGCTCGACCGAGGAGCTCCTCGACGCCGCGATCCCCGACGCGATCCGCACCACCCAGGGCCTGAGCCTGCCGGCCGCGGCCACCGAGCCGGAGGTCATCGCGGAGCTGCGCGCCATCGCGGCGCGTAACCGGCCGATGGCGCAGATGATCGGCCTGGGCTACTACGGGACGCACACCCCGCCGGTGGTGTTGCGCAACGTGCTGGAGTCCCCGGCGTGGTACACGGCGTACACGCCGTACCAGCCGGAGATCTCGCAGGGCCGCCTCGAGGCGCTGCTGAACTTCCAGACCGTCATCTCCGACCTGACCGGGCTGCCGACGGCCGGTGCGTCGCTGCTCGACGAGGCGACGGCCGCCGCCGAGGCGATGACGCTGACCCGCCGGGCGAGCAAGGTCAAGAGTGACCGGTTCGTGGTGGACGCCGACGCGTTGCCGCAGACCATCGCCGTGATCGAGACCCGGGCGGAACCGCTGGGCATCGAGGTCCTCGTCGCCGACCTGTCCGCCGGCCTGCCGGAGGGCGAGTTCTTCGGCGTCCTGGTGCAGTACCCGGGGGCGTCGGGCGTGGTCCGCGACCACGAGGCGCTGATCGTCGACGCGCACGCGCGCGGTGCCCTGGTCGCGGTGGCCGCCGACCTGCTGGGGCTGTGTCTGCTGCGCGCGCCGGGTGAGATCGGCGCGGATATCGCGGTGGGTTGCGCGCAGCGGTTCGGGGTGCCGATGGGCTTCGGTGGTCCGCACGCCGGGTACATGTCGGTGCGCGCCGGGTTGGAGCGCAACATGCCGGGCCGGTTGGTGGGTGTGTCGAAGGACGTGGACGGCAATCCGGCGTACCGGTTGGCGTTGCAGACGCGTGAGCAGCACATCCGGCGGGAGAAGGCGACGAGCAACATCTGCACGGCGCAGGTGCTGTTGGCGGTGATGGCGTCGATGTACGCGGTGTATCACGGCCCGGACGGGTTGCGGCAGATCGCGGAGCGCGCGCACCGGATGGCCACTGTGCTGGCGGCGGGGCTGCGTGAGGGTGGTGTCGAGGTGGTGCACGGGGCGTTCTTCGACACGGTGACGGCGCGGGTGCCGGGCCGGGCGGCCGAGGTGGTGGCGCACGCGGCGGAGGCGGGGGTGAACCTTCGGCTGGTGGACGCTGACCTGGTGGGGATCTCGTGTGACGAGACGACGGTGGACGGCGATCTGCTGAGTGTGTGGCGGGCGTTCGGGCTGTCGTCGGTGTCTGTGTCGGATCTGGACGCGGCGACGCCGGACGCGTTGCCGGAGGGGCTGCTGCGGTCCGGTGAGTTCCTGACGCATCCGGTGTTTCACGCGCACCGGTCGGAGACGGCGATGCTGCGGTATCTGCGGTCGTTGTCGGACAAGGACTATGCCCTGGACCGGGGCATGATCCCGTTGGGTTCGTGCACGATGAAGTTGAACGCCACCACGGAGATGGAGGCGGTGACGTGGCCGGAGTTCGCGGACATTCACCCGTTCGCCCCGTCAGAGCAGGCGGCTGGGTACGAGTCGCTGGTTTCTGATCTTGAGGGTTGGTTGGCGGAGGTCACCGGGTATGACGCGGTGAGTGTGCAGCCGAACGCGGGTTCGCAGGGCGAGTTGGCGGGTCTGTTGGCGATCCGGGCGTATCACCGCGACAACGGGCAGGCGCACCGGGATGTGTGTCTGATCCCGTCGAGCGCGCACGGCACGAACGCGGCGTCGGCGGTGATGGCCGGTATGCGCGTGGTGGTGGTGGCGTGTGACGACGAGGGCAACGTTGATCTTGTGGACCTTGACGCGAAAGTGGAGAAGCACCGCGACAACCTGTCGGCGATCATGGTGACGTATCCGTCGACGCACGGGGTGTATGAGGCGGGGATCACGCAGTTGTGCGCGAAGGTGCACGACGCGGGTGGTCAGGTGTACGTGGACGGGGCGAACCTCAACGCGTTGCTGGGGTGGGCGAAGCCGGGTCAGTTCGGGGCGGATGTGTCGCACCTGAACCTGCACAAGACGTTCTGCATCCCGCACGGTGGTGGCGGTCCGGGTGTGGGTCCGGTGGGGGTGCGCGCGCACCTGGCGAAGTACCTGCCGGGGCATCCGTTGCACAATGAGTCGCCTGTGGGTCCGGTGTCGGCGGCGCCGCACGGTTCGGCGGGGATCCTGCCGATCTCGTGGGCGTATCTGCGGCTGATGGGTCCGGACGGTCTGACCCGGGCGACGGCGTCGGCTGTCCTGGCGGCGAACTATGTGGCGGCGCGGCTGCGCAACCACTACCCGGTGTTGTACGCGGGCAACAAGGGCCTGGTGGCGCACGAGTGCATCCTCGACCTGCGGGGGATCACGAAGGACTCGGGTGTGACGGTCGATGACGTGGCCAAGCGTCTGGTGGATTACGGGTTCCACGCGCCGACGATGTCGTTCCCGGTGGCCGGCACGTTGATGGTGGAGCCGACGGAGTCGGAGGACCTGGGTGAGTTGGACCGGTTCTGTGACGCGATGATCGCGATCAAGGGTGAGATCGACCAGGTGCAGGCGGGGGTGTGGCCGGCGGAGGACAATCCGTTGCACAACGCTCCGCACACGGCGGCGGCGGTGACGGCCGATGGTTGGGCGCATCCGTACTCGCGGCAGTTGGCGGCGTATCCGGGTGGGGTCAGTGCTGTGAAGTACTGGCCGCCGGTGCGGCGGATCGATCAGGCGTTCGGGGACCGTAACCTGGTGTGTTCGTGCCCGCCGCCGGAGGCGTTCGAGGAGTAGAGACGGATCAAGGGGCGTCCCGGGTGTGGGGCGCCCCTTTTTCTTTTGGGGTACTTCAGGCGGCGGTGAGGTGCAGGGCCGGTCCGCGGTGGGGGGCGATGGTCTGGCCGTCTGGCAGGAGTTCGCCCGTGTCCTCGAATATGATCACGCCGTTGCACAGGAGGCTCCAGCCCTGTTCGGGGTGGTGGTGGGTGATCCTGGCGGCTTCGCGGTCGACCGCGTCGGCGGTGGGGCAGGCTGGCTGGTGGGGGCACATTGTCGGTTCTCCGGTCTGGCGTGACGTGTCTCACAGACGCACTTCGCACGCTATCAAGTTCAACGGGTTTTGTGGCACACAGTAACGGGGGGAACGGAAGAAATGACCATTCGGTTGAGTCTGACGGCTCCTCCGGTCACTCCGCGTAATTGTCAAGGGACTGTGAGGGTTCGGGATCGGCTGGAATGGCGGGTAGGGGACCCTGGTGATCCGGCCGCGTTGGCTGAGGAATTCCTCACCCTCCACCGTATGCCGGTCGCCGACCTGTCGTTACTTCCAGGAGGCTCTTGTCCGGGCGGACCGGACGGGTCGCTGTGCGGGGCGGCGGTGCTGTTGTCGGGGGCCGGCGGGGCGGCGGCGATCGGCGCGCCGACGGGCGCGCCCTCCCCGTCGCCGGCGGTGCCGGATCTGGTGGTCGTCGTGTACGAGCACTGTCCACCGGCGGCCCCCGCGGTGTCGGGTGGGTGGCGGTTGGGGGCGTGGGCCCCGTCGTGGAGTACCCGCCAGCACGCTGAGGCGGTCGCCAGCGTCCGTGCGGCCATCGGCCGGGGTGACGTGTACCAGGTGAACGTGGTGGGGCACTGGTCGGCCTCGTACACCGGTGACCCGTCGGCGGCCCTGGAACGGGTCGCGGCGATCGAGGGCGCCGTGTACGGGGGCGTGGTGTCCGGGGACGGGTGGGCGGTGGCGTGCGCGTCGCCGGAGACCCTGGTGTCGGTGGCGGCCGGGCGGGTGCAATCCCGGCCGATTAAGGGCACCCGGCCGGCGACGGAGCAGGGCCGGCGGGAGTTGTTGGCGTCGGCGAAGGAACGCGCCGAGCACATCATGATCGTCGACCTGGTCCGCAATGACCTGGCCCTCGTGGCGCGCACGGGTTCGGTGCGGGTGGAGGAGCTGTTCGCGTTGCGCCGCTGGGTGGGGCTGTGGCAGGCGGAGTCGGTGGTGGCCGCGGACCTGTCGGGCGGCGTGGGGCTGGCCGGGGTGTTGCGGGCCGTGGCGCCGGGGGGTTCGGTGACCGGTGCCCCGAAGCGGGCGGCTCTGGCGGAGGTGGCGCGTCTGGAGCGGGTGGGTCGGGGGCCGTCGATGGGTGCGGTGGGGTGGGTGTCGGCGTTCGGGGTGGATCTGGGGTTGACGATCCGGACGGTGGCCGCCGACGGCGACCGGGTGCACGTGTGGGCGGGGGGCGGGATCACGTGGGGTAGTGAGCCGGCCGCGGAGGTGGCCGAGGCGGCGGCGAAGGCCGGTCCGCTGTTCGGCGCCCTGCGGGGATAGAAAGAAGGGGGGCCAACCGGCCCCCCTTCTTCGTGTGTGGTCTAGCTGAACAGCGCGTCGAGCATGACGGGGCCGATGTCGCGGGCCGTCTTGGACTGCAGGGCCCGCCCGCCGGACGCCAGGGCGATCTTCTGCAGGGCGCCGAAGTCGGGGTTGGGTCCGTAGCCGATGGTGACGACCTGGACCTTCTTCTTGCCGTCCTCCTTGGCGTTGCCGTCCTTGAGTTTGGTGACGAGGGCGTCCAGGCTCAGGCCGCCGGGGACGGTCTCCTCCGAGCCGTCGGTGATGACGACGACGACGTTGGCGGCGTCGGGGAGGAAGTGGCCCTGGACCTCCTGGTGGGCGGCCCAGGTGGTGTTGAACAGTGCGGTGTTGCCGGCGGCGGTGAGGCCGTTGATCTGTCCGACGAGGTTTTCGCGCTGTTCGGTGTCGAGGGTCTTGATGGGGGCGACGGGCCGGTAGTCGGGGCCGCCGGGGGTGGGGGTGGAAAACGCCCACAGTCCGACGTGGGCCTGGGTGCCGAACATGCCGACGGCGTTGGTGGCGGCTTCCTTGGCCAGGTCGAGCTTGGTGCGGCCGCCGGTGCCGGGGACGACCTCGTTCATGGAGCCGGTGACGTCCATGACGAGGAGCAGGTTGACGGGGCGGGCCAGGGCCGACCAGGTCTTGCGGGTGACGGCGACGGACTCGGGCAGCAGCACGGCGCGGGGCAGGGTCTGCACCTGGGGCTGGATGCCGGTGGCGGTGGCGAAGTTCGCGCCGCCGATGCGGTTGGAGTCGCGGTACCCGTCGGCCTGGAACGCCGCGCGCCCGTGGTCGCCGCGCAGGTAGGTCAGGAAGCTCTTGCCGACGGCCTGGCGGTCCTTGTTGGTCCAGGACGCGTTGAGGGCGATGAAGGGCACGTCGGCGTCGGCGCTGCCGCCTTCGGGGTACACGGCGACGAGGGGGACCTTGGGTTTGGTGTTGTTGTAGTTGATGATGTCGCGTTCGAGCGCGGGGAAGCCGGAGACGTACTGCAGGGCGGCGTTCTCGCCCTGTCCGTCGGCTTTGGCGAGGCCGGCGAAGAGCTGTTCGGTGCTCTCCTTGTACATGTCGGATTTGGCGACGGCCTGCTTGAAGTTCCAGACGGCCTGGCGTTCCTTGCTGTCGACCTCGCCGTCGTCGTTGGCGTCGGTGACGGCCATGAGGGCGTGCAGGCCGGCGGTGGACTTGGCGGGGTCGGTCATGCCGACCTTGAGGGCGCCCCATTCGGGTTTGCCGTAGCTTTCCCAGCTGGCTCCGCTGCCGAGGGCTGCGATGAGGGAGTCCCAGGTGGGTTTGCGGTCCTTCCACGCCGTGGACGCCAGGGCCTTGACCATGGGTTCGGGCATGGCGATGACGGTGGGGGTGCGTCCGAGGCTGGGCTGCAGGTCAGGCAGGAGCCGTTCGGCGGTGTCGTCGGCGGCGGCTTCGCGGACCCAGGCGGTGGAGGCGGGGATCCACACGTCGGGGGCGGGGCCGGTCAGGCGGGCGTCCCAGTCGTTGCCGAGGGCGAGGGCCACGTCGGCGGAGTCCTTGGCGAGGATCTCGACCTCGACGCAGCGTTGTTCGCCCTTGGCGTCGGTGATCATCGGTTCGGTGTCCTGCCATTCGCGGGACAGCTTGTCGAGGATCGACTTGACGGACGGGTCGGCGAGGATCTCGGCGCGGACCGGGTCGCCGGAGCAGCCGCTGTTGGCGAGGTAGACGTATCCGCCGGTCATGCCGGACAGGACCAGGGTGGACACACTGGCGATGACGATCCACGGCGCGACGGTGAGGCGGCGGCGGGGGCCGCCTCGTCGGTGGGACCGCACGTTGGCATGACGGCCATGCGGTGCCATGGGGGTTCCTCCGTACACGTAGATCAAGCCTGGGACCGGCATAGTGTAGGGCGTTGGCGGGCCGGTGTTGAGTGGTGGAACACGAGGCGTGACCTGGCACTTCGAGCCGTATCTGGCCTGTTACGCAGGGCTACGATTTTCGTCCGAATTTAATAGGACGTGCCTTGTATGGATAGATAAAGTTTGACCGAACGGTGTAGTCGAGTTGTTAACTTCCCTGCCCGAGACGTGCGTGTCGGGCCCGGACGTTACGGTGTCAGACATGACCATGCGACCCATCCGGATCATCGGCGACCCCGTGCTGCGCACCCCCTGCGACGAGGTCACCACCTTCGACGCCGGCCTGCGCGCCCTCGTCGGCGACCTGATGGACACCCTCCTGGGCGCGCCCGGCCGCGCCGGGGTCGCCGCCCCGCAGATCGGCGTCGGGGCCAGGGTGTTCGTCTACGACGCCGGCGGCGAGCGCGGGCACATGATCAACCCGACGTTGGAGCTGTCGGAGGAACTGCAGGACGGCGACGAGGGCTGCCTGTCCGTGCCGGGGCTGTGGTATGAGACGCCCCGCGCCCAGCACGCGGTGTGCCGGGGCTTCGACCAGCACGGCGAGGCCCTCGAGGTGCGCGGCTCGGGGTTCCTGGCCCGCGCGTTGCAGCACGAGACGGACCACCTGTCGGGCACGCTGTACGTGGACACGCTGACCGGGGACACCCGCCGCCAGGCCCTGCGCGCCATCCGGGCCGCGAACTGGCCGCGGTCGACCGCCAGCGCCTGAGGGGGAAGCCATGCGCGCGACGACGATTCACGGCCCGTTCGACATCCGGGTCACCGACGTGCCCGACGCGGCCCTGCACGGCCCGACCGACGCGGTGGTGCGGGTCACGCACGCGTGCGTGTGCGGCAGCGACCTGTGGGCGTACCGGGGGGTGGCGGCCCGCCAGGAGGGCCAGCGCATCGGGCACGAGTTCGTCGGCGTCGTCGACGCGGTCGGCGCCGACGTGGTGACGGTCCGGCCCGGGGACACCGTCATCGCCCCGTTCGTGTGGTCGGACGGGGTGTGCGAGTTCTGCCGGGCGGGCCTGCACACCTCCTGCCCGCACGGCGGGTTCTGGGGCACGCCCGGTTCCGACGGCGGGCAGGGGGAGGCGGTGCGGGTGCCGTTCGCCGACGGGACCCTCGTGAAGGTCCCCGCCGGCACCGACCCGGCGTTGACGCCGGCACTGCTGTCGCTGTCGGACGTGATGTCCACCGGGCACCACGCCGTCGTCAGCGCCCTGGCCGGCCCGGGCCCCGGGCCGCACGGCTGGGTGGCGGTCGTCGGCGACGGGGCCGTGGGCCTGTGCGCCGTCCTGGCCGCCCGACGGCTGGGCGCGCGCAACATCATCGCCCTGGGCCGCCACGTGGAGCGGACCCTGATCGCGTCGAAGTTCGGGGCCACCCACATCGTGCCCGAACGCGGCGAGGACGCCGTCGCCGCGGTGCGGGAACTCACCGGCGGACTCGGCGCGCACCACGTCATCGAGGCGGTGGGCACGGAGGAGTCGATGCGCACCGCCATCGCCGCCACCCGCGACGGCGGCACCGTCGGCTACGTGGGCGTCCCGCACGGCGGCAGCGCCGGGGTGACGATCTCCGACATGTTCAACCGCAACGTGGCCCTGCGCGGCGGCGTCGCCCCGGCCCGAGCCTACATCGGTGAACTCCTCACCGACGTCCTGGCCGGCACCCTGGACCCGTCGGCCGTGTTCGACCTGACGGTGCCCCTGTCCGGCACCCCCGACGGGTACGCGGCCATGCATTCCCGGCGCGCGTTGAAAGTCCTCATCGAGATGTGAGCAGCACCTGCGGTTTGGGGTGCGACAGGAAGTCGTGGTGGGACACCTCGAAGCCGTACGCGCCGGTGTCGTCGAACACGAGCACGTCACCGACGCGCAGGCGGTCCACGTGCCGGGCGCGGCACAGGACGTCGCGGGGGGTGCACAGTTCCCCCGCCGCGGTGACCGCCACGTCGGTGACCTGCGGGCGGGGCAGGTCATAGGGCCACTCGTCGACCGGGTGCACCGTGAACGGGTGGTCATAGCCCCAGGCTGCCGGCAGCCGGAAGTGGTGCGTGCCGCCGCGCAGCAGGGCGAACCACTGCCCGTGGGTGCGTTTGAGGTCAAGGACCTCGGCGGCGTACCGGCCGGCCGGTGCCGCGGCGTAGCGGCCGATCTCCACGACGAGGCGCGGGTCGGGCGGCACGAGCCGGGCGAAGGCGTCCAGGTCGAAGGACCTGTCACCGGTGTAGTCGACGCCCAGACCGCCGCCGATGTTGACGACGTCGGCGCCGGGCAGCACCGCGTCGGTGTAGGCCAGGCAGTCGGCGGCGTAGGCGGCGTGCGCGGCGGCGTCGAGGTTGTTGGACACCGCGTGCAGGTGCAGGCCCCGCAACCGCAGCCACCGCGACCGCCGCGCCGCCACCACCACGTCCGCCAGCTGCCGCTCGTCGATGCCGAACGCCGTCGGCGCGCCCGTCATCCGGTGGCTGCCGTCCAGGGGTGAGGCGGCCCGGTTGACGCGCAGGCAGATGTCCACCGGCCGGTCGGCGAACGCGTCGAGGCGGGCCAACTCCCACGCCGACTCGACATTGACGTGCGCCCCGGCCGCCACCGCCGCCCGCAGCTCCGCGTCCGTCTTGGCCGGCCCGCCGAACACGACCCGGCGCGCCCCGGCCGCCACCGCCTTGGCCAGCTCACCCCCGGAGGCGACCTCCAACCCGTCGGCGACAGCCGCCGCGGCGGCCAGGAACGCCGGATGGCTGTTGGCCTTCACCGCGTAGAACACCCCGGCGCCGGCCGGCAACGCCACCCGCACCGCCTCCAGCCGCCCCGCCAGCACCGCCGGGTCATACAGGTACGCGCACACCGGGCGCGCCGCGTCGCCGATCACGCCGCGAGGGGATTGTCGACGGGCACGTACTCGTCGCCGCCACCGGACAGGCGCATACGCACCAGGGCCTTGTGCGCCCACGGCCCTGCCGTCAACGCCCCCAGGTCCTCCGCCGCCGCGACACCCACCAGCGCATCGTCGAGAAGCGGCGCGTACACGCCGCGCAGGACCCGGCCCACCGTCGCCCACCCGACCGCCCCCAACCCCAGCCCGTCGACGACGGCCCCCAGATGGTTGCCCAACGCCGTGTACGCGACCTTCGCGCGCAGCACGTCCGCGTCGTCGGTGCCGGTCACCGAACCCGGCCACAGGGTCAACGGATGCCCCGCCGCCGCCAGACGCGGCCCGTGCAGACGCACCCCGCCCAGGTCCCGGAACACCATCCGGGCACACCGGCCGGCGGTGAACAGCGGCACACAGTTCTGCAGGTGCGCCTCCAGGCCCACGCCGTGCGCCAACAACCGCAGCACCGGCCCCAGCAGCGCGGTGGCGTAGTCGGACAGCCACGCCACCGGCCCGTGCGGGTGCGCCGCCGCCAACAGCTCCAACACCGTCGACCCCGTCGCCGGGCACACCGCCGGCAGGGCGTTGGCCGGCACCGCCAACTCGCCGGCCGACACCACCCCGGCCAGGGGGTGGCGCAGCACGGCCGTCACGTCGCGCTCCGAGGCGGCCAACAGCGCCCCCGCGCCGGCGAACTCACCCAGAAGGCTCCCGCCCGTACCCGCAAGGAGGGTTTCCACCAACGCCGACACCGGCGGCCCGTTACGGGCCGTCGCCACCGAGATCGACCGCCGCGTCGACGTGATCTGCACATCCAACGACACCTTCACCAGCTGCCCCGCGCCCGTGAGCACCGTGCGCAGCGACGCCGTCGGCGCGCACGGCACCCGCAACCCGTCCACCACCCGCCACAGACCGGCCCGGCCCGCGTCGGCGTGCCGGGTGCGCAGCACGTTGGCCACCTGCCACGGATGCGCCGGCTGCAACACGAAACCGTCCGGCGCGGCCGGCAGCCCCAACGCCGCCCCCACGTCATCACCCACGTGCACATCCGCGCGCAACGCCACCACCGCCAGGTCGAACCCCGGCCCCTCCAGGTCATAGGCCAACACGTCAGCGACGCTCATCCCCAGCCGGGTCCGGCCGCACGGATGCAGATTGTGCCCCTCCGTGGCCAACCGCTCCAGGAACAACACCCCCTCATCCGGTCCCAACCGGCCGGCCGCGGACACCGCGTCCGTGCCCGCCACCGCCGGGCGGCGCGCCGTCCCGATCGCCAGGTTCACCACCGCGTCGACCAGCTCCGCCGGCAACGTGCCCGTCTCGACGCCCACCAGCAGCGCCAACAGCGCCGCCGGGTCGGTCACCGGCACCCGCACACACCCGGCCTCATGCCACACCGGGCCCGTCACCCGCACCGTCGACGCCGCCCCCCGCACTCCCGGGAACGTCACCACCCCACCGGAACGCGCCGGCCACACCCACACGTCACCCAACGCCCGCAGCCCGCCACGCGACCCGGCCACGTCCTCGGTGAACACCGCCTCCACCAGCCGCGCGCACACATGCGCCGCCGCCTGCGGCAACGCCGCCCGGAACCCGCCCACCAGGTCGGCCGGCAACCGGGGCACCGCCCGGGCCGCCGCGGCCGCCAACAACGCCGGCAACGTCGACGGCGCGACCGTCACAACGTCGCGACCGGACTCGGCACCCACGCCCACACATCCTCCAACGGATCGGAAGCCAACCGCATCGCCGTCAACGCCTTCATCGGCCACGGCCCCCGCACCAGACCCGGATGCCCCGACAACGCCTGGGCCACCGGCCACCACAACAACCGCGCCGACACGCCCGTACCCCGCGCCAGCACCGCCACCACCTCGGCGAACATCGTCGACAACGCCGAGGAGGCGAACTTCGCCCGCAACACCGCCGGATCATCACACCCGACATCCCCGAACAGCGGGGGACAGTCCACCCGGTGCCGGGCCAGCAGAGCCGGGGACACCCGCACCCCACCGAAGTCGCGGTACACGCCGCGCACCGGACGCCCGTCACGCAACACCACCAGAGTGTTCTGCCCGTGCGCCTCCAACGCCACCCCCATCGTCAACAACGCCAACAACGGCGGCAGCACCGCGTCCGCCAACGCCGACACCCACCCCACCGGATCCGCCCCCGCCAACGCCACCACCAGCGGATCCGGGCCCGCGCACAACGCCGACACCGCCGCCACCGACTCACCGGCCCCCACCACCGGCCCCGCCCGCAACACCGCCGCACGCGCACGATCCCCGCCCACCGAACCCGCCGCCGGCTCGGCCAGCACCTCCAGACCCGTCAACGACCCCACCAGCGCCGACAACGCCGGACCGTTACGCACCGACGCCGCCGACACCGTGCGCACCGCCGACGTCATCTGCACACTCACCGCCGTCTTCACATGCCACCCGTCATCGAGTACGAGGGTCCGCAACGACATCAACGGCCGCGCCCGCAACGAACCGGCCACCACCGCACCCGACCACACATGCTCCCGCTGCCACGGATGCACCGGAAGCAGGTAATCGGCCCCCTCCCGCCACGGCCAGTCACCCACCCCCACCCAGTCCGCCGCCCGCACCCGCACCAGATCCACATCCACCACGGGGGAGAACTCCGGGGCGTAGCGCAGCTGCTCGGCCGCCGACATGCCCGTACGCGTCCGGCACAACGGATGCAACGGATGACCGTCGACGACCCTGGCCTCCACATCCACCAGATCCCACGGCCCCCACCCGGGGGTGGCCTCCCGCACCGTGCCGCCGCCCAGATCCGGCAAGCGTGGGGGAGGAGCGGTCCTCGACAGGGCCAGATTCGCCACACTGTCGGCCAGCTCCGCCCGCAACCGCCCCGGCCAGCCCAGACCCGCCGCCAACCGCTCAGGATCGTTGTACCCCACCCCGCCCAACGTCACCGTCAACCCCGACGGGCACACCGCGAACGGCAACCCCGCCTCCGCCGGCCCCACCAACCGACGGCCGTCGGCGAGAGTCACCACCGTCTCCCCGGACACCGACTCGCGCGACACCACCTGCGCCACAGGCTCCCTGCACAACGCACCCCACAACCGGCCCAACACCGCGGCCCGGGCACCGGCAAGCTCCACCAACGGGGTCGACACGAACCCAAACACCCCAATCCGTCAAGTAAGGGTCACCTTACAGGCAGTATTCCTCGGCCGTTAGGCCAGTGGTCACCCACCCCGCACCGTGGCAGGCTACGCCCCGATGAGCACGCCCGAGCAGTACCGACACGACGCCGGCGAACCCCGCCACGCCCGGCGACGCCGGACCGCCCCCATCATCGCCAGCATCGTCTTCGCCGCAGCGGCCCTCACCGCCGGCACCGCCCTGGCCTACCGCACCCTCGACACCCCCACCCCACCCGTACCACCCGCCGCCAGCGGCCCCGCCCACACCCACGACACCACCGGCCCGGCACCCACCACCGGCCCACCAGCCCTCACCTACCCCGCCGACGGCCCCGGCACCTACACCACCACCGGCGACACCGGCCCCATCCGCGGCCACGCCGGCACCCTCCTGCGCTACCACGTCGCCATCGAAAACGGCCTCACCCAGATCGACCCCACCACCGTCACCACCCTCATCGACACCACCTACAACGACCCCCGCGGCTGGACCTCCGCCGGCGCCTGGCGCTTCCAACGCGTCGCCGCCACCCAACCCGCCGACCTCACCATCTACCTCGTCACCCCCGGCACCCGCGCCAAACTGTGTGGCGACCCTACCGACCACTACACCAACTGCCGCACCGGCGACAAGATCATCCTCAACGTCGCCCGCTGGGCCCACGCCACCCCCGACTACGGCGGATCCCTCGACATCTACCGCCAATACGCCCTCAACCACGAAACCGGCCACCGCCTCGGCTTCGACCACGAACTGTGCCCAGCCCCCGGCACCGCCGCCCCCGTCATGCAACAACAAACCCTCGGACTCCACGGCTGCGCCGCCAACGCCTGGCCCTACCCCGTCAAAGGCATCCGCAACGCCGGAACCCCCGGCGAATACCCCGACCCCATCCCCGCCGGATAGCCACCAGGCCAGCGACAGGCCGAACGGGCGCGCGCCCGTTCCCACACCGAGGGCAGGCCGGCCCCCGCGCCAACGGCGCGCCACATTCCCGCGCCGTTGGCGTGCGCCCCCTTGACCCGGCGTCAACGCGCGCCCCGGCCGCCACCGCCGCCACCAGCTCCGCGCCCGTCTCAGCCGGCCCCAGTCCGGCGATACGATCCGTCGCAGGGTCGCAGGGTCGCAGGGTCGCAGGGTCGCAGGGTCGCAGGGTCGCAGGGTCGCAGGGTCGCAGGGTCGCAGGGTCGCAGGGTCGCAGGGTCGCAGGGTCGCAGGGTCGGCCAGTCAGTCCGTCCGCCGCGAACGCCGACGGACAGCGGGATACACCCACACGGCCACCGCCGACACCAGCCAGGCGCCGATATGCCACGGGAAGCCGGTCAGTAGGACGAGATACGTCCCGACCACACCACCCAGACCACCCGCGCCCCAGCGTTCCGAAGCGGAACCGTCACGGTCGTCCAGATGCGCGGCAGGCGCGCCGGGAACATAGACGACACACGCGTAGTCGCCGAACGCCCCGAGCCGCGCGAACAGATCATGATCCAACCGAACAGCGTCCAGCCGCACACAGTTACCGGTCCCCGTGTCAACGGACACCTCCACCACCCGCGGCGGCATCACCCGCACCACAGTGACCGCATCGAAGATCCTGTCCTGCTGCCCGCGCAACGCCGCATCGCTGTGTGCGACCCGCTTCACCCGCCACGCGTGCGGATAGCCACGCAGACCATCACGGACCAACTTCTCACCGGCGTCCGACGCCGCGAACACCACGACCACGTCCCCGTCACAGGTGAAACCCGCGAGCTCGTCATGGTGCGCCGCGTCAAGGGCGGCGACAGGGCCCAGATCACCGCTACACGACCCCGTGAGACCACCCGCCCCACCGCCGGGCCAGGAGAACCCGGACAGCACCGCCCCGGACCAGTGCCGCGCACCAAACCCCACCGACGCCGCGGCCAGGACACCGGCGGGGATGAGAACCGCGAGCCCGAACACCGTCGAAACGGCCAGCAGGAATCGACGCATGTGATGAGTGTCGAAACGGGGAATCACGAACACGTCCCGGCCCGCTCACGGATACGCCGCCAATGCCGGGACCGCCAGCGGCACCGGCCATCGCACCGACAGCCTGCGGGCCAGATCCCGCCGCACGGCAGCACCAGGTCTCCTGACAAGACCACACCCCAGAGCCGCACGCCACGAGCCGCGGACCGAGCCGTACGCCGCGACGGTGTCGGCCGCCCACCGGAACCGGGGCACGACGGCCGTCGAGCACCAGGCGGCGGTTCGCCCAGGGCCGCACAGCATGAACCGGCAGGCGCGCCCCGGAACCACCGGGTCCCACCGATCAGAGCGCCGCCGCCGGCCGGGCCGCCGAGGCCAGGGCCCGGCAGGTCACACGCCGGCAGCGTCTCCACGCCTCGCCACCCCGACGCCACCCCCGCCGACCCTCACGTGATCACCCAACCCCGCCAGGGCCCTGACCCCGCTGCATCCGACCGCCGCAGCCGTCACCGGCGGCGGTTCAACGCAGGTCGACCACCACATCGCGCGCCACCAGCACGGCCAACAGATCTTCCACAGTGACCGCCGGAACCAGCCGACGCCGATCGTAGCCGGCCACGAGGCTCCCACACGCTACAGCCGAGTCACGCCAGACCAGCCGAAACGGCGCCCGCGCGCCGAACCTCCCACGAAGACAGTCATGAAAAGCGTCCAGGTTCCAACCGAAGTATCCACCCGGGCCGTTGACCGCCTCACCGATCGCGCAGTAGAACCCCTCGACATCGGTCACGAACCGACCATCCAACTCAAACGTCGTACCCGCCGGCTTGTCCACCACACCGGGCCGCCGATGGGTCAGCGCCACCCCGGCCCACAGGTGCCGCAACTCCCGACCGTAACCGGCCCACACATTCCTCTCGACGGGCCGGCCCGCATACCAATGCCCCAAGACGCCCAGCATCCCGGTCGGCAGCGGCTCCTGAGGATCACTGGCGACCGTCACGTCAACAAGCCCGGCGCCCAACCGCGACGGCTCGGCGGCCTCCACCGTCCCCGACACCATCGCGCCGATCACCCGACCGGCCGAACCGTCAGCGGCGACCGCATGGACCTCCGCGCGAATCCGGCGACGCCGCACACCAGCCCCACCCGACCGCCCCACGGCGTCCAGCGCCGTCGACAACGAAGACTCCGGCCGACAACCCAGCAGCCGGACCCGCGGCACGAGCGGCGCGGCCCGCACACGGAACACACCCGTGACGTCCCGACACGTGCCCAACGGCACCCCGTCACGACCCTCGAGGACGAACTCGGCGACATCACCAGGACGCACCACCGCGTCCGTACGATCATCGACGTGGACGAACCCGTCGAGGTCAACATCCACCGCCCCCGGCACCGCGACACTCGGCCGACGCGCCAGAACGACAACATCACCCAGATCCTCACCCCACCACGACGGCGCGCCCGGCGACGGCCCCAACAGCGACACGTCACCCAGCCAGGCCTCGCCCGTGCCGAGGGCCTCAACGGGCAGACCGGCGAGAGCACCGGCGGGGGAGCAGCCCACCAACGTGAAACTCTCCCGGGGCCGGGGCGGCAGGTCAACGAACAACCCCTCGATATCCGCGCACAACGCCAACGGAGTGTCGACCTCATCGGAACCCTCGAAACCGACATCACCCAGAAGCAGCCAGCGCGGGCCGACCGGATGCTCCCACCGCCGCGGCGAACCCTCAGCCGCGAAACCGGCGCCCGTCGTCACCCCGAGACCCTACCGGCCCACGAGCCCGCGAGGGGGCACGCCCACCGCACCCACAAGGACCACAACCCCGATGCCACTCGCCCCGCCCAAACACGAGACCAGCCCGCACACCCAGCCAGAACCCACCCACAACGGGAAGCGAAGAGCGAACACACTCGGGTGGCCGACGCGACCCACACACGCCGCCACCCACCAGACGACCGCCACCACCACGACAACGGCCACCACCACTACGACTGCGGCAACTCCGCCAACCGGGCCTCCACCTCAGCCAACTGCCGCCGCAACCGGTCAGCCTCCTCCTCAGCCGCGGCCCGCGCCGCCGACACCAGATCCTCCACAGCCTCCCGCACCGCCGGAGCATCCAACAACGCCACCATCGCCAACGCGTCCGGAGCCCGCACCGGAGTCGGCTTCGCCACCACCTTCACACCCCGCGCCGCCTGCACCGACCACACACCCTCCTGACACGTCAACGTCACCGTCAACTCCGCCGGAGCCTTCACCTTCGCCGGCTTACGAGGCGCGACAACCTTCTCCACAACACCAGTCTCCATAGTCGTAATTGTCGGCTTCGGCGCCGGCGGCAACAGCGGCGGCCCCTCCAGAACCGGCTCAGCCGCCACCGGCTCAGGCTCCGGCGCGCGCGGCGCCGGCATCTTCTTCGGCGGCACCAGCAGGTCAGCGGGGGAGAACCCCAACTCATCCTTCCCGAACCGCACCGCCACGAACTCCGGACCATCCGACGGATCATCCAACCGGACCACCTGACCCAGCTGACCGGCCATCTGCCCAGCCGACGGCGCGAACATCACCCGCGGCCGCTTGCCGGACTCCAAGACAGCCCGCAGACCCTCCACATCCTCAGTGGACAACACGATTGACCTCCCAGAGTCACCAACGTCCCGGCAATTTTTAGCACACCGGTACGACAACGCCGCACCCCGACGCCCTAAGACTCCTGCAAACGCTCCAACAACCGGTACGACGGATTCGACCGAGCCGCGTCCCGCAACTCCCGCGCCGTCGTCTTCAGATACCCCTGACTCGCCGACAACGACCGGTGCCCCAACAACTCCATGATCTCCATCGCCGACGCACCCGACTGCCCCAACCGCGTCGCGAACGTGTGCCGCAACGCGTGCACCAACGCCCCCCGCTCCACCCGGTCAGCCACCCCCGAATGCCGGTAACACTGCCGCACCAGATACTGCAACTGGTTACGCGTCAACCGCTCACCCCGCACATCCACGAACAACGGCGCCATCGTCGGCAACGGCCGACGCTCCCTCGGCAACCGGGCGCGCCGCGTCGCCACATACGCCTCGATCAGGTTCTCCAACGACGGCTCCACCGGCAACGACCGGTCAGCGTCACCCTTACCCGCCCGCACCGACAACCGCCGCTCACCCACCGGCCCCGCCAGATCCCCGACCGTCAACGCCAACAACTCCGCACTGCGCAACCCCGTCAACAACAACGTCGCGATCACCGTCAGATCCCGCTCCGGCCACGGGTCGCGCGCCTTGCGGGCCCGGCTGGCCAGGGCCACCAGCAGGTCGTCGGGGGTGTCCTCGCCCCGCAGCGGCTTCGGTTGCCGCTGCGGGGGCTGCGGGCGCGCCACCCCGGCCATCGGATTGCCCTCCAGGATCCCCTCGGACACCAGGAAGCCGCAGAACGTGTTCCACGTCGACCAGCACCGCGCGATCGACGACTTCGCCCGGCCCTGCGCGAACCCCGCGAACGCCTTACGCAAGGGGGACAGGGTCAGAGCGGAGCAGGGGAGCGCCTCCAGCGGCACGCCGGCCAGCTCGGCCAGGAGGGTGGACACGAAGAGCAGATCCCGCCGGTACGCCGCCACGGTGTGGGGGGAGTCCTTCCGTGGGGCGCGGGCGGTGAAGAAGCCGTCTGTCGCGTCGATGATCCGCATCACCGGTTCAGTATGACCTCCGGGTACGACACTCCCCCTATACGTGCTTTGTCCGCATAACGCCACTTATGCTTAATTCGTGAGAGGGGTACGGGACCGGCCTGCGCGGGGAGGGGGGTCGTGCCCGCGCAGGCCGGTCCCTCGGGTGCCCACTGTCGGGGTGCTGCGGCCTGTGGGGTGCCGTGGTGGACCGGGTGGGCGGTGCCGACGCGTGCGGGGTCGGCCTTCTCCGTAGTCGGATGACGATGTTGATCTTGGTTTGGGGTTTGAGGTCTTTCGTCCTCGACTTCGCCGAATCTCCTTGTGAGGACCTGTTTGCGTCACGGTGACGAAACGAGGCGTCGCAGGGCGGGGGGACGCCGGGGAGGCCGCGCGGGCCGGCCCGGAAATTCGGTGCCGCCGAAGGCCCGAGTCCTCGGGGATCGGCGACCGCGCCGCCCACCCGCCGCTCCGGCTCCTGATCGCAAGCCGCGACGTGACCGCGTTCGTGCCCGACGCCCGCCGCGACACCTGGCTGCGACACCATGCCGTGGCCGCCGTCGAACACGCGGAGATCCTCGTTTCCCAGGGTTTCCGCGCCTACTCATCCTGTGGCGATAATCGACATTATGTTAAGTAGACCGTTGAGGAGGCTCCCCTTCCGACGCTGTCGGACCCACTCGGGTTGCGTGCACGCTGTGGAATGTCGCGTACACAATCTGTCATGTCGAGTCGATGGTGCTCCGCGTCCCGTGCGCGCACCATGACGGTATGAACAGGCGTGGAACTGTGTTGGCCGTGTGCCTGGTGATGATGGTGGCCCTGTCCGGGTGTTCCCGGTCCGAGCCGCGTTCCGCTCCCCCGTCGTCGGCCGGCCCGTCCACCACCCGGACCCCGACGCCGACTCCCCCGGTGAACACGCCGACGGCCGAGGGCCCGTCGGAGGCGTACCGGTCATACACCACTAAATGCGACTGGATGTGGCCCGGTGGCGGGGCCGCGTGCACCGTGGCGCACCAGAACCCGGTGCCCCCACTGTCGGGCGTCACGTCGATCGCCGCCGGACAGCACTCCGGCTTCAACCGGCTCACGTTCGTGTTCGACCACGCCGTCCCCGGCTACGACGTGCGCTTCGTCCGCGAGCTCCTCGACGGCGGCCGGGGCGTGCCGATCCCCCTCGAGGGCGCCGGTGGCGTGCTGCAGATCCGCTTCGACGGCGCGCGGGCCAACGCCGTGACCGCTCAGCCGCCCGGCACCGTCGGGCTGAGCCGGATCCGCAGCTTCGCCAAGGGTGAGGACTTCGAGGGGATCGTGCGCTACGGCGTCGGGCTCAACGGGCCGGTCGGCGCCGACGAGCACGTGCGCGTCCGGGTGGCCGAGGGGCAGCGGGCCGACGGCGGGTACGTGGTCGTGGTGGACGTGGAGGGCTAGCCCCACAGCAGCCAGGCGAGCCCGGCTCCGGCGTACGCGGCGGCCAGTCCCGCGGCGATGCTGGCCGTGGCGTAGCCGAGCGCGTGGTGGCCGCGGCGCTGTTCGATGAGGGACATCATGTCGTAGCTGAAGGTGGAGTAGGTGGTCAGCGCCCCGCACAGGCCGGTGCCCAGGAGGGTCCACAGGCCGTCGGGGACGGCGTCGAGGAGGACTCCGGCGGCCAGGAAGCCGAGGAGGAGCGAGCCGGCGGTGTTGACGGCGAGGATGCCCCAGGGGAACGGGCGGCCGTGGCGGCGTTGGATCCACTGGTCGGTGGCGTAGCGCAGGGGTGCGCCGACGGCCGCGCCGAGGGCGACGAGGAGCCAGGTCACGGGTGCCGCCGGGCGGTCATGGCCTTCTGCCCAGGAGGGTGCCGAGGGTGACGGCGGCCAGGGCGGCGACCGGGGTGACGGTGAGGTACAGCAGTGCCAGGGCCGGGTGGTCGGCGTCGAGGAGGCGTTGGGCCTCGAGGATGTAGGTGGAGAAGGTGGTGTAGCCGCCGAGGAAACCGACGCCGAGGAAGAGGCGGTGCGCCGGCCAGCGGGCCAGGAGGAGCCCGATGAGCAGGCAGCCGGTGACGTTGATGGCGAGGATGCCCCACAGGTCCGGCCAGGTGGTGGCGACGGCCTGGCGGGTCAGTGCGCCGAGGGTGCCGCCGGCGGCGATGACGCTAGGCGTGCGCCAGTTCATGGTTGTGCAGCGTAGTGGTGGTGGGGACGCCGGTCGGCGGGGGCTGGTGGGTGATGAGCAGGACGGTGCGGCCGGTGGTGGCGGCGAGCAGGTCGTGTTGGAGTTCGGCGGCGGTGGCCGGGTCGAGGTGTTCGGTGGGTTCGTCGAAGACGAGGACCGGGAAGTCGGCGAGCAGGGCGCGGGCGAGGGTGAGGCGTTGGCGTTGGCCGCCGGACAGGCGGGTGCCGTGTTCGCCGACGGGGGTGAGCAGTCCTTCGGGGAGGGTGGCGACCCAGGTGTCGAGGCGGGCGGCGTGCAGGGCGGCGTGCAGTTCGGTGTCGGTGGCGTCGGGGCGGGCGAGGCGCAGGTTGGCGGCGATGGTGCTGTCGAACAGGTGGGCGTCCTGGGCGCACAGGCCGATGGTGCGGCGCAGGGTGTCGGGGTCGAGGGTGGCGATGTCGACGCCGCCGAGCAGGATCCGGCCGGCGGTGGGGTCGCAGAATCCGACGGCGACGGCGGCGAGGGTGGATTTTCCGCTGCCGGAGGGGCCGGTGAGGACGTGGGCGGTGCCGGCGGGGATGTGCAGGTCCGGCAGGTGGCAGCCGCGGGCGGTGAGGCCTTCGACGACGAGGTCGTGGTGGCCGGACGGTGTGGCGGTGACGGGTCGGGCCGATGGTGGGGTGAGGGCGTCGACGCGGGCGCGGGCCGCGCGGATCCGGGGCAGGGTGGCGGCCGCGGGGACGAGGGTGGCGAAGAGTTCGTGCAGGGCGAGGGGTAGCAGGACGAGGACGGCGACGTGCACGCGGTCGACGTGGGGGTTGGCGGCGGTGAGGGCCAGTGCGGCGAGGACCGCTCCCCCGGCGGCGGCGGTGGCCAGGGCCTGGGCGGTGCCGCGGCCGGTGGCGGCGCGCCGTTCGGCGGTGGTGAGGCGGGTGTCGGCGGTGGTGAGTGCGGCCAGGGCGTGGTCGGTGCCGTTGTGGGCGGTGAGTTCGGCGGCGGTGCGCAGGGTGGTGAGGATGTGGGTGGCGAGGTGGCCGTGGAGGGGGGCGAGGTGGGCTTCGGCGTGGCGGGCGTGGCGGCCGGCGATCCAGGGGGCTGCGAGGGCGACGGTGGCGAGGCTGAGGGTGAGGGTGATGCCGGTGGCGGGGAGCAGGAGGGTGCTGAGGGTGATGGCGGCGGCTGCGACGGTGGCGGCGGTGGCGTACGGGAGGGCGATGCGTAGCCACTGGTCGGCGAGGGTGTCGATGTCGTCGACGAAGCGGGTGGCGAGGTCGCCTGAGCGGCGGGTGAGGTCGGCGGCGGAGTTCTCCAGGCGGCGCCAGGTGGTGACGCGGAGCCGGGCGAGGATGCGCAGGGCTGCGTCGTGGCTGGTGAGGCGTTCGGTGTAGCGGAGTACTCCCCTGCCGATGCCGAAGGTGCGCACGGCGACGACGGCGACCATGAGGTACAGGACGGGTGGGTGTTGGGCGGCGCGGGAGATGAGCCAGGCGGCGGTGGCGGTGAGGCCTACGGCGCAGGTGGCGGCGAGGGTGCCGGTGGCCCACGCGAGGGCGAGCCGGCGGTGGGTGCTGGTGGCCGGGTGGTCGTCGGGTGTGTCACGCGGGGCGGCCCCGGTGTCGTTGGTGGCCGGTCGGTCGGGGGCGGGCTCGCGGTGGGCGGGTGCGGGGTTCTTGATGACGGAGACGGCTGCTGGGCGTGAAGTCACCGCGTGCGTGAAGTGCTGACGCTGCCGGGTGTGGCCGCTGGCGCCGTGTGCTGCGGCCGGGTGCTCAGCGGCTTCTGGGGCGAGTTCGACGACCCGGTCGGCGGCGGCGATGAGGGCCGGGCGGTGGGTGGCGACGAGGACGGCGGTGCCGTGGGCGGCGTGGGCGCGCAGTACTTCGATGATGAGGTTTTCGCGGTGGGGGTCGACGCCGGCGGTGGGTTCGTCGAGGAGGAGCAGGGCGGGGTGGCGGTCGAGGGCGCGGGCGAGGGCGACGCGGCGGCGTTGGCCGGCGGACAGGCCGGTGCCGTGTTCGCCGATGGGTTGGGTGGGGTCGAGGTCGTCGAGGAACGGGTGGGCGGTGGTGTCGACGAGGTCGGCGACGGTGCCGGTGGCGAGGTGGGGTTCCTGGGGTACCCAGCCGATGGTGCGGCGCCAGGCCTGCGGGTCTAGGTCGGTCAGTGGGGTGCCGTCGACGGTGACGGCGTCGGTGGGGGTGAAACCGAGGAGTGCGCTGATCAGGGTGGATTTGCCGGTGCCGGAGGGTCCGCTGACGGCGAGGAACTCCCCCGGTCGCAGGGTCAGGGACAGACCGGCTGGGGCGGGGGTGGGCCGGTCGGGGTGTTCGACGGACAGGTTCGTGACGGTCAGGTGTGGGGCGGGTGCGGGGTGGGTGCCGGTGGCCGGGAGGGGGGTGTCGAGGAGGGCGAAGGCGGTTTTCGCGGCTTCCAGGCCGTCGGCGCTGGCGTGGTAGTGGGTGCCGACGGCGCGCAGGGGTAGGTAGGCCTCGGGGGCGAGGAGGAGGACGAGGAGGGCGGTGGTGAGGGTGAGGTGGCCGTCGACGAGGCGTAGGCCGATGCCGACGGCGACGAGGGCGACGGAGAGGGTGGCGAGGAGTTCCAGGACGAGGGAGGACAGGAACGCCAGGCGCAGAGTGGCCAGCGTGGCGGTGCGGTAGTTGTCGGTGATCTTCGCGATGTGGGCGGCCTGGGCTTTGGCGCGGCCGAACACGCGCAGGGTGGGCAGGCCGGTGACGACGTCGAGGAAGTGGTGGCTGAGGCGGTGCAGGGCGTGCCAGCGGCGGCGGGTGTGGGTGGCGGTGGCCAGGCCGACGAGGGCCATGAAGACGGGGATGAGGGGCAGGGTGGCGGCGACGATGGCGGCCGAGGGCCAGTCGGCGGGGGCGATGGTGGCCAGGACGGCGGTGGGGACGAGGACGGCGAGGAAGAGTTGGGGGACGTATTTGGCGAAGTAGCCGTCGAGGGCGTTGACGCCGCGGGTGGCGAGGCTGGTGAGGTCGGTGGTGCGTTGGCCGGTGAGCCAGGTGGGGCCGAGGGCCAGGGCGTGGGTGACGATGCGGGTGCGCAGGTGGGACTTGACGGCGGCGGAGGCGCGGTGGGCGGCGGTTTCGGCGGCCCAGGTGACGGCGGCGCGGGCGGCGGTGATGGCGGCGAGGAGGGCCAGGGCGTGGGGCAGGTCGGTGGTGTCGCCGGTGAACGCGGCGGCGAGGGTTTTGGACAGGAGGAGGGCCTGGGCGATGACGAGGCCGGCGGTGGCGGCGCCGAGGGCGATGACGGCTGCGACGGCGGGGCCTGCGAGGCGCAGGAGGCGGGGGTTCACGCGGGGATGTCCTTGACGCTGATGCGCTTGCGGAACACCCAGTAGGTCCAGGCCTGGTAGCACCCGACGATGGGGGTGAAGATGACGGCGACCCAGGTCATGATTTTCAGGGTGTACGGGGTGGACGCCGCGTTGTGCACGGTGAGGGAGAACGCCGCGTCGGTGGTGGAGGGCATGACGTTCGGGTAGAGGCCGCAGAACAGGGTGGTGACGGTCAGGGCGATGGTGGCGGCGGTGCCGGCGAAGGCCCAGCCCTCTCGGCCGGCCCGGTTGGCGGCGAGGGCGCCGAGGAGTGCGGCGGCGGCGAGGGCGGCGGTGGTGATGGCGGCCGGGGTGTGGTGCAGGCCGAGGGTCCAGGTGAGGAACGCGACGGCGAGGGCGGCGGTGACTGCCCCGGCGCGCAGTGCGAGGGCGTTGGCGCGGGTGCGGACGTCGCCGCCGGTCTTGAGTGCGAGGAACAGTGCGCCGTGGGTGATGAACAGTCCGACGAAGGTGAGGCCGCCGAGGAGGGCGTAGGGGTGCAGGAGGGTGAGGAGGGTGCCGGTGTATTCCTTGTCGGCGTCGATGGGCACGCCGTGGTAGAGGTTGGCGAACGCGACTCCCCACAGGAGGGCGGGGAGGGTGGAGCCGACGATGACGGCGAGGTCCCAGCGGTTCTTCCAGGCCTGGTCGTGGCGCTGGTGGCGGTATTCGAAGGCGACGCCGCGGATGATGAGGGCGACGAGGATGGCCAGCAGGGGCAGGTAGAAGCCGGAGAAGAGGGTGGCGTACCAGTGGGGGAAGGCGGCGAAGGTGGCTCCTCCGGCGACGATGACCCAGACTTCGTTGCCGTCCCAGACGGGGCCGATGGTGTTGATGAGGACGCGGCGTTCGGTGTCGTTTCGGCCGAGGACGGGTAGGAGCATGCCGACGCCGAAGTCGAAGCCTTCGAGGACGAAGTAGCCGGTCCAGAGGGTGGCGATGAGGATGAACCAGACGGTGGTGAGTTCCACGGCGTGGGCCCCTTAGTACGCGAAGGCGAGTTGGTCGTCGTCGGTTTTCTGGCTGGGCGGTGCGGCGTCGGGGAGGCCGGCGCTGGCGGTCTTGAGCACGAGGCGGGTTTCGATGACGGCGAGGGTGCCGTAGAGGAGGGTGAACACGGTCAGGGAGGTGATGACCTCGCCGGTGGAGACGGACGGTGAGACGGCGGCGGCGGTTTTGAGGAGTCCGAACACGGCCCAGGGTTGCCGGCCCATCTCGGTGAAGATCCAGCCTGCGGAGTTGGCGGCGAGGGGCAGCAGGGGCAGGACGAGGCCGGCGCGCAGCAGCCACGTCGACGTGGGGGTGCGTCCTCTGCGCAGTGTCCACAGGGTCAGGAGTGCGATGGCGGTTCCGAAGGCGCCGAAGCCGATCATGGCGCGGAAGCCCCAGTAGGTGACGGGGATGACGGGGGCGTAGTCGCCGGGGCCGTAGGTGGCGCGGTAGTCGGCTTGGAGGTTGTTGATGCCTTTGACCTCGCCGTCGAAGCTGCCGGTGCCGAGGAAGGACAGCAGGTTGGGGACGGTGAGTGCCCAGACCTCTTCGGTGCCGTCGAGGGTGCCGATGGTGACGATGGAGAAGCTGGCGGGTTTCTCGGTGCGGTAGAGGGCTTCGGCGGCGGCCATCTTCATGGGTTGGGTCTCGGTCATGACCTTGCCGAGTTGGTCGCCGCTGATCGCGACGGCGGCGAAGGCGACGATCATGGTCCAGGCGCCGAGTTTGGCGGCGCTGCGGAAGGCGGGCTTGTCGGTGTCGCGGCCGCGGACGAGGTGGTAGAGGGCGACGCCGAGGACGAGGCCGCCGCCGGTGAGCATGCAGGCGGCGAGGGTGTGCGGGAGGGTCGCCAGGACGACCTTGTTGGTGAGGACCGCGGGGAAGTCGGTGAGTTCGGCGCGCTGGGTGGCCGGGTTGTAGGTGAAGCCGACGGGCCACTGCATGAAGGAGTTGGCGGCGAGGATGAAGTAGGCCGACAGGGCGGTGCCGATGGCCGCGGCCCAGATGGCGGCGAGGTGCAGGTGTCTGGGGAGCCGGTCCCAGCCGAAGATCCACAGTCCGAGGAAGGTGGACTCGAGGAAGAAGGCGACCAGGCCCTCGATCGCGAGGGGCGCGCCGAAGACGTCGCCGACGAAGCGGGAGTAGTCCGACCAGTTCATGCCGAACTGGAATTCCTGCACGATGCCGGTGACGACGCCCATGGCGAAGTTGATGAGGAAGATCTTGCCGTAGAACTTGGTGAGCTTGAGCCATTTGTCGTCGCCGGTGCGGTGCCAGGCGGTCTGCAGGCCGGCGACGAGGAAGATCAGACCGATCGTGAGGGGTACGAACAGGAAGTGGTAGACGGTGGTGATGCCGAACTGCCACCGGGCGAGGTCGAGTGTGTCCACGTGAGTCCCCCATCCGCGAGGCTCCCCACGGAACCTCTACGCGTCGTAGAAGATTCTACGACGCGTAGAAGATGGGTCAGTCGCGCGGGGTCACCCACAAGCGGTCCAGCTCCCCCGCGGCGGCTTTGACCTGCTCCAACACTCCCCGCAGCTCCCCGACCGACGCCGATTCGTCGAGAATCACTGTCGCATCGGACACGGCGCACCGCAGGGCGAACAGGCGATCCTGCAGATGGTCGAGCTCGGCCCGGCTGACCACCACCGCATCCGGCGGAAGCCCAGCCCTCGCCGCCAGCGTGCGCTGTTCGTACGCGCGCTGGCGGCAGGACTGGGCACAGTACAGGCGGGGGCGGCCGAGGCCCGCCCGGGACGGCAGTGTGCTTCCGCACCACGTGCACCGGGCTCTACTGGCCATAGCGGTCACCACGACCACAGACCGTATCAGGCGCGCAGAGCGGTCACGATCTGCCGCGCGAGGGCCTCGTGCTTGGCGTACGCCTCGGGGAAGGCGGAGACCTGCACCGACTGGATGGCGTAGGTCAGCGGCATCGCCCACCAGTTGGGGATGGTCACCAGGACCTTGTAGAAGGCGGTGGCCGCGTACTCCGGGTTCAGCAGCTCGGGCACGGTGCCCCAGTTGGGACGCTGCTGGAAGAGGCCCACGGAGTCGTGGTCCCAGCCCACACCCTGGTTGGGCAGGGCCAGGGAGTCCGGCAGCACGCCACTGGCGAGGTTGAGCAGCCGGGTCTCCTGCAGGGAGCACATGACGGCGGCGATCTTGGCCTCGGCCGGCAGGTACATCTTCCCGCCGACTGCCACGATGATCGCCGCGTTGTCCATCTGCGCCTGGGACAGGCCCCCGACGGGGGTCACGTGCAGGAGGGGGCCCTGGGGGGCCGCCTGCTGGGCCGGGGCCGCCGCCTGAGGGGCGGAGCGGTCCATGCCCCGGGAGGCCTTCTGGGGTACGTCGCGGGCGACGTCCCCGGTGGCGGCCTGGGCCACGATGTCCGACCGAACGGAAGTCTTCTGCAGTCCGCCCATGGGGAGGAACAGGCCACCGGCCACTGACAGAACACAGGCTCCCGCGACAATACGGGGGCCGAAGGTTTCGACGAGCCGACGGTGACGGCCCGACGACGCGGGGGGTTGTCTATGTCGCATCGAGCAACCATAGACAGAGAACCATAACGGCCGCGACCTGCGGGAACGTGGGTTTGACAACAACTGGATAACTGAAAACGGGACACTATCTGCGTCTGCGGCGGATATATGCCAAAACAGCTTCACGGGTGGTGGTCACCCCGAGGGCGTCACGGGCCTGGGCGATGCGCCTGTTGGCAGTGCGTAACGACAGGTACTCCGCCGCCGCGGCCGCCGCGATGGTTTCGCCGTTGGCCAGCCGTTCGAGCAGTTGGCACTGCTCTTCGGACAGAGGTAGGGCGTCGGAAGTACCGTCCTCGACACCGCGCACGACAGGCCCCACCCGACTCAGATCGGCCAGAAGTGCGCGACCCAGGTCGGATTCGCACTCGATCACGGCCACCACGCCCGCGCCCCGCGCGGCGGCCAGCACCGCCAGCCGGACGGTCTCCACGTCGATGATCCGGCCGAACAGCACCAGGCGGGCGTCGGAGACGTCCCAGGCGGCCTCCGGTAACGCGAAACTTTCCCGGGTGCGCCAGCCCTCGCGCGCGAGCCGACGCAGGACCGTCGTCGCGTCCGCACCGGTGCCGACGACGTACCGAGGTCGGTTCACAGCACCTCCAGACAGCGTGCCGCGGCCTCGGTGCGAGTCCGGGCACCCAACTTACGCATCCCCGCACGGATGTGGGTCTCTACTGTCTCGCGTGAGACACCCAGAACGCTAGCTATCCGCCTCGTCGGTTCACCCTGGGCGACGAGCTCCAGCACCTGTCTCTCGCGCTGGGTGAGCGAACCGTCACTCTGAGGTCCCCGCGGGTCCCTGCGGACCGCGTGCCGACGCAGACCCACCCGCGCCCGCCCGGCCAGAAGCACCATGCCTGAGGAGGTCGCCAGCGCCTCGGCGGCCAACAGTGGGGGCACGGCCACGGCCGGGTCGGCGCTCAACAGACCGAGGGCGAGCAGACACCGCACCTCCTCACGCACCGCCACCGCCCGCCACGCCTGAGCCGCGCCGGTAAACCGGTCCGGGCGGCCGGCCCACGCGGCGAGGGTCTCGGCGACGGGTGGCGGACCGGCGGGCGCGTCCGGCGGCGGGGTGCCGCCCGCGCCGTCCAGGCGGGCCCAGTGCGCGGTGATCCGCCGCAGGCCCGGCAGCAGCGGGCCCAGGGTGTCCCCCGCCGCGAGGGCCAGGTCGGGTTGGCCGTCGAGCCACGCGGCCTCCGCGGCCACCCAGTCCACAGGAGAGTCCGGCACCGACACGCCGTCCAGTCGCGACCGGGCCGACCGGGTCAGTCCGGCGTCGGCCTCGGCAAGGGCAGCCGCCGACAGGGCGTAGCCGCGCGCCACGGCCGGCAGGGTGCGGTCGGCCAGTTCCACGGCGCGGCGGGCCACGTCGTCCAGGCCCGTGCCCGACAGGGCCGCGCACCACAGTTCGATGGCGACGAACCGGGACTGCCAGGAGTAGGCCACCTCCACGGCGCACGCCGCCGCCGCGGACCGGGCGGTGTCGCGGGCCTGGGTGAGCCGGCCGTCGGCGACGAGGGTGCAGACGAGTTGCCAGGCGCACCAGCGCGCGGACAGGGCGTCGCCGGACGCGCCGGCGGCGGTGGCGGCCGACGCCAGGGCGTACTCCCAGCCGTGGTCGCGGCGGTGCGCGGCGACGGCGGCCACGGCGGCGCGCAGGCCCGGGTCGTCGGGGGTCGCCGGCAGGCCGGTCAGCAGGGCCGGGGCGGCGGACGGGTCGACGGCGAGGGTGGCCAGGATCCGCACCCGCAGGGCGTCGGGGTCCTCACCGCCGGGAGCCGTCGGGCCGGGTGGGCCGGTCCGGCCGGGGGCTGCCCGGTCACCCGCTTCGGCCAGGCCGGAGGCGGCCTCGTCGCCCGCTTCGGCGTCGAGGACGGCCAGGGCGGTGCGGGGGTCGCCGGACTGCAGGTGGGCCTCCGCGCGCACGGCGACGGCGTCTGCGGGTGCCACGGCCAGGGCCGCGGCGGGGCGGCCCACGGTCAGGGCCGCGCGCGCCGCCGCGGTGCGCACGGCCGGGTCGGTGGTCAGGGACGCGGCGAGCAGGAGTGCCTCGGCGCGGGCGGCGGCGGAGTCGGCGAACTCGGCGGCGAGTTGGGCGCGTTCGCAGGCCGCGTCGGGGTCGCCGGCGGCGGCCAGGTGCCGGGCGGCCTCCAGGCCCTCGGTGAGTTCGGCGAGGCGCTGGTGCAGGGCGCGGCGTTCGGTGGGGTCCAGGGCGCCGGCGGCGACCTCGGCGACGTACGGGGAGGTGGGGGCGGCCGCGCCGTCGCGGACGGTCACGAGGTCCGCGGCCGTCAGCTCGGCCAGGCCGCCGCCGAGGAGGTCGGGTTCGGCGGGGCGGCCCAGCAGGCCCAGGGCCGCCAGGGCGGTGCGGGCCGGGCGGGTCAGGTCGGCGACGGCCTCGGCGACGACGTAGGCCATGTCGTCGCGAGTTCCGGCCCCGCCGGAGCGGGCGAGGGCGCGCACGGCCAGGGGCAGGCCACCGGCGCGCGCGACGACCGCCGCCACCTCGGGGCCTGACAGGCCGGGGGCGGTGGCCATGGCCAGGTCGGTGGCCTCGGCGACCGACAGAGCCGGCACCGTCAGCCACGCGGTGGCGGCGGAGCGTAGCCGGTCCTCGGCGCCGTCGGGTAACCGGTGCGGGGTGCGCAGCGCCACCAGGACCCGGACATGGGCACTGATCAGCGGCAACGCGTCGAGCGTGACGACGTCCGCCCACTGCAGATCGTCGAGAACCAGCAGGCCACCGGCCACCCGGGACCGCACGGCTTCGGCGAGCAGCGCCGGATCGTCGGCGGGCAGCCGCGCACGGACGGCACGGGTGAGGGGCAGCGCCGGCGTACCGCATAGGATCGCCAGGCCACCACCGGACAGCACCGGTCCGGCGAAGCCCGCACTGACGCGACCCAGCGTCGTACTGCGCCCACTTCCCGGGCCGCCGGTGAGCACGACGAGGCCCGGCTCGACAAGATGGGTCAGGATGTCGGGCGGGGCGAGCACTGCGGGGGCACCTCCCGAGGTGGCACGAACATGTGATCCTGCCAAGGCAGAGTATTCGTAGTGTGGCCTGTGGTGTCCAGGCCAACGGAGGAAGGGGCGGTACATGACGTCGGGACCATTGAGCGCGAGAGTGGCGGGCATCTGCGTGGACGCCGCCGCACGCATCGGAGGTCCGACCCGCGCGCAGCTCCTCGACGTGCAGCGACGTCTCGACGAACCCCTGCGGGTGGCGATCGCCGGCCGGTTGAAAGCCGGCAAGTCCACCCTGGTCAACTCCCTGATCGGCCGCCGCGTCGCGCAGACCGAGGTCGGCGAGTGCACCCGGGTCGTCACCCAGTTCCGCTACGGCACCTCCGACCGGGTCGACGTCGTGCGCCGCGACGGCAGCCGCGCCAGCCTGCCCCTGGACGACCTGGGCATGATCCCGCAGCGCCTCGGCGTGCCGTCGCACGACATCGCCTACGTGGATGTCACGTTGACCAGTGACCGGCTGCGTGACCTGACCGTCGTGGACACCCCGGGCCTGTCGTCGACGAACACGTCCGTGTCGGCCGGTACCCGGCGGTTCCTGTTCAACGAGGCCCCCATCGACGACGACATCGACCCCGACTCCGCCGGCGCCCTGTCGGGGGCCGAGGCGATCATCTACGTGTTCACCCAGAGTGTGCGCGAGGACGACGTGCAGGCCCTGGAGTCGTTTCGGTCCATGTCGTCGCGGCTGTCGAGCAACCCGATCAACTCGGTGGGCCTGTTCAACAAGGTCGACAAGCTCGCCGGCGCCGGCACCGACCCGTGGGGGGTGGCCGCGGCCCTGGCCACCGACCAGCGGCGGGTGCTGCGCCGGGTCGTGTCGGATGTCGTACCCGTCATCGGGTTGCTCGCCGAGACCACCGAGGCCGGCCGGCTCACCGCCGCCGACTGCGAGGCTCTGCGCGAACTGGCCCGCCTCCCCGAATCCGAACGCCTCGTCCTGCTGGCGTCGGTGGACCTGTTCGCCACCCGCGAGTGCGTCATCGACGCCGAGCAACGCACCCGCCTCCTGCGCCTGCTGGACCTCTACGGCATCGGGTACGCGATCGCGGCCCTGACCGCCCAGCCCCAGCTCGCCACCGGTGAACTGCTGCGCATGCTCCTGGCGGCCTCCGGCATCGCCCGGCTGCGCCAGACCCTGGAGGAGACGTTCAGGTGGCGCACCGACGCCATCAAGGCCGGCTGGGCCCTGTCGAGCCTGGAGAAGATCGCCAGCCACGCCGCCCAGCCGCGTGACCGTGAACTGCTCCGCGACGCGATCGAAAGGGTGCTGCAGGAGCCGGAGTACCACCGGCTGCGGCTCCTGGAGGTCGCCCAGCTCGTCACCACCGGCGCCGTGGACCTGCCCGACCAGATGGAAGGCGAGCTGACCAGGCTCGCGTTGTCGACGGACCCGGGCTGGATCCTCAACCTGCCCGGCGCGCCCCAGCAGCATCTCGCCGACGCCGCGTTGCAGGCCGCCAGCCGGTGGCGGGCCTTCGCCGTCGCCGGCGCCAGCCCCGCCCAGTCGCGCGTCGCCCTCGTCGCCCACCGGGGTTTTCACCTGCTGTCGCAGCGCATGCGCGGCCAGGCAGCCTACAGCTAGCAGATCCGACCCACCCCTTTTCCAGGAGAAGCGATGTCCCCCAGCAGTCTCCGTGCCATCGCCGCCGGCGTCGCGGCGTTCGTGGCCGTCCTCACCGGCATCCTGGCCGGCCTCACCGGCGGTGGCGAACAGTGCACGACCGTCATGACGGCTGAGAACCGCCCCGGCGAGATCGGCCCCCTCAAGCACGAGGACACCAGCTGCGAGCCCGACGGGTTCGCCCCGGTCCCGGCCGTCGCCGGGTTCGTGGGCGCCGCCGTCGCCGGCGGGGTCGTGCTCGTCGTCACCGCGTTCGTCCGCCCGCCGGCCGCCGTGGCGGTGCCCAGCGTCGCCGTCGACAACGGCCGGGTCGCGGCCCTGGAGGTCGAACGCGACACCCTCGTCAAGACGTGCGTGTACGTGCGCGACCGGGCCAACAGCAAGGCCATCGCCGACCGGCTCGGCTGGGCCCTGTCGGAGGTCGGCGTCGCCACCGTCAGCCCCGTCGGGGTGCCGTTCGACCCGGCCCAGCACGAGGCCGGCGGCTCGGCCGCGTCGCCTGACCCCGGCAAGGCCGGCCTGATCGCCGCCGTCGAGGTCCCCGGCTACAGCGACCGCGGCTCCGTGCTGCGCGCCCCCGTCGTCACCGTCTACCGGGACGGCCAGTGACCGCCCCGGCGGGCGCGCCCGCCAAACCCGACCTGGGCAAGATGCTCAAGACCACCATCGACGGCGGCCTGGCGTTCCTGCGCAAGGTCGACCCCGACGCCGCCGCCGACATGGACGCCGTCCGCCGCCGGGAACTGGGCCGGCCGTCCATCGTCGTCGTCGGCGAGACCAAACGGGGCAAGAGTTCGCTGACCAACGCCCTCGTCGGGGTGCCGAACCTGTCCCCGGTCGACGCGGCGGTGGCCACGTCGTCGTACCTGGAGTTCTCCCACGCCGAACGGGCCGCCGTCCGCGCGCACGTCCCCGGGCACGAGATGCCGATCACCCTGTCGGTCGGGGACCTGCGCGACTGGGGCACCGTGCTGGGCAACCTGCCCGACGGGATGCGCCCGCCCCGGCGGATCGAGGTCACCCACCCGGCGCCGCTGCTGAAGTACCTGACCCTGGTGGACACCCCCGGCGTCGGCGGGCTGGACTCGCTGCACGCCGAGATCGCCCTCGACGCCGTCGAGCGGGCCACGGCCCTGCTGTTCGTCGTCGACGCGTCCTCGCCGTTCTCCAAACCCGAACTGGACTTCCTGCTGGAGGCCAGCAAGCGGATCAACTTCGTGATCTTCGCGCTGACGAAGGTGGACGCCTACCCCGGCTGGCGCACCATCCTCGACGACAACCGCGCCCACCTGCAGGCCCACGCCCCCCGGTTCGGAGCCGCCCCGTTCTACCCGGTCTCCGCGCGGCTGGCGGAGCTGGCCATGACGCTCAAGGGCGACGCCGGCAAGGAACTGGTCAAGGAGTCCCGGGTCGGCGAACTGCAACACGCCCTCGTCGAACTCGCCGGAAAGGGCCACCTGCTGCAGCAGACGAACATCCTGCGCACCCTGCGCAGCGAACTCGTCCGCCTCGACATCGGCATCGGCGACAAGCTCAAGTCCACCGACCCCGACCCGGCCGACGCGCAGCGCGCCAAGGACGAGCGCACGAAGATCGCTTCGCGGAAGCGGTCGGAGTCCAAGCAGTGGTCACTGGCCCTGAGCACCGAGACGTCCCGGGCGCGGGTGGACGCCACCGGCCTGCTGCGCACGTACGTGTCGAAGCTGCAGGAGGAGTACCTCACCAAGATCGAGAAGGGGAACGCCGCCACGGTCAAGGCGCTGCCCGGCGACATCGACAAGGCGTTGCAGGCGTTGTCGATCCGGCTGTCGCAGGACCTGGAGTTCAGGTTCCGCAAGATCGGTGAGCGGATCCTGGCCCAGGTGTTCACCCAGCAGGAGCTGGGTCAGGTGCTGCGCCGGCTCAACGCCCGGCTGCGGCACGCCATCGCCACCAAGCCGCGCCGCGAGGGCGGCCAGGACGGCCTGATGCTGCTCACCTCCACGGCGGGCATGGCCATGATGGCCGGCCGGGGCGCGATGGCCGGCGTCGGCGCGATGGGCGTCGGCAGCGTCGTCGGCGGCGGACTGATCATCCCCGGGGTCGGCATCGCCCTCGGCCTGGCCGCCGGCGCGTTCATGCTGTACCGCAAGAAGGTGCAGGGCGACAAGCAGCAGGCCAAGGTGTGGCTGCGCGAGGTCCTCGGCGAGGCCCGCGCCGCCCTGTCCGATGAGATCATGCACCGGTTCACCGACCTGCAGTACGCGCTCACCCTCGCCCTCGACGACGCCATCGAACGCCGCCTCAAGCAGCTCGACGACCACATCGCCGACATCGACAAGTCCATGGCCGAGGACAAGGCCAGCCGGGCCAAGCGCCGCACGACCCTCACCGGCGAACGCGAGGCCCTGCGCGCCCGCCTCAAACAGCTCGACGAGGTGCTCGTGCGGATGCGGTCCATCACCCCCGCCGGCCCCGCCGAAGCCAAGGAGTAACGGCAGTGGAACACGAGGAGTGGCCCGACGGGGGCGAACACGGACCCGACGGGTACGAGCACGCCTACGAGCCCCACCTGGACGGCACCTGGGACGCCCACGACGACCCGCACGCCCACCACGAGGAGCCCGACACCACCGACCTCGGCGCCCACCACGACCTCACCGACGAGGTGCCCTACGGCGACGACGACGGCGGGCCCTCCGACGTGTTCCCACCCGCCCTGGACTTCGAAACCCCCGAACCGGTCGACGGGTTCCCGTGGACCGACCCGACGAGCCTCGGCGGCACCGGCGGCTACGAACCGGCCATGGAGACCCCACCGGTGTCCGAACTCCTCGCCTACGACGGGGTCGACGCCACCGACGCCGACCCGTGGACGACCCTGGAGAACTCCGAGGACCCGGCGACCAGTTCCCTGGCCCGCTGGTGGCGCCCCGACAACTGACCGAAACACCATCCGACGGTTACGCCAGGCACCTCGCCCGGCGCGCGGCGGTGACACCGGGGCCGGACGGCGGGGCCCCTTCAGGGGAACCGTCCCGGCGAGTGTGGCCGCCCCTGACAGGGAGTGCCCACCATGGCGACCACACCACCCGGCTCGGAGGAGACGTCGCCCCGGCCACGACGCACCCCGCGCACGGATGGCCTGACGGTCAGCGACCTGGTCGAGGGCTGGCGCGCGGTCGGGATCCGCGCCGGCATGGCCCTGATCGTGCACTCGTCGCTGTCGAGCCTCGGACACGTCACGGGCGGGGCCGGCACGGTCGTCGCCAGCCTCCGCGCCGCGCTCGGACCCGCCGGCACGCTCGTCACCCCCGCCTTCACCGAACAGGTCCGCGACCCGGCCGGCGACCACCCTGGCGCGTCCGGGGACATGGTCGTGGCCCTGCGCGCGCGGGTACCCGTCTTCCACCCAGCCCTGCCCACCACCATGGGCGCCATCCCCGAGGCCGTGCGCACCCTGCCCGACAGCCTCCGCAGCACCCACCCGAAGGTGTCCGTCGCCGCCATCGGCGCCCACGCCGCCGACATCGTGTCCCGCCACCCCCTCAACTTCGCCCTCGGCCCCGGAACCCCGTTCGGCCGGCTGCACGACCTCGACGGGCACATCCTGCTCCTCGGTGTCGGCCACGACCGCGACACGTTCCTGCACCACGCCGAAACCCTCGCCCCGAACCGCCGCCTCCGCGTCCGCCGCTTCCCGCTCGTCGTCGACGGCGAACGCGTCTGGGTCGAGACCACCGACGTCGCCAACGACAACGGCACCCACTTTCCGACCGTCGGCGCCGCGTTCGAGCGACAGTGGGGTATCCGCGAGGTCATGGTCGGGGCCGCACCCTGCCGCCTGCTGCCCATCCGGCCGCTCGTCGCGTTCGCCACCCGGGCACTGACCGGACTCCTCGCGGCCGACGCCGCCCAGCGGCCACACCACCTCGGGTAGCCGCCGGTCCTAGTGCGGGGTGCCCCGGACGTTCCGGCGGCATCCGATCCTGGGGCGGCACGCGCCACGGCGTACCCGATGATGGGGTTAGGCCAGGCGGTCGAGGGCCGCGGTCGCGAACTCCACGAAATGCGCCCGGTGCGCGCCCGGCACCAGCACCCAGTCCTTCATGGCCCGCCCCTTGCCGCTCGGGTCGAACAGCTCAGCACCCGCCAACCCCAACGCCCGGGCGTGCTCCGCGGTCCCCGCGACGAGCCTGAACGCCACGGACCCGCCGAACAGACAGGCCAGGGCCTTGCCGTCGGCGTTCTTCAGAGTCGGTTTGCCGAACATCTGACCGGCGGCGACGCCCCGGCCGGCGAGCTCGTCGACGAGGACGGTGAAAGCTTCCACACCCGGAATCCTGCCACAACGGCCTGACCCGGGCCGGCCTTCAGCCCCGACTGCTGCCGGCGGCCCCGACGACGGCCGGGGAGCAATACCCGGCTCACCGCGCGCCGGCCGCGAACCGTCACCACGCCACCAACGCGGCAGGACCGACGGCACCCCGACGAACCGGCGGCCGGGCCGACCGCCGCCACGTGACCCTCGAACCTACGGCAGGGAAACCGCCAGCACCCCGATGAACCCCACCAGCACCACCACCGCCACGATGATCATGACCATCGGCCCGGGCTGCTTGTACCACCGCGGCTCCGCCGTCGCCTGCTGCACCTGCATCGGCCGGGTCGGCATCGGCTGCGGCTGCGGCTGCGGCTGCGGGGCCATCATCGGCGGCCGCGGCGGAGCCACCGGACGTTGCGGCTGCGGCATCGGCTGCGCGGGTCGGGCCTGCGGCTGGGGCTGGGGCTGCGCCGGACGGGCCTGCGGCATCGGCGGACGCGGACCCTGGCCCTGCGGGGCCATCATCGGCGGCCGGGGCATCTGCTGCTGCGGACGCGGGGCCATCACCGGCGGGCGCGGCGGGGCGATCGGGCGCTGCTGGACCTGCTGGGCCGGCATCGGCGGGCGCTGGACCTGCTGCTGGGGGCCCATCGGCCGGGGCGGGCCCTGGTTGGGGCGCTGCTGCTGCGGCGGGGCGATGCGCTGGGCCTGCGGGGCGACCTGGCGGGGCGCGCCGGACTGGGGCCGAAACCCTGTGGTCGGGGCGCCGCCCACGCACAGCGCGCCCTCGACGACGACCGTCTCGGGCTGCTCCAGGGTGGTCGGGGCCACCGACAGCTCGCTGTGGATGAGGTGCGCGGCGAGGGGGATGCGGCTGGAGCCGCCGACGAGGAAGATGCCGACCAGGTCCTTCGGGGCCAGCCGCGCGTTGGTGACGGTGCGCTCCAGACACGTGACGGTGCGCTCCAGGTACGGCCGGATGAGCGCCTCCAGCTCCTCCCGCGTCAGGTGCGCGTCGACCTCCAGGGCCGGCAGGTGGATGTCGGCGGCGGAGGTGCGCGACAGCATCTCCTTCGCGCCGCGCACGTCCTCGTAGAGCATCCGGCGGTGTCGGCGGTCCCCGGCGTCCTGCGGGTTGATCAGACGCTTCCACAGGTCACTGTGGCTCGCCTCGTACGTGTTGCCCAGGTGCTCGATGATCGCGTGGTCGAAGTCGACGCCGCCGATGTCACCCAGGCCCTCCTCGGCGAGCACCTCGAACCCGGTCTGGGTGCGGCGCACGACAGTGGCGTCGAACGTGCCGCCGCCGAGGTCGTAGATGGCCAGGGAACGGCCCACGGGCACGCCGGAACCCAGCACCGCCGTGAAGTACGACGCGGCGCCGACCGGCTCGGGGATCAACTGCGGCTGGGGCATGCCGGCGATCCGGGCGGCCTCCAGGAGCAGCCGGCGGCGCTGCTCGCCCCACCGCGCCGGGTGGGTCATGCGCACCTGCTCCGGGTCCCCGCCCAGCTGGCGGCGGGTCTCGGCCATCACCTGCTCCAGGACGTAGGCCATCACCCGGGGCACCGGGATCTCCTGGTCGCCGAGGAAGATCGTGCCGTCGTCGATCCGGCGCTTCGGGTTGGGCTCGAAGCGGCTCGGGTCCAGCCGGGCGCTGCGCTCGGCGTCCTTGCCGATGGTGATCCGGCCGTCGGGCTGCAGATACACCGCCGACGGCAGCAGGGGGGACCCGTCGAACAGCAGCGGGCGGACCCGCCCGTCGGGGGTCCGCAGCATGGCGACGGTGTTGGAGGTGCCGAAGTCGATGGCAAGGGCGCGCATGGAAGCACCTTACTGGGTGCCCACCACCGGCCCCCCGAGCGGCCGGGGCACCACAATGGCCGGCGCACAGTGGAACGGCCCCGACACTACAGCCTACGACGAGCCAACCCGAATACGAGACAATTCCATATAATAAAGGAATTCACGGATGATTCTCAGATACGGTGCGTAAATGTCGGTTACTGCGCGGTTGCGGTTACCGGTGGCATGCTCCGTCGCTGAGGAGGAACGATGTTCGGTACCCGAAGAATCAGGCTGGTCGGGGCGCTGGTGGCCGCTGTGGCCACCTTCGCCATGATGCCCGCGTCCGGCGTGGCCGCCGCCGTCGTCGAGGAGCGGCCCGACGAGCAGGTGACCTGCCTGGACCTGACCAACGAGGCAGTCAGGAGTCTCACCGACGCCCTCACCGGACTGCGGGCCGAGGCGCCGGACCTCGCCGGGATCACCGGCATGGTCCAGGCCGCCGACCGCAAGGTCGCCGACCTGACCGTCCGCCAGTGCCTGCCCGCCCAGGCCGCGGCGGCCACGACCCCGGCCACGGCCGAGGACGGGCTCCTGCCGCTGCCGCTGCCGCTGCCCGATCCGCTCGCGCTGCTGCAGAGCCTGCTGCAGACGGTCCTGGACCTCCTGTCCAGCATTCTCGGGGCGCTCGGGTTGCCGTTGCCGCTACCCGTGCCGTAGGACGCCACAAGGCAGGGCCCTCGCCGGAACGAACCCTGGCGGGGGCCCTGCCAGCTGCCGGACACCATAATGGCCCGGTGCATCCTTACCTGACCGGCCAGTCCGGGCCGATCGCCTTCGCCCACCGGGGCGGGGCGGCGGCCGGCGCCGAGAACACCATGGCGGCCTTCGAGCGGGCGGTCGCGCTCGGCTACCGGTACCTGGAGACCGATGTGCACGCCAGCTCCGACGGGGTGGCCGTGGTCTTCCACGACGCGGACACCCGCCGGCTCACCGGCCAGCCCGGCACCATCGCCGGCCGCACCTGGGAGCAGATCCGCCAGCTGCGGGTCGACGCCGAACCGGTGCCGAGCCTCGACGAGCTGCTGGCGGCGTGGCCGGACGTGCGGCTCAACATCGACGTGAAGTCCGAGGCGGCGATCGGCGCGACCGTGGCGGCGATCGACAGAGCCAGAGCCCATGACCGGGTACTCCTCGCCACGTTCAACGGTGCCCGCCTGCTCCGGATCCGGGCCGCCGCGCCCGGGGTCGCCACGTCGCTGACCCCGCGCGAGGTGGCCGGACTGCGTTTCCGGGGAAAAAAGCCCGCCGCGGGGATCGCGGCCCAGGTTCCGGTGCGCTACGGTCCGGTAACCGTGGTCAACAAGCGGTTCGTCGAGACGGCACACGAGTGTGGGATCCGGGTGCACGTCTGGACGATCGACGACGCCGCCCAGATCAACGCGCTCCTCGATCTCGGGGTGGACGGGATCATGACCGACCGCGTCGACGTGCTGCGCGACGTGTACCGCAACCGTGGCCTCTGGACGGAGCACTGATGGAAAGCACGCGCCGCGAACGCGTCGGCTGGTACTTCTACGGCTGGGCCGACCACGCCTTCTACACGACGGTCACGGCCGTGGTCATCGCGCCGTACCTGACGGGGATCGCCAAGGTCGCCGCCGGCTGCACCGCCTCCTCCGACGACAAGTGCGCCGGCGGGTACCTGCACCCGCTGGGCCTGAAGATCGCGGCCGGCTCGTTCTACCCCTACCTGGTCACGCTCGCGGTGATCCTGTCCGTGGTCACGCTGCCCGTCGTGGGCGCCATCGCCGACCGGTCCACGCACAAGCGCAAACTCCTCGGCGTGTTCGCCGGCATCGGCGTGCTGGCGACGTTCGGGTTCTACTTCGTCACCGGCGACAGGTACCTGCTCGGCGGCGCGCTGTTCATCCTCGCCACGATGGGGCTGTCCGCCGGGGCGGTGGTGTACAACTCGTTCCTGCCCCAGCTCGCCGCGCCCGAGAGACGCGACATGGTGTCCAGCATCGGCTGGTCGCTCGGCTACATCGGCGGCGGCCTGCACCTGGCGCTGTGCCTGGCGGCGTTCACCGTCTTCGGCATCTCCGGCACCTCCACCCGCTGGGTGATGGTGTCCGCCGGGGTGTGGTGGGGCCTGTTCACGGTCGTGTCCCTGGTCAGGCTGCGCGACCGGCCGCCGATCGAGTTCGCCGAGCTCGGCGGCAACCGGCTCACGGCCGGGTTCAAGCAGCTCGGGCACACGCTGCGCGACCTGCGCAAGTACCCCCTGACGCTGTTCTTCCTCGGCGCCTACCTGATCTACAACGACGGCATCCAGACCGTCATCTCCCAGGCCAGCCTGTACGCGACCGAGGAGCTGGGCCTTCAGACCGGCACCCTGGCCACCACGATCCTGGTGATCCAGTTCGTGGCGTTCGGCGGCGCGCTGTCGCTCGGACAGCTCGCCAAACGGATCGGCGCATGGAAGACCGTGCTGCTGTCCCTGATCCTGTGGATCGGCGTGGTGCTGACCGCGTTCTGGCTGCCCGCGCACAACCCGGTCGCGTTCATGCTCCTCGGCGCGGCCCTGGGCCTGGTGCTCGGCGGTAGCCAGGCGCTGAGCCGGTCGCTGTTCAGCCAGCTGATCCCGCGGGGCAAGGAGGGCGAGTACTTCGGCTTCTACGCCCTCGCCGACAAGGGCATGAGCTGGCTCGGCCCCCTGGTGTTCGGCCTGACCTACCAGTCCACGCACAACTACCGGTCCGGCATCGTCATGCTGCTGATCTTCTTCGTCGTCGGTTTCTTCGCCCTGCTCGCCGTGCCGATGCGCCGCGCGATCGTCGCCTCGGGGAACGTGCCGCCGCAGGTACTTTAGGGCGATGGATCTCGAGGCGGTCTACCGCGACCTGCACGCGCACCCCGAACTGTCCTTCGCCGAACACCGCACGGCCGGCATCGTCGCCGGGCACCTGCGCGCCCTCGGTCTCGACGTGACCGAGGGCGTCGCCGGCACCGGGGTCGTCGGGCTGCTGCGCAGGGGCGAGGGCCCGACGGTGATGCTGCGCGCCGACATGGACGCGTTGCCCGTCGAGGAGGACACCGGGCTGCCCTACGCCAGCCGGAACCCGGGCGTGATGCACGCCTGCGGGCACGACGTGCACGTGACGTGCCTGCTGGGCGCGGTGCGCGCACTCGTGGCCGACGACGGGTGGCTGGGCACGCTGATGGCCGTGTTCCAGCCGGCCGAGGAGGGCGCGGGCGGGGCGGCGGCCATGCTCGCCGACGGGCTGTTCGAGCGGTTCGGCACCCCGGACGTGTGCCTCGGGCAGCACGTCGCGCCGCTGCCCGCCGGGGTCGTGGCGTACTGCCCGGGGGTGGCGTTCGCCGCGTCCGACAGTATCCGGATCGTCCTGCACGGTCGGGGCGGGCACGGGTCTCGGCCGGAGACCACGGTGGATCCGGTGCTGATGGCCGCGTCCCTGATCATGCGGCTGCAGACCATCGTGTCCCGCGAGGTGGCGGCCACCGAGTCGGCGGTCGTCACGGTCGGCGCGGTGCACGCCGGTACCCGGGGCAACATCATCCCCGACGACGCGGAGCTGCGACTGAGCGTGCGGACCTTCGACCCGGGGGTACGCGACCGGGTGCACGCGGCGATCGGCCGGTTGGCCCGCGCGGAGGCGGCCGCCGCCGGCGCGGACCGCGAGCCGGAGGTGGTCGTGGACAACTCGTTCCCGCTGACCGTGAACGAGCCGGCGGCCACTGAACGGGTCGCGGAGGGCTTCCGGGCGGTGGGGCTGACCGTGTCGGCGGTGGGGCCGGCGTCGGGCAGCGAGGACTTCGGGCTGTTCGGGGCGGCGGCCGGCGTGCCGTCGGTGTATTGGCTGCTGGGCGGCGGTGAGTGCGACTCGAACCACTCACCCAGATTTGCCCCGAAAATCAACCCTACGCTCGACGTGGGGGTCGCGGCGTTGGCCAACAGCGCGAAAACGTTCTTTTTACAGATAACGAGATAATTGCGAATCAACCTCTTTTTTCCATGCTTATCAACTACGGTGCGTAACTATCGGTTGCTGCCAGTATGCGGTCGCCGGCGGGGGTTCTCCCAGTTCGGACGGAGGAAAGATGATCGGCACCAGGAAGATCAAGATTCTCGCGGTGTCACTCGCCGCGATGTCCGCCTTCGCCGTGTTACCGGCGTCGGGGGTCTCGGCGTTCACCGACCGGCCCGAGGGCCAGGCGGCGTGCGCCGACCTGACCGGTGAACTGACCAGCGTCATCGGTGAGGTCACCGCGGCGCTCACCCCCCAGGTGACCATCCCGCCGACCCTGCCCGACGTGGGCAAGGCCACCGCGGTCGTTGGCAAGCTCGCAGGCCTGGCGACGAACCTGGTCAACCTCGGGTGCCTGCCCGACCCGACGAAGCTCGCCCCTGTGCCGCTGCCGGTCGCCGAGGGGACCGACGCGCCGGCGCTTCCCGCGGTGCCCGCGTGCGCCGCACCGGCCGCCGGACTGCTCAGCCAGATCTTCGGGCTGCTGCAGAACCTGCTCAAGGCCCTCGGCGGCGGACTGCCCGACATCCCGGCGCTGCTCGGCCAGGTCACCGGGCTGACCGGTACCGTCACCGGGCTGACGTCCAGTGTGGGCGGCGCGACCTCGTGCCTGCCGGTGCCGCTCCCGGCGCCGGTGAACCGGTAGCCGCTCAGGCCAGGCGCAACTGGCCGGCGTTCGGTGCTACCGGACCGAGGTCACCGGTCCGGTAGTGCCGCCGGCACATCACCTGGTAGCGCACGCACTCCCCGGCCGTGTCGCCGATCACCACCTGCGCGCCGTGCCGGATGACGGCGTCACCGACGATCCGGGCGTTGAAGTTGCCCTCCCGGCCACACCAGCACAGCACCTCCACCTGAAGCCGCGACACCGAGTCGGCCAGCTCGAACAGCCGGCGCGCGGCCGGGAACAGCTCGGAGCGGAAGTCGGTGGCCAGGCCGAAGGCGTACACGTCGACGTCGGAGCAGTCCACCAGATCGGCGAGCTGCTCGACCTGCTCGAGGGTGTAGAACTGCGCCTCGTCGCAGATCAGGTAGTCCACCCTCTCCCCGGCCGCCCAGTTCGCCCGGACCAGGTCGCGCAGGTCCATGTCGTCGCGCAGTTCGATGGCGTCGCGGCCCAGGCCGATCCGGCTGGTGATCTGCGCGGCCCCGGACCGGTCGAGCTTGGTCAGCAGCAGCCCGCGGCGGCCCTGGCGGGCGTGGTTGTGGTTCATCTGCAGGGCCAGGGTGGACTTGCCGCAGTCCATCGGGCCGTAGAAGAACTTGAGGGAGGCCCCGTGGCGGAGCCTCCCATCACCGGCTGCCGGCACCGCGAGAGCGTCTGGGGTCACGGGGAGCCACCATACCGGCACGGCCCCGTGCGCCCGTTATCGGCTGTAGAACTCCACGATCATCTGCACGTCACAGATCACCGGCACCTGGGCGCGCGGCGGCACGGCCAGCAGCGTCGCCCGCAGCGCGCTGATCGTCACGTCCAGGTACGGCGCCGGGTTGCCGCCGACGTGCGCGCCGGCCGCCGACACCACGAACGGCTCCATGGTCCGGCTCTTGGCGGCCACCTCCACGGTGTCGCCGGGGCGCAACCGGTAGGAGGGCTTGTCGACCCGGCGACCATTGACGAGTACGTGACGGTGCGTGACGAACTGGCGGGCCTGGTAGATGGTGCGCGCCATGCCGGAGCGCAGCACCACGGCGTCGAGGCGCTGCTCGAGGAGCGCGATCAGGTTCTCGCCCGTCTTGCCCGGCATCCGTGCCGCCTCGTCGAAGGCGCGCCGCAACTGCTTCTCGCTCACGTTGTACTGGTGGCGCAGCCGCTGCTTCTCCAACAGTCGGGTGCCGTAGTCGGTGATCTTCTTGCGGCCGCGACCGTGCACACCGGGCGGGTACGGCCGCCGCTCGAAGTACTTCACGCACTTGGGCGTCAGCGGGATGCCGAGCGCGCGGGATAGCCGCGCCTTGGGCCGGGCCTGGTTCACACCGTCTCCTGAATAGGTTAGCCTGCACTAAGTTAGGTAAGGCTAACATGCATCGGAGGTCGGTCATATGTACCCCAGCCCTGCCGCAGTCGCCCGGACCATGGCCACCGGCCGCCTCCTCGGCACCGCCCACGTCCGGGGCTACCGCTGCCCGCTGCGGGTCCGGCACGCCACCGGCGCCGACGGCAGGCCCCTGCTCCTCGTGCACGACCACAGCCACCTCGCCACCGCCCTTCGCCCGGAGCCGGGCGACACCGACACCGGCGTGATCCTGTCCGTGGACCACTGCGAGCACGGCAGGCTGTGGCTGTCGGGCTGGGCCACCCGCCTCGACGGCGCCGAGGCGCGGGCCGCGGCGTGCGAGTTCGCCGCCGTCAACCCGCTCCCCGACCTACTCGGGGTCGGGGAGGAACACGCGCTCTACCGGCTCGACGTCGCCGAGGTGCGCCTCGCGCACGGGGAGAGCCTGGTCGACGTGGACGTGGACGAGTACCTGGCGGCGGCCCCGCTGCGCGGATAGCCAGCCGGCCCTCTGTCGTCATGCCGGCTGGCCACGAGACCGGAGCCGCCGACCGGGGCGGCCCCACCCGAGCTACCGGGTCCGCGCGTAGGACACTGTGCGCGCGTAGCCCGTGAAGCCCAGGTCCGTGTACAGGGCCAGGGCCTGCGGGTATTCGTCGTCGCCCCGGGGACGCACCACGGCCGACTCGCCACCGGCGGCCCGGAACGCGTGCAGCACCGACGCGCACACCGCCCGCGCCAGCCCCAGCCGACGGAACTCCGGCCGCGTCCCGACCGGCTCGAACTCCCCCACCCGGTTCGCCTCGTCGTACCAGCCGAGACAGTAGGCGGCGAACCGGCCGTCCGGGGCCACCACGACATGGTCGAACGCCGCCCGGTACGGCCACGCCGCCGTCACGTTCAGGTAGCTCTCGGCGGTCACCCGCGACGGGTGGAACGCCGACCCGTGCACGTCGGCCCACCCGGCGGCGTCGGCGGCTCCGCGTACGGGGCGGACCGTGAACCCGGCCGGCAGCGCCGGGGTCGGCACGTCCTCCAGGGGCCGCGCCGTGTGCAGGAAGAAGGGTCCGTCCGTGCGGGCCGCGAAATCGGCGCGGACCAGGCCGGCGGCCAGGTGCTCCTCGGCGTCGAGGATCCACGCCTCGTGCGCGGCCACGTCGAAGGCGGCCAGCCCCCATGCGAGCACCTCGTCGACGAGGTCGGCGCGGGCCGGGTCGACGCACAGGCTCACCTCGCCGGACTCCTCCGCCCAGCACCAGGCGACGACCTCCCCGTCGAACTCCCACAGGGACGTGGCCCACTCCGGCTCGCGGCCCACGTGCAGGTACCGGTTCCAGGCCAGGTCACCGACGTGCCACCGGGAGCGCGGGGACCACAGTCGAGCGGCCAGGCCCTGCATCGCCCGCAGATCTGCCGGGCCGGCGTAGTCGAAGCGTGTCATGTCCGGCAGCATCGCAGCGCGCCCGACCCCGGGCCACCGGTTTACCCCCCCGAGACACTGACGCTGCAGGCTCAGGAACGCGGCGTAACCGTCAAAGGATTTTGATCTGGTACTTGATCTACGGCGCCGAGGGTAGGAGCAGAGCCAGTTGGTGGCTGGGTGAGCGGTCGAGGCTGAACCGGGCCCGGTCGTACCGGCGGGTCGTGCGCGGGTCGGCGTGCCCGAGGAGGTCCTGTACGTCGCGCAGCGCGGCACCCGCGTCCAGGGCCAGGGTCGCGCACGTGTGCCGCAGGTCGTGCGGGTGCAGCCGGTCGGCCAGGTGCGGGACGGCCACGGCCGCCAACCGGCGGATCAGCCGCCACAGGGCGTGCCGGTCGAGGGGCTTGCCGGTGGACGTGCACAGCAGGGGGCCCTCGCGGCGCTCGCCCAGGTAGTCGTCGATCGCGGCGGCGGCCCGGGGCGGCACGGCCATGGTCTGGCGCTTGCCGCCCTTGCGGGTCACGGTCAGCACCCGGTGGCCGCGCTGGAAACTCAGATCCGCGACCGTGGCCGTGCACAGCTCGCTGACCCGCAGGCCCAGGAGCAGGGACAGCAGCACGATGACGGCCGCGCGGGGCGAGTGCGCCTCGGCGGCGGCGATCAGCTGGCCGGCCTCGGCGACGGTCAGCCCGGTGGACTGGACGTTGTCGCCGGCGGCGGGGCGGCGGACCCGGGTCGCGGGGCTGCGGGTGATCAGGCCCTCGTCGACGGCGTAGGCGAAGAAACCGGCGACGGCCGACATCCGGCGGCGGATCGTCGTGGCGGCGGCCCCGTCGCGGGTCTGCTGCTCGACGTAGGCGTCGAGGTGCGCCCGGGAGCAGGCGAGCACGTCGACGTCGAGGGTCGCGCACCACCGGCCGAAGTGGGTCAGGTCCGCGGCGTACGCGGCCCGGGTGTTGCCCCGGTAGGCGAGCAGGAACGCGGCGGCGATCCGCGCCGCGACCGGGGTCTGGAAACCTACGGGCAGTGCTGTGGCGGCGGGGGCCAGCTCCATGGTGTCAAGAAAACCACACCGGTGTACCGGCCCCGCACCGCCCGTGCCGTCAGTGACTGCTCATCGCGCTCGTGAGGAAACTGCCGCAGCAGCACAGCACGATGAGGACCAGCGGCACGACCATCAACAGGATGCCCGCGAGCTTGCCCGGGACCTCCACCGGCTGGTTGCCGATGGCGCCCTTCATGAACGTGATGGCCGGGGCCGCGTAGAACACCGGGACGTTCGTACCCGGGTGGACGGTCACCTGGATGACAGCCTGGCCGATCTTCCACAGGTACGGGACCCACACCTCGATGGTGTGCGTGCCCGGCGGGACCGGGATCGGGTTGTCGCCCCACACGAGGTTGACCTGGTGGCCGTTGATCAGAGCCTTCGGCTTGAACATGGCCAGCATGAAGGCTATCCACATGTACTTGGTGTTGATCGTGATGCCCTGAGGCTGTTGAGGATGCACGACGCTGGATGCTAGTGGATCCCCGCCAGCCCGCTAGGCCGGGTGCAGATGCATGCTGTCGGGCGGTTTTGTCCACCAGTCCGTCAGCGGATCGTCGGCCACCACCGCGAAGATTCCCGGGGCGGCCGCCTCGAACGCCTCCTGCGACTCCCACATCGCCAACCCGATCAGCCGGTCGGACTTCGCGTCCCGCCAGGCTCCGATCCGGATCAGTCCCGCCGCGCCCTGGGCCGCGGCGTCGACCCGGTGCATCGAGGCGAGCACGTCGTCGTGGTGCTCGGGCTTCGGGTAGTGGACCACCAGGTGGACGAACATCACCGCACCCCGGGGGTGTCGGCGAAGAAGCCGAGCAGCTCGGCCCAGCCCTGGGCGTACTGGCCGTGGAGCGCGACCCCGTCGGGCAGCCCGTCCCAGCCACTGTGCTCGATGACCACCCGGGTACCGCCGCCGGCCGCCTCGAAGCTGACCGCCACCTCCGTGCTCACGCCGGCGGGCCAGTCGGCGGTGCGCCACCCGAACACCAGTCGCCTGCCGGGCTCCCAGGCGCTGATCCGGCCGATCTCCAGGCCCTCGCCGGACGTGGCGTCGTACACCTCGACGAGGCGGCCGCCGACATGGGGCTCGAAGCGCATCGCGACCCCGCGCTCGGCGTCGTTCCAGTAGTGCGTGCCGCGCCTCCACCACGCGCCGATGTCGCGGGTGAAGACCTCGAACGCCGTCTCGGGATCGCAGGCGACCTCGACGGCGGCGGTGGCCGTGCCGATTGTGCTCATCGTTCCTGTCCTTCGCTGAGTCGCTCGGCGTGCACTTTGAACGCGCCGAGCTGATCCGTCCAGAAGGCCTGCACCTGGTCCAGCCAGGCCCGCAGACCGACGAGGGCCTCGGGGCGCAGGTGGTAGACCCGCCCGCGCGCGTCGGCCTCGACGAACCGCTCCTCGACGAGGCCGGCCTGGCGCAGCACCCGCAGGTGCCGGCTCACGGCCGGGGCGGTGATGTCGAAGGCGGCCGACAGCTCCCCTGCCCGGTGGGGGCGCTCGCGGAGCAGCTCCAGGATGCGCCGTCGGGTGGGGTCGGCCAGCGCCGTGAACGTCCCATCCAGATCGGTAGCCATACCGTTAATTATTAACTGCTAGGTTAATGATCTGTCAAGGGTGCGCAGGTCGGCGAGGGCCTGGTTCCAACTCTCAACCTCACGTTGAGCTTGACGTCAAGTGCAGGTTGAGGGTTGGGCCGCCCAGGTAGCCGAGCAGGATGTCCTGGAAGGCCTTCGCCGCGTGCGAGGGTTCGACGTCCCGGCGGCGGGCGAGCGCGACGGTCCGGGGCACGCCGGGCGCGGCCAGGGGCGTCGCGTGCAGCCGGGGCCGGCCGGCGAGGACCATGCGCGGGACCAGCGCCACCCCCAGCCCCACCTCCACGAAGCCGAGCACCGCGTCCATCTCCCCGCCCTCCACCGCAAACGTCGGGGTGAACCCGGCCTTCGCGCACGCCTCCAGGGTCGCGTCGCGCAGGTCGTAGCCGGGTCGGAACATCACCAGGTCCTGGTGGCGCAGGTCCGTGATCCGCATTTCGCGGTGGTGCAGCGGCGAGGCGGAGGCGACCACGAGGCTCTCGGTCAGCAGCGGCTCGGTGTGCAGGGCCGGGTCGGTGCCGGACTCCGGCAGGATGATCAACGCGAGATCCAGGTACCCGCCGGTCAGCGCGCGGACCAGGTCCTGCGATCCGCCCTCCTCGACCTGCAGCCGGATGTCGGGGTGGGCGTCGCGGAACAGTTTCAGGGTCTCGGCGACCAGGGAGGTGCACAGGCTCGGGGTGGCCCCGAGGCGCAGCCGACCGGTGCGCAACCCGATCAGGTCGCCGATCTCGTGCCGGGCGGTCTCGGCGTCGGCGACGATCCGCTGGGCCAGGGGCAAAAGCGCCTCGCCGGCCTCGGTCAGGGTGATCGCGCCCCGGTTGCGGTGGAACAGCGCCGCCCCGAGGTCGGACTCCAGAGTGTGAATCTGCTTACTCAGCGTGGGTTGAGTCACACCCACCGCCTCGGCCGCCTGGGTGAAATGCCGGGATTCTGCGACCGCCAGGAAGTACCGGAGCTGTTGGAGCTGCATGACCATAGCCTAGAGGAATGGACCATGGAGCCGTGATGCATTAGACGACTGGTCGATCCGCGCCTAGCGTCGGGCGATGTGGCAGTTATGACGAGGTCCAGGTCGTTGACGCGGTCGACGGTCGGCAAAAAAGCGGTAATGGCGGTGACGGGCGTGATGCTCGTCGGGTTCCTGTTCTTCCATGCGCTCGGGAACATGAAGGTGTTCCTCGGCCAGGAGTCCTTCGACCACTACTCGCACTGGCTGCGGACCGTGCTCGAGCCCATCCTCCCGCACGAGGGCTTCCTGTGGCTCGCCCGGATCGGCCTGCTCGCCGCCGTCGGCGGGCACATCTGGTCGGCCGCGGCCCTGACGATCCGGGCGAAGAAGGCCCGGCCGGTGAAGTACGCGCACCGCAAGCCCGTGCAGGGCTCCTACGCCGCGCGCACCATGCGCTGGGGCGGCGTGATCGTCGTGCTGTTCGTGATCTACCACATCCTCGACCTGACCACCGGGACGCTGAACCCGGTCGGGGCGGCAGGCAAGCCCTACGGCAACGTGACCGCCGACTTCGCCCCGTCACGCTGGTACGTGACCTTCTTCTACGTCCTGGCCATCGTGGCCATCGGCTTCCACCTGCGCCACGGCCTCTGGAGCGCGATCCAGACCCTCGGGCGCAGCAACGCGCGCCGGGAGAGGTTCCTCAAGGGCGTGGCCCTGGGCTTCACGCTCCTGCTGTGCGCGATGTTCCTGTCCGTGCCGTTCGCGGTCCTCACCGGATTGGTGAAGTAGATGAACTACACCGAAGGCGAACCGATCAAGGACACCAAGGCCCCCGAGGGCCCGGTGGAGACCCGCTGGGACAAGCGCCGGTTCGGCGCGAAGCTGGTCAACCCGGCCAACAAGCGCAAGCTGAAGGTCATCGTCGTCGGCACCGGCCTGGCCGGCGGCGCGGCGGCGGCGACGCTGGGCGAGCTCGGCTACCAGGTCGAGTCGTTCTGCTACCAGGACTCCCCGCGCCGGGCGCACTCCATCGCAGCCCAGGGCGGCATCAACGCCGCGAAGAACTACCGCAACGACGGCGACTCGATCCACCGGCTGTTCTACGACACCGTCAAGGGCGGCGACTTCCGCTCGCGCGAGTCGAACGTGCACCGCCTCGCCCAGATCTCCGTGGAGATCATCGACCAGTGCGTGGCGCAGGGCGTGCCGTTCGCCCGCGAGTACGGCGGCCTGCTGGACACCCGGTCCTTCGGCGGCGCGCAGGTGTCGCGGACGTTCTACGCCCGGGGGCAGACGGGCCAGCAGCTGCTGCTCGGCGCGTACCAGGCCCTCGAGCGGCAGATCGCGGCCGGCACGGTGAAGATGCACGCCCGGCACGAGATGCTCGACCTGATCGTCATCGACGGCCGGGCCCGGGGCATCGTGGTCCGCGACCTGGTCACCGGCGAGGTCGCCACCCACTACGCCGACGCCGTGGTGCTCGCCTCCGGCGGCTACGGCAACGTGTTCTTCCTGTCCACGAACGCCAAGGGCTGCAACGTCACGGCCACCTGGCGGGCGCACCGCCGGGGCGCGTACTTCGCCAACCCGTGCTACACCCAGATCCACCCGACCTGCATCCCGGTCAGCGGCGACCACCAGTCGAAGCTGACCCTGATGAGCGAGTCGCTGCGCAACGACGGCCGGGTGTGGGTGCCGCTCAAGGGCGGCGACCCGCGCAAGCCCGCCGACATCCCCGAGGACGAGCGCGACTACTACCTCGAGCGGATCTACCCGGCGTTCGGCAACCTGGTGCCGCGCGACATCGCCTCGCGCGCCGCGAAGAACGTGTGCGACGAGGGCCGCGGTGTCGGCCCCGGCGGGCTGGGCGTGTACCTCGACTTCGCCTCGGCGATCGCCCGGCTCGGCCAGCCGGCCGTGGAGGCCAAGTACGGCAACCTGTTCGAGATGTACGCGCAGATCACCGGCGAGGACCCGTACTCCACGCCGATGCGGATCTACCCGGCCGTGCACTACACGATGGGCGGCCTGTGGGTCGACTACGACCTGCAGTCGACGATCCCGGGCCTGTTCGTCGCCGGTGAGGCCAACTTCTCCGACCACGGGGCCAACCGGCTCGGCGCGTCGGCGCTGATGCAGGGCCTGGCCGACGGGTACTTCGTCCTGCCGAACACGATCGGCGACTACCTGGCCGCCGGCCCGTTCGAGAAGGTCGACGACAGCCACCCCGCCTCGCAGGAAGCCCTGGCCAAGGTCAACGACCAGGTGCAGCGGCTGCTGAACAACGACGGCGACCGCACCGCCGACTCCTTCCACCGCGAGCTGGGCCAGCTCATGTGGGAGTACTGCGGCATGGAGCGTTCCGAGTCCGGCCTGCGCAAGGCCCTCGAGCGGATCCCGGAGCTGCGGGCGGAGTTCTGGAAGCGGGTCAAGGTGTCCGGCACGGGCGAGGGGCTGAACCAGGCCCTGGAGCGCGCCGGCCGCGTCGTGGACTTCTTCGACCTGGCCGAGCTGATGTGCCTCGACGCGCTGGTGCGTACCGAGAGCTGCGGCGGGCACTTCCGGGCCGAGAGCCAGACCCCGGACGGGGAGGCCCAGCGCGACGACGAGAACTTCAGCTACGTCGCCGCCTGGGAGCACGCCGGTGACACGCCGGTGCTGCACAAGGAGGAACTGGTGTTCGAGTACGTCAAGCCGTCGCAGAGGAGCTACAAGTAATGAACCTGACTCTGCGCATCTGGCGGCAGCCGAACGCCGACACCAAGGGCAAGATGGTCAGCTACCAGGTCGCCGACGTGTCCCCGGACATGTCGTTCCTGGAGATGCTGGACGTCCTCAACGAGCAGCTGATCCTCGCCGGTGACGAGCCGGTCGCGTTCGACCACGACTGCCGCGAGGGCATCTGCGGCGCGTGCAGCCTGGTGATCAACGGGACGCCGCACGGGCCGAAGAAGGCCACGACGACGTGCCAGCTGCACATGCGGTCGTACAAGGACGGCGACACGATCGACATCGAGCCGTGGCGCGCCAAGCCGTTCCCGGTGATCAAGGACCTGGTCGTCGACCGGACCGCCTTCGACAAGATCATCCAGGCGGGCGGCTTCATCTCCGCGCCGACCGGTTCCGCCCCCGACGCGCACGCCGCGCCGGTCGCCAAGCCCGACGCCGACGCCGCGTTCGAGGCCGCGACCTGCATCGGCTGCGGCGCGTGCGTGGCCGCGTGCCCGAACGGCTCCGGCATGCTGTTCACCGCCGCGAAGATCACCCACCTGGGGCTGCTGCCCCAGGGCCAGCCCGAGCGCGACGCCCGGGTGCTGGGCATGGTCGCCGCGCACGACGACCTGGACTTCGGCGGCTGCACCAACACCGGCGAGTGCACGGCCGTGTGCCCCAAGGGCATCCCGCTGGAGACGATCTCCCGCCTGAACCGGGACTTCCTCAAGGCCAGTAAGGCCTAAAATCTTCAGACGGTTACGGGGCCCGACCCGGTTCCGGTCGGCGGGCCCCGGCCGAAGGACAGCGGAAGCCGCGCCCGGTCAGGTGTCGAACACACCTGACCGGGCGCGTGTGCTCAGTGGTGCCGGTAGCCGTGGCCCCCGTGCCGGTAGCCGTGCCCACCGTGGCGGTAGCCGTGGCCGTAGTGGTGCGGCGGGGGCGGCGGGTAGCCGGGGTGACCGTAGTGGCCGTGGCCGCCGCCGTAGTGCTTGCCGTATATCTTCCGCAGGATGCGGTGCTTGATCGAACGTTTGATGTGCCTGAACAACCCCATGCCCGCCACTATGACCGGCCCGCGCCAGTCCCCGAATCGGCCGTGCAACCGAACGGCCCGCTCGTGCGCCTAGGACCCGTGACCGTACTGGCCGATCGGGTGGACGACGACGCGGCGTTCCGCGCCGTCTACGAGAACCACTTCGCCCCGATGACCCGCCTCGCCTACGTGACCACCGGCAGCCTCAGCGCCGCCGAGGACGTGGTGCAGGACAGCTTCCTCGACTACTACCACCACCGCCACCGGGTCACCGACCCGGTGGCCTGGCTGCGCCGCGCCGTGGTCAGCCGGTGCACCTCCTGGGTGCGCCGCCGGGTGCTCGAACGCCGCCACGCCCCCCGCGGCGTCGCGGACCAACCGGCCCTGAGCCCCGACGCGGTCGCCGTGCGCCGGGCCCTGACCCATCTCAACCCCCGGCACCGCGCCGCCGTGTTCCTCCGGTACTACCTGGACCTGTCCGAGGCCCAGATCGCCCAGGCGCTGGGCTGCCGGCCCGGCACCGTCAAGTCCCTCCTGCACCGTGGCCTCGCCGTCCTCAAGGAGCAACTCGATGACTGAGCAGCGGATCCGCGCCGGGCTGCGCGAGGTCGCCGACAGCGTCCCGGCCCGGCCCGGGGCCTTCACCGTGCCCGCCCGGCGCGGCCGGCGGTGGCTGGTGCCGGCGCTCGCCGCCGCCGCGTGCGCCCTGGTGCTGTTCGGGGTCTTCGCGTGGCCGACCCCGCGCGGCACGACCGCACCCGGCGGGGCCGGCGCGACCCTGCCGAGGGAGTTCCCCGGCCACTCGTTCCTCGCCGGCTACCTCGACAGCTCCCCCACCGGGCCCGCCGTCGCCTTCTATCAGCAGTCCTACGGGCACGAGGACTTCCCGTTCGCCCAGGCCCGGGTCGTCGGCGCGTACGCCGACACCTACCGCCGGCTCGACATCCCCGCCCAGGCCATGGTCCGGCTGTCCCCCGACGGCACCCGGGTCGCGGTCGGCGACCCTGACGGCGGGTCCGGCGTGACGCTCATCGACCTGGCCACGGCACACGAGCGGACGTGGCGGGTGTCGAGCCAGGCGAAGACGTTCCCCCGCGCGTGGTCCCCCGACGGCCGGTACGTCGCCGTCAGCGTCGAGCCGCGGTCGTGGCAGCCGGGAACCCTGGTCGGGCCGGTGTGGCTGCTGGACACCGGTACCGGGACGAGCGCGATCCTCACCGAGGGCTCCGCCCCGGACAGCAGCGGCTCGGCCGACCCGACGATGGTGGCGTTCGCCCCGGACGGTGGGCACGTGGCCGTGCAGGCCGACCGGAAGCTGATGGTCGTCGGCCTCGACGGGCGCGGCGCGCGCGAACTGCCCCTCCCGGACGGCCGGACCCTCGCCGGACCGGAGGCGTGGAGCCCCGACGGGCGGCTGCTGGCGCTCGGCGAGGCCGCCCCGACCGCCGCCACCACGTCCGCCGAGCGCAACCTGCGCGACCTGGTGTTCCTCGACGCGACGGGCTCCGGGGCCCCGTTGCCGGGCCCGGTCACCGTCGGCACCCTGCCACCGGCCGGCTTCGCCCCGCCGGTGCTCGGCTGGCGCGACGCCGACACGTTCCTGGCGGTGGTCACCGACGGCACGGCGAGCGACACCGGCGAGCGCAGCTACTGGGGATTCCAGGGCCGCACCCGGGCCCAGATCGTGGAGGTGGACCTGGCAGGCGGCCCGCCCCGGGTGCTGGCGAACTTCGTCACCGACCCCGACGGGGACCTGACGAGCAGGGACATCCAGCTGGCCACGGCCCTGGTGCCGGCGATGGGCGGCCGGGCGGGCGGCGGTCAGGACATGGGCTGGTGGCCGGCCGGAATCATCTTCGGCGTCGCCGGGTGCCTGGCGGTGCCGGTCGGGCTCGCGGCGCTGGTCGGGTGGGCCCTGGTGCGCGGCCGGCGGCGGCGGGCCCGGTGACCGGCGCGGTCAGTGCCGGACGAGGACCCGTTCGACAGCGTGGTCCGCGCCCTTCCTGAGCACCAGGTTCGCCCGGGAGCGGGTCGGCTGGATGTTCTCCACCAGGTTCACCTCGTTGATCTCCCGGAAGATCCGCTGGGCGGTGGCCTCGGCGTCGACGTCACTCAGCGAGGAGTACCGGTGGAAGTACGACGCCGGATCGGCGAACGCCGTCCGGCGCAGGGTGAGGAACCGTTCCATGTACCAGCGGCGCACGTGCTCCAGGCGCGCGTCGACGTAGATGGAGAAGTCGAAGAAGTCCGACACGGCCAGCTGGCTGCGCTTGTTCGGGCCGGTCCGGGGCGGCTGGAGCACGTTGATGCCCTCGACGATCAGCACGTCGGGGCGGGCGATGGTGACCCGCTCGCCGGGCAGGACGTCGTAGGCCAGGTGCGAGTACACCGGGGCGGAGACCTTCTCGGCCCCGCCCTTGACCGCGGCCAGGAACCGGCGCAGCTCGCGGGCGTTGTAGGACTCGGGGAACCCCTTGCGGGTCATCAGCCCCCGGCGTTCCAGCTCCGCGTTGGGCAGCAGGAACCCGTCCGTGGTGATCAACTCGACGTTCGGGTGGCCCGGGCCCCGGCTGAGCAGCTCGCGGAGCACCCGGGCGACCGTGGACTTGCCGACGGCCACCCCGCCGGCGATCCCGATCACGAACGGGGCGTGCGGCGGGCCGGGGGTGTCGACGCTGGCCAGGAGCGTGTCGAGGGCGTTCTGCCGGGCCTGGGTGCCGGTCGCGTACGCCTCCACGAGCAGCGCCACCGGCAGCAGCACCTGGGCCAGTTCCGCGGCGTCGAGGCGGTCCCCGAGGCTGCGCAGCGGTTCGAGTTCGGCCGGCGTGAGCCGCGAGGACCAGCCGGCCGCGAGCCGGGCCAGAGCCGATCGTTCCAGCTCCCACCAGGGCGCGGGCGGCGCCACCGTCTCGCCGAGGAAGGTCATGGCCCCCATCGTGTCACCGCCGGACACCGTCGTGAACAAAGTGTGAATTACCTCCCTCTGCGGCGCGTCGCGCGCACCCGCCGAGGCACGACCGCGCCCACGCGCGGACGGACGATCACGGACCGTGGGTCCGGACAGCCGGGGGTGACGGGCCCGCGTCACCCCCGGCGGACAGCCCGGGCTAGCTGGTCACGTCCTTCGTGGAGAACCGCGCCCAGGCCGCGGTCGTGAACACCGCGGTGTAGATCGCCGCCGACACCAGCCCCGGACCGACCGAGGTCATCGTCAGCGGGTCGCGCAACAGGTCCCCGAACGCGTACCAGTAGTGCGTCGGCAGGTACGGGCCGATCGCCGAGAGCTGCGGGATGCCGTCGCAGATCGCGCTCACGATGGTCAGCATCAGCACCGCGATGCCCGCGCCGATCGGCTGCTCGGTCAGCGTGGAGCAGAACAGCCCGACCGCGGCGAGCGCCGTCAGGCACACCGTGATGTACCCGCAGATCAGCAGCAGCCGGCCGACGCCGCCCCAGAACCCGATCTGGGTGCCCGACAGTAGGGTCATCTTCCCGCCCCCGAACAACACCAGCCCCACGATCACCCCGGTCATCGCCACCACCAGGGTCGCCACGGCGCAGAACACGACGAGCGCGCCGAACTTGACCGACAGCAGCCGGATCCGGGTGACCGGGACGGCCAGCAGGTAGCGCAGGGTGCCCTGGTTGGCCTCGCCGGCCACCGCGTCGCCGGCGATGGTGGCCACCGCCAGGGGCAGGAACAGCGGGAGCTCGACGAACAGGGCGGCCAGGGCCACGAACAGTCCGTTGGAGGTGATCGAGGAGAAGAAGTCCCCGCCCGACGGGCCCTCCGGCGAGTCGATCTTCACGGCGACCGCGATGATCACCGGCACGGCGGCGAGGATGGCCAGGCCCACCCAGTTGCGGCGGCGTCCGAAGATGAGCATCAGCTCCGAGCGGAAGAACCTGGTCGACGCTCGGCGCGCGACCGGTGCGCTAGCCGCTGACATCGAAGCCCTCCCCGGTGAGCGTCACGAACAGTTCCTCCAGGTCGGGGCGTTGGACGGCGAAGCCGCGGACCGGCACGCCGTCGCCGACGAGCGCGGCGACGACCTTCTCCGGCGCGATCGGGCCGAGCAGTCCGGTGGCGTGCTCCTCGCCCACGGCGACGTCGGTGAGCCCGAGGCCGCGCAGCGTGGCTGCGGCCTGCCCGGGCAGGCTGGTGTCGACCCGGGCGGTGGGGGCCGTGCGGCCCCGGATCGCCTCGATCGAGCCCTGCGCGACCAGTTTGCCCAGGTGCATGACCCCGACGTGGGTGCAGATCTGCTCGACCTCCGACAGCAGGTGCGTCGACAGCATCACCGTGGAGCCCTCGGCGGCCAGGTGCGTGATGATGGACCGGACCTCCCGGGTGCCCTGCGGGTCCAGACCGTTCGTCGGCTCGTCGAGGATGAGCAGCTCGCGGGGCTGCAGCAGGGTCGCGGCCAGGGCCAGGCGCTGGCGCATGCCCAGTGAGTAGGCCCGGTAGCGCTTGCGGGCCGCCGGCAGCAGCCCGACCCGGTCGAGAGCCCCGTCGATCCGGGTCGCGGCCGTGGCCCCGTCGGCGGTGCGGTCGGCCGCGTCGAGCCGGCGCAGATTGTCGCGACCGGACAGGTACGGGTGAAATGCCGGTCCCTCCACCAGCGAGCCGACCTTCGACAGGGCCGCGGCGGCCGGTACGCCGAGGAGTTCGTGGGTGCCGGCCGTGGGGCTGATCAGGTTGAGGAGCATGCGGATCGTGGTCGTCTTGCCGGAGCCGTTCGGGCCGAGGAAGCCGTACACGGCGCCGGTCGGGACGGCCAGGTCGACGGCGTTCACCGCGACCTGGGTCCGGAACCGCTTGGTGAGGCCCTGGGTGCGGACCGCCAAGGGGTGGTAGGTCACCTGGCCGCCTCGTACAGCCGCTGCGGGGCGACCGCGCCGGCGATCAGGCGACCGTCGTCGGTGAGCAGGACGGAGAACAGTTTGGCGCTGAGCAGCCGGCCGCTGCCCCAGTCGCCGCTGACCTTCGGCAGCTGGCCGAGGATGCCCGCGGCCTCCTTCGGGGCCTGGCCGGCCTGGGCGACGACGACCGTGGTCCAGCCGGTGCCCTTCAGGACCGGCTTGGCGGCGTCGACGGCCGGCGGGACGGCGTCGGGGCCGGGGGCGTCCGGGGCCTCGGACTTCTCGGTGCCGGGCGGCGGGGTGAACGCGAAGTTCTCCGCACCCGGCCGGTCGAAGGAGACCTGCTGGAAGCCCACCTCGAAGGCCGCAGACGCGGAGTTCTTCGCGAACACCTGCACCCGCAGGGGCACGTGCCGCTCGCCGTCGACGGCGACGTGCACGGAGCCGACGAGCGAGTCGCGGTCGCGCGGGGCGAGGATCAGGTCGTACGCCGAGCGGCCGGCGACCGTGACGTTGCTGGCCGTGGTGACGACCGTGGACGGGTCGATGCTGGCCAGGAGCCGGTCGGCGGCCTCCTGCGGGGTCTTCGGCAGGTTCCGCGGGTCCAGCGGGCCCTGGCCGGCCTTGTCCTGGTCGGCGGACAGCACGGTGTGGGTCGACCGGTGCTCCTTGCTCGACCACACCCACACGTCGGAGCCGTTGCGGATCACGTCGGACTCGCCGAGCGTGCCGAGGAGGGCGAGGCGGACCTTGTCGGGGCCGGCGTACCAGACCTTGAGGGTGTGGTTGCCGCTCACCAGGGACGTGAAGTCCGAGCCGTTGGCGGCGATGGCGGGCAGGCCCAGGTCCGCGCGCTGCACGACGGTGCCGCTCAGCGCGTCGAGGCGGGCGTTCTGCAGGTCGACGAGGAGTTGGGACGCGGTGCGCTTGGGGAGGTCGGGCGCGTCGGTGGCGCCCGCGATCTGGCTGAATCCCACGACGGCCGCGACGGTGGTGACGATGCCGACCGGTACCGCCCAGCGAAGCCTGTTGTCAGTCATGTCCCCATCGTGCCCCGCGAACCCTGTGAAGCGCCTGAGACCGCCACCGCCCCGGGGAGTGACCATGGCAGGCTGGGGGCATGCGGCTGCTGGTGGTGGAGGACGAGGAACGCCTGGCCCGCGCGCTCAAGCGGGGTCTGGAGGCCGAGGGCTTCGTCGTGGACCTCGCCGCCGACGGGATCGAGGGCCTGGAGGCCGCCCGGTACGGCGACTACGCCGCCGTCGTCCTGGACATCATGCTGCCCAGCCTGTCGGGGTACCGAATTGTGGCCACCCTGCGCGCGGAGGCCAACTGGGTGCCGGTCCTGATGCTGTCGGCCAAGGACGGCGAGTACGACCAGGCCGACGGGCTCGACGCCGGGGCCGACGACTACCTGACCAAGCCGTTCTCCTTCGTCGTCCTGCTCGCCCGGCTGCGGGCGCTGCTGCGCAGGGGCGCCCCCGAACGGCCGGCCGTCCTCGCGGTCGGGGACCTGACCCTGGACCCGGCGAGCCGCCAGGTGCGCAGGGGCGACGTGGAGGTCACGCTGACCAGCAGGGAGTACGCGCTGCTGGAGTACCTGATCCGGCACGCCGGGGCCGCCTGCTCCAAGATCGCGATCCTCGACCACGTGTGGGAGGCCGGCGCGGACACCGACCCCAACGTCGTCGAGGTGTACGTCGGGTACCTGCGGCGCAAGATCGACACCCCGTTCGGCCGGCGGTCGGTGCAGACGGTGCGCGGCCTGGGCTACCGGCTCGCCGACGACCGGGCCGGCTGATGCGCCGCCTGGGGCTGCGCGGCCGGCTCATGCTGCTCGGCACCGCCGGGGTCGCGGCGACGCTGGCGGTCGGCGGCCTGCTGCTGGTCCTCGCGCTGAAGTTCGCCCTGCTGCGGTCGCTGGAGGACACCGCCCGCCACACCGCCAACGACGTCGCCGAACTCGCCGTCGCCGGCGAACTCGCCGACCCGGTGCCGTCCGGGGGCACCGGCGTCGTGCAGCTCGTCGACGGCGACGGCCGGATCCTGGCCGCGTCGATCGGCGCGGACCGGCTCGTCGCGGTGCTGCGCCCGGCGGACCTGGACCGGGCCCGCACCGGGCGGACGATCATCCTGCACGGTCCCGAGGGCACGACCCTGGTGGTCGCGGCCCCCGCGCACGGGGTCGGCACGGTGCTCGTCGCGGTGTCCGCCCGCGACGCCGAGCAGACCGTCGGCGCGCTGCGCACCACCCTGCTGGTCGCGTTCCCGGTGTTCCTGGCCTGCCTGGCCGCGATCGCGTGGCGGCTGGTCGGGGCGACCCTGCGGCCCGTGGAGGAGGCGCGCGCCCGGCAGCGGGCCTTCGTCGCCGACGCCGCGCACGAGCTGCGCAGCCCCTTGGCGAGCCTGCGGACCCAACTGGAGGTCGCGGCCCACCTCGGCGAGGCGGCCGACCCGGAGGAACTGCTCGCCGACGTCGCCCGGCTGGGCCGGCTCACCGACGACCTGCTGCTGTTGGCCCGGGTGGACGAGCGGGCCTCCGCGCGGCGCGATCCGGTGGAGGTCCTCGGCCTGGTCCGGGGGCTGCGGGCCCGGTACCCGACCGTGGCGGTCACCGGGTCGGCCCAGTCCACCACCGGGGACCGGGGCCAGTTGGAGCGGATCGTGGCGAACCTGGTGGACAACGGGTTGCGGCACGCGCGTACCCAGGTGGCGGTCGACGTGTCCCGCGACGGTCCGCAGGTGCTGATCACGGTGACCGACGACGGGCCGGGCATCCCGGCGGCCGACCGGGAGCGGGTGTTCGGTCGGTTCACCCGCCTCGACGGCGCGCGGGGCCGCGACGGCGGCGGCAGTGGTCTGGGGCTGGCCATCGTCCGCGAACTCGTCGCCGCCCACAACGGCACGGTCCGGCTCGCCGACGCCGGGCCGGGCCTGCGGGCCGAGGTGCGGTTGCCGCGGCTCGGCGGGCCCGCGGAGACGGCCGATCGGCCGGCGCGCCCGTAGCCGGACCGGGCGGCCCGTTCCGTAGCCGCCGGGCAGGGGGGTAGCATCGCGCAACCCACCCTTCTGGAGGAACGCAGTGCACCGCATCGTCCGCACGGCCGGCATCGCCGTCCTCGTCCCCCTCGCGCTCGCCGGCTGCGGATCGAGCACGAAGGACACCGCGACCCCGCCGCCCGCCACGACCGCCGCCGCTCCGAGCCCGACGCCGAAGTCCACGGTGAAGGCCACGCCGGCCGCCCCCGGGGTCAAGGCGTGCCCGGTCGACGCGGTCAAGCTGCTGGCGGACCTGAAGACCTACGACGCGGTGTACATCGGAGCGGGCGCCCCGGAGAAGCTGGAGAAGGTGGCCTGCCAGGACAACTTCGCGATCGCCAGCGCCGTCGGCCCGATGCAGAGCAACCGGGTGGTGTTCGGCTACGACGCGACGAAGAAGGTGTGGCAGGCGTTGACGTTCGGCGCGGGGACGATCTGCACGGAACAGTACGTGCCGGCGGAGACCGCGAAGAAGCTGAACTGCCAACCGGCGGGTTAATACGTCCCTTTTACCCCGATGCGCGTACGCTTCCGCGTGACCGGTACATCGGAGAAAGGGATCAGATGGACACCTTGAAGTCCGGAGACAGTCTCGGCGTCGAGCAGAAGCTCACCTCCAACAACGGCAAGCACGCGCTGCGGTTGCAGGGCGACGGCAACCTGGTGCTCTACACCGACGCCGACGTGGCCTGGTCGTCCGGCACCGAGGGCAAGAACGCGGTGCGGGCCGAGTTGCAGGGCGACGGCAACTTCGTGCTCTACACCTCGGACAACACCGCGGTGTGGGCGACCGGCACGTCCGGCTCGGACACGACGCTGACCCTGCGCAACGACCGCGAGCTGGTCCTGTCCGGCGGCGACGGCACCGTGCTGTGGACGTCGAACACGTCCAACGGGGAGCCCCTGGAGGAGCCGTCCGCCGCGCCAGCGCCCGCTGCGCCCGCCGCCGCGGCGGCCCGGACGTACACCGTGCAGTCCGGCGACACGCTGTGGGGCATCGCCGAGCAGTTCTACGGCGACGGCAACCGCTACATGGAGATCGCCAACGCCAACGGCATCTCCAACCCCGACCTGATCAACCCCGGCCAGGTCCTGACCATCCCGTAGGACCGCGCGATAGAAAGGGGCCCCTCGCAGGGCCCCTTTTCTCGTGCCTGACGGGCGGCTCGCGGTGCCGGGTCACCCCAGGACGTCGCACCCCTCCCGCCGCAGATGCGCCACCAGTGCCGTGTGCAACTCCTCCGGAAACCGGTCCCCGCACAGTTCCCGCGCCAGCGGCACGAATGCCGCCCCGCATGCCCGGTGCACGGCCAGCACCGACTCGCCGGTCGCCTCGATGGCCGGCAACGTCTCCAGCACGGCCCGGTGCCCGGCCGACAGCGCCGCGTAGCGCCGAGTCGCCCCGCCGGGATCGACGGCCGGCACGGACAGGTCCATCAGGTCGTTGAGCAACCGGCGCACGAGAGTCGCCCCGGACGCCGCCAGCACCCGGTCGCCCCGGAAGAGCACCATCGGCAGCAGCCCCACGACCCGGAGGAACTCCTTCGTCACGGCCACGGCCCGGTCGGCGTCCACGTCCGGCGGCGGCAGGGGCCCGGCCAGTTGGGTGTGCAACCCGGCCCGGTCGAGTAACGGCACCAGCCCCACCCGCGACCGGCCGGGCACGTCGGCGACCGGGCTCACGGACAGGTCGAACCGCAGCCAGTCGGGCGTGACGTGGGTGAACACCGGCGCGCCGCCGACCTGTTCGCGCAGCACCGTCGGGGTCACCGTGTCACACAGTGCGGGCCAGTCGGCCACGAACGCCCCGACGTCGTCGACGACGAGCCACAGGTCCACATCGCTGTACCGGTCGTGGTCGCCACGCCCCCGGCTCCCGGCGAGCCACAGCCCGAGGGCCCCCGGGTGCCCGGACAGCGCCGAGGTCAGATCATCGACCAACACCGGCGCAGCCTACGCGAAAGGGGCCCCACCCGGGGGCCCCTCCGCAACGCGTGGACTACTTGGCGCCGCGCGCCGCGTCGAAACGGGCCGACACGTCCGACCAGTTGACGAGGTTCCACAGCTGGTCGACGTAGTCCGGGCGGACGTTCTTGTACTGCAGGTAGTACGCGTGCTCCCACGCGTCGAACACGAGCACCGGGGTGGTGCCGACGCCCACGTTGCCGTGGTGGTCGTAGACCTGGGTGACCTGCAGGCGACCGGACAGCGGCTCGTAGCCGAGCACGCCCCAGCCCGAGCCCTGCACCAGCTTGGTCGCGTTGGACAGCTGCGCCTGCAGCGCCTCGAACGACCCGAAGTACTCGTCGATCGCGGCGGCCAGCTCGCCCTCCGGACGGTCGCCACCCTCCGGGGACAGGTTCTCCCAGAAGATCGAGTGCAGGACGTGCCCGGAGACGTTGAAGGCCAGGGTCTTCTCCAGGCCGACGATGCCAGCGTAGTTGCCCTTGTCGCGGGCCTCGGCGAGCGCGTCGAGCGTGGCGTTGGAGCCGGCCACGTACGCCGCGTGGTGCTTACCGTGGTGCAGCTCGAGGATCTGGCCACTCATGGCCGGTTCCAGAGCGGAGTAGTCATACGGCAGGTCGGGCAGGGTGTAGATGCTCATCGGCTTCCTCCGGAGAAAAGAATTGCGCGAGCAAGCGCGGGCGCATGTGTGCGGGGCTGGGGATGAGGTGTGAGTTCGACCGGACCAGTGCGACACAGGGAAACGCCTCGCACACCCTGGATGTCACCTCCCCGCACGAGTGAAAACTATACCGGCGCAGGAAACGGAAGATCGCGAAGACTGTTGCGTAGACTGCCGTCTATGGAGTTTCGCGAGGTTCTGCGACGCCGCCGGATGGTCCGCGAGTACGACCCCGGCCGCCCCCTGTCCCCCGAGGTCGTCGAACGCGTCCTCGCCCACGCGCTGCGCGCCCCGTCCGCCGGGTTCTCCCAGGGCTGGGGGTTCCTGGCCCTGCAGGACAAGGCGGACCTGGACCTGTTCTGGGAGGTCAGCACGTTCGGGAAGGACAGCCGCAGCGGCCGGACGGCCGCGGCGAGCACCCTCGACGAGTGGCTGGCCGGGATGAGCACGGCGCCCCTGGTCGTCGTGGCGCACTCGCACAAGGACGCCTACCTCGACCGCTACGCCCGGCCGGACAAGGGCTGGACGGACCGGGCCGAGGACCGCTGGCCGGTGCCGTACTGGGACATCGACGCGGGCATGGCCGCCCTGTTGATGCTGCTCACGGCGGTCGACGAGGGGCTGGGCGCGTGCCTGTTCGGGATCCAGCCCGAAAACCACGACGCGTACCGGGAGGCCTTCGGCGTGCCGGAGGGTTTCGTGCCGGTCGGCGCGGTGTCGGTGGGCTACGCGGCAGACAAGGTCACTCCGGAGCGCCGGGCCTCGTTCGCCGCGCGCCGCCGGCCCGTCGAGGAGGTCGTGCACCGGGGGCGCTGGTCAGCGCAGCTACCGGCGGATGACGAGGCGTAGCCCGGACCACACGGCGTCGATGGCGCACACCTTGTTGTCGACCAGCCCGGTGGGCAGCGCGACGGCGCGGACCACGTCCTCGGTCATGTCGGTGGGCACCTTCGACGCCTTCTTCGGCCACGCCACCCAGAAGCCGGCCGCCGGGGTCATCGCCGCCCTGACCTGGGCCAGGCGGCCTTCGAGGTCGGCGCGGCTGGTCACGAACAGCACGATCACGTCGTACGGGCCGGCGTCGAGGGTGTCGTCGGCCTCGACGCCGGGCACCGTCCCGCCGAGGACGGCCACGGCCAGTCCGGGGGCGATGCCCAGTTTCTTCGGCAGGGGCGTGTCGGAGTAGCCGGCCATCCGCCCAGCCTACGGTGTGGCGAACAGCTCCAGGGCCTTGGCGACCACGACGTCCGGCCGGTCGTCGGCGAGGAAGTGCCCGGCGCCGCCGACGAACTCGATGGTCAGGTCGTCGGTGTAGTCCTCGTACCCGGCCATCAGCAGGGCGGTCGTGGCCTGGTCGGCGACCGGGTCCGCCGCGCCGGCCAGGATCCGGGTCCGGGTGCTCAGCCGGGTGTCGCGGTACGCCCCGGACATGAACCGGCGGGCCTCGGGCAGGATGAGGCCACGGTAGAGCTTCCCCGCCGCCCGGGCCCTGGCCGGGTCGCGCAGCGGGGCGAGGAACAGGGCGATGTCCGCCTCGGTGAACGCGTCGGGGGTGGCGGCGTAGCCGGTCAGCAGGTGCCGGGCCAGGCGCTGGCGGCCCCGGCCGAGCAGCCGGGGGCCGAGGCCCGGGGTGGCGATCACCCACTGGAACCACAGCTTCGGCATGACCGACAGGAGTCGGACGTTGAACCGCACGTACGGGTGCGGGCCGCCGAGCACGAGGTAGTCCCGGACCCGGTCGGGGTGCCCCAGGCAGAGCTGGAAGCCGACGATCGCGCTCCAGTCGTGGGCGATCAGGTGCACCCGGTCCAGGCCGAGGGCGTCGAGCAGGTGCGTGACGTCGGCCAGCAGCGGGCCGCTGGAGTAGCCGTCGGGCGGGGCGTCCGTCCAGCCGGCGCCGCGCAGGTCGGGGCAGATCACCCGGTGGTGGCGGGCGAGGCCGCCGATGACGTGCCGCCATTCCCACCAGTGTTCGGGGAAGCCGTGCAGGAGGAGGACCGGGTCGCCCCGGCCGGCCTCGGCCACGTGCATGCGCAGCCCGGGAAGTTCTACGTAGCGGTGCTCGACGCCGTCGAGCTGGGGGAAGGTCCCCTCGTGGGAGCGCGCTGTGATGTCCATGCCCTTCACGCTACTACTTTCATAGTGGCCAAGTCACTACATTTATAGTTTGGTCATGACGTCCACGAGAACCCGAGCGCTCGACGCCGCGATCGACCTGGTCGGGACCGAGGGCCTGCGCGCGCTCACCCACGCCCGGGTCGACGAGCGGGCCGGCCTGCCGAAGGGGTCCACCTCCAACCACTTCCGCACCCGTGCGGCCCTGCTGTCGGGCACCGTCGACGCGATCGCCGCCCGGGAGACCGCCGACCTCGGGAGCCCGTACTCGCCGGAGACCGCCGCCGACCTCGTGGAGATGCTCTGCGGCGTCATCGAGTACGCGACCACGGTCAACCGGACCACCACCACCGCCCGCCTCGTGCTGTTCATGGAGGCCAGCCACGACGCCACGATCCGCGAGGCCGTGTCGCGGGGCCGGGTGATGATGGAGGCCTGGGCCGTGCCGGTCCTGGCCCGGCTCGGCGCGCAGGACCCCCCGACGGCCGCCGCGGCGCTCATGGCCTGCGGCGAGGGGCTGATCCTGCACCGGATCGCCCGGCACGACACGTCCGACCCGCGCCCGCCCCTGGACCTGGTGGTGCGGGCCGCGCTCGACTGAGGCGGATTCGCCCTTTCCCGCCGGTCGCGTCATGCACGATGGGGACATGCGGCACTGGCGGGAGCGGGTCCGGTCGGCGTTCTGGCCGACACCCCTGTTCCTGCTGTTCCTCGGCATCGTGCTGCCGACGTTCACCGAACCCCTCGACGAGCTCGTGTCCCTGGACCCGACCCTGGTCACGGGCACCCCGCTCACCGACGAGACCAACCGGGCGGTCATCTCCACGATCGCCGCGGCGATGCTCAGCTTCCTGGGCGTGGTGTTCTCGATGTCCCTGGTCGGGCTGCAACTCGCCGCCAGCCAGCTGTCGCCCCGGGTGCTGCGGATCTACGCCCGGCTGCGGATCACGAAGATCACGCTCGGGGTCTTCCTGGCCACGTTCGCCTACTCGGTGACGGTGCTCGGCGTGATCGGCGAGAACAAACTCGACGACGGCACCTCCTACGTGCCGATCGTGTCCCTGGCCCTCAACTGGCTGCTGCTGTTCACCAGCCTCGTGCTGTTCGTGTTCTACGTGAACACGATCCTGCGCCTGATGCGCAGCACCTACATGATCGAGGCGGTGGCCAGCGAGGCGCGCGGGGTGATCGACGAGTGGTACCCGGCCGCCCGCCCCGACGAGTCGGCCACCGTCCCCGACCGCGCGCCCGACGGGGTGGTGCTCGCCGCCGAGCCGTCCGTGCTGACGTCCCTGAACTTCCGCAGGCTGGTCCGCACCGCCGCCCGTCAGGGGGTACTGCTGCGGGTCGTCCCCCGGGTCGGCGACTTCGTGGCCCGCGGCGCGCCTCTGGTGCAGGTCTGGGGCGAGCGGCTGCCGTACGCGTCGACGGTGCGCGGCGCGTTCCACTGGGGCCGGGAGCGGACCCTGCACGACGACCCGTCCTACGCGCTGCGGCTGCTCGTGGACATCGCGATCCGCGCCCTGTCGCCGGCCGTGAACGACCCGACGACCGCCGTGCAGGCCATCGACCGGATCGTGGACCTGCTCGCCGACATCGGCGCCCGCCCCGACGCCGCCGGGGTGCACCGCGACCGCCGGGGCGTGCCGAGGGTGATCGCCGAGGTGCCGGACTTCGCGAGCCTGACCCGGCTGGCGTTCACCGAGATCCGCCGGTACGGCGCCGACGCGCCCCAGGTGAGCCGCCGGCTGCTCGCCGCGCTCGACGACCTCGCGGTGATCCTGCCGCCGGAGCTGACGGGCGTGGTCGCCGCGCACCGGGAACTGCTGGCCGCCGCCGTGCGCAGGGCCGTGCCCGCGGGGGCGGAGCTGGCGATCGCGCTCACCCCGGACCGGCAGGGGCTCGGGTAGGGGTCACCCGTACCCAAATGATGATCTTGTGAAGGGTTCTGTCGGATTCCTGATAGGAGCGCGACGGGCGGGCACTGTGTACCTTGCTTCCATGGTCGAGGACAACGGGCTGGCCGCACGTCAGAAGCTGCCACCCCGGGTGCTGCCGTGGCTGCAGACCCTGCGGGGTTGGGAGAGCATGGAGCCGCCGCCCCGACCGCCCCGGTGGCGCAGGCTCAGCGCCACGGTGATCAGCGTCGCCGCCACGGTCGTGCTGCTGTCGCTGGGCATGGTCGGCTGGGACCGCGAGCACGGCCCCGTGGACACCGCCTCGGCGGTGCCGAGCGTGCCCGGCACCGGTGAGCGCACCACGGTCGCCGTGCGGGTCACCCCCGACACGCTGACCTCCTCGTGCGTCCCGAACGCCATGGCGGCGGCCGGCGTGTTCGTCACGGTGCGCCCGATCGGCCAGCCGGCCGAGGTCACCTACCGGGTCACCTACGGCGACGGCGCGTCGGAGACCGTCACCCGGAGCCTGGCCACGGGCGAGGCGTCCTTCGTCGACGAGCGCCGGCACGCCTGGGCCGCCGACGTCCGGCGCGCCTACCGGGTCACGGTCGAGGTGCTCGCGCCCGCGCCGGCCGGCGCCGCGGAGGGCCTGGTCACGATCCGGTGCTAGGTCAGGTGGCCGATCCGGCCGCCGCGCCGGTCGCCCGGTCGGTGCCCCAGCGGGCCACAGCCGCCTCCAGGTCGAGCTGGCGGCTGCGGGCCTCGCCGTCCCAGTCCTCGGCCGGCACCCGCCACATCACCTCGAACTCGATCCCGTCGGGGTCCTTGGCGTAGATCGACGTGGACACGTGGTGGTCGGTGGCGCCGACGATCGCGCCGCGTTCCTGGAGCCGCTCGGCCACCGCGAGGAGCTCGCCGAGGGTGCCGACCTCCCAGGCCAGGTGGTAGAGGCCGACCTGGCCCCGGCGCGGCGTGGTGGCCTGGGGGCCGACGGCGAACAGGCCCAGGTCGTGGTCGTTGGCGCTGCCGGCGGCCTTGAGGAACACCGCGCCCGGGTGGGCGGCGGACACCTCGAACCCCAGCGTGTAGGTGTAGAAGTCCACGGCGACGTCGGTGTCGCGGACGTAGAGCACCGCGTGGTTGAGCCTGCGGACGGCCATGTCGACTCCTTTAGTTGACGTGTCAACCAACCTAGCACATGGTTGACGAGTCAACCAATATGATGTGGGGGTGGATACCCGCTGGTTGACCCCCGAGGAGCTGCGCTCGTGGCGCTCCTACACCACCCTCACCGAGCTGCTCGAGGTCGAACTGGGCCGGGACCTGGGGCCCAGCGGCCTGTCGTACCCCGATTATCTGGTTCTCGTCATGCTCTCGGAGGCCGAACGGCACCGGCTGCGGATGCAGGACCTCGGCGCGGCCCTGTCGTGGTCCAAGAGCCGCCTGTCGCACCAGCTGCGCCGGATGGAGGGCCGCGACCTGGTCACCCGGGAGGACTGCCCGTCCGACGCGCGCGGCACCTACGCGGTGCTCGCCCCCGCCGGGCTCGCCGCGATCCGGGCGGCGGCCCCGCTGCACGTGGCGAGCGTGCGCCGCCTCGTCGTGGACGTGCTGACCCCCGACGAGCTGGCCAGTCTCGGCGCGCTGTCGGCGAAGCTGCTCGACCGGCTGCGCCCGCGGTGACGTGACCTGGGTCAACCGCCGCGATGGCGGGCGCCGGGCCGCCGATCCGGTGGGGGAGGATCCTCCTCCCCCACCGGATCGCACCGGGGATGCGAAGATCAACTCATGCAGGGAATCGTCACGGCCGTGAGCCGAAGCGGGGTACACGAGTTCAGCAAGGACAACCAGCCGTCGATCCGGCTGCTCGCCGGCCTCGGCGTGCAGGACGACGCGCACCTGGGGGTGACCGTCCAGCACCGGTCCCGGGTCGCCGCGGATCCGACGCAGCCGAACCTGCGGCAGGTGCACCTGATCGCCGCCGAACTGCTCGACGAGTTGGCCGCCGCCGGCTTCGACGTGGCCGCCGGCCAACTGGGCGAGAACGTCACCACCCGGGGCCTGGACCTGATCGCACTGCCCCGGGGGGCCCGGCTCCTGCTCGGCGACACCGCCGTCGTGCGGGTCACCGGACTGCGCAACCCGTGCGAGCAGATCAACGGGTTCCAGACCGGGCTGCTCAAGCAGGTCGTGGGGCGCGCCGACGACGGCACCGTCGTGCGCCGGGCCGGCATCATGGGGATCGTCGTGACCGGTGGCGAGGTGCGCCCCGACGACCCGATCTCCGTCGAACTGCCGCCGCCGCCGCACGAGCCGCTCGAGAGGGTCTGAGCCATGCGCTATCAGGATGTGGTAGGCGCGCTGCGCACCGCCTACGACGGCGGGGCCGCCGGCCGCGACCGCGAGGTCAAGGATCCGTGGAAGGTCACCGAGCGCGCGGACTTCCTCCGCCGGCTGACCGACGAGGGCCGCGAACGGCTGCTGGAGGTCGGCGCCGGCACCGGCCAGGACAGCTCCTACTTCCGCGACAACGGCCTCGACGTCGTCGCGGTCGACCTGTCCCCGGAGATGGTGGCGCACTGCCGGGCCAAGGGCCTGACCGCCCACGTCCGCGACTTCCTGGACCTGGGGTTCCCGCCCGGTTCCTTCGACGCGGTGTACGCGCTGAACTGCCTGCTGCACGTGCCCGACGCCGACCTGCCGGCTGCCCTGGAGGCCATCGCGGCCGTGCTGCGCCCCGGCGGCCTGTTCTTCCTGGGGGTGTACGGCGGCGTGGACTACGAGGGCCCCCTCGACGAGGACGAACACGACCCGCCGAGGTTCTTCTCCTGGCGCACCGACGCGCGGATCCGGGAGTTCGCGGCCCGGTCCTTCGAGGTCGTCGACTTCCACGTGGTCGGCACCGGCAACCAACGCTTCCAGTCCCTGACCCTGCGCAGGCCCGTCTAGCCGCTGCCGTGCCCCACCCCCCGACGCCGCCGATGTCGGGGGGAATTTCTTGATGTGGCGGTATCGATAAGAATGAAACTTTGATACCGTTTTGTACTATGAGTCTTTCCACGGAACAGATCGGCAGCATTCCGCGCCCCGCAGAGCTCATCGCCGGCGTCCAAGCACACGCCGCGGGCACTCTGTCCTCCGAAGACCTAACTGTGTTGTCCGACAATGCGTTACGGGACACCATCGAACGACTTGAGGCGACCGGATCCCCGGTCGTCACCGACGGCGAGCAGACCAAGCCCAGCTTCGCCACCTACCCGGTCGGGCCGCAGTTCGACGGCGAGGGCATCGTGCTGCCCTTCGCCGACGGGCACACCCGCCAACTCCCCCGCCTGGTCACGGGCCCGTTCCGCTACCAGGTGTACGCCGACGAGTACCTGGTGGCCGCCCAGCGTTTCGCCACCGTCCCGGTCAAGCAGGCCGTGATCGCGCCGTCCGCGCTGAGCCTGTTCTACCCGGCCGACGGCGTCGCGGGGTATCCGCGCGAGGAGTTCCTCGCCGACCTGATCGACGGGGCCGAGGCGGACGTGCGCCGCAGCCTCGACGCCGGGGCGCACGTCGTGCAGCTCGACTTCACCGAGGGCCGCCTCGCCGTCAAGCTCGACCCCAGCAAGGAGCTGCTGCGCTCGCTGATCGACCTGAACAACCGGCTCCTGGAGCGGTTCTCCGACGCCGAGCGGGCCCGGATCGGTCTGCACACCTGCCCGGGCGGCGACCAGGACTCCACGCACAGCGCCGATGTCGACTACGCGGAGCTGCTGCCGGACCTGTTCCGGATCGAGGTCGGCAACGTCTACGTCGCCCTGGCCGGCGAGTCCGACCCGGAGCGCGCCCTGTCGGTCATCGCACAGCACGCCCGGTCCGACCAGAAGGTGTTCGTCGGGGTCACCGACCCGATCGACCCCCGGGTGGAGACCGCGGAGGAGGTGCGCGACCGGGTGCTGACCGCCGCCCGGCACATCCCCGCCGACCGGCTGGGCACGTGCGACGACTGCGGATTCTCGCCGTTCGCCGACGACGTGTCGACGTCGCGGGAGATCGCGTTCGCGAAGATCGCGGCGCGGGTGGAGGGCACCAGGCTCGCCGCCGAGCAGCTCGGGGTCTGACCGGGTGGCGGGGGCCGCCCAGGGTCCCTGCCGCCCCAGCCCCTGCATGGGGTCACGGAGCCGATCTGCCCGGCGGCGCGAGTTCGCCGGGCAGATCGGCGAGCCGGCCCGCGCACAGTCGTACCGTGACGAAAGCCTAACCCCGGGTCAGCCACCGCCAGCGCGGCAGTTCCGTGACCACTGTGGCCGCCGCGAGCACCGACACCCCGACGGCGACCGGCGCCGGCCACGCCCACCACGACGACACCACCGCCGCGACCAGCTGCAGCACGACCAGCAGCACTGTCACGGCCCCGGGCACGGCCACCAGCACCTGCTTCTTGTCCCCCGGCGTGCCGAACACCGTCGGCAGCCCGATCAGGACCAGCACCGACACCACGGCTAACACCACTGAGTGCCGGGCAAGGGCCCACGGGGTGGCCACCCACGCGAACAGCTCGGTCGCGAACCGCAGCACGGACGGCAGCCGGTCCCCCGGCCGGGTCACGACGGCGACCCGTCGAAGTGGGCCCGGAGCCGATCGGCGTACGGGCGGCGCTCGGCGGCGGTGGCGTACTCGGGCAGCGGTCGCGTGCCGTAGAGGAGGTCGTCGGGGTACCGGGGGAACACGTGCACGTGGTAGTGCCACACGTCCTGGTAACCGGCGGGTTCGTTGTGCTGGCGGGTCGACACGCCGGCGCATCCGTAGCTGGCGCGCAGCGCGACGGCCACCTCGCGGACCAGGTCGTGCACGGCGTGTCCGGCGGCGGACGGCAGGTCATAGAGGGTCTCATGGTGGGCGGTCGGCACGACGAGCACGTGGCCCCGGTTCTTCGGCCACATCCGGGGCGAGATCAGCGCCAGGGCGGCGTCGGTGCGGCGCACGATGTCCGGCGGGCCGCTCAGGGCGTCGCCGCCGCCGGCCGCGAGCCGGCAGAAGGGGCAGTCGTAGTCGGGGGGCGCGTGGGTCACGGTCACCCGATGATCATGCCAGGGTCCATGCCGCCGTGGCCTCGTGCAGAGCCGCCACGCACGCGGCCACGGCGGGGTGGGTGGCCGCGCCCCGCCGGTAGGTGACCCGGGTGCGCCGGCGGGCGGCGAGCGGGACCAGGCGCACCCCGACCGGCGGCTGTGCGGCGGCCAGTTGCGGCACGAGCGACACGCCCTGCCCTGCCGCGACCAGCGCGAGCACCGCGGCGAAGTCGTCGGCGTGGTGGCGCACCAGCGGGGTGAAACCGGCCGTGCGGCACACCTGCGTGGCCACCGCGTGGCAGGCCGTCCCGGGACTGCCCACGATCCAGGCGGCGTGCCGTGCCCCGCCGACCGGGTCACCGCCCAGGTCAGGGCTGTCGACGGGTACGGCAAGATAGACCGTCTCCTCCAGCAGCGCCACCGCGTCGAGGGCCTGGTCGGGCTCGACCGGCATGATGTCGTAGTCGTGCACCAGGGCCACGTCCAGCCGCCGTTCGCGCAGCGCCTCGGGCACCGCGACCGGGTCGAGCTCTGTCACCCGCAGTTCGAGCCCGGGGTGCTCGCGGCCCAGCGTGACCAGTGCCGCCGGCAGCAAGGTCCGCACCGCGGTGGGGAACGCGCCGATCCGCAGCGGTCCCGACAGTCGCCCGCCGACCGTGGCCAGCGCCGCACTGGCCCCTTCGAGGGCGGCCAGCACCGCCTCGGCGTGCCGGACGAGCACGACACCGGCCGGGGTCAGCACCACCGTGCGCCCCGTCCGTTCGAGCAGCGGCACACCGGCCTCGCGTTCCAGCACGGCGAGCTGCTGGGAGACGGCGGACGGCGAGTACGTGTGCGACCTGGCCACGGCGGCGATCGTGCCCAGCTGCGCCAGGTCGCACAGCAGTCTGAGTCGGCGGACATCGAGCATCAGTTCAGCTTACGGTGGTGCGCACAAAGCTGAACTGGACCTGACGGTCGCGCCCGGCGAGGCTGGACTCATGACACTCACCGGCCTGTACGTGCCCCTGATCACCCCGTTTGACACCACCGGAGCCGTGGCCCTCGACGCGTTGGAAGCCCTCGCCCGCCAGGTTCTCGCCGCCGGGGCCACCGGGGTGGTCGCGCTGGGCACCACGGGAGAACCGGCGGCCCTCACCGGCCCGGAACGCCGGGCCGTCCTCGACACCGTCGCGCGGGTCTGCCGGGAACGCGGCGCGGCACTCCTGGTCGGGGCGAACACCCCCGCCGAGCTCGACGCGCTGCGGGACCGGCCCGAGGTCGTGGCCGCGCTGAGCCTGGTGCCGCCGTTCACCCGACCGGGCGAGGCCGGGGTGCTGGCCCACTTCCGCCGGCTCGCGGGCGGCAGCCCCGTACCCGTCGTGATCTATCACGTTCCCTACCGGACCGGGCAGAGCCTGTCGGCGGTGGCCCTGCGGCGGCTGGCCGCGCTGCCCGGCGTGGTGGGCGTCAAGTACGCCGTCGGCGGGATCGACGAGGACACTGTCGCGTTGATGGCCGACCCGCCGGCCGGGTTCGCGGTCCTCGGCGGCGACGACGTGTTCGTCTCACCGCTGCTGGCCCTCGGCGCGCACGGCGCGATCCTCGCCTCGGCCCACGTGGCCACGGAACGGTTCGTCGAACTCGTCGAGGCGTGGCGGTCCGGGGACGCCGTTCGGGCCCGGGCCCTCGGACACCGCCTCGCGGAACTGGCCGCGGCGCTGTTCGCCGAGCCGAACCCCACCATCGTGAAGGCGGTGCTGCACGCCCGGGGGGTCATTCCCACGGCCGGCGTCCGGCTGCCGCTGCTGCCCGCGGGTGGGGAGACGACGCGCGCGGCCCTGCACCACGCCGAGGCGCTGCGGCCGGCACACGTCGGGTAGCCGCCCGATGCCCGACGTGACCTGCAGCCCTTGCCCGGCGCGGCGGGGCGGGCGACCCGAAGGGCTACGCCCGCTGGGCGTTGGCCGGCCGCGTCCTCGCCGCGACCGTGAGGGCGACGACGACCAGCCCCGCCGCGACCGCGAACGTGATCCGCATGCCGGTGGCCACGGCCCCCGGGCCCGCCGTCGTGACGTCGGTCGTCGCCGAACCGAGTGCGAACACGGCGCCCATGACGGAGGCGCCGGTGACGAGTCCGAGGTTGCGCGACAGGTTGAGCATGCCGGAGACCACGCCCCGCCGGTCCGGGCTGACATCCGTCATGACGGCGGTGTTGTTGGCCGTCTGGAACACCGCGTAGCCGACCGTGGTGACCGCGATGGGGACGATGTAGCCGGCGACGCCCGACGACGCCGGCAGTACCGCCAGCAGGCCGCACCCGGCGGTCATCGCGGCGAGTCCGACGACCGTCATCCGCCGCACCCCGAACCGGTCGGCGATCCGGCCGGCCGGTACCCCGGTCACCGCGGTGACCAGCGGTCCGACGGACAGCGCGAGTCCCACGAGCGCCTCTTTCAGCCCGAGGGCGCGCGACAGGTAGAACGGCCCGACCACCAGCGTCGCCATCATCACCGTCGAGACGAGCGCGCTCATGGCCAGGCTCGCGCTCAGCGCCCGGTCGCGGAACATCGCCCACCGGATCAGGGGTGATGCGGCCGTCGCCTCGGCGCGGACGAACAGGGCGACCCCGACGGCCGCCGCGATGAGGAGTGCCGCGTTGAGCGTGCCGAACCTGCCCCGCCCCAACGTCATGGCCAGCGCGTACGCCGCGAGGGTCCCCGCCAGCAGCAGCGTGCCCACGTGGTCGAACCGCGCCCGGTCGGCTTTCGGCTCCCGGCGGTCGGCCGGCAGGTGGCGGTGGGCGAGGACGAGGGTGAGGACGCCCAGGGGCGCGTTGACGAGGAAGATCGACCGCCAGCCCAGTTCGGCGATCAGGACGCCGCCGAGTGAGGGCCCCAGGGCGGTGCCGATCGCCGACATCGTCCCGAGCAGTCCCATGGCGCTGCCGGTCCGCGCCTTGGGCACCGTCTCCCCGACGAACGCCATGGTCAGGGCCATCATGATGGCGGCCCCGAGTCCCTGGGCAGCGCGGGCGGCGATCAGCAGCGGCAGGGTCGGCGCGGCCCCGCACAGCACCGACGCGGCGGTGAACAGGGAGATACCGGCCAGCAGGAGCCGGCGGCGGCCGATGATGTCCCCGAGCCGGCCGACGCTGACGATCAGGGTGGTGATGGCCAGCAGGTAGGCCAGGACGATCCACTGGACCTCCTGGAAGGAGGCGGTGAACGCGTGCGCCAGCGTCGGCAGGCCCACGTTGGCGATGCTGGTGCCGAGGGAGGCCAGCAGCATCGACAGCGAGAGGCTGGCGAGCGCCCACCGGGCCGACGACGTCAGCCCGGTGGGCTGGTCCTGTAGTGCGCTGGGCGATGTCAAGGTTCGGCTTCCTTCTCCCGGCGACTCCCGGTCCCGGGACGCCTGGTCCGTGCTTCCTGTGGTCCGGGCTGCCCGGCGGATGGTGGGAGCGGTGCCTGCCGGTCACCGCGGCTGGTGCACGCCTGTGAACACCGTGGTCGCCGACAGCAGGAACGCGTCGGGGCGCTGCAGGACGCCCTCCGGCGCCTCGGGGTCGACCAGCACGTCGAGCGTCGCGCGGTCCTCGGCGTCGAGGGCCTCGGCCATCGAGTCCCGCAGCCGGGACAGGTGGGCGTGCAGGTAGGCGCGGGCGGCCGGGCTAAGCGGCGCCGGCAGGTCGAGCAGGGAGGTGAAGCCGCCGACCCCGGTGAGCCCGGCGCGGGTGAACATCGCCGGCCAGTCCTCGACGACCCGGGTACTGCCGGGCAGTTCGGTCCGCATGACCTCGAACCACTGCTCCTGGATGACGTCGAGCCGCGCCTGCAGTCCCGGCCGGCCGAGGCCGATGTCGCGCGGCAGGAACCGCATCGGCAGGCCGCCCTCCGCCACGGCGAGCACCCCGCCGGGCCGCAGCAGGCCGGCGAGTCCGTCGAGCGCCGCCTGCTGGTCGCCCAGGTGGTGCACGGCCCTGCTGCTCCACACCAGGTCCGCCGTGCCGAGGCCGCCGTCGAAGCCCGCGGGCAGTTCCGCCCGCTCGACGGCCACCCTGCCGCCGAGGCCGAGCCGGCCCGCGCGGGCCAGGGCGCGGTCGAGCAGCCCCGGCGCGCCGTCCACGGCGACCGCCTGGGCGGTCGGGAAGGTCTCGGCGAACACGCAGGTCATGACGCCCGGCCCGCTGCCGACGTCCAGGACCCGCCGGACCTCGCGGTCCGGGCCGAGCAGGTCACGCAGTCGGGCGGCGGTCGCGCGCAGCACGGGCAACTGCAGTTCGCCGTTGGTCTCCAGGTGGCTGGCCATCACCTCCCAGTCGATGTCGGTGTCGTGGTGTGCGTGTCCGGAATGGCTGTGTGCGCTCATGTCCCGAAGCGTGCACCGACCGGGTGATCCCGGCAACTTCTGTTGCCATTTCCGGGACGGCGCTGTGCAATGGCCGCATGGACACCCCAATGCCCTACCAGGCGGTCCTCGACGAGGTCGCCCCCCGGCTCCGGCGGCTGCGCACCAAGCGCGGCATCACCCTGGCCGCATTGTCCGAGGCCACCGGCATCTCCAAGAGCACCCTGTCGCGGCTGGAGTCCGGCCAGCGCCGCCCCAGCCTGGAGTTGTTGCTGCCGCTGGCCGGCGCGTACAACGTGCCGCTCGACGACCTGGTCGGCGCGCCGGAGGTGGGCGATCCCCGGGTGCGGCTGACGCCGCGGACCATGCCGAACGGCGGGACGGTCGTGCCGTTGACCCGGGGGCCGGGGCCGCTGCAGGCGTACAAAATGATCATCACGGACCGGGGTGCCGACCCGGACCTGCGCACCCACGAGGGCTACGAGTGGTTGTACGTGCTCGACGGCCGGCTGCGCCTCGTCATCGGCGAGCACGACCTGGTCCTCGGCCCCGGGGAGGCCGCGGAGTTCGACACCCGGGTGCCGCACTGGTTCAGCAGCGCCGACGGGCGGCCGGTGGAGATCCTCAGTCTGTTCGGCCGGCAGGGTGAGCGGATGCACGTCCGGGCGAAGCCCCGGACATAACGCCGTGCCCACATAACAGGAATTATGGTGTACCCCACGAAGGGGGTTTCCTGCCCTCATTATCGGATTAGCGGTAACGATAATCCGATAATGACCCGGGAGTGGTCCACACTCGAGTACCCCCGGGTTTCGTCACGGTACGTCAGTGCTGGCGGCCGAGTCCCCCGTCGCGGGCCCGCACGATCGCCTCCGCCCGGGTGGCGACCTGCAACTTGGCGAAGATCGTCGAGATGTGGTTCCCGACGGTCTTGCCCGCCAGACCCAGCCGGCGCGCGATCGTCGCGTTGGGCAGCCCGGCGGCGATCAGGTCGAGGACCTCGCGTTCCCGGGGCGTGAGTTCCGGGAACGGCGGCTGCGCCGTCGGCGACGGGTTGCCGAAGAAGTTCAGCACCCGGCGGGCCACGCCCGGGCCGAACACCGCCCCGCCCCCGGCGACCGTGGTGATGGCCCGGGAGATGTCCTCCTGCGACGCGCCCTTGACGAGGTACCCGCGCGCCCCGGCCCGCATCGCGGCGAACACGGTCTCGTCGTCGTCGAACATCGTCAGCACCAGGACCGCGACGTCGGGTGCGAGCCGGCTGATCTCCGCGGTGGCCGCGACGCCGTCGAGGTCGGGCATGCGCAGGTCCATCACGAGGACGTGCGGCTGGTGGGTGACGGCGGCGCGGACGGCCTCGCGACCGGTCGCGGCCTCGGCGAGGAGTTCGATGTCGGGCAGGGAGGAGAACAGCACCCGCAGGCCGTCGCGGACCACGGGATGGTCGTCGGCGATCACGACTCGGATCATCAGGGCACCGCCAGGGGCAGGACGGCCGTCACCCGGCCGCCGGTGGGCGTCGGGCCGGCCGTGCAGGTGCCGCCGAGTTCGGCGGCGCGTTCGCGGATCGAGGTCAGCCCGACGCCCGGGGTCCAGGCGCCGTCGGCCGGCCCGTCGTCGACGATGGTCATCCGCACCGCCGAGTCGACGACCAGTTCGACCCGCGCGGTGCCGGCGCGGGCGTGCCGGGCCACATTGGTCAGCGCCTCGGTGCCGATCCGGTACGCGGCCACCTCCACCGCCGCCGGCAGTACCGGAAGGACGGCCGGGGCCTCGACGGTCACCGTCAGCGGCAGGGCCTGGCCGTGCCGGCGGAGCGCCCCGGCCAGGCCGAGCTCGTCGAGGGCCGGTGGTCGCAGGCCGTAGACGAGGCGGCGCAGGTCGTCGATCGCGTCGCGGATGTCGCGGCGCAGCTCGGTCAGCAGGGCCGCGGCCCGCTCCGGTGCGCCGGCCACGAGGTTGTGCGCGGCGTCGGCCTTGAACCCGGCCCCGGTCAGCGCCGGGCCGAGTCCGTCGTGCACCTCGCGGTGCAGCCGGCGGCGTTCCTCCTCCCGGGCGGCGACGATCCGTTCGCGGGACGCCTGGACCTCCTCGGCGAGGGTGGAGGCGTGCAGGGCCGCGGCCAGCGGGGCGGCGAGCAGGTCGAGAACGGCCAGGTCCGCCGGGGCCAGCCGCCGGTCGCCGGGGCGCACGCCGACGAGCAGTTCGCCCGCGCGGGTGCCCCGGAACACCAGCGGCACGGTGTGCAGGGTGGTCGGTGGCTGGCCGGACGCGGCGAGTTCGTGCCCGTCACGGCGCAGTGCGGCGAACGGTAGCCGTAGCGCGTCGCGGGTGCCTTCGAGCACCCCGGTGAGGTCGTCGGCCGCGAGCCGCGCGCCGACCCGTGACACGGCCCGGACCGGGTCGGACCGTGAGCCGTACAGCAGCCGGTCCACGCCGCGTTGCAGCCGGACCCGGGCCGGGTTGAACGCGAGCGCGATGACGAGGGTGGCCACGACCGGCGCCCCGCTGCCGCGCAGCAGCGCGTCGAAGGCCGCCAACAGTCCGGTGTAGGCGGCGATCACGGAGGCGGTGAGCAGCAGGTAGCCGACGGTGCGGGACAGGACGAGGCGGATGTCGAGCAGCTGGTGGCGCAGGATCGCGATGGTGATCGCCACCGGGACGAGCGGGACGGCCAACAGCAGCAGGATCGGGCCGCCGCCCACGAGCCAGCGCGGCAGGTTCAGCCCGACGGCGACGGTGACGGCGAGGACCAGCCACAGCAGTTGGCGGCGCAGCTGTTCGTCGCCGCGCCGGTAGCGGACGACGAGGCCGGCGAGCGCGGCGAGCAGGGAGAACAGCGGGGCCAGGTTGCCCACGAACGCCAGCGGGCCGGGGAGGGCCAGCGCCAGGTACGAGTGGATCCCCCGCACCGGCTCGGACTCCGTGGACATGGCCAGCGCGAACAGGGCTCCGAAGAGCACGGTCAGCCCCAGCGTCCACCGCCAGCGTGGCGACACCGGCCGGCCGGTCGGGAACAGGTGCAGCGCCAGGGGCCAGAACATGCAGATGCCCCAGGGCCAGGCGAGGTAGAAGACGCTCAGCAGGGTGCGCAGTACCGGATCGGGCCAGTGGTGGGTGGCGCCGTACAGCCCGACCTGGCCGGCTGCCGCGGTGGTCAGCGGGGCCAGGCCGGTGGCGAGCAGGAGCCAGCCGACCGGGTTGCGGGGCCGCTGGGTGGCGAGGATGCCGCCGCACACCGCGAAGCCGACGCCGATCGCGGTGTTGGTGACCACGTACGAGTCGATCAGGTCACCGGCCGCCACCCGCTGACCGAGGGCCACGACGGACACGGTGAGCACCTCGACGGCCGCGACCGCGCACAGCGCCCACGCCAGGGTCCGTTGCCATCTCGGTGCGCTCACCACCCCATCCTGGGCCATGGATCCCGGATGCGGAGGGGGGCTGGCCCCTAATCGTGCCGGGCATCTTCCCGACCGCGGCGGGACGCCGGCCTCAACCGGTCGGGGGCGGGTGGGCTGGAACGTGGACGGTGTTCCCGTTCCCGAAAGGAGTGTCCGATGACCACCCCACGCGACACCCGCACCGTCCGACGGGTCGGTGCCGCTGTGCTCCTGCCGCTCGGACCGCTGTCGATCGCCGTGCTGCGCGGCGTCCTGCCGTACTTCGGCACCGGCGACGACCAGGAGACCATCACCGCCACGGCGGCGCACCTGGGCCGGCAGGACGCCGTGCTGTGGCTCAGCGTGCTCGCCCTGGTCACGCTCATCCCGTCCGTGCTGGCCGCCGGACGGCTCGCCCAGCGGCGCGCCCCGGCGCTCACCCTCGCCGGCCTGGTACTGCTGGTGCCGGCTTTCGCGGCGCTGCCGTTCTTCGCCGTCGACCCGACCGTGCGGGTACTGGCCAGCGGCACCGTCGATCCGCGCACCGCCGCGACCCTGCTGACCGAACTCAGTGGACTGGCGCCGGTGGCCGTCGCCGGGGTGATCTTCGTGGCCGGTCACGTGGTCGGCATGGTGCTGCTCGGTGCGGCCCTGTGGCGGTCCGGCGCGGTACCGGCCTGGGCGGCCGTCGCCGTCCTCGTGTCCCAACCACTGCACGCCGTGTGCACCGCCGCCGGGTTCCAGCTGCTCGACGCCTGCGCGTGGGGGCTGACGGCGCTCGGGTTCGCCGTGGCGGCCTGGCGCGTGCTGCGCACCCCGGATGACGCCTGGGACCTGGGTCCCACCGTTGCCGTACCCGTCAGGAGGACGTCATGAGAATGTTGCGTACTGGTCTGGTCATCGCCGCTCTGCTGGGTTTGGCCGACATCGGCTCGGCCTTCGCCGGCGGGGAGCAGGGCCCGCCCACCGCGGTCGTCGTCGCCGACGTGATCCTGGGCCTTGTCACCGTCGTGGCCGTCGGCCTCGGGTGGCGGGGCCGCCGGGTCGCCGTCGGCACGGTCGTCGGCGCGCGGGTGCTGTCGGCGCTGAGCGCGGTGCCGGCGTTCTTCGTGGCCGACGTGCCCACGGAGCTCAGGGTCGTCGTCGCCGTGATCCTCGCGTTGACTGTCGCGGCGGTGGGACTGCTGCTCGCAGCGCCCCGCGTCGCCGGGGAGCGCCGGTAGACGGGGCCGGTCGGCCCGCCGCGCCTGAGGGGGCGGAGTCGGCATCGGGTGAGTTCTGAGCGGGGCGCGGACCACATGGTCCGCGCCCCTTCGGACAATCTGCGCTCGGATGGCTAGCAATGCTAGGGTGAGGTGTGTCCATCCACGCGCGCCGTGAGCGCGAACGCACCCAGCGCCACGAGCTGATCGTCACCGCCGCCCGGGAACTGGCCGAGGCCGAGGGCTGGGAGGCGGTGACGACCCGCAGGCTCGCCGACCGGATCGAGTACAGCCAGCCGGTGCTCTACAGCCACTTCTCCGGCAAGGACGCGATCGTCGCCGCGGTCGCGGTGCGCGGCTTCGCCGAGCTGGCCGGGGCACTGGCCGCCGCGCGCGGTGCGGGGGAAGCCGGGGAGCCCGGGGCGGCGCTGGCCGCCGTCGCCCGGGCCTACGTCGACTTCGCGCACGCCAATCCGGCGCTCTACGACGCGATGTTCAGCCTGGCCACGGACCTGCCGTTCGGCGGGCCCGACGCGCCCGAGGCGCTGCGGGAGGCGTTCGGCCAGCTGCTGGGCGTGTTCGTCCCGCTCGCCGGGGATCGCGACGCCGAGACGTTCACCGAGGTGGGCTGGAGCGCGCTGCACGGCCTGGTGACGCTGACCCGGGGCGGCAGGCTCCGCCCGGACCTGGCCGAGCGCCGCCTCACGATCCTGGTGGACCAGCTCTCACGACCCTGAAAACCAGGAATATTCTCCGGTTACGGCGACACCTGATCCGGTTTCCAGCGGCCCGACACCTCGCGGGACCCGGCGACGTCACGCCCGGGCCGCGTCCAGGGTGTGCCGCAGCAGCAGGGCGGTGGTCACGGGACCCACCCCGCCGGGTACCGGACTCAGCGCCCCCGCCACCGCGGCCACCGACCCGGCGTCGACGTCCCCGACCAGTCCCCCGTCGGCCGTCGGATGGGTGCCCACGTCGATGACCACCGCGCCCGGGGCGACGTGGTCGGCGGTGACGAGGCCGGCCCGGCCGACCGCGACGACCAGGATGTCGGCGCGCCGGGTGACGGCCGGCAGGTTCACGGTCCGCGAATGGCAGACGGTGACCGTGGCGTCGCGGTCCAGCAGCAGGTGCGCGAGGGGTTTGCCGACCACCGTGGACCGGCCGACGACCACGACCTCCTTCCCCGCGAGGGCGATCCCGTGGTGGTCGAGAAGCGCGACGACGGCCTCTGCGGTCGCCGGTGCGTACGCCGGCAGGCCGGTGGCCAGCCGACCGAGGCTGACCGGGTTCGCGCCGTCGACGTCGCGGGCCGGTTCGATGGCCAGGGCCACCTCGCGGGCGGACACCCCGGCCGGCAGCGGCGTCTGCAGGATCACCCCGTGGGTGCCGGGGTCGGTGCCCAGCGCCACCAGGGTCGCCGTGATGGTCGCGGCGTCGGCGTGCGGGCCCAGGTCGACGACCTCGCAGGTGATGCCGACCTTGCCGGCGGCGCGGGCCAGGGAGCGCACGTACCAGGCGCTGGCCTCGTCGGCGGTGGCGGTGACGATCGCGAGCTTCGGGGCCGGCCCCTGGGCGACCATGGCCGCGACCTCGGCCCGGATCGACGCGGCGAGATCCTTGCCCGACAGGGGCGACGCGACGCCGTCACCGGGCAGGCGTGCGCCACCGGAGGTGAGGTCCGCTGCCGCGTGCCCGGTCATGCCGCGATCCGTGCGCGGACGGCGGTCGTGACGGCCTCGGCGCGGGCGATCAGGTCGTCGACCCCGTCGAGGGCGGCCAGAAGTTCCCGGCGCGCGTCGGGGTCGACGACGCCGGCGAGGTTGACCTCCACGTTGACCCGAGAGGTGGTCGCGGCGGCGCGGGCGGCCTCGGCGGCTGCGGCGATGTCGGTGACGACGTTGCGGTTGCCGACCGGGAGCAGGTCCTCGGCGAGGGCCACGAGCCGGGCGGCGACACCCAGTACGGCGGCCGGCGGCCGGGCCGCAGCGACCAGGGCCGCGGCGAGGACCTCGCGGGGTCCCCGGTACGCGGCGGCCACGGCGGCGAACGCCTCGGCGTCCTCGGCGACGAGGGCCACGGCGCGGGCGCGCAGCCCTTCGGCCTCGGCGAGCACGGCCCCGATCAGCGGGGCGTGTTCGGTGTACTTCGGGCCGTCGCTGTAGCGGGCGACCATCGCGAGCAGGGCCGCGCCCTGGGCGGCGTGCAGCGCCGCGGACGCGCCGCCGCCGGGTGCCGGACTGCGGCTGGCCAGTTGGTCGAGAAATGTCTGCACACGAACCTCCGTCGTCGACGAAGGTGCCCAGGCGGTCGACACCGTGCGTTGTGTGGCTGCCGCTCCCCGGTGGTGATCCACCCTCGCCAGTCGCGACTGCCTCCGAATCTACCAGGCGCGCGGAATCGGCCCGGATCGCGCGGGCGAGCCGGCGAGCGCGGCCGTGGACGGCGTCGGAGCGCCGCGGCGCGCGGCGGCTACCAGGTGGGGCGCAGCCGGCCGGGGGCGGCGACCCGGGCCAGGTCGGCGACCATGGCCGCGACCCGGTGCTCGCCGATCACCGCGGCCCACCGGGCCGCGGCCTCCTCGGCGGCGGCGTCGGCGGCCCGGGTGCAGGCCCAGCCGCGTTCGGTGAGGGTGACCAGGCGGGCGCGGGCGTCGCGCGGGTGGGGCTGGCTGGTGACGTACCCCTTGCGGGTGAGTTCCTCCACGAGCTGGCTGGCGGCCTGTTTCGTCACGCCCAGGTGTTCGGCGACCTGCCCGACGGTGGCTCCGGCCGGGGCGAGCCGGACGAACGCGAAGCCGTGCGCGGGGCGCACGTCGTCGAAGCCGCGGGCGACCACGCCCGAGTGGATGGCCTCGCTGAGGGTGTTCGCGGCGGCGAGCACGAGGTAGGCCAGCGCCCGGTGGTCGGTACTCATGAAAGCAGTTTGACATCCCGGACAAGATCCTTGACCATTTTAGTCAAGCCACTTGTCTAGTTCCGAGGAGTCACCGTGCCCGTCATCCACCCCTCCGACGCCGTCGTCTACGAGATCCACGGCAGCACCTTCACCTCCTACGCCGCCCCGCGCAGCGGCAGCGCCGAGCTGTGCGCGTGGCGGGTCGACGTCCCGGCCGGCGTGACCGGCGTCGCGCACCGGGTCACCCGCGAGGAGATCCTGCACATCACGGCCGGATCGGCCACCGTCACCCTCGACGACGAGAAGCAGGACGTGACCGTCGGTGACGTGATCATCGTGCCGGCCGGCAGCCTGTTCGGGATCGACACCGGGGCCGAGGCGCTGTCCGCGTGGGTGAACACCAGCGTGGGTCTGCGCGCCGCCCTGGCGGACGGTTCGTGGCTCACGCCGCCGTGGACGGTCTGACACTGTGGTCGGGTCCCGCGGTCGGCTCCGGCCGACCCGCGGGACCCGACTGCGTTCTGCGACGCCGCAGCGACCGACCGCCCTGGTCGCGGGCGTATTCCCGCCGCGTGCGGTGGGACACGTCAAATTCCGCGAGGTTGCTCACATTGATCGTTAAGGAACCCGGCCGTATCGTCGACAGGGAAACTTGAACGCTCAAGCACCGTGGAGGACAACGATGATTGCTCCGGCCGGAATACGGACCAGGGTCCCGGTGCCGCTGCGTTTCGGCGACGGTTTCACCACCCCCGCCGAGATCGTGACCTTCACCGGGCTCGCTGACGGTAAGGAGCACCTGGCCATCGGCCTGGGCGATGTCACCGGCGTGGACGTGCCGCTCGTGCGGGTGCACTCGGAGTGCATGACCGGCGACGTGTTCGGCTCGGCCCGCTGCGACTGCGGTCCCCAGTTGCGCGAGGCCGTCGAACGCATCGCCGAGCACGGCGGCTGGCTGCTGTACCTGCGCCAGGAGGGCCGCGGCATCGGGCTGTACGCGAAGCTGGACGCCTACGCCCTGCAGGACACCGGCCTGGACACCTACGCGGCCAACCGCGCCCTCGGGCACGCCGACGACGAGCGCGACTACACCGCCGCCGCCCAGATGCTCGCCGCGCTGGGCGCCCCCCGGGTGGACCTGCTGACGAACAACCCGGACAAGGCCGCGCAGCTGCGCGACCTGGGCGTGGACGTGCGCGTCCTGGCCCGCACCGGGGTGCACGCCACCGAGGCGAACCTGCGCTACCTGCACGCGAAGGTCGAACGGACGGGTCACACCATCGACCTGACGCCCGCCGCCTGACATGCCGAACAGCACGCTCTCCGAGCCCCGCTGGCTGACCGAACCCGAGCGGCGCGCGTGGCTGGCCTTCCTGGTCACCACGCGCCGCCTCGACGAGGCGCTCGACCGCCAGCTCCAGCGGGACTCGGGGATGCCGCACACGTACTACATGATCCTGGCGATGCTGTCGGAGACCGAGGGCTGGTCGCTGCGGATGAGTGACCTGGCGGAGCGGACGAACTCCTCGCAGAGCCGGCTGTCGCACGCCGTGGCGCGGCTGGAGGAGAACGGCTGGGTCATCCGCAAGAAGTGCTCCAGCGACGGCCGGAGCAACTGGGCGACCCTGACCCGGGCCGGGTTCGACACGCTGGCCGCCGCCGCCCCCGGACACGTCGAGGCGGTCCGCCGGTACCTGTTCGACGCGCTGACCCCCGAGCAGGTCGAGCAGTTGGCGACGATCAGCGAGGCGGTGCTCGACCGGCTCGACCAGGACTGATCAGGGCAGGGGCGCCCACGGCCGGAACGGGCTGTCGGGGCCGGGGTTGTTCTGCGCTGCGGCGTAGAGCCGGCCGTTGGGGGCGAGGTGGAACACGACCACCCGCCCGGACGCGTCGACGCCCGCCGCCGGGGTGTCGATCGAGGCGCCGGCGGCGTCCGTCCATCCTGACGGCCCCCAGCCCTGCGGGGTCTGGCGGATGTGGCTGATCCCGGTGGCCTCGTTGCGGGCGAACACGAGGATCCGTCCGCCGCTGGTCAGGGTCGCCGGTTCGCCGACGCCGCCGGGGCCGCCGAGGTCCAGCGGGCCGTTCCACTCGCCGCCCGGGGTCGTCTGGTAGACGTGTTCGAGGGTTCCGCTGTCCCCGGCGCGGTAGAAGATCTCCAGCCGGCCGTCGCCGTTGCGCGCCGCGCTCACCGGGCTGCCGGGGTGCCCGGGCAGGGTGTGGGACACGAAGCCGGAGTTCGGGGCCGTCTGGGAGCGGTGGTCGATCGTGGTGCGGGTCGCGGCGAACACCTCGATGCGACCGTCGGCGCCGGTGACCGACACCGGCACGCCCTGGATGTCGCTGCCGCCCATGTCCAGCCACGTCGGCGTCCACGTGCCGTTGGCCGACGTCTGCCACTTCGATCCCAGGCCGCCGTTGCCGTTGGTGACGAAGATCTGCATCCGGCCGTCGGCGTTGATCCCGACGGCCGCGCCGCTGACGGCCCGGCGGACCTGCGGGGTGATGTCGTCGTTGGGGTTGCCGAAGTTGTCCCAGCGCCCGACCCACGCGCCGTCGGTGGAGGTCTGCCAGGTGGTGAACACGCCGGCGTCGGGGTTGGCGCCGACGGCGAAGATCTCCAACCGGCCGTCGGCGTTGTTGCCGACCGTCAGGACACCCGTCAGGGGCACGCCGGGATTGCCGAGGTCCACGGGGCCGCTGTACGCGCCGTCGCCGGTCTGCCGCCAGGTCAGCACCCGGCCGTCGAGGACGACGAACGGTTGCAGTTGGCCGTTGGCGTTGCGGCCGACCCACGCGGTGCCCCGGGGGAAGCGCGGGTACATGACCTTGCTGTAGGCGACGTACACCGGGGCGGGGTTGCCCGCCGGGTCGCGGGTCGCGTCGTCGTAGGGGATGTAGTGCCGGAACACGGCGTCCTTGAGGTCGCGGTCGTGCGCGGTCAGGTTCGGCACCAGGGTCTGGATGTTGTTCTGCCGGTAGTACTGCACCGCCAGGCGGTGGTTGTCGCCGGGCCCGGTGTACCACCCGGTGACCTCCTCGGTGAACAACGCCGAGGCGACGTGGTCGTAGTGGTCGTCGAACGTCTGGCCCAGGCAGCGGTAGCCGGGCTGGTAGCGGTGGTCGGGGTGCGGGTCCTGGCCCCGGACGAGGGTCGGCCGCACGGCGCGCAGGATCGCCACGACCGTGTCGCGCAGGGTGACATGGGTGTAGCGGGTGCGGCCCACCGCGTCGGGGTCCGTGGCGTCGTCGGGCACGACCGGGGTGGCGGTGAACCCGCCGTCGGTCCACAGGTGCATCAGGTCGCAGCTGGCGCCGTCGTCGTAGCCGTCGCGGACGTTGAGGAAGATCAGCTGCACCGCGGGGCGGGCGGTGAGGGTGAACCGCTGCACGGTGGACGGACCGATGGTGGGCGCGTCCTGGGTCCAGCAGGCGCGCGGGGTGGCGCAGGGGGCCACGCCGGCCATGTGCCGGTGGGCCTCCATGGCACCGTCCTGGCGGGAGCGGGAGTACTCCGGGCCCCGGTCGGCGTCGCCTGCGGTCAGGTAGACGGTGGTGTTGGCGTACCCGGCCTCGGCGGAGCGTTGCAGGTCCGGGTTGAGGAACAGGATCTCGTCGTCGGGGTGCGCGACGATCTGCGCGAGGCGTTCGGGGGTGGGCCCGTCCTCGGCGTGGGCCGGCGGGGCGCTGCTCGCCCCGGTCAGTCCGGCCGCGGCGAGTAGTACGGACAGCATGGCGACGGGCCCACGACGCAGGATTCTCACGGAGACCTCCCTTGGCACGTGACTTCGACGCTACCAACGGAAAGTCCAATTTATAGGTCTATACGGCAGATGCGAGTCATCTTCTCCTCGAGGGTGGCGGGCACCTGACGGACGTCGGCGGGCACCCCGGCCGCCCGCAGCGCGGCGTCGACGGCCGCCGGGTCGGTGTCGGCGACCCGCACGTGCCGGCCGGCGAGGGTCACTGCCAGGCCGGCGCGGTGCAGGGCGTCGAACGCCGCCGTCCAGTCGGCGGTGCGGACCTCCACGGCCGTGGTGTCGGCGACGATGTCGGCCTCGGTGCCGGCGCCCACCGCCGCGCCCCGCGACATCAGCACGAGGCGGTCGCACTGCTGGGCCTCCTGCATGTAGTGCGTGGTGACCAGGACGCCGACGCCGCGTTCTGCCTCGTCGTGGATGACGTCCCACAGCCGGGCGCGCGCGAGGGCGTCCACACCGGAGGTGGGTTCGTCCAGGACGAGCAGCGCCGGGCGGTGCGCGAGGGCCGCGGTGAACGCGAGCTGGCGTTGCAGGCCCAGGCCGATGTCGCCGACGAGCCGGTCGCCGGCGTCGGCGAGCGCGCCGGTCAGGGCCGGCGGGGACTTGCGGCCGTAGGCGGCGGTGACGAAGGCCAGGTTCTCGGCGACGGTGAGGGTGGCGTAGAGGCCCAGGCCCTGGGCGACGTACCCGAGGCGGGTGCGGGTGGCCCGCGACGGGGCGGCCCCGAACAGCCGGATCCGGCCGGAGGTGGGGGCGGTCAGGCCCAGGATCATCTTGATCAGGGTGGTCTTGCCGGCCCCGTTGGCGCCGAGCAGCCCGACGATCTCGCCCTCGCCGACGGTCATGGACACGTCGTCGACGGCGGTGAAGGAGCCGAACCGGCGGGTGACGCCGTCGGCGGTCACGAGGCTCATGAGGTCCTCCCGGCCAGGGTCGCGGCGATCACGGCGTCCTCCATGTCGGCGGGCAGCGGGGTCTCGCCCGGGACCGGCGGGCCGGGGTGCCAGGCGTGCCAGCGCCGGCCGCGCCGCCACGCCAGGTCCCGGTCGGGCGGGTCGTCGGTGACGGTGATCGTGCCCGGGGTCGAGGCCGTCACCTCCTCGGGCGGGCCGGAGCGCAGGACCCGGCCGTTGTCCAGGACGCACACGGTGCCGGCCCTTTCGGCCTCGTCGAGGTACGTGGTGGACAGCACCACCGCCGCGCCGTCGACGGCGGCCTGGGCGATCAGTCGCCACAGTTCGACCCGGCTGACCGGGTCGACGCCGGTGCTGGGTTCGTCGAGGACGAGAAGGCGCGGGGCGTGCAGCATGGCGAGGGTGAAGGCGAGTTTCTGCCGCATGCCGCCGGACAGGTCGCCGGCGAGGCGGCCGGTGACGGCGGTCAGGCCGGCGGCGTCGAGGAGGTCCGCGCGGCGAGTGCGGTCGCGGACCCGGTAGGCCGCGGCCACGAAGTCGAGGTTCTCGGCAACGGTGAGTTCGCGCCACACGCCGGTGCTGGTGGGCATGAACCCGATCTCGCGCAGCGCGGGGGCGTCGACCCGCCCGGACGTGGGCCGCACCGCTCCGACGAGGCTGCGCAGCAGGGTGGACTTGCCGGCCCCGTCGCCGCCGACGACGGCGGAGACCTGCCCGGCGGGGGCGGCGAAGGTGACGGCGTCCAGGGCCAGGGTGTGCGGGTAGCGCACGGTCAGGTCGGTGGTTCCCCAGGTCATGACGCGCTCCCGGCGGGCGCGGGCCGCGGGGAGGCGGGCTCGGCCGGTCGGCTGGGGGCCAGGTCGCGGCGGAAGCGGGTGACCGCCGCGGTGAACACGACCACGGCCATGCCGGCGAGGACGACCAGGGGCAGCCACAGGGAGGCGAGGTCGCCGCCGCGGAGCATGACGCCCTGGGAGAGTTTGGTGAAGTAGGTCAGGGGCAGCAGGTAGCCGATCCAGCGGACGCCGGGTGCCATCGCGTCCAGCGGGAAGATCATGCCCGACAGCAGGATCTGCGGCATCATGATCATGAGGGCGAGTTGGATGGCCTGGCCCTGGTTCTGCGACACGGTGGAGATCAGCACCCCGACGCCCAGGACGACGAACAGGAACAGCGCGGCGCCGAGCGCGAAGACGCCCACGTTGCCGTTGAACGGCACCCCGAACAGCACCCGGCCGAGGACGGTCACGATGACCATGTCGAGGGCGGCGAGGACGTAGTACGGCACGATCTTGCCGATGATCACGTCGGCGGGCCGAAACGGCATCACGGCCAGCTGTTCCAGGGTGCCGGCCTGGCGTTCGCGGACCAGGCCGATGGCGGTGACGATGGTGCCGATGAAGGTCAGGATCAGGCCGACGAGGGCCGGGACCATCACCCAGGAGGTCTTGAGGTCCGGGTTGTAGAGAACCTCGACCCTCATCTGGGTACGCCCCAGCGCCGCCTTGGCCGCCTGCGCGCCGAACAGGTTGGACCCGTCGACGAGGGCGACCGGGGTCTGGCCGGTGACGATGACGACGTCGGCCTTGTCGGCGCGCAGCCGGTCGCGGGCCCAGGCGTCACCGGCGGTCTCCTCGACGCGTCCGACGGCGAACGGGGCCCGCAGCGCCGACGCCGCCTGGGTGGCCCCGGGGCCGACGACGTCGGTGGTCAGGGTGGACACGTTGAAGCTGGCCGCGTAGCCGAAGACGACAAGCAGGAGCAGGGGTAACACGATCAGCATGGCCATGGTGCGCCGGTCGCGGCGCAGCTCCAGGAACTCTTTGAAGATCATCGCCCACATCGCGGGACTCCGCATCTCTCAGGCACATCATCAAGTGTTGAAGATGGGCTGAGCGTAGCATCGTGAGGCGTGACGCAACAGATTCCCCAGCGCGCCCGACGCTCCGAGGGCGACGACACCCGCGAGACGATCCTGGTCGCGGCGCGCCACGAGTTCTCCGCCAGCGGGTACGCGAAGACGACGATGCGCGCCATCGCCCGCACCGCGGGGGTCGACCCCGCGCTCGTGCACTACTACTTCGGTAGCAAGGAGAAACTGTTCGCCACGGCCGTGGACCTGCCGGCCGTGCCCGGCGAGGTGCTGCGCCAGGTGCTCGACGGGGACCCGGAACAGACCGGGGCCCGGATCCTGCGCACGGCGCTGACGGTGTGGGACACCGAGGCCGCCGGCGGGGGCGGGCGGTTGACGGCGCTGCTGCGCTCCCTCGCCGACGACCACGGGCCGGCGACGATGCTGCGGGAGTACCTGACCAACCAGGTGTTCGCCCGGATCACCACCCACCTGGGCAGCGACCAGCCGCAGTTGCGGGCGGCGTTGTGCTTCTCGCAGGCGGTCGGGCTGATCCTGACCCGGTTCGTGGTGCGCGCCGAACCGATCGCCAGCGCCGACCGGGAGTTCCTGGTGCAGTGCTACGCGCCGACGTTGCAGCGGTACCTGACGGGGCCGTTGCCGGCGGCACGGTAGCCGCGCGGCGGGTGACTGGAGGCGGCCCTCGTCGGGTGCCGGCGGGCGGGGGGACGCGCGCGGCGTCACCGGATGATGGTTGTGGGCTTTTTAGGGGAGCACCCGGTAGTGGGTGGTCAGGTGGGTGCCGTCGAGGACGTGGAAGGCGATGCCCGGCGGGTCGTCGAGGGAGAGGTGGCCCCGGTCCTCCCAGGGCAGCATCAGCGTGGACACCACGCCCGGGGCGACGAGCAGCGGCAGACCGGCGAAGGTGCTGGCGGCGGCGGTGTGCGCGTGCCCGCACAGCACGGCCACGACGTGCGGATGGCGGCGCAGGACCCGCTCCAGGCCGGCCGGCACGGTCAGCAGCAGGGTGTCGAGGATCGTGTTGTACATCGGCGTCGGCGGGTGGTGCAGGGCCACGAACGCGCGCCCGGTGGCGGCGGCGAGGGTGGAGTCGAGCCAGGCGAGGGTGTCCTCGGTCAGGGCGCCGTCGTCGCGGCCGGGGATGGTCGAGTCGCACAGCGCGAACGTGACGCCGCCGACGACGTGGACCTGGTTGACCGGCCCGGCGCCGTCGCGCTCCAGGAGGCCCTTGCCGAACGCGGCGCGTTCGTCGTGGTTGCCGGGCAGGACCAGCACGGGAACGTCGGCGGTGAGCAGCGCGGCGGCCTCGGTGTACTCCCCCGGCGCCCCGTGGTCGGCGATGTCGCCGGTGACGAGGATCGCGTCGAGAGGCTGGCCGCGCAGGTAGTCAATGACGGCGGCGGTGCGCTCCGCGGCCCGGGGCGACCCGTCGAGGTGGGTGTCACTGATGTGCGCGAACACAAAAGGCATGCCAAGATCATGCCACGGCCACGGGGCCGACAACGGCGCGTGAGGCCCCGAAACGGCCCGTATATATTTGTCAACCATGACAAACTCCGAGGGCACGGCGCGGCGCATCACCTATTACGGCGAGGCCGTCCTACACAAGCCCTGCCAGCCCGTGACCGAGTTCAACTCCGAGCTCAAGGCCCTGATCGAGGACATGTTCGCCAGCATGTACGAGGCGAACGGGGTGGGCCTTGCGGCCAACCAGATCGGGGTGGACGCGAGGGTGTTTGTCGTCGACTGCCCCGACGCGTCCGAGGAACACGTCGTCGCGCACATCGTCAACCCGGTGCTGGAGCTCCCGCCGCCGCCGCGCGAGCTGGTCACCGAGGGCGAGGGTTGCCTGTCGGTGCCGGGCCAGTACGCGGAGCTGGGCCGCCCCGGCGTGGCCACGGTCACAGGTTTCGACATGGACGGCAAGCCGATCACGATCGTCGGCACGGGCCTGCTGGCCCGCTGTCTGCAGCACGAGGTGGACCACCTCGACGGCACCTTGTACGTGGACCGCCTGCCGGCGGCGCAGCGCAAGGAAATCCTCGCCGCCGCCGGTCTGGGCAACTAGGGTGCCGCTGATCCTGGGCATCGAGACGTCCTGCGACGAGACGGGCGCCGGCCTGGTCCGTGACGGGGTGCTCCTCGGTGACGCCCTGGCGTCCAGCGTCGACGAGCACGCCCGGTTCGGCGGGGTGGTGCCGGAGATCGCGGCGCGCGCGCACCTGGAGGCGGTGCGCCCCATCGTGCAGCGCGCGGTGGACGCGGCCGGGGTGCGTTTCGCCGACATCGACGCGGTGGCGGTGACGGCCGGGCCGGGGCTGGCGACGGCCGTGCAGGTCGGGCTGGCGGCGGGCAAGGCGTACGCGCTGGCGCTGGGGGTGCCGCTGTACGGGGTGCACCACCTCGCCGGGCACGCCGCCGTGGACGTGCTCGAACACGGGCCGCTACCGGCGAGGTGCGTGGCGTTGATCGTGTCGGGTGGGCACACGTCGATCCTGCTGCTGGGCGACCTGGCGCGTGATCCGATCGTGCACCTCGGTGACACGGTCGACGACGCGGCCGGGGAGGCGTTCGACAAGGTGGCGCGCCTTTTGGGCCTGCCGTACCCGGGTGGGCCGGTCATCGACCGCATCGCCCGCGACGGCGATCCGGCGGCGATCGACTTCCCGCGGCCGATGACCGGTCCGAAGGATCCGCCGTACGGGTTCTCCTTCTCCGGGCTCAAGACGGCCGTGGCCCGCTGGGTGGAGCGGCACGAGGGCCCGCTGCCGGTGGCGGACGTGGCGGCCAGTTTCCAGGAGGCCGTGGCCGACACGTTGACCCGCAAGGCGTTGCGGGCGTGCGCGGAGCACGGCGCGGACACGCTGCTGATGGTCGGCGGGGTGGCGGCCAACAGCCGGGTTCGGGCCCTGGCCGAGGAGCGTTGCCGGGCCGCCGGGGTCACGTTGCGGGTCCCGTCGATCCGGCTGTGCACGGACAACGGGGCCATGATCGCCGCCGTCGGGGACCTGGTGGTGCGGGCCGGCGCGCCGGCGGCCGACCTGTCGTTGGGGGCGCAGCCGTCGGCGGTGCTGACCGGGGCCCTGGTCACCGGGCCGTGGCGCTGACCTCCTGGTAATCGGAGACGGTGACGAATCCGAGACGTTCGTAGAGGCCGACGGCCGCGGTGTTGTCGGCCTTCACGTTGAGTCCGATGTGCTCGACGGTCTCCCGCAGCCGGGTGCACAGCGCGGACACGGCGACGGCCGCCAGGCCCTGGCCCCGCACCTCGGGCAGGGTGGTGACGTTGCCGATCGCGGCGATCCTGCGGGTGGTCGAGCGCACGTGCAGGCCGGCGACGGCGACGAGCCGGCCGTCGCGGCGGATCCCGGTGTAGTCGCCGGCGTCGAGCATCCGGGCGTCGAACGAGTTGTCCGGGTACGCCGCCGCGTACAGTTCCCGCAGGTCGGCGAGGTCCGCGCGGGTGAGCGTGACGGTGGGCTCCCCGGTGACGGGGGCGAAGTTCTCCAGAGCCATCTTCCGGTGTACGCCGTGGTCGACGACCTTGTAGTCGTTGTCCAGCACGTCCTGGGCGCCGCCGGTGACGTGCGCGTAGAAGCTGCGGGGCAGCACGGGCAGCAGCTCGGTGACGAGGGCGCGTAGTTCCGCCGCCCGGTCGGGTCGGCTCAGCGCCAGCAGGATCGGGCCGAACTCCGCCCCCGTGTAGAGCAGGGCCACGCTGTGGCCGCCGCGCAGCCGGTACCAGGTGGTGTAGGGCCAGAAGTGGTCGTCGAGGTCGCCGAGCTCGTAGGCGTGCAACGCCGGATCTGCGGCGAAAGTGGCGGCGAGGTCTGCGCGGTCGTGCACGGTCGTCAACAGCATTGGATCATCCTGACGCATCGCTTCATCCCCGCTAGTCTGGGTATGACTCACGGAGAGGGGCGGACTGTGACTGTTGCCGACCGGCTGCTGCGCATGTTCACGCTACTGCTGGGAGAGGGCCCGCCGTTGCGGGTCCGCGGGTGGGATGGTTCGACGGCCGGGCCTCCGGACGCCCCCGTCGTCGACATCCGGTCCCGGCAGGCCATCAGAAGACTCGTCCACGAACCCAACCAGCTCGGCCTGGGCCGCGCGTACGTGGCCGGCGAACTCGACGTCGAAGGCGACATCTACGACGTCCTGGACACCCTGTCGGTGATCAGCGGCCGGCAGGTCGGGGCCGTGGACAAGGCCTCCCTCCTCAAGGAGGCCACCCTCCTCGGGGCGATCGGCAAGGAACCGGCCCCGCCCCCGGAGGAGATCCACCTCGCGGGCGCCAAGCACAGCCGCGACCGCGACAAGGCCGCCATCAGTTCCCACTACGACGCCGGCAACGAGTTCTACCGCCTCCTGCTGGGCCCGTCGATGGTGTACTCGTGCGCCTACTGGGCCGGCCCCGACTCCAGCCTGGAGGAGGCCCAGCGCGACAAGTTGGCGCTGATCTGCAAGAAACTCGACCTGGGCCCCGACTCCCGACTCCTCGACGTCGGCTGCGGCTGGGGCTCACTCGCCCTGCACGCGGCCCGCGAACACGGCACCCGCGTCGTCGGCGTCACCCTGTCCGTCGAGCAGCTCGACCTCGCCAGGGCCCGCGCCGCCGAGGCCGGGCTCAGCGACCGGGTCGAGTTCCGGCTGCAGGACTACCGCGACGTCACCGACGGCCCGTTCGACGCCATCTCCAGCGTCGGCATGGCCGAACACGTCGGCGACGAGATGTACACCGCCTACTGCGCGCGCCTCTACGACCTGCTGCGGCCCGGCGGCCGGCTCCTCAACCACCAGATCTCCCGGCACCCGAGCCACCCGCCGAGCAACCCGTCGTTCATCGCCTCGTTCGTGTTCCCCGACGGGGACCTGGCCCCCATCGGCACCACCGTCGACCTGATCGAGGGCGCCGGGTTCGAGGTCCACGACACCCAGTCCCTCCGCGAGCACTACACCACCACCCTGCGGGCCTGGTCGGCGAACCTGGACGCCGCCTGGGACCGGGCCGTCAAACTCACCGGCGAGGGCCGCGCCCGGGTGTGGCGGCTGTACATGGCCGCCACCGCCCTGTCGTTCCGCTACGGCCAGATCGGCGTCCACCAGGTCCTCGCCGTCAAACGCGGCCCCGGCGGCGCCAGCGGCATGCCCGCCACCCGGAAGGCCTGGCTTGGGTGACATCGTGCTCCTGCGGCATGGCGAGACCGCCTGGAGCCTCGCCGGCCGGCACACGTCCACCACGGACCTGCCGTTGACGGCACGCGGCGAGGAGCAGGCGGCACTCGTGGCGCCCGCCCTCGCCGGGTGGCGCTTCGCCGCCGTGTGGGTGTCACCGCGGCTGCGCGCGCACCGCAGCGCCCACCTCGCCGGCCTGACCCCGACCGCGGTGGAACCCGACCTCGCCGAATGGGACTACGGCGACTACGAGGGCGTCACCACCGCCGACATCCGCGCGGCACGCCCCGGCTGGGACCTGTGGCGCGACGGCTGCCCCGGCGGGGAGTCCCCCAAGGAGGTGGGCGCGCGCCTCGACCGGGTCCTGGAGCGGGCCCGGCCGCTGCTCGCCGACGGGGACGTCGCGTTCGTGGCGCACGGGCACAGCCTGCGGGTGTGCGGGGCGCGGTGGATCGACCTGCCGCCGTCGGGGGGCGCGTCGCTGCGGTTGGACACGTCGACGCTGTCGGTCCTCGGGTACGAGCGCGACACGCCGGTGTTGTTGCGGTGGAACGCGCCGGTGGGGTGACACCGCGCCGGGTGGCCCGAGCCCAAGCCCCGCCGGGGTTTGCGCTCGGGCCACCCGGCGCGGGCGGGGGCCGTCATGGGGCTGGGGTGGCCCCCGGCCGTCGGGTCGCCAGGCCGGGCGGTCAGGTGAGGCCGGCGACGATCCGGTCGACGATCTCATCGGGCGTGCCGTGCAGATCCACGACGAGCGGGTCCTCGTCGGCGCCGGGTTCCTCCAGGTCCGCGAACTGGCTGGCCAGGAGCTTGTCGGGAAAGAAGTGCCCGTGCCGGGCCAGCAGCCGCGCGGCGATGAGGTCATGGTTGCCGCGCAGGTACACCAGCGCCACCTGCGGGCGGCCGGCGCGCAGCAGGTCGCGGTAGGAACGCTTCAACGCCGAACACGTCACCACCGCCGGTTCGCCGGCCGCCCGGCGCGCGTCCATCCAGGCGGCGATCGCCTCCAGCCACGGCCACCGGTCGGTGTCGGTCAGTGGCTCCCCGGCCGCCATCCTCGCCACGTTCGCCGCCGGGTGGAAGTCGTCGGCCTCCGCGTAGCGCCACCGCAGCCGGCCGGCGAGCATCGCCCCCACCGTCGTCTTCCCGCTCCCGGACACCCCCATGACCAGCAGCAGCGTGTCGTTACCCATCTGTTCACCCTAGCCGGGCGCCGTTACCGTGGAGTTCGGCGGAAAATGTCGGTGCCCCGGGTGAGGATGGGGGGATGGCAGACACCTTCCCGCCGGGCGCCCCCAACTGGGCGGACCTCGGCAGCACAGACGTACCCGGCGCCGTCGCTTTCTACACCACCCTGTTCGGCTGGACGGCTGAGGACATGGGCCCGGAGGCCGGCGGTTATCACGTACTGCGCCTCGACGGCGCGCAGGTCGGCGGCCTGGGCCCCGCCACCGACCCGACCCGCGGCACGTCGTGGGTGGTGTATTTCGCCACCGACGACGTCGACGCGACCTCCGCGAAGGTCGCCTCCGCCGGCGGCACCGTCGTCGTCGAGCCGATGGACGTGATGGACCTGGGCCGTATGGCCGTGTACACCGACCCGGCGGGGGCGTACTTCTCGGCGTGGCAGCCGGGCACCCACCGCGGCTGGGAGGCCACGGCCGTGGCCGGCGCCGTCGGCTGGTCGGAGCTGTCCACCACGGACCTCGACGGGGTGAAGCCCTTCTACGCCGCGGTCCTGCCCGTGTCCCTGCGCGACATCGGCGACGACGTGACGCAGATGCCCTACACCCTCCTGGAGGTCGGCGGCCAGGCCGTCGCCGGGGCCATGGGCAGCGCCGACGGCACGTCACGCTGGGGCGTGTACTTCAACGTCGACGACGTCGACGCCACCGCCGACGCCGCAGTCGCCGCCGGGGCCACGGAGTTGTTCCGGCAGGACTCCCCCGCCGGCCGGATGGCCGGGCTCGTCGACCCGCAGGGCGGCGTGTTCTCGATCATCACCCCGGATCCGGACTTCCGGCCGTAGACCGTGCGGGGGTGGACAGGTCGACTGTCCGCCCCCGCACGCGGCCGTCCGGACCATTTTTTCCGAGGCCGGCCGTTCTCGGACGCGGGCGGGTCGGGACGCGGCGATCGCGGTCGGCGGCGCCATAGCCTGCCTCCGGTGAGCGGAACGGGGGCGGCCTGACCGGTGCCGCCGCCCGGCCGACCAGCGCGGCCCGCTGCCGCAACAGGCCCGTGGCGGCTGGGTCGCCGGCCCCGGCCCGCGCGAGCAACGCCGGCAGGTCCCCCGGACCCGGCCACCGCCGTGCCCTCGGCCGCGGCGGCCTGCGAGCAGCCCACCCTGCCGCACACGCACGTTCGCTCGTCCAGCGGTAGATGCCCGACCACGCCGTCCGCGGAGCCCGGACCGTGGTGCGCGGGCACCCGCGGTCACGATCGCCGCGTCCACCACGTTGCCGACGAACAGGTGCACCAGACTGCCCGTGGCGCGCGTCGGGCCACCGACCGCCGGTGGTATGACCACAATGACATCTACCTGTCTCGATATATGCTCGCTAGCCTTCCCTCACCCCGGAGGCGGCGGGCGCCCGCCACCTCCTTCCCCTCCAGGAGGAGCACACGAACATGAAACGCACACGCACGACCATGGCCGTGGTGGCCATGACGGCGGGAGTCGTCTCCGCCATGAACCTCCCGGCGCTCGCCGGCCCCGCACCCCTCACCGGGCCGTCCAGCTCCATCGCACCCGAGGTGTACGGCGCGGTCCAACGCGACCTGGGCATCAGCCCCGACCAGGTGGCCGCACGCTTCCGCCTCGAGGAGCAGGCCTCCCGGATCGAACCCGTGCTCCGCCGCCAACTCGGCCCCGACTTCGGCGGCGGCTTCCTCACCCCCGACGGCACCGCCTACCACGTCGGCGTCCTCGACGACGCCGGCGCAGCCAAAGCCCGCGCGCTCGGGGCGCGACCGGTCACCGTGACCCGCACCGAACAGCAGCTCGACGCGATCCGCGACCGGCTCGGCACGCTCCTGCACGACACCGACGTGCCGTACTGGTACACCGACGTCACCACCAACACCGTCGTCGTCAAGGCGCACCCCGCGGCGGTGGCGCGGACCCGGGCACTGATCACGACCGCCGGCGTGGAGGCCTTGGCGGTCAGGGTCGTGGAGACCACCGAAGCCCCCCGGCCGCTGATCGACGTGGTGGGCGGCAACGCGTACTACATCGGCTCCGGCACCCGCTGCTCCGTCGGCTTCTCGGTCACCACGGGCTTCGTCACCGCCGGGCACTGCGGCCGGCCCGGCTCGACGACCAGCCAGCCGAGCGGCACGTTCCAGGGCTCCTCGTTCCCCGGCAACGACTACGCCTGGGTACGCGTCGCGGCGGGCAACACGCCCCGCGGCCTGGTCAACAACTACAACGGTGGAGCCGTCAGCGTCGCCGGCTCCGCCGAGGCCCCCGTCGGCTCCTCGATCTGCCGGTCAGGGTCGACGACCGGCTGGCACTGCGGGACCATCCAGGCCCGCAACGCGTCGGTCACCTACCCCGAGGGCACCATCTACGGCCTGATCCAGACGAACGTGTGCGCCGAACCCGGCGACTCGGGCGGCTCGGCGATCACCGGCAGCCAGGCCCAGGGCGTCACCTCGGGCGGATCGGGCAACTGCAGGTCCGGCGGCACGACGTTCTTCCAACCCGTCAACGAGATCCTGCAGACCTACGGCCTGACCCTCCTCACGTCCGGCCCCCAGCCGACACCGACCAGCGGTCCCGGCGGCTGCACCGGCTACAGCGGCACCGTGCCCGCCGGGGGCAGCGTCGTGGAACCGAACGACAGCTACTACCAGTCCACGGAGGCCGGCACCCACTCCAGCTGCCTGCGCGGCCCCGCCGGCACCGACTTCGACCTCGCACTGCAGAAGTGGACCGGGAACGCGTGGTCGCAGGTCGCGATCTCCGACAGCCCGTCCAACGCCGAGCAGATCACCTACCGGGGCACCGCCGGCTACTACCGGTACGTGGTCACGGCCTACGCGGGGTCAGGCTCCTACACCATGAGCATCACCAGGCCCGCGTAACGGGCCGGCCGCGGCCCCTCTCCCAGGGGCCGCGGCCACCCTCGCGGGTGTGAGACCGCCTCACCTGGCCGACCATCCGCAGCGCCCCGCGACAGGCCCCGGGCGGAGCCGACCGTCGCGCACCGTTCGTCCGGCGTGCACCCCGGCGCGGGCCCCCCGCGGTCTCCGGGGTGCACGATTGCTCCTCTTCGCCCCGCCCGGGGTGGCGAACACGGGGGAAACACTGTGAAGCTCCCACACAGGACGCTGGTCCCGCTCCTGGCGGCGGTCCTGGCCACCGCGACAGGTACGCCCGCGGCGGCCGATCCGGCCACCGGCACCTACGCCACGCTCGCCGGCCTCGGTTCCGCCACCACCGACCACGTGCAGAACGCGCTGGCCGGCACGATCGGGGGCGGGTGGCTGGCGACCTGGAACGCCCGGTACGGCTCCGACACGATCCAGACCCGCGCCACCGGGTGCGAGTTCCCCAGGCCCAGGACCCCGGCCGACGCGCGCCTGGCGCTGCGGGCGTCGCACGAGGGCCGGTTCGGGGCCCGCTACCGGGGCCTTGACATCACGGGGTGCGTGGACTTCGTCGGCGCGGCGGCCTACGACCCCGACGTGCCGGCGTTTCCGGCCCCGGCGCGCACCCTGACCTACGTCCCGTTCGGGGTGGACGCGCTCAGCTACGCGGTCTCCAACCACAGCGACCTGCCGGACAACCTGACCTTCGTCCAGCTCCAGCGCATCTACCGCTGCCTGACGAGCGCCGTCGGCGGGGTCGCGGTCACCCCGCTGCTGACCCCGCCGGGTAGCGACACCCGGACCGTCTGGCTCGAACGGATGGGCGTCAGCGAGGCCGACCTGGCCGCCGGGGACTACCCCTGCCTGGGTCGGACCATCGAGGAGCACGACGCCGTGCCGCTGGCCGGGCACGTCGACCACCTGATGCCGTTCGCCGCGAGCCAGTGGATCGCCCAGCAGAACGCGGCGGCCCTGCTGGCGGAGACCGGGGTGGTCATCTCCGACCGCCGGGCCGGTGCGGTCCTCGGCCGGGTGGACGGCAGGTCCCCGGTGTCCGCGGCGGGCACCCAGGACCTCGGCTTCCAGCCCCGCCTCCAGCACGACGTCTACACCGTGGTGCCGTCCGACCTGCTGGACTCTCCGTACGTCTCCCACATGTTCGTCGGGCCCAACGCGGCCGTCTGCGAAGAGTGGGCGTTGATCCGCAAGCTCGGCTTCGGTTTCCGGTACACCACCGTGGACGCGACGCACCAGGGCTGTGGGGACGCCGTGCACCAGGGCAACTGAGGCCGGCCACGGGAATTGCACTGATGTTCGCCGGCTCGTGGTGCGATGGGCGCTTCAAACCCGGCGTCGACCCAAGTACCATGCGCATCTATGGTAGTCAATAGATTCGGGCGGCCGGGTCCTCGCTGGACGGCCGCAGTCCTGGCGTTCGTGGTCACCGCCGGCCTCGCGGTGATCGCGGGCACGGCCTCGGCCGCATCGAGCATGACCGTCGCGACCGCCCTGGCCACGCAGAACGGCCAGACGGCCACCGTCGTCGGCTACGTCGTGGGGGAACCGACCGCCACGAACACCGTGCTGCGGTCCACCTTCACCGGCGACACCGCCATCGCGATCGCCGACACGGCGTCAGAGACCGGCACGCCGCGCATGCTCTACATCCAGGTGACCACCAGCTACCGCGGCACCTTCGGCCTGCGAACGAATCCGAACCTGATGGGCCGGTCCGTCACCGTCACCGGCACCCTGACGGCGTACTTCACCCACGGCGGGCTCAAGAACCCGACATCGATGGCCCTGACCGGCGCGCCGCCGACCCAGCCGCCGACACCCACCGCCACCCCGACGCCCATCCCGACGCCGACCGGCGGCCCGTACGACGCGACCTACTACCGCGACGCCGTCGGCAAGACGGGCCCCGGCCTGCGCGGCGCTCTGCACACCATCATCAAGGCGCAGACGAAGGTCACCTACGACCAGGTCTGGGACGCCCTCAAGTCGACCGACCAGGACCCGGCCAACCCCAACAACGTCATCCTGATCTACACCGGACAGAGCATCAGCAAGGCGCGGAACGGCAGCGGCGTCGATGACTGGAACCGCGAGCACGTCTGGGCCAAGTCGCACGGCGATTTCGGCACCGCGACCGGGCCCGGCACCGACCTCCACCATCTGCGCCCCTGCGATGTCTCGGTCAACTCCACCCGGGGCAACAAGGACTTCGACAACGGCGGCAGTCAGGTCACCGAAGCGCCCGGCAACTACACCGACGCCGACTCGTGGGAACCGCGCGACGCCGACAAGGGCGACGTCGCCCGCATGATCATGTACATGGCCATCCGGTACGAAGGCGAAGACGGCTGGCCCGACCTCGAGATGAACCAGTCCGTCACCAACGGCACCGCGCCCTACATCGGCAAACTGTCGGTGCTGCTGCAGTGGAACATGTCCGACCCGCCATCGGCGTTCGAGAAGAACCGCAACCAGGTGATCTACGACAGCTGGCAGGGCAACCGCAACCCGTTCATCGACCACCCGGAATGGGCGACCGCGATCTGGGGGTAGCTGAACCAAGCCCTCCCGGATCTCCCCGGGAGGGCTTCGACCCGCAACCCACAGACCTCGGCCGTCACGTCGCCCGAACTGCCGCACCGTAGGGCGCCGAACGCCTGCCACAGCGCCGGATGCCCCGTCGGCGCGCGGGAAATCCGCATGCAGCCCAAACCTCGAAGCGTTCTCACGGCGCACGCTGGCCGGAGAAAATGTCATACCCCCCGCGTAGCGTCAGCGTCGACAACCGATGCTTTCCCTACGCGGAGGTCACCTGTGCCCGTGTCCGAAACCCTGTCCACCGACACCGCCAACCCCGCCAACAACGGCGAGGTCTGGACCGAGCACCACCACGCCGAACTCGTCGCCGAGCTGCGCACCGGAGCCACCATCGACCAGATCGCCGTCGACCTCGGCCGCTCCGTCACCGCCGTGGAAGCCCAACTCAAGCAGCTCACCCCCCTGCACCTGGACATCCGGCGCACCGCGGCCGCCGAGGAATGGCTCCGCGAACGCCTCGCCGACGAACCCGACTACGACTGGCGCAGCGTCATCCTCAGCAGGTACGCGGCGGAGGGCCGCCAATACTGGACCGTCGCCGACGACGACGTCCTCCGCGACGGCTGGCAACGCCGCACCCCCCTGCCCCGCCTGGCCCTGGCCGTCCGCGCCTCCGAGATGCTCGTCGCCCGACGCCTCGTCACCCTGCACCTCGCCGACGACCTGATCAGCGTCGTCGACCAGCTCGGCTGCGCCCCCGGCGGCAGCGTCGAAGCCCGCTACCGCATCGCCCGCGACGACCGGGCCGTCACCCTCCACACTCTGGTCGTTGACACCCCGAGGGGCTGGCACGTGTCCGTGCACGGCAGCGTCGAGGAGGCCCGCGCCACCCTCAACCGCGTCGACCCCGACCGCCGCCTACCCTGGCGCATCGCCTCCCGCACCCCCGGCGGCGGCGTCGACGGCCCCGTCCTCGGACCCGGCATGTCCGCCGGCCACGTCCCCGGCGGCCAACGCCCCGGACCCGACGAACGCTACCCAGTCGCCCCCGGCACCATGCGCAACTACATCTGCGCCGACTGCGCCCAACCCGTGCACTGGTCCGCCGACCACGGCTGGACCCACCACCAGCCCGGCCGCGGCGAACAGGTCTACTGCCCCTACTTCGACACCGGCCCGCAGAAAGTCCTCGCCGTCGAACTCGCCCCCGCCGGACCCGGCGACTTCAGCCCCAGCCTGCGCATCATCGGAGCCCAGAACCTCAAGCACTGACCCGACGCACCGGGCGTCGGCCCACGGACCTGCGGGGCGGGGAGTCTACGGGGCTCCCCGCCCCGCACGCACCGCTCACACCGCGACGCCGGTCAACTCCTCCGACACCGTCCACAAACGCGCCGCCTCCTCCAGCGACAAAGCCGAAGCCACCGGCCGCACCACCTTCGGAAACCCCCGCATCTCCCCCAGACCCGCCGGGCCGATGAACATCCCACCCACCGCCCCCGGATCACTCGCCGCGTACAACTGGCTCAACGCACCCGTCGCCACATCCTGCGCCATCACCGCGTTCGACACCCGCATCGCCCGCCGCAACCACCCCGTCGGCCCCGTTGACTGCAGATTCGTCGCCGCATACCCCGGATGAGCCAACACACTGAGCACCGCATCCCCCGCCGCACGCAACCGCCGGTCCAACTCCAACCCGAACAGCACATTCGCGAACTTCGACTGCGCGTAGTACGCCGTCGGGGAGTAACGGCGCGCACCCGTCAGGTCGTCCCAGAAGATCGCGCCCCGCCGGTGCAGGGACGAACTGACCGTCACCACCCGCGCGTCACGGCCCGCCCGCAACCGGCCCAGCAACAACCCCGTCAACGCGAAGTGCCCCAGATGGTTCGTGCCGAACTGCGACTCATGCCCCTGCGGGGTCAACGCGCGCGGCGGCATCATGATGCCGGCATTGTTGACCAGCACGTCGACGCGCTCCACGGTGTCGGCGAAGGCGCGCACCGAGTCCAAGTCGGCCAGATCCAGATGGCGCACGTCGACGGCGGCGTCGGGGACCTCGGCGAGCAGGGCGGCGCGCGCGGCCCTGCCGGCGGCCACGTTGCGGACGGCCATGATCAGGTGGCCGCCGTGGCGGGCGAGTTCGCGGGTGGTGACGTAGCCCAGGCCGCTGTTGGCGCCGGTGACGACGATGGTCCGGCCGGCCTGGTGGGGGATGTGTGTGACGTTCCAACGAGCCCTCATTGGCATAGCCTGACAGTCATGGCACTCAGTGTCAACGATGGCAGCTGGTATTGTCCGAGCGTGAGAAACCTCGCCGACCGCAAACGCCAACTCGTCCGCGACGAAATCGCCGAGGCCGCCCTCAAACTCCTCGCCCACCACGGCTTCGACGACACCACCATCGAACACATCGCCGCAGCCGCCGGCGTCTCCAAACGCACCTTCTTCCGGTACTTCCCCGCGAAAGAGGACGTCATCCTCGACGTCGTCGGCGAACTCGGCGAACTCGCCCGCGACACCCTCGCCACCAGCCCCACCGACGAGCCCCCCGCCACCTCCCTGCGCCGCGCCCTCGGCCGCTACGTCGACGCCATCGCCGACGGCGAACACAAAGCCCTCCTCCTCACCCGCCTCATCCTGGGCACCCCAGCCCTGCGCGCCCGCTACCTCGACCGGCAACTCGCCGCCCAGGACGACATCGCCTCCGTCCTCACCACCCGCGGCATGCCCCAACCCCGCGCCGCCGTCGTCGCCGCCGTCGCGTTCGCCGCCTACCAGACAGCCGTCCGCCGCTGGGCTGACCTCGACGGCACCCCACCCCTCACCGACCTTGTCGATCAGGCCTTCGCGCTGGTCAAGGACTCGCTAGCGTAGACAGATGATCGTTCGCCCCGAGACGCCGCGCGACGGCGGCGCCATCCACCGGGTACACGTCGCGGCCTTCGGCGACACCGACGAAGCCGACCTCGTCAACGCCCTCCGCGCCAGCGAAGCGTGGATCGACGGACTGTCCTGGGTCGCCGACGACAACGGACTCGTCATCGCCCACGCCCTCATCAGCCGGGTCGAGATCGACGAGGCCCCGGCCCTCAGCCTCGCCCCCGTCTCCGTGCTCCCCGAACGCCAACGCCAGGGACACGGCACTGCCGTCATCCGCGCGGCCCTCGACGCGGCCAGAGCCACCGGACTCCCCCTCGTCGTCGTCCTCGGCGACCCCGCCTACTACCGGCGCCTGGGCTTCCAACCCGCCGCCGACTACCACCTCAGCGCACCCTGGCCCGGCGTCGCCGACGCCTTCCAGGTCCTCCTCCTGCCCTCCTACGCCGGACAACCCCAGGGCAAGGTCAGCTACCCGGTGCCCTTCAAGGAGATGTGACCTCATACGTCAGGTACGCGAACTGGCCCACCCGCTCCACGTCCACCAACCGCAGATCCGCCGACAACAACCGGCGCGGCAACACCGGCGCACCCGCGCCCAACGTCACCGGAGCCACCCCCAGCACTATCCCGTCCAACAACCCCACGTCAGCGAACGCCCCCACCAGCTCGCCACCACCGACCAGCCACACGTTCCTGCCGGCGGCCGCCTCCACCATCGCCGCGTGCACCGGACCCACCGCGCCCCGCACGAACCTGATGTCGACACCCGGCACCCGCGGCAGGTCACGGTGCGTGAAAACGCAGCACGGCACCCCGCCGTAGTACCCCGACCACTTCTCCGGACGCTCCAGCAACCTCTCGTGCTCCAGGACCCACTCATAGGTGGTCGCGCCCATCGCGAACGCCCCCACTCGTGCGAAGAAGGCCGTGAACTGGTCACGACCCTCCCCATCGACCTGGAACAACCAGTCCAGGGAGTTGTTCTCATCGGCGATGAAGCCGTCGACACTGGTCGCGGTGTAGTACACGGTCCTGGTCACCGCACCATTCTCCCGCCACCGCCCGGCCGTGTCAGACCGCCAGCAACTCCAGGACCCGCGCCACCACCCGACGCACCGCCTCCCGCGACTCGTCCGTGTCATCCACCGCGTCGAAAGCGTGCCGGCCGTTCGGCACATCCACGACCTCCACCGCCACACCCGCCTTGCCCGCCGCCACCAGGAACGACTCCACCCGCTCCGCGAGCGCCTCACGCTCCAGACCCACCCGGGTGACAACCACCGGCGGCACCGGTGCACCCGGCTCACCGACCGCCTCCGCCGGCAGGAACCGCCCGTCCACCGCACCCCACTCCGGCATCGGCGCCAGCAACGGATACGTCAACGCCACCCCGCGCAGCCACGCCGGCCGCTCCCGCAACCACTCCGCACTCAACAGACCGCCACCCGAGAAGAACCACAACACCACCCGGTCAGCGTCCACCCGCGGATCAGCCCGCACCGCGGCCACCGCCGACGCCACGTCCTCCGCAGCCGTCGGATAGTCCACGACCGCCCCGTCGGGACCCGCCACCACCCGCAACCGGTGATCCACCGTCGCCGCCACCACCCCCAGGGACGCCAACAAGGAGCCGTAACCCCGATACACCGGCCAGTCACGCGGCAGTGGAACCATATCCGCGGGCAGCGGACCACCGTGCACGAACACCACCGCCGGACGCGGACCGTCACCATCCGGCAGGTACAGATCCACGTGCCCCACGCGAAGCGCCGCACGCTCCGGGGTCGCCACGACGAGCGGACGCAGGAAATCAGGCGTGTCAGTCATGACCGGCATTCTCCCTCACCCACCCGACACCCACCATCCGTTTACAGTGGACCGACCCTCGCCGGACCGCCCGCCTGGAAGGACGTCCCGCAGGACGCGGAGGAGCCCCACCCTCTCCCGGAGGACGGGGCCCGACCGCCCACTCACTCGTAGGAGATCGCCTGCAACACGTTCACCCGCGCCGCCCGGATCGCCGGCAGAATCGCCGCGAACAACCCCACCACCACCGACAGACCCAGGAACAGCAGCATCCGCGTCCACGGCACCGACAACACGTCGAAACCCTGCCCCTTCAACGCCCGCACCACCGCCACCCCCAGCCCCGTACCCACGGCCAGGCCCAGCAACGCGCCGAACACCGAGATCACCACCGACTCCACCGTGATCATCCGCATCGCCGACCACCGGCTCATCCCCACCGCGCGCAGCATCCCCAACTCCCGGGTCCGCTCCAGCACCGACAGGGCCAGGGTGTTCACGATCCCCAGGATCGCGATCAGCACCGCCAGGGCCAACAGCGCGTACAACATGTTCAACAGGGTGTCAACCTGACCCGTCTGCTGCTTGATGAAGTCGGCCTGACTGGCCACGTTCACCTCCGGCGAGTCCACCAGCAACGCCTCGATCTGTTTGCGGATCCCCACCGCGTCCGCCCCCGGAGCCAACCGCACCGCACCCAGCGCCGGCGACGGCACCTGGAAGTACTCCTCCGCGTCAGCCACCGACATCAACGGCTCGGACAGCAACTCCTGCTTGGCGTACACGCCGACGACCACGAACGTCTGCTCACCCGCCCGCGACGTCCTCAACCGCAAAGACGAACCGGTGCCCAGCCCGCGCTTCGCCGCGAACTCCTCCCCGACCACCACCTCGTTGTGCCGCAGATCCCGCAACTCACCCGACTCCACCTTCAGGTTGAACAGGTCCTTGGCCACCGCGAGATCCGTACCAGTGACGTAAACGGTCTTGCCCGTCACATCCGTCGTGACGTCCCCGTACAGCCCCACCGCCGCGGCGACCCCCGGCATCCGCCGCGTCTTGTCGATCACCGACGCGTCATAGGAGGCGTCCCCGGAATCGCGGTCGATCACCAGATCCGCCCGCAGATCCCGCGTGAACACCTTCGACATGCTCGCCTGGATCGACGCCGCCAACACACTCACTCCCGTGATCAACGCCAGGCCGATCATCAACGCCGCCGCCGTGTTCGCGGTACGCCGCGGGTTGCGGGCCGAGTTGCGCCGACCCAGCTTCCCCGGAAGCGACCACGAGAACAGCCGACCGATGACCCCCACCGTGGGCCGGGCGACGCTCGGGGTGAGCAGCGCGACGCCGATGAACGTGAGGAGGACACCGGTGAGGAGTACCCCCCAGATCGCATTGCCTTTCAACGAACCGAACAGGGCCCAGCCGACACCACCCGCCCCGACGGCACCCAGGATCCCCCCGACCAGAGTCACCTTCACCAGCGACTTGTCCGCCGTCGCCGCGTCCCGCAACGCCGCGATCGGCGCCACCCGCGACGCCCGCAGAGCCGGCACCACCGCCGCGACCAGCGTCACCAACACACCCACCAGGTAGGAGGCCGCCACAGCGGACCCCGTGAACCCGAGCGTCGCGTCCGCCAGCGAACTGAACAACATCTGCTTCAGCAGCAGCGCCACCCCGTACCCGGCGAACAGACCCAAGGTCGACGCCACGACCCCCACCACCAGCGCCTCCACCAGCACCGACCGGATCACCTGCCCCCGGCCCGCACCCAACGACCGCAGCAGCGCCAACTCCCGGGTCCGCTGCGCCACCAGAATCGAGAACGTGTTCAGGATCAGGAAGATCCCCACGAACAACGTCACCGCGGCGAACCCCAACAGGAAGTTCTGGAAGATCGTCAGGAACTGCTGCACATCCTTGGCCTGCGCCTTGGCGACCTCCGCACTGGTACGCACCACCCCGCTCGACCCCAGCGCCGCCGCCACGTTCGCCTTCACCACCGCCGGCGTCACCCCCGCCGCGGCCCGCACGTCGATCGAGCTGTACACGCCCTCCTTGCCCAGCATCAACCGCTGCGCCACCGGCTCCGTGAACGCCACGACCGTCTCGCCACCCAGCGAATCCCGGTTCCCCGTCATCCCAAACACGCCACTGACCGTGAACGACCGCTTCGCCGCCAGAGTCAGCACCTCGATCCGGTCCCCTACGGCGAACGGACCCTGCTTGGCCAACAACGCGTTGATCGCGACCTGGTCATCGGCCTTCGGACCGGTACCCGTCCGCATCTGCGCGATGCCGCCACCGTCCCGCCACGCCATCCCCAACCGGGGCGGACCCTGCGTGACGATCACCTTCCCGTTACGGCCCACCACCCGGGCGCCGTCCGCGCTCACGTCCCCCACCGCCGACGCCACGCCCGACACCGCACGGACCCTCTCCACCGCCGACGCCGGCAACGGCTCCGGCCGCGAACCGTTCTCGCCCCCCGCCGAGACCCCCGAGACCTGCACGTCCACATTCGCGTTCACCGTACGGAACATGTCGTCGAACGACGCACTCAACGAATCGGTGAGAATCAGGGCGCTGGACACCGCCATCACACCCAGCACCACCGCCATCCCCGACAACAGCAGCCGCAGCTTCCGGGACAACAAAGACTTCCACGTGGCCTTGAACATTACCGGGCACCCTGCCCGTCGAGCCGCTTCATCGTGTCCAGCACGGCCTCGGCGGTCGGGTTCCGCAACTCCGAGACCACCTTGCCGTCCGCCAGGAAGATCACCCGGTCCGCGTACGACGCCGCGTTCGGATCATGCGTCACCATCACGATCGTCTGCCCGTACTCCCGCACCGAATCCCGCAGGAACCCGAGCACCTCCGCCCCCGACCGCGAGTCGAGATTACCCGTCGGCTCATCGGCGAAGATCACCTCCGGGCGCGACACCAACGCCCGCGCGCACGCCACCCGCTGCTGCTGACCACCCGACAACTCCGTCGGCTTGTGCCGCAGCCGGTCAGCCAACCCCACCGTCCGGATCACCGTCTGATACCACGTCGGATCCGGCTTACGGCCGGCGATCGACAACGGCAACAGGATGTTCTCCTCCGCCGTCAACGTCGGCAACAGATTGAACTGCTGGAAGATGAACCCGACCTTCTCCCGGCGCAACGCCGTCAGACCCCGGTCCGACAGCCCCGTCACCTTCGTGTCCCCGATGCTCACCTCACCGCGGGTCACCGTGTCCAACCCCGCCAGGCAGTGCATCAACGTCGACTTGCCCGACCCCGACGGCCCCATGATCGCGGTGAACTCGCCCCGCGCCAGATCCACACTCACCCCACCGAGGGCGACCACCTGGGCCTCGCCCCTGCCGTACACCTTCCACACCGCGTCGGCCTTCGCCGCGATCCCCGTGGCGCTCATCACTGCTTGAGAGGTCATACCCCACATCGTCGGTGCCGGGCGGGCGCGGCTCGTCCCCCCTCGGTATGACCGGGGCACCGATTTCCGGGTCGGGGGTCACCTGACCCGCTCTCAGGGTTAACCCCCATCACCGGCCAGGGTCGCGAATCGCACCGAGTCGCGCCACACGCCACCGACCTGCAGGTATCCACGGGTGCGGCCCTCATACCGCATGCCGATCTTCTCGCACACCCGCTGGGCTCCCCCGTTGTCGTCGTCCACCGTCGCCTCGATCCGGTGCAGCCCGAGGTCGCGGAGGCCGAGATCCACCAGGAGCCGCGCCGTCTCCGTCGCCAGGCCCTGGCCCCACCAGTCCGGGTGCAGCACGTAGCAGATCTCGCCGCGGCCGTGCGTGGTGCTGGTGATCCGGAGTGCTCCGCCGCCGACCACCTCGGCGTCCTTCTCGACGACCAGGTGGTACGCCGCCCGGGGCTCCCCCACCGGCACGCGCAACGGGGTCTCCTCGCACGGGAACCGCTCGGCCACCAGCGGGTGGCCGAGCACGCGTCCGACGGCTTCGGCATCGGCGGTGGTGACCTCCCGCAGGGTCACCCGGCGACCGACGAGACGCACGGGGAACATGCCGACAGGCTACCTACGATCGTCAATGTCCTCATGGTGGAGCCCCCGCTCTTTGGTGGATAGTTGTGTTCCTGTGTCGGGTGGTACACCCGCTAGAGCATCCTAGGAGGCTGGTTTTCCGCAGTTCTTCGTCCACCAGGTGGTGAACCGGTCCATCGCCGCCTGGTAGTCCGGGCTGGTCATCCGCTGTGGGGAACCCGGCTCGCCGTTGATCAGGGCGACATCCGCGTCGATCACGAACGACAGGTCCTTCTTGATCTCCGCGGGCGCGGCGTCGCCGAGCGCGCGGAGTTCCCGCTTGGCCTTCTCGCGGTCCAGGTCGCCGTAGTCGCCGGCACCCGCGAAACTGTTGAGGATCATGTCGTCGCCGAACTTGGAACAGAAGTCGGCGACGCTCACTCCCCCCTTCGGCGCCGCCGCGGCCGGGGCGGCAGCTCCCGTCGCGGCCGGCTGGCCGGAGCCCGCGGCCGGGGCCGACGGGGTGCAGCCGAGCAGCGCGAACGGCAGCACCGCCACGGCGGCGAGTGTTCCGAGACGTCGATTCATGGGGTACTCCTCCGGCTGGCCCTCTACGGTCTGCGGTCAGCGTCGCCGAACCCGGTCAAGACCCGCTCAAGGTCGAGGCACCCGTCCTGCGGCCCGGCGGGGCGCTGGGCCGCCGTCGAGCGTGGCACCGGCGGGTTCCTCGGTTGGTTCGCGCTCGCGCCCACGGCCTCCGTCGACGAGTTCGAGCTCGGCTACCGGCTGCGCGCCCGGGCCTGGGGACTCGGGTACGCCACCGAGGGGGCCCGGGCACTTCTCCGGGTGGCGTTCGACGACCTCGGGGCCCGGCGGGTGTACGCGCGGACGATGGCCGTGCACCTCGCCTCGCGCCGGGTGATGGAGAAGGCCGGCCTGCGGTACGCGCGGACGCTCCATCTGCTGTTCGACGACCCGATCCCGGGGACCGAGCACGGCGAGGTGGAGTACGAGCTGTCGCGGGAGTGATCCAAAACATTTTGCAGGCTTCTTTCCAATAAGGAAGGCTGAACGCCTGAGTCCCGCTGGAAGGAACCCCGTGGCCACCCTCGCCCCACCCATCGGCCACACCAGGCTCTGGACCCGCAACTTCGGCCTGTACTTCGTGGCCCGCTCCGTGGCGCTGCTCGGCGACGGCATGCTGCCCGTCGCCGTGGCCCTGGCCGTCCGGGGCGCGGGCTACGGCGCGAGCGGCGTCGGGTACGTGCTCGCCGCCTGGATGACGCCGCTCGTCCTGCTGATCCTGTTCGGCGGGGTGTTCGCCGACCGGTTCACCCCTCGGCGGATGATGATCGGCGCCGACGTGGTCCGGGTCGGCACCCAGGCCGTGGTCGCGGCGGCGCTGCTGTCCGGCCGGCCGTCTCTCGGGCTGATGATCGCGATGTCGGCGCTGGCCGGCGCGGCGACCGCGATGTTCGAGCCGGGCGTCAAGAGCATGGTGCCCCGGGTGTCCGAGGACGCCCAGCGGGCCAACGCCACTCTCCGGGTCGCCGACGCCGTCGCCCAGCTCGCCGGACCGGCCCTGTCGGCGACCCTGATCGCCGCCGTCGGCGCCGGCATGGTCTACGTGGTCAACGCCGGCACGTTCGCGGTCAGCGCGGTCTGCCTGCTGGCGCTGAGGCTGGCACCGGCCCCGCCGCCGGAGCAGGCCGTGGGCATGCTGCGCAACCTCCGGGAGGGCTGGCGGGAGTTCCGGTCCCGGACCTGGATGTGGACCACGATCGTGATCTTCATGGCGCGCGGGATGCTTGTGTTCGCCCCGGTGTACCCGCTCGGCTCCGGCCTCGTCACCGACCGCCTGGGCGAGCAGGCCTACGGCTGGGTGCTGTCGGCGCTCGGCGGGGGCACCATCCTCGGCGGCCTGATCGCGATGCGGTACCGGCCGCGGCGACCGCTGGCCGCCGGTTCCGTCGCGCTGTTCGGCTTCGCCCTCATCCCGCTCAGCTACGCCGTGCACGCGCCACTGGCCGGGCTGATCGCCCTGCACGTCCTGGGCGGGGCGGCCTGGGCGTTCTGGTCGGTGGTGTGGTCGACCAGCGTGCAGACCCAGGTGCCGCCGGACGTGCTCAACCGGGTGATCGCCTACGAGGTGGCCGGCTCCGTCGGGTGCATCCCGATCGGCCAGGCCCTCGCCGGACCGGTCGCGGGGCTGGTCGGCGCGGAGGCGGTACTCGGGTTCGGGGCCGTTGTCGGGGTGGCCTGCTGCGTCGCGCAACTCGCGGTGCCGGCGATCCGGAACCTGCGGCGGGTCGCCGACCAGCCCTGAGAGGCCTGGAACCCATCCGGCGCACCGTCGATGGCTGAGTAACGCCGTCCCGGCGCGACGTGGGATCGCGGGTCCGAGGCGCGGCGTCTCGACCGGACGCCGAGCCCGGGCGGTGTTCAGGTGCGCCGTCGTGGGCTGCTCCAGAGCAGGGTGCCGGCCGCCGCGGCGAGGAGTACGACGCCGCCGGCGAGGAGCCACGGCCAGCGGCGCGGCCGGCCGGGCGGAGTCGCGGTGACGGCGACGTCCGGGTTCGACACGCCGGTCGTCGGGGTCCCGGCAGCCGCCGGCCCGGCGGGCACCGCCCCGTCGGACGCGCCCACCGTGAACGTGAACGCGCCCTCTACCGGGTGGCCGTCCTGCGACACCGTCCGCCAGGCGACCCGGACCTGGCCGGCGGGCAGGCCCGTGACCTGCTGGGTGACCGTCGTACCGGACACCTTCGGCGCGCCGTCCGCGTGCGCCCCTCCCCCGCTGCCGGTCACCACCACCGTCGTGAACTGCTCCTTCAGCGGGTCCGTGAACGTCAACGTCACCGCGGTGACCGTAGCGGGGACCGTCGTCCCGTCCGTGGGGGTGGTGGACAGCAGCCGGGCGTGCGCCGACGCCGGGGTGGCCACCGCCACCGCCGCGACCAGGCCGGCCGTGAGTGTCAGGACCAGCCGGCGGACGGTACCGAGATTCGTCATATGTCGTTGGTCGGCCGGCGGCGGCGAATGGTTCCCGGCGTGGTTCAGGCCACATCCGCCGTCGGGAACCGGTGACGGCCCCGCGGCGACTACCCGTGCGACAGTCCGCTGACCACACAGGAGTCGCCATGCGCCAGCAGTCCACCCTCCGTAGATCCGTCCGGGTCCTGGCCGCGGCGGGCGCGCTCGCCGTCGCGGTCGGGCTGGCCGGCTGCGGGGGGACCGACGCGCCCACCGCGAAGGCCAGCGGGCCGGCCGTGCCCGGGCTGACCGTGGTCGACCCGTGGGTCAAGACGGCCGACAGGGGGATGAGCGCGGCGTTCGGTACCCTGCGCAACGACTCCGACGTCGAGCTGACCGTCGTGTCGGCCACCTCGACGGTGTCGATGTTGGAGCTGCACGAGGTGGTGATGGACGGCGGCAAGATGGCCATGCGGCCCAAGGCCGGCGGGTTCGTGGTGCCGGCGCACGGCAGCCACGAGCTGCGGCCCGGGTCCGACCACCTGATGCTGATGGAGCTGACGTCCCCGGTCCGCGCCGGGGAGCAGGTCCCGTTCACCCTGACGTTGAAGGACGGCCGCACCGTGGCGTTCACGGCACCGGCGAAGCCGTTCGCCGGGGGGAACGAGACCTACGTGCCGTCCCCCGCCGCCCATGGCTGACCCGGTCAGCCGGCGGCGGCTACTGGCCGGCGGGGCGCTCGCGGTGGGCGGGGCGGCGCTCGCGGGGGCAGCGGCCGGTTCGGCGCTGGCGGCACCGGCGGAAACGGCGCCCGTCCCCCTCGGGTCGGCCACCGAGCCGTTCTGGGGGCCGCACCAGGCCGGGATCGCCACCCGGCCGCAGGCGCACGCCGTGTTCCTCGCCCTCGACCTGGGACCCGGCGTCGACCGGGCGGCGGTCGTCCGGCTGATGCGGCTGCTCACCGACGACGCGGCCCGGCTCACCCAGGGCCGGCCGGCGCTCGGCGACACCGAGCCGGAGCTGGCCGCGCAGCCCGCCCGGCTGACCGTCACGTTCGGCTTCGGGCCCGGGCTGTTCCGGGCCGCCGGGCTGCCGAGTCCCGTCGCGCCCCTGCCGGCGTTCGGGATCGACCGGCTGGAGGACCGGTGGTCGGGCGGGGACCTGCTGGTCCAGGTCTGCGCCGACGACCAGCTGACCGTGGCGCACGCGCACCGGATGCTGGTGAAGGACGCCCGGCCGTTCGGGACCGTGCGGTTCGGCCAGCACGGGTTCCGCCGGGCGGCCGGCGCGGGGCCGGTCGGGGCCACCCAGCGCAACGTTCTTGGGCAGCTCGACGGGACGGCCAACCCTGCCGGCGACTCCACGGACTTCGGCGCGGCGGTGTGGATCGCCGACGGGCCGATGGCCGGGGGTACCACTCTCGTGCTGCGCCGGATCCGCGCCGAGCTGGAGGCCTGGGACGCCGTCGACCGGGCCGGCAAGGAGTTCGCCGTGGGCCGCCGGTTGGACTCCGGCGCGCCCTTGACGGGTACTTTCGAGCACGACACCCCCGACCTCACCGCCCGCGACGCGCTGGGCTTCCCGGTGATCGCCGACGGCGCGCACGTCCGGCGGGCGCGCACGACGGAGCCGGGCGCGCGGATCTACCGGCGGCCGTACAACTACGACGGGCCGGCCGGGCCGGACGGGCGACCGGACAGCGGGCTGGTGTTCGCGTCCTACCAGCGGGACGTGGCCGGGCAGTACCTGCCGATCCAGCGCCGGCTCGCCGAGGCGGACCTGCTCAACGAGTGGACCACCCCGATCGGCTCCGGGGTGTACGCGATCCCGCCGGGTGCCGAACCGGGCCGGTACGTCGGTCACCAGCTGCTGGAGTCCTGAGGCCGGGCGGGCGGTCCTCGGCGGCTGGCCCGCGCGCGTCCAGCCGGGTTGTGCGGCACCGGGCCGGTACGTCGGGCACACAGTCCTGGAACCGTGACCGTGCATAAGTTGCATGTGCATCAATTGCGGCGACATGCGCGGGCATTCGCGCGCGCCGTCGGGCGGCGCGGGGCGAGACTGGGGTGTGACCCGTTGGGTGCTGCATGTCGATCTTGACCAGTTCGTGGCGGCGGTGGAGGTGCTGCGCCGTCCCGAGCTGCGGGGCCGCCCCGTGGTCGTCGGCGGGGACGGCGACCCGACGAAGCGCGGGGTGGTCAGCACGGCGTCGTACGAGGCCCGGGAGCGCGGGGTGCACTCCGGCCTGCCGTTGCGGATCGCCGCGCGCAAGTGCCCGGAGGCGGTGTTCCTGGCCGTGGACGCCGACGCGTACCTGGCGGCGTCGGAGGACGTGATGGCCACCCTACGCGGGTTCGACGCCGTCGTGGAGGTGCTGGGCTGGGACGAGGCGTTCCTCGGGGTCGACACCGACGATCCGGAGGCGGTGGCCCGCGAGATCCAGCGCCGGGTGCTCGCGGCCACGGAGCTGCACTGCACGGTCGGGATCGGAGACAACAAGCTCCGGGCGAAGCTGGCCACCGGGCTCGGCAAGCCGGCCGGGGTGTTCCGGCTGACCGGGGACACCTGGTTCGCCGTGCTCGGGGACCGGCCGACGGACGCGTTGTGGGGCGTCGGGTCGCGTACCGCGAAGAAGCTCGCTGCCGCGGGTGTGGACACCGTCGCCCAGCTCGCCGCGGCCGACCCTGCGGACCTGGCCGCACGGTTCGGGCCGGCGACCGGGCCGTGGCTCGTGCGGCTCGGTCGCGGGGAGGACCACTCACCGGTGTCCGACTCGCCTTGGGTGGCGCGGTCCCGGAGCCGGGAGACCACGTTCCAGCAGGACCTCGACAACTGGGACGAGGTGCGCCGCGAGGTCGCCGTGCTGGCCCGGCGGGTCGCCGACGACGTCGCCGGGGAGGACCGGGCGGTCGTACGGGTGGTGGTGAAGGTGCGGTTCGCGCCGTTCGCCACCCACACCCACGGGCACCCGCTGGCCGCCCCGACCACCGACCCGGGCGCGATCGAGGAGGCCGCGTCGACGGCCCTCGACGGATTCGCCGACCGACGGCCGGTGCGGCTGTTGGGGGTCCGGGCGGAGTTTGAGAAGGTGGAACCGTGATCAACACCCCGCGAACGGTCACCCGCACCTACTACGTGCTCGCCCTCGGCAACACGCTCGCCGCCTCGCTGATCTGGGGCATCAACACGATCTTCCTGCTCGACGCCGGCCTGTCCAACCTGGAGGCGTTCGCCGCCAACGCGTTCTTCACCGCCGGCATGGTGCTCTTCGAGGTGCCGACCGGCATCGTGGCCGACATGTGGGGCCGGCGGGTGTCGTTCCTGCTCGGCACCATCACCCTGGCCGCGACCACCGGGTTGTACGTGCTCCTCTGGCACCTACACGCCCCCTTCTGGCAGTGGGCGGTGGTGTCCCTGCTGCTCGGCCTCGGATTCACGTTCTTCTCCGGCGCGACGGAGGCCTGGCTGGTCGACGCGCTGGCCGCCACCGGGTTCACCGGGGCCCTGGAATCCGTGTTCGCCCGGGCCCAGGTCCTCGCCGGGGTCGGGATGCTCGGCGGTTCGATCGCCGGCGGGTACATCGCGCAGATCACCAACCTCGGCGTGCCGTTCGTGGTCCGGGCCGTCGTGCTGGCCGTGATGTTCGCGCTCGCGTTCGTGCTGATGCGCGACATCGGGTTCACCCCGCAGCGGGGCGGCCGGCCGCTGACGGAGATGCGCAAGCTGATGACCGACTCGATCGACTACGGCTGGCGGATCCCGGCCGTGAAGTACCTGATGCTCGCCGCGCCCTTCACCGGCGGCGCGTCGATCTACATCTTCTACGCCCTGCAGCCACACCTGCTCAACCTGTACGGCGACCCGCACGCGTACGGCATCGCCGGCCTGGTCGCCGCGATCATCGCCGGGGCCCAGATCGTCGGCGGGCTGCTCACGCCGAAGGTCCGCACCCTGTTCCGGCTGCGCACCTCGGCGCTGCTGTTCGCCGACGGGCTCGGCGCGATCGCCGTGATCCTGATCGGTGCGATCGCGAACTTCTGGGTGGTCCTCGGACTGATCGTGGCGTGGGGCCTGTTCTTCGCCGCGTCCACGCCGATCCGGCAGGCGTACCTCAACGGGCTGATCCCCTCCCAGCAGCGGGCCACGATCCTGTCGTTCGACTCGCTGATGGGCTCCACGGGCGGGATCGTGGCGCAGCCGGCTCTCGGGCGGGCCGCGGACGTGTGGGGGTATCCGACGTCGTTCGTGCTGGGCGGGGTGCTGTCGGCGTTCTCGCTGCCGTTCATTCTCCGGTCCCGGGCGCAGCACTCGGCCGCCGACCACGGCTCGGAGCCGGGCGGCGGGCCCACGCCGGAGGGCGGGCCGGATGCCGGGTCCGCACCCGGTCCGGGCGTCGGGGTCGAGCCGCCGTCGGGAAATTGACATAGTCACAGCTCGATGTACCTGCCGGTCGTGGCCTGCGCCGGGTGGCGCGGTCCGGCTAGCTTCGGGGCATGGGCATCGACGAACTCGCGGGTGCGGCACTGATGGCGGTGCTGTCCGACCCGGACGGCACCGGCCGCAGCTGGCCGGCGATGATCGTGCGCACCCGGCTCACCGCCGCCCCGGCCGGCCGGGGCGCGCTGGCCGCGCTCGTCGCCGACCCCGACAACGCCCAACTGCGGGCGCTGACCCGGGCCACGATCGCGGCGGACCTGGCGGCGGACCCCGCCTTCACGACCGAGGTGCGCAGGGCGCTGGGGTTCGACGGCCGGCCAGGGCTGTCCCGGGGCGCGGTGGCGACCGGGTTCGTCGCCGTGCTGGCCGTGGTGCTGATGGCGGTCGGCGCGATCGAGTACTGCGCTGCGGCCCGCGCCGTCGCCCTGCGGCCCCTGGAGGGCACCTGGACCGCCCAGGGCCCGAACGCGGGGATCTGGGCGCCGCCGGCCACGCTGACGGTGGGCCCCGACCACCATTTCCGGTACCGGGCGCCGCTCGGGACTGAGGGCGACGCCGGACCGAACACCGTGGACTGCGCGGGGGATGTGGACACCGACGGCGACGGGTTCGTGTTCCGCAGCGCGGCGCGGGGCTGCCGGACGTTCACCGCCACACTGACCGCCGACCGGCACTGGCTGGCCATCGACGGGGCGACGCTGTTCCGGCTACCCTGACCGGCCCGGGCCGACGGGCCTGACCGGACCCCGCGTGCCGGGACCGGGCGAAGCGGATCCGGCCCGCGCCGCGCCTCCGGCGGCGCAGAATACGGGAATGTCGGTCACACGGACCCGGGTCCGGGTCGAGGGCGTGGTGCAGGGCGTCGGGTTCCGGCCCTTCGTGCGGTTGCTCGCCACCAGCCTGAGCCTGGTCGGCTATGTCCGCAACGACTCCGCAGGCGTGCTGATCGAGGTCGAGGGCGCCCCGGTGGCCGTGCGGGAGTTCCTCGCGACCCTGGAGCGGGAGCCGCCGCCCCTCGCGGCGATCGAGCGCGTGACCAGCGGGCCCGTGCCGACCGCGGGCGGGGTCGGCTTCGACATCGTGGCCAGCGAGGCCGGGGCGGCGCGCAGCACGCTCGTCGCGGCGGACACCGCCACGTGCGCGGACTGCCTGCGGGAGCTGTGGGACCCGGCCGACCGGCGGTTCCGGTACCCGTTCGTGAACTGCACGCACTGCGGGCCGCGTTTCACCATCGTGCGCGACGTGCCCTACGACCGGCCGATGACGACGATGGCCGGGTTCGCGTTGTGCGCGGACTGCGAGGGCGAGTACCACGATCCGGGCGACCGGCGGTTCCACGCCCAACCGGTGTGCTGCCCGGCGTGCGGGCCGGCGCTGCGGCTGACCGACCCGGCCGGGGGGCTGCTGGCCGGCGAGCCGGTCGCCGCGGCGGCGGAGCTGTTGCGCCAGGGGGCTGTCCTGGCCGTGAAGGGCTTGGGCGGTTTCCACTTGGCCGTCGACGCCGGCAGTGAGGACGCCGCCGCGGCACTGCGGGCCCGCAAGCACCGGGAGGACAAGCCGTTCGCCGTGATGGTCGCCGACGTCGACGCCGCCCGGGCGTTGTGCGTGGTCGACGACGTCGAGGAACGGCTCCTTGCGGGTACCGGGCGACCGATCGTCCTGCTCCGCCGGCACCCCCACGCCCCGGTCGCCCCGTCGGTCGCACCCGGGAACCCGTTTCTCGGGGTGCTGCTGCCGTACACGCCGCTGCACCATCTGCTGCTCGCCGAGGTCGGGCGTCCCCTGGTGATGACCAGCGGCAACGTGTCCGACGAGCCCATCGTGTACCGCGACGAGGCGGCGTACGCCCGACTCGGCCCCCTCGTCGAGGCGTTCCTCACCCACGACCGGCCGATCCACGTGCGCGCCGATGACTCCGTCGCCCGGGTGTCGGCCGGCCGGGAGCTGCTGATCCGCCGCTCGCGCGGGTACGCGCCCCGGCCCGTCACCGTGCCGTGGGAGTTCCGCCGGCCGGTGCTGGCGTGCGGGGCGGAGCTGAAGAGCACCTTCTGCCTCGGGCGGGGCCGGCACGCGTTCGTGTCCGGGCACCTCGGCGACCTGGAGAACTACGAGACCCTCCGGTCGTTCACCGAGGGCGTCTCTCACCACCGCCGGCTGTTCGACGTGCGGCCGGAGGTGGTGGCGCACGACCTGCACCCGGAGTACCTGTCCACGAAGTACGCCCTCGACCTCGGCGGGGTGGACCTCGTCGGGGTGCAGCACCACCACGCGCACATCGCGTCGTGCCTGGCCGACAACGGCGAGGCCGGGCCGGTGATCGGGGTCGCGTTCGACGGTCTGGGCTACGGGACCGACGGGACGCTGTGGGGCGGGGAGTTCCTGGTCGCGGACCTGGCCGGCTACCGGCGCGCCGGGCACCTGGAGCAGGTGCCGATGCCCGGCGGGGCGGCGGCCGTGCGGGAACCGTGGCGGATGGCGGCGGCGTGGCTGGACCGGGCGTTCGAGGGCGACGTGCCCGAGGGGCTGGGCGTGGCCCGGCGGCACGGGGACCGGTGGGCGGATGTGGTGCGCCTCGGCCGGGCCGGGCTCAGTGCGCCGGTGACCTCCAGCGCCGGCCGGCTGTTCGACGCGGTCGCCGCCCTGGTCGGGGTCCGCGACACGGTCAGCTACGAGGGCCAGGCCGCCATCGAGCTGGAACGCTTGGCGGACGCGGGTCGCGACGGGTCCTACGAGGTGCTGCTCGGCGGCGGGGACCCGTTCGTGGTGTCCGGGGCGGCGATCGTGCGGGGGGTCACCGCCGACGTGCTCGCGGGGACGGCCGGGGCGGTGGTGGCGGGGCGGTTCCACCGGACCATGGCGCGGGTGGTGCTCGCGGGGGCCGTGCGGCTGCGTACCCGGGAAGGGTTGTCGGTCGTGGCTCTTTCCGGCGGGGTGTTCCAGAACGTGGTGCTGCTCGGTGAGGCGGTGGCGCTGTTGACCGACGCCGGGTTCCGGGTGCTCACCCACTCGCGGGTGCCGCCGAACGACGGCGGGATCAGCCTCGGCCAGGCCGTGGTCGCCGGAGCCCGCGACCGGGCGTGAGTCGGCGGCCCGGAACGAGCCCGGGCCGGCGGACCGGATCCGGTCCGCCGGCCGCGCGGTTCAGCAGATCCGGGGCAGCGGGTCCCCGACCAGCATGTCCACGATCCGGGTGCCGCCGAACGCCGTCTTGAGCAGCACCAGGCCGGGCGGGTCCTCGGCTACCCGGCCGATCACCGCCGCCCCGGCCCCGAGCGGGTGCGCCCGCATCGCCGCGAGGGCTACGTCGGCCTCCGCCCCGTCGACGACGGCGACGAGCCGGCCCTCGCAGGCGACGTACAGCGGGTCGATGCCCAACAGCTCGCACGCGCCGCGCACGTCCCGGCGGACCGGAATCGCCTCCTCCCGCACGATCACGGCCGTCCCGGACGCGGCGGCGATCTCGTTGAGGACCGTCGCGACGCCGCCCCGGGTGGCGTCGCGCAGGCAGCGCACCCCGTCAGTGGCGTCGAGCAGGGCGGCGACCAGGCCGTGCAGGGCTGCGGTGTCGGAGGTGACGTCGGAGGAGATGTCCAGCTCGCCCCGGGCCAGCATGACGGTCACGCCGTGCTCCCCGACCGGGCCGGACACCAGCACGACGTCGTCGGGCCGGGCGGCGGCGGCGCTGAACGCGCCCTCGCGTTCGACCACCCCGACGCCGGCCGTGGTGATGTAACAGCCGTCGCCCTTGCCGCGCCCGACGACCTTGGTGTCGCCGGTGACGATCGCGACCCCGGCGGCCGCGGCGGCCCTGGCCATCGAGGCGGCGATCCGGCGCAGGTCGGCCACCGGGAAACCCTCCTCGAGGATGAAGCCGGCCGACAGGTACAGCGGGCGGGCCCCGCACACCGCCAGGTCGTTGACCGTGCCGTTGACCGCGAGGTCGCCGATGTCGCCGCCGGGGAAGAACAGCGGGGACACCACGTAGGAGTCGGTGGTGAACGCCAGGCGCGCGCCGTCGACGGCGAACCGGGCCCCGTCCTCGAGGGGTTCGAGCAGCGGGTTGCGGAACTCCTCGAGGAACACCGCGTCGATCAGGGTGTGGGTGGCCTTGCCGCCGGCCCCGTGCGCGAGGGTGATGCGTTCCTCGCGGACCGTCGGCCGGCGGCGGCGGGCCCTCTCGATCCGGTCGAGGACCTGCTGTTCGCGGTTGATCAGGGGAAGTTCCCTCATGCGCGCGTCGCCTCCCGGACCCGGTCGCGGCTGAACCTGCCGAAGTTGTAGTACGCGGCGCAGGCCCCCTCCGAGGAGACCATGCACGTGCCGATCGGGGTCTCCGGCGTGCACGCGGTGCCGAACACCTTGCACTCCCACGGCTTGAGCACGCCCTTGAGCACCTCGCCGCACTGGCACGCCTTGGGGTCGGCGACCCGCACGCCGGGCACCTCGAAGAGCCGTTCGGCGTCGAACCGGGCGTACTCCTCGCGCATCCGCAGCGCCGAGTGCGAGATGAAGCCGAGGCCGCGCCACTCGAAGTAGGGCCGCAGTTCCATCGTGCGGCCGATCGCGGCCAGGGCGACCGGGTTGCCGTCCCAGGGCACAACCCGGGAGTACTGGTTCTCCACCTCGCACCGCCCCTCGGAAAGCTGGACGAGCAGTTGGTGGACGGACTGCAGGATGTCCAGCGGCTCGAACCCTGCGCACACCAGGGGTTTGCCGTAGTCGCGCGCGATGAACTCGTACGGCCGGCAGCCGATCACCGTGGACACGTGCCCGGGGCCGATGAACCCGTCGAGGCGCAGGTCCGGGGAGTCGAGGATGGCCTTGATGGCCGGGATGATGGTGACGTGGTTGCAGAAGATCGCGAAGTTGTCGACGCCCTCGGCCTCGGCGCGCAGTACCGTCATCGCGGTGGACGGGGCGGTGGTCTCGAAGCCGATCGCCATGAACACCACCCGCCTGTCCGGGTTCTGTCGGGCGATCTTCAGGGCGTCCAGCGGCGAGTAGACCATCCGGATGTCGGCGCCGGCGGCCATGGCGTCGAGGAAGGAACCCTGGCCGCCGGGTACGCGCATCATGTCCCCGAACGAGGTCAGGATGACATCGGGCTGCTCGGCGATGTGCATCGCGTCGTCGACCCGGCCCATCGGGATCACGCACACCGGGCAGCCGGGGCCGTGCACGAGGGTCACGGACTCGGGCAGGTAGTCCTCCAGGCCGTGCTTGTAGATGGTGTGGGTGTGCCCGCCGCACACCTCCATGAACTTGTACTGCCGGCCCGGCTCGCACAGTGCCGCGATCCGGGCGGACAGGGCCCGGGCGACGTCGGCGTCGCGGTACTCGTCAACGAAACGCACGCGAACCTCCCTTACTCGGCGGCGGACGCGGGGGCGGCCAGGTCGGCCGGGCGCGGGATGAACACGTCGTGCTCGACGATCCGGGAGTCGGCGAACGCCGCCAGCTCGTCGGCATAGGCCTGGCCGATGCCCTCCAGGAAGTCCAGCGCCGACCGCGCCTCGGCCTCGTCGATCCTGGACAGCGCGAAGCCGACGTGGATCAGGATCCAGTCGCCGGGCGCCAACGCCTCCTCGACGAGGCCGATGTTGATGGCCCGGCGGACGCCGCTCACGTCCACCAGGGCCAGGTCCGGTTCGGCGAGGATCTCCACGATCTCACCGGGAATGCCCAGGCACATCCGGGTACCACCTCTCTCAGTCGACTGCGCGTACCGCCAACAGACGGACGCGGACCGTCACGTCCGGGTGGACCCGGAGCATCAGGATCCTCGGCGGGTCGATCCCGAAGTCGCGGACGTCGAAGGCCCGCTCCCCCGTGATCTCCACCGTGTCGGGGTCGGGGAAGACGACCAGCACCTCGCCGTCGACCGTCCGGGTCACCCCGTGGAACGTCAGATCGCCGCGCACCCGGTAACCGCCGGCCGTCGCGGTGACCTCCCGGACCTCCGCCGTGATCTCCGGGTACCGGCGGGCGTCCACCCGGCGCAGCAGTTCGCCGTCGTAGAGCCGGTTGCCGGACCGCAGCCGACCGACCGCCAGCCGGAGCCGGCCGGTGGGCCGCGGTTCCAGGAGCACCGTGCCGCCGTCGACCTCCAGGTCCAGCGCGCCGGTCACCCCGTCGGCCTCGCCGTGGATCGGGTGCACGCTGGTCCGCGCGTCGATCCACACCCGGGAGCGGTCCGGCAGGATCCGGAAGGTCGCCACCGGCTCACATCCGGCGGATCCGCAGGTACCGCCGGATGTCGGGTAACGCGAGCACCACGGCCACGACCGCGCCGGCGAGCACCACGCCGGCCACCACCCGTCCCATCATCGGACTCCCCCTCTCGTGTGATCCTCTGCCGCCTCCGCGGCCAGGGCCCGGACCAGCAGCACCGCCTCGTCCACGGCCGCGGCGACGGGCGGGCTCAGGCCGATCCCGTCGCCCAGGTCCTCCGGTTCGCAGCCGACAAGCAGCACCCGGCCGATGTCGGCACCCATCCGGTGCAGCAGGGCCAGGACGGCGTCGGGCTGCATGCCGTGCGCGTCGAGCAGTACCTGCGGGGCGGACCCTGCCGGTGGTCCAGCCAACTCCGCCGACAGGTCCAGGGCGTAGACCGTGCCCGGGGGTTCGCCCCGCGACGTCGCGTCGACCAGGATCGCCGTGTCGTACCCGGACAGCAGCTCGTAGGCCAGGTGCACGCCCCGGATGCCGAAGTCCCCGACCTCGGCACCGGCGGGCAGGTCCCCTTCGGCGGTCAGCCTGCGGGCCACCTCGACCCCGAAGCCGTCGTCGCCGAGGAAGATGTTGCCGAGGCCGGCGACGAGCACCCGGGCGGTCACGGGGACACCCCGTCCGGTCGCAAGGGTTCGACCTCGTCCGGGGAGAAGTACAGGTATCGGCCGTGCCAGCGGTGCAGGTCCGCCGCCGGGTCGTCGTCGAGGGTGACGGCCAGGTAGCGCACGTCGTCCACGTCGAGGAGCACGGCCTCGACCGTGGCGTCGCGGCCGGCGAGGAAGATGTCCTGCGCGTCGGAGCGGCGTGCGCCCGGACGCAGCCGGACCCGGGTGCCCCTGGCCACGGCGACCCCGGCGACGGTGACGCTGTCGCGGTCCGGGTCCACGGCGGCGTCGGCGGCCGGGTCCCACCACGGGGCGGCGCCCGGGTCGAAGAGGCCGACCTGGGCGGTGGCGGAGGCGCGGTCGTGGGTCGGGGACGTGGTGCGGCGTAGGTAGCGGACCGCGCCGTGCAGCCGGTCCAGGACCTCGGCCGGCATCGTGTCGACCCGGTCCAGGATCGCCGCCGCCCGGTCGTCGGTGGCCCGCGCCTCCCGCTTCTCCGCGTCGGTGAGCGTCATCGTGCGCAGGGTCAGGATCTCGTCGATCTCCAGCGCGTCGAACAGGTCCCCTGGGCTCTCCGGGGCGATGTGCGGGTGGTCGTACAGGATGATCGGGGAGGACAGGACGACCTCGTGGCCGGGTTCGCCGACGAGTACCGGATAGGTGTGTTCGTTGTGGCACGACGCCGCCGCCGGCCGGGCCCACTCCGGGGGTTCCAGAAGCGACACGAAGGTGCCGTTGCCAGCGGCGAGCAGGGTGTGCGCGGAGATCAGGGCGCGGCGCAGCGCCCGGTCCCGCCCGGGACGGCCGTCCCCCGCGGAGGCGTTGGCGACCCGGACCCGGAGCTTGAGCAGGCCGTACGGGCCGTCGAACCGCTCGGCGGACACATGCACGTCCAGCCGGACCGGCCACCGGCGCCGGACCAGCCGGCCGACCTCCGCACCGGTGGCGTCGAGGACGGGTTCCACGTCGCGGCCCTCGGGGACGTCGAACCGGATCACCCGCTCCTCGTCGAGCAGGTCGTGCACCGACAGCGCGGCGTCGCACTGCCGGTCGACGGCCTCCTCCCAGGTGAGCACGTCGCGGCCGTCGACCGGCAACGACTCGACGGGTACGTACCCCGCCGGGTCGCGGCGCTCGACGGTGCGCGCCTGGAGCTGCAGGAACCGCACCCGCAGCCGCACGGTCGCGTCCGGGCGGGGTTCCAGCAGGCACTCGGTGACCGCGGCCGACGGCTCGCCGCTGGCCTCGGCGTAGCGGGGCGGGACGAGGACCCCGAACTGCCAGCGGGCCTGGTTCTTGGCCGCCGACGCCCGGTACGGGTACAGCAGGTACCCCTCGTAGAGCACGGCGTCGGCGACCCGCAGGGCCGCGTCGAACACGTCGGTCACGGCGCGGCTCCCTCGTGTTCGCCCAGCAGGGTCTCCACGGTCTCGTCCCAGCCGGTCAGCGCCGCCCGGGACCGGTAGTTCTGCAGGGCGCTGAGCGTGTCGCGGCGCAGCCGGATCCAGCCCTCGCCGGGGAAGTACCGGTCCATCAGGTCGCGCCAGACGGCGACCGGCAGCCGGTAGCGGGCCTCGTGGTGCCACGGGACCTGCTCCACGGACAGACCGCCCGGGCCGGTGGTGAACACCGTGCCGCTGAACAGGAACAACAGCGGGATCTCCCCGTCGTCGAGGGCGTGGAAGTACTTGGCGGCGGCGACGTCGAAGTCGTAGGTCACCGGCACGGCCAGGGTCACGTCCGTGGTGTCAGCGAAGCCGGCGACCAGGGTCGAGCTCTGGGCGAACTGGAGCGGTAGGAGGGTCTCGCCCCACCGGGCCGGCTCGCCGAACACGTCGTTGAGCAGTTCCGTCTCGGCCGGGGCGTAGTGCCGGCCCCGGGGTTCGATCCGCAGCTGGCAGCGCAGGGCCAGGGTGTGCACCCGGACGCCGGTGGACTCGCCGATCCGCAGGGTGAACAGGAGCGTGGGCGCCACGCCGTGGGGCTCGGGCCGGGCGTCGACGCAGGCGAAGGACAGGTCGCTCATCCGGTGCCCACCACCCGGCTGCGGGCGCGCAGGTCGGTGAAGAAGGTGTCGATCGCCGCCCACGCCTCGGTGCCACCGTCGAAGCCCTTCCAGTGCGTGCGGACCAGGCCGACGAGGCGGTAGCACGCGTCGATCGGGACCAGGAAGCACTCGAACCCGTCGGCGGTCCGGCGGACCAGGACGGCCTCCACGTCGTCGGCGGCCGGCGGCAGGTGCGGGTTGGCGGCCAGCACCCGGTCCCAGGAGTCCACGTCCAGCAGGGACTCCGTCGCGCCGGCCGGGCTCGGGTAGAACGCGACCGGGCGGCCCAGCGCGGAGTTGCGGAAGAAGAACGCCATCCGGACGGGGATCCGCAGCACCTCCCAGTCCGCGTCGGTGAGCACGAAACCGGCGGCGCGCACGTACCGGTCGGGCACCCTGCGGTACCGGCCGCCCGCCGCGCCCTCCAGCGCGAACAGCGAGGCGCAGTCCGGGCAGGCGCACAGCAGGCCCCGGTTCTCGGTGTCCACGACGTGCGGGTGCCCGGCGAGCAGGGTCCTGGCGCACATCTCGCAGCGTTCCACCCGGGGCGTCGCCGGCAGGGGCGCGCGGAACCGGCGTAGTCCCGTGGTCATGGCCGCGCCCCGGGTACAGGGCATTCCAGGCCGGACAAGGGCAGGTCGGGGAGCCTGGCCGCGACGTACCCGGGAGTGGGTTGGATCTGGAGGAGGTTTCCGCCGACCGGGGGCGGTGCCACGGTGCCCTCGACGTCGACCCGGGTCACCTCCGGCGCGGCCCGGCGCACCGCTGTCTCGATCGCCGTCGTCGCGGTGACCGTGGACGACGGGCAGCCGTGGCAGGTGCCTTCCAGCCGGAGCCGGACCACGCCGTCGTCGTCCACGCCGAGGAGTTCCACGCCCCCGGCGTGCGAGCCGAGGTAGGGCCGGACCTCCTCCAGGGCGGCCGTTACCCGCTGCGTCGTGTCCCGCGGGTGCAGGTCGTGCACGACGAGCAGTTCGGACACCACGGGGTCGGCGGCGAGCCGTTCCAGGACCCCGGTGTCGCGGGCCACGGCGGCGATCCGGGTCAGGGCCTCGCCGTAGAGGCCGACGAGCAGGCGGACCAGCTCGTCGGCGCGCGCCGGGTCGGTGCTTTCGGCGACCAGCCGCTCGATCCGGGTACCGGTGGCCCCGACGTCATAGGTCACGTGCCCTCCGCTCAGACGGCGTTCATCATCGTGGGCGAGTGCATCTTCTGTAGCGTCTTGCCGTCGCCGAGGTACATGTGCACTCCGCAGGGCAGGCACGGGTCGAAGCTGCGGACGGCGCGCATGATGTCGATGCCCTTGAAGTTCTCCGGCGTGTTCTCCTCGAAGATCGGCGTGTTCTGCACCGCGTCCTCGTACGGCCCCGGCGTGCCGAACGAGTCGCGCACGCTGCCGTTCCACGGCGTCGGCGGGTACGGGTGGTAGTTGGCGATCTTCCCGTCCCGGATGACCATGTGGTGCGACAGGACGCCCCGCACGGCCTCGGTGAAGCCGACGCTGACCGCCTCGTCGGGCACGGTGAACGGCGACCAGGTGTCGGTGCGCCCGGCCCGGATCTCGACCAGCGCCTTCTCGACGAAGTGCAGGGCGGCGGCGGCCATGTACGCCTGGAAGTACGTCCGGGCCCGGTTGCGTTCGATGGCGTTGCTCCACTGCGGGATCTTCCACTCGAAGCTGACCTCGGGCTTGGTCATGGTCCTCGGCAGGTTGATCTGCACGCTGTGCCCGGTGGACACGACGTACCCGCCGATGTTCACCAGGCCTGCCAGGGCCGTGGACCACAGCCGGGCGATCGGACCGCCGCCGGTGTCCAGGGCCAGGTGGTCGGTGCCGTCGAACCAGCGCGGCGACATCACCCAGCTGTAGTTGTCGCCGAAGTCGCGCTTCTGCGGGTGCGGGATGGTGTGCTGGTTCCACGGGTGCCGGGGGTCGACCGGGTTGCCCAGCGGGTCGTGGGTGACGAACTGCTCGCGGCCGACCCAGTCGTCGTAGTAGGAGCTGCCCAGCAGGATCCGGATGCCCAGGTTGATGTCCACGAGATCGGTGGTCACCAGCCTGCCGTCGACCACGACCCCGGGGGTGACGAACATCTTCCGGCCCCAGTTGGTCATGTTCTCGTACTTGAAGTCGCAGTGCTCCGGGTCGTTCAGGCTCCCCCAGCAGCCGAGGAGCACCCGGCGGCGGCCGACCTCCTCGTAGCCGGGCAGCGCCTGGTAGAAGAAGTCGAACAGGTCGTCGTGCATGGGGACGACCTTCTTCATGAACTCCACGTAGCGCATCAGCCGGGACAGGTAGTCGGTGAACAGCTGGATGGTGGCCACGGTGCCCACGCCGCCCGGGTACAGGGTGGAGGGGTGCACGTGGCGGCCCTCCATCAGGCAGAACATCTCCCGGGTCATCCGCGACACCTGCAACGCCTCGCGGTAGAACTCGCCCTCGAGCGGGTTGAGCGAGCGCATGATGTCGGCGATCGTCCGGTAGCCGTGCTCGGCGGCGTGCGGCGAGGCCGTGTTCTCTGCGAGCGCGAGGACGCCCGGGTTGGTCTCCTTGACCATCTTCTCGCAGTAGTCGACGCCGACCAGGTTCTCCTGGAAGATGTTGTGGTCGAACATGTACTCGGCCGACTCGCCCAGGTTGATGATCCACTCGGCGAGGTGGGGCGGGCGTACCCCGTAGGCCATGTTCTGGTTGTAGACCGAGCATGTGGCGTGGTTGTCCCCGCAGATGCCGCAGATCCGGCTCGTGATGAAGTGCGCGTCGCGCGGATCCTTGCCCTTCATGAAGATGCTGTAGCCCCTAAACACCGATGAGGTGCTGTAGCACTCGGCGACGGTCTTGTTCGCCCAGTCGATCTTCGTGTAGATGCCGAGGCTGCCGACGATCCGGGTGATCGGGTCCCAGGCCATCTCGATGAGACCGTCGCCGGGCCGTTCGGGCGCCTTCCGCGTGGTACTGGTCATCGCGCGCTGCCTTTCGGACGCTGGTATCCGGTGTCGAGATCGGGGCCGGTGTGCCGCCAGTGCGGTTCCTTGTCGAGGGTGCGGGCCGTGAAGCCGCGCAGGAAGCGCACCATCCCGCCCGAGACGTTGCTGACCTTCGACGACACCTTCGCGCCCGGCGGCTCGTCCATGAACGGCATGAACTTGTCCGGGAACCCCGGCATCGTGCAGCCGATGCAGATCCCGCCCACGTTGGGGCAGCCGCCGATGCCGTTGATCCAGCCGCGTTTGGGCACGTTGCACTTGACGACCGGGCCCCAGCAGCCGAGCTTGACGATGCACTTCGGGGAGCCGTACTCCGTGGCGAACTGGCCCTGCTCGTAGTACCCGGCACGGTCGCAGCCCTCGTGCACGGTCGCGCCGAACAGCCACCGCGGGCGAAGGTGCTCGTCCAGCGGGATCATCGGGGCCTGGCCGGTGGCCTGGTAGAGCAGGTAGAGGATCGTCTCGGACAGGTTGTCGGGCTGGATCGGGCAGCCGGGCACGCACACGATCGGGATGCCGGCCTTCGACGTCCACTCCCAGCCGAGGTAGTCGGGCACGCCCATCGCCCCGGTCGGGTTACCGGCCATGGCGTGGATGCCGCCGTACGTCGCGCAGGTGCCCACCGCGAGGACCACCAGCGCCTTCGGGGCGAGGCGGTCCAGCCACTCGCTCGTGGTCATGGGCTGGCCGGTGGCGGGGTTGTTGCCGAAGCCGCACCAGTACCCCTCGTCCTTGATCGCTTCGTTGGGGATCGACCCCTCGACGACCAGCACGAACGGCTCCAACTCGCCCCGGTCGGCCTTGTGGAACCACTCGATGAAGGTGTCGGCGCCGGTCTCCGGGCCGCACTCGTAGTCGATGAGCGGCCAGTGCACCGCCACTTTCGGCAGCCCCGGCAACGCGCTGAGCGCGATCTCCTCGATGCTCGGCTGGGTCGCCGCCGTCAGGGCCACCGAGTCGCCGTCGCAGCTCAGGCCGGCGTTGATCCACAGAATGTGGACGACCGGGTCCTCTGTCAGTGTCGCCATCACACCTCACCCCCAGGGAGATGTCGTACTCGCGCCGCGGGCCGGGAGCCCGGGTCGCCGTGCGTGGGGAGGTCGCGCCGTGCGGGCAGCTGGTCGACGACCAGCTGCCACAGGACGTGGTAGAGGGTGGTCTGGGCCTCCTGGATCCGGTGCACCGAGGCGGACGGCACCACGAAAAGGTGGTCGATGGTGTCCAGCTCTGCCATCACGCCGCCCTGCCCGCCGGCGAGGCCCACGGTGCGCAGCCCGCGCCGGGCCGCCTCGTCGAACGCCCGGACCAGGTTCTCGGAGTTGCCGCTGGTCGACAGGCCCAGGGCGATGTCACCGGGCCGGCCGAACGCCGCGATCTGCCGGGCGAACACCACCTCGAAACCGACGTCGTTGGACAGCGCGGTCACGACGGCCACGTCGCTGGTCAGAGCGATGGCCGGCAGGGGACGGCGCCCGCCGCCCGGATGCATGAACAGCGTCGCCACGTCCTGGGCGTCGGTGCAGCTGCCGCCGTTGCCGAACGCGAGCAGCCGCGCGCCGGTCGCGAACGCCACGGCCAGGTCGTGCGCGCACGCGAGCAGCCGGTCGCCGTCGCGGGCGAACAGGGCGTGCCGCAGGGCCGTGATCTCCCGGGTCTTGTCGACCGTCGACTGCCGGACGGCGGCGAGGACGGACTGCAGGTCGCCGCTGGTGGCGTACAGGAACGGGTACAGGGCCTCGATCGACGTCATGGCGTGGCCGCCTGTTCGGCGAGGACGGCGTCGGTCGCACGCGCGGGGGCCTCGTCCTCGCGTGGGAGGACCGCGATGGCCTCTTTCGCGTGCACCAGGACGGTGTCGCCGACCCTGGCGGTGACCAGGGCGACGCTGACCTCCTCCAGGTCCCCGCCGCCCGGGTCGACCAGGGCCAGCCCGTCGTCGAGGAGCTCGGCGATCCGGACCGGCACCGCCTGGTCGGAGCACGTGACGCAGACGTCGTCGTGGCAGTTCACGACACCACCGCCGGGCCCAGAAGTCCCGGCTGCTCCAGGAAGACGTGGGTCAGTTCCCACAGGATGTGGTACGTCGTCACGTGCACCTCCTTGACCACCCGCGGATCGCCGGACCGGGCCACCAGGGCGTGCGCGACGGCCGGGCTGACCGCGAGCGCCCCGCCGTCCCCGCCGGTGAGCGCGACGGTGAGCAGCCCGAGCCGGTGCGCCTCCTCCAGGCCGCGCCGCACGCTCGCGCACCGGCCGTCGGCGGAGATGCCGAGCGCGATGTCGCCCGGGTCGGCGAGCAGGCCCAGTTGCAGGGCGAACACCTCGTCGAGGCCCTCGTGGTCGGCGATGCCGGTGAGGGTGGCCACGTCGGCCGTCAGCGACAGTGCGGGCAGGGCCCGCTTCCCGACGATCACCGGGTGGACGAACTCGACGGAGACGTGCTGGGCGTCGGTGGCCCGCGGGCCGGTGCCGAAGACGATCAGTTTGCCGCCGCCGTGGAACCGGGCGGCCATCGCGTGGCAGGCCCCGGCGACCAGGGCCGCGTCGGCCGCCAGGTCCTCGACCGGGGCGTCCCGCTCGGCGAGTAGCCCGGTGAGGACGGACGCCGACGACGATGGTTGAGCCATCGCAAGCCTTCCTCGCAGGGGCATGACCCCTCGGCGGACATGGCCACTGCGATTCGTGCAGCTCAGGCGATAATATCGACGAAATCCGGCCAAGGGGCGCAAACCGAGATTGCGACCGGAGCGTCCGATTCGGTGGGTCAGCGATGCCGGGAGCAGTACTCGACGTGCAGTTCGGCGAACGGACGGCGGCGGTCGGTCCCGGCCCTTCCCATCAGGATCTCCGCGCAGCAGTGCGTGTCGGGAACCTGCGCGATGTGCGCCGGGCAGTCCTCGGCGAGAGTCCGGATCTGCTCGCCCGCCAGCTCGAACGCCGCCCGGCTGCCGGTCAGGAACAACGTGTCGGCGGCGACATCCCAGCGCAGGTGGTCACGGAACCCGCGGTGGTGTCTCCGGTCGTGGGCCGCCGGCCCGAGTGCCGGGAGCACGGAGGACGGCAGTGTCACCTGGTGCGGGGTGCCGGGGCCGAGTCGGGCGCGGACGTCCTTCCACCGCGACACCGGAAACGCGAGGCTGTGGTGCAGCAGTACGAGGTCGAGCGGGAGTTGACCGGGCTCCCGCTCGCTGTCGGGACGGGCGGCGCGGAGCGGCAGGTGGACCAGAGTGTGCGGCGAGCGGGCCGCGAGGGCCCAGGCCATCGCGAGATCGACCGTGGCGGCCTTGTCGACGGTGAGCTGCGCGCCGAGCCGGCCCTCGTAAAGCATCGCGTGCCGGATCGGACGGGCCGGCCTCAGGACGCGGTACTCTCGCGGCCCCAACCGCACCGTGTCGATCACCGTCCGCCAGGTCACATCCGCCAACCGCACCCGTTGCCCCCTCCGTCGGCCGCCCCGGACTGTAGACGGCCGGGGCGGCCGGGGGCGAGCGGGTTACGTCCAGGCGTTCTCGTTCACGGCCGCGCGGTCGAGGAGGGGCCGCCACCAGGCCTGGTTCTCCGCGTACCAGGTCACCGTGTCGGCCAGGCCGCTGTCGAAGTCCACGGCCGGCGCCCAGCCCAGCTCGGTGCGCAGCCGGCTGGAGTCCAGCAGGTAGCGGCGGTCGTGGCCGGGCCGGTCGGGCACCGTCTCCACCTGGGTGCGGGGCAGGCCGAGCTGGTCGAGGATCCGGGTGGCCAGGTCGGCCACGCTGGCCTCCACCCCGGAGCCGATGTTGTACGTCTCCCCCACTCGCCCGTCGGCGAGCACCCGGTCGATCGCCGAGCAGTGGTCGTCCACGTGCAGCCATTCGCGGCGGTTGGCGCTGGACGCATACACCGGCAGGGGCAGGCCCGACAGTGCCCGGCTGACGAACAGGGGGATGACCTTCTCCGGGAACTGGTACGGGCCGTAGTTGTTCGCGCAGTTGGAGATGGTCACGGGCAGGCCGAACGTCTCGTGGTAGGCGCGCACCGCGTGGTCGGCCCCGGCCTTGCTGGCGTTGTAGGGGGTGCGCGGACGGTACGGCGATTCCTCCGTGAAAGCGCCGGGGTCGTCGAGGGCCAGGTCGCCGTACACCTCGCAGGTGGAGACGTGGTGGAACCTGGCCACGCCGACCCGCCGGCAGGCCTCGAGGAGGCGCTGGGTGCCGAGCACGTTGGTGCGGAAGAACAGCTCCGGGTCGAGGACGGCGAGGCTGTTGTGCGACTCGGCGGCGAAGTTGACCACCACGTCGATCCGGTGCTCGCGGAGCAGGGCCTCCACGACGGGCAGGTCGCCGATGTCGGCGTGCGCGAAGGTCAGAGCCGGGTCGAGGTTGGCGGCGTTGCCGGCGTAGGTGAGGGCGTCGAGGGCGAGGATGTGGTCGGCGGGGTGGGTGCTGGCCCAGTACCGGGTGAAGTTGGTGCCGATGAAGCCGGCCGCGCCGGTGATCAGGATGTTCATGTCCGTCCTTACGCGATGGGTGTCATGCCGGGTGGGTCGGTGGCCGCCGTGCCCGGCCAGCCACGGAACTCCACGTCGAGGCGGAACCGGTGGCCCAGGTAGCGGTGTTCGGACAGTGCGAGGGGCCGGGAGTCGGCCAGCAGCGCCAGCCGGCGGACCAGGAGCACCGGGGTGCCCTCGGCGACGTCGAGGAGCGGCGCCACGGTGGCGCTGGCGGCGGTCGCGGCGATGCTCTGCCGGACGACGTCGATGTCGTGGCCGTTGCGGCGCAGGGTCTCCCATACGCCCGGGTCCTCGGCGTCGGCCCGGCTGACCGGGGCGGCGAATTCGAGGGGCACCCACTCGGTGACGACGTCGAGCGGGTGCGAGCCGGCGAACCGCACGGCCTGCACCCGCAGGGTCTCCACCTGCCCGAGCAGCCGGGCCACGTCCGCCGGGGCCGGGCGGTACTCGTAGCCGGAGACCCGGCGGATGAGGGGCACGCCGGCCTCGGACACCGCCGAGCCGGCGTGCTGGAAGCTGCCGAGCGCGATGGACTGGCCGAACGAGGCCCCGGAGATGACGAACCAGCCGGAGCCCCGCCGGGCCGCGATCAGCCCCTCGTCGCGGAGCTGTTCGAGGGCCCGGCGGACGGTGACCCGGCTGACGTCGTGCCGGCGGCCGAGTTCGGCCTCGCTCTCCAGGCCACCGGAGGCGGCGTAGTCGCCGAGGGAGATGCGTTCGCGCAGCTCGGCGGCGAGCCGGAGGAACCGTGGACCTGTCATGGATTTGTATCGTACAGGTGGCGTCAGATATCGCAAGACCACCATGCAGGTGTACTAGTAGCGCAGCACCCGCTCCAGTACCGGGCGGAAGTGGGCGAAGTCCCTGGTCAGGGCCTCCGGGTCCTTCGCCTCGTCGTCCCACCGGCGCAGCGCCACGGCCGCCATCGCGTGCGGCCCCGCCTCGAACTCGGCGACCTCCCCGGCGGACATCGGCCCGCCCTGCACGCCGAGGGTGTACACCGAGGCCTCGGACAGCCGGCCGAGATACTCCGGCTGCACCGCGCACAGGTACCGCTTCGCCGCGACGTGCAGCCGGACCGGCTCCGTGACGGCCGGCGGGAACCACCGGGCCAGCCAGTCCGCGCCGGTGTGGCTGTGCCGGTTGTCCGTGCCGGCCATCAGGTCCGCGCCGCTCACCTCGCCGGTGAAGTGCCCGACGTCGTGCAGCAGGGCCGCTGCGATCAGGGCGTCGGAGGCGCCGGCGGCCTCGGCGAGGGTCGCGGCCTGGATCATGTGGACGGCCTGGGTGACGGCCTCGCCCAGGTAGTCGGCGGCCCCGGCCCCGGCGAACAGGTCGGCCAGGGTGTCCAGGGGCGCGCGGCGGCGCAGGACGGCCAGGTCGCTGGCCACCGCGTCCAGGTCGGCGTAGCAGCCCTGCAGGTGCCGGGCGCCGCTCTCCGTGAACGCCGTGCGCGCGTGCAGCATCCGGGTGTTGTCGAAGACCAGGCAGTCGCCGGGTACGAGCCGGAAGTCCAGCCTGCCGGCGGGGCGCGCCAGGATCGCGGCGAACGCCCGGTACGCGGCGTAGAAGGCGACGAGCTCGTCGTGCGGGGCGCGCGGCGGTCGGGCCGAGCGGTTGTTGAACCGCACCTCCCGGATCCGGCCGCGCGGGTCGAGCCCGATCAGGGGACGGCTGGCGGTCAGCTCGGTGTCGGGGTCGGCGTACCGGAAGGTGACCGGGGTGCCGGCCAGGACCGAGAACGCCGCGGGGTCCTCGGTTCGGAGCAGGGCCGCCGCCGCGAAGCCGTCGACCAGCCCGGAGTCCCCACCGGTCGAGCCGTTGACCAGGCAGTGCAACAGCTGGACGGTGGGCACCGGGTCGCGGTACGGGTTGTCGGTGTGCGGGGCGATCGCCAGGCCCGTGAACGCGAGGTTGTGCGGGTTCTCCTCGACCCGGACCTCGAAGAGGGTGCCGTAGTTGGTCTCCCGGACGTACCCGAAGCCGCGCGCGACGTCGAGGACCTTCCGGTCGGCGGTGGGCACGTCGCGGAGCAGCACGAACCCGCGCAGCATGAGGGCGTCGAGCGCCGCGGTGCGGTCGGCCTGGAAATCGGCCCACGCGACCTCCGTGATCCGCAGGTCGAACTCCTTGCCGTCCTCGGTGCGGTCGTCGGGGGCTGGCGGGGCGAGCAGCCGGTCGCGGGCGTAGGTCGACACGTGCCCGTCGGGGGCGAAGGTGACGGTCACCGTGGTCCCGTCGTCGTGCGAGTCGGCCACGGCCAGGTCGGCGGGCAGGTCGGTGACGCCGAACAGTTTCTGGCCGCTGCGCGGGTCGGCGCACTCGGGGCAGCCGCAGTGGTCGCGGAGCCAGACGGCGGGGAGGGCGTGGCCGTCGAGGTACAACATCAGGATTTCTGCCTTTCGAGAACGCTGGCGGAGACGGAGTTGCGGATGGTGACGGCGACGGCGTCGCCCAGGTAGCGGTCCTCTGACCATTCGAGGGGTCGGCCGTCGGGGTCGGTGGCGCGGCGGCGTTCGCGGAGCAGCGGGGTGCCGGGGGCCGTGCCGAGCAGGTCGGCGTCCTCGTCGTCGGCGGGCACCGCGTCGAGGGTGTGTTCGGCGTGCGCGAAGACGATGCCGAGTTCCTCGAGGCGCTCGCAGATCGACTCGGTGTCGGTGTCGATGCCGGCGACCAGCGCGCCGATCCGTTCGACGTAGGCGGTGCGCTCGATCATCACCGGCCGGCCGGACAGCAGCCGGACCCGGGTCAGGTGGTAGATCCGGTCCTCGCCGAGCGCCTCGCGCTCCCCCGGGCTGGCCTCGCGGCGGACGAGGGCGACCTTGCGGCCGGCCGGCACCTCGCCGAGCGAGCGGGCCCACAGCGAGAAGCTGCGCAGTTCGGCGAAGCTCTGTACCCGGGGGGCCGCGAGCACGATCCGGCGGGCGCCCTGCTGGGAGGCGATCAGGCCGTCGGCGCGGAGCAGGGCGAACGTCTGGCGGACCGTGCCCCGGGACACGGCGTAGCGCTCGGCGAGTTCGCTCTCCGAGGGGAGCTTGGAACCCGGTGGGAAGGTGCCGTCGGTGATCGCGGCCCGGATCTCGGCCGCGAGGTCGCGGAATCTGGCTGACATGGCAGCCATGTTTCAACTTGGCTGACCAAGTTGCAAGGGGTATCGCGCGGAGTTCATCCGAGGTTCACTCCCGCCGGTGTGCTTCACCCTCCCCGGTGCGGTTCACCGCAGGCCGGTGTAGGCCGCCATCGCGCGCACCTGGTGGTCGAACCACGCGTCCCGCTCGAGGATCGTGTTGTTGAGCCGGCCGAACAGTTCGAAGCTCAGCGCGCCGAACAGTTCGGTCCACGCGATCAGGCCGCGCACCATCGCGTCCTGCGGCACGTCCACCGCCGCGGTGAACTCCGCGATCCGGCGCACCTCCGCGGCGAGGGCCGCCGGCAGCGGCGGATCGCCCCGGTCGATCAGCAGGCCGGCGCGCCCGGCGTCGGCGAGGATCCCGCCGAGCAGCACGACGGGCCGGGTGGACGGCTCGACGGTGTCCTGCGGGGCCGCGTACCCGGGGACCGGGCTGCCGTAGATCAGCGCGTACTCCTCCGGGTGGGCCAGGACCCAGCCGCGCAACCCGTGCGCGACGGCCAGCCACCGGCCGAGCAGGTCGCCCCGGGGCACCGCGGCCTCGGCGCGCTCGGCCGCGTCGCCCAGCGCGTTGTAAGCGTCGAGGATCAGCGCGGTGAGCAGGTCGTCGCGGCTGGCGAAGTACCGGTAGACGGCGGAGGACACCATGCCCAGGTCGCGGGCCACGGCGCGCAGCGACAGGTTCGCGCCGTCAGCGGCGAGGTGCCGGCGGGCCACGTGCTTGATCTCGTCGACCATCTCGGCGCGGACCCGGGCCCGCAGCGAGGCCGCCTTCTGCTCTGCCATGCGGGCAGTATGTCAGAGCAGTGCTCTTGACAGCGAGCACCGGACCGAGAGAGCATGACTCTTATCAGAGAGCACTGCTCTCATATTGGGACGAGGAGCACCACGATGCACGTCATCATCGGCGCGGGCGCGGTCGGCAGCACGGTCGCGACCCAGCTGGCCGCGCGCGGCGAACAGGTCCGGATCCTCAGCCGGCGCGGCTCGGGCCCCGAGCACCCGGCGATCGAACGGGTCGCCGCCGACGCCACCGACGCCTCCCGGCTCAGCGCGCTGTCGGCCGGGGCCGTGGCGCTCTACAACTGCGCGAGCCCGGAGTACCACCGTTGGCTCACCGACTGGCCGCCGATCGCCACCGCGATCCTCACCGCCGCCGAGCGCACCGGCGCCGTGCTCGCCACGACCAGCAATCTCTACGGGTACGGACCGGTCACCGGCCCGATCACCCCGGCCACCACCCTGGCCGCCACCCACCCGAAGCTGCGCCTGCGCGCCCAGATGTGGCGGGACGCCCTCGCCCTGCACCAGGCCGGCCGGATCCGCGCCACCGAGGTCCGGGGCAGCGACTACATCGAGGCAAACTCGATCTTCTCGTACGTCGCCCGGCCGGTCCGGGCCGGCAAACGCGCCCAGGTGCCGACCCCCCTCGACGTGCCGCACAGCTGGACGTCGATCGCCGACGTCGCGCGGACCCTGATCGCTGCGGCCGGCGACGAGCGCGCCTGGGGGCAGGGCTGGCTCGTGCCGACCCACGCGCCCATGACGGTGCGGGAGCTGACCACCCGGTTCGCGAAGGTGATCGGCGCGCCGGAGCCGAGGTTGCGCCAGCTGCCCTGGCCGGTGCTGTGGACGATGGGGCTGTTCTCGCCGGTCATCCGGGAACTGCGGGCGACCCGGTACCAGTTCGTGCGGCCCTTCGTCATCGACTCGGACCTGACCGAACGCACGTTCGGACTGAGCCCCACAGACCTGGATGACGCGCTGCTGGTCGCATGACCTGGCCGGGCGCGTAGCGTACGAAGTAGTCGATCACGCGCCCTGAGGAGCCAGGATGATCAGCCGTTCCGATGTCGAGGCCGCCGCCGCCCGGATCGCCGGCCGGGTGCGGACCACGCCCGTCGCCCGGGTCGAGCCGGGCGCGTTCGGTGCGACCCCGGATCTGTGGCTGAAGCTGGAGTTCCTCCAGCACACCGGCTCGTTCAAGGCCAGGGGCGCGTTCAACCGGATCCTCGAGGCTGCCGAGGCGGGGGCGTTGCCGGCTGCGGGCGTCGTGGCCGCGTCCGGGGGCAACGCGGGGCTGGCCGTGGCGTACGCGGCGGCGAGCGTGGGCGTGCCGGCCATGGTGTACGTGCCCACCACCGCCCCCCAGGTGAAGGTCGCCAAGCTGCACAAGCTCGGCGCGACGGTCCGCCAGGTCGGCGCGGAGTACGCCGAGGCCTACGCGGCGGCCGTCGCGCACGCGGAGTGGGCCGGTGCCCTGTTCTGCCACGCATACGACCAGCCGGAGATCTGCGCCGGGCAGGGCACCCTCGGCCTGGAGTTGCTCGACCAGCTCGGCGGCGAACTCGACACGGTTCTGGTCGCGGTCGGAGGCGGCGGCCTGTTCGCCGGGGTGGCCGGGGCGCTGGACGGGCACGCCCGGGTGGTGGCCGTGGAGCCCGAGGGCATTCCGACGCTGCACGAGGCCCTGGCCGCCGGCCGGCCGGTCGACATCGCGGTCGGCGGCGTCGCCGTGGACTCCCTCGGGGCGCGCAGGATCGGGGACATCGCCTTCGACGTGGCCACCCGGACGAAGGCCACCAGCCTGCTGGTCTCCGACCAGGCGATCGTCGACGCGCGCCGGCTGCTGTGGGACCGGTGCCGGGTGGCCGTCGAGCACGGCACGGCCGCGGCGCTGGCGGCACTGACGACCGGCGGGTACGTGCCGGCCGACGGCGAGCGGGTCGCGGTGCTGCTCTGCGGGGCGAACACGGACCCGTCCGACCTGGCCTGACGCGTGCACCCGGCGGTGCCGACGCGCGCCGGTCCGGGGACCACCGTAATCGGAGAATGTTTCTCGTTCTTCGTGCCGTGGCCGGTTCACCCGGCGTTCACGGACCGGACACTATGGAGCCCCATCCTGTCGTCATGACATCTACGGGGATGGCGGTACCGTGCGGCGTGCTCTGAGTGTGCTGCTGGCGGTGGTGCTGGTCGGCGGCGTGGTGGCCGCGGTGCTCCTGGGCCGCGACGACGACAGTGGGGCCGGCCCCGGATCCACGACGACCGTGCACGGGGTGATCGGTTCGGAGAAGCTGCCGTTCTTCACCGATCCCGACGTGGTGGTCGCGTTCGCCCGGCACGGGCTGACGGTGAAGGTCGACCCGCTGGGTTCGCGGGAGATGACGACCAGGGACCCGAAGACCTACGACTTCGCGTTCCCGTCCAGCGCGCCCACGGCCGAGCGGATCGAACGCCAACTCGGCACCAGCCGGCACTACACGCCCTTCTCCTCACCCCTCGCCGTGGCCACGTTCGCGCCGGTCGCCGAACTGCTGGCCACCCAGCGGCTGGCCGCCAAGGGCGCCGACGGGCACTGGACCCTGGACATGAAGGCCTACGTCGAGGCGGCGGGCCACGGGTTGCGCTGGGGCGACATCCCCAACAGCTCGGCGGTCGCCCTGCCGTCCCGGCACGTGCTGATCACGACCACGACGCCCCGCGCGTCGAACTCGGCGGCCATGTACGCCGCCGTCGCCGGCTACCTCGCCAACAACGAACGCGTCCTCGGCGACGAGACCCAGGCCAAGGCCGTCCTCGACCGGGTCGCGCCGCTGTTCCGCGACCAGGGCTACCTGGAGACGTCCAGCGAGTACCCGTTCGAGAGCTACCTGTCGCAGGGCATGGGCTACTCGCCGCTGGTCTGGATCTACGAGGCCCAGTTCCTCGGCGCGAAGGTCAAGCCCGACATGGCCCTGCTGTACCCGTCGCCGACGGTGCTCTCCCAGCACACGGTCGTGCCGCGCACCGACGCCGGCGACAAGGTCGGCGACCTGCTCGTCAACGATCCGGAGCTGCGGAAACTGGCCGCCAGGCACGGGTTCCGCACCCCCGACACGGGCACGCTGCCGGCGCTGACCCAGACCGTGCCGCCGCCGTCGTACGACGTGCTGGAGGCCCTCCTCGACGCGCTGCAACACTGAGGACACCGATGCGACGCACCCTGACCGCGACCCTGCTGACCGCGGCGCTGCTGCTGGCCGGCTGCACCGACAACCACCCGGTCGCGCCCGACGACGCCCACAAGGCCCCCGGCGGCACCCTGCGGGTCCTGGCCGGCAGCGAGCTGGCCGACCTGGAGCCGATCCTCGCCGACATGACCAGGACGACCGGGGTGAAGATCGAACTCGACTACACCGGCACCCTCGACGGCGTCGAGCAGGTCACCACCGGCACGGCCGGCAAGAACCACCAGGCGGTGTGGTTCTCCGCCAACCGGTACCTGGAACTGCACCCGGACGCCGGATCCCGGATCGGCACCCAGACGAAGGTGATGAGTTCCCCCGTCGTCCTCGGGCTCAAGCAGTCGGTGGCGAAGTCGCTGGGCTGGGACACGAAGCGGCCCTCGTGGAGCGAGGTCGCCGACGCCGCCGCCGCGCGGAGGTTCAGCTACGGCATGACCAACCCGGCCGCGTCCAACTCCGGATTCTCCGCCCTCGTCGCGCTGGCCACCGCGCTGACCGGTAAGGGCACGGCGCTCACCGCCGAGCAGGTCGGGCAGGTGACGCCGAGGCTGCGGCAGTTCTTCGAGGCACAGTCGCTCACGTCGGGATCCTCGGGCTGGCTCGCGGACACGTTCATGCGCAAGGGCGGCGTGGACGGCCTGGTCAACTACGAGTCGGTGCTGCTGTCGCTGAACGCCGGCGGCAAGCTCGCCGAACCGCTCACCGTGGTGTACCCGACGGACGGGGTCGTCACGGCCGACTACCCGCTGACCCTGCTCGCCGGGGCCGACCCGGCGGTGAAGGACCGCTACCAGGCCGTGGTGGACTACCTGCGCCGGCCGGAGACCCAGAAGGCCCTGATGGAGCGCACCTTCCGCCGGCCGGCGGTGCCCGGGGTGGGCATGAATGAGAAGTTCGGCGGCAGCACACTGTTCGAGCTGCCGTTCCCGGTGAAGCTGGACACCGCCGACGCGCTGATCGACGCGTACAACAACGTCGCCCGGCGGCCGTCCACCACCATCTACGTGCTGGACCTGTCCGGTTCGATGAACGACGACAACCGGCTCACCGGACTCAAGGCCGCACTGCTGGGCCTCACCGGGGCCGACACCAGCCTCTCGGGGCGGTTCTCCGGCTTCCACCAGCGCGAACAGGTGACGCTGCTGCCGTTCTCCAGCGCGCCCATGGCACCGCGGACGTTCACCGTGCCGCCGGACACCCCCGGGCCGGTCCTCGACCAGATCAAGGGCACGGTGAACGGCTTCACCGCCAACGGGTCGACCGCGATCTACGACGCGTTGCGGGAGGCCTACAAGCTGGCCGCCGAGGCCGATCCCGGCCGGGTGACCACGATCGTGCTGCTCACCGACGGGGAGGTGACGGCGGGGGCGAGCCTGAAGGACTTCACCGGGCGGTACCAGAACCTGCCGCCCGGCACGAAGGCCGTGCCGGTGTTCCCGGTGCTGTTCGGCGAGAGCGCCGTCGACGAGATGAAGCAGCTCGCCGCGCTGACCGGCGGACGGACCTTCGACGGCAGGACCGGCACCCTGTCGGCGGTGTTCAAGGAGATCCGTGGGTATCAGTAGGTACCTGCAGTCGACCCGCAACCTGGTCGGCTCGGGCCTCGGCCTCCTCGCGCTGGGCCTGCACGCCCTGTCCCTGGCCGGCCGGTACTGGCCCCTGGTCGTCGCCGGCTCCTACCTCGCCGGGGCCCTGTCCACCCCGCCGGACCGTCGGGTGGCGCTCCGCGAGCCGGAGCCGGCCGAGGAGCTGCGGACCAGTCTCACCCGGCTCACCACCACCGTCGGGCAGCACGAGGTGCGGCTGCCGCTCAGCGCCCTGGAACACGTCCGGCGCACGGTCGCGATGCTCGACGAGCTGCTCAAGGTGCCGGTGGACCTGGCGGCGAACCCGGAGAACTGGTTCACGGTGCACACCGTGATCGGCGTCGAGCTGCCGACGGCGGTGCTGACGTTCCTGAACCAGCCGCGCTGGCACTCCGCGCTCCCCGGGGTCCGGCCCGGGGAGATGACGCTGATCGACGAGCTGGAGGCGATCGAGACGAAGGTGGCGGCGGTCTCCGACGCGGTGTACGAGGTGTCGGTGCGGCGGGCCGCCAACGAACTCTGACCGGGGTGCCACACCGTCCGTTTCGCCTGGAATGATGGCACCGTGGACAGAGAAGAAGCACGAGTCAGGGGCGCGCGGGCCGCAGCGGAATTGTCCGCACGCGACATCCGCGCCGTCGCGGTGACCTGGGTGGACAACGCCGGGGTGACCCGGGTCAAGGGGGTGCCGACCGGCCGGCTCGCCCAGGCCGCGGCGTGGGGCGTGGGGGCCTCCCCGGTGTTCGACGTGTTCCTGGTCGACGACTCCACCACGACCAGCGCGCACGTCGGCGGCCCGGTCGGCGACCTGCGGCTGCACCCGGACCTCGACCAGCTCACCCCGCTCGCGGCGCAGCCGGGCTGGGCGTGGGCGCCGGCCGACAAGTGGACCCAGGAGGGCGTGGCCTCCCCGACCTGCCAGCGCGGGTTCGCCCGCCGGGCGGTCGAGCGGGCCGCGGCCGCCGGTCTCACGTTCAGCATGGCCTTCGAGGTGGAGTGGTTCGTCGGCGCGCCCGACGGCACGCCGGCCTGCGCCGGCTCCGCCTACGGGATGAACCGGCTGGTCGCCGTCTCCGACTACCTCACGGACCTGCTCGAAACCCTCGACCATCAGGGGGTACCGGTGGAGCAGCTGCACCCCGAGTACGCCGCCGGCCAGTTCGAGCTGTCCGTCGCCCCCGCCGACCCGGTGGCCGCCGCCGACCTGATGGTCCTCGTCCGCCAGACCATCCGGGCGGTGTCGGCGCGGCACGGCTTCGGGGCGTCGTTCGCGCCCGTCGTGGTGCCCGACCGGGTGGGCAACGGCGCGCACCTGCACTTCTCGGCGCACGCCGACGGGGTGAACCTGTTCGCCGGCGGCCCCGGGCCGCACGGGATGACCGCGCGCGGGGAGGGCCTGCTGGCGGCCGTGCTGTCCCGGGTGCCGGCCCTCGTCGCGATCGGCGCGCCCAGTGTGTCCAGTCACCTGCGGTTGGTGCCGCAGCGGTGGGCGGGGGCGTACCAGTGCTGGGGGCTGGAGAACCGGGAGGCGGTGCTGCGGTTCGTGACCGGGCCCGTCGGGGCGCGCGACACCGCGGCGAACGCGGAGCTCAAGTGCGTGGACGGGTCGGCGAACCCGTATCTGGTGGTGGGGGCCGTGATCGCGGCGGCGCTGGGTGCCGGGGCCGCAGGTGCGGGTGCCGGTGGTGGCGCGGCCGGTGGGGTGCTGCCCCAGGAGGTGACCGTGGATCCGGCGACCCTCGCCGCGCCGCCGCCCAGGCTGCCCGAGTCCGTGGCCGCGGCCCTCGACGCGCTCGACGCCGACGACGCGCTCCCGGCCGCCCTCGGCCCCGAGCTGTACGCGGCCTACGTCGCCGTGCACCGCGCCGAGGCGGAGCTCTTCGACGGCTGGGCACGCGCGGAGATCGCGGAGGCGGTCCGGTGGACGTACTGATCGACGGGCACTGCCACTCCGTCCTCGCCGACGACGACGTCGACCTGGGCCGGTGGGCCACCGAGGCCGCGCACAGCACCCTCGACGGCGCCCTCGGGCTGGCGCTGCGCCGGTGGTGCGCGCCGGTGGTCGACCTGGAGCCGCACGTACCCGTCGAGGTCTACGCCGCCCGGCGGCGTGAACTCGGCGCGGCGGAGGTGAACCGGCGGATGCTGGCCGCCGCCCGGCTCGACACGCTGCTCGTCGACACCGGACTGGACGCCCCGGGCCTGGTGCCCATGAGCGAACTCGCCCGGGTCCGGGAGGTCGTCCGGCTCGAACACGTCGCCGAGCACGCGACCGGGGACTGGGCCGAGGCGTTGCACGCGGCGACCCGGGGCGCGGTGGCGGTGAAGTCCATCGCCGCGTACCGGTGCGGGCTCGATCTGGATCCGCGCCGCCCCACCGCGGCCGAGGTGCGCCGCGCGCTGGCCGGGCGCTCGGGCAGGCTGGCGGATCCGGTGCTGCACCGGCATCTGCTGTGGCTGGCCGTGGACCTCGGGCTGCCGATCCAGCTGCACACCGGGTTCGGCGACTCCGACGTGCCCCTGGCGCGCGCCGACCCCGCGCTGCTCCAGCCCTGGCTGGTGGCCGTCGAGCCGTACGGCGTGCCGGTGGTCCTGCTGCACTGCTACCCGTTCCACCGGCAGGCAGGCTGGCTGGCCCAGGTGTTCGAGCACGTCTACGTCGACGTCGGCCTGACCGTGGCGCAGACCGGCACCCGGGCGACGGCCGTGCTGGGCGAGTTCTGCGAGCTGACCCCGTTCGACCGGCTGCTGTTCTCCACGGACGCGTTCGGCCTCGCCGAGCTGTACCTGGTCGGGGCGGCGCAGTTCCGGCACTCGTGGCGGATCCTGGTCGACGGCTGGCTGGCCGACGGGGCGCTGTCCCCCGCCGACGCGGCCGCGATCGGCGACCGGGTCGGGGCGGGCAACGCGCGACGGCTCTACCGCCTGGGGCAACCCGACCCGCCGGTCGGCCGCGTGAATGAATAGTACCGATTATGCGGTTTCTCCAATTTTGATATGTCGGAAATTCAATACTGTGCCCTGACCCTAATTTCGGGGGGATCAGGGAGGAAGACATGCGAAAGACACTCACAGCCATCCTCGGCGCGGCACTGTTCGCGCTGACGTTCGCGCCGACGGCGGCCTTCGCCGAACCCGTGGCCGGCCCGCACTGTGCGGTCCAGCTCACCGCGGCCGGCCCCGTCCAGCACTGTTTCCCGACGTTCCGACAGGCGATCGCCTTCGGCACCAACGGGGCGGTCGCCGACGCACCCGACGAGCACGCGGCAGCCACGGACCCGGCGTTCGCCGCGAAGGTGCAGAGCCCCGTGGCCCGCCAGGTGTTCACACTGATCGGCGTGGAGTACGACGCCGCCAACTACACCGGCAACACGTTCTCCGTGTTCCGCGCCGCCGCGTGCACCGGGCCGACCACCGACGTCGACAAGCAGGTCAGCGACCTGGACGTGATCGGCTGGAACGACAAGGTGTCCTCGTTCGCCACGTACAACAACTGCCTGGCCGACCACTTCTTCCTGGCGGACTTCCAGAGCGTGCACACCGGCTACCTGTCCTCGCGGGCGACGATGCCCATCGTCAACGGCACCAACATGAACGACAACGCCCGCTCCATCCGGTGGAGCTGACCGTCCCCGGTGGACTGTGCCCTGTGCCGGGAGCCACCCGTCGCGGGGCACAGACGCACAATCCGTCCGATCCCGCCCGGACCGGCCTGACACGATGGCTCCGGAGCGGAGTTCAAGGAAGTAACCGCCCTGTGCGGCGGCGAACACGTCCGGTCCGCCGGCACCACCGCGGCCGCCCCGGGCCCAGCCCCCGGGGCGGCCACCGCCCCCGCATACCCGGACCCGGGCCGCTCGCGCGTTCGGGGCCCGGGACCGCATTCAGGATCCGGACCGGCACCACGCTCACGCTTTCCGGGCCCCAGACCGCATTCGGGGTCACGGGCCGGCACTTTCGGGACCTGGGAGGGGGACCGCTCTCGATATTCGGGCCCCGGCGGGGCGGCGCAGACACTACGCTGCGGGGGACGACATCGGCCCGCCCCGAGGAGTGACCGATGGTGGAGACGGACCAGCCCTGGCCATCGACCCCGGCCGACGCGCTGCGGCTGCTGTTGGAGGGCAACCAACGTTTCGTCGACGGGGAGCGGCTGCACCCGCACCAGGACGCCGACCACCGCACCGCCCTCGCCCCCGGCCAGCGACCTTTCGCCGTCCTGTTCGGCTGCTCGGACTCCCGGCTCGCCGCCGAGATCATCTTCGACCGGGGCCTGGGCGACCTGTTCGTGGTCCGCACCGCCGGGCACGTGGTGGGCCCCGAGGTCCTGGGCAGCATCGAGTACGGCGTCGCCATTCTCGACGCCCCCCTGGTCGCGGTCCTCGGCCACGACTCGTGTGGGGCGATCGCCGCCACCCTCGACGCGCTCCGCGACGGCAAGACCCCTGGCGGGTTCATCCGCGACGTTGTCGAACGGGTGATGCTGAGCGTGGTGACCGTGCACGAGGAGGCCATGGCGGACTCGGAGGCCGCCGTCGAGGAGCACGTCCGGTACACGGTGGAGATGCTCACCCAGCGGTCCACGGTGATCGCCGAACGCCTGGCCCAGGGCCGGGTCGGCGTGATCGGGCTGTCCTACCGGCTCGCGGAGGGCAGCGTGCGGCGGGTCGCGGGCCACGGCGTGTGACATCGCCCGTCACGGCGTGCGCTGTCGCCTGCCGCGGCTGGACGGGATCGCATGCCACGGCGGGTGGGCCGGGCCTCCGGCGGCCGGAGGGGCAGCCGGGCGGGGCGCGCGCAGGTACCGTTCCGGCATGGCATCCGCTGACTTCGCCGGCCCCCGCGTGACCTTCCGCGAGTGGACCCCCGACCTCCTCCCCGCCTTCATGGCCATCGCCACCCACCCGCTGGTCGTGGAGACCCTCCGCGACGACGAGCAGCCCACCGCCGAGGCCATCGAGCAGTCGCTCGACCTGTGGCGGACGACCACGCCCCGCAACCGGTACGAGTTCGCGATCATGGTCGGCGGCCAGGCGGTCGGCACCTGCGGCCTGGCCCGGGTGGGCATCCCCGGCCGCCACGCCCAGCTCGGCTACGCGCTGCACCCCGACCACTGGGGACGCGGGCTGGCCACCGAGGCCGCGGCGCTGCTGCTCGACTTCGGCTTCGGCGAACTCGGGCTGCACAGGATCGAGGCGGACACCGTCGGCCTACCGGCGTCGGACCGGGTGCTGGAGAAGATCGGCATGCGCCGCGAGGGCGTGTCCCGGCGGAGTGCCTGGGTGCGGGGCGCATGGCACGACCAGAACAATTTCGCGGTACTGGCCGGGGACGCCCGGTAGCCGACGCGGATTGGTCGTCGTCCGGCCAGGGCGGTGGGTCGCCGGACTCACTGGCCCGGGCGGCCCACGTCCTCCGTGTCGTCCGTCCCGTCGTCGGGCAACCACCGCCGGTCGGTGAACTCGTCGGCGTCGTCGAGTTCGCCCGGGTCGGGGTCGAGGACCGGCACCCGGATACGGCCGCCCTCGGCCACCCCGTCGGGTTCGAGATCGAAGTACGCGGCCATGGTGACCTCCCCGCTTGTCCCATAGATAGATTGCCCCTTTTGTTCATTATGTGTTAGGCATTCTCGCCGCCAACTTTCGGGCATACCACCCAGAACATCCCACGATTGCCCTTCTCGGGTGGCCAGACCGGCCATCGCCCCGGTCGGCGCCGGGTAAGTGTCGTACCCGTCGATGAGACTGGTCGGGTGTCAGACGTCGCCGCGCGTTACACCACCCCGCCCGACTTCGAGGACATGGGCCGGCCCGACGTCAACTTCGCGCCGGAGCGCGAGGCGCCGGCCGGGGCGTCCGCAGCGGATCTGCTGGCCGCCTACCTGGGCAGGGAGGTCCACTAACGACCCACCTCTCCGAAAACCTCCCGCTGGCGGGCGGCCACGCCGGTGTGCCCGGGCCAATTGGGCACGGACTGTTCCGTGGTGCCCCACCGGGATCCCTGCCCCGTCCGGCACCTGTCGGGGCCGGGTGGGCACGGACTCGGCTTCGTCGTGTGCCCCGCTGGGGTGTCCGGGCCGCGTAGGCTCGGGCGGGTGGAGAGCTTCGACGTCGCGGTGGTCGGTGCCGGGCCCGCCGGTTCCACAGCGGCGCTCGCCGCCCGGCGCGGCGGGGCGGACGTCGTCCTCCTCGACCGGTCGGACTTCCCGCGCGACAAGCCGTGCGGCGACGGCCTGGCCCCCGAGGTGTTCGACGTGCTGGCGGCACTGGGCGTCGGGGACGCCGCTGCCGGGTACCCTGCGGTGCCGACGCTGCGTCTCGTGTCCCCTGGGGGCGAGGTGGTCGCCCGTGCGCTGCACGCCGGCACCCGCACCATCCCCCGCCAGGTGTTCGACCACAGGCTCGTCGCGGCGGCCGTCGACGCCGGGGTCCGGTTCCGCCGGCACCGGGTCCGGTCGGTCGAGCAGCTCGGCGACCGGGTCGTGATCGACGGGACGTTCACCGCCCGGGTCGTGGTCGGCGCCGACGGGGCGGGTTCCGTGGTGCGCCAGGCGCTCGGACACCCCGGCAACCCGCCCGGCCACGTGGCGCTCGCGATCCGGGGCTACGCTCCCGCGCCGGCAGGCCCGCCCGAGCAGCGGATCGTGACCATCCCCGGGCGCTGGCCGGCGTACGCGTGGTCGTTCCCGATCGGGGACGGGCGGGCGAACGTGGGCTACGGCGAGCTGTTGCGCGGTGAGGCGCTGACCCGGGGGTACCTGTTGGCGCAGCTCGGAGCCCTGCTGCCCGACCTCGAGCTGGACGCCGCCACCGACTGGCGCGGCCACCACCTGCCGCTGTCGACCCGCCGGCCGGCCCCGGGCCGTGGTCGGCTGGTGCTGGCCGGCGACGCGCTGTCCCTGATCAACCCGTTCACCGGCGAGGGCATCTACTACGCCGTCGTGTCGGGCACCCTGGCCGGGGCGGCGGCCGCCGGTGCGGTCTCGGCCACGGGCGGGGCGGACGTGGCGGACCGGTACCGCCGGGCCCTCACCCGCCGGCTCGGCGGCCATCTGCGGCACACGGCCGTCGCGGCCCGGCTCGGCCGCTGGCCCCGGCTGGCGGACGCGGCCGTGCGGGCCGCCAGGGACGACCAGCGGGTGTTCGACACGCTGCTCGCGGTGGGGCTGGCCGACGGCCGCCTGACCCCGGCGGCCCTGTGGCGGATCGCCCGCCGCCTCTGACCGACGGCTCGGCGCGGTGCGGCCCCGGGCGGGTGCCGACACGGTCCGGGCCGCCCGCCGGCCTCAGCCAGCCAACGGTGCGACCACCGCCCAGGTCCCAGCGATCCCGTTCGACCCCCACGGACCGCCCGCCGGCCTCAGCCAGCGAACGGTGCGACGACCGCCAGGGTCGCGGCGAGCGCTTCCAGCACCGCCTCGCGGTGCGCGACCCGCACCGGAGCCCCGTTCCGTTCGGCCCGCACCCCTCGGTCGACCAGCACGTACAACGCCCGCAGGGTGCGCATCGCGTTCGAGGCGTGGGCCGGCGGCGGGCCGGGCTTCCCCGCGCGGAAGTCGGCCGCGACCGGTTCCAGCCACGCCCCGGCCCCGTCGGCGGTGAGCTCCGGGTGGGTCAGCGTCACCGCGACGGCGTGCGCCAGCCGGTCGTCCTCCTGGTCGCGCCAGACCAGCGCCGCCGGCGCGATCAGGCGGCGGGCCGCCACGTCGAGCATCCGGGTCGGTTCGGTGCGGCCGTACACGCCGAGCAGGTCCGCGCCGTGCGCGACCGCGTGCAGCCAGCCGAGGTCGGGGTCGTGTCCGCGCAGGTCCTCCTCCGCCGGGTACCAGCGCTCGAACGCCGTCACCCACGCCGGGGCCGCGCCCCGCCGGTCGACGATCCAGGCCAGCACCAGGGGCGCGAAGGTCCTGGCCTGCACCTCCGGGTGGTCGAACCGGGCGGCCATCGCGTCGCCGAGTGCCGGGAGCTCCGCGTCGAGGACGCCCCGCCTGATCCAGGTGCCCAGCACCCGGTACGGCGCGCCGTCGCGGATCAGCGGGTCCGGATCGGCGAGCGCGGCGCTCAGCTCGGCGGTCAGTGCGGTGAGGTCCCGGTCCCCGGGGACGGCGTAGTCGGATTCGACGATCTTGTTCCAGTCGGTCACAGGGTCACGGTAGTGACGACCGCAAGTGGTTTACCCGACGAGATCGACCGGGGTGCCGACGAACGCCGCGTACCGGTAGACGGCGTCGCGGAGGGCCCGGTGCGCGGGGGCGGCCAGCGTGCGGCGCACCGTGGCCTCCACGGTCTTCCCCGCCGGCCGCCAGTACCCGACGAGCTGGCCGTCGAGCAGGATCGCGTGCGGCAGCGTCGGTGTGCCGTCCGCCTCGCCGCCGAGCACGTCGCGGCTCTCGCTGTAGGACATCACCACCTCGTCGTAGCACTGCACGAGGTCCACCCGCGGTGATGGCGGCGGCGTGCCCCGCGAGCCCGGTGCGTACCGGTAGATCCGCCCGTCGAGGGTTTCGTCGACCAGGGCCGACCCGACCATCTCCAGGCCGGCCCGGCACTCGGCGACGGTCAGGCTCGACCAGCGCGCGAAGTCCTTGACCGTCGCCGGGCCCCGGCTGGTGAAGTATCTCCGGGTCAGCTCGGCCAGTGCCGCGTCGCGGTCGACGGGCGGGCCGGGCGGCACCCGCTCGTCGAACAGCGCGTAGGTGTGCTGGCGGCCCCTGCGCGCGCCGCTGCAGATCACGGCGTCCAGCTCGGCGCGCATCAGGATGTACCCCATCCGCAGGCCGGCGGCGACGATCCCCTCCCCGGCCAGGAACGCGGCGAGTTCCTGGCGGGTCAGGTGGTTACCGCCGGCCAGCACGCCGGCCAGCAGCGCGTTCGTCCGCGCGAACACGGCGTCGTCGAGTTCGGTCCTGCGGTAGTAGTAGGCGTTGAGGGCGTGCACCCGGGGCGCGGTCAGGGCAAGGAGCCACCGCAGGTCCGCCGGAAGGGCGAAGTGCCAGGTCGGGCGGAGCAGATGGGTACGAAGGATCTCCCCTGCGTCGTACGCCGCGTCCATCGCCGCGGCCGTGACCCCCGTGCACCGTTGGGCCACCGACCAGCGCGCGACGGCGAACTCCTGGGCCTGCATCGCGGCCAGCCCGGCGACGACCTCGGCGGGGGTGGCCCGCGGGTCGCCCCAGAGCCGCTGGTTGTGCATCCGCCAGGCCGCGATCACGTGCACCGGACCTCCCAGATGTCCATGTCTCGTCCCACACCATTGACCCTACGGCCGCCACGGGCCGGTACCGGGAGAAACGGACGCGCACGTGTCCAACCGACGAATTCTGTCCGACCCGGCCGGATTCGGATAACACTTCCGCGCTGGCACCGATACACGAGAGTCCGAAGTAGACGCTCACGTATGGAGAGCCTTGTGACCGAAGACAACGCAGTACCCCGCAGAGGGTTCCTGGCCGGGGTCGGGGCCGGCGCCGCCGGCCTCGCCCTGTCCGGCCACGGCACCGCCTACGCCGCCCCGGCGTCCGGCGGCGCCCCCGACACCACGTTCAGCCGGATGTTCCCGTCCCTGCCGGCGTTCGGGGCCAACACGAACGCGATGCAGGCCGCGCTCCTCGACATCGGCAGGCGTGGAGGCCCGCTCGACGCCGCGGACGACCTGGCGGCCGGGCCGGTCGCGCTGATCACCGACCCCGCCAAGAGCCTGAACAACCCGGACAACCCCACGCACACGGCCGGGACGACGTTCCTCGGCCAGTTCCTCGACCACGACATGACCTTCGACGCCGCGTCCCGGCTCGGGGTCGCCACCGACCCGGCGACCAGCCCCAACGGCCGGGTGCCCCTGTTCGACCTCGACTCCGTGTACGGCGGCGGCCCCGTCACCACGCCGATGTTCTACGACCCGGCCGACCGGGCGAAGTTCCTCGTCGAGTCCGGCGGCCTGTTCGAGGACCTGCCCCGGGGCTCCGGCGGCGCGGCGATCATCGCGGAGCCCCGCAATGACGAGAACATGGTCATCTCGGGGCTGCACGCGGCGTTCCTGCTGTTCCACAACCGGGTCGTCGACTGGCTCCGCGACCGGCCCGAGCCGCCGGAGGAGGTGTTCGCCGCCGCGCGCCGGCTCGTCACCCGGCACTACCACTGGATCATCCTGAAGGAGTTCCTGCCCCAGATCGTGGGCCAGGCCGTCGTCGACCGGATCCTCACGGCCGGACGGCAGTTCTACAAGCCGAACCACGCGGGGATGCCGGTGGAGTTCCAGGGCGCGGCGTACCGGTTCGGGCACAGCATGGTCCGGCCGTCCTACCGGGCCAACCTCGCCGGCGACCAGGGGCAGCCGTTCTTCGGGTTCGTGTTCGACCCGGCCGGCGAGGGCCAGGCCGACCCGGTGGACCTGCGCGGCGGGACCCGGGCCGCGCGGCGGTTCATCGGCTGGCAGACGTTCTTCGACTTCAACGACGGCCAGGTCAAGCGGAACAAGCGGATCGACACCCGGATCTCCACCCCGCTGTTCACCCTGCCGCTCGGCATCATCCCCGGCCACACCTCGCCGACGTCCCTCGCCCAGCGCAACCTGCTGCGGCACCTGACCTGGTCCATGCCGTCCGGGCAGGCGATCGCCGCGTACATGGGCACGCCGGTCCTGGGTGACGCTGCCTTCCCGGAGCTGACGGCCTACAACCTGAAACTGCAGAAGAACACTCCCTTGTGGTACTACGTCCTCCGCGAGGCCCAGCTCCAGCAGGACGGCCTGCGCCTCGGCGCGGTCGGCGGCACGATCGTCGCCGAGGTGTTCCTCGGGCTCCTGGAGCTGGACCCGTCGTCGTGGCTGAACCAGCGGCCGGACTGGCGGCCCACGCTGCCCAGTCGGGTGGCCGGGGACTTCCGGATGGTGGACCTGCTGACCTTCGCCGGGGTCGACCCGGCCAGCCGGGGCCAGTAGCGCGGACCGGGGCGGTCGGCCCGCGGCCGCCCCTCCGCCGGACCCGCACCGCGTGTTAGCGTGAGTGGATCATGGACTGGGAGGTCGGATGGCCACGCCCCGCGTCACCCCGCAGCAGCGCCAGGCCCGCCTCGGACGCCGGCACCTGCTCGCCGCCCGCGCCGACACCCCCGAGGACGTCACGGCCGCGATCGTCGCCCTGCACGGCACCGACGCGGCCACCGTGCACCTGTCCGCGTGCGCCCGCCTCACCACCCCCGACCCGGCCCTCCTCGAGGACGCCCTGTACGAGCGGCGCAGCCTCGTCCGGATGACCGGCATGCGCCGCACCATGTTCGTCGTCGACGCCGGACTGGCCCCCGTCGTGCACGCCTCCACGACCGTGGCCCTCGCCGCCACCGAGCGCCGCCGCCTCCTCCAGACGCTGCACGAGGCGCGCGGCTGGGACGAGCAGTGGCTGGTCTCCGTCGAGAACGGGGTCCTGGCCTCCCTCGCGGCGCGCGGCCAGGCCACCGCCGCGGAACTCGCCGCCGACGAGCCCCGCCTACGGGAGAAGATCGTCGTCTCGCCCGGCAAGTCCTACGAGGCCACGGTCACGATCTCCAGCCGGATCCTGTACCACCTGGCGATGCGCGACAGAATCGTCCGGGGCCGCCCGACCGGCGCGTGGACCGCGAGCCAGTACCGGTGGCGGCTCGCCGGGCCGCTCCCCGAGCTGCCGGCCGCCGAGGCCCGCCGCGACCTGGTGCACCGCTGGCTGCGCGCGTTCGGGCCGGGCACGGAGGCGGACCTGAAGTGGTGGACCGGCTGGACGCTCGGCCATGTCCGCGCGGCGCTCGGCGCTGTCGGGGCCGTGCCGGTGACCCTGGACGAGGGCACCGGGTATGTGCTGCCCGACGACGTCGGACCCGACGCCGCACCCGCCCCGTGGGCCGCGCTGCTCCCCGCGCTGGACCCGACCCCGATGGGCTGGCAGCTCCGCGACTTCTACCTCGATCCGGACCACCGGCCGGCCCTGTTCGACCGGAGCGGCAACATCGGCCCGACCGTGTGGTGGAACGGCCGGATCGTCGGCGGTTGGGCGCAGCGCCCGGACGGCGAGCTGCGCTGGCGGCTGCTCGCCGACCCCGGGGCCGCGGCCCGGGCGGCGATCGAGGTGGAGGCCGCCCGGCTGAGCGGCTGGCTCGGCGACGTCCGGGTCACGCCGAGCTTCCGCACCCCGCTGGAACGCGAACTGTCCGCCTGACCGCCGCCAGCGGCGGGTCAGGCGAGGAACGAGGTCAGCGCCTCCGGGTCGTCCGGCAGGCCGTAGGACCGGACCAGGGTCGACACGTTGCCGAACGTGGCGTCCCCGATCCGCCACGGCCCGGCGTGCTCCGCCAGGATCCGCGCCAGGTGGCGCTGCCGGTCGTCGAGGTCGCCGGCCGGCGCGCCCTCGGGCAGCGGGCCGGCCGGGAACGCCAGCCGCAGCGCCTCGGCGAGCACCGGCAACGTCTCCGTCCCCGACACGTCCGGGATCCGGACGAGCAGCGCCTCGTACGCCACATCGGAGTGTTGCGGGCCGGCCTGGCACAGCGCCATCCCCGCGTACCCCGCGAGGTCGCCGTCCAGGAACGGGATCTCCTCCCGGGACCCTCCCCCGCCACGGGCCCAGGACAGCAACTCGGCCACGATGTCGGGCCCGGCGTCGTGGCCGAGCACGCACGCGCCGGCGACGGCCGCCGCCCAGCGGACCGCTGGCCGCTCGTCGGTCAGGAGGTCCGGGGCCGGCCCGCCGAGGAGCCCGATCGCGACCAGCGCGGTGGCGACGACGTCCTCGTTCTCCTCCGTGGCCGCGAGGGCCGCGAGCGCCGGCACGGAACCGGCGGCGTCCTCGGAGAACCACGCCAGCGTGTAGGCCGCCATCGTGCGCACCCCCTGCTCCGGCGCGCCCAGCAGGTCACGGAGCAGCGGCACGCCGGCCCGGACGGCGTCATACGCCTCGACCGCCACGTGGCCTTCGAGCTGGAGATCCTCCTCGGGGGTCAGCCGCTCCAGGTAGGTGTGGTCGCCGTCCTCGTCGTAGCCCGGGTCTCCCGGGTGCGGGGCCGCGGCCAGCAGCGCGGCGCCGCCGACCGCGTCGTCGCGGAACTGGGCGATCGGGATCGGGTCGGGCAGCCACGACTCGTCGTACCCCACGGTGATGGCGGCGAGCAGGCCCAGCAGCTCGGCGCGGTCGCGGGCCCCGGGCTCGGCGAGCACCTCGAGGAGGAACGGCACCGCGTACGCCGTCGCCTCGTAGCGGGTGCCCTGGTGGTAGATGTTGCCGTACAACTGGTCCAGGGCGGCGGCGCGGTCCTTCTCCTCGGGCGAGCGCAGGGCCCGGATCAGGGCGGGCACGTCGTCGGCGGGGCCGTAGGCGTGGCCCAGCCGGGCCCAGTTCACGGTGTCGAGTCCATCCAGCATCCGGCCATCCTGCCACCCGGGTACGACATCAGTGCGCGCTGCGCAGGTCCGCCCAGGCCCGGCCGGGCGCGGCCAGCAGCCACGCGTCGAGCAGCCCGTCGAGCGCGGCGGCCGGCCCGGCGAGCCAGACCAGCTGGGTGCCCGGCGCGACCACCCGTTCCTGGTCCACGGGGCCCTCGCTGCAACAGCGGCACAGCGCGCGGGTGTTGCTCGCCGGTTCCGCGCAGTACCCGCGGTCCTCGAACAGGTCGACGAGCGCGTCGAGGTCGGGTCCGTGCGGGGCGGTGACGGTCACGGTCCACGAGGGCAGGTCGGAGGTGCGCCACAGCAGGATCTCGTCGAACACCGGGAACGTCTGGTCGCCGACGACGCGTTCGCCGTTGGGGGCGCCGTCGTGCAGCACGATCTCGCCGAACCGGCGCTCGGAGCCGGTCGGGATGCTGACCACCCGGGCCCTGGTCGGGCAGATCCGCCGGGCCCAGACCACCTCGGAGCCGTCGGCCTCGTCGAGGCGCACGCAGGTCAGGCCGAAGTCCTCGACGATCTCGCCGTCGCCGGGGGCGAGGTCGACGCCGAAGCCCCGCCAGGCGTCGCGGGCCGTGGCCCACTCGCCGAGGACGGTGGCGGCGATGCCCAGGTTCCAGTACGCCGGCTCCTGCACCCCGCGCCGCACCAGCGCCGCCGCGCGCATCCCCATCGTGTAAGCCCGCGCCCAGTCCCGGCTGAACTTGTGCGCCAGGGCCGCGTCGAACAGCCACGCCGGGCGACCGGGGTGGTCGGGGAACTCGGCGGCGACTTCCTCCAACAGCTCTGCGGCGGTCTTCCAGTCCTGGGTCTCCCAGGCCGCGTACGCCTGCTCCAACCGCCCCACCGAGCCCACCCACTCCCCGTCGCAACAGACACAGGCGGCCCACCCTAGAGGATCAGGGTGGGCCGAAGCGACAGTGGACGTGGATGCGCTGTTCAGCACAGCGCGTCGGGAAAGTGGGGGTTCCGGGCCGGCCCGACCGGCCCGGAACCCCCGGTCTGTGGCTACCCGCAGGTGAACCGGGCCGCGGCCCAGTCGGCGTGGTCGCCGCCCTTGCCGTCGCCTCCGTCGGTCACCACGAGGTCGACGAGCCGGCCGCCGGTCACGTCGACGGAGACCGGCACCGGCGCGGAGACCCCGGTCATCAGAGGCGAGCGGTACTTCTCCACCCCGTCGACCCGCACGGCGAACACCACGGAGCCGTAGTCGGCGATCTCGTCGTCCACGCCGACGGTGGCCGTGAACCGGCCGCACCGCTTGTCGAGGTGGTAGGTGACGGTGGAGTCGGCGTGCGCGCCGAGGCCCTTCGGGTAGACGGTGCCGGCCAGGGTGATCGGCGCTCCGTCGCCGCCGTCGTCCTCGCCGTTGCTGTGGTCGCGTTCCACCGGGCCCCAGCCGTTGGACGACTCGACCCAGGTCAGGTCGCTCGCCCAGCTGTCACCGGTCGGGGCCGGCGGCAGCGGCACGGTGGTCACGGTCGCGGCGAACAGGTGCAGGGCCGGCGCGTCGGGCAGGGTGATCGCCTGCACCGTCTTCCCGGGGTCGACCCGGACCTGCTGGTAGAACACCCGGTAGGTCACCGTCGGATACTGGTGCGGCCCGGCCGCCGTGTTCTTCCCCTGGGTGGCCAGCGCGACGGACGCGCCGAATCCGCCCGGGTCCGCGCAGCACCAGTTCGGCACTCCGAGGTCGCGGGTCTCCGTGGAGCCGTCGGTGTAGCGGACGGTCACCGGCCCGTTGGCCTGGCCTGTGCCGGTGGCCAGGACCGCCAGGTGCGTGCCCTGCCCGGTCAACGAGATGGTCTGGCCCTTGGCTGTCACGTTGTCGGGCTGGCCGGCGGCCACGTTCGGCCACGTGAAGGACGTGCCCTTCGCCGTGACCGTGGCGCCCGGGGCCGCTCCGGCGGCGGCCAGGGACTGGGCGGAGAAGCTGGACCCGGAGCCGTCGATGTTGCCGGCCGTCGTCGCGCCGTCGTCGCTGGTGGCGACGTTGTTGCGGGCCGCTGCCAGGGACCCGTAGGGCACCTGGGTGGTGGCGTTGCCGGCGGCGGACTGCTGTCGGCCCCGTACCGTATAGGTGGCTTTTCCTGTGGTGGTCTTGTCGCCCGGTCCCTCGGCCGGGGTGACCCGGAAACGGACCTCGAACACCTTGCCGGGCAGCACCAGGTCGGACGTGGGCCGGCCCACCGGGGTCGCGGTCCAGCCGGCCGGCACCTGCAGGCTCAGCGCCACGTCCTTGACCGGCTGGCCGGTCAGGTTGCGGAACAGCACGCTCTCCTCGTGCACCTGGCCGGGCGGCGCGAAGCCGGGCGCGCCGACCTCGACCCGGCCGAGGCCGTCGGTCGGGAACAGGCCGCCCAGGGCGGTGCCGCCGACGAGCTCGACGGTCATGGAAGCCGTGACCGCGACAGACGCCGTCTTGACCCGCACGACGCCGGCGCGGTCGGCCGGGTCGTAGAACCATCCCACGGACGCGGCGTCGTAGGCGGCCCGGTCGGCCAGCTTCGGGAGGGCGTCGTGTTCCACCATCACCGCGGAAGGGGCGGACCCCGTGTGCAGGGTCAGCTCGTAGGGCCGGGCGGCGGGGCTGCCGGTGTAGGCGCCCACCGACGGGCCGATCCGCACGGACACGTTCCCCGCGCCGTCCTTCGGGGCGGTGACCGTGAACTCCTGCGACGCCGACGCCGTCGAGCGGGTCACGCCGTCGTCCTCGTGCAGGGTGAACGACGAGTTCCCGGCCGGGTACACGTCCAGTGTCAATCTGTCGGTCGGCGCGTGCTCGCGGTGGTTGTTGATGCCCTCGGTCCACATCGGCACGACCGCGCCGGCCTTGACGAACAGCGGCAGCTTGGCCAGCGGCGCCTGGTAGCTCTCGATGGTGGTCGGGCCCTGGTAGAGCCGGCCGGACCAGTAGTCGACCCAGGTGCCCTTCGGCAGGTAGATGCCGCTGCGGGACTCTCCGGTCGTGTAGACGGGCGCGACGAGGAAGTCCTCGCCGGCCAGGAACTCCTCGGCCGCCGCGCTCCCCCACGTCTTCGGGTCGTCGGGGTATTCCAGAACCAGGGACCGCGCGATCGGGGTACCGGTCCGGTGCGCCTCGGCCGCGTAGGTGTAGAAGTACGGCAGCAGCCGCTCGCGGAGCTTCAGGTAGTCCCGGTTGATGCTGGTGTAGGGCTCCCCGCGCGTCCACGGCTGCTTGTCGTACTCGGCCCAGCCCGACATGCTCATCAGGGCCGGGGTGAACGTCTTCCACTGCAGGTCGCGCACGTAGCTCTCGGCGGAACCGCCGAAGATGCCGTCCACGTCACCGGCCGCGTACGCCTGGCCCGACAGTCCGGAGCCGTGGATCGCCGGCACCTGCCAGCGGATCGCGTCGAGGGAACCGGCGTGGTCACCGGTCCACGTCACCGCGCAGCGCTGCGAGCCGGCCCAGCCCTCGACCATCCAGACGAAGCCGCGCGCGTCGGAGTGCCGTTCGATGCCGTCGTGGGCGTCCTCGCAGCCCGACAGCGCCTGCCGGTAGCCCTCGCCGACCCAGGCGACGTCGAGCTTGCGGACCCGGACGCCGGCCGTGCCGACCTCGTAGGGCTGATTGGTCAGGGCGCGCTCGGTCCACAGCCCCATGTCGATGTTCCGGTCCCGCAGGGCCGTGCCGACCGTGTCCAACGAGGTGTACTCGCACCCGTAGCCGTCGTTGACGAGCATCCAGCCGCGCGGCATGTCGTGGTCGACGAAGCCCTGGGCGACCCTGACCGCGTCGGGGGTGTGCAGCTTGTCGGGGTCGCGGGAGCCCTGGTAGGCCGGGTTGGACCGGTTGTAGCAGTCCGCGTCGCCGTACTCCAGGCCGTACACCGGGGGCATGAACGGCCGCCCGGTCAGCTCCGTGTACCGGTCCAGGGACGTCTTCAGGTCGCCCACGAAGAAGTACGCGTCGTAGCGGCGCTCCTCGTGCGTCGTCTTCACAGGGGCGGTGAACGCGTAGCTGCCGGGGGCGAAGGTGTTGCGGAAGACGCCGTAGCCGGCGGTGCTCATGTAGTACGGGACGGCGTTGGGGTTGCCGCCGTCCTCCCAGTTGTAGTCGGTGGACACCTGCACGGTCTGGTCGCGGTGCGAGAACCGGCCGTTCTGCATGCCGCCGCCGAAGAACTGCTCCTTGTCGCCCCGGCTCAGGCTCTGGGTGGCGCTGCCGGGCGTCCAGGACAGCGGCGCGGTCTCCTGCCACACCTTGGCGCCGTCGGCCTTGTAGAGCGTGAAGGTCAGCGGGTTCTTGCGCGCGACGAGCCGCGCCGAGGCGGTGCGCAGCTCGTAGGAGTCGCGGGTCTCCTTCCACGTGGTCGCCGGTACCGGATAATCGGTCTTCACCACCGTCTTCGCCCCCGCGCCGGTGTTGGCGGGGTCGGTGAACTCGCCGTCCGGGGCGAGCCAGAGCCGGAACACGTCGGCCTTCTGGAAGACGACCCGGACCTTAGCGGGACCGGAGGTGAACGTGTACGTCGCGCCGTCGGCCGTGAAGCCGGTGACCGCGCCGAGCTGGCCCGGGTCGGCCGCCACGGCGGGGGTTGCCGACAGTGCCGAGCTGGCGAGAACCAGCCCGACGACCGCCGTCCACAGGGGTTTCCTACGCATTGTCTTTCCGCCCGTCTCTGGAGGGATGAGGCAGTGCTACTTGGAACCGGTGAAAGCGATGCCCTGGATGAGGTGCTTCTGGGCGACAACGAAGATCACGATGACCGGAAGGGTGGCCATCAGGGACCCGGCCATCAGGACCGGGTACTCGGTGAGGTGCTCGCCCTGCAACGTCGCCAGCCCGGCCGACAGGGTCATCGACTCCGGCGACGTGTTGACGACCAGCGGCCACATCAGGTCGTTCCAGGACCACAGCACGGTGAGGATGCCCAGGGCGAGCAGCCCGGGGCGGGCCAGCGGCAGCATCACGTGCCAGAAGATCCGCAGCGGGTTCGCGCCGTCGATCCGGGCGGCCTCCTCGATGTCGTTGGGCAGCCCGAGGAAGAACTGCCGCAGCAGGAACGTCCCGAACGCGCTGAACATCCCGGGCACGATGAGCGCCGCGAGGGTGTTGAGCCACCCCAGTTCCGACACGATCTGGTACTGCGGGATCAGGAACAGCTGACTGGGCACCATCAGCACGGACAGGAACAGCACGAACAGGAAGCCCCGGCCAGGGAACTTGAGCCGTGCGAACGCGTAGCCGGCCAGGGCGCAGAAGATCAGCTGCGCGATGGTCCGGCCGGCGGTCATCAGCACCGTGTTGAGGAACTGCCGCCCGAACGGCAGCGAGTCGAAGACCCGGGTGTAGTTGGACCACTCCCACGACGGCACGAACGTCGGCGGGATCCGGGTGGACTCGCCGAACGACTGCACCGACGTGAGGAACTCCCAGAAGAACGGGGCCACCATCGCCGCCGCGCCGATCGCGAGCACCAGGTGCACCGGCCAGAGTCGGCTCCTACTCATAGTGCACCCACTTCTTCTGCAGCCGGAACTGCACCACGGTCAGGCTCAGGATCACGGCGAGCAGCACGACGGCGATGCAGGCCGCGTACCCGCGCTGGTTGTTGACGAACGCCGCCTCGTAGAACAGGTAGACGATGGTCCGGTTGTCGGTGAGGGCCGGATTGTTGCGGTCCATCATCATGTAGATCAGGTCGAACATCTGCAGCGAACCGATCACGGTCAGCACGGTCACGAAGAAGATGCTCGGACTGAGCAGCGGCAACGTGATCGAGAAGAACTGCCGGACCCTGCCCGCCCCGTCGATCGCCGCCGCCTCGTAGTAGTGCTGCGGGATGCACTGCAGGCCGGCGAGGAAGATGACGGCGTTGTAGCCGATCAGGGTCCACACGCCGACGACGGCCATCGCGTACAGCACGACCCGGCCGTCGGAGACCCAGTAGGGGCCGTCGACGCCGAACAGGGACAGCCCGTAGTTGAGCAGGCCGTAGTCCCCGTTGTAGATCCACCGCCAGAGCATCGCCACGGCCGCCGGCATGGTGACCACCGGCAGGAAGTAGAGCGTGCGGTAGACGCTGACGCCCCTCAGCTTGGGCGTGTTCAGCAGCACCGCGAGCACGATGGACAGCGGCACGCCGAGCAGCACGAGGCCGGAGTAGACGAACGTGTTCCTCAGCGCGTGCCCGACCGCCGGATCGTGGATCAGGGTCTGGTAGTTGGCCAGCCCGACCCAGGTGTGGCCGCCGAACGCGCCCCACTCGGTGAAGCTGAAGTACACGGTCTGCACGACCGGCCACAGGTAGAACACCGCCAGGCCGAGACCGGTCGGCGCGATCATCAGGTACGCCCAGGGCCAGTCGCCACGGGGACGGCGGCCCGGGGCCCGGGTGGCCGCGCGGGCCACCCGGGTCTCGGTGGTGGTCACTCTTTCGCCAGCGCCGCGTTCATGCCGGCGGCCAGCTCCTTGGACACGCCCGCCAGGTCACGGGAACCGTCCCACGCGGTCGGCAGCAGCTTGCGCTCCTGGTCGGCCCACGCCGCCGTGTTCTTCGAGATCGGGTAGGGCTTCGCGTAGGCGACCTCGTCGAGGAAGATCTTCAACTGGTACTGCGGCATCGAGCTCACCCAGGTCTGCTGGGTGCCCTCGAAGGCGGGGATCACGGTACCCGTCTCGGCCTGGATCTTGTGCGCCTGCTCGGAACCGAGGAAGGTCGCGAACTCCAGGGCCTCCTTCGGGTGCTTGCTCTTGGCGTACACCACGTTGCCGAGGCCGTGGATGACGACGGCGCGCTGGTCGCCCTTCGGCAGTACCGCGACGTCGATCTTGCCCTTGAGGGTGTCGTCCTTGGCGAAGCCGACGGCCTCCCACGAGCCGCCGTACATCATGGCGACCTTGCCCGAGGTGAACAGCTGGGTCGGCTCCGTGTCCGACATCTGCTGCACGGTCGGGGACACCTTCTGCTTGTTGATCAGGTCCACCCAGAACTGCAGGCCCTTGACCGTGGCAGCGTCGTCGTAGCCGGACTTCTTCTTGTCCGCCGACACGACGCTGCCGCCGGCCTGGAAGATCGTGTTGTAGTAGTTCTCCTGGCTGTAGGCCGGCGCCGCGATGCCGAACTGCCCCTTCGCCGGGTCGGTCAGCTTCTTCGCCGCCTCGGTCAGGGTGTCCCAGGTCCAACTGTCATCGGGGTACTTCACGCCCGCCGCGTCGAACAGCGCCTTGTTGTACCAGAGCCCGATGGTGTCGTAGTCCTTCGGCAGCGCGTACTGCTTGCCCTGCCAGTTGTAGGTGTCCACCAACGACTTCGGGTACTTGGACAGGTCCGCCTTCTTGTCCATCGGCGCGAGCACCCCGGAGGAGGCGTAGAGGCCGAAGCGGGGCGCGTTCATCCAGAACACGTCGGGGGCACTGCCACCGGTGACGGAGGTCTGCAACTTCGTCCAGTACTCCTTGGACGGCGTCAGCTCTACCTTCACCGTGACGGTCGGGTGCGCCTTGGTGAACTCCCCGGCGATCTTCTCCATCGCCGGGACCTGGTTCTTGTCCCACACCCCGTACGTCAGGGTGACGTCGCCGCCCTTGTCCGACGCCGACGAGCAGCCCGCCATCGCCAGCAAAGCGGCCGTGGCCAGGCCCGCCAGCACTCTTCTCCGCAACATTGTCCGTCCTTCCGCGGTGCGTGGCCCCCGATGAGGGAGGAGCCTAGCGCGCACTTATGCAAGAAGGAAGCATAATTCTTGCCGAACTTTGCAAGCGCCGTCAGACAGTGATCACCGTGACTCCCAGATCCTCGAACGCGCGCACCGCGTCGGCCGGCGCGTCGCGGTCCGTGATCAGCAGGTTCACCTCGCGGGTGTGACAGATCCGGGCGAACGACCGGCGCATCAACTTGGAGCTGTCGGTGACCACGACGACCTGCCGGGCCAACTCCGCCATCAGATGGTTGATGCTCGCCTCCCCGTCATGGTGCGCCGACGCCCCGAACGCCGGCTCGATCCCGTCCACGCCGAGGAACGCGATGTCGAAGGTCAGCTCGGAAATGATCCGGGTCGCCAGGGGCCCGATCAGCTCGTAGGACTGCGGCAGCGCCACGCCTCCGGTGGCGACCACCCGGACGTTCGGCCGCATGATCAGCTCGGAGGCGATGTTCAGCGCGTTGCTGACCACGGTCACGACCTGCCCGCCGCCCGGGTCGGCGAGGGCCGGACTGGTCGCGATGGCCCGCGCCACGGCCGTCGTGGTGGTACCACCGTTGAGGGCCACGACCATGTCCCGCTTGACCAGGGCGGCAGCCGCGGCCGCGATCCGCTCCTTCTCGGGCACGTGCCGGGCCGACTTGTACCGCATCGGCAGGTCGTAGGACACCTGGTTGGCCACGGCCCCGCCCCGGGTCCGGGTGACGAGCTGCTGGGCCGCGAGCTGGTCGAGGTCGCGGCGCACGGTCGCGGCGGACATCCCGAGCCGCTCGGCGGCCTCCTCGATCTCGACCTGGCCCTGGGTCGCCAGGATGTCCAGCAGGGCGCTCAGCCGTTCGTGACGGTTCACGGGGTCCTTTCGTGGTACGCGTTGTCGACAGACTCCACCATGAGTCCACACGAATCTACGCTCCACGCACCATTCTTGCAATAAGCTGCAAAGTCTGTCGGCAATATTGCAGTCTCACTGACGGATGGTTCCGGCTGACGAGACCTGGAGTGGAGCCGGGAAAAATTCTTCGAGCGGGGTGTCGAGAACCGGCGGGCGGCTCCGACCCACTCGGAAAGCGTCCGCTGGACGCGTCGGATCAAGGAGTCGTCATGCGTACCCTCAAGTACTTCGTCCACAGCTCCGTCGACGGCCACATCGAGGGTCCCAACGGCGAGTTCGACTGGCCGGAGCTCGGACCGGAGCTGTCGGCCTACTCGTTCGTGCTCGGCGACTCCGTCGACACCTTCCTCTACGGCCGCAAGGTCTGGGAGATGATGGCCGGCTTCTGGCCGCACGCCGAGTCGATGTCCGACGACCCGCACGACCTGCGGTTCGCGCCGATCTGGCGGCGGACCCCGAAGATCGTGTTCTCCCGGACCCTGGCCAGCGCCGAGCACGCCGCGCGGGTGATCGGCGGGGACCTCGCCGAGCAGGTCGGGGCGCTCAAGGCCGAGCCGGGTGGGGACCTGTTGCTGACCGGGGGCTCGGAACTGGCCGGGGCGCTGACGGCGTTGGGGCTGATCGACGAGTACCACGTGGTGGTGCACCCGGTGCTCCTCGGCGGCGGCAAGCCCCTGTTCGTGGAGCAGAAGGACCGCACGGCACTGGAGCTGGTGGAGTCCCGCCCGCTCGACGGCCGCACCGTGCTCCTCCGTTACCGCCGGGCCTGAGCCCGGGGAGGGCGGGTCCGCCGGCTGGTCCGACACGGGGCGGAACCAGCCGGCGGCCCGCCCCGTGTGCGGCGCCGGAACCCGGTGTCATCGGGTGGTCGGCGCGCGGAGGAGACTCCCAGCGTCAGGTGACCGAGACCGGGCGGGGGCCGACCACCGGCAGGCTGGCTCGCGCGCGGCGGGACCCGTCCTCAGGGGTACAGGCGCAGCTCCGTCACCACGGCCGTGACCAGCTCCGCCGGGGTCACGTCGAACGCCGGGTTGTACACCCGGGTCCCCGGCACCGTGGCCAGCTCCCCCGCCCAGTCGGTCACCTCGGCGGCGTCGCGCTGCTCGATCACGATCTGCGCGCCGGTCGGGGTGGCCGCGTCGATCGTCGACTCCGGCGCCACGACCAGGAACGGCACCCCGCTGCGGGCGGCGGCGCAGGCCAGGGCGTAGGTGCCGACCTTGTTGGCGACGTCGCCGTTGGCCGCGACCCGGTCGGCGCCCACGATCACGGCGTCGATCAGCCCGGCCCCGATCGCAGCCGGGCCGGCGGAGTCCACGCACAGCATGTGCGGGATGCCCTCGGCCGCCAGCTCCCACACGGTCAACCGGGCGCCCTGCCGCAGGGGGCGGGTCTCGGTGGCCAGCACCGACTCGACCCGGCCGGCCGCGGCGAGTTCGCGGACCGCGCCCAGGGCCGTGCCCCAGGCGACCGTGGCCAGCGCGCCGGCGTTGCAGTGCGTGAGTAGGCGCAGGGGCCGGTCGCCGTACCGCTCCGCGAGCAGGTCGGCGGTCCGCTTGCCGGCCGCCCGGTTGACCCGCTCGTCCTCGTCGACCATGACGAGGGCCTCGGCGAGCACCGCGTCGGGGCCCTCGGGGAGCCTGGCCAGGGCCCGGCGGACGCCCCAGTCCAGGTTCACTGCCGTGGGCCGGGCCGCGGCGAGCCGGGCGGCGTCGGCGCGCACGGCCGCCGCGTCGCCGGGGTGCGCAAACGCCGCCAGGGCGACACCGAGGCCGCCGGCCACGCCGATCGCCGGCGCGCCCCGGATCGCGAGGCGTTGCAGGGCCGCGATCAGGGCGTCGACGGTGTCGAGGCGGATCATGCGGTACTCGGCGGGCAGGGCGCACTGGTCGATGGCCACGATCGCGCCGTCGTTCCAGTCAAGGGTCCGGTCCATCCGTCCAGCCTAGGCGACGGCCCACGACACCGCCCCGGGTCAGGGTCCGGCACCCCGTAGCATCAGCGGCGAAGATCCACCGAGGCGAAGAGGGCACGATGCGCGACCGTTGGAACGACGCCGAGGCCCCCGCCGACCCCCTGGGCCAGTGCGTGTACGGCTCGCGGCTGCTCGGCGCCGAACCGGGCCTCGTCCTGCACGGCGGCGGCAACACCTCGGTGAAGACCACGACCACGGACCTCGACGGCTCCGAGGTCGAGGTGCTGCACGTCAAGGGCAGCGGCTGGAACCTGGCCACCATCGAACCGGCCGGATTCGCCCCACTGCGGATGGCGCGGCTCCGCGAGCTGCTGACCCTGCCGGCGCTGAGCGACCCGGACATGATGAACGCGCTGCGCTGCTCGTCCCTGGACGCCGGCGCGCCTGACCCGAGCGTCGAGTCGCTGCTGCACGCGCTGCTGCCGTACCCGGCGGTGCTGCACAGCCACGCCGACGCGCTGATCGCGTGGACGAACCAGCCGGACGGGGCGGCCCGGGTGCGCGAGCTGTTCGGGAAGGCCGTGGTGGTCGTGCCGTACGTGATGCCGGGGTTCGACCTGGCCCGGCGGTGCGCGGACACCGTCCTCGACGAGCTCACCGACGAGACCGTGGGCATCGTGCTACTCAACCACGGGCTGTTCACGTTCGGCGCGGACACCCGCGAGGCCTACCGGCGCCACGTGGACCTGATCAGCCGGATCGAGGCGGCGCTGCCCGTGCCCCCGGTGTCCGACTCCCCCGCGCCGGAGTTCCCGGCCCTGGAGCAGGCCCGGCTGCGGGCCGAGCTGTCCGGGCTGGTCGGCGCGCCGGTGATCCTCCGCCGGCACGAGGACCCGGCGGTGCGGGCGTTCGTCGAGCACCCGGAGCTGGCGGCGCTGGCCGGCCGGGGGCCGCTCACCCCCGACCACGTGATCCGGACCAAGCGGGTGCCGCTGGTGGGCCGCGACCTCGACGGCTACACCCGCGACTACCGGGCGTACTTCGCGGCGAACGCCGACCGGCGGGGCACGGAACTGACCATGCTCGACCCGGCGCCCCGGGTGCTCCTCGATCGCGCGTTCGGGCTGCTCACGGCTGGGCGGCGGGCGGCGGACGCGCAGATCGCCGCCGACATCTACCGGCACACCGTGGCCGTGATCGGCCAGGCCGAACAGCTCGACGGGTACCGGGCGCTGCCGGCCCCGGACATCTTCGACGTGGAGTACTGGGACCTGGAGCAGGCCAAGTTGCGCATGGCGGGCGCGCCGGCCGAGTTCACGGGCGAGGTCGCGCTGGTCACCGGGGCCGCGTCGGGCATCGGCCGGGCCTGTGCGGAGGCTCTGCTGGCCCGGGGTGCCGCCGTGCTGGCCGTGGACGTCGACCCGGGCGTGTCCGACCTGTTCGCCGGGTCCGACCGGCTCGGCGTCCTCGCCGACGTGACCGACGCCGACGCCCTGGCCGCGGCGGTCGCCGCCGGGGTCGACCGGTTCGGCGGGATCGACATGGTCGTCGCCTCGGCCGGGGTGTTCCCGGCCAGCCGGCCCCTGGCCGACTGGGACCAGGCGGAGTGGCGGCGCACGATGGCCGTCAACGCCGACGCGACCGCAGCACTGTTCGCGCTGGTCCATCCCTATCTGGCGCTCGCGCCCCGGGGCGGGCGGGTCGTGCTGGTCGCGTCGAAGAACGTGCCGGCGCCGGGGCCGGGTGCCGCGGCGTACTCGGCGTCGAAGGCCGCCGCGACCCAGCTCGCCCGGATCGCGGCCCTGGAGTGGGCAGCCGACGGGATCCGGGTCAACCTGGTGCACCCCGACGCGGTGTTCGACACCGGCCTGTGGAGCCCGGAGCTGCTGGCCCAGCGGGCGGCGCACTACGGGATGACCGTGCAGGCGTACCGGCGGCGCAACCTGCTGGGCACGGAACTGACCAGCGCCCGGGTCGGGGCGCTGGTCGCGACGATGTGTTCCGACGTCTTCTCCGGCACGACCGGGACGCAGGTGCCGATCGACGGCGGCAACGAGCGGGTGATCTGACGGGGCGGGGCGACCGGAGCCGCCCCGCCCCTCGTCACTAGCTGACGCCGCCGCCCGGCTCCAGGGCGAGGCCCAGGTACATCGCCGACGGGTACTTCGGGTTGAACGCGATCGCGTTGAGGCCGTGGTAACCGTTGTGCGTCTTGGTGAGCGACGCGGTGGTGCTGTCGTACCTGAACAGGTCGGTGCCGTAGTTCTGGTAGCTCGTGCCGTACACGAAGTACAGGACGTTGGCGTCCGACGCGCTCGGGTACAGCGGGGTGCCGTTGATCAGCGTGATCTGGCCCGGCACGTGGTGCACGATCGCCGGGTCGAAGGTGAGCCCGCCGTCGGTGGACCTGCGGATCTGCCGGCCCTCGTCACCGTCGGAGGTGGCCTGGCTGACGTCGATGCTCTGCACGTACACGACGTTGGAGTCGACCGGGGAGATCGCCACCGACATCGCGTTGACGCCGTACGCGCTGTTGGGGTGGGTGGTCTCGTCGTAGGCGACCTTGGTCCAGGTCACGCCGCCGTCGAAGGTGGTCTCCACGCCCTCGGACATGGTGCCGGCGACCGCGTGCAGCGGGTTCTTCTTGTCGAAGGCCATCTCGTAGACGTACACGCCCCAGGGCATGGTGCCGCCCGGGATCTTGACGCCGCTGGTGGCCCAGGTCGCGCCGCCGTCGGTGGACTCGAAGATCTGGCCGTCCTTGCGCGCGCCGTACACGTGCAGGCCGTTGTTCGGGTCGGTGCCGACGCCGACGAGGCCGGAGCCGCCCTCGATCGGCGGGTTGGCCACGGTCGGGTCGGTGTAGGACGTGACCGTGGTGCCGCTGACCTTGTAGAACGCGCCGTCGCCGCCCTGCGACCACAGGTAGGCCCGGCCGCCCTTGGCCGCCGTCGTCTTGTTCAGGTAGCCGTTGGGCAGCGTGGTCAGGGCCGTCCAGGTGCAGCCGGCGTTGGTGGACCGGTACAGGGTCCTGGTGGTGACGTGGGTGGTGTTGTTGAGGACCTCCTGCACGGACAGCAGGGTGTTCGCGGTGTCCAGGGCCACGAGCCCGTAGGTGTACGTCACCGGGGCGGGCGTCCCGGTCGTCGCGTGCAGGGTCGCGCCTTCGTCGGTGGTGTAGGTGAGGGCGCCGGGGCCGTTCACCGTGGCACACGTCGGGTTGATCGTCCAGGTGGTGGCCGCTGTGGCGGTCGCCCCCGTCATGGACAGGGTCGCCACGGTCGCGGTCAGCGCCGTGAACAGCCCGGTTGCGAGCTTGCGCATGATCTTCGTACTCCCAGGTGAGAGGGTGACTGAGAACCTCTCCATCCTTGATCAACTAGCGCCCGCGAAGATCCTTTAGGGACTGTGAGAGATCTCAAACATTTACCTGGACCTACAAGTAAACCGGATCCCTTCTTTCATGATCATCAATGGTCCGGGTCTCGGCGGCCCGGCGAAAGGGGCGGATCGGCGGCGCGCGGCCCAGCCCGCGTGTGATCCTGGTGCGGTGATCGTCGTGATGGCGCTGTCGTGGCTGCTCACAGCGGTACTGGCCGTGAGCGTGCTGGTGGTCGCCACCGCCCGGATCCCGGTCCGGCTGATCATCCTGAGCGCCCTGCTCGACCGGTACGGCCTGTACCTGATCCCCCTCGGCCTGCTGGCTCTGGTCCTCGCCGGGTGGGCGTACGCGGGCGGAGCCCGGATCACCGGCTCACTGGCCGCCCTGGTGGCCTGCGCGGCGGTGGTCGCCGGCGTGGTCCTGTTGGCTTCGGCGCTGCGGGCCGCCCGTCGCGCCGGGGCGCGGCTGTCGCTTCGGCGGTACGTCGCCGGCGGGCGTAACGAGGGCCGCCCCGTGCAGGAGCGCAGCGTCGAGTACCGCGAGGGCCTGCCGCTGGACGTGAAGCTGCCCGCTGGCCCGGCGGCCGGCCCGTACCCGGCCGTCATCTGGGTGCACGGCGGCGGCTGGAACGAGGGCGACCGCGGTGAGGCGCCCCTGTGGCACCGCTGGCTCAACGAGCGCGGCTACGCGGTCTTCGCGATCGAGTACCGACTGGCCCCGCCGCCCCGCTGGGACCAGGCTCCCGAGGACGTGCGCGCCGCGGTGGCCTGGGTCCGCGCGCACGCCGCCGAGTACGGGGTCGACCCCGGGCGGGTGATGCTCGCCGGCGGTTCGGCCGGCGGAAACCTGGCCCTGCTCGCCGCCTACACCACCCCCGACGTACGGGCCGTCGCCGCCTTCTACCCGCCGACCGACATCGCCGAGGCGTGGCGGGACACCGGGTTTCCGCCGGTGCGCGTCATGGCCGAGAACTACACCGGCGGCACACCCGTCGAGGTGCCCGACCGTTACCGGGCGGCGTCCCCCGTCACGCACGTGCGTCCCGGGCTGCCACCCACCCTGTTGATGCACGGCGATCGCGACCACGTCGCCCCGTACGCCGGCTCCCCGCGCCTCGCCCGCCTGCTCGGCGAGGCGGGAGTGCCACACCGCCTGGTCAGGCTGCCGTTCGCCGAGCACGTGTTCGACTTCTCCTGGGGCGCGTGGTCCACGCAGATCTGCCGGCACGTGTTCGCCGAGTTCCTGGACGAGCACTCTCCTCCCCACGCCGGTCCCGCCGGCCACTGATCAGGGCAGGTGCCGCCTGGCCTCTTGTCAGCCCGTGGTCAGGGTGACGTCGTCGAGGACGAAGCTGGTCTGCAGATCGTCGTCCTCGGTCCCGGTGAACGCCAGGGTCACGGTCGCGCCCGCCAGCGCCGACACGTCCACGGAGTGCCGGACGTAGCCGAACCGGGCGTCGAGGTCGCTGTGGCTGGCCACGGTCTGACCGCCCAGCGTGACCGTCAGGCGGTCATCGGCGGCGTGTCGCCACTCGAACGTGTCGACGTGCAGGAAGTACACCAACGTCGCCGTGCAGCCGGGCGCGATCCTGACCTGCTGGGACAGCTGTTCGGTACCGGCCTCGCCGGTCCCGTTCAGCCAGGCGACCCGGTGGCCGGCGTGCGGGCGTCGCAGGAGGAAGTGGCCGATCGCGTCGGTGTCCCCGGCCCAGGGCGCGGTGCCGTCCTCGAAGCCGGGGTTGCCGACGAGTTGCCGGGCGATGCAGCCACGGGTGGTCCAGGTGAACGTCGCCGCGCCCTGGTCTCCGCCGGGATCGGTGGCCGTCACGGTGACGGTCGAGGTGCCGGCCTCCGTCGGCGTGCCCGAGATCAGGCCGGTCGACGCGGCGATCGCCAGGCCGGCGGGCAGGCCGGTCGCGGCGTACGTGAGCGGGTCGCCCTGCGGATCCGACGCCTGAACCTGCAGGGACGTGGCCGTGCCGACCGGCGAATCCTGGTCGGCCGGCCGGGTCACGGTCGGGGTGGGTTCCGCCACGTACAGCAGCCGGTTGGGCGAGCCGGCGCCGACGTCGGTGAGCACGTCGCGGGTCGCGACGGCGACGAGCTGGTCGCGGGCCTGGGCCATGGTGAGCGCCGGGTTGTCGTGCAGGGCGAGCGCGACCTGGCCGGTGGCCAGCGGCGCGGCGAACGACGTGCCGTAGAAGTGCTCGACGGTGGCGGTGTCGCTGCCGGGCGCCGCACCGGTCACGTCGGCCCCGGGGGCGAACGCCGTCACGCACGGCCCGTAGCTCGACGCGTTGGCGATCGTGTTGCGCGCGTCGGTGCGGTCGGTGGCGGCCATGATGATCGCGCGCGGGTCCTTGGGCGAGTTCTGGCAGTCGCCCCTGTTGAAGTTGCCGGCGATCAGCACCAGGATCAGCCCGCCGTCGATCATGCCCTTGGCCGCGTCGTCCATCGCCTGGTCGCCGTTGCCGCCGCCGCTCTGGATGCTCAGGTTCACCACGGCCGGCCGCACGGCGTGCGCGGCGGTCCAGTCCATGCCGTCGACGATCTCGTCGGTGGAGGCGGAGTTGTCGCAGTGCAGGATGCGGACCGCGTGCAGGGTGGCCTTCTTCGCCACCCCGAAGGTCTTCCCGCCGACGTGGCTGGCGACGAACGTGCCGTGCCCGGCGCAGTCGTTCGTGCCGTTGCCGTCGTTGATCGCGGTGTACTCCCCCGTCGCCCGGCCCTCGAACTCCGCGTGGCTGGCCCGGATGCCGGAGTCCACCACGTACACGTCGGTGCCGGCCGCGTCGCCCGGGTAGGTGTAGCTCCCGTCGAGGGGCAGGTGGCGCTGGTCGACCCGGTCGAGGTGCCACGGGGGGTCAGGTTGAGCGCCCCGTTGGTAAGGCTGTTCCATCCGGTGCGTGCGGACCGACTGGACGTACGCGACCGTCGGGTCGGCCCGCAGCCGGGCGAGGGCGTCGGGCGGCAGGTCGGCGGAGAAGCCGCGCAGCGCGGACGTGTACCGCCGCAGGACCGTGCCGCCGGCCGCCCGGGTGGTGGCCAGCGGGCCGGCCAGCGCCTGTTGCGGGTCGGAGCGGGGGCCGCCCTTGTCGGGGCGGCGCAGGACGACGACGTAGCGGCCGGGGACCTCGCCGGACTCGGCCCGCAGGAGCGGCGCGATTCCGCCGGGGCGGGCCGTGTCCTCCGACGCGGTGGACGGCGGGGTGGTGTGGCCGGGTGCGGCTGAGGCCGGGGTCGCGGCGAGGCCGACGGACACGGCCAGGGCGGCGACGCCGGCGCGCAACAGGACAGTCATGTCTCCCCTATCAGGTCGATGCCTAGGAGACCGTATCTCATGGAATATTGGTAAATGCCCTAAATGGTGCTCGCGGCTCCTCGCGCCGGGTCGCCCACCCGTGACGCTCCGTCTCCTAGACTGCTGGGGACGCGCACCCGGCACCGAAGGGGTCACCGATGACCGATTCCGCCTACCGCGACGACCGCGCCCACGTCTTCCACTCCTGGTCGGCGCAACGCGCCCTCACTCCGACCGTGCTGGCCGGCGGCGAGGGCTCCTGGTTCTGGGACGGCGAGGGACGCCGCTATCTGGACTTCTCCTCGCAGCTGGTCAATCTGAACCTGGGCCACCAGCACCCCAGGGTGGTGGCCGCGATCCAGGAGCAGGCCGCGAAGCTGTGCACCGTCGCGCCGACGTTCGCCAACGACGCGCGCAGCGAGGCAGCCCGGCTGATCGCCGAGGTCGCGCCCGGGGACCTGTCGCACGTGTTCTTCACCAACGGCGGCACCGAGGCCGTCGAGCACGCGCTGCGGATGGCCCGGCTGACCACCGGCCGGCACAAGATCCTCTCGGCGTACCGGTCCTATCACGGGGCGACCGCCGGGGCGATCACGCTCACCGGGGATCCGCGCCGCTGGGGCAGCGAGCCGAGCATCCCGGGCGTGGTGAGGTTCTTCGGGCCGTACCCGTACCGGTCGGCGTTTCACGCCACCACCGTGCGGGAGGAGTGCGACCGGGCGCTGGAGCACCTCGAGCAGGTGTTCACCCTGGAGGGCCCGCACACGGTCGCCGCCGTGATCCTGGAGACCGTGGTCGGCACCAACGGCATCCTGGTGCCGCCGGACGGCTACCTGGCCGGCGTCCGCGACCTGTGCGACCGGTACGGGGCACTGCTGATCTGCGACGAGGTGATGAGCGGGTTCGGCAGGTGCGGCGAGTGGTTCGCGGCCGACCGGTGGGGCGTGGTCCCCGACCTGATCACGTTCGCCAAGGGCGTCAACTCCGGGTACGTGCCCCTCGGCGGCGTCGTCCTCGGCCCCCGCGTCTACGAGGCGTTCGCCGAGCGGCCCTACCCGGGCGGGCTCACCTACTCCGGGCATCCCCTGGCCTGTGCGGCGGCCGTGGCGACCATCGGGGCGATGCGCGACGAGGGCGTCCTGGAACGGGTCCGCGACCTGGGCTCCACGCTCATCGGGCCCCGGCTCGCGGAGATCGCCGCGCGGCACCCCAGCGTGGGCGACGTGCGCGGCCTCGGGTTCTTCTGGGCGATCGAGCTGGTCCGTGACCGCGACACCCGGGAGATGCTGGTGCCGTACAACGCCGCCGGGGCCGACGCCGCACCGATGGCGGAGCTGGTCGCGGCGTGCAAGGAGCGCGGGCTGTGGCCGTTCACGCACTTCAACCGGGTGCACGTGGTGCCGCCGTGCGTGACGTCGGAGGCGGATCTCGACACCGGGCTCGACATCCTCGACGAGGTGCTGACCCTGGCCGACCGGCACTACACCGGCAAGGAGGCGTAGCGCGGCCGGCCCGCAGCCGGTCAGCGGCAGGTCACCGACCCGGACAGCGAGTGGGTGGCGTGGTTGACGTCGACGACCGTGACCGTGGCGCCCACCCGGACGCCCTCGACGCAGTCGCCCCACACGTAGTCCCCGTCGGGATGGACCGAGGTGGCGCCGTTCACGGCCCAGGTGACCGACAGCGGGGCCCAGCGGTTGTTCTCGAACTCGCAGTCGTAGGTCTTCAGGGACGAGGTGCAGACCACCCGGGTGGGCAGGACCGCGGCGTCGGCCTGGCCGGCGAGGGCGAGCCCACCGGCGGCGAGGGCCAGGACCGTCGCGGCCCGAGCGATGTTCCACAGTGCACCGGACATGGACTGCCTCCGTTCACGCGCCGGGTCCACCACCTGGTCGGGGCCCGGTCGCGGCGCTGGACAGCCGGGCCCTGGCAGCCTAGGAGTCCACAGTGGCCGGAAACAGCCCGCCTGAACTGGCTACTGGTGCCGGCCCGCCGGGTCGCGTATAAGAGCGGGATGACCGGACGACAACGCGCTGAGGTGTTCATGGTGGTGGCCACCGGCTGCTACCGGCTGAGCCATGTCGTCGCAGGTCTGCTGCTGCTCGTCCAGGACGCGGTCGCCGGCCGGGCCACGCCCCGGGAGTACGTGATCTGCGCGGTCGGCGCGGTGTGGAGCGCGGCGCTGTTCGCGCACACCTGGCGGCGCGGCTGGTTCGCCACCGGCGCTGTGTGGACGGACGTGGCCCTGTGCGGACTGCTCGCGCCGGCCACCGCCGCGATCTGGCCGGCGGCGGTCAAGTTGCCGTGGGCGGTCCCGCTGGGCAACTCGGCCGCGGCGATCGTCGGGGTCCGCCTCCGGCCCGTACCGGCGGCACTCGTCGTGGCGGGGATCGCGGCCGTCGACTGTTTCGTGCTGTACCGCAGCGGGGTCGCCCCCGGCGGGGTGGCCGTGCACGCCAACTCCGTGATCTTCTCCGCCGTGCTGACCCGGGTCTTCTGGTGGTACCTGAGCCGCCAGGGCGAGCTCCTCGACGCCGCCACCCGCCGGGCCCTGGACGCCGAGGCGACCCGCAGCGCCGAGCGAGCCCGGTTCGCCGAGCGGGCGGCACAGTACCGCGCACTGCACGACACGGTGCTGTCCACGCTGACCGCGATCGCGCGGGGCGGGGTCGACGTCAACGCCGGCGCGGTGCGCGAACGCTGCGCCCGGGAGGCCGACTACCTGCGCCGCCTGCTGGTCCGGGGCGCGCAGGAGGACCCCGGCGGGCTCACCGAGCACCTGGAGCGAGTGATCCGGTCGGTGGAGTGCCTGGGTCTGCGGGTCGTCGCGCAGTACGGGGAGCTGCCAGGGGAGCTGCCCCCGGCCGTGGCCGCCGCGCTCGGCGAGGCCGCCGGGGAGGCGCTGAACAACGTGCTGCGGCACTCGGGTACCCCCGAGGCGTGGGTCAGCGCCAGCGGCGGCGCCGGCGGGGTCGTCGTGACGGTGACCGACCGGGGTCGGGGTTTCGCCGCCGACGCGACCCCCGGGCTGGGGCTGCGCGCCTCCGTGCACGACCGGGTCGCCGAGGTCGGCGGTGGGGTGCGGATCGACAGCGCGCCCGGGGACGGCACCTGGGTCGAACTGCGGTGGCCGGCGTGATCCGGGTGGCGGCCGTCGACGACGACCGGATGCTGCTGGAGGGGCTGCGGTCCTGGCTGGCCGACGTGCCCGGTCTGCGTCTGGTGGCGACGGTGGGCACCGTGGCGGAGTTGACGGCTCCGGCCGACGTGGTGCTGCTGGACCTGCGGCTGCGCGACGGCACCCTGCCGGCCGACAACATCCGCCGGCTGGTGGCCGACGGGAACCGGGTGCTGGTGATCAGCACGGTCCCGGACCGCGACCAGGTCATCGCCGCGATCCGGGCCGGTGCCGGCGGCTACCTGACGAAGGACAACGACCTGGCCACCCTCGTCGGGGCGCTGCACGCCGTGGCCGCCGGGGACACGGCGTACTCGCCGGAGCTCGCGCACGCCCTCGCCAACGACCCGGCCGGCCCGCCGCTGTCGGCACAGGAGCGGGCCGTGCTGGTCGCCTACGCGTCCGGCCTGACCCTGACGGCGGCGGCCCGCCGGGCCGGGGTGTCCCCGCACACGGCGAAGGCGTACCTGGACCGGGTCAAGGACAAGTACCGGCAGGCGGGCCGGCCCACCTGGACGAAGCTGGACCTGGCCAACCGGGCCCGCGAGGACGGGCTGCTCTAGTAGCTGCTGGCGTCCACCGGGCCGAAGATGGCGTGCGGATGCCCGAGTGCCGAGGTGTGCAGCTGGAGGAGGAACTTCGGCCCGGTCGGCGGGTGCACGTACACCGGGCTGATGCCGGTGCCGCCGCCGTCGATCTTCTCCAGGGTGAAGGTGTCCGGCCGGGTGTCGTGGGTGGTGATGTACGTCAGGGCGTCGCCCACTGACAGGGTGGCCATCCGGGGCTGGTTGCCGGCCTGCCACGCCTCGAGGAACGCCTTGGCGTACTCCCCGGCGTCAGTGGGCGTCCTGGTCGGGTCGAACGTGCCGCCGCGCAGGGCCTGCGGGTGGCCGAGCAGCTCGTTGCGCAACTGGAGGGTCAGTTCGTCGCCGTAGGTGTTGCGGAACACGCAGTAGGAGGAGCCGGCGGCCCCCTCGCAGCGCACGTGGCTGAAGTGCGTGTCGTAGCAGGCGCACAGGTCCATCGAGTGGAACAGCTCGCTGGTGTTGAGCTGGGCCAGGCGGGCGGTGTCGTGTCCGGTCCACGCGGCCAGCGCCGCCTCGGCGTACGCGCGCGCCTCGGTGGGGTATCCGGCGGGGGCTGCCGTGGCCGGTGGGGCCGCTGACCCGGTCGGCGCCGGGGCGGGGGCGGCGGTGACCGTCGTGGCGGCGGTCGGGGCGGGGGCCGGTGCGGGCGAAGGGGTGCACCCGGCCAGTGCGACCGACGCCAGGATCGCGAGCACGGTGAGTCGACGGCGCATGTTCCTACTCCTCGGTACAAGGGAGCCGAAGCTAGCACGCCGCCGCAATCGCCGCCGTGGATGTGTCGGAGAGCCGTCAGCTACGCCAGGGACGGGATGACCGTCTCCGCGTACGCGGCCAGGGTCTCCCCCTTCGCGTCGTGCTGCAGATACACCGCGAACTGGTCCACACCCAGGTCACGCAACTCTTTCAGCCGCCGGACGTGCTCAGAGGGCGGCCCGAGCACGCAGAACCGGTCGACGATCTCGTCGGGCACGAACGTGGTGTGGGTGTTGCCGGCCCGGCCGTGTTCGGCGTAGTCGTAGTCCTGCCGGCCCCGGATGTAGTCGGTGAGCGCCTTGGGGACGGCCCCGGTGTCGCCGTAGCGGGCCACGATGTCGGCCACGTGGTTGCCGACCATGCCGCCGAACCAGCGGGTCTGGTCGCGCTGGTGCGCCAGGTCGTCGCCGACGTAGGCGGGCGCTGCGACACAGATCTTCACGGCGTCCGGGTCGCGGCCGGCGCGCTCGGCGGCGGTGCGCACCGCGCCGATCATCCACGCGGCGATCTCGGGGTCGGCGAGTTGCAGGATGTACCCGTCGCCGACCTCGCCGGCCACCGCGAGGGCCTTGGGGCCGTAGGCGGCGACCCACACCTCCAGGCTGCCGCCGGTGTACCAGGGGAAGTGCAGGTCCTGGCCCCGGTAGCGGACGGTGCGGCCGTTGGCCAGGCCCCGGACGACCTCGACGCACTCCCGCAGCTCTTTCAGACTGGAGGGCTGCAGACCGAGGGTGCGCATCGCCGAGTCGCCCCGGCCCATGCCGCAGACGGTCCGGTTGCCGTACATCTCGTTGAGGGTCGCGAACAGCGACGCGGTGACCGTCCAGTCCCGGGTGCCGGGGCTGGTGACCATCGGGCCGACCATGACGCGTTCGGTGGTGGCGAGGATCTGGCTGTAGATGACGAACGGTTCCTGCCACAGCAGGTGCGAGTCGAAGGTCCACACGTGGCTGAACCCGGCCCGTTCGGCCCGCTGGGCCAGCGCGACGACGTCGCGGGCCGGCGGGTCGCACTGCAGGACGACGCCGATGTCCATCGTCACCTCACCTTCGGGAAGCCGAGGTCGACCGCGCTGGTCGCGGGGTCGGGCCACCGGGACGTGACGACCTTGGCCCGGGTGTAGAAGGCGATGCCCTCGGGGCCGTACATGTGCAGGTCGCCGAACAGGGAGGACTTCCAGCCGCCGAAGGAGTAGTAGGCGACGGGCACCGGGATGGGCACGTTGATCCCGACCATCCCGCACACCGCGTCGTACTGGAACTGCCGCGCCGCCCCGCCGTCGCGGGTGAACAACGCCGTCCCGTTGCCGTACGGGTTGGCGTTGACGAGCGCGAGGGCCTCCTCGTAGGTGTCGACCCGCACGACGGACAGCACGGGGCCGAAGATCTCGTCGGTGTAGAACACCGAGTCGGTGCCGACGTGGTCGACGAGGCACGGGCCGAGGAAGAACCCGGGCCCGTCGTGGGCGTCGCGGCCGTCGATGACGACCTGCCCGCCGGCGGCGTCGAGGTAGCCGGCGACCCGGTCGCGGTGCTCGCGGCTGATCAGGGGGCCCATCTCGGCGTCGGGGTCGCTGGCCGGGCCGACCCGGATCTGCCGGATCCGCTCGGCGATCGCGTCGACGAGGGTGTCGCCGACGGAACCGACGGCCACGACGACGGAGACGGCCATGCACCGCTCCCCCGCCGAGCCGAACCCGGCGGACACGGCCGCGTCGGCGGCGGCCGGCACGTCCGCGTCGGGCAGCACCACCATGTGGTTCTTCGCCCCGCCGAGCGCCTGGACGCGTTTGCCGGCCCGGGTGCCCGCCTCATAGACGTGCCGTGCGACGGGAGTGGAGCCGACGAAGCTCAGCGCGGCGATGTCGGGGTCGGCGATCAGCGCGTCGACCGCCTCCCTGTCGCCCTGCACGACGTTGAACGCGCCCGGCGGCAGCCCGGCCTGCATGAGCAGGTCGGCGAGCAGCAGCGACACCGACGGGTCCTTCTCGCTGGGCTTGAGGACGAACGTGTTGCCGCAGACCAGGGCGTTGCAGAACATCCACATCGGCACCATGGCCGGGAAGTTGAACGGGGTGACGCCGGCGACGACGCCGAGGGGCTGGCGGATGGAGTACACGTCGACGCCGGTGGCGGCCTGTTCACTGAACCCGCCCTTGAGCAGGTGCGGCGCGCCGGTGGCGAACTCGATGTTCTCCAGGCCGCGGGCGACCTCGCCGAGCGCGTCGGCGACGGTCTTGCCGTGCTCGGCCGACAGCAGGGACGCGATCTCCTTGCGTTGGGCGTCGACGAGCTCGCGGAACCGGAACATCACCTCCGCGCGCCGCGACAGCGACGCCGCCCGCCAGCCGGGCTGGGCCGCCAGGGCGCTCTCGACCGCCGCGCGGACCTCGGCGGGGGTGGCGGCGAGGACCTCCGCCTGCTGGGTCCCGGTCGCCGGGTCCCACACGGGCAGGCGCCGGGTCCCCGCGCCGGACACCGCCGCGTTGTCGATCCAGTGCTTGACCTGCTTCATCGCGGCTCCTCCTACATAAGGTACTGCGACAGGCCCCGCCGCAGGTAGCGACCGTGCCCCTTGCGCCCGTGGTACCCCGCGCCGTCGACGATCACGCTGCCCCGGGAGATGACGGTGTCGACCCGGCCGTCGATCCGGGTGCCCTCGTAGGCGGAGTGGTCCATGTTCATGTGGTGGGTCTCGACGCCGATCGTGGTGTGCCCGGCCGGGTCGTAGACGACGATGTCGGCGTCGGAACCGGGGGCCAGGACGCCCTTGCGCGGGTAGAGGCCGAACATCCGGGCCGGGGTGGTCGCCACCGTCTCGACCCAGCGCCGCAGGGACAGCTGTCCGTCGACGACGCCCTGGTAGATCAGGTCCATCCTGTGTTCGACGCCGCCGATCCCGTTGGGGATCTTGGAGAAGTCGCCGACGCCCAGTTCCTTCTGGTCCTTGAAGCAGAACGGGCAGTGGTCGGTGGACACCACGGCCAGGTCGTTGGTGCGCAGCCCGCGCCACAGGTCGCGGCCGTGCGGCTCGAACTTGCTGCGCAGCGGGGTCGAGCACACCCACTTGGCCCCTTCGAACCCGGGCGCGCCGAGCTGGTCCTCCAACGTCAGATACAGGTACTGCGGGCAGGTCTCCGCGAACACGTTGCGCCCGGCGTCGCGGGCGGCGGCGACCTGTTCGAGGGCCTCGCTGGCCGACAGGTGCACGATGTAGAGCGGGCAGTCCCTGGCGACCTCGGCGAGCCGGATGGCCCTGTGCACCGCCTCGGCCTCCAGGGCCGGGGGCCGGGTGAGGCCGTGGTAGATCGGGTCGGTCTCGCCCCGGGCCAGGGCCTGCTGGATCAGGACGTCGATGGCGATGCCGTTCTCTGCGTGCATCATGATCGTGGCGCCGTTGTCGCGGGCCCGCTGCATGGCGCGCAGGATCTGGCCGTCGTCGCTGTAGAACACGCCGGGGTAGGCCATGAACAGCTTGAAGCTGGTGATGCCCTCGGTCTCGACCAGTTGGTCCATGGCCGCCAGGGCCGCGTCGTCGACCCCGCCGAGGATCATGTGGAAGCCGTAGTCGATGTGGCATTCGCCGTCGGCCTTGGCGTGCCAGGCGGCGAGCCCGTCGGCGACCACCTCGCCGGTGCGCTGCACCGCGAAGTCGACGATCGTGGTGGTGCCCCCGAAGGCCGCGGCCCGGGTGCCGGTGTCGAACGTGTCGCTGGCGCTGGTGCCGCCGAACGGGAGCTGCATGTGGGTGTGCACGTCGACGCCGCCCGGGATGACGTACTTGCCGGTGGCGTCGATCTCGCGTCGGGCGGTGTCTTCGGGGGCGCGGCCGGGGGCGAACAGGGCCGCGATGGTCTCGCCCTCGACGAGGACGTCGGCGAACGTGGCCCCGGAGGGGCCGATGACCGTGCCGCCCTTGATCAGTAGGCCGGTCACGGCGTCACCAGCGGCCCGTAGGCGTCCGGGCGGCGGTCGCGGTAGAACTGCCAGCGGTCGCGCACCTCGGCCAGCAGGCCCATGTCCAGGTCGCGCACGATCAGCTCCGGGTCGTGGTCGTGCCCGACGTCGCCGACGAACTTGCCCTCGGGGTCCACGAAGTAGGAGGTGCCGTAGAAGTCGTTGTCGCCCAGGTCGCTCTCGACGCCGACCCGGTTGATCGCCCCGACGAAGAACTCGTTGGCCACGGCCGCCGCCGGCTGTTCGAGCTTCCACAGGTACGCCGACAGACCCCGGCTGGTCGCCGACGGGTTGAACACCAGCTGCGCGCCGGCCAGGCCCAGGGCGCGCCAGCCCTCGGGGAAGTGCCGGTCGTAGCAGATGTACACGCCGACCTTGCCGACGGCGGTGTCGAACACCGGGTACCCCAGATTGCCGGGTTTGAAGTAGAACTTCTCCCAGAAGCCCTTGACCTGGGGGATGTGGGTCTTGCGGAACTTGCCGAGGTAGCGGCCGTCGGCGTCGAGGACGGCCGCGGTGTTGTAGAGGACGCCGGGTTGTTCCTGCTCGTACACCGGGAGCACCATGACCATCCCGAGTTCGCGCGCGAGTGCCTGGAACCGCTCGACCGTCGGGCCGGGGACCGATTCGGCGTAGGAGTAGTAGGCGGCGTCCTGCACCTGGCAGAAGTACGGGCCGTAGAACAGTTCCTGGAAGCAGATGACCTTCGCGCCCCGCGCGGCGGCCTGCCGGGCGTACTCCTCGTGCGCCTTGATCATGGATTCCTTGTCGCCGGTCCACGTCGTCTGCACGAGTGCCGCGCGAATGATGTCCGCCATGCTCAGTCCCTCCGTCGTGCCGCGTGGGCGGTGTGGAGAACTCACCATCTGTATCAGGTTCGCGGCGCCCAGTCACGCATACCGGGCGCCGATTCCTGGAACGCGAAAACCCCGCCTTTCGGGTACCCGTGGCGGGGTCGCCCGAAGCTAGAATATTGTTGAACAATTCTGGGCTGGGGGTGACCATGGATCTGCCCGGCGACCTCCGGCTCCTCGACCGGTCGAGTACGGCCGACCGGGTGGCCCAGGTGCTGCGCGCCCGGATCGCGGCCGGCGAGCTGCCACCGGGCACCCGGCTGTCGGAGAGGGCGCTCACCGACGGGCTGGGCGTCTCCCGCAACACCCTGCGCGAGGCGTTCCGGCTGCTCGCCCACGAACACCTGCTGCGGTACGAGCTCCATCACGGCGTGCACGTCCGTCAGCTCTCGTCCGCCGACGTGACCGACATCTACCGGGTGCGGCGCGCGCTGGAGTGCGCCGGCGTCCGGGCCGCGGCCGGCTCGACCGGCGGGCAGGGCGAGGTTCTCGAGGCCGTCGGTGCCGGGGAGCTGGCCGCGGCGGCCGGGGACTGGGCCGCCGTGGGGACCGCCGACATCTCCTTCCACCGCGCCGTGGCCGGGCTGGCAGGCAGCGCGCGGATCGACCGGCACATGGACGTGGTGCTCGCCGAGCTGCGGTTGGCGTTCCTGGAGATGGCGGACCCGCGCGCGTTCCACGAGCCGTACCTGCGCCGCAACCGGGTCATCGCCGACCTGCTCACCGCCGGGGACCTCGCCGGGGCCGAGACCGAGCTGCTCGGCTACCTCGACGCCGCCGAACACCAGATCCTCAGCCGGATGTCCGGATGAGGATCCGATCCGTGGGCGCGCACGCACTGCTCCTGGAGGTGGACTCCACCGCGGCGGTGGCGGCCCTGCACACCGAGCTCGTCCGACGCCGCGCGGCCGGCCTGCTGGCGGGGGTGACCGAGATCGTGCCCGCGGCCCGTACCGTGCTGCTGGACGGGGTCAGCGCACCGGAGCCCCTGGCCCGCGACCTCGCCGGGCTCGTGGTGCCGCCGGTCGGCCCGGCCGAGGGGCCGCTGATCGAGGTGCCGGTCGTCTACGACGGGGCCGACATCGACGAGGTCACCGCGCTGTGGGGAGCACCGGTGGCGGCGGTGCACCCTTCGTTCGAGTACCGGGTCGCGTTCTGCGGGTTCTCCCCCGGATTCGGGTACCTGACCGGGCTGCCCGAGGGTCTGCACGTGCCCCGGCGGGCATCGCCCCGGACCGTCGTGCCGGCGGGAGCCGTGGCGGTCGGCGGCGAGTTCACCGGGGTGTACCCGCGCCCCTCGCCCGGAGGTTGGCAGCTGATCGGGCACACCTCGGCCGTGGCGTGGGACCCGGACCGGGAGCCGGCGGCACTGTTCACGCCCGGTACCCGCGTCCGATTCGTGGCGGTGTCCCCATGACCGGGACACGGATCCGGTGCCGTGCCGGTGCCCGGGTCGGGTTCCCGTGATCGCCGTGGTCCGGGCCGGGGCTCTGACCACCGTGCAGGACCTGGGCCGGCCGGGACTCGCACACCTCGGGGTGCCGCGCTCCGGGGCGCTGGACCTGCCGGCGCATCTCCTCGCCAACCGCCTCGTCGGGAACCCCGCGACGGCCGCGACCCTGGAAACCACCCTGACCGGTGTCGCGGTCCGGTGCGCGCGGGCCACACTCGTCGCCGTCACCGGAGCGCCGGCCGCCGTCCGGTGCGACGGCCGGCCCGTCGCGTGGGGCGCCGCGGTCCGGGTGCCCGCCGGGGCGGTACTCGACGTCGGCCCCGCCCGGCACGGCGTCCGCAGTTACGTCGCCTTCAGCGGCGGCGTCGACGTCGCCCCCGTGCTGGGGAGCCGCGCCACGGACCTGCTGTCCGGCCTCGGGCCGGCCAAGCTCGCCACCGGAGACACCCTCCCCCTCGGGCCGGCCGCAATCACAGCCGGGGCCGCACCGCCCCTCGGGCGGGCCGATTCCACGCCGGTCACCGTGGTCCCGACACTCGGCGCGTCCGACAGTCTCGTGTTGCGGGTCCGGCTGGGTCCCCGGGACGACTGGTTCCACGACGCGGCCGGGGCGCTGCGGCGGGGGGAGTACGTGGCCTCCACGGCCAGTAACCGGATCGCGCTGCGGACGCGGGGGGCGGCGCTGATGCGTACCGCTGAGGCCGCGGGGCGGGAGTTGCCCAGCGAGGGGATGGTGCTCGGCGCGGTACAGGTGCCGGCGGACGGGGCGCCGATCGTGTTCCTGGCGGACCATCCGACCACCGGCGGGTACCCGGTGATCGGGGTGGTCGTCGAGGAGGACCTGGCCGCAGCGGCCCAGGCCCGCCCCGGAACCCCGCTGCGCTTCGACCCGCTGACCACGTCCACCTGATCCGCGGGTCAGCCGGGGCGGCGCGGGCAAGGCCCGCCGTCGTCCGCACGACACCCGCCAGTGGCGTACTACACAGGAGGTGCCACCGATCACATGATCACCTGTCGCACCCCGCCCAGTGGCGGGAAACACACCTCCGGACGCAACCTGAGCCACCCCCTCCGCCGGACGGCTGACCTGCCCAGACCCCAAGTCTTGATCTTGTCGCCGAACGGTCCTACGCCCCGTCATTCGTAGTCTCCCGTAACAATCGGCTGCCACTGTCGAGGTATGAACGACGCCCCCGACCACTGGTGGAACCTGCTGTCCGGCCCCGATCAGGCACTGGTGCTGAAATACCGGCACCGGCCCCTCATCGAGCCCGTGATCGACAGGCTCGCCGCCGCGGGGCAGCTCGAGACAGGCGACCACCCGTACTGGATGCCCGAGGACCTGGCCGCCTTCCTCGACGAACAGGCCGCCCGCCAGATGGCGGCGTAACCCGCCGGGCCGGTCGTCACCGACCGACGGGCGGGCCGCCGGCTACAGCTCCAGGCGCCAGTCGTTGCAGCGCAGCGGGTTGCCCGGCGGATACTCGAAGTCGCACTCCCCCAGCAGCTCGAACCCGAGCCGGCGGCAGATCGCGTTCGACGGCGGATTGCCGACCGACGGGAACGCGTGCAGGTGCCGGTGGCGGCCGTCGGTCCGCGCCGCCTCGATGAGCGCCGGGTCGCCGCCGCGGCGATGCCCCGGCCCTGGAAGCCGGGCAGGACACTCCAGCCCGTCTCGTACACGTCCTGTCCGCGCCAGGTGCGGTCCCAGAAGCCGATGCTGCCCACAGCCACCTCCTCCGGGACGGCTACGATCCGGAACATCCGCGCGGTGCCGGTGGCGGCGACGTACCGCTCGTGCCGGGCCACGACCTGCTCGTCGGTCTCCGGGCCACCCAGGTGTTCGGTCATCTCGGGGGCGTTGATCCGACGTAACAGGTCGAGGTCACGCGCCGACCACGGCTCGATCCGGACCGGTGCGCTGTCGGTGACGTTATCCATGCCCCCACCCTGCACCAGGGGACCGACAGTTTCACTCGCCCACCCCGCGCGGAGCCACACGGAGCCGGATACGGACCACCCGGTGGGCGGGACGCGCGACGCCGCCCCGCCCACCGGCCCGCTCAGTACCCGCTCGGCGCGGTCACGGTGTGCGCGACGGACCCCGCACCGGAGTAAGTCAACGTCACGGTGATGGACGAACGCTGGCCGGACAGGCTCCGGGTCTTCCTCTCCCAGGAGCCGCTGCACGAGGAGAACACCGTCGACGAGCCGGTCGTCGACGCCTGGGCGCAGTGGCCGTCGCCGTCCACGGCGTCGTACAGCTCGAAGTCGACGACCTGCCAGTAGTCGCCGTCGGCGACGTTGCGGCTCCACGTGATGGCGCAGTTGCGGATCTTTCCCTTGCCGGTGCCGCTCACGGGCGTCTGCCACGCGGACGGGTTGCAGCCGGTCACGACGGACTGGTCGCCCGGCGAGGCCGCGGCGGGCAGCGGGGCGACCGCGACGGCCGCGGCGGTGGCGGCGAACGCGGCGGCGGCGAACAGGCGGGTCCTGGTCGGTGTGCGCATCAGATCTTCTCCTCAGTGGGAACGGTGACGACCCCGATTCCACCGGACCCCGGTTACCGTCCCCTTTCACTGTCCGATCCGGAGGTAAGGTCGGGCATGCCGATCCTGCTGCTGGGTGACGTCGCGGTCGAGACCGGCGGTCGACACCTGACCCCGGCGGCGCGGGCCACCCGGGCGATGCTCGCGGCACTGGCGCTCACGTCCGGCCGGCCGGTGTCCGCCGACCGGCTGTACGGGCTGGTGTGGGACTCGCGGCCCTCCGACGCGCCCCGGGGCGCCGTGCAGGTGACCGTGCACCGGCTGCGCCGCTGGCTCGCCGCCCACGGGCAGGGGGTCGCGCGGGTGGTGACCGGGCCGGGCGGGTACACCCTGGTCGCCGACGGGCCCACCGACCTGGACCGATTCCGGGAGCTGCGGGACCGGGCCGCCGCCGAGCCCGGACAGCGCCGGGTGCTGCTGGAGGCGGCGCTGGAGCTGTGGCGCGGTCCCGCGCTCGCCGACACGGGGCTGACCGCCGACGCCACAGCTCTCGACGCCGAACGGACGGCGACCACAGTGGCCTGCGCCGACGCCGCGCTGACCGACGGCGACCCGGGCCGGGCGCTGACCCTGGCGGTGCCCGTCGCCGAGGCCGACCCGCTGGCCGAGGAGGCGCACGCCGTGGTGGTGGCGGCGCTGGCCGCCACCGGTCAGCAGGGTGCCGCGCTGCGGGCCTTCGAACGGGTCCGGCGGTCACTCGCCCAGGAACTCGGTGCGGACCCCGGGCAGAAGCTGCGCGCCGCCCACGCCCGGGCACTGCGCCCGGACCCGGCGACGACCGACGGACAAGCACAACCAGGCGGCGACCCGGCAGCGCCCGGAGCCCGACCGGTGGTGCAACTGCCCGCCGACCCCGCCGACTTCACCGGACGGTCGAGGGAACTCTTGGCCCTGCGCCGTGTGCTGACGGGTACCGGCACCGCGCTGCCGGTCGCCGTGCTCGTCGGGCACGCCGGGGTCGGCAAGTCCGCCCTGGCGGTACGGGCGGCGCACGGGCTGGGGGGCCGGTACCCGGATGGCAGGTTGTTTCTCTCCGTGCGGGGGCTGGGGGCTGCCGAGGCGCTCGCCCGGCTACTGCGGGCGCTGGGCGTGCACGGTTCCGCGCTGCCGGCGGAGGTCACCGAACGCGCGGCGGTGTTCCGGGAACGCACCTCCGGGCGGCGACTGCTCGTGGTCCTCGACGACGCCGACTCCGCCGCGCAGGTCACGCCGATGCTCCCCGGCAGCGCGACCTGTGGCGTCCTGGTCACCAGCCGACAGCGGCTGACCGGCCTGCCCGGCGCGACGGTCACCACCCTGGACGTGCTGCGTCCGGCGGAGTCGGTGCGGCTGTTGTCGCGGATCATCGGCCACCCCGTCGACGACGACACCGACGCGCGCCGGGTGGCGGACCTGTGCGGGCACCTGCCGTTGGCGCTGCGGGTCGCCGGGGCGAAGCTGGCCGGGAGGCCCGGGCGGACCCTGGCGTGGCTCGCCGACCGGCTCGCCGACGAACGCCGCCGCCTCGACGAACTCGCGCACGACGACCTGGAGGTGCGGGCCAGCCTCGCACTCAGCTACCGGTCCCTCGGCCCGGGGCCGCGCCGGCTGCTGCGGCTCCTCGGGCTGCTGCAGGCGCCGACGTTCGCCGGCTGGGTCGCCGGCGCGGTGCTCGGCGCCCGTGCGCGCGAGGCCGAGGACCTGCTCGACGCGCTCACCGCCTGGCACCTGGTCGAGCCGGCCGGCCCGGACCGGTACCGTTTGCACGACCTGATCCGGCTGTACGCCGCGGAACGGGCCGCCGACGAGGACTCCCCTGCCGACCGGACCGGGGCCGTGACCCGGGCCTGCACCGGATGGCTCGCGCTGGCCCGCGCGGCGGAGTCCCGGCTGCAGGCCGGCCCCTGGCTGGTGCCCACCGACCACCCGGCCGAAGCCCCCGCCGTCGCGGACCGCGACCCGCTGGATTGGTTCGAAGGGGAACTCGACGGACTGTCCGCGGCCGTGCGGCAGGCCGCGGACCTGGGCGAGGCTGGCCTGGCCTGGTCACTGGCCTCGGCCGTGCAGGGCTTCTGTGACCAGCGCGGGCACCTCGACGCCTGGCACGACACGCATTCCGTGGCGCTGGCGGCCGCGACCGCCGCGAGCGACACGCGGGGCGTGGCGGTCACGGCGGTCGGCCTGTCCCGACTCGCGGTGCGCCGCGACGACTACCCGCTCGCCGAACGCCACCACTGGCAGGCCAGGAAGGCCTTCGAGGCCCTGGGCGACCGGCGGGGCGTGGCGCTCGCCGACCGCGGTGCCGCGGAGTTCCTCCGCTGGTCCGACGAACCGGCGGCGGCCGTCGAGCTCATCGAGGACACCATCGGGTACCTGCGGGCCGGCGACGACCACCTGGCCCTCCTCCACGCCCTCCTGATCCGGGGCATGCTGCACGCGGACGCGCGCGAACACGGGCCGGCCGAGGACCTGTTCACCGAGGGCCTGGCGCTGGCGACCGCGCACGGCTGCATCCGGTTCACAGCCCAGCACGGGCACTGGCTGGGCCGGGTGTGCGAGGCCACCGGCCGACCGGAACTGGCCGCCGCCCACCACGAGCGCGCCGAGGCCGGCTACCGAGCGGGCGGCGACGAGCTGCGGGCCACGTACGTGCGGCTGACCAGCGCCGGGGCCGCCCTGCGCCGGGCGGAGTACGGATCGGCGCTCGCCCTGCTCACCGGCTGCGTCGACACCTTCGGCCGGCTGGGCGAGACCCTGGGACTGGCCCAGGCGCTGACCGCGCTCGGGGCCGTGCACCTGGGCGCTGGTCGCCCCGATGCGGCGGTCGCCGCACTCACCGACGCCGGTGCCCGGTGGCTGACGCTGGCACCGGTGCACGCCGACGAGGCACAGGCGTGCGCGGACCTGCTGCGATCCGTCCCTGGCCAGGCGGCGCACACGTGACCGACTTCGGCCACCGTCCCGTGGCCGGCAGGTTCCACCCGGCGCGGAGGCCGAATGCGGAACTGACCAGGCGGAGACGGCGTGCGCCCCGCCACGTCGTCTCCGGCATCCTAGGTTGCTAGGTCCTGGTCATCGGGTCCAGCCGTGGTCGTACCGGCCGGCCAGCGTCTCGACGAAGTGGACGATGGCCGCCTCGTCCACGGTGTCGAGGGTCTGCAACCGGCACCAGGCGGTCAGGGCCACCCCGTGCCCGAGCCGCGGGTACGGGGCGGCCACCACGTCGCCCGGGTACCGCCGCGCGATGTCCTCCAGGAGCCGCACCTGCCCGGGCGGCGTGTCCGGCGCGTACTGCACCGCGACGTGCCCGTGTTCGAGCGAGTGCACCATCAGCTCGTCCGGTACCGACTCCCGGTACACACCCGACGCGGCCGGCCACGGCAGGTGCGGGCCCGACGTCGGGGGCAGTGAGTTGTAGGCGGCGTGGTCCGTGCCGAGATAGGCGATGTGCGGGCTGGGCAGCATCGGCACCTCCCGCCCCGGCAGGTCGGGCCGGTCGGCCGGCGCGGCGGCCACCGCCGAACCGACGAGCTGCGCCGTCCAGTTCCGCCTCGTCACGGCGACGCACGCCACGACCAGCGCCAGGACCAGGGCGAAGTACCCGATCCGGCCCCAAGGAACGCGAGACACGTCGGGTCCCTTCCCGAGGATGCGAGACATGACAGGTTCCTTCCCGGTCATCGGACGCCCCGGCGGGCGCGGCGGCGGTCCCGGACGGCGACGGCCGCCGGGGCGAGGAACTGCACAAGCATCACCAGCGCCGGGACCGCCGCCTCGGCGAAGGCGCGGGAACCCCACGGCGCCCCGGCGATCCCCCAGCCGATCCAGGCCCCGGAGATCGCCATCGCCGGCACCCAGTAGTTGACGAACAGCAGCGCGAGGAACGCGACCCCCGCCACCAGCAGGGGGCCGTACCAGGCGGCGACCCGGCGTTCGTGCGGCGGGGTGCCGGCGAGGGTGGCCGCCTGGGCCGGGGTGAGCCGGTAGAGGCGGGAGCGGACGTGCAGCTTCGCGGTGTCCAGCAGGTTGCGGCAGCCCAGGGCCGTGGAGATCAGCAGGTACCCGTCGGTGCGCACGCACACCAGCAGCTGCCAGCCGATCACAATGGTCTGCCGGAGCACGATCGCCGCCAGGAACCGGTCGAGCAGCGGCGCGATCCCCCACCGGGCTCCGGCGACCCGGACGGCGAGCGCCACGCCCAGGACCAGCGCGTCGAACGCGACCCCGGCGGCCAGCGGACCCAGCCGGCGGCGGCGCGGCAGGGACCACAACGCGGCCAGGTCCGTCTGCAACACGAAGAAGAACGCCCGCCGACCAGTACTGATCCGTGCGCCCACCCCCAGCGCCCGCGCCGCCAGCCAGTGCCACACCTCGTGCGCCATGGCCAGGCCCGTGGTGACCGGGAACAGCACGGCCATGCACACCAACGGGTCGGGGTAGAACAGCACGTCCTCCAGCGCCGGCCGGTACTGGCCGTCGACCAGCCACACCCCGGCGGACCAGCACAGGGCCGCCGCGTAGAGGGTCCACGCGACGGGTCCGAAGAGGATCCGGGCGTGCTCCGGGCGGATCCGGGCCAGCCAGCGCGACTCCCGGGCGGGTGCCGCCGGGCCGACCAGTACCCCGTCGAGGCTGCGGACCAGCCCGCACTCCAGCAGCGTCGCCACGAACTCGACGAGGTTGACGTCCTCCCCCGCCGCCGCGGACACGGGTACCGCCGCCTGCGCGATCGTCACGTCCGCCGACAGCGCGCGGATCGCGACGACGCCGATCTCGGGCAGCGACACGAACTGGCCGGTGGCGGGATCTCCGACGACGTACTCGTCGCCGTCGGGCACGATCGACAACTCCGGCAGCCCGACGCGGCTGTCGGCCCGGACCACGGGCCGGTCCGGGGGCGGCGCCGGAACCTGCGCCTGGGTCGAGGCCTCGGCAGGGGCCGATGCCGGGGGCGACGTCGGGGGCCGGGTCATCGGGGGGCCGCCGCGTTGCCGCAGGCCGGGCAGTCCTCCCGGCGGGTCCACTCGTCGAACACCGTCGTCTCCCCCGTGGCGAAGTCCACGGTCCACACCCGCCCCATCGACACCGGCGGGGCGAAGCCGGTGAGCACCCTCAGCGCCTCGACGCCGACCAGCCCGCCGACGACAGCGGCCATCGGGCCCATCGCCCGGTTGACCGGTGGCCGGACCCGGGCGTCGTCCAGGGGGCCGGCGTGCGCCTCCCAGCACTCCATGCAGCCGTCACGGCCGGGGGTGAAGCCGAAGTACACGCCCTTGGTGACGGTCATCCCGCCGGACAGGAACGGCACCCCGGCGGCCACGCACGCCCGGCTCACCCAGTGCCGCACCTGCCGGGGCCGGTCGATGCCGCACAGCACGAGGTCTGCGTCCTCCAGCAGCGGCGCGACGTCCTCGGGGCAGGTGACCAGGCGTTCGACGGTCCGGATGTCCAGGGTCGGGTTCACGGCCAGCGCCCGGGCCCCCGCCCGGTGCACCTTGGTCCGGCCCACGTCGGCCTCCGTGTACAGGAACTGGCGGGTCAGGTTGCGCAGTTCCACCCGGTCGACGTCCAGCAGGGTCAGGTGCCCGACGCCGGCCCCGGCCAGGCTGAGCAGCAGGGTCGAGCCCAGGCCGCCCACGCCGAGGAGGACGACGCGGGCGGCCCGCAGCCGGGCGTGCAGCGCGTACCGGCTCGTGGTCAGGGACGCGAACGTGCTCAGGAACGCGAGGTTGCTCGCGTAGCGTTCGTGGTCGTCGGCGGTCAGGGTGTGCGGGGCGTCGGCGTCCTCGAGCAGGCCGGCGTCGTCGAGGGCCGCGATCGCCGGGGCCGCGTCGATCGCCAGGCGCGCGCCGATCTCCTCGACGGTGCTGGTGCCGTCGAGCTGGCCGAGGAGCGCTGCCACGCCGCCGTCGGCGTCGTCCAGGTCGAACCACACGCCCAGTTCGCGGACAAGGCGGAGGGTGTCGCCCACCCGGTACTCGTCGACGGGTTTCAGGATCGGTCGCATCGCGGGCTCCTCGAGGGTCGGGGCGGCCGCCCGGCCTGGACCGGGCGGCCGGTGGATCAGCTGTCGCAGATCGCGGGATTGCGGCAACCGGAGCCGCAGCCGTCGACCGGGCACATGGTCGCGACCAGCGCCTCGACCTTCTTGACTGTGATCGTCATCTTGTTCACCCCCTCGCGTGTCGGTGCCGGCATCGTCACGCCGGCCGCTCAACATCCGCTCAAGGCCGCCGTTGCCGCACCGGGCGCCCGAGGTCGCCCGTGGTCACGGCGGCCCGAGGTCGCCTGGACGCGTTCCTGACGTTCAGTCGACGGACACCGACTCGTCGGCGGGCTGGTCGCGGTCCGCGCGGATCAGGACGCCGGTCTGCACCCCCAACCCCACGGCGGGTACCGCGATCGCCGCCACCGTCAGCAGCAGCAACGCGAGCGCCACGACCGGCGCGGCGACCCGCACGAGCCAGCCGCCCGGCCCGACGAACACCACGAGGAGTGCCGACGCCTCGCCCAGCACGAAGCAGACCGCGACCGCGACATACGCGAGGACCAGGTAGCCGGCCGAGCGGGTCCAGCTGCGGTGCAGGGCGGTGTGCCGGTCCCGGCGGGCGCCGACCGCGATCGTGCCGAGCGCGCCCCGGATCTCCAGGATCACCGCGATGAGCAATGCCGGCAGGACCTGGGCCGCGAGGGAGTAGAAGTTCTCGTTGCGCATGCGTCCACGGTGTCATCCCGGGGCGAAGGGGAGGAAACGACAAGCCGAGGCTCCCGGGATCTCCACACCGCGACCACGGACCGACCATCTCGGCCTGGTGGGATCGGTGGCATGACACGTGACACCCCCGCACAGGTGGCCTATCTCGACCAGGTGGCGGCGAGCGGACCCGGCCGGGAGTACAAGGGGCGGGTGGCGGCGGCGCTGGGCCTCGTACCCGGAATGGCGGTCGTGGATGTGGGGTGTGGGCCCGGGGCCGATCTGGGCGGGCTCGCCGCGGCGGTCGGTCCGGCGGGGTCGGTGCTCGGCGTGGACGCCGATCCGGCGATGGTGGCCGTGGCCCGGCACCGGTTCCCGGGTCCGGGGGTGCGGGTCCGGCTCGGGGACGCGCACGCGTTGCCGGTGCCCGACGCCGGTGTGGACCGGGCGGTGGTCGACCGGGTGTTGCAGCACGTGGCCGACCCGGCGGGGGTCGTGGCCGAACTGCGCCGGGTGCTGCGCCCGGGCGGGGTGGCGGTGCTGGCCGACAACGACTGGGACACCCTCGTCATCGACGACCCCGATGTGGACACCAGCCGCGCCTACGCCCGCTACGTCCGCCGGGAGGTGGTCCGCAACGCCACCGTCGGCCGGCAGGTGCCCCGGTTGTGCGCGGCGGCCGGGTTCGTGGTGCGCGACGTCGAGGCCGTCACGATCGTGTTCCGGGACGTGGCGGTGGCCGAGCGGATCCTGCGGATCACGGAGGTCACGTGGGGGGCGATCCGGGCCGGGGTGATGGACGAGCGGGCGGCGCTGGCCTGGTTGGGGCGGCTGACGGGGGGGCCGTTCCTGGCCAGCGCCACCGTGTTCGTCACCACGGCCGTGGTGCCGGGGTAGCGGGGCGGCCGGCCGGCGTGCGGGGGACGCCGGCCGGCCGCCCAGGAGGCCCGGGAAGCCGGCCCGGACGTCCGGGAGGCAGGCCCAGGGCGCCCGGGATGGGGGTCCGTCGCCATCGAGGACGGTCAGCGGATGTCCCCACCGGACAAAGATCGACTTCTGGGGGTCGGGCCGGTAGTTTCGGAGTTTGGATCCGGGAGCCGTCGCCGACCCGGTCGGCGGCGGCCCCGTCGTGTGGCGAGGAGGTCCACCATGGAGCCGCCGGACGACGACGCCGTCCCGCACGAGCTCGACGCGGAACTGGAGGCGGAGAGCTACTGGCACAAGTTCACCCAGGACCTGGTCGACACCCGGTTCCGGTCCGTGCTGTGGCGGCTGCCGGCGTTGGTCAGGATGGCGTTCGGGCTGGCCTGGTCGGCGAGCAGGCTGGACACGGCCGCAACCGTCGTGCTGCAGGTGACCGCCGGTCTGCTCACGGCCCTCGGCCTGCTCGCCACCAGGGGCGTGCTGGAGTCCCTGTTCGCCGCCGGCCCCACCCCCGACCGGGTGCGGGCCGCGATCCCCGCCCTGGCCTGGGTCACCCTCGCCACCGCCGGGCGCGCGGCGCTGACCACGGCGGCCGGCTGGGCGCAGGCCCGGCTCAGCCCGCGGGTCCGGGTCGCCGCCGAACTGGAACTGCTCAAGGTCACCAGCCGGGTCGAGTTGGCGGCGTTCGACGACGACGCGTACGCCGACGACATCGAGCGGGCCCGCAACCGGGGCACCCAGTCCAGCGTCGCGCTCGTCGACCACGGGATCGACCTGCTCACGGGCGTGGTCCGGTTCCTGGCTGTCGCCGGCACCCTGCTGGTGATCCACCCCCTGCTGCTGCCGGTGCTGATCGCCGCGGCGGTGCCCGAGTGCTGGGGCGCGGTGCACGCCGCCCGGGCCGCGTACCTCGCCCGGGCGCGCTGGGTGGCCCGGTCCCGGCGGAGCTGGACCCTCGGGCACCTGCTGGCCGACCGGCGGCACGCGCCGGAGGTCCGGGCGTTCAACCTGCGCGACTACCTGCTCAGCCGCTACCTGCGGTTGTTGCGGGGCACCCTGGCCACCGACCTGGACATCGCCCGCCAGCAGACCGCCGCCCGGGCCGTCGGCGGCGCCCTGTCCGGCGTCGGGAAGGCCGGGGTGTACGTGCTCCTCGGCGTCCTGCTGGTCGGCGGCGGCCTGCCCCTGGCCGCGGCCGGCACGGCCGTGTTCGCGCTGCAGGCCGGCGCCGGCGCGCTCACCCAGCTGATCTTCCACATCAACGGCCTCTACGAGGACGGCCTGTACGCCCGCGACTACGCCCAGGTCCGCGAGGCCACCGCCGGCCGGGCCGAGCGGTCCAGCACCCTGACCGCCCCGCCGCCGGCGGAGTTGCGCCTGGAGTCGGTGACGCTCACCTACCCCGGCGCCGACGGGCCGGCGCTGACCGACGTGTCGCTGGTGGTGCGTACCGGGGAGACGATCGCCCTGGTCGGCGCGAACGGCGGCGGCAAGTCCAGCATCTCCAAGCTGCTGGGCTGCACGTACGCGCCGAGCACCGGCCGGGTGCTGTGGGACGGGGTGGACATCGCCGGCTACGCGCCCGACCAGCTGCGCTCGCACATCTCCGTCGTGACCCAGGACTTCGCGCACTGGCCGTTCACGGCCCGCGAGGACATCCGGATCGGCGCGGAACACCGGCCGGCGACCAACGCCGGCATCGAGGCCGCCGCGCGGGCCGCCGAGGCGCACACGATGATCACCGAGCTGGCCCGGGGCTACGACACCCTGCTGGACAAGAACTTCAAGGGCGGCCAGGAACTGTCCCAGGGCCAGTGGCAGCGGCTGGCCGCCGCGCGCGGCTTCTACCGCGACGCCCCGGTGCTGATCTGCGACGAACCGTCGGCGGCACTGGACCCGCGCGCGGAGTTCGCGCTGTTCCAGCAGCTGCGGACCGGGGCCGCCGGGCGGATGACGGTACTGATCACGCACCGGCTGGCCAACGTGCGCCACGCCGACCGGATCTACGTCCTCGACCACGGCCGGGTCCTCGAGTCCGGCGACCACGAGGAGCTGATGGCGTTCGACGGGGTGTACGCGGAACTGTTCACCTTGCAGGCCGCCGGGTACCTCACGGAGGACCCGGCACACTAGGTCGTCCTGTGGCACCTTCATGCACCACGGCGGCCATGACTACCGAGGTGCATGAAGATCATGCCGGTGGAGGGCCACCGCGCGCCCCGTCCGGGCCGGCACCCCCGGGGCTCAGCCCGGCAGGGGCAGGCCCGTGCCGCCGCCCCGCCGGGACAGTCGGCGGAAGAACGCCAGGATCCCGGCCACGCCGAACGCCCACGAGGCGCTGTTGTCCTCCGGCGAGTCCTTCATGAACACCGGATGCCCAGGGGTACCGGCGCTCCGCAGCAGCATCTGCCGCGCCGCCACCCGGGCCGCCGCCCAGTGCTCCTCGCTGGACTCGCGTACCGCCACGTCGATCAGCAGGTTCCCGACCCCGGACATGCCGCAGCACTGGCTCGGCACGCTGACGTGCGGCAGGAACACCGTGGCCGCCCGGGCGATGTCGCGGGCCCCGGCGGTCAGGGCCGGATCGTCGAGGAGGCGGCCGGCGTGCAGCAGGGTCTGCCCGATCCCTGCCAGGCCCTGGCACCAGGAGGCGGCCAGCGGCGCGGAGTACGGCGTGCCGACCCGGTCGGCGAGGTCCCTGCCCCTCGCGAGGAGCAGTCGGGCGCGGTCGGCCGCGGCGTCGAGCAGCCGCTTGTCGCCCACGGCGTCGCCGACGAACAGCAGCACCTCGACGGTGCCGGCCAGCCCGTGCGCCCGGCCGGCGGAGGGCTCCACGGCGGCGCGGGGCGGCATCGGGCTGGGCGCGTCGGGTACCGGATGGGTCAGGACGTGTTCGGCGCACCGGACCGCGACCTCCCGGTGGGTCTCGCCGCCGAGCAGCAGGTGGCCGAGCCCGACCCCTGCGGCTCCGACGATCAGGTCCTCGCCCTCGGGCTTCCAGTCGGGGCCGGGGACGGCGGGCCCGGCGTACCCGTCGGCGGTGATGCCGTGCTCGGCCGCCCGGCGGAGGAACACGTCCACCCCGGTCCGGCCGACGAGCAGCCCCGGCGGCAGGTTGACCTTCTCCATCGCGCGGACCGTGAACGGCACGAGGTCGGCCAGCAGGTCGGCGACCCCGGGCCGGTCGAGGTGTTCGAGCAGTTCCAGGCCGATGCCGGCGCTGCCGGCGTAGACGCTCGCGTCGTGGGCGATGGACCGGCTCGTGGACGCGGTCAGCACCCGGCGGGTCTGGTCCAGCAGGTCGGCGAGGAGGTTGTCGACGATCTCGGCGACCAGGTCCTCTGTGGGTTCCGGCAGGGCCGGCAGCGTGGTCACGGACGGTGCCGGCCGGCGGTCGGCCGGTTCCGGCGACGTGGTCGCGGACGGGGCCGGCTGGCGACCGGCGAGCCGGTGGGCCGCGCGGGTCGCGGCCTCGGCGTCCCCGCTCAGCAGGTCGGCGACCGCACCGAGCACCCCGGTCGGTGCCGGTCCGGCCGTCGCGCGAATCACCTGCAGGGCGCGGATCCTGGCCAGGTCGTGATCGTCGCCGACGCTGATCGGGCTCAGGCCGTTGGCGGCGGTCAGCAGGGTCATACCCAACGCGTGCAGGTCGTCGTGCGGGAGGGGTGGTTCGTCGCGGCACTGCCGGGCCGGCGCGTAGCCGGGGGTGCCACCGGGGATGTGCAGGCCGTCGTAGGCGGCGAGGCCCAGGTCGATCAGCGTGACCCGCCCGGCGTCGATCACGACGTTCTTCGGGCTGAGGTCGCGGACGATCACGCCCCGGGCGTGCAGGTCGAGCACGATCCCGCTCAGTCGGGCCGCGAGGTCGGCGAGGTCGCGGCCGCCGGGGCCGTACCGGCCGTCGTGGGCGATGTCCTCGTCCAGGTTGTACGGACCGGCGTCGGCGGTCACCAGGAACTCGTCGTCGCCGTGCCGGAAGTGGTCGAGGAACCGCGACACCCCGTCGTACCCGGCCAGGCTCTCCAGGACCCGGCGCTCGTTGCGCAGCCGCATCCGCACGTCACCGGAGGCGTCGTGCTCGTCGACGAGAGCGCGGGCCTGCTTGACGATCACCCGGCCGCCGTCGCGCTCGTCGGTGGCCCGGTAGACGTTGCCGCGGCCGGACTCGAAGACGCCCTCCACGATCCGGTAGTGGTCGCCGACCAGCAGTGACGCGTCCTCCTCGTGGCCGGTCGCGCCGGTGAACGGGTCCACCACCCACGACGGCTGCCGGTACTGCAGGGTCGCCAGCGCGCCGAACTCCTCCCCCGCCGGCCCGTGGATCATCGTGATCAGACGGCCCTGGGCGTCGGTGGTCCAGGGGGCGACGAAGGGTCCGTACCGGTAGAACACGGGGGCGTCGGGGGTGACCCGCTGGTCGCTGAGCACCCGGGGTCCCTCCGTGCCCCGGAGCAGGTCGGCCAGGCGCAGCCCGAGCTCGCGGACCCGGCCCTGGTCCGGGTAGACGGTGAAGGCCTTGCCAACGGTGGCCGGCGAGCTGACCCCGTCGTTGAGTCCCTTGAGCACGGCGGCCGACCGGGCGAGCTTGAACACGCAGCCCTCGGCGAGCAGCACCGGCACGAGGCTGTCGACCAGCTCGGGGAACGTCGACACCCGGCAGGAGACGTGCAGTTTCCAGCCGTGGTCGGCCAGCGCGGCCCCGGCGGGGAAGACGGTCAGCCACGTCGCGTCGCCTCGGACGGTGACCGCCGGCCCGGAGTGCCCTGCGACCAGGCCGGCGACACGGCCCTCGATATCTGTGTCCACCATGTCCATGGCCCTTCGTGGTCGGTCCGGCACTCCGGGAACGCGGTGTTACTGGGTGACGGAGTGCGTCGCGATGTCGATCCGCGTGCTCTGCTTGCAGCAGCCGGCACACTTCATCCGGTCGGCGGCGTTGAAACCGTCGGCGAACGCGACGACGGGCTCCGCGACGTCCGTACCGGCGACGCGGGGCTCCAGTGCCATGAGAGTGTTCATCGGATTCTCCCTCCGGCCGGCGACGCCGACCAAGATCGAGTAGTGTTGATCATGTCTACCAGCGCCCTCCGGTAAAATCAATGCCTGCCGATAGCTTGACTTCAGCAAGTATCCATGAAGGACACTGCGAAACCCGATCACCCCGGACACCGGTGGGACGCCGGGGCGTCATCTCGGTCCGGTACCCATCAAGGCATGCGCCTGTTGCCCTGGTCCGTCGCCGTCCTCGTCACAGCCACCCTCGTCACGGTCCCCGCCGGCCCCGCCGCCGCAGCGCTCACCCGCGACCCGGTCACCGTCGTCTACACCCGCGACCACGCCCTGCACGTCCTCAACGGCGGCGCGACCGACGACGACCTCGCCGCCCGCACCGCGAAGCTCGCGTCCAGCGCGTGGGCGTTCTTCCGCGGCACGTCCCCGCTCTACTACCGCGACCTGGGCGAACTGGCCCCGTCGGCGTACGCGACCGGCGGCTCCGACGTGTGGATCACCGGCGACGCGCACCTGGAGAACACCGGGGCCGACCGCGGCGCCGACAACGTCGAGCAGTACCAGGTCACCGACACCGACGACGCCTGGCGCGGCTCGTGGACCTGGGAACTGCGCCGCGAGGCGGTGGCGATCGTGCTCGCCGGTCGCGCCAACGGCCGCAGCGCCACCGCGATCGCCGGGGACGTCGACACCCTGGTCGCCGAGTACGCGCAGTGGATCGACAAGTTCCACGGCACCGGCGACGAGCTCACCTGGCGGCTGACCGCCACGAACACCTCCGACCTCTCCGCCGCGCTCATCGCCGACTCCGCCGGCGACCACCGCTCGGACCTGCTTGCCCGGTGGACCACCGTCAGCGGCGGCACCCGCACGTTCGCCTCCGACCCGGAACTGCAGACGGTGCCGGCGGCGACCCGTACCAGTCTCATCAACGCCGTGGCCTCCTACCGCACCACGGCCGGCGAGCCGCTCAGCGCGGGCGAGGCCGTCGTGAAGGACGTGCGCCGCCGGCTTGGCGCCGGCACCGGCAGCCTCGGCCGGTTCCGCTGGTACGTCCTCATCGAGGGCGACACCACCTCCACCAGCGACGACCGCATCCTCGAACTCAAGCAGCAGGTCGACCCGGCGCCCAAGCAACTCGCCCCGACGGCGACCACCCTCACCGGCGGCCAGCGGCCGGCCCTGGCCCTGCGGTGGCTGGCCAACCAGTCCGACCCGCTCGCCGGCTGGGCCAGCGTCGGGACCGTGCCCGTGCTGGTCAAGGAGAAGTCCCCGTTCGCGGAGGACCTGGCGATTGCCGACCTGACCAGCTCGGCGAAGTGGGACGACACCGTCCGCGACATCGGCCGCCTGCTCGCGGCGGCGCACTCCCGCGCGGACCAGGACCTGACGGGTACCGGGCTGTCGTACTCCGCCGACGCGGCCATCGACAACGCGATCACGTCGGTGTCGGGGCTGCAGGCCGAGACCCGGGCGTTCGCCACTGGGTACGCCGATCAGGTGACGCTCGACTGGCAGTCGTACGTGGCGGCCCGAAACAGCGGCCGACCGCTCTACTGAGTACCCGTCCGGCGCGGTCTGTCCAGGCCGGCGTGGAAGCGCAGTTGCCGGACCCAGCTCGGATCGAGCGCGGTTGCGACCTGGCGGACGAGGGTGTCGAGCTCAGCGGCCAGGTCGGGGGCCGGCACGGCGTAGGTCGTGGCGGCCTCGCCGCTGAGGCAGGTGGCGATGTCGGCGCGCGCCAGGGCCCGCAGGTGATCGTCGGAGCCTGCGACGAGGCGGAGGCCCACGGCGAGGCGGCGCCAGACGTCGCCGGCCCGCAGCAGTCGGTACCCGGCGACGGTCTGATGGCGCGGTCCGCCCGGCACGAGGAGCGCGGTGATCGTGGACTCCTCCACCAGGGCGGTGTGATGGCGCAGCACGGCAGCGGCCTGGCGGCTGACGACGCCGGACACATCGTGGAGCATCGGGACCAGGTCAACGGGGTCGAGCGCGCCGAGCCGGCGGAGGGCACGGATCGCCTCCACCCGCCCTCGGGAGCTGGGATGGGCCAGCCACGGGATCAGCAGCGCGCCGTCGGCCGGGGTGCCCGTCTCGCCGAGTCCGGCGATCGCACCGGGTTTCGGCGGGTCTTCGGCGAGCATGGCCCGGTAGTGACCCGCCAGGTCGTGCGGGGTACCGCGAAGGGCCGCCTGGGCCGTGGCCCGGACGAGCGGGTGCCGGTCGCCCAGTGCGCTGACGGCCGCGTGTCGGTCCTCGCCGTGGACCGCGAGGTGGTGCAGTGCCTCGGCCCGCACGAGAGCCGTGCGGCTCGCGAGCAGTCCCCGCACGGCGGCCGGGTCCGGGCTGACGCCGATCGCCGCCCGGGCGCACAGCGTGCGGATCGGCAGGTCCTGGTCGCTCACGGCCGCGGCGATCAGCCGCTGCCGGTCGAGCAGACCGCGGGCCGTCGCCGCCCGGAACGCCGCGCGCCGGGTCCACCGGTCCCCCGCCGTCAGCAGCGGTTCGATGTCCGCGACCGGCAGGTGGCTCAGGTGGTGTTCGATCAGGCCGGGCAGCCAGGCTCCGTGGTGGCGGTTGCGGATGGCGAACCCGAGGACCGCCGCTGTGACCAGTGTGTCCGCGCCGGGTCGGGCGAGCCGGCTCCCGAGGATCCTCCGTGCCTGCTCGCGCACCTGCCTGGCCCAGTCGCCGGTCCGGATCGCCAGGACCGCCGTCGCCGCCGGATGCGGGTGGTCGGCGAGCCGGATGACGGCGGCCGCGCGGAGCCGGCCGTCGCGGTGGCAGCCGGCCATGGCCAGGTGCAGCAGGTCGGCGTCGGCGGCGATGACCTGGTCGGGCAGGGGCTGTTCCCATGGGGTGAGGTACGCCCAGCGCGCGCGTAGCGCCTCGTCGATGGCCAGCCACCACGACGCCCCACCGGCGGCGAACGCGTCGACCGCCGCGCGGCGCACCTCCGGGTCCGGGTCGTCGGCGGCGTCCCACAGGAAGTCGGCGGGCCCGGCCGGACGCGGCACGGGACCGACCTGCGGCAGAGGCGCCGGTTCAGGAGCGGGGCCGGAAGACCCGGCAGACTCGTCACCGTGCGGCCGGATTCCCAGCCTCCGGAACCATGACCGCCACACCATGACAGGCCCCCTGAGAGATCAATTTGAGGCCTCATTCTGTCGGCGGCGGCCGACGCCCGCCACCGTGATTCGGGGGCCAGGGCCGGGCCGGAGCGAATTTCCGGCGGAGTGTCGATCTGGGGGTGTGCCGTTCGTATAGGAGGTGAGGACCAACCGGAAGGGTGAGTGATATGAGTAGGGTCGTGGTTTTTGAGAGCATCACGCTCGACGGCGTGATTCAGGCCCCGGGCCGCCCCGACGAGGACCCCCGCGACGGATTCGCCCACAGCGGCTGGGCCACCCCCTACGCCGACGACGTCCTCGCCAAGGTCGCCGCCGAGGGCATGGCCACCACCCGCGCGCTGCTGTTCGGCCGCCGGACCTACGAGGACTTCGCCGGCTTCTGGCCGCACCAGACCGACAACCCGTTCGCACAGGTGCTCAACGACACCCCCAAGTACGTGGTGTCCACCACGCTCGCGGACCCGCTGGGCTGGCACACCGCCACTCTCGTCTCCGGGCTCGACGCCGTGGCCGGGCTCCGGGACCTACCGGGCGGGGACATCGTGGTGCTGGGCAGCGGGGAGCTGGTGCGGTCGATGGCCGCGCGCGGTCTGGTCGACGAGTACGTGCTGTTGCTGCATCCGGTGGTGCTCGGGTCCGGTCGTCGACTGTTCGCGGACGGGGCGGCCCCGACGGCGCTGCGGCTGGAGAACACCACCGTGACGGGTACCGGCGTCGTGGTCGCGACCTATCGTCCGGCTGCCTAGGGTGGAGACCATGAAGCGGTACCTGCTCAGCGTGTACCAGCCGGACGGCGACCCGCCGCCGCCAGCGGTCCTCGACACGATCATGGCCGATCTCGGCGTCCTGAACGGCGAGCTGCGCGCCGCGGGCGCCTGGGTGTTCTCCGTCGGCCTGCACCCGGCGGGCACGGCCACCGTGGTGCGCGACTCCGACGGGGACGCGCTGCTGACGGACGGCCCGTTCACCGAGGGCAAGGAGCATCTCGGCGGGTTCACGGTCATCGCGGCGCCCGACCTCGACGCCGCGCTCGGCTGGGCGGCGAGGATGGCCCGCGCCACGACGCTGCCGATCGAGGTCCGGCCGGTCCGGGACTGATGGGCGCGGGCGAGGTCGAGCGGGTGTTCCGCGCGGAGTACGGCCGCGCGGTGGCCGTCCTGACCCGCCTCCTCGGCGACATCGACCTCGCCGAGGAGGCCGTGCAGGACGCGTTCGCCGCGGCGGTGGCGCGCTGGCCGACCGCCGGAACGCCGCCGAGCCCGCAGGGCTGGATCATCACCACCGCCCGCAACGCCGCGATCGACCGGCTCCGGCGCGAGGCGTCCCGGGCGGATCGGCACGCCCGGGCCGCGGTGCTGCTGGCGGCCGACGAACCCGTCGAGGAGGGGCCCGTGCACGACGACCGGCTCCGGTTGATCTTCACCTGCTGCCATCCGGCGCTCGGCCCGGCCGTCCGGGTCGCGTTGACGTTGCGGCTGCTCGGCGGACTCAGCACGGCGGAGATCGCCCGCGCGTTCCTGGTGCCGGAGGCGACGATGGCCCAGCGGCTGGTGCGGGCCAAGGGGAAGATCCGGGACGCGCGGATCCCGTACCGGGTGCCGGCGGACGCCGATCTGCCCGACCGGCTCCGGGCGGTGCTCGCCGTCGTGTACCTCATCTTCAACGAGGGGTACACGGCCAGCTCCGGCGACCGGCTGGTCCGCGCGGAGCTGTGCGCCGAGGCGGTCCGGCTCGGCAGGCTGCTCGCCGACCTCATGCCCGACGAGCCGGAGGTGGCCGGGCTGCTGGCCCTCATGCTGCTGATCGAGGCGCGCCGGCCGGCCCGGACCACGGCGTCCGGGGACCTCGTCCGGCTCGCCGAGCAGGACCGGGGCCGGTGGGACCGCGGCCTGATCGGCGAGGGGCAGGAACTCGTGCGGCGGTGCCTGCGCCGCGGCCGGCCCGGCCCGTACCAGATCCAGGCCGCGATCAACGCCGTGCACAGTGACGCGCCGACCGCCGCGGACACCGACTGGGGGCAGATCGTGCGGCTCTACGACCAACTGCTGGCGGTCGCGCCGACCCCGGTGGTGGCCCTGCACCGGGCGGTCGCGGTGGCCGAGGTCGACGGGCCGCTGGCGGCGCTTGCCCTGGTCGACGCCCTCGACCTCGACCGGTACCACCTGCTGCACGCCGTCCGCGCCGACCTGCTCGGCCGACTCGGCCGCACCGGGGAGGCCGTGGCGGCGTACGACGCGGCGATCACCCGGACCGAGAACTCCGCCGAACGCGACCACCTCCGCCGCGCCCGCGACGCGCTGCCGACTATCTCGCCAGCAGGCCCGACGCCGCGAGGTACCCCATGATCCGGTCCAGGTAGGCGGTGTCCGCGACGGGGCAGGTCACCCCCAGGCGGCTGAGTTCGGCCCTGGTCCGCTCGGAGCGCACGACCGGCACCTGGTCACGCGGCGTCTCGGCGAGCAGGTACCTCCCCATCCGCCACAGCGCGAGCATGGTGAACGCCGAGGTCTCGGCCACTCGGTCCTGCAGGGTGGCGTGCCAGTCGGTCACGGGCTGCGAGCCCGGGGCGTATCCGCGTGCCCGGAGCCGGGCGAAGATCTCGGCCATCGACAGGTGCTCGGGCTGGGTGAGGTGGAACGTCCGCCCGACGGCGGCCGGCCGGGTCGACAGCGCGACGATGCCACGGGCGACGTAGTCGACCGGCGCGGTCGGCATCGCGGTGGCGCAGTCGGGGGCGACCCCGAGCACGGCGGACGCCCGGATCGCCCGGGTGATCAGGTCCGAGGCCGACGACTCGCCGGTCGCGTGGTCGCCGGTGATGAACGCCGGCCGGTAGATGACGGCCGGCACGCCGCTGGCCCGGACGATCTCCTCCCCGTCGAACTTGGTGCGGGTGTAGCCGACCTCGCCGGGCATGCCCGGCTCCAACACGGTGTCCTCGTCGACCTCCGGGTGTCCGACGTGCGGGGCGTCGATGAACACGCCGGCGGAGGAGATGTGGTGCAGGGTCACCTCCGCGCGCGCGGCCAGTTCGGTGACCGCCCGGGTGCCCTCGACATTGCACGACGCGAGCCGCTCGTAGTCGGCCGCCAGGTTGACCGTCGCGCCACAGTGGTAGATCGCGCCCGCGGTGCGGGCCAGCCGCTCGTGCGTGGCGTCGTCGAGCCCTAGCCGGGGTGCCCGCAGGTCCGCCCGGACGGTGGCGACCCGGGCGAGGTCGGCGCGCGGGATGCCCCGGTGGGCCAGGTAGGCGGCCAGGCGGCGGCGCGCGCCCTCGTCGGTCCGGCCCCGGACGAGGCAGTGGACGGTGGCGTCAGTCTGGGCGAGCAGCTCGGCGCACAGGTAGCCGCCCAGAAAACCGGTCGCCCCGGTTAGTAGGACAATCTTGGACATATCCCTTATTGTACGGGCATGACCACTGACTTCCAGAACACCAAACTCGACAAAGCCTTCGGGCACCTCGACGTCGACGGCAACGGCGTCGTCGAGCACGCCGACGTCCTCGCCCTCGGCAGCCGACTGTTCGCCGGCTTCGGCGAGGCCCCGACCAGCGCGAAGGGCCAGGACGTCCTCAACGGACTGGAGACCTTCTGGCAGTCCCTCCTGTCGGCGACCGATCTCGACGGCGACCGGCAGATCAGCCCGCACGAGTGGCGGACCGGCATGGCCGACGCGTTCATCCACGACCGGGCCGGCTTCGACGCCGGACTGCGGCCCGCGGCCGAGGCCGTGATGCGACTCGCCGACACCGACGGCGACGGCACGCTGGGGCTCGACGAGTTCCACACCCTGCAGCGCGCTTTCGGCACGCCGTCCGAGCAGGTCGCGGAGAGCTTCGCCCGGATGGACACCGACGGCGACGGCGCGTTGAGCGTGGACGAGCTCGTCGCGGCCACCCGGCAGTACTACACGGGCGCCGACGAGAACGCCCACGGGAACTGGTTCTTCGGCCGGCCCTGACCACGGGCATCTCACGGAGCCGACCGGCTCCGACCACGGGACCTCGCGGGCCGACCGGCCTGACCGCGGGGACCTCGCGGAGCCGACTGGGCCGGGTCGCCCGGTCGGCTTCCGGACTTCGGGGCGGGGCGGCGGAGGATTGACTGCTACAGCTGGAGGCGGACAGCTCCGCACACTCCAGTGAGGATCCCCGATGACCGGGTCCAGCGCGCTCCGCACTCTCGTGACCGCCCTCGCAGCGACCCTCACCGTCGCGCTCCACCCCGTCGCGGCCGTCGCCGATCCGGCGCCCCGCGTCCTGTCGGGCACCCTGACGGTGCGGACCGGGGAACCCGTCCCTGACGCGTCGCTGTCCCTGTCCGACGGGCACGGTTCCTCGGCCACGGTCCACACCGGCCCCGACGGCGCGTACTCGCTGTCGGTCACCGACACCGGCGCGCCGTTCACCCTGACCGGCGGTGGTGGCGCGACCGCGCCGGGCTTGTCCACCGGCTGGAACTTCCACACCGCCGGCTTCGCGCTGCCCGCCGACCGGACGGCCCGGCTGGTGCTGCCGACGGCGACGCTGACCGTGCGGGTGCGGGGAGGTTCCGGCCACGCTCCCCTGCCGGGGGCCCGGCTGACGATGCCGGAGGTGTACGGGCCGGCCGACCTGGGCGACATGAACGCCGTCTATCTGACCCCCGGCCGGGCCGACGGCGTCACCGGCGCGGACGGTGACGCCTCGTTCCCCGAGTTCAGGGGCGGGTTCGCCGACCACCGGTGGCTGGCGTACGTCCAGCCCCCGGCGGGCTCCGGCCTGTACCAGACCGCAATCGAGATCGGCGCGATGGACGCCGACGTGGTGTACCGCGACGTGTGGCTGCCCGACCCGGTGCACCTGACCGGCACGATTCGCGCCGCGGACGGCGCGCCGGTGCCGGGCGTGACACTGCGCAGCTGCGATCCGCTGGAGGTCGCCTGCCCGACGGGCACGTCCGGCCCCGACGGGCGGTACTCGCTGCCGGTCCTCCCGCCGCCGTACCAGTTCCAGTTGGACATCGGGGGCGGGGTCGGCATGCCGCCGTGGTCGACGATCAGCGGCGTCCACGAGCAGGCCGCCGACGCCGGCATGGACATCACCTTGCCGCCGACGGTGACCACCACGGTGGTGGTCCGCGACGCGGCCGGCGCGGCGCTGCCCGGAGCCGGGGTGTACCCGCCGCGCACCTACCGGAGCATGCCCGTGCCCGGTTTCGGCGACCTGACCGTGGCGACCGGCCACGCCCTGGTCAGCACCTCCGCCGCAGGGAGCGCGGCGTTCCCGCTGTTCGCCGGGGCCTCGGCCCAGGGCGTGCCCGGACAGGTGTGGCTGCCCGGGAACCACAGCCCGCAGCCCGACGTGTCCTTCGCCTTCCCCGACACCCAGTCGCCGAGCGATCCGGGCGACGTGGACTTCCAGGCCAGCCGGCCGCTCACCGTGATCGTCGGGGCCGGACCGGCGGCGACCCGGCCGCCGGTGCTGGTCCTGCCCACCGCAGTCGAGGTGGAGGCGGACAGCCCGCTGGGCACCTACCAGGTCGGGTACCCCGGTACGGCGATGGACGCAGCGGACGGCGCGCGGCCGGTGACGTGCGACGCGCCGGGCACCTTCCCGATCGGGGTGACCGCCGTGACCTGCCGCTCCACCGACACGGCCGGGAACACGGTCACCGGCTCGTTCCCGGTCACGGTGCGCGACACCCTGCTGCCGGTGCTGACCGTGCCGGCGGACGTGACGGTGGCGGCCACCCAGCGCACCGGCGCGCGGTTCAGCTACCAGGCGACCGCCAGGGACCACCACGGAAACCCCCTTTCCGTGTACTGCGAGACCGCCTCGGGCACCCTCTTCGCCCTGGGCTCCACCCCGGTGTACTGCGAGGCCGGCGACTCCGAGGGCCACGTGACCTGGCGGACGTTCACGGTGACCGTCGCGTTCGCCTGGTCGGGCGTGACCCAGCCGGTCAACCCGGACGGCAGTTCCGTGTTCGTTCTCGGCACCACGGTGCCCGTCCGGTTCCGGCTGACCGGGGACAGCGCACCGGTGACCAACGCGTTCGTGAAGATCTACCTGGTCCGGCTCGGCGCCGCGATCACGGGCACCGACGACGAACTGGTGTACACCGACACCCCGGACTCCGGCAAGACGTTCCGGTACAACCCGGCGACCGGCGGATACGAGTTCAACCTCAACCGGGCCACCACGATGTCGCGGACCGGCACGTACGAACTCACCGTGGACTTCGGCGACGGACAGCCGCAGGCCGGGGTGCGGTTCTCGCTGCGGTAGCCGGCTACTCGACCCGGTCGACCGCCGGGTCGGGCCGCTCGCCGAGGAACTCGATCCAGGCCCGCTTGGCGCACTGGTAGTGGCTGGCGGCCTCGGTCAGGTCGAGGAAGCCGTCCACGGTGCTGGCGAAGCGTTCCCGCAGCGTCGGGTCGGCGATCTCCCCCTCGGGGCCGAAGGCGGTGTGCGCCTGCGCGAGGCTGAACATGTCCGGGTACAGCCGGGCCCCGAGGTGTTCGAGGGGCACCCGCAGCGCCCACAGCCCCCGGTTGCCGCCGGACATCGACGGCGACGCGGACATCAGCATCCCGTGCCGCTCGGCGAACGGCTGCGGATGGAACCGCGACGTCCAGTCGATCAGGTTCTTCAGCACCCCGGACATGGACGCGTTGTACTCCGGGGCCGCGACGACGAAGCCCTGCGCCAGGGTGAGCCGGTCGCGGAAGCGCACCGCCCCGGCGGGGATGCCGTCGGCCTTCTCGACGTCGGTGTCGTACAGCGGGGTGTCGAACTCGCGGAAGTCGACGAGTTCGACGGAGGCGCCGGACGCCTCGGCCGTGCGGGCCGCGAGGGTCGCCAGTCGGGTGTTCAGCGAGCCCCGGCGCAGGGACGCCCCGAACACCAGCACGTGCACGGCCCGGTTCGACTCGGTTGGTCTCATCCACCCAAGCTAGCGAGAACTCCCGGGGTTCGCGGTGGATTGCCCAGAGCCGCCGGTCAGGGCCCCGCGCCCGCGCGGGATGATCAATTCGCTTGCGCGGCAGGTCATCATGGCGGGATGACCTGGACTGCACCCGACATCGAGCGGGTACCCCGAACGGACATGGCCGGCGGCGAACGCGAGATGCTGGACGACTGGTTGCGGCAGCGCCGCGCCCTCCTGCTGCGCAAGTGCGCGGGCCTCACGGCCGAACAGCTCAAGACCGCGGCCGTCGAGCCGTCGAACCTGACCCTGCTCGGGCTGGTCCGGCACATGGCGGAGGTGGAGCGTTGGTGGTTCCGGGAGAAGTACCTGCACGAGGAGCTGCCGGAGTTGTACCTCACCGAGGAGTATCCCGACGGGGACTTCGACCTGGTCGCCGACGCGGACGCGGAGGCCGACCACGCCACGTTCCTGGAGGTGACGGCCGCGTGCGACGCGGCGGTGGCCGGCTGCGACCTGGACGTCGCTGTCGATGACGCCAAGGCGCCGACCGGCAAACTCAACCTCCGTTGGGTGTACATCCACCTCCTCGAGGAGTACGCGCAGCACACCGGGCACGCCGACCTGATCCGGGAGCGGATAGACGGGGCGACCGGCTCGTAGCCACACCTGTTCCCCACCGCCCGTGCGACCCGGCGTCGCACGGGCTTCTTCGATCCGATTGCTAGCACCGCTAGACATGAGAGCACAGGCAAGGCTAGTGTCGTTCCTGGATCTAGCATTGCTACGAAACGAAGGGAGGGGCCGTGAAGCCCCTTGCCACCGGCCTTGCCGTCCTCGGCGGCCTGTTCATCGTCTACGTCGGCCTCGGCTTCCTGCTGGACCCGCAGGGGTCAGCCGCCGGTTTCGGCCTGCCGACCTGGCCCCGGCACGACGGCGCGGCCTTCCTCGCCGTCAAGGGCGTGCGCGACATCGCGTGCGGGCTGACCATCTTCGCGCTCCTGCTGACCGGACACCGCCGGGCGCTGGGCTGGGCGCTGCTGGCCGTCACCTTCGTGCCCGCCGGGGACATGGTGATCGTGCTCAGCTCGGGCGGTTCCCGGGCGGCGGCGTTCGCGATCCACGGCCTGACCGCCGTCCTCGTCCTGCTCAACGCCGTCCTGCTCCTGCGCGAGCGCCCGTCCGCCGCGACGACCCCGCCCCCAGTCGCCGCCGCGGCCGAATAGCACCCGCCCACCCCTCGAAGGAGCTCCACATGTTCGTCCTCAGCCACGTGTTCGCCGCCGTCGCGGTCCTGACCGCCGGGATCATCTACGGCACCGACGTCCTCGGGGCGCTCGTCGGGCGTCCGACCTGGGCGAAGGTCGACGACCGCGCCCTGGTCGCGGTGAACGGCCACATGCACCACTACGGCGACCGCCGGTTCCCGATCCCCGGCGCCCTCAGCGTCGTCGCCACGGTGCTCGCCGCCGGCGCGTCCGCCCTCAGTGGCCGGTGGCCGGCCACGGCGGCGGCGCTGGTCGCCACCGTGGCCCTGGTCGTGTGGCTGGTGATCTACAAGGTGGTCAACGCCCCGATCAACAAGGAACTCACCGCGGCGGCCCTCGAGGGCCGGGTGCCGGCGAACGCGCGGGCGTTGCAGACCCGGTGGGACAGCGTGATCACGGCCAGGGCCCTGTTGCAGGGGGTCGCGGTCGGCGCGCTGTGCGCCGTCCTCGCCCTGCCGTAGCGGTCGGCCCGGCGGCCATCCGCAGCGGGCCACACCGCGTCGGCCACCACCCGTCGCTCGGTCAGCGACCGGTCGTCAGTGGAACTGCCGGGATCCGGGTCGTCAGCGGGCGTGCCAGCTGGCCAGGAGTTCGGCCTCGCGTTCCGCCGACATCGCCTTCGCCGTCGCCGCCCCGCCGGCCAGCACGTCGCGGGCGGTCACCGCGACAGGGCGTACCCGCAGACCGGCCCGCAGGGACGCGGCCGGGTCGGCGGTGCTGGTCAGGTCCTCGGCGGGGTCGCCCTGCGACCACAGCGGGAGCGCCGCGGAGGTCACGCCGGCCTCGATCAGGAAGGCGTCGTCGACCCAGGTGAAGGTCGCGTCCGCGGCGCCGACGCCTGTGCGCACCTCCTCGAGCAGGTCCCGGAAGGTACCGGTCGCCGACGCGCCGACCAGGTGGTACGTCCCGCCCCGACCGTCGGCCACCGCGGCCAGGGTGAAGGCGGCGATGTCGCGGGCGTCGATCACCTGCATCGGCGCGTCGGGGTCGCCGGGCGCGAGGACCTCGCCGCCGCGGGCCACGCGGTGCGCCCAGTAGTCCAGTGTGCCGTGGTGGTCCCAGGGCCCGATCACGTAGGTGGGCCGGACGACCAGCGTGGACGGGCCGAACCTGTCGAATGCCACCCGCTCGCACAGCACCTTCAGGCCACCGTAGGCGGCGTCGGTCAGCTCGGTCGGGGCCGGGCCGTCGAACTCGTGCACCCGGCCGTCCTCGGTGAATCCGGGCGCCTCGGGGTCGTACACCGAGCTGGTCGAGATCAGCACGAACTGGCCGCCGCGGTCGCCGAGCGCGTCGGCGAGGGCGGTGACCTGGCCCGGGAGGTAGGCGCACACGTCGATCGTCGCGTCCCACTCCCCCTCGGCGAGGGCGGCGGTGAGCGCTTCCGGGTCGTCGCGGTCGGCCAGCAGGTGCCGGGCCTGCGATTCGAACAGGTCCGCGCCGGTGCGGCCCCGGTGCAGCAGGGTCAGCTCGTGGCCGGCCGCGAGGGCCGCGGTGGCGAGATGACGGCCGACGAACTTGGTACCACCGATCATCAGGATGCGCATCGCGCGATCGTATGTCGCGCCCCGGCCCGACCGTCAAGATCAATCTTTTCGCCCGAGCCAGCCGGTCGTCTCCTGCTCGGTCATGGGCTTGCTGAACAGGTAGCCCTGGCCGTGGGTGCACCCCATCGCGATGAGGATGTCGCGTTCGGCCGGGGTCTCGACGCCCTCGGCGACCACGGTCAGGCCCAGGGTCTCGGCGATCCCCACGATGCCGTCCACCAGGGCGCGTTGCGACGGGGACCGGTCGAGGCCGGTGATGAACGACCGGTCGATCTTCACCAGGTCCAGGGCCGTCTGCCGCAGGTAGCTCAGGGACGAGTACCCGGTGCCGAAGTCGTCGATGGCCACCCGCGCGCCGGCGGCCCGCAGCCGGGCCAGGTCGGTCCAGACCTGCTCGTTCTCGTCGAGGAGCAGGCTCTCGGTGATCTCCACGACCACCCGGTCCGGCGGCAGGCCGGCGGCGTGCATCTCGCGGAGGATCCCCGACACCATGCCCAGGCTGCGGAACTGGCGGACGGAGACGTTGATCCCGACGTAGGGTGCCGGGCCCGCGTCGCCGACCGGCCAGGACGCCGCGGCGGTGAGGGCGTGGCGCATCACCTGGATGCCGATCGGCACGATGAGTCCGGTCTCCTCGGCGACCGTGATGAACTCGGCGGGCGGCAGGGTGCCGCGCAGTGGGTGTTCCCAGCGGGCGAGCGCCTCCAGGCCGACCACCCGCGCGTCGACCAGGCGCACGATCGGCTGGTAGCGGACCGTGAACTCCCCGGCGGAGATCGCGCGGTCGAGGTCGGTGCGCAGGTTCATCCGCTCCACCATGGTGCTGTGCAGCTCGGGGTGGAAGCTGCGCCAGTGGCCCTTGCCGGCGTCCTTGGCCGCGTAGAGGGCGAGGTCGGCGTTGGACATCAGCTCGTCGGCGTCGGCGGCGAAGTCGGCGCTGGCGACCCCGACGCTGGCGTCGGCGCGGACGAGCTGTCCTCCGAGGCGGACCGGGACCGCCATCGCCGTGACCACCCGGCTGGCCACGTTCTCCACGGCCGTGCGGTCGGCGGCGTCCTCGATGAGGATCGCGAACTCGTCGCCGCCGAGCCGGGCGGCCAGGTCGTCGGGGCGCAGGACCTCCCGCAGCCGGGCGGCCACCTTGACCAGCAGTTCGTCGCCGACCGGGTGGCCGAGGGTGTCGTTGACCATCTTGAAGTCGTCGAGGTCGATGAGGATGACCCCCGCCTGGGTGCCGGTCAGGTGCGCCCGCAGCACGGCCTGGGTCACGCGCTCGGCGAACAGCGCCCGGTTGGCGAGGCCCGTGAGCGGGTCGTGGAACGCCCGGTGGGTCAGTTCCCGTTCGAGCTGGCGGCGTTCGGTGACGTCGTGCAGGGTGAGGACGAGCCCGCCGACCGTGGCGTCCCCGCTGAGGTCCCGGGCGGAGGCCTCGACCTCCACCGGGGCCGGGTCGCCGACCAGGGTCCACGACGCCTGGTGCTCGGCGGCCGTGGCGGACGGGTCACCGAGCCAGGCCAGCACGTCGGCCCGGTCCTCCTCCGCGAGGCGGTCGGGGAAGCTGGTCCCGAGGAACGCCGGGTCGCCGAACATCTCCGCGGCCGACGGGCTGCCGTAGCGGATGGTGCCGTCGCGGTTGAGGATCAGGATCACGTCCGAGGCGTTGTGCACGAGGGTGCGGAAGTACGCCTCGCTGTCGCGCCGGTGCACCTCGCCGGTCAGCTCGATCCGGGACAGCGCCATCGCAGCCTGCAGGGCCAGGACCTCCAGCGACGGCCGCAGTTCGGTCAGCGCGATCCGGTCGGCGTCGGCGGCGGCCACGTGCAGGGTGCCCTCGGCGGGTTCGCTGAGGCCGGTGGGCGCGAGTCGGCACCGCAGGACCAGCGGGAACCCCCGGAAGGCGCGCGCCAGGTCCGGCGGCAGCGCTGCGGGCTGGCACAGCGCCGCGTGTTCGGGCCACGCGCACCGGGCGTGGGCCGGTCCGCCCTGTCGCGGGCAGGTGGCGCAGTACTCCGGACCCGGCCCGGCGTCGCCGAGTTGGAGGAGCACCTTGTGCGGGGTCTGGGCCGGCAACAGGTCCGCCACAGCCCCCTCGACGACCCGGGCCACCTCGGCCCTGCTGGTGGCCGCGACGAACCGGACGCCGGCCGCCCGCACGCCGCGTTCGCGACCGAGGACCCGCAGGTTCTGGCGCATGGCGTCGATCAGCCGGGCCAGTACGAGGGCGGTGATGACGACCAGGGCGGTGGCGATCGGGATCCCGTTGTCCACCGGGCCGCGCACGGCTTCGGCGACCAGCAGTGCGGGCGGGATCAGGGCGCACACCGCGAGCAGGACGAGCCGTTGGACCGTCAGTTCGCTGGATCTGGCCAGGCCCGGTTCGGTCAGCCGGGTCATGCCCGGCCGCAGCGCCGCGAGGCCCCAGCTGGTCAGGAACACGAACCACACGGCGTCCACCGGGTGGCCGGGCACCCAGGCGCCCAGCTTCGTGGTGCTCTGGTAGACGACGTTGGCGGCGAAGAACGCGAGCCCGCCGGCGCCGAGCAGCAGAATGGTGGCCGTCCACCGGGCGCCGACGACCAGGCGCACCATGATGGAGAGCAGGAGCAGGTCGCCGAGCGGGTAGGCCACGGCGGCGATCTGTTGGATGGCGCCCAGGTAGCGGACGTTCGGGCTGCCGAGCCGGGGCGCGATCAGCAGGGTCCAGGAGATGGTGCCGGCGGCGGCGATCAGGGTCAGTCCGTCCAGGACGCTGGCCCGGCCGGTTCCCGCCGACCAGCGGGCGAATCCGGACAGGGCGGTGGCGAAGCTCACCAGTACCGAGAGATAGAAGATGTCGACGAGGAGGGACGTGGTTCCGAGCGACCGCCAGGGCCGGCCGAACAGCGGGGTGACGATGTCGGCCGCGACGAACAGGGCCATGCCGGCGGCGAGCAGCCACCACAGCCCGGGGTGCCTCGGCCGGTTGCGCCGGACGCCGACCAGGACGGCCGTGGCCGCACTGAAGCCGATCAGCACCCACAGCGGCCTGCGGACCGGTTCCGCCAGGTAGTAGGTGGCGGTCAGCAGGGTCACCCAGGCGACGAACACGCTCGACACGGCACGCGACGACACGGCATTCCTCCGACGTCGATGATACGCCCGGTTTGACCTGAATCAGGCGAATCCACGGATCGCGGGCCCCGCGAAGTTGATCTAGACTTCCCGGCGTGGAACTCCAGAATCTGGCCGACGAGGTGTGGGACGGCATCCTGGCCCGCGACCCGTGGGCCGCCGAGCGCGCCGGACGCGAGGTCACCGTCCTCCCCGACGGCGGGCCCGAGGCGGTGCACCGCCAGGCCGGGGCGGCCGCCGTGCTGCTCGACCGGCTCGACCGGCTCGCGGTGCCGGACGCCGACCGGCTGACCGCCGGCTACCTCCGCGACCATCTCGAGCACGAGGTGGCCGAGACGGAGCGGTTCTGGTACCGGTTCCCGGTCACCCCGTACAACGCGATGGTCCTCGGCGACCAGCGCGCCACCATGACCGGCGTCGACCTCGGCGCCCCCGACGGGCCCGAGCGGCTCCGGTCGCTGCTCGACTCGCACATCGGCGCGGTCGAGCAGATCCGGGCCACCCTCGCCGAGCAGCGCGCCCGGGGCGTGCACCTGCCGGGGTCGGCCGTCGGGGCCGCGCTGGAGTCGATGCGCGGCCACGCCACGGCCGCCGCGGCCCTCCCCGGGCCGGCCCCGGCGCTGGCCCGGCTCGGCGCGGCCTTCGACGCCCTGATCGCCGACATGACCGCCCACGCCGCCGCCGGCCCGGCCGAGGGCGGGATGCACCACTATCCGGGCGGGGCGGAGTGCTACGCCGGCCTGATCCGGCTGCACACCGGCCTGGACCTCACCGCAGAACACATTCACCGGATCGGCCTGTCCGAGGTCGACCGCCTGACGTCGCGGATCCGCGACGAACTGGGCATCGTCGACGAGGCGGCGCACCGGGCGAGGCTCAACGCCGACCCGGCGACGTTCGCCGCGGACCCGGCGGAGCTGGAGCGCCGGTTGCGGAGCCACCTGGACCGGGTGACGCCGATGCTGGCCGGACAGTTCGCGAGGCTGCCCGCCGCGCCGTTCCGGCTCACCCGGCTCGACCCGTCGCTGGAGGCCGGCCTGACCTGGGGGTACTACGACGTGCCCGGCGCCGACGGCTGCGGGTACTACCACTACAACGGCTCCGACCTGCCGAACCGGCCACTGGTGCAGGCCGCCAGCCTGATCCTGCACGAGGGGCTGCCCGGGCACCACCTGCAGATCGGCCGGCAGTTGGAGAACGACCGGCTGCACCCGGTGCGCCGCGAGTTCTCCACCCAGCGCACGTTCTCGATCGCCGGGTACTGCGAGGGCTGGGCCGAGTACGCCGCCGGCCTCGGCTACGAGTGGGGCCTCTACGAGGACCCGGTCGACCGGTACGGGCGGCTGTGCGCCGAGCGGTTCCACGCGGCGCGCCTGGTCGTCGACACCGGGCTGAACGCGCTGGGCTGGACGTTCGAGCGGGCCGGGAACTTCCTGCGCGGGACGGGCTTCCTCTCCGAGGTGGAGATCCGCACGGAACTGGTCCGGTACGCGGTGGACGATCCCGGGCAGGCCCTCGCCTACCACCTGGGGCACTGGTACCTGCGGGAGCTGCGCGGGACCGGCGACGCCCTGACGTTCCACGAGGCGGTGCTGGACGAGGGGCCGCTCCCACTGTGGCTGCTCGGCGAGCACCTCGCGCGGCAGGTGCCCTAAGGGGAGCCCGAACCGGGGTCAGCCCACGGGCCCCGGCCGCAACGACCGGCCAGGGCCCGTGGACCGGTGGCTACCCGGTCGCCGGTTCGAAGACGACCCGGGACCGCAGTTGCCGGAACCCGGTCCGTTCCAGCTCCGCCAGCACCGCCACCTTGTGGGCGTCCACGTCGGCGACCACCTCCCGGGCACCGTCGGCCGTCATGACCCGGACCGCCTCGGCGATCAGTTCACTGCGGACGGCCTCGTCGAGCACGCCCAGGTACGCCATCAGCGGGTAGCAGGCGACCCCGGCGGTGCCGACCAGGCCGACCGGCTCCCCGGCGTCCAGCGCGATCCGCCAGTCCCCGACCGGGCTCTTCAGCCAGGCCAGCGGGTCGGCGGCCAGGTCGACGCCGGCGACCGCGAGGGCCATCTCCGCGCCGGTGAGCACGTCCGGCTCGGCGACCCGGGCCACCAGGGCGTTGATCTCGGCGACGTCGACCGGCGCGCGGAAGGTGTACCGCCCGGACGACGCCGGCAGCGGGGTACCCGACCAGGTGGTTCTCAGCCGCTCACCCCGCTCGACCAGGCCGGCGAGCCGGGCCGCCGCCATCGGCGCCCGCATCACGGCGAGCACGTCCGGCTGGCGCCGCCAGTGCGCGGGCACGGCGGCGTAGTAGGACATCCGACCGCCGAGTGTCTCGTGGGCGGCGCGCAACAGCTCGGCCCCCACCTCCGGCTCGGCGTCGAGGTCGAACCGTTCCAGCCAGGGCGCGCCGATGGCGCCGGGCGGCAGGACCCAGGCCGCGCGGCCCACCACCCGGCCGGCCCGCAGGGCGACCCAGGTGCGTTCCGGGGTGTAGCCGCCGCCTGCGAGCCCGTCGGCGTAGCCGACCTTGCGCACCTGGGGCAGCGGGTCGGGCATGGAATCGAAGATGTTTTCCTCGCCCGCGACGAGCGGGCGGAAGACCAGATCGGTCATAGCGAACCTCCGGGCAGAGAGCGCCCCTGGTCAGATCCGCACGGACGCCGGAGCGCGGAAGGGGCGCAGAACATCGGACATTGTTCTGACCTCCCTTCCGGATCGTTGGCGTGCCGGGAAAACCTACTCGATGCCCGCGGTGGCCGCAAACCGGGGGTGTCAGGCGTCCAGCCACCGCCGGTAGGCGTCGAAGGTGAACTCCCGCCCCAGGAGGTCGCGGACCAGGTCGGCGGCCGGCGCGCTCGCCCCGGGCGCCAGCACCGCGGCGCGGTACCGGGCCGCCCGGGCTGGGTCCAGCAGGTTCGCGGGGTCGAACGCCGTCATCAGGTCCTTCGCGATGACCAGGCTCCACATGTACGTGTAGACGAACGCCGAGTAGCCGTCGAGGTGGCCGAACGACAGGTGCATCGTCGGGTCCTCGACATAGCGGTAGGGCAGGTGCCGCTCCGCGGAGGCCCGCTCGACGGCCACGGCGTCGACGTCGGGGCCGCCGTGCAGTTCGAGGCTGAGTGCCGCGTAGAACATCTGCTGGCGCACGTCCAGGCCCTTGCCGAACTCCTCGGCGGCCCGCATCCTGGCGACGGTCTCCGCGTCGATCGGCGCGCCGGTGTCCTGGTGGGTGGCGAACGTCGCCAGGGTGGCCGGGTCGCGCACCCACTCCTCGAGCAGCTGCGACGGGGCCTCGATGAAGTCGCGTTCGATGGCCATCCCCGAGTTGACCGACCATCGGACCTGGCCGCAGAACACGTGGTGCAGCAGGTGGCCGAACTCGTGGAAGAACGTGACCACGTCGGAGGGCTGCATCAGCGCCGGCTCGGCCGCGGGCCGCGGGAAGTTGCAGAGCAGAACACATTCGGGGGTACGCACGCCCCGCTTGCCGGTGACGATCCGGTACATCGCGGCGTGGCTGAACTTGTCGGCGCGCGGGAACATGTCCAGCCGGATCCGGCCGAGGAGCGCGCCGTCCTCGTACACGTCGAAGGTCTCGACGTCGGGGTGCCAGACCGGCACGTCCGGGCGGGCCCGGAACTCGATGCCGAACATCCGGCCGGCCACCGCCATCAGACCGGCCTTGACCCGCTCGTACTCGAAGAAGGGCCGCACCGTCCGGGAGTCGAACGCGAACCGCTCGGAGCGCACCCTGTCGGTGAGGTACCCGATGTCCCAGGGGCGGATCTCCCCGGCCGCCGGGTCGTCGACCCGTTTGCGTTCCAGCAGGGTCGCCACGTCGCGGTCCGCCCGGTCGGCGGCCATGGCGGACACGTCGGCGACGAACCCGGCGGCGGCCAGCTCCGAGCCGATCATCTTGTTCGCCGTGACGTAGTCGGCCCAGGTACCGAAGCCCAGGAGTGTGGCCAGCTCGTGCCGGCCGGCGAGCAGGTCGTCGAGCACGGCGACGTTGGCCGGGTGGCCGCGCCGCCGGTTGAGCCGCCACAGCGACTCGCGGGCGGCGCTGTCGGTGGCGTAGGTCAGGAAGGGCACCAGGTCCGGGTAGTTCGTCGTGACCGTGACCCGGCCGTCGGGGCCCGGCGGGTGGGCGGCGACATAGTCGGCGGGCAGGCCGGCCAGCGCCGCCGGGTCGAGGGCGGCCTCGCGGGTGTCGGCGGCGATGTTGCGGCCGAACGCCTGACCCAGTCCGACGAGGCGGCCGTGCAGCTCCCGGATCCGTTCCCGGGTCTCCTCGTCGCGGTCGACGCCGAGGAGCCGCATGTCGCGCAGTGCCCGGGTGACCAGGTGCCGGGTCGGGTCGTCCACGCCGGACAGGTCCAGGGCGGCCAGGGCCGCGTACACGGCCGGGTCCAGGGTGAACGCCGTGCCGGCCTGCACGATCAGCTGCTCGGTGGCCTCGGCGGCGGCCCGCAGCTCCGGGTCGGGGTGCGCCTGGCGGATGAGCGTCGAGACGTGCTGGGCGTTGTCGAGGGCGGCGCGGGCCTCGTCGTAGAGTTCCACGGCCTCGACGGCGGGCAGCCCGCCGGCCCGGGCGACGAACGCGGCCATGCCGGTACGGGCGGTGTCGATCGCCTGGGCCGCGGCGGTCCTCAGCTGGTCGGGGGTGCCGGTGAGCAAGGTGGTGGCGGCCGGAGTGTGAGACATGCCGGGCAGCCTACCGACGGGGGTCCACACCGCGCTGTCATTCCGCCGCCGGCCGACGCCGCCGGGCGCTGCCGCAGGACCGGCCCGATAGGATGATCATCTTCACAGAGTCCGTGGAATGACAGAGGAGCGACCGTGCGCATCGTGGTCATTGAGTTCATGAGCCTGGACGGCGTCGTACAGGCGCCCGGCGGCGCCGAGGAGGACACCGACGGCGGCTTCACCCAGGGCGGCTGGTCGCACCCGTTCTTCGACGCGGAGATCGGCGGCGCCTTCAATGACACCCTGACGGGGGCCGATGCGCTGCTGTTCGGGCGCCGCACCTGGCAGACGATGGCCGCCGCGTGGCCCGAGCGCGCCGGCGACCCGTTCGCCGACCGGATGAACTCCATCCACAAGTACGTCGTGTCCGCCACCCTGGGCGAGGACGACCTGACGTGGGACAACACCACGCGGATCGCCGGCGACGGGTTCGCTGCCGGAATCCGGGAGCTGCGCGGGACCGAGGGCGGCGACCTGGTCGTCATGGGGAGTCCCACACTGGTGCGGGGCCTGCTCGGCGAGGGCCTGGTCGACGAACTGCGGCTCGTGATCATGCCGGTGCTGGTCGGCGGCGGAAAGACGATCTTCCCGGCCGACGGCGGGCTGCGCACGCTGGAGCTGGTGTCCACGGTCACCAGCGGCACCGGGGTCAACGTGTGCACGTACCGACCGGTCGCCCAGGGGTAGCCCCCCATGTCCGGCGGCCGGGCGTGCCGGTCGCCGGTCGCCGGTTCAACCTGCCGCTGGCGGCGCGGAACCGGGCCGGGTCAGGCCTTCTTCACCACGTTCGACTTGAGCTGCATCGCACCGATCCCGTCGACCTTGCAGTCGATGTCGTGGTCGCCCACCCCGGCCACGAGCCGGATGTTGCGCACCTTCGTGCCCGCCTTGATCCCGGTCGGGCTGCCCTTGACCTTGAGGTTCTTGACCACCACGACCGTGTCGCCGTCGGCCAGCGCATTGCCGACCGAGTCGCGGATCACCCCGTCCTCGACGGGGGGCTCCGGGGTCCACTCGTGCGCGCACTCCGGGCAGACCAGCAGCGCGCCGCTCTCGTAGGTGTACTCGCTGGAACACTCGGGGCACGGCGGCAGGGTCTCGTCCATTGGATCACTGTATGGGTGCGTCCGGTGACCGCGCGCACCGGCTACGGCTCCCGTTTCGGCGCTCGGGGGTGGCCGACTCCGGTCGGCCACCCCCGCCCCGGCGCGTCAGGCGATCGGAACCCCGCCGTCGCCCTGGATGATCTGGTCCGGCTTGCCGTCCTGGTCGGCGTCCACGATGGTCACGTCGACCGTGCCGTCGCCGTCGGTGTCGAACTGGAACAGGTCGGCCTTGCCGTCCCCGTCCGTGTCGACCATCCAGATGTCCGGCCGGCCGTCGTCGTTGGTGTCGGACACGATCAGGTCGATGCGCTGGTCGCCCCGGGTGTTCGCGGTCTCGCTCATGCTTCCTCCTCGGTGAAGTACGAGGTCAACCTAGACCACCGGCGCGAACCCCACGCGCGGCGTGCCGACGTGGGACGCGGAACACTGGTCGCACCCTGGTGGGAAAGGAGTGGACCGGACGACGCCCGGGCTTGTAGTTTGCGGTGGACCGTGCGAACACCTGAGGAGGTGAGACCCATGAACGTAGTTTCGATGTGGGTGCTCCCTCCCGCCGTCACGGTCGGGCGATCGACGTAGGCGTCGCCGGGAGCGCCTCGCCCACCAGGCCCTCCCGAAAGGCACGACCTGTGCACTCTCCGCAGTTCACCGCCGAGCCGTCGTCGAACGACAGCGTCGAGCGACACGTCGCCGCGGGCGACGGCCCCGGACTCCCCGCCGACCGCGCGGCACCCATGTTCGACGTGATCATCGCCGGATGCGGGCCGACCGGTGCGATGCTGGCCGCCGAACTACGACTGCACGATGTGCGGGTACTCGTCCTGGAGCGGGAAACCGAGCCCGTGTCGTTCGTCCGCGTGGTCAGCCTGCACATCCGCAGTCTCGAGGTGATGGCGATGCGCGGGCTGCTGGACCGCCTCGTCGCACACGGACGACAGCGTCCGGTCGGCGGCATCTTCGCCGGCATCGCCACACCCGCGCCCGAGGGCCTGGACTCCGCGCACGCCTATCTGCTGGGCATCCCGCAGCCCGTCGTCGAACGTCTGCTCGCAGAACACGCCGTCGAACTGGGCGCGCAGGTCCGGCGCGGTCGCGCGGTGACCGGTTTCGCGCAGGACGACGAGGGTGTGACCGTCGAGCTGGCCGACGGGGAGCAGCTGCGTACCCGCTATCTCGTCGGCTGTGACGGCGCGCGCAGCGCGGTGCGCAAACAGCTCGGCGTCGCCTTCCCCGGCGAGCCCTCGCGAACCGAGACGCTGATGGGCGAGATGGAGGTCGGGGCGCCCCGGGAGGAGATCGCCGCCAGGATGGCCGAGGTCGTCGAGTCCACCCGGCGGTTCTGGCTCCGGCCCGCCGGCGTCGGGGTCTACAGCGTCGTGGTCCCCGCGGCGGGAGTCAGCGACCGCGCCGAGCCGCCCACCCTGGAGGATTTCCGGCACCAGTTGCGCGCGGTCGCCGGCACCGATTTCGGCGTGCACTCCCCGCGCTGGATGTCCCGCTTCGGGGACGCCACCCGGCTGGCCGAGCGTTACCGGGTCGGGCGGGTGCTCCTGGCCGGCGACGCGGCGCACATCCATCCGCCCGCCGGAGGTCAGGGCCTCAACCTGGGCGTGCAGGACGCGTTCAACCTCGGCTGGAAACTGGCCGCGCAGATCCGCGGCTGGGCGCTGGACACGCTGCTGGACACCTACCAGGCCGAACGTCACCCGGTCGCCGAGGACGTGTTGGACAACACCCGCGCCCAGATGGAACTGATGTCCGGCGAACCGGGCCCTCGGGCCGTGCGCAGGCTGCTCGCGGAACTGATGGACCTCGACCAGGTGAACCGCCGTCTGATCGAGAAGATCACCGCGATCGACATCCGCTATGACCTCGGCGAGGGCCCCGACCTGCTCGGCCGCCGCCTACCCGACATCGACCTGGCGCAGGGCCGCCTCTACGACCTGCTGCGTCGCGGCCGCGGTCTGCTGCTGGACCGCACCGGACGCCTGACCGTCGGCGGCTGGTCGGACCGGGTCGACCACCTCGCGGACCCCGGCGCGGCACTCGACGTCGCGTGCGTCCTGCTGCGCCCCGACGGCCACGTCGCCTGGATCGGCGACGATCAGCGGGACCTCGACGACCACCTCTCCCGCTGGTTCGGCGCGCCCGCCAGCTGACCTCACCCGTGCGGTGGTCCCGCCGCCACCCCGGAGCGGGTGGCGGCGGCGATCACAGCTGGACGCGGTACAGGATGAAGCCCCGGTTCTCCGCGACCTGGTCGTAGAGCCGGCGGGCGGTCGCGTTGGACTCCTGCGTGGACCAGTACACCCGGTCGCAGCCCCGGGCGCGCGCCCAGTCGGTCACGGCCCCGATCAGCGCCCGGGCGACCCCGCGCCCGCGGGCCTCGGCCGCGGTGAACAGGTCCTGCAGGTAGCACACGTCGTCGCCGGTGGTGTTGGCGTGCACCAGGAAGTGCGTGATCCCCACGAGCCGACCGTCGACCTTGGCCCCGAGTGCGTGCATCCTGGTGTCGGCCTGGAACTCCGCCCACGCCCGGTCGAAGCGCTCCGCCGGCAGGGTGCGGCCGTAGAAGGCGTTGTAGCCGCCGAAGAGGACCTCCCAGTCGGGACGGTCCGCCGGCTCGAGCCTCGCGATGTCGATCATGCCGACAGCCTATGCGACCGCCCACGGCCGGCCCCGGCCCGAGTCGTGACCGGTGCGCCCTGCGGGCGGGCCGCTCTGGGCGACCGCGGAGGGCTAGTGGCGGCGGGTGCTGGCCACGATGTTCGAGCGGACCGGCTCCGCACCGGCGATCCAGTCCGCGGTGGTCACCACGGCGGCGAACCCGGCGTGCAGGGCCACGAGCATCGCCCGGTGCAGTTCCTCCGCCGACACCTTGCCGGCCTCGTTGGCCAGGTCCAGGGTGCCGGTCGCGTCCGAGAGCAGCTCGACGGCCAGGCCGCGGTGGAACGCCTCGCGGGCCGTGGACTCGTCGCAGTGCTGCGTCATGTACCCGGCGATCGTCACCGTGTCCACGCCGTGCGCGACGAGCCAGTCGGCCAGGTCCGTACCCGTGAACGCCGAAGGCCAGGTCTTGTCGATCAGATGGTCGTACGGCCGGGCGGCCACCACGTCGACGAGTTCCCAGCCGGGGCTGCCGGTCGCGAAGATCGGCGCGCCGGCCTCCTCGGAGTGCCGGACGACCACGACCGGGACGCCAGCCGCGGTCGCGGCGTCCATCGCGGCGGCGATGTTGGGCAGGGACTCGGCCAGGGGCGGGTACGCGATGGGCAGCGCGCCGGTCACGTACTCGTTCTGGACGTCGATGATCAGGAGTGCCTTTGTCATGCGTCCAGCCTGCCCTCCCCGGCCGGGGGGCGGTGAGGGCCGTGCCGGCCCGCGACCGCAAGAATCCGGCCTCGGCCGGCCCGCCGCGACCGCGCGACGGGGTCAGGGCTGGCGGTAGTCGCGGGGCGGCACCCCGAACTCCGCCCGGAAATGCGGCCGCAGCGCCGTGGCCGAGGCGAACCCGCACCGCCGCGCGACCTCCTCCACCCCCAGGTCGGTGGTCTCCAGGAGGCGCTGGGCGCGCAGTACCCGCTGGTGCAGCAGCCACCGGGCCGGGGTCGTGCCGGTCACCTCCCGGAACCGCCGGTCGAACGCGCGCCGGGACATCGTGGCCCGCCGGGCCAGCTCGTCGACCGGGATGTCGTGGTCGAGGCGGTGCAGCGCCCAGTCCATGGCCAGGCCGACCGGGTCGCCGCGCAGCGGGGCCGGCACCGGCTCCTCGATGTACTGGGCCCGCTCCCCCGCCCGGTGCGGCGGCACGACCATCCGGCGGGCGATCCGGCCGGCCAGCTCCGCGCCCGACCGGTGCCGGATCAGGTGCAGGCACAGGTCGATCCCCGCGGCGCTGCCGGCGGAGGTGGCGATGTCGCCCTCGTCGACGTAGAGCTGGTCGGTGTCGACGAGAATCTTCGGGTACCGGGCCGCGAGCTCGGCGGCGTACCCCCAGTGCGTCACCGCCCGCCGGCCGTCGAGCAGCCCCGCCGCCGCCAGCACGAACGCGCCCACGCACAGCCCGACGACCGTCGCGCCCCGGGCGTGCGCCGCCCGCACCGCCTCGAGCACCGCCCCGGGCGGCGGCTCGAACGACGTCCGGTACGACGGGACGATCACCAGGTCGGCGTCGGCGAGCGCGTCGAGCCCGTACGGCGCCTCGACCACCAGCCCGCCGGTACTGGTCAGCCGGCCGGGTTCGCCGGCGACCATCCGCAGCTCGAATCCGGGCTCGCTGAACACGGAGGCGGGCACCGAGGTCTCGAACAGCCCGGCCCCGTCGAACACCAGCACCCCGACGATCATGGGCCCCACCTTAGGCGTCGTCCGGTCGCGGGCGTCGGGGGCACCTTGTCCGTACCGGTTAGATTCGCCGCTATGGATGAGAATCTGCAGGATCTCCCCCGTCCCCGGCGCGGCCGCCCACCGTCAGGGATGATCGTGCTCCTGGTCGTCGGCGCGCTGGTCGTCGTGGCGCTCCTGGTCACCGTTGTCGTCCTGGTGGCCAGGCCCGGTTCCGACGCGCCCTCCGCTACCGGTCACATCGCCCGGCCGGTCAGCCTGCTCCAGGTCACCGACGAGTACCCGGCGCCCTGCCGCACCGGGGACGTGCCGGCACCCCGGCCGGCCACGGACCGCTGCCTGACCCTGGGACCGGGCATGACGATCACCGAGGTCGCCCGGATCGAGGTGGCGTCGGGCGGCTCCGGCGACAGCGTGATCCGGATCAACCTGCGCCCCGACGACGGGCGGACGTTCACGGACCTCACCACCCGGGTGTCGCGGGAGTCCGATCCGCGCAACCGCCTCGCGATCGTGGTGGACGGCACGGTGGTGTCCGCGCCGACGGTGATGACACCGATCGTCGGCCCGGCGCTGGAGATCTCCGGCATGTTCACCCGGCAGGAGGCCCGCCGCCTGTTCGACGGCATCAGGGGCTGACCGGGCGGCACGGGCCGCGGCCTGCGGGCTCAGGACGTCAGCGGCGGCGGGCCACGGTCAGCGCCACCACGAACTGGCCCCCGCCGGGGTCGACGCTCGCGTCCACGGGCAGCCCGGGGGCCAGCCGGGAGAAGCGGTCCACGAGCCAGTCGGCCACCTGCTTCGCGTCGGCGCGGTCCACGCACCGGACCACGACCTCCCGGCCGCCCTTGCGGTCGAGCCGCTCGGCGACCGTGAGCAACGGCGCCGGGTCCATCAGGACGAGGTCCGCCGGCCAGGGGATCACGGGGGTGACCGCGCCCTTCTTCGTGTTGCAGCCCCGATGGGCCAGGCGTTCGGCGCCGGCGAAGTCGCGGGCGGCCTTCTTGCCGGACCGGGAACCCACCGACCTGCTGTCGACGCTGGCACCGCGCGGATCGTTCACCGAGATGTCCCGGTCGACGGGTTCGTCGCACACCCAGCAGCGCCAGCCGTCCTGGTCTGCCACGTCTTCGAGCTGGCTCATGCCGGACCGCCGATCGTCGGAAGGATTGTGGGCACCACAGGCTAGCGTTCCGCCACCGGGACGTCGCCCGCGACCTTGGTCCGCCGCGCGGCCCGGCTCAGGGCCATGGTCCGCGGCGCGGCCCTGATCAGGGCCGGGTAGGCCGCGCGGAGCCGGCGTCGGATCCGGCCGCGGCGTCGGGCCCGGATCGCCACGGGCACCCCGACCTGGGGATTAGGGTGGACGGGACCTGCATCGTGCGCACACGAGGAGCACCGTCATGGCTGCCACCGACAGGAGCCCCGGCCCGGGCGAATACGCCGAGGTCAACGGCATCAACCTGTACTTCGAGCGGCACGGGGCCGGGCGGCCGCTGATCCTGCTGCACGGCGGGCTGATGTCGGGCGAGACGTTCGGGCCGGTGCTGCCCGCGCTGGCCGAGCACCACCAGGTCATCGCCGTCGACCTGCAGGGGCACGGTCGCACCGCGGACATCGACCGGTCGCTCGACGTGCGGCTCATGGCCGACGACATCGGCGCCCTCATCGACCATCTCAGGCTGGACCGGCCGGACGTGGTGGGCTACTCACTCGGTGGCGGGGTGGCGCTGCACACCGCGGCGAAGTACCCGTCGAAGGTGGGTCGGCTCGTCACTGCCGCGGCGAACATCCGGCCCGACGCGGTCTATCCGGAGATCCGCGAGCAGCAGAAGCAGGTGAACGCGGCCGCGGCCGAGTTCATGAAGAGCACTCCGATGTACGAGTTGTACGCGCGGGTCGCGCCCCGCCCCGGGGACTTCCCCCGGCTGCTGGACAAGATCGGCGAGGCGATGGCGCGGGACTTCGACTTCACCGAGGACGTGCGCGGTCTGCGGGTGCCGACGCTCGTGGTCGCCGCCGACGCCGACATGGCACCGCCCAGCCACTACGTCGAGATCTTCGCCCTGCTCGGGGGCGGTCTCCGCGACGGCGGGTGGACGGGCGAGGGACGGCCGGAGGGTGGCCACGCGCTCGCGATCCTGCCGGGCCTGACGCACTACGACCTCGGGGACTCGCCGCTGTTCGCCACGGCCGTGCTGGCGTTCCTCGATCGGTAGCCGCGCTGAGGACACCGCGCGGCCGGAGGCCTCCCTGCACTCGGGCGGGCGGGACGCCTCACAGGCCCATGGCGATGGGCTCCGCCGGCGGGCCGTCAGCGAGCAGGGCCGCGAGGGCGTCCGGGAGCGCGCGCGGGGAGAAGACCCCGGGGCCCCGGTACCCGTCGAGTTCGGCTCTGGTCCACCACCGGAACTCCGTGACGTTCTCCGCGGCCAGTTCCGCCTCGGTCATCGAGCCCCTGGGCTCGAACTGGCCGGTGTGGACCAGGAAGTAGTCGTTGATCACGCCGTCGTATCCGGTGGCGTGGCCGGCGGCGACGACCTCCTGGTGCCAGACGTGCGGCGGGTCCGCGTCGAGGGCCAGGCCGATCTCCTCAACGAGTTCGCGCCGGAGGGCGTCGAGGGCTGACTCGCCCGGCTCCACGCCGCCGCCCGGGGTGGCCCACACCTCGACCGGCGCGTCGGGCTTGTCGAAGGTGAACCGGCACAGCAGGATCCGGCCGGAGTCGTCGAGGACGAGGGCGCGCGCGGCGGGGCGGAGTCGGGGCATGCCGTGGAGCGTAGCTACTCCGTCAGGCCCGCCAGGCGCAGGAGCAGCGCCTTCACCTCCGTCGCCGCGATCCGTTCGCGCGCCTCCGACGGGTCGGAGCACAGCAGCACCGGGGACTCCGCGGCGCTCGTCGGCAGCCGGCCGTGCGAGCCGCCGACCGCCTCGGCCCCGGCGTCGAGACCGACCACACTCATCAGGTACCGCATGCCGAGCTTCTTCCTCGCCAGCGCCACCCCGGCGCGCAGCTTCGCCGCCCCCGGCCCGGCCGGGTCGAACAGCAGTTCCGCCGGGTCGTAGCCGGGCTTGCGGTGGATCTCGACGAGTCTGGCGAAGTCCGGGGCGGCGGCCGGGTCGGTCCAGTAGTAGTAGGTGAACCAGGCGTCGGGTTCGGCGATCAGGACGAGTTCCCCGGAGCGTTCGTGGTCGAGGCCGTGGCGGGCCTTGCCGTCGGCGTCGAGCACCTCGGCGACGCCGGGGATCTCCGCGCACAGCTCGGCGACCTCCTTCACGTCGGCGGGGTCGGCGACGTACACGTGCGCGATCTGGTGGTCGGCGACGGCGAACGCCGGGGACGTCCACGGGTCCAGGTACTCCATCCCCGCCTGGGTGTGCACATTGAGCAGGCCGGCCTCGCGGAGCACCCGGTTGACGTGCACGGGCCGGCGGGCGGGCGTGATGCCGTACTCGGACAGGGCGACCACGGTGGCGCCCCGCGCGGCGGCGGCGTCGAGGAGCGGGCCGAGCACGCCGTCGAGTTGCGTCGCCGCGCGCACGGCCTCGGGGCCGGCGGGGCCGAAGCGTTGCAGGTCGTAGTCGAGGTGGGGCACGTAGACGAGGGTGAGGTCGGGGTCGCGGGTGTCCATCACGTACTCGGCGGCCCGGCAGATCCACGCCGACGACGCCATGCCGGCGCCCGGGCCCCAGAAGGAGAAAAGCGGGAAGACCCCGCAGTGCCGTTCCAGCTCGTCGTGCAGGTCTGGGGGGAACGTGTAGCAGTCGGGTTCCTTGCGGCCGTCGGCGCGGTAGACGGGCCGGGGGGTGACGGTCCAGTCGACGTCAGCGCCCATCGCGTACCACCAGCAGATGTTGGCGACGGTGTAGTCCGGGTACGCCCGGCGGGCCGCCTCCCAGATCTTGTCCCCGCCGACGAGTCGGTTGTGCTGGCGCCACAGCAGGACCTCGCCGAGGTCGCGGAAGTACCAGCCGTTGCCGACGATGCCGTGCTCGCTCGGCGGGGCGCCGGTGAGCAGGGTGGCCTGCACCGGGCAGGTCACTGCGGGCAGCACCGGGTCGAGGCGGGCCGTGAAGCCCTGATGGGTCGCCGCGCGCAGCCGGGGCATGTGGTCCAGCAGCGGCGGGGTCAGGCCGACGACGTCGATGACGACGAGGGGCGTCGGGCGGCTCACCGGGTCACCGCCACGGTGCCGGTACGGTCCGACGCGGCAGGCTCCGCGCCCGGATCAGGGCTGGCCGGAGCGGAACCCTCCGGGGTGAGGCCCAGGTCGAGGAGTTCGCGGTGCGCGAAGGCCACCTCGGCGGCGATGCCGGCCACCAGCGCAGCGTCGTCGCGGGGCCTGCGGTCGGCGGGCAGGACGTTCCAGGTGTACGTCTCCACCTCCAGGTGGTCGCACAGCGCTACCGGCCCCCCGACCAGGGCGGCCAGTCCGGCCCGCAGCACAGGTGTGGTGCCCGACAGTGGCGGCTCGGGGGCGGCGTGGATCGGCACGTGGAAGTGCACCCGCCACGGGCCGTCGGGGTCGGCGGCCAGTGCCTCGGGCAGGTCGTCGTAGGCGGCACCGGCGCGGGTGCGGGTCTGGTGCAGGAAGCGTGGCTCGGCGTACCCGGAGAGGATGTCCGCCGCGCCGCGCGGGTCTGTGACCTCCAGCGCGGCGGAGACCTGGGTCTTGACGACCGGGACGCCGGCGGCGGCGAGGCTGGCGACGGCCCTGGCCGGGTCCTCCCAGGCGCAGGCGAGGTGCGCGAGGTCCAGGCAGAGTCCGATCCGGTCGGGGTCGACGCCGGACAGGGCGGCGATCGCCTGGGGGGTGGTCTCCACGACGCAGCCGGGTTCCGGCTCGACGGCGACCCGGATGGCGCGGTGCTGCCGGGCGAGGCCCCGGGCGAGGTCGTCGAGCAGGCGCGCGGCCCCGTCGGCCTCGGCGGTCCCCCACGGGGTGCGCCAGCCGAACGGGAGGGTGGAGATCGAGCCCCGGGCCGCGTCGTCGGGCAGCAGGTCGGCGAGGATCAGGGCCAGGTCGAGGGTGTAGTCGAGGCGGCGGCGGTCAGTCCAGTCGGGCCGGTAGACGGCGTGTTTGACGACCGGGGCGTGGAACGTCTGGTACGGGAAGCCGTTGAAGGTGACGACCTCCAGGCCCCGGGCGTCGAGTTCGCGGCGCAGGAGAACGCGGAGGGCTCGATCCGCCGCGAGGGCGGCGGCGACCGGGGCGGCGAGCCACAGGCCCAGGCCGAGCACGTCGGCGTCGAGGGTCGCGCGGACCGGTGCGGCGAAGGTGTCGAGCTGGGCGAGAATGCCGGCCAAATCCTCGGCCGGATGGACGTTGGTGCAGTAGGCAAGGTGGACGACGGTGCCGTCGGGGTGGTTCAGCCGCATCAGGCACCGCCGCGCAGGATCGAGTTGCCCTCGAACGTGGGTTCCGTGCCGGCGGCGTCGAGTCGCAGCCTGCCGGACTGGCCGTAGAACTCGACGGGGTTGCGCCACAGCACCCGGTCGACGTCGTCGTCGGTGAACCCGGCGGCCAGCATCGCCTCGCCCGTGCGGAGCGTGAGCAGCGGATCGGAGCGGCCCCAGTCGGCCGCGGAGTTGATCAGGACCCGGTCCAGGCCGTGTTCGCGGAGGATGACGACCATCCGGTCCGGGGACATCTTCGTGTCGGGGTAGATGGAGAACCCCGTCCAGCAGCCGGCGTCGGCGACGGGCCGCACGGTCAGCTCGTTGAGGTGGTCGACGACGACCAGCCCCGGGTCGATGCCGGACTCCTTGACGACGTCGAGTGTGCGGGTCGTGCCGCGGGCCTTGTCGCGGTGCGGGGTGTGCACCAGGGCGGGGAGTTCGTGTTCGACCGCGAGGGCGAGTTGGGCGGCGAACACCTCGTCCTCGGCCGGGGTCATGGAGTCGTAGCCGATCTCGCCGACGGCGACGACCCGGTCCTTGGCCAGGTAGCGCGGCAGGATGTCGAGGACCTCCCGGCAGCGCGGGTCGTTGGCCTCCTTCGGGTTCAGCGCGATCGTGCAGTGGTGCGCGATCCCGAACTGGGCGGCCCGGAACGGCTCCCAGCCGATCAGGCCGTCGAAGTAGTCGGTGAACGAGCCCACCGACGTGCGCGGCTGCCCGAGCCAGAACGACGGCTCGACCAGGGCCTTCACCCCGGCGGCGGCCATGCGTTCGTAGTCGTCGGTGGTGCGCGACGTCATGTGGATGTGCGGGTCGAAGATACGCAACCTACCGGCTCCTCAGGATGTGCAGCAGTGCGAGGGCGTCGTCGGGGACGGACCGGCCGGCGGCGGCGCGCTCGTCGGCGAGCCCGCCGAGCATCTCGGCCAGTTCGGCGTCGGCGCGTTCCGTCAGGTCGTGCACCACCGACAGGGGCACGCCCATGAACACGCACTTGAGGACGCCGTGCCGCCAGGCCGCGGCCTCCAGGTGCGCCGCGTACGGGCCCAGGGCCGCGCCCACCAGGCGGGTGTCGTTGGTGCGCAGGGCGTCACCGAGCAGGTCGGCGCACCGGTCGCCGACCAGCAGTGCCGGCAACGCGAGGAGGACGGCGCGTTTCTCGTCGGCGTCGCCGTAGCGGTAGAGGGCTCTGACCTCGCCCACCACCGCGCGGGGCGGCAGGGCGGTGAGCAGCAGGGCCCGGGCCGCGTCGTCGGTGCGCCAGCCCTCGGTGAGCGGGTCGCGGCCGACGTGCCGGCCGACCGCCGGGAACAGGGTCGCGATGGACGCCGGCTCGACGGCGACCCGGTCGAGGGCCGCGTCGAGCCACGGGCTGGCCGGTGGCGCGGGGATCACACCAGGATCCCTTCGGCGGCGCGGAGGAAGTCCAGGGACCGGGCCGCGACCTGCGGGGCCGCGTGCGAGTGCCGGGGCAGCTCGACGGCGACCAGGCCGGCGTAGCCGACCTCGGACAGTGCCGCGAGGACCGGCGGGAAGTCGATCTCCCCGGCGCCGAACTCCAGGTGCTCGTGCACGCCTGCGCGCATGTCGTCGATCTGCACGTTGACCAGGTACGGACCGACCGCCCGGACGCAGTCGGCGACCGGTACGGGTTCGTTGCACCGGCAGTGCCCGATGTCGAGGGTCAGCCCGAAGGCCGCGGGCCGGCCCAGGTCGGCGCGCAGCGCATGCCACTGGGCGAGGTTCTCCACGAGCATGCCCGGCTCGGGTTCGAAGCCGAGGACGACCCCGGTGGCGTCGGCGTGCGCGACGATCTCGGCGCAGCCGGCGACGAGCCGGTCCCAGGCGTCCGCCGGTCCCAGGCCGTCGGGGCGGACGCCGGCCCAGAAGGACACGGCCTCCGCACCTAGATCCGCGCCGATGTCCACGGCCCGGCGGAGGAAGTCGACCCGCCGGCGGCGGTCGGCGTCGAGGAGGGTCGGCGCGTGCTTGCGGCGCGGGTCGAGCAGGTAGCGCGCCCCGGTCTCCACCACGACGCCGAGGCCGTGGCGGCCGAGTGCCGTGGCGACGGCCGCCGTGCGTTCGAACACCTTGGGCTGATACGGGTCCAGGTGCGCGTGGTCCAACGTCAGCGCCACCCCGGTGTAGCCGAGGTCGGCGATGACGGCGAGCGCGTCGTCGAGGCGGTGGTTGGCGAAGCCGTTCGTGCCGTACCCGAAGCGCAGGCTCATGTCGGGGACACCTTCCGGGCGAGGGCGCGGGCGAGCGGGGCGGCGGCCGCCAGGACCGCGCCGGTGACCGGGGCGCCGGCCGAGGCGGTCAGCGCGCCCTGCAACGCCGGGAGCGCCGTGATGCCCGCCCCGACGGAGGCGCGCACGTTGGCGGCGGACGGGTCGTCGAACGCCCTGCGTTGCGCGCCGCCGTAGCGGGCCGCGTACCAGCCGCCGAGGAGGGCTGACAGGCGGCGTTGCCGGCCCAGGACCGGCGCGGCGGCGATCGCGGCCGTGGCGACGAGGGTGCGGGCCGGCAGGTCCCGGTCAGCGCCGTGCACCTCGCGGCGGGACAGCGCGGTCACGGTGTAGGTGTGCGAGGCGACCACGAGCGCCGGCCACAGCGCGCGGGACACCTTGCCGGTGCTCGCGCCGAGCAGGACGTCCAGGCCCCGGCACAGGGCCATGCCGGCCGGTCCGGCGTCGGTGTTCTTCCAGGCCACGTCATACGCCCAGATGGCGCCGACCAGCGGCACGGCCACGGCCAGGGCCCGTCGGCCGCCGGTCAGCGCGGCGACGGCCAGGCCGGCGGCGGTGAGGCCGCCGGCCACCCCGAGCGCGGCGGCGGGGGTGATCCGGCCGGACGGGATGGGCCGTTCGGGGCGTTCGACGGCGTCGAGGTCGCGGTCGGCCCAGTCGTTGGCGGCCATCCCCGCCCAGTACAGGCAGACGGAGGCCGTGGCGAGGCCGGCGGTGCGCCCGCCCAGGGTGCCGGCGGCGGCGGCCCCGGCCACGGCGTCGCCCGGCACTGACAGCGCTGCGGGGGCCCGGACGAGTTCGACGAGGTCACGCAGTCGCATCGGACAGCCCCCTGACGAATTCGACGAGGAGCGTCCACTGCTCGGCGAGGCCGTGCGGGACGTCGCCGATCGGGTCCTTGAAGAAGAACGCCAGCTCCGGCACCGGCCCGACGACGCCGGCGGCGTGCGCGGCGGCGGTCAGCCGGGCCAGGTCCAGGACGAGGGGGGCCGCGAGCGCCGAGTCGCAGCCGTGCCAGGTGAACTCCATCCGCATCGCCGTGCCGAGGAACCCCTGGAAGGTGACCAGGTCCCAGGCGGTCTTGAAGTCGCCCAGTTCGGGCACGTGGTCGATGCGGGTGTGGCCTTCGGGCTGGTAGCCGAGGGTCTCGCCGAGGACGCGGTGCTTGCTGGCGGTCTTGGCGGCGTTGGCGGCCGGGTCGGCCAGGGTCGCGCCGTCTCCCCCGCCGAGCAGGTTGATCCCCGACCAGGAGGTCACCCGCAGGTGCCGCAGCGCGAACATCGGGGCGAGCACGGACTTGAGCAGCGTCTCGCCCGTCTTGCCGTCGCTGCCGGCGTGGGGCAGCCGGGCCTCGGCGGCCAGTTCGGCCAGCGCGGGCAGGCGCGCGCCGGTGGAGGGGGTGAAGTCCACGAAGGGGCAGCCGGCCGACAGTGCCGCGTACGCGTACAGCGCGCTGGCCGGCAGCACCGCCCCGGGCAGGTCGAGGGCGGCGCGGAGCGCGGCGAGGTCGGCGTGCGCGGGGTGGGGGGTCGCGACGGGCTCGGTGGAGGACACGTTGACGACCACGATCCGGGCCAGGTCGTGCCGGTCGCGGAAGGCGCGCAGGTCGGACACGATCCGCGCGGCGGTGTCTGCCTGGACGCGGCCGTCCGGGGAGCCTTCGCAGGGGACGCCACCGCCGGGGGCCGGCAGGACCTCGACCTCGATCATGTCCAGTTCCGCGGCGACCGCCTCGACCAGGGCCCCGGGCAGGACGCCGGAGGCGGCCAGGTCGCGGGCCTTCTTCACGAGGCCGACGGTGGACATGTCGTGGCCGCCGAAGACGAGGTCGCCCAGGGTCGGCACGGCGGCCGACCGCAACTCGGGCAGCTCCGTGACGCAGCCCAGCGGGGCGGCGAGGGAGGCGCGCACCGCCAGCGCGCCGACCATGCTGGTGACCGCGACCGAGCCCCGCGCGCCGATCAGCCAAACTCCCGTACGCAACGGGCCTCCCCGGGGTGGAACGCGAACAGTGATCACGCCGAGCCTATGTCCACTCCGGGAGAAGTTTCTACGGTTCGGCAGATCCGGATCGCCACCTGGCACAATCGCTTCATGTAAATAGCCGAATGGCCAAAAGCACTCATCCCCTTGGATGTGATCCCCGACACCTTCCCGCGTTTAGTGTGTGTCCTTTAAGGACGCCTAGCGTTGGAGGAACTCGCGTGCGACGAACACAGCGACGTGTCCGGTTGACCGCCTTGGCGGTGCTCCTCACCACCGCCGTGCTCCCCACCGGCCCGGCGGCCGCGGCTGGTTCCGCGACGGAGATCGCTGTCGTCGCCGTCGGACTCAACGCGCCGCGCGGCCTGGCCGTCGGGCTCGGAGACGTCGTGTACGTGACCAACAGGACGATGTCCGCCGGGGGCGCCGGACAACTGCTCAAGCTGACCCTGCACCAGTAGCACCCACCGGGCGAGCGGCCACCCGGCCGTCAGCCCAGACCGGGAGGTCCGACGATGAGCGGTTCCGCGGACGCTGGCATCCTCGTCACCTGGCGGCAGTCCCCGCTGGCGGCGAAGGCCCTGCTGGTCGGCATCCTGGTCAACCGGCTGGGAGCGTTCGTCCAGATCTTCCTGGTGCTGTTCCTGACGTTCCGGGGCTTCACCACGGTGCAGGCCGGCGTCGCCCTCGGGGTGTACTCCGTCGGCTCCGTCGCCGGCTCCCTCGTCGGCGGCGAACTGTCCGACCGGCTCGGCCCGCGCCGCACGATCCTGGTCAGCATGGCCGGTACCGCCGGCATGGTCCTGGCCGTGCTCTACCTGCACAGCTACCCGGCGATGCTCGCGGCCGTGGCCCTGGTCGGCGCGATGACCGCCACCTACCGGCCGGCCGCCAAGAGCCTGCTGTCGGAGCTCACCCCGGCGCACCGCCAGGTGATGATCTTCGCGATGTACCGGCTGGCCTACAACCTCAGCACCACCGCGGCCCCGCTGATCGGCGCGGCCCTCGTCGCGGTCAGCTACGACCTGCTGTTCTGGGCCGAGGCCGTCGCGTGCCTGGCGTTCGCCGTGATCGCCGGGATCGCGCTCCCCCGGCGCGGGGCGACGGCCACCGGCGCCCCGGCGACAGCCGCCGAGGGGAGCTACCTCGTCGTGCTCCGCGACGGCCGGTACGTGCTGTTCCTTCTCGCGCTGCTCACCAACGCCGCCGTGTACACCCAGTACCTCAGCGCGCTGCCGGTGGCGATGCGGTCGCAGGGGCTGAGCACCGCGTGGTTCAGCGCCATGCTCGCCCTCAACGGCTTCATCGTGATCACCTGCGAGCTGCTGGTCACCAAGGTCGTGCAGACCTGGCCGATGCGGATCACGGTGGCGGTCGGGTTCGTGCTGCTCGGCGGCGGCCTGGCCTGCTACACGCTGCCGATCGGGGCCGCGGCGTTCGTGCTCGGCACCCTGGTCTGGTCCCTCGCGGAGGTCGTCGCCGGGCCGACCATGTTCGCGTACTCGGCCGTGGCCAGCCCCGAACGGCACCGGGGCCGCTACATCGGCGCGGCCTCCGCCGTCTTCGGGGTCGGCTCGGCCATCGGCCCGGTCGTCGGACTCGCCCTGTGGGAGCGGGTGCACGCCGGCGTGTGGTGGTGGTACGCGGCGGCCACCCTCGGCGGGATCGCGGCCGGCTGGTTCGGGATGCGCGCCCCGGGCCCGACGGATCCGCCCGACCCGGCGCACGGCACGCCCGCCGACGCCCCGCTCGACGAGAGGACCCAGACGCCATGACCCGCAACGCGATCACCGGGCACTACCTCGCGGAGGTCGCCCGCAGGGGCGTCGGCCCGGCCGAGCTCACCGACGCCACCCAGCGGCACCTCGACCTGGAGGCGACCAGCTACCGGGGCAGGACCCTGCCCCGCCCGGCGTTCCTGGACAGGGCCGAGGTCGCCCGCCTCGACGAGGACCTGCGCAACCTCCAGGACGCGCTCTACGCGCTCCCCCACCGGCTGTTCGGCGGCGACATCGGCGCGTTCGCCCGCGCCGCCGGCATGAACCCCGACCAGGTCACCGCGGTGTTGCGCGGCCGGGGGCCGGCCCCGACCCGGATGGGGCGCGCCGACATCTACCACGACGGCGAGCACTTCCGGCTGATGGAGCTGAACCTGGGCAGCGCCCTGGGCGGGCTGGACAACGCGATGGTCAACCCGACGTTCCTCACCCACCCGTTCTTCGCGGAGTTCGTCGCCGAGCACGGCCTGGCGTACGTCGACACCATCGAGGAGCTGGTGCGCACGCTGCTGGTCGAGAGCGACGTGCCGGCCGGGCAGCGGCCCCTCGTGGCCGCCGTGGACTGGCCGGCGAGCTTCGACGGCCTGGAGGAGCGGCTGAAGGCGAGCGCCGCGGTGATGGCTCCGTTCGGGGTGGACGTGGTGCCGTGCCACCTGGGCATGCTGGAGTTCCACGACGGCCGGGTCTGGTTGCGCGGCCGCCCGGTGGACGTGGTCTACCGGCTGTTCCTGATCGAGGACCTGCTCGACCCGGCCGGTCCCGGGCTCGTCGAACCGGTGCTGCGGGCCGTGGAGCGCGGCGAGGTGCGGATCTTCGCCCCGATGGACGCAGAGTTGTACGGCAACAAGGCCGCCCTTGCCATGGTCGCCGACGAGGCCAACCGGCACCACTTCAGCCCAGCCCAGCGGGCCAGCCTCGACCGGCTGCTGCCGTGGACCCAGGTCGTCCGGGACGGCGACGTGACGGTCGACGGCGCCCGGGTGGACCTGCGCGGGTACGCCGTCGCGGAGCGGGAGAACCTGATCCTCAAGCCGACGCTGCTGCACGGCGGGCTGGGCGTCGTGCCCGGTTGGGAGACCGACGCCGGGGAGTGGCTGGCGCACCTCGACGGGGCGATGACCGGCCACCACGTGCTCCAGCGTCGGATCCGGGGCGTGCCGGAGCTGTTCCCGACCGCCGACGGCCTGGAGCGGCGGTTGCTCAACTGGGGCGTGTTCACCTCCAGCCAGGGCTACGCCGGGGCGTTCGTGCGCGGCACCACGGATCTGGAGGACGGCATCGTCAACGTCGCGGCCGGGGCGACCCTGGGGTGCACGTTCCACGAGGCCTGAGCCGGGGCGGGGCCCCTCATGAGGGGTGTGGGCCCCGCTCCACCTCCATCCGGCGTTCGAGGTCCTTGATCCGGTGGTAGTCGGCGTCGAGGGCCGCGCGGTCGGCGGAGGCCAGCACGACCCAGCCGACCATGCTGGACAGGCCGGCGGGGGCGGGCAGCAGGTCGCCGCCGCCGAAGTAGAAGTGGTGCAGCGCGTGGGTCGACAGGCCGGTGACGCCGTCGAACAGGTCGCCGTTGCGCCACGTGCCGGCGTGCGGCGCGGAGATCACCACGCTGCACACGTGCCGTACGAGGTCGTAGGTGGGGCTAAACGCGCCGCGCACCCGGTGGTCGACGGTGCGCAGGATGTGGTTGGTGCCCGTCGCCATCCTCGAGATCATCTGGTGGCCGCCGCCGGCGGGCCGGGCGCCGACCTCCAGCAGCCGGGGGCCGTCGGCGGTGAGGATCACCTCCGTGTGGCAGCAACCGTTGCGGATCCCGACCGCGTCGAGCACCCGCTTCGTGTACGGCCACACGGCCGCCACGTCCGCGTCCCCGGGCGCCAGGAAGTCCACGAGGTCGTAGACCCCGATCCGGTCCCCGCGCCGCACCTTGGTGTAGCGGCACACGTCGACGAGGCCGTGCGCGCCGTCGACGGAGTAGCTGTCGACGAGGAACTCCGGCCCCTCGGCGTACTCCTGGACGAGCACGGCGTCGTTGCGCAGCCCGAACTCGTTGGTGTGCCCGTAGATCTGGTCGAAGAAGCCCCGCCAGTCCGCGCCGGCGTCGACGAAGTGCACGTTGTCGGTGGCGGCGCTCTTGGGCGGTTTGACGACGAGTCGGACCCGGTCCAGGCCGGTGGCCTTCAGCCACCGGTCGATCTCCGCCGGGTCGGCGCTGCACAGTTGGCGCAGGTGCGGCAGGCCGGCGGCGTCGGCGGCCGTGGCCATCGCCCATTTGTCGCGGCGGGCGGCGGCCAGCTCCGGGACGTGACCGGTGCCGGGCAGCACGCGTTCGACGAGCGCGTCGGCGAGTTCGACCCCGGTCTCGGAGCCGGCGATCAGGCACAGGGGGTCATACCCCCGCAGGGTCCCGGCCAGGGCGGCGAGGTCGCCGTCGAACACGTGGACGGCTGCGAAGTTCTCCGGGTGCCAGGAGTCCGCGTACAGCGGAATGGGTTCGGGGGTGCTGAGCACCGCGACCGTGGCCACGCCGGCGTCGGCGAACGCCGCCGGATACTCCTGGCCCGTCCCCAGCGGGTCGACCACCACCGCGCACCTGTCCACGGCTACCTCACTCTCACGGTCAGGGCGGCCTCGGCCGCGTCCAGGGCCGCCGCGCACCCGGCGACGGTGCCGGACACGGCGGTGGCCAGCGCGATGCGGCCCCACAGGGTGCCGGCCGGCGGCGGGGACACCACGTCGCCGGGCCCGGCGAGGGCCGTGATCCGGTCGACGTCGGCGGGCAGGGCCGTGGTGTCGATGTCGATGCCGTCGATGGTCGTGTCGTCCTTGTCCGGGTACCGGAACCGCACCGCCCCGACGAGCCGCCGGTCGGCCGTCACCTCCGGCGGCAGGCCGCAGGCGACGGCCGCGGCGGCCAGCCCGGGGTCGATCCCGGTGGCCCGCAGCCCCAGGTACGGGATCAGGTCCCCGCCGAGCCGGCCGTTGACCTCGATCACCTTCGGGCCGGTCGGGGTGAGGCGCAGCTCGGTGTGCGTCATGGCGTCGGTGACGCCGAGCGCGGCGTGCGTGTCGGCGACGATCCGCAGGATCCCCGGATCGGTCAGCAGCGGGTCGCCGGCGTCGACGAGGTGCCCGACCTCCTCGAAGTAGGGCGGGTAGCCGATGTCCTTGCGGGCCAGGAACAGCGGCGACACGTGCCCGCCGTGCACCGCGGCGTCGACGCTCACCTCGGCCCCGGTCGCGTACTCCTCGACCAGCACCGTCTCGTACGTCCAGGCTCCGGGCACCGTGGTGTCGCGGGCGAACCCGAACCGGTCGGCGAGGTCGTGCGGGGTGCGCGCGAGGACGACGCCGAGGCTGGCCGCGAGGGCCCGGGGCTTGAGGACCACCGGGTAGCCGATCGCCTCGGCGGCCTCCAGCGCCTCCTTCAGCCCGTGGACCAGCACGGACGCGGGCTGGGGCACGCCGGCCGCCCGCAGCGCCACCCGGGTGAGGTGTTTGTCGCGGCACCGCATCGCGACGTCGGGGTCGCCGCCGGGCAGGCCCAGGGCATGGGCGACCTTCGCGGTCTGCAACACCCGGGCCTCGTCCCAGCTGAGCACGCCGCGCACCGGTCCGGCGACCGCCCGCGCGGCGGCGACCATCTCCGCGGCGTCGACCGTCTCGCCGGGGCTGTCCAGGACGGTCCAGCCGGCGATGTGCGCGCGCTCCCACGTGGGTTCCTCGCCGAGGAGCAGGTGCACCCGGTACCGGGAGCCGATCGAGGCCAGCAGGTACTCGCGGTACTCGCGGCCCCCGGTGCCGATCACCAACAGGGTCATGTGCCGAACTCCTCGATCTCGGAGACGCCCGACGAGCCGTCCGTGCGGCTCCACGCCTCGGTGAGCCGGATCCGGCCGTCGTCGAGCAGGGTGGGGGTGCCGACGAAGGTGCCGGACACGGTGTCGCCGGCTGCGGTGACGTAGCAGTAGGCGGCGTCGAGGACCCCGTCCGGGCCGCACGTGGCGACGACCCGGCCGGCCCGGACGGCGGTGCCGGAGAACTCGGCCCACACCAGGTCGCCGTCCTGGTGGTAGTGCCCGACGGAGCTGCCGGGCACCGCGTCCACCGGCCGGAACCTGCGGTTGTCGTACACGCCGCTCAGCCCCAGTCGACCGGGCAGAGTTCGTCGGCGACCGCGAAGACCTCCCGCTTGAACATCGAGTTCAGCACGATCGCCGCCCGCACCGGCAGCAGCGTCAGGTTCGCGTCGGTGAGGCCCATGCTCAGCCGGGCCCGGTTCAGGGCGTAGATCTGGTGGCCGTTCATGCCCTTCCACCGCACGGAGAAGTCCGACTCGACGATCACCTCGCCGTCCTCGCCCCAGTCGACCCGCTCGCGCAGGTCGTCGTCGAACGGGATCGGCGTGTTCTCCCGGCCGGTGGCGATCACGACGTACCGGACCCGGTGTTCCTCCTCGTGTTCGGCCGTGCGGCAGCGCAGGACGACGTCGGCCCCCTCCAGCACCGCCGACGTGACGTCCCTGCCCGGCATCAGCGTCACCGGGTACCTGCCGAGGTCCAGCAGGCCGTCGTAGTTGGCCTGATAGAGCGCGCGCATCGCCCCCGGGGTGAGCGCGTCCCCGGTCGGGTCGAGCCGTTTGATCACACTGCGCCGGGTCTCCGGGGACAGTTTCTGCAGGGACTCGATGTGCGCCGGCCGGTACACGTCGTTGGCGCACGGCGAGTCGTCGATGGTCTCCATCCACAGCCGCCTGCCGAACCACAGGATCCTGGTGAACCCCTGGCCGACCAGCCGCATCACGGCCTCGATCCCGGTCTGGCCGCCGCCGACCACCGCGACCGGCGCGTCCCGGTCGGCGCGCATCGCGTCGAGCCGGCCGGTGAGGTCGTCGGCGATGAAGCCCCGCTCGTGCGGCAGCCCCGCGAACCCGTCGGGGATCACCGGCCGGCTGCCGAGGCCGAGCACCAGGTGCTCGGCGTGCGCGAGTTCGCGGCCGTCGGAGTGCAGGGTGAAGCCCTGCTTGCCGAGGGAGATGCTGTCGACGGTCACGCCGTAGTGGATGTTCGGGATCCGCCGGGCAGCCCAGGTCAGGTACCGGACGTACTCCATCCGGGGCATCACGTCGAACTGCGCGTTGAGCAGCGCGAACATCCGGCCGGTCGTGACCAGGTAGTTGAGGAACGTCAGCTCGTGGCGCGGGTCGACCATCGACACCAGGTCCTTGAGCCAGGAGGTCTGCATCCGCACCCCGGAGTGCAGCAGCGTGTTGTGCCAGCCCGGTCCCGGTTGCCGGTCGAACAGCGCGATCGACTCGGCGGTGGCCGACCCGAACAGGGCCGCCAGGCTGAGGTTCGCCGGCCCGGCGCCGACGCCCACCGTGTGGAAGCGCGGCACTTGGGTCTGGTGTGTTTCGTCGTGGATCATCGTTGACCTCACCTGCGTTCGACGGGAGTGGGTTCGGCGGCCCGGCCCAGTTCGACGAGCCGGGCCGCCGCGCGCCGGCTGGCAGCCAACGCGGTCTTCGCGGAGCCGCCCGCTCCGCCGGAGAACGTGAACACCCCGCGATCCGGCGGACCCACCGGGCGCAGGGCCAGGCCCGGTGTGTCGCAGTAGCCGTCGGCCGAGCCGACCCGCAGTCGGGCCGGGCCGATCCGCAGGCCGGGGAACCGGTCCCCCGCCAGGCGCCGGGCCCGGTCGGCCAGCGCCGGTGTGGTCGGCGGCCGGTCGGGGTCGACGTCCCACAGGTCGGTGGGCAGGCCCAGGAGCAGCCCGTACGCGCCGTCCGGACGGCCGTACAGGCCGGTGGTCGCGTCCACGAACTGACCGGGTCGCCGGCCCTCGACCGGGTGCACGGCGTACTGGATCGACTTGGTGCGGTAGCCGTCCGCCGGCAGGCCGCTGGCGCGCAGCAGGGCCCCGGTCCAGGCCCCGGCGGCGACCACGGTCAGGTCGGCGTCGGCCGGCATATGGTCCAATGTGGACTCCGAACACCGCGCGCCGCTGTCGGCCAGGACCTCCTCGCGCAGCCGGCCGGGGGCGATCTGCCCCGCCCGGTGCTCCACGACCGCCACCGCTGCCGGGTCCAGCCCGGCCCAGCCCAGCGCCGCGGCGTCGAGCACCCGGGCGGACCCGGGCAGCGCGTACTCGATCTCGGCGACCGCGTCGTCCAACCCTGCCCGGTCCGCGACGAGGTAGGTCGCGCGGGTCGGCCGAAAGTCCGCCCACCGGCGCAGGGTCTCGCTGCCGAGGAGTTCGACGAGGCTGTCGAGGGCGAGGGACCGCTGTCCCGGGTCGGTCTCGTAGGCCCGGACAGCGCCGCCCGACGCGGCGGTCGCGTCGGTGCGGCCGGCGGGCCCGGTCAGCACCTCCAGTCGCCAGCCGGGGGCCAGCCGGGCGAGCCGCCAGGCCAGCAGCGCGCCGGCCAGGCCGCCTCCGATGATCCGCACCCGCACGTCCGCCTACCCTTCGCCCCGGGGCAGTGCGCCCCGGCCGGTCAGCGCGGCCATCGCGACCGAGTCCACGCCGACGCCGGCCCCCAACGCGCCGAGCAGCGCCCGCACGGCCAGGGCGGCGTCGAAGCCGTTGAGGTGCAGAGCCCGCTCGGCCCGTTCCACCTCGGCGGCGGCCAGTGCGGCGGGCAGCGCACCGTCCGCGCCCGGGGGCGTCGCGCCCGAACCGGCGGTGGACAGCAGCGGGCGGACCCACGCGCAGAACGCCCGGTACGCCTCGTGGGTGAAGTCGGTCTCGTAGCGGTCGGGCCGGTCCCAGGACAGGAACAGCCGGACCAGCTCCGGGTCCTCCGCCGCCAGGAACTCCTCCGCCCACAGCGCGTGATTGCGGCTGGTGGAGAACTTCTTGCCCTCCAGCAGGTACAGCTCGTTGACCACCGCCCCGCAGGCCTTGGCGGTGGGCACGCCGGCGGCGGCCAGGATCGCCGGGTACAGGATGGCGAAGTAGAAGGTGTTGTCCATGCCGTTGAAGTGCCAGACGCCCTCCACCTCCTCCCAGGCCCCGACCCACTCGGCCAGGCCGGCGGCCTCTGGGCGCAGCGCGTGCGCCGGGCCGTAGAGGTAGGAGAACCCGAGCTCGGAGGGGAAGTCGACCCGGAGCCCCTCGAGGGGGCCGTCGCACTCGATCCCCCAGTTCGTCGGGTACGCCAGCGGAATGTCGGGCAGCGGCGCATGCCGGTACTGCTCCAGCACGGTGCGCATCCGCATCGGCCACTCCGCGCGCAGCCACTCGGTGGTCAGCCGGTCGCGGTAGTCCTCCAGGGGCAGCACCGGGATGGTGGCGACGAACGGCCGGGGCGCTCCCCCGCAGCGCGCGCAGCTCGGATCGAGCAGGGTCTGCGCGGAGGTGAACCCGCCGCAGCCCTCACAGGAGGTGCCGTTCGCGCCGGTCGCGCACACCGGGCAGGTGCCCACGACGTAGGAGTGGTGCAGGGTGCGCTCGCAGTCGGTGCACCGCAGCAGGGTGTACTCGCGCATCGGCACCGTGCCGTTCTCGACCAGTTCGCGGAGGATCCGGGCGATCGCGCGCCGATAGTGGGGGGCCTGTGGGTCGAGGAAGGCGTCATAGCCGATCCGGGCGCCGTCGAAGGCCGCCATGATCTGCCCCCGGTACCGGGTGACCATCTCCTCGACGTCGACCCCCTGGAGTTCGGCCTTGGTGAGCACGTAGTTCGGGTGCACGTCGACGCCGGCGAGGGTCAGCACCCGCTCGCCCCGGGCCCTGGCCGCCCGCGAGGCGATGTCCGCGGCCAGGTACGGCCCGGACAGGTGCCCGATGTGCAGCGGCCCGTTGACCGTGGGCTGCGGGATGACGATGACCGTCACGCCAACGCCGGTCACAGCGCCTGCTCCCGGGTCGCGAGGGGCATCCAGTAGGCGCTGAACACGACCAGCGCGACGTCCGTCGACCGGTTGTGGATCACGTGCCCCTCCCCGCTGTCGAGGAGGAAGGCTGACCCGACCGCGACGTCGGCGACCTGGTCGGCGGTCTCCACGGTCGCGACGCCGGAGACCACGATGGACAGCTCCAGCTCGGGGTGGCCGTCGCGGGGCCCGCTGCCGCCCGGCGGGATCGTGTACCACATGGCCTGGAAGGGCATCCTGCCGTCGAGCCCGTACTGCTCCCACCGGGCGACGTCGACGACCCCGATCGCCGAGGACTCGGCGGAGTCGCTGCTGAACTGACGCATAACTACCTTCCCATCTCGCGGACGCGGATACGGAGAGTGAGTTGACGTGAAGGGGGCAGCGCGAATTTCCAAGGTGACGCGGCAGGAGGATATAACGCATGACTGCGCCCTGTCACGCGTTGATCTTCATCAATGATCAAACGTAAAAGTCCTCCGGAGAGATGGTGGCGGAACGGTCCGGTATCGACTGATTGACATTGACCTTGATCAACGCCATTGAAGCTTCTTCACTAATGATCACCGCTACATTGGACAGTGCTTCTCGTTTTGGCCGATTTGGTCCGGGCGGTCCCTCCGGCCATCAACAAAAGCCGGAATGCAGGGTTGCTTGTGGACAGTCGCCGACTTATTGTTCACTCAGCCCGGGGGCCGCGATCAACGTGATCTTTGGAGGGCATGGTGAACAAGGGAGTTCCGTCGCGCGACGCTGCCGCGATTCCGCTGTGGGACGGGGCGTACGACGCGACCCGGCTCGGCGGCCAGGCCAACCTGTGGGGCGACCCGCCGGTCCCGCACGCCGAGAAGGCCGCCCGGCTGTTCGCCCGCCACGGCGCCTCCGTCGTGCTCGACCTGCCCTGCGGCGACGGCCGCAACCTGCCGCCCCTGGCCGCCGGAGCCCCGGTCCTGCTGGCCGGCGACACCTCGGCGAACGCGATGGCCATCGCCGAACGGGTCGCCGCCGGGGCCGGCGTCCGCGACCGGGTGGTGTTCGTGCGCACCGACGCCTTCGACACCGGGCTGCTGCCCGACTCCGTGGACGGGATCTTCTCCTGGGACCTGCTCGGACACCTCACCGACCCCGGCGCCGCCCTGCGCGAGTTCCACCGGGTGCTGCGCCCCGGCGGCGCCATTGTCGCGAACATGTGGACCATGAACGACTGCCAGGTGAGTGACCCGAACATTCGCGAGGTGGCACCCAAGGAGTACATCGACCATTTCGATTTCTACTGCCGGTTCTACGACCGTTCCGACCTCGACGAGCTGCTCGAATCCGTCGGCATGATCACCGAATCCGTCGAGACGGCGAGTTGGTGGGAGCCACCGCACGCCGGCTATCGGGAATACGAACACGAGCACGAGAGTCTGATCTTCACGATCCGGAAAGCCGTCGCCTGAGAATTCACCGGAAGCGTTTCCCGGAAGAAGGGTTCTCATGACGCAACGCGCTCTCCACGAGCTTCGTTCGACAAAGGTGTCAGCGGAATTCGGGATCGGTAAGGGTTACGCGCCCGCGCATCACGGGGAACTACTCCAGGGCATGTTCCGCGACGCTTCCGGCGGACTCCGGCGCGCGCTCGTCACCCTGCCGCAGACCACCCGCGGCACCCGGGCGGTGTTCCGGCCAAGCCAGAACCACTGGGGGGTGGTCGGCTCCCCCGGGCTGACCAAGGTGCGCCGGGCCGCGGTCCTCGCGCTGCGCGAGTTCGCCGGTCGACCGGGCGCCGCCAAGGGCGGGCACATCGAGATCGTCAGCGACGTACCCGTCGGCATCGGCATGGGCTCCTCCACCAGCGACGTCACGGCGGCCATCCGGGCCGTCGCCGACTACCACGGGGTCACCCTGTCCCGGGAGGAGCTGGGCCGGCTCGCCGTGCTCGCCGAGTGCGCCTCGGACCCCGTCATGATCGACGACCGGGTGGTGCTGTTCGCGCACCGCGACGGCGTCGTGCTCGAGACCCTCGGGCACCGGCTGCCGCCGCTGCTCGTGGTCGGCTGCGACACCCGGCCCGGGGACAGTGTGGACACCGACCGGTTCCCGCCCGCCGAGTACGGCGACCGCGAGATCGGCTTCTTCGGGGTACTGCTCGCGGCACTGCGCCGCGCCCTGGCCACCGAGGACGTGGCTCTGCTCGGCCGGGTCGCCACCGCCAGCGCGCGGATCAACCAGCGGTTCCTCCCCAAGGACAACCTGGAAGCCCTCCTCGAGCTGTGTCTGGCCCACGGCGGCGCAGGAATCCAGATAGCCCACAGTGGGACGGTCGCCGGACTGATCTTCGACGCCCGCTCGCCCGACGCGCCCGACGCCGCGGTGCGGTGCTCGGCCCGGATCGAGGCCATGGGCCTGGTCCTCACGACCGTGATCGGTGCCCCGCCGGGCGGCACCGCCGAGGAGAGGACGGCCTGTTGAGCATCCGCACCGGGTACGAGGAGGCCACCGAGGCCTACCAGCTGCCCCGGCTCGTCCGGCTCGGCCCCAACCTGTACGGGGCGTGCTTCACGCTGATGAAGATGATCCCGGCCCGCTACATCCTCCGTCGGGCGCTCGCCGAGGGCCGGCTGCCCGCCGACGCGACGATCGTGGAGACCACGTCCGGCACATTCGGCCTGGCGCTGGCCATGCAGGCCGTGCACCTGGACCGGCGGTTGATCCTGGTCAGCGACCCGGTGGTCGACGAGCGGCTCTACCGCCGGCTCACCGACCTCGGTGCCGTCGTCGAACGGGTACCTGCCGCGGCGGGCGCCGCCCCGGGCGGCTACCAGGCGGCGCGCCTCGACCGGTTGCACGAGATCCGCGCCGGGCTCCCGGGGAGCTTCTGGCCCGAGCAGTACTCCAACCCGGACAACCCGCGGTCCTACGCCGCGGTGTCCGAGCTGGTCCTGGAGTCCCTCGGCCAGGTCGACTGCCTCGTCGGCCCGGTCGGCTCCGGCGGCTCGATGACCGGCACCGCCACGTACCTGCGCTCCGTCGTCCCGGAGTGCCGCGCGATCGCCGTCGACACCCACCACAGCATCCTGTTCGGGCACCCCGACGGCCACCGCGAGCTGCGCGGGCTCGGGATGGGCCTGATGCCGGCCAACCTCGACCACACCGTGTTCGACGACGTGCACTGGACCTCGGCCGGGGCCGCCTACCAGGCCACCCGGCGGCTGCACCGCCGGCACGGGCTGTTCATGGGGCCGACGAGCGGGGCGGCGTACCTGGTGGCGGACTGGTGGGCCCGTCGGAACCCGCGGGCGCTGACCGTCGTGATGTTCCCCGACGAGGGCTACCGCTACCAGGACACGGTCTACGACGACGCCTGGCTCGCCGCCGCCGGCCACACCGCCGGGCCCCCGACCGACCCGGAGCCCCTCGACGACCCGACCCGCGCCGACGGCGTCTGGACGAGCTACGCCTGGGGCCGGCGCACCCACGCGGAGGTCATGTCCGGGGTCCCGGCGTGACCGCCCCGACGCCACCCAGCACCGGTCGCAACCTGGGCCAGTTGCGCCCCCGCACCCGGCACGTCGTCTACGGCGACCTCTCCCCCGCCGACATCGCCGCCGAGATGCCCCCGATGATCCGGGTCGACCAGGCACACGTCGCGATGCTCGCCGCCCGGGGTCTGGTCCCGCCCGGCGCCGCGGGCGCGCTGCTGCGCTGCATGGCCGACCTGACCGCCGCCGGCTACGCCCCACTCCTGACCCGCCCGGCGCCCCGCGGCCTGTTCCTGATGTACGAGGGCTACCTGATCGAGCACCTCGGCCCGGACGTCGGCGGGGTACTGCACACCGGACGGTCCCGCAACGACCTGAAGGCCACGATCACGAGCCTGGCGCTGCGGGACTGGGTGCTCGACGTCGGCGAGCAGGCCGTCCGCCTCGAAGGGGTCCTGCTGAACCGGGCCAGGGCGCACCGGGCGGTCGTGATGCCGGTGTACACCCACTTCCAGGCCGCGATGCCCGTGACCTACGGGCACTACCTGCTCGGGGTCGCCCTCGCCGTCGGCCGCGAACTCGACGCGCTGTTCGCCGCCGCCGAGGGGTTGCGGACCTGCCCGCTGGGCGCCGGGGCCGTCGCCGGCACCGACCTGCCGATCGACCCCGCGCACACCGCCCGGCTGCTCGGCTTCTCCGCCGCCGCCCCGCACGCCCTGGACGCGGTGGCCAGCCGGGACGTGCCGCTGCGCCTCCTCGGAGCCGCCGCCGGGCTGGCCGTGGTGCTCAGCAGGCTCGCGACGGACCTGCAGCTGTGGAGTACCCAGGAATTCGGGTTCGTGGGTTTTCCCGACCGGCTCGTCGGGGGCAGCTCGGCCATGCCGCAGAAACGCAACGCGTTCCTCCTCGAACACGTGAAGGCTAAGCCCGGCCAGGCGATCGGCGCGTGGGCCGCGGCGGCGGCGACCATGGCCACGACGCCGTTCACCAACTCCATCGAGGTCGGCACCGAAGCCGTGGCCAGCGTATGGCACGGGCTACGGGCCGTCGAACAGTCGGTGCTGCTCAGCCAGGTCCTCGTCAGCGGGGCCCGGCCCGACGAGGCCCGGACCCGTTCCCGGGCGGAGGCCGGCTTCACGACGGCCACGTCGGTGGCCAACCGGCTCGTGCGGGCCGGGGTGCCGTTCCGGACCGCGCACCACCGGGTCGGCGACGCCGTCCGCCGGGCCGTCGACGCCGGCTCCACCGACCTGGCGGCGTACGGCCCACCCGGCTGGCTCGACGGCACCGGCCTGACCGGGCTGGACCTCGCCGACCTGGTCGCCGAGCACGCGCACGGCGGCGGCCCCGGCGACTTCACCGGACCGCACGCGACCGCGACCCTGGCCTGGAAGGCACACCGGCAGTGGCTGTGCGACCGGCGGGGCACCGCCCGCGCCGCCGAGGCGGAACTGGCCGCCGAGGTCCACCGACTGACCATGGAGGCCCCGTGACCGACTGGTTCGTGCTGGTGGAGAGCAACACGACGGGCACGGGCCGGCTGTTCGCCCACGCGGCCCGCGACCTGGGGACGCGCCCGGTCCTGCTCGCCCGCGACCCCGCCCGGTACCCCTACGTCGCCGCCGACGGGCTCGATCACCGGGTGGTGGACACCGCCGACCCGGCGGCCGTGCGCGCCGCCTGCCTGGCCCTCGGCGGCCGGATCATCGGCGTGACCAGCAGTTCGGAGTACTTCGTCGCGACCGCCGCCGAGGTGGCCCGCGACCTCGACCTGCCGCACCCGGACCCCGACGCCGTCCGGGACTGCCGCGACAAGCCCACCCAGCGCCGGACGCTGCGCGACAAGGGCGTCCCCGGCCCGCTGTTCGGCGACGCGCGCACCTCGGACGAGGCGGTGTCCGTGGCGGGTGCGATCGGCTGTCCCGTGGTGGTCAAGCCGGCCGCCGGCTCCGGCTCGATCGGGGTACGGCTGTGCGCCGACCCCGACGAGGTGCACGCCGCCGCCGAGGCCGTCCTCGGCGCCCTGCCCGGGCTGCCGCCCCAGGGGGCCGTGCTCGTGGAGGAGTATCTCGACGGGCCCGAGTACTCCGTGGAGACCCTCGACGAGCACGTCGTCGGCGTGACCCGCAAACACCTCGGCCCCCACCCGTACTTCGTCGAGACCGGCCACGACTTCCCAGCCCCCGTCGGCCAGCCGCTCACCACGTCCCTCGCCGACGCAGCGATCGCCGCGCTGCGCGCCCTGGGCCTGGGCTGGGGACCGGCGCACGTGGAGCTGCGGCACACCCGGCGTGGCCCGTGCGTCGTCGAGGTCAACCCCCGACTGGCCGGCGGCATGATCCCGCGCGTGGTCCAGGAGTCCTGCGGGGTCGACATGATCGCGCAGGTGGTCGCCCGGGTCGCCGGTCGCCGCCCCGACCCGGCCCCCTCCCGCGCCCGGCCCGCCTCGATCCGGTTCCTGGTCGCCGCGCGCGCGGGCACGCTCACCGGGATCGGGGGCGTCGACGCCGCCCGAGCCGTGCCCGGCGTGGTCGAGGTGGGGGTGCTCCGCGAACCCGGCGACCTGGTGCTGCGGCACTCCTTCCAGGACCGGCTCGGCTACGTGATCGCCACCGGGCCCGCCGCGGCGCTGGCGGCGGACGCGGGGCTGCGCGCCCTCGATCCCCGGATCACGCCGTGACCGCCGCGGTGACGGTCGCCGTCATCGGCCTCGGCTCGCGCGGCCTCGGAGTCCTCGAACGGATCGTCACCCTCGCCGATCCGGAGGCGGGCCCGGTGCGGGTCGAGGTGATCGATCCCCTGTGTACCGGCGCCGGCGTGCACGACGTCACCCAACCCGACTACCTGCTCCTCAACACCACCTGCGCCCAGGTGTCGCTGTTCCCGGACGCGTGCACGGTCGGCGACACCGCGCCGGCCCCCGGCCCGAACCTGTGGGAGTGGGTGACGGCGCGCGGTCTGCGGCTCGCCGACGACGGGTACACGGTCGGGGCGCACGGGCGGGCAATCCGGCCGACGGACTTCCTGCCCCGGCGGCTGCTGGGCGAGTACCTGTCGTGGTTCCTGACCGAGATCCTGCGTCGGGTCCCCGGGCACGTGACGGTCACCCCGCATCGGGCGACCGCCGTCGACCTGCGCTCCGAGACCGACGGCACCCTGGCCGTGGTGCTGTCGGACGGTTCGGCCGTGCGGGTGCGGCACGCGTTCGTCACCACCGGGTACACCGGCGACGAGGTCGCGGAGTCCGACCGGGCGGTGACCGAGCCGTATCCGCTGCCGGGCCGGCTCGCGGGGATCGGGGCCGGGGACAGTGTCGCGGTCGGCGGGTTCGGGCTGTCGGCGTTCGACGTGGTGTCTGGACTGACCGTGGGGCGCGGTGGGCGCTACACCGGCGACGGCGACTCCCTGACCTACGTCCCGAGCGGCGAGGAGCCCTTCCTCTTCATGTACTCGCGGTCCGGTGTCCCTTGCCGGGCCCGGCCCCGGGTCGTGGAGTTCGGCCCGGTGCGTGCGCCCCGCGTGTTCACTGCGGCGGCGGTCGACGCGGTCCGGGCCCGGCGCGGCGTTCTCGACTTCGACCGGGACGTGCTGCCGCTGATCCTCACGGAGATGCGGGTCGCCTACCGGCGGCGTGAGGCGGACCTGGCCGGCAGGGAACCACCGGCCGCCCTCCTCGGCGTGCCCGACACCGGACGCGGCGGCCCCGGCGCGGGCCTCCGTGCGCCCGACGCGGATGTCGGCTCGCCCGGCGCGGTGGTCCGCACCATCGACGCTCTGCTTGCGGTGCTCGACGACCTCGACGCCCGGCACGGCCCGTTCGACCCGCGCGCCCTGCTCGACGGCACCGAGGGCATGCTCCTCGACGACGCCGTCGCCTACCAGAAGTGGCTCACGGAGACCGTCCGCCGCGATCTCGCCGAAGGGGTGCTGGGCTTCGCCGGCAGCCCGGTGAAGGCTGCGCTCGACGTCCTGCGCCTCGGCCGGGACACCTTCCGGCACGCCGTGGACTTCGGTGGCCTCACCGCCGAATCCCTCGACACGTTCACCCGGCACACGGTGCCCGCCGTCAACCGGGCGGTCGTCGGCCCGCAGTACGAACGGCACACGGAACTCCTCGCCCTGATCGCGGCCGGGATCGCCGCCGTCCCATTCGGGCCCGCCCCTTCGGTGACCAGGTCGACCGATGGCTGGACGATCGCGTCGACCCGCCTCGCGGTGCCGCACGCGCGAACGGTGGACTGGCTGGTCTCCGCGCACGTCCGGCCGCCCGGGGTCGAGTCCACCACCAGTCCCCTGCTGCGGTCACTGCGGGAGAAGGGCTGGATCCGCCGGCACCGGCCGGCCAGCCGCGAGGTGCGCGGCATCGACCTCGACCGCGACATGCACCCGGTCGACGCGACGGGCCGGGTCGACCGGCGGCTGTGGTTCCTCGGGCCGCTGTGCGAGGGGGTGACGTTCTACAACAACCTCGTGCCGTCACCGGGCATGTGGTCGCGCCCGGTGGCCGACGCCCACCGCTGCGTCTCGCAGATGTACGCCCGCTCCGCCATGCGGGCCAGTCGGGACCGGAAAAACTCAGAGTGACGAACTCCGGGTCCATGGCTTTCTTTGGCCTCTATCACCGCGATGTCACAACCGGATCGCCTTTCCCGATGAATTGCGGACGCGTCCAGCCGCATTCTTCCGAACTCATCCAATGTCACGCCGCGGCACGGTTCACGCGAGCGCTGAGAGATGAATTGTCCTTAGTGCGAGCTCGGATACGCTGGGGTGTAGTATGGCCGGTCATCGGTTGATCTCCGCTGACCCACGACGCCGACCTGGGACTTCACGCCGGAAGGCCCGAGTTTCGCGCACCCGTCCGGCCAGTTCCCCCACCCGTCAGATGCGGTACGGGTCCCGTTAACAGATCAAGACCGTCAATATGAGGTCGCCTCCAATTCTTACCGTCCAGCCATTGCCGCCCGGGAGATTCACTGCCAGAGTTCTACTGTGGACAGCACAATCGAGTTCCAGGTTCTCGGTCCGGTGCGGGCGCACGTCGACGGCCATCCGTTGGAGCTCGGCGACAGTAAACAGCGCCTCGTGCTGGCCGTTCTCCTCCTGGAACCCAATCGACTCGTCCCACTCGAACGACTGGTGGATCTGCTATGGCCGCAGAGCCCGCCGACCAGCTCCCGCCGCATCGTGCAGGCCCACCTGAGCCGGCTGCGCACGACGCTGTCGCACGCCAGGCACAACGGGACGTCCCGGCCGGCCGAGGCCGCCGTGGTCCGGCACGGCCCCGGGTACATGCTCACCTGCGATCCCGAGCGCATCGACGAGCACCGGTTCTGGGTGCTGCTGGAGCGGGCCAGGCGGAGCACCGACGCGCAGGAGAAGGTGCGGCTGCTGCGCGAGGCGCTGGATCTGTGGCGCGGTCCGGCGCTGGCGGACGTCGCGACCGAGAACGTCCACGACGAGCTGTGCCGAGGCCTGGACGAGGCGCGGCTGTCCGCCTTCGAGGAGCGGTTCGTCGCCGAGTTGCAGCTCGGCCACGACGGCAGGCTGATCGCCGAGCTCATCGACATGGCGGCCCGGCACCCGTTCCGGCAGCGGTTCACGGAGCTGTTGATGTTCGCGCTGTACCGCGACGGGCAGGCCGTGGAGGCCCTGGCCGTCTACGCCCGGACCAGGCAGCGGCTCGACTCCGAGCTGGGCCTGGAGCCGTCGATCGAGCTGCGCCACCTACATCTGGCGATTCTGCGCGGGGATCCCCTCCTCCAGCATCGTCTGACCGTGCCCCCGCGGGCGGAGCCCGCCCCGGAGTGACCTAGAGGGCGGACAGTGCGGCACCGAGGGCCTCGCCGGGCGGCGGGAGCTGGGCGAGGCGGTGCCGCAGCGTGTCCTGGCGGTCGCGGAGGACACCGCGGCTCGTCGCGTCGTCCAGCAGGGCGCCGAGGGACTCCTGTACCCGGCGGCGTTCGAACATGCCGGCGGTGTGGAAGCAGTCCACGTAGGGGTTGTCGGTCAGTACCGGTGCGAGGAACTCGTACCAGCCCCACGGGAAGACCCGGAACGGGTAGGCGACGGACAGGGCCGGCGCGGCGTCGGCCAGCCACGCGGGGGCCGATCCGTCGCGGATCAGGCGTCCGACGTCGAGGGTCTTGGGGTTCTGCAGCACCAGGGACGGCACGCCGGAGTACACCGCCTGGGTCAGGGTCACCGACACCACGTTCCCGGTGAGGAACAGGTCGGCGCCGGCCAGCCGGGCGTGGAACTCCGGCGGGGACAACCGTTCCACGTGCCGGTAGTCGATGGACTCCGCGATCGGGAACGCCCAGCGGCGCGGCCCCACGTGCACCACCCGCACGGGTCGGCCCAGAGCCGCCAGATGGCTGTGGATGATCCGCGGCATCGCCGTCATCAGTTCCGACATCGGCGGGGACCGCACGACGTTGACGTCCTCCCAGCGGGAGTTCACCAGGAGGACCGTCGGCGGCTTGTCCGGCCGGGCCCGGCGCAGGGGCATCGGCGACCAGTCCCGGCACGCCATCGGGGTCACCAGGACCCCGGGTTCGCCGGGCGCCGGGCGGTTCAGCGGGCTGTTGCGGATCAGCAGGTCGCACTTCGTCAACAGCCGGGGGAACCGGGCCCGGTGGCCGGAGTAGAAGTCGACCATGTAGTCGGCCGCCGGATAGTCGTACTGGTCGAAACTCGCCAGCGGGGTGGCGTAGCGGTGCCGGAGCACGCTCATGCTCAGCCCCGACCATCCCGTCGAGTAGTCCAGGGTGAACGCGTCGGCGGCGACGAGCAGGTCGGGGCGGAAGTCCGCCACCAGCTGGTCGGTCAGCTCCAGGTTGTTTTCGGGGACATCCCCGAGGGGGTACGCGGTGAGCCCGAGTTCGCGCACGTACGTCGCGGCCGACGGCGCGGTGACGAACCCGACCTCGTACTCCCCCGCCGGCAGTTGCCGGGCGAAGTCCGCGGCGATGCTGATGTCCCCGTTGGACAGGTGGCCGAGCCCGAAGAAGAGGATCCGCTTCACGCCCCGGCCCCCACCCTGGCCACGGCGGGCTGGTCGCCGTAGAGCCCCCGCAACAGCTCGCCCACCTCCGGACCCACGCCGGCGGCGTGCAGGGTGACCAGCGGCTCGCACAGGATCGCGCCCAGCGCCGGCAGTCCGACGGGCACCGGTGCGCACGCGCGCAGCGCGGACAGGTCCGGCAGGCGGCCGGACAGCTGGTCGACGACCACCGCCAGGGCGTGACAGCTCGCGAAGTAGGGCTGGCTGGCCACGCCCGCCTGGTGTTCGCGGAGCAGGTCGAGGTCGCCGGCCGCGTGGGTCAGTTCGCTGGAGACCTGGACGGTGAAGGCGCCGTAGCTGCTCGGGATCAGGGCCCGCAGCCGGGCCCGCCCGTAACGGGCGAGCCAGTGCCGCGGTTCCCGGTCGAGTACCTGGCCGAACGCGTCGATCACCTCGGTGAACTCGGCATGGGCCTCGAAGCCGACCTGGATGCTCGGCAGCGTCGCCATCCGGGCCAGCGCGTGGGCGAAGGCGGCCTCCGGGTCGTCGGGGCTGGCCAGGCGGGCCTCGCCGAGCCGGTCAAGCACCTTGTCCGCCCGGCCCAGCTTCGCCGCCACGCTCACCAGGCCGTAGAGCTCGTCGTCGGCCCGCGTGATCAGACGCATCGGCTAGACCGCCGTGATCGGCAGGACCGGGTGGAACTCGTCCCAGCCGATCATCTCGGCGTACTCCTTGTACACCCCACCGCAGGTGTCGTTGTGCGCGCAGCCGCCGCAGCGCTCGTCCTTGACCCGGGTGTTGGCGTCCATGTAACCCTCGTAGTCGTCGAACAGCCAGGTGCGGTACAGCATCTTGAACTGGTTCTCACGCCAGTTGATCATGTACTTGTCGTAGCCGGGGATCGCGCAGAACGGGAAGCCCTCCAGCGTGATGACCTGGTCGCGGGCCACCGCCCGGTCGACGGCCTCGAACACGTACGGCTGGATCTCGTCGTAGCGCGGCGTCACCTCCCAGAAGTTCCGGAACGCGGTGCCGGCGGTGTGCAGCGCCGAGATGTTGACGTGGTCGGCGCCCAGGTCCATGCACAGCGTCGCGATGTCGGGGATCTCGGTGAAGTTGTCCTTGCACACCACCGAGTTCGTCCGGATCTTCGCGCCGGTCTCCTTGATGTTGCGCAGCCCCCGGACCGCCTGGTCGAACGAGCCCAGCGACTTGCTGATCCGGTCCTGGGTGAGCGAGGTCGCGCCGTGCATCGACACGATGAACAGGGCGACACCCTTGTCCACCAGCTCCTGGGTGTACTTCATGTGGGCCATCTTGCGGCCGTTGGTCTGCAGGTACACCGTCGGGTACCCGAGGTCGCGGATCTCGTCGAGGATCTCCATCAGGTCCTTGCGGATCGTGGCCTCGCCGCCGTGGATATTGACCGCCTCGTAGCCCTTGTCCGCGTTCTCCTTCAGGAACCGGGAGACCCGCTTGCGGGAGATCGAGTCCTCCTTCACGAACGGCGAGTCGACGATGCAGAACGAGCATTTGCTGTTGCAGATGTCGGTCAGGTGCACGCTCAGGGCTTTCATGTTCTTCCCTCCAGTCGATCGATCAGCTTGAGCAGCGTGATGAGGTCGGCCCGCACCGCGCCGATGTACCCGCTGAGCGCCTTGCGCCGCGGCTCGTCCTGCACACCGAGTCGGGTGGCCTCGTCCACGGCGATCTGCCCGAACGCGAGCAGTCCCTCCAGGTGGCGGCGGTGCTCCGCCAGGGCCACTCCGACCCGTCCCGCCGCTCCCTCCTCGCCGTCGGCCATGGCCTGCAGACCGGTGCGCAGCGCGCGCACCTGCCGGTAGACGCCGGCCGAGTCCGCCCCGACGGTGCTGCGGAACCCCATGACCGCCAGTTGGGCGGCGCCCTGGGGCAGCTTCTCCAACGAGGCGGTCTGCCAGCGGACGTACTCCGACACTCGTTCGGCCATCCGCACGGCCTCGGCCAGCGCGACCGGGTCGGCGTGCCCGGCCGTGCCCGCCGCGGCGTCGCCCGGGCCCGCCTGCGCCTCGATGCTCATCCGCACGCGGCGGCGCTTGGGCACCGGGACCTGCGCGCCGTCGGCGCCGGTCACCGTCGCCACGATCATCTCGGTCATCTCGGCGTGCAGCAGGTCCCCGGTCTCGACGTCGACGTGCGTCACCACCCAGTAGGAGGAGCGCCCGCGTTGGGCCACCGGGCCGGTCGTGACGGTCAGCTCGCAGTCCAGGCACTCCGCGGCGTGCACGGCCACCGGGCGGCCACCGATCTGGCCGTACCCCAGGTGCCGGGCCGTGAACGTGGCGTTGCGGAACACCCCGACCGCGCCCGGGTCGGAGAACTTCAGCTCCGCCCACGTGCCGGAGATCCCGTGCAGCTCGCCCGTGCCGCCGACCCGGCTCAGCGCCCGGTTCTTCATCAGATGGGTACACATCATCTCGAACGTGATCACGTCCCAGCTCAGGACGAGGAGCATGTCGACCGCCGGCGCCTTGGGCAGCGCCGGATAGCTGACGTCCACGTTCGCCGCGGCCGGGCCCCGCTGGGCCGGACGGCCGGCGACGTCGGTGTGCAGCAGCACCGAGTCGAACCCCTGGCCCCGGGCGAACGTCCACTCCCGAGGGGCCGTGGCCTCGGCGGGCGTGCCGGTCCGCGAGGACACCCGCTGCCACTCGTAGCGGACCGGGACCACGGTGGGGGTCGCGCTGCCGCGCACCGACCGGTGCACCTCCGCGGTCACCTCCTGCCACTTGTACGGTTTTCCGCGCGGGGTCAGGAAGTCGCTGCGCATGGTCATGTGGTAGCGGCGCGGCTCGTCCGGGTCGACCCGGCGGCGGGCCGGCAGCAGGGGCTCGGGTGCCGTCATCGCGCCACCGCCGCCCGCAACGCCTCCAGTGGCGGCGGCAGGTCGGCCAGGCTCTCGTGGAAGTCGGCCTGCCGCTGGCGTTGCCCGGCGCTGTCGTCGAGCAGGGCCGACATCCGCTGCAGGACGTCGTCGCGGTCGAAGATCTCGCCCGTGGCGAAGCAGCCCTGGTAGGGGCTGGTCGTCAGCAGCGGATCCAGCAGGTCGTACCAGCCCAGCGGCGCCACCCGGAACGGGTGCGCCGACTGCAACCGCGGCGCGGCCGTGGCCAGCCACTCGGGGGCGGCCTGTTCCTCGACCGTCGTCCGGTTCTGCAACACCAGTGCCGGCACCCCGGCCAGCACCGCGCGGCCCAGCGTCGCCGACAGCACGTTGGTGGTGACGAACAGGTCCGCGGCCGACAGCCGGGCGTGGAACATCGGGTAGGGCAGCCGGGTGAAGTGCCGGTACTCGATGTGTTCGGCGATCGGCATCTGCCACGCCTCGGGGCCCACGTGCACGACGTGCAGCGGGCGGCCCAGTGCGGCCAGGTGACTGTGCAGGATGCCCGGCAGGGCTTCGATCAGCTGCGCCACCCGCGCCGACTCCCGCGGGTTGCGGTACTCCCATTCGGAGTTGGCGATGAAGACGACCGGCTTGCGTTCGGCCCCGGTAGCCGGCACCTCGATGTCCACTGGCCGCAGCCCCCCTTCCTTGAGTCCGCCCCGGTGCAGTCCCGCGTACACGACCGTCGGCCGCCCCGCCTCGGCGTGTTCCCCAGTGGGCGCGTGCGGCGGGCAGGGCCGGATCACGAGGTCGACGCCGTCGAGCAGGCGGGGCATCTGCACCCGGTCCCCGCCGTACAGGTCGGCCGTGTAGTCGGTCGCCTGCCAGCCGACCCGGTCGATGCTCCCGACCGGGCAGTCGTAGCGCTCCCGCAGCCCGTCGAGTGTCAGCCCGGACCAGTCGCTGGACTGGTCGACGGCGAACGCGTCGGCCGCGATCAGGCAGTCCGGGCGGAAGCCGCGGACCACCCGGTCGAGGATGGCCTGGTTCTCCGCCGGGGTGGAGCCGTTCAACGGCAGGGTCGGCATCCCCAGGTCGTGCAGCTGTGGCATCGCCTCGGCGGCGGCCACGAACCCGACCTGGAGCCGCTTGCGGGGGATCTGCCGCGCGAGGTCGGCGGCGACGGCGGCGTCCCCCTTCGACAGCTGACTGGGGGCGAGGAACAGCAGTCTCATAACGCGGCCACCTGTCGCAGGATCGTGTCGACGCCGCCCAACTTGCGCAGCGCGGTGAGGTAGGTATGGCGGGACTCGGCCAGCCGGTCGCGTTCGGGACCGGCGGACAGCAGGGGGACGACCGTGGCGAGCGCGGCCTCCTCGTCGAACATCTCGACCTGGGAGACCATGTCGGCGAACGGGTTGCCGTCCAGCAGCGACGTGAGGAAATGGAACCAGCCGACCGGGAACATCCGGTACGGGTACAGCTCGGCGGTGTCGTCCACCACCCGCCGGGCGTACCCGGAAAGCGCCGGCGGGTCCGGCGTCTCCCAGCGCGCCTGGCCGTCGTGCTTGTGCAACGAGTTCATCAGGACGACCGACGGGATGCCGCCCAGCGCGAGGCGGTGCAGGCTGACCGACACGATGTTGTTGCCCAGGTGCACGTCGACGGCCTGGGTCAGTCGGCGGAACCGTTCCGGCTCGACCGGGCCGAGATGGTGGAAGCCCTCGGGGGAGGTGTCGGTGAACACCAGCCGCGGGCCGACCGCGACGACGTCGGCGTGCTCGAGCACCCGGGTCAGCAGCCGTTCCAGCATGGCGTGGCAGGCCTCGACGAACGGCGTCACCCGGGGGTAGGCGCCGTGCAGCCGTTGCCAGGAGGCGCCGGCCACCAGCACCACCGGGCGGTCCCCGCGCAGGCCGAGTTCGCCGCGCACGGCGTCGCGCTCGGTGGCGGGCGTGTCCTCGACGCTGTCGAGCAGCGAGTAGGGGTGCACGTCCGGGCCGGCGGTCTCGTCCAGGGGGTTGTTCAGCGGGCACGGCCGGAGCCGGAACGTCAGTCCGTCGAGGGTGATGTCGCCCTCGTACTTCGCCGTGAACCCGTAGGTGTCCAGCCACGCGCCGGGCCGACCCCAGGCGAAGTCGTCGAACGTGCCGAGCGGGCACTCGAAGATGTCCAGGTCGGCCCGGCGCAGGCCGTAGTGCCGGTCGCAGAAGTCGAAGTTCAGGAAGTCGGCGAGCACCACCATCGCCGGTGCGTGCAGGTGCTGGATCTCGTGCAGCAGAATCCGATTGATCTTGCCGGACCCGGGCACCAGCACCTGGTGTTCCAGGCCCTCGTGCGCGATCAGCTTCCGGTGGCTGGGCGGGATGAGGAACAGCGGCCGAAACTCGGTGCCGGCCATCCCGCGGGCGAACTCGATGGCGATCGCCAACTCGCCGTACGCCCAGAAGCTGGTGACGATGAACAGCACGGTCCGGCGCATCTGTCTCACGCCCCGGGGAACAGGTCGGCCATGATCCGGGCGACCTTGTCGTGGTCGGGCAGCCCCGGCTGGGCCAGGTACCAGAGGAACGGCTCGCGGAGCAGCCCGCCCAGAGCCCGGAACCCGATCGGGCCGCCCGGCCGGGCAGCCGCGGCGGCGACCAGTTCGCCGATCCGGCCGAGGTCGCGGTCGTCTGACTCCCACAGCAGCCGGGCGGCCAGCAGGTACGTGGCGGCGAACCACGGCTGCCAGTCGGCCTCGGCCTGCCGGGCGATCAGCTCGTCGGCGTCCTTGGCCGCGCGGCCCCGCTCCTCGACGACGAAGCGCGGGTACTCGGCGTGCTCCGGCGGCATCATCATGGTGCGCATCCGGATCCGCAGGTAGCGGCCCAGCCAGTGCTCGGGGACCCCGTAGAGCAGGTCGCCGAGCGACTCGATGATCTCGCTGTAGTTCGCGACCGCCTGCTGCTCGTCGAGGCCGGAGCTGGTCAGCTCGACCTGCATCAGGGCGACCATGGCCAGCGCGTACGGGTACCCGGCCAGTGGGTCGCCCCAGTCCTGCCCGTAGCGCTCGCTGAGCTTGGCGACGATCTTGTGGGCGCGACCGAGCCGGGCGGCGGCCATCACGGTGCTGAACAGCTCGTCGTCGGCGCGGGTGACGGGCAGCATGTCAGACCGCCGTCGTGGACGCGGTGACGGGCAGCTCGGTCACCGGGTGGAACTCGTCCCAGCCGATCCGCTCGGCGTACTCCTTGTACACCCCGCCGCAGACGTCGTTGAACACGCAGCCGCCGCACCGGTCGTCCTTGACCCGGGTGAAGTCGTCCATGTGATCCTCGTAGTCCTCCATGACGAAGGTGCGGTATAGGACCTTGAACTTGTTGTCCTCCCAGTCCACGAGGTACTTCTCGTAGCCGGGCACGGCGCAGTACGGGAAGCCCTCCATCAGGAGCCGGGCGTCGCGGCGGACGGCCCGCGCGCACGCCTCCAGCACGTACGGCTGGATCTCGTCGTAGCGCGGCGTGACCTCCCAGAAGTTGCGCAGCGCCGTGCCGTCGGTGTGCAGCGCCGAGATGTTGACCATGTCGGCGCCCAGGTCCAGGCACAGGTCCACGATCTCGGGCAGCTCGGCGAAGTTGTCCTTGCAGACCACCGAGTTGGTCCGGACCGTGGCGCCCAGCTCGACCACGTTCCGGATGCCCTGCACCGCCTGGTCGAAGGAGCCCTTGGCGAGACTGATCCCGTCCTGGGTCTCCGCGGTGGCACCGTGCATCGACACCACGAACAGGCTGACGCCCTTCTCCACCACCGTCCGGGCGTAGTCCATCCGGGCGAGCTTGCGCGCGTTGGTCTGCAGGAACACCGTCGGGTAGCCCAGGTCGCGGATCTCGTCGAGGATGTCCAGGAAGTCCTTGCGGATGGTGGCCTCGCCGCCGTGCAGGTTCACCGCCTCGTAGTCCTGGCCCGCGTTCTCGTTCAGGAACCGCGACACGCGCCGGCGCATGATCGAGTCCTGCTTGATGTGCGGCGAGTCGACGATGCAGAAGGTGCACTTGCTGTTGCACACGTCGGTGAGGTGGATACTGAGTGCCTTCATGGTGTGGCGACCTCGCTATCCTTCTAGATCGTCCGCGTCGTAGATTTCGTAGCCCTGCTGCACCATGGCCGCGTCCTCCGGCGTGTACACCGCCGAGTCCACCGCGAAGTACTCCTCCAGGTTCTCCGGCGTGAGTTTCGCCAGGTCCTCCTCGTCGAGGCTGCGTACGAGCAGCAGCTGCACCTCGCTGAGCTCGTACCCGTCGAGTGCCGTGTCCGGGTCGTCGAGCAGTTGCCGGCCGAACGCTGGGTCGGTGATCGCCCGCTCCAGCACGTCCTTGATCTGGTTCTGCCCGGTCTCGCTCGGGCTGCTTTCGGCGGTGGTCATCTATCGCTCCTTAGGAGACGGACATGGTCTCGTTGCTCATCCGGGCCGGGGCCGGCCCAGGACGGTTCTGGCGCATGCTCAGCACGTGCCAGGCGTCCTGGAAGTCGTTGCTCTGGATGCCGTTCAACTTGGCGATCTTCGGGCCGATGTCGTCGTACAGCTGCTCGGCGGTGCGCCCGTCGATCTCGTCGAACTCGTACACCCGGAAGTTCTGCGGCTTGTAGGACATGTCGAGATCCTTGACGAGCCAGCGGTAGTTGGCGTCGAGCAGGCGCTGGCTGGCGTCGGGGAACTTGCGCAGCTTCATCCCGTACGCCTCCGGCTTGGCCCCCATCAGGGACTTGGGCGCGACGAAGTACCGGTTGACGTTGAAGTAGTTGATGTACTCGGCGTTGCGCTCCAGGAAGGCCGTGGTCTCGGCGAAGTTCGCCTCGTCCTCGTGCGGCATGCCGGTGATGATCTCCAGGTCCGCCCAGATGCCGATCTCCTTGCACCAGCGCAGCACCCGCTCGGCCTCGTTGAGCTTCACCCGCTTGTCGATGATCTTCAGCATCTTGGTGCTGGCGGTCTCCAGGCCGAACGTCAGCTTGCGGCACCCGGACTCCGCGAGCATCTCCAGCCGCTCGTAGGTGAGGCTGTTGAACCGCGCGCAGTCCGACCAGTTCAGGTTGACCCCATTCAGGACCACCCGGCTGGAGAACTCCTCGACGAACCCGTTCACCAGGTTGAAGTAGTTGTTGAACAGGTACAGGTACGGGGTGTCGTACTTCTCCGTCAGCCCCACCATGTCGCTGATGATGTCGTCGACGGTGGCGTGCACCAGCTTGTTGCGGTCCAGGCTCTCGGTGCAGAACGCGCAGTTGTACGGGCAGTTGTAGTTGAAGACGTACGGCATGACGAGCTTGCCGACGGCCCCGTTGCCCACGTTCTGGGCGTTGGCGTCGTTGGCCATCCAGCTGAGGTAGGCGGGGAACTGGTAGAGCTGCATCCGGTTCCACTGCTCGTCGGTGGCCTGCTTGCGCGGGCTCGCCTCGGGCCGCGAGCGGACGAAGTTGTGGTAGTCGTCGAGCTTCAGCCCGTCGAAGTCCGGCGCGATGATCCGGTGCACGGCGTCGGGCGAGCGCAGCACCGAGTTGCCCATCAGCCGGGCGACGCCGGGCCGCACCACCGGCAGCAGCTGGCGCCGGTTGGCCAGCAGCCCCTCGATGATGTCGACGAACACGTCCTCGCCGGGACCGGTCACCGCGGTGAACTGCGAGATGCAGGTCGACCACCAGCCGTGGAAGGCGTCCTTGAACTGCATCAGGTAGTCCAGGTTGTTGCCGCCCAGCACCACCGGCTTGCCGTAGTGCCGCTTGATGTGCGCGGCCAGCACGAGCGCCGAGTTCATCTCCAGGAACGAGAAGTCTCCGCCGGCGGAGACGCCGACCACGTCGGCGGCGGCGATGTCCTTGCCCTCCAGCATCCGGCCGGCGAAGGTGTCCAGGAACTCGTTCTCGCCGCCGTTGGCGTAGTCGAGGAACGTCCGCTCATCGTAGAACGGCCGGAGGTCGGCCTTCGTGAACTCCTCGGCCCGCCACATCCGCAACAGGTCGGAGTTGAGGTCGTTGAGGTCCACCTCGTACCCGGCCTGACGCAGGCTGGCGGTGACGATCCCGGTACCGAACGGTGGCAGGTTCATCCGGGTGAACATCGGTTGTTCGCCGGGCGCGACGATGATGAGCACCCGGCCCGGGCTGCGCTCGTTGGCGGTCATAGTGATCAACCTTTCCGGACAGCGTCGAGTGCGTGTGTCGAACTGATCAGAGCGGCGGCGGTCGGCAGCGGTGCCAACGCCCGCGACTCCGCGGCGAATTCGGCCGCCGCGGCGCGGTAGCCCGGTTCCTCCAGCACCGCACGGACCGCCGCGCGCAGGTCCGCGGCGGTCACCCGGTCGGCGGGCAACGTGATGCCGAGGCCGAGTTCCGCGCAGCGGTCGGCGATGTGGTGCTGGTCGTTGGCGATCGGCACCAGCACCAGCGGCAGGCCGCGGACCAGGGCCCGCGATACGGTCCCCCAGCCGGCGTGGGTGACGACCGCCGCGGCCTGGTCGAAGAGCGGGTCGTGCGGCGTCGGTCCGAGGAACCGGACGTTGGCGGGGGCCTCGACTACACCGGCGGGGTGCGTGACGAGGCCGGTGACCTCCAGGCCGCCGAGGGCCTCGGCGACCGCAGCCAGGTACCGGTCCTGCGAGTAGGCCGCGCCGGCCAGCGTGGGCGCCGCGGCGGTGCTGGCGCTCACCACCACCGTCGGATTCTCCACCGGGGTACGCGGTCGGGGCGCGCTCGCCGTCGGCGCCAGCGGGCCGACGAGCCTCACCGGCGCGGGCAGCTCCGCGACACCGGCGAACCGGGGCGTGGTGGGGATCAGGTGCAGCCACGGCGAGAGGCGGCCGAGCAGGTTGTGCCCGTCGTCGGGCAGCCCGAGCGCTTTCAGGGTGGTCTGCGGCGCGAACGCGTCGACGGCGTGGGCGGGGATGAAGTGCCGGTAGGCGTCGGGCTCCGGCACCGGGCTGCAGCACAGTGACACCCACGGCAGCCCGAGCAGCTCCGCGGCGAGGCCGCCTCCGGGCATCATCACGTCGGCGACTATCAGGTCCGCGCGGTGCTCCCGGGCATGGTCGGCGATGTCGCGGGTCATGTCCTCGACGTCGCCGAGGAACAGGTGTCGGAACAGGGTCCCGCCGTCGGCGGAGAACACCAGCGCGGCCGGCAGGGGGCCGCCCAGCCGCCACCGGCCGGTCGGCGACCCGGCGAAGACGGCGACGTCGTGCCCCTGGGCGCGCAGCTGGGCCCCGAGCGCCGCCATCGGCTCGGTGTGGCCCGGCGGGTGGAATGGGACGAGCAGGATCCTGGTCATGACCGCCACGCGTCCTCGGTCTCCAGCCGCTCCCGGACCCGCAGGACACCTTCGGGGGTACCGATGTCGAAGAACTCGCCGTCCGTGAAGGGCAACGCGCGCACCGTCAGCCCTGCGGCCACGGCGGCGACGAACACGTCGGTGAGCACCAGCTCGCCCTGACCGGGGCGCGCGGATCCGACGACGTCGTGCAGCAGCCGGGTGAAGGCCGGCGACCAGACCGCGATGCCCCACGTGTTCTCGGCCGGCGGGTGTTCCGGTTTGTCCACGATCGCCAGCACCCGGTGGGTGCCGGGTTCGATGACGACCGGGGCCAGGGCCCGCGGGTTCTCCGTCGGGAACACCCCGAGGCTCAGGTCGGCGCGGTGCCGGTCGTGGAACTCCAGCAGCCGCGCGTAGCAGTCGTCCGGGGTGAAGACGGTGTCCGCCATGCCCATGCACACTGTGCCGTCGGCGACGAACGGGTACGCCAGGTCCAGCGCGTGCGGCAGGCCCAGCGGCTCCTCCTGGCACACGTAGCCGAGGTCGAGGCCGAGGTGGCGTCCCGAGCCGAGGTAACGCAGGAGTTCGGTCTTCTCCGGCGACAGGACGAGCACCGCGCTGTCGACCCCGGCCCGACCCATGGCGCCGAGCACGTGTTCCACGGCGGCCTTCGGCAGCGGTCTGCCGTCGACCGTGCGGTAGCCGACCTGGATGAGTTCCTTCGGCGCCCGGTAGGGGCGCAGTCGCGAGCCCGTGCCGGCGGCGGGTACGACGCCGAACCGCCTGCTGGTCATGCGCATCTCCCCTGGTGGTCGTCACGCGGCGAAGCGCCTGCTAACCCGGCGTTGACGGCAACGTATTGATGGGTTGCTGTGTTTTTGCTGCGGTGGCGTTGCGGTGCCGATCGAAGCTGCTGACATCGCCGTATCGACATGTCTAGGCTTCCTCTCGCCGGTCCAGGCGTAGTGGAGGGCGAGCCAGATGGCGGAAGTGGTACTGCGCTGCGACGGGTTGCGCAAAAGATTCGGTGACCTGGTCGCTGTGGACGACCTGAGCTTCACCATCACCGAGGGCGAGACGTACGGCCTGCTCGGCCCCAACGGGGCGGGGAAGACCACGAGCATCTCGATGATGGTGGGGGTACTCGCCCGCGACGCCGGCGCGGTGACGATCGACGGCGAACCCGTCGACGTGCACCGCACGGCCGTCAAGCGCCTGATCGGCTACGTGCCGCAGCAGATGGCGCTGTACCCCGACCTGACCGCCGCGGAGAACCTGCGCTTCTTCGGCCGGCTCTACGGGCTGTCCGGCGCCGCGCTGCGCCAACGGGTCGCGGAGGTGCTCGACGTCGTCGGCCTCGCCGACCGCGCGAAGGAACGGGTCTTCAAGTTCTCCGGCGGCATGGCGCGCCGGCTGCACATCGGCGCCGGCCTGCTCCACCGGCCCCGGCTCCTCGTTCTCGACGAGCCGACCGCCGGCGTCGACCCGCAGAGCCGCAACGCGATCCTGGACAGTGTCCAGCAGCTCGCCGGCACAGGGGTCGCCGTCCTCTACACCACGCACTACATCGAGGAAGCCGAGCGGCTGTGCGACCGGGTCGGCATCATCGACGGCGGCCGGCTGCGGGCCGAGGGCACCCGCCGCGAGCTGATCACCATGGTGGGCGGCCACGACGAGGTCCGCCTCGGGGTCGACGGCGACCTCGCCGCCATCACCAAGGCCCTGGCCATGCTGCCCGGGGTGTCGCACGTGGACGCGAAGGACTCGGGGATCCAACTGCTGGCCATCGAGGCCGGGTCGCTGCTGCCCGACATCCTCGGCGCCGCCGGCCGCGCCGGGGCCGTCATCCGGTCCGTCGAGGTCACCGAACCCAACCTGGAGGCCGTCTTCCTCCACCTCACCGGGAAGGCGTTGCGAGACTGATGCGGGCAGCGTTCATCATCGCCGGCAAGGACCTGCGCCAGCACCTGCGCAACACCACGATGCTGCTGTTCGCCCTCGTGCTGCCGTTGGGGCTGGCGTTCCTGTTCGGCAGCGTGCTCAACGACGCCGGCAGCGGGTTCCACGCCCGGTTCGTCGTGGCCGACGAGGACCACGGGCCGTCGGCCACCGCGTTCATCGACGGCACCCTCGTCGCGGTCGCAAAGGCCTCCACCGTCGACATCCAGCACGTCGACACCGCCACGGAGGCCGCCCGACGCGTCGGCAGCGGCAAGGTCGACGCCGCGTTCGTGATCCCGGCCGGATTCTCCGCCGACACCGCCGCCGGGCGCACAGCCACCCTGCGCGTGATCGGCGGGGCCGGCTCGGAGATCGCCTCCTACATGGCGCGCGAGGTCGCCCAGGCGTACGCCGCCGACGTGCGCAGCGGACAGCTCGCCGTGGCGGTGACCCGGGCGGGCGGCGTCGAGGTCGGCGACCCGCAACAGCTCGCCGGCCGGACGCAGGCCACCCAGCCGGAGCTGACGCTGCGCACGGAGGTCACGGCCTACCGCAAGGAACTGGGCACCAGCACCTACTACGCCGCGGGCTCCGCGGTGTTCTTCCTGTTCTTCGTGGCCATGCTCAGCATCAACGGCATCCTGCTCGAACGCGGCAACGCCACCATGACCCGGCTCGTGGTCGCACCGGTGCCGCGGCCGGCGATCCTGACCGGCAAGCTGCTCAGCGGCGTCATCATAGGCCTGATCGCGATGACGGTCCTGGTGGCCACCTCCACGCTGCTGCTCGGCGCCGACTGGGGCGACCCACTCGGGGTCGCCCTGCTGATCGTGTCGCTGGTGCTGGCGTCGACCGGCCTGATGGCGCTGATCGCCTCGGTCGCGCACTCCAGCGAGCACGGCACCAACTGGATGTCCGGCGTGACGGTGCTGCTGGGCATCTTCGGCGGCTCGTTCACACCGAAGGCGCACCTCGGGCCGCTGGCCTGGCTCGGCTACCTGACCCCGCACCGCTGGTTCCTCACCGGCCTGTCCGACCTCGCCGGCGACGGCCTGCGGGGCGCCGTCGTGCCGGTGCTCGTCCTCCTCGGCGTGGCCGCCGCGACCTTCGGGCTGACCCTGCTGCGCGTCGGAAAGGTGCTGAGCGCGTGATGACGGTGCTGACGATCGCCGGGGTGCAGCTCCGACGCCTGTTCCGCTACAAGTTCAACATCTTCTGGGTGGTCATCGCGCCGCTGCTGTTCGTCTTCATGCTCGGGATCATGCTCAATGGCGGCCACACCCCGAAGCTGGGCCTGGTCGTCACCGGCGACGGGCCGATGACCCAGCGGCTGACCGCCGCGCTGCGCACCGACGGGCGGTTCTCCGTCGAGCAACGCGACAGCACCGAGCAGCTGCGCTCCGACGTGGAACACGGCATCCTGCACGCCGGCCTCGTGATCCCCACCGGCCTCGACGACCAGCTGCGCTCCGGCAGCCCGGCCCAGGTGACCTTCGTGGCCCGCCCCAACGACCCGTTCGCCAGCGACCTGGCGGTGTGGGCGCAGTCCGTGGTCAACCAGCAGTCGGCGCTGGCCCGTGCCGCCCGGGTCGCCACCGCCGAGGGTGCCGCGACGTTCCCGCAGAACCTGGACCGCGCGATGACCATCGACGTCGCCGGCGTCACCGTGGCCACCAGCACCGCGGGGAAGGCCACGTTCCCGACCGGGCTCAACCCGTTCGCGTTGATGGCCCCGTCCATGCTGTTGATGTACATCTTCCTCACCTCACTCACCGCGGCGCTCCGCATGATCGAGGCCCGCCGGTTGGGCATCACCCGCCGGATGTACGCCACGCCCACCCCGGTCCGCGCCATCGTCGCCGGGGAGGCGCTGGGCCGGTTCGCGATCGCGCTCATCCAGGGCCTGATCGTGATGGTCGGATCCTCGCTGCTGTTCGGCGTCGACTGGGGCAGCCCGGTGGGCGCGGTGGCCCTGGTGGTGCTGTTCAGCATGGTGGGCAGCGGGGTGGCGATGCTGATCGGGGCGACACTGCGCGGCGAGAACCAGGCCCTCGCGGTCTCCCTCGCCCTCGGCCTCGGACTCGCCGCACTCGGCGGCACCATGGTGCCCCTCGAGGTGCTCAGCCCCACCCGGCAGCTGATCGCCCGGTTCACCCCGCACGCCTGGGCGTACGAGGGCTTCGCCGAGATCGTCCGCCGCGGCGGTGGCATCGCCGACATCCTCCCCCAACTCGGGGCACTCGCCGGATTCGCCGTGGTGCTGTTCACGCTCGGCGCGTGGCAGCTGCGACGAAGTATTGTGAGGTGACGATGTGAACCCCTTGTTTCCCGCGGCCACCGAGGCGCAGGACCACTTCCGCAAGCACGGCTGGGCCTTCTGCCTCATCGGCGGCATCACGGTCATGCGCTGGAGCGGACACCGCGTCACCAAGGACATCGACGTGGCCCTCTCCGCACCGTACGGCGGGGAGATGGCCGTCATCGAGGCCATCTACGCGCGATTCCCGCCCCGCTACGACGACTCGCGCGAGCTGTCGTTCCGCAACCGGGTTGTACAGTTCGACGCCACCAACGGGATCGGCATCGACATCGCACTCGGCAAGTCCCGCCGGCTGCTGCGCGTCGTGGCGCGCGCGTCCGAGTGGGAGGTCGAGGGTCACCGGCTGCTGACGTGCAGCGCCGAGGACCTCGTCATCAACAAGGCGCTCGCAGGCCGGGACAAGGACTGGGACGACGTCGAGGCGGTGATCGCCGCCCAGGGTGCCGCGCTGGACGCCGATCTGGTGATGCGGGAGTTCACGCCGGTGGTGCGGCAGGGCCACCACCTGACCGATCCGCTCGGGCAGTTGCAACGTGGCGACCATCTGGAGTCGGTGGCGCGGCTGGAGAGTCTCCTCGGCCTCACAGGAACCGTCGACCGCTGAGCGGCACGGGCCGCGCCGGCTCTCCGAGTCTTGTCCACGGGTCGATCGAGTCGGCATCCCCGGTCACGCCTCGGGGGTGCGTTCACCGGACCGTCAGCGTCCGGGCGACCCGGTGGACCGCAGGCCCCGGGACAGTGCCGCGCCCCCGCTGGCGAGCACGGCCCCGGCGATGCTGAAGAAGCACGTGAGGAAGGCCGCGGCCTGGAGCAGGCCGAGGTTGATGTAGGTCCGCATCGACGACGCGTCGCTGTGCGCGAATCCGTCGATCTTCGCCTGCTGCCGGCTGACCGTGTCCAGGAAGACGTTGTCGACGAAGGCGAACGTGCCGATCGTCAGCAGCCCGATCAGGGCGCCGGCGATCACGCCGGCCAACACCGGGCCGCGCCACGTCTCGGCCCGCCGCTGGGCGAGGAAGCCGACCAGGGCCAGGAGCAGGAACACCGACACGTACGCGGTCAGGACCGCCGGCCCGTCGTCGTCCGTCACCGACGGGTGCACGACGTTGGACCAGACGATCTCGACGGACAGCGCAGCCCACGCCAGCAGGCCGATCAGGATGCCGGGGCGACGGGCCGCCCGGTCGGAAGCATGCATCGGGTACTCCCCGGTCAGGCGGGCGTCCAGCGCCCCGCGCACGATGTCCACACATAGCAGCAGCCGGCCCACGGGGCCGGTCGCGGGCAGGTCCTCCAGCAGCAGGGCGAGGTCGGCGCCGTACCGCTCGCGCCACCACCTCGGGTACAGCCCGATCAGCCGGCTCACGCGAACGCCTCCAGCCGGCGCAGGCCCGAGCGGGACACCTCGGCGGTGTGCTCCAGGTATCCGCGCAGCGCGGCGGCCCCGGCGGCGGTCAGCCGGTACGGCCGGCGGCGGTCGCGCATCGGCAGGGTGACGACGAGCCCGCGCTGGTCGAGTCGGCTGAGCGCGCCGTAGAGCGTGCCCGGGCCGAGCCGGACGCCGGCGAGGTCCTCGATGTCCTTGATCAGGGCGTAGCCGTGCTTGTCGCCGCCGGCCAGGCTCGTGAGGATCAGCACGCCGGGATCGGCGAACCGGCCCAGTCCCTCGAGTCCCATCCCCGCCGCCCTCCGCCGCGCGTTATATCGTCCGACGTAATAGTAGGGGCGGCGCGACTGGGACGTCAACGGCCAAGACACCGGATCGCAGCCCCGTACGCGCCCTGACCCTCGGTTGCGGTACCCGGTTGCATTGAGTCGATTCATACGATTCGTCGTGGGCGTTGTGCGAGGCTTAGGGCGATGTTCGCGGCATGCGCACGACCCGGGACGTGGGACTGATGGCGCGCGAGGCGCGGGCCTTCTGGGTCCGGTCACCCGGCGTGGGCGAGATCCGTCCGGTGACATTGCCCCGGCCCGGTCCCGATGAGGTCCTGGTGCGCACCTCGTACTCGTGTGTGAGCCGGGGATCGGAGACCCTGGTGTTCCGGGGCGAGGTGCCGCAGGGTTCCCGGGAGGTGATGCGCGCGCCGTTCCAGGACGGAGTCTTCCCCTGCCCGGTGAAGTACGGCTACCTCAATGTCGGTGTCGTCGAGGCCGGCCCGCCGGCACTGCTCGGGCGGACCGTGTTCTGCCTGTACCCGCATCAGACGGCCTATGTGGTGCCGGCGGCGGCCGTGGTCGTCGTGCCCGACGATGTCCCCCCGGCGCGGGCCGTGCTCGCCGGGACCGTGGAGACGGCGGTGAACGCCGTGTGGGACGCCGTTCCGCTGTTGGGCGACCGGATCACCGTGGTGGGCGCGGGGATGGTCGGCTGTTGCGTGGCCCGTGTGCTGGCCCTGTTCCCCGGCGTCGCGGTGGAACTGGTCGACGTCGACCCGGAACGCGCCACGGTCGCCGCGGCGCTCGGTGTCGGGTTCGCGCCGCCGGCCGCGGCCGCCCGGGGTCGCGATCTCGTCGTGCACGCCAGCGCTACGTCGGCGGGGCTGGCCCTGTCCCTGGACCTGCTGGCGACGGAGGGCGTGGTCACGGAACTGAGCTGGTACGGCGACCGCGAGGTGCACCTGCCCCTCGGCGGACCGTTCCACTCCGGCCGGCTGACACTGCGGGGCAGTCAGGTCGGCACCCTGTCCCCGCTGCGACGCGCCGGCCGCACCTTCGCCGACCGGCTGGGGCTCGCACTGGACCTGCTGCGCGACCCGGCGTTCGACGCGCTGTTCACCGACGAGTCCCCGTTCGAGGAGCTACCCGGACTGCTGGCCGCGCTGGCCGCGGGCAGCCGCCCCGCACTGGCGCACCGCATCGTCTACGGCAGGGAGTGAACCGTGTTCAGCGTGACCGTGCGGGACCACATGATGATCGCGCACAGTTTCCGGGGCGCCGTCTTCGGACCGGCGCGCCACCTGCACGGCGCGACGTACATCGTCGACGCGACGTTCCGGCGGGCGGAACTCGACGCCGACGGCCTGGTGCTGGACATCGGCCGGGCGGCCGCGGAACTCAAGGCCGTGTGCGGGCTGTTCCACCTGCGCAACCTCGACGAGGAGCCGGAGTTCGCCGGCGTGAACACCTCGACGGAGGTACTCGCGAAGGCGATCGCCGACCGCCTCGCCGACCGGGCGGTGGCTGGCGCCCTGGGCGACGGCGCCCGCCAGCTCCTCGGCATCACCGTGACCCTGCACGAGTCGCACGTGGCCTGGGCCAGCTACGAACGCCAACTGTGACCGGTCCGGCCGTCGAGGGGTTCGCTCTGATCGTGGTGGCGGAGCTGGGCGCGGACGTTCGAGGGCGCGCCGGCGAAGGTCAGGTCCCTGCAGACGACACGGGCCGCGTGCCGGGCGGAGACGAGCACCTCGATGATCTCGTCGTCGAGGATGTGGGCGTCGGTCAGGTCCACGACGACGCGCCGGTCGCCGGAGCCCGCCACGGCCTGCAGGATCGCCCGCATCAACGGTGCGCCGTCCTCGGCGGTGACATCGCCGAAGACGCTCAGCCGGGTCACGTCGCCCAGGACCGGCCGTGCCACGCAGGTCATCGTCACCGCCCACCCACCTTCCCTCGTCAACCATGGTCAGTGATTGTTCGGAAACGGTCAACGAAACGTTACCGGCGAGACCAGCGCGATCCGGGGCGGTGCCGGGCGCCGGCCTGCCAACCTGTCGCTGACCAGGCGTTGAGCGGTTGGGGGGACCATCGGTGCGGATCGTCCAGCCGTCCCCGTCGCCCGCGCCCCGGGGAGGGAAATCAGTTCGGAGGACACCATGGCCAACGCTCGGACCACCCACGAACCGGTAGCCTTCATCCGCACCGGCGACACGCGGAACGTGCTGTCCCTTCTCGGGTACCAGCACATCCCGGCGAGCCACGTCCTGCACGAGCGGGACGTGTTCGGCGAGGCCGGACGGCTCCTGGCCGAGGAGGGTTTCCTGGTCGTCGGGACCTGGGAGCCGAACCTGACCGGTTGGGAGGTACGGATCACGCACGTCGAGGCGACCCTGCCGGCCGCCGGGTCCCCGGCGCCGAGGGCCCGGCGGAAGCCCGGCTCCGTCCCGTCCGTCCGCATGTCCCGCCGCGTCGGGAGCTAGCCGCCGAGGTACTCCGGCCCGGACTCCCGCCGCCGGCGGCGGGAGTCCCCCACCAGCGCCCCCAGTTCGCCGAGGAGGTAGACCACCACGAACAGCCCGGTGGCGGCCAGCCATCCGATCGGCGCGCGGTTCAGCTCCTCCGGCGGCCACCGGCTCGGGGTAAGGCGCAGCCCCGGATCGACGGTCAGAGTGATCCGCTCGCCGACCGGGGTGTCGCAGCCGTCGATCCGCTGCGGGACCGTGCGCCCGTCGGCCAGCCGGACCACGCACTGGCGGACCCGGATGGTCCTCGGTCCGGTGGACTCGTCGCCGGCGCCGTGGTTGAGGTACCAGTCGTCGACCACGGTCCCCTCGGTCCGGATCCCGGCCTCCCGCAGCACCTCGTCGTGCAGTGCCGGTGGGGCGAGGAGGAACGTCGGGACTAGCAGGAGGCCGGTCGCCACCATCCGCCCGGTCCCCGGGATCATCGCGCCGAACGTCTTGCCCAGGAAGACGAAGCCGCCGATGCCGACGACGATGCCCAGGATCTTCGAGACGTACAGGAACAGGCCGGCCTCGAACGCCGCGAACGCAAGGGCCCCCGACAACACCGAGAGCCGGGCCAGTAGCCACATCGACGTCACTCCCCCCGTCGGCACCGTTCACACCGGCCGCAATCTATACGCCGCCGGCAAGTGTCAGCGGCGGGTTCGATTCAGACCGGCGCCCGGCGACTGATGCCGCTCGGGCGCGACCGGATGCCCGACGAGGCCGTGTTCGTGCCCGCAGCCGGGCGCCACCGCCGAGGACGACGGACCGCCTGGCTGCGCACCCTCGGAGCCGTCGCCGAGCGTTAGGTGCCGTCGGGTGTGGCGTCCGACCTCCGGGACGCCGCACCCGGGTCAGTCGGTCCCCTCGTACGCCCGGCGGATGACGGCGAGGTCGAGCTTCTTCATCGGGAGGAACGCCTGGGTCACCCGGTCGATCTGCTCCCGGGTGCCGTCGCGCATCATGGCGTCGAGGTCCTTCGCCCGGACCTGCCACGACACGCCGAACCGGTCCTTGAGCCACCCGCACTGCTCGGCCTCCGGCACCGCGGACAACTTCTCCCAGTAGCCGTCCAGCTCCGCCTGGTCCTCGCAGCCGACCATGAAGGAGACGGCCTCGTTGAACGTGAAGTCATGGTCGTGTCCGCCGTCCATCGCGGCCAACCACCGGTCCAGGATCCTGAAGTCGGCGAACATCACCTTGCCTTCCCTGTCGGACTCCGCGCCCTGCGGGTAGCGCGCGAGGGTGCCCGGCTCGGAGTCGGCGAACACCGACCGGTAGAAGTCGATCGCCTCAGCCGCGTGGCCGTCGCGGTCGCCGACGAACATCAACGACGGCAGGATCGGCGGGCGCGGGTCGCCGTCCGGGCCCGTGAGCATCAGCTGCCAGGACAGGCCGTAGCAGTCCTGGATCCAGCCGTAGCGATCACTGAACGGGTACTTGTCCAGCGCCATCAGGACCGTGCCGCCCTCGGACAACCGGTCCCACGCGACGTCGATCCGCTCCCGAGCCTCGGTCTCGCTCACGTGGGGCGGGCCGAAGTTGACCATGAAGGACACCGACGGGTTGAACCGGAACACCGGCCCCGCGCTGATGGCCATGAAGTCCTGCCCCCACAGCCGGAACGAGACGACGTCGCAGTCACCGGACGGCGTGTCGTGCAGGGTAGTCACGTTGGTGACCTGGGAGTCGGGAAATACGGAGCAGTAGAACTCCGAGGCCTCTCTGGCCTCCGTGTCGTACCACAGATGTGGCGTGATCCTCTGCATGTCCATATCCCTGCCTACCACACGACGTGGTGATACGTCCGCGCACGTGCGTCTTTGCGCCGGGTAGGCGAACAGCCGGTGACTGGAAAGACAACTTTCAGTTGCACTTCCCGGGCCACCTGCTCCATGCTGTTCGGCAAAGGTCTATATCGAGCACCATTGAGCATCGCGTCGGACCGGGCGATCCCCTCCTCCGTGGACGGTGCTGTGCGGTCGCCCTTCGGCCCGTGGCCGTTCGGCCACATGTGCCCTCTCCCAAGGAGCCCCCTCATGCACGACAGAACTCTCTTCGGACCGCCGGTCCACCCGTCGCGGGGAAGCGGCGTCCCCGGTGCGCGCACCCGGTCCCTCCCGGCCGCCGGGGAGGTGGGCTGACGATGGATCGACGTGGATTTCTGCGCTCGGCCGCCGGAGTCACGGCCGCCGGCACGGCGTTCGCGCTGCTGCCCGACAGTCTGCGGCGCGCGATGGCGATGGCGGCCCCGACCGGCGGCCTGGAGATCATCGAGCACGTGGTGATCCTGACCCAGGAGAACCGGTCCTTCGACCACTACTACGGCTCGATGCGAGGGGTACGCGGATTCGCCGACCCCACCGCGGTCACGCTGCCCACCGGCCGGTCGGTGTTCCACCAGCCGGACGGCACGGGCTACGTGCTGCCGTACCCGGTGAACGACCAGTTCATGCAGGGCACCGACCACGGCTGGGCCACCGGTCACCAGGCGTGGAACCAGGGCCGCCACGACGCGTGGGTCGCGCGGAAGGGCAAGCGCACCATGACGACGCACCGCCGCGAGGCGTTGCCCTTCTACTACGCCCTCGCGGACGCGTTCACGATCTGCGACGCCTACCACTGCTCGGAGATGGGCCCCACGAACCCCAACCGCACCTTCCTGTGGACGGGCAAGGTGGGCTACGAGCCCGGCAGCACGACCGTCCGCGCGACCGGCAACGCCCCCTACGGCAACGCCGGCCACACCGGCTACACGTGGACGACGTACCCGGAACGGTTGCAGGCGGCCGGCAAGAGCTGGCGGGTGTACCAGGAGTGGGACAACTACACCGACAACCCGATCGAGTTCTTCAAGACCTTCGTCGACATCGCCGCCAAGGCGCTCGCCCAGACCACGTACACCAAGGTCGAGGCCTTCTACGGCGCGCTGCTCGCGGCGACCCCGTCGGTGCAGACCACGATGCTGGCGAACCTCGCCGCGGGCGTGGCCACCCTCAGCGCCGCCGAGCGCGTTCTCTACGACCGGGGGTTGCGGCGCGAACGGCCCGACCAGGTGCTGGCGGCGTTCGGCGCGGACGTCGCGGCCAACCAGCTGCCGGCCGTGTCGTGGATCGTCGCGCCGGAGACCCGGTGCGAGCACCCCGACTGGGGCCCCAACAGCGGCGCGGAGTTCACCAAGCAGCTCCTGGACAAACTGGCGTCGAACCCCACCGTGTGGAACAAGACCGTCGTGTTCCTCAACTACGACGAGAACGACGGCTTCTTCGACCACATCCCGCCGCCGGTGCCGCCCCTGGTCGGCGACGGCAGCGACGGCGTGACCTCGGTGCCGGTCGGGGACGAGATCGCCGACGACGACAACGAGCCGATCGGCCTGGGCAGCAGGGTGCCCATGATCGTGGTGTCGCCCTGGAGCAGGGGCGGCAACGTGTGCTCGCAGGTCTTCGACCACACCTCCGTCCTGCAGTTCCTGGAGAAGTGGACCCAGGTCGCCGAGCCGAACATCTCCGCGTGGCGGCGGGCCGTGTGCGGGGACCTCACTGCGACCCTGGATCTGACCACGGCCACGGTGGCGTACCCGTCCCTGCCCACCCCCGTGCCGACCTCCGGCCCGGCGCACACCGATCCCGCGCCGCCGCCGGCCCAGTCGCTGCCCGCGCAGGAGTCCGGCACCCGACCGGCCCGGCCGCTGCCCTACAGCCTGTTCGTCTCGGCGACGGTCCAGGCGGGCAGCCTCAAGCTCGACTTCTCCAGCACCGGCGGCGTCGGCGCGCACTTCTACGTCTACGCCAACGCGTACCGCACCGACGGCCCGTGGCGCTACACGGTCGGGGCCGGCGACGTGCTGTCGGACACGTGGGCGGCCGGCTCGCCGGCCGGGGCGTACGACTACACCGCGTACGGGCCGAACGGTTTCCTGCGCCGGTTCGCCGGCAACCGGGTCACGGCCACCACCACCGGGAACGCCAATCCGGAGGTGACGCTGCGGTACGCGCCCGCCGAGGGGAAGATCTATCTGAAGATGGTCAACTCCGGCACCAAGGCCTGCACCATCACGGTCAGGGCCAACCGGTACCTCACGACCGGCCCGTGGACCTATCCCCTGGCCGCCGGCGCCACCGACGAGAGGTCCTGGACCACGACGGCGTCGAGCAACTGGTATGACCTGACCGCCACCGCCGACACCGCCGACGGTTTCACCCGCCGCTTCGCCGGGCACATGGAGAACGGCCAGGCCTCCACCAGCGACCCGACCCTCGGCGGCGCCGGCAGCGGCACCCCCGGCCCGCTGCCCGCGACGGTGGCCGGCTTCGACAGCCAGGAGACCAGCGGCGAGGACGGCAGAGCCTCCAACGCCGTCGACGGCAACCCCGCCACCATCTGGCACACCGCGTGGTCCAGCGGTGACGCCGCCCTGCCCCACGAGATCCGCCTCGACCTCGGGGCCAACCACACCGTCTCCGGCCTGAACTACCTCCCCCGCCAGGACGGCGGAACCCACGGCCGGATCGGCAGCTACAAGGTCTACCTCAGCACCGACGGCACCACCTGGGGCACCGCCGTCACCAGCGGGACGTTCCCCAACTCCGCCACCCTCAAGAGCGTCACGTTCACACCCGCCACGGCCCGCTACGTCAGACTCCAGGCCCTCACCGAAGCCGGCGGCGGTCCCTGGACCTCCGCGGCGGAGATCACCGTCCTCGGGACATGACGTCCGCCGGGTAGCGGCGAGTCCGCCGCTACCCGGTGCCGACGTGTCACGGGCGGGCCTGGTCCGTCAGAGGGCGCGGGTCAGCCGACGGTGATGGTGCTCTGCCGGGAGCTCAGAATGCACTTTCTCCGGAGCGATGTGACGTCGTGAATCCGACTCGCTTTGCTGCCGCAGTTCGGTGCTGGCCCATCGTCACGGCCCGCCTCAACGACTACTGTTCGGGTCACTCCGGACCCGTCGCCGACCGATAGGTGCATCACCGGCCGGACGCCCGTGAGAAGGGGTTCCCCGTGTCGCAGCTTGCTCTCGCCCGCTCCATTTCCCTGGCCGCCGTGTCGGCACTTGTGCTCAGTGCGTGCGGCTCGCAGTCGAACGGCCCGGACGACCAGCCGGTGAGGCCCGGCCCGGTCGTGGTCGACGGTGCCGTCAACCTTCCGACGCTACAGCGGCTGATCGACTTCGAACGGGCGCGCTCGAAGGAGCAGCAGGAACTCGAACTTGCCAGGCTCGACAACGTCCTTGAGCGGTCGCTGTGGGCCGAGTCGGGCCTGGAGTCGGCGCTCGGCGGGGCTGCGGCCGCCGATGCCGCGTTCGCCGCGCACGGCAAGGCACTGACCAGCAAGGCGCGGGCGATCGGCGACCAGAAGTTCGTGATGAAGCCCGTGGCATACGTCGTGAACGCTCCGGAACCGAACATCGGTGAGGGCCTGTTCGGTGGCATTCTCGTCGTCACGCTCGGCTCCGACGCCGTCGTGTCCGCCTCCAACGATGCCAAGGACGGCGAGCACGGTTCGGCAGACTGGGGCACAGATGTCAAGGTCTCGGGCTCACGCGAGCATGTCGACCTGGCGGTGGACACCACTCACGAGTCGGGCGGCGTTACCACCAAGCTGGTCGTGAAGGTCGGGGTCAGCCCGTGCCCAGACCCGAGCGGCCGATTCGAGGCAAGCGCCAAGGTCGACATCTCGGCAACGAAGACCGGTGGCAGCACCGGCCAGCGGGGCACTCTGGATATCACGATCACCGGCCAGGTCAACGACGACGCCAAGCTGGAGTCCAGCGACGCCGACTACCGCATGCAGTGGGCCGACTTCGCCGACAGCAAGGGCAGCTTCGTGGATATCTCGGGCGCGATGGGCGGCACAAAGGCACGGTCGGCGACCCTCGACCGCAGCGGCGGCAAGCCGAACAGTTCCCTGCAGGAAGGCGCGGTCGCGCTCGCTTCGGTCTACACGATGCTCATCAAGAACGAGGTCGCCGCCGCAGCCGAGAAGGGCTGGCAGTCGGGCCGTTGCGTGATCCTCAAGCCGACCGCCTCGTCGGGGCCGAAGGGCTTGAAGCCCAGCGCGTCCTCCACGATCAACGCCGCGCCTCGTAGCCGGATCGACGGCGGGCCCGTCGGCGGAACCGTCAAGGCGACCCTCAGCGCAGGCGGTGCCGGGGTCAAACCCAGCGGCAGCAAGGTCAAGGCCGATGCGACCTTCAGCTACTCGGCCCCCGGTGCCCCCAACAAGAGCGGGACGGTGTCCCTCGAAGCGAGGTCGAAGCGCGGTGTCGCCAAGGCGAGCATCGACTTCGACACGAAGGAAGGTTCATACGTCGCCAGCGGCGGCAACCCTGTCACGGTGTCCGGCCCCGTCGCCGACCTCAACGCGCCGTTCACCCTGCCAGGACAGGGCCCCGGCTTCACGGTGCTCTACTCGTACACCCCCACCAGCAGCACCGGTGGCACCTACACCTATTCCGGCTCGGGACCCGACGTGACGATGAACGGGAATGGCACCTACCAGATCACGGGCAGCGACCCCGTGCTCACCCTGACTCAGAATGGCAACGGCTGCACAAAAGTCGTCGCGGGCGGGAGAGAGGCCGGCGACTGCAGAAAGACCACCAACGTGATCACCCTGACCAGAGCGGGTTCTGACTAGCTGCGGAGGCCTGGTCCCCAATTCGCAGCAAAGGTTTCGCTTTCCGGTGTAACGGACGTGCGAGGTGGGGGGATATAGGAGGAGTACACCGTCAGGATCCAGGAGAGGCCGCCCCTTGACCACCAGCGACTGGATCGCCGTCCCCCACGACGTTCACCCGTGGGCGAGACGGTCTCTGGGTACGACCAGCCGTCCGAAGCCTGAGGTGATCGCGCGTCCCTGGCGGCTGCGGCTCATCGCCCGAGCCATCGCCACCGTCATGCTCTGGGCCGTCCTGATCGTGGCGGCCACCACGGCCGTGTGGGCGGGCGACGGCCTGTCGTTCGAACAGGTCGCGATGCCGGTCGCCGGTGCCGGGGTCGCGGTCGTGATCGCTTACGTCGGCGGACGCCCGCGCGTGGAGGTCGACGACGCGGGCGTGCGCGTGGTCAACCTCGTCGGTCACACGACGGTGCCCTGGTCCCACGTCGCCGGGGTGCGCCACGGGACCGGGGCCCGGTACGCGACGTTGGAGACCGTCGCCGGGGACGTGCTGAGCGTGCACGCGATCCGGTCGGTGGACGGCCAGTACGCGGTCGAGGCCGTCGCGCGGCTCCGGAAGCTCAGCGCCGACGGGGTCAACCGGCCCTGACGGCCGCCGCCCGGCGCGCGTCGTAGCGGACGAAGGTCGGCTGGAGCACGCCCAGCGCCAGCACCACCAGCACGCACGCCACCCCGCCCCCGATGGCGGCCACGGTCTCGCCGCCCCACCGCGCCACCGCGCCCAGCAGCAACCCGCCGAGCTGCGGTCCGCCGGCCACCACCACGAGGAACACCCCCTGGAGCCGGCCGCGCAGGGCGTCGGGCGTCACCACCTGGAGGATGGTGGTGCGAAAGACCGCGCTGACCGCGTCCGCCGCGCCGGCGAGCGCGAGGAACCCGGCCGCCGACCACAGCGCCCAGCTGGCCTGGCCGTGCGGCCCGGGTCCGGGCGACACGGCCAGCATCAGGCCGAAGCCGGCCACGGCCAGCCCCCAGCCGACGACCGAGACCAGGACCGCCAGCCCCTGCCGGCGCACCCGGTGCAGCGGCCCCGACAGCACCCCGGCCACGATCGAGCCGACGGCGATCGCGGCGGCCAGCACCCCCACGGTCGCGGCGCCGCCCCCGATCAGGGTCACCCCGACGGCCGGGAACAGCACCTTGGGCATCGCCAGCACCATGGCCGCCAGGTCCACCTGGAACGTCATCCGCACGTCCGGCTGGGTACGCAGGAAGCGCAGGCCCTCCAGCACCGACCTCAGCCCGGCGCGGGGCGGCCTGCCCTCCGGCGGCAGCGGTGGCAGGGAGACCACCGACGCGAACGCGAAGAGCAGCAGCACGGCCTCGACGCTGTACGCGCCGCCGTACCCCCACCAGCTGACCAGCAGGCCGGCGAGCAGCGGGCCGACGGTCAGGCTGACGTTCCACGCCAGGCTGTTGAGCGCGTTGGCGGCGGACAGCAGGTCGGCGGGCAGCAGTCGGGGCACGGCCGAGCCGCGGGCCGGCTGGTTGACGGCGAAGAGTCCGTGCTGCACCGCGACGAGCGCGTACATCAGCCAGACGTTGCCGATCCCCAGCCACGCCTGGGCGGCGAACGCGCACGCGACCAGGAACAGCCCGCTGGAGGTGGTCATCATCACCCGGCGGCGGTCGTGGGCGTCGACGATCGAGCCGCCGTACAGCCCGAGGGCGATCAGCGGGACCAGGGCGAACAGCCCGACCAGGCCGACGTTGAACGTCGACCCGGTCAGGTCGTAGACCTGCAGTCCGACGGCCACGGTGGTCAGTGCCGTGCCGACGCCGGAGAGCACCGAGCCGAACCACATCCGGCGGTACGGGGCGCTCACCCGCAGCGGGGTAAGGTCCGCGAAGAGGTTGCGCACCTGACCCATACTGCCTCACCGCCCGGTGCCGGTCACTCTCGCGGCAGGCCGGCGTCGTGGGCGAACAGGGCGATCTGGGTGCGGTTGTCCACGCCCAGCTTGGTGAACACGTGCGTGAGGTGCGCCTTGACGGTCGCCACGCCCATGCCGAGGTCGGCGGCGATGTCGGCGTTGGACAGGCCCCGGGCCACGGCCTGTACGACCTCGCGTTCCCGGGGGCTGAGGGTGGCCAGCGCCTCGCGGGCCCGCTCGCGGGCGGCGTCGTCGGCGACCACGCGCGCCATGAGCCTGCGGGTGATCCGGGGCGAGAGGATCGGCTCGCCGGCCGCGACCTTCAGGATGGCGTCGACGATCCGTTCCGGCGGGGTGTCCTTGAGGAGGAAGCCGCTGGCTCCGGCGCGCAGGGCCCGCAGGACGTGCTCGTCGGTGTCGAACGTGGTCAGGGCGATCACCTCGGGCGGGCTGTGGCGGGCGCGTACCCGTCGGGTGGCGGTGATCCCGTCCACCCGGGGCATCCGCAGGTCCATCAGGACCACGTCGGGGGCGTGCGCGTCGAGCACGCCCGGCACCTCCGCGCCGTCGGCGGCTGTCGCGACGACCGCGATGCCGCTGGCGCCGTCGAGCATCATGGTCAGCGCGGCGCGGACGAGCGGGTCGTCGTCGACGATGACCACCTTGATCCGGCCGGTCACGGGCGCGGCCAGGGCAGTTCGGCCCGGAGCAGGAACTGTCCGTCGCGTACCCGGTGATCCAGCCGGCCACCGGTGAGCGCGACCCGCTCGGCGAGGCCGGTCAGGCCACTGCCCGGGGCGCTGTGCCGGGCCTCCGCCAGCGGGTTGCGCACCTCGATGACCAGTCCGGTGCCCCGCGCGCCGTCGAGTGTGACGGTGACCGGTTGCCCGGGCGCGTGGCGGCGGGCGTTGGTGAGCGCCTCCTGCACCACCCGGTACGCGGTCCGCCCGACCGCCGCCGGCAGGTCACCGGCCGGGTCGACCCGGTCGTCGAGACGCACCGTGACGCCGGCCGCGCGTGACTCCCCCACCAGGTCCGGTATGTCGACGAGCCCGGGGACGGGCCGGTCGGTGTCGGCGTCGTCGTCGGCGCGCAGCAGGGTCACCACCTCGCGGAGTTCGTCGAGCGCCTGGTGCACGGCTTCGCGGACCACCCCGGCCGCGGCGGCGAGGCGTTCGGGCGGCGCGTCGGGACGGTACTCCAGCGCGCCGGCGTACGCGGCGACCAGCGACAGGCGGTGGGCGAGCACGTCGTGCATCTCCCGGGCGATCCTGGTCCGCTCGGCGACCCGCGCCTCGGCGACCCGTCGCCCCTGCTCTGCCTCCGCCCGCAGTGCCCGGTCCCGCAGCGACGCCAGGAGTTCGGCCCGGGCGCGGGCGAGTGCGCCCCAGCCGATCAGCGCGCCGTAGGCCAGGGTCATCAGCAGCAGCCACCAGCCGTAGGACAGTCCCGGGGTGGGCCGCCACCAGCCCTGCCCGGCGTGGCCGAGGACCCCGGCCGCCGCGACGGCGACCGCGACCGGGAGGCGGCGCCACCGGCCGGCGTAGAGGGCGGCGAAGGTGGCCGGCGCCGTAGCCACGGGCGACAGCAGCACCAGTCCGGCCAGCGCGATCCCCGCGCTCAGCGGACGGCGGAGCACGACCGGCACGAGGGCGACCGACAGCACGGCGACGACGGCGTCCACGGCCATGGGCAGGTGCCGGGGCAGGCCCCAGTAGGCGAGTGCCACCACCGCGCCCAGCGCCGCCGTCGACAGGCCCGTCGGGACGGGGCCCGGGTGCGGCGGCGGGCGGTCGGCGTCGGTCACGTCCGACAGGCTAGGCGCACGGTGCCCGCCGTGACCACCGACCAAAGTCGTAGCGCGGCGTGCCGGGCGGCCGATGTGCCGGTCCCTGCGCTCGCCGGACGCTGTCGGCATGACCGACACACGTTTTCCCCAGAGCCGCCGCGACGTTCTCTGCCGGCGCACCACCCGATTGGGCGTCGTCCTCGGCGCGACCGTCTCCGCCCTGATCTCCTGGACGTCCCTGCACCGGCTCGCCGGCATCGACCTGGCCGTCGGTCGGGGCGACGCCGTCCGACATGTCGGCGCGGGGTCGGTCGTGCTCGCCACGCTGGTCGCGGGGCTCGCCGCGTGGGCGGCACTCGCGGTGCTGGAACGCACCACCGGCCACGCCCGTCGCGTCTGGACAGTCCTCGCCCTCGCCGTGCTCGTCGTGTCGCTCCTCGGCCCGCTCGGCGGGGCCACCGGGTCCGCGCAGGTCGGGCTGGCGGCGCTGCACCTGACCGTGGGCGCGATCCTGATCCTGGCACTGCCCCGCACGCACCGGCAGTGCTGGAGGTGATGCCGGTCACAGCGTGTCACATCCGTTGGGGCCACCTCGTCCTCGAAGCGCATCAGCACCCAGGGAAGAGGAAGATCTCATGTTCGCCGCCTACGTCACGGTCACCGTCCTCGCCGCCCTCTTCACCGGCGGCGCCGCCGTCACCTACCTGATCGGCCACGACTACCCCAAGGCCCAGTTGGACATGAAGCGCCTGCCGCGGTCGTGGGGGCCGGTGCTGGGCACGCTGCTGGCGGCGGGCTCGGTGGGGCTGCTGGCCGGGTTCGCCGTTCCGCTGCTGGGCACGCTCGCCGCCGGTGGCCTGGTGCTGTACTTCGTCGGCGCGTTCGCCGCCCATCTGCGGGTCGGCTCGCGCCAGCTCGTCGGACCGGCCGTGTTCCTCGTCGTCGTGGTGGCCGCCCTGGCCCTGAACCTGGGCTACCACGGCCCCTGGTGACCCGCGGGGTGTCGTCGTCGGGACGACGACACCCCCGAGACCGCGGTCAGTTGACCGGTGCGCCGAACCATCTGGGCAGGTGGTCGAGCAGATCCCGCTGGTCCTCCCCGACCCACGCGACGTGCCCGTCCGGCCGCAGGAGCGCGGCCGGCACGTCCAACTCCTCGCTGGCGTCGACGACGTGGTCGACCCGGTCCGCCCAGCCCGCCACCGAGAGCCGGCCGGTCTGGTCGAGCAGCAGTCCACGGCCGGCGTGGGTCAGCTCGTAGAGGCTGCCCCGCTTCAGTGGGATGTCCCGGAGCCGCCGGCCGAGCGGCGCGGGCCCCTCGCCGAGGTCGTAGCGGACCCCGATCGCGGTGATCTTCTCGATCAGGTACCGGTTGACCTCCTCGAAGTCCATCAGTTCCGTCAACAGTCGGCGCACCGCCTGGGCGCCCGGCGTGGTGGACATCAGCTCGGCCTGGGCGCGGGTGTTGTCCAGCACGTCGGCGGCCACCCGGTGCCGTTCGAGGTGATAGCTGTCCAGCAGGCTCTCCGGCGCCCAGCCCGCGACTTCGGCGGCCAGCTTCCACCCCAGGTTGAACGCGTCCTGGATGCCGAGGTTGAGGCCCTGCCCGCCCAGCGGCGGGTGGACGTGCGCCGCGTCGCCGGCCAGCAGCACCCGGCCGACCCGGTAGCGCTCGGCCAGCCGGGTCGCGTCGCCGAACCGGGACAACCAGCGCGGCGAGTGCACGCCGAAGTCGGTGCCAGCGAACACCCGCAGCCGCTCCTGGAACTCCGCCAGGGTCGGCGGTACGGAACGGTCCTCGGCCACGCCCGCCGCGGGCACGACGACGCGGTAGAGCCCCTCCCCTGACGGCCCGAGCCCGAACCACTTCTGGGTCTTGCGGATCTCGGCCACCACCGCCGCGATCTCCTCCGGCGGCGTGGTCACCTCCATCTCGCCGAGCAGCGTCTCGGTCCTGGCGGGTTCGCCGGGGAAGTCGACGCCGAGCAGTTTGCGCACGGTGCTGCGACCGCCGTCGCAGCCGACGAGGTAGCGCGAGCGCATCTGGGTGCCGTCGGCCAGTTCCACGGTCACCCCGTCATCGTCCTGGCTCAGCCCGACCACCTCGCAGCCGCGCCGGACCTCGGCGCCCAGCTCGGCGGCGTGCTCGGCCAGCAGACGCTCGGTCGCTGGCTGCGGGATGCCGAGGATGTAGCCGTGCGCGGTGTCCATCCGCTCCGGCCACGGCTTGTCGATGGCGGCGAAGTAGCCACCGAGCTGGTACCGCCGGCCGGTCGCCAGGAACCGCTCCAGCAGGCCGCGCTGGGCCAGCACCTCGATGCTGCGGACGTGCAGGCCGAGTGACCGGACCTGTCCGGTCGGCTCGGCATCCCTTTCCAGCACGAGCACGCGCACGCCGTGCAGTCGCAGTTCCCCGGCCAGCATCATGCCGGTCGGTCCGCCGCCGGCGACGATGACGTCCATCATGAGATCCCCCTTCAACGAGGCCGCGTCTCGGCCCCCCGCTCCGTGCGGCCCGGTGGCGCACGCTCCCGCGCCTCCGGGCCGGGTGCCCACCCGTCCGCAGATCCCAGCGTGACGGAAGCGTCGATACTTCGCGTAACACTGTTTTCCACAGAATCTGGGGCCGGTGGAGAGTCTGCGGCACGACCCGGGTCTTGCGGCAAGCCCCCCGGTGGGATATATGTTGATAGAGGCAAGGAGTGATCGAACTCCTTGCCTTTCGTCGTTCTCGTCCGCCGTGGACGGAGATCAGCGGGATGCGCGCCCGGCATCGGCTGTCGCGACGGTCCGCTGTCCGAGCGCGGTGTCGACCGCGACCCCGGTGCGGTAGAGCTCGATGAGCAGCGGCCGCAACGCCTGTCCGGCCGGGGTGAGCTGGTAGCGGGTCCGGACCGGGAAGCCGCGGAGCCGCTCGTGGGTCAGCAGACCGCGGTGCTCCAGCACGCGCAGCCGCTCGGCGAGCACCTTGGCGCTGATGTCCGGCAGCCGCTCGCACAGGTCGCTGTAGGAGTGCGGCCCGTGCATCAGCTCCCGCAGGACGAGGGTGGTCCACCGGCCGGCGACCGCGGCGAGCGCGATCTCGACCGGGCAGTCGGGTTCGGGGCGGGCGGCGCGCCCGCGCTCGTCGGGCACCAGCTCGCCGTCCCAGTCGCCGCGGCCGTCGGGCACCGGGGCGTGGGTTTCCGTTTGGTGAGCTACTTCGCCGCCGGGTTGACTGCCGGCATGAACATCGCATCGCACGTCGAAGGCCACCATCAGACCACTATCGCGCTGACCACGGACGCGGAGCAACATCCGGCAGTGTTCGCCACATCCTTCAACACCGGCAGCCCGGAGGCGCTGGCGCGGGTGTACGAGGGCGACTGCGCCGTCTTCGTCCCCAGCCCCGGGGTCAGCCTCACAGGGGACGACCGGTCCCGGGCCCTGGCCGGATTCCTCGGCCTGGGTCTGCCGATCTCCGTCCGGACCCGGCACACCTACGTCGTGGACGATATCGCGCTGCTGATCGTCGACTGGGTGATCGACGGCCCGGGACCGGACGGCGAGCACACGCACATCGAGGGCACCGCGACGGACGTCGCCCGTCGGGGCGCCGACGGCCTGTGGCGCTACATCATCGACAACCCGTTCGGCACGGCCGTCGCGAACGTCTGACCGCGCCGCGCGGGCGGTTGATCTTCCTCCGGCGTCGGTGGCAGGATCACTCGGTATGTCAGGTGCTAGCAGTACTCAGCTGAAGACCGTGGTGTTCGACGCACAGGACCATCGGGGGTTGGCCCGGTTCTACGTCGCCCTGACCGGCGGCGAGGAGCGGTACGCCGACGACGAGTGGGTCACGACCTTCACCGGCGACGGTTGGCGGCTCGGGTTCCAGGCCGCCCCCGACCATGTGGCACCGCGGTGGCCCGATCAGGCACATCCGCAGCAGATGCACATGGACTTCCAGGTGGCCGACCTGGCCGCGGCCACGGCCAGGGCCGAGGAGCTCGGCGCGCGCACGATCGAGACCGGTGCCAGCCGCACCGTGCTGGCCGACCCGGCCGGGCACCCGTTCTGCCTGTGCGCCAGCGAGCAGGCCGAGCCGATCAGGACGTTCGCGGTCAACATCGACTGCCCCGACGGTGCGCCGCTGTCGGAGTTCTACGCCGCCCTGCTCGGTTACCAGGTCAAGTACCAGCAGGACAAGATGGCGTGGGTCGGCACGGCGGAGCCGGCCCCGATGGGCGAGATCCTCTTCCAGCCGGTGGCCGACTACCGCCCGCCGCGGTGGCCGGACCCGGCGCACCCGCAGCAGATGCACCTGGACTTCACGGTCACCGACGTCGACGCGGCGGAGAGTCGGGCGCTGGAGCTGGGTGCGACCCGGCTGCCGGGCGAGGGCGACAACTGGCGCGTGTACGCCGACCCCGACGGTCACCCGTTCTGCCTCGTCTGGACGGTCTGACCCCCGTGGGGGGAGGGCGGCACCGCGCGGTGCCGCCCTCCCTTCGCGCGGTCAGCTACAGGTGAGGGTGCCCGCGCGCAGGGCGTGTCCACCGTCGTTGGAGTCATCGGACCAGATCACGGGCCTGCGCCCGTTGACGCACGCCGCCGGGGAGATGGCGAAGCCCTCGTTGTTGTAGTCGGGCATCCCGGTGGGGCGGTCGTACACGGCGGTGGAGGCGAACCTGCCCTGGGCGTTGACCTCCAGGGTCGCGGTACGGCCGTGGCAGGTGTCGTCGCACGCCGCCCACAGCCGCCCGGTGGCGGGGTCGAACTCCAGGTCCATGACGCTGGCGAAGCCGCTGGTGATCGTGGCGACGCGCGTGTAGGTCCCGGCGGCCTGGAGGGCGTAGGCGTAGATCGCGCCGTTGGTCTCCACCCCGACGAAGAACAGTCCGCTGCCGTGTCCGGGGTAGGAGCCCGGCTGGTAGGCGGCACCGGTGTGCTCGTCGAGGAAGCCGTGCGCGGTCAGGAAGGCGTCGGGCACGAAGGAGATGCCCTCGGGCCCGCTGTTCGGCGCCATCGACGGCAGGTCGGCGGTGAGGTTCCACTCGGCCGTCGCGTTCAGGGTGCTGGCGCTCGACGCGGTGTCGTACTTGAGGACCTTCGCCAGGCTGGTGCCGCTGTTGTTGTTGTCGCGTTCGGTGGCCACGAACGTGCCGTCGGGGGTGACGACGACACCCTCGGCGTCGGGGTCGCCGCCGCCGTTGGCGTAGCGCAGGGCCTTGCCCGAGCCCCAGCCGCCGGCCGGGTCGGGCCGCCAGGTCGCGCCGTTCGGGACGAGCCGGTAGATCATGCTGGGCCCGTTGCGCACCGCCCACAGTACCCCGGCGTCCTGGAAGGACAGACCGCTGAGATTGGTGCCGAACACGTTGGACCCGTCGGCGACGGTGACCGCGGCGTCACCCGGCCAGGTCGTGGTGGGGCCGCCGCAGGAGTTCGCCGCGCCCTTGGTGGCCGGGGACGTGCTGGTGAAGGCGCCCGTCCCGTCGGCGCACCGGCCGTAGGTGACGGCCGCGTGCGCCGTCCAGGTGTAGGAGTCCACCAGGACGCTGCCGCCGGGCTGATACAGCCGTGCGGAGTCGGAGCTGCCCAGGCCGAAGGACGTCTCGACGTCGAGGGCCAGGAACGCGCCCGCCGCCAGGGTCGTACCCGAAGAGATCGTGAACGTGTGGGCGTTGTCGTTGTCCTTGACCACCCAGCCGGACAGGTCGACCGCGGCGGTGCCGGTGTTGACAAGCTCCACCCAGTCCCCCGGGCTCCCGCCGCTGGACTCGACCTCGTTGATCCGCACCGTCGTCGTCGCCTGCGCCCGTGCGGCCACCGGCGTCCCCGACAGGCCCACGACGGCGACGGACAGGGCGACAACAACAGCGAAACCCAGTTTTCGTGTACGCATCTAGCCGGTCCTCTTCTCGCAGGGGTCACAGGCAGGGTGGCGCGCCCTGGACAGCTTCCGGCACACCGACGACCACCACGTGAACACGCAGCGAACGCTCCACACAACGCGCAGTCCGCCTGGCAGAACTCTTCACCGACCCGCGGACTCCGGGTCGACCCGTTGTCCCCGGGAGCCGCTGGGCGGATACTGCTGCGTTATGACCGCATCGCGTGGTGACACCGTCCACCCGTGTCCGGCCGAGGTGGTGGCCGTCCGCCATGGACAGAGTGCCGCGAACGTGGCGTTCGCCGAGGCCGAGGCGACCGGCCGCGACGTGGACCTCGCCGGTCGGGACGCCGATGTCGAGCTGTCGCCGGCCGGCCGCGCGCAGTCCGCGGCGTTGGGCGGCTGGTTGGCCGCCCTGCCACCGGCCCGGTTCCCGCACGTCACCTACTGCTCGCCCTACCTCCGCGCCCGCCAGACCTGGGACCTGGCCGCCGAACACGCCGCCGCGGCGGGCCGCCCGGCCTGCCCGACCCGCGTCGACGAGCGTCTGCGCGATCGCGAGATGGGACACCTGGAACTGCTCACCCCCGCCACGATCGCCCGTCGCTTCCCCGAGGAGGCGCGGCGGCGCGAGCGACTGGGCGACTTCTACCACCGGCCGCCGGGCGGCGAGTCCCTCGCCGACGTCGCGGCACGCCTGCGGACGTTCCTCGCCGACCTCGACCGTGTCGAGCCCGGCAGGCGCGTGCTCCTCATCACCCACGACGCTGTCGTGCTCATGCTCCGGTATGTCACCGAACAACTCGACGAAGCAGAACTCACGGAGCTGATGCTGGCCGGGAGCGTGCGCAACGCGGCCGTCAACCGGTGGGAGGCGACGACCGGCCGGCTGCGCCTCGCGGAGTTCAACGCCACGGGCCACCTGCCGTGAGCGGTTGGCCACCTTGACCGCGATCTAGTTAGCCGCCATACTACATTCGTGGCAGAGGACGAGCGCACCGTGGACACCCCGACGCTGGAGCAGGCGGCGCGCCAGATCCGCCGGTACGGTCTCGACGTCGACCCCCAGGCTGTCCTGGTGGCGGTGCGACTGATGGCGGCCGGTGCCCGGCTGGGGCAGGCGTCGGAGGTGCACTTCGCGCGGTTCGACCTGTCCACGGGCCGCTACCGGCTGCTCGCCGATCTCGAGGACCACGGCGGGGAGAAGTCGCCGTCGGACCTGGCGGCCAGCCTGGGCGTGTCGAGGGCGACGGTGACGGGCCTGCTCGACCGGCTCGAACGCGACGGCCTGGTGCTGCGCAGGTCCTCGGCCGAGGACGGGCGCTCGGCCGTCGTCGTGCTCACCGCCCGGGGTGCGCAGAAGCTTCGCGACCTGGCGGGCGAGCACTTCGGGCGCCTGCAGGCGATGGTCGGCGATCTCAGTACGCAGGAGCGCACCGTCTTCCTCGACCTGCTCGGCCGCGTCACGCGGGGCATCGCCGCGCTCACCGAGGACTAACACCGGCTTTCCCATCCCTTCCCACAACTGTACCCATATAGTTAGCCAGCTAATTATCAGGAGTCCACTGTGAGCACCACCGTGCACGCGCCGTCCCCCACCCGACCGAGGCCGCGGCAGTTCGTGCTGTGGCGGGAGGTCCTCGTCGCGTACGTGTCCCCGGCGGTGACGGCCGGCGCTGGCGGCCTGATCAGCGGGCAGCCCGGTCTGCTGCTGGCGGCGTTCACGTCGATCGCCGGCACCTCCGCGGTCGTCGCCGCCGCGCTCGGTCTCTGGCTGCAACGCCGGGGAGTCCGGCGGGCGTGGACGACCACGGCACCCCGCCCGGTACTCATCGTGTGGTTCGTGGTCGTCACCGCCGCGGTCACGGGCCTGCTCGCGTGGCTGGCCCTGGGCTGGCTACCCGACCGGCTCGGACCCTTCGGCGGGCCACTGCCCACCCGGATCCAGTGGGATCTGCCGCTGTCGGGCGCGGTGGCCGCCACCATCATCTGCTGGCGGTGGCGCGGGGCACGACGTCGCATCGAGCGCGCCGACCGACCGGCCGCGGACCCGATGTCCGGCGCCTGACCGGCCACCACGTTCACCGCCACCCGCCGGACCGACCGGCGTCGGCGGCACCAACCCCCGCGGCCACATAGCCGCACCAACCCGAAAGGCACACCATGATCGTCATCCTGGGAGCGTCCGGAGCCACCGGCAGCGCGCTCCTCGACAGACTCGGCACGCTCGGCGTCCCCTCGCGGGCGTTGAGCCGCGATCCCGAGAGTCTGCGGGCCCGCCTCGACGGCCTGGGCGGCGGCCCGGTCGAGATCCACGCGGCCGACGCCGCCGACCCCGACTCGCTGCGGGTCGCCTTCAAGGGCGCCGATCAGCTGTTCCTGACCATGTCCAACAGCCCGGCACAGGTGATGTTGGAGACCCAGGTCATCGACATCGCCGCCGAAGCCGGCATCGGGCACATCGTGAAGCTGTCCGCCCCCGCCGTCGGCCCGCGGTCCCCGGTCCTGTTCTCCCGCTGGCACCACGCCATCGAGGAACACCTCCGCTCCTCCGGCGTCACCCACACGGTGCTGCGGCCCTACGCGTTCCTGCAGAAGCTGCCCCACCTCGCGCCGACGATCACCGCCCAGGACGTCATCCTCGGCGCGATGGGCGAGGCGGGCTGCACGTACATCGACTGCCGCGACATCGCCGACGTGGCTGCCGCGGCCCTCACCCGCCCGGAACTCGCCGGCGGGGAGTACACGCTGACCGGCGACCGGACCTTCACCTACCCGCAGCTCGCCGACGTGTTCAGCTCCCTGCTCGGTCGGACGATCCGCTACGTGGACCTGCCGCCCGACGCCATGCGCCGCAACCTCACCGAACACGCCCACATGCCCGACTGGCTCGCCGGCCACATCGTCGAGATCCAGCAACTCGCCGTCACCCATCCGGAGACGCCCACCGACACCGTCGAACGCGTCCTCGGCCGGCCACCCCGGTCCCTGGGCGCCTATCTGCGCGAGAACCTGCACCAGTTCCGGTAGACACCACCGCGCGTCGGGGCTGGTTCGTGCGGAGCCAGCCCCTCGCTCACATCCCCACGACTCCGGCCCCGCTCCGCGCGACCCGCTTGCCGTCGGGGCTGTACGCGACCGACCAGCACGCGTCCAACATGGTGAACACCGGCCTGGGCCGGGCCTTCCCGGTGGCGACGTCGAAGGTGCGCAGGGTGGACCGCTCGTAGCCGCCGGTGATGCCCCGGGTCGCGTTCACGGGCGACGTGGCCGCGCCGAGCAGTTCCTCCTCGAGCCCGAACAGCAGGGTCCCGCCGTCCGGGCTCCTGTCGCCGATCCGGCGGTCATCCGGCCGAGTCGATGTCGACATCGGGATCGGGTCCGATGAGGTCCGGGTCGCACAGGAAGTTGTACAAGTCCGGGTGGTGCTCTGCGAGCACTTCGGGTCCGAGAACGATCGTGGCGGCAGCCAGAGCCGCCGGGTCGAGTCCCGCCACGTCCAGCTTCGCGTACCGTTCCCGGGCCCGGCGCAAGAGCCGCATGCCGAACGGCGTTCTACTGAACGGGTAGGACACATACCCGCCAGGCCCCCTGGCCGTGCTGTACATGAGGAGGGCCGCCGCCGCGAGGATCAGCAGCGCCGGACCGGCCCCGTCGAGGACGAGTATTGCGCCGGCGAGGGGAAGCGCACCCCAGGCCACCTGCACCGGGCTGCGGGACCGCCGAGAGGGATCCGGACTGTCCGGATATAGCAGGGACCCGTCTTGCAGATCCCCGATGAATCCGTTTATCGCCGAGTTGACCAGTGCCCGGTGGTGCCGACGACGGGGGTTCAGGTCCTCACGGTGGATCCCGGATCCGGTCGAGGCGTCGGCATGGATCGCCCTGGCGACCGTCCCAGAACCGGCGGGTAGCGGCCCTGTCGCGCGGACCAGACCTGAGACGGAGGCGGCTCCGCTCAGGTGCAGCCAGGTCAGGGCAGCTCTGGTGGCACCGTTCGACCCGTCCTGCAAGATGCCGAGCACCTCAGGGTGCGGGTCGGAATCCGGGAGAGGTCGGGACTCGAGCTCCGCCATGTACTCGGCGATCCTCGCCCGCTCCGGCGGAGCCATCCGCCGTCCGGTCCGCCATTCCGCGTACCAGGCCAGGGCGCAGCACACCAGATACCCGCCCAGGCCGACGACCCAGGACCAGTGCTCGAAACCCCAGCCCAGCCGCATGCCCGCCAGTCTGTCCCACCGGCACAACCGACCACAAGGGACCTGACGGATGCGGGTACGGGCCGAATCTGGTCGGTGATCTCGTCGACGCACGGGGTGGCCGATCCATGACAGGTCCGGGTCCGCTACGGCGTGTGCAGGCGGTAGAACAGCTCGACGGCCGCGTCGGCCCGGGCCTCGATCGCCGCGCGGGACCAGGTCGTGGCGGTCAGGAGTCCGATGATCTGGGCGTCGCGGACGGCGAGTCCGTAGAGGATCGTGAACGCGTCGGCGGGGTCGGGGCAGCGCAGTTCGCCCTCGTGGTGGGCGCGGGCCAGCAGCGCCTCGAACAGCGGTCCGGTGGTGTGCCGGCCGTGGGCGAGGAGGAGCTCGGCGAGTTCGGGGGCCGCGGGGATGCCGGCGATCGCCGTCCGGTTCAGGGCGAGGGACCGCGACCCGGTGAGCAGTGTCAGCAGCCCCGTGACGGCGAGCAGCAGGACGGGGCGCACCGGTGCGCCGTCGGGTGCGTCCAGCGCGGCGCGGACCCGTTCGTTGGTGGCGGCGGCCTCGCGGAGAACGATGGCCTCCAGGAGTCCGTGCCGGTCGCCGAACTGGTGGTAGATCGTCTCCTTCGACGCCCTGGCGCGTTCGGCGATCTTGCGGGTGGACAGTGCCGCGAATCCCTCGGCCTCCAGGATCTCCACTGCGGCGTCCAGGATCGCGGCCCGCCGCGCCTCCCCGCGGGCGGACGAGGGTTGGCGGGTGAAATTTGGCAACGGACTCATCTACGAACCGTACCGTACGGTACTGGAATGGCTCACACGCCCCCCACGCTCCGGGCTCAAATGGTCGCCACCGGTCTCGCCACGGTGCTCCTCGGTCTGGTCTCCGGCTTCTTCTACGCCTACGCCTGCTCCGTCATGGTCGGCCTCACCCACGCCGACGACGTCACGTTCATCGCCGCCATGCAGGCCGTCAACGCCCACGTCCGCAATCTGGGCTTCGCGCCGAGCTTCTTCGGCGCGCTCGCGATCACCGCCCTGGCCGCAGCCCTGGGATGGCGGCGGTGGCGCGGGCGCGCCACCGCCCTGCTAGCGGCGGCCTTCCTCATCTACGCCGTCGGCGGATTCCTGCTCACCCTCGTGGTCAATGTCCCGCTGAACGACCAGCTGGCCACCGCCGGCGATCCACACTTGCTGGCCGACCCGGCGGCCGTCCGCGCCGCCTACGAGGGGCCGTGGACCACGTGGAACCTCGTCCGCACGATCGCCTCCACCGTGGCGCTGGCCCTGTCCTGCGCTGCGCTGCACCACCTCGGCCGCCAGAAAGCCGCAAAGGACAACAAGCCATAGTCCACGCTGGACATCACTATTGACCTGGTATTTCTCACCATCCGCACCGCGATATGGGTATCCGACCGAACGCCACCGACGCGCCCCGGGCCGACCGCGCAGTGACCCCACCGCCCGTGACCGCGGTTGACGCTGTCGTCCGCCGGGTACCCGAAGGAAGGCCACCCGCGAAACACATCCTCCGCGCAGCGGTTCTGGAGTCCGGCACCACGGCCTTCGAGAGGCCGTGGCCGCGGCTCCGGACGGCCACATCGAGGACCCGCCCCCGTGCTCCGCGTCGTCCCGCCACGACCGGGCGCGCCGGGAACCGTCGGCTCGGCGCGCCGCGCTCACCGGCACTGACAGCATGATTGCGATATGCATCGACCCTGGTAGATTTGACGCTGTCGTGGACAGGGCGTGGCCTGGCCGGCACCCTGCACGCGTCCGTCGTGACAGGGGGAATCATGCGTTCGACCCGCGCAGACCGGCCCACTCCGCAGACCGAGGCCGAGCGGCCGCCCGCGGCCCGCCGCCCCGCCTCCCACTGGCACCTCCTCCAGCGCCTGGCCGGCAACACCGCCGTGACCGGTCTGCTCGACGGCGGCCCGTCGCCGCACCTGACCGCCGCGCCCACGCCGCCGGACCCGCGGCACCCGACGCCCCGACCCGCGACACAGGCTCCGCCGACCCCGCTGCCGCCGCCGCCACGGCCGGAGCGGTCACCCGTCGCCGCACCGACCCGACCCCCGCGTCCGCCGGCGCCGGACGTCGACAGTGCACCGCTGCTCGAGGATGCCCGGCAGGCCGCCGGCGCGGCGGGTGAGCGCGAAGCCCAGGCCCGTGCCGACTTCCAGACCGCAGCCGCCGACGCCCGGTCGGCCGTCACAGCGCTGCCGGCGCCAGCCGAGCCACCACAGGCGCGCAACGCCGCGGCGCGGGCACTCGTCCAGGCCGTTCTCGCCGCCGGCACGGCCGGCACCGCCCGGCTGGGCGCCGCCTCCGGAGCTGCGATCGCCGCGATCGGTGAAACCACCCAGGCCGAGGCCGGCCAGATCGGCCAGGCGGCGCGGCAGCAGGTCGAGCGCGTGGACGAGCACACCCGGCAGGCCCACGACCAGGTGACCGCCGGCGGACGCGCCCAGGCCGCAGCACTCCGGGCAGGCCAGGCGGCGGCGGGCGGCCGGCTCGGGAAATGGCGGCAGGGCGAGAAGGACCGGGTCAGCACGGCGGTCGCCACCCACGCCGGCGACATCCGGGCCGCCGGGGCCGAGAGTCGCGCACAGATCGCCGCCGGCGCCGAGGCTGCCGTCACGTCGGCGACCGCCGCCCTGTCCTCCGGGGCCGACCGGGCGGGACAGCTCGGCGGTGCCGGCGGCTCCGAGCCGGTCGACAAGGGCAAGGCCCAGGTGGCCGACCGGGCGTCCGGGGACGCGCGTGACCAGCTACGTCGGGCGTCCGGCGAGGCGACCGCGGGGCTGCGCGGCCGGGCGGCGGAGAGTGACCGCGAGGTCAGCCGGGGCACGGACCGGATGGCCGCCCAGGTCGAGGCCGAACTGCCCGGCGCCACGTCGACGATCGACGGTGCCGCCACCGACACCTCCACAGAGGTGGGCCGGACCACCACGGAGGCCACCGCCTCGGTCGCCGAGCACGTCACCCGGGCATCCGGGCAGATCAGCCGGGCGGGCTCGGCCGCGGCCACCGCCGCCAGTACCCGGGCGACCCTGGACCGGGCCCAACTGCTCGACGCCGGCGCGCAGGCCGCGACGGCGCTGCGGACCCGGGTCGCCGAGGCCGCCGCCGCCGCTCACGACCAGATCACCGAGATCGCCGGGCAGGCCGCGGCGATCCCGCTCGACGAGCGGGCCGCCGCCGCCGCGACGGGCGAGGTCCAGACGGTGATCGGCGCGGAGTTCGACACCGCCGCGACCGGCCTCGCCCGGGTGTCCGACGCCGTCGGCGGGGAGCTCGCCGGCGCGGCCGGACAGTCCCGGGCCGCACTGGCCGAGGCTCCGGCGCGTGCCGCCGGCGTGCTGTCCCGGGCCGCCGCGATGACCGTCGGCGACCTCGCGGACGGCACGGCGCGGGTCACCAGCGGCGTCGAGGCCATGGTGTCCGGGACGACCACCGGCGGGACGGCGGCGGTGACAGCGGCGGGTCAGCGGCTCACCGACGCGGCGGGCGAGGCACGCACCGGTCTGACGGCGGCGGCCGGCACCGCCCGCCAAGATCTCGCCGCGCCCGCCGAGCAGACCCGGGTCAACACCGAGGAGGCCCTGGCCGGCGTCGGCGAACGGATCAGCCGCGGCCAGCAGCAGGTGGCCGATCGGGGCTCGGCGGTGCAGCGGACCGCGCAGCGCGTCGTGCAGCGCTCGATCCTCGGCTCCATCGGCGACTGGTTCGCCCGGCAGTGGGACGACATCAAGGAGATGCTCGGCAACTGGGGCTTCTGGGCCGGACTGCTGGTCACCCTGGTGCTCTTCCCGTTCATCGGTCCGGCGGCGCTCGTCGTCGGCGGCGCTGTGGGCGGCGCGGTCAGCGGAATCCAGCAGAACGTCAAGAGCGGCCGCGACTGGTACGACTGGCGCAACATCACCCGAGGCGCGCTGATCGGGGCGGCGGCTGGCGCGGCGTTCGCCCTCGGTGGCGTCGCGCTGGCGGCGTTCGGGCTGGAGGGCGCCGCGCTCGTCGCCGGTGAGATGGTGCTCGCGGGCGGGATCGGCGCGATCATCAACGTGGTCAACGGCGAGCCGTGGGACAAGGGCCTGCTCGGCAACATCATGCTCGTCGGGCTGTTCCGGGGCATGGGCAAGCTGTTCCCCGGTCTGTTCGGTGGTGGTCGTGTGCCCGTCGAGGAGGGCGCGCCGGGTGGCGGCCGGCCCCCCGTCGAGGAGGGCGACCCGGTGCCCGTGCCGGACGAGCTGCCCGAAGGCTGCTTCGTGCCCGGCACCCTGGTGCTCACTCCCGACGGGCCGGTGCCGATCGAGCGGCTAGTCCCCGGCGACAAGGTCATCGGCGCGGAGCCGGGCGGCGAGCCCGGGCCGCGGCTCGTCGCCGCCGTCATGGCGCACACCGTGCCCTGGGTCCTCGACCTGAGCGTTGCCGGACAGGTGATCGGTTGCAGTCCCGAGCACCCGTTCTGGGTGGAGGGCGTCGGGTGGACCCCTGCAGGCCGCCTGACCGCGGACTGCGTGCTGATCACCGCGGGCGGCCAGGCGGTGCCACTGGCCAAGGTGGCTCCTCGACCGCGCGGTTCCTGGCGGGTGCACAACCTCACTGTCGCCGGCAGCCACACCTACTTCGTGACCGAGGCCGCCGTACTGGTGCACAACAAGGCGCGCCGGGCCAGACCCCCGTCGGCGGACCTGCAGGCCGCCAAGGCCGGCGAGGTCGCCGAACTCGAGAGCCTCAAAACCCGGGCCCGCCAGGCCCGCCAGGGGGCCGAGGAGCTGCCGGAGGACACGCCCAACCGGGACGCCGCCGTCCGCGAGCTGCGCGATATCGAGCACGAACTCAGGGAACTGCAGGTGGATGCCGACGGCGCGCAGAGCACCGAGTCTCTCGGCGAGACCACCGCCGCCCGGGGGCAGATCGAGGGCAGGGTGGCCGAGTTGGAAGGCCAGCTGCCGCGCCGGCCGCAGCCAGTCGAGCAGCCCCCGCCCGGCCGGCAGGCCGCCGAGACCTACCCGACCGTGGAGGCCGCGATCGGCCAGGTCGAGGGGCGGGCCCAGGTGGTGCAGACCGTGGAGACCGCCAATCCCGATCTGCGGGCCCAGGGCTTCACGAAGACGGTGTACGTCGTGGACTCCAACGGCACCCAGTGGACGGTGCACCACAACCCGCGTACCGGTCGCTTCTTCGGCGCGCACCACTCGTCCTCGAACTGACCTCCGGCGACGCACCTCGGCGCGACCGCCGGGCAGCCAGGGACCGCGGCTCAGATCGCCCGGGCCCAGCCGCCGTTGCGCACCACGAACAGGGCGAGGGTGTCCGGGCGCATCCCGCCGTGGTTGGACGACGTGAACGAGTAGTTGCCGGCGATGCCGTAGTAGGTGGTGTGTTCGAGCATGTCCCGGATCCTGTCGCGCTCGGTCCCGCCGGCGGAGGCGATCGCCTCGGTGACGAGGTAGAGCGCGTCGTACGCGTTCGGCGCGAGGCCGGAGAAGTAGTCGTACTTCTCCACGTACTTCTTGCGGAACTGGTGCTGCGCGATCGCGGTCTGGCTGTTGGCGATCGCGTAGGGGTCCAGGACGGCGGGGTGCACCATGTACATCCCCTCGGCGTCCGCCCGGTTCTGGCCGGCGAGGAGGTTGTCCGCCCCGGCCGTGGGGTCGAGGAACACCTTCCCGGTGAAGCCCGAGGCCCGCACGGCGGCGATCGCGCGCCCCGCGCCGGGCATCAGCGCGCCGATGACAACCGTGTCGGGGTTGGCCGCGAGCACCGCCGCCCACCGGTCGGCGACGTCGGTGCCGTCCTCGGCGAACCGCTCGGTGCGCACGATGCGCATCCCCTCGGCGGCGCGGGCCGTGATCGCCGGCGTCAGTGCCCTGGTGACGAGGTCGCCGTAGGCGCTGGACGCGGTCAGGACCCCGACCCGGCGGGCGCCTAGCCGGCGGGCGTTGTCGACGACGGCCTCGGCGACGTCGCCGGCGTTGGGGGCGACCTTGAAGGTGTACCGGCGTTCGGCCAGCGGCGTCACGAGCGCGTCGCTCGCGCCCAGGGACACCGTGGGCACCCGCAGCGCCTCGGTGGCACCGATGATCCCGAGGGAGACCGGGGTGGTGCCCGCGCCGATGATCGCGGCCGCGTGGTCGTCGTCGGCGAGGTTCCTGGCCTCCTGCGCGGCCCTGGTCGGGTCGCTGCCGTTGTCCCGCACGGCGAGCCGGATCCGCATGTGTTTCGCGCCGACCTTGACGCCGGTCTCGTTGATCCGGTCGGCCGTGATCTGGAGCGCGCGCAGGTTCACGGTGCCGATCTCCGCCGCCGGTCCGGTCAGCTCCAGGTCCACGCCGACGACGATCTCGCCGTCGAAGGTGTCCGGTGAGTCCTGCCGGGTGGTCGTGCATCCCGCCAGTAGGGCGAGCGCACTCAGCGCGGTGATCGCCGGGCCACTTCTGCGTAAGATCATCGACGCATGATCACTGGACCATTACGGACTGTCAATGGTTGACGGATCCTGTAACCGTCATGTGATCTGAACGGGTTGTGGACAGTTGTGCCAGGTGGAGCGGCGATTGCGCTCGAAAGCCGCTATGTCGACGTGGCCACCCACCGCTGGTGCAGGGTGGCGAACAGGCCGCCCGCCCGGAGCAGATCCTCGGGCGGGCCGACCTCCGCGATCCGGCCACCGGAGACCACGGCGACCTGGTCCGCGTCGAGCACGCTGGACAGCCGGTGTGCGACGAGGACCGTGGTGCGGCCGTGCCGGAGCCGGTGCAGCGCGTCGCGGACCCGGGACTCGCTGTCGAGGTCGAGGTGGCGGGTCGCCTCGTCCAGGACCAGGGCGGCCGGGTCCGCCAGGAAGGCCCGCGCCACGGCTGCCGGCTGCCGTTCGCCGGCGGCGAGCCGTACTCCGCGCTCGCCGACCGGCTGGTCGAGGTGCCCGCCGAGCCGCTCCCCGGCGCCGATCGCCCGGACCGCCGCCTCGACCCGCGCGGGGCTCGCGTCCGGGTCGCCGAACCGCAGGTTGTCGGCCAGGGTGCCGGCGAAGCGGAACCCCTCCTGGGGTACGAGACTGACGGCCCGGCGCAGGTCCCGCGCGCGCAGGTCCCTCAGGTCGACGCCGTCGAGGCTCAGGTGTCCGGCGAGCGGATCGTGGAACCGCAGCAGCAGCCTGGCGATGGTGGACTTGCCGGCACCGGTGACGCCGACGAGTGCCAGGGTGCCCCCGGCCGGGACGCGTACGCGCGGCTGCTCACCGGCTGACGGGGCGCCTGTCTGTCCTCACAGCAGCGGCGCCGGTACCGCGGCGGTCAGTCCCCCGTCGATCACCAGGTCGTGACCGTTGACGTAGGACGCCTCGTCGGAGGCGAGGAACGCGAACGCCGCGGCCACCTCCTCGGCGCGTCCGATCCGGCCGGCCACGACCGTGGCGGCGGCAGCGGCCCGCACCTGCGGCGTCGACTCGGCCCGCAACGCCGGGGTGTCGATGAAGCCCGGGCTCACCGAGTTGACCCGGATGCGACGGGGAGCCAGTTCCGCCGCGAGGGTACGGGCCAGATTGTGCACCGCGGCCTTGGAGGCGGAGTACAGCGCCGCGCCGGGCACCCCGCGGTGCAGCGCGAACGACGCGTTGATCACGATCGCGCCCCCGTCGACCATCAGCGGCAGCGCCTGCTGGATGGTGAAGAACGCCGCCTTGACGTTGGCGTCCATCACCCGGTGGAACTCCGGCTCGGTGACCTCGGCGAGGGGCTGGAACGCGCCGATCCCCGCGTTGGCGAACAGGACGTCCAGCCGGCCGTACCGGCCCGCGACGGCGGCGGTCAACCGTCGCAGGTCGGCGAGGTCCGTCGCGTCGCCGGGCACGCCGAGCACGTCGCCGCCGAGCTCGGCCACCGCCGCGTCGAGCCGGGCCGGGTCCCTGCCGGTGACGACCACCCGGGCGCCCTCGGCGAGCAGTCGGCGCGCGCCGGCCAGGCCCATGCCGCTGCTGCCGCCCGTGATCAGCGCGACCTTGTTCTCGTACCTGTTGTGCGTCATGACTCCAGGGTGTCGACCCTCGCCTGCGGCATACAGTGCGTGGTTAACGTGGGTGCGACACCACCAGGTTGAGGTGTTCGGGGGTTGTACAGCACCAGCTGCCAGTCGAGATGGTGCGCGACGGTCAGCGTGGTGGCGTCGAAGTGCAGCTCGCCCAGGTCGGGGTGCAGCAGTGCGTGCACGGCCGGGCCGGGCACCCCCACGTCGTGCCGCCGCCACAGCTCGGCGAACTCGGGCGCGACCTCGCTCAGATCGTCCACCACCCGTTGGCAGCCGGGCGCGTGCACGGCGTCGGCGCGGTACGCCGCCACCACGGCGGGGGCGGCGGCCGACCAGGGGGCGGGCATCGCGCGGTACCACGGATGTGCGAAGAAGGTGACCAGGCAGTTGCGGGGCGTGCCGTCGAAGCCGAACACGTCCCGGGCGGTGTCGTTGTACGCCAGCACGTTCCAACACCGGTCCCGCAGGACCGCCGGCCGGGGCGCCCAGGCGTCGAGCAGGGCCAGCACCTCGGGGGTGATCACAGTCCCGGGGTCGCCGCTGACCGGTGGCGGGTTGAGCCCGGCGACCAGGTAGAGGTGGGCCCGCTCCGGCTGGTCCAGCCGCAGCGCCCGGGCGACCGCGTCGAGCACCTCCGCCGACACCGTGATGTCGCGGCCCTGCTCCAGCCAGGTGTACCAGGACACCCCGACCCCGGCCAGCAGCGCGACCTCCTCGCGGCGCAGTCCGGGGGTACGCCGCCGCCCGGCGGTCACCAGCCCCACGTCCGCCGGGGTGAGCCGGGCCCGCCGGGACCGGAGAAAGTCACGAAGCTGCTCGCGGCGGCACGCCGCTTCGATGATCATGAGCAAGCCTAGCAACGGCGCGCCCGCAGGCTCGTCCACGTCGTCGCCGGCTGGCCGGTCTGGCGCCCCGCTATCGGCGGGGACGGTTGATCTTCATGTCGTCCACGCTGGTGGCGGTGCCGCGCAGTGCGTTGTGCCGCACGCCCCGGTCGGCGAGTGCCGCCGAGGCCCGGTCACTGGCGGTCACGACCGCGTCGTCGTCGGCGGCGTCGACAGGTTGGCGGACCACGCAGCGGAACGAGAAGGCGCGCAGCGACCGGTCGTAGGCCAGCGTGCCGGCGTCGGTGAACGCGGCGTTGAGCAGGTCGTGCTCGTCGGCGACGGCGAGCAGCGCCGCGCGTTGGGCGTCGTCGAGGTCGACGAAGACGCCCCGGACGATGACGCGGTAGGTGCGGTCACTCACGGTTCTCACCTTTCTGGGTACCAGTGGGGCGGGCGGCCTTCGAGACCGGCGGCTACTGTCTCCCCGTTCGGAACTGTCCCCCGCAATCTAACACTGTTAGATTGCGACCTGACCGCGCGCACGGCCGGGAACGGCGTGCGAACGGCCCACCCGGAGAGAGGGAGTCTCGAGATGCGGGTAACCCGGATCGCCACCGTGGACGACGCGGCGGCCGTCGCGGATCTACTGGTCACGCATCGTGACTCCCTTGCGCCGTGGGAGCCGCTGCGCGAGGACGACTGGTTCACGGTCGACAGCCAGCGCTCCCTCCTGGAGACGTCCCTGCGGGGCTACGACCAGGGGACCACCGTGCCGCTGGTCATCGTCGACGGCACCGAGATCATCGGCCGGCTCACCCTCAACGGTGTGACCCGCGGCGCCCTGCAGTCGGCCGCGGTCGGGTACTGGGTGAGCCCGACGCGTCAGGGCCGCGGGTTCGCCACCAGGGCGGTCGCCGACGCCGTCGCACTGGCCTTCGGCGAACTCCACCTGCATCGCCTGCAGGCGGAGACGATGCTGCACAACACAGGGTCACAGCAGGTGTTGCTGCGCAACGGTTTCCGGCCGTACGGCGTGGCACCGGAATACCTGAACATCGCCGGCCGGTGGCAGGACCACGTGCTGTTTCACCTGCTCAACCCCTCGTGGTAGGGGGTCACAGGTGTACAACATCAGGGGTAGGCCTGGCTGTCCGAGGGAGTCCGCGATGAGCACGTCAGCGTTTGATCCGGTCGCGTTCAAGTCCACGACGCGGCAGCAGTGGGAGACGGTGGCCGAGGCGTGGGATCGGTGGAACCCCGCCCTGGACGCCTGGCTCGGCCCGGTGACCGACCGGATGCTGGAGCTGTGCGGGGTCGCCCCGGGAGCCGACGTCCTGGACGTCGCGGCCGGCGCTGGCGGTCAGACCATGGCGGCGGCGCAGCGGGTCGGCCCGCTCGGTCACGTCCTGGCCACGGACATCTCCCCGGCCATCCTGGCGTACGCGCGGCAGCGGGCGCGCTCGGCCGGCCTGGACAACGTGACCGTGTCCGAGGCCGACGGCGAGGACCTCGGTGTGCCGGCGGGGCGATTCGACGCCGCGATCTGCCGGTTGGGGCTGATGTACTTCCCCGACCAGCGGCGGGCACTGGCCGGCATGCTGGCCGCGCTGCGCCCCGGCGGGCGGATCGGGGCGATCGTGTACGGCCCGGCGGACCGCAACGGCTTCTTCTCCGTACCCGTCGAGATCATCCGCCGACACACCCAGCTTCCCCCGCCGGCACCGGGGCAACCGGGCCCCTTCAGCCTCGGCGCTCCCGACGTGCTCGCCGCCGCGCTCGCCCGGGCCGGGTTCCGCGACATCGTGATCGAGGCGGTAGACGCGCCGCTGCGCATGGCTTCGGCGGCCGACTGCCTGCGCTTCGCACAGGAGTCCTTCGGCGCGCTGCACCAAATGCTCGCCCACCTCGACGACCACGCACGGGCTGCCGCCTGGGCCGAGGTCGCCACCGCCCTGGCCGGGTTCGAGGACGCCGACGGGTTCACCGGGCCCTGCCAGATCCTCGTCGCCGCCGCCACGAGGTAGCACCCGCGCCCCGCCTCCGCCCGCGTGACGTCACCCCCGGGCCGCTCCGTGCGCGCGGACGACCGCACGGATGCCGACCAGGGTCAGCCACATCAGCGCGATGTAGACCGGCAGCCCGTAGGCCACCTGGAGGAGGATGTCGAGCGCCGGCGGAATGTGCTCGCTGGGGCCGAGCGGTCGGCCGTCGCCCCAGACCCGGGTGACCTGGGCGGCGAGCCACGTGCCGCGGCCGACGAGGTGGTCGTGCAGCACGGGGCCCGGCCCGGTCGCCAGGGCGAACGCCGCCCCGCCGAACACCGCGAACCGGCGGGGGCTGAACACTCCCGGGCGGACGATGGCGTGGCGACCCGCGAAGGGCAGGAGGACGACGAGTACCGGGGTGAGGGCGACGAGTCCGGCGGTGGAGTCGACGAGCCAGTGCAGGACGGGGCTGATCGCCGGGCCTCCCTCGCCGAGGAGCACGGAGTGGTACCAGAACATGGCCGCCCCGCCGACGTAGATGTGCGCGAACACTGTGACGGCGAGGGACAGCCACGCCAGCCGGGTGCGGTAGAAGCCCGTGACGAAGCGGGCCAGCGCCCGGGGGTGCCAGCCGGGCCAGGGCACCGGGGCGGGCGGGTGGGACGGGTCGTACACGGCTCTGGCGTCGATCTTCGATGTGGGGAACATCGTCCTCCCCGATCCTTCGAGTGGTCTCGAAAGTATGGGGAGCATCCCTTATGGACCGGTGGTGGTCGCATTGCGATCACCTTGTGGTTCGCTTGCGTTACTCACAGGTAACGGACCTTGCGTTATATCGACGACCGTCCACATAATGGGCCTACTTGCCCCCCTCGAAGGGGAGGTGCGGATGCGTTTCGACATCCTGGGGTCGTTGACGGTGCACAGCCCCGAAGGCTACGTTCCGGTCGCGGGCACGAAGCGTCGCGCCGTCCTGATCGCCCTGCTCGTCAACGCCAATCAGGTTGTGCCCACCACCCGGCTGATCGACTGGCTGTGGCTGACAGACCCGCCGCCGTCCGCCGCGCTCGTGATCCAGGCGCACGTCTCAGTGCTCCGCCGGCAACTCGAACCGGACCGGCCCCCGGGGCTCGCGCCGACCCTGCTGCTGACCCGGGGCGGCGGCTACCTGTGCCGGGTCCGCGTCGACCAGCTCGATCTCCTGCGGTTCCAGGAGCTGCTGCACCTCGGGGCGCGGTCGCTGCACCGCGACCGCGTCGAGGACGCGGCCCGGCTGTTGCGCGAGGCGTTGAACCTGTGGCGGGGCGAGCCACTGGAGGAGGTCCAGCACATGCCACCGGCGCAGGGCGAGATCGCCCGGCTGCAGGAACTCCGGCTGACGGCCACGGTGCTGCGGATGGAGGCGGGGCTGCGGATGCGGCAGTACGGCGAGATCATCCCCCAGTTGAGCAACCTCATCGTGCTGCACCCGTACCACGAGCGCTTCTACGCCCAGCTCATGATCGCGCTGGCCAGCAGCGGCCGGCGCGCCGAGGCGCTGTCGGTGTACCGCCGCGCGCACCGCATCCTGGGCGAGGAGTTGGCTGTCCGCCCGGGGCCGGAGCTGCGTCGCATCGAGGCCGAGATTCTCGCGGACCGGGTCCACAACTGGCGCACCGACTTCTGAACCTCCTCTGGAACCGGCAGCGCCCGCGGCAGCCTCACATCGGGTTCGCGTCGGCCATCGCCGCCAGGAAACTGTAGGCCGCCATCGCCAGCGTCATGTGCCGGTACCACGCGTGGTACTGCCGGACCTCGTAGTCCTCGAGCCCTACCTGGTCCGTGCCCGCCCGGAGCCGCGCGTGCACGCGGTCGCGGATCTCGGCGACCCTGACGAGGTCCGTCGTCCTCGTGCCCGCAGGGCAGAACCCCAGGTAGTGGGACACGTCCTCCCGGTGCGCCAGGGGGCGTCGGGCCAGCATCCAGCGTTCCCAGCCGGCGTGCCGGGACGGGTGCCTGGCCAGTACGGTCCATTCGCGATCCGGATCCGGGACGGCCGTCCACCGGCGCACCGCTCCCTCGCGGGGCCGGGGCAGCGCGAGCACGTACGGCACTCTGCGGGATTCCAGCCACCGCCGGAACCGGGGGTCGCGGACTTGCTCCTCGTCGCCGGACACCCAGGAGAACGGTACGTCCGATGTCAGGGCCCGCCCCACCATCGCCTGGGCCAGCTGGGTGCGGGTCGCGTACGTCCGGCCCGTCGGCACCGCGGCCGCGGTCCTGCGGTCAGGGTCGTCCACCCAGGACCGGGGCAGGAAGAGTTCCCGGTCCAGGACCGTGGTTCCCCGCGACGAGGCGTAGGTGAGGAAGACGCCGATCTGACAATTCTCCGTCCTGCCGGTCGCCGGACTGTGCTGACGCTGCACCCCGACGGACCTGGTGCCCTTCTTCGTGAAGCTGACCTCGCGGAGGACGAGGACCGCGTCGGCCGCGCCCAGGTGCTCGACCGCGTAGCCGCGGAGGTCGTCGCGGACGGCATCGGCGTCCCATCTGCTTGAGTTGAGCAGTTTGTGCATCCCGTCCGGGCTCGCGTGTCCGGCTGCCGACGCCAGACCCGAGCCGGTCTTGCGGGCCACCGGGGCGAGCAGGCCCCTGACGTACTCCCCCGCCCTGCGCCGGGGCTCCACCCTGCCGAAACGTCCCGCGAACCGGGCCAGCAGGTCCTCCAGCTCGACCCACCAGGAATCCTTGACCGCAGCGTTCTCAGGCATGATCATCGAGTGCTCCCCCGTTCAGCGGCGACCGGCTGGCGCCCCTGTCGATCACGGTAGGATTCTGGCCTTGCGCTGACCTTTCATGCTCCAGACGAGACCCGAGCGGGAGGGATGTCATGACGGAGTTCGCGATCCTCGGTCCTCTCGTGGTCCGCGAGGACGGCCGCGAGCTCGCGATAGCCGGGCCGAGGCAGCGCACGCTGCTGGCCGCGCTGCTGCTGCGGGCGCCGGGGCACGTCAGTACCGATGAACTGTGCGATCTGATCTGGGCGGACGGGCAGCCCGCCGACGCGCCGGCCGCGCTGCACGTCCTGGTCAACCGGCTCCGGCAGCGGCTCGGCAAAGACCGGATTCTCACCCGCAATCCGGGCTATATCCTGCAGATCGACGCCGGGGAACTCGACGCGGCCGTGTTCCGCGGCCAGCTCGACGCCGCACGCGCCGCCATCGACGCCGGGCAGTGGGAGCGGGCCGGTGACCTGGCCGGCGATGCCCTGCGGCTGTGGCGGGCCGAGCCCCTCGCCGACGTCCCGTCCGACGATTTGTGCCGCGACGAACGCCACCGGCTGCACGCGCTGCGGCTCGAGGCGCTCGAGGTGCGCGTCCAGGCGGACCTCCAGCGGGGGCGGCATGACGGGCTCGTCGTCGAACTGCAGGACCTGACCCGCGAACATCCGCTCCGGGAGCGATTCCACGCCCAGCTGATCCTCGCGCTGTACCGCACCGGTCGCCAGTCCGAGGCGCTCGCCGGCTACCTCGAGGCCCGCCGGATCCTGATCACCGAGGGCGGGGTGGAACCGGGCTCGGAGCTGCGTGACCTGCACCAGCGGATCCTGGCCAACGATCCCGCCCTGGAGCTGACCGAGACGCCGGCCAGGCTCGCGGGACCGCCCGTGCCGACCCAGCTCCCCGCCGACGTGGCCGACTTCACCGGGCGGGCCGGGCAGGCCGCGGAGCTGGGCCGGCTGCTGACCACCGCGGGCAGCCAGGTGGTGCTGACCGCGCTGGCCGGTGCCGGCGGAATCGGCAAGACGACCCTGGCGGTCCATGTCGGCCACCTGTTCCGGGACCAGTTCGGCGACGGTCAGCTCTACGTGAACCTGCGCGCGGGCGGCGTGACGCCGCTGGCCCCCGGAGAGGTGCTGGCCCGGTTCCTCCGCGGCCTCGGCGTCGCCCCGACGGCCATCCCCACGGAGGAGGACGAACGCGGGGCCCTCTACCGCAGCATGCTCGCCGACCGCAGGGTGCTGGTGGTGCTGGACGACGCCGTGGACGCGGGGCAGGTCCGCCCGCTGCTGCCCGGTACCGGGGACAGCGCCGTGCTGATCACCAGCCGGGGCCGGCTCGCGGGCCTGGACGGCGTACACCGGATGACGCTCGAGGTGCTCGACGACGCGGAGGCGCTGGCGCTGTTCGAGCGGATCCTCGGCCCGGACCAGGCGCGGGTCGATCTGGAGGCCTCGGCCGAGGTGGTGCGGATGTGCGCCGGTCTGCCGCTGGCGATCCGGTTGGCCGCCGGGCGCCTGGTCGCCGAGCTGGACTGGACCGTGCGGACCCTCGCCGACCGGCTAGCCGACCAGAGCCGACGGCTCGACGAGTTGGCGGTCGAGGACCGGGCGGTGCGCGGTTCGCTGGCGGTGGGCCACCGGAGGCTGTCCGCCGAGTCGGCCCGGGTGTTCCGGCTGCTGGGGCTGTGGCACGGCCCCGATCTGGACCGCCGCGCCGCCGGGGCGCTGGTCGGCCGGGACCCGGAGACCGCCGAGGGTCTGCTGCGCGCCCTGTCCGGGGTGTATCTGCTCGACAACCCGGAACCTGACCGGTACGCGTTCCACGACCTGGTCCGGATCTACGCCAGTGAGCGGGCGGCCGCCGAGGAGAGCCCTGCCGGCCGCCGGGACGCCGTACGGCGGCTGCTCACGTGGTACCTGCACGGTGCGGCGGCGGCCAGCGGGCAACTGAGCCCCGTCCCGCTGCGCCTGGAGCTTCCGGAGCTGGACCCGGGTCTGTCGCCGGCCTCGTTCACCGACCGCAAGTCCGCCCTGGCGTGGTTCGAGACGGAGCGGGTCAATCTGATCGCCGCCGCCGATCAGGCCCGCGCGGAGGGCTTCGATGAGCTGGCGTGGATGTTGCCGGCGGCCGTGCGGGCCTTCCTCCATCTGCGCGGGCACTGGACGGACTACGTGCATCTCTTCCGGGCCGGGCTGGACGCCGCCCGGCGACTCGGCGACCTCCGCGGCGAGGGCCGCATGTTGAACGGGCTGGGCATCGTCTACCACGCGCTGTTCCGGGTGGAGGAGGCACTGGACTGCTACCAGCGGGCCGTCGACATCCGCCGGGCGGACAACGACCGCCAGGGCGAGGCGATGGCGCTGGCCAATCTGGGCAACACCCTGTCCACGCTCGGCCGGTACGACGAGGCGATCCCCGTCCTGAACCGGGGCCTGGCTCTGGCGCGCGAGGTCGGCGACCACACCGCGGAGGGCAACGCCCTGAACAATCTCGGGGTGGCGTACGGCCACATCGACCAGACCGAGGCCGCCGCCGACAGCTACCTGAGCGCCATCGAGGCGTACCGGTCGTCCGGTCACCGGGAACGGCAAGGCGCGACGATGAACGCCCTGGGCGTGGTGCGAAGGACGCAGGGCGACCGTGCCGAGGCCCTCCGTCTCATGCACGAGGCGCTCGCGATCCACCAGGAGCTCGGCGCCCGGCACCAGGAGGCGAGCGCGCTGCTCAGCATCGGCGACACGCTGTGCCAGGACGGCCAGACCCCGGAGGGGCGCAGCCACTGGTTCCGGGCGATGGACATCCTCGACGAGATCGGCGATCCGCGCGCCGACGCGCTCCGCGCCCACCTGGCGAGCCTCACCCCCGATGTCCGGAGCACTCCGAACCTGTGGGCGGCGCTGCGATAGGACAGCGGAGGCCCGCCCCACGTCGCGGGGCGGGCCACTCCTGCCGGATCGCTATCCGAGGGTGACCACCCCCGCCATCCACGCCTTGGCCGCCGTCCCCGACGCGTTGTACGCCCCGGTCGCGCTGACCGCCTTGTACGCCGTGGCGAGCTGGTCGCTGGAGACGAACAGCGTCGGCAACGCCGTGAACCCGCCGGCCCAGGTGGCGTTGGCCCCGCCCTGCACCCCAGCCACCCCGAATACCAGCTCCGTGGCCGCCGTGGTCGTGGGCGAGTTTCCGGAGTTGAAGGTCGTGGCGGTGCCGGTCGCCGACGCGTGCTGGTCGACGGCCGTCACCCCGGAGAACTCGTCAACGGCCACTTCCTGTTCCCCGGTCGCCGGGAACGTCACCGTGACCGTGTCAGTCGAGGACAGCGCCGTCACGTTCACCGAGGACAGCACGACGGTGGTGTCGCCGCCGGTGTCGGCCTGGATGAGCACCACGGAGTACACGTTGCCCTTGGTGTCGGTGGCGCTGACCGTACCGGACTTGGTGTTGGTCAGCATCGCCGAGATCAGGAGCGTGTCGCCGACCTTCACCCCGGAACTTCCTGGGTGCAGGGCCACGGAGGTGACCGAGGCCGCCCCGGTGGCCGAGGCGACCCTGCCGACGTAGGCCGGTGCGGCGCTGGTGGCGCCGACCGTCACCGGTGCGGTCGCCGTGGACGTGGCCGAGGCCGTGTCCGTGACGGTGACCTTGACGGTGTAGGTGCCCGCCGCGGCGTACAGGTGGGTCGCCGTCGCGCCCGCCTGCGGCCCGACGGTGGTCCCGTCGCCGAAGTCGAACGTGTACGTCGAGATCGCGTTCGCCCCGGCTGTAGAGCCCGAGGCGTCGGCCTTCGCCGTCAGCGCCGCTGTCTGGCTGGTGGCCAGCGCGGCGGTGAGGTTCGGCTGGATGATGGTGACCGGCGCGGTAGCCGCCGACTTCACTCCGGCGGCATCGGTGACGGTCACCCGGACCACGTACGTGCCGCCCGCGGTGTAAGTGTGGGTGGTCGACCTGCCTGCCTGCGGGCCGATCACCCTGCCGTCACCGAAGTCGAACGTGTAGCTGGAGATGGCAGCCCCGCCGGGCACCGACCCCGACGCGTCGGCGGTGACCGCCAGCGGCGCGTTGCCCGACGTCTTGTCAAGGCTCAGCGCGGCGAGCGCGCCGAGACCGGTCGTCGGCACCAGCGTGAGGGTGTCGATCCCGGCGTTGTACCGGTTGCCGGTGGACGACCCGCTGGTGCCGGTGACCTTGAATGTGAACGCGTGGTTGCCCGCGGTCAGGTTGACCGAGCCGAAGAGGTGCTTCACGGTGTCCACGCCGTTGTGGTAGCCGTCGAACACGTTCGGCAAGGCCTTGTCGTCGACCAGTGCCGTGACCTTGCCGTAGTCGACGGCCCTGGTCATGGTCGGGGTCAGCTGGTAGGTGCCGGCGTTGGCCACGTAGTAGTTGAGCGTCACCGAGGAGTTCACCGCGGTGTTCGGCAGCATCAGCTGAGCGTTGTTGGACCAGCTGACCCCGCAGCAGCCCGTCTGCACCGTGGGCGTGGCCCCCGACGCGGTGTACCAGATGGATTCGGCGTCATCCGTCTGGGTCTGGTTGGATCCGCTGGGTAGGGCGAAGCGCTGCGGGGTGCCGTCCCAGCACTGCCACAGGACGAACTGGGTGCCGTTGACCGTGCTGTACCCGGCGTCGTCCACGCACAGCCCCGAGGCGGGGTGGTAGAGCGAGTACCTGCCGGGGGTCGACGGGGACGGGACGGTGCGCCAGACCTGCGACGCGTCGCCGGCGCAGGGGTAGAGGCCGATCTTCCCGCCGAGCAGCAGCGAGGTGCCTGGGCTCAGGCACATGTTCGGCGTGGTGCCCGGCGTCTGCGGCATGATCCGGATCGTGCCGTCGGGAGCGAAGTACCACTGCTGGGCGTAGGTGCCGTTGCAGTCGTACACGTCGACCGTGGCTCCGGTCGCGAGGCTGCCGTTCAGGTCGTCGACGCAGAGTTGCCGGGACGGGTTGTTGCCGTCGGTCTGGTCGACCACGAGCTGCCCGCCGACGCCGGGGGCCACGGGGGCGCCCTGGACTGTGGCCACCGCCGTGCTGGCCGCCCAGCGCAACGGGGTCGCGCTGTCCTGCGTCTGGGTGGCCAGCCCGTTGCCGCTCGGGTTGCCGATCGGGCTGAAGACGACCCCCATCTGGTCGGTGAGGTCCATCGTCCACACGTCGGGCTTGCCGTCGGCGTTCAGGTCGCCGGCGGAGTTGATCCACTTGTACTTGCCGAACTCGCCGAACTGGCCGAGCTGGACCTTGTGCGCGAGGTCGCCGAGGCCGGCGCCCGGGGTGGACGGCGTGGACGTGTTCGGGAACTGCCACAGCGTGCCGTCGGCGTCGCGGGCCCACAGGTCCGGCATGCCGCCCGAACCGCCGGGGTGGCTGTCTGCGTTGCCCGGGCTGAGCAGTCTCGTGGTCTCCCAGTGCCACGTGGAGGTGGACGTGGACAGCAGCACCGGGTTGGCCAGCCGGCCGACGCCGACCGGGCTGAACATCCAGACCTTGGACGGGCCGCCGGCCGGGTCGGTCTCGACGGTGATCAGATTCGTCTTGCACGCCATCGTCGGCGTGGCGATGTCACAGCCGCCCAGCACTGGCCCGACCGCCGCGACCTGTACGACGTTGTTCCAGGTCGACTGGTCGTAGCCGGCGCAGAAGCCGTTGCCGGCCGATGGGTTGCACGAAGGCCGGGTGATCTCGGCCTGCGCGCCCTGCACGAAGCCGTCGGGGGTGGTCGGCGGCTTGTACCCGGGCTGGGTGCTCGCCGACAGGGTCTGTGCGTTGTAGTAGTAGTACAGGTGCCCGGTGGCGTTGGTGTCCTTGTCCCAGGCGAACAGGTCGTCGGTCGGCTGGACCCGGATCGCGCCCCGGTGGGTGTAGAGCGCACTGGCCCAGGAGGTCCCGTTCGGGGCCGCGGCGGCCGGCGCGGCCCGGACCGCGTTGTTGGCCCCGGGGGCCGGGTCCAGGTTGGTCGGGTAGGTGACCAGGTTCCCGCCGGCGTCGACGGCCATCACGTCCGGCACGCCGTCGCCTGTGACGTCGCCGTAGGAGACCGGTTGGAACTTCTGGGAGAGGAAGAAGTCGTACCGGGAGTACGGGGAGACATTGCCCGCCGCGTCGACGGCGGACACGTAGATGTGGTTGTTGCCCCAGCGGGTCGCGTCCGCCGGGATGGGGATGTCGGTCGAGGCGGTCAGACCCGGTGTGACGGACCGTGAGTCGCAGGCGTCGGGCTTGGACGTGCTCGGGCAGTTCCCGTGCCCCTCGTTGGCGGAGTCGGTGTTGATCGCGTAGTCGAACCGGACGATCGGGGTGCCGGTGGCCGTGGAGGCCGCGGTGATCGTGCCGGTGGTGCCGACCTCCGGGTACGACGGCAGGTGCTGCCCCGCCGCCGGGAACGTGATCGAGCTGAACGTCGCCTGCTGCGGCGCGGACGTCGACGCGATGAAGTAGCACGCCTGGCTGGTCGGGTAGTACGCGTTGCCGGTGTTGCCGTACTTGTTGTTCATGAAGTCGTTGAACGCGTTGTAGAGTTCGCGCCCGTACGGGTTCAGGAACTGCCCGTTGTGGTCGAGCGTTCCGTCGACGTCATCCATCGCCTGCGCGAACAGCTGGTACTTGTGCCCGTCCTGCAGTTGGAGGGTCGTGCCGGCCGGGTAGCCGTTCGGGTCGGCCGTGGAGACAGCCTTCGACAGCGTGCCGTTCGCGATCGGCGAGCCGGCGTTGCTGCCCACCATGGAGGTGGTCTGGGTGCCGTGGGAGTGGTCGGTGAGGTCGTTCATCGCCCAGGAGTACTGCACCCAGCGCCCCGGGTCGGGTTCGCCCATCTGCACCGAGATCGGCACCGAGGCGGTCTGCATCGGCAGGTAGCCTGGGTGGTTCTCGTCCTGGCCGCACGGTTCGCTCTGGACCACGTGGTTGCCGGTGATCGTCAGCCCCATCTTCGGCCGTTCCGTGAACGACGGCTCGGCGTAGTAGGTGATCGAGACGTTCGTGTTGCCGCCGTCGCCGTTCTGCACGTTGAAGGATCCGTAGTTGCCGCTGCTCGGGCCCTCGTTCGAGGCGCGCAGGCCCAGGGTGTAGGTGGAACCACCCCGGTTGTAGACGTCGCGGACCTGACCGGTGATGTTGATGGTGGACCAGTCGGGGTTGCTCGCGCAGCTGGCGCTGTACCCGATCGGGTTGCTCCAGCTAGCCCCGTCGGTGCCGACGCCGCCGGACGGCCACAGGTTCGTGTTGGTGCCGCCGTTCTGGTTGCCCCAGTTGGAGCTGTCGTTGAACGGGTCGGCCCGCCAGACGGCCGTGTTCACGCAGTTGCCGGCGGCGGTGGGCTGGCGCTTGAGGTTGAGGTTGGCGCCGACCACGAACAGGGCCTCGTTGCCGGGGGTGCCCGGCCGGGGCAGCTGGGTGGCGTCGAAGCTGAGCAGCGAACGGATGAGGGTTCCGCCGCTGTTGCCGACCCGGACCGCCCGGGTGTCGTAGCCGCCGTAGGGGGCCGGGTAGCCGTGGTGGACGGTGGTGCCGTTCGACCAGAGTTCGATCCAGTCCTGCGCGGCACCGTTCCACGGCGGGTCGACGATGACCGGCCACACGGTGGACGCGGAGGTGAGCATGCCCTGGTCCGGGGCCACCTCGACCCGCTGGCCGGTGACCCGCGCCGGCATGGTCGCCACGTGGCCGGCGGTGCTCGGCGCCCGGACGAGGCCCTTGGCGGCCGCTGTGCCCGCGGAGTCCCACATCGTCGGGGGCGCCCCGCCGAAGACCTTGCGCCCGGTCGCGTCCTTGGCCGCGACCCCGCCGTTCTCGGCGGACAGGGTGAGGCCGGTGCCGGTGACGCCCAGGCCCAGGCTGTGCACGGCAGGGTTCGCCGCAGCCTTCGCGTCGTGGATGACGAACAGGTTCCGCAGGCCGGTGGGTTGGGCCTCCAACTCCAGGTCGACGCCCGGGTAGACGTTCGGGTAGGTGGCCACCGAGCCGCGCACGGTGGGCTTGGGCAGGGCGGTGGGCCAGGTGAAGGTCAGCACGTGCCCGGCGCCGTCGTCCTGGGTCGCGGCCGGGCCGGTGCCGCCGCCGGAGAACACCATCGTGACGGCCGCGGCTTTCGGGCGCACGCTGCCGTCCTTGGCCGTGGTCAGAGTGGTGTCGATCGGAACCCACGCGTCGCCGTGACGGGCGCGCTGCGGCTCCAGGTCCTGGCGCGCGGTGTAGGACCCGTCGGGATTGGCGACCAGCGTGGTGTAGGCGGTCGTCGCCGCGTCCACCGGCACGGCCGCGTGCTTCTTCCGCGCGGCGGCGGTGGCCGCCGTCATGGCCTTGCTCAGGGCGCTCTGTTCCACGGCCCTCGCTGGGCTCGTGCCGAACGGCCAGGTCCCGGTCGTCGGGTGCTCGAGCGCGGAGGTCGCCGGCGAGCCGTGCTCGGACCGCTGGTTGACCGGGGCTGCCGGGCCGGCATTCGGTGGCGCACCCGGTGCCGCGACCGCGGTGGCTGCCGGGGACAGTGTCCCGCCGATCAGCCCGAGAGACAGGACCGTCGCCGTCGTGGCGCGGGCCAGTATTCCGCCTCTCACATGTTCCTCCTATGGACGCGAAATCGAAGCCCGAGATTAGCCATCGGAGTTGTTCGCGCCCAAGGAACGCGTCCACTATGGCTTTTCGTGACCTACATTTTCGCGAAGTACCAGCTCAGCGACTTTTCCCGCCGCGGAAGATAACGAAAAGCGGTAGTGTGGCGAATTCTTGTCGATACGTCGCGGCCTCATTCATGCTCGCTCTTCCCGTCACAAGGAGGCAGGGCGTGAGCTCCAGACGTCATTCACCCATACTGGTCGCGGCGATAGTCGCGGCCTCGTTGCTCGTGGCACCGCCGGTGGCCGAGGCGGCCTCGAAGAAGGCGGGCGGGCGACCCCATCCGGGGACCGTGTGGCGGCCCCGCGAGTTGCGGGCCCCCGACTCGACCAGCCCCCTCGGTGCCGCCGGGCCTGCGACTCCGGGGCGCACCGCTCCGGTCCGCTCGGAGACTCCGGCCGTGACCGTCTGGCCGGCGGCGTCGACCGTCGACATCGATCTGGGGCCCAGGGCCGCCGCCGCCCTGTCCCGTCCGCCCGAGGACGATCCCGTCGGCCCGGTACGGGTCAGCGCCAAGGCCGGGGTCGCGAGGGTCCGGGTCGCCGTCGCCGAACACGGCACGGCGGCGGCCGCCGGCGTCTCCGGCGTCGTGGTGTCCGTCAGCCGGGCCGACGGCGGCACCGGTACGGCGCCCGTGGACGTGGCCGTGGACTACCGGTCGTTCGAGACCGCGTTCGGTGGCAACTTCGCCGACCGGATGACCCTGGTCGCGCTGCCCGGCTGCGCGCTGACCACCCCGGCGGTGCCGGCGTGCCAGGTGCGCACGCCCGTCGCGTTCACCAACGACCGCGCCCAGCACCGGCTCGTCGCGGCCGTCAACCTGCCCGCCGCACCGTCGACGTCGCTGGCGGCCCCGCCGGCCACGGTGCTGGCGGTGACCGGCGGCTCGACCGGGGTGAACGGTTCTTACGCCGCGACCCCGCTCAAGACCAGCGACACCTGGTCGGCCGGCGGCAACTCCGGCTCGTTCAACTACTCCTACCCGCTGACCGTGCCGCGGGCGCTGGGCGGCACCGCCCCGCCTATCGCGGTGGGCTACGACTCGGCCTCCGTCGACGGCCGTACCACGGTGTCCAACTCCCAGCCGTCCGCCGTCGGCGAGGGCTGGGAACTGTCGGGCGCCGGCGCGTTCATCGAGACCAGCTACCAGCCGTGCTCCCGGGTCGACCCGACCGCGTGGGCGGCGTCCGGCGACATGTGCGTCGGCACGCCGAACGCGACGATCAGCGGCGGCGCGCACGCCGGCCAGTTGGTCCGCGACGACGCCGACACCTCGAAGTGGCGGCTGGCCCACGACGACGGCTCCCGGGTGCAGCTGCTCTACGGCACCGCGGGCGGCTCGAACAACACGAACGACCAGGCGTACTGGAAGGTCACCGGCACCGACGGCACCGCCTACTTCTACGGCGCGAACCGGCTGCCCGCCGCCTACGGTGGCACCGGAGCGGACGCCCCGACCTACTCGACCTGGACGGAGCCGGTCTTCGGCACGGGCTCGGGCACCACGTGCCATGACCCGACCGGTTCGGTGCCCGCCCAGGACTGCCGGCGGGCCTGGCGGTGGAACCTGGACTTCGTGATCGACCCGCACGGCAACCTCACCCGGTACGACTACAGCCGCGAGGAGGACTTCTACCAGCACAACGGCGCGGTCACCGAGTTCACCCGGTCGGGGTTCATCACGGGCGTGGACTACGGCTGGCAGACCTGCGACCTCGTCGGTTCGGGCTGCACCGGCCGTGCCGCCTCGGCCAAGCCTGCGGACGTGATCGCGTTCGACTACGCGTCACGCTGCCTCGCGGGCACCTCGGGCTGCCCCACCGCCGCGGTCACGGTCAGCGGCGGCATCGCCACCACAGGTATCACCAAGGCGAACGCCGCCGCATTCCCTGACACCCCCTTCGACCAGCACTGCGACGCCGGGTCGACCTCGTGCGCGACCTACTCGCCGACGTTCTACGCCACCGTGCGTCTCACCGGGATCCGCACGGCGGTCAACAGCGGTGGCACGCCGAAGACGGCCCAGCCCGCCGGCACCCCGACCGGGTACCTCGCGGCGGACTCCTACCGGTTCCCGCAGGCGTTCCCGCCGCCGCAGGACTACTCGACCGGCGTGTCCGGCAACCACGCGCAGCTCCGGCTCGAGGAGATCGACCACACCGGCTACCTGACCAACAGCGACGGCACGACGGTCGCCACCGACGCCCCGCCCGTGCACCTGGGTTACACCGGGGGGCTGCCGAACCGGGCCGCCGCGTCGTCGCTGTACGCGCAGGCCCAGTTCTTCCGCTTCCGGCTCACCGAGATCACCGATGAGCTGGGCGCGGACACCGTGGTCGGCTACGGACAGCCGAACAATCTGTCCTGCGGCACCACCGCCCCGCCGGCGACGATCGCGAACGCCACCCTGTGCTTCCCGCAGTACTTCTCCTACCAGGGCACCCAGACCCTGGACTGGTTCAACAGGTACGTGGTGACCGGCGTGTCCGTCGTCGACACCACCCGGCCCAGCGGATACGTCTACTCCGCCGACCGGACCACCGGCTACACCTATCTGGGCGCGCCGGCCTGGCACACGAACGACTCCGAGCAGGCCGACCCGAGGTACCGGACCGTGGACCAGTTCCGCGGCTTCCACCAGGTGCGGACGGTGTCCGGGGTGGAGGCCGCTGGGCACAACGCCAAGACCCTGGTCACCTACTTCCAGGGCATGGACCAGGATCCGACGGTCGCCGTGAACGTCACCGACACGCACGGCGGCAGCTACCGCGACGACAACGCGCTGGCCGGCCGGGCGTATGAGACCCAGACCTTCGCGGCCGACGACTCCGCGACACCGGTCACGGACGTGATCACGGTGCCCGTCGACCCGACCACGGTCGTCACCGCCGCGCACACCCGGGCCAGTGGCCTGCCGGCCCAGCGGGCGCACTTCGACCAGACGGCGAAGAGGATCACCTACCAGCAGGTGTCCACCTCGGGCACCCCGCGCCGCTCGGAGGTGGACTACAGCTACGACAACTCCCTGCCGACGTTCACCGGCGGCGGTGGGGTCGGAGGCAATGGGCGGCTGCTGCTCACCGACGACAAGGGCGAGACGGACGCGACGGGTACCCCGCTGGGCAAGGTCGCCGAGCTGTGCACGTTCACCGGGTACGCGATCAACTCCACCAGCGCCGAGGCCGCCCAGCAGACCGCCTACCCGTACCAGTCGATCACCTCGACCGTGCCGGCCGGGCAGTCCTGCACCACCACGTCGGAGACCGCCACGACCACCGTGTCGCAGACCCAGACCCTCTACGACGGCCTGCCGCAGGGCTCCGTCACGGTCGGCGACGCCACCACCCACCGGGCGGCTCCCGCGTTCAACGCCGCCTGGGTCACCCAGTCCACGGCCGGCGGCCACGACGGCTACGGCCGGGCGGGCTGGACCGCCGACGCCGACGCCAACACGACCTCGGTCGCGCTGACCCCGGCCAGCGGCCTGCTCCCGAGCCAGGTTCAGGTCACCAACCCGAAGGGCTGGAAGTCCACCACGGCCGTGGACCGGGGCCGGGGCGTCACCCTGTCCGCCATCGACGTCAACGGCCGGCGGATCGACAGCGTCTACGACGGGCTCGGCCGGACCACGAAGGCCTGGGCCGCCGACCACCCGATGGCGACCAACCCGAACACCCCGAACGCCACGTTCGACTACGGCCTCTACGGGGCAGCGCCGGGCGCCCGGGGCACGCTGAAGAACCCGTACACCGTGACCCGGTCGTTGCGGAACAACGGGAGCTACACGGTGTCGTACAGCATCCTGGACGGTTTCGGCGAGGGCGTCGAGACACAGTCCACGCCGCTGGACGACACCTCCGGGCTCGTCTCGACGCAGGTCGAGTACGACTCGCTCGGGCGGGCGTACCGCACCGCCGCGGCGCACTACGACAACGGCACCAGCCCGTCCGGCACGTTCGTCGCCTACGGTGACGCGCTGCCCTCGCAGACGTACAGCACGTTCGACGGGTTGTCGCGCCCGCTGACGACGACCCAGTACAGCCTGGCGGCAGTGCTGCCGGGCATGGTCACCACCCACGCCTACCCGGGCGTGGACCGCACCGACGTGACCAACCCGACCGGAGGCGGGGCGTCGTCGGCGTTCACCGACGTGCGGGGCCAGAGCACGGCGCTGTGGACCTACCGCGGTGGCGTGCCGACCGGCAACGCCGCCGACGCGGACGTGACCGGCTACGGTTTCGCGTACACCGCCACGGGAACGACGTCCACCGTCACCGACGCCACCGGCCACAACACGTGGACCACGAGCACCGGCGACCTGCTCGGCCGCACCGTGACCAGGACCGACCCGGACACAGGCACCACCACCTCTACCTCGGACAACGCGGGCCTACTGCTGCAGACCACCGACGGCCGGGGCAGGACCGTGTCCTACAACTACGACAGCCTGGGCCGGCGGACCGCCTCCTACAACGCGCCCTGGTCGGCCAGCCCGGCCGCGTCGACGCAGCTCGCGTCGTGGGCGTTCGACACCGCCCCCGGCTCCGACGGCCACACGACGCTCGGCCTGCCGGTGTCCTCGACCCGGGTCGTCGGCTCGGCCACGTACGTCTCCGCGGTCACCGGCTACGACGCCGGCGGTCGCTCCCTCGGCTCGTCGGTGACGATCCCGGGCGCGGAAGGGGCGCTCGCCGGCACGTACACCTCGAAGAACTACTACACGGCGACCATCGGGCTCCTCGACCGGACCGACCTGCCGGCGGCCGGCGGACTACCGGCCGAGACCGTGTACAACTCCTACAACAACAACGGTCTGCTGCGCGGGACCGGCGGCAACGCCGACTACGTCTCCGAAACCGTCTACGACCCGTACGGCCGGGTCAGGTCCCGCACGCTGGGCGACTACCCCTACCAGGTGGTGCAGCAGAACGCCTACGACGCGGCGACGGGGCGGGTCACCAACACGTTCGTCGACGCGACCGCAGGGCGCAACAGCGCGAACACCTCGCAGCTCAACACCTACTCGGTGGACTACACGTCCTACGCCTACAACGCCGCCGGCCTGCTGACGTCGGTGGCGACCCTGCAGAACTACACCGTCTCCGGCTCCTACAACCCGGGACCCTCGGTCCGCGACGTCCAGTGCTACACCTACGACTACGCCGCCCGGCTGACGAACGCCTGGTCGGACAGCGGCGACCAGACCCCGTCGGCGACGACGAACCTGAACTCGCCGACGACGCGACCCGGCGGGCTCGGGTCGTGCGCGTCCTCCACAACGAACAACCCGCCCACCGGTGGGATCGGCGGACCGGCGCCCTACTGGCAGTCCTACACGTTCGACGCCACCGGATCGTTGACGGGTAACCGGTCGACGATCGTGGAGCACGACGTCACGGGCAACACGACCAAGGACGTCACCCGCACGTCCGGCTACGCGGCCGGCGGCCCGCACCTGCTCAGCGGGGTCACCAGCACCGGTGGAAAGACCGACACCTTCGGGTACGACGCCGCCGGCAACACCACCAGCCGCACCATCACCTCGGGGGCGTCGCAGAACGCGAACCAGACGCTCACGTGGGACGTGGAGGGGCGCCTGGCCTCGGTCGCGGACACGGTGAGCGGAAAGACCGCCTCCTTCGTGTACGACGCCTCGGGACAGACGCTGATCCGCCGGGACCTCACGACGGGGAGCGGCACCGGAACGGTGACCCTGTACCTGGGCAACACGGAACTCCGCATGACCGGGAGCACCGTCTCGGGGACCCGCTACTACTCCTACCCGTCGGCACCCACCATCGTCGCGGACAAGTCCGGGGCGTTGTCCTACGAACTGACCAACTCGCAGGCGACCGGTGGGACCACGATGAACGCCGCCAACGGGCAGATCACGGCCCGGCGGTACCTGAAGCCGTTCGGTGACATCCGGGGCACCCCGCCGTCGACATGGGTGGACGACCACACGTTCCTCGACAAGCCCACCGACACGGCGACGGGCCTGACCACGGTCGGCGCCCGCACCTACGACGCCGGGTCCGGACGCTTCCTGTCGGCGGATCCCATCTTCCAGCCGGAGAACCCGCAAGCCATGGGCGGATACGCCTATGCCGGCAACGACCCGGCCAGCGCGAGCGATCCCACCGGTCTGCAATCCAAGGAGGAGAAGGAGGCCAACTACACCGCACCGGGCGAAATACCCGCGCCCAGCTGCGAGAAGCCCTGCCAGCCGGGCACCGGCGCCAAGGGCGGCTCGAGCGAGGAGAAGAAGGGGTCGGACCAGGCCAAGGAACGCGCGAGCGCGGCCGCTCAAGCTGCTGCGGCCCGCGGCTTCCAGGCGTTGTTGGCCCTGGCCCGGGCTGCCGTGGCCGCGCTCCTGGCAGCGATTCTGGTGAACGCCCTCCACGAGAAGGCGGAGGACATCAGACACCCCGACCATCTGGACCTGAGCAAGATACCCGACCAGCCCATGTGCTTCGCAGGCTGGAACGACGACTGCCAGAACGCGTCCGACTGGTATGAGATGACCGACTACAACGGCGACGTGGGAATGCCCTACGACGTGGGTCCGAACGACGTCATCCCCGGCGTTCCCTACACGGCCAAGTTCGGCGTCCAGCAAGGGACGATCGTGTCCGTGGCCAAGGAGAACGGCTGGTCGCTGGGCGGGAAGGTCAATCTGAGGAAGGTCGGAGAGGTCAACGGCAGCTACAGCAGCAAGGCAGTGCAGACCACCATCTCGTCGGACCTGGCGGTCTCCGAGTTGAGTATCGGCCCGTTCAATCCGAAGGTGCACATGCGCATCCGGGCCATTCCCGTCCTGGCCGTCCGCAAGGTGTACAACGGCACCTGTTCATTCTGGGGCCAATGCTCGGGCGGACCGAACGTGGAGTACAAGCTGAAGTTGGTCAAGGTCATGATCGACGGACCGGACGGACTCACCCCCGTGCAGGGGGCTGTCAGTCCCGACCGTCCGTGGGCGCACCCGTGACCCGCGTCCGGAACTAGCAGAGTCGGGCCGGGTGCCGTCAGCGGCGCCCGGCCTGCCCTTCGAAAGGTCTCGATGAGAACGTTCCTCCGCGCCACGCTGGCGTTGACGGTCGCCGCCGGCACGGTCGCCCTCGCGGCCGCTCCCGGGCGCGCCGTCACCACCACCAAGACCCAGATCCAGTACATCCTCAGCCCGCATCCCGACGACGTCTTCGAGGCCTGGTCCCTGATCCAGGACTCCACCGGCAACTATCCGGTGTTCGTCACCCTCACCAAGGGCGAGTCCACCGGCCACTGCACCGGCTCGAAGACCCTCAACGGCGTCGCCTACGACCTCACCGTCCCCGACCAGTGCAAGGCCGCCCGGATGGCCAGCCTCAACGACTGGCTCGACGACCAGTCCGACAACGACGGCTCCCTCGACGACTACCTGAGCACCATGACCCACTACCGGGTGACCGTCCCGGCCGGCGGCACCGACGCCACCGGCGCCCCCGCCGTGGCCGGCATGACCGGGTGCAAGCCGGCGTGGACCAGCGGCGGCTGCGCCGGAGGCAACCCGAACGCGAACACCCCCGTCCCGGACAACCTGAACTCCGCGGACGGCCCGAACGTCGCGCGCGTCGTGGACTGGTGGGTGGGCGCGACGTCGGCCCGGGTCGAGTTCGACCTCGGCGACGGCAACCTGACCGACATGGAGGTGCTGTGGGCGGTCAACCACGTCCGCAGCAATCGGGCGGCGTTTCTGCCGCTGAGCAACGAGTACGGCGTGATCGCGGCCGGGTACTCGAACCTGACGCACCAGTACACCGCGTGTTACGAGTATGACCACCACGATCACCGGGCGGTGCAGGAGGCCGTCTACCACAATGATCTGATCCCGCTGTCGGGCTACCACCCGCAGTGGGGGGTCACGTGCGGCAGCCAGACGACGGGCACCGGGGTGGACCCCGAGGCGCTGCCCGTCAACGGCGGCAGGGCCAACCGGATCTCCGACCTGCACTACTCGCAGAACATGACGCCGGGATCGGGGTACTTCCAGAGCCGGTTCGGCTGGCTGTCCGACCCTGGCCCCGACTGGGCGAGCGGGCCGGACCCGGCGGGCAACGTGCTGTTCTCCCAGTGGAACTACTTCTGGAAGCGGTACGCCTGACTCCGGACGGCGGGGTCCGTCGATCATGGCCCGTCACCGGGTGCGAAGATTCACACCCGGTGACGAAGGAGACGGAAAGAACATGCACCTCGGGTGGAGAAGTCTGGTCCCGGCGGATGTTGAGGAGCACGCCGCGGCGTGCGTGGCGTTCTACGCCGCGCGGGGCGAGCGGCGGGGGCCGTCGTCATTCGAGGAGGTCCGGGAGGCGCGTGCCCGGCAGGTCGCCGGACCGCCGTCCGGATCAGTCACCGTCGAGCAGGTCGACGGTGCCTGCCCCGTGCGGATCCACGTGCCTCGGCACGGGAAGCCGCGGGGCGTGTACCTCGACATCCCCGGCGGGGGCTTCTACCTGAGCGCGGCGGCGGGCGGGGACGCGCGCAACCTCGGCCTCGCCGAGTCGTTGGGGGTCGCCGTGGTCAGTGTCGACTACCGACTCGCACCGGAGAACCCGTGGCCGGCCGCGCCCGAGGACTGCGAGGCCGCCGCGCGCTGGCTCATCGACCGGGCCGAGTCCCGGTTCGGCACCACCCGTCTGGCGATCGGCGGCAGTTCGGCCGGAGCCACCCTCGCCATGACGACACTGCTGCGCCTCCGGGACACAGGTCACGCGGATCGCTTCGCCGGCGTCGCTCTGCAGTTCGGCACCTATGACCTCAGTGGCCAGACCGCGGCGGGCCGACGGATCGCCGACGAGTACTTCCTGCGGGCCTACCTCGATCACGTGGTCGACCGCACGGTGCCCGACATCTCCCCTGTCTTCGGCGACCTGCGTGACCTTCCACCGGCATTACTGATCGTCGGGGCCGCCGACATCCTGCTCGAGGACAACATGGTCATGGCGGCCCGGCTGTCGGCGGCGGGAGGCGAGGTCGATCTGCGGGTCTACCCGGAGTCGCCACACGGCTTCACCCACCACCCGACGGGTATGGCCGCAGCCGCACTGCGTCATCGGGAGTCCTGGCTCGCCGAGCGCTTCGTGGCGCACGCCGCGTCCCGGTAGAGCGCCCGACGACCCCGCGCGGGTGATTATCCGGGAACCGCTGGACAGCGGCGGGACGGGCGTCAAGCATGGGGGGTCCACCGTTTCCCAGGAGGCCGCCGATGGCACCGACCCGGGCCCCTGGCCGGGACAGCCGGCACCTGGCGAGGGTGCTGCGCACCGGCTCGTTCGCCGAGGCGCTGGACGCCGCGATCACGGCGCGCGGCCTGACCCTGGACCGGCTGTGCCACCACCTGGCGGACCGCGGCGTGCACGTCAGCCGGACCACGCTGAGCTACTGGCGGCGCAACCGCAGCCGCCCGGAACGGCAGGCGTCGTTGCGGGCGGTGCGGGCGTTGGAGGACCTGCTCGGGTTGCCGTCCTCGTCGCTGGTGGCGTTGCTCGGCCCGCCCCGGCCCCGGGGCCGCTGGCTGAACGAGTTGCCGGACAGCTGCGACCGGGCCTACCTGTGGCCCAGCGCGGCCCCCGGGATGGCGCAGTTGGACGCCGAGCCGGAGGGCCGGTTCGAGGCGTTGTCGATCCATGACCTGGTGACGGTGGCCCCGGACCGGTCCGAGCTCAGGATGCGCAGCCGGGCGGTGCTGCGGGCGCTGCGGGGCCCGGTGGACCGGTGTCTGGCGTTCTACCAGGCCGAGGATCCGGCGCACGCGGTTCCGGCGCTGGTGGACCTGCGGTTCTGCGCGCGCGGCCGGCAGCGCTATGACCCTGACAGCAAGCTGTTCGTGGCGGAGTTGCTCCTGGACCGGACGGTGGCGGCCGGGGAGGACACGGTGATCGAGTACGAGCTCGGTTTCGGGCCGGGGGTGCCGATGGACTACTTCCACCACCGGTTCCACCGCAGGGTGCGCGAGTACGTGTTGCAGGTCCAGTTCACCGGCGAGGTTCCGGGTGCCTGTCACAGCTACCGAAAGTTCGCGGTGGACGCGCCGGAGCGGGGCTCGCGGCCGGTGCCGATCGGCGCCTCGGACACCGCGCTGCTGGTGGAGTCGGATGTCGAGCCGGGGGTGTGCGGCCTGCGCTGGCGGTGGTAGGTCGATTTTCCGGTTCACGGCCCCGCCCCCGGACGGTCGCACCGCGCACTGTGAACGGACAGGCCTCTGACCAGGGTGGAAAGCGCTATTCCGTGTACGTGCCGGGGTCGCGCCGCCGCAGCCGTTCACAGAATTGACCGACCTGAATTCTTGGTGATGTGTGATATTGCACTCAGCGGGCAGGGCCGCGCATCATGGGGCGTCCACCCCTCAGTCGGACGGCGGGACATTCACCGCCGTCAGGAAAGGCACCCCTCATGTCTTCCACAACACTCCGGCGAGCCGCCGTCACGGCCCTCGCCGCCGCACTGTGCGCGACGCTCGGTCCCCTGTCCCCCGCCGCCGCCGAGACCCCGGGCGGTTGCGCGCCCGCCGCGGCCGACGCCCGGTCGGAGGCGCCGCCCAGCTGCGTGTCCGTCGACGTCACCCTCGACCGGCTCCCCGCCGTGGGCGAGTCGGCCACCGTCCAGGTCAGACTCCGCTCCCAGGTGGCGATCGACCGGGCGACGCTGTCCGTCCAACTGCCGGCCACGCTGCGGCTGACCCCCGCCAGGTCCGGTCTGTCCACGCCCCGCGCGGTCGGCCTGTCCCAGGTGGCCGAACGCGCCCTCGCCCTGACCACCGGCGCGCGGACCGTCACCTTCGGCGTCACCGCGCTGGCCGCCGGCCCCGCGCAGATCGAGGCCGATGTGGTCGACGCGGCATCCAACGTCCCCGGCCGGTCCGGGAGGGGCGTGGTGCTGCTCACGGTCGGGGACCGCCCCGGCGGCTCCTTCTCCGGCATCGCCACCCACGACTCCCCCGCCGTCACCCACGGATCGCCCGCCCCGGTCGCGCCGGGAGCGGTCGCTGCCGCCCCCGGCCAGATCTGCGCCAAGGGCGGCTTCACCGTCGCCGACAAGACCGGCGCCTGGCTGCCCGGGCGCAACATCCCGGTCGCGGTGCTCGGCAAGGCCACCTCCACCTCAGCCACCCAGACGTTCGCCACCGGCATGACCACGGCCACCGACGGCACGTACACCGTGTGCTTCGCCGCCACCACCACGGTGTATCAGCTGTGGGTGCAGTTCACCGCCACCTCCAGCCTGTGGCGGGTGACCAACAACGCCGGCACCGGCACGTACACGGTCACCACGGCGGCGAAGTCCACCGTGCCGTCCGGCACCGACCAGGCGTTCGGCACCACCTCGCCGACCGCCACCTACATGCGCGGCTGGCACGCGTTCGACACCCTGAACCTGCTGTGGTTCGCCCGCGCCTCCAGCACCAACTGCTGGACCGCCCGGGAGAGCGCCAACTGCACCCGGATCACCCTGCACTGGCAGCCGGGCAGCACCGACGGCACGTACTTCGACAACTCCCGCCCCGTCGGGCAGCGGTACGTGGCGCTCGCCGACGCCGACCCCGACTCCGAACACCTGGTGCTGCACGAGTCCGGGCACGCGTTCATGGACCTGCTCTACGCCGGCTGGTGGCCGGCCAGCGACTGCCCCAGCCCGCACTACCTGCACAAGCGGTCCGGCACGATGTGCGCCTGGACCGAGGGCTTCGCCAACGCCATCGCCGGCTACATCAAGGGCGACGGCCGCTTCTACTGGCCCACCGGCCAGTGGGTCGACATGATGAACACCGCCTGGTTCGACTCCTCCCAGCCGGCCAGCGGCACCAATCCGGAGAACGGCGACCAGGTGGAGCTGCGGGTCGCCGGTGCCATGATCGACCTGTGGCGCACCGTGGACGGCGGGCCGGGCGGGACGTTCGACAACATGCGGCAGTACGCGTCGAGCGGGTTCAACGAATGGTTCACCGCCGACCGGCCGCAGTCCGGACTGAGCACGTCGGCCAGCACCCGGGACCTGGTGTACACGCACACCATCGACTACCGCACCGGCAACCCGGGCACCGGGATCGCCAACGGCGGGTTCGAGAGCGGCACCGCCAACTGGACGATCACCGGTGGCGTCGTCGGCAACTGGACCAGCTACCCGGCCCAGGCCGGTTCCTGGTACGCCTGGATGGGCGGCAACGGTGTGGCCAACACCGACACGCTCAGCCAGCAGGTCGCCGTCCCGAGCGGCGCCTCCGCCACCCTGAACTACTACCTGCGGATCGCCACCGCCGAGACCGAGAACGTCGTGTACGACACGTTCAAGGTGCAGGTCGTCGACGGCGGCACGACCACGACGCTCGCGACGTACTCCAACGTCAACGCCGGCACTGGCTATGTGGCCCGGTCCGTCAACCTCGACAACTACCGCGGGAGGACGGTCACCCTGAAGTTCGTCAGCGTGGAGGACGCCAGTCTGCAGACCGACTTCCTCCTCGACAGCCTCACCCTCGCCACCACCTGATCCGGTAGGGGCGGGCCACACGTGGTCCGCCCCGCTCGACCCGGCGGCGTCAGGACTTCGCGATGTCCGTCCCCGGCATCTGAGGCTCCACGACGATCCGTAGATAGCTCGCGGTCCGCCAGATCCGCCGTCGGCTCGCCTGGAGCAGTCGTTGGCAGGGCCAGGTCACCAGGTACACCAGACTGAACACGACGAGCCGGCGCAGCGGGTCGCCCCCAGGCCGACCCCAGTCGTGATCAGCGCCGCGCTGGCAGCGACCGTGAAGCCGAGGACCTGGAAGTTCTGCCCCCAGTCCTGTTCGGACTGGTAGATGTGCCCGGCTCTGGTGGTCACACGCCGCTGGGATGCCTCTCCAGCTCTCTGGTCAGGGTGTGGACCGGGGTGGTGTGGTTGAACCAGCAGAACGCGTCGTACCACTCCCCGAGCCTGCCAGCCACATAGTCGGGAGCGCCCGGGTCGCAGATCACGCCGATTCTCCGGTGGTCGTGCACGTCGGTGAGCCATCGCGGCTGGTCGACCTGGGGAAACACGAACAACGCCCGCTCGGGGGCCGCGCGGTGCAGCAGGTCCTCGACGGACCCGGCGCGGGCCGGCGGGACGGTCATCACCTGGGCCACTGCCCCCCAGCTGGGCGCGGCGAGAACCTCGCCCCGGTGGCTGCCGAAGCCGACGAGCACGACGGCGTCGGCCCCGTGCCGCCGCCGGGCGAGCCGCCCGAGGCTGACCAGGTCCGCGTCGGTGGCCAGGGAGTCGCCGACGTGGGAGTTGTGCGCCCACACCACGGCTCTGGAGCCGGGCCCGTAGTGGTCGAGGAGCCGGTCGAGGGTGTCGGCCATGTGGGTCTCGCGGAGCTCCCAGGAGCGCTCGCCGGCGAGCAGCGTCCGGTAGTAGCGTTCCGCGCCGGGCACGATGTCGGCGTTCTGCCAGGCGGCGAACTCCGTCCGGCCCCGCTCGGCGGCGTGTTCGACGGCGTGCCGGCGCAGGTAGGCCAGTAGGGAGACGACCTCGGGTTCGCAGGCGTCGGGGACGACGCGGCCGGCGTACCCCTCCGGGGTTCGCAAGGCCGCCAACGCCGCCGGGACCGCCGTCGGGTCGTGGCGGCCCAGGTGGTCGACGATCGCGCGCAGGGACTCCCACAGGCTGTAGACGTCCAGCCCGTGGAATCCGACCCGGTGCTCCCCGTTCCACCAGCGCAGCCACTCGCAGAAGTCGAGGACCTCCTCGTTGGCCCACATCCAGGTCGGCCACCGCTCGAACGCGCCCAGCACCGCGCGCGGATCCTGGCCGTTGCCGCGCACGCTGGCGTCGACCCGGTCGCAGTCGGGCCAGTCGCCCTCGACCGCGACGAAGGAGAACCCGTGCTCGGCCACCAGCCGGCGGGTGATCTCCGCGCGCCAGTGGTGGTGGTCGTGGGTCCCGTGGCTGGCCGCGCCCAGCATCACCACCCGCGCGCCGCCGACCCGGAGCATCAGCGCATCCAGCGAGCCTCTGTTGGTCAGTGTCTGGGCGTGAGCGCCGATGTCAGACATCGCGGCCTCCGATCTCCCGAACGCTCCGACGGGCCGCGTCCCACCCGCCGTCTACCATGCCGTTGACCAGGAGGTCACAAGATGACGGACCGGGGCTCCCGCGCTCGCAGTACCGCCTCGGAGATATCCTGCACGACCCTCGCGGGGTCTTCCTCCTTGGCGACCTTCGCCTGCAGTTCACGAGCGTGCCCAGCCGGCAGTATCGCCGGTGACGCGCCCGCGGTGAGATTGTTGACCAGGGTGACTCCGGTGTAGCCCACCAGAAGTGCCCAGCCAGCGAAACCCAGCCCGAGAATCCAGTTCTTGACGGGACCGCCCAGCTCCAGGGTCCGCGCGGCGAAAACGAGGACCGCGAGCTGTCCGGCGGTCGCGCTGATGGTGACAAACGCCGACAGCATCAGCCCGATCGCGGTCGGTTGCAGAGGCGCGTCGCCGGTCTTGCCGGGCGTTGGCGGCACTCTCCTGCGGAGCGTGTTCAACAGGATGGGAGCCGCGCCGACCGCGCCCACGGCGATCGCGCTCGCGACGATGATCACCGAGAAGGTCGACGGCGGCTTCGCGCCGAGGATCGCCTCCAGCACCCCGGTGGTGCCGAAGATGCCGGTGAACAGCGCCGTGATCACGGTCGTGTTGGTGGCCCAGGATTCCTTGAAGTCCCACTTCGCGTTCGCAAGGCCAGGCATCGGGCGCAGCGGGTTACCGTGCCAGAACACATAGCCGAGAAGTACTCCGGCCGCGCCCACACCCAGACCGATCCAGAAGTTGTTGAGCAGTTCCCATGGGGGCTTGGCGGTGGAGGCCACGGTTCCGGGCTGCGGCACCGTGACGGTCGTCTTGTGACCGCCGATCTGCAAGGACAGCTCGACGCCGGCCAGCTTGCAGTCCTTCCCGTCCATCCGGATCTTGAGTGTGCGCTCCGTGCGGGGCGGCACTGTGTACGTCGCCGCCGGCAGGGTGCACTTGTCCGCCTTCTCGGGGACCACTGGCAGTTCCTGGTCCGTGAGGTTCTCGATGGTGACGGACACGACCTGGGTGTCCCCGTCGGAGGTCACCGCCGTCCGCTCCGGGACGACCACATAGTCGGACGGTGCCGCCGCGGCGGGACTGCCGCCGAGCAGTACGACGGCCAGGGCGGCGACGGCGGGAACGGTACGCATGACGGCCTCCTGTACCAGCGTGACCCGCGACCGTCGTCCCTGTCCGGACTATGCGGAAACGGATCCGGTCCGGCACCTCGACGACGGCTCAGTTCGGGGCCCTGTATGGGAGACTTGCCCCGTGACTGGTGAAATGTCCAAGGCTCGTTCCTCGCGGCTCGGTCGGCTCGTGCTGATGTCCCTGGCCGGACTGCTGACAGTCGTGCTGGGGTTGTTCGCCCTCGTGATCGCGTTCGCGGGCATCCCGTACCCGGTGAGTCTGTTGACCGGCGTCCTGGACCGCCAGGGTCTGTACCTGATCCCCCTCGGCCTCGTCGCGCTGGGCGTCGCGGCGTGGACCTTTCGCGGTGGAGCGCGGCGGACAGCCATCGTGGCCGGAGCGGTCGCGGTCGTGGCGACCGTCGCAGCGTGCTTCCCCCTGGTCGCCTCGTGGCGGGCCGCCGACCGCTACGGGGCGTCGTTGTCCGTGGCCTCCTACGTGCGCGGGGGCGACAACACGGGCACACCCGTGGAGGCGCTCAGCGTCGAGTACACCCCGGGATTGAAACTCGACGTCAAACTGCCGGCACGACCGACGTCGGGGACGCGTCCGGCGGTGGTGTGGGTGCACGGCGGCGGATGGAACCTCGGCGACCGGGGCGAGGCCCCACTGTGGCACCGGTGGCTGAACGACCGAGGGTACGCGGTGTTCGCCATCGACTACCGGCTCGCGCCGCCCGCGCGCTGGGACCAGGCTCCCGGTGACGTGCGGTGCGCGGTCGGCTGGGTGAAGGCGAACGCCGGGCGGTACCAGGTGGACCCGGCCCGGGTGATGCTCGCCGGCGGTTCGGCCGGCGGGAACCTGGCCCTGATGGGCGCCTACGCCGACGACCGGGTCAAGCCCAGTTGCGACGTCGGCGACACGTCGGTTCTCGCCGTCGCCGCGTTCTACCCGCCCTCCGACGTGGCCGCCCTGTGGCGCGACAGCGGGTTGCCGAGCGTGCGGGGCTGGGCGGAGAACTACGCGGGCGGCACCCCGCAGCAGCAGCCCGAGCACTACCGGCTGGCCTCGCCGGTCACCTACGTCCGCGCCGGACTGCCTCCCACGCTGCTGATGCACGGCGAACGCGACCACGTGGTGCCGTACCAGCAGTCACCGGAACTGGCCGCGAAACTCGCGGCGGCCGGCGTGCCGCACGAGCTGGTGAGCGTTCCGTACGCCGAGCACATCTTCGACTTCGCATGGGGAAGCTGGGGTACCCAGATCTGCCGGCACACCCTCGAGGTCTTTCTCGCCCGGTACTTTCCCGCCTGAGACGGATGTCAGAGGTCGGGGATACGATCTTGGCCATGAGAGCCTCTGGAACCTTCAGTGTCACGGCGTTCGTCCCGACCGAACTGGTGCCGCAACCGTCGGTGTCGACCGGAGTCGCGGTGGGTGTCGCCACGATCGAGAAACTCTTCGAGGGTGAGGTCGTCGGTCGGGCCTCGACGCTGTTCACGTCAGCGTTCGACCCCGCCGCCGGTGTCGGGACATATGTGGCCATGGAGTCCTTCGAGGGCGCGCTGCACGGCAGGAACGGCGCGTTCAACTTCGCGCACTCGGCGACGACGTCCGGCAGCGACCGCACCGCCGAGTTCTTCACGATCGTGCCGTCCAGCGGCACCGGTGAACTGGCCGGGATCACCGGTGGCGGCGGCATGGCGGTCGACGCCGACGGCACGCACCGGATCTGGTTCGACTACGAGATCGCCTGAGGGGCCGGGCCACCAGCGCGCGAGGGCACTTCGGGGGTGGCGACGGCCCACCGGCGTGGATAGCGTGTGGCCATGATCAGACTTGCGGGTCGGGTGCCGGCGTCGGCGATGGTGGTGTTGGCCGCGGCGCTCATCGGTGACGCGGTGGCGTCGATCGTCGTGTCGGGGGACGCCACCCTGCGGTCGCTGATGCGCCGGGGAAGCTATGGCGACCCGTACTCGGGCACGTCCTCCCATGAGCGTTCGATGTACTGGATCGCGGGTGTCCTGCTCGTCTTCGCCGCCTGCTACCTCGCGCTCGGCTGGCTCGGACTCACCGGACGCTCCGGGCCCCTGGTGACAGCGGCGGCCATCGCCCTGACCGGGGTGCTGGCCCTGTGGTCGCTGCTGGGCGAGACCGCGCCGTGGTCGAGGTTGGGCAGGTGGACCGATTCTCCGGCCGGGCCCGGTCAGTACGACTGGTCGACGATCTCGCCGGCCGTCCCGGGCTGGTATCCGGGCACGAGTCACGTACTGGCCGCCGTGGAGGTGTGCGCGATGGTCGGCGCCATGCTCGTGCTGGGCGGGCACCGCCCGGCGGGGCGGCTCTGAGGCGCCCCGCCGGTGAGGAGCCCATCGGTGAACGCCGCAGCCCCAGACACCCTCGGAGCTGCGGCGGATCCACTCAGGACGGCCGGCGGCGGCGGACCCACCAGAAGCAGAACCCGGCGAGGCCCAGGGCCAGGGCCGCGAACAGGGCCGTCTCCGACCACTGGAACGCCCAGTACCGGCTGTCGGGCTGGTAGGTCACCCGCTGCCGGTACCCGGCCTGACGGATGCCCTCGAAGCACTGCCGGGGAATCCCGCGGTCCTCGGCGCTGGGCAGGCCGGTCGGCGCGCACGCCGCGGCGACCGCTGCGGGCAGGTGGGCGACCACGGCACCGGCCGCGTCGACGGTCTCGTTCTCCAGGGTCCACGCCCCGGCACCGGGCGCCCGGACCGTCACGGACATCTGGTCGTCGCCGCCGATCATCAGGCCGTCGAGGTTGGCCGGCGTGATCTCGACCGTGGTGACGACCGGCGGCATCAGGTGCGGCCGGACCAGGGTCGGCACGGCCACCTGGACCGCGGCGAACACCACGAGCGTGACCGCGATCGCCGGCAGGGTGCGCCGGACCAGCAGGCCGACCGTGACGCCGAGCGCGAAGGCGAGCAGCGCGTAGCCGAGCGGGGCGACGCCCCTGGCGACGAACAGCGCTGGCGACAGCCGGGGCATCCCGGCGGAGGCGGCCTTGTCCAGCGGGACGGACCACCAGGTGACCGCGACGCTGGTCACGCCGGCCGCGGCCACCGCCGCCAGCCCGATCAGGCCGAGCTTGACGCCGAGCCACCGGGTCCGGGTGACGCTCTGGTTCCAGGCCAGCCGATGGGTACCGGCCTCGAACTCCCGGGTGACCAGCGGCGCGCCCCAGAACAGCCCGACGATCACGGGCAGCACCGCCACCACGACACCCAGTCCGATGTAGAGGGCGAAGTGGCTGTTGAGGAAGTGTTCGGCGAACGCGTCGCAGCCGCCGCGCGCGGTGCAGGACGCCAGGCCGGCGCTGTAGTCGTGGGCCAGGCCGGGCCCGGTCACGGCGAGGATCACCGCCAGCAGTATCAGGGCGGCGAACACCACGGTGGCCTGGGTGCGGAACTGCCGCCAGGTGAGCCAGATCATGCGTGTACCTCCATCGTGGGCTGACTCATGTAGGCCAGGACGATGTCCTCCAGGCTGACCTGGCTGACCGTCCATTCGGGATCGCGGACCGGGGTGTCGGCGCGGACCAGCAGGGTGGTCTGCCGGTCGGTGTGGCTGGCCGAGACGACGCGCACGCCGGCCGGCGGGGCGTCCCGGCGGGCGCCGCTGAGCAGGTGGTGGGTAGCCAACAGCTCCTCGACCTCGCCGGCCACCCGGACCCGGGACTCGACGAGCATGACGAGGTAGTCGCAGACTCGTTCCAGGTCGGAGACCAGGTGCGAGGACATCAGCACGCTGAACTCGTGCTCGGCGACGGCCTCCATCAGACTCTGCAGGAACTCCCGCCGCGCCAGGGGGTCGAGTGCGGCCACCGGCTCGTCGAGGATCAGCAGCTCGGGCCGTTTGGCGATGCCCAGGGTCAGGGCGAGCTGAGCGCGCTGGCCGCCGGAGAGCTGGCCAGCCTTCTGGGCCGGGTCCAGGCCCAGTTGGCGGATCCTGCCGAGGGCGACCGCCTGGTCCCAGCCGGGGTTGAGCCGGGCTCCGAGCGTGAGGTGCTCGGCGACGGTCAGCGCGGCGTAGGTCGGGGTCTCCTGGGCGACGAAGCCGACCTTGGCGAGCTGCTCCGGCCGGGCCGCCGGGCGGCTGCCGAGGACCTCGATGCCGCCGGAGGTGGGGGCCATCTGGCCGACGGCCAGGTTGAGCAGGGTGGTCTTGCCGGCTCCGTTGGGCCCGACCAGCCCGACGACGTGTCCGGCCGGGATGTCCAGGGTGCACTCGGACAGGGCCCAGCGGGAGCCGTATTTCATGCCCAGCTGGTCGGTCCGGATCACAGAGGTCACTCTTTTTCCTCTTTCATAGGGGTACGGAACGTCGCCGCGAACAGGGCCTCGATGCTCTCGTCGTCCAGCCCGGCCCGGCGGGCCCTGTCCAGCCAGCCGCGCAGCTCCTCGCGCAGCGGACCGTGCGCGGCGAGCGAGTCGCCGGTCAGCGTGGCGGTGATGAAGGTCCCGACGCCGGGCCGGGCGGACGCCAGCCCGTCGTGTTCGAGTTCGCGGTAGGCCTTGAGCACGGTGTTGGGGTTGATCGCCAACCGGGCCACCACCTCTTTGACCGTCGGCAGCTGGTCACCTTCGCGCAGCACGCCCAGTAGCAGCGCTTGGCGCACCTGCTGGACCAGCTGCATGTACGGCGAGACCCCGGACCGGCCGTCCAGATGGAACTCGATCACCGGAACTCCATTCCACTAGTTACCTAGCACAATAGACTCCTACGACACGCGATTGTCAAGCGCCGCACTCGGCACTCGTCGTAGCGGCCACCCGCTGACCTGACAGCGGCGGCGGAGGAAATCCGTTCGTCGAAACCGCGTCCGACGTGGCAGGGTCGCAACGATCATTTCTTGCCGGACGACAAGGTGGGCCGATGCCGGTGCTGCGCCAGATCCACGCCGACTTCGACGCCACCACGATCGTGGTGTACCAGGCGTACCCGGCGGCGATCGCGGACGCGGCGCTGGCCGCCGGGCGGTTCGTGGCGCCGTTCTCGTTCACCCGCATGACCTGGATCAAGCCGTCGCTGCTGTGGCTGATGCACCGCAGCAACTGGGCCCGCAAGCCCGGCCAGGAACGCATCCTGGCCGTCCGCGTCACCCGCGCCGGGTGGGAGCAGGCGCTCGCGCGGGCGGTCCTCACCGCGCCCGTGCCGGCGATCCACGGCAGCGCCGCCGCCTGGAACACGGCGTTCGACAGCGCTGACGTGCACGTGCAGTGGGATCCGGAGCGATCGCTGCGGGGAGCGGCGCTCAACCACTACAGCATCCAGGTCGGCGTCGGCCGCGCGTTGATCCGCGCCTACGCCGAGGACTGGGTCGTCGGCCTGACCGACCTCACGCCCACCGTCCGCAAGATCGACGCTCTTATCCGGGCCGGCCAGGCCGCCAAGGCCCAACGGCTGCTTCCCCCGGAGCGCCCCTACCCGCTCGACGCCGCGGTCGCCCGCCGCATCCAGGCCGACCGGGCGTAGGAGGGGACCAGCCAAGAGCGGTCCGTGGCGCGCGGCTCAGTTCCATCGCACCTGGGCGCTCGGGAGCGTGACGGGAGGATCGTCGGACAGCCCGGCCAGCTCCAGGAGAAGGCGGTCGTGCCCTGCCACCGTGCCGATGGCCGGGCGTTGGTCGGGGTGGTTGCGGTAGTACCAGAGGGTGTCGGCCAGGAACGCGGCGTGGGTGGCCAGCCGTCGGGCGCCGAGCTCGAACGGGGGCAGGCCGACAGCGTGGACGACGACGTCCGGCTCGGCGGGCCCGTACCCGATGAGGGTGATCCGGTCCCACGGGACCAAGACGCTGCCGACCTCGCGCCGCGACCGCACCCCGGCCGGGCTCAGTTCGACCCGCGGCCGTGGGACCCACGCCACGATGAGCGCGGCCACCACAGGCGGCGCGTACAGAGCCATTTCGGTGAAGCCGCGACCACGCAGGAGAGGTTGCGCGGCGAAGCAGGCCACGAAGCTGACCACGAACCCGCCGGCGACCGCGCGCCGGACCAGATGGGCGGGGGCCGTGAACCGGCCGCGCCCCACCACCAGCGCGCGGGTCGCCGGCGCGACCGGCGCCCAGTCGAACCACCGGTTCGCCAGGCCGAATCCGGCCAACACGACGACCGCGGGAAAGTAGCTGATCATGAACTGGTCGTCGGCGGGGGCCACCGACCAGGCCGCCAGATACAGCCCCACCGTGCACAGCGGTAGCCCCAGGAACACCGCGAGGCTGTGCAGGGTCGGGCGGAATCCAGCTGTGACCATGGACGCCATGGTAGGGACCCACGAAGTTCCACGCTGCCCCGACGACCGAGGGCCACCGCCTGGCCCCGGGGTCGGCTGGGGCCGTGATTCCGCGCCCCGGGTCAGGCCACGGTGACCGGCAGGGTGGCCGGACCGCGGACCACCGTGGTGTTGCGTCGCCGGACCCGGCCGGCCAGCCGCAGCCCGGGCAGCCGCTCGGCCAGCGCCCGGATCGCCGCGACGGCCTCCAGCCTGGCCAGCGGCTGGCCGACGCAGTAGTGGACGCCGGCCGAGAACGCCAGGTGTTCGCGCTCGGGCACACGGTGGATGTCGAACACGGCCGGCCGGTCGTACACCTCGGGGTCGCGGCCGGCCGCGCCGATCAGCGCGAACACCATCTGGCCCGGCCGGACCGGCCGGCCGGCGAGTTCGAGGTGCTCGTAGGCGGTGCGGCTGGTCACCTGCACCGGCGGGTCCCAGCGCAGGGTCTCCTCCACCGCCTTCGGGGCCAGGGTCCGCGGGTCCGCACACAGGTCCGCCCACTGGTCGGGGTGCGACAGCAGGGCGAGCACGGTGTTGCCGATCAGGTTGACCGTCGTCTCGAACCCGGCGACGAGGAGCAGAATGCACAGTGGAGCCAGCTCGTGCGGGGCGATCTGGTCGCCTTCGGCGGCGAGTACCCGGCTCACGATGTCCGGGCCCGGCGAGCGGCGGCGCAGCGCGAACAGCCCGTCGAGCAGCACCCGCAGCTCGGCGTCGGCGGTGGCCAGCCGGCCGGCCTGGCGCAGGGAGTGGATGCCGTCCAGCGCGCCGCCGATCACGGCGCCGTACCGGGTGAAGGTGGCGGTGTCAGCGTCGGGAATGCCGAGCAGTTCGGTGATCACGGCGATCGGCAGGGGCGCGGCGAATCCGGCCGTCAGGTCGAAGCGGGTGCCCGCCCGGTCCAGCAGCGTGTCGATCGTCCGGTCGATCATGGGCTGGTAGCCGGCCATCGCGCGGGGGCTGAACGCCGGCTGGGCCAGCCGCCGCAGGCGGGTGTGGTCGGGCGGGTCCATGCCCAGCATCGACAGGTCCAGCATCTCGTTGCCGGCGGCACGCACACTCAGCCGGCGTTCGCGCAGGGCGGCGTCGCACAGCGGATGGCTGGTCACGAGCCAGTTGCCGAGCCGGCTCAACCGCATCCCGCCGCCCTCACGCATCCGGTCGTAGATCCGGTACGGGTCGCGCCGGCCCTGCCGTAGCCGCAGCAGCGCCATGTCGTCGCGGCGCACGTGGCCGTGGAACCGGGTGGCCAGGCGCTGCCGTTGCAGAGAGAGTCCGAACCGGACGACGTCGGTCAGGGTGGTCACGAGCGGGCTCCGATCCCGTGCAGGAGGGTGGCGAGCACCCGGTCGGTGGCATCGCGGGGCGCGAGGTGTCCGGTCCGGACGGACTCGGCGGCGACGTAGACCAGGGAGTAGAACGTCTGCTGGATCCACCAGTCGGGCAGGTCGGCGGCGAGCACGCCCCGGTCGCGGGCGGCGAGCAGCACCGCGTGGCCCCGCGCTTCGGCGGCCTCCCACCGGGTGCCGATCTCGCAGGAGTGGTCGAACGCCGGAGTACGCCACAGGAACGCCAGCTGCGGGCCGATCGGCACCATCGCGTCGGTGAGGGCCCGCAGCCCGCCGTCGGCGCTGTCGGTGTCGACGGCCGCGACAGCCTGCTCCCACAGGTCGATGGCCCGGTGTCCGACCGCAGTGAGCAGCGCGTCCCGGGTGGAGTAGTGCTTGTGCAGCGTGGTGCGGCTGATGCCGATCGCCTCGGCGACGTCGGCCAGGGCGGCGGCCGGGTCCGCGACGAGCACCGCGGCCGCGACGTCCAATAGCGACAGTCGAGACCGGATCTGAACAGTCATGTTCAGGAATGTACAACGGCGACGGCAGATCGGCCAGAGTGATGTCCGTCAGCGGCAGTCGGTGTGTGGCGCTTCGTCGCGAGGGTGGGCACGGACGGCCGGGTGGTCGCCGAGCAGGCCGGACGCGAGGCCCAGGTTGTTCAGGGTCGCGGCCTCGGCGGCCCGGTCTCCGGTCCGGCGGCGCAGGTCGAGCGCCCGCCGGTAGGCAAAGGCGTGATTCTGGCGGAGGTCGCCGTTAACGTCGCTGGCACGGTTCCGGCGCGCAGTGGAACCTGTGGTCATGACTGAGACGAACCCGCCGATCACGTTCGGCGTGCTGGTGTACGACGACGTCGAGGTCCTCGACCTGGGCGGCCCGTTCGAGGTGTTCAGCACCGCCGGGCGCCTGGCGCGGACCTCCGACGGCGGACCGGCGACGACGGTGATCACCCTGGCGCCCCGGCCCGGGACGGTGACGGCCCGCGGCGGCCTCCGCCTGGTGCCCGACCACACCGTCGCCGAGGATCCCCCGTTCGACATCCTCGTCGTGCCGGGCGGCGTGACGACGGCGGTGGAGTCCGACCACGCTCTGTCGGCCTGGCTGCGGCGCCGACACGCGACCGCGCGGTTGACCTTCGGCATCTGCACAGGTGCGTTCCTCCTGGCGCAGGCCGGACTCCTGGACGGCCGCGCGGCGACCACGCACTGGGAGGACGAGGACGAACTCGCGGGGCGGTGGCCGGCCGTCGACGTCCGGCGGGACGTCCGCTGGGTCGACGACGGCGACATCGTCACCTCGGCCGGCATCAGCGCGGGCATCGACGCCAGCCTGTACGTGCTGGGCCGGCTCACGTCCGTGGACCTGGCCACCCGGACCGCACGCCAGATGGAGTACACCTGGCTACCGACGCCAGGATGACCGCCGTGCGGCCACCTGCCAGGACGGCCAGCGCCCCCGGATGAGAGGGTGGCACCGGGGCATCCTCTGATCTCGGGAAGGACCGGCATGGCACATCACGTCGTGTGTGTCACCTTCGACGGGATCGCGCCGTTCGAGCTCGGCATCGTGGCGGAGGTGTTCGCGCTCCCGCGTCCGGAACTCGATGTCGACTGGTGGTACACCTTCACACTGTGCGCCGCCGTTCCGGGTCCGTTGCGCGCCACGGGTGGCTTCGACGTCCTCGTGCGTGAGGGCCTGGGTGCGGTGGGACGGGCCGACACCGTCATCGTGCCGAGCGTCCCGGACGTGCACGGTGACATTCCGCCCGAGGTCGTGCACGTGCTCCAGGCGGCACACGGGCGCGGAGCCCGCGTCATGTCCATCTGCACCGGAGCCTTCGCCCTCGCCGCGGCCGGCTTGCTGGACGGCCGGGAAGCCACGACGCACTGGCGGCACGCCGCACTTCTCCAGCAGCGCTACCCGGCGGTGCGCGTCAACCCGGGCGTCCTGTACGTCGACGACGCCGACGTCCTCACCTCCGCCGGCACGGCTGCCGGCATCGACCTGTGCCTGCACGTCATCCGCGGTGACCACGGGGCCGAGATCGCCGGCCGGGTCGCGCGCCGGATGGTCGTGGCCGCGCACCGGGAGGGCGGCCAGGCGCAGTTCGCCGAGCATCCCGTGGCCAGCGCCCCGCCGGACGATCCGGTTGCGACCGCGATGAGCTACGCGGCCGACCATCTCGACCAGCGGCTCAGCCTGCACCGATTGGCGGAGATCACGCACCTGTCGGTGCGCCAGTTCGAACGCCGATTCACCCGTGCGGTCGGCGCGAGCCCAGGCCGGTGGGTCACCGAGCAGCGCATCCGGGCCAGCCAGCGGCTCCTCGAACGGCCCGACATTCCCATCGACGCGGTGGCCCAACGGGTCGGTCTCACTCCGGCCGGCTTCCGGTTCCACTTCCGGGCCGTGGTCGGCGTGAGCCCGTCGGACTACCGCCGTCAGTTCCACTCCTGACCGGAAGGCCAAGCTTTTCCTTCGAACAGGTCATGATTCATGGTAGTAATGGCGTAATTCTGCCCTGATGTTTCGGTGCCCGTGACCCGGCGGGGGTGCGTCGCGATGAGTCCGACAGGTCGACGATGGTGGGCTGCCGTGGCCGCGGTCGCGTTGGCGACCCTCCTCCCCGGCTGCACCAGGGACAAGGCCCAACCGAACCGCGCGACCCGCGGCGCCCAGGGCGACGCCGTCGTCGCGATGGCCCGTGACCACATGGCGAAGGACCACCTGCGGTCCGTCCTCTTGCGGGTGACGGTCGACGGAAAGGACGTGGCCACCGAGGCGCTGGGCGAGTCGCTCACCGGCGTGCCGGCCACCACGGCGATGCGGTTCCGCAACGGCGCGGTCGCCTTCGCCTACATCAGCACGCTGCTCCTGACGTTCGTCGACGAGAAGAAGGTCGGCCTCGACGATCCGGTCGAGCGCTGGCTGCCGACGCTGCCGGAGGCCGGCAAGGTCACGCTGAGGATGCTGGCGAACCACACCTCCGGGTACCCGGACTACGAGACCGACCCCGCGTTCCAGACCGCCTTCTACGCCGACCCGTTCCAGTCCTGGAACTATGACCAGCGGCTACGGATCGCGTTCAGCCGCCCCCTGGTGTCCCCACCGGGCACCAACTGGAGTTACGCGCACACCAACTTCATGGTTCTCGGCGAGATCCTCGCGAAGGTCGGCGGCAAGTCCCTGGACGTGCTGCTGCGCGAGAAGGTGTTGCAGCCGATGGGGCTGACCCACACCACCGCGGCCGGCACCGGCGCGATCCCGGAGCCGGCGTTGCACGCGTTCAGCTCGGAACGCCGCCAGGTGCTGGGCGTCGCGGCCAAGACGCCCTTCTACGAGGAGACGACGTCCTGGAACGCCGACTGGGGCACCCCGACCGGGGCCAGCGAGACGTCCACCATCGAGGACCTGGACCGCACGGCGATCGCGGTGGGCACCGGCAGGCTGCTGTCGCCGTCGAGCTACCACGCGATGACCGACGAACACCTGCTGGGCTTCGGCCAGAAGCTGGACACCTGCGTGCCCTCGTGCTTCACCCAGGTGGTCGGGTACAACTACGGCCTGGGCGTGGTGCGCTCGGGCAACTGGCTGCTGCAGAACCCGCTGCTGGGCGGGTACGCCGCGACCACGGCCTACCTGCCCGCCGGCAAGGTCGCGATCTCGGTGGCCGTGACTTTCGGGCCCGGGGCGTTCGACTGCGAGGGCCACTACGCGAACGCCAGCGACCGGCTGTTCCGCGAGATCGGGGCCTCGTTGGCGCCGAACGACAGCCCTCCCCCGGCACCGCCGCCCGCCACGCCCTGTTGACCTGGACCGGCTGTCGTACCCTGTGGCGTCGTAGACCGGAACTTCGAGGGGACGAGTGTGGACGTGACAGACGAGATCACGGCGGCGCTCGCCGCACTGCGGCAGGCGGAATCCGACGGAGTCGTGGAGATCTCCGCGGCACCACCCGCCTCAGGCGGGGCGATCCGGGCCCGCGAAACGGGGCTCGAACCGCATTTCGGCACGGTGACCTGGTCGGCGCCGCCGAGCTACCGCGCCTTCCTCACGCTCCACAACGGTCTGCGGTGCGTCCGGACCGTCGACGACGTCGACCACGAGTTCGACATCGCCAAGGAGGACGAGCTCGTGGAACTCAACGAGGATCTGGTCCACCTGCCCGAACACGTCACCCGCGGCGACGGCCGGGCGCTGTCCACCAACCACCTCGTCGGCTTCGCCGGAGCCGGGTACGAGGCGGTCTGGTGCTTCGACGTCACCCGGCCCGACGAGGCCGGGGAGTACCCCGTGTACTACCACCACCAGGACGACGAGGAAGGACGTACCCGCTACGTCGACAGCGGCGAGTGGGAGTTTCCCGAGTCGGCCGCGCCGGATTTCCCGTCGTTCGGGGCGTGGTTCACCGCGATGGTTGGGGCGTTCACCGCCGCGGAGCCGCCGGAGTGGTTCGAGGAACTGGGCTCGCCCGGGCCGCTGTTCGCCCACGCCGAGGACGCCACGGCCTGATCGCGGCCGGGCCGGTCCCGGCGACGGGAATCCGCCGCCGGGACCGGTGAGTGCCCTCAGCCTGGCGTCACCGGCGTGACCACCGCACCGCCGCGCCCTGGTACACGACCAGGTTGCCGTCGTCCTGCACCGTCAGCCGGGCTCCCGGCGAGCCGCTGGTGGCGGTCGTGAACAGCACCCCGCCCGCCGCGTTGTACAGCACGAAGTTGCCGTCCGGCTGCATCGCCGCCCGGTGGCCCGAACCGACCGTGTTCCAGGACCGCAGTACCCCGCCGTTCGGGGCGTACAGCACCAGGTTGCCGTCGGACTGCAATGTCAGGCGGGTGCCGTTCGGCGACGTGATCGCCCCGCCCCGGTACAGGGTCTCGCCGGACGCCAGGTCCTGGTCGGTACCGGTGGCCAGGCCCAGGTCCTTCCACGGGTAGCTGTCCTTGCCCGGGGTGTCGGACGTGCCGGGGGCCACGCCCTGGGTCCACCACTGGGCCAGCCAGTTGTGCCCGTTGAAGCTGACCGTGCGGTCGGCGGGACTCTGCGCGGTGGAGTAGACCGCGGTCGGGTCCCAGCGTTTGGCCGCGGCCTGCCGGGGGCTGGCGTTGAGGTACCACCGCTGGTTGCTGTTCCCCGTCTCGCAGGCGGCCACCACCGGTTGGGCTCTGTCGCCCTGGTGGGTCAGGCAGTGCGTGCCCTGCTGGTTGTGCAGGTACACCGTGCCGCCGTCGCCGGCCGCCACCCACCAGCGCTGGCTCGCCGCGCCGGACACCGGTGCGGTGCGGACCTTCCAGGTGGTCGGGTCCATCTCCAGCGCGGCCCGGTCGGCGTTGCCCTTGAGCAGCAGCCAGCCGTTCTCGCCGCTGGCCACCGTCCAGTCCCAGACATGGCCGTCGTCGGCCACCGGCCAGGTCTCGGCGGTACCGGCGTCCGCCCCGGTCAGCAGCGGGCCGGAGCCGGCCGCCGACTGGATCCGGTAGCTGCCGCCCACCGCCAGCGGCACACTCGGCGCGCCGGGGGCCAGCGGCCCGGAGGCCGGCGGGTCGGGCAGCGGGAGCACGCACGCACCGCTCGGCGCGGCCGGGTTGGCGGTGCGCGCCCGTTGGTCGCTGGTCAGGGCGTACTGTTGCCCGCCGACCGCCAGTCGGAAGTTCGCCGGACCGGTGATCGGCAGGTAGTACTTGATCGGGATGTCCTTCGACGCCCCGGCGGCCAGTTCCTCGCAGCCGCCGAGCCGGATCGTGACCCGGTGGAAGTCGCCGCGCAACCCGCCGACGTTGGATCCGGTGTGCCCGGGGGTCACCGCTTTGATCCGTTGCCAGTTCCCGTCCTTGACCAGGGCCGGGGCCGAGGTGGGCATGTCGAAGCTGAGCTCGGCGTCGCCGCGCAGCGGTACCCCGCTGGTGTTGGTCACCCGCAGCGTCGGTTGCATCGGCCACATCTGGGTCACGTCGGTCGGGAAACCGACCAACTCGGCCCGCACGTCGACCACCTGGCTGGTGTCCGCGGCGGTCGAGCCGGCCGACCTGCTGTTGCCGTAGGGGCCTGAGCCGCGCAGTGTGGAGTCGAGCAGGGTGGTCAGGGTGTACCCCATCCCGCACTCGCCCTGGTCGGGGCAGGCGTAGTCGCCGGCCAGCTCCCAGATCATCACCCCGCCGAGTCCCTTGTCCCGGACGTAGCCGGCCTTGGCCGCGACAGCCTGCTCGTCCTCGGTGCTGAGGAACGTGCCGGTGTCCGCGTTCCACAGCCAGGAGGACTTGACGGTGTCATCCCAGTGCCGGGTGTAACCGCCGACGGGCGCGCCCGCCAGGCCGAAGTCGTCCAGGTAGGACGGTGTGACCCCGCGTTCGAGGTTCTTCGCGTGCCACATCGGGTTGGAGCCCGCCCCGACCTCCCGGCCCTGGCCGTCGGTGTCGTGCCACAGGTTGGCCACTCCGGTCGCGCCCCGCCCGCAGAGGCCGGAATCCGTGGTACCGGCCGGGCAGCCAGCCTGGTCCGGCAGCGCGGCCGTGCCCCACAGCCCGGCACCCACCCCGCCGGTCACCCCGGACCAGCCCCTGGTGTAGTACGGCAGGCCCAGGTTGATCCGGCCGGACTGGAGCGCGCCCCGGTAGTAGTGGTACGACCAGTCGGCGTTGAAGTAGCCCTCCTGGGCGTACTCGGGGTTGCGGGCCGCGTCGTACACCCCGGCCGCGGCCAGCTCGCCGTCCCGGCCGTCGTCGTACAGCGGCGCGTTCGGGCCCACGTACTGGTTCCAGCTGCCGTGCATGTCGTAGGACATGTCGTTGACGAAGTCCAGGTACTGCAGCGGCGCATAGTTGCCCATCCCGCGCACCATGTACCCGGAGCCAGACCCGGCGGCGGTGAGCAGGTAGTAGTGCTGGTCGGTCGCGGCGGCCCGGTCGAGCCGTTCGCGCACCGTGCGCATCAGGGCCAGGTGCCCGGCGTTCAGGCCGGCCCGGCGGGACTCGGCCAGGCCCCGGTCGACCGGGTTGCCGGCCAGCGGCAGCGCCGTCGGGTACTCGTGGTCAATGTCCAGCCCGTCGAAGCCGTACCGCCGAAGGAAGTCGACCACCGAGTCGGCGAACGCGTCGATCCGGGCCTGGTTGACGCTGCCGTCCGCGTTCACGGTCAGCTCGTAGAAGCCGGCGGAGTCGGCCCAGCCGCCCACCGAGATCAGGGTCTTCACCCGGGGGTGCTGGCGCTTGTACCGGGTCAGCAGGTTGAAGTGCCCCCGGTACGGCAGCGACTCGTCCATCTCCGCCCCCGGCACGCCCGGCCAGGTCATCCCGGTCGCCGGGTTGTCCGGACCGTCCAGACCGACCGAGATCCGACCGGCCCCGTCCACCGAGGCGAAGGCGTAGTTGACGTGGCTGAGCTTGCTCCACGGGATGTTGCCAGGTAGGTACTGGTCCGGGCCGAACCGCCCGGTCCGCCAGCCGCTGAAGTAGCCGACCACTCGGCGGGGCTGGCCCGCGCGTAGCTTCTCCCGGCCGGACTCGTCATACACCCGGCAGTACGGGGTGGCGACGTTCGCGGTCGGGGTCATCCCCTCGGGCCGGCAGGCCGGATGGTTCGAGCCGCCGGGGTCGACCGGCATCGGGTCCGGGTCGGCGTCCTGGCCGCCGAGCGGGACGGTCACGGTCCGCCCGCCGCGCGGCCCGCGGGGTATCTTCGCCAGCGCGTACGAGGTGAGCAGCCCGATGTTGACCAGGTGGCGGGCCCACGTGTGGGTCGTCTCCCGGCCCTCTGGGTCGTGCTCGGCCTGCCAGATCGGTGCGGCGCGGTCCGGATTAACGGCCGCCATCGTAGTCAGTTCCCGGGTCACCTGGTCCCATTGGGTGATCCGGTTGCCCTCGTTCCCGACCGTCCAGGTCCCGGTCTGAGCCACAGCGCGCCGCATCACCGTCTGGACGTGTCGGGACCTGGCGGTCTCCGCCAGGGCCACTGCCAGGACCTCGATAGGCGCCTGGAGGGTGCCGTTGCGGTTCTGGCCCGTGTGACGTGCGGGATCTCTGGTGTCCGGCTCCTGGTTGTAGATCGTCAGGATGGCGGTCGCGACGGTTTCCGGGCTGATCGCCTTGGTTTCCAGACTGGTGTAGTTCGGCCGGAACAGCAGTGGCGCTCTGCGGTCCGCTTGCCGGAACTCTGCGGGCAGGCCGTTGACCGGGGCCCCGGTCAACGGGACCTCGTAGCCCTGGGGCCGGCCGTTCACGGCGACCCGGTTGTAGGTGACGTAGAAGATGTCCTGGTTCGCCGTGCGATCGGGGTTGCGAACGAACAGGCCGTACATGTACAGGTCGTCCGGGGCGAACACCGCCTGCACCGCGTTGCGGTCGAGCCCGGCGAGGTGGCCGATCGGGATCGCGTGGTAGGTGGTGTCCTCCAGCCGCAGCGGTGCTCCCGGCTGGTGGTCCAGGACCGCGGCCCCACCGTAGGTCGAGCGGATTTTCTGGATGACCGCGTTGAGGCGGCCAATGAAGATCAACCGGTCGCGGTCCCGTAACGCGGCGGCCGGTGGGGCGCCCAGCGTGATCGTGGTCGCCAGGACCAGGCCGAGCACGAGGAGGGTACGTCGCCACGTCACGGCAGGTACTCCATCGTCGCGCGCGGCTTCCAACCCTTGTCCGAGAAGTACACGATGGTGTATTTCTGGCCCGGGGTGAACGTGGTCTTCAGGGTGCGGGCGCAGTAGCCCTTGCATCCGGACGTGACGTACTCCCAGTACTGCGGCCTGGCCTTGGCGGTTCCGTCGGCGTCGGTCTCGAAGGTGCCCTTGTACACGCCGATCCAGTCGGACTTCTCGTAACCGTCGCGGTCCTCGGGGCCCAGGTAGGACACCGCGACCCCGTCATTGATGTAGTCGTAGCTGCCGATGCACGTGGAGATCCCGAGGAACACCGAGCAGTTCCGGTACGTGTTCGACGGCACCACGTCAACGATCAGGAACTCCTGGTCGACCGACGGCGCGTTGCCGTGCGGGACCCGGGTGGGCGAGTCGTCGAAGGGGGGCCGGTCGTCGGGTTTGACCTGCACCCACCCCGGGTCGGTCTCCTCGGCCACCCGGACCACCCTGGTCGGCGAACCGACCGGGGTCGAGCCGACCAGCAGCGCGGCGGCCAGCGCCGCGCCGGTCATGATCCACAGGATTCTTTGCAGCGAAGTTCTCATGCCCGCACCCTGGGCCCGACGCATCAACATCCGGTTGACGTCCTGTCAACGCCCAGCCGTTGATCGAACGTGGATCGTCTGTTGACGCGCCCCTGGTGTCGTACCTCCTGACAACGCACCGACACCGTCAGGAGCACATCGACATGTCCCACCCCACCGCCCGCCGCGCGGTCCTCGCCCTCGCGGCCGCCACGGTCACCGCCGCCGGCCTGACCGCCCTGTCCGCCGCGCCGGCCCAGGCCGACGTCACCGAGCAGATGATCACGATCCAGGACCACCAGAACCACCACTCGCTGGCCACCGCCAACGACGAGGGCTCCCGGATCGTGGCGCGGGGCTACCAGGACGACAGCACCCGGTACTGGATCTCCAACAAGCCCGGCGGCCGGGTCGACTTCACCCGCAACGTCAACGGCACCGAGCGGGTGGTCGAGATGGACACCCGTGACGGCCGCACGACCCAGTTCATCCACTGGTGGGCCGGCGACAACCAGCAGTGGACGCTGGAGAACGCCTCGGAGGGCGGCACCTACCTCCACGACGCGCTGGACAACCGGTGCCTGACGTACCACGGGCTGGACCGCGAGGTCACGGTCGAGAACTGTGACGGCAGCATGTCCCAGCGGTTCGACCTGTCCGGCGGCGGCTCCACCACCCCACCGCCCGCCACCGGGGACGAGGCCCGTTTCGTGCAGCTGCTCAACGACCTGCGCGCCAGCCGCGGCAAGGCCCCGGTCCGGGTGAACGCGAAACTGACCCGGGCGGCGAACTGCAACGCTGTGCGGATGTCCCAGCAACACGTCTCGGGGCACTTCTGTGACATGGGCACCGAGGCCCGCAACGCCGGCTACGCCTTCCGGGCGCTCGGCGAGATCGCGTTCTACGGCCCGACCAATGTGGACGACGCGTTCCGGGGCTGGGTGAACTCGCCCCACCACTACGACATCATGGTGGGCGACTACACCGAGGTCGGCCTGTCGCGGGTCGGCGGCAACTCGTGGAACGCCGACTTCGGCACCCCGCAGTAGCCGGCGGATCCGGCACGGCCGGGCCGCCCCGGGGGGTGGCGGCCCGGCACGATTCGACCGGCCCGACCTGAACGTCCTCGACCGGTCAGGACCGGGTCGGACCGACCGCGGACCGCAGCGCCCTGGGCTCGGCGGCGTCCGGTGAGCCGAGCGCCGTGAGCACCTCCTCGGCCTCCCGCCACGCCGCGCCGGCCCCGGCAGGGTCCCCGGTGCCGGCCAGGCCCCGGCCGAGGGCGGTCAGCGCCAGACCGAGGGAGTAGTCGTGGGCCAGCTCGCGGGCCCCGCCGACTGCCTGCCGGGCCGAGTCCACCGCCCCGGCCGGGTCCCCGGCGTCCACCTGGGACCCGGCGAGCCGGGCCAGGGTCAGCGCGACCCACAGCGGCTGCCGCATGTCCCGGAACACCATCAGGCACTCCTGGTGGCTGGCCACCGCGTCGGTGTACCGGCCGAGGTCGCGCTGCACGATGCCCTGCTGGTACAGGGCGTGCGCGCGTTCGCCGGCGCTGCCTACCTGGCCGAGGAACCGAACAGCGTCGCCGACCGCGAGCAGCGCCTCCTCGCCCCGGCCCAGGCGGACGAGGTCCCGGGACATATTCGCCAGCAACTGCGCCTCGCGGGTACTGCCCGCCGCGTGCTCCCGCAGCAACGCCAGCGCCTGCTCGCCGAACGCGACCGCCTCGGCTGTCCTGCCGGCCTGACTGGTCAGTGACGCCAGGTTCATCAGGCTGTCCAGCTCGGTGTAGGTGTCCGCGCAGTCCCTGGCGCAGACCAGCGCGGCGGTCAGCTCCAGCTCGGCCTCGGCAAACCGGTGCCGGAAGTACATCCGGTTGCCGATGATCTGCCGGGCCCGGCCCTCGACCACCGGTAGGCCGGCGCGTCGCCCGGCGTCGCGCAACCGTTCGGCGGCCTGGGTGAACTGCCGCCAGTGCGCCGCGGAGTCCAGCACCGCGCGCATGCTCAGCAGCAGCTCCGTCGCGGTGGTCAGGACGGCCTCGTCGCCGGAGGCCGCCTGCCGGACGACCGCGAACAGCGCGTCGGCCTCCGCGTCGGTCCACCGATGCCCCTCGGCGCCCGAGTCGAACCCGAGCCCACCCTCCCCGACCGGCGGCGCGGACTGCTGGACCCGGCCCGGCGGCACCGACGCGCCGATCACGTTGTGCAATGTCGCGTGGTAGAAGGCCACCAGCCGGGCGAGCGCGTCCGGCTCGCCGGCCAGCCGGCGGGCGAAGGCCCGGACCAGGTCGTGGAAGTGGTACCGGCCGGCCGAGGTCACCTGGAGCAGGTGCAGGTCGACCAGCGACTCGCACATCCCCTCGGCGGCGTACCGGTCGGCGTCGAGCACCGCCGCCGCAGCCGGGGTGGACAGGCTCGGCGCGTCCGGCACCGCGAGGAGCCGCACCGCGCGGGCCTGGCCCGGTGCGAGCTGCCGGTAGCCAAGCTGGAACACCGACTCCACGGCAAGGTCGCCGACCCGCAGCTCGTCCAGGCGGTGCCGCTCGTTCGACAGCCGTTCCACCATCGACGCCACGGTCCACGCCGGACGGGCCGCGAGCCGGGCCCCGACGATCCGGACCGCCAGCGGCAGGTAGCCGCACGCCCCGACCAGGTCGTGCGCGGCGGCCCGTTCGGCGGCCACCCGGTCGGCCCCGGCGACCCGGGCCAGCAGGGTACGGGCCTCGTCCGGGTCGAGGACGTCCAGGTCTGCCACGTGCGCACCGGCCAGGTCGGTGAGCCGGCGTCGGCTGGTGACCAGGACGGCGCACCCGGCGGTACCGGGCAGTAGCGGCCGGACGTGGGCGGCGTCGCGGGCATCGTCGAGCAGCACGAGGACCCGCCGGCCGGCGAGGGCGGTGCGGTACGCGGCGGCCCGGGCCTCGAGCCCCTCGGGCACCGGCGCGCCGAGCGCGGCGAGGAACCCGCCGAGCACCTGTTCCTGGTCGGCCGGATCGGAGCCGCCGCGCAGGTCCGCGTACAGCTGGCCGTCGCCGAACCCGGCCCGGACCGCGTGCGCCACGTGCACCGCGAGCGCCGACTTGCCCACTCCGGCCATCCCGGCGACCGCCGCGACCGGTACGGACGGCCCGGTGGCGGTGAGCGCACCGCGCAGTGCGGCGACGTGCCCGGACCGGCCGGTGAAGTCGGGCACGTCGGCGGGCAACTGTGCCGGCCCGGTCGCCGGAACCGATGGTGTAGGCGCCAGCTCCGGGTCGGCGGCGAGGATCCGCCGGTGCAGGGCGGCCAACTCGGGCATCGGGTCGACGCCGAGCTCCTCGGCGAGCTGGCCGCGCAGGTTGTCGAAGACGGCGAGTGCCTCGGCCTGCCGACCGGACCGGTACAGGGCGAGCATGGCCAGGCCGTGGAAGCGTTCCCGCAGCGGATGCTCGGCGAGCAGCACGGTCAGCTCGGCGGTCGCCTCGGCGTGCCGGCCCAGCGCCAGGTCCAGGTCCAGCCGGGCCTCCAGCACGGTCAGCCGACGCTCGGTGAGCCGGGCGCGCTGCGCGTCGGCGTACGGGCCGGGTACGTCGACCAGCGCCCCGCCCCGCCACAGGTCGAGGGCTGCGGCGTACAGGTCCCGGGCCGCCCGGGGCTCGCGGGATTCTTCGGCGCGGCGCACCAGGTCCTCGAAGTCGGCCACGTCGACGTCGCCGTGCACGGCGTATCCGTCGCCGACCGACACGAGCACCTGGGACTGGCGGGCGCCCCGGTCGGGTTCCAGCGCCTGGCGGAGCCGGAACACCTGGGTCCGCACGGCGGCGACCGCGTTGGCCGGCGGGTCCTCGCCCCAGACCGCGTCGATCAGCGCCGCCAGTGGCACCGGCCGGCCGGCGCGCAGCAGCAGCGCGGCGAGCACCGCGCGACGTTGCCGTGGACCGAGGTCCACCGGTCGGTCGTCCCGCCAGGCCCGGATCTCGCCCAGAACGGCGAACCGCACGCGCACACCTCCCCCTTGTGGCTTGCGGAGGAGAGTGTAACTGTACGTGGAGTTTTCTATTCCGGCCGCCACCGTCCGTAGCCGTTTATCCGCAGTTGATCCGGACGGGTCAGGGTTCCGGCATGACGGACGAACTGCGCTTCGAGCTGCTCGGACCGGTCCGCGCCTGGCGGGGGGCCATCGAGCTGGCCGTGGGTGGCCCGCAGCAACGCGCCGTGCTGGCCGTCCTGCTGCTCCGCCGTGGCCGCCTGGCCACGGTGGAGGAACTGGTCGACGCGGTGTGGGAGACCGACCCACCGTCCCGGGCCGTCGGCGTGCTGCGCACGTACGTGTCGCGGTTGCGGACCGTGCTCGGCCCGGACACGTTTCGCCCGACGGCCGGCGGCTACCTCCTCGACGTCCCGGCCGGCCGGATCGACGCGGAACTGTTCGCCGACCGGCTCGCCACCGCCCGGCGCTCCGCCGACCCGGCGACCGCCGCCGAGTTGGCGCACCGGGCGCTGGCGCTGTGGCAGGGCGAGCCGCTGGCCGGCGTGCCGGGACCGTACGCCGCCGCCCAGCGCGACCGGCTGGCGGAGGAGCGGCTGGCGGCGGTGGAGTACCGGATCGAGGCGGAACTGCTGCTCGGCCGGCACGCCCGACTGGTCGGCGAGTTGGCTGAGCTGACCGCCCGGCACCCGTTGCGCGAGGGGCTGCGGGCCAGCCAGATGCTCGCCCTCTACCGCAGCGGCCGGCAGGGCGAGGCGCTGCGCGCCTACGCCGACACCCAGGACCTGCTGGTCGAGGAGCTGGGCGCGGACCCCGGACCAGCGTTGCGCGAGGTGCACCGGCAGATCCTCACCGGCACGGTACCCACGCCGCGCGGCCCCGAAGCGGCGGCACCGGCCCAGCTGCCCGCCGACGTGCCCGACTTCACCGGCCGGGCGGCCGAGACCCAGCAGGCGGGCCGGGTACTGGCGGCCGCCGGGTCCGGGCCGATGCGCCTGGTCACGGTGTCCGGGCCCGGCGGCGCGGGCAAGACCACCTTCGCGTTGCACCTGGCGCACCGGACCCGGGCCGAGTTTCCCGACGGCCAGCTCTACGTCGACCTGCGCGGGGTCGGGCACCCGGCTCGCGAGACGCAAGCGGTACTGGCCGGGTTCCTGGCCGCGCTCGGCGTACCGGTCGACCGGTTGCCCGACGACCCGGCCGAGCGGGCCGCTCTCTACCGGTCCACGGTGGCCGACCGGCGGATCCTGATCGTGCTGGACAACGCCCGCGACGCGGCCCAGGTCCGGCCGCTGCTGCCGGGCACCGCCGGCTGCGCGGTCCTGGTGACAGGCCGGGCCCGGCTCGTCGAGCTGCACGCCAGCCACGCGGTGCACCTGGAGGCCCTGTCCGACCGCGACGCCCTCGACCTGCTCGGCCGGATCGTCGGCCGGGACCGCACCGCGGCCGAACCCGGGGCCGCCGCCGACCTGGTCCGGCTCTGCGACCGGCTGCCGCTGGCGGTCCGGATCGTCGGCGCCCGGCTCGCCGCCCGGCCCGGGTGGCCGATCGCGACCGTCGCCGCCCGGCTCGCCGACGAGCGGCACCGCTTGGACGAGCTGCGCGCCGGCGACCTGGCGGTGGAGGCGACAATCCTGCTCGGCTATGCCCCGCTGGAGCCGGACGTGGCCCGGGCGGTGCGGCTGCTGGCCCTGCCGGACGCCGGTTCGCTGTCGGTCCGTGCGGCGGCGGTGCTGCTCGGCGTGCCCGAACCGGCGGCGGGGGCCACACTGGAGCGGCTGGTGGACCTGAGCCTGCTGTGTTCCGGGGCTCCGGGCCGCTACCACTATCACGACCTGGTCCGGGTGGTCGCGCGCAAACTGGCCGCCGACGCCGAACCGGCCGACGTGCGGTCCGGTGCGCTGCTGGCGCTCCTCGACGACCAGCTTGCCGCGGTGAAGAACCTGCTCCGTGTCTCGGTACCCGGCAGCGGCCCGCTGGTCGAACAGCTCGCCCCGACCCGGTCCCGCGGCCCGGTGCTCGCCGACCGGGCCGCGGCCCGGGCCTGGCTCGCCGCCGAGCACTCCGTGCTGCTGGCGACCGTCAGCCAGGTCGCCGCCTGGCCCGAGCCGCCGGTCGGCCCCGCCGCCGACGTGCTGTTCGGGCTACGCGACACGCTGGACTGGGACCACCGCTGGGCGGAGGCCACCCACGCGGTGCGGGCCGTCGCGGCGGCGGCCGCCCGGGTCGGCGACGCGCGGGCCGAGGGGCGTGCCCTGGGCCTGACCTGCACCCTGCTCCAGGCCCGGGGCCTGCCGGCCGACGCGGAGGCCGAGCTGCCGAAGGCCCGGCGGCGCGCGCTCGCGGCCGGCGACCCGCTGAACGTGGCCCACATCGGCCGGCTAGCCGGCAGCCTGGCGATGTCCATGGGCCGACCGCAACAGGCCGCGGCGCTGTGGGCCGAGGCCATGGCGGCGTTCGAGGAGGCCTGCGACCGGGGGTGCGTCGCGACGGTGCTCGCCAACAGGGCCGCCGCGCTCGCCGGTCTGGGCCGGTTCGACGACGCTCTCGACGCGGGAGAGCGGGCCCGGGCGGTGCACCGGGAACTCGGCTCCGCCGAGGGCGAGGGGCACGCCCTGCACAACCTGGGCTGGATCGCCCGCCGGGCCGGCCGGCCCGACCACGCCGTCGAGTACCACCGGGCCAGCCTGGCAATCTTCCGCGCGGAGAGATACCAGGGCCGGGGCATGGGCTGGATGCTGCTGCGGCTCGGTGAGGCCGAACTCGACGCCGGCCGGCCGGTGGACGCGACGGCCTCGGCCACCGAGTCCGTCGCGCTGCTGCGGACACTCGGCGACCGGGTCGGGCTGGGCCAGGCCCTGGGGGTACTGGGCCGGGCCCTGGCCGCCACCGGTGACCGGGCGGCGGCCGTGAACTGCTGGCGGGAGGGCCATACGGCTCTGGCCCTGGCCGGCAGCCCGCTCGCGGCCGACCTCGCCGAACTCGCCCGGCCGGCCGCCGGGGTCGACGCAGGGCCGGCCGCTCCCCTACCTGACCGGTCCCCCGGTGGCGGGCCACCGCGCGGTCCCGCCGAGCTGGCCGCCGCGCGTTGATCTGCCGTTTATCGGACGGTGCGAGGCTGCGCGGGTCGCATCGAGCCGAGCATGAGGGAGCAGCAGATGAGCACACCGGAACCCGGGCACGTCGAGGACGTCGACCCCGTCGAGGAGCAGGCCGGGCATCCCGAGGTACGTCCCCCGGGGCCGCGGGACGAGCCGGAGCCGCTCGGCCTGGACGACCACTGGTGACCGGACGGCCGCTGCCTCGACCGCCCAGCGGGTGCCGCCGTCTCGGTTAGAGCGCGGCCGCCTGGCTGACGGGGGTGTGCGATCCTCGGGACCGCCGCCCCAACCACTGGCCGGCGGCCGCGAGTGGCCACAGGCGGGTGGCGAGGTTGCGGGCCGTGATTCCCCGTGCGGTGGCGGGTACGAGCATGGTGGCGGCCTGGCCGGCGTTGCCCTGTTTGGGTTCGACGAGTGCCCGGTGCTCGGATTCGTACCGGCGGAAGGCCGCACGGTGGTCATCGGGGTGGGCCGCCAGGGCACCGGCGAGTGTCGCCGCGCCCGCCATGGCCAGGCTGGAGCCGTCTCCGAAGAGGGACACGCAGGACGCGGCGTCGCCCAGGAGCGCGACACGGCCGTGTGACCACCGGGGTAGGCGTACCTGGCTGACGGCGTCGAAGTAGAGGTCGGGGGCGGCACGCACCTGTTCGAGCAGTTCGGGCACCCGCCAGGCATCACCGGCGAACGCTTCGATCAGTAGGCGTTTGTGCTGTCCGGTGTCGCGGTGGTGGAAACCGGCGATGGCCGGGCCGCGGAACATGAAGGCGGCGAGCGGCCGGTCGCGTCCCGGGTGGACGGAGACAGCCCGACCGGGCGTGTTGTACATCAGTACGTCGTGGACGTGCTCGACCGGGTCGTCGAGCGTCACCGTGGCGACGTACAGGCCCATGTGGTGGACGTAGTCGGATTCCGGCCCGAAGGCCAGCAGCCGGGTGGCCGAGTGCAGTCCGTCCGCGCCGATCACGAGATCGAAGCTGCGCGGCGCGGACCTGTCGAAGGTCACGTGCACGGCTCCGGTGTCCTGGGTCATCGCGACGATGGAGTCGGAGAACACGAACTCGGCGTCGTCGCGGCCGGCCTGGTGCAGGATGGCCGCGAGGTCACCGCGCGGCAGCTCGACCTCACGGCTGCCCGCCGCCCGCCGCAGGGCGTTCATGTTGATCCTCCCGACGCGCCGGCCCCGTCCGTCGACGAAGTCCAGGTTCGCCACCCGGGTACCGGCCTCGCGCAGCCGCGCCATGACCCCCATCCCCTCAGCCACCTGCACCGCCGGTCCGCGAACGTCCACCGGGCTGCCGCTGGAGCGGAGGCCGTCGGCGCGTTCCACGACCGTGGGATGGAATCCGTGCCTGGCCAGCCAGTACGCGAGGGTGGGTCCGGCGATGCCGGCTCCGGAGATCAGAACGGTGCGTTGGTTCATGGGGTACTCCGCTTCACGGGGTCTCACGTTCAGACACTCCGACATTATTGCACTCAGTGCATTTCTGCAATGAGTGCCGATCAGCGCTCAACGCAGTAAGCTGTCGGCATGACGCACCCGACCCTGCGCGACCGCAAGAAGGAACGGACCCGCCAGGCGCTCATCGACGCGGCCACGGACCTGTTCGAAAGCCGCGGCTACGACGAGACGACCGTGGCCGACATCTCCGCGGCGGCCGACATCGGCACGCGCACGTTCTTCAGCTACTTCGCCACCAAGGAGGAGCTGCTGTTCCCGCGAAGCGACGCCCGGATCCAGGCGGCGGTCGACACGATCGCCGACCGACAGCCCGGCGACCGTCCCGCCGACCTGCTCCTCCGCGCGCTGCACGCGGTCGGCGACGCCGACAATGACATGGTCAGCCGGCTCGCGACCCTGCGGACGCGGCTCGTGCGGACCATCCCGGCAGTCCAGGGGCACGCGCTGCGCATGCAGCTCGACGCGCAACGCCAGATCGCGCGGCACCTGCACGCCGCGTACCCCGACGAACTCACCCCGGTTGCCGCAGCGGCCCTCGTCGGCGCGTTCGTCGGCGCCATCACCGGTGCGCTGCAGGTCCTCCTGGACGACGCCGGCGACGAACAACCCGACCCCGACGACCTCCGCGACCAACTGCGCGCGGCCACCGAGTCCGCCCTCCGCCCCTGGCTGAGGGAGCAGCCACTTCCCGAAAGCCGGCCTACCAGCCGGCCCCGGGGCCGCGCTTCCTGATCACCGGCCCGACGCGGTCGCCTGAGGGGTGGGTGGCCCGTGCTCGCGCGAAAAAGCATACTTTCACTTCGGAGGAACATCATGCCTACTCGCCGCACGATTCTGACCGCCGTCGCCGCAACCGCAACCGGCGTACTGGTCACCGGTGGAACCTCCGCCCACGCCGGTCCCTCCAACGCGGCTGTGAGGAGCCGACTCCAGCACTTGGAGCGCATTCACGGCGCCCGGATCGGCGCCTTCGGGCACAATCTGACGACCGGTGCGACAGTGGCACACCGCGCTGACGAGGTGTTCCCGATGTGCTCGGTGTTCAAGACCCTCGCCGTCGCGGCGGTGCTGTGTACCCTCGGATCCGGCGACCAGGCCCTCTCCCGCCGCGTCACCTACACCCAGGCGGACATCGACACAGCGGGGTACTCGCCCATCACCGCCGCCCCGGACACCCTGGCAGCCGGCATGACGATCGGCGAGCTGTGCGGGGCGGCCCTCAGCCACAGCGACAACACCGCCGCCAATCTCCTGCTGGCCGAGGTCGGCGGACCGGCGGCGGTCACCGGGCTGTGTCGCGCCCTCGGTGACGCGGTGACCCGGCTGGACCGCCGCGAACCCGACCTCAACTCCGCCGAACCGTGGCGACGGGAGGACACCACCAGCCCCCGCGCCATCGCCGCGACCTACCGGCGGCTGGTCCTGGGCGACGCGCTCGATCTCGCGGGCCGGACCCGGCTGAGCACCTGGCTGCGCCGGAACACCACCAACCGCGAAACCTTCCGCGCCGGGCTGCCCGCCGACTGGATCCTCGCCGACAAGACCGGCTCCGGCGGCTACGGCACCCGCAACGACGTGGGCATCGTCTGGACATCGACGGGTACGCCGATCGCGCTCGCCGTGTTCACCACCCACGCCGACGCCGATGCGCAGCCAGACAACGCTCTCGTGGCCGCCACCGCCGCGCACCTGGCGGCCACGCTCGCGTAGAGGACGGGCCGGCCGGAAACCGGTGGTTCCAGGACGTGGCCTGCGCCTATGCTCGCCCCATGTCGTGGACGGTGCCACAGCTCGCCAAGGCGGTCGAGGCCGCCGCGGCCGACGTGGGGTTCTCCGGGGTGGTCCGGGTCGACCGGGACGGCGAACTCGACTATGAAGCCGCGTTCGGGCTCGCCCACCGCGGACACGAGGTGCCCAACACGGTAGACACCCGTTTCGCCGTGGCCAGCGGCGCCAAAGGCTTCACCGCGCTGGCCGTGGTGCGCCTTATCGAACAGGGCCGACTCGCGCCGGACACCACAGCCCGTTCCGTGCTCGGCACCGACCTGCCTCTCATCGCCGCAGATGTCACCGTGGAGCACCTGCTCGCACACCGCTCCGGGATCGGCGACTACCTCGACGAGGACACCCTCGACGACATCGCCGACTACGTGCTGAAGGTTCCGGTGCACCGGCTGGCCGAGACCGAGGAGTTCCTCGCCGAGCTGGACGGCCATCCGACCAAGTTCCCCGCCGGAACCGGCTTCGCCTACTGCAACAGCGGCTACGTCCTGCTGGCCCTGATCGCCGAGCGGGTCACCGGCACCGGCTACCACCAGCTCGTCGACGAACTGGTCTGCCGACCCGCCGGTCTGGCCGACACGGCGTTCCTCCGCTGCGACCAGCTACCCGCCCGCACCGCCACCGGCTACCTGATCCGAGACGGGCAATGGCGCAGCAACGTCCTGCACCTCCCCGTGCGCGGCAACGGCGACGGCGGCATCCACACCACCGCCGCCGACATGAGCACATTCTGGCGGGCCTTCCTCGCCGGCCGGATCGTCGGCCAGGACTGGGTGGCCGAGATGACCCGACCGCACAGCTCCGTCCCGACCGAAAAGGCCCGGTACGGGCTGGGATTCTGGCTCGACGAGACGGGCCCGCAGGTGAGGCTGGCCGGCTACGACGCCGGAGTCTCCTTCACCAGCACACACGATCCGAGTACCGACCTGACCTGGTCGGTACTCGGCAACACCGACGACGGAGCCTGGCCGGTGGCACGCGCCATCCGTTCCCTACTGGTCGCGGGCCCCGGTGACGATCCGGGCGAGCTCCCGTTATGAGCGGGTGCCGAGTCCCAACGCTCGCCCGCGAAGGCGCGAACCCACAACGGATGGCATCGAGACCCGGCTCGGCTCGAACCGGACAACACCGCCGGCCATCGGGCGCCAGCGGCGTGGTCCCCCACCCGGGACTCGAACCCGGAACCGTCGCCTTAGAAGGGCGCCGCTCTCGTCCATTGAGCTAGCGGGGGGATGTGGTACTCCGCGCAGGGATCGACCCCTGCGCCGTGCCGAGTCCCACCGCCAGGAGTCGAGCCTGGATCTCCGCCATATCAGGGCGGCGCCGTTACCCTTGGGCCACGGTGGGGAATGGAGGGGACGGGATTCGAACCCGCGGACGACCCTTCGGCCGTCTCGCCCTTAGCAGGAGCGCGCCTTCGACCAACTCGGCCACCCCTCCGCGCCCCAGACCGGATTCGAACCGGCGACTCCCCGCTCGACAGGCGGGTGCTCTGAACCAGGCTGAGCTACCAGGGCAATTCTCGTGCTGTGGACCGACGGAGTGTCGAACTCCGCCCGCGCTTCTTGCAAGGAAGCGCTGTACACCGGTACCCGGCCCATGTGTTCGTGCGTGCCGGCTCCCGATCAAGGATTCGAACCTCGACTACCCGGGTCAGAGCCGGGCGTCCTACCGTTAGACGAATCGGGAAGGGAACGGCTGGCGGGCGTGATGGGCCCGCCAGCCGTTCAGCGCGCGATGAGCGCCCCTTCGTCGCCTCCGGCGTCACGAGCGGGGCCATCCGCGCCTCGACCGGAGTACGGTCGGTCCTGGTGGAGCTGCCGCCGGGAGTCGAACCCGGGTCTCCGCGCTGGCAACGCGGCGCACTTCCGTTGTGCTACAGCGGCGTGGAGCCTTCGGCGGGAGTCGAACCCGCGCGGGCCGTCATACCAAGACGGCCTCCACCCCGGTGGCGAAGGCGTAGTACCCCGGGCGGGAGTCGAACCCGCAGATTCCCGTTTTGAGCGGGACGCCTCTGCCGATTGGGCCACCGGGGCGTGGCACTCCTGTGGACCAGCAGGGAATTGAACCCTGAGCCTCCCGCAAGCCAAGCGGGTGCGCTTCCGTTGCGCCACTGGCCCGTTGTCTGGGACCACGGAGTCGAACCGCGTGTCTCCCGGTTCCAAACCGGGCGGATTAACCGTCTTCCTCGTCCCAGAGGTGATGCCCGGCCCGCCGCTCCGCGTCAGGTTCCCGGGACTCTCCGGTACCCGAATTGGGCGCCGGTTTTCATGCCATCCGTTGTGGAGTTCTCAAGTGACAATCGCTCGAATTCGTTATTCGGGCAGGGTCGCACGGGCGGTAGGAATTGAACCCACAACCGCCGGGTTTGGAATCCGGTGCTCTATCCGTTGAGCTACACCCGCAAGTTTCGTGCGCCTCGGAGGTACGAAAAAACCGCCCCCCGGGACCGGGTGGGCGGCTGGTGCGCTGTCCGCGCTAGCCGGGCCACCTGCCCAGAATGTGCTGCTCACTGCCCCGATCCTCGGGTCGCCCGGCCGCAGGCATCGAGACGTTGCCGAGCGCGGCGAACCGCTTCGGGCTAGTCATCGTGTGCCACAACATCGGGTGCTCCTCGCTCGAGGTGTTCTTGCCTACGTGAAGACAGTACGGTGGCGCTTCCAGGAGGTGCAAGCCAATTGAACGAAGAACATTCGACTGTTCCTCCATAAGGGAAATGACCTGCCCCTGGAACGAATAGTGGTGAGCCGCAATGTCCGCTCCGACATCCGCGCCGACGGTGCGTGCGGCCCGAGACGGATGACGCCGGGTTCCCCAACGCGGATGCCCGTCCCCGCCCTCCTCACCCAAGACATCGGATGAGGCGAGTGGTCAATGTGCCACTCTGAGTGATATAGACCATTAACATCCGGTTGATTTTCGCCGATTTCCTTGTGATGCTTGTTCAGTCATCGGATCTCTTAACGGAGGAGTCATGGGACCCAGAAACTCCCCACAGGCCCAGAGCGCCCAGAGGCTCGCAACCAGGAGACTCTCATGGGAGGTTTGATCGGGTTCGGCGGCACCGGCGACGCCACGGCGACCCCGTTGACCACTCCCCGGGACCCCGGGCTGGATCCGGACGCGCTGAAGAGCAACGATCCCTGGCGCGGCAGCTCGCCGTTCACTCTGGCCTCAGCGCCACCCATCTGGAGTCACGCGTCGTCAGCTCCCGGTGACGTCGTTGCGACGACAGCGAGTTGACGTTCGCGGCCGCCTCGGCGGTCCCGGGCAACGCACCTCGGTCGAGCCCGTCAGAGCCGGCGTGTGAGCTGGTAGATATTCGCGACGTACGCCGCGGCCATCCCCACCGATCGATACAGGTGGTACGCCCCGGTCGGATTGGAGGTGTCCACCCCGAGTCCCACGGCCGTCCGGCCCCGCGCCGCGTGCCGTCCGGTGGCAGTCGGTTGTACCCCCAGGAGGTCCGCGAACGGATCGCCGCAGCGCACGCGACCGCCGAGATCGACTTCCGATCCGAGTGAGGACGGACCAGCCCAGCCACTGTGGACGGCGGGTTATGCTGCGGCATGATCGAGACCGTGATGCTGACCGTCCGTGGCGAGGCCGAGCTGGAGTCCGAGCCGGACCTGGCCACCGTCACGCTGACCGTCGTCGCCCATGACCGGGACCGGCCGGACACCACGGCCCGGCTGGACGCCGCCGTCGCCGCGATCGGTGCGGTGCTCGACAGGTACCCGGAAACGGTTGAGGCCCGGGAGACCGGGTCCGTCAGCGTGCTGCCGGAGCGGGAGAAGAAGCGGTCCGGGTTCTCCGCCTCCGCCCGGGTCATCCTGTCGGTCGTGGACTTCACGGTGCTCGGCCAGTTGGTGCTGCACGCCACAGAGCAGGAAGGCGTCGCCGTGGGCGACGTGCGCTGGACCCTGCGACCGGACAGTCCGGTGTACGCGCAAGCCCGCCGGGCGGCGCTCGCCGACGCGGCAGCCAGGGCGAAGGACTACGCCGAGGTGCTCAGCGCCCGGATCGTCCGGCTGGTCGAGGTCTCCGACGAGGGGCTTCTGACCGGTCTGGCGTGGCAGGGCTCCCGGGTCGAGGGGGTGGCTTACGGCGTGTCCGGATCGCGGAGCTTCGCCGGGGTCGGGTACGGCCGCGACGTCGAGTCGGGGCTGGAGCCACGGCGGCAGCGGGTCCGCGCCGTGGTGGAGGCCCGGTACGCGTTGGAACAGCCCTGAACACTATGGCCACAGCTCGAGCCAAATTTGGCGTTTCTCCATCATGGGTCTCGGTAATGATTACCATTCACATACAAATCATTACTTAGGGTGATGCTGGTCTGCGTCACGGGAGACTCGCACGCCCTCGTACGAGAGGCAGCTCCCATGGATTCGCACGTGCATCGACGTCCCCTGCTCACAGGTCTGGTGGCGCTCGTGGCCACGATAGGCACCCTGGCGTTCTCTGCCACCGCGGCCACCGCGCAGGAGGGCCGCGTCAAGGCGTGGGGCAACAACGCCAACCTGCAACTGGGCGACACCAGCGGCACGGCCTCCCGCCTGACCCCGGCCACCGTGGCGGGGCTCACCGGCGGGGACGTTTCCGCCGTCGCCGCCGGCTTCTACCACTCGCTGGCGCTGCTCACCAACGGCACCGTCGAGGCCTGGGGGCGCAACGCCGAGGGCCAGCTCGGCAACGGCGCGTCGGCCGCCTACTCCGTGCCCGGCACGGTGCAGTACCTCACGGACGTGGTCGCGGTGGCCGCCGGGGTGCAGCACAGCCTCGCCCTGCTGTCCGACGGCACCGTACGGTCGTGGGGCTACAACGGGTTCGGCCAGCTCGGCGACAACACCACGGCCAACCGGTACAACCCGGTGACCGTCGCGGGGCTCACCAATGTCGTGGCCATCGCCGCCGGCAACCACCACAGCCTGGCGCTGCTCGCCGACGGTACCGTCAAAGCCTGGGGTTACAACGCCAACGGGCAGCTCGGCGACGGCAGCGTCACCAACCGGTCCACGCCCGTGACCGTCACCGGCCTCACCAACATCCGGGGCATCGCCGGCGGCGGCAGCCACAGCCTCGCCCGGCTCGGGGACGGCACCGTGCGGTCCTGGGGCTACAACGGCAACGGCGAACTCGGCGACAACACCACCACCCAGCGCCTCACGCCGGTCCCGGTCGACGGCGTCACCAATGTCCGTGACATCGTCGCCGGGTCCAACCACAGTCTCGCCCTGCTGGGCGACGGCACGGTCAAGACGTGGGGCTACAACGCCTACGGCCAGCTCGGCGACGGCACCACGACCAACCGTCCCACCGCCATCTTCCTCGACACCGCCGCCAACGTCCGCTCGATCGCGGCGGGCAGCCACCACAGTCTGATTCTGACCCGCGACGGTCGGGTGCGCAGCGTCGGGTACAACGCCTCGGGCCAGCTCGGCGACGGCTCCACGACCAACCGGTCCGTGGTCACCGGTCCCCTGACGGTGCTCAGCAGCGTCTCGTTCATCGCCGCCGGCGGAGAGTTCAGCGTCGCCGGCTGAGCCCACCGCTACCCCGGCGTCGGGGTGACATCCGCGTGAGGTGCGCGGTTGTCGCCCCGACGCGTCAGCGGTAGGCGCGCCTCTGCCGGATCCTGGCGACAGCGACACGTCCCACCACGGCGACCGGACTCGGACCGGCTTGGGCTCAGGTCCGCACGAAGCACTGATCGGTGTGCGCGAGTCGTTCCGTGGGGCCGGCCGCGCGGAGGGCGACGTCGAGCACCCGGTCGATGTCGGCGGCGTACGCGTGGCTGAACCAGGCCATGTTCGCCTCCACCACCGCCCAGTGCGGCGCGCGTTCTCCTTCCGCGGCCAGCAGTCCGACGTCCACGACGACCGCGCTCGGCAGGGTGTCGCCGTGACGGTCCAGGAGCATGCCCGCGAAGTCCTCGACGTCCGCGCGTCGCGAGCTGTGCGACAGCGGAACGGGGTCCAGCTGCCCGAAGGTCAGGTACCGACTCGCGGTGTGCACCCGGCCGTCGAGCACGAACAGCCGGTACTCCACGACGAACCTGACCACTTCGCTGACCAGCACGACGGTGTCAGGATCCCCGGCGGGCAGGTGGGAGCCGTCCGGATAGACCCTGGCGGACAGGCCCTTCTCCCTGGGCTCCTTCACGAACGCCGGACCGACCAGCCGCCGGGCCTCGCCCAGGGTCGCGGTGCGGACCCGCCTCCCTCGAACGGCATCCGGGAGGTCGGCCAGCCACGAGTCCACCGGCTCCATCGGCGCGACCCCGATCTCCTCGGCCACCGCGGCTGCCAACCGGGGACCGGCGTAGAGATGCGCGGAGCCGGTGCCCCGCAGCTCATCGGGGACGGATCGTCCGGCGAGCCGGGACACGGTCATGCCCCGCGCCGCGGCGGCGTCGGCGAGCAACTCGCCGGTGCTGTTGGCTACGGCGGGGAGGACGAACAGGTCGGCGTTCACACGTCGATCATCCTCGCGGAGGCCAGGGGTTTTCCTCAGCCTGTGGTCGCGGACTTGATGAGCGGTACGTCCCGGGACAATTCCCGGAACCCGAGGCCGAGGTACAGCCGCTGTGTCCCGGCGTGCTCCGGCGTGCCGGTGCAGACGACCGTCGCGTGGGTGGCCCCGGCCGCCCGGGCCAGACGCATCCCGTGCAGCATCATCGCCCTTGCCAGCCCGCGCCGCCGGTAGTCCGGGTGCGTTCCGACCGGCTCGAACTCGACCGACTTGTTCACCTCGTCGAACCACATGATCGTCGAGCACGCCATGGTTCCGTCCGGTGCCTGCACCAGGATGTGCAGGTCGCCGCGATAGGCGGCCGTCTGTCGGACAGCCTCGTAGCTCTCGACCGTGTAGGAGGAGGGCGCCCAGGCGTCCACGTGGGCCCGGACGGCAGCCTGCGGCCCGGCCTCGTCGGCGGTGCGGAACCGGAATCCGTCCGGCAGCACCGGCTGGTCCACGTCGGTGAGGTCGCGCTCGTTGAGCTGGGTCCAGTCGCCGTCGTCGCCGAGCGCCTCCGTGTCGGCCTCATAGCCGTGCGCCGCCCACCGCGTCAGGGCGAACTCCTCGGCGTCCGTCAGGCAGACCGTGCGTTCGAGGCCGGCGGCCACACCGTCGTACCAGTCGATCACCTCGTCGATCAGTTCGGTGCGGTCAGGGTGGACCTGATAGGTCAGATTCGCGCCGGTGACCTGCCGCACCGATCCGTCACTACGCCGCACCTGGCGCGGGAGGAAGGCCCACGCCCACGCCACCAGTTCGTCACCGGAGAACCACAGGCGACGCGGCCAGGTCGCGCCGTAGAGAGTGCTCCCCTGGCCCCAGATCCAGGCCAGCTCCCCGTAGGAAGCACCTGCGCCGACCAGGTCCGGGCGGGTGGCGGTGACGCGCTGCGCCAGAACCTGCATCAGCGGTACGTCCGCGGCGGTCATGAGCTCGAAGTCGGTCATGGTGCGTCACTGTGTCAGGACCCGGCACCGCCGTCGAACCGTTTTCCGAACCGCCGGTCGCGGCTCGCCGGGTGCCCGCCGCGAGCACGACACCCTGCGGCTCGCCTCGTCGCTGGCATGCTGCCCGATCTCGATACCGCCGTCGAGCCTTTCCGGTCGTTCGCCGCCACGCTCACCGGAGTCGGCTGCCGTCAGCGCAGCAGGTCCAGTTCGGGTCCCCACGAGTCGAGCACATCGCCGTAGCCCTTGGCGCGGACCACCTTCTCCAGATCGCCGTACAGCGCCGAGGGCTGCTCCGTCAGGCCGGCGATCACGCGGTCGGCGGTCCAAGGTGCGGGCAAGGGGTAGGTCTCCAGCTCCCAGCGCAGGTACTTGTTGTACGGGCGCACGCGGCCGTAGAGGGCGAAGAGTGTCCAGCCGAACCAGGACGCCGCTTCGATCTCCTCGAGCCGCGCCAGGTCGGGCCGGCCGTCGCGGCGGCTCTTGGCGGCGCGGTAGATGAAGTTGACATAGCCGTCGAGCTCTTCACGCACCCAGGCGTCGGTCTCCGCCGGCGTCAACGTCGCCTGGGCCGTCACCTGCTCGGCGACCCGGCCGTCGAGGCGGTCCAGGAGCACCCGGGCGCCCCGGTAGGCGTAGCGGCCCCACCGGTCGGACACGTCGGCCAGGTCCGCCAGCGACGTCGGGATGGTGTCGAGTTCCGGGGTGCGGGTGGTGTTGGTCCAGGCGCCGCCGTACTCGGCGACGACCACGATCACGTCGGTGTCGGAGTGCCCGGTCGCCATGCCGTCCCGCGCCCGGGAGCCGGTCAGGACGATGCCGAGGACGTCCGGGTCGGCCTCGGCGCGGGCCAGGAGCTCGGCGTAGGGGTCGCTCACCCGCTCAGTATCGATCGCTCCGCAATCAAATTTCGGCACACGGGAGGCGAACCCTATGGATCACACGAGGCTCCGTTGTGGCTAGCCGAGGCGTAGGACGGTCTCCTCGATCTCGGCGTCGCGCGCCGACGCGTAGGAGATCTCGGTGCCGATGGCCACGAACCCGGCCTTGTGCAGCACCCTCAGCGATCCCCCGTTGTCGCTGGCCGCGCGGGCGTACACAGGTCGGGCCACGACCAGGTCGAGGAGCAGCGCCAGGGCTCGGGTGGCGATTCCCCGCCCCCAGACCGAACGGTCGATCCAGTACGTCAGCTCCAGGTCGCCGTCCATGACGAAGCTGGCGATGCTGCCGACGAGGTCCCCGTCGCGGGTCACCGCACGCATGGTGACGTCGGGAGAGTTCCTCACCTTGGCCATGTGCACGTCGAACGCCTGACGGTCGTCAGGATCCTTGGCCGTGAACGCGGCCATCTGGACCGACTCACTGTCGCGCATCAGGTCGAACAACACATCCAGATCGGCGTCGACGACCAGCCTCAGCGCCACTTCTTCCGCCACGGGTCGTCTCCTCACACTGTCCCGCCCTGCCAACGCCGAGAACGTACCAGCGCCATCCGACACTTCCGCCCGCCATGAAACGCGCACGGAATCCAGGTCTACTTCGCCGACGTCGCCCGGGCCGCGGAGGCGGGCGGCAACGCGAGTCCGAGCGCAGGGCCCAGGGCCACGTTGCTAAAGTGCATGCTCGATAACTGGGGGTAATAGTGCGGATTCGTTTCACCGCCGACGGACCGGAACCGCTGTCGGTGACGTTCGAGCCGTCGGGGATGGAGTACGAGATCGCCTCCGGTGCGTACGTCGACGTCGAGTGGCCCGCCGGGGACAGTACGGTCAACGGACTCAGCGCCGAGGTCGAACATTCCTCGTACGGCCTGCGGATCGTCAACCACAGTGACGCGATCGCCAGAGCTTGGGACTCGCACGGCGAGGAGCTCATGATCCTGGGCTGACGGCCGACGACGCGCCGGGCACCACCCCGCCAGGGTGGCGTCCGGCGCGCTCGCGTGACAGCCCCGAAGGGCTACTGGCCGCCGCCGGGCGTGCAGGTGATGATCCGGTAGGTCGAGTACCGGGTGTGGGTGCCCCAGTCGAAAGGCTCACCGCAGGAGCCGTAGGACCAGCCTCCGACGACGGTGGTCTTCGCCGCCGTGGAGTAGTAGGTGAAGGTGACGCTCTGGTTCGGGCCGGCCGGCGGGATTGCGTTGGCCGGCGCCGGGGTGACGGCGAGGACGAGGGCCGAGGCGGCGCCCGCGATCAGCAGGCGGCGGGAGAGGCGGGTCATCGCGCGACCGTAGCATTCACGCTAGTCGATGTCCAAGGGTTGCCGGGATAGGCCTGCATGCCCGGGCTACCGATGTCCCACGAGCGCATGGCGGGGGCGAGCGTGGGATCAGTAGCCCGGATGGCCGCCGGCCGCCAGCCGGGCCACGGCTTCGGCCGGCGTGTCGTCGTAGCCGGGTCTAGCCAACAGGACGGATTGAAAGTAGTACCCCTGGGTCTCCTCGGGGTTGCCATCCGCGGCGAAGGGCCTCCACAGCGCGACGTACACCTCGCGCGCGGCGTAGCCGTCCTCGTCCGCGGCGAGTTCCACACGGCCCTCAAACTGCCGTACGACCTCCCGGGCCGGCAGACCGAACACGTCAACGCCCAGGAATCGCACCACATCGGCGTTCGAGCGCGGTCGCCAGACCTCGATCGCGTTGACCCGATCCCGGGTCGGCCCGACCCCGAACCCCACACTGAAACCCAGCTCGCTGGGACGGGTCGCGGTCAGCCCGACCCGCTGATCCAGCGTCGCCATCGACACCAGTGCGACTCGGGCCTCCTCGACGGTCATGCCCCATCGGATCGGGCCGACGCCGCACTGTGGGTCAAGTACGAACTCCATCCGACGATCATGACATCCGACCGACGCCGCCGCTCCGCGCCACCGAGTTCGTGCACCACATCACCCAACCGCATGCCGCTCGCCGGTCAGGCGGTGCGGCCGTCCACGGTGGCTATACACGCGAGGTATACCCTCAGTGTAGAGTGGGCGGCATGACCGTTCCGTTGACACTGCTGGGGCTGCTCGAACGCGAGCCCAGCCACGGCTACGACCTCAAACGCCACTACGACACGTTCTTCGGCAGGGGCCGCCCCCTGCCGTTCGGCCAGGTCTACGCGACCCTCGGCCGGCTCGCCCGCGACGGCAAGGTGGTGGTGGGCGAGGTCGAGCCGGGCGACGGGCCCGACCGCAAGCGCTACGTCATCACCGAGCTGGGCGCGACGGAGGTGAACGCCTGGCTGACCGAACCGGTCGAGGCCGAACCGCACCTGCAGACCGTGCTGTTCGCCAAGGTGGTGCTGGCGCTGATGCTGGGCCGCCCGGCGGAGGAGTACCTCGACGCCCAGCGCGCCGCCCACATGCGGCGGATGCGGGAGCTGACCGAGATCCGGCGCGCCGGGGACCTGGCCGACTCGCTGCTGGCCGACCATGGCCTGTTTCACCTCGAGGCCGACCTGCGGTGGATCGATCTGACGGCCGCGCGGCTCGACAAACTGGCCGCGGAGGTGCGGTCATGACGGACGCGATCGCGGTCGAGGCGCGCGACGTGGTGCTGTCGTTCGGGCAGACACCGGCGCTGCGGGGCGCGAGCCTGTCGGTGACCCGGGGCGAGATCCTCGCCATCATGGGTCCCAGCGGCTCGGGCAAGTCCACTTTGCTGCACTGTCTGGCCGGGATCCTGGTCCCGGCGTCCGGCGAGATCCACGTCGACGGTCGGCGGATCGACACCCTGAGCGAGACCGCCCGCAGCGCGCTGCGCCGGGACCGGTTCGGGTTCGTGTTCCAGTTCGGCCAGCTGGTGCCCGAGCTGACCGCCGAGGAGAACATCGCGCTGCCGTTGCTGCTCGGCGGCGCCCGCCGGACCGCCGCGCTCGCCGAGGCCCGGACCTGGTTCGAGCCGCTGGGGCTCGACGGTCTGGAACGGCGCAGGTCCGGGGAACTGTCGGGCGGTCAGGCCCAGCGGATCGCGCTGGCCCGCGGCCTGGTCGCCGGCCCCGAGATCCTGTTCGCCGACGAGCCGACCGGATCGTTGGACTCGCTCACCGGTGAACAGATCATGGAACTGCTGGTCACGGCCGCCCGGGAACGGGGCACCACCGTCATCGTCGTCACCCACGAGGCCCGGGTGGCCGCCTACGCAGACCGGGAGATCATCGTGCGCGACGGCCGCGTGACCTCGCTGGTACCGGAAAGGATCGGATCGTGATCAGGCTCGGTCTGCGGCTCGCGGTCGCCAGTGGCCGGGAGGCCGCCGTCCGGCTGACCATCGTCGCCGCCGCCGTGGCGCTCGGGGTCGGCCTGCTGCTGGCGACCGTGGCGAGCGTGCACGCGGTCAACGCCCAGAACGCGCGGTACGCGTGGCTGAACACCGGCACCCCGTCCACGCGGGCCGCCGTCGCGGGCGTGGACCCGGCCTGGTGGCTGCTGCGGGAGGACTACTTCCACCGACGGTCCATCGGCCGCGTCGACGTGGCCGCCACCGGCCCGTCGGCGCCGGTGCCGCCCGGCGTCGCGCACCTGCCCGGACCCGGCGAGTTCTACGCCTCCCCCGCGCTCAGCACGCTGCTGCGCACCACCCCGGCCGCAGAACTCGGCGACCGGTTCCCCGGGCACGAGATCGGCACCATCGGCCCGGAGGCTCTGCCCGCGCCGGACTCGCTGGTCATCATCGTCGGGCACTCCCCCGACGAACTCGCGCGCGTGCACGGCTCCCGGCAGGTCAGCGCCATCGCGTCCACCGACCCGGGCCGGTGCGCGGACTGCGGCGTCGGCACCAAATCCGACGGGATCAAGCTCATCCTGGCCGTGGTCGCCGCCGGCCTGCTGTTCCCGCTGTTGATGTTCATCGGTACCGCGACCCGGTTGTCGGCGGCCCGCCGCGAGCAGCGGTTCGCCGCGATGCGCCTGGTCGGGGCGACACCACGGCAGATCTCGGTGATCGCCGCGGTGGAGTCGACGGTGGCCGCCGTCGCCGGCATGGCCGTCGGCTTCGGACTGTATCTGTCGCTGCGTCCGTCGCTGGCGACGTTCACCTTCACCGGGGTACCGTTCTTCCCCGCCGACCTGTCGATCACGCCCCTCGACGCCGCTCTCGTCGCGCTGGGCGTTCCCCTCGCGGCCGCGGTGGTCGCCGGGCTCGCGCTGCGGCGGGTACGGATCTCCCCGCTCGGCGTCAGCCGACGCGTCACCCCGCGCCCGCCGCGCGCCTGGCGGCTGATCCCGCTCGTCATGGGGCTGGCCGAACTCGCGTACTTCATCGGCCGGCGTCCGATCACCACCGACGGCCAGGTGCGGGCGTACCTGACCGGGTTCCTGCTGGTGATGGTGGGACTGGTGCTGGCCGGCCCGTGGCTGACGATGGTGGGCGCCCGGCTGGTGGTGCGCTCGGCCCGCCGCCCGGCGTCGCTCATCGCCGGCCGGCGGCTCACCGACAATCCCAGGGCCGGATTCCGGGCCGTCAGTGGCCTGATGCTGGCGCTGTTCGTCACCAGTGTGGCCACCGGGGTGATCACCTCGATCGTCGCCGACCGCGGCGCGCCCCGGACCGGCTCGGTGGCCAGCACGTCGCTGGCGAAGATGTTCTGGCCGCAGGACCGGACCGAGGGCACACCTGCGCCCACCGTCGAGGCGGTGCCGGCCGGGCTGCGCACGATTCCCGGGGTCCAGCAGGTCCTGCTGGTGTACGCCAACCCCCTCGACCACCCCGACATCCGGACCGACCCCACGACGGTCGGCCGGCCGTCGGAGCCTGGCGTGACCAGTTGCGTCGAGTTGGCCCGCAGCCCGGCGTACGGCGCCTGCCCGGCCGGCGCGGGAGTGGCCGAGGTGTCAGCGGACCTGATCGGGTACCGCAGGATGACCACGCAGTCGGACGCCCCGTGGCGGTGGGAGGCCTCGCCCATCCCCGCCGACGGCCTTGCCCGGCTCCCCCTGTTGTCGGTCGTCGTGAACACCGACGGGTCGACGGCGGCGTTGGAGGCCGTCCGCACCACTCTCGAGGTCGCCTATCCGCAGGGCTACTCGCCCGGCACGATCAGCGAGTTCGAGGCGGACTTCTCCCGGAAACTCGTCCAGTGGCAGCAGTTGGCGGACGTGGTGATCCTGGCCAGCCTGCCGATCGCCGGGTGCAGCCTGGCGGTCAGCGTGATCGGCGGCCTCAGCGAACGCAAGCGTCCGTTCAGCATGCTGCGGCTGACCGGGGTCCCACTGGGGGTGCTGCGGCGGGTGGTCGCACTGGAGAGCACCGTGCCGCTGCTGGCGGTGTCGGTGTTGGCGACCGGTACCGGATTCTGGGCCGCCCATCTGTTCCTGTCCGCGCAGATGCAGCTGTCGCTCCGGCCGCCGCCGGGCGCGTACTACCTGCTGGTCGTCGCCGGCCTCGTGGTCTCCCTCGGGATCATCGGCTCGACCCTGCCGCTGCTGGCTCGCGTCACCGGACCGGAAACGGCCCGCAACGAATGATCGGACGCCGTGGGACACCAGTCCCAGTCCCAGAGCACCTGAGAAACCGGAGCACTGTGCCAGGTCAGCGGGCTACGGCGCTCACAAGGCATAAGGACCCGATCACAAGACCGCCGACGATCAGGAAGATCCCGGTCACCTTGGTGAAGCTGGGGTGTTTGGCATAGAAATGCGAGGACGACCACCAGGGAAACAGGTCACCACGCTCACCCTCCGGTGTGGCGGCAGACTTCCGCGCCAAGATCAACATTCGGACGCCGCCGATTCCCCACAACACGAGGAAACCGATCCCGAACACCGCCGGTGCCACTTTGATCACCACGCACACCACCCACTGATCGGGCGGAATAGGCTCTTCCGCTAACCCGTGTACGAGTATCGCTCACCCACCGCCCAGCCATCGGAGCGACGACCCGGTGCCTTGCCTGTCGTGCTGCTGGCGGCGGGTGGCGTGATCTTCAACCTGTGCGGGCCCGGCAGCCGTGCACTACCATGCGCCTGGTGCATAGGGCGGAACACCTGGGGTCCTCGCCGCGCCGGCGGTGCGTGGCACCCCGCTCCTGCGTTCTGACGGCGCCGGTCGCGGATTTCGCACCCGGGCGGGATGTGCGGCGCCGCGGCCGGGAGTGTGGTCCAGCCGGGTGCCAGACTGGATGTCGCGAGGCGGCTCGCGTGCTCGGAAGGGGGCCGGGTTGGGCCTGGTGATCGAGAGCCGACCGTCGGAGCTGCCGCACATCGAGCGGGTGTGGCGTAGCCGCAGCGGACATGCGAGCCAGATGACGTCGGTCGCCACGTCGCACTGGGAGCTGGTGTTCTGGGAGCAGCACGGTCGGGTACAGGCGGCCGTGCTGGGACCAGAGGGCACGGCGAGCATGGCCCCGGTCCCCGCCGACGCCGAGTTCTTCGGGATCAGCTTCGCACTGGGTACGTCGATGCCGCACATCCCGCTCAGCCCGCTGGTGGGCGGCGCCGCGGCCATCCCCGACGTGACACGGCGTTCGGTGTGGCTGAAGGGGTCCGCCTGGCATGTTCCCGACTACGACAACGCCGAGGGCTTCGTGCGGCGGATGGTGCGCGGGGGCATCGTGGACCTCGATCCGGTCGTGCCCGCCGTGCTCGCCGGCGCCTGCCCCGATGTCTCCGATCGCACCCTGCAGCGGCGCTTCGTCGCCGCGACCGGTCTGACCCAGGGCGCCATCCGGCAGATCCACCGCGCCCGCCAGGCGGCCGTGCTGGTCCAGGAGGGGGTGTCCGCCCAGGACGTCGTGCACCGCCTCGGGTACTTCGACCAGCCGCACCTGGCGCGGTCCCTGAAGCGGTACATCGGGCGGACCGCCACCCAACTGAGTACGCCGCACGCCTCGCATCCGCTGTCGCTTCTGTACAAGACCTGACCTGGGCGCATGTCTAGTGTTCATGACGTAGCCGATGGGGTCGGCGCGCACCGGCGGAGCGTCGTTCCGACCGGTACGCGAGGACCCCGGACCGATCATGGAGGTAGTCATGCGCAAGGTTGTTTCGGGTCTGTTCGTCTCGGTCGACGGTGTCGCCCAGGCACCCAACGAGTGGCAGTTCGCGTTCGACGAGGAGATGGGCGCCGCGCTCAACGACACCCTGGAAACGGCCGACACGATCCTGATGGGCAGGGTGACGTTCACCGAGTGGGCCGCCTACTGGCCCACGGTGACGAGCGGTGACGACGCCGGCTTCGCCACGTGGATCAACGATTCGCCCAAGTACGTCTTCTCCTCGACGCTGGACAGCGTCGAGGACTGGGAGAACAGCACCCTGATCAAGACTGATCTGGTCACCGCCGTCAACGAACTCAAGGCCGGCGAGGGCAAGAACATCACCGTCGCGGGCAGCCCGACGCTGGTGCGCTCGCTGCTGGAACTGGACCTGCTGGACGAGCTGGTGCTGCTGATCCACCCGGTGATCGCCGGCGAGGGCCGCAAGAAGCTGTTCTCCGACGACGCGGCGCTGAAGAAGCTGCGGTTGGTGAGCGCGCAGCCGACCAGCAGCGGGGTCATCATCGCGACCTACCGCCCGGTTCACTGATTCGGCGGCAGTCGGTTGCCTGCCGACGTCGATCCGGCGCCGGCGTCGGGGTGCTAGGCCGGGTGCGGGCGGAGTTTCGCTGCTGTCGCTCACCGCGCACCCCAGGTCAGCCGACAACTCGGCAGCCGCCGTCGAACTGACCGGACTCAGCGCCACGTCAGAGCTGTCGGACGGTGATCGCCGGATCCGGGTCGGTGGTGGTGGTCCACGATCCCTAGTCGGCCAGTACAGGCATGCGGCCGGTTGCCCCACCGTCATTAGAGCGGCCCCGGGTTCGGGGCTCCTGGCCTCCAGCCCGGATCTGGGGGGTGCCCCTATGGTTTGGTCAAGTGGTCTGGGCGGGTGGGTTCGTGCCGACGTATTTGTAGATCCAGCCGGCTGGGGTGTCTGTGGCGAGTACCGCCTCGTAGGTATGCCAGCCAGTCCGGTCTGCGGGTGGGTCTGGAAGGCCACGGCGTGCGCGTAGGCGTGCCGGTGGAGTTCCGTGTTCTCCGAGGTCGACGATGCGGGTGCGACCGTCGAACGGGCCTCCGATGATATTGATTCCGACGGTGTTGTTGATGACGTCACCGGCGAGCCGGCGTTGGATGAGCGTCATGTGCTCAGGTTCGTCAGTCGCCATGACGAGAGCTGACCATGCGAAGGGTCGGGTGACAAGCTGTCGGTGTCAGGTCGCTGGGGCTGGCCGGGATTCTTCCTGTCCGACCTTCGCGGGTGCCAGGTGAGCTGCCGCGATCAATTCAGGCTCGCATGTCGGACTGCTTCGCTACGCCAGCGAGAGCATCCTCTTGGTGGAGTGTCGGCGCATCGACCTCTGTTTCGGCATCGCTGTTGAACGCGCGGGCGTCGGCCAGTACGTCTGCGGGGACGTGCCGCTCGAGGAATCGTCGGGCCAGCCGCGTCGACGGGTGGATGCAGATGGTGGCCAGCACGATGATGCCGGCGATCACCAGCCAGCCGGCAACGCCCCAGCTCAGCGCGAGGAACGTGTACACCGCCGGCGCCCAGACCTTGCCGAGGGTCATGGTGAGCTCCGCCGAGCCCTGGTAGGCGCCGCGCTGACGCGGATCCATCAGTTCGGCCTCGAAGGACCAGCTCGCCGCCGAGAGGTAGAGCTCGGCGCCGGTCACGGTGACGTGGCCCAGCCAGACCAGCGCGATCGTCACCCAGCCGACGGTCTCGTGGGTCGCGAGCGTGATCAGGCAGGAGATCACGAAGAAGGCCGAAGAGATCCGGATCGCCCGGAGCGCGGTCGGCACGTCCTTCACGCCCTTGGAGGCGGCCATCGGCAGGACGATGCACATCACCGTGTTGGTCGCGAACAGGAACGCCAGCAGCACGCGCGGTGCGTCCGTCTGCTGCACCAGCCAGAGCGGGATGACCAGGTTGAGCAGGACCTGGTTCGTCCAACCGACGCCGATGAAGAACGTGGTGAGCAGCCAGCCGGGGTTGCGCAGCGGACCCGGCCCGGGGACGCGCACCCGGCGCTCCTCCGGTGTGCGCTCGTCGTGCGACGCCGGTGGCAGCCGGGTGACCGCGGCCGCGTTGACCAGGAAGACTGCGGCGGTGAACCAGGGCAGCACGTGCAGCACGTCGTTGGAGTGGAACGCGAGCGCGATGCCACCCATCACGGACCCGAGGGTGAAGCCAAGGTTGAGCGCGGAGTACATGTAGGCGCGTGACTTCACCCGCTCGTGCGCTGGCAGCACGTCGATGGTGTATGCCCCGTGCGCGGCGCCGCCGAGCGCGCCGATCACCTCCATGCACACGGCCATGGCGACGTAGCCCTTGAAGTCGGTGATGAAGGGCCACAGTGCGAACATCGCTGCCTGCCCGCCGGCACTCACCGCCCACATCTTCTTCGGCCCGAACCGGTCGACCAGCTTGCCCATCGGCACGGCGGCCAGGAACGCCGCGATACCGGCGAACGTCAGGCCGAGACCGACCTGCGCGGCGGACAGCCCGACGATCTTGGTGAAGAACACCGCCGACCCTGTCATGAACGTGCCCTCGCCGAGCGCGAAGAGCAGCGACTGCAGGGAGAGGCGGCCGGCGAGGGGCGACGGCGGGCGAACACGGCTGAGCAGTGCGGAGAGCATCACGGGGCGATTCTCTCCGGGCCGTGCGACGGTTGTCGCCCCAATTAACCTCCCCTGGGGGCCTGGGCGAGACTGGTGTGGAATCCGTCGGAGACCTCGGTCAGACGGGTACGGCCGGGTCCGGGTCGGCGGCCGCGAGGACCGTCCACGAGCCCTGGTCCGCCGGTACCGGCAGCGCCGCCGGGTTGCCGACCAGTCCCTCGTAATCGGTGCGGCCCTCAGCGGCGATCACCTTGGAGACGTATTTGCGCAGGACCGGGGCCATGTCGTCGGCGAGGTAGCAGCCCCACAGGTGCGCCACGGCCCCGGGCGCGAACGCCCGCGCGTCGGCCAGCCGTTCGTCGAGCCGGTCTTTGGTGATGATGGCCTCCCCTCTGACGCCGGTCGGGTCGCCTTTCACGTTCTTCCAGCCGTACTGGAGGAAGAACGCGTCGGAGCTGGAGTGGCCGAAGTAGTCGAACCGGGAGATCTTCACCTTCGAGCGGTCGATGGCGGCGTCGTCCCAGTACCGGGCGGCGGCGCTGTTCGGCGGGACGCCGAAGGCCACGAACCAGGTGCGGGTGTAGTCGCCGCCGCCGGGGCCCTCCAGGTCAGGCTGGTCCTCCTCGCTGCCGCCCGCGTCGAGGGCGTGCACCCACTTCTGTCCGGCGAGCAGGCCGTGGGAGATGTAGTCCACGGCCTCGCTGGCGTCGGTGATCATCAGGAGTTTGACGAGCACGCCGGGCAGGCGCGAGGCGCCGCTGAACGTGGGGCCTTTGAGGAGCCTCCTGGGCAGTTCGTAGATGTGGTCGAGGTTCTCCTCCAGCCGGGTCGGGCGCATCTCGTAGGTCTGGCCGGGGCGACGGTCCTGGCTGGTGCAGCGCATGAGGATCTCGTGGTCGATGCGGTCCTCGTCCACGTCGTCGGTGTTCATGCTGGGGCGCGGGCGGGTCCTCTTGGGCGTCGGTTCGGTCTTCGTCGGAATCGCGCCCTGTTGGCTGGCACGGACCCGGGGGTCGTAGGGGCTGCGGCCGAGCACCCAGGGTGAACCCCGCCACTTCGGGTTGTACGGGGACGCCTCCCAGTCGGTGTCGTTGCGCATGCCGAACGGCGGGTAGAACACGATGATGGTCACGATGTCGCCGGGTCGCGGGGTGGCGAGGCCGCGTTCGAAGAGGCGGGGAACGGGCTCGAGGAAGCTGCCCCAGTACTTGTCGTGCGTGACGTTGCCGAGGTTGGCGTTGATGTACTCGTTCACCTGGTCGACCGTGACCGGCGGGGGGTTGAGTTCGAACTCCACCTCGCTGCCGGGCGGGTCCTCGATCTCCTTGCCGAACCCGTTGTACCAGTTGGACGGCCCGCCGACGAGGATGACGTGCTCGGTCGGCAGCCGGCCGCGCGACCCCGCTGCCGCGAAGACGGCGTCGGGTTGTTCCACCGCGCCGCCCTCCATCCCGTAGGCGAAGGTCATCGGGTCGCTGGTGCCGTCCGGGGTGGTCACGGTGACGCCGGCCGTCCCGTCCCCGGGCGGCACGGTGAGCGTGATCTGGGAGTCGTCGTCGACGAACACGTTGGGCGCGGGCGCGGTGCCGAACATGACGGCCGTGGCCCCGGTCAGGCCGGTGCCCCGCAGGACGACGATGTCGCCGGGGTACCCGCCGGCCGGTTCGACGGACGTGACCGTTGGCTGCATCGTGGCTCCTTCAGGCGGCCGGGGGCGGGGCGAACGTGACGCCGTTCCAGACCCACGACAGCTTTGGGGCCAGCGCCGACGCGGCGATCTCCTGGGGCGGGTAGAGCAGCGCGAGTTCGTCGCCGAGCCGGGTGACGCCCGGCACGAGGCCGGCGACGTTGACCAGGCGGGCCCACGCGCGGTCGTCGGGGCCGGCGGGGGCTGCGAGCCGGTCGGGCGGGGCGAAGCCGGTGTCGGCGAGCAGCGGCCCGACCGGCAGCAGCCGGAACCCGACGAGCGGGAACTCGGTGAGGCCACCGGTGGCCCGGTCGACGGTCAGGGCGCGCCAGTCCTGGGGCGGGACCTGGTCGTAGCCGGGGGCTCTGGGGGTGACGTGGGTGGTCACCTGGTAGCCGCCGGGCGGGGCCGTCGCGAGCCGGGCCAGGACGATGGGGTCGGTGATCGGGTCGGTGAACGCTGCGGTGGACACGAGGTTGAGGACCCGGCCGAGTACGGCGAGGAGGTCCACGTCCCCGGACGGCTGGTTGCCCGGCGGGAGGACGGCGGGCGGGCTGGACAGCGGCAGGGCGCTGCCCCGGGCGCGGATCTGGTCGAGTGCCGCGCCGAGGGCCGGCGCGAAGTCGCCGCGCACCCCGATGGACAGCGGGGCGCTGAGCCCCGCCGCGCCGGGCGGGCGGTCGTTGGCGATGCTGACGGTACTGAGCGCCGGGGCCGTCGCCGTCCACCCGACCGGAGTGGGCGGGCCGGCGATGCCCAGGACGCTGGCGAGGGCCTCGGCGCGCAGGTCGGGCTGGTGGAGCGTGTCGAGGAGGTTGAGGTATCCGCCGACCTCGGTGATGTTGCGCGGGGCCGGGAGGCGTGAGGCGACGACGTCGCCCTGCAACGCCAGCCTGCGCAGCATGATCGCCTGGGCCTCGCCGACGGCCGGCGAGCCGCCGTAGCGCAGGACGTCGAGTAGCGCGTCGAGGGCGCGGTCCTCGAAACTGCTGGAGCCCGGACTGGTCATCGGTTCCCCCTCACGCCGGGACGGGTTCGCCGCCGGGGCCGGGCCCCTCACCGGTCGGTGTCGGGGGTGTCGCGGGCGGCGGGGTCGCGGGAGTGCCGCCGGGGCCCGGGGCCGGTTTCGGCGCGGGGGTCGGCTTCGGTGGTGGCTTGTCCGCGGCGGGCTTGGCGGTTGTCTTGGAGGTGGAGCCGGGCGTCGTTGCTCCCGTGGCGCCGGCCGGGCGGTAGTTGGCCGCGTACGCCTCGCCGCCCTTCGCCCCGAACAGGTTCCCGATCTGGGTCATCGCCTGCGACTGCAGCTCGGTGGCCCGCTTGAGCGCGTCGGCGCGCGCGGACTCCGCCGTGGTCTGGGTGGTCTTGACCAGGCCGGCGAGTTCGGCGGCGTTGGTCAGGCCGGTGAAGTCCTTCTGGCTCGCGCCGGCGGTGATCAGTGAGCCGAGCAGTTTCGTGTCGACGGGGATGGGTGGAGCGTTGTTGAAGTTCGTGATGAGCGGCGCGACACCGGTGAGCGCGTTGGGTGCCGTCAGGCCGGCGGTCAGGGACGGCTGTCCCGTCGGGAGGGTCACGTCGCTGATGCCGGGCGCGTTGTCGGCGGGCGCATCGGCCCAGTTCCAGAACCGGGTCAGGTCGATCTTCTCAGCGGAGGCGCAGTGTCCGAGCACGGCCTCGCCGAGCACACCGCGGGTGGGCAGGGCGATGCGGTTGCGGGGCGGGTCGAAGCCGACGCGGTGGAAGGCGGTCAGCGCGTCCTCGACGGCCGCGTTGGTCACGTCGTGGGTCTGGGCCACGATCTGCGGGATGATGAACGGCAGGATCATCGAGTTGCCGAAGAACCCGAGGACCTCGTTCGTCACGCAGTTGAGCAGGGGCACGTCCTGGGTGTCGTCGGTGATGCCGCCGTCGGGCACGCCGATCGTGAATCCCTCCAGCAGGATCGCCCGCTCCTCGTTGCTCAGCGAGGACCACACGAACCGCGAGTAGCGCAGCGCGTTGGCGACGACGTGGTGCAGGGTCCGCTCGATGCGCAGCAGGTCGTGGAAGCGCAGGATCGGCGCGAGTTGCACGGCGGCGATCGGCAGCGCGCCCGGGGGCAGCTGCACCCTGGCCCCGGCGTCGATGTGGTCGGAGACGAAGGATTCGGTGCCGGCCGCCGGCCCGGGGATCGTCGCCGTGAAGTTCCAGACGTAGGGCCCGCCGAGTTCGTGTTCCAGGCGGGGCGCCCGGATCCGCACGTGCCGGTCGGGCGCCGGGTCGATCGTGAGGTTCCCGATGGTGATCCGCGCCGGGTCGAACGGCTGCAGGTTGCTCACCCGGGCTGCGGCGCGCAGTTCGGGGGCGACGAAGTCGTAGTCGAGGTCGGCGATCCGGCGGGTCACCTCGAAGCCGACGACGTCGGTGCGGGCGAGCGCCGGCGGCAGGGCGAGGCGGGCGGTGAGCGTCGTGCCGGCGCTGGCGGGGCGGTTGCGCTGGTCGCGGAGGTACCCGAAGAGTTCGCCCTCGTGCGAGAACGCCTCCTGCGGTTCGGTCAGGCCGCCGGGGAGCGCGGGGACCGTGCCGGTCATGCGGACCGGGCCGATGCGGGTGCCGTGCCGGGTCACCGCCGCCACGTGGATCTCGTCAACGGGTACGAACGTGCCCTCGACGCTCACCGTGACGACGTCCTCGGCCTGGCTGGTGGACGGGTCCTGCACGTCGGCGCGGGGGTCGGCGGCGAACTCCCGCAACAGCGCCAGCCCGTGGTGGTGCGTCCGGGGCAGGAACCGGGCGAGCAGGTCGGCGTGGCGCAGCAGCTGCCCGTAGCGGTGCAGGACCTGCCGGCGCTGGGTGACCGGTCCGACGGAGTCGAGCGTGAGCGCCTCGCCCACGGGCAGGAACCGGATGACCTGCAGCGGGACGAGACACACGAGGGTCGCGCCCTGGATGGCGGTGGTGACGTCGAAGAGCCGGTGCACCTCCCAGTACTGCACGGTCAGCGCGCGGGTGTGATTGTGGTTGGTGATCACCTTCGTGGTGACGTCCTCGGACTCCGACGCCGACGCCAGCCGCACACTGGTGCGCTGGGCGGAGCGGCGGGCCGCCGCCTGGCGCTCGACCGCTGCGTGGGTGTCCTCGGCGGCCCGGGACGTCACGTCGCGCTGCCCGGCCATCCAGCTGGAGGTGCTGCCCGACGCGTGCGAGGAGCCGCCGCCCCCGCTGGCGATCAGGAAGTTCGTGCCCCAGGACTCCGACTCGGCGGCGGTCTCATACCGGCTGCCGCCGTTGGCCCGCTCCCGGAACGCCTGCGCGAACGTGGCCTCCGCGGAGGTGTCCTGCTCCTGTTGGAAGGACTGGGCCTCCACGATGTCGAGGGTCTCGACGTCGCGGACCGCCGAGGTGTCGCGCCGCTCGAAGATGGCCAGCCGTTGCTGCTCCCCCGGCGCCAGCGGCAGGGAGTACGTCAGGTCACCCAGCGTCAGGCCGACCGGGGTCCATCGCTGGGCCATCCGCACCACGTACCCGAGGCCGAGAGTGCCGGCCATCGGGACCAGTTCGTTCGGGAGCACCCGGCCGTCGGGGCCGATCCCGGTCAGTCCGTCGCGGAACCCGTCGACGCTGATCGGCTGGCCGATGGCGACCCGCTGCACGTACCGGGAGGCGAACCCGTCCGCCAGTTCCGTGAACGCCGGCACCGTCCCGTACGACTTGCCGTCCCGGAAGGTGAACCGCATGGCCTTCGCCATGACGCTGGTCCTCGGTTCGACGAGCCGGAAGAACACGGAGTAGGGGAACCGCTGCTCGGACGCGCCCTGGCCGAAGACCTGCCCGCACACGCCGTCGGTGTCCTCCCCGAGGCGCAGCACGGGCCGGTTGACCACCGGTTCGGCGGCGGGCTGGGCCGAACTGTCGAGGTCGGGTAGCGCGTCGATCAGCCCGGCGATGACGCTCTCGGGAAGCGCCACGAGGTGCCGGGGCAGCGTGAACTCCCCCACCAGCCCTGTCGTCCCGGCCCGGCGGGCGGGGACCGTCAGGGACTCCTCGCCGTTGGCGCCCCGGACCGTGAGCGTCAGGTGGTCCCCGGCGGACAGGCCGGTGCCGCGCGGCAGCCGGAGCGTGAACCCGCCGTCCGGGCCGGTCAGGCCCTGCGGGTCCGGTCCCCGCCGGGCGTCAGGCAGCCGCACCTCCACGTGCAGCCGGCGGCCGGGTGACCCGTCGGGTTGCGCGATCGTGCCCACGAGGTTCGGGGCGAGCAGCAGGTCCGGCAGGGCGTCGATCACCAGGTCGAGGTGGCTTCGCAGCCCGACGAGGCCCTGGTAGAAGTGGGTGGCGGACAGTCGGAGCTCCGCGCCGAGCGCGGCGGCGTCCACATGGTCGCGGGCACCGAGCAGGTCCACGGTGGGCACGGTGCGCCGGAACGCCGCGGTCAGCGCGCGGCCCGGGTGTTCCTCGGGAGCTGGCACCATCGGAACCTCCGGACGCAGGCCAACCTTTCCTGATGGTACGAGAGCCTCGCCGGATCCGAGGGGTTTTCCCGGTTTTGTACTGAGATCATCAGCCCGACGCCGTCCAACCACCCCTACATACTGGAAATTCCCTGCATAGGGGCACTTGAGTGTCCAACATGGACTTCTTCATACTCACGTTGGCAGATTTCAGCCTCCCCCGCCCCAGGAAGGTGCTGCTCATGCCAGCGCAGCAGCGCACGACCAACGTCCGCCGACTCCTCGGAGGGGTGCTCGCCCTGGCCACCGCCGGGCTGACCCTGACGGTCGCCGCACCCGCGACGGCCGCACCCGCGACCATCACCTCCGGCAACGGCACCGTGAACAGCCCCTGGGTGCCGATGCTCAGCGCCCACACCACCTGCCAGTCCACCGGCCTGTACGGCAACTACTACAACGGCCGGCACCTCGACAAGATCACCGACCTGCCGGCCGGTACCTGGATCGGCGTCCGCTACATCACCTCCGACGGCAGGTCCGCGGACGTGCTGTGGCACAACCACGGCACCTGGGGTTTCATGCTGACCAGCTGCTTCGCCTTCGACTGACAGGAATGGCCCGAGATGACAAGCAGACTCGCCGCGCTCGGCCTGATCACCGCCGCGCTACTCACCTCCGTCGGCGCGGCCCCCGCCTCGGCCTCGACCCCCACCACTCTGACGACCCGCCAGGTGTGCGCCCAGAGCCTCTACGTCCGCGCGACCGCCGCCGGCGTCATCATCGGCACGCTGTACTACGGCGACAACTTCGCCGTCGACCATTACTCCCCCAGCCGGCAGTGGGTCTACGGCCACGCCTACGGCAACGTGCACCAGGACGGCTGGGTCCAGAACGGCTGGTTCTGCTAGGCGACCTCGCACCGCCGACCTGATCGTGGATCGGGGCCCGGGTGATCTCGACGGACCTCCGGGCCTGCGAACCGCGGGCCTCGTGCGGCACACTGCCTGGGTGAGTGCGACCGAGTGGCACCCCGCGAACGGTGCGCGGCTGGCCAGACAATGGCTGGCCGCGTGCGGCGTCGTCCAGGGCGACGACGGCCTGTGGCATGGCCTCGGGACCGACGCTGCCACCGGCGTCACCGTCGGGCGCGTCTGGACGGCCACCGAACTCGCGCACGACCCGCCGGAACAGCCCGATCACCTCGCGGTCCTCGACGACCTCGACTCACTCAGGTTGTCGCTGGGGCTGCTTGACCTCCTCGACGACTACGCCGAGGCCATGTACATCCGGCTCAACTTCCTGGACAAGCCCGAACTCTGGGGCACGGTGTGGCAGGCCTACCGATACCGGCTTGAGGCGCCCGAGCCCGCCGATGTCGTCGAGTACTCGCTGTGGGTGGACTGGTTCGAGGATCGGACAACGGTGGAGACCGCGTTCGAGGCGGTGCTGGCCGGCGACGTGCGCGACGCCGAGGAGCGGGGCAGGATCGGTGACTTCGCCTCCGGCGGGTGGCGTCGGCGCGCCCAGCGGGTGCTCATCCGGTCCGGACCGGTGCCCTGGAGACTCAAACATCCGGTCTACACCGCGCTCGCGGAGGTCCCCGAGTTGCGCCACGCGCTGTTTCGGGGAGTGTTGCACAGCTACCACGACTACTTCGGCGACCTCGAGCCCGCGGCCGGACTCGACCTGCTCACCCACCTTGGCCTGCCTCCGGACACCGAACACCTCGCACCCCTGCTCACCGTGCTGCGCGCCGGGCACACCGGCCACCACCGCCAGGGCTCCGAGCACGCCTGGGACGAGGCCGTACCGTCATCGTCCATGACGTGAGGATCGCCAGTGTCTCGCCGGGCGCGTGAGAATCCGCCACTCAGGCGGACTCGCAGACGCAGAGTTGAAGCGGCGCGTCCCCGGCGAAGGGTCGACCGGACCAGTCGCCGAAGCGCTCGACGAGCCGAAGGCCGCCGAGAGTAAGGAGTAGCGGCAGCTCCTGCGGGAAGATGCTCCTGATGTCCAGCGGTGCGACTACGAAGTCGGGCTCGGAGTCAGTCGACAGGTGCCACGTCCCGCGTGTGACCTGCGCGGGCGCGTCGTAGATCTCAGCGACATCGACACTGACCTCGCCACGGTCGGGATCCGTGAACGACAACGATTCCCGGGTCCGCCGCACGCCATCGGCTTCGGCGAGAAGGCGCACGCTCGGGTTGAACACATCGAAGACGAACCGTGCTCCCGGTGCCAGGTGTCTTCGAACCGACCGGAAGCAGCTCACCAGATCCTCAGCCTCGTGCAGATGCAGGAGGGAATTGGCTGTGATGAACACGAAGTCGAATGTGCGGCCCAGATCGAAGGCCCGCATGTCGCCCTGGATCCATTCCACCGCCACGCCGCGCGCGTCCGCCTTACGCTGCGCCTCGGCCAGCATGTCCGACGAGTAGTCCACGCCGACGCACGGATGCCCGTCGGACGCGATGGGGATCAGCTTGTGCCCGGTGCCGCACCCCAGTTCCAGTACGCGCCCGCCCTGCCGACGGGCGTCGGCCCGGTAGAAGTCGACCGCGGGCCCACCGCCCGGGAACATCAGGTCGTACAGCCTCGCGTGCGAGTAGAACGCCTCACTCATCCAGCACCTCCTCCTTGCGACTCATCAGCGGTTGGCCGTGGTGGCCTGCTGTTTCCAGCGTGTCCACCGGTGGCCGGGTAGCAGGATACGGGCCCGGTAGTGCCGGTGGCTCCAGCTTTTCACCGCGCCCGGTGCGCTCGACCCGGACGACCATTGTTCATCCGTTCCACACCCGACACTTCTCCGTTGATCAACTTGGCCGGTTCCAATCGGTTCCCAAGATCAAATAGGGGGCGGTCGTGCGTCGCAGGATCCTGTTGGCGGGGTTGGGTCTGATCTCGGTTCTGGCGTTGCTCCCCGCACCGCCACCCCTGGCCGTCCAGGCGGCCCCGCCCGCGGTCGCCGGCCGGGACGCGGCGCCGACGAACACCCGCGACAGCGGCGGTCATCCGGCAACCGCGCCCACTGTGGACCCGGCTCCGGCCCCGGTCCTCCCGCCGGCCGGCTCCCCCGAACGCGAGCGCCTGGACCGGTTCACGGCGGAGAGCCAGGCCGTCCGGGAGCGGATCTCCGCCCGGGAGAACCCGGTCCGGGTCGAGGCCGTCGACCGGCCGGCCGAGCAGGGCGGTGTCCCCGCGCGGCGGTTCGGCAAGGCGGCGGAGGGCACGGCTGCCGCCGTGGACCCGTGCGCGCCGAACGGCTCCGAGCAGTGGTTCGCCCAGTACGCCGACGGGGCGGTCCTTGTCACCCCGACCGCGAACGCCACCGGCTCCGCCCGGCTCAGCCTGACCAACCGGGGCTCGGCGACCTGGCCGGCCGGGCGGACCTACCTCGGCTACCACCTGTTCGACGCGAACGGGAACCCGGTGGCCGGCGACTACCCGAAGACCGCGCTGCCCGGTGCCGTGCCCACCGGGGCCACCGCCACGATGAACGCGGCCATCGCCCCGCTCGCCCCGGGCGTGTGGCGGATCGGCTGGGACGTCTGGGTCGACGGGCTCGGCTGGTTCTCCGGCAACGGGGTGTGCGCGTTCACGGTGCAGTACACGATCCGCAACCAGGCGCCGAACCTGAGCCTGCAGAGCCCGCCGGCGTACGGCACGGTCACCACGCTCACGCCCCGGCTGTCGGTGGACGGCGCCGACCCGGACGGCTGGCCGGGCCAGCTCACCTACCAGTTCCGGCTGTGCCACGACCAGGCGCTGACCAGTGGCTGCGTCGAGTCCCCGTGGGTCGGCCTGTCCGGTTGGCGGGTGCCGGCCGGCACCCTGGCGTGGAACGACCTGTTCTACTGGTCGGCCAGGGTCAACGACGGCGAGCTGACCACCCCGCCGAGCGGCTGGCCGGCCCCGAACCAGGTCACCACTGTGGTGCCGGCGGCGGAGACCTGGCGGACCGTCGGCGCCGGGTTGGGGCTGACGAACATCGCCGGGGTGATCCTGCCGTACGGGATGTGGATCCACCCGGAGACCGACGCCAGCGTCCAGGGCGTCGGCCTGCCGTTGCAGGTGCAGCGGACGTACTCGACGGCGGCCCGGTACACCACCGGCGCGTTCGGCAACGGCTGGCTGTCGATGTTCGACGCCAGCGCCCGGTACAGCCAGGACTTCTCCCAGCTGACGGTGACCTACCCCGACGGTCGGCAGGAGATCTTCGCCCGGCAGGCCGACGGCTGGGTGACCCGGGCCGAGACCGGCTCCACGAACCGGCTGAAGACGGCCGGGGACCGGATCGTCGTCACCGGCTCCGGCGGCGAAGTGCTGACGTTCCTGCAGACGGGCGAGCTGGAGTCAGTGGCCGCGACCGGCGTCGGCCGGCTGGAGTTCCGCCGCGACGGCACCGGGCTCGTCGACCGGGTGACCCAGCGGCCCTCGGGACGGTCCATCGACGTCGGCTGGAGCCACGCCGGGGGCGCGGGCTGCGCCACCACCTGGCCGCCCATGGTGTCCTCCATCGACCTCGGCCCGGCCGAGGACGGCGGGCAGACCGTCCGGTGGGCGTACACCTATAAGTGCGGTGAGCTCGTCAAGGTCTGCGACCCGTTGAACACCTGCACCCAGTACGAACCGAACTACACCGCCACGTCGCCCTGGTGGCGCAAGAGCGCCGCCGGCCGCACGATGGCGCGTCCGCTGGAGACGTTCGCCTTCCGGGAGCAGACCCTCGACGGCCGGGCCGAGCGGGCCTTCCTGCGGGTGGACACCCCGGACAACAAGACCGTGTTCCTCGACGTGTGGCGGCCCCGGGCCGGGCAGCTCGACGGATACATGAACACCTACAACCCGTTCGGCGGGGTCACCGTGCAGGTGGCCAGCGCGGACAACGGCGCGACGCCGGACACCTACCGGTTCGACGAGCTCAACCGGTTGCGCGAGCTGAAACACGGCGGGTACGCCCAGACCGGCACCACCTCCCGACGCTGGGGCTACAACGCCACCAACGGCCAGTTCACCGGCTTCACCGACGAGAACCAGCACGGGGTCGAGACCCTCTACGACCCCGACGGCAACCTGCGGACCAGCCTCAGGTCGCGCGACCTGCGGACCGTGGTCGCCAGCACCGCATACTACGACCAGCCGTCGGCCGGGGGCGGTTGGCTGATGTCCAGCACGTACACCACGCCGCGGCAGGACAACCCGTACCAGGACCAGATGTTCCGCTACGACGGCCAGGACCGGCTGATCGAGCGGCGGGGCAACCCGACCCCGGAGAACCCGGCCGGCGCGCTGACCACGTACGAGTACGACACCTACAACCTGACGAAGGTGACCTCCGCCGGACAGGTCACCAGCTACCGGCACGACCCTCGCGGCGACCTGACGTCGGTCACCGACCCGGCCGGCCGCACCGTCGGCTACGAGTACGACCGGCTCGGCCGCCGGACCGCCCAGGTCGAGACCAGCACCGCCTACCCGGCGGGGCTGCGCACCGCGTACACCCTGGACCGGGCCGGCCGGGTGGTGCAGGAGCTGCCGCCGGCCACGGTCAACGAGGTGACCGGCGTCCGCCAGCAGCCCCGGATCTGCCGGACCTACGATGCCGACGGGCTGGTCACCCGGGTGGTGACCACGGCAGCCGCGCAGTGCCCCGCGCCGACCGCCGGCCGGCTCGCCGGCGACCGGACCACCGACACCCGGTACGACAACGCCGGCCGGCCGCTGGAGCTGACCGACCCGGCCGGCGGGAAGACCCGGTACGAGTACGGCGTCGGCTACCAGGGCACAGTGCTCACCGACTACGTCAGGGTGATCACCCCGGCCGGGCACTGGACCACCTCCTGGTACGACCACGCCGGCCGGCTCCTCAAGGTCGAGCGCACCACCCTGGGCCCGGACGCGCTGTACCAGTACGACGCGGCCGGCCGGCTCGTCGAGGAGTCCGACGCCCTCGGCCGGAGGACCCGGTACGACTGGACCGACGACGACCTGAACTACCGTGCCGTCCGACTCGGGGTCCGGCAGGCCGACGGCTCGACCCACGACGTCGAACTGTTCCGCCGGGAGTTCGACGGCGAGGGCCGGATCACGTCCGAGAAGGTCGGCACCAGGCTGTCGACCAGCACGTTCGACGGCGAGGGCAAGCTCGTCGACACCGTCCTGGACCCCGCCGGGTTGAACCGCCGGGTGCACCGGGTCTACGACGCGCGCGGGTTCCTGACCGGCGAGACGGCGACCGACGGCGGCCGCACCGAGAACCGGCTGTACGTCCCCGACGCGACCGGGCACGTGGACACCGCCACGGTGCTGCTGGACCCGACGCACGCACTGGTCACCATGTACCACCGCGACCAGCGCGGCCTGCCCGTGCGGGTGATGGACCCGCGCGGCTGGTTCCCGAACGCCGACCCCGACGAGTTCACCACCGACAACCGCTACGACGAGTACGGCCGGCTGGTCCGACAGACCGCGCCGGCCGTGACCGTGGAGGACGTCGGCGACCAGCCGGCCACCGCGCGGCCGGAGACAGCCTACGGGTACAACGCGTTCGGTGACCTCACCGAGGTGCGCGACCAGCTCGGCAACGTGACCGAGACCGTCTACGACGACGCCGGCCGGGCCGTGCTGACCCGGGGACCGGCCGTGGACGGCTCCCGGCCGACCGTCCGGCGGACGTATGACGCCGAAGGGCAGCTCGCCACGGTCGTCGACCCGCGCGGCAACCAGACCGACTACCACTACGACGAGTACGGCCAGGTGTGGGAGACCCTCGGCCCCGACGCCGGCCAGGGTCGGCCGTCGACCCGCGCCGAGCACGACCGGGCCGGCCAGCTCACCGCCACGGTGGACCCGACGGGCGCGCGGACCGAGTACGAGTACGACGCGCTCGGCCGACAGGTCGCCGCCACCCAGGTGGTCCGGCAGCCCAGCGGGCCGGCGCTGCGGTTCACCACGACCTCCGGCTACGACGACCAGGGCAACCTGACCTCCACCGTCAGCCCGTCCGGGGCCCGGTCCGCGTTCGCCTACAACGCCGCCGGTGAGCTGACCGCGAGCTGGCTGCCCGGGGTCACCAACGCGACGATCTACGGGCGGGACCTGGCCGGCCGGGTCACCCGGATCCAGGACCCGGCGGGGCGGATCACCGAGTACGAGTACGACCTGGCGGGCCGGCAGGTCCTCACCCGGCACCGGGGCCCCGACGGCACGGAGCTGGACGTCAGCCGGTTCGAGCCGGTGGACCCGTCCGGCGTGCAGGTCACCGTGTCGGGCACCGGCGGCCGGACCCGGCAGGTGCTCGACGCGCTCGGCCGGGTGACCACCGAGATCGGGCCGACGGGCATCGTCACGCGGACCGGCTACGACCGGCTCGGCCGGGTCACCCGGCAGACCGACGGGCGGGGCGACAGCACCCTGTACGCCTGGACGGCCCTGGGCACGGTAGCCACGGTCACCGAGCCGGCGACCACCGCCTACCCGAGCCTCGCCGACCGGCAGTTCAGCTACGGATACGACGCCGGCGGCTTCCTGACGAAGGTGGTCAAGCCCGGCGGGGTGATCGTCGAGCCCAGCTACGACGCGCTCGGCCGACTCGTCTCCGAACACGGCCACGGCCCCGGTGTCCCCGACAACACCCGCACCTTCGGGTACGACCTGGCCGGCCGGCTCACCTCGGCCAGCCACCCCGGCGGCACCCTCACCTACACCTGGTCGGACCGGAACCGGCTACTGACGGCGAGCGGGCCGGCCGGGGGCACCGGCTACCAGTACGACGCGGACGGCAACCCTGCCCGGCAGCAGGACCCCGTCGGCGTCACCACCCTGACCTGGCGGCCCGACGGCCGGCCGGCGACCGCCACCGACCCGCTCACCGGTGCGACCCGGACCTGGAACTACTCCCCCACCACCGGCGACCCGCTCGGCCACACCGTCGCCAACGGCCCCTCGACACAGTGGAGCCTGGACGGCCGGGGCCGGATCAAGAGCCTGACCGCGTTCAACCCCGCCAGCCAGGCCGTCTACCAGGCCAGCTACGGCTACGACCCCAACGGCAACGTCACGAGCAAGACGATCGGCTTCGGCGCCCCGGGCGGCGGCGGCAGCTACGGGTACGACCTGGCCGACCGGATGACCCGGTGGACCCCGGACGACGGCGGGGGCACCCACGAGTACATCTGGGACGCCGCGTCCAACCGGACCGCCGAGAAGGTCGCCGGCACCCAGGTCGGCAGCTGGACCTACGACCAGCGCGACCGGCTGACCGGCGCGCACACCGGCGGCCGGGACCTGACCTACGCGTACAGCCCGCGCGGCACGCTCGCCTCCAGCGGCGGCACGACGCTCACCTTCGACGCCTTCGACCAGCTGCTGTCCTACGGCACCACCGCCTACCACTACGACGCGCTCGGCCGGCTCGCCGACCGCAGCGGCGCGGCGTTCGGCTACGCCGGGCTCGACCGCCAGCCCGTCACGGCCCCCGGTGCCGAGAGCTACGCCAGGATGCCGGGTACCGGCCAGCCACTCGCCGGCCGGGTCGGCGGCCAGGTCGGCTTCCCGCTCGCCGACGCGCACGGCGACGTGGTCGCCTGGCAGCCCACCCAGGGCCCGGTCCTGACCGGCAGCACCAACTACGACCCCTTCGGGCTGAAGACCGGCGGCACCGGCCTGCAGTCGGCGCTCGGCTTCCAGGGCGGCTGGACCGACCCGGCCTCCGGCCTGGTGCAGATGGACGCCCGCTGGTACGACCCGGCGGCCGGCGGCTTCGTGTCCCGCGACAGCCTGGACGCCCGCGACCGGTACGGCTACACCGGCGGCAACCCGATGTCCCGGGTGGACACCACGGGCCGGTTCCAGGCGCCGATCCCGCCGTTCTCGCTGTCCGCGGTGCTCGGCGGCGGGGCCACGGCCGGCGAGGCCGCCGGGGGCGGGGCGGCGGCGGTCGAGGCGGTCGGCGGGGCGGGCGCGCTCGCGGCGGCGGCCCCGGAGCTGCTGCTGCTCGGCGGCGCGCTCGGCATCGGCTGGCTGGCCGACCAGTTCGGCCTGTTCGACAGCGGGATGGACCCCAAGTACACCTACTACAAGAACTACGACATCAGGTCCAAGGACTCCTACGCCCTCGCCGAGGACGGGGTCACGAAGATCTGGTGCGGCTGCCCGTGGGGCACGCCGACCCCACGCCCGGTCAACGTGCCCCGCACCCCGCCCCCGACCCAGACCCCGCCGGTCGCCGAACCGCCGCGCGGCACCCCGCCGCCGCCTCCGCCCCCGCCGCCGTTCATCGTCTACGAGAACACCAGCCACCTGGAGAAGACCTGGTCGGAGTGGACCTCCGGCAACGACGCGGCCTACCGGTGGACCCGGGTCGACAACTACCGGGAACTGCTCGCCCAGACGCTGCAGGTGTGGAACACGGGCGCGTGGGAGCGGTCCGACTGGTACCGGGAGTCGTTCGAGCACACCTGGCGGGTGTGGACCGTCGCGACCCTGGACGGCACCCGGGTCTACGGCCACTACGACGGCGGCGAGGCGTACGACTCGGGGCGCACCGACGGCGCCGTCGCGGCTGAGGGCGGCATCGGCTCGTGCGGCCTGAACGGCAGTCTGCTGTCCTGCCTGGCCGAGACCATGGTCTCCCCGGTCGGCGGCGGCTGCGCCGGCCCACTGGCCAGCATGTTCTCCTGCATGTTCGCCGAGCCGAGCCCCGGAAACGCCGGCGGACGCGGCCAGGCCGCCCCGACCGGCCCGGGCCGGGGCGCGGCCGCCGGCCGGCCGAACCCGAACATGATGCCGAAGCGGCAGCCGGGCGGGGCCGGTCAGCCGCCGAGCAACCGGCCGCCCGCCGCGAGCTGCACCCCCTCGGCGGACGGGCCGATCCCGGAGACCCTGTACCGGGGCGTCAACAAGGACGGCAGCGACGCGTTCACGGTCGACCCCGGCGAGTACAAGGTGGACAAGTCAACCGGGTTCGTCCGGAACGCCGCCGCCGTCAACCCTGACGGGCGGCCCGGCGGACGCGGGCCGTCGCTGTGGAACCGGGCCGGGAAGATCCCCGACCGGCTCGACGCCCGGGTGGTCGACCAGTCCTCACTGCCGGCCAGCCTGGTGATCGCCGACCGGGGTTCCAGCCCGGGGCACTACGAGATCATTCCCGCGCCGTGCGCGGATCTCAGCCCGGAGGAGTTCCAGGCCGCGCTGAACCAGATCAAGCTGAAGTGAGCGGGCGGTGCCCTGCCCCGGTCCGGGGCGGGGCACCGTCGTGCGGGCTTCCTGCCAGCCGGGCCAGCGCCGCATTGGCCACCGTCAGTCGTGGTCGGGGAAGCCGCCCCGGAAACCGGCACCGGGCGCCCGCCGACGAAACCGGTGGCACCGGAAGGTTTCCTGCACCCAGCCGCTGTTCGTGTCCCAGATCTCCAGCAGATCATCCTTGTCGCGCACCGCGAGGTATCCGGACACGTTGTCCCGGAAGCAACCGAGTCCGCCGAACAGCCCGCGCGACGCCCCGGGCCAGTAGTCCGAGAGCCCGCAGCTGACACAGGTCGCGATCTCCACGCCCGCCGGCACCTGCCGCGCCAACTCGGCCAGCGCCAGCTCGAACTCCGGCCACGACCGGCTCGACACGCCGTGCGCGGACGCGAGCCGGACGCCGATCCGGTCCCAGCGGCCGTCCACCCGGCGGCCCAGCTCGACGGTGACCAGCACCGGCAGTATGTCGTCTCGGCCGGCCACTGTCACAGGTAGGTCCTGGGAGTAGGTCAGCTCGCCCTCCTGGAGTTCGGGCAGCAGGCTCCCGAAACTGTCTCCCCGGTGCGGGATCCCGCCAAGGACGACCTCCAGGCTGCCGCCGTCCGAGCGGACCACGGCGGCGCGCACCCCGTGCCGGTCGCGGAACTCACCGGGCCAGTCGCTCAGCATGCCGCCAACCCTACCCGCGCCCCAGAAGAGCTCACGGGCGAGCGCGATCCCTGGGAGCGGTTCTATACCTCAATGTCTGACTACCGCGCACCGGGCCATCGGTGGGTAGGGTGTGCGACCGTGAGCGGAACGTTGGGGACGGTCGGCGCGGCGATCGGGATGTTCGCGGGTACGAACACCGACGATCTGATCGTGTTGACGGTGCTGTTCCTGTCGGCGCGGGCGGCCGGTCGGCCGAAAGTGTGGCAGATCTGGGTCGGGCAGTACACGGGTGTGGGCGTACTCGTCGCCGCCTCGGTCGTCGCCGCGTTGGGGTTGACGATCGTCCCGGACGGGTGGGTCGGGTTGCTCGGTCTGGTGCCGTTGGGCCTGGGCGTGCGAGGTGTGATCACCGCGATCCGCGCCCGGGCCGAGGCCGAGCCGGCGTCGATCGCCCGCGGACTGGCGGCTGTGGTCGGCGTGACGGTCGCGAACGGGGCCGACAATATCTCCGTCTACACGCCGGTGTTTCGAACGATCGGTGCCGCGTCGACCGGGGCGACGATCGCGGTGTTCGCGGTCGGGGTGGCGGCGTGGTGCCTGGCCGGGTCGTGGCTGGGGTCGCACAAGAAGGTCATCGCCGTGGTCGAGCGTTACGGGCACTGGATCGTGCCGGTGGTGTTCATCGGGATCGGTTCGGTGATCGTCGCCGAGTCGGGCGTGCTGACCAGGATCTTCTGACCCAGATCGGTGCCCGGCCAGAGGCCACCGCCACCGTGCGGTGGCCTCTGGCCGTCCGGTCAGGCGGCGATGTCCTCGGCGATGACCCGTTCGATGTTCCGCTCGGCCAGGGCCGTGACCGTCACGAACGGGTTCACGCCGACGGATCCCGGCAGCAGCGCGGAGTCGGTGACGTACAGATTCGGGCAGCCGAGGACCCGGCCGTGCAAATCGGTGGCCTTGCCGAGGACGCAGCCGCCGAGCGGGTGGTAGGTGAAGTCGTCGGCGAACGGCTTCGTGGTGCCGAACAGGTCATACCGGTACGTCGTGAGGTTGGCCTGGTTGATCCGGTCGAACAACGCCCTGGCCGCGTTGACCGAGGTGGTGTTCTGGTCCCGGGTCCAGGCCAGCCGCATCCGGTCGGTGGCGTGGTCGTACGTGAAAGTGCCCCGCTCGGGGTTCCGCGTGATCGCCAGGTACAGACTGACCCAGGTCTCCAGTCCCGCCGGCAGTGGCGCGATCTCGGCGAACACCGGGTTCTCATACCCCGCCCACGCGTCGATCGCCAGCACGGGGATCGCGGACTGCCTGCTGCCCGTCGGGTCCCAGAGGTGGTTGGCCCGGGCGGTCATGACGTTGCCGTTGGTCCCCCAGCCTCGCCCGACCTCGGCGCTGACGTCCGGCAGCGCGCCGGTCTCCCGGGCCCGGAGCAGCAGCTCGGTGGTCCCCAGGCTCCCGGCGCCGAGGAACAGGTAGGTACAGGAGATCTCCTTGCGGGCGATCACCGTGCCGGCGGTGTCGAACTGGTCGACGCTGAGCACGTACCCGCCGCCGGGGTGACGCCGGATCGCGGCCACCCGGTGCAACGCCTGGATGGTGACGAGGCCGGTGCCGACGGCCGCGGCGAGGTAGGACTTGTCCAGGCTGCGCTTGCCGTGGTTGTTGCCGTAGATGACCTCCTGGTTCAGCGCGGACTTCGGCACGGTACCCGCGTCCTCGCGCCGCATGTAGTCGAAGTCGTAGACGTTGGGCACGAAGGTGGTCCTCAACCCGGCCGCAGTCGCCGCCTTGCGTGACACCCGGGCGAAGCCGTAGTAGTCGGTCCGCTCGAAGAAGTCCGGGGCGATGGTGTTCACCCCCAGCATCCGGTTCGCCAACGGGAAGTACTTCGCGTACATCTCATCGGCGTTCACCCCCGGCAGGATCTCCTGGAAATAGGAGCGCAACGGTGTGACCGCCATGCCGCCGTTGACCAGCGAGCCGCCGCCCACCCCGCGGCCCGCGTACACCGACATCTCGTCGTAGTCGACCCTGTCGAGGACCCCGGCGTAGGGCTCGATGTTCCGGTTCACCACGTCCAGCCAGAGGAACGTGCTGAGTGGGGCGGCGGTCCGTGACCTGAACCAGTAGGACCGCCGGTCGGGGTTCACCATCCCGGAGAACACGTTCCCGTCCAGGCCGGGGGTCTGCCACAGCTGGCCCATCTCGAGCATCAGGGACGCGACGCCGGCCTCGGCCAGGCGCAGCGCGGTGACCGCCGCGCCGTATCCGGAGCCCACGACCACAGCGGGGGTGAACAGCTCCCCGGACTGGGCCCGGGCCGCCCCGGGGAGCGTCACCTCGGTGAGCCCGGCCGCGGCGGCGGCGCCCAGGGCGGACATTCCCAGCAACCTGCGGCGGGACATATGGACGGCGGACATGGGACTCCTCTGTGTCTGACCGGGTGCCGGGTTCGCGGCGGCGCGCGGAGCGGTCAGCTTCCACACCTGTAACGAATCGGCCCGAAAATTAGCACGCGGTGTGCAACCGGCTTCCACAACGGACATGGCGCGGGTGTGAAGCGGCCAAGAAAGGTGGTCGCCGCAGCAGATGGCCCGCCGGTTCGTATGACCGTCACGGCCTGGGAATTGAGCCGGTGGACAACGAACATAGACTCGAGGCCGGAGATTCAGCCGATCACCCTCGGGGGCAGCATGGGTAACGACAGCGTGACGTGCTTCGGACTGGATCCCGATTGGGCGCGGCTCGGCATGCTCAAGCGGCGCGCCGGGTACCTGGCGGCCATCGGCATCGTCCTCGCCTCCACGATCCTGCTGCCGGCCCTGATGGGCGGCACCGTCACGAGCGATGATGCCGCGACGCCGAACTGGTTGCCGTCCACGCTCCGCGCGACGTTCGCTGTGAACGTGACCATCGGAGGTTGCTTCCTGGCCATCGCCGCGATCGTGTGGATCGTGTGGCGGATCCGGCGCGCCGATGCCGACCGCGCCTTCGCCTCGTGCCCGCACCGTTCGACGTGCCTGCGCCCGCACGGTCCCGACGCCTCTGACGACGAACGCGTCGGGCCGGCGCGCTGCGGAGCCCGCAGGAGTGCGGTCCGACCGGGCCGGTAGACGGCCCCGTGGCACCGCGCGGCCTGTGGTGCACCCGTGCACCGTAGCTCCCGCCGGATGTTCCACCCGCCGAGCTACAACCATCTGGTCGAGCCGGCGCGTCTAGACGCCGTGGAGGAACACAGATGAACGAGGGCGACTTCCGCGACTTCGTGGCTGCCCGCTCGTCGGCGCTGCTTCGGACGGCGTACCTGTTGATCGGTGACTGGCATCAGGCTCAGGACTTGCTGCAGACGGCGCTGGCCAAGACGTACCTGGCCTGGCGTCGTCTCGGTGAGCTCGACGCCGTCGAACCGTATGCCCGCAAGGTCCTGGTGAACACCGTGACCAGTTGGAGGCGGCGGCGCTGGCACGGCGAGCGCCCGACCGGCGCGCTGCCCGAGCGGGTGGTCGGTGACGCGACCGATGAGCGGCTCGCGTCCGACGAACTGTGGCAACAGATCAAGAACCTGCCAGTACGCCAGCGGGCGGTGCTCGTGCTGCGCTACTACGAGGACCAGACCGAGGTCGAGACTGCACAACTGCTCGGGATCTCGGTTGGCACCGTGAAAAGTCAGCATTCCCGGGCGATTGCGTCGCTGCGGTCTCCACTCGCCCCGGAAGGAGCCGTGCAGTGAACCCGATCGCGGACGACATTCGGCAGACCCTGAGCGTCCAGGTGGCAGAGGCGCCGCAGGTGAGCGACGTGGCCGACCGGGCGATCGTCGTCGCCGACCGGATCCGCCGGCGCCGTGCGGTGACCGTCGTTGCCGGGCTGGTCACGGTCGTGTCTTTGCTAGGCGGCACCTGGCTTCTCCGGGGTCACAGCCTCGATCCCCGGCCGGAGGTGCCGCCGGGTTCGGTAGCATCGGTCACGGTGACCACCCCGCCCGGACTGAAAGTGGATCAGTTCAAGGAGGGCGAGCTCCTGACCGCCGACGGCCGCAGGCTCGCGACTCCCCCGCAGACCGACGCGATCTGGCGAGTCGACGGAGGCTGGTTGCTGAAAACCAGAAAAGGTGCGACGGCCGCAAGCCTGCTGTTCATGGACCGCGCCGGCACACAGAAGACGTTGCTCGACGGGGTGGACCGCTTCGCCCTCGCCCCGGACCGCGTCCGGGTGGCTTGGAACACGTCGACCCGGATGTCTGTTGGCAGGTTCGCCCACGGTGCCGTTGTCGAGGAACATTCGACGGTTGCGCCCGAGACCGGAGGCCAGATGATCTACACCGGCCGGGTGGTGCACTTCAGCGTCCTGCGACAGGGCGTCGATCACCAGGACCTGTGGGTCCCTGAGTTGGGCGGCTACCAGCGCTCCTACACCGTCGACCCGCTCACCACTCGTGTCAGCTCACCGACCACCGACGAGCAGTACTTCATCGGAAGCGTGGCGGGAACCCGCGGCGAGCGCGCCTGTCCCGCGCTGCTGGACGGCTTGAACGCACTGCGGGCGGTGCGGACCTTCTGTGATACTCCGGCAGGGGTCTGGCGATCTGGCGGCATCGCCGTCGCCGGCGACAACGTGTCCGCGGACGGAAGGCATGTCCTGTCCTATCAAGATCGCGGTGGCGACTCGGGGACAGTCGAGATCTATCCGACTGACGGATCTGTCATTCCGACCGCAGTCTGCTCCTTCCACGCCAGCGAACTCGTCTGGGAGGACGACAACACCGTGGTCGGCATCAACGGCAAGGAGAACAACACGTTCTACCGGTGCCATCTCAGTGGCGACGTCAGCACCCTGGCCGGCCCGTCGGGCAACGTCAGGTTCGTTCGGTAGCACTGTGGCGGGCCGTGCGCGAGAGGTGTCACCCCCGCGCATGGCCTGTCGCACGGCCGGCCGTCACCGAGCGAATCTGACCAGAGCCGCGAGAGAGCTCAGCTCAGCTGCTCGGCGAGCCCGAGGATGATGCCGCTGGGCCCGCGAAGGTAGCAGAGTAGAAAGCTGTCCTCGTAGCGCGTCACTTCGCCGACGAGTTCGGCGCCGTGCGGGCGGAGGCGGGCGAGGGTGTCGGCGAGGTCGTCGACGGCGAACATGACCCGGTGCAGGCCCAGCGTGTTCACCGGGGTGACCCCCGGATTCGGGGCGCCCGCCTCCGGGGAGTGGTACTTCGCCAGTTCGAGTCGGCCCGGCGCGCCCGGTATCCGCATCATCGCGATCTCGCTGCGCATGTCGTCGAGCCCGACGACCTTACCCGCCCAGCTTCCTTCGATCGGCATCCTGCCTTCCAGCTCCATACCGAGCTCGGTGAAGAAGGCGACGGCCGCGTCGAGGTCGTCCACGACGATGCCGACATTGTCCATGCGCTGAATAGCCATGCCCACGAGGATAGTGGCCGCATGGCTGTACGGCGCCGGCTCCGGATACCTCGCGGGCCCCGGACAGGGCGGCTCCCAAGACGGGCAGGGCACGGCTCCGGCTCGGTCGGGGACATCCACCGTCAGGAGCGCGCCCGGGAACACTCCTGGCCGCACTGACAACACTCAGGTCGCTATCTCCGCCGGCTCGGCGGCCGGCTTCCCGCGTCGGGCCGACGGCAGCACGAAAGCGCCGATCACGCCGGCCGTCACCACCAGCAACGCCGAGACCGTGAAGATCAGGTCGATCCGGCCGAGGTGGACGCCCGCGACGCTGGCGTGGAAGTCCCGGAGCGTCGTACTGGCCAGCGATCCGGCCGCCACCACCGAGAGCATGCCGGCGGCGTTGTTCACCGGGTTGAACACCGCCATCATCCGGCCCATGTACCCCTTCGGCGTTGCCTCGAGCAGCATCGGACTCAGCCCGGTGTTCAGCGCGGTCACCGGGATCATGAAGGCGACCGCGCAGGCCACGGCCGGCACGAAGCTGGTCTGCCGGGCGTAGACCGCGAACAGCAGGCCGCCGAGGAACAGGCCGCCCCAGGTGAGGTTGCGGGCGCCGACCAATGCCACCAATCGCCCGGAGAGTAGTGCGCCGACCACCGAGCCGACCCCGATCGCCATCGACATCACGCCGAGCAGGTTCGGCTGGACGTGCAGGTTGTCGGTGAGGAAGAAGATGTCCAGGGCGTTCATGGCGCCGGTGCCGAGCTGGGCGATCACGGCGATGCCGAGCAACGCGACCAGGAACCGGTTGGTGGCGAACATCTTCAGCCCCGCGCCGAACTCGGCCCGCCAGGACGGCTTGGCGGCCCGCTGCGCCGCCGGCCGGGCCTCGATCCGCACGCCACGGATCGCCAGGAACGACACCGCGTAGGACGCCGCGTTGAGCAGCAGCGCCCACTGGATGCCCACGCTGAACAGCAGTGGCGCGGCCAGCGGTGGGCCGACGATCACGGCGGTGGCCTGGGTGGCCTGGCCGAGCCCGAAGGCCCGGGCCCGATCAACCTCGCCGGGCACGATCTCGCCGATGGTGGCGAACCGGGCGGGGTTGAAGAACTGGCCGGCCGAGTTGACCACGAACACCACGAAGTACAGCAGTCCCAGCCACACGCCAATCGGCAGCGTGTCGGTGGGAAACAGCGTGACCAGGGTGAGCGCGCCTACGAGCACGCCACGCAGCACCTCGGTGCCGAGCATCAGCCGCTTGCGGTCCCACCGGTCGACGAACACGCCCGCGACCGGGCCGACCACCATGATCGCCAGCACGGTGCATAGCATCAGGCCGCTCACCGCAGCCGGCGCCCACTGGCTGCCGGCCAACAGGTCCTTGGCCACCCAGATGGTCAAGGTGGTGTCGAAGACGAAGTCGCCGACCACGGAGATCGCCTGCCCGGACCACAGCCGGGCGAAGTCGCGATTGATGAGAAATGAAAGCACCGCACTGTCTAGCACGAATCGACCGCGGCCGCTGCCCCACCATGGGCGTCGCCCTGAGCTGGGAACACCAGTCCCACCGTGGCTTCGTCGCCTCACTGCCGGAAATGCGACCGATCCCGCACCGACGGCCATCGGCAATGTCGATGGCGCCATCCACTGTGGCCGGCGTCGGGGCCTGTGATCCGACGCGTACTGTCACGGGATACTACCCGAGTTGATCATCGTGGGAGGCGGCCGGATGAGCGGGACCGAGGGGCGGCCAGGTCTGCACCGACGCCGACCGGCGCGGGCGTGGTGGATCGGGTTGGGTGGCGCCGGCGCGGCGGTGGTGACCGTGGCGGCCGTCCTGTTCGCGACGGCGGGATCCACGCCGCCGGACGCCGCCGCGCGCTCCACAGGACCGGCGTCGCTGTCAGCCTCGCCCGGGCCGACGGCGAGCGCCCCGGCTCCGACGGCGGCACCCGCCACACCGTCCGCGTCCCCTCCGGCCGGCGCCACGGCGATGCGGGCGCGGCCGAACGACGGTTCGGGCTACTGGCCGGACTTCTCCAACACCGGCTACCCGCGCACCCCGGCCAACGCCGGCGGCCTCGGCAAGGTCGGCTATCCGGGCCACCTCACCGACTACACGACCGGCATGAGCGCGACGAGGCCGTTGCGGGTGGAGTACCCCGACAACAGCGTCGTCGCCTTCCAGCGTTTCCTGTCGCTGAAGGTCTCGATCTACGGCGACAATCTCACCTTCGTGGGCTGCCTGTTCGAGGGGGCCGACCCCAACGACAATCTGGTGCAGATCTACAGCGAGCACACCATCACTTTCCGGTACTCCACGTTCAAGCCCAGCGCGTACGCCACCCCGCCCGGCAACGACGGCACGGTCTCCTCGGCGCACGCCCCGCCCGGTACCCCCTTCGACAAGTCCTGGCAGTTGGTGACCACCATGAAGGAGGCCGTCGCCGTCATGGACCACAACGACATCTGGGGCAACGCGGGGCTGGAGATGGTGACCGGGTTCGCCGGGCGGCCCTCCCGGTGGACCAACAACTACATTCACGACCTGGCCGACACCGCACGCGACGTCTACCACCACGACGGCATCGGCCCGCAGAGTGAGGGAAACGGCGGCCCGATGGTCATCGACCACAACACCATCGCCTCGCTGGGCAACACCAACGGGCTGGCGCTGCAGGGCGACGGCGTCTACGACCGGATCGCGTTCACGAACAACTACGTCTCCGGCTGGGGCTACGCAGTCAGCATCGGCGTGAAGGACAACGCCACCAACATCACCGTGACCGGCAACGTGTTCTCCGCCGAGCTGAGCCAGCTCTACGGGTTCCTGTACGGCGACATCTGGGGTGGCCGGCAGCGCGGGTCCACGTGGCGCGACAACCGGCTACAGGTGCGGGCGGGCGACGGCAACAAGCGCTACGCCCCGGCCGACGACGGCAGGTTCCTGTGGCCGTCCGGTGGCGGCGCGCACGCCACGGACTACACCGGCTGAGGGCCGCGCGGTGTCGCGCCGGGCGGCTCCCGACGCGACACCGGGCCCGGTCTAGGCCACCGGTTCGGGCTCCGGTGCCGGCCAGCCGGCCTCGGCGACGGGGTCCGCGGCCGGGTCCAGGGCCAGCAGGATCCGGTCGCTGTCCTCGGCCACCATCGCCATCCGCACCGCGCCGGGGTCGTACCGCAACCGGGGCACCGCGAACACCGCCGTCGCCGCCCGGCCCTCGTGGGAGCCCGAGTAGCAGACCATCCGCCACTCGTCCTCGTCCCACCAGTCCCGGACGTCGGAGCGCAGCAGGGGCGCGGCCTGCCGGTACGCCCCGCTGCGGTGCAGCTGCTCCACGGTGGAGCCGATCGGCACGTCGAAGGATCCACTGGGCAGCGGATGGGTGAGCGCGACCTTGATCCGGCGCAGCGGCTCCAGCCAGAAGACGTCCAGCTCTGCGGACAGCACCACCACTAGCGCGGCTTCGCCGAGCAGGACGGCGACGGAGGCCAGCGGGTGGCTGGTCACCGTCGACCAGGGGTCTCCGGTCGCGACGAGTGCCGCCACCAGCAGGCCACCGGCCCGGGCGAAGCTCCGCCACCGCACCGGCACCCGTCGGGCGCTCAGGCAGCCGCAGGAGGATTCGGGGGCCTTCCACCGCGCGTACCCCAGGAAGAGGAGAAAGCCGACCTGCGCCGCTGCGGCGCCGACGGTCTCGGCCGGCAGGGCCGGCGGTGCGATCAACGCCAGGCCGAGCAGGGCCTCGGCGACGCCGACCATCCGGTACGCCGTGACGGCGCCGTCGCCTACCAGTGGGACGAGCGCCGAGCGCCGGGCCGCGTCGGCGGCGTGCCGGCCGAGGAGTTTCACCGTCGCCGCCCAGAGCAGGACCGCGCCGATCAGGAGGGGCTGCAAGCTCGCAATCACGTTCGACTCCTTCGGCCCGGACCGGCCGCACCGTGCCGCGCGGCGGCGGGCGGGCCGGTCCGGGCGGGTCAGGCCGCCGCGTGGACGGTGGCGATCTCGATCTCGTTGGTGTCGGGGATCCACGCGCCGAGCACCTGGATGTGTGCTCCGACCTTGAGCAGCGACAGGTCGGCGACGGCGGGCGTGCCGTTGTACGCCGCCACCGACGTGCCCGGGACCACGTGGCCGACGATCCGGCTGCCCTTGTGGTCCATGTGCACGGTGTTGCGGGTGATGGCGGCGATGTGCACCTGGAGGTTGACGATGTTGACCCAGACCGAGTCGGCGGCCAGGGTGCCGTCGGGCAGTCGGACGCCGCGGGCGTACAGCCCGTCGCCGACGCTGACCTGGTCGAGCGTGGCGGGCCGCAGTTTCCAGATACTGGAGGCGCTGGTGACCCGGATCCGCCACAGCGTGCCGTCGGAGCCGGTGACGAGCAGCATCGTGTCGGCGACGCCGGTGACCCGGCCCTCGGCGAAGTTGGGGTCAGGCGCGTCGGGGTCCAGGGCCGACGGTGCGGCGAACGCGGCCTCGGGGGCCAGTGAGCCGAGGGCGGTGGCTCCGACCAGGGCGGCGGCACCGCCGAGCGCGGCGGCGCTGAGTACTCTGCGGCGGCTGAGGTCCATGGCCTCAGGCCTCGACCAGGACCGGGCGCAGCCCGCCGGACAGGCTGGCGATCGCGCTGAACGCGGCCGGGGTCAGGTCGATGATCCGGTTGGAGCCGCATACCGATCCGCAGCAGGTGCGCTCGCCGCACCACAGGTCGGTCTGCGGGCCGCAGTCGGCGATCCGGGTCGCGACCTGCTTCCCGTTGCACCGGTTGGTCGTGTAGTGGGTGAAACCGCAGCCGCGCCGGGCCAGGGTCTCGCCGCACCGGTCGGGCCGGGTGATGGCCAGGCAGGCGTCGGAGGTGTTGGGCCAGGCGTGCTGGTAGGAGCCCGAGTTGCACGTGCCGCAGGCCCCGTGCCCGGTGGTCGCGCACGGGCCCCAGGAGCTGCCGCAGCAGAACCATGACATTTCGCCATACAGTGCCACAGGTACCTCTCCTTCGAATGGGAGGGATTGCCGATGGCCATCGACGTTGATGCATATCATGGCGAAGGTTGGTCCGGCGATCAAGGGATCGAAGGTAAATTCCAGACCAGCGCCGGGCACGCCAAAGCCCTGGCCGACACGAAGGTCGTGCGGGCCAGGGCCTGCCGTCCGCGAGCTACAGGGCCGCGGTGATGCCGTTCCACAGGCGCGTGCGGGCCTGGAGGGTCGAGGTGACGGCCTCCACGCAGTCCTGCCACTTCCGCTGGTCGTCGCCGCAGATGTCGGCGAGCATCTGCATCGCCATGGGCGTGTGCACCTCGTCGTCGACCTGGATGTGGCGGCGCAGGTAGTCGACGAACAGGTCGAGCTTGCCTGTGTTCTCGTTGACGTCGACGACCTGCTGGAACATCTCGGGGATGAGGTCCTCGCGGCCGAAGGCGAACGCGGCCGCCTGGCAGTGCAACGGGTACTCCTGAATGAACGCGAACGTGCTGCGCACGAACTCCGCGGACGGCGCGGGCGCCCGCACGGCGTCGAGGGCCTCCGTCACCGGCGTACCGCCCTTGACCAGGTCGATGAACGACTCGATGGCCTTCGTGTTCGCCCCGGCCTGGCTCATGCCCTGCAGGTAGAGCTCGAAGTGGCTGATGAAGCCTTCGCCGTACTCGTCACTCTCCTCGACGAGCACGATGTCGTTGATCAGCCGTCGGCTCGACGTCGGCCCGGTCGGCACCCACGGGATCTCCACGCCGGTCAGGTTGCGCTGCAGCGACTTCAGCAGGGACATGAAGTCCCACACGGCGTAGACGTGGTGTTCCATGAACGTCACGATGGCGTCGTGCGAGTCCAGCCGCCCGTACATCTCGTGCGTGACCACCTGCGAGCGCGCCGAGGCGACCGCTTCCTTGAGCTGGCTGATGCCTTCGTGGGTCTGGTCCCATTCGTACCGGGGCATGGTCCACCCTCCCTCGCGTTGTAGGGCCGCGTTTCTGATTGGATCGCCATCAGGCTAGGCCGGTTCGGCGGCAACCCACAATGGGTTCCAGCGGCGCTTTCACACTTTAAAGTGAGGCACTCCTCGACTTTGAGGCTCTAAACGGAGGCGGCCCTCCGGTTGTATGCTGCGGCGCATGGCAACTCGCAAGGCCCCCGCCGGGCCGCTTCGTCAGGACGCGCGCCGCAATCGGACCGCGCTGGTGGTCGCGGCCAAGGCCGCCTTCGCCGAGGAGGGCCTCAACGCGGCGTTGGAGGGTGTCGCCCGCCGCGCGGGGGTGGCGGTCGGGACGCTGTACCGGCACTTCCCGACCCGGATGGACCTCGTCGCGGCCGTCATCGCGGACAAGAAGCGCGCCTGGATCAAGGCCGCCGAGGCCGCGGTCGTGATGGAGCCGGCCTGGGACGGGCTCGTGTTCTTCCTCGAGCGCACCTGCGAGCTACAGGCCGGTGATCTCGCCTTCAACGACATCGCGTCGATGCGGTTCCCGCACGCGGGCATCGAGGCCGCCCGCAAGCGCGCCTACGACCTCGGCCGGCGGATCGTCGAGCGGGCGCAGGCCGAGGGGAGTCTGCGCGCCGACGTCACCGCCGAGGACCTGGCATTCATCGTCTGGGCGCTCTCGCGGGTCAGTGAGGCGACCTTCGCCATCGACCCGAAGGCCTGGCGGCGCTACCTCGCGCTCACCCTCGACGGCTACCGCGCCGTCGCGGCCAACCCGCTGCCCGCGCCGCCGCTGCGCCCGCGTCAGGTGCTGCGGGCCCAACTCCAGCTCGGCCGCCGACGGCTCCGGTGAATCCGCGCCCGCCGACGGTGACCTACGGGCCCGTTCACCCGCCGTGCCAGGACCGCCACAGCGACGCGTACGTGCCGCTGGCGGCCACGAGTTCGTCGTGGGCACCGAGCTCGGTGACCCGACCGTGCTCCATCACCGCGACCCGGTCGGCGTCGTGGGCGGTGTGCAGGCGGTGTGCGATCGCGATGACGGTGCGGCCCTCCAGCACCGCCGCGAGGGAGCGTTCGGTGTCGCGCGCGGCGGTCGGGTCCAGCATCGAGGTCGCCTCGTCGAGGATCAGGGTGTGCGGGTCGGCCAGCACCAGCCGCGCCAGCGCCAACTGCTGCGCCCGGGACGCGTCCAGGGTCATCCCACCGGCGCCCAGCATCGTGTCCAGCCCGTCGGGCAGGTCCGCGGCCCAGTCCGCGCCGACCGCCGCCAGCGCCTGCCCCATCCGCTCGTCACCGGCCTCGGCCGCCGCCAGCGCCAGATTGTCGCGCAGCGTCCCCAGGAACACGTGATGCTCCTGGGTGACCAGGGCGATCCGGCGGCGCAGCTCATCGGGCGGCAGCTGCCCGACCGGGACCCCGCCGACGGTGACGCTGCCCCGCCCGGGCGTGTCGATGCCCGCCAACAACCGGCCCAGCGTCGACTTACCCGCACCGGAGGGACCCACGATGGCCAGCCGCTCCCCGGGCCGCACCGACAGGCTGACATCGTGCAGGACGTCATGGCCCTCGTGGTAGGCGTAGGTCACGCCGGACACGTCAATGCGGTCCCCGTCGGGCTCGGCGCGCTGCTGCGGCACCGTCGTCGGAATCCGTCCGATGCCCTCCAGACGTGCCAGGGACGCCGCACCGCTCTGCAGGGTCTCCATCCACTGCAGGATCCAGTCGACGGGCCCGCCCAGTCTCGTCAGGTACAGGGCCGCGGCCACCAGCGAACCCAGGCTCAGCCGGCCGTGGGACATCAGCACCGCGCCGACGACGAGGGCCACAGCCACCGGGAACGCGTGCGCGGCCTCGGCCACCGGGAACAGCACCGACCGCAGCGCGAGAGTGCGCACCCGCGCGGCGAACGCCGTGCCGATGCTCCGGTCACCGGAGCCGACGCGCGCGGGACGCATCCGCAGGACCTCGATCGTCCGGGCGCCCTCGGCGGTGGCGGCCAGTTCCTCGGACAATCGGGTGGTCGCGGCGCCCTCGGCCAGGTACGCCTCGCGGGCGCGGCGCAGATACCAGCGCGCCACCATCCACAGGGCGGGCGTCGCCACCAGCGAGCACAGTCCCAGGACAGGGTCGATGACCACGACCGCGCCGAGGATGAAGACGACCTGCACGACGCTGATGAAGATCTCCGGGGCCGCGTCGCGCGCGGAGGTGCCCAGGGCTGCGACGTCCACCGAGGCGCGGGTCATCAGGTCGCCGGTGCCGGCGCGCTCGACAGTGGCGATCGGCAGGTCCAGGGCCCGGTCCATGAACCGTTCCCGCAGCAGGGCCAGGGCGCGCTCGCCGAAACGGTACCCGGCGTAGCGGGCGGCGCGGGTCAGCAGGATCTGCGCGATCACCGCCACCACGGCCGCGCCGGCCAGCACGTCCACGGTCGACACGTCCGCGCCGTGCTGCACCTGGTCGATGATGCGGCCCACGAGCCACGGCCCGGCCAACCCGGCCAGGGTCGCCGAGCAGTACAGGGCCAGGACGGCGGCCATGGCGCGCCGGTCGCCGCGGATCAGCCCGACGGTGGCCAGGCGCACCTCGCGCCGGCCCGCGATCGGCAGGTGCGTCATCGGACCGACCTCTCCGGCTCGTGGTCGTCGCTGTCGCGGGTGACGAGGGCCCGGTAGCCGGGGTGCCCGGCCAGCATCTGGTGGTGCTCACCGGTGACGGCCCGGCCGCCGTCGAGGTGGGCGACGAGGTCGGCGACGTCGTGGATCAGGGGCGAGGCGCTGATCACGACCGTGGTGCGGCCCCGGCGCGCCTCGCGTAGCCGTCGGGCGATCACCGATTCGGTGTGCGCGTCGACCGCCGAGGTCGGCTCGACGAGGATCAGCACCTCCGGGTCGGTCAGCAGCGCCCGCGCCAGGCGCAGCCGTTGCCGCTGCCCGCCGGAGAGGGTGCGCGCCTGGTTGGGCAGCGGCGCGTCCAGCCCCTCCGGCAGCGCCTCGACCACGTCCTCGGCCGCGGCGGTGTGCAGCGCGGCGACCAGCGCCTCGCCTCCGGTTCCCGGCGGGGTGATCACGTCGCGGACGGAACCGGCGAACAGGTAGGACTCGTTGTCGGCGACGAGGACGCGGCGCCGCACCTCGTCCAGTGGCATCCCGCTCAGCGCCCGCCCGCCCCAGGTGACCTCGGAGTCGACGTGCCGGGACAGCCGGTCGGCCAGCGCGATCGCCGCGCCGGCCTCGGTGGCGGCCACCGCCAGGAAGGTCCCGACCGGCACGGTCAGCCCCGTCGCAGGGTCGTGCAGCTCGGCGGGCGCGGGCGGGGCCGGCACCGTCGCGGTGTCGGTCACGTCGGGAGACAGGCTCAGCAGCGTGGTGACCCGGCGGGCGGCGACGACGCCGCGGGTGAAGTCGTAGGCGGTCTCGATCAGGAAGTACACCGGCATGATCAGCACCGCCACGTACCCGTAGACGGCCACCATGTCCCCGACACTGATCTCACCGGTGGCGGCCAGCCGGGCCGCGAGCCAGGCGATCAGCGCCAGGAACATCGACGGCAGGCCCACCCCGAGGCTCTGGATCCAGCTCGATACGGCCCCGACCCGGTACCCCTCGGCCCGCAGCCGCGTCGAGCGTTCCCGGTAGCGCTCCCCGAACAGGTCCTTTCCCCCGATACCGGATAGCACTCGCAACCCGCCGACCAGGTCGCCGGCCAGCGCGGTCAGCGCGCCCTGCTGCCTGCGGTACTCACTCTCGACGCTTTGCAGGCGCCGCATCAGCGGGGTCATGCCCACCGCCACGGCTGGCACGCCGGCGAGGACCACGATCGTCAGCACCGGCGAGACCGGCCACAACAGCCCGGCGACGACCATGAGTGCGACGATCGCGCCGACCCCGGGCCCGACGAACGTGAGCACGTGGGCGATGTGGGAGATGTCGCTGCCACCGATGGCGATGATCTCCCCGGTGGACAGGCGGCGGGGCAGCGCCGCGCCCAGGGCCGTCGCGCGGCGGATCACGACCTGCACGGTGCGGTAGGAGGCGTCCAGCCGGATGAACGTCATGGTGCGGTGCCGCATCATGCCCAGGACGGCGTTGAGGCAGCCCGCGGCGATGATCGCCGCGCTCCACAGCAGCACCTTGCCCATGTCGCCGGGGCGCAGGCCCTCGTCGACGGCGCGGGACACGCAGTACGGCGGAATGGTCAATCCGACCATCCACGCCGTGCCGAAGAAGGTGCCGCGCAGCACCCGCACCGGTTGGCTCTTGACCAGCCACCACAGGTATCGGACCGGGCCGCGGGCGTCCGGCGTTCCGGGATCGGGGCGAGGGATGATCGGCATAATGCCGTGAGGCTACCCGGAACCGGTGAACCCGCCCAACAGGGTTTCGCCTCACCGCAGCCCGGGTGGTGGCGGGTAGCGTGACCTTCAGCCACCCGGTGGATCTGTGGCCGCTGGCCGCCGCACGACCCGTTCTCTAGAGTTCTTCCCGTGGTGGATCATCAGGACGAGACCAGGGCGGCCTACGACGGGGTCGTAGAGCTGTACGCCTCGCTGTTCGCGAACCGGCTGGAGGGGCAGCCGTTCTCCCGGGCCATGATCGCCACCTTCGCCGAACTGGTGGCCGCGGCGGGCAACCCGCGGGCGGCCGACGTCGGGTGCGGGCCCGGACACCTGACGGCCATGCTGTGCGAACTGGGCCTGGACGCCTTCGGACTAGACATCTCCCCCGGCATGGTCGACCACGCCCGCCGCGCCCACCCGACGCTGCGCTTCCAGGAGGCGCGGATGGAATCCCTGCCGATTGAAGACGGCGCGCTCGGCGGCGTCCTGGCCCACTACGCCATGATCCACACCCCGCCGGAGGAGTTACCGGTGCTGCTCGCCGAGCAGGTGCGCGTCCTGGCACCCGGTGGCCTGCTCCTGGTCTCCTTCTTCGGGACCGACGCGCCTGAGCCGGTCCGATTCGACCACAAGGTCACACCCGCCTACAGCTGGCCGGCCGACCGCCTAGCCGGACTACTCACCGACGCCGGACTCGCACCCTTCGCCCGGCTCCTGCACGACCCGGGCTCCGAACGAGGCTTCCTCGACGGCCACCTCCTCGCCCGCCGGCCGTAGGTCCAGCACGAACAAACCTCGCGCTCCGTCACCGCATGCGCCCCCGACGGGACCCTGACTCCACGTCCCCACGCATACGATCGGCCGATGCGCATCCTCATCATCGGCGGGACCCGGTTCATCGGCCGGCACATCGCGGCGACAGCCCTGGCCGCCGGACACGAGGTCACCCTCCTGCACCGGGGCCGCACCGGTGGCGACCTGTTCGACGGCGCCGCCCGGCACCTGCTCGCCGACCGTGACGACCCCGACGCGCTCGCGGCGACGCTCGCCGACGGCGAATGGGACGCGACGATCGACATCTGCGCGTACCTGCCGGGTCAGGTGACCACGCTCGCCGACGCGCTCGGCGCGCGCGGCGGCAGGTACGTCCTGATCTCCACGGCGTCCGTCTATGACCCCGAGGGTCCGGGGTTCACCGAGGACAGCCGGCTCCACGAACTCGAGGGCCCCACACCGACGGACGTGTCGGAGGTGACCTACGCCAACTACGGCGCACTGAAGGTCCTGTGCGAGCGCGTCGCCTCCGACCGGTTCGGGGACGCCATCCTCGTACTGCGGCCGTCGTACGTGATCGGGCCATGGGACCACTTCGGCCACGTCGACTACTGGGCACACCGGATCGCGCGCGGCGGCCAGATCCTCGCGCCCGGGGCCCCGGGTACCCCGTTGCAGGTCATCGACGCGCGCGACATCGCGGAGTTCACGGTCACTGCTCTGGCCGAGGGCAGGTCCGGGACGCTGCACCTGGTCGGCGCGTCCGCGACGTCCACCTATGCCGACTTTCTCGACGAGGTGCGTGCGGGCATCGGCGTCGCGGAGAGCACCGTCACCTGGGTCGACGACGCGTTCCTTCTCGCCGAGGGCGAGACGGTCGCGTCCCTGCCGATGTGGGCGCAGGGCGACCGCGCCGAGGAGCTGACCAGCGCGGCGGACCCTGCGGCCTCGCTGCGGGCTGGGCTGCGCCTGCGGCCTGTCGCGGAGTCCGCGCGCGAAGCGCTCGCCACCGGTGCCCCGTCGAAGAAGGCGCTGACCGCCGAACGGGAGGCCGAGCTGCTGGCCCGGTGGCACGCGCGCTGAGGGCCGACCGGTGCGAGGGCTGAGGTGGGCGGAACGCCTCCGCTTCCGTCCGCGCTGACCTCCAACGCCGTCCGTGGCGGCTCCCCGGAGAGTGCGCCGGATCCCCACTGCTCGGCGTTTGAGGGCGGCGTCACCGCCGCTCAGGCGTCCTAGGCGGCTAGCCATTCAGCCGGTAGCGTTCAGGTCGAGAGACGCGGGCGTGCGGCCTGAACGTCCGGACGACGGCCGTCTGTTCTCCCCGGCTAGCCTTGCGCGATGAAGCCAACGACCGGGTCGATCCCGCAGGGAATGCCAGACCCGATCGACATCGCCCACCGGGTCGGCCGAGGACGCAAGCTGTTCATCCCCCTCGACATGGACATGCAATCCGCCACGGCCATCGCGCGGACCTTGCGAGACGCGCTCCCGCCCCACGTGACTGTCTTCGCCGTGTCGGGGACGAGCCGGGGGTCGGGCCTCACGGTGCTCCAGCTCGTCACGGACGCGGAGGCTGCCGCCGTGCGCCCGGCCCTGGATCATCTTGTCGCCGAGTTTCGTCAGTCGGCCGACGCGCTGGTGGCCCACATGCTGGCCGCGATGGTGCCCGCAGGTGACCTCGACGGGGAATTCCCCGACACCGTCCGGATCCGGGACGCGACCTGGGACCTGGAACCGCACGGCGCACACTGCCGGTTCGAAGGCCCGAACGGCGAGGTCGTCGAGGCCGACATCTACTCCCCCGACACCATCGACCCGTACTTTCTTCTGCTGTACGCCGAGACCACAGGTGGCCACGGCGCGGTTCTCGACGCGTGCGTGGAAGGCTTCCACGACATGTGCCGGCTACTCGAACTCACCGGCCATCCTCCCCGGTCACAGCACTAGGGCGCGTTTGAGGAGCAGGCTCAGAGCCGGTCACGCGAGTAGCGCCTCGAGCTGCGGAAGTCGGCCGAACAGGTCCGGGAGGCCGCGCAGGCCGTTACGCACGGATTCGTGCGACAGTGCCAGGTCAGGGCCGGTGCTCGCCTCGACACCGGCGAGGCACCGGAGAATGTTCCACCTCGTGTGCCCCAGCCAGCCGCCGATCATGAACACGAACCAGCTTGGACCAGACGGCGGCAGCGCTCCGCCTCCCGCGACATAGCCGTCGAGGACCGAGCGGAAGATGGCGGGCTTGATGTCGTCGAAGCCAGGTCCCTTCGCCAGGCTCAGCGCGGTCGAGCCGAGTTCACCGGACAGGTCGAGCATCCCCGAGAGCTCCCAGTCGAGCACCACCGGGCGACCGTCCCGGGCGAGCAGGTTCCACGGCTGGATGTCCTTATGGGTCAGCACGCCGGGGCCTGGCCGTTCGCAGGTGTCGACGAAGTGCGCGATCGCGAGGAACGTCTCGACGCGAGCGGCGAGTTCGTCGGCCCACGGCAGTTCGCTCGCGGTCGCCCGCGCGGCGAGCTCGGGCCAGTCCCGTGGCGTCGGGTCCTCGACCGACGCATGGGTCCACGCGACGTCGAGCGCGTGGACGCGCGCGAGGATCTCACCGACCTCACACGCGTACGCCGCCGACACCGGTGCCTCGGGCACCGTTTCTCCCTCGACCCATCGGTGAACGAGCGTGTGGTGACTGGCCGAGATCGGCTCCGGCATCGGGACGCCGGCCGAGAATGCCGCCCGCTCGAACCTGAACACGTCCTCGACGTGATAGGTCCAGCGGCGGTCGAGGAGGTTCAACTCCTTCACCGCGAACGACCCTTGGTCGGTGTCGAGCCGGTACATCCGGTTGGCGAACCCGCCGTGGACGCGGATCATCGGCCCGATCGGCGCGCCGAGATGCGAAAGGTCCACCCACGCATGCTAGGACTGGCAGTTCATCGACGCACCGGATTTCCCGCGACACTCCCCGACCACGTACCAAACACGCCTAACAGGGTGCCGATGTCACCGTAGGTTGAGGGCGTGGAGTGCCGGTTGTCCCCCTCAACCCTGGGCCCTCGAAGCCAAAGGCGGCACCTGTCAGCGTCACGTCGGTCAGATTGGCGCCGCTCAACGTCGCGCCAGCCAGGCCCGCTCCAGACAAGTCGGAGTTGCTCAGGTCCGCTCCGGTGAGGTTCGCCCCGATCATCCAGGCGCACGAAAGATTGGCGAACCGCACCTTCGCATTGGTCAGGTCGACGCTCGTCAGGGAGGATCCGCTCAGGTCCGCCCCGTTGAGGATCGTACCTATCAGGCTCGTACCGGTGAGGTTGGCGCCACGCAGCCTGACGCCGAGAAGGTTGAGTCCATCCAGATTGGAATACGACAGGTCGACAGTCGAGTAGGACAGGTCGAACACCTGACGCTGAGGATCGTGCCGGGTGTCACGCCTGCCGATGACGGTCAACGCCGCGAGGAGGTCAACCGGTCGCCGACCGGCGGTCGCGCGTACATCTTCCCTCGTCAGCGTGGCCGCCGGAGCCGGACTCGGGCCAGGGAGCCGAGTGGCGTGACTGCGAACGAACGCGGCGAGAACTTCCACGATGGTCGGTTGGTCGATCGGGGAGTCGCGCATGAGCCGCTCGAGGGCGTAAATGCCTCCGAGCCTCACCTCGGGGGAATCCGACCCCAACTGCTCCACCGCCTGCGAATAACGGTCGGTCAGTTGGCCGTCCCTGGAAAGTTCGAGCTGCTTGTTGGTGGCCGTCGCGGAAATGCCATTGAAGATCAAAGCGCCGAGCGCTGCGACGATCGCGGTGCCGATGCCGAGCAACGTAGGCCAGTCCCGACGCCGCACGCCCGCACGCGAACCCTTATCCGCGCTGGGTGGACGCCACAGCCGCCGTGGCGACATACCAGACATGTTGGAGGTTCGTCCGCTGCGTCGTATCAGCATGGCTGTCAGTATTCCAGCAACGGCGCTTCTGCCAGCAACCGTCTTTGGCACTCAAGAATGACCCATCGAACGGGGTCTCGTATCATGATCATGAGGCGACCACATTCGACATGGCGGGGAGGCGCATCATGACCGGCACCGACGAGCGCGAGAACACGGACACCGCCACCACCCTGGTGCACCTCGACGGCCCCGCCGCCGTCGAGTTCGCCGACGACCTGGCAGCTCTGTATGCCGTCGTGTTCGGCGAGGCCCCCTACCACGAGGGTCCCGACGACGTCGCCCGGTTCCGGGCAGCCTACCCCGAGCAGACGACCGATCCGGGATTCGCGCTCGTCGCGGCCCTGCGCGGGGAGACGCTGGTCGGCGCGGCCTTCGGGGTCACGTACCCGGCGGGCAGATGGTGGCAGCGCGCCACCCAGGGCCCACCTGCCGCCGTGACCGGAGTCGACACCTTCGCTGTCAAGGAATGGATCGTGCACCCCGACGCGCGCGGCGGGGGCCTTGGCCGGCGGCTCCTCGACGCCCTTCTCACCGACCGGCCCGAACCGTTCGCGACACTGGCGGCCAACCCGCTGGCCCCCGCCCGCCAGATCTACCACCGGTGGGGCTGGCGGCACGTCGACACCTCGGACGACACCGGCCCGCTCGGCGTCATGGACTTCCTGCTCCTCCCCGTGCCCCGGTCGAGCCAGCGCCCACAGACCGGCGCGTAGCCGCCGCCCGAGCATCGCCACATCCGTCGGGGCGTGCATCGAGCTGACGGGTACCCGACGGCCAGGGTCCGGGTCGCGCGGAAGCCGACCACAATGGTCGGGGTGTGGTTGACTCGTCGTGGCCGTTCGTGGTGGTCGGGGCTGGCCGCGGTCGGCGTCCTGCTCCTCGTCCTCGGGGCTCTCGTTCTCGTCCTGCTGTATCTGCGGTCCGGCCCGACCGGGCGGCAGGAGACCTGGGACCGCCTCGCCAGTGTCGGCGGCCTGGTGCTCGGCGTCGCCGGCCTCGGGATCGGGGTGCTGGGCACCTGGGCCGCGCTGCGCACCCCGCCGGGTGATCCCGATGTCCAACTCGACCGTGCGCTGGCCGATCTGGTCCAGCGGCTGCGGGCGCAGTGGGACACCGAGGCCGAGGACCGGGGCCTGTCCGGGCCGGACCCGATACCCGTGCGGTGGCGGCCCAGCGAACGGGCCGTCCAGCCCGCGCTCTCCGAGGTGGTGTTCGGGCCGGGCTGGCGGGCCACCGGGCTCCGGATCCGGGGCGGACCGGGTGACCTGGCCCGGTGCTGGCTGGGCCTGCCGCTGCGCCAACTCGTCGTCATCGGCGCGCCCGGCAGCGGCAAGACCTCCCTGGCAGTTCTGCTCCTCACGGAAGTGTTGCGGGGCTGGGCACCCGGTGACCCGACCGCGGTGCCGGTTCTGGTGAACCTGGCCGGCTGGGACCCGCGGGCCCGGCACCTGGACACCTGGTTCGCGGGCCGGCTGGTGGAGCAGTACCCGTTCCTCGCCGACCGGGACCGCTACGGTCCGGACGTGGCGGCGCGGCTGGTGGCGGCCCGCCGGGTCGCACCGGTCCTCGACGGACTGGACGAGATGCCCAAGGGCATGCACCCGGAGGCGCTGGCCCAGCTCAGTCGGGCGCTCGGCGGTCGTCCGGTGGTGCTGACCTGCCGCACCGACGAGTACGAGGAGGCGTGCCTCGAAGAGGACCGCCCGTTCGGCAGGGCGCTCGTGGTGGAGATCGAACCGGTCACCGCCCGGCAGGCGGCGGACTACCTGGCCGCCGGCGGCGTGGCCGGCGCGCGGCGGTGGGCGCCGGTGCTCGACGTCCTCGCGGCCGAGCCCACCGGAGCGCTGGCCACAGCGTTGTCCACTCCGTTGACGGTGTTCCTGGCCCGGGTGGCCTACCGGGCCACCGACCGCGATCCCGCGGAGCTGACCCGGTTCCCCGACGCCACCGCGATCACCGACCACCTGGTGGACGCCTTCCTGCCCGCCGTGTACGCCGACTCCGGGCCCCCGGCCCCCGGCGCGCCCCGACACCCGAGGTACCCCGCTGACCGTGCCCGACGCTGGCTGACGTTCCTGGCCACCCGGCTCCTGGAGCCCGGCGACAACGAGATGGCCTGGTGGCGGCTGGCCAGGGTGCTCGGTCCGGCGTGGGACAAGACGATCCCGGCGATCGTGGTCACCCTGGCCGCCGCGGCCCCGTTCGGGTTTCGTTCCGAGGCGCTGATCGTCGCGGGAGTACTCGTGTCCACGACGATATTTCGGCTCACGGAGGTCATGCCCCGGCGGATCACGCTCCAACCCTGGCGGACTGTGATGTCGCTGGGGCTGTGCGCGTTACCGACGACCATCGCGTTCACAGCGGCCCGCGACACGGTGCTGTTCCCGCACTGGCAGGTGCTCTGGGCCGCCTTCTTCTTCGCGATGGCCCTGGCCATGGGGCTGGGCGGCCCGCTGTCCCGCGCGGACCTGCTCGACCCGCGCAGCACGATGCGCGACGACCGGCGATCGGCGATCGCGGCCGGTGCGCCCGCCGCGCTGATCGTGGGGGTACCGGCCTGGATCCTGCTCGGCCCCTTGTACGGGCTGCGGTTCGCCGTCGGTGCCGCCATCGTGATCGGGCTCGGCAGCCTGCCCGGCGAGGCGTGGCTGCGGTTCACGATCGCCCGGTTCGCCCTCGCGGCGCAGGGCGAGTTGCCGTGGCGGCTGGTCCGGTTCCTGGCTGACGCGCGGCGGCGGGGAATGCTGCGGCAGACCGGGGCGGCGTACCAGTTCCGGCATCTGCGGCTGCAGGAACGGATACTGGCCGCATATCCGGACCCCGCGATGGCAGACGAGGATGCCCCGGTCAGGTCTGATTCGTCCCGGTGACGTCAGGGACCCGGAATCGGGGGCTCCGTGCGCTCTGGGCGCGTGCGGAGGACCCGGCGCTTCGCCGTCAGGTGCCGACGAAGCAGAACGGCGCCCAGAACCGGGGTGCCGCGTACGCCCGGGCTCCCCGCCACAGCCTGAGGGCCGCCCCGGCGAGGGCGGGTTCCGGCCACAGCTGGGGGAAGGCCGCCCGCTTCTCCGCGTTGGTGCTGTCGCGGGCCCACCGCTGCGCCGCGCGCAGGGCCTCGGGCGCGCTGATCCCGCCGGCCCGCCACTCGGTGTGGAACCGGGCCATAACCAGGGCCGCCGCGGCGTCCGGCACCGGGCGGAGAGTGCCGACCACTCCGGCCGCGCCGGCCGCGAGCAGCCCGGCCGGCAGGCCGAGCGCCTCGTCGATGACGTCGATTCCGGGTACGGAGGTCTCGCACGCCGACAGCACGGCGAGCCGGATGTCGGGCAGCCGCTGGTCGATCAGGCGGCGCAGGGTCAGCACCTGGCCTGCGGCGAGGACCAGACCGCTGTCGAGTGGCTGGAGCGGGTCGTAGCGGCCGTGGCAGGCGAAGTGCAGCACGTGGTGTTCGGCCAGGGCCCCGACCACCGTGTCGAGCGCCGCGGCCGGGCCGAGCAGGGTGCGGCCGGCGGGGAACAGCGGGCGGACCAGCTCCGCCTCGATCCTGGTGTAGGGCAGCTCGGGTCCGGCCTGGCCGCCGGGATCGGCGACGACGAGGACACTGTCGGCCCGCGCGTCGGCGGCCCGCCGGACGCTGGCCCGGTGGGCGGCGGCGCTCGGCGCGTAGCGGATCGCCACGTCGTCCAGCGCGTACCGGCGGCCGGTGGCCGCGGCCGGGTCCGGGCGCCACGCGGCGTGCAGGGGCAGCAGCGACAGCGGGCCGCTGGCGATGACCACGGCTGTGCCAGCCCCGGCCGCCCGCCGAACGACGTGGCGCATGACCGCCGTCCACAGCCAACCGGTCACCTCGTCGTCGCTGTCGCCGTGGAGGAGGAACGCCGTGACGGATTCCTGCAGGGTGCGTAGCCGGGGGTCCGCCAACCAGTCGAGATCCGCCCCGGTCGGCCGCACCGTCAGGGCCAGGCCGCCGAGTTCGGTGCTGGCCAGGAACACCAACGGGGCCTCGGCGGCCAGGGCGAGGAGGTCGGCGCCGGTCAGCGGGCGGAGGAAGTTCTCGAAGCCGGGTACGTTCCGGATCCGCGCCACCACCGTGGCCAGTTCCTCGCGGGCCCGGGCGAGGTGTGCCCGGCTGTCCGGGCCCGGGGTGTCGTCCGCGCGCCGCTCCAGGGCCTGGACCTGTTCCGACGCGGCGACGTAGTCCCGGCGTAGGTGGTCGTGGCCGAGCACGCCGAGTTCGTTCAGTGGGCCCGGGTCGCGGCCGAGGGCCTGCTGGAGGAGGAGGGCCCTGCCCCGTTCCAGCAGGACGGCGGCGTCGAGCGGCCTGTCGAGTCGCGCCAGCGCGTATCCGCCCCGGGCGGCCAGGCCCTGGCCTTCGCGGGCCCAGCCCAGTGTGTGCACCGGGGCGTGCTGGCCGGCCACCAGCCGGTCGAGGATCGACAGCCCCTGTTCGGCGGCTGCGGCGGTGTCCTGCCACGCCCGCCACCGCAGGGCGAATCCGCACCAGGCCACGGCGGCGTTGAGGTGGTGCCTGCCGCCCCGGCCCAGCCCGTCGGCGCACACGGCGCGGAACCCCTCGACGGCCGCTGCCCGGTCCTGCGGTCGGTCGTCTCGGTCGTGCCGGGCGGCGCGGGTGATGGCGAGGTTCGTCATCCGCCCGGGCCACCGCCGATCCTCACGGTCGGTTCCGGCCACGGCCTCGGCGCACACCTCGACCGCCTCGTCAAGGCTCGCGGCGAGATGCCCCCGGCTGGCGGCGAGCGCCAGGTTGGCACCGAGGTTGTCCAGATAGGTGGTCCGGATCGGCGCGTCGGGTCCGACCAGGTGCAACGCCCGGCGGTAGTGGTCCACCGTCGCGCCGGCGTCGTCCTCGTCCCCGGTGAGTTCGTACCGCTCGGACAGCGCCCAGCCGAAGTTGTTGGCCACCCGGGCCGCCGCTGAGCCGCCCAGCCCGGCCGTCGCGTCCTCGGCCTCCTGGAACAGCGCGATCGCCTCGGTGAGCAGGTCCTCGTCGCGGGTGACCCGGTAGCGTTCGGTGAGCGCGACGCCCAACTGCTCGGCGGCGGTCAGGCGTTCGGCGGACCGGGAGCCGGCCGACTCCAGTGCCTCGCGGCCGACGCGGACGGCGTGTTCCAGGTCGGCGCCGGCGCCGCTGTCGCGGTATCGCAGCAGCAGCCCCTGGCACAGCATGCTGCCGTGCAGCGACGCGTCCCCGGCCACGCCCCCGAGCCGGTGCGCCGTTTCCAGGGCCTCCATTCCCTGGGCCAGGTCGTGGGGGTCACCGGTGAGCTGGAACCGGCTGAGCAGTGCCGCGCCGAGGTCGGCGTGGCCGAATTCGACCTCGTTGGCGTCCAGGTCGGCCGCCGCCAGGCCTGACCGCAGCGCGGCGATGGCCGGGTCGAGTGCCCGGGGGTCCTCGTCCCACCGCCACAGGGCCATCCTGCACCGGCCCTCGGCCACGGCCGCGACGGCCCGGGCCGACGGGGACCATCGGGCCGCGTGGTCGGGGTCCGCGCACAGCGCCAGCAGCCGGTCGGCGTCGGACCGTTCTCCGGTGGCGTTGACGAGTCGGATGACGGCGACGGACAGGTTCGCGAGCACCTCGGGATCCGGAGACTGGTCCGGGCGTGTTCCGGCGAGGCCGTCGAGCAGGGTGATCGCCCGGCGCAGGTCCGTCAGCTCGTGGTCGTGGTCGTACCGGGCGATGTGCACGTTCGCGAGGTGGAAGCCGGCTCGGAACCGGAGCCCTGGGTCGTCCGGCGCGAGGGCGAGCACCCGGCCGAGCACCTCGGGGGCCTCGTCGAGAGCCCCGCGGTCGGGCCGTTCCAGGCACTGGACCATCAGGATGTACCCGAGCCGGTGCAGGCGCCCCGCCCGCTCGTGATCGGGTCCTGGCTCCTCGACGGCCGCCCGTGCCGCCGTGACCGCCGCGCGCAGGTCGGCGGGCTCCCGGCCACGTTCGTAGCGGCCCAGTGCCGCCTCCGCGGCGTCGCCGGCCGCGCTGGGTGGGAATCCCGCGCCCGCCGGTCCGGGCGGGAGCCCGCGTGCGCCCCCGCCCGGGTCCGGCGGACCGGCTGCCAGGCGGCGGGCCCGCGCTTCGATGGCCTCGGCGTCCTCGTCGCGACCCGACAGGCGCAGGGCCCGGGCCTGTTCGACGAGTAGCTCCGCCGCCTCCGGCCCGGCCAGCTCCGGGTGCCGGCGGCGCAGGTCCCACAGCTCCTCGTCGTCCTGGGCCTCCAGCACCCGTACCAGCGGCGCGACAAGCCGGGCGGTGGCGGTGCGCGGCACGACCGCGGTCTGGTCCGGGGTGTAGCCCGGCGATCCCCGGCGGGCGGCACGCGGCAACCGGGACCGGGCGGCCCGGATCTCGGGCAGTAGGTGGGCCGCCGTGGAGTTGTGGGCGGCCAGCCGGTGCGCGAGGTCGAGCTGTTCCCGGGCCCCGTCGTGCTCGTCCAGATCGGACAGTGCACTGGCGAGGTGCAGGGCGGTGATCGTGACGTCGACGGGGGCGGCCTGGTCGCCGACCCGCGCGTACACCTCCATCGCCCGGTCGAAGCAGCGCCGGGCGTCGGCGAGCTGACCGTGTCGGAGCAGAGCCCCGCCGAGGTTGTCCCAGAAGATCGCGGCCCGCCCGTCGCGGCGCCGGGGGCGTTCGGACAGCAGCACGACGGCGTGCTCGAACGGCGCCAATGCCTCCTCGACCCGGTCCATCGCCAGCAGCAGGCTGCCGAGGTTCGTCAGCGCGGTGCCCAGATCCGGGTGCAGCGGGCCGACGCGGCGGCGCAACGCCCCGACCGCACCGAGCATGTTCGCCAGGGCGTGGTCATACTCTCCGGCCGCGCGCTGCAGGCCGGCCACCCGCAGCATCGCCACGATGGCGCGCAGCTGCTCCGGCCCGCCCGTTCGCTCCAGGACCCGCACCGCGACACGGAGCTGGGCGGCGCAGGACGCCAGATCGCCGCCCAGCCGGAACGCCTCGGCCAGCGGCAACCGGGCCTCGGCCACCGCCGGATGCCGCTCGCCGTGCGCCGCGATCCGGATCCGCACCGCGTACTCGAACAGGTCCTGGGCGGCGGTCACGCGCCCGCGTTCGAGGTCCGCGTGCCCGGCCGTCGTCACGGCGTCGGCCACCGCCGGGTCGTCGACGCCGAGCCCGACGGCCGCCGCGCCGACCGCCAGGGCGCGCCGGGACAGCTCCTCGGGCGCCAGCCCGGACCCGGCGAGGTCGGCCGCCCGCTGCCGGACGTCGGCGCGCCGGTCCTCGCGGTCCGGGCCGTCCAGAGCGGCGAGCTCGTCCTGCCACTCAGCGCGCCACTGGCGCCACAGCCACAGGTCCAGGACCGGGGTGGGCGCGGCGAGGATGGCCCGGCTGACCAGATCGACCGCCTCCTCGGCGGCATGCTCTCCGCCGAGCTCGCGGGTCACCCGGGCCAGGTTCACCCACCGCCAGCGGATGTCGGGGTCGGCCGGGTCGCTGCCGGCGACCGCGGTGCGCAGGTAGCGGGCCGCCGTGTCGAGGTCGGTCCGGTCCGCGGTGTGCTGGAATCGGCGGAAGTGCGCCTCGCCGGCGTTGTTCTGGTGCCTTGCGAGCTCGGGATCGCCCGCGGCGGTGAGCCGCACCAGCCGCGTGTGCACGGCGACGATCTCGTCGGTGGGAATGTCGCCGGGTTCCCCGTGCGATTCCTGCCAGGCCAGCGCCTCGCCGAGGTTCGTCAGCCGGCCGGGCAGGCGGGGCGAGTCGTCCGGGGTCGCGTCGACCACGGCCCGCCAGGTGGCCACGAGTTCGGGCAGGTCCTCGAGCCGCGGGTTCAGTTCGTAGCGGCGCAGCAGGCACACGCCGAGGTTGTTGCGGTGCAGGACCGAGCGGACCTCGTCGCCCCCGGTGGCCAGGGCCCGCCGGCACAGGTCGATCGCGGTGTCCAGGTCGGCGGCGGAGCCGGTGTGCCCGTGCCGGCCGTGGTAGGCGAGCGCGAGGCTGTCGAGCAGCGCGCCGCGCACCTCCGCCGGTTCCTCGGCGAACTCCGCCCTGGCGATCAGGCGCTCGCCGAGGTCGATGGCCCGGTCGAGGCTGTCGCGGTCCCCGGCTTTGAGGTATCGGTGCAGCGTCTCGGCGCCCCGGGCACCGCGTCGCCGGCCTCGTCCGAACATGTGACCCCCTTGCCGCGATCCTGCCCGGGCCGGCGCCGGCCCGTACCCGCCGTGTCGGGTTTCAGTCCCTCGGCCCGGTGAACCGGGGATGGGCGGCGTCTGACCCCCGCAACAGGTACCGGGTGAGCAGCTCCCCCTCCGCCCGCTCCGCCCCGGGGTCGCCCGGCAACGGCCAGCGCAACTGGGTGTAGAGACTCCCCCGGTACAGGTCGAAGGCCGCCTCGACCAGTTCCGCGTACGTCCGGGCGTGCGTGGGGGCCCAGACGAGCCCGGCGAGCAGGGCGACGCCGAGCCCCACCGGGGCCGCCCACGGGGACACCGGGGTGAACAGCGTGAACAGCGACCCCCACACGAGGACCCCGACGGCGGAGTCCAGCGCCCGGCGGGCGGCGGCGACCTCCGCGCGGGCGTGCTCGGGCAGCAGGAACCACAGGTGCGGCCACACGACCACGGCGTCCAGCCCGTACTTGTCCCCCGGCCGGGTCTCCGCCGCCCGGATGATGTTGCCCAGCCGGGTCGGCAGGTACCGCCCCCGGCTCGGCAGCCGGCGCAGCCGCCCGTCGAGCGCCGCGTACTCCTCGCACTCGTCCGGTGTCGCCTTCCCGGACTGCACCGGCCCGGCCAGCTCCTGGAACCGCCCGCGGTCGGCCGTCGCGGCCCGGTCGACCCGGGCGAGGAGCCGCCGGCGCAGCGGGGCAAACGGGGCCGGCCAGTACCCCTCCATCAGCACCAGGGCGGTGCGCGTGCCCCGGCGCACGACCAGGCCCGACGCCGCCACCGCCAGCAGCGCCACCGCCACGCACCCCGCCTGGGTGAGGGCGGGCTGGCCGCCCAGCCAGTCGGTGGCGGCCCGCGGCGCGCGGAGGTCACCGCGCCGCGCGCACCAGGCCAGGAGGCCGCCGAGCCAGAACACGAGGGCCGGCAGGGACACCGCGGCCCACCGCTCCGCGAGCGTGCCGCCGACCCCCTCCCAGAACTTCGTGATCATGACGGGTCGGCCACCAGGGCGGTGTCGAGGTGGTCCGGGCAGACCGGCACCGGTTCGCCGACCGAGATCCGCCACCAGGCGTAGTTCCCGTCCACAGGGCACACGTACCGGGTGGCGGGCACCGGGCCGCCGCCGTGCGGGTGGGGCAGACCCGCGTAGCCGCCGGCCGGATCGGCCGCCCGCAGGTCGAGGTCGGCCGGTGGGCGGTGCCGCTCGTCGGCGAGTACGGCCGCCGCCCAGGCGTGCGTCGCCGGAGAGCCGGTGAGCAGCGCCAGGAGTTCGGCGTCCACGTCCTCGCCGGCCCGGGCCCGGACCAGCAGCGCGCGCAGCCGCTGGTCGAACTCCGCCGCGCCGGCACCCACCAGGCGGTCCAGGTACGGCCTTATGCTGCGGGCCACGTCGATCAGATTCTCGTCCACACCACTCCGTCCGGACCGACCCGCCGTACGCGCCGCGCCGGCCCCGACAGGGATTCTTCCCGACGGCAGCCGTGCCCGGAAGCCCCGCCGGCGTCCGACTGTCGCGCGCCGGCCAAGCCCCACCGGACAGCGCAGGTCAGCTCTCACCACCCTTTGTCAGCGTCCACGTCAGACAATGATTGCGAATGGCCTTCACGATAGACGTCGACCGGGTGCTCGGCAGCGCGCTACGGCCGCCCCGAACGAGTGACATCGCGCACGGAATTCGCCTTCCGGTGGAGTTTCGCGACCGAACGCGCACTGGCGACCAGGCCGCACCTCATTTCGCGATCACAGCCGTGCGCAGTGTGCGAGCAACAGATCACGGCGCACGCAGCCAAGGCTCCACTTTGACCCTGAAGCACCCGATATTACAGTCCGGGTGGAATCATTTTCAGATCCGGCCGTGCGCAATCCGCACGGTCGATGACTGAAAGTACGAGAATTCCCGCGAACGGCTGCGCATTCGAACTCGAAACGTCGCCAGCCCTGAAAGGGACGCTGATGACGAACGATCCCATCTATTGGTCAACGGGTTGACGCGTTTCGCAGCCCCGGTAAAGTCCCCGCTGCGTGCCCGACACATCTTCAGGGTCGGGCATGGTCGTATTCACGGGGAGAACGAATGCTGCCTTTCGCCATGGACAGAAAACGACCTGACGGCATCGGTGCCGTACGGCGACGTGGTTTCGCCGGCTGAGCGGCCGTTCCTCTTCCAGACGACTTTCCTGCTTGCTTTCCAGACGACACGACGGCGACGCGACGTCGCTGTCGAGAAGCGTGCCGGGCGGCCCCTCGCATCGCCGAAAAGCCGCGGCCACACCCCACGGGAGCGTACCCATTGATGTCCGAGACCTTGACCTGGGACAGCGAAACCACGGCAGCGGTGGAACGCCTGGCGAAGGCGTCCGTCGACGACTACTACAACCCCTACCAGGCGTTCGACTGGCCGGCGGAGATTCCATCCGACGCCATGTGGATGAGCCCGCAACTCCTCACCGTCCACGGCACCGACGCGGCGGCGGAGTTGAGCCAGCAGCAGCTCCGTGACCTTTCCCGCTGGGAGAGCATCCACTTCTACAGCCTCAACGTCCACGGCATCCGCGAACTGCTGACGGAGGTGATCCGGCGCATCCACACCCCGGGTTTCGAAGTCCCTACTCCGTTCTTCCACCACTTCGTCGGCGAGGAGAACGAACACATGTGGTTCTTCGCCGAATTCTGCCTCCGGTACGGAAAACTCTATCCCGACAGGTCCATGCCGTTCCCCGATCAGGAACAGTCCCAGACCCTGGCGAATTTCCTCGTGTTCAGCCGGGTTCTCATCTTCGAACAGATCGTCGACTACTTCAACAGCACAATGGCCGCGGACAAGTCGCTCCCCGACACCATTCGGGCCATCAACAGGATCCACCACCAGGACGAATCGCGTCACATCGCATTCGGCTGCCAACTGGTGCGCGGGCTCTTCGACAATCTCAGGAAACAGGCCGACAGCCGGGGCGACTACGCGGAAATCGATTTCGCCCAGGAATACGTCGACCGCTATATCGCCACGTCACTGGCCCAGCTCTACAGTGTGGACGTCTACCGCGACGCCGGCATTGCAGAACCGCACAAGTTCCGCGCGCGACTCGTCGCCGACCCCGCGCGCCGGCGGGAGCACGACCGGGTCACCGCCCGGACCCGCTCTTTCTACCAGCGCATCGGGCTTTTCGAATCCACTCCCACCGCGGCACGTTGAGAGGTCATCCGCCATGCGCGTATCCCCCGATGGTTTCACGCTCGCCAGCCCTGGTGCCGGCCTCGCGGTGCTCGACCCCGCGCAGACGGCGCTGCGCAACGATCTCGAGGCAGCGTTCCTGCGGCTCGCCGCCCAGGTGCTCGCCCCCGAGGTGGTCCCGCCCGCGTTGCTGCCCGTCGCGGGCCTCGCCGAGCTCGACTACTTCAAGAACTTTCCGCACCTGTGCGTGACGGCCGACCGGTTCTCCCCGCCCGCCGTCGAGGCGTTGGGAAGCGGGATGCCCGTCGGCGACCTAGCCGACGGTCTGCGGCAGTCGACGGGATTCGTCCTGCCCTCGGCCACGTGCTACGGCGTGCTGCTCGCCCTGCGCGACCAGCAGCTGGCGACGGAGGTCCGGCTCACCGCCGTCGGCAGGTGCTACCGCAACGAGGACCACTTCGACGGGCTGCGCCGGCTGTGGGGCTTCCACATGCGGGAGGTCGTCTACGTGGGCACTCAGGACGGCGCCGACGCGCACCTGAAGGTGTCGCGCACCTTCATCGAACAGTTCGCCGCGCTCGCCGGTCTGGAACTGACGGTGGTCGCCGCCAACGACCCGTTCTACGACACGGACGGCTCCCGGGCGACGCTGACCGCGCTCGACCCGGTCAAGCACGAGTTCCTCGCCCCCGACGGCACGGCCATCGCCTCCGTGAACCGGCACCGCAACTTCTTCGGCACCCGGCTGGACATCACCCATGAGGGCCGGGCGGCGTACAGCAGTTGCACGGCGTTCGGGATCGAACGGTGGATCCACGCGCTCACCCTCGCCCACGGATCGGCGGAGGCCGCACGGGACAGGCTCGCCCGTGGCTGACATCGCCGACGGAGCCCGCGCGCTCGGGGTGGAGTTCCCCCTCGTCCAGGCGGGGATGGGTGGGATCGCGAACCCCGACCTCGCGGTCGCCGTGTGCGAGGCGGGGGCGTTGGGCACCATCGCGCTGTACAAGCTCGACGCCGAGCGGTCCCGGGACTTGGTGGCCGAGACCGCGGAGCGCACGGGGCGCGCCTTCGGCGTGAACGTCATCCCGGAGGTGGCGGGCGAGGCCCTACTGCGCCGCCAGCTCGACGCGGCCCTCGGCGGCCTCCCGGCGGGCCGGACGGCCGTGCTCAACAGCTACGGCCTGCCGCCCCGCTGGCTGGCCGAGGCACTGCGGGGCGGTCCCTACCGGCTGCTCGTCCAGGTGGGCACCGCCGACGACGCGGCCCGCGCGACTGACCTCGGCTGCGCCGTGGTGGCGTTGCAGGGCACCGAGGCCGGCGGTCATCTCCTCGGACGGCTGACCAGGTCCGCGCTGCTCGCCGAGACCGCCGGTCGGGGGCTCGGCGTGCCCCTCCTGGCCGCGGGCGGGCTGAGCCACGGGGCCGAATTGGCGGCGGCGTCCCAGCAAGGGGCGGCCGGCTGGATGTGCGGGACGGCGTTCGTCGCGGCCGTCGAGTCGGGCGCCCATCCGCGCTACAAGCAGGCCCTGGTGGCCGCAAGCCCCGGCGACACGGTTATCACCGACCGGTTCGACATCGGATGGCCCGGCCGCAGGCACCGGGTGCTCCGTGGGGTCGTGACCGACAGCCCGGCCCCGTTGCCCTCGTCGTTCATCGCCTGGACGACCGTCGCCGGGGGCCGGCAGCCGGTCCCCCGTGGTTCCGCCGCCGCGCCGACGGCGGAGGCGGAGGGCGGCGTGGACGAGATGGCCCGGTACGCCGGCACCGGCTGCGTCGCCGTCACCGCCGTGACGGGCGCGGCCCGGATCGTGACCGACCTGCGCACCGGTTTCCTGCACGCACTCAAGGAGTCGAACACACATGGCCGTTGACCTGGGAATGGCACAGATCAACCAACTCGCCTTCGGGTACTGGCAGTCCCAGGTGCTGTTCGCCGCCGTGCGAACCGGGGTCTTCGACGCGCTCGCCGCCGAACCGTTGCCGGCCGGCCCGGTCGGCGACCGTTGCGGGCTGGAGGCCGGCCCGGCTCTGCGCCTGCTGGACGCCTGCGTGGCGGTCCGGCTGCTCACCCGCTCCGCCGACGGGATCTACGCCAACGCCGGCCACACCCAGCGGCTGCTCACTACCGGCTCCACCGAGTCGGTGGTGCGGTGGGCGCGGGTGATGTCGCGCTGGTACGAGCCGTGGGGGAATGTCACCGAGGCGCTGCGCAGGGGCGGGTCGGTGGAGGAACGCGCGCTGCGCCTCGGCGACGACCCCGCCTACGCGGAGGACTTCATTCTCGGCATGCACGAGTACAACGCGCGGTCCGCCGACGCGCTGGCCCGGTCGATCGACCAGCTCGGCGCCCGGACCCTCGTGGATGTCGGCGGCGGGGCCGGGACGTACAGCGTCGCGTTCTGCCGCGCGTGGGACGACGTGCGGTGCGAGGTGGTGGACCTGGAGTCCGTCGTTCCGCTGACCCGACGGACGGTCGAGGACGCCGGGTTCGCCGACCGGGTGACCGTGCGGGCCGGTGACTACTACAGGGACTCCTTCGGTTCCGGGGTCGACGTGGTGCTGCTGTCCAATGTGCTGCACCAGGAGAGCCCGGCGCACTGCCTGGACATTCTGCGCCGGGCGCGCGCCGCGCTGGTCGACCGCGGCCGGGTGCTGGTGCACGGTCACTTCCTCGACGAGGACCGCACCTCACCGGTGTTCACCACGCTGCACAACCTGTCCGCGCTCGTCCTGTGGGACGGCGGGCGCAGTTACACGACGGCCGAGATGGCGGAGCTGATGGCCCAGGCGGGCCTGACGGATGTGCGGGAGTTCCCGGCGGCGGAGCCGTCCGCGAAGCTCCTGATCGGACGGACACACGAGGCAACCACTGAAGGAGCGCACCCATAATGGACGACGTCGTCGCCTGGATCCGGGACCGGAACCCCGAACTCGCGCGGACCCCGGCCCCCGACGAGGACCTGATCGAGGGCCGGGTCATCGACTCCCTGGCCTTCCTGGAGTTCATCTACCTGCTGGAGGAACTGACCGGGAGGCCGATCGACCTGCAGAGCGTCACCATCGAGGACTTCCGGACGCTGGCGACGATCGAGCGGCGCTTCTTCGCCGGGGTGTCCTCATGACCTTTGATGATCCCTACACCGCGCCGCACTTCGACTCCGCCACGCTCGTCACGATCGACGTGCAACGCGACTTCCTTTCCGAGGCGCCCCACGGCGTGCCCGGCACGACCGAGGTCCTGCCCAACCTCCGGGCGGTGATCGCCGCGTTCCGGGCGGCCCGACGCCCCGTGATCCACATCGTCCGGCTCTACGACGTCGGCGGCGCCAACGCAGAACCATCCCGACGCAGACTTCTGGAAAGCGGTGTACAGCTCGTCGCGCCCGGCACACCCGGCAGCCAACTCGCCGACGGCCTCGCACCGCCGAACGCACCGGAACTCGACCCTGACGCCCTCCGCGCCGGCGAACCCCAGGTCCTGGGACCGGACGAGTACGCGCTGTTCAAACCCCGGTGGGGAGCCTTCTACGGCACGACACTCGACGAACTGCTACGGACCCTCGGCGTGGACACCCTGGTATTCGCCGGATGCAACCTGCCCAACTGTCCCCGAGCCAGCATCATCGAGGCCAGCGAACGCGACTACCGCGTCATCCTCGTCCCCGACGCGGTCTCCCGCACCACCGACACCGGCCTGAGCGAGATCGCCGGCCTCGGCGTACACCTCATCTCCACCACCGCACTCATCAGCCACCTCGCCGGCTGAGCCACCACACCTGTCTGGAGAACAACCATGCTCGGACGCCCACCACTGGGCCGGGTCGACCGCGGAGGCTGGATGCCGGCGTCGTTCACCCAGGAGGAGCGCCTGCTGGTCGGGCGCGGTATCCACGTGCCGAACAATTCCGTCGCGATCGGGCTGCACCTGCTCGGCCCGCTGGACGTCGGCGCCCTGGAACGGGCGGTCGCCGCGCTCGTCGCGCGGCACGAGATGCTGCGGTCGACCTTCCCCGAGGACCCGGCCGGCTGCCGGATCGCCGTGACCGACGGCCGGGACATCACCCTGCGTCGCCTGCCCGCCTTCGGCGGCGTGGAGCAGGCGCTCGCGGCGTTGGCACAGGCCGCGCAGGTGCCGTTCGACCTGGCCGGTGGTCCGCTGTTCCGGGCCACCCTGGCCAGGATCTCCGACGCCGAGCACATCCTGGGACTGACGCTCGACCACATCCTGGTCGACGGCCTGTCCTGCCAGATCCTGCAGCGCGACCTGCTCGCCCTCTACGACCGGGAGACCGGCCAGGGCCCCGACCTGTCCCCGCTCGACCTGCAGTTCGCCGACTACGCGACGTGGGAACGCGCCTACCTGCGCGGCGAACCGCTGGAGCGGCTGATGGGCCACTGGCGCAACGCGTTGGCCGGCATCGACGCGATCCCCGCCTCCGGCCTCACCGACCCCGACGCACCGGCCGGGCGAACGGCCGGGCTGGCGCTCCGCAAGGCCGCCATCCCGACCGACCTGCGCGACGCCCTGGACCGGACCGCCCGTGCCGGGCGGGTCTCGCTGTTCGCGGTGCTGTCCGCCGCGCTCAAGGCGGTCGTGCACGGCCGCCGACGGCGACTGCGGGACGACGACGCGGCGGACGTCGCCGTGCTCGGCTCGCTGAGCAACCGCGGCCACCGGGCCATGAAGGACGTCGTCGGCTACTTCGCCACCCCCACGGTGCTGCGCACGAACCTTGCCGGCGACCCCACTCTCGCCGAGCTCGCTACCCGGGAGGCACAGGTCGTGTTCGGCGCGCTGTGCCACCAGGAGGTGCCGCACGCGTTGATCACCCGCGAGCTCAGCCCCGGGCAGTACGGCATCAGGCACCGGTTCGGGCAGGCGGACGTGCCCCGGTACATCAACTTCGACATGGCCCAGGACTGGGGTGCCGCACTGCGGCAACCCGCGCGTCTGCGGGTACGCACCGCCCGCGTCCCGGTGTCCGAGGTGCCCCGCGGCGGCCTGCGCCTCATCGCGCGGGAGAAGGCCGACTCGCTCGTGCTGGAGTTCCGGTACCGTACGGACTTCTACGGCGCGCCCTGGGCCGAGACGTTCCTGGCCGACTATGTCAGGCTGCTGAACCTGTGGCCGACCCGGCCGAGCAGCCGGTTGTCGGAGCTGGGGCTGTGACGCCGCCGTACCGGCTGGTCGCCACGGATCTGGACGGCACCCTGCTGCGTTCCGACGGTTCGCTGCCGGCGGGCACCGTGGAGGTGCTTCGCCACCTGCGCGGCCGGGGTGTCGAGACCGTGTTCGTCACCGCGCGGCACCCGAGTGCCGTCCTCGCGTTGGACGTGCCCCGGTCTGCGGTCGACCTGGCGATCGTCTGCGCCGGGGCGGCCTGGTACGAGTTGCCCACCGGCCGGTTCCTGCACGAACAGCCCCTCGGCCCCTCGGTGTGCGCGCACCTCGTGCACGAATTGCGGGCGGCGGTGCCCGGCGTGCGCTTCGGGTGGAACACGTCGGAGGTTCCCGGCGACGTTGTCGTCGAACCCGGCTACTTCCCCGCCGGCACACCGGCCGGTTGGCGGACCGCGGCCACGGGGAGCATGGACCGCCCCGTGCTGAAGTTGTTCGCCCGCGCCCCACGCGGCGGTGAACGCGACTTCGCGGCGGTCGCCGACGGCCTCCTGCTCGGCAGGGCCCGGATCGTGCACAGCACCGTCGGCTTCGTGGACCTCACCCGTCCCGATGTGAGCAAGGTGTCCGCACTGCGGGCGCTGTGCTCCGAACGCGGCGTCTCCGCCGCTGAGGTCCTCGCGTTCGGCGACGCGGGTGCCGACCTGGAGATGCTGCGCTGGGCCGGCCACGGGGTCGCCGTCGCCAACGCGGAACCGGAAGTACGCGCGGTCGCCGACGCGGTGGCTGGGGACTGCGACGACGAGGGCGTGGCCGCCTACGTGAGCGCGTGCTTCCACCTCGAAGGGCTGGTGTGAGATGAGTCCGCGCCGTCCCTCGGGCATGCGGGGCTACACCGTCCTGTGGGCCGGGCAGGTGATGTCGGTCAGCGGGGCCCGCATGGTCGCCTTCGCCTTCGGCATCTGGTTGTTCCAGCGCACGCACAGCACGGTCGACCTGGCCGCGATGACCATGACCGCGTTCGTCGCGACCATGGCGTGCAGCCCGTTCGCGGGCGCCGCGATCGACCGGTTGCCCCGCCGCCTGACCATCGTGGCCAGCGACGCGGGCTCAGGCGTCGTACTTCTCGTGCTCGCGATCCTCTTCGCCACCGGCGGCGTCGAGGTGTGGCAGCTGTACGCGGCGAACGCCGTGATCGGAGCGTTCGTCGCGTTCCAGGGCCCCGCGTACTCGGCGACGATCGCCGTGATGGTCGACGAGAAGCACTACGTCAGGGCCAATGCGATGCGGTCGATGGCCGAGTCCATCCCGAGCATCCTCGCCCCGGCCTCGGGCGCCGCCGTCTTGCAACTCGTCGGCATCGAGGGGGTCGTCCTCGGCGCGCTCGCCGCCTCCCTCGTGGCCGTCGGCACCGCGTTCTGCGCGGCGATTCCGGACGCCGGCGACCGGGGCGCCGCCCGGCGGCAGGGGCTGTGGTCGGGTGCCTGGTCGGGGTTCCGCTACATCGCCGGACGCCGCGGGCTGCTCGGCATCCAGCTCACGTTCTTCGCGATCAGCCTGATCTCCGCGATGGGATGGCAGGTCCTCACCCCTATGGTGCTGCTGCGCACCGGGGACGACGAGGTTGCCGCCGGCCTGGTCCAGACCGTGGGGGCCGTCGGCGGCGTCGTCGGCGGCCTGGTGATGACCGCGTTGCCGTCCCCGGCCCGGCGGATCCGGGGGGCACTGGCGGCGATCATCGTCTACATGCTCCTCGGGCGGCTCGTCCTGGGCGTCGGCGACGGCCCGCTGTGGTGGGCGGCCGGCTGGTTCAGCGCCTGGTTGTGCATGCCGTTCCTGCGCGGGTACCTCGACGCGATCTGGCAGCGAAAGGTCGACACCGGCATGCAAGGCCGGGTGTTCGGGGCGCGCCAGTTCCTCGACAACCTGTCGCTGCCGATCGCATTGGGTGCGGTCGGCCCGCTCGTCGACCGGGTGCTGGAGCCCGGCATGCGTGAGGGCGGGGCACTGGCGGCGGTTTTCGGCGGGCTGGTGACGCCCGGCCCCGGCGGGGGCATGGCACTCGTCTTCCTGGGTACCGGAGCCGTCGGCACCCTCGTCGGCGTGGCCGCGTTCCTGGTACCGGCCATCCGCGACGTGGACACCGACCTCCCCGACCACGACCACCGCACGCCGTCGACGACCGAGGAACTGGTGCAGGCGTGATCCCCCTTGACACAGCGACAGCACCGAGAGCAAAGGAAACGGCCATGACCGAAGCGGCCTTCTACCAGAACATGACGGCCTTCCTCAGCCAGCTCGACGACGAGGCCGGGGCGCCGGACATCGGACCAGACGACAACCTGTTCGACGAGGGCCTGGTCACGTCCATGTCGGTGGTGCGGATCGTCGCGCACTTCGAGACACTCGTCGGCCACCGCGTCGACGTCGCCCGGCACGGCCTCGAACGGTTCTTCACCCTCCGCGAGATGTACCAGCTGGCGAACGCTCTGGGAGCTCCCGGTGCGCGCACCTGACCGGCCGGCGGCCCGGCTCGACTTCACCGATCCCGGATTCCAGACGAACCCGTGGCCGCTGTACGACTGGCACCGACGCCACGAGCCGGTCACCTACTCGGAGGCGATGAACTGCTACTTCGTCTTCGGCTACCGACACGTCAGGCACGTGCTGACGTCGCAGGACTTCACCGCACACCACCCGTTCCGGCGTAGCAGGGTCGCGTTCGGCCCCTCGGCGCTCGACAGCGAGGGGGTCGTCCACGCCCGGCTGCGCGGCTCGCTCACCGAACCGTTCCGGCCCAGGACGGTGCTCGGGTACCAGCAGGTCATCTCCGACATTGTGCGGAGCCTGGTGGACGAACTGCTGCCGTCGGGGCGGCCCGACTGGCTCGACGAGCTCGCGTGGCGGCTGCCCACCCGGGTGGCCTGCCGGATCCTGGGCCTCCCCGAGGACGACGACCGGCTGCTGTACCAGATGATGCGGCCCTTGATCCTGTTCGTCGACCACGCCACGGTGGGCTACGCCGACGTGGTGGGGTGTCGTGACCGGCTCCGCGCCTACCTGCGCGACACCATCGACCTCGGGCTGGACCGCGAAGCGATGCTGCGCGGCATGGTCGAGTCGAGGACGCTCACCGACGGGGAGATCGTCGACAATGCGATCCTGCTCCTCGCCGCCGCGACGGAAACGACCTGCTCGGCCGTCATCAACCTCCTCGCGCGGGTGGCGGGCACGCCCGGGCTGTGGGCGTCGTTGCGCGCGAACCCGTCGCGCGTGCCCGCCGTGGTGGCCGAGACGCTCCGCCACGAGCCGCCGCTGCACGTCACCTTGCGCTACGCGGCGGCGGACGTGGAGCTGGCCGGTTGCGCGATCCCGGCCGGCGCCCCGGTGCAGGTGTGCCTCGCCAGCGCCAACCGCGACCCCGACGTGTTCGCCGACCCCGACACGTGGGACTCGGGCCGCGAACGCCACGTGCCGATGACCTTCGGGGTCGGCAGGCACCACTGCCTCGGATCAGCCCTGGCCCAGGCGGAGTTGGAGACCCTGGTCCATGAGCTGCTCGGCCGGTTGGCGGACCTGTGGACCACCGCACCGACCGACCTCGCACCGCGCGGGCGCACCTTCCGGAGCGTGCAGGGCCTCCGGCTGGGCCACCGGCCGTGAGCGCGGCGATGGATTCGCTGGTCGCCCGGTTCGCGGCCAGGGTCGCCGCCGCGCCCGGGGCACCCGCTGTCGTCGACGGCGCACTGTCACTCAGCTACGCGGACCTGGACCGCTGGTCCGACGCGGTGCACGCCCGGCTGCTCGCGGAGGGCGTCCGGGAGGGGCAGCTGGTGGGGTTGAGCGTGTCCCGCGGCGCGCGGGCCGTGGCGGGGATCATCGGGATACTCAAGGCGGGATGCGCCTACGTCCCGCTCGACCCGGCCTACCCGGCGGCCCGGCGGAACCTGATGACCGCGGACTCCGGCGTCCCAGTGGTTCTGGTCGACGCCCCGGACCGTTCGGCCGGGGTCGCCGCAGGCGCGGTGCGGACCGCCGTCCTGCCCGGCCCGTTCGAATCCGCCGACCGAACCACGTCGTCCTGGCCGGTGGACGCGGACGCGCCGGCCTACGTCATCTACACGTCCGGCTCGACCGGTACGCCCAAAGGCGTGCCGGTCCGGCACCGCCAGATCCTGGACCTGTTCGACGCGTCGGCCCGCCACTTCACCTTCCTGGCGTCTGACGCGTGGACCCTGTTCCACTCGCACAGTTTCGACTTCTCGGTATGGGAGATGTGGGGCGCGCTGCTGCACGGCGCCCGCCTCGTGTGCGTGCCCGACTCCGCGCGCGTCGTTCCGGCCGGGTTCGTCGAACTGCTGGTCCGGGAACGGATCACGGTACTCAACGCCGTGCCGTCCGTATTCGGCCACCTCCTCCGCGGGACCGACCATGCCATGTTGGCCCTGCGGTACGTCGTCTTCGGCGGGGAGTCCGTCGACCCGGCCGCGCTGGCCGGCTGGCTGGTCCCGGGCGCACCCGAACTGGTCAACATGTACGGCATCACCGAGACGACCGTGCACGTCACCCACCGCCGGATGACGACGGAGGACCTGCGGTTCACGGGGCCCGGCACCCTGATCGGCGTCCCCCTGCCCCACCTGGACGTGCTCCTGCTCGACGTGGAAGGCCGGCCGGTCCCGGCGGGCGCGCGCGGCGAACTGCACGTGGGCGGGTCGGGAGTGGCCGACGGCTACCTGGGCCGACCGGAACTCACGGCGAGCCGCTTCCCCGTGCTGCCGGGCCTGGACGGCGAGCCGTGCCGGTACTTCCGGTCCGGGGACATGGCGAGCTGGTCGGCAGAGCACGGCAGCCTCGTCTACCACGGCCGCCTGGACGACCAGGTGCAGATCCGCGGATTCCGGATCGAACTCGGCGAGGTCGAGGCCGCGTTGCGGGCCGGCACGGGGGTGGCCGGCACGGGGGTGGCCGACGCGGTGGTGGCGGTGGAGCGCAACGACCATGGCGAGGATGTCCTCGTCGCGTGCGTGGTGCCTGCGGGCATGGCACGTCCGTCGGCGCGGGCACTGCGCCGCGAGGTCGCGTTGACGCTCCCCCGGCACATGGTGCCAGAGCGGATTCGCGTGATCGACGAACTGCCCCGCACCGCGTCGGGCAAGGTCGACCGGCGCAACACGGGTTGACATCGACCGGCCCACGACGAGGGAAGGCGGCGCCGCGTTCAGTAAGGGCCCGTGACGGGATCGCTCAGGACACCGGCGGGTCCGTGCGGAGCCGCGCGTGCAGATGTTCGTCGTGTAGTCGCCCGTCCGCGTACCGGTACGAGGACCGGGTCACCCCTTCCAGCGCGAACCCGGATCTCTCCGCCACCCGGCATGACGCCGTGTTGTGGGTCGAGTGCAGCAGACCGATCCGGACCAGGTCCAGCGCGTCATATCCCCAGCGGCAGATCGAGTTCACCGCGGCCACCGCGATGCCCCGTCCACGAGCCCAGGGCGCGACGGTGTAGCCGACCTCAGCCGACTGCTGCGCGGAGTCGATGTGGTGCAGGACGACAATCCCCAGAAGTCTGTCCTCGGTCGCGTTCGACACGATGAACGTCGCCCTCGTGCCGTCGCTCCAGTCAGCCATCCGCTCGCACCACTCGCGGGCCGCGGCCTCGTGCGGGAGTCCACCGATCTGCATGTTCCAGCGCAGGATCGCCGGATCGTCGGCCATCGACCACAGGTCGGCCGCGTCACGGGTCGACGGTGGACGTAGTTGGTAACGACCGGTTGCGATCTCGACGAGGTCTATCGGTGGGTTCGCGCTCATGGATGATCATTGTGCCGGGCGATGAAGCCGGCCGCACCGGCTTTTGACGCGGTCGGAGGCGGCTTGGTCGACTGGGCCGAATGGACGGCCTACGGGTGGATCTCGGCGGCGACGTCGTAGGTGCCCGGCACGAAGCCGTCCACGTGCGCTCTGAGGCGCCCGACGTGCTCGCCGAACTGCGGGCTGGACCGCCACCGGGCGAGCGTGTCGGCGTCGGGCCAGCCGCCGAAGCTGATGTAGTGCTGCGGATCAGCCTGGTCGCGCAGCAGGTGGGCGACGTCGCCCTGCCCCGCGAACTCGACAGCCGTCCAGTCGGCGAACGCCTGCCACGTGGCCACGAACTCTTCCTCATGACCAGGCTTCACTGTCCAGATTCCCACGGAATACACCATCTCATGAGTATTCCAGTCGATCCCGCTCCCAGAAGCCGGTTCTGAGATGCGCTTCTCAGAGGCGCTCACCATGCACGGGGTGGGACTCTTCGCGTGGATGCCACCCCGCGTTCCAGGCCGGGTCACCCGCCCACCGACCGGGCAACGCCGACCTGACGAACAGGCCCGTGTGACAGTGGGTCATTGCCAGTCGGCCCGGTCCGGGTAGAGGGTGAGTCCGCTGAACACCGCTGCCGCCGTGCCCTCCGCCGGCATCTGGCCCGGTTCGCGAGCGGTCGCGAGCACGGTGACGCTCAGACCCCGCACGTCGAACACGGTCACCTGGTCGTGGCCGACGGTCTTGTCCACGGCGCGGTCGGCGCTGGCCGGGTGTCCGTCGACGGTGGTGTTGACCGTGGCACCGCCGTGGCCGGTTCCCGGCTTGACCGTGACGCTGGTGTAGTCCCTGCCGAGCGTTCCGGCCCGGCGGTACAGGACGGTGGCCTGCCACGGGTCGCCCGTGTCGAGTTCCACGGACTCGATCCTCTGATCGGCGAGGGCGGCTGTCACGGGCAGCCGGATCAGCCCGCCGGTGGCGAACCGCGCTCCGTCGGCGATCCGGTGCGCCACCTCCCTGGGGTCGCCGGCCTGTCGGACCTCCACCTGCGCCCAGGCGTGTGGCGCGTACTGCCAGCGCAACCGGGCGGTGTCGCCGCTGTCGTTCGACCGGGTGGCCCAGTGCGCGGCCGCACCGTGCACGGCGGGCGCCGGGGTGGTGACCGGCTCGCCCGCCAGGACGTCCATGGCGTCGCCTGCGCCGGCCGCGAACGCCGTGAACGACATCCGGCCGGCCGGATCGGGGTCAGTGGCAGGCCCGCCGCAGGTCAGTGGACATGTCGGGGGCCGGGAAGCCAGGTGGAAGCTACTGATGGACGCGCCGATGTAGCGGACGGGCAGGAGGTCAGGAGTCCAGTCGAGCTGGGCGAACTGGACCCGGGGATTGAACTCGCCGGGCGCCTCCCGCAGGCTGCGGCCCTCCGCGAACGGCGGGGCGGGAGCGTGGGAGCCAGGCAACCCCCATACCGCGACGGTGGCTGCGACGACCAGGCACAGAGAGGCCGCGACAGTGGCTAGGACGCGTCGGGTTCGTCTCGTGTGGCGGGCGTCATTGACGGCGCGGTCGAGGTCCACGGCGGAAGGTGGCAGGTCGGCCAGTCGGGCCGCGAAGATCTCTCGGATGTCCATTCAGCTCTCCTGGTGGGTCAGATGTGCGCGCAAGGTGGCCAGACCGCAGGCGGTCTGACTCTTGACGGTCCCTTCCGAGCAGCGCAAGGCATCGGCGGTCTCCGCGACGGACAGATCCAGGTAAAACCGCAAGACCAGCGTCGCCCGCTGCCGCGCGGGCACCGCGGCAAGGGCCGTGCGGACCGCCACCCCCGTGGTGGGGTCCGCCTCCCCGACCATCTCCGGCGGATCCGCCACGAGCAGGACCCGTTTGCGCCACCGGGCCCGGCGCTCGCCCAAAAACACCCGCAACATGATCGTGCGGACATAGGCGTCCACACTGTCGGCCTGCCGCGCCCGCCGCCAGTACAGATACAACCGGGTGATCGTCACCTGCACCAGATCATCGGCGTCGTGCCAGTCCGGACACAACAGATGAGCCACCCTCCGCAGCCAGTCCATCCGCTCCCGGACATAGCCCACAAACTCCGCGTCACTCACCGAATCCCCGCCTCTACGCTGCCTCTACTCACCCTGATGGACACGGAGCGCCCCCAGGTTGCACCGTGACAGCACAAGAAGTCACAGGGCTCTCACGCAGTTGACGGGCCCCGACATTCATCGGAGCCCGTCGACCGCGTTGACGTGCACGGCCACGCCTACCTGCTGAGCATGTCCGAAAGGACTTCACCAGCGGTTCGCCGTGGGGAACCTGAATATCACCAGGTCTTGACGTACATCGGATGAACATCAGGTCGTGCCGGGCATTGCCCGGAGTCCTTGGGCCCATCGCGACGCCGGCGCCGGTCTTCCACGTGGTGCTGCCCCAGTTCTGCAGGGCTCCATTTCCCTGCCCACCGCTGTGCGCTGCCGTGGTCACGTAGTCGTTGCCGTCGGCGCTCCAGTGGACTCCGAAACCGGCGGTGCAGTAGTGCGTGAACCCCTGGGTGTCCACTGTCCGGATCAACGCACCGCCGTGACGGATGGTCATGGGTGGGTCGGCTAGCGGCTCGGGAGCGATCTTGGCAGCCCGAACCAGGGGAACACGTCCTTCTCGAACCGGGTCATGGCGCGGATCCGGTCGCCGGACAGCGTGAGGACGAACAGGCCCGTCGCGTGAGAGACACCGCCCTGGCCGCGCACGTACGCCCCAAACGCGGGTTGGCCGTTGGCTCGTGTCGGCACGAGCTCGAACGCCCGGCCCGAGCCCAGGATCAGGGCGCAGAAGCCGGCCACCGCGTCACGACCCTCGTACTCGAACGGCATCGGCGGCATCGACATGAACACGTCGTCCGTCAGGAGCGCCACCAGCGCGTCGAGATCGGCGGACTGGTACGCGCGGACGAACTCTGCCACGACCGCCTCCTCCGCGGGCGAGCCGGAGGCCGGGGGCGGTTCGCGGTCGCCCGTCAACGGGTGGCGGTCCTGCAGGCTTCTGCGGGCACGTTTGAGGGCGCTCTTGACGGACTCCACGGTCGCGTCGAGCATGTCGGCCACCTCCTTGGCGTGGAATCCGAGGACGTCCCGCAGGATGAGGACGGCGAGCTGGCGGGCCGGAAGGACTTGAAGCGCGGTGACGAAGGCCAGGGAGATGGCTTCGGTCTGCTCGTAGCGGGCCTCCGGGCCGGGCGGTAAGTCGACCGCTCCCACCAGCACGGCGTCGGGATAGGGTTCCAGCCACACCACCTCGCCCAGGCGGGTCGGCTCGGGCGGTTCGACCGTGGGGATGTCCCACTCCTTGGCCAGGCGCCGGCCGGCCGCGCGGCGCGCGTTGAGGCACCGGGTGGTGGCGATGCGGTAGAGCCAGGTGCGGATCGAGGCGCGCTCCTGAAACCCGGCGATTCCCTGCCAGGCCGACAGCAACGTGTCCTGGAGAGCGTCCTCGGCGTCCTGTAAGGATCCGAGCATCCGGTAGCAGTGCGCTTGCAGCTCCCGACGATGCGGCTCGGTCAGCGTCCGGAACGCCTCGCCGTCCCCGGCCTGCGCCCTGGGAATGAGGTCGGTTCTCGCCAGCTCCACTGTCACGTCTCCTTCGCTTCGTGCCGGGCCGAGCTTTCATCCTGTATTGACACCGGACAGGGCGCGAAGGGGGCGGATGCCGGCGCGCCCCCTTTTCCGGTGCCGAGGTGTCTACATCGGTGGCAGGTGACAACGCCGACGAAGGAGTATCGGTATGGGAAAGATCGTGATCAGCACGAATGTGTCGCTCGACGGGGTGGTCCAGGACCCGGACGGCAAGGAGGACTTCCAGCACGGTGGCTGGTTCGGCGAGTTCGGCGGGACGGACCTGTCGGAGTGGTCTGAGATCTCCTTCGCCGAGTCGGTGCGCTCCGAGGCCATGCTGCTGGGTCGGCGGACCGACGAGTGGTTCGCGGCTCGGTGGAACGGCCGGACCGGCGCGTGGGCGGACCGGTTGAGCGCCATGCCCAAGTACATCGTGTCCTCGACCGCCGAGGATGTCCGTTGGGGCGGCAACGGGACGGTCCTGAGGGGCGACGCGGTGACGGAGGTGACGAAGCTGAAGCAGGACCTGGACGGGGAGATCATCGTGTACGCCAGCTATCAGCTCGGCCGCACGTTGTTGGAGAACGACCTGGTGGACGAGATCCGGCTGACCGTGTTCCCGGTCGTTCTCGGGTCAGGCGAGCGCCTGTTCGGCGGGACCCGCGACAAGAAGCCGATGCGGCTGCTGGACGTCACGACCGTCGGTCACGGCCTCACCCACCTCACCTACGAGCTCGTCCGGGTCGCACCACGGTGACAGACCCTTGTCACCGGGCCGGCGTGCCTGTCGGCTGGCGCGCCTACTCGGCGAGTTCGGTCAGGATGTCGGCGGCGTCGCCGTTCCCGGTGGCGGCCAGGCGGCGAAGCTCGGTGACGTCGTCGCGCTCCCAGGCGAGTTCCACGAGCTGAGCCGCGGCGTCCCCGCTGCCCGCGCCGGCGAGGCGGCGCAGCTCCGCCGCGTCGCCGTGCTCGGCCGCGCGCTCGACGAGCAGGTCGATGGCGTCGCCGTCCCCGGTCGCGGCCCGGTGCCAGGTGAGCAGCTCCTCGATCGCGTCGGTGACGGCCTGTTCGCCCCGCAGGTGGAGGGTGACGTGCCCTCCGTCGACCGGGCGGACCTCGGCGCGGGGCAGCGAGGCGGCGAAGTCGGTGAAGAGCCGGAACTTGCCGTCGATCTCGCCCTGGAGCAGCGACGCGGGGGTGCCCTGCGAGACCGCGGCCTTGAACGGGTCGACCCTGGTGGACGACAGGATCAGCACCGGGACGTCGGGCAACGCACCCGCGGCGCGGACCTCGGCGTGGAGCTCGTTGACGTTGCTGGCCTCGAGGAGGCCGTTCCTGAGGCCGCGCGGGCTGACGTGGTAGTCGATGAGCGGTTCGCGCACCTCGGCAGGCCAGGCGGCCAGCTCGCGGGCGAACAGGTCCCGGTAGAACCCGATGATCTCGGCGGGCAGATCGTCGAAGGACGCCGCGACCTCGGCCGCGTCGAACCTGTCGTGGATCTCCCGGAGCGCCGCCGGGAGGTAGGCCCGGTAGTCCTCGTGCGCCGGGTCGAGCAGCAGCAGCGCGGCCACCTCGTCGGGGAACCGGATCGCGTAGTGCCGCGCGTAGAGCCCGCCGAGCGAGTGCCCGACGAACAGATAGGGCGCTTCGATCCCAGAGGCGCGCAGTAACGCCCGCAGCTCGTCGGTCACCTCGGTCGAGCTGCGGGGCAAGGGGGCGGGCGCGCCGTCGCCGGTGCCCGCCCGGTCGTAGATCACGCTGGTCGTCAGGTCCGAGGCCGCCCGGTGCACGTTCCAGTAGTCGCGGCCGATCGCTCCGGCGCCCGGCAGGAACACCACTGCGGGCTGGCCGTTCGTTAGCGTTTCCATATTTGGGAACGGTACCAGATGTGGGAAGGTAAGGCCATGGACACCGTCGATCTCCTCCTGCACCCCGTGCGTCTCCGCGTCGTGCACGCCTTCGCGGGCGGGCGCTCCCTCACCACCGCCGAGCTCGGCGAGCGACTGCCCGACGTGCCCAAGACCACGCTCTACCGTCACGTCGGGCTCCTCGCCGACGCCGGGCTGCTGGAGGTCACCGGCGAGCAGCGGGTTCACGGCGCGGTCGAACGGACCTACCGGCTCGACCGGGCCCGGACCAGGATCAGCCCACAGGACGCGGCCGCGATGACTCCCGACGACCACCGGCACGGCTTCGCCGCCGCCATGGCCGCGCTGCTCGCCGACTTCAACGCCTACCTCGACCGGCCCGACGCCGACCCCACCACCGACTCGGTTGGATACGTGCAGGTCCCGCTCTGGTTGAGCCGGGAAGAGCTGGACACCATGATCGAACAGGTCCGCGGCGCACTCCTCGCCACTGCGGACAACACGCCGGGGCCCGGCCGGCGGCTGTACCTGCTCAGTCCGATCCTGTTCCCGATCGACCGGCCCTAGGTGTACCACCCATGAAGGTTGGGGACTGTCAGCAACGCCAGGTTCCGGGACGCAGTCCCCCTTCTGACAGCACTTCCACCCACGGCCCACGCCATCGCCCAACGACCGCGAGCCCAGAGTGCCGACGGTCTCTCCGGTGATGGGAGGATGCGGGAGTGCGGGCACAGCGGTTCTTTGGCGTCCTGTCGGGCCGAGGGCGTGGCGGCGGTTTCATCACCGTTCCCTTCGATCCGGACGTGGTGTGGGGCGTCAAGCCCCGTCATCCAGTGACCGGCACGCTCAATGGGTGCGGGTTTCGTGGCGTGATCGAAGCCGATGCCGAAGGTGTCTGCGGGTTCCCCATCGGGGCGGCCTGGCTGCGTGATTGTGCTGTCAGCGTCGGCGATGCAGTCGACGTCGAACTGATTCCCGAAGGGCCGCAACGGACCGACCTTGACCCCGACGTCGCCGCTGCGCTGGTCGACAGCCCAGAGGCCGGCGCCTTCTTCGACGGGCTGGCACAGTTCTACCGCAAGGCCTATCTGCGCTGGATCGATGGCACCAAGCGGCGCCCCGACGAGCGGGCACGCAGGATCGCCGACATGGTCTCCCTGCTGGAAAGCCGGCACAAACAGCGTCCCCGATAACGTCGACACCATGGGTCCGGCGACGCAGCCGGCCTGAACACGTGTCGCGCGACAATCCCTACCTGACATGCGGCGACACCGCCTCCGGCCCGTGAGCTGCAGCGACCCGGCCGTGTGGCTGTGGTGGTTCTCCGAGCGGCTCGACGGCGCTCGGCCGGAACGCACCCGCACGTTTGCGCCGGACGACGACAGCGTCAGACGGGACGGTGGGAGTGCCTGGACGCTCGCCACGCGGGTATTGATCTTGGCTGGCCAGCCAGGAACGTATTTGGCATAGATGTGGATTAAGCTGGCCAATATGAGGTTGATCGACCGCGAGGCCGGGGGTCAGCCAGAGCGGGTCACTTCCGGGGACCCCGTGGCCATGTCGGGCCGCGGGCATGGAGGGGTCGGCCCGCCGAGCGGCTTCAGGGTCGCGGTCGTCGCCGCGCGGCAGCTCACGCCGACCGTGCACGCGATCGAGGTGGGCAAGCCGGCGACGTTCGGGTTCCGCGCCATCCAGTTCACCTTTCTCCAGGTCCGGACCGAGGTGGGCCTGGACGCGCGTCCGATGTCGCTCGCCACGAGCCCCACCCGCCCACACCTGGAATACGCCGCACGCACGTCCGACTCGCCCTTCAAACGCGCCTTCGTCGCCCTGCGGCCCGGGGACGAGGTGGGCGTCTTCGGCCCGATCGGCGACTTCGTCCTGGACGAGACGCGCCCCGCCGTCCTCGTCGCGGGCGGCATCGGGATCACCCCCCTCAAGGGCATGGCCGAATACGCGGCGGATCTGGCGCTCCCGATCCCGATCCGCCTCATCTACAGCAACCGTAGCGAGGACGAGGTCGCCTACCGGGATGAGTTGGCGACCTTGGAGAACCACAACCACCGATTTCGGGTACTCCATACGCTCACCGGCGCACCCGGCCCCGGTTGGCCGGGCACGGTCGGCCGGATCGACGACCACCTCCTTCAGCAAGCGGCTTTCGACCTGGAAGAGCCGGTCCACTACGTCAGCGGTACCCCCGGATTTGTGGTTTCCGTCTGGCGGCTGCTCCGCGCGGCCGGGATCGCGGCGGAGGACATCAGAGTCGAGGCGTTTCGTGGCTACGCGTCAGCGGGGGTGGGTCCATGATGGCCGGTGACGGCCCCGGGCATGCCGGTGCGTCCGCTTGAGCTCTCCTCACCGATCGCCCAGTTCACGGCTGCCAGCCCGGGAAACTCTGGGGTCCTGGACGATCCCGTGCGGCCCCGTCGGGGGCGGCACAGAACCCCGCTCAGGACGCCGCCCTCCCAGATTGCGGGCCTCGCCGGACACCCGGTCGGCGGTGGCGGTCCACCCGGCGTGCCAGCTGGCACGGCCTAGCCACGTGCCCGGGTCCGTACTCGGCTACACGCAGCCGGCGACCGACAGCACCTGGTACCGGTGATGATGGTTGCGGTGGAACCTGGTATCGGACTGCGGAACCGGGAACTCCTCGTCGTTGACCGCGGTGGACAGCCGGGGAGTGGCCGGATCGAAGTACAGCGTGGTGAACCCCGTGCGCAGGATCGCGTCCCGTTCGCCGTTGGGGTCGCTGTCCGACGCGGTCAGGGTGTTGCCCTGGTGACCGATCACCATCAGCGAGTGCTCGCCACCGGGGAACCCGCCGCCCTCGCCGCTCATCACCCGGACGTGCACCAGCCAACCGGCGTCCAGCGCCGCCGTGATCCTGCCGAACGCCGAGGCCAGGCCGGCGCCGTACCGGCAGACATCGCCCCTGATCACCGATTCGCCACGGACGGTGAACGGACGGGAGTCGTTCCGGAAGCTCTCGGCCACCATCAGTCCGCCGATCCTGGCCTTCGGGTCGGGCTCCGGATGCCCCGCCGCCCGGGCCTTCTTCCGGTACAGATTGGCCAGGAAGCCGGCCTGGAAGCCGCAGACCACGGCCTCGGCCTGGGCCAGGTAGTGCAGTTTGAAGACGTTCAGGTGGGAGGTGAGCAGCGGTTGGGCACCGGTGCCGAGGTAGAGGCCGGCGAGCATGTCGTACAGGCCCAGACCGCCGAGGAACTCCCTGGACCGGCCTTTGAAGATCTTGCGTTGTCCCTCGGGGACCGTCGCGGCCAGCGCGTCCGGTCCGACGAACGAGGCGAGCGCGATCAGCCTGTCGGCCGCCGGCGCGCCCGCGGCCCGGACCGCCGAGACGAAGCGGGTCGCGAGCTGCTGGACCTCCGACGTCGGCCTGTCCCGGTCCCCGGCGACCGACAGCAGCGTGTCGAGCTGTGTGGACAACGGGCGCAGCGCCGGGGTCGTCCGCAGGGCGGCGACGGCCGGCTCGGCCTGCACCGCGTCGAACAGTTCGCCACTCCAGAAGAACTGGCCGCCGACGAACAGTTTCGGATCCCCGAGGACCGCGTCCAGGTCCGCCACGCCGGAGCCGGACAGGAACGCCTTGATGTCGTTGCGTTCGAAATCGAGCAGCGCGGCGCTGTGCACAGCGGGCTGGGCGGCCACGAATTTGCCGAAGTCACCGCCGCCGAACCCGACCGCCTCGATCGCCAGCCGGAGGCGTTCGGTGTTCACGCCGACGGCACTGGTCAGGTGCGCGCCGAGGTCGGCCAGCGCGGTGCGGGCCGGCGCACCCGACGCCGTGCCGACGGGCCGCTCGACCGCCGCGCCTCGGGCGCTCAGCAGGGTGGTCAGGATCTCGGCCATGTTCAGGCCGTTGAGGAACGCGAACGCCTCCGGGTAGGCCCCGGCGCGCACCATGCCGATCAGGCCGCCGCCCATCACCGCGATCCGTCGGGCCGGCAGGCTCGCGCCCTTCTCGGTGCGCTCGGCACGCGCCATCAGCAGGGCCTGGTCGGTCGGGTCGAGGTGGCTCCAGGCGACGTAGAAGGTGGGGTCGATCGGGCCCAGGCAGGCACGCAGCGCGCAGGTGATCCGGTCCCGGCTGGTGGCGGGTAGCGCGCCGGGCGCCGCCAGCAGTCCCCGGGCACCGGTGGCGGCGGCCGGGTCGTCGAACGTGTCCACCAGATCGGCGGTGGGCATCGCCGACAGCGTGGCCATGGCGGCCGGATCGGTGTACGGGGCGGTGAGGTCGGCGGCCCTCGATCTGCGCTGCAGGAACACCGTGGCCGCCGCGTTGCCGACCTGTCGTTGCAGGTGGGTCAGGTGTTCGGCGGTTGTTGGACTGTGGATGCGAGCCGGCCGCGGGGCGGGGCGGGTCGCAGGGGGCGAGCTCCGCTGCCGGCCGGGCGACCCGGCGGCAGGACTGCGCTCGGTCATGGTGGAGATTGTGTGGTCCGGCACGGGACGGTCGCAAGGGTCATGGTGGACGGCGGGAGCGCAGTGGAAAGTGCGCGTTCGGGCAGGTGGTGGGGCCGGCGGCGGGGAGCGGGCGTGCTACGGAGGGTGCGCTGTGGTGCTGTCGGAGTTGTGGCTGCCGGCCCGGCGCGTACCGCCGGTTATGGTTGAATCATGAGTCTTTCGCCGCGGCAAGTCTTCGAACGCTACGCCTACCTCGGTGCCCACCACGACGCTGACGCCCAAGCTGATCTGTTCGCCCCCGATGGTGTGCTGGAGTTGCCGTTCGCCCCGGCCGGCGTGACGCGGAGGTTCGCCGGCCGCGAGGCGATCCGGGAGATGCTGCACCGCTACCATGCCCGCGCCGCCCAGTCACCGGACACGGTGGACTTCGCCGGCACCCGGCTGGCCTGGCACGAGACCACCGACCCCGGCACGGTGATCGCCGAGATCGACACCCGGCTGATCACACCGGATGGCCCGACGGAGCTGACCCTGGTCCAGATCTTCCGGGTCACCGACGGCGAGATCGTCTCGTTGCGTGACTTCTGGGACGGCACCCGCGACTTCGCCAACTGGTTCCGCGAATCCTGAGGGCCCGCTCCTCAGATCGGCTTCCTTGATCTCGCCGTCGAGGTGCCGGATCCGGCGGGCCAGCCGCCGCAGCGCTGTCCCGGTCGCCGCGACCGGGTGGACTACCTCGCAGCCCGGCCTGAGTCGGCCGGGCTGCGAGGGCCATCCGGACTCGGGTCCTCCCGTCTGGCTGGTCGGTCAGGACAGCGCTACGGCGTCAGTCCCGCCGCCTGGAAAGCGTTCTGGACCTGGTTGCGCTGGTTGAGTACCCCGTAGTAGTTAGGGTGCAGGAACGTGCAGGCCTCACCCTTCGGCAGGCCAGCCGGGACCAGGTCTCGGGCCGGGCACTGGTACTCCTTCGGGTTAGAGGGCTTGTCCACCCCCGGAGGCATGGTCAGGTTGGCGAAGACGCCGTACATCCAGCGGTCGGTGCTCGCCGCGCACACCCCGTGACTCTTGCTGGACGTGTAGGTGTCGATGTAGGTCGCCTGGGCTTCCTCGGCGGCGTCCGCGATCTTCTGGTTGACCTGCTGTTGCAAGGTGTTGAGGTAGGGCATGTCGTTGGTCAGCCGGATCGTCCCGAGTTGGTGGAAGTTGCCGTAGCTGCACCCCACCGAGGATGCCGCGATGTTGGGGTAACCGAGCAGGAACACCTTGGCTTCCGGCGCCCTGGCCTGAATGTCGGCGACCATGGTCCGCAGGTCGTGCTCGAGGATCTGCCAGCGCTCGTTCAGCCAGTGCTGCCCCTCCTCCGACTCGTAGTAGGTCTTGCAGTACTTGATCGGCAGAGTCTGGTCCGCGCCGATCTCGAGGCACCTGGTCATGACCTCCCCGAAACCGAAGTCGTTGCCACCGATGCCGACGGTGACGATGTCGGTGTCGGCGCCGACCGCGCCGATCTGCGCCGGCTTGGTCTTCCAGCCGCCATGGTCCCTGCCGTTGAACGGCGGTCCCGCGAGATGGGCTTCCGGCTGCGGCCCCAGGACACCCTCCGCGATCGTGGCGTTGCCACAGGTCTTGTCGTCCAGGTGTACCCAGTCCGGGTGTTCGGAGTTGAGGCTCTCGGCCAGCAGCACCTCCCAGTTGCGCCCCGAACGGCCGCACCCGTCGCTGTCGGCGGGCGCGTCCCACGGCGGGACGAGCACATCAGCACTGTACGAGTCGCCCATCGCCACCCAGTTCAGCGGCTCGCCGCGGCCCGGTTCAGCCCCGGCTGCCGCCGGCACCACCAACACGCAGATGGACAGCACGGCAACACTCGCGCCTCTCAGGACACGATTCATTGACACCCCCGTGAATGTGTGTGAGTTACAAATTGTAGTTTTACACCACAATTCTCATCAGAGTGGCAGGACGGGCCGATCCTCACGCCACCCCAAGATCACCCCACCCCGCCGACCTCGGAGACCGCGAGGGCCTCACCTCCGGCACCTCGGCATCCCGGGTAGAGGTGGCGGGGCCGGTTGGTGGGTGGCTGGCGCTGGGACCAGACTGCGTCCATGGGAAACGCACACATGTATCCGCTGCTGCACACCACCGATCTGGACGCGGCTTTCGACCTGGCCCAGCGACTGGTCGCGCTCGCCGATCGCGTGCAGGAGGTCAGCGTTTCGGCGGTGACCACTCCTCAGGGACTCCCGCGCTACCTGCCGCTGCCAGAATCCGCCGGACGGCCCATGAGCACCCACCTGCGCGTCCCTGCAGAGCGGGCGGAAGTGGTGTCACGCCTGTTCAAGGACCTCCCCGAGGACCGCTTCAGCTGGTATCCCAGCGGCACCGGCCGGGTCTGGGACCTCAAGTCCACTGAGGCGGAGCTCATCGAGGCGGTGCCAGATCTCCTGGTGGACATCGACATGGATGCCGTTGAGCCGGGCAGGGTCGAGGAGCTGTTCATCGCGACGGTGGGGCGCGACATCGGCGAACTGGGCTGGTCGGTGGTCTGGCCATCGGCTCCGGAGGAAGACCTGTGGTCGGTCCCGAAGTACGACGGTGTCGAGCTCGTGGTCCACGAGACAGGCTGGTGCAGCGAGGAGTGGTCTCCCACGCACTCCGTCTGGGTGTGTGGACGCAGCGAGGCTCGCGCGGCGTGGGCGGCCCGGGCCACCGGGCGCACCGTCGTCGGCGAGATGCAGCTCGGCCGGTAGCCCTCAGGCTCCTGTCAGTGATTCGGCGGCAGGGCGGCTCCCGGGCCGGACTCCTCGTACTCAACAACCTGGACGATTCCCTAGCCCGGCTCGACGAGCTATCGAACCCGTCCTGACCTGCGAACAAGAACGTACGACCCCACCGAGATGACAGAGCTCGCGTTCCGCGCGGATCGTGGCAGGGATGTGACCGGTCAGCCCGTCGAGGCGATGGCGTCCCTGATCGCTTGCGCGTCGCTGTCGAGGAGTGACCTGTCGCGTTCCGGCGAGGCGGCCTTGAGGGTCCAGCCGTCTTCCGCGTAGCGAGGGATGACGTGAAGGTGGAAATGAAAGACCGTCTGGAAGGCGGCCTCACCGTCACAGACGAGGATGTTATTCCCTCGCAGCCCATGCTTGAGTGTCGCAAGGCTCGTGCCATGTCATGACCGACCGACCAGACGTGAGCGCTCGTGGCCTCGTCGAGGTCCTCGAGGCCCACCGCGTGTTCGCGTGGCACGACGAGAAGGTGGCCGGGCGTGACGGGGTTGAGGTCCATGAAGACCGTGACGGTCTCGTCCTCGTGCACCACACTGGCCTCGGCCTGTCGGGCCACGATGGCGCAGAAGACGCACCCCCGCGCCACCGCTGTCGCGTTCTGTGTCATGCGCGCAATAGTCCCAGCGCGCACAGGTCGGCGCTACCCAGTTGATGCCGGCGCTGGACCTGGGGGGCCGGGCTGCGCGTGTCAGTCCGGCCCTGTCAGGTTCGGGGAGCGTCGTGCCTAGCTGACCGTGAGGGCCGCGTCGTCGACGACGAAGGACGTCTTCAGAGTGGAGTCCTCGACACCGGTGAGCTTCAGCGTGACGGTCTGGCCCGCGAACGCCTTCAGATCGAAGGTGCGCTGCGTGTAGCCGGTCGCCGCGTTGGTGTTGCTGTAGGTTGCCAGGGTCGTCGTGCCCGCCATGACCGTGAGGGTGTCATAGGCGACGCTCTCGGTCTCGTCGGTGTCGATGTGCAGCCAGAACGACAGCGTGTAGGACGCGCACCCGGCCGGCAGGGTCACCGACTGCGACAGGGTGTCGGTGTGTGCGGAGCCGTAGCCGTCCAGCCACGCCTTCCACGAGCCCGAGTGCGCTGGCTGGGTGGTGCCGTTGTCGAGCACGCCGGCGCTGGCGGTCCACGGCGCGGCGGTCCCGGTCTCGAAGCTGGGGTTGCCGAGCTTCTGGCCCGGGTTCGCGCACCCCGACGTGGAGGTCGGGGACGGGGTCGGGGTCTTCGTCGGGCCGGGCGTCGGGCTCGGTGAGCGGGTGGGGCTCGCGCTCGGGGTCGGCGACGGGGTCGTCGTCGACCAGATGTCGGTGATCGGGGTCGCGCTGGCGGCGTTGCCGAGCGCGGACAGCCCGTAGGCGTCCTCCAGGGTGCGGAGGACGTTGTAGTGGTTGATCTGCTCCGAGTAGGCGCCAGGAACGACCTTCTGGCCGACCATGATCGTGGCGATCTGGTTGACGGAGCTGAAGTTGTCCTCGTCGAACGTGGTGATCAGCAGGCTGTTGTGCGTCTTGGCCCACTGGGCGTAGCCGTCGAGATTGTCGCGCAGCCAGGTGTCCCCGGTCTGGATAGGGCAGTCGTGGATGTCGTTGCACATGTCCGGTACCACGTAGGACACCGTCGGCAGCGTGGTGTAGTCGGTCGGGAACGCGCTGAACCGCACGTTGCTGGCCGCCGGCACGTTGCTGAAGTCGACCCACGGGTTGTGCTTGCGGGCGTAGTTGCCGCTGGAGCAGCCGGTGTAGCCGTCCGACGGCATCGACTCGGAGTACCCCTTGAAGGTGAAGCCGGCGCCGATCAGCTGGCTGCCCAGGTTGGCGACGTTGCCGAGGTTGCGCGGGCAGGTGTCGTCGGTGACGCCCTGCTGGGAACCGGAGAACATCGCGACGTAGTTGCCCTGGCTGGGATGGGTGACCCCGAAGGACTGGGTGAAGCTCGCGCCCTGGCCGGCGAGGGAGTTGAAGTACGGGGCGCTGGGGTTGCCGATGATGTCGGCGTAGTCGGTGTTCTCGAACACCACGATGACGACGTGGTCGGGACGCGGGACCGCCGCGACAGCGGCGGCGGTGCCCGTAGGGGGCTGGGCCGCCATCGCCACGCCCGCGCCGACGGTGGCGAGGGCGGCGACGGCGGAGGCCACGAAGGCCACCTGTCTCCTGAACATGTGTACTCCTGAGGGGTGAGTGGTGCCGCCGCCCGACCACCCCGGGCGCGTGGAGGTGGCCCGGGGTGACACCGGACGAACGGCGGCCGGTGAGCCCGAGACTGGCCCTTCCGACCCCGTTCCGGGAAGCCCTGACGGCCCCCTGGATATTCAGAACCATGCGGTAACACCTCGCGACCACACCACCAGACACCCGGGCGGCCGAAAACGCGGATTCGCCCCACGGTCCCGACCTGCTCGACGACACTGGTCAGATGACGGTGCGGCGGGTGGCGCGCCGGCCTGACGATGTGTGCTCACGCATCCCGGAGGTCGGACCGTGAGATCTCTGGGATCGCGGTATGTGCTGCTGGGGATCATCGCCACCTACGTCCTGATCATCCTCGGCCCGGGCGAGAAGGCGTCAGCTCCCGCGCGGTTGGCGATCCTCGGCGTGCTGCTGGCGATCTCGCTGCGGGCACGCAAGGGGAACCGGGACTGGGCCGGGGTCGCGCTGGGACTGGGCATCGTGTTGTGCGGAGCGACCGTGCTCGTGGGCCTGTCGGGCAGTGGCCGGGCCGCGGCCGTGCTGTCGGGGGCTGCGACGATGGTGCTCGTCGCCGTCATGATCGTCACCATCGGACAGGCGGTCCTGGCGTCCAAGGCCATCGACGGCGTCGCCTTGCGCGGCGTGTTGTCCGTGTACCTACTGCTGGCGCTGCTATTCAGCGCCGCACACCAGGTCGGCGGCCAGTTCGTCGAGGGCTACCTCAACGGTGTCCACGGGCGCCCGGACTCCTCGACGGCGCTGTATTTCAGTGTCATCACCCTGACCACCATCGGGTACGGCGACATCTCGCCGGGGTGCGACATCGCCCGCGCGGTCGCCGTCACGGAGGCATTGGTGGGACAGCTGTACCTGGTGTCGGTCGTGGCCAGGGTGGTGTCGGGGTACCGGCCCACGGGCCACCATTGACAGGCTCGACCGAGGAGGATGGTGGGCATGCAGCGACGCGCGGGTGGCGTGATCGTCCTACTGGTTCTCCTGATCGTGCCCACCGCCGCGCTCGACCGACTCACGTCCTCCAGCGTCGCCGTCGCGTTCCTGCTGGGCGTTGTGCTCTTCGGACCCGTCCGGCTGCGGCACGGGCCCCGTGCGGCGCTGGTCACCGGCGGGGGCGCGGCGCTCGTCGTCACGGTCGCCAACCTCCTCGGCGGGCACCCCTGGGCGTTGGCGGCGCTGGTCGCGCTGGCCACGTTCGCCGCCGGGCTGTCGGCGCGCTGGGGACTGCACAGCGCTGTCGTGCTCGTACCCGTCGCGGGGGTGGTCCTGCACGCACCCACCTCGCCCCGGCACGCGGTGGGGCTGGGTGTGGCCCTGTTCGCCGGGGCCGTGTACGGCATCGTCCTGCTCGGCGGACTCCACCTCCCCGCGCCGGCACCCGACCAGGCGGTGACGCTACCGGGAGCCGCCGTGTTCGGTGTCGTCCTGGCGATGCTCACTGGCCCGGCCACGCTCGTGACGACGGCCGCTGGCGTGCCGCACGGCTACTGGGTCGCGTTGACGATCCTGATGGTCGTCCAACCCTCCCTCGAGGCCTCCAGGAGACGCGCTGTCGAACGCATCGTCGGCAACGTCCTCGGCGCCGTGGCCGCCGCGGTGACGACCACGGTGATCACGAACAACGAGGTGCTCCTCGGCCTCGGCCTGCTCCTCGGTGTGGCCTCCGCCGGGGTCGCCGGCAGCTACACCCTCCAGAGCACCCTGCTGACCATGTCCGTCGTACTCCTCGTCGGCGGCCACGACAGCGGCGAGTCCACCGCCCTCCTCCGCCTCGCACTCACCGTCACCGGCGGCGTCGCCGTTCTCGCCGCATGCTTCGTCCTCCCCAGGGTCCTGCGACTGGTCAGCCCCGGCCGGGCGCCCGACAACGAGACCGTGTGACACGCGTCCGCCACGGTTTCTCGCCTGGCGTTCGACGGCCGGCGCGTGGGGAGCACGCGCCGGCCGTCGGACCTTTCCGGGGTGGTGCCTAGTCGTCGCTGAGGTCGTCGTGGTTGCGGCCGTGGTGGCGGCCCAGCGTCCAGATGCCGCGGCCGTGGGTCGCCAGGAGCAGGTAGTCGCCGTCGGGTGCGACGGTCAGCTGCATGGACGCGGCGTTGGGCAGGAGGATGCCCAGCTGGTACCAGGATCCGGGTGCGCCGTCGAGGCTGGCGTACACGCCGGCGTCAGTGGCGGCGATCAGCTTGCCCTGCCAGTGCACCACGGAGATGGTGGGCAGGTCGGGCAGGTTGCCGGTGACGTCGATCCACGTCGCGCCCGAGTCGGTGGACGTGAACACGTGGCCCTTGCCGCCGCCGGCGGTGAAGGCGTCGGTGTAGCCGCCGTAGGTGACGGTGACGTTGGCCGGGTGGGCCGGGTCGATCAGGAAGGACGTGACGTAGCGGTTGGGCAGGTTCGGGGTGGCCAGCCGGTGCCAGATGCCGCCGGCGTTGGTGTCAATGCCGGACTTGTAGGGCGTGCCCTTGAGCTGCCAGCCGGCGTAGGTGACCCCGCCGGCCGTGGCGACCGCGGTGGTCTGCGCGCCGGTGTCGTGCACCATCGTCCAGTCACAGGCCGCAGCACCGCAGGTGCCGGTGAAGCCCTTGGTGTTGTCCCAGATGTAGCGGCCGCCGGCGACCCAGTGTTCGATGTTGCCGGGGTCGGCGGCGAACGGCGCGATGAACAGGGTGTTCGGGTCGCACAGCGCGGGCAGGTCACCCATCGGGTTGCCGCACGACGGGCTCATCGTCGTGAACGCCTCGCCACCGGTCGACTTGCCACCGGTGGTCGTGTAGTACGTCGTCAGGTTGACGTACTCGTTGACGGCCCGGTTGCCGTCGTGCGGGTCGACGATCACCTGGCCACCGTCGCCGCCGGATGGGGAGACCTGCTGGGCCGCGCCGGGCAGGAGGAGGGAGTTGCCGTTGTCCTGCAGGCCGCCCCAGACCGCGTCGCCGCCGGCGACCTTGCCGACGCCGACGGAGTAGTACTGCAGGGCGTGCAGGGTCTTGTTGTGGTTGTCCCACTTGACGACCCGGCGCAGCGAGGCGGGCCGGGAGTACACGCCGCCGTCGTTGCCGAAGTACGCGGTGCCGTCGGGGGCGACGGTGACGGCGTGCTGGTCGGCATGCGTGGTGGGCGGGCAGGTGTTGAGTGTGGGGTCGGCGTTCCAGCAGGGCAGGCCGAAGTTCCAGTACGGGCCGATCACCTGCCAGGTCGCGCCGCGGTCGGAGGACTCGTAGATGTCCTCCAGGCCCATGTACAGGTGGGCCGGGTCGGCCGGGTCGACGCCGATGTACTGGTCGTACCAGCCCTGGCAGCCCCCGCAGCCCTGCGCGCCGGCCGCGGTCAGCGACGCGGTGTCGGCGACCTTCGTCCACGGACCGGCCGGGTCGCCGGAGACGGAGCGGAACACGCCGGTCAGGGTGCCGGTGCTGGCCGGGTTCTGCACGACGGCGTAGAGCGAGACACCGGTGGCGTCCCAGGAGAATGTCGTGCGCCCGATGCCCGCGTTGGTGAGGTCACCGGTGGTGGTCTGCTGGACGAACGTCGCCCCGCTATCGGTGGACTGCCAGAAGCCGTTCTGCGGGCCGGTCCGCAGGCCGCGCGCCGCGATGGTCGCCACCACGGTCTTCCCAGAGGTGCCCGGGCGGACCCGGACGTCGGTGGTGAAGGAGGGCCGGTCGCCGGTGCCCGGGGCGAGCACGGTCGTCCACGGGGTGGCGTAGCCGGACAGGTCGTGGCGCAGCAGGCCGAAGCTGGTGCCGGCGTAGACGTGCCCGGCGCCGTCGAACACGATCCGCGAGGTGCGCAGCCCGAAGTAGGAGGCTCCGACCCGGTCCCAGGTGCGGCCGTAGTCGGCGGAGCGGTAGATGCCGTCGCCACCGTAGGTGTCGCCGCTGTTGTTGGCCTCGCCCGTGCCGACCCACACCGAGTGGTCGACCGGGTTGACGGCGACCGCGCCGATGGCGAGAACCGACTGCTTGTCGAAGATCGGAGTCCAGTTGTCCCCGTGGTCCCGCGAGCGCCACACGCCGCCGTCGGCGGCACCGGCGTACACGTAGGCACCGTCGGTCGCCAGGGCCGAGATCCGCCCGCCCACGAAGCCGGAACCGGCTCCGGAGTTCGACCAGTTCGGGTCGCGGTAGTCGGGGCTGTCGCTCTGGTAGGGCATGTCGGTCAGTTCGTTCCACACCCCGCGCAGGGACGGGAGCTTCTGCCCGGCGGCCTGGCCTGCGAACAGGGCCGCCTCGTTGACCGTGTCGCCGGGGGCGGCGCGCATCGTCTGGAACTGGTCGGCCGCCATCACCTTGTCGCCGGTGGCGTCCTCGGGGTGGTGAATGCCGCCCTCGTCGTCCTCGGCGTGGGCACCGGTGGCGCCCAGCATCGCGGCGGCGAGAGTGACGCCGAGTACCACGGCGAGACGGCGGCGTGAAAGTATCCGCATGTGTTGGTCTCCCTCCATCGGCGCACACTGCACCAGACGCGGGAACCACAGGACAAGGTCCCTTTCGGATGACGTTCCGCTTACGTTGTGGCGGCAGTCCCTGACCTGTACGGATAACAGGCTCCGTTAGCCGTTCGGCGGAGTGGTATATCAAATTGCAACGGTCGATGACACTCTCTTATGGAACCGGTAACGTGGGCCGGGAGCACGCTGGTGCCTGTGGAGGTCGCTGTGGGTGAGGTGCCCGGACAGGGGAACCGCCATGCGGACCGGGGAGTCCAAGGCGGTATGAGACGACTGCTCGCCCTCGCCGCCGCGACGCTCCTGCTCGCCGGATGCGCCAACAGCACGCCCGCCGGTGCCGGCAGCCCGCGAGCGGCGACACCGTCCGCCCAGGCGCACAGTGCCCCGAGCCCGTCCGGACCCACCTCGCACTCCAACGCGACGGAGGAGTCCCCAAAACCCGAGGCCGGCCGATCCGCGCCGGCGAATCCACCGGCCGACCAGCCGACGGGCGATCCTCAGCTCGTCGACCCGGTCGGACCGCCGCGTACCCTCACCGGAACCGTCTCCTCGATCGCCGGGTGCCGGGTCCTGGACGCCGACTCCGGCCGCTGGGCCCTCCTCGGAGCATCCGCCGGTGAACTGCGTGACGGTGACCGGGTGACCGTGCGCGGCCGGCCCGCCAAAATCCCGGCCGGGTGCATGGTGGATCACGCGCTGACCGTGCAACTCGTCACCCGCTGAGGCAATATCCGTGGCGGTGTCCCAAGGTGTCAGTCGGGCGCCCCGATGGGGCGGCGTGCGAGGTCCTTCGGGGCGGCAAGGTGGTGCACGCCGACCTGGAGCCTTTCGAGCGCACAGGATTCCGGTGGGGCAGGGACGTCTTCCCCTGCGCCCATGCCGCCGCCTGCAACGTGTGGAGGGGCAGCACCTGACCACACTTGAACGTCGTTTGCGCACGCCAGCTGACACCTCTTAATCGCTGGTGGGATCGGGGTGGCGCGACGAGGATGGTGGCATGGTGAGGATCTGGTTGTCGTGAGGTTGCCGCTCCAGGGCGGGATGCCGCCGGCCACTCCCCTGGTCGGGGACGTCGTGGAGATCGCGTGTGACGAGTCCGGGTTCTCCGGCACCAACCTGCTCGACCCGGGCAGCCCGGTGATCACGCACGCGAGCGTCGACCTGGCCACCGGTGAGGCCTCGGAGCTGATCGCGCGGCTGCGGTCGCGGTTCGACTTCTCCCCCACCGAGCTCAAGTCCGGACAGTTCCGCCGCGGCCCGGGAGCCCCGCAGGCACTGGACTGGCTGCTCACGGCGCTGGACGGCCGGGCCCGGGTACACCTGGTCGACAAGGAGTTCTTCCTCGTCACCCGGATCGTGGACCTGCTGCTGGTGAAGCCGACGTACGCGGCCGGTACCCGGCTGACCCAGCGGCATCGGCCGACCGCCGTCAGTCTCTACCGGGCCGGGCGATCGGCCGGCCCGGACTGGGCGGTGTTCCTCACGGCCTTCGTCGACCTGGCTCGGACCAAACGCCGGCGGCAGCAGCCGGCCGCCGAGGCCGTGGACGGGTTCCTCCGCGCCCGCGACGCGCTGGCCGGCACCGGACTCGAACCGCAGGCCGCCGCCGTCCTCGACCGGCTCAGCCGACCTCGGGTCCGGGCGATCGTGGACCGGTTGCGCGCCGGCGACCCGGCGATCCCACCGCCGCTGGAGCCGCTGCTGCCGGCGGTGGCCGAGACCGTCCTGACCTGGAGCGACGGACACCGGCGGGTGCTGGTCGTCCACGACGAGCAGAGCGCGCTCACCGCCGGCCGCCTCGGCCGGCTGCAACGGGTGCTGGCCGTCGGCGCCGGGCCGTCGCCGCTGGCCGGGCTGGTGATGGCGGACTCCCGGGACGATCCACGCGTCCAGGTCGCCGACCTGTTGGCCGGGATGGCGCGGCGGATGCCTGCGGACGGCCACGCCGGGCCACTGCGGCCGTTCTTGACCCCGACGTCGCTGCGCGACGCCGACGGCTGACGCGTCCGGCAGTCAGCCACAATGGTCAGCAGGCTGACCACCGCGCTCAACCCGATGCCGCCCCGTCGCGGGGCAGCTGCGTCAGCGGAGTCGCGGTCCGCCGGCTCGCCTCGCTGGCCGAGCCCGACGTGTGAACCTGCTCCGCCCACCGCCTCACACACCACTCGCCTGATACCTTGAGTAACAGAGCAGCCACGCTATGCGATGATCGGCGAGGTGGTCGGCAGCGGGCCGACTTCGGGGGAAGGTGTGTGTGATGCCCGAGTTCGACGAGTACGCCGACGATCAGCAGGATCTGGTCATCAATTCCGTCTCCGGCACGGAAGGCGAGGTCGCTGAGGGAGCGCCCGACACCGACGGGCCCACCGCCCAGCCGCGGGGGCTCATGGACGAAGGGCAGTCCTAACCGGCTCTGTGCGACCTATCCCCTTCGAGTAACAGAAGTTGCCAGCGTTCACCATCGGCGCCACTCGGCACGCCGGGTTCGTGGGTTGCCCTCGGGCCCGGCGAAACGACAGGCGATCGCAGACCATGAGCGTCGCCCGCGAAGGTTGGACTGCGCTGGGCATCGGGATCGGCACGCCTAATGCGATGTCAGACCCTCGGATTAGGGTCGGCTCATGAACGATCCGATGGCGAACGTGCCCCTGCCCGGCGGAATGGACGAGTCGACAGACCCCGAGACGCCGTCATTTCCGGAGATCGTCGTCACCGACGCGCCCGACGCGGGCGATGTCGCGCTCATCGCGGACTCGCTCACCGAATTCAACGCGCAAGTGACTGGATTCAACGATCACCGCCCATTGGCCGTCCTGGTCCGGGACCCGCAGACGCACCGCGTGCTCGGAGGCCTGACCGGGCGGACCTCACTGGGCCTGCTTTTCGTCGACCTGTTCCACCTGCCGCGAGAGCTTCGCGGCTCCGGACTGGGTGGCGAGATCCTGCGGCGTGCCGAAGCCGAAGGTCGCCGGCGCGGCTGCCGGTCCGCCGTGCTCTACACCATCAGCTTCCAGGCACCCGACTTCTACAAGCGGCACGGCTGGCAGGTGTTCGGCGAAATCCCCTGCGACCCACCCGGCACGACCCGCGTGTTCATGACCAAAGACCTGAGGTAGCCGAAAACCGGGCCGCCGCCAGCCTCACAACGCGCGGCCTCCCCGCATCCGATATCGAGCCTGACAGGTCATCCCCCCGCGCGGTGATGACCACACACCCAGCGACCCCGCGGTGGCGTCCAGTGCGACGCGAGTGGCAACGGAGGCGTGCCGCAGTACGGCATCACCTGGAGCCTGGGCGCGGCCTACAACAACCGGGGGCCGACTCGGCCCCCGGCCCCACCAGGCTCCGGGCTAACGGCTCGTGGCCCGACGGGCCGGGAGGCTCAGGGCCAGGTCACCCGCTGTCGCCAGCAGGGACAGGTGATCCAGGATCGGTAACACATGGTCGCCGAGCGCGCGCAGCTCCGCGATCGGCGCGGGCTCCCGGGCCAGCCGGAGTGCGGCGAGCAGCGGCAGGTCGGTGATCCGATGGTTGCGGGCGGGCGCCGCTCGGGCGTCGTGCACCAGGGCGAAGTCGGGTCCGTGCCGGAGGTCCAGTCCCTCCGGAACCCACGCCCACATCGGCCGGCCGCCCGCGTCCAGCGGGGGCGACAGGTGACGCAGCGGCGCCACGTGAAGATCGCCGGCGATCGCGCCGTGCCACCGGACCACGACCCGCCATGCGGCACAGTCGCGGAGCAGGCGCAGCACACGGAGGTACCCGTCGGGCTCGGCGCGATCGAGCACCACCGACCCGGTCAGGGTGATCTCCCGCAACCCGGCGAGTACCCAGTCGCGCAGCTCGTGCTCTGTCGGCGGCCGGTCGGAGGAGCAGACCCGGGCCGAGGCCGGCACCGGTGGCGGGTCCGCGGGCTCGGCCCGCGCCACGGTGATCACGGCTGGCCGCCCAGGGCTTCGACCTTGGGCCGGCCGCCCGGGGTCCCGCCGGCCTGCCGGTGGTCGTACACCCCGGTGGCCAGGGCCACGTGCCGGCCGCCCTCGGTGAACACCAGTCCGAGCTCGGCGAGCCGGTGCCAGACGGCGTCGTCGGCGGGCACGGCCGCCCGGGACCGGGGCCGGCCCAGCGCCTCGTAGCACCGCGACTCCGCGATGGACAGGACGTACTCCTCGTTCCGGCCGGCGCGGGTGTCCACGATCAGGGTGCGGTCCCCGGCGGCGTACTTGCGCAGGCTCGCCGTGTCGTGCCCGGCCCGCCAGGCGCTGACGGCGGCGCCGAGAGCCGTCACCGGCTCGCCGGAGATGCCGGCCGGGACGCTGGCGAAGTGGTAGACCATGCGGGCGAGCTCGTCGGCCGGTACCGTCGGATAGATCTGGCGGAAGATCCGGCTCGGGCCGAGGTTGACCAGGCCGAGTTCGGGATCCGTGAAGTAGGGGCTGAACCGTTCGAGCTGGACCCTGGCCGCGCTGATCGGCGGTTCGAGGTGGTGCAGGTCGGTCAGCCGCTCCACGATGGGCACGTAGTCGTCGTCGGACTCGCCGGGGAAGCCGAAGAGGTAGTTCCACCGGACGGTCAGCCCGAGGGTCCGGCAGTCGCGGAGCAGGGCGACGTTCTGCGCGCCGGTCACGCCCTTGCGCATCAGACCAAGGACCCGGGAGCTCAGGTTCTCGATGCCGGGCTGGATCTCGTGTACGCCGGCGCGGAGCAGCCCGTGCAGCTCCGCGTACCGCAGATTGGCTTTGACCTCGAAGAACATCCGCAGGTCCCAGCCGAGCTCGGCGATCTCGGGCAACGCGGCCCGCAGCTGCGCCACGTCGAGGATGTTGTCGACGAAGGTCACGTCGAGGACCTTGTGCCTGCCGACGGCCCGGGTCAGCTCGGCTACCACCCGGTGCGGCGACTTGGCCCGGTACGCCATCGTGCTGCCGTTGAGGCCGCAGAACGTGCAGTGGTGTTTCGCGCCCCACCAACAGCCCCGCGAGCCCTCCAGGACCAGAGTCGGCCGGATCTCCCCGGCCAGCGGCGAGCGGGCCAGCCGGTCGAAGTAGGCGGACTGGTCGGCTTCGGGCAGCTCCGAGATCGGCAGTACCGGGCCGGGCGGGTTCTCGACCAGGGTGCCGTTGGCTGCACGCCAGCACAGGCCGTCCACCTGGGACAACGCCTCGGGTTGGCCGAGGGCGCGCAGGATGGCGGGCAGGGCCCGCTCGCCTTCGCCGCGCACGACGAGGTCGAGGAAGTCGAACGCCCGCGCCAGGGCCGCGCCCTGCTCGCCGTCGCAGTTGGCGCCGCCGAGCGCGACCACGATGTGCGGGGCGGCGCGTTTGACGGCCCTGGCCAGGGCGAGCGAGGCGGTGTTCTGCATGAATGTGCTGGTCAGTCCGAGGAACACGGGATCGGCGCTGACGATCTCTGCGGCGAGTTCGTCGATGAACTCTGTCGCGGTCGCGAACAACGCCTCCGGATCGACCCCGTCGGCGGCGGGCGCGGGCAGGAACCGTTCGACGGTGCCGTGCAGCGCGCCGGCGAACACCCAGTCGCCGAGGCCGGCGAAATAGGAGTCCGCGATCGTGTTGTACTCCGCCGCCGACAGTCCGACCCGCTCGGCCCAGTCCAGGTTGGCGTACCGGACGGTCACGTCGTGTCCGTCGACCAGCGGCGCCAGGGTGCTCAGCGCCATCGACGGCGCGCTGAGCGCCGCCCACGGCATGCTGACCAGCAGCACGCCGCCGGTCATGCCGGGTCGCCGATCGCGCGCAGCAGCTCCAGGGCGTCCTCGCGCTTGGTGTCCGGGGCGCGGGTCCTCAGGTGCTCGGCGAGGGCGGTGTGCTCGGCGGGGGCGAGCTCGTCCGCGAGCAGTGCCAGGACGGTGCCGGTGCGGCGTTGCGGAAAGTACAGTTCCTTCGCGACGGCGAGGAACCGGTCAGCGACGATCCGGGTGGTGGTGCCCGCGGCTACCGCGTCGGCGACCGCGAACCGCAGGTTGACCAGCGGCTCCGACACCGGGCGGCCTGTGTCGGGGTCGTAGGCGATGGCCACCTCGTCGTCGGCCTCGATCCGGCCGGCGGCGTACTCGGCGTAGATCCGGCCCACGCCGACCATGCCATACGGCGCGCACTCCACGGCCCGCAGTGCGCCCATGCTCGCCGCGCCCCACACCCGCACGCCCCGGTCGAGGGCGCACAGCACCTCCTTCGGCGAGATCGACAACCGCTGGAAGAACGCCCCGTCGACGATCCCGATCCGATCCGGCGGCCGTTCGCGACCCAGCAGGGCGTCGATGTCGCCCCGGCCGACGGGCGGCAGGTACTCCGCGTCGCACAACCCCGCCGCCTCCGCCGGGTCGAGGCTGGGGCCGAGGAACACCACGGGCCTCATCGCGCCGCCTCGTTCCACGCCCGGGTGGCGCGCGTCCCGATCTTCGACCGGTCCACGCTCCACGATTCCAGCCCGGGCACGATCACCCTGGCCACGTGCACGGGCAGCTCCGGCGGGGACAGGTCGACAGCGACCGCCCGGTCCAGCCCGCACGCCGCCAGCCGGTCGAGCATGAACCGGGTCTGTCCGGCCAGGTCGGTCACCGGCCCCCGGGGCAGGTCCGCGAAGTCGACCACACGGCCGGCCGGCCGCCAGGCCCAGCCGGTGCGGTCGATCGTGGCGGCGCGCCTGGTCGCGGCCCGGTGCGCGGGCACGTCCTCGTCCGGCAGCGCCAGGTCCTCGCGCATCGCCTGGATGTCGACGGCGCGGCCCTGGGCGCACTCGGTGAGCGCGCGCAGCAGGGCCAGCTCCGGGTCCGGGTCGGTGCCGAAGCCGCCGTGCGCCTTCGCCGCCGACGGGCCGTTGTCCTCGGCGCAGGAGGCCATGATGGTGGGTACTCGCAGGTCCGAGTCGAGGTACACGAGCGTCACCCGCAGTCCGGCGGCGGCGAACCGGTCGAGCAGGGTCTTCGCCGACGCCGGCACCGTCGCGGCGTCGATGTGCGGGTTGCGGGCCCGCAGCTGCGTGGCGCGGTCCGGCAGCCGCGCCGCCAGCCGGCTGCTGACCAGTTCGGAGATGGTCATGCAGTCGCGTTCGATCACCTCGCGCAGCGCGTGCCCGACCGCCTCATCGAGCGTGTTGCCGGAGGCCAGCCCGGTGGTGTGGGTCAGCCGCAGGCACGGCGGCGCGCCAGGGTCGCGCCCGTAGACGGCGGCGCCATGTGGCACGAGGACGTCGGCGCCGGTCACCAGGTCGCGGCCGGTCACCCACCAGATCGGCCGGTCATCGCGGTACTGCGACCGCAGCGCGATGCTCAGTTCCCCTGGCCGGATCACCGCCCGCCCCTCGGCGACGAGGTCGTCGTGGCTTGCCACGGTGGTCGGGCGCAGCGGCAGCCAGGCCGCGTACCGCTCGACGGCCTCCATCACCGCCGACGTCCGGGCCGCCTCGGGCGTGCCGCCCTTGCCGCTGTACACCGACAGGACGTCGCGGGACCGGGGCATGATCGCGTTGTACACGGGGATGCCGATCCGGTCGAGGCCGGTGATGTCGGCGACCCGGGTGATGCCGATGCGCCCGAAATGGGGCCGCACCCGAGCGAACGTGTCCTCGGGCCGGCACACCCGGGTCGGATGCACGAACTACTCCGCGGTGTCGGCGGTCGCCGCGATGAAGGTCGTCAGACCGGTGTCGCCACCGGCGGACGTGACCCGACTTTCCAGTAATGACTGCAGCTCAGCGGCCGTCAACTCCGTGTCCTGGTTCATGGTGGAACCTCCTTCGCCCCGGCCACCGTGGCCGGTTGGCCGGAGCGTAGCCACCCGTCACCGGGCGGTGTAGCCCCCCGAATTGGGGGCAGCGAGATTACTTGACAGCGGCGACCTGGATGCGAGCAGAACGAGTTCACACGCCGCGCGGACCACCGGCCATAATGGACGTATGGCCGATCCCGTGAAGCGTTTGGGCTCACGCCGGCTCCTGTCCGACGTCTACGGACCGGGAGCTCAGGCCGGCAACAACGGGGCACCCGACGCCTACGTCGGGCAGCTGCGCTTTGACGCGCTGCTCGCCGAGACGCTGGTGCTGCCAGACAGCTGGATCCTCGATGGGAGATTCTTCCTGGGAACCGCGCCGGCGGTGTTGCTGGATCTGGTTGGGCGGGGCGCGCACCTTCGACGCCTGCCGCTGGAGGTGCGCACCCGGTCCACGGCGCGTCCCGGGGGTCGGTTGGCCGATGCGCTCCGCGCCAACCTGCTGCCCTCCGAAGGCAAGACCACCCTGAATCCCTGCCAGCAATGGGGGATCAGCGACACCGGTCTGCGGACCGGCATCGCGGCGGCTCTGGGGCGCACTCCGGAGCGGTTGCTGCGCCCGCGCCTGGACCGCGCTTCAGATCTTGAGGTGCCCGGCGTGCTTCGCACGTTTCTGTCCGAGCTGTCCGGCGGCGCGGCGGACGAAGACCTGGGGCTGATGGAGACTGGCTGGCGGCGGTGGATCGAGGCGGAGCGTGCCGGCGTGCTGCGGGTCGTGCCGTGGGAGGGGCGGCTGCGCATCGGGCATCCCGACCTGTCGCTGCCGGCTGAACGCCTCGTTTCGCATGAGGGTCGTGAGCTCCTGCGGCGGATCGAGGATAGTGGGAGCCGGGACCTGCGTACCTCCGCCATCGCCAGGATGATCGCCGCCACCGAGCTTCCGTCCACGGATGCCGACACTCTGGGCCGCTGGCTGCATGCCGCCTGGCACACGGCTTCGGCCCGCCAGCACCATGCGGATGTCGCCTACACGGTGCCCGCAGGTGGTCGGGCCCTGAATCCGTTGGAACACGCCCTCGACCACGACGAGCCAGACATAGTGCTCATCGACGACCTCCTGCCGGCGCTCAGCGCGCTGGACGGCGCCGGGTACGGGCGCTTTACCCACCTACACGCCCGCCGACTGGCCCGGATCTGGAACGACGGCGACGTTGGCGACGTGCGCAGGCTCGTCGCCGACCTGACCGAGACGCTCACCAGCGTGCGGAACCCACGCCGGACGGGCAGCCGCGCCTGGGCCGCCATCAGCCTCGCGGCGGGCAGCTCGGCCGTGGCGACCGCGCCACTGGCCGCCCAGGGCCCCGTGGCGGTGATCGCCACGACAGCCCTGGCCACGGTCGCGTCCCTCAGCGCCGGCGTCCTCAGCTACTCCCAGCAGGCCCATGGCGGTGCCGGCCGCCGGCGGGTGCTGCGTTACCTGCGCCGACGCGCGCACCCGTAGGAAATCTTGGTGAGGCCGATTTCGTGACGGCAGACGAATCAGCTCGACGACTCCGGCAGGCCGGCTCCGGACATCACCGATCCCGCTACCGGCTGTGCCCGCCAGCTCGGCGCGATGGCCTCCCGCCGGTGAAGCGCCCCGGCACGCCAGGTCGCCGCCTGCCCCGAGCACAGCTCGCTGACCGCGAGCTGCGGGCGGCGTCCTGGCGTACCGCGAACATGGCCCCGCGATCGGCACCCGGAGTTCGGCTGGCTCCGCCCCGAACTGATCCGGCTGGTCGCCGGACACCTTCCGTGGGCTGCGGGTCGCGCGCGATGCCGGGGACCGCGTTGGGCAGGCTCGCGACTACGTGTAGTTCCTCAACCATCCGTCGGCACCGGTGCACCCGTTGACGATCGTCATGTGGTATCTGCCGTGCAGCCCGTAGATGGTGCCGGCCGCCGTGGCGTTCTGCGGGACGGAGCCGGAGGCGACCACCGCGCCGTTGTCCCCGTCCACGATCCGCCAGTCCGCGCCACACAGCGAGCCGGAACCCATCCAGTACCGGATCCAGTGCTGCGAACTGTGCGAGGTGATGTCGCCGGACCGGCAGCTGGTGAAGTGGACCCGGCAGTAGGCGGTGTCGAAAGCCGCCTGAGCCGGACTCGCGGTGAGGCCGAGGGTGGCGACCGTAGCCGTCGCCGTATCGAATCCCCTGCCCACTGTGCTCTTCATCGAGTGTTCCTCACTTTCTTCGATGGGTGCGGTCCCCGCCGGCGCCGCGCGCGACCGCATCCGGTTCGCGGCGCCGATGCGCGCCTCACCCGGACAGCGTGCGGGCCGCCGGTAGCAGTCTGGTAGCGGGCGCTGTTCCTAGGGCCAGGTCAGCTCGGGCAGCCAGGTCACCGGGTGGGGTGCGGCACGGTGGCCGGTTTCGGAGAGAGTCGCTCGCGCTCGCTCGGCCAGCGTCCGGTCGTCGCGGACGGCGGCCAGAACCAGGCCCGCCTGCCCCTCCAGGAGGAGGAGTCCGTCAGCCACGGCGCGGTCGTGGGCCCGCTGCGCGTACAGCCCAGCGGACGCACGATCGTCCATTCCGAAGAAGATGATGGCGTGGCACAGTTCGCATTCCGTGATGTAGTTGGAGTTCTGTAGCCGGGTCGCGACGTCCAGCGCCGTGCCGAGTCGACGCAACGCCGCCTCGGGTCGACCGGTTTCGGCGAGGATCGTGGCCTCGGTGAGCCAGGCATGGACGCCGGACAGGTCGTCGCCGGCGTTCTCGAGCGCCTCGGCCGAGGCCGCGGCGATCGGCAACGCCCCGGCGTAGTCGCCGAGATCTCGCAGCGCCTTGGCCACCTGGATGTCGACGATCGCCCGCGCGTGCGTGGCGTGGACGGAAACCAGCAGGTCGTGGGCCTCGCGGGCGTGGCTCAGGGCCGCGGCGGCATCCCCCCGCAGCCGCCTCGCCCAGGCGAGCAGGCTCAGGTCGACGCTGACCGGGTACGCGCCGGCGTTCGCGTCCACGGTGCCCGCCAGCGCCTGCTCCAGGTACTCGGTGCCACCGACCAGGTTGCCCCTCAGCAGGCACACCGTGCCCAGCCGGTTGAGGATGGTGGACTTTCGCATCGCCACCGGCTCCTGGTCGTACACCGTGAGCGCCTCGACGAGGTGGTCTTCCGCCTCCGCGAGCCGGCCGAGGAAGAAGCACGCGGCCCCCAGGTTCGACAGGAACCCGACCCGGGCCTCCGCCCAACTCGCCTGCTGGGCGAGGCGGCTTCCGCAGGTGCCCGGCCCCAGGACGTCCCGTGGACGCCCGGCGAACAACGCGGCATTGGCCAGACCGTAGTGCAGGGCCGCCTGGGCGCGGACATCGCCGGCGGCCTCGGCCAGGGGAAGCGCCATCCGGGACAGCCGGCTCAGGTCGCCGAGTTCCCGCTCGCCACAGAGATGGGCGCGGATGGCCACGGTCAACAGCCAGGCCATGGACCGCGGGCCTGTGGCAGCGGCGTACTCTGCCGCGGCGATGACGTTGAGCCGTTCCGCCACCAGCCACTGGCGGGCCGTCACGGCGTCGGGGAACGACGCCGGCGTGCCGGCCGCCGGGAGGCTCAGCGTCTGCGGGTGGGTCAGCTCCGTCGCGGCCTCGACATGCCCGAGATAGAACGCCATCAGCCGGTGCACGGCCGGGTCGACGTCGCCGGCCAACTCGGACGCGTACTCGCGCAGCAGGTCGTGCAGCGTGAAGCGACCGGGGGCCGGTTCTATGACGAGGTTCGCCGCGACCAGCCGGTGCAGGGTGGCCGCGACCAGTTCCGGGGCGAGTCCGGTCAGAGCGGCCACCGCCGGGACGGTGAAGTCGGCGCCGGGAGCGGGACCGAGCATGCCGAACACCCGCCGGTCACCGGGGTTCAGCGACGCGTAGGACATGTCGAACGCTGCCCGTAGTGTGCTGGCCGGGTCCTCCGCGATCTCCAACCGGGAGAGCCGGCCGGGGCCGGCGAGCAGGGCGAGCTGCTCGGCGACCGTCCGGTGCGGGTTGTCCGCCAGAACGGCGGCCGTGATCCGCAACGCCAGCGGGAGGTACCCGCACGCGCGCACCAGGTCGGCGGTGGCCTGCGGCTCGGCGGCGACCCGCGTGTGGCCGGCGATGCTCGCGACCAGCTCGACGCTGTCGGCCGCCGACAGGACGTCGAGGGTCAGGCGGCGTGCGCCGTCACGGACGATGAGCCCGGTCAGCGTGTCCCGGCTGGTGACCACCACGAGACATGTGCGGCTGCCCGGCAGCAGGGGCCGGACCTGTTCGGCCGAGCGCGCGTTGTCCAGAACCACGAGGACACTACGGTCCGCCAGGAGCGTCCGGTAAATGTCCGCAGCGGATTCCTCGTCGTCCGGGATCCTGTCGGCGGGTACCCCCAGCGAGCGCAGGAACCGTCGGAGCACCGCGACGGGGGCTGCCGGCTCCCGCCGGTCGAATCCCCGCAGGTCGGCGAAGAGCTGGCCACCGGGAAACCGGTGCCGCACCCGGTGCCCCCAGCGCACGGTCAGGGCCGTCTTCCCCACCCCGGCGATGCCGGTCACGGAGTGGATGACCACCGGCGGGTTGGCCGCGCCCGGCTGCGGGAGGTACGCGTCGAGCTCGCGCAACTGCCCGTGCCGGCCAGCGAACGGTGCGATGTCAGCCGGCAGTAGTGCCGGTGCCGTCCCTCCCGCGACGCTGTCGGCTTCACCGTGCAGGACGACATGATGCGCCTGTTGGAGGCCGGCACCGGGCTCGACGCCCAGCTCATCGGTGAGGAGGACGTAGGCGGCCCGGTAGGCGGCCAGCGCGTCGGACTGCCGCCCGGAACGGTACAGCGCGAGGATCAGTCGCTCCCGCAGCGGTTCGCGGTACGGATGCCGCTCGATGAGGTGCGGGAGCTCCGCGACCAGTTCGGCGTACCGGCCGAGTCCCAGGTCCGCCCCTGATTTCTCCTCCGCCGCGGCGATCCGCAGTTCCTCGAGCCCGGACGCGGCTGACGCGGCCAGCGGCATGTCGAGGACGTCGGCGTACGCCGCCCCGCGCCACAGCGCCAGCGCCCGCGCGTACCCGGTACTCGCCGACACCAGGTCCCCGGCCCGGAGGTCGGCCAGCGCGGCGAGGCGCAGCTCGGTGAACCTGTGCGCATCGAGCACGCCCAGGCCGAGGTCGACCACGTAGCCGGCCGGGGTGTGCCGCACGAGCTGCGGCACGCCGAGGGCGCGCCGCAGCCGCATGACGTAGACCTGGAGGGTCTTTCGGGCCGTGGGCGGTGGCTTCCCGTCCCAGATGGCATCGGCGACGACGGCGGCGGGCACCGCGCGCCCCTCGTGGCACAGCAGCACGGCGAGTGTCCGCCGCACCATCGGGGTGCCCAGCTCGAGTCGCGTCTGTCCGCGCGTCGCCATCAGGGGACCCAACACCCCGAACTCGATCACCGGTCAAGCCTAGTCCACTACGGACGGTGCCGGGACTGGCCGTTTGATCTCGTCGGCCACCAGATGCGGGATCATCACCTCGCGCAGATTGCCCAGATGTACCGGCCCAGACGGGCTCAACCCCGACGCGCACACGATCGGCCCCGCCACGCCGCGCTGTGCCGCCTCGGCGATCACCTCATCCGCGAACCGTGAGACCCAGTCACCCTCGCTATCATGTGGTGCGACGCCCGCCGCGGCACCGAGTTCGGCACCACAACGCTGGACGCGGCCGAACTCGTCCGCTACCGCCACACCGGAACGGGCATGCGCGCTGAAACGCTGCACCGCTCAGTGCTCCGCGTCGTCTGACGGGGCGCGGGCGCGCCGGCGATCGCGACGATGGAGACGCCCTGCCCTCCGGCCAGCGTGACCACGGCCGTTGAGCGTGCCGGGGCGGCGGTCGGGAAGTGTTCGGCCCAGGTGGTTTGATGGTGGCGAGGTTGTCCCAGGATGGCGTCGAAGATCTGGGCGAGATCGGCAAAAGCGGCGGTGCGGACGGCGACGGGCGGGGAGGCGACGTGAGTGCCGGGTTCGCGGCGGGTGAGGACCGGTGGCGGGCCCGTCTGGGCACGCTCCGTCAGGTTGTCCGCCAGGAGCTGGTGACACGACAGCTCGCGGTTCACCTGCCGGATCTGCCGCTTCGGCGAGTCCTTGACGTCGGATGCGGCCAGGGCACCCAGGCCCTCGCTCTGGCACGTCGGGGTCACCTGGTGACCGGGCTGGACTCCTCGCCCCAGCTCCTGGACGACTTCGCCGCCGCCGTGGGCGCGCAGGCTCCTGAGGTACGCGCGCGGGTGCGGATCGTGCTGGGGGATGCCGAGCGGCTCGGTGAGCTGTTCGGGCCGGCGAGCTTCGATGCCGTTTTGTGCCACGGCGTACTCATGTACTTCGCCGATCCGGGGCCGCTGCTGAGCGCGATCGCGTGGCTGCTGGTTCCAGGCGGGACCGTGTCACTGCTGGTGCGCAACGGCGACGCCCTGGCGATGCGGCCCGGACTGCTGGGCGACTGGGCGAGCGCCGAACGAGCGTTCGAGGGGACCTCCTACCTCAACCGGCTCGGAGTGAACGCCAGAGCCGACCGCCTGGAGGACCTGGTAGCAGAGCTTGCTCGTAGGCAACTGTCCACGCAGGAGTGGTACGGGGTCCGGGTGTTCACCGACGCCGCCTCCGCCGAGGCCCCGCTGCCCGATCCCCAACAACTCGATGCTCTCCTCGACGCCGAAGAACGCGCGGGAAGAACCGACCCCTACCGCCACGTCGCGTCGCTCCTTCATGTGATCGCCTTGCGCGGTGAAGGGTGAAGGCTACGCCGGCTATTCGGGGCGAGGCGGCGGGGGAGCAACCTGCGCCGCCTCGCCCCGACCGCCGTTACGGCTTGGTGAGCAGGCAGCCGCTGACCGTCAGGTTGATCCGCCGGCTGGCGTCGAGGCAGGTGGTGAACCAGTAGGTCTCCTGGCCGTAGCTCTGCCCCAGGTACGCGTGCGTGGTCCCGTCCGCGTCGACCTCGCACGGGTTGTTGAGCGTGCACATCGCGCCGTCGTCGTTGCCGGTGTTGTTGATCCCGACGACCTGCCCGCTGGCCGTGTCCACGATCGGCGAGCCGGACGTGCCGTGGATCGTGTTGCAGCCCGTGTTGTAGCGGATCGAGTCGTGCCAGGTCCACTCGCCCTCGCGCAGGGTGGGCACGAACCCGTTGACGGAGCAGGTCCAGACCTGCTTCCAGTACCCGGACGGGATGAACATGCTCGAACCGTTGGCCGGGTGGCCGGCCGACAGGGTCATCGCGGTCACGCCGAAGGAGCTGCGCAGCTGGGCGTAGGTGCGCGACAGCCGGTACAGCGAGACGTCGGTGCCGGTCATCGTCGCGTACAGCAGGGTGTCCGCGCGCACCGTGCCGAGGTTCGCGCCGGTCGAGCTGAGCAGGGTGCCCGACCGGGTGCTCTTCTTGTTCTGCAGCACCACGCCCGCGCTGAGGAAGCCGCCCTCGTAGCAGTGGCCGTTGGTCAACATCAGCGCCCTGTCGGAGTCGACCGAGCTGGGGTAGCGCACGAGCGAGGCGGAGCAGTTGTTCAACGCGATGGTCGCGTTGAGGCTGGGCGTCACGGCGAGGCCGGGGGCCGCAGCGGCTGGGGACGCGGTGCCGGCGAGCGCGGCGGCGAGCGCCACGGCCGCCAGGACGAGGGGGGTCCGTCGGAACATGAACTCTCCATTGAGTCAGGGGACAGCGCGCCCGAGGGGCCGGGTGCGCGGCCGGCCGCCGCGGCGGTCTGGCGACTGGTGAGGAGCAGTATGGTCGATGACGAACGCTATCGACAGCGCCGAATGTTCGGTACCGGTGAAGGTCTATCGAACTCGCCGTCGCCTATTGCGCCACAGTAATGATCGCGGTCATGCGCGCTGTCGCGGCAGGAGGTCGTGGTGGCGGAGATGATCGTGTTCCTGGTGATCGCATTGGTGGCGGCGTTCGTGCCGGCGGTCGCCGACCCCTGATTACAGGAGAGGGCCGGTGGCTCTCGGCACGGCCGTGCCACGCGCCGTTGTGCCCGACAGGGCAGCAGACCTGCCCTGATGGCTGCCCGCCGTAGGGCTGTCCGGGCCGGCTGGGCCGGGAAGGGTGGATCTCACTGTACGGAGTGGAGGGACTCGCCGTGCGCGGAATCAGGATCATCATCGGGGTACTGTGTCTCGGCCTGGTCATCGCCACCTCGGGGGAAGCGGGGCCGGCCCCCAGCCTGATCGCGCACCGCCCGCTCGACCCGCGCGCGCCCGCGCCCTGGCAGATCGGCTTCACCTCCGCCGACTGCCTGCGGCTGTACGACGTCGGCGTGCCCGACGGCGGCCCGGTCCGCCCCTCTGCGCTGCCCGACGCCGATCCGGGGTGCGAGTCCGAACCTGACTGGGGCGGCTGGCCGGATAATCCCGGGATGGTCTGGATCAGCACCGCCATGGCCCGGCCCGGCGGTGCGGACCCGCGGCCGGCGGCCGAACGCGACGGCGAGATCTGGTACGGGCCCGACACGTCGACCGCACCGGTCCGGCTCACCGATGACGACCTGCCGCAGCGGCACCCGGTGCTGTCCCCGGACGGGCAGTGGGTGGCTTACGGGCAGACCACCGGGGCCGCGACGGACCTCTGGGTGCTCAACGTGCACGGCGGACCGGCGCGTCGGCTCACCACGGACGGGGTCAGCGGCTGGCCGACGTGGAACCCGGACGGGACCCGGCTCGCGTTCAGCAGCACCCGGGAGGACCCGGCCGGGCGGATCTACACGGTGCCGGTGGCCGGTGGCCCGCCGACGCCGTTGACGGGTGCCCCGGTGGTCGGCACCGAACCGGCCTGGTCCCCGGACGGCCGGACCATCGCCTTCACCACGGTGCGGGCCGGGGTGCCCGAACTGATGCTCTGCCCGGTCGCCGGCGGCGGCCCGGTGCGGCTGCTGCCCGCCGGCTGGACCGGCGACTCCGACCAGGCTTCCTGGTCGCCGGCCGGGGACCGGATCGCGTTCACCACCCGGCGCGGCGACGATCCGACGACGGTCGCGCGCGGCCAGGGCGGCGACGTGTACGTCGTCACCGTGGACCAGGCCCGCACGACCCGCGCGATCGCCACCCGGCGCGGCGCGGCGGAGATCCAGCCGACCTGGCGCCTCAACGGCAACTCCGAGCCAGGCGTCGTGTACGCCGTCACCAGCACCACGACCAGGACAGACATCTCCCGCGTCGACGGCCACGGCCTGGCACGCACCGGCCTGACCGCCAGCACGGACGTGTCCGAGGTCGAGCCGGCCTTCTCCCCGGACGGCACCAAGGTGGCCTACACCGAATGGCGCACGACCGACCACACCGGTAGCGGCGACCGGATCATGGTGGCCGACGCCGACGGCGGCAATCCCCGGGAGCTCCGCCCGCCCAACGCCTACTTCCGGGTGGGCGAACCGGCCTGGTCCCCGGACTCGACCCGGATCGCGTACGTGTCCGTGCCCGCCGAGTCCCGCCCGGCGGCGCTGTCCGCGGCGTTCGACGGCGGGACCAATGACGGTTCCCGCAGTCCCTCGATCGAGATCGTCCGGGTCGCCGACCGGGTGGTGCTCGGCAACCTGTTCGTGCCGTTCCCGTACACCGGGTCCGACCGGTCCCCGGTCTGGTCGCCGGACGGCACCACGGTCGCGGTGTCGCGGACCAGCACCCTGTCCCGCCAGCCCACCGGGTCCGGCGGCGCGGTCAGCCCGGGGTCGCCGACGCTGCGGGTCCGGCCCGGCGAGGTGCGTCTCACCCCGACCGTGGTCGGGCCGGTACACCCAGGCGAGCAGGTCTCGGTCCTGCTGTCGAAGTGCTTCGACGACTGGCTCACCATCGATCCGAACCGGACCGTGCCGCCGGGCGAACCAGGTCTGGCCGCGGACCGGTACGTCACCTACTCGCCAAGGATCACCGTGGCAGCGACCGCCCCGACCGGGTACGACCGGTCCAGCTGCACCGTCGCGTACATGATCACGTCCGCGTCCGGGGTGGTCCGCTACGAGGACCAGTACTTTGACATCCGGCTGTACCCGGCCGGCACGCCGATCGTGGTCCTCGGGGACCGCTACGGCCAGATCTGGGTGCCCGCCACCAGCTCCGAGGGCGTCACCCAGCGCGTCACCGCCCGGGCCACCTGGGTCGACGGCAGTGTGCACGACGCCACGTGTGTACTGCCGGCCGACGACCATTACCCAGTCGGCGCGACCCCGGTGCGCTGCTCCTCCGAGGACCACGGCCGCACCGACACGGCGACCGGGACCGTCGTGGTGTACCGCGAGGTGGATGTGCAGTCCACCCGGATCTGGACCATCGCGCTGGTCGAGGGCCCCGGCGGCGGCCTGGTCGCTGGCGTGCAGGCCGACCTGAGTACCCGGATGACCGGGTCCTGCGCGCAGGGCAATCGCGACGAGGCACCCGACTACGCGCCGTCGGGCACCGCACTCGCCTTCACCGCGAATGGCGGGGCCAGCGGCGACTACGGCCGACTGTGCGTGGCTGACCTGACCGGTGTCCCGGCCGTCCGCAAGATCGGCCCCGACGGCATGCCCGTCGGGCCACGGGACCCGGTCTGGACCCCGGACGGGAAGCTGATCGCGTTCACCCGACCCGGCGAGGGGTGCGACACCAGCGGTTGTCCGGACCCGGACCCGGACACGATCTGGGAGGTGTCCCCTACCACCGGCGAGGTCGGACCGGTGGTCGTGGCCTACGGCGGCGCCACCCAGGCGACGTTCCGCCGGCTGTCGGATCTGCGGGTCACCGCGACGTCCGCGCTCTCCAGCATCCCGGTCACCACCGGCACCACGGTCACGGCCACAGTCACCAACGCCGGCTCCCTGGACGCCCGGGATGTCACGCTCGACCTGGCCCTGCCGGCCGGGCTGCGCGCCGGGCAACCGGTGCCGTCCCGGGGCGGCTGCGCCCGACCTGCGGACCCGCCGCCGCCCCCGGCCGCGGGCACCCTGCGCTGCGACCTGGGCACCCTGCGGGTCGGCGAGACAGTCACGGTACTGCTGCCGGTCACCGGCGTGCTGGTCGGCCGGCAGGACCTCCGGGCGGGCGCGACCGGCCCGGTCCCGGAACTGGACCCGGCGGACAACGCTGCCGGGCTGACGATCACTGTGGAGCGGCCCCGGGACCTGTTCCTCGGGGTGGCGGTCAACCCGCTTCCCGGGTACGTGGGCGGCGACGACATCGTGGTCACCTACACCGTGACCAACGGCGCGCAGATCCCGGTCAGCGACATCCACCTGCGGACCACGCTGCCCGCCGCCCTGCTGCCGGCCGCCTCCGTCACGCCGACCCGGTGCACCGTCGACGGCTGTGACCTGGGCACCCTGCCCCCGGACGGCACCGCGACCGTCACGGTCACCCTGCCGGCCCGCGTCGTCCTCACCGGCGAGGCCAGCGGGGTGGTCACCAGCTCCACCCAGGAACAGCCGCCCGACCGGGCGAACAACACCGCCACCATGCCGGTACTGGTCCGCCAGCCGACCCTGACCGTCAACCCGCACGTACTGTCGACCGGCCGGGTGGTCACAGCCCAGGGCGGCCAGCTGCCACCGGGCGCCCGGCTGACCCTGACCTGGAGCCGGGGCGTTCCGCAGCCCCCGCTGCCCGTCACGGTCGGCGCGGACGGCACGTTCACCGCGCAGGTACCTGTGCTGTACTTCGACGCGCTCGGCACCCGGACGCTGCGGGCCGAGTACGCCGCAGGGGTTCGGTTCGGCCCACTGACCAGCGTATCGATCCTCGTCGAGCCGCCACAACCGGCACCGCCGTTGAGCCCGTGGCAACGGTGACCGCCGGCCGGACCCGAACCCCACCGGCGCGCACCGCCCCGGCCGGTGGGCCCGGCCGCCTGCGGGGTGGCGCACCACCACCATGACCTGGCCTCACATTGTGTACTCCCACCACATGGTCACCCATGAGCGGATTGCCTACCGTGACTGCACGGCTAGTCCCGCATATGGACGAGGAGACACCGATGCGAGATCTGATGCGGGGCCTGGCGGTGGGCGCGGTGCTCGCGGTCGCCGTGGCCGGTTGTAGCAGCCCGACCGCCGCGCCCCGGGACGACGCGGCCAAGGGCCCGGTCAAGGTCGGCCTGGTGTACTCCAAGACCGGCGCCCTGGCCTCCTACGGCAAGCTCTACGCGGAAGGGTTCCGGGCCGGCCTGGACTACGCGACGAAGGGCACCGGCAAGGTCAACGGCCGCGCGGTCGACGTCACCGAGGCCGACGACGCCGGCGATCCGGCGAAGGCCGTGTCCGCCGCGACGGACCTGATCGGCAAGGGCACCCAGATCCTCGCGGGCTCGACGGCGTCGGGCGTCGCCCTGCAGGTCGCCCCGGTCGCGGAGCAGAACAAGGTACTGTTCGTCTCCGGCCCGGCCGCCACCGACGCGGTCACCGGGATCAACAAGCACACGTTCCGCTCCGGGCGGCAGACCACGCAGGACGTGCGGACGGCGGCCCAGTTCATCGGGGACGCCAAGGGCAAGAAGATCGTGGTGTTCGCGCAGGACAACGCGTTCGGCAAAGCCAACGTCGACGGCGTGCGGGCCGTCCTCGGCCCGGAGGGCGCGACGGTCGAGGGCCTGCTCGTGCCGGCGGCAGCGACGGACCTCACCCCGTTCGCGGTGCAGGCCAAGGCGGCGAAGGCCGATCTGCTGTACGTGGCGTGGGCCGGGGCCACCGCCAACGCGATGTGGAGCGCACTCGGCCAGCAGGGTGTCCTCGACACGACCACGGTGGTCACGGGGCTGGACATCAGGGCCTCGTACGCCGCCTACGGGCCGATCGTGGGGAAGGTCAACCTGCTGTCGCACTACTTCGCCGGGGCAGCCGGAACCGACGTGGAAAAGGCCATGACGGACCGGGTCACGAAGGCCGGCGGCGAGGTGGACCTGTTCACCGTGGACGGCTTCACGGCCGCCCAGTTGGTCGTGCACGCGGTCGAGGCCGGTGGCGATGACGTGGCCGCGATGGTCAAGGCCCTGGAGGGCTGGAGCTTCGACGGGGTGAAAGGCAGGCTCACCGTCCGCGCGGGTGACCACGCGCTGCTCCAGCCGATGTTCCAGGCGAAGCTGGACGCGTCGGGGCCGGTCCTCGTGAAGAGGATCGACGCCGGGACCGTCGCCCCGCCGGAGAAGAAGTGACCGTACTGCGGACCCGGGGACTGGGCTGGTCCGTGGGCGGGGCCGTGATCGTCTCCGACATCGACCTGTGCGTGGCGGAGGGTGAGTTCCTCGCGGTGATCGGGCCCAACGGCGCCGGGAAGACGTCGTTGTTCAACCTGCTCTCCGGGGTGCTCACCGCGACGTCGGGCAGCATCTGGCTCGATGGTCGCGACGTCACCGGTCTCGCGCCGCACCGCCGGACCCGGCTCGGGCTGGGCCGGACGTTCCAGACCGCGAGCCTGTTCCCCGCGCTGAGCGTGGCCGAAAACGTCCGGCTGGCCGCGCAGGCGCACGCCGGTGCGCACCTGCGGCTGTGGAGTCGCGCCGACCGGCTGCCCGGCGTCTCGGCCGTGGCCGGCGAGGCGATCGGCCGGGTCGGACTCACGGCCCGGTCCGGGGACCCGGCCGGCGGCCTGTCCCATGGCGACAAGCGCAAACTCGAGTTGGCGGTACTGCTGGCCCAGAGCCCCCGGATCCTCCTCCTCGACGAGCCCATGGCCGGCGTGAGCGCCGAGGAGGTGCCGGCACTCGTGGAACTGATCGGCGAGCTGCACCGGGCGGAGGGGCGGACCGTGCTCATGGTCGAACACCACATGGACGTCCTGCTCGGCCTGGCCGACCGGGTGGCCGTCATGCACGGCGGCCGCCTGCTGGCCTGCGACACCCCGCAGGCCGTCATGGCCGACCCGACCGTCCAGGAGTCCTACCTCGGGGAACCGCTGTGATCCTCGACGTGATCGACGTGCATGTCCGGATCGGCGGCTCGCACATCCTGCAGGGCGTCACCTTCGGTGTGCGCGCCGACGGGGTGACCGCCCTACTCGGCCGCAACGGCGCCGGCAAGACCACCACGGTCCGGGCGGTCCTCGGGCTCGTGCCGGGCACCGGGCGGGTCGTGTTCGACGGGGCCGACATCACCGGCCGCCCGACGCACACGATCGTCCGGCACGGCGTCGGATACGCCCCCGAGGACCGCGGGATTTTCGGCGCGCTCACCGTCGCGGAGAACCTGCGCCTCGCCGAGCGCGATCCGCTTCCGCGCTACGACCTGGTGTTCGACCTGTTTCCGGAGCTTCGGTCCCGCGCCCGGCAACCGGCGGGCACGCTGTCCGGCGGGCAACAGCAGATGGTCGCGATCGGCCGGGCCCTGCTCAACGACAACCGCCTCCTGATCGTGGACGAGCCGACCAAGGGCCTCGCCCCTCTGGTGGTCGGCGAGGTCGCCGAGGCGCTGACGCGCGCGGGTACAGCGACCACGGTGCTGCTGGTTGAGCAGAATCTGCCGCTGGTCCGCCGGCTTGCCACCGACGTGGTCGTCCTCGACCAGGGGCGCGTCGTGCACACCGGACCGGCGGCCGAGCTGCTCGGGGATCCCGAGCGCGCCCGGGCGCTGCTGGGTGTGGCGACCCGAGGTGGCCGTCGTGCGTGACCTGATCCTGATCGCGCTGACCGGCCTGGGCCTGGGCGCCCTGTACTACCTGGTCGCCGCCGGCCTGTCCCTGATCTTCGGGCTGATGGACGTTCTGAACTTCGCGCACGGGGCGTTCCTGGCGGCGGGCGCGTACGGCACATGGTGGGCCACGGGGCACCTGCCGGGTGGCGGTACCCAAGGATGGGGTTTCGTCCTTTCCGTGGTCTTCGGCGTCGCACTGGGCGCGATCCTCGGAGCCCTGACCGAGCTGACCCTGATCCGGCCGCTGTACGCCCGCCCGATCCGGCAGGTCCTCGTCACGGTCGGGCTCTCCCTGGCGGCGACCGCGCTGCTGCGGGCGGTGGCCGGCGCCGACCCGTTGCGGTTCCCGAAGCCGGGCTGGACGGCGCGCACCACCCGGGTCGTCGGCGCCACCGTCCCCAACGACCGGCTGTTGCTCATCGGGGCGGCGGTGACGGTGTTCGCGGCGCTGTCCCTGTTCCTGCGGACCACCCGTTACGGGCTGATCGTGCGCGCCGGGGTGCAGGACCGCGCCATGGTGACCGCGCTGGGCATCGACGTGCGGCGGGCGTTCACCCTGGTCTTCGCGATCGGCGGCGGCGCGGCGGCCCTGGCCGGCGCGCTGGGCGGGGTGTATTTCGAGTCCATCAACCCGGCGCAGGGCGGCTCGCTGCTCATCTTCGCGTTCATCGTCGTGGTGATCGGCCGGATGGGTTCGGTGACCGGTACCGCGGTCGCGGCGGTGGCTGTGGGACTCGTCCAGCAGTTCGCCAACTTCTACGCCGCCAGCGGGCTCGGCGACCTGTCCGTCGTGCTGCTGCTGGCCGCCGTTCTGCTCACCCGACGCGCCACCCTGACCGGGAGCCTCGCATGAAACGGCTCGTACCCCTCGCGGTCGTCGTCGTCCTGGCCACCGTGCCGTTCTCGGCGGCCAGCGTCCCGGGCCTGCTGCCGGGCCCGGTGAACAGCCCCGGGTCGCTGAGGATTCTCGCCCTGTGCCTGGTGTTCGCCGCCCTCGCGGCGGGCTATGACCTGCTGTTCGGCCGGACGGGGCTGCTCTCCTTCGGGCACGCCCTGCACGTCGCCGCCGGCAGCTACACGGTCAACATCGCCGTGACGAAGCTCGGCTGGTCGCTGCCGGCCGGGTTGGCCCTGGCCGCTGCGGTCGGCGTCGCCCTGCCTCTGCTCATCGGCGCGGTGTCGGTGCGGGTCACCGGGATCGCCTTCGCCATGGTGACCCTGGCCTTCGCGCAGGCCGGCTCGATCCTCGCGCAGCGCGACCCGGGCGGCTGGACCGGAGGTGAGGAGGGCTTGTCGCTGCGCGCTTCCGGTGTGCCCGACCTGTTCCTGGGCGTGACGAACACCGTTAACCTGTACTGGCTCGCCCTGGCCTTCCTGATCGCCACCGTCCTGGTCATCCGGTGGGCCAACGACACGCCCGCCGGCCGGCTGTGGGCGGCGATCCGGGAGAACGAGCGCAGGGTGGCGGTCCTCGGCGTCCACCCCTACCGGGCGAAGCTGCTCGCCTACGTCCTGGCCGGGTTCCTCGGCACCGCCGGCGGCGTCGTGCACCTGCTCGTCTCCGGCGGCTCCAACCCCGAACTGACCACGTCGGCGCTCACCCTGTCCCTGCTGGTCATGGTCGTTCTCGGCGGCACCGGCAGCCGGTGGGGCGCGATCGTCGGCGGCGCCCTCTACACCTTCCTGGACCTGCGACTCGGCGAACTGTCCACCTCCGAGACCCTGCACGGACTCCCGGCGGTCCTGCGGGTCCCGCTGACCGAGCCGCTGTTCGTCCTCGGCACGCTGTTCATCATCATGGTGTACGCCCTCCCCCACGGCCTGGCCGGCATCAAGCTGCCCCGGCGCGCCGCATGACGCCCGAGCTCGTTAGCGTCCCGGTCGCCGGCGGTCACCTGGCCGTGCACCGCTGGCCGGGCGACGGCCCGGTCGTCATGGCAGCGCACGGCATCACCGCAAACGGCCTGGCCTGGCAGCGCGTCGCCGACCACCTCGCCGGCCGGGTCACGCTCCTCGCCCCCGACCTGCGCGGCCGGGCCGCCAGTCGCGACCTGCCCGGTCCGTTCGGCCTGGAAACGCACGCCGACGACCTCGTCGCCACGCTCGACCACCTCGGCGTGGACCGGGCCGTGCTCGCCGGGCACTCGATGGGAGCGTTCGTGGCCACCACCACGGCGGTCCGGCACCCGGCGCGGATCCGAGAACTCGTGCTCGTCGACGGCGGGTTCGGCCTTCCCCTGCCGCCGGGTACCGACACCGACGCGCTGCTGGCGGCCGTCCTCGGGCCGGCGTTCACCCGGCTGGGGATGACCTTCCCCGACAGGGCCGGCTACCTGGAATTCTGGGCGCGGCACCCGGCGTTCGCCGAGCTGCTCGACGGCGGATCGGCGGCCTCGGGTCCTCAGCTGCCCCCGACGGTGATGGGTCATCTGGCCCACGACCTGATTGGCGAGCCACCCCACCTGCGGTCCTCGTGCGTGCCGGAAGCCGTGCGGGTCGACGGCCTGGCCGTGCTCACCGAGAGCGGCGCGGCGCTTCGTCTGCTGACCGTGCCGGCGGTGCTGTTGTGGGCCCGTCGCGGGCTGCTCAACGAGGACCAGGGCCTCTACGATGAGCACTGCCTCGCCGACGTGCCGATCCGCGCGGAACTGGTCGCCGGGTCCAACCACTACTCGATCCTGCTCGGCGAGGCGGGGGCCACGGCGGTCGCGGGAGCGATCGGGGCCGCGGTGTCGCGCTGAACGGGGCCGTCGCCGGCATCGTGCGGGAAGGTGGCTCCCAGGATGATGAGCGCGGAGCTCTCGCTATCGCGGGTCCCGACGGGCGGCGCCGGATCACCCTCACGATTGTGCGTCCCGTCTGTGGTGACGGTCGGCGTGCTCCGGTCACGGTGGCAGGACGGTTCCTGCGGGAAGGTGGGTGTGCTGGTCGTGAATCACGCCGGTGAGGTTGGTTGTGCCGAGGGTCGCGGTGGAGAGGTTGGTCCCGCTGATGTTGGCGTGATCGAGGTCGGCGTGCTCGAGGTGAGCGCCGAGTAGCTGGGCACCGGACAGGTCAGCTCGGACGAGGACGGCGTGTGTGAGGCTGATATCGCCCGCTTGTGCGTGACTCAAGTCGATGTAACTCAGCGTCGCGTAGGTGGCGGTCGCGTCGTTGAGGTTCGCGTAGGCGGCGATGGCCTGGCTGGCGATCGCGCCGTCGAGGTGCGCCTGACTGAGGTTCGCTCTGGTCAGGTCAGCGCCCCTCAGGTGCGTACCGATGAGGTGGGCCTGGTTGAGGTTGGCAAGGGTCAGGTCGGCGTAGTCCAGGGTGGCTTGGTCGAGGATGGCGTGGGCCAAGGCGGCGTGGGCCAGGCTGCTGCCCGCCAACTGGGCGTGCGACAAATCGGCGCCCTGAAGGTCGGCGCCATCGAGATGGGCGTGGGCGAGGTCGATGAGCGGACCCGTGGCGGCGGCGTAGGGTCGGCGACTGATCACCGTGAGGGCGGCCTGCACGTCGATGGCAGGCGTGACGGTAGCCGGGTCAGGCTGGACTCCGGAGGGATGGCTGCTGGTCTTCTCGCGGACGAACGCGCACAGCACCCCGATGACGGCGGGCTCATCACCGTCGGAGCTTCTTGCCGCTCTCATGATGCGTTCCAGCCCGTAGATGCCGCCGAGCCGCACGCCGAGGATATCGGAGGCCAGTTGCTCGACGGACTTGCTGAACCGCTCTGAGACCTGGCCCTCCTCGGCAAGGTCGTGCTGAGCCTGGTTGGACGCATTCGTGGACAGAAGCGCGAAGATGCTAACCACGACGGCGACCCCCGTGCACAGGGTTCCGGCCGCTTGAAGCCATTCCCACCGCGGTTGGCGTTTCTTTTTCGGTTGGTCGCGGTCCGCGCCGCGATGGCGGCGGGCCAGCCGCCGGGCCAGCGGGCTCACGGCACGGCGGCGGCCACTCGGCCGGCCGGGTGTCAACGCACGTTCACGATCTCGCCGAGCCAACGGTCACACCGGCGCGGTGATAGTCACCGGGGTGTCGTAGTCCAGCACGAGCACCCTGGCCGACAGCTCACCGTCCTTACCGCTCGCCTCGAAGGCGAACTCCCCCTTGACGATGCGTTTGGAGGCGACGTCCAGCCAGACCCTGCTGGGCCGGACTCGACCGGTGCCCGGAATCAGCGCCGACAAGCCGACCGACGTCGGCTCCAGTCCCACCCGGTAGGTCTGGTGCCCGTCGACAATCTCGCGTGCCTCGAACGCCGGATGGCCGGCCGTCCGCAAGAGTTCGGCCAGACCCCGGTGTGGATCGATCAGGCGACGCGGGTCGTAGACGCCCTCTCGTGGATCGGACAACGGTTTCGGGTCCCACGGACCCGATGGGCCCAAACGCGTGTACCCGTCTCGCTGACGATCACGAAGTTGATGTCGATTGGCACGTCCAGCTTCCGGGCCACACCCGTTGCTGAACCGTCATGGGTCACTACACCCTCCGCGTGCTGCAGCGACGCCGACGGCGTGGCTCCCGTCACGTCCACCGTGAAGCGAAACGACTTCACGCCAGCCATCGCGTCAGCTGCCGCGACCAAGAGATCCACTCCGGTCGGGACCTTGTCCACAGGCGCGTTGGAGCACCCGGAGCCGACGCAGACCATCACGGCCAAACACGCGGCGACGCGCGAGAAGGAAGACATATTCGCACCGTAGCGAAAGAACTACATGGATGAATGGATAGGTTTATTAACGCATTTCAGCTATCACGGCAAATTGCGCGAATCAATCCTCTTCGTCTGCACGCTGTCCTTGATCTGACTACGCCTCGATGCCGATCCGCGTGTTCGCCGGGCGCGAGAAGGTGAACAGTGCTGGCGAGGTTCGTACGAGGCCTGGCAAGTCGTGCGACCCTGACAATTCGGTGGGTAGCGTTCGCTTGTTCTTCACCACGGTTTCGCTGCCGAGTCCACCGTGGCCCTCCTAGTGTTACCGGCGCTCCACCTCCCGCTCGCCAACCCGCACGGAGGAAGCCCGTCATGACGAAGACACCCCGTCGCAAGCTCATCGCCCTCGCCGCCTCTCTGGGCCTGGCCGCCGTCTCGCTCGGCCTCTGGGCCGGCAACGCCCAGGCCGTCGTCGGTCTGCCCACCCCGGACCACGTGGTCGTCGTGGTGATGGAGAACCACGCCTACTCCCAGGTGATCGGCAGCTCCAGCGCCCCGTACATCAACAACACGCTGAAGGCGGGCGGTGCCAACCTCACCCAGTCCTTCGGCATCACCCACCCGAGTGAGCCCAACTACTACCAGCTGTTCTCCGGTAGCAACCAGGGCCGCACGGACGACAGCTGTGTGAGCGTCGGCTCCATCTCCGCCGCCAACCTCGGCTCCGAGCTGATCGCCGCCGGCAAGACCTGGGGCAGCTACAACGAGGGCCTGCCGAGCCAGGGCTCGACCGTCTGCAGCAACAGCGCCGGCAAGTACGCGCAGAAGCACAACCCGTGGTTCGGCTTCAACAACGTGCCGACCAACACCGCCTACACGATGACGCAGTTCCCGACCGACTACACCACGCTGCCGAAGGTCTCCTTCGTCGTCCCGAACCTCTGCAACGACATGCACGACTGCTCGGTCTCCACCGGCGACACCTGGATCCAGAGCCACGTCGGCGCGTACGCCACCTGGGCCCAGACGCACAACAGCATCCTCGTCGTCACGTTCGACGAGGACAACAAGTCGTCCGGCAACAAGATCCCGACCGTGTTCTACGGCCAGCACGTCACCCCGGGCAGCAGCTCGGGCACCACGTACAACCACTACAACATGCTGCGCACCCTGGAGGACCTCGCGGGTCTGAGCGCCCACGCGGGCAACGCCGCCTCGGCCTCCGACATCACCGGCATCTGGAACTGACGCCCGTGTACCTCGCGGACTCGCGTGGTACCAAGGCTCCCGTCGCCCCGGGCACCCACCCGGGGCGGCGCGGGGCCGCCGTACCCGGCACCGTCATCGCCCTCGGGGCGGTCAGCCTGATCACCGACATCTCCTCCGAGATGGTCACCGCCGTGCTCCCGCTGTACGTCGTGGCCGCCCTCGGCCTGTCCCCGCTCGGCTTCGGCCTGCTGGACGGCCTCAACAACGGTGTCGGCGCCCTGGTCCGCCTCGTCGGTGGCCACCTGGCCGACCGTGGCGGACGCGGCCACAAGGCCGTCGCGGCCGTCGGCTACGGACTGTCCGCCGTCTGCAAGCCGTTGCTGTTGCTGGCCCACACGATTCCCCTGATCGCCGCCGTGATCGCGGTCGACCGTACCGGGAAAGGGCTACGCACCGCGCCCCGGGACGCGATGATCTCTCTCGCGACCGAGCCCGAGCACCGGGGCCGAGCATTCGGGGTACACCGGGCCATGGACACCACCGGCGCGCTCCTCGGGCCGCTGGTCGCCTTCGCCGTGCTGCGGGCGACGATCGACGGCTACGACGCGGTGTTCGCGGTCAGCGGCTGCGTCGCGGCGCTCGGGGTCCTCGTCCTCGTACTCTTCGTCCCGACCCCCGCCCGCACCGCTGACGCGCCGCCGAGGCCCTCGCTGCGCGACTCACTGACCCTGCTGCGGCTCCCCGCCCTGCGCCGGCTCGCGCTCTGCGCCGTGCTGCTGGGCCTGACCACCGTCAGCGACTCCTTCCTCTACCTGCTGCTCCAGCGCCAGCTCGGCCTGTCCGCCCACCTGTTCCCGCTGCTGCCGCTCGGCACCGCCGCCGCGTTCCTGCTGCTCGCCGTCCCGTTGGGCGCCCTCGCCGACCGGATCGGGCGCCGTACGCTCTTCCTCGCCGGACACGGGGCACTCCTGCTCGCCTACGTCCTGGTGCTGGCCCGGGTCCAGGGCGGCACGGCGGTGGTGGGCGTCCTCGCCCTGCACGGCGCGTTCTACGCGGCAACCGACGGCGTCCTCGCCGCCGCCGCGGCCAACGCCACGCCGGCCGCCCAGCAGGGCGCGGGCCTCGCCCTGGTCGGCACCGGACAGGCGTTGGCCCGCTTCACCTGCTCGCTCGCCTTCGGCGCCGCCTGGAGCGCCTGGAGCGGTCACACCGCCCTCGCCGTCACCGCCACCGCCCTGGCCCTCAGCGCGGTCGCCGCCTCCCTGCTGCTGCGCACCCCCACCGAGGTCACCGCATGACGCGCACAACCCGCCTGCTGACCCTGCTGATCGCCGTCCTGCTGCTCGGCGGCATCGGCACGGGCGCGGTGCTGTACTCCGCGGACCGGTCCGGCAAGCGCGGCGTGGAGCAGCAGGGCGGGCCCCCCGTCCGGGTCGGGAGCGTCTCGCTGCAGTCGGCCGGACGGCAGTTGGTGTTCCGCAACATGGCCTGGGGCCCGCACCGCGACGAGCTCGCCACCGTCCCGGCCGACCAGCCGGACAGCGAGCGCACCGCCTCCGGCGTCAAGTGTCTGCGCTTCCACGCGGCCGCGGGCACCGGCGTCTGCCTGCAGGCCGTGCACGGCGCGTTGGAGGACTCCTACCGCGCCGTCATCCTGGACGACCGGCTGCACGAGCTGCGTACCTTCCCCGCAGCCGGCATCCCCACCCGCGCACGGGTCTCCCCCTCCGGGCACCTCGCCGCCTGGACGGTGTTCGTCAGCGGGGACTCGTACGCGGGGACCGACTTCTCCACCCGCACCGCCATCGTGGACACCCGCACCTGGACCCTGCACGACAACCTGGAGGCGTACGCCGTCATCAAGGACGGCCACCCGTTCCAGTCCCATGACACCAACATCTGGGGCGTCACCTTCGCCGACGACAGCCGCTTCTACGCGACCCTGGCCACCGGCGGCCACACCTACCTCGTCCAGGGCGACGTCACGGCCCGCACCCTCACCACGCTGCACCAGAACGTCGAGTGCCCGTCCCTGTCGCCGGACGGCACCCGGATCGCCTACAAAAAGCGTGCCCCCGGCGCCCCCGCCGAAGCCCCCTGGCGGCTGTACGTCCTCGACCTGGGCACTATGACCGAGACGGCCACCGCCGAGCAGCGCAACATCGACGACCAGGCGCTCTGGGCCGACGGCTCCACCCTGGTCTACGCCATACCCGGCGACTTCGGCGCCGACCTGTGGACCACGCCCGCCGACGGCACCGGCAGCCCCCGACGGATGGTCACCTCCGCCCTCGCCCCGGCCTACCTCGGCTGACCGCCCCGCGGAGGGACAGCCTAGTCGCCGAGGATCCGCTCCCACAGCAGCCCGTCCCGCCAGCTCCCGTCGAGCAGGATCGAGGAGTGTGCGACGCCGTACGGGCTGAACCCGTTGCGGCGCAGCACCCGCTGCGACGGCAGATTCTCCAGATTGGTGGACGCCTCGGCGCGGTGCAACCCGAGTTCGTCCGTCATCACCCGGAGCGCGAGCTCGACGGCGCGCCCGGCGTGCCCCTGGTTCTGGGCGACGCTGCCGATCCAGTATCCGACGGAGCCGCGGCGCAGATGCGCCTGCGGCAGGATGCCTCCGATCGTGACCTCTCCGATCACCTGGTCGTCGGCGAGGACCACGCCCGGCCAGACCGTGCCGGTCCGGTACCCGGCCAGCAGACTGTCGATCCGCTCCGCCTGGCCTTCCGGGGTGAAGAACTCGGTCGGCCGGGCCGGTTCCCACCGCCGGAATGCCTCGATGTCGCGCGCCCGATGCGCGGCGATCGGGGCGGCGTCGGTCGGCTCGATCACGCGGATCCTGGTGCCGCCGTGCATGGGCTGATCCTCGTCACGGTGTCTCTGGATGGGATGACCAGCCTACGCAACGGGACGCACGTGGTGCGCCACGAACCAGGTCACGAGCGCCGCCAGTCCCGAGAAGACAGCGGCCCACACGCACGGTGCGACCCAGGCCGTGGTGTTCGAGGCCGCGAACACGTGCTCCGGCGTTCCGGCGACGATGGCCGGTACCGACCGGCCGACGTCGATCCCGTCGACGGTGTGGAACAACGCGACGTCGGGCTGCGCCGGGCCGTCGCCGTCGGGGACGAACACCCCGTACCAGGTTGTTCCGGGCCCCTTGGCCGCGTGGTGCAGGCTGGTCGCCGTCCACTGCCCGTGCACGCCGTGCCCCTGCTGGGCCGCGACCGCGGCGGCGACCTGGAGGAGGAACAGCGCCGCCACGCCGAACGGCACCACGATCGCCACCGCGCAGCCCACCAGGTCCCTGACCGCCTCCCGCCGGGAGAGCCAGCCCCGTCGCACCCACCAGTCCCGCACAGCCGGGAGACTACGCCCCGCCGGCGACGCCCGCAGGCCGGCTTCCCGACCGATCGGCACCCCACACCCGCGATCGCCGGACTCTACACCGCGTCGCCGCCGACGCCATGCCTGAACCCGGCGAGCAGCATCACAACGTGCCCGCCCGATCGGGCTCCCGTCGAGGTTCCGCCAGGAGTAGCGTCCCCGCCATGCGTTGGTTCTTCCGGTACGCGCTGCTCAGCGCCGCCTACGGCTCGGGCGTCCTCCTGTGGACGTTGATCCCTCGCGACCACCCGGTGCCGACCGCGGCGTGGACCGCGGCTTTCGTGAGCGCTTTCGTCTCCTTCGGCCCCGGGGTGATCTTGACGGCGGTCCGGCAGCACAGCATGGTGCCACCGCCACCGCCGCCCGGGATCGTCAACCGCACCCACACCACCCTCGCCTGGTGCGTCTCAGCGCTCGCGGTCGTGGCTGTCCTTGCCGTCGTGGTCACCGGCGGGATGCTCGTGCCGAACGGTCAACCCGAGATCGTCACGGGCCAGTACGTGCTCAACAACCACGGCAGCACCACCCCGATCACCGAGGCGCAGTACACGGCCGGACTCGCCGCGGGCCAGCGCCTGTTCACCATCGGAGCAACCGCGTTCTCCCTGGCCGGCATGTGGCTGCTCCTGGTGACGACCCGGCTGCTCGCAGAAGACCAGGCTCGCAACGGATCGACTGGGCGGGTCTAGTCCGACCAGGAGTTCAGCACCTCACAACACGCGGTGGGACTCTTCGCGTGGCCGCCGGTCCACGTTCGTCGAACGGTCGTCTGGCGGCCGACTTCTGCCCCCGATGCCGCAGCCCAGGTGGCGATACTCGGTGGATGACTGATCGCCCGCCGCTTACCCGGACCACGGCCTCCCAGGAGACGGCCCGCCGTATCGACGCGGGACTGCGGGGGGCCGCGGTCGGGTTGCTCGCGATGGTCACGTCCGGTGCCGGGACGTTCGGGGTCATCTACCTGGCGGCACACACATTCGATCGATGCCTCCCGCACGAGTACTTCTGCTTCGCGCCAGGACTCGTGCCGGGCCTGGTGGCCGCGCCGATCCTCCTCGTGATCACCGGGCCGCTCGCCGCCCGGGCATTGCGGCTACGGCCACCGATGCTGTTCGCCCTGCCGGTCGTGGCCATCCCCGTTCTGGAGTTCTGCGCAGGGGCCATCATTCGTAGCGAGGCGACGCTGATCGCCAGCTGGGTGGTCACGGTCGCGGGAAGCCTCGCGGCCTACGCGGCGACCGGCGTGTGGTCGGCCACTCGGGGACGGAGCACCCCGGGTCACCAGCCCCAACGACCGGGCACCGCCGACGGGGCGGACAGGCCCGCCTGAGCAACGGAACCGTGCACGCACAGCCCTGTGACGGACCCGGCTCGCCGGCGGCGGTCCACTCGTCCACCCGCCGCCGACACGCCGCACCTGACACTCCGAACGCTTAGCCCACGGCGCCGCTGCCATCCGTCCACCGGCTGGGCCGATCACGCCAGCTTGTCGATGCGTGCCGCCATGCGTTTGTACTTGGCCTGGAGCTGCGGATATCCGAGGCTTCCTTCCTCGGGGAAAACCTCCCGCCACCGGGTGAGGTTCTCCCTGGCGGCCGGTACGTCGCCGCCGAGGGCCCGCAGCGCCGCGATGAGCGGAAGTCGCCTCCCGGCGTTGTCGGGATCGACGTGGATCTTCCCGTACCGGCTCTCGTAGGTCCCGAGAAAGTCGGCGAGCGCCAGGTGGTCGGTCAACGGCCGCAGGACCTCCAGCAGTTCGGCCGTCCATTCCCGTACCCGGTTCGTCAGCACGCCGGCCGCCTCGGGACGCACGCCGCGCAGGAAGCGCGTGCCGAGCCCCACGGACCCGCTCTCGACGCACAGCAGCCCCATGGCGATTCGTCGCCGGGCCAGGCTACCGACGTCGCCGCCGACCGTCGCGTGCTCCACTCCGGGCAGATCCTCCAGCTCGAGAATCTCGGCGACCCCGGGCACGCGGACGCCCCAGCCGAGCCGGAACACGCCTTCCCCGTACCCGGGCTCGTGCACGACCTCGAGCTCCCACCGGAGCTGACCGGCGGGGCACGCCCAAAAACCGGTCCGCTCGCGGTGGAATCCCGCTCCGGTCAGCGCCGCGGAGCCGTCGCCGACAATCGTGTCGATCTCGCGCTTGATGGCTGCCTTCATGTCAACGGATCCTTCGAATTCGCCACTTCCACCACTGGCCAGCCTTCTCAGGGTACGTCAACAGATAGTTACGCCCTGATTGCCCCAATGCCGTCCGGTATCTCGCCAGGGCGGCCTTGCCCGCGGCGATGCCGGCCTCGGAGCCACGCTTCATCTCGACGATGTGTCTGCCGAACTGCCAGTCCGGCCGCAGCTTGGTGCCCCGGATCGTCCGGTCCACCTTCGCGCCGAACCGTTCCAGCGGGCGGGTGAAGCCCCTGGCGATGGTGTGGATGCGACCACCCCGGCCGATGAGTCCCGCTCCGAACGAGGAGACCCCCTTGGCTCGCATTCCGGCAACGACCGCGGTTTCCGTCGCTCGCGCCGCCCGCACGATGGTGGCGGCCCGCGCGGCGACCACCGCCGCACCGGCTCCCACGGCGGACAGTGCGATGCCGGCGGTCATGACCGCGGCCATCTTCCAGTTGCCGGTGGCCGCGTAGCACACGGCGGACACGCCCGCGGCGGCCATACCGATCGGGCCGGGGATGATCGCGGCGATCGACGCGACGACCGCGACCTTGCCGAGCACCTTCTTCCACGACCAGGTGCCCGCCAGGTCTGTGCAGTTGACCGGGTCGGCGTTGCAGTAGTCGTACGCGGTGGCCGAGCCGCCCGGGACCGGGTCGGACTGGAGGAAGCGGCCCAGCGTCGGCTGGTAGAGCCGGACGCCCATGAGGACGACCCCGCCCTGGGCCTCACTGGAGCGCTGCTTGCCACCGAGCCAGCCGTACCGCTGGTCGGACTGCCCGGCGCTCGGCACCCCGAACTCGTCGTAGTTGTGGAACTCCGGCGAGGTCAGGGCCGTGTCGATCGTCAACGCGACGTCGCCGTGCAGGTTCGTCAGGGACAGCTTGACGTTGCCGGTCGCCGAGGTGGTCGCCACCAGGTCGGAGTCCGGTCCGGACACGTTGCGTGTGACGGCACCGGTGGTGGTGTCCTCGACGATCCAGCGGGCCTCGTCCGAGTCGTCGCCGTAGTGGTTCAGCTTCGACGACGCCGGGCTCCACGTGTCACCGACGAGCTTGGTGGTGGTGAACCCCCGGAACCGGTGCTTCGGGTCCAGTGTCCAGGCCTGCCGGGTGTCCGGTGTCTCCTGGCCGGCGACGAGGTCGTTGGCATAGTAGGAGTTCTTCAGGCCGCCCGGCAGGTCGGTCGTGCGACCGAACTCGTCGTAGCGGTACCCGGCGTCCGTCAGCCGGTCGGCGGAGTCGTAGGTATGCGCCCCCTCCGAGTCGGCGGTGTCGGACTGGCAACCGCCGCCGGCCGCCGGCCGGAATGCCCGCTGCCCCGTCCGGTTGGTCCGCGCGTCGTAGCTGTAGGTGCGGGTGACGCACGAGCCGACCGCGTCGATCTGCCGCACGCTCGTGAGCCGGCCGACCTTGTCGTAGCCGTACGTGCGCGACCCGCCCGTGTAGCTGTGCGCCACCTTGTGGCCCTGGGTGTTGTCGACGACCGACTCGGCGTAGAGCACCGTGCTGTCGGAGTCGCGAGTGTACGTCCGGGCCACCGGCGCGAGCGAGGAGTCCAGGGTGTCCTTGCGGGTGACCCCGCCCGGGTAGGTCATCTCGGTGAGCTGCCCGTCGGGCGAGTACCTGGCACTGAATGTGCCGGCCACCGAGTCCGTCACCGAGGTCAACAGGCCGCGGGGCTCCAGCGCACGGTCGTAGGTGAAGGTGCTCGAGCCGGTGTTGTCGGACACCTTCGACGGCTTGCCGAAGTGGTCGAACTCGCTGCGGGTCACCCCGCCGTCGGCGTCGGTGTACGTGATCAGGCGACCCAGCAGGTCGTACTCCCGCGTGACCGTCGTGCCGCCCATCGTCGTCTTCGTGACGTGCCCGGACTGTGCGTCGTACTCGGTGGTGAGCGCCGGGACCGCCGCGCCGACGTCCGACGTGATCTCCACACTGGTGATCCGGTCCGCGCCGTCGTAGCCGGTCGTCGTCCGCCGGGTCTTGCCCGCGGCCGTCTCGCTCACGACGGTCGGCTCACCGAACCGGGAGTAGGTCTCGACCCACTTGACCGGCAGGTCGGAGGTCATCCGCGCCGCGTCGTGCCCGGTCACCGCACCGGCGGCACGGGTCACGCACGGCCGTCCCGACCATTCCGGCCTGTTGGAGCACCGGGAGTCCTCGGCGTTCGTCCCGGCCGTGTAGTAGACCGCCCTGGTGGCCCGGGCGTCCGTGCCGTCCGAGCCGATCCCCCACGACTGCACGGCACGCGCCGAGGCGTCGAACACGGTGTACGCGGTGCCCGCGTCCGTGGTCACCGACGTGGGCTTGCGCACCTTCCAGCCGGAGACGCCGCCCTTCTCGGCGCCGTACCCCTGCCTGCTCACCCGGACGTCGGCGTCCGGGTAGCCGGCTACCTTCGCGCTCTCCGTCTCGGTCGTGGCCAGGTGGTAGGTCGTTCCGTCAGGCTTGCCCTCGTCGTACGTTCCCGTCTGGCGGCCCCGGGCAATCACCTGGCTGCCGGCGGTGAGCGTCGTCAGGGTGCCGGCGGGGTCGACGAGGTCGGACTCCAGGGCGATCTTGACCGTCGGGCCGACGCTCTCGAGCATGTCCTGGCCGTCGGCGCTGTACGTCTTGACCGTCGACAGCGCGTTGGCCCGGCTCGCGGTGTCCAGGCCCGCGAGGTTCAGGTCGCCGAGTGACCTGTCCGCATCCGGCAGCGTCCCCAGCGCCAGCTCGCGGTTGGTCGCCTCCAGCGTCCGCACGACGTTGCCGAAGACGTCGTACTCCTGGGTGTCGATGTGCCCACCGGGTGTGGCGGTGTTGACCTCCTGGCCGGAGGCGTTGAGATAGTGGACGTTCGCCAGCCCGTAGCCGTCCTTGCCCGGCGCCGTCGCCGACGCCGTCGAGGTGCCCGGGTCCGACTCGGGGCCGAACACGGCGGTGGCGTCGGTGGGCAGGTCCCTCTGGCCCCACCGCTGGATCGCCGCCCAGTCCAGGTCGTACGGACCTCCCGCGCCGCGGGTCGTCGGCACGCCGTAGACCACCTGGGTGGTGTTCTCGCCGTCCGACTGGTCCCTCGTGCCCGCCTTCAGAGCGCCGCGCCGGAGCTTCTGCAACTTGCCGGCGCCGTCGAAGTCGAACAGGTGCGGCAGCTCGCCCGCGCCGGTGACCTTGGTGACCCGGCCGGCGGTGTCGTACTCGTAGGCCGTCTTCAGCGGCGTGGCCAGGCGCGGGTCCCAGACCTCACGCAGCCGGCCGAGGTCGTCGTAGGCGTACCGGGTCACGTCGACGGCGTTCACCGCGCCGGCGACCGGGTCCCAGTTCCAGATCTTCACCGAGCGCACCCGGTCGGTGAAATCACCCAGGGCGCCCGCGCCGGCGGTCGTGGCCGTGGCGTACTCGTACTCGAGCACCTCGCAGCCCCTGGCCGGGACCGGGGTCGTGCAGTCGCCGGTGCCGGGCTCCTGCGGGTTGATCACCCGCTTGAGCAGGTCGCGGTTGTCGGAGGTGTCGTACAGGTAGCGGGTCGTGGAGTTGGCATCGGAGGTCCACGTCGAGGTGACCGCGAACTTCTCCCCCTGCTTGGCGAACTGCACCACAGTGCCGTCCAGGTCGGCCAGCTGGTACTCCGTGTCGGAGACCTTCGTCAGGGTCAGGTTCTCCGACCCGGGCTCGGGGAAGAACCCGCCCAGGCTGTTGCGCGCGAAGGTCAGGTTCCCGCCGGCCACCATGGTGACCTGAGCGACCTCCGGGCTCGGGAACTCCAGCGCCGAGAAGATGTGGTCGGCTGTTCCGTCCGTCGCCCCGCCGAGCCACTGCGGCCCGAAGGGCGCGACGACCTCGCGGACCGACAGGTTGTCCCAGTAGACCTTCTTGCCGGAGCCGCCGGCGTGCCCGTTGAACACCCGGAAGAACGCCTCGGTCGCGCCCGGCGGCAGCGCCATGTCGACGGACAGTTCCTGCCAGGCGTCGGTCCAGGCCGCCTTGCCGGAGACCACGTTCTGGTAGTTGCCGGCGGCGTCCTTGTACACGCCGACAATCCGCAGCCCCAGGCCGGCGTTCGTCGGGGTGAGCCCACTCGAGCCGGGGACGAAGATCCAACCCGTCATCCGGTACCGCTTGCCGGCCTTCATGCCCAGCCGCATCGCGTACTGGTCCCCGCCGACGGACGCGAAGGTGTCGCCGTTGTTCTGCCAGGTGGGCGTGAGCTCCAGCGAGTCGGAAGAGGATCCCTGACCGCGCAGCGTGGACCTGGCCATCGTCGTCGTGTACGACTCGATCCCGGTCAGGTCGGTCGAGACCTGCTGCTGGTTGGGGGTCAGCCGTTCGCCCTGCCGCACCCAGCCGGCCTCCGGCGAGCGGGAGGACGACGCGCGCGACACCTTCAGTCCGAACTCGTCGGTGTCCGTGGAGCTCAGCGAGTAGTCACCGGTCAGCAGGTTGACCGAACCCGGTCCGACCCCGCTGCCGGCCGCGCCGTCACCGTTGGCGTCGATGTTCGCCGTGAGCCACTGCGTCGTGTAGTTGGTGTCGATCTCGGACCACTTCTCGTTGTCCGACCCGGCGACGCAGTCCCACAGGATGATCTTCGTGCCGTTGTTCCAGGGCCCCACGCCGGAGGCGTTCAGGCACCGGCCGCTGGCCGGGTTGCGGATCATGCCGTCGGCGGTACGCTCGAACTTCTCGTTCGGCGCGTCGGCGACGCAGTCCCACAGCAGGAGCCGGGTGCCGTTGCCCCACGGTCCGGCGCCCTCGGCGTTCAGGCACCGGCCGCTGACCGGGTTGCGGATCAGCCCGTCGGCGCCCAGCTCGAACCGCTCGTTCTCCGAACCGGACACGCAGTCCCAGAGGATGATCTCCGTGCCGTTCGGCCATGGACCCGCGCCGGAGGCGTTCAGGCACCGGCCGCTGGCCGGGTTGCGGACCGATCCGTCCCCGACGTAGTTGATGTCGCCGTACAGCTTGGCGCGCATCTGCACGACGCCGCCGACCGTGCCGAGGGTGTCCACGGCGTTCCAGATCGCGTTGCCGCCCAGGTCCGACAGCGGCACCGGCAGCGCGGTGACCGGGTCACCGTTCGCCTTGCGCAGGTGTGCGACCGGGACGTCGTACACGAGGCCGCCGGGCCCGCGCCGGTACTGGTAGACCACCCTTGTGTAGGAGCTGTCACCCTGCACCGCCAGCTTGGCGCGCGCGACGATGTTGGAACCCGGTGCCGGCTGGGTCAGGCCGGCCCTGCCGACGTTGAACCGGTACACGACCGGGTCCGACAGGTTCCCGGCCTTGTCCTTCGCCCGCACGGTCAAAGTCCGGGGACCGTCCTCGCCGGGGGTCACCTGCGCGGTGGTCACCCCGCCGGCGGCCACGTCCTTCGGCGCCGTGTCGGTGTCCAGCTGGTAGGTGTAGGCGGCGGTGTCCGAGGCCAACGCCGTGGGGGCGTTGTAGGCCTGCACCTCGTAGATCCGCGACGCGATGTCACCGTTCTGGGTGGGAGTGATCACCACCAGCTTCAGGTACCCGGCCTGGGTGGGCGCGGGCAGCGCGTGGTCGGTGACGGACTGGGTGTTGCCCCGCACCTGCAGCGCCGTGTTCCAGGTCGACCCGTCGACCGAGGTCAGGATGTCGTAGTCCTTGGTGTTCCACGCGGTCTGCTCGCCGCCGTCGCCGGAGTGGCGGATCACGACGTTGGTGATGGTCTGCGTGCCGGCCAGCTTGAGCTGCAACCACTTCGACACGTCCGCCGAGCACCACTTCGAGCCGCCGGCCGTCGTGCCGTCGATGGCCTTGTCCGCGGACTCGGCCGCCTGGCACACCGCGCTGCTGGTCGCGCTCGTCACGGGAATGACGGGGAGGCCGTAGGTCTCCACCTCGTAGAGGCGGGTGGCCGCGCTGCCGTCCTGGGTCGGGGTGACCACGACCACCTTGACGTAGCCGGCGCGGGTGGGAGCCGGCAGACGGTCGTTGGTCACCGCGCCGGTGTTGCCGCGCACCTGCACGGCGGTCGTCCACGTCGCACCGTCCATCGACGTCTGGATGTCGTAGTCCTTGGTGTTCCACGCGGCTGGTTCACCGCCAGCGGAGGCGTGCCGGATCACCACGTTGGTGACCATCTGCTCGGTGGACAGCTTGAGCTGCAACCACTTCGACGCGTCGACGGAGCACCACTTGGAGTTGTTCGCCACGGTGCCGTCGACGGCCTTGTCCGCCGACTCGGCCGCCTGGCACGCCGGGCTGCTGGTCGCACTCGTCACGGGCGCGGGCGAGCCGGTCCCGGCCGGCTTAAAGGTGAAGGTGCCCGGCTTGCCGTACTGGCCGTGGTTCCACTGCCCGTCGTTCGGGTAGTCGGTGGAGGACACGAACGGCGCACCCGGCTTGACGGTGTCGACGCTGAACTCGCACCACTGCGACCAGGAGCCCGCGTTGACCCCGTCGGCGCTCCAGGTCTTGCCATCGTCGGTCGCGGCCCGCCACGCGTACGTGCCGCCCTCCGCGAGCATGCCAGTCGGCACCTTGGCCGACAGCCACGCGCCCTGGGCCGCGAAGGCCGTCTCGAACTGGGTGATCATCGAGCCGCCGGCGTTCCACAGCTGGATGTAGGACTTCAGGTTGTCGCCGTCGTCGTTGCCGCCCGTCACGCTCAGCGTCGGGGTCAGCGTGTTGATCCACGGCCGACCGGAGCCTGTGGCGCACTGCGACGTGGGAGTCGTCGCCAGCGCCGTCACCCTGGGCCGGGCGTTGAAGTTGACGTCGAGGGCGATGTTCGGGTCGAACTTCTTCCAGTAGTAGTTGTCGCTCTCGTTGGCTGCCTTCAGCATGAACGAGATCGTGTTGTCGCCCCGGTTCTGGCTGTCCTGGAGAACACTCGTGACGTCCCAGTCGACGGTCGCCGCCGGGCACGACGAGGAGCCGCCGATGCCGCCGGAGGACCAGCCGTGCGCCTCGTTGCGCTGGTCGACGTACCACGTGCTGCCGGGTTGGTTCGCCCAGTTCAGGCTGGGCACCAGCCACGGCACCCGGTGCAGTTCGACAGGCCGCGGACTGCAGCTCCAGGCCCAGACCTCGTTGATCCGGAAATGCGCAGACAGGATCTGCCGGTTGGTGCCCATCCCCTGGCCCGCCAGGTCGATGTTCCAGAACGACCGGACCTTGTTGGTACCGCCGTTCCAGGTTCCCGTCTTGGCGTAGTCGTTCGGGTTCAGACTGGCCGCCGCATCACCGGAGTCCACCAGGTACCACCCGTGCCGGCCCAGCGTCCAGCTCGGGTCGATCGTCAGCGGGAAGGTCACGTCCGGGTCGGCGAGCAGTGCCTTGTCCGGCGTGAGTTCGAACGCACCGGCAACAGCCTTGATCTCCATCACGGCACGCTTGCCGGCCGGGGCCGCGGGCGCGTCCGCCGCACCGGCGGACCGCTGGGCGGCCTTGGGCGCCGCTTCGCGGGACCGCTCGTGCGCGGCGTCCCACATCTCCGCCATCGACGAGGTGAGCACGGCCCTACCCTTGGCGTCGACCAGCTCGACCCGGCCACCCTCCGCGTTGCGCGAGGTCAGACCCTTGGTCGTGGTCGGGAACCGCAGTTTGCGCAGCTTCGGGTCGAGCGCGGCGGCCCGGTCCTTGACGACCAGTACCTCCGAAAAGCCGTCCACGCCCGCGGTGACCTTGAGGTCGACGCCACGGAGAACCTCCGGATACGTCGCGGTGTCTCCGGCGATGACCGGCTTGGGCAGCACCCCGACGGGCGAGCCGAGCGCGAGTTCCTGCCCGTCGACCGTCGCCGTGAGCAGGGGGCCTTCTCCGCCACCGGAGAACCGCACGCCCAGGGTCACCGCCCCGGGAACCACCGAGCCGTCGGGGGCGACCCTCAACGTGGTGTCCGTGGGCACCCACTGACCGTTGCGTTGCACGCGGACCGGGCGGGTGTGGTGTTGCAATGTCAGGGTGCCGTCGGGATTGGCGACGATCTCATCGGTCTCTGTGGTCGAGCCCGAGACCTTGACGGTCTTCTTGCACAGCTTCGCCGCCAGAACGGCCGAGGCCTCGTCCGGCCGATCGACCGGACACGGGACCGGCGGCTTGGCCGGGGCGGCCTGGGCCGGCGGCAGGATCGACCAGGTCTGCCCGAGCGTCACGACCAGTGACAGCGCGAGGACAATCGACAGTTGACGAATGAGTGCCCGGGGCCCCGCCGCAGCAAACGCCCTGAAAAACCGCACACGCCATCGAACCGGCACCGGATGCCCCCGTGAACACGACCGAAACCGCCGGTCGATCGACCGGCGGCGTGATCAAATTAGGCACCCGCACCAGGGCTGTCAATACTGCCCACGGAACCGAGAGATGAATTACCGGGCGGCTCATTGGACGGCTCCCGGACCTGATCGCCTCGGTCGCGGGTGCCGGTGTCCGCCAGGATCTCGGCGAGGTGCACGGTCTTGATGGGGTGTCCGGTCAAGGTGGTCACGTCGCCGAGATGGGCGAGGCACGCGCTGTCGGCGGCGGTGAGGATCTGCGGGCGCCAGAGGCTCACGCGCCGCGCGTACAGGGCGTGGGTGCCGGCGTGGATGTCTGCTTCGGCGATGGTGTCGTGGCGGTGGCGGTACCGGAGTTCGGATGGTTGGCTCAGCCGTAGTCCGCGCACGGCGCGTAGGAGGCGGGTGCAGCGCCGGGTTTCGCGCGTGGCGGGCGGGATGGAGCAGGTCGGATGGTAGGCGACCTCGTAGGGGAAGTGCGCGCCGACGTCGGTGACGTGGAGCCGCTCGACGAGGAGCTCGGTGAAGTCGAACAGGTTGGTGATGATGTCGGCGACGGTGTGGGCGAGTTTCTGGTCCCGGTTCGTCGCGGCGGCGTAGGTGTAGTAGTCGGCGACTCTCGCCGCGGCTGCCGCTGACTGGGTCACCACCGCGTCGGCGTCGGCGAAGCTCGTGGCGAATCGGCTGGTCATGGCGTGGCTGTCCCGGTCTCGTCCGGTGTCCAGTGGCGTCTGGCCGCAGCATGCGAGGTCTGGGCGGGAGACCTGGTGCCCGAGGCGGTGCAGGACCTCGGTGATGGCTTTCCCTGTGCGGGGGGAGACGGTGTTGTCCAGGCAGGTGGTGAACAGTGCGACGCGCATGGCGAGGTGACCTCCAGACCCCGGATGTGTGTGGCGGCTGGGGTGGCTGACGACGTTGTTGTCACAGGCGGGCCTCGACCCGCGACCTGGCATCAGATGCACGCGCGTCCTGGTGGGGAGGCGGGTCGGGGTGGGGGCGTGCCGGATGCCTGCGGTCCGGCACGCCCCCGCTGTTCCTCCGGATCAGATCAGGGCCTGAGGTTCCTCATCCGAGCTTGGTGAAGGTCCAGACCGTCCCGGCGCTCTCCTGGGTCAGCCCGCTGGAGTTGGCGGTGCTGGTGGCCGTGACCGACAACGCGCTGGACTTCGAGGTGATCAGATAGCCCGAGCCGCTGGGCACGACGTTCCACCTCTGGTTCGTGGTCGCGGTGCACGTCGCCTGGTCGATGGTCGCGCCGGCTGTCTGCGATGACCCGGCCACGTCCATGCACAGGCTGGAGCCGCCGTTGGCGAACGTGTAGCTGCCGTCGGTGTTGACCGTGGCCGTCCACTGTTGGTGGGTGGTGTCGTGGTTCGGGTAGATCACCAACTGGGTCCCCGAGGTCTGCGAGTTCGCGGGATTGTCGATGAGCTGCGTCGACCCGGACCGGTAGATCTGGTAGGTCCCCGCAGTCAGGGGAATGACGTTGAGTGTGAGCTGTGTGCTGTGCGTGGTCAGCGCCCCCGCGCCGGTCACCGTGACCGCGAGGCTTCCGACCGGGGTGGTCGAACTCGTCTGGAGGGTCAGCGTCGAGGTGCCGCCGGACGTCACGGTCGCCGGAGAGAAGGTGGCCGTGGTCCCGGTCGGAAGCCCCGAGGCGGACAACGTCACATTCTGCCCCGATCCGGAGGTCACCTTGGTGGTCACCGACACGGTGGCCGAGGAGCCTACGGGCACCATCGCGGCGGTCGGCGACACCCTCATCACGAAATCGCTGGCCGGAGGTGCGGTCATCTGGGTGAAGCCGAGCAGTTGGGCGCTGACCGGGCGGGGATCGGTCGCGCCGGTCGGCGGGGCCCAGGAGCGCGCCGGGCTGGTCGCGACCTGCTGGGTCAGGCTCGAGGCGACGCTGAGCACCAGGTTGCTGTACCGGTTGATCAGGCGGTAGGAGGTGCCGCCGGAGTCGGCCTGGATCGCCCACTCCTGGCCGAGGTCCGCGCTGTCCGGCGCGGCCAGCGTCGGGGTCGCGCCCCAGGCACGACCGGCCTTGGAGGCGGAGTTGACGCCGAGGGCCTTGCCGCTGCCGGCGTTGGTGATCGCGAAGAAGCCGTCGCCGTTGTCGGAGAAGACCCAGTTCCCGGCGGATCCGGCGCCCGAGGACGACACGGCGCCGAGGGTGGGCGCGGCGGCGGTGCCGGTCTGGGCCAGGACGCTCCCGTCGCCGGCAGCGATCCGGTAGGTGCCGCCGCTGCCGACCGGCAGGGTCGGGGCTGTGGCGCGGGTCAGGGTGGTCGTCGAGTACTCCGCGCTGCCGCTCGGGCAGGCAGTGTTGCAGTACACGCGGAACGTGTTGCCCAGGACCTGGTTGCTGGTCCTGTTCGCATCGATCAACATCTGGTAGCGGCCGGACAGGTTGGTGTAGCCGGTGGCCGAGCCCAGGTCGGTCCATTTCTGGGTGGTCAGGTCCTTCGTCGTGTAGTAGTTGTTGCCGGCCACGCCGAGGTACGCGCCCAGGTACGGGCTCCAGGCCACGTCCATGCCCTGCATCGGGGACTCGCGCAGGACGCCGTTGGCGGTCAGGGTCGTGGAATTGCCGACGGCCGAGGGACTGTAGTCGTCGGCTGGGGCTACGTAGCCGGTGCCGGACGCGACCGTCGGGATGATCTCGCTTTCCTGGCCGCCGACGCCGTCGGAGTCCCAGGCGCCGTTGTACCACTTCTTCCAGCCGCTGCCCAGCTTGCCGCTGATCGGCGCGCGTGCGACGTGCTCCTCGCGGACCCAACCGGTTCCGTGACCGCCCTGGTCCACGACGCGGGAGAAGTAGTAGACGTAGAAGTATCCGGACGCGGTGTCGACGAGCAGACGCTGGTCGCCGTCGCCCCAGGAGTACGTGTCGTTCGGAAACGCGTCGGTGTCTCCGCGGGTGGTGGAGTACGGAGACGTCAGGGCATGGTCCTTGATGGTCCAGGTGTTGCCCTGGTCGGTGGAGACGGCGTAGTCGATGGAGTCGTAGTGCCAGCCGTCGCCCAGGGGCCTCGGGGTGAATTCGTTGTGGACCAGTCCGACCCAGTCGCCGGTGTCCGGGTCGACGTACACGCCGATCAGGTCGCAGTAGTTCTTCTGCGAGAAGTTGGTGTTGGGCGTGGTGTTGTAGGTGGCGATCTTCCCGGTGGGACTCTCGTTGCACCGCGTGGTGGTGTCGGCGTTGTCGGTGGCGTTGGACGCCGACGCCCGGGTCACGGAGTCGACGTTCGGGCCGGTGAAGAACCTCCAGTTACGGGTCCCTGTGGCGGGGTAGTTCGAGAACGCGTCCTGGAAGTAGAAGGTGCCGTCCTTGTCGACGTACGGCATGGGCGGGGTGTCATAGCCGTACCCCCACCGGGTGGCCGTGGTGCCGGTGATCGTCACGCCGGTGGGGGCGCCGATCGAGGTGGTCCAGGCCTGTGCCGCCGGGACCGGAGTGTTGGTGAAGTTGATCGGGCAGGTGGCGATGGTGACCGTGTCACCGGCGCTCGGCTCGGCGTCGGAGGTGGCGAGGCAGGTCGCTGACCTCGAGTTGTAGATCTGTCCGCCCGGCCGCAGCACCCAGCGCTGGACCGGGCCGGTGCTGCAGGTCGCCAGCGCGGCCAGGGTACCCAGCACCTTCGACGCCCCGGTCACGGTCAGGCAGGAGCCACCATTTTTGACTTCGCCACTGTTGCTGTCGTACTGCCACGTCTGCGCGGCCGAGCCGGAGCAGTTCTGGACGGTGACGCCGGACGCGCCGTCCAGGCACAGTCCTGATCCGATCGAGATCGGTCCGGTCGCGGTCGCGGCGGCGGCGACGTCGGACCCGGTGACCGAACCCGCCAGCGCGGACGTGAGCAACGTCAGGCTGACGGGGACGGCAAGGGCTCTGACTGCTCGTCGGAGCCCCCGCCTGATGTTCTGCCTTCGCATGGGCATTCCTTTCGTCTGGGCCGCTTCGACCGAGGTCCGAGGGGCGGACGGGGCGTCAGCGGAGGGCATGATCCTTGCGGTCGAACAGTGTCCGCGGCGCCTCCGCGCCGGCCCCGCAGCGCGGGCGGAAACAACGGACCGGAGTGCCACTGTCCCCGAGGCGGTCGAGATTAATCGTTTACCCTCGCTATGACAAGAGGTTGCCCAAGCGTCCCGTAGTCCTCATCCACCGCGCTGCCACCTGGTGGGATTTCTTCGCCTGACTCTTGACGGGGATCACCTCCGGATGTTCGCATGGTCTCGCAGTCAAACGTTTAACCTCGAACCTGAGAGGCACAGACATGCGCCACCAGCACTCCCGCCGCGACTTCGCGGCCAGATCGGGGGCCGTCACGGCCGCGGCCGCCACCGCAGCCGTCGTGTTCGCCCTCACCGGATGCGGCACCAAGGTCGGCGACACGTCTCCGGTCTCGTCGAACGTGCCGCTGACCGTCTGGTCCAACTGGCCGCAAGGCACGCCCCAGGACGTGGTGTACCAGAAGATCGCCGCCGATTTCACCGCTGCCACCGGGATCAAGGTCAAGCTCACCGCGCCGAGCAAGGACAACACGGCGGCGCTGCTGAACGCCGCGGCCACCGGCGGCGACTCGCCGGACGTGTTCGTCACCGCCGCCGGTCCCCTCGCGCGCCTACGCGCCGGGGGCGCGCTGGCCGACCCGGCGCCGGCCCTGGCGCAGACCGTCCCGGGTACCGGCAAGACGCTGGCCCAGCTGATCCCGCAGGTGTACCTGACGGCTTCCTCCGACAAGACCGGTGTCGGGATGGTGCCGGAGATCGTCGACGGCAACGGGGTGTGGTTCGATGCCGCGCGCACGCCCGAACTCGCCGCGAATCCGCCGGCCACGTTCGACCAGCTGCTGAGGGCCGCAGCCGGCTACAAGGCCGAGGGCAAGGTCGCGTTCGCCCAGGAGGGCGCGCAGAGCCGGTACAACATGTGGTGGTTCTTCATGCTGCAGCTGCGCCAGAACGGCGCCGGGTCGTTCGCCGGCCTGAGCCAGTCCGCCGCAGCCTGGGACTCGCCGGGCGTGCTGACCGCCGCCAAGCAGGTGGAGCAGTTGGCCAGGGGCGGCTACTTCCAGCCCGGCTTCGAGGGTTCGGTGTACCCGAACGCCCAGAACCAGTGGCGCTCCGGAAAGATGGTCATGGAGCTCAACGGCTCCTGGCTGGCCAGTGAGACCAAGCCGGTGGCGCCGGCCGGCTCCAAGCCGGAGGTGTTCGCGTTCCCGGCAGTCGCCGGCGCCGCGCACAACAGCCTGCAGTACCAGTCGACGATCGGCTACGCGATCGACGCGAAGAGCGCGCACCAGGATTGGGCGGCCAGGTACATCGCGTTCGCCATGCAGCCCAGGTACCAGGAGATGATGGCCACCCAGACGATCAACATCCCTGCCCTCAACGGTGTCCTGGCACCGCCGGAGCTGCGGGCGCTCCAGCAGATCGAGATGACGGCCACCGAGATCGCACAGAACTGGGACAACGCTCCGTCGGTGGCACCGAAATGGTGGACCGACGTGCTGCCCCCGCTGGACGACAAGCTGATCAAGGGACAGCTGACCGCCGAGCAGTTCGTCGCGGCGGCAAAGCAGGACACCGCCGCCTACCTGGCCGGCGGCGTCAAGTAGATGTCCGGCGCTGCTATCGCAACCAAGCGGCCCATGTGGCGCGCACGTCCCGCCCAGGAGGCTTCCGGGCTCCAGGCCACCCGGCGCAGGGCCTACCGTGGTTTCCTGGTGCCGGCCGTGTTCCTCTACACCCTGCTGTTCATCCTTCCCTCCATCGCCGGGCTCGTCGTGAGTTTCAGCCGGTGGGGTGGTCTGGGCACGGAGTTCCGGTGGGCCGGCCTGGCCAACTACCGGGCACTGTGGCGCGACCCGGTGTTCGGGCGCGCGTTCGGCAACACACTGTTCGCCGCGATCGTCGGCGGCGTCGTGGTGTTCGCCCTGGTGTTCCTCGCCCTGGTCGTGCTGCAGGACCTGCGCGGTCGCAAGTTCGTGCAGGCCGTGCTGTTCATGCCGCACGTCATCTCCACTGTCGCAATCGGCGCGTGCGTGGCGTTCCTGCTCGACAGCGACGGCGCGCTCAACCGGCTGATGGGCATGACGGGGCTGCCGCAGCACACCGCCTGGCTCGGCGACGGCCTGATCTTCAAGGTGATCGTCGCGGTTCTGGTGTGGTCGGCCGGCGGCTACTTCATCGTCCTGATCATGGCCTCGGTGGACAACGTGCCGCCGGACCTGTATGAGGAGGCGCAGTTGGCCGGCTGCTCCAAGGTGCAGCGGTTCCGGCACGTCACGTTGCCGCTGGTCTGGGACGTCATCGCGGTGACAGCGGTCTTGTGGGTGATCAGCACGCTGAAGGCGTTCGAGATGGTGATCGCCATCGCCGGCCAGTCGCAGATCGCACCGATCTCGGCCCGGACCGTCGTGCTCCAGCAGTTCTACGCGATCACTCCCCCCGACGGCTCCGACGCGCAGTTCGGCTACGCCTCGGCGATGGGGGTCGTGATGGTGTTCGTGTCCTTCCTTCTGGTGTGGCTGACCCGCCGCGTGACCCGGCGTGAGCGGATGGAGTACTGAGATGACCGATGCGACCGCGACGCCCCGTCGCCGATCCAGCCTGTGGGGTGACCACGCGGTGCCGGGCGTGGCCCGCGTCGTACTGTGGATCTGGGTCGCGGGCACCGTGCTGTTGGGCGGCTGGGCGCTGATGAACGCCTTCAAACCCTCCGGCGACATCCCGCTGCATCCGTTCACGCCCCCGACCGGCCTGTCGGTGGACAATTTCAGCCGGGCCTGGAACACCGGCTTCGGCAGTGCCGTGGTCAACAGCGTGGTGCTCGTACTGCTCGGTGAGACCCTACTGCTGCTGATCGGCGCTCCGGCCGGCTACGCGTTGTCCCGCCGTGCCAAGAACGGCGGCGGGCTGACCGGATACTTCGCCCTGGGCATGAGCATCCCACTGCAGACGATCGTCGTACCGCTGCTGGCCGTGGGGGTGTACAGCAGCCGGTTCCTGGTGGACTACGTCACCGGCTGGTGGGACGACCGCCTCACGCTGCTGATCTTCTATGTCGTCATCGGGCTGCCGTTCACGGTGTTCGTCTCCTCGGCGTATTTCAGGACCCTGCCCTCGGCACTCGAGGAGGCCGCGGCGATCGACGGCGCCGGCCCGGTGCGGACCTTCTTCCAGGTGATGCTGCCGCTGGCCCGGCCCGGCCTGACCACTCTGTTCGTCATCGGCGTCATCAGCCTGTGGAACGAGACGTTCCTGGTGATGGTCCTCGTCCCGACCGACCTGGCCCGCCAGACCCTGCCGGTGGCACTGCTCCGGCTGGAGATGAGCATGCAGTACGCCAGTGACTGGGGCGCCCTGTTCGCCGGCGTCGCATTCCTGGCGGTGCCCATGATCGCGCTTTACGCCTGGACCGGGCGGCGCATCGTCGAGGGAATGACCATGGGAGCCTTGAAGTGACGGTGCGTGAAGCGAACGGGAGGACCGCCATGGCACGGCCACAGGGTCGCAGGGCCACCATCAAGGACGTCGCCGAGCTCGCCGGCGTCTCGACGGCCACGGTCTCGATCGTGCTCAACGGAGGCGAGGAGACCCGGGCCCGCGCCTCGGAGGAGACCCGGACCAAGGTCCTGGCCGCCGTCGAGGAACTCGGCTACGCCCCCAACCAGGCCGGCCGTGGCCTGCGGCGCGGCCGAACCGAGTCCGTCGCCCTGGCCGTCCCGTTCCCCGACGCGCCGTGGACGCTGGGCATCGCCCGCGACGTCGGCGTCTACGCCGAGGAGCGCGACTACACCACGGTCAGCCTGACCGGTGGCAACTGGCTGCGCTACCTGGGCCGCGGCACCGTCGACGGCGCGATCATCGACGCGAGCGGACAGGTCCGGTTCGATCCCGGATCCATCAGACCCCTTCTGAAACAGGGCATGGCGCTGGTCGTGCTGAGCAACACCGCCGTGCCGGACGGGTTCGACGTCGTGCGCACCAACGAGCGCCGGGCGTGCGCGGACGCCCTGCGTGCCCTGGTCGACCAGGGGCGGCGGCGCATCGCCTGCCTGCGCAACGCGCCGACCCCGGCCGGGCAGGACGTCCCCGAGCGGTTCGCCGCCTACCGGGCGGTCCTGGAGGAGAACGCCCTGCCGCTGGACATGACACTGATCCGCGACGTCCACGGCACGCGCGCGACCGCCTTCAGTCAGACGCTCGACCTGCTGGACGGCCCCGGCGAGCGGCCCGACGCGCTGTTCGCGCTGTCGGACCTGGCCGCGATCAGCGCCCTGTGGGCGTGCCACCGATTGCGGATCCGGGTGCCGGAGGACGTCGCCATCGTCGGTATCGGCAACTCCCCCGAAGGCGAGTACAGCGATCCCGCACTGAGCACCGTCGGCCCCGAGAACCACGACTTCACCGACCTGGCACGCCTGCTGTTCGAGCGCATCGAGGCCTCGACCCCGCCGCCGGGCCGGATCCTGCAGCAGGAGTGGAAGTACATCGCCCGGGGAACCAGCTGACCCACACCGTGGCACACCGGGCGCCCATCGGGCACCCGGCCGCCCCACGTACGCCTGAGACGGAAAGTGACTGATCGTGCCTGTCAATATCCTGCTCCTGTTCGCCGACCAGTGGCGTGGGGACTGTCTGTCCGCCGCCGGCCATCCAGTCGTGGAGACGCCGTATCTCGACCGGCTCGCCTCGAGCGGGACCCGGTTCACCCGCGCCTACTCGTCCACGCCGAGTTGCGTTCCGGCCCGCGCCGCCCTGATGACCGGCCTGTCCGCCGCGTCCCACGGCCGCGTGGGCTACCGCGACGGCGTCCCATGGGACTACGAGACGACACTGGCCGGAGAGTTCACCCGGCACGGGTACCGGACCCACGCGGTCGGCAAGATGCACGTGTACCCGGAGCGCAACCTTCTCGGCTTCGAAACCGTCGAGCTGCACGACGGGTACCTGCACTTCGCCCGCCGCAACGCCGACGACCTCGCCGAGATCGACGACTACGTGACCTGGTTGCGCACCGCCTCCGGTCGGCCGGACGCCGACTACGCCGAGAACGGGCTGGATTGCAACAGCGTCGTGGCCCGGCCCTGGGACAAACCCGAATGGCAGCACCCGACGAACTGGACCGCCGCCCGCACCGTGGAGTTCCTGCGCACCCGCGACCGCGACCGGCCATTCTTCCTGTTCAGCTCCTTCCACCGGCCGCACCCGCCCTACGACCCGCCGGCCTGGGCATTCGAGCAGTACCTGACCCGCCCGATGCCGGCCCCACCCGTCGGCGACTGGGCCGCCACGATGTGGCAGGCGACCGGCGACCCTCTGAATCCGACCTCGCCCTACCTGGAGTTGCCGGAGCATCGGCTGCGCCGGGCCCGCGCCGGCTACTACGGCAACATCAGCCACATCGACCAACAGGTGAACCGCATCCTGGACGCCCTGAACGAGCACGGGGCCGAGGACACGATCGTCCTGTTCTCCTCCGACCACGGCGAGATGATGGGCGACCACCACCTGTACCGCAAAGCCGTGCCCTACGAGGGTTCGGCCCGCGTCCCGTTCCTGCTGGCCGGGCCGGGCATCGCGCGCGGTGTGGTCCGCGACGACCTGGCCGAGCTGCGCGACGTCATGCCGACGCTGCTGGCCGCGGCGGGACTGCCGATTCCGGGATCGGTGGAGGGCGAGGCGCTCGTGGACGTCGAGCGTGCACCGCGCGCCCATCTGCACGGCGAGCACACCGACCATTACTGCGGACAGCACGGCTCGATCCAGTGGATCACCGACGAGCGGCACAAGTACGTCTGGCGCAGCAGCGACGGTCTGGAGCAGTTGTTCGACCTGACCGCCGACCCCGGCGAGGTGCACGATCTGGCTGGCACCGAACCGAGGACGGTGGAGAAGCTGCGCGCGATTCTCGTCGAGGAACTCAAGAACCGCCCACAGGGCCTGGTGCGCGACGGCCAGCTCGTGACGGGTGTCCAGGTCTCCCCGGTGCTCCCCCACGACGCAACGGCCCAGGGGTCCTGATGCGCGAGCCCGTCGCCACCCAGGGAGGCGCGTGCTGCGCGGCGGCGCGCGCACCCACGGACCAGCCGTTGCTCGGCCTGCGCGCTCCGGGGCCGCCGGACCGGCGGGGTTCGGCGTCATCCGGCAGAATGATCCGGATCGCCGGGGACACCTTTCTCATGGGCAACGACGACGACCAGGCCAATCCCGGCGACGGCGAAGGTCCGGTCCGGTCGGTCACCGTCGCGCCGTTCCGGATGGACGTCACCGCAGTCACCAACGCGAGGTTCGCGGCGTTCGTCAGGGCCACCGGCTACGTCACCGACGCCGAGCGCTACGGCTGGTCGTACGTCTTCTTCGCCTTCCTAACGGCCCACATCGCCACAGCGGGCCCCGCCCCGGCCGCGACGCCCTGGTGGCGCGGCGTACAAGGCGCTTGTTGGCGCGCACCGGAAGGGCCGGGAAGCACCATCTCGGCACGCCGGAACCACCCGGTCGTCCACGTCTCCTGGTTCGACGCCGCACTGTATGCCCAGTGGGCAGGCAAGCGGCTACCGACCGAAGCCGAGTGGGAGTACGCGGCCCGCGGCGGTCTGGTGGGCGCGAGATATCCGTGGGGCGAGGACCTGCCGCCGGAAGGCCGCGGCCGCTGCAACATCTGGCGCGGGACGTTCCCGACGTCGGGTTCCGGCGGCACAGTGCCAGCCGACGCCTTTCGACCGAACGGATACGGGCTCTACAACGTCGTCGGCAACGTCTGGGAGTGGTGCGCCGACTGGTGGACCACAGCACATGCCGCCGCAGAGAATCCAGACGGCGACGCCCGGGTCATGCGCGGCGGGTCGTATCTGTGCCATGACTCGTACTGCAACCGGTACCGGGTGGCCGCGCGCACCCGCAATCCACCGGACTCCAGCAGCGGAAATCTCGGTTTTCGGTGCGCGGCTGACGTTTGAGGCGCCGTGGTGTCAGTTCTCGCGGGGCCTGACGCGGTGCGAGGTCCCGCCTGGCGTTCTCCCGATCAGCCGCCAGGCGGTAGGCGCCACCCAGGAGGACGTTGTGACCGGCGGACTGGTCCACCTCGGCGAGGTGGTCACAGCAGGTGCGCGGACCTGAGACCTCTCGTGCACGGGGCCGGACTCCGCCACCGGAGTAGCCATGTCGGCCGACGCCGGGCTGGAGACGTTCCTGCCGCTGACGGTCGACGTCCCGCGCGTCACCGACGGCGTGCACGTTCGCGACGGCCGCGTCCGTGCGGTGGTCAGCGCGCCGACTGTTACTGGTGGGTGGCGGCGAGGTAGATCCGGTTGGCGACCTCGCGGGCCGCTTGTGCGAAGGCGCGGATGCGGGGGGAGTTGTTGGCCCGCAGCCAGATGGGGGCCCAGTCGATCGGCCCGGCGTCGGAGAACGGGAGGTAGGCGACGTCGGGTCGGGTGTAGAAGCGGGTGACCTGCGCGCCGACGATCATCGCGCCGTTGCCGGCGCCGATCAGCTGTAGGGCTTCCTGGAAGGTCTCGAACGCGGGCCCGCCGGGGATGGCCCGGCCGGCGGGGGTGTGTTCGGGCCAGCGGTCAGACGGCCAGTCGCCGGGCAGGGCGCCGGCCAGCCGCAGGAGCCGGACGTCGGCGAGGTCCTCCATGGTCACGGCGGTGCGCCCGGCGAAGGGATGGTTCGCGGGGACGGCGAGCATCCGGGGTTCGGAGATGAGGACCGGGCCGATGACCAGGTCGGGGCCGGCGAGCGGGAGGCTGAGCACGGCGATGTCCACGTCACCGGCTCGGAGTGTCGCGACGGCGTTGATGACCTGCGCTTCGCGGACCTTGACCAGCCATGCGGGTTCGCGCTGGGCGAGCAGGTCGGCGGTCTGGTGGGCGACCTGACCGGCGGCGGCGCCGACGAAGCTGACCCGCAACGCGTCGCGGGTCTGGCGGACGCTGGCGATCGCGCGGTCGAGGCCGGCCTGGAGCTGCTCGTAGCCGGGCCGCAGGTCCTCGCGCAGTTGGTTGCCGAGCGGGGTGAGACGGACGCTGCGGTTGGTGCGGTCGAACAGCGGCGCGCCGATCTGGCGTTCCAGTTTCTGGATGGTCTGGCTGATCCGGCCGGTGGTGACGTGCAGGCGCTCGGCGGTACGGCCGAAGTGCAGTTCCTCCGCCAGGGTGAGGAACGCCTCCAGCTCCAGACGTTCGAGCACCACGTGACCTCCTTGAAGTGTTGAGCCTGGTTAAACGCGGGTTCCAGTATCACTCGTTGTTTGGCTGATCGTGGCCGGGCAGGCTGATCATGACGGCGCGGAAGCCTCCGTATTCAGCCGTTTGATCAGTATTCCGAGGAGCCGGCTGTGAGCAAGATCGTCGCCCTGCCCTTCGTGTCGCTCGACGGCGTGATGGACAGCCCCACCTGGACCGGCCCGTACTTCAACGCCGACCACGCCCGCTACGCCCACGGTCAGCTGTTCGCCGCCGATGCCCTGCTGCTGGGCCGGGTCACCTATGAGGGCATGGCCGCCGCGTGGCCGCGGATGGAGGAGTCCGAGGGCGGGTTCGCCGTCCGGATGAACACCATCCCCAAGCACGTGGTGTCGGCGACCCTGGCCGAGGCGGAGTGGAACGCCACCGTGCTCCGCGGCGACCTGGCCACCGAGGTCACCAAGCTCAAAGACCAGGGCGATCTTCTGGTGTACGGCAGTGGCGACCTGGTCTGCTCCCTCATCGCGCTGGGCCTCATCGACGAACTCAAGCTCTGGGTCCACCCCGTCGTCGTCGGCCAGGGCAAGCGCCTGTTCGGCGACGGTGGCCCGGCCAGCTCGTGGACCCTCGCGGGCACCACGACCTTCAGCACCGGCGCCGTGGTCCTGGACCTGCGCCCCAACGGCCGGGAGTAGCTGATGGTCCGCCAGATCCGACTGCGGGCAACCACGGGACACGCGGGTCGCGGACGGGAACCACCCAACCCACGAACCAACCGCTCACCTTTCGCACGAGACAAGAAGGCACCATCATGAAACTGACCGTGACCACGTTCGTGTCCCTCGACGGCGTCCTGCAGGGCCCCGGCGGGCCCGAAGAGGACCGCACCGACGGCTTCGACCTCGGCGGCTGGCTGATCCCCTACGCCGACCAGACCTTCGGCGGCATCGTCGTTGACTGGATCACCGACGCCGACGCGTTCCTCCTCGGCCGCCGCTCCTACCAGCTGCTGTCCTCACACTGGCCGAACGTCACCGACCCGAACGACCCGATCGCCACCAAACTCAACACCCTGCCCAAATACGTGCCGTCGAACACCTTGACATCGCTGGACTGGGCCAACTCGCACCTGCTCACCGGCGACCTCGTCGAGGAGGTCACCCAGCTCAAGGCCCAGCACGGCCGGGCGCTCCAGGTGCATGGCAGCGGCCAGCTCATCCAAGCCCTGCTCGCCGCCGGACTCGTCGACGAACTACGGCTGCTCACCTTCCCCGTCGTCCTCGGCAAGGGCCAGCGACTCTTCGAAAGCGGCACCACCCCGGCCGCATGGCGACTCACCGACATCACGTCCACCGACGCCGGCGTCATCGCCCACACCTACACCTACGCGGGCAAGCCAGCCCTCGGGACCATCGTCGTCACCGACGGCCAGGAGGAGCTCGTCATCGCGTAAAGCACCTCCAGATCGTGAGATGGGTCGGGCGCCGGCGAGGACGCCCGGCCCATCGGCATACCGCGCGGAACGCCGCCTGACGGAACCACCACCTCGACAGGGCGGATTCCCGGCCGAGCGGATGGGACAGCCTGAACGTCGTCGATGGTTGTCTTGGGGGCATCGTTGCGGTGGCGTCCCGGGCGGGCGCTATCGCGGGCGGGGTGAACGTGCAGGCGCGTCGATCGAGGCCCCCACGAGGCGCTCGACGAAGATCGGGATGAATGTGCGCACGCGGGCGGTCATGAACGTCCGAAAGGCGGCCCGAACCCGGTGCTCCCATTCGGCCGGGGAGATCCGGGACAGCGGAAAGCGCTGCTGCAGCCTGAAGACGATCACGTCGACCTCGAGGTCGGACAATTCTGACGAGGGCGTGGGGAACCCGCGACGGGGGATGTCCTCCTCGGCGGAGTCGGTTCGCGGCGATGCGATTTTCGGGCCGGACATGGCCACCTCGATCCTGGATCGGTGGGTGATCCGAACCGCTCGGGGTGTCAGTCGGGGCTCGCATCGATGGTCACGATCTTCCTGGTGGGAGCCTACGTCCTGGCCAGGTCGCGCGAAGGCCCAAGCGGCATTCTCCCCGCCAGGGCGTGGCCGCTTCCACCGACTGTGCCGTTAGGGAAAGATCCGTTCATGGCACAGGATGACGATGGACCGTTCTCTGTCCGGCTCGCGCAGATCCTTCTTGTCTACGCCGATCCCACAAACAAGTCTGGTTTGGGCGATCTGCGCCTCGCGGTGCGCCGCGGCCGTTTCCCATGGCTCGAAGCCGAGCTCGGCACCTGCCTGCGAGAAGGACTGCTCACGTCCGAATCGTGGGCACAGGTGACCGGCCTTCACGACCGCGCCGGATGTCCTGACCCTCATCGCCTTCGACAGCTGTGGCACACGGTGTTCCCCGCATTGCCACACCCGCAGGACTGAGCCTGGCCGACACCGTGCCGGATTCTACGGCCGGTCGTCTACTGGGCCGCCTACCTTCCACTGGCCCTCTGGGGACCACTGCTCGCTCTTCTGGCCGCGCCCTACCACCGACGACGCCGGTCGCGGGCCGCACACACATGAACCGCACGGCGGCGAACGGCCTCGGAGCGCGGAATCCTTGTGAACACCGGGGATCATGGCGCCGTGCGGTGCCACGATCCCCGGTGTGGTGAGTCTCGGTGTTGACTCAGTACACGGTTCCGTCGGCGCGCTGGCCAGGGGACCGCGGCAGCGAGCTGATCGTGTTGTGCTTGACCCACGCGCCGGTCGCCGAGCCGTCAGGGCTCCGGTTGATCGAGACGCCGTCGGAGCTCGCCTGGCTGGAGGTGTAGCTCATCGACTGGACTGTCGCGCCGGCCGCGTCCCGCAGGATCACCTGGTCACCGCTGTTGGCCAGGCTGAGGCCACCGGTGCTCGCCGCCACGGCCACGATGCCACCGGGGATGGCGGAGGCTCCGCCGAACACGGTGATCGCCTTGCCGGGCTGCAGCGTCGTGCCGGCCGCGAAGGTGTGCCGCACCGCCGTGCCGTCATGGACCGTCCAGCCCGCGATGGAGATCGCGGTGCCACCGATGTTGACGATCTCAACAGCCTCGCCAGCGGTGTCGCTCCCCGGCTCGTTGGCGAGGACCTCGTTGATGATGACGTTGGCCGGACCGCCGCCGCCTGCGGTGACCGTGACGTTCTGGGTCGTCGTGTGCGTGGCACCGCCGTTGTCGGTCACGGTGAGGCTCACCGGGTACGTGCCCGCCGCGGCGTAGGTGACCGAGGGGTTCGTAGCGGTCGAGGTCTGGCCGTCGCCGAAGGTCCAACTGCGGCCAGTGATCGTGCCGTCAGCGTCGGTGCTGCCGTCGGTGAAGGTGCACGTGAGGTTGGTGCAGGAGGACGTGAACGCGGCTGTGGGCGGCTGGTTGCCGCCTCCGCCGCCGAGGGTGAAGTTGTACCGGGCCAGCACCGGGTAGTGATCGCTGGTCGTGGTCGCGTAGTTCGGAATGTAGGCCTGGGGCTGGAACGCTGTCGCCGAGCCCGCGACGTACTTCGCGTTGACCTCGTTGGTGTTGAGCTGGTGGTCGATGAAGTCCGGGTAGCCCGTGGTCGACGCGACCCCGGCCAGGGACAGTGCCCGCGTCGGGAAACCGTAGCGCGCCGTGTCGTTCACGAAGTTGGCGTACGGCGACGCGTTCCCGGGCGTGATGGACGTGTCGACGTCGTCGTTCCAGTCGCCGATCACGAAGACGTCCTGCGTCGGGTACGTCGAGTCGAGGTAGGACTTGAGGGCCTGGGACGCGGGGTTGCGCAGGTTCCACGCATCCTGGGTGGAGCCGGCCTTGGCGTGCATGACGATGAAGACGAGGTCGCGGGTCGCGCCGTCGAAGGTGCCGCGCAGCGTGAACTCGACCGGCGGGCGACCGGCGAAGTTGCTGTTCTGGCTCGTGAGGATGACCTTCGCGCTCACCAGGCTGGCCATGCTGCTGCGCCAGACGAGCGCGACCTTCTGCTCGCCGTTGTTGAAGTCCGAGTAGTACTGCGGCCCGTTCGTCACGATCGGGTCGTTGGCCAGGACCCCGGTGAAGCCGGACATGCCAGAGACGAGGGTGTTGAACGCGGACGTGCTGACGACCTCGGACAGGCCCCAGACATCCATGTCGGCACCGGCCATGACGTCGCGGACGTTGGCCTGCTGCAGCGCCTCGTTGGTCGGGCCGAAGCCCGTGTCACCGAACCACTCGACGTTCCAGTTGCCGACGTCGAGCTGAGTGGCGGAACCCTGCGACGGAACAGTGGCGGAAATCCGCGCCGGAACGGTGGCGGCGTGCGCCGCCGGGGCGAGACTGATCGGCAACGCTACGAAGGCGACGATCGCCCCCATGAACGCGCGGAGATTGTTCTTGATCACCAGGCAACCCTTCGAGTAGGCGTACTGGACTGGGTCCCGACCTTCCCCCCGGAGAGCGGGCTCGGATCGAGTGTCCCGTCCCAGGCCCGTACGCGGCCGAGAGCGACTGTCGAATTCGAAGAGACACTTGTGTGAACTACGCGAACACCGACTCCGAAGGCCGCCACGAGACCCGGGTCGGATGACTCTCCCCCGCGCCGCCGCAGGCTGTCTCATGTGGTGGCGGGTCGGGTGTTACTGGCCGGTTGGGACGGTGCTCGGGAAGGTGGTCGCTCGGGCAGGGAGGGGCGGGTCGGGTGGGGGCGCTTGCGGGGAACGCTGGTCGCCAGCAACGAGGCGCCGCCGGTCACGCGGCTCGATCCACGGCACGGCAGAGCGGCCACGACCCCACCACGCGCCGTCAATGGTCCATACCAGGTGAGCGGCGTTCTGCACCGAGGGATGGTCGCGACGCCGCGCCGTCGTGTTCGCGGTTTCCGGCCCTGCGCCAGCCGTCGGCGGATTTGATTTTTTAGGCCGTTGAGGGGTCGGCGGCCGGAGGTCGTCGGTGCACCCGGCACAGTTGAGGAGCCGGTCGGGGACGCGCGGACCTCACGACGGGGGTGGCGGCAGGCGCACATCGCCACCCCTTGCGACCAGGCGCGAGCGCGGCGGTGAGGACTCCCAGTACAGCGTGTGGGGGGCCTGTGGCGGCGGTCGGGCAGCGTGCGCTCCGACCGTCGCTCGCCGGCCTCCTCCCGCACCGATCCGGGAAGGTCGGGTGAAACCCGGTTGACGGCCCGGCCGGCGCGGACGAGTGCCGCTGGGTGCGACGTGACTATCAGGGGCCCGCGGATCTGCGGAAGCTGCAGGTGTCCGGCCAGCGGATCTGGTCGCTGGCCAGCCGGTTCCACCTCGGTGAACTGACCTGGGGGTTCGGGTTTGACCTGTCGACCGAGGCGTGCCCGCAGGCGCCGATGGCGCTGTGGGAGTCCGACGGCCGGGTGCTGGCCTGGGGCGGGCTGCACCGGCCCTGCAGTCTGTTCCCGATGGTCGACCCGGCGGCGAGGCATGAACGGCAGCACCGAAGGATGGGTGGAGTCCTCGAACGTGTCCGACAAGGGGGCAGCTCCTGGGTAGATGGCCAGCACTTGGCCACGGCCTGTCGCCTTGCTTGTACGGCTCGACTGGTGGGGGTGACCGCCCGGGCTCGGTGCGGCGGCTCATGGGAATCGTGACATGCGCCCGCCTTCACGTCGGCTGGCAGGAAGGCCAACGCCCCGCAGTCACCGCCCCGGGCTGGCCAGCGGGGCGAGCGGTAGGGTGTTGGGTATGCGGTACGCAGTTCTTGGTCCCCTCGTCGTCACGCGTGACGGCCGACCGGTTCCGATCAGCGCCGGCAAGCTGCGGGTGCTGCTCGCGACCCTGCTCATGCGGGCGAACCGTCCGGTGACCGCCGGAGTGCTCGCCGAACGTTTGTGGGGCGAGGACCAACCAGCCGATCCGCGACGGTCCCTCCAGGTGTACGTCACCCGGCTCCGTGACGCGCTCGCCGACGGTGGAGCGGCGGTGCGGACGGAGCCTGGCGGGTACCGGATCATCGTGTCGCCGGGCGATCTGGACCTGGCGAAGTTCGACGCGCTGCTCGTCGAGGCGGAGGCCGCCGACAACGTGGTCCGCGAGGCGGAGCTGTTGCGCGAGGCGCTGGGGTTGTGGCGGGGCGCGGTCTGCGAGGACGTGCCGTCCCCCGTGCTGCATGATCGGGACGGGCGGGTGGTCACCGAGCGCCGACTGGCCGCGGTGGAGCGTCGGATCGACCTCGACCTCGCGGCCGGCAGGCATGCCCAGCTCGTCGCCGAGCTGGCCGGGTTGACGGCCGAGCACCCGTTCCGGGAGCGGTTGTGGGCCCAGCACATGATCGTGTTGTACCGGTCGGGCCGGCAGGCGGACGCGATCGCCGCCTACTGGACGCTGACCCGCCGGCTCGCTGACGAGCTGGGCGCCGATCCCGGCCCGGCGCTGCGCGAGGTGTACCAGAGGATCGTCGCCGCCGACCCGGCCCTCGATCCGGTTGTCCCCGGGACGGGCGAACCGGAACGGACGTCCTTGTGGTCACCGGCCTGCCAGCTTCCTGCGGAGACCCTCGACCTCGTCGGCCGTGACGACGCGGCACGGACCGTGATCGGTCTGCTGTGCGGCGATGAGGAGCGGGCCGGGGTGCCGGTGGTCGTGTTGTCGGGACCGCCCGGGGTCGGCAAGAGCGCCCTGGCGGTCGCGGTCGCGCACCGGTTGCGGTCGCGGTTCCCGGACGGCCAGTGGTACGTCCGCCTCGACGGCGCGTCCGCGCCCCGGGACGTCGAGGACGTGCTCGGCGAGTTGCTGGTCAACTCGGGGCTCGCGGCCGCCGGGCTGCCGCGCGGCCTGCAGCCCCGGGCAACGGCGCTGCGCTCGCGGCTCGCCGACCGTCGGGTGCTGCTGGTCCTCGACGACGCCGGCACCGCGGCCCAGGTGACGCCGGTGGTGCCCGGGACCGCTGGCTCGGCCGTGCTGGTCACGAGCCGTGCAGACCTGCCGGGGCTGCGGGTCCGGCATACGGCCACCGGGTTCAAGGTCCACCCGCTCGGGCCGGACGCCTCGGCGGAACTGCTCGGTCGGCTCCTCGGCGGCGTCGTGGCCGCCGAGCCGGACGCGGCCGCGGACCTCGCCGTCCAGTGCGGGCACCTGCCGTTGGCGCTGCGGATCGCCGCGGCCAACCTCGCGGGCCGAGCGGAACCGGGCATCGCCGGGTACGTCGAGGAACTGCGGGCCGTCCGGCTCGACGGGCTCGCCGTACCCGGGGAGCCGGACCTGGCGGTACGTGCCGCGTTCGACGTCGCCTACGCGGCCCTGGAGCCCGAAGCACGACGACTGTTCCGACTACTCGGCTGCTGCGCCGGGACCGATGTCACCGTTGCGGCGACGGCCGCCTTGCTCGACGCCGCTCCCCCGATCGCCGGGCGGCTGGTGACCGTGCTCGGCACCGCGAACCTCATCACGGACGACGGCGCGGGCCGGTTCCGCTTCCACGACCTGATTCGGGTGTACGCGGCCGAGCTCGCCGCCACCGATCCGCAGTCCCCGGCCGGGTGGGAGCGGCTGTGCCGGTGGTACCAGCAGGTTGCCGACGAGGCCATCGGCTACGAGTTCCCGGCCGTGGTCCGGGTCGAACCCCCGGTCCCCCGCACCGTCGACGTGTTCGCCGGCGCCGACAACGCCCGGGCGTGGCTGGACGCCGAGCGGGCGAACCTGGTCGCCACGATCGTGCGGGCCGCCGAGACCGGGCCGTACGACGTCACGTGGCGGCTCGAGGAGATCCTGCGCAAGTACCTGTCCGCGCATTCCCGCCTGCACGATTGGCAGACCAACGCCGAAGCCGCCGGGGCCGCCGCTATCCGGGCTGGCAACCGGCTTGCCGAGGGCGGGGCCGCGTTCAGCCTCGCCGGGGCGCACCAGGCCCAGGGCCGCACCGCCGAGGCGCTGGCCGGCAACGTGTTTGCGCTGGAGCGGTACCAGGAGAGCGGATTTCTGCTCGGTGAGGCCATGGCCTCCGGCAACCTCGCGCTCACCTACGCCGACCAGGGCGACGCCCGGCGGGCCGTGGACTTGCTCACCCGGGCAGCCGAGATCTTCCGGGCCGCGGGCATGACGTGGTACGTCGCCCACGCGCTGCTCAACCTGAGCCGGGTCGACGTCAGCCTCGGCCGCCTGGACGCGGCCCGCGACCACGCGACCGAATGCCTCGACCTGATCAACACCGACTCTCGCAACCCCGCCTACGCCCCCGCCCTGATCAACCGGGCTAACGCCCTGTGGCACCAGGGCGAACTCGACCTGGCCCGGGCCGACGCGGTCGAGGCCCTGCGGACCGCCAACCGCCGGCACGAGTCCGCCGCCCACCAGATCGCCGCCCAGCTCCACGCCGCGACCGGCGAGGGCGACGAGGCGCTGCGCCACGCCCTCGACGGGGTGCGGATCAGCCGGGACGAGGGCCGCCCCCGCGTGGAGGCCGAAGCCCTGATCACACTCGGCGACGTGCACGTCGCCGCCGGGCTGGCCACCGACGCTGTCGGCTGCCTCGACCAGGCGGTGGCGCTCGCCGAGGCGGGCGGCTATCAGGCCCAACTCGCCGACGCCCTCGCCGCTCGGGCCGAAGCCCGAACGGTCGAGGGCGCGATGGTGGTGGCCAGGGCTGACGCGGCGCTAGCGGCAGCCCTGGCCGAGGACCTGGGCAGGGTCCTCACGGTCCTTCGAGCCGAGCGTGTCGTGGCAGCCGCGCGGCTCGACTGACCGGTCCTGTCATCCGCAGCCGTACCACAGCAGGCTGTCGGACGACCAGCCGTCCACGCCCGTGGTGTTGTCGTGGATGTGGATGAAGCCGTTGCTGGACTCGAAGCAGTACCAGTTGACGAAGTGGCTGGTGTATCCCAGCCCCAGGGCGGGACAGCCGGTGGACGCGCACGAGCGGATCCGCACGCCCTCCGCCCGGAACTGTGCCCACCCATAGGCGGGCCAAGGCTGGGCCGCGGGTGCTGCGGCATGGGCGGTGGCCGGCACGAGCATCCCTGCGACCACGGCGAGTGCCACACCGATCTTCCTGAGCATCGCTACTCCTCCTCGTTCATCCGGATGGCCGGCTGGCGGGCCCCCGAGCGCCCGCCTGCCGGGGAACAGCCGCTGCCTCAGGGACGCGTCCAGCAGGGCAGGCCCTGGCTCTCGTAACCGCCGCTGGGCTTGTGGTACCACAGCTCCGCACACACGGTCTGACCACTCGAGATGCCCCACTTGACGCCCGAGATCACGGTGCCGCCGTTGTAGTAGTAGCCGCCCGTGGAGGTTCTGCTGTGCCCGGCGCCCCACACGTCCATGTGGTATGTGCCGGAAACACCGCATTCCTGCTGGAACCTAATGTTTCCACTGCCGTCGGACGGCCCGATCCAAATGCACCCGTTCGATCCCGCCGACGCCGGGGCCGCGCCGCCTCCGACGATGCCGGCGGCCACGGCCACGGCCACGGCGGCCGTGGCGAGCAGGCGTCGCGGGGTCGAGGTTCTGGAGGTGAGCTTCATCGGGTGTGTCTCCGTTCGAATGGCTGTCATCTGACTGAGGACAGCACACCGGATCAGGCATTCAGTCCGGCTTCAAATCGACTTCACCGCGACGAGGCCGTCTGAATCCGTTGTGAATGCGGCCTCTGGAAGGTCCGCCGAGGGGCATCCACTGGGGATCCCGGCCTGCGCCACCGGCGCCGGCACCCTGACACACGGGAAACGGACTACCGATGACGTCATCAACGACCCGGCGAGGCTTGATACGCCGCCTCGCTACCGTACTGGTGATCCTGGCCGCCAGCGCCGGCCTCACCACCCTCGGGGCCGCGCCGGCCCACGCCGACACCCGCTCGGCGATCGTCGACACCGCCGCAAGTCAACTCGGAAGCGGCCCCTGCAACCCCGGCTACTACACCAGCTGCGGTGAGAACTGGTGCGCCGACTTCGCCATGTGGGTCTGGGACCACAACGGCGTCAACGTCATCGGGCTGTCGCCTGCCGCAGCCAACTTCAAGTCCTACGGCGTCGCCAACGGCACCTGGCACCCGTACGGCGACGGGTACGTGCCCCGCGTCGGGGACGCCGTCTCCTTCGACGACAGGACCAGGATCTACCACGTCGCCATCGTCACGGAGGTCCGCTCCATCACCGACATCACCTATATCGGCGGGAACCAGGGGTCCGACGACAAGATGACCAGTCGCGTCACCCAGAACCGGGCCACTCCCGGGACGGGCGATGTCATCGGCTACACCAGTCCCGCCGGAGTGGTCGACGCCCAGTCCGGGCGGGTGTTCCACAACCTGCGCTACCCGGAGGGCAACTGGTCGGGGGCGTCGGTCGCCGACAACAATACCCACATCGCCGCTGTGGCCGAGGCCGGTACCACAACGAACGACCTGCACCTGCTGACCCTCATCAACGGCACCGTCTACCACAACATCCGCTACGCCGCCGACGGTCACTGGTCCGGCGCCGGCCTCGCCGACGGCAACGGCCACATCACCGGCATCGCGGCAGCCGCCAGCGGTGACGGCAACCTGCACCTGCTGACCCTGGTCAACGGCACCGTTTACCACAACATCCGCCACCCCAACGGCCAATGGACGGGGGCCGGCCTCGCCGACGGCAACGGCCACATCACGGCCATCGCGGCGGCCGGCATGGCCAATGGGAACATGCACCTGGTCACGCTGGTCAACGGCAGTGTCTACCACAACATCCGCTACGCCGACGGCTCCTGGTCCGGCGCCGGCCTCGCCGACGGCAACGGCCACATCACCGGCATCGCGGCGGCCGGAACCGGCTCCGATGACCTGCACCTGTACACGCTCGCGGGCGGCAGCGTGTACCACAACGAGCGCTACGCCGGTGCAGGCCACCCGTACTGGACGAATGCCGGGATCGTCGACAGCAACGGCCGGATCACCGCCATCGCCGCGGCCGGAACCAACACCGACCGCACCCACCTGCTGACGCTGATCGGCGGCAGCGTTTACCACAACATCCGGTACGAGGAGGGCAACTGGTCCGGCGTGAACGTCGAGGACGCCAACGGAGGCATCCTGGCGGTCGCGGCCGGCGGCACCGCCAACGGAAGCCTGCACGTGGCCACGCTGGCCCCGTAGAAATGTCGAAGAGGGTGGCCGCCCACCGGCGGCCACCCCTCGGTCTCAGGCCGCGGCGATGACCTCGATCTCGACGAGCCAGTCGCTGCTGAGCGTCTGCGCGACGATCGCGGTCGTCGGCACCCTGCGCCCGCCCAGGGCCCGGATCCGGGCGGCGGCGTTGGCCTCGGCGTAGGACACGTCCCGCAGGTAGCTCCACAGCCGGACGATGTTATCGACGGTCATGTCCGCGGCCGCCAGGATCGTCCGGACGTTCGACCACACCAGGTCGAGCTGCTCGTCGAGGGTGGCGCCGGGCAGGCCCCTGTGGTCCAGGCCCATCGTTCCGGAGACGAACACGAGCCGGCCGGCGCCGCGGACCTCCACCGCGTGGACGTAGTCGTCGCTGGCCGGGTAGATCCCGTCCGTGGGGTTGAGGGGCACGAACTCCATAGGTGACGCTCCGTGGTGTGAGGGTTCCAGTGTTCGTACCCTCGCAGGGTCCGCCTTCATCTCGCATTCACCGGCCGAACAGGCCGACCATCGCAACCGGCCGGGGCGAGCGGGCGACGAGGCGGTGCCCGACGCCGATGGGTTAGGGTCATGGAATGGGCCTGCCCGTTGTGGATCCGCCGCGTTTCCGGCTCCTCGGGCCGCTGGAGATCATCGTGGCCGGCGCACCCGTGCACCTCGGGGCGCCCCGGCTCAGGGCGCTGCTGGCCGTGCTGCTGATGCGCCGCAACGAGCCGGTGCCGGTGGCCCACCTCGCCGAGTGCCTGTGGGGGCCCTCCTCTGTGGCCAACGACCGCCGGGCGGTGCAGACCTACGTCACCCGGTTGCGTCAGGCTCTCGGCCCGGGCGGGGCGACGATCGAGACCACACCTGACGGGTACCGGATGCGGCTGCATCCCGATCAGCTCGACGTCTCGCGGTTCGAGGCGCTGGTGGCCGAGGCCGAGAGCGCACCGAGCCCGGAGCGCACGTCCGCGGTCCTGCACGAGGCGTTGGAACTGTGGCGGGGTCCGGCCTGCGCGGGCATCGACGCGGAGACCCTGCACCTGGTCGACGTGGTGGCGTTGGCGGAGCGGCGCGCCGTCGCCCAGGAGCGGTGGGCCGAGGCGGAGCTGGCCCTCGGTCACCACGCGGACGTGATCGCGGTGCTGCGCCGGTTCACCACGGAGGAGCCGTTGCGGGAGCGGCGGTGGGCCCTGCTGATGCTGGCGCTGTACCGCTCGGGCCGGCAGTCCGAGGCGCTGGCCGCCTTCCGGGACGTGTCCGCGCTGCTCGCCGAGGAGCTGGGCCTGGATCCCTCGGCGGAGCTGCGGGACCTGCACCGTGCCATCCTGTCCGCCGATCCCGGCCTGACCGGCGTCGGCCAGCCCGGCCCGCGCGTTCTGGTCCAGCCGTGGCTGACGGTGTGCTGCCTGCCCCCGGACAACACCCGCCTGGTGGGGCGCGATGAGCACCGCGCCCTGCTGCGCGCGCGGCTGGGCGCGTCGGGGGTGCCGATCGTGGTGGTCACCGGCTCACCAGGGGTGGGCAAGACCGCGACCGCCGTGGCCGCCGCCCACCAGCTGCGGGCCACGTTCCCCGACGGGCAGTGGTTTCTGCACCTGCGCGGGTCGGCCGCGCCGCGTCATCCCGCCGAGCTGCTGGCCGAGCTGCTGGTGTTCTCCGGGCTGGACGCCACGGCGGTGCCCACCGGCGCCGGGGCGAGGGCTGCGGCGCTGCGGGCCCGGATGGCCGACCGGCGCGTTCTCCTGGTGCTCGACGACGCGGCCGACGCCGAGCAGGTCGAAGCCCTGCTGCCGGGGACGGCGGGCAGCGCCGTGCTGGTCACGAGCCGCAACGAGCTGCGCGGCCTCGCGGTGCGGCACGGCGCGTCCGTCACGACGCTGGACCTGCTGACCCCCGACGCCAGCGTGCGGCTGCTCGCCGACGCCCTGGGCGGGGCCCGGACGACCGCGGAGCCGGCCGCCGTCGACGAACTCGTGGAGCTGTGCGCCCGGTTGCCGCTGGCGTTGCGGATCGCGGCGGCCAACCTCGCGCTGCACCCGCACCGCACCGTCGCCGACCACGTCGGGGACCTCAGTTCCGACCGTCGGCTCAGTAGGCTGGCCATCGCCGGGGACAGTCAGGCCGCCGTGCGGGGCACGTTTGACCTGTCCTACCAGGGGCTGGAGCCGGGCACCCGGCGGGCGTTTCGTGCCCTGGGGTTGTTGGCCTGCGCGGACGTGACCGGCGAGTGGGCCGCCGCCGTCCTCGACGTCGACCCCGTCGACGCCGAGTGGCTCCTGGAGGACCTGGCCGCCCGCAGCCTGCTACAGCGCATGACGCCGGGCAGGTTCGCCTTCCACGACCTGTTGCGCCTGTACGCGGCCGAACGCGCCGCCGCCGAGGAGTCCCCCGCCGACCGGCGGGGCGCCGTCGAACGGCTCATGGCGCGCTTCACCCGCAAGGTGCTGGACGCCAGCGCGCGGCTGTACCCGTGGGCTGTGCAACCCGCCACGGCGTCGACGGACGGCGTCGACGCGTTCGCGGACCAGGGCGAGGCGCTGGCCTGGCTCGACAGCGAACGCACCAATCTCGTGCTCACGGTCCGCCACGGTGCGCGCCTCGGGATCACCCGACCGGTGTGGCTCCTCGCCGACGCGCTGCGCGTCTTCCTGAGTCTCACCGGCCGCCACGACGACCGGCACACGTTGATCGACGCCGGCATGACCGCCGCGTCCGCCGCCGACGACCCTCAGGGGTTGGCGATCATGCATCATGCCCTCGGCCACCTGCACCTCGACCGGGGCCAGCGGAACAGCGGCCGGGAGCAGTTCGTCCGGGCGATCGAGCTGCGCGACGGCTGTGGCCGCCAAGCCGACAACGCGCCGTCGCTCAACAACCTGGGCCTGCTCTACACCGACACCGGCCGGTTGGACCTCGCGGTCGACTGCTTCACCCGCGCGGCGGACCTGGAACGGGCGCACGGCAACCCGCAGGGCACGGCGACCAAACTCAGCAACCTCGCCAACACCCTGTGCGCGTCGGGCCGACTGGAAGAGGCCCGCCGGTGCGCCGACAGCTCAGCGGGCATCCGTGCCGAACTCGGCCAGGACACGACAGACCCGCACAGCCCGCACGCCCAGGCGGCGTGCCTGCACCTCCTCGGCGACCTCGACGGTGCCGCCGCGGCGTTCGCCCGGTCGCTGGACAACAGCCGCCGGGTCGGCGACCGGCTCACGGAGGCCACGGTCCTGGCCGCGACCGCCGCCCTGTGGCGCGACCAGGGCGACCTGGATCGCGCCCTGACCGACGCCACCGCCGCGCTGGCCCTCGCGACGAAAATCGACAGCGGCGCCGCGATGATCGACGCCCTGACCACTCTGGGAACGATCCACCTGCGCCTCGGCAGCCCCGACCTCGCCGTCGACCGGCTGACCGAGGCGTGGGACCTGGCCCGCGACGCAGAACAGCACCGCCAGGCCATCGCGGTCCGCACCGCCCTCGCCCAGGCGCAGCTCGCCTCCGGTCAGCTGACCCCTGCCGGCAACCACCTCCGGCACGCGCTCGGCGAGGCCCGGCGGTACCAGTACCGGATTCTGGAGCTGCGGGCATGGGAGGCGTCGGCCGAGCAGTGCCTCGCCCGGGGCGCCACGGCGGAGGCTCTCGACGCCGCCGACAGGGCCGCGGCCCTGTATGAACAGACCGGATGCCGCCAAGGTCACGACGATATTCTCGGGTTCGTGGCGCTCCTGCGGGGAACGGCTGACGCCCGGTCAGGCTCCGGGGCCTGACCGGGCGCGCGGGCCGGGTCAGCAGTCCGGCACGCCGTCGATCCGGTTCGAGGCGTTGGTCAGGTAGTAGCTGGCCATCCAGCCGAATTCCCCGTCATATGTGTTGACCCACACCCAATAGGGGTTACCGCCCACGACCTGCCCAGTGCTGTTCTGGCAACGCACGTAGACGTTCTGCGGCGCGCTGACCCGGGTCACGACCGTGGGACAGTTCCACGGGCCCGGACGCAGGTCACACTGCTCGCCCGTGTCGGCGCGCACCGCGATGTTGGTGCCCCACACCTGGTACCAGCCCTCGCCGTGGCCCGACGCGAACGCCGGGGTGCCCCCCGCGACCGCCCCGGTGGTGGCCACCAGGGCCGCCACGGCCACCACCCCGGCCCGGGCGAGACGACGGCCCACCGTTCCTGACACCCTCATGATCTCCTCCTCAATCGATGGTGATCTCATGCTCGCCGGACGCGCCTTCATCTCGGCTTCACCGCAGCCACGGTCCATGGGACGCCATACCACGAGGTTGAAGCACGACCGAACCGGCAGGGACGCGGGGCCCGGTGGCCCGGTGGGGTCAGGGTCGCCGGGTGCGGATTCGGCGGACGATCAGCCATCCCCCGGCGAGCAGCGTGAGGGCGCCCGCGACGATGGCGGGTGTCAGCCAGCGGGGGCGGGGTCGGGTGGCTGCCGGTGGGCCGGCGCGGGTGCCCATGGCCGGCACCAGGGCCACGGCGAGTTGGACGTCCGTCGCGGCGACGCTCCGGTCGGGGCCCGGTCGCAGGGTGGCCAGGACCTCGGCACCGCCTCCGGTGACGTGAAACTGGAGGATGCGGGGGTTGTCGGCCTCAGCGCTGGCGTAGTCCTTTCCGGTGAGGGACACCAGCACCAGGAAGGTGCCGGGGTCCTTCCAGCCCAGTACCGGGTTGCGCCAGGCGGGGATGACGAACCCGGCGTGTACGGGTGCGGGCACGGTGGCCGCGGTGCCGGTGGCGTCGAGGAACGCGATCATCGGTGGGGAGTTGGGGTCGGGCAGGATGCGTCCTTGCTGGGTGATGAGTACCAACAGGGTGCCGTCGGGGCTCCAGGCCTGCGCTCCAGCGATTTCCTGACCAGGTGGCACGTCTAGTTCGCGGATCGTGCGGCCGTCAAGGTCCATGATGGTCAGCCGGGTGTCGAGCTGGACCGCGATCCGTTTGCCGTCAGGGGCGAACGCGACCAGGGTCGGCCGGTTGGGGCTTGGCTTCTGGTCGGCCGCGAGTTGGTGGTAGCTGCCTGTCTCGGTGTCCAGTAGCCACAACGGTCCGGAAATTACCGGGATGTTGCAAAATGTGTCGGCGTAGGTGCTGACCACGAGGTAGCGGCCGTCAGGTGACCAGGCCCGGGGGGCCGTGACCGTGGACCAACCCTGGGAGGCCTTGACCCTGGGCGGATCCAGGCGCAGTGTCCGCCGTGCGTCAGTGGCCAGGTCGACCAGCGTGACGACGGGGTTCTTGCCGGAGCAGTCGCCGAGCGCGAGGCGGGTGCCGTCCGGGGACAGTCGGGCGCCGGACTCCTCTTTGATGCCCAGCCGCCGGTACGTGTCGGCCGTGGCACCAGCCACGTAGGCCTCGCCGTGGTCGAAGTCCACGTGACCGACGCTCTGGCGGTAGAACGCGATCGCGGGGCCCGTCGGCGCGTCGGCCAGCAGCGGAATGCTGGTCGAGTGCGCGGGGAACTGCCGGGGCAGGGTGATGCCGCCGTCCGCCGGCCGGGGCGGTGGCGGGGCGTCGGGCAGCGCGACCACCGGCGTCAGCACGGCCAGCACGGCGGCGGCGGCCAACGCGGGCACCAGCCAGGCCCTGCGGGGCCGGCGCGGCCGGGGTGCCAGCACGGCGGCCAGGTTCGGGTGCACCGGCACGAGTTCGACGAACCCGCGTAGCCCGTCGCGTACATGCTGGTCAGTCATCGAGATGCTCCCGGAGAACGGCGAGGCCGCGGTGCAGCAGCGACCGGACAGTCGCCGGCCGACACCCCAACGCCTCTGCGACGGCGGATTCAGGCAGATCGAGGTAGTACCGACAAAAGACGGCGGCCCGGTGTCGGGGCCGCAACCGGGCCAACGCGGCCCGGACAGCCACCACATCGGGGCTCAACGCCGGCACGTCGGGCAGGTCGGTGTAGGCGTGCCGGCGTTCCAGCACCCGGCGGCGGACCCAGGACGTGCACCGGCTGACCACCGCCCGGCGCACCCACGGCACCGGGTCACGAACATCCGCACCGCGCCGGTACAGGTCGACGAAACTGTCCTGCACCACGTCCTCACCGACACTCAGGCTACCCGTCGTCACGTACGCCAACCGGACCAACGACGCGAACTGCGCGGCGTAGGTCGCCGCGAACACCGCGTCATCGACCCACTGCTCGGAAACCACAGTCACACTGTGCAGGGCGCACTAGACCGGCGATCCGTTGCACCCGGCCTCACCAGAAGATCCGACAGCCAACAGTCCGCGCCTCCGCGAGGCTGAACCAAGCCGCAACCTTCAGACCATGGATGCACACGCAACGGTGTCGTAGTGGCAGCCGCCCGTGGAGGTCCGGCTGTGCCTGGCGCCTGGGTGATGGCCGACGTTGGCGTCCGTCTCGGCGTGAGCGTTCCCTGTCGGTGTTCAGAATAGTTCGCGCCATTTGTTGAAACGCAATTCGGAGAGCGATCAGGAGCTCCTTGGACCGTGTGAGCCAGGTTGCGGCTCATCTGGAGCGGGTGTGGGCGGCCAGTGTTTCTGCCATATGGTCATCGCCTTTGCCGCGCCACGAGTTTCGGTCGGAGCCCGGCGGCGAGTAGGAACCTGACCTGGGGGGAACCCACCTTAGCGGAAGCCGCCTTCAAAACGCCTTCATCGCGGGATAGCGCTTACTGTGGTGCCGAAAATGGGTGGATAATCACGAGGTCAGGTTTCAATAAGGTTTACGGAATGAGAAATTCCCAGCTAGCGGTATGCAATGTTCCTGGCGGCCGGATATCCTGCTGGTCCGCTCTGCGGGCATCGTGCACTATGGCCCCGTGACAGGGGAATGTCGCGGGTGCGGAACGAGGGGGAAGGGGAGGCGGTGATTCCGGTTCTGACCCGATGGGGGCTGAGCGCGCAGGCGGATCTGGTCTATCGCACGCTGGTCAGTCAGGGACCTCAGACGGCGTCGGGTCTCGCGGTCCAGTTGGGCCTGGGGGTTCGGGCGGCTCGGTTGGCCTGTGAGGAGCTCGCCGCCTGCGGGGCCGTCGCGGGAGAGTCGTCCAGTGAGGGTGGTCGGCGGTGGCGGGCTCACAGTGCCAGCGGCTTCCTCGACTCGGTTCGGCAGCGACACCTGAACGCCGCGCACGCCCGCGCGGTCGAACAGCAGCGGCGGGCGTCTCTCGCCGGATACGCCCGGGTCAGGGAACTGACCGGCTTCGCCGGGGAGAAGACCGGGTTGACCCCGCTGCACGGCGGGGCGGCGGTCCGTGGCCGCATCGCACAACTGGCCGCCGGCGAGCGGTTCGAACACCTCGCCATGGCGCCCGAGCCGATCTATGACCCAGCAGCCGTGGCCGCGGCGGCCCCGTTGGACCTTGACCTGCTGGCCCGTGGCGTCCGACTGCGCACCTTGGAGCACACCACGGCGGCGGGCGGGGGCTTCGGCGAGCACACCAACGAACTCGCCCGACTGGGTGCGCGGCAGCGGGTGCTGGCCACGGTACCCGCTAAAATGATCATCTATGACCGGCGGGTGGCGTTGCTCCCGATGGATCCGGCGAACACCCAGCTCGGCGCGGTCGAGGTCGACGAACCGGTGGTGGTCGACGCGCTGGTCGCGATGTTCGAACAGGCGTGGGACCGGGCCGTGTCCTATGGCGAGCACGCCGGCACAACCCCCCTCAACCCCCGCGAGCAGGCGATCATGCGGCTGTTGCTGGAAGGGCACACCGATGCGGCGATGGCCCGGACGCTGGGTCTGAGCGCGCGAACGTTGCAGTACACCATTCGTTCGGTCATGGACCGGCTCGGCGTCAACACCCGGTTCGCGCTGGGGCACGCGCTGGGCCGCCTCGGACACGATCTGTCCTCACCCCTCGGAAAGGAAAGTTGATGCGAATCAGAGTTCTGGCTGCCGTCGCGACGGCGATCACCACGGCGGCGCTGACCGTGCCCGGGCCGGCCGCGGCGAGCGGGCCCGACGGACCCTGCGCGGCCGGTGAGGACAACTCCGGGCAGATCACCTCGGTCCAGAACAACGGCGGCGGCTCGATCACGGTGTCCGCGTGGCTGAGGTACTGCTCCCCATCCAGCACCTGGGAATTTTCCGGCCTGCCGGCGTTCGGCGTACACCGGACTGTGGCCGGCGACGCTCTGGACGCCGACGTGGCCGGCGCCGCGTTCAGCACTGCGCGCGGCTACCAGGAGGTGACCCGCACCTTGAGGCTGTCTACGGCCAATGTCACCGATGTGTGTGTGCATCCCGGCGAGTGGTCCGTGCACTGCTGGACTGTGCGGACCTACCCGGACGGGGCAGGTGTGCGGGTCGCCGTCGGCGCGCCCAATGATCACCGGCTCAGCATGTTCGGGCATGTACCCCAGGACCCGGACCCGGGTTGCGGGAACTGTTGGGGCGGTCCGGACGCGCCGCCGGTGGGCGGCGGCAAAGGCTAGGGCTTGAGTTGACGTGCCGGCTCCCATGACCCTGACAACGTGTGATGGGAGCGCGAAGTGGGCTGCACCAGAACTTCGGTTCCGGTGCAGCCCACGATTAGTTCAGATCTCGGGCCATCAGAGCCAACACCTTGACGTGACCTCTAGTGGTGCGGGGCTACCAGCCCCGCAGTTGTTGAGCCGGTTTCCGCGTCCACCACCAGTGCGCGCCGCGTTCCTTGTCGACTTCGGTGTATTGCGCTACATCCAGGCCCCCGTCATCGACCGTGGCTGCACGGAAGACGTCGTCCAGTATGACCACAAGGGAGCTAACTTTAAAGGCCAGGTCGCCGGTCAATAGCTCAATGTCCCGCTCGATGGCGTTTCGAATGTCGAGGCAGTTGATATACTCCTGAACCATTATCGGGCCGCTTGAGACAACACGGGCACACCGTTCCCACGTTCGTAGAAGACTGTGCAGGGACATGCCTCCGTCCAGCCTGAGGCCGAGCGCGTTGAGCTCAGCATCAGAGAGCGAGGAGGCGAATGCGTCAACGGAGTTCATCGTAGTATGCCTTTCCTCTCTCTGGCGTGAATACAGTTCCCAACTCCTGCCCTTCATGCCCGAGTTCACCAGCGAGGGGATTCTCGATCACGACAGCCCGCTTGGCGTCGTCCCAATAGGCTACCCGCCCACCGTTCAGAGGCTTCGACACCGACGCCCTGACCTCGAAGAGTATGTCGTCGACATACTGGGCGAGCGCTTCGCGACCCTCGATGCCCGCGACGTAGTGGTCAGCAAGACCGTTCTTCAGCTCGTCCATAGAGTGGTCCGCGATCGAATAGGCCAGCTCGCACGGGCCGGTGTTGTGCACGAGAACTGGCACGCCACGAACCAGCACGTAGTACGTGTGCAGGTCGGCCACCGTAAGGTTGCGCATCTCCTGCGGGCCGCGACGGTTGCGGACCGCCACGACGGTAACGATTCGGCCGTCGTCGGTGCGTAGCCGATGCTGCACGACCAATTGGCCGGCGTTCACCCATCCGCTTCGGGTCTCATCCCAGAACGGATGCTCCTGGGTGGTCCTGATCACCCCTTCGCCGCCGGAGGGCAGGGCGACGGCGATATCTGCTAGATCAATGTCGATATTTACATGCAATTGGGTGACGTGTTCGGCTGCGGTTACTCCGGTCACTGGGTCGGTGGACAACACGAGATCTCCGAGCGCGACTGTTGCGATCGGTCTGGCGGTGCCGTCTGCCATCAGGACCTGCGTGTCCGCGCTGAAGCTGTTGCTGCGAGCACAGAACTTGAACCGGATGGCGGCGCGACCGACCGCTGTGCGTTCGCCCGCGACAGTGAGAGCAGTCAGGACCCGGGCGTCGATGTTGGGGTTGCCCCGCAGGGCGCCATAGGCCGCTGCGAGTCCCTCGCCATTTGCCAGTGCTCCCCTGAACCTGGTCACGGCGGCGACCATGGCGTCGAGGCGAGCCAGGACCGGTGCCGTGTAGCCGCCCAGCGCGACTCTGAGCACGAGCTGGGCGTCTTCGATGCCAATGCCGGTCATGACGGCGTACCGGACCGCGATGACTCCCTTGACCCCCTTGAGGAGGGTGCCCCAGGGAATGAAAGTGGCGACGGCCCAAGCACACGGCCCGTTCACGCCGGGATTCTTGATGCACGTGATGAGGTCGCCGAACAGCAGGCTGGCAAGGATCTTGGCGCTGTCCCCCGTCATGCACATACCGGATTGCGGATCGCAGCGGACCTGGTAGTGCTCGACGTAGTCTTTGTAGGTCAGCTCGGAGGTGGCGTCGAACTGGACGCCGTCCAGGGTCTTGCTCGCCAGCACCAGGGTGTCAGCCTCGGTGTATTTGCCCTGGCAGCCGGCGATGGACAGGTTCGGCACGGGACAGGTCTTCAGGACGTAGTCCACGGTGCCGGAGACCTTGACCGTGACGGGTACATCGCAGACGTCGACGCCGGCGGCGTTCTTGTGCCAGGTGTGGTCGTCGCTGGTCAGCCAGCCCCACATCCCGCCGGGGTCCTCGGCGGTGCACTTCGACATGTCCTCGTGGACGATGTCCTGTTTCATGTCCGGCCGGGGCACCGCGTCGACGAACGACACCCGGCCGTCCTCGTCGACGAATGCGGTCTCGTTCTGCATGGCGCCCGCGGCCTGCTGGCGGTTCCAGACCTCCTGGCGCGCTGCGTCGGCGGCCTGGTTGGCCTCCGTGGAACTCTTCCCCGCGGCCTCGGCGGATGCCCTGGCCTGGTCGGCCGCGGCCTTCGCGTCGATCGCGTACTGCTTCGCCTGCTGTGCCGAGGCCGTCGCCGCGGTGGCGGAGTTGTCCGCGCGGCGGGCGGCGTCGCGGGCGGAGGCCGCGTTGGCCAGGGCCGTCCTGGCGTAGTCGGCTGCCTGCTTCGCTGACGCCTGGGCCTGCAGGGCGGACGCGGCGGCCTGCCGGGCGGCCTCGGCTGCCTGGCCCGCTGATATCTGGGCCTGGTTGGCGTAGCCGGCGGCCTCGGTGGCCGCGCCTCGGGCGGTGGCAGCTGCCCGGGCCGCCTCCGCCGCGTACTGCCGTGCGACCGCGACCGAGCCGTCGATCTTGTTGAGGTACGCGCCAATCGTGGCCACATGCGCCGCGGTGTCCGCGTCGCGACGCTGGGCCTTGGGCAGCCCGATCTGCAGGAAGGGCACATACCCCGACTTCGGCCCGGACAACACCGCCTGCGCCACGGCATTGACCTCCGGGCCCCCGTCGTGGATCGCCTTGTTGATCAGAACCGCGTTGTCGTCGTCGCGCACCTCGTACTGCTTGTGTGTCAGGAACTCCCGGACGGCGGCGATGGAGCTGTCCAGGGCGGCGCTACCGGCGGCCTTCATCGCCTCGCTGCCGGCCGCCATGATCTGCGACACCAGCACCCGGTCGTCGTCGTCCTTGCCCGGGTAGGCGCCGGTGGACAGGAACTCGCGCACCTGCGCCGGGGTCCCGACGGCCGCCTGTTCCGCGGCCAGGCGCTGCGGCAACCGGGTGGAGGCGTATGCGATGGTCATCACGCTGACCCGGTCGTCGCGGTCCCTGGCCTCGGTGAGGCCGGTGCTCAGGAATGCGCGCACGTCGGCGTCCGTACCGGCGAGGGCGGTTTCGGCGGCGGCCTGGACCCAGGGCCCGCCGGCGGTCAGCAGCCGCACCGCCGCCTGGCGACCCTTGGTGACTGCGACCGCCGGGTCGACTCCTGTGGCGGTGGCCTCCGTGAGCAGCCGTTCGGTGTCTGCGGCCAGTTGTGCGGCCTGACCGGCCTGCCACGCCGCGGTCTTCTTCTGTTCGTCCTCCACCCGCTTCGCTTCCACGGCGGCGGCGACCGAGGCCTTCTCCTGGGCTACGAGGCGTTCGGCGTCGGCTTTGCGGGAGGTGTCGGCGATCTTGTGGGCCTGGGTGGCGGCCTGGGCCGCCGCGTCGGCGGCCGCGGTGGCCTCGGTGGCCGCGGCCTGGGCGGTGGTGGCCGCGGTCGCGGCCTCGCCGGCGTGCGCGGCGGCGGCGGTGGCTGCCGCCGCGGCCGCGTCGGCGTGTCCGGCGGCGGCGTTCGCGGCGCGCTGGGCCTCACCTGCCGCGGCGGCGGCCTCCGCGGCGATGGCGACGGTCGCGGTCGCCGCACGGGTCGCCTCAGCGGCGGCCGTCCTGGCTTTCGTTGCCGCGTCGTTGGCCCGAGTGGCGGCGTCGCCGGACACCCCGGCACACTGGGCGGCGTCCGCCGCGGCCTGCGCCGCCGCCGCCGCGTTCGTGCCAGCGTCGGCGGCGGCCTGGGCCGCAACACCCGCCTCGGTGGCGACCCGGCCCGCCCACGCGGCGGCCTCACCGGCGCTGCGGGCATCGGTCGCCGCCTGTCGGGCTGCCGCTGCGGCGGCGCGCGCGGCGTCCGCCTGTCCGGCGTCGGTGGCCGCGTCGGCGGCGGCCTTGCGGGCTGCCGCGGCGGCGTCGCCCGCCTGCGTGGAGGCCGCAGCGGCGGCAGCAGCCGCGTTCGCCGCCTGCTGGGCCGCCTCGTTCGCGGCGGTCGCCGCCGTCGAGGCGGTCTGGGCGGCGACCGCCGCCCGGCCGGCGGCGTCGGCTGCCCGGCCCGCCGCCGCAGCGGCCTTGACCGCGTCACCTTGCGCGGCCTTCGTCTCCTGCGCGGCCCGCTGCGCGGCGTCCTTCGCCAGCCTCGCCGCGTCCACCGCCTTGGCCGCGGCGTCCTTGGCCGTCCGGGACTGCTCCCCCGCCCGCCCGGCGGAGTTGCCGGCAAGGTCGGCCAGTTGCGCGACGGTCAAAGTCTCCTGGTCGCGGGCCGCGGCGACCTGCCAGCCGGCGCGCAGGAACTCCCGCACGTCCTCAACCGTGCCGTCCAGGGCCACCCCGGCGGCCTTCTTCACTTCAGGGCCGCCGGTGGACATCAGTTGGTTGACCCGGACCCGGTCGTCATTGTCGCGCGCCGTGAACTGTTCGGAGTTCAGGAACCTCGTCACGTCATCGGCCGTGCCGTCCATGGCCTTGCCGGCGGCGACGCGCACGCCGGGGCCTCCGGTGGCCATGATCTGCGACAGCCGGACCCGCTGGTCGTCCTCGAAGGGCTTCCTATAACCGGAGTCCAGAAACGCCTGCACACCGGCCGCCGGCCCAGCCAGGGCTTTGGCTCCGGCCGCACGGACTCCCGGGCCCGACACGGCCAGCCGCTGTTCGAGCTGGGCGCGCAGGTCCTGCTCAGCAGCGGCTGTCTGACCGGTGGCGAGAAAGACCTGTATCCCCTGATCGGGACCGGCCAGGGCTGTCTCGGCTCCCCGACGTACCGCCGGACCGCCGGCCTTCCACGCGGCCAGGACCTTTGCCCGGTCGCTCAGTGTCACCGGCGCCGGGGTGGGATCAGCCAGGGCCGGGGCTGACAGCAGCCCCACCGCCAGGCTGACGGCCAGAATGACGGCGGCGGCGGCCCGCGCGCGTGCCGTCGTTGACTGTGCTGTCACTTTCATCGAACCTGATCCCATCCGGTCGGAGCGCGTCAGGACGCCACCACGCCACCCGGCAATCGCCTGGTGGCTCCAGCAAACGAGTTCACGACAGTCGGGTTGATATCTCCCGGCCTAGGCGGCCCCGCCCCTGCTCGCTCCGGCCGGGGCGGGCCACGAACTTCCCTGTAGTTACAGTGGCTTGGCGAAACTGTTCTTCGCCCAGGTGGCGAAGTTGTCGGCGGCCACCGCCGTGATCGTGAACGAACCGTCGCCCTTCGACAGGGCGACTGGGATGCTGTTCCAGTTGTCGCCACCGACCATCGCGATGTCGGCTTTGCCGTCGCCGTTGTAGTCGCCGGTCAGTGGCTTGGCGGAACTGTTGTTGGCCCATGTCGCGAAATTGCTCGCGACCACTGCCGAGACAGTGAAGGAGCCGTCGCCGTTGGACAACGCCACCGGGATGCTGTTCCAGCCGCTGCCGCCGACCATCGCGATGTCGGTCCTGCCGTCACCGTTGAAATCGCCGGTCAGCGGCTTCGCGGCGGCGTTCTTGGCCCAGGTGGCGAAGTTGTCGGCGGCCACCGCCGTGATCGTGAACGAACCGTCGCCCCTGGACAGCGCGACCGGGATGCTGTTCCAGTTGTCACCGCCCACCATCGCGATGTCCGTCTTGCCGTCACCGTTGAAGTCACCGGTCAACGGCTTCGCGGTCGCGTTCCTCGCCCAGATGGCGAAACTGTCGGCGGCCACCGCTGTGACCGCGAATGAACCGTCACCCTTCGACAGCGCCACCGGAATGCTGTTCCAGTTGTCACCGCCCACCATCGCGATGTCCGTCTTGCCGTCACCGTTGAAGTCACCGGTCAACGGCTTTGCGGAGCTGCTGGTCGCCCAGGTCCCGAAACTGTCCGCCGCCACTGCCACGATCGCGAACGAGCCGTCACCGTTCGACAACGCCACCGGGATGCTGTTCCAGCCGCTGCCGCCGACCATCGCGATGTCGGTCCTGCCATCACCGTTGAAGTCACCGGTCAACGGCTTCGCGGTCGCGTTCCTCGCCCAGATGGCGAAGCTGCCCGCCACCGTTGCGGTGACCGTGAACGAACCATCGCCTTTCGACAACGCCACCGGAATGCTGTCCCAGCTGTCGCCGCCCACCATCGCGATATCGGCTCTACCGTCACCGTTGAAATCACCGGTCAACGGCTTCGCGGTGGGGTTCTTGGCCCAGGACGCGAAGTTGTCGGCGGCCACGGCCGTGATCCCGAAGGAACCGTCGCCCTTCGACAGGGCCACCGGAATGCTGTTCCAGTTGTCACCGCCCACCATCGCGATGTCGGTCCTGCCGTCACCGTTGTAGTCGCGACCCAGCTGGGCCGGGGTGTTGTCCCGGACCCAGCCGGCGATGTCGTCGACCCTGACGGCTGTCGCGGCGGGGCCCCCGCCGGGGCCGTCCAGGCAGCCCGCCTGGCCCGACCGGCTGTGGACGGCGACGAGTTCGCCCTGGCCGTTGGTCGCGGGCCCACCGGCGTCGCCCTTGCACACCAGGCCGGTCGTGACGTTGACCGCAAGGCTGGTGCCGACGGTCGCGGTGACGGTCACGCCGGCCGGCCGCTGCGTCCCGGTGTGCCACGCGGTCGCCGTACGCCCGTATCCCACAGCCTGCAACACGGCCCCCGTGGCCGCTGCGGAGCCGGAGACCCTGAGCGCCGCGACCCCGCCGATGGGCGTCGCGAGCCGACCCAGCACCAGGTCACGGTCGGACCGGGGGACCAGTGCCGTGACGGCCACCGGCACGCGTCCGGGGAACTCCACCTGCGAAGGCCGGCTGGGCGCACCCGCGGGCACGACCGGCTGGGCGGGGTCGTCGGCGAAGCAACTCGCCGCCGTCAGGACCCACTGGGCGGCGACCAGGGTGGCGGTGCAGGCCCTGGAACCGACACGGCCGGGCGGTCCCACGGTGAGGTTCCCGACCGCGGGGTTGGGGTTGGTGACCGACACCGCCGGCCCGTCGGTGGCGATGAGTTCGAGCAGGGTAGTGGCGCCGCTGGAACTGCCCTCGCCGACCGGGGTCCATTCGTTCTTGCTGACATCGACGCTGGCGACAGTCCCCTGGCTGCTCAGCGTGGCCTTGATCGCGTGGCTGTCGCCCCTGATGCTGAAGACCTCGGGAATTTCCAGGGCCAGGTACCCCGTCGCGCCCGTGATCTTGAAGCAGGCGTGGCTGGGAGCCAACGACCGGCTGTACAGCTCGACCAGGCCACCGCCGGGCACACAGTCGGCCAGCACGATGTGCCCGTCGCCCGAGCGCAGCGTGATGCCCCGTGCGGCGAGGATCCCCGCCGCTCCCGGGTAGGCGAAGTCCTCCACCGCCGACGGGAGCGCCGTCTCGGCCGCCGATGCCGACGTTGCCGAACCCACCAGTACCGGAGTGATCAACAATGCCGCGGCCAGCGGCGTGACCAGGCCTCGACGCGCTCTACTCATCCACACAGTGACTCCCACAGCAGGACCAGGGAGCACACAGAGCCCCAGGTCGGAGGACACGACGTCGAACGGCGAGGTCACAGGATCCTCGCCCCGGGTTGGGCGGCCCACGATCCCCAGTCCGCGCCGGGGGGTGCCGAACACGTCACGGTGAAGGTGCCGTCGCCCTTCGACCTGGCCATCGGCAGGCAGTTCCAGCCCGCGCCGCCGGTCAACGCGAGGTCGGCCCTGCCGTCGCCGTCGAAGTCGCCGGCGAGGACCTTCGCGCCGGTTTCGGCGGCCCAGCCGACCCAGTTCAGTGCGGGGGCCGCGCACGTCACGGTGAACGTGCCGTCGCCGTTCGACAACGCCACCGGAATGCACGTCCATCCCGAGGCGCCCGTCATCACCAGGTCGGCCCTGCCGTCTCCGTTGAAGTCCCCGGTCACCACCTTCGCGGCCGGGTTGGACGCCCAGCCACCGAAGTCCGTGATGGGCGCGTTGGTGACCGTGAACGTGCCGTCCCCCTTCGACATCGCCACCGGCAACGTCGACCAGTTGGGGCCGCCCGTCAGGGCCAGGTCGGTGCGCCCGTCGGCGTTGAAGTCCCCGGACACCAACCTGACGTTGGAACTGGTCACCCAGTTGGCGAACTCACCGATGGGCGCGTTCGTGACCGTGAACGTGCCATCGCCCTTGGACATCGCCACCGGCAGCGTCGACCAGTTGTAGCCACCCGTCAGGGCGAGGTCGGTGCGGCCGTCGCCGTTGAAGTCGCCGGACGCCAACCGGGCGTTGGGATTGGCCGCCCACGTGAGCCAGTCCAGGCCAGGTGCCGCGCATGTCACGGTGAACGTGCCGTCGCCCTTCGAGAACGCGACCGGCACGCATGTCCACCCCGAGACTCCCGACAACGCCAGATCGGCCTTGCCATCCCCGTTGAAGTCTCCGGACACGACCTTCGCGGCCGGGTTGGACGCCCAGCCACCGAAGTCCGTGATGGGCGCGTTGGTGACCGTGAACGTGCCGTCCCCCTTCGACATCGCCACCGGCAACGTCGACCAGCTGGGGCCGCCCGTCAGGGCGAAGTCGGTGCGCCCGTCACCGTTGAAGTCCCCGGTGACGGACCGGACCCCCGAGCTCGTCGCCCAGTTGGCGAACTCGCCGATGGGCGCGTTCGTGACGGTGGCCGTCCCGTCCCCCTGGGAGAAGGCGACCGGCAGGGTGCTCCACCCGCCACCCCCGGTCATCGCCACGTCGGTCCTGCCGTCGCCGTTCACGTCACTCGACGCGCGCGGTCGCCGTGGCGTGTTCGTCGCGATCCAGCTCGCGAGGTCATCGACCCTGGCCTCGGTCGCCGCGGCGACGGTGGACGTCTGCGCCAGGCATCCGGCCTGCCCCGACCGGCTGTGCACGGCGGCGACCAGCATCCCGCCACCGGACGGGACCGTGAACGCCGGACCTCCGGCGTCGCCCTGGCACAGGACTCCTGCCGGCGGGGTCGCCGCGATCGTGGTACCCGCGACAGCCGTGACCGTGACCGCGCCGACGTGCGGGGCGGCCGGGGCCCACTCGGTGGCGGTGCGCCCGACGCCCGCGGCCTGGAGGTTCTGATCCACGGCCGGGGCCGCGGTGGCCACACCGGCCGGGGCGATGCCGACGATAGGGAAGGCCAGGCGGGCCAGCACCAGGTCACGGTCCGCCCGCGGCACCAGGCCGGTGACCACCACCGCCGGGTGACCGGTGAAGGTCACGGTGGCGGGGCGGGGCGGCGGGCCGGACTTGACGGTCGCCGGCTGGTTCGGGTCGTCGGCGAAGCAGCTCGCCGCCGACAACACCCACTCAGGCGCGATCAGCGTGGCGGTGCAACCCCGGGCACCAGTGCGTCCGGCAGCGCCGACCGTGAGCGTGCCGACTCCCGGATACGGGTTGGTCACCGACACCGCCGACCCGTCCGTGGCATTGAGCTCCAACAGGGTCGACACGCCGCTGGAGGCACCTTCGCCCACGGGGGTCCAGGCGTTGCGGTTGATGTCGACGCTGGTGACCGTGCCCTGGGTGCTCAGCGTGGCCTTGATCGCGTGATCGTCACCCTTGATGGTGTAGACCTCGGGGATCTCCAGCGCCAGGTACCCCACCGGGCCGGTGATCTTGAAACACGCCTGGTCGGCCAGCGAACGGCTGCGCAGGTGGATCAGGCCGGCCTGCGAATCGCAGTCAGCGAGTTGAATATGACCGTCGCCCGTCTTCAGGGTGATCCCGCGTTGAGTCAGAATTCCCGCCGCGTCCGGGTACGCGAAGTCCTCCACGGCCGTAGCCACGGTCGGCTCCGCGGCCCTGGCCGACACCGCCGACCCCACGATAAGCGCCACCGCCAGTGCCGCGACCAGCGGCACTTCAGCGGCCGTCACCCACAATGCCCTCCAGCCGGCGAGCCGGCCCCCCACACCAGTTCCTGTCACCCTGAACTCCCCTAACGGCCCGTCGGATCGGGTCGGCGAATGCAGGCTCATCCTGAGCAGGAGCTGGCACAGAGACAATGAGAGACGGCGGATATTGCGGAAACTCGCAACGAGCCCCAGCAGGCTTGCCGCCGGGCGGCTGTCCCTGGTGTGTGACGGCCGGGCGCGCCGTGCTCCGCTCTCAGCCGTTCAGGAGCTGCCAGGTGGTCAACGCGAGCCTGGCCCGGACCAGCCCGGTCGGTTCGGTGAGGTTGATGCGCACGCATCGTCCGATCTGGTCAAGGCGGCGGGCGACGCTGCTGTGGTGCAGGTGCAGCATCGCGGCGGCCTGGCGCACCGATCCGGTCGTGCAGTAGGCCTCCAGGGTCCGCAGGTCGTCCGGGCGCTGGGCCAGGTCGGCCACGGCGGTCACGTCCGGGTTGGCGCGTGCGACGTCCGGCGGGATGTCGGCGAGGAGGGCGAGGGATCCCAGGTCCTCGAACCGGATGACCGGTTGGCGCGGGTTGGCGAACCGCAGCGCGGTGCGGGCCTGCCGCCAGGACCGGTCCGCACGGTCGGTGGTGCCGATGCCCGCGTGCACGCCGGCCGGGATCCGTTCCGGGTCAACGGCCGACGCCAGGATGACGCCGACGTCGGCGAGGGCCGCCGCCCGGACGGGGCCGCCCGGGCACAGCCGCGCGCCGACCTCGTTGAGGGCCAGGGTCGTCCGCACGGCCACGACGCGCGCCGGGGTCCAGGCCGGAAATCCCAGCAGCCTCAGGGCCCTGGCCCGGGCGGCGTCGTCGGTGCCGGCGCTGATCGCGAGTTCCACGAGCGCGGGGTCGGCCATCGTGGTACTGGCCGGGCCGTACCGCTCGACGACGGCCGCCGCGGCGATGGCCAGCCGGTCCAGCAACACCTGGTCCAGGGCGCTCGGCGGGTGCGGTCGCTCCGTCCACACCACCCCGATGGTCTCCCCGTCGAGGACGATCGAGGCGGTGCCCGACTCGAGCGCGTCGGGCACCGGCGTGCCGTCCGGGGACATCCGGACCAGCTGCCCCGTGCCGTGGAGCCTGGCCCCGACCACGCACTCGGCCAGACCCGCCGACGCGCGCACCAGCGCCGCCAGGTCGACCCGTCGGCGGATCAGCGTGTCGTAGAACATGATGACCCGGATCGCGCCCTCGGCGTGCGAGTCCAGTTGCGACAACCGCAGAGCCAGTGCCTCCATGCCCCCAGGGTATGCGCCGATTGGCGGACGACTGGTGCCGGATGCGCGACGGCTGGCGGCTGAATGTCGGGCCTGCGCCGGACACCATGGTGGACATGGATCCCGAGCTGGAAGCATTCATCCCGTTGTTCCCCCCGGCGGACCTCGACGACCCGGCCAGTGCGCGCCGGTACCTCGCCGGTCTGGCCGCGGCGGGGCCGGCACCCGACACATCCGACCTGACGATCGAGGACCGCACGGTGCCGCCGGACGTGCCGGTGCGGATCTACCGCCCCCGGCAGGCCCGGGGCGCGATCGTCTGGCTGCACGGCGGCGGCTTCTGCATGGGCGACCTGGACACCGAGCATCCGTGGGCGAGCCGGTTGGCCCTGGGCTCCGGGGCTCTGGTGGTCTCCGTGGGCTACCGGCTGGCCCCCGAGCACCCGTTCCCGGCCGGGCTCGACGACGCGTACGCCGCGGTGACGTGGGCCGCCGGGCACGTGGCCGAGTTCGGGGTCGACCCGGCCCGGCTCGCCGTCGGCGGCCACAGCGCCGGCGCGGGACTCGCGGCGGCGGTCGCACTGCGGGCCCGGGACCAGCGGGGGCCGGCGATCGCGTTCCAGCTGCTCAACCAGCCCGAACTCGACGACCGGCAGGACACGTGGTCGGCGCGCGCCTTCACCGGTACCCCCTGGATGAACCGCAGCAAGCTCGCCGCCACCTGGCGGCACTACCTGGGCGGACAGACCGCCTCGGCCTACGCCGCCGTGGCCCGGGCCGGCGACCTGTCCGACCTGCCGCCCGCCTACGTCGCCACCGCCGAGTTCGACCCCCTCCGCGACGAGGGCATCGGGTACGCGCTGCGTCTCCTGCAGGCGGGCGTGTCCGTCGAGCTGCACCAGTGGCCCGGCACGTTCCACGGCTCGCAGGCGATCCTGTCCGCCGACGTCTCCCAGCGCCAGATCGCCGAGTTCGCCGCCGCCCTGCGCCGCGCGCTGGCCCGTGACTAGGTCCGGCCCACCCGCCCGCCGGGGTGCCCCCCAGCGCCGTCCGGCGTCGGGTGTCCGGGCGAGGGCGCCCCCGGCGTCGTCATCGCGGTGACGGCGCGTCCGGACAGGTCCGAGACCGGCTCAACGGGGGCGGCCTTCGGATCCGGGTCCGCGCGAGCACGGGTCGCACCGTGCTCGGGCCGGGCCGAAACACAGCTGGGACAACTCCGCCGACGGTCGGTCCTCCGCGAGCGCCGACCCGGCAACCTCTACCGAAGGGTTTGACATGCGACTGAAGTCCGCCATCGCCACCATCGCCACGCTGGCCGCCACCGTGGCTCCGTTCGCGGCCGCGGGCACGGCCCACGCCTCCGCCAACGGGCCGTCGGGCTGCAATAACAATGTGTGTATCTATACGTCCTATACCGGCACCGGGTGGCGGGTGTGGGGTGAGTTCAGGAGCGGCGCCGCCGAAGGTCACATCGACTTCTGGGGACCGAACGGGTTCCACGCGTCGTCCCCCAACGGGTACTGGACCGCGGGTGGCGACACCCAGGCGTGGTCCGGTTCCGGCAACGGGCAGCTGTGCGCCCAGGGCTGGTCGCGGGCCAACGGCACCTGGTCCTCCGTGGGTCTGCCCTGCGTGGCCGTCTGACCCCACGGGGCGGGCCCGCGTCGCGGGCCCGCCCCACCGTCAGACGCCCATGTTGATCAGTGCCTGGGCGACCTGGTGCACGCTGGCCGCCACGGCCGGGTGTTCCACCTCGAACCGCTCGACGAGGGCCTCGGCCCGCTCGACCAGCGTGTCCTCCTGCGGCCGGGACTCCAGGAGTGCCTGGCAGGCCTCGAACAGCTCACCGACGGCGTCGTGGTCCTCCGCCGACAGCCCGGGGTCGTCGTCCACCTGTTCGCGCAGGTCGTCGAGGCTCTCGTGCAGTTCGCGGGCGGACATCATGATCTCCTTCGGCGGCGGTTCCAGGCTCAAAAGCGACAAACCCATTCTGCCGTACCCGCGTGGCGGTGCCGCTAGAGGTCCACGTTCGACACCTCAAATGTCTGCACCGTGCGCGGGTTGAACCAGGACCAGAACCGGCTCCCGTGCAGGGTGGTGTCCGCGTGGTAGGTGTAGCGGTCCCCGCCGCCGGTGTTCGTGCACCACCGCCCGACGAGGGCCCCGTCCGAGCCGGGCCGGGTGAACCGGGACAGGTCGTAGTCCAGCCACTGGCCGGTGTCGTGGTTGGTGGCCACGATCACCAGGGTCCGCCGGGCCGGGTCGTACGCCGCCACCGTGTTCGGGTCGCCGCTGTCCAGGATCCGCATCCCGGGCCGGATGTGCCGGGAGTACTGGGCCATCACGAAGTACTTCGTCGCCACCGCTCCCGGGGTCATCCCCGGCTGGCCGAAGCCGTCGATGCCGACCATGCCCCACCAGCCGTCCACGACCTGCCAGTACACCCAGCCGGTCGGGTGCAGCCAGCGCAGGTCACAGTTGATCACGTCGGACATCGCCATCCCCGACCCGTCGCCGTCGCCGTACTCGGTGTTCCAGATCCCCTTGCCTGCCGCCTGGGCCGCGGTGTACAGCAGGTCCCGCCGGCCACCGAGCCCCTGGTAGCCGTGGGTGTTGATCCGGCCCACCTTCGCCCTGGTACCGGCGTCGAACGACCCGAAGGTGGCCCGCGCGTCGTCGTAGCCCCACGCGTCCATCCCGGCCACCTTCATCCACCACAGGTCCCGCTGGTCGAGCTGGGTGCGCAGCTCGTTGACCAGCCGGGCCTGCGAGCCCCGCTCGAAATGGCAGCCCTCCTGGCCGTGGCCCCAGGAGCCGCCCCACGCGCCGTCCGGCTCGTTCACCGGCTGCACCGAGGTGAAGTCCACGCCCCAGTGGTCGTGCGCGTACCGGGCGATCGTGGCCAGGTACGCCGCGTGCCGGCCGTAGTTCTGGTCCTGGAGGTTCTCGCCGCCGTCGGCCGCCCCGAACGGGTCGTCGTTGCGGGTCATCCACCACATCGGCGAGTTGGAGAACAGCTCGAACGTGTTCGCGCCCCGGTCCCGGGCGAGCCACATCATGTCCCGCTGGAACGAGTCGGCGTACCAATTCCAGCTCGCCGAGGACGGGTCGGCGCTGTACCAGTCCAGCTGGTACCCCTCGATCTGTTTGAAGCCGCCGATCCCGGGTGCGGGCCGGCTCCCGATCGGCCGGTCGGTGCAGGCCCCCGCGTTGTACCGGACGATGTTCAGCCCCAGCCCTGGCAGGTCCTCGCCCCGGTAGCGCACCTGGTCGCGGGTGAAGAACAGGTCAGCGAGCGTGGTGTCGTGTCCGAAGGCCTTGGCCCACCAGGCCAGCGACGTGCCCCAGCCCTCCCAGGTGCCCCAGTTCGACCGGGGGTCGATCGTGGCGACGGCGGCGTGCGCCGGGCCGCCGAGCAGCACGGAGCCGGCCACCGCCCCGGCGGGTACGGCGAGCAGGGCACGCAGTGCGGTACGACGTCTCATCGGGTCCTCCTTGTCACGGGTGCGCGAAGGCTAATCGAGGCCGCTGGATTTTCGCTGTCAATCGAGGTCAGGCGGTTGCGGGCTCCAGGTGCCGTGGGCGGGAGCAGCCACGCCCCGGCCGTTGGCTCCGACCGCCCCGCCGGCCGATCCCCGGCTACTGTCGATCCGGGCCTGGCCGGATCGTCGGCTTGGTGAGAGGGCCGAACCGGCCCCCCGACGATCGGACGTGCGACATGGCGAAGTACCTCATCCTGATCTACGGCGACGAGCAGCGGTGGCAGGCGATGACCACCGAGGAGGAGCGGCACCTCGCCCGGGGGCACAACGCCTTCCTGGCCCGGGCCGGCGACGCGATCGTCGGCGGCGGCCAGCTGGAGGGCACGGCGATGGCGACCAGCCTGCGGGCCGGCGCCGAGGGCCGGCCGGCGATCACCGACGGCCCTTTCCTGGAGACCAAGGAGGTGATCGGCGGCTTCTACCTGCTCGACGCCCCGGATCTCGACGCGGCCATCGCGCTGGCCCGGACCCTGCCGGAGGTGTCGGTGGACCACAGCGGCGTCGAGGTCCGGCCGCTGTACGGGACGGACTGAGTTCGCGATGCGCCCCGATGTCAGCGCAGCGGTGGCGCGGGCGCACCGTCGCGAGTGGGCCCAGGTCCTCGCCGCGACGGTGCGCGTCACCCGCGACCTCGACCTGGCTGAGGAGTGCGTGCAGGACGCGTTCGCCAAGGCGCTGCGGACCTGGTCGCGCAGCGGCGTGCCGGCCCGGCCCGGGGGGTGGCTGACGACGGTGGCACGCAACCGGGCCCTGGACCTGCTCCGCCGCGAGTCGCTGTGGCGGCGCGCGGCACCGCTGCTGGTGGTCGACGAGCACGTGCCGGGGCCCGAGGCCACCGGGTCCGGGATCGACGACGACCGGCTCCGGCTCATCTTCACCTGCTGTCACCCGGCGCTGGGCCGCGAGGCCCAGGTCGCCCTCACGCTGCGACTGCTGTGCGGGCTGTCCACGGTGGAGGTGGCCCGGGCGTTCCTGGTGTCCGAACCGACCATGGCCGCCCGGATCACCCGGGCCAAGAAGAAGATCGCCGCCGCCCGGATCCCCTACCGGGTACCGGAGTCCGACGAACTGCCCGAGCGGATCGGCGCCGTGTGCGAGGTCGTGCACCTGGTCTTCACGACCGGACACGCCCCGCCCGTCGGCGACCGGATCCCGCGCGCGGACCTGGTCGACCACGCGATCGACCTCGCCCGGATGCTGCACCTGCTGCTGCCCGGCGAGCCGGAGATCACCGGCCTGCTCGCTCTCCTGGTACTCACCGACGCCCGCCGGGGTACCCGGCTGTCGGCGGACGGCAAACTGGTGCTGCTCGCCGAGCAGGACCGCCGGTCGTGGGACACCGCGCTGATCGACGAGGGCATCGGCCTGCTCACCGCGGCGCTGCGGGGTGGGGCCCCGACCCGGTACGCCGTGCAGGCCGCGATCGCCGCCGTGCACGCCGAGGCACCGACCTGGGAGGCCACCGACTGGGCGGAGATCGTCGGACTCTACGACGTGCTCCGCACACTGTGGCCCTCCCCGGTCGTCGACCTGAACCGGGCTGTCGCGGTCGGCATGCGCGACGGCCCGGCGGCCGGGCTGCGCGCGCTGACCCCTTTGCTCGACAATCCGACGATGGCCGGGTACAGCTACCTCAGTGCGGCCCGGGCCGACCTGCTGCGCCGCCTGGGCAGCCGGGCGGCGGTCGCGGCGTACGAGGAGGCGCTGGCGTTGACCAGCAACGAGGTCGAGCGGGCGTTTCTCGCGGCGCGGCTTGCGGAGGTGTCAGACAGCTGACCCACGGGCGACAGGATGCGGCGGAGCGGCTGTCCCCCGCCTCGTCCCATTCGCCCGACTCTCCCCGACGGTCCTGGGATCAGTCCCTCATTCGCCGGCCGTCGATCGGCCCGGATCTCCAGGCCGCACCCTGCGCGGCCCAGAAAAGAGGTAGGAACAGCCGATCGAAGTCCTCGGCCAGGTCGAGGGAGATGGACCTGGCCACGATCAGGTACCGGTGGTTGGCCTCTGCGACTTTCACCGTCACCGCACGTGACGTGTCGGCCCCTCGCGCGCACAGGCCCGAGCCGGCGCCGGAGGCGGGGCAGACGAAGTTCCAGCCGTCGAAGTCGGTGTCCGCCATGGCGTCGCGGGCGAGCGACCCCGCGATGTACAAGCTGCCGGTGGGCACGATCCACACCGAGACCAGGTACTTGCCGGCCTCGTCCACGTAGCTGCCGGAAAGAGTCGTGCCGCACTTGTTGAGGCGCAGGTTGTCGTTGTACGCGCCCGCTTCGTGGCCGGCCGGGCAGGGGATCGTGTTGGAGCCGCGCAGCATGAAGCGACGCCCGTCGACGTCGGTGTAGCGCTGCGGCAGGTGCGTACTCGCGGTCAGAGGGGACTTGTCGTTCTCTGCGACGTCGAACTCCCCGTAGGTCGGGTCGGGGAGAGGCGACGGCACCGCGTTCTCTGGTTCGGGGTAGACGTGCCGCCGGTCGCGCCGGTAGATGGCGTGGCCGGTCGGGGATTCCGAGGTCGGGTGTGGGCGGGTGAAGTCGCCGGCGCGGATCCGCGCAAAAACGATCTTGGCCAGGTCCAGTTCGCGGGCCGCCGAGTAGGTGTCATCGGCGGCCTGGTCGGCCAGGAATGGCCAGGCGCTGTTCTTGAACCGCCGCACTGCGAACTGGTGCAGCGTGCCGCCGTCGTCGACGAGCAGCCCCGCTCCGGCGCACGAGACGGCGTCGCGCCCGCCGAGCAGTCGCGTGGTCGGCGCGTCCACGGGCCGACACACCGGCGGGTGCCCGTCGGCCGGCACGTCCCGGCCCCCGTCGGCGAGCCGGCGCTTGTCGGCCGGCCAGACGTCGACCGGCACCTTCCCGTACACCCAGGAGACCTCCCATTCGAGCATGCCACCGGCCGGACCGGCGGGCTGGATGATCTGGCCGTACTCGCAGCCGGTCGGCTCCCCGAACCAGGACGGCCCGTCGCCGTCGGCGAAGGTGATCCGGAACATCCCCCGGTCGTCGGCGACCTCCACCGGCCATTGCCGGAACGGGGAGCCGGCGTCGATCCCGGCGAGCGTGTCCACCTGCTCGAGGGTGAGGATCGTGCACGGGTCGGCGGGGAACCCGGGGCCAGGCGCAGAGCCGGGCCTCGGGCCGGGCCCCGGGCCGGGCCCCGGGCCGGGAGCCCGGCCGTGCAGCACGATCACGATCGTCACGGCGGCGATCAACAACGCGACGGCGTACAGCGCGACTGACACCCGCCTCGCGGTCGTCATCCCCGCCGCCCGACCCGGACGCCGGCGAGGTCGATTTCATTGGCGGCGACCGGCTGGAGCGTTCGCGTGCCGCCGAACGTCGTGGCGCACCTGTCGGGTACGCCGGAAAGCGTGAAAGGTCTCCCGTTGTCGGTCACCTCCAGCCGGCGCAGCGCGCCGTTGACCGACACCTCCAGCGACAGTGTGAAACGCGCCAGCCCCGTCGCCGCGAATACGGTGACCACGACTGCGGCCCGCTCACCGCGTTGCAGGGTCAGCGTCCGGGCGTCGAAGTACGGGTCGCCGAGGCTGTTGAGTTTCGGGTCGAGGGTCCTAGCGCGGGGTTGGGCCTCGTCGACCAGCACAGCCATCGCCACTGTGGAGGTCTCGCCCTGCAGGGGCAGCCGGACACACGTCCCGTCGTAGCTGGGGCCACGGTCGAGCACAGTGGCCCGCAGGTCCGTGACGATCACCGTGCTCTCCCGGTTGCCCTCCACCGCGAACCGGATCGTCGTCCGGCCGAGCGGGGCGCTGACGCGGGTCGCGGCCAGCGCGTCGAGTTCGCCCGGTGCGATGCCGGTCAGGTCGATCCGGTCCTGGAAGGCCCAGACCTGCCCAGTGTCCTGCGGCCCGTTCTGACCGGCGAAAGTGATCCCGACCGGCGCGCCAGCGGACAGCCGATCCCCTACGGGGACTTTGTAGATGCTCCAGGTCAGGGCCGCGACGGCGACCGTGACCGCACCCGCCGCCCGCCACACCGCTCCGCCGAACCAGCCCCGTTTCCCCTCCGGACGCGGGTCCGCCGTCGACCGGAGCCGTCGCCGGAGGCTGTTTGCCGGGGCCCGCACGCCGCTCGCCCGCCTCAGTTGTCCTGCCATGCGCAGATCGTCCTCGCCGGACCCGCCCACGCGGTGCGAACCGTCAGCAACCTGCCACAGTTAATCTCGATCCCCGGCGGTCGGACACACGCGCTGGATCCACGCGTCCAGTGGACCGGTTCCGACGGCCACGCCCACCGGGCGTCGAGGCGGCCACAACTACGTGCGGTGAACCCAGGTCACGGACACCGTCAACTCGTTCGGCCACCACCTGGCGTGAGCTGACAGGGCGCGGGACGTCACCGGCCGGGCCCTAACGCAGCAGCCACTTCCTGGTCAGCGCCAGCACCTCCGGTCGGCTGCGCCCGTCGTGGTCGGCGGCGATGAAGTGGGTGCCGATCCGCACCGAGAACGTGACCATGCAGCGCACCTCGACGTCGTCCGGGTCGGGGCAGAAGGACGCGAACAGGGTGCGCAGGTACGCCATCCGCCGATTGTCGACCCGCCTGAGCCGCTCGGCGACGGTCTCGTCACGCCGGGCCCACTCGCGGATCGCCAGGTCGACGGTGGTGCCCCGCACGGATCCGTCGCCGGATGTGGCCACGATGGCGAACAGCCGCTCCAGCCGGGCCCTGCCGTCTCCCCCGCCGCTGTCGACCTCGTCGATCACCGCCTCCGTGACGTCGCGTTCCCACCGGTCGAGCATCTCGGCGAGCAGCGCCTCCCGGCTGGCGAAGTACCCGTAGAAGCCGCCCTTGCTGACGCCGAGCGCCTGGGCCAGGGTCTCGATCCTCACGGCCTCCGGGCCACCGGCCGCGAGCGCGCGCAGTCCCTCGTCGATCCAGGTGCCGCGCGGGGTGCGGGCCACGGCCATCGTGTGTCTCCCCTCACGTCCTCGGCTATCTATACAGTGCCGTATAGATGGCGCTAGCCTCGATTCATACGCCATCGTATAGATCGGGGCACGCGCATGAGACTCCCCACCACCGAACACACCTCCCGCCCCTGGCGCATCCACGAGGTCGCCCCCGACTTCCAGGTCGAGGACGTCTGGGCGCTGCCGACGCCGGGCGGTCCCGACGACCTGGCCCGGCTGGTGCGCCAGTTCGCGACGGGTCACGGCGCCGGGAAGGGACGACCGATCTCCGCGCCGGTCCCCCGGGCCCTCTTCGCGATCCGCTGGAAACTCGGGGCGCTGCTCGGTTGGGACCGGCCCGGCACGGGAATAGGCACCCGGGTCCCGACGCTGCGGGAGCGCCTGCCAGCGGACCTGCGGGACGGCACCCGGGGACCCGACCTGACGGCGGTGCCGTTCACCTCCGTGTACCAGACGCACGACGAATGGGTGGCCGAGATGGCCAACCGCACCGTGCACACGGTGATGCACATCGGCTGGGTGCCGGACGGCGCCGTGGGCTACCGGGGCCAGATGGCCGTCCTCATGAAACCGAACGGGCTGTTCGGCGCGCTGTACATGGCCGCCATCAAACCGTTCCGGTACGTGGGGGTGTACCCGGCGCTGCTGCGGATGATCGGCCGCGGCTGGCGCACGGACGCCGGCCCTGCGGGAGGTCCGGGCGGGGCGGACGCCGGGCCGACGGGAGTCCCTGGCCGGGCCGGGCACCACAGCTAGGGCCTGGCGCGCAGTTCCCGGATCGTCAGGACGATCAGGGGCAGCTGGGCGAGGGCGTACCCGACGTGGAACGCGTAGTGCCGCACGGTCTGCTCGGGCTCGAACGGCAGCACCGGCAGCGGCAGGACACTGAGCGCGCCGCCGACCAGGTGGATCCACCCCCAGCCGGCGAGACAGTAGGTGGTCAACGGCCGGGGTCCCCACCACCACGCGGCCAGCAGGCCCAGCGCGACCAGGGCCGGGTACAGCGTCTCGGGGCTGGTCGCCGTCTGGCCGGGCAGGTCGTTGACGTTGTGCACATACAGGCCGGCCAGGGAGACCACGACAGCGGCCGGGACCGCGACGGCGGAGGGGATGCGCACCCGGCCACGGTAGCCGCGTGGCGCACCCGGCGGCGGCGATCCGGGCCAGTTCGGACCCGGTGGACCTCCGGGTCTGACCGGGCGGTTGCCCGTTCGACACGACACGACCGGTCCAGGAGCCGCCACCACCCGCGGCACGACCCGGTCCGGGCGAGCGTCGCCGCGCGGACCGGGTCGGTTCAGCATCGCCGTCGCGCCGGGTCACTGGTCGGCGGTCGGCGCGTGCCGGAGGTCAGTGGGCGGGTGGCACCCCGCCCCGGACCGGGTGTACTACAGGCCGCCGCCCTCGACCGCGAGGCCGAGGTACAGGGTGGCGGGGTTCGTCGGGTTGAACGCCACGGCGTTGAGGCCGTGGAACTTGTCGTGCTGGCGGGTCAGCGTGCCGGTGGCCACGGAGTACCGGAAGAGGTCGTTGCCGTAGTTCTGGTAGCTGGTGCCGTAGGAGAAGTACAGGACCCCGGCGTCGGCCGGGCTCGGGAACATCGGGGTGCCGTTCTGGAGCATGATGTTCCCCGCGACGTGGTGCACGATGGCCGGCCCGAAGGTCAGGCCGCCGTCGGTGGAGCGCCGGATCTGCTTGCCCTCGTCACCGTCGGCCGTGGCCTGGCTCAGGTCCAGGCTCTGGACGTAGACCACGTTGGGGTCGGCCGGGGAGATGGCGACGGCGAAGGCGTTCACGCCGTACCTGCTGTTCGGGTGGGTCGTCTCGTCATAGGCGATCTTCGTCCAGGTCACGCCGCCGTTGAACGTCGCGATGACGCCCTCCTGCATCGTGCCGGCCACCGCGTGCAGCGGGTTGGTCGGGTCGAAGGCGACCTGGTAGCCCGTGGTGGCCGAGCCGTAGTGGTCCACCGGGAACAGGCCGCCCCGCTTCGTCCAGCTCGCGCCGCCCGTGGTCGACTCGAAGATCTGGCCGTCGCGGCGCGCGGCGTACACGTGCAGGCCGTTGGCCGGGTCCACCCCGACGCCGATCAGGCCGGGCAGGCCGTCGGCCGGGGCGGGCTCCGCGATGGTCGGGTCGGTGTTCGTGGTCAGGGTCGTGCCGTCGACCAGGACGAAGCCACTGTCCCCGCCCGGCGTCCACACGTAGGCACGGCCGCCCTTGGCCGCAGTGGTCCGAAGCGTCCAGCCCCCGGGCAGGGTGCCGATGGAGGCCCATGAGCAGCCGGCGTCGGTGGACCGGTAGACGGTCCGGGTGGTGGTGCCGCCTGTCGTCTGCACCTGGACCGCGAGCAGGGTGTTGGCGGTGTCGAGGGCGACGAGCCCGTGGGTGTACGTCGTGGGGACGGGCGTGCCGGTGGTCGCGTGCAGCGTGGCGCCGTCGTCGGTGGTGTAGGTGAGGGCGCCGGGGCCGGTCACCGTCGAACAGGTCGGGTTGATGGTCCACGTGGTGGCCGCGGTGGCGGACCCGGCCGTCATGGACAGGGTGGCCACGGTCGCGGTCAGCGCCGTGAACAGCCCGGTGGCGAGCTTGCGCATGATCTTCGTACTCCCAGGTAGAGGGTGACTGAGAACACCTCCATCCTTGATCAACTTCGTCCACGACGGACTGTGAGACATGTCTAAGAAATACCTGTCCCCACAAGCAAACCGAATCCATACTTCCAAGATCATCGATGGTCCAGTGGGCTGCGCGTCGCCGGCAGTCTGGCTCTCGTGCGGCTCCGCGGACCGGTGCGAGACGGGCACCGTGACCGCGCCGCGGCCGGCCGCCCAGCCGGGCGGGCGGAGTGACGCCGCTCCGCCGGCGGAGTGTCCCGGTCAGCTCGCGGAGTGCTCCGCCACCGCCAGCGTGCCCGCGGGTGGCGCGAGCGAAGGATGGTCGGACGCCGGGCGGGCAGTCACGCCCGCTGCGGCGTGCGGAGTGGCTCGATGTCGAGGCTGGCTGCCAGGGTCGCCGGTTATGCGGTGCGGCGTGGCCAGGTCCAGGCGGAGCGCAGGATGAAGGCCAGGAGCAGCACCTCAAGTCCGATGGAGATGCCGTAGAAGTAGGCGTAGGTCGAAGTCTCCCCTGCCGCGTTGAACACCGAGACGGGGATGTAGAGCGTCGCGACCACGAGGTTGATGGTGCGGTTGACACGGGCGGGCAGTGTCACGGAGAGCATGATCATGAGACCCGGGATGGCGATGAGCGTGAGCGCCATGCCGACGAAGGTGGGGCCGGTGTGGAACTCTTGGACGGTGCCGGCCCGGATGACGTCGATGAAGCCGGGCTTGTACAGGGCGAGGTAGTCGACGTAGATGTAGAGGAACATGAAGCTGGTCCATGCCGCTGCGAGCTTGGCCTTCACGGGCATGCGCAGATCCTCCAGCGTGCTCTGGGACGGCGCATTCTCCAGTGCGGTGTGGGATTGAGGCGTTCTCATCACAATGCTCCTCGGCGTGATCAGGTGGGTGCTTCCACCTTCACCGATGCCGGCGGCGGGCACATTAGCCCCGGAACCTGAATCGACCTGGTCGCTGGCACAGCCGACCTCTTGTACTTTTGGCGGATACGCTGATCACGCGGGCTGCCTACGCTGCTCAGATGGCCACCAACGCACTCCGCTCGCTGTGGGCCGAACCTCGACCCACGAATGCCCCGGACCGGGGGCCACGGGACTGGGCCCTGGTCGCGGCACTGATCGGTTGGTCGGTGCTGGAAGTGGTGCTTCGCAAGGACCTGGCGCCGCTCCCGCTGCTGCTCATCGCCGCGCTCGCGGTCGTCGGCCCCCTGCTGTGGCGACGCACGCACCCGCTCGTCGCGGTCGCGGTCTCCATCGGCACGTTGACGATCGTCGACATCGTCAGAATCCTCACCGGGTCGCAAGGCGCCATGCTCAACAGCAGCATCGCGGTGCTGATCCTGGCCTACGCCCTGTTCCGGTGGGGCTCCGGTCGGGAAGCCGCAAGCGGACTCGCCGTCATCCTGCTCTGGCTGGCCATCATCACCACCCACGGCGCCGACCCCACCAGCCCTGCGGAGGCCGTCGCAGGATACGCGTTCTTCCTGTTCGCCGCCGCGCTCGGCGCCGCGATCCGCTATCGCACGAGGATCCGCCTCCGCGACATCGACCAGGCCAAGGCCCGCGAACGCGAACTGCTCGCTCGCGAGCTCCACGACACCGTCGCCCACCACGTCTCGGGCATCGCCATCCAGGCCCAAGCCGGACGTGCCATCGCGGTCTCCCACCCCGAGCGTGCCATCGAGGCCTTCGCCATCATCGAGGACGCGGCGACCCGCACCCTCACCGAGCTGCGCGCCATCGTCGGCGTGCTCCGCGCCTCACAGGACACCGAGTTCGGGCCGCAGCCCGGCGTGGCCGAGGTCGAGCAGCTCGCCACCGATGGCCATACGCGTCCCCGCGTCGAGGTGACGCTGTTCGGCGAGTTCGACGACCTCAGCCCGGCGGTCGGGGCCGCGATCTACCGCCTGGCCCAGGAGTCCATCACCAACGCTCGCCGGCACGCCCGCCACGCGACCCGGGTCACCGTCGCCGTCACAGGCGACGCCGACCGGGTACGGCTGACCATCGACGACGACGGCTCCGCCGCTGGCGGCCGTGCCCCGGCAGGCTACGGCCTGGTGGGTATGCGGGAACGCGCCTCACTGCTCGGCGGCACCTTCCACGCAGGTCCCGCCGCCGAGCGGGGCTGGCGGGTAGAGGCGGTCCTGCCCCGAACCGGGACGCCACGATGAGCATCCGGGTCCTCATCGCCGACGATCAGCCCATCGTGCGCAGCGGGCTGACGATGCTGCTCGACGCCCAGCCCGACATCGAAGTGGTCGGCGCGGCCGCCGACGGGCGCGAGGCGGTCCGCCTGGCCCTCCAGCTGCGCCCCGACGTCGGCCTGTTCGACATCCGAATGCCGCTGATGGACGGCATCGAAGCCACCCGACGCCTCGCCGGCCCCGACGTCACCGACCCCCTGCCGATCGTGGTCATCACCACCTTCGACCTCGACGAGTATGTCCACGGGGCGCTCAAGGCCGGCGCCCGCGGGTTCCTGCTCAAGGACGCCGGACCCGCCCTGCTGACCCAGGCCATCAACGCCGCCGCCGACGGAAACGCACTGATCGCACCCAGCGTGACTGTCCGACTGCTCGCAGCGTTCGCCCACGCACGGACCTCACCACCGAGGCGGCCGATAGAACCGCTCACCGCCCGCGAGGAGGAAGTCCTCGTGCCTGTGGCCCAGGGCCGCACCAACAATGAGATCGCCAGCGAGCTCTACATCACCCCGAGCACCGTCAAAGCGCACCTCGCCAGCCTCATGCGAAAGCTCGGTGCCCGAAACCGCGTCGAGGTCGCCATGTGGGCCCACGAGACCGGCCGCATCTGACGCCGCAAAGCCCGCCCAGACACCGCAAACGACCCGAGCCTTACTCAACCTGACCGAAACAAACCCCAACAACGGGACAGATATCTACGTACTACGCTCTGAGGGCGCTGGTTCAAGAAGCCATCCGCGGTGTGCCGGCGCGGTCGCCCGTCACGCCCCGGTCCCGGTGCAGCAGGTGGCCCGGCGGTCGAACATGTGCGCGGTGCCCTTCGGGTTCAACCCGGTCCACAGGTCGACGGCCTCCGCCCAACAGGCGTGCGCGCGGTGGGACTGCCCCGTGGCGTGGAGAGCCCGGCCAAGGCCGTCGAGCAGCAGCGCCACCCCCCAGCGGTGCTGAACGGCCCGGGCGGCCTGCAGCCCTTGTTCGAAGTAGTCGATCGCCTCGGCGTGCCGGCCGAGCTCGTGGTGCACCTCACCCAGGCCGTGCAGGATATCGCCCACCGTTTGCAGGCTGTTGAGCCGCCTCTGGACCGGGAGGGCGGCCAACATGCACTCGATGGCCTGGGCGTGCTTCCCCATCCGGTGATAGGTGTGGCCCAGATTGGACAGTGACATGCTCTCGCCGTCGGTGTCGCCGAGCTCGCCGCGGATCCGGACGGCCTCCAGGTGCGCGGTTACGGCCTCCTCACGCCGACCCAGCTCGTCATAGGTGACGCCCAGGCTGGTCAGGGTCACCCCCTCCAGCTCCGGGTCGTCGATCTCCCGACAGATGGCCAACGCCCGCTCGTGATGCGCGACCGCCTGGTCGAGCTCGTCGCGCTGGCCGTGGGCGACGCCCATGAAGTTCAGGAGCCGGGCCCGCAGGCCGTGCGCGCCGAGGCGGCCGGCCGCGTCCGCGCCGAGCCGGCCGCTGCGCAGCCAGTCGTCCCAGTGCTTGGTGACGTCGTAGTAGCTGATCAGCGCGTTGGCGAGCTGGCTGACGAGGTCGGGCCGGGCGTGCGCGGCGGCGGTGTCCATCACGGTCAGGAAGTTGGCGCGCTCGGCCTCGCACCATGCGAGCGCCCCGTCGTAGTCGACGAGGTCGGGCAGGTGGGCGGGCGTCTGGGCCGGGTCCGGGGGGCTCTGCCGCCCCGGCGGGTAGAGCAGGAGGTAGGCGCGGTGCGCGGTGTGCAGGTACCAGCGCAGGACCCGGTCGGCCGCCGCCCGGTGATCGGGGACCGGGCCCGCCGCGCACTCGACGGCCAGTTCCCGGAGAAGATCATGGAAGGTGTACCGGTCGGCAGCCGTCCGCTGGAGCAGGTGCGCGTCCGCGAGCTCGGCGAGCACCCGTGCGGCGTCCGGCGGTGACACGTCGAGCAGCGCCGACGCGGCCCCTGCGGACACCTCGGCGAGAGAGACGGCTCCGAGCAGCGCGAACAGGATTCGCGCGGTGGGGCTCAGCGCCCGGTAGGACAGCGTGTAGGCGGCCCGGACCGCGTACATCTCGTCACCGTCGGCCGTCAGTGCCGCGAGCCGACCGCCCCGGTCGAGCTCGGCCACGTACCCGCTGATCGAACGCCGGGGCTGACTGGTCAGGTTCGCGGCCGCGATCCGTAGCGCCAGCGGGAGGTAGGCGCACCGACGGGCCAGCTCGGTCAGCGCCAGGGGCTCGGCGGCGGCCCGCGCGGGCGGCACTGTCCGGGCCAGCAGCGCGACCGCCTCGTCGGGGGCCAACATGTCGATGGCCACGACCTGGGCGCCGTCTCGGGCCAGCAGGCCCGCGAGGGGATCGCGGCTGGTGATGAGGGCCAGGCAGCCGGGGCCGGCGGGGAGGAGCGCGCGGACCTGCTCGGCGGTGCGGGCGTTGTCGAGTACGACCAGGATCCGCCGGTCGGCCAACAGCGACCGGTACAGCGCTGCGGCCTCCTCCCGGTCCGCGGGTACCGCCTCCGGCGGCACGCCCAACGCCCGCAGGAACGCCGCCAGCACGTGACCGGGGTCCAGGGGCGCGCTCGGCGCGTAGCCGTTGAGGTTCACGTACAGCTGTCCGTGCGGGTACAGCGCCGCGTGGCGGTGGGCCCAGTGCACGGCGAGCGCGGTCTTGCCGGCTCCGGGTGGGCCGGAGATCAGCACCGGCCCGCCGCCGAGTGTCGCGTCGAGCCGGTCGAGGTCGGCTGCGCGGCCGATGAACTGCGCGCTGTCGGCCGGCAACTGGCGCGGAACTGCCGGGGCTGCCGGGGCGGCCAGGAGATCCGGGTGGGCGTTGAGGATCCGCAGGTGCAGGGCCCGTAGCGGCTGGCCGGGGTCGCTGCCCAGCTCGGTGGCCAGGAGGCGGCGGGTGCGGTCGTACTGCTCGAGCGCGTCGGCCTGCCGGCCACTGCGGTACAACGCGAGCATGAGTTGGCCGGCGACCCGCTCGTCCAGCGGATGCGCGACGGCCCGCTCATGCAACTCGGCGAGCATCGTGGAGTGCTGACCGGTCCGCAGCCGCAGATCGTCGCGGTCCAGCTCCGCCGCCAGCCGCTCCCGGTCCAGGGTGTCGCGGACCTCGCCCAGCCAGGGGGTGTCCAGATTCCCGAAGGCCTGGCCCCGCCACAGCCTCAGGGCCGTGTCGAACAGGTGCAGGGCCCGTTCGTCGCCGACCGCCGCGCGGGCCTCGTCGACCAGCCGGCGGAAGTGGTGCATGTCGACGGTCACGGGGTCGGCGGTCAGCACGTACCCGCCCGGTCGGCGTTCGATGTCCACGCCGGTGACCTGCAGTGCCCGGCGTAGCCGGGAGAGGTAGCTGTACAGCGAGCCGTCCACGCTCCGCGGTCGGGCCTGGCCCCAGACCCGGTCGGCCAGCGTGCCCCTCGGAACGGGGTGGTTGGCCTCGACGAGGAGGACGGCCAGCACGCACTGCTGGCGGATGTGGCCGATGTCGATCCGCTGACCGTGGCTGCGTGCCTCGATCTCCCCGAGCACCCCGAACTCCATGCCCAGCTCACCCTCCCCCGGCGGGCAACAGCCCATAGTGCCAGCTCGTGGCCGGTTTTCAAGATCCGTACAAGTCCGGTCCGACAGGCTACGTCCCGTTCGAGCGTAGCCGGCCGGTCGTCTAGTGGATCGCCGGTAAACGACAGGATTCCGACCGCACTGTGAAAGGACGACAAACCGTGAGAGTTTCGTCGAAGAGCGGGCTCGGCCGGCGAATCGCCGGTGCGCTGCTGATCCTGGCCGCGAGTGCCGGGATCACCGCGATGTCCGCCGCCCCCGCGATGGCCGACACCCGGTCGGGCATCGTCGACACGGCACGGGGCCAGTTAGGTCACGGTCCGTGCAGTCCCAGCTACTACTCCAGTTGCGGTGAGGACTGGTGCGCGGACTTCGCCAAGTGGGTGTGGGCGCAGAACGGGGTCAACGTCACCGGGCTCAACCCCATGGCGGCCAGTTTCAGGACGTACGGCATCAACAACGGCACCTGGCATCCGCTGGGTGACGGATACGTGCCGCAGCTCGGCGACGCCATCATGTTCGACTACAACGGGACCGGCATCAGCCACGTCGCGCTCGTCCAGGCGGTCCGCTCGGTCAACGACCTCACCGAGATCGGCGGGAACCAAGGCACCGGCAACTGGAGCGCCAACCGGGTGACCGAGTACCGGGTCACCCCGTCCGCCGGGCGCGTCGTCGGCTACACCAGCCCGGCGGGTATTCCCTCGTCACCGCCGCCGGTGAAGTCAACGCCGATCGCGGTCGGGTCCGACGGTACCCAGATGATCCTCACCTCCGGAGGCACGGTCCTGGCCAAGCAGGGCGTCGGCCTCTACGGCTGGACGGTCGAGACCGACCCGGGGGTGAAGGCGATCGCGACCAACGGCGGGGTGCAGCTGATCCTCACGGCCGACGGCACAGTGCTCGCGAAGGAAGGGATCGGCCTGTACGGCTGGACGGTGGAGAGTGACCCCGGGATCACCGCGATCGCGGTCGGCGGGGACGGGACGCAGCTGATCCTCGACGCCAGCGGAACGGTGTGGGCGAAGAAGGGCGTCGGCCTGTACGGCTGGACCCAGGAGACCGACGCCGTGGTCAAGGCCATCGCGGTCGGCACCGACGGAACCCAGATGATCCTCGCCGCCGACGGCACGGTGCTGGCCAAGCAGGGCATCGGCCTCTACGGCTGGACGGTCGAGTCCGACGCCGTGGTCAAGTCCATCGCCACCAACGGCGGAGTGCAGGTGGCCCTGGCGGCCGACGGCACCGTCCTGGCGAAGCAGGGCATCGGGCTGTACGGCTGGACGGTGGAGAGCGACCCGGGGATCACCGCGATCGCGGTCGGCAGCGACGGCACCCAGCTGATCCGGGATGGTTCGGGCCAGGCCCTGGCGAAGAGCACCATCGGCCTGTATGGCTGGACCCTCGAGACCGACGCCGTCGTCGCCGCCGTCGCGACCAACGCCGGAGTCCAGCTGATCCTCGACAACTCCGGACATGTTTCGGCCAAGCAGGCCATCGGCCTCTACGGCTGGACCCTCGAAAGCGACCCGATCAGCTGATCCGCCGGCTCCTCGTTCACGACATCAGACCAGAGGAATGAACCAGACATGCATCAGTTGATCTTCCGGCGACGCGCGTCGCGGGCACGCACCGCACTGGCCGCACTGTGCCTCACGCTGATCGGCGTCGCCGGTGCCAGCGCGGTGGACGCCCCGGCCCGGGCGTCCACCCAGACCGACTTCATCGCCGTGGCGGGCCCGGCGGCGCAACGCGGCCAGGTCGAATACCAGGTGCCCGCGTCCGTCACCGTCGCGCAGGCGATCCTGGAGTCCAGCTGGGGCCAGAGCAATCTCAGCGTCCGGGACAAGAACTACTTCGGGATCAAGTGCGCCACCGCGAACGACCCGGGTCCGATCGCGGTCGGGTGCCGTCCGTACCCGACCGAGGAGTGCGTGCCGGCGCCCTGCCATACAGTGACCGCCAGCTTCCGGAGCTACGCCTCCATGGAGGACTCGTTCCGCGACCACGGCAAGCTCCTGCGGGAGTCGGCCCGCTACGCCAACGCGTTCAAGTACACCACCGACCCGGACCGGTTCATCTACGAGGTGTGGAAGGCCGGCTACGCCACCGACCCGGCCTACCCGGGCAAGGTCACGAAGTTGATGCGTGACTATGACCTGTACCGGTTCAACGCGATCACGTCCTCGCCGATCGCCGTCGGGTCCGACGGCACCCAGATGATCCTCACCTCCGGGGGCACGGTCCTGGCCAAGCAGGGCATCGGCCTCTACGGCTGGACCGTGGAGACCGACCCGGGGGTGAAGGCGATCGCGACCAGCGGCGGGGTGCAGATGATCCTCACCGCCGACGGCACGGTGCTGGCCAAGACGGGCATCGGGCTCTACGGCTGGACCGTCGAGTCCGACCCGGGGATCACCGCGATCGCGGTCGGCGGCGACGGGACCCAGCTGATCCTCGACGCAAGCGGGACGGTCTGGGCGAAGAAGGGCGTCGGCCTGTACGGCTGGACACAGGAGACCGACGCCGTGGTCAAGGCGATCGCGGTCGGATCCGACGGCACCCAGATGATTCTCACCACCGACGGCACGGTCCTGGCCAAGCAGGGCATCGGCCTGTACGACTGGACCGTGGAGAGCGACCCGGGGGTCACGGCGATCGCCACCAACGGTGGCGTGCAGGTAATCCTCACCACCGGTGGCTCGGTGCTCGCGAAGCAGGGGATCGGCCTCTACGGCTGGACGGTGGAGTCCGATCCGGGGATCACCGCGATCGCGGTCGGCAACGACGGCACCCAGCTGATCCGCGACGGCGCAGGGAAGGTCCTGGCCAAGAAGAGCATCGGGTTGTACGACTGGACCGTGGAGAGCGACGCGGTGGTCGCCGCCGTCGCGACCAACGCCGGAGTCCAACTGATCCTCGACAACTCCGGACACGTCCTGGCCAAGGACACCATCGGGCTCTACGGCTGGACGGTGGAAAGCGACCCGATCCGGTAGGGCGGGACGGATGGGCGGCTCCGCGTCAGCGCGGGGCCGCCCGACGCGTTGGCCACCGGCCGCAGCCGAGTTCAAACACCACCGCGCGGCCAGGGCCGGGTACGCCGACGGCTGCGTGGCCACCATGCCGACCCGCGCGTCGGAGTTCGGCTACCCGCCCCGGCGACGGCTCACGACACGCTAATTTTGGGGCACCCGTCAGCAGAGGAGAGCCCCGTGGGCAAGGTGGTCATGTACAGCTCGGTGTCCGTGGACGGCTTCGTCGCGGACGACAATGACCAGCCCGGACCGCTGTTTGACTGGTTGACCAGCGGTGACGTCCCGTTGGACGAGAGCGGCGTGCTGAAGGTGTCGCGGACGTCCTACGACTACACCCGGCCGTACTGGGACCAGATCGGGGCGACACTCGTCGGCCGGCACGTGTTCGACATGACGGACGGCTGGGACGGGAAGCCTCCGGGCGGGATCGACCACGTGGTCGTCGTGACGCACCGGCCGGCGCCTGAGGGCTGGGACCCCGAGGCGCCGTTTCACTTCGTCGACGGGGTCGAGGCGGCCATGGCCAAGGCGCAGGAGCTCGCGGGTGACCGCACGGTCGAGGTCGCCGCCGGTGACGTCGGTGGCCAGGTGCTCGCCGCGGGCCTGGTCGACGAGGTGCGGATGGACGTCGTACCCGTCGTGTTCGGGTCCGGCAAGCGCTACTTCGGGTCGGTCCACGCGCAGCACCTGCTGGAGGATCCTGACGTGGTGATGCAGGGCAACCGGGTGCTTCACGTGCGCTATCAGGTGCGCCGTTGAGCGATCTGTGACCGCTCCCGCCGGGGCGGATCAAATCCCGAGTGGAAGAGTGCTGGCCAGGGCGCGCAGATGCCGGCCGTCGTGCGGGGTCAGGACGATGCCCTCGGCCTGGGCGACCCGGGTCAGGGTCAGGACGGCGCGCTCCAGGTCGCCCCGGGTCGGCGCGGCGGCGCGCAGGGTCGCCGTCGATGAGCCGTCCCGCCGGGCGATGACCGCGATCGTCACCGCGGCCTGCGGCACGGCCGTCAGCAGTCGCTGGGTCAGGCGCGCCCCGGCCGGTCCGGGCAGGTCGGCCCACTCCCCCAGGTGGTACGTCGCCTGCGCCACTGTCCCGCTCGACCAGTGCCCCCATTCCTCTCGGATCCGGCCCCGGCCCCCGTTGACGTGGGCAAGGGCCGCCAGGGTGCCGAGTAGTTCGTGCTCCGGCAGGCCACGGGCGGGCACGCCGGCTCGGCGGAGTTGCCGGCTGACCCGCCGGACCGCGTTGGCCAGGGCCGTGCGCACCTCCGGGTCGGCGTGACTGTCCACGGTGCGCGGTGTGTGCAGGGCGATCCAGCTCCTGGGTGGCCGGTCACCGCCGACGTGGTACACGACCTGGACCATGAGCGGCTGGCCGCTGTCCGGGGGCAGCAGGGCGGCGGGCTCGGGCACCGGACCGGTGGGGCGGAGCACGGCCGTCATCCCGGTACGCAGGCTGAGCATGCAGATGTCGTCCTCGGCGCCGCCGGTGGCCTCCGGGGCCAGGAGGTACAGCAGTTCGCGGCCGGCCACGGCGGGAACCCCGAGATCACGGGTGCGGGCCCGGAACAGGAAACTCGCGGCGGCCGGTGCCCAGGCGTACAGGAACCGGCCCCGGATCCGCGCCGACGTGACCACGACGGCGGCCACCGCCGCGAGAGCGACCCCGACGGCCGTGGGCCACGGCCGGCCCACCGCCAGCACGACAGCGACAGCCGCGAGTTGCCAGCCCATGACCTGCGGGATACCTACGATGCGCCCGATTCGCACTACGATGCCTCCTCATGCCCCTGGGACATCCCAGCTTCCCGGCGAGAGGGTGAGGTTTCGATGACACGACGCTGGCGCTACCTCCTGGCGGCGGTCGTCGTGCTCGCGGTCGCCGTGCTGGTGGCCCGGTGCGGCGGGCCGGAGCTCCTGCCTGTCGGGCCGCGCGGCGACCTGGTCATCGCGGGCCGGGTGACTCTGGAACCGGCGACGCCGGCGGTGGGCCGGGTGATCCGGGCCAGGATCACGGTCAGCGCGGACCGGAGCGTGACGTTGCGCAGGCTGGCGGTGCGGATGCGCGCCGAGACCGGCGGCTACGCCGACTTCCCGCCGTTGACGGACGTGGCGCTGGGCCCGGCCGAGCGGGAGTTCACCGTGGAGCTGGTGCTGGACAAGCCGGGAGAGTACAGCTATTTCCTCGCCTACCAACTCGACGGCGACTGGGTGAGCCTGCCGCCCTGGCAGCAGGTCACCGTCCGCTGACCGGCAGCGTCAGCTCGAAGATTGCGCCGCCCTCGTCGGCGTTGTACACCGACAGCCGGCCGCCGTGCGCCTCTGCCACCCAGCGCACGATCGACAGCCCCAGCCCGGAGGAGCCGCCGGTGCTGCTGAACCGGTCGAACGCCTCCCCCGCCGCCGCCGGGTCGATGCCCGGCCCGTGGTCGGCGACCGTGACCGTGCCACCGGCGACGGTGATGTGCACGATGGCGGCGGAGCCTGGCTGTCGGCCGTAGCGGACCGCGTTGTCGAGCAGGTTGCCGATCGCGCGTTGCAGCAGGGCGGGGTCGGCGTCCACCTTGGTCGGCGCGGCGGTCACCGTCACCTGTGCGCCCTCGGTCGGGCTGCCGTCCACCACTCCGGCGACGAGCTGGTCCAGCCAGACCGGCTGGATCGTGAGCTGCTCGACCCCGGCGGCGAGCCGGGCCCGTACCAGCAGGTCGTCGATGATGCCACCCATCCTGGCCGCGAGCCGGACGGTGCGGGGCAGCAGGTCGGCGCGTTCGGTCGGGTGCGCCAGGGCGGTCTCGGCGAGGGCGCGCAGCGCCGCGACCGGGGTACGAAGGTCGTGCGCGGTCTCGGCGAGCAGGATCTCCTGCTGTTGCAGTGCGGCCGCGGCGGGCCGGATCGCCCGGCCGGACAGCAGGTAGCCGGCCACGCCGAGCCCGCCGATCAGCAGCAGGCAGCCGGCACAGACGAGCAGGACCAGCTGGTCGTGGCGTTCCTGTTCGGGGCGGGTGTCGGCGACCGCGACCACCGCGCCGATGTAGTTGCGGCCCGTCCGGTCCAGCAGTGGCTCCACCCGGACCCGGACCAGCTCGCCGTGCACTCCGCGCTGGTAGCCGACCGCGGTCCGGCCGGTGCGGACCGCCTCGGTGGCCATGCCGTTGAGCACCCCGATGTCCATGGGCACGCACACGTGCCGCGACACGTGCGCCTTGAACGCGGGGGCCCCGCCCGGCAGGATCGCGAACTGCGGGCAGGACTCGTTGAGCACGTCCGCGGTGACCAGGCTCAGGTCGATGGTGCCGTCGAAGCCGACCAGCCGGCTGATCGAGGAGGTGACCCGGTGCAGTTCGGCGTCGGTGCGGGCCACAGCGCGTTCACCGTCGCGGCCGATCTCGAACCAGGCGAAGCCGATCAGTCCGACCGCGTTCATCACCGTGAACAGCGCGGTCAGGACCCAGCGCAGCCGTCGTAGCCGGTCGGCCGAGGACGAGCCGGTCATGCCGCCCCCAGCCGGTACCCGAGGCCGCGTACCGTGTGGATGATCTCTGGTTCGTGAAGTTTGCGGCGTATGCGGCGCACGGTGACATCGACCACGTTCGACATGGGATCGGTGCTGGTGTCCCAGCAGTGCTCGATCAGCTCGGACCGGTCGACAAGCCGCTCGACGTTGGTGAGCAGATGCTCGAGCACCGCGAACTCCTTGTGCGTCAGAGTGAGCAGCACCCCGGCCCGGCGCACCTGCCGCCGGGCCCGGTCCAGCACCAGGTCCGCGTGGCTGAGCACCGTGGGCTGCCCCGCGGTGCGGCACAGGTTGACCACCCGCTCCGTCAACTCGGCCACCGCGAAAGGCTTGTCCAGGTAGTCGTCGCCGCCGTGCTCGAATCCGGCCATCCGATCGGCGAGCGAGTTGCGGGCGGTGAGGAACAGGACCGGGGTGTCCCAGCCGCGCTGCCGCAGCCGGTGCACGAGGTCGACCGCGTCGCCGTCCGGCAGCATCCGGTCGAACACCACGCAGTCGTACCGCGCGCCGGTGGCCGCGGCGGACGCGGTCGCGAGGTCCCCGGCCACGTCGACCACCAGACCCTCCGCCCGCAGGAGCGCGGATACGGCGACCCGCAGATTCTCGTCGTCCTCGACGACCATCACCCGTGTCATGAAGACCTCATGTGTGCCGGAACAAGGTTGGTGCATGCAGTTTCGCCTACTCGGTCCACTCGAGACCCACACCGACCATGGTGTACGCATCGAGCCACGGGCCGCCAAACTCGCCGCGTTGCTGACCGCGTTGCTCCTGAACGCTAACGCCTGGGTCAAGGTCGACGATCTGATCGAGGCGATCTGGCATGAACAGGCCATGCCGCCCTCCGCCGTGCGCAACCTGCGCAGCTACGTCTGGCAGCTCCGCAAGCAGCTCGGCGACCGCCTGGAGGGCGGGTCCGGCGGCTACCGGCTGCGGGTGGCATCCGCGGAGCTGGACCTCGACGTCGCCGCGGACCTGGCCGGCGCGGCGCGGACCGCGTTGCTCGCCGGCGAGTACGAGCAGGCCGCCGGGCACGCGGCGGCGGCGCTCGGGCTGTGGCGGGGCGCGCCCCTGGACGGGTACGACTTTCCCGACGCCCGGGCCACTGCGGCCCGCCTCGACGAGTTGCACCGGGAACTGCACGAACTGCTGGCCCAGGCCCAGCTCGGCGCGGGCCGGGCCGCTGAGGCGGTGGCCGTGCTGCGGGGCCTGACCGAGCGGGAGCCTCTGCGGGAGTCCACCTGGGCCAGGCTGATTGAGGCGCTGGGCCGGGCCGGCCGGATGGCGGAGGGAGTGGCGGCGTTTGAGAGGGTGCGCGGGATTCTCGCGGCGGAACTGGGGGTCGAGCCGGGGCCGGAGGTCACCGCGGCGCGGCACGGGCTGGGCACCGGGCCCGGCCGGGAGTCCGGGGCGGCCCGCCCGGTCGGGGCGGTCCCGGTGCCGGCGGACCGGGCCGCCGACGGACGGCCCCGGCTGAGCCTGGTGGTCGGCGGCCGGCCGGCGGCGGGCTGGACGGGGATTGACGCGTTGTTGGCGGGTGCCGGGCACGAGGTGCTGGTGATGAGCTCCGGTCGGGGCGACGGGCCGATCGGCGGGTTCCGCCGGGTGGACTTCGACAACATCCGGCGCGGGGTCCGGTACCGGGTGCTGTTCCCGGACTCGGCCCGACTCTCCGGTGTGCTCGCCCGGCTCACCCGGCTGGGCGCCGAGGTCCGCACCGACCAGGCCGCGCCGATGGAGGCGATCGTGATCGACCGGACTGTCGCGGTGCTGCCCGGTGAGTCCCGGGCCGGCGTGGCCGTGTTCCGACTGCCCGGCGTGGTCACCCCCGCCGTCGAGCTGTTCGAACGGATCTGGCAGGCCGGCGTGCCGCTCAGCCCGGCCGAACCGCCCGAGACGGGCACCGTCCTGACCCGGCGCGAACGCGATCTGCTGTCGCTGCTGTGCGCCGGCAGCACCGATGAGTCGGCGGCGGCCCGGCTGGGCATCTCGGTCCGCACGGTGCGCCGGCTGGTGTCGGATCTGATGAACCGGCTCGGTGCCCGCAGCCGGTTCCAGGCCGGGGCCAAGGCGATGGACCAGGGCTGGTTGCTGGACCGCGCCGGATAGTATCCGCGGTGTGCGGGTGCTGGTGGTCGAGGACGACGACAATCTCCGGATCGCGCTGGAGGCCGCCCTGCGGGCCAGCGGTCTCGCCGTCGACGCCTGCGCCGACCTGCTCGGCGCTGATCTGGCGCTCAGCGTCAACGGTTACGACTGCGTCGTCTTCGACCGGATGCTGCCGGACGGCGACACCCTGCCGTATGTCGCCGCCCGCCGCCAGGCCGGCTGGGCGGTGCCGGTGCTGTTCCTCACCGCCCGCGACAGTCTCGCCGACCGGGTCGACGGCCTGCGGCACGGTGGCGGGGACTATCTGGTGAAGCCGTTCGCGATGGTCGAACTGGTGGCCAGGGTGCGCAGCCTGGGCCGGCGCACCGTGGTCCGGCCGCCGAGCGTGCTGCGGTACGCCGACGTCGAGCTCGACAACGGACGCGCCGAGGTCCGCCGGGACGGCGTGCTGCTCACGGTCACCCGCAAGGAGCTGCTCGTGCTGGAGCGGCTGATGACCGAACCCGAGCGGCCGGTGTCGCGGCTGGAGCTGATCCGGTACGCGTGGGACGAGATGGCCGACCCGGTGTCCAATGTGCTCGACGTGGTGGTGGGGCAGCTGCGGCGGAAGTTGCGGCAGCCGCCCCTGATCCACACGGTGCGCGGCGTCGGGTACCGGATCAGTGCGGTTGAATGACCGTCACCGCCGCCTGTTGGCCCTGCTCGTAGCCGAGGACGCTCCGCCGACCGGCCTCGGCCAGTCGCGCGGTGTCGGCCACCGCGGCCGGGGCGTCGGTGCCCAGCCGCCGGTGCCCCGGACCGTAGTTGGCCGCGAACCGCTGGCCCATCGGGCCCAGGCCCAGGCGGGTCACCGCCGACTGGATCCGCTCGGCGGCCCGCGACCAGGCCGCGTCCAGGTCGTCGCCGACCGTGCCGAGGGTGGTCGCGTGCCGGTCCATCTCCGTGATCAGCATGTCCGCGTTGTCGCCAGCCATCTGTCGTGCCTCCTCTACCTACCCGGGATGATCTCCCAGACGTGTGTCTCGCTCCGGCCGATCCGACCCGAAGCGCCGGCCCCGATCCCCACAAGGGCCGTGCCGGTGTGCACCGGCTGACCGTTGGTGCCCGTACCCCAGTCGGCGTCCACGCTGACCCCGAGCTCTTCGCCGCCGGAGACCGAGACGTTGTTGAACGGCCCTTCCTGGTCCATGACGGTGTCCCCGTCGCTGAGCTGCACCCCGACGCCCGCCGTCGCGCTGACCCCGAGGGTGTTGCTCAGACCGCCGGCGTGCGAGGAGGTGAGACCGACCGAGCCGTCCGGCGCTTCGATGACGCATCCCGTCCAGGAGAACGACAGGCCCGGCACGCTGACCGACGCGCCGATACACAGCCCGACGGTCGGGTCGTTGGCGGTGCCGGTCGGCTGCTCGGCGACCAGGTCGCGGAAGGAGTGCGCCAGGTTGTCGACGAGGCGGTCGCGTACCGGATGCAACATCGGCACCGCGTCGAGCAGCTGGTAGAGCCGGTCGTTGCCGGCGATCCCGGCGGTGATCGTGGTCTTCACGTCGGCCAGCCGCTGGGCGTACCGGCCGGCCAGGGTCGCCTGGTGTTCGGCGAGTTGGCAGACGGTGTTCCACCGCTCGCCGTTGCGGGTCAGGCCGGCGGCCATGTCGTCGCCCGCCGCGTCCAGCCAGGACCCGTTGACGGCCCGGACGAGCCGGCGGACCCCGTCCCGGCCCTCGCCGGCCTGGGTGCGCAGCCGGCCCAGGTCCGTGGCGAGCTGCGCCGCGACATCCTCACTGTCGGGCGGCCAGGAGTCGTAGACGGCCCGCACGGCCCGCCACAGGTCGCTCGACGGTTCGCCGATCATCGCCCACCACCTCCGGTGATCCGTTGGTCGAGTTCACGCAGGACCGGGTCGAACCCGGCGTCGGTCGGCTCCGCCCCGGGGCCGGTCGGCACGGTGCTCCAGGCCAGGACGAGGCATTCCGCCCGCGCCCGCCCGGCGGCCAGGCGCACGGTGCCCACGATGTCCGCGCTCAACCCGGCCGCGTCGGCGGTCCGGTAGATCCGCGGGTCCAGGCGCAGCTCCAGCAGCTCGCCGGAGCCGCCGACGACCGCGGAGATCAGGCCGTCCGGGGACTCGGCGCCGGCCCGGACCGCCGCCACCCGCTCGCGGATGGACCGGACGTCGCGCGCGAGCCGTTCATAGTCGACTGGTTCCATCGGCCCAGTGTCGTGCGGGTCCGGCCGCCGGGAACCGCCCTGGCCGCAACAGGACACGCCACGTCCCGCCCCGGGCACGGCCCGCAGGATGCCAGTGTGAGTCGACTTCATGCCCTGCCGATCGCGGTCGCGCTGCTCGCGGTGGCCGTGGCCAGCCCGGCTGCCGCCGCGCCGCCACCGGGGGCCTGCCATGACCCCGAGGGGCCGCACGCCCGGATCCAGCAGGTGCCCTGGGCCCAGCAGACCCTCGACCCGCGCCGGGCCTGGCCGTACAGCCGGGGTGCCGGGGTGCTCGTCGCGGTGATCGACTCCGGAGTGGACGCCGACCACCCGCAGCTCCGCCGGCCCGGCAAGGTCCGGCCGGGACGCGACTTCCACCTGCCCGGGGCGCTGCCAGGCGCGTTCGACTGCGTGTCGCACGGCACGGCGGTGGCCAGCATCATCGGCGCGGACCCGGTGCCGGACGTCGGCTTCCACGGCGTGGCACCCGACGCGGAGCTGCTCGCGGTGCGGATCAGTGACCGCGACGTCGGGGACCGGGGCGAGCTGCTGCGGATCAACCCGCAGGCGGTGGCCGACGGCATCCGGTACGCGGCCGACCAGGGCGCCCGGGTGATCAACCTGTCCCTGGCCGGTCAGTCGGACTTCCCGGCGATCCGGGAGGCGGTGGCCTACGCGGTGGCACGCGACGCCCTGGTGGTGGCCGCGGCCGGCAACGCGCAACGCGACGCGGGCGAGTTGCCGTCGTTCCCGGCCGGTTACGACGGCGTGCTCGGCGTGGGTGCCGTCGACATCAACGGCGCCCGGCTCCCGGATTCGCAGATCGGCGGGTACGTGGGACTGGTCGCGCCCGGGGCCAAGGTGGTCGGCGCAACCAGGGTGGACGGCCACGCGTACCTGGACGGCACGAGCTTCGCCGCCCCGTTCGTGGCCGGCACCGCGGCACTGGTCCGAGCGGCGTGGCCCGCGCTGAGCGCCCCGGAGGTGGCCCGCCGGTTGAAGGCCACGGCCAGTCCGGCCCGGGGCGGCCGGGACAGCCGGGCGTTCGGCGCGGGCCTGGTCGACCCGTACCGTGCGGTGACCGACGGGCTCGACCTGGCCCGGCCCACGACCCGGCCCGGTTACGTGGCCCGGCCACCCGACCAGGCCCGCCTCGACCGCGAGGCGCGCGACCGGCACGTCCTGACCACCGCGCGCGGGTTGGCCGGGGTGGCCGGGGGCACGGGCGCGCTGGTCGCCGTCCTGGCCGCGGTGTTCGCCCGGGGCCGCCGGCGGGGCTGGCGTCCGGGCTGGGCGGTGCCACCTGTTGTCGACCGGAGGAGTGGCGGATGAGCCTGGACATGAACCTGGACGCGACGATGCGCGCGATGAACGTGCTCCACGGGATAGCCGACCAGCTCGAGGCGGCGTGGCGGACCGCCGGCGCCGATGTCGACTGGCTGACCGGCGCGCTGGGCAAGGGACCGCTGGGGGCACGGTTCCGCGCCGTCTACGATCCGGCCCACACGGCGTTCCAGCAGCACCTTCAGAGCGTCAGCCCGCTGCCGGCGGCGCTGGCCGCGGCCGGCATGGACTGCGTCGACGTCTACGCCACCGCCGAGGCGCATGCCGTGGCGGAGCTGCTCCAGGCGCGGTTTCGATGATCGTGGAGCCGTCGTCGCCGCTGTGGCACGCGGTCAAGGCCTTCCACGATTCCTGGCCCCCGGACAATGAGGAACACGCGCAGCGGCTGTCGCAGGTGCTCGGCGGATTCGGCGACATGGTGCTCGACGCAAGCGACGACCTGATCGCCGACGCCCGGGCGACCGGGGAGGCGTGGCACGACGAGGCCGGGGCGGTCCTGGTCGACCGGATCACCGCCAACGCCGGCCAGTGGGTGAAGGTCGACGGCCGCGCCCAGGCACTGTCCAGCGTCGCCGCCCGCTACGCCACGGTCATCGTCACCGTCAAGCGGATCATCACGAACACCATCGCCCACAACGACGAGGCGTACCTCAGGCTGCTGCACGGGCCGAATCCGGGCCCGTCGCTGGCCCGCGACCTGGCCAGGGGCATCGCGGACGCGCTGTGGCAGATCGTCAGCGGGGAACGACCGGCGCACGGCGGGGTCGGCGACTTCCTGAGCGGTGTGGGCGCGGCGCTGGCGAACGGGGTGGGCCACGCCGTCAACGGCCTCGCGTCGATCGGCAACGCCATGCTGCACCACCCGTTGGACACCGCCTCCATGGTCGGCGGCATCGCGTTGGCCACTCTCGGCGCGGGTGGGGAGGTCGGCGGTGTCGCGCTCGACCTCACCGGGGCCGGGGCGGTCGTGGGGGTGCCGGCCAACATCGCGTCCGCCGGGGTGATCGCCGCCGGGGTCGGCACCGCCGCCGCCGGCGCCGGGGACATCCTGTCCCACGCGTCCCGGGACGACCGCGTCGAACCGATGCGCACCGACCACCAGGGCTCGGGCGGCGAGAGCACCGCCGCGCGCGACATCCATGGCAAGCTCCGGATCTCCGAACGCGAGATCGACGTCAACGAGGTCAAGCAGGACGGGGACCTCTACGTCCAGGACGACGGGCAGATGGTCCGGGTGCTGGACCGTGGCGGCGGCCGCAGCGACGTCGTCATCTACGACCCAGGCAATCCGTCCGGGGAGCCGACTACGGTGATCAACATGTCCAACAGCTCGGTCGCCCGCAGGGTGGACCAGGGACGATGGGAGTGACGAGCCATGCGCAAGACCTCAGAACGTCTGCGGTGCTGCATCTGCGGCGGTGGGACCGAGGACAGTCCCCGGTACATCGAGATCGAGGTCACCGTGGCCGACGGCGATGACCGGCAGCTCTTCGGCGCGCACGCCGATCATTTCGAGAGCGTGCTGGCCCAGGGCTTCCGGTTGGAGATCCTTGACTGAACGGCGGCGCCCGGCGCGTGGTACGCGCCGGGCGCCTGTGCCGTGCCTGTTCAGCCCTGCCCGATGTACGCCCGGGCCTGGTTGAGGGTGTCCTGGCCGATCTGGCCGATGTTGCCGTAGGCGTCGCCCTCGCCGTTGAGGCCGTCGGTGTGGTAGCCGGTCATCTTCTGGCGCTGCTGGTGCTGCTGGAGCGCGTCCTCGGCGGTGTCGTCGTCCCAGCCGGAGCCGTAGACGCCCTGCATCAGCCGGACCTGCTCGTCGGCCCGGTTGCCGATGTCACTCGCGGCCCGGTGCGCGTCGGACCTCGCCGTGTCCATCGCGTTGAAGTCGACCTTGAAGCGGTCGTCTGCCATGGGTCATTCCTCTCAGGTCGGGTTGATGGCGCTGCCGGTGCCGTAGCTGATCGCGTTGGCCGTGCGGACGGCGTCGTCCTGGCCCTGCGAGTACGCGCCGAGCGCCTGGTGGAAGTTGTCGACGAGCGCCCGGTTGTTGCCGGCGGACACGCTGGACCAGTCCGACTGCCGCTCGACACCCCGGTCCCGGGCCGCGCCCAGCACCTGGCCGGCCAGGCCGCCCTCGATGGTGGTCTGGTTGCGCTGGTCGTGACCGTGGCTGGCGTCGTTCTGCTCCTGCTGCGCGCTGTCGGTGGAGTTGATCATCTGTTGGACCGCGCCGAAGTCGAGATCCGCTTTCCCGGAAGACATGCACCCTCCTCATTTCCTCGGTGATCGCGGTACGGACGCTAATCCGCCCGAACCGCTGTTCCCGCCGCACGGCACGTTCCTGCCATCGCACCGCGCCGGGGTCTTGGATCGCGAATGATCGCCGTGTGGCGACAATCCTGGTGAAACGGCCGACCCGCGCGCCGGCCCCGGAGCTGCCCTCCGGCGAGCTGATCCTGCAGCCGCCGCCGGAGATCCCGGCTCCGGCGGCCCGACAGTGGGCCCAGATCCTCATGGTGCTGCCGATGCTGGCCATCATGGGCTCCACGGTGCTGCTGTATTCCGGCTCGATCGCCGGGCAGATCCGGTTCATCGTGTACGGGCTGATGGGCGTCGGCATGCTCGGCATGATCGTGATGGGTTTCCTGCAGAGCGCCGGCCCGAGCAGGCGCGAGATGGGGCTGGCCCGGCGCGGGTACCTGCGCCATCTCAGCCAGCACCGGCTGCGGCTGCGGCGGGCGGTGCGCCAGCAGCGGGCGGCCATGGAGTACCTGCACCCGGAGCCGGGTGCGCTCTGGTCGGTCGCGGCCGGGCCTCGGCTGTGGGAGCGCCGCAAGGACGACCCCGACTTCGGCGCGGTCCGGCTCGGCCGGGGCGCGCAGAGCCCGATGATCACCCTGGTGCCCCCGGACACCGTGCCCCTCGAGGACCTCGAACCGCTGTCGGCGCTGGCGTTGCGCCGGTTTCTCACCACGCACAGCACGGTCCCCCGGCTGCCGATCGCGATCGCTGTCAACGGATTCAGCCGGATCCAGCTGCGCGGCGACCGGGCGGCGGTGCTCGGCACGGTCCGCGCGATGCTCGCCCAGCTCGGCGTGTGGCAGTCCCCGGACGACCTGCGGATCGCGGTGTGCGCCGGCCGGGACCGGCGGTCGGACTGGGACTGGGTCAAGTGGTTGCCGCACGCGCTGCACCCGGAACGCACCGACGCGCTCGGCCCGGTCCGGCTGGTCGCGCCGACCGTGCCGGCGCTGGAGGCGATGCTCGCCGAGGAGCTGGCCAACCGGCCCCGGTTCGACCCGGAGGTGGCCGTCCGGCTGCCCGGACCGCACCTGGTGGTGGTGCTGGACGGCGGATCGGTCACCGGCTCCGATCACCTGATGACCGGCGGCGGGGTCGAGGGGGTGACCATCGTGGCCCTGGGCGGCCCGCCGCCGCGCGGCGCGGACCGCACGGTGGTGGCCCTGCGGGTCGAAGCCGACGGCACCCTGGTCAGTGAGACCGGCGACGGTGACGTGCCGCTCGGCACGGCCGACGCGCTGGGGCCGGTGGCGGCCGAGGGCCTGGCCCGCCAGCTCGCGCCGCTGCGGCTGACCGCCGGGGCGCGCGGCGACGCCCCGCTCAGCGCCGAACTCGGGTTGGCGGAGCTGCTGGAGCTCGGCGATCCGTACGCCTTCGACCCGGCTGACACCTGGGTGACCCGACCCAACCGGGACCGGTTGCGGGTCCGGTTCGGGATCCAGGCCGACGGGGTGCCGATCGAGCTGGACCTCAAGGAGTCCGCCCAGGACGGGATGGGCCCGCACGGGCTGCTGATCGGGGCCACTGGCTCCGGCAAGTCCGAACTGCTGCGCACCCTGGTACTGGCCCTGGCCGTCACCCACCCGCCGAACTCGCTGAACTTCGCGCTGGTCGACTTCAAGGGCGGCGCCACGTTCGCCCGGCTGGACGCGCTGCCGCACACCAGCGCGGTGATCACCAATCTGCGCGAGGAGATCCACCTGGTCGACCGGATGACCGACGCGATCAACGGGGAGCTGGTCCGCCGCCAGGAGCTGCTCCGCGCGGCCGGGAACTACTCCTCGCTGCGCGACTACGAGAAGGCGCGGGCCGCGGGCGCCGAGCTGCCCGAGGTGCCGACCCTGCTGGTGATCTGCGACGAGTTCTCCGAACTGCTCACCGCCAAGCCCGACTTCATCGACATGTTCGTCCAGATCGGCCGGGTGGGCCGGTCGCTCGGGGTGCATCTGCTGCTGGCCTCCCAGCGGCTCGACGAGGGCCGGCTGCGCGGGCTGGAGGCGCACCTGTCGTACCGGATCGGGCTGCGGACGTTCTCGGAGATGGACAGCCGGGCCGTGCTGGGGGTGGTGGACGCGTTCCAGCTGCCGCGTTCCCCCGGGCACGGTTTCCTCAAGGTCGGCACGGAGCCGATGGACCGGTTCCGTTCGGCCTACGTGTCCGGGGTGCACCAGCGCGACCCCGGTGCCCGCAGGGGCGCGCGGACCGGGCCGGTGCTCGGGCTGCGCGAGTACACCGTGGACCATGTCGCTCCGGAACCCGACAGCACCGGGTTGACCGAGCCCGAGCCCGACCCGGTGCCGGGTGAGGCCCTGCTCGACGTGCTGGTCGACCGGCTGCAGGGCCGGGGCGCGCCCGCCCACCACGTCTGGCTGCCGCCCCTGAAAAGGCCGCCCACGGTCGACGCGCTGCTGCCGGCGCTCTCCGAGGACCCGGTGCGCGGACTGTCCGCCGGGGCCGGCGACCTGCGCCCGGTGATCGGCCTGGTGGACCGGCCGTTCGAGCAGCGCCGTGATCCGCTGGAGCTGGACCTGTCCGGCGCGGCCGGGCACGTGCTGGTGATCGGCGCGCCGCAGACCGGCAAGAGCACCGCGCTGCGCACCCTGGTCACCAGCCTGGCGCTCACCCACACCCCGCGCGAGGTGCAGTTCTACTGCCTCGACTTCGGCGGGGGCACGTTCGCGGCGCTGGCCGGCCTGCCGCACGTCGCCGGTGTCGCCGGCCGGCTGGACGTGGGCGCGGTCCGGCGCACGGTCGCCGAGGTGGCCACGGTGCTCACCCAGCGGGAACGGATGTTCGCGGCGCGGCGGATCGACGGCATCGCCACGTACCGGCGGCTGCGGGCCGAGGGCGCGTTGGGCGACGAGCGGCACGGGGACGTGTTCCTGGTCGTGGACGGCTGGGCGACGCTACGCGCCGAGTTCGACGACCTGGAGGCTGCGGTCGGTGACATCGCTGCCCGGGGACTGGCGTACGGGGTGCACGTGGTGGCGAGCTGCGCCAAGGCGTTCGACCTGCGGATGAACGTGCGGGACCTGTTCGCCAGCAAACTCGAGCTGCGGATCGGCGACCCGATCGACTCGGTGATCGACCGGCGGGCCGCCGCGGCGGTGCCCGCCGACAGCCCCGGGCGGGGCCTGGCGATGTCCGGGCACCAGATGCTGGTCGCGCTGCCCCGCATCGACGGCTCGGACGAGACCGACGACCTGGCCGCCGGCACGGGTGCCCTGGTCGAGGCGGTCAGCCGGGCCTGGCCCGGGGCCCCGGCTCCACGGGTGCGGCTGCTGCCCGGCACGTACCCCTATCCGGATCTGCCGGCCGTCGACCAGGTCACCGGCGAGGACGCGGGGCTCGCGGTCGGCATCCACGAGCACGACCTGTCCCCGGTCCGGCTGGACTTCGGCACCGACCCGCACTTCTTCCTGCTGGCCGACACCCAGGCCGGTAAGACCTCGTTCCTGCGGCTGCTGGCCCGGCGGATCTGCCAGGCGTACTCGCCGGAGCAGGCCCGGATCGTGCTGGTCGACCACCGCCGGGGCCTGCTGGGCGAGATCGACGACCGCCACCTGCTCGGCTACGGCACCAACGACGAGCACAGCCGCGGCCTGCTGGCGGAGGTGGCCGGCGAGCTCGCCCGCCGGCTGCCCGGGCCCGACATCACCCCGGAGCAGCTGCGCACCCGGTCCTGGTGGCGCGGCCCGGAAATCTTCGTCCTGGTCGACGACTACGACATGGTCGCCACCCACAAGGAGCATCCGCTGATGCCGCTGTTGCCGCTCGCGGCGCAGGGCCTGGACATCGGCCTGCACGTGGTGCTCGCCCGCCGGACCGGCGGCGCGGGCCGGGGCCTGTTCGAACCGTTCCTGGCAAGGCTGCGGGAGGTCGGCTCGCCCGGCCTGATGATGTCCGGCGACCGGGACGAGGGCCCGCTGCTCGGCGGGATGCGCGCCCAGGTGCTGCCGCCCGGACGGGGCTGGCTGGTCAATCGGCGGGGCACGAAGAGTCTGGTCCAACTCGGCTGGCTGCCGCCGAGTCACTGAAACCCAAGGAGGGGCAGATGCCCGCAACGGAGATCAACGGCAACCCGACGGCGATGGCCGCCTTCTCCACCCAGCTCAAGGCGCCCGAGCTGCCGTCGTCACTCGCCCGGCTCGGCACCCCGCCGAACCTGGGCGGGCTGTTCGAGGGCATCGCGATGTCCCTGCTGGACAAGGCGTCGACCGCCCTGGTCGCCGCATACCTGACCAAGGTCACCGAGGAGATGGTCACCTACTCGGCGAAGGTGAAGGCTGCCTCCGCGTCCTACACCGCCGCCGACGTGACCAGCAGCCTGGAACTGGTCGCGGCGACCGCGAAGCTCGCCCAGCAGGGGGTGAGCCTGGTCAAGCAGCTCACGGCGGGTACCGGGACGTCATCCACCGGGCACGCCCACACCCCCACCCCCGGCGCGCACGCGCCGACCGATCCGCAGCACAGCGCCTGAGGAGTGCCGAACATGACTGTCGTGTACAACGCCTTCCCGATCGAGTCGCACCTGGCCATGGTCAACGCGCAGCTGGCCAGCGTCGCCGTCCTGCAGGACCAGGCGAAGATGTGGACCGACGTGCGGGCCTGGATCGAGTCGGCCCGCACCGAGCTGAACACCAGGATCGGTAACCTCGCCACGGAGTGGACGGACGAGGCCGGCCGGGAACTGGAGACCAAGACCCGGCGCACCCTCGCCGAGCTGAGCGGCTGGGGCGAGCGGATCGACTCCTCCCAGGTGGTGTCGAACCTGACCACCCTGGCCGGCGCGATCCCGGAGGCGGCGAGCACGGTGTCCGGGCTGTACCAGGCCTACGTCGCGGCGCTGTCCAATCCGTTCACCGCCCCGGCCGCGTTCGCGATCCAGCAGGCCTCCGGGGCGCGGATGACCGCGCTCGGCGCCCAGCTCGACGCCTCGATGCTCACGGTGTGCGCAGCGTCCGGGGTCGCCTCGCCGGCGGAACTCGTGCCCGGTATCCAACTGCCCAGCGCGTCGGAGGCCACCAAGGCGGCCAAGGCCGCGACCGAGGCCCTGTCGGCCGTGGAGGGCCTGGTGTCCAGCCTCACCGGCGGTTCCGGCACGGGAGTGGGGAGCCTGCCGGGTGGCACGTTGCCGGACTGGTCGGCACCCGACTGGTCGTCGGGCGGGCCCGCACTCGCCGGGATCGGTGGCGGTGTCGACCCGGCCGGCTTCGGCGGCGGGATGTCGTCGACGGGCGTTCCGGTCGGCGGGATAGGCCCGACGGGTGCCGCCCAGGCGCCGCCGGTCGCGTCGGGTGCCCTGAGCGGCGCGGCCGGGACAGGCGGGGCTGGCGGGGTGCTGTCGCCGATGATGCCGATGTCCGGCGGTCGGGGCTCGGGCGGAGTGCCCCGGGCGGGAGCGGCCGAGCGGCCGGCCGGGCGCACCGGCACCCGGCGCAAGCCGGCCAACGGGTCAGACGGGGTGCTGGCGGGGCTGCGGGGCCGGGCGGGGGCCTCCGATCCGGCCCAGTTCGCCCTGCCCCGGGACCGGTCGGGCGAGGTCCTCGACTCCGAGATCTGGGACGTGCACTGAATCCACCCCGCGACACCGGTCACGGTGTCCGTCCGCAGTGGACCACCGCGCCGGTCAGCTCCAGCTGGCCGGCGCGGTCGCGTCCTACACGGGCCGGCCCGCGACCTGCGGATCCAGCCCAGGCCCCTCCGGCAACCGGGCCACCAACCCGGCGGGCAGCCGGACCGGCCGCACCCCGGCGTACCCCAGCATCCTCAGCACCTCCGGGGTGGCCAGCGGATAGCGCCGCCCCTGATCGGTGACCACGGTCAGCGTCCCCGCCGGCGCACCGGGCGCGGGCATCGCCTCGACCACCGCCGCCCAGCCCGGCGGGACGTACACCCGGTCGGCGAGCGGGGTCCCGGTGTCCGACCGCCGGGCGGTCGGCACCGAGGCCGGCAGTCCCGGGTCGAGCACCAGGCGCGGCGGCTCGTCCGCGCGGCGCACGGTCGCGCACACCGTGGCCTCCCGATCCCGGAGCCGGGCCATCGGCGGCCGGGCGGCCGGGGCGGCGTCGACAGTGGCCGGCACGGGATCGAGTTGCCGTGCGGCGGCGACCGCCGACGGGGCCAGGGACACCGCGTCGCCGGCCGCGGCGCGCTGGATGTCGTACTGCAGATCCGTGATCGGCCGCAACGCGTCCTTCTCGGCCAGGTAGTACTGCTGGCCGGCGGTGGAGGTCCGCACCACCAGCAGCGCGCCGATCCGCAACTCCGGGCGGCCCGGCACCGCCTCGGACGGTCCACCGGCACCGGCCGGGGTGAGCGCGCCGATCGCGGCGCCCTCGGGCAGCACGTCCAGCCATGCCCGGCCGGCCCGGGCCCAGGACTCGGCCCCGAGGGCCAGCCCGGTGCCGACCGCCGGATAGTCGTTGATCCGGTGCCGGTGGCCGCGCCAGACCAGGTACCGGTCCCCTGTCGGCACCAGTTCGACCAGCAGGCCCTGTTCGCCCAGGTCGGCGCCTCCCCGTGGTGGTTCGCCGACCAGGAGCACGGACTCCTCGACCCGGGCGCCGGACTGGTCGCTGGCCGGCACGGTGCACAGCGACCAGGCGCCGGTCAGCAGCCGTTTGCGGTCGGGCAACGCGTCCGGGGCGTCCGGGATGCCGACCCGGGGGCCGCGCGGCACGCCGACCAGGGAGTCGCGGGACACCCGCTCGGTGGGCCGGTGGTCACCGAGCAGCAGCAGGGCGGAGGCGTAGTTGGTGACCGGGTACAGCTTCTCGTTCAGGTACACGTACCGGGTGCCGGTCTCCTTCTCCACGATCACCGCCGGCTGCCGCCGCCAGGAGGTGTCTCCCCCTGCGACGATCAGGCCGTACACCCCGAAGAAGGCCAGCGCCACCAGTGCCACCGCGATCCCGGCGAACGCCGAGGTCTCTGCCCGGCGAAACGGTGGCCGCTCGGGGTCGGTGTCCCGGGTGACCAGCGCGGAGACGGTCCGCTGCACCAGGAACTGGTACGCCTGCAGTTGATCCCGTTTGGACGCCATCTATCCCCCCAGGCCGCGCATGTGGTCGTACAGGCCGAGCACCCAGCACGCGACCGGCACCACCGCCACCATGATCAACATTTCCAGGTACTCCGCGATCCGCCCCGCGTACGGCCCCGCCGCCCGCACGCTGCGCACCAGGCCGGCCCCGACCGCGAGCGCCGCACCGGCCACCGCCACCGTTCCCGCGATCAGCGGCGCGCCCACCAGCACGAGGCTTCCGGCGCCGACCAGTCCGGCGGCCAGCACCGGTACCCGCTGCCGCACGACCGGGTACAGCCGTGCTCTGAGCCCGAACCCGGCCGCGAGCACCCCGACCAGCACCAGTTCCGCCGTCCCGCGGCTGCGGACCAGCAGCGCCGCGCAGCAGGCCGCGACCAGGGCCACGCCGCACAACATTCCGGTGAGCAGCGCGTCGGCGCGGGCCACGGCGGCGTGTACCACCGCGAGGGGCGGCTGCGGCTCGTCGCGGACCAGGTCGGCGGCCGATCGCGGCAGTACCGGCATCGGCACCCGGCCGAGCCGCAACGCCAGCGGCGCGAACCCGCTGGACACCACGAGCGCCACGGCCCCGACCACGGCGGCGGCCCGGTGCCCGGCCACGGTGTCCGTCCCGGCCAACCAGCCGCCCAGCACCGTCAGTACCCCCACCGTCGCGGCCCCGCAGAACAGGGCCGGTGCCGCCGCGACGCCCACGTATCCGATCACGCCGGCCAGCAGCAGCGCCGCTCCGGCCAGCAGCAGGTGTCCCGCGCCGAACCGTGACTCGTCCCCCGCCAGCAGCAGTCCGCCGCCCGCGAAGGCCAGCGGCAGCGCCACCCCCGCGAGCACGGCACCGGTCCCGGCGTCGCCGAAGGCCCGGGAGGCCACCACCCCGGCCACCAGTGCGGCTCCGGCCACGCCGAGCGCCCACAGCGCGGGCGCGGTCCAGGGCGGCCCGGCGCGCAGGACCGCGAGCAGCCCGAGCAGCACCGCGCCCGCGCCGCAGGTCAGTCCCGCCGCCCGGGTGTGCCGGGGACCCCAGCCGCGCCCGGTGGCGCCGGTGGCGACGGCGTCGGCCAGATCGTCGTACTCCACCTCCGGCCAGTCCGTCCGCCGGGGCGTGAGGTGCAGGATCTCGCCGTCGCGGACCCGGTACCCGCCCAGGGTCCGTTCCGGGTCGAACGCGGTCCCGTCGGCGCGGCGGAGCAGCCAGCCGCCGTCGGCGGCGCCGGGCTCCCCGGTGTGGGCCAGCAACCCGGGCAGGATCTCCGCGACCGCCGCGTGCTCCGGGAGCGCCATGTCGACGCGGCGGCTCGGGGTGGCGACGGTCACCCGGATCAGGCCATAGCTCTGCATGCTGCCAGCCTCGGCGCGTCGGTCCCGTCGTGGGCGGCGGAGGCAGGAACCTGCCGCGCGGGCTCCGCGGCGGTAGCGGGTGCCCTACCCTGGGACGGTGCCGCACTCCCCAGCGGTCGATGACCTGCGCCAGCTCGGCACGGGTCCGATCGCCACCGTCTATATCGGCCGGTCCGCCGACACCGGCGACGACGTCGCGATCAAGGTGTACCCCGACAAGCTCGGCCGGGACACCGCCGCCCGGCTGGCCCGCGAGCGGGCGGACCTGGCCGCGCTCCGCACGGTCCGCTCGATCCTGGCCGTCGACGGCGAGGTCGCGGTGCCCGGCGGGCGGCACGCGACCCGGATGGAGCTGTGCCGGGGCTCGCTCGCGCGGCGGGTCGCCTCCGGCGGTCCGGTGCCCGTCGCCGAGGCCCTGGCGGTCGGCTCGGCGGTCGCGTCCGCGTTGGCCGCCGCGCACCCGGCCGGCGTCGTGCACGGCGGGCTGACCCCGCACAATGTCCTGTTCCGGATGTCCGGCGAGATCTGCGTCTCCGACTTCGGCCTGGCCCTGCGCGAGGATCTGCGCGCGGACCGGGCGTACGCGGTGGAGTACACCGCACCGGAGACCCTGCGCGACGCGGTGCGCACGACAGCGTCGGACCTGTACGGGCTCGGGGCGGTGCTGTATCTGGCCCTGACCGGCGCGGCCCCGTTCCCGCGCCGGACCGGGGTGCCGCCGGCGGAACGGATTCTGCAGGTGCTGCGCGAGCCGGCCCCGGCGGTCGAGGTGCCCGGGGTGCCGGCGGCACTGTCCGACGTGGTGGCCCGGCTGCTGGCCAAAGAGCCGGCGGACCGGCCGGTCGACGCCGCCGGCCTGGTTGACCTGTTCGAGGGACTGCGGCGGGGCATGACCGCCCCGGAGCCGGAGCCGACCCCGCAGGACGACTACGATTTCGACGACTTCGCCCCCACCCGGGTGAAGACGCCCGGGGCGCGGCCCGTCCCGGTGGCGATCGCTGCTCCCGGACCGGTGTCACCCGTCGCCGACCCGGTGGACCCGGCGCCGCGGACGGCGACCCCACCCGCAACCGGCACTCCGCCGGGCGATGGCTCCGCTCGGCGCACCCTGGTCAAGACGTTCGGCGGCCCCGGCGGCACCCGCGGCCCGCGGGCTCGCCGGCCCGCGATCCTGGTCGGGATCGCCGCGGCGGTGGTCACGCTCACGGTCATACCGCTGACCCTGCTCCCCCGCGACAAGCCCGCCGGCCATGACCAGGCCGCACCGGCCGTCCGTGTCGCGCCGGAGGTCACCGTCGGGGCGCGGATGCGCCTGGAGCTGGCCCCGCCCACTGACGAGGGCACCCAGGTCCAGCTCAGTTGGCAGACCGACGCGGACCTCGACTTCGCCGTCGTGGTGGCTGGCGAGCAGTTACAGAACATGGTGCTCGTCGCCCACCGCACGCACACGATGCGGGTGCCCGTCGACCCGGACCGCAAGTACTGCTTCCTGATCCGGGGCACCGACGGCCAGCGGATCTACACCAGTGATCCGGTGCCGATCCGCGGCGCGCGCTGCAACCTGTGACCGAGCAGGGTCCGCACCTCCAGCGCGGCCCGCAGGCGCCTCCACCGTGGCCGGCCGCGCAGCCCGCGCCGCACCGCCTGCGCCTCGGCCCACGCGGCGGCGGGGTCGGCCGCGGCGGTGCCGGACCACATTGCGGCGTCCACCTGGGCGGCCAGCCGCAGCATCGGCTCCCGCACCGGCTCGCCTGCCAGCCAGGCCAGGTCCCTCGGCGTCAGTTCGACCCGGTACCCGGTGCCGTGCGCCCACACCTGGTCCCGCACGTCCAGCCACGCGCCCAGCACTCCGTCGACCCCTGATCGGCGTCGACGCCGCCACCGCCGGGCCGCCTTGGCGACGGGCACCCCGACGAGCCAGCCGAGCAGCACCGCGAGGGCCCCGGCCGCCGGTGCCGGCCACGCCACCCGGGTCGGGCTGTGGTGGCGGTCCTCCCCGCCTGGGCGGGTGTCGGGCAGCCGGGCCGGCCGCAGCTGCTGTTCGGACGGCAGTTGCCGCCGGGCCTTCTCGGTGGTGCCTGCGAGATCCGTCTGGGTCGGGCCGGCTTTCCTCGCGCCCGAGGTCGGGTCGAGCGGCACCCAGCCGATCCCGGTCACCGCGACCTCCGGCCAGGCGAACACCTGCCTGTTGCGCACCACAGCGAAGCCGCCCTCGTACTCGGTGGAGCCCCGGAACCCGACCGCGAGCCGGGCCGGGATGCCGGACATCCGGGCCAGCACGACGTACCCGGCCGCGAACTGTTCGCTGGTGCCCCTGCGGCTCTCGAGGAGGAACCGGCGCAGCTGCGGCCAGCCGTGCCCGGTCGGCAGGTCCCGCACGTCCTCGGCGAGCTGGTACCCGTCCTTCAGGTACCGCTCCAGCTGCAGCGCCGACTGGAAGGTGGGCCGCAGGCCGAGCACCGCGTCGTGCGCGATCGGGTCGATGCCATCGGGCACCGGGCCGAGCGCGCCGAGGCCGCCCGGGGCGCGCGGGTCGACGGCGGCGGCGAGCAGCGTGCCCGGATCGACGGACCGCTCCGACCAACTGAGGGTGTAGCTGGCGTCCGGGACCGGTCCGGACTCCAGCAGCAGGGTGCCGCCGGCCTGGTCGACCAGCGGTGCCAGGCCGTCCACCGCGGTCAGTCCCGGCTGGCTGGGCAGCCACGGGCCGGGTAGGGCGCGCAGCCGCAGTTCCGCGGTGCGGGTCGGGCCGGCGGCGGGCAACCGGGTGCCCAGCCGGTAGTACCGGGCGTCGGTGGACCAGTTCGCTCCGTCGAAGCCGTCGAGCACGGCGAGTCGCCACCGGTCGACGGGCGCGTCGGCCCGGTACCGGAACACCTCCTGGTCCGGCCGGACCAGCCGGGCCGCGATGTCCTGCAACGGGTCGGTGATCCGCTGTGGCCGGAGCGGGACCGGGTGCGCGTCCCTGAGCCGGTAGGGTTCCCGGTCGGCCGGGTCGGCGGCGGTGACGGCGAGCGCGCCGGCGGCGACGGTGAGCACGGTCAGCGCGGCCCAGCTGACCCGCCCGTCACCGGGCCGCCGGGCGGCCAGCAGCACCGCGGCCGCCAGCGCGTAGCAGAGCGCGGCCAGTACCGCCGGCCCGCCGGACAGGGCCTGGTAGGCCTGGCTCAGGCCCAGCAGGGCCAGGCTGGGCAGCAGGGCGAGCAGCGGGCGGCGGAGCAGTTCGACGCCGACCACGGTGGCCAGCAGCACGGCCAGGGGCACGAAGAGCATCAGCTCGGGATCGGGGCGGGCCGGCCAGGTGGACTGCAGGGTGAGTTGCCAGCTCCGGGTGACCCCGTGCCACAGGGCCGTGCCGGTCGCGCCGGTGGGCAGACCGGCCACTGTGGTCCGGAAGAGCACGGTCTCCACGACTGCCAGCAGGCCGGCCAAGGCCAGGAGCACGGGCCGGAGCGGCTCCAGCGCCGGCCGGCGCGCGACCAGTTCCCAGCAGGCGTAGCAGGCCGCGAGCAGCACCAGGATCGGCGGTAGCAGCGGGCCTGGCCCGAACACCGGCGCGAACAGCAGCCCGGCGAGTCCGGTAGCGCCGAGCAGGCCGGCCATCCCGAGCCGGTTCATCTGGCTCCCAGGGCGTTCCACTGGGTGATCGCGTCGGCGGCGTCCCGCGCGCAGATCGCCCCGGGCGTCCGCTCGGCACCGAGCCGCACCACCGTGTCCGGCCGCCACCGGCGCACCGGGCCCAGCTCCGTGTCAGCCCCGGTCACCACGGTCACGGCCCCGCCCGGCCGCCCGGCCGTCCCGGGGATGATCGTCGCCTCCGCACATTGGGTGACCAGGCACAGCTCGTCCAACAGCGCCCTGGCGTCCGACCCGGTGGACATGTCACGGGCGTCCGGGGTCAACAGTGCGCAGTGCTGCCCGGCGAGGGTCGACGCGTACAGCAGCGACGCCGCGACCTCTACCGCCTCCTCGAACAGTTCCGGCGACAGCGCGGCCGACCGGGTGTCCAGCAGGACGGTCAGCCGGAGTTGGGCCGGGTCGGCGTACTCGCGCACCATCAGCCGCCCGGTGCGCGCCGTCGCCTTCCAGTGCAGGTGGCGCACCTCGTCTCCCGGCACGTACTCCCGTACCGCGCGCAGGTCCTCCGACCCGTGCGACGGCGACTCGGCCATCGGACCGTCGTGGTGGTGCCGCGCAGAGCCCGTGCCGGCGGGCCGCGCGGCATGCAGGCGCGGATACACCCACACCTCGGACGTGCCGCCCGCGGGCAGCTCTCTGCGCAGCAGATCCAGGCGATCGGACCGGTACAGCGCCAGTGGCCCCACGACCAGCCGGCCACGCACCCCGGTGGGCAGTTCATAGTGGTACGCGGTCTCCGCGCCGGCCGCCAGGGACCGCACCCGGACCTGGTGCACGTGGTCGCCGATCCGGTCCCCGGCGGTGAACCCCGCCAACCCGCGGCCGCCCACGTTGCGGACCACCAGGGAGGCCAGCGCCGGCCGGCCGCGCTCGACCCGGTCCGGGTGCACCGTGCGGCGCACCTCGACCCGGGGCCGGACCAGCGCGGCCAGCGCCGCGGCGGTCAACGCGCCCGCGGCGACCCCGGCCACGGCGCGCAGCAGCGGATAGCCGGCCCACTCGCCCAGCGCGTAGCACACCACCGCCCCGCCGAGCACGGCGAGACCGCGGCCGGTCAGCCGCACCGTCAGCTCCGCGCGTGCGTCATCGGGACGGCCGCGTCGGCCAGGACCTCCGCCACCACCTGCTCGGGCAGCCGCCGGTCGAGCTCCGCCTCCGGGGTGAGCACCAAACGGTGGCACAGCACCGCCCGGGACACGTCCCGCACATCGTCGGGGGTGACGAACGACCGGCCGTGGGTGGCCGCGAGCCCCTGCGCGGCACGGACCAGCGCGATGCTGCCGCGCGGGCTGGCACCGTGCCGGACGGCCGGATGGGTCCTGGTCGCCGCGGCCAGCCGCACCGCGTAGGACACCACCTCCGGGTCCACGTGACTGCGCCGCACCTCATCGACCACCCGCAGCACGTCCTCGACGCTGAGCACCGGGCGCAGCACGTCCGGGTCGATCCCGGCGCACTCGCCGATCACCACCTGCATCTCGGCCTGATGGTCGGGGTACCCGACGGACAGCCGCATCAGGAACCGGTCCAGTTGGGCCTCGGGCAGCCGGTAGGTGCCGGCCATCTCGATCGGGTTCTGGGTGGCGATCACCAGGAAGGGGCGTGGCACGTCCTGCCGGACGGTGTCCACGGTGACCCGGCGCTCGGCCATCACCTCCAGCAGGGCGGACTGGGTCTTCGGCGTGCCCCGGTTGACCTCGTCGGCGAGCACCACGTTGGCGAAGATCCCGCCCGGGTGGAACTCGAACCGTTCGGTGCCCTGGTGGTACACCATCACGCCGGTGATGTCGCCGGGCAACAGGTCCGGCGTGAACTGGATCCGGCTCATCCGGCCGTCGATGCTCGCCGCCAGGCACTTGGCCAGGGTGGTCTTGCCGACCCCGGGCACGTCCTCGATCAGGAGGTGCCCCTCCGCGAACAGCGCGGCGACGGCAAGCCGGACCAGGTCCGGCTTGCCGCGCAACACGTGCTGCACGTTGGTGGCGATCAGGTCATAGGCCGCGCTGGGCGTGGGGGTCACGACGCACCTTTCTGGATGTCCCACGGCGGTCTCCCTGTCATCCGCCGCCGGTCGTTCACGGAGTGCCCGTCCAGCTGCCGGTGGCCGTGCCCGCCCCGGTCCTGACCGTGACGTCCATGGTCACAGGCATCATGATCATCGCCGATGTGAAGCTCATCGTGATCTGGCTGCCGTTGCCGCAGGGGACCCAGCCGGTCTGTGCGCCGCTGACCCCCCGCATGGTGGCCTGGCAGGTCGCGTCCAGTCCCATGCCGTCGGCGTTCACCGTGGTCACGTAGGTGAGGAACTTCGGCGAGGTCACGCCGAGCACCTGCACCGTGGGCGGCGGGCTCGGGGTCCTCGCGCTGGCGCTGACCCCCGCGCCGCGGCCGACCGCGTTCTCGGCCGCCACGGTGATCACATATGACGTGCCGTTCGCGAGCCCGGTCAGAGTGGCGCTCGTCTGCGCCCCGCCGACCCTGGTCGAACCGCCGGACCAGGACAGCACGTACCCCTTCACCGGCGACCCGTTCGAGGCCGCGGGGGCCCAGCTCACGGTGACCGACCGGTCCGCGCCGACGGCCCGGACGTTGCCTGGCGCGCCCGGCACGCTCGCCGGCGGCTCTCCGCCGGGCTGTCCGGCGCCCGGCTGCGGGGCGGGCGCCCCGCTGGCCGGCGGCACGGGAGGGGGTGCCTGCGCGGCCGGGGACGGGGTCGCGATCACGACGTTGACCTCCAGCACCGAGCCGTCGCCGCCGTTGACCACGACCATGTGCGACCCGTCGGCGTTGTCCACGTAGACCCGGTCGTCCTCGCCTTTGCTGAGCCGGGGTTTGCCGGCACCGCTGGGCAGGTGCTTGGTGCCTTTCCTCGTGCCCCGGCTGTCGTAGGTGGACACCTCTGACCGGGTCTCGTCGACCAGCACCACGGTGTTCCCGGCGGCGACCGGCCGGCTGAAGGTGGTGTCCTTCGGCAGGTCCACCGTCACCGTCCTGGCCGCGGGCCGGTTCCGGTCCAGCCCGGCGGTGTCGATCAGCAGCAACTGGTGCCGGGCCGGGTCGGTGACCACGAGCCGGCCCTCGACGGAGCCGCTGGCCACCTCGACGTCGGCGGACAGCTCCACCCCGGTCGGCACCGGCTCGCCGAGGCCCGCGCCGTCGACGGCCCGCAGGGCGGCGGCCGTCGTGTCCAGCAACACCGGCCGGTCGTCGACGACGGCCAACGCGCCGGAGTGCCCGGCGGGCACCTGGGCGGGGCAGCTCAGCCGCTGCGCGCCGCGAGCCAGTTGGCACAGCGCGCCCGAGTCGATCCGGTGCAGCCAGACCGTGCCGTCCCGCGTGGCCACCGGCCCGGACACCGGACCCCCCGCCGGCATGGTCGCCGTCGGGTCGCCGAGTCGCACCAGTTGGCCGGCGTTGCGGTACACCAGGTACGGACCGCCCGCGATCTCCATGACCACGGGCTGCTCGTTCGCCGGCGGGGTGGCCGCACCCTCCACGCTGAGCGTGGACTTGCCGAAGATACTGATCTTCGAGCGGCCGACCACGTATCCGGACCGGTCGCCCTGCACCACCTGGCTGCCGTCCTCGGCGCCTGGGATCCGGGCCCGCGCGTCCACCTGTCCGGTCGAGCCGTCGACGTGCGACGCGGCACCGAGGGAGTCGGTGTACACCCAGTGCCCGGCCGTCGCGAACTGCAATCCGGGGGCGGCCGGAGTCCGGCCGGCGATCGCCAGGCCCACCACGCCCAGACATGTGGCGGCCAGCACCGCCACCGCAGGCTTGGACCGCAGCACAGCGCGAAGCCGGCCCGCTCGCACGTCGATAGTCACTACTGGATGGTAACGATGTCAGGTATAGCGGCGATACATCCACTCTGGCCTGTGTCCATGCCCCAGAATGGCCCAGCTTGTCAAGCCCTCGATCTCCGAGTGGTGCGCGTGGGCATCCGGGCCACCCGCGCCGCGTCGTCCGCCGACAGTCCCAGGGTCGCAAGGACCGCGTGCGTCCTGGGACTGTCGGCGGCGCGTGCCACCGCCGGGCGTCAGCCGAGTGTGGTGAAGCCGTCGAGGACGGCGTACTGGCCGGACAGCTTGGTGACGATGATCGTGTGGGTGCCCTGGCTGAGCCCGGTCCTGCCGAACACCGCCACGTTGGCGTGGCGTTGCCCGTCGGCCGGCACGGTGTCGACCACGACCTGGGTTCCGCCGTCGATGCTGACGCCGAGGGTGCCCTGGTCGGTGTACTGCTCGCCATGGACCTGGATGCCGGTACCGGTGAAGGTCAGGCTCGCGGTGGAGCCGTTCGCCGTGGCGAAGTGGATGTCACCGTTGTAGTCGCCGTAGGGCCGGCCGCCCTGGAGGGCGAACCCGCTGTAGGTGATGCCCGCTGCCGTGTCGTCGATCCGGACCGCCGTGTCCAGTACCGCGAAGCCGTCGAGGACGGCGTACTGGCCGGACAGTTTGGTCACCACGATCGTGTGGGTCCCCGGCAGCAGGTTCGCCTCCCGGAACACGGCCACGTTGGCGTGGCGTTGCCCGTCGGTCGGCACGGTGTTGACCACGACCTGGGTTCCGCCGTCGATGCTGACGCCGAGGGTGCCCTGGTCGGTGTACTGCTCGCCGTAGACCTCCACGCCCGTGCCGGAGAAGGTCAGGCTCGCGGTGGCGCCGTTGGCCGTGGCGTAGTGGATGTCGTTGTTGTAGTCGCCGAAGCCGCGGTTGCCGTTGGTCGCGAAGGAGGTGTAGGCGATGCGGCTGTCGGTGTCGTCGACGCGGCCCTTGGTCGCAGGCCCCGCGTCGCCGACCCGGATGTCTGCGGCGACCGTCCCGGCCGGGATCGGGACCACCAGGAAGCCGCCTGACAGGAACTGCGTCCCGGTGACCGGCACGTTCTTGACGTAGACCGGGGTGGTCGAGGTGAAGCCCTGTCCGGCGATGAGGACCTGGGTCGCGTTCGTCGTCGGGGAGATGTACTCGACGTCGGGCGTGCCGCCCAGGTTCAGGTACGCCGATGTCAGCCCGGCCGCGGTCAGCAGGCTGTTCGGGATGTCGCCGGGCTTGGGGGTGGCCGGGATGGTGGTGTTGCCGCTGGCGTGGGAGTCGACCGCACTCGCGCAGTGGTAGTTCTCCACCGAGGACGAGAAGTAGTTGCCGGTGATCCAGAAGTGGCCGGTGGCCTCGCAGCCGCCCTGGGAGTACTGGCCGGCGTTGAACGCGGCGTTTCCGGCCCAGTTGATCCACTCCGAGCCCGCGTCGTCGTAGTAGGTGAAGTTGGTGTTGCGGCCGTCGAACGCTACGTTCCCCTTGACCTGCAGGCCGTTGGCGAGGGTTGCTGCGGGGTCGATGGTGGTGCCGTCGGCCTGGTAGCGGTACCCGGCCTGGTGGCCCTCGACGTAGATCGCGCCACCGTCGGAGCGGACGGACAGGTAGTCGTGGATGATGTTGCCGCTGATCTCGTTGTTCTCGTTGATGTTGGTCGAGTTCTGCGGGTGGGCGGCGTTGTCGACGTGGCCCTGGATGACGCCGGCGGTGATGGCGGTGTAGGGCAGGTCGTACAGGAGATTGTTGCTGATCTTGGTGCCGCGGGAGAACAGCAGCGTGATGCCACAGGCGGAGGAGTACTCGGTGCCGATGTGGTGGATCACGTTGTTCGACACGGTGGTGCCGGTCAGGATCTCGTTGGTGCCGATGGTGTCACCGGACACCGCGGCCGGGTCGGGGGTGCAGTGGTCCTTGATGCCCTGTGCCTCCGGCGCGTTCAGCGGCGTGGGGTCGTAGGTGCAGCCCAGCAGCAGCGCTGTCGAGGCGATGTCGGTGAACTCGTTGCCCTGGATGAGGGTGTTCTTGGCGCCGTACATGACGCTCAGGCCCGCACCGCCCAGGTTGGTGAAGCGGTTGCCGGTCAGGCTGAGGTTGGTGGTCGCGGTGAAAGCCACGTTGCCCATCGGCTGCGTCAGCGAACCCCACGGACATGTGCCCGCCGGACTGGCGAAGGTGCACATGCCCTGGTCGCGGCCACCGGTCATGCGCAGGTTGCTCTGCACGTCGGCGAAGCCGTACGGGCGGGACGGGTCGTTCCACGTCGCGTAGGAGAACTGCAGGCCCTGGAAGGTGAGGTCGTGCAGCGGGTTCGCCAGCGTGCCCGCACCCTGGACCAGCTTCTCCAGCCGGGGCAGTTCGATGTCCAGCGAGGCGACCTGCTCCCCCGGGTTGGGCTGGTAGTAGAGGGTGTTGGCCGCCCGGTCCAGGTACCACTCGCCAGCGCTGAGCAAATTCCTCGCGTTGGTCACCCGGGTGGGCTTGGTGCTCACGCCCATCGACGGCAGGCCGCCGCTGGCCTGGCTGAACGAGGCCCGGTTGGTCACGTTGGTCCAGCAGGGCTGGGACATGGTGACGATGCTCCCGGCGAAGCTCGCCACCCGGCACCGCGACTCGGTCCACGGGCCGTTGCCGCCGGGGTAGTCGAACTCGACTCCGGCCACCTCCGCGGCGGTGCGGGCCCCGAACCAGGCCATGGCCGTGCTGTCGGCGCTGATGTCGTACCCGGTCGACGACCCGGTCCACGTGCCGTTCCAGCCCAGCGCGGAGCGGTCGGCACCGGAGATCGGCGCGAGTTTGCCGTCGACGTAGAGCTGGCGGGTCTCGCTGCCCGCCGCGACGGCCGCCTTCCAGGCACCGGTGGTGCCGTCCTGGGTCCAGCCCGTGACCCTCGTCGCGCCGGAGATCACCGGCGTGGCGCCCGCCGCGGCCCGCCAGCTGACGGGGTGACCCGCGCTGCCGGAGTCGGCCGCGCCGAACTTCCACGTGTCGGCGAGGCGGTAGGTGCCGTCGGCGAGCAGGACCGTCACGTCGGCGCCCGGGTCGGCGGCGAGCTTGGCCCGCACGGCGCTCTGCGCGCCCGCCAGCGCGCAGGGTGCCGCCTGGGTGCACGCGGTGCCCGAGCCGGTCGTGCTGGCGTAGAGGGTGACGGCGGTCGCGGCGGTCGCGGCGGGGACGGCCTGCACGGCCAGGCCTGCGACCAGGGCCGCCAGCCCCCAGACGGCCTTGCTGAGGTGGTGGGTACGCATGAGGGGACAGTCCTCTCGGAGAGGTCGTGAGTCACGAACAGCGGCGCAAGGCCGGTCCCATACATCCGATGTCTGCCGCTAATTTGCCGTTGATCATGGATATTTTGCGAGTCAATCATCGAATACATCAGATGACTCGGAACCTAGAGGTGATCCGGCCCGGCGTCAAGGGGGCACGTTGACGCCCGTCAGGCGCGGCGGTCAACAAGCCACCGCCATGATGCGGGTACCGGACTCCTCAGCCTGTCAGGGAAACCGTCGCCGCAGGAGTGGGTTCTGGCGCCGTCCTGTCGCGACCCGTGACGGACCGCCGGACCCGGGTACGCTCCAGCCACCATTCCGCGAGCACCAGGTTGACCACCCAGCTCAACCAGATGGCGGCCTGGGCGGCTTCGGGGATCATCCGGTTGATGTCGCCACCGTAGTGACTGTCGACCGTGGGGCTCAGGCCGATGATGAGGGCCACGATCCACACCCGGTTGGCGACGATCGAGGTGGTGAGGGCGAAGCTGCGGACCATCCAGCGGCGGTGGTCGGCGTACCGGCGCAAGCGCGCCGTCCGGTAGCCCCGGAAGGTGGTCGCCAACCACACCAGGCAGAGGGTGAGGTTGCCGATCCGGCCGACGTACCCGGTGTGGGACACGATCGAGACCACGATCCCCGTCAGACCGGCCGGCAGCACGCCGGCGAAGACGTAGACCCTGCCTGCCCTGCGGTGCCAGGCCGGATGCCGCTGGCGGAACCAGGGCCAGACCTGCAGCCCGCAGGTGACAAGGGCGACCGTGCCGAAGCCGATGTGCGCGAGCAGGACCGCGTAGTGGGCCGGGAAGCCCGCGCGCAGCGGCAGCCGGGCCTGGGCGGGATCCAGGCTCAGGTACGGCGGCAGCGAGAACGCCAGGAACGCGAGCGTCAGCACCGCCAGCGGCGCGACCCAGGGCCGGCGCCACCAACTGACCGCCGGGGTGACGGGCGGTCGTTCGGTCAGTTGTGTCATGGTGTTTCTCTCCCCTTGGAGAACTGCGTGCCCCGTACTCAGTTCAGCGTATGCCATACGCAGTCCGATGGGAAGCTCCGGAGAGGACACGAGTTGACGACCGAGCACAGCGACTTGCTCTGGGGCGACCGCCAGCGGCCGGCCCGGGGCCCGAAACCGGGCCTGAGCCGGGACCAGATCGTGGCGGCGGCCATCGAGCTCGCCGACGCCGAGGGCCTGGTCGCGCTGTCCATGGCCCGGCTGGCCAGCCGGCTCGGCGCGGGCACCATGTCGCTGTACCGCTATGTCAGAACGAAGGACGAGCTCGTCGCCGTGATGTTCGACGCGGCACTCGGCGAGCCACCGGCCGTCGACCCCGCCGACTGGCGTTCGGCCGTGCGGACCTGGGCGCACGGCACCCGCGACATGTTCCGCCGGCACCCGTGGCTACTGCCCCTCACCACGGCCCCCCGGGTGCTCGGCCCGAACGAGGTCGCCTGGACCGAGACCGCCCTGGTCGCGCTGTCGGCGACGGGCCTGGCGCCGGTCGCGGCCTTCAAGACCGTTTTCCTGATCAACGGGTACGTCCGCGGCAGCGCCCAGTTCCCCGCCGACCAAGGCGGGCCGGTCCTCGATCCCATGCTGGTGCCCCGCTGGGCCGAGGAGGGCCGGTTCCCGACCCTGGTGGGGATCCTGACGGGAGGCGGGCTCGACGGGTTCGACCACCGGTCGGAGGCCGCGTTCGACTTCGGCCTAGACCGAATCCTCGACGGCCTCGCGCACATCGTGGCCGGGCCGGCGACGGGGGCCTGACCCTTAGCGAGGTAGCCCTACCGTCCCGATCACCGCGTGGCAGGCGTCGTACAGCTCCCGCAGGTCCCCGTCGAGGAACGGCTCCAGTCGAAGGGTGATTCCGGCCAGCCAGCCCGTGAGGTCCTGAGCCAGCGCGGTGTCCCCCCTGCGGTGGAAGGCGCTGGCCGCGCCCGACACCACGCGGGCCCAGTCCGGGCCGAAGGCGCTGAAGTTGTACCGCAGGTTCGCCTCGCCGCCCTTGGAGGCGAACACGAACAGGTAGTGCGTCTCCAGCGCGAGCCGCAGCCCGGGGCCAGGGTCCACGGCTTCCCCGTCGAGCATCCGCACGGCGTGCGGGGCCAGGGCCGAGGCGTTCATCAGCGCCAGCCGTGGGTCGCTGTTGACCCGGCCCGACTGGGTCGGCGACCGCTGGGCGTTGGCCACCAGGTCCTGGAAGAGCGCGCCGATCCCCGCCGCCGTCAGCGCGTCCGCGAACGTGGGCAGCCGGGCGGCGGTCACCCTCGCCACCGCCTCCGCCGCACCGGCGGCGTCGATCTCCCTGGCCCGGCCGGTCAGCACGGGATCTCCCTGACGCAGGCCGAGGCGTGCGAGAGCACCGGCCACCTGCCCGGTTCCCCGGTTCTCCAGCAGCGAGATGAGGCTGTCGTCGGCGTCCGTGGCCAACGCCGCACGCCCCGCGATCGTGTGCGCCTCCGCCACCACCTCCAGCGCCATCATCAGATAATGGAAGTCCACCGGGCCTGTCCTGGGCACCGCCGGGCCACGGGTGTAGGCGAAGATCGCCTCGTCGGCGGCGGCGACCGCGAGGTCCTGATCGCCGACGCGGTGCTGAACCACGGCCGCCAGCGTGAGCACCCGGGCGAGATCCAGGGCGTGCGCGCCGTCCGGGTCCCGCGCGTCGAGCCGCGTGTACCGCACGACCGCCTCATCGGCGTCGAGCACGGCGCTCACTCCCCGACCCGCGACGCTGTACGCCCGCGCCCGCCGCGCGCACACGTCGGCCATGTACGCCTCCGGCACGGCCAGCTGTTCGTAGATCGCCTGGCACTCGTCGAGCAGGCGCACCGCCTCATCGGCGTGGCCGGCGTCGGTCAGGGTGGAACCCATCCCGTACAAGATGGAAGCCAGACCCTGCCGGAAGGTGGCGTCGTCCGGCCGCGCCACGACCAGCTCCCGGGCCAGCCCCAGCGCCTCCCGCTGCACGGGCACGGCGTCAGCGGCCCGACCCGCCGTCATCAGCGGCATGATCTGGTCCATGAGCTGACCGATCCGGTGTTGTTTCTCCTGCCAGCCCCAGTCCATGCCGTCCATTGTGGGTCGCCGCAAGATCATGGTCGAATCCACTGGTCCATATATTCCAGGCCAATGGGGCATTCCCCGCTGGACACGTCCGGATCTGACACCCTACTGGCCGCGACCTCGAAATGCATGGCCCGTGCAGGTCTCTCCATGCCGACCAGAGATGGCGTGCCCAAGGCGGCGGATTCGCCGAGCGCCACCAGACATCCCTCGCGTCGTTAGGGGTTAAGCAGTCTCCAGTTCCCTTCGGAGATGACTTCGACGTCTCCGTCGGTCACCTTGATGGCCGTCTCGCTGTCAATGGCATACGCCCGCATCGGCATCGTCGCGGCCCACTTCTCGGCGTGGGCCATGGTGTTGGTCGCCATGCCCGGGGAATCCACGTGCGGGAAGATCGCGAAGTCGACCACGCCCAGCGTCCGGTCGCCGCCCCCGGGCGGGCTCCAGCGGACGAAGTCCTCCCCGATCCGCGGGGTCATCACCATGCTCCCGGCGCTCAGCCCCACATAGACCATGTTGTCGAGCGTCGGGAACAGGTCCGCCAGGCCGGACTCGCGCATCCAGTGGCACAGGAACATCGGATCGCCACCCTCGACCAGCAGGACGTCCGCCTCCCGGACCATGGGGACCCAGAGCTCCTCACCGATGCTGGGCAACGCGGTCAGCTCAAGAACCCCGAGGGACTTCCACCCCAACTGGGCCATGGGCGCCAGGTCTCCGCTGATCGCGCGGGCAGCCAGGACGGCCCCGCCCTTCTGGGCGTGCAACGCCGTAGGGACGACCAGGGCACTGGACTCTGCGACCGGCTTGCCGAGCAGGTCGACGAGTGCGTCGTGGATGCTCGCGTTCGTGATGCCCGAGTCCGTGAGGAGAAGCCTCATGACAACCTTCCCAGCCAATGGACGATCCTGCCGGGCCACGCTAACTCCTACCCCTGACAAAACACCGTCGCCACTCTCCTCACGCAACGACGGTCCGGCGACCTTGATTCTCCCCTCGACCCCTGGTGTTGGCAGGTCAGGCGCAGCATCGGGTCTCCGCTCGCCGGGTCATCGCCACAGCATGCCCGGAAGCCGGGTCCGGGGATATCCCCGGACCCGACCCCTGTGAGCTGGATGCCTAGAGGGTCAGCTTCCAGGAGTCGACCGTGCCCGTGTCCTGGGTCGCGGAGTCCCGGACCGACAGCTTCCAGGTACCGTTCCCGGTCTTCCCGGAAAGATCGACGGTGTACGACTTGACCACGTCGTGCCGGCTGTCGACCCGGTCGAAGTCCTCGAGCAGGACGCTGGAGCCGTCCGGCGCGATCACCCGGAGCGTGAGGTCGCCTCGCCAGGTGTGCCGGATGGTCACCGCGACGGTCGCGGTGGCCGAGGGCTTGCCCGCGCAGCCGGCGACGGTCGCCGGGCTGGTCACGGTCCGGTTGTCCCGGATCGAGACGGGGGCGGTGCCGGTGACGGAGACGCCGCACCCGGTCGGGTTCGGGTTGGGGGTCGGAGTCGGCGTGGGCGTCGGGGTCGGGCCGGGCGTCGGGCCGCCGCCGAGCGCCTCGGCCGCCGCCCAGATGTCGGCGGCGAAGTGCGAGACCTGTGTGTACACGCCGGGCTTGCCGGCCTGGGCGCAGCCGTCGCCCCAGCTCACGACGCCGATCTGCAGCCACTCGCCGTTGACCTGCTTGGTCATCGGCCCGCCCGAGTCGCCCTGGCAGGTGTCGACGCCACCCTGGGGGTACGCGGCGCAGATCTCCTCGGCGGCGACGAGCCCGGAGTAGTTCCCGCCGGCGGCCTTGCAGCTCGCGTCGTCGACGAACGGCACCTGCGCCTTGAGCTGGTACCGCGAACTCGATCCGCCGTCGGAGGTGTCGCCCCAGCCCATGATGGTGAAGACGCCGGAGTCGTTGGCGGGGTCGGTGTTCAGCCGGAGCAGGTGCGGGTTGGCGATCGGGGTGGCGAGCTTGATCAGGGCCCAGTCCTTGCCGGTGCCGTTGTAGCCCGGCGCCTGGTGCACGTACGTCGACCGGACGCTGATCGCCGACGGGTCCTGGTCGTCGACGACACCGTAGGTGGCGGTGATCGACGTGTCGGCTCCGGTGCGGTCCACGCAGTGCGCGGCGGTGAGCACGAGCTGCGGCGTGTACAGCGCGCCGCCGCAGCCCATGGACAGGTGGACCATCCACGGGAGCTCGCCCTGGGCGGCCCGGGTGCCGCCCACGATGGACGGTCGCGGGTCGGGTGTCGGCGCGGCGGCGGCCGGGGCGGCGACGACGCCGACGGCCAGCGCCACGGCGGCGACCCGGATGAGGGTACGGAGCATCGAGGGTTACTCCTTGCGGTGTGGTGAGCGACCGGTCGGTCGCGGGTGAATCCAGGCTGGTCGATCGGGCGGGTCCGGGTCGTCTGCCGATCGGCCCGGTCGGGTATGTCGAACGGCAGATATCCCGTACGCCGTTCGGCCAGCCGGCGATGCCCATCAGGACCCATGACCCTGGCCGTCGCCGATCGCTCGGGAGCCCGGGTTACGTGGCCGGGGTCGGCTTGGTCGGTTCGAACACGGTGTCGGCAGTCGGCTGCCGGCCGGTGTCCGCCGCACGATTGGAGATCCAGGTGACCACGCCCTCCAGCGGGCCACTGGTCCGGAACGTCCGCCACAGGACGGCGAACGCGAGCGCGGCGGCGACGGAGACGGCGGCGAACCAGGGACTCTCGCCCGCGCCGTGCTCGGGTGCCTCCTGCGACAGGAGCAGGAAGGACGCGATGTGCAGGACGTACACGGTCAGCGTGATCGAGCCGAGGGCGGCCAGTGGCCAGGTGGCGGTCCGCACCTCACGGTACCGGCACAGCAGCAGGAGGAGCCCGATCACCGCGATCGCCAGGCCGCCCGAGCCGAGCACCTCGCCCCAGCCGCCGCTGTGCGGGGAGGACGTCGCGAGACGGTCGAGGGGGTCGGGAAGTCCGGGCAGGTGGCCGAGGCCATACCCGGTGACGGAGATCGTGGCTCCCACGCCGAAGACGACGCCGGCGGTCCGGCGGTTGTCCAGGGCCAGGCGGCCGACGCCCATGCCGGCGAGGAGGAACGCGAGCCAGATGACAGCGGGATACGTACCGGTGAAAAGGATTTCCAGCGCGAATCGGGCCGCGATCGGCAGGTCGACGCCGTCAGTGGGCACGCCCTTCACCGCCGTGGCCAGCGATCCGGACTGCGGCTCGCCGCCGTGCCCCGGCACAAGGTTGGCCAGGACAGGGCCGGTCAATGCGACGATCCCGGCCGAGACGAGCAGCCACCGGGCGCTCAGCCGCAGGAACGGCGTCGCGAGCAGGAAGAGCACGCCGTAGACGGCGAGGATGACCGCGGCGCCGCCATTGAGAAGGTCCAGCGCCGCGCCGATCCCGAGGAGTAGCGCGGCGCGGGTGAAGACGCGCACCCTGGCCCTGACCAGCCGCTCGCCGGAGTGTGGCCGCGGACGGCCGGCGATGAACGTCAGGGACAACCCGGCCAGGGTCATGAACAGGATGGAGGACCGGCCGTTGACGAGGCCGGGCCAGGTGCCCGGATCCGACAGCGACACCTCGGTGCCGCCGAACGCCAGGTGCGCCAGGATCATGCCGATCACGGCCAGCCCGCGGGCGACATCGATCGCTCCGAGCCGGGGTCCGGTGACAGCGACGGCGGCCGGGAGCCGTCGGGTGGGATGGGTGATCATCGGTGTGTCTCCCGTGGTTCGACGTCGCGGAGCCCGTGGCGCGCTCGCCCTGGACGCCCTGGTCGGGGTCGTGCCCACCTCGGGCGGCCGGCACGTCAGGGGTGGTCCAAGCGTCCGCGAACGCCATGCCCGGTCGACATGGACGATCGACCACACCGGGGCCGACGAAAGTAACCCGCGAGCGCGGACGGTCGGCACCGCGCACCCGTCCGGCCGTTTGCCGCGCACGGGCCCGGCAGGCCGGTGTGGTCAGGGCGCCCGGAGCCCCTCCACCTGCGCGATCGCCGCGCGCACGGAGTCCCGGCAGCCGCGCAGGCTGATGGCGTGTTCGCTGCCGCCGAGCATGCTCAGCGCTAGGGGATCGTCGTTGTGCTCGGAGGTGACGTGCAGCGCCAGGTTCGAGCGGATGTCGGGGCGGATTCCCTCGAACATCCAGTACTCGTACCGGGCGGCCGGCCTCGGGTCCGGGCTCGTCGGCAGCGCGGACCCGGCCACCGTGTCCGCGACGCCGTTCAGGACCGGCCTGGCTCCAGGTCGCGCGGGTCGAGCCGTTCGTGACGCACCGTGCCGCGAACGACTGACCAGACCTGGGAGGTCGTCGTCGCGGTGAGCTCGTCGAGTATGTCGCCGCCGCCGAACCCGCGTCGAGCGGTGGCCCACCGGCTGGTGGGCCACCGCTCCCCTGCGGCGCGGCCGAGTTCAGCCGGTGACGCTCGGCGCGCCGGTCTCGATGTGCCCGGTGAACCGCCGCGACCAGGTGCCGTCGGCCGACAGCGAGACCGCGAGGTCGTACCAGCCGTTGGTGTAGGCGACGGCGTTCCAGTAGTCGCTGACGGTCTGTCCGGCGGGCACGGTGTACGTCCACGGGCCGTCGGTGCGGTAGTTGGCGGCGGCCACTGTGAAGGTGACGGGCACTGCCGAGCCGTTGACCATGTCGAGGAAGATCGCGAGTTTGCCGGTGCCGGCCTCCACCGCCACCCGCGAGCGGACCTCCACGTTGCGGCTCGCGCTGGTGGCGGTGCCGGTCAACCGGCGCAGGAACCGGTTGGGGCCGACGACGGTGAAGTCGTACCGGCCGCTGCCGAGGCCCGGGCCGCAGTTGAAGAAGTCGGTCACCGGCTGGCCCGGCGACACCGTGTACTGCCACGGGCCGCCGCTGCGGAAAGCGTTGGCGTACACGGCGAAGTGCGCCGCGTGCCCGGCCAGCGGGCCGTCGTTGGCCATCGTGATGTTCAGTCGGATGCTGCCGTCGGCGCCGTAGTCCCAGGAGGAGATGTGCGCGGTGGGCTGGTAGGGCAGCGCGCGGGCCTGCCGGGTGCCGGGCTCCTGGGCGGGCAGGGCGTTGGTGGACGGCGACGGGTTGGGCAGCGGCCCGCAGTACGACGTCGAGATGGCCGCGCCGGGGGTGGGCAGCGCCGGCAGGCCGTACACGGGGTGGGCGAAGTCGAACGCCGAGGTCAGGTCGCCGCACACGGCCCGCCGCCACGCGCTGATGTACCGGCAGGTGGCCGGTTTGCCGATCGCCGTGCTCCAGGTTTCCAGGAACCGGAGCACGGAGGTGTGGTCGAAGGTCTCGGAGGTGACCCAGCCGCCCCGGCTCCACGGGGAGACGACGAACATCGGCACCCGGAAGCCGAGCCCGACCGGGGTGCCGCCGACGAACTCGTCCGGGGTGCCGGCTGGCGGTGCCGGCGGGGGCACGTGGTCGAAGAAGCCGTCGTTCTCGTCGTAGTTGACCAGCACGACGGTGCTGTTGAACACGGCGGGGTCGGCGTTGAGCGCGTTGAGGAGGCCGCTGACGAACCGTTCGCCGTTCACCGGCGGGCCGATCGGGTGCTCGGAGGTGGCCTGGTCGGTGACCACCCAGGACACCTGAGGCAGGGTGCCGGCACGCACGTCGGCGCGGATCGCCGCCAGGATGTCGTCCGGGGTGCTGCCGGAGACGCGGGGCACGCTGACCATGCCCCGGTCGTGCAGCGGGGTGCCGGGCGCGGCGTTGGCGAACTGGGTGAAGTAGGCCAGCGCGTTGTCGCCGTAGTTGTCGGAGGCGTTCTGGTAGACCCGCCAGCTGATCCCGGCGTCCTGGAGTTCCTCGGCGTAGGTGCGCCAGGTCAGGCCGGACTCCTCGCCGCCGTCCTTGGCCGGGGAGCCGAATCGGCCGGCCGCGTCGATCATTCCGCTCCAGTGGAAGGTGCGGTTCGGGCCGGTCGCGGTCAGGCCGGAGCTGTGGTAGGCGTCGCATAGGGTGTAGGCGTCGGCCAGCGCGTAGTGGAACGGCAGGTCCTTGCGATCCATAAAACCCATACACCCGATTTTGTACGCCTTCGCCGGCAGCCAGTTGTCCAGCTTGCCGCTGTTCCACGCCGAGTGCTGGTCCGACCAGCCGTGCGCCAGGTCGCCCTGGCACTGCGCGAGGGTCTCCGGGTCGGGGCTGCCGGACGGGCCGCGCAGCGGGAACGGGTACTGCCGACCGGACCAGTTCGGCTGATTGAACACCGAGTAGCCGCCGTTGATCGAGATCGCGGTGCGGTCGCCGAACCCGCGTACCCCGCGCATGGTGCCGAAATAGTGGTCGAAGCTGCGGTTCTCCTGCATCAGGATCACCACGTGCTTCACGTCGGCGATCGTGCCGGTGCCCGCCACCGCGACCTCCGGCCCCGGCGCGGCCCCGGGTGCCGCCGCCGAGGCCGCCGGCAGCGCGACGCTGCCCGCCACCCCGGCCGATCCGATCAGAAACCTGCGTCGCGCGATGCCCATCGGTGCCTCCAGCGGTCCAGACCAATCCAACCGGCGCACAGATTAGGGGCGCAGGGTGACCGACGGGCGGCGGATTGTCGATGGCCAGATGTCCGAACGCGGACAATCCCACGCGTGTTCAACCCGAGAGAGAGCTGAGGGGCCATCCATGAGGATCGCCGAGTTCCCCGTGTCGGCGGCGCGGGCCGGTGTGGCCGAGGCCTTGACGGAGGACATGGCCACGGGCGACATCAGAACCTTGTGGAGCGTCCCGGCCGACCCGATGGAGGTGACGCCTTGATCGACGTGACGATCATCGACGCGTGCCGGCGACAGGGCCGGGGCGGCAGTCCGACCGCCGTCCTTGACGATGCGCCGTTCACCGATGCCGAGCGACGGCGCATCCCCGCTGCGACAGGCACCTCGCATGCCGTGTTCATCGCCGCGGGTGACGGCGACGATCGGGCGCGACCGTCGTACCGGCTCCGTTTCTTCACCAGCGAGGGCGAGTTGCCCGCCTGCGGTCACGGCACAGTCGCGGCACTGGCGCTTCTCGCCCTACGCCACGGCGGCGCCGACTACCGGGCCGTGCTGCACACAACAGGCCGCGTATTCGAAGGCTGGGCGAGGCGAGAACGAGACGGCCTGATGGCCACGTTCGATCCGGGCCCGATCCGTCTGCGGGACGCCGGGGAGTCCGAACTCCGGGCGATCGTGACCGCTCTCGGCCTGACGGGCGAAGCTCTTGCCGACGGCGCCTGTGTCGCCTCACCTGGCCGGCCGCGGCTCCTGCTGCCCGTGCGATCGCGCACCGTGCTTGCCGAACTCCGTCCGGACTTCGCCACGCTGCGCCAAGCCTGTGACCGCTACGGACTGCTGGGCTGCTACGCGTACTCAGGCCCCGAGGCGGACGGTCAGGCGTCAGCCCGGATGTTCGCCCCGTCGATCGGCGTCCCCGAGGATGTCGCCAACGCCAACAGCACCGCATGTCTGGCCGCATGCCTCGCGGCTCAGGGCGTCACCAGTATCGCGGTCGACATGGGCGATCACCTCGGCAGACCGTCCACGATCACCGCCAGCACACACAGCAGCGCGTCCGGCACCCTGATCCGCCTGGGCGGCGCCGCACAATTCGCGCGTGCCGTCCGCCTCCCCCAGCGCGGCTGACACGAAGGCGGGTTCGAGTCCAGGCACTGGATGCATAAAGCATTCATATAAAACTGCTATGCTTCAATCATGAGTCGTCAAGACGCCAGTGGTCGCGCTTCCGAGGCGATCGGGTCAGCCCTCTACGGACTGGCCACCAGGGCCGTGAGACGTCTTCCCCGCGACATGAGCCTCACGTCCGCCGCCACCCTGGCCACCCTGGACAGGACCGGCCCACGACGCATCACCGATTTGGCCGCGGTCGAGGGTGTCACCCAGCCCGCGATGACCGTCCTGGTTCGGGTGATGGAGGAATCCGGGCTGGTCGAGCGGACAGGCGATCCGTCCGACAGACGGGTCACGCTGGTGTGCCTGACCGAGGCCGGCGCGTCGTACGTTCGGGCGCGGCGCCAGGCTGGCGTCCACGCGCTGGAGCGGTTGATAGACCAACTCGCTGACGACGAGGTCGAGGCCTTGGTGGCAGCCCTTCCGGCGCTGCTGCATCTGGCAGCGCTCGAGAACCAAGACCGAGAAGGGCTGAAGCAGTGACAGGTCCCGGCCTGTTCGAACACGTCACGACCGAAACCAGCCGATGAGCACCACCCCGGAGCACTCCGAGGCGCGACTGCTGGTCCCCTCCCAGATATTCATCGCCCTGGTGGTTGCGGCAGTCGCCAGCCTGGGAACGCCGCTCATCACCAGCGTGGCAACCACGTTCCACGTCTCGCTCGACAACGCGCAGTGGACGCTGACCATCACGCTGCTGAGCGGCGCCGTCGCCACGCCCGTCCTCGGCCGGCTCGGAGCCGGCCCACATCGACGAGCCACCATTCTCGCGACGCTGGCGGTCGTCGTCGCCGGCAGTGCGCTCACCGTGCTACCGCTGCCGTTCGCGGGGCTGCTCGCCGGCAGGGCGGCCCAAGGCGTCGGGCTCGGCCTGACGGCGCTCATGATGGGCGTGGCCCGCGACCATCTTCCCGAGGGGCGCAGCGCGGCCACGATCGCCCTGATCTCGGTGGTCTCGATCATCGGGGCCGGCGTCGGCTACCCGCTGGCCGGGCTGCTCACCGAGTTCGGCGGGGTGCGGGCCGCCTATGGCCTGGGCCTGTTCGTCACCGCTATCGCTCTCCTGGCGGCGTGGCGCGCCATGCCCGCAGCTCCGGATGGCCGCTCCGCCCACGTGGACGTGGCGGGCGCGCTCCTCCTGGCGGGCGGTCTGTCCCTCGTCCTTTTCCTCGCGAGTCAGAGGAGCCTATGGAGCCATCACCTCGAGGTGGCGGTGGTCCTCGCCATCGTCGCCGTGCTCCTCCTCTGCGGCTGGATCGCCTCCGAGCTGCGCAGTAGGACGCCCCTGGTCGATGTCCGGGCGGTACGGCACCCGGCGGTCGCCGGAGCGAACATCGCCATGTTCGTCGGCGGGAGCGGCATGTACCTCCTCCTCACACTCATCACCAGGTACGCGCAGACGCCACACAGCGCCGGCTACGGCTTCGGGCTGACCACCTTCGTCGCCGGGCTGGTCCTCGTCCCGTTCTCTGTGATGGGGTTCGTCGCCGGCAAGCTCACGCCTACGTTTCGGAGGCGGATCGACGCCTCCTTCCTCGTGGCCGGCAGCGCCGTCGTCGTCGGTGGCGGGTTCGTCCTCTTCGCGGCGCTTCGGTCGAACCTGGCCGAACTGTTCGCGGCAATAGGCGTGCTGGGCTTCGGTGTCGGCGGCTTCGCGGCCGCCATGCCCGGCGTCATCCTGGCCGTCACCCCAGCGAGCGAGACGTCGAGCGCCATGAGCTTCAACTATGTCGTCCGCAGCGTCGGGTACTCCTTGGGCAGCGCCATAGGCGGCCTGATCCTGGCCGCCGGCACCGACACCGGCCATCTCTTCCCGAACGACAGCGCATACACCACGGCAGCGCTGATCGGCATCGCCGCGATGGCGTTCACCACCATGACCAGCCTCGCTCTCGCCCGCCGCCGCTCGCCCGAGACCAGCCCGACCGGCGCACCGAGCCAGGACCGGTCGAGTCGATGACAGGCTCGCCGGACGAGCTGTGGCCTGACCGGCGCCTTCTGGATCAGTTCTCGAACTCCGGCCCCAGGTCGCCGCAGCTACCGCCGGGCCCAGCCGTGTGATCGCACCGTGGATGCCACAGCTCAGCGCAGCGGGCTGCCCGCCCCCACATGGAAGTGCAGGTGCTTGGAGTCCTGATATTCGCCAATGTTCGTCACGACCCGACAAGCGCCATGATCGCGGGTGACCTGCTCGGCGACCCTGCGCACCACTGCCAACACCTCATGCAACAGTGCCTCATCAGCACCACCAAGGTCCACCAGAGACGGAACATGGACCTTAGGAACCACAACGATGTGCGCAGGCCAGTACGGCCTGGTGTGATGAAAAGCTAAGACCCCGCTGGTCTCGGCAACCACCGTCACCGGAGTACGGCCGCTGAGGGCTTCCTCGCAGTAGAAGTCACTCGTCATGCCCAACAACGTACTCGCCTTCGCAGTACCCACGCCGCCGGAGCACTCCCCAAGGCGTCCAACCATCCGGCCACTGCCTTGACAAGAACATAGGGGCACCCCCGAGATCAGGCGTCCATCGCGGTCTCAGAGGACTGGGTCCTTGCGCGGCTTGAAGCGCTGCTCGTAGTCGTAGGCGGCCCGGATGAGTCTGCCGTCGTCCAGGTAGCCGCCGATCAGGGTCAGCCCCAGGGGCTCGCCCGAGGCGCGGTAGCCGGCGGGCACGCTGATGGCCGGGTACCCGGCGTGGGCGTACACGATGGAATCGTTGTTGGCGAGACTCAGCAGGATGTCGACCTGGTTGTCCCGAAGCGTGCTGTCGATCGCCGCGCGGGCCCTGGTCCGTGACTCGGCCGCGTTGTCAGGCCCCGGGTCACCCAGTGCCTCCTCGAGAAGCTTCTGCCCCCACGGTGCCCGGTTCGCGAGATCCTGCTTGTTGAAGGCGATGACCTCGGCCAGGGAGGCGACCGGTGCGCCGGTCTCGGCCAGGTAGCTGTCGACGTCACGCCGGAAGTCGTGCAGGAGCACATCGCCGTGCGTGTCGGAAACGAATGTGACCTCGTCCTCGGGGAAGCTGACGTCCTTGACCACCGCTCCTGCGGCCTTCAGGTTCGCGACCGCCTTGTCCTTGATCTCCTGGTCGCCCTTGCGGGGTGCACCGGACGGGAGCACCCCGACCCGCAGCCCGCCGAGGCCACCAGGGCTGAGGAACGTGGTGAAGTCCGTCGTCGCCAGGGAGCGGGCGGCTTCGGCGTCGGCACCGGTGGCGCCGGGGCCGCGCAGCCCGTTGAGGAGCACGGCCAGATCCGGGACGGTACGGCCTATCGGCCCCGCCGTGTCCACCGCACCGGAGATCGGGATGATGCGGTCGCCGCTCAGCAGCCCGATGCTCGGGTGCAGGGCGAAGACCGAGTTCTGCGAGGCGGGGTAGATCAGCGAACCCGTCGTCTCGGCGCCGACTGTCACCGCCGCCAGCCGGGCCGAGGCGGCCACGGCGGATCCGGAGCTCGACCCGCCGACGTCGTACTTCCCGTAGGGGCTGCGGGTCTGTCCGCCCAGCACGCTGAACCCGCTGGGTGCCTCGGAGTCCATGTAGTACGACCACTCGCTGAGGTTGGTCTTACCCAGGATGATCGCCCCGGCCTCGCGGAGCCTCGCGACGATGAAGGCGTCCCGGCCGGAGCGCGCGTCGCGGAGCGCGGCCACCCCGGCGGTCGTGGGCATGCGGTCACCGGTGGCGATGTTGTCCTTCAGCAGTACCGGGATGCCATGCATCGCCCCCAGCCCCGGCGTGGCGGCGGCCCGCTCGCGGTCCTTGTCCCTGGCCGTGGTCAGCGCGTCGGGATTGACGGTGAGGACGGCGCGCAGCTTGCCGGAGTCGTATTTCTCGATGCGCTTGAGGTAGTACAACGTGAGCTGTTCGGCGGTGAGGCGGCCAGCGGCCATCTGCTCGCGGAGTCCGCGGATGTCAGCCCCGGCGATCTGGCTGTCCCAGGCGCTGAGCTGCGCATCGGAGACCGCGCCCAGTTCGGCGGCGAAGGGCGAAAGGTCCGGTGGCCGGGCTCCCTGATAGGACGGCGTCGAGTACTGCCGGCGGATCTGGCTGTCCACGAGCCGGTCGGGGATGGACCGCACGAACGACCGCACTGCCGCCGCGGCGCCCCCACCGACGACCAGCACCCCTGAGACAGCGACCAGCAGGATCTTCTTCCAGCGCCGCATGACCACCCCCAGTCAACATGGTCACATACCGGCACATTTTTCGCGATCTGATTGCACACAGCGCCATGGCGTCGCGCCGGCACCGTCACCGCACTGGAGTTAGCTGAGGATCAAGGATTGGGCCAGGTCATGTCCGGGTGGGGCCATCCACGACCGGCAGGGCCAGGCTGGAGATGCCGCCGAGGATGAGATTGATGCCGGCGAGGAACTCCTCGCGGTCATCGTGGTCGCGCAGCTGGTCGGCGACGGTCCGCGTGAACGGGTACTCGATCGGATCGAGGTTCGCCCACTCGGCCGACGCGGTTGCGAGGGCCGCGGTCCGGTCCGTGCCCGGTTCGTGCGCCCGGGCGTTCGCGGCGTTTTGTCTGCCGACGCCGAGGATGTAGTTCCACAAGGCCGCGGCCGCAGTGAATTGAGCCGCCGTGGGGACGCTGAGCGCTTGGATCTGGCGTCCGAGGCGTTCGAAAATCCGCAGCATCGTCGGCTGCGATGGAGCGCCGGAGAGCTGGGTGCCAGCCCAGGGGTGCGCGTCGACCGCGTCGAACACACCGAGCGCGACCGCCCGGATCGCCTCCTCGGGGGTGTCCTCGGCGACGTCGGCCGCCGTTGCGTGGGTCAGGACGGCGTCGGTGGCGGCGGTGAGGAGTTCGTCCTTGTTCGCGACGTGCCAGTAGATCGCACCGGGCCCGGTCTTCAGGTGCGCCGCGAGGGCCCGGAACGTCAGGCCGCCTTCGCCCGCGGCGTCGAGCAGCTCGACGGCGGCGTCAACGATGCGCTTGCGGGAGAGTGCGTCCGTTCGCCGACGTGTGTCACCCGTCTCCGTTGCCATGCACTCATCTTGACAGATCTGGAACGTTGTTCCAAGCTGGGTACTGGAACGGCGTTCCAGAGTCGCGCGGTCAAGCTCCGTGCGGCCTTCGATGGAGGAAATCACCATGACCACTCCCGTCACGATCATCGGCGCGGGGCTCGGCGGACTGACCCTCGCCCGCGTCCTGCACCTGCACGGCATCCCGGCGACCATCTACGAGGCGGAGGCTTCCTCGACCGCCCGCACCCAGGGCGGGATGCTCGACATCCACGACTACAACGGCCAACTCGCCCTCAGGTCAGCCGGTCTGTACGACCAGTTCGTCGACCTCATCCACGCGGGCGGCGAGGCGTCGCGGGTGCTCGACAGGGACGGCACCGTCCTGCTCGACCGGCCCGACGACGGCACCGGCGGCCGGCCCGAGGTCCACCGGGGCGACCTGCGCCAGATTCTGCTCGACTCCCTTCCGGCCGACACCATCAGATGGGGGCACAAGGTCACCGCGATCCGTCCCCTCGGCGACGGCCGGCACGAGCTGACGTTCGCCGACGGCTCGATCGTGACGAGCAGCCTGCTGGTCGGCGCGGACGGCGCCTGGTCACGCGTACGCCCGCTGCTGTCGGATGCCGAACCCGCCTACGTCGGCACATCCTTCATCGAGACGTACCTGTTCGACGCCGACGATCGTCACCCCGCCAGCGCGAAGGCGGTCGGCGGCGGCGCACTGTTCGCACTGGCACCCGGGAAAGGAATCCTCGCCCACCGCGAGCCCGGCGGCACCCTGCACACCTACGTGGCGCTGACCAGGCCGCCAGGTTGGATCGCCGACATCGACGTCACCGACACCGAGGCAGCCACCACCACGGTCGCCGCAGAGCTCGACGGCTGGGCCCCGGAGCTCACCGCACTGATCACCAACAGTGACACCGCCCCCGTCCTACGGACCATCAACGCGCTGCCGATCGAACACCGGTGGGACCGGGTGCCCGGCGTGACCCTCATCGGCGACGCCGCCCACCTGATGTCACCATTCGCCGGCGAGGGCGCCAACCTCGCCATGTTCGACGGCGCCGAACTCGCCACAGCCATCGCCGCCCATCCCGACGACGTCGAGGCCGCGCTCACCGAGTACGAGAACGCCCTGTTCCCCCGCAGCGCCGAGGCCGCCGCCGAAGCCGCGCACAACCACAGGATCTGCTTCGACGAGGACGCCCCACAGGGCCTCATCGGCCTGTTCAGCAGTTCGTCGCCACCGGCCGGCCGCTGACTCTCGCTCCGCCATGGCATGTCGTCACAGGATCAATGTGCGCTTCGGTCGAATGACGCAGAACTCGTTGCCTTCGGGGTCGGCGAGGACGACCCAGGACTCCTCACCGGACTGCCCGACATCGACGTGGCGCGCGCCGAGTGCCAGTACCCGTTCGATCTCGTCGACCCGGTCCTCCGCCGTGCACGTCAGATCGAGGTGAAGGCGATTCTTGACCGCTTTGACGTCGGCGACCGGCATGAAGCAGATCCCGACCGGCGCTGTGACGTCCGGTCCGATGACCACCTCCCGGTCCCGTTCGGACAGGATCTTCCAACCCAGTACCTGGGCCCAGAATCGGGCCAGGCCTGGCAGATCGTGGGCGTCGATGACGATGTGGTGCAGTCGCAGCGGCATGGGTCTGATCCTCGCGGATGCCGTCGCCATCGGCCACCGCACCCACTGAGACCACGACCCGGTGTCGATACTCGGTGGATGACTGATCTCCCGTCCGGTGAACGGCCCACGACTTCGGCTTCGGCCTGCTGGCCGCCGCGACATTCGACCGGTGCAACCCGGACGTGATCGAGTTCTGCATCGCCGGATTCCTGCCGGGCTTGCTGGCCGTACCGGTCCTCCTGGTGATCACCGGGCCACTGGTCGCCTGGGCGCTGCGACTGCACTTTCCCATCCTGTTCGCCGTGCCCGCAGTCGTCTTCCCCGTGCTGCTGTTCTGCCCCGAGGTGGTCATTCCAGGTGACCAACCGGCCCGACTGATCGGACACCGCCGCCGCACTCCACCCGGCGTCCCGCAGACGCTCTGGCCCCGCAGCACACAGGCACACCACTGCGGCGCATGGAAGGTGGAGATCGCGGCTGCGGCGAACGCTGAGCCCCAGCTACGTCTGAAACAGTCCTGACCTGGACCGCCGTCACCCTGACGACCCGCAGGTTGACCAGGACATTCGCTCGAATCGGATCCACGACCCCTGCGCCGGATCCGGCTTGAGCTTGTTCTTCAACCGTGGTGGTCGCCATGTGGCGACAGCTATGGTGCGGCTGTGATCATTTCTCAGTACGTGTACTTCTCGATCGCCTCGGAACAGGTGTCGGCGCAGGAGATCGGAGCGCGTCTCGGTCTGTCGCCTGATGAGCACACGGTGCGTGGCAGCAGGTCGGCCCTGCCCATGGTGCCCAAGGCGCACTCATGGAAGGTGGTGTGCCGTGAGAGCGGTCTATGCGTGGACGAACAGGTCGAGCGACTTGTCGAGCGGCTGGAGCAGTACGCGGTGCCGATCGGGGCTCTGGCTGACGAACTGGCCGCCAGCGAGGGTGGCCGCAGCGCGACCTTGCAGGTAGTGCGGTACCTCAACTCCGGCGCCGACCCTGAGTACAGGGTGCTGGGCTGGCATTTGGACGCCCGCGTGCTGGACTTCTTGAGGGTGACGCGCGCGGAGTTGGATGTCGATGAGTACGGCCACGAGTGTCCGGCAGACCCCGAGGACGACTGAGATCGCCCACATCCGAGTTGCGCCCGCTGGCTAGCCCAGTGCCGCCCGGACCTTCACGATGGACGCCTCCAGCTCGTCGGCGTCGTCGTGGCGCACAGACCACTCCACGCCCCGCAGCTCACGCCGGACCCGGTTCACCGCCACGCCCCACCCCAGCGCCCCACTGTCGATGCCGGTGAGCTCCGCGTAGCGGCTCAGGACTGCGGCACCGAACTCCGCGCCCAGACACCACAGGCCACACAGGTCAGCCGCCCGATCACCGAGCCGGGCGTCCTCCCAGTCCACCACCGCCGCCAGCCGGCCTTCCCGCGCCACGAGGTTGCCGTGCCAGAAGTCGCCGTGCAGCGCGACAGGCCTCCCGACCTCGGCGATCCAATCCCGGTACTCGGCCCGCCAGCGCCCGAACGCGGCGACCTCCGGACCGGCCAGCCGGCCGGCGACGAGCTCGACGACTGGGTCCGGTGGCCAGAGTTCGGCCTCCTCCACTGACCGGCGCAGCCCGACTTCCGCCGGCGTCCGGCGCAGCACGGCTTCGAGCTTCGGGGAGTCGACCGCATGTAGGGCGGCGAGGAACTGTGCCGTCTCCCCGGCGAGTGCCGAGCCGTGCGACCGCACCAGCCCGGCGGAGACCGGCTCGCCCGGCAGCCACACGTGCACCAGCGCACCATGCTCCAACGATTCCTGCGCCGGCAGCACCTCGACCACTTCCGGTACCCGGGCCGGCAGCTCGGGCAACGCGCCGAGCACCTCCGCCATGCGCCGACCGCGCGCGGCGGCATCCTCGGTGCCGGGCACCCGCACGACGAGGTCCGGCCCGGCCCGCACCACCGAGACTGAGAACCCGGCCCCCAGGAACCTCAGCTCCGAAAGCTCGAACTTCCGTCCCGCCCGCTGAAGGGCGGTGCTGACCCCGTCGAGCAGACCGTCGTTCGACCGCTCTCCCACCACCTCATCCGACACCCCGCCATTCTCACCGCCCACGCCTCACCCCGCTGCCCCGCTGCCCCGCTGCCCCGCTGTCCCAACGACGCAACCAAGAGCCCCGGCCACCGGACGGGCCACGCCCCGGGGACGGCGGCCCACCACGACGGAGCCGTGTCCTCCATGCCCGGCGGCAACGACGCCCAGCGCCTGACCGGTGGGTTCACCCGGCTGGACAGTCAGGCCGAGACGGCCCGCGACCCGACCGCGCTGCGCGACCTGGCATCCGGCCCGGCCGTTGAGGTGTGGCTTACGCCCAGCGCGGTCGACGAGCACCGGATCGCGGTCTACCCGCACTTCGAACGCACTGGCCTGAGCTGGGCCAACGAGGACCGGGAGGCTCAGGACGCTGCCCGGCATCTGTTCACAGCGCGCGCATCAGTCGTTCGCCGGCGGGGTGGCGCTTTAGTTCCTGCATGTCTTTCGCCAAACCGGTAGGCCCGCGTTCTTCCCGTTTGTGGGCCAACTGCGTCCGGAGGTTCCCGGGGAGAAGCGCCGCACGGTTGGGGGTCTTCCACAGCTCGATGGTCTGCGCCACCCAGTAGGCCGCGAACTCCAGGATCAGGAGCGACTCGACGACGAGGATCGCGTGGCTCCATGGGGTGAGCAGTAGGTGTACGCCGATGACGATGAGCAGTGTCGCGAGCATCAGCACGGCGATGACCTGGTACAGCCGGTAGTAGATCCTCGGGTGTGGCGCTTCGGGAGTGGGAGACTGGCGGCGCGCCACGAAGGCGGTGAGGCACACGGTGACGATGATCGCCGCGAACAGGGTCCCCGCGGCGACCCCGTGCGCCCGGGCGTTGAAGAGGTCGCGGCGGAAGACGAAGGCGATCAGTCCCAGCGCCAGTACCACCCGGAGGAGCCATACCGCGATCTCGCCCAGGACGCTGCGATGCTGGTCGGTGTGCGTGCGACGGTACATCCACCGCGACGCGATGTATGCCAGGAGCAGGGCGATGATGAGCGCCCACACGTTGTTGGTGATCGCCGGTTCCCACTTCGCCCACGGTCCCGCCGCGCCACAGACCTGTCCGGGCGAGCCGGTCGGCACGAAAGCGACGATGAACGCGAGGACGCCGGCCAGGTCGAGCAGGGCATCCTCGGTGTCACTACTGCCCCTGTAGACGATCAACTGGACGCCGATCGCGCACAGCGCCGCGACGAAGACGCTGTGCGCGGTCGTGTAGTAGTACGCGCTGATGGATTCCTGCCAGCACGTGGCATGGAGCCGTTCGCCGACGACCCCGGCGGCCAGCAGGCCGACCATGATCGCCATGCCCGCGCGCAGGTACCGGTAGGTGTCCAGCGTGATGTCGCGGGCCTGTTCCTCCGCGTCGCGCGCTTCGCTCATCAGACCTCACACCCAACCGACGATCGGATCGATTCGCCGCGTCGCGATGGGCATGCGCGGCTACCGATGAGTATCGCACGATCGTCGGGCGTTATCCCGATGCCAAATGTCGGCGAAGTCGCTGGGAGTGATGGACAGTCAAACATGGACAGTCCCGCTAGGGGTGCCGAGCCATTGCCCCCGGGCTCCGTGCGGGCGAAGGCCGGCTCCAGCTCGGCGGCTGAGGGCTCGCGACCCGCGCCGAGACCGGCACGGGCCGCGACGCCCACCGCCCGCCCGCACAGTGCCGCCCCGAAAGTCGATTGGCGGAGTTTCGGCGGGGCCGGGCGTCGGCAGCACGGGCGTTGCGGGTTCCGCCGCCCCGATCTGTGTGAGGAGGTCGCGGTTGGCCTGGATGAGGTGGCGGGCGCTCAGCCAGTTCAGGACGAACATCCCGCAGCCGGGACCATGAACAGCACCGTGGTCGGCAGCGTCAACCGGCCGCGCAACGGCAGCCGGGAACGGAAGGACGGGCCACCCTGTCATGACGTCGGGGTAGCGGTTCCGGTGTACCCGGATGAACTTTTCTGCCCGGATATTGACACCCGAAGGTGCGGATCCCAGAGTGTCCAGGACCCGTGGAACCCGGGTCGAGCGGCCTGCGGGCCGACTGTAGGGCGAGGTCAGCACCCATGCCCGATAAGTGCGACATCCCGGCGGCGGTCACCCCGTCCGGCCCCGGCCTGACAGGAGGACGCCCGTGCGGTGGACACATCGCCGACCCATTTTCGGCATCGTCGTCGGCACGCTGCTGTTCACGGTGGCGTGCGCACCGGCGGAGCCGGAGAGGGTGCGGCCGGCGTCCGCGACCTCGGCGGCCGAGCTGGGCGGCATGGACGCGCTGGTCGCGGCGGCGAAGAAGGAGGGCGCGCTCAACCTGATCGCGCTGCCGCCGGACTGGGCGAACTACGGCGCGATGATCACGGCGTTCGGCAAGAAGTACGGCATCCGGGTCAACTCCGGGCAACCCGACTACACCAGCCAGGACGAGATCAACGCCGCCCGGGGCCTGAAGGGCACCCCGCTCGCGCCCGACGTCCTCGACCTGGGCGCGAACGTCGCGCTGGCCAACACCGACGTGTTCGCGCCGTACAAGGTCGCGACCTGGGCTGATTTCCCCGAGCCACTCAAGGAGCCCACCGGCCTGTGGTTCGCCGACTATGGCGGCTACATGTCCATTGGATATGACGCCGGCAGGGTTCCCGCGCCCAGTTCCATCCAGGACCTGCTCAAGTCGGCGTACAAGGGCAAGGTCTCCATCGACGGCGACCCGACGGCCGCCGGCGCGGCGTTCAACGCGGTCGTGACTGCCTCGCTGGGCAACGGCGGTTCCCCGGACGACATCGGCCCCGGAGTGGACTTCTTCGGCCAGCTCAAGCGGAACGGCAACCTGGTCCGGGGCGAGCCGAACACGACCACGATCCAGACCGGCAAGACGTCCGTCGTGATCGACTGGGACTACCTGAACGCGGGATACGCCTCCAAGCTCAAGGGCGTGGTCGACTGGAAGATCCTTGTCCCGCAACACGCCGTCGTCGGGTCATACTACGTCCAGGCCGTGCACAAGGACGCGCCGCACCCGGCCGCCGCCCGGCTGTGGGAGGAGTTCCTGTATTCCGACGAGGGCCAGAACATCTGGCTACGGGGCCTGGCACGTCCGGTCCGGGCCGACGCGATGCGGCGGGCGGGCACGATCGACGCGGCGGCGGACGCGAACCTCCCTCCGGTCGTCGGCGACCCGGTATTCCTGTCCCCCGCCCAGACCGATGCCGCGAAGAAGTACCTGACGGAGAACTGGAACCGGGCGGTCAGCTGACCCGCCCAACGCGACGTCCGAATGGCACCAGACCCGCCTGGACCGCACGATCATGGACTGGTCAACGAACACGACAGGTGCCTGACGGACGGTGGCAATCGTGACCGGCGGCAGCCGGGGGCATCGCGGCGGGACCCGACTGGCGTGCGCGGAGCCACAATCTGGTCGAGGGGTTGTCTGCTCGCGCCTGCCATCGTGGGCCTGCGACGTGTGGATCATGAGCCGGCCGGCTTCAGGTAGCACTCCCTTCGGATCCTCCGGTCGTGGGCTGACGTTGGAGTAGCCAGTTCCCACCACCCACCACCTCTCCTCCGTGCGCGTCCCCTCACCACGCCGGTTCGACCGCGTTCCGGTCGCGTCCGCCACCACCCTGCGCTACTGCGCACACGTCCCGGCGGCCGCCGGCCCGAGCTGCCCAGCGCCGCCACCGGGTCCAGGTCGATCCGTATAACAATGTGGAATAAGTCATGACTTCAACTACTTCGGGCCTTGCGTACCGCCAGGCATCGACGGCAGACTGTCTGCCATGTCTCACTCCACGGCCGCCGAGTGCACCCCGGGCCAGACGTCGACCCCCACCCGCTGGTGGCAGTCCTGGCCGACCTACTTCCTGGTGCTCTCCGCGCTGTGGGGCACGACGTTTCTGTACATCAAGGTGGGGGTCGAGACCTTCGCGCCGTTGCAGGTGACCTTCGGCCGGGTCGGGTTCGGCGCGCTCGCCCTGCTCGTGGTGCTGCTGCTCCGTCGCGACCGGCTGCCCCGGTCGCCCGTCGTGTGGGGGCACGCCGCGTTCGTCGCGGTGATGGGCAGCGTTCTGCCCTACAGCCTCCTGTCCTACGGCGAGCGGCACGTGTCCTCCGCGCTCGCCGGCATCCTGAACGCCGCGACCCCGCTGTGCGCCCTGGTCGTGGTGCTGTTCCTGCTCCCGGAGGAGCGGCCGAACCGGGCCAGGATCACCGGCCTGCTGATCGGCTTCGTCGGCGTGCTCGTCGTACTCGGTGTCTGGCAGGCGGCCAGTGGCGCGCTCAGCGGTGGCCTGATGTGCCTGGGTGCCGCCGCCTGCTACGCGGTCGCGTACCCCTACATGCGCCGCTTCCTGATCCGCCCCGACGTGTCCGGGGTGGCGGTGTCCACGGCGCAGCTGCTGATCGCGTCCCTGATCACCGGGGTGCTGATGCTGCTGTTCACCGATCCGCCGACGAGCTGGCCGGTGAACGCGATCGGCAGCGTCGTCATGCTCGGCGCGGTGTGCACCGGTCTCGCCCAGGCGCTCAACTACGCGCTGATCGGCAAGGTCGGCGCGACCACCACCACCTCCACCACCTACGTGATGCCGGTGTTCGCGGTCCTCGCCGGGGTCCTGGTGCTTGGCGAGCCGGTCGCGTGGAACCAGCCGGCCGGCGCCCTGATCGTGCTGGTCGGGGTGGCGATCTCCCAGGGCGTGCCCCGCCGGCTGCTCAACAAGGCGGCTTGAACTCCGGCGCGGGCGGCCAGCCACGCGGCCTGACCACCCACGTGGGTGGCCTGCGGCCCGGCCGGGCACCCGCGTCGCCCGGCGACAAAGCCTCCGGCTCACTTCAGGCAGCCGTCGTCGCGCGCGCGGACGTGACACGGGCCGTGATCGCGGCGGCCACGGCGTCGGCGGCCCGGTTGACCATGAACATGCTCCCGGCGTAGTACAGCTCGCCGGAGGTGATGTCCCCGATCGCGTACGCCGCCGGGTGTCCCCCGCCGAGCAGGGCGTGGCTGTCCACGTCGACCCGGAGGCCGCCGTAGGGGCTGGGTTCGCCGAGACCCGAGGTCACCACCGAGGACACCAGGGACCGCGAGCCCGCCCCGACCACGGCGAGGCCGACCCGGGTCGAGTCGATCACGGCGGCTGCCGGGGGCGGTGCGGCGGGCCCCTCGGCCACGAACCCGCGATCCGGCCGGTGGGTCACCGCCGTCACCCCCGGCCGCACCGACAGCTGGCCGGAGTCCATCGCCGCGAGCAGTCGGCGGGCGGTGTGCGGCGGCATCGGGTTGTAGGTGCTCTTCAGCACCGGCTGGAACCGGGCGAGCACCAGCCGCTTCTCCGCGTCGGGCAGGCCGGTCCACACCGGCAGTCGGGCCGAGTGCAACGCGGCCATCATCAGGCTCTGCGCCGGGTTGTCCGACGCGGCGAGCTGGCCGCGCAGCCGGTCGGCGGCCGGGACCACCGGCCCGACCAGCGCGCGGGGGTCGGCGCCGGCCTCGCGCAGGTCGGCCCGGAACAGCCGCCAGACCTCGCGGAGCCGGACCGGCCCGGCGGCGAGCCGTTCGGGGGTGAGGTGCCGCAGGGTCATCGGCCGGTCGACGGCCCGGACGCCGGGCAGGATCCCTCGCCGGGAGAGCATCGTGATCGGCCCGGTGTGGCCGAGGTGCAGCAGCCCGAGTGCGGCATCCACCCCGGACAGTCCGGTGCCGAGCACCAAGACGTGCCCGTCGCCGAGCACCCGGGGCAGAACCTCCGTCATCGGGTACGGGTCGGGGTGGAACCCGGGCGCGCCCGCCAGCCGGTACGGGTCCCCGGGGGCCGCCGATCCCACGCACAGCACCAGGGCGTCGGCGTCGGACACCCAGCCGTCGCCGCGCAGCAGCACCCCCTCGCCGGCCGGTGCGACCTCGTGGACGAGCGCGGCCCGTAGGTCGACCCGCCAGCCCCGGCCCTCGGCGGCGGCGACGCACTCGGCGAGCCGCCCCGTCAGATACCGGCCGAAGTCCGATCGGGGCACGAACGACTCGGGCTCGGCGTCGGCGTGCCTGCCGCCCTGCTCGCGCAGCCAGCGCAGGAAGTGCTCCCGGTCGCCCCACCGGGCCGACATGTAGCCGGCCTGGCGGTTGACCAGCGCGCAGTCCAGGTCCGGCCGGTACGCGCGGCCGGTGGCCAGGGTGCCGGAGCCCTCGTACACGGTGATGTCGAGGGTCGCGGGGTGGCCGTCGAGGTGGCGGAGCAGGCTGTCGAGCAGGCTGACGGCGGCGGCTCCGCCCCCGATCACGGCGAGTCTCATCCGTCCTCCTTCGCGGCCGGTCCGGTGGTGACGACCTGAAACGCCTCGGCGAGCACCCCGTCGGGCAGGCCGCCGCGCCGGGCGTGCCCCGCCAACCGGGACCGGACGTGCCCGTCGAGGTCGGCCAGGTGCCCGGTCTGCGAACCGTGCGCACGCAGCGCCGCCACCTTCAGGTCGACGAACCCGGTGACGTCGACGAAGTGGTCCGGGGTCGGGCCGCCCACCACCCAGGTCTCCGGCACCGTCCACGGCGCGAGGTCGGCGATCTCGGGGTGGGCGTGCGGGTTGCGCGCGTCCGGGTACACCGCGCACCATGCCGCCTCGCCGGCCGCCCGGTGGTCCGGGTGGGTGTCGGGCACCCAGTCCCAGTGGAACTCGGGGCTCTGCAACAGCACCCGGTCGGGCCTGACCTCGCGGATCACCCGGCTGATGTCCCGGCGCAGCGCCACGCTGACCTCCAGCCGGCCGTCGGGGTAGCCGAGGAACCGCACGTCGCGCACGCCCAGCACCGCGGCGGCCGCCCGCTGCTCGGCGCGCCGTGCCTCACCGACCCGGTCGCGGGACTCCGCGGACTGGCCGGCGTCGCCGTCGGTGAGGACGCAGTAGGCCACCTCGACGCCGGCGCGCACCCAGCTGGCGACCGTGCCGGCGGCCTGGAAGTCCACGTCGTCGGGGTGCGCCACGACCACGAGGGCGTGGCGCACCTCCCCGTCCGTGAGCACGTCAGCCCGTCTGGGCCGTGAAGAGGAACGAGCGGGGCGCGTTGGCCAGTTCCCGGGGCGGCGCCGGGTAGGGCCAGCGGCCGTACGCCGCGCCCTCCTCGCCGGGCTGCTTGAGGTCGGATACGGCCCACCCGGTGCCCTTCAGGAACGGCTCGGGCTCGTCGGTGCCGAACAGCCACGGCGCGCCGTCCTCCTCGAGCGCGCCGAGGAACTGCCGGGCGAACGGGTTGGTCAGCGAGGCCCGGCTGGCCATGTCCGCGACCAGGACGGAGCCGGCGGCCGACAGCCCGCGCAGGGTGCCGAGCAGCCGGGTGACCGCTTCTTCGGGCAGGAAGAAGAACAGGCCCTCCACCACCCACAACGTCGGCGCGGCCTGGTCGAAGCCGGCCGCCACCAGGGCGGGCGTCCATTCGCCGGCCAGGTCCACCGGGACGGGCACCCTTTCGGGGCCCGGGCGGGGGGTGGTGGTGGCGAGCAGGTCGTTCTTGGCGGCGAGCAGGGCCGGGCGGTCCAGTTCGTACACGGTGACCCCGGCCGGCCACGGCAGCCGGCGGACCCGGGTGTCCATCCCTGCGGCGACGAGCACGACCTGGCGCGGGCCGTCGCCGGCGGTTGCGGCCACGATCGCGTCGTCCATGTACTTGGTCCGCACCGCGATGAACGGCACGATGCCCGAGCCGGAGTACCTTTCGAGCAGGGTGAACCCGGTGTCGCCGGCGACGGTGCGCGCGCAGTCGTCGACGAAGAGGGCGTCCGGGCGTTCGGATTCCAGGGCCCGGGCCGCGGCGGTCCACTGGGCGGTGAGCGAGACGGCTTCCATGATGCTCCGATCAGTCACGACGACGGAAGATGCTGTGCAGGACCATGCTGAACACGACCTCGCCGGCCGAGTTGACGAACTCGCACCGCGGCTTGACGATGCCCAGCCGCGAGTCACTCAGGGAGGGGAACGAACCGAGCACGGTGAGCCGCGCCGTCAGGGTGTCGCCGGGCCGGACGGGGCGGACGAATCGCAGTTCATCGACGCCGGGCGATCCTTCACCGGAGCTGTCGGCGAGCACGGTGTCCACGTAGCGCCGCATGAACATCGCCGCGGTGTGCCAGCCGCTGGCCACCAGCCCGCCGAACGTGGAGCCGGCCGCCGCGTCGTGGTCGACGTGGAACCGCTGCGGGTCGAACGCGCGGGCGAAGTCCAACATCTCCGACTCGGTGACCGTTACGGAACCCAGGTCGATCACATCGCCGGGCTTGAAGTCCTCAAAGTACCACAATATATTCACCTCTTCCTATATCGTCAGGGCTCGTCTAGCCTGTGGCCATGACCGAGCTGACGCCCTCCGAGCGGATTCTGCTGGCCGAGCACCGCACCCTGCTGCCCCTCGTCCGTGACCTGCCGCGCGCCGCCCTCGACGCGCCGACCGTGTGCTCCGCCTGGTCGGTGCTCGACATCCTGGCCCACTGCGGCGCCGCCCTGAGCTGCATCGCCCGGGGCGTGGCCTACGACTCCAGCCCGGCCGGCAACGAGACCCAGGTGCTCGAACGCCGCACCTGGACCGTGCCCGCGATTCTCGACGAACTCGAACACGGGCTGCTGGAGGCCGGGGCCGCGATCGTCGCGTCCGACGGGGCCTGGGACGGCGCGGCGCTGGGCACCTGGATCCATGGCGGCGACATCCGCGCTGCCCTCGGCGACGCGGGGGCTTACGCGAGCGAGGGCCTGCACGACGCGGTCACCCTGCTCGGGGCGAGCGCGCGCGTCCGGGACACGCCGCTGGCCCATGTCACCCTGCCGGACCGCACTCTGGAGCTGGGCAGTCCGGTGCCGGGCCGGGCGCCCGCGACACTGCGGACGGACGCCCCGACCCTGATCCTGTTGTACTCAGGCCGACCCGCCGACCCCGGCAGCTACACGCTCACCGGGGCCGAGGCCGCCGAACTCGTCAGCCAGCAGTGGTGAGGTAGCGCTTCGTGATCCTCTCCAGGGTGCGGAAGTCGTCGATCTGCAGGCCGTCGAGGCTGATCACCTGGCCGCTGACCTGGCCGATGTAGAACACGAACTCGACGAACGACAGCGAGTCGATCAGCCGACTGTCGATCAGGTCCACGTCGGGCTCGATGTCGGCGAGCCCCTCGTGCCGCTGGAGGATCCAGGTCTTGACCTGCTCGGTCGCTGAGGTCACAGCAATACCCCTTTCGTGTCCATGTTGGATGAGGCCTTCAGAACGGCGGACTGGGCTTCCTCCCAGTCGCCGAAGCGCTCGAAGAGCGCCGACAACCATCGCTCGAGGCCGAAGGCCGCGCAACTGGTGAACACCGGGTTGGCCTCCGGCGCGAGGGTGATGGCGCACCGGTCGCCGAAGAAGTTGCGGTGCATGTTGACCGAGGCGATCGCCATGTCGCCCGCGAGGAACTCGTGCTTGACCGGGGACAGCCGCTGCAACAGAGCCCGGGGGCTCTCGCCGTCGAAGAACGGGTCGGTCGCGACGTCCTTGCGCAGCGGCAGGTCGAGGGCGGCGGCGAACGCGGCGACCCTGTCGCTGAACCGCAGCAGGTGCGCCTCGACGAACTCCTGGGAGCCCATCGCGACCACCTCGCGCATGTGGAAGCCGAGCAGTCGGCGCAGGTCCACGTAGTGGTCCTCGCGGCGGAAGCACCGGCCGAGCACGGTGACCAGGGTGTCCCCCGGCAACTGCTGGCCCTCGTAGTGCAGGTACACCCCGAAGCAGGCGGCGGACGGCAGCGCGAGCTGCGCCGGCTCCAGGAAGAAGGTGTCGAACTCCCCGGTCTCACCGTCAGCCGGCAGGCTCTGCCGCTTGGACATGTCCAGGGAGCTGACGAGCATCGCCTGGTGGGGGAAGTTCTGGTAGAAGTCGAGGCGCGCCAGGCTCCGGACAGGGAGCAGTGGCGGCATGATCATGGAAACCGCGCCATCCCCGTGGCCCCAACCCTCGAAGATGCCGTCCAGGCATCGCAGAAGGTCGGTGGCACCCGGACCGAGGGCGGTCAGTCCGTTGTTCACAATCGTCTCCAGGTGAGGAGGTCAGACTCCGGCCAGGTCGAGCGTGTCGTCGGCGAAGATGCCGGACCTGAGCAGGAACGACAGGGGCTTGCGAATGATCTTGCGCTCCAGGGGGCGGCGGCGCTCGTCGTTGAGCAGCCTGGCCCGGAAGGTCAGCGGGTCGCTGATCCCGGCGTCCAGGTAGACCTGCGGGTTGTAGAAGCCGCGGATGCTGAACACGAGGTAGCGCTTGAGATACGTCTCGATCTCGCGCAGCGCCGACTCGTCGAGCCGGTCGCGCAGTCGGGAGTAGAGCAGCTCCACCAGCTCCCGGCCGAAGGCGATGTGCCGGGACTCGTCCTGGTGGTGGATCCGGTTCACCTGCTGGATCGTCTCGTGCAAGGTGGGGTCGTCGGACATCCGGAGGTTGTAGAAGTCGACGATCTCCTCGAAGAGCAGGATCCGGGCGAAGACCAGGAAGTTCTCCACCTCGGGGTCGGCGTGCGCGATCTGGCCGAGCTTCGGCCCCGAGTAGATCCGGCCGCCGCCGTAGCGTAGGCAGAACTCGGCGAAGAACCACATGTGCTCGTTCTCTTCGCCGACGAAATGGTGGAAGAATTCGGAGGCCATTGCAAACTCAGGTGAATGAATGCGCTTGATCACCTCCACGAGGAGCTCGCGAATTCCTTCCACATTCATGCTGTAGAAATTGATGCTCTCCCAGCGCGACAGGCGGTGCAGCGCCTCCGGCCCGATCTCCTCCGCAAGGTCGGTGCCGTGTGTCGACAGCAGGTCCGCGCTCATCCAGAGGGTGTCCTCGGGAAGGGTGTCCGGCCAGGTGAACACCCGGTAGGGGTTGTAGTAGTCCTCGACCGCCTTGTGGCTCAGGCGGTCGAGGATCTCCACGAACCGTTCGGGCACAGTGGCATCAGTTGTGGGCATGATGCTCCCTTTGACAAAGACGAACAAGAGATCCCCGGCAGCGTGTCCGCGCACGGGGGCAGAACCCCGTTTTCCCCGCTCTCAAGGAAGAGTCTGCCACGCTCGTCTACAAAGGTGCAAGCATCAGAATATTTAAATGTATAATAAGGAAGGCGTACTCGCGGTCACCGCGCGAACAGGGCGTCCTCGGCGAGGAAAGCCTTGAACTCCAGGGCGTTGCCCGACGGGTCCCGGAAGAACATCGTCCACTGCTCGGCGGGCTGGCCGGCGAAGCGCAGGTACGGCTCGACCACGAACGCGGTGTCGACCTCGCGTAGCCGGTCGGCCAGCTTGTGGAACTCCGGCACGGTCAACAGCAGGCCGAAGTGCGGCACCGGCACGTCGCGGCCGTCCACCACGTTGCGGCTCTCGGCGGACCCGCCGGCGGCGAGGTGGGTGACGAACTGGTGGCCGTAGAGGTCCCAGTCGACGGAGATGTCGGTCGACCGACCCTCGGACAGACCCAGCACGCCACCGTAGAACGCGCGGGCGGAGTCGAGGTCCTCCACGGGGACGGCGAGATGGAAGCGGGGGCGGACTGCTTCGGTCATGCGAACTCCCTAGCAATTCGACTACCAGGCGGTCTTCCGGACAACGGACACTGTACCCGGAGCACTCCCCCCGGACCCCCGTCCATCTGCGGGTCCTGGTGCGGCCCTGTCAGGCGCTCCGCCGGCCTCGGAGGTGTCGCGGGCCGGATGATCGGCGGCGTCGCCCGGGCCAACCCATCCACCAGACGGCCGTCAGCAGCGCCAGACCGGCGACGCCGAGCGGCCAGGCCAGACCACCGGGGGGCGGCAGTTGCACCTCGGCGCCGTCCACCAGCACCCGAATCGTGTCGCCGGGCCGAGCTGAGCCTGCCGCAAACGCGATCGTGCCGGATCGTGGTTGGCCACTGTCTGACCATGTCACCGCGCAGCGCTCCATCCGCTGGGTGGCACCTCTGGTTCCGACCTGGGTGAACGGCTGGCAATCGCCGACCAGAGCAGCCGCGCGCTGCCAGGGGTGCAACTGCTTGTGGGACCGCAGATCGAGACCGAAGGCGGTCAGGAGCAACATGCCACAGATGGCGAAGGCGACATAGGCCGTCGCGTCCCAGCGCGGTGGCCGCGCCGCGCCGGCCACGCGGCGCAAGACGTCCATGCCGTCAGGATAGAACCGCAGGGCGGCGTGGCCGCCGATCCTGACCAATCGGGTCGGATCGACTTACCGGCGGACCCGCCCGCTGCCGCGCCCGGCCGGGGAGCACTTCCGCGTCACCGGGTACAACCCTCCGAACCTGCTCACCGCGGAAGGCGACCGAGGCCCTTTGACCGGGACCAGCACGTCCCGGTTGACCCCGCTCGACGAGCGCACCACCCGGCTGGTCAACAGCGTGCAGGTCCGGTTCGCGGTCACGGCCACCAGCCCGAGAACTACCGCGCGCCGAACCGGCCTGGAACTGACCGCCGGGTGGTCAGCTCAGTCCCAGCGCCTCCTGGATGCCGCGATCCGCGTCGGTCTGGTGATGGATCATCTTCCAGTCGCCCCCTTCGCGTCGGTAGATGTTCGTGGCCCGGATGTCGGAGTGGACCTTCTTACCCCCGGCCTTGGCGTCCACATGTTCGGTGCCGAGCGTGTAGGCCAGGCCGTCCACCGCGTGGACGCTCAGGTCGCTCACCTTCACCATGCCGTCGGAGAAGGCCTGAGCGGCTCCGTCCCAGGAGGCCCGGACCTCCTCCCAGCCCTCCTGGCGACCGCCGAGCGGATGCGTGGTGGACACGTCGTCCGCGTGCGACCAGACCTCCGCCATCGGGCCGCTGTCGCCTTTCAGTAAGGAGTTCAATGCCGCGTAGACTGATCGGACGCCTGACGGACCTCGTCTTCGGTGGTCATGATCATGTCCCTTCTCTCGACTTCTCCGATATCTACCATGCATTAGTCAGAAGCATGACGATCTCAGCGGTTTTGCCGCCTCGGCAGGGCGTGCTTCGCGTCGTTTCTTCTTCTGCGGCCGCCACCACAATCGGGCAGCTCCCTCTCTGGGCGGGCGGCGACGAATCGCGTGCGAGTTTGCTCCGCACATCCCCTGACCTTGCAGCGGAGCCGCATTGTGCTCTACCGAAGGTCCTCACTGACAAGGGCGATCCGGAGTTCGTGAGCAGGTGACGGGCTCAGAGCGTCCTCCCGACACCACTTGACAGATCTTGGACTATCGGGGTCCGGTCAGGTCGCCGGGGTGGCTGGATGGTCAGGTCACACCAGACGGCCTCGAGGGGACGGCGACATGGTCGGCGAGGAACGCCGCAGGACTGGCTGGGCCCGGCTCGCCGAACTCGGCCCGGCCTGGCTCAGCTCGATCGCGGCCGTGATCGCGGCGCTGGCCGCCGCCGGGTTCTTCGCCGGCCGGCTCACAGCGGACGTGTCCACGTCGGCGGCGCCCCCACCGACCACATCCCCGGCCGCCGTGGTCACCACCGGACGCGCAGCCGCGATCGACCCGCCCGTCGCGACGCCCAGCACGTCCGCTGGTGTGGAACTGGCCAGCTACGACGTCAAACTGGTCGACAGATTCGGCTTCGTCGCCGCACTCACCGCCCCCAGCCAGGATCAGCTCCTGGAAACCAGCGACACGGACGTCAGGCTCAACCTCGGGAACTTCTTCACCCGCAGCCAGAACAAGCTCGTCGCGCTACCCACGCACACATCCCCCAGCTACGCCGCGTGCAAGGCCTCCCCCGACATCATCAGGGTGGTGCAGAACCCGGCCCCGGGGACAGGGTTCTGCGTGATCATGCAGACCATGGTGATCGGCGTACGGGTGACCGAGGTGCAGAGCAGTCCGCCCCACGCGGTCGTCCACGCGACCCTCTGGCAGTACTGACCCGGCCCGCAGCTGAGACCTCAGCTGAAGAAGTCGCGCAGAGCCGCGCCCACACGCCGCGGATCCCCGTCATCGTCCGGGCCCGAGTGCCCCAGGCCGGGGAAAGTGACCCTGCGCGCATCGGGCAGGGCTGAGGACAGTTCGTCGAGTGCGACGCCGAGGTACGCCGGGCTCCGTGCGCCGCCGAGGAGCAGAACCCGCGCGTCGAGCGCCGTGTACTCCCGGGCGGTGTCCGCCAGCTCCAGTACCAGTCGCATGTCGAAGTGTTGGGTGGGTATGAGCGCGGCGATGGAAACGTCATCCGCGGGCAGGTCGCGCGACAGGCGTGTTCCGATGTCCAGGAGCGGTACGAGCACCCATCGCGGGAGCAGGCCGAGCACCGGTTCGACGCCCATGCCCTTGAGCGCCGTGACCAGTGCGGAGGCGTGCCTGCCGGTGGTGATCTCGTGGTCGTAGCGCGGGATCCAGTCCGTCGGCACCGATCCGTTGACGGACAGCGGGGGCTCGTACAGGGCGACCCGGTCGAGTGCGGGGGTGGCGAGGGCGGTGCGGAGGGCGACGAGTGCGCCTGAGCTCAGGCCGAAGATCCGCGACGCCCCGGTCGCCGTGACCAGCGCCTGTAGGTCCTCGACCTCCCGCATGACGCTGAAGTCGTCGCCGTGGGGTCCGCTCAGGCCGCGTCCGCGCCGGTCGGGCACGTGGACGGTGAACTCGGCGGACAGGGTGTCGGCGAGTTTCATGAAGTGCTGGGAGGCCTGCATGCCGCCGTGCACGACGAGGACGGCCGGGCCTCGGCCGAGTTGGCGGTATCCGATGACCGTCCCGTCGGCGGAGATGACCGAGCCTGTGCGGTATCCGCTCACCAGGCCCTCCCCCATCGGGTTTCGACTCCACCACTATACGGGCACAGTGTTCGCATAAGCGGGACCGTAGCTCATCGCGTACACTGTGCGCAATGGATGGACCGACGGATGACACAGCACCTCGCGGCTCCGCGCGGCTGCCGATCTGGCTGCGAGCCGAACGCGCCAGCCGGGGACGACGCCCCGCCCACAGCCGGGCCGACATCGCGGCCGTAGCCATCCGGGTCGCCGACGCCGACGGCATCGAGGCGGTGTCCCTGCGCCGGGTCGCGGGCGAGTTGGGCACGGGCACGACTTCGCTGTACCGGTACATCACCAGCAAGGACGAGCTGTTCGACCTGATGATCGACAGCGCCATGGGGGAACGTGAACCACCGGCGCCGACAGGAGACTGGCCGGCTGACCTGAGAGCGATCGCCCACGAGACCCGCGCCATGGCGTTGTCCCACCCGTGGCTGGCGACGCTGCCCGCGACCCGGCCGGTGCTCGGCCCCAACAGCCTGGCCTGGTTGGAGGCGACGTACGCGACGATGGGCGGGCTCGGGCTGGACGCCGACGAGACCCTGGCCCAGGTCGGTACCCTGTTGACCTTCGTGCGCGGGCATGTCATCGAGGAACTCGCCGAGCAGGAGGCGGCGCGCCGGTCGGGCATGGACATGACGGCGTGGCTGGAGGCGCAGGCGCACTACGGCGAGCTGATCTTCAGTAGCGGCAGATACCCGCACCTGAGCCGGATGATGCTGGAGGCCGAAACGCCGCACGCCGGGGACCGCTTCGAGCGGGCGTTCCGACGCGGACTGGATCTCGTCCTGGCCGGTCTCGCGCACAGCCGATCAACCGCGTGACACCGAAACCGTGCCACAGGCGGGTGTTGTGCGCGATCAAGAAGGCCGCGACCGGACACCAGGTCCCAGACCTCCGGATCAGGGACAGGCTCGACGGCGAAGGCGGCACCGTCGGGAGAAGATCGGGCCGGGGCTGGTGACCGGTACCGCCTTGTCGGCCGCGTCCGGGTTGTGCACGCCGAACGCGAGCACCACCCGGACAGCGAAGGGCTCCAGGGTGGACTACGAGCCGGTCCCGAAGTATGTCGCGCTGATCAGTGCCGCCTCTGCGGCCCAACCCGCGTTGTTGGGGTGCGCGCTGGCCGTGTCGACGAAGGGCGCCGCCCATCGGATCTTGTTGATCCACGCGTTGCCGCCGGCGCACGTGTCGTGTCCCTGGAACAGTGCCCGGGTGTCGATGTAGTCGATCCGGCCGGGCCTGGGCGCTTCGTTGGCCGCCGAGACGGTGTTGGCGATGACCGTGTCGAGCTCGTCGGTCATCCGGTTCAACATGGCCATCTTCGCACTGCCCAGGCTGGTGGCCCAGCTCAGCGGGTTGTCGATGGCGCAGTTGTTGGAGCCGTTGTCGGCGAAGATGTGCGGGTAGCCGATGACCAGGACCCGCGCGTCGCCCCCTGTCTCGGCGACGGCGTCGTAGACCGAGCGGAGGCGTGGCGCCAGGCCGTCGATGGTGGCCTTGAGTTTGGCCTCGTAGGTGGCCAGCGAGGCGCCGCCCGTGCAACCGCCGAAGCCCAGCGCGCACTGCAGGATGACGTCGGAGAATCCTGCGTCGTTCCCGCCGATCGACAGGGTGATCAGGTCCACCGGCCGGTCGCGCAGGGCCCACAGCATGTTGATCTGGTAGTCGGGGGCGATGGCCCGTTGTTGGTTCCGGAACACCGCGTACGGGTTCCACGACTCCATGCCGCCCTGTACCCCACTGCCGGGCAGGCCGGGGATGATGTTGTTGGCCACGGCCCCGTTGCAGGCGACGATGTCGACCTGCCCCTGGTTGGCGCGGGCGTACGAGCCCAGGTCCTGCGTGTCGAGCTGGTCCTTGAGCTGGCCGGCGTACGCCTTGGCAGACCGGCGGCACTGGTTGCCGTCATAGCCGGTCGCGCCGGTGCCGGAGGAGTACGAGTCGCCCATCGCCACGTAGTGCTTGGCCCGGTAGGGCTCCTCGGGCACGGACTTGATCAGGTTCGACGCGTTGCCCGTGCTCCCGTTGGCGAACACCGGGGTGACCCGGAAGAAGTAGATCTGGCCGTCGGGCACCCCCTCGTAGCGCCAGATCACGTTTTTGCCGGTGACCTCGCCGCCGGACGGGTCGGCCACGGTGTCCATCAGCACCCAATTGCCGCCGCCGAGCGTGCAACGGTCCCCGTAGTGCCAGGAGCCGACGCCGATGAAGCACTCGACCCGATAGGACACGGCCCCCTCCCGCTGCCGCCAGAGCAGGGTGACGCCGTGGTCCCGGTTCGTCGCCGTCAGGCCGTCCACACCGGGCACGTCCTGGCCGTGCAGGGTGACCATCGCGCCGTACGCCCCGCCGAGGGTGTCGTCGTTGATACTGAAGTCGACGCTGACCAGGGTGTCACCGGCGCCATTGGACACGCCGTTGTGGGCGAGATAGTGGAATCCGGGCCCGTGGCTGACGATCAGCGCGCCGAGGTTGGAGATGGTCTTGGTGTGGAAGTCCCCGCTGGGGAAGTTCGTGGAGCCGTCGGCGTAGTGGTAGTACCAGGCGGTCAACGTCACCGTGCAGTGCGGCCCGATCACCCAGGCGCTGGAGAGGATCTCGGTGAAACTGTTGGTGAAGGTACCGTCCAGCGCGCAGGCGCCGTGCCGGGCGTGCACGTGGGTGCCGCTGCCGGGGATGTACCCGTGGTCGAGCGCGATCGTCGGCCGGACGTCCACATGGGTCGCCGCCGCCGACGCCGCCCGCACTAGCGGAGCCGCTGCCACCGGGGCAGTGCTGTCGTGCTGGAGCGAACCGCACGGCTCCGCGTCACCGTCCAGCGGCGCGAACCCGAAGGCCGCGATCACCAGGGGCTGCTGACACACCAGGGAGTTCGGGCCGATGAACACCTCGTTGGCCGGGCTGGTGTTGACCGTGGCGAAGGGCATCGCGTTGTACACGTGGTAGTCGAACCCGCCTCCGTAGGCCGGGTTGAGTAGCAGCGGCAACGGCGGCGTGGAGGCCGTACCGCTGTTGTCGATCGTGCCCAGCCGGGCCGCGCCGCGCACGTCGGCCACGATGCCGAGGAGTTGGTTGGCGTAGCCGCCCACCGCGAACGGCATGATCGCGTCGTTGCCCAGTCCCCGGCCGTCGTTGGCGGCGGCGGTGGGCCGGATGCACGGGTACCTGCCGGCCACCACGTCGTCGTCGGAGATACCGAGCAGCGCCTCCCACGCAGAACGGGTGTCGCCGGAGGACGGCAGCAGCGGGGTGACGCCGGTGACCGTGCAGGTGTAGACGGACTGCAGGTCGGCCAGCGACATCCGCGAGCCGATATTGCTGCTCGTGGAGACCGCGAAGGACACACCGCCCGGGTACCGGGCGGCATTGGGCACCACCGGGAGCTGACCCAGGTCGCTGAGCACCCCCAGGTGGACCCCGGCGGTCACGTCGGCCTGGGTGGCGCCGGTCTGCGCGAGGTACGAAGCGATCGAGAACGGCATGACCGAGTTGGCGTCGAGTCCCCGACCGTCGTTCTCCCCGAGCGGCCGGCCCCCGGCGTCACGGTCGACGACGCACGGATACGCGCCGCGGCGCACGTCAGCGTCGGCGAGCCGCATCATGCCCAGCCACAGCGTGCGCTGCCCGGAGCCCGCCCCGGGCAGCAGCGCGCGGATGCCGCCCATCGCCGGGTCGCAGTGGTAGATCGCCCGCAACTGCTCAGTGGTGATGGTGCCGGGCACGTTGCTCGCCCCATTGACCGCGAAGGTCAGGCCGTCGCGTGCGAAGGGCACGTAGACCAGGCCCGGGTCGGTGGTCGCCGGCACCCCGCCCGGCGCGTACGGCGTGACGGCCCGGGCGAAGTCCACGCATCCGTCGCCGGCCCGCGCCGAGGTCAGCAACGCGCCGATACCCTGCTCATCGTTGACGGGCCGGACGATCGAGCATCCGCCGGTGTCCTTGGTGGAGATCGACCCGGAACCGGAGACATCGAACGATCCGAGCACCGACTGCCCGTTGATCGTCGTCGACCGCGACAGTCCGGACAGCACTGGATCGGCCGTGGCCGAGCCCACCCCGACGACCTTGCCCACGACGGGGGCGGCCAGAGGCGCGGACGGCGGCGGCACCGCGGACGCGGGGACGGCCGGGACCACCATGGCCACGGACGCGGCGAGGCCGAACAGCGCGAGGGCCACCGCGAGGCGTCGCGGTGTGGACAGTGCCGAACGACGACGTGTAGTCATATCCATCTCCCCGTTACCTGCCACCCCGATGGGCACACGTTAACGATCATGGATGGAGGGGTGGATGGCCGACATGTGAACAGAACAATGTGTTTCGCCGCCTGGACGACCGCCGCCAGATGTCCATCCGAGACACGCTCGGAAGCCGGCCCGACCGTGACCTGACCGGCTCTCCCATCCGAGGAGGCCGCAGCCGTCGACGCAAAGATCATCGAGGTGCTGGTCACCCGGGTCGTCTGCCGGGACCTGACCCTCATGGGCGCGCCTCGGAGGTGCGGCACCTGCCGTACCGGGACGCGGGCGACGGGGAGGCTCCGGCCGTCGCGTGTCCCTGGCCTGGGGTCCCAGCCGTGGGGGCTGGCGTGGCGTTATCTCCACCGCCGGTGGCTAGCCTGGCGGGGCGAGCGTCCGGAGCCAGGTGAGGACCCGCTGTTCCGTCGGTGGGTCAATGGTCCGGGCGACGGCGAGCGCCTCCTCGCCCGTGCGGAGCGCGGCGGCCAGGTCGCCGGCGGCGGCGTGGGCCCTGCTGAGGTACAGCAGCGCCCGGTTCAGCGGGCGGGTCTGCCCGAGGGGCCGGGACAGTTCGGTGGCTTCGGTGAGCAGTGCGAGCGCGGTGGGCAGGTCGTCGCGGTGCAGGGCGATCTCGCCGGCGAGTTGTACGGCGTTGCGCACCGCGCGCGGGTGGTAGGAGTCCCGGGCGTCGGCGAGGCCCCGCCGGACGTGCGTCCACGCCGCGTCGATGTCGCCGGTGTCGAGGTGCAGCCTGCCGAGTTCGAGGGCCGCCGCGCACTGGCCGGGCTCGTCGTCGGCGGCGACGAACAGCTCCGCGGCCCGTTCCGCCGCGACCAGCGCGTGGCGGGGATCGCCGGTCCGGCGCAGGCTGGACGCCAGGCAGATGAGGGCGTGGCCCTCGCCGGCCAGGTCGCCGACGGCCCGCATCACCGCCGCCGCCTGCTCGAACGATGCGCTGACCAGGTCCTGCGGATCGTCGCGGAGCGTGAGCAGGTTGCCGCGGGCGACGTACGCCTGGCCTAGCTGGGATGTCGGTGGCCGGTCGCGTAGCCGGGCGATCGCCCAGTCGATCGCGGCCTGCGCGGACCGGACCCGATCGAGTTGGCGGTACACCATGCTGAGCTGCGACGCGGCGGTGGCGGCCCGCAGGTCGTCGCCGTGTCGGGCGAACAGGCGCCGTGCCCGGCCGAGCATGGCTGCCGTGGACGCGAGTTCGCCGCGACCGCGCATCATCCCGCCGAGGCCGAGGAGCAGGCAGGCCGCCCCGTACCCGTCGGGTGCGGCGGCCAGTGCCGTCTCGGCGGCGTCGGTCCATTCGGCGATGTAGGAGCGGTTGCTGGCGAAATTCGTCAGGGCGGCGACCATCCGCCAGGCGAGGTCCGGCCAGCCGCGGGCGACGCAGTCGCGCGCCACGCCGACGAGCAGGTCCCACTCGTCGGCCAGCCACTGCGCCGGGGCGGTGGACAGCGGCCAGGCCCGGTCGGCGGGGTCGTCGGGCAGGGGGGTCGGGTAGTGCTTGCTGGGCAGCTCGGCGTCCGCGTGCACGGCGAGCCCCAGGAGCGACCGGTAGCTGCGCCGGAGTGCGGCGAGGTCGTCGGCGTCGGCCTGCTCCCGGGCGAACAGCTGAACGAGGTCGTGCAGGACGAACCGGGCGCCGGTCCGCGGGGCTGACAGCAGCGACGCGTCGCGCAGGGTGCCCAGGAGGTCGGCCGCGTCGGTGTCGGATCCGCCCGTCATGTCGGCCGCGAGCCAGGGGGCGACCTCGGTCACCGGGAGCAGGCCCAGCCGGCGGAACAGGACGGCGGCGGGGTCCGCCAACCGGGCCAGGCTCAGGGCGAAGACGGCGCGGACGGCGCTGTCCGGGTCGCCGTCGACCGCCAGGCCGTCGAGACGGTCGTCGGCGACGGCGTCCACCCAGGACCGCAGCGTCATGCCGGGCTGTTCCGCGAGGTTCGTCGCGGCGATTCGCAGCGCCAGCGGCAGGCCGCCGCAGATCCGGATCACCGCGGCGGTGGCCTGTGGTTCGGCGCGCGTGCGGTGCGGACCGATGATCTGCGCGACCAGGTCCTCGGCCTCGGCGTCGGTGAGGGTGTCGAGGTCGAGCCGGTGCGCGCCGTCGCGGGCGACCAGGCCGGCGAGGCGGTCGCGGCTGGTCACCACGACGAGGTTGCCGGGGCCGCCGGGCAGCAGCGGGCGGACCTGTCGGGCGGAGGCGGCGTTGTCCAGCACGATGAGCATCCGCTGCGCGGACAGCTGCGCGCGGTACAGCGCGGCGGCCTCGTCGTCCTGGTCGGGGATGGACGCGGCGGGCAGCCCGAGCATCCGGAGCAGGCGGCGCAATGCCTCGCCTGCCCCGAGCGCCGCGCCGGCGCCGTGTCCGCGTAGGTCGAGATAGAGCTGCCCGTCGGGGAACCGGTGCATCGCGTCGTGCGCCCAGTGCACGGCCAGCGCTGTCTTGCCCATCCCGCCGGTGCCCGAGATCGCGGAGACGACCGCGACCGGGGAGCGCCCGCCCGCCACGGTGTCCAGCCACCGCAGTTCCCCGGCCCGGCCGGTGAAGTCGGGCACGTCGCGGGGAAGGTACTCCCGGCGGGGCGTGGCCACCTGCCCCGCCGACAGGGTCGGGTCGGCCCGCAGCATGCGCTCGTGCAGCCCGCGTAGCTCGGCGGAGGGCTCGATGCCCAGTTCCTCGACGAGATGGGTACGCGTCCGCCGGTAGATCTCCAGGGCGTGCGCCTGCCGGCCCGACCGGTACAGGGCGAGCATGGCCAGCCAGATCAGCCGCTCACGGGTGGGGTGCCGGCGGACGAGTTCGAGGAGCTCGTCGCACGCTCGGGCGTGCAGGCCGACCTCGATCTGGGCCTGCGCGTGCAGTTCCAGCGCCGTCAGCCGTCGGGCCTCCAGCTCCGTCCCGAGCCGTTCGCGCAGGGCGTCGTCGGCGGTGTCGGCCATCAGCGGTCCCCGCCACAGGGCGAGGAGGTCGCGCAGGAGCGGCAACCGCTCGGCGGGGTCGGCGATGCGGGTTGCGGCGTCGAGCCCGTCGGAGAACCGGTGGACGTCCACGGCCCGCCGGTCGACGTCGAGCTGGTAGGCGGCGCCCTTCGTCTCCAGGCGCAGCCCCGTGGGTGCGATCATGCGGCGCAGCCGGGCGATGTAGGTGTGCACTGTGGCCCGGCTCGACGCCGGTGCCCGGCCGTCCCATAGCAGGTCCAGCAGCCGCTCGACGGGCACGGCCCGACCGGCCTCCAGCAGCAGCAGGCACAGGACGCACCGCTCCTGCCGGCGCCGGACCACCATGACCTGGCCGTCGTGCTCGAAGCGGACCGGTCCGAGCAGATCGAATCCCACACCGCATCGTAGTCAGCGCGGGGCTCCGCGCTCAGCCCCAATACGTGACGGAACCGCCCCGGCCGTCCGGCCGGGGCGGTGGTACCCGCCGATGGTCAGCAGCCGGAGGTCACCCACCGGTGTGAGCGCAGGTTCATGCCCCCGTTGACGCCGTCCCACTGCCAGCCCTGGTGCAGGCAGCCGGCCAGGTACTGGTAGTTGGCGTCGAAGTAGAACGCGACGCCCCAGTAGCTCTGGTTCTGGCCGTTGTTGTACATCGAGTGCACGTTGCCGTTCTGCGCCCACCAGCACGTGATCGAGCCGGAGCGCCAGTCGTTGTCGGCGTTCTGCCAGCTGCACCGGTTGCCGGTTCCGCCGGTGCCGTCCCAGACGCAGAACGCGCCGGAGTCACACTGCCACGCGGACAGCAGGGCACCGGTGCGGGTGTCGACCGCCTGGTGGGCGCCGACCGGGGCCCGGTCGCTGGCGGCGGCGGGGGCCGCCATCCCGCCGAGCAGTACCACGAGCAGGCTCACCGCGACCGCGATGCGACGGGTGAGGTGGATCGATCTTCCCTGTACGGACATGGCCACTCCTCAGGTTCGTTCTCCGTGATGGATGCCGGAGACGTTAGGTACGTGTCCTTACCGGCGTCTTACCGCGAAGGGCGTCCTGCCGCGCGGACGGCGCACCCGCCGGGCCCGCGTCCGGCGCCACCGTCGCACGGACGGTCGGGTGAACTTCATCGGCGCACCCCACCCCCGTCGCCGACCATTCATCGACGACCTCAATGGTATGAACCAATTCGGCTCGGTCGAGCCGGAGCCACCCTGGAGGTTCGTACCCGATGAAGAGACCCAGAATCGTGCTGGTCGGCACGGTCGCCGCCATCCTGCTGTCCGTCCTGGCAGCACCGGCCACGGCAGCGCCCCGGCCTGCCGCCACCAGCGCAAACCTGATCGTCAACGGCGGCGGGGAGTCCGTCGCCGAGTGCTCGCCCACCGGCCTGGACGGCATGACCGTGCCCGGCTGGGCGGTCAGCGCTGGCGAACCGAACGTGGTCTGCTACGGCGCGGCCGGCGGCTACCCGGACGCCGGCACCCCCGGCTCACCCAACCGGGGCACCGGCTTCCTCGCAGGTGGCGGCACCGGCAACTCCTCACTCACCCAGAACGTGATCGTGTCGGCGGCCGGTGCGGCGATCGACGCCGGCGGGGTGACGTACAACCTGAGCGGCTGGCTGGGCGGGTACTCCTCCCAGAACGACCGGGTCGGACTCACGGCCACCTTCCTCAGCGGCACCGGCACCGCCCTGGGCACCTCGCAGCTCGGGCCGGTCACCAGCGCCAACCGGGGCAACGTCACCAAGTTCCTGCAGAAGACCGCCACCGGCACCGTGCCCGCCGGCACCCGGACCGTCCGGCTGGTGCTGGCGTTCACCTGGGCCTCCGGGGGCGCGATCGACGGGTACGCCGACGACCTGTCCCTGACCCTGTCGGCCGCCGTGCCGACCCCGACGCTGACCGTGCCCGCGTCGAGCGTGCCCGGCTACGACCACGTGTTCGTCGTCATGATGGAGAACTCCAACTACGGCGACATCATCGGCAACTCCGCCGCGCCGTACATCAACAGCCTCGCCGGCGCGAACACCCTGTTGACCCAGTCCTACGGCATCACCCACCCCAGCGACCCCAACTATGTCGCACTCGCCGCCGGCGGCCTCCACGGCCTGTCCGACAACAGCATCCTCACCACCACGATCAACGCCCCGCACCTCGGCACCCGCGTCGAGGACGCCGGCAAGACCTGGAAGTCCTACGTCGAAAACCAGAACGGCAACTGCGACACCACCGCCCACGGCCACTACTACCCCGACGACGTGCCCTTCTACTACTTCAAGGACATGAAGACCGACGCAGCCCGGTGCGCTGCGCACTGGCAGCCGCTCACCCGGATGGTCACCGACCTGAACTCGACGGCCACCACCCCCAACTTCGTGTGGTTCGCCGCCGACGGATGCGACGACATGGAGGACTGCGGCACGACCGCCGGCGACACCTGGCTGAAGAACACCCTGCCCGCCATCTTCAACTCTCCGGCGTGGACGACCCAGCGCTCGCTGCTGATCGTCACGTTCGACGAGGACGCCGTCAAGGCCTTCGGCCCCGGCTATCCCAACCACGTCCCCACCATCCTCGTCGGCTCCCAGAACACCGTGAAGGCCGGCTACCAGAGCGCCGGGCGGGTCGACCACTACGGCATCCTGCGCACCATCGACCAGGCCCTCGGCCTGGCGCCACTGACCAACAACGACCGGTACGCCGCACCCGTCAACGACGCCTGGCGGTAGCCGACAGGGCACCGCCGCGCCGACCTGGGCGCAGCGGTGCCCGCTACGTCACCCAAGTGGCTTTCGATTCTGTCGGGTGAGCTCAACACCCTGCTCGGCGGCCCGTCAACAGCTCCAGAGCCTGCGACGGGTGCGACAGGACGGCGTGCGCCGGCTCGGCCGGGTCGTGCAGATGCCCCCACCCGGCGGCCAGCGCGGTCGCGCCGGCCGCGTGCGCGGCGCGCAGGTCGACGTTGGCATCCCCGATGTAGCCGATCGCAGACGGCTCGATACCCAACTCGGCAGCCACCCGCAGGAGGCCATCCGGAGCGGGCTTCGCCGGGACCTGGTCCCCGCCGACGACGAGACTCGGGTGGATGCCGGCCGGCCCCAGTAGGGCGTGCGCGGCCCGGCACGTCGTGCCGGTGAACACCACGACCGGCAGCCCCAACCCGACCAGCGCTTCCAAGGTGGGCAGGATCCCCGGGTACGGGTCCACCACCGCCCCGGCCAGCAGCCGGTAGTAGACGCCCGCCTCATCGCCCGTGAGCGCACGGCCGAGGAAATGCTCCAGGATCACCTCCGGCGTACCCAACGAGTACGCCGCCACAACCTCGACCGGGTCAGGTCGCTGTCCGCCGATTTCTGCGATCGCATCGGCCAGGGCGTCGGGCACAACGCCGGTCGAGTCGATCAACGTGCCGTCCATGTCCCACACCAGATGGCTCACCATCCGCACATTTTGCCCACCCGGACACAGAACACATCCGGCGGGGCGTCCAACCCCAGCACGGATCGATAGTTGGCCACGCCGGGACCTAAGCCTCGCCCGTTCAGCGCCGGAACTGCTGTGCGACGGTGTCGAAGACCTCTCTGCCGGCCTGGCCCCGTGATTCCACCAGTTCGGCGACCGGTTGGTCGAGCTGCGGATCATAGCCACGCAGCCCGGTCGCGTGTTCCACGATCACGGCGAGGTCGAACGCATTCGCAAGTACCCTGGCTGCGGCGTCGCCCTCGGTCCAGTAGGGCACCTTCAGCGACCACTCGCCTTCGATATGACCCAGTTGGATGCCGGTGGGCCCGTGGACGAGTTCCCAGTTGGGTGGGCCCTCGGTGACGGACACCTCGCCGAACAGCTCACGAGCCTGAGCCACGATCGTTCCCCACTGCGGGGACTGTGTCGGCGGTTCGCCCTCGTGCTCCTCCAACTCCTCCAGCGCCTCCTCCCAGGTCTGGCCGGACTTGAGGTCCAGGAAGTAGATGTCATAGCTCATAGCCCGAATCTACTGGGAGACCGGGTACGACTCATATCCGCACCGAATAACCGGCACTTGCCACCCCGCCGGTCTCCTCGGCGCACACCCCGCCCGGCACGCCCTTCGACATGTCCTGGCGGCTTCGGGTACACCTCGACGGTTGCTGTTCTCAGCTCACCGCCAAGAATGGAATCCCGTTCGCCGACGCGTACCTGGCGAGCGCTCTCCTGTCCTGACACTCCAGTTTCGCGAGGAGCCCGGACACGTGCTTCTCCACAGTGCGGGGCGAGATGAACAGTCGCCGGCCGACGGCCCGGTTGTCCAGTTGGCCGGCGAGCAGTCCGAGCACCTCGAACTCGCGGACGGTGACGCCCCGCGCCCGTAGCGGCGGGGGGACGGAGCCCCAGCCGCGTCTCCGGGCCGGCGTGGGGGCGCCGGCCGCGCGCAGGACCGATCGGCACGCCGCGGCCACGGGTCGGTGACCCAGGTCGTGGAAGTACTCCTCGGCGGTCCGGGCCCATGCGGGTGGGTCGCCCCAGCCGGTGGTGACGCCGTCCTCGGCGACCAGCCGCAACACCAGGTGCCGGGCCAGCGGGAACACGGCGGCGGCCTCGTCGGACTCGGCCAGCGCGGCCCCGGCTTCGGCCGGTCGGCCGTCCCGGGCGAGCAGGACCGCGCGGGCGGCGCTGACGAACTGCCGGTTCCACCGGTACCGGGACCGCGGGTGCGCCGCGACGGCGTCGTGTTCCACCCAGCCCTGGTCACCGTCTAGGACGCCGAGCAGCAGGGCCAGCCCATACCTGCCGGACAGCGCGTACGGCGAACCGGTCGCCTCCTCGCGGGCCGTGGCCCGGTCCAGATCGGCCCTCGCCCGGGCACGGTCCTCCTCCAGCAGCGCGCACACCGCCCCGCCCTGCCCCCAGGCGACCGGCAGGTAGTGGGTGTCGGCGCCACCGTCGGCCATGAGCGCCTCGACATGTCTGTCCATCTCGGCCCGACGCCCGCGGTGCCCGGCCCGGACGGCGGAGGACAGGGTCAGGTACCGGACGATCTTGTGATGGCCGAGGCGGGCCGCGAGCTGTCGGCCGGGAACGATCAGCTCGGCGGCCCGGTCGTGCTCGCCCCGCAGCACAGCCAGCATCGCCTGGAGACCTTCCACGCCGCACAGGTCGCGCAGCGCGCCCAGCCGGACGGCCTGGGCGTGCGCCTGGTCGAGGCGGCCGCCGTGCCCGTCGCGCAGCATGTCGTTCGCGCCCAGGTATGCCAGGGCCTCCAGCTGCCACGCGCCGAGCTCGTGGCGTTGTGCCGTGGCGAGCAGGAGTTCGAACACCTCGTCGGACTCGGCCAGCGAACCATCGCGGGCCGTCGTTCCCAGCACCTCCCAGGCCCGGCACGCCAGCTCGGGCAGGCCCGCGTGCTCCGCGGTGACGGCCGCCCGCCGGGCGAGGTACTCGGCGCGGCCCGGCGGCGCCTCGGGGGTCTCGACGAGCACCAAGGACTCCAGCACGTCGAATCCGGCCTCGTACTCGGCGTGCGGCTCAGCGGCGAGCAGTGCCCGACCCGCGCCGATCCGGGCCAGGCAGACCTCCCGTGCGCCGGTCGCCGAGGCCGCCTCGGCGAGGCGCAGCTGGAGCCCGGCTAGCACCGCCGGTGCGGCGACCAGTCCGTCGACCGCGTCGGAGTACCCCAGAGCGTTGTCGCCGCGACCGGACATCGTCCATGCCCGCAGCAGCGGGTCGAGGAACTCGGAGCGATCGGCGCCGACGAGTTCGACGGCGCGTTCGAACAGGGAGACCGCCGTCGTGGCCGTCCCGGCGGTGAGGGCCCGGCGACCCGCCACGGCCAGTATCTCGGCGGCCGACCCGAGATCGGCGGCGAGCACCCGGAGTCGGGCCACCCGTTCGCACCACTCCCCCGGCAGGCCGGGAAAGTGGTGTTCGATCGCCGCAGCGACCGTGGCGGCGAGAGTCTCGCCCAGGGTGCGGGGCAGCGACGCGAGGAGCACCTCGACGGTCAACGCGTGCCGGAACGCGAACCAGCCCGGTGTCGGTTCGGCGGTGAGAATTCCGGCCGCGCACGCCGCACCGAGCAGCTGGTCCACCTCGGCGGCGGTGCGGCCCGTCGCCTCGGCCGGCACTGAGGCGGGAAAGCGTCGATCCACCAGCGCCCCGGCGCGCAGGAGGTGCAGAATGTCCGGGCCCAGCGCCTCGGCCCGCTCGGTGATGAGTTGGGCCAGGGTGGCGGGAATCGCGCCGACCGTGGTGTCGGCGGCCGCCCAGCCGTGCGCGTCGCGACGCAGGCCGCCGGAGGAGACCATGCCGGCGAGCAGTTCCTCCAGGAAGAACGGGTTGCCGTCCCCGTCGCGCACCAGGGTGGCGATCACCGAGGGCGGCGGGCGGCCGCCGAGACAGTGCGCCGCCAGTTCCGCCATGTGCGCGGGTTCCAACGGGCCGAGGCTCACCGGTCGGGCCACCCGCCGCCGTCGCGCGGACGCGAACAGTTCGCGGGCGGGTCCCGGCTGGTCGCGGGCGGTGAGCAGCGACAGCACGGGCCACTGGTCGACGTTGTCCATCAGGTACTCCACCGCCGCCAACGTCTCAGGGTCCGCATCGTGCAGGTCCTCGAGAACCAGAAGGCAGCCGGCCGGATGTCCGACGCCCAGCAACCGCAGAACGGACTCCGCCACGACCAGCGGTGAGTCCGCCCTGCCCGGGTCGGCCAGATGCCCCCACTGGGGCACGAGCCGCCCGAGGACCGGCAGGAACGGCTCCAGTGCTGGCCCGGTGGGCGGACCGGTCGTGCGGAACGCCGACATCAGAGCCTCGGACAGCGGCCGGTACGGCACTGACAGCACCGTCGATCCCGCGCGCCCCCGCAGCACCGGCATCGATGCCCGCCCTTGCAACTCGCTGGCCAGCCGGGTCTTCCCGCTACCCGCCTCTCCGAGCAGGATCACGGTCGAGCCCGTCCCCGACGACACCATGTCGCCGAGGGCCCGTGCCAGGACGCCCAGCTCATGCTCTCGGCCGACCAGTACCGGGGAGGACAGCGGCACTAGAGGTCCCCGGCGGGCTCTTCCAGCCCGCGTAGACCAAACGTGGTGCAGAAGTAGTCCAAACTTACCGACGGAATCTCGCCATCGCCGTGCCTCAGCACGATCTCCCCCGCGGGGTGCGTCCCTGTCCGGTGGTCGGGGTCCTTCCAACTGCGCACCAGTTCCTCGACGGTCACACGGTCTCCCTCAGTTCAGCCTCACCGTGCGGAGCATGTGCGGCCCGCAGCTCGTACAAGGGTCAGTCCCAGACCGCCACATGTCTTGGGGGCCATGCCCCCAGATTCCTGCGGCCATCCGCAATATCCCGGCATGTCCGCGCAGATCTGACCGCGGGTGTGCCTCACCTGGGGCTACGTGGTCCCGGCGCCCTCGCCAGCACCCAGTTCGCGGATCCGGACACCCGACTGTGGACCGCGGCATTGTCCGGGGTCCGGGCTCGGCGGTTGACTACCCGACGACACATCCCGCCGTATCCCGAAGGAGTCCTGTGCTCAGGAAAATTCTTGTTCTCGCCGTCATCGCCGGCGCTGCCCTGACGACCGTTCCGCTGCACGCCGCCGCCGTGCAGGCGAACGACCGATCCGTCGTCGCGCTCGAGTGCGAGCGGCCCTGGGAAGAGCGCTGCAGCCCCGATTGGCCGCTCTGGTAGATCGGCCGGTCACCAGGGGCGGGCTCCGCGCAGCGGGTGTCCGCCCCTTCCCGCCACCGACGACAATCCACAGAGGATGGCGATACGCATGACATATGCCGGCGGGTCGATCTGGGCTGCTGGTACGAACTCCACCACGTCGATCGGGTGCGCGGTCGCCAGCGGCAGGTCGGCCATGTCTGCGTCGGTTATCCTGGGCTCGACCGAGGTCGCCGCTGGCACCCGGATGTTGCCCGACGCACGGGGTCGCGCGAGACGGCAGTACATGGGACCGTTCGGTCCATGCCCGACAACAGCGGGTGAACGCGGCTGGGTCAGGTCAGGATGAGTGGCTCGGTGCCGATCCCCTTGATCATGCGGGTGAGGTGCTTGTCTCCCCTGACCGCGACGAAACAGCGGACGGACCGAAATCCCCGCTGGATCTCCTCGGCGGTGGGTGAGGCCCACAGCGGCATGAGCTCCCCGGGAACCCGGCCCTCCGGTACGCCGAGATACCCGCTCACCGTCGCGCCGCACGCCCGCGTGCCGGAGGCGCGCAGCTCGTCGCGGGTGGCGGGTGGATGACCGTCCGTGTCTTCCAACCGGGCCAGCCCGACGAACTCGCCGCTGTGCGGGTCCCCACAGTTGGGCAGGTAGGTGAAGTCGATCAGTGTGTCGCCGTCGGAGACCCGGTTGACGCACTGGATGGTCATCGGGCCAGACTGGGCGAGCACGCCCCGCAGGCTGGATGTCCTTGCGACGACCAGCTTCTTCGCCATGCTCCTGGTCTCGGCCACGACGCACGCGATCCACCGGTGGGGTTTGCCGTTGATGGTCTTGGTGTCCGGGTACCAGCGCAGTTCGACCCTGCCGGTCAGGTAGGGCGCACCGAGCAGCTTGTCGGCCTCCTGCGCGCACAGTTGAGCCGCGGCGGTGATCGCCGTGCCCTCGTCGGCGGTCGGGTCGATCTCTCCGACGTGGTACGTCTCGTACTCGTGCGAGCGGTCGCATGCCACGATCCGACGGCCCAGCGTGGACGTCGGGATATCGCTGGTGTTGGCGTTCCAGCATTCGTTCGCCCTGTCGTTGGGGCCGAAGTACTGTTCCCCGTTGCCCGGGTCGGCCCGGGTGCACCCTGCGAGCCCCAGAACGGCCACAAGAAGCATCCTCATCGAAGTCACTCGATAGCTCCCCATGTAGTGGAGCCTACGGGGCGCGCTACGATCCGACTTCCGCCGAACGGCCACACCCCTCAGCGAACCCACGACAGGAGGCCGTCGGCGCACGAGCGATGCGGCAGGGCGAGGTGGTCCAGGTCCTACAAAATTCCCAGGCATCTCGCGTATTAGCAATGATGCGTGAGCACAGCAGGAACACGGGTGGGCCCAAATGGCCCCAGGGGTCGGCATCCCGGGTTGAGAGGCGGCACCATTCAAGGCTGCCGAGTCGAGTTCGTGAGATCTCACGCTCTGAAGATAGTTCAAAGCAATCGCGCAGCGCTTACGCAACATTCGCGGCGGTTTTTCGTCACCACCATGCCGTCTTTTCGTGAAACTCTGGCGGCTCGATTATCAGGAAATTGTGGTATGCGGTCAACGTGAACTGATCCCAGTGTTGGAAGAAGGGATAGTCCCGTGATGAGGGTGCCTTCTCCGCAACTTTACTGCGGTCCCGCACCCATCCACCATCTCTGGCCGCCAGCTGACGCAGAGCATGGAGATCATGAATGAAGGCGAGCGGTGCGCGGTAGTGGCTAGCGGCTGCTATGAACCGGCTTAGCGCGACCACATCCGAACCTGAGGGCCAAGGCGCGGTGTAGTCCGGCAGGTCCATTTCGAACGGTGCCGGCAGAGTGATCCGCTCCGCGGCTTTGGCTCTCAGGCTGGGCGTTGCGTGGTCTGGCCACACTTCGGCGCCATTAAGCCGTTGGTCGGCAGCAACCCAGCGCTCGCCGAGAGGCGTCAGGCAGACCCTGTGCGGGCCTGCTGCGACGAGGTTCCAGACCATCGCCGCGGACCACGCCCCAGCAGCCCGGGGGTGCGTGAGGATGCGCTGGATCTCTGTTGCCGGCTGGCTCCCCCAGAGCCAATACAGCAGGCGCCGCAGACGCTCGGCGGCGCCAGTATGCGGACATGCGACACCTCCGCAAATATAGGCGCGCATGGATGAAAAGTACGCCCGAATTGTTTCAGTCGCAGTGTGACCTCGGGGTTTACCGCTACTGCTCCACAACTCGAACTTCGACGCATATTCGGTGTCGTTAAACCATTTCACCACCAGCATGTCCTGCTCAAGAGCAGTCGACGAGTGCGTCTTAGATGTATCTACCCAGTACATCGTCGAACTGCCATCGGAATGAAAGGCTTGCCGCGCTTCTCTGTCATGCACGACAAGAGATTGATCGTATTCTCGGGCTGTTGCCACTTGAAGGTGCTCAACCCTAGCCGTCGCGTCGAATCCGCCGCCGGGCATCCATAAATCGTGAGCAGTTACGACGGCCCTTTCTCGCACTCGATCCGGAGCACGATTGCGATCATGGGCACTGTGATAGGCGCACCACAGTAGTGACGCAGGCAAGCGGTCTGCATAGGACATGTCAATCTCCCGGGACTACCTCATCGTCGCCGTGCTTTTGCAACGCGGCATTGCGCTCATTCGACAAACACTGGCGTCGACCCGAGAAGGTCGCGGCGCGTGATGGCCGCGTGGCTCCGCAATCACCACGCGCCAAGTCAGTGATCATGGCCCGCAGACGCATTGAGCGGCACGGCGACGAGTGCCTCGGCCTCGTTCACGTCATCAGTCGGGGTTGTGCGGTTCGACCACCCGGTACTGCAGGGCAATGGTCCACGGCTCCCCCTGCCTCTGCTCGAGCGGGGAGCCCTCGTTGCTGGACTCGCCGCGTAGGAACAGGCACATCGTCGAGCGCACGTTGCAGATCATTCCGTAGTTCCAGCCGTTGTTGTTCGTCTGGGCGTACCAGGTCCACAGCTGGCTGCCGCCGGAGTCCCTGCACGGCATCTGGACGATGTCGGCCCCCGCCGACGTGCTACCGCCGGCGACGTCGAGGCATTTTCCGCTCGCGTAGTTCACGATCTTGTAGCTGTTGCCGCGGTAGCCGCCGGCCCAGCCCCAGAGGGTCGTGCTGGTTTGCTTACAGCGGTTGTCCCAGCTGACCCAGTACTGCACGACGGCTGCGCCGTCCGCCTGGCTGCCGCCCTGTACTCCGATGCAGCGACCGCTCAGCGAGCTGCCGATCTGCCCGTAGGACGCGGGGTTGGGTTGGGCCTCGGCGGGCGGAGGCGGCGGGGGCGGCGGTGCGGTGGTCGGCGCGACTGTCGGCGACGGCGTTGGTGGGCGCGTGGCCGGCGCTGGGAGGACCGTGACGGCCGGGGTGGGTACGGGGCGCGGCGGGGTGGTCTTCGGCGGCGGCGGAATGCTCGCCGGAAGCGAGGCCGGCGGGGCGGAGGGCTTCGGTGCCGGCTTCGGCGAAGGGCTCTGGCTGGGCGATGGGGCTGGCTTCTGCGCCGGGTCGCGGACCGGGGTGTTCGGGTCGTGGATGCGGATCGGCCTGGCGGCCCCAGTCTCGTCGATCACGATGCCGGTGTCGGCGTTACTGGTGTAGATGAACAGTTTGCCGTCGTCGAGGACCAGCATGGGTTCCCCGCCGTCGGGCAGTTCGATGTCGGTGCCGCCGCGCCGACCGTCCTGGTCCAGGACCACCACTTTGTGGCTGTCGAGGCAGGGAACGTAGACCTGGCCCCGGAACACGGCGGGTTTCACCGGCCGTTGGCAGTCGACCTGGCGCATGTCCACGGTGAGCACGGTGTCCGGCCGGGCCAGCACCACGGTGGAGGCCGAGGTGGCCGCTGCCGGCACGAGGTCTGCGGGGCTGGTGTCGGCGGCCTGGATCGGGCCGCGCAGCGCCGGGGTGCTCAGCCGGACCCCGTCCGCGCCGCCCACGCTGGTCACAGAGCCGGCCTCGGGGCTGAATACCGTCACGCCGGTTTGGTGGGCGACCAGCACCGTGGCGGGTCCGGCGCCGGTGATGGTGGCCGGGTCGGCGGGACGCTCCTCGACCTTGCCGCTGTCGTTCCAGCGCAGGGAAAAGAGCCGACCCGCCCGGTTGAGTGCCCAGATCTGCCCGTCGCCGTCGACGGCGGCATCCGACAGGCTGCCGCCCGGGGCCGCCCAGGGCGTGCCGAGGGTCGCGGACGTGCGCGGGTCGACCCGGTAGATGTTTCCCTGTTCCAGGTCCGCGAGGTACACCCGGCTGGCGGACAGCAGGGTCTTCACGGCCCTGCTGTGCGTACGCTGCCCGCTGAGCCGCAGGGTGCTCAGGTCGATGAAACTCACCTCGCCGGTGCTGCCGTCGGTGACGACCAGCTGCTCGCCGCGCTGGGCGACGCGCAGGTCGGCGCCGGGCTTGCCTACGGTGATCGCCACCTCTGGTTGCCCGGTGTTCGGGTTGACCTGGACCACCTGGCCACGTTTGCCGTCACCCAACCAGGTCAGCCCGTCGGGCATGTCCAGGTCGACCTTGGCCGCGCCGTAGCCGAAAGCGACACTGAGCACCAGTGCGCTGAGCACCACGGCGGCCAGGGTGCCGGTGGCGGTGCGGCGGGACCACATGCGCCCGGCCCGGTGGCGCAGCCAGCCACTCATCGGATCTGCTCCTCTTCGGGCTCGGCGGTGACGAAGTGGACGATGCGGGTCGCGCCCTGGGTGCAGAGCACGCCTCGTCCGGGGCCGGCCAGGGACTCGATTCCCCCGCCGTAGGGAATGGCGAAGCCGAGCGTGCCGTCGTCTGCCAGTTCGGGTTGCAGCAACACCCGAGTCCGGTTCTCCAGCGCGATGGTCACCAGGTCTCCCGGGAGGATGCGGGCGTGGTCGAAGTCTGCGGCGACGACCGTCGCGAGCCCTGGCGTCGTCCGGACAAGCTCCAGCAACTGGGACAGGCCATCTCCGGACACAGTCTCCCATTGATGGGCGTCGTCCACCAAAAGCAGAGACCAGCCGCCAGGATCGGCCGGGGTCAGGCTGGCCGGGACCGCGTCGCCTGGGCGGAGGTACACCACGTGCTCTGGCGGGTTCGGCGCGCGGCGCGCCTGGGCGGCGATGCCGGCCAGCACGCTGGACCGGCCGCTGCCCTTGCGCCCGGCGACCAGCAGCGTTGTGCCGCGTAGCGGTGTGCCGACCGGTTCGACCTGGTCGGCGTCGAGTCCGATCAGGATCTCCCAGTCGGTCGGCGCGGGCAGGCTGTCGGGGTGCACCCTGTTCGGCAACGGCGGAATCGCCATCGGTCTGTTTGCGGGATCGATCGGGGCGGCGGGCGTGGCCGGGTCCGACACCGCGAGTTGGAACTCCAGCCCGCCGTACACGCCGCGCCCGGGCGGGCCGTCCTGGTGGAGGACTCCGGTGGGCACGCCGAGCATGGTGTAGTCGTCGTCACTGGTCATGCGCAACACGAGCCGCTGGCCGAAGGCCGCCTGGACGGCCACGTCCAACGCTGCCCGGCTCGGGGTGGTGGCCGTGACGTGCACTCCGGCCCGCCGGCCCTCTTGGAGCACCGTGACCAGCAGTTCGGCGTGCTCGCGGAGGATCTGGCTTCCCGCCAGCTCCCCCAGCAGCGCCGGGAGGTTGTCCACCAGCAGGTGCACGCGGGCCGGGCGGACACCGCTGGGCAGTTGGCCCACCTCGGCGACGTCGTACTCGGCGAGCAGTCGGTTGCGGCTGCGAACCGTGCCCTCGAGCCGGCGCAACAGCCGCAGCACCCGCGCCGTCTCGGCCTGGCCGATCACGGCGCCGACGCCCGGCCGGTCCGCGAGGCCGGACAAGCCGCCGCCTGCGTAGTCCAGGCAGTACATCTGGACCGGGCGCCCGGCGGGGTGCAGCGCCCCGGCCGCGGCCAGGGTGCGTAGCAGCTCGGTCTTGCCGGCGCGGGAGGCGCCGTAGGCCAGGACATGACCGAGTGCCGGGTAGTTCAACAGGAGGGGACGCTGCTCACGGCGGCGGGGGTCATCGAGCAGGCCGACCGCAACGGTGCCCTCCGTCCCGCCGTGCAGCCTGCCGAGCGGCTGGATGTCCGCCAGCGGGGGCAGCCAGGGGGCGGTGACCTCGCGCTGACGCCCGCCTGCCAGTTCGGCGGCGAAGGCGGTGTTGACAGTGGTGACGAGGCGGGCCAGGTCGGTGCGGTCGTGTGAGCGGTGGTGGCTGTGGCCGTGGGCGTTGTCCGAGGCGGTGAAGGCTCGTACCTCGACCAGACGCTGCTCCGGCACCAGCTCCTCGCGGGCGCCCACCCAGGCGACCTGCAGCGGTTCGGCCTTGCGTCGCCCGACCCGGCGGACCAGCGCCCGGCCCGGGGTGGCCCGGTTGATCTCTGCGGCGTCCGCGCAGTCGAGCACGTCGTGGGAGTCCTCAGCGGAGGCGACCCGCAGGGCGATGCGCAGGTCGGTGTTCGCCCGGATGTTGGCGGTCACCACCCCGGCCGGACGCTGGGTGGCCAGAAACAGGTGCAGGCCCAGGGAGCGGCCGCGCTGGGCGATGTTGACCATGCCCTCGACGAACTCCGGCACCTCGGTCGCCAGTGCCGCGAACTCGTCGACGCAGATCAGCAGACTGGGCGGCGCGGCGGACGGGTGTTCGGCCTCCATCTGGACGAGGTCCTTGACCCTGTACGCGTTGAGGAGCTCTTCGCGGGCGGTGATCTCCGCGCCGAGGGCGACCAGCGCGCGGCGGACGTCGGCCGGCTTGAGGTCGGTGATGCACCCGATGGTGTGCGGCAGGTTCTCCAGTTCACGGAACGCCGCCCCGCCCTTGTAGTCCACCAGCAGGAACGTGATCCGGCTCGGCGGATTGTTCAGGGCCAACGACAACAACATGGTCTGCAGGAACTCGCTCTTCCCCGAGCCGGTCGTGCCGGCCAGCAGCGCGTGCGGCCCGTCCTCGCGCAGGTCGACGGTCGCCACCCCGGACACGCCCAGGCCGAGTTGGGCCCGCAGCCCCCGGCTGCCCGCCCACCGCTCCACGACCACCTCAGGATTGTCGGGGTCTGCGAAGTCGCCGGGCAGGTCGGGCAGCCGCACCTGGGCGGGCAGGTCGGTGTCGGCGGAGCGGGCCGCGACCTCGTCGACGTAGGGGTGCATCGCCCGCGCCAGCGACCAGGCGTCGATCAGGTCCATGCCGTCGGCCGCACGCAGCGGCGTCACGCCTCCTCTGTCGCGGAACGCCAGGCACGCCGACTCCCCCGCCGGGGCCTGCGTTCCGGTCAGGTTCAGCACGGCCGAGGTGCTGGCCGGCACGGTGTGCGCCGACGCGCCCAGCCACACGAGGCGCAGCCCCGCCGCTCCGGCAACCGCTTCGACCCGGCGGCGGGACAGTCCGGCCGCCTCGTCCACCAGGCACACGGTGACCCCTGGTCCAGTGGCGGCGGCCAGTTCCTCCAGGAGCAGGTGACCGTCCGCCGCGCCCACGGCCACCGGCGCGCGTCCGCCTGGCCGGCGGGAGACGTGCGGCAGCCACCGTAGCCAGGTCTCGTGCCCGGCCCTGCCTGCCGACAGCACGGCGGCGATCGACAGGTCCACCGGCGAGTGGTCGGCGCACAACCGCGCCACCAGAGCTCGGGCGGCGGCGTCGACCACCTCAGTGGGACCGGTGATGGCGGTGACGGGCGCGTCTGCCAGCCGCCAGGGCACGGCGGTGTCGTCGAGCACGCGTCGGCGGTCCAGTTCGCCGACCGCCCAGGATGTGGCCGCCCGGTCGCCGCCGTCGTCCAGGGTCCCGGTGGCCAACGCGGGCACGGATCCACGGCCGACCCTGATGGTCAGGAAGTCCTCGGTGTCTGGGCGGCGGCCCCACAGCGCGGGTTCGCGACCCAGGACCCGGGGCCGCAAGCCGGCGAGGTCGGGGTGGTCGGCCTTCGCGCGGTCGCGTTGTGCGCGAGCCTTCTCGTCGAGGCCGGCGAGCAGCGTGTCGAGGTCCGCGCGCCACCGGGCCAGCTCGGTGCGGAACTCCTTGTCGACCCGGCGGACCTGCAGCCAGTGGTCAAGCAGCATCAGGGCCGGCCAGCCGAGAATCATGGCGAACCCTGCGATGTTCCACCCGGCCCCGAACAGGCCGACGCCAGTCACGAGGGGCAGCAGCAGCATGGCCCACGGCAGGTGCGGCCTCTGTGCCCGCACCGGCGGGGCGGGCACGGCGGTCACACTGACCTCAACCGGCTCGCCGAACAGCGGCGGGCGCAGCACCCCGTGCTCCCGGGACCCGTCGCCGGTGTCCTCGAGCATCGCGACCGCGAACAGGGTCCCGCCCACCGTCACCTGCTGGTCGGCGGCGACGGGCGTCCGCCCGGTCACCGGCGCCCCTCCGACCAGGACGCCGCTGGAGGACCCGTCGTCCACCAGCACGGGCTGGCGGCCGTCGAGAAGAATCCGGCAATGCAGGCGAGACGTCAGAGGGTCGGTGAGCCGGACGGTGCAGCCATGTCCCCGGCCCACGGTCGCCGCGTCCCCGGTCAGCGTCACGGCGTGTCCGATGTCCGGCCCCGCCAGCACCCGCAGGACGGCCCGGGCGCGCTGCGGCCCGCCCCCCGCCAGGGCCCAGGAGGCGGGCTGCGGGGTGACACCGAGCAGGTCGCCGTTGCGCAGGCCGCACTCGGCGAGCGGCTGACCGGCCCACCAGAGCGTGTCAGCCGTCACCGGCACCAGGTACGCGAACGACTGCCCGGCCCCGCGCAGGTGCTCGGCCAGCGCCTCGGCAAGGTCACGCACGGTGGCACCGGGCTGGGCCCGCACCACCACATCCACCGGCACCAGGCCGCTGTCGCGTGGCGGTTGAATGCTCAATGTCAACATGCCGTCGCCTTCCGGGTGATGGGGGGCCGGCGGGCCGATCCCGCCGGCGGGGCCGCTACTTGGAGGTGTTGACCTGCTCGTCGGCTTCCTTGTTCAGCTTCGCGCCGTTGGAGGTCAGCACCTCAGCGACCTTCTTCACCGCCGGCACGCAGTTGGACTTCCACTCCTGCTTGAAGCGCTCCGCGTCGGGCCCCTTCCAGTTGACGCCATCGACGGCGCTGGTCAGCTGCGCGACGGCCTGGTTGATCGTCTCCGCAGTCTTCGACATCTTCGCCGCGAGGGCTTTGGCGGACTCCGGGTCCATTCCGATAAACGGCATGACAAACCTCCATAGCAGATGGTTCAAGGTGGATTGTGTCCTTGAGTGAGGACCTGCACCCATGCTATGGACGGCTCGAACCGGCCGGCAACTGGAACGTTCCGGATCAGCCCCGCCGCTGGCGCGCCGCGCGCTCCACGCTCTCCAGTTGCTCGGCCGTCACCAGGCCGACCTCGGCGGCCCGGCGGCCGACGGCGTACCGGGCGTTTTCCACCCGGCGCCCGTCGACGGGCCGGAACGGAAGACCACCAGCCCCGAATGCCAGCGCGCAGATCTGTTGGATCGCGTCGTGTACCCGCCGCGGTTCCGTCAGGCGGCCGGTCTCGCCCCGCCAGGTGAGGATCCGTTCCGAGATCTCGCGGTTGGTGGGCGGGCGGGGATAGTCGTCGTCGCCGGACAGCCACGGCTCGGCGAGAGCCAGGGCCACGAACCACATGTCGGTGTCCGGCTCCAGGCCGGGCAGCGGGGCGGTGGTCGCCCGCCGCCAGGACGGCTCAATGCCCGCCGGTCGGGTGTACGGGAAGCTGGCGTCATCGCGGTCGGCCCGCACCTCGATGGTGACCGTGAGGTCGGTGTGGCCGACCGGCTCCTCCCTGCCGCGCAGCACGAGCAGCTGGTTGTCTCCCTCATCGAGCATCGCGGTCATGCCCGCGCCGAGCATGCCCCGGCGGGCGCCGCCCGGCGCGTCGAACAGGCTGGACAACTGCGCACCGGGTTTGCCCTGCCAGCGCACCCGGACGCTGTCGTCGCCGACCACGCATTCGCCGAGCAGCCGGGAGACGTTCGTCCCGGCCTTCGGCAGTGCCAACAGGCTGCACGTCAGATCGTCGCCAGCGGGTGCCCCGGTGGGTAGCCGGCCGAACAGCAGGGTCTCACCAGCGCCCAGCACCAGCGGCGCGGCTCCGGCCACCCGCACGGTCACTCGCATGTGTGGCATCCTCCCGATAGCCTGTCGCAGGAAACTATATGCGTGCATTCCTGGATGGAGGCGGTCCGCTGATGTCGGATCTGGACACGACGGATCCACCCGGCTGGGCCCCCGGTGACGGGCCTGGGCAGCCGCTGGTTCTGGAGGGCTACTCCGACTTCACCCTGATCGCCGAGACGACGCACAGCAGGGTGTACACCGCGGTCCGGCGCCTGCCGGACGGGCTGAAGCGACGCACAGTCGCGGTCAAGGAACTACGTGACGGCGGCAGCCGGAGCCGGCCGCTGCGGGAGGCGCAGCTCACCCTCGACCTGCAACACTCGAGCATCATTCCGGTGTACGACGTGCTCACGGCCACCAACGGGGCGACGTGCATCATGATGGAGTACTGCCGGCGTGGCTCCCTGGCCGCCGAGAACCGGCAGCTGACCGTGGCCGAGACACTCGCCGCGGGCATCGCGGTCGCCGAAGCGCTCGAGTACGCGCACCGCAAGGGCGTCCTGCACCGCGACATCAAGCCGGACAACGTGCTGGTGCGCGGCGACGTCCCCGAGCGACCTTCCTCCTATGTGCTCACCGACTTCGGCATCGCCCGACAGGTGAACGCCAACCTGACCAACTCGACGAACCAGTTCACCTATCCGTACGCCTCGCCGCAACAGCTGACGGGCAAGCCACCGTCGGTTGCCGACGACGTGTGGTCGCTGGGTGCCACCCTGTTCACGCTGCTGGACGGCGCGCCGCCGTTCGCGCTCACCGGGGTGGCCGATACGACGGACACCCTGACCAACCACACCAGGCGCATCGAGAATGCCGAGCCCAGGGCCATGCGCCGCACCGACGTGCCTGACGCCCTGGTCGCCGTGATCAGCCGCTGCCTGCACAAGGACCCGACCGGCAGATACGCCGACGCGGTCGCCCTGCGCGCTGCGCTGTCGGCGGTCGTCCCGGCGGAGTCCGCCTGGGCACGGCCCGGCGTTGCCGTCCCCGCGCTGGCGGAGCCGGCCCCGCACCTGGCTCCGTCGGCGTTGGCGAACGTGCGGCCGGAGCAGCCGCCGACCGGCGTGCCGGCCACGCCGGAGTCGGACCCGCAACCGGTACCCCGGAGGAAACGACGCCGCTGGCTGGCCCTGGTGGCGGCCGCGGCCACAGTACTGGTCGGGGTGCCAGTCGGCGTGTTGCTGGCTCGGGGTGGTGAGCCGAACCCGTCGGCGGTCGGAGCCCGGGCAGGTTCGCCGACCGGATCCTCGGCCTCCCGGCCCGCCTGGGCTCCGGAGTTGCTCGACGTCACCGACCAGCAGTCCGGCGCGGCCCTCCTCTGGCTGGACCACAGCACCGGGCGGGCCGGGTTCATCATCGTCGCCGAGCCCGACGGGCGCACCGGCGACGAGCGCGGTCACTTCCCGCCCGGAACGACCAAGGCCGCGGTCACCGGCCTGGACCCGCTCGTGCACCGGTACTGCTTCGCGGTCGTGGCGGTGCTCGGCGGGGAACACGCCGTCTCCGAACCCCGGTGCGTCACCCGCGCCCGCGCCGGCTGACAGCCGGCGCGGGCGCGGTCCTAGGGACGAAACAGCGGCCGGGGGTCCACCGCCCACAACGCCCTGCGGCGCCACGGCACGACCCTGCGCACCTCGCGGCGTAGGTGCAGCCAACGCCGCCAACTGTCCCCGGCAGCCGCTGCGGCCAGACCGGGCGGGGCGAACGCGGCCCGGTCGGCGGCCTCGGCCAGCGTCGTGGCCGGGCCGGCCGCCTTGGGCGCCAGAGCGGCCAGGTCCGCTGCGACCGCCGGGGCGCTGGCGGACGCTGGCGGACGCCGACCGAGGAGCACCAGCAGGTCGAGGACCTCCGACCACGCTCCGCCCACGCCGGCCCTCCGGTGCCGACGACGGCGCGCCGCCCGCAGCGCGACCACGGCCAACCCTGCCAGCGACACGGCGACGCCCAGCGCGGCGCCCACCGGGGCCCACCAGCCGCCGGCACTGTCCGGTTCCCGGGGCCGGGCCTCGGGAGTGACCGGGGCGACCGGGGCCGGCGCGGGCGGCGGAACAGGCCTACCGGCCGAGTCGTCCCGGGAGGTGCTGGCGCCTGGGCCGCCGACCAGCGGCGTCGGGTCGAACGGGGCCCAGCCGGCCCCGGAGAAGTACACCTCAGGCCACGCGAGCACGTCACGACCGCGCACCACGCGCTGCCCGTCCGGCCCGGCCTCGCCCTCCCGGAATCCGACCACCAGCCGCGCCGGTAGCCCGACGGCCCGGGCCAGCAACACGAAAGCGCTGGCGAACTGTTCGGAGGAACCGGCTTGCGCGCCGGGCGTGCCGGCCTTGCCGAACAGGAAGGTGTCCAGCCGGGCGTAGGAGGAGCCGGTGGGCGCCTCCGGATCGAACCGCCGGCCGGCCCGCACGACCTGTTCGATCCGTTGGGCCTGCTCAAGGCGGGTACCGGCTCCGGTGGTGGCGCGGTAGGCGTAGTCGGCGATCGGCACCGGCAGCCGGGGCGTGGCCAGCCACGGCTCGGTCTCCGGGCCATCGGGGACGCCTGCCGCCGCCACCTCCGCGGGGCCGGGCGTGTCGACCTGGCCGCGTACGTCGTAGCGCAGGCCCCTGGCCAGTCGGGGCTGCCAGACCAGCGTTCCGGCCTGCGGTTCGACCCTGGCCTCGGCCAGCGAGGAGCCCAGCGGCCAGCCCGGCGACGGCAGCCACGGCCCGGTCAGGTTCGAGACGGTGATCGTGGCCTGGACCGTGGCGCTCTTCGCCCCGGGGGTGGGGCCGGTGCGTTCGACGGCGCCCAGTGGGTAGTAGTCCGAGGCGGTGCGCCAGCTCGCGCCGGTGAAGTCGACGAGCGTGACCAGCCGCAGCCGGACCGGGGACGCCGACCGTACCCGCAGCAGCTCGTCGTCGCCGTGCCGGGCCCACGCCGACAGCCGGGGCAGCGGGCTCGGCTCGGTCAGGGTCAGCACAGGCAACCGGACCAGGTCGCGGGGTTCGAACGGATCGGCCAGCGGCAGCCGCCCGCCGACCAGCGCGGTCATCGCGCACAGCAGCAGCACCGGCGTCGAGGCCCGCCAGCGCCGGTCGACCGCCGCCCAGCCCAGCCCGGCGAGCAGCAGCAACGCCAGCGCACCCAGGCCGTGCCGGTCGGCGCTGCCGGCGGTGAGCAGCGCGCCGCCGAGGTAGAGCACGGCGGCTCCGGTCGGAGCGGCCAGCGTCCCGCCGCCGTCCCGGGCGGCCAGGGCCCCGACGCACACACCCACGAGGGCGGCGACCAGCGCTCCGGGGACCAGAGAGGCCACTGTGACTGGGATCGGCTCGCCCGCGGTGAGCATGCGTGGCACGGCGTCCACCAGCCCGCCGTGTGCGGCGGTCGCCATGTGCGCGGCGATGCCCGCCGCGGCGGTGAGCGCCAGCGCCCAGGCCGGACCGGGAAGCCGCAGGCGGGCGCCGAGCAGGCTCAGGGCGTATCCCATGAGAAGCGCCGCGACCAGCGTCGCGACCCCGAACCAGCCCGACCACGCCCGACCCAGCAACGCCGCTGCGGTCGCGGGCAACACAGCCGCCCACAGCTGGCGGATCATCGCCCGGCTCCGACGGGCCCGGCCACCACGTGGTCCCACAGCCCGATCAGGTCCTCGGCGCGGGCTCCGCGCAGAGTCGACCCGCCGGTGAACGCGGTGCCGGAGCCGGGGTCGACCACCAGGATCGCGCGGACAGCGGCCGGTTGGGCCAGGGACTCCAGCGCGCGCACGTCGGCGTGCGGGCCGGTGGCGACGGCGGCCACGTCGGTCCCGGTGGCCACGTCGGCCAGCACGGGGCCGCCCGGGGTGCCTTCGACGCCGGCCAGCATGGCCACGATCTCGCGCGGGGCACCGCCGTCGAAGTCGGCCAGACCGCCGGAACAGGTGCGCACCGCGACCGGGTGGCCCTGCTCGCTGGCGGCCCAGGCCAGCGACGCGCAGACGTCCACCGCCTCCTCGAAGTCCTCGGCGCTGGCGTAACTGGCCAACCGGTCGTCGAGCAACAGCGTGAGGTGTGCGCGCGACGGCTCGGCGTCCTCGCGGACCATCAGCCGGCCGGTGCGCGCGCTGGTGGCCCAGTGCACCCAGCGCAGGTCGTCGCCGGGCACGTACTCGCGCAGGTTCACCAGGCTGGTGCCGCCGGCGGCCACCCGGTCCTCGGCGGTGGCGTTGCCGTGCCGCTGGCCAGTGGGCAGCCCCCGCACCGGCAGTACCCGGGGCAGCACCCGGACCTCGGCGGGCAGCTCGGCGCGCGCGACTCCGGCCGCCAGTCCGGCCGGGGTGGACCGCCGCAGGGTGAGCGGGCCGACCCGCAGCACTCCGCGCCGGCCCGTCGGCAGCTCGTAGTGGGTTCGCGCCGAGCCGCCGGCGGTGGCCCGCAGCGGCCGGGCCGGGATCGGCTGCCCGTCGACCTGGTCTGCGGCCTCCAGCTGGATCCGGGACCAGCGACCCCGGTCGACTATCGTCACGGTCACCGCGCAGGCCGCGTTGCGGGCGACCTCCAGCGGCACGATCACCCGGGACACGTCGACAGCGCGCGGCCAGCCGACCAGAGCCAGCGACCCGGCCGCCATGACGAGCAGGCCCAGGCCGAGGACCAGCAAGCCCGGGTAGCCGAGCACGGTGCCGGCGACCAGCAGCGCCGCGCCGAGTGAGGTCGCGGCCGCGCCGCGCCGGGTCAGCCGGCCGCGCAGCCTGAGTGCCGCGCGGGTCGGCGGGGGCGAGGTCATGTCAGTACCCCGTCAGTCCGCGGACGGTCGGGGCGCGGCCACGGCGCGCAGGACGTCCGCGATCACCGTGGCCCCGGTGACGCCCGCGAGGGCGGCCTCCCGGGTGGTGATCAGCCGGTGGGCCAGCACCGGCTCGGCGACGGCCTGCAGGTCGCCGGGCACCACGTAGGTCCGGCCGCGGGTCGCGGCGTACACCTGCGAGCACCGCACTAGCGCGCGCAGGCCCCGGGTGCTCACCCCGAGCCGCAGCCGAGGGTCCTGTCGGGACGCCGCACCCAGGGCCTGGGCGTATCCGAGCAGCGGGTCGGCGACGTGCACGGCGCGCAGCGACTCCGAGACCCGGGTGACGTCGCCGGGCCCACACACGGTCGCGACATCGTCGACCTCGCCGGAGCGGCTCGTCGGGCGCAGGACCGCCACCTCGTGGGCGGCGTCGGGGTAGCCCATGGACAGGCGCATCGTGAACCGGTCGAGCTGCGCCTCCGGCAGCCGGTAGGTGCCGTCGAGGTCCACCGGGTTCTGGGTCGCCACGACCATGAACGGCTCAGGCACCCGGTGCGCGAACCCGTCCTGAGTCACGGTGTGCTCGGCCATGACCTCCAGCAGCGCGGACTGGGTCTTGGCCGCGGCCCGGTTCACCTCATCGGCCAGCAGCACGTTGGCGAACACCGGCCCCGGGCGGAACCGCAGCTCGCCGCTCGGCTGGTGAAACACCGCCGTGCCGGTGACATCGCTGGGCAGGAGGTCAGGGGTGAACTGGATCCGGCGGGACACGCCGCCGAACGCCGCCGACAACGCGCGGGCCAGGGTGGTCTTACCTGTGCCCGGCACATCCTCGACCAGCAGGTGCCCACCGGAGAACAGTGCCACCAGGGCCAGCTCCACCACCGCACGTTTGCCCGTGACGGCCATTTCGACGGCGTCGGCGACGGCACCGTGCAGTCGTTGGAACTCCAACAGCTGAGTCTCCGTGAACGGAGCGGCCACCATGGTCAACGCCGTCCCCGCCTTTCAGCACCGTCCACAAGCAGCACGCCGATCCCTCCGTCTTTCACGCCATTCCTCCGCGCCGCTGTGACGCATGGAGGAAGTCCACTGGATGAGTGTCATTCATGTCAATTCAGCGATCTTGCTGATCAATCGCAATGCGTCGGGCAGCACCGGGCGCTGATCGAGCCGGGGTCGCACTACGGCAGGCCAGCGTAGGTATCCCCCGGCATGCGTCAGCGTGGCTCACCACAACGACCGGAGCTTCTTGATCACGTGGCCGCCCGTGTCCGCGACATCGTCGAGGACATCGCCGGCCCTGTTCTTGACGTCCTTGGCCGTGTCGGCCACCTTGCCCGGATCGACGGTGAGGTTGATGCTGAACCCCGCTCCGGGGCCAAGGGCTGCGCCCGCGTCGAGCCGAAGCCCGAACGTGCCGTCGTTCTTCATCCCGATGGTGCCTTCAGCGTGCGCGCCGATACCGAGGTACGCCTCGCCTGTGCCCGCGTACCCGACACCGCCGACGTCGACCTTCTGTTCCACCTCGCCCTTGACGCCGGCGAAGGCGTCGGCGCCCACGCCGATCCCTTCCGTCCCGGCGACCAGATGTGCCTCGGCCTCGGCACCGGCGAGCCCGGACACTCCTATGGTGTGGCTGGCCGGGCCGATGTCGGCGCGTCGTTCGGCGGAGGCCTGAACACCCTCTGAGGCGCTGAGCCGCTCGACCAGGCCGTGCTTGTCGAGTTTGACTACACCGCTGACCTGCGCGCCAACGCTGACCTCGGCGTGTCCGGTCAACAGGACGGGGCCCAGACCCGCGACCCCATCAGCGTCGGCCTTGCCCACCATGGCGTGCCCGTCAAAACCAGCGACGCCATCCGCTGAACTGCGCCGGGTGGAGAACCCGACGTCCGGACCGCTGGCCCGCGACGAGCCGGAGTAGTGCACTGGGCCAAAGGAATGCTCTGCTCCGACCGGACCGGTCGACGAGGGACCGCTGACCGCGCCGCCCGCAGCGGAGGCCTGGATCTGCTCGGCGGCCTGTAGTGTCAACTCCGCGCTGTGACGGCGAAGTTCACCGGTGACCTTCAGGATGGCGGGCAGCATCGTCGCCTGCCACGCGGCCCGGAAGGCGCGGCTGTCGGTTCCCGCCCAATGCACGCCCGTGATCGCTACGGTCATGTCACGGCTCTGGTCCTCCATCCGCTCGGCGGCGCGCCGCATCGCGGCTGCCAGAGTGCGCGCCGAGTCCGGGTCCATTCCGACAAGTCCGTAGGCGGTCATCGAGATCTCCCGTGGTGAACGACGGGGGTCCACGCCTGAGGGGCCTTGTGACCGCGGGCGCGACCAGACGGCACGTATCCGGCCGTCGGACTCTCCCGCAGTTTCCATTCCATCCGTGAACCGGCCCTCATGGTCAACCTCCGCCCTGCCAACCGTTGCGAACAGCGCGACCATAGGGCGAAGCGACGATGACGGTCAATCGGAACGTTCCGCGCAGCGGGTGCGGGCCACGAACTGGCCCCAAGTTAGTCTCATGCGATGAGCGACGACGATCTCGAGGTCCCGGTCGACGAGCCGGGGTCCGGTTCGGACGCTGAGCAGTCCACCGAGCTGGCGACGACCGATCCCACCCGACTCGAGCGCCTCGGCAACAAGGCCAGGGACGTCAGCGACAAGATCTTCAACGTCGGCGTCGACGGCAGGGGCCCGTGGAAGGGATCGATCCAGGTCGCGGAGGAGCACCTCGCGAAACACGGCGACGCAGAGAAGGCCATCCAGCGCCTCATCTCCACCCACGTTCGCATCACCTCCAGCGCCGGCTTCCTCGCCGGCCTCGGCGGGCTGATCACCCTGCCCGTCACGCTGCCCGCCGACCTCACGGCGCTGTGGCCCACGCAGGCACGCCTCGCCGGAGCGATCGCGCACCTGCGCGGGTACGACATCCGCTCCGAGGAGGTGCGCCCGTGGTACTCATCTCCCTGATCGGGTCCTCGGCGGCCGAGGCTCTGTCGCAGGCGGGCGTCCAGATCGGCACGAAGTCCGCCATCAGCGCCATCAAGCACGTCCCTGGCCGCGTCCTGATCCAGATCAACAAGGCGGTCGGCTACCGGCTGATCACCAAGGCCGGCACCAAGGGCATCGTGAACCTGACCAAACTCGCACCCGTCGTGGGCGGGGTGATCGGCGGCGGCATCAACTACACGAGCACCCGCATCGTCGGCACCTGGGCGAGGAAGAACTTCCCAGCCACCACGACGCAGCCCTGAGCACACCCGCTGCCCCTGACAGCGCCGGGCAAAGGCATGCGCGAGCCAGGAAGCGGCCGTACCCGGCGGGTGCTGACCGCGGAGATTGTGGCCTCCCGCTCGGCCGGCCGGGCTGCCACCATGAACGCATGACGGTCTGGAAGCTCGTGCTCGGCATCGTGCTGGTTCTGATGGGCGGCCTGTGGACCCTCCAGGGCCTGGGTTACGTCGGCGGTGGCTTCATGATCGGCTCGAGGGCCTGGGAGGCGTTCGGTCCGGTCGTGGCCATGACGGGCCCGGTCTGGGCCGTGACCGGCCTCTACCTCGCGTTCACCGCCCGCCCGCGCGCCTGAGTCGGAATCCAGTCGAGGCCAGGCCAGATTGAGTTTTCGCAGGCAGATGATGTTGCGGGCGAGGCTGATGAGTGCTCGGTGGATGTCGGCGCGGCGTTCGTAGCGGGTGCGTAGGCGAACGCCGCCGTCGGCAGCCGGTTCCGCCGATCCCGGCGCACAACACGAAAACGACGCCTTCAAGCACGTCCCTGTCCGGGCTACGACGCCGGCCAGGAACCCGGAAACGACGCGGCCGCACCGAAATCAACGGCTCCAGCCGCGCCCACAACTCATCGGTCAAGACCCGATCCATCAGACAAATCTCAGACGATCAGACCAAACCACAACGCACGGCGTGTCCGCTGATTTCGAACTGATCTCTATGCCAGGCCACGCGCGTGGAACGCCGCCTTCACCGCGTTCGCGGCCGCGGTGCCGCATAGTGCTCGAGCCGCGGCGATCGTTCGGGAGGCCGCTGCGGGCATGGTGGTGGTCGGTGTGATGGTGAAGTGCGACTCGATGATGATCCTATCGGCGGTGGCGCGGCCGAGCGCGGTGTTGATGTCCTGCAGCGCCCGCGACCAGATCTCGCCGTCGTCGTGTACCTCGCCGGTGAGGTCGCGCGGGTAGACCTTGCGTCCGTCGGTTCGGCGCAGGCAGCGCGGGAAGGTCGTGGCGTAGGAAGTGGCGTCCCAGTCGCCGATACACGCCCACGGGGTGGTTTCCGTGTTCGGGCTGACCGGCTGTGACATGGTGTAGGCCCAGTAGTCGCCGAAGCCCTCGCCGATTGCCCCACCGTCGGGGCTGGTGCCGAAGTCGGGCACTTGGGCGTCCTGGATCGCATGCCCGTACTCGTGCCAGATGATCTCGGCGTCCTCGGCGTCATCCACTCCCCCGGTGCCGAATGTGATCAGGTCCTTAGCCGGGTCGTAGAACGAGTTGTCATCGGTCAGGCCAGTGGTCCGGTAGTCCTGCGACTCGCTGTTGACACCTGAGAACCCGAGCCTGTGGATGTACTCCTGAGCCGACGTGATGTGGTAGTAGCCCATGACCTGCTCGAATCCGGCTTGCGACCGGTCGTAGGCGAAGTAGCCCAAGGATGAGGTCACGGGCTTCTTACTCACGTTGTTGGCGTAGGCGCCGATGAGCCTGTCCTGCGAGTGCTGGTGGGTCAGGAGGACTGTCTCGTACGTGAAAGCGGAAGCGGGGCTGGTGTCAACGAGGTGGGTGTTTTGCTCGGCCACTGGCGGGTTGGGGTCGAAGACCTTGCCTACGGCGTGCTTCACCAAGTTGCGCGTGGACAGGATCGTGGCATTGTCGGCGTCGACCAGGCTTTCGACAGAACCCGTTTCGGGATCGGTGTGCACCTGCCAGGCGAGCTTGGCGGCGTCACCCGGCACGATGACGAGGCGCGACCGGTATGCGTCTCCGCCGGTGTGTTGTGCCGCGGCGGCGTTGGCCCGCGTCTGCGTGACCGAACCGCCGGCCAGGCCATGAACCGGCCCCCGGACGGCCTTTCGCCCGTCGTCCACGGTGACCGCGCCGCTGGCCCTATCAACATGCCTGGCGTAGAAGCCGCCGACAACGGGGTGTCCGCCGAAGGTCTGCTCATACCAGTAGTGGGTGCCGAGCAGGGACTCCTGGGTCGAGACGAGCCGGAGCCCATCGGCTTCGGGTTCAGACCGCGCAGGCGATGCGGCGACGGCCGTGACGAGCGCGGCGCTGACACCCAGAATGCACACGCGACGGAACGCAAGGGCGAAGGACTTCACTGGCACCTCCAGCTCAACGAGATATGGCGGGAAGGCTATCGGCAGCCGGCGGCCCCAGAAGGAGACTCTCTGGGCAATTGCTAAAAATATGACACCCCGCCGTGCGCACGTACAGGCCTGGAGATTGTCACCAGCCCCAACCGTGCAGCTCCGGCGGGCGGTTCGGATTCTCCTGCCGACCACCACGTTCGGCCACCAACCAAAGCTGGGGTCACATGCGGATAGGGACAGTGGCCAGCCAACGCCCTGATCGGCCAACGATCGGACCGGCCGGTGATCCGCACCGCGGCGTCAGGCCGCCGATGTCCCTGGCGGATGCCGGGGAACGCGTGTTAGCGTCGGCCCGTGGCGTGTCGTGAGAGTCGATGGTTTGGGTGGCCGGCCTGCGGGCTCGGCGACTCGGTCATGACCTGACGTCACCATCACGCGAGCCGGCAAAGGCAGGGACACGATGTCCCTGCCTTTTTGTATGCGCAGAGCATGCCGGCTCGGTCGCGGGAAGGCCGGCCCCGCCCCTGCCGGCGAAAGGTACCCCTATGGCCACAACACTCATCACGGGCATGCACGAACCGCGCATCGACCGGATGCAGCCTCTGACACCACCGGATCTCCTGCACCGCGAGCTACCGATCGACGAGGTGCGGCGCACAGCGGTCACGGACGCCAGAACCTCCGTGGCCGCCGTGCTCGACGGCCACGACGACCGGCTGCTAGTGATCGTCGGACCGTGCTCGGTCCACGATCCCCTGGCCGCGCTGGACTATGCGACCAGGCTCTCCGGACTGGCCGGCACGCTCGGCGACGACCTCCTCGTCCTGATGCGGGTGTACTTCGAGAAGCCGCGGACCGTCGTGGGCTGGAAGGGCCTGATCTACGACCCGCGCCTTGACGGGTCCGGTGACATCGACCTCGGCCTGCGCACCGCTCGCGCGCTCCTCCTTCGGGTGCTCGATCTGGGGCTGCCCGTGGCGTGCGAGTTCCTCGATCCGCTGCTCGCCCGGTACACATCCGACACCGTGGCCTGGGGCGCGATCGGGGCCCGAACGGTAGAGAGCCAGATCCACCGGCAGCTCGCCTCGGGCCTGCCCATGCCGATCGGGATGAAGAACCGCCCGGACGGCAGCGTGACCACGGCGGTGGACGCCGTCCTCGCGGCGGGCGCGCCACACGTCCACGCCGGCACCGACACCACCGGCCAGCCGGTGATCGCGCACACGACGGGCAACACCGACTGTCATCTGGTACTGCGAGGCGGCAGCCGGAGCGGCCCGAACTTCGGGCCGGTGGCCGTCGAGGACGCGTTGCGGCGGCTGCGCTCGGCGGACCTGCCGGAACGCGTCGTCATCGACGCCAGTCATGACAACAGTGGAAAGGACCACCAACGCCAGGCGGGCGTCGTCGGCGAGGTGGCCCGGCAGGTCGAGTCCGGCCAGCGCGGCATCGTAGGTCTGATGTTGGAGTCCTTCCTCGTGGCCGGGCGACAGGACATCGTGCCCGGCCGGCCGTTGACGTACGGCCAGTCGGTCACAGACGCGTGCCTGAGCTGGGAGGCGACCGTCGCGACCCTGGACAGGCTCGCCCTGGCCGCCCGGCGTCGACGCGGCACCCGGCCGGCCGGCGCGGGGCACGCGGTCCTGGGGGCCCGTCATGCCTGATCCCGAGGCCCAGGGCAAGCCCGGCGGCTCCGTCGTCATCGTGCCCGGTTCGAAGTCCGTGACGAACCGCGCGTTGTTCCTCGCCGCCGCGGCGGACGGCACGACCACCCTGCGGGGCGCCCTGCGCTCCGACGACACCGACGCGTTCGTCGAGGGCCTGGGCGTTCTGGGGTACGAGGTCGAGCGCGGCCCCGACGCGTGGCACGTCCGGGGCCGCCCCTCGGGACCGTCCGCCACGGAGGCCGACCTGTACTGCCGCGACGGCGCGACCGTCGCCCGCTTCCTGCCGGTACTGGCCGCCACCGGCCACGGCACCTTCCGGTTCGACGCCTCCCCGCAGATGCGCCGCCGGCCGCTCGGCCCGCTGACCACGGCGATGCGCCACCTCGGGGTCGAGCTGCGTCACGACGAACATGAGGGACACCATCCCCTCACCGTCGTCGGGCGGGGCGTTCGCGGCGGGGCGGTCCGCCTCGACGCGGGGGTGTCCTCACAGTTCCTCAGCGCGTTGCTGCTGGCCGGGCCGCTGATGGCCGAGGGGCTGCGCGTCGAGGTAACCGATCTGGTGTCCGCGCCGTACGTCGAGATCACGATCGCGATGATGCGGTCCTTCGGGGTGCGGGTGGTCCGCGACGGTGACGCGTTCGTCGTGCCCACCGGGGGCTACCGGGCCACCGACCACACCGTCGAACCCGACGCCTCGACGGCCAGCTACTTCTTCGCCGCCGCCGCGCTCACCGGCCGCCAGGTCACCGTTCCCGGGCTGGGTGCCGACGCGGTGCAGGGCGATCTGCGGTTCGTGGAGATCCTGGAGCGGATGGGGGCGACGGTGCGGGTCACCGCCGGTGCCACGACCGTGACCGGCACGGGCCGGCTGGCCGGGATCACCGCGAACATGCGCGACATCTCCGACACGATGCCCACCCTGGCGGCGATCGCGCCGTTCGCCGCCGGGCCGGTGCGCATCACCGACGTGCACAACACCCGGGTCAAGGAGTGCGACCGGATCGAGGCGTGCGCGGTGAACCTGCGTAGGTTGGGGGTGCGCGTCGAGACGGGGCGCGACTGGATTGGGATCTGGCCGGCCGTACCCGTCGGAACGGAGATCGACTGCCACGGCGACCATCGGATCGCGATGAGCTTCGCGGTTACCGGCCTGCGCACCCCGAACCTGACGCTGGACGAGCCCACGGTGGTGCGCAAGACCTTCCCCGACTTCCACGAGGTGTTCGGTGCGCTGCGTCACAGGTGGGGATTGTGAGGAAGGATGGTGGCACGCCTCCCTCGTGGTCTAGGGTCTTCGGCATGACCTCGTCGATGAAGTGGTGGTGGCCTGCCCGGCAGGCGGCCCTGTTCGACGTGTGACATCTTCTTGTCCCGGCCGCCTCGATGAGGCGGCCGTTGTCATGTCCGGGCGGCGGGGTCTCATCGGGGCTCCACGAACCCGGAGTACCCCATGACCCAGCCTCCCGTGCCCTGGCCTTCCCTCGTCGCCACGCTCCTCGACGGCGACGACCTCACCGTCGAGCAGGCGGCGTCGGCGATGGACGAGATCTGTTCCGGCCGCGCAAGCCCGGTGTCCCTGGCCGCGTTCCTCACCGCGTTGCGGGCCAAGGGCGCGGCGCAGGCCGAGGTGACCGGATTCCTGCGCGCGATCACCGCGCACGCCGTCGCGGTCCGGGTCGCCGGACCAGTCGTCGACATCACCGGTACCGGCGGGGACGGCGCCCGCACCGTCAACGTGTCCACCATGGCCGCCCTGGTGGTGGCCGGCACCGGCACGACCGTGGTGAAACACGGCGGCCGGGCCGCATCCTCAGCCTCCGGCGCCGCCGACGTCCTGGAGGAGCTCGGGATCCCCATGGACCTCGGGCCGGACGAGATTCCCGAGGTGGTCCGGCGGGCGGGCATCGCCTTCTGCTTCGCGCCGCGGTTTCATCCCGGGCTGCGGCACGCCGCACCGGTGCGCCGGGAACTCGGCTTCCCCACCGTGTTCAACACCCTGGGTCCCCTCGCTCACCCGGCCCGGCCGACGCATCAGCTCCTGGGCGTCGCGGATGTGCGTACCGCACCGGTCCTCGCGGCGGTCCTGGCCGCCCGGGGCACCACCGCGCTCGTGGTCCGCGGCGACGACGGGCTCGACGAACTGACCGTGACCACGACGTCCCAGGTCTGGTCGGTCGAGGACGGAGCGGTGCGACACCTTCGGATCGACCCCCGCGACCTCGGCATCAGGCGCGCCGCACCTGGGGCGCTGCGCGGCGGGGACGCCCGGCACAACGCGGACGTGATCCGACGGGTACTGGCTGGCGAGACGGGACCCGTCCGTGATGCCGTACTCCTCAACGCCGCCGCGGCGCTGGCCACCGTCGAGCCGGGCCGCGACCCGTTCACGACACGCCTGGCCGCCGCGCTGCCCCGGTGTGCGGGCGCGGTGGATTCCGGGGCTGCCAGCGACGTGCTGCGCAGGTGGCGCGAGGCCAGCTCGGCGCACGCGCCGGCCAGTACCCGGAAAGGGATTTCGGATGTCTGACGCTTTCTGCTTGTTGCACGCGCGCGGCACCACCCGGCTCGTCACCGGCGAGGTCCGGTACGGCAAGCTCCTGGCCGATCTGCCGCGGCCGACCGGCCTGCCCGTGATCAGCATGGTGCCGTACAGCCAACTGCGCGAACGCGGCTTCGTCGTGCACGACAGCGAGGAGCCGCTGATCTCGCTCGTGGCCACCGACTGCCGCGAGGTCGACCTCGACGCGCTCCTCGACGGGCCCGAGCCGCCGTTCCAGATGTCGGAGGTGACCCTGGGCACGTCGGACGCCGACTACGCCGCGATGGTCCGTCGGGTCGTCGACGACGAGATCCGCCGGGGCGAAGGGTCGAACTTCCTGATCTCCCGCACCGGGGGCGCGAACATCGAGGGCTTCTCCCCCGACGTGGCCCGGACCATCTTCCGCCGACTGGTCCGCAACGAACCGGGCGCCTACCTGACGTTCTGCTTCTTCGACGGCGAGCGGTACTTCATCGGTTCCTCGCCCGAACGACATCTGACCTTCGTCGGCACCGAGGTGACGATGAACCCGATCAGCGGCACTCTGCCCAAGCGGCCCGGCACCGGGCGCGCCGAACTCCTCGACTTCCTCACCGACCCGAAGGAGATCAACGAGCTCTTCCAGGTGGTCGACGAGGAGCTGAAGATGATGTCGCGGATCTGCTCGGCGGGCGGGACGGTGCGGGGGCCGTACCTCAAGGAGATGGGTTCGCTGGTGCACACCGAGTACGAACTGGTCGGGCACAGCACCATGGACAAGGTCGACGCGTTCCGGGAGTCGATGTTCGCCGCCACGATGATCGGCAGCCCGTTGGAGAACGCCGCCCGGGTCATCCACCGGCACGAGGACACCTCCCGGCGGTACTACTCCTCCGCCCTCGTCGTGCACGGGCTCGACGAGGGCGGGGCGGAGTACCTGGACAGCGCGATCACGATCCGCACCATGGAGGTCACCGCCGACGGGCGGGTGGCCCTGCGCAGCGGCGGCAGCATCGTCCGAGACTCCGATCCGGAGAAGGAGACCCGGGAGGCGAGCGCGAAGATGGCCGGGCTGCTGCGCGCCGCGTCGTCGGCCGAGCGCACCCCGGTGGTCCTGCCGGGGCTGGTGGACGCGCACGTCGAGGAGGTGCTGCGGTCGCGCAACGGCCGGCTGTCGCGGTTCTGGACGGACAACCAGCAGGAAGCGCGGGTTCCGGCGGCGCCAGGGGCGCGGATCCTGGTCGTGGACAACGAGGACGAGTTCACCCGGATGCTCGCCCACGTCCTCACCCACCTCGGCCACACCGTCACCGTCGGCGACCACGACGACCCGGGGCTCGACCTGGCGGTGGCGGACCTGGTGCTGGTCGGCCCTGGACCCGGCGACCCCACGGACCCCGACAATCCCAGGATGCGACGGGTACGCCAGATCGTGGCCGACCTCCTGGCTGCCGACGCCCCGTTCCTCGCGGTGTGCCTCGGCCACCAGATCGTCTGCCAGCACTTCGGGTTCGACATCGCGCCCGTGGACCCGCCGTTGCAGGGCGTGCAGCGGACCGTGGACCTGTTCGGCCGGCCGGAGGCGGTGGGGTTCTACAACACGTACTTCGCCCGGGTACCCGCCGCGCCGCCCGCCGGAGTCCGGATCGCCGCCGACGGGGACCGGGTGGTGGCCCTGCGCGGGCGGCGGTTCCGCACTTTCCAGTTCCACGTCGAGTCGGTACTCACCACACATTGTGAGGAGATCCTCCGCGAAGCCGTCGACGCCCTGCTCGAGGGAGGATGGTGACCCTGTGGGTCTGTGAGTACCCGCAGTCGGTGGATGTCCTGCGGTCCGTTCTCGGAGCAGGCGGCGGCCACCGGCACGCGGGCGCCTTCTGCCTGCCGTGTGCGGCCGGGTGTCGGTCGTGGTGTCATCATCATGAACCCGGCCGACGCTATGGCCGCCTGGCACCGCACGCTGCCGATCTGGCCGCAGCCGACCATGGCCAGCGCGGCGGCCCGATAACCAGTTGTGTCGCGGCAGTTTCCTCGCCACGGTTGCCAGGTGACTACGCGAGATCTCGGTCGGGTCGAGCGGATCGGCGACACGGTGCACCGGCCGGTCGGGCCGTGGACCCCGGCGGTTCACGGGCTGCTCCGCCATCTGGAGGCCGTCGGCTACGAGCTGGCGCCCCGTGTGCTCGGCTTCGATGAGCAGGGCCGCGAGGTACTGACCTGGATCGGCGGCGAATCCGGTCCGGACGGTTGGGCGAAGGTCGTCGACGACCGGGGGCTGATCACTTTCGCCGGCCTGCTGCGCGACTACCACGACGCTGTGGCCGGATACCGGCCCCCGGCCACGACCTGCTGGTCCACCACGACCGGCGGACCGGTCAGCGACGAGGTGATCTGTCACGGCGACTTCGGTCCCTGGAACACTGTGTGGCGCGGCGCCCGGCCGGTCGGCATCATCGACTGGGATCACGCGCGTCCGGCGCCCCGGTTGCACGACGTGGCGTACGCACTCGAGTACGTGGTGCCGTTCCGCGACGATAGCGAGTGCGTGCGGTGGCTGCGCTACCCGCGGCCGCCCGACCGGCGTCACCGCCTTGAGGTATTCGCCGCCGCCTACGGCCTCACCGACACGGCGGGCCTGGTCGATGCCGTGCTCACCGTCCAGGAAGGCGGCATCGAGGCCGTCCGGCACCTGGCGGAACAGGGCCACGAGCCCCAGGCCACCTGGGTCGCCGAAGGGCACCTGGACGAACTCCGGGCGCGCCTCGCATGGGGTCAGGCCAACCGGCACCTGATGGAGTAAGGAGTGTTGCGAATGTAGATCAGGAGCCGTAGTTGGTTCGGGTGGCTTTCTGATCTGACCAACCCCGCGCCAGGGCGAGATGGCCGGAGCGGAGCGCGTCGCGCCGTTGGGCTACCCATTGCTCAACCTGGTCTACGGATTCCGCAACGGACTGGTCTGTGGTGTCGATCAGGTGGGTGCACCATCGTCGGTCGTCGGCCGTCCACCCGGTCCAGCGGTGCCAGGCCATGCGGTGCCAACTGTCGTCGATGATGACGTCGGGTCGGTATCGGGGATCCTCGGCGTGCCGGCGGTGCCAGGCGGCCCAACCGAGGAAGGCGTCAACCGCCGCACTGTCCCATCGGCCCGAGTCACGCATGGTGAGCCTGCCGCGCCGGAGCTCGTCGGACACGTCGACCAGACACACCGCGATGCCATCCAGCAACGGGGAGGAAGGGCTGGCCAGGACCTCTCCCATCGGGGACTGCCCGGTCAGCAGGAGGTCCACTCCACGGTCCTGGTACTCCAGCGCGCGACGCACCCACAACTCGGTCATGCGATGGCGCCACTGGCGATCGGCGCCTTCCGGTACGCCGAGCTCGTCGAAGTCGTGCACGGCGACCCGCTCCAGCCGCTCGCCCACGGCGTAGGCGAGCGTGGTCTTGCCCGAGCAGCTGGAGCCGGTCAGTTTGAACAGCATCTCACCAGGATGTCATGCCGCACTCACCACCCCGAAACGGTGAACCCAGCCCCGAGACGGGACTACCGAGCCCAGCGTCCCATGGTCGGCGCGGTACCGATCAGGCACTCGATGTCGATCGGGAAGCCGACCATGGCGTAGGCGGTCAGGCGCAGGTGGCCCTCAAGGCAGACCAGGTTGTCCTGCCGCTCGCCGACCAGGATGAGCGGAGGAAACCGCTCGCCTCTGATGAGCGCGTGGGCTGCATCGATGAACGGGTCGTTGGGTACGTCGAACGCGCGTAGCCCTGCTGTGATGCGTGCGGCCGCGTCGGTCGGCCGGCGGCTGCCACCTGACAGTTCGACCCAGTAGGAAAAGTCGAGGTAGCGCACGCAGGCCGCCTCGTCGGCGGACAGGAGTGCCCTGGCCCACGTGACGTGGGCGGGGAAGTTCTCGAACAGGTCGCGATTCTTGCCGTAGCCGCGCGTCGCAGCGAGCAGAGCGCGACGGGCGACGTTCGCTCCAGCGTCGGACAGGTCCGGATGCGTCAGCAACCGCTCGGCCTGCCCGGCTGCCGCCAGGTGGGACCGGAGGTTCTGACCGAACCTCCGGCTGGACAGCTCGCCGCTCAGGAAGCAGGCGACCATCTCGTCCTCACTGCTCTTCCCCAGTACCCGCACGACCCTCAGCCTATTGCTCGTTCATCCTTCGAACGGCTGGCTGCGGGGTGGTGGATGGTAGCGGCACGTGGGGCGGTGTGAAGCTGAGTATCCGAAAACGCCACACCAACGAACACAACGAGCCAGAAGAAGCGCCTAGTCGAAGCTGCCGCTGGCAGCATCACCGTAAATCGAGTTCTCCAGGATCGCCGCCGAGTACATCTCACCCACGCCGTCGCCGCGTTCGAACGTGTCGCGGTGCGGGCGGACCTTGCTCTTGCGAATCGACAGCGCCGCCCGACGGGCGGCATCCATCTTCTCCTGGACCGTAGCCGGCTTCCGACGCGCTCGCCGCCGCACGGCCACGACGAGAACCACGCAACTGGCGGCCAGAGTCACCGCCACCATCCACCACATCGCCATCGACACCCTTCGAGAGTACCGCCGCTGGCAGCCTGCCCGCCGACCCGACGACGACCGCGAACGTCGACCGGACGTGTCACCCAACCGGGCGGGTCTTGGCAATCTTGGTTCATTTGAGCTTTGTGGTGTTATCGGCGTGTCGAACGGTATAGTTCCGGCTTGTCGCGAGTGCCGGGTGGTGGGTTTGCCGGTTGTGGTCAAACCCACCACTCGGAGATCGCTTCAGTAGCTGACGACGACGTAGTCGACGACTTCGGTGTTGGTGGGGCATTGCACGGCGGACCAGGATGTTCCGGGGCCGTAGGCGGCGGTGCCGTTCGCGCGGAGGATCTGGCCGTCACCGAGCCGCTGGCAGTCGGCTCTGAAGTACCACATGGATGAGTTGTCGTCGAAGCAGGTCGCGACGACGCGGTTGACGGACCAGTTGTAGGTGTACGTGCAGTTCGCCTGGTTCACGGCGGCGGCCGCAGGTTGCGCGGTCAACGTGACGATTCCCGCGGCACCGACCACGGCAGCTGCAGTGCATCTGCGGATTGCGGGAATGATGGACACGAAATCTCCAAGGGCAACGTGGTTGGTCGGTGTCAACCGGGCTAGAGGTTGACGACGACGATGGTGTAGTCCACGAGTTCTCCTACGGTGCACGTCACCATGGACGTGCCGGTGCCGGGTCCGTAGGCGAAGGTGCCGTTGATGTAGATGTTGTCGTCGTAGACGGTCCAGCAGTGGGCCCTGAGCTGCCAGCGGGACAGGTTGTCGTCGTAGCAGGTCGCCGAGACATGTTCGCGGTACCGGTCGTAGCTGTACTTGCAGGCCGCCGGGTTCACGGCGGCCTGCGCCGGTGCCGCGAAGGTGACGCTGGCCGCGACCCCGAGCACGGCGACGGCCACGCTCAAGCGGATCCCGCGATTGATGGACATGAGACCTCCAAGGGGAGAGTGGATGGTCGGAATCGACATGCGCAGGTGAGGCACCTGTTGGCGCTACTCGTAACCGTTGCAGGGGCTGAAGTGCACGGACGACTCGTGGGGCGCGTTCGCCGCGTCCAGGTACTGCACGCGCATGTAGTTCAAGCCGCGCCGGCAGGGGCCGGTCGGGTGGTAGAGCCCGTCGAGCTCGGGGTGGTAGTAGCCGTTGAGCGTCCACTTCTCGCCGTGGAACTCGGCGTGGGGGGAGGCGCCCAGGTCGCAGGCGTACATGGAGTGCGGGCCGCTGCTGCAGTCCAGGATTCCGTCGTCGCTGACTTCCGCACCCGCCGGAGCGGCGCCGAGGCCGAGGGATCCGGCGACGAGTGCGGCGACTGCCAGTGCTTTGAACAAGTGACGCATGGTGTTCCCTACCTTCGTAGAAATGGGAAATCGGGGGAGGCTAGGCCGATCCCTGACTCACGACGTTGCCGGCGCCGGAGTCCTCGACCTTGGGGCTGCCGTGCAGCCACTGCACAGAGTTCACGGTGGAGCCGGCGGCGAGGACCACGGTGGTCACCGTCTCGACGGTGACCACGTTGCCCGTGCCGTTGACGGTGACGGTCGGGCACGTGCCGGTCAGTGTCACGGTGCTCGCGTTGGCTTGGAGGTCCACATTCCTGCCGGCGCAGTCGAAGGTCTTGACCAGCGCCGTGCCGTTGATGGTGAGCGTGGCGCCGCCCGCCTGTGCGGGTGCCGCCGACACGGATGCCGGGGCGGGACTGGCCGTGGCCGTGGGTTTCGGTTCGACCGTCGTCGTGCATCCGGTGGCGGTCAGGGAGACCGCGGCGAGAACCAGGGTGGTCGCGAGGACGGGGCGGTGCATGGGATCTCCTGTCTTAAATGGACTGACAGGAAATACGCTACGGGCCCGTCGTGCCAGGCGAATGGCAGCGGTGTACCGGATCTGCGACACCGGGTACCGGATCGGGAACCCTAGACCGGCAGCCGCACCCGGACCACGGTGCCCTCGCCGGGGCGGCTGCGCAGGTCACATGTTCCGCCGTGCCGGTGTGTGACCACCCGGACCAGGGCGAGCCCCAGCCCGCTGCCGGGGATCCCCGCCGTGTCGCGGCCCCGTGCCAGTTCGGCCCACACCGAGTCGATCTCCTCGGCGTTGATTCCCCGCCCTGTGTCGGCGATCTCCACCACAACGTGATGGTCCTGCTCGAAGACCCGTAGCGCGATCCGGGAGCCGGGCCTGCTGTACTTCACCGCGTTGTCCACGAGGTTGTGCACGGCGAGATCCAGCAGATCCTGGTCGCCGGGAACAGTCGGCAGTGGCCACGGCACCTCCGGAACGGTCACGCTCACCTGCCGGTCCACGCAGGTCGCGGCGGCGGCCCGGAGGATCTCGGCGAGGTCGACGGGTACCCGCTCCATCGGGCCGTCGGAGATCTCCGCGAGTTTGCGCAGATCCACGACGATCCGGGACAACCGCGATACTTGACTGGAGACGGCTACGGCCGCGGGTTCGGTGGAGGCGAGGTTCGCCAGAGCGATCAGGATCGCGGTGAGCGGGTTCTTCAGTTCGTGATCGAGTCGGCGGAGAAACACCCGGTGCTCCCGCGCGGCGACGGCCGTAGCGCCGGCCCGCGCGCGGTCGAGGAGAATCCGGACGGTCCGCACTGTCGCGGTGACCAGCAGGGCGGCTCCCGTGACCGCCGCGACGGCCACGGCCGGTTCGACCCGGAACACCAGTACTACGTCCCCGGCTTGCCAGGCGGCCAGTGCGGTGCCGAGCACCCCCGCGCCGACCAGCACCAGGACGAGCCACCACCGCCTCATCCGATGGTCACGACCTCGGCGAGGAACCGGTACCCCTGGCCGGGCACGGTCTCGATCCAACGTGGCTGGGCGGCGTCGTCGGCCAGCACCCGGCGCAGTTCGGCGATCCGGTTGTCCACCGCCCGGGTACCGCTGATCGCGTCCCAGCCCCAGACGACCTCCAGGAGCCGCTCCCTGGACAGCAACTCGTCGGGATGGGTGACCAGATAGTCCAGCAGCAGCGCCGCCTTGGGGGTGAGCAGCAGCTCCCGATCGGCGAGCCAGGCACGGCGTGCCACCCGGTCGAGGCGGAGCTGACCGGCCCTCACCTGGCCCGCGGCCCCGAGTGCCGGCAGTCCGCGGCGGGACCTGCGAAGCACAGCCCTGAGGCGGGCGACCAGTTCGTACGGGTCGAAGGGCTTGTTCAGGTAGTCGTCAGCGCCCTCCTCCAGGGCCATCGCGCGTTCGGTGGACTCGCCGACCTGGGTGAGCAGCAGCACAGGGTAGGCGAGGCCGGCCCGGCGGAGCCGGCGCAGCACCTCTCGACCGTCCATCTTGGGCATCAGTACGTCGAGAACGATCAGGTCCGGGCTCTCGCGTTCCGCCGCGAGCAGGGCCGCCTCGCCGTCAGCGACCACGCGAACGGTGAACCCGGAGCGCTCCAGCAGCGGCACGAGCTGCCCGGTCACGGCGGCGTCATCGTCGGCCAGCAGCACGACCGGCGCGATGTCGGAGGGAGAAGCTCTCGGGGAATCGGCCATCTCATCGACCTCCCAGGTCAGGGAACACATCATGTACGAATTGGGACACCATCACAATCCTGGGCCCCGCCCACGGGCATCCGCGCACCGGATCAGGCGTGGCGGGGCGTCCAACGGCCGGAGCACCTCCCCCGACCGAGCCGATCACCGGATCGACGGCCATGGCCGAGCTCCGCGCCCCGACGCCCCGCCAGAGGCCGTCGCCCGAGCGGCCGGGGCGATCCGTGCGGGCGGGCCTGGCGATGATCTGCGGGGCCGCGCCCGGACTGTCCGTGGTGGGCGAGGGCCGGCAACGGCGCCGAGGCACGCTGTACGGCTACTGGGCCGGTTGAGCGAACGGGAACGGGATGTGGCCCTGGCGCTGGGCCAACTGCTACTCCAACGCCGAGATCGGGCACGAACTGTTCATGAGCGTGGCCACGGTGAAGACCCACGTGTCGCGCATCATGACCAAACTGGACCTGAACAACCGGACCCGAATCGCACTCCTCGCCAACGACGCCGACTTCACCGGCAACTGACTCGGCGCGGACAGACTCTGCGTGGCCGTGTCGCGGGCGTCTCGGGTCGTGTGGATCGGGAATTGGCCCATCACAACGCGGTCCCCACGGCCGTGGTCAGCAGCGCGCAGACGGTGCCGACGACCGGCACCGCGGCCCACAGCGAGGACAGACCCAGCCGGGCACGGTGCGCAAGGATGCCCCACGCCGCCAGGTAGTGCAGGGGTACCTGGCCGCCGACGAGGACACCGGCCAGCAGTGGCGTCACCGACGCCGGGTCGGCGTCCAGCCGTCGCGTGATCAGCTGGGTCAGGACCATTCCGCTGATGTACGCGGTGACGATCGTGATCAGAAGGGCACCCAGCGCGGCCTTTCGGATCCTCGTCACCGTCTCCTCGAATCCTGGTGTCGACCTTCGGTCCCAGATCCACTCGCAGTGGGGATTCGGTCTGGGCGTAGGGGGTCGAAGGTGACCACGTCGCCGTCGTCGGCGACGAGGAGGACCGCGATGTCCAGACGGGCGAGACTCCCCCAGGTCCTCGACACCAGCGACTGGTACGTCGGCCTGCTGGGCAGGGCGATCGCGAGTTCATGGTCGGGGTACTTTGCGCGGTTGAGCATCGTGGCGAGGAGTACCTGGGCGTACCAGTGCCGGGCCTGGGTCGATGGCGTACTCGCCTTTACCTTGTGGGCGCGCGCGGCATCGGCGTACCGCCGGCCGGGGTATCCCTTCACCTCCACGGCCAGGTGCCGGTTCCCCTGGCTGGCCATGACGTCCACGCCGTGTTCCCTGGTCGCGGTGTTCGCCGTCCGCTCGATCCGCCAGCCCTGCCGTGAGAGAAAGGCGACGAGGAGGCTCTGCGCGGCCTCTTCAGACATTCCCTGATCGGCGTCCACCGGCAGTGTCCTGGGGGAACTCAGTTCCGGCTTCCCGTCCCCGCCACGCGCTGCGATTCGAGCTGCCCGGTACGCGCCGCCACGGGGGCCGCGGGCGAACACCACCCGGCCCGCCCGCTGGTCGACCGACCGCACCCGCCAACCGGCAGCCCTCCACGCTTGGGCCTGGACCTTGGAGTCGTTGGCCCACCACGCACGGTGCGCCCGCGCGGACGCCGGCAGCGGGCCGACCAGGCCCTCGATCTCCTCGAAGGTCATCAACAGCTCCTCGGCGGCGACTCTCGACCCCGCAAGGTGGTCGCGCAACGGGTCATACTTCGCCACGGTCGTCGGTGACACCTGATTCACCGCCTCCTCTGGCATCCGGATAAGCAGGAGCGATCGCCCGATCGCCCTCGACCATCCTGGCCCCGTGACGAGCGTCCGCATATCGGCCTTCCGCCCGTAACGGACGGTAGGGTGACCCCCCGAATGTGCCCGGATCGCCCGAGCACCCGAACAGCCCCACGGGCCCAGCACGGTATTGGCGGGAAGTTTCGGGTTCTACTTCCGATGGAATTCGTACAACTGGCGCTCGCTGGAGCGACTACTTGGCACGTAAAGCACCAGATTCTCGCCCGTCCCAGTCATCAACATCTCAACGGTATTGCCGCCCACCTGATAGCCAGATCCCTTTGGGTCAGGCATGAGCCGAAAGGTCAATTCCACCGCAGTACCCATTGGCTTTCCGGACGTCTTCCAGGTTCCTGCGGACGAGCCGTCCACGACCGCCGCGTCGAATAGAGGTGGCAGATCTACGCCATTGAAGGATGCCCCGGCGAGCAAGGTGATCCGCGCGCCCTGAGCAGATTCCCAGTTGCCGAGGATCTGTTCCGGCTTCACAGGCCGACTATCCGAGGAGGCCACGCCACAACCCGGGACCAGCAAGGCCACTGACAAGGCTGGCGCCCAGAACAGCTTTCTCATCGCCACCTGACCGCCTCGCTCCACCTGTAGTACTGATTCGTCGTTAGCCCGGCCGTACATTAGTCGCCTCAGCATCTTGATCCGGCGCAACCCGCGTCGAGCGCCCGCCGCATCGCGTTCGCGGCCTGTCCGAATCACCCGGAATGTGTTCAGGCCCTGCCGGACGACCGCTTCATGGCTACCTGAATGTTGCCGGACCAGCTGAGGCTCGACTTCTTGGTCTCGTCACTGTGAGGGCCTGCGTGTCGGTCGATACAGGGGTGCGGACTGGGGCGGCCACTTGTCCCGGGTGATGTCGGCGTCGGCGTCGGCGCGGGTGAGGAAGAACCGGTCGTAGCCGCCTCCGACGTAGTTGTAGGCGTCGTAGTAGGGGTCGTCTTTGGGGTCCCATTTCCAGGTGAGACGGACCTGCCAGAGGTCGCCGACCGGGAATGGGCCGGCCGTGAAGTGGTGGCGGATGAGCGCCCAGGAGCCGTCTATGCCCGGCACCGGTACCCGGTGATGACCGACGTGTTCGACGGCGTGGTTGTTGGCTGCCAGCAGAGGCCACCAGGTCTCGCGGTAGGTGGCGCGCAGCGTCGGGTCGAACAGCACCATCTCGATGACGTCCTCGCCGGCCGGCGACAGTACGGTCGGCACGGACCGGGTCTCGCCGCCGACGCCCTGGCGCAGGATCATGCCGTCGTCCCACAGCCACCAGGCCGGGGTCACGTGCAGAAGCCGTGGGCCGATCTCCACCACCGGCGGCGCGCTCTGGCTGAGGTCAAGACTGGCGAGCACCTCACGGGCGCTGGACGCCCAGGTGAACTGGCGCCCACCGGCCAACTGCCCGGAGGGCAGGTACCAGGGGCTCAGGACGATCCGGGTCGCCGTGTCGGGGATGAGGTCGATCACTGGACTACCTGTCGTTCGTCGCTGAGGCGGTGCGTGTGGTCATCGCGGTGGCGAAGCTGAAGCCGGCCACGTGCCAGAACCACACGCTGGTGATGGTGAAGCCGATCCCGCCGGCGGGCAGGCCCAGCAGTGAGGCGGCGAGGGCGGGCAGGGCGATGGCCCAAGCCCGCCAGTACCCGGTGCCGCAGGCCGCGACCCGGCGCAGCGCACAGACCGGACGGCGGAGTTCGCCTGGCCGCGCTGGAGACGGTGGAGCGCTTGCACCCGGTGCCCGAGGTTGAGCAGCCACCCGCCGACAGGCGCCAGCAGCCACGTCGCGCCGATCAGCACTTCGACGGGCCCGGCGCGATCGGCGACCGGGAACCGCCACGAGGTCCGCAGCCTCAGCGGCCCGTGGAGATCCATCGGGCGCGTCATGGTCGGGAGCCGGTTCAGCTGAGGAAGTCGACGCGGTCGATGAGGCCGTCGCGGACCCGGTAGGCGACCAGTACCCGGATGGGGGTGTCCGTGATGCCGTGGGCGATCTCATGATCGACCACCCAGTCGCCCTCGGTGAGGCGACCTACGATCTCCGCCCGGCACCGGCCCTGAGCGAACTGGTCGGCGTAGGCCTCCCGCAGGCCGTCACGCCCGAGGAGTTGGCTGCCGTCGCGGCGGTTGACACGGACATCTGGTGCGTACGTCGCCGCGAACGCGTCGAGATCATGGCTGTTGTACGCGGCGAGCTGGCGTTCGACGACGGTCTGCTGGTCGGTCATCACATGATCATGCATGACGTTCCCACAGCTCCACCACACCAGGGACCTGGGCACCCACGATCGCACCGGCCCCGTGACCTGCGGCTACCCGGCCATTCGTCCGCCGAACAACGCCGAGTGGGCGTCGGTGCGCGCCGTGGGGGCTGGCGGTTCCGCCAGAACGGACCCGTTCCAGCGCCACCAGATGCCGTTAGCGTCGGAAGGGAAGGAGGGAGAGCCTGTGGCCCGGTGGAGGAACCTGTGTCCGCGCTGCGCGACCCCGCTGCACCGCCACGGTGAGTGCCGGGCATGCGAGATCGCGGCTGATCCGGCCTTCGTGGCGTTCGCCAGAGCGCAGGCGCGCGTCGCCGCCGGAGCGCCCCGGCCCGGGGACCCCGTGGTCATCACCGACTACCTGGTCGCGGTGAAGCGGGCCGAGGGATTGGCGGCGAGTCTGACGACCGGCTGCTCGCGCTGCGGTAGGCCGTTGTGGGACGCCCGGCACTCAGTCGGCGGGTCCCATGACTACCAGCGCCCGTCCGAGCGCACCCGCACACAGCGCGCGTGGGCGCATCAGTGCAGCCGCGAAGGCCGCCTTCACATCGTCGCCGGCGTCTTGTACCTACGCGCGGCCACCCGCAAGTCCCGGGCACGGTAACAGCCGCAGCCCGCACGAAGGCGTGAGGTCGCACCCCGCAGGCGGGTGGGGCCGCCTCTGGAGCCGTACGCGCTACCCCGTGGCGGCCGGTGCCGGCGGGGTCCGCCGCGCCGCGCGAAGCATCCCGATGACAGCGCCGATGAGCCACAGCCCGAAGGCCACGGACGCCATGCCCGCGCTCCAGTAGCCGGACAGGCACAGCACGACGACGGCGTAGGACACCCAGACGGCCCACTTCGGCAGGGCGTGCGCCTGCTGGGCGATCCGCGTCGTCACGGCGACCAGCACCGCACCGCCGGTCAGCCCGGTGAGCGCGACGAGGCCGCCCGCCGTGCCGAGTACGCGGGCAATGTCCGCGTCGGGGGTGAACGCGTCCGACAATGCGGTGATCGCGCTCGACACATCGAGCGACACTCCTGTGATCATCAGCCCGCCGAACAGCGCCGCCGCCGGCACGATCGCATGCGCGAGCGGGTCGCCGCCAGACAACCGGTCCAGCACCCGCCGCAGCCCGACGGCGAACCACAGCAGTAGCGCAACCCCCGCGCCGACCACCGGCAGCCCGATGCCGGCGGCGGCCTGCCGCGCGCCGTCGTCGAGCCTTGCGAGGATGGCGGCGTCCGACACACCTGGTGCGTCGACTCCGACCAACGCGCCCAGCGCCACCCCGATGACGAGCAGCACCACCGAAGCAGCGCCCGCCCATGCCGCGCGCCGAAGTGCTCGTGACTCGTCCATCCCACCTCCCACGCTGAAGGGGCCGCCCGCGGGTCGGAGATGGTGTGGGCACCGGGATCCGGTCTGCCGCGCGAAGTGGGGCCAGCCAGAGTGTGTCTCCGTGCCGGGCGGCGAGCAAGGAGCCACGCGGACCTCGATGCCGCCCGTTTTGGCGATCGCACGAATGTGTTGGGGGCGCCGCCCTGGCAGTGGCGTGAGGTCGGGCGCTGCACCTCACGCCGCTGGAGGCGTCATGCGCCCGGGTGGGCTTCTCCGCTACCCGCCCCATCAGTAACTCCGCATGGCCGGCGGGCCGTGCCGCGGAGACAGTCCGCCACCCACCCAAGAGATTGGCGGCGCGATCGAGGTCCCTGGTGGCCTCGGCGACCTTCAGCGCGAGGCCGGGCCCTCCTGACGCTGCCGGGGCGGCCTGAGGCGACGGCCACGCCCAGGATGCAGGTCCGGTGACGCCGCCGCCGGATCTCCGCCCAGTCCTCCAGGCTCGGCCGACGGCGACAACCCGTGATCAGTCGATGCTTGGCATCCACCCGCTCGAACGGCTGACGTATCCCCCTTGAGAGGGAGTCCCAAGTGGGGTGGGACGAGCGATCACAGGTACGGGGTCGGAGATCGAGGATAGAGATCACTTCGAGAGAGGAAACCCCATGAACCCCCGCCTCGCCTTCATCGCCGCCCCGCTGCTCACCCTGACTTACGGGATCGCCCGTTTCGTGGATGGGCTGGACGGCAAGCGCGGCTCCGGCTTCTTCTGGAACTTCGGGCATCTGGCCTTCCTGGTGGCTTTGGCCTGCTTCGCTCTGGCGTTCGTCGAGATCCGGGCCCTGCTCGGCCGGTCCGTCGGGGCGACGGTCGCCGCGGCGATCGGCTTCGTTGGGATCGCGTGTGCCGGGGCTCAGTTCGCGATCGACATCTTCCTGGGCCTGGCCTACTCCGACCGGGAGGCGATGAACGCCGCGTTCGACCAGATCCAGAGCGTTCCCGGGGTACAGGCCGCCGTGTACGACTTCGGGCCACTGCTGTTCTTCGTCGGCCAGATCACGCTGTCGGTGCTGCTGGCGAAAGCCGGCAAGATCCGCTGGTTCGCGCCGCTGCTGGTGGTGGCCGACCTGATGGTGCCGTTCGCCGACAAGGACCTGATCCCGCTCGGCGCGGTCTGCCTGCTGATCTCCTACTGGCCGCTGGTCCGCCGCACCGCCGCCACGACCGAGCCCAAGATCGAGTACTCGGGTGTCTGAGGCAGAATACGAATCCGTGTTCGACCTACCGCTCGCCGACAGGCTCCGGGCGCTCCCTTCACTCCTGGTGGACGGGGCGCTCGTCGCCGTGGTCCTCCTCGCCCAACTGTGGCCGTTCCTGGGCGGGCCGGTCGGCTGGTGGGGGGTGGCGATGGTCGCCGGCTCCGCGCTGCCGCTGCTGTGGCGGAGGCGCGCGCCGCTTGCGGTGTTCGCGGTCAGCCTGCTGGCCACGAGCCTGTATGACCTCGGTGGACCCGAGGCTTCCCAGCCGGTCTGGTACGGCGGCCTCGTCGCCCTGGCCACGGTCGCCTCCCGGTCGCCGCGGTGGGCCCGGCTGACCGCCCTCGGCGTGGCGACCGCGCTGGGACTGCTGGCCGTCGGTTCCTCCGACACGGCGCTGCGCGGCCTGATCCTGTTCGGCGCCGCCTACGCGATCGGCCGCTCGGCCCGCACCTCACGGGCCTACGCCGCAGCGCTGGAGGAGAAGGCCGAGCGGGACGCCGAACGCGCGGCGACCGTGGAGCGGGCCAGGATCGCCCGGGACATGCACGACATCCTCTCCCACGCCGTCAGCATCATGGTCGTGCAGGCCGAAGCGGGCCCGCTGGTCGTCCGGTCGAAGCCGGAACGGGCCGAAGCCGCGTTCGAGGCGATCGCCGACGCCGGCCGCGACGCGATGCAGCAGCTACGCCGGATGCTGGGCGTCCTCAAGGACGAGCCGGGCACCCGCACCCCGCAGCCGACGCTCGCCGACCTGCCCGCGCTCGCCCGCGACGTAGCGGGCCTGTCCGTCTCCTACAGCGAATCCGGGACCGCCGCCACGATCGCCGCCGACAGCGCGGTCGCCGCCTACCGGGTCACCCAGGAAGCCCTGACCAACGTGGTGAAACACTCCGGCGCCGACAGCGCCCGAATCCAGCTCCGATGGGAGACCAGCACCTTGACGATCGAGATTCTCGACGACGGCCCCGGCACCGCCCGCGTCCTGCCCTCGGGCGGCCACGGCCTCGTCGGTATGCGCGAACGCGCCGCCGCCTGCGGCGGAACCCTCACCGCCGGCCGGCGCGGCACCGGCTTCGCCGTCGCCCTCCGCCTGCCGGTGACCACATGATCAGGGTGGTGGTCGCCGACGATCAGGATCTGGTGCGCGGCGGTTTCGCGATGATCCTCGACGCCCAGCCCGACATCGACGTCGTCGCGGAGGCGGCCGACGGGGCCGAGGCCGTCGCGGCAGCCCGCACTCATGCCCCCGACGTCATTCTGCTCGACATCCGGATGCCCGGCATGGACGGCATCGAGGCGACCCGGCGGATCTGCGCCGACACCACGACCCGCGTCCTCATCCTCACCACCTTCGACGCCGACGACCTGGTCTATGAGGCACTCAGCGCCGGCGCGACCGGCTTCCTCCTCAAGGACGTCCGACGCGACGCACTCGCCGAGGCCGTCAGAACCGTCGCGGCCGGCGACTCACTGCTCGCCCCCACCGTGACCCGCCGCCTGATCACCGACCACATTTCCCGGCCCTCCTCCCGCCCGGCCGCCGACGCCCTCGCCCAACTGACGACCCGCGAACGCGAAACGCTCGGCCACATCGCCCGCGGCCTCTCAAACGCCGAGATCGCCGGCGCGATGACCCTCAGCGAACACACCGTCAAGACCCACGTCAGCAACATCCTCACCAAACTCGGCCTCCGCGACCGGGTCCAAGCCGTCATGGCCGCCTACGAGTCCGGCCTGGTCGTCGCGAACCGGTAGCAGGCCGAGACTCCGGCGCGGGCGCTCGTGCGCACTGATCGCCTGGGCGATGGTGCGAGCCGGGCGGACCGAAGCGCGGTCATCTTGAGGCCGTGGTCGTCGCCGACCAGGTGCCGGTGATGCGGTACACGGCGGCCGGGTCCAGGTCTGAACCTGCAGGCCCGTCTCCTTCAGGATCTCGCGTCGGGCGGCCTACTCGGCGGTCTCGCCGTCCTCCAGGCCGCCGGCCGCGCGCCGGCCGATCGCGGCGATGAGATCGGCGTGGGTCCATGTTGAAGTAGACGTCCGTCATGCCGCTCCGCGTCTGGGCGCAGACCAGCTGCGGCGGGCGATGTCGGCGTAGAACGCCGAGGCGAAGCACCACACAGGGTGGATAGTTCCGCCGGTTAGGCGTGAATCTGCTGCGCGGACCGGAGTCGGGTGGTCGCATGGTTGATCCACATCCCGCAGGGCAGTATCCCGTCGGGGGCTACAAGGGACTGCGAGTCGGTCATGAACCGGTCGTGCAGCTGCGCGACCTGCTCCTCGCCGAGATCGTGCATGTCATAGAGCATGCCGGCCAGCATCTCCCAGACCTGCTCGGGAGTACCGCGCCGGTCGACGGCCACTGGCTCCCAGGACACCGGCTCGAATCCGTGCGGAACAAGGATCTCGTCCAGACCCTCCCGGCGCCGGGTCCGGCGGTCACCGAGCTCCGGGACCTGCGACTCCGTGGACCGAGCCCGGAAGAGGGGCCGGGCAAGCGTCATGAACAGGTCCCGAGCCTCACCCTTGACCGCGCCACCGCCGACCGCGACGGCGAACATGCCACCGGGGACCAGCACCCGGGCGACCTCGGCCACTACCTGCTCCACATCAGACATCAGCATGAACGCCATGTGCGACACGACCGCGTCGTAGCTGCCATCAGCGTACGGAAGTTGCTGCGCCCGGCCGCACCGCAAATCCGCGCCGGCGAGCGCCGGTCGACGCCGGGCGAACGCGAGTTCCCCTTCAGACAGGTCGATGCCAGCCAAGGTTTCGGCACCCGCTTCGGCGAGACGTTCGAGCAGCCAGCCGTCCGCGCACCCCAGATCCAGCACTCTACGGGCGCCTGCCACCGTGTCAGCCATGATCCGGTAGCTGGAGCGGCCGTCGGCGGCCAGCAGCAACTCGGCACCCTCGGACTGCAGACCAGGGGTCAGGTCATGGCGAGCACGCAGGTAGGACTCGGCGGCAGTGGCGGCGGCTGACGGCGCGGTGATCATCCGACGGACCCTACCAGTCACCTGACCGCGACACCGCCCGCCGACGGCGCGGTCGACGGCACCTCGGCTCCTTCAGCACATCGCCCGAAGCACCCAATTGCTCAACTGCCGGTCGGCGCTCGGGTCACCCGCCGCGCCATGGACCAGGTGTCGGATCACCAGCCTGAGCATCGCGGCGGTGGCTTCGCGGAGCCGTTGACCGAGCCGCCGCCTACCCGTTGCAGGCACCGTGCTTCAGACCGCGCCGACCCGATGAGCACGCCGATCACCGGCCCGAAGGTACCGGTGATCGGCGGGCGGGTCAGGCGATCCGGCGGATCCGGCGGATGGCCAGGTAGAGCAGGAGTCCGGCGAGTGCGAGGAAGATGCCGGTCTCGATGCCCTGGAACAGCCAGAACCGGCCGGCGGGCTGGTATTGCTGCCAGTTGTAGGCGCCGGGTCCGATACCGAGTCCGGCACCGCAGTCGGTGGTTCCTGATGCCGTGGCATCGGCGGAGCAGGCGATCTCGGAGTTGGCGGCGACGAGCTTGCCGGTGGCGTCCCGTACTCCGAAGGACTGGACCCAGTCGCCGAGCGTCCTGTTCGGTTGGAGGACGGCTCCCTTCACCGGGTAGGTGAGGATGCGAGCGGGCAGGTAGTGCGGTCGGGCAAGGGTGGTCAGGGCGATCCGCACGCCGACGAACCCGGTGAGGGTGGCGGCCATGGCGGGCAGCACCTTGTGCCAGACGGTACCGGCGAAGACGCCCAGCGCGACCGCGAAGACGGTGTAGCCGATCGGCGCGATGCCCTGCATGTCGAAGAGCAGGACGTCGAACCGGGACGGGTGCCCGGACTGACCCAGCGGGGCCAGCCACCAGGACATGCCCAGCCCGTAGACGACCGCCACGGCCAGCGTGACGGAGCCGACGAGCCCGAACTTGACCAGCGCCCAGCGGCGTCGGCTGATGCCCTGGGTCCAGACCATGCGATGGGTACCCTGTTCGACCTCGCGGGCGACCAGTGGAGCGCCCCAGAACAGTCCGACGAGCAGCGGCAGGACGAGAAACAGCACGCCCACCGAGCTGAGGTCTCCGAATTGGCTGTGGAACTGGTGGAGCGCCGCGTTACAGGTCTCACCGCCGGGCGGGACCAACTGGGCGTCGCCAGCCTTCGCCACGCAGTCCGGCAACCCGAGGCTGGTGAAGGTACTGCGCATGGACAGGCCGGTCGGGATCATCAGCGCGGCGAGGGCCGCAAGGCCGATCAGGGTGAACAGCGCCTGCCTGCGGTGCTGGTGCCAGGTCAGCCACATCATGCCGGCACCCCCCAGGCGGCGTGGCTGGCTGGCGCGGCGCCGTCGGCGAGGTAGGCCAGGATCAGGTCCTCGAGGGTCACCTCGCGCACCGTCCACGCCGGATCGGTGACGGGGCCGTTGGTGCGTACCAGCAGGGTGGACTGCCGGTCGGTGTGGCTGGCCCGGACCACCGCCGCGACCCCCGCGATCGGGGCGTCGCCGTGGCGGGGGCCGATCAACTGCCGGTGCGAGTCGACCAGGTCATCGACGGCGCCGACGAGCTGCACCTGGGCAGAGTGCAGCACGATCACGTAGTCGCAGACCCGTTCGAGGTCGGCCAACAGGTGCGAGGAGAGCAGCACGGTGGTGCCGGTCTCGGCGACGCTGCCCATCAGCGCCTGGAGGAACTCCCGTCGGGCGAGTGGATCGAGGCTGGCGACCGGTTCGTCTAACAGCAGCAGCTTCGGCCGTTTCGCCAGGGCGAGCGCGAGCGCGACCTGGGCGCGTTGCCCGCCGGACAGCTTGCCGACGGGCTGGTCCGGCGAGAGGCCGAGCTGGGCCAGCCGGTTTCGGGCGAGGGCCGTGTCCCACCGCCGGTTCAGCTTCGAACCCATCGTGATCAGCTCGGCGGCGGTGAAGTCCCGGTACAACGGGGTGTCCTGGGCCACGAACCCGATCTCGGACAGAATCGCCGTGTTGTTGTACGGCGACTCGCCGAAGACCCGTACCGCCCCCGCGTCGGGTCGCAGCAGACCCACGGCCAAGTGCAGCAGAGTACTCTTCCCCGCGCCGTTCGGCCCGACAAGAGCGGCCACCCGTCCGACGGGCAGGCGCAGCGAACAGTCCCGCAGCGCCCACGCCTTTCCATACCGCTTTCCGAGCTGGTCGGTCTCCAGCACGTTTTCCATCTGGTGTCCTCTCATACGGCTCACGCGGTCTCCTGGTACGGCGAGTCGACCGAGATCGTGGCCCGCATCGTCGTCTCCACCAAAGCGGTGACGTCCTCGCGCGTCAGCCCGGCGGACTGCGCCCGGTGCAGCCAGGCCACCAGGTCGTCGCGCAACTCGGCCTGATGGGGCAGGGACGCGCCCGCGAGGGTGCGCCTGACGAACGTGCCCACCCCGGGTCGGCCCTCCACGAGACCCTCGAGCTCCAACTCGCGGTACGCCTTCAACACCGTATTCGCGTTGATCGCCAGCGACTGCGCGACATCGCGGACCTTCGGCAACTGGTCACCGGGCACCGCGAGGCCCACGCGCAAGGCCTGTTTCACCTGCTGCACCAGCTGCATGTAGGTGTTCACCTTCGACCGGCCATCCAGCACGAACTCGATCACCCGCGACGACCCTCCTGTTGTCCTACGACAGTAGAACTATAAGACAGCATCCTGACTGGACACTCCACTGTCAAGACCGCGACACCGCCGGCCCGTAGGCGGACAACGAAGACAGGCCCGCGCACGCCCCAGATCAACGAGGTACCGGCGCGCGAGTCTGCGGCTGGCCGGGGTAGTTCATCGCGGGTGCCCGTCGGTCTGGTGGCCGGTCTCCCTGTCGGTCACATGCCCGGCACCGGCTGGCCGGCTGCGATCCGGGGTAGGAGGTCGGCCAGTGATGGTGGGCGCAGGTCCAGGCCTGCCAGTGCGTCGAAGCCCACCCAGGTGACGGTGGTGGTGTGCCCAGGGTAGTGGGCTGCGGCGGGCGGCGTCGGACGTGTCGGTGGTGGCCGCGAAGATGAGGTCGATACGGTGCAGGGTCCGCCCCCTGTCCACTCCTCGGCGGCCGCTGCGCGGACCAGGGCGTGCTCGGCGACGCCGCCGAAGGCCACACCGGTGGCTGCGGCGTCGATGACGGCGGCGATGGCCAGGGCGCTGGCGGTGCGCCAGTCGCCGCCGTGGTACCAGCAGCAGGTCCGCGCGCGGCGGTCACGGCGCGGGTGCCGCCAGCGCTGGGTCCGCGACACTTCCGCGCGGCGACGACCCGCCGCGGCCGTGCCTTTCCGGTCGGGTGTGTTCAGACGCTCGAGCGTGTGGTGCACCCTGCCGATCAGGGCGACGACAACGTGGCCGGGTCAGGACGCAGCCCGGCTGTGGCATGGGTACAGGGGCGCCAGCGAAATCGCTGGCGGCGCCGGCTAGGTTCACCTACCGTGCGGGCATGGCCGTACAGCTGCTGGCAGTGACCTATGACGCCGACGATCCCGCGCGGCTGGCTCGATTCTGGGGCGGCATGCTGCGCCGGGACACGGTCGCCGACGCCGACGGTCTGCTGCTGCCAGGCACACCGACCCAGGTCGGCCTCCGGTTCACCCCGGGCCGACCGGATCAGGCGCACCTCAACCGGCTGCATCTGCACCTGACCAGCGCCAGCCTCGACCATCAGCAGGACACGGTGGCCGCGGCGCTGGCGATCGGGGCCAGGCATGTCGACGTCGGCCAGCAGCCCGAGGACGGCCACATCGTCCTGGCGGACCCGGGCGGCAACTTCTTCTGCGTCATCGAACCCGACAACACGTTCCTGGCCGGCTGTGGCTTCCTGGCCGAACTCGCCTGCGACGGCACCCGACAGGTGGGCCTGTTCTGGAGTGACGCGCTCGGCTGGCCACTGGTGTGGGACGACAACGAGGAGACCGCCATCCAGTCACCGCACGGCGGGACGAAGATCGCCTGGGGCGGGCCGCCCGTCGCGCCGAAACTCGTCCGCAACACACAGCGTTTCCTGCTCGCCGTGACCGACACCGACCTGGGCACCGAGATCGACCGGCTGGTGTCACTCGGCGCAACCCTGAACTCGATGACCGGCGACGACTCCGCCGAGCTGGCCGACCCGAACGGCAACGAGTTCGACCTACGACAGACCTGACCAGTCACCGTCCTGGACGAACCTTGATTCTCAAAATTGAGGGAAAATGGTGTGGGAGCGGGGCACTTTGCCCCGACGTCTTGTCTGATGGTTTTCACCGAGGTGATGCGTCTCCGCGCCTTCTTAGCCGGGACCTTCGTCTCGGCCTTCATGGACTGGCCTTGGCGGCGGGCGTCGGCTGCTTGGCTTCGGGACCGACTTGAGCGCTCAGGGCCCGCAGCCGAGCTTCCGCTTGGCGGCAACCGCCCCTCGCGGGCCCCGGCCAGCAACGGCCGGGGCCCGCGAGGGCGTTTGGGCGCATGGGGATCGCGGCGGGCGCGTGACGCGGCTGGGATCGCGTCGAGACCCGGACAGGATGGATTTCTAGTGTCCTGTCGGGTCGCTGAAGTTGATCGGGTCGCCCATGTTGTAGGCGTAGGGGTTGAGGCCACCGGTGCCAAACGGGCTGTGGAACCGGGCCGACGGGGTGGCTTCGGAGGGCTGGCTGGCGGCCAGGGTCGCTTCCGTCAGCACCTGCGGGTCATCGGTGATCTCCCCGGACGGGGAGATCGTGTCGAACAGGACCGGTAGCTGCTGGGCGTAGTGCTCGGCGACGACGTCTTCGGGCACTTCGGCGTCCGCGGCGATCCGGGCCAGGTTGTCCGCACCGATCGCGTCGGTGATCTGCTGGGCGGTCACCGGCTCGTTGGCTCCCACGGCGATCCAGGACCGCACCTGAGTCTGCAGGCCCCCGTCCGACAACTGCTGGGCGGCGGTGACGGCCATCGACCGCAGCAGGACCGGAGTGCCGAACTCCGGCACCACCGCATCCGACGAAGCGTGCGACCAGCGCAGTTGAGGAACCGCGCCATCGGCGATGTTCCCGTCGGGGCCCGGTGCGTCAACAGTCATGAAAGTTCGTCCCATCTGGAAGTCAACGGTGTGGATCCATCGCGCCGGAGGTGCCCGACACGGGAAAGTCTGTCGATCTTCGAACCCGTTCCACTCGGCGGGCGTGACGCGCGCGGCCTGCGCCGGACCCGGTCCGTCGGGCATCCGGCAACCGCAGGGGTCAGGAGTCCTTGACGAGGCGGGCGTAGGCGTCGGAGTCCATCAGCGCCTCGGGCGCGTAGTCGCCGGAGGGCACCACCTGAAAGATCCAGCCCTCGCCGTAGGGATCGTCGTTGATGATGGCGGGGGTGGCCTTCAGCCTGGTGTTGACGGCCGTGACCGTGCCGGACACCGGGGAGTACAGGTCCGAGACGGCCTTGGTGGACTCCAGCTCCCCGCACGGATCGCCAGCCACCACGACGTCGCCGGCCTGGGGCAACTCGACGTACACGATGTCGCCGAGAGCGTCCGCCGCGTGCGCGGTGACCCCGACGATCAGAATGTCACCCTGACGCACCCATTCGTGTTCGGCGCTGTAGAGCAGATCCTCGGGGACGTTCACCGTGTACTCCTTCGCGAGCAGGCGGACCTGCCGGGCAGTCGTGATGTCCCACGACCAGCACGGACGCAGGAGCGCGTCCGCCGGAAGAGTCGGCCGCGCACTAGTCAGAAATCTTCGCATATCATCACTAACAACTCAACGGTTCGCATGCCCAGTCGCCCGGCCCCGACTCTGCTCCACTGACCAGCGCTGGGCCTGCCGGTTGGGGCTGTTGGACCGGGTTTCAGTGGTCGGTGTCCGCAACCGGTTGGATGAGATAGGGGCCGTCGGCGGCCACCGAGTTGATGGCCGGGGACACGCGGTGGGCCCTCACGCGGGCGGTTCGGGCCCCAGTAGCCCGAACGCGGCCTGGTGGGCTCACCTCGTACCGGCGATCTCGGCTCGGAGGCGGGGACGCGGTCGACTGGCGAATGCATCGACGAGTGGCGGGTGCGATGTGGTCAGTTGATCGGATAAGGTCAATGTCGCGCCACTGCTAGTCGACCGCGTTCGCACCGCAGAACAAGGCCATCGGAGGGGCGATGCAGATCGACAGCGTGTCGGAGTCGGCCGGTCCGCCGGTGACCGTCGGCGGTGTGCCTACAGCGGGTCGGGATTTCGCCATGCTGTGGGCGGGTCAGTCCATGAGTCTGATCGGAAGCAAGTTCATGGTGCTGGCACTGCCGTTGTTGGCCTTCACCACACTCGGGGTCTCCGCGGCACGGGCGGCCCTGCTGCCGTTCGCGCTGTTCGGACCGTGGCTGGTGTTGGGGCTGCCGGCCGGGGCTGTGGTCGAACGGTTGCGGCGGCGCACGGTCATGGTGGTCAGTGACACAATCCAGGCGGTCGCCTACCTCGCGATCGCGGTGCTCGGCGCGCTGCGGCTGTTGTCGTTCCCCGCGATGCTCATACTGGTGTGCGTCGCCGGTTGCGGTGCCGTGTTCTTCCAGGTCGCGTACACCTCCTACCTGCCTGTGCTGTACTCCGATCCGGCACTGCTCCATCGCGGAAACGCCCGGTTGTTCGTCTCCGAGTCCGTGGGTCGGGCGGTCGGACCGGCGGTCGCGGGTTTCCTGATCAGGCTGACCAGCGCGACGTTCACGGTGGCGAGCGTCGTGGTGACGTTCTCGGTCTCGGTGCTGACCCTTCTGTTGATCCGGCACCGGGAGCCAGCGCCTCTCCGAAATGCCGCGCCCCGCCGGCGGGGATGGATCCAGCGCGACGTGCGGGAGGGGTTGCGGTTCGTCCTCCGGCACGGCCAGCTCGAACCGGTCATCTTCTGCGGTGCGGTCTACGTCCTCTTCCTGACCATGGTCGAGGGCAGTCTGGTGCTCTACTGCCGTGAGGTGCTCGGTCTGAGTGTGGCCGGGATCGGGATCGTGGTCGGTGCGGCGGCGGTCGGCTATCCGCTCGGGAACGTGGTATCCGGCCGGCTGGTCCGGCGGCTCGCCCCGCCGAGGACGCTGGTCGTGGGCGCCGCGATCTCCGTCGCGGGCCTGGTGACCATGCCGGTCGCCGGGCATGCGGGTTCCGTGCTCGGCCTGATCGCCGGTAGCGTGGTGCACGCCTTCGGGGAGGGAATCTTCGGTCCTACCGGCCTCACGCTGAGACAGACCGTGTCCCCGCCGGAGATCCTCGTCCGGGTCAACTCCGTGGCTCGCTTTCTCACCTGGGGAATGGCGCCGATGGGCAGTCTCCTGGCCGCGGTCACCATCGGGCTGGGCGGGCTGTCCACCTCCATCTGGGTCGGTGCGATCGGTACTTCCTTGTGCCTGCCTATTCTGGTTCGCCGGGGAATTCGTGCGGATTTCATCCGGCCTGTTCGTTGACCATCATGTCCAGGTACCAGGAAAGGAACAGCAGGATGACCTACGCGCCCGGAATCCAGGAGTTCGTCGACCGGTTCAACGAGGCGATGCCGTCGGACTTCTACACCCGCCCGCTGGCGGAGGCGCGCGCCTTCTACGAGAACCTCGGGGTCGTGTTTCCCTACGACATACCTCTGGGCCTGACCATCACCGACGAGACGGTCTCCTCCCGCGATCGGGAGTTGCCGATCCGGGTGTACCGGCCGAGCCAGGTGACGGGGCGGGGTCTGTTGATCTACTGCAGAGGCGGCGGCTTCGTCATCGGTTCGCTGGAGTCCCTGCACTCCGTCGTCGCCGAACTCGCCGCGAACACCGGCCTGGTGACGATCGCCCTCGACTTCCGGATGGCTCCCGAGCACCCCTTCCCCGCGGGGCTCGAGGACTGCTACGACGCGCTGTGCGCGATAGCCGCCGACCCGGACCGGTTCGATGTCGATGCGGACCGGATCGTTGTCGCCGGCGACAGTTCGGGAGCGAACATGGCGGTGGTGCTCGCCATGATGACCCGGGACCGGGGCGGACCGCGGCTGCGTGGCCAGGCTCTGCTGAGCCCAGTGCTCGACTTCCACCGGTGGCGCGGCGGCGGCGAGGACGCGCCCCTGCTGACCGGCGGGGAAATGGAGTTCTTCACCGCGTGCTACTGCCCCGATCCGGCGCAGACCCTCGATCCATATGTCTCCCCGCTGATCGGCGGGGAGTTTCACGACCTGCCGCCGGCGTACATCATGGGCAGCGAGCTCGACTCGTTGCTGGTCGATGCCCGGCTCTGCGCCGAACGGCTCCGGGACAACGGCATCAGCGCCCAGCTCGTAGAGGAGCAGGGGCTGGTGCACTCCTCCTTGCGTGCCAGAGCGCTCAGTCCCCGCGCGGCGGAGATGTGGACGGCGTTCTGCGCGGCGACGGCGCGGCTCGCCGGCGACAGGTAGCCGAAACTCGGGGCGTCATTCGAGGATCAACCGGAGCGCGAACATGCTGAACACGGCCGCGATGATCCAGTTGGCGACGCGTGCCGTCGTCGGGGCGTACAGATAGCGGCCGAACAGGCTCGTCAGGTTGATCCATACGAGCAGCCACACCAGCCCCATCGCCAGGTAGACCGTTGCCAACCGCGCGACGCCGACGACCGGATCGGCTCCCGCCGGCACGAACTGAGGCAGGAACGCCATCAGGAAGATGCACACCTTGGGGTTGGTTCCTGTGCACAGCAGCCCCTGGGTGAAGGCGTGTCGGTCCGGTCTCTCCGCCGGCGGCGGGTCCGACGCCGCCGCGCGGAGGGCACGGACCGCCCAGAACAGCAGCACCGCCGCACCGGCCCAGCGAAAGGCCCGGAACAGCGCCGGATTGACCGCGAGGAGTGCGGCGAGCCCGGCCATTCCGAGCGCGACCTGCGCCGCACCCGCGGTGATCATCCCGGCTGCGGCGGTGATCGCTGGGCGCCGTCTCCGGCGGGTGAGCACTAATTGCGTGACCAGTGCCATGTCCGGCCCGGGTGTCATGATGACCAGTAGGGAACTGACCACGAACGCGATCGTGACGATCTCCGGGCCCCCCGCCCTCAGTGCTCGGCGACTGGGACGTGCGGCGTTTCGATCACCAGCTGTTCCTCCAGTTTCCGGATGGTGTCGTGGTCGCGTTGGACCTGTTCGGCCTCGCGGTGCGACAGGATCGCGAACCCGAAGTCCAGGCTGTCCACCAGGTCCCTGGTCATGGGGACGTGGGAGCCGTCGACGAGATTCTGTACGGAGAAGTGATGGCTGGTCAGGGCGGTGATCTCGTCGAGGACCGCGGTGTTGCGCACCACGCCGGAGCGCCGGGCGATGTGGAACACGCAGGTCTGGTGGCGGCGGAGCTCGTAGCCGGCGGAGATCTCCTTCCCGGTGAGATAGCTGACGGTACGGTCGATCTGGCTGTCCCCGGTGGCGTTGCGGTTGAAGCGGGGCTGGCCGCCGCCGTGCGGACGGGCGCCGAGTTCGATGAGCAGCGGGCCGTCGGGGGTGGCCATCACCTCCACGTGGGCGGCGCCGAACCGCATGCCGACCGCGTCGAGGACTCCTCGGGTGTAGTCCGTGATCTCCGGCAGCGCCTCGTCGTTCGGGGCGACCCACTGCATCGTGTCGTACACGGCCATGTGGGGGCCGTTGTCGACCTTGCGGTACCTGCAGACGTCGACGATGGTGTGTTCGCCGTCGTGGCTGAAGGTGTCCACGACGTACTCGGTGCCCGTCACGAACTTCTGCACCACGAGCAGGTCGTCCGTCTCGCCGAACTGGTTGGTCCGGCCGATCTGCCGCGCGAAGACCTCCCGCCAGCCCACGCCGCCGGGGAGCTTGACGACTCCGTCGGTGCTGGCGCTCCTGGGCGGCTTGATGACGAGATCTCTGCCCGTCAGCCCCTCGCGGTCCAGCCAGGCCTGCACTTCGTCCGGGTCGGCGGTGCAGATCTGGGGGATGATCGGCAGCCCGACTGCGGCGGTCGCGGCTGCCATGGCGCTCTTGTCGCGTCGGGCGGATGCCAGTTCCGGCACGTTCGACCGGTCGGGCAGCACGAGCGGCGCGAGGCGTTCGGCGAGGTCCACGCCTGACTCGCACCCGGCGATGACGCAACGTGGTGCCAGCTCCCGCACTCTGCCGACGACGGCGTCGAGGTCCCCGTCGAAGACGATGATCTCCGGGTAGTCCTGCGGGCGGTAGGAGGAGGCGTACGCCTGTGGGGGCCGCGGCCCGCTGACCACCGCGACGACCGCGACGCCCTGCTCGGCGAAGGCAGCCGCGAAGAGGGCGCCGGAGGAGTAGGGATCGACGATGACGGCGGGACCGGTGAACTCGGCCTTGGGCACTGCTGGTCTCCTCAATCGTGGTGGGACCCGCTGCCGCCGACCGTGAGGTCGGCGGACAGCGGCAGGTGTGAGGTCCGGTGTTCGGTGTCGGCGGCGACGGCGAACACGGCCGTGACAGTGTTCTCCCTGCGCACCGAAGGTATCCCCTGCCGGATCAGCCGACGCATCGAGATGGGGCCCTCGTGCCATGGGCATATCAGCCGGTCCCGGTCCGGGTCGATGTGGCCGAGGTTCAGTGGCCCGCCACGGTGCGGGCACCGGGCGGGCAACATGAACGAGCCGAGCCTGGTCCGGGCGAACACGTAGAGCTGCCCCCCGACCTCGACGCAGTTGCCCGCCCCGTCGGCGGCGAAGGTCAGGACAAGCATGCGCGGTAGTCGCCGACCGAGTGGATCTCGTAGACGCACTCCTCCGACTCGATGACGGCGCCGTGCAGCCGGTTCTTCCAGATGACTGTGCCCTGGCCGGCCTCGAGGATCTGGTGGGAGTCATACCCGCTGACGAACTTCATCGTTCCCGACACGATGTGGCACAACTCGTCGCCGTCGTGGTGGTGCGTGTTGGACAACTCGCCCCGGGGCTCGATGAGATGGGCCACCGGGGCGGCCACCGAGCCGTCCTCGACCTTGGCCCACACCGGGTCGTGTAGTTCCTTGTTCACCGGGCCGGAGTCCATCCAGTCGACCTGGGCGGCGAAGTCCTGGTCGGCGATCCGCGCGATGACCTGGAACTCCTCGAATCCGCGCACGATCTCCGGGATGACCCCCTCGCCGCACTGGTCGACGATCGGCAGGATCAACTTCTCCAACACCATGCGCCCATGATGGGTATCGATGTGCACGTGCTCGGTGAAGTATCTGGTGTCGGCCTCCTCGCCGAACACGCTGGTGAGCAGGTTCGCGGCCCGACGACAGAAGTCCACCAGGGTGGTCTCGGTGAAGTAGAGCGCGCCGAGGTAACGGAAGAACAGCTCGTGGCTCTTGCCCAGGTAGTGGAAGTAGTTGCTCATCAGCAGGCTGCTGTTGAGGTAGTACTGCCAGTAGTGGTGCACGTCCGCGCGCAGGCCCACCGAGGTCATGGTGTTCTCGAACAGGGTGCTGTGCTTGGTGTCGTGTACGCCGTAGCCGAACTCGTCGATGATGACCTTGAACCAGTCGGACTGCACCGGGCCGTAGTACCCCATCACGTTGCGGATCATCGGCGAGGCCTCGGAGAGGAAGTCCGGGGCGAACTGGATGAGCCAGTTGCGCGCGGCCCGCTGGGGATTCGCCGACTTCTCGATGGCCAGCTCCGACAGGGTCGGCTCGGTCGGGCTGTTTGCCAGCTCGCCCAGGAACGCGGTGAGACTCTCCTTCGTCCAGTCGCCGCTGACCTCGACCTCCTGGTCGAGGAATCCGAAGACGTGCCGTTCCAGGTAGGGCCGGATCATCTCGCCCCGGATCCGGTTGCTGTGACTGTAGAACAGGTCGAAGTCCGCGCGCTTGGCCTCGAAGCCAGCCTTGGGCAGGAACATCAGGTCCGCCTCGTAGATGCTGGCGAGGATCCGGTTCGCGGCGAGCGCCGAGTAGGCCAGGATCTCCGGGCGCGGCAGCGGGACCGAGAAGTCGAGGTGCTCGATGATCTGTGGACGCAGCTGGCGCCGGTAGGGGTTGTCGTCGTTCTCCCACTCCTCGTTGTCGAGGTAGAGCGGGCTGCTGGCGTAGTTGAGCGTGGTCTCCCGGAGCTGATCGGGGGTCAGCTCGAACGGCGTGTGGTTCGGCGTGAAGCTCATGGCGGCTACTCCGAAGGTTGGGTGGTGGTCAGGTGCTGTATCGAAAGGCGATTGCGTCGCCAGGCGAGTTGGACCTGGACGGACCCGCCGGCCCGCACGGAGATCGGCGTGGGCAGGGGGACGCAGGCCTGCATCCAGTGCGTCGCCAGATTGTTCGGCGAGTTCGACAGAACCACTCCCTTGCCCAGCGTCATGTCGAACCACACGACCAGCGCGTGCGCCGGGCCGGAGGTGGCCACGGGAATGTCCAGGAGCGCCCGACCGTCGGTCAGCGGATCGCTGGCGAAGTCGAAGGACGCGAGTTCCACGGCCGGCGAGAGCATCTGGTGCGGCCAGGTGTTCAGGCGTACCGGGAAGTGACCTTCGGTGGCCACCTCGTTGAAGAGCCGGACGTCGAATCCGGCGGCGCTGTCCACCCGGTTCAGCCGGTCGATCGCGACGCTGTTCACCAGGGCGCCGACCAGCCTGGCCGACTCGGGGATCAGCAGGCCTCCTGGGGCGAGCAGGTGCTCCCGGGCGTGCCGCACGACGGGAAGCAGCCCTTCGCCGAGCAGGCCGCAGTCGACGATCTCGGAGACGATCACGTCGGCCCGCGCCGGCAGGTCCACCCCCACGCGCAGGTCGGTTGACATCTTCGGAATGACGGTGATGACGTCGGACAGACCCTGCCTGGCGATGATCCGTCGGGCCAACCCGGCCAGCACCGGATTTCCTTCGCACGTCGTCACCGTTCCCGCGCCGGCCCTAGCCGCCATCATCGCCAGCAGGCCGGTGCCGGAGCCGATGTCCAGCACATTCGAGCCGGTCGGCATCAGCCGCTCGAGTGCGGCGGCGAACGAGGCGTTGCGCTCCGCGTCGTTGATCATCAGGAAATGCCAGCGCGGAATGGCGCGGATCACCGCTTCGTGCATGTCGTCCCTGGGGTTCGGGGACGTACCGGTCAGTTGCCCGACCATGTCGCGGAGCACGTCCAGCGAGTGCTTCGCCTCCTGGACGGCGCCATCCACCGCCGCGAGCGACATCTGCCGGCGGGAGTCATCCGGCGTCGCGGCGAGCGGGGGTTCGGAGTGAAAAGGTCGCTCCATCATGGAGCATCGAAGAGGAGACTGCGGCGCTGGATCCACTGGACTTCCCCCGACGGCTAGTGGTCGCCGCCGACACTGGCAGCAGACGAACATTATCGTCGATATATACGTTGGTCAATTATTGCTACCGCTTTGTGACCTCGACTCCACAGCCGTGGGGCCGGCCGGCTTGGCTTCCCGGACTGGCCCGTTGACGTCGATGAGAGGTGTGAGAACGCCCCAAACTTTGGAGCGGTTGGCCCTCTGGCCTGGGTTCTCCTGGATCCTTTGCTGGACTTCCACGCGAGTGCGGCGCGGGAGACCTTGGAGTCCGGTCGTACCCGGCGACCGCCTGTTTTCCGGGCAAGGCCTGCGGCTTCTCGACACGTCGCCGATCACGGCGACCCGACATGGGCGATCCGCGAGCGTAGTCAGGCCGGCACGAGTGCCAGGACCAGCCCGGTGAGGGCCGCGGCGGCGACGGTCACGGCGACGATCGTGTGAAAGTGCGCGGCGGGGAGTTCACGTCCCAGTCGGATGGCCAGCTCGCAACGCATCCACCGCCACAACGCCCGGCAGGCGACGACCGCTCCGCAGACCAGCAGAGCCACCACCAACCATCGTGGCGCCAGATGGGTGCGCTCGGCGGCGATTCCCCCGCCGACGAGGGCCAGGGCGGTACGGATCCACGCGAGGAAGGTGCGTTCGTTGGCGAGGGTGAATCTGTAGTCCGGTGTGGTGCCGACCCGGGTGAGCCGTCCAGGGGTGACCCACCGGGGCGGGACTCGGGTCATGGCGTTCTGCTTTCGGGGGTGGGCCCGCCGGGACCCACAAGATCCCGGCGGGCGAGGTGTCAGCAGGAGGCAGGACGGACCAGGAGGTCGTCGACGCCGAAGGATCCAGCGGGGCTACCGGTCTGTACCCGGGCGCGCGCCTGGGTGATCGTATTGGTCGACGGTCCGGTGTGCGCGCCAGTGACCACGGGCGTGCCGTTGACGGTGAAGTCGTAGGTCCCCGTGGCGGGGTGGACGAAGATGTCCAGCACGTACCACTGGCCGGCTTCGTAGGACCCGGTTTCGGTCCAGGAGCCGTTTGCCGTGTACGCCAGCTTTCCGCTCGCGGCGAGGCTGGTCTTGATGACCTCGACTCCACTGGCGTCGAGGAGGTGCACCCCGAGGGGTACCGTCGTCTGGTCGGCGCGGACCCGCAGCGAGACGTGGGTGTCCCCGGACACCGTGACGGTGGTGTTCGTCCTGGCCTCGGTGGCGCCTCGGGTGAGCGTGACGGACTGGCCGTACTCGCCCCACGGGTAGCTGGTGCCGGGTACGGAGGCGACTGCGACGTTGCCGCTGCTGGTCCAGCCGGCGGGTCCGGAGCCGAGGGTGTCGGTGTCGAAGCGGTAGGTCTGGGTCGGGGCGCACGCGCCGGCGGAGTTGACGGCGCCGATGTTCGGAGCGCCGCTGCCGGAGACCGGGGCGCCGAAGTAGTCCTTGCCGCCGTTGCCGGAGACCAGGACGCCGGCGCCGAGGGTGGCCGCGCCGGTGCCGAGCCGGTAGCCGTTGGGGTCGCGCACCTGGGCGGCGAGCAGCCCGTGCGGGGCGGTGACGGTGTTGGTCGCGGTCGCCGGCCCGGTGACGTTGTGGAACGCGTTGTGGTCGATGGTGAACCCGCTGTTCGGCAGCGCCCATGGCAGGTTGCCGGAGCCCTCATTGCTGACGATGTTGTTGGTGAAGCTGATCGAGCGCGTGTTGGTGGGCGCCTCGTCCTTCACCACCTTGGGGGTCAGCCCGTTGCCGACCACCATGGTGTTGTTGTAGATCTGGCCGTTCTGCGCGGTACCGGCGCAGATCCGGATCAGCCGGGTGCCGTCGTTGACGGAGATGTTGTTCCGGATGACGAAGTTCTTCGCTGCGGCGACCGGGCAGATCATGGCGAAGCCGCCCGCGTTGTCGTGCGAGTAGTTGTACTGGACGACGGTGCCGTCGGTGGACTGGTCCACGTCGAAGCCCATCGAGTCCTTGTCTGTCAGCGCCCCGGCGGCCTCGTTGTACTGGAACGTGGTGTTGACGGTGTTCGCGTTCCACATTCCGGCGTTGTTGGAGTCCGACCGCCGGTTGAACCCGATCAGGGTGTTGTGCTCGACGAGGGTGCCGGTGGCGGTTTTCGGCACGATGCCGTCGCCGCCGATGTCGTAGAGCCGGTTGCCGCGGATCACCGCGTTGGTGTGCGGGAACCAGTTCTGGACGCAGCCGGTGGTGGCGTCGTTCCAGGCCACCAGTTCGGGCCGCCGGCACCAGTTGGACCAGAAGTAGATGCCCTCACGATCGACGCCCCGCAGCTCGTTGTCCTCGATCAGCAGGCCGTCGAAGGCCGTCTGGGTGGTGCCGCCCTGGGCGTCGACGACGATGCCGCCGGAGGCGTCCTTCCACTTGCCGATCGGGGAGCCGTCCGGGCTGCCGGGAAACGCCGAGGGCATCTTGCCCCGGACGTCGTGGATGTAGAGGTCGCGGACCGTGACGCCATGCAGGGTGCCGGCGTCGGCGCCGTAGACGTACACGCCCCGGCGGGTCGTGGTGTTGTCCCCGGTGGCGGTGAGTTCGAGGTCCTGGAGGGTGAGGTAGGCGTTGTTGGACAGCAGGACGGCCTGGGTGGCCCCGTTGGCGTCGATCCGGGGGCGGGCGGTGCCGGTGCCGTAGGCGCCGATCACGATCTTCGACGAGGAGGTACCCGAGCCCACCGGCGCGAACTGGCCGGTGCACGTGACGCCGTGTTGGAAGTTGACGGTGTCGCCCGCCGACAGGGTGACCGCGTGCACGGCGGCGAGGTTGTTGAACGGGGACGCCAGGGTGCCGGTGCCGTTGCTGGCGGCGGAGCAGTCGACGTAGTAGCCGGTATTGGTCGCAAAAGCCGGGGCCGGGGCGAGTGCGACACCGAGGAGGGCTGCGCACGCGAGAACGGTGGAGCGTGGATGGGACATGGCATTCTGCCTTTCAGGGGGTGCGGTGGTGGTCCCCGCGGGTCAGCGGAGGATGTCCTCCCCTGCCAGTAGGCCGGCGAGTTCGGGGCGCGTTGGTAGCCCCTCCCAGTCGCCGTCGCAGGACACCGCGACGGCGGCGACGGCCGCGGCGGTGGTCAAAGCGGTGTGGAAGTCCCGACCGGCCGCCAGGTCGGCGAGCAGGCCCGCGGCGAACGCGTCGCCGGCCCCGAGCGGGTCGCGGACGGTCACCCGATGCGGCGGGATGTGGTGGCGGTGGCCGGCCTCGTAGCCGGTCGCCCCGTCGGCGCCGTGTTTGATGACGAGGAGACGGGGGCCGAGCTGGGCGAGGGCTGCCGCGGCCCGATCGGACGCGTCGGTGTCGGCGGACCAACCCGTCGCTGAGCCGGCCGGAGTGCCGCCCGTCTCCACCGGCCGGGCACCCACGAGCAGTTCCGCCTCATCGAGGGTGGCAAGCACGATGTCGGCGTACCCGGCCAGTTCCCGCAGCACCGGCGCGGCCTTCTCCGCCGGCCACAGCGTGGACCGCCAGTTGACGTCCAGGCACACGGTCGCACCGTGCCGCCGGGCCCCTGCGACCGCCGCGCGCACCGCTGCGGCCGCCGAGTCAGACAGCGCTGGGGTGATGCCGGTGACGTGCAGGATGCGGCAGGACCGCAGGTCGTCCTCGTGAACGTGGTCGGGTGCGAGGCGGGAGCCGGCGTTGCCGGCCCGGTAGTAGGAGACCCGGTGCCGGTCGCTGGTGCGCCGTTCGGTGACGATCAGGCCGGTGGGTACGTCCCGGTCGACGGCGATCGCGTCGACCAGGACGCCTTCGGCGCGCAGCCGGTCGCGGACGAGGAGGCCGAACTCGTCGTCGCCGAGGACGCCGGTCCACCGGGCGGTGCCGCCGAGCCGGCACACGCCGATCGCGACGGTGCTCTCGGCTCCGGCCAGCGACACGGCGAGGTGGTGGCCGAGGCGCAGCGGCCCGGTGGTGGTGGAGCGCAGGGCGGCCATGGTCTCGCCGTAGGTGAGGACGTCGATCATGTCAGCGCCGCCTTCCAGGCCCGGGCCCGGGCGCGCAGGCCCGCCATGTCCCCGGTTTTCAGCGCGTCGCCGGCCAGCGGGGAGCCGACTCCGACGGCGAACGCCCCGGCGGCCAGCCACGCCCGCGCGTTGTCGCGGTCGACGCCGCCGGTGGCCACGATCTTCAGATCCGGCCACGGGCCGCGCAGCGCGGTGAGGTAGCCGGGGCCGACGGTGCTGGCGGGGAACAGCTTCACGGCCCGCGCCCCGAGGCCGTGGGCGGTGTGGATCTCGGTGGGGGTGAGGGCGCCGGGCAGGACGGCGACGCCGTGTTCGGCTGCCCAGCCGATGACGTCGGCGCCCACGGCGGGGCTGATCAGGTAGGTGGCGCCCGCCGCGACCGCGTCGGCGGCCTGGGTGGTGGTCAGGACCGTGCCGGCGCCGAGCGCGACCGCGTCGCCGAGCCGGTGGCGGATGTCGGCGAGTGCCGTGAGCGCGCCGGGTGTGGTGAGGGGCAGTTCCACGCAGTCGAGTCCCTCGGAGACGAGGACCTCGGCGGCGTCGGCGAGGTGGTCGGGGGTGGTGGCGCGCAGGATCGCGACGAGGCGAGTGCCTGCGAGCCGGTCGAGGATGGTCATCGCTGTGCCGCCCGGGTGATCGTGTGCAGGCCGGTGGTCAGCTCGCCGGGGAAGTGGCAGGCGGCGTACCGGTCGGCGCTGACCTGGGTCAGTGGTGGCGGGGTGGTGGCGCAGATGACGCGTTCGGGCCGGTGTGCGGGGCCGATCGGGCAGCGGCCGTGGAACCGGCAGCCGGGCGGCGGGTCGAGCGGGCTGGGCACGTCGCCGGTGAGCAGGATGCGTTCGCGGCGGCGTTCCAGGGCCGGGTCGGGTTCGGGGACCGCCGACAGCAGACTTGCCGTGTACGGGTGCAGGGGCGCTTCGGTGAGCCGTTCGGCGGGTCCGATCTCGACGATCTGGCCGAGGTACATGACGGCGATCCGGTGGGACAGGTGCCGGACGACGGCGAGGTCGTGGGCGATGAACAGGTACGCCAGTCCGAGGCGTCGTTGCAGGTCCCGGAGCAGGTTGATCACCTGGGCCTGCAGCGACACGTCGAGGGCCGACACCGGTTCGTCGCACACGATCAGGCGGGGCCCCACGGCCAGCGCGCGGGCGATGGCGATGCGTTGGCGTTGCCCGCCGGAGAACTCGTGAGGGTAGCGGTCGGCCATCTCCGGGGCGAGGCCGACGAGTTCGAGGAGTTCGGCGACCCGCCGGTCGGCGTCGGCGCCGCGGGCCAGGCCGTGCACGTCGAGGGGTTCGCGCAGGACCCGGCCGATGCTCATCCGGGGGTTGAGGGAACTGTAGGGGTCCTGGAACACCATCTGGATGTTGCGGCGCATGCGTTTGGCGCCTAGCCCGTAGGGGCCGGTGACGTCCGCACCCTCGTAGGTGACGGTGCCGGAGGTGGCCGGGTGGATGCCGACGAGGACCTTGCCGAGGGTGGACTTTCCGCACCCGGACTCCCCCACGAGGCCGAGGGTCTCACCGGGGGCGATGGTCAGGTTCACGCCGTCCACGGACCGCACGACCGCGCGGGCGCGGCCGAACAGGTTGCGGTGGACGGGGAAGTGCCGGGTCAGGTCGCGCACCTCCAGCAGAGGGATTCCGGTGGGCGGCGGGGGCACGTCCCCGCCGACCGGCCGGTCCGGTGGAGCCATGGTGAGGTCGGGCAGCCAGCAGGCGGCCCGGTGCCCGACCGACACGACCTCCAGCGCCGGCTCGTGCCGGGTGCACATCTCGCGGGCCATCGCGCACCGGGGTGCGAACGCGCAGCCCTGGATAGGGTCGATCAGGTCCGGCGGCCGGCCGTCGATGGGCGTGAGCGTGCTGCCCCGCGCCGCCGCCAGTCGGGGTGTCGCGGCCAGCAGCCCTCGGGTGTACGGATGCCGCGGGGCCGCGAACAGCTCGTCGACGGTCGCGGACTCCACGATCCGCCCGCCATACATCACGTTCACCCGCTGGCACAGTCGGGCGACGACGCCGAGGTTGTGCGTGATGAGCACGACGGCGGTGCCGAGTTCGCGGTTGAGGGACGCCAGCAGGTCGAGGATCTGGGCCTGCACGGTGACGTCGAGGGCCGTGGTCGGCTCGTCGGCGATGATCACGTCGGGTGCGTTGGCCACGGCCATGGCGATCATGACCCGTTGGCGCATCCCGCCGGAGAACGCGTGCGGGTAGTCGGCGAGTCGGGCGGCCGGGTCCGGGATGCCGACGAGGCCCATCAGGTGAACGGCACGGTCGCGGGCGGCCTGGCCGGTGAACTTGCCGTGCGCGAGCATCGCCTCGGTGAGCTGGTCGCGGATCCGCATCACCGGGTTGAGCGAGGACATCGGGTCCTGGAAGATCATGCCGATCCCTCCACCCCGGACCCGGCGCAGTTCGCTGTCCCCCATGGCGAGCACGTCGCGGCCCCGGTAGCGGACCTGGCCGGACTCGACCCGGCCGGGGGCCCGGACCATGTTCAGGATCGACATCGCGGTCACCGACTTGCCGGACCCGGACTCCCCCACCAGGGCGACGGTCTCCCCGGCCTCGACGTCGAAGCTGACGCCGTCGACGGCGCGCACGACGCCGCGGCGGGTGTGAAAGCGCGTGACCAGGTCGCGCACCTCGAGGATGCTCATGTCTGTACCTCCGGGGAGCGGGCCGTCAGCCCGCCGTCGACGGGCAGGACCACGCCGGTGACGAACGAGGACTCGGACGAGGCGAGGAAGGCGACGGCGGCGGCGACCTCCTCGGGGCGGCCGGCACGGCCGAGCGGGTACGCACGGGTCAGGTCCGCGAGGGTTTCGGGGTCAGACCACAGGTGCGCGTTGCGTTCGACGGCGACGAAGCCTGGGGCGACGGCGTTGACCCGGACCCCGAGCGGGCCCCATTCCAGGGCCGCCGTGCGGGTGAACGCCTCCAGCGCGGCCTTCGCCGCGGCGTAGGCCCCGAAGGCCGGTGCGGCCAGCGAGGCGTGCACGGATGTGACGTTGACGATCGCGCCGCCACCGGCGGGCAGCTGGCCCACGAAGTCCCGGGACAACCGGACCGCCGCGTGCAGGCACACGGCGAACGTGCGTTCCCAACCCTCGGCCGTGCCGTCCAGCAACGTCGCCCGTTGTTCCGCGAACGCGCAGTTGACCAGGATGGTCGCCGGCCCGGCGACGCTGAGCGCCTCGGCGATGGTGGCTTCGTCGGTGATGTCGCCCCGCACCCCGGTCCCGACGGGCACGGGGTCCAGGTCGACGCCGACGACCGTGGCGCCGCGGGCGGCGAAGGCCTCGGCGATCGCGCGGCCGATGCCCCGGGCCGCGCCGGTGACGATGGCGGTCTGTCCGTTCACAGCACAACCTCCGGGACGGGTACGCCGGTGATCTGAGCCCTGACACGCAGCAACTTCCCGTCGTCGGGCCGCCGGTCGCGCTCGTCGGCGCTCAGCCGGGACCGAGCGCTCGTGACGTACAGGTCCTCGCCGACGAAGGCGCAGCTGGTCGGGTGGCTGACCGGCAGTTCGACGACATGGTCGAGGCGGCCGGTCGCGGTGTAGCGGTGCAGCGCCCACCCGCCGAACAGCGCTACCCACACCCCGCCGTCGGCGTCGACGGCCAGCCCGTCGGGGGTGCCGTCGACCGCCGCGAAGGGTCGACGCGCGGTGGCGGTACCCGTCTGGGGGTCGTAGTCCATCACGTCGATCCGACCGGTGGGGGTGTCGGTGTGATACATCCGGGTGCCGTCCGCAGACCAGCCGAGCCCGTTGGAGATGCCCAGGTCGCCGAGTACCAGGGTCGGGATCGCGTCGCAGCGGTACAACGCGCCGCGGGTGTCTCCCGCCGCGACGGTGCCGATCCACAGCCGGCCCCGGGGGTCGGCCTTGCCGTCGTTGGCTCGGCCGCCCGGGGGCAGCCGGTGCGGGATCCGTCGCCCTCCGGCCGCGATGGAGCCGGCCGGTATGTCGGGCAGGGGGATCTCCACGAGGTCGCGGTCGTTGGCCAGCAGAAGCGACCCGGTGGCCGTGGGCAGGGCCACGGAGACCGGTCCGTGGAACGTCCGGGACCGCGTCCGGCCGGTGTCGGGTCGGGTCTGGTGCACCCGGCCCGCCGGAATGTCCACCCACCACAGGCAGCCGCGTCGCGCGTCCCACACCGGGGCTTCGCCGACCTCGGCGGTGGGCGTGTCGAGTACGTCGATGTCGCTCATCGCCTCAGCAGTCCCTTGTTCAGCCCGTCGGCGATGAGGTTGAACCCCACCACCAGGGCGGTGACGGCCACCATCGGTCCGATCGCGTACGCCGGGTTGGCGTCCAGGAAGTTGATGGACGTCCGCAGCAGCGAGCCCAGCGACGGTTCGGGCGGTCGGACGCCGAGGCCGACGAAGCTCATCGCGCCCTCGATGAACACTGCCATCGACAGCGACAGGGCGGCCTGCACGATCAGCGGGTCGACGCAGTTGGGCAGGATGTGCCGGGTGAGCAGGCGGACCGGTCCGACGCCGGTCACCTTCGCGGCGGTCACGTAGTCGCGGTCGCGCTGGGTCATCATGGCGTCGCGGGTGATCCTGCCGAACAGCGGCACGTTGACCAGGGCCACGGTCCAGATCACCGCCGTGGTGCCGGGCTGGACGATCGCGGCGACGGTGACGCCGAGGACCAGGGCGGTGAACGCGAGGGTCACGTCGAAGATGCGTTGCAACACGAGGTCGACGAACCGGTGCACGCCGCAGGCCAGGCCGAGCGCCGTGCCGACGAGGGCTCCGATCGGCACGGCCACGAGGGTGATCCAGACGTCGACACGGATGCCGTACAGCACCCGGCTGAACAGGTCTCGTCCGAACTCGTCGGTGCCGAGCGGGTGGGCCGCGGAGATCGGTGCGAGGGCGTCGGCGCCCTGGGCCTGCGGCGGGTGGCCGGCGAGCAGGGGTGCTGCGAGGCCGAGGGCGAACAGGACGCCGACGGTCGCGAGTCCGGTCACGGTGGCCGCGCTCCACCGGCGGGCCGATCCGGGGCGGGTGCGGCGCGGGCGGCGGCCGGGAACAACCGGCGCTCCGGCCGGGGCCGGCGTCAGGTCGGTGGCGTGGTGGGTGGTCATCGGCCCTCCTGGTCGCGCATGCGGGGGTCGAGGGCGGTGTGCGCGATGCCGGTGAGGGACTGCAGCACGACGAACACGGTGACCGCGAGCATTAGCAGGTCCTGGACCAGCAGGTAGTCGCGGCCGAGTACGCCGCTGAGGAGGAGTAGGCCGACGCCGGGCCAGGCGAAGATGGCCTCGACGACGATCGCGCCGCCGAGCAGCTGTCCGATCTGGATGCCCAGGACGGTCACCACCGGCGGCAACGCGTTGGGCAGCACGTGCCGCCACAGCAGCCGGCGGCGGCTGATGCCTTTGGCGACGCCGGTGGCGACGAAGTCCTCGTCGAGGACCCGGCGCATCGACGCTGCCAGGAAGCGGGCGATCACGGCGGCGGCGGGCAGTGCCAGGCACAGCGCGGGCATGATCAGGTACTGCGCCCCGAGCACCGGATCGTCGAACACCGACACCTGTCCGCTGGCCGGCAGTACCCGGGCGGTGACCGCGAACACGAGGACCAGCAGCACCCCGGACACGTACGGCGGCACGGCGTACATCAGGCTCACCAGGCCGCCGAGGAGCTGACCGGTGACCTTGCGCCGGGTGGTGCCCAGTGCCATGCCGGCCGCCCCGCCGACCAGTACGGCCAGCAGCAGGGCCGCGCCGGCGAGTTGGGCGGTGTTGCCCAGACCGTGGCCGATCAGTGTGCCGATCGGTGCGCCGAGGATGTAGGAGGTGCCCAGGTCCCCGGACAGCAGCCCGCCGAGCCAGGTGGCGTACTGGTGCCACACGCTCTGGTCGAGTCCCAGCTGGTGGCGGACGGCGTCGATCGTGGCCGGGCTGGGGTCGGGTCCGGCGAGTACCACGGCGGGGTCGCCCGGGGCGAGCCGCAGGATGGCGAACACGACCCAGGAGGCGACGAGGAGGACGAGCAGCGCGGACGGTACCCGTCGGAGGGTGTATCCGATCATGGCCGCCCACCGGCCAGGTACGTCTCGTCGAGGTTGAGGTAGTCGAACATCGACCAGGCCAGGCCGCGCACCTTGCGGGTGATCGCGTAGGTGTGCGCGCTGACCACGAGGTCGGACACGAACTGCTCGTCGAGGAGGAACGCGTTGACCTTCGCCGCCGCCGCGCGCCGGGCCGTGTCGTCGGTGGCCTTCCACAGCGTGTCGGCGAGCTGCTTGTACTCGGCCGAGTCGAAGTTGGAGGCGTTGCGGTCGGCGTTGAACGGGAACGCGCCCTTGACCAGGGTCGCCGGGTTGAGGTGGCCGAAGCCGTGCCCGTTGACGAACAGCCCGGGCAGGGCGCCGGAGGTGAGTTTGCCCTGGAAGTCGGCGGCCTGCAACGGCACGGCCGCTGCGTCGAGCCCGGCTTCCTTCAGGTTGTACTGGACGATCTCGGCGATCGCCGCGTTGGTGGCCAGGCCGGCGTTGTAGACGACGTCGAGACGCACGCCCGCCGCCCCGGCCTGCGCGATGAGTTGCTTGGCTTTGGCCGGGTCGTAGTGGTAGGACTGGGCTGCGGTCTTGTCGTAGGCCGGGGATGACGGCGACCAGGGCAGCGAGCTGGTGGAGCCGATCCCGCCGAGGACCTGCTTGAGGACGCGGTCGCGGTCGATCGCCCACGCGATGGCCTGGCGTACCTCCTTGCGGTCCAGCGGGGCGACCTTCACGTTGGAGGCGAGGTAGAAGGTGGAGTCGTGCGGGTCGGCCACGACCAGTTCGTACGCCGGGTCGTTGCGCACCGCCGCCGCGTCCAGCGGTGCCATGTCCAGGGCCAGGTGGGTGTTCCCCGAGCGCAGCGACGCCAGCATCGAGGAGGACTGGGTGATGATGGAGATGTCCACCCCGTCGAGGTACGGCCGGTGCTTGAAGTACTTCTCGTTGCGGGACAGTTTCAATCCGCTGCCGGGAGTGTAGGAGTCGACCGCGAACGGCCCGGTGCCGATCAGCTTCGCGCCCTTCTCCAGGTCGCCGATCGACTCGGAGTCCAGGATCAGCATGATCTCGAACAGGTCGAACATGTTGCTGACCGGATGGTTGAACCGCAGCCGCACCTCGCCGTCGCCGGTGGCCGAGGCGTCCGCGATGGCCTTGGCGACATGCTTGAGCTGCGAACTCGTGGTGTCCTTGCGGAGGTAGTCGAGGGTGAACAGCACGTCCTTCGCGCCGAACGGCCGGCCGCTGTGGAACGTCACGCCCTGCCGTAGCTTCAGGGTGACCGTCGCGCCGTTGTCGGCGAGCTGGAACGACTCGGCCAGGCCGGGTTTGGCGGCCAGCGTCTTGTGGTCGTACTCGAAGAGGGTGTTGAACACCGTGCGGCACACGGCCATGTTCGGGTTGTTCTGCGACAGCAGCGTCTTCGGCGAGATGTCGGCGGCCTGCGCGATCTTCAGGACGCCACCCGGGGTGGGCGTGCCGGCACCGGCGTCGCCCGCCTGTTCGACGGCCGATCGGCATCCGGGCAGCAACGCGGCGACTCCGCCGGCGCCGATGGTGGCTAACAGCGCCCGGCGGGACAGGTCAAGGTTTCGGGACATCATGTTCTCCTAGCGAGTCGACCACACGACGGTGACCGAGGGGAGGCTTTTGTCCAGATCCAGGCCGAGGCCCGGACCTGGGGCGATGGCCAGCCGGCCATCCGTGATCCGTTCGGCGCCGCCGACCAGGTCGGCCCGCCAGCCGACCTCGCCGAACGCGTATTCCAGGGCGATCGCCCCGGGACACGCCGCTGTGAGGTGCGCGCTGGCGGCGGTGGCCACCGGCCCGCACGGGTTGTGCAACGAGACCGCGGTCCCCGCACCGACCCGGGCCAGGGCGAGCGCGCGGCGCAGCCCCCCGGCGTGTTTAACGTCCGGCATCAGCACGTCGACGACTCCGGCCTCGACCGCCGGGGCGACGTCGCCGGGGGCGAAGGCGAACTCGCCCCCGGCGAGCCGCAGCGGGGTCCGCGAGCGCAGCTGGCGCAGTTCCTCGACCCGGTCGATCGCGACCGCGTCCTCCAGCCAGAGCAGGCCCAGGTCGGCCAGCGGATCGAGAATCGGATCCAGCTCGTCGAGCGCGAGCCGCTCGTGGCAGTCCACCATCACGTCCACGTCGTCGCCGACGGCGTCGCGGACGGCGCGAACCCGGGCGAGCCCGATGTCGGCAAGCCGACCGGCGCCCGGAACGTCGAAGGGCGCGAGTTTCACGGCCCGGAATCCGGCGGCGACGGCCGCCCGCGCCACGGACGCGACGTCGCTGGGCTCGCGGCCGCCGCCGGCCCGGTTGATGTTGGCGTAGACGTCGACCGCGCCGGGATCGGACCCTCCGAGCCATTTCCAGAGGGGTACGCCCTCGCGTCGGGCCGCCAGGTCGCTGAGCGCCTGGTCGAGGCCGCCGAGCACCGTCGCGTCGGTCAGGCCGGTGACCCGCAGGGCGAGTTCTTCCAGGACGGCGTCGCGTTCGGCCAGCACGTCGCGGGACCGCAGCATCGCCCACCAGGCGGACATCCTGGCCGCCACGAGACCCACGGCACCGGCGTCGGAACACTCCCCCAGACCGGTGACTCCGCCCCGGTCGCTGACCGCGAGAACGAGCCACGACGTCCTGGGGGACACGGCCACCCGGTACAGGGTGATGTTCCCGATCATGCCCATGCCGTCCGGCGTCGGGGCCGGACCGTCGGGCGCGCGCATCGAGCCACCGCCGGTTCCGGGCCGGCGGGGCGCGTCGGGGCCGGCTCGGAACCGTAGCCGCCGCTGTAGCCGCCCCGGGTGGGTGTCTGCATCCGGACCCCGTCGGTCCGGTCGAGTGTCGCTGTCGTTGTCATCGTGGCTCCTCAAGGAACGCGAGAGGGTCGGCCAGCAGGTCCTCCAGCAGCGCCGCCGCGGAGGACACCACCAGCGAACCCTCGCCGAAGGTGGTGGGAAGAATGCGGTCGCCCAGGTCCGCCGCCAGGCGGTGCGCCCGGGCGCTGGCCTCGGCGCGCACCTCGTCCACATGGGCCGGGATGGCGACCACGCCACCTGCCAGGACGATCCGGGACGGGTTGAGCAGGTCGGCGAGCATGGCCACGGCCCGCCCGACGTACCGGGCGCGGGTGCGCAGGATCGCGTCGGCCGTCGCGTCGCCGGCACGGGCCAGGTCGACGACGGCGTCGAAGTCGGCGACCGGGAGTCCCTGTGCCCGGGCCTCGGCGAGCACGGCCGTATCGCTGGCCCTGGACTGCAGGGTCCCGCCGTCGACCGGCGCGTGGTCGACGCTGCCGGCGGCCGAGCGGGGCCCACGCTGGATGACGCCGCCGACGACGGTGGCGACGCCGACCACGTTGCCGACGAACACCAGGGCCAGGTCGTGCACGTCGCGCCCAGCCCCGAACCACATCTCCGCCTGCGCGGTCGCGCGGGTGTTCTGCCCGAGCCGGATGGGCCCGGGCACCTTGTCGCGCAGCATCGCCAGCAGCGGGACATCGGTCCAGCCGAGCGCCGGGTGTTCGACCACGACGCCGGCGTCCTCGTCCACCCAGCCGCCGATGCTCACCCCGGTGCCGACGAGCCGCTGATCGCCGAGGTGCTCGGCGAGGAACGCGTCGACGGCGTCGGCGGCCTGGGCCACCAGCGGCTCGGGTTGGATCTCGTGGGGCAGCGCGACCTGGGCCCGAACGGTGCCGTCGAGGCCGACGAGGCCGATCGTGGTGCGCAACAGTCCGATGTGCACGCCCAGGGCCACGGCGGCGGTGCCCTCCAGGGTGAGCGGGACCCTGGGCCGGCCGAGTTCGGCCGAAGCCTGTGGGGCGAGCTCGCGCAGGGCGCCGGCCTCGATCAGCCGGACGACGACCTTCGTGACGCTGGGCGCCGACAGGCCGGCGTGCCGGGCGATCTCCGCTCGGGCGACGGCGCCGTGCGCCAAGACCGTCCGGAGGACCGCCGACTCGTTACGTCGACGCATCGCCTCGGAGTCCTGCCCCACGGCGGCCACGCCCTGTTGCCTGCTGCTCACTCCACAACTCCTTTACTTAGTTTCTCGAATTTAATAAGCATGCCACACGGCGGCAATCATCTGAACGGCTGACCAGAAAAATCGTGGGAACTGCGGCAGCGATACCTAGCTGTTGATCCCGTTATACCCGGTAACGGCGGATCGAGATCGACGGACGCGACCTCCGCGAGCGAGGCTCGGGCAGCGAGACCTGACGCGGTACCGCAGACCCAGCCAATCAGCCCCGCCGGGCGGACCCGCCCGACGTTGCGGGCGGCGGCAACACGGTCAATCCAGCCAGCACACGATGCCGCAGACAACCAACCCGCTGCTCCGAAGCCCCACATCACCCACACAAAGGCTCGGAGAGACTCGGTATGGCGGGATGCTTCAGGCGGGTTTGTCTGCGACTAAGGGCGGCAGCTGGCGGATCGGACCTATCAGTGGCGGACGATCAAGGTGTATCGCTGATAGCCGGGGTAGCAACTGGCCACAGGGCACCCCGCCGACGCCCGTGGCGCTATCGTTCGACCGGTGCGGATCTTGTTCACGTTCATCGGTGGCAGCGGCCACTTCCACCCGTTGGTCCCCGTCGCCCGCGCCGCCCAGGCTGCCGGGCACACGGTGGCCGTGGCCGGCGGCGGGACCATGGTCACCACGATCGAGGAGGCTGGCTTCACCGCGTTCGCCACCAGCCCGCCCCGGCCCCGACGGGCACCGGACCACGGGCCGCTGGAGCCCGCCGACCCGGCAGGGGAGGCACGGCACCTGCGGGAGGGCTTCGCTGGAACCGGGGCCCGGCGGCACGCCGCTGTACTGCCCGGCATCGTCGCGCGGTGGCGTCCTGACCTGCTGGTCCGCGACGAGGTCGACTTCGGCGCCGCGATCGTCGCCGAGCTGCTCGGCCTGCCCTGCGCGACCGTGCTTGTCCTGGCGGCCGGGACGTTCCTACGCCCGGAGATCGTCGCCGAGCCGCTGCACGAGCTGCGGGCCGAAAAGGGCCTGCCGCCGGATCCGGCGCTGACCATGCTGGAGCGTGGGCTAGTGCTGTCGCCGTTCGCGCCGAGCTTTCGCAGTCCAGCCGCGCCGCTGCCGCCGACGGCGTTCTCTTACCGGGCCACCGCCGGCGCCCCGGCGCGCGCGGCCACGACGCGGCCGACCGTCTACTTCACCCTCGGCACGATCTACACTCACCCGGAGCTGCACACCCGAGTCCTCACCGGGCTACGGGACCTGCCCGCTGACATCATCATGACCGTCGGCGAACACATCGATCCCGCAGGGTTCGGCCCACAGCCCGCCCACGTGCGGATCGAGCGGTTCATCCCGCAGGACGAACTCCTGCCGCGCTGCGACCTCGTCGTCTCCCACGGCGGTTCGGGCAGCATGATCGGCACTCTCACCCACGGCCTGCCGGCGGTCCTGCTGCCAATGGGCGCCGACCAGCCGCATAACGCGGCGCGTTGCGTCGAACTCGGCGTCGGGCGGGCGCTCGACCCGATCACCGTCACCCCAGACGAGGTCCGCCAGGCGGTTTCGGCGGTACTCGCCGAACCCGGCTACCGGCGGGCAGCAGCCCGGATTCAGACGGAGATCAGCACGCTGCCACCGGTAGCGGCGACAGTCGCCGCGTTGGAGCGCCTGCGCGGCTGAATGAGCCCGGGCGGGCCGCGGAGGGCGACCAGAAACTGCCCGGCCGCCCCAGTGCCACGCTCGCGCCGACAGGCAACCTGTGCCCCTGGCCGACAGCCTCAGCCAACAGGCCCACTGCGGCGCGGCGTTGTGTCCGCCAGCAATCGCTCTTGGTCACAGCCCCGGTGTTTTCCCAGGCCAGGCGGATAGTGTGGATTTCGCCTGGGGTGGGTTGTCGGGGCGTTCCCGCGTGAAATTGGGTGGCGATGAGGACACGCCGGAGTTTGGCGATCATGTCGGCGTAGCTGGGCTGGCTACGTACAGCGCCACAACGAAGATCAACGCGCGGATCGCGGCAGATGGGGGCGTGGTCTAGAAGGGTGGGGGTCCGACGATGTCGATGCCCCCGTTTTGCTGGGCGCTCTGCGCGATCCTGGCGAAGTCCACGATGCACGCCGATCCTTCAAGTGGCTCGCTCGCGCCGCGGTAGAAGGGTTCGCACTCGCATGTGGGCTGGATGCCGAGCACCTTGGCTGTTGCGCTCTTGACGATGAAGGCGTGAGGCACACCCGCGGGCACCATGACGAAGTCGCCGGCCCCGAGTTCGTGTTCATCGTCGTTGATGCGGTACCGGATCTGTCCGTCGAGCACCCACATCGACTCCGAGACCGGGTGGGTGTGGACCGGGGTCCACTTGCCCTCGACCATGTCGACCTCGATCAGGCTGATGTCCTCGTTGGCGCCGCCGAGCTTCCAGGTGAAGACTCCGCCGCCGAAAAACCATCGCTTCTCGCCCTCGCCTGCCCGTCGGATCACCGGCGCGAGCGTCGTCTTTTCGGTCATTTGACACCCCGATCGTTTATGAGACTTGAGTCTTATAACGAGAATCGCATATCATGAAGGGCATGTCAACGGACTACCTCGAGTCAGGTCGCACGCGGCAGAAGCAACGCACCCGCGACCAGCTGATCGCTGCGGCACGCGAGCTGATCACCGCGGGCGACACGCCCAGCGTCGAGGAGGTCGCCGAGGCCGCCGGGATCTCCCGCCCGACCGCCTACCGCTACTTCGCGTCACGCGCCGAACTTCTCGCCGCGGCATACCCGGAGACAGCGGTCGCGTCGGTCCTTCCCGACCCGCCGCCAGCAGCCGTGGACGAACGCGTGGCCGCCGTTGCCGAATTCGTCATCGGCCGCGTGCAGGAGCATGAGCCACAGCAGCGTGCGATGCTGCGCCTCTCGCTGGGCGAGGTGTCCCACGAGCTACCGCTGCGCCAGGGCCGCGTCATTCCGTGGTTCGTCGAGGCGCTCGCGCCCATGGCCGAGTCGATCGGCGACGAAGGCGTCCACAGGCTCGCGTTGGCACTCCGCGCCGCATGCGGCATCGAGACCCGCGTCTGGCTCAGCGACATCGCCGGACTCGCGCCCGCAGAAGTCAGCGCGCTCCAGCAATGGATGGTCGACGCCCTCGTCAAACAGGCCCTCGAAACACCCTCGACGTTGCTCGCGAATTTGGTGGTGACTGATAGTGATTGACGTTGCATGAGGGATGTCGATGAGCTTGTGGCCACCGTGTGCAGGGCCTGGCCTGTGGATAGCGGCGTGCCTGCGGAAAAGTTTCCGCAGGTCAACGGCATACGTTGAGAATCCGCCTCACGGCCTCCGGGTCGGACAGGTCGGGAAGGACGAGGTCGGCGCCGTCGAGTTCGGCGGCGGTGTGCGGGCCGGTGGCGACCGCGACGGCGGCGACGCCGGCGGTGCGGGCGGCGTCGATGTCGCGTGGGGTGTCACCGACCACGATCACCCGGCCGGGCGGAATCGGCGTGGTGGTGTACCGCGACGCCGCCTGCCAGGCGGTGTGGACCAGTTCGGCGCGCACGGTCGAGTCGTCGCCGTACCCTCCGCACTCCCACACCACGAGGTCGTGCAGCCCGAGGACCCGCAGCTTGGCTTCGGCGACCGACCTGATGTTGCCGGTGACCAGCACCGAAACCACATCGTCTCGGCCGTGCAGGGCCTCCAGCACGTCCCGGGCTCCGGGCAGGACCCTGGCCAGGGCACGGTAGTCGCCCATTAGGTCCATGGCCGCGTCGTGCAGCGCCGCGAGGTAGTCGTCGAGCAGCCCGGGCGCATCGTCATGATCGACTCCTGCGGCGATCAGGTAGTCCAGGCCTATCGCCCGGTCGGTCCTGCCCGCGCGGGGCGGGAGGTCGTCGGGTTCGCGGCCGGTGACGGCCCGGGTGGCCGCCAGCGCGGCGCGCTGGCCGATCACCCCGGCCGTGACCAACGTGCCGTCAAGGTCGAAGGCCACCACGATCACCGCGCGCTCCACTTCGTTCGTTCGTGTCCTTGAAACAGCAGGATCCAGATCATCGGCGACACCGAGGCGATGACCGCGACGACGCCGGCGAGCACCTGCACCGGCCGCACCCACATCCAGCGGGCGGGGACGGCGAACCCGGCCACGGCCGTGGCCGCTGCGACCATGACGACGGCGGAGATGACGGTCATGTTCAGGCCGCCGCAGGTGCCAGGTCGGCACATCGCCGACAGGCCGTGGGCCGGCATCCCGCAGGCCAGCAGGAGCAGGGGTGCTGCCGCCGCGAGGACGATCACGACCCGGGTCGACGACCGGCTCGCCGCGGCCGGCGCAGTCCGGGGCTCGACGGGTTCCGGTGGGCTCATCGCGTGCCTGCCTCAGGCTGGTCGGTCTGGTGTCCGGTCTCGGTGTCGGTGAGGTATCTCGGCACCGGTTCGCCGGCGGCGAGCCTCGGCAGGAGCCAGGCCAGTTCTGGTGGGCGCAGATCCAGTTCCGCGAGCGATTCGAGCCCGATCCAGGCGACGGCGGTGGTGTGCCCGGGTTGTGGTCCGAGGCGCGCGGTCAGCGGCTCGGAAGTGGTGGCAGTGAAGACGACGTCGATGCGGTGGCGGTGGCTGCCGCCCGCAAGCGGGTAGGACGTCTCGCGGACAAAGGTCAATTCGGCGAGTACGACGTCGAGACTGGTCTCTTCCCGCAGCTCGCGGACGGTGGCCGCGGCGGCGGTCTCGCCCGGGTCGAGGCCTCCCCCGGGTAGGTGCCACAGGTCGCTTTCCGGGCCGCTGGCGGTCAGAAGGACCGCACCTTCGTGGAACAGCACGGCGCGGCCGGTGACCCGCAGCTGGTGGGCGGGATCGGTCAGGTGGTCCACAGCGACTCCCGTCATGTCGATGCGCCGGTGGATCGGTCTGCATCGTGTAGAACGTGGCGTGCGCGGTCGAGTTCGACGGCCAGCAGGCCGTGGCGGGCGGCGCGTACCGCGAGGTCGGGCAGGTGGCGGTGCAGGGAGATCTCCCGGGCGACGAGCACGACCAGGTTGAGCGCGTACCCGGTACCCGCCCCGTCGCGGGCGACGCGGGTGTTGATCGTAGCCCGCACGGCGGGGCTGCCCGAGCCGATGAGCACGTCGATGAGGGCCAGGTCCAGGCCCTGCACGTAGCAGCCGACGAACTCCAGGTCCACCAGCCCGACCCGCCCGTGGTCGAGGAGAAGGTTGGTGGGCAGCGGATCGCCGTGCTGCACAACCCGCGGGGAGCCCACGGCGGCCAGCAGGCGCAGCGCGGCGCGGCGATCAGGCGGGGTGAGTATTCCTTCGGCGCTGGCCTGTTCGATCCGGGCCGGATAGTCCCACCACTCCCGGCGAGCCGCCGGCGTCGCGGGCCAGGACGCGAAGGCGGTGAGAGCGTCGCAGATCGCTTCTGCCGTCGGGGAATCGACGTGCTCGGCGTAGCGGTGCTCGCCGACCCGCGCGCCCGACAGCCGTCGGGTGACCGTCACCGGCCCGGTACCGCTGATCATCAGCTCGGGTACCCGCGCGGCGGGCGGTTCGATCGCTGCGGCGGCGAGGACCTGCTGTTCGTGACGGTGCCGCACTGCCCAATCCGGGCCGCCGTCGCGGGGGCGGGCGGTGAGGAGCTTGATCACGACCGCCTCGCCCCGGTAGGTGCCATCGGTGACGAGGGACTTGTCGGTGTGGTGCAGGACGGCCCCCACGTGCAGGCCGTCGATCGTCGCGGTGGCGGCAGTCAACGCCTCGAGGTCAGCGGCCAGGTCGCCCACTGTCCCGAACCAGGCGGGGCCCACAGTTTTTGGACCACTCATGCGACAGGCCGCTCACTCGAGTACCCGCTGGCCTGGAGCTGGAACAGTTCCGCGTACGTGCCGTCGGCGGCCATCAGCTGGTCGTGGTCGCCGTGTTCGAGGACCCGGCCGTGGTCGAGGACCAGGATCTGGTCGGCGTCGCGGACGTTGGCGAGCCGGTGGGTGATCAGGACGGTGATCCGGTCGGCGGCGCCGTCGCGCAGGTACTGGAACAGGGCGTGTTCGGCCCGCGGGTCCAGCGCGGCGGACGGTTCGTCGCAGATGATGACCGGCGCGTCGCGGTGAAAGCCCCGGGCGGCGGCCAGGCGCTGCCACTGGCCCTGCGAGGGGTCGTGGCCGCCCTTGAAGCTGGTGTCCAGGAGGGTGGCGTACCCGTTGGGCAGGCCCAGGATCATCTCGTGCGCCTCGGCGGCGCGGGCGGACGTCTCGATGTCGGCCTGGGTGACGGGCCGGGGCTCGGCGCCGATCCGGACCGCCTCGCGGGCGGTGAACGGCCAGCGGGCGAAGTCCTGGCTGATGGTGGCGATGTGTTCGCGCATCGCCTCCGGCGAGAAGCCCGACGTGTCTGCGTCGTCCCACAGCATCCGGCCGCCGGTCGGCTCGTACAGTCCGCCGAGGATCTTGGCGAGTGTGGACTTCCCGGACCCGTTCTCCCCCACCAGCGCGATGGTCTGCCCGCGCCGGATGGTCAGACTCACCCCGGCGAGTGCCGGCGCGTCAGCGCTCTCGTACGTCAAGGTCACGTCCTCGAGCCGGATCTCGGCCGGGGCTTTGGGGGCGGCGGTGCCGGCGCGTTCCTGTCGGGCGAGGGTGGTGGTCTCGGTGTCCTGGACGTCGGTGACGTACAGGCCGGACTCGAAGACGTGGTTGACGTTGTAGATCAGGTTCCGCAGCGCGCTCCCGCCGGTCTGCAAAGCGAACACGGCCGTCACTGCGGCGGCCAGGGGCAGGTGGCCTTCGACGAGCAGGAAGGCGAGGAGCGCGTAGACGCAGGCGGTACCGATGCCCGCGAGGCTGCCGCCGATCACCCGCGCGGTGGTCTGCTCCCGGGCGACCTGGAGCTCGGTCTGCTGGATCTGGTCGAGGAGCAGGCCGAAGCGGCGCAGCAGGTAGCCGCGCAGGTTGTAGGAGCGCACCTCGGGGGCGTGGCGGCGGTAGGCGAGCTGGTGCCCGAGCGTCCACGACCAGCGGGCGCGGGCCAGCCAACGGGTCGACGCCTGGTACTCGGCGCGCGCGGCCCGCACCGCGCCCCACCCTTCGGGGAGGGCCGCGACGATCAGGACGGGAAGCAGCAGGGGGTGGATGGTGAGCAGGGTGACGGCGACGGCGGTGAAGCGGGCGGTGTTGGTGAGCAGGTCGATGGTGGCGTTGACCAGCTCCTCCACGGCGTGCAGTCCACGATTGCGGGCCCGGTCGAGGGCGTCGGCGTAGGACTCGGTGTCATACGCCGACAACTGCACCCGGCTGGTCACCGACAGCAGGTGCACCTCGGCGGCGTTGCGCACCCTCGGCTTGAGGCGGGCCTGGGCGTAGCCGGCCGCGGTGGACAGCCCGCCCCGGGCCACGGCGGCGGCCATCACCACCAGCAGCGACGGCAACGCGGCGAGGACCTTGTCGCGGGTCAGACCGCTGGAGAACAGGTGCACCAGCACCTGCTGGGTCGCCAGCAGCCCGAACGCCGTGAACAGGCCGCTGGCCACCTGCAACACGACCGTCGCCACGGTGTCACGGGCCGAGGCCCGCCAGGCCATCCCGAACGCGAGGCGGGTCAACCGCGGCAACCGCGCCAGCACCGTCCAGAACCGGGTGTCGATCATCTGGCTGGTGTACTTGTGCCAGTGGTTGTCGGCCTCCATCTCGACCAGCAGGTCCTGCTCGACTGCGACCGTGGGGCTGTCGGTTGTCTGGAGTTGGGCGGGGGCGGTCTGCTCGGCGGGGCGGCTCATGCCCGACTCCCCGACACTGCCGGGAAGCCGTCGGCGGCGTAGATGCGTCCGGCGGTGATCTCGGTGAGCGCGGCGACGGTGTACGGCACCATCGGCTCCGGTAGAGCGTCCGGTTCGACCCAGGCCAGCCCGGAGCAGCGGTCCGGCTCGGCGTTGACCGGATCCCCGGTCCACCTGTCGGCTTCGAAGAAGAATCCGACCCGCGGTTCCTGTCCGCTGGCCTGGTGGTGCATGACGTGCACGAGCCGCAGGTCGTCGAGGTCGATGTCAATGCCGAGTTCTTCGCGGGCCTCACGCGCGGCGCCGTCGGCGAGGGGTTCACCCGGCTCGAGGTGCCCGGACGGCAAATGCCACATTCCCGAGGCGTACACCGCACCCGCCCGGCGCGCCAACAGCAGCTTCCCGTCGTCGCGGCGCAGGAGCACATGCAGGTCCACGATCGACCGGTATCGACCCAGGCCCACCAACAGCCCCACCTCGGCCGGTGGCAGGTCCGCACGCGAGCGCAGTGCCTGCATCCACTGCACGACGAGCCCACCGAGCTGCGTCAACTCCCCATACAGCAGGCGGGGGTCGGCTTCAGCGAGTGCTTCGGCGAACTCCTCCTCGATCAGGTGCCGCCACGACACCGTGCCTCCGGCCGCCTGGCAGGCGGCGCGTGCGACATCTGCGCGGTCTTGCCACTGGGGCCCGGTGCCGTCCGGCAGCCCGGACTGATCCCCCCAGGCTGCGTGCTGCCGGATGCGCTCGGCGACCAGATCCGCGAGCGCCCCCGCCATGCCGGCCCTGTCCAGTTCCGATGCGGATAGTGCGTTGGCCATCAGTGCCTCCCAAGATGGAATCCGAACATATGTATCACAACGAGGCCCGGTGCCGCAGGATGCTTCGGGTGGGTTTGTCTGCGACCAGGCGCGTCGGCGCCGAGACCTGCGTTGGGGCGGCGGCTGGATACTGACGTTGGCGGAGGTGGTCACGAGCACGGTTCCATCCGAGGAGACTGTGGGGCAGACGTCTGCTGGCCGGGGGTTCACAGGGACGGCGTCAGCCCGTACAGGTGGCGTAGACGCGCCCGCCGGGGCCGGTGCCCTCGATGTGCACGGTGACGGGATGGTCGGGCACGGTAACCGTCCCCGACGCCTCGGTCACCGAGCCCTGGTTGTGGCCGTCAACGCGCACGCTCAGCCGGGTGGTGGTCGCGCCGGCCTCGTCGCGGGCGGTGTACGTCCAGGTGACCGTGGTCGGGGTGGTGCGGGCGAGGGACAGATGGCCGGTGTTGCGTTCGGCGCACGGCTCGGTGTTCGGGGCTGCGCTGGCCGAGGCGACCGCGCCCAGATCGGGGAGCCCGTCGAATCCGCCGACGACGTACAACCGCGCCGGCCGCCAGTCCGATGCCGGCGAGGAGGATGGCCTGGTGTTGTCGGCGACGGACGGCGTGTTCTGCCTGGGCGCGTTTGCGGTCTGCCCACGCGGTGCGCACTGCCCGCAGCAGCAGCCAGCCGACACCGCCGACCAGCACGAGCACGCCGAGGTTGACCCAGACCTTCACGACGATGCTCCCGAGGCCTGCGTCGAGTGCGTGGTACGAATGTCGGTCAGGGCGTCGTCGATGCGATCCAGATGGGCCGGCAGCTCGTGGGTGAGGATTGCCCGCACCACGGCGCGCGCCGGGTCCGAGCCGGTGACGTCCAGGCGTCCGGCGGCGTCGGCGTGGATGCCGGCGGCGACAACAGTATCGCCGACCATCGCGGTCACGGCCATGACCGACGGACCGCTTGCCTGCCGGTGGAGGCTTTCGATGCGGGCCATGGTCGCGGTGCTGGTGCGGGTCGCTCGGCGTGTGGCGAGCATCGTGCGTACCGCCCAGCACGTCAGCCACGCCACCCGCAGGCTCACTACCCCTGCGGCGATCAGCAGCGCCGTGGCGATCGGCTCGGTCACTCCGATAGCTGCCGGGGTGGCGCCGAGGGCGAGGGCGATGGCCACGAGTCCGGGCGCGCGGCGGGCGGCTCGGTGCGTCGGGCACGTGCGGGTCAGCACGCGTGCCGCTTCCTGGGTGGCAGTGATCGCGGCCTGGCCGTGGTCGGCGGCGTCGGTGAGGCGCGGCTCGGCGTGGCTGCTGGCGAGGTCGGTGAGGGTGTGGGTGGAGAAGGTCAGGAGGGCGTGGCAGGCCACGAGGTGCTCCCCCACCTCGTGGCAGGCGCAGCGGCCAGGTGTTGTGCGTGTCATTGCGGTGCTCCCAGGTGGGGTGTGGGGTCGACGGTGGCGGTGTGCGGGATCAGCCTCGCCAGGACCGCGGGGACTTCGCGTTCGATCTGTTCCCACCAGGGCTCGCGGCCTGTGCGGCGCAGGTGTGGCCAGCCGGGGCGGTGGGTGGCGGCGAGGTGCGCGAACGGGTCGCACAGTGCCGCGAGGCGTTCGGTGATGATCGCCACCGCGTCAGGTGCGAGCAGGTGGCCTGCCTGTGTGGGGTCGGCGCGTGCCGCGGCGATCTCCTTGTGGAGCCGCCGGCGGTGGGCTGCGCGTTGGTATGCCGCGACCGCGACGCGCCACCACGTCTGCAGGATCATGGTCCAGGCGACCAACTGCGCCACCTGCACGGCGAGGCTCGCCGCCGACTGACCGGGTGCGTCAGGTACCAGCCACGTCAGGGCGTTGGCGACAACGGCGGGCAGGTGCCAGCGGGTGCGGGCGGCGAAACGGTAGTCCTCGACCAGGTACGCCCAGTGTCGTAGTCGTCCAGCAAGGTGCACGGCGTCGCGGCGTGCGGATGGGTCATCTGTGGCGTGGGCGTCGGCGACGATGGCCATCCCGTCGAGTGCGTGTAACAGGCGCGAGGCATGCACCTCGACGCGGATCGGCGCGGGGGCGTGTCGCCACAGCCACTGGGCGGCGGCGGTAGTCATGGCGTCCTCGGTTCCGCTGACCGCAGCACGTCGGCCAGCAGTGCGGAGTGGACGCAGGCGAAGGGCACGGTCAGGGGCTGCCCGTCGAGGAGGGCGGCCAAGGCTCGGCCGGCCGGGGTGCGTGGGAGGCGGCTCGTGCGGGCGGCGTTGCGGAGCCCGGCCAGCTGGTGGGCGTGCGTGTCGACCCAGGCCCGCACCGCCGGATCCGGCCCGGCCACGCCCTGGCGGAGATACTCGCGTGCCGGAGTGGTGATCTCCCACAGGGCGGTATCGACAGCAGGGCGGCCGTGGCCGACGGTGACCAGGTGCGCCACGCACACCGCCCCGCCTGGTACCGGGACCGGGCTGGGGCTGGTGATCGGCACGTAGCGTGGTCCGAGACGTGGGCGTTCGGCGAGGTGGCGGGCGAACGCCACCGCCAACCTCACCCGCACCGACGCGGTGCCGGGCCCGATGAGGACGACGGCCTCGGCGTCGGGGTGCTTTGCCAACTGCAGGCCGTCTTTGGTCAGGTCGGCGAACTCCCCTCGTGTCCACCACGCGGAGCGGGCGGGCCCGACGGTGCCGAGCCACCGGTGCCCGAGCACGGCCCGGCGCGCCGTGGTCACTGCGAGGACCCCGGCGCCGGGCGGATCACGGAAGTCGCCCATACCGGCTGTGGACACGACCTCCGCCGCCGGTTCGGCCAGGCGGGTGTTCACCGGGGACCGCCGAACGTGACGTCGAGCAGCGGCAGGAGCCTGGCGGCCTCGCGGTACACGGCGGTGATCGTCAACGGCCCGTCCGCGCAGATCTCGGCGACCATCGCACCCAGCGGGTTGTCGGGAAGGTATCCGGCCCGTGCCCGGGCGCGCAGGTCCAGCAGCTCGCGCAGGTGGGTGTCCAGGCGGCCGCGTGCGGTGGCTGGCGGTAGGGGTTCGCCGTGGACCTGCTGCGCGGTGGCGTCGGCGATGACCTCCCACATGACCCGGTCGCGCAGCTGGGTGCCGGTGTCCACGGTGATCAGGTGCGGGATGACCGTGCATCCGTTGAGCACGGTGCTCGGCCGGGCCGGGCAGCATACTGCCGCCTGGTCGGTGACGGCGAGATCGCGACGCCGCCGGGTCAGGTCTGCGGACACGGCCAGGGCCAACGCGACCGTGTGCGCCTCGAGGGTGTGGTCCTCGCGGCGGTGCGCGAGTGCCGAGCCGAGCACACCCGGGGTGCCGCACAGTCCGATCGCCTCGCGCATGGCCCACAGTGGGTCGCGTTCAAGGGTGAACCACACCCCGCCGGCCGACGCATCCGCCAGGTGCTGCTCGCCAGCCACATGACCGATCGCCGCAAGCACTAGCCGTCCCTGTCCGGGCAGCACGTCGAACCAGGCGGCTGTAGTGTCGAAGACGTCCTGCACACCGGCCCCGATCACCGGGACACTTCTTCCGGAACGGGCACCCGCCACAGCCAGCACCGGCCCTCGGCATTGCGGATCTCGTACCGGTGCGCAGGATCCAGAACCACGGTCGTGCCGTTCAGTGACGTCAACCGTTGCACCGGGGCTCCGTTGTGCCGCAACCAGCCGGAGGGAAGCACATGTCCCTCGATGGGGACGAGCAGCAGCCACCCGCCCGGCGGGTCATACACCAGGATGCAGTCGGCGGCCGGCAACCAGTCCGCCCGGTCGGCGTCACCCCGGTAGTCGCGCACGGTGATGCCCACCAGGCGGGCCAGGCCGGTGCGTGTGTCGGGGCCTGTGGCGTCGAGTTCTGCGACCGCCAGGCCGTGGTCGGGAAGTTCGTGTCTGCTCATCATGTCCTCGCCGTGCTCGATCGCTGTCAGTCGAAATCGCGGCCCGTCGCCCTGTGCGTCGCGGGCGGACGGGCAGAAGGTTCAGGCGGCGTGTGGCATCGCGGTTCTGCTGTCGCGGCGGTGGTTCTTGGCCTCGAACATCGCCCGATCGGCGGCCACGAACGCCTGCTCGGAGTCCTCCCCGGGGCGCAGCAGGGCCACGCCGACGCTGAGGGTCACCGGCCACGGCGCGCACTCCCCCGCCGGCATCAACAGCCCGTCGGCCAGATCCGCCGCGAGCGCCGTGGCGTGGGCGTGGGGGTCGGGGCCGTCGAGTGGGACGAGGGCTGCGAACTCGTCTCCGCCGTAGCGGGCCAAGAACCCTCGCCCGGCTAGCACTCGGGTCAGCAGACCCGCGACGTGGTGGAGGGCCCGGTCGCCGCCCGGATGACCCAGCACCCGGTTGAGGTCCCTGAACCTGTCGACGTCGAAGACGAGCACGGCGGTGGGGCCGGCGGCGTGTCCGGCGCGCGCCAGTTCGGCTTCCCACGCGGCACGGGAGGCGATGCCGGTGACGTCGTCGACGAGCGCGGTCTGCCGCCACAGTGCGGCCCGGTGCAGTGCGACGGCTTCGCGGGCCCGGGCGGTGCGCGCTTGCGCCCGGGCGGTCAGCAGTACCGTGGTGACCGCGCTGCCAGCCGCGCACATCACGGCAATGGTGGCCAGCCGCGCCACGTGGCGGGTGGTCACCGCTCAGCCCGCCACGGTGATGCCGGCGGCGAGGATGTCGTGGCGGAAGGTCCACGCCTCGTGCCACGGTCCCCGGGCCGCCGCGCCGGCACGCACCGCCCATTGGGACATGGGGCACGGCCATGCCTGGGTGCAGCCGGCCGCCCACCGTCCCGCGTCATCCGGATGCTGGTGGTGGCGGTCGGCGAGGCGGGTGGCGGTGCGGGCCAGGAGCGGGTCCGTGACGTCCTCACCCACCCGACGGCTGCTGGTGATCATGCTTGTGTCCTTCCTGCTCGGCCGTACGTGCTGGGGCTGGGGCGGGCTGGTGGTGCGGTTTCGGCCGGTGGGGTCGCACCCGGGTCCTGTGCGAGCGCGACCTCACCGGGGCTGATGCCGGTCAGGGCCGGCCGGGCCTCCACATCGGGAAAATCGGCGGTCCGTCGGGTAGATCGATCGGATCGCCGAGGTCGAGGTAGCCGTTGCGGGCGTAGAGGCGCTGGCTGTTTTCGTCGCAGGCCTCCAGGTAGGCGGGGGCTGCGACTTGGTCGAGGCGGGTGTGTGCGTGGCGCAGGAGCAGGCTGCCGATGCCCTTGCCCTGCCAGGCCGGCATCACCCCGAGGAGTGCGAGGTGGTCGTGCGGGTCGGTGGGGTGGTGCTCTTCGAACCGCTCGTCGAGGGTGTGGAAACGGGGCAGGTGCGCTCCGGTGGCGGCGGCCAGCCGGGCCGGGTAGTCGGGGATGTCGGGCAGTGGGGCGGTGCGGGGGAACCAGACTGCGGCGGCGATCGGAGCGCCGACGCGGGTGGCGATGTGTGTGTAGCCGTGCTCGGCGGCATGCCTGGTGAGGATGCCGAAGAAGTCGCGCAGCACCCTCTCGCGGCTGGTGTCGTCGGGCACCAGCCACCGGCACACCGCGATCGGCGCGAAGGCCGTGGTGATGATGCGGGTGACGTCGTCGAGGTCGCCGGCGGCGGCGCGGACGATCTCCACGTCAGCCTCGATGGAGTGGGTGGTGAGGGCGTGTTCTGTAGTCATGGGTGGTGGGCCTCCTAAGCGGACTGGGGTTCGCGGTACGGGGAGTCGGGTAGCTGCTCGGGAAGCGCCGCGCGGGTCGCGCGGCCGATGGACGCGTACACCTCAGGCCGGGCGGTCCGCAGCCACAGACCGCGCGCGCACCCGGCGGCGGTGAGCACCGCCAGGGCGGCGGGAACTTCCCATCGCAGCGGCGAGGTCTCTGCGACGCCAAGCACCGCGGCGAAGTTGACCAGCGCGAGAGCGACCATCGCCGCCAGCAGGACCGTTGCGACGATCGGGCAGATCAGCCGCGTCCACACCCCGAGCCGCGGCTGGTCGGGTCCGTGCAGCAGGAACACGGCGGCGAGGGAGGTGGCGGTCAGCAGGCACAGGACGGCGAAGCCGCCGGCGGCGCCGAACAGGTAGAACATGCGGGTCACCGGGTCCCAGCCGGCGACGGTGTAGGCGCCGATCACGGCGGCGACGGCTGCGGACTGTAGGGCTGAGGCCCAGATCGGGGCTGCGGTGCGGGTGTGGGTGCGTGCTATCCAGGCGGGGAGGACGCGTTCGCGGGCGAGGCTGAACACGTAGCGGCTGCCGGTGTTGTGAAACGCGAGCATCGCCGCGATCAGGGAGGTGCCGAACAGCAGCCGCACGGCGTTCGCGGCCGGCTCGCCGAGCTGGTCGAGCGCGGCGAGGGCGACCAGGTTCGTGCCGTACTCACCGGCGTGCTCGATGGTGCGCGCCGGCCCGTCGGGTACGGTCATTGCCCACGCCGACACCGTGTACAGGCCAGTGATCAGACCGAGGGTCAGTAGCGTCGCCTGCGGCACAGCCCGGGGGCGGGCCTCCTCTGCGTAGGGGATGCCTTGTTCGATGCCGACGTAGGCCAGGACCACGATGACCAGCGCGCCGCCGATCGCCGGACTCCCCAGACCGGCAGGGTCGAAGCTGTCGGCGAGGTCGATCGGGTGGGGGTGTCCGCTGAACAGGACGGAGCCGACGTTGGACGCGGAGGTGAGCATGACGATGAGTAGTTCGCCGGCGCACAGGACGGCCAGGACCTTCGCCGACACCGTGACCCGCAGGACCCCGAGGGTGCTCACCAGGGCCCAGCAGGACAGGGCCACCGCCCACCACGGCAGACGCCAGCCGGTCGCCTCGCCGATCAGCGGGCCGAGCGCGGAGCCGACCGCCCCGTAGGCGGCGACCTGCACCGACAGGTACCCCACCACCGCCAACCACGCAGCACCAACGCCCGGCACCCGGCCCAGGCCGGCGGCGATCACCGTGTACAGGCCACCCGCCGACGGACACACCCGGGCGGCGGCGAGGTATCCGGGCATGAACACCGCCAGGACCGCGCCGACGAGAAGGAACACCAGCGGCAGCGCGGTCAGGCCGATCGCGGCGTAGGCGGTGGGGATGACACCGGCGACGACGGTGAGCACGGCCGCGGCGCTGAGCATCACCCCAGTTAGGGGGCCGGTGCCCAACTGGGCGGCGCGCAGCAACTGCGGCACCCGGGCGGGCCCGGCGCCTTGGGGTGATGGTGTCTTGGACACGAGGAGGGTCTCCAGGGAGGAGGTTAGCGGGACAGGTGCATCGAGGCGATGACGTGCTCGCACAAGGCGAGCACCGCCCGGGCGTCGGGGGCGAGACGCGCGATCATTCCGGTCGCGTGCGGGGCGAGGTGTTTGTGGTCACGCAGCCACAGACGCTGCATACCCGCCGCACGGATCAGCCCCACCAGCACGGCGTCACGGGCCGTCGCGGTCGGAGAGTCCGCACCGAGCGCAAGACGGTTACGCAGCAGCACTGCGCGCCGCTCGGCGTCGGTCGAATCAGCCGGCACGGCGGCACTGCGACGCCGACCCAGCCGGTTTCGCCACTCCACCCGGTGCAGCACTCCGGACGTCACGAGCGCTTCGCGGGTCCAGTTGGGGATGCTGGCCGCGAGTACCCGCAGCCACGTCTCGGCGGCGGTCGGCGCCATCCGCAGAATCTGCTCGGACACCTCCGCCAGGCCGAGGTCCAGGCGCAGGGCGGTGTCGGCGACCAGGACACCGCCCTGCACGCTCCAGCACCCGGCCAGCAGGCCACCGATCAGCTCCGCCCCCACCAGCGACACGCCCAGCGCCGACCCAGGTATCAGCAGCCGCCCGGTCTGGGGGTCGTGCGCGATCAGGTACAGGTCCTCGGTGACGAACCCGCCGTCACCGGCGAGCAGAAGCCCGTCCGCACGCTGAGACTGCCGCCCGGATCCGAAGCGGGAGGCCGGATCACCGGGGACCAGGCGGGCTGCGAATTGCCGACCGGTCGGACCGTAGGCGGGCTCGTCACCCGGTATTGCAGGACCGCTCAAGAAGGTTCCGGTCATCGTGACCACAACTCGCCTCCCGCACACAGCACCCGGCACCCGCCGGTGACGGGCGCGTACCCAGGGCTCCCCTCAGCGCCACCGGCCATCCAGGGACGGCCGCCAGCGGCGACACCCTCACGACCCGCAGCGGGCTCCGGGTGCCGCCGCGAACGAGCAGATGCTGTGGTGGCCATGTCGAGGCCCTTCTTCCAGCCGCCCGCAGTGCGGGCGGACACGGGGCTGGTGCCACCCCACCTAACGGGCCGATCCGGAGTGTCGGACAGGCGCACACCAGGGCGGTGACAATCCGTTGACAGCGAGTGCTTGTTGGCAACCAACGCGCCGGTCGCCACCGTGGCGGGGCCGATCACGTTCTTGCTCTGCCTCCATTGGCGCGCATCGTGGCCTTGACGGGTAGGTCGCCGATGCCGACAGCCCAGTTGTCCGCATCCCCGAGTGCCTGGCTTGGCCCGGTCGGCTGGGTAGCATCGTCAGGGTGAGTACACCGGGTTTTGACGCCTTGACCTGCTGGGGTGACGGCTTGTTGTGGGTGCAGGCCGACGAGCAAGGCTGCGGGCTGATGGCCTGGTCCCGTTCCAGTGGCACGACCCGGCTCACCCCTCCGGAGGTCGAGGTCGGCAACATAGTGCACGCCTACGGCGGCGGCGCGTTCGCGGCCGGCCCGGGCCGCATCTGGTACGTCGACGCCACCGACGGACAGCTCCAGACGCTGGCGGTCCAGGAGCCGAACGCCGAACCGACGCCCTTGACCGGCGGCCAGCAGGCCGGCTCCGGCGATCTGATCTACTACGACGGCGAACTGCTCGGCGTTCAGGAAGGCGAGCACGGTGACACGGTCACCGCGTGGGACACGTCCAACGGGCTGGCCCGGACGCTGCTCACGTCGTCTGGATTCCTGGCCGCCCCGCGCCTCGCGCCGGGCCGTCTGGCGTGGTTGACCTGGGGCCAAGACGCGATGCCCTGGGACAGCGCCGAACTGTGGTGCGCCGACTACCATCCAGGTGGCGTACCCATCGGTGCGGTGCTCGTGGCCGGTGGGCCGGATGAGGCGGTTGCCGAGCCGCGGTGGGGGCCGGACGGGTCGCTGTACTTCATGTCGGACCGCTCGGGCTGGATGAACTTGCACCGCTGGGACGGCACCAGCGTGCGGTCGGTTGCGTCGATGGACGCCGAGTGCGCCGCTGCGCCCTGGGAGCTCGGGTACGCCAGCTACACGTTCCTGCCCGACCACCGCATCGCCATGATTGCCCGCCGCGGGACCCTCGATCAACTCGTTCTCGTCGAACAGGAGGGTGTGCGGGAACTGGAGCTGCCGTTCACGTCGATCAAGCCATACATGGCCACGGTGGGCGATCACGTCGCGATGATCGCCGCGACACCAATCACAGCTCCCGCCGTCGTTGTTGTCGACCCCGACGGCTCTTTCGTGATCATCGCCGGTCAGAGCCCTGTCCCGAGCGCCCCGCGCCCCACGACGGGGCACACCGCGGGCGGGGTCACCTACCTGCTGCATCGGCCCTCGACCAGTCTGGCCGGTCCCCTGCCGCTGATCGTGCGGGCACATCCTGGCCCCACGGACGGGATCACCTACCGGCGGGATGCCTTCATCGATTTCTTCACCCACAACGGCTTCGCCATCGTCGATGTCGCCTATCGGGGCAGCACCGGCTTCGGGCGGGCGTTCCGGAGATCCTTATACGGCCGGTGGGGGCTTGACGACGTGGCGGACTGCGCGGAGGTCGCCGAGCACCTACTCGCCACCGGAACCACCACCCCGGGCTCCGTGTTCATCGCTGGTGCCAGCGCCGGCGGGTACACCGCTCTGCATGCCGTGTGCGCGGCCGGGCCGTTCGCGGCTGCGATTGCCCGCTCGCCGATCATCGACCCAAAGAGCTGGGCTGCGACGGTGCCCCGGTTCCAACGCGCCCACGCAGTCGCTCTCGACGGTGGAGGCGGCCGGGTTCGATCCGAGGCGATCCGCAAGCCCGTCCTGCTCGTGCACGGCGCCAACGACCCCATCACATCGGCGGCCGACACACTTGCCCTCGCACACGACCTGCAAGACCGGCGGTCCAGTGTCGAACTGCTGCTGCTCGACACCGAAAGCCACACCCTCTCGGCGCCGCACCTGGCCGAGGCGGTGCTCGACGCCGAGCTGCGGTTTCTCCGGGCCATGATGCGCTCAGAGCGGTAGCAGGGCCCTCATGTAGTCCTCAAGGTCGCGCACCGCCGGCTCCTTACGGAACGGGCCGAGGTCCTGCCTGAGGTCAGCCAACCGCTGCCGGCTGCGCGCCGAGGAGGTCTGCGCGGTGTAGTCGGCCGCCTGCCGCCCCACCGCACACGCCTGCTCGATCAGTCCTGCCCGGGCCAGCGAGGACGCCATCAGTGCGGCGTCGATCGCCAGCCGCCGCACATGCGTCGGCGACACGCCTGCCAACGCTCCGTCGGCCTGCTGTTGGGCGAGGCGCGGGTGGCCGAGATCATGGAAGCAGTGCGCCACCTCATCGGCAAGGTAAGCAGTGGTGAAGTACCTGATCCACCCCGGCTCGCGTTCCGGCGATGCCGCGTCCAGGTTCCGCTCGGCTTCAAGGATTGCCTGCGTCGCAGCCCGCTCGTCGCCGTGGCGGGCGTGTGCCCTGGCCGCGACGGCCGTAAATGCCGAGCGCGCGAGCGGGCCGGCCAGGTCGCGGGTGCCTCGAAGGCCGGCCTTCGCCATCCGCAGTCCGAGCGGCACCTCTCCGCGGTGCAGCGCCAGGTGGGCGCTGTTGACCGCGAGGATGTAGCCGCCCAGGAGCCGGTCGCCTGCGGCGGTAGCCCAGTCCAGAGCCTGCAGGTAGCAGCCCTGCGCCAGCTCGTCGTTGCCCGAGTCGATGGCCTGATAGCCCGCCAACTCCCAGAACCCCGCGGCCGTGGCGTACAGCCGAACCGCCACCTCGGCACTCGAGGGACGCGATGCCAACAGGCGGGCCAGATCGGCACTCGCGTAGGCCGTCACCATGGGAAACACCATGCCAGCGCCCTGGACGTGATCGAGCCGGCGAAACTCCTCCAACCGCCGGGCGACACCATCGACGACCTCGTCGTCCACCCAGCCCATGGCATTGTCACCCATGATGCGTGGAGCCGGGTCATCGTCGAGCAGCCAGTCCAATGCCGCCTGCTCCATCGACCGCGCCGGTCCCCCGCCGGCGCGCTTCGCCGTCTGCCGCTGCGCGGCGAGAGCGTGCCCGAACGCCGCGATCACGCCGTCGGTGTCCAGGGCCGCCTCCAGGGCCGTCACCAGCTCCGGTGCCGGCCAGCGCTGCGCCTTCTCGACCTTGCCGATCAGATCGGCGCTGACAAATGCCAACGCGCCCAGCTCTGCCTGCGACAACCCTCGCCGGTCACGCCAGCTGCGCACCGCAGCACCAAACGCGTGCCGTGGTGACAGCTGCGGGAACAACCGTCGGGGAGCTTGAGCCATCGCCAGCCTCGAAAACACTTCGGTCCGCATGGCATCGCTATGGGATGCGACACCGGACCTGACCCTACCTGCGGCAATAGCACCGGTCCATGGCTTCGAACCGTTCCGGCGCCATGTCAGTCGCGGAACCGCAACTTGCACCAGGCCAGGCAACTCGCGATTGGACCTGCTGACAATCCATTGGCGCTACACGAAGCACGGCACGCCCCCCCAGGTCGCGGATCGCGAATTAAGTTCACGGTCGTGAACACGCGGCGCAAGAAATCTCTGACTGCAGATCCCGCACCCACACTTCGGCGGTTCGAGGCACAGTGAGATCGACTGGGTCGACGCCGCCCCGGGGTTCGGTGTGGCGATATGACCGGACCGGCATGCCCCTGGGGTCAAGCGGTGCCGGCCTCAGCGGAAACGTTTGAGGACTACCGGGCGGGCGCCGCGATCGCCGGTGAGTTCGACTACCAGCCGGCGCACCGACTGGCTACGGCGATCTGCCGACAACGATTCGACGGCCTGCTGCGCGCGCTGGAGCGCACTAGCGTGGTCGCCCCGCGCGTGCTCGAGAACGGCCCGGTGGAGTTCCAGATGGGTCGAGTACCTGGCGTGACCGGCGGGAAGGGCTCGGGCGGCCTGGTCGATGGCCGCTTCGGCGCCAGGGTGGGCGATGCCAGCGAGGATTCCGGCCCGGGTCACAGCGTGCCGCCACCAAGGGATGTCCTCGTCCGTGGCCGCGGTGTCGCAGCCGGTACGGGCGAGTGCGCGGTCGGCGGCGTCGAGTTCCGCCAGAACGTCAGCGTTGCTCCGGGCGACGAGGACGGCCCGCGTGAGGTGGGCCAGCACCAGGCCGGTAGTCGGCCTGTCCGCGATGGCGACGGCCTCGTTCGCCCACGTGCGGGCGAGACCGACGTGCAGCGGCTGATCTTCCAGGTCCTGGGCCGCTCGAGCGCGCGACCAGACCTGGGTCGCAGGGTCCCCGCTCGTGTCGGCCCACGCCACTCCTCGCCGGTACCAGTCCACTGCGGCGTCGGGGCCGTCGAGTTCGCGCCACGTCTGGCCGTAGAGCGTCGTCATCCGCCCGGTCAGCGCGTGGACCTTGCGGGTGCTGGTGGTGCCTCGGATCGCTGAGAGGTCGCTCCACAGCCGCATGCGCACCTGAGGGACCTCCGGGAGCGCCATGAAGGAACGCGAATGGGCCCGGTGGACTTCGGCCCAGTCATCGGGGCTGTGCGCCACGGGGATGCTCGCGGCCAGGGCCTGCTCGAGGTCGAATGCCAGGGCTGCTGGTCCCGCGGCGGCACTGGTAGCCAGGTACGCGATAATCTCTCGCCTGCTGAGCATGTTGGGGTACTCCAGTCCGTAGGCGAGCACCACCTGGCGGGTAGGTGGTTTCACGCCGTTTTCGATGTTGCTGAGGTACGGACGGCTCAGGCCGCTTCTCAGGGCTAGGGCCGCGAGGTTGCCGCCGGCGGCACGCCGCTCGGCCTTCAGAATGGCACCTATTGTCGCCATTGTTCTACCTCACCACACCGGGGAACGCGAGGGAACGTCGCGGTCAGCCTGGACCACGCACTCCACGGTACGCGCAGTGACAGACTTCAATCACCGCCAGCGGAACTTCCTTACGACCAGGGGCGAGGGGTAGACGGCCGCCATACCCTTCGCCCCTGGCCGTGCCCCTGCGCTGCGAAATGGAGCACGATATGACAGCCTTCACGACCGTCAGTACCGGCCGGGCCCGCGAAGAACTGGGCCGCTTCTTCCTCATCGCCGCCCTCGCCGACAGTGCCCCGGAGATGTTCTCCGCGTTCATCGACGCCGAGTGGCACCGCCTCCTCGGCACCGGCGCGTACGACGGCTTCTGCGACCAGCTGGTCGGCCACCCGGTCGGACACCGCGAGGACGCCGGATACGGCCAGATCACCTGGGTGCAGCGCTACCACGAGCAGTTCGGCCCGTTGCCGGCCGAGTGGTTCGCAGACGCCGCCGGCACGATCGACCACAGCGCCTACGACGCCTACCGCTCCACCGGCGCGGTGACCGCGTCCTGGAACTGCTCCCCGGCCAGCGACGGCGACGGCGACCACCACACCGAGCCCACCAAATAGACCGACGACGCGGGGCCGCCCAGCGAGGGCGGTCCCGCCCACTTCGGTCGCGCCCAGGAGGTCGATCGTGCGCGAGCTTCACCCCACCACTACCGACCCAGCCAGCATCCATCCCGGCCTGCCCGGCTACCTAGCCGCCATGACCGGCCACTGCCCCTTCCTCACCCCGTCGCTGAACCAGCAGCTGACGACCTGGTCAGCCTGGCAAGCCGACCCTGAGGACGCACCGGACCTGTTCGCACTGCTCGTCGAGCACACCGAGCACTTCCGCCGGCGCCGCGCCAAGGATGGGCTGCTCGTCTGTGCGAACATCGCCGTCATGGGACCGAGCAGCATCCAGGAGGCCCGGGCAGTGCTGGACTGGCCAGCCTGGATCACGCGCAACATCTACGCGGAGGTCAGCGTCATGATCGGTAAATTCTGGATCGGAGAGGTCGAGAATGACAAGGTCGGCAGGGCTATCATGCCGCCGCCGGTGTCGTACTTTTCGATCCGGCACTCGTACCCCGCCAAGGACGCCCGGTTCCTGCACCGCTTCACCGATGTCTCCACGGCACTCGCTGCGGCCCCGGCCCACGACGACGGCCGCGATGTCCTGCGCAGGCACCTCGCAGGCGATACTCCGGGCGGCGCGTTCACCCGGCTCTGCGCCGCCTTCCCCGCGCCGATGGCGGTCTGATGGCCGCGTCACTTCCGGCCAGCATCGCCTACCAGATCGGCCCGATCAGCGGCTCCGAACTAATCGCCGACCGGCGCGGTAGCCAGGTGTTCCGCGTGCAGCGCCCCGACAGTGCCGCACTGGCGGTCAAGGTCTCCCGGACCAACCCGGACCCGGGAGCGCCGAACCCTGACTACGCCCGGCTCCTCGCCGCCCGCGAGGCCGCCGTTCTCGCCCACGGGCCGGCCCCTGCCGGGTACCTGCACGCCGCAGGTGCGACTCGTGAGGCAACGTGGATCGCGGTGGCCTGGATCGATGCGCCTAGCCTGCACCGCACGTTCGCCTCCGCCCGCGACGCCGACACCCCCGAGGGTCGCCGCACCGCACTGATCGCCGCCGCCGCGGCGGCCGGCGCTGTCGCCCGGTTGCACACGTCCGGCTGGATCCACCGCGACTTGCAGTCCGCCCACCTCTTGTGCGGCCCCACCGGCGCAAGTCTGGTCGACTTCGCGTTCGCCCAGCCCCCAACTGGCGTCCGGATCGAGCCGGTGGTGCCGTATCGGGGCGGGCTTGTGCACCTCGACGCCCCCGAACTCGCCAGGGCACTGCTCGACACTGGCCCGGCCGCCGACGTGACCATGGATCCTCCCGCGGAGGTATTCAGCCTCGCCGCAGTCATCCGCACCTGCTGGACAGGAGTGTGGATGTACGACTACCCGGAAGACGCGACGATGACCGCCCGGCTCTCGACAATCGCCGCAAGCGACCGCCGACCCCTGTCCACACAGCGTCCCTGGGCCTGGCCTCGACTCGAAGCGCTGCTCACGGCGGGCACCGAACCCGAGGCCAGCGCCCGGCCGACCGCTAACGAGTTCGCCGACGCCCTCACCCATGCGATCTGACGGCAGAAATCATCACCTGCGCGCTGGTGACATCTACGCAGGCATTCCCCAGTGGGCCCGCGTCCTGCCAGAAGTTCTAGAGTTTCGCGTCTTCCTCTTGACCACCCGATCTGAAGCGCAGCCCGACTATGTACGAACTCAGCCCTGCTGAGGCCCACGACGTCCCAGCCATCGCTGCGCTCCTGACTGAGCTTGACACCTATTACGGCGCCCCGGTCGCCAACCTGACGACGCGCGCAACCGCCAGATCGAGGCTGTTCTGTTCAGGCCAGTACCGGCCGCCCACGCACTCCAGACACGACATGACGAGCAGCCGGTGGGCCTGGCCAGCTACACCTTTCTGTGGCCCGCCGCACGGTTTACCCAATCGAGGTACCTCAAAGAGCTATTCGTTAGCAAAGATCATCAGGGCAAGGGGCTGGGCCGGCTAGTCATGGCGAAGCTCGAAGAAATCGCCATGGAAAACGGGTGCAGGCGGATCGAATGGACCACCGACAGCTCAACGCTTCTACGAATCGCTCGGGGTCTCGCCGCGCTTGAGTAAGATCTTCTACCGCCAACAGATCGCCCTCTAGCCGACAGAGTCAGGCGACCGTCAGTGAGTCCACGCCTCTGAAACTGCCGGACGCTCCGACACCTGCTGACGCTGGTGGACGCCGCCCACCAGGAAAGCAGCCGTACCTCAACATATCGAACCGAACTGAACTCCCGGAAGCGAGCCTGTGGTGACTCTTGTCCGAAGCAACCAGCAGTGGATCGACGGCGTCGCAACGGAAGGAATCCGGACCATCGGCGATCCCCTACTCAAGGCCCACGCCGCCGCTGTGGACGACCCGGCTACGGTGGCCGGCCTGCTTGATTTCATGGTTCAGCGGTTGCGGAACCTCAAAGGCACGGGACTCGCCGCACCGCAGGTCGGCGCATCCGTCCGTGTCCTCGTCATCGAGGTACGTAAGACCGACGTGTTCCCCGACCGACCTACGCACCCGCTCCTGCAGATGATCAATCCGATCATCACCAACCGATCTGGCGTGCAGGTCGACGGGTGGGAGGGGTGCTTTAGCGTTCCGGGCCTGATGGGACAAGTCCCACGAGACGACAGGATCACTGTCCGGTTCCTCACCTCCGCAGGTGAGTCGGTTGAGGATTCGTTCACAGGAAATGTGGCCCGCGTCGTGCAGCACGAGATCGACCATCTCGACGGCACGGTGTTTCTCCAGCGCATGGCCACTCTCGACAGCGTGACCACGGTGGCCAACTACCTCACGCACCACCGCACGAACAGGTCCTGACAGCACTTGGCGGCGGCCCGCGTGCCCCCGTACCGGCGTGCGAACTATCCCCGCATGCTACTTCTGGTCAGGCGATGCAGGGGTTCAACTCGGCTACACAGGTGAGCTAGGGTCACCACACGTCGTGTCGGACATCAACCTCCTGGTCGTGGTCGACGCTGCCTCCTGTACCGGGGATGAGACCGACATCGCCATCGCCCTCGGCCGCAGGGTGCCGCCGTTTCCCGTTAGCGGCGGCACGCTGCGGTCTTCGACGAACGGTGCGTCGCCGATCCGTGGCTACGACCTTGGACGAGCGGCGACCACACGACCGTTCTGGACAATGGCCGCCCGACTGCGAGCCGCACTCGGCGGCGGAGGCGACCGAGCGGCTCACCGAACAAATCCTCGCAAACCTTGGAGGCCTTGATGGCTGACCGTCCCTACACCTTATTGTCCGTCGCAGCCACGGTCGATGGCTACATCGATGACGCCACCCCGGAGCGGCTTCTGCTGTCCAACGACGCCGACTTCGACCGAGTCGACGAAGAACGTGCGGGTGTGGACGCGATCCTCGTCGGTTCCAACACCATCCGCGCCGACAACCCCCGCCTGCTTGTGCGTTCCGCCGACCGGCGCGCCGCCCGCACCGCTCGGGGCCTGCCGGCGAGCCCGCTCAAGGTCACCATCACCGGCCGGGGCGACCTGGACCCGCAGGCGTCGTTCTTCACGACCGGCGACACCGACAAGATCGTCTACGCGGCGGCCGGGTCCGTGGACAAGACCCGCGAACGCCTCGCCGACGCGGCCTTCGTCGTCGACGGCGGCGATCCGCTCGACCTTCACCGGGTGGTGGCGGACCTGGCCGGACGCGGTGTGCGGCGGTTGATGGTCGAGGGCGGCTCGACGATGCACACCCAGTTCCTCGCTGCCGACCTGGTCGATGAGATCCAGCTTGTCGTCGCGCCGTTCTTCGTCGGCGACCCCGCCGCGCCCCGGTTCGTGGGCGACGGGGTGTTCCCGCACGGCAAGGACAAGCGGATGCGGCTGGCCGAGGCGCGCACGATCGGCGACTGCGTGCTGCTGCGTTACCTCCTCACCACCGCCACCCCGTTCGCCTCGGCGTGACCTCGTGCTCGACGTGGTGGTCGTCGGCGTCGCCAACGTTGACCTGACCGTCCAGGTCCCTGGCCTGCCGGCCGCCGGGCAGACCGTATTCGGCTCACCGCTGATGGTCGGGCCTGGCGGCAAAGGGCTCAACCAGGCCCTCGCGGTTGCCGCCGGCGGCGGCCGTGCGGCGCTAATCGCTCGGGTCGGCGACGACGACTGGGGGCGCATGCTGCACCGAGCGCTGTCGGACGGCGGCGTCGACACCACTGGGATCATCTTCGACCCGGAGGCGGTCACCGGGGCCGCGCTCATCCAGGTCCCACCGGGCGGCGACAGCGCGGTCACCTTGGCCCGGTCCGCAGCCGCCACACACCAGCCCACCGACCTCGACGACCATGCCGCTCTCCTCCGCGAGGCGGCGGTGGTGGTGCTCCAGCTCGAGCTCGACACGGCGGTGATCCGCCACGGGGTGCGCCTGGCCGGCGGGATCACGATCGGGACCCTCGCACCCGCCAGCCCTCTGCCGCCGGAACTGTTCAGAGCACTGGACGTGCTGGTCGTCAACGCCGCCGAGGCCGGGGCACTACTTGATGCCTCGGCGCCTGGTGGGCGGGGCGAGGCGCTCCAGGCCGCCCACGCCCTGCGCTCGATCGGCCCGGCGTCAGTGGTGGTCAGCGTCGGAGCGCACGGCGCGGCCTACACCTGCCCCGACAGCAACGCCGCCCTCCGCGCCCATGACACCTCGGTCGTCGACACCACCGGGGCCGGGGACACGCTCCTCGGCCGCATCGCCCTCAGCCTGGCCCGCCGCCAGAGCCTGCACGAGGCCGTCGGCCACGGCCTAGCCGCCGCAGCGGAGACCGTGAGCAAGCTCGGCGCCACGAGCCCCGCAGGCTGACGCGGAGGCCAACGCGCGGCCTGTCAACGCATTGTCAACGGCCCTCGTTCGGGGCTATCGACATGGGGCGATAGGGCGTGTACTGGTCGCTCGCCGGCCCGCCACCCCGCGCGTGGTCGGCTCGTTGAGTAGGAGGAGGACGCCATGACGAAGTCCGGCTTGCCCGCAGCATCCAAGGTCGGCGCCCGCGCGGCGGGGATCCTGGAGCAGGCCAGGCCCACCCGGCCACCGACCGGCTGATCAGCTCGTCCATGAAGTACAGCACCTGCTGGGCCACGTTCACAGGCTACCCGAACCGTCAGCAACTGGTCCCTGGATCGCGACGCTGGCCCGCTGCTGGTCGAGGCGCTGCGGACGATGGCGCTCAGGCGCCGGACAACCGGTCCTGGACGAGGTAGGCGCCGGCGTGGTGTTCGATCTCGACGACACCGAGGGCCCGATGCTGGATGAGGTATACCACGGGACCTGGTTCAACAAGCACCGCCGCCTGGAGTCCGCGAAGGCCCACGCCGCCCTCGGCTGCCGGCTCGTGCACGGCTGCCAGTCTGTCCCAAACCAGTCCGGCGGGGCGCTGGTCCCGTACGGCGCGTCGCTGGACACGACCAAGGCCGAGCTGTCGGCTTTCCGCACCGAGTGGATCGCCGCCGTGGAGTCTAACCGGGTCACCGCCTGACCAGCAATGATCCATTGGGGGCTGGGCGGGCGTCGACTGCGGCACCCGCCCGCTCGAACCAACCAACCAGCGAGGGGCACCGATGCACCAGCGCGTCATCGACGGGCTCTACCGGGACCTGGCCGCCAAGGCCAGCATGGGCGTCCTGCGCCGCGAACCGCTGCGGGTCTGGCGGCTCTCCGGCGTCGAACGCCTCCACCTGGCCGACGGCTCCACGGCGATCTTCAAATACGCCGCCGAGCCCTTCACCGGCGAGGACCGGGCACTACGCCTCGCCGACGAGAACGGCGTGCCGGTGCCGGAACTGCACACCTCCGATGTCCAGGAACACACCCTCGGCATGATCATGGAAGACCGAGGGCCGGAGACCCGCGACGCCACCGACACCGACGGCGCTCAAGCAGCCGCCCGACTGCACACCGTGCCCCCGTTGCCGGACCTCGCCACCCTCGACCAGACCCGGCTGGCCGGACTTGTCGACCGGTCCCTGACCAGGCTGACCACCCTCACCGCCGCCGGCCGCTGGACCAGCGTCGAGGACCTGGCAAGCATGCTCACCGCACTCTCCACCGCGTCCAACCGGCTGAGCACCGGAGCCGAGCTTGCTCCGTTCGGGCTGTGCCACTCGGAGTTCCACCCCACCTCCCTGCACATCAGCGAGACAGGCTGGCGACTCCTGGACTTCGCCCGCGCGTTCAACGGCCCCGGCCTGCTCGACCTCGCCTCCTGGCACGGCACCAACGATGACCCCGACCCCGCCAAACTGCGCCACCTGCTCGGCGCCTACGTCGCCGCCGGCGGACACCGCGACACCTTGGCCACCCGCGGCGGCCTGCTCGCCGAGAACTGGGCACTGGGCTGGCACCGGATCTGGGCCATCGCCTGGTACCTCGACCAGTCCGTCCGCTGGATCAACGACCCCGAATCCGACCCCGCCTACATCGACGCAACCCGCCGCCACCTGCGCGAAGCGGTCCAACTCCTGGCCGTGTGACATGACCAAGATGGCCGCCAACCAGTCCGCCTGGCAGGCCCACGCCGAACAACGCCTCGCCGCCGGCCCACCCGAACCCCTCACCCCACCCAGCAGGATGGACTGGACCCAGCACCCCGGCCACGGACCACCGCGTTGTAGACACGACGGTCGAGCAGGTCGGCGATGTCGCGGAGTGCGGCACCCGGCGTCGTCAGCGGAGCGGTCTGCCACCCTTGGGTGGGCAGGCACGTTCGGATCTCCTCGGCGAGGTCTCCTTGACTGAGGATCTCCACGTTCTGGCCGATGCGCGCAACGCACATCTCCACCGTCTCGGGGCGTCCGGTCACGGTGGTCCGGAGGAAGCGGGCGCTGCTTTGCCGGTCTCGGTGGAACGCGTCGATCGCCCACCGCACAGCCCGGCCCGCATCCACGTGCTCAGCCTTATCCGCGCCAGTCCACGTCTGGATCCGGAGTGCCTCGTTGCGACCGGCGTCTTGCAGGTGTGCGTCGACCATCGACTCTCCATAGGGCTTGATCACGTGATCGCGCACGGTGCGACCTGTCCTACACGCGCGGGTCGGTGGCGAGGATCGAGTACAGCCGGGAATCGCGCCAGGCCCCGTTGGTGAAGACGTGGTCGCGGAGCGTGCCTTCGAAGGTGAACCCGAGGCGTTCGGCCACCCGGATGGACGAGTCGTTGTCGGGTCCGATCGCGGCGGAGATCCGTCGCAGGCCGAGGTGGTCGAAGCCGAACGCGATCATGGTGCGGGCGGCGTCGGTGGCGTAGCCGCGGCCCCAGTGATCGGCGTGGATGGCGTAGCCAAGTTTGGCGGCCTTGACCCCGCTCAGTCCCAGTCGGGCGAAGCCGATCAGCTGGTCGTCGCCGTTGATCACCGCGAGGTAGTACTCGTCCCGGGGTTCGTTGCGCGCCCGCGCGACAGCCCCGTCGATCATGTCCTGTGTCGCCTCGGGGCTGCGGCTGTCAAACGACAGCCATAGGGTCACGCGGTCATCGCCGACGACCTGGTAGGCGGCGGGTGTGTCGTTGGCGCGGAATTCGCGGAGCGTCACCGCGCGGCCGGTCAGACTGATCGGGTACATCTGCCGATCATGCATCATCGGGGAAGCGCGTTGGCCGGCACATGTGCGAAGTCCTCCATCTGCTCGACGAGCGCCCGGCCGTCGCGGGTGAGCCCGGCCGCGCTGACGGCCTGGTGTACTCGGCGGACGGAGTGCACGACGCCGTGGATGCGCTGGTCGGCGGGAAGGGTGAACACGTCCTGCAGCGCTGTCTGCGCGCCGTCGAGATCGCGGGAGGCGATGCGGGCGATTGCCAGGGCGGCCACGGCACCGGCCTCGTCGCCGAAGGCCCACTCCGGGGATTGGCGGTCCTGGTATGCGGCGACGGCACGCTCGGCCTGGGCGTGCGCGAGAGGCCGCTCCTCAGGCAGCCAGGCCAGCGCGTCCGCAGCGTAGTACTGGGCGCGGGCCGGGTGGAAGGTGCAGATGCCGCCGAAGCCGTCGAGGTCGTCCGGGCGAAGGTGCTCCCAGGCTGCCTCGGCTGCGGCGATCGCCTGCTTGGCGCGTTCGGCATCGCCCAGCGCCGCGTGCGCCCGGGCGGCGCTGGAGGCGAGCCAGACGGTCGTTGCGCCGCCGGTCCGCTGGGCGTACTCCATGCCGGCCTCGGCGTAGCGGACGGAGTCGCTGTGCCGCCCAGCCCAGTAGGTCACCAGGGCCTGTAGGCCGCGAAGCCAGCCACGAAGCCCGTCGTGGTCGGCCTGTTCGGCGCACAAGATCGCTGTGCGGGTCTGCTGCAGCGCCGCACGCGGCTCGCCCAGGTCATGGGACGCCTTGGCGAGCAAGCCACAGGTCAGACCACCCAGCAGATACAGCTGTCGAGCCTGCTGTGGCGCTTGGCGGCGCTCAAGCAGGGTGAAGACCGCGTCTTGCGTATCCGCGAGGTCGCCGGCGAACTCACTCAGCGGTCGCCGAGGGTACTGCTGGGCGATGCGTTGGACTTCGTCGCGCAGCTGGTCGATCACCTCGGGGGTCGTTCCGATTGATGCGACCAGCGCGAACTTCCGCGCGCGGTGTGCTGCCATCGCCACAATGCTCCTCTCATCGATGGGCACCTTCGGCGCCACGAATCCCGCGACGGCCGCGGGTGGGTCCGAGATCCAGGTCGCGCGGGCGATCAGCGAAAGATCGTCGAACGCCCCGATCAAGTCACCATCGGCGCCCAATTCCCGGTCGCAGGCAGCCCAGAATTCGCGGGGCACGTTCTGTCGTCCGACCTCGACGTTCGCGATCGTGGACCGCACGTAGTTCACCCGCGGCCCCAGCAACGCCTGCGTCAGTCCTGCGGCTTTGCGGTGGGCTGCGAGCCGCTGCCCCAGTTCGATCTTCGCCTTGCGGAGTTGCTCTGGATCAGCCATCGGCAGCACCCTGCGATCGACGATATGACCACCCCGCCTGCTGTGCCTGCTATCTCACTGGCCGGGCAGTTCTCAGGATCAATGCCATCCGCGCCTGACGCAAGCACAAGCAGGACCGAGGGTGTCAGGATCCGTTGACAATCTGTTGACCGTCTCCGCCTTGACAAGGCAGCAGGCAAAGCGCAGCGGAGGCGCCCACCTATGGGCTGAAGTCACGGCACGCCCTCCCGTTTCCACGGCCGGTCCCCGCCTGCTCCTCGCAGGCGTGCCAAACGGGTGAAGAGTTCAATCTGGATGCGGGGCCGGTCGGGGTATTCGGCGGCCATCTGGGCGGCGAAGGTGACCTTGCGTAGCTCCCGCGCGTCCCGCAGAAACGCGTAGCCGTCCGAAGCGGTGACGTCGGAACCGTAGGCGTGGCAGAACACCTCCCATTCGGTCGGGGTGACCGACCCGAACGCGAAGCGGTCGACGGCGACGCGGGCAAGGTCCCACTCCGGCGGGCCGTAGGTAAACCCAGATCAAGCACGACCGGTCCGGTTGCGGTGAGGACGACGTTGGAGGCCCAGGCGGCGCCGTGAACCGCGCACCACGGCAGCGCGGGCGGCAGGCATTCTCCTCGGCCGCATCGCCCTCAGCCGGGCCCGCCGCCAGAGCCTGCACGAAGCCGTTGTCCACGGCCTGGCCGCCGCGGCGGAGACTGTGAGCCGGCTCGGCGCCACCAGCGCCGCAGGCTGAGGCGAAGCCCGTCGGACGGTCTGTCAACGCAATGTCAACGGCCCTTGTTCAGGGTTATCGACACAGGGCGATGCGGCGTGTACTGGTCGCTCGCCGGCCCGCCACCCCGCGCGTGGTCGGCTCGTTGAGCAGAGGAGAAGGCCATGACGAAGTCCGGCTTGCCCGCAGCATCCGAGGTCGGCGCCCGCGCGGCGGCGATCCTGGAGCAGGCCACGGCCCACCCGGCCTATGACCGGCTGATCAGCTCGTCCATGAAGTACAGCACCTGTTGGGCCACATTCACCGGTTACCCGACCGTCAGCAACTGGTCCCTGGACCGCGACGCCGGCCCGCTACTGGTCGAGGCACTGCGGGTCATGGCGCTCAAGGCGGCCGTGTTCGAGCTGACCGGCGGCGACGAGGAAGCCGCCGAGCTGCTCGTGCCCGCCCCGGTCGACGAGATGATCCACGCCGTGCTCGCCCAGCACACCGTCGTGCGCCAGCTCGAGATGGACCTCGGGGTTCTCTTCCCGCACGCCACCGAGCTGGAGCGGTTCGCCTACAGCCGGGGCGGGTACACCGACGACTGCTACGCCGCAGCCGGCTGGGGCGAGCAGCCCCTGCGGTACTGGCTGAGCTCCGCCGAGGTCGACCGCCGCCTGGCCGTCCTCAACGACCGCTACGGCCAGGCCGGCTTCACCCCGGGCGGCCGGTCCCACGACATCGACTTCGAGGTCCTGGCCGTCGCCGAGGTTCTGGGGGCCTGATCCGCTACCGGCGGGCGAGTTCGTGGGACAGCACCCGACGCAGGGCCTTGGTGACCTCGCCGGGTGCGAACCGCTCGCCCGCCACCCGCTCGACCCGGGCCACCGCACTCATCAACGCCGCCTCCGGACACACCCGCAGACTCGCCACCAACCAGCCCTCCAGGTCATCCAGCACCTCGGGCAGCTCCAACGCCGCTTCCGGCACCGCGACATCGGCCGCATCCGGGTCCCGGAGGTCGGGAAGCGGGTCGCCGCCGGAGGCGTAGCGGCCCGGTGGCATGCCGACGCGGAAAGGGTGCACGCACACCGCGGTGCCTGCCTGGTCGACGCGCCAGCCGATCCGCGGGTCGTAGGCGAACTCCGGACCTGGCCGGTCGACGACATCGAACTTGCCGGGGCCGAGTTCCTGGGCCGGGCACACCGCGCAGGTGTCGGCCTCCCAGCACGGCAACGGTCCGCTCATGCCCACACCGTACGGAACGGGAGCCATCGTGACCATTCTCCGCCCGCCGCGCCCTCCGCTCGTTGACAAAGCGTTGACACAGGCGCGGACCTGGTGCGCTGGCCACGTCATCGACGACCGGCCGGCCCTCGTGCACGCCGTGCGGGTCGCCGTCACCCTCGGCCAGCACGTTCCCGGTGCGCCTGAGCACCTGGTGGCCGCAGCGCTCCTGCACGACGCCCCCGAACTCGCCTCCACCGAGGTGCCGCTGGACCGGGTGCTGGCCGCCTGGTTCGGCGTGCGGGTCCGCGATATCGTCCGCGCGCTGGAGGTCGAGCACCACGCCCTCGACGGCCCGAACCCGATCATCGACACCAGCGACCGGGAGGTGCTCCTGGCGTCGACCGCAGACAAGATCGTCGCCATCAGCTCGCTGCTGCGCCGGGCCCGCGCATCCGGCGACGTTGACCGGTTCTTCGCGGCCCGCCCTGCGCTGCTGGGCCTGCTAGGCCACTTCGGCGCGTTCGCCGACGCCGGGGTCGGGATCGTGCCGCCGAGCATGACCACCGCGCTCCGCGACGTGCTGGTCCTGCTCGACCGGGCCACCGCGCACGCCAGGGCCGCCGCTTCATGATCCCCACTTCGGTCCGGAACCTGCTGCTGGAACAACTTCTGGCCGACTCGAACCTTGAGCTGGAGCACCACGAGATGATGCGGGTATGGCGGCTGTCCGGGGTGGAGCGCCTGCACCTGGCCGGGGGCGGCTCGCTGGTCTTCAAGTACGCCGCCCGGCCATTCACCACCGAGCACCAATGGTTGTCCCACGCTGCCGCGGTCGGCGTCTCAGCGCCACGGCTCGTGGCGGCCACGCTCCGAGACGATCACCTGGGAATGCTCATCGACGACCTTGGGCCGCCCGCACGGGTGGCGACCGTCGCCGACCTTCTGAAGATCGCTCCCGCCCTGCACTCCGCACCCGGCCGGCCGGCAGGCGGCCTCCTGGCGACCGTCGATCTGGCCTGCCTTACCCAGGTCGGACGACAGGCTCTCGATGCGCTGCGCGCTCAAGGGCGATTTGCCGGCGCCGCCGGCATCAGCCGGTCACTCGCCCAGCTCGAGCGGGTCACTCGCCGCCGGGTGGCCGGGGCGAACATGCCACCGTTCGGCCTCTGCCACGGCGAACTGCATCACAGCGCCCTGCACATCAACCAGACGGGCCACGTCACGGTCCTGGACTGGGCGATGGCCCACACCGGCCCTGGCCTCCTGGACCTGGCCTCCTGGTTCGGCACCCGAACCGTCCCCGACCAGCCTGCGGCCCGCCGCCTGTTGTACGGCTACGTCGCTGCCGGCGGTTCGGCTGTCGGGCTCGCCGAGCGGGGAGGGCTGGCCGCCGAGGTGTGGGCGATGGGCTGGCACCGGGTGCGGGCCGCCGCCTGGTTCCTGACAGGCGCCGCTAACGGCGTCCACGGCCCGGAGACTGATATCGCCCATGCGGCCATTGTCAACCGTCAGTTGATCACCGCCGCAGGGCTCTTGGACGCCTGAGTTTTGTCGCGGCCGGTCTGGTGTTGGGCGGTCGGCCGCTGGAATGCTTGGCCAGGTGTCGACGAAGTCGGGGGTACTGGAGTGCTGGATGAGTCGGAGCACCTGATCAAGCGACTGCGTGAGCTGGTGGAGTGCGAATCGCCGACTGAGGATCGCGCAGCGTTGTCACTGTGCGCGGACCTGCTGGACGGCTGGTTCACCTCAGCGCTCGGGCGTCCCGCGCAGCGCGTCTTCACAGACGGTCGACAGCATCTGCTGTGGGCGGCCGACGATCCGGCGGTGTTGCTGCTCGGGCACTACGACACCGTGTGGCCTGTCGGCACTCTCGCCGACATCCCGTTCACGATCGACGAGGGGATCGCGCGCGGGCCGGGTGTGTTCGACATGAAGGCGGGCATCGTCCTCATCTTGTCGGCGGTGGAGCAGTTGGCCGATCGGTCGCGGCTGAGTGTGCTGCTGACCGCCGACGAGGAGACCGGGTCGGTCGGATCAAGGACGGTGATCGAGGAGCAGGCGCGGCGGAGCGCGGCGGTGCTGGTGTGCGAGCCCAGCGCCGACGGAGGGGCGGCAAAGATCGCCCGCAAGGGCGTGGCCCGCTACACGATCACTCTCACCGGCCGGGCCGCGCACGCCGGACTCGAACCACACCTGGGGGTCAACGCGAGCCTGGAGATGGCTCACCAGATGCTCGCCACAGCAGCCCTCGCCGCGCCGGAGCTCGGGACGACGGTCACCCCGACCGTGTCGTCGTCGGGTACCACGGTGAACACCGTGCCCGAGGCGGCCGTGTTCGAGGTGGATGTCAGGGCCTGGGAGCGCGGCGAGCTGGACCGGGTCGACGCCGGCCTGCACGCGCTCACCCCGGTGCTGGGCGGTGCCACTGTGACGGTGGTCGGCGGACCGAACCGCTACCCACTGGAGCCGAAGGTCGCCACCGGCCTGCTGGCCGAGCTGCACGCCGCCGCCGAGTCCCTCGGCATCGCCCCGCCGGCGGGTGAGCGGTCCGGTGGTGGGTCTGACGCGAATCTCACCGGGGCGCTCGGCGTTCCGACATTGTGTGGGCTCGGCGCGATGGGCGCGCACCCGCACGGCCGCGACGAGCACGTCGACGTCGCGTCCCTTCCACAGCGCGCCGCGCTGCTGGCGGAGCTGGTCCGGCGGCTGTGCGCCTCGGGCCTGGGTTTCGGTTCGCCCCAGGTGCGGGCATGATGGCCGGTATGCGTCTGCTGCTGATCGGCGGTACCTGGTTCCTCGGCCGCGTCCTCGCCGAGTCCGCACTTCAGCGCGGCTGGTCCGTGACGTGCTTCAACCGTGGCAAGACCGGCCGTGACGTGCCCGGGGTCCGCAGCATCCGCGGTGATCGCTTCGACCCCGCTTCGCTGGACGCTCTCGCCGCTCAGGGTGGCTGGGACGCGGTGATCGACACCAGCGTCTACGAGCCGCCGGAAGCGGCATCGATGGCGCAGGCGCTGCGCTCCGTCGCAGCCCGGTACGCGCTGGTGTCGACGGTGTCGGCCTACCGTCACTGGCCCGAACAACCGTGCGAGGAAGCGTCACCGCTGTGGCCGTCCCGCCCCGACGCCCGCGAGAGCGATCCGGATGTGCAGGCGCTACCTCGGCCGTTTCGGTACGGCACACTCAAGTCCGGCTGCGAACAAGCCGTCCTCGACGTCTTCGGCGACGACACGCTGATCGTGCGGCCCGGCGTCATTCTCGGCCCACACGAGTACGTCGGCCGGCTCCAAGCCCTGCTGCGGCGGGCCAAGCGCGGTGGGCAGATCCTCGCCGCGGGCTCTCCCGACCAGCCGATCCAGCCCGTCGACGTGCGCGACCTCGCGGCGTTCCTTCTCGACCAGCTCGCCACCGGCAGGACGGGCACGTACAACATCACCGCACCTTCCGGACACGCCACCTACGGCGACCTGCTGACCGGCTGCGTCACGGCCGTTGGCGCGGACGCGGAGCTGGTGTGGGTGGACGCGCAGTGGCTGCTGGATCAGGGCGTGAAGGAATGGACACAGCTCCCGCTGTGGCGGACCCCGCAAGGCACCTGGCGGGTCGACTCCCGAAAAGCGCAGCAGGCGGGGCTGCGGTGCCGCCCGCTGACGGAAACGATCATCGACACGTGGCGGGCGTTGCAGGCCGAACCGCTCGTTGACCATGAGCGGCAGCGTGAACACGGCCTGCCCGCCGAGCAGGAACGTGAACTGCTGCAAGCGTGGCAGGCAGCATCAGGGGCGTCCGTCTGTTAGCTGACTGGGTGCGTCGGCGGTGAAGGCGCCGATCCGTTCGATCAGCTCTGCCACGTCTTTCTGTCCGCGCCACCGCGCTGCGCTCAGGCCGTCTGCGACCTGCCTGATGCGGGTGACAAGCGAGTGGCGCCTCCGCGCCGCCGGTACATGCCAGACCTGCTCGAGCGCAGCTGTCGTCGCGTCCAGCCGGTGGCCGGCCAGCTCTGCTGCGGCAAGGTCGCAGTAGGCGCGCTCCGGCACCAGCCCGCCGAGCCCGTCGGCCGGCAGGAGCGTCAGCGCAGCCTGAATCCGCGCCGCCGCACTCTGGGCGTCGCCAACCTGCAGCAGTGCGCTGCCCGCGCACGCCGCGTGCCGCGACGGACCCCACCCGAACTCACCGCCCACTTCATCGAACAGGTCGTCCCTGCCGTCGGACGCCGCCAGCGCCACATCGGCCGCGCGCAGTGCCTGCCGAGTACGGTTGCCATCGCCGAGCAGCGCCCAGGCGCGGGCCTCGATGCACCGCAGCCGTGCCTCCGCCGCACCTGACGGGCAACCTTCCAGCCCTGCGGCGATCGAGGCGACAGCCTGGTGGGGCTGGCCGGTCCAGAACTGGATCAGCGCCGCTGTTCCGCGCGCCCAGGACCGTAAACCCGCGTGACCGACGAGTTCGGCGTAGACGCCGGCGGCGTGGGCGAGTTCGGCGGCCGGTGCCCAAGCGGTCATGTCGAAGGACGCGATCGCCGCCAGCCCGCACGCCTGCCCTGCGGCCAGGTACAGGTCCGCGGTTTGCGCGGGCCGACTGGTGCGGTCCAACAGCAGATAGGCAACGTCGCGCATGCGGCGGGCTTCGCGCAGCAGCACTGGGGACGGGAGGTCCGCATACCCGCGAGCCAAGGTCACGACGCCCACCTGGACCTGTTCAATGCTGACCGGGTCGACGCCTCCGCTGACGCGCATGGCGTGGTCGGTGGCCTCGCTGGCGGTGATCGCCGCAGCATCCGCCCAGCCAGCCGCCGGACGAGCACCCCGGCGTGCACTCATCACCGACGGCGACGGCTCCAGCAGGTCCAGTCCGTGCGCGACCCGCTGGCCCGCCAGGTGTTGTTCGGCTGGCAAGTCGTGGCTCCGACGGTAGCCCCTGTTCACAGCGCCGTCGGTGTCGAGTGGCCCCGCAACGCCCAGCTTCTGTCCTTGGCGTACCACGAGGGCAACGGTGGTCGCCATGTGCGAGCCGCGGATCAGGTCCTGGAGGCCGTCAAATCCGGCTATGAGTGCACCACCGGCATCCAGTAGCCGATCACAGATCGCCCAGAATTCCCGGGGCACGTTCTGCCGACCGGTCTCGACGTTGGCAATGGTCGAGCGCACATAGTTCGTCAGCGGCGCCAGGGTGAACTGGGTGTGGCCTGCCGCGAGGCGGTACGCCGCCAACAGTTCCCCCAGCACTTTGCGAGCCTCGCGGACATCCTGCGGATCAGCCATCGGCCGCCCCGTCCTGAGCTGAAGGAGTTCCTGCCCCGACGGTGGCCGGTGCGGCGGCGGTCGGACGTTAGCCAGCATCGGTGAAGCGCAAGGTGACACACAAGCACACACGCTGTCGCTGCATGTCGGAACATATTGACAATCCATTGACACCGCCCACACCTCGGCTGACGGAGCAGTCCCTGAGCTACATTGCACCGCGCTGAAGGCGGAGGCGGATCACAAGAAGATGGTGTGAACCGGCATCCACGAGTACTGCTTGCCCTGGCGGCGCAGCGACACAAGGTAAATGTGCGAAACGTTCACCTCGACTGGGCGTTCGTCACGAAGTTCTTCGACCGCGGCGATTACCGGCTGGGCGCTTCGGTGCAGGCCGTTGTAAGCGATGCTGATGTGGGGTCGAAGGTCCGCGACCACGCGTTCGCCAAGACATGCGGCCGCCGCGGCGGCCAGCTCGGCGTGGATGTGGATGATGCGGTCCCACGGGGAGACTGAGAATCGAACGGCGCCGGTCGAACCAGCGAGTGGACCAACCGCAAGCGGGATTGCACCCGAGCCGCCGAGTCGCTGAGTTGCGTTCGCAGCGATCGCCGACAGGTTCGTTTGGCTGATGTCCTCGATAGCGCTGACGCGCAGCAGGGTCAGATGCAGCAGGTCCAAAGGCACGGGCGCAAGGTCGGCATCGTTGTGCAGTGCCTTCTGAAGTTCGGCGGCGCGCCTCCGCAGATCGGGCTGGTCTCCTAATGCCAGGATCCAGTAGTACGCCTCGGCGCCGTCGGGCCAGGCGGGGCGACTCCAATGGTCTGACAGGCGCCGCAGCCCGGCGTAGGCCGCCCAGTCGTTGGTGACGATCGCATCGTGGTCGGTCAAGGACGAAGGCAGCTGGTGCGGAAACGCCGTCACCAATTCACCTCTCCGCAAGAGTCTCGTACTGGGCGGCAACGCACAGCGTCTTGGGCCGCACGTGGTCGATCTTCGCCTGCCGAATTGCCTCCCGCCTGGCCCGCCCGCCGCCGGGTGTGCGCTGGTCATGGAACTCCGGCCCAGCGCCACGGCCGCGGTCCTTCCTCGCCTCGCAGGCAAGCGAGGCGGATCTGAACTTGCTCGGCGATGCGCGGCCGGTCGGGATACTCGATGGCCATCTGAGTCGCGAAGGTGAGCTTCCGTAGTTCCCGGATGTCGCGGAGCACCGGGTATCCGTCCCAGGTGGTGACGTCGCAGCCGTATGCGCGGCAGAAGTCGTCCCAGTCGTCGGTGGTGACTGATCCGAAGGTGAAGTGGTCGACGGCGACGGCGGTGAGGTCCCATTCGGGTGGGCCGACCGCGAACCGTTCCAGGTCCAACACAACCGGGCCGGCGGCGGTGATGGCGATGTTGGAACCCCACGCGTCCCCGTGCACCGCACACCACGCCATCCCCTCGGGCAGTGCGGCGTAGCGTTCCCGCAGCGCGGCGAGGCGTTCGTGCAGCCAGGCGCGGTCGGTAGCGGTGACGGTCGCGGCGGCGTCGATGCGGTCGGCCAGTTGGGTCAACGGCTCCAGCCGTGGTAGGTCTAGTTCGGGTGGTGGGATGAGGGTGTGAAGGCGTCGCAGCATTCCCGCAACGTCCAGCGCGCTGCCGGGCCGATGCGGTGGGAGCTCGTGCCAGAACGTCACCGCCCGCCCATTGACCGCCACCGGCTGCTCAAGGTCTTCGACGACCCGGACGACTGGGACTCCTTCGGCCGCCAACCACTGTGACACCCGGGTCTCCTTGGCGGCCGTGCCCTGCTGTCCGGGGCGTGCGACGCGGGCGACGATCGCGCCAGGGAGCCGGAACAGGGTGTTCTGTCCGTGGCGGATCAGCTCGGCTGCCCCCGGGTCCAGTCCAGCGACCTCGGCGGCTACGAGGAGCGCGGTCCGGGCCTGCTCGATCATCTCCCGGCGAGGGCGAAGCTCAGACCTGCGACGAGATCCTCCGGCGGCTGGTCGTTGGTCGCGCGGCGCAGCGCCCGTTCCAGGTCCCTCAGTCCGGTGGTGACGCGCTGCGACCGCAGCGGTCTAGCCGCCTGCAATGCCACGCGTGCTTGGGCGATGCCTTCATCGCGGTCGGCGGTGCCAAGTGTCAAGGTGGCCAGGGTCGCCGCCGACATGGCTTTCGACCGGGCGTAGGCGGCGGTGTGCCCGGCAACCGCTGTGTCCAGGCGCTGGGCGGCGTCGGTGTGGTGGCCGGTGATTTGCAGGTCGACGAGGGCATGGGCGGTATCGCCGGCGTGCTGGGCGTCGTCGTAATAGGCCGTCCACACCGGGTCCTCAGGGCGCTTCACTGCGGCGTAGTGCTCGTCGGCTTCGCCGACTGCGGCGAGGGCGTCCTGGGCGCGGGAGGGGCCGAGTTTGGCCAGCGCACGGGCACGGATGGTCGACAGTTCCGCGCGGATCGTCGCCGTCAATCGATCGGAACGCACGGCGGCCGTCTCGGCGTAGGTGAGCCCTTGGTCGGGGTTGCCGCACCAGATCTCCCGCCGGGCCATCGCCGCCAGCAGGCCGGCACGCAGTCGCCAGTCGCCGGACTCCTCCGAGCAGGCCAGTCCGAAGCCGAACATGCGGCGCGCGTCGTCATGGGCCAAACCGTCGAAGGCCATGAACCCCGCCACCGCCGAAAGCCCGGCGACGGCCGCGAACAGGTCTGGCCTGACTGCGGGCGCGATGGTGGCATGCAGCAGTTTCATCGACCAGTTGAGTTGCGCGACGACGGTCTCACGTGCGAGTCCTCCGCCGAACTGATTGTCCCAGCCAGCGAACACGCTGGTCGAGGCGTGGACCTGGTCAATCTCGGCTTGTCCGACCATGCGCGGGACCGGGGTGGCGGTGGTGGCCACCAAGCCCGCGCCGACCCCGAGCGCGGTTCGTAGGAACTCAGCCCGGTTCACGCCCTCCACGGTATCTGCCGACCACACCCGCACGGAAGGATCAACCATGCCCCGGTCAGGAGAATCTGGCCGGGCCGGTTCCGGTTGTTCCCCTCGGTCCGACAGCGCGCAGGTAGGCCGATGCGCGGCGCGGATCATGCCCTGGAGGTTGTCGAATCCGGCGGCGAGCGTCCCGCCGGTGTCCAGGAGCCTGTCGCAGGCTTCCCAGAAGTCGCGGGGCACGTTCTGACGGCCGGTCTCCACATTGGCGATGGTTGAGCGTACGTAGTTTGTGAGTGGCGCGAGCGTGGTCTGGGTATGTCCGGCGGCGTTACGGTAGGCCGCGAGCGTCTGCCCCAACGCCTTGCGGGCGTCGCGTACTTCCTTCGGATCGGCCATCTGTTTCCCCGTCCTGAGCTGGAAGACCTCTGCCCGGCTGTCCTGGCAAGCGCGACCAGGGCCGTTCAGGCGTTAGTCAGGATCGATGAAACGCAGGTCGCAGACAAGCCACACGCTTTCGCCCAATGTCGGAATGTATTGACAATCCATTGACACCAGGCGCACCCCCTGCGTTGCGCCCGGTCCAGCATGATGGCCGGTATGCGTCTGCTGCTGATCGGCGGTTCCTGGTTCCTCAGCCGGGTCCTCGCCGAGTCCGCGTTCAGCGCGGCTGGTCCGTGACGTGCTTCAATCGTGGCAAGACCAGCCGTGACGTGCCCGGAGTCCGCAGCATCCGTGGTGATCGCGTCGACCCCGCATCGCTGGACTCCCTCGCGGCTCAGGGTGGCTGGGACGCGGTGATTGACACCAGCATCTACGAGCCGCCAGAAGCCGCATCGATGGCGCAAGCGCTGCGCACCCGTCGCAGCCCGGTACGCGCTGGTGTCGGCCTATCGTCATTGGCCCGAGCAACCGTCGCAGGAACTGTCACCGCTGCGGCCGGCTCGCCTCGACGCCCGCGAGAGCGATCCGGATGCGCGGCACATCGCGGTCCCGCGCCGCCCCCAGTACAGGAGTCGCCGGTGAACACCGAAGCCACCACCCCCGCCCGGGGAACTACCGCTCTGGTCGCCGCGACGGCCGTGTCGGTGACCGGCGACGGGATACTCCTGGCAGCCGCACCGCTGCTGGCCGCGTCCCTGACACGCGACCCCCTCGCCATCGCCGCGGTCACCGCCGCCGGGTTCGCCCCGTGGCTTCTCATCGGACTGCCCGCCGGCGCGCTGGTCGACCGGTGGAACCGCAAGGCGGTCATGATCGGCGCCGACCTGGTCCGCGCCGCAGTCCTGGCCACCATGGTGGCCCTGCTGTGGACCGGCGCGATGAACATGCCGGTACTCGTCGCCGCGATCCTGGTCATCGGCGTCGCATCGTGCCTGTTCGAGCCCGCCTCCCACGCGATCCTGCCCGCACTCGTCAGCCGCGAACCCGCCAGGCTCGCCGCGATCAACGCAAAACTCTGGTCAGCTGACACCTTCGGCCGAGCCCTCGCCGGCCCGCCACTGGGCTCGGCCACGTTCGCCGCGGCACCGGCACTGCCCTTCGGCCTGGACCTGGTCTCGTTCCTGATCTCCGCGGCACTTCTCACCCGCGTCAGACCCGCACACGTGGAACCCGCAGCGCGGACCACGATCCGTGCCGCGGTCGTCGAGGGCGTCACCTATCTGATGCGCCACCCCATGCTGCGCTCCCTCGCCATGGGCATGACCGGCTACAACCTGGGCTACAACGTCGCCGCCGGCGTCCTGGTGCTCTACGCCCAGGACGTCCTGCACGTCACCACCGCCGGGTACGGGCTCCTGCTGGCCGTCGGTGCGATCGGCGCCGTCGCTGCCGGCCCTCTCGCGCCGAAGATCATCGGCCGACGCACCCCGCGTCAGATCTACGCCGCCGCCTACGCCCTACAGGCCGCATGCTGGGCGCTCGTCGTAGCCACCGCCAACCCGTGGGTCACCGCCGCCGCCCTCGCCCTCCTGAGCGTCGGATCCGGCGTGACCACCATCAACAGCGCCAGCATCCGCCAACGCCTCACCCCCGACACCATGCTCGGGCGCATCACCGCCGCCACCCGCCTCCTCGGCATCGGCTCCGCCGCCATCGGAGCACTCCTCGGCGGCACCATCGCCACCCTCACCAACCTCACCACCGCCATCACCACCGCCATCGTCGTCCTCGCCGCCGGCGCGGCCACCTTCGCCCTCAGCCACGAACCACGCCCCACTCAACTCATCACCACCACCACCGATGAACGCCACCAGGCCGACGATGAGGCACCACCCCGTACTTCGGGGCCCTCCCGACGTCCTACGTCATAAGCCTCCTGATCAGCGCGGTCCCGCGCTCAACCCACGCCTTCAGCACCACGGAAATCTGCTTGATACGGGCGCACGTCAGATGTTGGTCGGCTGGGAGGTTGATGTGGCGCGGACACGTACGCGTCGGCCTTCGATTGCTACCAGTCGAGGTAGGCGGCGACGTCGCGTCCCGACACACCGACGGCTTCACGGAGTTGACGCAACTCGGGCCCGATCTGCACCCGCACCCGCATCCGAACCGCCCACGGCTTCATGCCCCACGGATACAAGATCATGACTGGCATCGCAAACGGATCTCTTCTCTACCGACGGCGCTCAAGGCCGCGAACTGGGCCGGCGGAGTAAAACCGCTGCGAGGTGGCGCTGTGGACCGTGGAGCGTCGCACTGTAAGCGGTTGACCGACTGGCTCTTCGCATCTTCATTGACCACCATGATGATGCACACGTGCATCCCAGCTGAATTGGTGGTGATCCACGCATCGCGGTGGACGGTGAGAGCCCTGTGGTCTCACCCCGGGAGAGGAGTGACCGTACCGTTCCTCGTACTGGCTGCGGCGGCCTTCGTGGCAGGACTGCGATGCTGGCGGCCATACCCGTGGGTGGCCTGGACCTGCAACGGGCCAAGACGGAGTACCAGCTGCGTCGGCGTCAGCGCCGCCACCCGCTCATCGCCGCTGTCGGCCTCGTCGCGGCCCCGGCCTCGGCATGGGTGCGCCCATGGATGCCCGCCGGCTCCGCGCAGTTGACCTTCATGGCAGGCACGACCTCGCCATGTACGAGCAGATCTGGACCGCCCTCACCGGCACCGCGCTCAGCCTTGATGAGACCCGAGACTGGGCCCACGCCCAGGTCACCGACTAGACAACCAATCAGCCCCCGGCCGACCGACGCGACAGCGGCGCGCCCAACAGCCAGCTGAAGCTCGTGCGCCACATGTTGTGGTCTGATATCACGAGAAGCTCAACCTGTTGCGTTTTTGCTTGATCCCCTTAGCTCGAATCCAGATCCCGTGAACGCTGGAGCGACCATGTACTCGATCGATACCCTCCCACCACACGACCTGGCCCGCGGCGGTAGTTCTCCTGTTCCGTCGCCTCGGTGTCGGCCCGGTGCCACGATGTCGTTCACTGTTGGAGGCGCCTACGGGCATCTCCTCACCAGCACCCTGTCTGATGGATCTCTCGTCGACGTGCGAATCGTGATGGCCAAGGAAGGGTCCACGATGCGGGGCCTGACCGACGGCCTCTCGGCGATGCTCACGATCGGCCTGCGCCACGGTGTCCCTTTGGAGTTCCTCTTGTCACAGCTGATCGGGACCCGGTTTGAACCATTCGGGATGACTGATGATCCGGAGATTCCGGTGGCCACGTCGATTACTGACTACGTTGCCCGCCGCCTCGCCCTCGACTACCTGCCCAGTTCCGATCAGCGAGGTTGCGACTTGGAGTCGGCAGACGTAACGGACATGGTGAGCCGGTGAAGCCGGAGTACGAGGCCCGCTTCTACGACGTCGACCCCGCCACCATCGCCGACACTCTCGCCGCACGGGGCGCGACCTGCACCATGCCTCGAACGCTCATGCGGCGCGTGATCTTCACCAACCACGACATCGCCGAGCGAGGCGGCTGGCTGCGTCTGCGCGAACAGGGAGAACGGATCTTCCTGACCTACAAGCAGAACACCGCCGTGCCGTCGGCCATCGACAGCGTCCTTGAAACCGAACTCGAAGTGTCCGACTTCCACGCCACCCGCACTCTGCTGGAGGCCATGGGCTGCACCGCACGGCGCTACCAGGAGAACTACCGCGAAGAGTGGACCCTGCACGGCGTCACCTTCGACCTGGACATCTGGCCCGACCTGCGGCCGTTCCTGGAGATCGAGGGAACCGACGAGGCGGCCGTACGCCGGGGCGCGGAAGTACTCGGACTGGACTTCACGACCGCCACCTTCGGCAGCGTAGACAAGGTCTACCTCACCGTCCTCGACCGAGACATCCTCACCGAAGACCGGCTCGTGTTCACGTCCGCGTAGCGCCGTAGCCAGCTGGCTGTGCCAAACAGCGTTTGTTGGCCAGCGACCTGCTACTGACCTGCTGGTCAGGGGCGTTCGAGGATTCGGACCTGGCCTTAACGGCGATCGAAAGTTGGCCGCATTGGAATGTCAAACGCGCCGCGCTCAGTCCAGTGACGGCTGGCGGAAGTAGGTCAGTGGGGTGATCTCGGGCTGCCCGTCGAGGCGGCGCAGGATCTCCTCGGCGAAGGCGAGGTAGTTCGACCCGGTGGCGGTGACGATGTTCGCGTCGGTGACCAGGGTCTCGGCGAGCCTCGTGCCCCGTCCGACGATGGCTGCGTACGCGGCCTCGTCGGGCGTCAGCGATGCGGTGTAGCGGGCGTTGTCCAGGACGCCGGCGTTGGCGAGCAGGGCGGGGCCGGCGCAGATGGCGGCCAGTAACTTGCCGTGGGCGTGCATGGCCTGGATGAGCCTCGTCAGCTCGGGGTGGCCGAACAGGCTGGCGGGTTCCCCGCCGGGGATGATCAACGCGTCGTACGCGTCTGGGGTGATGGCGGTGCCTGCCTCATCGGGTTGGATGGTCAGCCGGCCGGTGGAGGTCACTGGCCGGGCAGTCGGACCGACGGTTGTCAGCGTGTGTCCGGTGCCGCTCAGCGCAGTGATGAGCACAGCGATCTCGAACTCGGCGAAGCTGTCGTAGACGAACAGCAGGATCTTCTTGTGCATGGTCGCGCAGCGTATAGGGCTCACGGCCGGTCTGAGATTGAATTTCGGGGCAGGTCGTCGCGATGGCCAACTAGCGCCCAGATCGGCCACCTAACGGACTTCGTCTCAGGGCGGTAACCGGCTGTCGGCGCGTCGACTTGCTGAACTTCGGTCAGGTGTTCGAGGATCGTGCCGTGGAAGAACTCGCAGCGTGGCACAACGGACGTGACGACCTCGAGCGGATGGTCGTCATCGTCCGCCGTAACCTCTCCAGCGGATCCTGCGAGGTGCAGGTCAGCACCGCCGAGGGTCCCAAGCTGCAGGAACTGCTGACAGAGGCCAACGCGTTCGCGCTGGCCACGCAGATCCGCAAGACGGCCAAGGGCCGTTGGGAACGTGTCAACATGTCCGCCCAAACATGACCGCGCGCCGCGACCAGACGATGAACCTGAGTCACACCGAGGCCACCCTCCGCGCGGATCTCACCGCGTTGATCGCCGCCATCACGCCCGGAGACGCGGTCGAGGAAGCCGATCTGCGGCACACCCTGGAGTGGGTAGCCAGCGGTTACGACCTGTACCGCACGGCCAAACCCGCCACCCCGCCCCAGCACCTGGTCGCGTACTTCCAGGTCATCGACCCGGACACGGGGTTGATGCTGCTGGGCGAGCACAGGGGCGCCGGACTGCTGCTGCCAAACGGTGGGCACGTCGAGCCAGGCGAGAAGCCGTGGCAGGCGGTGGTCCGGGAGTGCCGCGAGGAACTGCACGCCAGCGCGGAGCCCTCACCACGGTTCGGCACTCGCCCGGCGTTCGTCTCGGTCACCCGCACCCGCGGCCCAGCCGCCGGGCAGCATGTCGACGTATCGCTGTGGCACGTCGTACACGTGGAACGCGAGTCGGTCTCCTATTTCGACCCGGCCGAGTTCACCGCCATGCATTGGATGGGCCCACGCGAGATTCTCATGATGCAGGCCGAACGGCTGGACCCGTGCATGCACCGCTTCACCCGCAAGATCACCCAATCGTGAAGAAGCCCTGGAAGCTGCAGGGCAACGGAAGGACCTGAACTGATGTCCGCGACCACCACCGACACCGTTCTCCGCACCGGTGGGTGCCTGTGCGGGAGGATCCGGTTCACCGTCAGCGGCGAACCAGATTTCCCCCACGTTTGTAGCTGCCGAAATTGTCAGAGGCTGGGCGGCGGCCCGCTGCAGTCCTGGGTGTCCTTCCCGATGCAGGGCCTGCGGTGGACCGGCGAGGGCGGCGAGCCACGCTGGTACGACACCTTCGCGGGCAAGACCACCCGGGGATTCTGCACAACATGCGGCAGCTCAGTGGCCGCGATCGACTACGGGGTCGACCTCATCGGTATCAACATGAGCGCGTTGGACGTCCAGGATGACCCCCGACTCGTGCCGGTCAACCAAAGCTTCCGTGGCGATGCGGTTCCCTGGCTCCCCCAGGTCCCTGACACCCAGCCCGCCGCGGCCTAGCCCCGCCGGAGGAGCCAGTATGCAGTACGCCGCCGTCGCCCGCGCCCCGGATGACTTCCAACAGCCCGTCACCGCCGCCGAGACATCACCCCTGCCGCACGTTGGCGAGCCGGGGCGTATGAGGCCCGACACCTGGCCGCCCTGCGGCTGGAACGCCACCGCCGGGGCAATACCGACGGCGTGGCCCAGTCCTACCCGGAGATGGCCGTGGTGCTCGACGCCCTGCGCAACAGGCCCGCGCGGTGACGGCCAAGTTCCCCTTCGGAACAGAGTTCGCTTCCGTTGAAGCGGGGTGCGCTCGAGCCTCCAGATCCAGTGGCTCGCTGAGCGCCAACGGGACCCTGGCCATGGATCTGGTCCGACTGCGGGCGCTCGCCGGCGAGGCGGAGGGCCTGGTCGTGGGCGAGGAGGTGCTGCACCGTGTCGCTTCGCGTTCGTTCTGGCGAGGGTTCACTGCCCCCGCCGCATATCCGCCGAGCCGTCGGCAGTTATCGCCTCTCATTCTGAGTGGCGAATTTCCGGCCGGTTGGGTCAGCAAGCTGCCCGCGGGCCGTCGGCCGGGCAGCGTGGGCTCCGACCGCCGCTCGCCAGCCTCGTCTTCTGGGCCACCCGCACCGATCTGGGAGTCGGGTGAAACCCGGTTGACGGCCCGGCCGGCGCGGACGAGGGTCGCTGGGTGCGACGTGACTATCAGGGGCCGGCCGATCTCCGGAAGCTGCAGGTGTTCGGCCAGCGGATCTGGTCGATGGCCAGCCGGTTCCACCTCGGTGAACTGACCTGGGGGTTCGGGTTCGAGCTGTTGACACGGGCGTGGCCGGAGGTGCCGGTGGCGCTCTGGGAGTCCGACGGCCGGGTGCTGGCCTGGGGCGGGCTGCACCGGCCCGGCAGCCTGTACCTGGCGGTCGACCCGTCCCACCCGGGGCTGACCGGCGAGGTGCTCGACTGGGCGGGCGGTCTGGTCGCGGAGCCGCTGACCGTGACCGTCCTGGACACCGAGCGGCACCTGATCGACGTGCTCACCGGGCGGGGCTACCTGCCCGGAGACGTGGACGAGCCATTTCTCCTCGCGCTCAGCCGGTCCCTGACCGAGTTGCCGGCGGTCCCCGCGCTGCCCGAGGGCTTCGTGCTCCGCGCGGTCCGTGGCGAGTCGGACGTGGCCGAGCGGGTGGAGGTACACGACTGGGTCCGCGCGCCTCGCAGTCTGACCGAGGACGATTGGCGCGCCATGACGGGGTCGTGGCCGTACTCGACGGCCTTCGACTGGGTCGTGCAGGCCCCCGACGGCGAGTTCGTCGCGAGCTGCATGGGCTGGTACGACGAGGTGAACCGGTGCGGCGAGTTCGAGCCGGTCGGGACGGTCAGCGGATTCCACCGCTTCGGGTTCGCCCCGGCCGTCGTGCTGGCCGTGCTGCACGCCTTCCGGGCTGCCGGCGGGAAGACCGCGCTGGTCTACCCGAGGGGCGAGGACGGCTGGCCGGCCCCCCGCCGCCAGGTGTACGCCGACCTCGGCTTCACCCCGCACGCCCGCACGGTCCGCTACCGCCACCCCTGAGCCGGGGGCTCTCGCCACTACTCGCGAGAGCTCGCCACTTCTCATGAGGGGATTCGCCAGGTCGGCGAGAACCCGCCATTTCACCGCCCGGCCGGCCAGCGGTCCGCAGGGTCGCGGCCCCGAACAGCCCGTAGACGGTGTCCTTGTCCAGCAACGCCGGCACCGGCCGCAAGACACGGAGCAACAGTTCGGCGACAGTACTCTTCCCCGTGCCGGGAGCGCCCGCCGCAACCACCGCGACGGCCTGCATCGAGACAAACTACCAGCGCCGGCACCGCGATCTCGTGCCGTGGTCGGGTCCGATCGGCAAGGCCCGGGCGCTGGCTGTGAGATCAGCACGACTACCGGCCACCGACTTAGGAGTCACCGGGCAACGGCAATCAGGTCGCCTGTCCGCCGAGCTCGGCGACGCGTGCGGTATCGATTGTCAGTGGTTGGCTGGTGCGCGTTGCTGCGACAACCGCGTCGATGGTGTAGGCCACCAGCGCCGGGGCTTCCTCGTGCAGGCGGTGGGAGGCGTCTGCGGCGATGATCCGCGTAGCACCGTAGCGGTCTGCGAGCAGTCGCTGTTGGGTCTGCCAGTAGGCATCCACCTCTGGTGTGGCCTGGGGGCTGAACCACCGGCCGGGAGTTTTCGACAGCACCACGACGGGAACAGCCAGGCCGTGTTCCTGGGCGAATTCGGCGGCTGCGGCGGGCAGGTCGATGATGGTGGCGTGCGGGCCAGCGCCGTCGGTGACGGTGTCGCCGAAGTTGCCGGGCCACAGTTCCAGCTCCGGGACGGAGCTGTCCACCAGGACGAGGCCGGCTACCTCCCCCGGCCATTGTTGGGCGAACGCCCGGACGATGAGCGCGCCAACCGAGTGGCCCACCAGTACCCACGGGCTTGCGATGCCCGCGCCGGCCAGCGTGGCGTGCAGTTCGGAGGCGAGCGTCTGGTAGGTCGCTACCCGCTGGTCAGTGGGCCGCGCCGGGCTGGCGCCGATCCCGGCCCTGTCGTAGGCCAGGGTGCGGGACCCTGCGGTCAGTAGGCTCCGCACAGGTGACCAGACCGCGGCGGGTTCACCGAGGGCGGACACGAACACGACGGCCGGATCATCGCCCGGCTCGATCACAGCCGCCACCGCACGACTTTCCACCTCAATCATCAGCACTACGGCCTTCCCTTCGTTGTGATCAACTTGACCGGTCCCGCTCGCGGCCGTTGGCCGTGCCGGATCCAGACTGACGGTGGGTGGCTTGGCGAGAGCGATCTGGATGGCGAGCACGCCCAGGCGTTCCTTGTCCGGTCCGTAGATCTCGCGAAGGTCCCGCAGCTGCTCGGCCCGTGGGAGGTCAGGGTTGATCCGGGTCGGGTCTTCTGTGTTGAGCATGTGCTCGAACGACGGGTACCGCGCGAGCCCGGTGATGGTGGTCAGCACCTCGTCGGCGTCGCAGACGAACAGGATCTGCTCGCCGACGCTCAACGTGTCATTCCGCGGGTAGCACACCCGCACCTCGACCACTTTCCGTCCGGATGCGACCAGGTCGAAGTACGGCCGTCGAAGGTGCATCACGCGACAGCGCGTCGGCTCTGCTCCGGGATCCCCTGTCACGGTGCCCAGCCTGACGCTGGCCCGCCCACCGGTTCGGCCTCAGCCAACGACGGCCCGCGCCAGGATGATCAGGACGTAGGACATGGGAAGTGCCGCGAAGCACAAGACCGCGCCCATCGCCTGGTGCCGTTCGCTCGATCCGCCGCCGAGGCGTGGCCGGGAAGCGAAAGCGAGGGTGAGGTAGCCGGTGAACAGCGCCAGCGTGGGCAGCCCGGCTCCGCCCCAGGCCAGGGCGGTGAACGTGTCGACGCCGGTGAGGATGAGGATCCAGGCGGCGATGGCGCTGGCGGCGGCTGTGGTGCTGTAGATGGCGGCGGCACGGGTGCGGCTGCGGGCGTGTGGGAGCAGGGGCGGTCTGGCGGCCAGGTCGAGTGCCTTGTCGAGCTGGGTGGTGACGGCGCGTTCGGCAGCGCGGGCGGCGGTCAGGCCGGTCTCGACGGTGTCGAGTTCGACGCGGCCTGCTGGCTGCAGGTGGGGTGCGGGTAGCCGTAGCCGAGTGGCGGTGGTCGTCAGGGTGTCGGGGTGGGCGTCGAGGCGCCGGTCGAGGTCGGTGAGGGCCGCCTCGGTGGTGGCGGTGTGGTGCTCGCTCCCGTGGGCGTGGTCGGCGCGTTGTGCGAGGTGCTGGTCGAGCTTTCGCAGGAGGCCGCTGTAGGCGGGTAGCGAGGTCACCAGGCACCTTCCTGTTCGTGGCGGCCGGGGCGGACGAACGGCACGATGAGCTGGCTGGTGTGGTCGTGCCGGTCGAGGAGCAGGCCCCGGTTGGGGCGCGGCTGCCAGTCGCCCATCACGTCCCCGGTGAGTGAGGCCAGGCCATCGGCGCCGATGTTGAGCGCGAGCAGGCACGCGATGAGGTCCCGGCCGGCCGACCCGCCGAGGTCTTCGGCGAGCCGTTTCGCGCCGCGCCACCAGCCCAGCACGTGCACACCCCGGGCAGGCCCTGCCGCCAGGACGGTGCGCAGGTCGTCAAGCGGGGTGCGGCGAGTGTCCGGGTCGCGGGTGCCCAACTGCGTGCTGGCCGCGTCGGTGCCGAACAGCACCAGGTAGGTGTCCCGCGCGGTTTCCGCGGCCAGGTCGGCCAGAGCCCGGGGCAGATCAGCGATCGTCAGCCTCTTGGTCGTGTGACCGGCCTGGTCGAGGGCGGCAGCCAGCTCGGCGGCGGGGTCCTCGCTGGGGCCGACGAGCGGGGCGAGCAGGAACCGGACACTGCCGGGCGGGTGCTGATGCGCCAGGGCGGTGGTGGCGGCGTGGAGGACGTCCGCACCGACGGGCGAGGCGCCGACGACGGCGAGGTGCCGGCCGGGGGTTGCGTCCAGAAGCGGGCCGGCGAGGCTGGAGGTCACGTCCACGGCCCGCCCGACCAGCAGCCGCCGTCGCGGGCCACCAGTCGGCACGTCGGGCAGGGCGGTGGTGATGTGCTGTTCGGCGAAGCCAGAGAACACGTGCGGTGGCCGGTTGCCGTCCGCCCGCATCGACCACAACTTCTGCCGCAGCTCGGCGACGGCGGTCGGGGAAGCGTGCGAGTCGGGGAAGCGCACAATCCGATCCCGGCCGATAGCCCCGGCGGCGTCGTTGATGACGGCTTGGCCGACCGTGAGGTCGCCGGCGGCGGTGTTGCCCGGGTCCAGGACGCCGGTCGCGCCTGCGAGGGCGACTCGGAGCGGGAACTGGCCGAAGATCGCATCCTTCTTCCCGAGGAGTGCGTCCACGCCGCTGATGGTCTGCGAGGCGAGCACGAGGTGGATGCCGTAGGAGCGTCCCTTGCGCGCCAGGTCCTCCAGCAACGCGACCGCGACCGCGGCCTGACGCGAGGGGCCGGACAGCAGGACGTGGAACTCGTCGACCACGGCAACGACCCGAGGCCACGGCGTGCGCGGGTCAGCGGCGCGCAGGGCGGGCAGGGTGGTGACGCCGAGCCGTTTCATGGCCACCGACCGGCGGCCCATCTCCGCGACGAGTTCCTGCAGCACGGCGATGCCGTATTCACGGTCGGACTCCACCCCTACCGCGCGGGCGTGCGGAATCCATGACGGGTCGATCGGGGTGGGGGTGAACTCGGTGAAGGAGACGCCTTCCTTGAAGTCCAGCAGGTACAACGCCAGCTCGGTCGGTGAGTACCGGGCGGTCAGCCCGTAGAGCACGTCGAGGAGAAACACGGTCTTCCCCGACCCACTGCGCCCGGCGATCATCCAATGCGGGGTCACATCGTCAAACGACAGTTCGACCTCGGTGTGCTTCTCCCGCCCGACCACCGTGCTAAGCCCGCGCGCAGACGAACCGGCCCACAGGGTGTCGCCGGTCAGGTCGGCGAACGTGAACGTCGCAGCGGCCTTCGCATCCGCCGACAGCAGCCGGCACAACTCCCCCACGGCCTCGGGGTTCGGGTCATCGTCCAGGGACACCCGCACCTGCATCCCCCGCCTCGGCCGGATCACCGCCGGGCGGCCGGCCGGGTCGGCGATCCGGGCGTACTGGCCGTCCACGGCGACCGTATAGGCGTGATCGAGCACCGGCCGGCTCTCCTCGGCCGGCCAGCCGGCCAGGACGAGGTGCAGCCGAGACGCCGGGCCGGCGTGAGCGAGGGCCTGGATCCGGGCATACTCGCCTCGGCAGTCGGGCAGCTGCCCGCACAGCACCAGGAACGGCACCTCCTCCAGCCGGCCGGCAGCCGCCATGGCCTGGGCGTGCTGGACATGCTCCTCGGCCTCGTCCAACACGCCGGCCAGCCCGGCGGTGTCGATCACCGGCGGTGCCAAGCCGCCAGAGGCGATCAGCGGCCGAAACCCAGTGAACGCCCCACCCGCCGTCGCCCCGTCGACCAGGCGCACATCGAGGAACTGCTGTGGCACCGCGCCCAGTAGCCGGGTCAGCACCGCGCGGACGAGGGACGCCGCGGCCCGGGTGCGCAGGCCCGCGTCGATGGTCAGGTGCCCGCCGCCTTCGCCGAGCAGCGGCAGCACCACCGGGAACCAGTCATCGTCGGTGACCCAGCAGATCCCAACATGCAACGGCAACGGCCCCTCGCCGGGTGTGTGCGCGCCGAGTTCAGGTAGCGGGGTGGTCAGTTTGCGCACGTCAACGCCCAGCCAACCCGGGGTGATGAGGGCGGCGGTCGCCTTCAACTCGGCGACCAGGCCCCGCACCGCGACCTCGTGCCCGGCGGCGGTCACACCCCGCTCGGAGTCCTGATCCTGCAGCAGCGACCGCACCGCCGCCACCTGGGCGCGGGCGGAGCGGTACGCGTCGGTGGCTGCGTCGAAGTGCCGACTGACCCGACCAGCCACCCAACACCCCCGGACCCTGTGACACCGTGTGCGCCGCGACGGACCATATCCGAATCCGCCCCGAACCACATCACCTCGCACTATCCGTCACCGAAACGCCCCTCAGGGCGCGGAAACCTTCTACGGATAGTGATGGGTCTGTCCAAAAGTGACGGCGTCTCCTAGGCTGCGGTTCCTCGAAACCGGAACCGATGGAAAGGCTTGCGATGACCGCGACCGCGGACATTCTCACAGCGCTCTCCGGAGCGGAAAAAGAGCTCGACGAGGCCAAGACCCACAACGCCGGAGGCCGCGACCACGCCGACCGGGTCCGCACCCAGGCCCTCGGCCAAGGCTTCCTCGGCGTCGCCCAACACATGACGCAGGTGATCACAGCGTTCGACGACGCCCAGATCACTCTCGGCAACGCCCTCGCCGCCGTCGGCGACGCCCGGAGCCCGGTCGGAGAGATCAAAGACGGCATGACCCCGGACGAGGTCAAGACCCGCCTGAACACCTCGATCGCCTCCATCGACAGATCGGCCGAGGCGATCCTGGCTACCTACCCGGCATTCGACGAAGCCGAGAACGTCGTCAAGTCCGCTCTCGCCGGAGGCGACCCCGGGCCGCTCCTACGGTTCATCAGCATGGCCAATGAGGCAGCCGCCCGCGGCAAGGCCCAGGCCGCCACCGCCAAGACCAAGGCCCAGGCCCAGATCCCGCAAGCCAGCAGCTTGGGAAACTGACCGCGGGCGCCGCCGGCTCTGACGCCGGACAGGCGCCCGCATCCAATACTCCGCCTCGGACAGATTCCAAGGGGCGAGTCATCCCCGACGGGGTCCAGCGCCTGCCCAGTGGCAGACTGCCGATCAACTTCACCTACGCGGGGAGGAAGTACGACGGCAACTTGTGGACGCCGAAACTCGACGCGAAGTACCCCAACGGCGTGGTGTTCACAGATGAGGGCTTCCCCGACTTCTCACCGTACGTCAAGGACGAGTGGCCGCCCGTGGTGATCGAGCCGAACTTCTCCGGCGACCGGTACCAGGACGAGAAGATCGCCAACGAGGCCGTGGGGCTCGAGGAGACGCCAGAGGACCGCACGTGGCATCATCACGAAGACGGCAAGACGTTGCTCCTCATTCCTACCGATATCCACAAGGCCGTACGCCATGCAGGGGGCGTCGCAATCGTGAACGGATTAGACCAGTGAGCGTAGAGTTCCGCCGAGCAGAACCGCCCGCCCCACCGGAGAAACTGGCCGAACTCGCCGACCGCGTAGGCGTCGCCTTGCCGGACGACTACATCGAATTTTTGTCACAGCATGATGGCGGACGGATGGGCAACAACAACGAGACCGTGAAGATGGTCTTCGGTGTTGGGGAAGTCCCCGATTACGCCAGCATCTGGGATGCGCTCGACACCTATGACGGTCGCGTCCCCACCTGGCTGATCCCCGCGGCAGATGACTCGTTCGGGAATCTGTTCTGCCTGTCGATCCGCGAACAGGACGTTGGATCGGTGTGGTTCTGGGACCACGAACAAGAAGCCGACGAGGACGAGCCCGCCACCGAGGACAACCTCACCTACAAGGCGAAGTCGTGGACCGAGTTCCTCAATCAACTTCGCCCCTCCGAGCCCTGAGTCAGCATGCTTGAGCCCTGAACCTCGCCGATGGGCGTGCCCGACGGCGCGGTGCCGACGGTCGTGTACACACGGCTGGATGCACGACAACGCCGGAGCCTGGAGAGCCGCACCGTTGACCGCATACGTGTTCTTCGCTGGCTGCGTGTACCCGCTGTGGCTGGACATCGACTTCGTGGCCGGCCGGGCCCGTGCGCGCTGGACCGCCGAGCAGCCTGCCGTCAGTGCCGACGAACTCACCGTCGCACAGGCGGTGGAGATCGACGCCGGCTATGTCCAGATGATGACGGCCGGCTCCTGGTCGGCGCCATCGTGACACGACACCACCTACTCGGGCCCGAGGTCGCTGGGGAGCTCGGACCCGGCACGGTCATGGACACCACAGTGCATCCGCCGGTCGTGTCGGCGCTGGAGTACGTGATCAGCGACTGGCTCGGCGATGACCTCCTCGAGTGCTTCCCATGCCACCTGGCAAGCGATCGCCTCGCCGACGCCATCGAGCTGTCAGGCCTCACCGGATACCGCATCGACCAGGTACGGGTGACACTCTCACCGCAGGCCGAAGAAGCCCTGGAAGGCACGCCCCTTCCCGCGTTCCGCTGGTTGATAGCGATTGGCGTGGCGGGCGTGGACGACTTCGGTGCGACCGCCAAGGGCGAAATCGTCGTCTCCGACGATGCTTTGAATCTCCTGCGGTCGTTCACGATCCAAAATTGCGACGTCACCGGCTATACCACCATCGGCTGACGCTCGCCCCTGCCATGCATGTCGGCACAGGAGAGAAGGTGGCGGAGTGACGTACTACGTCTTCGGCGACGAGCACGTAGGTCAGGTGACCCCGGCAGGGCCGGACGAGGCTGCGACGTTCGTGAGTGAGCAGGAGCACCTGCTCCAGGCGCACGGTGGGCGCGCCGTGGCGCATTTCTTCGGACCAGACGGCGGCGCTCACGTCCTACGGCTGGATGTGGACTGGGACGCCGAGCGTGCCGCTGTGCGGGAGAGGAGATCATCAGCGGTGAGAACCACAACTCAACAGCTGGGCTCAAGCCCGGGTCAGCCGGAAGTTGGCCAGAGACGGTGATCAGCCACGTAGAAGGTCATGTCGCAGCTCGCATGCGACGCCACAACCTGAAGGAGGGCGAACTGGTCATCAACCGCGGCGTCTGCGGGACCAACGAACGTGACCCTGAATTCCCGCTGAGCTGCGACAAGATTCTCGAGGACATCCTGCCCCGCAGGATCCCGACTGACGGTGTACGTGACCCAGGATGGCGGCGCGACCTGGAGTAAGGCAGCTATCTCGGCAAGGGTGGGAGAATCCAAACGTGACTTTCTCCGTCTGGTGGGACAACGACGAGCAAGAACTGTCCGACGCCGCATCCGTCGAGGCATTTTTCGCCCGACGTGCTGACCGCATCGCCCCTCATGGAGGCAGGGCCTTCGCCTACTGGTTCGCACCGGTCGGCGTCGAGGAGGTAGTACTTCGGCTGGACATCGACTACGACGCTGGCCGCACGGCGTTGCGCTGGCTTCCCGACGACACTCACGCCCTCGAACTCCCACAGGCTGGACCCATCACCGTCCTGGAAACCTCAGACGGCGGACAGATCTCCGAAGTGCCAGCAGAACTCGCGGTCGTATCCGTGCCGACGGCGCACGCGGCGATAGCTGAGTACATCGCGACCGGTCAGCGGCCAGCGCTGCTGCGATGGTCGCAGTGACACTGTTTCGAAGTTGAGATCCCACGAGACGAGGCATCCGATGAGTGACCCGGTCGACTGGAAAGTACTCATCGGCCAGGTGATCCTCGCCAAGAACGAAGCCGACCAGCTCGAGCCCGATCACCTCGAGCCACTCGTGGCACCCCGCGCACCGGCCACGCCGGAGGATATCGCCGCCTTCGAGGCCGCGGCCGGTGAGCGGCTGCCCGGCCAGTACCGGGACTTCCTGGCCCACGCCGATGGCTGGAGGTCGTTTTACTTCCGGGCCAAACTGTTCGGACTGACCGACCTGGCCGGGCACAGTCCTGAGGCGCAGGTCGCCGCCGACATCCTCGACGTGTACGCCGACGAGGACGTTTTCGAAGACCTCGACGTCGGCCGCGACGACGTGTTCGCGATCTGCGCCGGCGTGGGCATGCGCACGATGTTCGTCATGATCCGCGAAGGCCGACCGGACGCGGGCACGGTGATCTGGCTCGACGGCGAGGAAGTCGAGCGGTACAGCAGCCTCACGGAGTTCTTCGCCTCGATGCGCGACTACTCCCTGCAGCAAGCCGCCAAGCTGCGCGCGCAGCCCTCAAACTTCTGACCCTTGTACACCGAGCTGCAGTCGGCGCGACGGCAACGCTCGTCGTGCAGGCCAGCATGCTGAGCCCCCGGAGGCCAACGTCGTGAAGTCCGGTCCTAGCGGCTCGGTCGAGTGGAAGGTTCTCCTCGGCGAGATGCTCATCGCCCGCGGCGAGGCCTCCGAACGCGACCCGAGCACCGCCGAGCACTACGCCCTACCCCGGGTGAAGGCCTCGCAGGAGGAGATCAGCGCATTCGAGGCCGTCACCGGCACCGCGCTGCCCGCTGACGTGCGTGACTTCCTGGCTCACGCGAATGGCTGGCTCGGCTGTTACCGGGACCTGCACCTGTTCGGCCTCTCGGAGCTGCGGGGCGAGGGCGCGGGCGTGACCGGGGCGCTGCTCCTGCACGACGCCGCCAACTCTGGGACGCTGGCCGCCGAAGGCCTGGCCGTCACCGACCTGCTCGCGGTCGGCGTCGGTGTGGCCTCTGCGAACCTGGTCGCCGTCATCCGTCCAGGACAGCCCCGGGCCGGGGAGGTGCTGTGGATCCGCGACGACGTGTACGCGACGTCACCGGACTTCGTCGGCTTCTTCGCCGCCCTGCGCGACCTCGCGCTCATCGAGACCGCCCGGCTGCGGCCCCGCCTGCAGCTGGACCCGGCCGATGACTGGCCCGAACGCACCTACGGCCGCGAGGCGTTCGGCGCCCACCTGGATGACCTTCGCGCCTGGGCCGACGCGTCACCGCTGCGGGCGCTGTCCGACAACGGGGTGCGCCTGTACCTCGCCCGCCGCCGCCTGGCATCGCGCACCGACACCGTGAATGTGGTCAGCGCTCCCCCGGGCGACGGGCCGGGACTGTGGACGCTCGACACGATCTCCACCCCCAACCACCACTCCTATCTGATCCTGCACCCCGGAGTCGAGGTGCTGCGCGTCGGCATCGACGGCTTCGCCGCCCAGCTCCACCTGCGCCTGGAACCAGGACTCGCCGAGTCACTCGGGCTGACCGACTCGGACGTCACCCTCACTGTGGGCGTCCCGCAGGGCACCTATCGGCACGGCCACGAACTGACCGAAGCCGACCTGCGCGACAGCCTGGCCAGACTCCTGGCCGCAGGGGGCATCAGCACCCCGCAGATCGACACGATCGTCCACGACGCGATCGAGGACACAGAACGCCACACCGCAGCCGCGGCTGTCGCCGCCACCAACCGCGCCGTGGCCGCCGCGCACCCGGGCCGGTACTGGACGCTGGACTGGCCCCGCTACCCCCACGGGATCCTGCGCCGCGCCGGGCTCACCGACCGCGCCGACGACATCGCCGCCCTCTGCCGCCCGGCCCTGGCCCTACGCACCGCGGACGGCGACACCGCCACCGTCGGAGCCAGCCGGTTCGGAGGCTGCCCAGACCTACCCGACGGTGCAACCTGGCCGGAGCAGGACGGCAAGCTGTACATGTTCCTCCTCCAACTCGACCTGGCCACCCTGCCCGAGATCCCCGGCGTGCCGCTGCCGCGCACCGGCGTCTTGAGCTTCTTCGCCGGGCACAATGAAACCGCAAACGACCCCGGCGGCCTCGTCTGCCACCACGACGGCCCCTTGCACCGGGCCGCCCTGCCCCACGAGGACTTCCTCGACGAGGAAGGTGAGCTCCTCCCCGAACGCGCCGTCGCCATCACCCCCGTACTGCGCGCCCCGGTCTACGGCAGCGAGGCATACGACGCCCTGGAACTCGCCGACACCGACGTCGACGCCTACCTCGAAGCCTGCGACGACCTCGCAGGCCGGCGCGAACGCGAAGAGGTCTCCTTTCTCGCCGGGTACGCCGACTCCAGCCACGACCTGCTCAGCGAGCTGACGTTCGCCGCCCACGGGCGCGGAGACGAACGCCAGCGCTCCGTCAGTGAGCTGCGCCGCAAAGCCCCGGGCAGCCCCGCCTGGACACGCCGTCTGGAGGACTGGGAGTGGTGGAACGACCGGCGGGAAGAAGTCGCGGCCGAGATCCACGACTGGATCACCCTGCTCGTCCTGGACTCACACGCCGACGCCGGCATGTGCTGGTGGGACGCCGGAACCCTCAACTTCCTCATCCAGCACCACGACCTCACCGCCGGCCGCTTCGACCGGGTCCGCGTCGTGCTCACCACCAGTTGAACCCGACCGCAGGAGCTGAGGCGGTGGGCAAGGCCTCGGGCGGCGCGCGCTATCTCCGAATCAGCTGATCTTCCTGTGTTCGCTCGCCGAGCAAGGCAAACCACACACGCGCGGCCTACTACGGACGTGCCAAGTATTGCCGATACACCCCGTTCGATCAGATCAAGCAACTGATCGAACGAAGACGCGGTGAGCGAATCGACCAGCGCGCCAGATCCATCGCATGGCTGCGGTCATGCCCTCGGTGTTTCGCAGGGCCGAAAGCGCACACAATGGGTTTTGCCGAACTGGAGAAGACAGTCGCCGGGTACTTGCCCGAGCGGGGGTCCGACATCTGCGGCGTGCCGGCTGAGGACATCCGGGAGGCGGCGCGGAAAGTCGGCGCAGCCGAACGTCTGTTGTCGACGTGCCTGCAGGGTCTACCAGTCCCACCAGGCGACGGCGACGGCCTGCCAAGGCAACAACATCAACCCGCTGCGCGGCATGATCGGCGGACTGGGCGCCAACGTGTTCCAGATGAACGGGCAGCCCGCCGCGCAGAACACCCGCGAGACCGGGGCCGACGGCGACCTGGTCGGCATGCGCACAGTCTCACCCCGCAGGAACGCACCCTGCTCGAACTCGCCGACGCCGGGCATACCGACGAGAGCGCGGCCCGCAAGCTGGGCGTGTCCGGGCGGACCGTCAAACGCGGTATGGCGCACCTGGTGGAACGCCTCGGCGCGGCCAGCCGGTTCCAGGCCGTCGCGAGGGCCGCGCGACGCGGGTGGCTGTGGCCGCCGCACACCCTTTGGTGCCACGCCCAAAGGTCCGTCTGTCCAGCATGGAAAAGCGTTGCGAGGATATTCGCAGATCGAAAAAACCTAGGAGGCGATTACATGTACAGCTACCAGGAGAAGCAGTGCCGCGGCGGCGGTTGCATTTTTTGGTACGAGCAGGCGTGGTACCGCGACTGCAGCTGGTCGGACGGTGCCGGCACGATCTGCGGCCCGTGGTACAAGGGCGGCAACGGCTGCTCGATGGAGTGCTAGGTCGTATTCATGAGAACGCCGGAGCGGTCCGCCGCGAGCGGGCCGCTCCGGCGGACCACCGTCGAATCCGGGAGACCGCGTTGTTCGCCTTGGGATGGGGAATTCGAGGAATGCTCGCCCTGGTCTGCGCTGCGGCGGTGACCGGGAAGCTCCGCGACCGGAGCGCCCGCGCCGAGTTCGGCGCCATGCTCGCCGCGGTCGGGGTGCCCGGTGCGCTGCGGATGCCGGCGGCCGGGGCTCTGCTCGGCGGCGAGGTCGCCGTCGCCGGGCTGAGCCTGGTGCCGGCGACCGCCAGGCTCGGCGCCGTGATCGCGTTCGCGCTGTTCGGCGGCCTGACGCTGGGTGTCGCCCACGTGGTGCGGTCCGGAAGCCGGACCCGGTGCGCCTGCTTCGGCCGGGCGAAGGAAGTGCTGGGTTGGCGGCACGTGGCCCGCAACGCGGCCCTGACGGCCGCAGCGGTGGCTGCGGTGGCCCTGCCGGCGGCCGGCCCGGGGAGGCCGGCGGACCTGGTCGCGGCGACGGCCGTCGCGGCGATCGGCGCAATAGCCGTCGTCCTGCTCGACGACGTCGTATCCATTCTCAGGGCCGATCGGCCGTGAGCAACCCACGAACGGAGTAGCAATGAACAATATCGCGTGGATAGGATTCTCGCTGTCGGCCCTCACGTCCGCGGGCTCGGTGTTGCTGTCCGTGGCATTGCACCGCAAATTCGAGAACCTCAAAAAGAGTCTTCCGGTAATGCGTCCCGCGCACCAGGACAGCGCATTCCCGAAAATGGGCAGCCGGCTCCCCGCATTCACCGTCCGGGCCGTCGACGGCACCGTGGTGAGTTCCGCCGAATTCGAGACCGGGCCGGCCCTGATCGCCTTCTTCTCGGCCGGCTGCGGAGCCTGCGCGGAGCAGTTCCCCGCGCTGCGCGAGGCGGTCGCCGCGCACACGTACGGGCCGGCGCCGCTGGCCGTGGTCGATGGCCCCACCCCGGAGCTGCGCGCGGCGTACGTCGCCGAGCTCACCGGCTTCGTCCGAGTGATCGAGGGGGACGACGCCGAGTTGCTCCGGGGCGAGTTCGGGGTCAAGGGCTGGCCGACGCTCGTCCTGGCCCACGACGGCGTGATCCGGGCCGCCGGGGTGAGCATGCGCGGGATCGCCGCCGCCCTAGGCGAGAGCCCGATGGTGCGATGACCCCGGCCCGGCACGGGCTGGTGGCGACGACGGCGATGATCGTCCGGTCCGCGCCGCTGCCGGTCGCGGCCCTGACGCTGTGCACGGTGCTGGCCGGGTTCCTACCGGTCAGCATCGCCTGGTCGCTGAAGGTGGTGCTGGACTCGGTGACCGGGACCGCCCGCTCCGGGCACACCGCCGCGCTGGCCGCGATCGGGCTCGCGGGCGGCGGCATCGCGATGGTCGTGACCCGGGAGTTCGCCGGGTACCTGTCCAACACGATCCGGCGCAGGGTGCGACTCGACGCCAACGCGGCGTTGTACCGGCACCTGGCCACAATCGGCGGCATCGGCCTGTTCGAGGACCCCGGGTTCCAGAACAGCCTGCGAATGGCCGGCGACGCGGCCGACACCGCGCCGAGCCGGTTCCTGTCGTCGGCGGTGTCCCTGGTCCAGGGAGCTCTCCAGATCACCGGCTGGCTGGTCGCGTTGCTGGCCGTCTGGCCGCCGATCGTGCCGATCCTGGTCGTCGCGCTGGTGCCCGCCATCCTTGCCCAGCGCTCCCTCGCCCGACACCAGGCGGGCTTCGCGGCCCAGCAGGCGCCGCGGACCCGCCGCCAGGTCGGGTACCGGATGCTGATGGCCGACCCGGCCGTCGCCAAGGAGATCCGGCTGTTCGGGGTGGGCCGCTTTCTCCGGGACCGGATGCTCGGCGAGATCCGTGCGGCCAACACCCAGGAGACAGCCCTGGACCGGCGGATGATGCGGGTCCGGGTCGTGCTCGGCACGCTGGACGCGGTCGCGACCGTCATCGCGATCGGCATCGCCACCCGGCTCGCGCTGACCGGCGCGGTCTCCGTGGGCGGCGTGTCGCTGTTCCTCGGCGCGGTCGCCGGGCTCCAGGGGGCCGCGATCGCGGTGATCGACAGCGCCGGGTCCGGGTACGCCGCGTCGCTGCTGCTCCGCAGCCTGCACGACGTGCTGGCCAGGCCCTCCGACGTGCCCGACGGCACCCGGAGCACGCCGCGGCTGGCCCGGTCGGTGGAGCTGCGGGACGTGTGGTTCCGGTACCGTGACGACCTGCCCTGGGTGCTGCGCGGCGTAAGCCTGACCGTCCCGGCGGGCGCCACGGTCGGCCTGGTCGGCGTGAACGGGGCCGGCAAGAGCACCCTGGTCAAGCTGCTGTGCCGGCTGCACGACCCGCAGCACGGCCAGATCCTCTGGGACGGCGTGGACGTCCGGGACCTGGAGCTCTCCGGCCTGCGGGACCGGATCAGCGCGGTGTTCCAGGACTTCGTCCGCTACGACCTGACCGCGACGGAGAACATCGCGGTCGGGGACATCGCGGCGCTGGACGACCCAGCGCGGATCCGACGGGCCGCCGAGCTGGCCGACGCGCACACCGATCTGGCGGCACTGCCGGCCGGATACCGGACGCTGCTCAGCCGGATCTTCGCCGCGGAGGACGGCAGCGGCACCGCGACGCTGTCCGGCGGCCAGTGGCAGCGGGTCGCGCTCGCCCGGGCCTTCCTGCGCGGGTCCGCAGACCTGCTCATCCTCGACGAGCCCACGGCGGGGCTCGACGCGGAGGCGGAGCACGATCTGCACGTCCGACTGCGGGAGCTGCGGGCCGGGCGGACCAGCCTGCTCATCTCGCACCGGATGAGTTCCCAGCGCGAGGCGGACGTCATCCTCGTCCTTGAAAACGGCACGGTCGCCGAACAGGGCCGGCACGCCGAGCTGGTGGCGAGCGGCGGTGCGTACGCCCGGCTGTTCGACCTCCAGTCCCGCGGCTATCGGGATGCCGGGGCGGACCGGGTGTCGGCGGCGGGCGCGACCGGCGTCTCGGGCGCCGGAGGGGGCGAGGGCCACGTGAACTCGGCGACGTAGTCCTGGACGCCGGTGAGCCGGTCACGGTCAGTCGATGCCTTCCACGATGCGGAAGTCGCGCTCGACGCCGTCGGAGAGGACGGCCAGCGCCTCGCGGTAGGCCGCACTCTCGTGCGCTGGTCGTGACCATGGCGGCGATGCCGATCAGCGCTGCGGTGGTGTAGGCGTCGTCGTTCGGGAAGAGGTGGCCGGTGTCGGTGCCGGCGGCCAGGATCAGGCCGCCTATGGCGCTGCCCATGACGCCAAACGAACGGCGGTCCTTCACACGTCAGCCACCCGTCAACCACCTGCGCGCGGTCCACCCCGACCTGGACCGGCTGGCCGACGCGCTCGGCCGGGTCCACCACAGGCGGTGAAGTCGGTTAGGTCATGGCGAGCAGCGGTCGGGTCAGTTGTTCCAGTCCTTGGTTGAGTCGGCGGTAGTAGGTGGCTCGGCTCAGGTGAAGCCGATGGGCGATGAACTCGTGGCCGCCGGTGCGGTCGAGGTAGTACAGCGTCAGGATCTGACCGGCTTCGGCCTCGGCCGGGATGGTGCTGTTCGCCAGATCCCGGATTCCGCCCCGGAGGAGGTCGCGGAGGGTGGCGGGGTCGCCGACCACGGCCAGGAGCGGGCTGCGGGCGAGCCGGAGGGGCCGGTCGAGATGTTCGAGGGCTTCGCGGAGGTGGCCGATCGCCCACTGTGTGTCGTCGGGCAGGACCGGGGCCAGCCGCGGGCCGCGCAACCGGTCCAGCCAGCCGGACAGCGCCTCGGTGGTGAAGCTCTGTGAGTAGACCTGGGTGGGCAGCGGCCCACCGAAGACGTCGTGGCGGAGCGGGCCGTGGGCGTGGAACCCGAGCCGGGTGGAGACCTGCTGGTACTCCGACGTCGGGGTGGAGATGACCAGCCGTCCGTACTGGAAGCTGGTGGCGATGATGAAGCGGAACAACGCCGTCCGGGCGGCCGGGTACCGTTCGTCGTAGAGCGCCGTCCCCAGGAAGACCCCACCGGCGGCGGCCGTCTCGGCGTGCTGCTGCAGGACCGGTTCCAGGGTCGATACGGTGTGGTCGGTGATCGGCACGATGCCGGTCATCCCGACCGGCCGGTCCTCCTCGTCGCACACCACGTGCACACCCTCGGGTAGCTCGTGCAGCCAGGCGATGTTCTGCCGTTCGGACTGCCGTGGGTCGATGTCGCCCCGCGTGGACCGCAGGCGGATCAGCCGGCCGAGGTCGCGCTCGTCCTCGGCGCGGGCCGGCCGGATGTGCACGGGAGCGGTCACCGGTGCGAACATCGACCGAACGCCCCCGCCGACGGTCAGGAACAGCGACTGCACCACCCGATCGCTCCGCGCCGCGCGATCGGGATCGGTGGACAGGAGCCGGGTATGGTGCGCGGCGGCCAGCGTCAGCGCGGTCTGGTAGGAGACCGGTGCCCGCCAGCGAAGGGCCAGGTCGAAGACGGTGCGGAACGGTTCGACCACGGCTAGGCCGTGCGCCAGGGGAATGATCACGCTGGAGCCGAGCAGGCCGGCGAAGGCCGGCCCCTGGCCGAGTTGGACGAGCAGGTCCTCGTCGCACTGCCCGACGGCGGCGACCAGCAGCAGGGCCTGGTCGATTCCGGCCGCCTCACCGGCGAGGCGGTCCAGTACCTGCCGGGCGGCGCCGTCGGCCATGGCCCCCGGTGCCTCCAGGCCCGGCAGCGTGAGCGGAGTTCGACTCAGGGCGATTGCCAGCAGAGGGTTACCGCCGGCGAGTCGCAGGACATTGTCGTGGTACTCCGGGCCTGAGGCCGGTGCGCCGCCGAGCAGGGCGGAGATCCGGTCATCGGGCCACGGCCCGACTTCGACGGTGGCGACCGGACCGGCCGGATTCCACGACCGGTACGCCGGCAGCGGCCGACGGCTCGCGATGAGGATCGGGGCATCGGGAAGGACGAGCCCGCCCAGGTCGGCCTCGCCGTGGACGTCGTCCAACACGGTGACCTCGGTGGCAAGGCCGCCGAGGATAGCCGATTTTCCGCTACCGACTGGACCGACCAGATTGATCACCCGTGGTGCGTTCGCAGCACTGAGCAAAGCCCGGATCCTGGTCGCCTCATCGTCCTGCATGGATCACCCTAACGTCGCCACGCCCGACCGACCAAGAGGTCCGATGGCGCCAGGCCGGTATCCGACACCGAGACCCCCGCACGATGTGAGACGAACGTGAGACTTCGACAGGAGTCGCTGGCCGTTACTGTCCCTCCACACCTCTCACCAACGAAGGGAACACCATGCGTCATCTGTTCAATGCACTGGCAGTGGCCGCACTCGTCGCCGGATCCCTGGGCCTTGGGGCGGCACCGGCGAACGCGAACACCAGCCCGGACAACAATCTGACCTCCTCTTGACGTACCCGGCGTCTGCGAACGCCGCGTTGTCGCCTCGCCGACCGCGCTACGTGAAACATCCGTCCAGCATCGGTCATGCCTACATATTGGAGTTCAGGTGAAGCATCGGTTACGCACATTGCTCAGTGTCACTGTCGCGACAGTTGTCGCGGCGGGGACGCTGGTACTGGGGGGCGGCGCCGCATACGCCCAGGACCCGGGAAGCTGCTCGAAGTCGACCGGATCGACCGGCGAAGGCCTGCCGATCCGGGCGACCTGCTCGTCAACGGCGGACACCACGACGTGGGTGGTGACCGACCTCTGCTCGTATCCGTTCAGCTTCCCCCCGACCATTTACCGGGTATACGGCAATCAGGTAGCGGGAAATGGCACGTCGACCGCGTGGTGCAATCCGGGCGACGCGCCGTCGGTACGCAACAGTGATATACAGATCATCATTCTCTCGGCGGCGGCGCCGTCCATCACGGCCTCCCCGTCCACAGTTGTCATTCCTGCCGGGCAGGTCATGGGCACCACGACGGTGAGTTTCAGTAGTACGAACGCGAGTGGCACCTGCATTTGGATCAGCCAGACGGGTGAGGCTCCGAGGCTGTGGAGTTGCAACGGGGCGGCCGGCAGCGGTCTGGTCTGGCCGTATGTCCCAGTCGGCGGCTATACGAAGTTCCTTCTCACCACGAGTTCGACCGCACCGAGTCCGGTCCTCGCCACGACCACGGCGACCGGCGTCACGCCAACAGGGACGGTGACGGCTTCCCCGTCCACAGTTGTCATTCCTGCCGGGCAGACCGCGGGCACCACAACGGTCAGTTTTACCAGCACGTATACCAATGGCACCTGTATCTGGATCAGTCAGACGGGCGAGGCTCCGAGGCTGTGGAGTTGCGGCGGGGCGGCCGGCAGCGGTCTGGTCTGGCCGTATGTCCCAGTCGGCGGCTATACGAAGTTCCTTCTCACCACGAGTTCGACCGCACCGAGTCCGGTCCTCGCCACGACCACGGCGACCGGCGTCACGCCGCCCCCGGACGGACCCGCCGGAACCATCGTGAGCGCCTACTCCAACAAGTGTGTCGACGTCGCGGGTGGCTTGACCGCCAACGGCACACACGTGCAGCTCTACGACTGCAACGGCACGGCTTCACAACGATGGACCGTCACCGCCGCCCACACCCTCTCGGCGTTTGGTAAATGCATGGACGTTTCCGGCGGCGTGACGGCCAACGGCACCAAGGTGTGGCTCTACGACTGCAACGGCACCGGCGCCCAAGTCTGGATGCCGCAAGCCGACGGCACGCTGCTCAATCCGATGTCCGGTCGGTGTCTCGACGACCCGTACGGCGTCACCACCAACGGCACCCAACTCGACATCTGGGACTGCGTCGCCGGCGCCACCAACGAGAAGTGGTCCGTGCCGCACAGCTAGTCCGCCTTTGTGAAGAGCCTGGTCGGGGAAAGTTCCCGACCAGGCTCGCTCCATAGTTGGGTATTCGGAGTCGCGGCCTCAAGGGTCTGCCCGACGGTAGAATCCGCCGCCGGGCTGGCCCGCAGCGGCGATCTTGCGAATGCTGACACCTTCCGAGATCATGCCCGTGCACGACCCGCGGGCCGCGAGGTCGACGCCGCCGGCACTGCCGTCGGACTCATCGGGGCCGACACGTCCGTGCCCGACACCATCACGCACCTCCTCCGGCCGTGCCCCGGCAGGGGGCTCCTGAACCGGCCTGCAACCCGCAAGAGCGATTCACGCTCCCTGCCCATGAACGATTCAGACACACTCTCCGCTCGTCCCGTATCCGCCGCAGTCTGGCATGACCTAACGAACACGTTCCCGACACCGCGCGGTCCACCTAGCCGGCGGGCAAGCCCGGGACCTGGCGAAGCGGCGTACCCGCCCGATGCCGCCGCGCCCCGTTGCCGATCAGGTTCGAACGGCCGGCTGGCCGTCCTGACCGTCAGTCGTGGAGGGCGTCGCGGGCGAGTAGTGCGGCCTGGACCCGGTTCGTGCAGGCGAGCTTGGCCAGGATCCGGCTCACGTATGTCTTCACCGTCGTCTCGGTGGCCCGCAACGTGCGGCCGATCTCCGCGTTCGACATGCCCTCCGCGACCAGCCGCAGCACCGCGGTCTCCCGCGCGGTCAGGGTCGCCAGCCGGTGGACCGCGTCCGCCCGGCGGGGTGGGGCCGGCGGCCGGACCTGGTCCAGGACCAGTCGGGTGACCGCCGGGGACAGGTACGCCTGGCCGGCGTGCGCGGCCCGGACCGCCCCGATCAGCTCCTCGGGCGCGCAGTTCTTCAGCACGAAGCCCACCGCGCCGCCCCGCACCGCGCGCAGCACGTTCTCCTCGAGCCCGAACGCGGTCAGCACCACCACCGCCGGGGCCGGCCGGCGGGCGAGCAGGGACTCGGCGGCGGCCAGGCCGTCCAGCCGGGGCATACTGATGTCCAGCACCGCCACGTCCACCCGATACGCGGAGGCCGCTTCCAGGGCCGCCCGGCCGTCGCCGGCCTCGGCGACCACCGTGATGTCGGCGGCGGACTCCAGCACGGTGCGGACGCCGACCCGGATCAGGGGCTCGTCATCGGCGAGCAGGACCCGGATCAGAGGTCGGCCGTCGTCGGTCCGCCGGACCGGGGTCATCACCGCGACCCGGCCAGCAGCCCGAACGGCAGCACCACGAACAGGGCGGTCGCGGCGGCGAGGCCGACCAGCACCGGCCGGGCCGGCGGCGGCGCGACTGGTTCGGCGCCGGCGGGCAGCATCGCCCACAGCCGGAACTCGCCGGACTGCCACCGGTGATCCAGGTACCCGCCGACCGACTCGAGCCGTTCCCGCAGGCCGGCGAGGCCGTGCCCGCCGCTACCCGGGCCGCCACAGGGCGGGGCGGCCAGAGCCGCGCCGGGGGCGGCGGCAGGGTCGGCCGGGTTGGTCACGGTGATCAGGAGGGCGTCGGACTCCCAGGCCAGGGCGAGCCGCACGGGGCGGCCGGGCGCGTGTTTGGCGGCGTTGGTCAGACCCTCTTGCACGATCCGGTACCCGGCGTGCCCGGCCAGCGCGGACACCGCGACCGGCGCACCCGACCGGTGTACTGTCAGGTCGACGCCGGCGGCCCGGAAGCCCGCGACCAGCTCGTCCATCGCGCCCAGCCCCCGATGGCGGTCGGGCTGGCCCCGCAGCGCGCCGACGAGTTCGTGCAACTCGGTCACCGCGCGGCGGGCGTCGGCGGCCAGTTGTCCGGCCCGGTCGTCGACCCCGGTGACCTCCAACGCCGCCGCCTGCACCGAGACCAGGCTGAGCCGGTGGCCGAGCGCATCGTGCATGTCCCGGGCGATCCGGAGCCGTTCGCGGAGCCGTTCGGACTCGGCGATCAGGTCCCGTTCCCGGTCCAGCCGGCGGTTGCTCTCCCGGAGTGCCTCGACGAGCTGGTGCTGTTGGCGCAGGTACCGGCCGGCGAGCAGCGGCAGGCCGGCGAAGACCAGGTAGCTGAACACGAGCTGGCCGACCGCGGCCGGGGTCGGCCGACCGGCGAGCAACTGGCCACCGAGCACCCCGGCGAGCGCGCCCGCCGCCACAGCTGGTCCGGCGCGGCCCGCCGACCGCCCGGAACGGTAACAGGTCCATAGGAGGGTGGCCCAGACGGCGTGGTCGACCGCGCCCAGGACTAGGGCCGGCACCAGGCCGACGGCCGGCCACCGCCAGGCGCACACCAGCACGGCGACCGTGGCCAGGGCGTGCGCGCCGATCCACCACGGCGAGAGTCGACCGGCGTGCCCAACCGCGAACACGGCCAGGTCCGCGAGGGCGGCCAGCACGGGGAGCACGAGTCGGGGCATGCCGCCAACGTACCGCCGAAGAGTGTCAACTTTGGAGGACGGTGACGGTGAGTTCCGCCGACTGTCGGCCGGGCCTGGGGAGCCTAGCGTCGGGGCATGATCTCCGTGCGCAACCTGAGCAAACGGTACGGCGGCCGGCTCGCCGTCGACCGACTGTCCTTCGAGGTCCGGCCGGGCGTGGTCACCGCGTTCCTCGGGCCCAACGGGGCGGGCAAGTCCAGCACCCTGCGGATGATGCTCGGCCTGGACCGACCGGACGAGGGCGAGGTGCTGTTCGACGGCACACCGTACCCGGCTCTGCGCCGGCCGCTGCGCCGGGTCGGCGCGCTGTTGGAGGCCCGCGCCGTGCACGGTGGCCGCAGCGCCCGCGACCATCTGCGGTGGCTGGCGGACAGCAACGGCATTCCCGCCGTCCGGGTCGGCGAGGTCCTCGACCAGGTCGGGCTCGCCGACGTGGCGCGCCGACCGGCCAGGGGCCTGTCCCTCGGCATGGCCCAGCGGCTCGGGATCGCCGCCGCCCTGCTCGGCGACCCACCGGTGCTGCTACTCGACGAGCCGGCCAACGGGCTGGACCCGTACGGCATCCTGTGGATCCGCGAACTGGTCCGCGAACTGGCCGACGCCGGCCGGACCGTGTTCGTCTCCAGCCATCTGATGGCCGAGACCGCCCTGGCCGCCGACGAGCTGATCGTGATCGGCGCGGGACGGCTGCTGGCGGCGGGGCCGGTGTCCGAGTTCGTCGCCGGCGGCCGCACGCTGGAGGACGCGTTCTTCGGGCTGCTCGCTGCGGCGGCGGACCCGGGCGACCCGGGGCCGAGCCGATGAGCCTGGGGGCGGCCTGCCGGGCCGAGTGGACGAAGGTGCGCACCGTGTGGTCGACCCCGGTGGCCCTGGGGATCGCGGTGGCGCTCAGCGCCGGGCTGGGCGGACTGGTCGGACTGGCCATGCACCGGCCGCTGCCGGCCGCGCAGGAGGCGAAATTCGATCTGCTCTTTCCCGCGTGGTACGGGCTGACCCTGGCCCAGCTGGCCCTGGTCGTGTTCGCGGTGCTCCAGCTGACCGGCGAGTACTCGACCGGCACGATCTGGCCCAGCCTAGCCGCGGTGCCAAACCGGGCCACGTTCCACCTGGCCAAGACGCTGACCGTCCTGGCGGTGTCCGGCGCGGCCTCCGCCGCCATGGTCACCGCGGCCTTCGTCGGAGCACGGGTCGGGCTGCGCCCCCGGGTGCTCGACCCTGGCGGGCCCGGGGTGCTGGAGTCGGCAGTCGGCGCCTGGCTGTACCTGGAGCTGATGGCCGCGTTCGCGCTCGGCGTCGCGAGTGTGCTCCGCCGGCCGGTGCCGACCCTGGCCGTCCTGCTGCCGACCCTGTTCCTGGGCGCGCAGGGCCTGGGCGGGATCCCGAAGCTGGGGGCGGTTACCCAGTACCTGCCCGACCAGCTCGGCTGGGTGATGCTGCACCTGGCCGGCCCGCAGGACGATCCCCGGTGGGCCCGGGACTACGGCGCCTGGACCGGCCTGGCGCTACTGGCCGGCTGGGTGCTGGTCACACACCTGGCCGGCTACCTCCTGCTCCGGCACCGCGACCCGGGCTGAGGCGCGAGCAGGTCGGCCCGCTCGCGGGTGAGATGTTCGAGGAGCCGGTTCTTCCCGGCGACGGTGGCCTGCACCCCGACCGTGCCGTTCGGGTGACGGTGGATGAGCACCTCCGCCCGCGCCTCGTCAAGGTGGCCGTACCAGAACCGGGCGATCTCGATCATCTCCACGCCAGGATCGTCGAAACTCCGCGCCGGGGAGTCAAGACGACACGGCGGAAGGTGTTTGCCCGGCCGCCGGCCGGGTATGGCACCTTCTGGAGGTATCCGCGCCGTGACGGCCTCCCATCCACGGCGGACGCGGGCGCAGGGGTACGGCCGGGGCCGTCGGCGCGTCGCACGCCGCCGGCCCCGGCATCGTCGTGGGGTGGCGTCTGACATCCTGGACGCCACCCCACAATGGGAGGAGCGCCAATGCGCTCACGTCGTAGCGTGGCGGGTATGACCGACGTCCCGACGTCGCACGGGCCGGCCCCGGAACCGCACGGTTCCCCACGGCTGGATCCGCTGACCGAGCCGCTGCTGTTCGCCCGTCCCGTCCTGCAATACCTCGCCGAGGCCGCGGCCGCCGTGACCGGGGAACGCGCCGAGGGGCTCCTCGAGGCGTACGAGATCGTCGCCGCGCACGCCCCACACCGAATAGCCGGCCAATGTGAGACGCGTCGACCTCTTCCAAGATAGTGCCGAACAGCCTCCAGATGACGGCTACGCTGAGCACTCCTGGCGACCAGCTCGCGCGCCACGATCCTGCAGGCACCTACATTCGTCGGCACGGCGGCTCGGAGCGTTGCGAGCCAAACGAGGCAGTATCTGGAACTCGGCAGGTCAGGACGAGGATCGAGCTGTCCACCCAGCTGGGCCTGCGGCACCTCCGAGTCGTGCTCCGGATCGAGCATGGCGAGTCCGAAGAGCCTGCTCTCGGTGTCCGTCACGGTCCCTAGCAGGTCGGTGCCGCCGGCACTGGCCGTGGAAATGGCTGGTCCGGTCCCGTGGGCTCGACGTCGCGGCCCGAATGTCGCTCGGATAGGACTGACGGGCGCGGACCGTCCGGTCGGCGCCCGTCAGGAGGACTACAGATCCTAGAACTGGAAGACGTCGCCGGTGTACTTCGCCAGGACGCTGCCGTTGGTGTACGTGCGGGAGAAGTCGACGGTGGTGGCGCCCCAGTTACCGGTGGCGGTGACCGAGACCGGCGCGACGACGTTGGTGGGGAACCAGGTCGGGTGCACGATCAGCTTGGTCAGGTCACCGTTGACGGTGTTGAGTTCCTGGCACGCCGCGACCGGGTTGGTGACGGTGCCGCTGCCACTGACGTAGATCTGGCCCTGGACGTTGATGCCCCGGACGCAGGTCAGGTCCGCCTGGGTGGTCGTCCCGGCGTTGTCGGTCTTCGTCAGGTGCAGGGAGCCCAGCAGGACGGGTGTGCTGGTGGTGGCGGCCTGCGCGGTGCCGGCCCCCAGGGTCGCGGCAACGGCGCCGGCCATCAGGAGCGTGCCGGCGGTGGCTACGAGTCGACGCATTGTGCCTTCTTTCGCGTGTCGTCCCCCTCTGTCTGGCGGACGCCTGGTCCACACAAGATCAGCTGTAGGTGAATACGAGATAATAAAGGCTGTTATCCGGCGCATTGTCTTAGCAATGTGTATTTAGAGTAGATTTGCGTGGCGCCCTGTGCCGCAGGTCGAGCTACCTGTTGCGATCGTCCATCCATTGAGGATCATGATCTAGTGATCATTTCCACAGGCAGACGTGGGAACCCAAGCTTCTGTCGATGTTTGTCAATGTGTCGCTCGATGGCGGGTGGCCGCAACGGGGTGCGCCGCCGGTCCCGCGCGCTGTTCACGACTTCGTTCGATGTTCGCTCGAGCCGAAGAGAGCGGGTGCCAACAGCCGGACGAGGCTGTGGGCACCCGCTCGTGTCGTCGCTGCCTACTTCCAGCCCTGGTTGGTGCCGCCGTCGCAGGGCCACTGGTCGATCGCTGTGCCGTTGGCCGTGTTCCAGTTCGGCAGTTCCAGGCACATGCCGCTGTACAGGTTCGCGTAGCTGTACATCTTGGTGGTGGTGTCGAACCGCTCGAACCACAACTGGTTGGAGCCGCCGTCACAGGTCCACTGGTCGGCGGGGTAGCCGGCGATGGTGTTGAAGTTGGGCATCTCCAGGCACTTGCCGCTGCTCAGGTTCACGATCTCGAAGCCGGCCCCGCGGACCCGCTGGGTCCACCTCTGGTTGGAGCCGTTGTCGCAGGTCCACTGGTCGGCGGGGACCCCGTTGGCGGACGCGAAGTTGGGCATGTCGATGCACTTGCCGCTGTTGGCGTTGGCGTAGGCCCAGGGACCGCCCGCCCCGGCGTGGTAAGTGAGGTCCCACTTCTTTCCTGACGTGGTCTGACCCGGGGTGCAACCCGTGACGCCGGTGCTGAGCATGCCGAAGTAGCAACCGTTCGCGCCGTTGGAGATCGTCGTCGACGTCTCCAGGGAGGTGAGCATGTTCAGGGTCCCGTTCCCCGGGCTCTCCGAGCCGCAGCCGGTCGTGAACACGTCGGAGTAGGCGTCAACGTGCAGGCACAGGCCCGAGTTTCCGCCGTTGTCGGCGGCCATGTAGATCTCGATGACAAAGTCAGGCGCGACGAAGTTCCAGCGCTGGCGCTTGTTGTTGGTGTCGCACAACGCGCCGTGGACATCCTCGACGGCGCTGGGGACGTTGTACGTGCCCTCCAGACACAGCCCGGTGCCGTCGTTGCGGATCATGAAGTTGTTGGTCCCCGCCGAGGCCGGCGCGGCGTTGACGACCACCGCCGACAGCACGAGGGCGGCCATCGTCAGGGCGATGGTGATGACGCGTTTCATACAGTGGATTCCCATCTGCGGGTCCGAGTGGATCAAGTGCTCGCGGCCCGACCGGGACGGACCCGGCCGTCGACCGGGAACAGAATGCCGAATGATCTTGATAGGTTCGCTCTGCGTCCGCTATCGGGATCCTCTCGGTCGGCACGCGAGGGGGGACGAGATGGGGGTACGGTTCACGGTCCTGGGACCGGTGCGGCTGTCGGCCGCCGACCGGCCATCACCGGCGCTGGCGCCACGGCACCGCGCGGTGCTGGCCTACCTGCTGTTGCACGCCGGGACCGGTGTCAGAGCCGACCGGCTCGTCGACGCGGTGTGGGGCGCGGCGCCGCCGGACACGGCCCGCGCCCAGATCCAGACCGCTGTATCGGCGATCCGCCGGGCCCTGCGCGCGATCGGCGCGCCGGCGATACTGACCACCGGGCCGGCGGGTTACGCGATCCTCCCCGAGCCCGGCCAACTCGACCTCGAGCTCTTCACCGGCGGCGTCGCCGCCGCTGCGGCCCTCGCGGCCACCGGCGAGCGGGAGAAGGCCGCACGCGAGCTGCGCACCGCACTGTCACTGTGGCGGGGCGAGGCGTTCGCGGACCTGACCGCGCACTTCGTCACCGACGCCCGGGCCCTGCTGGCGGACCGGCGGCTGACCGCGGTCGAACGCCTCGCCGAACTCGACCTCACCCTGGGCCGCCCCGACGACCTCATCGACGAACTCACCGAGCTGTGCGCCCGGCACCCGCTGCGGGAACGGCCCCTCGAGCTGCTCATGACGGCGCTGTACCGGACCGGCCGGCACGCCGAGGCGCTGACCCGCTACGACGCGGCCCGCCGCCGTTTCGCCGACGAGCTGGGCCTTGACCTCACCCCGGAACTCACCGAACTGCACGCCCGGATCCTGCGCCACGACGTCGAACCGGCCCCGGCCACACGACTCCACCTGCCCCGGTCGCTGCCCTACGCCGTCGGGGACTTCACCGGTCGCCGCGCCGAGACCCAGCGGGTGCTGGACCTCGCGGCGGACCGGGCGGGCACGGTGGTCATCTCCGCGATCGACGGCATGCCCGGCGTCGGCAAGACCGCGCTGGCCGTCCACGTCGCACACACCCTGGCCGGGCAGTACCCGGACGGGCAGCTCTTCTGCGACCTGCACGGTTTCACCCCGGGCCGCGCCCCCCTCGGCAGCAACGAGGCCCTGCACCGCCTCCTGCGCGCCCTCGGGGTCCATGAGGAGACAATCCCCGCCGAGCAGGAGGAACGCTCGGCGCTGTGGCGCTCGTCGGTGGCCGGACGCCGGCTGCTGATCCTGCTCGACAACGCGGCCGACGCGGCCCAGGTCCGGCCCCTGATCCCCGGCGTCCCCGGCAGCCTGGTCCTGATCACCAGCCGCCGGCGCCTAACCACCCTCGACGGCGCCACGTCCCTGGCCTTGGACGTGTTGATGCCCGCGGCCGCCCGGACACTGTTCACCGCCGCGGCCGGGCCCGCGGCCCGCGCCGAGCCCGAGGCGGTCGAGGAGGTCCTGCGGCTGTGCGGCTACCTGCCGCTGGCCGTGCGGATCGCGGCCGGTCGGGTCGGCCACGGCGCCCGCCCCGTGGCGCGGCTCGCCACCGCCCTCGCCGCCGAACACGACCGGCTGGCCGAACTCGCCGTCGACGACCGGGACGTCGCTGCCGCGTTCGCGCTGTCTCACGACGCGCTGCGGCCCGCCGAGCGGCGCCTCTTCAGCCTCCTGGGCCTGCTCCCGGGCACCGATGTCGACCCGCACGCGGCCGCCGCGCTGATCGGCCTGACCCCGGAGGCGACCGAGCGCCTGCTGCGCGGTCTCCGCGACGCGCACCTGCTGACCGCCGGGCCGGGTGACCGGTACGGATTCCACGACCTGTTGCGGCTGTATGCGGCCGACCGCGCCGCCGCGCTCCCCGAACCGGACCGCCGGGCCGCCCTCGACCGGCTGACCGACCATTGTCTCCAGGTGACCGTCGCCGCGGTGGCCGCCGCGGGCCTGGACACCCCCGCCAGCCGGCACCCCGTGCCCGGGGCCGCCAGGCCGGGCACGCTGACGTTCGCCGGGCCGGCCGAGGCGCTGGCCTGGCTGGACGCCGAACGGGCGAACCTCATCACCCTCGCCGGGCGGGCGGGGCCTGAGTTCGGCTACCTCCTTGCGACGGCGCTCAGCGGGTACCTGGACGTCCGCGCCCACCATCGAGAGTCCCTCGTCCTGTACGACCAGGTGCGACGGATCGTCGCCGACCCCGTCCGGCGGGCCGACCTGCTCCGGTTCCAGGCCTCCGCGCACAACCGGCTCGCCGAGTACGACCAGGCCCTGGACCTGGCCCACCGGGCGCTGGAGGCCCACCGCGACGCCGGTGACGCCGCCGGACAGGCCGGCGCCCTCAACCAGATCGGCATGATCCACACCCAGCGCGGCGAACTCCGGCAGGCGGTCGACAGCCTCCGCGCCGCGATGGAACTTGACGCCGGCGGTCCGACGCTGATCAACCTGGCCATCGGCTACGCCCGGCTGGGCGACTACGAGGCGGCCGCGCGGCACTACACCGCGGCCCGCGCGGCCGGCCGCCAGGTCTGCGACCGGTACGTCGAGAGCCGGGCCCTCGTCAACCTCGGGACCATCCACCAGCACCAGGCCCGCCCCGCCGAGGCCACGCTGGCCTTCCGGCAGGCCATCGACCTGGAACGCTCCGGCGCGAATCGGCAGCCCGACGGCAACACGCTGGCAAATCTCGGCGAGGCCTACCGCCGGACGGCCGAGTACGACCTGGCTGCCGAGACCTTCCACCGCGCGATCGACCTGCACCGCGACAGCGGCAACCGGGTCGCCGAGGGCTTCGCGCTCAAGTGCCTGGGGCAGGTGTACCACCACGTGGGCCGCGAGCAGTGCGCCATCGACCACCAGCAGCGGGCGCTGGCGATCGCAAGGGAGGCCGGCGCGCGGATCCTGGAGGGCGCCGCCCTGACCAGCCTGGGCGAGGCCACCCTCGCGCTCGGCAGGCCGGCGTCCGCGGTAGGGCACTATGAGGCCGCGCTCCGTATCGCGAACGACTCCGGTGACCTCTACACCCAGGGACGCTCGCACGAGGGCCTCGGCCTCGCCCGCCGCGCCCTCGGCGAACGGGACGCGGCGGCGGCCCATCTGGGCGCCGCCCTGCGGCTGTACACCCGCCTCGGTCAACCCTTGGCGGACGCGCTCCGGGCTCGCCTGGACGCCCTCGCCGCGCACTGACCTGCCGCGACGTAGCGCCGCCCACCCCGGACTACCCGGCACCGACCGGTGCTCACATCCGGGCGCCGACCTGGCCGCCCGAATGGTCGGGACGGGGGTGCCGGTGGGGCGCTCGCCCACGGCCGCTCTCCGGCCGGCCACTCGGTGCTGCCGTACTCGCGGTGGGCCGGAATCGGCTCCGGCCCGCCGCGTCGAGAACGTTCGCTACGGATTGCAGTTCTCCTACGGGGTGTAGGAGGAGCAGATCGGGTACCTGGTGGCCGACGCCGACGCTCCGGTCTCATCGGTGACGACCACGGTCACCTTGATGCGGTATCCCGTCGAGCACGACCGGTACCAGTCGTTGCGGTTCGTGAAGGCCGCGTCGAGCTGCCCGGCGATGTACCACTGCACCGTGGCGGTGTTCGGCGTCGAGTCGGCGTTGCAGCTCCAGTAGTGCGCCGTGGGCTCGCAGACTAGCGACGCGGTGGGCGCGGCGTACGCGGGGGTGGCCAGCGTCGTCACAGCGGCCGCCGCGATCGCGGTCCCGGCCACTGCCCTCCAGACGGTGCGGTTCAACTGTCCTCCTGTAGGTCGAAGAAGTGCAGCACAGAGATACTTCTTGCGGACCATGGTGACGGTGATCACTGGACGCGGATTGGATCGGGAATGGACGCTGCGGATCTCGGGGAACCGGTGCGGGTGCAACTGCTCGGCCGGTTGCGCGTCTGGCGGGGCGCGACCGAGATCGCCGTCCGCCCCGGCCAACAGCGCGCGATCGTGGCCCTGCTGGCGCTGGCCAACGGGCAGCCTGTACGTCGAGACCAGCTCATCGGAGCACTATGGACGAGCGCGACCATCCCGGCCGGGGCGTGGAACGTGGTGCAGACGCACGTCAAGCGCCTGCGATCAGCGCTCGAGCCGGACCGCACGGCCCGGCAGTCCAGCCGGCTGCTGCCGCGCGCCGGCGACGGCTACGCCCTGCGGGTCGAGGACGGCGCCGTCGACCTGCACCACTTCGCCCAGCTCACGGCCCGCGCCCGCGACGCCCAGCGCGAAGGCAACGCCGCGGACGCGTTCGCGCTGCTCCGACAGGCGCAGCTGGGGTGGTGCACGCCGCTGACCGACGTACCGCTGCTCGCCGACCATCCGGCCGTGGCCGACACCGTACGCCAACGATGGCTGTCGATCGGCTGGTTCGCCGCCGCTGCCCTTGATCTCGGCCGGGCCGGGGACGTACTCGCCCTCGTCGACGAGGCCGCGCGGGAGCACCCGCTGGACGAGGACGCCCAGGCCCGGCTCATCCGGGTCTATCGAGCCCTCGGCCGACGGGACGAGGCGATGGCCTCCTTCCGCGAGGTGCGCGCCCGATTGGTGGACGAGCTCGGTGTGGAGCCCGGCGCGCAGCTGCACGAGGCCTACCAGGGGCTCCTCGAGCCCACGCCGACCGTTTCCGAAGGCACCGTCGCAGCCTCGCCGCGGATCGCGCAGCTACCGGCCGACATCCCCGACTTCACTGGCCGGCGAGACGAGCTCGCAATCCTGGAAGCGCTGCTCGGTGAGCAGGAGCCCGCGCCGGGCACCCCCGACGCAGACCGCGTGCCCACCGTGATCGCACTCGTCGGCATGGGAGGAGTCGGCAAGACCACGCTCGCCCTGCGCGCGGCGCACCGAGCGGCCAACCGGTTCCCCGACGGCCAGCTCTACGCCACCCTGCGCGGCTCGACGACGTCGCCCGCCCGGCCCGACGACCTGCTCGCGACACTGCTCATGTCGCTCGGCGTGGCCGGATCGGCGGTGCCCGACGGACTCGAGGAGCGCGCGGCGCTGTACCGCAGCCGGCTGGCCGGACGACGCGTGCTGATCGTGCTCGACGACGCCGCCGCCGTGAGCCAGGTGCGTCCACTGCTCCCCGGAACGCCGCCCAGCGCGGTGATCGTCACCAGCCGGGACCGGCTCAGCGCGTTGGCCGAGGCGCGGACCGTCGCCGTCGATGTCCTCGGCGACTCCGACGCGCTGCGCCTGCTCCGGCGCATGGCCGGCGAGCGGTGGGCCGGCGCGGACCCCGACGCCGTGCGCGACATCCTCGACACGTGCGCCGGCGTACCGCTGGCCCTGAGGGTGGTCGGCGCCCGGCTCGCATCGCGCCCCGACCGTCCGCTCGGCTGGTTGGCGGAGCGGCTTTCCGACTCCCGCCGACGCCTCGATGAGCTGCGCACCGGCGACCTGGCCGTACGTAGTTCGTTGATGCTCAGCTACGACGGCACCTCCCCACAGGCCCGCCGAGCGCTGCGCCTGCTCGCCCTGCTCGACGTGAACGACGTCGCCGACTGGGTGGTCGCTGCCCTGCTCGACACCACCACCGCCGAAGCTGAGTCCCTCGTCGATGTTCTGGTCGACGCCCACCTCGTCGAGCCGAACGGCACCGACGCCACCGGCTCGCCCCGGTACCGGCTGCACGACCTGGTCCGGCTCTTCGCGCGCGAGCGGGCGTATGCCACCGACACCCGCGCCATCCGGGGCGCCGCGATCTCCCGGGCAGTCGGCGCGTGGCTGACCCTCGCCGAGGCGGCCGACGTCAGGCTGTCCTGTCGGTACCTGAGCCGGCGAATCGGCCCGGCGCACCGGTGGCCGGTCGAACCGCACATCGCCGAGCGGCTCGCCGCCGCACCGGAGGAGTGGTTCGCCGCGGAGCGGGCCAACTTGCTTGCCGCGATCGACCACGCGGCGTCGGCCGGCGACGGCGTCCAGGCATGGAACCTCGCCGACGCGGCGCTCGGCTTCTACGAGATGCGTGACCTGCGCGACGACTGGCTGCGCAGCCACGAGACCGCGTGGAAAGCCTGCTCGGACTCCGACATGTTGGGGCGCGCCGTGCTGGCCCGCAACCTGGCCTACCGGGCGAGCGCCGCGCACGTCTGCGACCTGCCGAGGCTGCGCAAGTACGCCGAACAGTCCCATGACGCGTTCGCGCGGCTCGGCGACGATGGCGGCCGCGCCGAGGCGCTGGTGCTGCGGGCGGAGGTGCACCGGGCGTCCGGCGAGCAGCAGCTGGCCGCGCGGCTCTTCCGCGGCGCGCTGGCGCTCGCCGCCGACGCCGGCGACAAGCTCGTCGCGAGCGTCGCGCACAACGAGATGGCGCTGCTGCTGCGCGAATGCGGCAAGGCGGCCGAGGCGGCCCGGCACTACGAGGAGAGCCTGCGGCTGTGCGCGGCGCACGGCAACCGGCGCCCGCGCTACACGGCACTGCGCATGCTGGCGATGACAGCCGCCCAAGCCGGCGATGCCGCTAGCGCGGAGGCGCTGTTCGACGAGGCGCTCGCGATCGCGCGTGCCATGGGATCGCCGGTAAAACAGGCCGCCGTACTGCGCGAACTAGGCGGGTTCCTTCTGAAATTGGGGCGGCTGGACGGTGCGGGGAAGGCGCTCGACGCGGCGCTTGAGCTGGCGGTCCCCGCCGGGGTGGAGGTCGAACGAGCTTTCACGATCCGCTGGTCCGGCGTCCTGGACCTACGCCGGGGACAGTCGGAGAGAGCCCGGGCACAGCTCTACGAGGCGGTGGAGATCTTCGAGCGGGCCGGGCTGGCGTACCCGACGGCCCTGGCGCTGCGCGACCTCGGCGTAGCGCTGGTCGCGTGCGGTGACGTCGACGGCGCTCGGGAAAGCTGGTCGCGGGCCCGCCAGATGTACGTGCAGCTCGCAAACGCCGCGGCCATCACCGAGATCGATGCCCTCTGCAGTGGACTGGTAGTTCGTCGCGTCTGAAGGTGATCAATGGGTAGGGATACTTGGTCCAGGTTGCAGCCGGTCCCGCCGAGCCACCGCCGTCGTGCGCCCAGCTGCTGGACCCGAACCCGTCAACGCCACGACAAGTGTCCACCGCTCCGTCCGGGGCCCAGGCCTGACGGCTCACGACCGGCGCGGTGAGCCAAGCACAACACGATCAGCTCGCTGCCGTGGTCCCCCGGCCAGCGGGCCCCCGGGCGGCGCTGGCTTGAGGGGCGAGCGATAGCGGCTACGGCGCGGTCGGGCCCCGAGTACTTTCGGGGCCCCCGCTGTACACGTCAGGTTGTGGACGTCGTCAGATCAGGTCGTCGCCCGGGTCTTGCAGCGCGGCCTCGCGGACGATCCACACCTCCGCGGAACTCAACGTCACGACCAGGTTGGTGATGCGCACGCCGAGAGGCAGGTGGGTGAACATGGACATGTCCACCGATGGCTCGCTGTGTTGACTGGCGAGGGCGTCGGCCTCCTGCCGCACCGCCGGGTCTCTCGGAGACGACGACGGCACCCTCGTCATCCCTCCCTCCACCGGCCGCTGCCAAGTCTCGTCAGACGTCTGGCGGGCGTGATGGTGAGCGTCAGGCCGGATGCCGTGTGTCGCCCAGGGCGGATGTCCGGGGCGACACGAGTCGGGCCGGGTTGGCCGGACCTGGCGGTGTCAGTTGGGGCAGGACGCGGTGACGGTGATCACCGACCGGGCCGGGAGCCATGACCTGCCGATCGAGCTACCAGCTCGAGCACTGCGCCAACGACCTGCACGAACTCATCGACCGGCTCAACCTCGGCGTCGTCGACCTGCTCGGTTTCGACGGTGCCGAAGCCGATCTCGGGGTCATCGCCGCCACCGTGTTCGACATGGCCACCGGAGACGTGGATGAAGATCTGGCCAGCCAGGTTCAGGGGTTCGGCGGCGCGGTGCTGATCGTCAGCTCCGTCCGCCTGGATCCGCGGTGGCGCGGGTTCGGGCTCGGCCCGGTCCTGGTCGGTGAGGCGATCGAGGTCCTGTCGCAAGTAGCCCGGCTCGTGGCCTGCTACCCGTCACCGATCGGCGAGTCCGACGACGACCGCCTTGCTGGCCCGGCCCGTGACGCCGCTGTCACCAAACTCGAGAAGGTCTGGTCCGCGCTCGGGTTTTGGCACTACCGCGACGGCGTGTGGGTGATCGATCTCGCCCCGCAGACCCTAGGCGACAACCTGCGAACCCTTCGCCAGGCGTTCAAGACACCGACGACTAGCCTCGACGCCGCCGGCACGAGGTAGGACTGGTCGTCGTTCGCGCCGGCACCGACCCGCACGTCCGGCATGTGGGGGGCCGGGCGGACCGGCTGTTCCCGCAACCGCCGCCGTGCCGGTCGTCAGCCCTCGCTATGGTTCGGTGCTGTGAGCGCCGACGGTCTCGGATGTGTCCCGTTCTGGGTCGCCTGCGGGGCCGGGACGACGATACCCGCGCACCTGGAGCGCTACGCCGTCCAGATCAATGCGAGCGGGAAGGGTGTCCCATCACGTGTCGAGGTGGTCGCGGTAGCGGCTGTAGAGCCAGTCGAGCATCGGTTCGAACAGCGGACACTATTCGTGTGCCACCTCGGCCCAGCCCCGCCGATGTCCGCCTGCGCGGCCCACCGTGCGCGGTGGGGGCCGCTCGCCGACCGCTGCGCAGACGCTGTGGTCGGCGATCCCGGCGCCCGGTCAGGCCATCCCATGGCGGAGGCAATGACGTGATCGGCTAGTCACCCGTTCTCGGCCTGGGGCATGGCGGTCGTCTGGCCGCGATCCTTGAAGAGGAGGGCGTCCAGCGACAGGTGGCCGGCCCCAAACACGGCGATCAGCAGGAATGCCCAGCAGAACATCGCCGAGGCCTCACCGCCGTTCTGGATCGGAGCGAGGGCGCGTTCCTGGTGGACGACGAAGTAGGCGTAGGCCATGGATCCGGAGCAGATCACCGCCGATACGCGGGTGCCCAGGCCCAGCATCACCAGAGCGCCGCCGACGAGTTGGATGACGGCCGCGTACCAGCCCGGCCACGTTCCGAATGGGACCGTGCCGCCTTTGCCCATGGCGCCGCCGAGGACGCCGAGCAGGGACGAGGCCCCGTGGCTGGCGAACAGCAGGCCCACCACGATCCGGAAGACGGAGAGAACGGTCCCTTGTGATCTATTCAGGATTCCCATGCCTCGAACCTGGCGGACCGGTCATTGCCGAGTCAACCATTCACGGTTAAATTTAGGATTGCCTTACATAAGCTTCATCAGTCAACAAGGTTGTCGAGAACGAACATGATGCACATTGGTCCACCGCGACCAGCTCGAGCTCCCCGCTCGCCCGAAGGTCTCTCGCTGCGACCTTTCGACGCGGCGAGGCGAAATCCGGGTTGTCGTGAAATCGGCTCGTGTCATGTTCTTGAGGATCTCCGTTCGAACCATGAACAGATGCACGTGTTGCGCCAGTCGCCAGGTCATCGGGTCGTGAGTGGTGAAGTCCTGATGCTGAGGACCGTTGCCCGTGAGCCGCTGTCACCCACGTCCCAGTGACTCGCGTGTTGCCCGGGTCGCCGTGCGGCCGAAAGCGTGTCAGGCTCCCCGGATGTTCAATGAACGCCTGATTGCCCTCGTTCCCGATGCACCCTGGCTACCTGCGGGCAGCACGGCCGAGGTCTGGGCCGGGACACGCTGTGGCGTGCCAGAGCCCTGCGTCATCGTCCGGCTGCTTCTGGCGCGGGTCTCCAGCCCAGGGACGGTTGAGTTCTTCTGTGTACCGACGCACCGGGGGCTCGATCTGCCGACGCTGTTTCTCGGCAGCGGCCCCGACCGGATGGCGGTCCCTGACGGCCTCGCCCAGCTGGCTACTGCGACCCTCGGCCGCGCGGATGTTGAGACTGGCTGCGTAGGGTACGTCCGCAACGTCGTCCCGCGACCCGACACCGCCTACCCGCACCCCACGCCGTGGGCGCACGTGCCGGTCTTCGCCGTCATCGACGACGCCGACCCGGTCGTCGAAGGCTCGTGGATCACCCTCGACGCAGCCCGCCCCTCCCTCAACGCCCGGCACTGGTGGACTGTCGTCGAGCACCACCTTGAACCTGAGGCACAGTAGCTTGGGCCGTCTTGGAGCTCGGCTCCAGAAATGCCGGCGTAGGCGGTGGGTCGCCGGTGGCCCGTGGTCACCTGCAGGCGGCCGGCCCTGCGACGAGGAAGGTGATCATCGGCGCGGCGGGCAGGGTCCGCGACCAGGCATTGTCGGAGTTCCTCACCGACAACGCCCGCCACCGCGTACAGATGACCCCGGCACAAGCACCACGCCCTGACCGGGGCCCGCATCGGTAACCACGGCCCGCGGACGGCGGACGGCGGACGGCGGACGGCACAGCCTGCTCGAGGATGCCGGGCACTGGATACGGGTAGGAACGGGACCTGAGAGTCGATCCGGGATCGCCAGGCGCATGCCCGTTCCGAGCCCGGCACCGCACGATAGTCGCGCCTCGGATTTCAGCCGAGCTTGGCGCGCGCCTCGGTCACCCAGGCGGCCACGGCGTGCGCCCCGCTCGCGGCGGCCTGCCCTTCGGCCTCGTCGAACAGCGCCGCCGCGTCGGCGGTGCGGCCGTCGTCGAGGGCGAAGTAGCCCAGAGCGACCAGGTTCGCCGCGACCCCCGCGCCGAACCCGACCCGCCGGCGCAGCTGGGTCGAGGTGGTCATCGGCTCGTGCGCCTCGTCGGCGCGGCCGGCCTGACGGGCGGCGAAGGCGAGGTGCCGCAGAGCGTACGACGCGGTCAGGTCCTCCCCCGCCCCTCGGCCAGCGACAGCGCCCGGTCGAGGTGCGGCAGGGCGAGCGCGGTGTTGTCGGCGCACACCTGGTGGTAGCAGCCGATCCAGAACTCGGCCTCCGCCTCGCCCGGCATGTCGCCGAGCTGCCGGTACAGCGTGGCGGCGCGCTCGAAGTGCGCCAGCTCGGCGGGCTCCAGCCGCCGGTCGGCGAGGACCCGCAGGTGCGCGGCGCGGCCCCTGCTGAGGGCCAGGTCGGCTTCGATGGCGTCGAGTTCGCGCTCGCTGGCGGCCACCGCGTCGGTGTCCCCGCCGAACATGGCCCGCTCGTACAGCTCACATACCCATTGAAGTCGATCCATGCACCCAGCCTAGTGGAGCATGAGCAGCCTCTCGGTGCCCGTCGCACGCCCGCCGAGCGGAGGGCCTGATGGGGTACGCGGCGCGGGGCCGGGCGTGTCGCCCGGCCCCGCATCGTGTTCTCGTCAGTTCTCGTCGTCGATCCAGCTGCCGTGGATGCCGGCCGGTACCCGCTGGGGCAGCTCGACGGTGGCGATCGGCCCGGCGGTCAGGTCGGAGGCGGACAGCACCAGCAGCTGGGACGCGTCGGCCCGCAGGTCGCTGACGATCGTGAGCAGGTAGCCGTCGTCCTCGCGGCTGCCGCCGGCGGCGGGCACGAAGACCGCCTCGCCGGGCATCCGGCCGTCGCCGTGCCCGAAGAGCTGCCGCTGGCCGGTGCGGTGGTCGAACTTGACGGTGTGGTAGCTGTCCAGGCCGGCGCCGGGGAAACCGACGGCGTAGGAGTAGCGGTTGGTCGAGCCGGTGTAGTCGTCGTTGATCGCCGGGAACTCGGTGACCAGGTCGTCGAGGGACTCCTCTGTGACCTTTCCGGTCGCCGGGTCGAGGATCCACTGGTGGTGGGTGGCGCCGATGTTGGGCGTGGGGGCGTAGCCGGGCGCGCCGGTCCACCATTTCCACGACGACTCCCACGAGGAGCGGTCGAACTTCGGCGCCCGCAGCACCACCCGGCCCCGCTCGTCGGTGAACGCGTTGCCGACGTGCAGGATCACCGCCGGGTCGTCGAACTCGAACCAGGTCGGCGCGCCGCCGGCCCGGGGCAGCAGGCCGATCCGCAGCGGGATGCCGTCGTGCCAGCGGTACGGGATGCCGGACGGCTCGGCGTGGTCGAACACCACCGGCGAGTCCAGGAACACCACGTGGTCGCGAGTGAGGCCGAAGTCGTGCATCAGCGACGGGCCCGCGCCGTCGATCACCGTCGAGCGGATCACCGTGCCGGCCGCGTCGACGACGTAGTAGGTCAGGAACGGCGGGAACGGGCTGTAGGAGAAGAAGTGCAGCTCGCCGGTCGCCGGGTCGACCTTGGGGTGCGCGGTCATCGCGCTGGTCAGCGTGCCGCCGAAGTCGTACGCGCCGACGGTGTCCAGCTCGGCGGTGACCTCCCAGGGCAGGTTGGCCTCCTGCAGGGCCAGGTACCGGCCGCCGTGGAAGATGATGTTCGTGGCGGCGGCGCTGACTTCCAGCTCGGTACCGGTGAACGGCACGCCGTCCAGGTAGGGGGTGCGGACCCAGCGGTTGCGGTACCACTCCGCGTGGCCGTCGGCGAGCCGGACGCCGTGGAGCATGCCGGCGCCCTTGAACCAGTGGCTCGGCGTGACGCCGGGCCTGGGGTTGTGGCCGTTGCGGAAGTAGCGGCCGTTCAGCTCGGGGGGCAGGCTGCCGTGCACGGTCAGCCCGGTGGCGGTGCGTTCCTCGGTGGTCGGCTCGAAGTGGCCGCTGATGTAGGGCTTGCGGATCTCGGTCATGACATTGCCTTTCCGGTGACGGTGATCAGGAGGGTCAGGGCGGCGCAGGCCAGGAAGGCCGCGCCGTAGGAGGGCAGGAGGGTCAGGAGGGATAGGCCGACGGCGCCGCCGACCTGGCGGGTGGCGTTCAGGAGGCCACCGGCCAGCCCGCTGTCCTCGGCGGCGACGCCCGCGGACGCCATCGCCGTGATCCGGACGAAGGCCACGCCGAGCCCGACGCCGATCAGGAGCGAGGGTCCGAGCAGGTCGGTCAGGAAGCCGCCGTCCGCAGGGGTCCGGGCCAGCCAGGCGAGCCCGAGGGCCAGTGCCACCAGTCCGGCGGGGAGGACGGCGCGGCCGGCGACCCGGGCCACCACCCAGGAGGTGAGCGTGACCGTCGCCGCCAGCGGCAGTTGGGTCAGCCCCGCCTGCAGCGGCGAGTAGCCGAGCACCCGCTGCTGGTAGAGCGGCAGGAAGTAGAACAGGCCGAGCCAGACGGCGCCCAGCAGCGCCATCAGGAGGTTCGGCGCCGCGACCGGGGCCAGCCGGCGCGGGATCAGCGGATCGGGATGCCGACGCTGGCGGAGCGCGAACCCGAGCAGCAGTGCCGCGCCGAGTACCGCCACCGGCCAGGGACCGGTCAGGCCGTACACCACAGCGAGCAGTCCGCCGGTGACCGCGGCCGCGCCGGGCAGATCGACCCGTCCACCCCGGCCCGGCACCGGTTCGACCAGCCACCGCACCGCCAGCAGTACCGCCAGGGCGAGCGGCACCAGGGCCAGGAAGACCGCGCGCCAGCCGGCAACGCCGGTGAGCACCCCGCCGAGCAGGACGCCCGCGGCGCCGCCGGCCCCGGAGACAGCGCCCCAGACCCCGAGCGCCGTGCCGCGCTCGCGCGGGTCCCGGTAGCGCACCAGGACCAGCGCCAGCGCGGTCGGCGCCAGGAGCGCGGCGCCGAGGCCCTGCACGGCCCGGGCCGCGATCAGCACCGCCGCCCCTGGTGCGACCGTCGCGCCGAGCGCCCCGGCGGCGAACACCGCCGTCCCGAGCAGGAACACCCGGCGCAGGCCGAGCACGTCGCCGATCCGGCCGCCGGCCAGCAGCAGCGCCCCGAAGGTCAACACGTACGCGTTGACCACCCAGGACAGCCCCGCGTCCGTCAGGCCGAGCCCCGTGCGGACCGCCGGCAGGGCCACGTTCACGATCGAGCCGCTGAGCACCACCAGGAACTGCCCGGTCGCCAGCGCCGCCAGCGGCAGCCATCTCGTCTTCATGGGAATGAGCCTCGCAGCGGGCGGGCGGCCTTCGCGTCGGTGAGGATCACCTAGAACGTCGGCTACGTAGGTGACGGGGCCTTGCCCCGGTTCCGGCGAGATCTCCGGATCCGGCATGATCCACTCCCATGACGGTTCTTCTGGGACGCGAGGACGAGACGGCGCGACTGGAGGCGCTGTTGGCGGGCCTCGGCCGGGGCGAGGGCGGCGCGCTGCTGCTGCACGGTGAGCCCGGCATCGGCAAGAGCGCGCTACTGGACCGGCTGGCCTCGGGCGTCGGCGGTCCGGCCGACCTGCTGGTGTTGCGGGCGTCCGGCGTCGAGTTCGAGACGGAGCTGCCCTATGCCGCGCTGCACCAGCTCTGCGGACCGGTACTGTCCGGCCTGCCCGCCCTGCCGCCCCCGCACCGGGCCGCACTGGAGATCGCGTTCGGGATCCGCTCCGGCAGCCCGGATCCGTTCCTGGTCGGGGCCGCCTGCCTCGGCCTGCTGGTCGAGGTCGGCCGGCCGGTGCTGTGCGTGATCGACGACGCGCACTGGCTCGACGACGCCTCCGCCCGGGCGCTGGCCTTCGTCGCCCGCCGGCTCGGCGCCGAGCAGCTGGCGATGGTCTTCGCCGCCCGGGAGGAGCTCGGCCGGGAGCTGGCCGGCCTGCCCCGGCTGCCGGTCGGCCGGCTCGACGAGTCCCGGTCCCGCACGCTGCTCCACCGGGCGCTCGGCGCGCCGCTGGACCCGCAGGTCGCTGAACGGATCCTGGCCGAGGCCCGCGGTAACCCGCTGGCCTTGCTGGAGCTACCGACGACCGCGGCGCTGGCCGGCGGCTTCCGACTGCCGGAACCGGCCGGTGCGGTCGAGCAGAGCTTCCGGGCCCGGCTGGCCGGCCTGGGCCCTGCGGACCGGCTCGCCCTGGCCCTGGCCGCCGCCGAACCGCTCGGCGACCCGGCCCTGCTGTGGCGGGCCGCCGAACGGCTCGGGATCACCGAGGCTGTCGGCGGTGAGCTGCCGCTGGTGGAGATCGGGACCCGGGTCCGGTTCGTGCATCCACTGGCCCGATCCGCCGCCTACCAGGGCGCGCCCCTGGCGGACCGGCGGCGGGCGCATGCCGCGCTCGCCGAGGTCAGTGACCCGGTGGCCGATCCCGACCGGGTGGCCTGGCACCGGGCCCAGGCCAGTGTCGGCCCCGACGAGGAGGTCGCGGCGGCTCTGGAGGACTCCGCGCACCGGGCCAGCGCCCGAGGCGGGGTCGCCGCCGCCGCGGCCTTCCTGGAGCGGGCCGCCGGTCTGACCCTCGACCCGGGCCGCCGGAGCAGCCGGGTGCTCGCCGCCGCCGAGGCCAAGCTCAGCCTCGGCGAGTTCGACGTGGCCGCCGAGCTGCTCGGCACCGTCGACCCGGAGGAGCCGCGCGCTGACCTGCTGCGCGGCCGGATCTCCTTCGCCCGGCACAGGGGCGACCGGCGGCCCACCGAGCACTTGCTGCGGGCCGCCGGCCGGCTGAGCGCGAGCGATCCGGACCTGGCCCGCGCCTGCTATCTGGAGGCCGTCGAGACCGGCGTCCTGACCGGTGGCCTGGCCGAGGTGCTGGCCGCAGTCCGGACCGTGCCGGGCGGTGACCCGGTGCTGGCGGGCATGGTGGCCCTGGCCGATCAGGGACACGTGGCCGCCGGTCCGCTCGCGGCCGCGGTCGCAGACCCCAGGGCCGAGGTCTGGGCTCGGCGGCCGACGCTGGGCTATCTGCTGGCCGTCGAGTTCTGGGACGCCGAGGCCATGCACGGCATCGCGGCCCGGTTCGCCGCCGCGGGCCGTGGCTCCGGGGCCTTTCACCTGCTGCCGATCGGGCTGGCGATGCTGGCGGTCAGCACCGCCTACCGGGGCGACTTCGGTGCCGCAATGGCGATGATCTCCGAGGAGGAGTCGATCGCCGAGGCGACCGGCGCCGCGCCGCTGGTCTACCCGCGCATTCACCTGACGGCACTCCGTGGCCGGCGCGCCGAGGCCGAGGAGCTGTTCGGCACGCTCGGCCCGCACATGAGCCTGAGCGTGCACTACGCCCGGGCCGTGCTGGGCAACGGGCACGCCGACTATCCGGCGGCGCTGGCCGCCGCCCGGGCAGCCGTGGCGACCGGTGACCTCGGACTGTCCGGCCTGGCCCTGCCGGAGCTGATCGAGGCGGCGGTCCGGTGCGGCGAGCACGACGCGGCCCGCTCAGCACTCGGCGAGCTGGAGGAACGCGCCCAGGCCGGCGGGCGGCCCTGGGGCCTGGGCGTGGCCGCCTACGCCCGTGCCCTGGTCACCGACGAGGGCGGCGCCTACCGGGAGGCGGTCGCGATCCTGGAGGACGAGCCCCAGGTCGTGCACCGGGGCCGGGCGTTGCTCCTGCACGGCGAGTGGCTACGCCGGCAGGGCCAGCGCGCCCAGGCCCGGATCGAGCTCCGCCGGGCACACGAGCTGTTCTCCGCGACCGGCGCGGCGGCCTTCGCCGAGCGGGCCGCCCGCGAGCTGACCGCCACCGGCGAACACGCCCGCAGCCGTACCGCGCCGGCGTCCGACACGCTGACCATGCAGGAGGTTCACATCGCGCGGCTGGTCGCCGACGGTGCCACCTCCAAGGAAGTGGCCGCGACGCTGTTCCTCAGCCCGCGGACCGTCGACGCCCACCTGCGCAACATCTTCCGCAAACTGGGCCTGACCTCACGCCGGCAGCTCCGGGATCTCCCCGCGATTCGGTGACCGCAACCGGGTACGGGCAACGCACGGCGCCGGTCCACAAAGGTTGAATTTCATGAACGGGTTGGGTCAGGCGCTGGCGCACCGCTGCCGGCCGTGGCGGTCCAGCCCTGTTCGAGGAGCCTGGTCGACGGCCGCCGCGGGGTCGGGGCGGGTCCGGGCGAAGATGAGGGTCTCGATGGCGAGATGGGCGTAGGCAGCGCAGAGGAGGTCGTCGTGCGGTCGGCGATCCACGCCCGACACCTGCGGCCTCGGCGATCACAGTGTGCGCACCCGGGTGCGCGTGGACGAACAGCGAAGGCTGCATCTCTGCAGTCCTCGCTCCCCTTCACCCTGCGACGGGACGGGGAACCCGGGTCGGTGAAATCCGAGACCAACTCACCTCGGCACACCGGCCGGCTCGACCCGCCGCCAACCGGGCCCGGCGGTCAGCGAGGCCGCCAGCGTGTCGGCCCGCTGGCGGGTGAGGTGTTCGACGAGCCGAAGCCACACATCGACGCCTGCGGGGCCGCCCTGGGCCACGGCGGAACACCGCGATCGGCACGGCGAAGATCCGGAATTCGGGCATCATGCCTCGTCCCGCCGCCGCAGGCCTCGCCGACTGGGCCATAGGACTCGTCTTGCACACCGAAGTCAGCCGGGCGGCCCCCAGGCCTGGACCGATGGACTCTCCCGGGCGCAGCCGCTTCTGTCTAATGTGAGAGGTGTCGGATGTTACTGGCCGGTTCGGATGGCGCTCGGAAAGGTGGTCACAGAGTCGTGGTCCTGCGAAATCAACCGCGGTGGAGCCGTGCCGCGAACTATCACGGACCGGCGGTGATCGTATGTGCCGACCAGACCGAGATCGCTGTACTGGTCGATCTGTGGACCGAGCAGGGTGGACGCGGTCGGGGTTGGCGTGGGGAGGTCAGAGCCGCACCGGGTGAGGAGTTCGCGGGCGTGGCCGGCGGACAGGAGGCGCAACTACGGCTCCGTGATGGCCGGATCGGCCGTTTCCTGCCGAACCGCTCCTCCATCGCCTCCGGACGGATGATGATCACGGGAAGTGGCTCTGAGCCATTCTGAATCCTCACCCCATCGGTTCACCGGGCGCACCAACTGTCGCGATGCGGCGACGGAGACGCCATTCTGTGAGTAGCTGCCACTCGGCCGGGCTGAGAGTCGCCTGCTCGGGTGGGGCGGGCGCTTCGCCCGCGAGGCAGGTGGTGCCCGCGCGGGCCCCGGTCCACGGCGGTGGACCGGGGCGCTGTCGCGAGTGTCAGCTGACCGCTGTGGCGGCGTCCACGATGAGGTCGGCGACGATCCTGGGGTGGCTGAGCATCACGACGTGGGACGAGTTCGGCACTTCGACGACCTTGCGTGCGTTCGCGCGGCTGTACATCCAGCGCTCGCACGCGGGCGGGATCGCCTTGTCCTTTCCGGCAACGAGGCCCCATGACGGGATGGTCTTCCAGGCCGCGGCGGTGGTCGGATAGGTGAAGGAGGCGACGTCGAACGGCCGCTGGGTGGACTGGAGCACCCGGAAGGCGCTGGTGGGAATGTCGGCTGCGAAGGCCGCCTGCCCGTCCTTGCTCAGGTACAGGTCGATTCCAGTCGTGCCGTCGGCCTTCGTGTACGGGACCCCCACGCTGACCGGCTCGACCTCGCTGCCGGGGAACTTGGTGATGAGCTCCCCCTGCGTCTCCCCCACGTCGGGCACGAACGCCGCGATGTAGACCAACGCCTTGACGTTGCTCTTCCCGGCGGCGGCGTTCGTGATGACCGTTCCACCCATGGAGTGCGCGACCAGCACGACCGGCCCGCTGATCGAGTCCAGCAGACTACCGATGTACGGGGCGTCGGTCGGAATACCCCGCAGCGGGTTCGACCCGCAGACGGTGGTGTAGCCCTTGTGGTGCAACTCCGCGATGGTGGCGTTCCAGCAGGAGGAATCGGCGTAGCCGCCATGTACCAGCACGATCGTGGGCTTGGTCTTCGGTTTGTCCTCACCGCTGGCGGTCGGGGCCGCCGCCGCGGCCGCTCCTTCCGAGCCAGCTACCAGCGCCGCCGACGTGGCCACCACGGCTCCGGCGGCCAGGACCTGACGGCGGGAAACACTTGTACTCATGGAACTCCTCACACAATGGGATGGGGAAACGCGGCTGACGCCAGGCGCCGGAGGGCTCAGCGTTCGGCCGACGCGGCCTGGCGGATGAGGTCGGCGACCGCACCGGGCTGGGAGACATACACGGCGTGGCTGCCGATCGCCTCGGTCGTGACGGCCCCGGCGCGGGTGGCCATGGCCCGCTGGGCGGCCGGCGGGATCATCCGGTCCTCCGTGGCGACCAGGTAGGAACTGGGCTTGTGCCGCCACGCCGGCTCGGTCACCGCACCCGCCAGGGCGTCGACGCCCCACGGCACCTGGGAGTCGGCGAGGAACGCGGCGTCGGCGGCGGGCAAGTCGGCGGCGAACGACGCGGCGAACTTGGCCCGGTCGAGGAACAAGAAGCCGTCGCGGGGCTCAAGGATCGGCGGAACGGGCGCGCCGGGCGGCGGGTCGGCGATCAGGGTGTTGACGGACTCCCCCTTGTCGGGGGCGAACGCGGCGATGTACACGAGGGCGGCGACGGACTCGTGCGTGCCCGCCTCGCTGATGACGGCCCCGCCGTAGGAGTGCCCGACGAGGACGGCCGGGCCGTCGAGACCGTCGAGGACGAACCGGGTCGCGGCGACGTCACCTTCCAGGGACAGGGTCGGATTCTGCACGACGGTGACGGTGAACCCGTCGGCGGTCAGCAGCCGGTGCACGGCCTGCCAGCCGGAACCGTCGACGAAACCGCCGTGCACCAACACGATATTGCGGACAGAGGGCGTGGACATGGAACGCTCCCGGGGCGCCAGGGCGGCCGGCGGGGCGCCGGCCGGGTCGCCTTCCATGCAAGTCGCAGCGCGAGGAGCGGAACAGGCGGAACAGGATGCAGAACTAGTGCCGTGTCCGCGCGGCTGGTGGTCCCCGCCGTGGCGGGGGCGCAGGCGGCGTCAGGCGTCAGGCCCGGCGGCGGCGGTGGTAGGCCCAGGTCAGTGCCAGCACCGCCGGACCCCACAGCATGCCGGGGGCGACGCACACCGTCGCCAGGGCCTCCCACCAGCCGTTGGCGAAGCGGACGAGGTCGTAGCCCCCGACGTGCAGCAGGCCCCGCAGAAAGGACCCCCACAACGCCACGGTCAGGACCAGGCCGCCCAGGGCACCGGGCACGATCGCCGCCCACGGCGGCACGCGCCGTGCGCCGAGTACCGGCACCCAGGCGGGGAAGGTCTCGCCCCAGCCGCGTACAAGGCCCAGCGTCAGCAGCGCGAGTCCCTCCGACAGGACGCTGAGTCCCACGACGTAGACCCCGCCCCACCACGGCATGGCCGGCGCGGCGGGATCGATGGTGCCCATCGTGAAGTCGACGGCGAACGGCAGCCGCCACAGGCACCAGGGCAGTAGCGCCCACGGAATGGCCCGGGCGGTGAAGGCCGCCCAGCTCGGAACGGGACGCGCCGTGTCGTTGATCATGAAATCCACTCTGCGCTAGCGCAGACGGTGGATCATCCCGCCCGTGAGGGAAGCCTCTCCCCCGGCAGAGGGAGAGACCAACCCGGCAACAGGTTCGCAGCTGCCCGCGCGACGGCCAGTGCCTGCTGCGGATCACTGAGGTTGCGGTGCGGGGTGGCCATTACGAGCCACCGTCCCCGGAACCGATCGCGGTGGCCGTCTCCCGGCAGCCGGCCGCCTCGTCGGGCTGCCCGATCGAGTCGTAGATCTCCGCGGCTGCCAGCAGGCTCTCGCGTGCTTTGACGGGGTGGTCGGCGCCGTAGAAGTCCCGGCCGAGGATGCGCAGCCACTTCGCCCGCGACAGGGCGATGCGCAGCTCACCGAACAGGTCCGTCGCCCGCAGGAGCAGGGGCACGCCCTCGCCGGCGCGGCCGAGGCGACGCAGGGTCAGGGCGGTCTGCCCCAGCACCTCCGGCAGCGTCGCCGCCGCGATCGACGGGGTCATGCCTGAGGCCGGGTCTTCCACGAGTTGCAGTGCGCGCTGGAAGTCGGCCAATGCCCCGGTCACGTCCCTGAGTTTCAGCGCGAGGGCGCCGCGGCCCAGCAGGCTCTGGCAGAACGCGTCGATGTCCCCGGCTTGTTCGAACCGATCGGCCGCCGCGCGCACGGCGTCTGAGGCGGCCTGCCACTCGCCCAGGTTGATGCGGGCGACGGCGGTGAACTGCCACGCCCACGCCTCCTGCCGTACGTCGCCGGCCTCACGTGCCAGGACCAGTGCCCGCTGCGCATAGCCCAGCCCCTGCCGGCAGTCGCGCCACGGCTGGGTGTGGGCCCACGCCAGATGGTTGAGGAACTCGGCCTGCCGCGCGGCGTCCCCGAGCGCGACCGCGGAGTCCAGGGCCAGCGTGAAGACGTCGGGCCAGCGGGACCAGTAGTTCCAGCGGTCGGAGAACCAGTGCAGGGCGCTGGCGGCACGCACGACATCGTGGTGGTCGCCTGCGACCGCGGCGTCGCCGAGCGCCGGGAACCAGTGCTCGGCCTCAACCCGGATCCAGGCCTCCGCGTCGGCGACCCCGTCGAAGCCGGCATCTCCCGCCTCACCGGCGCCTGGCCCGAACACGCGCCCGGCCGCGGTGACGGTCGTCAGCAGCCAGGTGACCATCCGCCGCCGGACGGCCGCGACGGCATCGGCGGCGTCCTCCTGCTCGAGCCGCTGGTGGGCATACAGCCGCACCAGGTCGTGGAACCGGTAGCGGCCACCGGGTGCCGTGTCCATCAACCCCAGGTCGACCAGGTCATCGAGCTCGTCCTCGACAACCGGCACCGACACGTCGGCGACCACCCCCGCCAGCGCGGAGCTGAAGTCCGCGCCCGGCACCAGCGCCGCGCGGCGGAACACCAGCCGGGTGCTGGCCGGCAGCTGCTCGTAGGACATGCCGAACGCCGCCGCGACCGTCAGGTCCCCGGCGCTGAGCTGCTGCAACCTCCGCTCGGCGATCGACAACCGGGCAGCCAGGTCAGCGGCGCTCCACCCTGGCCGCGAGATGAGCCGGTTGCCGACGATCCTCAGCGCCAGCGGCAGCCCGCCCAGCAGCTCCACCAGCCCCCGCACGTCGTCGGTGTGCGGCACGTCCAGGCGCTCGGTGAGAATCCGGCTCAACAGATCGGAAGCGTCGACCGCCGGCATCGGCGCCAACTGCAACCGCCGTACACCCTCCAGCCCGGCCAGCAGCCGCCAGCTCGTGACCAGCAGCAGGCTGTGCCCGTCACCGGGCAGCACCGGCCGCACCTGCGCCTCGGAGGCCGCGTCATCGATGACCACGAGTACCCGTCGCTCGCGCAGCAGCTGCCGGTACCGGCCTGCGCGCTCGGCCCCGTCCCGGGGGATCTGCTGATCGCGGACCCCCAGCGCGCGCAGCAGCCGGGCGAGGAGCTCGTCGCTGCCGACCGGCCGTCGGCTCATGCCCAGCGCGTCGACGAACAGCACCCCGCCGGGGAAGTGGTCCCGCAGCCGATGCGCGGCGCGGACCACCAGCGTTGTCTTGCCCAGCCCCGCACCACCGGAGACCACCGCCGCCCCGGACCGGTCGCCGAGCTCCTGCAGGGTGTCGGCCAGCCGGGTCAGCCACGCCAGCTCCGCAGCCCGCCCGGTGAAGTCAGCGATCGAGCCGGGCAGCTCGGCCAGGCCCGGCGCGGCCGCGAGGTACGCCTGCCTCGTGCGGCCCGCCTTGGCCAATGCGAAGAGTTCGTCCCGGCCAACACCCTCGAGCTTCAACGTGTCGGCGATCAGCGCGACCGTCCGCCGCTGCGGGCCCAACGCCCGGCCGCGTTCCATATCGCTCAACGCCCGCACACTCACACCCGAGCCCTCGGCCAACTCCTCCAACGTCAACCCGGCGGCGCGACGCAGCATCCTCAGCGCGACCGCGAACGAACTCTCCTCACCCATCGCATCATCATCGCTGGTACCTCGGACCGCGCAGCCGGACGGTCAGCGGATTCGGGGTGGAGACGTCGAACCTGGGTGCCGGCTTCTGCCGTGACGGCCTTGACCTGCGGTGCCCTGCGATCTACTGGCTTCACCGCGTGGCCAAACCCTCACCGCGCCCGCGTGAGCAGGCCCTGACCAGCTAGGCGGTGTTCAGCCTCGATTGAAGGTCTTTGACGCCGCGCCGTCGCAGGGGAGCAGTCGGATCTCCGCGCCGTCCCTGGCCGCGCCCACGCACAGGTCGGCCTGCTTGGAGTGGATGGTGTCCCCGCGCAGTGCGAACTGCTGCGCCGGGTTGCCGCGGCAGTTCGCGAGCTGCACGATCGTGCCGGGCGCGGTGGCACCCCAGGCCGCGTCGTAGCACAGGCCCAGGGTGCGGATCGTGCCATCGGCGGCGACGTCCCGCTTCTGGTTCGGGCTGCCGTCGCACGGTGCCAGGATCAGCGGCGTGCCGTCCGAGCCGGCCGATCCGCTCAGGCACTTTCCGGTGCCGGGATTCAGTAGCGCGCCGTTGGGTACGCCCTGCGTCGGGCGGGGCGACGGCGACGGGGACCGCGTGGTCGTCGGCTTCGTCGTGTGCGCGGGTGTTGACGAGGCGACTGCGCGGGTCGCGGCCTGGTTCTCGGGCCGAACTCTGGCGGCTGGGGACGGGGAGAAGTCCACCAGGGTGAACGTCAGGGCAGCGCCCGCCAGACAAGCCACCGCCACGCCCGAGCCGATGATCCGCGCCCGGGTGGCCAGCGGCCAGAATCCCCGGCCGGCCCCCGCAGCGCCACTGGAGACGGTGGCGGGCTGATGCTGGACGGGCGGCTGGGATCGGCGAGCCACCGGCCCGTTCAGCAGCCCGGTGTCCACGATCCCGGCGGCGTCGATGGTGAAGCGCCACCGGTCTCCTCGAGCCGGCCGACCACGACCACCGACCACCGGCCAGCGGGGTCGTCGGCCAGCTGGCGGACCCGGTCGGCGTCGCGGCCACCGGGCGCGGCGGCCAACAGCAGTACCCCGCCGGCCTCGTCGGCCAGCGCCGCCTCGGCGTCGGCCAGGTTCTTCGCCTCGACCGTGCCGACGGGATCGGTCGCTGACCGCGTGCAGCACTGATCCAGCCGGGGAGCGCTCCACGGCGAGACGGAACAGCCTCAAGCTCGCCACCCTCGCCGAGGCAATGGCGGAGGCCGGCCCCGAAACACCACGGTTCCGCAAAGATGGATCCACTGACCGAGCCGCTGCTGTTCGCCCGCCCCGTCCTGCAACACCTCGCCGACGCCGCAGCGGCCGCGACCGGGGAACGCGCCGAGGGGCTACTCGAGGCGTACGAGATCGTCGCCGCGCACGCCCACACCGAATAGTCGGGTTAGGATCCACCGCCCGCCCGGATTCGCCACCGATCTGCCGCCAGGCGCTTTCGCATCAGACCCAGCGCCCACCCGCCACAGAACCCGCCTGACCCTTTTGACCGCCAGACCAGTGAAGCTGTTCTCCACCAGCGGGCGGCTCCACCCCGCCGCCAGCCCGACCCCGTGGCGAACACTGTGCTGTTGCGGCATCAGCTGCGAGCGTGATGTCCCCGGTCGGCTCGGAGCCCGGTAGATTCGCGGTCGAACGACGAGGAGGACCGCGTGCTCAAAGGCTGGCACGGCTGGCTCGGCACTTTCACAGGCGTCGCGCTCCTCACGGTGGCGGTGCTGCCGTTGGCCGCGCTGGCAGTGTGGGTCCTGGCACGCCGGCACCGGGTCACCGGCATCACCCCGGCACGGCGCACGGCGCTGGCCGAGGTCGCCATCGTGTACGGGACGGTGCCATGGGTGTGGATGATCCTGTTGCCGGGACCCGGCGCCGGTTCCGTCCCCGGTCGGGTGAGCCTGGTACCAGTGCACGATCTGCTGACGATCATCGCCGCCGGTCCGCTGAGGGCGACCGTCCAGATCGTCGGCAACCTGCTGGTGTTCGCAACCCTGGGCTTCTTCGCCCCGATACGGTTCGCCCCGCTGGCGTCGGTACCACGGATCCTGGCACTGGCGGCCGGCTGCTCGATCCTCGTCGAAGTGGCACAATACGTCCTACGCCTAGACTGGGTGTCCTCCGTAGATGACGTCCTACTCAACGCCGCCGGCGCCGGACTGGCCGCCCTGGCGTCACGCCGCTGGTGGCGGGCCACGGCCACGGCGCCGTCACGCCGACCCCGGGCTGCGGTACCGCGAGGCTGAGTGAACCGGCCCCGGGTCAACAGGGGGCTGGCAGATGAAGTCGGTGGGACCATGGACCGCCGATGAGTTCTACGACAACCCTGCCATGGACACAGACCGTGGTAATTGCCGTTCACTCGCCGGGCCTCCCCGCCGCCGGCCGTGCGCACGTGTCTCCGGCCGGCGGTGTCCGGGCTCGCGGCGTGGGGCAAGGCCGTCGACCTGGCCGGCACGCGCCGGTCACGGACCAGGCCCTCCGCCTGATCGACAGCATCGGTCGTGGCTGGCCGATCGGCACCCTCATCGTGTACGGGCCGTACCCGGAGGAAGGCCTGGTCCTCGACGGACGCCACCGCCTGACGACCATCGCTGACTCCCTGCACGCGCCACTGGCCGGCGACCCGCGCCCTGACTCCGGGTCCGAGATGTACTGGGACCTCACCGACACCACCGGCCAGGCCACCCGACACTCCCCCACGATCGACGGCCGGCCGTCGTCGTGGTGGCTCGTGCGGACCCTGACGAGCACCCTGGCCCTCCTCACCCACGGTCGCACCTCGCCGCCGACGACCAGCACCTCGTCGAGCAGGCTCAGCACCTCGGCGGCGTGGCTCTGGACACGCGGGTGCCGGTCCTTCACCTGCCGACCCGAAGGGCGGCAGACACGGTGACCGGCATCGCCAGCCGGCTGGCCGGGCGCCCAGTCGTCATCACGGCCGGAAGCCGCCCTGGGGCCTGACGCGAGCGACGGCCCCAGGGACACGGCATCCACTGGCCGTCAGATGCTGGGATAGCCGCCGTCGACCAGAGGTGGCCAGTGTGCGGTGGCGAACGTCAAGCGTCGGGTTGTCGACGAGGTAGACGCGGCTCTCCACGCGCCGGAACCGGCTGCCGAGCCAGCGGGTGAGGCGTCCGTTGCCGCATGGGCCGCGCTCGCACCCGCCGCCACACATCGTCAGATCATGACTCGTGGGTGAAGCTGGTGATCCTTGCGCGCAGTTGCCAGCCGAGACCCTCGTAGAGCGCACGTCCTTCCTCCGTCGCGTGGAGCACGGCGGTCACACCCCCTTGGTCCATGGCGGCGACGGTGAGTGCGTTCATCACCGCCGTGCCCAAGCCACGGCGCTGATGTGCGGGCTCGGTGGCGACGCGATCCACGACGGCGACACCGTCCACCACAGCGATGTACCCCGCCGCGGCGACCTCGCCCTCAGACTGAACGCGCACGTTGATCACGCCCGCGTCGATCGTGGTGCTGAGGTCATAGCCGGCGGGCACGCTCGGCGCGACCCGCCGCAGCGTGGTCGTCATGAGCGGCTCCGGCGGCGTGCCCTGCCAGGCCTGCCCCAGCAGGGCTGCCGCCGCGTCCTCAGCGGCGACGACGATGATCACACCGTGCGGAACGGTCGCCTCCTTCGACGCGCCGCGCACCGCGTCGAGGTCGTCGCCAAACACCAGACAACGGGAACGAGTCTTCGGCCGGACCTCGTCGATCCGCAGACCCCAGGCGGTCTCGACAGGCACGGAGTTGCGCCTGACGGCGGCCAAACCCTTCGCCCAGCTACGGAGTACGTCTGTTACCTCAGGCAAGATCATCCGCACGAGAGTACTAGGTCAGAGCGCCACCGCCAGGCCAACTACACAAACAGGGATAGGCGCAACCAGGACGGTGACCCCGATCCTGGTTGTCCGGTCCCGTTCAACCTTGCGGTGTCCGAGTTGAGTTTGCGGGTGATCTTGCGGCGTCCAGGGGGCGCGCCGAAGTACGCCAGACACCCGCCACAAAGTGGATCTCGGGTATCCCGCGTCGGCCGGGACCGGCCCCGGGGCCGGTCCCGGCCGTCGGGTCAGCTGGTCTTGACGTACATTCCGCTGGCGGCCCACGGGCCGATCGCGCTGACGACGTCGGTGAACCAGACGGCGGTGGAGCAGGTGTTCGGCTGGTTGAACACCGGGTCGTTGCCGCACGGGATGTCCGCCCAGCCGTCGGGCCGGCTGGAGATGAGGCCCCGGGCGTCGGCGGAACTGTTCGGCTGGTCGAAACCGTTGATGGGCGTCCACACCGGCCCGCCGCTGTCGCCGTGTCCCGCGATCAACTGGTTCGCGACCGTGGTGATCCCGCCCTCGACGTTGAAGCAGTTGCCCAGGCCGACGGCGGCCACCCATGCCCGGCAGTCCTGGGTCGGACCGGAGGCCCGGATGTAGCAGTGCCAGCCGGTGGCCGCTCCGCCCGTGCAGAGGCTGTCACCGACGTGGGTGTGCGAGGCGCGGGTCACCGGCATGCTGCCCTGGCCGGCGGCATAGGCGCGCGGGCCGGTGTAGATGCGGCCCGCCGTGCCGCTCGCGGTGCGGATGAACATCAGGTCGTAGCCGGTACCTCCGGGGGTGCCAGGGCCCATGGTCGAGGTGAAGTTGCCGTTGGAGTACGTCTGCCAGACGCCCCCGCAGTGCGCCGCGGTCGTCATGTAGTCGTTGCCGTCCTGGGGCCAGTGCACCGCGAACCCGCTGCTGCAGTAGGAGTCCGCTGAGTACCGCACCAGGGCCCCGCCCCAGTACGCGGGGGTGTCGGACTCGCGAGACAGCCCCGGTGCCCGGTCGTTGGAGCCGATGGTGATCGTCAGCTCGACGTCCCTCCCGGCCGCCTGCACGTGCGCGAGGCTGCTGCCCAGCGGAGCGCCGGTCCGCGCGGAGGGTGCCTGGGCGGGCGCGACGCCGACCTCAATCCCGCTCCCGTCGGGCCGCTTCGTGATGTGCGTGACCCGCTCGGCGCCACCGGCGGTGGCGTCCAGCGCGATCTGCGCGACCTGGCGGTCGAGGTCCAACTTCGAGTACCGGGCCGGAACCAGCGTGACCGTGGTCCCCTGGTGCCGGACGTGGTCCAAGACCGCCTGCTCCGCCTTTGACGGCGTGCCGTGCCAGAAGACTGTCAACGTCCCCTTGGCCGCATCGACGGTGACGCTGGTGAACCCGGATCCCGGGTGCGCGGAAGCGGCGTCCTCGACCCGGGTCGCGGCCTCGTCGAGGGGCCGCTGCGCGTCGAAGAGCTGCGCCCACGAGGCGAACCCGGCGGGCAGGCCCAGCCGGCTCGGTTCGCCGGCCGCGGAACTGGCCGGTCCCGGCTGCGCCGAGGCGGACTGCGGCACCAGACTGATCGCGACAGCCGTCACCAACAGGACGACTCGCATATATCCATGTCGATTCATGAATGGAAGTTTGCCAGGGGCGGCGGTGTCCCGCTGTCCCGTACAGCCCCAACCGCCTGTCCGGAATAAGGCAGCGTGGTCAGCGGCGACACTGACGCCGTCGAGACAGTCGTCGTAGCTCGGGGCGGCGGCGATGTCGTCGTCGGAGTCGTTCAGGCCGAACCGTTTGATCCGCTCGGTCAGACACCGGACCGGCAACCAATGCGTCCCAGGTCCTCAAGCACCTCGGCGTCGAGGTAACCGAGCAGCTGCTCGGCTGGCTCTACATCGGCACCCCCAGACGACTGCCCGCCCCGGGACCGGCCACCTGTCGACGCCTCATCCCGGATCAGCTGGTCACCCCAACCTGATCGATCAATGCCGTCGCGCTCGACCATCGGCTGTACGGATCAAGCCCCGGGACCACCTGAACACTGGCAGCTGCCCGTCAGCCATCGGGACACGACTGCGACGCGCCCGAGCGCGCCGCCACGTTCGCGTGGGACGAAGCCTATCCACCCGCATGTTCGCTGTCGCTACACCGCGATCTGAGCAGGTAGGACAGGCGTCTGGTATTCGACCGTGCCTCGGCTACCTCTTGACGTCCCGATGGGATTCAATGTCGATGAGTGCTTAGGTGGTGCGTGAAGGGCGGCTCGGTGTCAGCTGATCGACGATCGTGGGTCGGGCCCGCCTTCCTGACTGCGATCTTGACCGTGACCGCGAATCTCGCGGCCGTCGCCATCAACGTTGCGACATCTTCGAGCGGCGTGTGGCCGATGCCGTTCGAGTTGATCCATCGCTACCCATTCTGGTGTTCGGGCGCGCTCACGCTGGCAGCAGTTCTGCTCGGCGTCGGCCTTGTGTGGGTGCAGCGGTCAACCGACGCGGGCAACGTGGGTAGCGACGCTGCTGGGCCTGTCGTCCGCGGCGACGGTGGGGCGATTGACTATTTTGGACCCCATGCGGAACGCTCCCATCGCACACCGCTCGAACAGGTACGCCGGCTACCTCCAGCCGCCCGTGATTTCATCGGCCGTGACGCCGTCATCGCCGAGGTCCAGGACCTGTTGCGGAACCATGCCATGGTCAACATTTACGGCCTGCCTGGGACGGGCAAGACCACTTTGGCAGTGGAGATTGCTTCACGTCTCGGCGCTGAGCGACACGATTGCCAGATCTACTTCGACATGTCTCGAAGTGACATCGAGGCTTGCCTCGGCAACGCGTTGACATGGCTGGGAGTGCAGCAGTCTGAACTTCCTCCCGGCGTGATCGCCAGGGCGGACGACTACCGGATGCTGCTGGGAAAGTACCGCCCCCTCGTGCTGATCGACAACGCTACGCCGAGTCCGGACCTCCCGTTTCTGCTGCCATCACAGCCCGACGCGGTGGTGATCATCACCAGCTGGGCACCGATGACCGGCCTACCGGGACTACGCATCGTCGGGCTGACACAGATGAACGCCGACGAATCCGTGGAACTCCTTGCTCGGGTCGCCGGGCGCCGCGACACACCCGATGACCCCGCCATCCGGGCGGTAGCGGACCTGAACGGACACCTTCCGTTGGCCCTCCGGATAAGCGCCGGCATGATCAGCGAACGGCCAGACTGGTCCTGGTCTGACATCGCGAGGAAGCTGACAGATGAGTCAGGAGGGGTACGCACGGAAGTGCTGACTTCGGGACTCGAGTCGGTTCACCGTACGTTCCATGCGGCCTATCGAAGCCTTGAGCCGACCGACGCCGCAACATTCAGACTGATGGCACTGACTCCTGCCCCTACCTCCAGTATGGGCTTGGTGTTAGCCGCACTTTCCGCTGACCAGCGCGCAGCCGAGGACGCGTTCGACCGCTTGGCGGCGCGGCACCTCGTCCGGAAGGACGGCGATAGGTGCCACATGCACGCGCTGCTGTGGTCTTGGGTCCGAGAACTACAACCCAAAACCAACGATCCGCAGCTCGGCTTGGCGCGAAAGCGAATTACCTCCTGGGCCCTCCATACACTCAACACAACCTATGTGACCTGGCTGAAGCAGACATCAAGCCGAGTGCCGCTCCTCGGACACCTAGATCATCTCGACCTTGTCCTTAAAGACCTGTACATCGAGAACCGAATTGCTGTCGCTGGCGACACGACCGATCCTCGAGATCTCTTCTCGGGAAGGCAGAAGACACTCATCGTCGGTCCTGGTGGAAGCGGAAAGACCACCATCGTCAATCATCTGTGCCTCACTGCTGCGATCGCGCGCGGGGTCGACCCTCAGGCGATTCTTCCGCTGGTGTTGTTCGCCCGCGACATCCGGCCCGGAGATCAGGTGGAAAACATACAGACGCTGCTCCTGCGGGGACTACGCGAGCGTGCTGACATCGACATCCCTAACGACGCACTGGACATCGCCCTGAAGAAAGGCAACGTCGGGTTGGCCATCGATGGCCTCGATGAGATTGGCTTGGACGAACTTCGCTTTGCATTCCTGCGCCAACTGCATCAGTTCACTGCCGATCATCCAGATATTGCCGTTCTCATTACATCGCGGCCCCACGCAAAGTTGAAAGCCCTGCTGCCGGATTTCACTTATGCCGAAGTCCCGTCGTGGAGCCAGGTGCAGTGCAGCGAGTACATGGACCGGTTGGCCCGAACCACGCCGATGAGCACACACAGGATAATTGCTTCCCAGGACGTACGCTTTCTGCCGGGCTTACGCGAAATGATCGGTGATCCGCTGGCACTTCAACTGGCAGGAGTGCATCTCGGCCCCCTCGAGTCTCTCGCAGGAATGATGGAAAGCTTCGTCAACTCTGTCTTAATCCAGCGCGAGGCGGGTCGACAGCGTCGCGGCTCTGGCTCCCGGGAGGACATTCGTCGCGCTCTCGAAGTTGTCGCTTTCACTATGCAATCAAGCACGACGGAACGGACGTCCCTCAGCGCATCCAGGCTGCTCGACATTATCTATCCGGTTATGATGGTGAGGGGTGATCGAGCGGAGACGGCTTCAATTTTTCGCCTTTTCAGTGAACGTTCGGGTCTTTTTGGGGAAGTTGGCGGTGATGGCTTAGATGCTCGGTTCGCCTTCACTCACACGGCGTTTCGCGAGTATCTTGCGGCGTCCTATCTGTCCGGGCGGTACTTGCAGGGTCACGGCGACGCCTCCTCGATCGTGAGGATCTTCGCCCAACACGCGGATGATCCGAGTTGGCTGTCGGTGTTGACCGCGACGTGCGACCTGGGGATGACGCGCTATGGCCCGAACTTCACCGCCAGACTTCTTGAGGCTGCGCACGAGCTTGCTGAACCCGACGTCGTCGTCGCGATTCACAATGCCCAACGCGCACGCGCGTAAGCCTCGATCTTGCGGACCTCCTCCCAACGGAAGCGGCTTAAGCCCACGTCACCTCCGACTGCCTCAAGACAGCGCATCCCGGGGTTGCAACTCCCCGGGATCCTCTTTCGGGGGCGTAGGGCGGCCGTCCCGTCCCGATCCCCCTTCCGCAGGGCGCAGGCTCCACGTCGGGGAAGGCACGTTTCGCCAGATCAGCGAGATACTCTGCACCCACCGGCGGTCCGGACTTGAACTCGACAGAGCAAGACGACCTGCCGGTCACCGCAGCCGAGTCAGCTGTCCGTCCGAGCCTGAATGAGATCGGCGAGTATCACCTCACCCTTCCCCGCTTTCCCAAGACCTTCACCTACGCCAGCCCGAACCGCGCTGACGGGCTCGTCAGCCTGCACTACAACTGGCGGGCAGACCCTCCGATGCCCGACACGCCGCCGATCCTGCTCACCGTCCGCCACGGCATCGGCACGCTCCCGGAGAGGTTCACCTTTACCCAGTCGGGTCGGCCGTCCGAGCCAGAACCATGCAGGATGACGATTGACCCAGCCGACGGACACACCATGCGGGCTGCGGGTCAGGGCATCTGGTTTGGTACGGCAGGCGGTTCAAGTTCACTTCGGGCTGCCATCCATCGGCGGTGGAACTCGCTGCTGCTGACGGACGTCATGGTGGCGAGGGCCTCGGCCGGATACGGCGTTTCGGGCACCACGCCGTAGGTCAGCTCGTAGACGCGGACCGCGTTGACTCCTCCGGTGTCGAGGGCTGCGATCGCCTCGTCCAGGGACCCGGCGGCCGTGTACTTCTGATCGCTTGTGGTGGCCTCGATGTGGCGGACGGCTTGGCCGGTCGAGTCGATCTCGTCCCAGACGGTCAGGCCTTCGTCCTCCCAGCGCCACATCACATGCCTGCACGCGACCGCGGTGAGCACCGTCCAGGCATCTCCGGAGGGCTCCCACCGCTCGACGACGGTCCTGTCCTCGTACCAGGCGACCCCCGAACCCCAGCGTTCGGTGTCCGCACGGCTATCGCCCGTAGCGTCGTGTTCGATATCGATCAGGTCGCCGCCACGGTACAGGCGCAGCTCTTTGACGCCGTGTCGCTCAATGCGGTACGGCTTCAGGTCTGCCTCAGACACACAGCGCTCCTAGCATGTGGTGGTCATCCGACCGGCGAGTGACGGCGGTAGGCCGCCTGCGGCCGAGTGAACCTGAGTCCATTCTCGTCTACGGCTTGACGATCGTCATCTGACCGCTCGGGAAGGTGAGGTGGATGTCGATCGAGTCGATCGCGTGCCCGTCGATGATCCATTCCAGCAGCTCGACCTGCTGGACGATCTGTCCTCGCAGTGCGACCCAGTTCAGGTGGGGTGTCACGGCGCCACGAGAGCTGGAAGTTGTCGCGGGTTCCCCAATCGATGGGAGGTGCGAGGTCGATGGTGTTCCAGGTGATCGACAGATCGCTGTCTTTCTGGTGGTTGACCTCGAGTTGTTCGCCGCCGAAGTCCAGCACCATCGGCCCGTCGGCCAACCATGCGTCGTCCTCGCGGTCCCACATCAGGCGCGCGTTGTTCAGGCGCCGCCGCGCCAGCTCGCTCAGTCGTCGCCCATGGCGGCCCGGATGGCAGGCAGGTCGGTGAGCCAGTTCGGCTCGTGGCCACTGACACCGAAGTTGAACACCACCTGCTGATTATGTCGTGATGGCGAGGTCTGGGCAGGCCGGAACTGAGCCGTCGGCGCTGAGCCCGCACCTTCGTAGGATTTCAGCGGTCGCCGCTTGGTCGTGTCGGTCGAGGTAGCCGATGAGCGCCGCGCCGGCAGCGAAGGTGCCAGCGAATACTTCTTGCCAAAGTTGGTCTACGAGACTGTTGCGGATGAGTAGCTTGATCAGCTGTCGTGCTGCTCCGATATCGCCGTCGTCGGCCGCGCGCCGCAGGGCTGACAGGGCTTCATCGATGTCGGGGCCTCCAGCGACGAGTTCGGCAAGCATATCGTTGGCGTCAATTCCTACACCGTACTCGTCGAACGTCCCGAAGCCTCCGAGCGGACGTTGTTCGACGTGTTCGCGCAGACCCTCGATGTCTCCGGCAGCGAACAAGGTTCGCGCGAGGATCGTGCGGGCAATGGTGTCGATCGGATGAGCTGCCCGCTTACGCAGCTCTTCGATCATGTTGTGATCGGCGAGCACTTGGGCGAGGTGCTCACGCATGTGTCCGTTCATCGGGATCGCGTGTGGTGTGAACACGGCGATCGCCTCGTGTACCCTTCCGTCGGCGATGAGTGCGTCACCGAGATCCCAGGCGATACGCCAGTCGTCAGCGAATGCTCGTAGCGTCGCGATGGCGGCGTCGTGCTCGCCATTTGCGTTGAGGAGGTCGACGAGTTGGCGAGTGACGCGCCAGTTACCTCGGTCTGCGCCAGCAAACGGGCGCAGGCTTTCGACCGCTTCGTCTATGGAGCCGTCCGCGGCCAACAGGGTCGCATAGTGGCTGGCCGCCCACATGTCTCCGGCAGCCGCATAGTTCCGCAGCGCGACGAGATCATGTTGCGCAGCTAGATGATCGAGGTAGATCCTTCTTATGTCGGGGTCTCCAGTTTCGGCGCGGTGGCGGATTTCGTCGGGCGAAGCGGAAGCAACGTAGAGTTCTGCCAACGCATGGGCCGCCGAGTAGTCGCCATCGGCGGCCAGCCGCTGCAGTTCCTCGGTGTCGTTGAGCTGCTTCAACGCTGTGATATAGCTAAACTTCAAGCTGCCGTGGGCGGGCACGAACGGGTACAGGATGTCGGCTGCGTCTTGCGGGCGTCCTTGGCTGATGAGGACGTCGGCCAGCCGGTGGGCGGCGCGTGAATCAACATCGGCCCAGGTCCACATCTCGGCGGAGTCCGGCGGGAGCAATTCGATGAGGCGTTGCTGGATGCCGTCGTCTTTGTCCGCGAGTTGCCGGAGCTTGTCCAGGGCTTCCATAGTGGCGCCTTTGCGTAGGACCAGGTCCGGGTAGCGCCAGGTGGCCGGCTGTGCGGGGCCGAATGTCGTGATGTGGCGCTCGTACAGTGTCGACGCGAAGTCGTACAGGAGCCGGCGTTCTGCGCTACCGGCGAGGCGCAGGAGTGGCGCGGAGTCCCAGGTATTGTCCATCAGGGCCCGCCAGGTGACGGCGGGGAGGCATTCGCTCCGACGTGCGCGACTCAACTGCTGGGTCAGGTAGTCAGACACCGTATAGCCGACGATCGTGCGACGATCGCGGTCGAGGACCTCCAGCACGGGCGCGGTGGCCCGGTCGGCTCGCCGGTCCCGGCTGGTGACCGAATCGAGTGCCCGACGAAACCAGGAGCCGTCGCCCGTCGCACGTGTCAGATAACCGCGGGCAGCCTCGCGCAGTAGTGTGGCCGGGACCGAGGATTCGATTCCGACTCGGCGCATGTCGATGATCGCATGGATGAGCGCTCGTTGTTCGCTGGTACCTTGCCGGTAGCGACTCATAAGCTCACGGACGCCAGCGAGGGCCTCGGTCACGTTGTAGTCGCGGTCGGCCAGCGCTACGGCCACGCGCGGGTCATAGGTGGCGACGTCCCGAGCTGCGGTTCGCTCGGCTGACGAGAATGTTTGCAGAGCGTAGTCGGCGTCAACGAGATCCAGTACGTCCACCGCGAGCTGATGAATCGGTCGGTCGACACCCGACGCAGGGTCGTGGTCGCTGGCCTGGAGCCGGTCACGGTGCTCGGGCCTCATTGTGGCGACGAACACCACGGCAGTTTCGGCGTTGAGCAGCCGCTCGATGGCTTTAGCGGTGACCGGACGGAAGTCGCCGTCGGGATCTGGGACGAAGTAGGGACCCTGTAAATACCTCTGTAGTTCGTCGAGCCACACGACCAGCCCATCGGACGGCAGCCGCCCTGGAGCGGACGCAAGTTTGTTGATGACATCGCCGTCGCCGCGGGTTGGGGCCAGCACGTGGAAGTCTCCCAGCACCGCGCGAGCCGCCTCGAAGATCAGGCGGGTCTTGCCCACGCAGGAATCACCGACGATGAGCAGGAACCCTCCGTCCGAGCCTGCGGTGCGCATCCATTCGACCACGTCGCCGCCAAGATCCCGGTCCACGAATGTGGGCAGATCCCGGTCAAGTGACCTGAATTCCGGACGGGAGCCGCGTCGCCGTGTGGCTCGCGCCCAAAGCCCGCGTACACGTTCGGGTTGCCTGGTGTCCTGGCCCGCAGGAAGGCCGATGGCTCGGTGTACGCGCAGCGCTAGTCCCTTGGTGCGGGAGTCGGACATCCGTGGCAACGTGCCGCTACGGCCCTCATAGTCGCGCATCCTCTTCGAGGCGGCCGCATCTGCGGATGGTCCACCTTCCCGTCGAATCTCACGGATCGATATGATCAAAGACACCAGGCCGACCATGAACGACAACACGCTGGCGGACTGATCGAACGTGGACAGGCGAGGCGAAACCGCCCTGAGGAGCGCTGGAGCCCACCAGAACCCAGTCAGTAGCGCTAGACCGGCGCCCGTCCAGATAAGCCATTGCCATCGTGGCAGCCGAGACACTACTCGCAAGGAGAAGTACATCTTGGTTGGCCTGTCCCGAGAGTGAACACGCGCCTGAGTTATCGATTGAGGTCGATCATCTCAATGGTCGAGCGGATTCACCAGAGCCAAACGGTCCGGAATTCCCTGGACACCGGGTGCCATGTCGTAGATCATCACGTGCGCTGAACACGCGCCGCAGAAAGGACCTCATGACGGCTGAGCAGCCCCTCGATGTACTTCGCCTCCTGCACGCCGGCCTTCGCCAGCGCCGCACGCCCCAGGACGTCGCCGCCGAGCTGCTGCGGCTGGACATCCTCACGTCCCTGGACGCCGCCGGCGCCCGCCAACTGCACGCGGTCGCCCGCGCTGCCCGGCCCGCCTCCCCGTTCGACTGTGGCGTCGGGACGTCGATGTCGACCCGCTGGCGCCGCCACCCGGGCCTGGCCCGAGCCCACCAGGCCGCGGCCACGGCGATGGCCCCCGTGTGGCTGGCGGCCGGCGCGCCCTCCGAACCTGACGCCAGCGATCCCGCGTCGCTGGGACGGTGGGTCACAGCCGCCCTGCTGCGCCTCGGCCTGCCGTCCGACGAGCCATGCCCGGCGCGGCGCACCAAACCGACCGGCACGGTCACCCTCACGTACGGGTCGTTCTCCTACACCCGTCGACGGACCCCGAACGGCCGCCGGGGCGACACCGGCGGGCATGCCGACATCCGGGCCCGCCTGGAAGCCCCGGCGCGACGTGAGCGGCTTGCGGGGGTGTCGGTGCGCGCGTACCGGAAGGCCGTACGGGCGGTCGCGCACCTGCAGCAGCGCACGGCCGTCCTGGCGCGTGAACGCGACCGTGAGGCTGCGGTCGCGTTCGGCAAGTCCCGCTTGGCGCACTTGATCGACGAGGCTGACTTCATCGAGTGCCGTTTCACCGCCGCGTTCGTCGCCTACTTCGTCGCGCGGCTGGGTCTGCGGACTCAGTTCACCAACGGACAGCAGGCCCGGCCGATGGACACCCTCGCCGAGCAGCTGCTGCGCCTGGCCCTGGCCTCCCCCTCCTGCCGCCCGGAGGTCCTGGCTGCCGTCACGGTCCGCCGGCGGGTCCTCGACAGGCTCACCGACACCCAGTGCGGCCACCTGCTTGGCCTGTACTACGAGCAGCTGGCCGCCTGCGCCCGGGTGCTGCGCGCCGCCGATGACCCGCATCGCGACCCGACGCACATGGTCGTGCGCCGCGGCGATGACTCCTCCAGCTGGAACGCCGCGTCACGCGCGTTCAACCAGGCCCGCACCGGGTGGTTGGCGCTGACCGACGCGCTCGGCTACGACGACGTCGTGGAGGCGGCGTGCCCCGGCAAGGTGCCGGCGCTGGTGGCCTCCGACGTCGCGCACTGGCACACCGTGTCCGGCGGCGACCAGCACACCGACGTGCTGATCGCCGCGGACCTGCCGGTGCCGTGGGATGTGGTGTTGGGCGATGACGACTGCCCGGCAGACCTGGTGCGGCAGGTGTGCCGCCAGCACGGCGTCGAACCGGAGACCACGGGCTGGACGTCCCCGTATCGTCAGGACCACCTCGAGCGCCCCGCCCCGGCACCGGACCTGGTGCACGGCGTGCAGGTGTCCTCTCCGCTGCTGGCCGGGCTGCTGCGCGACTTGGGCGTGTTCTCAGGACAAGCGCCGTCTGCCGCGCAGGTCCGTATGGTCGACACTCTTATCACCGCCGCGGACCGCGGCTAGAAACCCGCTCGCGTCCCTCGCCTCGCGATGCGATCCTTAAGGCCGCACGGTGTTAGCTCAAAGAGCCCGGGGAGACCTGGGCCTGGCAGAGCGGGCGGCTCACCGAATCTTCCGCCCCGATCCCGTTTCGACCACGGGACACCGTGCACGACCACGTTCCGCCCCTGTCGCGCTTCGTGCGGCGGGGCGGAACTGTTTCTCCGCCGAAGGGTGTGGGCGCGGGGGTAGTCATTTTGGGCCCTGGATGTTCGAGGTGGCCACGGCGCGCCGGTCGGGCACGGGCTGCACGCCCGTGGTGGGGCGGTTCTGGCCGCCGCGCCGGGTCAGCTCGGCCTCGATGGCGTCAAGCTCTACGTTCCCTCGCAGGGGTGACTCGACCCCACCCGGGGAGGGAGGTGCGAGGCACCGGATAGCTGCGATCTTGAGGTAGTCGCGGACGGGTACGGCCCGCCGAACCGGAGGACACAGATGACCACGCGCACCGCTCAGGCGTCGCAACGACCAGGACAGCCGGAGACCCGCTCCCTTTTGACCCGGATGCACGGCCGTACGGCGGCGGGCGTGCCGGGCTGGGCGGTGTTGGCCGCGTTCGTCATCACCCTGAGCGTGCTGCCGTCGAGCATATGGCGGATCGCCGCGATGGTCTTCAACGCGCCGCTGCTGGAACACCCTTCCGAGCCCCCGATCGGGCACGGGCCGGAGTTGATCGCCGACAGTCCCGGCTACATCATCGGCCTCAGCGTGGTCAGCGAGGCGTTGGCGTTCCTCGCCTTCGGGCTCGTCTGCCGATGGGGCGAGGTATGGCCACGGTGGATCCCCGGGCTGGGCGGGCACCGGGTGCCGCCGCTTGCCGCCGTCATCCCCGCCGGCCTCGGCGCGGCGGTTCTCATGATCTTCCCGTGGTCGCTGACGATGATCGCCACAGGCCGGATGGTCACCGGGCACAAGGGCGGCGGGCTCGTCGTCCACGGCTGGCAGTCGGTCGCGTTCTGGGCCGCGTACCTGCCACTGGCCCTCTGGGGGCCGCTGCTCGCCCTGCTGACCGTGCACTACCAACGGCGGCGCCGGTCACGAACTGGGAACGCCTGAACGGCCCCGCGCTCCGGTCCCGGATCTCGCAGCGATCTCCAACCTCATCACGGCGTGGCGCGAATAGCCGCCCACACGTCGCTGGCAGGGCCGATGTGGTCTCGGCCAGCGGCGCGTGGGTCACGGCTGGTCCGGGTCGCCGGTGGTGATGTGGTGGGCGAGTTCGGTTCGGGAGCGTACGCCGCGTTTGCGGTTGATGCGGGTGAGGTTGGACTCCACGGTCTTGGCGGACACGAACAGCGCGTCGGCGGTCTCCTGGTTGGAACGCCCCGAGCCGACGAGTTCGGCGATCCGCCGCTCCGACTCGGTGAGGGTGCCGGAGGCGGCATGCAGCCCGACGCGGCCGGCCTCATCCCGGGCGCGCAGAGGTGCGCGGGCCCCGGTCGTCGGGCTTCGCACGCTTGATCAGGTAGGCGCCGTGCCCGCGGTCCCGGGCCTGGCCCGGCAGCCTCAACGACACCGGCCGAGCCCGCTCCACAGCGCCTGGCAGGACCCGCAGGCGCACCACGGTTCCCTCGATCCTTCTTCTAGTGGAGGGCGGGCGGTAGCGGGCACCGGAGGACTGCCGATATGTGCGTCAGCCTCTCCTCGGGTCGCACGCCTCCAGTTGAAGGAGGCACCACACCAGTATCGACGCCGCCAAATCCGGATCCGGAGGGCTCCCCCTGCCCTCGACGGCCAGATCATCATCGAGCCGGGTTGCCTGCCCCACGCCGCGTTTCGCATCCTAGGCAGCTAGTCCGAAATGGATTCCGCAGCATGAGTGCGTCGGCCTGCGGCGGGCGTCCACCCGCCCGCGCGTAGTGCTGGTGCGGCAGCGCCTCGGCTGTTCTCCGAGCCGTCAAACCGACACCATGGAGTCCGTTGTGGACGTACGTAGCGGTTAAAATCGACGCCAGTCACTCAATATGGGGGTTGTCACGTGAGAAGACGTGTTCTTGCGGCCGGAGTCTCGGCCATCGCCCTGCTCGCTCTGGCCGCGCCGGCTGCGGCCACCACGCCCAGCCCGGCGCCCACAGCCGGCAAGTCCCAACCCGATCGGATCATAGGTGCCGAAAGCCTGTCTGTCGACGAGCAGGCCCGGCAGCGCGTCCAGGAGCCGCTGCTGACTCTCAACAACCGGTTGCACGACCTGGCCGGGAAGGCCTATGAGGCGCAGTTCGCCGGCTCTCTGGTCGAGACCAGGACAAACACCCTCACGGTGTACTGGGCCGGCCCGGTCCCGGCCGAACTGGCCCGGCTGGGTGGATCGGCGCTGCTGATCAAGCCGGCGAGGTTCTCCCGCCAACAGCTGATGGCTGCCGCTCAGCAGGTCATGCCGGATACCGCGCTGACCGGCACCGCCGCAGCGGCCGGTGAGGTCGAACTGGCCGTGGACGGCTCGGGCATCACCGTCTCAACCGGCGACCTCGCCAGCGCCGCCCGCGGTGCCAGGCCCGCCACGGCTCCGGAGACGGCCCTGCTCAACCGCGTCGCCGCCACCCGCGCCCGCACCGGCATCCCGATCAATATCGGGTCCGCCACCCCCGGCACGCCCGGCGTCGACGACACCCGGCACGCCGACAACTCGCCCTACTGGGCGGGAGCCGAGATCGACCTGCTCGGAGGCAGCTGCACCAGCGGCTTCAGCATGTATGCCACCGGCGCGCCGTCGACCCGGTTCACGCTCACCGCCGCGCACTGCCCCGGCTACTCCGACGGCGTCTCCGTCACCAACGGTGCCGGCTCACCGATGGGCACCAGCGACTTCGTCCACATCCTCAACGGCTCGGGCACCCCCTATGACCTGGGTGTCGTCCGGCTCAGCTCCGGAAAGTCCAACGCGCCGTACATCTACATCTACGAGGATTCCGCCTCGGGCGGCATCCCCGTTACCGGCTACGCCACCGCGGGCATCCCGTCCGGGGGCAACTACTGCGTGCACGGCATGACCGGCGTGAACTGCAATCTGCTCTCCGGGGGCCAGTTGTGGCACTGCGAACCCGGACACTGCTTCTGGACCATCGCCATGAACGCACTGAACTCCAACTCGATGACCTGGTGCCGTGGCGACAGCGGCGGGCCAATCTACTACTGGACCGGCGGCACCGTCGTCGCCTCGGGCGTGGTGAGCTGGAGCAACCATGAACTGGGCGACTGTTCCCTGACCGGCGGCGCCTCGGTCGTCGCCACGGCGGTCGGCATGGTGCCGGGCCTGGCGGTCGTCACCACATCGGCCCCATAGTGCGACTGTGGGGGCCCGATGTCGTTCGGGGCCCCCACCTAGTTCGTGCCGCGACACACTCCTCACCGACCGGTCGATGACCTTGTATTTACGAACCCGCAGAAGCCGCCGATATAGAAATATTGTGGTGTTTTGACTGGAATTGATCCATATTTGTCTGTTCTGGATGTGGCGCCCGTCGATCCAGCCGTTGCCACTTCCCGGTGTTTCACGACTGCGGCTTCAGTCTGAACAGCAACGGTTGAGGCATGACTCGTGCGCGGCCAGCAGATGACGCAGCGCCCGACCTTGAGGAAGGCTTCGTGTATGCCGTCGCGGATCTCCCACCGGATCCATAGGCAACGAAACCAGTGCCCGTGGGCGAACACGCTCCACAACCCAGCGTTAAGTGCCGAATCCGGAACCGTGTTCGGCGCCCCGGCGGGCGATCAGCGGCTTCACGCCGAGTTCTCGGGAGACACGGCAGTACAACCCTGCCATGGACACGCAGGCCGTGGTAATTGCCGTTCCTCGCCGGCCTGCCCACCGCCGGCCGCACACCCGGCACCGCGCACGCACGTGCCTCCGGCCGGCGAACGTCGAGGTTCCGGGTCGCCGGGCACACGTGACCCGAGAGTGGGTGATCGTCCTATCGTCGACTGTGGCATCGTGCTGTCGTGCTGATGGGATATGTCGACTGGGTCGCGCGCCTGGCGGTGGCCGCGGTATTCGGGCTCGCGATGTGGGGCAAGGTTGTCGACCTGGCCGGCACACGCCGGTCGTTGGCGGAGTTCGGGGTTCCCGGCCGGTGGGTGAGGCCGGCGGCCTTCGCGTTGCCGGCGGCCGAGGCCGCAGTCGCCCTGGGGGTGCTGCTGGCTTGGTCGGCCGGCTGGGCGGCCGGGGTGGCGGGGTTTCTCCTGCTGGTGTTCAGCGCGGTCGTCGGCGGCCTGCTCTCGCGGGGCCGGCGGCCGCGCTGCGCCTGCTTCGGGGCGGCCGCCGGCACGCCGATCAGTGCGTGGGTGGTCGCGCGGAACGCGGTGATCGCCGTGCCGGTCGGCATCGCGCTGTGGGGGTCGTGGACCCGGGAGGCGGTTCCTGGCGTGCCGGTCGACCACGCGGTGGGCCTGGCGGCGCTGGCCGTCGTCGCCGCGACGCTGGTGTGGCAGGGCGCGGTGGTGCGGTCACTGCGCCTTCAGCTCGACGAGAAGGTGCGCCGGGAGTTGGGACCGGAGGGGCTGCCCGTCGACGCGGTGGCGCCGGAGTTCGACCTGCCGGCCACCGGCGGCGGGCGGGGCACGCTCGACGGCGCGCTGGCGGCCGGCCTGCCGGTCGCGGTGGTCTTCGTCCATCCGGGTTGTCGCCCGTGTGAGGACCTGGCCGGGGAGCTGCCCCGCTGGCGGCAGCGCCGGGCCGGGGCGGTAACGATGCTGGTGATCGGCAGCGGCGCGGTGGACGCGAACGCGGCGTGGGCCGCGAAGCACGGGGTCGGGGACATCCTCGTGCAGGACGGCAACGAGATCGCGGCCCGGTACCGGGTCCGGGGCGCCCCCAGCGCCGTGCTCGTCACCGCCGACGGCCGGATCGGCGCCCCGGTGGCCGGCGGCCCACTCGCGATCCGCGATCTGCTCGCCACCCGGGCCGGAGCCCGATCGCGGCCAACGGGTTGACACCAGGGCCCGGGCGCGTGATCTGATGTCCCGGCCCTTGGACGAACTTCCCTAAAGGACACACGTGAGCGACTACGACTGCACCGGACACGCCGACGGCAACTACGTGCACCCCGACGACTGCACGAAGTTCATCTCCTGCGTCGCCGAGAAATACGCCTACGAGATGGACTGCCCGGCGGGCCTGCACTACCACCACCCGACGGACCGCTGCGAGTGGCCGGAGATCGCCGGCTGCGTCACCGGCCAGCCGGCCGGGTAGCCCGGCGCTCGCGGGGCGGGTGGCCCGTCGTCACCGGACCGGGCGGCGGGCCTCGATCAGGAACGGGTCGAGTGCGCGGCGAACGGACACCCCAACCAAATCCTTCTCATGCCGGAGGCGGAGGAAGGCACTCTCGAGGAGATAGAGGAAGCGGAACACTTCGCCTCGACATTTTCCGGAGTACCACTGCGGACGACGTGGAGTCAATTCCCGCCGACAATCCCCGACCCATCCAACGAGGTGGTATCCCCAAGATTGAACGTGGCGGCCCGTTTCAGTGGAAACGTGCCCCCCAGTTCAGAATTGCGAATAGGGAACTCGTCATCGATCGCCCACTCGAATACCTGCTCGCAACAATCAACCTTTTGGTCGCGGCACCGTCGGGTCCGACGCGGGTGCAGGTGGCGTCGCGGTTGGCGTCGCGGGCTCGGCAGCACGGCAGCGGATCGACGGTCAGAGGGCGCTGTCATCGCCAGTCGGCTCGGTCCGGGTAGAGCGTGAGCCCCTTGAACACCGCTGCGGCTGTTCCTTCCGGTGGGATCTTGTCGGGCTCCCGACCGGTCACGACGACCATGACGGTTAGGCCCTGCACATCGAACACGGTCAGCTGATCTTGGCCGATGGAGTTGAGGACGGAGCGACTCCCGCTCGTCGGATGCCCGTCGACCGTGGTGTTCACCGTGGCGCCGCCGCGGTCGGTTCCCGGCTTGACCGTGATGCTGGTGAAGTCCGTTCCAGGGGGTCCGATCCGACGGTATGCGATCGTGGCCTGCCACGAGTCGGCGGTGTCGAGTTGCACGGACATGATCTTCTTGTCGGAGAGGTCCGGGGTCACGGGCAGTCGAATCGGGTCGGTGGTGCCGAACCGCGCGCCCTCGGCGACCCGATGGACGATTGCCTTCGGGTCCCCGTCACTGCTGGCGAGTTGGACCTCCACCTGGGCCCAGGCGTGTGGTGCGTACTGCCAACGCAACCGCAGCACGTCGGCGCTGTCGGCTGGCCGGGTGATCCAGATCGCGGTCGCCCCGTGCACGGCGGGCGCCGGGGTAGTAGTGGGCTCGCGCGCCACGGCGTCCTGGGGGTCGCCGACTCCGGCTGCGTACGCGGTGAACGCGAACCGTCCGGCCGGATCGTAGCCGGTGGACCCGCCGCCGCAGGGAGGGGGCATCGTGCACGCCATTGCCCGGGAGGCGAGGCGGAGGCTGTTCGGGCCCGCGCTCAGGTAGCGGACCTGCAGGCCCTCCGGGAGCCAGTCGAGCTGGGCGAACTGGACCCGGGGATCGAACTCGACGGGCGCCTCTCGGAGGTGGTGCCCGCCGGCAACCGACGGCTCGGGCCCCGGAGGGTGGGGCGACTGCCATACCGCGACGGTGGCTGCGACGACCAGGCACAGAGAGGCCGCGATGGTGGCTAGGACGCGTCGGGTTCGTCTCGTGTGGCGGGCGTCGTTGACGGCGCGGTCGAGGTCCACGGCGGAAGGTGGCAGGTCGGCCAGTCGGGCCGCGAAGATCTCTCGGATGTCCATTCAGCTCTCCTGGTGGGTCAGATGTGCGCGCAAGGTGGCCAGACCGCGGGCGGTCTGACTCTTGACGGTCCCTTCCGAGCAGCGCAGGGCGTCGGCGGTCTCCGCGACGGACAGGTCCAGGTAGTACCGCAGGACCAGGGTCGCCCGCTGCCGCGCGGGCACCGCGGCCAGCGCCGTGCGGACCGCCACCCCCGTGGTGGGGTCCGCCTCCCCGACCATCTCCGGCGCATCCGCCACGAGCAGGACCCGTTTACGCCACCGGGCCCGGCGCTCGCCCAAAAACACCCGCAACATGATCGTGCGGACATAGGCGTCCACGCTGTCGGCCTGCCGCGCCCGCCGCCAGTACAGGTACAACCGGGTGATCGTCACCTGCACCAGATCATCGGCGTCGTGCCAGTCCGGACACAACAGATGAGCCACCCTCCGCAGCCAGTCCATCCGCTCCCGGACATAGCCCACATACTCCGCGTCACTCACCGAATCCCCGCCTCTACGCTGCCTCTACTCACCCTGATGGACACGGACCAGGCCCCGGTTGCACCGTGATCGCCAGGAATTCGCAAGCCCGGCCGCACATAGCACAAGGCGGCGCAGACCTCGGAGGTCGCGACGGCGGCACCCAGCCCCTCGATACCGGACCCGGCGGCCGTGGCAACCCCGATCTTCGCCGCAGCCGGCATGAATACCGGCCGCACCCATCTGCTGACGCTGACCGGCGGCATCGACCCACACGTGCCTGCCCGTTGCGGATCCGCCGTGTTTCCGGCTCCTCGGGCCGTTGGAGATCGCTCGTTAACCTCAAGGCGCCCAGGCTCAGGGCGCTGCTGGCCGTACTGCTGATGCGCCGCAACGAGCCGGTGCCGGTGCCGGTGACCCGCCTCGCAGGTGCCTGTGGGGCCTTCACCTGCGGCCAACGTCCGCCGGGCGGTGCAGGCCTATGTCACCCGGCTGCGTTAGGCCCCCGGCCCGGCCGGGGCGAGGATCGAGACCATGCCCGGCTGCGGAGTCGCCGGACGAGTAGCCAACCGCTGGCGAGCAATGTGAGGACGCAAGCGACGATGGTGGGCGCAAGCCAGTAGGGCTGAGGTTGGGCGTCCGCCGGTGGCCCGGCCCTGGCGCCCATGACCGGCACGAGGTTGCCTGCGAGTTGGATGTCCGTGGTGTGTGCCCACCCGGCCGGACCAGGGCCGAGCGCAGCCAACTGCTCGGGGGCACCGCCCGCGGTGTGGACTTGGACGATGCGGGCGGCGTTCGGGGCCGTGTTATAGGAGTCTCGGGCATGGGCGGAAGTGAGGACAAGAAAGGTGCCCGGGTCCTTCCAGCCCAACACGGGACTGGACCAGACGAACCCGACGTGGACCGGGGCGGGCACGGCGGCACCGGTGCCGGTCGCGTCGAGGAACGAGATGCGTGGGCTCATCGCAGCATCGAACCCGGCACCTTCGAACGTGGTGAGCGCCAATAGGGAGCCGTCCGGGCTCCAGGCCTGCGCCCCGGCCAGCTGCTGTCCGGGTGGCAGGTCGAGTTCGCGGATCGGGCGGCCTTCGAGGTCCATGATGGTCAACTGAGCCTCAGTCTGCACCGCAAGCCGCCCACCGTCGGGGGAGAACGCGACCAGGGTGGGTTCGTCGGTGCGGGGCGTCTTCTCGGCCGCGAGCTCGTGGTACCGGCCGGTCTCGGTGTCCATCAACCACAACGGGCCGGCCAGGAACGGAATGTTGCACATGGCGTGCGCATAGGTGGTGACCACGAGATACCGGCCGTCGGGTGACCAGGCCCGGGGGGTGGTGACGGATTCCGGTTCCAGGTGGAAGGTCCGCCGCTGGTCGGTGGCCAGGTCGACCAGTGTGACGACCGGGTTACTGCCGGAGCAGTCGCCGAGCGCGAGCCGAGTGCCGTCGGGGGACAGACGGGCACCGACGTCCGCCTCGATGCCGAGCCGTCGGAAGCCGTCCGTCGTCGCCCCGGCCACGTACGCCTCGCTCCGGTAGAAGTTCTTCGGGTTCGTGGTCTGGCGGTAGAACGCGATCGCCGGGCCGGTCGGTTTGTCGGCCAGCAGTGGAATCCTGGTCGAGTGTGCAGGGAACTGTCGGGGCAGGGTGATGCCGCCGTTTGCCGGCCGGGGCGGTGGCGGTGCGTCGGGCAGCGCGACCACCGGGGTCAGCACGGCCAGCACCGCGGCGGCGGCCACCGCGGGTGCCAGCCAGGCCCGGCGGGGCCGGCGCGGGGCCGGCGCGGCGGCCATGTTCGGGTGTACCGGCACGAGTTCGGCGAACCCGGGTAGCCCGTCGGGTACACGCTGGTCAGTCATCGAGATGCTCCCGGAGTACGGCGAGGCCACGGTGCGGGGGCGATGGGACGGTCGCTCTGTGGGCTTCGGGTCGCAACTCTTGCAAATGACTTCTCCGACCGCACCGCCGGGAAGTGTGCCGCCTCGTCTGGGTCCATCGGTCTACCGTGCCCATCCGGTCCGAGCGCGGCGTCTGCGGTAGGCAGCCCAACCGCCGACTGCGATCGCCAGCAGGCCGGCCGCGCCGCCGGTGACGGGCAGGATGGACGCCCGCAGCCGCAGCCATTCTGTTTCCGGCCCGATGTCCGGTTGTTCACCGGAACGGCTGCCCATGGCGGGAAGTAGATCGGTCGCCACCTGGACGTCCATTCCGTGGCGCCACCCGCCCTGTCCCCGGCGCAGAGTCGCCAGGACCTGCGAGGACTCCCCCGTGGTGTGGACCTGCAGGATCAGAGAGCCGGTGGCCGCGAACTTCTGTGAACGGTAGTCGACGGGGACATCGTCGACCTGCACGAGGAGGGTGGTGTTGTCCCTCCAGCCGAGCACCGAGTCGTCCGTTCCGGGCACCGGGTAGCGGGCTCGAACCGGGCTGGGCACGGGGCGCCCGGTGCCGGTGGCGTCAAGGAAGTGCAGGTACTCACTCGTTCCCTCGGAGCCCACGGTCGGATCCGCGGCGGACGTGACCGCGAGGAGCATGCCGTCTGGGCTCCACGCGTGCTGGCCCCCGATGTATTGTCCCGGTGCGAGATCCTGTGTCCGTTCCACCCGACCGTCGAGGTCTCTGATGGTGAGCCGGGTGTCGATCTGCGCGGCGATGTGTTTGCCGTCCGGGGCGAACGCGACGACGGTGGGTCGGTTTCCTCCGATGGTCTGGGCTTCCACGATCTTGTGGTACTCGCCCGTCTCAGTGTCCAGCAGCCATTGCGGACCGAACAACATCGGTCTCACCAACCCGTAGCCGTCGATGGTGGCGACCACCAGATACCGGCCGTCGGGCGACCACGTCCGAGGGTACGCGTTCCGCCCGACACCCAAGGACATGCTTCGTCGCTGCTGGGTGGCCAGGTCGACCAGGGTCACGATCGACTGATCCGCGGAGCCGACCGCGATCCGGGTGCCGTCCGGGGACAGTTGGGCCGAGTCCGGTCCGCCGAGACCGAGCCGGCGAACACTATTCGACAACGCGCCGGCAACGAAGAACTCGCAGGCCTCGTAGTCGGTCGGGTCCGTGGTCTGCCGGTAAAGCATGATCGCGGGGCTGATCGGCGCGTCCGCCAGCAGGCTGATCGATGGGGAGTACACCGGGAACACCCGGGGCATGGTGGGCGTATCAGACCGGGGTTCGGCCACCGGGGCCCGGTGATCGATCGCCAGCACCACCATGACAGCGAGCACCCCGAGCACCGCCGCGGCGGCCAGCGCAGGTCGCCGCCAGCGTCGGTTGGGATGTCGTGGAGGGGGCGTCCGCACCGCCGGCACATCGGGGTGCCCCGGATTCATGTCCACGACACCACCCGGACCGAAATGCGTGGCCAGGCCAGGCTAGGCACGAAAGGCAGCACCGAAGTATGGGTGGAATCCTCGAATGTGTCGGTCAACGGGGCAGCTCCTGGGTAGATGGCCAGCGTTTGGCCACAGCTTGTTGCCTTGCAGCTACGGCACGATTGGTGGGGGTGACCGCCCGGGCTCGGCCCGGCGGCTCGCTGGAATCCTGACATGCGCCCGCCTTCAGATCGCCTTCACGTCGCCTGGCCGGAAGGCCCCCGCCCCGAAGTCACCGCCCCGGGCTGGCCAGCGGGGTCAGCGGTAGCGTGTTGGGTGTCCGGTACGCAGTTCTCGGTTCCCTCCTCGTCATGCGCGACGGCCGACCGGTTCGGTGCTCGCCTCGCTCGCCGCGGCGCGTCACAGCAGCTGCCGTGGCGACAATCGTCGAACCCGTTCGTGGCGCGACTTGACGTGCCGGCGAAGTCGAGCGTTCATCACCGTCGTGAGATGTATCGAAGCGACACCCACGCGGCCCGCCGGCGCGCTCTGGCTCGGCAACCCAAGCCAGTGCCCAACCTCAGGGTCGTGGGCAGGTGCGTGCCGGTGAGCGCCCATCGCTGGTTCCTCGACCGCTACCGCGACGCGGTGTGGGAGTCAGAGGATCTGACCGCCGACCACAAAGCCGTCGCCGAGTCCTACGCCCGCCACGCCCGCGACCCCCACGGCAACAAGACGGCCACCGCGGATCTGTCCTGGCTCACTTACGACCGGCTGCAAACCGCGGCCGGCATCCGCAGGCGCGCGAAGGTGACAAAAATCCTCGCCGAACTCGAACAGCACGGATGGCTGGTGGCCGTCCAACGCGTCCACCGCAGACCCACGATCTACCGCCTGACCATCCCCCACAACGGCTCAAACGACACTACCGATGCCCGCCAGGGAACCACCGTAGTTCCACCACCAGTTCCACACCGACACCACCGTAGTTCCCACCACCCCCACCACACCCCGCCCCGTAGTACCGACGTCGGAACTCCACCACTAGAAGATCCACCATCAAACACATCACCATCATCATCAGCCCGCCCCGCCGACCGACGCCGCATCGCCGACGCCGCCGGTGCCACCGACGCTGAGGTCAACGCCATCATCGACAAGATCACCCGAGAGAACGCCATCCGACGCCCCTTCAGCGTCTACCTCCGAGCCATCCCCGACACGGACCTCCGCGCGCACCTCGTCGCCCTGCGAACACCCACGCCCAGCCAGCAGAGCGCTGCGTTCGAACTCCTTCGCCACGCAGCGCCCGACTGCATCCACGGCACCCCCGCCGGAGCGCTCATCCGCCCCACGACCAACACCGCGCTATGCCCGCTGTGCCAGCGCGGGCTACCCGCGATACCCGGCAATCAAGGACGACCCGGTGCGCCGCCAGCAGGTTGAGGATCACGGGGCCACGACGCCAGAGGCGGAAGGTTTCCGCCCTCAGATCCCCGGTTCCCTGCGCCACGCAGCGATCCGGGGCGCCCAAAAGACCGCCAAGGGCCGGGCCGGTGACAGCGTCGAATCCGGTGAGAAGGCGGACGCCTTGATGACAGATCTCCACCACCACAACGTGCCCCGACAGCGACAGGGCGGAGGGCACGGCCTGCCAGGCCGTGCCCGCAGGAGCACGGCGACGAGTGACGCCGTCAGCGTCACTCGCCTTCGTCTCGGTCAGCTTTTCGCCGAGCTGCGCCCACATGTCGGGGGCCCAGATGCGCGCACCGGGAGTACCCCTGGCTCACCTGTCACGAACGGATCTTTAGCTGCCCGCCCCGGGCGGGTGCGCAAGGTTCGTACACGAGTCGAGTCACGGCCCGGCCCCGGCCTCCTCGCCGTCGGGGAGGGGACTCTGCCGCAGGCGGCGGACGATCTCCCGTCCGCCGCGCGCCGCGCCGGGCCGGATGTCGTGGCGACCGGATACCCGACGTCGCCGTGGTCGTTCTGTGAGCTGGACCTGTCCGGTGTCGTTGGTGGTGATGAGACGCCGGTAGCCCATCGCCGTCGCCGTGCGCCACGCGGCGGTCAGCAGCGTGGTCCGCAGTCCGGTGATGCCGTCGAGGTAAACGGTCGTCGCCTCGGCCATGTGACCGTCGTCGAGGTGCGTGTCCGCTGGCCGGCCGACCATGACGACACCGACGAGCGTCGCGTAAGCGTCGGTCACGCCGATGCTGAATCGGTGCGCCGGGACTGATCGGGGATGAAGGTCGTGGTCGGTGGCGAAGGTGCGTGCACGTGCGGCGGTCACGGGCGTGACGATGAGACGGCGCCGGATCTGCGATCGCTTGACCATCACCCCTCCCCCACCTCCGGGTGCCCGGGCCGTCCATCGTGGGGTCGGCGGAGCACGAGTACGTCCTCGTGGCTGATGAGGTGCAGTGGGATTCCGCCGGCGCGGGCTTTGCGCACGGTCTGGAGTTGGAAGAACGACGGCCGGGCGATGATCTTGCCGGCGCGAACCCCCGCCAACAGCGCCACGCACCGCTCGACCGGCTCCAGACCCGCGGCGAGGCCTGCGGCGATGACCGCCGACGGAAGGTCGATGAGTTCACCGCGCTTGCGGTACGGCCGGGCCGTGACGACCACGACGCCGCCGGGGCGCAGCACCACCCGGCAGCCGCGGAGGATGTGGGTGAACGCGTCCACGAGCCCGTTCTGCGTCTGGTGCGCCAGGTTTCCGCGCTCGTCGTCGCGGTCCCCGTACGTGGCCGCGGTCTTGGTGACCCCGTCCGGTCCGGCCGTGATGTGACCGTGTACCGCCGGCCCGTACGGGGGGCTGGTGACGACGAGCGCGACCTGGCCGTGCAGGTGCGCGGGCAGGATGGCGGTCAGTCGGGTGCCGTCGCCGCGGGTGATCATGCCGCGTCCGGTCGCACCGGCGGTTTGGGTGTGGCGGACGTTGAGGTCGGCGACGGCGGCCCACTGCGCCTCGTACTCGACGCCGATGCCGTCGCGGCCGGCGTGCATGGCCTCGACGATGGTGGTGCCGATCCCGCACATCGGGTCAAGCACGATGTCGCCCGGGCGGGTGTAGGTGGCGATGGCGTGGGCGGCGATGGCAGGCAGCATGCGTGCGGGGTGCGCGGTGGACTCGGGCACGTAGCGGCCCTTGCGTTGCGCGGGTCCGGTCTGCTGGGCCGTCGCCCACACCGACATGCGGTTTGCCGCAGGGTCGGGGGTGCCGGCCTGCTCAGGCATTCTCGCCCCCGGCACGCAGGAACACGAACAGGTCCGCGTGCACTCTCAGGTGCACCGTCGCCGCAGGTGCCTCGTCGTTGAGGGCATGCGGTCCTTCGTCGTCGACGGCCTCGTCGAGGAAGTAAACGAACTCGTCAGAGACGACCGGGGCCGCGACGGCGACGATGTGCTGCAGGTATCCGAGGGAGACGTTCCTGGCCGCGGCGACGACCGGCGTGAAGTCCTCAGGTACCGGTCGTTGCCGGGGTGCGCTGGCCGCGATGAGGACCAGACAGCCACCGGGGCGCAGCAGTTTGCTGGCCGTTGCCATCAGCCACGAGCGGCGCAGTTCGCCATCTGCGGGGTCCGCGCTCAGCGGCCAGGCGGCGACCATGAGCGCGGCCGTCGCCGTGCCGATGACGCTGGGCGGCGTGCCGCGGGGGCGGTCAACGGGTGACATGGTCGCGTGCGGTGCGATCGTCAGGTAGGACGTGTCGGTGAACCACGCGCGGTGGTGACAGCGCCCGCCGGCCGTGGCGTGCGCGCCGAGTAGGTGTCCGGGGGTCAGGTCGATGATCTGGTCGCCCGCGGTCGAGTAGGCGTCGATCAGCCGGGCTGCCAGGCGGTCCGGGATCACCGCAGTGGGGTCCTCACCCGAGCGCGGGGTGCGCCACACGGTGAGAGGCACGGGCGGTACTCCGGGCACGAGGTCGATGTCGGGGGTGCGGGTGTTGTCCGCGTGGTCGGGGTCGGTCGGTTCGTTCATGGGCGTGTGTCGGCTCTCGACGCACGTGGTGATGCGCTGACGTCTACCAAACGGGTTTTGGCAGAGCTGACGCACGCCCCCGGCGCTGCCATGCTCTGCCACGCCTCTGCCACGGAGGCGGCGGCAACGCTGTCCTGGCGCGACGATAGGTGATTTCAGAACTTTGTCCCTATCGCGGTCCTGCGGTAGCCGGCTGAGCGCGACGCCGGGGCCCTTTCCCGCCCGGCCCAGGGTCGAGAAGGAGGGCGGCCTGTCGTCACCCGATTGGCAGCCGAGCGCATTCACTCAGGGCAATGGCCTACTGATCGTGGTCGACCTCGGTGTGGCAGAGATGTGTGAGAGCGCGTGATCATGGCACCAGAGCGGCGTTGTTGGCAGCGGCGGCTGCGGCACTTGGCAACTGTCGGACTCCATTGATCATGGTTGAGCGCCGCAGAGTATCGGTGCTTACGCCTCGATCCGGAGCCACACATCACCGGTTCGCAACCACAAGAAACCTTCACGTCCCTGGCCGCACCGCATGACAACGCGGCCGGGTACCGCGACCGTGTGTCGTTCCGTGACGATCCAGGAATCGTCGATCAACTCGGCGCGGAACAGTTCTGTGGATGGCATGTTGTGGTGTCGTCGGGTCAGGACCGCACGGTTGCCGCGTATTGCCAGACCGTCCGGCGACGGTACGGGGCTGCGCCAGCTGGTCACTTCACCCGTCAGCGGCGTAACCCGCGTCAGGAAAGTGTCGTCCTTGGACGCGCTGGAGTACCACGCCAACCACACCTGATTGTTCTCGGTCGCGCCGGCGTGACCAGCTAGCGGCCATGCAGGCAACCTGCCATTCGGGGTCCAGAGGACCTGTCCATGTTCGTTCCAGCCCGCAAGTCCCGCCGCTGATTGCGGATGGCCTCCGTAGATGCCCTCGTCTCCGTAGGCGATCCAGATCGCTCCGCCATGGTCGGTCAGTAAGACGTCGATGTCGTCGCCGATGCAGAAGGCGGCCTGTCGCTCGCCCTCTGGGGAGAGGATCGAGGCGTTCGGTGTCCACGTGCCCGTTGGACCTCGCCGGGCGCGACTTTCTGCGATCAAGAGCCGAGTGTCCGGCAGGAGCGCGATGTAGCTGGTGTGCATCGGGAGTTCCCGGATGATCCGGCGCTCCACCGATTCGTCAGGGTGGCGAATGACAAGTACGCCCCCGAACGGGGCCGTTGGGACCGAGCCGATCCAGCCTTTGATATAGGGCGACTGCGTGAGGTAGCGACGATCGACGAGCAAGACTGCAAGGGCTCCCGACGAGCTGACGGTCCACCATAATGGGCATCGTCCCGCAGCAAGATCCGCCGTCGGCGGCTGCCATACCTTCTGTACTGCGACGGCCGCCGTCACCCGCGTCCTCCTCACTCCACCGAGAAACCCCCAGCAGCCCGAGGACGCCGCTGTGTATGACACCTGCGGAGCCAGTGTCTCAAACCACCTGTCGTGCCGTTGTCCGGTCGGGACGTGGCCCATTCGCCATGACCCTTGAAGTCCGACAGCAACACTGCGCTTCTACCGGCAAACGGATTTTGGCAGAGCTGACGCACGCCCCCGGCGCCGCCAGCTCTGCCACGCCTCTGCCACACGTCTGCCAGGGCGTCAGTGGCAACGTTGTCCGGGCGTGGCGATAGGGGATTTCGGAGGTTTGCCCCTGATCGCGGGCCCGCGGCGACCCGCTGAGTGCGACGCTGTGGCCCTTTCCTAGCCGACCGAGGGGTCGAGGAAGGCGGGGCGCTCGCCACCACCCCGGAGGCCACGGAGCACGTTTATACAGGTCAAAGGCTTGATGATCGTGGTCGGCCCCGGTGTGGCAGAGATGTGGCAGAGCTCGGCGCAGGGCGGCGGTCAGCCGTGCGATCAGCCGGCGACCTGCACTGTTAGAGCACTGGCAGAGCCGTGTGCGGCAATGGGCTCCCACGGGCATCCCGGCCTTGGGACGCGCCCACATTCACAGGAGTCCGCCATGCTCACCGAACCGACCACCACTGTCCCCCACGCCTCAGCCTTCGGCGCCATCGATACGGCCTGGAGGCTGCTGACCCGCGAGCCGCAAGCCGCGCTGTCGTTGGACTGCGACGACCTCACCCTCCGACTGCGTCTGCCCGCCGGCTCGTTGCCGGCCGGGACCCGGTCCATGCAGTACCTGCGGGACTGGATGCTCGACAATCCCGCCGCGGCCCTGGCCCGCGACGTCATCTGGCGCGAGACCGCGAGCCGGGCCCACTCCAACGAGCCGGGCTGGGTGATCGCCGCCCTGGGGTTGGCCATGCCGGCGCTGGTGCGCTGCGCCGGGATCCTGTCGGCCGGATACCGTGGCGACGCGGCCGACATCGACGGGGAACTGGTCGCCGGGTTCCTGACCGCACTACGCGGAGACGATCTCGACCTGTCGCGCCCGGTGGTGTACGCGAGGCTGTGCTGGGCCGGCTGGCGTGCCGCCAGGGACCTGCGCCTGGCCGATGAGGCCGAGGTTCCGCTGCCGGATTTCGACTCCGTGGCCGACTCACGCCCTCCCGAGGTTCCCTGGCGGCACGTGGACCTGCTCGTACAGCGGGCCTGCGACCTGGGACTCCTCTCGGCACAGGACATCCGGTCATGGATCGACATACGCCTCGGCGGCAAGACGCTGGCCCTGATCGCCCAGAGCCAGGGTCTTGAACCCAACGCGTTGCGGATGCGCCTGGCCCGCGCCGATCGGCGCATCGCCAGGGCGCTGGCCGACGGGATCCTCACCGGCTACGCCTCCCACCAGGCGGCCGCCCACCTGGCCACGGCCGCGGCCAGCAGCACGGACGCGGTCGACCATGGCGAAACAGTGGGCGAGGGGATCGTCGCACTCGCGGCCTGAGAAAGCGGCTGGACCACAACGTTCACAGACCCGCGCCTCTGCGCCGCAGATCGTCGACCGGCTCACCTTCAACGGCACGATCATCGAAACCGGCACCGGCTCCTACCGCCTCGCCCAAACCCGAGCTCAGCAAGCCGGCAAGGCCCGGTAGTTGGTCCCCCGAGGCTGCCCTTAGCTGCCTGGCCAGGTCAGACCGTTGAACGCGAAGACCGCCTTGCCCTGCGTCATGATATCCACGACCGAACCGGCGGGCGCTGGCGCGAAGATGTCCACCGTCTCCAGAACCTCACCCCGCCGCTCAGGATCAAGAACATACGCCTCGCGACCATTGGCGAACTGTCGCAACATGCCCGAAGGCCACACATCCGGCCGGGCGCCCTGGCAACACAGCAGCAACCCGCGTTCCTCAAGATGCCGCCGAACCAAGATCAAGCAGTCCAGATAGTCACCATCAGCGGCCTCGAACACGCCGTCAGGCTCCACCAACTCAACCCGCGCCACCGACGGCTCACCGATACGAAGTTCGACCTCCCGAGCCGAGCCCTCCGCGTCGACAACCTCCAGGACGAACACCTGCGCCACTCGACCTCCTCGTCGCTGGAATCTTACGACGAACCGGCGTTAGCCCTCGATCAACAAGGCATCAGAGTGGGGCCAGAACCCAAACCTCCCAACCGGTCCCGCAACTCGTTGTCCACGCCAGTCGTGCTCTGCCGGATCTCTGCCATGCGGGTTGGCAGAGGCGCGACAGAGCTGTGGCAGAGGTCGGCGCGTGCGTCAGCTCTGCCAAAACCCGTTTGGTAGGTGAGGGGCAATCGGACGGGCCGTCAGGCCGCCGAGGCCCCTCCCGCCGCAGGGGGCGCACCGTGACGACGCCGGGTCCCCGGGTGTAGCGCACGCGATGCGCTGACACCACATCGCACACCACCTTCTGATGGGAGGACCGGCTCTCGCCCGGTCCCGGTGCTGCACGTTCGCGCCCTGCGGCGGTCCTTACCCACTCATCAGCCCCGCGACGCGGGGCGGGAGGACCTGTCATGTCACCTGCATTGCGTACCCGTCTGCGCCGCGCCACCTCGTGGGCGGCCGTCCTTTCCACCGCCCTGGCGGTGCTGGCCGTCCCGGCGGCCGCCCTGGCCGACCCCGGCGGCCCGGCCGTCCTGGCAGCCACCGACCTGCCCGGGGTCATCTCCAACATCCAGGCCTGGCTGTTGGGGATCCTCAGCGCGATCGTCACCCTCTACCTGATCTACGGCGGCGTCTTGTGGGCGACCGCCGGCGGTGACCCGTCGCAGGTCGAACGCGCCAAGGCGGCGTTCAAAAGCGCCCTGGTCGGTTTCGCTCTGGCGATCCTCGCCCCGGTGTTCCTGCAGATCGTCAAAGGGTTCGTCGGAAGCTGATGGCGATGGGCTTCCTGTTCGACGGCCTCCTCGAATGGCTCACCGGGATGGTTCTCGGAGCCTTCGACGGACTCATCACGATGATCACGGGGAGCCTTCTGGTCAGTCCCGACGTCACCGGACTCCCCCAGGTCGTGGCCCTGTCCGGGCGGTCGGTGTGGATCGTCGACACCGTCTTCGTCCTCGCGTTCCTCGCCGCCGGAGTCCTCACCGTCGTCTCCGGCGGCACCGAACGCTCCCGCTACCACGTCAAAGACCTCGGCCCGCGCCTGGTCGTCGGGTTCATCGCCGCGCACTTCTCGCAGCTGCTGTGTTCGCGACTCGTCGAGGTCGCCAACGCTTTCACCGCCGCGTTCGCCCAGCAGCCGCTGAGCAAAAACGCGACGGCGGCGATGCGCTCGCACATCGTCGCGGCGAGCAAGGACGCGACGACGGCGCTGCTGGCGGTCATCATCGCCTGCGTCATCGTGATGCTGTTGGCGAGCACAGCCTTCCAGATGATCATGCGGTTCTCGGCGCTGCTGGTGCTCGCCATCCTCGCCCCCGTGGCGATGGCCTGTCACGCCCTTCCGGCCACGGACTCCCTCGCCCGGCTGTGGTGGCGGTCGTTCTCCGGCTGCCTGATCATCCCCGCGCTGCAGGCACTCACCCTCACCGCCGGGCAGTGGATGCTCGAGGACCCCGGCAATGTGCTGGCCGCCTACGCCCTCCCGGGCGGCGACCTGACCGTGCTGTTCATCGTCATGGTCGTGCTGTGGACGACCGTGCGCATCCCCGGCCTGGTGGGCAAACTCGTCGGCCAACCGAACGGCGGCAGGTCCAATCCCATCGTCGCCGTCCTCAAGATCGCGACCGTGGACCAGGTCACCCGCCTGGTTCCCGGCTCGGGAAAAGTCCTCAAGGCGGTACGGCCATGAGAGGCGAGGACAGCGCGGTGCGGGCCAAAGTCCCGACGGGCGCTTCATACTGCCTGTCCGATGACTGTTGCTGGGTTGATGGGCGCGGGTCACATGCTGATCGGGTTCTCGCGCCGACGTCGGCGGAGTAATCCGGCCGCCGTCGAGCCGTGCGAAGCTGACCTGTGTGCTTCAACGATCGAGGCGCGACAGACGCCCGCTCCGACCGTCCGCGATGACGGTTGGAGCCGGTGGCGTGTATCGGTGAGTGGCAGGCATTGAGTAGGCTGCCCATCATGGCGAGGAAGATCGCGTATCGAGTGATCGATGCCGCCGAGGCCGAACAGCGGTTCTCGCTGGCCGGGCAGGTCGGTTTTCCCTACTTCGGCGGGAAACGCAGGCAGGAAATCCGCCTGTACGAGGACGGCTGGCACGTCCCCGGCGATCTCGTATCGGACTTCGACTACGAAGGCCTGCCCTACCACATCATCGTCGACGGTGATCTCACCGTCGGTGGTGACCTGGGCTGGACCACGTTCGAGCATGCAGCCTTCCTGCTGGTCGTCGGTGACCTGCGCGCCCGGGTCGTCGTGCTCGACGGAATGCCGTCGGCGCCGGAACTCGTCGTGGGCGGCGACCTCGTCGTGGAGTACGGCGTGCTCGGCGACATGAGCGGCCCCCGGGGTGGACGCCTCATCGTGGGCGGCGCGACACGTACCCCGGTAGTGGTGGCGATCGAGGACTTCACCATGGACTTTCGTCGCGCGCCCGAGGCACTCGTCATCGGCGACGCGGGCAACTTCACCGGCCCGTTCGAGGTGGCCGCGTTCCACGACGTCCTTCACCCGCAACTCCTCGATGGCGATGAGCCCTATCGCACAAGGATCCGCGACGGGCTGACCGAGGGCACGTCAATCCTGCGCTAGCCGGATCGTGATCCTCTCCGCACGATGGAGGTTCCCCTAGCGGTCGCTCGCCGCGGGAGGGGTCGGCTTGAGCCGGAAGAGCTGGCGACCTTCTGCCGGTAGACCTCCTGGGTCTGGGTGTCCCAGGGGACGCACCAGCGGCCCGCGCCGGTGTTGGCGGGGACTTGGCCCAGGCGCAGCCAGTTGTAGATCGCGTCAGCGGGGATGCCGAGCAGCTGGGCTGCCTGTTTGCCGCCGATCTCCCCGTCCTGCACGGCCACGTTTCGGGGCGTGAGGATCTGGTAGACGCCGCGCACCGCGGCGACGTGCCGCGCGGTGAAGCGCAGGTTCTTGCCGGTGCGCAGGCCGGCGTCGTTGAGCATCGTCGAGATCTGAACATTGCTGTGGGGGGTGCCGTGCTCGCGCACCCACCGCGTTTCGAGGGACTGCGCCGCGCGGCGAGCTTGGCCTCGGTGGTGAGGTACTCGGCCCAGGCCACGTGTCCCTCGTGGTGGTCTTCGATGAGGACCGTCCACTCCTTGAGGGCCCGGCGCCGGCGGGTGGAGCGCACCGTGCCATCGGGCAGCACCCGGCGCACCTCGCGGGTCTTGCCGAATGTGTACACCCCGGCATAGGTGGGATTCTTCAACACTTGCGCCACCCGGGCGTGGGTGAGCCTGCCCCACTTGATCGTCCCCGCCCACGCTCCGGCCCACGCCCGTTGCGGGAACAACCTGCCCGCCTCGTGGAACGCCCGGACCCTCGCTCGGGCTACCACCGTCCACCTCAGCGTCAGGAGCCAGTTCATGGGAATCCGCCACCGCCAACACTGGATCGATCTTGTCGATCAGCACCCGCGCCGCCGACAAGCCCTCCACCGCCAGCCGATCCGACGACGCCGCGACACCCCGGTCGGTCCAGTCCTGCGCCACCCTGATGCGCCGCCTCCCCTCGACCTCACACACGAAAGACAGACCATGCCGCTCGCGCTGCGTGAACAGCACAACCAAGCTCTGCCCCTTCAACGGATGGAACGGATGAGTGATCACCAATGAGTCCGAAGTACGACGAGACTGACGGGCCGTATAGGGCACGGATTCCCGCCGACGTCGACGCGCCGGACAAGATCCTCTACGGGTTCACGTTTCGCCAGATGGCTATCCTCGCCGTCGCCGGCACCGGCCTCTACCTCGGCTGGCAGGCACTGCACACCGTCGCACCCGTGCCGGTCCTGCTCGCCGCAGCGGTGATCATCGGCGGGGCCGCGCTCGGTCTGGCGGTCGGCCGCCGCGACGGACTGCCCCTGGACGTGTGGCTCCTCGGCGCGATCTGCCACACCCGCGCGCCGCACTCCCTGGCCGCCGCAGGTGCTGGCAGCGGCGACGGCGTGCCCGACTGGGTGGACGTCGGCCACACGAGGATCACCCTCCCGGCACCGCTGCGACTCCCGGCCGACGCGATCGACGACGACGGGCAGATCCGCCTCGGCGGCACCGCGTCGGCGATCGTCGCCGCGACGAGCGTCAACCTGGGGCTGCGCAGCCCCGGCGAACAGCACACCACCGTCGAGGCATTCGGCCGGTGGCTCAACTCCCTCAACGCGCCCGTGCAGATCACCGTCTCCGCCCAGCCTGTCGACCTGGCCAGCCACGCGACGGCCCTCGCCGAACGCGCCGACGATCTGCCCCACCCTGCACTGGCCGCGGCGTGCGCCGACCACGCACGGTTCCTCGCCGAGCTGGCCGCGCGCCGTGACCCGCTGCGCCGCCAGGTCCTCATCACGTGCCGCACCGGCGGCGAGGCCGGCGAGCACGCCGCCCGCCGCCGGGCCGATGACGTGGCACGCGCACTGGGGGCGCTGGGCGTCACCGCCCGGGTCCTCGACGGTGCCGGCGCCACGTCGGCCCTGGCCGCGGCAGCCGACCCCTACCGGCCGGCCCGCCACGGCGGCCTCGCGGCACCCGGACACACGATCACCGGAAGGACCCACCCGTCATGAACAACATCCCTAACGCCGCTGAGCGCCGCGGCACCGACGTCCTGAGAGCCCGCGCGGGCGGCGGATCGACCCTGACTCCGCAGCCGTGCACGCCCCGCCCCGGCGCCGCCGGCCAAGGGCACCGGTGGCCGCAGTGTTGAGCCGGGTGCTCCGCCGCGGGCCGCGAGTCGCGACCGCCGACGGCGGGGACCTCGCGGCCGCCGTCGCGCCGGCGGCGGTGGAGGTCGGCCCGAGGTGGTTGCGACTCGGCGACGGATACGCCGCCACCCTGATCGTGACCGGCTACCCGGCCGAGGTCGGCGCGGCGTGGCTCGAACCGCTCCTCGCCTGGCCCGGACGCCTGGACCTGGCGCTGCACATCGACCCCGTCCCGGTGCCCGTGGCCGCGGCCCGGCTGCGCACGCAACGGGCGAAGCTGGAGTCCAGCCGGCGGGCGGACAACAACGCCGGCAAACTCGCCGACCCCTACGTCGAAGCCGCCGCCGACGACGCGGGCGAACTCGCCGGACGCCTCGCACGCGGGGAGGCGAAACTGTTCAAGGTGGGCCTGTACCTGACGGTGCACGCCGCGTCCGAACCGGAACTGGTGGTCGCGTGCGCGCAGGTGAAGGCGGCGGCAGCCTCCACGCTTCTTGATCTGCAGCCGGCGACGTGGCGGCAACTGCAAGGCTGGACCACGACCCTGCCCCTCGGCGTGGACAACCTGGGCATGACCCGGACGTTGGACACCGCCGCCCTCGCCGCCAGCTTCCCCCTCGCCGGCCCCGACCTGCCCGCGCCGCTGCCGGGTGAGCCGGCACGGACAGGTGGGGTGCTCTACGGCGTCAACCCCGATTCCCAGGGCGTCATCTGGTGGGACCGGTGGGCGTGCGAGAACCACAACTCCGTCGTCCTCGCACGCTCCGGGGCCGGCAAGTCGTACTTCGTGAAGACGGAGATCCTGCGGTCCCTCTACCAAGGGGTGCACATCGCCGTCATCGACCCGGAGGACGAGTACCTGCGATTGGCCGGCGCGGTCGGCGGGACCGTCGTGCGCCTCGGCGCCGCCGGGGTGAAGGTCAACCCGTTCGACCTGCCCTCCGGCGACACGCGCGCCGACGTGCTCACGCGGCGGGGCTTGTTCCTGCACACGCTCATCAGCGTCCTGGCCGCGACCAACCTCCCGCCCGGCGAGCGCGCCGCGTTGGACCGGGCGATCCTCGCCGTGTACCGGGCGGCGGGCATCACCGCGGACCCGGCCACCCATCACCGCCGGGCGCCGCTGCTCGCCGATCTCGCCGCCGCCCTCGACGCCGATGCCGATCCCGCCGCCCGGGTTCTGGCCGCGCGGCTCGCGCCGTGGGTGGTGGGCTCGTTCAAGGACATGTTCGACGGGCACAGCACCCACCGGCCCGACGGGCACCTGGTGGTGTGGTCACTGCGGCATCTGCCCGACGAGGTACGCGGCGTCGGCACCCTCGTGGCCCTCGACCACATCTGGCGCACCGTCGACCGACCCCAGCACCCAACCGGCACCTCCTCGCAGGCCCGGCGTCTCGTCGTGGTCGACGAGGCATGGCTGCTGATGCGCCAGGACGCCGGTGCCGCGTTCCTGTACCGGATGGCCAAGGCGTCACGGAAACGCGGAGCCGGACTGTGCGTCATCACCCAGGACGCCGCCGACATGCTCTGCACCGAACTCGGCGAAGCCGTCATCGCCAACGCCGCGACCCAGATCCTGCTACGCCAGGCCGACTCGGCCATCGACGCCGTCGGCCGAGCGTTCGGCCTGACCGGCGGCGAGAAACGACTCCTGCTGTCCGCCGAGCGCGGGCAGGGACTGCTGCTGTCGGGCGCTCACCGCACCCGGTTCGAATCCGTCGCATCGCCGGCGGAGCACGCGCTCGCCACCACTTCCCCAGGGCGTGTTTTGAAAGTTGATCAAGGTCTGGAATGATCTTGGTACGTGGGGCCGTGGGTTCGACCGCGATGGAGATGGGTGGCGGGGATGGTTGAGACGTCTGAGATGGGCTTGTTGGATTTCGTCGCGCTCGCTGCGGACAAGCTCGCGGTTCCCGGGGTGGCGGTCGGTGTGTGGGCCGGCGGTCAGGAGACGTTCGCCTGTCACGGCGTGACCAGCATCGCCAATCCGTTGCCGGTCGACCCGGACACGATGTTCGTCCTCGGCTCGGTCGCCAAGTCCTACACCGCGACGGCGTTGGTGTGTCTGGCCGAGCAGGGACGCGTTGATCTGGATGCGCCGGTGCGCCGTTATGTCCCGGAGTTGGCGTTCCCGGACGGGATGGCGGCTGTCGAGATCACTGTGGCGCAGTTGCTCAACCACACCGCCGGGCTGGACTGGCGGCTGGGCGTCGACACCGGCGAGGGCGACGACGCGCTGGCGGCCTTCGTGGCGCAGATGGCTGAACTCGACCTGATCGCGGCGCCCGGCGCGCGTGCCTCCTACAGCCAGGTCGGGTTCAACCTGGCGGGGCGGATCGTCGAGAAGGTGACCGGGCTGACCTTCGAGCGAGCCGTCGCGGAGCTCCTGCTTGCGCCGCTCGGCCTCGCGCACACCGGCTTTTTCCTCAACGACGCCATCACCAAGCGGTTCGCGGTGGGCCACAACGCCGACCCGGAGGGCACGCTGACCGTTGTCCGCCAGTGGAAGGACACTCGAGCCAACAACCCCGGCGGAGGTGTCGTTTCCTCTGCGGCCGACCTGCTCGCCTGGGCACGGTTCCACCTCGGCGACGGCTCCGGTGTCCTGCCCGACGCGGCACTGCGCCGGATGCGGGAGCCGACGGTCGAGCTGAAAGGCAGTACCCTCGGCGACGCGGTCGGGATCTGCTGGTTCATCCGGGACGTCGTCGCCGTCGACGACTCCGCCGCGACGGTCCGCACCGTCGGACACGGTGGCTCGGGCAATGGCCAGTTCGCCGAGCTGCTCCTGGTGCCGGAGCGGGACTTCGCCGTCGTGGTGATGTCGAACGCGGGCCCGGAGCATGGCATCGCCCTGAACCAGGCGGTAGTGAAGTGGGCGCTCGAGTACTATCTCGGCGTCGTCGAGCGCGTTCCGGAGCCGTTGGCGTTCGACGCGAAGCGGGCCGGGGAGGTCGTCGGCCGATACGACAACGACCTGATGACGATCGCCGTCGTGCTGGCCGCCGCCGGAGACGGCATGACGATCGAGTGCCGGATCAAGCCGGAGATCCGTACCGCCTCCGAGAGCGAACTGCCCCCGGACCTCCCGCCGGCTTCCTTCGGTCTCCTGCCCGGCGACGGCGACGGGTACATCGTCACCAGCGGCGGGCTCAACGGGCAGCGCGGTTTCTTCACGCGTGACGACAGCGGCTCGATCGTCGGCGCGGACCTGGCGGGACGCTTCTTCGGCCGGGTCGCTTAGGGAGTGTTTTGAAGGTTGATCAAGGTCTGGGTAGCCATTCGTTGATCACCGCGATCAGGACCGTGGCCTCATAGCGGACAGCCAACTTGTCGTACCGGGTGGCCACGGACCTGCTTCTTTCAGCCTGTTGATCCCGCACTCGACCGCGTGTCTTACGCGGTAAGCAGCCTTGTCGAACGTCGGAGGCCGTCCGCCCTTCGGGCCCTTGTTCTTGCGGTTGAGGGCCTGGTCGGCCTTGTCGGGGATGGTGGCCCTGACGCCGCGGCGGCGCAGGTAGTCGCGGTTGGCCTTCGATGCGTACGCCTTGTCGGCGAGGACCCGGTCCGGGGTGGTCCTGGGCCGGCCACGCCGGCGGGGCACCCGGATCGCGGCCAGGACCGGCACGAACTGCGGACTGTCGCCCCGTCACCTTCTTTGGGCGCCACCACCGGCCACCCAGGGGGATGGTCCGTAGTGCACGGCGCTCAGCCCCGGAGATCGTCTGTGGCCTCCTGGTAGGCGTCGGCGGCCCGGGTGAAGTAGTCGAAGAGGGTCGCGAGTTGCTCGGGTGGGTAGGTCCGCAGAAGTTCGCCGAGTTTGCGCCGGGCCGGGGCCATCGCCTCGTCCAGGCCGGCGGGTTTGCCGACCAGCTCGACGCTCACCTTGCGACGGTCATCGACGTGCGGCACGCGGCGCACGTAGCCGGCCTCTTCGAGCCGGTCGATCAGCCGGGTGGTCGGCCCGGTGGTAAGACCCGTGCGGGCGCCCAGTTCGCCGGGGGTCAGTGGCCCGGAGAGTTCCAGGGTGTTCAGCGCGTACAGGTCTGTGGGGCCCAGGTCGCAGGCCCGCGCGCTGGCCTGGCCGTGCTGCATGACCGCGCTCAGGTAGCGCCTGTACACCGCGCTGGCGTTCTCGGGTGTTGACATCGTCCAGCCCTTCTCATAATATCTTCCTCAACGAAGAGACTTCTTCAAAGCATTAACTTCTTAATTGAAGTTACCATGAAGGGAACGTCATGAACATCCAGACCGACACCGCAACCATCCACGCCCTCCTCGACCAGCTGCTCGACGCCTGGAAGCGCGCCGACGGCACCGCCTACGGCGCACTGTTCACCGACGACGCCAGCTACGTCACCATCCTCGGCACCCACTACCGTGGCGCCCGCGAGATCGGCGCCGCACACCAGGTGCTGTTCGACACCTGGCTCAAGGGCACCCAGCTGTCCTGCGAGGTGCTCGACCTGCGGTTCCTCGGCGCCGACGCCGCGACCGTCGTGACCCGGGGCGACACCTACAAGGGCACGCCCGGTAAGCCGGGCAAAATCCAGACCTACGCGTTGGTACGGGGAGCCGACGGCGCATGGAAGTTCGCGGCCTTCCACAACACACAGCGCAAGGCGCTGATGGAAGCGGTGTCCTTCAAGTTCCAGCCCGCGACACGGCCCGCCGCCCAGCTGATCTAGTCGCAGCGCAGTTCAGTTGGCCGATGTCCGGTGACAGCAATGCTGATCATGCCGCAGCACATGCGGCGTGAGCCTCTCCGCCCACTCGGGAAGCCACCGGTCCACCTCGGCCGTCAGCCAGTCGCACAGCACCTGGTCCCGGTCCGCCGGCACAGGTCGGTCCGCTCGTCGAACCGTCGCTCCGAGGGAAGCAGAGGAACGTCGGTGCGTGTGACATCCTCGCCGAACTGGTGGCGCACATCTACCATCCACCAGTCGAGCAACGCCCCGGTCGAGTTGATCGCCGGCACCAGCATCGACTTCGACCCCCGGCCCCTGCCGCCCTTGCCGAACCGCACCTGCGGAATGCCGTACTCGCCCCGATCTAGGGCGTGTTGATTAGGGCAGTGGTCAATGGGTTCTGGTCCACCAAGCGTGATCGAACTTGCTCGAGTTGTCCGTTGTTCGACTTGGTCAATGGCGTCGGTAGGGTTCGGGCATGGGTGTCGAAGGCGCGGAGACGTGGAACAAGTCCGCCGTTGTCGCGATCGGGCTGGAGGTCTTGCGAGAGCCGGGCGTCGGGCTCGGCGTCGTGGAAGCTATCGGAATGCTGATCGCGGTGGACGCCCGGCTAAACCTCTGGGTCCTGGAGACAGCCAAGGGGCCGGGCGCAATCAATGACGTGTCTTTCGCGGCTGATGAAGCGACAGCTTGCCAGGCGTTGATCAAGGCGGCCTGGGCGCGATTCCTCGAGCATGATGTCGCTGGTCACCTCGAACGATACAAGGCAACGCCGGCAGTGGATCGGGCTCGGACCGGAGTCCGCGATGCAATGGACAGGCTCCTTGACGCGGCGAACGAGGAGTTAGCTGCTGACCTGCGCCTGATTCATGATCGTCTTGCCCGTTCCATGGGCTGAGATGGCGTCAGGCGAGGAGGACTCGCTTGCGGAGCAGGTCGAATCCTGCCCTTCCGTACATCTGCCTCTTGAGCATTTTGATGCGGTTCACGTTGCCTTCGACGGGGCCTGAGTTCCAGGGTTGGGTGAGGCCGGCGGTGACGGCGTCGAGGTCGAGGGTGAGGCCTTTGGCGAAGGCGGTCATGGTGGCCAGTCCTGAGGTGCTGGCTGTGGTGATCCAGCTGGTCAGGTGCTTGCTGCCGGTGCGGCCGGTGAGCATGGCGGCGAAGGAGCGGACCAGGTCGAAGGTGGCGTCGAGTTCGGGGCAGCGGGCCAGGATCGTCTTGAGGCGTAGGGTGTCGCGTTCGGGCAGGTTGTCGGGGTGCCGGCAGATCCAGCCGGCTACCCGCCGCACTGATGGTGGCGCCGGTGGCGGGGCCGGCTGGTCGGGGGCGGTGAGAGTGCGCAGAAAATCGCGGACGGTGGAGTAGCTTCCCCCGAAGCCTTGGGCAGCGACCTGCTGGTAGAGGTCACAGATGGCGCCTCGCCGGGCGGTCCAGTGCTCTCGGAGGAATTTCTTGAACGGGTCGAGGCTGCTGGGCAGCTGTCGGCGGCGGCCGACGACCAGCTGCTGCCAGGTCGCCGCCCGGGCGTAGCGCTGAACGGTGTGCCGCCCCCAGCCCAGGTACCGGGCGATCTCGCGGATCCCCATCCCTCGAGCCAGCAGCCCATGGACCAGGGCATGGTGTTCGCGGCGCCGCTCAGCCATCGGACCGGTCGGGTCGACCGGCTCGACACGGTCCGACGCGGTCGGGCCGTCCGGTGGTGCGGCGACGGGGTCGGCCAGACATGCCTTGTGGCCGGCGACGCAGCGTTCGACGGCGACGGCCAGGTTCTGCCAGAGATGAAACCTGTCGGCGACCTGCAACGCTCCGGGGGCACCCGTCCGGGCACCGTCGGCGTAGGCGCCGGACCGGTCCCGGCAGATCACCTCCGGCGCGGGATGCCCGGCAAGCCACTCCGCAAGAGGGGTGGCATCGCGGCCGGGCAGCAAGTCGATCACCTTGCGGGTCTGGCAGTCGATGAGAACCGTGCCGTAGACGTGACCGCGTTTGAGCGCGAAGTCATCCACCCCGAGAACCTTCACCGGCCCGACCGGCGGGTCCGGTAACGCTTTAACCATCCGGATCAGACTGTTGCGGCTGGTGCGCAGCCCGAGTGCTGCGGCCAGCCGGGCGCCGGCCCGACCGGCCAGGGCCAGCCCGATCGCCGTGAGCGTCCGGCGCAGCAGCTCGCTGATCCGACACCGCCTTCGAGTCAGGCCCGCAACCTGCTCGACGAACGTCTTCGCCGCGCAGGCGAGGTTGTCGCAGAAGAAACGCCTGACCAGCAGCCACAACTCGGCTGGCCGGTCGCCAACCGCTACATCGGCCAGCCGCCGCCGATACCGCGAGTGCACCCTGCCGGACACGCCACCGCAAGCCGCGCAGTCAGCAGTTTCGGCCCGGACCACCGCGTGAAGACGAACACCGCCGTCAACCCGCTCGATCCACTGCACCGCCACACCGTCCAGGTGCGGCAACAATTCACGAAGAACCTCACACCCAAGTACAACGACCCATCAGCCAGCATCGATCACGCTTCGTGGGCCAGAACCGGTCAATGCCCCCGGCATGACGGGTTTGAGTGGCCCCGGGGCGTGGGTTATTGGTGGGTAGCGGCATGGGTCGTGACGGATCTATTCGGCCCCACCTTTGAGTTGGGCCAGTCGATCGTTCTGACGAGGCTATTTGGCCCCACTTGGCGCAGGTTTGCCATCGGTTGGGACCTGCCATGCCGGACCTGTGATCTTGACTCACTCCGGGTGCCGGGAACCTGGCGATCATTCTAGGCGTCTAGAACATAGACGACTTCGCATTGGAGATGCTCATGCTCGAGCTACTGCTCAATTTTCTTGTGGGGCTGTTCACGTCGGACCAGGGCGCGGGCGGCAGCGGTGGCGCCCTGGAAGCTGAGGATTATGAACGTTTGACCCGCTGAGCTGGGCAGGTGATGGATGGCCCGTGTTGGAAGCCGTACGCTGAAGGCTCCGGCGGAGCCTTCAGCGTCGTTGGGGTGAGTCAGGCAGCGGCTGCGAGTTGGGCGCGGGTGTGGGCGAGGCGGTAGGACTCGGTGCCGGTCTGGATGATGTTGCCTCCGAAGGTGAGCCCGTCGACGATCGCGGCGCAGAGGCGGAGGTCGGTGAACGTCTTCGTCCAGCCCGAGAACGACTCGTTGCTCGCGATCGCGACGCTCGCGTTCTCCTCCCGCTCTGTGGGCACCAAACACGTCCGCCGGCAGCGGCGCGAGAGCCGACTGCTCGACGGCGAAGTCCTGGCCAACCGCGCGGACCCGGGTCTGGATGCGCCGGGCGTCATCTGACCGGTCGGCTGCGGCGACCACGGCGTTGAGGTCGTCGAGGGTGTCGACGACCGGAACCGGGGACAGGTGCGTGCGCCGGAACCGGCCGACGTCGCCTTCGACTCCGCCTTTCTCGTGGGCTCCTTCGATGCTGGGCCGGCAGTAGAAGGCGCCGAAGCCCATGTGCGAGCGAAACGCCCCCCAGTGATCGGGACTCGGTGCGGTTGCGGCCCAGCAGTACGCGTGAGACGGCGGACTTCAGGTTGTCGTAGCCGATCTTGTCGGTGGGGACGCCGCCGATGGTGTCGAACGCGTGCAGGTGTCCCTCGATGAACGCCTCCTGCCCTTGGGAGGCGAAGATCTTGTGCACGGCCTTGCCGGAGAACGACAGGCGGAACGCGAACAGGAAGCACTTCGTCAACTCGCCCGCGAGTTCGACCCACACGTCTCCGAAGCCGACCTCGGCCTCTGCGCCCGGCACGTGGTTCTGCAGGATGAACGCGGTCTCCGGGGCCCGGCCCGCGTCGGCGGCGATCTGAGGACGGCGTTTGCGGACGTAGTCGCGCACCGTCGAGTACGACAACCCGTCCGCGGCATGCTCGTCGAGGAGGCGGGCGTGGATGCGGGTCGCAGTGTGACGCTGTCACCGGGTCACGCCAACAACCACTGGTCGGCTTCGCCGAGGACCCGCATGCCGGCCGCTCGGTACACGCCCGGCGCTCCGGTCTCGTTGGCGCTGTCCACATCGACGCCGACCGTCCGGTGGCCCCGGCGGGCGAGTTCGGCGAACGCGGTCAGCAGTAGCGCCCGGCCCAGGCCACGGCCCCGGTACGGTTCGCGGGTACCGAACCAGCCGATCCACGCCCGCCCGGGCGCGCCGCGCGCGATGAGCGCGGCGGCGGGGCGGCCGTCGACCTCGGCGAGCCACCAGAGCGTCGGGTCGTGGCCGTCGATACCCCGCTGGTCGCGCCAGAAATCGGCGAAGTCGCGCGGTCGGTGCTGCCAGTGGCCGGCGACGGCGTCCTCGATCACCGCGTGCACGGTCGCAGGTTCGCCGGCGGCGAGGATGCGTACCCCGGCGGCCGCGTCGGCGGGCGCCGGCAGCTCGGTGGTCAGGTCGGCGGTGAGGCGGGTGTAGCGACGTACCGGTTTCCAGCCGCGTCCCCGCAGTGCCGGCACGGTCGTGGCGCCGGGCAGCTGGAACAGGGTGACCTTCGCCCCGCCGGCCCACCCGGCGATCCGGTCCAGCAGCGGGTCGGCGGGCTCGCCGGGTGCGGTGGCCAGGTGGGCGCGCAGGTGCCCGACGTGCGCTGCGGCGTGCAGGGCGGCGAAACCGACGATGGCGCCGTCGCGGTCGGCGACGGCGCTGCGCAGGTCGGGCGCGTCGAGGATGGCCCGGAGTTCCGGCGCGGTGGTCCCGGCACGGCCGGCCGCGGCCAGTTCGGCGGCGCGGAACAGCGCGGTCAGGGCGGGTTCGTCGGCGGCGGTCGCGGCGCGGAAAGGCATGGCGGACACCCTATGCGGGTCGCCGCGCGGCCGGTATCCGAGGAGGCGTGTCCGCCTGGACTGATCCACCAGCTCCTTCCCGAAACGGCCAACTCTTCCGCCGTGCGCGGGCCCACAGGAGCGCAGCGACCGCACCACCGCCAGCCCCATCTTCCACCCCGGATCGCCCAGGACGACAGACCATCAATCGCGCCACATCCGCCGATCATCCAGAACCAGCCATGACACCCAGTTGTGGCCGCAGCGCCGGACCCGACTGAACGTCAGGGACTTCCGGTAACCAATCCCGCTGACCTCATCTACTCCGAGGACGACCTGTGACACCACCGACAACCACACCGCTGACGGCTCCCCCGCCCTCACCGAACCCGACGCCCCCGGCCAGATGGCCGGGGGCGTCACTGTTCGCCCACCTCGACCAGGCCGCCGTGTGGGCGGCGCACCGGCCATGGCTGGCCATCGTCGCCGTCGCCACGCTCCTGGCCGCGGTCGCCGCCCGCAACCTCACCGCCAGCAGACGACATCGACACCACGCCGCGGGCGCCAGGCTGATCACGATCGCCCCGCCGCCGGAGGTCCATCCGGCGGGGGCACGATCGCTGTGGGCCAACCTCGCCGGCGTCCTGACGCCGCCGCGACTCAAGCGCCTCCTGTACGGCACCCCGCACGTGGTGTGGCAGTACGCGTGGGCGGGCCGGCAGTTGACCATCTCGCTGTGGGTGCCCGGCACCGTGCCGCCCGGCACGGTCGAGTCCGCCGTGCGCGCCGCCTGGCCCAGCGCCGCGTGCACCACCAGCCCGGCGGCGCGGCCCATACCCCTGGCCGCACCGGCGACGGGTGGGCACCTGTCGCCCCACGCGGGCGAATGGCTGCCCCTGCGCAGCGATCACGATGTCGACCCGCTGCGGGCGCTGATCGCCGCCGGGTCCGTTCTCCATGACGGCGAGCACGCGGTCGTGCAGATCCTCGCCCGCCCCGCCCGGCCCCGCCGGATCCGCCGCGCCCGTCAGGCCGCGGGCCGGCTACGGGCGGGCAAGGCGGCCGAGGCGCACTTCAATCCGCTCACGCCGCTCCGCTGGCTTATGGAAGCGGTGACACCCGCGCGGCGGCCCGCGCCACAAGCGGGGGCGGCGGCAGGCCGGTCGGATCCGTTCCTGCAACGCGACGTCAAAGCGGTCATCGACAAGGTGTCGGCGGTCCCGCTGTGGGAGGCAGCCGTGCGCTACGCCGTGGCAGCCGACCCCGCACGTGCGGGCAAACGCACCCGTGGCCGGCTACGCGGGATCAGCGACGGCCTGGCCTCGGCGTTCGCCGTCTACGCCGGACGCAACAGCCTCGGCCGCAGGACCAGGATGCACGCCGCCGCGGCGACCGTCGGCGCCCGGCGCATGGGCGCCGGATTCCTCGCCAGCACCCCCGAGCTCGCGGCACTCGCCGGCATGCCCCAGGACCTCGCCGTCGCGGGCCTCAGCAGAGCCCGAGCCAAGTCGGCACCGGCGCCCACCGCGGTGACCGGCGGCGGACGCGACCGAAAAGCCCTCGGCAGAGCCGAGGTCGACGGCCGCGCCGTGGCCATGACGGCAGCCGACGCACGCTTCCACGTACACATGGTCGGAACGACCGGGTCCGGCAAGTCGACACTGCTGGCGAACATGATCCTCGACGACATCGCAGCCGGGCGCGGCACCGTCGTCATCGACCCGCACGGCGACCTCGCCCTCGACGTCCTCAACCGCATCCCCGCCGCACACGCCGACCGGGTCGTCCTCTTCGACCCGCTCCAAGACGTCGAGGACGCCGACCCGTCAAAAACCCTCAACCCGCCGACGCTCAACCCGCTGCAGATGCGGCCGGGCAGCGACGCCGACCTCATCGTCGACAACCTCGTGTCGATCTGCGCGGCGATCTTCACCAAGGCGTGGGGGCCACGGATGGACGACATCATGCGCGTGGCGTGCCTGACGCTGCTACGCCACAAGGACGTGTCCCTGCAACTGATCCCGCCGCTGCTCAACAACAAACAGCTGCGCTCGGAGATGACCGCGGACCTGCATGACTCCGCGGGCCTCGGCGGGTTCTGGACCTGGTATGACGAGATGCCCATCGCGTTGCGTTCGCAGATGATCGGCCCCGTCCTGGCCCGCCTCCGCGCGTTCCTGCTGCGCGACTTCGTCCGCAAGACCATGAGCTACCCGAAGTCGTCGTTTGACATGGGCACCATCCTCGACGGCGGGATCCTCATCGTCCGCATCCCCAAGGGCACCCTCGGGGTCGACACGTCCAGGCTGTTGGGGTCACTCATCCTCGCCCAGGTGTGGCAGGCGGCCACGGCACGCGCGGACCTGCGCCCCGAGGACCGCAAGGACTGCTCGGTGTACCTGGACGAGGCACAAAACTTCCTCACCCTGGCCACCGGCATCGGCGACATGCTCGCCGAAGCCCGCAAATACCGCCTCAGCATGGTGCTCGCGCACCAGGACCTGGCCCAGTTCCCCAAAGAGCTGCTCTCCGCGGTGAGCGCGAACGCCCGCAACAAGATCTACTTCACGGTCGCGCCTGAGGACGCCAAAGTCCTTGGACCCCATGTCGAACCCGAACTCGACAGCCACGACCTGGCCCACCTGGACGCCTACACCGCCGTGGCGCGCCTGGTCGTCGACGGCCGTCAGGAACCGGCCTTCACCCTCAAGACGAATCCACCGAAGCCGGTGGAGGGCAACACCGACGCGATCCGCCGGATCGCCAGCGCCAAAGTCCCCCAGCAGAACATGGGGCGCTGGCAGCTGCGCGCCGACGAACTGTTCGCCGCCAGCAACGCCGAGGAGGCCGCCAAACAGCGCTACCTGGAGCCGGGTGAACCGATCGCTGACCGAGCCGAACGGCCCCGCCGTTGACCCCAACGTCGCCCCCCGCGTCCACCCCCACGTCACGCCGCGCGAGGAGGCCTGCCCGCCTCGCGGGCGGGCCGCGTTCGTGCAGCACACGGCCCTGACCGAGACCACCGACATCCAGCCGTTTTCAGACACCCTCCGATAGGAGGGACCCTTCCGCATGGAGCTTCGCACATGTCTACTCGTCAAAACCCTTACAACCGGTATTCGATCTTCGACAACACCCGGCACATCACCCCCCGCGACCAGCACCTTCTGGACCTGCTCGCAGAACACCACGTGCTGTCCACCCGCCAGATCGCGGCACTGTTCTACCCCAGCCTCCGCCGCGCCCAGGACCGCCTCGTCGTCCTGCACCGCGCCGAAGTGCTCTCCCGACACACGTGGGGCACGGCCACCGGCGGTGCCACCGACTACCTTTACTCGCTTGGACCCCTCGGCGCACGGCTGCGCCCCAACGCGTCCTACGACCTGGATCGGCCCCGGCGGGTCTCGCCCCGCAACCACATGGAGCGCATGAGCCGACTGGTGTCCAGCCCCAGCCTCAACCACACGGTCGGGGTGAACCAGTTCTTCGTCGACCTCTCGGCGCGCGCCCGCACCGACGCCAGGTGCGCGCTGGTGCGGTGGTGGTCAGAAAGGCGCGCCACAGCTGTGTATGACCGGTCGGGCATTCACCCCGACGGCCACGGCATCTGGCGCTGCGGCGAAAAGACCGTCGGGTTCTTCCTGGAGCACGACAACGGCACAGAGAACCACGCCCGGGTCGTGTCGAAGTTCGCCGCCTACCGCGAACTCGCCGCGCACGGCCCCACCTATCCGGTGCTCCTGTGGGTGCCCAGCCGGGGCCGGCGCGACAACCTGCTGGCCAGCCTCACCGGTGTCGGAGTTCCGGCCGCCGTCGCCATACAGGGCGCCGATCCTGCCGCACGCGTGTGGTACCTGGCCGGATTCGGCGGCCCCTATCACCTGCACGACCTTCCCAGCGACCACGGTCCCGACAGCGCCATCAACCCTGGACGCTTTCACCCCTGACCGCTCCCGGGCCACGGGCCCGGCTCTGACACAGCTCGGCCAGGCACCTCGTCCTGGTGATGGAAGCTGTCGATAAAACACTCCCAGCCCGTCAGATTCGCAGCTCAGGCCAGGAATCCTCTGATCAGGCCGGTCCATTGCTCGGGCTGTTCGAACATCCCTAGCGACTGGGCGGCTGCCGGCGGAGCCAGCGACGATCTCCGGCGACCAGGCAGAGGGCGTACGAGCCCGCGTAGGCGCCGATGGCGAGAGACAGGTACAAGCGGCTGAGGGGATGGTCCACCTCGGCGGCATCAGCGTGCCCCGCAAGTCCGACCGGGTCTAGATAGATCTCCACCCGTCCCTCGCGCACGTCCTCCTGCCGGTAGCCGCGCTTGGTCCCGCCCTCGAGCAGCCGGCCGTCCGGCAGCATCAGCGGATAGTTGCACACCTGGTAAGTGTTCCAGGTATTGGACTTGGCGGCCTTCGACCGGGCGAGCCTGCATTGCGGGTCGCCGACGACGGCGTTCACCCGGTCGCCATGCCAGCCCAGGTAGTCCACGCGAAACTCGGCGACGCCGAGGCCGACCAGGGCGCAACTGACGGCTACCCCGTAGGCGAAGAGCCAGAACGTGTCGGCCCCCTCCCATGCCGCGGTCAGCACGAAGGCCAGCACGGCGACGGTGGCCAGGAGGAGGAACCCTAAGCCAACATTGACCGGGGTGCCGTGGTGACCGCCAAATGTGAGGCCGACGACGGCGATCGCGATGAACGCGAACATGAGGATGCCGACGACCCGCAGGACGATAGACCAGGCCAACGTGCGGCTCCTGTTCGGCCTCCGCCTGGGCTCGCGGGCAGACCGCGACGGCGGTTCGCCCGCACGGGCCGAATGAGTGGTCATCAGGGCACCCAAGCACCTTCACCCGACCAAGCGCAAGGTCCACTCGCCCCCTGGCAGAACCATCGACTGACATCGCCTGAGAGGTGGGGCCATACCCCCATCATGACCCGCCCCGGAACCCAACGGCACCACTGCCCTTCCACCGCAGCGGCCCTTCGACGAGGAGGGCCGCATTCTCCTTTGGAGCCCCACGATGACCACGACTTTCACCCCTCCGACGACCACGGCTCATCCTCGGGCCCCGCACCACGTGACCCCGCGCGATCTGGCGGTCCTGGAACTTCTCTCCGAACACGAGGTGTTGTCCACCCGGCACATCGCCGCCGTCTTCTTCCCTTCGGTGCGTGCGGCACAAAACCGGCTCGCGATCCTGCACCACATGGACGTGGTGTCCCGTCACGCGTGGGGGCATCCCCGCGGGGGCCAGGCCGAGTACCTCTACTCCCTCGGGCCACTGAGGGCCCTGGTGCGCCCCTACGCCGCCAACCGGGCCGACCTGGCCGTGGTGGCGGCCGCGCACCACGACGAGCGGATGTGGCGCCTTGTCGCCAACCCGGGGCTGCGGTCCACGCTGGCCGCCAACGGGCTGTTTACCGCCCTCATCGCCCACAGCCGCAACCATCCCGCGACGCGGCTGGCCCGCTGGTGGTCAGGGCCACGCACTGCGGCCGCGTTCGCCCGGTACCGGATTCGTCCCGACGGGCACGGGGTGTGGCAGGCCCACGGCCGCACCGTCGGCTTCTTCCTCGAAGGCGACACCGGCGACGACCAGTCACTGCTCGCCAGACTCGCCGGCTACCGGCACCTGCCCGCGGCAGGTCCGCGCTACCCCGTCCTGCTGTGGACCGCGGACCCCGACCGCCGTGACCAGGTCCGTACCCTGCTCGCCCGCGAGCACGGGCCCACGGTCGCCGTCGCCGCGGCCGCCGATGAGCCGGCCGGGCGGATCTGGTACCGGCCGGGCCGCCGTTTCCTACTCGGACAGCGCCGCCCGTGCCAGTTGCACGAACTGCCGTCAGACCACGGCCCGGACACGGCCGCCAACCAGGCCCGGTATCCCCCGTCCGCCTGGTGGCCGACAGGGCGGCTCCCACAGCGCGGGTCACCGTAACCCAGCTGGCAACTGTCACCGAGGTACTTGCCAGGGCTGGGTCTTTGCGACGCCAGCCCGGGACAGCCGTTAGGACCCCTTTCAATGTTGATCATCGACGAGTCTGGCCCGGGAATTGCCAACCCCGCAATCGGTTGATGGGGCGCGGCGGCACTCGAGGGACTACAAGGTGGCGACATTCGCGGTCTGACAGGGGCCCCCGACGTGCTCTAGTCTCGGCCATGCCGGCCGTGCGGCCGAGGAAACGAAGGGTGACCATGGCCGACGACACACAACGCCGTAAACCGCGCCGGCGGCGGATCATATTGTGGGTCGCGCTGCCCGCGGTGGTGGTGCTCGGCGCTGTCGCGTCCTGGGGCATCTGGCATAAGTACCAGAGTTCCAGCTCATTCCATGTCGGCACCTGCTTTGAGGTGATCGAAGAAACCTACATTAAGCCAGCCGGCGGCCTGCGCGAGATCGGCGGCCGGGCGAGGGTTGTCAGCTGCGATGCCCCGCACGGCGCCAAGATCACCCGGACCGCAGGGCACGCGTCGGACTGCGCTGCGGAGGGCGCGTGGTTGAACAGCCGCCAGCAGACCTACTGCGTTACCTTGTCGAGTTAGTACGGCAGCGGCATGTAGTGGCTATGCACTGGTAGTGGGCCCGTGGCGACGTTTGTAGTGGCTGCGTGTGGCGATGGCTTGATGGCGTCGTCGCCAGCGTGAGCATGCTTGCGCCAGGTCTGCGGGAACGGTCGTATGTATGGCGGTATTTGATCTGCCAGGCGGTCCCGTGGGCACCCGTCCCGAATCCTGAACGTCGCTCCGCCATGTGATCATCGGCAGGTCACACCACCGCCTACGCAGGAGGAGAGCATGGGGGCATCGAGCTGGACTTCGAGGGTGCCGTATCAGCCGGACGTCGAAGCCGCGCTAGAGCTGGCCCGCCGGGACGCCTACGACCGGGGCTACTACTACCGAGCGACGCCGAACACGCAGGCCCGGACGATGAGCGAGGAGGAGTACGTCGCCTGGGAGATGGCTGAGCTGCGCCTTAGCCTGGCTGAGGCGTTCGGCGATGACGACATGGAATGCGACGACACGATGGCCCGGGACAGCTGGCGGGCCGCTCAGGTGGAGGTGACCGGCCCGGACAGCCTGCTGGCCGCGCAGATCTACTCGGGCGCCCACTCGGTCATCGACATGACCGGTGTCGCGCCATCTCCCGAGCCGGAAATGGTCGCGCCCGTGCCAGAAGATGTCCTGGAAGAGGTGTTCGGCACGCGGCGGCCGACTGCCGACGCGATCGCCGGGGCCATCGCCGCAGGGCGCCTGGAGGACTTCGGCCGCTGGTACGGCGCATACGCCGTGGCCTACGACGGGGAGCACCCGGAGTCGATCGTCTTCTTCGGGCACAGCGGCGACTGACAAGAGGGCCGCCTCCTGCGCTGATGACGGCGATGAGGACCGTGGCTTCCAAGCGGACGGCGAGTGAGTCACGGGCACTGCTCCCGTTGTGACGGCCGACCTGCGCCACAGCTCTGCCAGACCCGGTCGCCGTTTGGCAGAGCTGTGGCAGAGCAACCCAAAAGCGGCCCCCTGACACCGAAAATCAGGCCACCTGAGCTCTAACAGTGCAGGTCACAGGCACTATTGCGCCCCGCGCCAATGAAATTGCGCCCACAGAGCGCCACGCTATGGTTTGACAAACGACGCAACACCGCCACACCGGTCGGCACCACTTGCCGGACCTCACCGCATCAGCTGCCCGTCAGCCCACCCGCCGAAAGGCCGGTCGGCCCGCGCCGCGCGGTGACCTCCCAAGTCACGCCCACCGTGCACCACCACGATCCATGTTCCCGGTGGATCTCCTCCCGCAGCCCAGGCTGCACCTCCGGCACCGCCTCCCTGCGACCCCCATGACCCGGTGGGCCGCTCCCTTCCGCCTGCCCGCAGGCGACCTGCGTGAAGGAGACCCTCATGATCGGTTCCACCAGAACCTTCGACGGCAAGGCCCAGATCACCACGGTGATCGTCGTCGTGCCCGACGAACTGCCCACCGCGGTCCTCGCCGACGGTCAGGCCCTGCAGCGAGACCTCAAGCTCAACGGCGCGCCAACGCCGAGGTTCTGGACCCAGGGACTGCGTCCCTGGCACCGCCGCCACATGGTCGACCTGCGCCGCCAACGCGGCCAGTCCTATACGGCCGGAGGTCCGATCAAACTCCTCAACCTGGCCGGCATGCGCCACGCCGCCTCGCTCTGGGCCGGCGCGCGCCATCACCAGTGGAGCCAGATCGTGCGCGGGCTGCCGCAGGCCACCCCGTGGCATGTGCAGTTGCGGCGACACGAGCAGGATCCGAAAAAGGTGTCCCTCGAGTGGGCGCGCGCCGAGTTCATGGCGCAGCCCCGGGTCCTGGCGATGGCCACGTACAACACGGCCTTCGGCGACGCGTTCGACCTCGACGATGTCGAGGCGATGCAGGCCGGGGCGCACGCCTACCAGGCGTACCGCGGCATGCAGGCCGTGTGCGGGGACGCTCTCATCACCGGCGAGGGCGAGTACCTGCAACCCGACAGCGCCAGCATGGCCGACTGGCTGACGTATCTGGCCGCGGCGAGCCGCCACCTCGGGTCCCTCGACCGTGACCAGCGCATCATCGCACTGAAGCTCTAACCGGCCCAGGAGGGTGCGCCGCTCGGCGGCGCACCCTCCGGTACTCGCGTCCGCGTCGCCGGCCGCCCCGTGCGGGGGCAGCAAGCACCCGCACGGCCAGCAGATGGCCGCCTTATACCTCTTCGTGGCGCAGACGGACCCACGGTGGCCCTGAGATTCGCGCCCAGCCCCGATCCATGTGTGGTCGGGGCTTCTTTGCGTCCTGCACACCTCCGCCGGCCCGTCCGAGCGGCGGGCCGGCATGCCGCAAAAAAGGGAGTAAGTCATGTCCACAAACACCAACATGTTGCGGGAACCGACCTGCGAAGGGGTTCTCGCCGACCTGCAAGTGCTGCTCGGCGACGACAACGGCTTCGGTCCCGACCTGGCCCAGGTGGCCGCCGCCGCCTTGACCGTGTGCGCCGAACACCTGTCGGAGAGCATGCGCCACGCCCGCCCCGTGGTCTTCCCCACCGACGGCGACCTCACCGCCCTGGCCGCCGACTGCAACACCACGCTGCTGCACCTGTTCGAAGGGTTCAGCGCCCTGCTGTCGCACGTCGGGACCGCCGACCCGGCCACGACCGGGGCCGCCTGGTCGAAAGCGACCGCGGCGCTGGGGCACGCGGCCGTGGCGATGGCCGCCGCCCACGCCTGCGTCGCCGAGGCCACGGCATGAGCGGCCTGCGGGTCGGCGACACGGTGATCGTGTCAGGGGATTGGCTCAAACACCTCGACCACGCCGGATACCGGACCGGGTACACCGGGCAGCTCGTCGAAACCCGGTCAGGGTACGTGGTGTTCGACTGCACCCGCACCGTGGTGGAGGCGATGTGCGCCGATCAGGAACGCCTCCGCGACCGGGTCCGCCAACACGCCGTGGCATTCGGCATCAGCGGTGTCGCACTCGACCGGCAGGTCGACGCCGCCTTTGAGAGCCTGCACCTCGACGGTGACGTCCTCGTCTACGGCGGCGGAACCGGGCTCGGCGGATCCGGCTACCAAAGGCGCATCGGACCGCAGGCCACGGGCCGCTACCGCATCGACCTCGGCTGGCCGTTCCTGGTGGTCGACCCCACCGACTGCGACGCCATCGTCAGCGATCCGGCCCGCCCGCCGGACACCGCCGGGCCCACGCCGTTCGTCCGCGAGGATCCCGAGTCCGGCGACCGTCTGATCATCAACACCCCGGACAAGAACGACGGCTGGACCGCGGTGCTTCGCATGCTCGCCTGGGTCGAGACGCGGTACGGATTCCAGCCCGCCGGCGCCGACCGGGCACTGATCGCCGACTACACCGACGCCCGCCACCGGGGCGACGACGCGCACCGCGGGTACCTCGACGCGCTCATGTCGCTCGAGGAGCGGGCCCTGGCACACGTGCACGAACGCGAGCCCGGCTGGCGGCTCTTCTGGGCGGACGCCTGCCTGTGGGCGACCCCCGCGACGACCATCCCCCAGCGCTGAACACCGTCACCGGGGCGGTCCCGGCCGCCCCCGTTCATAAGGAGATTCCCAATGACACCGCACCGCCTGGGCTACACGACGCTGGGCTCCCAACGGCAACGTCCGGCGTCTGCCGGCACTCACCGGTCCCCGACCATCCGCGCGCAGGCCGAGGCCTCCACGGGCGTTGACCTCTACGAGCGCGACGCCGACGGACGGATCGTCGACTACCGCCCCGAGGTCCACGCCTACGGCCGACCCGCAGTCATCGGCGACTGGTACGTGTTCGCCGGCGACTGGCTGACGCGCCACGACGACGAACACGGCGTCGGCCGCGCACGTGTCGGCTACACCGGCCAGCTCACCAGCCTGTTCGACGGCTGGGCGGCATTTCACGCCACCGGCGATGTCGTGGCGGTCCTCGTCGCCGACCACGACGCCGACCGGGCCCGGTTCCGCAACCGCTACACGCGAGATGGCCTGACTCCGGCACGGGTGGAAGCCGAGGTCGACCTGTTCCGCTGCCGTTTGACGTTCGACGGACAGGTACTGGTCTGGGATGACCGGGCCGGAGCAGCCGACGACACGTGCATCGCCGAGATCAGGCCCAGCCGCGACGGGCTGTATGACCTCACGGCACTGGACTGGTGCTGGGAGCCGTGCCACCCGGCGATCTGCGACCGCGTCGTCGGCGACCCGCCGCCCGCCGTCGACCTGATGTAGCACCGCCCCTTCACGCCCGCACCCGCGCAGCGGACCGGCGGACCCGCACTTTCACCCGTTTCGTTGGCCACGCCCCGAATGGCGGCTGGCCGGCACATCGGCCAGCCGCCCCGAACAGGAGGCGACATGCGCACGCCGACCGATCCCCCTTCCCGCCCCCACCGGGCCCCACGCCGCCCAGGTCGATCACCAGTTCCCCGATTCCCCTTTCGTGGCCCTGCGGTTGTCGACGGCGACCCGCCCAGCCCGCGGGACCCCGTCACCGCCCCGGTTGACGCCCACCACAGGCGGCACCGCACGCCGGTCCCCGCGCCCACGTTCACCCCTTACGGCAGGCCGAAGGTCGACGGCGGCGAGGTGACGACTTGACGAACCGGCGAAGTGGAGCGCAGATCGACCCGCCCACCTGCCCGCCACCCGGCGGGCACCAGCCCACCCGGCCGGCGGCGGGCACGGGACAACTCACCGGAGGGAACGCCATGCCATCCAGCCCTGACGATCCGAACCACATCGACCATGTCCTCCTGGCGCGGCTCGCGGTCCCCGTGACCGCCGCCCACCCACCGGACCCCGACTGCCCATGGCGGTGCGCCAACCTGCGCTGCCGGGGGCAGGTGTATCCGTGCCCGCCCGCGCGTGCCGCACGGCGCGCGCGGCACCTCGCCGGAGTCGATGCACTGCAGCCGGATCGTCTCGATCCGCCAGTCGTCGCCGACCGTGCTGTCGGCCGCGCCACCGTCACCTGCGCACCCGACGCGGCGGCGGCCGGCTACTGGGCGCCCACGCCGGCGCACGACCCGGACCCGTCAGGTTGGCTCGGCGACCGCTACCGAGGCCGGCACCGTCCGCCGCGACACTCCCCCGCCGGTCCCGTCGAGGACCGCTGGGCGGCCCTCCAGAAAGCCGCCTGAGGCCGTCGACCTCACGCGCTGACTTCACTCCCGTACCGCGCCGGACCCGGCGCGGTCCTCACCGTGCCCGTTCGGTGAGCGGGCACGGGCACACCAGAAGGAGAAGAAAGTTGACGATTCGCATGTGGTGGCGGTTGCAGGACGCCGCCGCCCTCGCAGAGCACGCGATGGGCTCACCCGGCCACCGGCTCATCCGCAAGCGGCCCGAACCGGCCCTGATCTGGGAACGCCTGGGTGACGCCGACGTGCTGACGTCCAGCGGCCTGCCCGGCTGGCACGACCCGCGTGGGGCATTGCATCACGTCGAGTCCAGGACCTGGACGCACACCGCCACAGGACTGCGCGGCGTGCCCGACCTCATTCCCCGCCAGGGGGTGCTGGCCCTGCACAAGTACCTCAACCTGCGCTGCAAGTTCATCGAACAGATCCGCTCCAGCATCGGCCGCTACCCGTGGCTGGCGGTCACCGCCCTGGACTCCAAGCCGTGGTTTCGCGTCCAGGTCTGCCGGTACCGCGACGAGATCGCGCCGGCTGAGGCGCTGTGGGTCCCGGCGGCCGTGACGGCACGGGGCCTGGGTGCCGACTATCCGGCGCTGATCGCCGACGGGTACACCTGGCAGGGCGGAGTCCTGGCCAGGTTCACCCGCGGCGTCGCCACCCAGATCGCCGCCGACCTCAACCAGACCAATTCCGGGGCACCTGGCCGCTTCAGCGCCCGGTTCCACGACCGTGCGGTGTGCCTGGACTACGACTACCCCGGCGCGCACGGCACCGTCACCCGCGAACTCGACCGGACCTACCCCGACGCCGACGGGCTCTACGCTCTCGGCGCCTACCAGTGGCCGTGGCTCCAGACGAAGGCCGGCCGATGAACGACCACCGCCGCGACGATCACGACTACCTCACGGCCAAAGAGGTCGCCGCGATGTTCCGCGTCGCGCCGCGCGCGGCGAACCGGTGGGCCCGTGGCGGCCTTCTGGGTGCCGTTCGCCCCGCCGGGCGGCAGTGGCTGTTCCCCCGAAGCGCCGTCGAAGCCGCACTGGCCACGCCCCCAACGGTGGACACGTCCGACACCGGACCCGCCGCGACGTAGGCGTCGCGAGCCGCGTGTCCGGCGAGGTCGACGGATGGCGACCACGTCGCCCGGCCGGCCCAGCCGACAACGCCGACGGTTCCGCGCCTACGCCGATGTGGCGTTCGGAGCGACCCGTGTCATAGCCCGGGGTGGACGCTCGGCGACTAACTTCGCGCCCACCCCGGTCCTCCTTCACGAACAAGGAGTTCCGCCAGTGTCTCAAATCTTTCTCGCAGTGTTCCTCATGGTCGTGTTGCCCGGGGCCGCGCTGCTCATGGCGTACCGCGAACACGTCCACAACGGCCGCATCCACACCCTGCAACACCAGCTCCACCTCGCCCTGTGGGCCGCCTCCCACGACGCGCTCACCAAACTGCTCAACCGGCGCGGCGGCCTCCAGCAGCTCACCCACGCCCTGTCGGGGGAACAGCGCGTGTCCGTCGTCATGCTCGACCTCGACAAATTCAAGGCAGTCAACGACAACCTCGGCCACCACGGTGGCGACAAACTGCTCGTCCAGGTCGCCACACGCCTCGAAGCGCTCGGCGGGCGGGTCGCCGACGTCGCCCGACTCGGCGGCGACGAGTTCTTCCTCATCGTCAACGGGATCGGCGACGAGGCCCGCATCGCAGCCCACGCCGCCTGGCGGGCCATCGCCGACGAACCGTTCCTCATCGACGGTCACAAGCTGCGGGTCACCGCCAGCATCGGCGTCGCCAGCCACCAACTCGGAGCCGACGCCATCCGCATGATCACCAACGCCGACTACGCACTGTTCACCGCGAAACACTCCGGCGCGCCGGTGTGCGTGCACACGGTCGGCGAGCCGCCCATCGGCAACCGGCCGGCCGTTCGCCGCCGCGACCGCAACACGTAGCCGGCCACGGCCGCAGTGCGGCGCACGCCCTGGCGCAGGGGGCGATCCCCAGTGCGAGGCGCGTCGGACTGTTCCCGAGCCCCGCCTCCCGCCCGCTGCTCCCGTCGCGGGAGCCGGTCGGGAGGCGGGGCTCGCACCCGGGACTTGCTTCGTCAGCGAAGCGAAGCGTCACTTGCCATCCGAACACCAGGAGGTAGCCCGTGAACACCACCCAACCGACCAGCCCCGGCCACACCACGAAACTCGTGGCCGCGATGGGCGACCTGGGCCCCACCGACGCCAGAACCCTGTCCGAGGCGGCAGGCGTGCCGTACTCCACCACCGTCAAAAGACTCCGCGACTGGACGGCTACGGGACAGATCACCAAGATCGAACGCGGCAAGGAGGCCGCCCACTTCGCGCTCCTCGACGGGACCGCCCCTGAAGTTGCCCCGAGCATGACGGGAGCAGGGATCCCCGCCGAAGGAAACGCGACACAGTCCCCCGATCCCGCAGGCGTCGAACCAGCGCCGGGCACCGATCAGGCCGGCCGGCGCAAACGCGGCGTTCTGCGTGACGCGGTGCTGCAGGTTCTCCGCGACAACCCCAGCCAGGACTTCAAGGTCATCGAAGTCTGCCGGGTACTCGAACGCAACCTCCTCGCCACCGGCCACGGCACCAGAAAGGTCAGCTCCGGGGCGGTAGCCAACGCACTGGCCACCTTCGTCGTCTCCGGCGACGTCGTACGAACCGTCGAAAGACCGGCCACCTACAGGGCCGCGTGACCCGAACGCCACCACCCGGCAGCGCCGGGACCAGCACGACCTCCGTGGGGCCGGCGACCGCCGGCCCCACAACCGTCTTTTCCGAACACGGAGCCTGCCATGCGAAACGACATCCCCACACCCGCCGCCGGTACCCGCGCCCAACTCCAGCCGCTCGTGGGTGCGTCGTGACCGGGAAAGTCCTCGCCTTCATCGCCGCCGGCGTCCTGGGCCTGATCGTGGCCTGCGCAGGCCTCGCCGCCCTCACCGGTGGTGCCAGCGGCGGCGGCCTGTGTTCGCCCATGCCAACCCCAACACCGCACCCGCAGGCCAGCGCCAGCCCCGGTTCGACCACGACCGGCATCACCCCCCGACTCGCTCCGTCCGCCGGCGCGTGGCCACCGGTCGGGCCGTGGAGCAGCGAGCAGGTCTCCAACGCCGCGACGATCACCGCCACCGGTCAACGCCTCCGGGTCCCGCCACGCGGCTGGATCATCGCCGTGGCCACCGCCATGCAGGAATCCGCGCTCCGCAACCTCGGCGACCTCGGACCCGACAACGACCACGACAGCCTGGGCCTGTTCCAACAACGCCCGTCCGCAGGCTGGGGCACCCCGGCACAGATCATGGACCCCGTCCACGCGAGCACCAAATTCTACGAGAAGATGCTCACCATCACCGGCTGGCAGAACCTGCCGCTGACCGTCGTGGCGCAGACGGTGCAGGTCAGCGCGTACCCCGACGCCTACGCCAAACACGAGACCCCGGCAACCCAGCTTGTCGCCGCCCTCACCGGAGTGACCGGGTCCGTCGGGGCATGCGGCGGCTCCATCGGCCCGATGGGTTGGACCCAACCGGTGCGAGAACCGGTCACCAGCGGATTCGGGCCACGCGGCCCCGAACACATCCTGCACGCCGGCGTTGACCTCGCCTCGCCGAAGGGCACCCCCATCCACGCCGCCGCCGCAGGCACGGTCACCGTCGCCGCCTGCAACGCTCCCCCCAACTGGGGCTGTGACCGCGACGGCTCAGAACGTCTCCCCGGCTGCGGCTGGTACGTCGACATCGACCACGGCTCCGGCATTCTCACCCGCTACTGCCACATGCTCGCCCGCCCCTCCGTAACCGTCGGACAGCAGGTCACCGCTGGACAGATCATCGGGATCACCGGCAGCTCCGGCAACAGCTCAGGCCCACACCTTCACCTGGAGGTCCACCTCGGCGGCGACGGGACAAACGCCGGAGCCGTCGACCCCGTGCCCTACTTCGCAGCACGTGGCGCCCCACTCGCCAGCCCCTGATGTAGGTTCTCACTGAAGATGGCGCTTTCGTTCGAGCGTATGGGTGCAAATGCCCCGCGTTGTCTTGGATCTGTCTCAATACGATGTTGCAATTCCCAGTGATCCGGCCGGGGATGCCTTGTTGGCGGAGGTCGCTGAACCTACTGAGCTCACCGTCACCGTTCCCTCGGCTCCTTGACGCCGTGAGGGTCTCGATAATCCGATGGCGACGGCAACGACCTTGTCCGTAGCATCCGGCGATGCGCATCCTCGCCGTGGACGTACCCGAAGGCCTGCCCGAGCGCTGGCGGGCCTGGCTCGCGCCCGCCCGCCAGCCGTTCTACCTGACGCCGGCACAGCGAACATCCTGGGGTCTGTCGGCCGGGGAGCCGTCGACCGATCCGCACCTGCGCGACACCTACACGCTCTACTGCGTGACGCCAGGGCTCGATGTCGTGTGGCTGGATGAGACCGAGTTCCACGCACTGCCCCGACCGGTGCGGGCCGGGATCGTGCGCGCCCAGGTCGACCATGAGCGAGGCGCGGTGCCGACCGTGCGCAGGTACGCCGACCTCGTCGACGCGCGCACTCAGGCCGACGGGCACCGGTTCGTGTGGTGGCCGTCGATGGTCACTGACGAGGTGCTTGAGCGGTTCGTCGTCGACGACGGCTGGCCCGCCAGCCGGCACGCCGAGGTCCCCGGCGCGGTGTGGGACGCGACGCTGCCCGGGGCTCAGGCACTGGCCGGCACGTTCCCGCCCGGCAGCGGCCCGAACTGCTTCGGCACCGTGATGGCCGCAGCCGGGGTCGCCGACGCGGACACCGAGTGGATGCAGCGGGAACCGTTCGAGGCGTGGCTGGCCGCCTCGACCGCTCCCGGCGGCCGGGATTGCGACGCCGGCACCGTCCTCGTCTGGCGCGGCACTGACGGCCTCGCGCAGCACGCGGCCGTCACACTGGGCGGCGGCTGGGCACTCAACAAGCCCTCCCAGTGCTGGTACGCGCCGCGCGTCGTGCTCGCCGTCGCCGACGTGATCGCGACGTCGCGCACCGCAGGCTGGCACCTCACCCGCCGACGGCTGACCAGGTAGCCGCTGCACAACTGCCGACCTGGCATCCGTGCGACGCACACTGCCCAACCAGAAAACGACAGCCACAACGAGAATCCCGGGCGTACCACCGAGCCCGCACAGCACCGCGAGCAGCCCGGTCAACGAAACCGTCCCAGCCAACTGGCAGCTTCGTCATTCCCGGCCGAGTAACGCCCAGGCGTTGCTGGCCAGTTCCTTGGTTTCGATCTCCTCGAGGGTGAGGAACTGCATCGCAAGCCCCTCACCGAGGACGACGTCTTCCTGGCGGGCGTCGGTGCTGCCCTCGAACACGTGGAGGCGGACGCAGGCTCCGTCGGCACCGACCTGCTCCAACACCCGACAGAGCTCAAGGGTGGCGGTCAGCCCGGTCTCCTCCAGCAGCTCACGGTGAGCAGCGGTCAGAGCGTCCTCCCCGGGCGCAACCAGTCCACCAGGCGGCGACCACCGTCCCGGCTCCGCACGCATTTCAGGGCCACGATGCTGCATCAACACCCGCCCAACCCGGTCGGTCAGGACGACAAACGCAAGTTCATGATCGATCTCCATGCGCGGCACCCTGGACGACGCGTACGACATCCCCGCCCAGCGACAGGATCGTGAACGCCAACCGATCATTCGAAGTTGGCCGGGAACCGAGGAAAGCGCCATCTCGGTGAGAAGAAACGCCGACAATTCAATGAGAAACTACGGCTACGCCGCAGGTCAGAGCGCCCAGAGCCGACATCTCCATTGAGAACCTACACCTGACTCTGGGTAGCAAGTCGCCGTTCCAGCTAGCGCAGGTGACCCCGCTCATCCACGAGCCGGCTGGGGCTTCCCAAGAAGGTCGCCGGAACCACCGGCCCGAACGCCAGGTTGAGAGTTTCCAACCGGTAGCTCCAATCAGCGCCGCAAGAACACGGAGCGCTGAACCGGTAGTTGACCTGCCACCGCACCCACTCGCCATGAGCCAGCCACACACCTGGAGGACGCCGCAACCGCCGAGGCAACCCGAAGCGCGTCACCACCAGCTCCACGCGCAGCCTGCCATCGGCTTCCTTGAGCAGCACGCCTGCCCGGTCCGGTTCCCCGGCACGCAGCGACTCCTGCGGCGCGAAGTCGTCCCGCTCGTCCATCACCACCTCATGGACCGCAGGGAGCGCAAGCTCCGGCAGCGCGAACCCGACCGGTGCCGCGTTACGAAGCGACGCGCCCACCGCTCCACGAGACCGCTTCGTCCACGACGTCCGCACCCACTGCGCCACCACATCCACAACGTGATCATCCCGCCCGATGGCCGCGACCTGCAACGCACTTCGAGCCAACCGGCAGGCGGGCTACCGCTCGAGCGAACGCGGGGACTGGATCTCGGTGATCGTCGCGGTCCCGACCGGCGGCAGACCCTCATGCATCGTGATCGCATCACCCGGCGCCAACCGTCGCCAAGGCGCCGGTGTCAACGGCAGCAACCGGACCGACCCCCGCCCTCCCGGCGGAATGTCAGCAGCGGCCTCCACCCACATCCTGGCGACATGTAAATCGTCGCGCCCATCGGAGGTGGTGACTCCGATGGACCACAGCGGCCTCAACTGCCCCCGGCCCGGAACCGGCGCTTTCCGCCCGCCGCTGTCCGGCGGAACGAGCCGCAGGTCCACCCGAATCAGACCGCGGAGAGTCTCCGCCCGTCGCCACGCCAGCCAAGCGCCATCATCCAACGGCCGGATCAACCGAGCAGCGTCCACCAGCAGGTCCCAGTACTCGACGGTCTGCCAGCCGATCCCGTCGAAATCCTGCAGGATGTCCAGCGCCATCTCCCACTCCTGATAGCGCAGCCACTCCCGCACCTCCTCAGGGCCCACCCCGGCGTCGTTACGCGCACCGTCCGGAATCAGCGCGACCGCGCGTTGCAGCGCCCCGTGAAAAACCACAGCGTCATTCTGCCCGTCCGGCGACTATCCGCGCGGCTCATGCCGGACAGCCGAATCGGCGGGCCCATGGCCCTACTGTCGCGCACTGAGCGGTCGGTAAGTTCCGGCTAGTCGCCGGCCTGCCGCCGGTAGAACGCGATCTTGTCCTGGAGGTTGCGCTGCTGGCGGAGCAGGAGGTCGAGCTGGGCCGCGACGCCCACGGCGTGCTCCTCCAACAGGGCGATCCGCTCGGCGAGCGAGCCGGTGTCGGCGCGGGCCAGCTCGGCAAACCGGCACATCCGGGCGATCGGCATGCCGGTGTCGCGCAGGCAGCGCAGCAGGGCCAGCCAGCCGAGGTCGTCGTCGGAGAAGGTCCGCCGGCCGCCGCTGGTCCGGTCGATGTCGGCGAGCAGGCCGATCTTCTCGTAGTAGCGCAGCGTGTCCAGGCTGAAGCCGCTCTTCTCCGCGGCTTCCGAGGGCGAGTAGCCGATCATGCCGCCGAGCGTACTTGACCTGGAGCGCACTCCAGGTTGTTGGCTGGTGGCCATGACACACACGAGAACTCTGGGACGCAGCGGCATCGAGGTCTCCGCCGCCGGCTTCGGCTGCTGGGCGATCGGTGGGCCGTTCTGGGCCGGCGACCAGCCGCTGGGCTGGGGGAACGTCGACGACGACGAGTCCGTCCGCGCCATCCGGCACGCCGTCGACCTGGGCATCACGTTCTTCGACACGGCCAGCGTGTACGGAGCCGGCCACAGCGAACGGGTACTGGCCAGGGCGCTGCACGGCATCCGGGACACCGTGGTGATCGCCAGCAAGTTCGGCGAGACCTTCGACGAGGACACCCGCCAGACCCACGGCATCGACGCCAGCCCGGAGTACATGAGGTCCTGCCTGGACGGGATACTCCGCAGGCTCGGCACCGACCACCTCGACCTTTACCAGCTGCACGTCAACCACCTGCCGCTCGACCAGGCGCTCGACTTGATCGACCCGCTGGAGGACCTGGTGGCCGCCGGCAGGATCCGCGCCTACGGCTGGAGCACCGACCACGCCGACCGCGCGGCCGTGTTCGCCGCCGCCGGCCGGCACTGCGCGGCGATCCAGTTCGACCAGTCCGTGCTACGCGACAACGCGGCCATGGTCGCGCTGTGCAAGTCCGCCGACCTCGGCGGGATCAACCGCGGCCCGCTGGCGATGGGGCTGCTCAGCGGCAAGTACCACACCGGGGCGGCCATCGGCGCCGACGACGTCCGGGGCCGCACCCCGGACTGGCTCACCTACTTCGACGACGGAGTGGCCAACCCGGAGTGGGCCCGCCGGGTCGACGCCATCCGCGACATCCTGACCTCCGGCGGGCGGACCATGCCCCAGGGAGCACTGGCCTGGCTGTGGGCCCGCAGCCCCAACATGATCCCGATCCCGGGGATCCGTACCGTGGCCCAGGCCGCCGAGAACGCCGGCGCGCTCGCCTTCGGCCCGATGAGCACCGCCGAGTTCGGCCAGATCGAATCCCTGCTCCGCCCGTGACGCCGCCCGCAGAACCCGGCGCGACGCCCGACAATCCCGACAACCCCGATGACCTGGAGAAACCGTGACCACCCTGGAGAACCGGCCGGGCACCGCCCTCCTGGTCATCGACGCGCAGAACGACGCCCTGGCCGGCACCCACGCCCGCGACACCGTCGTAGCGAATATCGGCGACCTCGTCGACAGGGCCCGCGCGGCGCGGGTACCCGTCATCTGGGTCCGGCATTGCGACGACCGGCTCGTCCGGGGCGGCGATGCCTGGCGGATCATCCCAGAGCTGTCCCCGGACGACGCCGAAGCGCTGGTGGACAAAAACCACGGGGACGCGTTCGAGGACTCCACCCTCGAGCCGGTGCTGGCCGGCCTCGGCGTCGGCCGACTCGTGGTCGTCGGAGCCCAGAGCGACATGTGCGTCCGGTCGACGCTGCACGGCGCATTCTTCCGGGGGTACGACACGATCCTGGTCGCCGACGCGCACACCACGAGCGACCTGACGGGCCGGGGCGCGCCACCCCCGGCCCAGGTCATCGCCCACACGAACCTGTACTGGAGCCACCAGTCCGCGCCGGGCCGCACCGCCGGCACGGTCGCCACCACCGACGTCGACTTCGGGCGCTAACGAGTCGTAACGAAATGAGCTCGTGGTTGCGTCGGGAATGACGCTGTGTCAGACGTCGTTGACGCGGCCGGAGGGGGTGCGAGTCAGTCGAGGAGAAGAGTGCAAGCAAGCCGTGGGAGGTCGACGACGGACTATGGGCACGGATCGAGCCGCTGCTGCCGGTGGTCCAGCGCCGATACCGTCACCCTGGTCGACGACGCCTGGATGATCGGCAGGTGCTCTCCGGGATATCGCCCGGCGCGGCACCGAACACGGCTCCGGCCTGGGCCTCTACCGCTGGGTCGTCGAGGGCACGATCGCACTGCTGCACTGGTTTCGTCAATTGCGCATCCGCTGAGAGATTCGCGACGACATCCACCATGCCTTTGCCACACGCGGCTGTGCCGTCATCTGCTGGCGACGGCTGAAACCGTCGCTGTGACTCCAGTCGATGGACCCCACAGATTGTCGCGCACGTCAGAGCGCTCTTCTGGACCGCTGTCCCATTGGATCACGGCGAGCTGTGAACACGTTGAGCAGTGTAGATGACCGTCAGGCGCGGGTCTGCGACCTGGCCGCCGAACTCGTCGACGAGCGAACCGAGGCGAGTGAGAAACTCCGCGCGTTTCGGCGGGGCGAGTTCGGCGATGTTCGGGAATGTGGACCACTGGTCCCGCGCGGTCTGAGCGGTCAGGATCTGATTCCATTCGATGATCTCTACGGAGACGTCGCCAAAGTAGCCGCCCGTGGTCAACTGCCCGCACCACCGGTCGGTGTCGAGCACGTGAGAGCGGCTGTCCCGGTAGCCGGTCTCGGCGGGCAGCAGGTCGTGGTAGACCTCATCGAGCCGGTCGCGGAAGAGCGTCGGCCGCTTGCGGTCGCCGAACTCGTTCCACCACGCCGCCAGCCAGCCGCCCGGACGCACCAGCCCGGCGATCTTCGCGGTCGACGTGGCCGGGTCGAGCCAATGCAGCGCTGTCGCCGCCACCGCGAGGTCGAACCTGCCTGGCAGGTCTACGGCCTCAAAGTCGCTGACAATGATCTCCAGCCGGTCGCACGCGAGATCGGCGGCGAGGATCGCGGCCAGGCTCTCGCCGGGCTCGACCGCGACCACGTGCGCGCCGGCCGCCAACAACGGCCCGGTAGCCAGGCCCGTCCCGGCACCGATCTCTAGCACCCGCGCGCCGGGCCGCAGTCCGCACCGCTCTGTCAGCAGGTCGAAGATCGCGTCGGGGTAGCGTGGTCTGCCCCGTTGGTAGGTCAGCGCATCGGCGTTGAACGACATCCGGCGAGCTGCGCGCGTCGTGTCAGACATCATCGATCCCCCAGTCACGGCAACATCCTGGGCAGCGCTGGTGTCGAGGTCGGATTCTTGATCGTCCATTCCGGCAGTCTGCCCAACTCGGCCCTGCGGAGCCACAGGAATTTCGCCCCGTCGACGTGGCCGCGCGAGTACCGTGCGCCGGGACCAGTTCGCGAGTCGGCGCCAGGTCTACCCCTGAGTGTCCAGGTACAGCCGGGCCCGGTGATACTGGCCGGCCGGCCCCAGGTCCAGGTGCGCCGCCCAGCCGGGGTCGTACTCGGTCCGCAACCAGGCGTGCCGGGCCAGCGCGTAGCCGTACATCGGCTCGGTCAGGTAGCCCAGCCGGCTGACCCGCAGCCCACCGCCCGTCACGGAGAACTCGGTCCGGTGGTTGGCCTGGATCACCCCGAGGCCGAGGAACACCCCCAGCAGGTCGGTGAGCCGCTCGTGGTCCTCCCGGCGGGCGGGGTCGATCCGGCCCTCCCCGATCAGCCGGTCGTGGCACAGCTCGTGCGCGATCACCGCGATCACCGAGCCGGCCCGGTCCAGCCGGCCGCGCTCGATCGAGATCACGGGCCGACCGTTACGGAGCTGGTAGTGGCCGGCCACGCCCGGCAACTGCGCCGCCGAGTACACCTCGAGGTCGATCCGGCGGGACTCGACGCCGAGGTAGCCGGCGACCCGATCGAGCAGCCGGGCCGCGTCCTCCAGTGTGCCCTGATACTGCTCGGGGAAGAACTCCGCCGTCGGCAGCACCACCGGGCCTTGAAAAGCCTGCGCGCCGAACTCGTCGGCGAGCCAGATCAACTGCTCGTCGATCCAGATCCGCTCGGCGTCGGGCACAGGGCAGCCGAAAGCCTCGGGCAGGCCCGTCCGGGCCAGCGCCGCAAACCTGTTCCGCCATCGCGCCATACCGGCCATTGTGGCCGGTCCGATCAAGGATCGACAAACCATCACAGCGGGTACCGGTGGTGCAGAGACTGCCTCGGGTGGCCATGGCCGCCACGCGGTCCTGACCGCCCGGAGCGCGCCCAGCGGGAGGCTCTCAGGGTGAGAGCCCGACCGCTCACTGCCCGTCGAGCGCTGCCCGACCTGATCAACATGCCGATCCTGCCTGCGTAGGCTCGGTCCGGCGTGATGTCGGGGCCCGTCGTAGAGGGAGACAAGCGGATCAGCGGTAGTAGCCCTCGACCACGACCCGGACCTCGTCTAGTGTGATGTCTCGTTGTTAGCCGGTGATTGACGCAAGTGCGACCAGCTTTCGGGCAGGGGCCTGTGCGGCATGCCAGAAACCGGAAGGGCGACCAGCAGGGAACCCGCAGTTATCCGAGGCGCCGTAGCGCTGCCTCGACAGCGACCTCGACCCGGGAAGTCATGCCGGGCACATCGACGGGACAGCGCCCAGCGACCTGACCACGGATCCACTTCGGCTGGCTGTCGTCGTAGTGCAGCAGGGCATACAGGTCCCACCACGGATCGAGAGTCACCCCGGCGATCGACTCATAGAGCGATCGTAGCTGCTCCGACCACTCGGGCGAGTAGAGCGCCGCCAAGTATCGCCGACAGTGCCCGACGTCAATCGCGCGCGACCCCCGATGGATGGAGTTCCAGTCGGTCAATCCAGTGATCCTCCCGCGCGACCACAGCATGTTGACCGGCAGGAGATCGCAGTGCAAAAAGACGTCAGTGTCCTTTGGCGGTGGCGCCGCCATGGCACCGAACGCCGCCGTCCACACGGCCGGATTCTGTGCGTCGACCGGCACCTGAAATCCGTCTAGAGGAGCGATCCAAGAATCCGTCCAAGGTCTGAACGTCTTCGCGGGGAGATCGAGGGAGTGCAGCAATACAGCAATCTCCGCGATCTTCGTCAGCCACGACCGGGGTTCCGCCGGGTTGAGGTCAACATGCCCCCGCAGCCGTGTCATCAGCAACGATGGTGCGCCTCCCGTCGAAGCACCAGCAATATCAGTAGCCAGGATGCCCGGTACCGGGAGCTCGCTTCCCGCCACCACAGCGAGGTTGGCGATCTCCTTCTCCAAGCTCCCCTGCAGGCCAAGCCCGCCCGGGTACTGCCGCAGTACGACGAACGTTCGTATTCCACGTTGCTCGACGGTCAGCCGATGCACGGCGGAGCAGACGCCGCCGGTCAATCGGCGATAGCCAACGATGCGGCTGCCCCGACCCATCGACGCCGCAACCCAGGCGAGAGTCTCCACGGAGGGTCGACGCTGCCTGAACCCGCCATCTCTCCAGTCGCTGTCGGTCATGAGCGCGAGCCTATTCGTCAGGGGCCGAGATTAGCCGGGATTGATGCGAGTGCGACCCGGCCTCGGCGCAGCCAAGCCGCGCTCATTTTGTAACGAGTCGTAGGCCGCCGCATCCCTCGGATGGGTGGGACGCCCACGCCACTGCGAACTCCAATGCCCGACCGTTATCAGTCCTCGGTAGGCCGCGCCTCCAGCCGCGCTAGTGTTCGAACGGAAGTTCGGAGGCGGTCGCGGCGCCGCGTGTGCCCGTGCGGTGGCGTCAGGGGGGCGGCTGTGGCTTTCGGTACGTTGCTGCGAGAGTTGCGGCTCAGGGGGGCGTGGACGCAGGAGGACGTGGCCGAGAAATCGGGGGTCTCCGCGCGCACGATCAGCGTATTGGAGTCCGGGAAGCGGCGTCCACGCCTGTCGTCGGTGACCCGGCTGGCTGCGGCGCTGGGGTTGGATGAGGCCGACCGGGAGCTGCTCATGGTGGCTGCGGTGGGTTCGCGAAACGCCTCGGACGTGGGTGGGAACAACATCGCCGAAGCCGACGCCGCCGGGTCAGCCAACCCGAGCCGCGCCGGAGTGAAATGCCAGCTTCCTTCTGATACGAGACTGTTCACTGGTCGTGCCCGTGAGCTCGAACGACTGCTCGCGCTGGCCGGGGCGGCTCCCGAGGGTAACGACGCCGGGATGGTGGTGATCTCAGCGATCGACGGGATGGGCGGTGTCGGCAAGTCGGCGCTGGCCGTCCACGCCGCCCACCGGATACGCGGGAACTTCCCCGACGGCCAGCTGTTCATCGACCTGCACGGGCACACCACCAGCCAGATGCCCCTGACCGCCAAGGATGCGCTAGACCGGCTGCTTCGCTCCCTGGGTGTCCCACCCCAACTGATCCCCCGAGACCTCGGCGAGAGCGCCGCGTTCTACCGCGACCGGCTCGCCGACACCCGCACCCTGATCGTCCTGGACAACGCCGTGAGCACCGCGCAGATCCGGCCGCTGTTGCCCGCGGCCCCTGGTTGCCTGGTCATCGTCACCAGTCGCAGGCGCCTCACCGGTCTCGACGACGCCCACATCCTGGCCCTGGACACACTCATTCCGGCCGAAGCGGCCGCGCTGCTGCACAAGGTCGCAGGCCTCGACCGGATCCCTCAGGACCACCCGGCGATCGGTGAAGTGATCGCGCTGTGCGGCCGCATGCCCTTGGCCATCCGCATCGTCGCGGCCCGGCTGCGGCACCGCCGCGCCCTGCGCATCGAGGACCTCGTCGAACAACTGCGCGACGAACACACCCGCCTCGACCAACTCAGCGACGAGGACCGGAGCCTGACCGCTGTTTTCGACACCTCCTACACCGCCCTGCCCGATGCCGAACAGCACCTGTTTCTGCGGCTCGGCCAGGTGCCCGGGCCGAGCTTCGACGCGCACGCCGCCGCCAACCTGACCGGAGCCGACCACCGCACCGCCGAACGTCTCCTGGAATCCCTGCTCGACCACAACCTCCTCACCCAAGACCTGCCCGGCCGCTACCACTTCCACGACCTCGTCGGCCTCTACGCCCGCGCCCGCGGCGACAACCTCATCGGGGACGACGGACGCCACGCCGCCCTGGAGGGGCTGCTGGACCACTACCAGCACACCGCCGGCAGCGCCCATCACCAGCTGGCGCAGTACAGCCACCCCGGCCCGGAACGAACCGATGCGGTACTGACCGCGACTCCGAAACTGTCCGACAGGGCTGCAGCCCTGGCCTGGATGCGCGGCGAACGGGACAACCTGCTGGCCGCCATCGCCACGGCCCCGCCCGGCCGCCGGATCTCCCTCACCGCGTCCATGGCCGCTTTCCTCCTCCAGGAGGGCCCCTGGCAGCAGGCCGCCGACCTGCACAGCGCCGCAGCGGCCGCCGCGCACGAGGTCGGCGACCGCGCTGGCGAGGCCGGTGCCCTGGGCGACCTGGGGCGGGTGCGGCACGCCTTGGCGGAGTTCCCTGCCTCGTGCGACCTGCACGAACGCTCACTCGCCATCTACCAGGACCTCGGCGACCGCCACGGTCAGGCAAGCGCGCTGGAGGGACTGGGCCGGTCGCGGTTCACCCTCGGGGAGTTTGAAACCGCCTACGGCCTGCACGAGCGATCACTGACCATCTACCGGGACCTGGGCGACCGTCTCGGTGAGGCCAACGCGCTGTGGGGACAGGGCCGCGGGCGCAACGCCGGCGGAGACTACCCGGCAGCGTCTCACGCGCTGGAGGAGGCGCTGAGAGTGTTCGTCGCCGTGGGCCACCGCCAGGGAGAGGCCAACGTTTTGTGGGACCTGAGCCGCGTGCGGCACGCGACCCACGACCAGGCGGCAGCCGGTGCCCTCCTAGAGCAGGCCCTGAACATCATGCGGGACCTCGGCAACCGTCCGGGGGAGGCCAACATACTGTGGAGCCTGGGCCGGGTACAGATCACAGCCGGGCACTACCCTGCCGCACGCGACACCCTGGAACGGGCGCTGGCGATCTATCTCGACCTCGGAAAGCGCGACGGCGAGGCATACTGTCTCAAAGACCTGGGCCGGGTGCGGCTCGCGACCGGGGACACCGCCGGTGCGACCGAACTACTGGAGCGGGCCATGGCGATCTTCCAGGAACATGGCCTGCGCTACGGCGAGCGCAACCTCTTCCATGACCTGGGGCGGGCTCGACACGCGACCGGCGACTTCGCCTCCGCCTCCGACCTTTTCGAGCAGGCCAGGACCGTCAACACCGACGCGGGGGACCGTCAGGGCGAGGCCGATGTGGTTATCAGCATGGCCGCGCTCGCCGTCGACATCGCCGGGCCGCACGAGGGACTGGCCCTGTACCGGGAGGCCCAACACCTCGCCCACACGTCCAACAGCCCCCTGGAAGAGGCCAGGGCTCTGGAAGGCGCCGCCCGCTGCACCGCGCATCTGGGCCAACGCGACACCGCCCTGACCGACCTCCGCGCAGCCGTCGCGATCTACCACCGCCTTGGAGCGGCCGAAGCCCAGCCGGCAGCCGACTACCTGAACACCCTCGAGGCGCATCAGTTCGATAGGTAGCGTTTCCTCGTCGCGGGGATCTCGGTCTTGCCCGACTCCAGCGCGCTGTTCGCGTGGGCCGAGACCCGGACCACTTCGCCTGACCCTCCTCGATCCGGCCCGCCCGCGACCGGTGCCGGCGCAGGGCGTTCCCAAAGTCGTGGACATTCATCTCCAGATGGCAGATGTCTCGCCCACGACCCTGGGCGTCAGAGCCTGCGAAACGTCAGAGGAACGTCAAGTCGACGTCATGGATTGTCCCATCCGTGACGGCGAGACTGACTTTCGTCCGATCTGGATGGACCGATAGCAGGAGGAACCTATGAACTCGGTGAGGGAATCCAAATCCATGAAGAACACTTTGCGTGTTCTCCTGACCGCCGCCGTTGCCGGCAGCTCGCTGTTCGGAATCGCCACCTCCGCCCAGGCCGGCACCACCCCAAACCCCGGCTGCCGCTACGACTACGCCTCTGTGGGGTACGGATATTCCCTGAGGCCCTGCACGGAATTTGGCGGTAGCGCGGAGGTGATCGCCGCCTCGATCAAGGTCAAAGTCGCCGCCCACGCCACCGACGTCTATATCTGCGGCCAACTGATCCCTGTCACTGGCTGGAACGCCTCCGTCGGGGACGAGATCTGCACCTACTACGCCGGCACCGGTTCGTCCGGAGCCTCATTCACCACCGACTACGCGCGCCAGGGTTGCTCTGAACTGCTGTACTTCACCGACACGGACTACGTCTACAAGGCCTACATCCGCGAAAACGGCCAAAACATTGGAGACGTCGAGAGTGGCCGCTTCACGTGCAAAAAGTAAAATGATCTAGGCCGAACTTCGGACTAACCATCGTGATAGTAACGATGCGGGAAGGGCATCGTGGTCCGCGGGTCAAGCTGACCTCGATGCCCTTCTAAACCCGACGACCCGTTCCGTCTTTAGAGATCAGTTCAGAATGGTGGACTGGTTGTCCGTTGTGGGGCCTTCTGGTGGTTTCATGCTCGGGTCATGGACGAGCGGATCGTGTCTGATGAGTTGTGGGCCCGCCTGATGTTGATCATTCCGGTCCGGGTGCGCCGGTACCGGTTCGCGGGCCTGCGCCGGACGGATGATCGCGCCGCGTTGGAGGGCATCTTGTTCGTCCTGCGGACCGGGATCGGCTGGAACTGGCTGCCCACGGCCTTGTTCGGTGCGTCGGGGGCGACGTGCTGGAGGCGGCTGACGGAGTGGCAGCAGGCGGGCGTGTGGCAGCAGTTGCATGAACAACTCCTCGCCGAACTCCGTGCCGCCGGGCTCCTGGACCTGGTCAACGCCCTCGTGGACTCCTCCCACCTCCGCGCCCTCAAAGGGGGGACCTCACCGGCCCGAGCCCGGTCGACCGGGCGAAGCTTGGCTCCAAGCAACACCTGATCTGTGACGGCAACGGCACGCCTCTCGCGGTGATTCTCACCGGCGGCAACCGCAACGACGTCACCCAGCTCACTCCGTTACTGGATGCCATTCCGCCGATCCGTGGACTCGTCGGCCGGCCCTGGCGCCGCCCGCGCAAGATCTACGCCGACCACGGCTGCCCCGACAGCCAGGGCGTCGGCGAGCGCCGTCACCGCCCACTCGTTCAACTGGCGCAGCCGGGCCTGAAGCGACCGACTGTCGGCGAGGCCGGCACCGGTCGCCTTCGCGATGACGGTGGCGAAGATGGTCGGGTGCGCCAGCGGCGGGGTCTACGCCCCACGATCCAGCCACGCACGAGCTCGTTAGGCCCGGGCGAGGAACACCACCTCCATAGGGGCGTCGCCCCGGGAGCGCGCCTCCATTGCGCTCACCCCGGCGGCGATCAACTGGCAGTCGTGCCGCACCGTCGTCGCCAACTGCCCTCCGTCCAGTTCGGGGGCGAGGCCCACAGCCAACAGCCGAATCCGTCTCGCGAGCTCTGGGGTGAGCTCAGTCGATCGGTCGAAAACCGGCTTGGCGAGCGCGGCCAGGCGCAGCGCCGCGAATGTCCGCCAGCCGTCCATCGGGACACTTCTCGAATCGACGATTCGCGAGATGCGGATCGCCGCCGCGGCGACCATACTAAGGTCGACCAGGACAGCGGAGCTCCCACCGAATGCGCGGCGCACGATCTCTCCGACGAACGCGCGACCCGCAACCTCCCCTACCGGGTCGTCGTTCTGAGCGAGCGCGGCGTCGAGTGCGAGCGCGAAGGTCCTGCCCATCACCAACTCCCAGACGTCGAGGAGCGGGACCGCCTTGTCAGCACTCCTGGACAGCCAGCCTCGCTGTCGGTCAGCCTCATGGAACCGCCGGACGTCACGGACTAGCGCATGAGCGAGCGCTCGCGCCATACCACCAGGTTCACGGGTCCGCCCCGTCAACTGATCCGTCAGGCAGAGATCCTTCGTCACTGGGTCAAGCGAACGCTCCGGGTCCAGCGGACGAAGGGGATTCTGTAGTACCTCGTTGCCCGGGATACGCTCTAATTCGCGCCTGACCAGCCGCCATTCACGGGCTTGAGCCTCACCTAAATCGCCGAGGCCTTGGACAGCTGCTTGGCCGGCTAGTTCGGCCACCGCCGTCAACTGGCCCACTATGCCCGCGTTCCCGACGTCCGCAGCCAGCGGACTCGCGACCTCGATTTCGACGAGCGCCGGGGTGACAAGAGAGTGCCGATCCGCATCGACGGCCAGATGCAGCCATGCGGGCTTGGCGGTGATCTCCGATCGGACCCACGCCACCAGCGGCGACCCGGCTACGAAGGTCTCCAGCCTCAGGGCACCACGGACTACCGCTGCTCCGAGCTCCGCATCTGTCGGGAGGCGGACTGGCTGCGCGCCAGCTTCCGCGAGAACCCCGTTGAGCCACTCGATGAACTGCTCAAGTTCCTGCCGCCAGATGCCCATTGCCGGAAAATCATTGCTCGGTCTGAACTCAGGAAAGACATCTGGGCGAGGAGCACGCGTCTCGCGGACGAACAGCCAGTACAGGTCCTCGGTGACTGGGCTGGGAACGACATGGGAGCCGGTGGTGGTCGCGACAGCGGCACCGACGTGCCGGGTCGCGAGTACCCCCGCGATCAACCGTCGGGTCTCCTGCGACGCACCGCTATCGAACGCCTCGGCCAGTACCTGCTCCAGCTGCCCCTCAAGCTCCTCGGCGAGTTCGCATTCAATGTGCACACACTCGAAGGCCAGTGCAAGGGCGTTCACCGTGCGCACGTCGAGACAGGCGGCCACAATCTGGTCGGCGTCCGCGCCGGCGACGTACAGCAGCGTCGTCTCCCGCCACCATGGATCGCTCACTCCCTCGACGAGGATTCCGACCTGGCCGGTGTCCCGGATGTGTTTGGCCGCCAGATACTCGCCGAAAGTATGGTGCGCAAACGCAAACAGGTCCTTCTCCCGCTCGACTAGCAGCCCGTTGGAGCTGACGTCGGTCAGGAAATCCTCGGCAGTTACCGCTTTTGACACCCTGCGCAGCGCCGGGCGGACGATCTCCAGCACGTCCTCCCTGCGCATGTCCCGCACTCGCGCCGTCATCATCGAAAAGGCGAGTCGACCGAGGAGCCGTTCCTTGCCCGCTCCAGGGACGATCGTCACGAGCTTCTTGGCCTCCTGCCTCCGCCACAGCATCACCTGGCAGATCTCCCCGTAAAGATCCGCTCGACTACCTGGCAGGGCGCCCCGATAGCGGTGCACATTCGCGATCATGGTGAGCAGAAGTGGGTTGACGGTCAGCCCGTACAACACCGGTGCGGCCGCCAGACGTGCGAGCAGGTCCTCGGCGGCCTCCGCCGCCCGTAGCCGGACGTCCGGGTCCGGGGAGTTCGTCGCGTGGCGCATGGTGGCGAGATACCAGGCGTGCAGGAATTGCCGGACCTGGGTGTCGGTGAACGGTCGCGCCTGGAGCACGACCGCCTGCTCGACGGTCGCGGACTGATAGCCGTGCGGGCGGGAGGTGATCACGAAGTCGTTGCCGGGGTACAACCGGATCTGGTGTTCGATCCAGGCCGCGACGGCGCGTCGGTCCTCGGCTCGGGCCACCTCGTCTAGGCCGTCGAGGAGCACCAGACATCGTCCCTGGTGAAGTTGCTCCTCCCACCAGCCGTCCGGCTCGACGACCCGCAGGCCGTGGACAGTGGCCCGAAGAATCTGCGGTAGGTCGTACTGCCGATCTGCCCGGCCCACGATGCCCAGCACGTGGTCACGCAGCAGGAGCAATATTGGCAGCCCGCGCCGTCGGCCGCGGCCCGCCCGCGCCGCTCGCCGCGCCACCTGCCGGAGCAGGGTGGTCTTGCCACTGCCGGGAGCTCCGATGACGGCGAGCACCGCGGGCCGGATCTGGTCGATCAGGTCGTGAATGGAGTGTCGCTTCGCGCTGTCCTCGCGAATGTCCGCCAGTACTCCGCTGACCGTGCGATGCAGCGGTTGAGTGGTCAGTCCCACGTCGACGAAGACCTCGTCGAGCTCTGGCAAGAACGGCCCCCCGGTGGCCAACCCCTTCGTGTCGATCAGCTTGAGACTGGCAGCGACCCGTTCTCGGTACCGCTGGCCGTAGCGGGTGATGGCTTGGCCCAGGCGCCGGTCGACCGCTTCACCGCCCTGCCGGAGCCTGCGGTCCAGCACAGGCATGATCGCCTTGACCAGCAGCACACCAATCAGCAGCACCACCTCGTAGCCGGCGGCCAGCAGCAGCGCCGGCACCGGGTGCGCCGTGATCAGGTCGCGCCAGACCGCCCCGAGTGCGGCCGGCACGCCCACCGTCACGAGGGTCGCGAGAAGGACCCTGCCCGGATGCCGCACGCCGCCCTCCCCCCAGCCGACGCACACCGTGCGAGCCACGTCAGTTCATGTTTAGTCTGTGGCGAGTGGCTCGACAAGACCGATGTGCCGGCCGGCCAGAGTCGGATTCCGGCACCTCAGCTATCGACCATCGTGTAGGCGGACCCGCCGACGCGCCGTTCGAGATCGCTGAACGCGAGTTTCGGCTCCTGTTGTTCGACGTGTGGGGTTTCGACCGTCCCGTCCCTTGGCAGCAGGACAAGCCGAAATGGTGGAGCGCAGACGTGAGTCCCAGCTGACACGAGACGGCGGTTCGGCACGGTTGTCGACGACCGCCCCGAGCCGGCTCGCCCTGGCTGCGTGACGCCGCGCCACCCAACAGGTACGAAGCGCTGGATCAATGTCAGTCGTGGCTGCGTTCAATGCGCCTGGCGATCGGTGTCGTACGTGCCGTCTAGGGTCGGCCGCATGGAGATCATCCACGAGGTCGCGATCGTCGTTCTCACTGACCGGGTCGGACGGGTGTTGATGCAACATCGCAGTCACGACGCGCACGTGGAACCAGGCAGGTGGACACCTCCGGGTGGACACCTGGAACCTGGGGAGGACGCCGTGACCGCCGCCTACCGCGAACTGCTGGAGGAGACAGGATTGACCGCTGTCCTTGCGCCTGACCAGGTGTGGGAGCAGGTCGATGCTGACGGGGCCGGGGTCCGCTTCCATGTGTTCACCGGCCGCACCGACGCCTGCCAGGAAGATATCGTCCTGGGCGAGGGTCTGGCGATGCGGTTCCTCACCCCCGACGAGATCGCCACGAAGGAACTGGTCAGCAACGCCCACATGTTCTTGAGCCTGCTACGACCACACCACCACGTGACATAGCGAAGGACGGCGCTGTCTGGGTGCGCCGGTCCTCGGCCCCGCAGCCAACCGAACCATGAACGACCAGCACCCCGGCCGGTCTACCAGCAGCGGGCTCGGCGAGCAGCCCGGCCCACGGATCGCCTACACGGCGCTCCAGAATGTCCACCCAACTACCGCTCCCCTCGATGATCATCCGCGCAAGCGCCCGAGGCCTGCGAGCAGTTCCAGCCGCTCCTCGGGATTCAGATCGGCAAAGGGTTGTCCAGCACGGACATTCGTATCGTCCTCGATGAGGTCACGCTCTGGACCCGGCGCCATCGCTGTGATCTGTGCCGCGGTCAGCCCCACCGCAGCCCAGGCCGCAGCGTGAGCGTCGGCGCGGTGACACCGGAACGCGCCAAGCAGGTTGAACAGGATCAAGCCGGCAGACCCGCCCGTCGGCTGGTAGGGCGGAGCGAGCGCGCCGAACACGCCGCCCGGAGCAGACTCAGCGACGCCGATCAACCGGTCGAACAAGGTGACCAGCCTCGGCAGTGCCGGGTCCTCGCCCCACAGCGTCGCCACCGCCGACGCGTAGCAGGCCGTGAGCTCCTCCAGCATCTGCCGACACCGGCCGGTCGCGACCAGATCGCCACCATCGATGGTGATCAGCCCCGCTCGGACCTGCTGGTCGACTTCACGGTGAAGCATCGCGTCGCAATCGGGAAAGTAGCGCAGCAGCGCGGCGACGGCGGTGACCGGCACCGGCCGGATCGGCAGCGCCAACCGCAGGGTGAGATAGAAGCCGAGGTCGGGCAGGCCGAAATGGTTCCGCAGCGCGACCGCAGGTCCGGAGCCGGTGCCTATTGCGCCCGCTTCCCGATGGACAGCGGTATGCAGACGATTCATGATCGGATCGACGAGCGCACCGCATCGGGCGGGTGACAGATCGAGGATGTGGGACACGGGCCGATCGTAGTCCAGATGATCAATGTCATGTGACCTGCGAAAGTGGACCTGGCCAGCGACAGGTTACTCGCCGGTTGTGCCGTCGATGCGCTCGCGGAGGAGGTCGGCGTGGCCGTTGTGGCGGGCGTACTCCTCGATCATGTGCAGGAAGACGTAGCGCAGGTTGTAATCGTCGTCGGGCATGATGTCGCCGAGGTCGCATTGCGCGACGGCCTCGCGGGATCGCTCAACGCTCGCGAGGTAGCTGGCCAGGTCGTCTTCGGCATGGTTGGTGTCCACGTCATCGCTGCCGTCGGGGTGGTCAGGGTTGTAGTCCCAGAAGAACTGGTGGATCGGCTTGTCGTCGTAGAAGTGAAACCACGACTCCACGACGGACATGTGCCGGATGAGACCCAGCAGCGACAGCGTCGACGGCTCGACCGAGCGCATCGCGAGCTGCTCAGGTGTGAGACCCGCGCATTTCATCAGCAGCGTCGCGCGCTGGAAATCCAGCCGAGCCTCGAGCGCGGCCCGCTCACCGGCTGGCGCGTGCGGCGGTTCGGACCGTTGGGGCAGGGGCCATGTCGACATTGCGGCCACCCTACTGACCAGGTCAGTCGCGCGCCATCCGATTAAGCACGCTCCAGACTTCCGTTGATCTTGTTACTCGGTGATCAGCATTCTCCGGCGGAGTAGGTCGAAGTTGGCGCGGCCGAACATGGCTCTTGATGGCCTTCAGTTTGCCGACCGTGCCCTCGACCGCGCCGGAACTCCAGCGCAGGGTGAGTCCGTTGGTGACGGCGGTCAGGGCTCGTCGCACGCCGGTGACGAAGACGCGCAGGTCCGGCAGGTCTACGGCCCCGGCGGCGTCCAGCCAGGCCGGAAGCCACACATCTCCGCTGCCCGCCGATGGGACCGAGTGCGCCACGCCGTCCGGACTGCGCGGGCCGGCCTGTGGACCGAATCATCGGCGCACAGACCGGCCCGGCCGGTGGCGATTCTCGCGCTACTCGGTGTGCAGTACCGCGGCGATCGTGGCGCGCGCCGCGGACCGAGCTGGGATCAGGGCGCCGAGGACGGCGATGACCAGGCCGGCGAGGGCGAGGGCGGCCAGTTGCGGGGCGTGCCAGACGTCTTTCATGGACTCGGGGAACACGACCACGCCGACGTTGTCCACGATGAGGCGGTGGGCGATGATGCCGAGCGGGATGCCCAGGAGTCCACCGATGACGCCGAGTCCGGCGACCGAGGCGACCGTCATCACGATGACCTGGCGGGGGGTCATGCCGATCGACTTGAGCATGCCCAGGTCGCGGCGGCGTTCGCGGATGTTGAGGAGCACGGTGTTGAACACGCCGAGCGCGGTGACGATGGTCAGCAGCACGGTGAACACCGTGGAGAAGCCGACCACGGTGGTGGTGCCGGTGTTGCCGCCGAGAGTCGCCGCCCGCACGGAGGGGTCTGCCGCCTTGACGGCGTTGATGTAGGCCTGCGAGTCGGTGCCGGGCGCGAGCTGCACCGTGAAATCCGTTGGGTGGATGTCCGGCGCGAGTACCGCCTGGGTCTGCCAGGTGGTGGTCATCGCTTTGGCGTTGCCCTCGATCAGCTCGCCGACGATGGTGACGGTGGCGCGGGTCCCGTCGCGTTCGAGCGTGATCTTGTCGCCGATCTTCAGGCCGCGTTGGGTGAGGAACGCCGGCCCGGCGAGGACCTCGCCCGGCGCGGCTGGTTGGCGGCCCCGGACTAGCCGCTGGGCGGCGGCCGGGTCGTCGGTGCGGACGAAGTCGGTGTAGACGGTCTGGGACTGTCCGACGATGCCGACCTGGCAGAAGCCCCGGACGGTGAGGTGCTGCACGCCGGGCAGCGACCGGAGCAGGTCTTCGAGCTGGGTGTCGGTGAGGCGCTGCGGGCCTTCGGCGTAGACCTGCACGCGGGGGCCGTCGCCGTGGCCGGACTCGCCGAAGGCGACCATGGTCGCGGTGAGTCCGGTGGTGAGGGTGACGGTCATGACGCCGAGGACGATCGCGGCCATGGTCAGCCCGGCCCGGCCGGGGCGGGTGAACGGCAGGCCCAGGCCCAGGCTGACCGGTCGGGGAAGTCGGGTGCCGCTGAGCCAGCGCTGGACCCGCAGGCCGCGGCCGGTCCGTGGTGCGCTGCCCGCGGAGATCGCTTGTGCGGCGGGTAGCCGGTGGGCCTTGGAGGCGGGGACCAGGGCGGTGAGCAGCACGAGCAGTGGCATGCCGATCAGGCAGGCGATCGGGATCCACGGGCCGGTGGCCGGCGTGATCGTCCCGGTCTCGATGCCGGCGAAGGCCATTGTCAGCACCGGGTCGGCAAGCAGCGTTCCGGCGACGGTGCCGATGATGCTGCCGGCGACGGCGGGGATGGACAGCATCGTCAGGTAGACGGCGACGACCTGGTTGGGGGTGAAGCCGAGGGCTTTGAGAACTCCGATGTGCCGGTGGCCGGAGACGACCGCGCCGCTGACCACGTTCGCGACGATCAGCACGGACACTGCCAGGCCCAGCACGCCGAAGACGGTCATGAACGGCAGGTAGGCATCCGCCTGGGCGGAGAAGGCACGGCGGAGGGTGAGGTGGGACTGGCCGTTGGTGAGCGCGCCGGACGGCAGTTCGGCCGTGGCCCTGGTCAGGCTCGCCTCGACCTGCGCGTCGGTCGCCGCGGCTGTGAAGCGGTACAGCATCTGGGTGCTGGTCGGGTGCAGCGCCTTGACCTGCTCGGGGGTGACCCAGGCGCCCGCGGATTTGCTGATGCTCGTCGCGAAGCCGACCACCGTCAACGGCGCGGCCCCTTCGGGGGTCAGTATGGTGCCGAGCGGGCCGGTGCCCCGCTCCCCGTGCGGTGAGTTGATAACGACCTCGCCGGGGCCGGCCGGCCACCGGCCCGACAGCATCTCGACCCGGTCGACGGGCCCGGCGGGGTCGGCCCTACCGATGACCACCAGTGAGCCCGGTGCCCGGCCCAGCCAGGTCTCTTTCATGTCCAGCGTAGCCTGCGCGAACGGCCCGGCCACCGCCTCGACACCGGGCCTCCCGGCCGTGCGGGCGAGCAGGTCATCGGTGACCTGAGCGCGGTCGAAGGTGGCGACGGCGTGCGCGCCGTGCTGGGCGTCGAAGGCCTCATCGAACGGGCCGGACGCCGCGGCCAGGAGCGCGGACGCGAGGAGCACCATCGTGGTGGAGCACAGCACGACCAGGCCGATCACGAACGTCTGCACCCTGCGCCGTTTGACCGCGGCCCGCGACGCCCGCCACACGGCCCTCATCGGGTCTGCTCCAGGGCGCTCTCGCGGGCGATGCGGCCGTCGGCGACCTCGACGAGGCGGCTGGCGCAGCGGGTGGCCAGGTGCGGGTCGTGGGTGACGATGAGGAGGGTCTGGCCGATCTGGTTCAGGTCGATCAACAGGTCCATCACCTGCTCGCCGGAGCGGCTGTCAAGGGCGCCGGTCGGCTCGTCGGCCAGCAGCAACGCCGGCCGGTTCATCAACGCGCGCGCCACCGCGACCCGCTGGCGTTCCCCACCGCTGAGCGTCGCGGGGTAGTTGTCGCGCCGGTCGGCGACACCGAGCTCGTCGAGGAGTTCCAGCGCGCGGCGGCGGGCCTGGCGGGCCGGGGTGCCGGTCAGCTGCGCGGCCAGGGCCACGTTGTCGAGCGCCGGGAGGTCATCGATCAGGTTGAAGAACTGGAAGATCATGCCGATGTGCCGGCGGCGGAACACGGCCAGCCCGGTCTCGGTCAACCCGCACAGATCCTGGCCATTGACCTCCACGAGCCCGGACGTCGGCCGGTCGAGGCCGGCGACCATGTTCAGCAGGGTCGACTTGCCGCACCCCGACGGCCCCATCACCGCGACCGCTTCACCCGCCCGGATCTGCAGGGACAGCCCGTCGAGGGCTTTGGAGTCGCCGTATTCCTTGTGTACGCCGTCCAGCCGGACGACGACCGGGTGCTCAGAAGTCATGATCGAAATCTAGGATCGCAAGGCCGCACACGCGTCCCTCCCGGGATGTAACTCCTCGGGCCCGTCATCCCAGGGATGTACGGGCGGTCATCCCGCGGTCGGCTCCGTGAACAGCGCGGGCCCCAGGGCCGCGAGGACCTCGGTCATGTAGTGCTCATCGACGGGTCGGGTGCGCAGGAGCCAGGTGTGGTAGATGGGACCGTAGAGCAGTTCGATCGCCAGTTCCGGGTCAAGGCCCGCGCGCAGCTGGCCCAGCTCGCGGGCCCGCTCGAGCCGGGCCACGCCCTCATCGATGGAGACCCGCAGGATCCGCCGGACGCCCTCGGCCGCGGCCTCCTCGGTCTGCGCGGCGGCGATCAGGCCGCGCCAGATCGCGCCGAACTCGGTGTGAAACAGGCGCATCACGTTGCCGGTCTGGGTGGCCATGTCGGCGCGGATGTCGCCGGTGTCGGGGAAGCCGGCGGAGGCGTCGCGGTGGATCCGCACGCCCTCGATCAGCACCTCCGCCTTGGAGCCCCACCAGCGGTAGATCGTCTGCTTGCCGACTCCGGCCCGGGCGGCGATGGCCTCGATGGTGGTGGCGGCGAAGCCGCGCTCGGCGCACAGTTCGAACGCCGCGGCGATGATGGCCTCGCGAGACTTCTCGTTGCGGCGGGCATGGGCGGGCGGGGTCATGCCAGTCAGCATAGCAATCTGGGAACGGCACGTCTCGTCTTGCCACGGCGGGCGGGGTGGGGTAGCGTCCAGGCGGCGCGAGACGGTCCGTCTCGTCTTAGGGTGTGGAGGTCTCATGAACACAGGACTGGTGGTGAGGGCACGAGAGCCCGACGCGCGGGGCGTCGTGGGCGCGGTAGTCGTCGACTACCGCATCTACGCCGCCCTCGTCGCCGCGATCCGGCTCGTCGACACCGGCGACAGGCCACCCGCGCCGCCGAACGCCCACCCGCCGGGGCAACGGCGCACCCCCGGTCGTCCCGAGTCAGATGGGACCTCCGCCGTGCATCGCGACCCGGCGGCGCTCACGCCCCGCGAGCTCGAGGTCCTCACACTCCTCGGCCGCGGGCTGTCCAACGCCGAACTCGCCCAAGAACTCACGCTCAGCGGGCACACCGTCAAATCCCACGTCGCCCGGATCTTCGCGAAGCTGTACCTGCGCGACCGCGCCCAGGCCGTCATCCTCGCCTACGAGACCGGCCTGGTCTCACCCGGCGACCAGGGACACGTACTTGGCCCTACGGGATGACGCGGATCTTCGGCGGAGATGGGAGGCTGACGCGGTGTGGACCATCGAAGCGGGCATCGCCGTGCTGGCGTGCGCCGTCGCGGCCTGGCTGGGCGTGGCGCTGATCCGGGCCCGCCGGCTCTACCGCGACGCCATCCGGGAACGCGGCTGGCTCCTGCAACGCGAACGTGACAGCGCCGCGCGGACCGCCGTCGACGCCGAACGGGCAAGGATCGCCGCGGAACTGCACGACATCGTCAGCCACAACGTGAGCCTGATGGTGGTCCAGGCCGCAGCGGCCCGCGAAGTGATGACCACCCTGCCCCAGGAGGCCAGCGCCGCGATGGGCGCCGTCGAGACCGCAGGACGCGACACGATGACCGAGCTGCGGCACCTCCTGGGCCTCCTCGCCCCGGACGCCAACGGCGACGACGAACCCGCCCGCACCGAACCCCAGCCGAGCCTGGCCAGGCTCAGCTCACTGATCGACCGGATCGCCTTCGCCGGCCTGCCCGTCGAAGTGCGGATCGCAGGCGTCGCGCGCCCGCTACCGCCCGGCATCGACGTCACCGCCTACCGGATCATCCAGGAGGCCCTGACCAACGCCCTCAAGCACGGCGACGGAGGACAAGCCCAAGTGACAGTGAGCTACACCGAACGCCACCTACGGGTCGAGGTACTCAACAGCGGACCGAGCGTGCTGACCGGTAGCCGATCCGCAGCGAAACCCGACGGTGCCGGCCGCGGGCTGCTCGGCCTGCGCGAACGCGTCGCGGTGTACGGCGGCGACTTCGACGCCCGCCGCCGGCTCGGCGGCGGCTACCGCGTCCGCGCCCGCATCCCCCTGGACCGGCCGTGACCAGCCCCGGGCCACGGGTCATGATCGCCGACGACCAAGAGCTCGTCCGAACCGGATTCCGACTCATCCTCACCGCGCGCGGCATCGACGTGGTCGGCGAGGCCACCGACGGCGTCGAGGCCGTCGCCCTCGCCCGCCGGTTGCGGCCCGACGTGGTCTTGATGGACATCCGGATGCCGAACATGGACGGCCTGCAGGCCGCCAGCCGCATCCTCACCCACCTGCCGGACTGCCGGATCATCATGCTGACCACATTCGACCTCGACAAGTACGTCTACGCCGCCCTCGCCGCCGGCGCCAGCGGCTTCCTCCTCAAGGACGTCACCCCCGCACACCTCGCCGCCGCCATCCGACTCGTCAACACCGGCGACGCGCTCCTGGCACCGTCCATCACCCGCCGACTGGTCGAACGCTTCGCCACCGCCACCCCTGAACCCGGCGCGGCCCCCGCCGTGCACCGCGACCTGGCCGCACTCACGCCCCGCGAACGCGAAGTCCTCACCCTCATGGGCCACGGGCGCTCCAACACCGAACTCGCCCAGGACCTGACGCTGAGCGAAGCCACCGTGAAAACCCACGTGGCCCGCATCTTCGCCAAGCTGAGTCTCCGCGACCGCGCCCAGGCCGTCGTCGTCGCCTACGAGACCGGACTCGTCTCGCCGGGCGACTCCGGCTAGCGCATGGAAGTCGGATCCTGCGCAAGGCAGGCCCGCGCAGCACTACCGCTTTCAAGATCATCTTTGCTACGGTGACCGTCGTGAAAAAGATCTTCCACGCGGCCCACATCTACATGATCCTCGGCGTGATCAGCGGCCTGTACTACCGCGAGATCACCAAGATGAACGACTTCACCGGCGACACCCAACTCGGCGTCGTACACACCCATCTCCTCGCACTCGGCATGCTGTTCTTCCTCATCGTGCTGGCACTCGAGAAGGTGTTCACGCTATCGGCCAGCAAACTGTTCACCTGGTTCTTCTGGGTCTACAACGCCGGCCTCGCACTGACCGTCACCATGATGACCATCCACGGCACCCAGACCGTCCTCGGCGCCACCACCAACACGGCGATCTCCCTCATCGCCGGGCTCGGGCACATCGTGCTCACCGTCGGCCTGATCCTGTTCTTCACCACCCTCGGCAAACAAATCCCCGCCAAGAACAGCACCGGCGCACAGTCATGACGATGCGCGCCATCGGCCAGGACTCACACGGCGGACCCGAGGTCCTCAAGGTGATCGAGGTGCCACGACCGGAACCCGGACCCGCCGAGGTGCTCATCCGGGTCCACGCGGCCGGGGTCAACCCGACCGACGCGTGGCACCGGTCCAGCGCCGGACTCGCCGGCGGCGACACGCCCATCAGACTCGGCTGGGACGTGTCCGGCGTGATCGAAGCGACCGGGCTCGGCGTGACCACCCTCAAACCCGGCGACGAGGTCTTCGGCCTGCCCCGTCACCCCCGACCCGCAGGCACGTACGCGCAATACGTGACCTCCCCCGCACGGCACCTCGTCGCCAAGCCAACCGGCCTGACCCACGTCGAGGCCGCCGCACTGCCACTGGCCGGCCTCACCGCATGGCAGGCACTGGTCGACACCGCAAACATCCAACCAGGCCAACGGGTACTCATCCACGCCGCAGCCGGCGGCGTCGGACACCTCGCCGTCCAAATCGCCAAGGCACGCGGCGCACACGTGATCGGCACCGCCCGCTCCGCCAAACACGACTTCGTACGCGGCCTGGGCGCCGACGAGGTCATCGACTACACCACAGCCGACTTCACCGACGTCGTCCACGGCGTCGACGTAGTCATCGACCCGATCGGCGGCGAGTACGGACCACGCTCCCTGACAACCCTGCGTCCCGGCGGCATCCTCATCGCCCTCGCCTCACCCGACGAGACCTACCTGGTCGACAGGGCCCGCCAGCTCGGCGTGCGCGCCGCCTTCATGATCGTCGAGGCCGACCAGGCGGGGATGCGCGAACTCGCCGCGCTCGTCGACGCCGGCCGGCTGCGGCCCGAGATCGCGACGACCCTCCCCCTCGAGCAGGCCGCCAGGGCCCACGAGCTCAGCCAGAACGGCCGCACCACTGGAAAGATCGTCCTCACTGTGGGCTGAGAGGGCGGTCCGTGATGCTATGTCCTTTTAGGGTTTGGCTCTGGGATTGAAGTCCTGCTCGGAGGGCTTTGCGGCCGGCGGCGCTGGGGCGAGTGTGAACAGGCCCGGCCCGGTCTCGACGTTCATCGACCCCACCACGGCAGTCACGGAAGGTGAGCCGACCGGCACGACAAGTCCATTCCGCTCGCTGGTCTGAAACTGTCGGACCATTGGGGCAGTATCTCCGGCATGGGATTTCAACTCGCCATCGATTGCGCCGATCCGGACCGGCTGGTCAGTTTCTGGGCGGCCACGCTGGGCTATCGGGCGCAGGATCCGCCCGAGGGGCATGTCACCTGGCGGGATTTCTACGTGAGTGTGGGGGTGCCCGCCGAGGAGCTTGGTGATGGTGACTGCGCCGACCGGATCGTCGATCCGGCCGGTGCCGGGCCGGCCATCTGGTTCCAGATCGTGCCGGAGCGCAAGACGCTCAAGAACCGCCTGCATCTTGACGTGTTGGTGGGTGGTGGCCGGTCGGTTCCGGTGGCGGTGCGCCGCCAGCGGGTCGATGCCGAGGTGGAGCGGCTGGTGCGGCTCGGCGCCACGGTGCTGTCCAAGCATGACGGCGACACGGATGGCCAGTATGGCGTGACGTTGGCCGATCCGGAGGGCAACGAGTTCTGCGTCGCGTGACGCGAAGCCGGCGGCCTCGGGGGCGGTTCGTGAGGTTGATGTCCACTTCGGATGTCGGGCCGACGCAGGAGTCCTGTTTGTCGGACTATGCGGATGTCGTCGCAGTGATCGTGAACAGGCCAGGCTCGGTCTCGACGAGGATCTGGCGGGCGACGAGGCGTTTGAGCTTGGCGCGCATGCCGCCGACGGTGGTGGCGAAGGCGGCGAGGATCTGCTGGTAGGGGGTGCTGGCGATGGTCGCGTCGGCGGGTGCTCAAAAACCGCCCTCTGAGTCCACGCTCGGCCAGGACTGGCCCATGAGGACGTCGTGGCCGTAGCGCGTTCAAAGTTCTCGCGACACCACGGTTGCGCGGTGGACCCGCTTCACGACAGGGGCCACGGGGGGCGATGGCCTCCAGCCGGTTCCACGCGTTGATCACGGTGACAGACCAGATCAGCTCGGCGAGTTCGACCTCGCCGAGCTGGGCGGCCGCGCGGGCGAAAACCTCGTCGGACACGGGATGTCGGCGAGCCAGACCATCGCCTCGGTCAGTTCGAGGGCGGCGCGCTCGCGGTCGGTGAATAACGGGGTGTCCCGCCACACCGGCAACACGGACAGCCGCTGCTGCTCCTCGCCGCCCTTGAGCGCATCCGTGTTGTGCGTGTCGGTGAGCACCTGGCTGCGCAGTATCTCCACCCGGCCAAGCCTGTCATCACCGCCCCAGCCCCGCCGTCGGTCAGGCGCGTCACCGGCTGGATCTGCCGCCACCCCAACCACCTAGGCGTGCGCGACACCCTGCGACTGAGGGCGATCCTGGCTCGCTGCCCGGAACTGGACGCCGCGTTCGAGCACGTCCGGTCCTTCGCCCGGATACCGACCGCACCGGCAACCAGAACCTGACCGATTGGATCGCCGCCGCCAGCACCTCCGGCCTGCCCGGCATCAGCGGCTTCGCCCTGAACCTGACCGCCGACCTGGACGCCGTCACCGCCGGGCTGAGTCTGCACTGGAACTCCGGCCCGGTCGAGGGCAACGTCAACCGCATCAAAATGCTCAAACGACAAATGTACGGCCGAACCGGATTCGCATTGCTCCGCAAGTGTCCTTCTCACCTGAGGGCGACACTCACAGAACGGGCGAGGATTTCGCATCCCATGTGAGCTCGCCGCGAAGGAGCCGGATCCAGGCGTCGGCCACCGGCATGAACACGTCGACCTCGACATCCCCGGAATACACGGCATGCCTGTCGAAGGGCAACGCGTTCAGGTCAGCCCCGGTGATCACAGGGCCGAAGGCCAGTAGCCGACTGCGAGCGTCCTCCGACAACGCCAACAGCGTCTCCACCCGATCCGAGTCGGCCCCGACAAACCGGTCCAAATTAGCAGTGACCATACCCGTGAACGCCTCGGTCGCATGCAGACGCCACTCATCGCGCGCCTCCAGCAACCAGCCCGGCCGGTCCGAACCAGAATCGATCTCTTCACACAACACAAAGAGCCACAACGCGATCTTGGAGTCACGGGTCCAGAATCCATGCTCCGCGTACCAGGTAAATGACGAACCCATGGCGCCATTACACCTGATCACCTCACAAACGCCGCCCTCACCCCACCACGACCTCCCGGCCAATCACGCTTTGGACGCTGTTGGCGATCTTGGCCTGTTTGTCCCGTATCGCTTCTGGTGTGAGGTTCGTTGGGTGTGGTGAGGCGGCCCGCGTCGGAGGTGGTGGCGATGTCGATGGGGCGTGTTTCGGGTGGGGCGATTCCGGTGGTGACGGCGCGGGTGGCTCGGGCGGCGTGTCCGAAGGGGACGCCGGCGATGTGGGTCCGGGACAAGCTTCAGGAGCTGTTCGTGGACTCCGATTTCGCCGATTGGTTCGGTGGTGATGGGCGTCGTGGTGTGTCGCCGGCACGGTTGGCGATGGTGTCGGTGTTGCAATACGCGGAGAACCTTCCCGACCGCCAAGCCGCGCGGGCGGTGGCGTGCCGCATCGACTGGAAATACGCACTCGGTATGGACCTCGATGAGCCCGGGTTTGATCACTCGGTGCTCAGCGAGTTCCGTGACCGGCTGGCAGAGGGCGATCGTGCTGACCTCCTGCTGCAGGTGATGGTCGATCGGCTTGCAGCAGCTGGCCTGGTCAAGCGACGTGGCCGGATGCGCACCGACTCCACCCACGTGCTGGCCGCGGTCCGCAAACTCAGTCGGGTGGAACTGGTGGCCGAGACGCTGCGGACCGCGTTGGAGGCCCTCGCCCGGGTCGACGAGGTTTGGCTCTCACGGGTGATCACGCCCGAGTGGGGACAACGGTATGGCCGCCCGATCCGCTACGAACACCAACCCAAGGGCCAGACGGGGGTGTCTGACTACCTTCTGCAGGTCGGCGGCGACGGCATGGCGCTGCTACAGGCCGTCTACCATTCCAGCGCCCCGGCATGGGTTCAAGCGGTCGCCGAAGTTGAGATCCTGCGGCAGGTCTGGGTCCAGCAGTACTGGCACGACGCCGGACAACTGCGCTGGCGGGAGACCAAGATCTCCAGGGCGCGGCGCAGCCGCAACGACTCGCCCCGACGGGCCAAAGGGCCCGAGGTCGCAGACGACGAGCCCGCACGGGTCCCCTGGTCGAGTTCGGAGATCGTCACTCCACATGACACTGACGCCCGGTTCAGTCACAAGGCCGGGAAAATCGCCTGGATCGGATACAAGGACCACCAGACCGAGACCTGCGACGACGACGCCGTCAACGTTATCGTGCACGTTCTCACCACCCCCGCTCCCGAACAGGATGTCGAGGCGGTCAGTCCGATTCACGCCGCACTGGCCACCGGATCGCTCACTCCGGCCGAGCACCTGCTCGACAGTGGATACGTCACCCCGTACATCATCCACCAGGCCGCCACCGAACACGGGATCACGATCGTCGGGCCCGTCCGCCTGGACCCGCGGGCCGCCGACCGCCCCCGATTCGCCAAGGAAGACTTCCATATCAACTGGGAGGATCAGACCGTCACCTGCCCCCAGGGCGTGACCAGCCCGCCCTGGAAACCAACCGTCACCGACCGCAAAGCCGGCATCTCTGTCCTGTTCAGACGCGGTGACTGCCGGGCCTGCGACGTCCGCCTGCAATGCACCGGCAACATCGACGACAAGGGACGACACCTCCTGCTGCTTCCTCGACCCCAGCAGGAAATCCAGACCCGTGTCCGCGCCGAGCAACAGACCCCCGAATGGCAGCGCAGATACGACCTCCGCGCCGGCGCGGAATCCACCGTCTCGGAGACCACCCGAGCCCACGGACTACGCCACTGCCGCTACCGAGGCCTGGCCAAAACCCACGTCCAACACGTCCTCATCGCCGCCGGCACCAACATCTGCCGCCTCGCCGCCCACGACCCAACCCACCCACACCACCGACCACCCAGCCACCTGAAACGACTCTGCAAGACCCTGACAACCACCATCTGACCCGACAAGATCGCCAACAGCGTCCGCTTTGTGGGCCAGAACCCAAAACTCGGCTCTGGCCCCAAAAGCATGACAAGCCGTCAGACTGCCGGGGGCCGGGTGACGTTGCAGGGGTCCCATTCGATTTCCCAGAACGCTTGGGGCCCGTGCTCGCGGATGAATTTGCGTTCGATCTCGTGGATCGGGTACATGCCGGCGATGTTGATGACGTCGTGGCCTTCGTGGCCTGGAGCGCTGACGTCGATGCCGGCGTAGTCGGTGCGGTCCATGACCGCGGGTGCGGCGACCACGAAGGCGGTCATGGCAGACTCGGGTGAGATGGGCCCGCCGAAGCCCACGGTGTCGCCGTAGGCGAAGGGGCAGGAACCGCGCAGACCTTCGGCGAGGTGGCCGATCGCCCGGGCCCACAGCTCATCGGAAGAGCTGACGCTGATGCACAGCTCCGGGGTTCCGTGCCGCCATTCCGGGTGCTCAGCGAGGGAGAGCCCGTACGTTACGGCGGTGAGCAGCCCCTCGGGCAGGCCGGGATAGGCCATGACGGTCACGTTCTCGAGCCCGTTCTTGGTTGATGGGACGGGAAGGAACCGTGGCTCGGCGCCGCCTGTCATGCGGTCGAGGTGGGCCAGATACTTCTCCACTCGGGTTGCCATCGACAGAGCATGCCGTACGGTTGCGGGTAGCGCCAATCCGTGTGACCTGCGAGTTCAGCTCACGTAGGCTGCCGACTCTGCCGGACAGCGTGGCGCGAATGTGGCGTCCCTGGACTCGGGGCCGGATCGACAGGATCCTCGGCCAGCTCATCGACATCCCCACTCCGGCTGGCCCTATCCCCGCAGTTCGTTCCCGGGGTTGGAGGCCATCGGGGTTCCTCGCCCGGGTGGCGGGCGGCCCCAGACACCCCGGATCCAGTGCTGGGTGACAAGGCGTACTCCCCAAGGCTCACCGCGCCTACCTGCGTAAACGGGGGATCAAGGCCACCATCGCCGAACCCGATGACCAGAAACGTCGCCGAAGGAACAAGGGACCGCCGGTTACCGACCTTCGGTGTTCAGCAAGGACGCCTGCAAGGCTCGCCACGCTGTGGAGTGCGGAGTCTCAAAGTTGAAACGCAACCGCGCGGTGGCCACCCGGTTCGACAGGCTCGCCGTCTGCTACGAGGCCACGGTCCTCATCGCTGTCGTCGGCGAGTGGTCATGAAGCGACCACCTGGTCTCCTTGTGCTCCGTCGATCTGTTCGCGGAGGATGTCGGCGTGGCCGGCGTGCCGGCCGAGTTCCTCGATCATGTGCACGTAGATCCAGCGCAGGGAGACCCGACCGAGTCGAGGGTGTGGCACGGTGTGGTCCAGGTCGAAGCCGGCGGCGATCTGCCGCGACCACTCGCACGTGGCGTCGTATTCGTTGATCAGGTCCGTCAGGGACTCATCCGGCCCGACCAGGAAGCTGTCGTCGTCACCGAAGGAGTTGCCCGGGATATCCTCGCGCGGGATCTGGGCCAGCCGGTGCTGGAACCAGTTCCGCTCCACAGCCGAGGCGTGCTTGAGGAGACCGGCCAGCGTGGTGCGCGACGGAACCAGGCGGATCCGGAGCTGTTCGGCGGTCAGCCCGGCCACCTTGTTCTTGGTCACGTCCCGGAAATAGTCCACGAAAGTCTCGAGGATCTGCCGCTCACCGGCAACGGCGGCCAACTCGGGCGCGTCCAACGGTGGGTCGATCTGCGGGGTGATCATAACGGCAGACGCTACCCCCGAACGGCGCCACTGACTTCGAGGGATAGTTGCGAATGCCGATGCCCTGACTTGTTAGGCTCAGGATGCCCGGTCACTCATCGCCATTCCCCATCTCCGCCGCTGACCGCCGACCCATGATCAACGTTGAAAACGGGGCCCTAGTGCCGTACGGGCAAATCCGGATTTCACTCTCAGAACAACCCGTGCGGCCTTCTGATGTCACGGCCCATTCGGTACGCGCTCCAGGTCGTTAGTCGGCGAGTTCTCGGAGGTCGTTGAGGGTCTGATCCAGCCAGCCCTCGGCCTGGGACTCGACACCGCGCCAGGCCGGCTTCGTGATCAGATGGAACCGCAGGCCGGCGATCACCTCGATCGCGTCCAGCCACGCCTCGGCGGCCAGACCAGCCGGGTCGATCGGCCTGATCTCGGTGTAGCCGGCGACGAAATGGTCCCAGTTCGGGGAACCGAACGGGAAGTCCGCGATCAGGAAACCCTCACCGGCGAGGTCGAAGTCGAAGACCACGAGCTCGGGGTCGTCCTCGGTGCCGCCGACGATCAAGACGTTGTCCATCGTGGCGTCGCCGTGGCACAACCCGCGCAGCGGCGGGTTCGCGGTCAACCCGGCACGCGCGGCCGCCGCGACGGATACCGCCCGGTCCCGATCAGGTGCCGACAGCAGCGGCAGTACCTCGGCCAGTGGCCCATCCAGGACAGCCGACAGATCCGTGGCGCCGCGCCGGTGGTCTGACCGGAAGGACCCGCCAGCCGCGTGGATCCGGCCGATCAGGCGGCCGTGCGCCCGATGCAGGCCGGGAGCGAACGGCGCCACCGGCCGGTGCCCCTCGACTCTTTCCAGCAGGACCAGCGGACGGGGCCCCTCGGGTGCCTGCCACGTCCCGCTCAACGTGCCGTCGAGTCGCCGGACCACCGGCGGGACCGCGACGCCCTTCCGGGCCAGGTGCCCAGCCAGATCGCATTCCCACGCGACCTCCTCCGGGGTGCGCCAGCCGTGCCGGTACACCTTCAGGAAATGACCCGGGTCCACCCGATAGACATCATTGGCCAGGCACCGGTGCAGCGTGACCCGCTCGACCGGAACCCCCCACTCCCGCTCAACTAGCCGGCCGAGCGTCTCCGGCCGAGCCAAGGACCGCAACACATCAGACATCCACCCAGTATCCGAACCGCAACAACCGAATTCCGGATGCCTTGACCCACGACAGGAGTCCAACGACCTGCCACGCGATTACACGCGGGCTGCGCCGACCCAGCCCCCGCCCAGCGGCACCGTCAGGCCACCTATCGCGCACCAAGTCGTTAGCGTTGACACCCTTATGGACAGCTTTGACGTCGTGTGGTGATCGTGCTGATCGCGCAGATCATCCAGCCGAGGGTGGGTAGGTAGGCTGTCGGCCACAGGTCGGGGTGTCCCTGGTCGAGGAGGAATGCCCCGGAGGCCGCGGCCAACGCGTAGCAGATCAGCACTAGGGCGCCGATGATCCGTAGCGTGAGTCCTCGCAGGAACGCGAACCCGAGCCAGGCCAACGCCATGACTGCCGCGCCTATCGCCAGTGGCGTCGCACCTTCCCACGAGGGCGGGTTGGGTCCGAATCGGGGGATGATCAGTGTCGCCTCGAGCCAAGCCGGCCCGAGTGCCCAGAGGCTGAAATGCAGCCACTGTAGCGCCCGCGAGTCCAGGTTCACGGCGAAGGCGATGAGTGCGCCGAACAGCAGCGACGGACCTGCGAAGATGAGGACGGCCACGGAGGCGTAACCGGCGGGGTCCTCATGCTTCGAGCTGGCCAGCAGTGGACCGTACTCGCTCCACGGCACGACGAATAGTCCGGCGGCGACTACCAGGACACCGACGAGCGGTGCGACCCACCTGAACCCGGCCCGAGACCGTAGCGGATGGTGGTCATGGGGCGCGGATGGCAAGACTGTCATGTCGACCACTGTCGCAGGGCGAGCGGGCATCGAGTATCCGTACAGATACTCAACCAGATGCTCACCCTCCGGGCCCGGATTCCGCGTACTCGGTGAGCACTTCGTCGATGACGCGTTTCACCTCCGCAGCCGCGGCAGGGTCGTCGTGGAGCGCGCGGGCGTAGATGATCAGCGCCTTCCACAGCGCCCACCCCCGCCCACGGGCCCAGGTGCCAGGGTCGACGTCGACCCTGGCACGGAACGCTTCGCGGCTCACACCGGTCAGGCGTGTCCACGCGATCACCAGGTCACACGCGGGGTCACCGACCCCGCAGGTGCCGAAGTCGATGACCGCGGCCAACGCGCCGTCGCGGACCAGAAGGTTCCCCAGCGCCACATCGCCGTGAAACCACACCGGCTGGCGATCCCACGTCGTCTGAAGCGCCGACTGCCAGACGGCCGTGACGGCGTCGCGGGGCACATGACCATCGAGCACCTCAATCGCCCGTCGTGTCTGGGCGTCATAGACCCGCAGTGGCCCACCGCGGAACCAGTTGTGCAGCCCGGGCTCGGGCCCGCCGGTCGCATCGACGTGTCGCAGCGCGACCAGGAAGGCTGCCAGGCTGTCGGCGAACCCGGTCAGGTCGGCGATGGTGTCGATGCGGGCGGGGTCTGCGTCGATCCACTCATACACCGACCACGGGAAGGCGAACTCTTCGCCGGGCCTGCCGGTCGCCAGCGGCTTGGATATCGGCAGGGGCACCCGCGGAGCAAGTAGTGGCAGCCATCGGTGCTCCTTGTCGACGGCCAGAGCGTACTCCCGAGCGGTGGGCAGCCGAATCGACATGCGATCACCGAGACGAAAGGTCTGGTTGTCCCAGCCGCTGATCTCGACGGGCCGGATGGGGAGGCGGGCCCACTGCGGGAACTGTGTGGCGATCAGCCGCCGCACCAGACCCACGTCGACAAGGCGGCGATCCGGCATCGGGACAGTGTCTGGGGCAGAGGTCACGCCCCCAACATCACAGGGAAGATGCCTGCTCGCAACCTATTTAGGCGGTTGAATCTCACGGCCTGACCAGGCCCGCCTACCCAGCTGACGGCTCGACTCCAGGGACTATTCCGGTGATCCCGCGGCCACGCCCGCCACTGGCGGAGGGCCAGTCTGACGCCCACCCACCGCACGTCAGCCCGGCCGCAGCGCGGCCGTGGCACTCCCCACCGACCACTTCCAGGTCCATTGACGATCGCCAAGGCTGCCAAGGCACATAGCCGCTGAGAGGAAGCGGAAAACGCCCCAGGCGAGCACCTCGCCGACTACGCGATGAGTACCCAGGGATGGGTGCGGAGCCCGATTGTTCCGCTGCCGAACGGTGAGCGGAAAGGCAGATGCGCTGCGATGGCGCACCGTAGTGAAAGGAAATCACTTGTCCTGTAAACCGCAAACACGGGCAGTCCTCGACACGCACACAGGCGTGGTCGCGGGGCCTCAGGCGCACTTCGGCGCGCCGACCAATCCGTTCCGCGACGCCGCCGTGGACGGGTTCACCGACATGCCGGACCAGATGGTCAGCCTCTGCGGCCATGGCATCGGTGGAGGCGTGCGATGACCGGTCTGCCCATGCGTCCTGTCCCCGGATCCGGCCCTGCGCCTGCCGGCCATCACAGTCCGCAGCACCCCACCGGGTCCTGCTTGTCCTCTTCGATTGGAGCTGCGATCATGCCCGCTGTCCTCTTCCGTTTTCCGCTGGCGGCGGTCCTCGGCTTGTCCGAGCACGCGACCCTCTCACCCGACCACGCCGTCACCGCCGACCGGACGCTGCCCGGCCCAGCGCTGATACTGCGAACCGGCAAGGTGACGACCCTGGCCTCCAGTGGCCGCAACAACCCGCACAGTGACCCCGTCGCCCCGGTCCCGGCTGAACCAGGCCCCGACGGCGATGCGGCCCGGCCCGCGTCCGAACACATCCTGGACCTCGACGCTTCCATACCGATGACGCTTCACGGAGTGCGCGAACCCCAGCCGTTGCCGCTGAGCAGCCAGTTGCACATCGCCCACACCATGGGCTGCGCCTTCATGGAGATCGAGCTGACGGCCACCGGACCCGTCATCGGGTACACCATGCCGCGACCATCCGACGCGCACACGACCGGGCAACGCCTCGTCAACGTGAACAACCGCGCCTTCCAACGGTTCCTGGCACTGCTCCCCGACCACTTCGACGTCAACCGCTGGGAGATCCCGGACACCGGCCAGACAGTCGCGGTTCTGCTCACCGACGCGGCGAGCGGGGACTCGTTCCAGGTGGCGTTTCTGGACTCCGCCGAACCCGCGGCGCCGAGTGTGCTGATCACCATCGACCTCAGCGGTGCCGTGCGCGCCGTCGGCGTCTACCCGTCGCAGGATTCCGCCGCCGACTCCGCCGACGATATCGCCGCGGCCGATGAGAGCGTCGCGATGTCCGTGGCGCTGATCCTCAACGACCCGGTCGCTGCGGGCGCGTGGCTGCCGGTCACCGGACACATCGTCGAGGTGGTTCACCAGCCCGACGAGGACTTCGAACGCGCGGTCGTGCTGCTCGTCGACCACGCCCGCCTGCAGCTGGCCGCCACCGGCCCGTTCCCCGACCGCGCGTCGGCTGAGGCGTTCGCGGCCCAGGCCGGCCGTGGCATCGGCCGCATCGTCGCGCCGCTGCGCGACGCCCAGCCGCCGTTCTGACCCGAACCACCGGGCCCATACGGCTTCGCCGCGCACTCCCATCGACAAACGCGTACCACCCGAGCCGCCCTGTGGGCGGCCATTTTGTGCGCGGCGACGGGGACTGCCTGTGACCGCTGTACCGGTCCCCTGACCTGACCCTCTGTCCCTTCTAAACGCTTCGCGGGCATGCCTCCTTGCCTGCGCGGCGAGGAGGCATGCCCGACGACGGCACCCCGGCCCCGCCGCGGGTCGCGGCGGGGCCTCCCTTTCACCCAAGGAGGCACTCTCGTGCGCGTACAACGCTCCGGCTCCCAAAGTCGGCCGCAACCCGCAACCCCGACCGGCACTGCTGGGCGGGGGCGGCGATGACCCATCCCGCCTCGCCGCCCGGCATGACCAGGACCGGCCTGCCCAGGCTCAAGCCGGGCGAACTGCAAGACGAGATCGTCCGGATCATGGCCGGCGAACCCGACAGGTCGTTCACCGCCCGCGACATCAACGTGGCGCTGCCGGGACGCTCGACCGGCGCCATCGGACAGGCGCTACCCGCCCTGGTCGCCCAAGGCCGCATCGTGGCCACCAGCCGCAACTCCTACCAGGTCGCCTCCGCCTCCACCATCGCCCCGATACCGGTGCCACCACCGGCCCCGACGCGGCCTCCCGCCAAGGCGGGGCCGATCCGCCGGCCTGGCGGAGGCCTGTACTACCCGCGCGACCTGGCCGGCAAGCCCGACGTGCAGGTACTGCGCGAGCTTCGGACCGCCGACATCCCGGTCCTGCTGTACGGGCCGCCCGGCACCGGCAAAACCAGCCTCATCGAGGCCGCGTTCGGCGCCGAATGCCACACCCTGGCAGGTGACGGTGACACCACCGTCGGGGACCTGCTCGGCGACTACGTCCCCGACGGCGGCGGCTACCGGTTCGTCGACGGGCCACTGGTCGCCGCGATGGAGACCGGCGGCGTGTTCTTCCTCGACGACGCGACCCTCATCTCCCCCAAAACCCTCGCGGCGCTGTACCCGGCGATGGACGGCCGCCGCGAGATCACGGTCAAAGCCGACGGCTCCCGCGCCGTGAAGGCGGCGCCCGGGTTCTTCGTGGTCGCCGGCCACAACCCCGGCGTGCACGGCGCGATCCTGACCGAGGCCCTGGCCAGCCGGTTCACCATGCAGATCCATGTCACCACCGACTACGACCTGGCCGTGCAACTCGGCGTCGACCGCCGCCTCGTTAGGGCCGCCCGCGAACTGTGGGCCAAAGTCGGCGCGCACGAGATCGGCTGGGCGCCCCAGCTCCGCGAACTCCTCGGCGCGCTGAAAGTGCAACGCGCGCTGAGCCTGGACGTCGCCGTGGCCAACCTCGCCGGGGCCTGCCCGGAGGAGGACCGCGATGTCGTGCGCGAGGTGCTCAGAAAGCACCTGCCCAACATCGCCGACCAGCCGCTGACGCTCGGCAAGCAGCTCTAAACGCCCAAGCACCCGTACCGAAAGGAATCACCGTGCTCGACCCTGAACTCGTCACCCACATCACCACAACGCTCACCGATATCGAAGCCTTCGCCGACGCGCGGCTCGGCTGGGACGCCCCGCCGCGCGCCTACGGCATCTTCACCCAGCCCGACGGAGGCGGCCGGGCGCTGCTCGTCGCCGCCCCGCTGCCCATCCGTGAAAGCCAGTGGCATCTGCCCGACCCGCAGCGGCCCGGCGTCAACCTGTCGGCGGCCCTCGTCCTCGGCGGCATCACCTTTCAACTGACCGAACCCGGCGCACCGGCATGGTTCGGCCGCTGGCTGACGAAGAACGGCCGGCAACTGGTGGCCACCGCGTTCCTGTTCGAGGGATACACGACCTCCGGCTACGCCGGCTACACCCCCGGCGACCTCAACGAGTTCCCTGCCATGGCCGACGCCGAGGTCCGCATCATCGCGGCCATCGACATCGACGGGCGCGTCTGGCAGCTGGTGCGCCGTCGCGGCGACAGCACGCCGGAACTGACCGTCATGGAACAGCCCCCGCCGGAAGTCAACGCGACGAACGTCATCTACGCCCTGGCCCGTCTCCTGGCCGCCCGCGCCTAGATCCGCCACACCCCCGGCCCACCCGGCCACGACCGTCTCCCCGCGGGTGCCGGCCGGGCTGCCCGGCCGGCACCCGCCTTTCACCCGTGAAAGGGAACCTCAATGTCCGCACACGTCACCCCCGCACCGGCGGTGCCCCATCCTCAGGTCGTGCCAGCCTGGCAGGCACTGTCTGACGCCTGGACCACGCAGGTCGCCGACCTGGCCGAACGCCCCGACCTCACCGTCCTCGTCACGCCCGGCGCCGGACACGGCAGCCCGGCCTGCTACACACCCGCCGACGCCACCATCGAGATCAACGCCGACCACATCACGCTCGACCCCGCCACCATCGACCCGACCGATGACGCCAGCCGCCAGCTGTACCCCGTCGGCTGGGGACTACTCGTCCACGAAGCCGCCCACGCCCGCCACTCCCACTGGGGCTTCGGCGACCCCAGCAACCCGATGGCCACACGCGCCGCCGTCATGCTCGACGAAGCCCGCATCGAAGCCCAACACCTACGCCGCCGGCCTGCGGACCGCCCGTTCCTGCACGCCGTCACGACCAAACTCATCACCGCCGAGATCACCGCCGACGACAACGTGTGGACCGCGGCCGCCGCCGCAGCACTCCTGCTCGCGCGGGCAGACGCCACCGTCCTCGACCACACCGAGGTACGCGGCGTACGCAAGTCCATCGAGAACATCCTCGGCCGTCGACGGCTCAAACGGCTCGAAACGATCTGGCGGCGTGCCCTGCGAACCCGCGACGACGACACCGCCGCCATGATGGAATGGGGCCACCGCTGGGTGCGCACCCTCGGCCTGCACCCGTCCATCCCGTTCCCCCTACCATCAGGTGGAGGCAGCCTCGTGGCCGCCGTCGGCGCACTGCTCGACGCGATCGCAGACCAGCTCGCCGCCGACACCGGGCAGGCGCTCGCCGCACGGGCAGCGGCCGCCCGCGCCGCCATGCGCGACGCTGAACTCCAACGCCGCGCCGAGGCCGAACAGGCCGGCAACACAGTATTCGGGTCGCCCACGGCGGGAATCTGGGCCCGTGCCCCACAGGGACACACCCGCCCGGCCACCGAAGCCGAACGGTCGAGCGCCCGCCAACTGAGCCGGGCACTCAAAGCCGCCGCCTACCGCGAACCGGTCACCACCCGCGTCACCTCGCCCACACCACCGGGCAGGCTCAACGCCAGGGCCGCGATGTCAGGCCACGTCCAGCGCCAACTCGGGCAGAACCCCACCACCGAGCCCTGGAGCCACAACCAGCGGCGCACAGTCCCCCAACCACCGCTGCTCGTCGCCATCGCCCTCGACGTGTCCCGATCGATGGCCGGATTCCTACGACCAGCCGCGTCCACCGCCTGGATCCTCAGCCAGGCCGTCAGCCACGTCCCCGACGGCGCCTCCGCCCTGGTCACCTTCGGCAGCTACGTCACCGCCATCACCCACCCCGGCAAACCCTCGGCCGACGTCCGCGAAGTGCCCCTGGAACGATCCACCACCGGGTTCTGCACCACCATCGACGCCCTCGACCACAAACTCGGCCTGTCCCGCCGCGACCACGCCGCCCGACTGCTCGTCATCATCTCCGACGGATACCTACCCCACTCCGACATCCCCACAGGCCAGGCACAACTCGACCGGCTCGCCCGATCCGGCTGCGGACTCCTGTGGATCGGGCCCGTCAACTCCGCACCGCTGACAGGGACCGAGGTACTGCTCCTCGACGACGCCACCCACGCCGGACCGGCCATCGCCGCCGCGGCGACCAAAGCGTTGTCCAGCAGGAACTGACCCGCTGCTACCCGGTCACGATTGTGGCCGGGTAGCGCCGACCCACCACACCCCTGCTATCCGACGGCACCGTGCGCATCGATCTGCTGACCCTGTATTCCTGGCAGGCGACCTGCACCGTCGCCTTCACTCCCACGCGAACCCTCAGCAACTCGTGGAACGCGGAGCTTCCACCCAGCTGGATTCAGTGGGGCAGGGGTCCAGGCCGGTAGTTGCTGCTTCCGGGGTTGTCCGGGTAGTAGGCCGAATGGAAAGATTCACCTCAGTAATCGCGGATGCAGGAAACTTGTTGGCTGTGGCCCACCATTGCGGCTCGATTGGTTGCACGCCTTCGGCGAGATGAAGCTGGGCCGCCTCACAGCCGGCGATCCATGCCTGAACGTGCGGCGTAACGACTGCCGTGGCCACTGAGATCGCGATGGCACCGATAGCCGCGATGAACAACAACCCAAGGCGACCCATCCGCCCAGCGGGCTTGTCATACGTGTCTGGAGCAGCTTTGCCTCGACGCGATGACTTGGCCTGACGAGGCTATTCCGCCATTCGGAGAAGTATCTGCCGACAGAAAGAAACATCATCAGATAGCCCGATGTCGCTATTGTTGAATTTTATTAACTCTAAGGCATTACCTGCCAAGTCAGCCATTGATGAAACTGTATTCAACCTACCATCAAATCCTATCGCAAGGACGGCACTCCTGACACCGAGGTGCTTTTGTTCCAAGCCCAATTCAAATCGACCGGCCTCTAGGTCGAATCCCGGCCCAACGAATACAAGGTCCAAAGCGTGTCTCGTACCGTAGCCGTTCAGCAGTTCGCCAAACGTTTGAGAGAATTCGATCACGCGATTGAAGGATCCTCCAGTAAGGAAGTCTTCCTCGGCATCTATGAGGAGGTCAATGAATATGTTTTCGCTCGGTGCGGTAACCAGGTCAATGTCCACAAGGGAATTGCGGTGATCCGCGAAACGGTCATGCACGCTTTCGCTTGACATGAGTTGGGCGCCTAGCAACTCGGACGCCAGTTCTCTGATGGTAACGGTGTGACACTTTGCCGCCCAGACCAATTCGGCGCGCGCTTCAAGCGTCTCACATTTATGAAGCGCGAGTAGGCAGACAGCAGCGATGGCCGGATCCCATTCCTTCCACCCCGACCGGAGCACTTCCGTAAGGGCCGAAATCGCATCCCAATACGCGGCGACGCCCTTCTCTATTCCCTTTTTTAAGGATTCAGCTACCGCTTCATGATCATAGTTGGAAGGTGTGTCGATATCATGATGGTTGCCGACGAGAGCATCACACAGGATAGGGACGCATCCTGGAGATGGTCTATGCCCCGCTAAATCAACGTACCCCATAAAGAGGGGCCATTCTTGAGCGAGCCATGTTTCTTTGAGCCGCTCCTCGATGAGTGGACTGATCTCACCAAATTCTTCGAGGCGATCAGCGCGAAGGTGCCTTCCACCGCTCTCGGAAACCAGGCGCTCAAGTCGAATATATTGAGACTCGTTACTCATGGCGCGCCGCCAATCACTCGACCCGTTAGAATGTTTCCGTTGAAGAATGCTACCGCGTCTCCACGCAAACCATACGCGATGTAGCCGCCATCCGCCTTTACATGGACAAGATTCGTGCCGCTCCCTACGGGCTGGAGCCCAAGAAATTCATCGTGCCATCCAAGCGGTCGATAACTTGGGATGTCCCCCCGCCTGCCAATTGATGGCTCATACATGCTTGAGGTGCTACCAGGGGTCAACTCAAATTCAATGAGAACGGTGTAATCACCGAATCGACCACGTTCGCCGTCGAGGTAACTGCGAGAGTACTCCCGGTTTCGCGTTGTGAAGATTTCCCTGTTTTTCCCACCACCTTTGAGCGAAAGTCCCTGATTTTGCATGAACCGTTCATACTCCCTCGCGCCCATTGAGCGATAGAAGCACTCCCGACCATTGTGCCAATACTCGCCATTGGAATCTGACTGGCACTGACTTTCCGTTTGCCCCGGCGAAACGACGGGCGGCTTTCTGGGGTCTCCATCCGCGTTTGGTTGACTGCCCGGATCTTCCGACGGTACTGCGTTGACGATGCTGCCGAATCCACCAAGCAGCGTTTCTCCATCTTTGAGGACCGCGACAGAGCCTGGTCGGTCATTGGAGTCAACGAGGGGTGCGCGCAACAGATTGAGAATCCATTTAAGCGGGCCGGGTATCGCGTTTTCGTCACATGAACGGCCGCATAGGGGTGGCGGTGGGCATCCCATGACCGCGCAGTTTGTTCGGTCTGGACCATCGCCTCCACACTTGGAGCTTGCGAAATGGACCTCGCAGTATGTGGGGCCGTTCGTGCCCACTCTCGGCGGTGCCGGCGGACGTCCCGGATCGTTTTGGGGGTTGCGCCATCGGGCGTCGGGATCTGAGCCGAAGAAGTAGTCCCACATGTTCGCCAAGCCCAGCCCCACGGCTGCGACCATGCCGCCGCCGGCGGCGCCACCGCCACCACCGCCCCCGGGTTCAGCACCGGTTCTGCCGCCAATAGGCGGCCCTGCACCCTGCAAAGTCATCCCCGCGCCGCCGTTCTTGCCGGGGTCCCAGAAATGGCCCGTGGGGTCGGTGCCGTTGACGGGGTTAGCGTTGGCGTAGGTGTAGCGGTTGGATTGTGCGGTGGGGATGGGGTCGAGGGTCCAGGTGTCGCGGCTGGTGAATGAGCCGGTGGCGGGGTTGTCCCAGCGGGCTGCGGCGTTGACGTACCCGGTGGCGGTGTCGGTCCAACCACTCTGGTAGCCGAGGAGGTTGGCCGCGCCGGTTCCCGCAGTCGGCTTGCCGAAGGGGTCAAAGCTGGTGGAACCGGTGACGGATCCGGTTGCCGGATCGAGGTTGGCGATGACGTCGTCGTGCGTGGCGTCACTCAGGAGTGCGCTGGCGGTGCTGCCCGCCTTCTGCGCGATGGGTTGTCCGGCGGCGTCGCGGGAGATGAGGCCTTCGGGGGAGGTGACGGCGTTGTTGGATAGGTCGGGGTAGCCGAAGCTGATGCCGTTGCGTTGTGCGGTGCGGCCAAGGGCGTCGTAGGTGTAGTTGACGGTGGCTCCGGCGTTGCCGGTGGTGCTGCGGAGCTGTTCGAAGGCGTCGTAGTTCGAGGTGCGGACCTCTGTGCCCCGGGTAGCGGTGGATAGTGCTCCGCGCGCCTTGTACGTCCAGGTTTCGTCGGGGTCTGTGCCGCCGGTGGCGGATTTGACGCGGTTGCGGGCGTCGTATGTGTAGGCGCGGGCGCCGACGGTGGTGCGGTTGGAGGCGGCGTCCCAGCCGTAGGTGGTCTGCACGCTGCTCGGCGTGGTCCAGGTCTTGAGGCGTCCGAGTCCGTCATAGGTGTAGGTGTTGGTTCCGCCTCCGACGACGCCGGTGGTGGTCTTCGTCAGGGTGCGGTCGGCGTCGTCGTAGGTGTACGTGGCCTTGGCCGCTTCGACGGTGCCGCCTGGTTTCAGGGTTGTGTGGGTGGTCAGCCGGCTGTAGGCGTCGTAACTGTACGTCTGGGATGCCTTGGTTGCTCCGCCGAAGCCGATGGAGGCCAGCTGGCCGTCGGACCTGTACGCATAGGTCAGTTGGCTGCCGGTCAGCGGTTCGCTGGCGGTGGTGACACGTCCTGCGAGGTCGCGCCCAAGAGTTGTGGTGCCGGCGGCGTCGGTACGGGTGGTGAGGTTGTTGTCACCGTCATAGCCGAACATCGCCGTGTTCACGCCGGTCGTGGCGGTGAGCAGTCCGCGGTCGTTGTAGGTGAACTGCGTCGCGCCGGCAGGTCCGCTAATGCTGGTGGTGCGGCCGAGTGGGTCGTAGCCGAAGATTCGATCGGTGGTGGTCGCTACAGTGCCGGCGCCAGTCTCCTTGGCAAGGCGACCGAGCCCGTCGAAGGTGCGGGTGCGGGTGACCGCGCCGGGGAGGAGTTCGGCGATCGGCTGGCCGGCGGCGTCATACGTGGTGGTCCAGGTGCGATCGTCGCTGTCGGTGTCGCCAGGGGTCGACGGTTCGATGGTCGACGCCGGCTGGCCCCACGGGGTGTATGTGTAGTGGGTGGCGTTGCCGTTGCCGTCGACCATGCGGGTGCGCTGCCCGGCTACGTCATAGCCCAACTGCACCGTGATGGGGGTGGAGGCGTCAGCCTTCTGCGTGACGGTGACCAGCTGCCCGGCGACGTTGTGACTGAAGTCGGTGACGTTGCCAGTGAAGTCGATCTCCTTGAACAGACTTCCTGCTTTGTTGTAGTTGTTGGTGCGGGTACGTGTCGATGCGGTGCCGTTGCCCTGTTCTGTGAGGGACAGTAGGTTGCCTGCCAGGTCGGTGGCGGCCGACTTCTTGTTGGACCACGTGGTGTCAAGTCCATAGTTCATTGTGGTCGAGGTGAGTCCGCCACGGGCGTATGCGAAGTCGGTGCGTCGGCCCGTGGGGTCAGTGACCTGGGTGACCTTGCCGGTCTTGTTGTAGGCCATCGAGGTCGTGCCGCCGGCGGGAGTGGTGATCGACAGGATGTTGCCGACCTGGTCGTACACCTTGGTTGTCGTGTAGTAAAAAGTCTGTCCGCCTACGCGCTCGGTGCGGGTGCCGGTTAGCTGGCGGCCTGCGGCTTCGTAGGTGGCCAGGCTTTGTGCGCCTGTCGGGTCGACTGTGCTGGTCTGGTCGCCGACACGGTTGTATCCGAAGGTCCAGACCGGGGATGTTGAGGAGCCTGCACCATCGGGGTCGGGCTCGGTACGGGTGAGCAGGTTGCCATACTTATCGTAGGTGAAGCTGGTGACTCGACCGAGCGGGTCGGTCTGCTGCAGAACCTGACCTGTAGGCGTGTAGGTGGTGCGCGAAACCGGTGTGATCGCAGGCCCGAATGGCGGGGTGTAGGTGGGGAGAGTTACGGCTTTCGGACGCCCCATGGCATCAACGTCGGTATGGGTGACGTGTCCGAACACGTCTTGAGCGTCGGTGACCTCGCCGAAGGTGTTGCGCCCGGTGGTGGAGATCGGCTGCACCCCAGTCTGTTTGACGCCTGCGGTCCAAATATCACGGGCGGTGCCTGTGGTCGTCACAGGCTGGCCAAGGGCGTCGTAGGTGGCCGTGGTGAGCCCGCCGAGGGGGTCGATGATGGAAGTGGGGAGGCCTCGGGTGTCCAGGACGTAGACGGTGGTCGCGTCTGTGAGGGTGCTGGTGGAGCCGGTTCGTCGGTCAGTGACGGTTTGTGCGGTGACGCGATCGGCGAGGTCGTAGGAGGCGACGGTGCCTGCATACTTCGTGGTGTCGTCGTAGCGGTCTGTTTTGAGCGGGTTGCCGTCGTTGTCGCGGGTGTAGATGGTCTTGTACTTCAGGCTGCCGGGTTCGATGGTCTCGCTGGTCTTGTAGCCAAAGGCGTCATAGGTGAAATCTACAGCGGCTCCGTTGGTGTCATATGTCTCCGATGTTTGCCCTGCCGCATCGTAGGTGAACTGGCGAGCTTGTACCGAGGTGAAGCCTCCGGCACCGTCGGGCTCGCCCAGCGACATTGCGGCGCGAAGTCCGTCGGCCCAATACTCGTAGCTGGTCAGGCCTCCCCGGGCGTCCGTGGTAGACGCCAGTAGGCCGTTGTCGAGGTAGGCCCGGGACTCAAGAACCATGCGAAGGGCGGCGGGGTTCGTCGGGTCAACGCCGGCACCGACCGCTGCTGTTTCGATCAGCTGGCGGTTGTCGTTGTAACGCAGCTCGGTGACCAGGCCCGCCTTATTGGTGGCTTTTGAGACATCGCCGGCGTTATTCCACTCCTGGCTCGTCGTTGATCCGTCAGGGTCCGTTGAGGAGGTGAGGCGTCCGGCGCTGTCGAAGCCGTAGGTGGTGACGCGCGTGGCGTCACCACCGGTCGTGTCTGCCACGCTCTGCTTGACGACGTGGCCGAGCTGGTCGAACTCGTAGGTGGTGACGGCAGTGTGCGTGACCGACGTGATCGGGTTGGTCACCCCGGTGCTGGTCACGGTCGCGGGCTGACCGAGCGCGTTGTACGTGGTCGTGACTCCGCCGTACGGAGTGCTCTTGGACGTGACGCGCCCGAGTGGGTCGTATCCAAAGGTGGTGACCAAACCGACGGGGTCGGTACTGGTGATCGCATCACCTTTAGCGTCGTAAGTGTTGGTGGTTGTTTGCCCGATTTTTCCTGTGCTAACGAGTGGCAGTCCGGCGGGCACCGTTCCGCCGCCGACGGCAGTTTCGGTGCCAGTCGAGTAGGTGACAGTCTGAGTGGGGGCGACGGTTCCCGAGCCGACCAGGGGGTAGGTGGTTTTGGTGACCTGACCTGCGGCGTTGGTTTCGTAGGCCACTCGGAAAGTGGTATCGGTGGCTGAGGTCGAGCGTGCGTCGGCCTGCCACTGCAGCGTGTCGTTGCGAGGGTCGAATGCGTCGGCCGCATTGACGTAGTACGAGCGGTAGCTGGTCTGACTGGAGTCCGATTCCCGGTGGGTGGTCGTGGCGATGACGTTGCCGCGGGCGTCAGTCTGGGTTTCGGTGACTTGGCCAATGGGGTCGGTGGTCTTGGAGACGAAACCTGCGGCGTTGTACTCCCAGGTCCGCGCTCCGAGGCCGTCTTCGCGTTTGGTGATCCGGCCGCTGTGTTCCGTGTCGTAGGTGTAGGAGATCTGTCCCCTGCTGTTGCTAGTGAGGGTCGCGGTGCGCTGCTTGTCGCCGACGGCCGTCTCGGTCAGGCCCCATGTGGCGCCATTGCGGTCGGTCATAGCGGTGAACCGGCCGGTGATGGCGTCATAGCCCACTTGTGCGGCAGCGAAGTTCCCGGGCTCGGTGACCTTCGTTAGGCGTGATCCCAGTCCGCGGGCTCCGTAGTGGGCAGCGACCTGGGCGGATCCCAGTTCGTGCTTGTAGAACGCAACGTCGTCGATATCACCGGTGAACGGGAACATGCTCTTCCCCGCGATCCAACCGGCGACTGAGCCGTTGCCTACGGCGACGTCGCTCATGAGTAGGTGGGTAAGTGCGCCGGTCTTGGTCGCGACCTGCACGCCGTCGAGGTAGAGCTCCTGGTGGGTGCCTCCAGCCGAGAGCACCATGTGGTGCCACTGGCTGTTGTCGACCCGGTTGACGCCGCAAGGGCCACCGCCGGCGGCGGTCCAGAACCCGGCGCACAGCTTCCCGTCGGTGCCCACGTACATCGGCACGTGGTCACCTGGTGCGACGTTGAGAGGGGTGTTCTGTTCGCTGAGGAGGACACCGCCCTGGCCGGGGTCGGTTTTGAACCACATCTCCAGAGCTAGTGACACCGAGCTGTTGATGCTGTTGACCGGCATGACCAGCGAACTGTTGGCAGCGGCGGAGAATCCGACCGCCGTGTCCGCCGAGCCGGGCAGTGCTCCGGGTCGAGCGAGTGTGACGCCCGCGTACAGGCCGTCTCCCTGTCCGGTGCTGCGCGCTGCGACGTTCTTCGCCGTGGTCCCGGACGGCTCGCCCATCGGGTAGTAGATCGACGGGTTGTCGTCGGCGATGACCGAGCGGTAGAACGATGAGTCGGTGTAGCTGTAGGACACGCAGGCGGTCGCCGTCAGTGGCGAGCAGACCTTGGTGAGTTGGTTGCCGGTGTAGGTGTACTGCCACACCGACCCGGCCTCGTTGGTGACGGTGGCGACGTGCCCGCCGGACCAGGTCAGGGACAGTTTGCGTCCGGAGGCGACGTCCTTGACTTCGGAGAGTCCGTCGATGCCGAAGATGTAGATCTGCTGGCGACCCTGCATGTCCTTAGTTCCCGCCAGGCGCCCGGCGGTGTCGAATGTGCGCACAGTCGCGGTGGAGTCACGCAGTGACCAGGTGACCGCACCGACCTGCGGGGTGTTCTTCGTCAGGGTCAGGTTCGCGCCCTGCGGCGGGGCGTAGGAGCCGTCGAGGCTCTTGCCAAATCGCACCTCCCGACCTGCGGCGGTGGTGAGGACGACATTGCCGTCGACCTCCTCGATCAGACGCTGGTCCAGCGGAGTCGACCAACCCGCGCCGAACGCACCGGCGGTGCGCAGGTCCTGAGAGTTGTAACTGCGAGTTATAGACAGGTCTGGCCCGACAACCGACACGGTGGCGTCAGTGACCGTGGTGCTGTAATTGCCGACCTGTGGATTGACTCCCGCGAGGTCAGCTCCGTCTGGTGCCCCGGCGAGGTGGTTGGTGACTGCCGGCTGGGCGACGACGGGTGTGAACCACATCGGGTCGGATAGTGGACCAGATGCCTGACCATCAGAGACCTGGGCCTGCCACCACGACTGCACACCCCATTTCAGGACCCCCGCCGGCACCGTCCAGGCTGCCGTGTCGATCCAGCCCGACTGCTGGCACCCGACCGGGGCCGCAGGCGTGCCGTTGCAGATCTTGTAGAAGTATTGGCGGCCCGTCGCCGGGTACTTGTCCAGGTCCTCGTAGTCCACCCACAACGCAGGCTGCAACGAGGTGGCGTACCCGCTCTGAGGCGGCGAGTAGCCGTCGATCCGAGGAGCACTGTTCTGCACCGTAAACGGCACCTCACCGGGAGGCGAGGCGAACGCGGCGCCGGTTCCATCCGACATGCGCAACATCAGCTTGTAGCTGCCCACCGGCAGCGGCTGCACCGTGATCGGGATGTCCCCGGTCTCGTGCGGACCGACGTTGTTGGTCGGGTAGAAGTTCGGGCTCGTCAGGCGTACCGAGCCGTCGATATTGAGCACCTGATACGACAGGTGGTAGCTCTCCCCTGTAGGCGGTTTCGGGGTCCAGGTGTTGCGGCCCCAGTTCGTCGCCCGCACCACCAGACCACCAGCCTGCGTGGAGGTCAGAGCCGGATTGAACTGCACGCTCGGCAACGCATACTCAGCTCCGTTGTCCTGGAATGTCACATCCAGGTAGGGTGCCCAGCCGTTGAACGTCGTCTGCGTGGAGGCGAACCGCTTCCACCCGAACGAGTCACTCTCCGAGGCTTTGAGCACGAACCCGTTGTTGGGGGCCAGGCCGTGAACCCAACGGGTGAACTGCTGCGACGAGATCGGGAAGGTCTCCCACGCCGGGTTGCTGCCACAGGGCGTGTAGCCGTGCGCGAACGACTTCGTCGCCAGGGGGGTCGCGTCATAAGGGCTGCCCGGCCAGCGCATCTGCGACCCGTACCAAAAGTCCGTCGAACGGTACACGCTGACATCGCGGGCGTCGCACGAGTACGACCAGGTGTTCACCAGGCTCAGCGACGCACTGAGGATGTACTTGTTCTGCAGCGTGCCGTTGAACGCGGTACCAAACGACACGTACGCCCGGGACCTCTCCCCGCCCCCGTTCCACGTACCCACCGTCAAGTCCGCGGCCGTGGAGTTGTTACCGTTGTTCGTCGTCGAAACGAATGTGTCATCGGCGTCGGCGGCGAAGCGCTGCGACGGGTCGACGATCACCGGATACTGCCGGGCCGCATCCCGCAACCACGCCTGATCGATGTCGACCTTCAAGGCCTGCCCTGACCCGTTCGCGACGATCGTGTACGTCACCCCATAGGACTTCGCACCCTCCCCCGACCGCGGATCAATCTTCGAATCCGTCATGAATGGGGTGGGGATCTCACCGCGCACAACCCCGGCGCCGTCAATAAACCTCACCGCGCCGGTGTCCGGATCCACCATCGCGATCAGGCCACCCGTGACCGTCAACGGGAACAGCCACCCAGAGCCCGCCTCGGGCGAGTGCAGGACGAGCTCTTCCTTGAGCCCCCAGTTCGCCGACGTGATCACGACATCGGCACCGGGGCGCGCCCCAGCGAAGGTGATCTTCTGCCCAGAGGCGGCTCCGGTCACGTTGGCCCCGGCGCCGTCCAGCCGCAGGGACACCGTCGCTCCGCCCCCGAAGTCCATCGACTCCAACGCAGGGTCGTCCGCGCTGGCCGCGACCTCGACGTTCGGACCCACGGTCGGAACCCATCTCCCGGCGGCGTTCTTGCGCATCGCCAGATCGACCGCGACCATCGACCGCCCGTCCGGACTCGGCTGAAACGCCCGCGTCGAATACGTGCGCAGCGTCCGCGTACCGTCGGGATTGGCGAACACGGTCGACGTCTTCGTCCGGTTCTGCCGCAGCTCCTGCGACTGCCCCTCCACGAACCCTCGAGCCTTGTGGTCCTGCGTGACAGTCAGCGCAGGAGCAGCACTCGACGGCTGCGCGGCCGCGTCGGGATGAACGACCTCCGGACCCACTGCACCAGGCACAAGAGGCTTCGCCCCACTCGGAGCGGCAACCCGCTTGTTCGAACCGTGCGACTTGCCCGCAGCCGATCCATCCGGATGCCGGGGGGCGGTCTTCGACGCCCCAGGCGGCGGCACGGGGTCACCGGCAACAGCGGGCAGCGCGGGCAACACCACCAGCAGGGAAGCCACCAGCGACAGCCCCAAACCCCTGCGAGTCCACTTCGCACCAAATCCACGCATCACCGCGACGCCCTCCTGGCAATCGAAACAGTGCTGCGGAACCTACGGCATCACATACGTCTGCACCCTTCCACCTACGGTCCAGAACCAGATCCACTAACAGAGTGTGATCGCAGGTACCGGGCAGCCCAGCGCATACAGCTACCCGGTGTAGCGGTTATGACTAAGATCACTGGATGCCGCCTCGATCGCGGAGTACGGCAAGATAGGTCCTCCGCATTCAGACGAGGTGATACTCCTCTGGGTCGGGTCAAAATGCTGTGATCCATGCCTTTCACCACAGGGATTGCCTGATGCCGCCGACGAACCAAGACAAAGACCATAGGCTCGGATTGATCACCGTCGGCCCTCAGTGGCTGGGTGGGGTGACCGACGGGATGGTGCCCAACTAGGGTCGCTCACAATGGAGTTGTTGAATTGCCTGGTCATCACCGTTCGCACCACAACCTCGGCGCTTCGACATCGACCCACCCTATGATCCCGAGGACCGCACGCCCGCAGACATCGTCACCACCATCACCGCGATGGTCACCACAGGTGACTCAGTTGGTGTGCCGGATCAGGGTTGAGGTCAGGACGCCGAGTCATAGCGGTAAGCCCGACCACAGTGGCCGAGATCGCCAGGAGTGTGGCCCCGCCAGGTATGGCCACGGGACGCTGAGCTGGTCCGGCGGCGGGTCGAACACCCCGGTGAGGACCGTGACGAGGGTCTGGGACACGCCCAGCCCCAGAAGGGCGCCCAGGACCAGGGCCGGAAGGGTGATCACCACCGCCGTGCCTGCGATGAAGCCGATCAGGTGCGCCCTCGTCGGACTCCTGTGGATCGGGCCCGTCAACTCCGCACCACTGCAAGGAACCGAGGTACTGCTCCTCGACGACGCCACCCAGGCCGGGTCGGCGATCGCCAACGCGGCGACCAAGGCACTATCCGACAGGACCTGACCGGCCGCGACCCGGTCACGCTCGTGACCGGGTCGCGCACCAGAGCTGACACCAACCGATCGGCCGCCGGCGGTGTGCCACCGACGGCTCCGGCAACGTGTGCGCCGCCTGGCCCTGCTCTGACAACCCCACCAGGGGACGTGTGCGGTGTCGCCCATTTGTCACCCGATTGTCAACGTCCACCGCCGGGCGATACAGCCCTTGAGATACCTCACGGGATAGCCCACACACGCATTTGATCATGTCTTGGGCTGCGGAAACGCCGTCAGGCGGCTCCTGTGGAGGGTGAGTGGGTTGGGTACCTCGCCGGCCGGCGAGCGGCTCGCAGCGCGAACGCCTCGCCCTACATACCGAAGCGGGGCCGGGAACTGCAGGAAGAGGTTGCTGGTGGGGTCGGCGCGTCGGGCGCACATGCTCGCCATCCTTCCGAGGTAGGCAACAGAAGCTGAAAGCCAGTGTTCTCAGAAAAACCCGAGCAGCACTCGTGTGAAAACACGGAAATTTCCCGGAACCTTCACGGAGCCCACGGCGGCGCCGGTTCCCTGCGAACAGGCCTGTTTTCTGTCGGATGGGGGCGATAGCGTACTTGTGTGGTGCCGGAGCGTGACCGGCCCTGGAAGGGAGGCTGTCGAGGTGTCGGAAGTCAGGGTCCGTGACATCGTCGCGTTGCCGTTTTCCACGACCCGCCAGGAGTTCCTCGACCTGACCACCGGCGACTTCGACGTGTTCTGCCGGTGCGTGGTGGCCGAGGCCACCCGGCGGGTACCGCCGGCGCTGGGTTTGTTTCTGCGCGAGCCCCAGTGGCACGACGACTGGGTCGACGCCCTGCTCGGCGCCGAGGGGGACCTGCAGCTCGCGGTGATGCGATACCGCTTCACCGACGGCCCCGACGCGCGGCGGACCCGCAACAACATCGAGTCCCTGGCCCGGGTCCGTACTCGCCTGCACCAGGTTCGCCTGGCGGTAAACAGCGCCGGGCCGCCGCCGAGACCACCTCGCCGGCCGGCGACGGAGAGGACGACGTGGTCCGGCGCGCCACCAAGCGGCTGGCCTGGCTTCACGCGGAGGAGTACCACACCCTGTTGGGCGAGGAACTCCACCGACGCGGCACCGACAATCGTGTCCGCGAGCTCCCGCCTCCCGCCGACGAGCTCGGAGGCTGGGCCCTCGAAGTCGGCTACCCGGACCTGGAACCCGTCACCGAACGGGTGCGACGCCTGCTCGACGCGGACGGCGACATGTTCGACCGCATCGTCGGCGACGACGTCACCCGCCGCTCACCGGAGCCCGACCTCGGCCACCCCCTGGTCCTGGCACGCTGGGAGACGGTGCTGGACCGCCTGGCCCGCGACCGGATGGACCTGCTTCGCATCCCATGGCGACCCGACGCCACCGTCTCCGACGTGGACCTGGTCACCGCCGGCCTCGACGAACACCAGGCGTACGAGCGCATCAACCTGTTCCGGTTCCTCGTGCACGTGCGCCAGCGGTGGATGGAGAAGAAGATCCTGACCCGCAGATTCCACACCGCCGTGGTCGCCTGGCGCACGGAGGTCACCACCACGGCCCGCGCCGCAGCCCGCGCCCAGTTGCGCGACCGCCACGAAAGCGAGTACAGGGAACTACTCGCCGCGGCGGCAGTCGAGCCGCGACCCGACCGTCCCGAGCGGCAGGCCCCACCCCCGCAGGCCGTCGTACCGCCGTCGCGGCCCCAGCGGGTGGCGTCGCTGGTCGACCGGCTCCGCGACGCCGGCTGGGTGGCCATCGTCGAGGACGTTCCCGGACCACCCATGCAGGTGTACGTCACTGCCTCCCGAGGTACCCCGCGCGCCAGGCTGCGGGCGGCGTTCCGGCGCGGCCGGAACGGCAGCGGCACCGGACACTCCTGGGACCTGCGCTTCGCTGGCATCCGCCTCGACGGCGCGCCGGACTGGACCCGCCTGCCCGGCATGGCCGAGCTCGTTGAACTCGCCGCCGTCGACCACGCGCACCTGGCCGAAATCGCGGCGAAGTTCGCCACCCCTGCGCAGTACGGATCCATCGCTGCCGGAAGAGGAGGCAGACGCCGCCAACACCACAGCTGATCCAAGCACCCCAACTGCAAGCGCCTCGGCCCGCATCGCCAGCGTCGAGCGTCACGACTACATCTTCCACGCCAGCGACAACCCGGCCCGTGAGATCCGGATCGCGCTGCTTCCCTTCGTCCTGCGCTGAACAGGGAGGATCCCGGTGACCGACCCGCTCCGGGAACTGGCCGAGGACAACGCCCGCCAGCTCATCACCGCCCACTACACCCGCCGCCTGGCCCAAGCCGAGGCCGCGCTCGCCGCTGCGCAGGCCGAGGTGAAGCCGGACGAGGCCGTCGACCATGTCGGGCAGGTGGTGGAACTGGCTCGCGCCGCTCTGACCGCCTGGACCGTCCGCGAGGAGATCACCGCCAGCAGGCCGCCGAGACCGGCGGTGGGCCACTTCCCGCCCGATGACCCGCTGCAGGCCGAGATCGTTGCCATGACCGGGTACAGCACCGCCGAGTCGATCGCCATCGCCGATACCACCGGCCTCCCCGACGACCACCCCGACCGGATCGCCACCGGCACCCTCATCGCGGAGCGGCAGACGATCCGCGGGTACCTGCGCCGGCGGGGCCACCTCGACTTCACTGAAGGCACCGGCGGAATACCGGGGCTCTGACCTGCGAAAATTCCTGAGAGCGCCTGTGTGGCGGCCTGCCTGCCACCCACCCTGTTGTTGCTGGTCAGCGGGTGCGCTCGCGCACGGGCACGTCGAGGCGGAAGAGGGCGTCGACCTGGGCGATGGTCAGGGCGCGGGTGGTGTCGACGGTGATCTTGGGTCGTGCCCATCCCGCTGTCGTGGCCGAGGCGAGCCGGCCGGTGACGGGCCACCAGCCGATCGCCGACCGCAGGGCGGCGAGGTGCCGGGCCCGGGTCGCGGGGGCTAGGTGGCCGAATCCGTGGTCGAAGGATGAACGCAAGACGGCGTTGCCCGCCGGGGTGTCCAAGGCAACGATCGGCAGGTGCGCACCGAGCCGGCCGAAGAGTGTGTGAGCGTCTGGCGGTGCTTGACCGCGGTGCCCTCGGCCCAGGCGGTGTCGAGCCGGCCGGCTTCCATCTCGGCGTCCTGCCAGGCGAGGGCGTCGAGGATCAGAAGGTGGCGTTCGGCGTCGCTGAGCCTGAACTGTTCGTTCATCGCCGGGACGCGGTCTTCACCGGGCGGCGGGGCCTGGATCAACGACGAGAGGAACTTAAACTAATAGCGGCCCGTAGCCGGCTGGCCAATCAGTTCATCGAGGAGTTCGGCGCCGGTGTCCGCGCCGTGTGCTGCGCGGATCGCGGCGCCTAGCCGGGCGGCGGCCGTACGATGTGGTCCGTCTTGGTTGAGTTCTGCGAGGATGGGGCGTAGCTCATCTGGGGTAGCTTCCTTGCGCAGTAGGCGCCCTGCTCCGGCGGCTTCGACTGCCTCGCCGACCATCGGTTGATCGAGGAGTGGGTGCATCGGCATTACCGCGACCGGCAGGTCGTGGGCAAGAGCCTGCATCGTCGTCGCGTGTCCGCCGTGGCCGACTACCAGCGAGACATGAGGCATGAGTTCCCTATGGGGGACAAATCGGTGTACGACCGCATTCCTAGGGACCTGCAACTTGGCGCCGTCGATCACTGGGCCTGTCGTAACTACTATCCGGGTGTCCAGGGGTGCGAGGGCATCCAGGATGTTTTGCATTGCGAGGGTTTGCCCCGGGAAGTTGTAGGTACTCAGACTGACCAGCACCGCCGAGTCCGTCGTGGATCGAGGTGAGCCCGTCACCATCGGGCCGGTGTAGTGGAGATTCGCCGGTTGGCGGACTGCCGCACCAGGGTCGAGTTCGGCGAGCGACGCCACCAGAGTCATCGCAGCCGAGTTCCAACACCGCGCTGGCTCGAGAATCCGGATCGGTTCAGCCAGTGCCATACCGTTGAGCCAGCCAGTGCGAAGGAAGCCGTCGAAGAGGTGCTCCAGGGTGACGTAGCGCAACCCTGCCTGGTTCGCGGCGTGCAGTGCTCCGATGAGCAGGCAGTCGATGATCACGAGGTCCGTCGGTCGGGATCTCGCCTCGGTGACCACGTCCTCGCCCATGCCCCGGTCGCCGAAGGTCGCAGCCACGACCTCGGGCGGGTTGGAGCTGGCGGATGAGAAGGGGAGCGCCTTCTGGTAGGCAGTGAACTCGAACCCTGCCGCGGTGATTGCGGCACGCTGGACGTCGTGGCCAAGGAAGCGAACTCGGTGCCCCCGGTCGCCGAGCCGAGCAGCGAGGCCAAGCGCGGGCGGAACGTTGCCGCCGCCGTCCCAGGTGGCGAAGAGGATGTCGGCCATGTCAGGCCTCCTTGTGGGATGTGCCGAGCAGGGTGCTCAGCAGGTGCATGATGCGTAGCTCGGTCGCCTCTCGGCTGAGGCCCCGGTCACGGCGGAGCAGCTTCCAGGTGTAGACGTCGGTCGCGACCACGAGTAGGTCGATGAGAGCTTCTTTGTCCGGGGGCGCCACCTTCTCCAACGAGGGGGCGAAGGTCTCCAAGACCCAGTCTCGGTGGAGCTTGCGTCCCCGCTCGGTGATCCGGCAGATCGCTTCCTCCACTCTTTCCTGGGCGAGCAGCAGGATGACCCCGTCGCCGCGCAACTCGTAGTGCTCGACGATGGCACGGGTGGCACCTTCGACGTCGCCGGGAATGGCTCGCCTCTCCTCGGTGACGACCTCGGCGCCGTATTCCATTGCTGCGTCGAACAGCCCAACGCGACTCCCGAACTGGCGAAGCACCGTCTGCACGCTCACCCCCGCTCGTTCGGCGACGGCTTCGAGCGCGATTGCGGGGGTGAGCCGCTCGGTCTGCAGGCCGAAGGCGGCTTGCACGATGCGGCGCCGGGTGGCCTCGACGGTCTCGGCGCGAGTCTTCATGGTGTACTGCCGACTTGTTTTCATATCAATTACAGTTCACACCAAATCATAGTTGACGTCAATAGCAATTAACACGAAATCCATCAGGTTCGACCGACCCCAACCGACTCTGCGTCTCGAGGTCGATGCATTGATCCTTTGAGTGCTCCTTCAATTCCAGACACCACAACCAGCGGGCGAACCGGCCGGAGGCTTAACGTGACTTTCCCGAATGTTGGTCCTCAAGCCCCACGAGTTCCCGGAGTTCAGGGAAACTGAGGGTTCTTCGGGTCGAACTCACGTGGGTTCGGGTCAAAAATGGGTGTCAGCCTCTGGGTTCCCGGCGAACCTGTGGTCCCGTGGGTTACTGCCAGATCGCCAGATCGCCGGCTGACATGCATACCAAGCGCAGATCGGCTGGTCCGGTCACGCTCCATGCCTCGAAGTCCGGGGCGGGCTTCACGTTGAGGTGCAGGCCGCTGTCGAAGACCAGCCGCAGGCTTCCGGTTTTGAAAACGACCGAGGACAACACTCGGTTTCCGAACAACGGCAGTGCCGCGGCGACGTCCTGTCGCTCTGGCACCAGCTCGACGGGCTGGGCCGTGGGGCTCCAAGCTGGGCCGTGGGTCAGCGTCGCTGGAGCTTCGATGGTGACCTCGGCGCCGCAGTCCAGGATCAAAATCAGCTGGTGGCTGACCCGGATCTGCTCGACCTGGCTGCCGCGGAACGGCAGCAACCAGCGGTCGTCGTGCTCGACGAGGGCGGTCGGTTCGATCATCGGGATAGCCTGACACGTAGGGCTGGGTAAGTTGCGACGGCTGCGGAATCCGAGCTCACTCGAAGTGTCGTTCTGCGGCGGTTTCGAGGTGTTGTCGGGCGGCGTGGGCGTAGCGGATCGCGGTCTTGGGGTCCAGGCCGAACACGGCGGGCCAGGTGCAGCGGGTCGGCGCCGACGGTGAGGGCTTCGTCGAGTTGCCGGTCGACGCGGAGTTGTTCGAGGGTCGCGGTCTGGCCGCGGAGGGACTTCTTGGCCCAGAAGGTGCTGACCGGGCCGATCTCCACGGCGGTGTGCTGGTTGATGAGTAGGTGAGGGTTGGCGGTGTTCGGCCAGCGGGCGCGGCGATGATCCAGCCAGTCGAGGAGGGCCTGGGGGTGAACTCGTCAATCGGGCGGAGGCGTCCGGCGATGATCAGCCTCCGGTTGCCGAGGTCGACGTCGTCGAGGAGCAGTTGGGCAACCTGCTTGTTGCGACCGGCATGGACGCGGCCAGGACGAGGATCAGCCGGGCGGCCGGGGTGGTTGCCGATGCGACGGCGCGTTCGATGTCGGCGGTCCGGAGTTGCTGGATGACGCCGTAGGCGTGTTCGCCGACCTTGATGCCCCGGGTCGTGTTACGGAAGATCAGGTTGTTCTTCCTGCAGAAGGAGAACAGTGACTGCAGGGACACCAGCACGTTTCTCCTGGTGGAGCCGTTCCTGTCCTCGATCGCGGCGAGGATGTCGTCACGGGTCACCTCGCGTAGGTGCCCATAGCGGATCGACCAGTCCAGCAGGATTGGCCTGATGTTGTTCATGTGGTTGTAGGTGGTGAACGGAGCCCGGGGCTTGGCGCGCGGTCCGCCGTCGTGCAGCGTCCGCAGCCAGGTCCCGGTGTCGCCGGCGACGCCGGATGCCAGACCGGTGAGTTTGCGCTCCAGCCAACCGTCGAACGCCCGTGGCCGGTCGTCGACCAGGACGCCCATTTCGGCGAGAACCTCGGCGACCCGTTGGATCGGAACGGTCGCCCGGTTCAGGCCGGCCAGGAGGTCGGAGTAGAAGACCTGGTCGCCGTCGACGTGTCCGGACAGCACGATGACGAGGCCGCGGCGGGCTGTGTCGTGAACGATTCGTGGCCATCCCCGCCCCTCGCCGAATCGGTGGGCAACATGGGTGGCCCAGGCCAGCCACGGATTGGCCGGATCAGCGGGGCCCTTTCGTCGAACCGGGAGAAGTCGCGGCGGATCCCATCGACGAGCAACGGCTGGACCCAGCGGGACGCCGGCCGCGAGACGACCGGAGGGGGCTGCTTGCGGGGCCTTCCTCGACGGCCGTATCCCTTGCCTGGCCCGATCGTCGCAGCACCACGCTGGGAGTGCAGGTTCGCCAGGAACAACTGATGATGGGCGCCGACGCCCTCGAGGAAGTGGACTGCGGTGGCCCTTCCACCGGTCTTGCCGCTGGTGCGAGCGGCACCATGCGCTCGCGCGCCCCAGAGCCCCGGGCGCCCTTGCCGGCTCGGACGTGCAGTTTCCCGAACCGGCCGAGGTCCCACTTGATGTCGGCGAGGTCGGGGCGAACTTGCGGCAGGTCACCAGGTCACCCCGCCAGCCGGCGAACAGCACCTCGACCTGCGGCGCTGACGGCGGGATTCGCAGCGCGGCGTCGCGCTGGCCCCAGGGCCGGTTGAGCTCGTCGATCGGGCACTCGACGATCCGTCCGGTCAGCTGGTGAATCTCGACCTTGTGCCGCAACTCCAGGAACAGGAAGTACGTCTTCAGCGCCTGCGCCCGGGCCAGCCGGGTGCCCTTCGCCGCTGTGCGCGCGCCCCGCCAAGGGCAGGGCGCCGGCGGGCGCCGCTCGCTGGCCTGCAACAAACAGCGGCGCTCGCACACCAACGCCACGCCTGCCTATCGCCGGGAAACCCACATCAGCGGTAATGCGGAGGCCAAGCGCCCCCGCCCCGATCAATACGGCCAGCAGTCCATGTTCCGTGATTCCGGAAATCAGCGCCGCGCCTTCCGCCACGACAATGATCTGCCGCGCGACATTTTTCCAAATGCATTGCGTGGACGTAACGTCGGCCCTGAGAGCGAATACTGCAAGGCCGTCGGAGACGAGCCGAATAGCAACCGCCAGCCCGGACGCGGCGACCAAGACCCAGCCTCCGACCTCCAGTGCGTGACCTGCGAGGACTCCCCCGTCCACGAGCAAGCCGATACTGCGCAATACGGACAGAGCGATCGGCAAACCCGGTCTAGCCTCAGAAGGTATGAGGCGGAGAGATGAAGTGGAAGCCGCCGAAGAACACCACCCAAGCCGCCGCCAGCGGTGACACGATCACCCGGCTGCGCGTCGGGATGCTCGACGCGGCCCACCAACTCGGTGTCAAAAGCACCGTTGTGGTCTGGAGCCGGGGCCTGCTCGACTGGTCCGAGGAGCGCATCCAGCCAGAGATCCTCAGGTGGCTCTACGAGCGGATCGAGATGCTCCTGGAGGAACAGCGGGAGAACGGGATCGCCATGGCCGACCGACCCGGCGGCGGCAACGCCGCACACGGGGCGTGGATGGCCAGAGCCCTGACCCTGACCCAATCCGGCACCCAGTACGTCCAGGCCAACCGGGTGCTCACGCCCATCGTGACCGCCCCGTCGAACCTGCTCGCGGAATTCCAGCTCGCCGACTTGGTCACCGCAGCCACCACCCAGGCCATCGCAGGCCGCGACAACGGCCTGAAGCTCGTGCCGCACCTGAAGAACCTGGCCCGCACCAGCTACTACGGCACCATCGGCGGGGCCGGGCTGGTGCTGTGGCCCAGGCCCGCGATGCTCGACCTGCACTACTGGGTGTTCGGCGAGCGCGTCTACGTCCAGGGCGGAGCCCAGACCACCCTCGGCCCGACGGGCGACCCGTTCTCGCCCCCGGGGCGCCCGTTTCAGAACGACGACGGGATCCCGCCGTCTCCCCCGGCCCTCGACACAGCCACAGCCACAGCCATGATCACGTCATGAGCTCTCGTGGAGTGCCGGCGCTGATTGGTCAGTCCGATGCTGCGTCAGGCCCGTTCCGTTCGCGGCGGTCGGCCGCGCCGAGCTCGTCGCCCACGTCCCCGCGAGTCAGGCAGGCCGGGTGACCAGCACGCCGGCGGTCACGGTCGAGGTCAGAAACCCAAGACGGTCGGCGAGATCCTGCACCTTCGGCGCGGCGCACCGCAGGTGCTCCTCCAGTGAGATCGCTACGCGCACCCACCGCCCCAGCAGGTCGATCTGGTCCGGCTCGATCTCCAGGGCCCCGCCCAACTTGACGGCCGTGCCGAGTGCGCCGGCCATGCGCTCCAACACCCGCACGACTCCGGCGAGCCAGTCCACGAAGCCCGCCTCTGTCAGCTCACCAGCGGGCACCGGCACACCAGCGGCACGCAGCACCCGGCCGAACTCAGGCCAGTCCAGATCGTGACCATGTTCGGATGACATGGGCACTAGTGTCTCAATTAGGTCGATACGCGGGCGTCGCGGGCCCTGATCCACGTGTGCAGCACAGCTCGAACGACCTCCTGGGCCAGTAGTCATGAAGACCCGTTATGGCTACGTCGAGCCCGAAGTCCGAAACGGTGGCCCAGGCGGCGTTTCAGACGGTGAACCAGACGGCGTCACGGACGGCGCAGCGGAGTAGGATCTGGGCCATGACAATGACGACTTCGGTGACGGTGAAACTGCCGAGCCAGATGGTCGCGGCGGCCCGACGTTGGGCCGAGCGCGACGGGACCAACGTGTCCGCGATGACCGGCCACGCCCTGGAGGAACTGATCACCCGGCTTGAATTCGCCGAGCACGCCGAGATGCTGCGCGCGGCCGACGCCGCCGACCCCGACCGGCTCCGCCGGCGTGCCGCCGCCATGGGCCGGGGCCTGGCGGCATGGAAGGCCGACCGCGAGCTGGGAACCGACGCGGAGTGAACCAGCCTGCCATCCCCCCGCAGTCCAGCCGGCCCTACCAGGGTGAGGTCCGCGTGTCCGACCCGTCGCCGCTGACCGGTGAGCGCGAGCTCTACGTCGTGGCGTCGTCGGACCTGTACAACGAGGCCGGCGGCCCGACCGTGCTCGTCGCCGAGATCGAGGTCGGCACCCGGCTCCGGGCCACCCCGCTGAAGACCGCGATCGAGACCCCGTGGGGCGTCGTGCTCTGCGACCGGCTCACCTGGCTGCCGGTCGAGTACGCGGGCGAGCACTTCGGCCAGCTCGCCCCCGATGAAATCACCGACCTGATCGAAGGATCCTGCCGGGTCATCCGCGGGGCCCGGCCGGTCGGCTAAACATGGACACCGACTGGGCACTGACGGAGCTGAACAACTTCCTGCGCCTGACCGAGTTGTACTACCCGCCCGATCCACCCGGGATGATCATCATGACTTCCCATCTCAGCAACCGCGGCGAGGACGCCGACATCCTGGCTTCGGCACAGGTCGTGGAGCAACTTTTTGACCGCGTGATCAAAGACTGGCGGCACGTCGTGCCCAGCGAAGACAACACCCAGGTCAACCGGTGGTGCCAGCACCGGGAGACAGCCGAGCGGGTAAAGGCCGTCCTGCTCCGCCAGGACGAGGTGCGCGAAAAGCTCGGAGACAACGCGCCCGAGCTCAACGCCGCGCATCTTCACCCGTGGATCTGGGACGGCGCCCGGTCGCTGTGGCAGAGCGGCCACTATCGCGAAGCGGTCCGCGCCGCTGCGGTGATGCTCAACGCCGAGACCCAGAACAAGGCCGGCCGCCGGGACGTCTCGGAGACGGACCTGTTCAAACAGATCTTCACCACCGACGACCCACAACCCGGAAAGCCCCGGTTGCGCTTGATGGTCAACGACGGCTCCAGGACGTTCACCAGCCTGCACCGAGGCATCATGGCCTACGCGGAAGGCTGCTTCGCCGCGATCCGCAACCCGTCGAGCCACACCGTCCAGGACGAACTCCCAGAAGACCACGGTCTGGAACAACTCGCGGCTTTCAGCGTCCTGGCTCGATGGGTCGACACCGCCACTGTGCTGCGCTAATCGGGGCAGAGGAAGGGCCGCATGCACTGGGTGCGGCCCTTCCTCGTCAATGCAGCCGCAGCACCGCCGTGACCACTCGCGCCACGCACTCCACCGCCGCCTTCGCCTCCGCCTCCACAGGAGTGGGAGCGTGGCCCTTGTGGATCGCGCGGTTTCTCACCTGCACCACATCGTCGTCGATCTCCTTCCTGGTGAGGCCGGCAGGAATTCCGTTCGCTGTGTGCAGGAACATCAGGATCCCGCCGAGCATGCGAACCTGGGTGCCGACGTAGGCCGGCTACCAGTCCAGTCGGATGCCGTAGACCCCTGGGCGGGCGTCAGTGACCGCGATGCACACGCTGGGGATGTCGTCGGGCAGCAGTTCGCGGAGTTCCTCCTCGGGGGCGGACGCCGTGGCCTGGTGGAACGCCACGCACCGGGCCGGCACCGCTCCCGGGGCGAAGCTGATGTGCAGGGTGTACAAGGGTAGGAGTTCGAGCACGACCTGCCCCAACCGCGTCTCAGGCCCCATGTCCGTCGGCGGCACGACGGTGTATTCGATCATCGTCGTCTCCCCCTCGGCCAACGGCCGGCCGAACAGCAGCTCCGCGCTGAACTGGCCCGTTGCCGGGTCCCACCGCACCCCGCCGCGTCGGCAGCCCGCCAGGTCCACCAGCCGGGGCGGCCCGGAAACCGGCTTCTCGGGGCACCACGCCATGACCTTCCGGGTCACCCCGTCGGCCAGGGACCGCAGAGTCATGCGCACCCGTCCCTGTCGGACGGACCCGTTCGCGCCGATCGTGACGTGGTTGTCGATGCTCAACGGCCGCAGGACCGACCGGACCGGCATCTCGAAGTCCTCGACCACATCGACGATGGACGGCCACAGGCCCAGATCCATGTTCCGGCTCCTGGGGCCGCGGCTACGCACCCGGGGAGAGCGGAGCAGCCCGACCAGGGCCCCGGGCGGCAGCCGCAGCAGCTCCTCCAGGACGGCGACTCCGTGCAGCGACCCCTCCCGCTCGGGTTGGGATCGGCCGGTGCTCCAGTAGCTCAGCGTGGCCGTGCTGATCTTGATGCCGCGCTCGGCGAGCCGGCACTGCAGCCGGCCCAGGCCCAGGCCCGGGCGCTGGACGGCCAGCGACAACGCCAGGTGGAACGGGCCGTCCGACAGCGCCCGGTCAAGTTCGGTCTCGAGATCGGAACCCACGTCAACCCCCCTGCGGGCCGTACGACTGGTGCACGGAGTGTATGTGCTGGATCCGGCCGGGTAAACGGACAACCCGGTAGGACCGCGAGGAGGAGGTTTCCTGCGAAGGGGCGTCCTTCCACGGCCATCATGTACGGGGCTCCGTGGACAACCGCCGGACACGCTTCGCGCCAAGCGAAGGTCCACATCGTCACGTGGCGTCAGCTAACGGGACATGAAGGTTCCCTCAACGCAGCCTCAAACCGGTTAACAGCTATTAACTGCTAAGCCAGGGTCGGCGCCTCCTCGGCGTGCCGGAAAGGCGAGAACCCACCTCGAAACAGTCCGCCACCACCGAACCCCCAACCGGACTCGATAGTCGCGAGCCCATCATCCTGTTCGACACTTAAATAGGAATTCGTCAGCTTGGCGGGGTGTCGGTGTCCACCGCGGGCGGCACCCGGCAGATCAGCAAGGACGGGCACCTGGTGCTCAACGGCGACGCCTACCTGCTGCCGTGGAGCCAGAGCGCGGAAACCAAGCGGTACCGCTGGAACGCGGCCTCGGCGAGCACCACTTGGACGCTGCCGACGTCGTGGGGCAGCCGGGCGTCGGTGAAGCCGTACCAGCTGACCGACACCGGCAAGCACACTCAGGCCGGTCGGTGGCGGGCGGCGCTGCGGGCGTTCGGCCGACGCCACCAGGCGGCCGCTGACACCCGACCGGTAGCCGCGCGCGCAGCCCCGACTCGTCGCCAGGCTCGCTACGATGCCGTTTGGCCTATGGACAGCCCGAGGCCCCTGGTCGCGGGCGATGCCGGCTATCTCCGGTGTTGCACCTGACGTCCCGGACGGCAGGTCTGCGACAGTGGGCGCGGATCCCTTTGAAGGTAACCATCCACGCCGCCAGCACCAGGATGACCGGGCGAGCGAGGTCGATTTAGCTTAACCGGGCGCGTGCCCGACACCTTTCCCGGAACAGCCCGACACCTTTCCCGGAACAGTTAGTCACCAGGTGAATCAATGTTTGGAGCAGCGCCTTCAAGTTCTGGCCTTACAATTGCCTGAGCAGCTATTTCTGCCACGCTGAACTATCTCCTCACTGGCGCATATACCCCCGGCGAGCCGGATTCGACTTCAGACGGTGTCGGACGGCTTCTGGAAACCAGGAAGGAAGAAGACGATGAAAGAGTACAAGTACGTCTGTGAAGATGATGACAGTCTCATCGCGTCTGACAATGAAGAGGAGTTCCGGAAGATCCTGGAGGACCACCTCCGTAAGCATGATATGACCGGGGTGACGCTGAACGAAGCAGCTGAGAAGGTTCTGGCCAAGGTCAGGGAAGGCATGAAGATGGCATGACCCGCATGGCACGACGTTCTGCGGGACGGGTTGCATCGAGCAGGTCGTTCCCGCGGAACATGGCCTCGTCCGAGGCGCAAGCGGAGAGAGCCATCAGCATCGTGGCCGCGCCGACATGGAGGCCTTCGGGCTCCGACAACGCCGCGTGGAGCACTTCTGACACCGCTTCGGTCCCCTGTGCGTTCAGCTGATGCTCTGCGGCGTATTCAAGCATGGGCAGACGCGGTGACCGACGTCAGCGCGTTGCTCGCTTCCTTGCTTGCCCGCCCGATCGGGGCGGTCACCCATGACGACCCGAAGACGGTCCGAGGCTGGGTCGCGAACAAGCAGGACAACAACACAGCAATGTCCCTGGGCAACCTCGCCCGCGGCATCGCCTGGGCAATACTGCTCCCAGCTCCTCTGGCTGTGGACTCCATCCTGATGTTGTTCTACAAGCTTGAAGTCACCGGGCCGTTCGACGGGCTGATACTCGGCCTCATCATCCTCATGATGATGCTGTACCTGATCAGAGCCTCGTTTGCGCACTACATGACGGACGAACAGATGGACAACGCTGGCCCGATCCGGCGCCTCCTGATGCGGCCCGGTCATGTGGATCTGCCGTTCGGCGTGACGGTGATCGGCGGACTCTGGATACTTGCCATCTGGAGTTGAGGCGGCGACATCATGTGGTGCGGCGCCGGCTTGGTCATCAGCGGCCTGTTCACCGATCAGTGATCATGGAAGGATCAGGAAAGTGAAGAAGTACGTCCTCTTCGACCACGACGGTGTGCTGGTGGATACCGAGTTCTGGTATTACAAGGCCGGGGAGCGCGCCCTGGCCGACATCGGCGTGGCCCTCGACAAGGATCAATACCTTCGGGACATGAACCAGGGGCTGGGCACGTGGATCCGGGCCAGGGAGGCTGGCGTTGACGAGCAGACCATCGACAGGCTGCGGGTGGTGCGAAACGATCTCTATCAGGAGTACCTGAAGACGGAGGATATCGAGGTCGAAGGCGTCGTCGACGCCCTCGCCGAGCTGTCCAGACACGTCCGCATGGCCATCGTGACGACGGCGAAACGTGTGGACTTCGACCTCATCCACGAGAAGCGCCACATTCGGCAATTCATGGATTTCATTCTTCTCCGTGAGGACTACGCGCTCGCCAAGCCGCACCCGGAACCGTACCTGACCGGTCTCCGGCGCTTCGGGGCCACCAAGGAGGAGACGCTGGTCGTGGAGGACTCGTCCCGAGGGCTGACTTCGGCCGTGGCTGCCGGTATCGACTGCGCCATCGTCTACAACGACTTCGCCAAGGCGAACGACTTCTCGCAGGCCACCTATCGCATCAAGACCCTGATGGAGTTGAAGGACATCGTCCTTGACGTGCCCTCACCATCCTGAGTATGCCGCGCGAGGGGCAGGCCCGAGCCGTCCGGCGACGTGTAGTCCCAAGCCGCTCCGTGCCACCGCAGCACAGCCGCCGACGGGCCTGACACCGGAGCACCCGCTGTAACGGACCGCACCGACTACGCCGGCATCGACGTCATCAACATCGCCGGTATGTACACGATCCACGAGATCGAACGCCATTTCATCCGCGAGCACGGACCCCAAGCGTTCTGGGAAATCGATGAGGACCCTACGACGTCATCCCGACCCCCAACAGCCTGACCGCCCGTCACGCTTCCTGGGTGACCCGGCAGTCGGATCCCCTTCAGTTGCCAAACTCGCTTCCTCGAGTGCCACACTCGAGCATTCCGTCGCGCGACCGAGGCACGGTGGATGGTGCGTGGCATACCCCGTCAGGTCTGGGTCAGCGTGCCAGCCGTGTCATCTGTTCGGGCACTCACCGCCGCGTCCTTCCGGTAGGCCCGGCACGCGGGAATGATCAGGGCGTGGCTACCATCTCCGATGTCGCGCGCGCCGCCGGCGTCTCCCGTCAGACCGTGTCCAACGCGCTCAACGCCGCGCACCGGCTCGCCCCCGACACTCTGGCCCGGGTCACGGCCGCGATCGAGGCGCTCGGCTACCGGCCGGACCCCACGGCCCGCAGTCTGCGGACCGGCAGCCGGCACGCCGTCGCGTATCCGGTGCCCCCGGACAACCCCGACCGGCCCAATGCGCTGATGGGCGGCTTCCTGCACTGTCTGGTCGACGAGGCGGGCACCCGGGGGTTTCGGATCCTGCTGACCCGGACCGACCGGGCGTCAATCGCCGAGGTGATCGCCGCCCGGCAGGTGGACGGGTTCGTGCTCTCCGATGTGCTGAGCGCCGATCCACGACTCGCCGAGTTGGACGCCGCGGGCGTGCCCTATGTGGCCTTCGGTCGCCTCGGCGGGTCCGGCGGCTGGGTCGATGTGGACAGCGCTGCGGCGATGGCCGAGGTCGTCGAGCTGCTGGTCGCGCAGGGGCACCGGCGGGTCGGGTACCTGGGCGCAGCGGAGGACCTGCCGTGGATGCGGGACCGGCGGGCTGGGTTCCTCGCCGCCGCCGATCGTCTCGGGCTGACTGTCGAGTCGCGGCCGCTGCCGGACGCGCTGCGCGCCGCCGACCGGCCCACCGCGATCGTGGCCGGCGATGACTGGCTCGGGCTGGCCGGGTACCGGATGATCGGCGAGGCCGGACTGGTGCCGGGCCGGGATGTCGCCGTCACCGGCTTCAATGACCTGCCGCTGTGCGATCTGGTCAGCCCGGCGTTGACCTCGGTGCGGATCCCGGTCCGACTGATCGCCCGGGTCCTGGTGGGGCGGCTGCTGGACCGGCTGGCCGGCGGCCCGACGCCGGAGCACGGTGCCCTGGTGGCCGGCGAGCTGTTGGTCCGGGCGAGCACGCCGGTGCGCCAAGGATGACGTAAAACGTTGACTTTGATCGATCAAACGAGTTCTCTTGTGATGGATTTCGTTGACTCATGTCTGAAGGAGTCGCTCCATGCGCAAGAAACTCATCCTGGCCGCCGGCGTGCTGGCGGCCGCCTTCCTGGTGGTGCCGGCCACGCCGGCCGCCGCCCTCGACAACGGCCTGGTCCGCACCCCGCCGATGGGCTTCAACAACTGGAACTCCACCGGCTGCGGTCCGGACTTCAACGCGGCGATGGTCACCGGCATCGCCGACACGTACGTCAGCTCCGGACTCAAAGCCGCCGGCTACACCTACGTCAACATCGACGACTGCTGGGCCCTGCCGAACCGTGACACCGCCGGCAACCTGGTGCCCGACCCGGTCCGGTTCCCCAACGGCATCAAGGCCGTCGCCGACTACGTGCACGCCAAGGGGCTGAAGTTCGGCATCTACTCCAGCGCCGGCACGCACACCTGTGACGTGAAAGGGTTCCCCGGCGCGCTCGGCCACGAGCAGGCCGACGCCAACCTGTGGGCCTCCTGGGGAGTGGACTACCTCAAGTACGACAACTGCAACAACCAGGGTGTCGACGCCAAGCAGCGCTACACCGCGATGCGTGACGCGCTGAAGAACACCGGACGACCCATCGTGTACAGCATCTGCGAGTGGGGTGCCAACGCGCCATGGGAGTGGGCGCAGGGCATCGGCAACTCCTGGCGGACCACCGGCGACATCAGCGACAACTGGCCGACGATGATGACCATCGCGCACCAGAACGCGTCACTGGCCAGCTACGGCCGACCGGGCGCCTGGAACGACCCCGACATGCTCGAGGTCGGCAACGGCGGCATGACCGACACCGAGTACCGCACGCACTTCAGCCTCTGGGCCATGATGAACGCACCGCTGCTGATCGGCAGCGACCTGCGCACCGTGTCAGCGGCAACCCTCAACATCCTGCGCGACCGCGACGTGATCGCCCTGGACCAGGACCCGCTGGGCCGCTCGGCAACCGAGGTCACCAACGCCGGCGGCAAGACGGTCATGGTCAAGGTGCTGGCCAACGGCGACCGCGCTGTCGCCCTGGTCAACGAGAACAACCGGCCGTTGACCATCACCACCACCGCGGCGGAACTCGGCATGGGCGGCTCGTCGGCGTACGCGGTCAAGGACCTGTGGACGAAGGCGACCAGCACCAGCGCCGGCGTGTTCAGCGCGGTGGTCCCGGGGCACGGCACGATGCTGCTGCGGGTCACCCCGAACGGCCGGCCCGGCATGCCCACCGGCATCACCCAACTCGCCGACCTACCCTGGCAGAGCGCGACCAGCGGCTGGGGCCCGGTCGAACGCAACCTGAGCAACGGCGACCAGGCCGACGGCGACGGCCGCACGATGACGATCGGCGGCACCACCTACCCGCGAGGCCTGGGCGTGCACGCCGGCAGTGAGATCGTCTACCAGCTCGGCGGCGACTGCACGTCGTTCACCGCCGACGTCGGCGTGGACGACGAGACCGGCCCCAGCGGTTCGGTCGTCTTCCAAGTCCGCAAAGACGGCGCACTGGTCGCAGACAGCGGCCGCCGCACCGGTGCCGACCCCGCGACCCGGTTGACCGTCGACCTGACCGGCGGCCAGGAACTGCGGCTGGTCGCCACCGACGCCGGCGACGGCATGAACTGGGACCACGCCGACTGGGCGAACGCCCAGGTGATCTGCGGCCACGGCCCGGCCGCCGGCACCTGGAGCCTCAGCGCCCTGCCCTGGCAGAGCGCCGCCGGCGCCTGGGGTCCGGTCGAGCGGGACCGCAGCAACGGCGAGCAAGGCCCCCACGACGGCCACCCGATCTACATCGGCGGCGTGTACTACCCGACCGGCCTCGGCACCAACGCCGCCAGCGAGATCGTGTACTTCCTCGGCGGCACCTGCTCGACGCTGGGCACCGACGTCGGCATGGACGCCGAGGCCGGCACGCGCGGCTCCGTGGTGTTCCAGATCTACGCCGATGGCGTCAAGGTCGCCGACAGCGGCGTGGTCCGAGGCGCAGAGGCGGCCCGCAGCCTCACGGCGAACCTGACCGGGGCAAAGGAACTGCGACTCGTCGTCACCGACGCCGGCGACGGAGCCAACTCCGACCACGCGGACTGGGCGGGGCCGACGATCACCTGCTGATCATCCTCGGACAACCCCGGCAACCGACCTGACCGGATGTGCGGGACGCGTGCTCATCTCATGGGCTTCTCCACGGGGTGGGCATGCGTTCAGGTTCACTGCGGGCTGTTCGTACAACGGTCACAGCGCGGATGGCGCAAGCAGGAACCCGTGAACGCCGGTCAGGAGGCACTACTTCTCCCGCGGACGCTCCTGACCCGCGGAATCGGACCCACGCCGTACCTGCAGGCGGCCGAACCTGCGGCGATCGGACCCACGGTCCTTCGGTCCATCGCGCCGACACCAGATCGGCCAGGCTCTCAGTCGAAGACGACGCGGCCGTCCTCGACGACCCGGCAGGCGACGGATCGCCCGGTGGCCGCATCAGCGCGACCGCCCGGTCCCCCTCGTGGTCCGGGCGGACCGTGGTCAGCACCGCGCCGCAGATCTCACCGGCCGTCACCGCACCGGGGCCAGGTAGTCGGCGACTGCGCGCACGTCAATGTCGCGGTCGGCGCCGATCCTACGAAGGTGCCCGCCCTCGGCGACGATCACGTTTCAAAGTTGATCAAGGGCCGTGTTTCATGAGTGTGCCGGGTGAGGCATCATCGGGCGATGATCGGTGATGCGCGAGGCGGCCTGGACGGTGGTGGCTTGGACGGGCGGCGACTGATCGCAAGCCGACCGTTGAGCGGACTCGCGGTCGCCGCGTTGGTGCTCTCGGCGCTCGGGGTCACCAACGGCCTGACGGGGATGGTCGGCGCGGTCTTGGGCCATGTGGCGTTGTGGCAGATAGGCAAGAGCGGGCAATCTGGGCGCTGGGCCGCTGTCGCTGCCGTCGTTATCGGCTGGACGTTGACGGTGTTGATGTTCGCGGTCCTCGTGCTGATGTATCAGACGATGAAGGACTTCGATTGAGGGTGTAGCCGCTCGCCGATCACGGCGATGAGAACTGTGGCCACGTAGCGGACGGCGAGCTTGATGCCCCTATGGATGTCAAGCTCGCCGCCCACTACGAAGCCACGGTCCTGATCGCGGTGATCAACGAATGGTCATGAACTACCGAAGGCGCGCAAGGATCTGCCCCGGTTCGATCTGAGACCGGACATGGATGAAGGTCCTGTCCTGCCCGTATTCGGCCCTACCCGCCAGGATCCGGGGTCGCACATGGCGAGGAAACCGCCAGATGATCTTCACGAGCCGGGGAATGATCAAGATCTCAGGACAGTGATCGGGCAGCTCCGGGCGCGATGAGAACAAGTATCGGACGTTCCTTCTGGCCGCGCGCCCGTAGCAGCGATACCGGGGAACGTCCAGAAAGACAACCGCATCGGCGGCACGGAGCACTTGATCCGAGACGCCGTCAACGACCCACGACTCCTGGGCGATGAGGTCCGCGATCCTACTGTCCCGCTCCACCTCGGGCGTCTTACGCCACCTCTCCTGCCACACGATCTGATCGAGGCCGAACCACGGAAGGTCCAAACCCGCCGCCAACTGCCGGCTGAGGGTGGACTTCCCCGAACCGGCATTGCCTGTCACCAAACCCGCCTCACACACACCCCCAGCCAGGCCCGCACATCGCAAAGCTAACCAACCGCATCAAGGCGCAGGATTGATCTACCTGCGTCGCTGGGGCTTGTCGTTGCAGCGACCGGACAAGCGTGCCATCGATTTTCGATCACTAGGCCGCCAGGCGCTCGACCACCGCCTGGACGCCGGCTAATGTGACCACGTTTGACGACAGCACAGTGGATGGAGCGGGCGTGGTGGATCAGGAGACGGCACAGGGCATCCCGGTACAGCCGGATCGCATCGACGAGGATCTAGCATCGCTGACCGGGGCCGAACGTAGCGCCCGTCTCGTCCAGCACCTCGCCACCGGGACGCGGGGCGATCGCCTGTCATGGATCAGCGAGCTCGCCACCCGCTCTGAACGCCACGGGCTGTCGCTGCCTGAGATCCGATCGATCGCGGCCGACCTCGCCTGGCTCGCCCGGGACGCCGGGCAGCGCTACCCGGGCTCCGCCGACTGGGACGCGGCGGCCACGGCCAGCCGCCGGCACCGGCTGATCCTGGCCTATGTGCACGGCCAACGGCTGCGGTACGACTTCAAGTTCGAGGCGCTGCAGGCGCAGACGTACACCTGGCTGACCGAATTCGGCGATGACGCCCTCATTCTGGCGCTGGCCGCGTTCGCGGCGCTGGGCATGCGTACCGCACGGGGGCTTGAGCTCTACCGGCAGGCGATCGCCGCACCCGACGCCGACGGGAGGACCCGGCACGTGTGCCTGCACGCGATCTGGTTCGCCGACCATGTCCCGGACCAGCCGCAACTGGTGCTGGACCTGTCCAACTCGATGATGACCACCGGCACCGGCGACGCGAACCTCTTCTACCGGCGCGCCTACGCGCTGCGCAAACTCGGCCGCTACGACCAGGCGCTCGAGGAGATCGACCGGGCCATCGGCATGCTCGCCCCCGGCAACAACGCCGTCCACCAGGACTACGTACGCGAACGCGAACTGATCACCGCCACCAGGCAGATGCGCCAGTACGCCGACACCCTCACCCGCGACCTCGCCGACCAGGTCACCGCCCAAGCCGACCGCCGGATCACCGAAGCCTCCACCAAGCTCGCCGAGAAGGTCGAATCCGCCCAGCGTGTGGTGTCGGAGAGCACCCTCAAGGTCGTGGAGATCCTCGGCCTGTTCGTCACCCTCGCAGGCTTCCTCATCGGCTCAGGAACAGTCGCCTTCACGGCATCGACATTCGGCCAGCGAATCACATCCATGCTCATCATCCTCAGCGGATCGCTGATCTTCTTCCTCCTGCTACGGATGGTGACCGGGTACCGGCGACGTGGGTAGGCAGTGTATGAAAGTTGATCATTTAGGCCTGTCGCGGAATTGCCAGGTCTGGCCCCGATACTCGATCAGGAACAGCGTTCAGCAGATCACCGACCAGATCCATCATGATCCATACAGCAAACACCGATCTTTAGCGTTGCTGATCACCATGATCCCGAGGTCCGCACGTCCGCGGACATCGTCACCACCATCTCCGCGATGGTCATCACGGGTGACTCAGTCGGTGTGCCGGATCAAGGTGAGGTCCACACGCCGGGTCGCGGCGGTCAGCCCGACCACAGTGGCCGTGATCGCCAGAAGTGTGGCCGCCGCCAGCGCCGCCAGGTACGGCCACGGGACGCTGAGCTGGTCCGGCGGCGGGTCGAACACCCCGGCGAGGACCGTGACGAGGGTCTGGGACACGCCCCACCCCAGTAGGGCGCCCAGGACCAGGGCCGGAAGTGTGATCACCACCGCCTCGCCGGCGATGAAGCCGATCAGGTGCGCCCTCGTCGCACCCAGCGCGGTGGCGATGGTGAAGGACCGGCGGCGTTCTGCCAGCCCGAGAGCGAGGACGAGGCCGCCGGCCGCCGCGGCCAGCACCAGGGCGAAGGCGAGTTCTATCCGGGTGAGCCCTGTGAGGTTGACACTGGTGAGGCTCGATCCGACTGTGCCCCGCGCCGCGGTGATGTCGCTGACCTTCCCGTCACCGCCCAGCACGGCGCGGACGGCCCCCGCGACGGCTGCCGGATCGGAGCCGGTGGTGTCCAGGAGATACGCGCCGGGGGTGCCGCCTCCGGTGACCTGGTCGAGGTAGGCGGAGTTGGCGACGAGGAAGCTGTCAGTGGGCGCGGTCGGGAACTCCCTGACCACGCCGACATAGTGGAACGGCACGGTGACCTGCTGCCCGGTGCGGGTGTCGGTGAGGCGGAGCTGGATCAGGTCGCCGACGGTGAGCTGGAAGTCGGCGACCGTCTCGGCGGACACCAGGATGCTGTCGGGGCGGGCCGCGAGGGTGGCCATGAGCTGCGCGGCGGTGCCGCCGGTGACGTAGCTGTCGGACAGGTGCGTGACGGTCGTCGGTTGCACGCCGTAGAGGTCCTGCAGGTCCGCGCCGACGTAGGCGAAGCGATGTTCGAGGGTCTCCATGTGTCGGACGCCCGGGACTCCGGACAGTGTCGCGGTCAGATCGACGTTCTTCCCGGGTACGGGCGTCACGGTCACATCCGCGCCGTTCGTGAGCCGCGCGTCGACCTCCGCCTGGTGGGCGTAGGTTGCGTTGAATGTGGCCGTCGACGCCGCGAACGCGACCGCGACGGTCAGCAGCGCGATGGCGGTCGCGATCGGGCGGCGCTGCCGCGACAGGCTCGCCGCGACCGTGCCCGACAGGGGGCCGGCGAGCGGGCGCAACAGCCGACCGAGCGCGCCGCGTCCGTACCGCAGGGCGAGTTCGGCCAGCCGCCAGGTGGCCAGGCCCGCGCCGGTCCACAGCAGCGCCGGCACGGCGAACGCCCAGTAGTCCACCGAGACCCGCGGCACGCCCTCCGGGGCCAGCACCAGGTGGTACCCGGTGGTGCTCGTCGCCCACAGCAGCAGCGCCGCGCCGGCCAGGGCGGCGACGTCCAGTCCCAGCCGGGCCCACAGTGGCCGGCGGGTACGGCCGAGGGCGGCCCGGGCGGCGGTGACCGTGCCGGTGCGCAGGTCCCGCCAGGCGGGGATCAGCACCGCCCCGGCGGCGATCACGAGTCCGGTGAGCGCGGCGGCGGCCAGCCATCCGGCGAGCCCCGGTCCCGGGGGACCGAAGGCCAGACGGCCCACGACGACGGCCGCGCCGAGGCCGACGAGCGCGCCGCCGGTCCCGACGAGCGCGGCCTCGACGGCGGTGACCGCCAGGATCCGGCGGGCCGTGGCGCCCCGGGTGCGCAGGAGCGCCTGTTCGCGTCGGCGACGGGTCGCGCCGGCCGCGACGACGACCGTGGTCAACAGCCCGGCGAGCACGGCGCCGGGTACGGCCAGGAACAGGAACAGGAGGGTGGCGTACGCGGCGTCGGTGCGGGCCGCGTCGAGGGCGGCCGCGAGGTTGTCGCGGACCATCCCGGTGCCGGCGAGGCTGATCTCGGCGTGCCGCGACGCGGAGGCCGCCGTGACGAACGCCGACGCCGGATCGGCCGGCAGCGCGTGCGAACGCCGGGCGTGCAGCTGGGTGCCGACCAGGTCGGGCCTGGCCTGGGCGAGCGGGTCCAGCAGGCTGTGGAACACGTCGGCGGGCAGGAGCAAGACGTTGTCCGGCGGTGCCGAGGGAGCTGCCGCAGACGTCGGCACGGGTGCGAAGAGGGTGTCGGCGTGCGGCAGGTCGACGATCCCTGCGACGGTCACCTGGACCGGGGCCAGGCCGGGTCGCCCCACGGTGACGACGGACCCGGGGGCGGCGTGCAGGTTCGCGGCGGTCTGCTGGGCCAGCACGACCCCGGCCCCGTCGCCGGTGAGCGGCCGGACCATGGTCGGGAACGCGGCCTGGTAGCCGGCGGGCACGCCGACGACGACCGCCGCGCCGGTGGTGTGGGTGGCCCCACCGGCCTCGGTCGACAGCCCCGGCACGCGCGCGAATCCGACCGCCAGCACCGGGCCCACCGCCGGTTCGGCGGCCACGGTCGCGGCGGCCGTCGCCGGGTCGCCGGTCACCTGGACCTGCCAGTCCACGGGCACCCGGCCGCTGGCCCGGGCGGTCATGGTGCCGGCGGCGGTGGTCAAGAACCCGCCCAGGCAGGCCAGCAGCCCCACGGCGATGGCGATCCCGGCGGCCTGACCGGCGAGGCGCCCGGCCCGGCGGCGCAGCGTCGCGAACAGCCAGATCAGCACGGTGCCGCCCAACCGGTGCGCAGGTGACCGTCGCGCATGTGCCACCGCGTGCCCAGCCGGGCGGCGACGTCCTCGTCGTGGGTGGCGACGACCAGCGCCGCGTCGAGGTGCGCGGCTGCGGCCAGGAGCACGTCGAGGACGGCGGCGGCGGTGCCGGTGTCCAGTTGCCCGGTGGGTTCGTCGGCGAGGAGGAGAACGGGGCGGGTCGCGATCGCGCGGGCGATGACGACACGTTGGGCCTGCCCGCCGGAGATCTCCTCCGGGAGCCGTCCGGCCAACTCGTCGAGGCCGAGGAGTTCCAGGGCGGCGATGGCGCGCTTGCGGGCCTCGGCGGGTTCGTGGCCGCAGAGCAGCAGCGGCAGGGACACGTTCTCGGTGACGTCCAGCGCCGGCAGGAGGCTGGGGGCCTGGAACACCATCGCCACCGCGCCCGGCGGTCGTCGCGGGTCACCGCCCAGCCCGGGCCACTCGGCCTCCCCGGACGTGGGTGTCTCAAGGCCCGCGATCAGGTGCAGGAGTGTGGACTTCCCGGACCCAGACGCCCCGGACACGGCGATCCGGTCGCCCGGCTCGATCCGGCAGGTCGCCTCGGCCACCGCCGTGACGGCAGCGGCCCCCGCGCCGAAAGTCCGGCCCAGTGCCCGGCAGCGAAACAGCGCGCTCATCGGACCTCCTGCCCGTCGCGCAGGGTCAGCACCCGATCGGCGGTGCGGGCGATGACCGGACTGTGCGAGGCGACCAGGACCGCGATGCCCCGGGCGGCCCGCGCCGTCAACAGCCCGAGGACACGTTCCTCGGTATCGGCGTCGAGTTCCCCGGTTGGCTCGTCGGCGATCAGGACCTCAGGGTCGTTCGCCAGGGCGACGGCCAGGCCGGCGCGGGCCGCCTGCCCGCCGGACAGCTCCGCCGGGTACGCGCCACCGCGCCCGGCCAGCCCCACGGATTCGAGGAGGTCGGACACGTCCACCGGCCGGCGACCGGCGAGGGTGCGCACGAAGGCGATATTGCGCGCCACGGTGAGGTGCTCGAGCAGGTTGCCGTACTGGTACACCATCCCCAGGTGCGCCGCCCGCAACCGGGCCCGCTCGGCCTCGGTGCGGCCGGTGAGCCGGTGGCCGGCGACGTGCACCACCCCGCCGTCGGGCTCGTCGAGGCCCGCGAGGCAAGCCAGGAGGGTCGACTTGCCCGACCCGGACTCCCCCGCCACCACGACCCGTTCCCCCGCGGCCAGGCGCAGCGACACCCCGGACAAGGCGAGCACCTCCTCGCCGCCGGTGTGGAAGAACCGGTACAACCGGTCGGCCTGCAGGACCACCCCGGGCTCCGGCGCGGGCCGGTACCGCGACCCGGCCATCACAGCCACCGCAGGGAGTCGGTGACCGTGCGCCACGGGTCGACGTTGTCCGCGCCGTGCGGGCCGGCCAAAGTCACGGTGACCAAGTGTCCGGCGTGGAAGAACTGGTAGCGCGAGACGTCGTCGTTGACGACCTTCCCTGTCACCGGGTCCGCGGACGCGTCGGCCCGGTAGGTGACCAGCAGGGCCTCGCCGGCGTTGCCGGTCACCATCGACACGTCCCCGGGCGTGAAACCCCGCGACCCGGCCAGGGCCTGAAGGTCCGCGCGCCCCGAGGCGAGGTCCGGCGCGGCGGCCCGGGTGGACTCCTCGATCCGGATGGAGTTGAGCTTGTCGGCGAACAGCACCTCCGTGGCGGTGTCGGTCCGCGCCCAGCCCTCCGGGACCCGCACCACGAACACCCCCGACGCAGGCCTGTAGTCCACGAACGCCTGGTTGTCGGGGATGTCACCGGCCCCGCCGGCGTCACCGGACCGCGTCGAGCAGCCCGCCACCGCCACGAGCACCCCTAAGGCCACCAGCCCGAGCACGCTGCGCCTTGTCACGGACACGGTCATCCCCTTCGCCCAGCCCCGCCGTCCTGTCACCTGACGCTAGAAGTCTCAACCTGAGAAGACCCTGAACCACCCAAAATACGCACATCATCTGGCACCAAATGATGGGTCCAGGTTGAGTTCAGGCTTTCTCAGGCGCCCCGCAGGAGCATTGGACGCGCCGAAACGCGGGCTGATCGTCAGGACGAGGGCGGACCGCGCCGCACCCATGGACCCCACCGCCTGCCGCCGGGAGGAGAAGGTCTCCGCCGTGGCCACCGGCGACGCTGCGCCACAGCCCCGGCAGACCCAGCGCGCCGGCGAAACAACCCCTGTCGTCCCTGCGCCCAGCGCCGGGGATCGCAGGGCTCGATGGTGTGGCCGAGGAGGATGTCGTCCTCGATGTCGATGAGCCGGGACGGGTGACCCGACCGCCGCGGCCGCCCGCCGGAGACAGGCAGCCGCAGGTGATCACACGCCGGCGGCGGTGACGATGAAGTCGGTGGCGATCAATCACCGGCCAGCAAGTCCACACCCACCCAAGATCACGAACGATCGAGGTTAGTCCTAACTTTGGACTGGTCATTTATGATCGCGACGGCATGGGGAATCGTTGTCGGCGTGTGAAGGCCACCAACATGCCGAGCTGGGCCAAAGGCGAGAGAATGAGGCCCGATGAGACCCCGGGCGACGCTACGAAACGTATTTTCAAAGAGCATGGCATGGAGATTCCGCCGAAGAATCTCCGTGGTCCCGGGAGTGAGTGGAGCCAGACTCGCAAGGGCATCACCCGGGCTTAATATGCCTGAGTGAAGGAGGGATTGATGACCAAGCTCGATGATCTGAGCGGTGAGACAACCATCTGGATCGTGAGGCTCACGCTTCGTGATACATTCGGCTACTCGCTGTATGGTGGCGCCACTGATGAACATGAGGATCGTTTCTTGATGGTTGAGGGGCGGCTGGTCCTAGCTGCAAGCCCGAGTGATCTATGGGCGAAGTTGCCTTCGATTTCTCAGAGTTCTTTCGGGCGCGACAGCGATGAAGCGTTCGCGACGTTCCGAGCAGGGAGTCAAAAGGTCAACCCTCCTGACATTCTCGATGACTCAATCGCGCATTTCAACTTCAACGATGCGCTTTCCGCGCTCTCGAAGAACCTTGTATTCGAGGAGTCTGGTTCGTCTCGGATATTCCAGTGCCTCAATGCCGCGATCGACCTTGGTGAGCAGTTGGGGACTGAATCTCTAATATTTCAAACCGCGCGGGGTCCCGCTCTGTCGACACTGTACAAAGCCCTTTGGGGGACTGTAGATCAAGGTGATGTCGAACCGGATATGTGCCTCCGTGACATGCATCGGCTGATCGAACTGATCGAGGGTCTGATTGACCGCTAGCTTGGTGTTGGGCCTCGATGCCCTCTGTTGGCAAGTACCCCAGAGGAGGCCAATGCGCGCTTCTAGCGGCGCCCAGTCGACTACATGGGCGCGCCCCTGCCATCCCACGAGCTGTCGCGGGTCGTTGAGGTCATTACCCATACCGCTTTCACTCCCGCTGGTTTGCGTCTTGACCCTCAGATCACAAATGGTGCTCTCCTCCAGAGCGCACTAGAGAAGGCACCATTTGTGATTCTAGCCTGCGAAACGAGGCGATCCTCCAAGGTGCTCAGTGATGGCCAATCGTTGCGACCCTTGAAGCAATTCGAGAAGGCAGTCCGTCATAGTGCCCGGAAAGGCTTCCCATTGGCTCCCCGTGCCGTCAGTGACTACGACACTCCAGTCATCGGGCTCACCCTCAGCTAGCCACCAGAAGTAAATTTGCTCTTCATAGTTACCCCAAGGGATGAGTGTACGACCGGGCTCCGGATAGATGGAGAACGGAAAGTCCGGTGTCAATTCAAGGAAACTCGCCACAGAACGGCTAACATTCTCCCATTCATCCTCAACACCAAAATCGGATTCCGGATGTCGAATGAAAAGGGCGTCCTGGAACGCCACAGGCGGGAACTCCATGCAGAATCTCTTGAAGTCGAGCGGAAAGGGATGCCCCGCCGCCTCCTCGATCTCTCCCCAATCGATGCTGTCGAGGTCAAGGTAAGTGCCCCACCAAGAAACCAGCTCACGCAGCTCGGCAATGTTAGCGTCCATATTCAATCACTCGCCCATCCTTCAAGCGACTCACATTGTCCACCGGCGTGGTCCGGCATCCCGGCTCTTCGAAGTTAGTGGGGGTCGAGGTGTCCGCCGCGTGCGGGTTACTCTGTGATGGCCTGGATGAGTTGCTCGGTGGTACCTCGTGACTGCGCGCTTCGGACGTGGTCCATATAGTCCCGGGATTCCACGATCTTCCCGTCTCGGATTCGCATCACGAACACACATGGGATGGCGAACGGTTCCCCGCTGGCGATCACTGTGCCCTGGTACTCGAACTCGGCCACGATCACCTCAGGGTCTGTGGTCTCGTGCACGGCGGTGACTACCGGCCTGCGCTTGATCGGTGACGTGCTGCCCGCTGGTGGCGTGAAGTGTTGTTGGATGGCCGCCCGGCTCAATAGTGGACCGGACCGGTACGGATCGAATGGGTGCGAGATGTGGGTGTCCTCGGCGTACAACTCGGGGAGGTCCGTCCAGCGCTCCTCGCACACTCCGTTAACCAGGTTCAGGAAGACTTCTCGTGGGCTCAGCATCGGACAACCGTAACGATCGGCCTCCGGGCGGGCAACGAAGAAGGTGGGGTCGGCCCGGTCTGCGGCGGCCTCGGGCGCACAGGGCCCGTGACCGTCCGTGATCATTGCGGTGTTGAGACTGAATGATCACTATGGACAGTCACGGGCTCGTCCGACGATACGACACGACTGCTGGGCCTTGCTGGCCTGGCCGTCGTTGGGGTCGAAGATGGAACAGATGGTAGGCCGGTGGTGCACCTGGTCCTCGATGACCTCACCGCCCTGCCCACGGCGATCAGCGCACCGATCCTGGCCACCTGGAATGCCAAGGAAGACCTCCTGGACCTCCTCGCCCTAGCCCGCAGCCAGCCTGATCGGGAACACATCGCCGACCGGCTCTACCGGTTCTACTACCACTGCGCCCACTCCGGCCTTCCCGAACTCAAACGCCTCGCCATCACCGTCCAGACATGGTGGCCACAGATCCTCGCGTTCATCGCGACAGGCATCACCAACGCCGGTTCTGAGGGCACGAACCGGGTGATCAAGACCATCGCACGAGACGCCTACGGAATCAGGAACCCCGTCAATCAGCGACTACCAACCCGCTGCGCCACCACCCGACGAGGACGCGGACACCTCGACCCCCACCAACTTCGAAGAGCCGGCATCCCTGGCTACTGGAACAGACCGTGACACTCAAGTAATCCGGCACCACGTTGCTGCCATACATTTTCAGGCGCGCCCGACGAGCATCGGGCGCGCCGGGGTGCAGTGCTGATCGTCGAGGACGAGGTCCGTCTCGCGGAGAGCGGGGTGCAATGCGCCCGGGCGGGCGACGACGCCAGGTCAGGGCAGCGTGCCGGGATCGGCAAGCGGGTCGGCGCGGGCCGGTGTGCCGGACTGCTGACGCAGCCAGCCCTGCGCGGCACACAACGCGAAGCCCGCTGCCAGTCCCACGAGATGTTCGCGTTGGGACAGGCCGTTGAAGACCGCGATCTCCACGGCGTCATAGACCACGAGGGTCACGGCCAGCCACGTCATGCCCCGCGACCAGGCGACGTAGCCGATCAGGCAGATCACGGCCGCCGAGGGCCCGGCGTCGGGGAAGTGCCGGAAGTGCCCGTCGAGGCCGATCGGGTCCTCCATGGCGATCCACGCCCGCGCCGACACCGTGGCCAAGACGTGCCCGGCGAAGGCGACGGCGACGGTGGCACGCCACCCGAGGAGCACCTGCGCGGCCCCGAAGACGACCGCCACCTGCACGACCGCGAACGCGAACGGCAGCATCTGCGCGGGGGCGAACATCGACAGCGGCAGCTTCATCGCGAGCACAGCCCACGGGTCGCTGGCGCGGGGAACCGCCGCGGCGAACACCCAGCCCCGCAACCCGTGCGTCCGGAAGGCGAGCGCCAGCACCACGACCGCCAGGCCGCCGGCCGGGCCGAGCCACCACGACCGCCACTGTCCGCGCCGCACCGCCCGCGCCGGTGGCCCGATGAGCGGCCCCAGCTGGCGCTTGCCCCATCGCCGCGCCATGCGGATCGCACGCACCTTGCCGAATTGCCCCATCCGGCCTCCCACCCGCCACGCTCGGATACCGCGCCGCCAGGCCCTACTGCCGCCCATGTCCATCGTCGCCCCGGAGCGCCCGGCACCGCTACCCGCCGCGCCCAACTAGGGACGAACGGGTACATCTCACCTCCTCCTCGCGGCGCCGGTCTCCTCCGTATGGCGGCCGAGTCCGTCGAGGTGCGGGTGCGGGTCACAGCGCCGGGGAGGAGTTCTGCGATGGGCTGACCGGCGGCGTCGTAGCTGGTGATCCACGTGCGGTCGGCGGGACGGTCAGTCCCCGGAGAACCCCCAGAACGCGACCTCGACGGGCTCGCCGTCCTGGAACAGCACGACGCACCGCCCGGTCCAGCGGTCGCCGAGTAGACCTTGGACACCCCTGGCATGTTCGCCAGCAACTCGATCCCAGTCCGCTCTGGTCGGCTGGTCGGCGCCAAAGACTCGCATGACGGTCTCAGCGTCGACGGGGCTGATCCCATCCTGGCCGATGCTCGGGACATCCAAGATCGAATGAGTCCCGTTGGTGCCCAAGAACTCGTGATAGACCTCGCTACCCCACAGTTCTGCGAGCGTGGCCGGCTGGGGTAGCTTCCAGCGGTCGAGCTCGGTGCGGAACCACGGCTCGCCACCATCGAACATCTTCTGGTGAAGTGCGGCCAGACTCGATCCGATGTCGCCCCGGTATGCCGTCACGTAGTCCCATCCCGAAGGTCCCACTGCCAACGCCCTTCGTCGGATCCGCCACCTCGCTTGATCGGATGGTTCGGCGAACGTAGCACCCGGCTCTGACAGGAATCTCTGCAAACGGGTCGGGGTCAACGGCCTCGACGCCGAGTAGACGAGGCGCAGCGTCGAGTCCGGTGTGGCCACCTGCCCAGATCGCTCACGGAATGTGCGCGATGGTCGGGCTCGGCGGGAGCGGGTGCGTCTGCGGGCGGCGGGCATGTTCGCCTCTGGGATGTCTGCGGTCGAGGTGGCCTGCGTGTTCGAAGTGTCGGTCGACCTACCAGTGGCGGCGTGCCTTCGCCCGGTTCCTCGACGGCGTCCACCAGCACCTGCGCGGCCCGATCGTGCAGGTGCTGGGACGGACTACCGGCCCACCGGTCGGCCGCGATGCGCAAGTACATCGCGGCCCGACCCTGGCTGCGCGTGTTCTACCTACCCGCCTACGCACCTGAGCTGAACCCGACCGAGAACGTCTGGTCAAACATGAAACGCTCCATGGCCAACCTCGCCTCAGGCACCGTGACCAACCTCGCCCGGATCGCGAAGAACCGACTCAAGGCCATGCAATACCGGCCCGACCTCATCAACGGCTTCCTCGCCGCCACCGGCCTGGCCCCACCCTGACCAGGCCCTGACCCACAAAGCTCAGTAGGGTGGGGTATGCGATCGGTGGTGTTCAACGGGGACCTGGGCAGTGGGAAGAGCACCGTGTCGGTGCTGCTGGCCGAGCGGCTGGGGCTGCGTCGGGTGAGTGTCGGCGATCTGTACCGGGAGCTGGCAGCTCAGCGCGGCATGACGGCATTGCAGCTCAACTTGCACGCCGAGCTCGACGACAAGATCGACCACTACGTGGACCAGTTGCAGGCCGACATCGCCGCGTCCGGGGAGCGCTTGGTGGTGGACAGCCGGCTCGCCTGGCACTTCTTCACCGATGCGGTCAAGGTGCACCTGGTCACCGACCCAGCGGTGGCCGCGCACCGAGTGCTCGGCCGGCCGGCGTCCACGGTTGAGAGCTACCGCTCGGTCGCCGATGCCCGGGAGCGGTTGGCCAGCCGGAGCGACAGCGAACGGGCCAGGTTTCTGGCCCGGTACAACGTGGACAAAGCCGACTGGGCTAACTACGACCTGATCTGTGACAGCACCCGCGCCGCGCCGACCGAGATCGTGGACCGCATCATCGACTCTCTGGACCGCGACGCCCCCGGTCCCGTCTGCTTCCTGGACCCACACCGACTGCACTGCGGCCCCCCAGACGGCGATCTCGTGGTATCCCAGGACCTCCAGGTCCGATCCGGTCAACACTTGGTCGACGCAGCCGCCGACCACTCTCTGATCCGCGCGTACCTGGCCTAGTACTGCAACCCGAATCGCGCCGTTTGCGCCGTTTTACCAGCGTGAGGACGGTGGAACCAAGCGCCCCCCAACATCACCCAAAAGTCACATTGGATCCGAACCAGACCCCGACCCACGAAGCTCAGTAGCACGCGGCACTGACAGGCATTTCTGCAATTGGGTCGACTGCCAGCGGCCTTGACCCCGAGGTGATGACGCTCAGCGTCGAGTCCAGAGCCGCCACCTATCTACTTGCCCCTGAAAAACTCGTGGGCTGGGCGGTCGTTGTTCTGGGCATGTTGAGGTCAACGACCGCCTGGTCAGCATCGTGGGATGGGTTGCCGCAGGAGCTGCTGCGGTTGCCAGTGGAGTTAGCGCAGGTCGACGGTCTGCTGGATGATGCGCGGTTCGTCGAGCCGTTCCGGCCGTACTTCGATTCCTCACGCGGCCGGCCGTCGACCCCGATCGACACGTACTTGCGGTTGATGTTCTTGAAGTTCCGCTTCCGGCTGGGCTATGAGTCGCTGTGCCGGGAGGTCGGTGACTCGATCTCCTGGCGCAGGTTCTGCCACCTCGGGTTGGGCGAGCGGGTGCCGCATCCCACAACGCTCATGAAGATCACCACCCGGTGCGGGGCGGCGGCGGTGGCCCGGTTGAACGAGGCCCTGCTGGACAAGGCGGTGGAAGGCAAGGTGCTGCGGGTGGGAAAAGTGCGGGCCGACACCACCGTGGTGTCGGCCAACGTTGAGCACCCCACCGATTCCGGCCTGTTGGCCAAGGCGGTCACCAAGACCAGCCGGCTGGTCCGGCGGATCAAGGCGGCTGGTGGCGCACCTCGGACCCGCTGTCCTGACCGCTCCAGGGCGGCTGGGCGCCGAGCCCGCCAGATCGCCTCTCGGCTGCGATTACGGGTCGGCAAGGACGAGGCCCAACAGATCGTGCGGCGCATCACCGGAGAACTGGCCGACCTCGCCGAGCACGTCAGCGCAGACGCCGATGCAGTGCTACGCAACGCTTTCCGGGCCCTCAGCAAGGCCCGTGGGCCGGTGGCAGGCAGACTTCGCCGGGCAGCCGACGAACTCGCGTCCCTCCTGGCCCGCACTGGCCAGATCATCACCCAGACCCGCTCCAGGCTGGCCGGCGTCATGCCCGACTCGGCTACCCGCGTCATCAGCCTGCACGACGTCGACGCCCGCCCGATCGTCCGAGGGCGTCTGGGAAAACCCGTGGAGTTCGGCTTCAAAGCCCAGGTCGTCGACAACGAAGACGGCATCATCCTCGACCACACCATCGAGCTCGGCAACCCTGCCGACGCCCCGCAACTGGCACCCGCCATCGCCCGCATCGCGGCCAGAGCCGGGCGGGTGCCTCGCGCGGTCGCCGCTGACCGCGGCTACGGAGAAGCCCGCGTCGAGGCCGCGCTGCACGACCTCGGAGTCCGCATCGTCGCGATTCCCCGCAAGGGCCAGCCCGGCCCTGCCCGCCAAGCCGTCGGAGAAACGACGCGGTTTCCGCGACCTCATCAAGTGGCGCACCGGCTGCGAAGGACGCATCAGCCACCTCAAACGCCGATCCGGATGGGACCGCGCCCTCCACGACGGCCTCGCAGGCGCCCGCACCTGGTGCGGACACGGCGTCTTCACCCACAACCTCATCAAAATCAGCGCCCTGACAGCCTGAACAACCCAAAAGGCCCAGACAACACCCGAAGGCACCACCCGAACTCATGAGTTTTTCAGGGGCAAGTATCTAGTGCAGCGTCAGGGAATCGTCGCCCTGTCTGTGGCTCGCGGGTAGCGTTGGCGGGTGCCTGATGCGATCTTCTCTCACTCTCGTCTTGCGGCTATCTATGACGCTTTCGACGGGAACCGCGTCGATCTGGACGCCTACGTCGCGATCGCTGACGAGTTGGCTGCGAGGCTTGTCCTTGATGTTGGTTGCGGGACTGGGAACCTGGCGATTCGGCTGGCCGAAGGCGGGCGCGGTGTCGTGGGTGTGGACCCGGCCGAGGCGTCACTGGCGGTCGCGAGGTCAAAGGACGGGGCCGCGGCGGTCACCTGGATCTGCGGCGACGCGACGGCGCTGCCGGCTCTGGGCGCCAATCTCGCGCTGATGACCGGGAACGTGGCGCAGGTGTTCCTCACCGACGACGAGTGGGCAGGCACGCTCCGCGCTGTCGGTTCCGCGGTGCGGCCGGGCGGCCACTTGGTGTTCGAGACCAGGCGGCCCGAGCATCAGGCCTGGCGGGAGTGGGCTGCCGACACCGATCCGGTGGTCTTGGACGTCCCGGGAGTCGGGATGGTGGAGCAGCGCCGGGAGGTCACCGCGGTTGATCTGCCGTTCGTCTCCTTCCGCTTCACCTACCGGTTCGCCTCTGACGGCGCGGTCGTGACCTCGGATTCGACGCTGCGGTTTTGGGGCCGCGACGAGGCGGAGTCGAGTCTTGTCGCCCACGGCTATCGCGTGGTGGATGTGCGCGACGCCCCCGATCGCCCGGGACGGGAGTTCGTGTTCATCGCCGAGCGTGCCGCCGCCTGACGCTGGGTGTCTGTCAGGCGACCTTCACCCTGGCCACCACCGATGGAGTTCACCGCACCGCGCATTCGCGTCGCCGCCTATGTCATCCGCCACCGCCACTGCCAGCCCGAGCTTTTGATCTTCGACCACGTCGACATGCCCGAAGCCGGAACCCAGGTTCCCGCCGGCGGCGTCTCGCACGGAGAAACCCTGCAAGACGCGGTACTCAGGAAAATCCTGGAGGAGACCGGAATAGCCGACGTCAGGATCGTCACCGCGGTAGGTGTCGAGGACAAACCCCACCCCCGGACCGGGGCACCCCGCCGCACCACCTTCATTCACGCCGAAGCCGGCCCTGACAGCGCCGACGGCTGGCGGCACCATGTCCACGGCGACGGCGAGGACACGGGGATGGAGTTCGACTGCTGGTTTCAGCCCCTTCCCCTACCGGCACGACTCGCCGACCACCAGGACGTCTTCCTCAACCGCATCGAACCTAACTGGGCAGCACCGCAAGACCGCGCTCAGTAAAGGTCAAGGAGTAAACCGCAGCAACGCGCGGAGCTGGACTGCCGCGGTCAGCCTGGCGGGGCGAAGCCGTGCGGGAAGACCAGGTCGGGGTGCACGCTCGAGCGCCATTCGACGATCGGCGCCCCGGTGAGTCGTTCCCACTCCTTGAGCGCTGTCTCGAGGCGCTCCCGCGAATGGCCGGTGGTCCACTCTCCCGAAGTGAGCGTGACCATCGCCTGTGCCTCGGCGAGTCGGGCCCGGTCCTGTTCGTCGAACTCCACCACCGACCCGTAGTAGAAGGTGATCGCGGTCCCGGGTGACGTGTCGTCGACAGCGCAGTCGAGGTACACGCCCGTCACGACCGCGTCGCCCGCGACGTCGAGGCGCAGGTCCGCCGTGAGGATCGCGGGCTGGGCTTCGACGGTCCGGACAACCTCACGGGAAGGGCCGAGCCACATCAGATCGACGACGACGTGGGTCGCGGTCACCAGGTCGGCGAACCCGGTGAGGAAGGCGCTCACCGCGGCGTCCGGGTGCGTGCCTCCCCCGGCGTCCTGGCTGATCGTCCAACTCCCGACCCGGCGAGGGCCCGAGGAGACGCTGGCCTGTGCGCGGTCACTACGTCGCGGGTTCATTCCTGACGCTCATTCGTTCTGCCGGGCACCACCGCAGGTGGCAACCCGGGACTGGGCGCCGGCGCGGCCCTGGGCCGCAGCACCTCGGTGAAGGGGCCGTTCACCTGGCCGTCGGCGGTGCGGACCATGAACGACCTCTTGATCTGCCCGTCAGCCAGGTCCTTGTACATCACCTCAAGGTAGTCGATCTGACTGAGGCGAGCGTTCGGATCGGAAGGAGCACCGCGCATCTTGCCGCGCAGGAAACTCTCGACCTGGGCCCGGTCCATGCCGGCCGGGGACTGGGAGGCGTCGACGATGATGTCACCGCGTTGGGCCCCGGTGGGGTCGGCGGCCTTGATCTGTTTGTTCGCGGTGCTCACATCGGTGTTCAGGCTGTTGCGGGTAATCGGCTCCGTCGCGCGGTTTTTCACCTCGACCTTGACCGGATCATTGGCGGGCGGTCGGGCACCAGGGTGCTGCGCGTCGATGTCGGGGTTCCTGACCCCCGCGTTCTCCTTCGGGGTGGCAAGGCCGGTGTCGTATCCGGCGTCCGCGTACCGCTCCGCCGTCCTGAGCTCGGCGATCGCGTCGGCGTCGCCGGCCCGGGCCCGGGCCAGCCTGGCGTCGAGGTCCCCGCCCACCCCTTTCGCCCGCAGCCGCGTCTCCCACGCCGCGAAGTCGACATCGCCGGTCGGCGTCCGTGGAACGTCCTGGGGGACCTCCGGCCGCGGCCGCCCGGGACCCGGCTCCACCTCCTTCGCACCGCCGGCCACCCGCTCCCAGGCTCCTTTGAGGCCACCCTTCAACCCGGTCCACATCTCCACCGCGACGCCGCCGACACCCTCGCCCATCCTGGGGAACAGGCCCCGCCATCCGCCCGGCACCTCCACAGGGCGGGTGAAGGCGCCGCCGGGCGGGCCCTTGATCGCCGACCGCACACCCAGGACGATCGACACCAAGGTGACCGCGCCGAGCACGCCGCGTTCGGTGCGGTCGGCGGCGCTGAGCTGGCGGTCAGTGAACAGCTCCTTGCCTCTGATCCCCTCGATGATGCCCGTGATGCCCACCGTGTCCGACAACGCCATCAAAATGATCATTCCGGGGCGGCCCTGGAGTTCCCGTTGCCGGGAGCGTTGAATCAGCGAATAGATCAGACCGGCGGCCAGCAAGATGGCACCGGCGATCATCACGGCGGTCCAGGCGGTGAGAAACACTCCGAACATCGCCGCGATCGCGGCCACCACCAGCGCGACCACCACCATGACCACCAGGCCGATGGCGATCTGGACCAGCGCCCGGCCCAGACCGGCAAGCCAGCCCTGGTCGACCTGTTCGCCGGCCTCACGGGCCCGGGTATTCACATCGTCGGTACGCGGCCGACTGGCCTCCTCGATCCCCCGGTCGGCGGCCTGCCGCACCCCCCGCCGGTGTTGGCCGCTCATATCAGCTAGCTGCGCGCGCGCCTCAGACACCGCCCGGTCGACCTCCCCGAGCACGCCGTCACAGGTCTCCGAGTGCCGCGCGCGCAACCCGGCCGTAATTTCAGCGGCCTGCGCGGCGCGGCTCGACGTGACCTGCCCGACCATCGCGGTGAAACCGGCGACGACCTGATCGTGCTGGCCACCGACCCGCTCCAGCAGCGTGCCAGCGGAAGTGTCGAAGCTGGTGGTGACGGCGGTGAACTGCTCGCCGGCGCCCTGGGCAGCGACCGACAGCTGGGCACCGGCCCCGATAGCCAAGGCGGACATGCCCGCCCGGGCGGCCTGAGCCTGCTCAGCCACGCCGGGAAGGAAAGGCCGCTGCACTGGCGACAGGACAGCCGTAGTCTCCTCCGTCGTGTTGTCGAGCTCCCGGTGCACACTCTCGACACCGGCACCGAGCTCACGCTCAGCGCCGGCGATCCCGGTATCCAGCTCAGCGAGCGATTGGCGGGCGGCGGTCTCCAGCTGTTGCCCGGCGACCGTGGCCGCCGCCTCGACCCCGGCGAGGTCCTGGCGTAGCCGGCCGTCGACGGCGGCCGTCACACCCGCCAGGCCGGTGCGCACCGTGCCCTGGGCCTGGGCGCCGGCGTCGCGGAGTTCAGCGATCAGAGCCTGCTCCGCCTCGGCGAGTTTGCCGAGGACGCCACGGACGTACTCGGCACAGCGCCGCGTGTGCTCGGCCGTGTTGCCCCGCAGCTCCGCACCGATGCTTGTCTTCTTGGCCCGGATATCGGCCGCGCTGTCCCGACCCACCTTGCGGGCCGCGTCGCGCTGTTTGGGTTTCGGGTCCTCCGAGCCGGGGAACCGGTCCGCCTCGGCTTCCCCGCCCCGCTCACAGGCCACAGCCTGAGCTTCAAGCTCCGCCACCGCCCGGGCCGACTCCGCCTCCGCCGCCGCCTGCGCGCCCGTCCCCTCGGCGCCGGACGCGTCAGTGAGGGTCCGGCGACGCTCCGCCAGCGCCGCCCGCGCCTCGGCGATCCGGGACTGGGTAAGCTGCCCGAGCGCTGCGACGTCCTGCTCGACATCGCCAGCGAGAGCGGCCTTCGCCCGCTCCGCGCCCGACTGCAACATGGCCTTCTTGCCCTGCGACCGTTGGGTCAACTCGGCACGGCGGGCGGCGAGCCTCGCCTGCACTGTCGCCTTCTGCTCCTGCCCATGCCGGCGCACCGCGGCCCGATGCGTCTCGGCATCGGCGGTGACCGCCATCTTGTGCCGCTCACCCTCACTCGACAGCCCAGCGACCTCCGCGTCGGCCTGCGCCTTGCGCTCCGCCGCAGATCGGGTGTCAGCAAGATCAGCCAGCAGGTCCTCTTCCGGAGGGGCACTGGTCGGCAGTTGAGCACGCAACGCGTCCGGCGCGCTCGGAGCCACCAGAACCGCCGCGGTCTGCTGAGCGGGCGCGGGCGGCGTGACCGCCGGCTCTCCGCCCGCCACCACGGGTGATCCGGCGCGGGCGGTGGACAGAGCAGCCGAGATCTCCTGCTTGCCGCGCACCCGGTGTTCTGCCAGTCGGCTGGGGGCTGGACGAGTAGGCCCGGCCCGTGGCTCCGGCTTCGGCACGGGCGGCGGGGCCACAGCCGGGTTTTGCGGGACGAGCAGGTGCGCGCCGCTGGCGGTCGGGCGCGCTTGCACATTCTCGAACCCGGTTACCTCGCTGATCTCCGCCCGAATCACCGACTGGTCCAAAACGTCGCGTGGGTTCGTCCCGGGCGGCGCAGGGGGGTTCCGCTGCGCGAGGGCCCCTGCCACGGCCCGATTTCCAGCTAGGCGTTGCAGCCGGGTCACGCTGGCCGAACCCACCTCAGCCTCCCGTGACGGCCGGCGGACCGCAGTGGCCTCGTGCTCAGGTGCATCGTCGCCCCGCCGACCACGCTCCAATGCGCACCCCCACAACATGACAGACAGTCACATTCTCTGACAAGGCATCCGGGTGGGACCGAAGCCACGGGGCAGACTTTCGGGCAACGGACCAGACCGATTGGTCCGGTGCTCGGCCTGCCACCACCGCGTTGTCCAGTGGGGCACATCGGAGTCCTCCTGCGATCCTCAAGACTCGATTCTTATTCGGAAAGCCCGAAGCCGCATCCGTTGCGGTGGGATACTTTGCGGGCAGTTCTCGGTACAGCCCAACTGCCCATTCATCGATTAGCCCGCACGTCCACATGCGACTGGAGGCGGCAGTGGCAGACCAGACTGGGCTCTTCGGTGGCCTGTTGAATCAGATTTGCCCGGGCGTAATCTGCTGTGCGAGTTCGCGGGCGGTCGCCTGTGCGGGCAGTAGGCGGCTCAATGGCAGCCGCATGTCGGGACCCCGCTGGTCGTGTTTCCAGCCTTGCCACACTGCCTGCTGGACGCAGCGCGCGACCCACTCCTGCACAAGACGCCGGGGAACCCGTGAGTTAGCCAGAAACACGGCCATGGGCAGCAGGACTATCAGCTTGGCTCCGTCAGCTTTCGCCGTTTGAACCACCACAGCGGGCTGCCGACGACGCTCGTGCTCGACCCAGGCACTGGTCCACCGCAGCCGACCGCGGCCACTCCAGGCGGACAGCGGACGGGCCTTGCGAGTCGGCAATGCCACGCGACGATGGTACGTCCGCATGTCCAGACCAGCCCAACGGCTTCATGCACCCGTGTGCAACAAGCCAAATCGTTGAGGGTCCGCGTCGGCCGCCGCCGCCACGCAGCCACCGCCGACCACCCAGCGCGTGAGCCAGTGAACCAGGAAAATGGCTGAAGTGACGTTGGAGTACTAGAGCGGCTCGATGATCTCCTCGCCCTCACCGTCCGGCGGGTCGAACCGCGCGAAGAAGTCACCGAGCGCATCCTCGGTGACCGCGAGCGCGTTGGCGTCGGCCCGCCGGTTGCGCTCCTGCAACCGGCGGAGTAGTTCAGCCCGCTCAACCCGAAAATACAGCAGACGCCAGGTCCCACCGTGGGCCTCGACAAGCTGCTTGTAATTATCACGGTCCGCGCGGCGCCACAGGCCCTGATCCAACACCACTGACCGTCCGGCCTCCACGAGTTCGACCAGCCGCCTGCGGACCTCTTCTACGACAGGGCGTTCCCGCGCGAAGTACTCGTCCTCCGGATAGTCGATGCCGTACCTGCCGTGCCGGGCGAAGACCTCCTCGTCCACCGACAGACGCACAAGGCCTTCGGCCTCCAGCTTCTGCGCGTAGGTGGTCTTCCCGGAACCCGTCAGACCAGCCAGCAGCACGACCACGGGCTTGTCCACGCAGACCTCCGCCACTAAATAGTGATGCCAAATGCTATCGGCATCGGTGTGTTATGGCCGGTCACGGCGTCGGAGAACCTCGGCGTGTTCGGGAGTTCTTGGCGGCGCGCCGACGGCCATCGAGCGATTGTCGACTCGTCAGTGGTACCACCTTGATCTCCACGTCCCCACTGAGGACGCGATGATCACCATGACTTCAGCGTCCCGGAGCCAGCGCGCGCGACATAGATCGTCTTACCTGCAACTCAACCTCCCCTGGTTCTATGGACTGGAGTCCACAGTGAACTTCCGGGGTGTGGTGGGCTTTCAACTACGGCTAATAGATCGGGTGGGGGGCTGTGCTGACCAGGTCGCCGGCACAGCCCCGCACAACTCAGCAGTACTCGCTGGCCACGCAGACCCGGCTGGCCGCCTTGCCCGCGAGCGCAGCGATCTGTTCCTGGTTGCCGATGAGTTCCACGGTGTAGTCATAGACCTGGAAGATCAGGTGGTAGGTCACGCCCTCCGGCCGGGTGATCTTCCACGTGACCGACCGGTCGCCGACCGTGTCCACGCTGATCCGCTCGAACTTGTGCCCGGCGGGCGGGCTGCAGGCGGTCCCGAACGCCTCCCAATGGTCCATCAACCGGTTCGCGGAAGTCTGACCTATCGCCTGGGTCACCGACTCACGGAGCTCGACCTTGCCATCCCGGAGGTAGTCCTGGAACCGGCCGAGGAGCCGGCCCAGGGGAACCTCGTAGCCAGGGCCGCAGTTCGACCCGTACGAGGTGATGGAGTTGCCGGTCTTCGTGTGCTCGATCTCGACCCCCTGCCCCACGTCCTCGGGCTGGAGCATGGCAGCTTCCGGCAGGTTGCCCGGGTAGCCGCTGCCCGCAGGGATCGTCGGGTCGGGCAGCGGCGTCCTGCGGTTCGGCGCGCTGCTGGCCACGGGGACCGGGCTCGTCTGCGTGGGGCTGGTCGAGGCCGCGAAGGTTCCCGGCGGTGTCTGGCCGCCGGCGCGCTGACCGGCGACGGCCACCCCGACGCCGCCGACGACCAACATCGCCGCCACCCCGGCGGCCACGGCCACCCGGTTGCGGACCTTGCGGCGCCTGCCGGCCGCCTCAACGCTGGCCACCGTCGGCGCGACGAACCGTCCCGGGGCGGTGTCCCGGTAGACCAGCAGGGCAGGCAGGACCACCATCTCCTGGTCGGCGTCGTACTGCGGGTCGGTCATGACAGGCCCCCTTCGGTCGGAGCGTCGGCGAGCAGAGTCGCGAGCCTGGCCCGGCCGCGGTGCAGCCAGGACAGCACCGTGCCGCGCGCGACGCCCAGCTCGGTGGCGATGGTGGCGACCGTCAGATCGCCGAAATAATGCAGGACGATCGCCCGGCGCTGCTGGGCCGGGATCTGCCGGAGCGCGGCGACGAGGGCCACATTGTCCGGGCCGAGCGCCTCGACCGTCTCGGCACGAATACCGCGACGGAGCACCCTGTTGTGCAGCACGATCCGCCGCCAGCGGCTGGTGGCCATGTTCCAGGCGACCCGGCGCACCCAGGCGACGGGCTCCTCGTACCGGCTAACCTGGCCCCAGCGGCTCCACGCCCGCAGCAGCGCCTCCTGTACGACATCCTCGGCCTCCGCGGCGTCGCCCAGATAGGCGCTGAGCTGGGCGGCGAGCCGGCCGTAGCAGGCGTGGTAGAACTCGTTGAAATCAGGCGGTTTGGTGCGGGCCGCGACGGGTGACTCTACTTCCAGCACCGCTACTCCCCTCAGTCAGCTGCGGCCCGCCAGCTACCCCGGCGCGCTCAACACCCTAGACACGAGGAGCTGACCCGCGTGATTGCGCGGCACACCCGCCACCTGGCGCCAGCCGGCCACACGTGGCGGGCCGGGCCTGCCGGAACTGGGACCAGCCATCCGCCGTCGGTGCCGGTAGTGGGCCTGGGTGATCTCGTGGTGGCTGCCCATTTCGACGCCCTGATCCCAGGTCAGCGACCGCGCCATGTGGGCCGGCAGTCCGGTCACCGCCTGGGCGAAGACGTCGCGGAGGTGCTCGGCGGCCTTTCCATGGGATACGTGCAGCAGCTTCAGGAACCGGGTCGAGCGTTCGACCAGTGTTCCGATGGCCGACCGTCGGTGTCGACGACCTAGACGGCAAGGATCTCGCTGGATCCGTCTTCTGTGGTGAACATGTCAGCAGAGACGATGAGGTAGGTGGCGCAGATGCCTGCGGTTGCAACGGGCGGGACAATCAGCACATGACCGATCGAGAAGTGCACGGTGACAGGCCCGCGGGGACCGGGGATCGTGAGCCGTCGCGGGAGGAGATGTGGCGAGCCGCCGTCGCGCTGGGGGTGTTCGTTCGCCGATGGAACCTTCCGCTCAGTCCCGAAGACGCCGACGAGATCGCCTACGCGGTCCTGCGACAAGCGCGGTCGGCTCACACCGATGACGAGATCCTTGCTGCGGTACAGACACAGATCGATCAGCACGAAGAGTGCGCGCGGCGCCTGTACGAGGCGATGCGTTCCGCCGGCGATCCGCACGAAGTGCCGTCCCCACATGACCGACCACCCGGCACGTCGCTCCCGGAGCCCAAACGTGCCTGACCTGGTTGTTTACGCTCTCGGGCCGGGTGTGGGTTCGGTCCGCTGACCGAGGGCACTGTGCTGGAGGACGCTACCGGGAATGTCGGCGCGCCCGGAGGATCGTCGTGTCAGCTCGACGAATTCGGCGCGCAGCTCCGTGGCCGGTTCGCCCAGGACGATCGAGCTGAGCACCACCTCGAGCATCACACGGTCGAATTCGTCGGAGGTGCGCTTGTAGTGGTCGGGGTCAGATTCCACCAGTGCGCTGCTGATCCGCCATCCGCCTTCAACGGCGGCGAAAGTGGCCTGGTAGATGCGATTGCCGGTCCAGCTGCGGTGCATGAAGGCGGTGACGCCGCTGGTGTGGACGTTCCATTTCTCGTCCATGTCCTGCGCCCGGTAGCCGGCGCGGATGCGGGTCCAGTCCCGCTCCGACCAGACACGGGCCGGGAGGAGCGGCATGGTTTGAGGCATATGGATCTGCTGATCGCACGCGTCTGGATCGCTGTCGGCTCGCACAACCGGAATGGTAGGAGACGATGAGGCGGTCTCACCGCCGGGCACCCTCGCCTTCTGCGTGAACTTGGGTTGTCACGGTAGTGGTCATTCGAGGTCTTGTGCGGGGTTGTGCGAACTGATGGAACCGTGCTCTATCTGGGTGATGAGTTCCTCGGCGAGGTGGAGTGTGGCGTCGGTGGGGTCGGTGTCGACGTCGGCGAGACGGTTGGTGACCTCACGTCGGGTCGCTCTGATCGCGGGGATGTCCCCGGCGAGGGCGTGGATGCGCATCGCCTGGCAGTAGATGTCTTCGGCGTAGGGGTCAAGGCGCAGTGCGGCGGTGATGACCTTTTGGGCTTCAGCGGTGTCGGTGCGGGCGATCAGGTCGGCCAGCGCCAGGTGGGCGTCGAGGGCGAGGCGGCGGGCATGCTCGCGGTAGGCGTCGACCCAATCGAATCGGCAGCCTTCGGCCAGTGCTCCCCCGAATGCGGTTGTGGCGATGCGCAGCGCCGCGATCTTCTCCGCCGTCTGATGCGGGGCGCACGCCTGGTAGTGGGCGAACGCGTCCTGCAGCCGCCACAGGTCCACGTCGACGGCTTCACGCGCGAGGATGAACACGTGCTGTTCGCGCAGAAGGTACGCTCCTGGGCCGGCGAATCTCGTGAGAACTTTACGAATGTTGGTCGCGAACGTGTTGACGCGGTGGTGGGCCCTGGACATGGGCGCGTCGGGCAGCAGGTTCTCATAGATCGCGTCGGTGGTCGCACGACCCCCGTTGGCGGCGAGGAACACGAGGAGTTCCAGAGCCTGGGTCCGAAATCCCGGCCCGTCCTCGACCGGGTCGACCGTGGGCTGCACCCCCGGCGGTCCGAGAACGCGCACGCGGGCGCGCACCCGGACAGGCCCCGCGCCTGCGGTGACAAAGTCAGCCGGCGCGTGCCCGCTCATGGCCGTGGTGACGGATCCATCGACTGTACTGGGCGTCCCCGTCAGATCATGGCGATGTGAAGCGTGGGGTTCACCGTCCCCCGCATGAACGGCGGCCTCCTTCTCGTTGGGGACCCCTTCGACGGGCGGGCTCGTCGCCGTGACCGCGTCTTCGGTCGGCGCGGGAGTGGGTAGCTGGCCAGTGTGGGCTTCGGCGAGAACGCGCAGCAGGTCGGCGGTGTCGGCGGGGCTGATCACCGCGACGCGCCCGACGTCGGCCGCGTGGGCGCCGGGCCGGTCGACGTCCCCGCCAGCCCGGCGGGTGGTGCCGTCGTCGGCGACAGCGACGGTGTCTCCCGGCTGCCACGGGCCGAGCAGGATTCCGTGAATGTCCAGGCGCCTGCCCTGAACAAGAAGCGCCGCGATGCGGGCCTTCGCGTGTGGTTCGGCCGCGTCGGCGATGAGGACCACGGGAGGCATGTACTCCTCGAGCGGGTCACTGTGGCGTACAGCGGCGACGTCGTCGACCTCGTGCTCGTAGACGAGGCGGCTACGGTGCAGGGCGGTGTCCTCCAGCAGGTTCAGCGCCTCGGGCAGCCCCGCGGTGACCGTCAAGCGAGGGGTGTCGGCGATGTCGACGGCGGACGTTCCCAGCAGGGTCGCCAGCGTCGTCGCCGGAATGATCACCTCACTGTCGTGGGAAGGGTCATCAGGTGCCCCGGCGGCCAGTGTGGCCGCGAGCATTCCTCTCCCGGCCGCTTCGGCGCCCGGCCCGGTCAGTCCGAGGCCCGCAGGAGGCCAGATCGTCCGCGTGCCCGCGTGCAGGGACGGCGTGAACGGGCTCGCCGGTTCGATCTTCGTAGTCGGCTCGACCTCGGCCGCCTCCGTGGAGGCGTCGTCTGCCTTGAGCCGCGAATCCGCGTCGAGGTCGCTGGCCCGTGCCGGGTCAGCGAACAGCGTCGGGCCTGTGCGCAGTCGGCGGCCGATCGTCGCGACGACCTTGGGTAGTGGCTGCAGGTCCGGGTCGCGGTCGCGCGCGCCGGGCACCGGGGGCATGGGCTTGTAGCGGCGGCGTCGGTGTATCCACACCGTCGCGGCGGCCGCGACGATCGCCGTGGCCAGGCCGACGTCTATCCAGCCGTTGCCCGGCAACGACACCCCCGACTTGGCGTCCCGGGACGCTGAGGCCGTCGGAGGGGTCGATGCGGTCGCGGGGACGGTGACGTTCGTGGCCGGCGCGGAGGGCTGGGCGGCGACGCCGTCATCTGGCTGGGGCATCGTCGCCTGCGGCGTCGGCGCCGTTGCGGGGCCGGGAGTGTCGTGGGGTGCCGGACTGTGTGTCGACGGGCTTGGGGCAGGCGGGGCCGGTGTGGCGTCGGGGGGTGCCGTGGCGTCATCTGGCAGGGTGAGGGTCCAGCCGGCCTCAATATGGTCGCCTCCGCGCATGCGGCCGGCGTCGTCGTAGCGGTCGGCGTTGAGCTGGTAGATCTCCGCGTAGCGGGCTCCGTCGCCCAGCCACGTCTCGGCGATGTCCCACAACGTGTCGCCGTGGCGGACGTCGACGGTATGGCGGCCGCTGCTCGTGACGACGGTGAGCCGACCGTCGCCCGTTGCGGCGGCGAAACGCGGCAGCCCCTCAACCGCCGATTCGTGAACGGCCGACTCTGGTGCCGCAGACGGCACATGTGACGCGGACACCCCGACGGAGTCCACGGTGCGGACCTCTTGGACGGCGACCGCCGCGGTGGCCGCGGGCGCGGGTCCCGCCGCGAGGGTGATGGTGGGGGCCGCCATGAGCCCGGCGATCAGAACCGATGCCAGGGCGTGCAACGGGGAACGTGAACGCCGGGCCCGCCTCCCCCTTCCTTGGAGCGCGGCGATGGATTCGGCCACGAGGCTGTAGCAGACGGCGGCCCACAAGAACCACAAGGCGATGACGAGCAGGCGCACGACAACGGCGTCATCGAACCCGGACGTCAAAATCCGCCCCCACCCTTGCGGGGTGCTCGGCAGGCTGCGCGGCAGCGGGTCGCCGAAGAAATGCCACAGTGCCATGGGGAGTCCCGCGACCACGGCCGCGATCGCGATCAGCGAGGCGACCGCGCGGAACACCCGCCCCACAGCGCGCAGCGGCCGGCGGCGGAACGGATCTCTCGTCACGGGTCACCTCCGGTGGACGGGGTCGCCGACGCCGTCGCGGTGACCAGCACCGTCGGTCGCCCGAACACCGCGAGCATCGGCGTGCGCTGCACACTGGTGGCCGTCACCGTGACCATCAAACCCGCGACCATGACCTGGCCCTGCGCGCCGGCGGCAGCCAGATACCGGCGGGCTGCCGCCACCGCAGGTCCGGGGTCAAGCCGCAGTACCCCGCCGGCCCGGTAGGCGGCCAGATCGATGTGCTGGGCTCCGGCCCGTGCGGCCTCGGCGGCCAGATCGTAGGCGCGGGTCCGGGCGGCGAACACCGAACCGCCCCCGAGGAGGATCGCGGCCATCAAGACGACGATCATGCCGACGCACGCCATCGTCACGCTCACGACCCCGGCATCACCGGCCGGCTGCGCTTTGACGCGAGAACGCATGGTGGCGGTCATGTCGCCTCCCGGTACACGTCGACGGGGCTGGTCGCCGTGGCCTTGAGGTCCAGTTCCGCCGGGACGGCGACACCGGTGAGTCCTCGGACGTTGACGGTGCACGTCACCGAGACGGTCACCGCCCCGCCTCGGGCGAAGCCCTCGGTGGCGACGGTGACGGCCAGGGCCGCGCACCTGCCGTGAAGGTTCGTTTCCACAGACGCCCGGGCGGCTGCGGTCGCGGCAACAGCTGACCGTGCCATGGAAGCGGCCCGCGCGCCAGCACCGGCCGCCGATGCGACGGAGATCTGGGCGCGGGCGATCTGGAACGCGCCGATGATCAGGAAGAACATGAGGACGACCATCGGCACGGACAGCGCCATCTCCACGGCCACGGCTCCCCGATCCGCCGCACGCCGTTCGCGTCCGGGTGGCGTCATGGCATGTACCGCTCGGTGGGCGCGGTCATCGTGATCTCGATGGGCAGAGACAGGCCGGTCGATGTGGCGCGGATGGTGACGGTCGTGGTCGCAGGTGACCGGCGCACCGTGACCCGCGCGTCGCGGACGAGGGGCCCGGCGAGCTGGGCCAGGAGTTCACGCGCCTGGGCCTCGCCGGTGGCGGGGTTGCCGCCGAAGGCGCGGGTGCCACGCAGGGCGTGCGCGGCGGCGGATTCGGCCGCCAGGTAGCCGATGCCCCACAGGACCCCCTGGGTGAGGGCGGAGATGATCAGCATGATCAGGGGCGCGGCGATGGCGAATTCGACGCTGGCCGCACCACGATCCGTACCGCGAGGTGGACGGGTGCGCCGATGGGTGGCTGCCATGGCTACGGGGTGGTGCCGAAAAACCAGGAATGGGTCAGGTCGGTGATCCCGGCCTTGTACGCGCCGTACAGGCCCAGCGCGATCGCGGCGGCGGCGCCGATGCCGATGGCGATCTGGATCGCCTCGGCGCCCTGGTCGTCACTGGCGCGGACGGCTCTGCACCTGTCGGCGGCGGCCGCGATCAGGCGTGCGGTGAGTGGTCTCATGGCGTTACTCCTCGCGGGATTCGGTGTCGATGCTCTAGGTCAGGCGCAGATAGGCGCATCCGGCGGCGATGATCAGGCTGACGATCGTGATCACCGCCGCGACGGGCTGGTCGACGAACACGGCGTACAGCCACGTCGTGGGCGTGAACGCGGGTCCCGCGGCGGCGGGGCTGGTGTTGGTCGCGGACGTGGACGGGGTGGCCTTCTCATGCATGTGGGTTCTCCCTTTCGATGGCGTGTCATGGGCGCAGTCCTGCGATGCCGGGATAAACCAGGAACAGCAGGAACACGCTGGTCAGGAGCATCAGCGGGATGCTCATGTGCTCGGAGGCGGATTCCGCGCGGGCTTCCAGGTCCGCAGCGAGGCGCTCGGAGAGGGCCTTTCCGCGTTGGGTGAGCGCGGCGCGGATGCGCGTGCCCTCCCCGGAGGCCAGCTGCAGGGTGGTGGCGAGCTGTTCGAGGTGCACGACCCCGGTGTCTCGGCCGAGCTGTGCGAGGGGTTCCCACAGGGGCACCCGGGTGGTGCCGGCGGTGTCGAGAGCCTGGCGGATGCGGTCGGCCGCCCAGCCCGAGGCGATGGTGGCCGAGTCGCGCAGCGCCTGCTCCACCCCGGCGCCGGCCGCCAAGGCCGGGGGGACGATGTCGAGGAGCGCGGCGAGGGTGTGGCGCATCAGGAGCCTGCGCTCCTGCGCCCTTTCGTGAAGGGACGACTCGGCGATCCACACGCCGGCCGCGCCCAGCAGCATCCCGACCCAGACCGGCGTGGACACCGAAAGGCCGGCGCCCATCGCGTCCAGGAGCACGACCGTCGCAGGCGGCGCGAACAGCCCCACGAGAGCCACGGCGACCAGTCCCGCCAGATAGGCGGCCGGATCCCGATCGCAGACGGCCAGGTCAGCCAGCGTTCTCCTTCGTGGCAGACCCAGACGCATCAGCGGACCGGCGACGCCCACCTCGACCCGCCGGCGACGGCCCACCGCCACCACCTCTGGCGGGGGACGGCGCACGGCCGCGACAGCGATGGCCAGGGGCTGGGTGGCCGGCCACAGCGCGAAGCACACCACCGCGCAGCCGAGGCCGAAACCCGCACCGATCAGCACCGTGGCGATCATCGCGTCCCCGCCTCGACGCCGGGCGCTGCGGTGAGGATGCGAGGCAGGTCCTTGACCCGCCCGACGCGCACCATCCACACCAGGCACCCTGAGAACGCGGCCCCGAGCACCGCGAGGACGAGTTGTCCGACGAAGGTGCCGTACGGCCGGAGGAAATCGGCCGTCGCCACGCTCAGCAGCACGGTCGTGGCCAGAACCACCGTGATGACGATGCGCGTCGACGTGTGCGTCGCGGCGCGTTTCGTGGCGATCCGCAGCCGCGCGGACACCTGATCGCGGGCGATCTGCCCCACCGCCGTCAGCCCCGCGGCGATGTCACGGGCCTGATGCTCGGCGGCCTGCAGCAGCACGTTCACGACCAGGTCCGCCGTCGGGTCGGCCACCTCGTCGGCGAAGGAACGCAAAGCCTGCGGCAACCGGACCCCCGAGCGCAGGCTGTGCGCGAGCTGGTCGAGTTCGGCGCGCAGTTGCGGCGGCCCGATCACCGCCGTGGTGATGACCGCCTGCTCGATGCCGGCCCCGGCGCGCAGCGTGCCCGTGAGATCCTCCGCCCACGAGGCGACCGCCTCCATCCGGCCCACCTGCCGGCGACCGGCACGGTCCGGCCCGAGCACGGCCGGCAACGTCCACGCCGCAACACCCGCCAGAACAGCGGCGACAGGCCACCCCGTCGCCACCCCGACCACGAGCCCAACAACACCCACAACCCCCAGCCGCGCGATCGGTATCGCGCGCGGCGGGCAGCCCCGCTCGGCCCGCGTCAGCCGCGGTCGGCGCGCCCCGGGCCGCAACCCGGTCCCGATCAGCAGCAGGCCGCCACCGACCCCCGCTCCGAGAATCGCCAGGAGGAACGTCATCGCCGTTCACCAGCCTTCGATCAGGTGCGGCGTGAAACCATGCGCGACAAGCTCGTCAAGGGTGTCGGCGCGCAGCGGAGCGGCGGGCCGGGCGCGCCTGTCGGGGCCGGGACGCAGAACTTCGTTGCTGATCACGTCGGTCCCCTCGTGGTGCAAGACCTCCCGGACGCTCGACAGCACCCGGGTGCGGTCGGTGGCCCAGTCCAGGTGGATGACGAAATGGATCGCGCCGGCGATCAACGGGGCCGTGGCTTCGAAAGGGAGCCGTTCGGCCGCCTGGGCGGCGTACGTCTGCAGGCGGGTGAACGCCTGCCGCGACGAGGAGCTGTGCACAGTACCCATCGAGCCGTCATTGCCCATGGACATGGCGTTGAGCAGCGGAATCACCTCACCGCCGCGCACCTCGCCGAGGATCACCCGGTCAGGGGACATGCGCAGCGCCCACCGCACCAGCTCCCCCTGATCAATACCGCCCTCACCTTCGATGTTGGGTTCACGCGCCTGCAGCGCGACACAGTCGGGATGATCAGGGTCGATGTCGAGGCCCAACTCGTCGGTGTCCTCGATCGTGATCAGCCGCTCCCGCGGGTCGATCAACTTCGCCAACGCCCGTAGCACGGTCGTCTTCCCCGAATTGGTGCCACCACAGATCATGATGTTGCGCCGGGCCGACACCATCGCCGAGAACAGGCTCACCATCGACGGCGGAAACAGTCCATGCTCACGGGCCAAGGCCGCCAGGCTGGTCTGCAGCAGCGGGTGCTTGCGGATCGACACCGACGGCTCCCGCGACAACATCGTCGCGAACAACCGGCTGCCATCAGGGAGCCTGACATTGACCCTCGGCACCCCGCGGTCAAAGCGGCGCTCGTCGGTACCGGCACGGGCGGCGATGTCGCGGACAAGATCGATCAGCTCAGCCGCCGACCCGGCGATCGTGGGCACCCGCTCCTTGCGGCCGTCCGTGCGCATGGCCCACACAACCTGGCCGTTGACGAAAATGTTGCTCACCGACGGGTCATCCAGCAAAGGCTGCAGACCTCCCATGCCCGTCAACGCGTCCGCGATGGCCCTTGCCACCTGCCGCTCGACCGGCGGATCCAGCGCAGGACGGCCCGCCGCGAGCTGCCGGGTCGCGTACTCGTCAAGAACCTCGGCGACCAGCGCCGTCACCCGCTCCACCCTCGCCGCACCGGACGAAACACCCGGCGTGTCAGCGAGGCGCTGGGCGACCTCACGACGCAGGACCGCCGTCAGCGCGTGATCACCCGTCGACTGCCACAACCCGGCGGCCGGGCCCGGGTGCGAAGGCGCGCTCATGCGGCACGCTCCCGGGTGGGCACCGGGGTGGTGCGGACGACAACGTCGGCGAGATCCCCGAGCGCGCGGGCCACAGGCCGCAGATGCCAGCGCCGAGTGGCGAGCCTTCCGGCGAGAACCCCGGCACCGCCGTCATCGAACGGCACCTGCCCCAACACCGTGACCCCCCAGGCCCGGGAAATGTCAGCCGCCGAGTACGGACCCGTCCCGGCGAGAACCAGGCCCAACCGATCACCGGCGGCCTGCCGCAGCCACCACAACCGCGCCTGCAGATGCGCCTGGTCCTCCACCCACGGGCGCACCACGACCAGGACCCGGTCCGCGTGACGCACCAGCGGCATCGCCGCCGACGTCTCTGCCAGCCGCCCGACATCACAAACCACCGCCCGCGCCGCACCGCCGACCACGAGCTCTCCCCCACTCGTGCTGACCAGAGCCCGCACCCCGGCCTCAGCGCTGGGGTCAGGAGGCGCGAGGACGACATCCACGCCCAGGTCCGCCAGCCGCTGGGCGTGCTCACCCACGTCCGCGCCCGCGGCACCGGAACGGTTCGCCGCAGCCAGCGTCACCAGCCCCGGGGTCATGCTGTGCCCGAAGCGGGCCGCTAGGTCCCCACCGGCCGGATCGGCCTCCACCACAACAGCACCCCCGGCCGGCCAGACGCAGGCCAACCCCAAAGCCACGGTGGTCGCCCCCGGAGAACCCTTCACAGACGCGACAGCGATCAGCATCGGGGTCACCGCCCCATGCCGAGAAGCACGACCGACGGATCACCAACGGCGCCAGCCAGGCGCGGGGCGTCCGCGGCGGCGACCAGCAGCGTCACGATAGTGACCCCGGACGGGTCCCCGCGCACCTCCGTGATCGTCGCGTCCACCGACACCACTGAGGAAAGGCCCGGCCCGCCACCGCCTGAGCCGGGCACCGCGGCCGGGGGTACGAACACCATCACCCGGGACCCCGACGCGGCCCCGGCCGGCAGACGGCCCGTCTTGACCGCCACCGCGACGAGCGACTGACCTGAAGGGGGCCACGCCGGCTCCCCGAACAGGCCGGGCGTGAGCAGCGTGCCGGCAGCCACCGGCACAGCGACCCGACGCCCCACCACATCGGCCCGCCCGGCAGACGGCACCACCTCCAGGCCCGACGACGACACCCGCACCACCCGCAGATCAACGTCTGCCACCGTGTGCCCCACCGCGAGAGGCTGCGACGCGGCGAGCACCGACTCGCGGGCGTCCAAGCCGTTGAACACCACCACGGCGGCGAGCGCGCACACCACGACCAACCCGACACCGACCAGGGCCCGCGAATACGAGACCCTTCGACCCGGCGCACGTTGCCTTTGCGAAGGCACTACGGCATCCGAAAAGCGCATATTGCTTACTCGCTCAGCCTGTTTTTGGGTAGACGAAACCACCATCGGGTACTCCCGGATCTGTCGCGAAAGGAAAGGCGAGAACTGCTAGTTGATGAGGGCCTGAGCCTCGACGACCACGACGGTCACCGACGTGCTCGTCGTCAGCGCGGGAACCGTCCCACTCGCACCCGCCCCAACCCAGGACACGTCCCAGGTCACCGTGGCAGTCAGTGTGTAGGAGCCGGCCCGGGTGAAGGTGTGCCCGCACGACGGCGAAGCGGCCGTCGGCGCGAGACTGGGGGTCCAGGGTGTGCCCGCCCCCTGGCAGACGACCGCAGCGCCGTCACCGGTGGACACTCGCAGGTCGCGGGGGCGGGCCGTGGCGGTAACGGACACGCCCGCCACGGTGGCCGTGGCAGACTTCGCGTCCCAGGAAGATGACTGCGCCCACAACCACGTCGGCACGAACGCAATCTGGCGCGCGGTCAACGGTGGATTCGTCTCAACCCTCAACGCCGGCAACACCAGCTTCGCAACCGCCTGCCGAGCAACCTGCTCGGGGCTGACACGCTGCGCATCCGGGATCCACTGCCAAAACGCGCCCGTTGCCCCCCACGGAGCCGTACACGAACGGAAATACCAAGCTCCGGGTCCAGGCTGCGGAGGCAGTCCAACAGGAGCCTGCGCCGACGGCCCATCGTAATAGCACCCATCACTTCCCAGCCAACCACGACCAGGAATCGAGCAAGGGACCGTAGCACCGGCCGGATCACGGCAATCGACAGGTCCACTGTCCGACGCGCCTGCGCCAGCATGTCCCGGCAGCGAAACCACAACTGTGCAGGCCGGCTTGGAGGGATTCTCGGCGCAGTCAACTTCTCCTCCACCGTCTGCCGAAGCAGGCCGGCTTGCCAATAATGCGAGGCCGGATGCCATTACCGCGGCGGCTACGGACCAGCGGACACCATTCAAGCGCATGTTCCCACCGCCCTGAGTCCGAAGTCGACGACTTTCCAAGTGCCGTCCACGATCTCCAAGGTCGCGATCAAGAGCCGCTTGCCCCCGGGAGTATCCTGGTAAGGCGAACCATCCGCCTTATACATGGATGTTGCGGATGTATCGACGCAGTCGTTGACCGTTGCCTTGGTCGGAGCGGAGGGTGGCTGCAGCGCTGCCACGCTTGGTTGGAGTACGAAATCCCCACGTTCGAGCAAGCCCTTTTCCTTGGTTTGCTGAACGCCCTTTACCAGGATGGTCAGCGCCGCTCCCGAAGCATGGCGGCGTAGGTCCGGAAAATTTGGGTCGGGTATGCGTGAGGCGGCCAAGTAGCTCGTCCACATCCCCCGATAGGCATCTTCAGCCTGCCTGCCGGCCATGGTGAGTGGATCTGCCGACGGCGAGGAAGCTGCCGGCGTGGAGACGGGCGGCCGGGTCACTGTGGGCTTCTTGGCCTCGGTGTGCTCTTGGCAGGCCGTGACCGCCGGTAGGAGGGTGAGCGCGACGAGCACCAGTCCGCGTTCCACCAGGTTCGACATGGGTTACCACCTCTGCTTGGAGGGTTTCAGGGGTACCGCATGGACCCCCGGGTACCGCAACCTCACCACCTGGGCGTGCCCGCCTCGTCGTGGCCACGTCCAGGTAACCAAGATCCGGGGCAAAAGGCCAGAAAGGTCGGATCGTGCCACGTTGAGACGGCGTTTCAGCCTGCCCTGGCGGAGGTGCGGGTTATCGAACCGGAACCGTCGACATGCGTCGGCAGTCTTCCGGCGGCGCACCCTCGTTATGCCCGCCTCGCGAATCAGGTGCCCACGTGGAGACCCATAGGGCCGGGGAGATTTAGGCGGCAATGTCTGATATGGGCGCGGCAGATCGCCCATTCGCCAGCGAAATACAAAGTCCAGGTTTATAAAAAGAAGCTAGTGATCCATTCAGGAAGGGGCGTATCGATGGCCACGAAGGGCGCGCCGCTGGGCCCCTTGGGCAATCCCGCCGTGGAAATCGCCCGCCTCGTTCGTCACTGCCGCGCCCGAATGACCTCGGCTGACATTCCCGACTGGGTCGGGCCGCCCAGGACCAAGTTGACGCAGGAGGTCATCGCCCACCGCATCGGCTGCAGCCTGGTCACCTACGGGCATCTGGAGAACGGCCAACTGCGTCGCATGTCGACGCAGTTGGCCGAGGCGGTGGCTTCGGCGTTGTGCATGACCGACTCGGAGCGCTACCTGCTGCACTGGCTGGGCACCGGAATGTCGGCGCCGGGCGTCCATCCCACCACCGAGAAACTGGTCGCGAGCCTGCGCCTGATGATGCACGCCGTGCCGTGGCCTGCGTGGATGAGCGACCCGGCGGGCAACATCTTCGACCGCAACCCCCGCATGACCGAGTGGATGCCCGACACCGCGGGCAGCGCCAGCTTCATCGCCTGGGTCCTGACCGCCGCCCCGGCGCGCGAGCAGCTCGTGGACTGGGAGACGACGTGGATGCCAGCTGCGGTTGCCTACGTGCGCATGATCTCGGCCATGGCTCCCACCGATCCGCGCATCGTCGCCCTGATCCGGGGCGTGGTCGAGCCGTGCGCCCTTGCCCGAAGCCTCTGGGAGAACTCGGCGGTGCAACGCATCCAGCCAGGTGCTGACATCGCCTCGCAGCCCTTGTGGCTTCGCGTACGCGGTAAGCCGGTCGAAGTATCGCTGACCGTCCTCACACCACCGGGCGCATCGGAGGGACGATTCGTGGAACTCATCCCACTCGGCACCTAGGGACGGAGCGTGATTGCAAACCGGCACTTTACCAACCGGCACTTGACCAGGTAATAGTTTCTGGTTTCGTCCGTCGGTGCGGCGCACGCTGGGTCGATGATCGTCGCTCCCGCCCCTCAGAAACCCTCCCGCGAGAGGGCCCCGGCGGCCAGGTTCACCCGCTGGATCCTGGCCCTGCCCGGGCTGTCCGTGCTCCTGCCCATGGTGCTCGGCGCGGACATGGGCTCGGCGATCGGTGGCCGCCAGGAGGTCGCCCTCCTCTCCGACCTCCTGGCGCACACACCACTTCCCGCGATCGGTGCGCTCCTGTTCGTCATCGGCGCCCAAGTCCCGGTCCGCGACCTGGGGGCGCTGGCAGCCCGCACCGGCACCATCCTCGCCGCCGCCACGGCACTTCCGGCACTGCTGGTGCTGGGCTACGGCTGGGCCTGGGGTCCGCGCGGGCTACTCGGCGTCCCCCTGTTGACCGTGGCCAGCAGCGGCATGTCGATCTCCAACAATGTGTGGGTCGGGATCGTGCGCAAGATCGGCGCCCCTGCCGATGTGGCTGCCGGATGTGTCGCGGCCGTGGCGTCCAGCGGCCCCCTGGTCCCGCTGCTCGTCCTCGCGGTGTGGCGGCGTCACGCCACGTCGGCGCCGTGGACCCTCGCACTCGGCGCGGTACTACTGCTCGGCGGCGGTGTCCTGACAGGCGTGATCCTTCCGGCCTGCAAGGCGCCGCTGGCCCGCTTGACCACCCCGCTGCTGGTCGCGATGAGCGTAGCGATGGGGTGGGCAATCCCCCTACAAGCCCTTGCCCGAGCGGCTCCCCGGGGGATCGTGGTGGCCGTGACCTCCGGTTTGGTCACCGGGGGCACGGCCGCCCTGCTCTGGACACGCCTCGGCCACGGGCCCGCCGCGATCGGTTGGGCCGCAGCCGCGCCCGCCGGAGTGTCGGTCACCGTTCCCACGATGATCGCCATCGCCGACCCGTACTGGTCGCAGTGGGCCCCGACCGCGACCGCGCAGACCGCCGCCGCCGTGCTCGCGGGCATCATCCTCACGACCTTCCTCGGGACCGTCGCCAGGCCCCGCCCACACGACGGGAGCCGCACATGGACACCCTCATGATCGCCACCATGGCGGGTGCCACCCCCACCGCCGTGGTGGCCGGCATCGGCTGGGTCAGGACCCGCCTACGCCTGCGCCACGCACACGAGACCGTGCGACAGCTACGGACCCACATCGGCGAGGCCGAGTACGCCGCCACCCACGATCCGCTCACCGGGCTTCTCAACCGGCGGGGCCTCACCACCGCCCTCACCACTCACCTGGGCTCAGCACCCGGTCCCACGGCGCTGCTCCTGCTCGACCTCGACGGGTTCAAACAGGTCAACGACACCCTGGGCCACACGGCCGGCGACCAGGTCCTGGCCATACTCGCCCGGCGCCTGCTCACCTTCGCCGCAGGAGCCATCACCGCCCGACTCGGAGGAGACGAGTTCTTCGTCTACCTGACCAGCCCGTACCCGACACCCGTCGACCCCCGAACCTGGCCACAACCACTCGCCGAACGCCTTCGACAGGTCCTCTCCCGTCCGATGCGCATCAGCGGCCGCGCCCTGCGGGTCACCGCCGCGATCGGCATCGCTCCGGCTACCCGCAACGCCCCACTCGGCGACCTGCTCACCCGTGCCGACCGCGCCCTCTACCGGGCCAAGGCAGCCCGCGACGGCGTCGCGATCTACGGGTCATACCTCGACAAGGCGCCTCCCAGCCACCACATCAAGCACGACATTCTCACCGCCGACACACCACCCGCCTCCAAGATCATAGAAGGAACACGGGAATGACCGACCCTTTGCGGTGCCGAGCACCGAGCGAAGAGCACCAGTCCGGCGATGTTGGGCAGCGATCGCGGACCGGGGCGATCGCGGTGTCAACAGCCTCTGTCGCTCTCCGCCGACGCCCGGGTGCCCGGTCCCGAGTGCTCCTGGGTGTCGCCCGGTGGTGCCCTGCCTTTTGATGAACGTGCCAGCATGCACAGGACGGACGCCGGAACCATAGAATCCGACTGTGGACATCCCGTCGTTGTGGCAAGAGTTGGAGAACATCCTAACGCCGATGCTCGCCGGCTTCCGTTCCAAACGGTCCCTCCGCGTCGAGCAGAAGTCTGATAGGACCCTGCTGTCGGAGGCAGACGAGGCGGTGCAGGACCAGATCATCAAATGTGTGCGAGCTGCCGACCCGAATGGATTGATTCTCGGCGAGGAAGGCGTCCATGGCCCGGATCTCCTTCGTGGGAGTGACCCGAGCAATCGGCTTTGGATCATCGATCCCATCGACGGAACGGCCCAGTTCGTTGATGGCGCGGGTCGAGAGTTTTGCAGTGTCGTTTGTCTCGTTGAGGACAGGACACCGGTAGCCGCTTTTGTTTTGGCGCCTGAGATCGGACCCAGTCGTAGTTCCGTCTGCATTAGCTTGAGCGGCCGAAACGAGCCGATACTGATCAACGGTATACGGGTCGCTGGTAGGTCGATGTCCAGTCCGTCGCGCTTGGTTTCGGTAACCCGGAGTTCCGGTACGGACGCGCGGGTCTATGAACCCGAGCTGATGGAGCGGGGTTACCAGCTCAAGGTTCGTACGACATCGCAGACGCTGGACATGGTGAGGACGTGCGTCGACCTTGCCCCGTTTACCGATCCTACTCTCGAATCGTTCGGCCTTTTCTATCGTGAGCGCCAGAAGGTCTGGGATGGTGCCGCGGGCATGTGCCTGGCTGCGGCTGCCGGACTGTTTGTGGGCGACGGCACCGGCCGAGGGCGCGCCGCGATCGATATCCCACTGGACGCCGCCGATCCTGTCTTCGGCAGCACGCTTGTGGCTTCGGATTCGGTTGCCGCTCAGATCGTCGTGGAGGCGTCCAACCGCTAGTTCGGCCTATGGAATTTCGCTAGCGTTCGAGTGCTCCAAGCCGCTCAACTAAATGCTTCAGATAGGAAGGCCAAGCATGAGAAGTTGGTACGCGTTCGGCTAGCCGCTTCGCCAGTTCGATATCTCCGATGCTGGCGGCGACGCTGGCGGATCGGATTGCTAGATGGGGTATGCCTGCGGGGAGTTCTGTCGCGGCAGTAGTGAGGTAGTGCCTGGCCTGCGCGATCTCGTTGTGGCGCACCGCCTGGTCGGCCATCGCAAGCAGCCACAGGGCAGTGACGTCGGTGCGAAGATCGGTTAGCTGGTCGGCGTACACCTCATCGAGGCGGTTCAAGTCGCGTCGAAGCCGCCGGGCGCATGCAAGGGCTTCAGGATGCGGTATACGGCTCAGTAGGTGAATCACGCCGTCTGCCTCGGTTTTGCGGCGGTGAGCATTCACTGCGGAGACTTCATCGGCATCCTCGTCGGCGATACGGAAACTGTGCTTCATTGACTCGATCATGTCGTCAACGGCGTGCACCGCCTGGCGGATTTGGTCGCCGGTCAGAGTTACCGGAGCACTGTCCATCGGCCGCCCAGCTGCGGTGAGTTCTCGGGCCTGGCGGAGGAGGATTGCCTGCTGCATATGAAGTTGGACCTTCTCCATATGGCGCACCTCAGCGACAGGAAGGAGTTTTCTCCTGACGACCAGGAGATCGTTGATTCTGGTCACTTCGGGTCGCCAGTCCAGCCCGGGGCGGTGGTGGCTTGCCAGCATGAGCCGTTCCCGGCGAAAGCGCAGTTGAAACAGGATCGAATCCGCAGAGTCGTTACGAAATGAAGGATGGTGGAGCTCGATGTCGAGTGCGCGGCGATCGGAGTGCCTGCGAGCGACTGCGATACTGAGCAAGGCGAGGTCTTGGCGCTCTCGGTCGGTCAACATGCCCGAGGCGAGGGCGGCGTATCGAGCGAGACTAGCGAGAAGTGGTTTGGCGTCACCGGTCGAGATCAACTGCCAGGCGTAGTCGATCCCGTCAGAAAGTTGTTCGTGATCGAACGTGTTCTCAGCATCCAAGGTAGAAAGTGGCCCAGGGCGTGCCAGTGGCCCATCCGCGGCGTCCGCGAGACGTTGACCTGCAATGAGTACGATCCGTTGATCGACTGGATGCGCTGGATGTCGGGCAGTCAAGGCGGCACGATGCAGACAGAACAGGACCAACGGCACCGCCAGCCGAGACCGAGTGAACTTGCGACCGTCCATGCCGGCCAAGGCTGTTCCGTCGTAGTCGCTCATGGGCTCAGGGTTCGCCCCCGGCGCGAGGCGTGAGGCAATCAGAGCGACCCCGATCAGGATCCGCGCATCCGCTTTGGACCTTGCTTCGGCCGCTGCGTCTGCCAAGCCTCGATAGATGGCGACGTCCCGTTCCTGTGGCGGTAGTCGCTGAATCCACCTCACAGCGGGATCACGGGCGAGCACTTCCAGGCTCAGGCGCTCACCTTTCTGCGGCATCCCCAACAAGCGGACAGGGTGCTCAGCGGCACGGCGTGCGATGAACTCGTCGGCGAGGCTCTCGGCCGCATCGTGTCGCCAGTTGCTCAAGGATGCCCTGCTCGCAGACCGATCCTTTGAACCGATGGGACGCAGGTAGTAGCGGGCCAGCTCCGCCAACCGAGCCCGTTGCTTGGCCGTCGCGCTCCTGTGGATGATTTCCGCGAGGCGGTCGCTGAGGTCATCGCGCACCCAACCGGCCAGCCGCACACGCTCCGCCCCGGCGGAGTCAAGGATGGCCAACTCGCGGTGGTCACGCGGCACCAGCCAGCCAGCGTAGTCAGCATCGACCAATCCTGAGCCACGACGGATGGCTTCCAGAAACGACAGGAAAGCCCCTCGCATAGCTAGGAATTTAACAGAACTGAAAGTTCGACGGCGTCACACTTCGCTGTCCACCCATCGCAGCCGCACGATGTCAACGTGACGTCGATGGATGCGAGCGCCCTGCTCGCCTCGCCCGCAGCGCGACCGGGATTACTAAGGCCGAGGCCCGCCAGAAGACCAGACCGCCTCGTTCGTCGGAGCAGAGCCTGGCTACGGCGGCAATCCACCGACCCCCAGCGGTGTGCTATGGACTCGCGCTGCGCGGCAAAAGGAGGAACTGTGGAACCCACGTCTCAGGCCGACGGATTGAGGTCTGTGCTCCGTAGCGCAATGTCTACGACTTCCTCGGCTGTCTGCCTGACCTCGATGCCGTCGACCGGTTCGCCGTTGACGTCGTTGACGCTCCAACCGCCGATGCTGATGACCGGTACGCCTCCTCGCCGCTTGGCGAGTGCCAGTTCCGAAAGTGTTCCCCAAGAGCCGCCGACGATGATCACGACGTCGGCGCTCCAAATAATGATCGCGTTTCGGGCCTCGCCCATGCCGGTGACGATGACGGCTGACAGGTGCTCATTGGCACCGTCGCGGGTGTCGTTCGGGCGGATTCCGATGACGAGGCCGTTGTGTTCATGGGCCCCGGCGGCGACTGCGTCCATGACACCGGTGCCTCCGCCGCAGATGACGGTGGCACCGGCCTGGGCGAGGAGCTGGCCGATCCGGCGTGCGTGGGCAAGGTCGGCGTCGGTGGCGTGGCGTGGTCCGCAGACGGCGACTTGCAAGGGCATAGGCATGGCGTGCTCCCGGGTACTGGTGGGCTCCCGGCCAATGGTGTCAGGCGGGCAGGCTGCGGACGGCGGGGTAGGCCAGGAACAGGGCGACCTGTTCGGTCAGGTCCGCGACCGCCGAGCCGGCTGCGGGACGGGCCAGGTGCTGGCCGAGCGCCCGCATCCTGCCTGTGATCGGCGTGGTCCGCATCTCGGTGGGAAGATCCAGGACGGGGCGCACTGCTTGTCCTGCGGCTTCTACGTCGCCGAGTGCCAGGTGTGCGGCGGCCAGGTCCTGACGGCCGGCGGCCACGAGTTCGGCGCTGTGCTGTGCCACTGGGCCGGCGGTGAGCAGCTCTACCGCGCGGGTGGCGTCGGCGACGGCGCGGCGCAGGTTGGCGGGTCCACCGAGGGAGAGACGGACTTCGGAGCTGTAATAGGCGGCCTTGCCGGGGGCGAAGTGAAAGACCCCGGGCTCGCTCGTGGTGGCGTCGGCCGCGGAGTCCTGAGCGTCGAGGCCGGTGCCCAGAGCCCGTTCAACTGCCTGGGCGTCTCCTCGGGCGGCGTGGGCGCGTGCTTCCTGGCTGGCCAGCCGCAGCAGCGTACTGCCGGCGGTGGCATAGGGGCGGGCGCTGGCTGCCAGCTCGGCGGCCTTCGCGTAGTCCCCGGACCAGTAGGCGACGTTGGCCTGGACCCACCGGACGTAGACGCGCAGTTCGCCGTGTCCGGCGTGATCGGCGCACAGCCATGCCGCGCGGGCGTGCGCGTCGGCGGCGACGGGCTGGCCGAGGTCGGCGGAAGCGTGAGCAAGCAGGGCGGTGACGCGCCCGGCGGCCAGGTACAGGTCACCGAGATGGGCCGGGTTGGGGTAGGAGTCGATCGCGGCGAAGATCTGCTCGCGCAGGGCGGCCAGCGGCCGGAACATGGCGAACGGCGGAAGACTCAGGTAAGCCACGGCGAGCCGCTGGACGTCGGTGTTGAACTGCTCGACCAGCTCACCTCCGACAGGGCGGGCGGCGGCGCGGGCGACCCGAGCGGAGTCCTCAGCAGCCATCATGACCTCCTCGATCGTCGGCCCCGTGAGGGCGGGACCGTATGCCAGCGAAACGTCGCTGACTCTGGGCGCGGCGAGCGTCCAGCTTCGAGGATGACGCATCCGATCGGCCAAGAGAACCAGGTCCCCGTTGGCGCCGAGTTCGTCGTCAAGGAGCTGAGCGAGCGATGCGTCCGGGGTCGTCAACTCGCGTTCCAAGTTCGATATGTGGGTCTTGCCGCAGTGCACGGCGGCGGCCAACGAGCGCACCGTGTGGTCGCTGCCTTCGCGACGCCGCCGGAGTTCTGCTCCGAACGTATATCCGCCCACCGGGTGCCTCCCCGTGTCCGTTGTCCGCGGACAAGACGCGGACGCTCAGCGCTTTCCCCTGCACTCACCGTACAGGCAGTGTGATTCACAGCGACAGTGTCCCTTGTCGATCGAAAAGTCAATCCAAAGCCTCAGCCAGGGAGGACGTCGCTCCATGTACACCATCACGATCTTGCCGACCGGCTCCAGCTCTCACGGCCAGGTGACGCAGAGCAACGCCCAGCGGGAGTGGGAGAGCGACGATGCCCCGTCTTCCGGCGCTCCGGCTCCGCTGGCTGGCGTTGGCACGGGTAGTCAGTGGCTGCCACAGGATCGTGGCTTCGGCCGGCCCGGGGCGAGCCATGTCCGGCACGTCCGCCGTGAGCCGGCGGCGGTGCCCCGGTCCGAGTGGCCGTTCGTGTTGAGGGCGGCCACCCGGGCCTCGGTCTCCGGCTGGTCGAGCTCAACTCCTCCCCAAGGGTTCAACTTGCTCGACCAGCCGGTCTCCCCCGTGGTTGGGAGTCTTCTATGACGACGCTGATGGGGATCGACCCTGGCGGGGTTGGCTCTGCCGATCATGCTCTGGCGGAGCTCGATCAGATGCGGTGTGTTCTCGTCTGGGGATACCGGCAGGTGCGGCGCGAAGGCGTCGGCATGGAGCAGCTGAAGCAGGCGTTGGACGACTTGGACGCCGCCGTGCGGATCGTCGCCGATGTGACGCGAGAGGTGTCCCAGGCGAGCCGCGCGGAGAGGCGTCGTCCCGCCGTAGTCAGCGCGGTACTGGCCACCGCGGCGTTCGGCCTGCTCGCTGCGGAACCCGCTGGAGTCCTCCCCTCCGGGCTGGCCCTGGTGCTCACGGCTGTGGCGGCACTCGGCGCGCTGGTCCACCCCGCGCGGAGGACTTTGAATTGGTGGAGGGCGAACACCGACCGGGTCCTGACAGAGAACCGGTGGAATGACCGCGCGAAGGCGATGCTGGCCGACGCTCAGGGGCAGCCGGCTGAGGTCCGCCACGCGCAGGCCGTCGCTTTGGCCTACCGGGCGGTTCGGGAGGCCGAGCGTCGGCGCGAGGTGCTGGCCAGGCAGGTCACCGTCGCGTTGGGCGTCGAGTGGGGCCCGGACTGGCTTTCCATCCTGTACAGCGGCCTGTTGCGTCTGTCAAAGCCGCTGGGCGACCTGAGCGCCGCGCTGCCGGCGCTGGACCTGGGCTCCTACGGCGCCAGTCCCGAGGCGCGGTCGTGACCGCCGTCGGCAGGCCGTGCGCTGGCAGCGGCGTGCCGGTTCAGCGACCTCTGGAGCTTGATCCACGTGATCGAGAAGTAGATGGGAGACGCGAGATGTCGAGAAGTATCACCACCGATTCCCAGCGGCGCTGGCGGGTGTTGTTCGTGGCGCTGTTCCTCGCCGCGCTGGCCGCTGGCTGTGTCGGCGCGGTGTACTGGGCGGTCACGAGCAGAGCCCATACCGAGGCTCCCCGATGAACGGGGCACGCGGCGAGGATCGCGGCGACCGTCGCCGTACTGACCAGCCCAGTGGATCTAGCGCGGCAGGCCGCCCTGCCCCAACCGCTCGCCGAGGACGACGCAGTTCCGGAAGGCAGTGCGCCTGGCGGTCAACCTGTGACGCCCCGCACGTCGACTTGAAGCGCCACAAGACGGTGGTGCTCACCGAGGCAGAACGGAAACGGGGCGCGCAGATCGCGGGCTGCCACATCAACGATCGGACTGCCACTCACGCGGAGCGCCGGTGGACGAGAGTGGCGGGTTGCTGCGGGGGCTACCCGCCCGCCTCACCGACATAGGAGGAACCCGATGAACGACCTGTTCGCCGTCGACAGCCAGCCGTTCGAGCTGGATCTGCGGATCGCCACCGAGGGTCCGGTGGTCGCCGCTCTGCTGTCGTCCACCGATGACGGCTGCGACACCAAGCAAGGCAGCGACTGCTAGACGGAGCCGCAACGGCCAGGCCCGGGATTCCCGGGCCTGGCACCGAACCGACCACGAAAGGGGGATGCGTTGAGCCGATTTCGGCACCTCGCGACGGCCATGGTGCGCGCGAGCGCCCAGCCCGAGCCCGAACTGGGACCGTGGCCATCGGCCGACCACCCGGACCGGGTGCACCGTTGGCTGATCGGAGCCTGGTCCTCGGACACGCTGCGGTTCCAGGTCCGGCTGGCCAGTCCCGGACTCGCCGACCGCCTGGACGCTCTCTCCGCAGGCACACACCTTGATGGGCGCGATGCCAGGCGGGCGGCGCTGGCACTGGCCCGCTATCTGGTGCGCGGCGGCCGGCGCGCCACACCGTTCGGGCTTTTCGCCGGGATCGGGCCTGCAGCCTTTGGCCCAGCGGCCTCAGTACACCACTCGGGACCGCCGGAAGTACGCCTTCGACCTGACGCGGTCTGGCTGGCCGACGTGATCTCCCGGCTGGAGCGTGCCCCGGAGCTTCGCAACCGGCTCAAGGTCGGTTCCAACAACCTGGTGGCGGCCCGTGGCGACCGGCTTGTGCTGGCGTGGCAGCCGCACGGAACCGTCACCCCAGTTCCATTCAGCGCCGAGCGGTCGGTGGCCCGGACCGCACCTGTCGAATGGTGTATCCGGCGAGCGCGGACGCCGCTACAGTTCGCGCTTCTGGTTCGGCTGCTGCGCGCGGAATTCCCGACCTGCGGCGAGCAGGCGGCCGTGGACCTGGTCGCAGGGTTGATGGGCTGCGGGATGTTGATCTCTCAACTCCGGGTGCCGTCGACAGTCGTGGACCCTCTCGGCTTGCTGCTGGACCAGCTCCACTCGGTCTCCGCCGAACACCTCGACGCCGTCGCCGGGCTGGTCGCTGATCTGCAGGCCGTGTGGCTGAAGCTCGGGGGCGTGGGCCTGTCGCCGGCCTTTTCCGACGCAGGCGACATGGCGGTGGTGAAGCTGATGCGCGAACTCGCGCCCGTCGAGCAGCCGCTGGTCGTTGACCTCCGACTCTCCGAACAGATCACGCTGCCCTCCGACATCGCCACCGAGGTGGAAGCAGCGGCCGGGGTGCTGGCCAGGCTCGCACCACATCCGGCCGGGCGGCCGGAGTGGCGTGCCTACCACCAGGCGTTCCTCACCCGGTACGGCACCGGATCACTCGTGCCGGTCACACAGTTGGTGGACCCGGTCTGCGGCCTGGGGTACCCGAAGCACTTCACCGCCCCTCGCGAACCGGCGTCGTCGGCGCGAGACGGGCGACTGTGCGCGCTGGCGGAGCGGGCGGTGCTCGACGGTGTCCGGGAGATCTGCCTGGATGACGACGCCGTCACCGCGCTGTCCGAGCCCGTCACACCCTCCGGCTCGCCGATGGCGCACCTGGAGGTGTGCGTGGAGGTGCATGCCGGCACCGTCGCCGACCTCAACACCGGGCAGTTCACCCTGACGGTGGCCGGCACCAGCAGGTCGGCGGCGGCAACCCGGGGCCGGTTCCTGGACCTGCTGCCCGAGCCGGCCGGCACAGACACCACTACCGAACTGGCCGGGCTGGTCACTCTCACCGAGGGAGCGGTGCCGGTGCAGGTGAGTTTTCCGCCCCACGCCACCCGGCCGGACAACGTCCTGCGATCCCGGCAGGTGCTGCCGGAGATCATCTGCCTGGCCGAGCTCCGCAGCCATGCAGACACGGTGATCGGCCTAGACGACCTGGCCGTCACCGCCACCGGCGACCGGCTGGTTCTGGTACAGGTATCGCGACGGCGGGTGCTGGAGCCTATGGTCACCCACGCCGGGGCCTCACACACCATGCCGCCGCTGGGCCGACTGCTGCTGGAGCTGCCCGCCGCCCTGGCCTGTCCGGTCAAGCCGTTGGACTGGGGCGCCGCATCGGCGATGCCGTTCCGGCCGGCGCTGCGCTACGGCCGAGTCATCCTGTCCCCGGCGGCGTGGCACCTCGACCCGACCGAGCTTCCCGGCCCCACCTCCACGGAGTTGGAGTGGACAGCCCGCTGGCGGGTGGTACGGCGACGGCTCCGGCTACCGGACTGCGTGCGCATTGGGCACGGCGACCAGCAACTCCGGCTGATGCTCGCGAAGGCGATGGACCGGGCCCTGCTGCGCGTCCACCTCGACGCGGCCGACGGGCCAGTCACCATCACAGAGGCAGCCGGCCCCAGTAGCTTCGGCTGGCTCGACAGCCGGGCGGCCGAACTCGTCGTCGGGCTCACCAGCATCCACCCGCCAGCCCCGCCACCGTCGATCCTCACCAGCGGCCCGTGGCCACCGCACGAGCCCACCGCGCCACTGCTACCCGGGAGCCGGATGCTGTCGGCCCGGTTGCTCACAACACCCGAGCTGATGGACACCATCCTCACCCGGGGCCTGCCGGCCCTGCTCGCCCAGTGGGAGACACCGCCGGAGGTGTGGTTCCTTCGGATGCGCCACCCGGAGCCACACCTACGCCTTCGGGTGCACACCGCCGACTACGGTACCGCCGCCATGCGGGTCGGCCGCTGGGCCGAGCAGCTCCGCCAGCACGGCTGGATCGGCGACCTTGTCCTGGACACCTACCGGCCGGAGACCCACCGCTACGGCCCGCATGCGTGCATGGACACCGCCGAACTGCTGTTCACCGCCGACTCCGCCGCCGCACAGGCCCAGCTTGACGTCGCCCGGCAGCGGTGCGTGGACCTGCGGGCTCTGACCGCCGTGAGCATGGTCGACCTCGCCGGGGCAATGCTCGGCGGCCCGGCCGCGGGCCGAGAGTGGCTGATCGCCCACCCCGAGCTTGCCGCCGACACCCCGACCGACCGGACCGTACTCCGCCAGTCCCTCGCCGTCGCCAGCAATCCCGACGATGACCTGCTCGCCGAGGCGTGGACACGCCGCCGCCGGGCCGCCCAGCACTACGCGGACACGCTGGCCGCCGACGGGGGCCGTCTGGCGGCGGATTCGGTGCTGCCAAGCCTGCTGCACCTGCACTTCGTCCGCTCCCACCTCCCCGACCCCCACGGTGAGGCCGCCGTGATGCGGCTGGCCCGCGCCGTCGCCCTCGCCACCGCCCGCACCCGCACCCGCACCCGCACCAGGGAGGCGGCGTGATGAGCCTGTTGGCCGACACCCCGGTCCTCCACGAAGCCGCCAAGCTGGCCGCCTCGATCAGCCACGGGCTCATCGAGCCGCCGCCCCCGGACTTCACCCCAGACGACCACAGTCCGCGCAGCACACGGTGGAACGCGCAGTCCATCGCGCGCGGCGCGGCCGGGGTGGTGATCCTGCACGGGGTGCGCGCCCAGACCGGACACGGCGACTGGCTGCCGGTCCGCGCATGGCTGCGCCGGATGACCGCCGACCCGATCGCCGCCCGAGGCCACGGAGTCGGTCTATGGTTCGGCGCCCCGGCCGTGGCACACACCCTGTCGGTGGCGCTGCCCGGGATGCTGCCCCACTATCAAGCTGAGCTCGACCGCGCGGTAGCAAGGCTCACGGGGATCAAACTCGACGCCGCCTTCGCCCGGATAGCCGTGCGCTCCCGGCCCCGGCTGGACGAATTCGACCTGGTCCGCGGCTTATCGGGGATTGGCGCGCATCTGCTGCGCCACCAGCCCGACGGCGATCTACTGGTGCGGGTGCTGCAGTACCTGGTGCAGTTGACCGCGCCGGTCGACGCCGACGACCCGGCCGGCAGGCTCGCGCCGGGCTGGTGGAGCAACCAAGCCCCAGACGGCGGCCCGCTTCGGGGCGGGCACGCCAACCTCGGGGCCGCGCACGGCATCGCCGGTCCACTGTCGGTGCTCGCTGCCGCCTACCGGCACGGCGTCACCGTGCCCGGACACGGCGAGGCGATCGAGCGGATCTGCGCATGGCTGGACCGCTGGCGACAACCGGGAACGGCGGGCCCCTGGTGGCCGCAGAAGATCGCCCTGGCTGAGCTGCGCGCGGGCGAGCCCATCCCGGGCGGTCCGCTGCGGCCGAGCTGGTGCTACGGCACCCCCGGGCTGGCCCGCGCCCAACAGCTCGCCGGCATCGCCCTCCAAGATCCCGGCCGTCAGCAGGCCGCCGAAGACGCGCTCACCCGTTGCCTGGCCGATCGCGGGCAGCTGGCCCAAATCGTCGACCCGTCGCTGTGCCACGGCTGGGCGGGAGTCGCCGCGACCTTGTGGTACGCGGCCCTCGACGCCCGCTCCACCGCCGTGGCCCGGCACCTGTCCCCAGTGCTCCAGCAGCTCCTTCACCACGCCGCCGACGCTGCCCCGGAGCGCGCCGGCCTGATCGAGGGGCGGGCCGGGATCGCGCTGACCCTGCACGCGATGGCCACCGGCACAGACATCCGCTGGGCGACCAGCCTCATGATCGACTGAACGGAGAACCCTGTGGACATCGACTACAAGCCCGACAAGCCCGCCACCTGGCGACAGGTGTTCGTCACCTTCACCGACTGGCGCGACCTCGACCAGTACCTCCGCGACCACCTCGCGCCCGTACTTGCGGACGCGGAGGAATCCGGGGCGGTGCTGGCATTCTGGTTCATCCGCAAGGACGAGGTGCTGCGGATCCGGCTGCTGCCCAGCCACGACCGAGACCAGACCGAGGCGGTGATCGAACGCCTTGCTGACCATGTGCTGGTCCGCGAGTACGCACACGTCATCTACGAGCCGGAGACGCCCGCGTTCGGCGGCGCAGAGGGCATGTCGGTGGCACATGGGCTGTTCCACACAGACAGCCGCCACCTGCTGACCCACCTCACCAACGGCGGCGGACACCAGCGGGAACTGGCGGTGCGACTCGCCGTGAGGTTCATGCGCGCCGCCGGGCTCGACTTCTACGAGATGGGCGACGTGTGGCAGACCCTCGCCGCACACCGCGCCGTCCCTGCCGGAGTGGCCCCCGGCCCTGGGCTCGTCGCCGGGGTCCAGCACCTGATCACCGCCAGCGGCGAGACCTCAGAGAGCGCCCTGCACCGCCTGCCGAACTGGCCGAAGGCGTTCGAGCAGACCGGGCAGATGCTCGCCTACCTCAACAGCGGCGGCCACCTCAACACCCGCGGGCTGCGCGCCGTCCTGGCCCACCACCTGCTATTCATGTTCAACCGCCACGGCGTCAGCGGCTGCGACCAGGCGCTACTGGCGTCAGCGGCCGCCCACTTCTCCTTCTGCCACACCCCCGACACCCGCCCCGGCAGCCGCCCGGATGCGCTCTCCGACACTAGGGTGACCTTGGTGACCAACGACAATCCCACCAGCACGAAGGCCTTCCGCGACCAGCTCGTCACGACGCTGACCGGCCGAGGTCACCTGCGCGACGAACGGGTCCGCGCCGCCTTTGCCGCCGTGCCCCGTGAGCTGTTCCTGCCCGGCGTCGAGTTGGCCGAGGCGTACGCCGCCCGCCAGTACGTCACCAAGCGCGACGAGACCGGAGCCGCGTTGTCCTCGGCATCAAGCCCCAGCCTGGTCGCCGACATGCTCGAACTCCTCGACCCCCGGCCCGGCCAGACGGTGCAGGAGATCGGCGCGGCCACCGGCATCAACGCCGCACTTATCGCCGAACTCGTCGGAGCCGGCGGCCGGGTGGACACCATCGAGTACGACGGCGACTTCATCGCCGGAGCACGAAACGCCCTGGCGCAGGCCGGATACCGGCAGGTTCACGTCCATCACGGCGACGGCGCCGTCGGCCACCCGGCCGGAGCCCCCTATGACCGGATCATCGTCACCGCCGGGGCCTGGGACATCACCGACTCCTGGTGGAAGCAGCTCGCCCCTGACGGCCGGATCGTCGTCCCGCTGCGCCTGCACGAAAGCGGTCTGACCCGCGCCATCGCATTCGATAGCCGGGGCGACGGCTGGATGGACAGCACCGGCGAGCCGCTGGTCTGCGGGTTCGTACCGATGCGCGGATCAGACGAACACGACGACAACCACCTGCGCCTCGATGCGGATGTGGTCTTGAAGTTCGACGCCACCGACCAACCCGACCGCGCCGCGCTCGCCGGAGTCCTCGACCGGCCCCGCCAGGAGCTGTGGACTTCCATCACGGTCACCGACGACGACCCGATCGGACACCTGGATCTGTGGCTACTGGTCAACGCCAGCAAGCCCTTCGCCCGGCTCGGAGCCGGCCAGACCGCCCGCAGCACCGGCCGCGTCACCCCTGCCTACCGCTGGGCCGGGGCCGCCGCCTACGACGGCGGCACCATCTCCTACCTGGCGTTCCAACCCACAGGCGAGGGCGGCTACAAACTCGGTGTAATCAGCCACGGCCCCGACGCCACCAAGCTCGGACCCGAGGTCATCGACCTGCTCCATGAATGGCAGGAGACCGGACGCCCCAACCACCCAGCGTTCACCGCCCGCCGGCTCGACCAGGGCGCGGCCCTCGACGGCGAGTTCACCCGACCCAACAGCATCTTCTCCGTCGCCTTCTAGAGCCCGGTGGCGACCTGGCAGCTCCGGTCGCCTCCAACCTCTGGCGCAGCGCACCATTCCCGGCCCTCTCCCACCCCGAGGGAAGCCATGACCACACTCCCTGACCCGCTCGCCGCGATCATCAGCCGGTTCCCGCGCGTCCCGCGCATGCGCCCGGCCGCCCGGCCCCTGGACGCCCGCGCCGCCCGGCTGCTCGCCCTGGCTCACGCCGCCCGGGACGAGCAGGACCCGACGAAAGCGTCCCAGGCGATCAACGGAGCCACCCTGCTCGCGTCTGACTGCCAAGCACACGGCCTGGCCCGCGACTGGTGCCGGATCCACGCCTTGGTCTACCTCGACCAGACACCGCTCGACCGCCACGCCGCCTACTTCGTCCTGGAACCGCTGGTCAACCTTGCCCGACTGCGCATCCGGGCCGGAGACGGACGCGGAGCACACCACATCCTCACCAGCCTCCACGAGGCGTATACCCGCCCCGAGCCGGTGAATGTCGAGGGCATTCACTTCCAACCCGAAGCTCTGATGCACGACGCCGAAGTGGCCGGCAAACTCCGCGACTGGGTCCGCGACGTGCTCCTGACTGACGGCACCCGAGCCCTCATCAGCATCGGAGCCTGGCGCGGTGCCGTCAGCCACATCCAACGCCTCAACGGCCTGCGCCCCGACCTCACCGACAGCCGCCAAGTCGCCGTCATCGCCGCCATCCGCGACGGCCACCACGACGAAGCCGCCGCGCTGCTCGAAACCGCCGAAACCACCGAACCCTGGCAACAGGCCGCCGCCGCCCTGCTCACAGCCATGAACACGCCCGGCGCCGACCACCGGCACCTTCTCGACCTGCCCACAACGGTCAACTTCCCCGAACCGAGCCACACACTCTACCGAACTCGACTGGCGCTGACCGCCATCGACCTGGCCGACCAGCCGCCTTACAATCGCTCGCGCGACCTGCTCGACCAGACCGTCGCCGATGTGATCGCGGCAGCCGACGGCACTTCCGCACGAATGCTCCTCACCCATCCCGGGCCGTCAGCACCTCAGCGCGAACACCTCACCGCCGTCGTCCACACCAGCGGACTACACCTCCAACAGCTTCCCGCCGACCTCCACGCCACCGTGCTGACCACCCTGGCCACCGCCGCCGACGTCATCCGCCACCGCGACCGGGAACCCGCAGGCCGGCCCGACTCGCCTGGAACACCGTGAACCCCACCCGGTCGAACCGCAGACGCGTGCCCGTCGCGGCGATCCTTGTCGCGTTCAGCATCGACCCCGTTCTCGCACCCAGCCCAACCGCGCCCGCTGGCCCACCCTCGGTCGGCCCACCTCCGGCGGAAGGCACCCCCTCTATGCGCAGTCCGGCATCACCAGCCTGAGCATCGAATCCCAACCCGGTGATCCGGTAGCGTATGAGGCTGCATCACAGGCCGGCTACTACCGCTCTCGGGACTACAAGACCATCGCCCGCGACGCCTGCGGCTTCTGAAACCCCGTCAACCAGCGGCTACGAACACGCTGCGCGACCACCCGACGAGCCCCGAGGACACCTCTCCGGCCGGAGGCTATCGTCTTGATCATGAAGCTTGACGCGGTACTGCTCTGGGTGCACGGCGGCGGTTGGCAGCACGTGGACAACGTGGATGTCAGCGTGTTCGAGCGGCTGGGCATGACGGTGAAACACGCGAAGTACCGGCTGGCCCCGCATCACGTGTGGCCGGCCCAGCTCGACGATGTGCGGGCCGAGGCCCGGGCCGCCCGTGAGGCCGGCAAGCCCCTGGTTCTCGCCGGCAACTCCTCCGGCGCGCACCTGGCCCTGCACGTCGGGCTGCGAGGGGTGGACGAGCCCGGGGACGTGGCCGCGGTACTGGCCTTTCAGGCCCCGGTCGATCCGGTCAGCCCGGACTGGCCGCAGCCGTTGGGCCCACGCAGTTCCTGGACGAAGCTGCTCGGCCGGGTGCCCGCTGCAGACGACCCGGAAACGATAGCGTCCGGGGTGCTGCCACATGTGGGCGGCAGCACGCCAGTGCTGGTGGTACACGCCTTCGACGACGCGATCATCCCGCCGAGCCAGGCAGTGCGGCTGGCGGACGCGCTCATCGCGGCCGGACATCCGACCCATGTCACGATCACCGACGGCGGGCACACCGACTTCGACCCGGGCCGGGCCGACATCGCCGGGACCATCGCCCGGTTCCTGTCAGTCCGACTCGGCGGGACCAACTGACCACCACCACGCAGGTCAGGCCCAGCCTAGACACCAGAATTGACCACAGACAATCGCGGGCACCATAGCCCGACGAACCCGACCCCCACCAACTTCGAAGAGCCGCCATACGCCGACGGGCCTGGTTCGCCGACCATCTGGTCGACAAACCAGGCCCGCACGGCAATCACGCCCACTAACAGCTCGTCATGGGGCGGCCAGTGACTAGTCCGTGACGCAGGTGCTGGGTACGTAACCGTCTCGCACGCCATCCGGGCGGCCGAGGGGAAGGACGTCCACGGGAATCCAGCCATTCGCGATAACCCCGTTGGAACACAACCTGTAGGTGTTTCCCACGATGATGGGCCAGCAGCTCAGGTACTCACCCCTGACAGCCACCTTGACGACAGAATAATTCGTGCCAGCGCCGGTGTACACATTGACAGCGGCGGTGTTGACCCTCACGTAGCCGTAGTCGACACAGCGCCCACCGATCATCAGGGTCTGCGACGAGGCGGCTTCCGGTGTCGTGGCCGCGCTGGCGCTAGCAGGAGCCACCACCGCGGCGAATAGCGCTGCTCCTACGGCAACAGCGGCGCACAGCTTCTTCTTCATTGCGTCTCCTTCGTTGTTGGCGCGTCCTGTGTGGCGACGCCGGCGGGCGAAGCACCTCGTGTGCTTCGCACGGGACCTCGACTGAGCCAGGACAGCACCGAACTGGTGTTCACCCACCCTGTCCACGTTCGCCGGAAACGACCAGCGACAACCTCTACTGACACCTCTACACTCGAGGGTTGTCACCGGTCGAAAGGCCGGAAATGCGGTCGACGGGGGGCCTGTGGACGAGACGTTCGGCGAACTCCTCCGCGCTCACCGCCACGAAGCGGGTCTCACCCAGGAGGGACTGGCGGAGCGTTCGTCACTCAGCGCGCAGGCCATCGGTTCCCTCGAACGCGGCGACCGGCGGTTCCCCCGCCGCGAGACGGTGCTGCGCCTCGCCCGCGCACTGCGCCTGTCCCCGGACCAGGTGTCCGTGTTGGTCGCCGCCACCACCCGCCGTGCAGCCGCCACCCCGCCGCCTGCCCCGGTAGAGCAGCGGACGTGGTGGGTCGCGCCACGGCAGCTGCCTCCCCGACTACCTGGCTTCACCGGTCGCGCGGACCTGCTCGCGGCCGTCAGCGACCACCTCATGGCATCGGCGGGAGTGGCGGTGGTGGCCATCTCCGGCATGGGCGGGGCGGGGAAGACCTCCGCGGCCGTGGAGATCGCATACCGGGTGGCCGACGAGTTCCCCGACGGGCATCTGTTCGTCGACCTCGGCGGGGACGTGCGCGCGGGCGACACCGGGCCGTCGGTGCGCCTGGCCTTGGCGCACCTCCTGAGCGCACTCGACCTCGGCACCGGACCCGTCGACGACGTCGAGGAGGCCTCAGCTCGCTACCGGTCAGGGGTGGTGGGACGGCGGGTGCTCCTCGTGTTGGACAACGCCGCGTCCACCGCCCAGATCCTGCCGCTGCTGCCGACGGGCGCCGGATCCGCCGTGTTGGTCACCAGCCGCCGCAACCTCGTGTCCCTGCCCGGCGCACGGCACGAGCAGCTCGGCATGCTGAGCGAGGCCGAAGGCGTCGACCTGCTCGCCCGGATCGCCGGCAGACGCCGCGTCGAGGCCGAGCCCGATGCCGCGGCGGCGGTCGTGCACCGATGTGGAGGACTGCCGCTGGCCGTACACCTCGTCGGGGCACGACTGGCGACGCGACCGGCATGGACGGTGGCCCACGTCGCTGCGCTGCTGGCCGACGAGGAGACCCGCCTCGACCAGTTGGAGGCCGAGGATGTGGCCGTCCGCGTCAGCGTGGGCGGCTCGGTCAACCACCTGGCCACCAGCGCCGACCCGCGCGACCGCGAGGCGGCAAACGCGTACCCACTGCTCGGCCTGCTGGAAGGCCCCGAACTAGACGTCGCCGTCGTCGGACACCTGTTCGGCCTGAACGAGCGCGCGGCCGCACGGGTGCTCGACAGGCTGGCGGACATGCACCTGGTCGAGGCGCGGGAACCCGGCCGATACCGGATCCACGACCTGCTGCGGGCGTACGTGCGAGAGGCCCTGTCCACGCCGTCGCACGACCTCGCGCGGAGCGCGGCGACGATCCGGCTCCTGGAGTTCTACGCCGCTGCGGCCTGGCGCGCCCAGCGGCTGCTGTACCCGCTCAGTGTTCGCTCGACGTGGGCCGACGACCGGTGGGAGGCGACGTCACCCCCGTTCCACGACTCCGGCGAAGCTGTGCAATGGCTGCACCGCGAACACATGTCCTTCATCCCCCTCCTAACGCGGGCCCGAGCCGACGCCACAGTGCCACAGGAGCTACTGGTGCGGCTCGCGGTGCCACTATTCGGCTACTACGTGGGCCGCGGCCTCGACGAGGACTGGGTCCGGGCGTGCGAGATCGCCCGCGACGCCGCGCAGGAGGGAACCGACCGGTCGCCGAAGCCCTCGCCCTCATGGACCACGGAATCGCGACAGTCAGCCGCGACCGGGCCGGTGACGGGCTCGCCGCGGGAATCAAGCTGGTGGAGTGCGGCCACTCCCGGTTCGTCGCAGCGGGGCACCGCGCGGGACAGGCGATGTGCCTGACCAACCTGTGCCATCTGTTCGAGGCGCGCGGGGACATCCGCTCCGCGATCGACTGCGGAGAACGCGGCCTGAGCATCGTCGCCGAGTTGGACGACCCGGTGGCCCAGGCCGCCGCGCACGAGAACCTCGGCATGCTGATGCGCCGGGTCGGCGATGCCGCTCGTGCGGCCGTTCACTTCGAGCGGTGCTTCGCCTTGTCCGAGGGTGCGGGGTTCGAACGCGGCACCGCGAGTGCCCTGCGCCTGCTCGCGCTGGGGTGGGCGGACACCGGCCGCAACGACGACGCGGTCAAAGCTCTGGAGCGCAGCGCGCATATCACCGGCCGGATCGGTGACGGGCTCGGCGAGGCCACCGCCCGCCGCGACCTCGGCGACCTGCTGCTGTCGATGGGGGACGTGCGGGGAGGGACCGACGAGCTGCGTGCGGCGCTGGCCCTCGCCCAACGCCACGGGGGCCACGCCCTGGCGTCGGAGATCCACGAACTGCTGGCAGACAGCCTGGCCCTCGCCTTCCCGCTCGAGCACCGCAGTTGACGGGACGACGAATCGTCGCGCGCGGGCCGCGCAGATTGCCGAGACCGATCAGCCGGCTCTCCGAGCCGCGTGCCGTCTGAGAACAGCGAGCCCATGATTGGCTTTGCACTGCAGGCGTGGGGACGTCGAAAGGCAGACCCTTCGCCAAGCGAGGCAAGAGCGTGAGCTTCGCGCCAGGCGGGACCGGTGGCTGATCACGCTGCGGTTTGTGGAGCGGTCGGACCTGGCAGAGACGTGCCGGTGGCGACGTCGCGCGGAAGCTAGACCCTCCTGCGGGAGCGCCGACTCGTCATCAGTCCGGGCGGCTTCGCGTCAGCGGCCAGAGCGGTGGGAGAGCGAAGTCCAAACGCGGCAGTTTGATCTGCACCCCATGCTTTGTGTACCGCCTGGTAGGCCACGGAGTAGCCGGCGAGTGCGGCTGCGAGCTGCTCGGCTAGGTCGCGGACGCGACCTTCCTGTCGAACCGCCACCTCCACCAGTGTTACGTTGGTGGCCGCAGCCGCCTTGGCGATCTTCGTGGCATCGACATCAGGTGTGGCAGTCACGGTGCACCTTCCGATGTATCTGCTGGCGGACCCTGTCGGGGGCTTCTCATTGGAGCGCCGCCAGGACGGCGGCTGTGACCATGAACGGGCCAAAGGGAATGCTCGTAACCACCGTTCCGCCCCGAAGCATCAACGCGACAGCTAGTGGCGTGGCCAGCACGTACGGGGCGAGGATGCCGATGGTCAACGGGACGGGACCGAGGGCGCCAAGTCCTACGCCAAGGATAGCGGCGAGCCGTACATCTCCCAGCCCGACCTGAGCTCTGCTTACCCAGGACGCGGCCAGGTAGAGCCCGCCGTACAGCAGGCTGCCGAACACCGAGGCGGTGACAAGCCGCCTGCCGTCGGGGGTCAGGAAAGAGGTGACCCCGATCAGCCCCGTGGTGACGAAGGCTGTCGCGGCAAGGATCGGGGTGGGCAGGCGGTATACGGCGAGGTCGATCTGCGCCAGGATCAGGCCCACGCCGGCGAGTACGAGCCATGCCGCCAAGACGCACATTTCAGACGGCCGGTTGGTTGGCAGCCGCCACGCCAGCAGGCCGCATCCGACCGCCGCGCACACCGCGCCCGCAACGGCGTCCTCGGTGTTTGACATCGTGCACGGCTGCGGGCAGGTGGCCGGCCCCGCCCATCCACGCGGGCCGCGCCTGTAGCTGGCCCCGCACCAGCCGCATGCGGGCCGTGCGTGCGCGGGTGATGACACCGCCCAGCGGTAGACGATCCGAGGCGCCGCCGCCCCGAGGTATGCCCCCACCGTGCACGCGATGGCCACGTCGAGCAAACTCACGGCGATCCCGTCACCGGACGATGCAGCGTGTTGATTGTGCGTTCATGCCGCGAGGTAGCCGTCGGCGAGCAGGATTCGCCATTGCTCGAGGTGGTCGACGAAGTCGCGCACGATCGCGATCAACGCCGTGCCCGACTCGGTGAGCTCGTAGTAGGCGCCGTGGGCGTCGGCCTGCTGGCGGACGTAGCCGTCGAGCACGAGGTGTCGAATAGCGTCGCCGAAAGTCTTGCTGTGCGGGCGCGGGGTGATGTCGTGCAGCAGGGCCGTCCACCGGGCATGGCCTGATTCCAGGGCGGTGAGGATCTCCAGAGTGCACCGCCGGTGCACCAGATCGAACACGTCATCGAAGTCACGAACGTTCACACTTGCCTCCAGGCGGGGAAGTCGTAGGCTCACCAGCCCAACACATCGACCGCCCGGTTTCCACCAAGTGCGACTTCACAAAGTCGCGCTTTGCAAAGTGCCACTTGACCAGGTGGAACTTTCTGGTCAACTCCGGAATTGGGAGCGCACGATGTGGCGACGCACGGCATATCTGTGACCCCCGTAAGTACTCGCTCCGCAGGCGCCGTGCACCGGCGGCCGGCCGATGTGCGCACACCGGCCGGCCGCCCACCTCCCGCACCCGCCGCTCGCCCTGCCCACGCCCGACACGAGCCAGACGTCGAACACATGGTCAGGCGCGAGCACCCGCGTTGAAAGGAGCGGACATGTCCATCGTTCCATCTCCACAAGGAGCACGTTAGTGCCGCGAGGAAGCCATCGTCGGGGAGGGAGCGCACCCGCGTCCACAGGTAGCACTGGGCATTCATCAGCTCGGGCGACATCTGCACTGGACTACCCCGCGCCCGCGGGAAGCACACGGCGACAAGTCGAGCAAGGCCCTGGCGCTCCCGCGGCTGCGGGGGTGGTCCCAACGCGCCGACGGTCTGGCGGAACCGGTGACATGCTCCCCCGCGCCGTAGAGATGGCGGCCACTTGGCGGTGGCAAGGGTCGATCGGCCTCACGCGGCGGTGGCAGCGCCGGGCGCAGCGCCGGATGCGCCCGCTCCCAGGCGGCCCGCACACCCTTCGGGAGGACGAGCCGGGGCCACAGCCTCAAAAGCGTGTCCCGGTTCAGGAAGGTGTCCAGGTCGTCGTAGCAGGCGGCCTCGCGCAGCACGTTCTGGTTCATGGACCGCAGCCTGTAGTCGCTGGACAGGTCGAAGGTCCGCTCGGGCTGCCAGTAGATGTAGATCGGCAGCTCCACGACGCCCTCGGTGGGCTGAGCTGCACGAGTACTTTCCGAACCCGGAGAAGTACCTGCTCGCGGTGTGGTTGCAGCACGACACCGGCGGCGGCGACCGGCCGCTGCGCACCGGGGACGGCGAGCCGCTGGGCCTCGACGAGCTGCCCGGCAAACTCAGCGAACTGCTCCGGGAGCTGGCGTCGGCGAGCCTGGAGGCGCTCGGCGAGCTGACCATCGAGTTCGTGCTGCCCGACGAGCTGCTCAGCCACCCGGTCGACCAGTGGGAGGTGACCCCGATGGGGTTCTCCCGGGAGCTGGGGATGGAGTACCCGGTGGTGGTCCGCAGCCTGGAGCGGGTCCGCAACTCCCTCACCCGGGGCCGGTGGAGGCGCCGCTGGTCGTGGCTGCAGCGCAACGGCGCGCACGACTCCGCCGTGCAGTGGCTGCACCTCGGAGCCGTCGACCAGGCCAGCAGGTCAACCAACGTGCGCCCGAAGGGGCTCGAACCCCAACCTTCTGATCCGAAGCATTCCAGGTCCAAAATGGACCTACCACCCTTTGACCTGTGGAAACGCAGCTCTTCACGTCGTATTCAAGCGCTGTTTTCGGCCCGCGTTGCTCCGTTGTTGCTCCCGCGCTTGACCCACTCCGCATTAGACAACATGAGCCGCCACCCATCGGGAGTCCGCGTCCACCGCAGAGCGCACGTCACGCAAGCTCAATCCCATACACCGAACAACTCGGGCAAATCGCCGATCGGGGTCGTGCAACACGTAACGCGGCCAGCGACCCCGAACTAATCGCCGTCTCTGGCTGGAGAACGCCAAGTCCATACTGCGGCCCGTAGAATCGCCAAGAGTTAGATGGCCGCACGTAGCTCCCCAAAATGTGCGCACGACGCCAGAGCAATGCGCCGACGAGTCCAAGCACAAGGAAGATCAATTCGAAGTGGGTCCAAGAAATCTTCACCCCGGCGCGCCCTTCGATCACCGACGCAGGCTGAAATGCAACTGAATGAACTGGCCCCTCCGGGGCCGTAGAGGCCCAGGTCACCAAGTGTCGGCCCCGCGCTCGCGGGGATGTTCCCACCGCGGTGATGACGGCCGAGTGCACCTGGCCGTCGGCCCCGCGCTCGCGGGAATGTTCCCGGCCCGCCGGTGACGGTGATGTCGCCGGCGTTGTCGGCCCCGCGCTCGCGGGGATGTTCCTGACCGGGTACACGGCGTCGTCGGGGGTGTGCGGTCGGCCCCGCGCTCGCGGGGATGTTCCTTCCTGCTCATCGTCGCAGCCCTCTACCGACGGGTCGGCCCCGCGCTCGCGGGGATGTTCCCCCCAGCAGGCCGGCCGTCTTGCACTCGACCAGGTCGGCCCCGCGCTCGCGGGGATGTTCCCGGGTGTATCGACATGACCGGAGCGCGCCGAGCGTCGGCCCCGCGCTCGCGGGGATGTTCCCGGTCAGGGCAAGAAGCCTTCGGGGCTTCGTGCGTCGGCCCCGCGCTCGCGGGGATGTTCCCCCGATGTATATCCAGACCGACGCGACCCACCTGTCGGCCCCGCGCTCGCGGGGATGTTCCCCGGGCCTCGCGGGCCTCGTCGGTCTTGAGCGCGTCGGCCCCGCGCTCGCGGGGATGTTCCTCACCGGCGGACCGCGTACTACCTCCGTTGTGCGTCGGCCCCGCGCTCGCGGGGATGTTCCCCCGTCGCCCATGTCCTTCGACGCCGGCAGGAAGTCGGCCCCGCGCTCGCGGGATGTTCCCGACTTCCTCGCGTACGTAAAGGAGAACGGCCCGTCGGCCCCGCGCTCGCGGGGATGTTCCCGCCTGCTTCGCCGGCGGATCGGGACGCCTCGGGTCGGCCCCGCGCTCGCGGGGATGTTCCCGGATCGGAGAGGTGCAGCTCGACCCGGCCGACGTCGGCCCCGCGCTCGCGGGGATGTTCCCGTGGGCGGGTTCGTCGCCCTGGTCGGCGCGTCGTCGGCCCCGCGCTCGCGGGGATGTTCCCCTGGCTGGCCTGGTTGTTGACGGCGTCGTCTAGTCGGCCCCGCGCTCGCGGGGATGTTCCCTACCGGTCTGACGGCACCACCCGCACCCCCGGGTCGGCCCCGCGCTCGCGGGGATGTTCCCCGGCAGTGGTCCAGTCGGCGTGGATGACGTCGGTCGGCCCCGCGCTCGCGGGGATGTTCCCTTCACCGGGCAGTCGGCGCAGACTTCCTCGCCGTCGGCCCCGCGCTCGCGGGGATGTTCCCCCGACGGTCGCGGCCGGCGCGACAAAGGGGTTGTCGGCCCCGCGCTCGCGGGGATGTTCCCACGCTCGGCGTGGGGTCGACGTCGGTCGGGGCGTCGGCCCCGCGCTCGCGGGGATGTTCCCACCGCCGGCAGCACCCCGGATGCGGTGGTTCAGTCGGCCCCGCGCTCGCGGGGATGTTCCCACCCCATACCCTGGTTCCGGCCCCGCCCGGGTGTCGGCCCCGCGCTCGCGGGGATGTTCCCAGCAGGGCCCCGCTCCCCCACCCCCCGAGGTTGTCGGCCCCGCGCTCGCGGGGATGTTCCCCACGCGTCGTCGTCCTTGTCGAGCCACCGCCCGTCGGCCCCGCGCTCGCGGGGATGTTCCCCCCATGATGACCCACGACCCCGTCGCCGTGTTGTCGGCCCCGCGCTCGCGGGGATGTTCCTGCGGACATGGCCACCGCCGTGATGGCCTACCGTCGGCCCCGCGCTCGCGGGGATGTTCCCACCCCATACCCTGGTTCCGGCCCCGCCCGGGTGTCGGCCCCGCGCTCGCGGGGATGTTCCCGAGTACCGCCAGTGGTCGCTGCCGTTCGACGTGTCGGCCCCGCGCTCGCGGGGCTGTTCCCGGTTTTGGGGACTGTCCACAAGCGAAACCCTTGTCGGCCCCGCGCTCGCGGGGATATTCCTCTGTGACGTAGGCCGACTGGCCGTAGGCGTTGGTCGGCCCCGCGCTCGCGGGGATGTTCCCGGTCGTCGCCGTCATCGTCGCCTCCCGGAGGGTCGGCCCCGCGCTCGCGGGGGTGTTCCCGCGGTCCGGGTCGACGAGGCGCAGGGCCCGAGGTCGGCTCCGCGCTCGCGGAGATGTTCCCGGGGCGATGGAGTACATGCCGGAGGAAGCGCGGTCGGCCCCGCGCTCGCGGGGATGTTCCCGAGATACCGGCTTTCACCTGCGGTCTAGGCTTGTCGGCCCCGCGCTCGCGGGGATGTTCCCTACACCCGGACGACATTCGCCACGTTCACCGGGTCGGCCCCGCGCTCGCGGGGATGTTCCCGCGCAGATGCCCCTCGAGGACACGGTGGGCGTGTCGGCCCCGCGCTCGCGGGGATGTTCCCGGTGGCTTCATCGCCGGCTCGAGCGTCTTCATGTCGGCCCCGCGCTTGCGGGGATGTTCCATACGTCGAGATTTGTGCCTTCGGCGGTTCCGTCGGGGTGGCATCCGCGTGCGACCTGGTGTGTTATGCCCTTTGGCGGGCGGAGAGGATGAGTCCGTCGTAGTCGGTAGGGTGCCAGCGGTCTCGTCCTGCGGTGCGGACGGTCCAGCCTTGTTCGTTGTTGGCGGGTTCGATGAGGATGGCTTGTCCGTCGTTGATCCGGGTGGCGAGGAGGTCCCAGACGCGGTCTCGGATGCGGCGGCTGGGGTTGCCGACGAAGACGCCGGCGTGGACTTCGATCATCCAGCGGGTGAGGTGCCCTCGGAGCCCTTCAGGTGCGGCGATGAGGATGATGACGGTCATCGGCGTGGGCCGGTGGGGGCCGGTCGGTCGAAGTCGGGGCCGATGACCGCGAGGTGTTCGTCGCCCATGCCGGGGTCAATGGGCCCGAGCGGATTTGCGTCGGAGTTGGTTGCCCAGTTGACTCCGCCTGCGACGGTGCCGAGGTGTTCGTCCCAGAGTTGGTTGAGTTCGTCGTCTGGGAGTTCTGTGCCTGTGGGAGTCAGGAGACTCTTGACGTCGCGGACGATGCGTCCGAGGAGTTGATCCTGGGCGATGCGGTCGCGGAGTCCGACGCGGGCGTCGCGTTCTTGTGTGAGACCTTTGCTGGCGAGGTCGAAGGCGAGGGGGATGGTGTATTCGGCCTTGTAGAGGTCTGCGATGTCCAGGACGAAGGACGTTGCGAGGCCGGTATGGACGAATCCGAGGCCGGGGCTGGCTCCGAGGCCGACGATGACGGCGTGGCAGATGCCGTATAGGGCGGCGTTGGCGGCGGACAGGAGCCGGTTGAGGTCGTCGCCGGCGGCGTGGGCGTCGCCTGCCTTGTAGACGCGGCCGTTCCATGGGACGCCGGTACGGCGGGATTCGGCTTGGTAGATCTTGCGGACGCGCGCTCCTTCGCGGCCTCGGAGTTGTTGCATAGTGCAGGCGGTGACGTCCTCGTCGGGGAATCTCATGGCATACATGGCGCGGGCGACGGCGAGGCGTTGGGGGATGCGGCTGACGAGCCAGGCTTGGCGGTTGAGGAGTCCGGCGCCGCGGCTGGGGCCGAGTCCTGCGGCGTACATGCGGACGCCTTGCTCTCCGACCCAGCACACGGTGGTGCCGGAGTCGGCGAGCAGATTGATGGCGCCGTGGGTGACGCGGGTGCCGGGCCCGAGGAGCATGACGGCGATCATGGCGGCGGGGACGCGGACGGTTTCGCGTTTGTTGATGATGACGACGGCGTTTTCGTCGCGGTCGAGGTGGCTGCGTTCGACGTAGACGCTGGAGACGCGGTCGGCGAGTCGGTGCAGGTCGTGCGGGTGGGCTTTCCACCAGATGTCGACCACGTCACCGGCCTGCGGGTGGGGCGAGGGTGAGTAGTCCGCAGCCGTAAGCCTTAGAAGGGCCGATGCCATTGAGCATGGCCGTTTCGAGGAGTCGCGGATCGGTGACGCGCATGAAGCCCTCGAAGGTGGCCGTGGTGAGGGTGGCCGCGGTCTTGGAGCCGGGTTTGGTGATGTTGTGGCGGCTGCGGTCGATGATGCGCACGTCGTGGGCCGGCGTCAGCTGTTCCGGGAGGGCGAGGCCGGGTGCGGCGGGGTCGGTGCGGGCATGGGGGATGTCAAAGCCCCACCGGGTGGTGCGTTGCAGCAGCCAGTCGAGCTGGTGGGCTGCCGTGCGTTGCGGCAGGCGGTAGGACCGTTGGTGAAGTTCTTTCGGGGTCTTCTTGCGGTGCTCGCTGTCTCCGGTGGGTTTGGAGGAGTTCTGCACGGGGCTGGCGGTGAGGCGGAAGGCGAACTCTTTGCCGATGGCCAGTTGTGCGAGCAGCGGTGTGTAGTCGGCGATGGCGGAGTGTTCCCCGTCGGCGTCGGGCCATCCGGCCTGTTCGACGATGTGGGTCCAGTCCGGGCGCGACGGGCTCAGGACGAACAGCATCGGCCGGTGGGGGTTGTCGGAGTCCAGCCGCCACAGGACGCGTTCGTCGGTGGGCCGGTCGGCGATGCCGCCTTGCACGGCGCCGTGGATGGCGCGGGGGTTGGCGAGCAGCTTCTGGCTGGCTGCGCGCAGCGGGTTGATACGGATGCGGGACAGGAAAGGCATGTGGTCACCAGCCCAACAGGGCGAAGGGGTCATGAGCGGGGGCCGCGGTGGCATCGTCGGGTGCCGGGAATCCCGTGGGCACCGATAGCCAGGTGTGGCGGATCCGCCGGCTGGTGAAGCGGCGTTCGCGGGGCGCAAACGACAAGGGCACATCGTGCGCGACGTCGTCGCCGTTGTCGTCGTCGATGGTCGCGGATAGGTCGACGTGGTCGGCGCGGGTGTTGGTGCGCTTGGCTGTGCGCCAGTAGGCGTCGCGATGGGCCTCGCCGGCCTGCCACGGTTCTGTGGCCAGCACGTCCAGCAGGGTTCCTTCCCTCAGGCCGCCCAATGCGATGGGCTGGGATGGGACGCAGGAGCGTCGGCCGAGTGCCAGTGGAAACGCGGGGCGGAGTACGGCGTCGGCGAGTCCCTCAATGAGGGGGCGTGGGCCTGAGATGGCGGCGAGGAACACGGCGTCTTGCAGGTAGAAGCGGTGGGTGACGTGGGTGTCCTTTGCAGGTGAGGTCAGTTTCTGCACACCTTTGGCGGATACGCCGGTCTGCGGGAGCGGCCGGCCCCGGTAGTCGCTGACGGTGTGGTAGTCGCGCAGCAGGGTGCCGGCCTGGTCGACGCGGATGCCGAGGCGCAGACCGAGCAGGTCTGTCAGGTCGGCTTCTCTGGGTAGTCCGGCGGCGGCGGCCAGCAGTCCGATGACGCCGGACTTGGTGGGCTCAGGTCGTGTCTCCCGCCGGTTGAAGGCGCTGCGGTCACCCCAGGACTGCAGCACGCCGGCCAGACGCAACACCAGCACGGGCTCGCCGCCCGAGGTCGGGTGGTAGGTGGTCATGACAGGTCGCCCACCCGGTCGGCGAGGCTGGACTTCAGACCGGTCAGCAGGTCCGGGAAGGAAATGTTGGGCCCGAACGCGGCGGCGAGGTCGCGGGCCTCATCCGTGCCGTCGGCGAACGCGTGGGAGACGGCCACGTGTACCGGGGTGTCGCCCCACTGCCGGGTCGCAGTGGTGTACTCGCCTGCCAGGCGTCGGGCGGATTCAGCGACGATGCCGTCGGTGACGGGTACCGGCTTCTCGAAGGCGGAGACCAGGTTGACCGGCTGATCGGCGCGCACTACAACGGCGACGAGGCTGGGGCGGGTGCGGTGGGCGAAGGAGTTGCCGTAGCCGGTGGGCATGGAACGGGCGAACGAGTCGACGAACAGGTTCACCGCGTCCACCGCCTTGTCGTGGGTGGTGAGGTTCTCCAGCAGTTGGTGCAGGCCCACGGTGGCGTAGCGGTAGAGGGTCGCGGAGTTAAAGCCGATCGTGCCGATCATTCCTGCACCGGTCTCATCGGCGGCGTTTTCGTCGTCGACGGCCGTGTAGTAGTCGAACTCGAGCTCGGCGGCGTGGGTGGAGATGGCGTGGGCGACCTGGGTCGCGGCATCGACGTTGAGGGCGGGGATATCTGCGACCATACGCCCGAACAGGGCCACGTCGGCTGGGTGTCCCTGCCGCAGTTTGTCCTGCGCGCCGCGTCCTTCGACGGCCTTCTTCAGCCCGTCGTCGTCGAGTGCGGCGAGTTCGAGGATGTCGGCGGCGACGAGGTCGACGATCGTGTCGAGTTGACGACGGCCGAAGAACAACAGGTAGGCGGTGTCACCGGCCTTGCGACCCGCTGCGATACCCATCGGTTCCAGCAGCGCGCCGGCGATGCGCTGGGCTGCTTCGACCTCCATCGCGTTGCCGTCTGCCTTCGCGCGGGAGATCAGCTTCTTCGTGAGTTCACCGGCGATGCGCTTCGTGCGGGTACCCAGGTCCTCCTTGTCCTGCCTCTCGGCGAAGTGCATCCGGGTGGCGCGCTTCCACGCCTGGGAGGAGACCCGCGACCGGCGACTGCCCCCGAAGTCCGCCTCCTTGGGGTTGCCGTTGTCGTCGCGGTTGAGGTTGGCCGGGGGCACGGTCTGCAGGACGTGCACATCGATGTAGAGGCGTCGGGGCATGGACAAGGGAAACTCCAAAGAAAGGTGACAGCTGCGGGAGTCGGCGGAAGTGAAAGCGGTCTGTGGGCTACGGGCTACTCGGCAGCCGGGGCCGTCGGGGCCTTGGGATCGGGGGTGTTGTGGGTCCACACCCGGTAGTCCAGCGCCCATCGCCGCCGGACCGGGGGCCGTCGGTCGGGGTGGTGCCAGTTCTGGATGTCGGCCATCAGCTGGGTGTAGTCCACGGGCTGGCTGATCACCCGCAGTTGGGTGATCAGGCTTCGCAGGTGACGAAGGAGTGCCGGCACGCTGGTGGCCGCGGCCATGGCCCCGACCCTGGCGTCGGTGGCCGAGTCGCTAAACTTCTCGTGGCGGCGTAGTGCCAGAAGGGCGGTGCCGAGACCGACCCCCTGCCGGTGCATGGGGACCTTCTCACCCTGCTGGTGTAGTCCGAACAGGGACAGCGCCGCGTGTTCGGCGGCTTGCTCGGCGGACACTTCGCCGCGTCGGGCCAACATGTCGTTGACGGGGCATGTGTACAGCGCCCACATCTTCGGGGAATCCATCGGCGGACGGCCCAAGCCTGAGCGCATAGCGGCGAGGTCCTCCCCTGGCGGCGGGCCCTTGTCGGAACCGTGCTCACGCCATGCGTGGTCGGGCCCGACCCGACGCTGCCAGTACCGTTCTTTGATCTTGTAGTCCATGGCAGTGCTCACGCTCCGGTCATTGTTGCGGGCTGCGCGGCGTCGCTCGCGCGGCGTGCTGCCGCCTCAGTGGTGCGGGCGTCGGCGGCGCGGGGCAGGACTGCCCTGAGTTGGCGTAGGAAGTTGTGCTCCGCCGTGCCCAGCGAGTAGGTCACGGCTTTCTCATTGTTCTTGCCCTGTTTGGTTTGCTTCACTTCCCGGCCGACGAACGCACCCGGCGGTGTGGTCGCGAAGACCTTCTCGGCGACGTCGCGGGTGGTGCGCCAGGCGAGTTTCTCCCATGCCAGCTGTCCGCGCTGCAAGACTTCCTCGTCGCCGCCCGCCGCCCGCACGCCGGCCAGCAGGCGTCGCACGAGCGGATCCAAGCCGTGCAGGACCAGCTCTCCGGGGCGCTGCCCCTCATTCCAGGGGATAGGGTCGGCGCCGGCCGCACGGCGCAGGTCCGCCGACAGGTTGTTGACCGCCCGGGCCAGCTTCTCCGCCTGTTCGGCGACTTCCAGCACCATGTCGCGGGTGTCGGTGTCGGCGACAAGTGAGAGGATCGGCAGAGCGATGGCGTCACACAGGATGTCTTCGACCACGGCGGACTGGGTGCCGTAGATCATCCCGTAGGTGTGGACCTGCAGCGGGTAGTCGGCGGGGATGGCGCCGGAGTCCTGGAGTTCGGCGATCTGGTCGAGCAGGAAACTGGTCTCCACCGCGTTGTTGTCACGACCTGGGGTGAGCATGGCCTCAAGGCCCCTCCACGCTGCCTTGCCTGCGACGTGACGGCGCGGATGCCGGTGCCCTTTCGCCGCCTTCTTCTCGGTCCCCTTCTTACCAACCGGGGCAAGGTTCCACGCGGTGTGGGGTTCCCACTCCGGGACCATCGACAGCCGGTCACCGGCCGAGACCACGACCCTAGCCACGCGCACGCCATCCTGCGTGTCGTGCGGGATCAGCCGGACACGGCGGCTCTGCCACGTCCATAGGTCCAAAAGGCCGTCGGCTGCCCTGGTCGTCCAGGCCGGTGTGGCCGCCGGACGCTTCCACTGGGGCACTCCGAGGCGGGCTGCCGGGGTGAACGGCATGTTCAGCAGCAGGGTCTCGTACAACGTCTGACCGACCGGCATGACGACACCCAACTGGCCCAGCGGGCCGGTGGGATTTCCGGTCGTTTTACCCGCCTTGGCCTGGGGGTCATCGACCGCCCCTGTCTTGATCGCGGCGGTGTCCCAGCACAGCGTGTGCAGCAACCAGTGCACCGCCTGAGCGGGAGTCAGCTCGAGTGGATCGGCCTCGGTACGCGAAGCGAACAGCGGAACATTGTTGCCGCTGGCGGCATTGGCCACCAAGGTCGCGGAGCCCTTCGTCTCACCCTTGGTGGTGCGCAGCCCCGCCACCTGGCCGAAGGGGAAGGTCTGGCTGAATAGGTCGAACCGTTCATGATGTTCACCGAGGTAGATCCGCAGCCGCTCACGTTCGGCCTCCGAGAAGTGGCCCTGCGCGAAGCGCTGGCGCCAATCCCGCCGATCCGCGGGAGCCCCCAATGCGTCGACGACGACGGGCAGTAGCACCTGACGCAGCACTGCCGGTATCTGGGTCGGAAGATCCATCACCAGATCCTCGAACCGGTCGGCATCGAGCAGCACGTCCAACAGGCCCACCTGCCGGGGGCCATCGTCGGAGCGCCGGCCGGTCATCCACGCCTCATCGACCAGGTTGTACCAAAACACAGGCACACATCCAATTGGCTATGTCTACAGTAGAGCAGTGAGGAAGTTCATGATGCCACCCTCTGGCTTCCCTGTCCAACGGGTGCTTCAATGACGGGTCAGTCCCGCATGATCCACACGGCGGGGATGCTCCTTGGCTGTGTCTGAAGTCGTCTTCAGCCATGCACTCGGCTCCGCGTTCGCGGAGATGCTTCCACCTCTTGGCCTCGTTCAGGGGCGTGCGCCTCGCGAGGGGCGCACACCGCCCCTGACGACCAGGCCCAGGTCGGTGTCGTAGGTGACCTGGAGGTCGCCCAGCTGCGTCCATCCGTCGGGTCCCAGGACCAGGGCGCGGCTGTAGCGCAGCCACGGGTGGTCGCGCCAGCTCGGCAGCGGAACAAGGTTCTCCTCGACGACCGACGTCAACGAAGCCGGGAGTCGCACGGTCGCGCCAAGCACCTCCTCCACGAGTTCGCTGGTGGAGGCCTCCCCATTCGGACCGAGCGAGCGACCAGAAGGGGTGCGGTACCCGGCATCGTCGTCACCGCGAACGACAATGACCTCGACCGTCGGATCTCCGTCTCGAACGAGCGCCTCGAAACGGCCCTCAGGGAGGCTTTCGCGGATCCCACCGGTGTGCAGGGCCTGCAGAGTCGGGTTGGCGTGCTCGCCGAGACGAGTCAACAGATACGGTGCCGCCGCCTCGGCGCGACGTCGTTGCCGGGTCGACCACGTCTCGCCAGCCGCGCGTTCTGCGACCGACCACGCCGCGGGCACAGCCTGCCCACCCCCGTAGACCTGCTCCACCAGCTGCGGGACCTGACCGGGAATCCGCCAGCCCTCCTGCTGCGCTTCGACAAGTGCGGCAGCGGTGCGCAGCAGCAGATACGAGCCGTAGATTCCTTCACTGGCCTTCAAGATCCACGGAATCTGATCAGGGTCAAGGCAACCCAGACCCGTCACAACCACCGTCGCGACACTGACCCGTGCCGGCCGGTCCACCCCCTCATGGCGATGCAGCCTGCCGATGCGCTGCAACAGAAGGTCCATCGGGGCCAGGTCTGTGATCAGCAGGTCCGCGTCGACGTCAAACGACTGCTCCGCCAACTGTGTGGCCACAACGATCAACCGCTCCGGGCGTTGCCTGTCCTTCGATGGTGGCCCCAGCTTTTCAAGGCAGGCCTCGGTGCGCTCGGCACGGTCGGCGGCATCAAGACGGCCGTGCAGCAGCACCACGTCGGCGCCGAACGTCTTCTTCAAGGCCGCATAGGCGCTCTGGGCGCGGGGCACCGTGTTGCGGATGACCAGGACACATCCCCCGTCTTGGAGACGGTCCTCGAGCAGGTTGACCATCGACTGATCGGCGGGCGAGATCGTGTCCGGCTCATCTGAGGCGATCGGGGGTTGCGGGGCCTCGGAGAGAATCTCGACCGTCACGGGCACGTCGTCACGCCAGGTCGAGCAGCTGTCGACCAGGAACTGCGGACCACTGTCCGCGAGCCACGCGGCGGTCACGCTCGGATACCCAGCTGGTTCGGGAAGATCGGGCACGTCGCGCTCCTCCCGGGAACGGGCACCTGCCAGATACGCCCCCACCAACGCCCGCCGCTGCGCCGACGGCAGCGTCGCAGACAACATCACCACCGGCACGCCGGCCTGCCCCAGCCACCACAGCCCCTCCTCCAGGAACTGCGACATGTACACATCAGCCGCGTGCACCTCGTCGAGCACCACGACCTTGCCCACCAGCCCGGCCATCCGCAGCATCACATGCCGGGTCCGCGTGGCGGCGAACAACAGCTGGTCGATCGTCCCCACCACGAACGGGGACAGCAGACCCCGCTTGCGGCCAAGGAACCACTCCGCCGGCGCCCGACGCTCCACCGCACCGTGCCCGCCGAAGGCCGCCATGCCGTACTCGTCCACACCGTCGATGTCCTCACCGACCGAGGTGAAACAGTCATCGGCGCACTCATCCCCGACATCGTCCAGCAGGGCGCGCCATTCCTTGTTGAACATGCGTTTGCCGTGCAGAAGCGCGACCTGACTCTCCAGGCCCGGTTCCACACTGCGCAGCCAGTCGCGTACCTGCGCGAACATCGGATCACACGTCGCCTGCGTCGGCATTCCGACGAACACACCATCCGCACCGAACCGAGACGCCAGTACCTCCGAGGCGACCAGCGCGGTCTTTGTCTTGCCCTCCCCCATCGGTGCCTCGATGATCACCAACCCCGAGCCGCCCATCCGCCGCACCGCATCCAGCACCATCCGCTGCGAGGGACGCGGCTCCTGGCCGAACCGGCGCTGAAACACCTGCGGACCCGGTGTCGGCAACTGCCCCCACCCGCCACGCAGCCCCAACTCCGCCCAGGCCCCAGCGGCACGAACCCGGGCTCCACCCATGCTGACCCGGTCGAGGTCGTCAATTCCACCGAACTTGGTTTGGTCACTGGCGATCCAATCCGCCATCACCACAAACCCCGACAGCTGCAACTGAACCGCACGCGGCGGCACCACGCGCGGTTCCACAGCCAGCAACGGATTCTCGGAGTCAAAGCCCAGTTCCCGAGTGAACACCTCCACCAGAACCTGCTGGGCCTCTTCCCAGGCGACGCCTCTGCCCTGCAATGCGGGCGTGCCCGCCTTCAACTGGCCGCGAGAGGGATACGAGCCGTGATGGCCCGCGATCAATGGCCACACCCAGTCCACCTGGGCCTCATCCCACCCGGCCGCATCCAACACCCGGATCAGAAGCTTCGCTCCCGCCTTGTCATGCCGCCACGACTTTCCCTTGACCGCATACCGGTCCCACGTCAGACCCGACCCCCACACCGCGGCGGTACCCAACGGATCAACCTGCTGAAACGCGGGCGTGGCCTTCCCGCAGTCATGCACACCACACAGCCACGCAAAGAACCGCCGGCCCCGACCGACACCGCCTGCGACGTCATCCAACACCCGCCGGACACGCACAGGCAGATAGCAGTCCCACACCCGCTCTGCCACCGCAGCCGTGTCCAACATGTGCGACAGCAGCAAATTCATCACCCCGCCGCCGTTCATCGCCGACTTACCCCACAGCACACCTACCCGACCACGCACCTCGACTCCGTAGAATCGCCAATAGTCAACAGCGACAACCGCAGGTGCGTCATTCATGCCCACGACGCTAGAGCAAGGCACCGACAATTCCGTCAAGAACAAGATCAATCCGAGATGGATCATGTAATGCCGCCAGCGACCCCAGACCGCAATGCAACTGAATGAAATGGGGCCTCCCGCACCGTAAAGCCCCAGGTCACCAAGCGTCGGCCCCGCGCTCGCGGGGATGTTCCCGCGGTGTGCTCGCCGATCTCCAGGGGCAGGAGGTCGGCCCCGCGCTCGCGGGGATGTTCCCGGCACCCTGGACGCCGCCTCCGCGTCGAGGGTGTCGGCCCCGCGCTCGCGGGGATGTTCCCCGGTCGAGGTGGGCCGAGTGGGGCGGCGTAGCGTCGGCCCCGCGCTCGCGGGGATGTTCCGCCATGGCCGGCCACTTCACCCGCCCCGGGGAGGTCGGCCCCGCGCTCGCGGGGATGTTCCCGAAGATCCGGCCGACCAGGTCGGCGTCGTGGAGTCGGCCCCGCGCTCGCGGGGATGTTCCCGCCGCCGACCCGGTGAACAGCTCGCCGAGAGAGTCGGCCCCGCGCTCGCGGGGATGTTCCCGTCGACCTGGGCGAGTGCCCGAGCCCTGCGGCGTCGGCCCCGCGCTCGCGGGGATGTTCCCTCGGCTCTGGCGGGACCGAGCAGTGACCGCCCGTCGGCCCCGCGCTCGCGGGGATGTTCCCACCTCGGTCAGGACCCGGGTGCGGACCTCGCCGTCGGCCCCGCGCTCGCGGGGATGTTCCCCGGTCGCCGTCCTGGACGACGACACCGCCGCCGTCGGCCCCGCGCTCGCGGGGATGTTCCCTCCCCGGACCGGGTGGCACCCTGCATCATCCCGTCGGCCCCGCGCTCGCGGGGATGTTCCCGCCTGCCATTCGTCCATGCCGCCGTGCTCGGTGTCGGCCCCGCGCTCGCGGGGATGTTCCTCCCTTCACGAAGATCCAAACTCCGCGCGCCGTGTCGGCCCCGCGCTCGCGGGGATGTTCCCGCCTACGACCCGTCCGAGGACTCCGTCGCCCAGTCGGCCCCGCGCTCGCGGGGATGTTCCCTCTCGGTCAGCCAGGTCGGGGTCGTTCACGCAGTCGGCCCCGCGCTCGCGGGGATGTTCCCGGCAGAAGGCCCAACGTGACGCAGCGTGTACCGTCGGCCCCGCGCTCGCGGGGATGTTCCCACCGGACCCGTCCAGGGGATGCGGCACTACCTGTCGGCCCCGCGCTCGCAGGGATGTTCCGGTCTCCTTGACGGGGCTGACGCGGTCGTGGCGTCGGCCCCGCGCTCGCGGGGATGTTCCCCGGCTGCGGTCCAGGTGGTACCGCAGCACCGCGTCGGCCCCGCGCTCGCGGGGATGTTCCGACGCGTTCGGGGTGCTCGCCGACGCCCAGGTGGTCGGCCCCGCTCGCGGGGATGTTCCCTCGATGTCCGGGGAGCGTGCCTCAACCTCGACGTCGGCCCCGCGCTCGCGGGGATGTTCCCCAGTTCCCGGCATAGCCACGCCGAGAATCGATGTCGGCCCCGCGCTCGCGGGGATGTTCCCACCGTGCGCAGGAACCCGTAGGCGAACAGGAAGTCGGCCCCGCGCTCGCGGGGATGTTCCTCGGTCACTTCCAGGCCGAACACCTCGTGAGTAGTCGGCCCCGCGCTCGCGGAGATGTTCCCACCCGAGCAGTTCGCCAGCCTCATGGGTGATCGTCGGCCCCGCGCTCGCGGGGATGTTCCTTGCGCGCCGAAATACGGAGTGATGCTCCGGACGTCGGCCCCGCGCTCGCGGGGATGTTCCCACCACGTGCGCCCCAAGGACTGGAAAACCTGGGTCGGCCCCGCGCTCGCGGGGATGTTCCTGTGCGGTGGCCGAGCCATACGCAGCCCGCTGCGTCGGCCCCTCACTCGCGGGGATGTTCCCACCGTGCGCCCGGAGCTGGCCATGCCGGTGGAGTCGGCCCCGCGCTCGCGGGGATGTTCCCCTCTGGCTGATCGACGCCGGGGGTCTCTGGTGGTCTGCCCCGCGCTCGCGGGGATGTTCCCTTGTGCCCGCTGATGCTGATCGAGTCGGTCAGGTCGGCCCCGCGCTCGCGGGGATGTTCCCCAGGACTCGTAGTCGTAGCCGATCCAGATCCCGTCCGCCCCGCGCTCGCGGGGATGTTCCCGGACCGAAGGGTGACCCACCCAAGCTGTCGCCGTCCGGGGACTGATCGCCGTTTGAGCTGGGGCGTAGCCTGCCAGTCATGAACGAGCGCACTCCGGGCGCGTGTTTCGGCCGTGCTGAACTCGGCACCTTCCCCCCTCGGGCCCGACGGCGGTGCTCTCACTGTGCTCGGGTCCGGCCTGGTGCTCATCGGCCCAGTCGTCGTGCCAGTTTTGCTGGGCGTTGACCCAGGGGCGTTCCCTGCCTGGGCGCGGTGGGGCACCTGCGCCGCACCGCCGGCGACCCCACCGACTGAAGCGAACTTGGCCAGCGTCGAGTGGTCCACGCCTACGATCAGGCCATGGCGTGGAACTACCTGCAGGTCATCCTGAGCTCCCCCGTCGGCCAACCCCAGCCCCCTGTCGACCAGCCGAGCAGCACGCCGAGAGCCCTGATGTCCAGGTCGCGACAGGTAACGGCACCGACCCCCTCGGGGCGCAGCACCCGAGCTAGCCGCTTGTGGCCCACAGCCGCTCTGAACCAGGTCGACTGGGTACGCCCGTGGCCGGGGGCAAGACGCTGCTCGGCCGGGCTGACCAGAGGGACCGCCCTTGGACTGATCGCGAGGAGGGTCGCAACGACGTGGGCGACCACCGCGTCGCACACGTGGCGCATGGGGGGTGATTCAGGCCGTCTTGCGGCTGCGCGCCTTCTTGGCGGGGGTCTTGGTCCCGGCCTTCGTGGACGTGGTCTTCGCGGTGGAAGCTGATTCCTTGGCTTTCGGGACCGCTTTGAGCGCGCGCTTCGGACCGGCTGCGGCCGGCTCGCCGTCGGCGTGGTGCTGGTGGGCTTGGCGTGCGGATGCGACCGAGGCCTTCAGGACTTCCATCAGGTCGGCGGGGCTGGTGATCCCGGGTGCCTCGGGGCGTTCGGGTACGACGACCTCGCGGCCTTCCACTTTGGCGTCGATGAGTTCCTTGACCGCGGTCCGGTAGTCGTCGCTGAACCTGGGGTCTTGCGGGTTCCAGTCGGCGGTCATGTTCTCGACCAGGGACATTGTCATCTTAGAGCCTGTGAAATAACGGGTTGAGTGTTCGGTGTGCTGCTGTGTGTCGATGTCTGGGGCGGCGTTGGCGTGTCGTGGTGAAACGGGGAAGGGCCTTCAGGTATGAGCACTGGTGACGAAACCTCTGCCCAGACCACGAAGGCCCAACAGTGTCTTTCTACCTTGTCGCGGGACAGGGCGCACCTACCGCCCCCGCACGTCCTGGCGTGCACCTGCCCACCGTCCGGCCACGCCGCTACCCGTCAGACACCACCGACGCCGAGTGGACGATCATGGCGCCGTTCGTGCCGGTCAGCGGTTCGGAATCAGGACGTGGTGGCAGGCCGGTGGCCTATCCGCGTCGCGACATCGTCGATGCGATCCGCTACCTCACCCGCAACGGCGGGGTGTGGCGGGCCCTGCCGGTGGACTTCCCGCCCTGGCGCACCGTCTACCACTACTTCCGGACCTGGATCGGCGACAACACCCTCAACCAACTCCACAGCAACCTGCGCGACCAGGCCCGCCGGGCCGAAGGACGCCAGACCGGCCCCACCGCCGCCATCATGGACTCCCAGTCCGTGAAAGCCGCCGAGACCGTCGCCCGAACCAGCCGGGGATTCGACGCCGGCAAGAAGATCAACGGCCGTAAACGCCACATCGTCATCGACACCACCGGACTCCTCCTCACCGTGCTCGTCACCTCCGCCGCCGTCCAAGACCGCCACGCCGCCCGCACCCTGCTCACCGCGGTGCGCATGTGCTTCCCGACCATCCGCAAGATCTGGGCCGACGGAGGCTACACCGGCCAGCTCGTCACCTGGGCCACCGCCACCCTCGGCATCACCATCGACATCGTCAACAAACTCGCAGGACAGACCACCTTCCAAGCCCTACCCAGACGCTGGGTCGTCGAACGCACCCTTGCCTGGATTACCCGCCACCGACGCACCGTCCGCGACTACGAACGCAGACCCGACCACCACGCCGCCATCATCCAATGGGCCATGATCACCATCATGACCCGCCGACTAACCCGGTAATTTCACAAGCTCTTAGGTGTGGGGGTGGTTACGAGCATGTGCTCTACGTCGTCGAGGGCGTAGAAGGCGACCCGGCCCTCGCGGTAGCGCCTCCATTTCTGCTCGCTGGCCAGGCGGTATACCGTGCCCAGCGGGCGCCCGGACAGCGCGGAGACGTCGGCGGCGGTCAGCGCCGCGACCCGGCTCACGCCGCCATCCCGACCGGACGGGCGACGGGGGTGACCTTCGCGGCGCGGCGTACCGCCATCCACTGATCACGTGCCCAGCGGTGTGCGGCCGGGTCGAGGTCGCACTCGATGCGCGACCGCTCCGGGCGGTCGACGTGCACCACCCCGTCCAGCACGCCGCCGCACTCGGTGAACAGGCAGCGCCGCCCTAGCTGGGTCCGCCCGGGCGGGCTGGGGTAGGCGGCGCGGTCGGCGGAGTGCACCAGGTCGGCCAGCTCGTCGCACAGGTCCCCGGCGGCGGGGTGCGCGCCCAGCCACCGGAGTTGAGCGAGCAGGAAGTCGACCAGGGCGCCCGCTTCCCGCTTCGGTGCGTCGACCCCCCGCTCGTCGACCACCATGCCGGCCAGTTCCGGAAGCAGCCCGGGGGCGGTCGCGGCGGCTTGGTCGGCGGTCATGCCGTTGAGTTCGAGGAGGTCGAGGAGGATGGCCCAGGCGGTGCGGCCGGAGCGAACCGGCTGATTGCTGATCGGAGTCCTGAGCGCGGCGGCGGCGACTTCGGTGGCGGTCTCCGCTCCGATCCCGGAGTAGCTGATCAAAGTGTCGTCCAGGTCCCAGAGCAGAAGTCGACCGTTCCGCTTCCCGCGTGCACTACCGGAGGTCATTTTGTTCACTCTACGAGCCATCGCGATCTTGCTGGACGAGTTGGTGCCGCTTGCGGCTGATCAGGGCTGGTCCGTACGGTGACCTGATGCAGTCTCCCGTACTTGACCAGCTCGGATCTGCCGACCTGAAGGCGATCACCACGGCGTTCCAGTTGGGTCCGGTCAGTTCGGTGGAGCGGGTGGTCGCCGGGTTGATGAACGACAACTTTCGGCTCGCCACCGAGACCGGGGTGTTCCTGGTGAAGCGGGTTCGGGACGTACCTGTGGACAAGGCTCGCCGGAATCTGCACGCGGTGGCGGTGTTGGCGGCCGAGGGGCTACCGGTGGCCGGGCCCGTGTTGGCGGGCGGGGATCCGGTGCTCGAGTTGGGTTCCGGGGCGTTCACGGTGACCCGGTGGGTGGAGGGTGTCCACCTGACCGGCGGTGAGATGTCGGTGGAGCAGGCCCGGCTGCTCGGCACGGAGCTGGGTGCCCTGCACGGCAGGCTCCGTGCGCTGCTGCCGGATGGCGGCCCGCTGCCGGCGAGCCGGACGGCGTCTGTCGAGGCCGCGATTGATGAGGCCGATCGGTTCCTGGAGGTGATCGCCTCCAGGGTCGAGCTGGACGACTTCGACCTGCTGGTGGACAAGGCGCTCCGGCGGCGGGTGGAGTTGGTCGAGTTCCACCGCGGGCTCCGGCCGGAGACCGACGGGCCGGTGGGGCCGGGCGGGTGGACGCACGGGGACGTGCAGCCGTTCAACCTGCTTTGGCGCGATGGCGGCCTGGTGGCGGTGGTCGACTGGGACCGGCTCGGTATCCGCTCCTACGGTGAGGAGGTCGCCCGGACCGCCACGCTGGTGTTCGCGGCCGGGGACGGCGGCTTGGACCTGGCGAAGGTCGAGGCGTTCGCCGCCGGGTACCGGGCGGCGTTCGGCGTGGTCGACGGCGCGGCGTTGAGGGACGCTGTGGCGCGGTTGTTGTGGAAGCGGTTGTGCGACTTCTGGCACCTGGACTTTCACTACCTGCGGGCCGATCACGGCTGTGACCATCTGTTCGTCTCGGCGACCGGACTGCTGGAGTGGTGGCTGGAGCACGAGGCGCTGGTCGAGCTGGCCATCGCCGGCCCACGCTGAGCACGGCAACGCCCGGCCGGGCCCTTTTCGGGTCGGCCGGGCTCGGGCGCCGTCGAGTGCGGCTAGGCAGGCTGCCTGTCCCTCTTGGGTGTGCGAGGCAGGATCACTTCGCCTTCTGGGCGCAGGGTGCGCAGGAACACCCCGATCAGGACGAGGAACACGATGCCCACGGTCGCCCAGACAGGGCCCGTCTTCAGCAGCGGGATCAGCCGGGTGCCGGCCACGGTGTCGAGCACAACGGCGGCCGGGGCCATGGCGAAGATGAGGAACAGCAGCGACCCGGCGAACAGGTTGATGGCCCGGCGGGTACTCTGCCGGCGGCGGCTGTTTGGTGGCAGGAGACTGGCGAGCGGCGGGGCGGGTTCGGTCACGGCAGGCTCCTCATGCTGATGGTCGCGCGCAGGCCGCCGGGCGCCGCGGCGGCGTCCAGCGCGGCGTTGGTCTCGGCTAGGGGGTGGGCGCTGGTGATCATCGGCTCGACCTGGATCCGACCGGCCTGGACGAGCCGGGCGAAGCGCGGGATGTCCACGGGGGTACGGACACTGCCCATCAGGGAGCCAGCGATCCGCCGCCCCTGGCGCAGGGCACGGCCGGGCAGGACCAGGTCGGCGCCGGCGGGCATCATGCCGAGCACGACCGCCGAGCCGCCGGGCCGCAGCGCGCAGAACACGCTCCGGGCGGCCTCGGGGTCGCCGACGGCCTCCACCGCGTACTCCACGCCCCCGTCGGTGAGGTCGACGGCGCAGGCGGCCGGGTCGTTCATGATGGGGTCGATGGTGTGGGTGGCCCCGTAGAAGGTGGAGGCGGCCAGCCGTTCGGCGTCGGGGTCGACGGCGATGATCGTGGTGCAACCGGCCAGGCGGGCGGCCTGGATCGCGGCGATGCCGACGCCGCCGCACCCGGCGACGAGGATGGAGGTACCGGGTGCAGGGTTCAGGTCATTGAAGACGGCAGCCAGGCCGGTCGTCACGCAGCACGACAGCAGCGCCCCGGTGGCGAAGGACAGGGCGTCAGGCAGGGCGATGAGGGCGGAGGCGTCGACCAGCATGGTCTCGGCCAAGGCGCTGATGCCGAGGTACTGGTTGACCGGCTGACCGTCGAGGGTGAGGCGGGTGCGTTGGCGTTCGCGGCCGGAGGTGTCGGTGCAGTGCACCATCCTCCCTGACAGGCAGGGGCCGCAGGCGCCGCAGTACATCCGGTCACACACGATGACCCGGTCCCCGGCCTTGAGGCCGGTGACGCCCGGCCCGGTCTCGGCGACCACGCCTGCGGCCTCGTGTCCCAGGACTGTCGGGGTGCGGTAAGGGATGCGGCCGGCGGCAAAGTGCAGGTCCGTGCCGCACAGACCGACCGTCTCGGTGCGCACGAGCACTTCGCCGGGGCCGGGGGCGCGCAGAGTGAGGTCAACGAGCTCCAGGGGCTTGCCGGCGGCGGTGAGCAGCGCCGCGCGGGTGGTGATGGTCATGAGGGCGTCCTTTGTGGTCAGAGGGTGTGGTGACCGGTGGCGAGCACGGCGGCGATGGCGTCGGCGACCTGGACCATGTAGTCGTCGGCCGGCACGCTGGGGATCTTCAGGACGAGCATTTGGCGGCGGGCGGCGTAGTAGTGCGGGAACTCGGCCGGGTCCGGGGGCCGGTAGCCGGTGGCGGCCGGGAAGAAGGCCCGGAACAGGTCCTCGTTGTGGAGGACCGGAGAGGTCAGCCAGTCCTCGTACAGGTCCCGCAGGGGCACGCCTTCGTTCTTGAGCACCCGGCGCAGTTCGAGGTGGTCGGTGACCTTCGGCTGGCACCACAGCGGGGTGCCGTACCAGCCGCGCACGGTGCCCTCGGCCAGGACCGGTGCGGTGACCGGGGCGCCGTGGCCGGCGAGGGCTTCCAGGAGCACGGCCAGGTTGTTCTCGCTGTCGGCCATGCGTTGCGGGACGCTCAGAAGCTGGGCGGCGGCGATGGCGGCGGCCAGTGGGTGGATCCGAAACTTGTAGGCCACCCCCGTGACGGCCAGCGGCAGCAGGTCCGGTTCGGTGAGTTCGTCGGCGAGCCGGCGCGGATGGTGTCCGAGCGTCATGGCCCGCTCGTAGATCCGGCGGGTGCCGGTGGTCAGGACGCCGCCCTCACCGCCGGAGACGAACTTGGCGTGCTGGAGGCTGAAGCACCCGGCGGCGCCCCAGGATCCGACCGGCCGGCCCCGGTAGACCGCGCCGTGGGCGTGGGAGCAGTCCTCGATGACCGGCAGACCGGCACGGGCCAGGGCGTCCAGGCGGACGGGGATGCCGTAGGCGTGCGTGGCCAGCACCGCGCCGACCCGGCCGGCGTTGTCGGCGACCGCGGCGGCGGAGATGTTCGCCGTGCCCGGCTCGACGTCGCAGAACACCGGGAAAGAACCGGCGTGACCGATGGCGGTGATGGCCGAGACCCAGGTCAACGGGGAGGTCGCCACCCCGGCGCCGGGCGGGACCTCCACCGCGTGGACCGCCGCGTGCAGCGAGGCGGTGCCCGAGTTGAACGACAACGCCAGGTCGGTGCCGGCCAGGGCGGCGAAGCGTTCCTCCAGCAGCCGGGTGGCCGGGCCGCAGTCGATCTCCGACAGCAGCCCGGAGGCCATCACCCGGGCGACCGCCTCGTGCTCGGCCGGCCCGTACTGCTCGGCCTTCGGGAAGTGCAGGGTCACCCGGCGCGGCCGGCCGCCGACCTCCAGGCCAAGGCCGGCGCTACCGGACATCGCCTGCTCCTTCGATCGGGGCGGGCACGGCGGGGACGAGGTGCCGCGCGGCGTCGACCGGGTCGCGGTGCAGGTGTCCGGGCGGTGTCCCGTCGGGGGTCTCTCCGGTGATCCAGAAGATCCGCAGTTCAGCGCCCCCGCGTACGGCGGTGATGTCGTGGTCGACGCCGGGCGGGGTGAACACCAGGTCGCCGGGCTGCACGTCAAACGTGTGCTCGCCGACGGCCACGGCGCCGAACCCGGCGGCGATGAACCAGGCTTCCCAGGTGGTGTGGTGGTGCCGGTCGAAGGTGGCGGTGCCGTCGGCGCGGATCACGAACTGCCCGGCCGAGCTTGCCCCGATGCCGGCGGGCCGGTTGTCCAGGGTCAGACGCTCGCGGTTGGCTCCGCGCACGAGAAACGGGGTGTTCAACTGCTGCTCCCTACAGGTCGGGGGGCGGCCGCCGGGGCTCCGGCGTCCAGGTCGTCAAGGTCGGCGGCCAACAGCGCGATGTAGCGCTGAGCCGCGGGTTCGCCGCGTTCGAGGTGGAAGGCCGCCAACGCGACGGCGATGCGGATCCGGTAGACGGCCATCGCCGCCGTCTCGGCCCGGTCGGGTCCGGCCGGGCAGTAGCCGTGCAGCACCTGCTCAGCCAGCTCAACCGGGAACCGCAGGCTCACCCCGGCCAGCTCCAACCACGGGTCACCGCCCCGCACCGACTCCCAGTCCACGACCCCGGCGACCCGGCCCTCGCCGTCGATGAGCACGTGACCGCAGGTCAGGTCCCCGTGCAAGAGCCGGGCGGGCCGCCCGTCCAGGTCCGGCGCGAACCGGCGCAGCATCGCCTTCGCCCGGCCCGCGAGATCCGGGTCCAGGCCGTCGGGCCAGCGCACGGCGCTCAGCCAGGTCAGGGCGCTGGTGTGCTGACCTCGGCCGCCGGGGCTCAGCCGGCCGTAGCCGGTGACCGGGACCTCGTGCAGCCGGCGCAGCAGCGCGCCCAACTCGATCGCCGCGGCCAGGGTCTCGGCCGGGTCCGCACTGTCTGCGTCCAGGGCCCGGCCGTCGATGCGGGTCTCCACGCAGGAGCCCTTCGCCCAGCGCAGCACCCGGGGCGCCGGGAACCCGACCCGCAGGCACTGCTCGGTGGCCCAGTGCGCGGAGGAGAACCGGTCCCGGCCCGCCACCCTGGGAACCTTGACGACCAGGTCTTGCAGGAACGGCTGCGGGGCGGCGAAGACGTGGTTGTCGACGCCGCCGACCATCTCCGAAAGCTCGCGGACTGCCCAGAAGCCGGAGGCCAGGGTGCGGTGCGCCTGCTCGGCGGGCGTCAGGTCCCGCCCGGTCGGGCTCACCGGGTACCTGCCAGTTGGATGCGGTCGCCAGTCGACAGCGACAGGGTGGCCGCCTCCAGCACGCTGATCGAGGTGGCGTGGTCGGTGGCCGACACGCTCGCCGGAGTGATCGAGCCCCCGGTGAGGACCGCGAGCATGTCCCCGATGCACAGCTCATAGCCGGGTGCGGCCGGCTCCAGCTCGACCATCTCGTCTCCGACGCGCAGTTGACGCTGGCCGTCGAAGGTCGCCGAGCCGGTCGCGGTGTCGGCGCTCCACCGGCCATTCGCCGGGGTGCGCAGCCCCGGGCCGGCGTAGCCGCCGCGCCAGGACACCACGGTCTCGTCGGCGAACTCCAGCAGCAGGGTCACCAGACCGGCGTGCGGGGCAAGGTGCGCGGCGGGGTGTTCGGTGCAGCGGACCGCGATCACCGGGGCGTCGGTGAGCCGGCGGGCCTGCTCGATGGCGTGCACGCCGAGATCGGCCAGGGCCGTGTGCGCGGTCCGGAAACCCGGGGCCCGGAGCTGGACGAACGTCTCGCCGGCCGCCAGCAGAGGCCCGCGGCCGGCGACCGAGCGGACGAACGCGCTGTAGCCGGGGTCGAAGGCCCGGTTGCGCATGACCATCAGCCGGCGGCCGACCTGCTCCGCGTGGGCGATCAGCGCCTGGGCGGGGGCAGCCCGGACGGTGAGCGGCTTCTCGGCCAGGACGTGCAGCCCGAGGGTCAGCCCGAGCCGGGTCATCTCCGGCTCGGCGGCCGGCGGGGTGAGGTTGACGATCGCCTCGACGTTCGCCAGCGCCAGCGCCTGGTGCACGGTGGTCGCGGTGACGGCGTCGACCTGCCCGAGCGCGTGCAAGCGCCGGGCGGCGGCGAGGTCGGTGTCCACCAGCGCGGTGACCGACACCTTCGGGTGGGCGGTGAGTACTCGCAGCCAGCGCTGGGCGATTTGCCCGCAGCCGACGACAGCGATCTTGATCATGCTGCGGTTCCTTCGGTTCGGGCCGAGCTGTGCTCGGCGATCACCGCCACGGCGGTAGCCAGCACGGCAACGGGGTCCGCGTCAGCGTCGACCGGCACACAACGCTGGGTGACCAGCGCTGCCGGATTGGTGAAGTGCTTGTTGAACAAGGTGGCGAAGAACGAGTCCACGAACAGGGCCGGGAACCCGGGCCGGGTGCGCGCCCGCAGCGCCAGAGTCTCGGGCCGGGCCGTCAGGTGCAGAGTCAGGTCCGGGACGATCACCCGCCGAGCTGCGATCAGGTCGAGGGCCAGCGGGTAGGCGTCGGCCTCCGTCATGGCCGACACCGCGCCGACGTGCGCCAGGAGGGTGTCAGCGGTCCGGTCGACCACCACATCCCGGCCCTCGCGCACCCCGGCATCGACCAGCCCGAGCCGCACGGCCTCCACGGACAAGAACACCTCCAGGCCGGCGAGCTGGCCTGCGACGCTCGAAGCCTTAGCAGGTGGCAGGCGGCCCGGGTCTGGGGCGGCGTGCCAGTAGCAGGGCACCACCAGCGGATCGCGGAGCGCACCGGAGGCGGCCAGGGCGGCGGCCAGGGTCGTCTTGCCGGTCAGGCTGGTGCCCTCGATACCGATGATCACGACGCCTCCCCGGTGATCCGGTGGGCCTTCGGTGACAGCGCGGTCCGGGCACCGGCGAGCCGGGCCGCGACCGCCCAGGCGGGCCCCACGCTGTTGAGGACCGTCGCGCAGAACAGGTCCACGCTGTCGTGGGCGACCGACAGCGGATCGGCCGGCCGGTCCTCCAGCCGAGCGAGCTGACGGGCCGGCTCGACGAACCCGACGACCAGGCCGGCGGCGGCGGTCAGCCGGGTCGGCCAGCCGGTCCGGCTCACCGCCAACCCCAGCAGGGTCAGGGCCGCCGGCCCGCGCAGCAGCCAGCCCGTCCCCCGGTAGCCGCCCACGGCCAGGGCCACCGCCCGTTCCACGGGCCGGCCCCGCCCGGCGGCCGTGGCGTCGCGGGCACACCGCGGATAGTCCAAGTAGTTGTTGAACCAGCGGCGTCCCTGCCGGACCAGCTCGGTGAGGGTGTCGGGCATCGGGGCGCGACCGAGCATCGGAGCCGAGCGGACCGGGACGCCAGCCATCGTGACCTGGAACCCGAACGGGAAGTCGTCCAACGTCGTACTGGTGGGCAGCCCGCCGACCTGCGCGAAGACGTCCCGGCGGACGAGCAGGCCGTGCCCGACCGTCTGGGCCAGGCCCCGGACCACCGTCCTGCGGAAGCCGGCGGGGTACCGGTCGAGGCCGGCGCGGTAGCGGCGGAACGAGGCGAGTTCGCGCCGCAGCGTCCAGAGGCTCTGCATCCGGGCCGCGCCGTGCGCCAGCGCGCCAGATCCGGCCGGGGCGGTGAACAGCGCCGACTGCTGCATGATCTCGGGCCAGGACCCGGCGCGCTGCCGGTGGCTGGCCAGCTCCCGGAGGATGAGTGTCATCTGCTCGACGGTGGGCCGGGAGTCCACATCGAACACCGCCAGGTAGGACTCCGTTTCGTCGCCGGCGGGGATCTGTTCGGCGGCGTGGTTGACCTGGGCGGCCTTGCGACCTTCGACACCCGGGTGGTGAAGGTGGCCGATGGGGAGCTTGGCCAGAGCGGGCTCGGCCAGCAGTCCGACGACCACATCCCGGGTGCTGAGGAACCCGTCCAGCACGGCGGCTACCTCGCCCGTCGTGGTCGGTCGGACGGCGGCCAGGGCCTGGCATTCGTCGGCGGTGAGCGGGAACCGTCCGGCCCGCAGGGCGCCGGGGCCGGCGGCGGCGATCTGCTCGGCGAGCAGCTGCCGTTCGGCGTCCTCACGTGCGGTGGTGACCACCGTCAGGGTCAGGCTCGGCAGCGCCTCCAGCAGCGTCGCGCACCAGTCCAGCAGGCTGGCGACCGCCTGCTGCTCGCGGAGCACCGGCACCACCAGGTGCACCGTCGGGGCGGGGACGTCGATCGGGTCCGGGCAGGCCGGGCGGATCAGGGCGCGGCGGGAGCGGCGAAGCTCCAGCAGGCCGACGGCGTGGCGGCCTGTGATGCCTGCCGCCAGCAGTAGGCCGGCCAGGGCGGTGCGGCTAGATCGGGAAGACGCCGACATGAGACTCCTCCGTCGAGATTGAGCGACTGAAACGGGTATAGGTATCCAGCAGCGGGCCTAGCGGGTAGTTGTTCCAGGGCTTGAGCGAGCCGGCGAAGTGCAGGATCGAGGCGGTCTCCTCGGCGGCCAGCAGGTCCGCCAGCGGACAGAACTCCTCGGCGTAGTGCACGAACCCGCTCTGGCGAGCCAGCGTGGACAAGGCGAAGGTATTCCACCGGTACGGCAGCCGGATCCAGTTGTCGGCGGCGGCCCAGTTCAGGGCGCACTGGTCCCAGAACCGGCCCGCGTTCGGGTGCTGGTCCAGGAACTGCCAGGCCCGGCCGAACAGGTTCGCCTCCCGGCTAGCCGGGAGGTTGAGGAGCATGACCCCGGAGTTGAAGTACTCCCTGCCCCGCTCGATGCCCAGTTCCTGCCAGCCGGGCAAGGCGATGCCATGGCCGATCCGGGGATTCTGCGCGTCGAGCACCGCGGCGAGCGGGTCGGTGATCCGGCGGGCCAGCAGCGGGACCAGGTCGCCGAGCACGAGGGTGTCGCAGTCCACGTACAGCACGTGGTCCTCGTCGGCTAGCAGATCGGCTAGTTGCAGCCGCAGGTACACCGCCTCGCTCACCCACTCACCCACCGGGAGCGCGCCGGTCCGGTGGTCGACTTGCCGGAGCGTGAGCGACAGGCCGAGCCGGTCGGCGTGATGGCGCAGCATCCGCCGGTCGTGCTGGAGCAGGTCGTGGTGCACCACGACCACCCGCAGGTCACCGACCATCTCCGAGTGCGCCTCAGCGAGGGACTGCATCAGCACACATCCCGGCTCCCGGTAGCGCCCGTCGACACACAGCACGATCGGCGCGAGATTCAACCCGCTCATGCCGCGACCTCTCGTGCCTGACCGGAACTGGGGCACACCCGGGCCAGCGGGCAGCGCCCGCACTGAGGAAACTTCGCGTAGCAGACGGTGCGCGACAGCCAGATCAAGATCTCCGAGAGCAAGCCGGCGTCCGGCGCGAGCCTGCTGATCGTCGCGGTCGTCCGGCCGGCGAGGGCGTCGTTGCGCGTGGTCACGGCCGGGCCGAGCCCCAGACGCCCGCTGATCCGGAGCAGGCCGCCTGCCGGCGGGACCCATCGCCGTTCCCTGGTCGAGCCGGCCAGAACCCGGACGGCGGTCGCCGGCCCGACGCCGGGAAGCACTGCCAACTCCGCCAGGGCCTCGGCCGGATCCTCCTTCAGCAACTTGCCCAGCTCGCCGATGCCCTCGGCCAGGCCGTGCAACGCCAGCCGGAGCCGTCCGGACAACGGCGGCTCCGCCAGCGACAACCGGATCGCCGGCAACTGCACCACCCGGCTCAGGTCCAACCCGCCGGTCGCCCAGTCGATCTCCTCCAACCGTCGCCCGGCCGCATCCGGGCCGATGCCAGCGGCCTCCAGGATCGTCAGGATCAGCAACGCGATCGGCCGGGCCGTCAACACCGCCACGTCCGCGAACTGCCGGCCCAACTCGGCCAGGACCGGGTGGGTGCCGAGTGCCAGGTCACCCACCCGGTGGCCGAAGTCGTCTTCCACTGCGGAAGCCACAGCACGGGTCGGGGCTTGAACACGGAGCTTGCCGCCGTCGCTGGTGATCACCACCGGGGCCAGGGCGCCGTCCACCGGCGCAGTCCGTCGCCACCGGTCCGGGCCGTCCGGCCGCCAGACACGCCCCGCCACCTGGCTGTCCAGCGACAAGGCCAGGTCGACCGGCCCACTCGCGCTCCTCGGTCTCGACCCCGCTCCGGCGCGCAGCCCTTGGCGGGCACGCCTCACCCGCCCCGGTCCGGGAACCAGCGACTCATCAGCCACGGCGAACCTCCTCGGTTCCGCAGGCCGTCCAGCAGCCGAGCTCCGCCCGATGCCCGCAGCGGCTGACCCGCTCGGCCACTTCCCTCCGCGCCCCGGAAGCATGGGCCGGCGCGGAGGGCACGATCGGGACAGTGAGGATCAGCAACAACACCACGAAGAACCAGATCGGTAGGGCGCGTATCACGTGTAGCTCCTGCCTACTGTCTAGAAGGGACTGATGCGGCGACCTGTCGGCTCGTCGACCTGGGGATGACGGATATCCGGACGGTGCGGCCGTCCGCGCGGAGTACGTCCAGCTCGTCGGTTGTCTCGCTGGTCAGGAGCCGCAGGAGCGCGAGCGCCCTTTGTGCGACCGCAGACACTGGGCTGCCGGTGGCCGCGCCGATCGACCACGCCAGGTCGGCTGCGGCCTCGGTCAGCTCCAGGTCCGGGCGGAGCGGTCATGCCGTCACCTGCCAGAGTCGCCACCCCCGGGTGAACCGGAGCTCGTAACGACAGCTCGATCCCAGCTCGGCCAGGCCGTCAAGCAGCGGCAGGTCCGCGACCGCGCCGCCGAGGGCGTTCACCAGCTGGGCGGGCGTCCCGTCCGGACAGGTCGGCCTGCCTCGCACCAGCCACCCGGCGGCCTGGCTGTGCCGCAGCAGGTAGGTCCGGGCCGGATTCAGCCAGGGAAGGATCAGTCGCGGCCCGGGAGCCCCGTCGGTCCACGGCCCGCTTCCTCGTCGGGTGTCCAGGCGGCGGCCGACAATCTGCCAGAGCTGGTCGGTGCGCCTCTCCTCCAGGTAGGCGTCCACCAGCCGGAGCGGTCGTCCGGTAGTCGTTTGCAATCCATGCTCGGCGGCAGTCCGCTCCCACAGCAACACGACAACTCCATCCAAACTCGACATGAGACGCCAGCAAAAGGCAGCGTTTGCCCTAGCCAGTCACCTGACTCACAAGCTCAGCGGTGACTAGCCAGAGGACGGGCCGTGGTCACTCGCGGAGGATCAGGATCCGAGAAAAGGGGAGAATGTCCGGCTGGTCGAGCGGGTCGAACCCTTGGGGAGGATTGGAGCTCGACCAGCCGGAGCGGGGAGTCCGGGTGGCCGCCGCGCCACTCAACGCGAACGACCACCCGGGGACGCGCAGACCCCGCACGCCGAGCAGGGCCTGCCTCCGGGAGAGCCGGGCCGACCTCCCGAATCGGGTCGCGTCCACGGCCCGGGAATCACCGTCATCTGGGTCGCCGACAACCGGCGGCGCTGGCGGCCGGGGCGGCGGCGGGAACAACGCCCCGCCGATCGCTGGCGGCGCCGGAGCCCCAACGCGCAATTGAACCCGCTGGGCGGTGAGCAACATCAACGACGGTGGGGACATTGCCGTTCACCTCCTCGTTCGGCGTTGACCGTTCGTCCAGGCTGCTCGCAAAAACCCGGGAAAAACACGGAAAATTCACGGACTCATCACCATCGATGTTGCCTAGTGAGGGTGCGGCAGAGTTCCGTAACTGGCGGACTGCTTCGTCGGGGACGCTGACTCCGGCCCTGTTGCTCACATTGAGTGAACCGTCCTGCGCGAGTGGCGACTAGAGTGTGCGTCGAGGCAAGGCGTTTATAGGGTTTAACACTGAGGTGACTGGTAGAGCCCATGTCGCGAGAACCGAACCTCCGCCTGCGTGACGTGATAGCGGCGACCGGGTGGACCTACGAGGCGCTGGCCAGGTCGATCTGCCGAATCGCCGCAGAGAACGGCGAGGTCCTGCGGACCAACAAGTCGGCGGTCGCGCACTGGGTCGACGGCACCCGGCCTGCCGAGCGGACCGCCGGGTACCTGGTCGAGGCGCTGGCACGCCGAGCTGGATGCCCGGTCACCCTCACGGAGATCGGGCTGATCGGCGCCGACGGCCCGACGACGGTTGGATCGGACCCGGCGGACACCGCCACCGTACTAGGCCGGGCGGACGTGGAGCACCGGAACTTCCTGGCCGCCGCAGCGTTCACGGTCGCTGACACCGCGATGCCGCTGGGATATGACCACGAACCGGTGACCAGCCTGCTGCGGGCGCGTACCGGATCGGCAATGGTCGGGGCCGACGAGATCGAGGTCATCCGGCGAATCACGGCCGTGTTCGGGGCCGCCGACGAGGTCTTGGGCGGAGGCCACGGCCTGACAACCGTCGCGGCCTACCTCGCCGACACCGCCGCCCCGATGCTCCGGGGCAGATTCGCGTCCGAGGCGATCCGGCGCCGGGCGTTCGGCGCGGTCGCCGAGCTGGCCTACCTGGCCGGCTGGAAGCACCACGACGTCGGCCACGAAGGCGCCGCGCAACGCTACTACCAGGTCGGATTCCAGCTGGCGTGCGAGGCCGACCCGCACGCCCATGCCGGCTGGATGATGCGCACCGTCGCCCACCAGGCGCTGAGCCTGAAGCAGCCCCGCTACTGCATAGACCTGGTCGAGGCAGCCATCGTCCGCAGCCGCGGGTACGCCGACGGAGGCACCGAAGCCCTATTGCACATCACCCACGCCCGCGCCTTCGCCGCCGTGCAAGAGAAGGCCCTGGCCGCGAAAGCGCTGCTGGCCGCCGAGGCGGCCTTGGGGCGGGCGGACGGGCCGCAGCCGACCTACTCCCAGATCTCCGGGCCGGCGGCCGGGACGGTAGCCAGCCACACGGCCCGGACCTTGACCGAGATGGGCGACCACCGCGGCACCGAGCGGCAACATCGTGTCGCGCTGCTGTCGTGGGACCCCGAGAAGTACAAGCGCGTCCACATGCTCACCTACGCCGACCTCGGCGACTGCCTCGCGGCCCAGCGGCGAGCAGACGAGGCAGTGGCCACCTGGGGTAAGGCGCTGGACCTGGCCGAAGGCATGGCCTCGGCGCGCGGCACCGAGGCGATCTCCTCCATCCGGCCGACCCTGGCGATCTACCGCCGACGGGGCGTTCCGGGAGCCGCGGCCCTCGAACGGCGTACCCGTGCCGCGCGGGGTTAGATCCCCGAACACCCACGCGTCATGGAGGATGGACCCGTGAACACCCCGATCTCCGGCCGGTCACCGGCCAGCCTCCCGCCCGCCCTGGAGTCGATGACGCTGCTGGTCGCCGCCGTCATCGTCCACGACGAAGCCGCCGGGCGGGTCCTGCTCATCCAGCGCGGGCCGCAGGCCAAGTTCGCGCCCGGGAGCTGGGACCTACCTGTCGGCAAGAGTGAGCCGGGCGAGCCGATCACCGTCACCGGCGCCAGGGAGCTCAAGGAGGAGACCGGCCTGATCGTGGAGCCTGAGGATCTGGCGGTCGCGCACATCATCCACGGCTCCCACGGTGTCGAATCCCCGAACGGCTTCCTGACGGTCGTCTTCGCGGCTCGGCGCTGGCAGGGGCAGCCGGTGAACGCCGAGCCCGACCGGCACGCGCAGGTGACCTGGATCAACACCGACGCCATCCCCACGAACTTCGTCGCCACCACCGCGACCGCGCTGGCGAGCTACCTGGACGGACGGATCGACGTCTCAACCGAAGGCTGGTAGCCGCCGGCCCCAAAGCGTCGTTGAACAAGACGTCGCCGTAACGGTGATACCCAGGTACTGGCCAGCATCGATACTGGCCAGTACGGTGAGATGTCGGCGATGTCTGGTCGGTCCCGGGGGCACCATGCGAGTACGCGAAAGGACCTCGGACCCCGTCCCGACCTCCGAGAGCACCGAGGCTCTGATGCTGGAGTTGCAGCGCCTACGCAAAGCGGGGTTGTCGGATCTGGCCGTGAGGAGCATGCGGTACCCGCATCTCTCGGCGGAGCTGCACCGCCGGGCGGGCCCGGTCCCCCGGGACACGGCCGAGCGGCTGGCGTGGGTCAACGCCGCGTTCTCCGCCCTGGTCGCCGAGTTGCCCGTCGAAGCCCGTGATCCGGCAATGGTGCTGTTCCATGCTGGCCGGCCCGGGAGGCTCCCTCCGCTGGATGATCGGCGGCGCGTAGCGGACCAGCTCTACACGGGCCGTGCCTACGCCAGGACGCCCGACACCATCCAGCGGATCCTGGAGCGCGATCTTCTCGATCCGCTGCTGGCCGCGATCCTGCTCCGGACCCCGGCCGAACATGATCTGGCAAGGCCCGCCCCGGTCTCCGGCGTCGTCCTACGCCCAGTTCCGCTCGACGGGGTGGGGTTCGGGACGCTCGACCATCTCCGGATCAGCGCGGAGACCGTGCTGACCAGCGGGACGGTGTCCCCGGCACGGATGACGCTGATCGAGGAGACGGTGGACCAGTTGCGCCGCGATCACGTCCGCCAGTCGCCGGCGGTCATGCTGAGCGCGGCGCTGACCGAGTTCGGCGAGGTCATCTCCCAGCAGCAGCACCGGCAGCCGACCCGGATCGCCGCTCGGCTGTCGGAGGCGGCGGGCACGCTGGCGATCCTGGCCGCCGACAGCCTGATGAAGGCCGGGAACACCACGGCCAGTCATGCCTGGTACCGCACCGCGCGCCTGGCGGCGGACGACGGCCTGAGCGTGGAGCTCCAGGTGCAGGTCAGAGCGCAGGAGGCGATGTTGCCGTACTACTACGGCGACCTGCCCCGAACCATCGACCTCGCCCAGGAGGCCCAGGCCATCGCGGGGTCGTTCGTGTGCCCGGCGGTGTGCCTGGCGGCGGCGGCCGAGGCCCGAGCGTGGGCCCGGCTCGGCAACCACACCGCGGCCGAGGCCGCGATCGGCCGCGCGAGCAACCTGTTCGATCAGCTCGGCGAGAAATCCGGTGCCGACGCCTTCGCCTTCCCCGAAAAGAGGCTCCTGCTCTACTTCTCCGGGGCGCTCACCTACCTGAACCAGCCGGACCGTGCCGCTGCCGTCCAGGACCGCGCGCTCAACCTCTACGGCGACGGTGCCGCCACATTCACGCTCGACCCGACCCTAATCCACCTCGACCGCGCCGCCGGGCTGGCCCTCCGGGACGCCGACGGCGCCTGCCAGCTGGCGCGTGAGACCATCCACGATGTGCCGACCGGACACCTCACACAGATCGTGCTCACCCGGGGGGCCGATGTCCTCGCGGCGCTTCCGACCTCCGCCCGAGCCCTGCCGGCCGCCGCTGACCTCCGCGCACTGCTCACCAATCTGCGCGAGCCGGCCGTCCTTCCGGCCGGCCCACGATGATGTCGGCGCTCACCGAACGGAACTTCTCGCCGGCCGGCACCCACCAGATCCTGAACCAGGCTTGCGCGGAGATCGGCATCGAGCCGCTGGTGGTGACCCTGGTCCGCCACCAGACCAACGCCGTCTACCTGATCGAACTACCCGACCGAGCCCGGCTGATCGTCAAGATCGCCCGGCCGGCCGAGAGTCGCACGAGCGTGGAACGGACCCTGCGGCTGATCGACTGGATCGGCGGCCAGGGGCTGGCCACCGTGCACCCCACCGGCCACTTCCAGCCGGTCGCGGTCGGCGGCTGCCTGGTCACGTTCTGGCCGTACCTCGACCAGGGCGGCCTGCGGCCCGTCACCGCCGCCGAGCTCGCCGAACCGCTGGCCGTGCTCCACAGTCTGCGGCCCCCGTTCCCGCTCCCGCGCCTGGAGGCCGTCAGCGCGATCCGGCACTCGATCGCCACCAGCCCCATCCTCAGCCCCGCCGAGGCGGCCCTGCTCCGCAAGCGCTGCGACGCCCTGTCCGCGGCCCTCCCCTGTCTCCCGTACGTTCTGGAACCGGGGCTGATCCACGCCGACCCTCAGCACCGCAACGCCCTGCGCGCCGACACCGGCCAGGTCCTGCTGATCGACTGGGACTCGGCATGCATCGGCCAGCCCGAGTGGGACCTGGTGACGATAGAGATCCACACCCGGCGCTTCACTGGCGACCACGCTGACTACCAGGCATTTTGCACCGCCTACGGAATCGACATCCGGACCTGGGCCGGCTTCAACACTCTCCGGAACCTGCGCGAGCTCCGGATGATCACCACCAACGCCAGAAAGTCCACACCCGGCTCGCCCGCCGCCGACGAGGTCCACCGCCGGATCGCCGGACTCGAAACCGGCGACGACGATGCCCCTTGGCGGCGGCTGTAGCGCGGCGGTCGAGCCACGACAGACCGAGCGAGCAGCCGCTGCCCTAGCCGGAATCGACAGACGCCACTACGGTGTAGACCCTGCCGATTGTTCCGATCAGTGGGGGCCGCCGTGTCCAGCCCCAGACAGCATCCCGGGCCTGCTGACGCGCTGCTGGTCGAAGTTCGACGGCTGCGCCAGGCCGGGCTGTCGGACCTGACGGCGCGCCCCGGCCGGTACCCGCACCTGGTGGCCGAGCTGAAACACCGCGCCGGTCCGGCGCCCCGGGCCAAGGCTGAGCGGTTCGGGTACTTCGGCGACGCCTTCGCCGGTGTGGTGGCCGATCTGCCCGAGGATGTGCGCGGCGTGGCGCAGGTGCTGTTCCACGCCGGCCGGCCGGGCAGCCTCCCTCCGCTGGACGATCGACGCCGCGCGGCCGACCGGCTCTACACCGGCCAGAACTACTCCCGGTCTCCCGATTGCCCGCCGGCGACCAGGATGCGCCCGCAGTTGGTGCCCGGTGAACGCGGTGGAGCCCGAGACTGCTCAACCAACGGCAACGACTACGTGATCTTGAATGGACTGGTCGGGGCTGATTCGGTCGCGGATTTGCTGGTCGGTGGCTCTGTTGTTGCGGCGTCGGGCGGCGGGGCTGGCGTCTGCCGCGCCCGTGCATCTGACCGCCCCAGCTCCGTACTGGACTGGTCGTGTGCTTATTTATTGGGGTACATCTCCACGTACCAGTCGCCGGTCAGGTACCGGGCCTCGATGGTGATGGTGACCGGGGTGCCCGGCGGAATGTCGGGGACGGCGGGTCCCTCGTAGTCGTATCCTGGCCCTGACCTCAGGTCTCTGACGTGTCCGGAGGCTTTGTAGTCCCACCATGTCTGGGTCTGTGTCAGGGTGCCGTTGACGCTGAGGAGCAGTTGGCCGGGCGTCTGTGTGTGATATACGACCGTGAGATGGCCCCATGAGACGGTGGCGCTGGGGTTGTCCGCGGACAGGACGGTGTAGTTGAGCTCGGACGGCAGGCGCTTGTCCAGCGGTGTGAGGTGCGCGGGCCGGGCCGGTAGCGGGTATTGCTCGAACGGCACCGGCTCGGCGAGGGCGACGGCGACGTTGACGTCGGTCGGGACGGTCGCCGGGACCGGGTGCGTGCCGCCGTGTGCGTCGTAGGGCACCGGGTCGGTGAGGGTGACGGTGACCGGTACGCCGAGCCGGAGCTCGAGCGGGGCCAGCTCGGCCTGCGTGTACCACGTGTAGCCGTTGTCGGGTTCGTTGACGTTGCACGTCACGCCGTGCGGGGCCGGTTTGCCGTCGAACAAGACCGTGGAGAACGTCACGTGCAGGTCCTCCTTCTCCGGCCGGGTGCAGTGGAAGAAGAACCCGACGTCGAGGCTGGCCGGGACCCAGGTGAGCGTCACCGGCCCGGTCACCGTGCCCTTGCCCACAGCGACGACGTGGTAGCCCTCGTGGTACTCGGCGAACCCGCCGATCCGCCGTTCGGCCGGCGGCATCGACGTGTTCACCCGGGGTGCGACGAGCACCCCGAGCACCACGGCGAGCACCACCGCCGCGACCACCCCGACCACGGCCAGCCGCCGGCGCCGGTCGATGCGGCCCCGAACCGCGACGAGCCGCTGCGTGCCGGCCGGCTGCTCCGTCAGGTGCGGTTCGGGCAGCTCGCGCAGGGTCGGGTCGAGGCGGAGCTTGGCCAGCCCCTTCGCGGCGTAGTTCTTCACCGCCCCAGCTGACACGCCCAGGGTCTCGGCGATCTGCGCCTCGGACAGGTCCTCGAAGTACCGCAGTACCAGCACGGCCCGCTGCTGCCGGGGCAGACGGGTCAACGCCCGCCACACCTCGTCGCGGTCCTCGACCTCGCCCTGCGCACCAGACCAGGCCCGCTCCGGAAGCACCGCCGTCGGATGCTCAGCGGTCCACCTCCGCCGCCACCACGAGTTGAACGTGTTGACCAGCACCCGGCGCACGTACGGCTCCGGGTCCTCGTCGATCCGCCGCCACGCCGACCACGCCTTCACCAGCGCCGTCTGCACCAGATCCTCCGCCGCCGCGTGATCACGCGTCAGCAGCAACGCCAACCGCATCAGGCGCTGTGACCGCGTGATCACGAACTCGTCAAACCCCGTGCCGGCCGTCATCCCGCCGTGCCCTCCCTCGATCGGTGTGAACCTAGTACCCGATGGCGAGGCGATTCGGTTGGACGACCCGGCCAACAAATTTCCGGACCACTGTCGCGGGCCCGCCAAGATCATGAAATCGTTGTTTTCTTCCTGGAGGATTCGGCTACCCGAGAGCCCGGTCCAGAATTCAGCGCACTCGGAGACCAGCCCGCCTTGCGGCCTACAGACAAGGCTGGCCCGACAGCCGGGCGGCCTCGTTGTCTTGCCAGGGTCCAGGACGCTGTTCAGCGGCAGGGGTGGTCAGGCCTGGCGGGATGATAGACCGAGTCGAATGCCCGACCCCATGTTGGGAAACTGGCGGCCAACGTCGCCAGGGCTACGATCCACCGAACGCCCTGCTCTCCTCGCCGCGGGGCGTTAGAGTTCTCGCCGGCGCGCTGGGCGCACGGGGGAGGCGACCAATGACGGCGAAGGCACAGGACTGGGCGGCGTTACCCGGGGCGCAGGATCTGCGGGCCGCGTTCTCGCAGGCCGGGTGGCGCGAGGTGGTAACGGAGTCGACGGTCAAGGAGTACACCACCGTCATGCTCGACGGCTACGGCGAACACCCCGGCACAACGGTCCGAGGCAACTGGACCTGGCCAACCGACGACCCTTCAGCCGTCCGAACCAGCGGCATGGCACCACTTCCCGGAACTCGCAGCCTCGCGCCCACCACGGACATCGACACCGTCGCGGCCAGCGTCACTGGCTTCCCGCCACCACCGCCGGACGCCGACAAGCCTGCCTGATTGGGGCACCCAGAACAAGACCAACAAATCCTGGGCCACATGTCACCTGGTGACCCAGTTATTACCAATACCCCGTGTTGCGTTGACGGCATTCGTGGACCCCCTCGGATGCCCTCGGTCGGTCAGGGCGAAGGTACAGCGGCGCGATCCGCAGGGCTGGGAGGCAGCAGGATTACCCCAGGCGTGCCCATGTCCAGGCTGAAGATTGGCGGGACATCGTACCGGTGAGGTCTGGACAGGTCCACGGACCCGCCGGTGAATGTCGAACCGAGGAAGCCGACATCCGCGCCGGTGAAGGTCGCGCCGTGGAAGGCGACGAGGCCGCCGGAGAACGTCGCGGTGGAGAATCTGACAGAGCCGCCACCGAGGAACGCCGCTCCGTGGAACCCGACCAGACCGCTGGAGAACGTCGCGAATTGGAAGGTGACGTCGCCGCCGAGAAACGTCGCCCCGCTGAACGCGACAACGCTGCCGGAGAATGCCGCGCCGTTGAAGCCGACCTGGCCGCCGGCGAACATCGCACTGCTGAAATGGACGTGGCCACTGGCGAACGTCGCGCCGATAAAGCGGACCTCGCCACCAGAGAACCACGCGTGGGTGAAATTGACGTCGCCGCCGGAGAACTTCGCTCCGCTGAAATCGACGGTGCCGCCGGTGAACGTCGCGCCCTGGAAGTTGACGAAGCCGGGGGCGAACATCGCGCCCTGGAAGTCGACGAGGCCGCCGGAGAACGTGGCCTTTCTGAAGTCGCCACCGTCGAACGTCGCGCCGCTGAAGTCGAGGTCGTGGCCCTGCCAGGAGACGGCGGCGGTGTCGCGCAGGCGGGTGGTGATGGTGCGGATGATGGTGTGGCGGACCTGCCGCTCGGCGAGGGCGCTGTCGCGGCGGACCGTCCAGGCGTCGAGCTCGGCCACGCCGTCGGCGTCGACCGTGGTCTCGGCGGCGGAGGCGGCGTCGGGGTCGACCGGAGGGGTGTAGGGCATCCGCAGGTAGGAGCACAGCACGTCGATGCACGTCTGACGGCCCGCCGCCCAGTCATCGGCCAGGCCCGCCATGGCGTACACCCCGCCGAGCCGGACGGCGGACTTGTCCGAGCCCAGCTGCTCGCACGCCTTCGTGTAGCGCTCGTTGAACAGCTTCGTGTTCTCCCGCACCGAGTCGACCTCGCCGAAGCGTTGCTTGCGGTAGGCCACGACCAGGGCGACGACCGCCCCCACGCCGCCGGTCACCGTCAAAGCGACCTTCACCAGGTCCAGGCGATCCTTGGCCTCCAACGGCACCGCCGACAGGTCCGGGCTGCCGGACGTGAACCACAGCAGCCAGGTCGTGCCCGCGGCCACCACCACCGCCAGCCCCAACCACAGCGCAAGCTGCACACCGAACGACAACCTTGGCGCCGACGGCCCGGCCGACTTCTTACGCGCGAACATCATGATCGAGGTGTAGAGGCCCGACGGCCGATCCACAACCCCGGACCGCTGTCAGATCCCCGCCCCGGCCAGACCGGCGACCAGGTGTTGCTCAATGATCTTCAGTGGCCTTCTACCGTCTAAGGCGGGATGACCTGCTGAAACGAGGCTGCGAAAACTAGAAGAAGAGCCAGTCGATGCCGTCAATGATGGATGGATCCGATAGGACGAGTGAGTGGAACTTCTCATCCGTCCGCAAGTACTCGACGACGTATTCCTCTACTTTGGCCCTAATGTATTGGCGATCGGGGCCAGAGTAACTCGACACGCATCGAAGGAAGTTGAGTTCCTCTGCCAACTGGGCCTTGCTTCTTCGAACTCCGCCTGAATCAGGCGCAGTATCTCTCGCCTCGACCGACTTGAGTGCCTCCACAGCAAGTCTCCGATGCGGCCAATGGACCAAGGCTCCTCACTGTATCCCGCATCGATATCTCGACGCTCTCGATCCGCCGCGAATCTCAACAGGGACGCCGCGACAGACCCAGGGGTTGCCGGCACGATGTGGTCAGAAAATTGGATGGGCTCTTCTGACGAAAACCCGTCTTCTTCACTCATCATCATGACCTCGTTACACCGCAGGAGGCATCTGGACATACAAATTTCCATTGCTGTAGATATAGTGCTCACAGTACGGTAGCCCTTGAAGCTGAGCAGTAATTGATTGATCCAACGCTCCTTGGAAGCCGTACTTCGAGACAGCCACCGCGAATGTAGCAGCGTCCAGCACCAGCATCGCCGCGCCGAGCCCTCGGCCCACCGCTGGCGACGCGCGATCCTCGTGGATCGCACAGTGACGCCACTGTCCCAGCGTGATGACCAAACGTCGCTTCGGGGTGTTCGACGATGCTGCTGAAGGGCGGAACCGCGGAGGTCCCGTCTATGGGCTTAAATGAATAATTGGTCGGTACGTGTGGCACCGAGAGTAGAACGCTCAAGTCTCAGGGTGGCGGGGTCTCGATGCGTTCTGCAGTCAAGGCAGGTCAGGTTTGAGGGCCGAGCGCGTCGCGTAGCGCGGATCGGGCCTCGATCCCAAGTTTGCGGTAGGTGTTGGTCAGATGGACTTCGACGGTCCGCCTGGTGAGGAACAGGAGTTGGGCGATCTCCCGGTTGGTGGTCCCTTCGGCGGCCAGGGTCGCCACGCGTATCTCGCTGGCGGTGAGGGCGTCGCGGCCGGTGAGCATCGGGCGTCGCGGGCGCAGGCCCATCGCGCGTAGTTCCTCGACGGCGCGGGTGACGAGTCCGTCCGCTCCGCATCGCGCGGCGGCGTCCAGCGCCTGCCGGAGGGGGTCACCGGCCTTGGTGCGTCGTCCTGCGCGGCGCAGCGCTGCCCCGAACTCCACCAGAGTCTGTGCTCGGGCGTATTCGGTGTCGGCGAAGGTAACCGCCTCCTCCAGCAGCTCCAGTCCTTCCTGGCCGCCGGCGAGGAGTCCGCTGACCCGCAGGGCCGTGCACACCGGCTCGGCGGCTCCGAACCTGCGAGCCAGACGCAGGTTCTCGGCAGCCAGTTCGGCGGCCTCCTCTGCCCGGCCGAGGGCCCGGGCCGCGAGCGCGGCCTCGGCCCGCCACGGTGCGAACCCCGGGTTGAGGTAGCCCCGGCCGGTGAGGGTCGCCCCGCAGGCCGACAGGTCGACCAGCGCCTCGGCGGGCCGCAGTTGGCCCAGTCGCAGCCGGCCCCGGGCTATCAGGCCGAAATGGTTGATGAGGACCCCGAGCTCATGCCCGTCCTCCAGGCCGCCGGCTGCCATCGCCCACTGGGCCTCGTCCAGCCGGCCTCGGGCGGTGAGCGCGTTGACCAGGGTGGCCGCGGCCTCCGGGTTGGGGCGCCCGGTCGTCTCGTGCTCGGCGTCGACGGCGGCCCGGGCGTCGCCCTCGGCCTGGGTCAGCTGGCCGGCGTACAGGCACTTGTGGGAGCGCAGCATCATCATGAACTGGTACGCGGCGAGCGCGCCCAGGCGGCGGGCAACCCCCAGGCCCTGGTCGATCAGGTCGAGGGACTCCTGGTGCGCGCCTGAAATCGACAGGGCCCCGGCGGCCAGGCCGAGCAGCAGGGACTGCTCCCCGTCGGGTAGCGGGCCGGAGACCGCCAGCCGGGCGAGCCGGATCACCTCGGCAGCTGGCCGGTCTCCGGTCGCCGCGGCGGCGAAGGCCAGTGTGGCCAGAATGGTCCGGTCGACGGCCCGCTCGGGCGACAGCCCGGGTGCGATCCGGTCCAGAACTGCGATGATCGCGGCCGGTGGGCGCATGGTCAGCAGGCCCGCGCCTGCCAACGCGGCGACCAGGGGCAGGGGCACCTCGGCCGGATCGCGGTCGATGGCACGGTAGGCCAGCTCGAGGGCCTCGACGGTCTGGTCAGCCTGCCCGGCGCGCAACATCGCGAACCCGAAGTCCAGAGCCGTCCCGATCCGCTCCAGGGGCATGTCGGTGAGCTCCAGTGCCCGGCGGTATGCGGCAGCGGCCTCCTCGGGGCGGTGCGCCAGGCCCAGCGCCCGGCCCAGCTCGGCGTGCAGCGGCCCAGTGTCCGCCGATGCGGGCGGCTCGTTCAGTGCCCGGGTCAGGCATGCGGCGGCGGACTCGGGCGCTCCTTGGGCCAGCGCGGCGTGCGCGGCCGCGCGCAGGGTGTCTGCCACCCACGGGTCGGCGCCCGGCTCGGCCAGCAGCAGGTGCGGCGCGAGGGCCCCGGGGGCCTGGCCGTCTCCGGCCAGCATCCGGGCGGCCCGCTTGTGCTCGGCGGCCTGTAGCACCTCGCTGGAGTCGGCATACACGGCGGTGCGGACCAGCGGGTGGGTGAAGTCCAGAGGGCGGCCCGGGCCGACGATCGCCTCCCGGGCCAGCATGTCGGCCAGCTCGGCCGCCCGGTCGACGGCAAGCCCGGCGAACAGGGCGGCCTGGCGCAGATCGGCGGACGGGCCGAGCACGGCCAGCGCGCGGGTCAGGAGCTGGGCCTGCGGGCCCAGCCGGGCGATCCGGGTCAACACGGCGCGGGATACGGTGTCAGGGCGCAGGTTCTCTAACCGCCAGGTCTCGGCGGCCACCGGCCGCGCCCCATCGGCCCGCAGACTGTGCAGGGCCTCGGTGAGCAGGAAAGGGTTACCCCCGCTGGCCCGCGCGCACGCCGCGCAGAACTCCTCCTCGGCGTCGGCCGCCAGGTCGTTGCGGACCAGCACACCGACTCCGGCGGGACTGAGCGCCCGCAGCCGGAGCAGATCAGGCCGGATCCCGCCCAGCGCCCTGCCCACGAACCCGTCGAGCAATCGTCCCGGCCTGCCGGCGGCCAGCAGCAGCACCGGCAGGTCCACGATCCGCCGCGCCAGATGGGACAGGAACCGCAGCGACGCGTCGTCGACCCAGTGCACGTCGTCCACCACCAGCAGCACCGGCCCGGCCTCTGCCAGATTGGAGCACAGCCAGTACAGGCCATGCACAACATCGCCCAGCAGATTCGGGTCAGAGCCGAATTCCGCCCCCTCGGGGCCGAACACCGGCCTGGCCAGGGCTGCCGCACCGGCGGTCAGCTCAGCCCGTTCCGTCGGAATCGCCGAACGCAGCACCGGCTCAAACAGCTGGCGGACAACACCGAACGGCAGCTCGTGATCCAACTCGCCACCGAGCGCGCCCAACACCCGAACCCCCAAGGCCCGGGCGTGCCCGCCGGCGGCAGCCAGCAACGCCGTCTTGCCAATCCCCGGCGGGCCCTCGACCAGCAGCACACCACCGTGCCCGCCGGCCGCATCAGCCAACCGGGCGGCGATGGCGGCCAGGTCCGACTCGCGCTCGATCAGTGCCATCGGGCCCCCGTAGAAAACCTAGTGGTGCCTACCACGATGCCCGACATGACCCGTGAAGGCGAACATATTGCCATGTCGCCGATCAGACCGGCGATCAACACCCCGAAGGGATCATCATGTTCAAGCTCCTTCTGAGAAATTTCCTCGCCATGTTCACAGTGGCCGTCGCGGTGTTCGCGGGAACCGGCCCGGCGACCGCGGCCCCCGGGTCGGCCGCCCCGATGGCGCGGACGTACTACGAGGTCCGGGCCCAACACAGCGGCCAGTGCCTGGACGTACGGAACATGGTCAAGGACTGGGGGACCCCTGACCAGCAGTGGCCCTGCTGGGGCGGCGCCGGCCAGCTGTGGTGGAAGAATCCGGTGTACTCCAACGGTGGTCATGTGTTCTACGAGATCCGGGTCCAGCTCAACGACCTGTGCCTGGACGTCAGGGACGGCAGTACCGCGGCCGGCGCCGTCGTGCAGCAGTGGGGCTGCAACAACAGCCTCGCCCAGCAGTGGGAGGTCATCGCGGTCGGCGGCAGCTACGTCAAGGTGGTCAACCGTGGCAGCGGGATGTGCCTGGACGTGAAGGACATCAGCACCTTCAACGGCGCGCCCATCCAACAGTGGTACTGCTGGGACAATCCCGGACAGCACTGGTGGTTCGCCTAGGCTGCGCGGCACGGTCCTGGGAGCACAGCCTCCCAGGACCGTATCGCGTTCAGCTGTGCCTGCGTGATGCCAGGACGACCAAGGACACGGCCGAGGCGTCGCGCGAACTGTCATGGGCTGCCACCTGCATCGCGAGCATGGCGAACTTGGCCGCCGAAAATAGTGCCCTCTTCCTCATGGGCACGTGATTGACGCAGCTCTGTGCGTTCGAGTTCGTCGAGTTCCGCGACGACGGTGTCGTTTCCCCGCAGGTTGAAGAGCCGTCGGGCTGCGCGCCACCTCCGGAGTCCGGTGGTCGTCGCGGCCGGGGTGGCCGGCGTCGTGGATGGCGCGGGCTGGGTTGCCGTGATCGTGCTATGCGGCGGCCACGTCCAGCATGGACATCGGTGGTCGGCCCGTCGGCCAGGTCGGCGGGCGGGACCCGGCCACGGGCCTGTGAGTCGACGGCGCCCGGCCCGTTCGGCGTTGAGGGCCAGCGCCGGAGTTGGCGGTTGTCAGTTCTGGGCTGGGTAGGCGTCGGCGATCATCCGGTCTGGGTTGAGGATCTTCCAGTCGATGACCTTCTCGCCGTTGAGTCGCTCCTGGACGAAGCGGTCATCGCGGTACCAGATGGCCTCTAAGAAGGCAACCGGTAACGCGGCCCCATGAACTCCCAGGCCGCAGAGCCCACATCGCGGCCGGATCGGCGCAGGTTGCCTTCCCGGAAGGTTGTTCCCTTGCCGGCCGACCTGTAGTAAGCGGCGTAAAAACAACGGGCAGCTTTTGATCTTGCTTTGACCTGAGGTATTGTCGGGCCGTTTCGTTGTCGCGTAGGGTTTGATCGATTCGATCGTGTCCTATGTATTGGGTGGGCTGGTGGCGACGCGGGATCTGTTCTCGGCGGAGGAGCTTGAGCGGCTTCGGGGGTTTGCGGAGGTCGACCGTTCGGAGCTGATCCGGTATTTCACGCTGACGCCGGCGGATGAGGCGTTCGTGCGGAAGTTTCGGGGCCGGGACAACGTGATCGGCGCCGCGGTTCAGTTGTGCGTGTTGCCGTGGTTGGGGTTCGTACCGGATGAGGTGCGGACGGCACCGGCCGCGGCTGCAGCCTGGTTGTCGGAGCGGCTCGGAGTCACGGTCGACGAGTTGCTGCCCTGCGGACAGAGGCCGCAGACCCGGACGGATCATCTTCGCGAGATCGTCGCTTACCTGGGCTGGCGGCAGGCTGATGGCACCTACCGTCGAAGGATCGGCCGGCAACTCAACAAGGGAGAGAACGTCCACTCCCTCAAACGGACCCTCGCCTACGCCTCAGAAGGCGCGATCCGCAAACGCCAACACGAACAGCAGGCCGAACAGATGTGGTGCCTGACCCTGGCGACCAACGCGATCGTCACCTGGATGACCGAATACCACGGACTTGCCGTCACAGCCCTCCGCACCGCAGGCCGGCACATCGACGCGGAGATCCTCGCCCATATCTGGCCCACCCACCACGAGAACGTCCACTTCTACGGCACCCACACCATCGACCTCGCCGGCGAACTCGCCCAACTCGACCACGACGGCTACCGACCCCTCCGGCAGGTTGCCCGTGAGGGAGACCGGTCATGAGCCTCGGAACAAAGCCGCCGCCCCCACGCAGGCCACCGACAACCGCTGAGCGGATCACGGCCTTTCGTACAGTGGCGGAGAGATGGGTGCGGCCACGCGCGCTCGCCTACATGGTTTTGGTACTGGCCTCCATCGCCGCGGTCGGGTTCGTGACCGGGTCCTGGCGGCACTTCCTTGACTTTCTGCACTGGCCGTGGCGGGTCTATCCGGTCCTCATCAGTCTCGGAGTGATCGGAGACTTCGCACTGAAGGGACTGCGCAAGCCGACACCCTCGTCGGCCCGGAGCTGGCTGCGGACCCGCAAACCCGCCTTCCTGGTTCTGCTGCTAGCCGTTCTCGCCGCAGCCGTGGAGCTCACGGAAATACGGCGCCACCTGCTGGACTTCCTGCACTGGTCCTGGTGGGTCTATCCGGCCCTCATCGGTCTTGTAGGTATCGGCGCCTACGCAGCGAAGGAACTGGGCAGGCACACGGCACCGATCGCGCCGCAGCGGCCAGCCAAATCGGCGTCGATGCGGCAAATCTCGGCCTGGTGGATGGTGGCCGGCATCGTGGCGGTGACCGCCACCATGTGGATCACCACGGCGTTGCTACTGCAGCAGGCCGCAGCGGCGGGATCGTCCGCGGATCGGGCTAGCGCCCGCATCGAAGCGGTCCGCACCGGTCTGACTGCGGCCGGCGGCGTCGGAGCGGCCACCGCCCTGCTCCTGGCTTTTCGTCGTCAGAAGCACCAGGAATGGGTTGCCGCCGGCGTCGACTACGACGCCGCCGAAAAACGCATCACCGAACTGTATGTGAAATCCATCGAACAGCTCGGATCAGCAATGGCGCCAGTGAGGCTCGGTGGCTTCTACGCACTGGAACGCCTCGCCCAGAACAACCCGGAGCACCGCCAGACGATCACCGACGTGATCTGCGCCTACCTGCGCATGCCCTACACCCCTCCTGGAATCGCCACCGACAGCGCAGTCTCGAGCGAGGTCCCAGCCGGAGTCGCACCGCCGACGACCGTGGAGCCCGGCAACCGTAAATCCCGAGAGGAACTGCAGGTCCGGCTGGCCGCCCAGCGGATCCTCACCGGGCATCTGCGCGATGACCGCCCTGATGGAGGGGTTTTTCCGCCGAACGCTGAGCAGTATCCCCGGTACTGGAACGTACAACTGGATCTCACCGCTGCGACCCTGGTGGACCTCGACCTCAGCCGGTGCCACCTGAGGAAAGCCACCTTCGATAGCGCTGCCTTCCACGGCGGCTCCACATTCAACGGGACGCTCTTCGCCGGCCGTACCGGGTTCAACGCCGCGACCTTCACGGGCGACGTCACATTCGCCGGAGCGTACTTCACCGACGACATTGACTTGAGAAGCGCAACGTTCTACACCAACGACATCGGGCTGGGCCATGCAAAATTCGCGAAACGCGCCGATTGCACCGGAGCGCAGGTTCGAGAGGACCGTGACTCGAGCCGAGACTGGAAGCGGCCGGAGTCGGCATACGGAATGGGGCCGTATGGTCCCTTTACTGATCCTTACAATCCTCCCGACACCCGGTGCCCGGGCGGGTGGCATCTGGGTCCAGCAGTGGATGGATGGCAGCCGTTCGTCGAAGCCGAGCCAGAGATCTGGTAATCCTTTGATATCGGCACCAATACCGGGTCACGCTCACCACCAGCCAAGGCCGGGCCGACACGTTCCGGGCCCGCAACGCCGACCTCATCGAGCTGGCCCGTAGCCGCCCGTACCTGGTAGCGCTGGCGACCTGGTTCGACGCCGGCCGGCCGGCTCACCAGCGCGACGCTCCTCGCCGTCCTCGACCGGCCTGCCGATGCGCACGTCGACGTGCAGGACCGGTTCTCACTGACTACCACCGCCAGCGCGACGCCGCTCTGGCCGAACATGCCGACCGGCGCGGGTGGCGCGGGTCTGTAACAAACTTTGAGACAGTCCCAATCCGTCCGGTAACCAGACCTGGCAAATGGCGGGCAGGGAGTAGCGAGACGTGCGATGACCCTGTGACACCGAACTTCTCGCAGACTTAGGTGAGAAGCGTCGCGTGAACTGTCACGGGCTGCCACCTGCATCGCGGGCATGGCGAACTTGGCCGCCGACGATTGTGCACCCTTCCTCATGTGGCAAGTGATTGATGCACAGCTGTGCGTTCGATTTCGTCGAGTTCCGCGGCGGCGGTGTCGTTTCCCAGCAGGTTGAAGAGTCGTCGGGCGGCGCGCCACCTCCGGAGTCCGGTGGTGGGGTCGCCGGTTTCGGTCAGCGCCGAGCCCAGGAACTTCAGCGTGACAGCCGAGGCGTAGATCATTCCGGCGCGCTGGAACAGTCCCAGGGCCTCGGTGAGGTGCGGGACCGCCTGTTCCGGATGTCCGGTGATCATGTACGCCCGGCTCAGGCTGCGCAGAGCGAAGCCCTGCTCAATGTGGTGTCCGGTGGTGCGGGTGATCCGGAGTGCCGTGGCCAGCACCTCGAGCGCGGTCGGGTCGCCCAGCCGGCACTCCACGAGACCGAGCTCGCGCAGTACCTTCGCTTGTTTGACCGGCGAGGCCATCGACTCGGCGAGCTCGAATGCCTCTCGGAAGGCCGTGCGGGCCGGTTCGAGTTTCCCTTGTCCCGCCTGGATGATCCCGAGGAAGCGGAGTGCGGTGTAGCGGGGGCGACGGTTGCCGTGCCGGGCGCACAACGCCAGGCTCCGGCGGAAGTGGTCCACTGCGGCGTCGCGTTGGCCTCGCTCGAAGCAGGTGGCGCCGGCCTCGTTGTGCGCGACGCTCTCGCCGAGACGGCTATCGGTGTGAGCGGCCAGGGTGATGGCCTCGTCCATCAGCAACGCGGCCTCGTCCAGTCGGCCCTGGGCGCGGTACGCCTCGCCGCGCAGGACCAGTGCGTCCACCCGGCCGCGATCGTCTTCGACGCGCCCGAACAGCGTGTGCGCGGTCTCGGCGTGGGCCGCCAGCACGTCGGTGTCACACTGTTGCGCCGAGCTGGCCAGGTAGGCGAGATTGCGGGCCATGACGGCGTGACCGTGGTCGTCGCCCAGCCGCACGCACGCCGCCAGGGCGGCCTCGTGTCCGGACCGCCAGTCGTCGTACAGGTCCCGCATCTCGTAGAAGCCGACCGCGCTGTCGGCCAGGTTCCAGGCCAGTGCGGTGGCCCCGAGCGCAACGGCCTGGCGCACTCCGGTGAGCAGGTTGCCCTGTTCAGCCTCGAACCAGGCCGCCGGGTCTGCGAGTAGTTCGTCGATGATGCCGGCAGGCACCGGCCAGCGCGGCGCGGCTCCGTCGATGCGGGCCAGGTAGCGGCAGTTCAGGCGGGTGTCGGCCTGCTCGGCGATGGACAGCCAGGCACCCAGCGCCCTGGTCACCGCGGCGCGGCGCTCGGCGGGCGGGTCCAGGGTTTCGGCCTGGCCGAGGGCGTAGAGCCGGACCAGGTTGTGTAGCCGGTACCGGCCGTCGCCGTCCCCCGCGGCCAGCAGGTGTGCGTCGAGCAGCGCCTCGAGCTGGGTGTCGGCGTCGTTGGGTGAACAGTCCAGCAGGGCTGCCAGCGCCCAGTCGCTGACGTCGGGTGCGTCGAGGAGGCTGAGGAGCCGCAAGGCCCGTTGGGACTGCGGGGACAGCGCCGCGTAGCTCAGGCCGAGGGAGGCGCGGACTGCGAGGTCGTCGGCGACGAGTTCGTCGAGGCGGCCCCGTTCGTCACGCAGCCGGGTCTGCAACTTGGGCAGTGGCCAGTGGCTGCGGGTGGCCAGTCGGGCGCCGATGATCCGCACCGCGAGGGGCATCCAGCCGCACAGCGCGAGGATGTGGGCCGCGGCCTCCGGGTGCGCCGCGTGCCGTTCGGTGCCGATGAGGATTGCCAGCAGCGTCGTCGCCTCGACGGGGGTGAACACGTCGAGGGATATCCGCCGGGTCATGGGCAGGGTGCCGAGCCGGTCGCGGCTGGTGACGAGCACGGCGCAACCGGGGCTGCCGGGCAACAGGGGCAGGACCTGTGCCGCGTCGATGGCGTCGTCGAGCACCAGGAGGGTCCGGCTGTTGTTCAGCCGGGTCCGGTAGAGGGCAGCGCGTTCGTCCAGACCGTCGGGGATCGCCGAGCCGGTGACGCCGAGCCCTTGGAGCAGCCGGCCGAGTACGTGTGCCGGATCCGCCGGATGGCCCGAGCCGCCGTGCAGGCGGACGTAGAGCTGGCCGTCGGGAAAGTCGCCGGCGAGTTGGTGTCCGAGATGGATCGCGAGTGTGGTTTTGCCGACCCCGGCCATGCCGACCACGGCGGCGATCGGCACGACCCCCTTGTGGTCGCGGAGTGCCTGTCGCACCTGGTCGATCTGTGGTCGGCGGCCGACGAAGTCGACGATGTCGGCGGGCAGTTGCGCGGGTCGGATTGATGCGGCCGGTGCCGTGGGGTTCTGCTGGTCGCCGGTGTCGCCCGGTCGCGCCACACCGTTGCGCAGTGCCTCCCTGTGGGCGGCGGCCAGGTCGGGGCCAGGCTCGACCCCCAGGGCGTCGGCGAGCCGCCGCCGGGCCTGCCGGAAGGCATCGGAGGCGTCGCCGGGCCGGCCGGTCGAGTGGTAGGCGCGGACCAGCCGGGCGGCGGCCCGCTCGTCGAGGGGCAGTGCCCGGACTGCGGCTTCGGCCTGCCCCACGACTTCGCCAGCCCGGCCCAGGACCAGCGCGATCTCCATCTGCCAGCCGACGGCGGCCCACCGTTCCCGGTCCAGGACTTCGACGATCGGCCGATCGGTGAGGATCGGGATGTCGGCGAGCGGCCGGCCGCGCCACAGGGCCAGTCCCCGCCCGAGCAACGAGAACGCGGTACTGAGGCGCTGTTCGCGGTACGCGGTTCGAGATGCTTCGACCAACTGTCGAAACCGCAGTAGATCGACTCGGTCGGGGTCGGTGGTCAGCGCGTAGCCGTCGGCGACCGTGAGGATGGTGGTGCTCGGGGCGCGTGCGACCCGGCGCGGTTCCAGCAGGGAACGAAGCTGCTTGACGTGGGTCTGGATCACATTCCACGCCGCGGTGGGCGGCTGGTCGTCCCACAGGGCGGTGATGAACTCGGTCCGCCGAACGGGCTGGCCGCCAGCCAGGGCGAGCAGGGCGAGCACCGCTTTCTGCTGCCCGGGGCGCACCTCGATGTCCATGCCGCCCGCCTGGACCCGCAGCGGTCCGAGCACCGACACCGCCATGGCGGCGTCCTCCGACAGAACCGTCACATCTCCTCCGGTTGCTGTGGGGACACGCCGATCTCGTCCCAATTTCATCATCGTCGGTGGCACGAAACTATGTCCCGGGCGGCATCGCTCCAATCGGCATCCAATCGAAATTCAACGATGGTTGCTACGTTGCCAGGGATCAGGCCACACGACCAGCGACGAAGCGGTACTGACCGGAACGTGACACGTCAACTGGTTCATGAATCCGGTGGTCATCGACAGTGACTTCCCTATAGACAGGACAGTTTCCATGCGCCGTCCCCTCCTTGCCGTGCAGACGGACTCGACCATCGCGGCGCCCGCGTCCGTCACCGCCCCGGCGTCGCCCTCGCCCGCGGGCGCCACGGCCGGCACTCCGATCGGGATCACCGGCTCCTACGCTGTCAGCGAAGGCTGAGCCGGTGTTGTCCTTCGAGCCGATCCTGCGCGACCTGGCGGTGCGCCACGGCGCTGGCGACTGGAGCAGTCCAGTTCGGGATTCGTGGCACTATCTGTTGCCCCCGGATGGTCCACGCCAGGTCCAGGGCTGGAAATTGCACGTGTCGGCGACGCCACTGTCGGCGCCGTTCGTGCTGGCCCGGTGTGTGCCCGTGCTGATCGCGCACCGGTGTGGGTTCAAGTTCGCCAGCACGGTCGATGACGCCGAGGCGATCACGTCGATGCGGGGAAGCCGGGTACAAGGCGGCAAGTTCCTCACCGCCTATCCACCCGACGACGAGGTGTTCGCGGCGCTCGTACACGAGTTGCACGACGCGACGTACGGCCTACCCGGCCAGGCGATCCTGTCCGACCGGCGCTACCGTCCGGACAGCCTGGTCCACTACCGCTACGGCGCGTTCAGCGGCGTCACAGTGCGGGACAACGAAGGTGTCCTCCAGTCCAGGCTACGGGCACCGGACGGAACGCTGGTTCCCGACGAGCGACGCGAGGCCTTCGCCCCGCCCGCCTGGGCTCCGGCTCCGCCGGGCGGCATCGGGGTGTCCCAGGAGTTGGCGGTCGACGGCCCGGATCGCCCGACGGAGATCCTCCTCGCGGACCGGTTCGTCGTGCACGGCGCGATCCGCCACGCCAACCGTGGCGGCGTGTACCGGGCCACCGACCGCCAGACCGGACGCAACGTGGTGGTCAAACAGGCCCGCCCGCACACCGGAGCCGACCTCACCGGACAAGACGCCCGCGACGCGCTGTGGCACGCGGGAGAGATGCTCGAACAGCTCGACGGTCTGGGGCCGGCGAAGATCGCGGCCTTCGATCAGGACGGGGACCTGTTCCTGGTCGAGGAAGAGGTGCCGGGTGTCGCCCTGTGGGACTGGGCACAGGAGCGCAGGAGTCAGGGAAACGACGTTGAGCCGGCACTCGACCTACCGACCATGGTGAGCGCGGCGACCAAGCTCGTCGACGTCCTCGACGCGGTACACGCGCGCGGGTTCGTCTGCCGAGACTTCACCCCGACCAACATCATGGTCACCCCGCAGGGCGACTTCCTCCTCATCGACACCGAACTCGTCAACCGGCCAGGCCAACCGGTCCGGCGCGAGTACACCCCGGGGTTCGCCGCCCCCGAACAGGTCTGCATGCCGAAACTGGCGCCCTGTCCGCCGCGAGCCGTCGACCTGTACGCCCTCGGCGCCGTGCTCTACTTCCTGGCCGTCGGCACCAGCCTGCACCTCCTGGAAGAGGAGCCCGCCACCCGGACAATCCGCGAACGATGCGCCGACCTGCTGCGGTTGGCCGGCGAGCGCAATCTCACGGCCGCCGCGTTCACCGACACCATCCTCGGGTTGGTCGCCGACGATCCCGCCGAGCGGTGGGAACTGCACCGGGTCCGCACCGAACTCGGCGCGCTGGCACCGATGACAACGATCGGCCGCACCGCGCCGCCGCTGGTCCACGGGATCAGTCGGCAGGCCGCCCGGGACCGGACGCTGTCCGACGGCCTCGCGTTCCTCGCCGAGACAATGCAGCCCGCCGCCACCCGACTGTGGCCGAGCGGGTCGTTCGGAGCCAGGACCGAGCCCGCCAACGTTCAACACGGCGCGGCCGGGGTCCTCGGCGTCCTCACCCGCGCGGCGAGACACCAGCCTGAGCTGCGCGACCCCGTCGCCCGGGCCGCCGCGTGGACCGCCGACCGGCTGGAGCACATCGACCGGCACCTGCCGGGGCTGTACTTCGGGTCGGCGGGCGCGGTGTGGGCCCTGGTCGACGCCGCTGACCTACTGGAGGACACCGCGCTGCGTGACCGGGCGCTGCGGGCCGCAGAACACGTGCCCCACCGGTGGCCGAATCCGGATGTGTGCCACGGCGCGGCCGGAGCCGGCATGACGCTGCTGCACCTGGCAGACCGCGGTGCCGAACACCTGATGACCCGGGTACTCGACTGCGCCGACGCCCTGATCTCCCAGGTCGGGCAGAACCCGCCGCACTGGAAGATCCCCGACGACTTCGACTCCTCACTCGCCGGCACCGTCCACCATGGCTTCGCGCACGGCACCGCCGGCATCGCGAACTTCCTTCTCGCCGCCGGCATCCGCACCGGACGCGACGACTACCTGGATCTCGCCCGAACCGCGGGAGACGCCCTGGTCACCGCCGCCGACCGGTCCCAGCCGGGTGCACGCTGGCAAGCGGGGGTATTCGGCACCCCGGACCGCGACGAGCAGCACTACCACTGGTGCAGCGGCGGTTCCGGAATCGGAACCTTCCTCATCCGACTGTGGCGACACACCGGCGGCGCGGACTACCTCGAGGCGGCTCAGGCGGCAGCCCAGGGCTCCTACCGCAATCGGTGGCAGTCCACGACCGCGGCCTGCCACGGACTCGCCGGTACCGGGGAGTTCCTTCTCGACCTCGCCGACGCGGTCGGTGGCGACCACCGGGCCCGGGCCGAGGACATCGCCGATCTGCTGACCGCCCGCCACGCCGTGCGCGGTGGACGCTGGCTTATCCCCGACGAGAGCGGCAGTGCCGTCCACGCGGACTTCAACACCGGCCTCGCCGGGGTACTCGGCTTCCTCCACCGGCTCCACCACGGCGGTCCCCGCTGGTGGATGAACGCGTCACCCGAGATGTCAGGCACGCCGTCCGGCGTTCCTGCGGACTAGATACGCACAGAAACGAGGGATTACATCCGGCTCCGGGCCGGGCGACGTCCCGACGAGTCCGTCCAGACCCACCCCACCGATCGAGGCCAACCACCCGCAGTCTCTCCTTGGAGGATTCCATGTCCATCATTCGAACAATCCGCAACTACTCGGCCATCGCCCTCGTCGGCGCCGCCGGCATCGTCCCCATGGCCGCACAGCAGGCACCCGCCGCCGTGGACCAGGCGAACTGCACCTTCACCTACGGCGTAGCCGGGGACAACGCGGACGCCATGACGACGAATGTCAACGCGCTGCACCTCCTGCCGGCGGAACAGGGCACCAGCGCCGGCCAGAACGCCGGCCGCAGGACATGCTCGGCGTGCTTCACCTGCGAAGTGACCACGTGTAGCGAGACAGTCGGCTAGTGTCCGCCCGGCCGGGCGGACACACGAGTCCGGAACCGCCCGGCCGGCACCCCCCATGACCAGACTTCCGACCAGCACCACACCACCGGCCGGCACCCACAGGATCGACGGAATCATCCGCCATAGAGTCGACTTACCAGCTACCTGGCTGTCACGGTCGACGGGATCCGCAACAACCTCGGGCTATGGGCCGCGGACGCTGGCGCCGTTGTGGGCGGCTACTCCCGGGCCCACCTCTGGTGGGAACCGGCTGTACAGGTCCCGAGTGTCACCGGGGTGCCATTGGCGGTGCCCGCCTTATTCGCGGACAGGCATAGGCCGGACTGGACGCCGACGATGGTTCCGTCCGCGTTCAGCGTCCACTTCTGGTTGTCGCCGCCGTTGCAGCCCCAGATGCCGATCGGCGCCCCGGCGGTGGTTCTCTGGTCGAACACGTCCAGGCACAGGTCGCCGTAGACGCGTAGTTCACCGGCGGCTGTGGGAGCCCAGTCCTGGTTCGTCCCGCCGTTGCAGTCCCAGAGCTCGACCCGGGTACCCGGGCTCTGGGACGCGTTAGTGACATCGAGGCAGCGGCCCGATAGGACGCCGACGAGTCGGCTCGACTCTGCTGACCAGGATCCGGTCGCGGTGTCAATACTCCAGGCGGAGTGCCAGCTCAGGGTGGCCTGAGTGCCGCTGATGGTCAACGGCAGCCAGACCGGGAGGGAGTGGTTGAGGTCGTCCGGGTTCCACCGGTCACCGACGTACACGTAGCTGGTAGTGGCTGTTCCGGTTACCGGCAGGATGGTGGAGGTCTGTGAGTCGAACGTGTCGGTGCCGACCGGCGCGAACGTGGTGAACGAGCTCCATGGGCCTGACAACGACGTGGCCGTCGCGTAGACGTTGTCGTTCGTGTTCCAGCCGGTCATGTGCGAGGCGAACAGGAAGTAGCGGCCGTTGGCCTTCACCATGGCCGGCGACTCGAGGTCGTCGACGAGGGCGATGCCCGCCTGCACGGTGGCGTAGTCGGCGGAGAGCCGCTCCACGCGCAGGCCGTTGTCGCGGTCCTCGGTGAGCAGGTAGCCTGCGCCGTCGTCGTCCTTGAACAAACCCAGGTCGCGGCTGACATGGCCCAGGGGTCGCGAGGAGCCCAGATATGTGTACGGGCCGCACGGCGTGCTGCTGGTCGCCACGCCGGCCCGGGCGTCGGAGTAGTCGGCGCTGTCGATGTGCATCCACATCACGTACGTGCCGGTCGAGGAGTTGTAGATGACCTTGGGGCGTTCCACGATCCGCCCTGCGGCGAGGTCGCCGCTGGGCTGCTGGCTCAGCGCGTTGCCGAGGAAGGTCCAGTGCGACAGATCCGGTGAGGAATAGCAGGACACGGCCGTGAACGTCGCGCCGGCGGTCTTGTCCTCGCCGACCATGTAGTAGGTCGAACCGACCTTGAACAACCCGGCCCCACGGGCCTGGAGGATGTCTCCGCCGCCGTCGTACATCGGGGTGCCCGGGTTGAGGGTGACGCCGGACGCATGGGCCGGAGCGGTCAGTGCCGTCAGGCCGGCCGTGACCGCGAGGGCGCACGCGGCTGACGCCGTTGCGAGGCGGCGCAGGCCCGTCCGTGCTGAAGGCCTGCCGGATTCGGCTGCCCGCCCCGTGTGACGGTTTTGGTGTTCTCGCATGTCAGCTCCCTGGTTTAGGTGTTCTTCTCCCCCCGTTGGATGTGGCTGGCCAGCGCGGGGGCTCGGTCCCGCGCTGGCCAGGTCATGTCAAGCCGTCAGGTCACCCGCGCCTCTGGGCTCGCTGTCGGCTTGCTGCGGCCTCAGACCTTGGTGAAGGTCCACCGTCGGGTTGCGGTACCTGCGGAGTAGAGCTGCTGGGTGAGCGGGGCACCCTCGGTCAGGTCGGCGGCGCCGAGCACCAGGTGCGTCCCGACCGACCGGAGTAGGTAGGCCCCGTCCGTCGAGGCCTCGACGAGCCACTGCTGGTTGTCGCCGGAGTGGCAGGTCCACTGAATGATCGCCGTGCCTGCGGCGCTCGAACCGCCGTTGACGTCCACGCACAGTCCCGAGGCCACGTTCTTGAGCTGGTATGAGCCGTCGGCGTTCGCGGTGAATGTCCACTGCTGGTTGGTGCCTCCGTGGCCTGTCCACTGGATGAGCTGGGTGCCTGCGGTGGTCGAGGCACCTGGGACGTCGACCAGTTTGCCGGAGCCGACGTTGGCGATGGTGTAGGTGCTTCCCGAGCTCACAGGGCTCGTGTCGATGGCCACCCGGTCGAGCGCGACGTACGTGCCCGTGCTCGCCGTGTTTTTGCGGCCGGTCACCGCCAACCGCAGGGTGTGGGTTCCGGCGGACAGCGGCGGACTCGTCCACAGGCGTACGTTGCCCGCCCGTGAGGAGCTGTAGAAGTCCACGTCCACCGGGGCACTGCCGTCGATCGACACGGCGCCGATGCCGTGCGCCGGATCGGTGATGCCGTACAGCGCAATGGTGGTCCCGGTGAAGGGGATCGTCACCGAGGCTGCGGGGTCGTCGCTCCAGCTGTTGGAGGAGTTGTACGCCTCCGGGCAGCAGCTGGCCGAACTGCCCCACGTGCCCGTGTAGGCGAACTGGTTGGGACCGGTACCCGTGACCTGGTCGTCGACGCTCACCTGACCAGCCACAGCTGCACGGCAGCCGCCGAACTCGCAGCCCGCGGTCCAGTCGGAGGCTCCTGCCTCATACGCGCCGATGTCGGCACTGCCGGTGCTGGTGACGGTTACTCCAGGAACGGCGATCCCCGCGCCGAGCGCCGGTGAGGTGGTCTGAACCCGGTAGTCGCGGCCGGGCTGGTCGACGAACTTCGGATCGGTGCCGGAGGCGAGGTTGTGATCCGTGGTCGCGCCCGGGGAGACCGAGGTGTAGGACCTGTACACGTTGTTGCGGAGGATGGAGCCGGTCGTCGAGTCGATCCCACCGGTCATGTTCAACGGGCCGTCGAGCACGTTGTTGTACAGCTTGATGTCCTTGCCGGAGTTGGCGTACCCGGAGACTCCGTTGATCCCGATGGCGCTTTCGGTGTTGTTCCACAGGACGTTGTGGTGGACCAGGATGTTGTGGGTGCCGTTGTCCAGGTAGATGCCTGTTCCCTCGCTGGCTCCGTCGTGGGCGTAGTTGTGGTCGATGCTGCTGCCCGTCCAGTCGGTCTTGCAGCAGGTGTAGATCGCGCCGAGGTCGTTGTTGAACATGCCGTAGCCGCTGACGTCGTTGTAGGCGATCCGGATGTTTTGGTACGTCTGCTTCGCGGCGATGTTGGTGTTGAGGTTGATGCCGTCGCGGGCCATGTTGTAGATCGTGTTGCGGGTGATGGCGTGCCCGGATGACCCGCCCTCGACAGCGATGCCTGAGGTGTAGGTGGCACCGTAGGCGATGTCGTGGATCAGGTTGTTGTCCACGGTCTGCGCGTTGCCGTCCACGCTGACCGCGTTGCCCGCGCTGTAGACGAGGGTGGAGTTGCGCAGAGTGTTGTTGGCGCCGTGCAGCAGGATGCCGGTGTCGGCGCGGTGGCCGGCGTCGTACACCCCGCCGTAGGGAAGCGTCGAGTCGTACTGGACTGTCATGAAGTGCGACAGGTAGCGGCCGTTGACCCCGTCCAGCACGTTGTTGGTACTGGAGGAGTCGGTGGTGATCGTCGCCGCCGTGACGTTGACGCCCTGGACCGTGACCCAGCTCCTGCCGCGCAGGTCGAAGGCGTAGTTGCGCTTTTTGGCCTCCACGCCGGTGGGCGCTCCGCCGCCGGGGGCCCACAGGTACAGGGTGCCGGCGTCGTAGAACCACTCGTTCTCGGCGTCGAGGAGCGAGCGGCTGTTGGTGATCCGGTAGCGGTCGCTGCCCTTGCTCGGCGGGTACACATTGTAGTCGCTGGTGGGCATCGTGAACGTGACCGAGGAGCCGCTGCGCCCGGTGACGGTTCCGGACACCGCGGCCCAGCCGCCCGTGACGTAGACGGTCGCTCCGGTGAGGCTGCCCGCCGGAATGGTGGAGTCGGTGAACGTCGTCGTGACGGTCGAACCGCTCGTCGTGCTCGACGCCGAGGCCATGGTCGCTCTCACCGGGCTCATGACGTCCAGGCCGACGTTGGGGAACTGCGCCTCGGGCATCATCTGCCCGCCGACGAAGATTTGGTTGGCGGCGAGCTGGGTGTTGGCCGGGTTGAGGGTCGCGTCGTAGCCGGGCGCGAGAGAGACGCTCGCCTTGTAGACCTTCGCCGAGTCCAGGGTCCAGCCGCTGACCACATCGGTGCCGCTGACCGTGACCTGGGCGCCGGGCTCGGCCGCGAAGGTCACCGGGGCCCCGGAGGTACCGGATGGGGGTTTGATGGTTTCGCGGTAGGTGCCCGAGCGGATCGAGCACGTGTCGCCGGGGGTGGAAAGGTCCGCGCACTTCTGGATCGTGGCCAGCGGTGCCGCGGCTGTGCCGGGGTTGGAGTTGCTGGCCCCGGAGCCTCCGACGTACCGGGTGGTCGTGGCGGCCGAGGCCGGCAGGGCGGTCACGACCGCGGCCGGAACGACGATGGCGAGGGACACGGCAGCCATCAGGGTGTGTGTTCGTCGAGACATTGCTGTTCTCCTTCGGACTCCCCCGATGAGCGGTTGGTTGCGTTCACAATCTGGGCCCGGCATTACTTCACCGCACCCAGGGCCAGGCCGGCGCGCCAGAACCGTTGCAGACTTAGGAACAAGGCGATGATCGGCAGGATCGACACCAGCGCGCCGGTGATGATGAGCATCTGCAGCCTGGGGTCGTGGGAGAGTTGGGACTGCCAGTAGTACAGCCCGTAGGTAAGGGGATAGAGCTCCTGGTCCTGCAGCATGATCTGAGGCAGGAAGAAGTTATTCCAGATGCCGACGAACTGGAACAGGAACAGGGTCACCAGGGCCGGGCTCATCAGTCGGACGGCGACGGTGAAGAAGAACTGGAACTCCCCGGCGCCGTCGATGCGGGCGGCCTCCATGAGCTCCTTCGGGACGGCGGAGGCGAAGATGCGGGCAAGATAGACCCCGAAGGGGCTCACCACGCTCGGGATGAGTACCGAGGCGTACGTGTTGGTCTGGCCGACCTGGGCGGTGAGCAGGAACAGCGGGAGCGCCAGGGCGGTGGTGGGCACCAGCACGCCACCGAGGACGACCGCGAAGAGCATGTCGCGGCCACGGAACGCGTATTTCGCCAGGCCGTAGCCGGCCATGGCCGCGAGCAGGGTTCCCATCGCGGCGCCGCCGCCGGCGTACAGGACGCTGTTGCCGACCCACCGCAGGAAGATGCCGTCGTCGCGGGTGAACAGGTCGCCGATGTTGCCCGTCAGGTGTGAGCCCGCCAGGAATCCGTTGGTGGCGGTCAGGTCTCCCTGGGTTTTGGTGGCGGCGACGAGTAGCCATAGGACGGGGAGCAGGAAGTACGCCGCCGTCGCGGCGCACACGGTGGTGGCCGCGACGATGGGCCACCGCTTCTGCCTTCTCATGTGCGCTCCTGGCGGCGTGCGGTGAAGCGGAGGAACCCGAACGACATTGCGAAGGTGACCACGGCCAGGAGCACGGAGATCGCGGCGGCACCTGAGTAGTCGTTTCCGGCGGCGGCGGCAAACGCCTGCATGTTCGGCGTGTAGTCACTCGCGATCGCCGTTGAGATGATCTTGAGCATGGTCGGTTCGGCGTACAGCTGCAGCGTGCCGATGATCGAGAAGACGGTCGTCATCACGATCGACGGTCGCACCAGCGGGATCTTCAGGCTCCACGCGATCCGCAGGGTCCCGGCGCCGTCCATCCGGGCGGCCTCGTAGATCTCAGGCGAGATCGACTTGAGGGAGGAGTAGATGATCAGCATGTTGTAGCCGGTGTAGGTCCAGGTCACCACGTTGGCGATCGACCACAGGATGAGTCCGCCGCTGAGCGGTTCGGGGTGCATGCCCGCCTGGGCCAGCCCGGACAGCACTGGCGAGACCCCCGGGCTGTACAGGTATCCCCACATCAGGGCGCCGATGACCGCGGGCACCGCGAACGGCACGAAGTAGGCGCCTCTGAAGAACTTCATGCCCCGGGGCAGTCCTGAGTCCAACAGCAACGCCAGGCCGAGCGCGACGGCGACCATGACCGGGACCTGGACCAGGCCGAACAGCCCCATGCGTTCCACGCCGCCCCAGAACTCCTGGCCCGAGACGATCCGGGTGTACTGGCTCAGCCCCGCGAACTTGGTGTGCGCCGGGCCGTAGATCCCGCTGGTGCGTTCGATCTTCTGGAAGCTCTGCCAGACGGCGTATCCGATCGGCACGAGGTAGAAGACGGTGAACAGTACGAAGAACGGGGCCACGAACCCGGCCGCCGTGCGGCGGATGCGGCGGCGTTGGCCCACCGGCCGGGACCGCGCGGGTCCCGACCGAACGTGGCTGGTCGACATGGAGTTCACCCGGTGACCGTGATGCCGAGCTGCTTGAGGCCGTCGGCGGTGGCGTCCTGGGCTTTTCGCACCGCGTCGTCGAGGGTGCCCTTGCCGTTGAGCGCGTCGCTGAGTCCGTCGCTGAGACCCTTGTAGGTGTCGGTCATGTTCGGCCCGAAGGTGAAGTGCGGGTCGACCGTGGCAGAGGCGTCCTTGAACACGTCGAAGATCTTCTGACCGCCGTAGTAGTCGACGCCCTTGCTCAGTGCGGGCATCGACAGGCCGTCCTTGGCCGCCGGGTACAGGCCGCCGAGTTCGTTCTCCATGGCCAGCGCCTCGGGGTCGGTGTTGAGCCAGAGTGCGAACTGCGCGGCTTCCGCCGGGTGCTTGGCACCCTTGAGGACCGCCGTGGTGGACCCGCCCCAGTTACCGGCCGTCGGCTTGGCTGCGTCCCAGCTCGGCATCGGCACGACCGTCCACTTGCCGGCGCTGTCCTTGGCGTTGTCGCGCACCGTTCCGAAGCCCCAGGCACCTGAGATCCAGGTCGGCATGGTGCCGTCGTCCCAGCCCTTGAACTGCTCAGGCGTGAAGCTCTGGATGTTGGTGGACACCAGCTTCTCGTCGACGAGTTTCTGCCAGTAGGAGGTGACCTGTTTGACCTTCGGGTCGGTGGTCAGTGACAGCTTCACCCCGGAGTCGGACTGCGCGAAGGGGGTCGCCCCGGCCTGCCAGAACATGGCCATCGTCCAGGAGGAGTCGCTCTGGGTGAAGTTCGTGATCTTGATCTTGGGGTCCTTGGCCTGCAGCGCCTTGGCCGCCTGGTAGTACTCCTCCCAGGTCTTGGGGATGGCGACCCCGTGCTTGTCGAACACGTCCTTGCGCACGAACATGGCCATCGGTCCGGTGTCCTGCGGGATGGCGAACACCTTGCCCGATGTGTCGGAGACCTGGCTCCAGGTCCAGTCCACGAACTTCGACTTCGAGGCGCTCACGCCCGGGCAGGCGGAGATGTCCTCCAGGCCGTTCTGCAGGCGGAAGCTGCTGATCGTGTCGTACTCGACCTGGCCGAGGTCCGGTGCCGTGCCGGCCTTGAGGCCGTTGGACATGTTCTGGTACGTGCCCTTCTGGCCGCCCGGCACCATCTTGATCGTCACGTGGATGTCCGGGTGCCCGGCGTTCCATTTGTCGACAACCTTGTCCATGCCCGGAACCCAGTTCCAGAACGTCAGTTCGACCTTGCCGCCGGCCAGCTTGCAGCCTGAGGCGGCGACCGTGGTGCCGGACGTCGAACACGCTGCGCCCACAGACGCTGTCAGCCCTAGGGCGAGGAAGGCCGCCGACCTCCGGCGCCAACTTCTCGTGCTCCTACCGCTCATCATGATGCCTTTCGGAGGGGGCAGCGGTGCGTTCGTGCGGTGAACGACATCAGCTGGATCCGCGTTGTTAACGCAAACATTCTCCGTTAGTGTGATCCATGTCAAGCCCCCGAACGTCGAAATCGCGCGACCGCGCTCCAAGTGGCGCCCGAATTCGACGCTACCGCACCAGATGTCCAACCTTACAGTCTATGGTGGTTAGGAAAGCTATGGAATACAATCCCGGCCAGCTTTGGCCTGTTGTCGGGCAACTCGGCTACGGCGCCGACTACTACCCCGAGCAGTGGGACCCGGCCGTGTGGGCCGAGGACATCGCTTTGATGCGGCAGGCGCGGGTCAACACGGTCTCGCTGGGGATCTTCGCCTGGAGCCAGCTGGAGCCAGAGCCCGGACGGTTCGAGTTCGGCGCGCTCGACCGCGTGATCGGGCTCCTGCACGAGGCTGGCATCCGGATCAACATGGCGACCCCGACCGCGGGCCCCCCGGCCTGGCTCGCGGAACTGCGCCCGGAGACCCTTCCCCGGACCGCGGCCGGCGTGCGCCTCGGGCCGGGCTCACGTCAGGCGTTCTGCCCCAGCTCACCGGTCTACCGCCAACACGCGGTCGCCATCACCGCCGCCGTGGCCAAGCACGTGGCCGGGCATCCGGCGATCGCGATGTGGCACGTGCACAACGAGTACGGCAACCACAACACGCACTGCTACTGCGAGGTGTCCGCCGAAGCCTTCCGGGGCTGGCTCCGAGCACGCTACGGCAGCCTCGACGCGCTCAACGCGGCGTGGGGCACCGAGTTCTGGAGCCAGCGGTACGGCAACTGGCGGCAGGTGACCCCGCCGCTGCCGACGCCGACGTACCCGAATCCGACCCAGCAACTGGACTTCGCGCGGTTCAGCTCCGATGAGCTGCTGACCTGCTTCACCGCCGAACGCGACGTCCTGCGCCAGGCCACCCCCGGCATCCCGGTGACCACCAACCTCACCGCCGGCATGCATACCCACCTCGACCACTGGGCCTGGGCGGAGCAGATGGACATCGTCTCCAACGACCACTACCTGCCCGCCGAGGATCCCGACACGCACGTCGACCTGGCGTTCGCAGCCGACCTGACCCGGTCCCTGGCCGGCGGCAAGCCGTGGCTGCTGATGGAACACTCAACCAGCGCCGTCAACTGGCAACCCCGCAACCTGGCCAAACGGCCCGGGGAGATGCTCCGCAACAGCCTCGCCCACGTCGCCCGGGGCGCCGACGGCGTCATGTTCTTCCAGTGGCGGGCGTCTGCCGCCGGGGCGGAGAAGTACCACTCGGCCATGGTCCCGCACGCCGGCACCCGCACCCGAATCTGGCGCGAGGTCCTCGCCCTGGGCGAAACACTCGAACAGCTCGGCGAACTCGCCGGCACGGTCGCCACCGCCGAGGTGGCCATCCTGTGGGACTACGAGGCCGCCTGGGCCTGTGACCTGCCGTGTCACCCGTCCGTCGACGTGCGCTACGAGGACATGGCCCGCCGGGTACACGCCGCGCTGTTCGCACTCGGGATCACCGCCGACTTCGCCCACCCCAACGCAGACCTGTCCGGATACAAGCTGGTCATCGCCCCCACGCTGTACCTGGTCGACGACGCTGCCGCGCACGCGATCGCCGAGTATGTCCGTTCCGGCGGGCACGTGCTGGTCACATACCTCTCCGGAATCGTCGACCACGACGACCACATCCGCCTCGGCGGCTACCCCGGAGCCTTCCGCGAACTACTCGGCATCTTCGTCGAGGAGTTCTACCCCCTCGCCCAGGACCAGACCATCACCCTGGACAACGGGAACACCACAGACGTCTGGACCGAACTACTCACCCTCGACGGGGCCGAAGCCATCGCGACCTACGCCGACGGCCCGCTCCCCGGCGTGCCTGCCATCACCCGCAACGGCACCGCCTGGTACATGGCCACCAGGCTCGACCCGACGGGGATGCGCGACCTGCTGTCCGCCATCGCCGACGAGGCAGCCGTCACCCGCCCATTGGAGTTGCACAATGGCCTCGAACTCGTCACCAGGCATGACGCCCACAGCGCCTACCTGTTCGCCCTCAACCACACAGACCAAGGAGCGCGCGTGGCCACAACCGGCGTCGACCTCCTAACCGGCGAAACCGTCACCGGCGAAGCGCTCGTACCCGCCGGTGGCGTGAGAGTCATCCGCCAATGCTTGCGTTAACATCATGCCTGACACACCCCAGCGAAGCGGTGCGGCTCGACGTCGCCGTGAGGAGGACCGATGGCAGTGACACGGCCATCCGAATCCGGCGTGGTCAACGGCGACGTGCCGGCCCACGACCTCACCCGACCTTCCGTGACCATGAACGACGTGGCCGCAGCCGCGAACGTCTCCGCGCAGACCGTCTCCCGGGTCCTCAACGACCACCCGAACGTTCGGCGCGGTACCCGCGAACGGGTTCTCACCGCCATCCAGCAACTCGGCTACCGGCCCAACACCGCCGCCCGGGCTCTGGTCACCGGCCGTAGCCGCACGCTCGGGGTCATCACCTTCGACGCGGTCGGCTACGGACCCGCCACGATCCTGCAGGCCATCAATATCGCAGCCCAGGACGCCGGCTACTTCGTGTCCATCGTGCCCCTGCGCTCACTCGATCCGCACGCCGTCGCCGAGGCCATGGAACGCCTCCTCGGCCAGTCGATCGATGGACTGATCACCATCGCACCCCAGGAACAGATGGAACGGGCACTGCTCGGACTCACACACCAGGTACCCGCTGTTGCCCTCGACGGCAGCCTCGATCCGTCGACGCCCGTCGTCACCGTCGACGAGGAGGGCGGGGCCCGGCAGGCCACCGAGTACCTGCTCCAGCTCGGCCACAAGACAGTGCTGCACCTGGCCGGCCCGGCTGACTCGATCGCCGCCACGGGACGTATCGCCGGCTGGCGCGCCGCGCTGGCGGCCGCAGGCGTGCCGGCGCCAGAGGTCCTCGTCGGCGACTGGAGCACCGCCTCCGGTTATCAGCTCGGCCAGCAGATCGCCGCCCGGTCGGATACCACAGCTGTGTTCGCCGGCAACGACCAGATGGCGTTGGGAATGATGTGCGCCCTGGCCGAGCGTGGGATCCGGGTACCTGAGGACATCAGCGTCGTGGGATTCGACGACATCCCCGAGGCCGCGTACCTCATCCCGCGCCTGTCGACGGTCCGCCCCGATTTCGCCGAGACCGGCCGACGCTGCGTCAAGGTCCTTGTCGACCAACTCCGGGGCAACAACCCGGCCACGATGTACACGATCGTTCCCACCGAACTGGTGGTCAGGCGCAGCACCGCTCAACCGCCCAGAACCTGATCGAGCAGGCACGACGGGTCCTCGGCGCGGGCTGCGGCGGGGCCGATCGGACACGCTGGCGGCACCCTCGCCCTACTCACGGCGAGCGGGGTCCGCGCCACCTGCCCCGTCCCGGTCGAGGTCCGCGCCGGCACGCTGACCGGTGACGGCGTTCGCCCGGAGCCATACGAGCCGCCGCTATCCGAGACATCGTCTGGGGCAACCGCACCAGTGAAAGGGCGGTTCCCTAACCCCGTCTTCTTCGCCACTGTCAGTGCTTGCTGGTTACCGTCCACAGCTCCCCCGTCGACGACCGACGGGGGAGCTGGATCGTGACGTCTGCGTCACGAGGACGTGGATCTCACCGGCACCGGGTCAGGCTCCGACTCTGGTCAGGGCCCAGCGTTGCAGGTTCGTGCCCGTGTCGGTCGCCTGGGTGGCGGCGTCGAGGTTGTTGTTGCCGGCGATGGTGAGGACCTTGGAGCTGTGTGCGGCGGTGATGGTGCCGTCGGTGACCCGCCATCGTTGGTTGGCCCCGTTGGTGCAGGTCCACTGGATGACCGCCGCCCCGGCCGATGTCGAGCCGCCGTAGACGTCGACGCACAGTCCACTGGCGACGTTGGTGATCGTGTACGTGCCGTCGGCGTTGCCGGTGAACCGCCACTGCTGGTTGGTGCCCGAGTGCTGTGTCCACTGGACGAGCTGCGTGCCCGTCGTGGTGCCGCCCGGGTTGTCGAGGTTCTTCGCGGAGCCGACGCTGGTGACGGTGTAGACCCCGTTGGTCAGCGCCGTGGGTTCGTAGGCCTCGAACTCGGCGAGGGACAGGATCTGGCTCCCGGACTGCTGCACCATCAGGTACCGGGCGGAGCGGCCGACCGGAATGGTCGTGGGCGCACCCGCCTGGGTGGTCTGGTGCACGCTCCACACGCCGGCCGTCGCCGCCTGCTGCGTGGGGGTCTTGCTGGTGGTGAACGGCGTGTCGGAGGCGAACACCCAGTAGTCGGTCAGCCGGTTGGAGCAGCAGTCGGTCCGGTTGAAGATGTTGACCGTGCCCAGGGGCCGCGAGGATCCGAGGTCGACCTGCCACCACGGGTTGGCTTCCGTGGCGGGGTCGCTGGTGTGGGTGATCGACCCGGCGCCCCATGAACCGTTGGTGTTGCCGTCGACGGCCCGGCCCGCGTCGCCGCCCCACGCGGTGGTCGACTGGGTGGCGGGGCGGCCGTAGGCCAGATTGGTGACCTGGTCGCCGGCGTAGGCGGAGAAGGACGAGATCGCGGGGACGGCGCGGGCGGCGAGGATCCGGAGCCGCACCTTGCTGGTGGTGATCGGGTTGGCGAGCTTGAGGAGGCGCCGGTAGCCGACGGTGGTGGCCGTGGTCGCCTGGACCCAGGCGGTGCCGTTCCAGGTGTCCACGGCGAAGGACGTGACCCGCTGGCCGGCGGCGATGTTCTCCTGGACGCCGAACTCGCCGACGGTCGTCGGCGAGCCGAGGTCCACGGTCAACGTGCCGGTCGTGGTGGTCGGGCTCCAGGCGGTGTCATAGCCGCCGTCGGTGGCGTTGGCCGCCGTGCCGCCGTCCGTGCTGGTCGCCGTGCCGGTGCGGGCCGCGTCGGTGCCGTAGTAGGAGCGGATCCAGTCGCCGAACTCGCCGAGCCGGGTCACGACATCGGCGGGGAGCCTGCCGGTGTTGTCCGGCGCGGTGTTGAGCAACAGGACACAGTTGCGGCCGATCGAGGTGTGGTAGAGATCCTTGAGCTGGTTGAGGGTCTTCGGCCCGTTGCCGGCCTTCCAGAACCAACCCGGCTGGATCCGCGCGTCACACTCCGCCGGCGCCCACTTCAGGAAGTCCGCGGCACCGAGCTTGGAGTCAGAACCCAGATCATCGGGGTACTCGCCCCCGACAGGGGATGTGGGCCGGTCTGCGGCGCCTGCGGCGCTCCCCTGGAACGGCAACGCGCTGTACTCGGACTCCCGGGCGACGCCGTCCTCGTTGCCGACCCAGCGCAGGTCGGTCCCGCCGAACATGACGGCCCCCGGTTGCAGGGTGCGCACGATGCGCACCCAGTCGGCGTAGTCATAAGTCTGCGTAGCGTTGGTCGGATTGGCCCCGTCGAACCACACCTCGTCGACCTGCCCGTACTGGGTCAACAGCTCATAGAGGGTATTCATGAAGAACCGGTTGTAGTCATCTGCCACGACGTCGAAGGTGGCCGGACCGCTCGGCCGGGTGCCGTCGAGGCCCACCTCCGGGATGGTCACAGCCGTGGACGCACTGGCGTTGCCGTACCGGCCGCCGGCGAGCGCCTCGTGCAGGTCGGCCGGGGACAGGTAGAACCCGATCTTCAGCCCATACTTGCGGGCGGAGTCGGCGAACTCGCGGACGATGTCGCCGGTGCCGTTGCGCCAACTGCTCTCGCGGATCGTGTGGTTGCTGTACTTCGACGGGTACATCAGGAACCCGTCGTGGTGCTTGGCCGTGAACGTGACCTGCTGGAAGCCGGCGGTCTTCAGCGTGGACGCCCACTGGTCGGTGTCCAGAGCCGTCGGGTTGACCACGTTCGGGTCCTCGTCACCGTCGCCCCATTCCACACCGTTGAACGTGTTCGGGCCGAAGTGGATGAAGGCGGTCTGCTCGCGCTTCTGCCAGGCGAGCTGTGCGGGTGAGGGGACGACGTTGGCGGCCTTCTCGATCCGCTGCGCGAGAGTGTCAGAGGAAGGAGTCGCGATCACCGCGGCTGGCGCCACCGCGGCGTTCGCGGGAACAGCCACGGCGACCGCCAGGGCACAGGCGGCCACGGCGAGGAATCTGCGTTTCACAGGTCCTACTCTCGGGTGTGAAGGCACGGTCACTTCAAGGGATCGTCCGAGCCGTCGGGCACGGTGGGCATGGCCGCGACGGTGTCAGCGCAGCCGATATGGAGGAACATCCCGCTGTGCGCGTCCTGCCACCACCGGGTGCGCGTGGACGTGAGGGGATCTTCAGCGGTGTCGTTGTCGCCGGGATCCTCAGGTGCAGGACATCGACCCTGAGCGGGGGGCCGCGACCGGGTGAGCATCCGCAACACTGCGAACGCTCGACGGTGTCCCATGCTCATCTCCAGAGTGATCTGATGAATATTCAGCTTGAGCGGCACAGATCGACGTGTCAACGGGGGAATTTAGCAGGTCATCCGATGTCTAGGTCCTCCCGCCTGCCGTCGCATGGACTTCGTTCGGTCACCGTTGTTACTCGCCGCAGACGGTATGACCTGACGCGCCAGCGCACAAGAGGGCGCGGGCATCGAAGATTGACCAACCCGCTATGGCTGCCAACTCGAGCACCGTTGCATCCGCAATAGTCGCTATCGAACCCGCGCCACGCACCTGGATCGCGCGTTCACACTTCCCTGGCGCCGCCGACCACTAGGTGCCCGAGGGTGTCGGCGCTTCACTCGAACCCTGACGAAGTCGCACGTCGCCCCTGGATCCGACCCCTAACGTCGAATATCGAACTAAGTGCCTGGACGCCGCGTTACGCGCCATTTCGGCTCACAAAGAGAGGTGGCCAACTCATCGAGGGGCAAAGACATCCGATGACATTGACCGTGACTGCCTGACCTTGAGCACTATGCACCCTTTACTGATGATTGACACTGTCCTAGTTTCTTGCGACTCTGGCCTAGTCATCGGATCTCTTGCTGGAGGTAGTCGTGCACCGCAGGTCGGTCTCGGAGGCCGCCAGCCAGCGGCTCACGGCCGGACGGCTCCGATGGGAGGCCTGAGCGGACCAGGAGGCGCAGGCGAGACCGCCCCGGCCCCAACATCCCGGCCTACATCCGCTGCCGCCGGCCCGCATTGGGAAGCCCGGGTGAAGCAGGACCACCAGGGAATCAGCTGGTCGCTCACGGCCGCCTTGTCATCCGAGCACTGGGCGCCCGTTCCGCAACCTGACCCGTGCCAGAGCGACTTCCCCAGCGAGGGCCTCCACGTCATCAGCCACCTCTCGCCGCACCCCACGGGTGATCGAAGTGTGGATTCACCTGCTCGATTGTGCAAAGTTTGCTCGCCTACAAAGCATCTATTGACAGATGTCGGTGACGTCGGGTGTACTTTCCCTCACTCGACGACGGAGGCTTGGCGGCTGCGACCTCCGATGAGTCCAACGCAGCACTCCGCGAGTGCCCTCTCCCAGGCAGTGGCGATCCCCCTGGTCGGCAGACCCGCCCGGCCCGCGCCCACCCAGCCTGACCTCTGCGCCGCACCGCGGCGGACCCTCACGAAAGCGTGATGACGATGCAAATTCGTCCCCTGGCTGGTGTGGCGCTGTTGGCGCTGGCGGCGACAGCTGTGCTCGCCGAGCCCGCGATGGCCTCCGGCACGGCCTACTACCTCGACTGCGCGAACGGCAGTGACAGCAGAGCCGGTACCTCGACCAGCACCGCTTGGAAGACCCTCAGCAAGGTCAACGGCAAAACGCTGGTGGCTGGCGATCAGGTACTGATCCGGCGTGGGACCACGTGCACGGGCGCCTTGGCCCCGACGGGCTCCGGCGCACCGGGCAGCGCGATCCTGGTGGACGCCTACGGCACCGGCGCCAAGCCCATGATCAAGGGGAACGGCGCGCAGAACGCGGTGCGGCTGTACAACCAGCAGTGGTGGGAGATCCGCAACCTCGAGATCACCAACAAGGGTGCGACAGTCGGCAAGCGCCGGGGCGTGTCGGTAGAACTCGCCGACTACGGCACCGCCAGCCACATCGTGCTGGAGAACCTCGACATCCACGACGTCAACGGCGAGGACAAGAAGGACCTCGGCGGCAGCGGCGGCATCTACTTCACCGTCAGCGGCGTCGCCACCCAGACCCGCTTCGACGGGATCACGATCCAGAACAACACGATCCGCACCGTCGACCGTGCGGGCATCTTCATGGTGTCCACCTGGAACCGGTCAGGATTCGAGACGCATTCAGCCGGCGTGTTCGTGCCCTGGCCCAACGTCGTGATCAGCGGCAACCAGCTCAGCGACCTGGGCGGAGACGGGATCGTCGCCGGAAACACGACCGGGGCGCTGATCGAACGCAACTATCTCGACGGGTTCCAGAAGCGCTCGAGCGAGTACAACGCCGGCATGTGGGCCTACGACGCCGACTACGCGGTGTTCCAGTACAACGAGGCCACAGGCGGCGAGTCGACCCGCGACGGCATGGCCTACGACGTCGACCAGGGCACCATCGGCGCGGTGTTCCAATACAACTACAGCCACGACAACGCCGGCGGGTTCATGCTGATCTGCAACGCCAGCGGGATCGTCCGCGACGCCGTCGTGCGCTACAACATCAGCCAGAACGATTCACACCGCGGAGTCGAGACGTGTACGGCCGGCGGGATCGAGTCCGCCGACGTGTACAACAACACGATCTACCTCGGCCCCGGCATCGACCAGACCGTCATCATGGACAACGACCGCCAGCAGCTCAAGAACGTGAAGTTCCGCAACAACATCGTGGTCAAGACCGGCAGCGGCTCCGCGGACTTCCCCGCCCTGGGCACCGGCTTCGCCCTCGACCACAACGTGCTGGTCAACGTCACCGGGGCCCCTGCCGGTGCCGGCGGCACGGCCGACCCGAGACTCTCCGGCGTGGGGACCGCCACCGACCTCGCCCACGCCGACGGGTACCGGCTCTGCTCGGACTCACCCGCCCTCGGCACCGGCACGCTGATCAGCACGAACGGCGGCAAGGACTTCTACGGCAACGCCATCTCCGCCACGGCCACACCCAGCATCGGCGCGCACGGCGGCGCGGCACTCACCTGCTCGGGACCCATCCCCTCCGGCGGAACCTACGAGCTCGGCCTCACCGGCACCACCCAGGTACTGGACGTGCCCGGCGGCTCCACGGACCTGGCGACCCAACTCATCGTGTGGACCCGCCACGGCGGCGACAACCAGCGATGGACGTTCACCGCCAACGGCGACGGCACCTACGCGATCCGCAATGTGAACTCCGGGCTCTGCGTCGACGTCAATGGCGGCTCCACCACCCCCGGCGCGGAGATCATCCAGTGGACCTGCACCGGTACCGCCAACCAGCGCTGGCAGATTTCCGCAGCCGCCGGCGGCGGATACACCGTCGCCGCCGAACACAGCGGCCTGGCACTAACCGCCTCAGGCAACAGCGACGGCGCGCTCCTCACCCAACAGACCGGTACGGCCGCCGCGACCCAGCGCTGGACCTTCACCAGCAGCTGACCTTGCCGGACCGGCGGCCCCCAGGGGCCGCTTGGGACGAGACTCCCGCCGGCGACCGGATCCCGGTCCGCCAGGGCCGGGACCCGGTCCGCGAGGACCTGGTCGACGTCGAGCTGGACGGGTGGGGCCGCGTCTGGCAGCCACGGCACCGGACTGCGGGCTCCACGATTCCCGGGAATCGGCTCGGCTGGGCCGGACATGTGGACAACCAACCCGTGTGTGGACAACCGGCCCCAGGTCAGACCGGCAGCCGAGTCGGCGAACTAGCCGGCGGCGGCGCTAATTGTACTGACCCGTGAGGTTCAGAACGCGGCTGGCGGGTGGTTGGCCGGCTAGCGCGGTGTGTCTGCGGTGGTGATTGTAGGTGTGAAGCCAGGGGCCGAACGCTTCGCGGCGTTCGGTTTCTGACTTGTATGGCGTGGCGTAGGTCCATTCGTCGAGGAGGGTGCGGTTGAAGCGTTCGACTTTCCCGTTGGTCTGGGGCCGGTAGGGGCGGGTGCGTTTGTGGGTGATGCCGGCGGCTGGGAGCGTGTCTTTCCAGAGGTGGGATCGGTAGCAGGCGCCGTTGTCGGTCAGCACGCGTTTGACCAGGATGCCGGCGTTGGCGAAGAACGCGTGGGCCCGGGTCCAGTACGCGGCGGCGGTTTCCTGTTTCTCGTCGGCCAGGATTTCTGAGTAGGCCAGGCGGGAGTGGTCATCGACCGCGTTGTGGATGAAGCTGTAGCCGATTCCCGACCGGTTCTTCTCATGGCGCTACTGAAACCGGTCACCAAAGGGAATACCTTGGGTGTCGGGGTGTGGACCGTGACCTCGTCGGATACGGCGTGAGGGGATGTGCCCCGGCGCACGAAGGGGGAACCGCAGCCGGTGGAGACCCGCCAGTGTAGTGGCGGAGCACCCCACCGGCCCCACCGGCCCCGTTGGCGCCGGGTCCTAGAGACGCCTGTGTGGGTGCCGGCTGCCGCGCGGTAGATGGACGACTACGGGGGCGTCAGGCCCGGCCCGGCCCGGCCCGCCCCGCCCACGCGAAGCCCCTATGAAGTTGATCCCTCATCGGGACCTGTTTGTCAGGGGCTTCACGTGAGGGGCCCTACTGTCCAGGCGTCAACGTCGGGCTGTTGTGGTACGCGGCGATCAGCCACTGGCCGTCGCGCTTCTCCAGAACCCAGGTCGCGTTGACCTTGCCCGCGTCGGCTACCTCCGTCTGGCCGGCAAACAGGATGCCGGATTCGCTGACGACGATCGCGGCGTCCCTGCCGACGAAACGCAGGCTGAGCTGTTTGTTGTACGTCGAGGTGCCCTTGAGTGGTCCCTCGAAGGCCAGGGCCATGCTCTCGCGGATCACGTCTCGGCTGTCGCGCAGCGAGCCGGTCATGATGGCGGTCGCGTCGGCGGCGTAGTGGGCGACCATGCCGTCGGCGTCGCCGGCCTCCCACGCCTTGTAGGAGTCGACCAGTACGGCCTGGATGGCGGCCTCGTCTGCCGCACGATTGTCTGACATCGGATTCTCCCTTGTGACCAGTTTGCGCGGGGTGTTCCGGCGAACTCGCCAATACATACCGGTGGTGGGGTCGAAACTCATCGCGACAGCCGTAAGAGATCCTGGGACGGCCGATGAGTGATGCCCTGTCAGGCTTCGAGGGTGGCCGGGAGCTTGAAGGAGGCGAACACCTCGGCGTCCCGGAACACCGAGTTGCGGCTGATGCCGTTGTTCGTGACCGTGAAGACCTGGAGCGTGTGCAGCTCGAACACGCCGCTCTCGCCGAGGTTAAAGGCGGCGAACGCCGGCTGCGCGTTGGCGCCGACCGGCAGGAAACGCCACTGGCTGCCGTTCTTGGCGAAGACCCAGTCCATGAACACGCCGTAGTTCTCCCGCCCGACGAACCAGTTGACCATCGGGGGCATCTCCATGAGCACGTCGTCGGTGAGCAGCCGTTTGAGCCCTTCCACGTCAGCGGCTTCGAACGCCGACATGTACCTGTCCACCCAGGCCCGCTTCTCGGCTTCGGACGGTTCGGCGACGTGCTCCTGCGCGATCCCCGCCTCCGTGAGCCTGGTCCTGGCCCGTTGCAGGGAACTGTTGACCGAGGCGGTGGTGGTGCTCAGGATGTCGGCCGCCTCGGCTGCGGAGAAGTCGAGCACCTCACGCAGGATCAGCGCCGCGCGTTGTCGGGCGGAAAGGTGCTGCGCGGCGGCGACGAAGGCGAGCCGCAGGCTGGCGCGGTCGATCGTGGCGGCCTCCGGCTGGCCCAGGTTCAGCACGGAGTCGGGAAGCGGCTGGAGCCAGCTGATCTCACCGCCGTGGACGAGTGGCCGGCGCGGGTCGCTCTCGGCGACCAGGCCGGAAGGCATTGGACGGCGACCGCGGCCCTCCAGCGCGGTGAGGCACGCGTTGGTCGCGATGCGGTACAGCCAGGTCCGCAAGGAGCTGCGGCCCTCGTCATAGCGGTCCTTCGCGCGCCACGCTCTCAGGTACGTCTCCTGGACGAGGTCTTCGGCGTCGTGGACGGAGCCGAGCATCCGGTAGCAGTGGGCCAGCAGCTCTGACCGGTACGGGTCGATCCTGCGATCGAACTCTTCGGCCACCGCCACGTCTGCCCCCATGACGGTCAAGAGTAGACGTCCGACGCCTCCGACACCGCCCAGCCGATCCCTTCACCCGACCACCGTTCGCGGCGACGGCTGCGTCGAGCGCGCCATGCGGCCCGGGCCCGCTGACCTCGTCGGCAGGCTCCGGTTCTCACGGGCAGCGTTGTCGCGACGGCGACGGCGACGCGCAACCGGGCCGGCCGCGGGGTCACTTCGGTGGCAGGCTGCGCGCGTACGCCACGCCTCGGGCGACCCATCGGCGCAGGTCCTCGTCCGTCGCGCAGCCGTCGGCGGTGACCGTGATCCAGCCGCGGGTCTCACGCCCTTGCATGATCATGAGGTCGGCGCCGGGCTCAGAAAGCAGCGCGTCGGATGTCGCCGGGTCGACCCGCACCAACAGTCCGCCGCCCTCGCGGCCGCGCACCCCGACCGCCATGTTGCCGTCGAGCAGCATCGCGAGCCCACCGAACATTCGTTTCTCGCTCAGACCACGCTCTGTGCCGACCAGTTCCCGGACCCGGTTGGCAAGATCCTCGTCGTACGCCATGGCGGCATCCTCGCACGTGGTACCGACAGTTCACGCCAGCTTGGCGTTGTCGCGGACCAACTGTCGCTTGTTGTCGGCGAGCCAGGCGAGTTCGGCGGTCATCTTCTCCAGGTCGCCCCGGCGGGCGAACGAGTTCCAGGGCTCCAAGCCCTGGGCGCCGAGGGTGGCGATCCGGTCGGCCTCCCGGCGCTGGAGGGCCTCGACCGCGTTGAGGACGGCGACGGGTTCGCATCCGTAGGCATCGCACAGGCTCTCCAGCCGGCCACGCGGGTCTGTGGGCTCGGCCAGGCCCGCCGCGCGCGCATGCTCATCGCCGCGTAGGGGAGCAAGATACAGGGCGAGCTGCGCGAGGTCGTCCCACGTCGAGCCCGGTTCGGCGAAATCCCAGTCGATGAATCCGACCAGGTCGGCGCCGCGCCAGACCGAGTTCCACGGGCCAAGGTCACCGTGGCGCACTATCTGGCCCGCGGTCCAGGTTTGGCCCGGTACACGCCAGACCGCGTCAGCCGGCGGAGTGAACCCGGCGACGGCCGCGTGATAGTCCCGCAGCCAGGTCGCGATCGAACGGATGCCGTCCTCACCGCGCAGGACCGCCGGCCATGGCCTCAGGGCGACCTCGCCTCGGAGGAGGGAGAGTATCTCCCGACCCTCGGAGTCGATGCCGAGGAACCGGGGGGCGGCGGTGAAGCCGACGTCGGCCAGGTGCTCCAGCAGGGACCGGACCACGGGCGTCCACGGTCCGCTCGGCCGGCGGATGGTCTCACCGATCCGGCGCACCACGTTGACGCTGCCCTGGGCTGTTCCGCCGTCGGTGATCATGGTGGGCAGCTTACGCACCGACCAGCGGGCCAGCGCTCAACAGGTCTTCGCACATGACTGTGTTGCCTGCTTGGCGGATCATCATCAACGCCGCATAACGCCAGATCGGCGGGCCCGCTGGCGCGTGTGGCCGCCTCTCAAGCTCGTTAGATCTCGGGCCTTTGCCCCGACTTGTCCGGTTCGATTGGCGGGGTCAGGCGGACCCACAAGCACTGGCTATACTCTGTGTAGCCGCTTGGATACTTAGTGCAGTGTTCGGCGGAGGGCCGTGTAAGCCCGTTTCGGTTTGAGGGGGCCGGGCGGGCGGAACGGCCCACGTGGTTGGCCGGTGGCGTCTGTCGCATGACGCCACCGCCCGCGCCATCGGGCACCTCAACCAGGGCCCCACGCAAGGCCACGGCCCATTCCTGGGCGATCGCGTGAAGCCGTTGCTCGTCGCCGCCGTTGGGGTCGGCGTCGAAGAACAGGTCCAGCTCCGTGACCCACTCGCGCAGATGCGGCAATGTGAGTTGTTGGCGTGAAGTGATTCCGATTGTTGGTGGGTTTGAGTGCCAGCTCCGGGCGGACTTCATGATCAATGTTTGTGAGCGTTGAACGCGGGTTTGCTGACGGGTCGCTGTTCGGGGATGCTGGGCCTCGATGAGTGATCATGGGGTTCCGGGGCCGGTTGTCGCGCCTGGTGGGGGTCGGCGGCTGCCCGGCTGGTTCTGGGATGCGGGGCGTGGTCTGGTCGTCGGGACGGTGAGCCTGGTAGCCGGTTGGGGTGTGGCCGAGTTGTTCATGGCGGCCATGGACAAGGGTCCGCCGCCGCCGTGCGACAGTGACCTGGCGTGCTTGCCTGATCTCGGCCCGTTGATCCGGGCGGCCTTTGTCGGGCTGGTTGTCGTGGCGCTCGTCGGTCCGCTGGTGGCGCGGGTGTTGCGGCTGCGTACGCCGTGGATGTTCGCCGCCCCTGTCGGGGTGATGGTGTGCGTGATGTTTAGCAATTCCGTTCTGCCGTTGTTGCTCATTTGGTCGTCTTATGCGCCGTTGGCGGTCTGGGTGATGCGGAGGCGGCCGGTAGGCGTGTGGTGGGACGATCGGGACTCAACGAGTTCGGCGCCGCGGCGGTCGCGTTCCATGTAGCCGAGCTCGTCGATGCAGACAGGTCGACGCGGTCATATCGGGCCACCTGTACCGGGCTTGTCGTCTACTGGGCTGGGACTATGCGGTCTGGGATCGCCTCTATGTGGTTCGGGCGGCGACCCATCGCTGGTTGGCCGGGTATCGACATCCTCGGTGTTGGGATACGGCGGTCGGGGCGGCGTTGATGGTGGCGTTCGAGCAGCCGAGGGCGTTGATAGACGGCGCCTGAGCGCAGGGCGGCAGCGAGCGCGGCGCGTTTGTGCAACGGCGGCAAGCTACTACCAGCCAGGACGCGGCCCGGCCGCGTAGTGGCCGAACACCGTCGGGTGTTCGGCCACTCGCTGCGGCGATCGATGTGATCTGAGGGCGCGTCCTGAGAAGCGCCGGGTGGTGTCGTCTAGCTGTATACCTGTACTTCGGTGAGTGAGAGGTTGTTGGTGCCGGCTAGTTGGATCATGACGTAGCGGCCGGTGGTGTTGGCGGGAGTGGTGATGGTGGTGGGTGAGCCTGCCTGTGTGGTTTGGTGGTTGGACCAGACGCCGGGCTGGCTTGCCTGTTGGGTGGGTGTCAGGGCCGTGTTGAACGGTGACGCGGATACGAACACCCAGTAGTCGCTGAGTCTGTTGGCGCAGCAGTCGGTCCTGTTCCAGACGGACACTTGGGATACGGGGCTGATGGTGGCGAGGTCGACCTGCCACCAGGCGTTGGCGTCGATGCCGGTGTGGGTGACGCTGCCGTTGTAGAAGGCGCCGTCGGTGTTGCCGTCGACGGCGCGGCTGGCGGCTCCGGAGTAGTCGGTGGAGGATTGCGATGCCAGGCTTCCCTGGGCGACGTTTGTGCTGGTGGTGGGGGCGTAGACCTCGAATTCCTGCACTGTGGGGCCTGAGGCGCTCGAGGTGATGTTGAGGCGGATCTGGGTCGTGTTGACTGTCGGGAACTGCAGGGCCTGTGAGGTGCGTGGGTAGAGCCCGGTGGCGGCGGCCGTCCAGGCGGTGCCGTTCCAGTAGTCGATGGTGTAGGTCGCGATGCGCGGTTCGTAGTACTGGGCCTCGCGCAGGACGACGCGGTTGATGTTCTTGGCCTGCGGGAATGTCAGGGTCAGTGTCGCGCTGGTGGTGCCGCCGGAGGTGGCCCAGCGGGTCTTGGAGGATCCGTCGGTCGCGTTGGCGGCGGAGTAGCCGCCGCTGTAGATGTTGCTGGCCGAGGCGGTGGCCGTCGGTGCGAGGTTGACGGTGGGGGTGCCTTTGAGTTCGGTGGCCCAGTTGTGGGTGACGCCGAAGCTGTCGGTGGCGTTGGTCTCCAGGCCGGCCGCGGCGATGACCGCCGCAGCGCCGGAGGGCCACGCGCTTCCGGAGACGGTGTCGGTGTTGTTGGTGTAGGTGTTGATGGCCGAGCAGCAGGACTTGTTGGTGGTGTTGGCCCAGTTGCCGGTGATGGTGTTGCCCTGTGCGGCCGGGTTGTCCAGGCTGCTCGCGCCGCCGCCCTCGTTCACCAGTACCCAGGAGTCGACGCGGTCGACGACGTTGCCGCTGACGGTGTAGCCCTTGGTGCCGTTGTCGAGGTAGATGCCGCGTGCGCCGGCCTCGTTGCCCGAGCTGGCGTAGTAGTTGTTGGTCTCGGTGGAGTTGGGTTGTGCGCCCAGGGTGTAGACGGCGCCGCCGTCGTGCCCGCCGGCCATGTATTCGTGGACATAGTTTCCGTCGATCACGTTGTTCTGCGCGATCGTCGCCGTCGTCATGTGCGGCTGCCAGTCAGGGGGGCTGGAGACCGTGCCGTCGCCAGTTCCACCGTTGTCGAGGTAGCCCCAGCCCCAGCCGACGGAGATGCCGGTGTATGAGACGTTGGCGACCTCGTTGTGCAGCAGCTTGAGGGTGTCGACGAACCCGCCGAAGATTCCCACGCCACCTCGGAACTCGACGGCAACATCGTGGACATAATTGTCCCGCACGATGACGTCATGCATCCGGTCGGCGAAGTTGGTGGGGCGTTGGTCCTGGGGCGTGATGTCGCCGACCTGGATGCCGTTGCCCGACACGTCGAACACCGTGTTGCCCAGCAGGGTGACGTTGTACGAGCTCTTCTCCACGTCGACGCCCGCTCCACCGAGTCGGGTGAACGTTCCGCCCTGGATCAGGATGTCGCGTGCGTAGGTGATGGCGACGGCGCCGGGAGTCTTGGTCGCTCCGTCGAAGATCCAGTGGGAGCCGTTGGGGCCGACCTGGGTGAAGTTGGACTGCTCCTCGGCGAAGCCCTCGCTGGTGTTGGGGCGCAGCCAGGTGGCGTCGGCGAAGGTCAGGCCGACGAACTGCAGGTCGTGGACGCGGCTGGCGGTCCCGGTGCCGGCCACGCTGAGCAGCCGCTCCACGTTGGGGTAGGTGACGGTCACGGCGCTGGTGCCGGTCATCGACTCGCCCGGCTTGGGCTTGTAGTACAAGACGCCCGTGCCGTTGCCGACCGCGCCGGTCTTGTCCAGGTACCACTCGCCGGGCGCGTCGAGGAGTTCGTAGGCGTTCTCGATCCACAGCGGGGCGTCGTTTTGCAGGTACGGCGAGGAGTGCGCGTGCGTCCAGCAGGGCTGGGCCATCGTGATCGTGGTGCCCGACACCGACCCGACGGGGCAGCGCGAGTAGGTCCACGCGACGCGGTAGCTGAATTCGATCGCGCTGGGGTTCATCCACATCGCCAGCGACGCGCCGGCGGTCGTCGTGTAGCCGGTCGACGTCTTGGTGAATCCGGCCGGCTGAATGTTGCCGCGAGCACGGACCGCCCTGTCGTTGTTGACGTAGACCTGCCGGAAGTCAACGCCCGAGCCGACCGTGGACTTCCAGATCCCGGTGCTACCGACCTGGGTCCAGCTGGTGGCGGTCGCCGCGCCGCTGAGGACGGGGCGCGCGCCGGGCGCGGCCTGCCAGCGGACCTTGAACGAGTTCTGCCCGGAGTCGGCGGGGCCGAGAGTCAACGGCGCGGTCAGGGGGTAGGTGCCGTCGTTGAGGTTCACGACGATGTCACCGGTCATCGACGCTGTCAGGGCGGCGACGTTGTTCTTGGCCTGGGTGATCGTGCACGGGGCGGCCTGGGCGCAGGTGGTTCCGCTGCCGTTGGGGGCCGCGTAGAGCTGGACCTGGGTGGCCGCGTGCGCGGCGGTGGCGAAGACGACTCCGGCCCCCAGCGCGGTCAGTAGCGTCGCGGCCGCGGCGACGCTCCGGCGGCCTGTGGCAGGGGATAACCGATTGAAGGTCATGCGTCACTTCCTCGTTCTGCAGGGTCAGGGCCCCGTTTTCCAGGAGTGTGCATGCGGCGCTGACGTGGTGCCTACGAGTTCCGGGTATTTAGCACGATCGACGGCCGCCCGCCCCGAGATCGTGTGCCGACAGCCATTGTCGCCGCAGGTCCAGGTCAGTCGAAGGCCGTACTCATCCGCTCGCGGCTGTTGGTGAGGTGGGTGCGCATGGCCGTGGCGGCGGCGTCCGGGTCGCCGGCGCGGATAGCGACCACGATGGCGGCGTGTTCCTCCCATGCCTGTTCACCTGCTTTGTGCCGGTTGTAGAGGGAGTAGTTGCGCATCCGGGCCAGGGCCGTGGTGATGTACTCGCAGACCACGGAGTTGCCGGCGTGCAGGGCGATGCTGCAGTGGAAATCGGTGTCGCGTTGTCCGATGGCGTCGATGTCGTCGGCGAGGCGCGCGATGTCGTCGGGGTCGCAGAGCGCTTCCAGGTGTGCGATGTCGGCTTCCTGGTGGCGGCGGGCGGCGCGGGCCGCCGACGTTGGTTCGATCATGAGCCGGAAGTCGTAGAGCTCGGCGATGACGCGCGAGTCGAGCAACGGTGAGGCGACGAAGCCGCGGTAGGGCAGCTTGGTGACCAGGCCGTCGAATTCCAGCCGGGCGAGCGCCTGGCGGACCGGGGTGTTGGACACGTGCAGTTCGCGGGCGAGCTGATCGAGGTTGAGCCGGGATCCCGGCCCGATCCGGTGGGACAACAGCCCCTCCTTGAGGATCTGGTACACCTCGTCGGCCAGCACGCTGCGCTGGGCCACCGGCAGCCGTGCCATGCCGCCGGAAGCATCGGAATCAGTCGCTTGGTTCGGGTTTGTCATCTGCTGAGCTCTCGTCTGGGTGCACGATTTCCCTGTTCGGCCGCGAGATCGTGTTTCGGACCAGGAATCGCTTGACTCTCGCTGCCGCCGGACTAAAGCTACGGCAATCCTATAGGAAGTTTCTAGTCTTGAATGTGAAGGCAGATTCCTACCCGCTGTTCCCCGAGGAGACCCGTGAAACCACGAACCGCGTCCGCCCGCGCATGGCGCATCGCCCGGCCCGCCGCCGTCGGGGCACTCGCCCTCGTGCTCGCAGGACTGATCGGGGGATGCGGTGCCGCCGACGCACCCACCAAGGACGACCCCAACGCTGAGCTGCTGGTCTGGACGGACGCCACCCGCCAGGCCGGGTTCGAGCAGTTCAAGAAGTCGCACCCCGACGTCAAGATGAAGGTCGAGACGTATGACTCGGCCGCGCTGCTGACCAAGATCCAGCTGTTCAACCGCACCGGCAAGGGCTGGCCGGACGTCATCTTCGACGCCACCCCGAACGAGGTCGCGGCGCTGTCCAGCAAGCTGTTCGACTACGCCCAGCCGCTCAATGACCTGATCCCGCAGGATGTGCAGGCAAATTTCGGCTCGGCGAACGCCGGCTGTCACGTCGACGGCAAGCTGTACTGCCTGAAAAACGACCTGGCCCAGTCGGTGCTGTGGTACGACAAGACGCTGATGGACCAGTTCGGCTACAAGGTGCCGAGCACCTGGACCGAGTACGCGAAGCTCGGTCAGCAGGTGGCCAAGGATCACCCCGGCTACATCATCGGCACCGCCGGGTTCAAGTTCGTCTACTACGACTACTTCTGGTCCAGCGGCTGCCCGCTGCAGACGGTGACCGCGCCGCAGACGGTCAAGATCGACACCAAGGACGTCAAGTGCACCCGGGTGACCGACCTGCTCGATCCGCTGATCAGCGCCGGGGTCGTGTCGCGCGGCGGTCCGTTCGATCCTGAGGTGACCAAGCTCGGTAAGGACAAGAAGATCCTGATGATGCCGGGCGCGTCCTGGTACGGCGACTTCGTGTTCAAACCCGAGGCGTCCTACGCCCTGCCCAACGGTCGCCTCGCCGCGGCCGCGTACCCGAAGTGGGACGGCGAGGACAAGGCGTGGTCCGGTGCGACCGGCGGTGGCATCTACCTGGTGTCCAAGCACTCCGCCAACAAGAAGGGCGCCGCCGCGATCGCGCAGTGGATGGCCACCGACACCGATCTGCAGGCCTCCGCGCCGACCTACCCGGCCTACGGGCCCGCCGCCGACGCGTGGGGTGCCAAGCACGGCACCGACCCGTTCTACGCCACCAACCCGCTCCCGGCGCTCAAGGCCCAGGCCGCCCTCATCAACCCGGCGGAGGCGAACACTTCCTACGGGGTCGAGGACGCGATCACCGGCACCGTGGTGGCCAAGGTACGCGGCGGGGGCAAGCTCGCCGACGGTCTCCCCGACCTGCAAAGCCAGCTCCAGCAGCTCGCCCAGTCCGTCGGATACGCGGTCAACTGACGCGCCGGTCACCGGTGGGCGGGCGATAGCCCGCCCACCCAGCCAGGAAGGATAGGTACCGGGCATGCGCCGACGATTCGACCGGACGGGCACCCTGTTCGTACTGCCGTACGTGGTGTTGCTGTTCGTCTTCGGGCTGGGACCCGCCGCGTACTCGATCTACCAGTCGTTCGTCGACGACCGCACCGGCACCGGCGACGTCGGGCTGTCCAACTACCAGTTCGTCCTCGGCGACTTCCGGTTCTGGCCGGCGGTGTCGCACGTCGCGATCTACCTCGGCATCTGGCTACCCGTCATGGTGGTCGGCGTGCTCGTGTTCGCCCTGCTGCTGCACGAGCGGGCGTCGAGATTCAGCGGCGCGATGCGGCTGCTGTTCTTCCTGCCCGGCGCGGTGACCGGGTCGGCGAGCATCCTGCTGTGGTACTGCATGCTCGAACCCAGCCTGAGCCCGTTCGCACCGGCGTTGAAAGCGATGGGGCTGGAGTCGGGAAACGAGATCTTCCAGAACACCCACCTGACGGTCATCTTCGCCCTGATCGCCTTCACCACGGGTGTCGGCCAGTGGATCGTCATCATGTACGGCGCCCTGCAGAACATCTCCGCGGACGTCCTCGAAGCCGCCGCACTCGACGGCGCCGGGGCGATCCGCACCGCCCTGCAGATCAAGCTGCCGCAGATCTCCAAGTACGTGCTGTACATGGTCATCCTCTGCCTGGCCAACGGGCTGCAGCTGTTCGTCGAACCACAGCTGATCTACGGCATCACCCACACCGCCGGCAGCCCCTGGTGGTCGTTGAACCAGTTCGGCTACGCCCTGGCGTTCCAGAACGGCGACTTCGGCTCCGCCGCCGTCATCTCCCTGCTGCTGCTCGTCTTGTCCACCGGCGCCGCACTGGTCCTGATCCTGCGCACCGACTTCTTCCAGACGGAGGTCGACCGATGAGCGTGAACACCCGCCAACGCGACCGGTGGACGGTCCTGCGCGCCGTGCGCGGCACGGTCCTGCTCGGGTTCGGCGCGTTCTGCCTGATCCCGCTCGTCTGGCTCCTGCTCGCCCCGACGAAGACCGACGCCCAACTCGTCAACGGCCACCCGCTCAGCTTCGGGTCGCTGGCGCAGTTCGGCCGCGCCTGGCAGCACCTCGTCGACTACAACGACTCGGTCCTCTACCAGTGGATCGCGAACTCGATCCTGTACTCGGTCGGCTCCCTGCTCATCAGCGTCGCCACCTCGCTCCTGGCCGGGTACGCCCTCGCGGTCAGCCGGATACCCGGCCGCAAGGCGCTGCTCGTCCTCACCCTGATCGCGATGATGGTCCCGCCCACCGCCCTGGTGCTGCCGCTGTTCCTCGAACTCAACACCGTGCACCTGACCAACACCGCCCTGTCGGTCATCCTGCCCGCCTCGTTCTACCCGTTCGGGGTGTACCTCGCCTTCATCTACTTCTCCACCAGCCTGCCCAAGGAACTCCTCGAAGCGGGCCGCCTTGACGGCTGCTCGGAAGCGGGGCTGTTCTGGCACCTGGCCCGGCCGCTAGCCAAACCCCTGATCGGCCTGCTGTCGTTCTTCAGCTTCGTCGCGAACTGGAACAACTACTTCCTGCCGTACGTGATGCTCAGCGAGGAATCGAAGTACAACCTGCCGGTCGGGCTCGGCGCGGTCGTCTCCGGAACCCCGGCCCTCAACCCGGCCAACGGCGGCAGCTTCCTGCCCATCACCCGGCCCGAGGTGGCACTCGCCGGTCTGCTGGTGGTCGTGCCGATCGCCGTCATCTTCGTTTTCTGCCAACGGTTCCTGGTCCGCGGAATCCTCGCCGGCTCCGTCAAGAACTAGCCCCCAACACCCCTGGGAGACACCCCGTGAAGATCGTCAGTGTCGACGTGCGACTCGTCGACGAGCCGGCGGTGACCCCGCCCTTCCGGTGGCGCGATGGCCTGCCGGGCTCCGACGGCCCCCGCACCGGCGGCTGGCTCGTCCTGACCACCGATGAGGGACCGCGCGGCTACGCCTACTGCCGACGCGGGCCGCTGCTCGTCGACATGGTCGACCGCCGCATCCGCGACGAGCTCGTCGGCGCCGACCCGCTGCGCCGCGAGTGGCTGTGGCACCGGATGTGGGAACTCGACCGCATCGAGGAGTTCCCCGTCTACATCCAGGGCGTCATCGACGACGCGTTGTGGGACCTCGCAGGCAAGACCGCCGGCCTGCCGGTCCACGAGGTGATCGGGTCGTTCCGTGACGCGATCCCCGCCTACGCCTCCACCGTCACCTTCGGCAGCGTCGAGGAGTACCTCGACGTCGCCGACCAGTGCCTCGAACTCGGCTACCCCGCCATCAAACTGCACGCCTGGGGCGACGTCCGCAAGGACGCGAAGCTGTGCGCGGCGTTGCGCGAACACGTCGGCGACGACGTACCCCTGATGTATGACGGCTCCGCCGGCTTCGACCTGATCGACGCCGTCTACCTCGGCCGGGTCCTCAGCGAGGCTGACTACGCCTGGTACGAGGAACCCATGCGCGAGTTCAGCGTGACCGCCTACCGCCGCCTCGCCGAACGCGTCGACGTGCCCCTTCTCGTAGCCGAGACCAGCGACGGGGCGCACATGAACACCGCCGACTACATCGCCTCCGGCTGCGCCTCGGCCGTACGGACCGGCAACGCCTACAAGGGCGGGCTCACCGGCGCGCTGCGCATCGCCCACCTCGCCGACTCCTACCTGCTGCGCGCCGAGGTGCACGGCGGCGGGCTGCCCAACACGCATCTGTGCATGGCCATCCCCAACACCACCTACTACGAGAGCCTCGTCGACTCCAACCCGGTCCGACGCGCGCCCGAGGTCGACGCCGCGGGGCTCGTGCGCGCGCCGACCGGCCCGGGCATGGGCTACGAGCAGGTCTGGAACGCCGAGGAACCCCCGACCAGCATTGCCGCCGACGTTCCCCGCGACCGCTGAACACCCGAACCTTGCTGGAGTTGCCGTGTTGTCGTTCGAGATGTCCGCGCAGGAACTGGCCGTCTACCAGGGCACCAACCCGAGGCCGGCCGATTTCGACCAGTTCTGGGACCGGGCGCTGGCCGAGCTCGACGCGACCGATCCCGGGACCGAGTTCGTCGACGCGACGGACTTCCCGCTGACCACGGCGACCGCCCAGCACCTGTATTTCACCGGTACCGGCGGCTACCGCGTGCACGCGAAAGTCCTCCGCCCGGCCGAGCCGACCGGACCCGCCGTGCTGATGTTCCACGGGTACGGCGGCGAGCAGCCCAAGTGGGTCGACCTGCTGCCGCACGCCGCGCGCGGGTTCACCGTGGCCGCGCTGGACGTGCGCGAACAGGTCGGCTTTCGGACCGGGTCGCAGGCGCCCAACAGCTTCTCCCCGCACCACCACCTCGTGCACGGCCTGGACGACGGGCCCGACGGGCTGCTGTACCGGCACGTGTTCCTGGACATCCGCCGGCTCACGGACATCATCGGCGCCCTGCCCGAGGTGAACTCCGACCGGATCGCGACCACGGGCTGGAGCCAGGGCGGCGGACTCGCGCTGGTGGCGGCCGCGCTGACCCCGACGATCAGGTACACGGCCAGCGCCCTGCCGTTCCTGACCGATTACCAGCGGGCGTGGGAACTCAACCTGGGCACGGCACCCTACGACCAGATCGTCACCTGGTTCAAGAAGCGCGACCCGCGACACCTCCGCCAGGACGAGGCGTTCACCACCCTCGGCTACATCGACGTACAGCACCTGGCCGCGCGCATCCGGGCCGAGGTGACGCTGTTCGTGGGTCTCGAGGATCAGATCTGTCCGCCGTCGACCCAGTACGCCACCTACAACAAGATCATCTCGACGAAGTCCGTGCGGGTGTATCCGGACTTCGGTCACGAGGACCTGCCGGGTGCAGCCGACGACATCTTCCAACTGATCGGCGTGCGGCTGGACGGCACGATCAACTAACGGCCAGATGCTCGGGGCCTCCAGATCACCCAGCCATGCCGCACCCTCCTGCAAGGATCGGTGCGGTCGTTCGACCCGCCGATCGCCGGACCATGGCCACGCACGAGCCCTACGACGCCGTGATCGCGCCGTCCGGCTCGTGCGTGGCCATGGTCCGCGACAACTACTACTGGAAGGCGGGCAGGTTGCGGTCGACCCAGTCGCGGAAGGGCCTGGCCGGGCGGCGCAGGACGGTCTGCACGTCTGCGCTGATCGCCTGCTCGGTTGGGAGCGGGACCCCGAGGATGTCCAGGGTGCCCGCGATGACCTCCTCGGGCATGAACTGGGCCATGTGTGCGTGGGCCTGTTCGCGTGACAGCTCCACGAAGGTCACCTCCTCGCCCAGGGCCGTGGAGATCGCCGCGGCCTGCTGGCGCGGGCTGATCGCCGCCGGTCCGGTCAGCTCGTAGGTGCGGCCCGCGTGGCCGTACTCGCGCAGTGCGGCGGCGGCGACCGCGGCGATGTCCGCCGGGTCGATCACGGGCAGCGCGACGTCGCCGAACGGCGCGAAGATTGTGCGCTGGGCGCGGACCGACTCGGCCCAGGCGAAGGCGTTGGAGGCGAACCCGCCTGGGCGCAGGATGGTGAAGTCCGGTCCGGCGGCGCGGACGGCCAACTCGAACTCTCGCAGTCGGTCGTGCGAGGCGGCGGCCGGTCGGGTGGCGCTGACCTGGGAGGAGACCAGGACGACCCGTTTGACCCCGGCCGCCACCGCCGTGTCCATCAAAGCCGCGGGGCTCTCGCCGTGGCCGTTGAGTTCGCCGCCCAGCAGGATGAAGAAGGCGTCGGCTCCCTGGAGAACCGGCCGCATGCTCGCGGCAGCTCCGACATCGGCGCGGACGTGTCGCGCGCCGGCCGAAAGGCCCGCGAGCTGTGGCTGGCGCGAGACGGCTACGACCTCCTCCCCCGCCGTTGTCAGCAGCGGCACCAGCGTCCGCCCGATGTTGCCGGTAGCACCTGTCACTACGATCATCGCCATCCCCTAGGTTAGTTAGTTCGCTGACTCACTGAGACGCTAGCACGACCCTCCCCCGGCTTGTCTATAGTTGGTTGGGTGACTAACTCAGTGCGGCGGCCGGCAGCGCGGGCCGCGGACAAGCGCCGCAGGCTCACGGCAGCCGCGGCCCAGGTCCTCCACGAGCAGGGCGTCGAACGAACCACCCTCGCCGACATCGCACGGGTCGCGGACGTCCCCGTCGGCAACGTCTACTACTATTTCAAAACCAAAGACGAACTGGTCCAGGCCGCACTGTCCGAGCACACCGCGAACCTGAAGCAGCTCACCATCCACCTCGACGAGTTGCCCGACCCGCTCGACCGGCTCAAAGCCCTGATCGAGGCGTGGGTCGGTCAACGCGACGTCGCCGCGCGCTACGGCTGCCCCACCGGCACCTTGGCCGTCGAACTCGACAAGCGAGCTGACGGCACCCTCGACGCCGAGGCGGGCGCCGTGATCCGACAACTGCTCGACTGGGCTGAACACCAGTTCCGCGCCCTCAATCTGCCCGACCCCGACGGCCTCGCCGTCACCCTCGTCGCCGGCTACCAGGGCATGTCCCTGCTCGCCAACGCCCTCCGCGACCCGGACATCATGACCGGCCAGGGCGCCCGGCTCCTCCACTGGCTCGACACCCTGAAAACGCCCGACGTCCAGCATCCATGAGGCTGCGCGGCCCGCGAGCTGGTCGACCTTGCCCGTATCGCCTAGATCAACGGTGGGGCTCTGCGAGCTGGCGGGCCAACTCGCAGAGCCCCACCCCGTTGGACGCCTTCACCAGCACCACGTCCCCGGCCCGCAGCACCCCACCCAGCAGCTCCAAGGCCGCCGGCACGTCGACGGCCGCCAGCACCCCGGGCCCGGTCCCTTCGGCCAGCGCAGCGGCCTCGGGCCCGTCCCCGACCGTGACCACCACAGTGGCCTGGCGGGCGGCGAGCTCACCGATGTCGCGGTGCGCGGCCGGGGAGTCCTCGCCGAGCTCGCGCATCGCACCCAGGACCACGACCTGCCGCCGGCCGCCGGCCAGCACTTCCACCGCTCGCAGGGCGGCGCGCACCGACTCCGGGTTGGCGTTGTAGGCGTCGTTGACGACCGTCACCCCATCCGGTCGGGTCGTGACCTCCATTCGCCCGCCCGACAACTGCCGCGCGGCCGACAGGGACGTGGCGATCTGCCGCACCCCGACCCCGAGCGCGTGCGCCGCGCCAGCGGCGGCGAGCGCGTTGGACACGTGGTGCGCGCCGTGCAGTCGCAGGCGCACCGGGGCCTGGCCGCCTGGGGCCACGAGCGTGAACGACGGCCGCGCGAGCTCGTCGAGCGCGACGTCCTCGGCCCGTACCACCGCGTCGGGGGCGGTCCCGTAGGTGATGACCTGGCCCCGGGTCCGCGACGCCATGGCGGCTACGAGGGGGTCGTCGGCGTTGAGGACCGCGATCCCATCCGGCCCGAGGGCTTCGACGAGTTCGGCTTTGGCCTCGGCGATCTTCTCCGGGCCGCCGAACTCGCCGGCGTGCGCGTGCCCCACGTTCGTCACCACCGCCACCTTGGGCGGGGCGATCGTCGTCAGGTAGGTGATGTGGCCCTTGCCGCGCGCGCCCATCTCCAGGACCAGGAATCGGGTGTGTTCGTCGGCGCGCAGCACCGTCAGCGGCAGGCCGAGTTCGTTGTTGAACGACCCGACCGGCGCGATCGTCGTTGCGACGTCGGCGAGGACTTGGCCGAGCAGGTCCTTCGTCGATGTCTTGCCCGCCGACCCTGTCACCGCGACCACCACCGCCGGCAACTCCCGCAGCACTCCGGCGGCCAGGGCCCCGAGCGCGGTCTGCACGTCGTCGACGACCACGGCCGGTACGCCGACCGGTCGGGAGGCGAGCACGACCGCCGCGCCGGCCGCCACCGCGGCGGCGGCGAACGCGTGCCCGTCGACGTGCGCGCCGTCGAACGCGCAGAACACCCCGCCGGGGGTGATCAGCCGCGAGTCCATTACCACCGGCCCGGTCACCATCACCTGGTCGTCGTCCACGTCGACGAGGCATCCGCCGGTGAGGCGGGCGATGGTTTCCACAGTCACAGGCAGCACAGGTCTCCCCTGGTCAACGTGCTGAATGGCCGTCCATACGGTAGCCCACCATCCGGGCCCGGAATCTGCCTTGCGGCCCTGTACGCCTCGGCGTCGTCCGTCCTGGCGCCCAAACGTGGGCCTCGATCCGCACGTCTGCGGCTGATCGGCGGTGCCGGCCGCCCAGACGTCCGCGTCGACTGCCCGCTTCAGTAGACCGCGAACGGTTCAGCCGTCGTCCTCTTCGGTCTTGAAGGTGTCAAACCCGCGGCGGTGGTAGTTGGGTAACGCGTTCGGGTTGTCCGCCGACGACGTGTGCAGCCATACCCGGCGCACGCCCGGCACCAGTTCCCAGCCCCGCCGGATCGCCAGGGTCAACGCATGACCGCCCAGGCCCCTGCCGGTGAACTCCGGCAGCAGCCCGAACGTCCTGATCTCGACGTCACCGCCCGCACGCAGGTCGTAGCAGACCACGCCCACCGGCTCATCCGCCACGGTCAGCAGGCAACAGGTCCGGTCCGGATGCTCGGCGAACCACTCCTCCCACTCCTGCGGGCTGCGACGCGCGCTGCGCCATTGGTACGGCGCGCCGATCCGGGCCATCAACTCCGCGATCAACGCCAGGTCCCGATCTGCGGTGACGAGTGCCATTCCCGGCACCGCAGCGCCGGGAACGAGTTGGCTCCGGTCGGTCATCTCGACATACGTCACGATCCTCGTCACCCGAGGAAGGCTACGACGCCGAGCCGAGCGGTCAGCAGCTGGGTAAAGGAGATTCATCTCGGCGGCGCCGCGAGGGCGATCTGCTGTGGGCTGACGCCGTGCCCGGCGGCAACGGGGCCACCGTCGGCGTACGCCCCGACGGCGCTGAACGGGCCAGCTTTGCCCCACCACACCAGCATGCCTGGCGCCTGACCACGCACGAACTCGTCAGCCAGGCCCGCGTTAGGAGATCCCCACCGCCACGATCGCCACGAGCATGGCCCCGGTCATCGTGCCGGTCAACAGCCCCGCCCCGGCGAGCCGGGTGCCCCGGGGCAGGCAGAGCACAAGGCCGGTCAGCGTCATCACCGCCACCAGGAAGAAATCGAGATAGCCCATCACGAGCACACGGGAAAGGCCATCCTCCTGTGAGGTACCGGAGCCGCTGCCCGCCCAGGCTGCGAACAGCACCACCAGCAGTTGCGATCCGAAACCTGCCCAGAAGCCAACGAACGACGCGGTCCTGCGCTGCGGCTCCGCCATCTGCGACGTCATGTTCTCCGCCATATCTCCCACGTTCGGTCACACGACGCTACAGGTGAAACATATCCCCGCCCCAGGAGTCGGAGCCGCCGCAGGGTGTCGACTGGGCGATGCGGAGGGGGAACTCGGCATCGCTGCCGGTCCTTCGGAGCCGGTCGAGCGGATCCGCCTACTCCCGCCCGGCGAGGTCCTCGAGGTGTCCGGCCGCGGCGAGCGCGCCGCCCGCGCCGTGGAAGGAGTCTTTGATGCGGTGCGCGGCCGTGCGGTACGCCGGTTCGGTGAGCACCTGGTCCACGGCGCGCGTGATGTCGTCGCTGCTGGCTCGGCCGAATCGTAGCCGTATCCCGGCGCCGGCGGTGGTCACCTGTTCGGCGATGATCGGCTGGTCGTCGCGGATCGGTGCAACGACTAACGGCAGTCCGTGCCACAGGGTTTCGCAGACGGTGTTGTGTCCGGCGTGGCAGATGACCGTGTCGACGTGGGCGAGTGCGGCCAGCTGTGGGAGGTGTCGGGCGACGGCGATGGTGTCCGGTTGGGGGCCGAGGTCACCTGCTGGGTCGACGATGATCGCGCGGAGGTCGTCGCGGCGGGCGAGCGCTGTCGCGCAGGCGGTCAGGAAGCGGGTGCCGGCGTGGGTGTTGACGGTGCCGAGGGTGACCAGGACCGTGGGTCTGGGGTCGTCGTCTGGCCATGGTGGCCGCCACGCGGCCGGGGGGCATCCGCCGATGGCGGGGCCGACGAACCGGACGGAAGTCTCGTCGACGGTTGCATGGCCGAACAGTGCGCGGGTGGTGAAGGCCAGTGTGAGGCGGTCGGAGAAGCGCGGATCGTGTACCCGGCTCCCGGACCGGGCGGACAAGGCGCGGAGTTGGTCGCGTACCCATTGGTGGATGGCGGGTGTGAAGGGGGTGGCGAGTTCCGCCGAGGTCGAGGCTGACGTGGCGCAGGTGATGGCGAGCCGGTCGGCGGCGAGTACTCCGGCGAACGCCTGCTGGTCGGCGATGACCACGTCGGGGCGGAACTGCCCGATGGCGGCCAGGGTTCCGGGCAGCATCGCCTCGGCCAGGGGCACCAGGTAGTCCTGGACGAGGAACTTCAGGGCCGCGGCGCCTTGCAGGGTCGGCGGGCGGGAGTCGGTACGGGCGAACGTGTCCACGGCGCAGTCGTATACCAGCTGGTCGGGTTCGACGAATGACCGCAGCCAGGTCTCCGCGCCCGCCCACCCGATCTGGTGGCCCCGGTCGGACAGTGTGGCCGCCACGGCGAGCAGTGGGGCCAGGTGGCCGGTGAGTGGGGGCACCACGAGCAGGTACCGGCTCATGGGCTGGCGGTCCGGCGCTCGTGGAGCCAGGGCACGACCAGGTCGGCCACCTCGCGGGGTGCCGAGGTGAGCAGCAGGTGGCCGTGGCCCGGAACGACGATTCGGGTGCAGTCGGCCAGCAGCGGCGTGAAGTCGCTGGTGCGGGTGCTGAGGTCTGATTCGCCGCCGACGATCAGGAGCACCGGATGGCGGATGGCGCGCACCTGCTCGGCGTCGAGCAACCCTTCCGGAGCTGTGATCTCGCGCATCAGGTGGGTGTCGGCGTCGAGTTTGTGAACGGTGGCGGCCATCTTGGCGATCACGTCGGGTTGTCGGGCGGCGAAGGTCTTATCGGCGGTCAGGACGCGGGCCAGGTCCGGCTGCCCGTTGAGGAATGCGTCGTCGAGCATCAGGTCCTCCACCTCGCGCATGCCGGCGGCGGTCCGCTGCGCCCACGCCGTGGTCGGGGGTTCGGATTCGATGACGATGAGGGTGGCGACCCGCTCGGGGTGCCGGTGGGCGAAGGCGAACGCTACGGTGCCGCCGAACGAGCAGCCCAGCAGGTGCACCGGCCCGCCGATGCCGAGCGCGTCGAGGAGGCCGGCGAGGTCGGCGACCGCGTCGTCGACGGTGTACCCGTGTGGCGGGCATTCGCTGCGGCCGTGGCCGCGCAGGTCGTAGGTGACCACGTCGAGCCCGAGGTCGGCGATGGGGCCGGCGAGGGTGAAGTAGTAGCTGGCGAGGGAATCGACGAGCCCGTGCAGGCACACCACGGGCAGGCCGCCGGTGGCGCCGGCGGCGGGCACGCGCTGCACGTGCAGCCGGACGCCGTTGGCGGTGACGTGGGCCATCGCGTCACGCCCCGACCAGGCGGGATTCGACGTGGTCGACCAGGTCGCCGACCCGCAGGGCGATGATGTCGTCGAGGTGCAGAGTGGACAGGAACTTCGGGATGTTGACGGCCGGGCCGTAGTGCGCGCCCAGCCGGCTGCCGAGGACGACGATGTCGATGCTCTCGAAGGCGAGGTCCTCCTGGAAGGAGCTGTCCCGGGTGATCGGGACGCCGCCGAGGTCGTAGCCGTCGAGTACCTCCAGGATGAGGTCGACGACCTCGTCGAGCACGGCTTTGTCGGAGTTCACTGGGCGTCCTTTCCGGTGGGCGCCCAGGTTCGTGTCCAGGCGACGATGTGTGCGGGTTGTGCGGTCAGCCCCACGGACCAGACCCTTTCGGGGGTACGGACGTCCGCGTGTTCCGCCCGCACCGATGTGACCCGGCACCAGTCGGCGGGGCAGCCTTCCGCGCGGGCCACGGCGTGGCGGGCGGCGTCGAGGCGGGCGGGCCAGCCGGGGTCGTCGTGTCCGTCCAGGAGCGCGCGGTCGGCGGGGTCGAGGTCGGCGGACCCCACCGCGGTCACGGCGATTCCGGTCCCGCCGGCCGCGGGCCGCACGAGGGCGACGCCCAGGCCGGGGCTGTGCGCCGCCGACACGTCCAGCTCCGGCAGGGCGAGGCCGTGTCGTCCGGTGACCGTCAGCTGGCCTGCGTGCTCGGTGGTCTCCAGTTCGGCGGGGAACACGGTGTCGTGCCCGGCGGCGAGCAGGTGGGCGCGGACGGCGTCCTTGAGCGCCAGCCTGCCCAGCAGCCAGTTCCTCTTGGTTCTCGGCGGCTGGCGTTCGTAGTCGGCCCACTCGGCGCGGGTCAGGTAGCTGCGGGCCATCAGTTCGCGGCTGGCCAGGTCCGGCCAGGACTCCCGCACCGCGTACCAGCCGGCGTCGTGGCGGTCGGCGAGCAGCGCCGTGCCGGCGGAGCGCTCCACGGCGCGGATCCGGTCGTCGCTGGCGAAGCGGTGCATCCGCCAGCCGTCGACCCGCGCCCATACGGTGCCGTCGGCGCGCACGAGGTGGGCCGCGCCGATGACTTCGGCGCCGGTGACGTCGGTGATGCGGGCCAGGCAGGTCACCTGCTCCCCCGGCGTGGGCGGCGCGGAGTGCAACGTGATCGCGCCGAAGCCGACGGGGAACAGGCGGCTGTCGCGTTCGAAGGACTCCAGGGTCCAGTAGGAGATGAGGTGTCCGGCGCTGTCCAGCAGGCCGCCGGGCGCGTCGGGGGTGGTGAGTACGCCGCGGATGTGCCGGTCACCGATCGCGTGGATCTGCGACACGCCCTGGTAGCCGGGGCCGTGGAACATCCACCGCAGGTCATACATCTGCCGGCCGGTGAGCCGGGGCGTGCGCTCGGCCTCGGGCGGGGGCGCCGAGGGTGCGGGCGGGTCGTGGGGGTAACGGTCGGCGAGTTCGACGATCGCCTGGGCGTACCCGACGACGGTGACCCGCAGCCGCGACGCGCCTTCGGCTCGGACCTGGAACGTGACGTCGACCGGCGGTTCGACGGCGAGCCACCGGTCGAACCGCGCGTCGTGCACGGCGACGGCCACCTGCCCGGGAGCCGTGTGCTCGGCGGCAGCCATCATCTGCCGGACGAGTTCGGTGGCGGGCACGACCGGGAACCCGTCGTACGGATCGGGCCAGTCGTCGGGCACTCCGAAGAACGCGTGGTCGCGTAGGTACGGCATCGTCTGCAGCGACATCTCGCGCACCGTGTCGGTGGGGCGCGACGGGTGGGCGGCGGCGAGCACGTCGAGTGCGGCCCGTTCGGTGTCGGCCAGCAGGGCACGAAGATCCGCGCGGACGCCGGGTTCGGCGACCCGGCCAGCAGAGGACCATGCGGCGGTGGCGGGGCCTGGCGACTCGTCGGCCGTGGCGAGGCTCGCAGGCCGCGCCGTGGTGGCGGGGCCGGGCGGCTGGCCGGCGGTGCGGGGCTGGGTCGGCTCGATCAGGCGGGGTGCGTGCGGTCCGAGGGAGACGACCTTGCCGCCCAGGTCCAGGCGCGCCATCCGGCGTGTGCCCGGTGTGTCGCGGGGGGTCAGCAGGTCTCCGGTGATGTGGCGGCCCTCCGCCCACAGCGCCGCGGCGACCCTGGCCAGTTGCCCGAGTCCGGTCCGTCGGGTCGAGCTGGCGGCGATCGCCAGGTGGTCGCGGCCGCGCAGCACGTCCTCGACGAGGGTGCTCAGTTGGCCGGGGCCGACCTGTACGAACGCGCGGATCCCGGCGGCGTACATCGACTCGATCAGTGGCCTAAACCGCACGGTCTGCACCAGGTGCCGGGAGAACAGGGCGCGCACCTCGTCGAGGTCGGCCGGGTAGGGGGCGGCGGTGGTCGCCGACCAGATCGGCGTTCCCGGTGCGCGCAGCGTCATCCGGTCGCCGTCGCGGCGGATCCGGTCGAGGTATGGCCGCAGGTACGGTGTGTGGAATCCCGACCGGAACGGCAGTACCTGCCCGAACACTCCCTCGTCGAGTAGCTCTGCGAGTAGGGCGCGGACCTGGTCGGCGGGGCCGCAGACGACGCACTGGTTCGGGGAGTTGTCGTGCGACATCACGACGTCCCCCGACGTCAGTCTGGGCGCGATCTGCTCGGCGGCTCGGCCGATCGTGGCGAACACGACGTCGGGCACTTCGAACGTGTCCGGGTCGAGCGTGCCGAGGACGTCGTCGAGTTCGGTGTCGGAGTACATGCCGGCGGTGACCATCGCCGTCCACTCGCCGATGGAGTGCCCGGCCAGCGCGTCGGGGTGGATGCCCTGGGCGCGCAGTGCGGTGTCCAGCAGCCGGCTGACGGCGACGACTGAGGTGCCGTGCAGGGCGAGGTTGTCGGTGGACAGTCGGGGCGCGGGCAGGCCGAGGCGGTCGGCGACGTCGTCGACTCGCGCCGTGAGGTCTGATTCGAGGCCGGGGTAGACGAAGGCGAGCTGACCTGAGCCGGCCAGGAGGGGGCGCGGGCTGAACCAGATGTCGTGGCGGCCGCGCCAGGGGCGGCCGGCGGCCAGTACCCGAAGAGCGGTGGTCTTCTTGTCCTCTGTCGGTTCGACGATCGCCAGCCGGCAGCCCGGGCCGGAGCCGGTCGTCTCGACGCCGGCCTTAAGGAGTTCGGCGAGGCGGTGCGGGGAGTCGGCGACGAGGCGCAGGACGTGGATGTGTTCGCGGACGCGCGCCGGGCCGGTGCCGTGTTGCTCGAGGATGACGTGGGCGCTGATGCCGCCGAAGCCGAACGCGTTGACAGCCGCCCGCCGCGGCCCGGCCGCCTGCCATGGCCGGGCGGCGTCGATGGGGTGGAACCGGGTGCCGGCGAGGTCCGGGTGAGGGTCGTCGCAGTGCAGGGTGGGCGGCAGTACCCCGTGGTGTACGGCGAGTGCGGCCTTGATCAGGCCGGCGATTCCGGCGGCGGGCATCGTGTGCCCGATCATGGATTTGACCGATCCGATGACGGCCGGGTCTCCTGGCCCGAACACCGCGCGCAGGGTGGCCAGCTCGGCGGCGTCCCCGGCGGGGGTGGCGGTGCCGTGCGCTTCCAGGAGGCCGATGGCGTCGGGGGCCGTGGGGTCCAGTCCCGCCGCCTGCCAGGCCCGGCGGACCGCGAGGACCTGTCCGGAGGTGGCCGGCTGCATCAGTCCGGCGGCGCCGGCGTCGCTGGCCACGCCGGTGCCGCGGATGACCGCGTACACCCGGTCGCCGTCGCGGCGGGCGTCGGTGAGGCGTTTGAGGACGACCACGCCGGTGCCCTCGCCGATCAGCAGGCCGTCGGCGTCGCGGTGCAACGGTCGGATGCGGCCGGTGGCGCTGAGCGCGCCGAGCCGGGAGAACACGCTCCACAGGGTGGCGTCATGGCCGTGGTGCACGCCGCCGGCCAGCACGAGGTCGCACCGGCCTGTGGTCAGTTCGGTGACGGCGTGGTCGACGGCGAGGAGTGAGGACGCGCAGGCGGCGTCGATCGTGTACGCGGGGCCGCCGAGCCCGAGGCGGTGCGCGATGCGCGACGCGGCGAGGTTGGGCACCACGCCGATCTCCGAGCCGCGCGATTCGGGGCCCAGTTCGGCGAGGAACGCCGCCCGCACCCGATCCAGGGCCTCCGGGGCCAGGTCGGGGAGCAGTTCGCCGAGTGACACGACGAGCTGGTGGGCGACACGGGTCCGTACGTCGATGCGGGCGATGCCGGCGGTGACGTACCCGCCCCGGCCGAGGATCACCGCGACGCGTTCCGGGTCGCCGATGCGGCCGCCCGCGTCGGCCAGCGCCGCCGTGGCGACGTGCAGGGCGATCAGTTGGTCGGGTTCGGTGCCGGGCAGCGCGGCGGGCATCACGCCCATCCCGATCGCGTCCACGGTGGCCAGCGCGCCGACGAACCCGCCGCGTCCGCCGGGGAACTGCTCGGCGGGCAGGTCGTAGTCGGGGTGGATGTCGGTGACGCTGTCGACGCCGGTGGTGAGGTTGCGCCAGTACGCGTCGAGGTCGCCGGCCCCCGGGAACAGGCAGGCCATCCCCACGACCGCGACCGGTGCCGCGGTCAGCACCCCGAGGCCGTGTACACCACGGCCGACAGCGTCGGATCGCCCCAGGCCAGCTCGCGCAGCAGCGCGGATGCGCCTTCGTGGGGTTCGATGAGGCCGATGGACCGTCGGCGGTAGTCGGCCGCGAGTTGCGCGGTGACCATGCCGCCGTGTTCGGGGTCCGGCGCCCAGGGGCCCCAGTGCACGGTCAGGGCACGGTGTCCGGTCCGGGCCGCCCACCCCCGGCCCAGGGATTCCAGGGCGTCGTTGGCGGCGGCGTAGTCGGTCTGGCCGCGGTTGCCCAGCACGGCGGCGATGCTGCCGAACAGGACGACGAAGCCGGGTCCGGCGGGCAGGTCACCGAGGGCGTCAAGGAGGTGTCGCGCCCCGTCGACCTTGGTGGTGAACACCCGGTGGAAGGAGTCGACGGTCTTGTCCGCGAGCAGTCGGTCCTCGATCACCCCGGCGGCGAAGACGACGCCGTCGAGGCGGCCGAACTCGGTGTGCGTCCATTTCACCAGGCCGCGTACCGCCTCCGAGTCCCGTGCATCCACTGTCATGTAGTGCGCCTGGCTGCCGAGCGCGCGGAGTTCGGCCAGGGTCGCGGCCACCTCGCGGCGGGCCAGGACCAGCCGGGCGTCGCGGTCCAGCTCGGCGGGTTCGCGCCGCCTGAGCCGGCCCAGCGCCGCCCGCACGGCCGGCAGGTCCGCAGCCTGGGCCAGCTCGTCAGGTTCCGGCGTGTCAGCGGGCGCGGTCCGGCCGGCCAGCACGATCCGGCACCCGCTGGCCCCGGCGACCGTCGCCGCGAACCGGGCGGTGATGCCCCGGGCGCCGCCGATCAGAAGGAGTACCGCCTCCCGCCCGAGCCCGAGCGCCGCCGCCTCGGCGGCGCCCTGCCCGTCGGGGCCGCCTCCGGTGGTGGCGAGCGCGCCCAGCGGTGCCGGTCGCGGCACCAGAGTCGACCGTTGCGGGTCGTCAGCCGGGCCGCACCGCACGACCGGCGGTCCGCCGTTCGTGCACAGTTCGTCGAGGACCAGCCGGGCGTTGTCGGCGGCGGGCCGGGCCGGGTCGACCTCGAGCAGGCGGACCGTCGCGTCCGGGCGCTCGTGGGCGACGGAGCGCACGAAGCCGCTCATTCCCGCCGCACGGTCCTCGCCTTCCGGGCGCGCCGCACCGGCCGGGCACGGTGTGACGGCGAGGAATCGGCGCACGGCCAGCGCGGCTGACCGCAGCTGCGGGAACTGGTCCGGTAGCAGGGGGCCGTCGCCGTCGGTCGCGGGGGCCAGGGCGTCGAGGTGGATGAACGCGTCGGCCGCGCCGAGGTCGTCGGGGCCGACGACGGCCGCCCCCAGGCCGGTGAGCAGCGCCGCGAGGGCCACGCCGACCGGGGTGCGCGCGCCGCATATCGCGTACACCCGGCCGGTCACGACATGGTCGGGTCGACGGTCGGCGGGCGCGGGCTCGGGTACCCGCAGGAGTCTGGCGGGCGCGACCCCGACGGGCCGTGGCGCCCGGGGGCCCTCGCCGGGGGCCTGTGCCGGCGCGGCGTGCCTCGGCCGGGACGCGTCCGGGGGTTCTGGCACGCTTCGCCCCTCGGGTGCTTGCGACCCGGGAGTGGGCGCGGCCGCCGCTGCGGCCTGCGCCTGCGGCATTGCCGCCGCGCCCACATCGGTGGGTGCTTGCACCACCGGCCGGGCCGTCGACGGTTCGCCCGGGCGACCCAGCTTCTCGTCGAGCCATGCGGCGATCGCGCCGGCCGTGCGCAGTTGGGTCAGCGCGTCGACGGCGTGGTCCCCGAGGCCGCCGTGCGCGAACCGGGTCGCGAGTTCACCGACGAGTTCGGTGCGCTTGATGGAGTCGATCGACAGGTCGGCCTCGAGGTCGAGATCCGGTTCGATCATGTCCACCGGGTAGCCGGTGCGTTCGCCGATCAGGTCGACCACCACCCGCAGGGTGCTGACGGACTCCGTGACCGGCCGCGCCGGCGCGGGCACCGGCTCCGGCAACCGGGATTCGGCCGGCGGGCGGGGGCCGGCGGGTTCGGTGCCGAAGTAGGCGAGCAGCACGTCGCGTTGGGCGGCGACGAACTCCCGGGTCGTCCGGAAGTAGTCGCTGACCAGCGCGTCCGGGTCGACGCTGGGACCGGGCGCGGCGACGGTGACCTGCCGGGCCGCGGTGACGCACCCGGGCAGCGGCCGGCCGGAGGCGTCGCGGACCAGCTGGCCGTCGACCGTCCACTGCGGGATGACAGCCGGGGAGGTGGCGGACAGCTCCACCGCGTCGCGGCCGTGGAACAGCCGCTCCAGGCGCAGCCGCGCGCCGCCGACGGCCAGTTCCGCGAGCCCCGACAGCGCCCCCGGCAGTCCGCCGCCCGCCCCGTCGAAGTGCACCGTGCGGTGCGGGCGACCGTCGAGGGTGGCGGCGACGAGACCACTGAGGACGGTGCCCGGGCCGCACTCGACGAAGATCCTGGCCCCGGCCGCGTACATCGCCTCGATCTGGTCTGCGAAGCGCACCGGGGCGCCGATCTGCGCGCCGAGCTCGGCGGCGACGGCGAGCGGCTCCGTGCCGTACGGCGCGGCGGTGCGGTTGGCCCAGACCTGCACCTCGGGCGCGCGCGGCGGCACGGCGGCCACCAGCTCCGCGAACCCGGCACCCGCGCCGGCCACGACCGGGCTGTGGAACGCGCAGGCGACCGGGAGTTCTCGGACCGAAAGGCCCGCGGCCCGCAGCCGTTTAACGGCCGCGGCCATCGGCCCGGTCGGCCCGGACACGACGACCTGGGTGGGCGCGTTGTGGTTGGCGAGGACGACGCCGGCCAGGCCGTCGAGCAGGTCCCGGACCTCCTCGGCGGGCGCGGAGACCGCGGCCATCGTTCCCGGGTCCTCCCCCGCCGCGGCGAGGATCAGCTCCGCGCGGGCGGCGCTGAGGTCCAGCAGTTCGGTGGCGCTGAGCACCCCGGCGGCGGCGAGCGCGACCAGTTCGCCGTAGCTGTGCCCGGCGACCATGTCCACGGCCAGGTCGACGGCGCCGAGGAACTGGTACGCGGCCAGGTCCGCGATGCCGAGCGCCGGTTGCGCGACTGTGGTGTCGCGCAGCGCGTCGCGTTGCCCGGAGGCCGTCGCCTCGTCGAAGGCCGCTCCCGGGTACAGCGCGTCGGCCCAGTGGCGCCCGGCCCGCAGCAGTTCCTGCAGCTCGGGGAACGCGACGAGCAATTCGGCTGCCATGCCGACGCGTTGGCTGCCCTGGCCGGGGAACAGCACGGCGACCCGCGGATCCGAGCACGGTGTACCCGTGAACGGTCCCGGGGTCGGCTCGCCGGTGACCGCCGCGGCCAGGAGCCGGGAAAGTTCCGGCACGTCCCTGGCGACCACGGCGATCTCGGCCCGCGTGCCGGCCTGGTCGAAGCGGCGCGCGGCCGTCAACGCGAGGTCACGCAGCCGCGCTGCCGGGTGCGCGTCAAGGACGCCGCGCAGCCAGTCGACGCAGGCGGCCCCGCCGAACAGGAACAGCTCGGCCGGCCACCGGTCGTGGCCGTGCCGGGGCGCCGGAGCGGGATGCCCGGTCAGGACGGCGTGGAAGTTCGTGCCACCGAAACCGAAGCCGCTGACCGCCGCGACCCGCTCGACCGGGGCCGCAGCCCACGGTAGGGCCCGGGTGTTGAACACGAACGGACTCGTCCCCGCGACCCACTGCGCGGCGGGGCTGGTCAGCTGCGAGGTCGGCGGCCGGACGCCGGTGTGCACGGCCAGGGCGGTCTTGATCAGCCCGGCCAGGCCGGCCGCGCACTTGGTGTGCCCGATCTGCGACTTCACCGACCCCAGCACCGTGCCGCCCGGACGCGCGCCGGCCGCGCCGAAGACCTCGGTGAGGGTGGCCAGTTCCGTCCGGTCCCCGACCGCGGTGCCGGTGCCGTGCGCCTCCACGAGGCCGACGTCGGCCGGCGAGAGCCCGGCCTGGGAGTAGGCCCGGGTCATGGCCCGGCGTTGCCCGTCGGCGCGGGGCGCGGTGAGCCCCAGGGACCGGCCGTCGCTGGAGCTGCCGATGCCCCGCACGACCGCGTACACCCGGTCGCCGTCGCGTTCGGCGTCGGCGAGGCGTTTGAGCACGACGCAGCCGACGCCCTCACCCAGCGCGATGCCGTCGGCTGCGGTGTCGAACGGGCGGGACCGCCCCGTGGGCGACAGCGCGCCGACCGAGGCGAACAGGTGGTAGTCATAGACGCCGTTGTGGGTGTCGGCTCCCCCGCACAGCGCGAGGTCGGCGGTGCCGGTGGCCAGTTCGCGGCAGGCGACGTCCAGCGCGGCCAGCGAGGAGGCGCAGGCGGCGTCGACGGTGTAGTTCGCCCCGCCGAGGTCGAGCCGGTTGGCGATCCGCCCGGAGATCACATTGGCGAGTACCCCGGGAAAGGTGTCCTCCGTGAACCGCGGCAACTGGGCGTCCAGCGCGGCCGGCATGTCGGCGAGATAGCCGGGCAGGGTCGCGCGCAAGGTGGCCGCCGTGGACAACTCCCCGCCCGACTCCGCCCCGAACACCACCGCCGTACGGCTACGGTCAAACGGCCGGGCCGGTCGGGCGGAGTCGGCGTAGCCGGCGTCGGCCAGCGCACGTCGGGCCACCTCCAGCGCGATCAACTGGACCGGCTCGATCGCCGCCAGCGAGGTGGGCGGGATGCCGAAGCGCAACGCGTCGAACGCGATCGGAGGCAGGAACCCGCCCCACTTCGACGGCAGCCGGCCGTCGGCGGGATCGGCGGAGTAGTGCACCCGGGCGTCCCATCGTTGCGCGGGCACCTCGGTCACGGAGTCGACCCCGTCGAGGACGTTCGCCCAGAAGTCCGCCGTGTCCTTCGCCCCGCCGAAGACGCCGGCCAGTCCGATGATCGCGATGTCGAGGGGTTCGGGGGCCTCGACGGGCTCGGCGACCGGCCCCTCGGCCCGGCCCGCCACCCATGCGGCGGCACCGTCCGTGACCGCGGCGTGCAGGTCGGCCACGGTGGTGACGTCGGCGCGCAGCACCGCGACCTGCCCGGCCATGAACAGGCCCTCGGCGAGCCGGGCGGTCTCGTCCACCGCGACGAGCGCGTCCCCGTCGCGACGCAGGCCCTTGCTGGCGATGCGCAGCCGGCCGACGTTGAGTTGTTCGAGCTGGTGCCACACCTCGCGCTCGGGCCCGCCGGCCGCACGCAGTCGGGCGCGGATCGCGTCGAACTCCGTGGTGAAGGGACTCTCGACGCACCGGGTGAGATGACCGGGCGCGGTCTCCAGCACGGACGTGCCCCGCGCGGCGCGGACCTGCTCCTGGAAGCCCCGCCCGATGGCTCCGCTGCGCACGGCCTCCGCGGTGAACAGGTAGCCGGTGCCCATCAGCACTCCGACGCCCACGCCCGTGGCGGTCAGGGGCGCGGCCATCGCCGCGATCATGGCCGCCGACCGCGCGTCGTGCACGCCCCCGGCGAACAGCACGTCGAGGTCGACGCCGGGGTTCGCCTCGCGGAAGTCCAGCAGGATGTCGATCTGGGCCTGCCACAGGCAGAAGCTGCTCCGGGGTCCGATGTGTCCCCCGCACTCGGCTCCCTCGAACACGAACCGGCGCGCGCCGGCGGCCAGGAACTGGCCGAGCAGCCGGGGTGACGGCACGTGCAGGAACGTGGCGATGCCCTCGTCCTCCAGCGCCAGGGCCTGCGCCGGCCGCCCGCCGGCGATGATGACGGCGGCGGGTCGCACCTCCCGGATCACGTCGAGCTGGGCCGCCCGGGTCTCCTCCGGCGCGAAGCCGAGGATGCCGGCGCCCCAGGGCCGCCCGTCGAGTTCCCGGGCGGTGGACTCCAGCAGGGTTCTGGTGGCGGCGGCGTCGGCGAGCGCGAGGGCCATGAACGGCAGGCCGCCGGCGTCGGCCACCGCGACGGCGAGTTCCGGGCGGTCACTGACCCTGGTCATCGGCCCCTGCACGACCCCGAGCCGGGTCCGCATCCGGCCGGCGAGTACCGATCCCTGGCCGAAGGCCTCGACGGCGTCCGTGCGCGACCCGGCGGCCACCGCGTCGCGGACCGCGCGGACGACGGTGGCCACGTCCCCGTACCGGCGGGCGAACTCGCCGGCCAGGAACCCGTCCTGCCCGACCGGCAGCGGACAACCCGCACCCGAGCGCGACCTGAGTATCCGATGTCCGTCCAGCACCTCGGTCTCGGTGCCGTCCATCGCCCCCAACCCGATGGCGGCCGCGGGTACCGCCGCGGCCTCGCGGAGCAACGCGAGTTGACTGTCGAGCACCACCCCGGCCGCGCCGCCGAGCACCGCGGCGGCCGCAGTGTGCGGACCGATGCCGCCCCAGGACCACACGGGCAGTTCGAGGTCGGACAAGAGCTGTTGCAGGAGAACGAACGAGCTGAGCTCCCCCACCCGACCACCGGCCTCGAAGCCCCGGGCGAGGATCCCGTGCGCTCCGGCCGCGGCGGCGGCCGCCGCCTCCGCCAGGCTGGTCACCTCGACGAGCACCCGCCGCCCACCCGCGCCCGCCGTGGCCACGTCGATGCGGTCCGTGCCGAGCACCACCACCTCGACCCGCGCCGGCAGATCCCCCGGTGTGCCGGCGAACCGGGGTCCCAGCCGCACTCCGAACGGGCCGGTCGTCCACCGTTGCGCCAGGTCCAGCTCACGCCGCGCCCGCCGGTCGCCGGAGCCCAGGTCGAGAACGCCCAGGGCTCCGGCCGAGCACAGTGCCGCGACGAGCCGCGCGTCGGGTTCTCCGAACGGGCTCACCCCGATGATCGACTCGGCCGCGATCGCCACGAAACCTCCAACGTCCGGGGGCCCCATGGCGCGGCGGCGCAGTCCACCGATCCGGGGCGGGATCTGAAAATCCGATGTGGACTCTAAGAGAAAAATCGACTATCGCACCTCAACGATGACAAATGTCACAAACCACCATCGAGTACCGCGTAGTGCGGGCTGCGACCAGCCCTACCTGTAGACAACGACCAGACACCGGTCAGGTCACGACACCGAGGAGCAGACGTCGATGGAGGCACCGCTCCTGTGACCGCGCCGGGTCGCCGTGGGGCCACTCCCCGCCGCATCTGCGGGGAGCACCTCCTCGCCCCGCACTGCCAGGGCTCGGATCCGGGACTACCCCGCGTCTGCGGGGCGGTCCGTTCGCGAGTCAGTGCGCGGACCGGGCCCCGGGACGGGTGAGGGGGTGGCGGGCCGTGAAAGCGGCCAGTCCTGTGGTGATCGGCACGGCGGCGATGAGGCCCAGGGTGCCGATGAGGCTGCGGACGACTTCCTGGGCGATGATCTGGTCAGTGAGTACCTGGCCGAGGGGTTGGTTTCCGGCGGCGATGAGGACAAGTAGCGGCAGTGACGCGCCGGCGTACGCCAGGATGATCGTGTTGATGACGGAGGCGATGTGTGCGCGCCCGACGCGGGTCGCGGCCCGGTAGAGTTGCCGGCTGCTGTAGCTGGGGTTGGCGTGCGCGAGTTCTTCGACGGTGGCGGCCTGGGTGACGGTGACGTCGTCGAGGACTCCGAGCGAGCCGATGAGGATGCCGGCGAGGAGCAGGCCGGGCATGTTGACGTGGTACACGGTCGCCAGATAGCTGTCGGAGTCGTCGGTGACCCCGGTCAGGTGCATCGCCGTGACGGCGATGGAGGACAACACCCCGGTGAGGATGAGGCTCGCCAGGGTGCCGGCCACCGCGACGGACGTCGAGGCGTGCAGGCCGTGGGTGATGTACAGGACGGTGAGCATGATCGCGGCCGAGCCGACGATGGCTACCGCCAGTGGGGGCTTTCCGGCGAGGATCGCCGGCACGACGAACAGCAGCAGTACCGCGAACGTGACCGCGAGGCCAGCGAGGGCTCCGACTCCGCTCCATCGTCCGAAGGCGATCACGGCCAGGGCGAACGCAATGCCGAGGGCCCATAGTTGCCCGCCGCGGCGGGCGTCTTGGATCTGGTACGCCGGCCCCGCGGACACGGTCAGCACCACCTCGTCGCCTGCGGCGAGCACGGGTGCGGTGGGGCCGTTGGGTAGGCGCACGGTCACGTCGGTGCCGGTCGCGGTGCCTGCGGTCAGGCGGACGGTCGCGGTGCCGCAGCCGTTCGGGCCGGCCTGTGCGCCCAGCGGCGGCTGCTGGTCGGCCGGGGCCTGGTCGCACGGCACGCGGTGCAGTGCGGTGACTGTGCCGTCGACGCGTGGCGGTCCTTGGGGGACGTCGGCGGCGTGTCCGTGAAACGGCCACAGCCAGAGCATGGCGACGGCGATGACCGCGCCGAGGGGGATGATGATCGCGAGGGTCACCGCCCGGATGTCGCGCTGGCCGGGCCGGGGCGGCCCGTGCTGGTGGTGGGCATGCATGGGTGACGTCCTCCGAGCGGCGATCGGCGACCTCACTGAGCGTATCGACCCGTTGGCGGTGAGTCTGCCGGTTGCCGGTTCGCCTTGTACTCCAACTCGCTGTGCCGCTGGTGGAGGCGAGCGGGCGGTTCCATGCCTGGGGCCCCGGAGGAGAAGAAACGGGCACCCGGGAGATGTCCCGGGTGCCCGTCCGTCGAGCTGTGTTGACTAGCTCAGGGTGAGCGCGGTGTCGTCGATGACGAACGAGGTCTGCAGGGACGAGTCCTCAACACCGTTGAACTTGATGGTGGCGGTCGTGCCGGCCAGCGACGAGACGTCGAAGGTCCGCAGGACGTAACCGGCGGCGGCGTTGACGTTGGAGTACGTCGCCAGGGTGGTGGAGCCGGCGGTCACGGTCAGCTTGTCGTAGACCGTGGAGCCCGTCTCGGCGGTGTCGATGTGCAGGTAGAAGCTCAGGGTCGCGTGGCATCCGGCGGGGATGGCCACAGACTGCGAGAGCGTGTCGGTGTGGCTGGAGCCGTAGCCGTTCATCCACGCCTTCCAGCTACCGCCGTGCGCGGGCTGGGTGGTGCCGCTGTCGAGGACGCCGGAGGTGGCGGTCCACGGGGTGGCGGTGCCGGTCTCGAAGCCGGGGTTGCCGAGCTTCTGGCCGGAGCAGGTGCCGGGGGTCGAGGTCGGGCTGGCCGTGGGGCTGGCCGACGGGCTCGGGCTGGTGGTCTTGGTCGGGGTCGGCGTCGGGGTGCCGCCGCCGGTGCAGGTCGGGTCGCCGGCCTGGGCCGGAACGCTGACCGCGTCCCACGCGGCCTTGACCGTGTTGAACTCGGTGCAGCCGGTCGCGCCGTAGAGGTTCTTGGCGGCCTGCAGCGTCCAGGTGCGGTACTTGAGGTACGAGGCCGACGAGGTCTTCATCAGCATCGCGTTGTACAGGACGGTGATCCACTTCTGGACGCCGATACCCGTGATCGTGGTGCTGTTGCAGGTCGGGCTGACCGGGCCACCGGCCGGGTTGGAGCCCATGGCGACGAGGTAGTCCCAGTGGTTACCGGGGCCGGCGACCGCGTGCACCTCACCGCTCGGGATCGAGCTGGAGTAGCAGTTCGGGTTGCCGTTGACCAGCGAGGGGTTGTACATGTTGCGGATCGGGCCGGTGCCGACGAGGTTGATCGACTCGCCGACGGTCCAGTCCGGGGTGTCGTACGGCGCCGGCTCGTTGGCGAAGTACTCGGTCGCCGCGCCGAAGGAGTCGGCGATCCACTCCTGGGTACCGTTGCCGGAGATGCCGCCGGGGGTGTGGTCGTCGATGCCGTGGCCGTTCTCGTGGGCGACGACGTCGATCGAGGAGATCCACTGGTTGGCGTTGTTGTGCCCGATCTGGACCTGCGTGCCGTCGTAGTAGGCGTTGACGTCAGCCAGGCCGACCCGGATCGGCCACGCGCCGCCGGAGCCGTCCAGGCCGTTGCGGCCCAGCCACTGCGAGAGCATCTTGACCTCGGTCTGCGTCGCGAACAGCGCGTCGACGCAGCCGGTCTCCTTGTTGGCCGCCGAGCCGTTGCCCCAGCTGTCGGAGGACTTGGTGAACGTGGTGTTGTTCGCCGCGTCCTGGCAGCTGAGGTTCGTCTGCGTCGGGTCCGTCATCGAGAAGGAGCTGCCCGAGCCGGAGGTGGCGATGGTGACCGGGCCGTTGTAGGCCGAGTTGCCCGTGCCGTTGGTGACGTGCTCCTTGCTGGCGAGCACCTTGCCGGTGACCGCGTCGACGTCCACCGTCTGGCGGGTCGCGCCGCCCTGCGCGGTGTGGCCGTGCACGGTGGACTCCCAGGCCAGGGTCGGGGTGCCGCCCAGCGCGAACACCACGAGCTGGGTGCCCTCGAGCGTCGGCGCCACGATCTTGGCCTTCGCGGTGGCCTCAGCGGCCGCCTGGGCGACCTGCGGGGTGACCGACAGGTTGCCGATCGCGTGGTCCTGGGCGACGGAGGCGAACTTCAGCTGGCCGAACCCGTCGGTGGCGAGCACGAAGTCGCCGCCGGTGACCTTGAGGCCCTTGTAGGTGCGGTCGTAGGCCACGTACTGCGTCCCGTGCGAGGCGACGGCCTCGTGCTGGACGAAGGTGTCGTCGGCGCTGGCCTTCAGGTACGACGGCCGGCTGGCGACGAGCGACGCGGTGGCCTGCATGGCCGAGGCGTGCGCGGCGAGCGCCGTGGGCGCCGCGGCCAGGGTGTCAGCGGGTGCCGTGACGGCCGCAGCGGTTCCGGCCGCGGCCACGGTGAGCGCGAGTGCGCCACCCACGGTCAGTATCCGTTGAGGGAGTTTCACGAATGCTCCTTCGCGCCAGGTCGGCGTCCGTCGTTCGTGGACGCCGCGCACTGGTCAAGGTGAGGGGTGGTGTGTGACGCACCGAGGCGTTGCTTGCGTGAGCTTGTAACACCCAGGTGGCGCAAAAGGTATCCGCGACCATCGCCTTGAGTCAATACCACTTAAGGCAACGTTACGAATGAAATGCGCCGGCCGCCCCGGCGATGCGCACCGCTTTCACAGAATTGCTCTCCGCAGTCAGCGGGGCTCCGTGTTCCGTCCCGCGTCAGAGTGAATCGGTGCCACGCACGCGCGCGAGAATTGCGTGAACGCGACGCCGCAAAGGCTCCCCTGCCTGGTGTGGGCTGCTGCGGGAGCGGGGTTTGGTCATCGCCGTTGCCACGTTTTTGGTCCGTCGAGGCGGCCGGATGGTCCGTTCACGTCCGGTTCAGGCGACCCTGTGGCCCCGCTGGACGGTGCCTGGGCGGCTGCAGGCACGCGGGCCGCCTCGGTGGGCGGGGCACCACGAAAGGTCCGCGTTTTCCCCGGATCGAGGGTTCACGGGGCGGCAAAAGTTTTGGACGCCGGCCGGTCGGCGGAATTGATTTCTCCCCAATGAGAAATGTAACGGCGATGACATCTGCCTGGCGGCTGGACAGTCAGATAACCTGCGCACCGCGGGGAGGCGATCTGGGTGGGAACGAATTGCCGCGAGTTCGGCCGAAATTAATAACAGATTTGTAACGTCGGCGACCGTCCAGCCTCTACGTTAGCGCATTCAGTTACGAGTATCGATCCTTGTGCACATTGATGGAACAGCCGAAAGCGAACCGCGAAGCCGTGTTCCGGCGCCGCGCGCTCGGGCACCGTTGCGACGTGGCCAGGCACCCACCCGGGTGCCTGGCCACGTCCGGTGCCGCTACGGCGCGAGGGACCGCAGGTCAAGGAAATGCCAGGCGAGTCCCTCATTGTCGCCGGTCGACCACAGCAGCCAGTTGTCGCGGACTCCGAACGCGCCGGCCGCCGACGCGACCTGCACGACGCGGTGACCGGGGATGTCGTACAGGAACAGAGGCCTGATGAGACCTGAGGCCGTGGAGGCCACCCCGGCGGTGAAGACGTCCAGGGTGTTCACCGCGCCGATCGGGTAGCTCGTCGGGCGTGCGCCCTGCTCGCCGAACCTGCGCGGGTCGCTGCCGTCGACGCGGCGCAGTTCCAGGACCCCGTCGTCACTTGACCTGCACCACGCGGGGCCGCAACTGAGCCGGCGGCCCTTGGCCGCTGGCACCTTCAGGACGGCCTTGGTGTCGGCGTTGAGGAGCTCCACCGGTGCCCCGGTCGTGCTGATGGCCGGGGACAGCCACGGCCACGCGGACAGGGTGTAGCGGCCCTTGACTCGGGTGGTGCTGACCGGTCCGCCGGTGGCCGGCACGGCGCGCAGTTCCGTGCCGCCGTCGGGTCCGTCGCCGGCCCAGTGCACGACGCCGTCGACGACCTGCAGATCCAACGCGCCCGCGCGTGCGCGGGGAGCGCCGGTGTCGGTGGCCAGCACCCGGGCCGGGCCGGCGGCGATGTCAGCGGTCCACAGGGTGGACCGCTGCCCTCCGTTGAGGTCCTTGACGCTGACGATCCAGAACAGTTGCCCGCCGGCGACGGTGTAGGCGTCCAACGTTCGGGCGAGGCCGGTGACGTTGGGGGCGAGTTCCCGGGTCTCGGTCGGGGTGCGCAGCACGAACGTCTTACCGTTGCGCATGCCCGCCAGGATGTCCGGCGAGACGACCAGGAGGGGCAGGAACGTGCTGCCGTCCGGCTGGACGCTGGGCAGAGTGCTCACCTTCGCCGCCGGCCATGCGGTCTCCAACGGCACGGGCGGGCCGGCGGCGGCCGGTTGCGCTGGTGGGGCCGCAGGGTGTGGGGCCGGCAGCGCGAACAGTGCGCCGACGGCGGCCACGGCTGCCAGGGTGCTGGCTCGCAGTCGAAGATCCATCACTCGTAGGCTTTCTTGGGAGCGGCGATCGGGGTCGCCTTCGTGACGGTGATGTAGGGAATCTTCTCGGCGCTGACCTCGTCGACGTCGGTGCGGGGGTCATACGTGCCGACGACCTCGATCCAGCTGTCCGGGGCCAGGCCGTCTGGCAGCGCGCCGGTGAGGCCGACTTTGATCGGCCGGGCGTCGGCGGCGCAGCAGGTGATGCGCAGCCGGGCCAGGTATACCCGGTTGTCGGGGCCTGCGACGACGAACCCGGAGAGTTTCACGGTCCGGTCGGTGAGGGTGCGGCCTCCGTCGAACACGGAGCGGCTGGCGTAGTCCAGGACGGATAGGCGGACCGGGTCGCCGGCGGGTAGTGGCGGGTAGTCGGCGTTGGCGGGGGCGGTGCCCAGGGCGGAGCCGGTCCGGTTGGCGGAGAATCCGCCGAGGGCGGGCGGGGCGAGCAGCAGCACGGCGAGCATCGGGACCATGAGCAGCCACGCGGCGTCAAACCGCCCGCCGTGCTCGTGCCCGTGCCCGTCGTGGTCATGGCCCTCGTGGTCATGGCCCTGGCGGGCGGTCTTGCGGAACAGGCCGGCGATCCCGAGGACGGCGATGGCGACCATCGCCCCGCCGGCCAGGTACAGCAGCGGCCACATGCCCTCCTTGACGTAGCGGACGTAATTCCCGCTGACCGTGGTCTTGAGGATCGCGCCGCCGACCAGCAGCAAGATCACCGACCGGGTGGCCTGTCTCACCACAGCAGCGCTCCTGTTCCGACGGCGACGAGTACGGCGATGACGAAGGTGGTGGGTGCGAACCGCAGCGCGAACCGCCGGCCGAACGCCCCGACCTGCATGGCGAACAGTTTCAGATCGACCATCGGGCCCACGACCAGGAACACCAACCGCGCCGTGAGCGAGAACTGGGTCAACGACGCCGCCACGAACGCGTCAGCCTCCGAACAGATCGACAACACCACAGCCAGGACGGCCAGCGCGAGCACAGCCAGCACCGGATTGTCCGCGACAGCCCGCAGCCACGACGGCGGCACGGTCACGTTCAGCGTCGCCGCGGCGAACGCGCCGATCGCCAGGTACCCGCCAGCCTGGGTCATGTCGTGCCGCGCCGCCGCCACGAACGCCATCACCTTGCCCTCGCCGGCGTGGTCGTGGTGTTTCGGCTGGCGCAGCCAGTCATCGCGGCCGACCCGCAGCCACAACCAGCCCATCAACACCGCCGCCCCCAGGCTCGCGCCGAACCGGGCGAACACCATGGACGGTTGACCAGGGAAGGCGACATACGTCGACACCATCACCACCGGATTGATCGCCGGCGCGGACAACAGGAACGCCAACGCCGCCCCCGGGGTGACGCCGCGGCGGACGAGCGCGCCAGCGACCGGCACCGAGGCGCACTCGCAGCCGGGCAGGATGCCCCCGGCGATACCAGCGGCCGGCACGGCCAACATCTTGTTCTTCGGCAAAGCCCTCGTGAAAAACGCCGGCGGCACGAACACCGCAATCGCCGCCGACAGCAGGGTGCCGAGGGCGACGAACGGCATCGCCTGAATCACGATCGAGATGAACACCGTCGACCAACTCTGCAACCGCGGCGTACCCATCGCATCAGAGAGAAGGCCCCTGCCCAGCGCCGCTAGCACGAGGAGAACGGCGAGGACCTCCACGGAACGCACCGACCAGCGTCGGGTTGACGCGGGTGGGGCGCCGGTGGCCCGCCCGACGGTTTGTGTCTGCACAGAGTGCAGGCTACGGCTCCAACGCCTCCAGATAAAGGAGTGAAAACCATATAACGGGCACGTTAGGTTGGGCGCAACGGTGCATCGCTCATCATGTCGACCCCTGAAGTGGGCCGTGAGCACCGGCGCGCCACGATCGCCGACCCGGCTCCTCGACGGCAGCCCGGCCGTGACAGCGCCCGGCCCGCCAGGACACGCGTCCCGGCGGGTCGGGGCCGGGTCAGGCCGGGGACTCCCGGATCGGAATCTCAAAGTGCACGACCGGTGACGCGTCCCGGTCGGCGTGTACCTGCTTGGCCTGGGAGCGCCAGAAGGCCTCCGCTCCGGGTACCCGGGTGTCGGTGTGCAGGTAGATGGCGCTGTAGCCGCCGGCCCGGGCGACGAAGGCGCACGCCTCGCCGACGAGGGCCCGGGCGAGGCCGTGGCGGCGGTGTTCGGGGCGGACGTACACCCGGAAGAGTTGGGCGGTGGATCCGGACGGGTAGCGCTCGACCAGCCACGCCGGGTGCGGCGGGCACCGGGGGCCCTCGGCGCGCACCCCGGTCGTGGCGACCACCTCCCCGTCGAGGATCGCGACGAACAACGCGTGGCGGGCCGGTGCCAGGTAGGCGGTGCGGGGATCCACGACGTCGGCATGCCAGCGGGGCACGTAGCCGTGGCCGAGGTCGCGGTAGAACGTGTCGAGCATGACGTGGCGCGCGCCGTCGAGGTCGCCCTCGCCCGCCGCCCTGATCGTGTAGGTCATCGCACCTCCTGGTCGGCGAGCGCGTCGAGTTGCGCCCGGGTGAGCGGGTGTCGCGGGTCGGTGAGCAGGGCCGCGGTGGGGCCGTGCTCGACGAGCTGTCCGTCGGCGAGGACGGCCAGATGGTCAGACATCTCTGCGACGAGCGGCAGGTCGTGGCTGATCAGCACGAGCGTGGTGGCCAAGCCGGCGAGCAGGTCCATCAGGGCGCGTTGGGTGAGCGGGTCCAGCGCGGAGGTGACCTCGTCGCAGACCAGCACATCGGGCTCGGCGAGGAGGGCCCGGGCGATGGCGGCGCGTTGCAGTTCGCCGCCGGACAGGCCACCCGGTCGCCTGCCGGCGGTTGCGGGGGCGACTCCCAGCCGGGTCAGGAGCGCGTCGGCCTCCGCGTGCGCCGGGCCGGTCGCGAGGCCGCGCAGCCGGATCGCGGTCCGTGCGACCTGGTCCAGGACGGGGCGGCGCTGGTCGAAGGAGGCGTGCGGGTCCTGGAACACGTACTGCACCCGGCGGCGCTGGGCCAGGTCGCGCCGGTCGAGTCGGGCGGGCAGTACCTCGCCGCGCACGCTCACCGTGCCGGTGGCCGGTTCGTGCAGGCCAGCCAGGCACCGGCCGAGGGTCGTCTTGCCGCTGCCGGACGCGCCGACGACGCCGAGGCGTCCGCCGGCCGGCACCGACAGGTCCAATGGGGCGAGGGCCGGGCGGCGGCCGTACCTGGCCGACAGGCCCGCGACCCGCAGGAGCGCCGCGGCGGGCGGCACCGGCGCGGGGATGCGCCATTGGGGCTCTGCGGCGAGAAGTTCCCGGGTGTAGGCGTGTACCGGTGCCGCCAACGTCGCGACCGGCCCCTGTTCGACGACCCGGCCCCGGCGCAGGACCACGATCTGTTCGGCGAGTACGCGGACCGCGCCGAGGTCGTGGGTGAGGAGCACGAGCGTGAGCCCGGCGGCGGCGAGTCCGGCGAGTTCGTCGAGGACGGCGCGGCGGGTGACCGGGTCCAGGCCGGTGGTGGGTTCGTCGAGGACGAGAACCCGGGGCCCGCCGACGAGTGCCCCGGCGAGGGCGAGCCGTTGCTGCTGGCCGCCGGAGAACTGGTGCGGGAATCGGCGCATCGTGTCACGGTCGGAGGGCAGTTGGGCCGCGGTGAGGGCGGCGGCCACGGCCTCGCGGGCACCGGCACGCCGGCCCCGCACCGCGGTGGACGGGCGCGCCCTCGCGAGTTCGGCGAGGACCCCGCCGACGCGACGGGCCGGGTTGAGCGCTGAGGCCGGGTGTTGGGGCACGTAGCCGACCAGGCCACGGGCCTTCTCGGCGAGCATGTCGTGGCCGTCGACGACGACCCGGCCCGCCAGGGTCACGCCGGGGCGGGTCTCGCCGAGGAGGGCGAGGCCGGTGGTCGTTTTGCCGCTGCCGGACTCTCCGATGAGGGCGAGCACCCCGCCGGCCCGGACCCGCACGGTCATACGGTCCACGATGGTTGTTCCATCGACGCGGGCCACCAGGTCGGTGAGTTCGATCATCGTCGTCTCCGGGTGAGGTCGTCGGCGAGCAGGTTCACGCCGACGGTGAGGGCCACGATCAGCAGCGCCGGGGCGAGGACCGCCCACGGCTGAAGGAGCAGGCCGGCGCGGTTGCGGTCGACGAGTACGGCCCAATCGGCCGAGCCGGGTGGCAGTCCGACGCCGAGGAAGTTAGCGGCGCCGACGAGGTACACGGCGGTGGTCAGCCGGGTGCCGGCGTCGGCGGCGAGGGGGCGGGCGATCTCGCGGGCGACGAAGACGGTGTACACCCGCCAGCGGGGCTCGCCCTGCAGCACCATCGCCTCGGCGGCCGGCCGGCGGATCGCGTCGAGGGCCGCGGCCCGCACGAGGCGGGCGATGGCCGGGGTGTTGACGACGGCGACGACGGCGACGACCATGCCGACGCCGCGGTCGGTGAGCGAGGCGACGAGCAACAGCACGAGCAGCGCGGGCACCGCCAGCAGCACGTCCAGGGGCCGCATCGCCAGCTCGTCGAGCCAGCGACGCCGGGTGCCGGCGGCGGCGAGTCCGAGAAGTGCCCCGGCGGCGTAGGCGACGAGGGTGGCGGCCGCGGCGAGCAGCAGGACGGAGGTGCCGCCGCGCAGAACCAGGCCGAGGACGTCGCGGCCGAGGAAATCGGTCCCCAGCAGGTGACCGGGGCCCGACCAGTAGGCGATGTCGCGCCTGGTGGTGGTCAACGGCGCGAACGCGGGGCCGGCGACGGCGACGGCGACCGGCACCGCGACGAGCGCCCCCGCGACCACGGTCCGGCCCCTCATCGTGCGCCTCCCGCCGCGGCCGGGCGGGCGGCGGGCGGCCATGGGCATCGGCTCGGTGTCACCTGGTCACCTGCGCCCGGGGCGTCAGGCGGTAGGCGGTCAGGTCGGCTGCCAGGTTCACGCAGATCACCACGGCCCCGACCAGTACGGTCGCGGCCTGCACGACCGGGATGTCGCGCCCGGACACCGCTTCGACGATCGCGGCGGCCAGCCCGGGCACGGCGAACACGGCCTCCACGACCACGATGCCGCCGAACAGCCAGTCGACGGTGCGGGCGAGTTGCTGCACGGCGGGGACGAGGGCGTTGGGCAGCGCGTGTCGCAACACCACCCGCCACGGGGACAGCCCGTGCCGTCGGACGTGTGCGACGTACTCCGACGCCAGGGCGTCGACCATCCCGGCCCGGATCAGCCGGACCAGGGAGGCCGCCGACCGGGCGAACAGGACCGTCACCGGCAGAACCAGCAGAACGGGCGTCTGTGCCAGGGAACCGCCGACGGCGGTGGCGGGCAGCACCCCGAGCCACAGGGCGAACACGGCGACGAGGAGCACGGCGAGGGCGTATTCGGGGACGGCGTGCAGGGCAACGGTCGCGGCGCTGATCGCCCGGTCGACCCTGCCTCCCTCGCGCAGCGCGGCGAGCACGCCGAGCAGCAGCGACAGCGGGAGCAGCACCGCGAGGGTGACCCCTGCCAGCAGAGCCGTGGGCCCGACAGCCGCGCCGAGCACGTCGCCGACCGGGCGGCCGGTGACCAGGGACGTACCCAGGTCACCGGTCACCAGATCCGTCAGCCAGTCGACGTAACGGTCCCACGCCGGCCGGTCCAGGCCCAGGGAGTGCCGGATCACGGCGATCCTGGCCGGGTCGGGCAGATCGCCCGCAGCGACCACGGCCGCGTCGCCGGGTAGGGCCGCGGTGAGGACGAAGACGCCGGTGGCGACGACGAACAGCTGGGCGAGGCCGACGCCCAGCCGGCCGATGGTGTAGCGCAGCACGTCGGTCAGGCCAGCCAGACCTTGTCGAAGCGGGCCCAGTCCAGGGTGTTCGGCGGGGCGTCGGCGACGCCGTTGAGCCCCGCGGACGTGCCGACGATCCAGTCCGCGAAACCCCAGACGAGCAGGCCGCACCTCTCGTGCAACTGGACCTGCATGTCCTTGTAGGCGGCGGTCCGCGCGGCGGGGTCGACTGTCGACTGCATCGTGCGGTACAGGGCGTCGAACTCTGGCGAACCCCACTTGGTCACGTTCTGCGGGGAGGTGGTGAGCAGTCGGGACGCCAGGTGGGTGTCGATCGGCATGGAACCCGACCGGTAGGAGGAGATCGCACCGCCGCTGAGGGTGTCCTTGAAGAAGGTGTCCTTGTTGCCCACGGCCACATCCAGGGTCACCCCGGCGGCCTTGGCCTGCTCGGCGAACAGGGTCGCGGCCTCCACGAGCCCGGCCCCGGCCGGCGCCGTCTGCAACGGCACCTTGAGCCCGTCGGCCCCTGCCTGCTTGAGGAGAGCTTTCGCCTTGTCGAGATCACGGGTGCGCTGGGGCAGGTCGGCGTAGTACTGGTAGCCCTTGCCGAACAGGTCGTTGCCTATCGAGCCCATGCCGCCCAGCACGGTGCGGACCAGCTCCTCGCGGTCAACCATGAGGCGGAACGCCGCGCGCACCTCCGGCTTGTCGAACGGTGCCCGGTCGAGTTTCATGGCGAACGCGTGCATGGCCGAGCCCGGCGCGCGGTGCACGGCGATGCGCTTGTCGGTGGCGTAGGTGCGGGCGCTGGCGGCGCTGAGGTCGTGCGCGTACTCCACCTGGCCGCCGACGAGCGCGTTGATCCGCGCGGTCTCCTCGTTGGCGGGCACGAACTCGACCCGGTCGAGGTGGGCGGGTGAGTCCCAGTACCCGTCGAAGCGGTCGACGACCAGCGTGCCGCCCGCCGCGAACGAGGCGAACCGGAAGGGTCCGGAACCTACGGGTCTGGTGAAGTCGGTCAGGTCCTTCGGCACGATCCACGACCCAAACGCGGTCGTCGCGAGGGGGAACTCCGACTGGGGCCGCTTGAGGACGAACTCGATGACCTGCGCGCTGACCGCGCTGCTGGCTTTGAGGTCGATCGCGTCGAGCTGCACGGCGGCACGCCTCGTGGCGGGCGCCGCCAGGATCCGGGCGTAGCTGGCCAGCACGTCGTCGGCGGTGACGGGCCTCCCGTCGTGGAAAGTGGCCTTGCGCAGCGTGACCCGCCACTTCGTGGCATCGGCGTTCGGCTCGAACTTCTCCGCCAGGCGCGGCACCGGCGACATGTCCGGTCCCAGGTCGGCGAGCTTGTCGAACAGGGCCTTGCTGCGCGCGCCGTCCACGAACAGGCTCGCAGCGTGCGGATCGAGGGTCTCCTTGGCCCCGGCGGTCTGAAACGCGGCGCGCACCCGGCCGCCCTTCTTCGGCGACGGGGCCCCCTTGGGGGTCCCGGCGGGGGTGGAGCAGCCGCCGAGGAGGACGCCGCCGGTCAGGGCGGCGCCACCGAGCAGGAGGCCGCGGCGAGTGGGAACGAACATCAGGAGACCTTTCCGTGGGAACGTGCGATGACGTGCAGCCGGTCCCCCGCGAGGGTGGTGCCGGGCGGCGTTGCGGGGTGCCATGCGATGTCGGTGCGCGGGCCGGGGGTGTCGAAGCAGGCCAGTACCTCAAAGCCTGCGACGGTGAGGAAGTGGCGCAGTTCCTGGGGGAACAGCAGCCGCCAGGCGGACCGGTCGACGCGGCCCTCGGGCTGCCAGATCCGTTCGCGGCGCAGGAGTTGCGCGGCGTGGTCGATCCACAGCCGGGTCGTGGCGGTGTGCCCGCCGACGGTGCGCTGCCGCGGCGCGCCGAGCAGTTCGTCGTTGCCGAGGAAGAACGCGCCGTTGCGCATCTCGGCGACGAACAGCCCACCGGGGGCCAGGTGCGCGCGGCAGGCGGCGAGGGCGCCGGCGAGGTCGTCGTTGGTGTGGCAGTACAGCAGGGCACTGTCCAGGCAGGTGATCGCGTCGAACGTCTCGCCCAGGTCGAAGGACTCGATCCGGCCTGGCACGAAGGTTCCCTGGTAGGTGGCCCGCGCGTAGTCCAGCATGGCCTGCGACGCGTCGAGCCCGACGACCGTGTAGCCGAGGGTGGCCAGGTGCCCGGCGTCGCGGCCGGTGCCACAGCCGAGGTCCAGCAACCTTCGGCCAGGTGCGCCGTAGTGCCGGATGACTCCGTCGACGAACATCGCCGCCGTGTGCTCCGGGTCCGGGAAGGCTGCCTCGTAGAGGGCGGGATTGTCGGTCAACAGATTCATCGGCTACTCCCTGAGACGGTCGCCGTGACCAGCGCGCCGGCCCGGTCGAGCCCGGCGACGGCGACCGCGCAGCCGACCCCGAGCAGGGCGAGGGGCCCCCAGGCCCAGCCGGTCTGCCACAAGGCGCCCGCCCCGGCCGAGGCCCCGGCGGCGATGAGGCCGGACACGAGGTAGAACACGCCGAACTGGGTGCCGGGCAGGTCCCGGTCCCCGAGGCCAGCGACGAGGTCCATGACGAACGGGTTGGCGACGGCGTACCCGAGGGACAGCAGCAGCACGGAGACCGTCACCGCGCCGACCCCGACCGGACCGCGCTGGGCCGCGAGCGGCGGCAGGAAAGCCGCCCCCATCAGCGCCAGTCCCACGGCCACGGCATGGCCCGGGCTCCAGTGCTCCCGGCACCACGCGGTGATCGGCACCTGTAGCGCCAGGCTGAGCACGGTCGCCAGCAGGAACACCCCTCCGACGGCCCGGGGCGTACCGGTGGCGCGCTCGGCTGCGAGCGGAATGACGAGATACAGCTGCGTGTACAGGGCGAACACCCCGCTGGCCGCGACCGTGAATCCGAGGAACTCCCGGTGGCCGAGCACTCCCCGCCAGTCCCGCCACACCGACTCCGGCCGGCGCGCGACGGACCGGGCGGGCAACGCGAACACCTGCGCGACGGTGAGCGCCGCGAAGATGCCAGCCGCGCCGCCGGCCACGACGGGGAACCCGACCCCGATCAGGGCCGCGCCGAGCAGCGGTCCGGCAAGGGCCCCGGCGTTGGCGAACACGGCGAAGCGGGCGAACGCCTCCGCGCGCCCGTCGCCGGCCTCCACCGCCACGTACGCCCGGACCGCCGGGTTGAACAGCGCACCCGACAGGCCACTGAGGACGGCTGCCGCCAGGAGGCCCGGCAGGTTGTCGAGGACCGCGAACAGGCCGAATCCGACGGTGCGCAGCGCGCAGCCCACGATGATGACGGGGCGCGGTCCCCACCGGTCGGCGAGGGTCCCGCCGAGCAGGAACAGGCCCTGCTGGCTCAGGGTCCGCACACCGAGGACCAGGCCGACGGCCGTGGCGGCCAGCCCGAGCCCGTCGAGGTACCCGGCGAGGAAGGGAACGAGCAGGTAGAAGCCGACGTTGACCCCGAACTGGTTGACCAGCAGCACCCGCAACGGCCAGGACATGGCCCTCATCGCCGCCGCACCCCCAGCCCGGGGCTGGTGGGCTGGGTCAGGGTGCCGTCGGTGCCGCCGATACCCGTCCACGGGTCCTCGGCGAGTAGCAGGTGCCCGTCGAGATCGAGCCATCGGGCGAGCCCGGCCAGGTGCACGGCCGGGGCGACGGACAGGGTGCTCGATGCCAGGCAGCCGAGCATCACCTGCATGCCGAGCGCCTTGGCCGTCCGGGCCATCTCGACCGCGCCGCCGAGGCCGCCGCACTCGACGAGTTTGACGTTGACGCCGTGCACGAGGCCTGCGAGGCGACCCACGTCGTCCGCGGTGCGGGCGTCCTCGTCGGCGATGACCGGGATCGGGGACCGGGCCGCGACCCGGGTCAGGAGGGCCAGGTGGCCGTGCCGGACGGGCTGTTCGACGGCCGCGATCCCGTAGCCGGCCAGCGCGTCGAGGCGGCGACTGGCGGTGTCGGCGTCCCAGCCGCCGTTGGGGTCCAGCAACAAGGTCACGTCGGGGGCGGCGGAACGCACGGCGGCGACCACCGCCACATCGTCGTCGCGGCCGAGCTTGAGCTTCAGCACGCCGAAACCCCGCCCCACCAGCCGGGCCGCCTCGATCGCGGCGTCGCGCGGGCCGCGCAGTCCGATGGTGTACGCCGTGCGGGGACCGGCCACCGGCGGTGTCCCGAGCACCCGGTGGGCAGCGAGCCCGTTGGCCCGGCCGATCAGGTCGTGGGCCGCGGCGTCCACGGCGGCGATGACCGCAAGCGTGTCAGGATGGGTGAGTCGCAGTCCCGGCAGCGTGGCCCGCAGCTCCGCCTCCGATCGGCACGCCGCCACGACCGGGGACAGTCTGGCGAGGACGGTTGCGATGGCGGCCACGTCCAGCTGGTAGTACCGGCTCGTGACGACCTCGCCGTGCCCGATCACACCGTCGTGCTCGACCGCGACCTCCACGGCCTCGCGTTCGCCGGTGACACCCCGCGACGTGTGGAACGGTTCGCGCAGGCGCAGCGTCGTCACCGACCACGTGAGCCTCATGCCGGGACCGCCCTGATCAGCGGGTCGCGGACGACCTGACATCGGGTCCAGCGATCCACCTCGGCCCCGTCCGGGCTGTCGACGTCGGCGGGCGCGGTGGCCGGCAGGCTGTCGAGGAGACCGTGCCGCGTGCAGTAGTCGTCGTCGAAGATGGTCTGCCAGTACCGGAGCGGGCCGTCGGGGAACACGGCCACCACCTGCTGGCCGGGGCCGGTGGCCGCGACCCAGGCGGCGACCCGGGCGACCGCGCCGGTGCTCCAGCCACCCGAGACGAACGCGTGCCGGGCCAGCCGCCGGCAGGTGTCCACGGCCTCGGCGGGCGCGATCCAGTGCACCTCGTCGAACGCGTCGTAGGCGACGTTGCGCGGGTAGATGCTGCTGCCCAGGCCACGCATCAGCCGCGGCCGGGCCGGCTGGCCGAAGATGGTCGAACCGACGGTGTCCACCCCGACCAGGCGCAACGCCGGGAACCGGTGCCGCAGCGCGCGGGCGATCCCGGCGCTGTGCCCGCCGGTGCCGACACTGCACACCAGGACGTCCACCGGCGACAGCTGAGCGGCCAGCTCGTCGGCCAGCGTCGCGTAGCCGGCCGGGTTGTCCGGGTTGCGGTACTGGTCGGGCCAGTACGCGCCCGGCAGTTCCCGGCACAGCTCGAGCAGCCGCTGCCTGCGGGCCTCCTGCCAGCCGCCGGTCGGGTGCGGCTCGGTGACGATCTCCAACCGCGCGCCGTGCGCCTGGAGCATGGCGCGCATCACCGGTTCCAACTCATGGTCGACCACCAGCACGACCGGATGCCCGAGGGCCGCCCCGGCCAGGGACAATCCGACACCGAGGGTGCCGCTGGTGGACTCCACGACCGGCGCGCCGGGCAACAGGTCGCCGCGCCGCCGGGCCTCGCGGAGCATGCTCAGGGCGGGCCGGGCCTTCATGCCGCCCGCGCCGAGGTACTCCAACTTGGCCCAGAAACCCGGGTGCGGTCGGGGCAACGGCGTCGTCACCCGCAGCACGGGGGTGTTGCCGACCAGATCGGCGAGACAGTCGGCGCGGTTCACGGGCGTCCTTTCGCGGTGTAGTGGTGCAGGGTGCTCGGCCCGCCGTCGAGCCAGAAGAACGGGTACGGCTCCGCCGACAGCGCGGTCACGCCCGAGCCGAGGAACTCCCGGGCGACGGCGCTGCCGGTCTGTGCGAACACGACGAACGGGATGCCGGCGTCGCGGGCGTGGGCGAGCAGCGGCTCGAAGGTGCCGTTGCCGAGCGTCATGCCGGACACCAGCAGCGCGCCGGCCCCGTCGAGCGCGGCCCGGGTGTGCACGGGCTCGCCCCATTCGGTGAACCCGCCCTTGAAGTCGCAGGCCAGGTAGCCCATGCCCCGAGCGCGCAGCGCGTGCAGCAGGGAATTGACGACGCCGACCACCGCGACCGGCCCGGAGACGTCGCCCGGCAGCAGGTCCACGACCGCGCGGGCCCGGGCCGTGGATTTCGCCAGGGAGTCACCGGCGGCAAGCACCCGGGCGACCGCATGCTGGTCGGAACCAAAGGGCCTGCGATCCATCAGGTACGCGTCCAGCGCCGCCACCCGCACCGCCCGCACGGGATGAGTCAGCAGATCCCGCACCGGCCGGCCGAGATGGGAAAACACGTCCTCCTCGGGCAACTCCCCCGGCTCGACGGAACACGCGCCGACCGCCGCGCCGACCCGGACGCACACCACCTCGTTGCGGTACCCGGTGTGCCGGCCCTGGTGGTGCGCGCCCTGCCGGGTGCTGAACGCGACCGTCACCGGGGTGTCGAGTCCGTCCCCTTGCAGGGTGTGGGCGATCAGCTCGTCGACGCTACGCATAGTCGATCCCGATGCCCGCGACGAGTTCGGCGGCGAGAGCGGCGGCCTCCCGCGGGGTGCCGGCGACGGTCATCACCCGGCCGGCGTAGCCGTTGTTGTCCCCGGTGGCGACCAGATCGCCGCCGGCGGTCGCGTCGATCTGCCACTCGACGACGTCGGCGTCGGCCGGCCGGTCCGCGCCCCGCACGGCCAGGACCCGGCCGGTCCGCTCGGGCACCACGAACCGGATCGCGGCCCCGCCGATCCCGGTGTCGCGGACGGCCAGGTCGGGGGCCACGCCGCGAACCACATCCAGGTACGCGCCCGGCAGGTCGATCCCGGTCACCCGCCGGACCAGTTCGGTGATGGAATTGCCGGCCGGCCGCAGGTTGACCTCCACCACGTACGGGCCGCGCGGGGTCAGCTTGATCTCGGTGTGCGCCACGGCCAGGTCCACGCCGAGCGCGACCAGCGCGTGAAGCGCCGTTCGGATCGCGGCGTCGCGGTGCTCGGCGGGCACCGGGGCGGGGAAGGCGTGGCCGGCCTCGACGAACGAGTCCTCCCCTGTGATCGTCTTGTCGGTGACCCCGACGACGGTGGTCTCCCCGTCCACGGTCACGGTCTCGACGCTCACCTCAGGCCCGTCCAGGTACTCCTCGAGCAGCACCGTGGCGTCTCTGGCCTGGCCGCGGGCGTTGACCGGGAAGCCCGCGAGGGCGTCGAACGCCGCGCGGAGCTGGGCCTCGTCATCGGCGCGTCGGACGTACATGCCCGCGCACAGGTCAACGGGTTTGACGACGACCGGGTAGCCGATGTCCTCGGCCCCTCGGACGGCTTCCTGCCAGCGCAGCGCCGTGGCGAAGTTGGGCGTGGGCATGCCGGCGTCGGCCATCGCGCCTCGGGCGAGGTGCTTGCGGTGCGTGCGGTGCACCGCCGCAGGGTCGCAGCCGGGCAGCCCGAGGTGCCGGGCGAGGGTGGCGGCGGTCTCCAGGTAGTAGTCACACGAGCTCAGTACCCCGTCGAAGGGGGTGTGGCGGTGTGCCGTCTCGACGGCCGCGAGCACGGTCGCCGGGTCGTTGGTCTCGGCGGTGAGCACGGCCTTCGCCCCGAGGAGAGGGTGCTGGCCGGGGCCGTGCCAGGAGCGCAGGTAGTGGTCGAGGTCGCGGGTGAGGAACGTGAACTCGTGGCCGGCTTCGGCGATCGAGCGGGGCAGGAGCCGGCTCATCGCGCCGACCCAGCTCTCCACGACCAACAGGTGGGCCATTTCTCGCTCCGTCTCGGCAGGTGACTCGGGGTTGCGTCAGACCCTAGACTGAAATGATAATCATTTGCAACTAGACTGAACGGGTGACCCCGGCGCGTCGATCGGAGAGGTTGATGTCCATACAGGACGAAGAGTTGAAGCGAGGCTAGGCCTCACACGAGATCAGCACAAGAGGGCGTCACCATTACATATTCGTTATTTGATGACATTCGACTTCGTGCGTCACCCTCACCGTCCTGTCCGGCGGCGCGTGGTGGTGGGCCAGTCCGGTGGCCGCCGCCTGCCCGCTACAGGCCGGCGGTGGCCAGCGCGTCGGCCCGGTCGGGGTAACCGACGGCGGCATCCAGTCCCGGGGCAACCGGCCAGCGGCGGCTGTGCTGATTGTCAGCCGGGCACGTTTGTGCGTGCGACACTGCCTGTGACCAGGATTTTCGTCCGCAAGGAGGCCGTGTGGCTGTGGAGTTCAGGGGAACGGTCCGCCAGTGGCGCGACGACAAGCCTGGCGGCCTGGCGGTGGTGGACGTGCCCGCGGACCTCGTGGGCCAGTTGGGCGGACGCCGTCAGATGCGGGTGTCGGGCACCCTGGAAGGTGCCCCGTTCGCCGGAAGTACGATGCTGGTCGCCGGGGGCGGTCTGTGCGTGGGGGTGAGTCGCGCGGCATTGCGGGCGGCCGGCGCGTCGGTCGGCGACGACGTCGACCTGTCGATATCGCCGGCCGCTGGTGAGTCGGGCACACGTTCCCACGCGTGACCGTCGACCGCCTGGCCTGCGGTCATCACCGGTGTCCAGCGCCGCGTATGGTTCGAGTGGAGAGGTTGACACCATGGCTGTCGACGTCGTGACCGACATCCTGATCTCCCGATCGCCGGCTGAGGTCTCCGCTTACGCCGGGGACCCGGGCAACGCGCCAGAGTGGTATGCCAACATCACCTCAGTCGCATGGCTGACGCCGCCGCCGCTCGCCGTCAGCTCCCGGCTGGCCTTCGTCGCCCACTTCCTCGGCCGCCGCCTCGCGTACACCTACGAGATCGTCGAACTCGTCCCCGGTGAGCGTCTCGTCATGCGCACCGCCGAGGGGCCGTTCCCCATGGAGACGACATATGCCTGGGAAGCTGCCGGCGAGCACGGTACGCGCATGACGTTGCGCAACCGGGGCGAGCCCAGCGGCTTCGCCGCGATCAGTGCCCCGCTGATGGCCGCCGCGATGCGCCGCGCCAACCGCAAGGATCTCGCGATGCTCAAAAGGATCCTGGAACGGTCGGGGCACTAAAGGGACATACCTGACGACTCATTCAAGCGGAGCGCCCCGGGGGCGGATTCTCGCAACCCTTCGCGGCGGCGTGTTTCCGGCGTAATACAGGGACACGTTGTTCACCCGTACCTCCGCCATGGCCCTCCTCCCCTGCGCATCGAGAAATCAGCGTCCGCGTCATCAGCGCGCCCGGCAGCCACCGCCAGCCTAGGTGCAGTCGGTGACAAACAATGTTGAAGTCGACATAATGGCGCAAGAGGTTCGTGGTCGCCTGCGAACATTGGTGCGATTTACGGCCGTGAACGGGCCGCCGGACGGGCGTTGAGGGGTCTCCACGGGGGGGTGCGGTTCTAGGCTGGAGATGACCGATGTCCTGGAATGTGGTGCCTGCCTGAGGGGGAGCCATGGTCAGGTCTGCGGAGAGTGTCATCGTCGCCCGCCCGGCGGACGAGGTCTTTCGATATATCGCTGATCTCCGCAATGAGCCGAACTGGCATGTTGACATAGATTCGGTACCGTCGGATACGGACCCAGTCCCTGTAGTCGGGAAGGCCTACCCTCTGAAGTTCAAACCGTTCATGGGCAAAACTGACGGCACCTTCACCGCCCTCGAGGTCGAACCCGGTGCTCGGGTGGTGTACCGCGCTGACTTCGCTGGTCTTCAGCCGCAGATCACCTACACGGTCGAGCCCGTAGGAGAGAGTGCGCGGTTCACCCGCGCCGTCGAGATGCGACCCACGGGCGTCAGGGTCCTCATGACACCGATGATGGCGGTCATGGTTCCGCGCCGGAACAAGGTATTTGTGCAAAACCTCAAACAGGTACTCGAGTCCTGAACCTGCTCGCACAGGAGTGGATCGACGACTTGTTGCCGTACCGGCGCGTCACGCCAAGGCTGCCGGCGATCCGGGTGCTAACCGGGCGATCCCTACCTGACGTGGCCTGACCACATCAGCATGCCGTGAGAACCGGGCCCGGGAGCCAGTGGGGCCTGAGATACTGACGATGTGCTGTATTCCGTGGGAATCTGGACAGTGAAAGCCGGCCACGAGGAAGCATTCGTGGCCAGGTGGCAAGCCCTCGCGGACGGCGGCCGCCGAAATCCACCCCTGACACCGGTCACCGGCCGCGCGGCTCGGTGTCCTGCGAGGGTCCGATCCGATGCCACTGGGGGCCTACAATGGCGCGTTTCGCAGTAGCGTTTCCGGTACCGGCAAGCGTGCGCGACGATGCTGACCGGTTCGTCAACGAGGTCGCCGAGCGCCGCGAGGAGTGGCTGGCGTCGCGGCGACGGCTCGATGTGACCAGGGAGCGCGGTTGGCTGCAGGCCACACCGCAGGGTGACCTGTTCGTCCTCATGCTCGAAGGAACCGATCCGGTCGCCGGGAACGTCGCGTTCGCAGCCTCCCGGGAGCCGTTCGACGTTTGGTTCAAGGAACGCGCCGGGGCCATGATGGCCGTCGACTTCGATCAACCGATCCCGGTCCATCCGGAGCTGATCTACACCTCCGTGCCGGATGACAGCGCGGCTGAGCAGGCCGTCGCGGTCGCGATTCCCCTGTTGCCGGGCAAGACCGACGCGCACCGCCGGATCGCCGCCGAGGTCAACGGCCCACGCCGTGCGGGGTTCGACGCCTTCCACGAACACGCCGGAGTGACCGAGGACTGGTGGATCCAACCCACCCCGATGGGAGACCTTGTTCTCCTGTACCTCGAAAGTGATGATCTCGCCGCCGCGATGGCGCACCTGGCCCGGTCACGGGATGACACCGAGGTCTGGTTCAAGGAGGCAACCCTCGACACGGAGGGTATCGACTGGTCCGGACCTCCGCCGGCACTGCCCGAGCAACTGTTCGACTGGCGAGTCTGAGCCTTCGACGACACCGTGGCGCAGCCGCGGCCGAACGACACGGGTGAGTACAGCTAGCAAGCACTGTCGGTGGTTGGTGTTATCGTCCCGCGTCATGGTGGAGTTCGTTGGTGAAGATCTCACGGGTTCTTTGTTCCGGCTCACCCGGCTGAACGGCGTCGAGTTCCGCGGTTGCGAGTTCGCGGACACCCGGTTTCGGATCGTGGAGATGTCCGGCGTCACGATGCGGGGTGTGGAGCTGCACAATGTCGAGATCTCCGGTGACGTCGGAAACCTGAAGGTCAACGGGGTCGAAGTTAAAGCGCTCGTGGAGGCCGAGCTCGACCGGCGCTATCCCGAGCGGGCCAGGATGCGTCCGACTGACGCCGCTGGGTTCGGCGAGGCGTGGCAGGTCATCGAGCGGCTGTGGGACGGCTCTGTCGAACGGGCCCGCGGCCTGGATCCTGATCTGTTGCACGCCTCCGTTGACGGAGAGTGGTCGTTCATCGAGACGCTGCGGCACCTGGTGTTGGTCACCGACGGGTGGATCCGACGGACCGTCCTTCTCGATCCGTCGCCGTGGCACCCGCTGGGCCTGCCCTGGGACGACCCGGACGAGACGCGGGCCCTGCCCGCCGGCATCACCCGCGACCGCGACGCGCGGCCGACGCTCGACACCCTGCTCGACCTCCGTCGGGACCGGATGGCGACGGTCCGCGACATCGTCGCCGGCGTCTCCGACGAGTCCCTCGATGCCGAGACCACGCCGGTCGGGACTCCGGGGTGGCCGGAGTCTCGTAACCGTCGCCTGCGTGACGTACTGCTGCACGTGTTTCACGAGGAGTGGGAGCATCGGCTCTACGCGGAGCGCGACCTCAACGCCCTGGAAGCGCATTAGGGCAAGGAGTCTCGCTCGTGGTTACGCGACCGGCGTCGCGGGGGTGAGCATCCCGATCATCGGCTCACTCGGCGACATCGTCATCGCGCTCGCCCTGCGTACGCCGGCGGCCAGGTACCCCGCGAGGGCCTCATGGTCGCCTGGCCCGGCGAGCGACGACTGATCGAACGACTCCTGGGTTGGTCGTTGGGCGGAGGCGGTCGTGGTGGCCGTCGATGCGGTGCGGATGTCGGTGCGAGCCGAGGACGGTTCCGTGCTGGCAGTCGATGGGCTTCCGTGGCCAGCGACTTGGCGGTCCCGCGCTGGCGCGCCCCGTTGGACACCCTGGCCGGCCTGTTGGTCGGGGCCAGGGCCGCCGACTACCTGGACGAGCCCGTCACCCAAGCCGCCCACATGCTCCGGGCCGCAGCTCTCGCCGAGTCCGCCGATGCCCCCGACACCCAGATCGCCGCCGCGCTGCTGCACGACGTCAGCGACTTCACCGGCGCGGACCTGATGGCCGGCACCGACTACCGGCACTGCCAGGTCGGCGCGGACTGGCTCTCCCGATGGTTCCCGCCGGCCGTGACGGAGCCCGCCCGGCTGCACGTGGCGGCTAAGCGGTACCTGTGCACGGTGGATCCGGAGTATCTGAGCCGACTGAAGGAGGCGTCGGTGTACGCGCGGCGGTGTAGAGCGAGCCGATGTCACCTGAGGTGGCCGCGTTCGAGGCGGAGCCGAATGCGGAGGCGGCGGTGGCGGCGCGGCGGTGGGATGACGGGGCGAAGGACCCGGGCGTCGTGACCGGGGACTTCGCGCATTTCCGGGCCGTGCTGGAGCGCGTGCTGCGCTACTAGCGTGGCCTTGCCGCGGGTCAGCGGTCCACAGTGTGGGCTGGTCCGATCCACGGGGTCGGAGTCGGTCCCTCGGAGAGCCCGCCCCGTACGCTATAACTCGGGGCGCGACGTAGGGGACGGCCCGAATCCCCGGGGACTCCTCATCACGACGGCAATCAAACTGAAGATCCCGAAGGCTATGCCGAACATGAAGTACCTCTGAGGGTCGAGCCCCTTCCTCTGCGCAACCGCCTTCGCCAGGAATGCCGAAGTGAATCCCATGGCAACTATTGCGACCAAAACGAAGTCCGCCATACTGGTTCCTTGTCGTAGCGACTGCGGGTGGGTCCGAATTGTCGCGCCCACCCGCAGGTTAGCCTACATGGATTCGAAATCCTGCCACACCGAGGTCACGGTAAATGCATCCCACGGCATGAAGAACATCCTCCGACGGTACTCCGTGATGTCCCTTTCGGTTCGGAACTCCAATTGCCCGTCGTTGAGTCGCGCGTACGTCTGTTCCCGGTAACGGAATTGATACTTCACGTCGTGGATAGCCACCATGACGGTGCCGACTGGAGGACTCAACGCCCCTGCGGCCCATTTCACGCCCTCGCTGTACTTGTGGTCTTTGGTATCCATGAGATCAAATCCGTTACCCTCCCAGTCCGATACGCGAACATCTGACGATGTCGCCACGAGGACCCATGGTGTCTTTTTGGCCTTTTTCTGCGGGGCGCGGTTTCCAGCAAGCTTCGGAGGTGGTGTCGGTTGCGGGCTATGGAGACCGGGGCAAAAGAATTCACACAAAGAGACTCCGGTACCGAAGCAGGCCTTCTGTAATGCGCAAGTGAGGGTATTGTCCTGACCCGTGCAGGGGCCGACAAAGCCTGGAGATCCGCATCCGTCCGAGGGCGTGTCGCGACATGATCCTCCGTTGCCGCAGCGCCATCCGTCTTCAGGTTCCCAAGGGTCACCGGCGTCGTCGTAGCCGCCGCACGGGCCATCATTGCAATCCTCGTGATGCGAGCCGCCCGATGACGAGTTCCCGACTGGGCTGCATCCGTTTCCATCGTCTTCGCATAGCCCGGTTGGATCACTGCTCGTGGCCGGTGCATTGCTGGCGTAAGCAAATCCGTGCCAGCTTTGCGGGTCTGTGGCGTCGAAGACTGGGTCGACGGAGACGAAGCGGCCGGTTTTCGGGTTGTAGTCGCGGGCCCCGACGTGCACGAGGGCAGTGTCCGGGTCGTTCACGCCGTCCACGAACCCGTGTTCGGTCGGCCATACCGCTGTCGTGCCCCGGACACCGCCGAACGGGTCAGTTCGCCGCCGCGTCACGGTCAGGTCGGTGGCTTTGACGCTGGCCTGGCCTGTGCCGTGGTGGTCGGTCACCATCCAGGCCAGTCCGCCTGAGGTGGTACGGACCGCGCCTGGGTACGTCCGGGTCGCTGTCGCGGCGGACGTCGGGGTGTTGGCGTGCAGTTCGGTCGTGCCGAGGTAGACCGTGGTGCCGGTGGTGTCCTTGCGCAGGATCCGGTTGCCGTCGGCGTCGTACACGTAGCTGGTGGTGGCCCCGCCGGATATCGCAATGGAGGCGAGTTTGCCCAGTTCGTTGAAGGTGTAGTTGGCGGAGTTGTGTGACTGGGTGTTGCCGGCCGCGTCGTAGCTGAGCGAGTCGGTGGTGACGGCCGTGCCGGTGCCGATCTTGGTGTCGACCTTGGTGAGGCTGTGCGGGCGGAGCGCCTTGGCTGCCGGGTTGGTGTAGGTGCGGGTGGTGTCGGAGGCGCCGCTGAGGCCGTGCTTGAGCTCGGTCTTGCGGTTGCCGACGTTGTCGAAGGTGTAGGTGGTCCAGTACGGGTCCGCGCCGCCGATCACCCCGGCCGTCGGGCTGGCCTGGCAGGTGCTGGCGGTCGTGGTCCAGGATTCGGTCATCCGGCGCAGGCCGTCGTAGCCGAAGCACTGGTTGGCGATGACCGCGCCGGTCTTGTTCTCGTTGACTCCGGTCACGTTGCCGACGGCGTCGTAGGCATAGATCTCGTTGTACTGCTCCTCGAACCCGCCGACGGCGCCGACCTTCTCGGTGTCGAGCTGCGACTTGGTGAGCCGGCCGGTGTACTCCTCCCGGAAGGTGGTCGCCTTGATCTGCTTGCCGGCGGCACCCCTCACGCTCTGGTACAGCGCGCCGTCGTAGAAGTAGATGGCGTTGGCCAGGTAGGTATCCAGGCCGGTCGCGGAGATCTGCTGTCCGATCGAGTTGTAGCCGGAGCTCACCGTCTCTGCCGCCAGTCCACCGGCGGCCGGGTATCCGACCGTGGCCAGGGAACCGTCCGGCTTATACGTGGCCGTCGAGGTGTAGGTGCCGGCCAGGGTGCCCGCCGACGCCGGAATGGTCACTGAGTTGCCCAGCGGCCGATAGCCATCGTCGTAGCCGGTCACCGCGGTGGTGTACGCGTCGGTGCCCTCGTACTTCGTTGACGAGGTGAGCTGCCCCTTGGCCACGGTGTCGTAGGTCCAGGACGCGTATCGGGTGCCGGCCAGGCTGTCTTTGAACACCCCGGTCTTGCGGCCCAGGTTGTCGTATCCGAACGCCAGCTTCACGTTGCGGGCATCGGTCGTGGTCAGGACCTGACCGGCGTCGTCGTAGGTCAGGTTGGTGGTGCCGGCGTCCGGGTCAGACTTCGTCTTCGCCCGGCCACGGATGTCGTAGCCGGTGGTCCACACGTTGCCGTCGGTGTCGGTGACTGTGGTCTGCCGGCCGAGGATGTCGTAGCCGAACGTCGAGTCCAGGAACGAGCCGGACACGACCGAGCCCTTGTACTGCCGAATCTTCGCCTTCCGGCCCCGCGCGTCGGCGTACACCGTGGTGGCGGTGCCACCTGCCGGCGGGGTGACGGTGACCGAATCACCGGTGTAGGACGTGCTGGTGACCAGCCCGGCGCCGACCTGGTTGTTGTTGCGGTCCAGCCCGGTGATGGTGTCGGTGACGGTGCGGCCCAGGTTGTCGTACCCGATGGCGTGTCTGGTCTTGACATCGGTGGCGAGGAAGGTCAGCAGGCCCCCGGATGGCGCGGCGGTCGCCTTGAACGTCGAGGTGGACGCGACCAGACCACGGGGATCGTAAGCCGTGTCGTTGACCGCGTTCTTCCCGTCCTGGGTCGCGGTCTGGGTCTGTCTCGGCCGGAACAGCGAGTCATAGATCTCGTAGGACGAGACGGTGGACCCGTTCGGGATCAGCCGGCTGGTCTTCACCGATGGGACGGCGGAGTTCGACAAGGTGTACTCGTAGGCGATGTTCGCGGTCTGCGCGGTGGTGCGCCCCGGTTGCCAGACCTTCAGCAGCCGGCCGAGCGCGTCGTAGCTGGCCTGGGTCGTCTTGTTGTTGGGGTCGACGACGGAGGTTGGCTGCGACCACGCGGTGTCGAACGTCGACGTGGTGGCGTGCCCGGCCGCGTTGGTGGTGACGACCTGCGTGACCGGTCCTGCACCCGCCGGGGTGTAGCTGGTCGTGGTGGCGCGGTTGAGCGCGTCGTAGGTCTTGATTGTCCGGCCGAGTGCGTCGAATTCCGTCTTCCCGACGGTGGTATACGTGACCGGGGAGCCGTTGGACAGGGCGTCGGTCCTGGTGGGAAGGCCCTTGGTCGGCGCGGCGGCCAGGTCGATGGAGGTGTCGTAGTAGGTGCGGCTGCCGCCCAGTGGCGCGCCTGTCGGGGTGCCGGCGGGGCATGCCTTCGTTTCGACCTGCGAGACAGTGGCGAGGATAAACGCCGTGTAGTTGCGGTTGTAGGTGGTGGTGGAGCACACGGTGTCGGCCGTGTCGACGTCGGTGATCGTGGTGCCGTTGCTGGTGACGGTCACTTCGCCCTTGTCGACGACCGAGACGGGGTAGCCGTCAGTGTCGAAGGCGGTGGTGCTCTCGGTGACCCGGTCGCCCGCGCTGACCTTGGTGTGGGTGCGGCTCAGCTTCTCCCGGATCCGGAAGGCCCAGCCGATCTCGCCGACGTAGGGCAGGGGCTGGCCGGCCAGCTGGCGGGCGTCCCAGTCGTGGACGGTGCGGGTGGCGGCGACCCCGCCATCGAGGACCTGTTCCTCCCAGACCTGGCCGCGCAGGACGGACCAGTCGTCGATCGTGGTGCCTTCGGAGTTGGTCATCTTGACGTGGCGGATGGTGGACTGGTCGTTGGCGATGCGGTCGCCGTCGAGACCGCGCATATAGAGCTTCTTGGTGACGGACTTGCGGCCGGCGCCGTCGTCGCGAGTGGTGGTGACGGTGGGGTAGCCGCGCCAGTCCGACCAGGTCCGATCTGCAAACGGGGTTTGGAACGCGTTCTGGTTATAGCCCCACAGGGTGACGGGGTGTCCGTCGGTGGTGGAGGCGCCGTCGGTGGAGTAGGCGTAGCTGGTCTTGACGTCGGGTGAGCCGCCGGTGGGGTCGTGTTCGGTGACGCTCTTGACGACGTACTTGTACCACCAGGTCCAGTCGACGGGGTCGGTGGCGTTGGGCTTGGCCAGGAGCAGGAAGCAGCGGCCGTTGTTGTCGACGTTGTTCGGGTACGACGTGCAGGATGCCGGTTCATACTCGACCTCGGTGACCGCGCCGGTCTCGGAGAAGATCTGCCACATCCGCCAGTGCTTCATCGGCGGAGTGCCGCCGTAGCGGTTGTCCAGCGCGGTGCCCTTGAACACGATGTTCGGCATCGTCACCGGCGTGGCGCCTGCGAGGCCGGTGTGACCGATGTTGTTCAGCCACAGGGACGGTGAGATGCCGTCATCCGTCGGCCAGAAGCCGGTGGGCGTGTCGTAGCGTTCGATGTCGCGGTACCCGGTGCCGGCCGCGTCGCGGACTCGCATGGTGACGGAGGACAGGGCGTTGATGGTGAAGAAGACGGGTGAGTAGATCCCGGGGCACGAGGTCGCGGTGTACACGCACACCTGGTCGAGCGGGGAGTCGGGCCACTGGTCGAACTGGGACTCGTCACACGACGGCTGGCCCGGCTGGTAGCAGCGGAACGTCAGTCCGAAGTCGATGACGTACGGGGCGTTGCTGCCGTTCTCAGAGCCCGCCCGGGTGCCGTACTCGATCCGAATCAGGGTGTTGGCTCGGTCGTAGGCGGCGGCGGTGGTGTTGAGGTTCTGGCCGTAGCGCTCCCACTCGCGTTCGTAGTAGTACGTCATCGAGTTGTCGCGGGTGTCCTGCACGTAGTCCAGGCCCCACCGCCAGCCCATCTTGCACGCCGAGGCGGCGAACCCTGCGGCGTTGTAGCACGGCTCGCCGGGATTGTTGGAGTACACGGGCACAGCGAGGGTCGATTCGGTCTCCACGCCCTGGGATGCGAGGCGGTGGTTGCTGCCGAAGTAGTAGCGGGTGCCGTCGGGGGTGGTGATGATCCAGTACTCGCCGTTGAAAGTCCCGTTGTCCGGCTGCGTCCCGCACAGGGTGCCCCAGCACTGGGTGACCTTCCAGCCCGGGTCGTTCTCGACATGCCAGCCAGTCTCGCCCGCGCCGTCATTGAACGCCCGCACCGTCTTGCCCGCAAGGGAGATAGTGACGTTGTCGTTCTTCCAGCACAGGTCACCGGTGTTGTTGCCGTCCTGCGAACACGACGCGTAGGTGCGCTCTACGAACCCGCCGGCCGACAGGTCCCAGCCCTCACCCAGGATGCCGGCCTGCCCGTTGGCCGCCGTGGTGCGCCCGTCGACCGCCGCCGAGGAGTACGACGCGGCCACAGCCGGGTTCAGCCCGCCCGATGACTGCGGCACCCGCATCTGGTAATTCCACGAGAACCCGCCACCGGACTCGCCAGCCGTCCAGGTCGCCGACGGCGACAATGGCGAGCGCGTGAAGTCCCCCGACGCGCCCGCCGGGGCCGCCGACAACGCGAACACCGCACCCGAAGACGACCCCGCCGCCCGCAGCGGGGCCGCCTTGCCCAGGGTGGCGCCCGCCGAGTCCGCTGGGGCCACCGTCATGTCGGCAGTCACGGTCTTGCGCGTTGGGTCGTTGGTCGACCGCACCGGCGTCTGCACCTGGCATTCCGGCTTGTCCGGGGTGGTCGCCGCACACGCCGGCAGCTGCACGATCCGCAGCCGGGAACCGTAGCCGCCACCGTAGGCGTCGGCGAAGCCGGAGTAGTCGAACTCCACCGCCGCCCGCCCGGCCGCAGACTGCATGTCGGCCCGGGACAGCCGCATCGCCACCCCACCCTTGACGGCCCTGCCCGCCACAGCCCGGTCCAGGATCTCCACCCGGACCCGGCCGGGCGCCGACGCCACCGCCGAACGCAACTGCTTCTCGTTGTCCGCCGGCGCCGCGTCCGCCGCGCTCGCAGGCACACCGACACGCACCGGCAGGACACCGGCCTTCACCAGGCCCGGCGCACCCGCCGACGGAGCAGCCGACAGGCTCCTCGCCGCCGCGGCCGGCGCACCCAGATCGACCTCCGCCGCGCCTGCCGCAGGCCACAGCGTCGCCTTCGGCCCCTTCAACCGGCCCGGCATCCCCGCCGGTACACCGGGACCGCCAGGGGCCCTCCCTGTCGCGGTCACCGGCTCATTCAGATCCGGAGCGCCATCACCCGGAGCCGCCAACGCCGGCACCGACGGAAGGAGACCGGCTGCGAGCCCCAGCGTCAGGGCAGCAAGCATCGAGGACAAACGAACTGAAGACACGACCAGACCCCCGGGCCGAAAAACATAACGGCCGAAAGGTAGGTGCCGACAAAACCCAAGGTCAAGGCAGCGTTCAAGCCGTTACATGCCCCTGTCCGATGCCTCCCGCGGTGAGAAGATGCCTCGATTGCAGAGCGTCACTCGGGGAACGCCGAATGTTATTTCGAACGCCTCATGGTCACCAAAGCTGGCTGTGAGCAGCGGTTCAAAACCGTGGCATTCATTCCAAATACCTCCGCCACGTCAGGCGAAAAGAGACCTTGGCCACCCGACTGCACCGACCGGCACCTCCCCCGCGACCGAGTTGTCCATCTCGACTGACGGGAAAGCCGTTCCATGGGTGGCCGACTGCGGCCTTACCCAGCCACGGGCGATCGGCTCGGCGCGGCACTGGCCCACTGCGTTCCCTGTGGCCGTTGAAACGGTCACCGACGTGGGACAAACGCTGTGGTCCGAGCAGGGCCAGCTTAGGAATGCCCAGCTTGCGCCGCATCAGAGTGGTCATCGAGATCGGAAAACTACAACGCCATCCCGCGACCCTAACCCGGCCAGGTCCCCCACGCGGCCCACCGTAACCGGCCGGATCATCGCTTCCAGGGGCGCGCCTGGTTTCATCAAGTACGGGACCGACCACGCCGGTCGAGCGCATGTCGGGTGCGGCAGCCATCGGTCATCGGCAGTGCGCAGCACTTCACCAGCGTCGGTAGGTCGACTGCCACACCCGGGTCGAGCGGACCTCGACACGCACAGCATGAACCCACGACCAAATGCGCGGCTTCCCATGAGCGCGACGACGCCGATCCCGTTATGCGATCGACGAGAGCGGCGGGCGCCCTCGGAAGGCGCCCGCCGCAGGTCCGGCAGGGGTCAGTCGACCGGGCTGGCCCGCCGGACCCGGATGTCGAAGTACGAGACCACCCAGTCGGAGGCCAGCTCCTCCCTGAGGCGGCGGGACAGCAGGACGCCGCGTTCGGCGAACTGGTCAGCCACCTGGGGGGTGGGGAACCCGGAGGAGGCCGGGTCGTCGCGGTTCAGGGTGGCGTCGAACTCATCCCCCCACTGCTCGAGGTCGGTGGCCAGACCGGATGACAGGCCGAGTACGGGGTCATGCGGGGACACGTTGACCTCGCCGCCGTGCCCGTGGCACCACAACGGGTGGCACTCGTAGTCGGGCATGAGTCGGATGGTGCGTTGACTGCCGGTCATTGCGGTGATCCTGTCAGATTCGCTCCGACGATGAAGCCGTTGCTGCCCACCGATACGGCGACTGTCCACGTCTTGCCATTGTAAAGAACCTGGAAGATCGGGCGCCCCGTGCCCTTGCCCTGGTACCCGATGATAGTTCCCTCGGTCGCGGCCTTGAGCACGAAGTCCGGGATCTGTTCGGCCGAGAGCCCCTTGGCGACGAAGTCGGTGCCGTGCTCCTCCATGATGTGCACCAGTCCGCCGTTGGAACTGCCCGTCTCCAGGAACACGATCTTGCCTTCCGCGTTGCGGGCGACCCCGATGACATCGGCGGCGCTGAAATTCACCCCGTTGGCCGCGAGCTCGTCGATCAGGCCCTGGTTGGCTGCCGCGCGCTCCAGAATGGCCATGGTCTCCGGCGCCATCTCCACCATGCGAGCGGCGGCGATGGCCCGGTCGATTCCGATCCCGGACTTCAGCGCCGTCCCGACCCCGCGGACCACCTCGACGACCTTGGCGAGCCGCCCCGGCGGGGTGATCATGACGGCGGCCCAGCCGCAGTCGGCACTGGCCTGTCCGTTCACGACCGAGTTGGCGCAGTGGGTGAACGTCCGATACGTCATGTCCTTGAGGTTCTCCACCACCTCCTCGAACTTGTCCTTGGCGGTGAACAGGACCACGGTGTCGGGCCGGTCGATGGTCGTGACCTTGGTGTCCAGGTAGGTGCGGGTGCAGTCCACCGTCATCGTCGCCAGGTCCGGCGTGCCGCAGTTGAGCAGCCGGTAGACGAATGTGCTCTTGAGGTGGTGGACAACCGGAATCCGGCAGGCCGCGTTGGGATCACCGACGGTGCCGGTGAAGTTGCAGGTCCACGCGTCGGCGGTGATCGTGTCCTCGAGCCGGTAGTCGGTGAGCACCCCGCCGATCCCGGTCGGCCCCGGCCTGGTCTGCTGGTCGACCGTGATCTGATCTCTGGCCTTCGCCTCGGCCAGTGCCGCCGCGTCCTGAGCCTGTTGGGCGCTGACCTGCGCACTGGCGGCGGCAGCCTCGGCGGCGGTTGCGTCACGTTCGGCGGAGGTCGCCGCCGTGCGCGCCGTGGCGGCGTCGGCGGCTGCGACACTCGCCGCGGTCCGCGCCGCAGCGGCATCCCTCTCCGCCGCCGTCGCGGCGTCCCGGGCAGCCGAGGCGTCCCCGCTCGCCGCTACCGCCGAGGCGGCGGCGGTGGCCGCGTCCTGCTTGGCCTGCGCCTCCAGAGCGGCGGTGTTCGCATCGGACTGCGCGGCCGCTGCCGCGTCCACTGCTGCCGCGACGGCCGAGACCCGGGCCGCGGACACCGACTGCACGGCACCGGTGGCCTCGCCGGCGGCGTACGCCGCGGACTGGGCCGCCGCCTTGGCGTCGCCCGTGGCCTTGTCCGCCAGGGCCTTGGCATCGACTGCCGCCTTGCCGGCCTGCGCGGCCTGAGCCTGGGCTACAGCGTCTTGTTGCTCGGCGATCGTCTTGGAGGACTGTCCGACAAGGACAGCGAGCCCCGCGGAGACGTCGGCCTGCCGGAACGGGCTTCCGAGCGCGATGGCGTCGTTCGCTGGGGCGATGACCGCCGAGGCCGAGTCCCTGGCGGCCATGGCGGAGCGCCCAGCCGCGTACGCGTACCCGGCCGTGCGCGCCGCGTCCCACTGCGCCTGCTCGGCCTGGAACTTCGCCGCACCCGAGTCGGTTTTCGCCTTCGCCGCATCGGCCTTCGCTGAATCGGCCAGGGCCTGCGCGGCCGTGACGTTCGCCGAGGCGAGCCCGGATGCGACGATCGCGTCAGCGGCCGCCGCGTGCGCGGTGAGCGCCTGCGCATGTGTGTCCGCCGCGTCCGCGGCCGCGCTGTTCGACGCCGCGTGGGCCCGTTCGGCGGCGCCGGTCGCCTGGGTGGCGGCGGTGCGGGCCGCAACAGCGGCGTTGCCGGCGGCCGTGGCGTCGGTGCGAGCCGCGTTCGCGGCGGTGTTTGCCGTGGTCGCCGCCGATCGGGCGGCCGTGGCTGCCTGCCGGGCGGCGTCGGCGGAGGCGGTCCCGGCGGCGGCCGCAGAGGCCGCCTCCATGGCCTCGGCCCGGCCTTCCACGGCGTCCCCGTTGTCCGCCGCCGTCATCGCCGCGCTCCGGGCCGTGGCCGCCCGGCTCTCGGCGGCCTCGGCGTCGACGCGGTTGCTTGCGGCCGTCGCCGCAGCCGCTTGAGCGGCAGCGGCCGCGGTGGCCGCCTTGGCCTGCTGGGCCTGGGCCGCGGCTTCGGCCGTCGCCGCCAGTGCCCGCTGGGTGTCGGCCGTGGCCCGCGCGGCGGCGGCCCTGGCCTGTTCCGTCTGGGCGACCTGCCTCTGCGCGGCGGCCTTGGCGGCCGAGACCTTCGCGGCGGCTTCGGCGTTCGCCGCCGCCGTCCGGTCGGCCTTCGCCCGGGTCGCGGCCTGTGCGGCCTGGTCGGCCTGGGCCTTGGCCGCGACGGCGGCGGCGTGGGCCTGGTCGGCTGCTTCCTTCGCCGCGGCGCGCTGGAACTCGGCCTGCAGGGCGTGGCCCTGGGTCTGGGCGAGAGCGAACAGCGCGCCGGAGTCGGCGACGGAGGCCTGGGTGGCGTTGGTGGCGGTGGAGGTGGCGTTCGCCGCGGCCTGGGCGGCTGCGGCGGAGGCCTTGGTGACCTGCGCGGACTGCTGCGCGTACGCCAACCCGCGACCGTAGGGGGTGCCGTTGAGCTGGGCGATCTGCCCCGCCAGGTCCTGCGCCCCGGCGACCTTCGCGGCCTGGACCTGCGCGGAGGAGGCTGCCTGGGTGGCGATGCCCAACTGCACTGCGGTCTCGGACTTGGCGTGCGCGATCGCGGTGGCCGCCGTGTCGAACGAGGCCTTTCTCGGGTAGCCGATCTCGTTCGTCGGGCGGGCGAGCCAGTAGGCCTGCCAGTTCGTCAGCTGCGAGGCGATCCACGACTGCCCGACCGCCTCGACCATCGCCTCAGCCGCGGCTTTCAAGTCGGTTGAGGCCTGGGCCTCGGCGGCTAGGATCGTCGCCCGGGGGCCGGCCTGGGCGGCGAGTTCGGCGGCCCATTCGGCACCGGCGGTGGATGCCTCCAGGTCCAGGGCGCCGTTCAACGCGATCGGGTTGCCGCTCTCGCACGAGGCGAAACGCAGTTTCAGCGCCTCGACGTCCTGGCGGAACTCCACCGTGCCCGGGGCCGGGGCCCTGGTAGGGAAGCCGCCCTGTTGCAGGAACAGCCGGACGTCGTCGGCGTTGCGGACCCCGGTGGTCCCGCCGAACACGTACCACATGCTGCGGGCGTAGTCAGTGCGGTCGGAGGCTGCCCGGTACTCCGCGTCGGTCGCGTAGTCGGCACGTTTCACGTCCGGGTACTGCGCCACGTACATCTGCTTGACCGTGTCCTGGGCCGCCTGGGAGGCCTGCGGTGCCAGCGGTACGAAGAAGTGGTCCCACTGTTCCCACCACTGCTTGGCGTAGAACCCGGCGATCGCGTCGCCGATCGCAGGGGCGTGTTGGAAGGCCGCGTCGGTCACGAACGGCACGGTCAGCCCCGCCAGGGGCACCTCCCACGCCGACGCCCGATCGTTCATCGCCTGGAACTTCGCCCACAGCGCGTCCTTGTCCTGCTGGTAGCCCGGCATCGTGTCGGGGCTGGCCAACCGGTGCAGCTCCGCCGGCGAGGTCGACGCCAGGCCCGCCTGGGCCGTGGCTTTCATCGCCGGTCCGCCGACGTGGGCGACGAACCCGAGCCGGCAGGTGTCCTCCCGGATCTGTGGCTGCCCGGCCAGCAGGAACGGACCCGCCCCGCCCATCAATGCCGCGATGTCGGCGTCGGGCAGGGCGCTCTGCCAGGCCCGGACCTCATCGACCTTGCCGTCGAGGTAGTCGGCCGTGTGCCCTGACCACCAGCCCCGGCCGATCTGCAGACCACCGGAGCCCTTCAGCGGAGCGGCCCGGCCGCTGGTGGCGACCCGGGTGCCGTTGACGTAGAGGCGGATCTGCTTGGCCGACGCGTCGTACACGCCGGTGAGGTGCGTCCAGGTGTTGAGGGTGACGGCCGGTCCGTAGACGACGTCCCAGGCCGTGGTCTCCGAGTCGGTGCGCGGCAGGATGAACTGCTGCCGGCCGTCCGGCAGAACCTTGAGGTAGAAGCTCGACACCCGGGCGCCGTCCTGGGACAGGATGGTCCGCACGTGCCCGAGCTGGTTGACCTTCACCCACGTCGAGACGGTGAACGACTGGTCCGCGGCCAACGCCACCGGCGCGGTGACCGAGGACCCGTTGCCGTTCAACGCCACCGAACGCGCACCCAACGACTGGGGTGAGTCAGCGCTCTTTTCGGTGTCCCAGGCGGCCCCACCCACCAGCGTGGCGTCCGCACCACCGGGAAGCGCGTTGCGGGCCGTGGTACCCGTCGTCTCGTCGAACGCGTAGTGCGCCACCTCGCCGGAAGCCGGGGCGGTCGCCTTCGGGCCGCCGTAGCCGAGCGCCCACACCTGGTCGCCGTATGCGGGGTCGCAGTCGTACTGCAAGCCGGCGGTGCCGTGGGTGGAACCCCGGCTGAGAAGACACTTCGAGCTGTTGACGTTGCGCAGGTCGACCAGGCCGGTCCCGCGCGACGTCAGCCGCCACTGCTGATCGGTACCCGTATGGCAGTCGCCCTGGTTGGCCGTGGCCTCGTTGTCGGTGCGCCAGCCGCCGATCTCCAGACACAGGTGGCTGTTCGCGTTCTGGATCCGGTACGTGCCGTATGACAGCGGGACCAGAGTCCACTTCTGCGCGGCCGTGCCGCCGCACTCCCACTGCTGGGCCGGCGCACCACTGTCGGTCCGCGACGCCGCGATATCCAGACACAGGTGACTGTTGTTGTTGACGATCTGGACAGCCGTGGAATCGGGTGGGTCGGCGGCCGCTGGGCCGATGCCCAGAGATAACGAGGCGGCGAGTACTGACAGCACGAGCAATACGCGGGCAACCACGCGCGACATGAGAGGTTCCTGACTATCGGACCGGGTTTGGTGGTTCGCGCTAACGCGGCAGTGGCCGCCGTCCGTACGGAGGCGGCATCACGACGTAGCGTGCCGGGGTCCGCTCACAGTCGACCAACAACCCACCAACCACCCCGGCGTCGGGCGGTATCGGCGAGCCTGGCATCGCTCAGGTGTGGTGAGAGCCGGCGCGCGCATCGCGGGGCCGGTGCGCACGACGACGTAGCGGTTCAGGACGCGGGTGTCGGCTCGGAGGCTGCGAGTGTGGCCAGGCTCCGCAGGCTGTCGTCCACGACGTTGTCCAGCCGCAGTGCGCGGCCGATGGCGAGCGCCTCTTCCCAGTGTTCCCGGGCACGTGCGACGTCGCCGATCCGCAGGTGGGTGTTCGCGATGGATATCAGGGTGTCGGCGGCGCTGGCTTCATCGTCCAGGCTCCTGCGGATGGCCAGTGCCTCGGCGAGGGCGGAAAAGGCCTCCGAGGGGCGGTCGAGTATGGCCAGGGTGTCGCCGAGGTTGTTGAGCACGACGGCGACGTAGGCGAGCATGCCCCGCTCACGCCATTGCGCGAGTGCCTGACGGTGGAGGGCTTCGGCCGCCACCGCGTCGCCTGTGTCGTGCAGCATGGTGCCCAGGTTGGTCATTTCGGACGCGGTCATGTCGGTCCGGCCGGTCTGCCGCCAGAGGTGCAGTGACTCCTGGAAGCAGGCGAGTGCCGGGTGCGCCTGACCACCGTGTCGGTAGGCCAGGGCCAGGTTGCCGAGGGCTGAGGCCTGGCCTTGGAGGTCGCCGGCCGCCTCGAAGAGGCTCTGGGCGGCGCGGAGGTGGTGCAGGCTCTCGTCGATGCGGTGCGCCATGCCCCGGACTGCGCCGAGATGCTTGTGGAGCCGTGCCTGCCCCTGCAGGTCCCCGTTCTCGCGGGCGCTGTCGAGTGCCCCGGCCCACGACTCCTCCAGGTCCGCGGCCCACCAGTAGGTCTGCGCGTAGCCGAACAGCGCGGTGGTGATCCGCCACGCGAGCTGCGGTTCGGAGCTGTGACGCGCCTGGTGGATGACTTCCTTGAGTGCCGGTAGCTCCCGCACGTACCAGGACAGAGCCTGTGTCTCGTCGGTGAGTTCGGGCACCGGCGCCGACACTTCGGCTGACAACGGCGGCGGCTCCAGGAAGTGGGGCACGACGGTGCGGTTCACCGCGGTCGCGGCGCGGTAGTACCAGTGCAATAAGCGGAGCACCGCCTCTTCGCGCACCCCGACCGGCACCTCCTTGGCGGCCTGCTCGGCGGCAAACTCCCCGAGCAGGTCGTGGAAGCGGTACGCGCCCGAATCCGTCGCCTCCAGCACGTGGGCGTCGACGAGCACATCGAGGAGGTCGCAGGCGTGATCCGTGGACTCGCCGAGCAGCGCGGCAGCCGCCTCCGGGGTGAGGGCGTGGGCGGGCCACAGGCCCAGGATCAGGAAGGCACGTGCCGCTGCGCGGTCCAGCGGACGGGGACTGTCGGACAGGGCGTCGTAACTCGCGGAGAACGCGTCGTGGACGGCCAGGTGGTCGATCGCGAGCGTGGTGAGCCGACCGCCGGCCTCCGACAGGCGGGCCGCCAAGGTGCTCAGCGGCCGGGTCCGGCGACTGGCCAGTTGCGCGCCTGCGATCCGGACCGCGAGGGGCAACCCGCCGCAGGCTGTGAGGATCCGGGTCGCCGAGTCCGGGTCGGCCGTCACGCGTTCGGCTCCGCACATCGAGGTCAGCAGGTCGCGTTGCTCACTGTCGCTGAGCGGGCCCAGAGAAATGTGGGACGCGCCTTCGAGGCTGGCCAGTCGGCGGCGGCTGGTGACGATCACCGCCGTGGCACCTGAGCCCGGGATCAGCGGGATCACCTGGGCCGCGTCACGGGCGTTGTCGAGGACGACCAGTATTCGGCGGTCGGCGACAGTGGCCCGGTACAGGGCCGCGCGGTCGTCGACATGCTCGGGCACGGCCGGACCGGGAACGCCGAGGTCGGTGAGGAAGCGGGCCAGCAGATCGTGAGCTGATCGGGGACGACCGACCCCGAAACCGCGCAGGTCGGCGAACAGCTGACCATCGGGGAACTGGGCGCGTAGGTGCAGCGCGGCGCGCAGTGCCATGGTCGTCTTGCCCATGCCACCCATGCCGGAGACCACGACCACCCGTGGCGCGAGAGCCGCGCCCGCCGGGCTCAGCCACCGGGACATGGCGGCCAGTTCGCCCCGACGTCCGATGAAGTCGGAGATCGCCGGGGGTGACTGGAAGGGAGCCGTCGCGGTCGTGGCCGCGGGCGGAGACCCTGACGATGCCGCCGGTTCGACCGGACCGGAGTCGAACGCGAGGATGTCGCGGTGCACCGCCTGGATGGTGGGCCCGGGTTCGCTGCCGAGTTCGTCGACGAGGGTTCGGCGTAGGGCCTGGTAGACCGTGAGCGCCTCAGAGCCGCGGTCGGTGCGGTGCAGCGTCAGCATCAGTTGCCGGTGGAACGCCTCACGCAGCGGATACCTCGCGACGAGAGCGACGAGTTCCGCGCTCAGCCCGTGATGACGCCCGGCGGCGAGTTCGGCGTCGAAGCGCCACTCGAGAACCTGGAGGTGAAGTTCCTCAAGACGTGCGATCTCGGGCCTGCCAGACAACACGGGCAGGTCGGAGAGGGGCTGCCCACGCCACAGAGCCAGGGCCGCCGCGGTTTCGACACCGACTTCTGCCCAGTCGCCCGCGGCATGTGCCGTGCGGGCACGCCGAAAATGGGCGGAGAAGTCGGCCGCGTCCAGCTCGCCGTCCTGGACGTGGAGTCTGTACCCCGGCGCGATGAACTCCAGCCGGGCCTCGCCGAGCGGGCCGAGCGCGCGCCGCAGCCGCGCGACATGATTCTGCAGCGAGTCACCTGCGGTGCGTGGCGGATCCTCACCCCACAGGACGTCCACGAGCGCGTCGACGGAGACCGTGCGGTTGGCCTGCAGGAGCAGTTCGGCCAGCAGAAGTCGGCCCATCGGGCTCGTGATGACCCGAGCCTCCGGAGGGTCGCGGACCACCAGCGGGCCCAGCAACTCGAACCGCACGGATGCCCCCCGCCCCGCGCCACCGGAGGGCCACATCCGCCGGCAGCCTGATGATCAACCGCCGAATCCTAACCTTGCTCATGTCCACTTCCTGACCGGGATCAACTCAGGCACCTTCCGGGCGTGGTGCGCCGGCGACGACCGCGTCGACCGGGCAACCTCACGCCACCGGCACGCCGTGACCCGCCCAGCGCCGGCCACTGCGGCTGACGCCGGGCAGCCTGGCCGCCCCCCGCCGATAGCGGCCCGGTTGGGTGAGGTCCTGCCTGCCCGAGAAAAGTCGTTGGACGGCGTGAGTAGGTTCGCGTTATGAGTGTGCGAATCCGACCAGTGGTGTCAGACATGGACTTCGAGGCGTGGCGTCAGGTGAGGATCGCCGTGCTGCCCTATGAGCGGTGCCCCTCGGTGGAGGAGTTGCGGGCTGTCATGGTGCCGGAGCGGCTGATGCTGCTGGCCGAGGTCGACGGTGAGCTGGCCGGTTCGGGGCTCGCGGACAAGTCCCACCTGGCCGGGGTGGCCGGTGTCGCGCCCCGGGTGCTGCCCGCTTTCCGTCGCCGGGGCGTGGGCGGTGCGGTGCTGCGGGAACTCGCCGAGCACTGCCTGACCATCGGCGTGCCGCACGTGGGTGCCAGCGCGGACGACCCGGGATCGGTGGCCTTCGCCGAGGCGTTCGGGTTCGTGGAGGTGGACCGGGAGGTCGAGCAGGTCCGGAAGATCGGCGTCGAGCCGGAGCCGGAGCTGCCGGTCGGGCTGACGGTCGTCAGCCTGGCTGAGCGGCCGGAGTTGTGGGCCGCCGCCTTCGACACCCTGGGCCGCCAGGCGGTCTCGGACTTCGCAGTCGACCGGCCGATCGAGGTGACGGCGGAGGAGTGGGAGCGGGATTGGAAGGGCGAGCCGGCCGGCACGTTCATGGCGCTGGCCGGCGACGAGATCGTCGGCACCGCCGGGCTGACCCTGGACCCGGACCAGCCGAACCGGGCCGAGCACGCCCTGACGGCGGTCGGCCGGCACTGGCGGGGCCGGGGCGTGGCCTCCGCGCTGAAGCGGCTCACGCTGCACTGGGCCAGCCAGAACGGCCTGACCGAGGTGTACACGTGGACCCAGCGTGGCAACGAGAACATGCGCCAGCTCAACGAGCACCTGGGGTATGAGTACCGCACGGTGAGCGTCCGGGTCCGCCGGGAGCTCCCACTGTAGAAGGGCGTCGGTCGTCCCGCCTGGTTGATCATCTCGGATCGTGGGCGGGGCGGCGCGGCTGTGCAGATGGCCGTGAGGGCTCTCGACGGTGTGGCGTGGGGAGATTCGACCGATAGGCGACTGCCCGATCAGGTGGACCTCGTGTCGCCCCTGCGACACATCCGACAACCGATCGACGGAACCGTCCACAGTGGCCGATACCTCCGGTCGGAAGGATACGCCGCTGTGAAGTCCCGCCTCCTCCTTGTCCTGCTCGTCTTCAGCGCCCTACTGGGTGCACCTACCGTGGCCCATGCCGCCGATCCGGGTGACCGGGTGGCTCTGCGTCAGCTCGTGATCGCCGTGGACAGCGCCGATTTCGGCCTGGCCACGTGGAAGAGCGCACTCGACCGGGTGGGCAGTCCCTACGACGTCCTCCTGGCCGGTGCTACCCCGCTGGGTTCCCTGGTGCGCGATGACGGGGTCGGCCGCTACGACGCGGTCCTACTGACCAGCGCGGCCCTGCTCACCGCGGACGGCGCGGGCGGCTACACCTCCGCGCTGGATGCCGGCGAGTGGACGGCGTTGTGGAACTACGAGGCCACCTTTCACGTGCGCCAGGTCGCGCTTTACGCCGGTTTCGGCACGTTTCCGGAAGACTATTGCCTGCGCTCAGGCAACGAGGAGGGCATTGGCGCGGCGCCACAGCAGGCGAGCCTGACCGCTGCCGGCGCGTCGATCTTTGACTATCTGCGGTCCGGCAGCCAGATCCCGATCCAGTTGTCCTACGTCTACCGCAGCCAACTCGCCCCGGGTTGTGCGGCCATCCCGGTCCTGACCATCGGCCCGGACGTCGTCGCGGTGAGCAGCACCGCCCCGGACGGGCGCGAGCGGATGGCGTTGACGTTCACCTCGAACCAGTACCTGCCTCAGGCGGACCTGCTCACCTACGGGCTTGTGCGCTGGGCCACGCACGGAGTGTTCGTCGGCGAGCAGCGCCACTGGCTCAACGTCGACGTGGACGACCTGTTCAACACCACCGACCACCTGCTCGCCGACGGCACCCGCGATCCGGCCGAGTTCCGCATCACCGGGGAGGACCTGGCCGGTACGGCGGCCCAGCAGACGGCACTGCGCCAGTCGTTCCCGCAGGCGTCGGCGTTCACCCTCAACCTGGCCTACAACGGCGAGGGCATCAATGCCGCAGCCCCCGCCCAATGCTCAACGGACAGCACGCCCGACCCGCTGACCAGCTACGCGCGCTGCCTGTCCGGGCAGTTCCGGTGGATCAACCACACGTTCAGCCATCCGAAGATGAACACGACCACCTACGCTGACAGCTCCACCGAGATCACCACGAACCTCACCGCCGGCAACGGCATCGGACTGAGCGTGCCCACCACCGTCCTCAAGACCCCCGAATACTCCGGCCTCGGGGTGTATCACCCCGATCCGAACAACGACATCGACCCGCCGACCGACTACGGCCTGGCCGCGTCCAACCAGCAGATGCTCAACGCCGCCAAGGCCGCCGGCGTCAAATACCTGCACGGCAACATGTCCTTCCCCAGCCACCGACCGGCCTGCGTCAACTGCTCCACCGCGCACCCCATGACACCGGCCCTGCTCCTGGTCCCGGACTGGCCGACGAACATCGCCTACCACGTCACCACCCCCGAGGAGGAAACCACCTTCTACAACTCCTACTACGGCCCCGCCGGCAGGTTCCCCGCCTTCGACCACGACCTCACCTACACCGAGATCGTCGACCAGGAGTCCAAGGTCGCCCTCGGTCACCTGACCGCCGGCTCGATCTACTCCCACACCCTGCACCAGGGCAACCTGCGACAGTACGAACCCGGCCACAGCCTCACCTTCGACTGGCTGACCGCGCTCCTGGGCAAGTACAACCAGCTGTACTCCGTGCCCCTGCGCACCTACGACTGGCCCACGCTGGCCAGCTACACCAGCTACCGCAACACCCACTTCGCCGTCCTTGCCGGTGGAAACGACGTCGTGTGGGCCCGCTCCACCAACAGCCTCACCTACACCTCCACCCAGGCTGGATCCCTGTTCATCACCGGCGTCAAAACGTCCGGCTACGACCAGTACGGCACCGACCTCATCTCCCGCATCACCTTCACCACTGGCGTCACCAAATACCTCGCCCTCCCCAAATAGGGCAACCCGCGACACCCAGCACACCGGCTGGCCGGGGCCGCGGCCCCGGCCAGCCCGGGGCCGGCTCTCGCACGCCGCATCTGACGGAACCCGGCGTCCGGGCATGGGCCGAGCGGTCAGACACTGCCGGACCTGGCCTTGGACGTTCAGACGGCGGAATGCCGGTCACGCCCATGCCAGGCGCGTGTCATCCCTCCCCGCCGGTGTCGTGGTCTTCGTCTTCGAGGTCGAGTGCCTCGTCGGCGAGAACGTCGGCCTGTTCCTCGTCGCGGGCCCCGCCACCAGCGGCCCGGGCGTTGGATTCCTGCTCGTCGTGGATGCGCTGCTCGGCGTCAGCCAGCAGATCGCGCTTGTTCGTCTGATCCTCGTGCATGACTCCCCCGCTTCGGTGGGTAACGCCGACCCGCTGCGTCACGGGGCCAGGCCGGCGATGAGGTTGATGGATGCCGCGATGATCACCGTTCCCAGCGGGAACGACAGCCAGGCGTGATGTAACGCGGTCCTGCGGATCTCCTTGGTCTTCAGGTTGGTGTCGGAGACCTGAAACGTCATGCCGATCGTGAACGCCAGATACGCGAAGTCCGTGTACTGCGGCTCGTCCTCCTCGTTGAATTCGATCCCACCGGCCTCACCCGAGTAGTACAGGCGGGCGTACTTGAGGGCGAAGACCGTGTGCACCAAAATCCACGACACGACAACGGAGGCGACGGCGAAGCCCGCCCGGAGATACCTCGCCGCGCCGTGGGCGTGCCCGGCGCTGACCAGCACCACGCCGACCGCGACCAGACTCGCCAGAGCCGCGACCACCAGGACCAGATCGGCCACCTCCCGGCCGGGATCCTCCCGCCGCGCGTGACCGGCCGTCGAGGTCGGATCCAGTCCCCACACCGTCCACCAGATCCACACGCTGAACACCGCCGCCAGCACGTCCCAGGCGATCAACACGGCCGACACGCCCGCACCCACGACAAGGCCCAGTCCCCCGCCGATCAGGCCCACGACCAGCGACACCAACAGCTTCACCCGGGCCTGCTGGTCCCACCAGGATCCTCGATCCGCGCGCGTCCTAGTCGCCATACCGCACCCTCCCGGTACCCGCGTCCAGAACCCCTACCCGAGAACGGAGAGTTTCTAACCAATCGCCCATGCTCGGCCATCGGATGCGCGTCGGATTGGTTTCTGCTCGAGGCGATCAAGGTGCCCAGGATCGGTCCGGGTCGCGCCCGCACCACACGATCGGGTACTAGCCGACAAAACCTAGTCGTCGCGAGCCAACCGGGCCTACCTGCGCGAGCGCGGCATCAAGGCCACCCTCCCCGTCAAGGTCGACCAGGCCGCCCACCGCAGGGCCAGGGGCCCGGCCGGTGGCTGGCCTCCACCACGCGACCACGATCGATCAGAGGCTTCGAGGAGCAATCCGTGACCCTTTGATCCGCTCGCCCTCGGCGATGAGGCGATCCACGGCGTTGAGGACCTCCTGCCAGGCGCTATCGGCCGCCACGACACCCCGCCCGGCCGCGCGGCGCTGATACTCGGTGATCGTTGCCCGAACCTCGGCCAGTTGCGGATCAAGAACCGACGGCCGGCTCCATCGCACCTGACGAGGCACAATAAGTAACCGGACATACCCCGCATCTCGCCACCGCGGGTTCCGCAATGACCGTTGGCGCAGGTACTTGAGCCGGCCGACCCCAAGAAGATCAGCCAGCGGCAGCGACGCTTCCTCGACCATCGCAACATTCTGCCCGCGACACCCAGGCCGCGACCAGCCAATTCAGCCCATGACAGGACCTAGGGAGCCAGGTCGCGTCGCCACAAAAACGCACCCTGGTTCCACTGGTTCTGGTTCCGGAAGGTCGCAGGGCAGGTCGAGCACGGATCACAGGCTGACGGCGGCTTGCGCGGCGACGCACAGGCCGACGACCACCACGAGACCAGAGGTTGCCAGTGGGGCGACCCGCCGCACGAGGGTGCCGGTGCGGCCGGTGAGCCGGGGCTCCAGGCGATGCCGCCAACGGGCGAGTAGGAATCCGATCCCGACGAGCGTCGCGGCCATGCCCGCGCCGTAGCCGAGGACGAGGACGACGCCGAACCAGGTGCGGCCCAGGGCTATCGCGCCCAGGAGCACGACGACGGCCGACGGGCTGGGCACGAGTCCACCGGCGAAGCCCATCGCGGTGACGGTGAACAGGCTCAAAGCGGAACGGGCACCGCCCGAACCCGCCGGCCCGGCCCCGGTCACGTGGTCGTGGTGCTCGTTGTGCCCGAGCGGCGTGTGGACATGAGCATGATCGTGGCTGTGGCTGTGGTTGTGGCCGTCGTCGTGTGCGGCCCCGTGGGTGTGGCCGGCATGCGCGAGTTCGCCGTGGTGGGAGTGGTCGTGCGGGTGATCGTGACCCGCGGTGACCTGTGCTGACGTGCCCGCGTGCGCTGCGACCAGTTCGGCCTGGTGACCGTCGGCGTTGAGCGGCCCGTGGTGGTGGTGGTGGTGCCCGCCCGGCCCGTGCGTGTGCCCATCGGGGCCGTGATGATGCCCTGCGGGCCCGTGGATGTGCCCGCCCGGGCCGTGGTGGTGGCCGTGGGAGAGTCCCTGGCCGCGCCAGGCCCGGTACAGCAGTACCGCGCCGACGGCGGCGAGGAGCGCGCCGCTGGTGAGGCCGAGCCAGCCGTACACCCGCTGGGGCGCGAACGCGAGAGTGGTCGACAGCAGCAGGCCCAGGATCATGACCCCGCCGGTGTGGGTGAGGGTGACGGTGGCGGCGATGACGCCGGCATGGCGCAGTGAGCCGCGTTCGGCCACGAGGTAGGCGGCCATCACAGTCTTGCCGTGGCCGGGGGCGAGTGCGTGCGCGGCGCCGAGGACCAGGGCGATGAGGACGGCGAGTACCCCGATGGACAGGGTGAGTTTCGGCCGTCCGATGAAGTCGGTGAAGGCCCGGGTCAACCGGTCCACGCCACGGGCCTGGGTGCCGGCGGCGGTGCTGGCAGCCCGTGGGGCGGCGACGCCACCGGGTGTCGCCGTCAGGTGCGCGGAGTGGGTGGCCGCGGGTGAGGTCAGAGCCTGGTCGGGGTAGGCGGTCAGCCGCCTGCTGGGACTGGCGGCGGGCACGTCGCTGGCGGTGAGGGTGGTGCCGTCCCCGACGGCGGTCACCTCCCGCCAACCCAATCTCTCCGGGTACGCGTCCGCGGAGTAGGCGATCCGCGAGGACCGGTCGAGGTGGGCGTCGCCCCGCAGCACGCACTCCAGTCGCAGGGTGTCGAGCCCGGCGGCCCCGACCGGGAAGCTGATCGCCCGTTGCGTCACGGTCAACGGCACCGGGCGTCCGTCGGCGGTGACGGCGGCGGTGCCGGCGATCCTGGCGCATTCGCTCGCCGCGTAGCCGGCGGACTGCGCACCGGTGGGGGCCGTGTCGGGCCACAGTTGCTGGCGGAGCTGGTAGGTGGGCAGTTCGGCCATGTCGACGACGTAGTCGACGGTCACGCCCGTAGCGTCAACGGTCAGGCCGGCGTACTGGTTGGTGGTGAAGTTGCCGAGCGGGTGCGCGGCGGCGGGGCTCGCGGTGAGCAGTACGCATCCGGCGAGCAGCGCGCCGAACACCCCGATCCGCCTCACCGGTCGCTGCCGAGGGTCGCCAGAGCCGCGCGGGCCCGAGGGGCGTGCAGGGCGGAGAAGTGCTCGTTGAGCTTCAGGGCGGTCTCCAAGTGGGTACGGGCGCCCTCGCGGTCGCCGGTGGCGGCCTCGATCACGCCGAGGTGGTAGGCGAGCAGGGCGCTGCGGGTACCGAGCCGCTGCGCCTCCCGCGCCAGGGGCAGGGCCTCGGCGGAGCGGCCGTTGACGTGCAGCGCCCAGGCGAGGGCGTCGGCGGCGAAGACGCTCCTGCGCGCGGCGTACGCCGCCCGCGCGGACTCCAGCGCAGCGGCGGGCGCGCCGTGGTCGGAGTCGAACAGGGCGAGCTCCAGGTCGGTGTTGACGCCCTGGCCGGCCAGGAGCCGCTGGCTGGCCCGCACCAGGTCGTACTGGGCGCGGGCCTTGTCGGGTTGGCCGTTGGCGGCGAGCAGGTCGCCGTACTCGGTGAGCCAGGTCGGGTTCGGCAGCCGGGTGACGGCCGCGGAGTAGTCGGCGAGGGACTGTTCGGTCCTGCCTCGCGCCGCGAGCACCCGTGCCCGGCCGACGCGTAGCGTGACGTCGCCCGGCGCCCGCGCGAGGCCCTCGTCGAACCGTTTGCCGGCCCCGTCGAGGTCGCCGGTGCCGAAGGCGAGCTCGCCGAGCTGGTACAGCGCGAAGGATGTCGAGGCGGAGTCGGGGGCCGCCCGCAGCGCCATCTCCAGGGCGGACCGGGCCCGGCCGGGGTCGCCGCGCAGTTCCCAGGTGTAGGAGGCGCGGGCGTAGGAGGAGGCGTCCGGGCGCAGGTCGACCATGCGCTGCACGGCGGCGAACCCCTCGTCGTAGCGGCCGAGTTCGATCAGGGCGTCGGCGCGGACTCCGTACGCGGCGGCCAGGTACCCGTCCGCGGCGAGGGCCCGGTCGGCCCGGCGCAGCGCCCCGTCGAAGTCGTGCCGGGCGGCGGCGAGTGCGGCGAACCCCAGCTCGGCGGGCGCGTTGTCGTCGGCCCGGACGGCCACGGACCGTTCGAGGGCGGACTGGGCCCGGGGGTAGTAGCCGGGGTCTGCGGTCGCCCGGGCCCGCTCCACATAGGTCAGACCCAGGTCGGCGAGGGTTTTCCAGTCGCCGGGCACGTCGGCGACCCGGCGCTCGGCGCGGGCTACCGGATCGACGGCGGGACCGGCGGGCCGCCCGGCCGGTGCCGGCGGGTCGACGCTCATCAGGGCCCCGGCGGCGGAGCCGACCACGACCAGGCCGACGAGGGACAGTGCGGCCACGCGGGCGATACGCCGGGCCATGCGACCTCCTGGTTCTCCCCGGGGCGCACGGTGCGGCCCCGACGGTGCTTCGTACCAGAAATGTGGGTGTATGGGTTTAATCTCAAAATTTCTTCCATAGGCTACCCAACTGGGGCGTATTCGGCTCCGAATCGCTCTGCGAGGCGAACATCCGCTGTCGTCTCGCCACGGGGAGTAGAAGGAGAACACAGTTGAGACATCGTCATGTCAGACGTCGTGCCGCAGCGGCCGTCGCCGTCGCGTCGGTCCTCGCCGCCGGGCTCGCGGCACTACCCCAGGGCGCGAGCGCGTCCAGCCACCGCGAGGCCCCACTGATCGCGGGCGAACCGCGCCTGGACAACACCGACCTGTACGCGTTCGTCAGCCCCGACGCGCCCGACAAGGTCACGATGGTGGCGAACTGGATCCCGTTCGAGGAGCCCAACGGCGGTCCGAACTTCTACCAGTTCGCCTCGGACGCCGCCTACGACGTCAACATCGACAACGACGGCGACGCACGAGCGGACATCGTCTACCGGTGGACGTTCACCGACCACTACCGCAACCCGAACACGTTTCTCTACAACACCGGCGTGGTCACCTCGTTGACCGACCCGGACCTGAACTTCTACCAGACCTACAAGCTGGAGCGGATCGCCGGGCACGAGCACACGACGCTGATCAGCAACGGCAAGGTCGCCCCCTCCAACACGGGGCCCGCGTCCATGCCGAACTACGCGGCGCTGCGCCAGCAGGCGGTCACCCAGATCCCCGGCGGCGGCAAGTCGTTCACCGGGCAGGCCGACGATCCGTTCTTCGCCGACCTGCGCGTGTTCGACCTGCTCTACGGGGGCAACCTGTCCGAGGTCGGCCAGGACACCCTGAAGGGCTACAACGTCAACGCCGTCGCCCTGCAGGTCCCATCGAAGGACCTCGCGCTGGGAGGCAGCGTATCGCGCAACCCCGTGGTGGGGATCTGGAGCACGACCTCGCGCAAGCGGATGGAGGTCACCGAGACGGTGCCGGATGAGTCCGACGCCGAGCACGGGCGGGCCCAGGTCTCGCGTCTGGGCATGCCGTTGGTCAACGAGGTCGTCATCCCCGTGGGGCGCAAGAACGAGTTCAACGCCACCCGCCCGGTCGACGACGCCAAGTTCCTGCCGTACGTGACCTCCCCGGAGGTGCCGAAGCTGGTCAACGCCATCTACCACATCCCCGCGCCCGCCACGCCGAGAAACGACCTGGTCGAGGTGTTCTTGACCGGGGTGTGCAAGGCGTGCGGGCCGGTGCAGGCCGACCTCAACTCGCAGTTGTTGAATAAGGACGTGGTGGCCTCGCGGTTCCGGCCCAGCGAGCAGCTGCGGCTGAACATGGCCGTGCCGCCGTCGGCCAGCCCGAGCCGGATGGGCGTCCTGGGCGGTGACCTCGCCGGGTTCCCGAACGGTCGCAGGCTCGCCGACGACACGATCGACATCACCCTGCAGGCGGCCGAAGGCATCCTGCTGCCCAACCCGGCGCCCGGCGTGTCCGGCCTCGGTGACGGGGTCGACGCCAACGAGCACGCGTTCGGCAACGCGTTCCCGTACCTGGCGCTGCCGAACGCGGTGTCGGTGAACCAGAGCTGAACCGAGGTGGGGGTCGCATCCAGCGGCCCCCACACCCCTTTAGTCAGTGGGCTCCTCGGCCGGCTGCGGCATCCACCGTTGTTCGATCCGGCCGAACCGCCACACGGCGGCGGCGAGCAGCCAGACTCCGGCGAACACTCCCACCACGACGAATCCGATCGTGTCGAAGGACAGGCCGTCGACCCAGTCCCAGGTTCGGCCGCGCAGCCCGAGAGCGTCGCGGAGCAACGCCAGGATCTGCACTGTGCCCACCAGCAGCGCGACCAGAACGGACAGGCCGGTGACGGTCATGTTGAAGTACACGCGCCGCACCGGCTGCGCGAGCGCCCAGGAGTAGGCGGCGTGCATGAAGGAGCCGTCGAGTGTGTCCAGCAGGGACATGCCTGCGGCGAACAGGACCGGCAGGCACATGATCGCGTACCACGGCAGGCCGGCGGCGACGCTCGTGCCGGCGATGATGAGCAGCGACACCTCGGTGACGGTGTCAAAGCCCAGGCCGAACAGCACGCCGATCGGGTAGATGTGCCACGGCCGGCGCACCGATCGCATCAACCGGCCGAGCAGCCGGTTGAGGAAGCCCCGGTTGTCCAGGTGCGTGCTCAACGCCGCTTCGTCGAATTCCCCGCGCCGCATCCGGCGGAAGATCCTCACCACGCCCAGCAGGACCAGGAGATTCATCGCCGCGATCAGGTAGAGGAACAGTCCTGAGACAGTGGTGCCGATCATGCCGCCGTAGACGCGCAGGGCGGAGGTGTCATCAGACAGGCCTGAGCCCACGGCGCGTACGCCGAACGCGATGAGCGTGGTGAGCGCGACGACCACGGTGGAGTGCCCGAGGGAGAACCAGAAGCCCACCGACAGTGGGCGCTGCCCGTCGGCGACGAGTTTGCGGGTGGTGTTGTCGATCGCGGCGATGTGATCCACGTCGAACGCGTGCCGAAGCCCCAGGGAGTAGGCGGTCAGGCCGGTGCCGACGCCGAACAGACCCGCGCCAAGCTGGTAGTGCCCGGGCACCACCAACCAGAGGAGAACTCCCCATCCGAGCGCGTGCAGGACGACGACGAACCCGAACATGCCCGCGAGCCGGTAACGGTCGGGGCGGGTCAGGAAGCGGTGGGATGGGCGGAGGGCGTGCTGCGCTGAAGACATCGTCGACCTCTCGTCCAGGAAGGAACCGGCGCGCGGTCGTGCACGAAAGCGAGGTAATGGGGCAACCCGCCCTGCAATCATTTACCGAAAGTGACGAAGAGGCAACACTGCGGGAGGCTGGCGTGCCACAGGAACAACGGCGGCCAACACAGGCCAACAACCGGGTCATGGTCGAACTCGTATGGCTCGGCGTCCACCGTGGCGCCTTGACCTACCGCGCACGCCGCGACGCCCTGGGCGCGGAGTCCCCGGACGCCGCCGCCGGCCGCCTCGCCGGGCTGGAACCGGCCTCACCACCGCCGACGGTGCTGCACTCCACGTCCTGGCGATATGAGCACGGGCAGGTCGTGTTGACCTACGCGGCGGCGTGCGATCCGGACCCCGGACGGGGCCGGGCCCTACGACCGGTGACGACAGCGCATTCCGGTGACCTGCTGGCCCCGAGCCCACCGGTGGTGACCCTGACTCAGGTGGCCGCCCACGCGTGCCGCCACCTGGCACTGCTGCACGCCACGGACACCCGCGTTGTGGCCGTCGCGGTCGGCGCTCCGCAGTTCTGGGATCTGATCACGGCCTATGGCGTCGCCCCGGCGGGCGCGTTGATCACGCGGCCTTGACGCGCCCACTGTCCATACAGGTAGTGACTTGCGCTGTGCGGATGGTTACCGTCGGGGGGATGGTGTTTCGGCGCGCCCGACGGGAGGCACCGTGTCCGGACTCAGCGGCTCCGGCGTACTGGCGATCATGGGCTCGGGTGAAACCAGTCCCACCATGGTGACCGTGCACCGCGCGATCGTCGCACGCCTGCGGGACCGCCCCGGCCGCGCGGTCCTTCTCGACACGCCGTACGCGTTCCAGGAGAACGTCGCCGACATCTCCGCCAAGGCCATCGCGTACTTCCGGCGCAGCGTCGGGCTGACCGTGCAGGTATGCCCGACCCCCAGCGAAGAGGACCCGGCCGTATCCGGGCGAGACACGGCCGCGATCCGCACCGCCGACTGGGTCTTCGCCGGCCCCGGCAGCCCCACCTACGCCCTGAGCCGGTGGACGAACGGTCCGACCGCCGCCGCACTGCGCGACCGGATCCGCCACGGACGGGGCCTGACGGTGTTCGCCTCCGCCGCAGCGGCCACCATGGGCCGCACCGCGCTCCCCGTCTACGAGATCTACAAGGCCGGCCTCGCCCCGCACTGGGTCGGCGGCCTGAACATGCTCGAACCCCTGGGCCTCGACGTCACCGTCATCCCGCACTACGACAACACCGAAGGCGGCACCCACGACACCCGGTACTGCTACCTGGGCGAGCGCCGCCTCGCCCACCTCGAACACCAACTCCCGCCCGGCACCGCCGTCCTCGGCGTCGACGAGCACACCGCCGTGATCTTCGACCAGGACCGCAGCGACGTCGAGGTCACCGGGCGCGGCGCGCTGACCGTCCGACGGGCCGGGAACAGCACGGTCCTGCCTGCCGGTACGAGGCTGGGCCTCGCGGAGCTGCGCGCTCTGACCCGGAACGGACCGCACAGCGTCCACCTGGCTCGAACCGAACGTGCCGTCGCCACGAAGCCCGCTCACCCACCGCTCACCCTCGTCGAGATCACCCGGTCCGGTGAGGCCGCCTTCGCCGCCGCGCACGCGGGCCGCGACGCCGCGGCCATGGTGGACGCCATCCTCACCCTGGAGACAGCCATCACGGACTGGGCCGGCGACACCGAGGAGGACGAAGGGACCGAGCAGTCACGCGCGATCCTGCGTGACCTCATCCTCCGCCTCGGGGACGCCGTCGCCCCCGACGCCCTGCATCACCTGCGCCCGGCCGTCGAGCCGCTGCTCACTGTGCGGCGGCAGCTGCGGGACCAGGGCTCCTACGCGCAGGCCGATGCCATCCGCGACGCCCTCATCGCCGCGGGCCTCACCCTGCACGACACCCCGCAGGCCACCCACTGGAGCGTTGAGAGCCCTACCCACTCCCACGACCCCGACCACGCGGCCGACACCTGAGCGATCCCACATCTTCACCGGGTTCAGTCGTGGTCCGGCAGGCCCTTGACGTGATGGGCGGCGGCGCCCAGCGCCTCGGCGAGGAGACGTCGGACATGCCCGCCGCGCGCGGCGTACACCGCGCGCCGGCCGTCCCGCCTCTGGCTGACCAGGCCGGCCAGACGCAGCTTCGCCAGGTGCTGGGACACGGCCGGCCGGGGGGCGCCGAGCTGGTCGGCGAGGGTGGTGACGTCGTATTCGCCGCCGCACAGCAGCCACAGCAGCCGCAGTCGGGTCGCGTCGCCCAGCATCCTGAACGCCTCGGTGGCGGCGTCGACCTGTTCGGCGGGCGGCAGGCGTTCCCAGTCGACCACTAGCTTAGTATTGTCGCGTGCGTACATGAGCACATGTTCTCTCGGGTCGGCGGGTGGACGTCGTTGGAGGGTAGCGGAATGGCCGTGTGGGAAAACCGGACGTACCGTCACCTGTTCACCGCCCAGGTTCTCGCCCTCGTCGGCACCGGCCTCGCGACGGTGGCCCTCGGCCTGACCGCGTACCGGCTCGCCGGCCCCGACGCCGGACTCGTCCTGAGCACGGCCCTCGCCATCAAGATGGTCGCCTACGTCCTTCTCGCCCCCGTCGTCACCGCCGTCGCCGACCGGCTGCCCCGGCGAGGGTTCCTCGTCGCGGCGGACGTGCTGCGGATGGCGGTCGCGGCCGCGCTACCGTTCGTCGGCCACGTCTGGCAGGTGTACGTCCTGATCGCCGTGCTCCAGTCCGCGTCGGCGGCGTTCACGCCCGCGTTCCAGGCCACCATCCCCACTGTGCTGCTCGACGAGGCCGACTACACCCGTGCGCTGTCGCTGTCCCGGCTGGCCTATGACCTCGAGTCCCTCGCCAGCCCGGTCCTCGCCGCCGCCCTGCTCGCGGTCGCCGACGCCCGCTGGCTGTTCGCGGGCACCGCCTTCGGATTCGCCGCCTCCGCCACCCTCGTCCTCACCACCGCCCTCCCCGCAGGACCCCGACCGGGCGAGCACCCCCCGGCCCGACGCGGCACACTGCTCGACCGCGTCACCCGGGGCCTTCGAATATTTGCCGCCACCCCTCGGCTGCGGGCGGTCGTCGGCGTCAACCTCGCCGTGGCCGCGGCCGGCGCGATGGTCCTGGTCAACACCGTGGTCATCGTGCGCGGCCACCTGGGCGGATCGGACCCGACGGTCGCCGTAGCCCTCGGCGTGTCCGGCGCGGGCTCGATCGCCGCGGCACTGGTCCTGCCGCACGTACTCACCCGGGTGCCCGACCGGGACGTGATGCTCGGCGCGTGCGCCGCGCTCGTGACCGTCCTGACCACAGCCGCGGCACTGACGGCGGCCCTGCCGGGCGCCTGGTGGCCCGTGATCCTCGTCGCGTGGGCGCTGATCGGGGCCGCCGACTGCCTCGCGCAGACCCCGGTCGGCCGCCTGATCCGCCGCTCCGGGCACCCCGATGACCTACCGGCGCTCTTCGCGGCCCAGTTCACCGTGTCGCATCTGGGCTGGCTGGCCACGTACCTCCTCGCCGGGGTGCTCGGCGCGGTCAGCATCCCCCTCGCGCTCGCCGTCCTCGCCGCCGTGGCGCTGGCCGGCCTCGCCCAGGCGTGGCGGGCCTGGCCGGCCGCCGACCCGGACATCGTCGAACACGTGCACACCGAATCCGATCCGCACCACCTCGCCGACGCCACCGGCGGCCCGGGGGCCTGGCGTCACACCCACCGACTCGTGATCGACGACCTCCATCCCCGCTGGCCGACAACCCGACCGACTCGTTCGTGGAGTACGACGTCGACGAGGTAGCGGCCGCCGCGCCACCCGCCCCGACCTGACGTCCGTTCTGGCCCCGGTCCTCACCGGCGAGCCGATCGAGCGCAGTTGGGCGTCGGCGTCTCGCGCCCTGGGTTCCTCGGTTGTCTCGACCAGGACGCCCCTGTGCGGTGGGCCGGTCACACCTCGGGCCTACCGCGCAAAGCGGCGACGGAGTCTTGCCGTCGCGAGTGAAGTCACCGTGCTGGAGGCCCCCAGCCCGAACAGGATCATCACCGTGCCCACGGCGAACAGGCCCGTGTCGTCAGTGGATGCCGCCTGAGCTGTCCAGGCCGACGTGAATGCGAGCGTGAGCGCGGCGGACGCGGTCAGTGGTGCCAGCCCAACCAGCACGGCGCCTACCAGCAGTACCAGCAGTGACAGGACGCACCCGATCACCTGCCACGTTTCGTATGGTCCGGACGTTTCGTTCGTGACGGCATTCACCTGATATTCGGTGTCCCACCCCAGCCAGGCGTACCACACCAGCACAGACGCAACAGCGACAAGGAGAAAGCCCGACGCCTGACGGAAAGAAAGAGCACGCCCGGAGGGAATCGACATCACCACACGAGCGTATTGCTGACACCACCCGCGCGGATGAGTACCAGTACTCAGATTTCCGCCGGCGCGCCCCTTGCGACGCTCCTCGGCTAGGGCCCGTCTGGAGTTGTGTAAGCGGCCTTACGGTGCCCGTCGGCACACAGCTGTACACGACCTCCAACTGACTCCGGCCCCGGGTGGCCGGTGACGCCACCGCGTCGCCGACCACACCCTCACTGCTCGGCGACTCCCAGAAACCGCAGAACCGCCAGCACCCGGCGGTGGTCGGCGTCGGCCCTGGGCAGATCGAGCTTCGCGAAGATGTTGTTGATGTGCTTGGAGACGGCGCCGTCACTGACCACCAGCTCGGCGGCAATGCCCGTGTTGGATCGGCCGCTGGCCATCAGCTCCAGCACCACGCGTTCGCGCGGCGTGAGGCGGTCCAGCGGATCGCTGTGCCGCCGCACCAGCAGCTGCGCGACGACCTGCGGGTCCAGAGCGGTACCGCCGGCGGCCACCCGGCGCGCCGCCTCCGCGAACTCCTCGACGTCGGCAACCCGCTGTTTGAGCAAATAGCCAACGCCGGCGGTGTAGGCGGAGAGAAGGTCAGCCGCGTAGCGCTCCTCAACATACTGCGACAACAGAAGTACCGCGGTCTCCGGATGCTGACTGCGGATCAGCAGGGCGGCGCGCACCCCCTCGTCGCTGAAGCCCGGCGGCATCCGCACGTCCGTAACGGCGATGTCCGGCCGGTGCTCGTCGACCGCCGCCAGCAGCCCGGCCGCGTCGCCGACCTCGGCGCAGACGTCGAAGCCGGCCGCTTCGAGCACCTTGACCACCCCGACCCGCAGCAGAACGGAATCCTCGGCGATCACGGCACGCACGGCAGCTCCACGGTGATGACTGTCGGGCCCCCGACGGGGCTGTGGCAGGACAGCGTGCCGTCGACTGAGGCGACCCGCTTGGCCAGTCCGGCCATGCCGGTTCCCCGGGACGCGGCACCGGCTTCGGCACCGTGTCCGGCACCGTGTCCGGCACCGAGTTCAGTACTGAGTTCGGCGCCGCCCACACCGTCGTCCGTGACGACCGCCAACAGTGTCCCACCGACCTGCTCGACGGTCACCTCCGCCCTGGTCGCCCGGGCGTGTTTGACCACGTTCGTCAACGCTTCGGAAACCACGAAGTAGGCGACCGCCTCGATAGTCGGCGGCGGGCGATGCGGCAGGTCCACCGCCACCCGCACCGGGACCGGCAGGCGGGCGGCGATGCCGGACAGCGCAGCGTCCAGGCCTCGGTCCTCCAGGACCGCCGGATGCAGACCGCGAACCAGGTTGCCCAGCTCGGTAATGGCTTCCTTCGCCTCACGGTGCGCGTCGTCGATCACCGCGCGCGCCTCGTCCGACAGGTCCCCGAGCGTGGCCTTCGCCAGCCCGAGGTTGACCGCGAGCGCCACCAGACGCTGCTGCGCGCCGTCGTGCAGATCGCGCTCGATCCGGCGGCGCTCGGCATCCGCGGCGTCGATCACGCTCGCCCGGCTGTCCGCCAGATCGGTGACCCGGCGGGCCAGCTGCTCCTCACGGCTCGGTCCCAGCAGCGTCCGCGCGGCGGCAGTGTCGACCCGGGCCAGTGCCTTCGCGAACCAGCCGGTGCCGTAGAGCAGTGCCACGCCCGCGACGGTGACGTAAGCGGCTTTGGTGGCGTAGCCGGGGCTGTCGATCCGCCAGTGCGTCGGCGTCACCCAGATCCAGAGGTAGACGGTCGCCGCCGCGGCACCGACCACCCAGCAGGCCAGCGTCAACGTCCCGCCGAGCACGATCAGCGGACCGGCCAGGAAGTGATAGCGCAGCTGTCGACGGCCCGCGGCCGACAGCAGCCACGGCACCATGCCACGGAGCCCCGGCCGTTCCGCCAGCCCGTCGGGCACCGCGATGTGGACACCGAACAGGAGGCGGAAACGCTGCCGCTGCGTCCAGCTCAGCAACGGAGCGGCGGCTACCGCGACGACCACGGCCACGACCCAGGCCCCTACCCATCCAGACACAATTGACCACAGCGAGAACGCCGCGAGCAGGGCCCACAGCAACCCCACCGCCAGTAGGCTGCCGAGAAGGACAGCCAGGCCCGCAGCGAGAAGCGCCGTGGCCCGACCTGCTCCTTGAAAAGGCCGTCGCACGTACCGCGCCCACCCCGTCCTGATGATCATGACGAGACAATAGAGCCACAAGCCATGCGGGCTCCATCAACTTGCCTGGCGTGCTCGGGGTGAGGTTTTCTCCACCCCCGATTCGGATACGCGTGTGAGTGACAGTGCAGCGGCCGCACAGCAGGCTTGAGTCCGTGACCAGGAAGAAGGCAGGGGCGGACTCAAGGATGACGCAGATGATGCTTTTCACGCGGGACGCGCCGACCGGGCAGCCGCGCAGGAGCGACGAACCGCTGGGGCCCGGGCCGCACGGCACCGACCCGAACCAGCCGCCCCACCCGGCGGCCACGTCCCGCGGCACACGCCGGATCGGGCGCCTACTCGTCGCCTCCGGCCTCGGACTGCTTCCCTGGATGTACGTCCTGGCCGCCGGTCTTTCCGCAGTCGCAACCGCCCCGCGTTGGCCAGCCGCCTGGATCGGCATGGACATCCTGGAAGCGGCGGGCCTGATCGCCACCGGCCTGCTCGCAGCGCGCGGCGACCGCCGGCACGCCCTCGCCGCGGCAGCCACAGCGGCGCTGCTGGTCGTGGACGCCTGGTTCGACACGATGACGGCCACGTCCAACAGCGATCTCGGGGCGGCGATCGCCATGGCACTGTGCGCCGAACTGCCGCTCGCGGCCGTGTGCGGCTGGTTGGCGATGCGTGGTTCGCGGCAGCGCAACTAACGAGAGGTCCTTCGACCGGGATTCAATGAAGCCCGGCTCGTAGGCGGCATTCGCAGCCTGCGTACGATCCCGCACCCCGAGCTTGCCCAGAACAGCACCAACGTGCGTCTTCACCGTCTCAGCGCCGAGGCCGAGCTCGGAGGCGATCTCAGCGAGCAGCCGCGCGCGATCAGGCGCAAGACCTCCTCCTCGCGGGCGGTCAGAGGCGCGGCGAACGGCTCGGCGGGCTTGGCTTGTCTGGGCGCGTAGCAGTCGACCAGCTACGCGGATCGATCACCTGGATCTGCAGCCTTCGCCCCACCACACGAACACAACGCCAGACGGACCCTAGCGCTCAAACACCACGACCGTCCGGACATGGACCGGCACCGACCGTGCGATGGCGTCGGAGACCTCATCTGCGAGGGAGTGCTCTGCGAGCGTGACGCGGATGGTTACCTGTGGCGGTCCGTCGTTGAGCTGCTCGGTGATCTGGGCGTCGGCTCCGTACAGGCGCAGCAGGTCGCGCAGGCCCGACACTGTTCCGCGCCGGCGGTGCAGGTCTACGGCGGCTGCGAGGATGCGGCGTTGGTGGGCCTTCGGCGGCGTGTCGAGTTCGTCGCCCATTCCGAGGAGGATGGCGAGCCAGGCGAGCACGTCGGGTGGGGCCGTTGCCGGGTCAAGGTACCGGCCCGGGTCCAGCGCAACCCGGCGGACCGGGTCGAGGAGGCCGTCGGCGACGTGGGCGAGCAGGTTCACGACCGGATGGTCGCGCATGTCGTCGGGTACCTCGTCGGGCACGGTTGCCGTCATCGGGCCGTCACCTTCACGAGGTGCTGGTAGGAGTAGGCGAGTGTGTTCGGGCCGAGGACCAGGGTGTGTGCGGCTTCGCCGCGCTCGCCGGTGACCGGGTCCGCGGGGTGCAGCCGGAGGTCGTCGATGTCGCCGACTCCGGGCACGGCGTGGATGACGGCGTGCAGTTCGCCGATCCGGACGGGGCGGCCGAAGGGCCATCCGGTGCCGGTCGGGCCGCCGGTGATCGGGTGCAGGTATTCGTACAGGGCGTCGAGCACCGCTTCCCGGACCGCGGCCAGACGTCTGCGGGGTTCGGCGACGACTGAGGCGACGACGGTCACGCCCTGGTAGTAGGGCGGTTCGACGGTGAATCTGGTTCCGATGATGCGCCGTTCGTCGAGGTAGCGGGCCACGCGGTCCAGCATGTTCGACGGCGGCCGCAGGGCGGGGAAGGTGAGGCTGCGGGCGTCGGTCGCGTCGATGGTCGGTACGACGAGCACCTGGATGGTGCCGTCATCGGTGCTGACGCAGCGGATTCGGGTGATGGTGGGGTCCGCCCGGCGGGCGAGATGTTCGTAGTCCTCTGCGGTGACGGCCCGGTCGCGTGACTGGAGCGCCGCCGGTGCGCGGTGCCACAGGTCGTCGGCGGACTCGCCGTCGCGGCCCCCGGTCGTGGCCCGGTGGCTCACCGTCAGGCCCGGCAGGTCGTCGAGGATGGTGTCGAGGGTGTCGGCCGGCAGATTGCCCACCCGGCCGCCGCCGGTCCAGTAGTCCCTGATCCTCAGGAGTGCCCCGACCGGGGGGACGGCCCCGTACTGCCGTGAGGAACCGTCTCCGTCCGCGACCGCAGGGCCGCACAGCACCTCGCCGGTGGCCGCGTCCAGGAGCACGTGCCGGTCGCCGGGATCGCTGCCGGTGAACCTGTCCACCAGGGTCCATGCTTGCCAGCCGCCGTCGACCCGGACCTCCACGATGGGCGGGGTGCCTGCCGTGGCGATCGGCGCGTGTCGCAGGACGAACCGCTGCCCGGGTTCGCCGGTGGACTCCCCCAGCGGCTCATCGGTCACCAGGCGGCCGTGCCACGCCTCGGTCGTGCCGCCGACCGTGGCGACGCTGACCTGCGAGATCACCGGCGGGGAGGAGTAGGTGGGCTGTTCCGGGAGCGCCTCCATGAGCCGGCACCGCACCCACGCAGCCTCCGTGCCGGCCATGGACGCCCGTCCGTGCTCAGGGGGCAGTTGGAGGCCGACGGTGCCCGGCGCGCACAGTCCGCCGGTGGTGTCCGTCAGCACGGGGCACGGCGTCCAGCCGCCCTCCACGGCGTTCCAGCACTCCCAGACGATGGGCGGATCACGCGGGTCGACTCCGACACCCAGCACCGTGAGTTCGAGGGTGAGTTCGACCGTGCAGCCCGGTGCCGGCGCGTCCAGGCCCAGCAGGAACGCGTCACCGGGTTCGCAGTCGGGCCCGAACGCCGCCATGGGGGTCTCCCGGGCCCAGTCGTCGGTGAAGTCGACCATCGTCTGCCGTCCCTCGGAGAGCACCGCGACGACGGTGACCGGTACCAGGCGCAGGTCCTGCGCCGTCGAGAAGACCACCGAGCCGTCAGCATCCCCGACCGCGGTGCCCTTCGGCACCACCCGCAGCGTGGCCACCGGCGTCTCCGTCCAGAACGACAGCATCGTCCTCGCCGCCCACGGCGGGTCCGGTCGCAGCCCGAGCAGCTCCAACATGGGTCCGCGCAACTGGTCGGGAAGCCGTTCGAGCCGGTCAGTCAGGTGATCGGCGATGAGCGCCGCGCCGGCCAGCACCGCCCCCGCCGGTGTGCCCGGCGCCAGGTCGGTCGCGGCCTGAGGCAATTGGCGGAGGGCCTCGCGGCGGGCCTCGTCGAGCAGCTCGTCGAACCGGCGCCGTCCGGTTGATCCACGTGGATGGCTCATGGGAGATAGCATCGCACTGGCCGCGGGGTCCGGCCTCCCCGAGGCCCTGTCCGATGTGGAGGTGGCTGTGTCCCTGGAAGTCGTGGTGACGGCGGTCGGTGAGGACGCCGATCAGCAGCACGAGGCGGGCTGGCAGGCCCAGGTCGAGGTTCTGCACCGCGCGCTGCTGGACACCGACGTCGACGGCGTGTCCCGCCGGGTTCGTGCGGTCGCCGACGCCAAGGGTGCCGCTTCCGACATCGTCGTGGCGTTGGGAACCTCCGGGGCGGTGACAGCGGTCGTGACAGTGTTTCGCACGTGGGTGTCCCGCGCGCGGCACCGGCGTATCGATGTGGAGATCAACGGCGTGACGTACTCGGTGCGGGGCACCGACGCCACCGACGAGACGCTCCGCGAGGTCATGCTGGCGGCTCTGGGCCGCGACAGTGGCGATGCCTGACCGCAGGTACCGGGCGCTGCTGGTCGTCAACGGCGACTACCCCGCTGATCCGGCGGGTCTGCCCGCCTTGCGCGGCCCGCGTCTTGATGGCGAACTTCTCCGCGCGGCGCTGACGGATCCGGTCACCGGCCTGCACCAGCAGCCCGACGTGCGGGTGCTCGTCGACGCCGATCGGCACACCGTGATGTCCGCGCTGGAGGAGTTCTTCACCGGGGCGGGCCGCGACGATCAGCTCCTGTTCTACTACAGCGGTCACGGCCAACTCGACCTGTTCGGCCGTCTGCACCTCTGCGCCAGCGACACCCGGCTGGCCGGGTTGCGGTACACGGCGGTGCCGGCCCGAGACATCCACGACCTGCTCGGAGAGTCCCGGGCCCGGGCGAAGGTCGTCATCCTCGACTGCTGTCACGCCGGCGGGTTCAAAGGCCCGCCCGACCTGCCCCGGGCGCTGGCGGGCCGGGGTAGGTTCGTCCTCGCCAGCTCGCTGAGCACCCAGCAGACGCAGGACGCGGCCGAGGGCGAGACGGCCAGCCCCTTCACCCGGTTCCTGGCGGAATCGCTCCTGGCTGGAGCACCTGACCTCGACGGCGACGGGTACGTCTCCGTCGAGGACCTGTACCGCCACGTCAGCGACCGGATGCACGAGCACGGCCTGTCCACGCCGCAACGCCACTTCGACGACTCCATCGACAGCGTGGCCCTCGCCCTCGCCCCCTCCCCCGCGACCATTCCGACCGCCGTTAGGGCGCCTCGCGACCGTGCCCTCAGCCCGCAGGTCGCGCTGACGAAGTTCCTCCGTGCCCACGATCACGAACTCGCCGGCCGCCCCTGGTTGGCCCGCACCGGCTTCCGGGAGGTCGCCGACGCGGGCTCCGGCGACTGGAGCCTGCTGGCGGCACTCCGCTTCGCCCGGATCGCCGCGGCGGACGGCGCCGTCCAGGAGGCGGTTGCCGCGTACGGTCGCGTCGCGGCGGCCGGACACCGGGGTTGGTCGCCGACCGCAGCCCGCGAGCAGGCCAGGCTGCTGGCAGCCCAGGGCGATGTGACCGGAGCCCGCGACGCCTACCTCGAGGGCCTGGCCACGGAGGATTCGCGGCTGTCACCGGCCATGGCGGTCGAACTGGCCATCCTCATCGCGGGTGAGAAATCGGACGCGACCGAGACCCTTCCCCGGGTGCGGGCATACCTCGAGCACGCCAGCGGCTCAACGGACCGCTCCGTGGCCGCCGGAGCGGGCAACGTCCTGGGCTCGCTGCTTGCCGCCGCGGGACATCCGACCGAGGCACGTGCCGTCTACCGGCGGGCGATGCTGGCCGACGACCCGTACAAGTCCCCGGTCGCGGCGATTGCCCTGGCCGACATCCACGAGCGATCGGGGTGCCGCGCCGCCGCGATCGCCGACTGCAGAGCCGCTCTGGCGTACTCCCGCGCCGACACCGCCGCCGACGCGCGGTCGCGCCTGGCGCGACTGGAGTCTCCACGGCGCTGAAGGCTGGCGCCTGACCGGCTGGCTGGCCGGCGCAGGCGCCGAGTCGGTCACGGTGACCGCGACACCGTACGTGCCCGGGGTCGCCGGGGTGCCCGACAGCACGCCGAAGGAGCTGGGATGCCGGCTCCGGGCGCGCCCGCGCTGGCCTAGGTGCTGGTTGCTGCTGCGGGTACGCCGTGGCGGCAGCTCCGTGGTGTACGTGTGAACGAACCCCGAGCCTGAGGTCAGGCTCGGGGTTCGCGGTGGTCCGGGCTGGCGAGCCGGGCGGGCCGGGGTCTACAGGACGTCGACGACGTGGAGGGAGCCGGCGAGGTCGGCAGCGGTGACACCAGCCTGGCAGGACGGCGTGAACGGGCCGATGGTCAGATCCGCGGCCAGCGCGGCCGGGGTCCCGCTGTTGAAGCGACCCGCTGTGCTGGTGCCTACGAGCTGCAGGACGGAAACGCCCGCGATCGCAGCGGCCCCGGTGACGGTCCAGGTAAAGGTGGTGGTGGCCGGGCCCGCCCCACCCGTCCAGGTCACGGTGAGCGTGCCGGAGAGGCCGACGAAGGTGACGGTGTCCACCGGGAACGTCTGGCAGGTGGCCAGGGAGGCAACGCCCGACAGGGTGACCTGCGCGGCGGTGACCCCAGAACCGGAACAGTCCCCGAAGTCCACTTCACCGTCGGTGGACACGTTGCCGACGGTGGCGGACGAGATCGCGGGCGAGAACTGCGTGGCACCCGAGCCCTGCGTACAGGAGAGCAATCCTGTGGCGTGAGCCGCCGGGGCGGCCACGACGATGCCCGCACTACCGACGACGGCGACAAGGAGCACCGCGCGCAGCCGACGGCTGGCACGCGCGAGGAGAGAGGCGTGCGGCATAAGTAAATATTCCTTCCAGAACGTTCCGGTTGACGGATATACAACTATCAGCCACCGACCTCAAAGGACAGTAGAAGTTCATCACGTCACAAACCATCGTTTATGAGCTCGACCCGCTCGACCTACCCGACGACGCACCCGCCCAGCCGTAAGCCGGCAGCACCAACAGCGCCCCGGACGCAGCGCCTGGGGTGCTCAGTGCTCACGAGCAAGTACGCTTCACGGCGCGCCACGCGGACGTGCAGGTGAACTGGATGCTGGTCGGCTGGGATGACGTCCTGATGTCCGCTCCACGCCCGCGGAGTGCGCTGGTCTGATGTCCCAGTGCCAGCCTATGGCAGGCGATGCGCAGTAAGGCACAGTCACTGCCCGGCCACTGGCAGTGGTCATCTAGTGATGACCGTGCGAGGTTCTCCGGCGACGAGGACGCTGGCGAGTTCTGGCACCAGGCCAACGCGGCGGCACCCGACTCGGCGCCTGTCGGGCGCTCTCGCCGCTGCCATTCTCGCCCGTCAAACAGACCAGCGGCGTGTCGGGCGACGGCTCGATGCAGACATCCCGCAGATGCCTCCAGGAGTCGATCTTGAGCTGAAGCTGACCCCCGACAGGCAAGCGCGCACGTCCGCCCGAGGCCGTGAGCGTGTGGTCAGGGCGCTGTCCCCACCAGCTCTGGCCGGGTGGCCGGACTCCGTGGCAGCCGGGACAGCAGGGGGCCGGTCATCGCGGTGGTCACCAGCGCCATGGCGACCAGGACGGCGAACAGACGTGGCGAGATGACGCCGAGGGACAGGCCCACGTTGAGGACGACGATCTCGGTCAGGCCGCGACAGTTCATCATGGTGGCCAGGCCGACGGACGTCCGCAGGTCCAGGCCTGCGGCGCGGGCCGGCGCGAGGGTGCCCACGACCTTGCCTCCCACGGCGGCGGCGAGGACGAACAGCAGGACCAGCCAGCCCTGACCGCCGAGCTCCTCGAGATGCAGCCGCAGTCCGACCGTGGCGAAGAACAGCGGGAGCATCAGCCACACGGTCAGGCCCTCGACCCGCTGGGCGAACCCGGCGACGACCGCCGAGCCGCGCGGCATCACCACCCCGGCCAGGAAAGCTCCGAAGATCGCGTGTACCCCGATGCGGTCCGTGGCCAGCGCGGACAGCAGTACGACGAACAGCAGTGCGACCCTGGAGGTGGCGTATCTGGCGAGCAACGGCCGGACCACCCACCACATCAGGGCCCCGAACGCGATCGTGAGCGCCACGGTGCGCAGGACGGTGACGGGTGAGCCGCCCCGCACGACCGTGACGACGAGGGCGAGGACGCACCAGGCGGTGACGTCTCCGACGCCGGCCGTGGCCATGCCGAGCGCGCCGACCGGGGTGTCCGCCAAGCCTCGGTCGGTGAGGATGCGGGCCAGTACCGGGAATGCCGTGACGCTCAGCGCGACTCCGCAGAACAGGGCGAAGACCAGTGCGGGTACGCCGGGCGGGCGGTATCCCTCGGGCAGGATCCGCGCGACGAGCACGCCGACCAGGAACGGCGTGGCGATGGTGGCGTGCCCGACCACGATCGCGGTGCCCCCGCTGCCCCGCAGCTCCGCCAGGGGCAGATCGCGGCCGACGACGAACATGAACAGGATCAGCCCGAGTTGGGCGAGGACGTCGAGGAACGGCAGGATGCCGGCCGGGAACAGCGCGGCCTCGACGCCGGGTGCGAGCAGTCCGAGGACGGACGGGCCGAGGAGGAAGCCGGCTGCGATCTCGCCCACCACGGGCGGTTGGCCGAGTCGGCGCAGGAAGGCCCCTGCGGCGTGCGCGACGGCGACGACGACCAGGGCCGCGAGCAGGAGCCGGTAGAACACCTGGTCGGCCGGCAGTGCCGCGGGTGTCGCGGCGGCTGGCGGCCTGGAGGTGAGTGTGGCGGTACCCGCCGGCCACGCCAGGTACAGGGCGACCGCGACGGGGGCGACCACGAACGCCGCGTAGACGAGCGGGAGCCGGCGGGACATCACTCGACGCCCACGGAGGTGTCGTCGAAGGTGACCATGCGGGCACGCAGCAGCAGCTTGAGGAACTGGGCCTGGGGTTCGGCGATCTGCTCCCGCAGGTCGGAGTACCGGACCGGGCCGGCCGCGAGCAGTTCCCACAGCGCGTACCCGCCGTCGAGGTCGGCGAAGCTGCGGATCTCGATGTCGCCGAGCGTGAACCGGTGGCAGCCGATCGCCTCGGCCAGCGGCGAGACGATGGCGTCGCCGTTTTCGATCGGGTCGCGCCAGTAGCTGGCGATCGCGGCGCGCTCCTCGGTGGGCAGTTCCCACGGGGGCACGAAGCCCTTGAATCCCGGGATGCCCAGGGCCATGCCCTCGCGGACGTTCACCGCGGGCGCGGTCCGCAGAACGTCGTCGGGCTTCGGCTCTCCGGGGTCGGCCTGCGCGTAGGCGCGCATGTAGGGCCCGTCGATGTCGAGGTCCTCCTGGGTGCCGTTGACGTCCGTCATCACCCGCAGCAGGTCGGGTTCCAGCGTGGTGCTCAGCAGCGACTCGAAGGTCTTGTCGCGGATGTCGAGGTCGGTGGCGCCGCCCCGGGTCCGCCAGTAGACGCTGTCGGGGTTGTCCTTGCCGATCGCGTGGTACCACTGGTCGATGGCCAGCGAGAACGACTGGGCGATGGCGTGCCACTCGCCGTCGTAGTCGCGCCACACGTCGCGCTTGTGCTCCGCGGACACGGCCGGGTCCGCGGTGACCCGTAGGACGAGGGCCGCCGACAGCGCGTGGTGCATGGCGAAGGCCACCCCGGAGGAGAACAGCGGGTCGACGAAGTACGCCGCGTCGCCGATGAGCATCCACCGCTCGTCGTAGTCGGCGAAGCTGCCGTTGATCATCGAGTAGTTGGTGGCCGTGAGCAGCTTCTCGGTGATCGGCTCGGCGCCGGTCACCAGGTCGCGGATCAGCGGGATCTCCTGCAGCACGGCGTCGAAGATCGCCGGGTCGGTGAAGTCCTTGCCGGGTTCCTGAAGGATGCCGGGGATCGTGACGATGCCGACCGAGTGCGTCATCCGCCTCTCGCCGTCGATGACCTTCATGACAGGGATGTACCAGCACCAGCCGTCGTTGAACGCCGCACACGTGATCGGCGACTGGTTGCGCTCGCGGAAGATGTTCCAGTCGGCCTCGATCGTGTAGCCGTGCCGGGCGCCCACATAGTGCCGCCAGATCGCGATGTTCTTGTACTTCGACAGCCACGCCCGCTTCTGCTTCGCTGCGATGCTGTTGCGCCGTCCCGAGGCGTCCACGAAGAAGCCGGCCCGGATCACGGTGCCGTCGCGGAGCGTGACCGTGGCGTCCCCACCGTCGACGCCGGGTTCGAACGCCGACACGGACACGCCCTGGTGCACCTCAGCACCGCACTCCTCGGCGTGCAGGAGCAGCATGTGGTCGAACTCCTCGCGGTTGACGTGCCCGGTCCACCGCTGCTCGCCGTCCTCCAGGAAGGAACGGTGGTCGAAGAAGCCGACCGAGGGGTCGCCGGTGCCCCACTGGAAGATCCCGCCGTACTTCTTCACCCAGAAGTCGCTGTCCACGAACTTGCGCAGTACCCCGATCTCCTCCATGGCCGGAAGCGTGGGATGCGCCAGGGATTCGCCGATGTGCTCCCGGGGCATGATCTCCTTTTCGAAGATCACGACTGACAGGTTCGTGGACCGGGCCAGCTGGGCCCCGAGGGTGGCGCCGGCCGGGCCGCCGCCCATGATGACTACGTCGTAGCGGGGTTGGATCATGGCGTCTCCCTCATCGGTGTGTGAACCACGTGCCCGAGCGGGACCGACATTGACACGCAGGCGCGATTTGGTCAATGACCATGACAGCTCCAGTCATGCCCCTGACACGCCCGACGGGAAACCGAGGTCAAGACTTCATCCGATGGTCAGTTGCATTGCCACAGACCTGACAATCGGAGCTTCTCCCCCAGCTCCCTGAATCGGAGTCATGCCGGGTTTCCGCTGGCATGAGGGTCCCCCTGAGGGCCAACGGGGGCGACCGAGGCAGCTCATCAGCAGCCCAGGACATGCCGGAGAATTCCGACCCGCCGACGCTTTCCATGCTCTACTTCCTGCGGCCGACACCGGCCGACACCGGCCGACGCGGCGTCTTCGACGGCGCTGGACCACCTCCCTTCTGTCGGCTTGGTGATATCGGCCGGAGGATTTCATGACAACAGTGTCGTGATTTGTGACATCACGGCTAGGCTCCTGACCGAGCGCGTGTTACACAAGTGATCCCGCACGACGGTGCGGCACGCCTGCGGAGGTCACGATGATCTATGCGATGTTGGTCGCCTGCGAGGTCGGCTTCTGGGTCGTGTTGCTGTCGGGCCTGCTCAGCAGATATGTACTGCGCCGTCGCACGCTGGGTGCGGTGCTGCTGGCCTGCGTGCCCCTGGTCGATCTGGCACTGTTGGCATTCGCGGTCGTGGATATGCAACGCGGCGCCCGGGCCACAATCGGGCACGGGCTCGCGGCGATGTACCTGGGCTTCACCGTCGCGTTCGGACCCAAGCTGGTCCAGTGGGCCGACGTCCGCGTCGCACACCGGTTCGCCGACGGGCCCGCGCCGGCGCGGCCGGCGCGGTTCGGCCCGGAGCACGCGCGCCGGATACGCGGCAACGGGCTGCGGCACGTGCTGGCCTTCGCGATCGGCATGTCTTTGCTGGCCACAGCGATCCTCGTGGTCGACGATCCGGACCGCACCGGCAACCTGGGTCAGGTGGCGGTCGGCTGGTCCTTCCTGCTCCTGGTGGATCTGGTGATCCTGGCGCGCTATACGCTGTGGCCTCGCCCGGAGCCCGCGGGGGCGGAGTGAACTGATTGTCATCGATCTTGTTACATGGTGAAAGATCACCTTCCGTCGGGACAATCGGGATGTCAGATCCTGTAATGTTCTTGTCAAGGGGCTCTGCCGCCCCGGAGTGAGGAGGAGAGAGGTGCTGGAGCAACCGGCCTTTGGCAGGCGCCTTCGCCACCTTCGCCTGCTGCGGGGCATGTCGCAGGCACAGCTCGCCGGTGGAGAGGTGTCGCCGAGCTACATCTCCCTGGTCGAGAGCGGCCGTCGCACGCCGGGTGACCAGATCGCCCAGGTCATCGCCGAGCGACTGGGCATTCCGATCACCGAGTTCGACCCGGCGGCGCCGACGGACCAGGGCCAGCGCTCCCACCTGGTCGGACTGCTGCTCGCCGCGCGCGGCGCCCGCCGCGAGGGCGACTCCCGGTTCGCCGCCGAGCAGCTGCGGATCGTCGCCGACGGCGCCGACGCCCTAGGCGAGGAGGACGTCGCGTGGGAGGCCCGCTGGGAGCTGGCCGAGACGCACGGCGACCTGTCCGCCTACGCGGACAAGGCGAGCGTCCTCACCGAACTCCTCGACCGCCCGCTGACCGCCGGATCCGCCCGGCTGCGCTCACGGCTGATCACCGCCCTGGCCGACCTGGCGTTGTGCCGGGGGCACCTGTCCGAGGCGGTCCGGCTCGCCGAGGAGGCGATGGCCGCCGCCGACACCTTGGAGCGGGGCACTCCGGAGCGCGTCCGGGCCCGGTTGATCCTGGTCGCGACCTACACCGACCGGGGCGACCTGGACCGGGCGTCGACAGCGCTCACCGAACTTCTGGACGGGTACGAGGACCTCCCCAACCAGCAGCTGCGTGGCCTGGCGAGCTGGGTCGCCGCGGACCTGTACGCCGCGCAGGAACGGCACCCCGAGGCGCTGGTCATGTACGACAGGGCCGCCGAGGTGCTCTCGCCCCGGGTGGACCTACGGTTGTCGGCCCGGCTGTCACTGGCCACCGCCGCCGCGGTTCTCACGGCCGGCAGCGACCTGGGCCGCGTACACGACCTGCTCCGCCGCGTCCGGCAGGCGTTCGAGCTGATCGGCACGGAGGCGGACCTGGTCCGGCTCGTCGCGGTCGAGGCCGGCGCGTTCCTGGCCGGCGGCGACGTGCCCGGCGCTCTCGCGCGGGTCGCCGAGATCGCCGACGCGCCGGACCTGCCCCCGCACGAACTCGCGTCCTGCCTGATGGCCGCCGGCCTGGTGCAACAGGTGGTCGGCGGCCATCAGGGCGCGGAGAAGTCCTACCGCCGCGCGGCGGAGTTGTTCGACGACGTCGGCGCGTTCCGCAAGTCGGCCGCGGCGTGGCGGACCCTCGCGGACCTGCTGTCCGCACGCGCCACGGCCTGAGGGATCCGACTCACGCCGCCCGGGCGGCCTGCCGGGCCCGCAGTGCCTCCCTGCGCTCCGTGAACTGCGAGGCCTTGGCGTCGAGGACGCTGAGGTATCCGGCCAGTTCCTCCCGGGCCCGCTCGCCCTCGGCGCCGAGATCCGCGCGGTCGAAGACCCGCCAGAACCGCAGCACCGGCTGCACGACGTCGTCGTGGTGCAGGCGCAGGTCGTAGATGCCGGCGGTGGCGATCTGCGCGGCGGCCCGGGCGAACTCCGGCGCGCTGGTCCCCGGCATCTCGAAGCCGACCACCTCGTCGGCGACCGCGCGCATCGTCTCGTCGGGTGCGAGCTCGAACGCGGCGTTGAGGAGGTTGCGGTAGAAGACCATGTGCAGGTTCTCGTCCGTGGCGATGCGGGCGAGCAGCTGGTCGGCGAGCGGGCAACCGGTGGCCTTGCCGGTGTTGCGGTGCGACACGCGGGTGGCGAGTTCCTGGAAGGACACATACGCCAGGTCGTGCAGCATCGACGGGGCGCGTCCGATGTACCCGGTGGACATGTGCGCCATCCGGCGCCGTTCCAGGTCGACCGGGTCCACGCCCCGGGTGACGACCAGGTAGTCGCGGATCGCGATGCCGTGCCGGGCCTCCTCGGCGGTCCACCGGTTGACCCATTCGCCCCACGCGCCGTCGCGGCCGAAGACGGTGGCGATCGCCCGGTGGTAGGAGGGCAGGTTGTCCTCGGTCAGCAGGTTGAGGATCATCGACGCCTTGGCGACCGGGTCGAGCCGGGAGTCGCCGGGCTCCCAGTCCTCGCCGCCGAGGAAGGCGAAGTCGCGGCCCTCACTCCACGGTACGTAGTCGTGGGGCATCCACTCCCTGGCCACGGACACATGGCGGTCGAGATTGTCCGCGACCACCGGGGCCAGGGCCTCGAGCAACTGTGTGGTGCGGGTCGAGTCGATTACAGCGGTCACCTGATCATCTCTTTCCCGGGAGTCGTTCACTCGGGCCGCACGCTACCCCCGAATGGAAGTGAATTCGGTGAATCCCAGGCGACATTCTTCCCCGATCTGTTAACCGTGGCACGGCCTTGTCCGCAGTGGAGTGCCATGCTACTTTCGCGGACGTAGATCGGCAGGTGGTCGGTTGACCACGTGCGGACGGCCGTCGCAGCTGACGGGTCCGGCACCCCCGACATCGGGAGTCGATCATTCCGAAAAGGAAATTCACAGAACTCTTTCGAGGCATTCGCCGTGTCAGGCGCATGGCTCTGTTAGTGCTTTCCGAAATTCGACTTCCCACTATTCGAGAATGCGGTGTGTGATGGGCAGATCAGCTCTCGTCACGGGAGGAAACAGAGGCATCGGACGCGCGATAGCTGACGCTCTCGCGGAGTCCGGCGACTCCGTCGCGGTCACCTACCGTAGTGGCGAGCCGCCGGCCGGATTCCTGGCGGTTCCCTGCGACGTGACCGACCCGGAGACCGTGGAGAGCGCCTTCGCGACCGTCGAGGCCACGCACGGCCCGGTCGAGGTGCTGGTGGCCAACGCCGGTATCACCCGGGACGGTCTGGTGGCCACGATGTCGGAGGAGTCCTTCGCCGCCGTGCTCGACACCAACCTGACCGGGGTGTACAGGGTGGTCCGTCGAGCCGTGCGTCCGATGGTCCGGGCCCGCCGCGGGCGGATCGTGTTGATCTCCTCGGTGGTGGCGATGCAGGGCGCGGCAGGCCAGAGCAACTACGCGGCGGCCAAGGCCGGATTGATCGGGTTCGCCCGGTCGCTCACCCGGGAGCTCGGCGGCAGGGGGATCACCGTCAACGTCGTGACCCCCGGGTTCGTTCTGACCGACATGACGGCGGGCCTGCCGGACAAGGTCCGCGACGCCGCGCTGGCCGGGATTCCGTTGGGTCGCTACGCCGACCCGGCCGAGGTCGCCCACGTGGTGCGGTTCCTGGCCAGCGAGCAGGCCGGGTATGTGACCGGGGCGGTCGTCCCGGTCGACGGTGGACTAGGAATGGGGTACTGAGGTGGGAATCCTCGAGGGCAAGCGGATCCTGGTCACAGGCGTGCTGACGGACGCCTCCATCGCCTTCCATGTGGCGCGACTCGCCCAGCAGGAGGGTGCGACGGTGGTGCTCACCGGGTACGGCCGGCTGAGCCTCGTGCGCAGGATCGCCCAGCGGCTGCCGCAGCCCGCGCCGGTGGTGGAGTTGGACGTGACGGACGCCGAGCAGGTCGACGGCCTCGCCGACCGGCTCGCCGAGCACGTCGACGGACTGGACGGGGTGCTGCACGCCATCGCCTACGCGCCGCCGGCGGCCCTGGGCGACAACTTCCTGCACACCCCGTGGGCGGACGTGGCCACGGCGGTGCACACGTCGACGTACTCCCTGAAGGCTCTGGCCATGGGTGTTCAACCGCTGTTGGCCAACCCTGCTTCGATTGTCGGACTCGACTTCGACGCGGCTGTGGCATGGTCCGGATATGACTGGATGGGCGTCGCCAAGGCCGGCCTGGAGTCGTGCTCGCGGTACCTGGCTCGGCACCTGGGCCCCCGGGGGGTGCGGGTGAACCTGGTCGCGGCCGGGCCGCTGCGGACCGTCGCGGCGAAGAACATCCCGGGCTTCTCCGACACCGAGGCCGTGTGGGACGCCCGCAGCCCGCTGGGTTGGAAGGCGGATGACATCGACGCCGCGGCCCGGGCGTGCGTGGGTTTGTTGTCGGACTGGTTCCCCGCGACCACGGGCGAGATCGTGCACGCCGACGGCGGGTACCACGCGATGGGTGACTGATCTCGGACGAAGGGCGTGGCCGGTGCTCGGATCAGGTACGACAGAAGCGGCACTGACAATAGACCCCACCCCACGGTGGCGGGAAGCGTGGCCGGAACCGGCCGGGGCGATCTGGCTGCCCCAGCCGGTGCTGTCCCCCACCCCGTTGCCGCGCCCGGCCGCGGGCTCGCCCGCGCATCAGATGCCGGAGCCGATGGGGCTCGCGGAGCTGGCCACCGTCCTGCACCTGACGTCGGGTGAGGCGTGCGGTCCGGCGGGCCACGCCCTGTACCTGATGGCCAACCACGTGCCCGGCCTGTGCGGCGGGGTCTTCCGGTACCGACCGACGTGGCACGCGCTCGTCCCGCTCAGTCCGCCCGTGCCCGAGTACCGGCTCGCGAGCTGTGTCGCCGCGCCCGGACCGCTGGCCCGGGCCGGTGCTCTCGTCGTGGTCACCTCCCTGTCCGGCCCCGCGGCGGCACGGACCGGGGTTCGCCCCGCCGAGCCGCACGCCCTCGGTCAGCACGTGCCGTGGATCGCCACCCGGTTGGGCCTGACGGCCTGGGTGCTCCCCGGGTTCTCCGACGAGGTCGACGGCCTCCTGGGGCTGTCGACACCGGGGGAGCACGTGACAGCGCTGATCGCGCTCGTTCGGTCGTAATTCCTCTTTTGTGGGGCCGGTTCCGCGGAGCCGGCCCTTCTGCATGTCCGCACCTCCGTGGCCGCGTTACCAATTCATAGTTGACAACTGGGTAAAGCTCTGGCCACCGAATCTTGACGGACGAATCAAGAGCCTGACCAATGTTGTCATGGGAATTGACAGCCATTCGGACGCGTGTCAAGGTCTGTCGGGATCGACGGAGACGAACTGGGGTGTGGCTGGTGCGTGACATCGCGATCGTGGGAATGGGCTGCCGGTTTCCCGGCGCTGACAACCTGACCGAGTACTGGCGGATGCTGCGCGCCGCCGAGCGCCAGTTCCGCGCCGTGCCCGACGAGAAGACACGTTGGCGGCACGCCGACTTCTACGACCCCGACGACCGGCGGGCCAGCCGCGGCGCGTACACCGACCAGCTGGCGCTCATCGAGGGCGTCGACCAGTTCGACGCGATGCACTTTCGGATGTCCCCCCGCCGGGTACAGGCGATGGACCCCCAGCACCGGCTGCTGCTGCAGGCCTCGCGGGAGGCGTTGCAGGACGCCGGGTGGGAACGCCGCGAGTTCGACCGGCCCGGCACCGGCGTGTTCTTCGCGATGAGCTCCTCGGAATACATGGAACTCGTCACGGACGTGCGCACCATGCAGCCGTTCTCGGTGCCCGGCGGTCTGCTGAACATGGCCGCCGCCACCGTCAGCCAGTACTACGACCTCGGCGGCCCGAGCTTCACCGTCGACGCCGCCTGCTCCTCCGGGCTGGTCGCCCTGTACGAGGCGGTCACCCACCTGCGCGCCGGGCAGTGCACGACCGCCCTCGTCGGCGGCTCGTACCTGGCCCTGGCGCCTGCCGGACTCGTCGGCTTCTCCAAGGTCGGCGCGCTGTCAGCCGCCGGGGTGTGCCGACCGTTCGACCGCCGGGCCGACGGATTCGTCCTCGGCGAGGGCGTCGGTGTGCTGGTGCTCCGCCCGCTCGACGTTGCACTGGCCGCCGGCGACCGGGTGTACGCCGTCGTCAAGGGCGTCGGCTGCTCCAACGACGGCATCACCGACGGACCCATGACCCCGCGCAAGGAGGGCCAGGTGCTGGCACTGTCCCGCGCGTTCGCCGACGCCGGCGTCGCCCCACGCTCCGTCGGGCTGATCGAGGCGCACGGCACCGCCACCGTGGTAGGTGACCGGGTCGAGTTGGAGTCGCTGAAGGAGGTGCGCGGCGACGGCGAGGGCCAGGCGTACCTGTCCTCGGTGAAGAGCCTGATCGGCCACGGCCTCAGCGCCTCGGGCCTGGCCAGCCTGATCAAGGTGTCCCTCGCCCTGCACCACGGGATCGTCCCGCCGCACCCGGACACCGAGACCGACCCCGAGGTGGGTCTGGCCGACGCGGGGCTCACGATCCCGGGCGCCGAGTGCCCGTTCCCCGCTTCCGACAAGCCGCGCCGGGGCTCCGTCAGCGGCTTCGGCTTCGGCGGCACCAACCTGCACGTGATCCTGGAGCAGGCCCCGGACAGGGAGACGCCGGCGACCGAGAGTCGACCGGAGCTGTTCGTGTTCTCCGCCGGCTCCGTGGACCTGCTCATGGCGCACCTCGACGCCGTACTCGGCTCACTGACGGCCCAGCCCGACACCCCGCTCCGCGACCTCGCGCACGCCCTGTCCAGCCGCGAACTGCTCGCCGCCCGGCTCGCCGTCGTCGCCGCCGACCGCGCGGAGCTCGTCGGCAAGCTCACCGAGGCCGGCACCCGACTCGCGGCCGGAGCGCTCGGCACGCTCGGCGACATCGGACACGCGGGCAAGGCACCGCTCGCCGAGGACGCCCGGCGGATCGCGTTCGTCTTCCCCGGCCAGGGCAGCCAAAGCCCCGGAATGTCCGGCGACCTGTTCGAGCGGTTCGCCACCTTCCGCGAGCGCGCCCGCGACCTCGACCAGACCGACCTGCTCGGGGCGGTCTACGGGCCCGACGCGGACACCGACGCCGGCCGCGAGCGCCTCACCGGCACCGACGTGTGTCAGCCCGTGCTCGGCATCATGGGTCTCGCCGCCCGAGGCGTGCTCGGCGACCTGGGACTCGCCGCCGACGTGACACTCGGACACAGCGCCGGGGAGTTTCCCGCCGCCGCCGTCGCCGGGGCGCTCACCGACGCCGAGGCCGTGGCGCTGCTTGCCACCCGCGGGCAGCGGATGCGCGCCGCCGAGGCCGGGGTGAGCGGCGGCATGCTCGCCCTCCGCGCCGACGGCGACACCACCGACGACCTCCTGTCGGGCGTGGAAGGCGCCTGGCCGGGTTGCTACAACCACCCGCTGCAGACCGTGGTCAGCGGCACCGAGGCCGGGCTCGTCGAAGTCGAACGCAGGTGCGTCGAGCGGGGAATCACCGCACAGCGCCTCGACGTGTCCAACGCCTTCCACTCCCCCCTGCTCGACTCCGCCCGCGACGGCATCGCCCACGACCTGGCCGACCAACCGATCCAGCCGCCGACGACGACGTTCGTGTCCTCCGTGGACGGCACCGTCACCACCGACCCGGACCGGCTGCGCGCGCTGTGGATCGAGCACGCGGTCGCCCCGATCCGGTTCTCCGCCGCCGCGCGCGCGGCCTACGACTCCGGCGCCCGGGTCTTCGTGCAGCTGTCCGGGGGCAGGGCACTGCTGTCCACGATCCGGCAGAACCTGCGCGAGCACTCCGACGCGGTGTACGTGCCGCTCACCGGCGACCGGCCCGACGACGCCCGGACGTTCCTGGCCGCCGTCGGGCAGCTCGCGGTGATCGGCGTACCCGTCGACCTCGCTGCGCTCTTCCCCGCCGGAACCGGGCTGGCGACCCTACCGCCGTCCCCACTGCGCACCCGCGCCTACTGGTTGCCGGTGCCCGCCGACCGGTCCGGTGCGAAGAACCCGGTCGACCGGTCCTCCGCCGAGCCGACCGCCACCGCCACCACCGCCCTCCGGGAGGAAAACCCCGTGTCCGACGTCGTCGCCCTTCTCCGCGAGCAGCTCGCGGTACTCCGCGCCCTCGACCCGACCGCCGCCGGCCTCGCGGATGCCCTCAACGGCGCGGTCGGCTCGCCGTCCGCCCTGGCGACCGTCACCGGCCGCGCCGCGGTCGGGCAGGTCGCGGTCGGCGCCGCCGCGCCGGGGCACCCCTCGACCGGTGGCGACACGCCCGCGGGCGGTATCGGACGCGACGAGATCCGGTCCGTCGTCCTCGGGCACATCTCCCGGATCAGCGCGTTCCCCGTCGACCACCTCGCCGACAGCAATCTGATCGTGCAGGAACTCGGCTTCGACTCCCTGATGACCACGGAGCTCGTCGGCTCCGTGGCCCGCACCTGGCCGCAACTGGCCGACAAGCTCGCCCCCGGGACGATCGCGACCCGCCCCACCGTCGCCGAGATCGTCGCCACCCTCGCCGGTCTCCTCGGTGCCCCCCAGTCGCCGACGACCGGTGACCCCGCCGGGCCAGGCGGGGTCGAAGGCACGCCGGCCGCCGCTCCCCCCGATGCCGCAGCGGCGGCCGGCGTCGCCCAGCCCCACAGTGCGATCCCGCGCGAGTACCGGATCGAGGACTTCCCCGAGGCGCGCGCGCTCGCGGAGCAGATCGAGGACGGCCAGGGCCGCAACCCGTACTTCCTGGTGCACGAGGGCACCGCCGCCGGCACCACCCGCATCGACGGCCGCGACCTGCTCAGCTTCTCCAGCTATAACTACCTGGGCCTGTCCGGGCACCCGGGGGTGCACGCGGCGGTCACCGACGCGATCGGCCGGTACGGCACCTCCGTGTCGGCCAGCCGCTTCCTGTCCGGCGAGCGGCCCCTGCACCACGAGCTGGAGTCCGAACTGGCAGGGCTGCTCGGCGTCGAGGACGCGATCGCCATGGTCAGCGGGCACGCCACCAACGTGACGGTCATCGGCCACCTGGTCGGCCCGGAGGACCTGATCGTGCACGACGCGTTGGCGCACGACAGCATCCTGCAGGGCTGCGCGCTGTCGGGTGCCCGCCGGCTGCCGTTCCCGCACAACGACGTCGCGGCGCTCGACGCGCTGCTGTCGCGGGCGCGGGACTCCTTCCGCCGGGTCCTCATCGTGGTCGAGGGCGTGTACAGCATGGACGGCGACCTGGTCGACCTGCCGGCCCTGATCGAGGTGGCCCGGCGGCACGAGGCGCTGCTCATGGTCGACGAGGCGCACAGCCTGGGGACGGTCGGACCCAACGGCGGCGGGGTGGGCGACCACTTCGGGGTGGACCGCTCGGGCGTGGACCTGTGGTCGGGCACCCTGTCGAAGTCCCTGGCCAGCTGCGGCGGGTACGTGGCCGGCAACGCCCAGGTGATCCGCTACCTCAAGTACAGCGTGCCCGGGTTCGTCTACAGCGTCGGCCTGACCCCGTCGAACACGGCCGCGGCCCTGGCGGCCATCCGGGCCATGGCCGCCGAGCCGGAGCGGCTGGAGCGGCTGCGGAACAACTCCAAGCTCTTCCTCACCCTGGCCCGGCAGGCCGGGATCAACACCGGGGACAGCGCCGACTCCCCGGTCGTGCCGTGCATCGTCGGCGACTCGGTCAAGGCCATGGCACTGGCCGACCGGCTCTACGAGCGCGGGATCAGCGCCAACCCGATCATGTACCCGGCCGTGCCCGAGGAGCACGCCCGGCTCCGGTTCTTCATCACCTCCGAGCACACCGCCGAGCAGATCGAGTGGGGCGTAGGGGTCCTCGCCGACGAGCTCAAGAACGTACTGGGGAGCACGTCATGACCGCACTCATGGAACGACAAGACAAGAAGGCGTCGCTGCCGCTGCGCCGGCCGTGGACCGTCATCGTCATCAGCCTGCTGTTCCTGCTGCTGACCGGGGCGGTGTCCGGCGACACCCTGAAAGTGCTGAAGAACGGCGGGTTCGACGACACCCGCTCGGACTCGGTGCGCGCCACGAAGCTGTTGGAGGAGAAGTTCTCCAGCAGCCAGCCGAACCTGCTGATCCTGGTCCGCGACACGACCGTCGAGGTCGCTGACCCCAAGGTCGCCCAGGCCGGCAGGGACCTGGTCACCACGCTGGAGGCGGAAAAGGGCGTCAAGCTCGTCGCCAGCTACTTCCAGATCGACGGCGACCCGGAGCTCAAGAGCGCCGACGGGCACGCCGGGCTGACCCTGGTCCGCGTCGAGGGCGACGAGGACACGGTCCTGAAGACGACGCGGCGGCTGCACGACGCCCTGTCGCGGGTCGACGGCACGCTGTCGGTGAAGTTCGGCGGCATCGCCCAGGTCAACGCCGACATCGAGAAGCAGACCAACGATGACCTGGTACTCAGCGAGGCCGTCGCCCTCCCCCTGACACTGATCCTGCTGTTCTTCGTCTTCCGGGGTCTGATCGCGGCGCTGCTGCCCCTGTTCGTCGGCCTGCTGTCCATCACCGGCGGCATGTCCGTGCTCTACGCGCTGGGCAAGGTCACCGACGTGTCCGTGTTCGCCGTCAACCTGATCACGGCGCTGGGCCTGGGGCTCGCGGTCGACTACAGCCTGCTGATCGTCTCCCGGTACCGCGAAGAACGCTCCCGGGGCCTGGTCGGCGCGGCGGCGGTCACCGCGACCCTGCGCACGGCGGGCCGGACCGTGGTGTTCAGCGCCGCCATCGTCGCCGCCGTGATGGCCACCCTCCTCGTCTTCGACCAGTACTTCCTGCGCTCATTCGCCTACGCCGGCCTCGCCGTCGTCGCCATCACCGTCCTCGGGGCCCTGCTGCCCCTGCCCGCCGCGCTGATGCTCCTCGGGCACCGGGTCGACAAGTGGTCGATCGGCAAACCCCGCACCGAGCCGGCAGTACCGGAGAACGGGCTGTGGGGCCGCATCGCCGGGCTCACCATGCGCGCGCCGTGGGTGTTCGGCATCCTCGTCATCGGGCTGCTCGTGCTGTTCGCGGCGCCGATCCGGCACATCCAGCTCGGCGTACCCGATGAGCGGGTTCTACCCAAGGGCTCCGAGAGCCGGGTCGTGCTGGAGGCCTCCCGCACCCAGTTCAGCACCAACGACTCCAGCGCGATCAGCGTGGTGAGCGACCAGTGGAGCGGCGACCTCGGCGACTACGCCGCCCGACTGTCGAGGATCCCGCACGTCACGGCCGTCAACAGCGCCGCCGGCCGCTACGAGAACGGCACCCAGGTCGCCCCGCCCGTGCCCGAACTCGCGGCCGCGTTCACCCACGGCGACGCCACCCGGATCCAGATCCTCAACGACGTGGTCAGCTACTCCGACGACGGCAAGAGACTGGTGAAAGCGGTCCGCGCGGAACCGGCCGGCACCCGGGTCCACGTCGGCGGCCTGTCCGCCCAGCTGGTCGACATCGTCGACTCCCTCGACAGGAAGCTACCGCTGGCCATCGGCCTGGCGGCACTGCTCACCCTGCTCCTGCTGTTCCTGGCGACCGGAAGCATCCTGCTGCCGATCAAGGCCGTGGCGTTCAACGCGCTGGGACTCGGCTCCATCCTCGGCGCCATGGTCTGGGTGTTCCAGGACGGTCACCTGGCCCGTCAACTCGACTTCACCGCCTCACCGGTCGCGGTGACGATCCCGGTCCTGCTGTGCTGCGTGGCCTACGCCCTGTCCATGGACTACGAGGTCTTCGTGCTGTCGCGGATCAAGGAGAGCTACGCGGCCACGAACGACCCTCGGCTGTCGGTGCGCCGGGGCCTGGGCGGCAGCGGACCGATCATCAGCGCGGCGGCGGCGATCCTGGCGGTGTCGTTCTTCTCGACCGCGATATCGGGGGTGTCGCTGGCCAAGCTGTTCGGCATCGGCACCGGCCTCGCCGTCATCATCGACGCGATCCTCATCCGCGGCGTCCTGGTACCAGCCTTCCTGCGGATCTTCGGTCACTCCGCATGGTGGGCACCGGGCTGGCTCAGGCGGCTCAGCAGCCGCGTCGAGCTCAACCACTGAACACCTGACCAACGATCACTCATCGACGGAGGGAAGCTGTGGAGACACCAAGTCCGACGCTCGTCACCGCCACGGCGGTGCGCACCGCCGCGGAGGTGGAGCGCGAGGCGCTCCGCCTGGCCGCTCGCCTGCGGGGTACCGGGGTCGCCGCCGGCGACCGCGTCCTGCTCAAGGCGGACAACTCCGTCGAGGTGGTCACCGCGCTGCTGGCGCTGGTCCACCTGGGCGCGTCCATCGTGTTGCTCGACGACCGCCAGACCGAGGAGGAGTGCCACCGGGCGGCCCGGGTCGCCCGGGTCCGGTGGTCGCTCGGCGCGACCGCGGCGAACGTTCCGGCGGGGGCCACCCCGCTGACGTTCGCCGACCTGGCCGGCGGGGAACCCGTCGACTGCGCGCTGAACTTCCACACCTGGCAGGACCAGCCCGACGCGCTGGTCACCTGGTCCTCAGGATCCACGGGCCTGCCGAAGGGCGTCGTGCGCTCCGGTGCGGCCTTCCTCGCCGACCTGGAGCGCACCCGGGAGCGGATGGGCTACCGGCCCGACGACGTGCTGCTGCCGCTCGTGCCGTTCTCGCACTTCTACGGCCTCACCCTGGTGCTGATCTGGTGGCGGGTCGGCGCGACGCTGGTGGTCGCGGCCACCGACCGGCTCGACCAGGCGCTGCGGGTCGGCGTCGACACCGGCGTGACCGTGGTGGACGCGACGCCGTCGACCTACCACAGCCTGCTCAACCTCACCGAGCGCCGGCCGCAGTTGCGCGATGACCTGTCGACCGTGCGGATGTGGTGCGTCGGCGGGGCGCCGCTGGGCGCGGCGTTCGCCGACCGCTACGCCGTCGCGTTCGGCCTGCCGCTCCTCGACGGGTACGGCAGCAACGAGGCCGGGAACGTGGCCCTGGCCTGCGCCGACAACGCGGTGGGTTGCGGGCGGCCGATGCCCGGCGTCGAGGTCACCATCGTCGGCGAGGACGGCAAGCCGGTGCACGTCGGGCACACTGGCGAGATCGTGGTGCGCACCCCGGCGCTGATGGCCGGCTACCTGGCCGACGACGGCTCGCTGGTGCCGCCGCCGGACCCCGACGCGTGGCGCACCCAGGACCTGGGCTACTGGGACTCCGAGGGCAACCTCTACGTCGTCGGGCGCAAGCTCGCCGTGCACCGCCTGGGCCACACGCTCTACCCAGAGGCCATCGAGCGCCGGGCCGAGGCGTGCGGCCGGCCGGTGAAGATCGTGTCCGTGGACGACGAGCGGCGCGGCTGCCAACTCGTCTTCGTCGTCGCCGACCCCGACGGTGGCAGTTCGCACTACTGGCGCCGCGAGATCGACGCGCTGCTGCCGGCCTACGAGCGGCCCAACCGGGTGATGGTCGTCGAACAGTTCCCGCTCAACGGCAACGGCAAGCCGGACATGGCCGCACTGAAGATGCGGGCGCTGGCCTACCGCACCGGGGTCGGCTCGGCCGCGGTGCCGTACGGCGACCGGGTGGCAGCGCTCGGCGAGGTGGTCGACTTCCTGCGCTCCCAGCCGGAGAAGGTGTACGACATCCTCACCGAGATCTCCGTCCGCAAGGCGGTGGAGTTGGAGATCGAGGGCTCGGTGGAGACCCTGGCCGGCGCGGTCGAGGAGGTCGTGCGCTACGGCCCGGACAAGGTCCCGCAGTTGGCCGTGTTCATGTCGTCCAACGTCCTGCTGTACTCCTACGTCCTCTACGCCCTGGTGCCGTCGCTGTTCGTCGAGAAGGTGGTGCTGCGGCCCTCCAGCCAGGTCGGCTCGCAGACCCGGCGGCTGCACGAGCTGCTGGCCGGCGTGCACGGCCTGCCGATCGAGCTGTCCGAGGAGAGCCAGCGCGACTTCGTCGAGGGCACGGCGGCCGAGTCGCGGGTGGTGGTGTTCACCGGCGCGTACGCCAACGCCGAAAACGTCCGGACCAAGCTGCGCAAGGACCAGCTGTTCCTGTTCTTCGGCCAGGGCATCAACCCGTTCGTGGTCGGCCCCGACGCCGAGCACGAACGCGCCGTGGAGGACGCGGTGCGCATCCGGATGCTCAACTCTGGTCAGGACTGCTTCGGGCCGGACATCTTCCTGGTTCATAAGTCCACTATGGAGAGTTTTGTCGAGGGACTCACGAAGCGCCTCGCCGAGCAGCGCTACGGCGAGTACGGCGACCCCGACGTCGACTACGGGCCGTTGTGCTACGACGGGGCGCTGAAGCTGGCCACGGAGTACCTGCCGAAGAACGCTGAGTACATCGTGCGCGGCGGCAGCATCGACTTCCGCACCGGGCACGTCGAGCCGACGGTGCTGGTCCGTGACCTCGAGGACGGAGCGGCGGTCAGCGAGTTCTTCTCGCCGATCTTCAACGTGGTCGCCTACGACGACGAGACCAAGCTGCGGGAGATCCTGGCCTCGCCGTACTTCGCCGAGCGGGCCATGGGCGCCATGCTCTACGGCCTCAACGCCGAGCTCGTCGAGCACATCGCCCGCCGGCACACGGTGGCCGTGAACAGCACCCTGCTCGAGGTCGACAACGGCAACAGCCCGTTCGGCGGCAAGGGCATCATGGCCAACTACGTCATGCACCGGGGCAAGCGGATCGCCGAACCGCTCCTGATCTCCAAGACCGTCGCACAGTACGGGAAGAAGTCATGACCGACGAGACCTACCCCGGCCCGTGGCAGGCGGTGGTGGACTTCCTCCGCCACCGGGGCGTCACCACGATCTTCGGCCTGCCCGCCGACGACCTCGACCTGTTGCGCGCCGTAGAAGACAACCCGCGACTGGTCTTATGCCGCGACCAGCGCAGTGCGATGTTCCTGTCCATCGGGTACGCCATGACCAGTGGCGGCACGGCGGTGTGCGCCATCGGCAAGGGCCCGGCCGTCACCAACGCGGTCACCGGGTTGCTGGAGGCGCACTCCTCCGGCGTCCCCCTGGTGCTGCTCGCCGCGGGCACCGCCGTCGAGCGCCGCGGCTCGGGGGCGTTCCAGGAACTCGACCAGATCCCGCTCGTCGCACCGCTGACGAAGTGGGCGTACCGCATCGACACGCCCGACCGGATCGGTCCGGCGCTGGAGCGGGCGTTCCTGGTGGCCGGCTCGGGCGCGCCCGGCCCGGTGTACCTGGAGTTCCCCGATCACCTGCTGACGCAGCCGGTGCCGAAGCGGTCCTGGTCGGCGGGGACCGTCACGGCCGAGGAGGCCGGCGAGGCGATCCTGGCCGCGAAGCGTCCCCTGGTGCTGGTCGGCGGCGGCCTGCGCGGCGCGGGACACGTCGCGGAGTCCCTCGCCACCAAGATCGGCGCGGGGCTGTTCGTCACCGCGTCCGGCCGGGGCTCCGTGGCCGAGGAACACCCCGCGTTCCTCGGCCTGGCCGGCCTGTACTCCCCTGCCGAAGCCGCCCCCCTGTGGGAGGACGCGGACCTGCTGATCGCCCTGGGCACCCGCCTGGAGGAGACCGCCACGTTCCGGCCGGGCTTCGTGGCCGAGGGGGTGCCGGTGCTCCAGGTCAACGTGGACCCGCACGGGATGTCCACCGAGTACCCCGGCCCCCGGGTGCTCGCCGACGCCGGCGACACCGTGCGCACCTGGCTGGCCACGGTGGACGCCACCCCGAACCGGCCCTGGGCGTTGGAGATCGCCGAGTGCCGGGCCGCGTCGCGCTCGGCCGTCCAGGACCGGCTCAAGGTGATGGCCGAATCCGACGCGATCCACGTCGCGGAGGTGCTGGCCGCCGTCGACCGGGTCGCGCCCTCAGACCGGATCCTGGTCCAGGAGAACGGCCTGCAGGACATGTGGTCGTACTTCTACCCGCACTGGGTCTGCGCGCCGGGCGGCTCGGTCGTGCCGTCCGAGCAGACCACGTTGGGCTTCGGCACCGCCGCCGCCGGCGGGGTGCGGCTGGCCGCCGGCGACCGGCCCGTGATCGCGTTCGTCGGCGACGGCGCGTTCGGCATGGTCGGCAACGAGATCCGCACCCTGGTCGAGGAGAAGATCGGGGTGCTGTACGTGGTGCTGCGCAACGGCGGCTACGGCTGGCTGCAGCACCAGTACGGCGACGAGCCCCGGTTCGTCGACCCGCACCGCGCCCTGGCCGTGCCGCCCGGGGTGCGGCACACCGTTCTCACCGACAAGTCCCAGTTGGACGAGGTACTCGCGACGGGTGTCACGGACTCCGCCGCCGGACACGTCGTCGTGGTCGAGGTGCCGGTGTCGCTCACCGACGCGCCCCCCGGCATCACAGCTCTCGACGGGGACTTCCCCGGCGGACACCCTTCAGGAGGAACCGATGACAACGCGTAGCGACCGCCGCCGGGTGGTGATCACCGGCACCGGCGTGATCTCCCCGATCGGGCACGGCACGCCCGGATTCTGGGCCGCGCTGCTGGCCGGGACGAGCGGGGTGCGGACCATCGCCGGGTTCGACGCCTCGGACCTGCCCGCCCAGATCGCCGGGGAGGTGCGCGGCTTCGAGCCCGACGTGTACATGGAACGGAAGGTGTGGCGGCGCATCGACCCGTTCGCCCAGTACGCCATCGCCGCCGCCTCCGAGGCCGTCGAGGCCGCGAAGATCGAGTTCGACGAGGAGCTGGCGGCGCGCTCCGGGGTGCTGATCGGCTCCGGGTACGGCGCCAGCCGGGTCAACGAGGAGGTGTTCGCCACCCTGCGCGACAAGGGCCCCCGCAAGATCGGCCCGTTCACGGCGGCGTCCTCCGCGATCGACAACGCTGCCGGGGAGGTGGGCATCCGGTTCGGCATCACGGGTCCTTCCGGGGCGATCAGCACCGCGTGCGCCAGCGGCACGTCCAGCATCGGCGAGAGCCTGCGGATGATCCAGCACGGCTACGCCGACGTCATGCTCTCCGGCGGCTCCGACGACTCGGTCACCCGGCAGGACATCGCCTCGGCGTGCTCGGCGCGGGCGTTGTCCACCCGCAACGACGAGCCGGAGCGCGCGTCGCGGCCTTTCGACACCGGCCGCAACGGGTTCGTCATGGCCGCCGGGTCCGGCATGGTCGTCCTCGAGGAGGCCGGCCACGCCCTCGCCCGGGGCGCGGAGATCCTCGCCGAGGTGGTCGGGTACGGCGCGACCAGCGACGCCTACCACCCGACCGCCCCGCACCCGGAGGGCATCGGAGCGCGCTCGGCCATCCGCCAGGCGCTCGCCGACGCGGGACTCAACGCCGAGGACGTCGACTACGTCAACGCGCACGGCACGAGCACCACCCTCAACGACCGCACCGAGTCCGCCGCCATCCGGGCGGTGCTCGGCGCGCACGCGGAGCGCATCCCGATCAGCTCGACGAAGTCGATGACGGGCCACATGATCGGCGCCGCCGGCACCGTGGAGCTGATCGCCTGCGTGCAGGCCATCCGTTCCGGCCTCGTCCCGCCCACGATCAACCTCGACGACCCGGAGGACACCGGGCTCAACTACGTACCCCACACGGCGCAGGAACGCGACGTGCGGGTGGCGATCAGTAACTCGTTCGGATTCGCCGGCCACAACGCCGTGGTCGCTGTACGCCGCTGGCAGCCCTAGTCAGCAACAACCAACGGAGGAGAACGCGATGAACGAAGAGCAGATCCGCGCGGGGCTGGCCGAGATCCTCGAAGAGGTGGCCGGGATCGACGCGGCGGAGGTCAGCGAGGACAGGAGCTTCGTCGAGGACCTCGACGTCGACTCGCTCCTGATGGTCGAGGTGGTCGTCGCCGCCGAGGAGAAGTTCGGCGTGACCATCAACGACGAGATGGCGGCAGAGCTGCGCACCGTCGGTGACGCGGTCCGGCTGATCCACGGCGCGATGGCGCTGGTCTAGCGGCCGGTGGCGGGTCGGTCCGACCCGCCACATCCCGGAAGGATGCACATGCGGCAGAACCCGTTCCAACGTGAGGACGTCGAGGTCCGGCGCTCCTATCACGGCGTACATGACGGCCGGTTCACCCGGCTGTGGCCCGAGCCGTCGGAGCCCGACGCGGCGGCGGTGATGGTGCACGAGTCGTTCCGGGCGATGGTGATGAGCGACACCTACCCGTGCGTGGCGTCGCGGGGCGCGGTGCGCCGGGGCGACTACAGGTTCGGGTGCTATCCGCCGATCGGCACCGGTGAGGGGGCTGTGGCGGCCGCGGCGGACCTGTGGGAGTTCATCCAGGACTTCCCGATCGACGGGGCGCACTTCGCCTCGTTCGTCGCGACGTTCGACGGGCCGATCGTGGCCAGCGAGACCGAGTTCGAGCGGCTGCTGTTCCTGCAGTTGGAGCTGATGAACGCCCTCGACGTCAAGCACCACGCGTGGGACCCGGCCGTGGGCGATGACCCCAACACCAAGGGCTTCTCGTTCAGCTTCGCCGGCCGGGCGTTCTTCATCGTGGGCCTGCACCCGGCGTCGTCGCGCTGGGCGCGGCGCACGGCGTGGCCGACGTTGGTGTTCAACGCCCACGCCCAGTTCGACATCCTGCGCGACACCGGGCAGATGCCGCGGATGACCGACACCGTCCGCCGACGCGACATCAAGGTCCAGGGCTCGCACAACCCCAGCCTGGGGTACTTCGACGGCGACTACCCGGAGACCGTCATGTACTCCGGCCGGCTCGTCGAGGCCGACTGGCACTGCCCGATGCACATCCAGCGGCAGCCGTGAAGGGCCGCGTCTACCCGGCCACGCCGCCCTACGCGGTGAGCCGGGAACGCATCCGGGCCTTCGCCGACGCCATCGGCGACCCGTCGCCGGTGTACCGCGACCCGGTCGTGGCGGCGGCGTTCGGATACCCCGACGTGCTCGCCCCGCCGACGTTCCCCGTCGTCTTCACCACCGAGGCGGGCCGGCCGGTGCTCGCCGACCTGGGGGCCGTCGAGTCCGACGTGCTGCACACGGGCCAGCGGCTCGAGTACCACCGTCCCGTCCGGGCCGGGGACAACCTGACATGCACCGTCGTGGTCACCGAGCTGCGTTCCGTCGGTGAGGCCAACATGGTCACGATCCGCACGGACGTGGCCACCGTCGAAGGGGAAGCAGTGTTGTCGGAGTACACGACCCTGTTGGTGAAGTCGTGACGGGCCCGGGGTACCGGATCGGCGGCCTGGCCGCGGTCCTCGGCGTGGCCGTGACCGTGGTGGCGTTCGTCGCGGTGGAGTTCGTACAGGACCCCTTCGCCGACGTGTCGACCGAGACCTACATGACCGCGATCGTCGGCGCCCGGTACCTGTGGCTGGCCGCGCACCTCGGCGTCGCGTTCGGGGCGCTGCTCAAGCTCGCCGGGCTCCTCACCGTCGGCGACAGCCTGTCGCGGTCGGGGCCGGTGGGCCGGATGGCCAACGGGTTCGCGGTCGCCGGGGTCACCATGCTGGTGGTGACGATGGCCCGCGACGGCTACGTCCACGAGTACCTGGCGCGCAGCTGGGGCGGCGACCCCGCCTGGGTGCCGGTGTTCGCGGGCAGTCTGCGCACCAGCTACGGCGTGGAGTTGATGGCCGTCCTCGCCCTCTACGGCTTCGCCCCGGCCTGTTACGGACTGGCGATGCTCCTTGACGGGGAGCGGTACCCGCGCTGGCTCGGTTGGTTGGGCGTCGGCGGCGGCGCCGGCGCGGCGGTCACCGCCGGGTATCTCTGGCTCGCAGGCCCGACTACGCTCGGTTATGGCATTCTCTACCCGCTGTTCGCCGCCCTGTTGCCGCTGGTTTGGCTCACGGTCGCCGGCCTGCGGTTGGGGAAGTTGAGTGTGGACAGTGCCGAGACCGCCTAGAAAGGGTGTGACGTGCCGACCGATCTGCTCGCGGTGGACCTGCTGCTCGTGATCGCGCTGGCGATCGTGTGGCCCCTGACCGGCTGGGCGGTCGGCACGCTCGGCGCCCGGGGCCTCGCCTGGACCCTGATCGCCTTGGGCCTGCTGCTCATCGCCCTACGGATTGTCGTCGTGGCGGTCCTCTACACCAGCGGCTGGTGGTTCGTACAGGAGACCGTGGTGCTCGGCCTGCCGCTGATCCTGGTGCCGGCCGCCGCGACGGTGCTGCTCACCCTGCCCCGGCTGCGCTCCGGGGCCGACCTCGCGCACCCACTGGTCGCGGGGCCGGTGCGGGTCACCGGATACGCGGCCTTCGCCTGCCTCGTGGTGGCGTTCGTGGTGTCCTACCCCGTCACCCCGGGCCGCGGGCTGGTCGTGGTCGCCCTGACCGCGCTGGCCGCGGGCTGGTCGCTCGTCCGGACCATCATCCGGTACCGCAGTCCCACGCGCCGATCCTCCCCCGTGTCCCACGTCGCCACCCTCGTCGTCGGAGTGCTCGCCCTGACCGGTGGTCTCGTCGTCGCCTACGACGCCAGTGTCCTGCCCGACCGGCTGCCAATGGGCACGCACGGCCCCGTCGACCTCGGCGGCGGCCGGCCGGCCGACCACGCCCAGGGCCAGGCAGCCAACGTGGCCGACATCCGCGGCCCGCGCGGCGACGGCCCCGTCCGCCGGTTCACCCTCACCGCCCGGCACGCGACGGTACGCGGCGTCGCCGCCCTCACCTACGACGGCACGGTCCCCGGCCCCGAACTTCGGGTCACCCAGGGCGACGTCGTCGAGGTGACCCTGCGCAACGCCGACGTCGCCGAGGGCGTGACCATCCACTGGCACGGCTACGACGTCCCGAACGGTGAGGACGGCGTCGCCGGCGTCACCCAGCAGGCAGTGCGGCCCGGCGCTGAGTTCACGTACCGGTTCCTGGCCAGCCGGGCCGGCACCTACTGGTACCACTCCCACCAGGACTCCGACGCCCAGGTCCGGGCAGGCCTCTACGGCATTCTGATCGTCGACCCGGCACCCCCTACCGGCCTGGACCTGGCGCTGGCATACCACAACTTCGGCCAGGAGGACGTGCTCGGAGCCCCCCAACTCCTCGGCGACCGCTCCGGCCCCGAGAGCCGCCCAGTGCCGGCGGGCACCCCGGTCCGTCTCCGGCTGGTCAACACCGACGCCGCGACACACGACTTCACCCTCACCGGGACCGCCGCGAGAGTCGCGGCGTTCGACGGGACGGAGGTCCACGGCCCCACCGACGTGCCCGACCCGGTGGTCACCGTCCCGGGCGGGGGCCGCGCGGATCTCACGTTCACCATGCCCGACCACCCGGTGCTCCTCGACGTCGGCAACGCGGCCGAGGACCTCGGGCTACTGCTCGGCACGGGGCCCACCCCGGCCCACACGGCAGGCACCCGTGTCGACCCCCTGAACTACGGCACCCCGGCCGCCACCCCGTTCGGCCGCGACTCGCACTTCGACCGGCACTTCACCCTGGTGCTCGACGAGCGGCTCGGCTTCTACGACGGCCGGTTCGACACCGTTTACACCGTCAACGGCCAGACGTTCCCCGACATCCCCGCTCAACAGGTCCGCTACGGCGAGCTGGTGAAGTTCACGATCGTCAACCGCAGCGTGGAAAGTCACCCGATCCACCCGCACGGGCACCACGTTCTGGTCCTGTCCCGCGACGGCCGCCCGGCGACCGGCAGCCCGGTGTGGCTGGACACCCTCGACATCCGCGAGGGCCAGATCTGGGAGGTCGCCCTCAAGGCCGACAACCCCGGAATCTGGATGGACCACTGTCACAACCTGCGCCACGCCGCCACCGGCATGATGTTCCACCTCGCCTACACCGGGGTCACCACCTCCTACGAGGTCGGCCGGACCACCGGCGACCATCCTGAATAGAGGCACCAATGCGCTGGGTACAGATCATCCTCGGTCTCCTGCTCGTCCTCCTCGGCGGCACATGGACCCTGCAAGGCCTCGGCTACCTGGAGGGCAGCGTGATGACCGGAGTCGCCCTCTGGGCCGTCATCGGACCCGTTGTCGCCGCCGGCGGGCTGTGGCTCGTCACCCGCGGCGTCAGAGGCCTGCTCCGGCACTAGCCACCCCGTCCCTTCGACCAGTGAGGTAGCCCGCGATGGTGAATCTGGAGGAGCTGCTCACCGAGCGGCTCGCGCGCGCGTTCGAGGCCGTGGCCGGCGACGCAGCCGATCCGGTGGTGCGCCGGTCGACGCACGCGGACTTCCAGGTCGACGGCGTGTTGCCGCTGGCCCGGCGGCTCGGCCGGCCACCCCGCGACGTCGCGGCCGACGTACTGCTGCACGCCGACCTCGACGGCCTGGCCACCGCCGCCATCTCCGGGCCGGGCTACATCAACCTCAGGGTGGCCGACACGGCGCTCGGCGCGCTCCTGGCGACCATCGCCGCCGACGAGCGGCTCGGGGTGCCGCGGGTCGCCGACCCGGACATCGTGCCGATCGACTACTCCGCGCCGAACGTGGCGAAGGAGATGCACGTCGGCCACCTGCGGTCCACCGTGATCGGCGACGCGGCCGCCCGGCTGCTGTCCTGGCTCGGACACGACGTCATCCGGGCCAACCACCTGGGCGACTGGGGCACCCCGTTCGGCATGCTCATCGAGCACCTGCTCGACCTGGGAGACGCCGGAGCGGCGCACGAGTTGTCGGTCGGCGACCTCAGCGGCCTCTACCAGGCGGCGCGGCTGAAGTTCGACGACGACGAGGATTTCGCCGAGCGCGCCCGGGAGCGGGTCGTGGTGCTGCAGAGCGGCGATGAGGCGACCCTGGCCCTGTGGCGCAGACTCGTCACCGAATCGGAGCGGTACTTCCTGTCCGTCTACGACAAGCTGGGCGTCACCCTGACCTCCGAGGACTTCCGGGGCGAGAGCTTCTACAACGACCGCCTCGAACCGCTCGTCGAGGAACTCGACCACCTCGGCCTGCTGCGGGTCTCCGGGCGGACGCGGTGCGTGTTCCCCGCCGGGTTCGTCAACCGGGACGAGGAACCGATGCCCATCATCGTCCGCAAACGCGACGGCGGATTCGGCTACGGCGCGACGGACCTGGCCACGATCCGGTACCGGACCCAGGAACTCAAGGCCACCCGGCTGCTGTACGTGGTGGGCCTGCCACAACGCCAGCACTTCGAGATGGTGTACCAGACCGCCCGCGAGGCCGGCTGGCTCGCCGACCCCGTGACCGCCACCCACGTCGGATTCGGTTCGGTGCTCGGCCCCGACGGCAAGATGCTGCGCACCCGGGCCGGCGGCACCGTCAAGCTGGTCGAACTGCTCGACGAGGCCGTGTCCCGGGCCGAGAACATGATCGGCCCCGACGTCGAACCTGACGCGAGAGCCGAACTCGCCCGGGCGGTCGGGATCGGCGCGGTGAAGTACGCCGACCTGTCCACCGACCGGGTCAAGGACTACGTGTTCGACTGGGACCGGATGCTGGCGTTCGAGGGCAACACCGCGCCCTACCTGCAGTACGCGCACACCCGGATCCGGTCGATCTTCCGCAAGGGCGGGATGTCCGCGCCCCGAGAGCCGCAGACCGTCATCGTCACCGAGGACGCCGAGCGGGCCCTGGCCCTGCAACTGCTCGCGTTCGGCGGCGTCGTACACGAGGTGGCCGAGTCGCTGCGGTTCCACAAACTGACCACCTACCTGTACGGCGTGGCCACCGCGTTCACCCGGTTCTACGAACACTGTCCGGTGCTGCGCTCGGCGGGCGAGGTACGCGACAGCAGGCTGGTGCTGTGCGATCTGACGGCCCGGACCCTGGCCCGAGGGCTGGACCTGCTGGGCATCGCCACACCGGACCGCATGTGACCCGCCGGCCGGAGGGTCCTGCCCGGGTTCGGACCTATCACCCCATCATCCATTGATCCTCGTGGAGCGCGCTGCCTCTACAGTGGTTTTATGACAGTTGGCCCAGCGCCGCTCGACCGGCTCCTCGTCCGCAATGTGGTGCGCGATGTCATCGCCGAGGCCGCGCCTGAGGAATTGCCGCTCGTCAACAGCCTGACCCAACTCGACGACGCCACGGTGGTGCGCCAGCTACTCCGTGGCCGCAGGCGGCGGGAACCGTTGGGGTTCGGCGTGGAAGAGGCGCTGGCACTGGCCACGCCGGCCGTGTGGCTGGTCCTCAACGAGATCGCCAAGAAGGCGACCGACGCCGCCGTGGACGGCTCAGCCAGGGGCATGCGAGCGTTGCTGCACAAGGCGCTGCGTCGACGCAAGGCCCTGCCAGCCGCGTTGCCGCCGCTGTCGCGCGAGCAGCTCGCCGAGGTACAACGACAGGTGCTGCGGGCCGCCATCGACGCGGGCGTGCGGCAGAAACGGGCCGTGACGGTCGCCGACGTCGTCGTCGCCAGGCTCGCGATGTCAGTGCCGGACACGACCACGCCCGACGACGGGCCCGACGATGCGAGCAGCGGTGTCCGCAAGCGGCAGTGACGGCACGGCCGCCGGACACGCCCAGGCCCAGATTGACGAACGGGCACTCACCGCGGGAACGAACGCGCGGTTCGCGCTGCTGGTGGTCTTGATCCTGGTGTCCAGCGGCGCGATGATGCTCGATGTCAGCGCGAGCCTCTCCAACCCGGTCGGATTCGGCTGCGCCCCCGCCACCCCCGACATCAGCGACCTCGGTGAACCGGGGAACCTGATCGGGGTCCTGTCCGGCATTCTCCACGACCACCTGGCCGACGCGTGCCTGGCCCGGTTTCGGTACGCTCCCCCGGTCTGGCTGGTCCTGGCCGGTCCGGCCGCCGTCGTGGCCCTGGCTCGGGGGCTGTTCCTCACTCTGCCATGGTGGAAAGCGCGCCACGGCCGGGTCATCCCGCTGAGTGCGATCGACACCGACGGTGAGATCGGCTCCGCCCTGGGGCGGCTGGCCACGGAAGCGGGGCTGGACCAGCTGCCACGCGTCGTCGTGGATCCTTCGGCGATCACGGCCGGCGCGGTGGTGTTCGGCAACAACACCCAGCCGGTCATGCGCCTGGACGCCGGGCTGCTCACCCGGCGCACCAGCGACCCGGTGGCGTTCCGCGCGGTGGTCCTGCACGAACTGGGCCACGTCAGCAACAGGGACATCACCATCACCTACGCCACGGTGGCCGTGTGGCGGGCGTTCCTGGCGATCGTGCTGGTCCCCTACGTGGCGTGGGGAGCGGCCCAGCTGGTCACGGTGGCACGGACGCCGTACTGGCCCGGTCACGCGCCGGTCCTGGTCCGCCATCTGGCTCTACCGGTGTTCCTGACCGTGCTGGTCTACCTGGCGCGCTCCGAAGTCCTGCGGCTGCGGGAGGTCTACGCCGACCGGACCGCCATCCGCCACGGAGCCGACCCCCTCGGATGGGTCGACGCCGTGCCGAGCGGCCCAAGGGCACTGAGGCGGGCCGGGTCCGCGTTCGCCGAGCTGTGGCGGACCCATCCTCGGTGGGACCTGCGACTGCGGTCGCTGACCGACCCGGCGGCCCTGTTCGGCGCTCGGGCGGTGCCGATGTTCGTCACCGGGGTGTCCTCGACGCTGATCACCGCCAGCGTGACCGCGTACCTGGGGGCCTACAACCTCGGGTATGACCCGTTCGCGTCGTGGCCGGCGTTCGCCACGCACGCGGTACAGCTGCTCGCGGGCCCGGCGCTGATCACCGCGTTGGCGGGGGTCGCCCTGTGGCGGGCGGTCGCCTACGACGCTCTCACCTCGCGCGCCACCCGGTCCGGCGTGTGGGCCGGGCTGTGGCTGGGCGCCGGGCTAGCCACGGGCGAGCTGGTCATCGGTCAGGTCACGGGCAACCACTGGCTGCCGCCCCGGGCCGGGGCGCTCGTTCTTCCGGTGCTCGCCGGTGTGGCGTTCGCGTGGTGGATCACCCGCTGCGCCGAGCTGTGGGTGAACAGCTGGCGTGGTCGGACCCTGCGTCTGCCGATGTTGCTGAGTCTGACCACCGCGTTCCTGCTGCTGTCGGCCTGGGTGCTGTGGTGGCAGTACGAAGGAATGTTGTTCGCCGCAGGGGTGCGTTTCAATCCGGACCTGGGCCTCCAGCTGTACGAGCAGGCCGATCCGGTGATCGCCACGAGCCATCCACACATGACCACGGTCGTCAACGTGACGTCGATGGTGCTGGCGGGCCTCCCCCTGTGGCCGCTACTGATCCCCACGGCCGTCATCCTGGCCGCGACCTCGCTGTTGGCCTGGGCCACGCGCCCAGCCGACGGGACACCACCATGGGCGCAGGGCACCATCGACGTGCGATGGTCGGCGCCACCGCGACCCCTGTTGCGTCAGGCGCTGCTGCCGGGCGTGCTCGGCGGCCTGGCCTGCTGGGCCACCGTCACATGGGTGCAAGCACAACTACACACCTGGCCCGGACACCGGTTCGGCCTGTACCTGCTGATCTACGAGAAGTGGCAGATCATCGCCCTGGTCGTCCCGGCGGCGGGGGCCGCCATCCTCGCGAGCGCGCTGGCGACCAGACACCGGCTGATCCTCGCTCTGATCGCCACACAGACCGCGACCCTGGTCGGATTTCTCGGACTGTTCGCGCTCGCGTCGACGGACGGGTGCCTGGAATCGCTGAGCATCCTCCAGACCTCTTGTGCCTGGCGACCCGCCTTCACCTGGGGAAACGTCGGCAGCGCCCTGGGCATCGCACTGGTGCTCGCTTCAGTTGCCGCCTTCCCCGCCACGGCGATCACGGCACCGCTGCGCCGGCGGCGGCATCGGCCTGCCCCGGAAGCGGGCGCCGCGACCCGGCCCGTCCCCCGCCTCGGCGTGTTCGCGTCCTGCGTCCTGCTGGTCGCCACCGCCGCGTTGGTGGTGACCACGAGAACGACCCTGGTCGGGGCGACGGGAAGAACCGAACCCCTCGGTGCCACCACCCCAAGCAACAGCCAGCTGCCATCGTCGCGGAGGGTCCGCCAGGACCTGTTGCCGCGCACCGACATCCCCGTTCCACCACAGGTGGCCACGGCCGTCGCCGCGTGGCGCGATCAAGGCGGGGACCGCCTGCTGCGTCGCTTCGCCGACCAATGGAATCTGGTGTACCGCACTATGCGGGACTCCGAACACGCCCTGGGGCCAGGATGGGTCGACTTCGCGAAACTCCGGCCGATCTGCGGGAACCTCCGCGCGATCGCCCACGACGCAGCCGGCTACCCTGCCATCCCCGACGCTCAGGCCCAGCAGCACTGGCAACAGGTGATCGAACTCGCCGAAACGGGCGGCAGCCTGTGCGAACAGGTCGGCGAGGACCCCCACGACACCCGGGCGCCGCAGTCGGTACAGGCGCTCGGTGCCGCACTCGGTCACACCACGGCGGTACTCAACCGTCTCAACACTATGTCCTGATCGTCACGGCCGCCACCGTCCGCGGCGTGGACTGGGCCGTCGCCACGAATGGCAAGCCTCACGCTCGCACGACGGGGCCCAGCCGGACCCAGGGACCCGGTCAGTTGCTTCCACGGCAAACGGCGCTCGCGTTCGCTGCTCGCTCCTCCGCCCAGACCCCGCCCCAGATACTCAGCGGCAGTATGCATCGCCGCCAGATCCCCGCCACCGGGGAAATTCAAACAGTCCACCACAACCGCAGCCCGACCATGATCTCCTAGGCCTCGGCAAGGCTCCGGCCAACAATCCCGGCCTGCCCCTCGGAACTGACATACAGCACAGGCCGAGTCGCACCACTCTCGCCTCACAGGAAGAAGGTTCCACCGGTGATATCCCCGGCTACGCCCTTCAGGGAAAGCCCGGACGACAACTGGACTCGCTCACCATGGTCCCCGCGCGTCAGATCAAACTCGCAGACACGCCACAGCAGTTCGGCCAGCCGCTGGTCCTGCCGGATCAAGCCCAAGAGGTTTCATCGTTTCGCGCGACCCGGACCTAGCAGCAAGTTCAGACTCGCCCGCACATCGAGATCGCCGACAGAAAATTCACTCCACTCTCTACGACGATTGCCCCGGATCGCCCATGACTTCGCGCAGCACGGCCGCGATGCCCTCATCCATACGGTAGACACGATACTTGTAGTCGGTCTCCAACGGAGCCGCCTTCGCGCCGGGCACGGCTTTCCAGTTGAAGCCGACGCTCGACATGCGTCCGCCCATCTCTTGCCCCGAGAATTTTTCGATGTTGAGGTACTTGCCCATGTACTCGATGACTTCGTCAATCGACACAGCAGGCGCGTGAGCCGCGATATAGCGGACCGCTTCCGAGGCATCGGGTGCGAGGTACTCGGCGAACTTCGCCAGCCGCTTACGAGTCCAACTCCCCGGATAGTAGTCGTCAGTGACGGTGTCCCCCGGCCCGTCGGGGTCGATGTCCCCGCCGGAGCCGATACCCGGCACCGGGATGCCATAGGCAGCTCGAAGCGTCGCGATCGCGCTATCGAAGGTGTCCTTGTCGGTGTCGAAGGAGATCTTCATGGAGTCCTCGCTCTCGCTGAGATCGAGGTCGCCCCGATCGGTACTGTGTGGAGTGTGACAGTACTGTCAAAGAGCGTCAAGGGGCGGTATCACTCTGCACCAGACTGCCACCACGCCCGTCAGCACGCACCGCCGAAGTCGAACGCGAAGGCTGGCTCGGCAAGGTCGAAGGACTCCAAGTCAGCCTCGCCGGCGCCGAGAACAAGCTCGCACACCTCAACCGTCGGCTCCACGAGGGCACTACCGTCGACCTCGGCCTGCCCGCCATCCGAAACGAGGAACGTTGAGCCCAGACCCACACGAATCTCCGATCCATGCCTGGCCGATCGAACGCCTCGAAGCGTATGCGACCACCCTGCTGTACTCGGAGCTTGAAGCTGTCCGATCGATCGCTGCGGACCACGCCTACCGGTCCGACGAACCACGACATGCCCGCCTCCGCTGGGCAAAACTGTCGTTGAGCACCAATGAGCGAGTCCACCCCGACGGGCCCGGGAGTCGGGTCCGCAGGCTCTCCACCAACTTCATGCTCCGCACCTGGATCATCGAGCACCTCGGTCCCGACACTGACCCAGACTGGAACCCCGCAACGCTTGCCGCCGACACCCTCGCGGCGTTCACCTTCGATCTCGACCAGGCTGGCGCGCTATCCCAGGGCTGGCATGAGCGTCCCATCGAGCAGATACGCGAACTCCGAGACCACAAGAACCTGACGGCGCACCTCGAATGCCTCATCGGCCATCTGCAACCAGGACCGAACACGGACCTACTCGCCGCCTGGATCGAGGTCAGGATTCACCTACCCTGATCGATCCCGGAAGAGCCCATCACAGAAACGGGAGCCCAATCGCCACGTTCAGAGAAGCGTGCGCCAGATGCCCACTCCTTCGGGTCGACCCCACCCAATTGCCGCGCAAGGAGGAGATCCGCGCCAACTTGCCGACGGCCTCCAGAAGGCAAGCAGCAAGGCCCCAAACTGATCAGCGAAGCTCGGGGTTACCAAGTTCGGGGTGGTCACGCCGAAACGCGGCCAGACTGGGAAACCGCCGACGGACGGCAGTCCAGTCGTCGAGGTCCAGGCGCTCACCGATCAGGTCGTCTGGCCCGTCAGGATCGTAGCCGGGCGGCCAGATGCCACTGACGACGATATGCGCCTCCGTTATGAACTCGCCGAACCACTGCGCGCGGGCATTGCCCGCATCCGAGGCAAGATCCGTGAGGGCATCTGGATCCCGTGCGATCCGCTCGACGACTGTGCGGCCGTAGGAGATGATCCAGTCCTGGATATGACACAGGTCTTCCTCCTCTACCGGACCGAGCAGCAGGCAGGCCGCGTCGGTCACTGGCCACGAGTACAAAAGAGACCGTGCTTGTTCCCAAAATCGGACGAACTCGACGACGTCAGTCGCATCGAGCGCGCGGAGCCGGCGGAAGAGGACGCGTGAGACGAGCTCGGTGTTGCTTCCGCCGTCGTGTCGGGACTCCGCGACAAGTGCCCAGAATGTGTCTTCGTCCACGAACGGACCGTAGCAGCCAAGCTCATTAGCGTTTCCACCGCTGGATCTTTCGACTTCTCACGTCGACACGCCTGGAAGATGTCGGTCAGGAAGCCTCCGCCGTCACTCTTGGAGAGGAGTAGAGGCATGGGTCGCCACACGGCCACCCAAGATCATTTTGATTGACAGACGTGTTGATGCTGGCAGGGTGTGCAGTAGGGCGGGCACAGGAGCCGGGTTCGACCGTGTCTCGGTCGAAGTGCTCGGTGAACTCGGCCCATTCGGGTCAGCGAGCGCCCGGTACTCCTAGACCTGTTGGACCGGATCAGCGAGGCCGCAGTCGGTGTCGAATCTTTCGAGGCCACCTTCAGCCAGGCGAACCGCTTCCCGACGGTCGTTGTGGCTGCGGCCTGAACCAGAAGCGGAGATTCGCACCCTCGCCCGCAGCCTTGCCCGGGCTTTCCCCGGGTTTCCCCGCACGACGAGCTATATCCCGATCCCAGCCCCACCTGACCGTGGCGACAACCATGGCACGCATGGCCGCGGGGTCGTGGCCCTCCAGCGTGTAGGGCAGGGAGAACCCCGCGTTCGCGATCACCGGCGTCGTCAGTTCCGTGAAGGTTCCAGACTCCGCGCAGGCCGTCGAAGGACGCCCCGGTCTACGACCCGATGCGGAGAACCCAATGACCCCAGCCGCGCGAACCGACCGGGTAGCGGCTTGTTTTGGGTCTTCACTGGAAACACCTCACCCATCGCGATCATCGATGGGTGAGGTGTCACTGACCGCGACGAGCGATGGCCGCATGATCCATTGTGGATGTTTGTTCTGGTGAAGTTGACTGAAAGTGCGGGGTGGTCAAGAGGGGATGACGGCAGTGAACCGCCAAGGTCTGGTACTCGTTGCCGCCCCCGTCAAGCCGCCCGATTACGACGACAACACGTCTTCATTGGAATAGTCGCCCACTATGAGGTCATCGACAAACGTCTCCCAGAAGCCGTCCTCGGACATGGATGATGAATCCACCTGCATCAACTGTGCCCGGAGGGCCTCGCCGATGGCTTCTCGTGTTTCCAACTCAGAGTCAGCCTCATAATAGGGAAATCGCTCTACAACGAGCTGAACCGAGGCATTGAACTGACCGATGCTCGAATTGACCAGTCTGACAGGTCCGCCACCGCCCGAACCGACCTCGACAACGTGGCCGGATTCAATGTCGAGGCACATGAGCGCTGACCCGGTGTTTCCAAAGTGCACGAGCGGTCTGCCGGAGACAACCTTCACTGCCGCCCTGTCGGTGACTTGGTAGACGGTGTCGAACATGTCGTGTGCGACCCCGGTAGTGAAGAGCGGAAGTGTCGCCGGCACGGTCGTCGGCACAGTGTCGAACACTGTGAGTCGAAACGTTGGCCAGTTTTCGTGTTCGAGCGACACTTCCACTCCTTCTTAACGCGATCCTAGCTGAAAAGTTCGTCGATCTTATTTCTGAGATATGCGTTGGTTGATGGTCGCACAGATGGAGGGTTCCATGGGCCCGACCAGGTCACGTTCATGTCTTGTGTGAGTCCGGCGCACTTGTTCGCACAGGGTTCACGTTCAGTGTATAGGTCGATGATCTTGCGGCCGTTCGCCTTCTTGATCAGGTCTTGTTCCGCGTGGACGCCTTTGGAGGAGCGGCCGACAATGATCGTACCGTCTTCGAGTCTGGCCGCGCCGTAGTTGTTGCCCTTGTTCGCGTCCGCGACCCGTGCCTTTTGAACGGCCTGACTGAGGTCGGTACTGCCGTACTCGACCTGGCCGGTGAGCGGGCAGGACTCGTTGTGCACGAGTACCGGGTGACCGGCGGCAATGACGTAGTAGGTGTGGACAGAGTCCACGGTGAGGTCGCGCATGGCCCGACGGCCGGCGTGATTGTCCACCCCGATGACGACGACTTCAGCTCCGTCGTAGGTACGCAGGTGGGTTCCGGGGTCTAGATCCGCGGCGTCAACCCATACGCCGTTTGCCGGGTCCCAGAAGGGGTGGTGTTGTGTGGTGTGGAGAACCTGCTGGTCGCCGGTCGTGCTGGCAACGGTGATGTCTGTGAGGTCCTCGTCCTGGTTGAGGTGTAATGCGGTGACGGATTGATCGGTGTTCTCACCGGTTTCCGGGTCACTCGCCTTGACCTTGTCGCCGACCTCGATGTCCTTGATGTCCTGCGTGCTGCCGTCGGCCATGAGGACCTGGGTGTCGGGGGCGAAACTGTGCTGGCATGGTGTCAGCCTCTTGGCGGCGTTTTGCGCCGTGCTCTCAGTGACGCCTTCGTCGATACCGAGGAGGCCCGCTTTCAGCGGCTGGGTGGCGGCGGCGCTGAGTCCGGCGAGCGGCGCGAACACCGCACCCGTGACTGCGCCTGTGACCATGCCGTCGCCGACTTCTTGGCTGAAGCCGTCCCAGCTCGCCTCCTTGCGGCCGGCGTCGACGTCGGAGACGTACCCGACCGCCGCTGACGCTCCTCCAGCGAGTGCTCCGCCGATGACGGCGGCAGCGACGGCACAGCCGACCCCTGGGGGTACCGCGCACATGCCGGCGACGGCCACGACCACGATCACCGCGATCAGTACCTGGTTGACGAACTTGAGCGGGTCCTGGGCGATGGTGTGCCCGAGATCCTTGACACCGTTGCTGATGGATTTGGCGGCGTTGGCGATGAACTTGGGCCACAGGCCGTCGGCGTCGATGAAGTTGGTCGGCGCGTTGTTGCCGTAGGCGTAGCCGTTGATCTGCTGGGGGTCGTTGGGATCCATCACCGGGTCGACGGAGATGAACCGGCCTATGGCTGGATCGTAGTCGCGGGCCCCGAGATGGGTCAGGCCTGTGGGGTCCTGAGTTCCTCCAACGAAGCCCTTGTCGTTGGCCCAGGTGACGAACGCACCGCGGGTCGCGCCGAACGGATGCATGTACCGGCGGGACACGGCGAGAGTGGTGGAGTCCAGGGTGAGACTGCCGGTGCCGTGGTTATCCCCGGACAGCCAGTAGATCTTGCCGTTGCCACGTTGGGCGATGGTGCGGTCGGAGTGGGCGTAGTAGCGGGTGCCGGAGACGACGCCGGTGTTGGTGGCCCGCGCCTCGGTCGTGCCGAGGTAGAGGGTGGCGGTGCCGTCAGGGTCCTTGCGGATGATGCGGGCGCCGTCGGCGTCGTAGATATTGGCAGTTGCCTTGCCGGCTTCGGTGACCGCCGTGAGGTGGTTCTCGTTGTCCCAGGTCAGGTTCTGGCTTCGCCCGGCCGAGGTGCGGCTGGTGGTGTTTCCCGCGTTGTCGTACCCGTAACTGCTGGTCGTGCTCGCACCCGCGGTGACGGAGGTGAGGCCATGGGGTTGGTTGGCGCCACCGGCGGGGTAGTTGTAGGTGCGGTTGCCTGTCGCGTCGTGGGGGTTGTCACCGGTGCGGTTGCCGGTGACGTCGAAGGTGTACGTGTTCCAGTACGGGGCCGGGCCGTCCACACCGCCGGCGGGGGTGTTCGCCGTGGGCACGGTGGCACAGGTGGTGTTCATGTCGGCCGCGGTCCATGCCTGGGTGGTACGGCGCAGGTAGTCGTACTTGAAGCACTGGGTGTCCGGCGGCGCGGCGTAGGTGCCGGTGGACGCGTTGAAAGCCGCGTCCTTGACCTTGGTGATGTTGCCCGCGTCGTCGTAGGTGTAGAACACGTCAGCCTGGTAGGGCGCGGCGATGCCGCGCTTGGTGATGGCCTCGTTGACCCGGCCGGTGCCGACCTCGTAGCCGTAATACAGCCAGACGCTCTTATTGAACGCTGACCCGTTGAGGGTGAGCTGGTTGAGCTCTCCGAAGCCAAGGTAGTCGGTCCCGGCCACGTATGTGCGTTTGGTGATCACGCTGCCGGCGGTGACGGTGCTCTTGAGGGTGGTGGGATTGCCGTAGTAGTCGTAGCCGTAGTCCAGCGTCTCGCTGTCCAGGCCCTTGACCGTGGGCATGGTCGTGCTCGCCTGGGTGCCATCGATGTTGAACGTCGCGGTGGTGACGTAATTTCCGGCGAGTGCCGCTTCCGCGGGGGTCGCGCCCGCCGGTGCCGGGATCTTGATCGTGGTGCTGGCCGGCTTGTAGTTGGGGCCGTAGGAGTCGATCGTGCTGACGTAGACACTGTTCCCGATGTATCGGGTCGCAGAGGCGAGCTGGCCCTTCGCGACTGTGTCATACGTCCACTTGGCCCGCAGTGGCCCGGTGGAGGTGGTGTCGTGGAGTTCGGACTTGCGCCCGAGTGCGTCGTAGACGGTGGCCAGGGTGAGGTTACGGGCGTTGGTGGTAGAGGTGACCCGGCCGGCGTCGTCGTAGGTGGACGTGGTGGTGCCCTGGTCGGGGTCGGTGGTGCTGATCTCACGGCCGGCGATGTCGTAGACGTGCTTCCACTTGTTGCCCGCGGCGTCGGTGACCGTGTCAAGCTTGCCTGACGGCGTGTACGTGTAGGAGGTGGCGTCGTACGCGCCGCTGGTGGTGCCGTTCTTGAACTGGCGCAGCTGAGTGGCCTGCCCGATCGCGTTGGTGTACCTCGACGTCGGTGTGCCGCCCGCAGGTGGGGTGACGTCGGTGTGGTCGCCGAAGTAGGCGGTGGTCGTCTGCCACTTGAAGGTGGCTTGGACGTAAAACGCCTCGTTGATCGGCCGTCCGGCGCCGTCGTATGTGGTGCGGGTCTGCTGCGCCACGTCGGAGTCGTGCGGCAGCAGCACGTCGGTACCCGGGATGCCGGCGGTGACGTACTTGTTGGTCCGAGCGACCATCCCCCGGGTGTCGTAGACGGTGTCGAGCACGATCCGTCCGCCCTGCGCGCCGGGCGAGTAACCCTGGGCCTGGCGTTCGCGCAGCATGCCGTCGTAGAGCTTTGTGCTGGTGAGGTAGGTGCCGTCGTTGCGGAGCGATTGGCTCGTCACGACGTTCGGAGCGTTGGTGCGGATGGTGTAGGCGTATTGGATGTTCGGGCTGTCGGTGCCCTTGGCCCTGCCTGGCAGCCAGCCCTTGATCAGGCGACCCAGGGGGTCGTATTCCATGTCATAGCGGCGGCCGTTCGCGTCGATCGTCGCGGTCGGCTGCCCCCACGCCGGGTCGCTGATGATCGTGTCAACGTGCAGAGCCGGGTTGGTGGTCACCGTCTGGGTGAGCGGACCGCCAGCAGCCGGGGTGTAGACGGTGCTGGTCAGCTTGTTGTCGACGTTGATCGACGTGAGAGTGCGTCCGTAGTCGTCGTGGGTGTTCTGAGCGGTCACCGCGTACGTCGGGCCACCGGCGACCCAGCCGTTGACCGCTTCTGTCCGCGTGACATCGCCCTTGCTCGGAATCGCGGTCAGGCTGGTCGCGCCGTCGTAGTAGGTGAGGGTGTCGGAGACGACATCGGTTGGACGGTTCGGCGTCGCCGTACAGGCCGCGGCGACGGTCTCCGTGCGGCTGGCGAGGGTGAGTAGCCATGCGCCCGTGTTCTGGGTGTAGGTGGTGCGGGTGCAGTGCTGGTCGTTGTCGACGCCCAAGTCGCCGAGATCGCTGACCTGGGTGGGTAGACCATTGACGTCGTAACTGGTGATGGTCTGGGTCTTGCGGAAGCCGCCACTGAACGCTTGGCGGTTGGTGACCGTTCCCGGGTGGGTGATGAGTGCTCGCGTGGTGCCCCAAGACCGCACCCGGGTCGCGGTGGCCGACGGTGAGACCCACGGGTCGGTGATAGTGCTGGCGATGACGTCAGCGCCGTTGTAAGTGGTCTTCTCCCGGGCAGCACCGGCAAGGTAGTCGGCGTCGTCGACCGCGACACCGTCGGAACCAGTGACGGTGATGTTCTTGGTGCCGCCGGCGGCGACCTTGTCGCCGGACATTCCTCGGTGGAACAGGGTCTCGGTCCGCGACAGGGTCTCGGGTGCCAGTCCGACCGTCGTGCGAACCTTCGAGTACCCGCGCCACTGTGACCAGGTCTTCTTGTCGGCCGGGCTCAGGCCGTCGGATTCGTCGAAGTGCCAGGCCGCCGGGCCATCGTAGTCGTAGTGTGTGGTGACACCGACATTGGCGGTGGCGTTGCTGTCGCTTTCGGTGATGTCCGTGACGACATACTTGTGGAAGTAGTCCTGTCGCTCCACGCCGGTGTCCGGAGGCGTCCACCGCACGGGCATGCAGCGCAGCCCGTTGGAGTCCGGGCTCGCCGGCAGGTTCGCTGACGAGCATTCAGGGCCCGTGTAGGCGATGGTGACCGTGCCGCCGGCCTCGGAGGTGATGCCGGTGATGCGCCGCCAGTACAGCGGCGCGTAGGAGCCGCCGGTGTTGACCCGGTTGCCCATCGACTGGCCGGTGAACGTGACATCCGGCAGGGTGGCCACGCTGCCGACGAGCCCACTGTGACTGATGGAGTCCAGCCACAGGGCGCTGCGGGTGTCGGTGTCTCCGGCGTTCGGGTAGGAGTGGTTCAGGGTCCAGGAGTCCACGTCGCCGTAGGCGCTGCCCCGCCACACCTGGGTCGTGATCTTGGCGAGCCGCTTGGTGGTCCAAAACGTCGGCGCGATGTAGGTGCAGGTGCCGCCGGTGCAGTTCTGATCCAGCGGGGTGTCGGGGTAGCTGAGCGGGTGCGCGAAGTCGCACGTCGAGCCGGCCGAGCACCGCTCGGCGCTGGCGAAGGTGACCTTCTGGGGTGCGGTGGCGTACAGGTTGTCGGAGCGCAGGCCGTAGTCGATGTGGTCGAGGGTGCCGCCGCGTGTGTACGTCGTCGCGGTTCCCGGCGCGGCGCCGCGGCCGTACATGTTGGTCTCAGGGGCGTAGTAGTAGGCCATGGCGTTGCTGTGCGGATCGACCACGTAGTCGAGGTTCCAGCGCCACGCCTGCTGGCACCAGGAGGTGTCATATCCGCCGTTGTTGCACTTCTCACCGCTGTGGTTGCCGTACACCGGAACAGTCCAGGCCGACCGGGTCTCAGCCTTGCCGACGCTCCAGCCCGGCAGACGGTTGTAGCCGAAGTAGTACTGCACACCGTCAGGCGTGGTGATCCGCCAGTACTCGTCGTCGTTGTCACCGTTGGCACGGGCCGCGTCGTACAGCCGCTCCACGCGGGATCCATCGTCGCTCTTGGGGTGCCACGCGCCGGACGCGTCGTCGCGGACCAGTTCGGAGGAGTGCCCGTTGAGGGACATGGTCGCGTTGTCGGTGCCCCAGCACTCGTCACCCGAGGTGATGCTGGTGTTGTTCGGCAGCGGGCCAGACTCGGACGCCTTGTCGTCCTGGCAGGGCTTGTATTTGCGCTCGATGAACCCGGGCCACAGGGCAAAGCCCTGTCCGGCCCACGACTGCTGGTTGTTGGTGGCCGCGGTCAGACCGTCCATGCTCCCCGAGGAGTACGACAAGGCCAGTGGGGGCGTCGGGCCGCCGAGGCTCGGCGGGGTCCTCAGCGGGTACGACCAGTCGAAATCTCCGGACGAGGTGCCACTGCTCCAGGTCGAAGACGGCGTCAGAGGTGTGGCGGTGAAGTCCCCGGCACTGCTGGAAGCGCCTGCCACCGCGGCGAACATCCGCGGCTGCGAGGCCGGCGCGGCCTGCACGGTCGCGGTGAGCAGCTGGGTGCGGGGGTCGTTGGTGGTGGCAACCGGCCGCACGGCGCATTCGGCCCGGCTCGGGGTGCTGACCGCGCAGTCGGGCACCTCGACCAGGCGCAACCGGGCAGACCAGTCCCCGCCATAGGCGCGGGCGAACGTGCTGTAGTCCACCGAAAGACCGATCGGGCCCTCGGTGGTCACCCCGTCGGCGCGGGACACCTTCATCAGCAGGCCGTGCAGGCCGGTCTTGGCCGTGACCGCGCCATCGAGCACCTCGAGGCGCACCTTGGTGGGAGCGGACTTCGCCGCGGCCCTCGCGCTCTCGCCGATCGACACCGGCGTAACGGACACAGGTAACCCGCCGACCTTCGTCGGGACCTCCCTGGCTCCGGCGGCCTGGGAGGTCCGCGCCCCACCGGCGAGATCCACGTCGACGGCGCCGGGGCTGGGCCACACCACCGTCGGGTTCGCAGGAGCGGCTGTCGATGGTGCCACCCGCCTGGGAGGAGGGTTGGTGGCCTTGGTGACCCGGGCCATCGTGTACTTCTGCACCGGCATAGGGCCGCGGTCTTCCGTCGATGCCAGCGCGGGCAGTTGCCCGACCAAGGTCACCGCCAGGCTCATCGCCATGGTCACCGCGAGCGACCGGGCGAGGCTGGCTGGACGAGGGGCAATCGATAAAGGACGCGCACCATTACGGACAGTTAGCCTGATACTCAACGAACTCCCCCGAACGTCGTCGTGCCCAAGTGGGCAGCGCTCGAGGACTGTACCGATCGGCCGCGCTCGCCCGTCGCCCTCCACCACGAAACCGTGACCCTACCGTGATACTCATTGACCTTCATCACGCTAGACGCAACGGACATTCACGCAGCGCTATCGACGGCGGGCCTTGTAGAGATGACAGCGGGTGCCGTAGCGTGACCGCCTGTTTGGCGCGTTGCTTACCTACCGTGATCGGGGGACACAACCATGGAGTATTCGCCTCCACGTTCCATCCGCCGCCGCACTCTGGCCGCCATCGCTTTGATGGCCGCCAGTCTGCTGCCCGTTGTCATACTCTCGACGCCCGCCTCAGCCGCACCGCAGTCCGAGGAATCGGCGGCTCTGGCCAAGGCGCGTCAGTCCAAGGTGCGAGTGGAGGTGATCTCCCAAGGGGATGAGACCAACCAGATCTTCGCCAACCCTGACGGCACCTTGACCGCTGAGATGCGTGCCGTGCCCAACCGGGTCCGCAGGGGCACCGGGTGGACACCACTGGACACGAAGTTGCGGTTCGCGGCCGATGGCACCGTGGTCCCCGGCGCGACGGTCACGCCGCTGGTCCTGTCGGGGGGTGGTGGCGCGCCGCTGGTGAGAGCTTCCAAGGGTACGCACAGTCTCAGCCTTGGCTGGAACGGATCGCTGCCGAAGCCGACCCTGTCGGGCTCAACGGCGACCTACTCCAACGTATTGCCCGATGTGGACTTGACGGTCACCGCCACCCCCACCGGGTACACCCACGCCCTGGTCGTCAAGACCCCCGCCGCAGCCAAGAATCCCGCCCTGGCCACGGTCAAGTACCCGATCAGCGCCAGCAGCGGGCTGAGCGTCGCCACCAACAACGACGGCGGATACACCGTCTCTGACAGCACCGGAAAGCCCGTGTTCTCAGCGGGCACACCGGCCATGTGGGACAGTCCCACACCGGCAGTCGCTCCCGCGCCCGGACCGGCCATGAAGGGCCTCGCCGCGGCCGGTGCCGCCGGCGCACCCAACGGCGTCGCGGCCGTCGACGTGCCCGACGAGGGTGAACACCGCGCGGTGATGCCGCTGTCCGTCGACGCGGGCCAGATGCAGCTCACCCCGGTGCAGGAGATCCTCACCGACCCGACGGCCCGCTTCCCGATCACCATCGACCCGGGCGTGGCCACACACTGGGCCTACCAGTGGAACCGGACCCAGAAGGAGAGCCCGAACTACAACTACTTCGGCCGCCAGGGGTCCTACGCCACCGTCGGCTACGACGGCTGGGGCTTCTCGGGGACCTACCGGTCGGTGTTCCAGATGAACATCCCCTCCGCCGCCCGCGGCGGCACCATCATCCGGGACTCGGCCAACTGGTCATACTTCAAGATCACGCTGTATCACTCCGGGGCGTGCACGGACGCCATGACCAGCCTCTTCCCGACCAGCAACAACGTGGCCGGCGCCGTGTGGAGCAACACCGACTGGCCCTACACCCTCGCCACGGCCGTCGGGCACGCCAACAAGGCGGGCGGATGCGGGAACGGATCTGATCAGCCCAACCAGGATCTGTACTTCCAGGCACAAGGCCTGGACAACTATTTCCAGCAGGCCGTCAACAGCCCCGACGGCACCTTTGGCCTCGGCCTCGCCGCGCCCAGCGAGGGCGACAAGTACCAGTGGATGAAGTATCTGCCCGACACCGCCCTGGTGTCCTTCCGCTACAACCACGCCCCAACCGTGTCGGGTCAGCAGATCGTCGCGTTCCCCGGCTGCGGGACCGTCGGCAGTCCCACGTACCTGGATACCGGGAAGCCACAAATGACCGCCACGCTCAACGATGTTGACAGTGGCGACGTGCTGCGGGCCAACCTGATCATCCAGAAGGCCGGCCAGACCGTGTACTCCGTCGACTCTCCCAACCGCACAGGCACGGGGGCGGTGACCTGGCCAGCGGTGAGCCCCGAGCTGACCGAGGGCACATACACCTACCGGATGACCGCGTTCGACGGCACCAACTGGGGACCTGTCAGCGGTGACTGCGTTTTCACGGTCGCCACCGCCGCACCCGTCAAGGCGCCCACGATCACGTTCGACAACAACGAGTTCCTCGACTTCGGCCCACCGGTGACCGCCGTCATGACGCTCACCTTCAGCCCCAACGGTGAGACCGGCGTCGCCAGCTACCGCTACGGCCTCGACGACCCGAACAACCTGCCGAACACGGTGAAGGCGAACGCTGCCGGCAACGCGACCGTCGCGGTGACGATCACCAACAGCAACATGCACAAGATCTACGTGCAGAGCCTCAACGCCGCGGGCAAGCCCAACACAGACGGTCCCAGCAACAAGGACCTGCAGTTCGTCTACCCCGCCCCCACACCCAACCCGGGCAACATCCTCGCCAACCCCGGTGCGGAACTTCAGACCAACGCCGGCTGGATAGTCGCCAACGGCTCCTCGGTCACCGTCGTCAATGACGACACCGCCGCCCACGGCGGCTCCTTCTTCCGCCTCAACGCCGGCACCGCCACCAGCGGCAGCATCTACCAGGACATCGTCAGCACCTGGAACGCGCAGACCGGCACCGGCATCAACGCGTCGGCCGGCCAGTGCTACGAGGGATCGGCCTGGGTCCGCTCCGCCACCGGCGGCCCCTACACCGGCAAGCTCGCGATCTCCGCCCTCGGCGGCGCCACCGCCAACCAGCGCGAGATGTTCACCTTCACCGCCCAACCCGACCAGTGGACCCGCGTCATCGCACCGCTCTGCGTGTACGCGACCGACCGGAACGCGCTGCGGCTCCAGGTGTACGAATCCAGCGTCGGCGACCTCGACGTCGATCTGCTCAGCATGGTCAACGTCGGGCTGACCTCGGCCAGCTTCGAGTACGGCCACGCCGAAGGCTGGAACACCTTCGGCACGACCACCAAGACCGTCAAGGCCGACGCGACGGCCCAGCAGGGCGGCTCCTACCTGCAGGCCAACTCCACCAGCAACAACTCCGTCTACCAGGACCTCGCTGGCAAGTACCCGGCAGGCACTCTCCTGCTCGCCAGCACCTGGGTGCGCTCGGCCAACGGCAGCACCTATCCCGGTGACCTGACCCTGTGGATGAACCCCGGCACCGGCCAAACCACCGTCACCACCCACTTCATCGCCCAACCCGGCGCATGGACCCAGGTGTTCTTGCCCTACTACGTCAACGAGACCGGCCGCACCGTCGCCCGGTTCGAGATCTACCTGCGCACAGCAGGCAACCTCGACATCGACGGCACCGAACTCCGCCCGATCACCGCCTACCCCGGCACCAGCGGACCGGCGGTCGCCCGAACCACCAACTACCAACTCGTCAACAAGAACAGCAACAAGTGCGCCACCGTCGAGGCCACCAGCACCAACAATGGCGCCAAGATCCTCCAAAGCGACTGCAACGCCACCGCACAGAACCAGATATTCCGGCTCGAGCAGGTCAGCGACAACTCCTACTACCGGATCAAGGCCCTCTACGACAGCAAGTGCGTCACCGCCCAGGCCCCTGGCGACAACTACCAGGTCCTCGTCCAATGGGATTGCGTCAACGGCTACGCCACCCAGCACTTCATGCCCACGGGCGGGGACGGAGTCACCAACCCCGTCGAACTACACCCGTTCTCCAACCCCGGCAGCTGCGCCGACGTGTTCAACTGGAGCACCGCCAACGACGCTGAGATCAAACAATGGGACTGTCGCAACGGCGAACTCCAGCCCCATGCCAACCAACAGTTCTTCCTTCGCGCCCTCCCCTAACAACTCCCATCACGGGCCGCCCAGCCAAACACGGTTGGGCGGCCCGTCGGGCGCTCGCGGGTTTCCCCTTGCGGGACGTTAGATCACCGCTGCGGACGCAATCTCCGCACACATCACACACGTGTGACTCCTGCTCTCCGGCAGAACATGCTGGGGGCGCGGCCGTCGGACCGGGCTTGTCGGTCCGACAGCGGCCGACGTCAGGCCAGTGCGGCTCCGCCGTCGAGGGTGAGCACCGTGCCGGTCGCGTAGCCGTTGCCCAGGAGGTAGAGGTAGGCGGCCGCGGCCTCCTCGGGGGTGCCGACGCGCCGCACGGGAAGGCCGCCGCCTAGTGCTTGGAGGAAGGCCTCCGGCTCGGGCACGGCGTCCCACAGCTCGGTGCGGATCGCGCCGAGGCGGACCGCGTTGACCCGCAGCGGGGCGAGTTCCAGGGCCAGTGCCCGCGTCAGACCCTCGACGGCCGCCGTGACGCTAGCGCCGAGCGACGCTCCGGGCGCGGGCCGGGTAGCGAAGGCACCGGAGGTGAAGGTGATCGAGCCGCCGGGACGGAGCTTGGGCGTCGCATACTTCGCGGCGAGCACCGCACCCCAGAAGCGGCGCTCGAAGAACACCCGGGACTCCTCGGCGGCCAGATCGGCGAGCGGCTTGAGCAGCAGGGACTCGCCCGCCGTGTAGACGAGATGGTCGAACTCGCCGATCCGGTCGAAGAAGGCGGCGAGCTCGGCGTCGTCGGCGACGTCCAGCACGATGCCTTCGGCCGGGTCACCGAGCTTCTTCACCGCCAGGTCGACCCGGTCCTGGCTGCTGGAGGCGACTACCACGTTCGAGCCCTGGGTCGCCGCGGCCCGCGCGACCGCGAATCCGATGCCGGAGGTACCACCGATGACGACGACACGCTGGGTGTCCGCTGTGTTGTTCATGGCGAGGACGCTACGTGTCACGACCGAGACGATGAATGGTGTGACGTCTCGATTCTTTGTCTGATCGTCTCGATCTTGGCGCGCTATGGTGAGCGGATGGACATACTCAGCGACACGCTCGCGGCCCTGCGCACCGGGCGCCCGTCCGTTGTCCGTACCGACGCGCACGCCCCGTGGGGTGTGCGCTTCCAGCCCATCGCGGGAGCCGGATTCCACGTCGTCGTCGAAGGACACTGCTTTCTCCTGCCGGTCGGCGGCGATCCGATCGCCCTGGGCCCCGGCGACGTCGTGTTCCTGCGGCGCGGCACCGACCACGCCATCAGCGACGCCGTCACCAGCGAACTCGTCGCCTTCGAACCCGACCGCGTCGACAAGTCCTCGCCGATCGGGCGTTTCGCCGTCGAGGGCGACGGCACTCGCAGCGTGCTGGTGTGCGGGGCCTACCACCTCGACGTCGACCGGCCGCATCCGCTGCTCGGCGACCTCCCGGAGGTCATCCACCTCCCGGCCAACGCCGGTCGCCATCCGGCGCTGCGCTCGGCGGTCGACCAGCTCTGCGCCGAGATCCACCGGCCCCAGCCGGGTTCGGACTCCGTGGTCACCGCGCTCGTCGACCTGCTGCTCCTCTACATTCTGCGGTCCTGGTACGCCGAGTTGCCCAGGGAACAGACGCAGAGCTGGGCCTCGGCCTTGAACGACCCGTTGATCGCCCCGGCGCTGAAAGCGATCCACGACGACCCGGCGCATCCGTGGACCGTCGCATCGCTGGGGAGCCGGGCCGGGCTGTCGCGCGCCGCGTTCGCCCGACGGTTCACCACGGTCGTCGGCGAGCCGCCGCTGAGCTACCTGACGACGTGGCGGATGGCCATCGCGGCGCGGATGCTGCGCGAGACGGTCGACCCGCTGAGCGCCGTGGCCGACAACGCTGGCTACACCTCGGAGTTCGCGTTCGCCAAGGCCTTCAAGCGGCACTTCGGCGCCCCGCCTGGGGCATATCGGCGGGAGCGGCGGACGGCGTCGGCTTCGCTGTAGCCCCCCAGGTCACGATAGAGTCCCCGGCATGGACGCCCCGGCTGGATCCGACAGCGAGATGCTGCTCGCCGTCCTGGACGAGTTCATCATCCTGATCCGCAGTGAGGGCGACACCTTCTGGGCAGGATGGCTCGAGAAGGACCGCAACCTCATCGCCGCGGGCGACCAGGAAGGCCATCGCCACCTCAAGCAAGCCTTCGGCGGTATGGGCAGTCTCAACGACCGGTACTACCACGGTATCCACGCACACATGCTCAGCGAGATCTACAACCTATCCGGCAAGCTGAACCCATAGCGACCAGCCGAAACCCCTAACGGACCCGGCCGGCCCCGCCTGCAGCCGCGCCCGTCCGCGGCACGCCACGCCGTCGCGCTCACCCAGGCAGGGTGCCTCACCCGGCCCGCGCCTCGCACTCCCAGCTGGACACGTCACCGCCGCGGATAGTACGGGAAAATGCGCTTTGATTTTTGGGCTTTTATGTAATTTGTCTATAAGGACTGTCATTCTCGTAATATCAGCCATATGGCGATCATGGAGCCGTCCTCCGACGAGCGTTCCCCGTCACGGCGTGGCGTGCTCCGGGGAGCCGCCGGTCTCCTGATCGGCGCGGCCGCGGTCTCAGGGGTGGCGGCCACGGCGGGGTGTTCGGCCTTCCGCAGCAAGGCTCGCAGCGACGAGGACGAGCTGTTCGGCGAGCTCGACGGCAAGATCGAGAAAGTGATGAAGGACCACGCCATTCCCGGTGTGGCGGTCGGGGTGTGGGCCAAGGGCCGCGAGCACGTCCGCGGGTACGGGGTGACCAGCCTGGCGAACCCGCAGCCCGTGGACGGCGACACCCTGTTCCGGATCGGCTCGACCACCAAGACCTACACGGGCACGGCGGTGATGCGCCTGGTGGAGGCCGGCAAGCTCAACCTCGACGCCACGGTGCGCACGTATCTGCCGGACTTCGCCGCCGCAGGTCCGGGCGTCGCCGAGGCGGTGACGCTCCGCCAGTTGCTCAACCACACCCCGGGCTGGCTGGGGGATTTCTACCAGGACTTCGGGCGGGGCGAGGACGCCCTGACCCGGTACGTCACCGGTATGGCGGCGTTGCCGCAACTGACCGCGCTGGGCAGCACCTTCGCGTACAACAACGCCGCCATCGACCTGGCGGGCCGGGTCATCGAGAAGGTCACCGGATCGACATATGAGAAGGCCGTTCAGGATCTGCTGCTGGATCCGTTGAAGTGCGAACGGACCCGGTTCTTCGCCGACGAACTCGTCGGTTACCGGACGAGCGCCTCGCACACGGTGGCCGACGGCAAGGCGAAGTTCGACGCGTCCGGCTGGTACATCCCCCGGTCGCTGGGCCCCACCGGCGGGTTGATGTCCACGGCCAAGGAGCAGCTGGCCTGGGCCCGGTTCCACATGGGCGACGGCACCGGGCCCGGCGGCGTCCGGGTGCTCAGCCGGGACTCGCTGGTGGCCATGCGGTCCAATCCCGGCCCCGGGGGCACCCTGGCGGTCGAGCTCGACGGCATGGGGGTGGCCTGGCACCTGCGGCCGAGTGCCGAGGGGGTGCGCATCGTCCAGCACGGCGGCACCTGGCGGGGTCAGCACTCCGGGTTCATCATGGTGCCCGACCGCGACTTCGCCCTCACCGTACTCACCAATTCCGAGAGCGGGTCCAAGCTGGTCTCCGACCTGACGGTGGACGACTGGGCGTTGAAGAAGTACGCGGGGATCAGCAACCTGCCGGCCACGCCCCAGACCCTGAGCGCCAGTCAACTGGCGCCCTACGAGGGCCGCTACGAGGGTCAGGTGATCTTCGGGGACGGCAAGCCCGTCGACCTGCGGGTCCAGTTGACCGCCGACCAGGGCCGGCTGAAGTACCGCGCGTTGTCCCCGGAGGGCGATCCGATGGACCCTGAGCCCGGCGTGCCGGAGACGCTGGCGTTCTACCGCGAGGACTACGTGCTCCCCATGGACGGCGCGGGCAAGCCCTTCGGCTCGCGGGCCAACTTCCTGCGCGGCCCGGACGGGCGGGTGCAGTGGTTCCGCGAGAACGGCAGGCTCAGCAGAAAGGCGGCCTGAGACATGCGCGGCATCGCCAGGTGCGTGCTCGCCGTCGCCCTGTGCCTGGCGGCCGGATCGTGCACGTCCGGGGACAAGAAGCCCGGCCCGGTCTCCTGGGGGCCGTGTCCCCAGGGGTACAACGCGCTGGTGCGGTGCGCCACGATCGACGTTCCACTGGACTGGGCCAAGCCGGACGGGAAGAAGATCCACATGGGGGTGGCCCGGCTTGCGGCCACCGATCCCGCGCACCGGGTGGGCAACCTCGTCTTCGACCCGGGTGGCCCGGGGGCCGCGGGCACCCAGTACCTGTCGTTGCAGGCGGAGAAGGGCAGGATCTTCACCCCGGAGGTGCTGCGGCGCTTCGACATCATCGGCATCGACCCGCGCGGGGTGGGCACGAGCACCCCGGTGCGGTGCGACCCCGCGATCTGGAACCGGCCGATGGACCTGTTCCCGGCCACCGCGGCCGAGTACGACGCCCTGGCCACGTGGAGCCAGGACTTCGGGACCAGCTGCCGGCAGCGGACCGGTGAACTCCTCGACCACGTGGACACGGTCAGCGTCGCCCGCGACGTGGACGTTCTGCGCCAGCGGCTGGGCGACGCCAAGCTCACCTTCCTCGGCCAGTCCTACGGCACGGCCATCGGCTTCGAGTACGCCCGCCTCTTTCCCAAAAGCAGCCGCGCGCTCGCCCTGGACGGGGCCCTGATGCACTCCCTCGACGCCAGCGTCATGAACGTCACCGAGGCCTCGGCGTACGAGCGGGCGCTGGTGCGGTTCGCCGAGTGGTGCCAGACCGACGAGTCCTGCGTCCTCAAGGGACAGGACGTGCTGCGGCTGTTCGACGACCTGGTCACCCAGGCCGCCGCCAGCCCGTTGCCGGCTCCGGGCTGCGCCGCCGCCGGCTGCCGGGGCGCGGTGACGGACTCCGAGCTGCTCACCAACGCCGAGTACAAGTTGCTGGCCAAGAACGCCGTCGCCGGGCTCAGCCCGGGCTGGCCGGGGTTCGCCCGGGTCCTCGACCAGGCCCGCAAGGGCGACGCCACAGGCCTGTCCTCCCGGCTCGTCGCCACGGAGGAGGACGACCAGTTCGCCGGGCTGGCCGTGGGGTGCCTGGACTACCGGGCGAACTTCTCCGGGTACCCCGCGCTGAAGGACCAGATCACCCTGGGCCGGTCGGCCACCCCGCACGTCCGCGGCGGTAGCCAGACCTACACGTACATCACCGAGTGCCTGCGGTGGCCGACCCCGTTCACCAACCCGCCCCGCCTGGACGTGGCCCGGCCGTCCACGCCGACGCTGATCGTGAACTCGACGTATGACCCGTCCACCGCCTACGCCTGGGCCCAGCTCATGACCGCCCGCACCGAGGGCTCGGTCCTGCTGTCCCGCGACGGCGACGGGCACACGTCCTACGGCAGCCCGGGGAGCACCAGCGACGCCATCGACCGCTATCTGATCAGCGGCGAGGTGCCCGCCCCCGGCACCGTGCTGCCCGACTGATCACGCGATCAGCTTCCTGTTCAGTCTCCCGCCGAGGCGGAACCACACCACCTGCCCGGTCGAGCCCCGGATGAAGTCGGCACGGCTGCCCCGAGGGGTGCCGTCGACGTCTAGGGTCAGGACGTAGTCGTCGCGGTAGAAGGCCAGGGCGTCCGTGTCACCCGGCCCGGGGTCGATGGGTTGGTCCTGCGGCGACAGCACCCGGTACCGCAACCGGCCCTTGTCGGCGGTGAGCCTGGTGTGGAAGTCCCGCAGCGTGCCGTCGCCCTCGATGACCTGGGCGACGTAGCGGCCCTCGTAGGGGGCCAACTGGCTGGCGCTCAGGGTCCGCGGCGTGGCCGGCAGGTTACTGATCCCGGCAAACCGCTTGAGCACCCAGTCGTCCACGCACAGGGCGGAGGTGAGTCTGGTGCCGCTCTCGGAGTTGGTCAGCACGGTGAAGGCGACATCGCGGTCGGGGACGACGAAGAAGCCCGAATGCTGGCCGGGTACGTCGCCGCCGTGTTGCACGACGGGCACGCGCTGATCGGTGGGCCGCAGCGCCCACGTCACCCCCATGCCGTTCAGTTCCACTGCCAGGGTGCCGCCGGGCCCTGACACGACGCGCATCTCCCGCAACATGCCCGGGGACAGGATTCTGGTGCCGTTGGGCGCACTGCCGTCGCCGAGGTGGAAACGGGCGAACGTCAGCTGGTCGCGGGCGCTGGAGATCAGCCCGCCGTCGGGGTCACCCGAGCGCGGCAGGTACCACATGGACGGATCGAACGCCGCTTGGCCGTTGACCATCTTGTGGGGGGCGGCGAAGCGGTAGCCGACGAGTTCGTCGGTGAAGAACCGGGTCCGGTGCAGTTCCAGCGGGTCGAGCAGCAGGTTCTCAATCGCCTGCTCGTACGTCGAACCGGTGACCTTCTCCAGCACGCGGCCGGCGACGTCGATCGCGGAATTGTTGTAGGCGAAGAGTCCGCCCCGCGAGGACAGCTGCGGCAGCCGGGCCATGCCAGCCACGAACCTGGTCAGCGCGTCCTCGCCGCGGCCGAAATCTTGAAAGTAGTCTCCCAGCCACCCCGAGGCGTGGTTGAGCAGCTCGCGCAGGGTCACCCCCGCTGACACCGTGGGATCGGCGACGGCGAAGTCCGGCAGATACGTGCGCACCGTGGCGTCGAGGTCGAGCTTGCCGGCATCCACCAGGCGCATCACCGCGGTACCGGTGAAGGGCTTGGTGGTCGAGGCGATCCGGAACAGGGTGTCGCCGTCGACCGGTTCCGGATTGTCGACGTTGGTGACGCCGAACCCGCGCACGTGCTCGCGGCCCTTGTACCAGACCCCCACCGCCGCGCCGGGGATGGCGTGGGCCTGCATCTCCTTCTCGATCTTGTCGTCGAGTTCGCCGAACAGCCGGTCGACGTCATCGCGAGGAGGGGTGGAGCGAAAGAGCGAACACCCTGCCGCCGCACCGGTCGCCGCAACCGCCACGCCGGCCGCGGCGCCGAGCACCGCCCGTCGCGGGAGCCCGGACGACGCCTGCGGATGCTCCTCGTGTCCGGATTCCATCTCTTCCCCCGCCGGCACTGCCGAGATGATGATTCCGTCAGTATTGTCTCCTACCGGTGCGGGGTGGGCTGCGGTTTCGGGGCAGATGCGCAAAGCCGCCGACCGTCCACTGCGGCAGTGCCGATCCGCCCGCCCGGCCGTGCGCCCGGGTCCGGCTCGTCGACTGAGGATCTTGCGAATCGAACGTTGGTGCCGTTACTGTCAAGATCAAGAACGACCCGCTCGTTCTCACCCCGGTCGGATCATCAACGCAGGTCAAGGCGCGACAAACGCATCCCGTCAGACCGGTGAACACGTGCCGGTGTGACATCTCGGGCCCAGATCTCCGGTCGGCACGCAGGCCACCCCCATGTACAAGGAGCAAGGCATGAAAGCGCACGTCAGCTCAATTCTTCTCGGCGTCCGGGACATGGACCGGGCCAAGCAGTTCTACACCGAGGGGCTCGGCTGGAAGGTCCAGAAGGACTACGGCATCTCGGTGTTCTTCGCATCCGACGGCGCCTCGCCGGTCGGCTTCTACAGCCGCGAGGGGCTGGCCGGCCAGGTGGGCACGAGCCCCGAAGGCAGCGGCTTCAGCGGGCTGGTTCTGACCTACGTCGTGCGCACCGAGGCGCGGGTGGACGAGATCATGGCGGAGGCGCAGAAGGCCGGTGCCACGATCCTCACGCCCGCCGGCGCGCTGCCGTGGGGCGGATACGGCGGCACCTTCGCCGACCCGGACGGCTACATCTGGAGCCTCGGCTACAGCGACCAGGGAACCGACCAGCCCTACGCGGAGTAGTTCCACGCTGTGTCCGGGACGACGTGGCGCGTGCCGCGGTCGCCCCGGACACGGGCTATGGAGCCCATGTCTGCCACCAGGCCGGCTACCGCAGATCGCGCCAGAGCCGGACCTCGGTCAGCCCACGCCACGGCCGGGTCGCGCTTGCGGGGACGAGGCCGGACCGCCCGTAGAACCGTCGCGCTGGCGCGTGCGGCTCCACAGCCCAGACCACGCACCCTGTGGTACCCGGCCGACGACCCACCAGGGCCCGCAACGGAGAACGAGAGTGCGACGGCGAAGGCACTCCGATCGCGCGGGGTCGGCGGGCCGGTCTACGCAGCCACCCGGTACCGCAGTCGGCGGACGGTCAGAGGGCCGTACCGGCCGACAGCCGCCAACTCCACCACGTGTTCCCCCGATTCCGAGCGCGGCAGAGGCCACGCCTCACCGGGTGCCAGGTCGTGGTCGTTGACCCGGAAGCCGGTCACGAACGGATGGTCGGAGTGCGGGCACACCGCGGGCTCGCCGTCGATGACCGCCACGCTGACCGCCAGTTCCGACAGATCCGGGTACGCCTCCGGTCCGGCCCGCAACAGGCGCGGCGTGGCGATGAAGGCGCCCCCCAGGATCGGTACCACCTGCTCACCCCAGGCACCGCCGGTGATGCGGATGTCACCGAAGAAGCCCCACCAGGTCTGCAGGTCATGCTCCTGGACCACCGCGCCGAGACAGACCGCGTGCGGCCGCGACCCGCCGGCCTGGAACCGTGCCTGCAACGCGAGGGTGCCGAGCGGGGTGCCGTCCTCATCGGTCCAGTACAAGCCGTTCTGTCCGTCCAACAGCACCCACGCGCCCAGGTCGTCGATCCACGCCTCGGAGACCAGATGTCCGCCGCCGAAGCCCGCGTGCGCGGTGCGCGTGAACACGTTGACCTGCCGGGCCGGGATGCCTGCGGCGTTCAACGTCTGGGTGAGCAGCAACGTGTACTCCCGACAAGCGAACCGCTCACCGCCTCGCACCCGGTCGAGGATCTCGAGCCCGTCGGTGCCGTCGACGTGCAGGTCGCTGTGCACCCACATCGTGCTCACCCACCGCAGCAGCTCCCGGGCGGTCTGCCACGAACTCGCCGCGACCGCCGGCATCCGGGCCGCGAGCTCCGGCTCCCGCCCATTTGGCAGGCGACACAGCTCCAGCGGCGCGGTGGGGGTGATCGTCGGCCAGTCCAGCAGCGTGACGGCCGGGGCCGGAAGGTTCGCCGCCATCACGGCCTTCAACAGCGCCCAGTCCGGATCGGCACCGAACGCCGCCGTGAAGAACGGCTCCATCAACTCCGGCTGATGGAATCCGGCGGCGATCACCTCGTCCAGCACCGCCCGCCCCTCAGCCAACCCCAGGAACCGCCCGGCCAGGGCCGACAACGGTCCCCAGTACCCCGGCCACAGCTCGGTGTCCTCCCGCAGCTGAGGCACCAGCTGCCACAGTTCGGCCCAGCGCTCGGCGCGACCCAGATCCTGCGCCCGCTGACGCAGCTCGTCCAGAGCACCCTCGACCACGACCAGACTCCCCTCAATGGATAGACATCGCCCGGAGCCTAGCTCGACTGAGCCGTTCTCTCAGCCCGCTCTGTGACTGCTCCGAACGCCCCGGTGGCCACCATGATCATGGTGGCCACCGCCGAACGGACTCGTGGCGATGGCGATGGCCAGCACGGACACCAGCGCCAGGCCCAGGATGAGCGCTCCTCTATGGGCCTTGCGGTGGGCGGGATGGGCAGACGGGCCGCGCGGAGGGTTCCGAGCGCGAGCCCGAGCTGGAAGCGGTTGTCGACCTTGAGCTGGCTGCCTGTCCCGCGCGGGCGGCGACCGTCACGGTCGAGGTGCTGGGGCGAGTCAGGGCGTGGACGGCGCGGCTGGGGCGACCGCGGTCTCCGCCGGTTGGTCACACCGGCTCGCGTTGATGCCCGACGGCACGGTCCGGGCCTGGGGCGCCAACTTCATCGGCCAGCTCACCCCGATCATCGTCCCTGGTCTGTCCGGGGTGACGTCTATCGCCACTGGCAGCAACCACGGCCTGGCCCGCCGTCGTCCCGGACATGGGCTACGGAGCCCATAGCATCCGGGCGACGAACATGTCTGTCACCAGGCCGGCTACCGCAGATCGCGCCAGTGCCGGACCTCAGTCAGCCCACGCCAGAACCGGGTCGCGCTTGCGGGGACGAAGCCGGACCGTTCGTAGAACCGTCGCGCTGGCGCGTACCGCTCCAGGGCCCAGACCACGCACCCCGTGTAGCCCTGCGCGCTGAGCCATGTCATGGAGTCGGCGAGCAGCAGGCTCCCGACACCGCGTCCCTGCGCCTCGGGCAGCACGTACAGCGCCAAGAGCTCACCGGTGCCCTCCGGCTCGGATTCCTCGGGCGGACCGCTCCACGCGAAGCCCTGGATCCCATCTGGCCCCTCGGCGACGGCGACCCGCTGTCCGTGGCGCGTCGCCGCAGCCGACCAGTTGTGTGCCGTCCGGCTCAGGTCCAGCCCCGCCACGACGTCCGGTATCCACTCCCCGTAGGTTGCCTGCCAGGTGGTTTTCTGAAGAGCCGCGATGGTCATGCCGTCTTCTGGATCGGCCACGCGTACCGCGATCTGGTTCATCATGCCTCCTCCGCCATGGCATGCAGTCAAACACCAACCCGCGCTCCGGCACCCGGCCGGCGACCGACCCGGGCCCGTAGCGGAGCATGAGAGTGCGACCGGCGAAGGCACACAACGCGAGGTGGATCGCGGTGCGCGAGCGGATGCCGGGTCCGGCCTGGACACGCGGAACCCCATGGACGACTGCCACCGCCCCGCCGAGGTCGACGCCAAGCGGCAGGCGGCCGCCCGGCTCTACCGGGCCATCGGAGACCCGCAGGCGGCCACCATGCTCACCATGCCGCAAGGCTGAAGGGGGCGTCACGGGTCAACGTCGCGCGTGGTGAGTGCCCCGTCGGACATCTGGGCGACGCGGGCGCAGTGCCGGTCGACCAGCGCCCGGTCGTGGCTGATGACGACCAGGGCGAGGCCCGTGTCGGCACGGAGGTCGTTGAGGAGTGCCATCACGGCCTCCGCGGTGGCGGGGTCGAGCGCGGAGGTGACCTCGTCGCAGACCAGGACGTCGGGCTGTGCGGCCAGCGCGCGGGCGATGGCCACCCGTTGGCGTTGCCCGCCGGACAGTTCCGACGGGTACCGCACGGCGAAGTCCGCCGGCAGGCCGACGAGGTCGAGCAGCACGGATACCGGGGGGCTGGCGGTCAGTCGGTGCAGGACCGCTGGCCGTCGCAGCGTCTGCGCGACGGTATGTGCGGGGTTGAGCGCGCCGAGGGGGTCTTGTGGCACGTACTGGACCTGACGCCGCTGAGCCCGACCGCGCCGGCGAGACACAGGCTGGCCGTGCCGGATGAGGCTGCCGCCGCTGGCCGGGTGCAGTCCCGTGAGAACCCGCCCGAGCGTGGACTTGCCGGCGCCCGACGGTCCGACGACGGCCAGGCAGTCACCGGAATGCACGTCGAGGTCGATGTCACGCAGGATCGTGCGCCCGCCGGCCATCGCGCCCAGCCCGCGAGCCGACAGGACGATCGGCCCGGCCGGCGCGGGTGGTCGGCCCCCGGTCGGGGGCGCGGAGGCGGCCCGACCGAGGTCGACCACGGTGTCGGCGAGTTGCGACACCAGGTCGGGGTCGTGGCAGGCGAGGATGACCGCGAAGCCGTGCCGGGCACGCAGGTCGCGAAGGAGTGCTGCGATCTCGTCGCGCAGCGCGATGTCGAGTCCGGCGGTCGGCTCGTCCAGCAGCAGCAACAGCGGCGCGCGGGCCAACGCGCGGGCCAGCGCGACCCGCCGGGCCTGCCCGCCCGACAACGCGGCCGGCCGGCGGCGGAGCAGTTCGTCTTCGAGCCGGACGTCGGCGAGTGCCGCCCGCGGGTCGGTGCCCGGGGCGAGTTCGGTGAGCAGCGTGCGGACCCTCATCCGGGGGTTGAGCCGGGAGGCGGGGTCCTGGCCGACGTACCCGACGGTGGTGGCGCGCAGGTGACGCAGGCGCGCGGCGGACAGGTCGAATACGTCGCGCCCGAGCACCTCGGCGGTGCCGGACCGTCGGGTGAGGCCTGGCGGCAGTGCGCCGAGCAGCGCACGCAGCAGGGTGGTCTTGCCGCACCCGGACCGTCCGGTGAGGGCGAGGATCTGGCCGGGTTCGACGGTGAGGCTCGCCGCGTCGACCACGACGGTGTCGCCGTGCACGATGGTCAGGTCCCGCACGGCGGCGACGGTACTCATGTGGCCCTTCCCGGGCGGGGCGCGAGGGCGTCGGCGGCGAACTGCACGGCGACGGTGAGTGCGCCGATCGCCAGGCTCGGGGCGATGACGGCCCAGGGGTTGAGGAGGATGCCGGCCCCGTTCTCCCGGATCATCAGGGCCCAGTTGGCCTCGGGGGGCTGGGGACCGATCTCGAGGAAGCCGGCGGTGGCGACGATGTAGACGGCGGCGACGAACCGCAAGCCGAACAGGTTCAGGCAGGTCGCGCGCAGGTTCGGCAGGAGTTCGCGCCAGATGAGGTGCCAGAGGTGTTCCCCGCCGGCGGCGGCGGCTTCGACGTACCCGGAGGCGGCGATCGGGGCGGCGGCGCCGGAGACCACCCGGACCGCGTACGGCACGCCGGTGACGACGGCCGCGGCGATCAGCGCGTACCGGCCTCCGCCGGGCCAGCTCAGGGCGACCAGCAGGAGCGCGAGGACGGTGGGCAGGAGCATCGCGGTGTCGGCGGCGCGGTCGATGATCCGGCCGACGGTGGGACGCAGCGCGGCCAGAGCGCCGAGGAACGCGGCGACAACGGTGACGACGAGCGCGATCACGACCGACGTGAGCAGAAGTTCCTGGCCACCGGCGAGGAGCCGGCTCAGGACATCGCGGCCGAGCTGGTCTCCGCCAAGCGGGGCGGTGCCGGGCGCGTCGTAGGGCATGGTGACCGGCGCGTCGATGGAGTGCGGGGCCAGGTACGGGCCCGTGAGGGCGAGGCCGACCAGGATGAGGGCCGGGGCGAACCGGGCCGCCCGCCTCACGCGCGACGCCCAGTCGCCCAGGCGCGGACCAGGTCCGACAGCAGCAGCACCCCGGCGATGGCCGCCCCGGTGACGGCGGTGGCGCCGGCGATGACGGGGGTGTCGCGGTCGTGCACGGCTCCGGCGATCACCGTGCCGATGCCCGGATAGTTGAAGATCGTCTCGATGACGACGGTGCCGCCGAGGAGCATGCCGACGGACGTTGCGGCCCCGGCGGCGAAACTGGGCAGGGCACCGGGCAGGACATGGCGGGTGAGGACCCGCCACGGCGACAGTCCGTCGCAGATCGCGGCGTCGACGTGCGGGGCGGCGTACTCGTCGGCCAGCGCCGCGCGCAGGATCCGGGTGTTCCAGCCGACCTGCGCGACGGCGAGGGCGAGCACCGGGAGCACGAGCATCGTGGGCGAGGCGGGCCAACCGTCGTCGTCGGTGGTGGTCACGGCGGGGAGCAGGTCCGCCCACAGGGCGAGGACGAGCACCAGGACGCTGGCCACCACGAACTCGGGCAACGCGAGGGCGACCGTCGCCGTGGTGGAGATGGTCCGGTCGCGCAGCCCGCCGGGGCGCAGCGCGGCGGCGCAGCCCAGGGCGAGCGACGCGCACACCGTGAGCGCGAAGGCGAGCCCGCCCAGGAGCAGCGTGTTGGGCAGGTGCGCGCCGATGATGTCGGCGACCGGTTCGCCGCGCGCTGACCGGCCGAGGTCCCCGGTGGGCACCCCGGTCATCCAGTGCGCGAAGCGGACCGCGACCGGCCGGTCGAGGCCGAGTTCGGCCTGGCGCTGGGCGACGGCCTCGGCGGACGAGCCCCGGTCCACGGTGGAGCGGGCCGCGTCGCCGGGCAGGAACTCCACGGCCGCGAACACGACCGCGAGGAGGACGACGAGCAGGGCCGCCCGACGCGCGAGCAGCCCTGCCAGCAGCGTCAGTTGGCGAGCCACGTCTTCTCGAGCTGCACCCGGCCGTAGCCGCCGAGCTTCGGCAGTTCGCGGACCTTCTTCGCGGCCAGGTCGACCCCGTCGGCCATGCCCCACAGCAGGTACCCGGACTTGTCGTGCTCGATCTTCTGCAGCTCGCGCAGGGTGTCCTTGCGCGCGGACTCATCGACGGTGCTGACGACCTTGCGGTACGCCTCGTCGAACGCCGGCTCCTTCCACGCCGTCTCGTTCATCGCGGCCTCGGAGTTCATCGTCTTGCCGGCGAAGAACACGACGGAGTCGTTGGTGCCCCAGTAGGTGGTGCACAGCGGGGCCTTCTGCCAGCTGGCGTCCCAGAACGTGGTGGAGTCCTGCTTGACGACCTCCATCTTCACGCCGAGGTCCTTGAGCTGGGTGGCGAACAGGGTCGCCGACTCCGCCAGGCCCGGGATGTCCTCGGAGGTGAACAGCTGGTACGTCCCACCCAGGTCGAAGCCGGCGTCGGCGAGGAGCTGCTTGGCCTTCGCCAGGTCGCGGCGGCGCTGCGGGAGGTCCTTGGCGTAGGCCGGGTCGGCGGTGCCGAGCACGTCGTTGGCCACGGTGCCGTAGCCGGACAGTGCCTGCTTGACCATGGCCTCGCGGTCGCAGGCGAGCTTGAACGCCTCGCGGACCCGGACGTCGGCGTACGGGCCGTCGGACGTGCGCATCAAAAACGGCATCGCCATGTCGTTGAGGCGGCGCACGATCTGCACGTCCGGCTTGCCCTCGGCGACCCGGGCGGCGACCGCGCCGACGTTGGAGGCCACGTCGATCTGGTTGGTGAGCAGCGCGTTGGCCATCGCCTGGGGGCTGTCGAACATGGTGACCTCGATCGCGTCGAGGAGCACCTGGCCGCCGTGCCACGTGTCGTTGCGGACCAGCTTGGCGTTGCCGCCGGAGTAGGACACCAGCTTGAACGGGCCCGTGCCGGGCGCGCCGGCGATCTCGGCGGTGTCCTTCTTCACGGTGAACGTCGTCAGCCGGGCCAGCAGCGGCAGCTCGCTGTTCGGGTAGTCCGAGGTCAGCACCACCTTGTTGCGGCCCTCGGCCTTGATGTTGTCCGGCGCGACCCCGGGCAGCCGGGACTTGCCCGACGGGGTGTTGCGCAGCCGGACGAGCGACCACGCCACGTCCTCGGCGGTGACCGGGGAGCCGTCGTGGAAGGTGGCGTTGTCGGGGATCGTGAACGTCCACCGCTTCAGGTCCGCGCTGGACTCCCACTTGGTGGCCAGCCGGGGTGCGACGTTGCTGGTCGCGCCGGGCACGGTCAGCGCGTCGTAGACCAGGCTGATGATCAGGTAGTCGCTCTCGTTGTTCTGCACGCCGTGCGGGTCGCGGGTGATCGCTGACGCCTTGCCCAGCGCGCCGATCCGCAGGGTGCCGCCCTTGCGCGGCGAGGTCGCCGGCCCGGGCGCGGCGGTGTCCTTGCCGTTGTCGCAGGCCGACAGCAGGACGGTCGCGCCGGCGGCGGCACCGACCCCGAGGAGGTGGCGTCTGGTCAGGTTCACGGCAGGGAATTCCTTCACGATGGCGAGGCGGAGCTAGGTATGCCTACCCTAAGTTGATCGTGTCGCGCAAGCCCACTCTGCCGACACATCCACGAAGATCCGTGCCGTACCGACCTCCGCGCAGGTCGTGGCCATGTCGTCCTCACACACCGCCGGAAGGTGCCAACTGTCACAGCCGCGCGGCACTTGCCCGATCGCGGACAGGCGGTTAGCGTTCGACCGCCGCACGCTGGCGGTTTCCCGGGGCCCCTCGCCGAGCGCGAACCGCATCCCCGGACATCGTGTCCGACGACGACTGGACGGCCGCACGTGATCCTCGACCCCGCCGCCCCGATCCCGTTCGCCAGCACATGAGCTTCGCCACCGACAGCCGCCGGCTCCTCGCGCTGGCCGTCCCCATCGCCCTCACCCAACTCGCCCAGGTCGCCCTCACCACCACCGACACGGTCATGATGGGGCTCCTCGGCACCCGGTCCCTGGCCGCCGGCGGACTGGCCATCGTGCTGTTCAACCAGCTGCGGACCATGGGCGTCGGCATGGTCACCGCCGTCGGCAACCAGGTCGCGGCGGCGACCGCCCGGGCCTCTGAAATGGACGGTGCGGCCGGCCGGCCGGGCCGGGACTCCCCCGGCCCCGCCGTGCGGGAGAAGGTCCGCGACCTCGTCCGCGCCGCCCTCGTGCTCGCCACCACCGCCGGGATCATCGGCGCGCTGCTCATGGTCGGGTGCGGCCGAGCCCTCGTGTGGCTCGGCCAGGACCCCGACGTCGTGCGCGCCGCCCGGCCGATACTGCTCGCCCTGGCCCCCGGGCTCGTGCCGTGCCTGTGGTTCCAGGTCATCCGCCAGTACACCGTGGGGATGCGCCGCCCCAGCGCCCTCGTGTGGATCACCGTCGTGTCGATCGCCGTCAACGCCGCCCTGAACTGGGGATTCATCCACGGCACCGCAGGGCTGCCCCGCCTCGGCCTGGCCGGGATCGGGCTGGCCACCAGCTCGGTGTACGTGGCGACCTTCGCGGCCCTGTACACCGTGACCCGTCGCGACGCTGTCCTCGCCCCAATGCTGTCCCTGCGCCTGTGGCGGGCCCGGCCGGCCACGATCCGCCGACTCGCCGGCCTCGGCGCGCCGATCGCCGCCACCTACGGCTCAGAAGCCGGGTTCTTCTCCGTCGTCGCCCTGCTCATCGGCAGCCTCGGCGCCTCGGCCCTGGCCGCGCACACCGTCGTCAACCAGCTCGTCTACATCGTCTTCCAGGTCACCGTCGGACTGTCGCACGCCGCGTCGATCAGCGTCAGCCAGGAGATCGCCCGGGGCCGGGTCGCCGACGCCGGCCGGGCCGCCCGCACCGCCCTGACCCACGGCGCGATCCTGTTGGGCGTCCTCGCGGTCGTCTACCTCGCGGTGCCCGACCTCGTCCTGCGCCCCTTCCTCGACCCCGCCGACCACGCCGCGACGACCATCGCCGTGCAACTCCTGGCCGTGGCGGCGGTACTGCAGTTCGCCGACAGCGCCCAGAACATCGCAGTCGGCCTCCTGCGCGGACTCGACGACACGAAAGCCGGATTCCGCATGACCCTCGTCGGCTACTGGGCCGTCGGCCTGCCCGTCGCATGGCTGATCGGGCGGGTGCTGCTCCCCGGCGCGGTCGGAGTGTGGATCGGTCTCGCCACCGGACTGACCGTCACAGCGGTCCTCCTGCTGCGCCGGTTCCACAGGGCGCTGGCCGCACGGGTGGAGTCCGTGGCCATCGCCGGGTAGCCGCGACGGGTGGCCCGACCCCCTGCGGCTGCCCGCCCCTCGGCAGGCAGCCGCAGGTGGTCACACGCCGGCGGCGGTGACGATGAAATCGGTGGCGAATCCGGCGATGAGGCCCGTGGCCAGGCCCCAGTACAGCAGCTGGGCGCGGCCGAGTTTGTCGGCGACGCGCAGAAGCTGGACGACGACGTACAGGATCGAGCCGGCGGCCAGGGCCAGGAACACCAGGTACAGGGTCTCGTTGACGAACGACTGGCCGATCAGCGTGCCGATGAACGTCGGGCCGCCGCCGATGAGCCCCATCAGCGCGAGGAACCCCCAGCCGGGCCGGTCACCGTCGGCGGCGAGCGGCGCGGTGATACCGAAGCCCTCGGTGGCGTTGTGCAGCCCGAAGCCGACGATGAGCAGCACCGCCAGGCTCAGCTCGCCCTTGGCCGCCGACTGGCCGATCGCCAGGCCCTCGGAGAAGTTGTGCAGGCCGATCCCGACGGCGATGAGCAGCGCCAGGCGGCGGGCCGGGGACGCCAGCCCCAGTGAGCGGGTCACCGGTCCGCCGAGCTCTCCGGCGGTCATCGCGCCCGGACCGCCCTTGGGACGTCGCCCCATCCACTGGTCGTAGTAGACGAGGCTGAGCAGGCCGATGACCAGGCCGACCGCCAGGACGGTCGACAGGTACGCGAAGTGGCCCCACCCCTCGTGCTTGTCGCCGGTCGCGGCCTTCAAGGCCTCCTCCACCGGCTCGACGGCATGGGTCAGCACGTCCCAGAGCAGGAACAACAAGATCCCGATCGCGCTCGCGTTGAGGAACGCGCGCAGGCCCACCGACGGAGTGCGCAACCGCGCGACCGGCAGGCCCAGGAAGATCGTGAAACCGGCGATGGCACCGAGGATGAGTATCTGCGTCGAGCTCATAGGTGACCTCTCCTGTGCACGGATGCCACGTCCCCACCGTGACAATGAAGGCAAGCCTTACCGAGGTGAGGCTTGCCTTCATTAGTGGTGTGCGGTGACCTGCTGTCAAGTCGCACTCACAGAGAGGTTTCATCACTGTTATGTGGCTCCGCTGACACTGGTCAGTCGCCCCCATGACGACGGAGAGCCTTCGCGAACCGGCGGTTCTCAGCGTCTTCTTACCTTCGCGGCTGGAGGATCATCCATATCGGCCGCGACCGAACAGCTGCCGGCGAAGGGACACGAAACGCATCCATGGCTACTCCGCCGTCACCCGCCAGAACGCTCCGCGCTCCCGTGGTGTGGACATCGGCGGGGTGCGCGGTCGGATTCGGCGCGTTGGCGATCGTGGCCGGGAGCCGGCACGGGGCGACCGCGCTGGACTCCACCGTGTGGCGCTTCCTCCTCGAACACCGCACCCACACCCTGAACTCCGTCATGAAGGCGGTCACCGCCGCCGGCAGTGGTGTCGTGCTCACGCCCCTGGCCGTCATCGGCGCGGGTGTGGCCGGATGGCGGGCCAGATCCTGGCTGCCGGCGGTGTTCGTCGCCGTCACCACGGTCGGAGTGTCGCTGCTGACCACCGCGTTCAAGATCCTCTTCGCCCGGCCCCGGCCACCGGCCGCGCTGGCCGAGGTCACCGCCGGTGGCTGGGCGTTCCCGTCAGGGCACGCCGCCAACACCACGGCGGTGGTGGGCGTACTCGCCGTGGTCGCCTGGACCCAGCTGACCTCCCGCCGAGCACGCTGGTTGACCACCGGGGTGGCGGCGCTGGTGGTGCTGGCCGTCGGAACAAGCCGCCTGTACCTCGGCGTGCACTGGCTCACCGACGTCGCGGCCGGATACCTGATGGCCGGCTGCTGGCTGGCTGCCGCCCTGGCGACCCTCGGCCCGTACTGCCTCGGCCGCGACCGCCATCCGGCCCACGCGGTGACCACCGCGGAGCCGACGGCGGCCCACGACGAGGCCGGGCACCGCGACGGGACGGGAACCGAGGAGTCAGGGCGCGGCTGCTGACCGTCGAGCACAACGGCGCCACCCTGGGTAGGCGACTTTTCGTTCAGGGTCTTCTTATGTGCCGTGCGGACACTGACGCATCGTGACGACTAACACGCAGCGGGGCCAGGCCACCGCAATCGGCTCCCGGTTGATCAACAAGGTCCCCGAGGTCACCGTCTACTTCTGGATCATCAAGGTGCTGGCCACCACCGTCGGTGAGACGGCCGCCGATTTCCTGAACACCGGCCTGCATCTGGGTCTGGGCGGCACCTCCGCGGCGATGGGCGTGCTGTTGGCCGTGGTGCTGGTCGTGCAGGTACGGGTCCGGCGGTACGTGCCGGCGCTGTACTGGGCGGCGGTGGTGGTGATCAGCGTGGTCGGCACACTGGTGACCGACAATCTGACCGACAGCCTCGGCGTGCCGCTGGAGGTGAGCAGCGTCGTATTCGCCGTCGCCCTGGCCGCGACGTTCGGCGCCTGGTACTTCAGCGAACGCACCCTGTCCATCCGCGCCGTGTACCGCGGCCGCCGGGAGGCCTTCTACTGGCTGGCGGTGCTGTTCACCTTCGCGCTGGGCACCGCAGCCGGCGACCTGGTCGCCGAAGGGCTCAACCTCGGGTACTGGAAATCCGCACTCGGCTTCGGCGTCGCGATCGGGCTCGTCGTGGCGGCGCGCTACGCCGTGAAACTCAACATCATCGTGGCGTTCTGGATCGCGTACGTGCTCACCCGCCCGCTCGGCGCGTCGCTCGGCGACTACCTGTCCCAGGACCGCGACGAGGGCGGCCTGCAGCTCGGCACGGTCACCACCAGCATCCTGTTCCTGGTCACCATCCTGGGAGTCGTCATCTACCTCACGGTGACCGGCAAGGACGCGCGCACCGGCCGGTCGACGTGACGGTCCTGCACGCCGCCGTGGCGGCGAACCCTCTCGACCCGAAATCCCTGCTCGGCGCGTTCGGGCTGATCGGTGTCCTGGTGATCGTGTTCGCCGAGACGGGGCTGCTGATCGGATTCTTCCTGCCCGGAGACTCGCTGCTGTTCCTGGCCGGTGTCGCGGCCTCACCGTTCGCCGAGCGCCTCGTCGGGCTGCACCTGCCGCTGTCAACGCTGCTGGTCGGAGCGCCGGTGTGCGCGATCGCCGGCGCCCAGCTCGGGCATCTGTTAGGCGCGCGGTGGGGTCGGCGACTGTTCGACCGACCCGACTCGCGACTGTTCAAACGCGCCTACGTCGAGCGCGCCGAGCACTCCTTCGCCCGGTTCGGGCCGGCGAAGGCGGTGATCCTGGCACGGTTCATCCCGGTGGTGCGCACGTTCCTCAACCCGGTCGCCGGGATCGTGGGCATGCCGGCCCGGCGGTTCGCCATCTACAACGTGCTCGGCGCGGTGCTGTGGGCCGACGGGGTCGTTCTCGCCGGCTACAAGCTCGCCGACGTGATCCCGGCGGCCGTGCTCGACCGGTACCTGCTGCCCGCCGTGGCCCTGGTCGTCGCGGTGTCGTTGGCCCCGGTGGTGGTGGAGTTCCTCCGCGAGCGGCGGCGCGTCAGCGCCCCGTGAGCCGCGGTCAGGCTTCCCTGGACGCGGCGGACCTGCGCCGGTGAACCTTGTCGACCAGCCACACCGCACCGGTGGCCACGGCGGCGATCACGGCGGCGGCGAGGATGTCGCCCGGGTAGTGCACCCCGACCCACACCCGGGCCAGCCCGATCGCCGCCGCCGCGACGGCCAGCACCGCGCCCCAACGCCGGTTCAGGAACACCGCCACGCCGAACGCGATGGCGAACGCGGCGGTCGCGTGGTCACTGGGCAGCGACACCCCGTTGTCGTGCGCGATCAGCTGGTGCACATGGTGGGTCTGGAACGGCCGCAACTGCCCGTTGAGCTGGGCCAGGACCTGCGAGGCCACGAACGCCACCGCCAGCGCGACCCCCAGCAGTGCGACCTGCCGGTACCGCCGGCGGCGGACGGCGAGCGCGACGAGTGCCGCGCCGACGGCGAACACGGCGAAGATCAGCCACTGGGCGGTCGCCTCCATCGCGTCGTCGAGCGCGTCGACGCGGCCGGCGAGGCCGTTGATCAGCTGGAAGATCTGATAGTTCACCCGAAATTCCCCTCATGGCACTTGTGTCGCCCAAGCCTGCCAGGCGGGACCTGAGCGCAGGATGAAAGGGTGTTTTCAGCGTGGGCTCAGGTCGGGCCCGCCATGATGGCGGCGGAGGTGGTGACGGTGCGGGTACTGCTGGTCGAGGACGAGGCGGCGCTGGCCGAGACGGTCCGCCAGGGCCTGGTCGCCCAGGGCTTCGCCGTCGACGTGGCGGGCACCGGCACCGACGGGCTGTGGGCGGCCCGGGAGACCGCCTACGACGTGGTGATCTGCGACATCATGCTCCCGGGCCTCAACGGGTATGAGGTGTGCCGTCAGCTCCGGGCCGCCGGAGTGTGGACCCCGGTGCTGATGCTCACCGCCAAGGACGGAGAGCACGACGAGGCCGACGCGTTCGACCTCGGAGCCGATGACTACCTGACCAAACCGTTCAGCTTCGTGGTCCTCGTCGCCCGGCTGCACGCGCTCGCGCGCCGGGGCCGCCCGGAACGACCCGTCGTCCTCGTCGTCGGCGACCTGACCCTCGACCCCACGCGGCGGGTGGCCACGTGGCGCGGCGAACAGGTGGCCTTGACGTCGCGGGAGTTCAGCGTGCTGCACTTCCTGATGCGTCACCGCGGAGACGTGGTGACGCGGACCCAGATCCTCGCCGGGGTGTGGGACTCCGCGTTCGACGGCGACTCCAACATCGTCGAGGTGTACATCGGCTACCTGCGCCGCAAACTCGACCCCGGCTCAGGACCGCCGGTCATCGAGACCATACGCGGCGCCGGCTACCGGCTCACCGACAACCGGTAGTGACATCACCACCGCCGTCCCGCCACCCTCCGCCTCTCCCACGGACACCGTGCCGCCGTGCCCGGCCACGATCTCCGCAACGATCGCCAGACCCAGCCCCGTGCCGCCGCTAACGCGTTGACGGCTGTCCTCCAACCGCACGAAACGCCCGAACACCCGGTCGCGGTCCGCCACCGCGATGCCCGGCCCGTCATCGGTGACCTCGATCCGCGCATCAGCCCCCACACGCCACAACCGCAACCCGACCGCGTGCCGGGCGTGCCGCGCGGCGTTGTCGGTGATGTTCCGGATCGCCCGGGCGATCTGGTCGCGGTCGCCACGAACCCGGACCGGGTCGATGCGGGCGTTCACCGTCAGTCCCGGCAGCGCCCTCAGACGGGTGCGTTCGGAGTCCATCAGGTCGTCGAGGTCGACGTCGGCCCACCGGGGGCTCAGGCCCCGCTCGTCAGCCCTGGCCAACAGCAGAAGGTCAGCGACCAGGCTCTCCAGGCGCGCCGCCTCACCGCGCAGCAGCGCAACCGTGCCCGGATCCACTCCCCCGGGCGGCGGGGTGTCCAGCAGCTCCAGGCCCAGGGTGATGGTCGACAGCGGGCTGCGCAGTTCGTGGCTGGCGTCGGCGACGAACCGCCGCTGGGCTCGCGATGCCACCTCGAGCCGGTCGAGCATCGCGTTCATGGTCTCGGCGAGGTGACGGATCTCGTCGCGCGGCCCGGGCACCGGCACCCGGGCGTGCAGGTGCCGGTCGGTGATCAACGCCACCTGCCGGCGCACCGCCTCCACCGGGCGCAGGGACCGGCCGACGAACACCGCGGTCGCCGCCCCCACCAGCAACAGCAGGATCGGGTACCCGGCCGCCAGCAGCGTCACCTCCGACTCGACCGCCTCATGGATCGGATACAGCGACTGGGCGACCAGCACGGTCTCCGCGCCGCCGGGAGTGTTCACACAGACCGCCACGATCCGAAACGTCGCCCCGTTGGCGACGGCCAACGTGCGGTCCTCGCGCATGATCGTGCCCACCGCGGGCCGCAGCGGCGACAACGCCGGCTGCCCCGCCACCTCCGCCGACGCAGCACGCACAGCCCCGTCCGTCCCGACGACCTGCACAAGCGTCTGCTCGCCCGCACGGGACCGCAGCGATCGGCCCAGACCGTCGGAGTCACCGGAGGCGAGTATGCCCGCGACCGCCTCCGCGCGGGTGACGGCGGAGGCGTCGGCGACGGAGATCAACGCGCGCCGGTGCAGGAACACGAACGCCCCGGCGGCCACGGCCAACACGACGGCCACCACGATCACCGCGGCCACCGCCGAACGGGCCCGCACGCCCCACCGGCGCACCAGCCACCTCGACGGCGACCGCCAGGTCACGTGCTCGGCTGCGGGTGTCATGCCCCCACCGTATCCGCGCCCCGATCTCACCTCAGGGGTTCGGGTACCCCTCAGCGCTCGGCCCGCCCTTGACCATCGTCGAGTTCCACACCCAGCTCATCCATCCAAGCGGCACCCGACCCAACCGCGGCCACGACAGCTGGTCTCCACCGCGCCCCGATGATAGATTGTCGTCGATTGATTGAGTGCTCTTCGATGGAGGCATCATGACGTTGAGGAAAGCCGCCCGCCGGGCGTCTGTCGCCGCACTGCTGGGCCTCGCCGCCGGTCTCGTGACGGTGCTGCCCGCCGCACCCGCCCAGGCAGGCCTCCCGCCGTGGGGCGTCTACGGTATCTACAACAGTCTTGAGGAGTGCACTACGAACGGCGATAACACGGGGGATCTCTACTACTGCGACTACGACGCGTCCACCACCAAGTGGATCCTCTGGAGGTTCAACCTCCTCTGACCCGCCACGCCAGCTGGTCCACACCGCTCCGCCCCCTGAATGCCGCCCGCCGATCGGCAGGTCGATCCGCCGCCAGGCAGCCAGCTGGAGCAATGCCAGCCCCGCCGCGAACGGCAGCAAGGTCTAGAGCGTGACAAAGTATCTGATCATTCGTTGGTATGTGCGATTCATGGCGATCTGACGAATGTGCAATGGTTGCGGTTGGCGGCGGTGTTGCCCGTTTCGAACGGAACGGGCAGGCCGCCGTCCAACCGGCGTCGTGCGGGAAACCGTGTATGGCCTGCCCAGTGCCTGGCAGTAACACTCCCTAGGCCCAACACCGTCAGGCGGCCCCCGATGGCCGCGACAGCCTGCGCCGCGCCACGAGTTCGGCGGTGACCAGGACCGCGACCGTCTCCACGGCCAGCAGCGCGACAAGCACCAGCAACTGGGTGGCCCCGGCCCGCACCGGACTCGCACCGCCCAGGAGCACACCGACGAACGCACCGGGAAGCGTCACGAGACCGACCGTTCTCGTCTGATCAAGAGCCGGAATCAGCGCCTCCTTCGCGGCCGTTCGACACAGGTAGATCGCCGCCCGACGCGGGACCATCCCCAGGGCCAGCCCGGCCTCGTACTCACCGACCCGGGCCTCCAACTCGTCGAGAGCACGCCGGCCGGTCAGCGACGTGGCCGTCATCGCCCCGCCGATCAGGATCCCCGCGATCGGCACCACCGCGATCGGCCGGGCCGGCACCAACGTCGAACCCAGCAGCAAAGCCAGAACGGGAACAACCGCGACACCGATGGGCAGCGCCGTCCAACCGCCCGAACGATGCGACGTGATCCGCCGCGCCGACGTGAAGATCGCCACGACCGCCATGCCCGACACGAACAACGCCGTCCACCATCCCGACCGCAGGACCGCCGCGATCAGCAGCGACACCGCTGCCAGCTGCACCGCCGCGCGCGCGGAGGCGGTGAGGATGTCGCGCGCCGAACCCAGCCGGCCCAGTGCCGCGAGCCCCGCAGCCGTCACCGCGAGGAGAACCAGCACGGCGAACAGGACCGGCCCCACACGAATCGTCGCATCACCCATATGCGAGATCCTCCCACCGGACGTGCCAGCGCGCGCAGCACAGCCAATATCCGGCGGATGGGACGCATGGCCTGTTCACAACGGCACGGTGGTACGTGGCCGCCCCGGAAAGGTGTATCACTGCAAGTTTCGTGGCTCCCTCCGCCATGAGGGATCGAGCCAGAAAAGCCCGGTAGAAAGCCGCGCTGCGCGCTGGCAGAGTCGTGCCTGCCAGGAAATGGCGGAACATGCTTGTGGCCCTCGACGCGTGGGCGAGATTCAATTGACCCATTGCTTCGTGGCCAAGGACCTCACTCGGCGTGACGAAGCTGGTCCAGTTGGGTTCGTCTGGGTGGTCTCGGCGATCGAGTTCATGTTGAGCGCGAGAGATGGCCCCCTTGAGGGTTCGCGCCGGCCAACTCCTCGGCACCGAGAGCACCGCCGTCCCCGCCGTCCGACATGCCCCGGACTCCCGAGCCCTGACCACAGGCCGCGTATGACCAAGCACCTAATTCATCCAACGATCAGGATGTTCCACCGCAGTGTGGGGTGCGAGCTCGGTCGATCGACGTCGCCCACAAGCGCAGGCCGAGGGCGAGGAATCCGAGCACCATCCCGTCGGCCACCTCCATCGTGATGATGTAGCCCAGGGTTCGACCCGGAACACGACTCTCGCCGGTAAGCGCAACCGCAAGCACCGATATGAGCAGTAGCGCCATGACCGCCAGGTCCAGATAGAACACCGCCCGCGCACGCCGCCCGGCCTGCGACCTGTCGCGCACCACGATGCCGAGGGCACCGACCGCGGCGGTCACGACGGGGACCAGCACTGCGGCGAGTATCGACACGACATCGGAAACCTGCATCAGGAAAGCACGTCAGCGACGAGTTCCCATGGCCTGACGACTTCCTGACACCACCAGGCGATCGGCGAGACCCTCAACCTGATCAGCCTCGACACCCACTGGTCACGGCGTACACCCGACCGCGTCCGCACCTTCAACTTCCCGCGGCTACTTGAGCTTCGGCCAAGTCAAGCCAGCGCTGATACCAGCGAGCGAAGGTCAGTGGGGTCCCGTCCTCGTCGAGCAACGGCCGGAAACCGCCGTCGTCGGCGGTGTCATCGGCCCACATCGTGCCTCTCGCCGGCCCGCTGATCACAAGCGCCTCGCGCAGTGCGCACCCCAGGTGGCTCAGGTACAGCAACCCCACACTGTGCTCGGGGGCATAAGCGACCCGGTCGTGCTGCTCCCAATAGACGTCCTCAGCAGCGTTGAACGCATCCTCTGAGTCGTAGGCTTCTTCGTCTGGCGGCTCGGGCAGACCATCGGCCGGATTAAACGCCTCGACGTGCTCGAACGGCGTCGAAAGCTGATCGAGATCAGTGAGGTCAGCGCCGTCGCCCTCCCACTCCCACCGGCGGCCCATCCGGCGCGCCGGGAACAGCCCATACGCAGGCCCAGCCCCGCCCCTCCCGCAGTACAGCAGGAACGACCGGTACTCGCCGGGCAATTCCACGCCCAGTTGAGCCTCCAACTCGGCCAGGTCCTCCGAACTCAACGGCGACTCGACCTTCCACTCATGGCTCGAAGCGCCGAAGACCCTGCCGCTGCTGGCCTGGGCCGCGATGCGGGCAATCCGCGAACGAGTTGCCGACCAGTCGAAGATCACCATGAGCGCCACCGTACCGGCACGCTCCGATCCCTGCGATGCCGCCTTTCGGCACCAGGATCAGGAACGCCTGCACAGGCGCGGGGCCTGGACGCACGATGTTCCACCCGGTTGGTGGGCGGGATTGCCGCAGGCGACACGGCCCGGCAGGCCCCGCACCGCCCGGCGCCTACATCCGCTGGCGCAACCGCGAAGCCCTGCCCAAACAGGGCTTCGCGATCAACTCCACAATCCGCGGCCCGGATTGTCGGGCCAACCAATCGGGCTGAACCAATTTGCGCCGGCGTGCCCATTGCGACGTTCGAAGGCTTCGCGGCCAGAACCTGTCGCCAGCACCAACGGCTGTCTGATCGTTGACAGGGCGTCGACTCGATCGCGCATAGGGTTGGCACTCCGAGCGCGAATGAGGAGTCCGGTGTGCAGGAACTGGTAGAGCTGAAGCTTCCTGACGGCCAACTGATCTGGGCCCGCGTAGAGCCCGACATGAGCCCGCGGGATGTGGGGCTCGGATCCAGGCTGCTCACACTGGACGGCCTTGAGGAGACGCTGCGTGCCATAGCGACGAATGTGCGTAGCGGCCTGCGTGCTGCCCGGCCGGATGAGACGAGCGTCGAGTTCGGCCTCGAGCTGGCGCTCGGCGGCCAGGGCGGCGTGGTCGCGGCGCTGGTGGGGGTCGGCGGCAAGGCGACGATCAAGGTGAACCTCAAGTGGACGGCCGAGACTGAGGAACCGTGATCGAAATCCCCTACCTGGTGGAGATTCGCGGCCACGCACACGGCAGCGGATTCCTCGCCGCGCCCGGGATGGTGGTCACATGCGCTCATGTCGCAGGTCAGGCCGGCTCGACGGTGTCTGTGCACTGGCAGGGCGTTGTGTACACCGCTGTCGTCGCTGCGGCCTCCCAGCCCCCTGCCGGCGGCCGGGGCCTGTGGCCGTTTCCTGACCTGGCCGTGCTGCGGGTCACGGGCCTCCCCGAGGATCATCCGTGCGGCAGCATCAACGGTCGGCTCCCGCAGCACGGATCGAAGCTGCGCTTTGCGGGCTACACCAGCGTGTACGACCGGGTCCCCCGCCAGATGACCGGCACGTGCGCACTCGCCGGAAGCTGGAACGACGGGAACGGAAGCTTCCTGCGCATCGGCGGCGACGAACTGAGCGCGGGCAACTCCGGAGGGCCCGTTCTTGACGCCGACACCGGCGTGTGCGCGGTCGCGAAGAGCGCCCGAACACTGGACACGGACCGCGGCGGACTCGCCGTGCCCATCCAGGCATTGCGCCACCTGGATCCGCTCGTCTACACGGAACTTCGACGGGGCCACGACCTCCTGCACCCCACGCGCAGGGACCCGCCGGGAAATCTCGAGAGTTCGGTAGGCATTCCCCTCGACAAGCAGTACGAACTCCGCGAGATATGTGCGTCGTTGCCGGAGACGGACGCGCACCGTGCCCACTACAACGCCGCGGGCGGCCAGCTGACTCCCCCCATCTACCCGCTGACCGACTACGGGGATGTCATCTCCGACCTGGTCGAGCTGCTTCCACCAGTCAGCGGCATGCCTTATCTGCTCTCCTACGCCGCCGACCTCGCCCGGATGCATCCCGACGTGCGGAAGCTGCAGTACTGGGTCCTGACCATCGCCGCGAGGCTCGGCCTCGAAGACGAGGCCGTGCGACGGCTCGAGCACGACCAACGACCACGGCCGGATGTCTCGGTGATGGCCCGACTCGCGCCCGTCGGGAACTCGGGCCGGTACCACCTGCGTCTCTGGCGGTACCGCGACGCCGACACCGTCGAAGAGGTCGGCCCCGAGTACGGCCCCGCCTCGTTGGCCGACGTCTTTCAGAAACTGCAGGCTGTGCTTCCTGAGCAGTTGACCCGCGCCGAACAGCATCGCGCGCCCGTGATGGTCGAGTTGATCGTGCCACCGGAACTGCTCGACGAGGAGTTCGACGACTGGCGCATCTGGCCCGATGAGGACTGGGTGAGCATCGGCACCCGGTACGCGGTGGTCCTGAGGGATCTGCGCCGGCTGGAGAATGACAGATTCCGCGTCTCGTGGGAGCGTCGTTGGGACGCCGCTCTCGCCAAGGACCTGGGGGCGATCCTCCAGTTCGTGGGCTGCGCCCCCATCACGAGCCGCAAATCCATGGCCGGCTGGCTGGAGGAGGACCTGTCCCGCTCCGCGCTGGTGCTGCCGGCGGGCTTGCGAAGTTCCACGTCGCTGGTGGCTCTCGACATCGCCCTGCGGGGCGGGGTCCCGGTGGTGTTGTGGAGCCGTGGCGGGTGCACGGGCTGCGCCGACGAGACGTTGTGTGTGGGGGCACGATTCTACTCCGGCCTGCGCGCCGCGCTGTCGGCGGAGACAATGGCGGACCTGCCCGAGCGGATCAAGACGCTGCGCAACGCCGCCGACGCCTCCCAGGACCCCGAACACTGCGGGCACGGTGTCGCACTGCTCTGGGACGATCCCCGCCGACGACCCCCTGGACAGCTACTCACGCGCGCCGAGGAGACGGTGAAATGAACAAGGACTGGTGGATATACACCGGCACGCGTCAGCCGCATGACGGCATCGCACGACTTCCCGAGCCGCCTCCTTGGCGCGCCTTCGCCAGCGAGGAGGACACGCCCTTCGACCGGGACGGGCCGACGGGGCCGCACAACCGCCTGAAACCCGCGGCAGCCTATGAAGCGGACAACCACACCATCGATATGGTCAACACCGCCCTGTACCTGCGCCGGCCCCTGCTGGTCACCGGGGACCCCGGAGTGGGCAAGTCCATGCTCGCCTACGCCGTGGCCCGCGAACTCCGCCTGGGCTCGGTCCTGCGCTGGCCCGTCACGAGCCAGTCCACCCTGCAACAGGGGCTGTACCGATACGACGCGATCGGCAGGGTCGGGGACAGTAACCTCAGCGGTCAGGCGGGGGAAATCTCACGGTACCTCCGACTCGGGCCGCTGGGCACAGCCCTGGCCCCCTTTCGCCTACCCCGTGTGCTCCTCGTGGACGAGATCGACAAGAGCGACATCGACCTGCCGAACGACCTCCTCGACGTGTTCGAAGAAGGCGAGTACGAGATTCCGGAGCTGTCCCGGCTGGCGGAGGACGAGGTGCGCATCCGACCTGCTGACGAGGGACAGCCCGTCCTCGTGAGGCACGGCCGTCTGCGCTGTCGGGCATTTCCTCTGGTCGTCCTCACCAGCAACGGGGAACGGGCGTTTCCGCCGGCGTTTCTGCGCAGATGCGTACAGCTGGATCTCCCCGCACCCGGCGCCGAACGCCTGTCCGCCATCGTCGCAGCCCATCTGGGCACCGCCGAGGTCGGCCGGTCCGCGGAACTGATCGACACTTTCCTCGCACGCAGGGAACTGGGCGACCTGGCCACCGATCAGCTACTCAACGCCGTCTACCTCGCGGGCGCCACCGGCGTCAGCCGGGCTCACCTCGCCGAGCTGGTCATGAAGAACCTGAATCCGACCATCTGAATGAACATCGAGCGACTCCATACGGTGCTGGCGAAGGCCGGTGTCCAGCTCGGCCCGCTCGAACTGGCCGAGCGGCTCTGGCTGGCCGCTCGGCTGGGGGACGTCCACGAAGGGGCGCACCGCGGCCCCGCGGCTCCTCCGGCACAAGACCGGCCTGCGGAGAACCGCACGGTGGAGAGCGCGCACCCCTCGGTCCCCGCGACCCCTCCCCCGAGGTCGGAAGCGGAGTCACCGACACCCCGATCCCTGCACGCGATGCCGGGCGACGCTACGAGTGGCAGTCAGGGAATCCCTGCAAGGTCGGTCCGGATCCGCTCCACACCCGCACTGGGTGACCAGCTCGGACTCCTGCGGGCGCTTCGACCCATGCGACGCCGGGTTTCCTCCCGTCGTCGATTTCATCTGGACGAGGAAGCCACGGCGCGCATCATCGCCGAACTCGGCCTGAGGATGCCGGTCCTGAAGCCCGCCCCGGACCGCTGGTTGGACGTCTCCCTCATCGTGGACGCGACCGGCGAGGTGGACCTGTGGGCCGGACTGACCCGGGAGCTGCACGTCCTGCTCCAACGATTGGGCGCATTCCGCGACGTCCGCGCCTGGTACCTCCACCGGACAGATCACGAGTCCTTCGGGTTGACGTCCGGCCGGCTCCTCACCCGGCCCCGGTCGCCCGCCGAACTCCTCGATCCCCAGGGGCGCAGGATCTACCTCGTGGTCAGCGACTGCGTCGGCAGCCAGTGGCAGTCGGAGCCGTTCAGACGACTGATCCGCAAGTGGGCCAGCTCCGGCCCCTTGGCCGTCTTGCAGCCGCTACCGGAACGACTGTGGTCACGGACCTCCCTGCCTCCGACGCAGGGACGCTTGCACGCCCCGGCGCCGGGCGCCCCGAACGTCGCCCTACGCTTCAACGACTCGCGATCCTGGAACATCCCCGATCATGAGGATGTCCCGGTCCCCGTCGTGGCACTCACAGCAGAGTGGTTGGCCCCGTGGGCGTCCCTCGTCTCAGGCCTGCACCCGGGCGGTATCGAATCAGCGTTTCACATTCTCGGCGGACCGCCCGTACCGCCGTTGACCTCCCCGACCTTCGACCACATCGACCCGAGACGGAGGGTGGAGGAGTTCTTCGCGGGGGCGAGCCCGGAAGCCTACACACTGGCCCGCTACCTCGGGGCGGCACCACTGAGCCTGCCCGTCATGCGGATCGTCCAGCGGGCCATGCTTCCCCGCTCGGGCCCGGAACACCTGGCGGAGGTGCTCTTCAGCGGACTGCTCGTCCCGTTGCGGGTGACCGGAACGGGAGAGCCGTTCTACGACTTCCACGACGGAGTACGAGATGTACTCCTGGGCACTCTCCGTCAGACCGAGGCCGTCCAGGTCCTCGCCGAAACCTCGGAGTACGTGGACAGCAACCTCGATCTGCCCGGCGACCGCTTCGCCGTCGCCGTCCCCGATCCGGAAGGTCAACTGGTACTTCCGGTCGAAGCACAAGTGTTCGCCCAGCTCAGAGCGCATGTTCTGAATCGGTTCACCGCTCGGACGCGATGGCTGGAAGCGGTGGAACCTCCCACTGTCACGCCGAGGCCCAAGAGTCGAAGCTGCACAAAGTGCGGGCGCCGGTGCGCGGAGGACGATCGGTTCTGCGGCGGCTGCGGTACGTCTCTGTCCCTGAGCTGCGCCAAATGTGGACGTGTCCTTCCCGCGGAGGCAACGTTCTGCACCGGCTGCGGCACGCCCACTTCAGATGACGACGTTCCACAGGCCGCCCACGAAGACCGTCGCAGGGTCAGCGTCCTATTCATGGACCTGATCGACTCGACGCGTTACGCGGAACGGGTCGATTCTGGGCAGGTCAGAGCGATGCAACATGGCTTCTTCGGGACGGCGCGCCGCGTGATCCGTCAGCACGGTGGCGTCGTGGAGAAGTACATCGGAGACGCGGTGATGGCAGTGTTCGGCGCACCGGTGGCTACCGAGACAGACCCGTTGCGGTGTGTGCGCGCCGGCCTGGAACTGCAGCGGGCACTGATGAAGGAGGCCCCTGATTCTGGGTTGCGATTCCGGGTCGGGATCGTCACCGGCGATGCCCTGGTGGACGTGGCTGCGGCCCGGGATGGCGGTCAGGCCATCGTGGCCGGTGAGGTCGTGAACACCGCCGCCCGGTTGCAGACGTCCGCGCCTCCGGGCGGCGTGCTGGTCGACAGGATGACGTATTTGGCGACCCGGGACGCGGTGCGCTACTCAGAGCAGCCGCCGTTGCACCTGCGCGGCCGGCCCATCGCCACCGAGGTCTGGCTAGCAGAGGCTCCCGTGCGCCGCCGACCGCCGGATGAAGTCGACCACACTCCACTTATCGGACGAGAGCGTGAGTTGAACCTCCTGACTGACGCGTTACACCAGTCGTTCTCGGGCCGAGTGCCACAGTTGGTCACTGTGCTCGGCAGGGCCGGGATCGGTAAAACCCGGCTTGTACGCGAGCTGTACACCAAGGCGGAACACATAACGGGCGGCCCGGTGGCGTGGCGGACGGGGTACTGCCCGCCGTTCGGCGAGGATGTCACGTTCATTGCGCTCGCCGACATAGTGCGTGCGCACACCGGGATCCTCGACACGGACGGAGCGGAGACGGCTCGGAAACGGTTGGCGACGACTCTGCATGAGGCGGGCGCCGAGAGTGACGGCCGATTGGCCGATGCGCTGGCGCCGCTGGTGGGTCTGTCGGGGTCGAAGTTGTCGGCAGAGGATGCCAGTTCGCTGTGGCGGCGCTACCTGCGCTCCATGGCCGCCCAGCGGCCCACGGTCCTGCTGTTCGAGGACATTCACCTCGCGGACCCGGCATTGCTCAGCTTCATCGAACTGCTCGTCGGCGGGGCTCGGGACCTGCCCCTGCTAGTCCTGTGCACCGGCCGACAGGAACTTCTCGAGCGCGAGCCGTCCTGGGCCGGAGCCGTCGCCGGCTCCCTGACCATCACGCTGCCTCCGATGCGCGACACCGACATCGCCGCCGTATACGCGCAGATGTTCGGCCAGACTTCACTCCCTGCGGAGACCCTCGCGCCCTTGGTGGAGTTCGCCGGCGGCAATCCGTTGTACGCGCACGAGTACGCCCGGATGCTGATCGAGCGGGGCACCCTGCGCCGGGGCGAGCGCAGCTGGTCGCTGCGGGGCGACGACGACCTGCCGATGCCCGACAGCGTGCACGCGGTGATCGCCAACCGGATCGACCTGCTCGACGCAGCCGACCGCACGGTGCTGCAGGCCGCGGCGGTGGTGGGCGCGACGTTCTGGCCGGGGGCGGTGGCCGCAGCCGTGGGTCGCTCGGTGGAGGCCATCGAAAGGGCTCTGCGTCGGCTGGAACAGCGGGACCTGGTCAGCGAGCAGCATGAGTCCACGATGGCCGGACAGGTCGAGTACCGGTTCCGGCACGTCCTGGTCCGCGAGGTCTGCTACCAGCGCCTCCCCCGCACGGAGCGGATCGCCCGCCACGAACGCACCGCCACCTGGCTCTCCGGGGTGTCGGACAGCCGTGCGGACGACCTCGCCGAAGTCACCGCCCGGCACCGCTCCGCAGCCTACGAGATCGCGTTGTCGTTGGGCCTGGAAACCGAACGCTACGCCCGCACCGCCCGCCAGGCCCTACACGCCGCCGCCCGCCGCGCCTACCGCCTCTACGCCCTCGACCGGGCCACGACCTACGCCGAGCGAGCCCTGCAGCTGTGCCCGGCGGACGAACCCGACCTGGCCACCGGCCGCCTGCAGCTCGAACTCCTCGTCACCGAACTGGCCTACTACCGGGACCGGGACTCGTTCCTGCGCAGCGGCGGCGTCGATCAGCTCGTGACGCTGGGTGAGCGCCTGCACGCCATCGGCGACCTCGCTGGGGCGGCCCAGGCGGCCACCCTCTCCGGCACCGTAGCGATCATGATCGCCGACCGCATTGCCGCCCTCGGTTGGCTCGAACGCGCGCTCGATCTGTTCGCACAGCTCCCCGACTCTATTGAGAAGGCGACCGCGCATACCGAACTCTCCCGGCTGCACATGCTCAACTACGAACACGACCCCGCCGCCACGTCCGCCGCACAGGCCCTCGATATCGCCGACCGGCTGAACCTGGTGGAGATCCGCGCGTCCGCGATGATCACGATGGGTACGGCCCGGGTGCTCGCCGGCGACCCGACCGGCCGCCAGGACCTCGACGACGCCTTCGCGTACTGCCGGGGCCGCGAGCTTCCCGCGACCCGGCGGGTGGCGATCAACATTTCCTGGGCCATGCAGGAGGACGGCGACATGGCCGGCTCCCGGCTCCTGATCGACCAGTACCTCAACTCCGACGTCACGAGCCGGCACGGTACCGTCGCAGACTTCTCCGAGGAGGCGATGTGGAGCTTCTTCGCCGGGGACTGGCTCCGCCTACTCTCCGCTGCCGACGCGTTCCTGGACACCCCCAGCGGCGAATGGGACCTACAGAATCGGATGATCCGGGCCTGGATCCGCGAACTGTGCCACGTCCGCGGCGAGGACGACCTCACTCGCACCGTCACCATGGCACGGCAGACGGGATTCCACCGACCCTTGTGGGTGAGCCTGGGCCACGGCGCGTTCTGCCGGGCGCTACAGGGCAGGTTCGGCGAGAGCGAGGAACTCCTCCGGGAACTCGTGGAGGACTGGGTACCCACCCGGACCATCGCCAGCCGCGAATGGGTGGCCGCCGCCGCGTTCGCCGCCGCCCTCACAGGGTCTGCTTCCGCCAACCGGCTGCACGCCGTCCTGGAGGATTCGCCCCGCCTCACTCCCTGGGTCACGGCAGCGCTCCACGTCACGTCCACCGGGTCAACCGCCGCCCGCCCGCAGCGGGCCGGTGACGTTCGCTTCAGGACGGCCGAAGGCCACCGCCAGGTCGGGAGCCTGTACGCCAAGGCCGCCGAACTCTACCGCCAGATCGGCGACATCACCGACTGGGCGATCGCCACGGCACTGGCCGCCCGAGCCTACGAAGCAGCGGGCGACCCCGCAGCCAGGCCCCTGATCGCCGAGACCCGGACGTTCGCCGACCGCAACTCCGCACCCGGGCTCACCACCATAGGATCGACCGTCGCACGGTCATCGACGAGCGGTCTTCGCATGCCCAGGAACGACGTCGGTTGAGTGGCACCGCCCTCCCCGACGCCTCCGCGAAATATTCGTGGAGTGAGGCACGCAAGTCGAACGACTGTTCCTCTCACAAGACCGCAGCCGCGCAGACGGCGGCCGGAGTGCGGGAGAACTTGGCCATCGCTGAGGCGATCTCCGGGGCCGAGCCAAGGGCATGGACACTCACAGCCGTGGCCAGGGCATTGCTGCTCGCCGGCGATCGCGCCAGAAGCGCCGAGTTCATCTCGGCCGACGAGGCGGGTGGCCCGCGCGATCACCCACTCCCACGAGCGAGTCGACGCGGCTGTCGGCCTGGCCGGGCGGTCGCCGGTACCTCCGACTGCGAATTTGCACTGCACATCGCGCGATCGATCGAGGACCTGGACCGACAGATCGAAGCGGTCGTTGCTGTCGTCGAGGCGACAGCAGGGCACGATCCCGCCGCGGCCGCGCGCCTGGCAGCGGCCCGAACGTCGAGCCCGGGGGCTGGCGACCGTGGCCATCGGGTGGGCGACGGTGGACCTGGACCGGGCGGAGAAGCTCGCCGACAAGATCGCCGGCGCGGATTGGCGGCGTCGAGGCATTCATCAGAATTACCGAAGCTGCGGCCTCGACCGGCGACGCGGCCGGCACGGTGCGGCTCACCGCCGTCGCCCAGACAGTCGCCGGGATCGACCAAGCCGGTCCGAGCAGGATCTGACACTGTCCAGACTGGCGCGAGCCGTCGTTGCCCCATGCGACCCCGAGCAGGCCGAGAGGTCGGCCAGGCAGGTCGGCCACCCAGGCCAGCAGGTCGCGGTGCTCGCGGCCGTTTCGCCCAGTCGATGGTTGCTAGCCAACCCGTTGTGCATGGGATGCCCGATGTGCACCAGGTCGCAGGACGCTCTGGCCCCCGGTCGAAACAGCATCCGACTTCGCCCGAAGACCGGTAGCGTTTGGAGCCGAGGCGTCAGGCTAGCTTCGCCGTATGTCCGAACGAAGGAGCTACCAATGGCTCGTCCGGCACTGTTCGTTGGATCCTCGTCCGAAGGACTGCGTATAGCGGAAGCTGTCCAGATCGTTCTCGACCCAGTGTGCGAAGTGGAGCTCTGGACCCAGGGCCTCTTCGGCCTGACGCAAGGGACTCTGGAGTCCCTTGTCATGGCCCTATCCCGCTTCGATTTCGCTTTGCTCGTGCTTACGGCCGACGACTTGACGGTGTCACGAGGTGCGGAGAAGGCCACGGCTCGGGACAACGTGCTCTTCGAACTGGGGCTGTTCATCGGATCACTGGGTCGTGATCGCACCTTCATGGTCTATGACCGCACGAATCCGCCGACACTTCCTTCCGACTTGGCTGGAGTCACCGCCGGCACCTTTGCACCTCATTCGAGCGGAAACCTTGAGGCGGCGTTGGGCGCACCCTGCGCGAAGATCCGAAGCGCAGTAGAACGCCTTGGAGTCAGGAAGGACAAGGGACTTCAGGATCTCGAAAGAGCCACTCTCAACGTCGAGGGCGTCGGTGCGACCATGCAGTCACTTGTCCGTCTCTTGGCCAGGTCACGCAAGGTCGAGCTTGATGTCATCGCGACGCAGTTCGGGCCGATGATCGGATCCGAACAGCTTCAGCAGATGAAGCGTGACTTGACCGACCTCGAGAGGACGCTTGGCGAGGACTAGGTCGAGGCGGTCTCCCCGTTTAACAGCTGACGGTCGGCGCCACAGTTTGGCTGATGGATCGCTCGTCAGGAACGGACGCCCAGATCAGTTCGGTCAGGCATGAGGCGCATGCCTGGCGCCCAGACCACCACAATCATCGCGGCGCAGGTCGAACCCCTGGATCCGTCGACGGCCCAGGCGCCGCGTACCTGTACCTGTACCTGTACCTGTACCTGTACCTGTACCTGGCGAGCGTCCCCATCGGTTCGCGCGTGTCTTGCGATTCGGAACCGCGCGGGTGAGGCACGAGGGGCTGCTGGCTGGCTAGGAACCGGCACCGTTTCGACACGCGTGTGGCATTGGGTGGCTTCAGCCGTCGCGCCCGACGCCACGGTCGGGTGCGCTCATGTCGCCCGTCTCGGGCGTGCCTTCGGCGAGGCCGTAGCGCAGGTACACGGTGCCCCTCGGGCCGGCTACCGGCGGCTCGAGGAGTGTGACGTTCGTGGGCACCGCGCCATCGTCGAACACCTTTTTGCCGACGCCGAGCACGATCGGATGCACCCACAGGTCGAGACGGTCGAAGAGCCTCTCTCTCAAGAGGGTCTGCACCAGATTCAGGCTTCCGACAACCTTCACATGCTCGTGCCGGTCGCGGATCTCGCGCACCGAAGCCGCCAGGTCCGGGCCGAGCTGCGTGGACCCGGCCCAAGAAAGGTCGGGCCTGCCGCGGGACGCCACATATTTCGGGACACGGTTGAACAGCGTGGCGATCTCGTTGTCCGCGCCACCCTCCTGGTGCGGCCAGTAGGCAGCGAAAATGTCATACGTCCGCCGACCGAGTAGGAGGGCGTCGGTGTCCTCGTACGCGGCCAGGACCGTCGCCCCGGCGACCTCGTCCATCAGGGGCGCCTGCCAGCCGCCGAACGGAAAGCCCCCAGGGTCCTCATCCGGGCCGCCGGGAGCCTGCCCGACGAGGTCGAGGGTCGCGAACATCTCGATGTGGATGAGTCCCATGCGTACTCCCGATGAGTGGGTTGTCGCGGCTACACCACCAGGCGCGGACACCGCACCAAAACTCCTCGCTCACGATAGATCACAGGCCTGACCTGTGGTTGCCAGTCATCGGATACTCCCCGCAACAGCGTGTTCGCAGACCCGGCAACCGCCACCCAGTTCCCGTTTGGCTACCGTGCAACCATGATCACAACTCTGCTGCTGGACGTGGACGGAGTGTTGCAGTTCCCCCGCCGACCGGAGTTCGTGGACGCGCTGGAGCGGGATCATGCCTGGCGGGACGGGTACCTGGCGTTCCAGGCCGAGCTGTTCGCCGATCCGGAGTACCTGGCGACCCTGTCCGGTAGGGCGGACGTTCTGGCGGTGACGGACCGGCTACTGGCCCGGCACGCGCCGAGCCTGACCGGCCGGGCGTTCATGGACCGTTGGCTGGCCGAGGACATCGTCCTCAACGGCGAGCTGATCGCGCAGGTCGGCGAACTGACCGTCGAACGGGTGTACCTGGCCACCAATCAGGAGCCCATCCGGGGTGCGCACGTCGAGCGCCTACACGCGCATCCCTGGCTGACCGGGGTGTTCGCGTCCTGGCAGCTGGGGCGGGCCAAACCCGACCCTGCCTACTTCGAGCGGCTGCTCGACGCTACGGGCCTGCCAGCCGCGGAATGCCTGTTCGTCGACGACAAGGAGCCACTGGTCGCCGCCGCGCGAGGCGTAGGATTGCACGCCGCGCACTACACCTCCAATGACCTGCTTCTCGCGGAGTTCCGCCGGTACGGGCTGGCCAGCGCAGGTGAAGCGCCCGATCAAAGGTGATGTGGCCCGCACTCGGGTGCGCAACGGCGGGCTGAACGTCAGCCGGTGACCGGTGCGAGTAGCAGATCGCGGATCTCCCGCGCGGCGGCCCGACCCGCACGGTTCGCGCCGATGGTGCTCGCCGAGGGGCCATAGCCGACCAGGTGGACGCGGGGGTCGCGGACGGCACGGGTGCCGTCGAGCCGGATGCCGCCGGAGTGCTCCCGCAGGTGCAGCGGCGCGAGGTGCGCGACGTCCGGACGGAAGCCGGTCGCCCACAGGATCGCGTCGGCCCGCACGGTCCGCCCGTCGGCCCACCGAACACCGTCCGGGGTGAGGGCGGCGAACATGGGCTCACGCTCGTACACGCCCCGGGCCGCCGCGGCGCGCTCCTGTTCGCGCAGGTGCAGCCCGGTGACGCTGACTACGCTCTGCGGCGGGAGGCCGGCTTTGACCCGCTCGGCGACCAGCGCGACGGCGGCCCGGCCCTGTTCGGGTCCGAACTCCTCGCCGGTGCGCCACAGCGGCGGGCGGCGGGTGACCCAGGTGGTGGTGGCGTACGTGGAGAGTTCCGCGAGGAGTTGCACGGCGGAGTGCCCGCCGCCGACCACGACGACGTGCTGGCCGGCGAACCCGGCCGGGCCCCGGTAGTCGGCGGTGTGCAGCTGGCGGCCCTGGAAGAGGTCCGCGCCCGGGTACCAGGGAATGAAGGGTCTGTCCCAGGTCCCGGTCGCGTTGACAACGGCGCTGGTCGACCAGGTGCCGGCGTCGGTGTCCACGGCGAGGCGTGTGCCGTCGAGGTCGCGGACCGCCGTGACCCCGACCGGGCGCAGCACCGGCAATGCCATCCTGGTCTCGTAGTCGGTGAAATACTCGGGGATCGCCAGGTTGGCCCGGGCGGTGTCGTCCGCCCCGGGGACGGCGACACCGGGAAGGTTAGCGATGCCGTGCACGTCGTGCATGGTCAGGGTGTCCCAGCGGTGCTGCCACGCGCCGCCCGGGCGGGCGTTACGGTCGAGGACGACCAGGTCCTCGAAGGGCCTGAGGCCGAACCGACCCAGGTGGTACGCGGCCGACAGGCCCGCCTGCCCCGCCCCGATCACGACCACCCGCACCTCGCACCTGCTCACATCCTGGTCAACGCGGGCGGCGAACGGGCCGTTCCCGTCCGCCGGGTGGCCCCGGTCACGCCGGGTGTGGGTGCTCACAGTCCCTCCCGTAGCTGGTCGTGCGACGAACACCGGTGATCCGGAGGACCCGCTGCTGGTCCCGCTGTGCCGCGGCCCGGGCCGGTTCACCTCCGCTGGGGCAACGCCGTCGGCAGCGCGAGAAAGGAAAGCGGTCGGGGCGAGTTCTTGCTTTACTGCCAGGAAACAGGCGGGCGCAAGCCCTACCCGCTGGGCGAGTGCTGTTACTGCGGAACCGAGATGGAGCCATACAAACGCTGCGCCGGACATGGCATGAGCGGCGACGAACCGACGAGAACCGGGAAAGGAACGCGGCGTGAGCGAGTTCAGGAGGCCGGCCCCCGGCCAGGAGACCGCACGGTGGGTGCTGGAGCACATCAGGCAGCACCCGCAGACCCACGACCAGGGCTCGTGGGAGGTGGAGGGCGCCCCTGAGTGCGGCACGACCCGGTGTGTGGCTGGATGGGCGGCCCACGCACACGGACTCGTCCACCACCATTCCGACTCGAGCGTCCGCGGGGAGGTCACGGGCGGACAGTGGGAGCAGATCGAGTACGTGGCGGCGCGACTTCTCGGCCTGCGGATGCAGAGCCCGGACGAGGACCTGATGTCTGCCTCGGACGGCGACCTGCTGTTTTTCCACACCACCAACGCCCAGGCCGTTCACGCTCTGGAGTACCTGGCCAAGGGTGACCCCATCGACTGGGAAGTGGTGAAGGCGCCGTGAGCGCAGAACTGGAGCGGGCTCACGCCCAGGGGATGGCGGACGGGCTGCGGCACGCGGCGGCACCACCGCCGGGTGCCGCATGCGCCGGAGGCTCGCCCCGACGGGGGTTCGGGTCCGCTGTCGCATCGGGTGGGACCATCAGGGGAACCTTGCGCCCAGCCTCCTTGGGTCGCGCAGTCCCTGGATCTCGGGGCGAACAATCTCCACAAGATCCACGCGGAGCAGCTTTCCATAGGCGCGACGAGCGCTCATTCCTTCGTCGTCAACCGTTCCCACCATCCGCAGTTGTCGTGCATAGGTCCTCTTGACCTCGTACTCCACGGGCCCATAGATCTCGACCAGCCATCGATACAAAGGGGGCGAGGCCAGAAGGAGCAACCGGCGGTGAGCTTCGTTTCTCTGGCGGACACGACGACTGAGCTCGTCCATCTTGCCGTCGACGTCGCTCCAGCCGAGCTCCTCGATATATATCAGCCAGTCGAGCCATGCATGGGTCGCCAACATAAAGCTCTCGATGCTGCCGAGACTGCGTTCCTCAGCCTTCTCGCGCAATGCCGCCATCGCTCGAAACCGCTCGGTTGATCGCGTTGCGAAGGCTGCGAGGAGTCCGCCCATCAAGCCAGAGCATGCCGCGATGACAGCCGCAAACGTCGTACTCGACACGTTGAGCCCTCCGATGTTGTAGACATCGTTCAGGATAGATGGGGAAGGCTATCCCGACTGGAGCTCGACACGTTCGGTGACGACGCCGGTTGTCGGGCGCACTCGGGGATCCGCCGGTCGGCCCGAAACGGAGGCCTGGTAGCTGCAAACTGCAAATGCTCAGCGCGAGCCGGGAAGGTTGAAGCCTGTTCTCCAGGGCCGCGGGGAGTTGGGACGGCGTCGAGGCGGGCGCGGTTCGGGATTCGCGACAGGGGTCATGCCCTGTTCAACGAGCGACCATCAGCCGCGGCTTCGACGCGGCGGCGACCGGGGGACAACCGGCGGTTGTCCCCCAGCTCGTCGGGTGCGCGATGTCGCTCAGGACGGCTGCCATCGTCGCGGTGCGCCGACAAGGTGCGGGTCGTCGTGTCCGTCGAAGATCGCGGCGGAGGCTGCCAGGAGCTCGGGCGTGACGAGGACCAGGCCCTCGGGCAGCACGCGTCGCGCGGCCCGCCGATGAGCAACTGGAGCCCCCGCCCGGGGAGCAGCGGGTCATCGGGATGGCGACCGACGTGGAACCTGCTGCGGAGCACGTTCACCTGGTCCGGCGGGTTGTTCGTGACCATGATCGGGTCAACGAACCGGATCCGTTCGCCGGGTACAGGCGGCCCGGTGCGCGTCGAGCTCCTCGCCCTGGTCCTCGGTGGCGTCCGCTACCGGAGCTCCTGCCCAGGTTGCCCCGGAACCCTGCTGTTGGCCGACGGAGCCTCGTTCCGGTCCGGCGAGCGGGGTGCGGCGGCGCGACCCCCAAGCCAGTCTGGCTGTGGTGGTCCGGCGTCGAGGCCACCGGCGACGACATCGACCGGCTGTGGCAGGCCTTCCTACGCCGCTTCGACATCGAGCACACCTTCCGCCTGTTCAAACAGACCCTGGGCTGGACCTGTCCGAAGATCCGCACCCCCGATCAGGCCGACCGCCGGACCTGGCTGATCCTCGTCGCCTACACCCAACTGCGCCCCGCCCCGCCCCACGCAGCCGACCTGCGTCGCCCCTGGGAACGTCCCTCGAACCAGGTCGACTGACCCCGGCCCGCGTCCGACGAGGATTCCGGCACCTCCGCGCCAAGACCGCCTGCCCCGCCAGCGCACCGAAACCCTGCCGGCCCCGCCCCGGCCGGCCACCTGAACGCAAGAACACCGAACCGACCCCACGCCACGACGTTCACATAGCCCGCAAAACAGGCAGCCAGAATGCGGCGCCGACGAAGCCCAACACCCCACGACCACGCCGCACAAGTTAAAGATCAAGCTAGCCCCGAAAGGCAGAAAAAACGCCCCACCCCGCCGACCTATGTGCAGGTCAGCGAGGCGGGGCCTCGCGTGTGGATGGTCCAGTGAATGAAGCAGTTCGCACGCGTGCAGCAGTGACGCGAGCAACACTCTGTGCCACGATGGACTGAAGGGGGCGAGTGTCAGGCGACCTGCGAGGGGCATCCGATGAGTGATGATCAGTGGCGTGAGGATCGGCGTCTTGAGGAGCAGCGCCTTGAGCGGCAACGCGAAGAGGATCGCCGCGAACAGCTCCGACTTGATCAGGCAGCGGACGAGCGTTATCGGACTGCCTACAACACGTTCCTCGACGAGAACCCGTCAGCGTCTAAGGACTTTGATCGCTGGGCCACGGCGAAGGGAAGCGACGACGTTGCCACCTTCGAAACGTGGTTCAGGCGGCGCTACCCGGGTACGAGTCTGCCCAAGCTTGGGATGTCTACAGGGCGCAAGGTTGCGGTAGCCGTAACAGCAGTAGCGGTTGGTAGGCTCATCTGGAACATGCTGAGCCCAAAGGACCCGAACCAAGGACGCCATCCGGAAGCTTGATCCTGAGCCTCCGATCGTGTGCAAGGAGGCGATTAGCTCGTGTGTTGACAGTCGGTGCTACTCGGAGCGGACGAGTAGGGTGCCGTCGCGGTCGCGCGGGTTGTCGACCGGGGTGACGCGCGGCCGGACGATGCCGAGGTACACGCCGAGGTCTGCGACGGCGGTGACAGCGAGGACGAGCGCGGCGACCTGCGACTCGTCGAGCGGCACCGCGCCGAGGGCGACCAGGGCGAGTAGTACGGCCTTGACGGTCACGGAGATTGCCGCGCCGAGCGCGGTCGGGGTCAGGGTCGGATTCACGGTGTCGGGCGCTAGCTGTAGCGCCCGGAACGCGATCACCGGGCACACGCCCGCGCCGTAAGCAGGGCGGTCGACTGCACCCCGCCGCCGTACGCGACGGCCCGGATTGGACATTGATTGGCGAGCACTGCATCCCCTTGCGCAGTGTCTTCAGCGGAACGACCTGCGAGCCGTCACACCTAGGCCATGGGCGCAGTGGAAGTGGTAACCCTCGTCGGAGCAGCGCTCGGCGTGACTGGTTCGGTCGTAGCTGCGTATCAGGCAGTTGACTTGGCCAGGACGGCGCAGCGTCGAGCCAAGGACATCGATGAGACTTACCGTAGGGCTGTCGATGATGCCTTTACGGCCGTCCGGATTGCCGTCCAAGATTCATTGGGCGAGGTTGCACCACGTGCGCTGGAGGAGGAGCTGGCCGACGTGGGGGCAACCCTGAAGCGCTCGACGGCGCAGTTGCAAGGCATAGTCAAACGCGCCCAAGATCTTGAGTCCGAGGTTCGTGACCTCCAGCAACAGGCAGAGGACGCGCGTGCCGCTGCGTCAGTCAACCAGGATGACGCCGCGAAGATCGGCCGCCTCATCGCTGCACAGACTGAGCAGCGCTTCAATGAGCAGTTGAACCAGTTGGTGAGCCGCCACACGCAGGAGGTCGAAGATCTCCAAAAGGAATCGGCAAAGTCTGGAAAGCGCTGGGGCATCGTCGGCCTGCTCGCAGGCGTACCGATAGGGCTACTCGTGAACTGGGTATCGTCGCTGATCCAGGGGTGACCCGGCTTCGTCCACTACTCACTGTTGCAGTTGACGGGGCCGAGCAGCCGGAACAGCCGTTGGTCGCCCTCGGAGAGCAGCCGATAGGAGCGGTCGAAGAGCTCACGGAGCGCGCCGTGCGGGTCGCCGTCGACCGCGAGCCGGCTGACCCGGCCGCCGGGTGCGAAGTCGCGCAGGTACGCACCGATCCGCGTTTCCGGTTGATCCACCAGATGTGCCGCCACGATCCGCAGGGCCAGCGGCATGGCCGCACAGCGCCGCGAGCTGTCCGGCCTCGGCTGGTTCGGCATCGACGCGGTCCGCGCCGATGATGCCGCGAAGCAGGTCGGAGGCCTCCGCTGGGGTGAGCCCTTCGAGGGTGAGTCGGCGGGCGCCGTCGGCGGCGATCAGCCCGGCGAGTTTTTCGCGGCTGGTGATGAGGACGAGGATGCCGCGGCCGGCGGGCAGCAACGGCCGGATCTGGTCGACGGAGGAGGCATTGTCCAGGAGGACGCTGACGCGCATGGCGGCCACCGTCGCGCGGAACGGCGCCGCAGACTGCTCCACCGTGTGTGGCACGTTCTCCGCGGGCACCCCCACCTCGCGCAGCAGCTGGCCGAGCGCCTCGGCAGGGCTGACCGGCTCCCCGCGGCCGTAGCCGCGCAGGTCCACATACAGCTGGCCGTCCGGATAGCGGGCGGTGGTGCGATGGGCCCAGCGGACCGCGAGCGCCGTCTTGCCCACGCCACCGATGCCGGCCACTGCGGTGATCAGCACCGTTCCGGTCGACTGCGGGTACTCCGCCGCCAGCGCGTCAAGGCGGTCCAGGTGCGCCGTGCGGCCGGTGAAGTCCGGGATGTCGCGCGGCAGGTAACCGCGCGCAGGCCTGGCCCGCTCGTCGACCGTCCCGACCGGCTCGGGGCCGATCGGCTCGCCGCGCAGCAGCAGGCCGTGCAGCCGGCGCAGCCCCGCGCCGGGCTCCACGCCCAGTTCGGCGACGCTGTACCGACGCACGACCCGGTAGATCTCCTGCGCCTCCGCCTGCCTCCCCAGCCGGGCCAGGGCGACCATGAGGTACTCCCGCAGCCGTTCCCGGTAGGAATCCCTCTCGATCAGCGCGGGAAGCTCGGCCGCCACGTGACCGTAGCGCCCCAGGTGCAGCTCGACGTCGAAGCTCTCCTCCAGGGTCGTCAGGCGCAGCTCGTCCAGCCGGGTGGCACTCGCCCTGACGGCCGCCAGATCGACATCGACGTTCCGGACCACGCTACAGCTCCAGCGCGGTGCCGAACCGGGACCGGGCCGCCCGAAGGTCGCCCACCGACCGGGCGGCAGATCCGGCCCGCGCCTCGCGGACGAACGTCCGCGCGTCGAGCGAGTCCGGTGGGATGGCGATCGCGTAGCCGGCCGGCGTGTGCGTGATGAGCCCCGGGTCTCCGAGAGCTCGGCGCAGGCGCATCACGTACACCTGTAGCGTCTTGCGGGCGGTCGGCGGGGGCTGTCCGTCCCAGATCGCGTCGATCATGACGTCCGCCGCGATCGGCCGCCCGTCCTGACACAGCAGCAGGCCGAGGACCTTGCGCAGCATCGGGGTGCCCAGGTCGACGTGCTCCCCGTCGCGAATCACCGCCACCGGACCCAACACCCCGTATTCGATCACCAAAGACTCTAGATCGCCGGAGCGCCGGTCGGCGCTGTCAGCCCTTTTCCCACCGCCGCACAGAACATGACCGGCGGGGCGGCCCAGCCCCGGGCCGAACACCCAGCACTCGGTCGGCAGACTCACAGGCGGCGGACGCCCGCCGCCGTCAGCCCGCCACCGCGGCGCGGGCCAGCGCGATCGCGGTCCGCAGCGCCTCGTCGGATTCGACGAGCACGTCCGGCTGCACTCCGACGCCCTCCCAGTTCGTCCCGGTCCGCGGGTCGATCGGGGCTTCGGTCGGGATGAACGCTTTGAACTCGTCGCCGATCGGGAAGAAGTCGCCCGGGTTCGCCGCTCCGGCCGTGCGCTGGCCGATGATCGTGGCCCGGCCGAGGCTCTGCGCGTTGTAGGCGAAGGCCTCCCCCGCCGAGGCGGTGCGGGCGTCGACGGCGATGAACACCGGCACGTCCGGGCGGTGGCCCAGCGGGTTGTCGGCCGGGCTCCAGTCCAGCTGGTCGGGTGCGGTGCGGCTCGTCATCGTCAGCAGGTGGGTCGGCTCCGCCGCAAGGAAGTGTCCGAGCAGCATGTTCACGCCCGATGGCCAGCCGCCGGGCACGTCGCGCAGATCGAGGACCACCGCGTCGGCGCTGGCGACCATGACCGTGGCGGCCCGGGCGGCCTCCCGCATCGCAGCCACGTCCCCATCTCCGATCATGGAGAAGTCGATCAGCCCGATCCCGTCCTCGACCAGGCCGGCCTGCCGCAGGCCATGGTTGATCCGGATCTGGTACGCCGGGTCCATCAGGTTCGGCCGGGCGCGACGGTCCGCCGTGGCACTGTCCGGCAGCCACACCAGACCCAGGTGCCCGTCCTGCGCGCGCAGGTACGGCTGGAGTTCGGCGACCAGCGCCTCGGGCGTGCGGGCGGTCAGCGGACGGCTGCGCAGCTCGTCCGCGATCCGCTTGGCCTCCTCGGGGAAGACGTAGAGCTTCTCGATTTTGTCGGCGAGTTCGGTGACCACCTCTTGTGGTGTCATGCGCGTGCTCCTTTCGGTTTCGGTGCGAAAGTGCGGACGGTCGAACGACTACGCACGCTGTGAGCTCCACACCCGGGCCTTGTAGAACCGTCCATTCGGTACGACCCGGGTCGGGCCGTCGATGCCGCCGAACTCCACGGTGTCGGTGTTCCAGTTGTCCGGGTCACCCGCCCAGGCGGGCTGGGGCCGGGTCCGGACCTGTTCGCCGTTGGGTAGCGGCATGCTGCTGATGCTCTTGAGGCCGGCGTCGATGACCAGCGTGAAGTGCCCGGAGTTCTTGTCGTAGAGGTACGCCGCCGTGTCCGTGCTGACCCACAGGTGGTCGGGGTCGCCGAGCTTCGGGGCCAGGTCGTGCCCCGAGGGGGTCACTAGCCGGGTGCGGCCCACCTCGACCAGGGCCGAGTGGGTCATCCGATCCAACTTCAGCTCGACCAGGTCGTGGTCGGCGGTGGCCCACAGCACCTGGCGGTCGGGGTCCCAGTACACCCCGTGCGCCCCGGGCAGCACGAACTTCGGTCCGGCCGGCGACGGCGGGCTGCCGGTGCGGAACAGTTGGACGAACCCGCCGGTGCTGGCCGCCACGGCCACGATGTTCCCGGGGAGCAGTTCCACACTGTGCGGATTGGCGTCGACCGTCCCGCCCAGGGTCGCGTCCGTGGCCCACCGGCGGAAACCGGAGGGATAGTCGATCAGTGCGGCCAGCCCCAACGAGTCGGAGACGACCGCAACGTAACCGCCGGAGTCGTCCTTGCGCAGTTTCACGTCCGTGGGAACCCCCCACCGTTGGATCTCCCGGGGAAGGAAGCCGTTGCTGGTGGTGGGCTTCCAGTCCCACCTCTCAGCGCCCGGGGCCGACCAGTCGGTCACCTTCGGGTCGAAGAGCCGGATCTGGTGGGTGGCCTGGTCGGTGACGGCGACCAGGCGGGTGCCGTCGTCGGTCGTGGCGGCCGAGGCCGGGGCAGGGGCGACCAGCAGGCTGGTCAGCACAGCGGTCGCCACCAAGAACTTTTTCATGCGGTCACACCCTTTCTCTGGAACGGATGTCGACGGAACTAGGACAGCGGCCAGGGGCGGGCTGTCGCGCCGAGCCGGTTCCATGCGTTGATCACGGTGATGGTCCAGAGCAGTTCCGCCAGTTCCGTCTCGGTGAACTCGGCGGCGGCCTGGGCGAAGACCTCGTCGCTGACGGGCGCCTCGGTGAGGCGGGTGGCTGCCTCGGTGAAGGCGAGTGCCGCGCGCTCGCGGGCGGTGAACAGTGGCGTGTCGCGCCAGACCGGGAGGGCGAAGACCCGGCGGGCCGTGCCCTCGGCGTCGGTGACGTCCTTGCTGTGCACGTCGACGCAGTACGCGCAGCCGTTGAGCTGCGAGGCGCGGGTGCGGACCAGGTCCAGCAGTACCGGGTCCAGGTCGGTCTTGCGGGATGCGGCGTCCAGGGCGTTCATGGCCTTGGTGATGTGCGGGGCGAGGGTGTCCACGGCGTTGCGGACGGTGACGGTCACGTTCTCAGACATGGCGATTCTCCAGTGGTGACGTGCGAGGTCAGCTCGGCGAGGCTAGATCTGGCCGATGGAACAAAAATGGATTCGGGCTGTCGGCGCGGCCCATGACTGACCGGTATCGATTAGACGGCCGTGAGCTGGGCGGATACATTGCGGTCGTGCGGGTGGGGCTGCTGGGACCAGTGACCGTCTGGCAGGACGGAGCGACCCTGCCGTTGGGCCCCGCCATGCAGCGGGCGGTGCTCGCGCTGCTGGCCCTCGATGCTGGCCGACCTGTGTCGACCCAAAGGCTCGTGGACGCGCTGTGGGGCGATGAGCCACCCGATCGGGCTGTCACCCTGGTTCAGGGTTACGTGTCCCGACTCCGGGCGCTGCTGCGCCCCGCTGACCTGCGCATCACCAGGCACGCCAGCGGCTACGTCATCGACGTCGCACCTGAGGACGTGGACGTCACCGCGTTCCGCGCGCGCGTCGCCTCCGCCGAGACGGGTACGGATCCGGCGCCCCTGCGCGCCGCGCTCGCCCTGTGGCGGGGCGAAGCTCTCGCCGACCTGCGCCACACGCCTGTCCTCGACCGCCTCCGGGCAGGCCTGGAGGCGGAGCGTCTGGACGTCTGGGAGGAGTGTCTCGATCGGGTGCTGCGGGCGGGCCGGCATCTGGAGGTGCTCGGCGAGCTGACGGACCTGTGCGCCGAGCATCCGTTCCGGCCCCGGCCGTTGCCGCTGCTGATGGTGGCGCTGTACCGGGCTGGCCGGCAGGCGGAGGCGCTGACCTGGTACGCCACGGCCCGCCGCCGCTACGCCGACGAGTTGGGCCTGGACCCCACGCCCGAGGCGACCGCCGTGCACGGCCGGATCCTGCGCGGCGACCCGGACCTGGACCTCCCGCCGGCGGCCGAGGCTCCCCCCGTCCGGCCGGCTCGGCTGTTGCCGTACGCGGTGCGCGACTTCACCGGCCGGGAGGCCGAACTCCGCCAACTGCTGGGCCTGGCCGGTGGCACGGCGAGCGCGGTGGTGATCTCGGCGATCGACGGGATGCCCGGCGTCGGCAAGACCACGATCGCCGTGCACGCCGCCCATGCGCTCGCCGACAGGTTCCCCGACGGGCAGTACTTCGTTGACCTGCACGGTTTCACTCCCGGCCTCGCGCCGATGGACACTTCGATGGCGTTGGGTCTGCTGCTGCGCGCCGCGGGTGTGCCAGCCGAGCGCATCCCGGTGGACCTCCAGGAGCGTTCGGCGTTGTGGCGCAGCGAACTGGCCGACCGGCGGGTGCTGATCCTGCTGGACAACGCCGCCAGCGCCCAGCAGGTCAGGCCACTACTGCCGGGCAGCCCGGGCTCGCTGGTCCTGGTGACCAGCAGGCGTCGGCTTCGCACACTGGACGGTGCCGAGGCGTTGTCCCTGGACGTGCTGCCGCAGGAGGAGGCTCACGACCTGTTCGTGGCCGCCGCCGGTCCCCGCGCGCTCGCCGAGCCGGACGCCGTCGCCGACGTCGTCGAGTTGTGCGGGCGGCTCCCGCTGGCGCTTCGGATCGCCGCGGCCCGCGTCGGCACCGGACCGGCGGCGGTGGCCCGGCTCGCGACCCACCTGCGGGCCGCCCTGCGACGGCTCGACGCCTTGGCTGTGGACGATCGGGACGTGAGTGCCACGTTCACGCTGTCCTATCGGGCGTTGGAGCCGGCGCAGCAGCGGATGTTCCGGCTCCTGGGTCTGCACCCGGGCCACCACTTCGGCGCCGACTCCGCCTCGGCGCTCGCCGACATCGACCAGGGCGAGGCCACCGCGCTCCTCGACGCCCTCGTCAGCGCGCATCTGCTGCAACGGCACGCTGACGACCGGTACACCTTCCACGATCTGCTGCGGGTCTTCGCCGGCACCCATGCCACTCCCGCGGCGGAGCACCGGGCCGCGTTGGACCGGCTCCTCGACCACTACGGGCGGACCGCGCTCGCGGCGGCACACGCCCTGGGTCTCGGGCCGTTCGGCGAGCCGCCACCCCCGACGCCGCCCCCGGCCGCCGGCTGGCTGGATGCCGAACGCGCCGGTCTGATCGCCGCGGCGGGCCTGCCCGGGGCCGGACCGTTCGCCCTGGGCCTCGCCCGGGCCCTGTCCTGTTACCTGGAAGCCGAGTGCCATCACGCCGACGCGCTCAGCCTCTACGACCACGCGCTGCGCGCCCTGCCCACCCCGGCGGAGGAAGCCGAACTCCACCGGCACCGGGCGCTGATCTTGCTGCGGACCGGCGCGTACCAAACATCGGAGGACGCCGCCCGACACTCACTGCGGATCTGCCGCGACACCGGCGATGAGGCGGGCGAGGGACGCTCCCTCACCGCGCTGGCCAGGGTCTTCACCCAGCGCGGCGAACCCGAACGCAGCCTCGAACACTCCACCCGCGCCCTGGACCTGCACCGGCGTACCGCGGACAGGGTCGCCGAAGGCGCCACCCTCAACAACCTCGGCTCCAACCACGCCCGGCTCGGCAACCACGCCATCGCCGAGGACTACCTCCGCCAGGCCGTCAGCGTGAACCGGCAGACCGGCAACCGGCGCTCGGAGGCGACCGCGTGGTGCCTGCTGGGCATCATCGACCAGCAACGCGGCCACCACGACACGGCGTCCGCCCACCTCCGCGAGGCGCTCAGCCTCTACCGCGCCACCGGCGACCGGGCCGGCGAAGGCACCACCCTGGCCAACCTCGGCCTCATCCACGGCCTGCGAGGCCGCTACAGCCACGCCCTCGACACCTACCGGCAGGCGCACGGGATCCACCACGAGATCGGCAACCGGGCCCCCGAGGGCTACGCGCTGGCCGGGATCGGCAACGCCCTCAGCGCTCTCGGCCACCACGATCAGGCCATCGAGCACCACCGGCGCGCCCTCGACCTCGGCCGCGCGCTCCACGAGCCCAACCTGCAGGCCCAGGCGCTCCAATCCCTGGGAGCCGCCCACCTCGCCAGCGGCGACGCCGACCAGGCGTTGCACCGCCACGGCGAGGCGCTCGGGCTGGCCACCGCCAGTGGCGACGTCTTCGTCCAGGCCCAGGCCAACGAGGGCATCGGGCGGGCGCTGGAGGCCCTCGGCCGGTTCGCTGAGGCACGCTCGTCCTGGCAGCGGGCGCTCGACACCTACACCAGCCTCGGCGCCCCGCAGGCGCGGGACCTGCTGGACAAGTTGGCCACCTGACCGGCGTTTTCGCCATCGCGGTGGTGACGGCCGTGGCCGGATGTGACAGAAGCTGGTCATTGCGGCCATGCCGGGGTTCCTGAAGCATCTAGGCGTGCCTGAAACACACAGAGTCGTCATAGCGGTGTTCCCTGGCGTCGAACTCCTCGACGTCACGGGGCCGGCGGAGGTCTTCTCCGTCGCGTCCCACGTCATCGGGGCCGGCCGGCGCGGATACCACGTGGAGATCGCCGCCACCAACGCCGGTGCCGTGCGCACGTCCAGCGGGGTCCGGCTCGTCGCCGACCTGACCCTGGCGGACGTCGACGGGCACGTGGACACCCTGCTCGTGTCGGGCGCGATGCGCCATGACGGCCCCGCCGTGGAGGCCGTGGTCGACGCGACGGTCGTCGACTGGCTGCGCACGGCCGCGCCACGGGCCCGGCGGGTCGCGTCGGTGTGCGCGGGGGCGCACCTGCTGGCCGAGGCGGGACTGCTCGACGGGCTGCCCGCGACCACGCACTGGCTGACGGCCGGGCGGCTGGCCGCGGAGTACCCGAAAATCGTCGTTGATCCTGATCCGATCTTCATCAAGGCCGGGCGGATCTGGACGTGCGCCGGCGTCACCTCGGGCATGGACCTGGCGCTGGCGATGGTCGCCGAGGACCACGGGCAGGCCGTGGCATTGGCCACCGCCCGGATGATGGTGATGTACGTGAAACGTCCCGGCGGGCAGAGCCAGTTCAGCGTGCCGCTGTCGGTGCAGGCACCCTCCGGGGACAGGATCGACGCGCTGCGGCTGTGGATCGCCGACCACCTGACCGGCGACCTATCCGCCGAGGTCCTCGCCGGGCGGCTGCACCTGAGCGTGCGGCACTTCGCCCGGCTGTTCCGGCAGCGGACCGGCGACACACCGGCGTCCTACGTGGAGGCCTCCCGGGTCGAGGCCGCCCGCCGGCTCCTGGAGGACACCGACCACGGCCTGCCCGAGATCGCGACCGCCAGCGGGCTGGGATCGGTGGAGACGCTGCACCGGGCCTTCCGCAGCCGGCTCGGCACCACCCCGGCGGAGTACCGGCGACGCTTCCGCTCGCCGGCCGCCTTCGACCACGACCAGAGAGGTGAATCCCGTGCAATTTCCTGACTCGCCCCTCGCCCGGGCCGCCGACGAGCTGCTGCGCGCCGCGTGCGCGCCGACGCTGGTGGCGCACTGCCACAGGACGTACCACTTCGGCATGGCCCTTCTCGAAAACCAGCGGCGTGCCGTCGACGCCGAAGCGGTGTTCATCGCCGCCGCGCTGCACGACCTGGCCCTGACCAGCGCCTACGACGACCCCACGGTCCCGTTCCAGGCGCACGGAGCACGGCTGGCCCAGCAGGGGCTGCTCGCCCGCGGAGCCGGCCCGGACCTGGCCGAACTGGTGCACGACGCGATCGCCCTGCACCTGGAGCTGACCTCGGCCACCGACCCCAGGCCGGAGGTGGTGGCCGTCCACCTCGGCGCCGTGGCCGACGTCGTCGGGGCGCGCCTCGACCAACTGACGCCGCGATTCGTCGCCGACGTCCTCGACGACCATCCCCGCCACGGCTTCACCGCATTCGTGACCGCGGCGTTCGGCCACGAGGCGGCGGCACGGCCCGACTCGCGGATCGCGGTCCTCGTCCGCGACCACGGGCTCCTCGACCTGGTCGCCGCCGCACCGTTTGAGGACTGACGACACCCTTCACCCCGCACGACATCCATCGGGAGAAACCATGTCCAGCACTGCTGTCATTCCCATGCCCGTACTCGGCAAACGAGGCATCAACACCTACCTCGTCCTGGGCCGGCGGCCGATCGTCGTGGACGCCGGGCTTCCCGGGAACGGACGCAAGATCTACGACCAGGTCGCCCAGCACGGGGTGGACCCCAAGGACATCGCCCTGATCGTCCTCACCCACGCGCACATCGACCACTTCGGCGCCGCCACCGAGCTACGCCGGCTCACCGGGGCGCCCGTCGCCGGGCACGTCGGGGACCTCGCCCAGTACCGCACCGGCCAGGTTCGCAAGCCCTACCTGCCGACCGGGCCGATGGGGCGGGCCATGGCGGCGAACAAGCGGCTGCACATCCCCGTCGAGGAGGTCGAGCCGGACGTGCTCCTCACCGGCGAGCTGAACCTGAGCGACTACGGCGTCGACGGCCGGATCATGCCCACCCCCGGACACACCGCCGGCTCGGTCTCCGTCCTCCTGGACTCCGGCGACCTCGTCGCCGGGGACCTGGTCGCCAACGCCTTCATGGGACTCATCCCCGGCCGGCCCGCCAACCCGCCCTTCCACGACGACGCGCGCGGGAACCTGGCCAGCCTGCAGAGGATGCTCGCGCTCCAGCCGACCACCCTGCACGTCGGGCACGGGCCGGCACTTGACCCCGAACGGGTGCGCCGGTGGGCCCGGGAGGAGGACTCGCGGCTGCGGGAACTCGACGCGACCGGCCGCCTCGCCCGGCGCACCGAGGAGCCCGACACCGCGGCCCGGAACTGACCACCGTCGGACACCTCAGGGTCGGGCCGGAGCGGGTGGAGACTTCCGAGTCTTCGATCCGACGCGCGCCGGTGTCGGCCGCGATGCCGAGCCCCGATCGGCCGTCCGACGCGTGAGCGACGCGGACGGCCGATCGGCGCGGTCAGCGGGGATGGTTACCGGTCGACCCAGGCGGGGGTCTCCAGCCACCACGAGGCGTCATACGCGAACAGGCTGGTGCCCTGGTACGGGTCGATCCAGACCTCGCCGTCACGGTGGCGGAGGTAGTAGCCCGGGTAGTTCACGGGCTCGAACGAGTAGCAGGTTCCCGCCAGCCCGGGCCGAAGCTTGAACGACGCGTCGTTCTTGAGCAGGGTCCCGCTCCAGTAATCCACGTGCGCGATGTAGCCGGGGGTCGTCACCCGGATGGAGACGCCCGCGTCCACGTAGCTTGCCAGCGCGGCCGGCTGGGCCGGGCTGGCCGCCGACGCCGGCGTGCCAAACAGCGCGGTGGAGCGCAGCCGCCACCAGCCTGTTCTGGCGGCGGTGGCAGCGAACCAAACGGGGTCCGTTCCAGACGGACCATTGCTCTGAGTCTGGGCGCGGCCCAGGGCGTCGGCTACGCCGCCTCGCCTACATCTTCAACCCCGCCGCGGGCAGCTCCACGCTGACCGGCCCCGCCGTCGACGTCGTCACCTACACGATGTTCACACTCGCCCTGCTGTTCAGCATGGCGGGCTTGGCGATCCCGCCGGTGCACCGGTAGTGCGGCCCGGTCCATCTGTCCGCCGATGGAATTCATCGTGGTTCCAACACCGGGGGTCAAGAGCGGACCTACTGGCTCGCTACTGGAACCGCGATGGTTGCTCAATCCCCTACTTGACCTGCACAAACGCATCGCTTCAAATGACCAGTCCACCGCCCAAGGCATGCGGGGGACGGACACGTGGGGCGGCCCGACGATCCCGCCCAGTCCGCAGAGGCTCAGCGACCGTCTGCCGCCCGACGCCATTCCGACCATGATCTCGATGCGTTTAGGCGGCGCGACCATCCAGGTCTTCGCCGACAAGTTCGGAATCTCGCGGTCGAGCGTGAAGAACATGCTGCAACGCCACATGCAGGGGTTCGACTTTGCGCAGCCGGCAAACACGAGTGCCAGGTCTTCCTTTTGAGACAGGCGCCTCACGAGGTCGGCTACGCAAACCATATTCAAATCATACGACCCAGCCGACGCGTACAGGAAGTAAGCTTGCTATATCACCCCGCCGGACGAGCCCGACAAGCGCGGTAAAGAATGTGGGCGCTATGTTTCCGATGACTCCCCAGATCCCCAAACCGCCGCCCCGGCGTTTCAAGCTGGGATTTGGCCTTTGGACCAAGATCATTGGTTTTTTGATCTTCTTGGCTCTCGTTGCTGGCATCTGGGTTTTTCCCTCGCGGCAAAACCACGGCGGCAATGCCAAGACTGTGACCCCACGCAATCCGCCAGTCGCAACGGCATCGGCCCGACCGGGCACCACTTCGCCGACCCAACATGATCCCAACGCTCTGCCACCCGCCGACCTTCAGGTCTGGTGCGGCATCGAGCCGATGGGGCTGGGAATCTGCGACCCGAGGGCGGGTGCAACGGCCCTGCCACCGGATCTGGCGGCGAACGCTAGTCCAGAGCAATACGTCCAACGTGCCTGGACCATACGCACACGGGCGATCGAGCAGGGCAACTTGTGGCTGCTAGCTCAGGCCGATACTCGCTTCCATGAAGCTTTCGAGGCTGACGCCGCCGTGATTCACGCGAACGGGCCAATCCCCGGGTTCGAAACCACCAATGCTATCGTCGATCTTAGCGTGGTGACCAATCCGGACACCACGCTCAACGCAACGCTCTATACGCGCACCGCACTTGGCAAGACGGCCGAAGGCACCATGTGGATTCTGATCCAGAGCCTGGGCGATGACAACTACTACCTCAACAATGTTCAGTAGTTTCATCACGCAATTCCTCACCCACTCAACTCACCGGCTCTCGTGAATTTGCCCTGACGAATGACCGCCCGAATCATTGCGAGCATTCTGCGGAGAGAATCGGACTGATGCAGTTCGCGACTCTAGCCTGACGCGCCACGCGGCTTGATCGACCTGTGGACCAACAAGGAACTCGGATTCGCGACTATCGACTGGCGCGAACTGGAGCCAGACCCAGCGGATTAGAAACAGCACACCTCGGTCGAACTCCCCCAGAGCCGTGCTGATCCACGCTTGTTCGGTGTGCTCCCTTGCACTAAGCCGCGAGCCGCTTGACCCGGAGTCTATGAACTGTTCGGCAAGTAGCAGGGAGACGTAATCATGAACCCAATATTCTCATCGTTGGGCTCGTCAGCATTGATATTGAATCCGTCAGCCGGGTTGCGCACGGTGATCGACCACGTGCCGTCCTTCACCTGATGAAGATCTTCAGTGATCTCGTAGTGCTTGTTGCGCCAGTCCTCGCGCAACTTGTCCAGCGCCGCCTTGTGCTGCTCTGAGGACAGACGAAGGCTGTAGGTCCCGAGGACATAGAACCGGTCGTCCTTGGCCGCCTCACCGTTGCGGCCCTCGCAAGGCGCCGGTCCGAGGCCGAACTTCTTGCTGGGTGCCTCGGGGTTACCGGTGACGAGTACCGCCAGGTCGCGGAAATACGTCTCGACCTGCTTGGCGGCGTCGTCCTTGCTCCGGGTCTGCAAGGGCTTCTCCTTGTCGGATGTGCCGCATCCCGCGAGGAGCAGCAATGCCGTGAGCGCGGTAGCAACGCCTCGGGTCAACTTGGTCGATCTCTTCGAGATCACGGCGCAGCCTCCACAGTGAGATTGGCCTTTCTCGGCTGGCCGCCGATGATCGCGCCCTGGTTGTGCAGGCTATCGCTGTCCGGGTCCCAGTAGCCGCTGTGGCCGCTGGTGTCGACGTTGTACCGGTTGGCGCCGAACATCTCGTCGGACGGGGCTGTGTTGTGCGCGAGTGGGCCGGCCATTGTGACGACGTCTTCGCTGGCCGCCCCGGCGTAGACGTGCCGTGGGTCGATGTGCAGGTCGCGGGCGGAGTTGACGTCCATGCCGGGGCTGCCTGCGGTCACGATGTCGTCGACGGCGAGGTGCCCGACTTGGGTCGCCTGGCCGATCACGGTAGAACCGTAGCTGTGCCCCACGGCGGTGAAGTGGGTCGGCGGCCCTTCGTGGCTGGCGCGGAGCCCTCCGACGAACTGGTCTAGCGCCGCACCGCCCTGTTTCGCACGGTCGGATGCTGCGGCGGAGCCATCCCACTCGGGTGCGTCGTAGCCGATCCACGTCACGACCGAGACCTGCCCGGTGCCTTCTGCGAACTTCGATGCCGAGCCCTGCAGTTGGGCGGCCCGGTCCATCTGTCCGCCGATGCTGTTCATCGTGGTTCCGACGCCAGGGACCAGTGTGGCTGTGTGCGCTGCGGTGTCCGGGTCGCCGATGGCGACGATCGCTCGGCCATCGTGGGTGACGGTGTCCAGGCCGAGAAGAAACGCAGGCGGGTCACCGGCTCCGTTGATCCTGCTGTCGATCTTCCCGAGGGCTGAGTCGCGGGCGTCGAGGTTGGCGATGGTCGTCATCAGCCGCGCTTCCTCCTGCCCGAGCTTGTCGGCCGCGTACGGGTCGGTCGTGGAGGTGTGGGTGCGGGCTTCGGCCAGCGCGAGCCGTACGGCTGCGAGTTGGGCTTCGGCGTCGGCGCGCTGGACGGGTATCGCGGCCCGGGCGTCGGCCAGGACGATGCGGTTGGCCTGGTCCCGGTCGCGGGCAGGCACCCCGTTAAGCCATCCGATCAGTTCCGGGTAGGCGGTGATGGCGTACCCGCGTTCCTCCGGGCTGAGGCCCTGCCACCAGGCGTACACCCCCTTGGGGTCCCGTCCACGTTGTGCTTCTACCGCCGCCCGGTCGACCAGGCCGCGGCCGGTGCGCTGTGGGATGACTCCGTCGGGGCTGGGGGTGTTGGCGGTGATCCTGGCTGCGGTGGTGGCGTCGAGGCTGCGGGCCTGGGTGGTGATGTCGGCGAGGTGCTGCAGCAGGGTGCGGGCCGACATGGTCGGGCGGCCCATGTTGCCGGGGCCGGACTCGGGTGGGGTGATCGTCCCGGTCTTCGGGTCGATCCCGTAGCCGGCGTCTTCTGCTTCGCTGATCACCTGCAACGCCCGGCGGCGGAGCGTGATCATGCCGTGGGCGTAGGCGTCCAGCGCCAAGCCGATCTGACGGGTGGCGTTCTCCGCCGCTTCGAGGTCATCTCCCAGCGCGAACAGCGCACCGCTGGCGGAAGCCGCGGCCTGGCCTTTGCTCCACACCTGCGGGAGCCGCCGGTTGGCTCGATCCGCGTCACCGGCGGCACTGGTCAGCGCACCAGCGATGGTCGACCAACCGGTCGGCAGGAGATGCAGCTCGTCGGGATTCAACGCCAGGAGCTGCGGGATCGTCAGGTCGCTCACCGCTGCGGCCTGCCGGTGTCAGGGTCCAGAAGCTGGTGCAGCTGGCGGTGGTGGTCGGCGGCCCGGGTGTCCGCCTGGTCGTAGGCGTTGGCCGCCGCGGTCAGGTTCGTTCCTGCGGTCGCCAGCCGCGAAGCGGTCGTGGCGAGGGTCGTGTACCAGCGGGTCGCGGCTGTGCGGGCGGCATCCAGGGCTTGTGACCCGGTGGCCTGCTCGGTTGCGGCGAGGCGGTGCTGGGCTTTGGAGTGGGCGTTGCCCACCGCTGCGGCGGCACCGGAGACCTCACCGCCCAGTTGCCGTAGTGCGCCGGGGTCAACGACGGTCTGACCGCCCGCTGTCTCACGGTCTCGCACGAATGCCTACCCCCCGGTCTCGGCTGCTTCGCTGACTCGTCGGCAAGCCTGCCGGAACGGACGAAGGACCGCAACCCGCTCGGTGCGGCCTATCGGGCCACCGGACTGTGTGTTGCCCGACTTGCACCATCCCCCTACAGTGGTCGCTGCCGCCGCCTACCCATCGACGGGTGCCCGGTCGGCACAAGGGGAGGGACACCGGATGACGGGGACCAGCGGTGGCACCAGCCTCGACCCAGTGGCAGTCGCAGCACTGCTCGGCCGGTTGGACGGCTTGGATGCGGTGCTCACGGGCGCACGCGTCGTCGACGAGCAGACAGGCAAGAAGCAGCATGATTTCGACGCCGACGCCCGGCAGTTCGCTGCCGGTTCGGGGCTGGCCTCGGCGTTGGAGCTGGCACGACGCTGCGGGAGCGGCATCAAGGACGCCCACGTGGTCGTGCGGTCGATGGACACCGACTTCGCCAGCCTTATCAGCAAAGCCACGACAGCTGTGCGGTCCACCGGCGGCGCGGACATGGCCTCGGCCGATGGGGTCGAGCGTTCCGGTGAGGTGTGGTGATGGCAGAAGACAACGGGCCCAGCCTCGACAGCCGCGGGCTGTTCGCCCAGCTGGCCAAGATGATCCGCGCCGACGACCCGCAGCAGCTGCGCAACAACGCCGACGCCTGGCTGACCCTGTCGCGCGGCCTGCACGAGCGCGCCTCGACTGTGCGCCGCGAGGCCGACGAGCTGGCCCGGATCTGGCCGGACGCGACCGGTTCGACGATCGCGTCGGCCCTGCACAACCACGCTGCCAACCTCGAACGCGAAGCAGGCACGTACCAGCACAACCACGGAATGGTCACCAACGCCGCCGCCGCGCTCACCGAGGCCCAGACCAAACTCGACGCGATCGAGAACGACCCCAGCACCACAGAAGCCAAAGCCGCCGCGGCCCAGGACATCATCACAGCGCTCGACGGCGACTACCAGACCAGCCACTCCCGGATGCAGAGCCCACAACTGGGCACGGCGATTTACGGGAATGAGCGACCGGTCGCCGGCGGCGAACCCCATCCCGACTGGACCAGCACCGATGCGGGCGAAACGCCTGGTCACGCAGCACCGGGCACTCCCGGAACACCACCAAGTCCGGGCGCGCCAGCGCCCTCGCCAGGTGAGCACGGAACGACGCCCCGAGACGAACCGCCCATCGAGATACCACCAGGGATCCCGGAGCGACCCCCAGCCGGTGGCGGAGGTGGGCTGGCCGGCGGCGGTGGACCGGGCGGTTTCGGCGGAGCGGTCACCAGCGGCGGGCCTTCGGGCCTTGGCGGCATCAACCTCGGTCCGAATGGCGGACCTGTGATGGGCGGCAGCTCGCCTGCGGACCCGCTGGGGCCCTCCGGGTTCGGAGCTGGTAGAGGGCCAGGTCCCGGGGTTCCGTTCGGCACGAGCGCAGGTGCCGGGCGATCTGGTGGCAGCGGTCCGGGGATGCCAGGCGTCCCCGGTGCCGGACAGGGCGCTGGAAACTCGCGGAGCCGTCGCCGTTCCAGCCGTGCGGTCGGCGACTGGTTGGCCGTCGACAACCACGCCGCACCGGCCGTGCTCGGTGGACGCCGCCGAGCCAGCGACGACAACTCCCCCGAGGCCCACCGCTGGGAGGAGGCCGACCAGCCCTTCGGTCAAGACGAGGAACAGCCGTTCGACCTGCTCGGCATCACCACCGACGCCGGCCCGGGACCCGCCGACGACGTCTGGGAGTACATCGACGTCGACACCGCCGACGACGAACCAGACGAGGCCGGCCGGGACTGGCGCGACGGGCTCACCGACACCGAGCTGGCGGTGTGGTCGACAATGTCAGGTGTGCAACTCGCCCCCAGGTCCTCTCCGTGACAGGTCGCCACCAGCGGCGGCTCGGGCGGGCGGTCGCGGGCAGCCTGGCCGCCTTGGTCATCCTGACCGCGACCCCGGCCTGGGCCGACGGCGTTCGTGACAAACAGTGGCACCTGCCCGTTCTCCACGCCGCCGAAGCGCAGGCAATCAGCCAGGGCGATGGCATCATCGTCGCGGTCATCGACTCGGGAGTTGAGGCCACCCACCCGGATCTCGTCGGCAACGTGCTTCCAGGTGTGGACCTCACTGGCGGGACAGGTGACGGGAGCACCGACACCCACGGGCACGGCACCGCCATGGCTTCCGATATCGCCGGCCACGGGCACGGCGATGCCAGTGGTGTACTGGGGCTGGCTCCGAAGGCCAAGATCCTGCCCGTCCGGATCGCCACCGGTGCAAGCGGCGGCGACCTCGGCACCGGCATGCACTGGGCCGTGGATCATGGTGCGAAGATCCTCAACGTATCCAGGACATCCGCTGACCTGTCCAGCGTGCGCGAGGCCACCGACTACGCGCTCGCCAAGGGGGCGATCGTCGTCGCGGGCACCGGCAATGAAGGTGCCACCGTCGGGGCCCCCGCGATGTATCCGGGCGTGATCGCCGTCAGCGGTCTGGACAAGGCCGGCGCACTGTGGGCCTCGTCGAACCGCGGGCGCGAAACCGTTCTGGCAGCACCAGCTGTCGACATCACCTCGGCCCGAAACGGTAACCGATACGCAATGGCCGACGGCACCTCCGACGCCACCGCGCTCGTATCCGCCACCGCAGCCCTCATCTGGTCGCAGTACCGCCAGCTCGACGCCAACAACGTCATCAACCGCCTCATCAGCACCGCTGACGACAAGGGCGTGCCCGGCAGGGACGACCAGTACGGGTTCGGCGCCGTCAATCCCTACCGTGCCCTGACCGAGAACGTCCCCTCGGTGTCGACCAACCCGCTCGTCGCGCAGACATCGTCGAGCACTCCGAGTGCTGTGCCCGATCTGGGAACTCCGACGGGCAACCCAGCCGATGATTATGGTCCTTCGCGTGGAACCTACCTGGCGATCATCGGTGTGCCGATTGCCGTTGTGCTGGGGGTCTTGGGCGTGGTTGTAGCGGTGTTCGTGCGCCGTCGCCGACGAGCCGCGAGAGCCCAATCCTGAGCCGCCACCGGCGAGATGGATTCATAAGGGCGAGGCCGTTCGAGCAAGAATCCAGCTGGGCTCTGGTCCTGGAACTGGCATGAGCTGGTAGCAGATTGCCGGATCAAGGTCTTCGTCGCAGAACAGCGTCGGGACCGTGATGGCGTAGTTGCCCGTCCGGGCGAGCCGGTGCACCATTGCCTCGCTCAAGAGCCCGCCGGTGACCACCCAGCCGGTCCCGTCGTGGCGCAGCTCGAAGGAGCCCTGGGCGGTCATCCAGTTCTGGGGTACCAGTGTCCCGTCGGCGGCAAGGAGTTCGAGCCCAAAAGGCTGGCAGCCGCCGGTGGTTGGGTCCGGGCGCGTGGTGTCGAGGATGCCGATCACCGGTCCGACGCTCGTCGTCTCGGATGTGTCGCTCATGTTCCTCTCTTCGTCGGCGGTAGGTCGAGGCAGCTAATTGCATGGTGCTGCGCAAAATTGCAGGGTTGAGAAGCCCGGCATGGCGGACAGCCCTCCGGCCATGGCGCGAAGGGTTGGTTGATTAAGAGGTCAACTGGTTGCGATGCCTCGCCACTGGGCCCAGTCGCGGACGACGGCAACCATGCACTGCTTCCAGTCCGCCGGATCATTGGCGGCGATCTCGTCCCACTGGCGGACGCTTGCGGCGGCGAACGCGTCCAGCGCCCGGTCCGGAGCCGCTTTCCACGCGGGAATCTGTGCAGCGATAGCCTCAGCCTGTTCGGGTGTATGCCCAGCTTCCAGGAGTCGGAGCACGAAGCAGGCGGGGTCGATCCAGGCCGCGCCTCGGGTGGGCCAGGCCCAGTCGATGATCCAGGCAGCGTCGTCAGTGCCTATCAGGATGTTGACCGGGTTGAAGTCGGTGTGCAGGAGCGTGTCGCCCTCGAACAGCGCGAGATCGTCGGGGTCGGCGGCGTAGCTGGCCCAGCGCTGGGGCGCGTGCTTGAGCTCGGGCAGCTCCGGGCACGGCAGCCCGCCTAGGGTGTTCATGACCTCGATGACGCCGGGTAGGTCCGCCGAGCCGGGCGTGTAGTCGGCGTGGCGGCCCTGGACGTACTCGAAGCCGAGGAGGTCCCAGCCGTCGACGTCGACCTGCCACAGCATCCGGGGAGACACCTGCAGCACGTACGGGTTGATGGCTGCTTCTCGTCGCTGGGTGATGACGCCGCGGTGGTCCAGGCGCAGGCCCTTGACGAAGATCGTGTCCCCGGATTCCAGGGTCAGGAATGCCGCGATCTGGGAGTTGAGACCTTCGGCTGCGGTGGTGCCACTGGTCACGGGCCCGGTGCGGGCGGTGATCGCGTCGCGGACGCTGCCGGGTAGGTCGGTCCAGTCGGTGCGCTGCATGGTTCCCTCGTGGGTCGTGGGCGGAGGGCCTTTGGGAAGGTTACCGATCGCCCCGTGGGTGGTGGTCGGGGCTGGTTGTGACACGCCAGCCCCGACTCGAGGTTTGGTTAGTAGGGTGCGTCGTCGCCGGCGTTGCAGGAGCACATCGTCGACTCGACGAGCTCGTCGAGGTCTCCGATGAACTGGACGGTGTCGGCGTCGGTGCCCTCGGTCAGGCGGGTCGGTCCGAGTTCGAGCAGTGCGGTGGGTGACATGAGCGTTCCTCCTCTTCAGTGTTGGCAGAACATGTTGAGCGGGGCCTTGGCCTGCCGGTAGAGCTTCACCAGGGGCGGGCAGGTCCCGCAGGTCCCCTGCAAGGTGCACCCGGTGCAGGCGCCCTGCCGGAGCATGAGGCCGTCGGCGATCCCGCCGAGGCGACGTAGTCCCTCCAGGCCCTCGTCCATGAGGTGGATCTGGGGGTCGCGGCCGACCTTGCAGATCGAGGCGCGGCCGTGGGGGTCGACGTGGAAGAAGGTGTGTCCGGCGTTGCAGCCGGTGAAGGGCCTTCGGGCGCGCAGGTACTTCTGCGACTGGGCGGGGATGGATTCCGGGCCGCCGTAGATCGTCGGGGACATGTTCGCGTACACCTGATGCGGGCTGTCATACCGCCCAGCCAGCGCTTCCATCGCCTCGACCTCGTGGGCGTTGGCGTCGCACACGATGACGTTCAACCGCAGCGGCAGCCCGGCCGCGTGCGCCGCGTCGAGTCCGGCGATGAACTTCCGGAACGTGCCCTTGCGACGCGTCACAGCGTCGTAGGTGGCCTCGGTCGCCCCGTACACCGACACCGTGATCCGGTACGGGCGCATCGTGGTCAGCAGTTCCAAGATCTTCGGGCTCGACAGCCGTGACCCGTTGGTGCTGATGCTGATCATCATCCCCAGCTGGTAGGCCAGGGTGTACACCTCGGGGAAGAACTGGTCGATCGTCGGCTCACCGCCGGTGAGCTGCACCCACAGCACCCCCGCGTCACGCAGGATGTGCAGGAGCCGCTGGCGGCCCTCCAGGTCCAGGCCCTCGAAGCGCTTCTCCCCGAGGTAGCAGAAGTCGCAGCCGAAGTTGCAGCCCAGGTTCAACTCGTAGGACGCCCGGCTGTAGCCGAAATCGGACGGCTCACGCACCAGCACGGCCTCGGCCGCCGGCTGGGTCGCGATGTCCAGCCTCCAGCCGGTCTGGGCAGCCTCCCCGAGCCAGCGCGGGACCAACTCACCCTCAGCGGTGGCACGTTGGATCTCCGCGAACCGTTGGCGGCCGATCTTGATTCCGTTGGAGTGGCCGGGGCGGACCAGGAGGAAGTCGTCCAGAAACTTCGCGGCGATGATCTGGTGCATGGGGCTCCTCACGTCAGGCTCCACAGCTCCCACCGGGGCGTCTTCTTCCCGGCGGTCGCGTCGGCGCGGATCTCGTAGGTGCAGTCGGAGTTGAGCCAGCACTCGCCGCGCTCGGTCGGCAGCGAGGCGATGGACCGGTCCTTGCGGGTGATCTTGTGCCGTCGGTCCTGCGGGTCGACGGCGAACCAGTCGCCGTCCTCGGCAGCCAGGTTGTAGGAGGTTCCGGGTACCAGCCAGAACCGGCGTGCGCCGTCCGGGCCGGCGGCTTCGAGGCTGATGACGCAGGCTGAGCCCCATTCGGGGTCGTACCAGGTGTCGAGTGCGGCGATGCGGATCGCCGTGTCGGCGGTGGTCATGCTGCGGTCCTTGTCGTGTTGAGGTTCAGCCGATGAGCCAGGCATCCCAGCCGGCGGCGCCGTGCTGGAGGAAGTACACAGAGCCGTAGTCCAGCGGCAGCTGTTCGCCGGTCGAGGTCGGCAGTGCCAGGGGCGATGGGCTGCGGGCGGTGAGGTAGTAGATCCGCTCGGCCATGAGCCAGTCAGAGGAGCGGACCTCCCAGCCCAGCCCGTTGAACACCAACCGGTAGGTCTCCCACGGGGCCAGCCAGAACGCAACGATCTCGCTGCTCGTAGCGCTTTCCACGCGCAGTCCCGGCAGCTGGTGTCGACACCGACCGGTGCTGCTAGGCGCCTCGGTGGCCAGGGTCGCGAGCAGGATGCAGCCCGCCATCGGCGGCGCGGTCACTTTCGGTTCCCGGTGGCCGGGGGCTTGAGGCCCGCGAAGTTGACGAACACCCGGCGCCTGGCCGTGGCGTCACCCCGGTCGTCCAGCACGTAACCCTCCAGGTAGCCCCAGCCACCGACCGAGGACTTGGCAATGACGGCGACGACGCGCACCAGGAGAGGCCGCCCGAACTGGGGGCTGGCGGCCTTGGTCAGCCGGACCACATCTCCGGCCTGGAGTGGCTGGCTGAGGATCGTTGAGCTCATCGCGGATCACATCCATCGCGTCGTCGGGCTGAACGGGAGCCCTCCTGGCTCGCGTCGGGCGGTACGCTGAGTCACCGACCGACCACCACGAGAGGTGCGTCTATAGGTAACTCCCCCGGCTGCCGACGAGGCCAGCATGACGTTGTTGTCTTCGTGTTGTCTCTGCACGTCAGACGGCGTTCGACAGTCGTTGTCATGGGCGGATGGCGATACAGTCGCTCTAGGACAGAGAGGTCCCCAAACAGATGACACGACGTCTTCTCAGCTCGCCGGACGCGCTCAGGCATCCCCTGAGCTACGTTCGTCATGAGCGGGGCTGGACGCTTCAGGATCTCGTCGATGTCATCGCCTGGCGGGTCGGGAACATGGCCGCCCGCCGCGAGAAGGCTTGGAAGTGGGAGAACTGGGGAGTCGTACCCGATGTCGAGACGCAACTCGCCCTCGCCCGCGAACTGGGGGTACAGCCCGAGCTGGTTCAGGCACTCGGGTGGCCGAGCTGGCTGCCCGTCGGCGACCAGATCACCCAGGACACGCCGTGGTCAGCCGACGGAGCCTTCGCCCAGCTCGACGCCACCGCTGGGTCGGCGATGGTAGACCGCCGCGGCTTCCTGATCATGGGAACCGGCATCGCCACCCGCCTGGCCGACGACTGGCTCAACATCGACAGCCAGCAGCTCGTCTCCGTGCTCCGCGGCGGCCGAGTCGACGCCGGCCTGGTCGCCTGCTTCGAGCAGCGCCTCCCCCAGCTCCGCAAGATCGAGGCCGCCATCGGCGGGGGCAACATCCGCAGCGTCGTCGACACCGAGCTGCGCCTCGTCACCGATCTGATCGCCCATGGCTCCTACACCGCTGACATCGCCCAACGGCTGTTCACCGTCGCCGGCGAGCTCGGCTGTGTCGCCGGCTGGACCAGTTTTGACGCTGGCTGGCACGCGGCGGCCGAGCGGTACTGGGTCGCAGCCCTGCACGCAGCCCACACCGCCGGCGACCGAGGACTCGGGGCGAACGTGCTTAAGTGCATGAGCTTGCAGCGCGTCGACGCCGAACGGCCCACCGAGGCTCTCGGCATCGCCCGAGCCGGCCTTGAGGGCGCTCGCAACGCGCAGGGCCCGGTCGTGGCGATGCTGGCCGTCCGCCAGGCCCGAACCCACGCCATGCTCGGGGACGCCAGCGAGTGCGAGCAGCTACTCCTCCTCGCATCACAAGCGATGGAGCGTCCGGAGAACCGGCCGACGCCGCACTGGGCGGCGTACTTTGACCGCTCCGAGTACTGCGCCCAGGTCGCCGCCTGCTACCAGCAACTCGGCCGCCACCAGACCACGAACGAATGGCTCACCCAGGCGCTCGCCCAGCAGCCCGAGGACCGCAACCGGGACCGCGCGACCTACCTCATCTGGCACGCTGATGCGGTGCTCAACCTCGGCGACGTCGAACACGCCTGCGCCCTCGTCAGCCAAGCCGTGCCCGACATCGCCGTCGCTCGCTCGGCGCGCAACCAGAAGCGGCTCAACGACATCCACGCAAAGATTAAAATCCACCGCAACGTACCGGCCGTCGACCTGCTCACCCAGCAGGTCCGCGAACTGGCCGCAGCCTAGGGAGCACGCATGGTTCAGCGCGTCGCACTGGTCACCGGCGCCAACCGCGGCCTCGGCCTCGCCATCGCCCGCAGGCTGGCCAAGGAGGGCCTGCACGTCATCGCCGCAGCCCGAAGCGAGCGAGCTGCCTTCGAGACCGCCGCGCTCCTGACCGCTGAGGGCCTGTCCGTGTCCGGCCACCAGCTCGACGTCACCGACCCGGCCAGCGTCGCACGGGCCATGGCCGACGCCGGATACGAACACGGACGCCTCGACGTCCTGATCAACAACGCCGCCGTCGCCATCGACCGCGGGCAGGCCGCCGCATCGGCCGACATGGAGAAGGTCCAGGCAACCCTCGACGCCAACCTTACCGGTGCCTGGCGGTGCTGCACCGCCGCGATCCCTGAGATGCGCCGCAACGGCTACGGCCGCATCGTCAACGTCACCACCCACATGGCCACCTTCGCGCGCATGGGGACCGGCAGTGTCGCCTACCGCGTGTCCAAGACCGCGCTCAACGCCCTGACGTGCATACTCGCCGCCGAACTTGCATCCGACAACATCCTCGTCAACGCGGCCTCACCCGGCAAGGTCGCCACCCGAATGGCCTACGGCAAAGCCGACCGAGCCCCCGAAGAGGCAGCCGACACCTTCGTCTGGCTCGCGACGCTCTCCGATGATGGGCCAACCGGCCAGCTGTTCCATGACCGCCAGCCGTTGGCCTGGTAGCTGTCCGGGCAGAGCGGCTGTGCCGGCCGGAGCCTTGTCCAATCATGCGTAGCCCGAACCTCCGGCCTTTTGCCGGAGGTCGTGTCGGGACGAGTGAATCGTACAGGCCCGCTGGGTCAGCAGAGTGCCGATAGCCTGACGGAGCGCCGGTTCGGCGAACTGGCCACTAAGAGGTCCGCCACCCGCTGCCGCTGATTCCCCAACTCACGAAACTAGTCAGCGCACTCGGGTGCGCCCAATAGGCCCAACCCGTTGCTTGCCGACATGGACATGTCCATGACCGCGAATAGGTGCTCCCTGTCCCCCTGGTCAACGAAGCCACCACGGTCTCGCAGATCTTGGGCCGCCTGTCGCAAAGAGCTGGAGGCCTGTTGAAGATGATTAACATGGCCCTGCACTTGAGTGAGTATGTCTTGAGGTGCCGCAATCTTGGCAATTTCCGTCGCCAATTCCGAGTCCAGGGTAGCCATGGATGTCAACATTTCGGCGAATGCTTTGACTTCGGCGGCAGTCATCGTGCCGTCCGAGAGCTGTGGAACGGGAATTTTCTTGAACTTCTCCTGAGACTTACTGCAGACGACGTTCACCGCCTTTGCCCACCGCTCATGGTCCTGCGCCGATGATCCGGAGCCTGCTGATACGATTGAGCTACCCGCCTGCGACTGACCGCCAGAATTGACCGTAGTCACAATCCCAACTATTGTTCCAATGGCTCCAAGAATGCCAAAAACTATGCCCACTATGAGTTGTATGAGGTTCAGCCGAAAGCCGAGAACCGTGTAGCGATGCGAGATACGGTCGACATTAGTCGAGCTATTACTGGAGGGGATCCTTGGCGAAACATCCATTTCGATCTCCTGCCTGGGCGGGCTCTCGGTCCACAACTAGCCCATCCAGCAAGATCGATCAATAGTTTTTGGGTAGTTTGTTTTGCGAGTGCCCGTGCGGTCGTCATCCGCTAACCAGGTCAGATACAGATCGTCGCGATCCGTTGTCTTGAAGCCGACAAAGGATCGTCTGCTATGGGCTAGTTGTTGGACTTGTCCCAGAAAAGTGCTCCAAGGCCATTAGGCTGCGCGGTCTAGGGCCACATGCTGGTGATCTTTCTTTCGCCCAGCCTGGGTTCATCCAATATCGCATCCAAGCTTATTGCTCAGCGAGCAAGTCCTTGAACCTGCAATCGTCCAGCAACTCCACCACCTCGGAGTACCATTCGGTTCGAAATTCGTTCCACAGCTCGCCCCAGGAATCATTATTTGAACATGAGGCTATAGCCTCGAAGGCTTCATTAAGCCTAAAATTGAGAGTTTCGCCGTCTAACGATGACCGGCCGCAGCGACCTGGACGCGGGCGGCGATGCTCGAAACGCCGCCTCAGCGCGTCCATGGCTACAGCCGGGTGAGGTTCCTGTTTGTGGCGGAGAAGGACCAGGGCGGCTGCTGGTGTGATCGCGTCGATGCGCGGGCGAGGTGTCAGTAGTCCGGGGGTCGTTGGCCCACCCCTGGCCGGCCGAAAGTCTTCCGGTTTTCGTGCTAGTTGGCTGCGATGTGCTCGGAGAGGAACCGGGCCGTTGCGTCGATGACGTTGTCGAAGTGTCCGCCGTGGCCGGGGTAGTGGAACGCGTGCTTGGCGTGTTCGTACTCGAGCAGTGTGCACTCATTGCCGGCCTGCGCCATCACGTCCCGGAACCGGCGCACGTGGTCGATCGGTTCTACCTCGTCGCTGGTGCCGTGCTGGATCAGCATCGGCGGATTTCCCGTACGCACGAACTCGATCAGCGAGTACTCGATCGCCCTGCCCTCAGCGATGCCGACCGCCTGTTCGACGGAGCGCCGCAGCTTTGGTGAGAAGGCGAGCAGGTCCATGCCCGCCGGGTTGAGGGCCACGACGGCGGCGACGCCGGGCTCGGGTGCCGGTACGGGCCCGCCAGGGGGGATCATCGCGGCGACGAGCGCGAGATGCGCACCGGCCGAACTGCCTCCCGAGGCCAGACATGACGCCTCGAGCCCGCGTAACGCGGCCAGTTTCCCGTAGTGCTCCATCGCCCGCCGGACGTCGGTGACGCAGTCGTCGATGCTCACAGCGCCCTGACCGAGAAGCCGATATCCGGCAGACACCGCGAAGATCCCGCGCGAGGCCAATGCACGGCAGTGCGGGGCCAGCCCGTCGGCTGATCCCCTGCGCAGAGCCCCACCGTGGAACAAGACGATCCCAGCTGCGGGCCGTGTGCCCTCGGCTGGCTCGAAGACCAGCAGGGGTAGTTCACTGCCGTCGACGGCTTCGTAGGTCGCCGAAGATTCACGGAGGGCCGCCATGGACAGCATTCGACCACCAACCACAGATGGCAGCAACCACATTGAAGCCTCGCGGAAACGTCGCGGGACGGCGTGCGGTGTCGGCGTGGCCTGTCGGGACACGCCGGATGTGTTGTCCTGCAACGGGAAGACGCGGGCGCCTGGCGGATCGGCGCGATCACCGCCGCCGCCCTCGTCCTCCTCCACCACGAATACGACCGCACCAAATGATCACCCACAGCCACGAACCGCTACAGAGAAAGTTTCAATTGCCCCGTTCGCCGCCACAAAAGACGTCGGGCCCCGCGAACCTGGTTCGCGGGGCCCGACGTCGACATGACGCTAGAAGCTGTCCTGTAACTGATCTTGGCAGGGGTTGAGCCACCCCGATCGGTCGATCAGGGTGGCTCAGCTCGTCAAGGCAAGGTTGTGCATGCGGGCGACGGCGAGGGCGGCGAGGTGCACGCCGTCGCCTCGGCGTCGGCAGTCGCGGAGGATCTTCCAGCACTTCATGCGGGCGAAGACGTGTTCGACGCGGGCCCGGACGCGGCGGTGGGACGCGTTGTGTTCTTCCCGCCACGGGTCCAGGTCGACCTGTCCGGCGCGACGGCGGTGTGGGATGAGCAGGCCGGTGCCCTGGTAGCCGCCGTCAGCGATCACGATCGCCGTGCCGGCACGCTTGTCGACGCCGGACTCGGCGTATGCCACGCAGTCGTTGCGGTTGCCCGGCAGCGGCCGCCCGATCGCGACGACCAGACGCGTGTCGGCGTTGATCAGGACCTGCAGATTCACGCTCGTGCGGTAGTTCTTCGACGATGCGCCGACAGCCCGGTCCCGGGTCGGGACAAGTGTGCCGTCGACGACCAAGACCTCGCCTCTACGACGGGGCGTTGGCTGTAGCGCCAGGAACGGGCCGAGGCGTTCGATGATCCGCCCCGCGGCCGAGTGCGTGATTCCGAACAGCGGCCCGACCTGGCGCATCGTCAGATTGGTCCGGTAGTAGCAGGCCACCAGCAACACCCGGTCCGCCAACGGCAACGACCACTGTCGACACGCCCGCCCATCGGCCACCGCCGCCCCGCCGAGCCGGGCGACCTGGCGCACCAGGACCCGAAACTGCCGCACCGACAGCCCACTGAACAGCTCCACCCACTGCCGCTCCGACGCGGTGATCACAGCCACGCCAAGATCGTCGATCAAGCTCAGCGAAGCGTTACAGGACAGCCTCTAATCTACGGCGTTTTGAAAATCAGCCGAAGTACCCCGGCGGCGCCACCAAGACTGACCCGAAATACCGAGCGAGTCCATCGTCGTCGCAGTCGTCGCCGCCCTCGCGATCGAATCCGAGAGTGACCCCGCCACATGTCGGATGCCACGGATCATCGAGGTCAATCTCGATACCCCGGTTCCGAAGTTGATCCATAACCGTATCGGCAAGTTGACCAAATATGTCGATCCCATCGAACATCGCGCGGACCTCACCATCGGCGACCTCGGGACGCCACAACTGGACCGCGCTGACTCGACCGTCATCGAAGTGAACGAACACATCTCGAGTCAAATCCTCATCGCGAACCCGAAGTCGCGGTGAGTCGCTACCGGGTGTGTCGCATCCTCCAGCACGCCCCAGCTCTCCATCGCGGCGCGGGCTTCCTCGACGGTCATCCCGAAGAGGATGGGAGGCACGCCAGTCTGTGGCTGTAGTTCAAATATCAATGTGTGGATGCCTGCTCCCGCTCAACAACCGCCGCCGCAGCGCCCGGTGCCTCTCGATCTGATCAGCGTATTTGCCTGGGAACCGGCGCTCCATATCCTCACACTCCACCCGCATCGCAGCATCCAGTCCCCCATGTCGATCAGTTCCTTCTGCCGCTGTCGCCAGGCTTGCGATTCGTAGCCCCTGTCGGTGGAGTTTCGGAGCCCCGGTAGGTGGAGTACAGCGCCAGGCGGTCGGCCGTGGGAACTGCCGGTCGGCGGGCCGCCGACCCCACCGAACGTGGCAAGAGAAGGATCTCTTGACCCTTACCGCTACTTGAGTAGAGTTAAGGGCATGCAGCGGAATCGTGGTCTGTCCGCGCAGGCGGTCACCGTCCTGCGGGCGCTGGCGGTTGACCCGTCGCGGTGGCGTTACGGCTATGACCTGGCCACGGAGGTCCACCTGAAGTCCGGCTCGCTGTACCCGATCCTGGTCCGCCTGGCCGACCGCGGCTTGCTGGAGGCGACCTGGGAGCCGGGCCCCGACGGCCGGCCGCCCCGGCACCTGTACCGGCTCACCGGCACCGGCCGGGAGTACGTGGCCGCACTGCCGGCCGCCCAGTCCGTCCGGGTCGCCCCGCACCCCAAACTCCGTCTAGGTGAGGCGTCATGATGCCGCTGTTGTTCGTTTTCCTCGTGGGTATCGGGGTGGCCGTGATCCGTCGCCGTCTCCTGGCGGCTCCGGGAGACCCGGTGGTCAGCCAGGACGCTCCGGCCCGACTGCTGGGCTGGGCTGTCGGCCTACTGGCCCCAGACCGGCAGGAGTGGGGCCAGGCGATGGTCGGCGAGTTGGACCGGCTCGACGACCGGGGCCGGCGGTGGCGGTTCGCCCTCGGCTGTGTCGGCGCCGCGGTGGTCATGCCGCCGTGGGGGCGGGCCGCCGCCGCGCTCAGCGCGCTGATGGCCGTGGCCGCCAGCGCCGGCGGGCTGGCCGTCTACACACACGTGCACTACCGGCTGAGTACCGACGGCTGGACCTGGGCGGGTGCGGCGTTCCTGGTTGTGCTCCTCGTCGGCTATGTCCTGGGCGGCAGCGCGCTACTGCGCCGCCCCGGCGTGGCCGCTCCCGGGCTGATCGGCGGGCTGCTCGTCACGGCAGTCTGGCTGACGGTCGGCGGGTTCACCTTCGATCAGTGGCTCAACACCCACGGGCAAGGCCGGTCGATGTTGATCATCGCGGTACCCGTCGTGGTGGGGGTGTTCGCCACGTTGTGGGGCGGCAGCGCCGCTATCGGCCGCCGCGCCGCCCGGCTGGCATCGGTGACCGCGGCCCTGGCCACCTACCTGTACGGGATTCTGGCGGTCGCCGTCCTCGGCGCCACAGGACACGATCCCAGCGACGGCTGGACGACCGCCCAGATCGTCTCCGACAACCTCGGCAACCAGGCCGTGTTCTACCTGATGGCGCTGCCCCTGATGACCGCGACCGTCGGTTGGGCGGCAGCCGCCGGCACCGCCCGGCTTCGCTACGGCCGGCTAGCCACCACATCGCCGGTCGCGCTCCCGACCGCAGCGGGCACGGACCCGGCGGCGGCGAGGGCTTCAGCAACCGCTCGCCCGCACCTTCACGACGACGCACCCAGCACGCCGTCCTCAACGGCGGGCCGCCAGCGCCGGACCTGGTACCTCCTGCTACTGGGCGCCGCCCTGGCAGCGACGGCGTTCCTCGTCTTCCTCACCTTCCTCGCCCCTCATCAGAGATAGGCACAGACCCGAGGCCAGGGGCCGCCACCCGATCCTCTATCGACCCGTTGAGCACCTCAGCGCCGCACAGTCCCAGGCGTCATGCCCGGTGGCGCACGCCTCCCCCGGCTTGCCCGCCGCGCACTGCGTGCTCGCCAGGCTCGCCGGGGTCAGGCGGGCATCCCGGCGTCGAGATCATCACCGACGACGTCGCGGTGCTCATCACCAGCTGGGTGTGTCGATGCGCAGGGAACTGGTCGGCGGCCTCGGGCCGGGGCCGGCAGACCGTGCGCCAGAAGCGATCCGAGCGAAGCTGACGGGTACTACAGCCGGCACGCTGGCCGACTAACGTCGTCAGGATGGCCACCCCGACCCGGCTCGGACCGGACTTTCGCCGACTCTGGGCCGCGACCGTCGTCTCCGAGCTCGGCACCGCGATCAGCGCCGGGGCACTGCCGTTGATCGCGATCCTGGTCTTGGACGTCTCCGACTTCCGGGTCTCGGTGCTCGCGGCACTGTCCGGGCTGGTCAGTGCGGCCCTGGCCGTGCCGCTCGGCGCGTCGATCGAATTCCGGCGGAAGCGGCCCGTGATGATCAGCGCGGACCTGGCCCGCTGCCTGGCCCTGCTCAGCGTGCCCGTGGCCGCCGCGTTCGGCGGGCTGAGCTTCGGGCAACTCTGCCTGGTCGCGGTCGTGGAGACTCTGGGCGCGATCGTGTTCACCGCCGCCGGCAGCGCGCACCTGAAGGCCCTGGTACCGGCCAGTTCCCTGCCGGCTGCCAACGCCCGGCTCGAGTCGACCTTCTGGGTGTCGGCCAGCGTCGGCCCGCCGCTCGGCGGACTGCTGATCGGCTGGCTGGTGCCGACCGTGACCGTGGTCGTCAACGCACTGAGCTTTCTGGTGTCGGCGATCGGGATCCGACGACTGCGCAGCCCCGAGCCGGCCCCACCCGAACGCGCCGCCGGCACAGCGTGGTTCGTCACGCTGACCGGCGGCTGGCGGTACCTGCTCGCCCGGCCCGACCTGCGGGCCCTGTTCTGGAACGCGATGCTGTTCGGCGGTCTGGTGATGCTCGCCTCGCCACTGCGCGCCGTTCTGATGCTCCGCGAACTGCGCCTGCCCGCCTGGCAGTACGGCCTGGCACTCGGAGTCTCGTGCCTGGGCGGCGTCCTCGGTGCGGCGGTGACCGGCCAGCTGGTCACGCGGCTCGGGCAACGCCGGGTGCTGTTGACCTTCGGCGTTTTGCGGACCGTCTGGCTCGGGGCGCTTGCCCTGGCGCCCGTTGGCCCGGCCGGCCTGATCGTGATCCTCGCGGCCGACTTCTGCCTGCTGTTCTGCGCGGGGGTGTTCAACCCGACGTTCGTCAGCTACCGGATGGCCGCCACCGCCGACGACCACATGTCCCGGGTGCAGACCGCGTGGTCGGTGAGTGCCCGGACGGTGCAGCCGGTCTTCATTCTCGCCGGCGGGGCGCTGGCGGCCCTCACCGACGTCCGCACGACGCTCGTGATCGCGGCCGTGCTGCTGCTGGCCAGCGGGGTACTGCTCCCGTGGCGCCCGGGGGTCGTGACGGGACACGGATCCGGCCCGGACCGTGGTTCGCCGGCCGAGGGCCGGGCGGGGACCGACAGTTGTGACGTCGACGATCCACCTCGAACGCTCCTCGCGGGCCGAGGCGGATCGACGCCTGGCCGTAGAAACGACCGCTGCTGAGCGTTCTCGGGGCCACCACTGGCTGGGGCGCCACGCCCGCGGCCGTGACCTGGCACCTGAATCCCCGGCGGGTGCGTTACGCGCGGGGCCAGGCTGTGAAGCGTGCCCGCAGTGCGGCGATGTCCGCCGCGGCGAGACCGAACTCTTCGACGAAGTCCTCGTCGTCGGTGGCGTCGAGGCGGTCGCCGATGTCGGCGAAGTCCTCGTCTCCGAGCCCGGGGTCGAGGTCGCGGGCCAGGGCGATGAGCTCGTCGACGCTGAAGCGCCCCAGGGCCGCGGCGACATCGAAGTAGTCGCGCAGTTCGGCGCGCCCGGCGAGGGCACACACTTTCGAGCCGAGCGCGTCCTCGAGGGCGAGGACCGGGCCGACGTCCATGGTGACGGTGTCGCGGCGGCGACCGATGTGTGCAATCTGTAGCTGCATGACCTGGCCATCGGAAGGGTCGGTGACAGCCCAGTCGGCCAGCTCCAGTTCGAAACCTTCGAACCAGTCGGAGAGGTTCGTCTCCCGCTCGAGTCGCTCGACGGTGAGGCCGGCATCGCGCAGGGCGGTCTCGACGGCTTCGACGGCGGCGGCGACCGCGCCCTCCTCGTCGACCATAAGGTCAACATCGTGGGTGGGGCGGTCGATCAGGCCGTGGATCATGAGGGCGTTGCCTCCGCCGAGGGCGAAGCCCAGCGGGCCGATCGCGGTCAGGGCGATGCTGGCCACCTGCCGGTGGAAAGGGTGCACCGGCATCAGGCCGCGGCGGTCAGTGCCGGGCGCAGCTCCGGGTGCGCCTGCTCCCACGCGGCGCGCACGCCCTTGGGGAGGACGAGCCGGGGCCACAGCTCCACCAGCACATCCCGGTTCAGGAACATGTTGAGGTCGACCTGACGGCCGGCCTCGCGGAGCACGTTCTGGTACAGGGAACGACGCCAGTAGTCACGGGACAGGTCGAACGACCGGTTGGACTGCCAGCAGATGCCGATCGGCAGCTCCACGAAGCCCTCGGTCGGTCCGGTCAAGGTCGCCAGGTCCGGCGCGACGAGCGCGCTGCGGCCCGGGCGGGCCTCAAAGGCGCGCCGACGGGGTGTCCTGGTCGTGTCCACGCGCTCAGAGTACCGTCGACAGCCCGCCCGGCACACCCTGAGCCCACGTTCATGCCCGATTGTCCGGTTCAATGGCTGTCCGTGCGGGTCTGCGGGTACCTCCCTGCGGTGGCGTACCCGACAGCCGGGCATCACCCACCGCCGTGTCGTCTTGACTTCCCCTACGCGGAGTTTCGACGATTCGGAGGTGGAGATGACCGAGATCGCACGGTTCTGGAACGGCCGACTCGACGACGCGGCGAGGGCGGAGGTGTTCATCCGCCGCCACCCGAACGGCACGTTCGAGGTGCAGGCCACCGTCGCGGGGAAGAATCGGCTCGTCGAACACCTCACCCGGCAGCGGGCCGAGGCACTGGCTGCCGCGCTGACCGCCGGGTCCGGCTGGAGGCGGGTCGCGCCGGCCAGGTTGTCAAGGTGAGCTAGTTTCGGGTTTCACCCACACGGGTCCCCCGTCCCGTCGTATGGTGAAGGGATCGAGGACCGCAGAAATGCGGCCCTCGATCTTCATTAATGGACCTGTACACACGTGCCGCGCGATCCCCGAAGCAGTGGCACTGGCCGTGGATCCGCCGTGGCGCGACATGGGGGGCCGCGACGGCGAAGTTCAGCGGGGCCCGGCTCGCCGGGGTGGCGTTCGTGCGCCTGACGCCACCCCCGTCGGTGAGGTCCGCGCGTTCCCGACCGGCCCCTCAACCGTGCCGGGTGCACTGATGACCTCCGGCCGCCGACCCCTCAACGGCCAAAACCGATCATATCCATCAACAGCGGGGCCCGGTCGGGAATCCGCGGTCCGGGGACGAGCAGGTGCCGGAGCCGGAGCCAGTGGGACGCACGGGGCCCTGACACACCTCGGGCTCCGCTCGCCGCGGGAAGTCCCCACGGGTCGGCCCCGTCGGGCGCGCGGTCCGCGTTACGCCAGGAGGGTGTCGAGCAGGTCTCCGAGCTGGTCGACCTGCTCGGCCGTCAGCGGCGTGAACGACTCCCGCGCCACGGCGTCCACCAGAGACTGACCAGCCGCCCGCACCTCCTCGCCCTGCGTGGTGAGCCGGTGCCGGACCGCGCGCCCGGCTCCGGGGACCCGCTCGATCAGCCCCCGCTCGACCATCCGGCCGGCCAAGGAGCCGAACGACTGGTCGGTCTGGAACGTCAGCTGGGCCAGGTCGTGCAGCGAGGCGTCCGGATTGCGCTCGAGGTGGCGCAGAGTGTCCCACTGCGCGAGTGACACGTCGAGGGCGGCGAGCGCGGCGGTCAGGGCTCGGTGGTGGCGGTGCTGCAGCCTCTTGACCAGCAGGCCGACCTCTTGCGGACTTCGGGACATGGCACCGATCCTACCTGAGCTTGCTTATATAAGCATGCTTAGTTAAGGTTCCTGATATGCGAATCCACTCCCCCACCGGTCCCGTCGACCTGCACCTCACCGACACCGACAACGGCCGACCCACCCTTCTCCTGCACGGCGGCGCCGGACCCCGCTCTGTCGCCGGCCTCGGCGGACTCCTCGCCCCCGACCGAGTCCTTGTCCCCACCCACCCCGGCTTCGCCGGCACCGACCGCCCGAAGTGGCTCAGCAGTATCCAGGCTCTGGCCGGCATCTACCAGGACCTGCTCGACGAGCTCGACCTCGCCGACGTGTTGGTGATCGGATCCTCGATCGGTGGCTGGATCGCCGCCGAACTCGCCCTGCGCCACAGCGACCGGGTCACAGGCCTCGTCCTCATCAACGCCACCGGCATCGAGGTACCCGGGCAGCCCGTCGCCGACATCTTCGGCCTCTCCCTGGCCGAGCTGGCCGACCTCAGCTACCACGAGCCCGACCGGTACCGCATCGACGAGTCGACGTTCACCGCCGAACAGCGCGAAGAACTGGCCGGCAACCGGGCGACACTCACAACCTACGCAGGCGACATGACCGACCCGACACTCCTCGACCGGCTCGCCGGGATCACGGTCCCGACCCTGGTGGCATGGGGCGCCAGCGACCAGATCTGCACACCCACCTACGGCCGGGCCTACGCCGCCGCCATCCCCGACGCCCACTTCGCACTCATCGACCGGGCCGGACACCTACCCCAGATCGAACAACCGCAGGCGCTGCTGGACCTGATCCACTCCTTCACCGGCACTCACGCTGACCTGCTCGTCGCAGGGCCAGCGCAGCGGCCGGCCAGGCGCTAGAGAGTTCGGGAGGCTTGACCACTCACGACGCGTCGACAGCAGCCAGTCCCGCGTCGATCGCCACCAGGAAGTCCAGCAATTCGCGCCGCGCGGCCTCGTCGTGCGTGCGGTGGTTGAGGAACGTCGACGTGACGAGATACGAGCGGTTCTCCACCACCTCGATGAGCGCCGCCAGCTGAAGACGAGCCTCATGCACCACGACCGACCCCGCCTGATGGCACCACTCCTGGACACGGGTGCGGTCGGCGGAGAGGGCGTCGATCCCGCAGCAGTCGAGGAAACATTCGGTCTCACAAAAGTCAATGCACTCGCTCAAAGGCGAAAGCACCTCGACCGATACGTCCTCCATTGTCGCCCTCCCGCTGCTGCGCCCGCCTCAACGGCGGCAGGAACCCGATCGTAACGGGGTCACAGAAAACGTTCCTGCGGAATATGACTCTCGTTCCAGCCGGCGCGGGTCAGCGCCAGAACCACTTCTGGTTGTCCTGACCGTTGCACGGCCACAGTTTCACCGGACTGCCTGGGGCGGTCGCCCGGTTGTAGACGTCCGCGCACTTGTCGGCCTGCACATTGACGAGGTCGTTGGACGGGTTGAGCCGGAACTGCTGCGCCCGGTTTCCGGTGCAGCTGGCGGCCTGCACGGTCGTCAGGTCGGCCGTGGAGCCCCAGGCGGCGTCCATGCACATCCCGACGGATCGGATCGTGCCGTCAGCGAGCGCCTCCCAGTGTTGGGCCGGCGAATTGTCGCAGGTGGCGAGCACAAGTGCCGTGCCGTCGGTGCCGACGGTCGCGCTCAGGCACAGCCGGGACTGCACGCCGACGATCGCCCGTCCGGGCACCGCCGGCGCCGGGGCCGGGGGTTGTTGCGGGGCGCTCGTTCGGGGGGCCGTGGGCGCGTCGGGCGGCGCGGGCTGCTGTCCGCCCGGCGCCGGGGAGGCGGGCTGCGCGGCGGCCGGGGTCGGGGTGGCCGTTGGCGGTCTCGTACGCGGAGAGGACTTCGCGGGGGTTCGCGGTGAGCCGGATATCGGCACCGGCTGGGCCGCCGCCCGTGGTCGGGACGGGGTGTCCTCTCCGCGCGGCAGGGGCGGCGCGAGGGCCACGACGGCGGCGAGCCCGGCCGCCGCGGCCAGGGTCACCCACACCCGGGTGCCGGGCAGCAGTCCCCGGCGGGGCGCGGCGGGGCGCCGGGCGAAGGCCGCCGCGAAGGTGGGCTGGCTCGGGATCGCGGGCATCGTCACTCCACTCTCGACGGAACGGGTGCGGCGGACGGCGGTAGGTCGCCGGCCTCCAACAGGACGAGCTCGGCGGGGCTGGCCTCGGCCATCTCGGCGACCCGCTGGGCCTGGCGTTCCGTCATCTCCTGGAACACCTGGCGGGCGAGGCGGCCATTGCCGAAGCCCTCGGCGCGCGGCAGGGTGTCGAAGTACGCGCCGAGGCCGGAACGGGCGGCGGCGGTCAGCTCGTAGCGGTGGCTGTCGGCCTGGTGCTCGACGATCGACAACAGCTCCTCGGAGTCGTAGTCGACGAAGTGCAGCGTGCGGCTGAACCGGGAGGCCAGCCCCGGATTGGCTGCCACGAACCGGCCCATCTCGTCCGGGTAGCCGGCCGCGATCACCACCACGTCGTCGCGGTGGTCCTCCATCAACTTGACCAGGGTCGCGATGGCCTCCTGTCCGAAGTCGTTGCCCCCGCCATGCGGCACGAGGGAGTACGCCTCGTCGATGAACAGGACGCCGCCCAGCGCGCTGGTCACAGCCGCCGTCGTCTTCGGGCCGGTGTGGCCCACGTACTCGCCTACCAGTGCGCTGCGGTCCACCTCGACCAGGTGGCCCCGGCGGAGCAGGCCCAAGGCGCGCAGCAGCCGGCCGTAGAGCCGGGCGACCGTGGTCTTGCCGGTGCCCGGGTTGCCGGCGAATACCAGGTGCCGGCTCAGCGGGGGCGCGGGCAGGCCGGCTTCCTCGCGGCGGCGCACGGTCTGCATCAGCTTCACGAGCGCACCGACGTCGTGCTTGACCCGGTCCAGGCCGACCAGGCCGGCGAGTTCGCCCAGCAGGTCGTCGAGGGACTCGTCCGGCTCGGGGTGGATGTCGGGGACCGCGGGCGCGGGCGTACCCGAGGGGGCCGAAGTGAGTGCCAACGGCGCGGGAGCGGGTGTCCCCGCGTCGAGGAACGTGGGTTTGGCCCCGTCGTCGGTGCTCAGCTCCTGCGGGGAGTCCAGCACCCGGCAGCCGTCGAAGACGGGGTCGGCGCCCCGGCCGACGTGCAGAGCCGGGTAGCCGGCGGCGCGGACCTCACACCGGGTGAACAAGCCCGAGGCACCCTCGGCGACGAACACCCCGTTCTTCGTGGTGTCCGCGATCGTTAGGTCGCTGACCTGGGGCCGCGAACCGGTCCAGGCGACCAGCCCCGAGCCGCCGCTGCCCTGGATCGCGCCGCCGGTGATCCGGACCTCCTCCGCCGTATCGACCACGATGCCGGCGGCCCCGGCGGCGACGATGCGGGTGTCGGCCATCGTCAGACCACCGCCGGTGGTGACGTCCACGCCGACCCGGGCGGGGCGGTCGACGACACAGCCGGCGACGTCGGTGGCCGCCGTCGAACCGGCCCGGATCCCGGTGTCGGCGGATGTGATCCGGCAGTCGTGGACCTCGACGCCGGCCTGCTCGGCCGCGTGCACGCCGGACATGGCCACATCCAGCAGGTCGCAGCCGACGAGGCGGACCATCGCGTCGCCCACGGCGTGCACGCCGTGCTCGGCGCTGTCGCGCAACTGGCAGCGTTCCAGGAGCACCCGCGCGCCGCCGGCCGCGTGCACGGCGCTGAACCGGGCTGTGACCAGGCGGCAGTCCGTCAGCTCGACGGAGGAGTCCCCGCCGGCCAAAAGGAGGTTCGCGCCGGCGCCCCGGATCAGGCAGCCGTCGGCGACCAGCGCCGCGTCGTCGCGGACCACGAGCCCGCTGGCGGCCGGGCCCTCGATCCGGCAGTCCGTGAGCCGCACCCGGGTCCCGCCGATGGCCTGGACCCCGGCGGCCCCGGCGAGGGCGAGCAGGGTATCGGTGGCGGCCAGCTCGGCGGAGTCCTCCAGCAGCAGGCCACTGCGCCCAGTGGCCTCGATCCGGCAGTCGGCCAGCACGGCCCGCGCCGAACCCCAGGCCCGCAGCCCCGAGCCGCTGGTGCCATGCACCCACAGCCGGCGCGCCGCCAGCTCCACCGCCCCGGACAGCAGCACGCCCGTGCCGTCCACGGCCGTGATCCGCACGTCGGTGAGTTCCGCGCGGACGCGGCCCGACAGGTGCAGGCCCACCTGGCCGGCGCCCTCGATCCGGCAGTCGTTGAGCACCAGGGCCGTGGTGGAGGATTGCTCGCCCAGCTCGGGATCGGCGGTGGTGGATTCGGCCGGGCCACCGCGTGCCTCGATCCGGCCGCCTCTGATCACCGTGTCGCGCAACACGAGCCCGCCTCTGGCGAGGATCTCCACCGTGGGGGTGGAGTCGTCCCCGCCGTAGACGAGGAGGTCACGGACCTCGCAGTGCGCCGCGCCGACCGTCAGCGCCGGGGCACCGGGCGCCGGGCGCAGCTCGACCGTGCCCGGGCCCGCGGCCGCGCACAGGGTCAGCGGGTGGTCGAGGCGGACGCTCTCCCGGTACGTGCCCGGGTCGACGAGGATCGTGTCGCCGGGCGTGGCGGCGCGCACCGCGTCTGCGATCGAGCGGTGCGCGCCCCTGCCCTTGGCCGCCACGTGCAGTGCCGGGCGGTTCATCGGGCGTAGTACCAGGGGTTGTCGTGCATGCGGTACTCCTTGAGCAGGACGGCGGTGAAGGTCTTCTCCAACATCCGCCAGGGCAGTTGCAGGACGTACTCGGTGACGCCTTGGCGGTGAAACAGCCGGCCCCCGCCACCGGCGAACAGGGCGGTCTTGAGGATCGAGCTGGACGCGGCGGCCGTGACCCCGGCGGCCATGCTCAGCAGGCCGTCGTAGACGGCGGCCCCGCCGGTCAGGTACACCGTTTTGCCGTTCTTGTCGACGACGCCGAACACGGCCGCGTTCATGCTGCCGTTGACGAAGCTGGTCAGGCCCGCGACCGGCACGTTGAACGCGAAGTCGTACGTACCGCCCCGCCACCGGGTGGCGGTCTCGTTGCCGGCCCACTCGTTGCTGTAGTGCTTGTCGTGGTTGAGGGGCTTGCGGAACCACGGCTTGCCGCTGTCGAGGTTGGCCAGGCCGTTCTTCCAGTCGGCGGAGCGTTGCAGCGCGCCGAACCGGTTGTCGTGCACCAGCGCCCCGACCCCGGTCTTCAGGCCCGCGCCGACGGCGGCGTTGGCGAACGCCTTCAGCACGTCCTTGCCCGTGAACGGGGTGCCGGCGATGGCGTCGACGATCGCGTTGACGCCCAGGTTGGCCATGAACTCCAGCAGGAACTCCTGGGTGAACTCCAACGCGATCTTCTGCATCGCCAGCTTCGCGTACGGCTGGTAGAGGGCCTCGGTCGCGTTGGTGCCCGGGTGGTGCAGCTCGCCGCCCCACTGCATCCGGTTGGCCTCGCGGACCCGGCGGTTCCAGCCCCGGATCTCGGTGACCGGGCCCCGGTAGTCCAGCTCCCGGCCGACCGGGGCGCGCTGGCCGCCGAGCACATCGAACACGTAGCCGCTGTCGGAGCGGCGGGCGACGACGTTGCCGTGGACGTCGTAGCGGTTCCACTGGCCGCGCCACGCGTCGCGTTCGAGGAAACCGCCGGTGGTGAGGGCGGAGCGTTCCCGTACCACGGTGCCGAAGTCGAACTCGCGCCACACGTGCGGCGACGGCACGTGCAGGGGCCCGCCCGGGTGGTATTCGCGGACCCGGGACACGAGCGCGCCGGCAGGGATCTCCCGGACCAGGGTCGGCGGGCCAGCGGCCGGCACCACGGTGTCCTGGAAGCGCACCGCCCCGTCGTGCCAGCCGGCGACCCAGGCGTTGGCGTCGTCCCGCCACCAGGTGCGTTCCAGTCTGCCGGCCGGGTAGTCGCGGACGTTGCCGAACTTGTCGACCTTGTGCCACTCCCAGCGGAACCCGCCGGCCGCGCCCGGGTCGGGCACCCGCCAGCTGTCCACGTGCCCGCCGCCGTCGAGCATCCGCCGGTCCCGCACGAGGCTGCGCACCCCGGCGGCGTCGACCGTGAAGTCCCGGAACGAGTCGTCGAACGCGGTCTCCGAGCCGTTGAATCCCTTGTCGAACTCGCGGATCCCGGTCCGGGGCGCGCCGGCCGGCGCGTCGAGGTCCGTCCAGGTCCAGGTGCGCGAGTCGGTGCGGGCGTTGTAGCCCGACCAGTGCCACCGGCCCGGGGTCGCGGGCGCGTGCGCCTCGATCCGGTGCCCTTGGCCGCCGCCCGGCACGGGCCAGCGGTCCTGGCGGCCCAGCACCGTGCCGTGCGGGTCGCGGAGCACCCAGTGGTCGGTGCCCTCGTGCGCGCCGAGCCGACCGGCGACCGAACCGTCGGTCGTGCCCGGGGCGATGGGGAGGCGAAACTCCTTGACGGTGCCGTCGGCGTACCCCGCCCGGGCCACTCGCCAGCCCTGCCCGCCCGGGGTGTACCAGTCCCCGCCCTGGCGCTGGGGGTGAAACACGTCCTCCCAGATCCGACCGTCTGGGTTGGCACCGGGCGCGACGTCCCTGCGGTGCCCGGACAGCTTGCCAGTCCCCTCCGACCAGGGGGTCGCGCCGTTGACCTGGGGCGTGTGGGCGGGCAGGTCGACCCGGCCGTGGCCGACGGTGAGGGTGTTGCCGTGGTCGAGTTTGCCGGTGAACCGCACGATGCGGCCGGTGGCGGCGACGTCGTAGACGTTGTCGCCCATCCCGACGAACCGGAATCCGGTGCTGCTGTTGGGGCCTACCATGTGCGTCCAGGTGAACAGCTGGAAGTTGGTGTCGGACCGCAGGAACCCGTTGGCTTCGAACACCTGTCGGTCGACCCCGGCGAGGGCACGGCGCACCCAGTGCGGCGGGCGCTGCTCCGACCAGCGGTGCGTCTCCAGGGTCGAGCCGTCGGGGAGGCGTTCGCGGCGGCCGGCGTCCTTGCCGTGCGGGGAGTGCTGCTGCCAGGTGTCGAGGCGGTTGCCGCCGGTCAGGTCGTGCTGGCGGTACATGCTGGCGTTGGCCGGGGTGTGCGCGGGGCCCCACTGGCGCTGGACGTACTCGCCGGGGTTGCCGTGGGCCAGGCGGTCCGTCCAGCCGCCGTCGGCGTCGCGGACCCGGGGGCCGTGGGCGAGGCGCTGGCCGGCGGAGTCGTAGCGGTGCCAGGTCCAGTGCCCGAGCGGCGAGCGCAGGCCCACCACGTCGCCGCCGCCGAGCGCCTGGCGGACTTCGTGCCGGTCGCCGCCGGTGTGGCTGACGTCGCGCCAGGCCACGGCGGAGGTGTCGGCGTGGCGGACCCCGTGGTCGACGACCCTGCCGTCCGCGCCGAATTCCGTCCAGTGTGGCCGTTGTGAGCCTCGTCCGAACGAGTCGTCGAACCGGCGGACCACGTCGAGGGTCGTGCCGTGTGCGAGGGGCCTGCTGTCGAAGACCTCGCCGCCGGTGTCGGTGAGTAGCCGCAACCGGCCGCCGCCCGCCCCGGACACGTCGACCGTGCCGCGCTGGAACGGACCCGGGTTGGCCACCGGCCCGGCGGCGTCATGCAGCAGCCAGGACCGGGGCGTGCCGTCCTGCGGCAGGGTGAGCACGAACTGCCGCCCCGTCGGCGCGCCGTCCCGGACGATGTTGATGCCCTGGCGCGTCATGGTCCCGTCGGCCGTGAAGGTGCGGAACTCGCCGAGCCTGCCGACGGACTGGTCGGTGACGTGGAAACCGGCGCCGTGCGGCTGGACGGCAAGGTGCGGCACGGTCTGCCCGGTGCGCACCTCGACCCGGCCCGCACCGCCCGCCGTGGTCGTGACGCCGAGATGCCCGGTGGTGCGGCCGTCGATGGTGCGCAGCGGCACCCCGGTCTCGGCGACGGCCCCGGCGTTGTCGAAGCGGTGGAACGCCCCGGCCCCCTGCAGGTCCGTGAACTGGAACCCGGTGCCGTGCGGCGTCAGCGCGTACCTGGCGCCCGTGACCTCCCCGCGCACCGCCCCGCCGCCGACCGGCGTCACCACGAACCGGTCCGGCAACGCTCCCCCGCCGACGGCGCGGGCCGGCGCGCCGGTCTCGGTGAGCGCGCCGTGCCCGTCGAACCGGCCGAAGGCGTGCTCGGCGTTCTGGTCGGCGATCCGGAACCCGTTGGCCTCGACCGTGACCTGGTAGTGCCCGGCGGTGACCTCGACCGTGTTCGCGCCGCCGTGCGGAGGCGTCAACAGGAACCGGTCGGGCAGCGCCGCCCCTCCGGCGTCCCGCAGCGGGGTGCCGGTCCCGGTCAGCGCCCCGTTGTGGTCGAAGCGGTGAAACGCGTGCTCGGCCGCCGGGTCGGCGACCCGGAAGCCGGTGCCGTCCGCCACGACCTGGAACCGGCCCACGGTGAGCTCCACCGACGTCGCCCCGCCGCCCGCCGGCCGCAACAGAAACCGGTCCGGCAGCGCGATCCCTCCGGCGTCCCGCAGCGGGGTGCCGGTCCCGGTCAGCGCCCCGTTGTGGTCGAAGCGGTGGAACGCGTGCTCGGCGGCCGGGTCAGCGATCCGGAAGCCGGTGCCGTCCGCCACGACCTGGAACCGGCCCACGGTGAGCTCCACCGACGTCGCCCCGCCGCCCGCCGGCCGCAACAGAAACCGGTCCGGCAGCGCGATCCCTCCGGCGTCCCGCAACGGGGTGCCGGTCCCGGTCAGCGCCCCGTTGTGGTCGAAGCGGTGGAACGCGTGCTCGGCGGCCGGGTCAGCGATCCGGAAGCCGGTGCCGTCCGCCACGACCTGGAACCGGCCCACGGTGAGCTCCACCGACGTCGCCCCGCCGCCCGCCGGCCGCAACAGAAACCGGTCCGGCAGCGCGATCCCTCCGGCGTCGCGCAACGGGGTACCCGTGGCCACCAGGTTGCCCTGCCGGTCGAAGCGGTGGAAGGCGTGCTCCGCGCCGGGGTCGGCGATCCGGAACCCGTTGGCCTCGACCGTGACGCGCAGGTGCGCGGCGGCCTCCACGATGGCCTGACCGCCGCCGGCCGGGGTGACCAGGAACGTGCCCGGCACCGGCGTGCCCGGCGCGGTGAACAGCGGCGTACCGGCGGCCGTCGGGTTGCCCTCGGCGTCGAACCGGTGGAACGCCCCGTGCGCCGCCGGATCCGCGACCTGGAACCCGGCGCCGTGCGCCGTGACCGGATGCAGCGCCCCGTTGGTCTCGATCCGGGTCGGCCCGGTGGTGGGCGTGACCGCGAACCGCCCCGGCAGCGGCTGGCCGTCCACCCCGTGCAGCACCCGACCGGACTCGGCGATGACGCCATCCGGCTGGAACCGGTAGAACCCGTCCCCCAGGTCGATCTCGAACCCGCCCTGGTGTGGGCGGACCGGCACGGTCAGGGGCGCGCCGGTCTCGTCGAGCAACCTCGGCGCGCCACCGGTGGTGTCGACCCGAAGGCCGATCGGCTGGCCGATGTCGTCGCGCAACGTGACCAGGCCCCGGACGGGGGCACCGTTCGGGTCGCCGATCGGCTTGGAGTGTACTGGGCCGCCGCCGACGAGCCGGGGCCGATCGCGAACGGAATCGAGGAGCAGTTCGCCGAGCTTGCGGTCCATCGCGCCCGGGTGCACGCCGAGCCGGTCGAGGGCTCCCTCGAGGCGGTCGACGCGGGCGACGGCCGCCGTATAGGTGCGTTCGGCGGCGATCTCGAAAGCGCTGGGGCCGCGGGAGGACTCGCCCTGCCGGTGGGCCAGGTCCGTCCAGGTCTGTTCGGCGCGGGCCAGGTCGTTGCGGGCCCGGGTGTAGGCGGCCCAGGTCTCGATCCGTTGGGCGCGGACCGGGTCGTCGAGGGCGCCGAACGCGCCGCCGATGCGTTCGCTGTCGTAGTGCCAGGCCCGGTCGAGTTCGGCGGCGGTGAGCCGGCCCCGGCCGGTGCTGGCGGGGGCCTGAACGTGGATGCGGGAAGGTGCCGGGGCGTTCGGTGGCGTGTGGCCGTTGAGGGCGCGCCCGGGGCCGCCCTGCCCGGGACCCGTGGGCAGGTCCGTGCGTCGGATCGGGACCGGCGCGTGGACTGTTCCGTTGGCCGGGAGCGGGTCGACGGCCCGGTCCCCGGCGCGCATCGGCGCCGGCCCGTGCAACAGGTTCAGCGCGGAGTCGACGGTGGACGGCTCCGGCAGGTGGGTGCCGGCCCCGGGCGGCGGGCCGGACGCGACCTGCGCGGGATGCACCGGCGGCACGGTCGGCCCCTCCTTGACCAGGGCGTGCGGGTCGGGGAGAACACCCGACCGGCCGGCCGTGACCGGGATGCCCGGCCCGTCGAGGCCACGGGCGGGTTCGCGCACCGGGGGCGGGCCGCTGAGGGCGTCGATCCTGGGCGGGGCCGCCAGCGGCGTACCCGGAAGATCCGCTCTGCCGCCCGACAGCCCGGCGGTCGGCGGCGGCCCGGCGGCGTCGATCCGGCCGCCCGTGCCCGCCAGGCCGCGCACCTCGACCGTGGCCGGGGTGCCGAAGGCGTGCGCCGGATCCAGGCCGGGCCGTACGGCCGACGGGGAGGGCTCGACGAGGCGGTGGATGTCCATCGTCCCCGGCTGGACGTGCGCCGGCTCGCGGCCGACGACGGGCGGCAGGTCGAGGGACACGTGCCGGGCCCCGACCGCCTGCCCGGTGTGGTCGGCGATCCGCCCACCGGCCCCGTGCAGCCCGCCGGGGGCGCCGGTCAGGGTGTGGGTGGCCGTGGAACCACCGGCCAGAAGATCGAAAGAGGCCAGCACGGCCGGGCTGGGCCCCGCCCCGTGCAGGCCGGGCGCCCCGGACAGCGGGGTGTGCGTCACGGCCACCGACGTCGGCGTGGAGTCGACCAGGGCGTGCACCGGCGTACTGGTCCGGCCCGCGCCGAACCCGGCCGCGATGTCCGCCCCCGGCAGGGTGCGCACCCCGGCCGCGCCGCCCACGTCGCCGAGCACCGCGCTGGCCGGCACGTGCAGCCCGGACGGCGTGCTGAGCAACGTCGACGGGCTGATCGTGGTGTGCGGGGTCAGGCCGGTCAGGGACACGCCGGGCGAGGACGCCAGGTGCGCGGCCGGCGACTCCCCCGGGTGAAGGTGCAGGGCGGAGCTGATCCCGGCGGCGTGGTCGGTGCCGACCAGGGTGTGGCCGGCCCCGATCTCCCCCATGCCGCCGATCCGGGCCCGCGACAAGGTGTCGACCGGGGACATCATGACCGAGTCGAGGGTACGGACCGCGTCCCCGCCGAGCTTGATCGTCTCCCCGAATGACGTGCCCAGGTGCAGGTTCTGCGGCGTGGGCAGGGCAAGGTGACCGACGCCGATCGCGCCGAGGTGCGGGGTCTGCACCGCCGGCGGGACGGACAGCTGCCCCGACCGGAGGGTGGACAGGTCGAAGTGTCCGGCGTCCACGTGCTGCTCGGGCAGCGGCACGTGCGGACGGGGCAGGCCGAACAGGCTGCGGCCGAACACCCCGCGGTCGACGACGGCCAGCCGGGTGGCGTTCCACACCCCCAGGTGCAGCTCGTCGGCCTCGGCGGGCAGGAACAGCCGCAGCCACCGGTTGCCGCCGAACTCCCGGTTGAGGAAAGTCAAGGTGCTCGACCCGAACCGCGAGAACGCGCCGGGCACGGCCGCCACGACCCCGGGAATCGCCCGGACCCCGTTGACGACGACGAGTCCGCCCCGGGTCAGGGTGGTCAGCGCGAACTTCGGCAGCGCCGTCAACCCGCCCCGCAGCCACAGCGCACCGCCCTTGAGCCAACTGCCGTGCACCATGGCCAGGTCGTGCAGGCCCGGGAACAGCAGGAACGGGTGGCTGACCAGGTTACGGAACCCGTCGCCGACGAACCGGAACAGCGTGATCGCGCCGGCCTTGAGACCGTTCCAGACGAACTTCGACCCCGAGGCGATCAGTTGGAAGATCGGCACCGCCCGGGTCGTGGGGGCGATGATGCCGAGGGCGGACAGGAAGAACTCCAGGGCGCTGGCCTTGCCGTTCGCGAAGTCCACGGCCGTCTTGATGAACAGGGTCAGGTTGACCCCGATCGCGACCAGGGCGATCGGGCCACCGAAGACCAGGGCCGGCAGGATCAGCGCGATGGCGATCCACTTGAAGATCTCCCAGAACTCGTCGCACCCGCTCACCGGCGACTTGATGTTGCGGTACGCCTCGACGATCTTCGTGCGGGCCGTGCGGGCCGCCGTGTCCTGGCTGGTGCCGGCCGTGCGGGCCGTGGTGGCCAGGGTGGTGAGCTGCGGGTCGCCCTTCGGCAGGCCCCGGCCCTGGCTGAGCGCGTTGTCGGCCCGCCACTGTTCGTCGCGCAGCGCCGCCACGTAGGTGGTCAGCGCGCCGGTGGTCCACTCGAACGCCTCGGCGATGCTCACCACGAACCCGCGCAGCCGGCCGCTGATCTTCTCCCGCAGCGCGTCGGCGGTCTTGCCCGCGAACGCCTCCGGCCCGGCCTTGTTCAGCACCGCCGCCAGCCCGGTGTCCACGTCGCGGGCCGCCTGGCCCAGGTCCCGGACCGAGGTGATCACCTCGTCGATGCGGGCCGGGTCGCCCGGGGTCGGGTCGGCGTGCAGGCCAAGGACGGTCCAGTCGCTGGGCCTCAGTGCCATGGCGGGCCCCCTTTCTGCGCCGACGGGTCCACTGTGACCACGCGCGGGAACCGAGATCTGTTCACGGTTCGGGGATGAATTTCCGGCCGGAGTGAACAGTCCGGCCCCGCCGCGCGTGGTCAGGGTGGAAGCCACGGGGCCAACACCGGGACGGAGGCGTCAGATGCCGGACTTCGCGATCGACTACGGCGTGCTACACGCGGCGCGCAAGGACCTGCACGACCTGGCCGACCGGATCGGACCGCACCTCAAGGACAGCGCGTTCGCGCAGGTCGGCGGCGACTACGGCTCTGACACGGTGTTCGGGGACACCGGGCTCGCCACGGCGTTTCGGGCCCTGTACCGCACTGCGCGGCACCCGATGGACAAGGCCGACGAGGATTTGCGCCAACTCGGAGACATCTTCGGCTCGGTGGCCGACGGCTACTTCGACGTGGACGCGCAGATCGCCAACGGGATGGGCATGATGGGCGCCAGCCTGGGCCTGGACGAGTGGAAGGACAAGAAGGCCGCCTGGGACTACCTGCAGGCACACCGCTCCGAGTGCGTCGCCGGCCCCGACGGCGCGATGCCCGCGTTCTGTTCGGCCACCGACCCGGGCCGGCCGCCCACGGACTTCACGGTCAACACGGCCAGCGGCTCGGTCACCACGCACCTGACCCTCGACGACCACAACAACGTGATCAAGGAGGAGACGACGGTCGTGGCCGGCGACCAGCACTACACGTCCACGACGACGTACACGCCGGACGGCAAGTCGCAGACCACGGACACGACGTTCGCCGACGGCAGCACCACGCACTCGGTGACCACGAACGGCGAGCACGGGTCGTCCGTGACGGACACGACCGACAACTCCGGCTCGCACACCCACACCGAGATCACGCTGTCGGACAACGGCGGCGGTTCCATGGTCACCACCGAGAACGACGGCACGAAGACCGAGTACACCCGGCCCGACCGGTACGCGCCCTGGACCAAGGTCGAGCCCCCGCCCGATTCGTCGTCCTACGACTACATCGGCTACTGAAACACCCCCATCCCTAAGGAGCGTCATGCCCAACATCTCCCTGGACTACGAGAAGATCGACGCAACGTCCGGCCGGCTCGACGCCGCCGTGCGCGACATCCTGCCCATGCTGGAGACGCTGCGCACCGACGTGTCCAACCTGCTGGAGGACGGCCTGGTGTTCCAGCAGTCCAGCCCGGCGATGAAAGAGTCCTACGACAAGTTCAACACCAGCCTGCTGGGCGCCATCAAGGGCATCAACGACTTCGCCAAGCAGTTCCGCGACATCCGCACCTCGATGGAGGAGATGGACGGGGACATGGCCGGCAAGATCCGCTCGGCCTGAGGTCATGCCGGGGCCCGCGACCCTTTCCGGGGTACGGGCCCCACTCACCCCCGCAGCGTGGTGCGAGGCACCTGGACCGCCATCGCCGCCCCGGCAGTCCCGCCCGTGTAGGCGCGCCCGGTCGGCACGGTCGCCCGCACCTGGCTGGTGGACAGCCGTACCCCGATCACATCCCCGTCGGTCGTGGCCCGTGGGCTCAGCAGCAGCCCCCGGCGGGCCCGCCGGGCGGAACTCACCCAGCTGCCGAGCGCGACGGACACCGCGTCCAGGGGCATCGCGAAGACGAGGGCCTCGCCCCGGTCGCGGCCGGACGCGGCGACGTCGCGCAGCACCTTGTCGGCGGCCGGCTGCCCGAGCAGGTCCGCGTCGTCGATCAGCACCACCCGCGGGCCGGGCAGCGCGTCGAGGGCGGCCCGCACGTCGTCGGCGGACGGGTCGGGCTCGGCGAGCAGCCGCACCCGGTCGTGCTGGCCGAGGCCGCGCAGCGGGGAGTCGCGGGGGGTGAGCACGACCAGGCCGGTGCCCCCCGCCAGCAGGGACACGGCCAGGCAGGCCAGGGTGTTGCTGCGCCCGGTGCCCGACGCCCCGCCGATCAGGAACGCCGAGGTGGTGGCCAGGTCCACGCCGAGCGGCGCCCCGTCGTCGTCGCCGACGCCGAGCAGGCCCCACAGTGGGCGGCGCAGGTCGACCGGCACCTGCTCGTACACGTCGGTGAACTCGACCATGTTGGGCAGGCCCGCCACCGGGAACGGCCCGCGCCGGCCCGCGGTGGCCCGTTTCCCGATCCGGCGCAGCGCCTCGGACTGGGCCCTGCCACTGTCATCGGCGTCGAGGAGGGCGACCTGCGTCTCGGTCCGCGACAGCACGTGCCAGCCGCGCCCGTTGGCGATGTTCGCCGGCACCTTGCTCGGCATCAGCCCGACGAGCTGGTAGTCGTTGCGGTCGGTCTGGCGCAGCAGCAGTTTGTGGTCGTTGTGCGCGGACAGGCGCCCGCCGAGCAGGGCCCGCTCCGAGGTGGCGATCAGGTGCAGGCCCACGGCGGCGCCCTCCCGGGCGAGCCGGGTCACGTCGGTGAGCAGCCGGCCGTGGTCGTACTCGTCGAGGACCGGGGCGAGCGCGTCCCAGCCGTCCACGAACAGCAAAAGGTGCGGGGGGCGTTCGGCCGGTGGGAGGAGTTGGCGGAGTTCGACCAGGTCGGCGCAGTGCGCAGCCGTGCACGCCTCCTGGCGGCGGGTCAGTTCGAGGCTGAGGCGGCGCAGGAGACGGTCCATGCGCTCCATGTCGTGGCGGGACACCACGGCTCCGCAGTGCGGCAGGCTCTCCAGGGCGGCCAGGCCGCCGCCGGCCGCGTCGATGGCGTACATGTGCACGTCGTCGACCTTCGCGCGCGCCGCCGCCGAGCCGGCGATGGTCCGCAGCACCTGGGTGCGCCCGGAGCGGGGCGCGCCGATGACGTAAAGGTGCCCGAAGGAGGCCAGGTCCACGGTGGCCACCCGGCGCTGCTGGAGCTCGGGCACATCCTCCAGGGCGTACGGGATCAGGGCCGGCAGGCTCGGGTGCGCGCCGTCCGGCCGGGCGACGTCGGGCAGTCCGGCGAGCAGCACCCGTTCCTCCAGGGCCGGCAGCCAGGGGCTCGGCTGGGGCGCGAGGTCGTCGAGCCGGCCGGCGGCCTCGGCGATGGCGGCGACCAGGGCCTGCAGATCGGTGGGCGCGACCGGCCCCGCAGGGCCCGGGTCGATCTCGACGGCCGGCAGGTCCACGGGCCGTCCGAGCCGGTTCCAGGACAGCTCCACGGACCGGGCTGCCAAACGGCGGACCGGCGCGTCGGCGTCCTCGGCGGGCCGCTCGGCGCCGACCCAGGCGGACTGGAACGGCACGGCGTTGCGGTGCCCGTACCGCACGAGTGCCCGCCCCGGGGTACCCGGCGAGATGTGCACCGCCTCAGACGTGTCGATGATGTCCTGGCTCTCCACCGCGTCGGTGACCCGCAGCGCGATCCGCAGGTTGGTGTTGGCCTTGATGTCGGGGGTGACGGACCCGGCCGGCCGCTGGGTGGCCAGGACCAGGTGCAGGCCCAGGGACCGGCCGCGCTGGGCGATGCTGATCAGGCCGGGGACGAAGTCGGGCACCTCGCGGACGAGGGTGGCGAACTCGTCGATGACGAGCAGCAGACGCGGCAGCCGGGGCAGGTCCGGCTCGGCACCGCGCTTGGCCCGGTAGGCGGCGAGATCTTTGACAGCGGCGTCGGCGAGGATGCGTTCGCGGCGGCGGAGTTCCGCGCCGAGGGAGTCCATGGCCCGGCCGACGAGGTGCGCGTCGAGGTCGGTGACCATGCCCAGGGTGTGCGGGAGAGCCTCGCACTCCCGGAAGGCGCTGCCGCCCTTGTAGTCGACGAGCACGAACGTCAGCTCGTCGGGCCTGTTCGTGGCCGCCAGCGAGGCGATGAACGCCTGGAGCAGCTCGGATTTGCCCGAGCCGGTGGTGCCGGCGACCAGGCCGTGCGGGCCGTCGCGGACCAGGTCCAGGGCGAGGGGGCCGTCGTAGCCGGTGCCGAGCAGGAACGTGGTCGACGCCGGCTGCCGCTGCCAGCGGGCCAGGAGCCGGACCGCGTCGGGCGGCTCCTGGTCGAGCAGGTCGAGGAGTCGCACCTCCGAGGGCAGGCCCACGTCGTGTTCGGGGCTGACGTCGCGCAGCGGGGCCAGGGCGCGGGCGACCTCCTCGCACCAGCCGGCGCCGACCAGATCGGCGCGGATGCCGGGGAGTTCCGGGGTGCCGCCCCGGCGCAGGGTCAGGGTGGTCTCGGCCACCGCGACGACGGCAGCGCACTCCTCGGGCAGGAGCCGTTCCTGCTGGTCGAGGCACACGCTGAAGATCCGGACCCGGGGCCCGTCGGCGAACACCTGCACCATGCCGGGCACGTCGCGCAGGTGCCGGGCACCGTCGGCGATGACGAGGATGTCGGGGTCGGTGAACATCGCCCGACCCATGGAGGAGCCCAGCACCCGGTCGCGGGCCTGGAGCTGGGCGACGAGCTCGTTGACCCTCTGGGCGATGCTCTCCGGGTCGTTGCCGACGCTGACCACCGGGCCGGTGGACCCGGCGGCGCGCAGGTGCGGCAACCAGCGGGCCCAGTCCCACTCCGCCGCCCGGGACGGGTCGGTCAGCAGGACCACACGAAGGTCGCGGGGACTGTGCAGTACCGCGGCCTGGGCGAGCAGCCAGCGGGCCAGGGCCAGGACCGGCTCGTCGGGGCCGGCGAGGCCGATCACGCCGTACTCGGGCAGTTCCAAGCCGACCGGCACGTCCGGCACCGTCCAGCGCACGGTGCGGTGGTTGTCGTCGCGGGCCGGGTCGTCGACCTCGGTCACGGACGGCAGATCCACGGTGCCCAACCGGAGCAGCAGATGGTCGGGGTCGCGGCGGCGGCGCTGCCAGAGTTTGCCGCCGGGACCTGTGGCGACGAGGCCCACGGTGGCCGGGTCGGGGCCGGTGAGGGAGCGGACCTCGCGTTCGTGCTCGACGTCGTCGCGGACCTGCCGGTGCAGGGTCTCCAGTTTCTCCTGGTAGCGGCGGGCCGCCTCCTCGTGCTGGCGGCGGTTGGTGCGCCGGCCGACGACCCAGTTGCTGACCGCCATGACCGGGGTGAACAGGATGAACACCAGATAGAAGTACGACCGGAACACCCCGACCATGACCAGGCCGAGGATGACCGGGGCGAACAGCATCAGCAGCGGGAACGGCGCCCTCGAGGTGCGGGTCGGCGGGGTGGGCAGCCGGATGCGCTCGGCCTCCAGGTGCGGGGCGATCCGGGGCGGCCGGTTGTAGTCACGGCTGAGCCCGTCGGCGGACTCGGTGACAGCCGCGTCGGCCTCCACCGGCGCGACGACCCGCAACAGCGCGGCCCCGACGGCGACGTCCGTGCCCTCCGGCCACGCGGTGCCTGGCCCGTCCGCGCCCTTCTCCGCAGTGCCGGCGTCCGCGTCGGGTGGCAGCACGACGGCCGCCCGCACGAGACCTTCCACGCCCGGGTCCAGCTGCCACGACACCGCCCCCGACACGGCCACGGTCACCCACAGGCCGCGCGCCGGGGTGTCCTCCCCGGTCAGCAGGATCGCACAGCCCGGGTCGGTGCCGACCTCGTGGCTGCCGGCGGTCAGTTGCCACGTGCGGCCGGCGTCAGGCCCGGACACGAGGTGCAGCTCGGTGAGCACGGGCGCGGGCACCGGCGGCCCCGTGCGCGCCGCCGCGGCAGGTTCAGCCGGGCCGCCGAGGCCGAGGACGCTGCCGGCCCGGATCCCGCTGCCGGCGACCGGCCGGCCCGGTTCCAGGGCGGCGCCACCGAGATAGAGGGGCCTTGCCTGGCCGGGACCGAGGTAGGCCCGCAGTTGGGTGGCCGGTTCCCGTTCCCGGCCGAGGGCGGCGCTGAGTTCGGCGACGGTGCAGCCGAGGGGCACGTCGATGAGGTGGTCGCGGCGGGAACCGTCGGTGTGGTCGACGGAGGTGACGGTCAGGTTCATGGGGCTCCCGCCTCCGCCGCTCCACTGTGGGGCACGGGTTCACGCGCCGCGGAGACCCCCGTGTCGCCGCCCCCCGGTTCGTCGTCGCCGTCGGCGTCGTCGAATGGCTGCGGTTGTATGCCGCCGTGCCCGGCAGGGCGCGGTCCGATGTCGCTGCCGCCTCCCGGCGCGGGATCCGGCTCCGGCAGCGCGACAGCGCCTCGTGCGGGGATCCCCACCGGCCCGCGCGCGGGAAAAGGCTTCCGTTCCGTCCTGGGGCGCGCGGCACGGGGCGGGCGCGCCGGGGATGTCTCATCCGGCGGCGCGAGAGCGGATACCGCCAGCTCGCTGTCCGGCTCGTCGAGGATCACCGGTGGCGCGGCGGAAACCGGGCCGCCGGGCGGGGCCGCCGGGGGCAGCGTTCCGATGAGGCCTGCGACCACGCGCGGCAGTGCCGACAGGTCGGCCGTGAGGTTCGTGTCCAGCACCCGGACCCGCCCGACGCGGTCGGCCTCCAGGATCCGGGCGTAGCCGCGAGGCTCCCCCAGCACGAGCAGGAGCGCGCCGCCGGGCCCGGCCGGCGGTACGGTCTCCAGCGCGCCGGGCAGTCCCGCACAGACCGCGACCGCAGGCGCGCCGGCCGCGGCCCTGACCCGGGCAGCACGCCAGGTGGCATCGACGGCCTCGCCGGGGAAGAACCGGTGCACCCCGTCGGACACGAGCACCGAGCCGGCTGGGAGCCGTCCGTCGAGCTGGGCGGCCACGGCCTGGACGAGGGCGCGGGCGGTGCGGGGGTCACCGACGGCCGCCGTGAGCGGGGGCCCGTCGGCGAGGTCGAGCAGGACGAGCAGCCCTTCCCGGTAGCGGTCATCGAGGCCGACGACCGCGAGGAGGGCCGTGCCGTCGCCTTCAGGCTCGACGGCCAAGGCCGGCCGGTCGGCCCACCACAGCCGAGGGTCATCCGAGTCGGCGGTCCACGGGCCGTCAGGCTCGGGCGGGGTGCGGCCGGCGAGGGCGACGCCGACGGTGCCGGAGCCGAGCAGGACCGCGTACGGCCGGCAGTCGGCCCCGGCCGTGCGCGTCGCCACGGACAGCAGCGCCCGCTCGGCGTCGGGCCAGGCGGTGCCGTCGGCGAGGAGCCTGCCGAGTTGGCGACGTCGGCGCAGGTACTGGACCTGCCGGGTGACCGGGGCGGCGAAGGCGCGCAGGGTCGCCCGGGTCTCGTGCCGGGCCCGGCGGCGCACGACTGGCCAACCCCCGGCCCGGCGGGCCAGCCGGTGGGCGAGGACCGCGACGAGCACGAGGAGCCCTGCCAGGCCGAGGAGGGTGCTGATGAGCTGCCGGTGGGCGGCCAGTACCCCCGTCACCGCTGGTCGCTCCGGAGGCGTGGCCGGCAGTGGGCGGGGTCCGCGGGTCGGCGAAGCCGGTAGCCGGTATCGCCGAGGTCAATGGCATGGCGCAGAGCGGCGAGCGCGTTGTGGGTTCGGGACCGGACCGTGCCTCGGGGGATGCCGAGGGTGGCGGCGACGTCGTCGCCGGCCCGGTCGAGCAGGTGGATGTGCGCGAGGATCTCGCGGTGCGCCGGCCCGATCCGGCGCAGGCCGCCGACGAGCAGGTGTCGGTCCGCCACGGCCTCGGCCGGGTCACCGTCAGCCGCTCGAAACGCTTCGGGGGCGATGCCGACCGGTATGGACCGGTCGCGGCGGCGCAAGTCGACCACGAGGTTGCGAGCGACGCGAAACAGCCACTGCCGGATGGGCCGGGCCTGCCAGTCGAGCTGGTCCGCGTGCAGCCAGGCCCGCAGCAGGGCCTCCTGGACGATGTCCTCGGCGACGTGACTGTCCGCGGCCAGCAGCGAGGTGACGTAGCGCAGGAGCGGGCCCCGGGCCGCGACGAGGTCGCCGGTGAGGTTCGCCGGGGTGCGTCCGGGCACGTCGTCCCCCCTCCACGTCCAGAGGAGGTCGCCACCGCTGTGCCTGGCGTCCTCCTTCGATACTCCGCGTGCTGCGCGCGCGGTCTCCGAGAACGTTACCGGCGGGTGCGGTAAGCGCCGGGTGGCGCGAGATGAACACAGAATGTCCACTAGGTATCTATTTTCAACCACAAAGGACATCAAGCCTGCGGTCCGATAGGGGATGGGCGGGTGAGCCGGCCGGGGTGCCTGCCCGGCCGGCTCCTAACGCCTACCGTCGTGGGAGCTGGCTGGGGGCGGCGTGGTGTCGTGCCGTCCTCGGCCCCGACCACCCCAACACCCTCACCACCCGCGGCAACCTCGCCGGCAAGCGAGGAGAGGCCGGAGACCCGGCCGGCGCGGTCACCGCGTTCGAGAACCTCCTTCCCGACCGCGTCCGCGTCCTCGGCCCCGACCACCCGCGCACCATCGCCACCCGCTACAGCCTCGCCCGATGGAAGGCGCGTGAGGTTCGCCGTTGAGTGGCCACCCAAGTGGACACGTCGGTGAGGGCAGGAAAGCGAATACCCATGATCCGACGCCCCGGATGGCCTCACAGACCCCGATCGTGAACCGGCGATGCCGGATTCCCGGTGGTAGCGATCGCTTCGATGGAGATGAGGATCCCGTCGGGCAGCAGCACGTTGGCCGGCGCGGACCGGGCGGGAGCGGGATCCGACATGTGCCCGGCGTAGATCGCGTTGATGGTCGCGAAATCCGCCGGATCCGTGTAGAAGATGGTCGTCTTGACCACCGTGGACAACGACGCGCCCGCCGCGGTGAGGATGGCGCCCAGGTTGCGCAGCGCCTGCTCCGTCTGGGCCTCGATCCCGTCGGCGAGCAGCCCGGTGACCGGGTCGGTGCCGATCGTGCCGGAGCAGAACACCAACCCGTTGGCCACGATCGCCTGGCTGTACGGGCCGATCGCCGGCGGCGCGGCCCCGGTGGACACTGCGGTCCGGTTCACGGTCGGGCCTCGTACACGAGGTTGAACGGCGTGGCGGCGACCCTGCGGAACCGGGTGAACCCGGCGTCGGCGGCCAGTCGGCGGATCGGTTCCTCGCCGGCCTGGGCGCCGAGTGAGTATCCGCCCTCCTGGGACAGGGCGTTGGGCACGCACAGGAACGTGGAGAAGGAGTAGTACACCCGGCCGACCGGGTTGAGGTTGTCTGCCACGGAGGCGCCCGCGGCCGGTTCGACGATCATCCAGGTACCGTCGTCGGCCAGCTGGGAACGGATGTTGACGGCCGCGCCGAGCGGGTCGCCCATGTCGTGCAACGCGTCGAACGTGGTCACCAGGTCATAGGGGCCGCCGGCGAAACTCTGCGCCGGCGCGACGGTGAAGCGCACCGATGTCGCGAGGCCCAGGTGCTCGGCGCGTTCGCGGGCCTGGTCGACCGAGGCGTCGTGGTAGTCCGATCCGACGAACATCGACGCCGGGAAGGCACGGGCCATCAGGGTGGTCGACGCGCCGTGACCGCAACCGACGTCGGCGACCCGGGCCCCGGTGCGCAGCTTGTCCTCCACGCCGTCGAGCGCGGGCAGCCACGAGCTGACCAGGTTGGCGCCGTAGCCGGGGCGGAAGAACCGCTCGCAGCCGGCGAAGACGTCCCCGTCGTGGCGGTGCCAGCCCACCCCTTCGCCGGTCCGAAACGCCTCGGTGATCTCCGGCTCCGCCTTCAGCGCGCCGAGCGCGAGCTGGAACGCGCCGGGGACGAAGACCGGGCCGTCCGGGTCGGTGAGCGCGAACGCCTGCTCCTCGGTCAGCCGGTAGGTGCCCGTCGGGGCGTCGTGCTGCACGTAGCCGCCGGCGGCCTGTCCGCGCAGCCACTCCTCGACGTAGCGCGGCGAGGTGCCGGTTGTCGCCGCCAGCTCGTGGGGTGACTGCGCCCCCGCCGCCAGGGCCTTGTACAGCCCCAGTTTGTCGCCGATCACGATGCTCCCGGCGGCCATCGTGGCGCCGAGATCTCCGACGAACGTGTTCAGGAAAGCCATCAGGCGGCCCTCATCCAGTGCCATTGAAATCCTCCTCGGATTCGGTCTGCCCCAGTTCTACGGGCGCACCGGCACCTGCCGCCTCGGTAGTCGCTACCGAGCTGCGGGCTGACGCTACCGAAGTTTGAGGAGTCCAAGATCGGCGGCGCGCTCGGCGGCGGCCTGGCGGGTACGGGCGCCGAGCTTGGTCAGCACCGCTGCGACGTGGCTCTCCACAGTGCGCACGGAGACGACGAGCAGGCGCGCGATCTCGACGTTGCTCGTCCCCTGGGCCAGTAGCCGCACGACCTCGAGCTGGCGCTCGGTCAGGCCGGCCGGGTTCCCCCGGGTCGAGGCGGCCGGGCCCCGGGGCACCCGGGTCCCCAGGTCCCGCAGCCGGGCCCGGACCAGTCGGGCGAGCGGCCGCGCACCCAGCGCGTCGAGCACGGCCAGCGCCGTGAGCTGGTCGTCGGGCTCGGGGCTGGTGGCCAGCGCCATCGCGTACTCGTACCGGCAGCCGGCCGTCCGCCACGCCTCGGCCGCCTCGGCCCACCGGCCGTCGGCCAGCAGCGCGTACGGGTGCTCCAGGCCCCCTCGTCCGACGGTCCGGCCCGCGCGGCCCAGCCAGTACGCCAGCTCGGCCCGCTCGGCCACGGTGCCGAACCGGCCCGCCAGTTCGTACGCCTCGGTCAGCTCTTCGAGGGCCGGATCGGCGCCGGGGTCGAGGGTGCCCGCCTCGGCCAGGGCAGCTGCGGCCGGGGTGACCCACTGGCTCTCGCCCAGCCCGATGCCCATCCGCCAGGCCTCCCGCAACGTTCCCACCGCCGCAGGGTCGCCCCGGCGCAGTTGGGCGCGGCCGAACACGGTCAGCGCGGCGCAGCGCACCGGCGGAGAGGCGTCGAAGGCGTGCTCGGCGGCTGGTGACACCTCGTCCCAGTCCCCGGTCATGAAGTGCAGCGACGCCGCGGCCACCTGCAGGTACTGGAAGTACATCAGGAACTCCGACCGCTCGGCGAACTCGACGCCCTCGGGCAACAGGCGGCGGGCGACATCGAGGCGCAGACGGGCCAGGCTCACCAGGGCCAGGTTCACGTACGCCCGGCACGCGTGCTCGGGCTCGTCGGCGTCGAGCGCGACCCGCAGGCTCTCCTCGAAGGTGGTCAGCGTTGTCGGGTCACCGAGCACGTCCTGCGCCATGGCCAGGTTGTTCAACGCGTGCGACCGGATCGCCGGGTTGTCCCGGCCGAGCACGATGGCCCGTTGCGCCAGGTCGGCGGCCTCGGCGGCCCGCCCCGCCAGCGCGTGCAGCTGGGCCTTGCCGCTCAGCGCCATGGCGAGCAGTTGGTCGTCGCCGGCGGCCTCGAGGACGACGACCGCCTCGTCGGCCGCCGCGTTCGCCTGATCCGGGCTTCCGGCCCACCAGCAGATCCGCGACAGCCAACGCAGGGCGGCGCCCAGGGCCAGCGGGTCCGTGCCGCGCCACAGCTCGACCGCGCGCCGCTGGGCCGCGACCGTCTCCTCGGAGGGGGCCCCGATGGTGTAGCTCTCGACGGCCAGGCGTTCCCACAGCTCCGCCTCGTCCGGCGGGTCGAGTACCGGCTGCTGGTCGAGGACCAGTCGCAGGTGCGCCACCGCCTGCCGGTGCGCCCCGGCGTCGGCCGCTTCCCGGGCCGCGGCGGGACCGTACTCCAGGATGACGTCGCGGGCACCGGCCTGTGCCGCGTGGTGCACCACCCGCGACACCTCGATGCCGGGCCGGGCCAGCAGGGCGGCGAGCACGCCGCGGTTGGCCGCCTCCCGACGGGCGGCCGGCATCGAGTCCACCACCGCGCGCCGGGTCAGCTCGTGGCGGAAGCCCACCCGGCGCGGTGTGACCCGCAGCAGGCCGCGCTGCTCGGCGGGGGCGAGCAGCGCCAGGCTGTCGGGTTCGAGTGCGTCGACGAGCCACCGTTCCACCGCCGAGGGCACCACGGCGAGACGTTCGAGGACGGCGGCACTCGCCGGGTCGAGCTGCGCCACCCGGGCCGAGACCGCGTCGGCGATCGTCAACGGCACCGCCGCGGCGTCCCCGCCGGCCAGCAGCTCGGTGACGAAGTAGGGATTGCCGGCGGTCACGGCGAAGACCTCGTCGGCGTCGACGGCGCTGGCCTCGCTCAGCTGGCGCACCGCGGCCAGGCTGAGCCTGGACAGTCGCAGCCGGCGGACCCGCTCGGCCCGGGAGGCGACGCCCAACAGCTGCCGCAGCGGATGGTCGTCGACGAGTTCGTCGTCGCGGTAGGTGAGGACCAGGACCAGCGGCAGCCGCGCGGCCCTGCGGATCAGGTAGCGCAGCACGTCGAGGGTGGCCTCGTCGGCCCAGTGCACGTCCTCGACCGCCAGGACGGTCGGCTGGCGCTCCCGGTCGAGCTCGGCGCGCAGCGTCTCCAGCACCTCGGCCCGGTCGCCGCGCTCCAGCGCGCGGGTCAGCGCGGTTCCGACGCTGCCGATGAGGTCACGCAGCGGGCCGAGCACCCTCGGCGTCGCGAGGTCGTCGCAGTACCCCACCAGGAGCCGGCCGGCCGCCGGCAGAACGGACCGGATGCCGTGGATCAGGCTCGACTTGCCGATCCCGGCCTCGCCGGACACGAGGAGTACCGAGCCGGATCCGGTGCCCGCCTCGCGCGCGGCGGTGGCCAGCGTGGCCAGTTCGGCCTCGCGTTCCAGGATGGTGGTGTTCACTGGAGGATTCTGCCAGAGGCCACCGTCCCCAGTGCACCGTGCGTGGTCGCCGGGGGAACGCCCCCGGCCGCCATTCGGATCGTCGGACCCTGCCCCGGGAGCCGCCCGTAGCCTGCGCGGCTATCCGTGGACCCGGCGGGTGTTGACCGTGGAGATTCTGGCCTCCCGCCCCGCCAGCCGGGCTGCCACCATGGACGCATGACAGTCTGGAAGCTCGTGCTCGGTATCGTGCTGGTCCTGCTGGGCGGCCTGTTGACCCTGGAGTTGCTGGGCTACGTCGGCGGCGGCTTCATGACCGGCTCGAGGACCTGGGAGGAGATCGGCCCGTACGTGGCCATGACCGGCCCGGTCATGGCCATCTCCGGCCTCGTCCTCGCGTTCACCGCCCGCCCGCGCGCCTGAGCCGCACACCACGGAGGCATCACTCTCCAGGGAGGAAGCCGATCTCCGCGAAGAACGCCAGGTAGCGGTCGATCACCCCGTCATCGATGACCGGGCAGGCCACCCCCGTCCCGGCCAGCCCGCGCCGGGCGTTGGCGTCGTCGAAGCGGTTGCCTAGGCTGCTCTCCTTGTCCTCCACGTTGCTGGTCAGCATCGCGACCGGCGGCAGGGAACTACCCTCGACGGCGTGCGGCACGGCGGCCACCAGCTCCGCCTCCCACTCCCCCGGCGAGGCCCGGCGCACGGCGTGGCCGAGCCGCTCGACCCGGCGCAGCACGGCCTCCGACCGGGTCCGGACCGCGTTGATCAGGTTGTACGCTGTGCCGTCCGGCTCCAGCTCCCGGCTCAGCCGGACGATGGCTGCGGTGACGTAGTCGACGGGCACCAGGTCCACCTCATAGAGCTGGCCGTCCGTCCACACCGGGGCGACGCCCAGCTCCACGCAGGCGCGGATGTAGTGCCAGAACGCGTCGGCGTCGCCGGCCGCTCCGGTGCCGCTGTGTCCGGTGACCCGGCCCGGGCGGTAGATCGCGACGGGCAGGCCCCGGGCCGCCGCGGCCTTGACGAGCTGCTCGGCGACCCACTTGCTCTGCATGTACCCGTTGTCGGGCACCGCGTCGACGGTGACCTGGCGGTCCTCGCCGATCACCTCCGGGTTCTCCAGCCCCGACAGCAGGGTGCTGCACGAGGAGACGTAGTGCACGGGTACGCCGCGGCCGAGGAGTGACATCCGGAGGATCTCGGTCGTGCCGCCGATGTTGGCGGCCCGCATCCGGGGGTACGGGTCGACGAGGTGCACCCGGGCGCCGTTGTGGTAGATCACGTCGACCCGCTCGGCCAGCTCGGCGAATTCCTCCTCGCCCAGCCCGAGCCGGGGCAGTTCGAGGTCGCCGGGCAGGGCGGTGATCCGGTCGCGCAGGGCCGGGTCCCACAGCCGGTACCGGCGCAGGCTCGCCTCGATCCGCTCGGCCGCGCGGTCGGCGTCGGCGGCCCGGACCAGGCAGGTCACCTGGGCTCGGGGCGCGGTGCGCAGGAGTTCGGCGAGCAGGAACGCGCCGAGGAACCCGTTGGCCCCGGTGAGCAGGACGTGTCGCGGGTCCGGCTGGACCCGGGGCTTGGCGTCGGCGGCCCGGTAGGGCGCGATCGTGGCGGGCAGCGCCGTGTCGGCGAGCATATCTCGGTGCACAGTGGACGCCGCGCCGCCGTCGCCGTCGACCGCCTGGGCCAGCCCGGCGACAGTGCGGGTGTCGAACACGGCCCGCAGCGGCAGGGCCACACCGGTCCGGGCCGTCAGGAGGCCCACCAGCCGGGTGGCCAGCAGGGAGTGCCCGCCGATCGCGAAGAAGTCGTCGTCGGCGACGACGGACGCGACGTCGAGCACCTCGGCGACCAGTTCGGCGACGAGCCGCTCGGTCGGGGTGGCCGGCGGCCGGGACGGGCCGGTGTCGGCGCGGTCCGGCGCAGGCAGCGCCCGGGCGTCGAGCTTGCCGTTCGGGGTCAGCGGCAGCTCGGCGAGGGTGTGGAACGCCGACGGGATCATGTGCTCGGGCAGCCGGCGGGCCAGGTACGCCCGCAGGTCGGCGGCACCGTCGGCCGTGGGCACGACGTAGGCGACGAGCTGGCGGTCGCCGGGCCGGTCCTCGCGGGCCACGACGGCCACCTGGGCGACGGCCGGGTGCCCGGCCAGCGCGCTCTCGATCTCGCCGAGCTCGATCCGGAAGCCCCGGATCTTGACCTGGAGGTCGGCCCGGCCCGCGAAGACCAGCTGGCCGTCGGGGCGCCAGCGGGCCAGGTCGCCGGTGCGGTACATCCGCCCGCCCGCCTCACCGTAGGGGCAGGCCACGAACCGTTCGGCGGTCAGCCCCGGCCGGTGCAGGTAGCCGCGGGCCAGGCCGTCGCCGGCCAGGTACAGCTCGCCGGTGACGCCGGGCGGCACGGGCCGCAGGTCGGCGTCGAGGACGTACGCCCGGGTGTTGGGCACCGGCCGGCCGATCGGCGGGGCGCCGTCGGCCGTCAGGGGGCCGCTCAGCACGGCGCAGACGGTGGACTCGGTCGGCCCGTACCCGTTGAGCAGTTCCCTCCCCGGCGACCAGCGGGCCGCGAGCTCCGGCGTGCACACATCGCCGCCGGTGACCAGGGTGCGGACCGTGCCGAGGGAGCCGGTGGGGGTGACCGCGAGCAGGGCAGGGGACAGCACGGCGTGCGTGACCGCGTGCCGGTCGACGACCTCGGGCAGCGAACCGCCGGCCGCGAGCCGGTCGGCGGGCGCGACCACCAGGTTCGCCCCGGACAACAGGGCCATCCACGTCTCCCACACCGCGGCGTCGAAGCTGGGCGAGGCGTACTGCAGCACCCGGCTGTCCCCCGTGATCCCCAACCGGCCGGCCGACAACCAGGCCAGGCTGGTCAACCCGACGTGGGTGACCACGACACCCTTGGGCCGGCCGGTGGACCCGGACGTGTAGATGACGTAGGCGGGGTTGTCCGGGGACGGCTGCCGGATCGGGTCGGCGTCCGACCGCCCGCCGATCCGGGCCGCCGGGTCCGGGGAGTCCAGGAGCAGGATCGGCAGGTCCAGGCCGGCGGGCAGGGTGGCGGCGGTGGCGGTGTCGGTGATCAGGAGCCGGGCGGCGGAGTCGTCCAGCAGGTAGCTGATCCGCTCGGCCGGGTACGACGGATCCACGGGCAGGTAGGCCGCGCCGGCCTTGACCACGCCGAGCTGCGCGGTCACCATCGCCGCCGAGCGGGGCAGCGCGAGCGCGACGACGTCCTCGGGGCCGACGCCGCTCGCCGCGAGGTGCGCGGCGAGCTGGTGGGCGCGGGCGTCGAGTTCGGCGTAGCTGAGCACCGCGTCGTCGGCGGTGACCGCGACGGCCGCAGGGGTCTCGGCGGCCCGGGCGGCGAACAGCTCCGGCAGGGTGTGCCGGCCGACGGGTGCGGCGGTGGCGTTCCAGTCGGTGAGCACGTCGCGGCGCTCGGCGGCCGACAGCAGGTCGTGCTCGGCGAGCGGCAGGGCCGGATCGGCGGCGACCTTGGTGAGCAGGGCCCCAAGCCGGGCGGCGACGGCGGCGACGGTCGCGCGGTCGAAGAGGTCCGTGGCGTACTCCAGCGCGCACGCCAGCCCCGCCGGGCTCCCGTCGGGGTGCTGGCGCTCCTCGACGACGAGGCTCAGGTCGAACTTCGCCATCTCCCAGTCCAGCGGCTCCGGGCGGGCCGCGAGACCAGGCAGGTCGAAGCCGGCGGGCGCGGTGTTCTGCAACGTCAGCATCACCTGGAACAGCGGGTGCCGGGACATGGACCTGGTCGGGTTCACGGCCTCGACGAGCTGCTCGAAGGGAATGTCCTGGTGGGCGTACGCGGCCAGGTCGGCCTCGCGGACCCGGTCGAGCAGGCCCGCGAAGCTGGGCCGGCCCGACAGGTCGGTGCGCAGCACGAGGGTGTTGACGAAGAAACCGACCAGGTGGTCGAGCGCGTCGTCGAGCCGGCCGGCGACGGCCGTTCCGATCGGGACGTCGTCGCCGGCCCCCAGCCGGGACAGCAGGCCCGCGAGCCCGGCCTGCAACACCATGAACAGCGTCGCGTCGCCCTGCCGGGCGGTACGCAGCAGGGCTGCGTGCAGATCCGCGTCGAGGTGGAACTCCTCGATCGCGCCCCGGTGCGAGGCGATGGCCGGCCGCGGCCGGTCATACGGCAGCGCCAGCTCCTCCGGCGCCCCCGCCAGGGTCTTGCGCCAGTAGTCGAGCTGCTCGCTGGCGAGGCTGCCCGGGTCGCGCTCGTCGCCGAGCAGCTCGCCCTGCCAGCGGGTGTAGTCGGCGTACTGCGCCGGCAGCGGGGGCAGCTGTGCGGCGACGCCGTCGAGCCGGGCCGCGTACGCGGCGGACAGGTCCGCGGCCAGCGGCCCCACCGACCAGCCGTCGGCGACAATGTGGTGCACGAGCAGCAGCAGGACGTGCCGCCCCGGCGAGACGGCGAACAGGGTGGCCCGCACGGGCAGGTCGTGGGCCAGGTCGAAACCGACCCGGCTCGCCTCGGCCAGCGCGGCCGGCAGCGCGGCCTCGTCGACGTCGCGCAGGTACAGCTCGCAGACGACGTCGGCGGGGTCGAGCACGTGCTGGCGGGGCTGCCCCTCGTGTTCGGGGAACACGGTGCGCAGGCTCTCGTGCCGGGCGACGAGGTCGACGATCGCGGCCCGCAGCGCGTCGACGTCGAGGTCGCCTTCGAGCCGGACGGCGAACGGCAGGTGGTAGGTCGCCGTCGGCCCCTCCAGCTTGTGCAGGAACCACAGCCGGCGCTGGGCCGCCGACAGCGGCACCACCTCCGGCCGGGGCGCCGGCCGCAGCGCGGGCCGGACCTGGCCGGTGGCCTCCGCGAGGGCGGCGGCGAGCCGGGCCGGGCTGGGCGCCTGGAACAGGGTCCGGACCGCGACCTCGACGCCGAGGGTGGACCGGATCCGGCTGACCAGGCGGGTGGCGAGCAGCGAGTGTCCGCCGAGGGCGAAGAAGTCCTCGTCCACCCCGACCCGGGGCAGGCCGAGCACCTCGGCGAACAGGTCGGTGAGGATCGCCTCCGCCGGCGTGCGCGGCGCGCGGGTGCCGGCATGCGCCCGGTCCGGGGCCGGCAGGGCGGCGCGGTCGAGCTTCCCGTTCGGGGTCAGCGGGAACGCGTCGAGGACCACGACCGCCGACGGCACCATGTACTCGGGCAGCCGGCCGGCCACGAAGTCCCGCAGCTCGGCGGGGCGGGCGGTGCCGACGACGTAGCCGACGAGCTGGGGGTTGCCGGGCCGGTCCTCGCGGGCCAGGACGACGGCGCTCGTGACGGCCTCGTGCGCGGTGAGCGCGGACTCGATCTCGCCGAGCTCGATCCGGAAGCCCCGGACCTTCACCTGGTGGTCGGCGCGGCCGGCGAACTCGAGCAGGCCGTCTGCGGTCCAGCGGGCCAGGTCACCGGTGCGGTACATCCGCTCACCGGGCGCTCCGAACGGGTCGGCCACGAACCGCTCCGCCGTGAGAGCGGGGCGGTGCACGTAGCCGAGGGCGACGCCGGCCCCGGCCAGGTACAGCTCGCCGGTCACGCCGGGGGCCACGGGCCGTAGCCGGGCGTCGAGGACGTGGCAGCGGGTGTTGGCGATCGGGGTGCCGATCGGGACACGCTCGGGCCAGTCGGCGACCCGGGCCGGCAGGGTCCAGGCCGTCGCGACATGCGTCTCAGCCGGCCCGTAGTGGTTGTGCAGCCGGCGGTCACCGGTACCGAAGAAGTGTCGGACCGGATCGGTGAGCCGCAGCGCCTCGCCGGCCTGGGCCACGTCGACGAGCGCCGGCAGGTCCTCGCCGATATCTGCGGCGGCCTCAGCGATCGCCTCGATCACCAGGTTCGGCGCGAACAGCTCGTCGACCTCGTGCTCGGCGAGCCAGGCCACCAGGGCGGTCGCGTCCCGGCGGGTCTCCTCGGCGGGCACGCACAGGGTGCGCCCGGAGACCAGAGTGGACAGGATCTCCTGCACCGACACGTCGAAGCTGAGCGCCGTGAACTGGGCGGTGCGCCGGCCCGGCCCGCCCGGCAGCGCGCGGGCGTGCCAAGTCAGCAGGTTCACGAGCCCGGCCCCGGGCATGGCGATGCCCTTGGGCCGTCCGGTCGAGCCGGACGTGTAGATCACGTAGGCGGGATGCCGCGGGTCGGTGGGCCGCAACCGGTCGTCGTCGGTCAGATCACTTTCCGGGTACCGGGCGGCAGCGTCCTCCAGCGCCGGATCGTCCAGCACGAGCACGGGATCGGCGTCGGCGAGCATGAACGCGATCCGCTCGGCCGGGTAGTCGGGGTCCACCGGCAGGTAGCCGGCCCCGGCCTTGAGGACGCCGAGCAGGGCGACGAGCTGGGTGCTCGAGCGGGGCAGCGCCAGGGCCACGGTGTCCCCCGGTCCGGCACCCAGGGCGACGAGCCGGCGGGCGACCCGGTTGGACCGGGCGTTGAGCCGCCCGTACGTGAGGCTCTCCGCGCCGAACAGCACCGCGACCGCGTCGGGGTGCAACGCCGCCCGGGCCTCGAACAACTCGGCGACGCTCGCCTCCGGATACGACTCGCCGGTCGAGTTCCAGGCTTCCGCGACCTGACGCCGTTCGTCGGCGGACAGCACGTCCAGGCCGCTCACGGGCCGGTCGGGGTTGGCGACGACCTGTTCGAGCACCCGGACGTAGCGGTCCACGATGGTGCGCACGGACTCCCGGTCGAACAGGTCGGTCGAGTACTCGGCGACCCCGGCGACGCCGGTGGGCTCCTCGCTCATCGCGAACCACAGATCGAACTTGGCCGTGCCCGAACCGACGAGCTCGGGCTCGGTGGCCAGACCCGGCAGGGCGAACTCGGGCCGGACCCCGTTCTGCAGCGTGAACATGACCTGGAACAGCGGATGCCGGCTCATGGACCGGGTCGGCTCCAGCGCGTCGACGAGCCGCTCGAACGGGATGTCCTGGTGGGCGTAGGCGCCCAGGTCGGTCTCGCGGACCCGGTCGACCAGCTCCGCGACCGTCGGATCCCCGGACAGGTCGGTACGCAGGACCAGAGTGTTGACGAAGAACCCGACCAGGTCGTCGAGCGCCTCGTCCAGCCGGCCTGCGATCGGACTGCCGAGCGGGATGTCCTGGCCCGCGCCCAGGTGCGACAGCAGTGCCGCCAGTCCGGCCTGCAACACCATGAACAGGGTCGCGTCGCGGTCCCGGGCGAGCCGGAGCAGGCCGTCGCGCAGGGCCGGCGACAGCTCGAACGCGACGAAGTCGCCCCGGTAGGACGGGGTCGCGGGCCGGGGCCGGTCGTACGGCAGCGCCAGCTCCTCGGGCGCACCGGCGAGCGCCGCGCGCCAGTAGTCGAGCTGCGGGGCCGACACCCCGTCGAGGAGGTCGCGCTGCCAGAGGGTGTAGTCGGCGTACCGCACCGGCAGCGGCGTCCAGGTCGGGGCCGCTCCGGCGAGCCGGGCGGCGTACGCGGCCGACAGGTCCCGCGACAGCGGCCCCACCGACCAGCCGTCGGCGGCGATGTGATGCGTCAGGAGCAGCAGCACGCTGTGCTCGTCGGCGAGCCGGAACAGCCAGCCGCGCACCGGCAGGTCGGCGACGATGTCGAACGTGTGCCGGGCGGCGGCGGACAGCTCCCGGGACAGTTCGGCCTCGTCGGCCACGGCGCGCACGTCGAGGCGGGGGGCGGCGTGCGGGAGTACCCGTTGGGTGGGTTCCCCGCCGGACTCCGGGAAGACCGTGCGCAGCGTCTCGTGCCGGCCCACGACGTCGGCCAGCGCGGACCGCAGGGCCTCGACGTCGACCGGGCCGCGCAGCCGCAGCGCGAGCGGCACGTTGTAGGTGGCGCTGGGCCCCTCCAGGCGGTGCAGGAACCACAGTCGTCGCTGGGCCGCGGACAGCGGCAGCGGGTCGGGCAGGTCGCGGGCCGCGAGCGCCGGCCGGGTGCGGCCCTCGGCGTCGGCGAGAGCCACGGCCAGCCGGGCCGGGGTCGGGGACCGGAACAGGGCCCGCACGGTCAGCTCGACGCCCAGGGCGGTGCGGATCCGGCTGGTCAGCCGGGTCGCGAGCAGGGAGTGGCCGCCGAGGGCGAAGAAGTCGTCGTCGACGCCGACCGTGGGCACCTGCAGGACCTCGGCGAACAGTCCGACGAGGATCTCCTCGACCGGGGTCCGCGCGGCCCGGGCGGAGCCTGCGGCCGCGTAGTCCGGAGCGGGCAGCGCGGCGCGGTCCACCTTGCGGTTCGGGGTCAGCGGCAGCGCGTCGAGCACGACGACGGCGGCGGGCACCATGAACTCGGGCAACCGGGCGGCCACGAGCCCGCGCAGGGCGGCTGGATCCGGTGCGGTGTCGGCGGCGGGCACGACGTAGCCGACGAGGCGCTTGTCGCCCGGCCGGTCCTCGCGCACGATCACGACGGCCTGCCCGACCGCCGGGTCGATGGACAGCACGGCCTCGACCTCGCCGAGTTCGATCCGGAAGCCGCGCAGCTTCACCTGGTTGTCGGCCCGACCCACGAACATCAGCTCGCCGTCGGCCGACCAACGGGCGAGGTCGCCGGTGCGGTACATCCGGGTGCCCGCCTCGCCGAAGGGGCAGGCCACGAAGCGGTCGGCGGTCAGGGCCGGCCGGTTCAGGTAGCCGCGGGCCACCCCGGCGCCGGCGATGTACAGCTCGCCGGTCACGCCGGGCGGCACGGGCCGCAGCCGGGCGTCGAGGACGTACACCCGGGCGTCGGCGATCGGGCCGCCGATCGGCACGGACCCGGCCGGGGCCAACGGCGCGCTCATCGTGGCGCAGACCGTGGTCTCGGTCGGGCCGTACGCGTTGAGCATCGTGCGCCCCGCCGCCCACCGTTCGACCAGCGCCGCCGAGGACGCGTCCCCGGCCACCAGCAGGGTCGTCACGGTCGGCATCGAGCCGGCGGGCATCACGGCGAGCGCCGCGGGCGGCAGCGTGAGGTGGGTGACCCGGTGCTCGGCGAGGACCTCGGCGAGCGGGTCGCCGGGCATGATCCGGTCGCGGGGCGCGAGGACGAGGGTGGCTCCGGACACCAGCGCCGGGCACCACTCGGACACGGCGGTGTCGAAGCTGGGTGAGGCGAACTGGAGCAGCCGGCTGTCCCCGTCCAGGCCCAGCCGCTGGCGGTGCGCCTCGGCCATGCTCGCAAGGCCGGTGTGGGTCACGGCGACGCCCTTGGGCCGGCCGGTGGATCCGGAGGTGTAGATCACGTACGCCGGGTTGGCGAGGGCCAGCGGCCGAACACGGTCCACATCGGACAGGTTCTCGGAGGAGTGTGCGGCGAACCCGGACCCGTCGAGGAGCAGGGCGTCCCCGGGCAGCGCTCCTGCGGTCTCCGCCGTGGCGAGCACGACGGCGGGGCCCGCGTCGGCGAGCATGAACGCGATCCGCTCCGCCGGGTAGTCCGGGTCCACGGGCAGGTACGCCGCGCCGGCCTTGAGCACGGCGAGGATCGCGACGATCAGGTCCGCCGACCGCGGCAGGGCCAACGCGACGAGATCCTCGGCCCCGATCCCGCGACCGGCCAACTCCCGGGCGAGCCGGTTGGCTCGCCCGTTGAGCTCGGCGTAGCTCACCGCGGTGCCGGCGAAGGCGAGCGCCTCGGCGTCCGGGGTGCGCGCGACCGCGGCCTCGAACAATGCAGGCAGGGTCGCGGCGGGCACGTCGGTGCCGGTGCGGTTCCAGTCCGCGAGGATCCGGCCCCGCTCGGCGACCGACAGCGCCTCCACCCGGCCGGCCGGGTCGGCGGCGGCCTGGGCCAGCACCGACAACAGCCGCGCGGCGACCGTGACTACGGTCCTGCGGTCGAAGAGGTCCGCCGCGTACTCCAGCGAGCACGCCAGCCCCGCGCCATCGGCCCTCTCGGTGAACGTGAGAGTCAGATCGAACTTCGCCGCGTCCCAGCCGATCGGCTCGGGCCGGGCAGCGAGCCCCGGCAGCGCGAAACCGGAACCGGTGTCCTGCTGCGGGGCGAGCATCACCTGGAACAACGGGTTCACCGCGGGGGTACGCGCCGGGGCCAGCGTCTCGACCAGCCGGTCGAAGGGCAGATCCTGATGCGCGTACGCCGACAGGGCCGTCTCGCGGACCCGGCCGAGCAGCTCCGCGAACGTCGGGTCGCCCGACACGTCGGTGCGCAGCACGACGGTGTTGACGAAGAAGCCGACCAGGTCGTCGAGCCGCTCATCGAGCCGGCCGGCGACCGGGGTGCCGATCGGGACGTCCGTGCCCGCGCCGAGCCGGGACAGCAGCAGCGCCAGGCCGGCCTGCATCACCATGAACAGCGTCGCGCCGTGGCCGTGGGCGAGCCGGACCAGGTCGCCGTGCAGCGCGCCGTCCACCTCGAACTCGACCAGACCGCCGCGGTGCGAGGCCACCGGCGGGCGGGGCCGGTCGTAGGGCAGCGCCAGCGTCTCGGGCAGGTCCGCGAGAGCGTCCCGCCAGTGCGCGAGCTGCCCACCGGCGAGGCTCGCGGGATCGTTCTCGTCGCCGAGCAGGTCACGGTGCCAGAGGGTGTAGTCCGCGTACTGGACCGGCAGCGCGGTCCACTGTGGGACCTCGCCGCGCGACCGGGCCGCGTAGGCGACGGACAGGTCGGCGGCCAGGGGCGCCGCGGACCAACCGTCGCACGCGATGTGGTGCAGCAGGAGCAGCAGGACATGCTCGCCCTCGGCGACCCGGAACAGGGTCACCCGCAGCGGCGGCTCCGCCGCGAGGTCGAACGTGCCCCGCACCGCCGAGGCCAGCGCCCCGGCCAGATCCCCGCCCGGGTCGACGACCGTCAGCGCGGGCCGTGCCCGGTCCGGGTCCAGCACCCTCTGGTACGGCTCCCCGCCGGCCTCCCCGAACACGGTGCGCAGGCTCTCGTGCCGGCCGGTCACGTCGGCCAGCGCCGCCGTGAGCGCGTCGGTGTCCAGTCCGCCGGTCAGCCGTACCGCGATCGGCAGGTTGTAGGCCGAACCCGGACCGTCGAACGTGTGCAGGAACCACAGGCGGCGCTGGGCTGCCGACAACGGCAGCCGCTCCGGCCGGCCGGTCGGGCACAGCGCCGGGCGGGCCGGACCGCTGGCGGCCGCGACGGCGGCGGCGAGCCGGGCCGGGGTCGGGTACTGGAACACCAGCCGCACACCCAGCTCGACGCCGAGCGCGGTCCGCGCCCGGCTCGCCAGGCGGGTGGCGAGCAGCGAGTGCCCGCCGAGCGCGAAGAAGTCGTCGTCGATCCCGACCGCCGGCACGCCGAGCACCTCGGCGAACAGGCCGACGAGGATCTCCTCCGCGGCGGTGCGGGGCGCACGGGAACCGGTCGCGGCGCGCGCATGCGGGGCGGGCAGCGCCCGAGTGTCGAGCTTGCCCTGGCTGGTCAGCGCGAACGCGTCCACGACGACCACCGCGGCCGGAACCATGAACCCGGGCAGCCGCGCGGCGGCGTGCGCCCGGACCGCCTCCGGATCAGGTGCCCCGGCGGGGCCGGGCACGACGTAACCGACGAGACGCCGGTCGCCGGGGGTGTCCTCCCGGACCAGGACCGTCGCGTGCGCCACGGCCGGATGGTCGGCGAGGGCCGCGGTGACCTCGCCCAGCTCGATCCGGTACCCGCGCAGCTTCACCTGCCCGTCGACCCGGCCGGCGAACACCAGCTCCCCCGCGCCCGTCCACCGGGCGAGGTCACCGGTGCGGTACATCCGGTCACTCTCACCGAACGGGCAGGCCACGAACCGCTCGGCCGTCAGCGCCGGCCGGCCGAGGTAGCCCCGGGCCAGGCCCGCACCGGCCAGATACAGCTCGCCGACGACGCCCGCCGGCACCGGGCGCAGCGCCGCGTCCAGGACGTAGGCGCGCGTGTTGTCCAGCGGCCGGCCGATCGGCACCAGGTCACCGCCCACCTCGTCGACGGAACGGAAGGCGCGGCTGGTGGCGAAGGTGGTGCTCTCGGTGGGCCCGTACCCGTCGCACACGACCAGCCCCGGGCACGCCGCGAGCGCGCGGCGCACCGACTCCGGGCGCACCACGTCGCCGCCGGTCCACACCTCGCGCAGTCCGGCGAGGCTTCCCGGCCGGTCCTCGACGACCACATCGAACAGTGCGGCGGTCAGCCACGCGGCCGTGACACCGTGCCCGGCGACAGCCTCTGCCACCGCGTCGGCGTCCACCCGGCGGTCGGCGGGCAGCACGACCACGGTCCCGCCGCGCAGCAGCGGCACCCACAGCTCGTAGGTGGACGCGTCGAAGGAGTGCGGCGAGTGCAGCAGGACCCGGTCGTGCGCACCGGAGTCCCAGCGCCGGTCGGTGGCCAGCGCGACGACGTCGGCGTGGGTGACGGCGACGCCCTTGGGCACGCCGGTGCTGCCGGACGTGTGCATCACGTACGCGAGGTTGTCACCCGTCAGTACCGCGCCCGGAGCGGCGGCGGGACGATCGCCGGCCCCGACCGTGAGCACCGTGGCAGGGTAGTCGCCGGCCTCCACCGTGAGCACCGCGGCGGCATGCTCGAAGGACACGTCCGCCCCGGGGTCGGCGAGCAGCACCGGCGCACCGGTCTCCGCGAGGATCAGGCTGAGCCGGGCCGCCGGGAAGTCCGGGTGCAGCGGCACGTAGACCCCGCCGGCCCTGACGACGGCGAGCAGCGCCGTCACGAGTTCCGCGGAGCGCGACATCAGCACGGCGACCGGGGTCTCGGGGCCCACGCCGAGGTCGGCCAGCCGGCCGGCGAGCCGGTTCGCGCGCGCGTCGAGGGCCGCGTACGTCAGGGACTCGGCACCGGCCACGAGCGCGACCGCGTCGGGGGTGCGCGCGACCTGGGCCGCGAACAGCGCCGGCAGGGTGCCCTGCGGCACCGGGGCGGCGGTGTCGTTCCAGTCGAGGAGGATCCGGTCCCGCTCGCCCGGAGCGAGCACGTCGAGCGCGCCGAGCCGGGTACCGGGATCGGCGACGGCCTGCTCCAGTACGCGGACCAGCCGGTCGGCGAGGGAACGGGCGGTGCCGTGGTCGAAGCGGTCGGCGGCGTACTCCAGCACGCACGCGAGCCCGCCCTCCTCCTCCGTGAACCACACGGTGAGGTCGAACTTCGACGTCTCCCACTCCAGCGGCTCGCGGGCCACGTCGACGCCGGGCAGGACGAGCCCGGCCGGGCCGGACGGCTGCGGGGCCAGCATCACCTGGAACAGCGGGGTGCCGCCGGCCGAGCGATCCGGATCCAGCGCCTCGACGACCCGCTCGAACGGCAGGTCCTGATGCGCGTACGCGGCCAGGTCCGTCCGCCGGATCCGGTCGAGCAGCTGGACGAAGGTGGGGTCCCCGGCCAGGTCGGCGCGCAGCACGACGGTGTTGACGAAGAAGCCGACCAGGTCGTCGAGGGCCTCGTCGAGCCGACCGGCGACCGGGGTGCCGATCGGGATGTCGTGACCTGCGCCGAGCCGCGACAGCAGGGCCGCGAGCCCGGCCTGCACGACCATGAACAGGGTCGCGCCGTTGGCCCGGGCCAGAGCGAGCAGACCCCGATGCGCGGCGGCCGGAAGGGTGAACTCGATCGTGCCGCCCCGGTGGCTCGGCACGGCGGGCGCCGGCCGGTCGAAGGGCAGGGCGAGACGGGCGGGCACACCGTCGAGGGCCGAGCGCCAGTACGCGAGCTGCTCGTGCGCGAGGCTCTCCGGGTCCACCTCGTCGCCGAGCAGGTCACGCTGCCAGAGGGTGTAGTCGGCGTACTGGGCCGCCAACGGGGCCGAGGACGGGGCGGAGCCGGCGGCGCGGGCCGCGTACGCCGCGGACAGGTCGGCGGCCAGCGGCCCGACCGACCAGCCGTCGCCGGCGATGTGGTGCACGAGCACGAGCAGCACGAGCTCGTCCGGACCGACCCGGAACGCCGTGGCCCGCACCGGCGGCTGCGCGGCCAGGTCGAACGGGGTCCGCACGGCTGAGGCCAACGCCCCGGCCAGGTCGTCGGCGCCGACGTCGACAGTGGCCAGAGCGGGCCGGAACGCGTCGAGGACCAGCTGCCGGGGCTCGCCGTCCACATCCGGGAACACGGTGCGCAGGCTCTCGTGCCGGGCCACGACGTCCCCCAGCGCCGCCTCCAGCGCCGCGAGGTCCACCGGGCCGCGCAGCCGCAGGGCGACCGGCATGTGGTACGTCGAGCTCGGCCCGTCCAGGGTGTCCAGGAACCACAGCCGGCGCTGGGCCGCCGACAGCGGCAGCGGCTCCGGCCGCACGGCGGTGGTCAGCACGGGGCGGGGCCGGCCGGCGGCGTCGGCGGCCCGGGCCAGCCCGGCCGGGGTCGGCGACCCGAACACGGCCCGCACCGGCAGCTCCACGCCGAGGGTGGTCCGGATCCGGCTCACCAGGCGGGTCGCGAGTAGCGAGTGGCCCCCGATGGCGAAGAAGTCGTCGTGCGCGCCGACGGCCGCCACGCCGAGCAGCTCCGCGAACAGGCCGGCGAGGATCTCCTCGCGCGCCGTGCGCGGGGCCTGCGCGGCGGTGGTCAGGTCCGGGGCCGGCAGGGCCCGCTGGTCGACCTTCCCGTTGGGGGTCAACGGCAGCGCGTCGAGGGCCACAACGGCGCTCGGCACGAGGTACGCGGGCAGCCGGTCGGCGAGCCAGTCCCGCAACTCGGCCGGCACGGTGCCGGTGACCGCGTACGCCACGAGCCGCCGGTCGCCCGGCACATCCTCCCGGACCACCACCGCGGTCTGGGTCACGTCCGGATGTCCACTCAGGACGGCCTCGACCTCGCCGGGTTCGACCCGGAAGCCGCGGATCTTCACCTGCGTGTCGGCCCGGCCGCCGAACAGCAGCTCGCCGCCGGCGGACCAGCGGGCGAGGTCACCCGTCCGGTACATCCGGCTCCCCGGCCCGCCGAACGGGCAGGCCACGAACCGCTCCGAGGTCAGCGCCGGCCGGCCGAGGTAGCCGCGGGCGACACCGGGGCCGGCCACGTACAGCTCGCCGATCACGCCAGCCGGCACGGGCCGCAGGGCGGCGTCCAGGACGTACACCCGGAAGTTCGTCACGGGGGTGCCGATCGGCGGCACGGAGCCGTCGGCGGCCAACGGCGCGCTCATGGTCGCGCAGACCGTGCTCTCGGTCGGCCCGTAGGCGTTGACGAGCCGCCGGCCCGGAGCCCAGCGGGCGGCGAGCTCCGCCGGCAGCGCCTCGCCCGCCGTGACCAGGGTCGTGACCGTGGGCAGATCCTCCGGGGACAGCACGGCCAACACGGCCGGCGGGAGGGTCGCATGCGTGACGCCGTACTCGGCGACCAGCGCCACCAGCGGCGCACCGGCCCGCAGCCGCTCGGACTCGGCGAGCACGAGGGTGCCGCCGGAACCCAACGCCATGCACAGCTCCCACACGGCGGCGTCGAAACTCGGCGAGGCGAACTGGAGCACCCGGCTGCCGGCGTCGGCACCCAGCCGTTCCCGGTGCGCGGCGACGAGGCTCGCGACGCCGGCGTGGGTCACGGCGACGCCCTTGGGCCGGCCGGTGGAACCGGAGGTGTAGATGACGTAGGCCGCGCCCGACGGGACGGAGCGGTCCGGCGCGGGCTCCGCGGCGGCGTGCGCGGCGACCCAGTCTGAGTCCACGACGAGCCGGGCACCCGAGTCCGCCAGCATGAAATCGATCCGCTCCGGCGGATAGGACGGGTCCACGGGCAGGTAGGCCGCGCCGGCCCGCATCACGGCCAGCAGCGCCGCGACCTGGTCCGCCGACCGGGGCATGGCCACCGCGACGACGTCCTCCGGCCCGATCCCGGCGGCGGCGAGGGCCCCGGCCAGCCGGCCGGCCCGCGCGTCCAGCTCCGCGTAGGAGACCTCGCCGCCGGCCTCGACCAGAGCGACAGCGTTCGGGGTACCGGCGACCCACTCCCCGAACAGCCCCGGCAACGTCGTGACCGGCACGGCGGCCGGCGCGGCACCCCACACGTCGCAGATCTCGGCCCGCTCTGCGGCGGACAGCAACTCGACCCGGCCGACGGGCAGGTCCGGGTCGGCGGCGAGCTGGTCGAGCACCCGGCCGAGCCGCTCGGCGACCGCGACGGCGGCCGGCAGGTCGTACGCGTCGGCGCGGTAGTGCACCCGCAGCTCGATCCGGTCCCCCGGCGTGACCGCCAGCGCCAACGGGTAGTGCACCGCCTCCCGGACGCTCGTGCGCACCGTGAGCCCGGGAGCCGAGGGCGCGGCGCCGAACGCCGGCAGGTTCTCGAAGACGACGCTCGTGTCGAACAGGGTGCCGTCCACACCGGCCGCCCGCCCGATCGCGGCGAGCCCCAGGTGATCGTGGTCGAGGAGGCCGACGCGCTGGTCCTGCACCGCAGCCAGCACCGACCGCAGCGACGCGTCGGCGGCGAGCCGGACCCGGACCGGGACCGTGTTGACGAGCAGCCCCACCAGGGCGTCCGCGCCGGGCAGATCCGCCGGACGGGTACTGGACACCGCCCCGAACACCACGTCAGCACGCCCGGTGAGCTGGCCGAGCAGCACCGCCCAGGCCGTCTGGCACGCCGTGTTGAGGGTGACCCCGCAGGACCGGGCACGCTCGCGCAACGCCGCACTGCGCTCCGTGGACAACGTCAGCACATACGAGTCGGAACTGGCCGCCGGCGCGCCGCCCGGGGCCACCAGCGTCGGGCCGTCCAGCCCGTCGAGGGCCGCCCGCCACGCAGCCTCTGCCGCCGGGCGGTCCTGCCGGTCCAGCCACGCGAGGTGGTCGCGGTACCGGGCGGCGGGCGGCGGGACGGCCACCCCCGCGTACCGGTCGAACAGCTCCCGGACCAGCAACTCCCCCGACCAAGCGTCGATCAGCAGGTGGTGCACGGTCAACAGCAGCCGGTGCTCGCCCGGCCCCGCCCCGATCAGGGTGAAGCGCAGCAGCGAACCGGCCCCGACGTCCAGGCCCAACTCCCAGTCCCGCTCGGTGGCCTCGGCGACCGGGACACCGTCCACCTCGGTCCAGTCCAGCCGCACGTCGCGGCGGACCACCTGGATCGGCTCCCCCGACTTGCGAAGCCGGAAACTGGTCCGCAGGCTGCCGTGCCGGTCGACCACGCCCTGCGCGGCGGCCCGCAACGCCGCCCGGTCGAGGGGACCGGACACGTCGACGCGGAACTGCACCACGTAGAGGTTGGTCGAGGACTGCTCGTACACCGCGTGGAAGTACAGGCCCTCCTGGAGCGGGGCGAGCGGCAGGACGTCCTCGATGGTGGCCTTGGTGGTCATGTGCGGTCCCCGTCGGGTCTAGAGGTCTGCCAGCTCGGCTTCGAGTTCGTCGAGCTCGGCCTGGCTGATCGAGGTGAGGGTGAGGTCGGACGGGGTGAGGCCGCCGGCGTCGGGTCGGGCGGCGTGCGCCGCCACGGCGGTGAGCATCGTGAACCAGGCCCCGGCCAGGTCGCGGACCTCAGCGGCGGTGAGCACCCCGTCGGCCCACGTCCAGGTCGCGGTCAGCACCGGGCCGTCCGGGTGGTCGTGGGTGGCCGCGTTGACGAGCACCGCGTGCGACATCGGCATCCCGGGACCGGCGTCGTCGAGGGCCACGTCGCGTTCGGGGGCCAGGGCGAAGTCGGCCGTCTGCCCGGCGCGGAACCGGCCGAGGTAGTTGAACCCCAGCTCCGGGTCGCGCACCGCGAGCACCGGCGCGGTGTCCGGATTCAGGTACCGCAGCAGGCCGTGGCCGATGCCCTTGCCCGGCACCGCCCGCAGCCGCTCCTTGACCGTCTTGAGCGCCGCCCCGACAGCGGGACCTCCGGCGGCGACCTCGTCCCAGTTCACCGGGCCGAGGTCCAGGTGCACGGGGAACTTGGTGGTAAACCAGCCGACGGTGCGCGACAGGTCCAGGCCGGCCACGATGTCCTCGCGGCCGTGGCCCTCGACGTCGATGAGCACGTCCCGGCCCGGCCGGCCCCGGGTGCCCTGCCAGCGGGCGACGGCCAGAGCCAGGGCGGCGAGCAGCACATCGTTGACCTCGGCGTGGAACACGGCCGGGGCGGTGCTCAGGACGGGCTCGGTGACCGCCGCCGGCAGGGTCAGGGTCAGCACCCGGTCGCGGTCCTCGACGTCGCGCGCCGGGTCGAGCGGCCGGCGGCCGATCGAAGCCGGCCGGACCTGGGCCACCCGCCGCCAGTCGGGCAGCTCCGCGACCCGGGCGGCGGAGCGCGCGTCGTCGACCAGGAGCCGCGACCAGCGGCGGAAGGATGTGCCGACCGGCTCGAGTTCGGGGACCCGGCCCTCGGCGACGGCCGCCCAGCCACGCGCGAGGTCCTCGGCGAGGATCCGCCAGGAGACGCCGTCCACGGCGAAGTGGTTGACGACCAGGGCGAGGCGGCCCTGCCGGTCGGAGCCGGCGTCGAACCAGACGACCCGCAGCACCGCGCCCCCGGCGAGGGACAGCTCGTCGCGGGCGGCGTCCATACCGTCCTGGACGAGGGCTGCCAGCTCCGGACCCGTCACGCCGGCGGCGTCGACCCGCGACACGCAGTCGGCGGCCCCGGTCCCGGTCGGCGCGACCAGCAGGTCGTCGGACCCGCCGGTCCACAGCATCCGCAGGACGTCGTGGCGGTCGAGGACGGCCCGCACCATCTCGACGAGACCGCCCAGGGTCAGGCCGGCCGGGGCGCGCAGCACCATCGACTGGTTGAAGGTGTCCAGGGGGCCGCCGCGGTCGCGCTGCCAGTGCATGATCGGGGTCAACGCCACCGGGCCCGTCCCGTCGTCCGGGGCGGACTCCGTCGCGGACCCGACCGGCGCGGCGGCCGCGGCGAGCGCCGCGACACTCGGCTCGCGCAGCACGTCGCGGACGGTCAGGACGAACCCGGCCCGGCGGGCCCGGCCGACGAGGTCGATCGCCGTGATGCTGTCGCCGCCGAGGTGCACGAAACTCGCGTCGACCCCCACGGCGTGCAGGCCCAGGACCCCGGCCACCAGGTCACAAAGGACACTTTCCATCGGGGTACGCGGCGCGGTCCCCGCCCCGTCCACCTCCGGCGCGGGCAACGCGGCCCGGTCGACCTTCCCGTTCGGGGTCGTCGGCAGGGCGTCGAGCACGACGATCGCCGACGGCAGCAGGTGCTCGGGCAGCGAGCGGGCGAGCCGGGCGCGCAACTCCTCGGGTCGCAGCCCGGAGCCGGGGGCGGCGACCACGTACCCGACGAGCCGCTTGCCCGCCGGGCCGTCCCCGCGCACCACGGCGGCGGCCTGCCCGACCGAGGGGTCCGCCAGCAGCGCGGACGCCACCTCGCCCAGCTCGATCCGGAAGCCGCGCACCTTCACCTGGTCGTCGGCCCGGCCGACGAAGTGCAGCTGCCCGTCGGGGAGGCGGCGGACGACGTCACCGGTCCGGTACATCCGGGCCCCGGGACGTGCCGGGCACGCCACGAACCGCTCGGCGGTGAGCGCGGCGCGGCCGAGGTAGCCGCGGGCGAGGCCGGCCCCGGACACGTACAGCTCGCCGTCGACGCCGTCGGGCACGGGTCGCAGGGCGGCGTCCAGCACGTACACCTCGGTGTCGCGCACGGCCCGGCCGATCGGCGGGTCGCCGGCGCCCGCGAGCGGGCCGCTCATCGTCGCGACGACGGTGGTCTCGGTCGGCCCATAGGCGTTGACCATGGTCCGGCCGGGCGCCCACCGGGCGACCAACTCTCCGGGGGTGGCCTCGCCGCCGACGACGAGGGTCCGCAGCCCGGTCAGTTCCGCGGGGTCCATCACGGTCAACGCGATCGGCGGCAGCAGGGTGTGGGTGATCCGCTGCTCGGCGAGCAGCTGCGCGAGCGGCTCGCCCGGCGCCAGCCGCTCGGGTGGTGCCAGAACGAGGGTCGCGCCGGTGAGCAGGGCCAGGGCCAGCTCGAAGAACGCGGCGTCGAAGCTCGGCGACGCGAACTGGAGCACCCGGCTGGACCGGTCGACGTCGAGCACGGCGGTTTGGGTGCGCACGAGGCTCCCGACGCCGACGTGGGACACCAGCACGCCCTTGGGGCGGCCGGTGGACCCGGACGTGTAGATGACGTAGGCGGGGTGCCCGGGCCGGGCCGGGACCCGCCGGTCGGCGTCGGTCGGCGGGTGCGCGGGCCGGCCGTCGAGGACGCCGGGCGCGTCGAGGACAACCGTCGCCAGCCCCCGGGCGGGCAGGTCCACGGCGGCGGTCGTCAGGACCAGCGCCGGCCGGGCGTCGTCGAGCAGGTAGGCGATCCGCTCCGCCGGATAGGCGGGGTCGACCGGCAGGTAGGCGGCGCCGGCCTTGAGGACGGCGAGCATCGCGACGACCAGGTCCGGCGAGCGGGGCAACGCGAGGGCCACCAGATCCTCGGCACCGAGGCCGAGTGCGATCAGGTGGTGCGCGAGGCGATTGGCATCGGCGTCCAGTTCGGCGTACGTCAATGAGAATCGCTCGTACACCAGGGCCGTGGAATCCGGTGTCCGCGCCACCTCGGCCTCGAAAAGGCGGGCAATGGTGCTCGAAGAAAGTAACGCGTAACCGTTATTCACGTGAACGACTCCCCCGCGTTGTGCAGCATGAACTCCGAGCTACTCCGACATGGACTCGATCAGGCTGCGGGGACGCAGGTCCTTCCAGTTCTCCTCGACATAGTCCAGGCAGCTCTGGCGGCTGTCAGGGCCGCTGACCACGGTCCATCCTGCGGGCATGTCGATGAACTCCGGCCACAGTGAGTGCTGCCCCTCGTCGTTGACCAGCACGAGAAAGGAGCCGTCCGGGTTCTCGAACGGATTCGTCATGTGTTTTCTCCAACGGTGCGCGGAGGCATTCACGGCCGACCGAATCGCGGACCCGCCCCTGAATCAACGTTAGTGGCGAAAGACACGCAGCTTCAACCGAACAACCGCCGATGTGAAGATCATCACCCGATGGACCACGATACCCTGTCCTTTTTGGAAAGAGATTTCATCCGCGTTAGACTCTCGCAACTCCGGCGTTAGTCAGGTTCCCATTCCGCTGCTGACTAGGGACAACACACACCGGGCCGCAGACCGCCCGGTCCGGTGCGGCGATACGCGGCCCGGAGGACACCCTGGCGACACCGTCCACAAGCGGCGGTCGCCGGCCTGGGTTCCTCCTGGGACAGGATTCACCAGACCGGCGTCCGGGGTCAGGACAGGTGCACGATCCGGCAGTCGGGACAGACCGCACCCGGACACCGGCGACGCCCGGGTCAGACGCGGGCGTGGCGGCGGGTCTGGACGGCCGCGGCGATGAGGAGTGCGGTCGCGGCGATCCCGTAGCCGGGCGTGTAGGTGTGCACCATCCAGATGTACGTGCGACCGTCGGTCTCGATCTCGGTGAGCACCTTGAGGCACGCCAGTGCGGCGAGCGCGGTGAGGATACGGGGGTCGGCGGAGCCCAACCACAGCACCGCGGACAACAGGAGGGCGGCCGCGGCGAGGATCAGGGGCAGCGGCAGTTCCCATCGCGGGACGAGCGTGGTGCCGGCGGTGGCGGCGACGAGTAGCCAACCGGTGCCGCGCCCGACCGCGGGCACGTCGGCGGGTCGACGCAGACTGGCGACGATCAGGATCACGGCCAGGGCCGGTCCCCACCACACGAACCACAGCATCGGGGACCTTTCGATGGTGTCGTTCGACTGCAGCACGGTGGGGACGACCCCGGCCGCCGCGGCCAGCACCGCGGCCACCCTGCCGTAGCCCGCGACCAGGGCGACCAGGGTCGCCACGAGGAGGACGGCGGGGGCCAACCCCAGCGGCAGCCACGTCTCGCGGATGTACGGCCCGTACAGCTTCCCCGCAAGGAGATCCACCACTCCGGGCGGGCCGCCGATCCACATGAGGGCCAGCCGGACGCTGGAGGCGCCGGCGTAGGTGAGGACCGCCAGCGCGGCCAGGTGGACGCCCTGCCACCAGACGGTGGCGGTCGGGCGGGGCGTGGTGGACCCGGCGCGCACCCTGAGACCGCCCCGGAGCAGGGCATGGGCCTGCCTGGGGCTCGGCCACCGCCGGTCGGGCTCGCCGGCCAGCAGGACGTCGAGCACCTCATCGCCCCGCTCGCGGCGGTAGTCGGCGGGGTAGACGCGCAGCAGCTTCCGGTACCGGCGTTCCAGGCTCTCGTTCACGCGGGCAGCCCTCCGGGTGCCAGCCAACCGGCCGACCGGGACGTGCCGGAGGTCGGATCGGGAGCGTGGTCGGTGACGATCCGGGCTGCCTCGGCCATCCGGGCGGCCTCGGCGGCCAGTGCCTCACGGCCGGTGTCCGTGAGGGCGTAGTAGCGGCGCGCCCGGCCGTTGACGATGTCCTCACCGACAGCCGTGATGAGCTGCTCACCGAGGAGGCGGTCGAGAACCGAGTACAGGGTTCCCGCGGCCAGCTTCACCCGCCCGTTGGACAGTTCGGTCACCCGCTGGATGATCACATAGCCGTGGCCGGACTCGCGCAGCAGCGCGGCCAGCACGAAATAGGAAGGTTCGCGCATGGCTGCGCGACGAGGTTGACTCATGAACCGAATATACAGGTAGCTTGTATATGCGGCCAGTCGTCAGAGCCTCGGCGTGCGAACGAAGATCAGCCGCGCCACCAGGTGTCGAGCGGAGTGACCGGCACGACGCGCTTGTGTCGGGTCGCGACGTACACCGACTCGATCCGCGCCGCGACCTCCACCGCGACGTCGACGCCTTCCAGATAGTCGTCGATCTGGGAGTACGTCAGCCCGAGTGCCACCTCGTCGGGCAGCGCGGGCCGGTCGTCCTCGAGATCGGCGGTCGGCACCTTCCGCCAGACGCTCGGCGGCGCGCCCAGGTCCTGCAACAACGCGGCGCCCTGACGCTTCGTCAGCCCGGTCAGCGGGGTGATGTCGACCCCGCCGTCGCCGTACTTGGTGAAGAAGCCCGTCACCGCCTCCGCCGCGTGGTCGGTGCCCACGACCAGCAGGTTCAACTGCCCGGCGATCGCGTACTGCACCACCATGCGCTCACGGGCCTTGATGTTGCCGCGCACGAAGTCCCGCAGCGCCGGCTCGTCGCCCAGCAGCTCACGCAGTCCCCGCGCGGCCTCGGCGGCGACGGCGTCGACACTCGGCTTGACGTTCACCGCGACGGACCGGTCGGGCCGGATGAAGTCCAGCGCGATCTGAGCGTCGTGCTCGTCGGCCTGCACCCCGTACGGCAGACGCACCGCCACGAAGGTGGCCTCGATTCCTTCCACCCGCAGTTCCTCGCTGGCCAGCTGGCACAGCCTGCCCGCCAGCGCGCTGTCCTGACCGCCGCTGATGCCGAGCACGAAGCCCGTGGCGGGGGTCGACCGCAGGTAGTCCTTGAGGAAGTCGATCCGTCGCCGGATCTCGACCTTGGGCACGATGGTGGAGGTGACGCCGAGTTCGGCGACGATCTGCTCCCGGAGGCTCGCCATCCCGGTACTGTACTGGCCCGCTCCCCCACTCGATCATCGACCGGGGCCGGTGATGAGCGGATTTTGAGCGTGGTCGGCGACCATCTCCCCCACACACATATCCGGGGGTACCCATGACCACACGTATGCGAATCGCCACGCTCGTCGTCGTCGCGACGCTGCCGCTCACCTTGCTGGGTTGCGCGGCCACCGGTGCCACCACCGCTTCGCCCGCGGCCGGCGGCGACCGGGCGTTCTGCGAGAAGTGGACCGACGGCAAGGGCGGGATCAAGCAGTACACCGGGACCGATGTCGGCGCGGACAAGGCCACGCTCGAGGCGGACCTGAGGACGATGGCCGAGCACGCGCCGGCAGGGGTGAAGGGCGACATCCAGGTTCTGGTCGACGCGAACATCGCCGTGCTCGACGGCCAGCCGGGCGCGATGGAGAAGCTCCTCGGCCCCGAGGTGAGCACGGCGGGACAGCGGGTCCGGTCCTGGATCAACGCCCACTGTCCCCACTGAGGCGTCCCGCATTCGGGGCCGGACACGTCGCAGTACTCTGGCCGCCCCGGAAGCCCGGGGCGGCCAGAGTCCGCTCAGGACACGTTCAACGCCGTGTCGTCCACCACGAACGACGTCTGCAGTGAGATGTCCTCCGTACCGGTGAACTTCAGTACGACAGTCTGCCCGGCGAACGCCGCCAGGTTGAACGACTTCAGGCTGTAGCCGGCGGCCTTGTTCAGGTTCGAGTAGGTCGCCACGGTCGTCGCGCCCACGGTCACGGTCAGCTTGTCGAACTGGGTCGTGGTCGTGGTCTCCGCCGAGTCGATGTGCAGCCAGAACGACAGGGTGTAGTTGGCGCAGCCGGCCGGCAGGGTCACCGTCTGCTGCAGGGTGTCGGTGTGCGTGGTGCCGTACCCGTCAAGCCAGGCGAACCTGGTCCCCGAGTGCGCGGTCTGGCCCGCGAAGGCGCCGATCACGCCGGCGGTCGAGGTCCACGGTGCCGTGCCGGTCTCGAAGCCGGGGTTGCCGAGCTTCTGGCCGGGGCTGGAGCAGGAGCCGACCGGGCTGACCACCCAGCTGAACGTCTGACTGGCCGACGCCGGCGGGCTGGCGCTGTCCGTCACCGTCGCGGTCACCGAGTAGGTGGCGGCCGTGGTCGGGGTGCCGGAGATGACGCCGCTGGAGGCGTTGATGGACAGGCCGGCGGGCAGGCCGGTCGCCGAGAACGAGTACGGCGTGGTGCCACCGGTCGCGGCCAGCGACAGGCTCGCCGCCGTGCCCACGGTGCCGTTCTGGGTGCCGGGGTTGGCCAGCGCCAGCGGGGTGGGACCACCTGAGCACGTCGGGTCGGCGGTCTGCGCGGGCACGCTCACGGCATCCCACGCGGCCTTGGTCGTGTTGAACATGGCGCACGAGGCGTCCAGGTTCTTCGCGGCCTGCAGCGTCCACGTGCGGTACTTGAGGTAGGAGCTGCTCGTGGTCTTCATCAGCATCGCGTTGTACAGGATCTTGATGGCGTTCTGCGGGCCGACCGGGTTGCCGACGGTCTGGCTGTTGCACGTCGGGCTCGTCGGCTGGCCGTTGGTCGGGTTCGAGCCCTGCGACAGCAGGTAGAACCAGTGGTTGCCGGGGCCGGCCGAGGCGTGCACCTCGCCGCCGGGGATCGACGACGAGTAGCAGTTCGGGTCGCCGTTGACCAGGGACGGGTTGTACATGTTGCGGATCGGACCGGTACCGACCAGGTTGATCTCCTCGCCGACCAGGTAGTCCGGCGGGTCGAACGCGGCCGGCTGGTTGGAGAACCACTCGGTGGACGCGCCGAACGTGTCCGCGATGAACTCCTGGGTGCCGCTGCCGGAGATGCCGCCGGGGGTATGGTCGTCGATGCCGTGGCCAAGCTCGTGCGCCACGACGTCCACCGAGCTGATCCACTGGTTGCCCTGGTTGTGGCCGATCTGGACCTGGGTGCCGTCGTAGAAGGCGTTCAGGTCGGCGAGGCCGACCCGGATCGGCCACGCGCCGCCGGCGCCGTCAAAGCCGTTGCGGCCCAGCCACTGGGTCAGCATCGCCCGCTCCTGCTGCGCGGCGAAGAAGCCGTCGACACAGCCGGTCTCGCGGCTGGTGGCGTTCCCGTTGCCCCACAGGTCGTCCGGCCCGCTGAACGTGGTGTTGTTCGCGGCGTCCTGGCACTGCAGAGTGGTCATGGTCGGGTCCTGCATCCGGAAGGTGCCGCCGGAGGAGGTCGTGTTCAGGGTGACCGGGTTCGGTCCGCTGTAGGCGGCCGTGCCGGTGCCGTGCATGACGTGCTCGCGGGTGGTGAGCACCGTGCCGGTGAGAGCGTCCACCACAACGCTCAGCCGGCTGTAGCCTTCGGCTCCGGTGCCCTGCTGGGTCGACTCCCACGCGAGTCTGGGGGTGTCGCCGAGCGCGTACACCACCAGTCGGGTGCCTTCGACCTTGGTCACCGAGCGCAGCTGCCCGCCCGCGACCTTCGCCGCCTCGGCACTGGTCACCGAGGGGCTGGTGGCCAGGTCACCGATCGGGTGGTCCTGGGCCACGGAGTGGAACAGCACCTGACCGGCGCTGTTGGTGCCGATCACGAAGTCGCCGCCGACCACGGGCAGGCCCCGGTACGTGCGCTCGTAGGGCACGTACTGGATTCCGGCGGAGGAGATCACCTTCTGCTGGGTGAACGCCTCGTTGGAGCCGGCCAGCAGGTAGTCGGGGTGGCCGGCGACCAGCGCGTCCACCGTCTGGGCGGCGAGGGCCGCCGGCTCGGCGGCGATGCCCGGCGGGGTGCTGGGCGCCGCGGTCGCCGATCCTGAGACCGCGATGGCCATGGCTGCGACGGTGAGCGTGGCGCCCACCGCCAGGAGCCGCGGGAATACCTTCACGTCTGTCCTCCCTTGTTGGGGTGACGGAGGTCAATGCAAGCTCCCTGTATATCCAAACTGGAGATCGACAGGAACTAATCGATCTCCATCCATACGTTTGGCATACCTGAGACGGCGCCGACGATGCCCGGGACAGCCCTGGCAGGCCATGCGACTCCTCGGGCGTGCGGCCCACCCGCCCCGCACGCGCGATGTCGGCCGATCCCGGTGATGAGTTGTCGCGCCCGCGCCCGTCATACCTACGAAGGGACACCACGAGGCGGAAGGATGACGTGATGAGTACGGACATGCGGCTGGAGGAGCTGGTCATGGGCGGTTTGGGCGACAGTGGGCTGGTCATGGGCGAGGTCGACGAGCCGACGTTCGCAGGGCTGACGGAGCGGCACCGTCGGGAGCTGCACGTGCACTGCTATCGGATCCTCGGGTCGTTCGAGGACGCCGAGGACACCGTCCAGGAGACGTTCCTGCGCGCCTGGCGGCGGCGGGAGACCTTCGAGGGCCGCTCGACGTTCCGGGCCTGGCTGTACCGGATCGCCACCAACGCCTGCCTGGACCTGCTCGCCAAACGCCGCCCGGCGCCCGCGACCGGCGGCGAGGTGCCGTGGCTGCAGCCCTACCCGGACCGCCTCCTCGACGAGCTGCCCGCCGGCGACGCGGACGAACCGGAGGCCGTCGCCGTCGCACGGGAGACGATCGAACTGGCGTACGTCGTCGCGGTCCAGCACCTCGCGCCGCGCCCCCGGGCAGCGCTGATCCTGCGCGACGTACTCGGCTGGCCAGCCAAGGACGTCGCGGAGCTGCTCGGGGACTCCGTCAACTCCGTCAACAGCGCCCTACAGCGGGCCCGCGCCGGCATGCGCGAGCACCTGCCCGCCGAGCGGCAGGACTGGACCGGCGGCGAGGAGGACCCCGCGACCCGCGAGCTGGTGCGCCGCTACCTCGACGCCGGCGTCGCCACCGACATCGCCGGACTCGCCGCCATGCTCCGCGACGACGTCCGCTGCTCGATGCCACCCACCCCGGGCCTGCACATCGGCCGCGACGCGGTGGTCAACGACTGGACCGCCAACGGCTTCGAGAGCCTCGGCGACCTGCGCGCCGTCCCCACCCACGTGAACCGGCAGCCCGCCGTCGCCTTCTACCTCTGGCGGAAGCAGGAGCGCGCGTACCTGCCACTGACGATCGACGTCCTGCGCGTCACAGGCGGGGCGATCACCGAGATCACCACGTTCCACGACGACCAGTTCCCGCGACTCGGACTGCCCGAGCGCCTGCCCGCGGACGGCACGGAGTAGTCCCGGCCCCGACACCCGCGCCGCACGGTGGCGCGCGTGTCGCGGCGGATTGGTGCGACGCGTTCGGCGTCGTCACCCACGGGCGGGTGCAGGTGGAGCGGCACGACGGCGAGACCGGGCCCGGCCTCGGACGCGACGCCGGCTCTGGCTCCGCGGCACGGCGTCCTCGCCGCGCGGAACGCCAGTGGTCACACGCCAGTGACATTCCCGTACGGCAGGTGAGCCTGCTGGCCGCCGAGAACGTCGCCTTCGCCGACCGCGAGGTCGATGACTGGTGACGTGTCGTGTCGTGTAACGGACAGCTTCGACAGCCAGTCGGCCTCTCGCGGACGATCACCGCACGTGCTCTATTGAGGGCGTACCGAATCTCCCGTATGGAGGCACCTGATGGGGCAATCCGAGAAGTCCACGAGCTCCAGGTCCGCAACCGAATGGAACTCCGAGGGAAAGCTCGTCTGCTCCGAGTGTCGCCACCTGCAGGGCTGAGCCGTCGTGGAACCGGGGAATTCGTACCTACGCAGATTGAAAGATCACGAGCTCACCTTGGAGCGAATGCGGATCGGAGATGGCCGGGCGAGGAGCTGCCTCTCGGATTCCGATGATCCCAAGGAACAGCGCGACATCGAGGGCATGCGTGCGTACTACGACGCCCGCCAACGGGACCTCGAACAGGAGCTAAAGCGGCGAGCCGCCGTCGAACGCGGGTTCGCCCGGACACTCGCGATCGGAGTGCCGTCGGCGATCGCGGCCGTCGCGATCACCAGCTGGTTCGACAGTAGGTCGCCCGCCGCTTCTGTTGTGTTCCTGATCGGGCTCGGATTCAACCTCGTAGTCTGGCTCTTGCTGCTCTACTACCCACGTCACGACTAGTGTCCTGAGCCGGAGACTCGTGTTAGTTGGGCATGACTCGTCCAGGTCCGAGGATTTCGCCGTGTCAGTGACGGATGCGCAGCAGGTGGTGCTTGAGGGGTGGTGCGGCGTCGGTCGACCGCCCAGGCTTTTCGCGCCATCACCACCACTCCAAGTCGCGGCCTACTGCACCAGAGTCTCCAGCTCCGGACACTAGGGCGCGATGGCCAGGGCCTTGGAGCGGTCGGCGGCGATGCGCACGGCCAGACCCGCGAGAACGGTGCCCATCAGGTACCGCTGGATCCGCAGCCAGCTGGGCCGGCGCCCGAGGAAGCCGGCGATCGTGCCCGCGGCCAGCATGACCGTGCCGTTGACCGTGATCCCGATCGTGACCTGCACGAGGCCCAGCAGGAAACTCTGCGCGGCCACGTGACCGCGGGCCGGGTCAATGAACTGGGGAAGCAGCGAGACGTACAGGATGGCGATCTTGGGGTTGAGCAGGTTGGTGACCAGCCCCATCGTGAACAGCTTGCGTGGCCGGTCGGCGGGCAGTTCCCTGGGCGCGAACGCCGAGGTGCCGCCCGGGCGGATCGCCTTCCAGGCGAGGTAGAGCAGGTAGGCGGCCCCGCCCAGTTTGAGTGCCGTGTACAGGGCCGGCACGACGGCGAAGATCGTGGCCAGGCCGGCGGTGGCGGCCGCGAGGTAGACCAGGAAGCCGACCGCGACCCCGGCCAGGGAGATCAGCCCGGCCCGGCGGCCCTGGGTGATCGACCGGGACGCCAGGTAGATCATGTTCGGGCCGGGGGTGAGCGCCAGGCCCAGTTCCACTGCCGCGACTCCGACGACCGCGCCGAATGTGACCACACGCACCTGCTTTCAAGGGGTGCCGCGACCCTATCAACGCAAGATCGATCCGGCCGTGAGCCAGACCACCCCGCCCCGGGGTTCAGACGCCGGCCGAACCCACCGTAGGACTAGGGCGATGGCGTTCGGAGTGTGGTCAGCGCCGCGAGGTTGGCCGCCCCGTCTGCGTTGCCCGCGTCCGCCGCGCGCTGGTACCACTCCCTCGCCTGGTCCGGCTCGTCGAGGTGATCGAAGAGGTGTCCGATCTCCACCATCGCGTCGGTGTGGCCCGTCGCGGCGGCCCGGCGCAGCCACGGCTCGGCCTCCTCCTCGTCGCCGTCGCAGCGGAGCACGACGCCGTAGGCGTACATGGCTTCGGGGCGACCGGAGGCGGCGGCGCGTTCGTACCAGTCGCGTGCTTCCGGGTCTTCCGGGTCCTCCTCGCCGATCAGGTCGGCGAGCGCCAGCATGGCGTCGAGGTCGCCGGCCTCCGCGGCTCGTCTGAGTTCCAGCGCATCCATGCGGCGAGGCTAGCGTTCCGCTGGCCCCGTGGCCAAGGACAGGAGTACTATAAACGTAGTACTCCGCCGCGTGAAAGGGGTCGTCATGCCTACGCCCGAGCCCCGCACCACCCGTTCCGTCGACGCCTCGGCCTGGTCGCCACCGCTGCCGGAGGCCTCCGGCTTCGACCACCTCGTCGTCGAGACGCCCGGCCTGCATACCCACATCGCCGCCATCGGCGAGGGCCAACCGGTCGTGCTGCTGCACGGATTCCCGCAGCACTGGTGGCAGTGGCACGCCATCGCTCCGGTCATCGCCGCGGCCGGCTACCGCGTCCTCTGCCCCGACCTGCGCGGGGCCGGCTGGTCCGCGGCCGACGATCCGCGCATCGAACGCGAGACCCGGCTCCGCGACCTGCTCGCCCTCCTCGACGCCCTGCGCATCGAGCGCGCCCACGTCGTCTCCCACGACATGGGCGCCATCACCGCGATGCAGCTGAGCTACGACCACCCCGAGCGTGTGCGAACGGCGGTGCAGCTGTCCGTGCCGCCGGGCTTCTTCACGTTCAGCCCGAAGCTCGCCCCCGGCTTTCGGCACCTGCCCCCGTTCATCTGGCACCGCCCGGGCGCCTCACTGCGCGGAATCCTCTCCGAGCCGTACGTCGCCCGCCCGATGTCGCAGGCAGCCGTCGAAGCCCACCTCGCCCCGATGCTCCGACCCGACATCGACGGCGCGGTGCGTCCGCTGACGCGCGGCATGATCCTGCCCGAAGCCATGCGCATCATGCGCGGCGTCTACCGCAGGAGGCGGCTCACCGTGCCGACCCTGGTGGTGTTCGGCCGCCTCGACCGGCCCTGGACCGAAGAGAACATGGGGCGCGTCTGCCGCGAACCGGAGCGGTACGCCGATCGCGTCGAGTTCTCCTACGTCGACGACGCGGCGCACTTCCTCACCGACGACGCCCCGGCAGCGGTCGCCGACCTCGCGCTCGACTGGTTCGAACGAGTCGCGTGACGTGGGGCTGGCTCACGGCGTCGGGGCTGATCCGGCGCGCCTGGGTCGCAGATCGAAGAAGTAGAAGACCAGCAGCAGGATGTAGAGCACCAGGCTCGCCGCCGCACTCCACAGCCCGAGCAGCGTGGCGACCAGGTACAGCACCGGGCCCATGCCCCACCGGATCCGCAGCGTGCGCGCCTCGTCGGGGGTGATCGTGTCGCCGAGCAGCCGGTGCCCGATCGACGCGTAGCACCAGACCGCGTTGTAGAACACGCCGCCGATCACGAGCACCACGCCGTAGAACGCCGCCGCGGTCTGGCTGTCATGCCGGTCGTGCAGCGTCTCCGCGAGCACGTGGGTGGGGAACGGCAGGAACGACACCGACATCAGCAGGAGGACGTTGAGGCCTAGCAGGGTGCCGTCCACCCGGCGGATGTGGTGGAACATCCGGTGATGGTTCATCCAGATCATGCCGATCAGCAGGAAGCTGATCACGTAGGCCAGATAGGACGGCCACAGGTGCGCCAGCTTGTCGAGCAGGTCGCCCTCGCCGGCCGGCAGCCGGATCTCCAGCACCAGCAGGGTGATCGCGATCGCGAAGACGCCGTCGCTGAACGCCTCCAGACGGCCGACGCTCATGGGTTCCCGGGTGTCACTCACCCGCGAATCCTAGATCATCTCGGGGGCTCGGCCAGGGGCCGCTCAGGTCAGCTCGTACCGGCCGGATTCGATGAGCCACTCCAGATGGGCGCGCGGCGCGCTGAGCAGCGTCATCGCGATCCGGCTCACGTCGTGGGTGGCGGCCCGGGTAAGTCCCTGGCCTTCGAACTGGGCGGGCAGGTCCATCGCCGCCCGCCGCATCTCCGCCATCCGGCCCGCGACCCGCCCGCACACCCACTCGACGGCCTCGGGCCGGGTCAAGCCCAACTCGTGCGCGGCGACCAGGACGTAGCTGGTGGTGTCGCCCGAGCTGGTGTCGCGGTCCACGGAGGCCAGGTCGTTGGTCCAGGCGATGACGTCGGCGGCGGCCTCGGTCAAGGTCCTCCACTGCGACGTGTACCCGATGGCCGGCGGCAGCTCGACGCCGAGCAACGGCTCGGGCAACAGGAGCAGGAAGGTCCCGACGGTCGCGCGGCGGAAGCCCTCGAAGTCGGCGAGGGCCGGTGCGCGACGCGATCGCCGGCTCGCCAGCTCGGCGGACTCCGAACGACGGTAGCGTTCGTACTCGGCCAGGAAGCGTCGAGCCCAGTACGCGCCGGCCCGGGGCGCCGTCGCGGCCCACAGTTCCTCGAACGCCCGGTCGAGGACGCCCAGGCCCAGCTCGGCGCCGTCGTCGCGCTCGTCGTCACTCGCGCAGAACCACGCGAGCCACTGCCCACTCAGGGCGGCCACGTCCGGGCTCGACTCGGGGAACGCCCGCGAGGCCAGCACGCCGAAGCGAGCCTGACCGGCGGTGGCACGGGACACCAGGCCCCGGGCCACCGCCCAGTTCTCCACGGTGACGACCACGCCCGCCTCGCCGGGATGGACACGGCACGGGGCGTCCAGCCCGCGCAGTGTCGTCAAACCGGCGGCGAGCGCGGAGGTCACAGCTGGCCGAAGAGCAGGTTGCCTGGAGCAGCCGGGTCCTCGCTGGTGAAGTACTCGCGGGCTGCCGCGACCATCTCGTCGACGGTGAGCTGTCCGGAACCGTCGGTGTCGAGCGCGGCGAACGCCGCGTCGATATCGGCGCCGTCCGTCCCGAACGCGCGCAGCAGCGTCTCGAACTCCTCGCGGTCGATCGTCCCGTCGCCGTCCGTGTCGGCGATGCGCATGACGGCCTCGGCGGCGGGCTGGAACACCGAGTCAAGCTTGTCGCCGTGCACGAACGCACCAGTCATGCCGTCCCGGTACTCCTGGGGGGAGATCACGCCGTCGCCGTCCGCGTCGGCGTGCGCGGTGAGCTGCTCCCACAGCGCGTCGTAGCTGTCGAGCACCTGGATGCCCTTCGCGGAGGTCGGCGACTCCCCGAAGCCCAGCAGGATGCGGGAGCCCAGCCCGAGCACGTCGTCGCGGTCGATCTGGCCGTTGCCGTTCACGTCGAGCTGGGCGAAGCCCCGGTTCAGCTTCTCGATCAGAAGTTCACTAGTCATGAGCGCGAACTTTATCACCACTACACATGATATGTCCCTTTAGTCTCAGGGAATCACCGTCTCCAGGCGGCGGCCGGCCATCGAGATGAGATATGCCAGCGACGACTCCGTCGCGACCGGGTTCTCGCCGCTGGCGTGCAGGATGATCACGACCGGGCCCCGTTGCAGCCACGCCTGGCACGTGTGGCGGGTGGCCACCTGTACACAGATGATGTCCGTGTCCTTAAAGCCCCTCACCACGCGTTGGATGCCGGTCACCGTGTCCACCTTGGCCAGCGGCGGACGCTGCGGGCACAGCGGTGCGCGGCGAATCTGGTCGAACACGCGGGGCGCCTCCCCGCCGGGAAACCCCAGAACCAGCTGGTCCACGAGGACTTCGGCGTTGCCAGGCCCCTGCGTCCACGACCACACCGCGCCCTTGGTGACCGAGGACGCGGCGGCTCGCGGATCGCCGAGGATCTCCGTGACCTGCGGCGCGCACAGCACCGGCGCGGTCAGCACCGACCCGGCGTCGGTCAGGGCGACGGCGCGGCTGGTCCCTCCTCCGCCAGGCCAGCTCCGCCGGCCAGGACACCACCGGGCCACCGGTTGATACCGGTTGTCGACCGGGCCGGGTACTGACACAGGCGTATCCTGTGGGTGGGCGCTCGTCACCGTCGGGGAGGCCGATATGCGTATCGACGAGGAGCTGTTCGCCGTACCGCACGTATCCGGGTTGAGCGTGTTGGAGGCGCATGAGGCGTTGCAGGCCGAGCACCTCAACGCCATGGATGAGGGGACGGCGTCCGACTCGTTCGTCGGCACCGTGGTCGCCAGTTCGCCGCCTGAAGGGGACCAGTTGGTGGCGAACAGTTTCGTGACCCTGTTCGTCTCCACCGGACACGGACCGACCGGGATGGTGCCGATCGTCGCCGGACTCGACCTCGCCGGCGCCACCGCGGCGCTGGATTTCGAGGGGTACGTCGCGATCCCCAAGGATCAGGAGTCGTTCACCGTGCCGTCCGGAGAGGTGATCGGCACTGTGCCCCGGGCCGGGACCTCGCTGTTCCCCGGTGCGCTGGTCACCGTGATCGTGGCCGTCACCCCGCTGCCACCGGACCCGCCGAGGAAGCCGCCGGTGTTCATCGGCCCGGACGGCTGACTGTCGGGGCGTTCCTGGTGGTCGGCGCTGGTGCGGGGCGCCCCTCAACGCCCCGCACCACCGATCAGGTGATCCAGATGCTGTTGATGGCGGTCGTCGCCTTCGACTGCCCGGGGTTCACCAGGTTGTCGCCGGCAGAGCAGTTCGCGCCCGAGTAGGTCCGAACGGGTCGGCTGCTGGCGTTGTCGATGGACCGGACGGTGAGCGTCAGGCACCGGTTCCTGGTGGAGCTGTTGACGGTGGTGACGGTCCTGGTGCCCGTGAAGTTGTAGGCACTGTAGGTGCAGACCGTGCCGGAGGCGCAGGTCGGCTTGGCCTGGGCGGCGGTGGGTGCGGCGATGATGGCCGCGGCGACGACGAGCGCCACGGCGAGAACGCGTGTTTTCATATCCACATCAGACACCCCGCGGTGAGCCGGCGGGAGCTGGTCAGCCGTCCGAGACTGTCCCGGACACGCGGTGCGCGGTGCCGTGGGGGTGCGGGCACGGGCGGCCCGGGCGACGGGAGAAGGAAGCCCGCACTTTTACCATATAACGCACAAGGGGGCTTGCGGCAAGGCCCGGGTCGTGCCGCAGAATCGGCGGCCGGACACAGCGCGCAGGGCAACGGAACACGGCTACCTCGGAGGATTCGCAGTGATCGAGCGGTACGTGGTGGGACTTCACGAGGTGGACGAGACGCGGGTCGCGGTCGCGGGAGGCAAGGGAGCGCACCTGGGCGGGCTGTCGCGGATCGACGGCGTCCGCGTGCCGGCGGGGTTCTGCGTGACGACAGCAGCCTTCCTGCGGATCATGGCGGAGGTACCGTCGATCGACGACCGCCTCGATCAGCTGTCGCGGCTGAACCCGGATGACCGGGAGTCGATCCGCACACTCAGCGCGCGGATCCGCCAGACCATCGAAGGGGTCGCCGTCCCGGGAGACCTGGCGACGGCGGTCACCGACGCGCTCGCACGGCTCGGCGATCAGGCCGCGTACGCCGTGCGGTCCAGCGCGACGGCGGAGGACCTGCCGACGGCATCCTTCGCCGGCCAGCAGGACACGTACCTGAATGTCGTGGGGTCGGCTGCGATCCTCCGGCACGTCAGCCGGTGCTGGGCGTCGCTGTTCACGGAGCGGGCCGTGACCTACCGCCTGCGCAACGGCTTCGACCACCGGAAGGTCCACATGGCCGTGGTCGTGCAGCGGATGGTCTTCCCGGACGCGGCCGGCATCCTGTTCACGGCCGACCCGGTCACGGGAAACCGGAAGACCGCCACCGTGGACGCCAGCTTCGGCCTCGGCGAGGCCCTGGTCTCCGGCCTGGTCAACCCGGACGTGTTCACCGTGCGCGACGGCGAGGTCGTCGCCAGGGCTGTAGCCACCAAGCAGCTCGCCATCCATGCCCTGCCGGAGGGCGGCACCCGGGAAGCGGTTATCGACCCGCGGCGGCAGCGGCAGCCCGCGCTGACGGATCCGCAGGTCGTGCGGCTCGTGGAACTCGGGCGGCGGATCGAAGCCCACTTCGACCGCCCACAGGACATCGAATGGTGCATGGTCGACGACGACTTCCAGATCGTGCAGAGCCGGCCGATCACCACCCTGTTCCCCGTCCCCGAGACCGGCGACCGGGACAACCGCGTCTACCTGTCCGTCGGCCACCAGCAGATGATGACCGACGCCATGAAACCGCTGAGCATCTCCGTGTGGCGGCTGACGGCCATGGCCCCGATGCTGGAGGCCGGCGGGCGGCTGTTCGTCGACGCCACAGCGCGCCTGACCTCGCGGGCGGGCCGCGCCGCTTTCCTGGACCTCGCGGGCAGGGGCGATCCGCTGATCAGGGACGCGCTGGAGACCGTCGTCGAACGCGGCGGCTTCCTCCCGACGCTGCCCGACCCGGGAACCGGCGGGCCACCGGTCCGCGGCGCGGCAGCCCCGATCGAGACTGATCCGGCCATCGTCGCCGAGCTGACCGAACGCAGCCGGACGTCCATCGCCGCTCTTCGGCGTGACATCGCGACGGTGACCGGTCCAGCGCTGTTCGATTTCCTGCTGGAGGCCTTCGCCGAGCACAAGCGGGTCCTCACCGACCCGCTCAGCATTCAGGTGATCATGGCGGGCATGGAGGCCACCTGGTGGCTCAACGACCAGCTGGGGGAATGGCTGGGAGAGAAGAACGCCGCCGACGCCCTCACGCTGTCCGCGCCCGGCAACGTCACGTCGGAGATGGGACTGGCGCTGCTCGACGTCGCCGACGTGATCCGGCGGCATCCGGAGGTGGTGGCGTTCCTCCGGGGCGTCGACGGCGACGGCTTCCTCGACGAACTGCCGAAGATCGTCGGCGGGACCGAGGCGCGCGACGCCATCGAGGCATACCTCGACCTGTACGGCATGCGGTGCGCCGGCGAGATCGACATCACCCGGCCACGGTGGAGCGAGCGCCCGACAATGCTCGTGTCCGTGATCCTCGACAACGTGAGGCTCTTCGAGCCCGGCGCCGCCCGACGGCGCTTCGAACAGGGACGGCAGGAGGCGGAGAAGAAGGCGCGGGAGGTGCTCAAACACCTACGGACCCTGCCGGACGGTGAGCACAAGGCCGCCGAGACCCAGCGGATGATCGACCGGGTCCGGACCTTCATCGGGTACCGGGAGTTCCCGAAGTACGACATCGTCAGCCGCTACCTCGTCTACAAGCAGGCCCTGCTCGAGGAGGCCGGGCGGCTTGAGCGGGCCGGCGTGCTTGCAGACAGGGAGGACGTCTTCTACCTCACGTTCGGCGAGTTCCAGGACGTCGCGCGCTCGAACAAGGCGGACTACCAGCTCATCCAGCAGCGCAAGGACGCGTTCCGGTCGTACCAGGCGCTCACGCCGCCCCGGGTGCTGACCTCCGACGGCGAGGCCCTCTCCGGGTCGTACCGGCGCGACGACGTGCCGACCGGTGCCCTGATCGGCCTACCGGTCTCGGCTGGGACCGTCGAAGGGCGCGCCCGCGTCATCCTGGACATGGCCCATGCGGATCTCGAACCGGGTGACATCCTCGTCACGGCGTACACGGACCCGAGCTGGACGCCCCTCTTCGTCGCGATCGCGGGGCTGGTGACGGAGGTGGGAGGACTGATGACACACGGCGCGGTCATCGCGCGGGAGTACGGCCTGCCGGCTGTCGTCGGCGTGGCGGACGCAACCCGGTTTATCCCCGACGGGCAGCGGATCCGCGTGCACGGAGGCGACGGGTACGTCGAGATCCTGCCCTGAGCCTTCGGGCTATCCGACGCGGCCTCACCTCGGACCTTGGTGCCAGAGCCAGAGCCGGACTGGGATGGTCCATCCTCGGCGGCACGTGTGGCTGAGCCACACATCGCAGCCGTCGATGACCGACGGCGGATGCCTCCCGCCGTACGACCACGGCGGGAACAGCCGGGCGGCGCGCCCGTTTGCCTTGATCGCTCACATGTTCGAGGATCGTCGGATGGAACTGCTCGCCGCCTGGCACAACGTACGTGACCCCGACGACCCGGAGCACATGGCGGTGTTCGTCCGCCGCGACCCCAGCGGTGGGCTGTGCGAAGTGGAGGTCCGCACCCCGGCCGGGCCGAAGCCGCAGGAGCCGATGAGCGAGGCCAACGCGTTCGCGCTCGCCGCGCAGATCCGCCGCGCCGCCCGCGGCACCTGGCAGCGGATCCCCGCGCCGGCCACGGCGTGAACGGCCCCACCACCGACGCCGGCCGGGGCGACCTGTCACGGACCATCGCGGCCATCACCCCGTGCGACCCGGCCGAGCGGGCCCACATCGACGACGTCCTCGCCTGGATCGGCAGCGGCGCGGACCTGTTCCGCCTGGCCAAACCGGCCACTCCCCCGAAGCACCTGGTCGCCTACTTCCAGGTCATCGACCCCGACACCGGCCAGCTGCTGCTCGGGGAACACCGCAAGGCCGGGCTGCTGCTACCCAACGGCGGACACGTCGAGCCCGGCGAGACACTGTGGGACACGGTGGCGCGCGAGTGCCGGGAGGAACTACGGATACGCGCAGAGCCATCACCGGAGTTCGGGACCGCACCGGTGTTCGTGTCGGTGACCAGCACCCGCGGCCCGGGTGAGCATGTCGACGTGTCCGTCTGGCACGTCGTCCACGCCCACCGCACGGACGTCAGCTACTTCGACGCCGACGAGTTCACCGCGATGCGGTGGCTGACACCGCAGGAGATCCTGGCGATGCCGACCGACGGCCTGGATCCCTGCCAGCACCGCTTCGTCCGCAAACTCGCGACAGCGGCCGCCCCGGGAGCAGCGCGATGAACGATCAGCAAGGCGTGCGCGTCGAAGGCCCACGGGTCATGCTCCGCGAGCTACATCCCGGCGATCTGGAGGCGATTCACGCCTACGCCCGGCTGCCGGCCGTCTCCCGCCACACCCACTGGGACACCCACCCGGACCTCACCGTCACCACCGCCATCCTCAACAGTTGGCTGGCCGAGACGTGGGCCTCGCCCCGCACAGTCTTCAACCTGGCCGTCGACCTCAACGACTCCTTGGTCGGAGTCGTGCGACTGGCGGTGATCAGCGCCGCGCACCGCCGGGGCGAATTCGGCTACGCCCTGCACCCCGACACCTGGGGCCAGGGCCTGGGCACCGAAACCGCCCGACTCCTGGTCGGATTCGGCTTCGGCACGCTCGGCCTGCACCGGATGGAGGCATGCTGCCACCCCTACAACCACGGATCACGACGGGTACTGGAGAAGACCGGGCTGAGGTACGAAGGCCGCATCCGCGACCACATGCTCGTCGGCGGGACCTGGCGCGACTCGCTCAGCTACGCCATCCTGTCCACCGACCAGCCGGCCGGGAACGTCCCCGCGCTTGTGTAGCCGTCGCCCAGGGGCAAACCTACTTGTACGGCAGGGGTCCGAGAACCGGCGATCGACGCGCGATCCTCACCACCGGTGCCGAGCTGCCGGCCAGAGCCATGAACAGGCGGCTTCCTGCTTCGACGAGTGGGTCTCGCCGGAGCGGGAAGCCGCCGGATGACTACCTCGGGTAGGTCTCAGACCTGAGGGTTGTTGCTGCACTGCTGGTTGTCGGAGTTCGAAACCAGGACGTTCACTCCGCAGATCGGAAGGTGCGCCGCGCGGGTCAGGTCCAGGTTGATCAAGCCGAACGGCTTGTTGCTCGCACCGGACTGCTGCGCGGAGCTGGCGCGGTCCCAATTGTCACAGGCCTGGTTGGCCGAATGGGTCGCCGCGTTCACCCCGCAGACCGGCACGTGCGCGGCGTCGGTCGCGTCGATGTTGATCAGGCTGCCGATGCCGGGGACCGCCGAGGGGGCAACCTTCGTCGGGTCCTGGCGAGCCTGGTCCGCTGTCGACGCCGACTGGGCCGAGGAAATCTTGGCAGGCATCAAGTCCGCGCTTGAGCCGGCCGCCTGTGCCGGGCCGCCCAACAGGGCTCCGACACCGACGATGAAAGCGAGAAGAGCAATCTTGCGCACGAGGTACTCCAGATAGCGTTGGACATTACGTGCTATTCCGCGCTAGCGGACAGAGTATAACGCCCATCTAGGGACATCATCGTGCGCCACGGGACGGGGTCGGGACTCCGCGCCACCGCTTGACCAGACGCAGGTTCGCCTTCTGCAGGGTGTCCTCACACCTGTCACGCAACCATCGCCGCAACTGCTCAACAGCGGTCGGCCGGCCCAGAACGGGGAGTGGCATTCGGCCGGTGCGAGTCCTCCACCGCACTCAGCGATACCGCCCAGGGTCGCGGCAACTGCTCGGTGCCTACCCGCGTGGGCCCCAACGCGCGTCGACCGGTTCCTCCCCTCGCCGTAGCGCGTCGATGTACGCACGATCCGCCGCGAGGCGGGCCGCGACCTCGGAACCCTGGGCAACGGTGCCGTGGCCGGGCACCACGACATCGACCTGCCCGGCGATGTCACCCAGCCGATCGAGCGCGGCCTCGTAGACGCCCACCTGATCGGGTCGGCGAGGGTCCAGCATCGGGACCAGGACATCGGAGAGCATGTCTCCGGCGAGCAGAACGCCACGGTCGGCGAGCCAGACCGCGGCGTGGCCGATCGCGTGCGCCTCATGTTCCACGATCTCCCCCGGCATCCCTCCGCCGTCCGCGGGCAACGCGGTGACGAGCCCGAGCAACTCCAGCGGGATACCTGACGCGCTCTCCGCCGCCATCCGCCGTCCCCGCTCCCGACCTTCACCGGCGGCGTGGGCGCAGGCGGCGGTGGCGTAGCGCGGCACGTCACCGAACCGGGGATGCCACAGCAGGTGGTCCCAGTGGGGATGCGTGGAGAACCCGGCGACCACCGGAACGCCGAGCCGGTCGACCTCATCGGCGAGCTCGTCGAGTTCGGAACCATGGATGCCGGGGTCGACCAGGATCAACCCGTCCGCCGCGCGCACCACGATGGCGTTGCTCCAGACCCACGCGCTCTGGCGCACCCACACGCCGTCGGCCACCTGATTCAGCATCCGTTCAGGCTGCCAGTCGACTCCGCCTGACGCCAGCGACACGGCCTATACCCACCGACGGTGGGACCGGCGGCAGGGTGGTGGCCGCCGCCCGGGCCCACGCGTCGTGGTGATCGCCTCCTCGACGTCGTTCACAGGAACGGACGCACCTCGATCTTCCGGTCGCAGACCTTTGACGCCTCGGTGGCCAGCTTGAGCGCCACGTCCAGATCGGGGGCCTCCCACACCCAGACGCCGGCGAGGTACTCCTTGGACTCCACGAAGGGCCCGTCGGTGAACACCGCCTCCTCGCCCCGGTTGTCGACGACCGTGGCCGCGTCGGTGTCCGCGAGTCCGCCCGCGAAGACCCAGTAGCCGCCGGCGATCAGTCGTTCGTTGAACGCGCTGATGGCAGGTTGCCTGTCCGTGCTGCCGGGACTGCTCTTGTCGTCGATCACGGAAACCAGGTACCGCATGATCATCTCCTCTGGTGTCAGACGCGGAATTCGGTGGTGCCTCAGGCCGTCGCGTACCGCGGGCGCCCTGCCGGCCGGTAGACCTGGGTCATCACGCCCTTCGAGTCGACCCGCGACTCGACCAGGTCGAGCGCGATGTCCGGACCGGTCTCCGGGAACAGTCTCGCGCCCTGGCCGAGGATCACCGGGACCACGATCAGAGTCATCTCGTCGACCAGCTCATTCTCCAGCAGCCACCGGGTCAGGACGCCACTTCCGTGTACCTGCAGTTCACCCCCTGGCTTGGCCTTCAGTTCGCCGATGGCCGCCGCGAGGTCACCGCGCAGCAGGGTCGTGTCCTTCCACCGGGGCGCGGTGAGCGTGGTCGAGGCGACGTACTTGGGGGCCTCGTTCAAGGCAACCCCGATGGGATGTGTACTCATCGGGTCTGTCGATCCCCAGGAGTCGGCGAACAACTCGTAGGTGCGCCGGCCGAACAGGAACGCCTCGGCGCGCTGGTAGGTCCGCGTGATGAACGTCCTGGTGTCGTCGTCCCCCGCTCCCCTGGCCCATCCGCCGCGCTCGAACCCGGTCCTGCGGTCCTCCTCCAACGTGCCGCCGTTTCCCTGCATCACTCCATCGATGGTGACCTGGGTCATGGTCGTCAGCTTCATGGTCGCGGTTCCTTCGCCTGTGCACCGCCCCGTGCGGGCGGTCTCACCCCTGCTACGAACACCGCCGCCGCGATCCGACACCTCCGCCCGGACTTCGTGGAAGAATTTTCAGGACGCCGGTCGCCTTCGATCCGAAAGCACCTCAGATGTGGCCCCGCAGTGCGAAGGTTCGGTCTTCGCGCCACCGGCTCCCGTCGCTCACCAGCAGGTGGATCTCGTGGACGTGAGCGGCCATGGGCAACGTGTCGGCCAGCTCGGCCTCGACGCGGTCGAGGAGCTGGGATTCCTGCTGGTGGGCGACGGTGAGGTGCGGGGTGATCTCGGTGAACTGGCCCTCGTAGGGTGGGGCCTCGGGCCATCGTTCTGCGACCGCATCGGTCAGTGCCCGGAACGGCTGATCAGGGGATGGCGCGAGGTAGAGCACGCCGGGGAACCTGCCGCACCGCTGGAACCGGACGTGGAACGCGGGATGGGCGCCGATGAGTGTGCCGAGTTGGCCGATCACCGTGTCATCGAGGCGGTCGTGGTCGAGGAACGGGTAGAGGATCGTCACGTGTGCGGGAACTCCGTCGCTGGCGACGGAGTCCAGCTGGGAGCGCCAGTGGCCGACGAGCGGTTCGGCTTCGGGGATCTTCGCGATCAGCGCGGTCTGGCCCGGTGGATACTTGCTTGTCCCTGGGGTCGTCATGGCCCAGGCTCCCAGTTCATCAGCAGTCTCGGCCACCGAATTTGCCTCTTGACATGGTGGGTGCGGCGCGCCACCGACTCGCTCGAGCAGTGACAGGGTGCCGGCTGGCGCGCGTATGGTCGGCCTGACACGGCGACCTTCGCGAGACGAGGACGGGCAGGATATGGATCAGGGCACCCGCGCCGAGATGCTCGGCCGCCTGGCCGGGGCGGTCGGATCCGTCACGGTCGCGCACCCGACGCGGGTCGCCATCGACGGAGCGCCCGCCGCCGGCAAGACCACCCTCGCCGACGAACTGGCTGTCCTTGTGCGCGAACAGGGCCGCGATGTCATCCGCGCGACGATCGACGATTTCCTGTTCCCCCGGGCACAGCGCTATCCGCGCGGCGAGTACTCGGCCGAAGGCTGCTATTTCGACACCCACGACCATGAAGCGCTGAACCGGGTTCTGCTCGATCCGCTCGGTCCGGGCGGGAATCGCCGCGTCCAACACATGGTCTACGACCGAACCACGGATACCGCATCGTCCCCGCCGGTCACGACCGCCCCGGACAACGCCGTGCTGATCTTCGACGGCGTCTTCCTCATGCGCCCGGAACTGGTGGATCGGTGGGACCTGCGCATCTTCGTGTCGACGGCACTCGAGAAGACCGTGGATCGCGCCCTGGTCCGAGACAGCGCGGTGTCATCTCGGGCCGAGGTCGAGCGGCGCTGGCGCGAGCGCTACATCCCCTCCCAGCAGTTCTACTTCGCCACGGTCCACCCGACCCGGCACGCCGACATCATCGTGTACAACGACGAACCACAGCTGCCGACCTGGGAGACCCGATGACCGCGCCCAGGGCCCGCTGCCAGACGACGATGATCACCACCGTGAGGGCGAAGCCGACCGGGCAGCGGCCGAGCTTCGCCAACGCGCTCACGGTCCGGTCGAACTCCTGCACGAGTCTGCCCAGCGGGAGGCCGTAGAAGACATGCGCGCCATAGGCGATGGCGATGGCGGCCACCTGACCGGCGATGGCGTAGCAGACCGCGAACGGGCTGAATACCCGACACTCTCCAGCAGCAGAGGTGTTCCAGGCCCAGCCGACCCCGAAGGCGAGGGGTGCTCAGCACACGTGTCATGCGCCATTTCGCCAGCGTCCACTGTCTCCGCTGGGCGAAGACCTCGGATACCCACGCTGTGGCCTCGTTCACGATCACCTCCCTCGTTCGGCTTCCGGGAGAATTGACCGCGATGGTGGGCGATGGGTGCACGGAGGACGCTCCTCGCGCGACGGCGATCCGCCCAGGAGGAACTGCCTTGCCGGCGCTCACCTGGCGGCAGTGGTGCGTTCATTCATGTCAGCGCGTCAACACTGTCGGTAACATGTTCTCGTGACGGGTGACGGCACCGAGGAACTGGCCACGGCCGTGGTCGCCCGGACCGACGCGGCGGAGGAACTCATCGCCGCGATCGACGCCGCCTGGGCGACCGCCGATCGGGTTCGCGTCGACCGCCGAGCCCGCACCCTGCGTACTTCGCCACGCGATCGACAGTGACATGACGCTCGGCCACCGTCACCCACGCCTGGGTGCCAGAGCGGAGCCAAGGGGAGACCGGAGACGCTCGGTCAGCCCTTCACCCGGTGGGGCCGGCGGAAACTCGCCGCGTACCTGACCCATCGGCTCCCGATCGGGAGAGCATTCAGCAAAACACCTGAATGCCCAACAGAAGCCGGTCGTCACAACGCCACAGCACGCCCGCATAGGACAACCCCTTGCTATCTGGCGTTGCCGCGTGCTCACCGGGTACCTCGAAGTGCCGCTTGATGGTCTGCCAGAACAGCTTCGCCTCAGCTGCACTCAACCAGGACAAGGGCTGGTCGCCTCCGAAAACGACCACACGATCACCGCGACGGATCAACTGCCGGACTCGCGGCTCAGACGCCCACCTCGGACGCTCCCGCGACCACTCAACCCCCTGGTCATCCCACAGGCGATCATCCACCACCCGGTTCCCACTAACCCCCGACTCACCCACCCCACCATCATGCCCGACGCACACACCCAACCCGGCCAACGTTCGTGGTCAGAGCACCAGCAGGCATCCCAAACGCGCCGCACCGCGCTTGTGACAGGTGCCATACCGATGGTCATCGGAGCCCGTTCGTGTGGCGCCTTGACGGAGCGGCGAAGTCGAGGGTTCATCACTGTCGTGACATCCATCGAAGCGACCGCGCAACCGCCCATGGACCCGACCTTGCCCAGCCACGCAGGCGAGCGTCCCTCCCGGAGAACGACATGAGCGCCGTGCACCGCTGGTTCCTCGATCACTACCGCGACGCGGTCTGGGAATCAGAACATCTCACAGCCAGCCACAAAGCCGTCGCCGAGGCCTATGCCCGCCACGCCCGCGACCCCCACGGCAACAAGACGGCCACCGCCGACCTCGCCTGGATCACCTACGACCGATTGCAGACGGCCGCCGGCATCCGCCGACGCGCCACCGTCACGAAGATCCTCGCCGAACTCGAAACACTGGGGTGGCTGACCGCTGTGCGGCGCGTCCACCGCCGACCCACGATGTACCGCCTCACCATCCCCCACAACGGCTCAAACGACACTACCGATGCCCGCCAGGGAACCACCGTAGTTCCACCACCAGTTCCACACCGACACCACCGTAGTTCCCACCACCCCCACCACACCCCGCCCCGTAGTACCGACGCCGGAACTCCACCACTAGAAGATCCACCATCAAACACATCACCATCATCATCAGCCCGCCCCGCCGACCGCCGCCGCATCGCCGACGCCGCCGGTGCCACCGACGCTGAGGTCAACGCCATCATCGACAAGATCACCCGAGAGAACACCATCCGACGCCCCTTCAGCGTCTACCTCCGGGCCATCCCCGACACGGACCTCCGCGCGCACCTCGTCGCCCTGCGAACACCCACGCCCGACCAGCAGAACGCGGCATTCGAACACCTACGCCACGCCGCCCCCGACTGCATCCACGGCACGCCTGCCGGCGCTCTCACCCGCCCCACCACGAACACCAAACTGTGCCCACTCTGCCAACGCGGACTACCCGCGGTACCTCACAACACGGGACGACCAGACGCGGGCCGAGTGGGTTGAGGACACGGCTACGCGGCCGTCGCCGATCAACCGTGTCGGGTCGGCCGATAGGTCAGCACCTGCGTGTGGCCGTCGAACGTCCGGGCCTCGAGCAGTTCGAGGTCGAAGTCGTCGGCACCGTCGAAGATCCGGTCCACGCCGGTCTTCCCGGAGATCACGGGGAAGACCGTCACCTCGATGGTGTCGATCAGGCCGGCGTTCAGCAGCGCCCGGTTGAGTATCAGGCTTCCGTGGGAGCGCAGCTGCACGCCGGATTCGGCCTTCAGGCGCGCGACCACGTCGACAGGATCGCCGGACTCGATGGTCGTGCCCGGCCAGTCGAGCGGCTCGGTCGGCCCGTTGGACAGCACCGTGACCGGGGAGTCGAACATGCGCGTGATCCACTCGTCGAACTCGCCGCGGTCCGAGCCGGCGGCGAGGAACGGCGCGTTCGACGAGTAGGTCTTGGCCCCGAGCACCATGCGCAGCGGCTCGCGGTAGAGGGCGGCGCGATGCGCGAGGAATTCCGGGCCCTGCTTGCCCCAGTAGCCGCCCCAGTCGCCTTCGTGGTTGGCGAAGCCGTCGAGCGTGGAGAAGATGTCGAAAGTGTAGGTGGCAGTCATGGCCTCTCCTTGCGAGAAGTTGGTCGCGCCGCGCCTTGTGGCGGCCCCGCCCCTGCTACGAACCCCACCGCCCCGATTCGACACGCCACCCGGACTACTTTTCGGAACGGGCTCATCCGATCCTAGTGTGCGGTTGTGGCGGAACCGGCCCACCGCGAGTAGTGATCTTGCGATGTAGTCGCTCCGGTCGCATGAGCCCAGCGCGGAGCCGCGTAGGTGTCCGAGGCAGCCGAGACCTGGTCCGGGTTGCGGTATGCGGCGACGACGCGTTGGATCGAGCCGGCAGCGAACTCATCCGGGGCTGGACAACGTGCCCGTGGCGAATCGGTGAACAATCCAGCACCGCGCCATCAGCGTCGATCGGGTATTACACGAACTCGCCAAACCCTGCACGACATGTCATCGCCAATTGACACGCTCTCCAATATGCCCGAATACGAATGACGGCATGTTCCAAGCCATAGAGGCATCCGGAACAGGCTCGCACTACAGAGATCTCGCCGTGCACCCCGATCCAAGGACGGGGAACACGGCGAACCCACATCCGGGCACTATGCCCATTTTCTTCCAAGAGGCGTGGTCAGTGGCCGGCCTGCGCGTTGAAGAGCTCGACGATATCCTGGGAGATACGTCCACGGCTGGAGACCTTGTGGCCGTTGCGCACGGCCCAGTCGCGAATAGCCTTGTTCTGGTCACGGTCACTCGCGCCGCTGGGACGAGCGCTGGTGATGACCGTCCGAGAGGGAGTGCGACCAGTCGTGGAACGCTGTCGACGACCAGCCGTGATGTACCTCGCCAAGGACTCCCGGAGCGTCTTCGCGTTCTCGCTGGACAGGTCGATGATGTAGTTTGCCCCGTCGAGACCAAAGGTCACGGTCTCGTCGGCGGCACCCTGGTCGAGGTCATCGACCAGTACAACGTGCACTTTCTGCGCCACAGTTCTTCTTCCCTTCCACCCAACAAATTAGAGGGAAGATATCCCATTGAATGCCCGGTGGGAAGACAAGGCCTCAAAATGAGGGACACCGCAGCGCTCTGAGTCGGTGCCGACACGATGGATCGGGAACCAAGGCACGCGGATCATAGTCGGCTCCTTCAGGATGATCGGCTCCCCGGCCTTCCTTTTCGCCACTCGACACAACACTCCAGCTGAACATTGCGCGCATTCCGCGTCCCCGGCTCACCCGGAACGACTTCTGTCGCCGATACCACCGCCACCTGCGGATCCGCCACCATGCAGGTCACTCATGAATTCTTGAGGGACTTGGCGTAGACGGTGGTGCTGCGTGCGACGCTCATCCCGACGCGTTCGTACAACGTCAGAGCGCCGGTTCGGGAGTGAGTCCACAGCGCGCAGGAGCGCCGACCGTTTCGATGGAAGCCCCGAAAGGTGTCCTGGAGCAGCAGACGCGCAATGCCCCGACCGCGATAGTCGCGGCGGACGGCGAGTCGCTCGACGAAGCCTTCGGCCGAGCCCGGCACTTCCAGCGCAAGTACCGCGCCGACCATCTGGTCACCGGCGAACGCCACGGGCGAGGCATCCGGCGCGAAGGATGCCCTTTCGACCGTGAGCACCGCCCATTCCTCATACGACCTGCGCCGCTGGTTCCACTCGCCGAACGCGTCCTCCAGTAGACGGTGAGCGGCCGGCCCGTCACCGGATCGGAACGACCGGACCACGATCCCCACCGGAGGATCGGGCACCTCCGGCTCGGCCGTCCAGGCGATCTCGAGGCGCCAGTTCACGACGATGGGATCGAACCCGCGCGTCCGCAGCAGCGCCACTGCGGCCTCATCACCTTTCGCCACCGTCTGCGTGAGCTGCGCGGCGTCATCCGCACCAGCCTTTGCCTCGATCCAGCTCAGCAGCGCACTGCCGAGCCCACGGCCGCGGTGACCGGGATGCACCTCCACCCCGCAGCGCTGCTTCACCCAGGCCCAGGCGACCAGCGCGTCGGTCTCGTCGTACACCAACAGGGTGTGTGTGGCGGGATCGAACCCCGGCCGCGCGAAGACAGCGGCGACAGCGGCGGCGTCGGTTTCCGTCCACCCGAGCACGTCACGCTCGCAGGAGACGACCAACGCACTGATCGCGGGGACGTCGGTGAGGGCGGAGGGCCGGGTCCGGTAACCAGCCGGCATCGCGACGCGTTGAAGCACGCGCACATTCTGCCTGTGGGCGTGCTCGAACGCACTCCATTTCACAGACCTCCACTATTCCGCACCGAACCGCAAAGGGCATTCCTCCCATTCTTACCCTCTTGGTCTACCTTGATCAAGGCATTGAATTCCGTACCCAGGTACGGGCCTACTGTCGAGGCATGGACGGGAACCTTCCTCTGATCGAGGATTCGTGGGCGCCGGAGTCGTGCACGTTGCCGACGGCCGCGCGCCCGTTGCGGGTCGCGGAGTTCGACGCCTTGTTCGCCGCGTCGGTGCGCACGGTGGAGCGGACAGCTACGAACTCGCTGCGGCTGGCCCTGGTGGCTGATCCGCAGGTCGCGGCGACCGCCGCAGGGCTGGTGACGCGGGAGACGGCCTGCTGTTCGTTCTTCACGTTCACGCTGACGGCGACCGGCGGAGCCCTGGTCCTGGACGTGACGGTCGACGGCGTGCACGAAGCGGTGCTCGACGCCCTGGAGGCCAGCGCCCGGGCCGGGGCGGGTGCGCGGTGAACGGGCTACGGGCCGGGGAGTTGGCCGAGGCTGCCGGGGTGAACCGGGAGACGCTGCGCCACTACGCGCCCCGGGGCTTACGGCCCCGTCATCGCTGGCGTCCTGCCGGGCTCCAGCAGCCCCGACGGGCAGCCCCGCCCACACGTGAGGAGTCGCACCGTTCGGCCGGGACCCACAGCCTCAGGCCCCAGCGACGTGGGAGGCGATCGCCACGTCGGCCACACCCTGCCGACCAGGTCGATGTCTACCGGGTGGGCCTGGGTGCGCAGCCCCTGCCGGCCCACGGCTCGGCCAGGTGATGCCGAGCTCGGCGGCGATGGCCTCGGCGGCCTCCGCGTGCCTGCGGCCCTCCGCCGAGCCCGGCTCCCCGACCGCCAACGCCGCCGCGATCCCCCGGTGGGCCTGTGCCTCGATGTGCCGCGCCCCGTTCGCCCGGGCCAGCTCCAGGGCCCGGCGGTGCGACCGCTCGGCCTCGGCGACCAGGCCCGCCGCGAGGAGCGACTCGCCGTGCGGGTTGCGGGCGAGCAGCTCCCACGCGGGCTCGTCGACCTCGTCGAGGATGTCCATCGCCTCCCTGTGGTGGGCGAGGGCCAGGTCCATCTCGCCCGACTCGCGCTCGGCGACGGCCAGTTCGGTCAGGTAGCCGGCCTCCCGTAGTCGGTGGCCGGTCGCCCGGCTCAGAGCCAGACCGGCCCGGAAGTGTTCGACCGCCTGCCCGGTGTCGCCGAACATCAGCGCCGCCATGCCGAGCTGGCGGAGGCTGAGCGTCTCCAGGTGCGGATCGCCGGCGGCCCGGGCCACCGCGAGGGTCTCCCGGGCGATGCCGGCGACCTCCCCGGCCCTGCCCAGCCAGAGCAGCGCCTCACACATCTGGGCGCGGGCGAAAGCCTGAGACTGCGCGAACTGCGGCTCCGCCAGTCCGGCGACGGCCTCGCGGTAGACGTCGACCGCCCGGTGGAACTGTCCGCTGTCGGCCAGCACGTTGGCGAGCTGGCGCAGCGCCTGGTTCTCGCCCGCGACGTCGCCGGCCTCGGCCGTTAGCCTCCGCGACGTCTCGAAGTCGGCGACCGCCTCGGGCAGGTCCCCGGTCCACTGGGCGGCCACGCCGTGCAGGTGGCGTAGCGCGGCCTGGCTGTGCCGGTCGCCGAGCCGTTCGGCGGCCGGGATCGCCGCGGCGAGCATGTCCTTCCACCGGGCAATGCCGCCGCGCCGGCCGAAGTAGACCCGGAAGGTGATCGCCAGCCCGCAGACCGCCGCGTCCAGGCCGGCGGCGACCACGGCGTCGAACGTCGACAGGATGTTGTCGACCTCGGTGTCGAGCCAGGCCAGCGCCGCGTCGCTGTCGTCGAGCGCCGGCACCGCCGCCGGAGGGTGGGCGACCCGCACCGGATCCGACCGGCCGCCATGGGCCAGGGCGACCGCCGCGGTGTGCGTGCACACCAGGTAGTAGTCGACGAGGCGCGCCAGGGCCAGGTCACGGTCGGTGCCGCCGGTCAGGGCCATCCGGCGCAACAGATCATGCATCCGGTACCGGCCGGCCTTCGGCTCCTGGATCAGGTTCGTGTCGACCAGCTCGTCCAGCCGCGCCCACACCTCTGCCAGCGGCAGGTCGCCCAGCGCGGCGGCCACGTAGACGTCCAGGTCAGCGCCTGGTACCGCGCCGAGCAGGTGGAACATCCGCCGCTCGTCGGGGCTGAGCTGACGAAGCGACATCTCCAGCGCGCCCGGCACGCCCATGTCGCCGTCCCGCAGCCGCTCTGCGAGATTCGCGACCGTCCAGGTGGGGCGGTGCCGAAGTCGGGCCGCGGCGACCCGGACCGTCAACGGCAGGTTCCCGCACAGCCGCACGACGGCCGCCGTCGCCGCCGGTTCGCAACCGACCCGGTCGGCTCCGGCGACGGCGGCGAACAGGTCGGTCGCCTCGGCCGTGGACATCGCGTCCAGCGAGATCGGCGACACCTCGTCCAGGTCGACCAGCCGGCGACGGCTGGTGACAATCACCGCGCTCTCGCCGGCCCCGGGCAGCAGCGGCCGGACATGGTCGGCGTCGGCCGCGTTGTCCAGCAGCACGACCGCGCGCCGCGGGGCCAGTTCGGCCCGCCACAGCGCGGCTCGTTCCTCCCCCGAGTCGGGGATCCGCCCGGCCGGCACCTCCAGGGCGGTGAGCAGGATCCGCAGCGCCTCCTCCGACCGGACCGGCTCGCGTCCCGGAGTGAAGCCGTGCAGGTCGATGTAGAGCCGGGTGTCGCAGTCCACCTGGTGGGCCACGTGCACGGCGAGCGCCGTCTTGCCGACGCCGCCCATGCCGTCGACGGCCACCACCCGGGCCTGGGCGAGGGCGGCGAGCAGGGCAGCCTTCTCGGCGCCGCGGCCGGTGAAGCCGGTCGCGTCCGACGGCAGGAAGTTGCGCGGCTGAGCCTGCTGACCGGCCGGTTCGTGCGGGCCGCGCCGGCCGCGTTCCCACAGGTGACGCAGTGGCCGGGGGTCGTGCCCGGTCACCCGGCACAGTTCGACGACGACCGACCACGGCGGGATGGACTTGCCGGCGAAGTACCTCGACAGCGACGAGTTGCTCGTCCGGGTGGCCCTTTCGAGGTCGCGCAGGCTGCGCCCCGACAGGCGCCACAACTCCCGCAGCCGTTCGGCCAGATCCGCGCTCACCGGTGTCCTCACCCCCGCCGCCCCACGGTGGGACAACCTGGGGCACCCATGATCCTCACGCATCCGCGCTGGTCAGGCAATACGGGACGGTCCCACGGCCGCCCCAGTGCCGTCCTGGTCACTTCCGCACCGGGTGCCGGGGTGGTCACATTCACCCGTCCCACCCACCGGTTGAGAAACGGCACCGACATGCACCCGTTCCGCATCACCATCCCCACCGCCCAGCTCGACGACCTGTGGCGCCGGGTCGCCACCACGCGGTGGCCCGACGAACTCGCCGGCGCCGACTGGAGCCGGGGCGTACCCGTCAGCTACCTGCGCGAACTCGCCGAGTACTGGGTGAACGACTACGACTGGCGCGCCCAGGAGGAGCTGCTCAACTCCTACCCGCAGTTCACCACCGCGATCGACGGCGCGACCATCCACTTCCTGCACGTCCGCTCGGCCGACCCGGACGCGACCCCGCTGCTGCTCCTGCACGGCTGGCCCGGTTCGGTGGTGGAGTTCCTCGACGTGATCGACCGGCTCTCCGACCGGTTCCACCTGGTCATCCCCTCCCTGCCCGGATTCGGCTTCTCCAGCCCGCTGACCGAGGCCGGCTGGACCGACGGGCGGGCCGCGGCCGCGTTCGCCGAGCTGATGACCCGACTCGGCTACGCGCGCTTCGGCGTGCAGGGCGGCGACGTCGGGGCGTTCATCGCGCCGCTGATCGGGGCGGGGCAGCCCGACCGGGTGATCGGCGTACACCTGAATGCGATGTTCGCTTTTCCGACCGGTGACCCGGCCGACATGGCCGCGTTGTCCGACCGCGACCGGGAGCGGTTCGCGGCGATGAAGGAGTTCCAGGACGGCGGGTCGGCCTACATGCAGGTCCAGGGTTCCCGGCCGGACACCGTAGCGTTCGGGCTGACCGACTCGCCGGTGGGCCAGCTCGCCTGGATCGTGGAGAAGTTCCACGAGTGGACGGACCCGGCGGCGAAGCTGCCCGAGGACGCGGTGGACAAGGACCGGCTGCTCACGAACGTGATGCTGTACTGGCTGACCGGCACCGCCCGCTCCACCGCGAACTCCTACTACGAGCGGTTCCACGACCACGCGATGTGGGCGCCGAAGCCGCGCGGGACCGTGCCGACCGCGGTCGCGGTGTTCACCACCGACTACGCGATCCGGGTGTTCGCCGACAAGGCACACAACATCGTGCGCTGGACCGAGATGGAGCGCGGTGGGCACTTCGCCGCGATGGAGGCCCCCGACCTCCTCGCCGCCGACATCCGGGCATTCTTCGACGGGCCCGTCTGAGCGGTACGACCTGAGCGGCTACCTGGCAGTCAGCGGCTTTCGCTGCCCGGGTTCAGGCCGGCCGTCGCGATGGTGACGGCGGTGTCGGGATCGAAGTGGTGGCCGGCGAGGTGGGCGTAGGTCAGTTCCTGGTCGGGTCGCCAGAGCCTGCCCTGCTCGGGGTCGTGGGGGAACATGACGAACCGTTTGGCCGACAGCCTGGCCTTGATCCGCGAGTGGGGCAGGGTGAAGCCCAGCGTGTCGCCGCTGCTGTTGCCGGCCTGACCGGAGGGTACTCCGACGGTGTCGGCACCCATCCGGTGCAGGAAGAGCGCCAGCTGGAACCCTGAGCTGTAGGTCCAGGCGTCGATCAGCACGGTGACCTGCGGTGACCAGGCGGCGGACAGGTCACCTCGGGTCAGTTCGGCGGCGAAGGTCGGCGAGTAGTCCTGGAGCCTGAACGTCTCCACCAGCTCGCCGGCCCGCCACGCGTGCTCCTCCCGGAAGTCGTAGCCCCCGGCCGCCCACACCTCGGCCGGGACGTCCTTGACCATGGCGGGGTAGTGCTCGGCGAACAGTTCCGAGTAGCGGGTCAGACCGTGTCCGAGGTCGACGCGCAGCGTACGGTCCAGGCCGTAGAGGAAGTGGCCGAGGATGAAAGCGAAGGCCGCGCCCCCGCCGCCGTTGCCGCGCAGGTCCACGATCAGGCGGTCGGCCCGGGCCGTCCTGGCGGCCAGCACGAGTTCGCGGAGCAGCTCGGTGGCCGACGTGGCGTCACCGTGCTCGCCCACCGGCCGGTCGGCGAACGCTTCCATCATCTCCGCGTACTCCCGGTAGCCGACGAGGTTGGCCACCCGCAGGTAGACCGTGTCTGCGGACAGGAAGCCCCAACCCAGCCCGGACGCGTCCGCAGGCGGCAGCTCCTGGGTGCTCGGCGGGCCGATCCACTCCAGGTCCTCCTCCGTCGAGGGCACCTCGACGGTGACGTCGGCGCCGTCGGCGGTCCGCACCACCAGCTTCAGGCCGTCGGCCAGGCCCAACAGATCCTCGGCCAGGTGCGGGCCGCCCAGCGCCCGGGCGACGCCGGTCAGCTCGTGCGACAGGTTCTCACAACCCCTGATCCTGGTGTACGCCGCCCGCAGCTCGGCCACGGTGCGACCGTTGACGCTGACCAGGCGTGCGCCGAGCAGCTCCCGGTGTTCGGTCGAGCCGACCCTGGCCACGTACAACACGTCCTCGACGACGTCCCAGCCGACCGGATAGTGCCGCGACCCGGTGACCGACTCCTCCAGCTTCGTGTGACCATCACGCACGGCGGCGAGCACCGGGCGCAGCAGCTGGCGAAACCGCGCGTCCGACAGGCCGTTCGCCGGGATCGCGGACACGCACTCGGCGACCGCGGCGTAGAAGGCCTGCATCCCGTCGGGATACGGGTGCGGGTGGGCGTCCCGCAGATGCCGCACCAGCGTGTCCAGGTCTTCCAGCGCCGCAGACGCGTCCATGATCATGGTCCATACTGTATAGACGCCCGCGACTGCTCGCTGCCCGGACGCGACCACCGCCGGGCCAGAGTTCGCCGGTGAGCATCGGCTCCGAGGCAGGCCGCAGCCCTTTGCGCGCCTTGGGGTGCCTGCGTTCAGCGGTAGATCGGCTAGGCGAGGTGTACGGCTCAGTCGGCCGAGCCGGCCAGGTTCTCGGCGCGGCGCATCGTGTGGTCCTACTCGCAGTGCGGGGCCTCGGTCACCTCGCGTTCAACGGCTCGCTCCTGCGCGCCGCGTTCAGCCGCGCCGTCACCATGCGTGTCCTCCTACTCGACCCGGACAGCCCGTCCGCAGCCCAGCGTGCGGACGAGGTCGGGGAGTCCCACGAAGCGTTCACCAGCGGAATCCGGCACTCGCTGGAACGTCTCCGGGAGTTCGCCCGGCACCCTGGGTTGAGCCTGGCGGTGCACCTCTATGACGCGTTGCCCATCTGGCGCATGATCCGGCTGGACGACACGCTGTACTTGTCGAGTTTCGAAACCCGGTGGGAGGGGCACGAGTCCGTGTTGTACCGGGTCGGCGCCACGCCCAGTGGGGCGTCGCACGCCGCGTTCTCCCGCATGTTCACACCACCAGGAGGAACCAGTGTCATACCCGCATCTGCTCACCCCCGAGGAGAAACTCGCCGACGCGAAGAAGCTGTTGAGCCTCCCGCACATCGTCGTGATCTGCGGCTCCACCCGCTTCATGACCGAGATGAACGAGGCCGATCTGCGGGAGACCAAAGCCGGAAAGATTGTCGTCAAACCGGGCTGTGACTTGAAGTCGCCGCACGAACTCTGGTCCGATCCTGTGGAGGCCGAGGCGCTGAAGGCCCGACTCGACGATCTGCACCGGGCGAAGATCCGGCTCGCTGATGAGATGCTCGTAGTCGGCGACTACATCGGAGACAGCACCCGAGCCGAAATCGCCTACGCCCGGTCGCTGGGCAAGCCCGTACGGTTCACGCACCCCGAAGTCGACCCTGACGCCTGACCATCCGCTGCCACCTCGACATCCAGGGCCAGCAGCCCGCCACCTGACCGTCTCTCGGTGGCCAGTCGCAGGAGTGCGGTGGAGGCGGGCCGGTCGCGTTCCTCGACGTATTCGCGCCATTCGGTGCCGAGCACCTCCCCGTGGGTGACGGTGAGTCCGGCGACGGCGAAGGCTGTCGTGAGGACGCCCCCGGTCATGACGCGTCCTCGCGGTAGCGCCGGGACTGGTGCACGTCGTCGTCGAGCCCATAGACCCGGCGCAGATCGGCGATGGCCGCCAGCGCCCGGGTGCTGTGCGGACTGGCCGCCGCCTCGCCCTCCTGTCCGGCCACCGGCTCGAAGGAGTGCAGCACGATCTTCTCCAGGAGCTGGGCGAGGCTGGTGTCCTCAAACTCGGCCAGCCCCTTGAGCACCTTCACCATGCGCTTTTCCATCCGCACGCCCAACTGCACGCGCTCGATGCCCATGTCTTCCACACGAACCCCCAACGTCCAAAAGTTACCCTGGGACCAAGGTAACTGCATGGAAGTGGTTGGTCCACCGCATTTCGCGTCCGAGCAGGGAGGTCACGTCCCTGCCGGGATCATCGTCCGGAGCGCTCATCGGTCTCAAGGAAATCTGTGAGGCCTGGGGTGCCTGCTGGTCACATGCCGCGAGGGCCGGAAGGGAGACGTACTCCCTTCCGGCCCTCGGTGTTGTGGCTAGACGCCGCCGATGTTGAGTTCGGCGACGGAGGTCCACGGGTTGCCGTTGACCTCGGACAGGGCGCGGAGTCTGACGTAGCGTCCGGTCTTGGCCGCGAACGTCACCGTCTGTTCGGTGGTGTTATTGGCGAACGTGCCGGTGGCCACGGCGGTGCCCCAGGTGGTGCCGTCGGTGGAGACGTACACCTCGTAGTTGGCGATCCGACCGTTGGCCTGGTTCTGGCGGGGCAAGTAGTACAGGTTGGTGACCGAGTGGCTGGCGCCGAGGTCGATCTGGATCTCGTGCGGCATCTGTGCGACCGGGTTCGACCACTTCGTGTGCCAGAAGGTGGCCGAGTTGCCGTCGAGTACGTTGGTGCACGGCGCGTTCTCGTTGGTGGTTTCCTGGCTGTCGCACGATTTCACCGTCATCGACGACTGGGGGAACCGGCCACCGCCGGTCGGGTTGACCGTCCAGGTGAACGTGGTCTGGCCGCTGGCGGTGCCGGAGGACGCGGTGACGGTGACGGAAGAGGTGCCGGCCGTCGTCGGACTGCCGGTGATCAGCCCAGACGAGCTGATCGACAGCCCGGCCGGCAGACCGGTAGCCGTGAACGTCAGGGGCTTGCCCAGCGAGTCGGTGGCCGTGATCTGCTTCGAGACGGCCGTCCCAACGGTGCCGGTCTGCGTGCCGGGGTTGGTGACCCCGACGGTCTCGGTGCCGGTGGTGCCGGTCTGGGTCAGGGTCATCGTCTGCTCGGCCCCGGTGCGGCTACCGCCGACGGGGTTACCCGTGCTGTTGGTCCAGTCCCGGGCCGGCGTGGTCTCGGTGAGCCGGGTGGAGTCCGAGGACAGGGCGAGCACGAGTCCGCTGTGGCGGTTGACCAGGCGGTAGGTACCCCCCGAGGTGTTCTTGAGGATGAACCACTGCTGGCCGACGTTGGTTGCGTTGACGGCGGTGACCGTCGGTTTGGCGCCCCACGCCCGGGTCGTCGTGACAGCGCCGTCGACACCGAGGGCCTGGCCCGTGGAGGCGTTGGTGATGCGGTACGAACCATCGGACAGGCTGGTGAAGCTCCACGCCTCCAGGTTCGAGCCGGTGGCCGCCGGCACCGACGTGGTCGTGGTGTTGCCGGAGACCTGGGCGAGGACCCGGCCGGATCCGGTGCCGATCAGGTACGTCTTGGACGTGTCGACGGGCGCGGGGGCCGGCGAGTTCGAGTCGATGCTGATGTTGACGTACTGGCCGGAGGAACCGCTGGCGCAGCCGAACGAGCAGTAGGACCGGAACGACTTCCCGATGATCGTGGTGCTCGTCTTGTTCGCGCTGTCCAGGAGCCAGCGGTACCACGAAGCGGTGTGGTAGCTGCCCGAGTCACCGATGCGGGTCCACTTCTGGGTGGTCAGGTCATCGGTGGCGTAGTACTCCTGCGGCGCGTTGCCGGACTGGTCGACGGCCTGCGGGGTGCCGATGTACACCCCGAGGTAGGCGTTGTAGCTGACGTTCATGACGAACAGCGGCGATGTGTCGGGCATCTTGCCGGCGGCGATCTGCTGGCTGGCCGTGCCGGTGTTCATCGGGTTGTACTCGGCGCTCGCCGGGGTGTATCCGGTGCTGTTGGAGGCGTTGACCGGCACCATGTTGCTTTCCTTGCCGCCCACGCCGGGCTGCGACCAGGAGCCGTCGTACCACTTCTGCCACGAGCTGGGCGCCATCTTGCCCGACATGGGAGCACGCGCGACGTGGGAGTAGAACGCCCGCCAGCTGCCGCTCTTGTCGACGATCCGCGAGCCGTAGAACACGTAGAAGTAGCCGGAGGCCGCGTCGACGAGCAGCCGCTGGTCGCCGTCGCCGTAGTCGTACGTCTGGTTCGGGAAGGCCGTCGTGTCGTTTCGCGTGGTGCTGTACGGCGAGGTGATCACGTGGTTGTCGATGGCCCAGGTGCGGCCCTGGTCGGTCGAGACGGCGTGGTCGATGGCGTCGAAGTGCAGGCCGTCGCCGAACGGTTGCGGCGTGAACTCGTTGTGCACCAGGCCGTGCCAGTTGCCGGTGTCCGGATCGACCCACACCCCGGACAGGTCGCAGAAGTTGCGCTGCGAGTAGGAGGCGGTCGAGGGGGCGTAGGTGGACTGGAGGCCGGTGGGGCTGTTGTTGCACCGCCAGGTCGTGTCGTTGTTGCGGTCGCTGGAGTTGGCCGGGTTCACGTAGTTGCTGATCGTGCTCGACCTCGTCGCCGAGTCGAAGTTCGTCCCGGTGAAGAAGTCCCAGAACCGACCCTGCGACGCGCCGTACAGCGCGGCGGCCTGCTGGTAGTAGAACGTGCCGTCCTTGTCGACGTAGGTGCTCGCCGGCGTGTCGTTCGGATTCGCGTAGGAGGCGGTCGACCCGACCGAGATCGTGTACGTGGCGCCCGGCGGCAGCGCCGACGCCGTCGAGGACGCCACCGCACTGACGGTCACCAGGGCGACGGCGGCGACCGCGGCGGTCAGCACTCTTCGAGAACGTGACACAGCAAGTCCTTCCTTTCGGAACGGGAGATGCTGCAGCCCCCAAGCGCGTCGGCGCCCCGAGCACTCCGTGTTCACTCATGTTGTTTCATGCAAGAACACGGCCAGTTTCTCGCCAGTTTCATCAAATGTCAACGGGGTCACAGCGGATCACGCCCCGCGCCCGGGCGCTTCTACCCACATGGACACCGCGACACGAGGCAATGTTTGAAAATGTTGGCACACTGCGCGCATGTTGAATCCGCCCCGCCCGGCCCCACCGCCGAGGGCCGAGTGGACCTTGCGCAGGCCGGACGTGCCGTCGAATGCCCGCCCAGCTATCGGACCGTCGCCACCGGCCGTCCGACGGTCGCGCGGCGGAGTCGCCAGGCGCGGCGGACCCGGCGCAGGACATAGCTGGCGAGGTTGAGCGCCCACACCGTCGGCCAGTAGATGACGAGGAGGAGCATGCCGAAGACCGCCAGAGCGACGGCGTGGTAGGCCCCGGGCGCATCGGTGAGCTTGAACAGGGCGACCACGCCGGCGGCGATCCCCACGCACAGGGCGACCGGCAAGATCGCCGCAGTCACGGTCCACCCTCTGCCACCACGCAGGACGATCCGCTCCAGCCCCAGGGCGACGGGCATGACGGCCAGGGTCGCCAGGCACACCCAACCGGCCACCCACAGGGCGGCCCCGGCGTACTCGGAGACGGAGAAGGAGTCGTCGATGAGGAAGACCGCGACGAAGGGCGCGCTGACGACAGCCCACAAGGCCATCACGACCACGACCGTGACCGTGGCGGCGAGCAGATGGCGGACGAACAGCCAGAGCCCGCTCCGCGGCGCGAAGGCAGGGGGCTCCTCTGCGAGAACCTGGACGGACACGAAACCTCCCCTGTACGGCGACTGCGGGTCCCGGTCACCATAATGGGCACGCGCCAGCGGATCCGTGGCCGCGAGTGGCCCACCGTGACCCACGGCCGATGCGGGCACGACGATAAGCTGCAGCCACCGTTTGGACAGGAGAAACGCGGGTCTGACGGGCTCGTCGTCGCGGCGAGAAAATTTCTCCGGGGCCGTGTCGATCCGCGGGCCGCTCGTTCGACATGAGGGTGTGAGGGCCGAGAGGCGGCCCCGCCGGACGAGGAGAACGTGATGGCGCAGTACATGCTGATCATGCGGGGCACCGACGAGTCGAACGCGGCCATGATGGCCAACATCGACGAGATGATGGCCACGTCCCGCCAGTTCATCGACGACCTGTTCAAGGCTGGCGTCTTCGTCGCGGCCGAGGGCCTCGACGACGCGGCCCAGGGCGTCGTGGTCGACTTCAGCGGCGAGGCCCCGGTGGTCACCGACGGGCCGTACGGCGAGACCAAGGAACTGTTCGGGGGCTACTTCATGCTCGACGTCGCCTCGAAGGAGGAGGCGGTCGAGTGGGCCAGGCGGGTCCCGGCGGCTCCCGGGTCCAAGATCGAGGTCCGGCGGGTGCTCGGGGGCGACGAGACCCCGGAGAGCGACGCGTGACCGTCCTCTCCGTGCCCGAGAGCCAGATCTGATGGGTACGGCCGATGTCGAGGCCGTCTGGCGGATCGAGTCGGCGCGGATCGTCGCCGCGCTGACCCGGTTCACCGGCGACTTCGGGCTCGCCGAGGACGCGGCCCAGGAGGCGGTGGCCGAGGCGCTGGTGTCCTGGCCGCTGGACCCTCCGGCCAATCCGGCCGGCTGGCTGATGGCCACGGCCCGGCGGCGCGCGATCGACGCGATCCGCCGCCGGGCCGCCCTGCGGGACCGATACGCCCTGCTGGCGGCCGACCCGACCGTCGACTCCGCGGTGGACGGGGACGTCGACCCCGACCGGATCGACGACGACGTACTGGCCCTGATGTTCATCAGCTGCCACCCGGTGCTCTCCCCCGAGGCCCGGGTGGCGCTGACCCTGCGCGTGGTCGCCGGCCTGTCCAGCGAGGAGATCGCCCGGGCGTTCCTCGTACCCGTGCCGACCGTGCAGGCCCGCATCACCCGGGCCAAGAAGACGATCGCGGCGGCCGGGGTGCCGTTCGAACTGCCGCCGGCCGGCGAGCGCCGGGAGCGGCTCGGCGGCGTGCTCAGCGTCCTCTACGTGATCTTCACCGAGGGGTCGACGGCCACATCGGGTGACCGGCTCGTGCGCCCCGACGTGGCGTACGAGGCGATCCGGCTGACCCGCACGCTCGCCGCGCTGCAACCCGACGAACCAGAGGTGCACGGCCTGCTCGCGTTGTGCGAACTGACGGCCGCGCGCTTCCCCGCCCGGACCGGCCGGGACGGTTCACCGGTCATGCTCGAGGACCAGGACCGGCGCCGGTGGGACTTCTCGGCGATCCGCCGTGGGCTCGACGCGCTGGCCAGGGCATCGACCCGCGGCCTCGGCCCCTACGGCCTACAGGCCGCGATCGCCGCCACCCACGCGACGGCGCCGTCCGTCGAGGCGACCGACTGGGACCGGATCGTGGTGCTCTACGAGGCACTGGGCCGGGTCGCGCCCTCGCCGGTGGTCGAACTCAACCGGGCCGTCGCCGTCGCCATGACCTCGGGTCCGGCGCGGGCCCTGGCCATCGTGGACGAGCTGATCGCCTCCAACCGGCTCCCCGGTTCGCACCTGGTCCCGACCGTGCGCGGTGAGCTGCTGGCCCGTCTCGGGCGGCGATCGGAGGCACGCGCGGAGCTGGAGCTGGCCGCCAGGCTGTGCGCCAACGAGCGCGAACGCTCAGTGCTGCTGCGCAAGGCGGCCGCGCTGAGCTGAGCCAGCCGGATTCCGCAGGCTGCTTCCGCCGTTGCGCCTTCAACCTACGGTGTGGAATGTCCCTGGTCACTGGGCGAGATCCTGGACCGGGACCGGAACCGGCTGCTCACCGACGCGACGTCGCTGAGCGGCGTCTTTCACACCCTTGTCTGGTACGCCGTACTTCTCGATCGCGCCGAGCGTCCAGACGAAGCCCACCGGGCGCGGCGTGAGGCCCTCGGGCTGGCTCGCCGGCTGGCCGCCACGGGAGAGCCGAGGAACTGGTCGGGCGCCCAGTTCACCGAGGCGGCGATCCTCCTGGCCTCTCAGGCCCAGCACGAGGAACCGGTGGTCCCCGGCGAGCCCCGGGCCGTGGTCAGCGTCGACATGACGCACTGGTCGCGTGACCTGCGAACTCGCTACATCGAGGACTCCGGGATACAGCTGTGCGGCGAGGCTCCGCAGAACCGGGCCGGGACGTTACTGGACCGGGCTCGACGAGAAACTGACCTGGCAACACTCGCCACGCTCCGCCGCCGGCTGGCGCTCCGTTACCGCCGTGTACCGGCTCTGGCGCTGCAGCACCCATTTCGCCGATCCGACTCTGCCCGCGTTCGACGACAGCGTCACGGCTGCCCGCAGACTGCACGCCGACCTCGGAGCCGCCAGCCGGCTCGTGCTCGCCCGGGCACTGACGGATCGGGCAATGCTCCTGATCACCGCCCACCGGTATCCCGAGGCGCTCGTCGACTACGAGGAGGCGTTAGGGCATTTCGGTACCCCATGATTCTGAGATGCGGGGAGGCAGGCGAACATCGGCCGGTTCGACCGCCGCGTGTCCGTCGTCAGCAGCCAGAGCCAGCTGTCGGCCTTTGTACAGTCCACCGTGCTTGTTCGCCGACTTTCGCTGTGGAGATGATGACGCGTGAACTCTCGCGGCGTGTTCCACCTCCTCGTGTCCCTGGCACCCGACCCGGAGCTGGACCCCGAACTGGGCGAGCACCTGACCCGCCGGCTCCGCGCGGAACTCGCCGATCTCGACGTGGAATCCGTCACGCCAACGCGGGGCGAGGACGCGCCAGCCGGTGCGAAGGGCGCCGACCCGGTCACCCTCGGCGCCCTCGTGGTCGCGTTGAGCGCATCCGGCGGCGTGTTCCCAACGGTGCTGGACACGCTGCGCGACTGGCTCGGCCGCCAGGCCGGCCGGCACCGGATCTCCGTGACCATCGACGGCGACACCCTGGAACTGGATCGGGCCACGACGGCCCAACAGCAGGCGCTCGTCGAGGCCTACGTCCGCCGGCACGGCCAGTAGCCCCACGATGAACCAGCGCTCGGCGCTCCTGATCGCGACCTACCGGTACCAGGACCCGGAGCTGCGGGAACTGACCGCTCCCCCGAACGACGCCGAGGCGCTCGCCGCCGTCCTGCGCGACCCCGACATCGCCGGCTTCGACGTGACGATCCTGATCAACGAGCCGCTGCACGTGGTCGGCGAGGCGATCGGCGACTTCTACCGCGAGCGACGCCTCGACGACCTGGCGCTTCTGTATTTCACCGGGCACGGGCTCAAGGACGACGAGGGCCGGCTGTACCTCGCGATGGCCAACACCCGGCTCGACAGCCTGCTGTTCACCGGGTTGTCCGCCGACCTGATCGACCAGGCGATGGAACGCTGCCCGTCCCGGCGGAAGGTGCTGATCCTCGACTGCTGCTACAGCGGCGCGTTCCCCGCCGGCCGGCCGGCCAAGGCCGACCGGCAGGTGCACACGCTCGAACGGTTCCGGGGCCGGGGGCGCACCGTGCTGACCGCCTCCGACGAGACCCGGTACTCGTTCGAGGGCGACCGGCGGCACGGCACGGCTGTCCAGTCCGTGTTCACCCGGCACCTGGTCGCCGGCCTGCGAGACGGCACCGCCGATCTCGATGGCGACGGGGACATCACCCTGGACGAGTTGTACAACTACGTGCACGACCGGGTAGTCGAGGAGATGCCGCAGCAGCGGCCGAAGCGGCAGGACAATGTCGAGGGCCGCGTCGTGATCGCCCGCAACGTGCATTGGCGGCTACCGGACCATGTCGCGAACGCCGTCGGCAGTCCGATCGCCACCGACCGGCTAGCCGCGCTCGACAGTCTCGCCCGACTGCACCGGATCGGCAACGACGTGGTGCGCGGCCAAGTCGCGGCCGAGATCGGACGCCTCGTTGAGGACGACAGCCGGATGGTGGCCGCGGCGGCGGGTCACCTCTGGTCCCAGCTCGCGGAGCACGGCAGAGCGCCGGACCCTCGGCACACCGACACCGATGCGGCACCGCAGTCTCCGCGACCGGAGGCCGGGACGGCACCCGCCGGCAGCCCCAAGGACCCGCGACCTGACGGGCCGGAGTCCAGGCACCAACCCACGACCGGATCCGCCACCGCACCGATCACCCCGGACCGGGCCGCTGTGGAGCGGTCCGGCCCTGCCCGCTGGTTCCGGATCGAGGCGTCCCCGCACGCAGCCGGCCCCGGACGGCCCCTCTTGGCTGCGATCGGCGCGTCCGTGGCCGCCATCGGGTCCATCGGGTACACCGGTGCGGCGATCGCGGTCCACCGGTCGCCGGACGACATCGACACCGCCCGCTTTCTGATCGCGGCCTGGGCCCTGGTGATCGCCGGTCTCGCCGCAGCGCTGGACGGGTCCGTGCCGGGCCGTTCCGAGGCGTCGGCCAGGCAGCGCGCCTTGTTCCTCCCCGGCATTCTCGGCTGCGCGCTTCTCAGCTGCGAACTCTTCGTCGCGATTGGCGTGCTGCAGCTGCCGTGGTGGGCGGTCGCGGTGCCGGGGATCCTGGTCACAGTCGGACTGCCGCTGATCGCGGTCGTCGGTCGGCGCACCGGGCTCTGGCCGCCGGCCGTCGCGGTGTCCGTGGGCATTCTGCCCGTTCTGTGGCTGGTCGAGGGGCTGACGAACGCAGTTCTCGCCGGCCTGCCCGAGTGCGCCATCATGACAACGGTCGCCATCTCGGCCTGGCGGTCGAAGCGCGGCGACTGACCTTCGCCTGAGGCTACGACCTGTCGTCGGACAACCCGACTACCGCCGCGTTGTCCGGTGGTCGACTGACGCGGGCCGGCGCGCGCCCCGCGGACCGATACTCCTAAGTGGGTTGTGGCGACCACCGAGGGAGCTGTACATGCCGCGTGCCGGGAGGATGCTGGCGTGGGGTCTGGCGGCGCTGGGCGGGCCCGTCGTCGCCCTCACCGCCATCGGAGGGCTGCTCGCCCGCAACTGGTTGGCGACCGCGTTCCTCGCCGTGTGCTACGAGATCGTGGTGGGCGTTGCGGTCCTGGCCGGCGAGAGCGCGGCGAAACGGGTCAAGATCCGACTCGAGCAGCTGGCCGACTGGGTCGATCAGGCGGCGGGCCGGCGGATGTCGCCGTACGGGCGCAAGTATCGCACCTACATGCTCGCCGAGTCCCGGGTGATCGACCTCAAGGGCGTGGCGACCGCCGGTTCGTACACCCCTGAACTCGACGAGGTCTACGTGGACCCCGGCCTCGTCCCCCGGCCCGCGTACGAGGTGCCCGGGTCGCTCGTGGCCGCGCTGCCGGGCGATCTCACGCAGCGGTACCACGGGATCGACGAGCTGCTCAGCGACCGCAACCCGGTCGCGCTGGCCGTCCTCGGCGGGCCGGGCAGCGGCAAGACGACCCTGCTGCGGCACCTGGTGCGCGAGACGATCCGTCCCCGGCGCGGGCTGCGGGCCCGCAGGCTCGCCGAGGGTCACCGGCGGCGCGGCCAGATCCCGATCCTGCTGGTCCTGCGCGACCACGCCGGGCGGATCGCCGAGCGCCCGAGGGTGCCCCTGGCGGAGCTGGTCCGCGACACCGTCCCGGATCTCGGGGTCCGCGAACCGCCGGGCTGGTGGGACCAGCAGTTGCACGCCGGGGCCTGCCTGGTCCTCCTCGACGGGCTCGACGAGGTCGCCCGGCCGGAGGACCGCAAGGCCGTGACGGTGTGGATCGAGCAGCAGCTGTCGCAGTACCCCGGCAATGACTTCGTGATCACGTCGCGGCCGCACGCCTATCCCGCCCCGGCGATCGGCAGGGCCCAGGTCATGCAGGTGCGGCCTTTCGCCGACGAGCACGTGCGGCGGTTCCTGCACGCGTGGTACCTGGCCATCGAACGGCGCGACGCGCGCGGGGACTCCGGGCGCGACCGGGGTCGAGGGATCGAGATCCGGGCCCGGGAGCGGGCCGCCGACCTCATCGACCGGCTCGCCGCCGCGCCCGCGCTCCTCGATCTGACCGTCAACCCACTGCTGCTGACGATGATCGCCAGCGTGCACCGCAGCCAGGGCGGGCTGATCGCCGACCGGGCCACCCTGTATAAGGACATCTGCAACGGGATGCTGTGGAGCCGCCGCGCCGTCGACGGCCGCCCCGGCGAGGACGGCGGCGGCTGGCTCGACCGGCCCTCCGGCGAGTTCAAGGTGCCCGTCATGGCCGCGCTCGCGTTCCGGATGATGCGGGGCCGCGACAGCAGCCTGCCCAAGGTGGAGGTCCTCGACGCGGTCGGGTCGCAGCTGCGCTACATGTCGATCCGGGTCACCGCCGAGGAACTGCTCGCCGACGTCGTGGCCAGCGGATTCCTGCACCGCAGCGAACAGGACCGCTACAGCTTCGCCCACCAGACCTTCGGGGAGTACCTCGCGGCCGTGCACATCGTCAAGAACGGCCTGCATCAGGTACTCGCCGACGCCGTCGACGACATGTGGTGGCGCGAGACGACCCTGCTGTACGTCGTGCTCGCCGACGCCACCCCGATCGTGCGGGCCTGCCTCGCGTCGGGTTCGCTTCCCGCGCTCGCCCTCGCGTTCGACTGCGTGCCCACCGCCGGCGGGATCGGCCTCGCCCAGGAGCAGCGCGAGGCGCTCGCGGCCTACAAGGACAAGGCTTTCGATCCCACCGCCGACCCGGGGCTGCGCCGTCTTGTGGCCGCCGCGCTGGTCACGCGGCACCTGCACCGGTTCGTGCTGACCCCCGACGACTCGCGGGTGTGCCCGATCCCGATCAGCGGCGAGCTGCACCTGCTGTTCCGCCGCGACACCGGCACCCCGGCACCGGACGGCCCCCTTGTCGCGGAGCCGGGCGGGCCCGTCACCGGGGTGTGGGGCCACGACGCGGTGGCGCTGACGGCCTGGGTGAACTCCGTCATCGCCGGGGAGAACGGCAGCCAGCGGTACCGGCTGCCGACGCACCGGGAGGTGCAGTACCTCGCCAGCCAGCCCGGCATGCTCAGCCACCCCGGCACGATGAGCGTGTGGACCCAGCCCGAACAGGGCGCCGGACCCGGCCTGTGGATCGCCGCCGACCGGCCGGACCCCCGCCTCGTCACCGGCCTCGACCTCATCGTCGCCGCCACCCACGACGCCGCCACCTCGCCCGTGCTCCTCCAACTCGCCCTGGCCAGCGCCAGCGCCCTGGCACTCGACCTCGACGGGGCGCTCGTGCGGGCCGGCACGGCCGACGACGCGGTCGACCGGGCCGTGGGCCTCGCCGTCCCCCTCGCCCGCACCCTCGACCTGGCGCTGCGCCGCGACCCCGGACTGGCTCACGCCCTCGCCCTCGACCTGGACCTCAACGCCCGCGACGTCGTCCTCGGGGCCGCGCTCGCCCGCACCCTCGCCGCCGTCCAGGAGCAGCTCGTCGGCCGCCGACGCCTCCCTGACCTCTCCGGACCGGCCGGCACCTTCGCCAGAACCCTCACCGGGTACGCCGGCGTCACCGACGCCTACCGGGCCACGGTCACCCTGGACACCCTCGCGTACCTGGTCCGCGACGCGTGCACCACGTTCACGGGCAGCCAGGAGCCGCCCACGTCCCGGGCGGCGGTCATCGCGCGCCGGCTCGCCGAGACGGCCGAGCCACTGTTCGCCCGGCGTCGGCCGCTCGCCGCCGGTGATCCGATCGCCGTGCGGTTGCCCGCTCTGGTGCTCGCGGCGGAGGCGTCCGATCGGCGGTGGCACGCGGTCGGCGAGTCGTTCCGCAGCGTGGCGGCCGGGGTCACGCTGCTGCAGAGGCGGGCCACCCAGCAGCCACCCACGGAGAACATCCTGCTCACCCGGGCGTGAGGAGTCCCGCACCCGCCCAGGCCGCCGAGGCCCGACACAATCGGCCAGCGGCACCCTAGGCTCCGGCCGCGGCGACCAGGCCGCTACCTTGCGGCAGGCAACCCGATCACCCCCAGACGAGGATTCACGCGCGCATGGATCGACCGATCATCCCACCGCCAAACTCACCCGCCTCGAGCTAAACGCCTGGCCAGAATTCTTGTCCGTAACTGTCGGGTAGCCGGGAGCGGCGGATGTCAGGACGGTCATGAGTGTGGGGCGGAACTCGCACTGCGACGGCGCGATCTGGCCCAAACTGATGGTCCACCGGCGGGTGCGGGTGCGGGGACCTGGCGGTGGGTGGGGATGCCCGCTCCCACGAGAACAGCGGCGGCGGCCAGGGCCGCGCTGGCGACCAGCGCCGGGGCGAAGCCGTCGACGAACGCGCGCGGACTGCCGTAGTCGCCTCTGGCGGCGAAAACGGCGACCAGTGCGGCCACTCCGAAGGCCCCGCCGAGCTGGCGAAGCGCGCTGTACGCCCCGGAGGCCTTGCCGATGTCAGCGGGCGCGACCGAGGCAAGCACAGCGGCCTGGGTCGCGGGGATGGCCGCCGCGACCCCGATCCCGGACAGCACCAGCGGTGCGACGAGCTGCCAGTATGCGACGTTCGGGGTGGCGAGATCCGCGATCCACAGCATGGATGCGGCGTGAAGAGTCATGCCACCGGCCACGAGCGGGCGCGCGCCGTACCGCTGGACCAGACTGCCGGCGATCCTGGGCACGATGACCGTCATCGCGCCCCACGGCATCAGCCGCAGGCCGGCCTCCAGGGGCCTGGCGCCGAGGCTGGTCTGGAGGAACTGCGCCATGAAGTACACCGATCCGAATGTCGATGCCCAGACGAAGAAGATCGCGGCGTTGCCGGTCGCGAAGGCCCGGCCCCGAAACAACCGGAGCGGCAGCATCGGCTCGCCCGTGCGGGCCTCGAAGGCGACGAAACCGGCGGTCAGCGCCGCACCGGCCCCCAGCGCCGCCAGCACCTCGAGGCTGGCCCAGCCGGCGGCGTTGCCGCGCACCAGCCCCCAGACCAGGCCGAATGCGGCCCCGCCCGCCAGCAGCAGGCCGCCGATGTCCAGGCCCGACCCGGGGCCGCGGCTCGGTTCGATCCGGCGCAGCACGAACGCGACGAGTACCGCCACGACCGGCAGGTTCAGCCAGAAAATCCACCGCCAGGACGCGCCGTCGACGATCGCGCCGCCGACCAGCGGGCCGGCCGGCACTGACGCGCCGACTACGGCGGTGAAGGCACCCAGCACACGCGCCCGCCTCTCCGGCGGGATCGCCGCGCCCAGCAGCGTCAGCGCGAGCGGCATCACGGCTGCGGCGCCGGCGCCCTGCGCGGCGCGGGCGGCGATCAGCCAACCGGCGGTCGGGGCGAGCGCGCAGCCCGCCGACGCGACCGCGAACAGGGCCAGGCCGGAGACGAAAAGCCGCCGCCGGCCGAACCTGTCCCCGAGCGCCGCGGCGGTCAGCAGGAGCACGGCGAAGCTGAGGGTGTACGCGTTCACCGTCCACTCGAGCTGCTCGACGGACGCGTGCAAGTCGAGTCGGATCGTGGTCAGGGCCGTGGACACCACCGAGGCGTCCAGGCCGACGAGCAGGGCCGCCACGGCGGTCAGCCCCAGAATCCAACGTTGAGAAATGGTCACGTCGATCTGACACCGGCCTGCGGGGAAACGGACCGTTCCGATTCCGTACCCGCCGGTGTCACTCTGTTCGAGGAGGACGATCATGACCGAAGACACCCTGCGGCACGCCCGCACCGGAGACGCAGAGGCGTTCCGCGCGCTAACCGAGCCGTACCGGCGGGAACTGCGCCTGCACTGCTACCGGATCGTCGGTTCGGTGGCCGATGCAGAGGACCTGGTCCAGGACACGCTGCTGGCAGCCTGGCTCGGTCTCGAAGACTTCGAGGGTCGGTCATCGGTGCGCACCTGGCTGTACCGGATCGCGACGAACCGGAGCCTCAACGCGCTGCGCGCCTCCGGCCGCCGGCCGCGACGTGAGGTCCCGGAGCTGACCGAGCCGACCCGGCGCGGGGAGCCGGTGTGGCTCCAGCCGTACCCGGACTCGATGCTCGAACTGGCCGACCTCGCCCCCGGCCCCGAGGCCCGCTACGAAGCCAGGGAAGCGATCGGGCTGGCGCTCATCACCGCCGTGCAGCGGCTACCGCCTCGGCAGCGAGCCGTCGTCGTGCTGTGCGATGTGCTCGGCTTCCGGCTCGCCGACGCGGCCCATGTGCTCGAGACGTCCGCGACCGCCGTGAAGGGGGCGCTCCAGCGGGCCCGGGTGACGCTGTCCGCCGACAAGCCGGCCCTGGCCGAAGCCCTCGCCCCGGGATCTGCCCGGGAACGCGAACTCGTCGGACTGTTCGCTGACGCGCTCGAGTCCGGCGACACCGACGCCATGGTCGCCCTGCTCACGGACGACGCGTGGCTCACCATGCCGCCGGTGCCGAATGAGTACCAGGGCCGGGCCGCCATCAGGGCCTTCTTCGCCGACCGGGCGCGGACCTGGGGTGCGCCGCCGCGCGTGGTGCCCACCCGGGCCAACGGCCAGCCGGCCCTCGGCTACTACATGCCGGCTCTACCCGCCGCGATCGCCCGGCCGCGCGGGCTGATGGTATTGACGGTCGCGGAAAACGGGATCTCGGCGATCACCCGATTCGGGGACACGTCAGTGTTCCCGTTCTTCGGCCTACCCCGGTGGCTGTGAGGTGAGCCGTCCTCAGTTCGTAAGGCGCGGCGGGCGTCGGCACCAACGACAAGAGCCTGACAATCGCCGCGCCCTGGACCACCCCGTCTACCCGACAGTCGCGGACAAGCCTTCTGGCCAGGCGCTCAGTGCCGGGAATCGACGAGTCCCGCGGTGGGCTGGCCACGAAGGTCCGCCTTCTCGCCGAGACGCGGGGCCGGGAGATGGTTCAGGAGATCGGGGTGATGCGGTGGGCCTGGGTGCCCAGGCGGCCGCGGACGATGTCGAACTCGACGCGCTGATCGGCCAGGAGCACCACGTCGGGCACTGTCACCTCCATGGCGTGCGCCAGGACATGGCCGCCGCTGTCCGGGGTGATGAACCCGAACCGCCGGTCAGGATCGAACCATTTCACCGTGCCCTGCGCCATCAGGAACTCCCACACTCGCGGCTACATCCAACTGGTACGTCCATTGGTCCGGCCGGGGCTGGTGTCCGCGGCGGTGCCGATACCCACGGACGTCGCCCTGACAGCAGGTCGGGCCCGGGCCGGTTTCGCCAGCCTGACCACGCAGCCGGCTGACAAGGATCCTAGACGCAGTCGCGGGCCGAAACCGGCAAATCACGCCGATTGGAAGCGTCTTCCGCACGAGCCGTCCGCACCACTGGGGCGCCACCCAGGGTGTCCAGCCCGGGGTGCGTGGGCGCTGGGCGCCACCTGCTGGTGCCCGGCGCGGCGCGAACCAGGGCGCCGGATGCCACCCGTCCGGCGGATCATGGGCACCGTTGCCGACCGGCTGTCGGGCGCATAGCGTGGGACGGGCCACATCGGACCGACCTCCGACGGAGCGCCCATGACCCCGACAGAGCCGGACCCGCCCGCCGCCCGCCGCCGCGCGATGTGGCCGTTGACCGGCCTGGCCCTGTGCGCCGTGGCCGTTGTCGTCGGGGCCGTCCTGTGGAACCGGCCCTCGCTCGCGGTGGCGGGAGTGGCCGGCGCGGCGGCCCCGGTACTGGCGATCCTGATGCGTCGGCACTGGAAGGTGTGGCTGACCGCCCTCGGGGTCCTGGGGTTCGCCGGTTGTGCGCTCGGACTCCTGTACGCGCTCTTCTGGGGCCACGACGACAACGCGCCGGCCAAGGTCAGCGTCCCCTACCGCGCGCACGCGACCGTCGACGGCGACACGCTGCGGATCACCGAGGAGGTGACGGTCGACAACCAGGCCGTGACCTCGGTGACGCTGACCCCGGGCGGCACGGTGCGCCTCGACGGCTGGGTGCTGGACCACACCCTCGACACCACTCCGGTGTACGCCCGCAGCCGCACCCTGCCACTGCGCGGCACCTCGCCGGTCAGCTCCGCCGTGGAGGTCCCGATCGCCCTGGGCTGGCTCACGGTGAACGGCACGTCATCCGCCGGCATGGTGCCGCGGACGGGATCCACCTTCGAGGTCAGCGCGCCGAAAGGGGCCTTGTCGGCCGTCGTGCCGCATCCGCAGCAGGTCGCCGACGGACGGAACCGGACCGAGGTCGCGACCGTGGCACTTGACTCCGACAGCGACGCGGTCACGGCGACCGTCCTCGTGCCGGTGCTGCGCAACCCGGCCGGACACGCGCTCGACAGCCTGTTCGCATGGGGGCCACTGGCCTGGTGCGCCGGTGCCGCCTTCGCGCTGCTGTCGCTCGTGCTCGTCAAACGGCTGACGGATACGGGCGATGCCGCACTGGGCCGACTGTTCCGGCGCGGCCGACCGCAACAGCCGCCGTCCCCGGAGACGCCAGGCCCGACGGCACCGTCGGCGAGCCCCGACCCACATGGCTCGATCGCACGATCGCCGCTCGCCGACCCGCAGGGTCCGATCACACCGTCGCAGCGGTCAGCGCCGCCAGCCTCGACCCGATCGGCACGGTCAGAGCCGCCACCCGGCCCTGGTCGGCGGCGACGCAAGCCCAAGGGCGGACGGTGACTCCGAACCGCACGCGACCGCGCCAGCACGCACAGGGGCCGGGCCTCTGAACTCCCAGAGGCCCGGCCGCCGGCTGCGCCCCTCGCCCGGCGGCCACCTTTCTCAGGGGTCCGGCGTCCGTCTGGCGGGTGCCCGGCCCGCCGGTTGACCGGGAGACCGGAGCGACGGGCGAGCCTCGACAGGCAGGGTGCGGGGCGCGTCGGGGCTCAGGACGTACGCCTCGCCGTTGTGGCGGAACTCCATCGACTCCCCCGCACGCAGCGTGTACGTCGCCGCCTCGTGGCCCACCTCCACGTGCAGGCGGCGCTCGCCGAGGGAGAGGGTGAACGCCAGCCCGGTGAGGCCGGCCGGTAGCCGCGGCGTGAAGCAGGGCGTCGGGCCGTTCTGCCGCAGGCCGCCGAACCCGGCGACCAGGGCGATCCAGCTGCCGGCGAGGGAGGCCATGTGCAGGCCGTCGCGGGTGTTGTGTTCGAGGTCGTCGAGGTCCATCAGCGCCGCCTCGCCGAGGTAGTCGTAGGCGAGGTCGAGGTGGCCGGTCTCGGCGGCCATCACGGCCTGGGTGCAGGCGGACAGGGACGAGTCGCGCACCGTGAGGCGCTCGTAGTAGGCGAAGTTGCGGGCTTTCTGCTCGGGCGTGAAGTCGTCGGGGAACAGGTGCATGGCCAGGACCAGGTCGGCTTGTTTGACGACCTGTTTGCGGTACAGGTCGAAGTACGGCACGTGCAGCAGGAGCGGGTAGCGCTTGGCGGTGAACGCCGCGAAGTCGAAGATCTCGTGGTCGGTGAACCGTTCGGACTGGGGGTGGATCCCGAGCGCCTCGTCGTAGGGGATCGTCATCGCGTCGGCGGCGGCGCGCCAGTCGTCGGCCTCGGCCCCCTCGATGCCGAGTTCGGCGGCCCGGTCGGGATGGCCGGTCGCGCCGTCGGCGGCGGCGAGCAGGTTCTGGCGGGCCAGGAGATTGGTGTACACGTTGTTGTCGGCTACGGCGCTGTACTCGTCGGGACCGGTGACCCCGTCGATCCGGAACCGGCCCCGCTGGTCGAAACAGCCGAGCGAGCGCCACATCCGGGCGGTGGCCGCGAGCAGGTCCAACCCGGCGCCGCGGGCGAACTCCCGGTCGCCGGTGACGTCGCAGTACCGGATGACGGCTGCGGCGATGTCGCCGCCCAGGTGGAAGGCCGCCGTCCCGGCCGGCCAGTAGGCGGAGCACTCCCGGCCGCCGATAGTGCGCCACGGAAACACTGCCCCGTGCAGCCCCAGGACGGTGGCGCGTTCCTCGGCCAGGGGGAGGATCTCGCGTCGCCACTGCAGGGACTGCCGGGCGGCCTGGGGGACGGCGTAGTCGAGGACGGGCAGGACGAACATCTCGGTGTCCCAGAACGCGTGCCCGTCATAGCCGGGACCGGTCAGGCCCTTGGCGGCTATCGCCCGGCCCTCGCCGCGCGCGCCGGCCTGCAGCAGGTGGAACAGCGCGAATCGCACGGCCTGCTGGATCTCGTCGTCGCCGGTCACCTCGACGTCAGCGCGGTCCCAGAAGTCGTCCAGGTAGGCGCGCTGCTCGGCGAGCAGGCCCTCCCAGCCCGTCCCGACGGCGGCGACCAGGGCCGCCTCGACCTGGGCCAGCACGCCCGGCAGCGACCGGGCCCCGGACCAGCCGTAGGCGACGTACTTGGTGAGCACGAGGCGTTCACCCGGCCGCAGCAGCGTGGTGGCGGTGACCCGGCCCAGGTCGGGACGGCACTCGGTGGTCGTCGACAGGCCGGCCGGCTCCTCGATCCGGTGGTCCATCCCGGCGGCGACGAGCAGTCGGGAGTTGGCGGTCCGGTGGGCGAGCACGACGCGCGCGCCGTCCTGTTCGTGCTGCTCGGAGCGCAGCGGGGCCTTGAGTGCGGCGGCCGCGCGGGGATCGGCGTCGGCGGCGGGCATCTCCTCGTTGGTGACGAGTTCGGACTGCACGACAACGCGGGCCGGGCCGTCGAGCGCCTCGACCTCGTAGCGGATGGCGGCGACGGCGCGCTGGGTGAGGGACACGATCCGGGTGGAGCGGACCCGGACGGTCCGGCCCGCCGGCGAGGTCCATTCGGCGGTCCTGGACAGGGTGCCGGCCCGGAAGTCCAGAAGCCGCTCGTGGGCGCGCAGGTCGCCGTAGCGGATGTCGAAGGGTTCGTCGTCGACGAGCAGGCGGAGGAGTTTGCCGTTCGTGACGTTGATGACGGTGTCCCCGGCCTCCGGGTAGCCGTAGCCGGCCTCCGCGTACGGCAGCGGGCGCGACTCGTGGACCCCGTTGAGGTAGCAGCCCGGCAGGGCGTGCGGTTCGCCCTCATCCAGGTTCCCCCGCCAGCCGAGGTGCCCGTTGGCCAGGGCGAACACCGACTCCGACTGGGCCAGGACGCCGAGGTCCAGGCCGGTCTCCCGTAGGCACCACGGCTCGACCTGGAAACCCGGGTGCTCGATCATGACGGCAACAGGTCCGCGAGGTCGGTCACGACCACGTCGGCCCCGGCGGCGCGCAGGTCTGCGGCCTGGCCGACGCGGTCGACGCCGACCACGTATCCGAACGCGCCGGCCCGGCCGGCTCGGACCCCGGCGAGGGCGTCCTCGAACACCGCCGCCTCCCCCGCCGGCACCCCCAGTTCCCGGGCCGCCTCCAGGTACGTGTCCGGGGCCGGCTTGCCCGCCAGCCCCCGCCGGGTGGTCACGACGCCGTCGATCCGCGCATCGAACAGCTCGGCGATGCCGGCCGCCGCGAGCACTGCCCGGCAGTTGGTGGACGCCGACACGACGGCCGTGCGCAGGCCGGCCGCGCGGACGGCGTGCACGTAGCGGACGGAACCCTCGTAGGCGTCGACCCCGTCGTGGCGTAGCCGGCGCAGGACCAGGGCGTTCTTGCGGTCGCCCAGTTCGCGGACCTCGTTCTCGTCGAGGTGCACGCCCCGGGAGGCGAGGAATTCGCGGGTACCGTCGGCGCGGGGTCGCCCGTCCACGTAACGGTCGTAGTCCTCGACGGGGTCGAACGGCACGAACGGTTCGCCGGTCGCGCGGGCCCGCTCCGACAGGTACCCGTCGAACAGGTCCTTCCACGCCGCCGCGTGCACGGTCGCGGTGCGGGTCAGCACCCCGTCGAGGTCGAACAGGCACGCCCGGGTGCCCGCCGGCAGGCCCACCGGGGTCACGTGGGCTCCCCCGGCCGGCGACGGAGTCGGGGCATCGGCCGCCTCCCGTTCCGCTCAGGACCGTGTCATGTGCAGCCTATTTCCCGAAGGCATGCAATGTCCGACGTTCGCCGTGTCCGGGTCGCGGCCGGCCCGGTCGTGACGCGGGATAACTCGCGTCGTAACAATGGATACTCCGCCAGCAGGGGAGCAAATCCATGAATCAACTTCAATGGCAGCTTAAGGGCTGTTGACGCGACGGAAACGCGCTCCCTACGATCACGCCACTCCCTACGCCCTGTAGGGGACGGCGAAATCCGGAGGTACACGCTCCATCCGGCGGCGTCCGCCGACACTCCCATCACCACGCACCGGACCGGTGCGCGGGTGGCGTGCGCCCTGACGCCGGAATTCACACCCCTCGCATGGAAAGAGACACCGATGTCACTGTCCTATTCGGCCAGACGGCTGGGCTTCGCCGGAGTGGCGGCGCTCGCGGTCGCGGCCGGCTCGTTGACGCTGGCGCACGCCGCCAGCGCCGGGGAGACCAACCCCTACTGCGTCAAGCCGGCGCACGGCCACTCGATGCCGACGGTCCCCGCGGCCGTGTACCGCTCCACCGGCAAGTGCGCGACCGGCAGCGCCGCCCCGTCGCCGGGCAACATGACCTACCACGGCGGCACGAACGGCGTGGGCGTGTCCACCGGCGCGGAGAAGATCTACGTCGTGTTCTACGGCACTCAGTGGGGCACCACCGGCACCGACGCCAACGGGTACACCACCTTCACCGGTGACCCGAAGGGCATGGCCCCGCGCCTGCAGGCCTTGTACAAGGGCATCGGCACGAACGGCGAGCTGTGGTCGGGCGTCATGACCCAGTTCTGCGAGGGGGTCGCCACCGGCGCCACCACATGCCCGGCGACGTCCGCGCACGTTGCGTACCCGGCGTCCACCGGCACCCTCGCCGGCGTCTGGTACGACAACTCCGCCGCGTCGCCGACCACCGCCACCGGCCAGCAGCTGGCCACCGAGGCCAACAAGGCCGCCGGGCACTTCGGCAACACGACGAACGCCGCCAACCGCAACGCGCAGTACATCATCGTGTCGCCGACCGGGACGCACCCGGACGGCTTCAACTCGACCGGGCAGTTCTGTGCCTGGCACGACTGGTCCGGCGCCTACACCGGCACGACCAACGGGGACTTCGCGTTCACCAACGCCCCCTACGTCACCGACATGGGCGCCAGCTGCGGCGCGAACGTCGTCAACGCCGGCACCGCCGGCACGCTCGACGGCGTCACCGAGGTGATGGGGCACGAGTACGCCGAAACCATCACCGACCAGTTCCCGGTCGGCAGCGGTTCGACGCTGACCTCGGGCGGCTGGATCCGCGACAACGACTCCAGCGGCGGCGAGAACGGCGACAAGTGCTCGTGGGTCGGCGCGGGCGCCGGCGACGACAAGTACCACAACGTCGCGTTCAGCACCGGCTCGTTCGCCATGCAGCCCACCTGGGGCAACGACGGCAACAGCGGCTCCGGCTCCTGCCAGATGACGCACGCGATCGTCACCAACGGCACCGGCGGCAACACCGTCACCGTCACGAACCCCGGCAGCCAGTCCGGGACCGTGGGCACCGCGGTCAGCAAGCAGATCAGCGCGACCGACTCCGCGTCGGGCGCCACGCTGACCTACTCGGCCACCGGCCTGCCTACCGGGCTGTCGATCAGCGCCTCCGGCCTGATCTCCGGCACGCCGAGCGCCGCGGGCAGCTACAACGTCGTCGTCACGGTCACCGACCAGACCAACGCGTCGGGTACCGCGTCGTTCACCTGGACGATCAGCGGCACGGGCGGCGGCTGCACCGGCGCGGGCCAGAAGCTCGGCAACCCGGGCTTCGAATCGGGCAACACCGTGTGGACCGCGTCCTCGGGCGTGATCGACAACGGCACCACCCAGCCCGCGCACGGCGGCTCGTGGAAGGCGTGGCTCGACGGCTACGGCTCCGCGCACACCGACACGCTCTCCCAGTCGGTGACCGTGCCCAGCGGCTGCTCCAGCTACACCCTGTCGTTCTACCTGCACATCGACACCGCCGAGACGGGCAGCACCGTCTACGACAAGCTCACCGTGCAGATCGGCACGACCACCCTGGCGACCTACAGCAACGTCAACGCCGCCAACGGGTACGTGCTCCGCTCGTTCGACCTGTCGGCCTACGCCGGCCAGACCGTCACCCTCAAGTTCACCGGCACCGAGGACTCCTCGCTCAAGACGTCCTTCGTGATCGACGACGCGGCGGTGACCGTCTCCTAGTGAACCCGCCGGTGGGCCCGCTCGAAGGGCCCGCCGGCTCCTAGCTCGCGTCGACGACCACCGTCACCGTGAACGTCCGCTGCTCGGGCGCGCAGGCCATGGCCTCGCCGCAGGAGTCGCGGTCGGCGGTGACGGTGGCCGTTCCAGCCCGCAGGGCCTCGAACCCGGACTCGAAGGTGCCGCAGCCCGAGCCGATCACCCGGCAGGTGGGGGCGGGCAGCGGGGTGGTCGCGACCGTCTGGCGGAGCACGTCGGGGGCGGAGCTGGCCAGGTGCCGCCAGTACCCCGAATGCAGGTCGAGCACGACCGGCTGGCCGACCCGGGCACGCACCGTGGTGCCGGCGCTCGTCTCGTCGAGGCGCAGGGGCGTGGCGGTGCTCGGGGACGGCGGAGCTGCCGACCTCTCCGGACCGGACGCGCAGCCCGCGAGGGCGAACACGGCACAGATGGCGACAAGTCCGGCGGACGAAAGGGTTCTCATGGCGCTGCGCATCCTCTGCTCTCTGTCTTCATGGTCGGACGCGTCTCCGTCTTCATGGTCGGACGCGGCGGCACGTCGGATGGTTCCGCCGAGCGGTGGTGCGCGCGTAGTGTGCGCAGGCGGGAGGTGCCCAGCATGAGGTTCGTCGTCTACCTGCCGCTGCTGGCGACCGGGTTCGCTGCGGTCGGCGGGCCGTGGCTGGCCGCCCGGCTGCCGGCCCGCGCCGGGCTGTGGACGGTCACCGGGGGCGTGGTGGCGGCCGCCGCGGGTTCGACGTGGTCGCTGCTGCTGCTCGTCGCCACCCTCGTCGACGAGCTGCCCGGTTGGGAACGCGAGTCCGATCCCGAACCGGTCCCTGACGCCGTCGCCGTCGGGTGCGCCGCCGTGCTCGCCGTCCTGTGTTTGCGGGCCGCGACGGCCGTGCACCGGCGCCGACGCCTCTACCGGGAGGTGCGCGCCGCGTGCCCGGCCGGGCCCGGCGAACTGGTCGTCCTCGCCGACGACGAGCCCCGGGCGTTCGCGCTGCCGGGCGGGTCCGGCCGGATCGTGGTCAGTGCGGGGATGCTGCGCGCCCTCACGCCGCCGCAGCGCCGGGTCCTGCTGGCGCACGAACGCGCCCACCTGCACGGCCGGCACCACCTGCTCCTCGGCGCCGCCGACCTGTCCGTGGCGCTCAATCCCCTGCTGCTGGCGGCTCGGCACGCTGTGGCGTTCTGCTGTGAGCGGGCGGCGGACGAGTCCGCGGCCGCCGAGGTCGGCGATCGCGCACTGACCGCGCGGGCCCTGGCCGTCGCCGCGCTCGCCGGGGCCGGCCGGCCGCACGACCTCGGCTTCGGCGACCACGCGGTCCTGCGCCGGGTGACGGCCCTGCGGTCGGCCCCGCCGCCGGGGCGACCGGTCCTGGTGCTCGCCGCGGCGGCGGTGTGCCTGGCCGTCGCGGGGGTGGAGTTCGACGCGACAGTCGACTTCGCCCGCCTGCTGGCCACCCTGCTCTCCGGCTGACGACGTGGTGCGGCGCCCGGGTCGGGGGTCCCGGGCGCCGCGGTCTCGGTGACGGGTCAGGAGACGTTCAGCGCCGTGTCGTCGATGACGAACGACGTCTGCAGCGAGGAGTCCTCCACGCCGGTGAACTTCAACGTCACGGTCGTGCCGGCGTACGCGGCCAGGTTGAAGGACCTCAGGACGTAGCCGGTGCTCTTGTCGAGGTTGGAGTAGGTGGCCAGGGTGGTCGAGCCGACCTGCACGGTGAGCTTGTCGTACTGGACGGACGTCGTAGTCTCCGCCGTGGTGATGTGCACGTAGAAGGAGTAGGTGTAGCTGGCGCACCCGGCGGGCAGCGCCACCGACTGCGACAGGGTGTCGGTGTGGGCGCTGCCGTACCCGTTGAGCCAGGCGCTCTGGGTCCCGGTGCGCGGCGCGCCGTTACCGGTGTTGGCCCCGATGACGCCGGCCGTGGCGGTCCACGACGCGGAGCCGGACTCGAAGCCCGGGTTGAGGATCTTCTGACCGGGGCTGCCGCAACTGCCCGGGGTGGTGACGTTCCAGGTGAACGTGGCGCTGCCGCTGGCGTGCGGGGACGCGCTGTCCGTGGCCGTGGCCGTGACGGAGTAGCTGCCGACAGTACTCGGGGTGCCGCTGATCACGCCGCCCGAGGAGATGGACAGGCCGGCCGGCAGACCGGTGGCCGTCCACGTGTACGGCGCGGTGCCGCCCGACGCGCCCAGCGTCAGACTGGCCGCCGTGCCCTGCACCGTGGACTGGGTGCCCGGGTTGGTCACCGTGACCGGACTGGGTCCGCCCCCGCCGACGATCGGGTGGGTGAACTGGCAGCCGTTGGTGTCGTTGCCCCAGGAGCCCTGCTCGGCGTACGAGCCCGTCGCGGTCACCAGGTTGCCCGCGCCGCCGGTGGTGCCGGGCGCCTTCCACGCGCACTTGTCGGCGTTCTCCTGGCCGTCCGAGGAGGTCCAGCCGCCGGCCGGGAACTGGTCGGTGATGGTCTCGGAGTACTCGTGGCCCTCCACCATCGTGTAGCCGTCGAGGTTGCCGGCGGTGCCCGCGTTGACGAAGTTCTTGCCGCAGCTGGTACCGAGGTCCATCACGTACGGCATGTTCGTGAACGCCAGGTCGCCGTACGGCGAGGTCGCCGCGCCGCCGTTGAGGGTGGTGTCGCCGTTCCAGTCGTGCCACGCGCACCAGCCGGCCGAGGAGCTCCAGCCGCCCGGGTGGGTGCCGGTCGGCGACAGGATCACGTACTGGGAGTTGCGCTGCTGCGCGGCCGTCGTGTTGCCGAAGTGCCCGGCGGCGGCGATGGCCTCGACTGCGATCGCGTTGTCGTTGGTGGTGTTGGCGACGGTCTTGTTGTCATACCAGACCCCGGCGAACGCGCCGCCCGTCGGGTAGCCGACGTGCGGGACGCCGGTGGCCGGGCAGGTCTGCGCGCCGGTGGCCACGCCCTCGCAGTAGTAGGTCATGACGCCGGACCACAGCTCGTTGTTCGTGCCGAGGCCCTTGAACATCTCCTGGATCTTCGGCGCGCCGCCCTGCGCGTCGTTGCTGAACGTCAGGTCGCCGCTGGCGTTGGTGCTGGAGGTGCCCCAACCGGAGCCCCAGAAGACCAGGTAGACCTTCGGCGGGCCGGTGGTGACGCCGATGCCGCCGATGCCGCCGCCGTAGTTGAGGTCGTTGGCGGCGTTGATGCTCGGGTGCTGGGCCCGGTAGGCGTCCATCCGGGCCTTGGCCTCGATGGTCGGCATGACGCCGTGCCGGGGGGAGATCTGGAGGGGGTCGGCCGAGGCGACCGAGCCGGGGCCTGCGAGGCCGCCGATCACGAGAGCGAGGCCCGACAGCGCGGCCACGCCGACACGTCGCGTCCACCGCGACACTGGGGCAGAACGGTTCATGGTTGTACCTGCTCCGTCCAGAGAGGGGTTCCCGCCCCTACAGGCTGTAGGGGCGGTCTCCGGAAACGTAGTACAAGGCATTTGTTATCTTCTATGGGTTCCGTGTTTGGAAGGACCCGGTCGGCCGGCGACGTAGGCTGACGCGGTGGACGAGGAGTTGCGATGACCACGAGCGGACCCCACCGCCCCGAGCGCGGCCAGCCCCGGCGCGCGGCCGGCGAGCTGGAGAGCGAGGCCCTGGGTGCGCTGTGGGCCGCGGCCGGACCGCTCACCCCCGCCGAGGTGCAGGCGGCGCTCGGCGACGGGCTCGCCTACAACACCGTGCACACGATCCTGACCCGCCTCATGGACAAGGGCCTGGTCGAGCGGATCACCGGCGACGGCCGCAGCCGCTACTCCCCCGTGAAGGACGCGACCCAACTGGCCGCCGAACGGATGCGCGCCGCCCTGACCACCGGGGGCGACCGCGCCGGGGTGCTCCAGCACTTCGTCACGTCGCTCAGCCCGGAGGAGGAGACGGCGCTGCGCGCCGCCCTCGACCGGACCGACCCCACCAGCTAGAGCGTTCAGAGCCGCAGTCCGATGCGGACGAGATAATGGCGAGTATGGATCACAGTCAGGTGCCCGTCCGGCAACCCCTCATCCGAGCCTCGGTGAACGAGCCATCTGAGGGACCTATGACTGTGGACGTCACGGTCGCCAACACCACCGATGTCGTGGACGGATTCCTGATCACGATCACCGCGGCGTCCGGTGTCACGGTGACACCGGCCTCGCACCAGGTCAACCTGTACCCCGGGACGGAGGCCTCCGTGACGTTCTCCGTCCGCCCGGCCGTCAGGTCGGGGCCACTCCAACTGACGGTCGTCGTGGCGACGGACTTCGGCAAGGCGGTCGGCCGCCTGAGCGTCGCGACACTGGCCGACCGCCCGGAGCCGGGGGCAGGCTTCAACCTTCTCAGCGATCACCCGGTCGATGAGAATGCGGACGCTTTCGGCTATGCCGAGGTGGCGGCCCGGCTGGCCGGAATTCTGCTGAACAACCGCGCGGTCACGCCGTTCACGATCGGGATCCAAGGGGGCTGGGGCACCGGGAAGAGCAGCTTGATGCAGCTGCTCCGCGCGGAGGTGGAGCGTCGGATCGCCGGTGAGCGCAAACGGGTCCGGGTCGCGTGGTTCAACGCCTGGACCGCCGAGGGATCCAACGCGCTCACCGCACTGATCCGCTCCGTGCTCCACGAACTCGACCCGAACGTGTTGCGCAGAGTGCTCCGCCGGACCAGTTCCGCCTCCTGGCTCACCGCGCCGTTCGTCGTGCTGGCCAACTGGCTGGGCCTACGCCGGTTCGCCGACGACCTCTGGCAGAGATTCGCCGTAGACGCCACTCAGCGCAACGAGATCCGCAAGGAACTGCAGAAGGCCCTGCGGGAGTGGGCGAACCAGGATCGGATGCCGGCGAAGCGGCGCTCCATGGTGGTCTTCATCGATGACCTGGACCGGTGTTCGCCGGAGAACATTCTCCAGATTTTCGAGGCGGTCCGCCTGTACCTGGACGCACCGGGCCTGACCTTCGTGATCGGATACGACCCCGCGGTGGTCGCCGGCGTGCTTGCCCGCACTAAGGGCGCGACGTCCGGCCCGATCGGCAGGACATATCTGGAAAAGATCATCCAGGTCGACTTTCCGGTACCCATGCCCGACCAGGAACAGGCTCGGAGGCTGGCCGCCGACTGCGCCCGGCAGGCCGGGGTCAACAGCCTGCTCGACGACAACGAGCTGGCACTGATCATGGACCGCAGCGACTGGAATCCCCGCCGGTTCAAGCGATTCCTGAACACCTTCGTGCTCTCCCATCAACTCGACGGCAGCGCCGCGCTGCTCCAACCAGGCGAGCAGATGAAGATGCTGCTCCTGCGGATGTATTTCCCGGACTTCTTCCGGCTGATGATGACCGAACCCGAGCGTGACGTGCTCCGGCAGTTGATCACCTTGTACCGGTTCCGCAGCGCGGTGACCGCCGGCCGGGACGTCGACCCCCAGGAGGTGCCCTGGCTGTTCGAGGCCGCCGAGGTGGCACCCCGGGGCGAGGACGAGGCCTGGTTGACAGCGCTGGCCCGGCTGGAGGAGAACCTCCCCGAGGTCATCATCGAGCTGTCCCGCAACTCGGAGCTGTACGCGATGGCGTGGAGTCTGGGAACAGACGATCAGCGCGTCGACCTGCTCCGCCGGACCAGGGAACGACTGCCACTGCGCACGGCGTGGACCAGGGAGCCGCCGGCACCCGAGCCGACCTGGACGGCGCAGGCACCGGCGCTCGAACCGGTCCGGAGCGGTGTTCGGCCAGCGCTCGAGTCGGCCTGGACCGGAAAGCACCTGCCCTGTCCGCATTGCGGCAACAGCAACCCCGAGGACACCCTCTTCTGCGGAAGCTGCGGAGCATTTCTGGATCCGGGGCCCGAGAGCCACCGTTCGGCGGAGCGCTAGCAAGGCGTCAGAAAAGCCTCCGTGCCCGCACAACAGATCGCCTCCCGGTTGCGTGTGTAACGTGCAACGGCCAGAACGGGAGAAGGATCGGATGACGTTCGAGGAGTTCGCGGCGGCGCGGCTGTCGGTCCTATTGCGTTTCGCGACCGTGCTCGCGGGAGAGCGTGCGCTCGCGGAGGACGTGGTGCAGGAGGTCCTCGTGCGCGCGCACGCCCGCTGGCGGCGGATCGGGACGTTGGAGCAGCCCGAGATGTACGTCCGCCGCATGATCACGAACGAGTACCTGTCCTGGCGGAGACGCTGGGCCCGGATCATCCCGGTCGGCTCCGTCGGACTGCCGGTATCCGACGCGCCCGACCACGCGACCACGCACGCCGACCAGGACGCGCTGCGCACCGAGCTGGCCGGCCTGCCCAAGCGGCAACGGGCCGTGCTGGTGCTGCGCTACTACGAGGGCCTGTCCGACACCGAGATCGCCGGCGTTCTCGACTGCAGCCCCGGCACCGTGCGCGGCTACGCCTCCCGCGCCCTGGCAACCCTGCGTGTGGCGTCCTACAGCGACGCACTGAAGGAGACGCGATGACCCGCACCGAGAACGACCTCGTGTCGGCCCTCCGGTCGATCGATCCGGCGGAGCCGGAGACGGCCGCGCTGCTCGCGGGCGTGCGGCGTGGCATCGTCCGCCGCCGACACCGCAGGCGCCTGGCGGCGGCCGGCGGCCTCGCCCTGGTCGTCCTCGCCACGCTCACCGTTCCGGGGCTGCTCCAACGCTCGCCAGCCCCCGCGCCCGCGGATCCGCCCGCTCGCCCGACTCTGACCACGACGGTGCGGCTCGGGGTCGTCGACGATCTGTGGTTCGGTGTCGAGAGGCTGCTCGGGCCTCCGGAGCCAGGTCACGCCCGCGAACCAGCGCAGACCTACCGGGTCCTCGCCGCCGCGCAGCCCGGATTCGCGGGCTTCCTCGAGGTGTACGAGCCCGGAGCCGTCGACCCGGACACACTCGGCCCCACCGCCGGGGCGCCCCCCGTGACGGTGGCGGGCCGCCGAGCCTTCTACGGCTCCGTCGACAGGCGTGCGCCCATCGCGGGCTCCAGCCAGATCATCGGCGACGTCTACTCCACGGTGAACTGGGAGTACGCTCCCGGGGCCTGGGCGGTGCTCTACTCCGACCAGGGCACGCTCGGGCCCTCCCCCGGACGCGGCCCGATTCCCAGCCTCGACGAGCTGGGGCGCCTCGCCGCGAAGGTCACGTTCGGCCCGCCCGTCCCGGCCACGGCACCGATCCGCTTCACGGACCTGCCGCAGGGCATGGCTGTGCAGTCCGCGCGGTGGAGCTCACCGCCGCCAGGCTCCGACCCCACGACGTACCACCCGATCGTCGGGCTGACCGTCACCATGTCCGTGTTCCACAACCAGGGTGAGACCGCCGACATCGAGGTCCTCCCGCGCGGTGCGCACCAGTTCCATGCCGGGTGGGGCGAACTGAAGGTCGTCGCCGGCAAGCAGACGACCTGGTACACCCGCGAGGACACCCAGGACATGTGGTGGCAGGCCGGCGGCTGCGATGTCGTCTTCTACCGGGCCGACCGTTTTCGGTCCTACGAACTCGAACCGATACTCGCCCACACGACCGTGGCCGACTGCACGGACCGGAACACCTGGTCGCCGATCCCCCGCTGACCACCAACCGGCAGGGACCCGGCCACCGGGGCGCCCACCCGGGCCGGGCGTCACCTTGCGGCACGCCGGGCCGGGTGTCGGGGAGGAGGTTCTCGAATCCCCGGCACCCGGCTTGGTCGGCGCTGCCCTCGACTCAATCGGGCGTCAGTGCCGGCTCAGCTGTTGGTGACGCACTTGTTGGCGGTGTTGGACCAGATGCCCTGCATGTCGAACGTGCCGGTGCCGAGGTTCAGCCGGGCGTCGAGCTGCTGGCACTCGTCGCCGATCTCGCCGCCGCTGCCGTTCCAGCCGATGCTGGGCCAGAAGTCGGTGATGACCTCGGCGTACTCGTGGGTCTCCGTGGAGAAGTAGCCGTCGAGCAGGGTCGGGTTGGCGATCGTGGTGCAGCCGCCAGCGCCGAGGTCCGGCAGGTACGGCAGGTTGGTGTAGGCGAGGTTGCCCGAGGTGGAGGCGGTGAAGTCGTGCCACGCGCAGAAACCGGAGTTCGGGAAGCCGTCGGGGTGGGTGCCGGTCGCCGACGCGATCACGTACTGGGCGTCGAGGTTCGGGGTCTGGGTGGTGTTGCCGAAGTGGGTGGCGGCGCGGGCGGCCTCGGCGGCGATCTGCGCCTGGGTGGAGGTGGCGGGGGCGGGGGCGGTGTTGTCGAACCAGACTCCGGCGAGGATCGAGCTGGTCGGGTGGTTGATGTGGATGCCGGCGGTGCCGCAGTTGGCGGTACCCCTGGCGACGCCCTCGCAGTACTGGGTCATGACGGTGCCCCAGTTGTCCGCCGAGCCGTGCAGGCCGGTGAAGAAGTTCTGCAGGGCCGGGGCCGCGCCGGCCGGGTCGGCCGACCACTGGCTGCCCCAGAAGACGACGTACACCTTCGGGTTGGGCGACACCACGCCCTGGCTGGCGTTGGAACGCACCGTCAGCACGTTGCGGGCGACCTTCGACGCCGCCGCGTGCGGGGCAGGGTGGATGGGCTTGAGGCCGGCCCGCACGTGCGGCTGGACCTGGTAGGTGGCGCCGGCCAGGTCCACGGTCTGGTCGGCCGACGGCATGGCCTGGGCGGGGACGGACAGACCGATCAGTGCGACCGCGCAGGCCGCTGCGAACGAGAATCCACGTAGGACCATCGAATTTCCTCCTTGAGGGGTGTGTCCCAGCAAGATATCGAGGAATCGATGGTTATCTTCGTAATTTCTTCTTAAGGCGGGGGCCGACCCGCCGCGGAACCTAACACTCTTAGGAATCTTTATTAAGCACCATAAAGGACCCTTAACGGGCGGTCAGTGCGGCGTAAAACCTCACCCGACGCCATTGACCAATGATCATCGAGGTTCCTAGGGTTCGGCCACCACGTCCTACAGGATGTAGTGCCCCGGTTTCCGTCAACCCTGGGAGAAACCCCTCATGCGTCACCTACCCCTCGCACTGCGCGCGGCGTTCACCGCGCTGGCCGCCACCGCGCTGACCGCCGGAGTCCTCGCCTCCGGTGGCGCGGCCCAGGCCGAGAAGAACGAGCTCAACCACCACCCGGTCTCCTTCCCCGTCAAGGAGAAGGCCGCCAACCGGGCCAGGCCCACCCGGTCCAAGCCCCTCGTCTACGGCGGCGGCGTCAACGGCATCGGCGTCACCACCGGCCACGAGAAGGTGTACGTCATCTTCTGGGGCTCCCAGTGGGGCACGTCCGGCACCGACGCCGGCGGGTACACCACCCTCAGCGGCGACGCCAACGGCATGGGCCCGCGCCTGCAGGCCATGATCAAGGGGCTCGGCACCAACAACGAACTGTGGTCGGGCGTCATGACCCAGTACTGCGAGGGCGTCGCCAAGGGCGCCACGTCCTGCCCGGCCGGCTCCGCTCGGGTCGCCTACCCCACCGGCGGCGCGCTCGCCGGCGTCTGGGTCGACCCGTCGGCGGCGGCGCCGAGCAACGCCACCGCGCGCCAGATCGGCGACGAGGCCGTCAAGGCCGCCGCGCACTTCGGCAACACCACGGCTGCGGCCAACCGCAACGCGCAGTACTTCATCGTCTCGCCCAGCGGCACGCACCCGGACGGGTTCAACACCCCCAACGGCACGTTCTGCGCGTGGCACGACTACACCGGCGACCCGTATGTGGGCTCGCCGTCCGCCTACGGTGACATCGCGTTCACCAACGCCCCGTACGTGACCGACATGGGCAGCAGCTGTGGCCAGAACTACGTCAACCCCGGCACCGCCGGCACCCTCGACGGCGTGACCATGGTGATGGGCCACGAGTACTCCGAGGTCGTCACCGACCAGAACCCGGCCGGCGGCTGGACCGACTCCGCCGGTGCGGAGAACGCGGACAAGTGCTCCTGGATCGGGACCGGAGGGGCCGGCGGTTCGCAGAACGTCGCCTTCGCCACCGGCTCGTTCGCGATGCAGGGCACCTGGTCCAACGACACCAACGGCTGCCTGATCTCGCACGCAATCCAGCAGTAGCCACCCGCGCGGTGCGCCCCCTCTGGACGGGGCGCACCGCGCGGGCCCCGGTCACGTCGTGGCGAACACCGCCGCCCCGACGATCACGAACCCGGCCGACACCATGCCCAGCAGCCACATCACCGCGGCGGCCCGAACCGGCCGGTACGTCATCACCCGCCACACGGCCGTCGGCACGTACCACGGCTTGACCGGGACCTCCTCCCCCGCCGACAGGTCGTCGGACCAGTCCGGCAGCTCGAAGCCCCGCTCGACCAGCAGCCGGTAGCCCAGCACCGCGAGGAAGTCACGGGTACACCCGACCATCACGAGGTACTGCGTCAGGGCCGCCGCCGCCACCGGCCCCGTCTCCGACCGCAGCAGCAGTTCGCGCACCGTCCGCGCGACCCTCGGGTCCGCCAGGTCCGGGCCGAGCACGAAGCGGAACACGTCGCGCAGGGCCTGACCGGCGCCGCCGCGCGGGAGGCGACTCTCCAGGGTCCGCACGAAGAACTGTCTGCGGTACAGGGTGCGCAGCAGGCTGGGAACGTCCGCCGGAGACTCCTTCCGGCGGCGCATCTCGGCGAGGACCAGGCCCAGGTCGACACTCGATCCGACGCACAGCAGCAGATCGTCGTCGGACAGTTCGGTGAGTCTGCGTTCCGCCGCCGCCTCCACCACCTCCGGGGAGAGTCCCCGCTCGGCAGCCGGAAGCGAAGCCTGGTCGGCGACCGTCGGGACGGGAGGCTCGGCGGTCCGCGTGCCCGGCTCGTCCGGTCCGCCGCCGCCCGGCGGTCGGGGCGGCAGGTTGTTGGCCAGCACGGCCAGGCGGCCCAGGCGGTCGGGGGCCGTGATGCCGGCGAGCTTTTCGTTCAGCGCGGCCTGACCGCCGTCCAGGTAGACCTGGACGAGCCTGGCCGCCCCGTTGTCACGCGCCGGGGCCGTCCACGGCCTGACCGACGGCGGGGCCACGAAGCTGGAGCCCCGCGCCGACCGGGCCGCCACCACCACGAAACCCGGTCGGCCACCCCACCAGGGCTGGTACCTGTCCTCCGCCGTGGACAGCGACAGCTCGTCCCCGAGCCCCACGGTGGCCAGGATCTCCAACAAACCCCACAGGACGAGTACCGGATGCAGCCCGTCGGTGACGCCGGCCGAGTCCACCGGCACCGCACCCGCCGACCACGGTCTGCGCTGCAGGAGGTCATCGAGCAGGATGGCCAACGGTGCGCCGTGGGCGCGTACCTGAAGGGACAGGGCGTCGCCCGCGGCCCCGCAGGCGGCACGCAACGGGTTCCACCGCACCGGGGCCAGGCCCAGCTCCCGCCGGCCCGCCACCGTCCCCCACGCGTCGACCTGGTGCAGGGCCAGGGCGTGCCGCACCCCCAGCGTCTCCGGGGGCCCGACGAGCACCTCGCACACGTCGTCGCGGTTGTCGTCCTTGCCGCTGCGGGTCCGGCGCAGGCAGGCCACCCGGCCGTCGGTCAGCTGCAGGAAGCACAGGCTGCGGTCCGGGCGCTCGGGACTCTCCAGCCGGACGAAGGGCCGGACCTGCGCGTCGAGCACCTGCAGTTCGCCCCGGTCGGCGAGGGAGGTGGCGACGGGGCCGAAGCCCTTGTCCCGCAGCAGGTGCGGGTCGGCACTGGTGTACCTGATCCATTCGAGAACCGGCTCGCTCGGGTCCGTCATCTGCCGACCTCCTCCGCCAACGCCTCGCCGAACACGCCACGCATCGCCAACAGGGCGATCAGCGGCTCCAGCACCCGGCGCGGGGTCACCCCGCCGGGAAACCTCTCCTGCCGGTTCTCCGAGCCGGTCGCCGACGCGAAGTGCAGGGTGCACTGCCGGCACTCGCCGTACGGCCGGAGCCAGGCCCTCGCGCCCCGGCTGTGCAGGAACGCGTACGCGTCGCGGCTCTCCTCCAGGATCGCCGCCGGGTCGATCCACCCGTTCAGGCCGGGCCGCCGGATCCACCGGTCGACCGGCGGCTGGTAGCGCAGCCGGTCGGACTTCGTCACCACGATGGCCGCCGGGATGTCGAGGACCAGTTGCCCGGTGTTGAGCCGGTCCAGGATGTTGTTCAACGCCCGGTCGGAGGACTCGCGGCCGCCCTCCTCGTCCTCCTCGTCCGTCACGCCCAGCGCCGGGCCGGGGCTGACGCAGAACATCAGCGCGTTCGCCCCGAGCAGCAGCCGGGACGACTTGGAGCCCTCGGTGAGTTTCTCGCCGGCCAGGTCGAAGAAGGTCACCGGGAACACCACCCCGGCGGGCGAGCGGATCAGCAGGGAGTCGGTGAAGTCCGACGAGTCCGCCTCCGTGGTGCCGGGCAGTTTGTGGCCCTGTTTGAGCAGCGGGTCGGCCTTGTCGCGCAGGTAGTCGGCGTGCCGGGCGTAGTCCATCGGGACGACCGTGAGCCCGTACGGCTGGAGCTCGCCGTGTTCGATCGCGGAGATCAGCGCGGCGAGCAGGTGCGACTTGCCGGTGCGCCGCTCCCCGACCAGCCCGATGACGATCGAGTTGCGGTACAGGCCGAACCGGCTCGGCAGGCGGTGCACCGGAGTGTCCTGGGACGGGTTCGGGCACCGGCGGCGGGAGTCGTTGAGGATCCGGTTGCGCTTGTCGGGGTCCGCGATCGTCTCCGGGTCCAAGACCACGTACTCCGAGCCGTTCCACACCTCGTAGGCGTAGTCCTCGGTCCAGGTCACCTGGTCGCCGCAGATCGGGCACTTGAACGTGACCGAGTCCGACGTGTAGTCCTCGCCCGTCATCGCAGCACCGCCACGACCAGCAGCACGGCGACCAGTACCAGCAGCACGGCCGCGCCCGTCAGCCACACCACCATGCCGCCCGGCAGCGGGGACGCCTTCTGCGGCGGCTGCGGGACGGGCACGGCCAGCTTGCGGTGCCGGGCCTCGTCGAAGGCCCGCAACCCGATCTCGAACTCCGGTCCGGTGTCGGCGGTGCCCGCCGGCACGTCCGCGTCGGAACGCAACCGGACGAGGATCCGCTCCGGACCGGGGCGCAGGTCCGCGGCGTCGAACAGGCCGGCCAGGAGGTCGCGCAGGGCCGGTGCGCGCTGCGTCAGGTCCGGGCCCGCGGCCAGACCCGTGACGGACCTGCCGGTGACCACCTGGTATGTCAGCATCCCCGCCGCCCACATGTCATCCGTCGGCCCGGTGACGCCGGTCCCGGCCCGCTGCTCGGGGCTGCACCACGGCGCGACACCACCGGGCCGTCGGGGTTCGCCGTGGAACGCCGCCGCCGACAGGTCGCCGATCCACACGGCGCCGGCGTCCCAGCGCACCGTGGCCGCGGAGATCGAGCCGTGGGCGACCCCCGCCTCGGCGAGCAACAGCAGGCCCCGGAACAGGCCCACCTGGAACTGGCGCTGCTCGTCGAGCAGGAGCGCACGGCCGATCCTGGACACCGGCTCGCCCTGCTCCGGGGTGACGATCGCGAACGGCACCCGGGCGGCGAACTCGTAGCCGAGGAGGCGGACCAGATGCTCGGGATACTCGGCCGAGTACCGCCGGGCCAGGCGCACCCCGGCCCGCACCTCACGGTCCAGCGCGTCGTACAGCGCGGGGTGGGCGGCACCCACCCCGGACGGCACCGCGCGCATCACGCCCAGCTCGACCCCGGCACGGTTGTACACGACGCGGGTCGACAGGCCCGGGCCGGCCGGTTTGCGCCACGGCCCGAGGCGGACCATCAGCCGCCGCCGGGTGCCGTCGGGGGCCGTGAGCCGCAGCTCCTCCAGCGCGGCGTCGTCGACGGTCACGGCAGGTCCTCCTCGTCGTCTGCCAGCCGGGACGGCCAGCTGAACCGCACGATGTTCGAACGCAACGGCACCAGGCGCACGACGCCGGCGTGCTGGCCGCCGTCGGTCCAGACCACGTCGCCGACGCTGACGGACTCGCGGTGGATGTCGCGGGCGATCGCCTCGGCCCAGTCGGCCGTCGCGTTGTGCCGCGCCGCGAGCGGGCTGAACCGCACCGCCCGGACACCCTCCGAGCGCATGTCGAGAAGGGCGACGTCCCTGCGCGCGCAGCACTGGGCCAGCCAACCGGCCGGCGGGGTGGTGAGGACGTCGGCCAGCTCGCCGGGAGCACCCCAGGTGCCCTGCAGGCTCGGCCGGGGGCCGGTGGAGACGCGGGCGAAGGCGGGGCGCTCGTGGGGGCCGCGTCGGTACAGGTGCTCCCAGTACCCGTCGAAGAGTTGTCGGATCTGGTCGGGAAGCTCCTCGCCGGCGTGGTCCAGGGACCCGGTGCGGGCCCGCAGCCACAACGGTTGCAGCGTGTGCCGGAGGCCGTCGGCGAGGTCGCCGCGCACGACCCTGCCGAGCGCGTCGACCCGGTCCCAGGAGTCACGGGCCGGTCGCGGCCCGACGGGTTCGCTGCCTGCTTCCGCCGCCAACGTGTCCGCGATCCGGTCGAGGAGCGCGGCGAAGGCGATGGCGGACTCGGCGAAGAACTCGCGGCGGTCCGCCGCCGACCACTCGTTGGCCACGACCTCGCCGAGAGTGTCGCGCAGCCGGCGCAGTTCACCGTCGACGGCCGCCAGGGTCATCGCCCGGCAGGCGTGCACGGCCCCCGCCCACCGGGAACGCAGTGCCCCGGCGAACAACAGGACGACCGCCACGGCCAGGGGGGCCACGGCCGGCTCGGGCACCGCGACGACCGCCGACGCCGCGACGCCGGCGACCAGCCCCACGGCGGCGGCCGCGCTGTGCGCCACCGGGGCGGGCAGCACCGCCGCCGTGACCGGCAGGCCGGATTCCCTGGCCGCCCGCACCAGGGTCCATCCGATTGCCGCCGCCCAGCCGAGCCCGAGCGCCACGCCGACGACGAGACCCAGAGTGCCCGTGCCGGCCAGCAGGAACGTGCCCAGCAGGGGCACGACCAGCAACGGCCAGGTCAGGAGCTGCGGGCTTATCGGGTACCGGGCGAGCGGCGGGGAGTTGGTGACCCGCTCCGCGTACCGGGCGCTGCCCTGGGGGACGGCCCGGCTGGCGAGTTCGCGCAGCCACTCCGACAGGGCGCGCAACGAGTAGCCGTTGTCGAGGCCCGACTCGACGACCTGCTGCAGCTTGCGCAGCGAACCGGTCCGGTCCGGCGCCGGGGCCGGCAGATCGATGCCCTGTTGACTCAGCACGTCGCGGACCCGCTGGTCGATCCCCGCCGGCCGGTCGGCCTGCCAGAACACCGTGCCGAGGTCCTCGCGGTAGTCGACCATCAGCGCGGCGCACCGGTCGGCGACCTCGTGGAGCCGCTCGCCCCGCCGGTTGCCGGCCAGCACGCCGGACAGGCCGCTGAGCCTGTCGAACGCCGCCAGCAGCTCCGCCCGCCCCGCGACCGCCCGACCAGCGGACCTGGCCAGCGGCGAACCCTCCCGGGGGCTGACCGGGCCGGCGTCGTCCTGCGGCGCGCCGAACAGCACGCCCGGCTCGTCCACCTCCGGGCCGGCCACCGGCCCGTCCCCGGCCGACGGCTCCCCCGCGAGGCCCGCCAGCGACTCCTGGCGGACGTGACGGAGCGCGTCGGGATCCAGCCGGCCGGCGATCACCCGCAGCCCGGGGTTCGCGATCTTCTGCGGGAATTCCTCGATCGTGTCGTACACCCGGTGGAAGACCTCCGGCACCTGGAGGCAATCGATCAGCGCGCCGAGGGTCGACTGTTGGGGCGCTCCGACCTCCCCTTCGGCCTTGCGGACCGCCTCGATGCTGTCGAGGCGCAGGTCGACCCCGATCGGGTCGCTCACCCACAACGTGACAGCCGGCCCGTTCAGCAGGGTGGCGCTGCCCTCCAGGACCGGCGCGCCCGGCGTCAGCGCGTGCTGGCGGCCGACGGCGACGCAGATGAGCTTGTCGAGCCGGCGGGAGGCGAGCACGTAGGAGAAGTGCTCGTGGTAGGTCAGCAGCCGATCGGCGTTCACCACGACGATCACCTCCCGCTCGGCGGCCTGGCCCGCGCGCGAGGACTCCCAGGCCAGCTGGGTCTCGAACACCCCGCCGACGTCCCCGTCGGGCACGTCGAGCATCCACAGCACGAGGATCCTGCCGGTCATGCCCACCTCACCGCGCTCGGCAGGTCGCTCAGGTTCGCGCGCACCGGGTCGTTGACACTCTCGAAGGGCACGTCGAGGGCCTCGGGCAGGGTCAGCGCCCAGAAGTCGCGGAGGAGTTGGGCATGGCTGCTCTGCGGCATCCTGGCCACCAGCTGCGTCGTCCGCTCGGCCTGCGCCGCGGCCCCGTCCAGGAGCGCCTGGTACAACGGATGCGGCTCCACGGGCGTGGACTGCACCCCGTTGGGCAGCGTCTCCATGAGCCGCCGGCAGAAGTCCCGCCGGATCTGGGCCTCCACGCCCTCGGCGGCCCCGGCGATCGTCCACTCCTCATAGGCGCGCAGGATCCCGCCCCACGACGAGGCCCCGTCGAACGACTCCAGGAACAGGGTCATCGACACCGAGTCGCTGGTAGCCAGCCGGATCCTGATCCGTTCCGGGGACTGCGGGGTGCCCGACAGCAGCTCGATCTGCCCGTTCCACAGCACGCACAGCAGCCGGTGCAGGATCTTGACCCGGTGCGCCTCCGTGGTCATCAGGTAGCCGAAGTTGTGGCCGAGCCGCTGCCGCCACTTCAGGAAGTCCTCCGGGCGGGGTTCGCGGACGGCCCGCGACCAGTATCCGAGCACCTCGCGCAGCTCGCGGACGTCGGTGACGCTCATCGACGTCCGGAACAGCACCACGACGATCGACTCGGCGGTGATGGGCCGAAACTCCATCGTCATGTTGGGTTCGCGCGGCAGGTTCAGGTGCTGGCGCAGGTAGTTCTCGATCGCCGGGTCCCTGCCGGCGTCGTCGGTCGGCGAGGCGTAGGAGATCAGCACCTTCAGGTCGCCGTTGCCCTGCGGCGTGAAACCACCCGGCACCAGGCCGACGATGTTCTGCCGGAACATGGCGAGATCGTCGTCGCCGACGGGCCCGCTCTCCTTGCCCGCCGAGGCCGCCAGCAGGTCCGCCAACGCCGGCAGGAGCGGCTGTTCCCCCTGGTCCGTCCGGCGGAACTGCCGTTTCACCGCCTGTTTGAGGGCGTCACGGACGACGGTGACCGCGTGCTCGGGCCCGTGCTCGATGCCCAACTGGTACGCCCTGCGCCACGCCGCGCCCTCCAGGATCGCGTTGACGACCCGCGCGGCGGTGGCCGTGGGTTTGAGCTGACCGCGGGCGACGTAGTAGGCGACGAACCGGCGCAGGGTGGCCTGGTAGAACGGCTCCAGACCCTGGGGCGGCAGCAGGTAGGACACGCCGGTTCGGGGCCGGTAGAGCTCCTGCGCCCGCGCGTCGAAGTCGTTGACCTGGGCGTACTCGAGGAACTGGTCGGTGATCGCCGTGATCTGCCGGGACACGGTGCGCAGGACCCGTTCCCACCGCACGGTCTGCTCCGCCCAGGCCATGTGCCAGGCGCGCCGGGTCCGGTACCGGTACCAGGCGTCCTGAGCGGCGATGGAGTTCTGCACGGCCGGGTCGGTCCACCGGGCCTTGGCCAGCAACCGGTTGCGGATGTTCCCCGGCTGCGGCGGCTGCAGGTCGATGCCCTCCGGTGGGGTGGGTTCCTGCCGTCGGCCCTCCACCACCCCGACGAATCCGAGCTGGTCGGCCCGGTCGGCCAGCCCCGTGTGCCCCAGCACGACCCTGCGGAGCCGGAACAGGTCCACCTCGCCGAGCAGCAGTTCCGCGGCGCGGCGCGGGTCGAACCCGTCCACGAGGTTCGTGACCTGCTCGACGAGGGACCGGTCCAGGGCGTTGAGGCCCGCCTCCATCGACCGGACCCTGGCCCGCAGCGCCCGGGTGATGGCGTCGGCCCCCTGCGCGGCCGGCGGTTCGGTGAACTCCACCCGGGTCCGGGTCCGCAGCGGCTCCAGGTTCGCCCCGAGGAAGAACCGCTCGATCAGGGCACGGTTGCTCTCGGTGCGGCCGGGCGGCGGGGTCGACAACTCGGCCACCGCCTCGGCGAGCAACCGGGAGCTGATGATGTCGGCCAGGTCGTCGACCGGCACCGTCATCGACGCCACCAGACTCGTCGACACGCCCCGGTTGCCGACCCCGGTGACGGACACCGACTCCCGGTTCACCCCCCGGTTGATGAAGTCGTCGGCGAAGGACTGGAACAGCCGCTCGCCGGTCCGCACACCCGAACGCTCGTCGGCCTGCTGGGTGGCCACCAGTGACAGGACCAGGGAGACGATCGAACGGTGCAGGTCGTCGCGTTCCACGGCCTCCGGCCGGCTGAACAGGAACGCGGTCTGCACCGTCGACGGTTTGATCGTGATGACCCCGTCCTTCGGGTACGCCACGCTGAGCTCGCCGGACAGCCCGATGTCGTCGAGCTGCGTCCTGGCCCCCTGCCCGTTCTGGTCGTCCACCAGCCGGAACAGGTCCAGCAGCGCCCGGCCGGAGTTGAGCTGCGCGCTGCGGCCACCGCCGAGACCCTCGGAGAACGCCGACGGCATGATGACCAGCGGATAGATCTGGGCCTTGAGGTTGCTGCGCGCGATCGCGTTGGCGATCAGGTGCAGGTAGTCGTAGAAGATGCCGGCCCCGGTGCCGCCGGCCACCGAGAACGACACGAAGACGTCGATCCACTCGACCTTCCCGTTGCCGCCCAGCGCGGACAGGTGCCCGCCGGAGTTGGCGATGTTGCGCACCGCGTCGGCGATGGGGCGCTGGGCGGGTTCGATGCCGTGCCGGCACGTCTCGTACAGCGCGGCCCGCCCGATGGTCGGCAACTGGCCGGCGCCGCGCGACAGCGGGGCGACGTGCGGCTCACCGGCCCGGGGCGGCAGCCAGTCCCCGACGAGCTGCGGCTCGTTGGTGCGCAGGCTCCTGGCCACCTCCGGGTAGGTGTCCAGGCGCGGCACCAGCTCCCGCACCCGGTGCATGGTCAGCTCCGCGGCCTCGATGTGCTCGGGGCTGGGCACCGCGCGCCGCCGGACCTTGTCCAGTTCGGCGTCGTTGAGGTCGGCGTACACGAACTGCAGGCAACTGGGCAGCTGGTACGGCCGCATGCTGCTCGCCGACAACCGGTCGCGCAGCTCCGTGCCGTCCGGCCCGCACAGCTCCTCCCGGATCCGGCGTTCCAGCTGCGCCCCGATCAGGCACCCCGTGCCTCCGAGCCCCACGTAGAGCATCGGCTGGTAGATCCGCATCGTTTTCGCCTCTCGTACGCAACGGGGTCACAACAGGTCGTCGTCGGCCCGCGGGCCGAACTCGCCGGCCGGCCTCGGGGGCTGCGGTGCGGCGCCCCGCGCCCCGGACGGCACCGGGTCGGAGTGCCGCAGGTCGCGGAACGTGAGCCGGATACCGGGGAGAAGTTCCTCGGGCTGGCCGGCACGGAGCACCACCCTGCCGGTGGGGCCGTCGACGCCGATCGTGCCGTCGGGCAGACGGCGGGCGTCGAACGCGCGGTCGGTGCCCATCGGGATGTCCAGCCGGGCGCGGGGCCCCTCCGGGTCGCGCACCGTGAACCGGAAGACGGCGCCGCCGGTGGGCGAGACCAGCTCGTTGAGGGTCGCGCCGCCCCGGGACAACACGAGGACCAGGCCCTGCACGTCGCGGTCGGCCCGTGCCCGCCGCGCGCGTTGCACCGCCACGGCCGCCGCGGCCAGGGCCAGGGCGCTGAGCAGGTACCAGACCCACTGGTAGCGCTGCCACCACGGCGGCGGGTAGCCGATGGTGAACGCGAACGTCAGGTTGCCGTACACCTTCGTCGGATCGGCGTCGTCCACGACGGACAGCACCGCCTGTGCGGGGCCCTGCCGGCTGGAGGGGTCGACCTGGACCGTGAAGGGCACCGTCCGCGCGCCGGCATTGGCCAGATCCACGACCCCGGGCCGCACGGTCGCGACCGTCCCCGGGTCGAACTGCCCCAGGACCAGCCGCACCCGGGGCGTGCCGCCGGAGTTGTTCGTCAGCACCATCTGGCTCTTCAGGCCGCCGCCCGGCGGGACCAGCCCGGACGGCTGGCCGAACGCCACCTGCACCGGCGGGAGGCCCCGCTGCACGGCGCCCTTGGCCGGCAGCTGCACCGGGTCCAGGCCCGCGCCGGACACCAGGCCGACGAACTCCAGGTTGCCGGTGGCGGTGGACGGGATGGTGAACTGCGCGGCGTACTCCCCGTCGTGCGCCGTACGGTCCGGGGCCCGCCCGTCATCGTTGGCGTCGACATCGATCGGCGAGAACCCCGCACCGGTCAGCCGGGCGATGACCCGCACACCCTTGAGCGCCCCGGGATCGGTGAGTCGCTCGGTCCGGGTCACCAGATGGATGCGGACCACGTCCGGCGCGCCCGGCTCGGGGCTGGGCGTGTCGGCAATGATCGACGCCTGGATCCGGCCCTGCCAGAGCACGGTGGCCGACACGTTCTCCGACGGCACCCCGGAGGACGACTGGACGTGAACCCTCCAGTTCCCGGGCGCGGGGTTGCGGATCCGCAGCACCTCGACGGGGCCGCTCTCGCCGGTCACCGAGTACGTCGCCTCGCCCCGGTCCCCCGACTTGGGCACGGCGGCGCCGGACGGGTCGTAGTAGGTGACGACGAGCCTCGGATCGCGTTTGGTGACGGCGATCGCGCCGTCCGTGGCCAGGGACGGCACCGTGACGTGCAGGTCGAGGCCAGCCCCGGAGGCCACGCTCCCGGACTCCCCCGCTCCGAAGCTGGCGCAGCGCGCCGACGCGAAGGCCTCCAACAGGGACGCGGTCACGTCGGAGGCGTTGCCGACGGTGCGGGCCTTGGGCCTGTGCGCGCCGTTGTCGCAGGACCCCTGGTAGCCGCCGGCGGCCATCTCGTCGAGGTCGCCGGTGCTGATGTCGCGGCCGAAGCCCAGCGGCCACACCTGGACGCGCCCGGCGTTGGCCTCCTTGAGCTTCTCCCCCAGCAGACGATGCCCCTCGCGGGCGCGCTGGTCCTCACTGAGGGACTCGTATCCGCTGCTCTCGGACAGGTCGAGCTTCCCGTCCGTCAACATGAAAATGATCTTGGTTTCCTCGGTGCCCGGCTGGGCCATCAGCGACAGCGCCTGCCCGTAGGCGGAGACGAAGTCCGTGCCGTACCCCTGCTCCCTGGTCCGGATCCTCAGGGTCGACACGCACGTCGACAGGTTCGCGCGGGCCGTCTTCAACGGAGCCAACTCGCACGCCGGGTCCGTGGGCCGCTGGCCGTCGCCCTTCGCGCTCGCGAACCCGAGCACCGCCACCGTGGAGTCCTCGGAGAACTCGCTCTGCGCGAGAATCGACGCGGCCTCCCGCTCGGCGGCTACCCCCTCCTCCTCCAGCGACCCGGACTCGTCGACCAGGATCACCATCCGCACCGGGCGGGGATCCAGACTCGGCGTCCCCGGATCGGCGCGCCCGGCGCGGGGCGGCGGGGCGAGAGCCACCAGCGCCGCCAACACCGCGACGCCGGTCCCGGCGGCCAGCCGTCGGACAGTGATCATGATTGCCGCTCCGTTCCTGACGAGGCGGGCAGGTCCTGCACCGCCAACGGGACCAGCCGGTCGCCCCCACTGCGGGCCAGCCAGCGGCGCCCGACGTCCTCGGCGAACTCGCGCGCCCGACCCAGCCGGGTGCCGGGGCCCCAGTCCTCGGCCGGGGTGCCCCGGACGACCACCCACAGGGCGTCCTCGAAGTCCGGCGTGCTCCGCAGCCCCCACCCCCGCAACACCCCCAGCACGGCCTGGTACGCATGGTCGAACGGCCTGACGTTCCGCCACAGCCGCAACCGCAACTCGGTCGCGATCTGCCGGTCCAACCCAGGCCGGCCGTGGTAGACCGCCGACATCGCGTGCCGGTTCTCCGTGGTCAGCACCACCTGCGGCGACTCCCTGGACTCCAGGTGCCGGACGAGCACCCGGGCCACCCCGTCCAGCTCCGTGGACTGCAACAGCTCAGCCCCGGCGATCCGCAACACCCCGGCCCGGGCCGCCCGCAGCTCGGCGACGAACGACTCGGTCGTGGAGACCACGTCGCGCTCCAACAACCGGCCGAGGTGCACCGAGCGCACCGGCGCCTCCCCGAACCGGAGCCGGATCTCCAACCGGGCCTGCGGCTCCACCGTGGACTCGATGGAACACGCCGACTGCGGCAACCACGTGACCGGACCCCGGTCGCGGGCGATGGCGTACAGGCCCGGCGTGCCGCCGACCCTCGGCACGAGGGCGGCGAGACGCTCGGGGCTGCGACCGATCCGGCGGTCGAGCATCAGGCCCACCCGGCGGCGGATCCGGTCGCGCTCCCGGGGATGCACCTGCGCGGTCAGCTCGTCACGGACATCGTCGCGCAACAGACCCGACGCGTTGACCAGGTCGCTGTCGAGCACCTCGGCGAGCTCCAGGGGACCGGAGTTCGGCAGGGCGACCTGTTGCACGATCGCCATGAAACGGGCCGTCAGCGGGAAGTCGGCCAGATAGACGAGAAGGGAGTACGCCAGCGGGGAGTACGTCGCCCGGAACCGGCGCACCGCCTCGGCGGCGCTCAGGGCCGGTCGCTCGACCACGGGGTCGGGCCCGTCCGGCAACGCCGAAGGGTCCAGGAGCAGCTGCGGAGACCAGTCCGCCCCGCCCGCGAGCAGCTCGGCGAGCCAGCGCACCCGGCGGGGATGCAACTCGACGACGGGCACCGGATCCGGGTGCCGCACGCCGTCGGCGGTGCGACCACGCCACCGACCGTTCGGCGACAGTGGCCGATCCAGCTTGACCTTTCCGGGTACCACCCTCAACCCCCGCCTGGGCCACAGCCGCGGCGGGGTCAGGCTGAGCACCGCCACCGGGCTGTGCGCGCCCCAGCGGCGCAGCAAAGCGGGGTAGGTGACGTTCCAGTGCGGGTCCGCGCCATCGGTGACGACCAGGAACAGGGTCCGCCCGGTGGGGTCGGCCAACCCGGACGCGGCGATCGGCGGACGCGACCCGCTCCGCACGGTCGGCGGACCGTCCGCCGGCCGCTGCAGCTCCCACCGGCGCAGCAGCCGAAACGCGCCCAGCGTCTCCGTTAGCTCGTGCAACTGCCGGACGAAACCCGACCACTTCGCCATCGACGGGGCGTCATCGACCACCAGTGCGAGGTCCGGCCAGCGTTCGAGCCGGGGCCGCACCACCGGCTCCCACAGGCCCTCCTCGGCGATCCGGCGCGCGGTGGCCGCCTCGTCGAGTTCCCTGCGGTCCACCGACGGCCGACGGATCCGCAGCGGGCGCAGGGCACGGCTCAACGCGAGGGACCCGGGGGCGGCCGGGCCGGCGGGCAACCAGTAGGCGTCGCCCTCCATCTCCTGCTGGTCGAGGCCGTCGAACGGGGGCTCCGGCTGCACGTACACCGGGGCCTTCCCCAACGGGGACACCGACCCGGACCGCTCGGCATACTCCGGGTACAGCGGGCGCGGTGTCAGGCCGGCCCCGCCGCCGAGGGGCGCGGACGTGGTGTACCCGGCGAGGACCAGGGCGTCGGCGATCCGGCCGGCGGTGGGCTCGACGTCCAGGTCCCGCAACGTGGACGCCACCTGGTCGATCACCGCCGAACCGTCCCGGTGCCCGGTCACGTCGGGTCCAACCCCTGCATGATCTGCAACTCCACGCTCGCCGGGGCCGGACGGTCCTCAGGGCAGGACGCCGCCAGGTAGATCGCGTCGATCAGCTGATCGGTGGCCAGCGTCCGGGTCTCCCTGGCCTCGACGAACTCGCGGATCCGCGCGCCGTGCTCCCCGGGAACCCCGTCCAACAACCGGTGCACGATCGTCTCCAGCTGCTGCTCCGACGGTGGTTCGAGCTTCAGCCGCAGGCACCTGCGCAGGAACGGCGCGGGGAACGGACGTTCCCCGTTGCTGGTCATCACCACGAACGGGAACTGGTTGCAGCGCACCCAGCCCCTCGGCACCACCGTCGGCGTGTCGGAGTCCTCGGTCAGGACGCTGACCGGCGCGGACTCCCCGCCCGGTTCGCTCTCGGCGAGTCTGGCCAGCTCCCTGATCCGGAAGCCGCCCTCCTCGAACACGTGCAGCAGGTCGTTGGGCAGGTCGATGTCGCTCTTGTCGAGTTCGTCGATGAGGACGACCCGCGGCCGGTTCCACGGCAGCAGGGCGGTCCCGAGCGGCCCGAGGCGAATATAGCGGCCGATGTCACCGGGGCCGAACGGACCGTCCGCCGCCGGCGACCGGCCCTGCTGGAGGGACTGGGCCCGGACGTGGCCGATGGCGTCGTATTCATACAGGCCGTCCGACAGCCGGCTGGCGCTGGTGACGGGCCACCGCAGCACCGGGCCCAGCCGCAGCTCGGTGGCGACCAGTTGGGCCAGGGTCGACTTGCCCACCCCGGCGTCCCCGGTCACCAGCAGGGGTCTGCGCAGGGTGAGGGCGGCGTTGACCATGTCGACGGCATCGGTGTTGAGGAGTTCGGCCAGCCGGTACTCCCGCCGCTCGACGATCGTGTCGACGTCGCGGACCGGGCCGGATGGGGTGAACGACCGCCAGGTCGGCGGGGCGACCAGCTGATCCCACCGTTCCGGCTCCGCGGGCCGGCCCTCACCCTTGAAGATCTGCCAGTCGCTCATGGTTCTCTCGGCTCCTTCCAGGTCAACGTCGTGCCGTCGGGGAACCAGTGCGGGTTGTCCCAGATCAGAGCTACGTCGCGGCCTTTTCTGCGGCGGTGCTCGCGGAGCATGTCCGGCATCTTGATGGGCGACATCGAGGTGAGGATCCGAACGGCCTCGCCGCCGCGGTGCCACAGGATCAGCGGCGTGCCCCGGCCGATCATCCGGTGGATGAACCGTTCCCGGTCCGGCCCCATGTTGCCCACCACGACCCCGACGCAGTCGGGTTCGATCGTCGCCGCGGGGCTCGCCACGCGGGCGATGCGGTGCGTGTCGGCCTTGAGCCCGAGGAGGTCTCCCCAGCGGACCGTGTGATCGACCCGGACCGACTCCGGCGGCCGTTGCCGGTCCAGCCGCAGCACCACCGGCAGCAGCTCACCGAGCGGCAGGTCCGCGGTCGGCCAGCGTTCGACCGGCTCGCCGAACAGCAGCTCCTCCGGCAGCAGGAACTCCAGGATGGGCTGCTTGTCCCCCAGGTCGCCGCCCTCGGCCAGCTCCCGCTCCAGCGCCGTCCACAGCACGCCGGGCAGCTCCCGCAGCCCGATAGCGTCCCGGTCGGGGACCACGATGGTCTGCGCCTCGCGGACGACCGGCGCGGTGTCGGGCTCGCGGGTGTCGAGATACCACCACATCGTCAGCTCGTAGTCGTCAGGCGAGTGCCGGGCGATCCGGGTGGCGATGTGTTTGCGGCTGCCCCAGTTCTCCGAGGGCAGCTTGCTCTCCAGGTTCGGAACCCGGTCGCCCAACCCGCTTTCGATGTAACGCCGGCAGATGTCCCTGATCGACTCCGCAGTGTCGGTGAACCCGCTGCTGAGGTGTTCGCACCGGTAGGCGACCCGGCGCAGGAACGTCCACAGCACGAGGGGCGCGTGCGCCAGCAGAACGTCGATGCAGTCGTGGAAGTCCCGGATCGACGACAGCGGGTCGAGCTTGCCGAACTCCGACCGGGTGATCTGGTAGGCCGTCCGCCAGTCCTGCGGGATGGGCGAGAGCACCTTGAGTTCGTCGCGGAGCCGGTTGAGATGCCCCTTCTCCTCGGGGTGGGCGAGCTCGTCGAGGTAGTCGACCAGGGCCTTGACGGACTTCTTCTGCGGCGGGAACAGCCACGGCAGGCTGGTGCAGATGTCGTACAGCTTCAGTGCCGGCGACACCTCGTCGTACTCCTCGAACAGCTCCCGCACGACCTCCAGACAGTCCCGCGCCTCACTGCCCGGGACCCAGTCGGGCAGGAAGCCGTGGATCTCCGTCTGCAACTCCCGGACCAGCTCCCGCAACATTCCGCCCCGGTGGGCGGGCGACGGGTGCACATCCGCCAGCAGCGTGGCGACCTTGCGGTGCTCGGCGTGCGTGCCGGTCATGACACCCCCTCACCGTCGAGGTGGGCCAGCAGCGCCCGGACCGACCGGGCGTCGGGCGGGAAGAGGTGGGGCAGCGCACGGCAGATGCCGGCGAGGATCTGCTCCCCGTCCTCGATCTCCCACAGCGCGCGCGTGACGTCCAGACAGTCCCGGAAGGAGTGCTCGGGCGTCCAGCCGTCCAGAAAGCCGCCGAACTCCGACCGCAGCTCGTCGACCAGGGCGGTCAGGCCGTCGCGCCCCTGCCGGAACGCCGGCACGGCGCGCAGGAGGGTCGCCGCTTCCCGGTGTCCGGGCCGGTGGACCCGCGCGGGTCCGCCGGCCGCCGGTTCGGGTGTGGTCGGCGCGGGCGGCCGCGGGACGGTCAGGGTCTGGCCGTCGACGTCCCGGTAGGACAGGACTCCCAGCCCCGGATCGCCGCTCTCCGCGATCCGCGAGGACAGGGTCTGAAACAGCCACGGCGTCGGTAGCGGCCAGGCGGTGGCGGACTCCAGCAGCTCCAGCAGGCTCCGCGTGAGCTGTCCCCTGGCGTGCAGCACCGACTGCCGTCGACCGGGAGCGGGGCTGCCGGCCCCGAGTTCCACTCTGGTGGGTGCCGGACCGGGTTCCGCTGTCACGTCGCTGGTGTCGAGCAGGACCACCTGTTCCGGGTATCGGACGGTCGAGGTGCGCAGCCACGCCAGCAGACCGTCGCGGTCGAGCGCCTCCGGCCGCCCCGCGGCGGGGAGGCACAGTTGGGTGCCGTCCTGGAGGCTGGGGCCGGCCCAGTACACGAACAACGCGTCGCCTCCGGTCGCCGGCAGTTCCGCGGTGAGGAACTCGACCAGCCCGGTCGCCGGCCGGGACACGGCGGAGGCCACCTCCGGTGCGGTGAAACAGGCGATCCGGTCGGCCGGCACCCGCATCCGGGCCAGCCAGTCCAGGACCCGCGCCGCCTCCCGCACTGCACCGGGCACGCGCCGTCCGGCCCCGGTCTCCTCGACGGCCACGACCACGGCCCGGCTGAACTCCGGTCGGGCCGTCACGATCCCACCGGTACGACTACACCGGCCGCATCCCGTCGGGACCGGGCCCCTGTGCCGTATTCGTCGTCGCGAACACCGATGCCTGGGACAGTGCTAGAAGTCGACACCGCGCATGTCTCCTCGGGAATGGCCGTCAGCGGTGGGCCGCGTCCTGCTGGCGTGGAGCGTCTTCGCAGCTCGACGGCAGGAGAAAGTGGCGTGAATGGTCCTTACGGGAGGATCACGCTACCGACGGGCACAAGAGATTCGCAACGACCGAATGGCCAAGGTCGACCATCGGGAAACCACGGATTGAATTGTGCCTACAATTCTGGAACTCCTCGGGGGCATTTCCGGATCCGAGTGCGCCTGGCAGCGACGAGAAAGATCCAACGCCACGCGACCGGAACCATTCCCCGATCTCCCGTTGCGCAACTCTTACAATGGGCGACTACGCACAGTAAGTATGTCGGAAGATTGACAGGTTTTTCCGGTAACCAAAGGGCATCCGGCGAGGCCGCAGCTCGGGCCGTCCCATGTCGACTACCCGATTGCGGTCACCGGACCGTTCGCATAAGACGATCAGCTATGACCACTCCCCCGGTACCCGCCCCCGCCACCAGCGCCCTGCGGCGACGGCAGCTGATGGAGATCCGCCGGGCGGTCGCCGTCGCCGTCCTCGCCGGCGTCGCCCTGATCCTGGCGATGAGCGCCGTGGCGTGGTGGCTGGGCGGCACGCCCACCCTGCGGCGCGAACCACAGATCTCCGCCACCGGCGTCTACAACCTGCTCAAACTCATCTTCGCCGTGGTCGCCGGCATCGGCGGCATCGTGGCACTCGTGGTCTCATACCGCCGCCAGCAGTACGTGGAGGCCGCCGACGAACGGGCCGAGGCCGCGCACATCCTCGCCGAGGCGGCCGAACAGCGCTCCGCCGCCCGCCAACTCCTCGACCAGGTCGCCGACGAGCGGGCATCACTGGCGTCACGCCGCGACGACACCCGGCTGTTCAACGAACGCTACGCGCGGGCGTCAGAACAACTCGGCTCGCTCCGCCCGGCCGTCCGGATGGCCGGCGTGCACGCGATGGCCGGCCTCGCCGACGACTGGGAACACGGCCGCCAATCCTGCGTCGACGTGCTGTGCGCCTATCTGCGGATCCCTTATTCCCCACCGAGCGACCCGACCCTTTCCCCGACACCACCCACCCCGGAATGGCTGGCCCGACAGGACGAGATCCGGGCCGAACAACAGGTCCGCTACACCGCCATTCGCATCATCGCCCACCGGCTGCGTCCCGACGCCGAAACCTCGTGGCAGGGTCATTCCCTCGACTTCACGGGAGCGACATTCGACGGTGGCGATTTCCACGACGCCGTATTCTCCGCCGGCCGGGTCGATTTCACCGAGGCGACCTTTCCGGCGGGCCTCACGAGTTTCGAGGGAGCGCAATTCACCGGCGCGACGGTCTCCTTCTCCCGGGCACAATTCACCGGCGCCACCCTCCTATTCACCGGCGCGGCGTTCCTGGCCGCAGACACCACTTTCGACGGCGCCAGATTCTCCCGTGGCCGGGTCATGTTCGACCACGCCCGCGTCGAGGCCGGGCTGGTCTTCGACCGCGCCGACCTCGACGACTGCCTCCTGTCGTTCACGGCGCTGACGGTCGCGGCGGGCTCGGTGTCGTTCGCCGCCACCCGGGTCAACGGCGGCACGGTCCACTTCCAGGACGCCGAGATCGCCGGGCAGGGCAGAATGGCGTTTCACTCCACCGACTTCTCCGGCGGCACGGTGACGTTCGCCAACACCGGCTTCCTCGGCGGCGACACGTCCTTTCAGGGCTCCTCGTTCACCGGCTGCGTCGTCACCCTCGCGGGCGCCCGGTTCGCCGGCGGCAGGGTGACCTTCGACGGCATCCGGATCCACCCGGGGCCCGCCCCGCGACTCGACGCCTCGATCGTGGCCGCACCGCCGCCAGGCCTGGAACTCGGCCCGATGCTGACCGTGACACCGTCGACACCCGGGACCTCACCGGAGTAAGGCGTTGAGCCGGGCGGCCTGGCGGGTCAGGTGGTCGCGCTCGGCGAGGTTGGACGCCCGGTGGGCCGCCTCGGCGTACAGCCGTGCGGCCATGGCCAGGTCGCCGTCGCGCTCGTGCAGGTACGCGGCCACCGCCGTGTGCCGGGGCAGCGCGTCATCCAACGCCGCCAACGCCGCCAGTCCAGCGCGCGGCCCATCGGCCTCGCCGACGGCCACCGCGCGGTTGAGCCGGACGACCGGGCTGTCGGTGAGGCGCGCGAGTTCGTCGTACCACTCGACGATCTGAACCCAGTCGGTCTCCGCGGCGGCGGGCGCGTCGGCGTGCAGCGCGGCGATGGCCGCCTGGGCCTGGTACTCGCCCAGCCGGTCGCGCGCGAGGGCCGCCTGCAGGATCTCCACGCCCTCGGCGATCGACCGGGTGTCCCACCGGGCACGGTCCTGTTCGGCGAGCGGCACCAGACTGCCGTCGGGCGCGGTGCGGGCGGCGCGCCGGGCGTGGTGCAGCAGCATGAGGGCGAGCAGCCCCGCCACCTCGGGGTGGTCGATCGTGGCCGAGAGCTGCCGGGTGATCCGGATGGCCTCGGCCGCGAGGTCGACGTCGCCGGAGTAGCCCTCGTTGAAGATCAGGTAGCAGACGCGCAGCACCGTGGCGACATCGCCGGGCTGGTCGAACCGCACACCGGCCACGGTGCGCTTGGCCCGGCTGATCCGCTGCGCCATGGTCGCCTCGGGCACCAGATAGGCGCTCGCGATCTGGCGGGTGGTCAGCCCGCCGACGGCGCGCAGCGTGAGCGCGACCGCCGACGACGGCGTCAACGACGGGTGCGCGCACAGGAAGTAGAGCTGCAGCGTGTCGTCCACCGCCGGCGCGGGACCGGGCACCGGCTCCTCGTCGAGGAGGTCCTCGCGACGGCGGCGGGCGGCGTCCGCGCGGGTCGCGTCGAGGAACTTGCGCCAGGCCACGGTGACCAGCCAGCCCTTCGGGTCCCGCGGCGGGTCGGCCGGCCAGACCCGGACCGCCTCGACCAGCGCGTCCTGCACGGCGTCCTCGGCCGCCGCGAAGTCAGCTCCGCGGCGGACGAGGATCCCGAGCACACCCGGCGTGAGGCTGCGGAGCATGACCTCGTTCACCGGATCGTTCACTCCGTGATGGTGGGCGACACGCCGTAGAACGGGCGCACCTCGAGCCACTCGTGGATCGGCTTCCCACCCGCCCCGGGGGCCGCCGACAGCTCCCCGGCCAGCTCGACGGCACGCTCCTGGGTGTCGACGTCGATCACCATCCAGCCGGCGATGAGGTCCTTGGTCTCGGCGAACGGGCCGTCGGTGACCGGCGGGCGCCCCTCCCCGTCGTAGCGGACCCACAACCCCTCGGCGGCCAGCGCCTGACCGTCGACGAACTCGCCGGTCCCCTCGAGCCGGGCGGCGAAGTCACGCATGTACCCCACATGTGCCGTGATCTCCTCCGGCGTCCACTGGTCCATGGGGACGTCGTTGACCGCGGTCGGGGCGCCACGGTAGTGCTTGAGCAGCAGATACTTGGCCATTGTGTGTCTCCTCGATGCTGGTGCGACCCCCATTCTGGTCGCGTTCACCGCAGGGACGGAGCCGGCCACCCGATCTCGACATCGTCGGTCGAAAAACTTTTGGACCTCGCGGAGAACCTGGGCCGGGCGAGGTCAGCGTCCCGCACCCCACACCGTTGTACCGGAAACCAGTCTAAAATATGATCAAATGGGGCACCCTCTCAGTGATCTCAGCGCGTGCCCACGGCCGAGGGAGGCGACGGACATGTCGAAGATCTCCAAGGACACGGCGACCCAGGGTGGCGACTACGGCGAAGTGGTCGACCACGCCGACCAGCTCGACGAGTACACGGTCAACTTCGTGGAGTTCCACGCGGACGTCGACGGCACCCCGCTACTGAAGGGACTGCCGGACGACCGGTGCCAATGCCCGCACTGGGGCTACGTGCTCCACGGCAAGGCCACCTTCAAGTTCGCCGACCGCGAGGAGGTCTACGAGGCCGGCGACGCGTTCTACACGCCGCCGGGGCACATTCCGGTCAAGCACGAACCGGGCACGGAGTTCGTGATGTTCAGCCCCACCGAGGAGATGCAGAAGACCGAGGCCGCCATGGCGCGCAACATGGAGGCGATGCAGGCCCGCTGACGCACCCGCGTGATGTCCTTCGCCGCGTGCGACCACACCGCCCCCAAGGAGGACGTCCGATGCGCAGCGTCACGTACTCGATGGGCGTCTCACTGGACGGCTACATCGTCGGCCCGGACGGCGGCTTCGACTGGACGGCGCCCGACAAGGAGGTCTTCCGCTTCTGGATCGACGAGATACGAACGGTCGGCGTCCACCTGTTGGGCCGGCGCCTGTACGAGACGATGCTGTACTGGGAGACCGCCGAGCAGGATCACTCCCTCGACGACTCCGAACACGAGTGGGCCGCGCTCTGGAACCCGCTGCCCAAGGTGGTGTTCTCCACCACGCTCTCGACCGTGCTGGGCAATGCCCGGCTGCTCACCGGCGGCCTGGCCGAGGAGATCGAACGGTTGCGGGTCGAGCCCGCGCGGGGCGACATCGCGATCGGCGGTGCGACGCTGGCTGCCGAGGCGGCCGAGGCGGGCCTGATCGACGAGTACCGCACCATGGTCTATCCGGTACTGGTGGGCGGCGGCGTTCCGTTCTTCCCCCGGCGCGGACGCCGGGTGGATCTCGAACTCGTCGAGACCCGCACCTTCAGCTCAGGAGTCGTCCACCTCCGCCACCGGGTGACGCGCCCGTCGGCCTGAGGCGGTCACCGCGCGCTCCTCGGAGAACCGGCCCCGGGAGCCAGCACCGGCTGGGATACTCACGATGTGTTGTTCACCGTGGGAATCTGGACAGTGAAGCCCGGCCACGAGGACGCGTTCGTTGCCGAGTGGGAGGCCTTGGCCGACTGGACGGCGATGCGGTTCGAGGGACTCGGCGACGTCGCCCACCTGCTCCGGGACCGGGCGGATCCGCACCGCTACATCAGCTTCAGCGGGTGGCCCGACGCCGAGACCGTCGCCCTGTGTCGGGCCAGCCACGAATTCGGAAAACACTTCGACCGGCTCAACGAGCACCTGGACGGCTACGTGCCCGGCACTTTCGACATAGCCGCCGAGATCCACCCCTAGGTCCTCAGACCTGAGGAACTGCAGTGGGGTTCACGCTGGCCACCAGTGGCCGGCGAGGGTGTTGGGGACGGCTTCGATGACGCCTTCGGCGTGCGGGTCGCCGCCCTCGAGCCTGCGCGTGCGCATCACCTGGAAGCCGGCGGCGTCGAGCAGCGCCCGGTACTGCTCCTCGGTGCGGTCGTGCCCTTCGTGCTGCACGAGCATGACCAGGTCGACGAGGCTGACGTCGTCGGTGGTGAGATCCTCCAGGACCAGGAGGCGGGCGCATGGGCCCATGGCGTCGCGTACCCGGCGCAGGATCGTCAGGGCGTGCTCGTCGTTCCAGTTGTGCAGGCACCGGGCCAGGATGTAGGTGTCGCCACCTTCGGGCACGGTGTCGAAGAAGCTGCCGGCGACGAGGTCGACGCGGTCGGCCAGTCCGGCGTCGACGAACAGTTCGCGGGCCTGCTCGACGGCGGTGGGCAGCTCCTGCAGGACACCGCGCAGGTGCGGATGCGTCGCGAGGAGCTGGGCGAGGAGCCGGCCGGTACCGCCGCCGACATCGACGACGACCTTGGCCTCGGTGAGGTCGCAGCTGGCGAGGATCTCGGGGATCCGGTTGCGGCTCATCGACTCGTTCCAGGTGCGGGCGGCCTCGGCGTTGTCGTTGAGGTAGTCGTAGATCGGCTTGCCGGCCACCTTCTCGAAGCCGGGACGGCCGTGCAGCAGAGGATGCATGACCTCGGCGAAACAGCGGAACACGTCCTCGCCGTAGATGAGGGCCGTGCCGTGCATCGAGCCGGGTATGTCGCGCCGCATCAGGGCGGTCACCTCGGTGAGGGCGAACGTGTCGGGGGCGGGCTGCGCGAGAAGGCCCAGGTACACCAGGACCCGCAGCAGCCGGTGCAGCGCCTGCGGATCGGCCCCGCACTCCTCCGCGAGGTCCGCAGCCGGTCGCGGGCCGTCGGCGAGGAGGTCAGGGATCTCCAACTTCGCCAGGGCGTAACAGGCCTGGGCGATCCAGGTGCCCTGCAGGATGGTGAGAAGCTGTCCACGGGGGGCCGTCACGAGATTCTCCTTGACTCGTCAGGTACTTCCAGCCCTTGGACATCACCCCCAGCAGCGCCACCGTTACACACGAAAGTGAATTGAGCGGCGATAGACCGCATTCTCCGAAATAACAAACGCTTCGCCCGCCACGGTCTCCCGCTCGGGGCCACTAGCCCTGGGGCCGGAGTCCGTTGAGGCAGTAGTCGAGGAGGTCACCGACGTCCTGGGGGCGGAGGATGTCGGTGCCGAACAGGAGCCGGTAGTACAGCGGGGAGTAGAACATCTCGACCATGACCCGGGTCGGCACGTCGGCGCGGAGCTGGCCGTCGGCGACTGCTCTGGCCAGGCGCACCTCGCAGGCACGGGTGCGGGGTTCGATGATGGTGTCCAGGATCGCGGTGCCGATCGCCGGGGTGCTCTGCGCCTCGGCGATCGCACCCCGGAACACGACGCCGATGTCGCTGTTGAGCAGCCCGACGACCTCGGTGATCTGGGTACGCAGGTCGACGGTGATGTCGCCGGTGTCGGGGAAGTCGAGCACGTCGCCGATGTGGTCGTTGATCGCCTCGAGGGCCAGGGTGCCCTTGGACGGCCACCAGCGGTAGATGGTGGTCTTACCGACGCCGGCGGCTGAGGCGATGGCCTCGATGGTGACGTTGGCGTAGCCGTCGCGGGCGATCAGCTCGATGGTCGCGTCGAGGATGGCCCGGCGGGCCTGGGTATTGCGGCGTTCCGGGTTCGGGGCGGGAGTCACCGGGCGATCCTACCCCATTCGCGACACGCAACGTTTCGTGTTGACAAGATCAGCCGGCGGGGCCTAGGTTTCATCCACGCAACGACACGTAGCGTTTCGTCTAATCGGAGGTCGGAATTGTGGACGCCTATCTCAGCGCCCTGCCCGCGGGCCAGAGCGAGATCACCGACCAGCTCATCCCCCTGATCGAGACCGTGCTGCCCGGGCTTGGCGGGCTCTGGCACGGGCACCCGGTGTGGAGCCTCGGCCCGCGACCCGGCAAGACACCGGTCGCCTACCTGAAGGCCTACGGCACCTACGTGGCCTTCGGCCTCTGGCGCGGCCAGGAGATCACCGACGCCTCCGGCCGACTGGAGCCCGGCTCCCCGACCCGGGCCGCGGTGAAACTGCGCACCCCGGCCGACATCGACCCCACCCTGTTCATCAGCTGGCTGCGCGCGGCCCGCGACCTCGAGAAAGCCTGAAAGGCACCCTTCCCCAACCACCGCGCACGCGAACCCCTCCACCGGGTCGGCACGACCTTCACCTTCGTCACCGAAGGACTGAAAGCCGCACTCACCCTCGCGCGCGAAGCGGCCGGCGACAAGGACGTCTTCGTCTCCGGTGGCGCGAGTGTCGTCCAGCAGTGCATCAAGGCCGGACTCCTCGACGAACTACACCTGCACGAGACCCCGGTGCTCCTCGGCGACGGCATCCGACTGTGGGACGGCATCGGCGCCGACTGGAAAGACCTTCAGACGACCCGGGTCACCGCCGCCGATGGCGTCACCCACCTGTACTACCACTTCAACAGATAGGTACCTGCCATGAAACTGACCGTGACCACGTTCGTGTCCCTCGACGGCGTCCTGCAGGGCCCCGGCGGCCCCGAAGAGGACCGCACCGACGACTTCGACCTCGGCGGCTGGCTGATCCCCTACGCCGATGCGGGCTTCGGCGGCATCGTCGTTGACTGGATCTCAGACGCCGACGCCTTCCTCCTAGGCCGCCGCTCCTACCAGCTGCTGTCCTCGCACTGGCCGAACGTCACCGACCCGAACGATCCGATCGCCGCCAAACTCAACACCCTGCCCAAGTACGTGCCGTCGAGCACGCTGACCACACTGGACTGGGCCAACTCGCACCTGCTCACCGGCGACCTTGTCGAAGAGGTCACCAAACTCAAGGCCCAGCCCGGCCAGACACTCCAGGTACACGGCAGCGGACAGCTCATCCAGACCCTCCTCGCCGCCGGACTCGTCGACGAACTGCGGCTGCTCACCTTCCCGGTCGTCCTCGGCAAGGGCCAGCGGCTCTTCGAGGCCGGGGCCACCCCGGCCGCGTGGCGACTGACCGGGGTCAAGTCCACCGATGCCGGCATCATCGCCCACACCTATACCTACGCCGGCACACCCGCCCTCGGCAACATCGTCATCACCGACGGCCAGGAAGAACTGGTATCGACACAGGACGCCTGAACAGCCCATCTCATCGACCACGCAAGGAAACAACCATGAGCATGCAGACCGTCGTCTCCAGGGACGGCACCGAGATCGCCTACGACCGCTCCGGAAGCGGACCCGCGGTCATCATGATGGCCGCCGGACCGACCGACCACTGGGCACTGGCAGGCATCGCCGAACTTCTCGCCCAGAACTTCACCGTCTTCAACTACGACCGGCGCGGGCGCGGAGCCAGCGGCGACACCGCACCCTACGCGCCCGAGCGCGAGTACGAGGACCTCCAGGCCCTCATCACGGCCGCTGGCGGAAACGCCAGCGTGTTCGGCTCGTCAGGAGGGGGGATCCTCGCCCTTCAGGCCGCCGGGTGGGGCGTCGACATCGGCCGGCTCGCCATCTGGGAAGCCCCGTTCATCCTTGAGGGCAGCCGGCCCCCGGTCCGCGCGGACTACCGGCAGAACCTGGAGAAGCTCCTCGCCGCCGACCGCCGCGGCGACATGATCGAATCCTTCATGACCGACGCCGTCGGCATGCCCGCCGAGTTCGTCACCCCCATGCGCGACCTGCCCTTCTGGCCCAACATGGAGCGCATCGCGCACACCCTGGTCTATGACGCGATCATCATCGGCGACTGGTCACTGCCAGGCGGGCTGCCCGAAATCACGGTGCCCACACTCGTCATCGAGGGCGGCACGACCCCATGGCTGACCCAGTCCGCCGAAGCCCTCACCCGCGCACTTCCCCAAGCCCGCAAGACGGTCCTCCCCGGACAGACGCACGACGTCGAAGCAGCGGTCATCGCCCCGGTACTGGCCGAGTTCTTCGGCTAACAACGACTGACAGGGACGCCCTGAGAGGAGAAGGTCATGTCGTTCCAGGCGTATCTGGACGCGATAGAGAACACAACCGGCAAGACTCCGCGCGTGCTGGTCAAGGAGGCCAAGGAGCGTGGGTTCGACGCGGCCGAGGTGAAGGTCAGTGTGATCGTGGACTGGCTCAAGGACGAGTACGGCCTCGGCCGCGGGCATGCGATGGCCCTCGTCCACGTGATCAGGAAGGGGCCGACGATCGACGCGAAGCACGTCGGCTCCACCGGCTCACACCGTGACGCCTCCGACACCCTGTGGCTGGACGGCAAAGCCACCCGGCCCAGCTAGGAACTTCCACGTCACGACGACGATGCCCATGGTCTCCACCCGGGCATCGTCGTCGTGGGGTGTTGGGAGCCTGGGCGCCGGGGTCAGCTCCTGCCAGACGCCGCGCTGAAGTGTGGACTCGCGCTGACGGAGGTAGGCGATGACCCCGGCCCACCGCCGCGCGGGATCGGCACCCGACCGGTGCCCGAAAGGAGCGTCAGATCAGTGCGTCGACCGCGCGGATGAGGAGCACTGTGCCGAAGACCGCGAACAGGGCCGCCGCACCGAGGCGGATCGTGCGCTGCGGAAGGCGTCTGCCGAGGTGGTACCCGACGAGGATGGCCAACCCGTCGGCGGCGATCATGCCAGCCGTGGCACCTCCCCAGACCGCGACCGGGTTCCCGTTCGCCGCGAGGGTGAGGGACGCGAGCATCGTCTTGTCACCCAACTCGGACAGGAAGAACGTGGTGGCCACGCCCACGAGCACACTGCGTCCGACCCGCGCGCCCGGCACCGCCCCGTCGGCGTCGTCGCTCTCCGGGCGCACGGTCCAGGCGGCGAAGCCCAGGAACGCGCACCCTCCGGCGAGGGAGATCCAGGCGGTCGGCAGGGCCAGGCCCAGGCCGTAGCCAACCCCCACGGACACGGCGTGCACGCCGGCCGTCGCGACCGCGATGGCGGCGAGGACGGGCCAGGCCCGGTAGCGGGCGGCGAACGCCATCGCGGTCAGTTGGCTCTTGTCGCCCATCTCGGCGAGGAAGATCGCGCCGAACGACACGGCGAGGGTGGTGAACACGGGAGGTCCTTCCGGTCGGCCGGACCGGAGACACGCGAGACTCCGACCCGGCAGGTGACTGCCTGGGTCGAAGGTCTCGCCCACCCGACCGTGGCCGGGCCGTGCGACCGGGCGAGGATCCGCCAGTATGTCGACCGCACGTGTGGGGGCTACTCCCCTTCGCGCGGCCGACTGTACCGGCCGCGGCCACGGCCGGCCACCAGGTCGGCGAAGATCACAGCGCACTCACATGTCGACCGGGGTGGTCGTCGCCCCGCCACCGGTCAGCTGCACGCCGCAGTCGCTTTCGCGGTCGCTCAGTGGCCTGCCCCACGGTCAGCTCTCCGCCGCCGTGGCGAGTTCCGGCCTGGCGGCGCGTTTCGCGTTTCTGGTGCCCAGGTGGCGCGAGACGCGGGTTGCGGCCAGGAGCGTGAGGAGCACCAGGAGGAGTTCCGCGGCACCGAAACCCCAGGTGCTCCAGGTCGGGGTGACCGGCGGAGCCTTGGTCGCCTTCGCCGGCTTCGCGGCGACGCGTTCGGTGAACACCGCCGGCTCGTCCTGGCCGTTGACCGCGACCGCGACCCGCCAGTCGCCGACCATCGGGGTGTACAGGCCCGATACCCGGTAGTGCCCGTCGCCGAGCGCGACAGCCAGCACATCGGTTCTGGGCACCTTCAGCGTGTCCGAGCTGAAGGACACGGTGACCCGGTTGGCCGTGCTGTGCGCGACGGTGACGTCGTAGTCGGTGAGGCCGGGTTGCAGGCCCGAGGGCGTGAGGGAGACGGCCGCGGAACCGGCCGCCGCGGTTCGGGTGAGGTTGGCGGCGTTCTCCTGGTAGACCTGGTTGCGGGCCGAGCCGGACAGGAACGGCACGACGAACAGGACCGCCAGGCCCAGGACCACCTCGGCGAGGATGATCGCCCGGAAACGGCTGGTGACCAGGGTGAGTAACCGGTCGTCCCGGCCGAGTTCGCGGGCGGCGGCCATGCGGGGCAGAAGCCAGAACTGGTGGACGGCGCCCAGGAGCAGCAGCCCGCCGAACAGGATCAGCTTCACGGTCAGGGCCTGGCCGTAGACCGTGGTGAGGAGCTGGGACAGGTCACCGACGTGCTTCCAGTACAGCCACAGGCCGGACATGGTCAGCACGACCACGCTGATCATGGCCACGGTCGAGAACCGGCGGATCGCGGCGAACCAGAACGGTCGGCGGCTCCCGGCGGGCACCACGTTCGGGGCGGCGAGGACGACCAGGGCGACCATGCCGCCGATCCAGACGGCGGCACCCAACAGGTGCCCGAACGTGAACGTGTCGCCGATGGCCGTCAGGGTCAGGTCCGCCGGCTTCGAGGTCGGCAGCACCCGGGCGAGCAGCTCCACGAGACCCAGGGCCAGACCCGCCGCCAGCACCCACACCGGGGGCCTGCGACGCACCGCCATCGGCACCACGAGCAGGAACGCCAGCGCCGTCGCCGCCAGGCGCACGAACCACATCTGGCCCCCGTCGGCCGTGATCATGGTCCAGACCTTGCCGTAGGCGATGGTGCCCTTGCCCGCGCTGAAGGCCGCCTGGGTGACGGTCGCCGGAACGAACACCACGATCGACACGGCCGCCAGCCGCAGGAGCCGCCGGTCCACGGCCCCGCGCACGACCGCGGCGATCTCCGGGTCGGCGATCCGCCGCCCCGCCGACGAGGTGACCACGAAGCGGACCAGCAGGGCGCCGACGAAGACCATCACCGCCACCATGGGTACCCATGTGGTGAAGACCTTCTCCAACGGCGACGCCGCGAACACCGGTGCCGCGTGGGTCACCGCGACCGGGGAGGCGCCGCTGGGCTCGACCTGGAAGGCGAAGCTGCCCGTGCGCCGGTCCGCGAGGGACCACACGACGGTGTGGACGCCCTTGCCGAGCTTCGGGACCGCGAGCACGAGCGCGCCCGGGTCGGTGGCCGAGGCGGTCAGCGCCCCGCTGACGACCGGGACATGCTCGGCCGTGTACACCGTCGCGGTGCCGCCCTCGGGGTCGGCCGGCTCCGCGAACCGCACGACGACCTGCCCCGCCACGCCCGGCACGACGGCGTTGGCAGCCGGCTGGGTCGACACCGGCCCGGTACCGGGGTCGGCCACAGCGGTGCCGCCGAAGCCCGCTCCGAGGAACGCCACGACCATGGCGACGGTGACCGGCGCGAGTCGCCACGCTTGTCGCACCAGGGCACGCATGACTAAGGATAGGCTCATCATAGTTACGGGAGGCTAACCTAAGTCTTTGGCCGATGCACAGCGCCCAGCCCCATAACTCACCGTTGCCTTACGGCTACCCGGCCACCCGCGCCCCAGGTGGGGTGGCGCTCGATTGCACCTGGGGCCGGTTGCCGCACCAGCGGGCGCTCCAGGTCGTGGTTCCCGCCGGGACACGGCACCCGGTGGGAACCACGATGGTCAGCAGAACTTGATGATCGGGCTCTGCGCGGAGCCGTACGTCCCGCCGATGTGGTAGGTCATCTGCACGTTCCACTCACAGATCACCTTGGCGGTGTACGGGTCGAGCCACGTGTGGTACGTGGCCCAGCCGGCCCCGACCTGGTCGGGAGCAACGGTCGTGTACACGGAGCTGCCGGTGTGCTGCATCATGATCTGAATGGTCGGCACGCCGCCGTCGACGTTTCCAGCCCACCAGATCGTGCCGCTGATGTAGCCGTCACCGGAGGGGTAGGCGCAGGGGTTCATGCGAACACCGGTCCGAGAGTCGACGTAGTCCTTGGGCCTGCACCCGCCACCCGAACTGGCACTCGCGGGCTCGGCCGCCACGACAACGCCCATGGTGGCGACCGCGGCGGCGACGCCGAGCGCGGCGAAGCGACTGAATTTAGACATGATGCTCCTAAGGGGTGAGGGACGGTGCTGGTCACCGGGGGATTCGTTCGTGATTCCACCGTCTGGCCCATGTGCCCGTCGACTCGGTGAAACCGTCCCGGTCGGAATCTCCGTTGACGCTAACGCCCGCCCCTTACACCGCCCTTTCACTCGATCATGGAAGCCGGAACCATCCACTGACGACTCTTCATGGCCCAGGGGCGGGGACGGCCGTCCACCGGCGCACCCAAGGCAGCCGGGGCGGGGCGAGCAGGCACAGGACGCGACGGGGCTCCAGCCATCTCCGGAACCGGGGGTCGCGGACGTGGTTCTCGTCGCAGGAAGCTCACCTCTCGGAGTACGAGGCGGAGTCCCTGACGGTGGCAGTTTCGCGCGGGTTCCACTATGGGCAAGGCGCATGATTCCTCAGGAATCACCCCGGCCGTTTTACCACTTCTGTTAGCTTTGGGCCATGATTGCTGGCCTGGCTGTCCTGCCGCTGATCGCCGCTCTCCTCGTCGGACCGACAGCCCAGCCGCGCGCCGACCCCGGCATCCCGGCGACCTGGGGCGACAACCGGCACGGCCAGCTCGGCGACGGCACCACCGCCGGCCGCAACGTGCCCGGGCAGGTGTGCGCGGGCACGACCTGCCCCGGTCCGCTGGCCGGGGTGACTGCCGTGGAGGCCGGGCACACGCACACACTCGCCCTGCTCGATGACGGCACCGTACTCGCCTGGGGCGACAACGGCGGCGGCCGCCTCGGCGACGGCACCGCAACCGACCGACCGCACCCGACCCGGGTCTGCGCGGTCAGCGCGACCACGCCCTGCACCACCGCCCTGGCAAGGGTCCGCGCGATCTCCGCCGGCGGGAGCCACAGCCTCGCCGTGCTGGCCGACGGCACGGTCGCCGCCTGGGGCGACAACACCTACGGCCAGCTCGGCGACGGCACCACGACCAGCCGGAACACGCCCGTGCGGGTGTGCGCGGTGGTGACCAGCGGCCCGTGCGCCACGTTCCTGTCCGGGGTCGCGGCCGTCGCGGCCAGCGACACCCACAGCCTCGCCCTCCTCACCGACGGCACGGTCGTCAGCTGGGGCGACAACACCTACGGCCGGCTCGGCGACGGCACCGACACCATCCGGACCACCCCGGTGCCGGTGTGCGCGCTCAGCACCGGCACGCCGTGCGCGGCGTACCTGACCGGTGTGACCCGGGTCGACTCCGACGGCAACGACAGTCTCGCGCTGCTCGCCGACGGGACGATCGCCGCCTGGGGGGACAACTTCCAGGGCCAGCTCGGCGACGGTACCGTCACCGAACGGCGCACGCCCGTCCGGGTCTGCGCCGTCGGCACGGTCGCTCCCTGCGACCGGTACCTCACCGGGGTCACCGCGATCGCGGCCGGGGTGATCCACAATCTCGCCGTCGCCGACGGCGGGGTTGTCGGCTGGGGCGCGAACCCGGGCGGCCAACTCGGCGACGGCACGACCCACTACCCGGCCACCCCGGTGCGGACCTGCGCCGTCGGAGCCACCGCGCCCTGCGACCGGTTCCTCACCGGCGCCACGGCAGTGTCCGCGAGCGGCGGCAGCCTCGCGATCGCCGACGGAATGGCCCTGTCCTGGGGACAGAACAGCCTGGGCGAACTCGGCGACGGCACCAACACGGCGCACCTGAGCCCGACGCGGGTATGCGCGGTCGGCGAGTCAGCGCCCTGCGCCCGGTTCCTGACCGGGGTGCTGGCCATCTCCGCAGGGGACGGGCACGCCGTCGCCCTGACCGGCCGGCCCGCCGCCGACCTGTCGGTGTCCCTGACGGCCGATGTCGCGGCGGAACCGTCCACCGTCACCTACACGGTCGTCGTGACCAACGCTGGCCCCTCCCCCGCGACGAACGGCGAGGTCACGCTCCGGCTCTCGCACACGGCCCGCGCCACGACGGCTCCGGACTGCGCGCAGGAGGCCCGGTTGGTGCGTTGCCCGTTGCCGCCGCTGGATGTCGGGGCGTCGGTGACGCGCGCGGTGACGGTCACGCTGGATCCGTTGGCCGTGGCCGTGCCGTTGACGGCCACCGCGACGCTGGCAGGGGGTGAGCCTGCCGATCCGGAGCCGGCCAACGACAGTGCCACCGTGGACTGCCTCGCCGCGACATACCTCATCCTCGACTGCCCGGCCCCCGCGCCCGCACGGATGCCGTGAGCACCCGGTCGCGGCCGCATCGGTGACTGCCAGCGGCCGGTGTGCCGCTACCGGTTCGACCCACCGGTCATGATGATGGCGTGAGCGGCGGACACCGGTCGAGTCTGATCGCCCGGGGTGCCACAGGCGTGGCTGCCGGCCGGTCGGCCTCGAGCCGGAAACAGTCATGCTCCATCACCGAGCCGCCCAGCCCCGAACCCTTGGCCGAGAACTCGGCGACGACCACCAGCACAGTCGGCCGCAATTCGTAGGACCGAACGTCGCCGCCATGGTCGCCCACCAGCCGCACCGCGGCCGGCTCGGTCGCGTCGGGCTGACCGGCCAGGGCTGTGGCCGCCTCCTGCGCGTTGGCCCGGACGTGTTCGGACAGCTCCCGGTCGCGGTCCTCGAACCGGCCGGGCAGGATGAACTGGACAAAGACGAAGACGCCCACGATGGCGAACAGGGCCAGCCACAGCAGGCCGAGGACCACTCGACCGAGTCTGTTCACGCGCGCTCCCTGGGTCGGGCTCCGGGTGGGGCGAGGTGCGCCCCACCCGAAGCTACCTGGTCATGGTTGTGGGTAGGGGATGGTGAGGAGTCTGCCTCGGACCACGTTCGCGTACGCGGTGGTGCCGGCGGCGTTCGGGTGGAACGATTCACGGCTCGCGCAGATGTCGGTGTCGAACAGACACACCCGCGACGGCCTGTCACCACCGTGGAAGTCGCCCTCACCGTTCGGCCCGGGCGTGATGGCGTTGATCCACGGAGTCGGGTCGCACGCCGCGTGGTCGGCGAACGCGTTCTTGGGTGAGGCGTGGGCGATTCGGACCCCGGCCTGGTTGAGCCGGGACACGAGGGCGAGTTGCTGGGTCTCCATGTAGTCGGCGAGTTCCCCCATCGCGCTCGCCTCGCTCAGGTCGATATATCCGCCTCCGGCGCACTTCACCCACGGGCTGATCGGCGCTGGATACCCGACGAAGACGATCTGGGCGTGCGGCGCCTTCTCGGAGATCTTCCGCAGCTGCGCGGAGACATAGCTGTTATCCGCCAGGGTGGCGTCGATGTCAGCCTTGTGTCGGGACATGAAGGTGCTGTCCTTGGTGCAGTTCGAGGGGTAGGAGCACTCCTCGAACGCCTTGGTGAAGCCCGCGTCGTTCCCTCCGATGCTGATCGTCACCAGGGTGGTGTTCCCGTCGAGCACGCCGGAGTCGATCTGAGGCATCTCCCGGTACTGCCCGTCACCCAACTCGTAGTGCTCCGGACTCTGCGTCCAGTACGCCGGCAGGGGATTGTGGGTCGTCAGGTCGTAGGCCCACGCCCCGGAGCAGGCCACGAAGGCGAACTCCAGGCTCGGGTCGAAGGCGTCGGCCCGGGTCCCGACCGGTGTGGTGTTCGCGCCCGGCAGGACCATCTTCCGGCTCCACGCGTCCCGGCTGCGCCGGCAGGCGTTCCACTCCGGCGTGCCGTGGTTGGCGTCGGTCTCCCGGTAGTAGTTGCCGGCCCCCTCACCCGAGGAGTAGGAGTCGCCCATCGCCACCACGAAGTGCTCGGGCTTGCCGGCCAGCGGCTGCACCGCCACCGCGTCCCAGGCGATGTCCTCCACGCCCCGACCGTCCTGGGTCACGGTCGAGAGGCGGATCTTGGGGGTACCGGCGAACTGGTACACCCCGAGCGACATCCACCGGTTCTCCTGCGTGTTCTGCGACAGGTACCGGAACTTGCTGAACGTGTTGTCGCCCAGGTCGATCTCGTAGCGGGCCTGCTGGGTGTGCGCGCCGGTGTCGGGCAGGTGCACCAGCACCCTCGCCCACTGGGTCAGCGGCCGGTCCAGCGTCCAGGTGCCGGTCGTCTCCAGCTTGCCGGCCTCGTCGTTGATCGTGCGGGTGTGGCCGAACCAGAAGTGCCCGCCGTACCCGCCGCCGAGCTGGTGGAAGTCCACCTTCGAGGGGTACAGACCGGCCGAGTCGGAGCTGAACCGGAGTCCGAAGGTCCCATTGCTGCCCATCGGCCCGCAGTCCGGCCGCGTGGAGGGCGTCCCGGCCGGCACGTCGTCGATCACCAGCGCGCCCGCGGGCAGGCCGGAGTTGTCGCACCTCGGCGGGTAGCTGGTCGCGTCGGGCTGGTACTCCCAGCCCGGGTCGAACCGGAGGATCTCGTTGCCGACAGCGCTGTCGGCCTTCCACCGGGTCGACGCGTGGTACCAGCACTTCAGGTCGAAGTACCCGCTGGCGTCGCGGTGCGCGCAGGCGCCGGCGGGTTCGCCGTACACCTCCGAGTCGCCGTTACAGGTGCCGCTGCCGTCGCAGCCGGGCAGGTTGTGCGCCCCGGGCACACACTGGTCGGTGGCGTCACAGAACTGGGTGATCGCCGGCTTCACGGCCGTCCGGTCGTCCGAGGAACTCCACCACGCGGGGCGGAAACCGGAGACCGTGTGGTCCGGGCCGTCGAGCAACTCCGGCGGGTGGCCTGCGAAACCGAGGACCTTCTCCTGGTACGGCCAGTCCTGCGGATGCGCCGCGTCGGCGTAGGTCTGGTCGAGGAACGCCGTCCGGTCGGGCTTGAACCGCGGGTTGACCGGGTTGTTGCCCCAGCCGACGCCCCACGGCGAACCGTCGCCGTTGTCCATGTGGAAGCCCGAGTTGTAGGCCCACAGCGCGTAGTACCAGTTCTCGATGCCGCCCGGGTTCCCGTCGTTGACGGTCATGCCGTTGTTGCGGGTCTGGTTCCACTTGCCCTGCAGCACCCGGGCCCCGGCCGCGATGTTGGCGGCGAAGTCGAGCGCGACGGCCCGCTGCGTCTGGTACGGCAGCGCGGTCTCGTGCTCCTTCTCGTGCCCGGCGAGCCGCATGCCGTCGGTCATCTGGGTGACGCCGTAGCCGCAGTCGGCGTCGGCCCACTTGATGTCCCAGTCGTCGGCGGCCGTGCCGTTGTAGATGTCGCGGCCGTAGAAGTTGCCGATCAGCGGGGTGGCGGTCTGGCCGGGGATCGCGACCCGCGACGCCTGCCACATGTTCGACTCCTGGGCGATGACGCCCAGCATCACCTGCGACGGGACCCGCCCGCCACCGATCAGGTCGATCGGCGGGAACAGGGTCAGCGGCGAGTACGCCGGCATGCCGAGGTTCTTCCAGTTGGCCGGCCGGTCCGCGTACGGCGTACCCGTGATCGCCTGGTCCACGGCCCACTCCACCTGCCGGGGCTTGGGCTGCATCGCCATGTTACGCGGATCGTTGCGGGGCACGGCGCAGTACCGCTCCGCCTCCACCGGGTCGGTCGGCGATCCGAGGGCGGCCAGCCCGCGCGGCGCGGCGGCCGTGCCGAGCTTCGGGTGCGGCGCACCACCGCTGGCCCCCGGCGCGTCGGGGGTGACCTGGAAGGTGGTGGCCTTGCCCGTGCCGAGCGCCTTCGCGTCCAGCTCGACCCGCTGCGGCGCCGCCGGGTCACCGGTCGTCGTCCGTGGCGTGTTGCGCAGGCTCACGGCCAGCTGCCCGTGCGAGGAGACCACCGACCCGGTCGGCGCCGACACGGCGGTCACGCTCTTGGGCAGCGCGTACACCTTGTCGGCCTTGCCGGTCAGGAACAGCCTGCCGCCGGCCCCCTGCTGGGTGCCGAACGCTGCCAGCTTGCCCTCGGCGACTGTCCGGGCTCCCGCTCCCGGTTTCGCCTCGCTGCGCAGGACTCGGGCCCGATCGCCCTCGCGGTCCATGAACACCACACCGCCGTCGGCGTCGGCGTGCACGTTGAACGGGGTACTGTGCGCGGCGGCCAGCCCCGTGAGCTTCCCGTCCCGACCCACCTTGACCAGCCGGTTCGCGCCGGCGGCGACGATGCCGTCCCTGGTCGGCACCGCCGAGGTCACCTCGCCGGTCACCACGATCGGCGTGCCGAGCTGTCCGGTGACCGCGTCGATCTCGATCAGCCGGACCTGGGGCCGGTCCTCGGCGCCGCGGCCCGAGCCGAGCTGGGTGACGACGGCGGACTCACCGGCGCCGCACCCCGGGCTGAAGTAGGCCAGCGAGGACTGGACCGGCAGTTTGCGGACCTGACCGGTCGTCAGGTCGACGACGGCGGTGAAGCCACCCCGGTCGAACAGGTCCCGCCTGTTGGTGAACGTCCTGGGCGCGTACGTGACGACCAGCCGCTGGGCTGACCCGGTCAGGCAGGCGTTGCCGACCCAATGGTCGGCGTCGAAGCCGGGCTCGGCGAGGCTCGCGACGGTCCGCCACGCGTAGCCCTCCCTGGCCGGGGCCGTGAGGATGTGCAGCCCGCTCGCGTCCGAGGTCGTGGTCCAGGCCAGGTCCGCGGACTTCTTCCAGTCCTTCGGCAGCCAGTCCTTGTTCTGCGGCTTCGCCGAAGGGGTCGGGGTCGGCGCGGCCTGAGCCACCCCCGGCACCAGCACCCCCAGTGCAACGCTGACGGCCACCCAGCCGGGTAACCGCCGTCTTGCTCTTGACATATCTCTCCTTTCAGGACATGACGGGTCACCGGTCGGCCCCTGCGGGGCCGACCGGTGACGTCCGTTCTGGATCTAGTAGAGGGGGGTGCAGACGGTCCCGCCGCTGGCGGGCACACCGATGCAGGCCTTGGCCAGCTTCCTGTGGTCGTCGAACATGAGGCTGTAGTTCGCGCTGCCGACCTGGTATGTCGCGCCGTCCGACCGCTCGATCCGACCGTAGTAGGGGACCGAGCTGCGCGCCCACACCGTCTCGCAGTTCTTGCTGTAGCGCAGCTCCACGATGTACCCCTGGCCGGCGTTCGCCGTGTAGACGGTGCGCGCGTCAGCCGCGCACGCCGCGGCGTTCTGGCCCTCGAGCCAGATCGGGGTGGTCGGGTCCACTCCGTCACAGGAGGGACCGCAGTAGTCGCCGGCCGGGTTGGCCTGCGGCGTCACGACACCCGACGCCGAGGCCGGCGCGGCGAGGCCGGTCAGTGCGGTGGCGACCACGATGGACACGCTGAACCAGCGCCCGAAATTACGCACAGTCATCTTGTTGCTCCAATATTTACGCACCTGCCCCGTTAGCCAGTGCATTCATGGAGTATGTTGAGTGTTCATGATCAACTTTGCCCCGGACGCGGAGAGGAGTATCACCCCAAACGGGGCAGACTGGATTCGCTTGATGGGGTATTGAGATGCCGAGCATGCCGCGCGAAGAGGACTGGACCGCGCCACCGTTGAACGTCGACGAATTCGTCACCGTCGCGGGGCGCGTCGCCGACACCCTCACGGAGATGTCCGCACGAACGGTCATCGTCACCGGCGTATCCGCGGACCACTGGCCAGAACCGTCCGAGCAGACGATCGCCATCATGGGCGCACCCGTCGACACCGGTCCCGCGCCGATCGGCGTCACGTTCGAATGCGACAGTGCGGTGATCGCGATCCAGGTGGACCCCCGGACGTCACCATGGGAACTGGCGGCACGGCTGGCCGGGGAGATCGTCGACCACGCGGCAACCGAGTGGTGGGGAGAACCGTATCCCCCGTGCCCGCGTCACAACAGACATCCCCTCAGGCTCGTACCCGGCAGCGACGCGCTCTACTGGGCCTGTCCCCACCAGCTCGACCGCAACCTCGCCACAGTCCTCAACGGGCCCGCGTAGCAGGCCCGGCCCCGGGCTGCCGACCACCGCCCGGGACCGGGAGCCGCCGGTTACGCCTGGTGCCAGAGCTGGGCCGACTCGGCGCGGCAGTCATCCACCTTGATCGTGGCCCCGTTGCGGTAGGAGAACGGGACGAGGGCCAGGCAGGCGTTGGTCAGGCCGCCGTTGACGAGGTTGTAGTGACCGTTCCAGTCGGCCAGGTCCCACCGCCACCACCGGCGGGGATTGCCGCCGTCACAGGGCTGCTGGTCGATGACGTCGTCCCACCGCACGTTCATGCACAACCCGCTTCTCTGGTTCACGAGGATCATGAAGCCGTTGTTCAACTGGACCGAGGCCCACAGCTGGTTGTCGTCGTTCTCACAGCCCCACTGGTGCACGATCGCACCACTGGACCTGGATTTGTCGGCCACGTCGGCGCACTTGTTGGTCGCGTCGTTGACGATCTCGAAGTACTCGCCCGACGAGGCCTGGGCCGGCGCGGCCTGCGCCACCCCGCCGACGAGCATGCCGGTGACGGCGGTGAGCAGGGCAAGGGTCGCTCGTAAACGCATGTGTACCTCCTGTAGGGGGGTGCGACGCTGGGTCGCGGTCCCACCCTGACAGCGGGGACTCGAACGGGGCTGCAACGGCCCTGCAAAACCGGCTGCGGTGATCGGGCCGGGTGGTCGGCGAGGTCAGCTCCTGCCCGGATGGGCGGCGGACGGCCCGGCCCCGAACCGGCCGGGCCCGACATCACCCGGTCGGCCGGCGCGGCCAAGTGGTCCTCGCAGCTGGGCAGGTCTGACCGCGTCGGCGCGGCGCACCCGTCGCACGGCTCACCCGGCGACGATCCTGTCCAGGAACGCGGTCACCTTGGCCGTGGTCCTCGCGGCCTTCTCCTCCACCGTGAGCGACTCGTGGATGCGCCCGCCGCCGGGCCGGGTCTCCTTCTTCCCGCGCACGTAGAGCGAGCAAGCCAGGTCGGTGCAGATGTAGGTGCCCACGGAGTTGCCCAGTCGCCCTTCCGCCCCCGCCTTGCGCGCGGTCATCAGCGAGACGCCGTCGCCGGGGTGGGTGGTCAGGCACAGCGAGCACAGGCTGGCCTGCCCGGTCCGCGGCGCGGCCCGCCGCAGGGCCACGCCGACGAGGCCGTCGCCGACCTCGGCGACCAGGTAGGCCCGCTCCAGCGACGCCGGGTCCCGCCAGCCGAGGAAGTCCAGGTCGTCCCACGGCCGGGCGTCCAGATCCCTGGGCACGGCCAGTCGCTTCGCCTCGCCCTTGGTGCAGTTGACGAATGACGCGCGAATGTCGCGCTCGGTTACCGGTCTCATAGTCGGGTAAGCTAATCTTCCTAGGAGTATTAGGCAAATGATTAATGGCTCTAGGTGATGACGGTGACCATGGCACGTGCGGGGCTGACCACGGAACGCCTGACCCTCGCGGCGGCGGACCTGGCCGACGAGGTCGGTTTCGACAACGTGACCGTCTCGGCGCTCGCGCGCGGATTCGGCGTCAAGGACGCGAGCCTGTACTCCCACATCAGAAACGCCCACGACCTGCGGTCCAGAGTGGCGGTGCTGGCCCTGGCCGAACTCGCCGACCGGGTCGCCGCCGCGCTCGCCGGGCGCGCCGGCAAGGACGCGCTCGTCGCCTTCGCGAACGCCTACCGGGACTACGCGAGAGAACATCCCGGGAAGTACGCCGCGACGCAATTCCCGCTCGACCCGGAGACGGCGGCGGCGAGTGCGGCGGGGCGGCACGCGGAGATGACGCGGGCGATCCTGCGCGGCTACGCGTTGTCGGAACCGGACCAGACCGACGCGGTGCGGCTGCTGCACAGCACATTCCACGGGTACGTGAGCCTGGAGGCGGCGGGGGCGTTCCGCCCACCGAGGGAGGCGGCTGTCTCGTGGTCGCGGGCCCTCGACGCGCTGGACACGGTCCTCAGAAACTGGCCGCCCGCCTGAACAGGCCACGCCCACCGGTTCACCGGCCGCCGGTCACCAGTCTGACGTGCGCGGCGATCGGCACATGGTCGCTCGTGGTCGCCGGCAACGCCCACAGCTCCGTCACGGTCGCCGACCGGGCCATGACCTGGTCGATCCGCGCCACGGGAAATGCCGCCGGCCAACTGAACGCGAACCTCGTCCCCGGCACGCTCATCCCGGCCCGGACCGGAGCCAGGCCCCGGTCGTCCACCGTGCTGTTGAGGTCCCCCAGCAGGATCACCCGGTCGATCGGCTCTGCCGCGAGCGCCGCGGCCAGCAGAGCGGCGCTCTCGTCCCTGCGCGTCGTGCGCAGCCCGTCCGGGCCGAGGCGGACCGAGGGCAGGTGGGCCACGTACACGGCGATGTCGCCCTCCGGGGTCGTGGCCGTCGCCCGCAGTCCACGGCTCCAGCCCTCGCCGATGTCGTGGGGCCGGATGTCGACGGGGCGCACGTCGGTGAGGGGGAATCTCGACCAGAGCCCGACGGTGCCGATCACGGCGTGGTGGGGGTAGGCCGGCGCCAGGGCCGCGTCGTAGGCCGGCAGCGTCACCTCCTCGAGCGCGACGAGGTCGGCATGGGCGGCGAGGAGGGCTCTGGCGGTACCCGTCGGATCGGGGTTCTCGTCGTTGACGTTGTGCTGCACCACGGTGAGGTCGGGGGCCGGCGGGTGGTCGGGAAGCAGGGAACCGCCGAAGAGGGCGAGCCAGGCGGCGACGGGCAGCGCGAGGGCGACGAGCGCGGCCGTCGCGCGGCGCGGCAGCGCGAAGGCCAGGAGGATCGGGACGGCCAAGCCCAGCCACGGGAGGTAGGTCTCCAGCAGGCTGCCCAGGTGGCCGGGCGTGTTGGGGACGGCGGCGTGGAACACCAACAGGCAGCCGACCAGCACGGCCAGCGCGGGGATGGTCCACTTCATCCGTCGTCCCCTCACGTCGTCGTCACGGAGCCGCAACGGTACTCGATCTTGAAGCCGCTCTGTAACCTCCGGAACCATGACCCCGCGCCTCCTTGCCCGACTTCGGGCCGACCTCGTGCACGTCCACGACCTCACCGCCCCTCCCTTGCCCGGGACCCACCTCTCCGAGCCGGCAGCCACCTTCCCGGTCCCGTCGGGTGACCACCCGGAGGGCTGCGCGGCCTCCCCCGACCTCACCCGCGCGGTGTACTCGACCGCGGACGCCGTCGTGTGCCTCGCGAGCGACGGCCGGACCGTCTGGCGACACCCGGTGGAGCCCACCCCGGACAACAGCTACAGCATCCGGACGAGCTGCGCGTTCACCGCCGACGGCACCGTGGTGTGGGTCTGCCGCCCGCACCCGGCCGAGGACGTGTGGCTGGCCCTCGACGCCGCCTCCGGGACACCCCGTGGCCGGTTCGTCCTCGGGACGGCCGGGCACGGCGGCGAGCACCATGCGCACCCCGGCGGGACGGACATGCTGCTCGACGTCGGCGAAGGCCAGGACGGCACCGTCATCTTCCGCGGTCGCCTGACCGGATCCGCCGTCGAACTGCTCCCCTACCCCTGGGCGGACCGGGTGCTGATCGACCTGGCACCCGACGGTCGCTCCTTCCTGACCGTCGACCACGCCCAGGAGGACGTCGCACTGCACTCCTACCCGGACGGCGAGGTCCAATGGCGATGCGACGCGGCCGCCTTCGGGCCTGACCTGGAGGACGCCTACGTCGAATGGAACGGCGGCTACCTGGACACCGACACCGTCGTGGTCACGATCAGCCACGCGGACGGGTACCGCCACCACCGGGTGGCCGCCGGCACCGGGCTGGTGCTCGGCCCACTGGAGACGCCCTCACTCGACGAGTACGACCTCCGGCCGCTCGGGGACGGGTCCTGGCTGACCACCGACGGGGGCGGGCACCTGTGGCGACACTCCTGACGCCAGGTGCCGGGCGTGGCGGACCGCTGCCGCGCCCGGCGTAAGCCTCGTGCCGGGCGCCGCAGCCTCACGTCGCCCGCGTCAGGCGACCACGGACGGACTTCCCTGACGGACGGCGTCGAGCAGCAGTCTCGCCGCCACCATCGCCCCGTCGGTGCGGAACTCCGCGGCCACCGCGGTCGCCCGCGCGCGCGTCTCCGACGTCAGTGCCACGTCGAGCGCGGCCGACAGGGACTCGACCGTCGGGGTCGGACCGTCGTGTGCCGCGCCGACGCCCAGGTCGGCCACCCGGCCGGCGAAGTACGGCTGGTCGGCCCCCTGGGGCACAACCACCTGGGGCGCACCGGCCCACGTCGCCGTCGTCGTGGTGCCCGCGCCACCGTGGTGCACGACGGCGGCCACGTGCCGGAACAGCGCCTGGTGGTTGACCTCGCCGACGACGAAGCAGTCGTCCCCTCCGTCGGTCAGGGCCAGGTCGGCCCAACCGCGCGAGAGGAGCACGCGCCTGCCGTGCGCCCGGATCGCCTCGACGACCACGCGGGCGACCTCCTGGGGGTTCGGCATGGGAATGCTGCCGAAGCCGACGTACACCGGTGCTGTTCCGGCGTCCAGGAACGCGACCAACTCCGCCGGCAGGGGGCGCTCGTCCGGCAGCACCCACGCGCCGGTCTGCACCACGTCGAGGTCCGCCGGCCGCAGCCACGGGGCCAGGACCGGGTCCGCGGCCAGCCACGGCCGGTCGGTGAAGACGTGGTCGCGGACGTTGTCCACCGGCGGCAGGCCGACCTGTGCCCGGTGGGTGTTGATCGCCTCGCCGAACACCTCCTGCGCGTCCCGGGCGTCGCGGTCCCACAGCACCTGGTTGTCGGTCACGTCCGGCGGCAGCGGGCGGCCCGGTCGCGGCATCGGCGGGTGGTGCGGCGACGGCAGGCTGACCGGCTGGTAGCTGGCGTACACGTACGGGATGCCCAGCTTCTCGGCCGCCGCCCGCACGCCGGCCACGGCCGGCACGAGGCCCGTCGCCACCAGCACGTCGCAGTCGCCGGCCGCCGCGGTGACGTTGTCGTAGAACGCGGCCACCAGGTCGGCCGCGCGTCGGGGCAGGCCGCCCGGAGCCGGCGGCGTCTTCCCCGTCACCAGGTCGCGCACCGACTGGCCGGTCGGTACCATCGTCACGCCGACCCCGGCCAGCCGCTGGGCGAACTCCTCGTCCGGCGGGGCGCACACCCGCACCCGCGCGCCGAGTTCCCCCAGCCGCACCGCGAGTCCCACCAGCGGTTCGACGCCGCCGCGCGAATCGTAGGCCGCCAACAACACACGCATGTCGTACTTCCGTTTCCCTTGATGGTGAGATCCCAGGTCGCAGGCGCTGTGCCTGCCCGCGACCCGCGTGCGCCAGCCTGTGTTCAGGCGACCCACGGCGCCCATTCGACGAGCTGGACGACGATGCCGTTGGGGTCCGTGAGCTGGAACAGCACATCGCCCCACGGTTCCTGGCGCAGCGGCATCGTGATGGTGGCGCCCTCGGCGCGCAGCCGCTCGTGTTCGGCGGCGACGCCGGTGACGGTGAAGGCGAGGAGGAAGCCCGCCTGCTGGTGACGCGGCTCGGCGTCGCCACACCGCTGCAGCACGACATCGGCGGCCGCGTCATCCCGCTGCAGGGCGATGAACTCCTCGGTGACCAGCACCTCCCGGAAACCCAGGTGGGTGGTGAAGAACAGGCTCGAGGCGGCCGGGTCGTCCACCGTGACGGAGACCGCGGAGGCGGTGATGTTCACGCCTGGTCCTGGCCGGAGGTCGTCGTCCTCGGCGTTCCGGCAAGGTCGATCGCCGCCACCGCGGCCACCAGCACGTACCAGGCGAGGACCAGGTCCCCGAAGGGGGCGCCGGTCATGCCTGCTTCCTGCTGTAGGTCGCCACGGTGCCGGTGCTGAACGACCGGTTGTCGGTCAGTTCGAAGTGGTTCAGGTCGAACGGGCCGCTGAACATCGGGACGCCGGAGCCGATGACGATCGGGTACCGCTTGATGACCAGCTCGTCGATCTCCCCGGCCAGCTGGGCGGCCAGGTTCCCGCCGCCGCACAGGTAGATGCCCAGGCCGTCGCGGGCCTTGAGGTCGCGGACGAAGGCCACCGGGTCGCCGGAGACGATCTCCACCTCGGGGTCGGGCGAGGTCAGGGTGCGGGAGAACACGTACTGCCGCAGATGCGAGTACGGGCTGGTGACGCCCATCGACAGGGCCGGCTCGTAGCTGGCGCGACCCATCAGGATCGTGTCGAACCTCGCGTTGGGGGCGTCGGCCAGGCCCACGAGGCCACGGAACTGGGTCGGGACCGTCTCCGGGTACTCCGCCATCATCGCCGCGATGAGGTCACCCTCGAAGGGCAGGAAGTCGAATCCCCCGTCGGGTCCGGCGATGTACCCGTCGATGGTCGAGCCGACGTAGTAGGTGAGGGTGCGCATACGGGTCATCTCCTGTTCGTGATCTTGCCCGTCCAGCATCGGCGAGGCCGGGCGGAAGATCAACACCGGATCGGGTCGCGACCGATAACCCGGGAGTTATGAGAACTGGGGAGAGTCCCGGAATCGCGCGACATCGAGACCTTCGTCACCGTCGGCGGATGACCGGCTCCGGACGTGCCTGGCGACTTCAGCGGTTCACATTCAGGTACCCGATGAAGACCGCGCCCCACCAGGAGATCTGCGAAATCGCCGCGGTCAACCCGCCCCAGAGGAGCAGCCGCGTCGGTGGAGTCCCTTCGAGGGTCCTCATGTGCCCGTCCAGCGCCATCGCCTGCGCCCCGTTGAGGGTGAGCACGGCGACGAACGCGAGCTTCAGGATCGTGAGCCCCGACGTGAGGTCCGGCCCGAGCAGCGTGCCGCTGACGACCAGGCCGACCAGGCCGGACCAGACGAGCACGTGCAGCCGTGAGGTGTTGGCGAAGGCCTCGGCGAGGGTCGTGCGGCCCAGGGCCCACAGGGCGAAGAAGTAGTCCGCGACCAGGACCGCCCCGAAGCCCAGGACGAGGAAGCCAAGGTGGGCGAACAGGGCGATGTCGCGCAGTGCGGGGCTGGGGCGCACCAGGGTCGACAGCCAGATCCCGGTGCCGAGCAAGCCGGTCGCCGCAACGGCCGCGGCGATGTGGCGACGCGACACTCCTTGCCGTCCGATATTCGAATGGGCCGATCCGAGCCCGTCGCGCGGCGGGCCGCTGTCACCTGACATGATCTTGTCCTTCCCTGCACCGCTCGGCGCCGCGCTCTGGACAGCGACTATCCGGCGGATGACTCCCGCCGACAGCGCACTGGTGTTCCACTCAGTAGATTTCACGCCAGGTTTGATCGACACATTTCAATGCCAAGTCCCATCAAACTCGCCGTCACGCTCCGCAGGCCGGCACTGGCGGGCCTGCCGAAGCGATCGCCGAGGACGGTCGCCGAGCCGTCAACGCCCAGACGGAGTGCCTGCGCCACCCGGCAACCTGACGTTGTCACCGCACCGGTCTGCCGCGTAGGACAGGCACCGCACACGCACATCCACGGCACGTGTCGCCTCAGATCCCGCGAAGCCTAGGGCCGACAGTCGGCGGGCCGCGCACCGGCGGCGGCTGGCAGGTCACCCGTCACGAAACCAGCGATGTCGAGGGCGAACGCCCGCACGAGCCGCGAGAGGCCGAGTCCAGCCGGGCCATGATGCGCGTGGGTGAGCATGCCGGCGTCGATGAGTTCGTCGACCAACTCGTCCTCCTCGGACGGCAGCGGGCTCACATCGTCGGCGGCGGTCCGCGCCAACCAGTGCAGCAGTATCTGCGCCGGCCGGCTCAGCGTCAGGTAGGCCGACCGGAGAGACTCCCGCAACGACAGGTCGCCGATGCACAGCCAGCTCAGGACGCTCTTGTTGTTCTGGTGCCAGCCGTCGAGGATCTGCCTGAGGACCGCGTGCGGGCGCAGGGCGATCCTGCGCAGCGCGATGTCCAGGGCGAGGGGCAGGTCACCGCAGAACTCGGCGAGCCAGTCGAGGTCATCGGGCGCGGCCATGACTCCGGGCGGCAACGCCGTGATGATCATGGCGATTGAGTCGGCGCGCGACAGCTTCGTGAGTTGCAGCCGGCGGACGTCGCGCAGGCCCAGCAACCGCTTGCGGCTCACCAGGATTGTGGTACTGGTGTCTGAGTCCACCAGCAACGGTCGCGCCTGCCCTTCATCCCAGACGTTGTCCAGCAGCACCAACAGACGGCGTTCGGCCAACAGTGTGCGGTACAGGCCCACGCGGTGGTCGAGGGTGACCGACAGCTGGTCGGCCGGGATACCGAGTGCGCGCAGGAACCCGTCGAGGATGTCGTAGGGGCTGGGCGCGCCCCCGGCGTGGTGCGTGCCGAGGTCGGCATAGAGTTGCCCATCGGTCATCTCCGCCGCCCGGGTATAGGCGTGGTGCAGGGCCAGGCCAGTCTTGCCGACACCCGCCGCACCGCTGATGACGATCGGGGTGTCGCCTGAGTCCCGCAACCACGCCAGCTCCGCCGCCCGCCCGATGAACCCACGCGGCCGTTGCGGTAGTTGCATCGGATACGGCAGCCCATCGGCCCGTCGACCGGAAGGCCGCCCCCGCGCGGTGAACCGCACGTCTCCGCCGGTGGCGGCGAGCCAGCGTTGCCGCCAGACCTCCTCGTCGCCACCGCAGGCGGCGACGAAGGCGAGCGTCACCGACAGTGACGGCATCCGGTTGCCGCTCGCGGCGCTGGAGAGCACGGACGGCGAGAAATACGTGGATTGGGCCATCTCGCGGTATGTCGGATTGCCCCCCAGCGCGCGCAGCTGCCGCAGCTCGCCGGCGAACTGAGCGACTCGCCCCGCAGCCTTGTTGACAGGCTTTTCTGGTCTGCCCATGATGAATCCTTCCGCACAGTTATTCCACGTGGGCCGGAATCTCATGCCCCGTGTGGAAACGTCCGCCTTGATTACCATCGGCAGGGGCCCGCCAACATCACCGTCCTTTGTGGTCTGCAATCGAAGGATTGCGCCTGGGCGTACCGGGCTTCGCCTTCACGCGCGCCGTAGCACTCGACCCGAGGTCAAAGGGCCTCGCCCCAGTGTCCGGCCCCGGACACGTCGACGATCGCGGCATAGGGGTCCGCGATCGTGTGATAGCGGCCGTGCACGAACACCAGAGCCGGCGACCGGCCGTCGTGCCCGGCGGCCAGGACGTGCCCGATCACCAGCGTGTGGTCACCGAGGTCGAACCGGTCCCGCAGGCCGCACTCCAGCCAACTCGCCCCGGCGAGGACGAGCGCGCCGGACCGGTCGCCGGGGCGCGCCGGGAGTTCGGCGACATGCGCGGCGCGCGCGGCGCGTGGTCCGGCCAGCCGGCGGGCGGTCTCCCGCGCGCCGGCCGGCAGGATCGATACCGCCCAGTGTCCGCTCACCAGCAGATCGTCGAGGAACACCGAGTCCCGCCGGAAGGACAGGCACACCAACGGCGGGTCGAGGGAGATCGACCCCAACGAGTTGACGGTGACCGCGTCATGGCGGCGGCCGTCGGGGGTGTCGCGGTAGGTGCTGGCGACGCACACCCCGGTAGCGAAGGTACGCATGACGCCGCGCAGGTCAGGGGGCACTCCGGAAACTCCTCTGAACGGACCGCCGCAACGGTCACACGGCTTGCGGAAAGGTGAAGAACCGGTCGGGGTCATACCGGCGTTTGACCTCGGCGAGCCGGTCGGCGTTGGACCCGTAGTAGGCCCGCCGCCAGTCCTCGAGGTCGGGATCGGCGAAGTTGACGTAGGACGCGTCGGGCGCGAACTCGCCCGACGCCGCGTACAGGGCGTGGAGCCAGTCCAGGTTGGAGCGGACGACCTCTCTCGAGTCGGCCCGCGTCCAGGAGGTGTCCATGCTGAGCAGGAACCGGGTGTCGCGATGCGGAAACGCCGTGTCCGCGGCAGGAACCCGGCTGATCGCCCCGCCCCACGCGAACAGCGCGGCCCCTGCCCCGCCGGAGACCCCACCGCCGGGCCATCGGTCGACGCCCCGGACGAGCGCGGCCAGCCCGGCGTGGTCGATCTCGTACGGCGTGCACCGGGTCCGCGCCGCGAAGGCGCCATCGGCGTCGCGGTGGCGCAGCAATGTCGCGGCGTCCCAGAAGTTCCGGTCCTCGATGTCGACCCGGTAGGGCCGGGCGACGGCCTGGGCCGGCGCCATCAGCTCGCGCAGCTCCGCCGCCGGGCCGAGGTGGTAGCCGACCACGGACACGACGCCCTCGTCACCGGCCGACCGGGCGATGCCGATGCGGGCGGAGAACGCGTCCGGGGCCGTCCGCATGACCTCCTGCATCACGGCGAGTACCTCGACCGCGTGCGGCCACGACCACATCACCAGGCACGTCGACCCGGCCTGGGCGGGTCGGGTCTGGAACGTGAAGCTCACGTTCACGCCGAAGTTGCCCCCGCCTCCGCCCCTGCAAGCCCAGAAGAGGTCCGGATGTTCCCGCGCCGAGGCCGTGACCCTGGTCCCGTTGGCCAGGACGACGTCGGTCGAGACCAGCGCGTCGCAGGTGAGGCCGTGCGCGCGGGAGATCGTGGTGACGCCGCCGCCAAGGGTCAGGCCGCCGATGCCGACGGTGTCGGAGTTGCCCAGCGGGAGGGTGACGCCGTGGGGCCGCAGCGCCGCGTAGATGGCCTTCATCGGAGTACCGCCGCCCACGGTCACCTGCCCGGTGTCCGGATCGAACCGGATGCCCGCGAGGTCGCGCACGTCCAGTACCAGCCCGGTGGACACGGAGTAGCCGGCGTAGCTGTGGCCCCCGCCGCGGACAGCCAGCGGCACCGACTCCGCGCGGGCCCATTCGACGGCCCTGGCGACGTCCCCCGCGTAGGCGGCCGAGAGGACAGCCGACGGGCGGATGGTGGCGAACCTCCGGTTCACCGGCGAGCCGGCTTCGTCGAAACCGCAGTCACCGGGGAGCCGGAGTTCGCCGTCCACGAGGTCGCGGAGCATCTGCCAACGGGTCACCGTGCCCCTCCCGCAGGTTCCGTGGCGGGGATCTCCTCCAGGTAGGACACGCCCGTGGCCGCGTGCTCGCCATAGCGTTCCCACACCTCACGCAGCACCAGGGTGTCGCCGACCCGCCGCGGCGTGTTGACGCTGTGCCCGGCGATCACCTCGCCGGTCTCCAGCACCATCGTGTACGCCAGCCGCAGCACCCCGCCCTCGTCGCAGGTACCGGTGATCGTGCCGCGCCGGACGTGCCCGCCCTCGAACACCGCCCAGACCAGGTCCCCGCGCTGGCTGTACCGCGCGCAGGTGCCGTCGCCGCCGCCCAGGGCCCGGAACCGCCGGCCGTCGTAGTCGATGCTCATGCGTCCACGTCCAGCAGTCCGGCGGGCATGGTGAGGCGGGTGCCGGCCGCTGGCGGGTCGACCGGTTCGGCGTCCAGCGCGACCAGTGCCGCCGTGTCGTCCAGCCGCCGCGCACAGGTGTGCGGATCCGGCGCCGAGCAGACCACGAACGAGTGCCGGGCGATGTAGCCGCCGGGCGGCAGGCGCAGTGTGGTGCCCGGGTCGACCATGCGGGAGGCGATCACCAGCCCCGCCGCTTCCTCGGGCACCGTGACCGAGTGCACGAGGCAGTCGTGGTCGGGGTAGCCGAACCGGATGCCGACGACACCGGCGCGGGAGTGCGTGAGATCGGGCCGACGACCGGTGGCGACGTCGAAGAGCACCCGGCCCGGTTCGACGCCGGTGGCCAGCTGGCCGAGGAACGGGATCAGGTCGCCGCCGAGGCGGCCGTTGACCTCGATGATCACCGGGCCGCGCGTGGTCAGTCGGACCTCGGTGTGGGTGATGCCGTTCTCGATGCCGAGGACGCGGTGCGCCGTGCCCAGCGCGTCCAGCAGCGCGTCGTCGCGCAGCAGCGGATCGGCGGAGTCGACCACGTGCCCCAACTCCTCGAAGTACGGTGGCAGGCCGGTGGTCTTCCGGGCGAGGAACATCGGCAGGTACTCGCCCTGGTGGACGGCGCCGTCGACGCTGATCTCCGGGCCGTCGGCGAAGCCTTCGACGATCGCGCCACCACGGTAGGGCTCGTCGCCGACCAGGCTGGCCTCGTGCGCGACCCGGAACGCGGACACCAGTTCCCGCTCGTCCGACGCGAGCGAGACACCCATGCTCGCGCCGAGCGCCCGCGGTTTGACGATCACGGGGTAGCCGATCCGAGCCGCGGCCGTGCGGGCCTGATCGAGATCGGCGGCCAGCTCGAACCCGGGCTGCGCCATGCCCGCCCCGGTCAGCCGGGTGCGGCAGCTGTACTTGTCCCGGCAGCCGTGCACCCCCGGCACGCTCAAGCCGGGTACGCCGAACTCGGCGGCGAGCTCGGCCGCGGGCATGACCAGCGGCTCGTCCCAGCACAGCAGCCCGGTGAAGGTGTAGCGGCCGGCCAGCTCGCGGGCGGTCTCGGCGAGCAGGCGGTGGTCGAACACGTTGACCACGGTGATGTCGTCGAAATACTCGTGCTGCCAGGTCGGCCGGAGATTGTTGACCAGCACCAGCCGCAGATCGGCCGCGCGGGCCCGTTCGGCGACGGCACGGACCAGGTACTCGCGATAGAGCTTGAGGCCGCTGCCGATGACGAGCAGCGCGCCCGGGGCGTTGTCAGTCATGAGGGAAGTCCTCCGTGGTGTCGAATGGGAGCTCATGGGTGGCGGCCTGGTCGGCAAGTGCGCGGACGACCTCGTTGACGGCCTGGGGCGCGGTGCGGAACCCGTCGCCGCCGCTGGCCGGACGGGCCCAGGCGGCGGACCCGACCCGGACGAAGCCGGTGCCGCCGCCGACGGCCGTGGCATAGTGGCAGTGCCGCACCTTGACGATCTGATATCTATCTATTTCAGACACTATGCCGGCCGAGAGCACTCCAGCGCCCCAGCCTGCGGCGTCGGCGGGATCGGACAACGTGGTCACCTCGCGCCGCGCCGCGTCAGTGCTGATCTTGAGCAGGGTTCCGGCCACCGAGGGCAGCAACCACGCCCGCCCGTCGGCGCCGATTCCGCCAGCGATCGGCTGCGCCGCCCACCAGTGGACCAACTCGGCCGGCGGTCGCAGATACACCATGGTCTGGCAGTGCAGGATCACCGGCAGATCCGTCAGGGCCGCCGACCAGGGCCCGGCCGCGACGAGCACGACGTCACCGGACTCGGCCGTGCCGTCGGCGAGCAGTACCCGGCCACTGTCCGTCCGCACGCCGACGACCTCCTGGCCGGGCCGCAGGTCCGCCAGCGGGTGGCGCCGCAGCCAGCGGGCCGCCGCATGCAGGATGCGGTCGGCCAGCAGGACCCCGGCATGGGGTTCGAGCACGACCGCGGCGTCGGCCGGCAACCCGATGTGCGGATAGTCGGCCGGGTCAGCGATCCGGATCGGCAGGGCGGCGGCCTCGGCGGTGGCTCTGGCCGAAGCCACCTCGTCAGAGGGCAGCGCCGTCAACACCCCGATGCGACGGTACAGACGGGTGCCCGACAGGTGCCCGCCGAGCAGTTGGTCCAGCTCACACCAGCGCCGGTGCAGCGGGACCGCCCGCCTCGTGACGACCGGATCACCGGCGGCGAGGACCCGCAGGGCACGGTGCTGGTCGAACGACGTCGAACCGGGATGGGGAATGGGACCCCGCTCCAGCAGCACGACGCGGTGCCCGGCCAGCACGCACCGGACCGCGGCGAGCAGCCCGGTGATGCCGGCGCCCACCACCACGACCCGCAGCGGGTCCCGACCTGTCTCCCCCGGTCGGTCGCCGTCGATCATCGCCCGGCCTCCGCCGCCACCAGACGCGGCAGCCGCACCGGGGTGACGGAGGCGGCGTCGGCGTTCACGTCGGGGACCTCCGCCGCCAGATCGATGAGGACCGGCGCGGCGGCCCGCAGGAGCGAGCGGACCTCGAAGCAGAAGTCCCCGGCGTCGGCGTCGGTCACCGGCCAGCGGTCGAGCCTGGCCAGCTGGTCGGTGATCGTCTCCGCCGCGCGGTTCAGGCTGAAACCGGTCACCTCGTAGCACGCCGCGAACCGCTCGGACATGCGCGCCGCGGCGCGGTGCGACCGCGCCGACACCGGCAACGGGCCGCGCCCGACCCAGCGGTTGGCCTGGTCGGCGACCCGGTTCCACGGCCCCACCAGACGCGACCGCGTGACCCGGGCCAGCGCGGCCCGGGTGAAGCTGGTCCGCTGGTGCTCCGGACTCGTCGCGGCAAGGTAGAACCGGATCAGGTCGCGCGGCACCTCGGCGGCGAGCTCCCGGCCCCCCACCACGTGCCCCCGGCTGGTCGAGAACTTCTCGTCGTCGAGCTCGTAGAACTCGTTGGTGAGGTAGCGGGTCGGCAGCTCGTAACGGCCGTCGAGGGCCAACAGCATCGCCGGGCCGGCGATCGCGAACGGGTAGATGTTGTCGAACCCGAGGAAGTACACGATCTCCGAGCCGCCGCCGGCCAGCCACAGCTCGTCCTCGCCGGCCGCCGTGACGCCCCGGCTCTCCGCCGCCAGCGCCGAGCAGTGCATGCTCCACGCCATCGACTCGGCATTGGGGTTGACGACCTGGCCGGCGACCTCGGCGAACGGCACCTGGATGCCCCACGGGATCGGATAGGTCACCGGGAAGTCCGACAGCGGTCGAGACAGCATCCGCGCCAGCGCCTGGACCATGTGTGGTCGCATGCCGTCCGCGTGAGCGTCGAAGTGCGCGCGCAGCCGGTCGCGGTAGGGCTCGACCGGAAACACGAGCACGTCGGCCTCCCGCAGCGTCACCGGGTCGCCCGGATCCAGCGTCGACCGGACTCCGAGCAGCTCGCCCGCCGCCACCAGGTGCCCGCAGCTCTCGCACAACCCCGCGCACCCCTCGGCCAGGCACTCCGGGCAGCCGCCGGAGGCGAAGCCGTCGACGAGAAACCGGCCCGACCGCTCGGAGTACGGGAACTTCATGGTTGCCAACCGCAGCCGTCCCGCCGCGTACAGCCGACCGATGAAGTCGACGACCCACCGGGTGAACCGGTCGTCGTCGCGGGTGAAGCCGTCGATGGCGATCCCCATGGCCCGCAACGTCGACTCGATCTGCGCCGCCGAGCTGGCCACCAGTTCGGCCGGCTGGACGCCGCGCCTGTGCGCGGTGGTCGACACGAACGTCGAGGTGTCCTGGAACCCGGTACCCAGCAACACCTCCCGGCCCTGCGTCCGCGCGTAACGGGCGTGCACGTCGGCTGCCAGGAAGGGGCCGGCGATATGCCCGAGGTGCAGATCCCCGTTCGCCGTCGGCGCCGGTGACAGGATCACCGTCCGGGCGCTCATCGGGTACCCGCCCCGCGTCGGGCGACGGACCTCGCCGACAACTGGCCGGCCCACCGGACCCGGTCGCCCGCACCGTGACCGTGGCCTGCGCCCGGGTCGGCGGCGCGGCGATCGAGGATGTCGCCGGCGATATCAGCCGAGCGCTGCGCGAGCACGCTGATCAGCGAGTCGGAGATGCCGTGGGTGGCCTCGTTGACGCCCTGCAGGTACAGCGAGCCCTTCGCGTCCGCCCCCAGATCGACGCGGTAGTGCCGATTGACCGTGATGTTCTGCAGCTCGATGCTGTCGGCCAACTGGCGCACCATCGTCGGCATCCGCGGGTCGTAGCCGGTACCCAGGAACACCACGTCGCACCGCACCTGGTCGACGCTGTCGCTCCTGTGGTCGCGGACCTCGAGCACGACCTCCTCGCCACCGGGCACGGGCTCGACCCGGGCACCGACGACCTCGGTGAGTCCACGGATGGTCGAGACCGGCTGGCCGAGCAGCTTCTGCCGGTAGATCATCGTGTACAGCTCGTCGAGGAACGGCTCGGCGAGGCCGGCGTAGTTCGTCAGGTGCATCTCGTCGAGCACCTTCGCCCGAACCTTCTCCGGCATCGCGAAGAAGTCATCCACGAAGGAGGGGTAGAACACCTCGTTGACGAACTTGCTCGTCTGGTAGTTCTTCAGGGCGATCGAGCGCAGCAGCATCGTCGGGGACGAGCCGGGCGCGTCCTCGTGCAGCGCCATGAACATCTCGGCAGCGCTCTGGGCGCCGCCGATGACCACGGGCCGCAGGGGCCGCCCCGGGCGAGCCAGGCCCACGGTGCCGGCGACCCGGCCGCCGTACTCGGTGCTGTGCACGACACGGTCCGCCGGCAGGCCACGGAACACCTCGGGCACGAACGCGTCCCGGCCGGCGCCGAAGACCAGGTCGCGGCAGAGCACCGTGTCGCCGCCGGACAACGACACCACGAAGCCGAGTATCGTGCCGTCCTCGGCACGGACGGACAGGACGCGCTCGGCGCGGACGCCGTAGCGCACCTTGACGTTGTCCAGCGTGTCGGCCACCCACTGCTGGTACGTCGACAGCTGCCAGCGGAACGGGTGGAACGTGCCGAGGTTGACGAACTCGTCGAGTTCACCGCGCTCGTGCAGGAAGTTCAGGAACGAGAACCGGCTGCGCGGGTTGCGCAGGGTCACCAGGTCCTTCAGGTAGGACACCTGACTGCGGGTCCAGGACAGCAGGAGGTTCCGCTGCCACTTCACGTCCTCGTACTGCTCAATGATCATCGAATTGGCGGCGACTTCGGGCGAGCCGCACTCCTCCAGGGCCACGGCCAGCGCAAGGTTCGACGGACCTGCGCCGATCATCAGGACATCAACATCGTGAACGGACACGTGCGTACCTCTCTCTCGAAAGGTGTGGCGCGCCAGCGGTGACGCGCCACACGACGGCCGGGCTACGGGTCACTTGCTGACGGTCACGCTGTAGAAATCGAGCTCGCGGAACAGGGTCGGGTGGACGTCGTGCAGGCGCGAGGACCAGGCGGCGGTGGCGGACTGGTACCAGATCGGGATGGTCTGCATGTCCTGCAGCACCACCCGCTCCGCCTCCTGATAGAGCGAGTTGGCCTGCTCCCGCGACGGCGCCGCGTCCGCCCTGGTCAGCAGGTCGTCGACCCGCTGATTGGAGTACTGGCCGACATTGGACGCGCCGTTCGTGCGGAACAGGGGGTTGAGGAAGTTCTCGACGGACGGGAAGCCCGCGACCCAGGCGGTGCGGTAGGCCGCGGTGATGGACCTGTTGTTCAGGGCCGTGCGGAACTCGCCCAGGGTGGTCTGCGGCTGGAACACGCACGGGTGCGCCAGCGTCCGCTCGATGGACTGGCAGACCACCTCCACCCACTCCCGGTTGCCGGAGTCCACATTCGACGTCAGGGTGATCGGACCCGCGAAGCCCACGGCGTCGAACAGCTGCTTGGCCTTCTGCGGTTGGTAGGTGCACAGTTCGCCGCACTGGTTGGGGACGTAGCCCTGCACGTTGGGCGGCACCAGGCCGTCGGCGGGCACGCGCCCACCGTTGAAGATCTGCTGGATCAGGGCCGGCCGGTCGATGGCCATCGAGATCGCCTGGCGCAGCTGCCTGCTCGCGTACCGGCTGTCGAACATCGGAAACGCGATCGACTGGTACCCGAGGTACTTGTAGCTGGTGCGCCGCGACGGGGGCAGGTCCTTGTCGATCTGGTTGCCCTGGGTCGCGCGCCACGGGGTGAACGACAGGAAGTCGAGCTTGTCGGCCAGGACGTCGGCGTACGCCTGGTCCAGGTCGGCGTAGAAGCGGTAGTCGATGCCGCCGATCTGCGGCTTCCGCTCGCCGCTGAACCCGTCGAACCGTTTCACGAGGAGGTTCTTGCCCTTGGCGTAGGACACGAACTCGAACGGCCCGTTGCCCACCGGATGCGCCTCGAAAGCTTTGCGGTCGGCGAAGAAGCTCGGCGGCATCGGGTAGAACGCCGCGTAGCCGAGTCGGAGGTAGAACTGCGAGAACGGCGCGTCCAGCGTCACGGTGAACGTATGATCATCGACGATCTTCAGTCCAGACAGTTCCTTCGCCGGGGGCAGGGTACCCGGCTGCTTGCCGTCCGGGGTCGCGTTGTTGACCTGGTCGAAGCCTTGGATGTGCGCCATGTAACTGGCGCTCTTCATCAGGTTGGGCGAGTACGCGGTGTAGTTCCACGCGTCGACGAAACTCTTCGCGGTCACCGAGTCACCGCCCTGGAACTTCCAGTTCGGCTTGATCTTGATGGTCCAGACCTTGGAGTCCGAGGTCGTGATCGATTCGGCGACCGCGTTGCGCGGGGCGGCGGTCGTGGCGTCGAACTCGAGCAGCCCGCGGAACAGCGCGCCCAGAATGCTGATGCCGCCGACCTCGGTGGTGTTGCCCGGCACGAGAGCGTTGGCCGGTTCGGTCTCGCTGTAGGTGATGATCGCGCCGCTGTTGGCGACGGGCTTGGGTGGTGCGGTGGAAACGTCGCCACCGGTGCATGCGCCGAGCAGCAGACTCAGCACGGTGGCCGCGCACACGGCGACCGGGAACTTTCGCATGGCTCCTTCTTTCATTACGGGAGGCGGATCCTCGGTGGTGGATCAGCGTTGGAGCGGCGTGATGCCAAGCGCCAACGGGAACGAGGGCCGGGCGCCGAGCAGATAGGCGCCGGCGGTCTGCAGGATGCGGTCCTGCGCCACGACGTGCTGGCACATGGTCGTGGTGTCGCGCAGCCAGCGGTCGAGCGGCGACGGCCGGTAGATCGCGGAGGTCTGCGACAGGTCGTACAGGCGGCTCACGACCGAACGGGCGGTGCGGAACGCGTGCCGCCGCGATAGTGGCAGCCCGGCCCGCTCCAGCGGGGTCAGATCGTCGAGCGATCCGCCGGCCGCCAGGACCTCATGCTGCCGGCGCAGCGCGCCGTAGACCCCGTGCCGGGTGGCGGCGAAGTCGGACTCGCAGTCGGCCAGGGTGACCTGTGTGCGGTAGTCGTCCGATCGGCCGACCGCGACGGACGCCTCCCTCGCGTGGTCGAGTGCGGCGCGGGCGACCCCGAGCGCGACGCCCGGCATGTTCCGCATGTGCACCTCGGGGTGGGCCAGCACGCCCGTGCCGCGGAAGACGTCGGCGAAGGTGAACGTGTGCTCCGTCGGCACGAACACGTCGGTGATCGCGTAGTCGCAGCTGCCACTGCCGGCCAGACCGGTGGTGTGCCACGTGTCGAGCACCTCGACGTCCGACCTCGGCACCATGAGCAGGACCGAGCCGGGCGACACCCCGTCGGGGCCGGGCTCCGGCGTCGCGTCGCGGTAGCGGAACGCCCCGGAGACCACCCAGTCGGCATGCGTGACGCCGCTGCCGAACTGCCAACGGCCGGTGAGTCGGAAGCCGCCGGAAACCCGCTCCGCCCGGCCGCTGGGGAACAGCAGCCCGGCGGTCACCATGTCAAGGATCGGGAACATCCGCTCGGCGACGTCCTGGTCCAGGAAGGCCGCGTACAGGCCGGTGTCAGACCCGATCATCGCGCACCATCCCGCGGCAGGGTCGCCGTAGGAGAGGGCTTCGATCACCTCGGTCTGCTCGATCGAATTGAGTTCGGGGCCACCGCGATCGCGACTGAACCCCATCCGGAAGACGCCGGTGGAGCGCAGTGACTCCACCACGTCGGACGGCAGCCGCCGGGCCTGTTCGATCTCGACTGCGCGGTCCCGCAGCACTGGGGCGAGCTCCCGGGCACGGGCCAGGATCTCGGCAGCGTCCGCGGGCCCGGCCACCTTCTCACCACCATCCGCGCCGTCCAGGTCAACCGCTGTCATCAACCATCACTTCCTCACTGGCTTCGAACTGCCGGCAGCGGATCGGTTCCGGCCGCTGGGAAGTCACTCAAGCGGAGTGAGACATTGACAGACAGCATTGGATGCCGGAGACAATCAATGGGCCCAGAACACGGCCGAGGCGGGCGGCGGGCGCCGGCGGACAGGTGATTCCACGGACCGTCGACGTTGCGCGGCCTGATGCGGTCGCGCGCCCGATCACCCCACGACCTGCGCGCCGATCGAGGCCCGGAGCCCATACACATCGATGGTTATTGATTTGTGTGAGTGGTCAAACCTCCCGGTCAACTCCCCCAGCCGCTGCAATGGGACTTCTTCCGATGACGAACCCCATGGAGGCGCCGCCGTGACCGCGACCACCGACCAGCCCACGCACGTACTGGCCGTCCTGCGCCAGACCCCGACGCCGGTGCGCTATCTGCTCGGCGGGGTGCTGGTCAACCAGCTCGGAGCGTTCGTCCAGACGTTCATGGTGCTGTACCTGGTCTTCCGCGGCTTCTCCGCCGGACAGGCCGGTGTCGCGATCGCCGCCTACAGCACCGGATCCGTCCTGGGCATGCTCGCCGGCGGAGAGCTGGTCCACCGCATCGGGCCGCGCGCCACCATCATCGCCGCGATGCTCGGCTCCGCCGCGGTCCTCGCCGTCGTGCCACTGTTCAGCCGGCCCGACAGGTCCGGCCCGCTGATCGCCACGCTCTGGCTGGCCGGGCTCGCGACCCAGAGCCACCGGCCCGCGGCGGCAGTGCTGCTGAGCGACCTGATGCCGGACACCATCCGCGTCATGGGCTTCTCGATGATGCGTACCGCGCTGAACCTCGGCGCCGTGCTGAGCCCGCTGATCGCCGCCGGCCTGGTCCTCCTGGACTGGAACCTGCTGCTGTGGTTCGACGCCGCCACCGCGCTGAGCTACGCGGTCCTCGCGCGCTGGCTGCTGCCGGACGTGCGGGTCGAGCGCGCGACCCCCGACGCGACCGACCAGGCCAGGATCGGCACCCGCGCCGCGTACGCCGTCCTGTTGCGCGACGGGCGCTTCTGGCTCTTCCTCGCCTCGGTGCTGGCCGGCACGGTCATCTATGTCCAGTACACCATCACACTGCCGCTGAAGATCAGCTCCGAAGGCCAGTCGACCGGCCTCTACAGCGCGGTACTGGTCACCGCGTCAGCCCTCCTGATCCTGTGCGAACTCAAGATCACCACCTATGTCACCCGCTGGCCCGGCCACGTCGCGGCGACGGCGGGCACCGTGCTGATGGGGCTCGGCGTGGCGGGCTTCGGGGTCAGCGGCGGCTCGGCCGCGGCGCTCATCGCATACACGGTCGTGTTCGTGTTCGGCATCATGATCAACGGGCCGACCATGTTCGCGTACCCCACGACGTTCCCCGCACCCGTGCGGGCCCGCTACATCAGCGCGCATCAGGCCACGTTCGGCCTGGGCATGGCGGCGGGCCCGCTGTTCGGCGTCACCGCGTGGCTGGGCCTGGGCGACGGGGTCTGGTGGCTGTGCGGCGGACTCGGCCTGACGGCGGCGCTCTGCGCCCTGCTCGGCATGAGGCCCCCGCGCCAACCCGGCAGGCCCGGCACCCGGCGGGCGAGCGGACCTGACCGCCAGCTGGAGATGTGACCAGGCACGACGTCACCGTCCTGGCGATCCGACCGGGGTCGGCGAGGCCCGATCCGCTGATCAACGTTCCGGCCCACCGCTTCCAGAACCTGCGGAAGGCCACCGTAACCACCGTGGAGGTGTGAACGACATGTTCGAGATCCGCAACCTCGACCGAGACAACCTCACCAAGGCGCACGGCCTGGACTCCCAGCGCCTGCTGCCCTGGCCAGCGCTCAACGCCCCGTTCGAAGGTGCGTGGTGCGTCCTGCGCGCGGGCGACGAGTCCACGCCGCACTCCCACCACGACTACGAGATCTTCATCGCGATGACCGGCAGCGCGGCACTGGACGTCGACGGCGAGCGACGCGCGTTCGCCGCCGGCGACATCGTGCACCTGCCTCCGGGCTGCACGCACAAGGTCGTCAACGACACCCCGGGGGACTTCGAGTACTACGGAATCTGGTGGGACGCCGACATGTCCGCGACCTTCCTCGCCAGGCACGCGGAGCTGTCGACGTGAGCGGCATCCGCCAGGTCTTCGGCGACGAGCGGTTGCACACCGCCTTCACCCTCTATCCGTACGCCTTCAACGAGACACCGTCCGCCGGCTCGGCCCAAGAACTCCGCGACAGCCTGCCGTTCCATGAGGGCAACCACACCCTGATCGTCGAGGAAGGCGGCCGGACGGTCGCCACGGCGGCCGCGATCCCGGCGCACCAGAACCTGCGCGGGACCGTCATGCCCATGGCTGCCGTCGCCTGGGTCGCAACCCATCCCGCCGCCCGCAGGCAGGGCCACAGCCGCCGACTGATGCGTCAACTGCACAGCGACATGCTCGACAAGGGCCACTGGCTGGCGGCGCTCTACCCATTTCACCCGTCGTTCTACGAGAGGTTCGGCTACATCGGTCTGCCGCTCAACCGCACGGCGTCGTTCCCACCCGAGGGGTTGGCATCCCTGCTGGGAGTCACACTTCCCGGTGAGGTGGTCTGGCAGAACATCCACGACGGCTTCGACGTCTACCGGGCGTTTCACCGACGCCTGCTGTCGGAGCGGCACGGCTTCACCCTCACCCCCGACTACCGGGCCGTCCGGGCACGAGACTCCGCCGACCGCTGGATCGCCACCGCCACAGTCGACGGGGAGGTGATCGGCCTGCTCACATACCGCGTCGACGGGTACGGCGGGTGCCTGCGCGCCGACGAACTGCTGTACACCAACGCGCTCGGGCGGGCGCTGCTGCTCCAGTTCCTCGCCCAGCACGCGTACCAGGTCTCCCAGGTCGTGATCACCGTCGCGCCGGACGAGTTCCCCGAGACCTGGGCGACCTCCCTCACCGTCCGGACAGCCACCGAATCGGCCTTCCCCACGTCGCCGCCCCTGATGGGGCGACTCCTGTCGATCGACGCGCTCCGGGGCGCGCGCTGCGGCCCGGGACGGGTGGAGATCGAACTGGTCGAGGACGAACTGCTCGCCGGACGGTACCTGCTGGACGGCACCGGCGGGACGATAGCCGTCTCAACCACCCGAGGAGGCGCGGAGACAGCCACACTCACCGCCGCCGGGCTCTCCGGGCTGGCCTACGGCGTGCTGGACCCGATCGACGTGGTCGCCCGCGGCCTGGGGGAGATCTCCGCGGGTGCGGCGAGGGAGCTACGCGCACTCCTGCCTCCGCGCACGCCGCACGCGTTCGGCAAAGGCTAGCGGCGTCGAGCGGGCACGGGGGCGGTGCCGGTCAAGGGTGCCCGCCGACGAGCCGGAAGGTGGTGAGCATCCCGGCGGGTCCCCTCGATTGCGGCACCGGGACGGCAGGGCCCGGCGCCGGCATCAATAGGCGGCGTACGCGGGGCACCATCCGCACTGCGTTCCCGGGTGTGACCCCCGGTGTGGCGACCGGGGCGTGCCAGGCCCTGGTCGCCCGAGCTGTCCGGCTGGGCCCAGCCCATCGCGTCCCAGCTGGTCGGCCGACTCGCGCCGATCATCACCCCCGCGCCAACACCGGCCGCTAATGATCAAGGACCTTGTGCGCAGTTATGACCCGCCGATACTCGGGATGGGGCCTACTAAGTTCTTCGACGAATCCATATCGCCGCAGAAGTGCCAGGCTGCGGAGGTTGTCTTCGTGGACGATCGCGAAGACTCGCGCGTCCCGCGGTGGAACCCGCGCGGAGATGTCGGTCATGACTGCCGACATGAGCACGTCACTCGCCCGCTCTCCAGACTCAAACCGACGGCCCTGCCACGCTGCGGCAAGGGCGACCACCTCCAGCTTGGTGGCAGCGAAAGTCTCCCCACTGACGGCCTGCAAAATTGTGCGCTCGTGGGCGGCGACGCCGGCCAGCTCCCCGGACGGCGCATGCAGAGCGAGGAGCAGGCGAGGATCACCCTCAACCGCGTGGGGGTCGAAGGCCCAGTCGGCCAGGCCTAAGCGAATGAATTCCTGTACTTCGAGCTGCCATCCCACGGACGGCTCAGCACAGGTGAATTTGGAGAGAAGGACGTCGTCATCAGATTTGGCGGCTCGCAGGAGCCAGGACCGGTCAGTCATGCTTCGATGACCACCGGCACAACGACAGTCAAAGGCACCGGGCTGCCAGACAGCACCGCAGCATCGGCTTCAGTGATCACGCGCGCCCGCTGAGAGGCTCGACCAAACGGCGTGAACGGCTCAGGTGATGGGTCGGCCCCCAGCGAGATCCCCGGCACCGCGTTGACGAAAGCGCTAGCGTCGGCAAGGCGATCAGTGATCAGGATCAGCCAGGCACCCGGCTGATCACGATGAGCTGCCACAGCCATCCATCGAGGCACCGCCGTCGAAGGTCCGCCGAGCTGGCTGAGCACGACGTAGCCCTCGTGAACCTCAGTGACTTGGCCCGCGACAACGTCAGCTACCTTCACCAGCCCCGTCTCAGCCGCGCGCACATGCTCGGTGCGGCGGGCAACCGCCCTCAGAGCCAGGCCCAGCTCCTGCCCAGCTTCCCCTGACGGCAGCCGGCCTTCAAGCACGGCGTCAGCTGACTCAACCGGCACCGCCGCCAGTAACTCCTTGAGCCGGGCGAACTCCGGCCCAGCTTCCAGGGTCTCAGCGGCCTGGGCAACACGTCGAGCCGCATCCTCGCGACCATGCCGGGCGAGCAGTGCGGACTCGACGTTCAGCGAGCTGAAAAGACTCCGCTGCCCATCCAACCGCCCCCCAGCGCGAATCGACACCCGAACCCCAGCGCTCGCCCATCGATGCGATCGAAGGGTGCGGAACGGGGCCTCCGCCCCAGGCAACCCTCCAGGCTTGAACGCGCGCACGACCCGATCCCTACTCACCACGGGCCACGTCACGATCGTCATGCCTCAAGCCTAGCTCAGCAAAGACGTCGAATCAACGCCTCAGGCCATTAATGGTCGCCGCCACGCTTACTGAGCGTGACGATCCATCCGCCCAACAGTGGCGACAGGTGCCGGACAGGCAGCTTCGCCGGGCTGGCGAAGCCTCCCCGTCCAGCACCTCTCTCCGTCGCCCTATAGATCGATGCCGGGCAATTGAATTCAACGCAAACGCCGTTCCGTGTTTTCCTGCCACGGCCTGGAGACGGCCTAAAGGGGGTGAATCCTCAGTCGCTGACACCTGACAATTCGAGCGCCTTCACTGCCGAGCGGAGAGTCTGGACGCCATCTTCGATGTCGGAGTCGAAGACGATGATCGATAGAGTTGTGACTCCGGCCTGGGCATATGCCTTCATCCGCTCGGCGATCCGCTCCACAGGGCCCAGGAGCGAGGTGCGGTCGACGAACTCGTACGGGACGGCGGCCATCGCCTCGCAGTACCGCTTGATGGCGTTGCGGGCGAGAAACTGATCCCTCTTGATCGGCATGCCCGGCGGATACGTCGACAGGACCATCCCCGTCGCAACGATCTTGTCGCGCAACGCATGGTTCTCAGGTGGGTAGACGATGTCATGGCCACTGGCGATCACTGCCACCGTGCGATAACCGGCTTCAAGAGCCGCAGTGTGCGCGGCAGCGTCAATCTCGCGCCAGACCCGACACCACTGTCACGCCATTGTTGACCAAAGTCCGTGCGATGACTCCTGCCACATGAAGTCGGTCCGACTCAGCGTCGCGTGACCCGACAACAGCGATCGCCATAGCGTCCGGCTCTACCGCGCCCTGCGTAAACACGATCGGGGGCATCTGCTTGATGGACCGCAGGCGCGTGGGGTACTCCTCGTCGACCGGAAACGCGCCGACGTGTGCACGAACCTCCGACATCCTTACCGGGCAAAACGGTATGATTAGGTGTTGATCTTCGCGAGGAGGCTTCACTGGTGAACGCATCCGCAGAGGTCGCGATCCGGGTGTCGGGGCTGGCCAAGCGGTTCGGCCAGGTGGTGGCCCTCGACGGCGTCGACTTCGAAGTCGACGCCGGGACGATCTTCGCACTGCTCGGCCCGAACGGCGCCGGCAAGACCACCGCGATCCGGATCCTGGCGACGATCCTGCGCCCCGACGCCGGGCGCGCCGAGGTGCTCGGCCACGACGTGGTCGGCGATCCGCGGTCCGTGCGGTTCCAGATCGGCCTCGCCGGGCAGAACGCCGCCGTCGACCCCAACCTCACCGGCAGGGAGAATCTGCGGTTGATCGGCCGACTCGCCCAGCTCCCGGGCAGGGTGGCCTCGGCGCGCGCCGACGAGCTGCTCGACGTGTTCGACCTCGTGGGCGCCGCCGACCGCACCGTCAAAACGTACTCCGGCGGCATGCGGCGTCGGCTGGACGTCGCGGCGGCCCTCGTGCAACGGCCGCCCGTGCTGTTCCTCGACGAACCCACCACCGGGCTCGACATCCAGAGCCGCACCGACCTGTGGCAGGTGATCCGGGAACTCGTGGCCGACGGGGCGACGATCCTGCTCACCACCCAGTACCTCGAGGAGGCCGACCGGCTCGCCGACCGGATCGCGGTCGTGGACCTCGGTCGGGTGATCGCGAACGACACCCCGGCCGCCCTCAAGGCGCGGATGGGCGCCACCGTCGTGGAGTTCACCCTCTCCTCCGCCGAGGCCGCCACCCAGGCCAGGGCCCGGATCGCGGCGGCGGGCATCGACCACGTGGAACTCGAGGGTACGAGCCTGCGGGTCACCTCCGACGGCGCCCCCACCGTCATCATGGAGCTGCTCCGGGTCCTCGACGGCGACGGGATAAGGCCCACCGGTCTGACCGTCCGCGAACCCAGCCTCGATGACGTGTTCCTGTCCCTGACCGGCCGGCACGCCGTACCCGACGGAGGTGAGCCATGAACGCGCGGCGGCCCCACGGCGGGATCGTGCTCGGCGCGGTCCGCGACACACTCGCCATCACCGGGCGGAATCTGATCGCGTTCCGTCGGGTACCCCAGCTGATGGTGTTCACCTTCATCCAACCGGTGATCTTCGTACTGCTGTTCCGGTACGTGTTCGGCGGCGCGATCCGGGGCGCCGGCACGTCCTACGTGAACTACCTGATGCCCGGCATCTTCGTGCAGGTCGTCGTGTTCGGCTCGATGGCCACCGCCGTCGGCCTCGCCTCGGACATGCGCAGCGGACTCCTGGAACGGTTCCGCGCCCTGCCCATGGCGCGCTCCGCGGTGCTCGCCGGCCGGACCCTCGCCGACCTGACCCGCAACATGTTCGTCGTGGTACTCATCGCCGTCGTCGGGTTCCTGGTCGGCTTCCGGGTACACGGGACCGTCGGGCGATTCCTCGCCGGGATGGGGCTGGTGCTGCTGTTCGCGTACACCCTGTCGTGGGTCCTGGCCACGCTCGGCATGGCCGTGGGCGACCCCGAGAGCGCCCAGGCCGCGGCCTTCCCCATCATCGCGCCCCTCGTGTTCGCCTCCTCGATCTTCATCCCGGTGCACACCATGCCCGGCTGGCTGCAGCCGTTCGCCGAGCACCAGCCCGTGTCCGTGACCGCCTCGGCGGTGCGCGCGCTGATGGAGGGCGGCGCCGCGACCAGCTATGTCGTGCAGTCCGTCGCCTGGTGCCTGGGCATCCTGGCGATCTGCGCCCCGCTGGCCGTCTGGCGCTACCGCCGCACCGTGTGAGCCCGTCGCGGCGGTCGACACCCCGCTCGCCCTCAGTCCGACCAGTCACCACGCGCATCGGAACCGTCCAGCGAGGCAAGCCGAACGCCGGCCGCTCGGCATGGGACGGCACCGAACGGCTGCGGTCATCGGCGGTCCGACCCAAGGCGATGTGCCGGCCCGATCGCCGGTCACGGCGTAAATTGTGAGCGTGACCGCCCCCGAAACCCGACCTGCCTATCAGGCAATGTCCGTGTCCAGATTGAGCAAGTTCCTGAGTGATACGGATGAACCGACGCGGTGGCGACTCGTGGCGGAGTTCCTCAAGGAGTATCGCTGGGAGCCCCGGGAGACACGGCACGAACTTCTGGCCGACGAGCCGCCCGGTACAGGCGACGACCGCTGGGACGTGCTGCTCGCAGCCCTGGCCGAGCACCTGACGTCACGTGACGGTCGAAAGGCCCCGGCCTGGGCAGACCAAAGACACCTTCGGCGGTTCTGGTTTCCCTACAACACCCCTGCGGCCAGGGTAGACGCGTTCGTCCACGCCCCAGCGGCTTTCCGTAGCCGCGGAGTATTTCTCGCCGACCACGAGTTGGACGTCGCTTGAGCGGCGACACGCCATTGCTCGACCGCGCCGGAATCGAAGATGCTCCGCAGACTCGGCGATCGCCTCGCGCGCAGGGCCGCCGTCGCGGATCTTTGCGTGTTCGGTAGCGCTGATAACCAGACAGAGCCCCGAACGAGTTCGACCAAGTCGAAGGACCGGCCGGCGGGTGGCCGACCGCGACTCGCGCTACCACCCACCGCACCGTGTGAGCGGACCGGCGGCATGAGAGCCGCTGCGGGTGGCTCACCGGTGCGCCGAGGACAGCCACGGGTCGCGGACGCCGGGAACTACAGCGCCACGAACTCACCGGTGCGCTCGTACCCCTCCACCAGGCGCAACGACTTGTCCACCGAGGGCGAACGCGGCGTGGGCAGCCGCTCGGGGTCGAACCAGCCGGCGTCGGTGCTCTCGTCGGTTTGCGTCACCAGCTCGCCCGTCCACGCCGTGGCGAGGAAGACCGTGATGTGGAACTGGTACGTGTGGCCCCACTGGTTGGTCCCCGTGAAGTCGGCACCACTCAGGATCGCGATCGGCGTCAGCGCCGTCGGCGTCAGGCCGGTCTCCTCCCACACCTCGCGGACCGCGCACTCCCGCACCGAGTCGCCCAGCTCCATGCCCCCTGCCGGGACCGCCCACAGGCCGTTGTCGCTGCGCTTGATCAGCAGGATCCGCCCTCGGTCGTCGCGCAGCACACACCGCGCGCCGACCATGATCAGCACCTCCGCGTCGCCCGCCATCGCCCGCAGCCTGCCGTGATAGGACTCCGCCCAACTCATGTCGTCGAGCTTAGCCACGGTCGCGCCCGATCCGACCACAGTCGCGACGGGCGGTGACGCCACAATGGATCTTGACACCCTATGTAGAGTTCCGAGTATGACTCAAGGAGTGCGGATCACAACCGCCGTGGTGAAGGTGCTCGCCGCCTTCCTGGCGGACCCGACCGCCGACCGCTACGGCCTGGACCTGATCCACGTCACCGGACTGCCCAGCGGCACGCTGTACCCGATCCTGGTCCGCCTGCAGCGGGCCGGCTGGGTCGACGCCGCATGGGAGCAGGTCGACCCGTCGGAGGCCGGCAGGCCGCCGCGCCGCTACTACCAGCTCACCGCCCAGGGGGTCGCCGACGCCAGGCACGAGCTGGCCGCCCTGCACAGCCAGCTGTACCGGGCCACGGGCGCGCTCGGAAAGCCGAGGACGACATGATCGGGGCGCTGCTGCGGTTCGCGGCCGGCCGGTGGCCGGAGGAACTCAGGGAGATCCAGCTCGCCGAGTGGGAGGGCGAGCTGTACGTGCTGCGGTCCCGGTCGCGCGCGCGGGCGTTGTGGTTCGCGATGAGCCTGGCCCTCTCGCCGCCCGTCGAGGACGAGCACGGGGTGCCGCGCGGCTGGCGGGAGCTGCTGCCCGGCCTCGGCCGCGGGCTGCAGCCGGTGCTGGCGCTGCTGGCGGTGTCGCTGCTGTGCATGCTGGCCACCGGGGCGGTCCGGATCGGCGACCTGCTGCTGGGCCACGTCCAGGAACAGCAGTCGCTCTCTCCGATCCGGACGGACTTCAACTGGGTCGCCAACGGTGTGACCTTCTGCAGCCTGCTAGCGGTCGCGGTGCTCAGCGGCTGGCTGGGGGGCCTCCTCGGCGGCCGACTCGGCGTGTCCTGGGCGCACCGCACCCGGCTGGGGACGGCGGGCTCGGCGGTCGTCGCGCCACTGGTGCTGGCGACCGGGGTCGGCCTCGCGACCTCCGCCATCTACGCCCCGGACTACGAGAACGACTCCACCACGGTGTGGCAGGTCCAGCCGCTGTGGGTGGTCCTCGCCTGGGGCGTGCTGGCCAGCGGGCTCGGCTGGACCGTGGTCCGGGTCGCGCGCTCAGGTCGACCGGCGTGGGCCGCGGCCCTGGCGGTAATGGGCGGGCTGCTGGCCCTGGAGGTCACGGCCGCGGTCGCCGGCTGGCCACTCGCCGCCCAAGCCGGCCTGGGTCGCGACACCGCTGTGTCGTGGTTCCCCCTCACGCTCACCTCCGATCGGGGCAGCGGCGTCGTGTTCGGCCGCGTCGAGCAGGGCTTCGCCGGGTCGCAGTTCATGGCCGCCCTGATCGGGACCACGGTGCGCGCGCTTCTCGTGTGCACGCCGTTCGCGCTGCGCTACGGTCTGGCCGCCAGCCGGGTCGTGCCCCGCGAGACCCCGGTCAGGCTGCCCGCAGCGCGGACCGTCGACACCGGGCGCCCCATGGTCCGGGCGTTCGGGCTGGCCGCCACCGTGCTCGGCGTCGTGGGCTGGGCCGCCGGTGCCGCTTTCGCGACGGCGGACACCGTGCGGGCCACCCGGCTGAGGGACAGCCCGTACGCGAGCGGGGAGGTGATGGTCTGGGTGCACGAGCTGCGGCTCGGCTTCGTCGTGCTGATCGCCGCCGGACTGTTGGTCGCGATGGCCGGGAGGGGCGCGGTGCTGTTGCCGGTCATCGTCACGGCCCCCGCGCTGACCGTCGCCGACGCGCTGGTGTCCGCGGCCAACCTGCACGATCTGGCGCCCGCGAGCGGGCCGGTCGCGTTCGCCGTGCTCGCCGGGGCCGGGCTGCTGGGAGCCGGGCTGTGCCGGTGGGCTGGGCACGCGTTGGGCCGGGGCGGGGCTGATCCGGTCAGTACCCGTCGGGTGCTGGCCGGCGCGGCGACGCTGGCCGCCATGTGCGCGCCGGTGCTCATCGCGCAGGCGGCTTCGGTCACCCCGGCCCCGGTGCTCCCCGCCGCGCTGCCGACGGGCACGGCGGTGGTGTGCGGGGCGCTGGCCGCCCTCGCCATGGTCACCGCCTGCGCCGCCTCCTCCCGCCGGCTGCGGCCGTGGTTCGTGGTGGCATCGGCGTCGCTGATCGGGCTCGGGATGGCCGGGGCGGGGGCCTCGACCGGCGCGGCATCGCACTGGCGGATGCTCGGCGCGGCGCTCGGGCTGCCGCTGGTGCTGCTCGTCGTGCTCGTGATGCGGCCGGTGCGCGGCTGGATCGCCGCACTGCTCGCGGTGGGCGCGGTGCTGCTCGCCGGGCCGGTGACCTTCGTACAGATGTTGCCGTCGATCCTGTTCGAAACGCCGCTGATGCTGCTCGCCGGGTACAGCTTCCCCGCGGACGGCATGCCGTTCCTGCTGGGCGCCGTCCTGATCGGGACCGGGCTGGCCGTCGTGGTGGCCGTGATCGTCGCACCCCGGCCCGTGGTCAGACAGGTGGTGGATCCGTGGGTGCCCAGGGCCTGAGCCCGGGTCCGGACGGGACGCGCCGGGAGTCACCGGTCACCCGGGTCGCCACATCTGGCCTATCGTGGGCTTCGCGCGTGATTTAAGCGACTTTTATATAAGCCTTACGTTCCCCTTGAGTCATTGATCTCGATACTCCGGCTACCGCATTACCCCTCAACGACGTGGAGTACCCATGTACAGACGACTTGCCACGGGAATCGGGGCGGTGCTCCTCGGGGCGGCCCTGGTCAGCGTCGGCGCCGCTCCGGCGCAGGCCGCCACGATCCAGGCCACCGGGCTCAACGCCACGATCGCGCTGAACAACTGTTCGGCCTCGCTCGTGCGCTACCCGTCTTCGGTGGACACCGACCGGGCCCTGATGCTGACCAACGGGCACTGCTACGAGGGCGGCATGCCCGGTGCCGGGGTGGTCCTGCAGAACAAGCCCAGCACCCGCTCGGGCACGCTGCTCAACGACGCGGGCACCGCGCTGGGCACCCTCAAGGCCGACACGCTGCTGTACTCCACGATGACCGGCACCGACGTCTCCCTGTACCGGCTGACCACGACGTACGCGTCGATCAAGTCGAGCTACGGCGTGACGGCGATGACGATCACGGCCAGCCACCCGGCCGACGGGATCGCGACCACGATCCCGTCGTCGTACTGGAAGCAGACCTGGAACTGCTCGATCAACGGCTTCGTCGCGACCCTCCGCGAGGACGCGTGGACGATGCACGACTCGATCCGGTACAACACGGGCTGCAACACCACGCACGGCACGTCCGGCTCCCCGATCCTGGACAGCGCCCGCAACGTCGTCGGCATCAACAACACCGGCAACGACAACGGCGAGATGTGCACGCTGGACAACCCGTGCGAGGTGGACGCCGACGGCACCACCCACGCCTACAAGGGCCAGAGCTACGGCCAGCAGGTGTACTGGTTCACCACGTGCCTGAACTCCTCCCGCCAGATCGACCTGACCGTGAGCGGCTGCCTGCTGACGGGGGCCACCCCGCCCACCGGCAACACGGTCACGGTGACGAACCCGGGCAACCAGTCCGGCACCGTCGGCACCGCGGCCAGCCTGCAGATCCAGGCCTCGGACTCGGCCTCGGGCCAGACGCTGACCTACTCGGCCACCGGCCTGCCTGCCGGCCTGTCGATCAACGCCAGCACCGGTCTGATCTCGGGCACGCCGACCACGTCCGGCTCCTCGTCGGTCACGGTCACCGCCAAGGACACCACCAACGCCTCCGGGTCGACCACGTTCAGCTGGGCTGTGGCCACCTCCGGCGGCACCTGCACCGGCCAGAAGCTGCTCAACCCGGGCTTCGAGTCCGGCGCCGCCTCGTGGACCGCGTCCTCCGGCGTGATCGACAACGGCACCACCCAGCCGGCGCACGCCGGCTCCTACAAGGCATGGCTCAACGGGTACGGCAGCACGCACACCGACACCCTGTCCCAGTCGGTCGCCATCGCGGCCGGGTGCCACGCCACCCTGAGCTTCTACCTGCACATCGACACCGCCGAGACGGGCACCACCGTCTACGACAAGCTCACCGTGCAGGCGGGCTCGACCACCCTGGCGACGTACAGCAACGCCGACGCCGCCGCCGGGTACGTCCTGCGGACCGTCGACGTGTCGTCGTTCGCCGGGCAGACGGTGACCATCAAGTTCACCGGGGTGGAGGACGCCTCCCTCCAGACGTCCTTCGTCATCGACGACGCCGCGCTCACGCTCAGCTAGTCGAACCCCGGGCGGGGCGGACACCTTCGGGTGCCCGCCCCGCTCGCGTTTCCGCGGCCTGTTCACCGCGGCTCGCGGCCGCCCACCGCGCGCAGGGCGGCCGCGAAGGCCTCCGGGTCCTCGGCGAACCCGGTGTGACCGCCCGGGAACACCACCGGCTCGACGCCGAGCGCCCCGGCCAACGCCCGCGCCGTCCGGTCGCACAACTGCCCGGCCGAGTGCGCCCCGACGCCGACGACGATCCGGGTCCCCGACGACCGCAGCGCGGCGGGATCGGGCCGCCACCGGGTCGTCGCACGCAGTTCGTGGCGGAACCAGCGACGCTCGTCCGCGGCCTGCCGTGGCGGGCGCTCGCCCCCGAACAGCTGGTCGAACACCGCCCCGGGCAGGACGATGTCCGCCTGGGCGAGGAACTTCCGCCAGGCTCCGACGACGTCGCCGGACAGGTGGGTGGCGATGATGTCGTCCGTGGTGGCGTGCTGCCGCTCGCGGTCGTCGAGCAGCCCGATCAGCGGCGGCTCGTGGGCGACGACGGTGTGCGCGCGGCCAGGGTGGGCCTCGGCGAGGGCCAGCGCCGTGACCGCCCCGCCGCTGGAGCCGACGACGACGGCCGGACCCGCGTCGAGGTGGGCCAGCAGCCGGGCGAGGTCGTCGGCCCGCAGCCGCGGCGTCGAGTCCTGTCCGGGATCGTCGAGCTGGCTGCGGTGGATGCCCCGCGGGTCGGTGGTGAGCACGGTGTGGTCCGCGGCAAGGAGGTCGGCCAGCGGCGCGAAGGACGTGGCGTCCATCGGGGCTCCGACGAGGACGATGAGGGGGCCGGTGCCGCGTACCTCGTAGTACAGGCGCGCGCCGGGGACCTCGAGGGTCGCCGCGGTGACGGGACGGGTCATGGGGAGTGCTCCTGTCGTCGTTCGGTGCTGAGGTGCAGTACGCGACGACGACGAACGGGACCGGGCCGGATCGACCGTCCCGCCGAAAATCCAGCGCTCCGGTGATCTTGGCCGGTTAGGGTGCCTGGATGCCCGAACTGCAGCGCCTGCGCGCCGACCACGTCCCCGCCCTGCTCGGGTTCGAGCGGGAGAACAGGGCGTACTTCGCCGCCGCCGTGCCCGACCGCGGCGACGAGTATTTCGCCGAGTTCGACGCCCGGATCGCCGCGCTGCTGGCCGAACAGGCCACCGGCGGATGCCACTTCCACGTGCTGGTCGCCGCCGAGGGCACGATCGTCGGGCGGGTCAATCTGGTCGACGTGGCCGACGGCGCCGCGGAACTCGGCTACCGGATCGCCGAGCACGCCACGGGCCGGGGCCTGGCCCGCGCGGCCGTCGCCCAGATCTGCGCCCTGGCAGCCACCGGGTACGGCCTGGACACCCTGCGGGCCAAGACGACCGTGGACAATCACGCTTCGCGCGCCGTGCTGGCCCGAACCGGCTTCGTGCCCGCCGGGGAGACGGTCCTCAGCGGCCGGCCAGGATTGCTGTTCGTCCGCGACCTGCTCGGATATCCACCGCCCGAAGTGGTGCGCGGCGGGCATCTCGTACAGTGCAATGAATGATCAACAGTGCGAACGACCGATTCGAACGCGGCCTGGCCCTGCTGCGCACGATCAGCGGCACCCAGCACCCGGCGGTCCTCGACAGCCTCGCCGACATCGCCCCTGACCTGGCCCGCTACACCGTCGAGTTCGGCTACGGCGACATCCTCTCGCGCCCCGGCCTGAGCCTGCCGCTGCGGCAGCTCGCGACCGTCGCGGCCCTGGCGGCGCTCGGCAACGCCGCGCCCCAGCTGCGGTTCCACATCGACGGCGCGCTCAACGTGGGCTGGACCCGCGAGGAGATCGTCGAGACCCTCATCCACGTCTGCGTGTACGCCGGATTTCCCGCGAGCCTCAACGCCCTGACCGTCGCCCGGCAGGCTTTCGAGGCCCGCCCCGACGCCGCCGCCGCGCCGGCCACCACCCCGCGACCCGACGGCGACCGGTACGCCCGCGGCGAGGCCACCCTCGCCGCCGTCGACGGGCACGCCGGCGAACAGGTCCTCGCCTCGCTGCGCGACATCGCCCCGGACCTGGGCCGGTACATCATCGAGTTCTCGTTCGGCGACATCTACTCCCGCCCGGGCCTGGACCTCAAGTCCCGCGAGATCGCCACCGTGGCCATGTGCACCGCGCTGGGCACAGTGACGCCGCAGCTCAAGGTGCACATCCACGGCCTGCTCAACGTCGGCGGCACCGAGACGGAGGTCGTCGAGGTGATCACCCAGATGGCCGGGTACGCCGGCTTCCCCGCGGCCCTCAACGCCATCGCCGCGGCCCGCGAGGTGTTCGCCGACCGCCGGGCCGACCAGGAGGACGTATCGTGATCAGCCCCTACGCCCAGAGCGGCTTCCGCGCCCGGTTCGACTGGGGCCTGACCGGTGCCGGGGAGGTGGGCGCCGGGGCGGCGATCGTGGCCGTGGTCGATGTACTGTCGTTCACCACGTCACTCACCGTCGCCGCCGACCAGGGCATCGAGGTGTTCCCCTACCGGTGGCGGGACGACACCGCCGAGGCGCACGCCCGCCGGCACGACGCGGTCCTCGCCGTCGGCCGCGCGCAGGCCACCGAACCCGGGCAGGTGAGCCTGTCCCCCGCGACGATCCGCCGCGCGAAGGGCATCACCCGACTGGTACTGCCCTCCCCGAACGGCTCCACCATCGCCCAGTCCCTGGCGGCCTCGGGCTCGCGGGTGATCGGGGTGTCACTGCGCAACGCCGACGCCGCTGCGGACTGGACGGCCGCACGGCTGGGAGCCCGGCCCGAGGACGTGGTCGCGGTCGTCGCCGCTGGCGAACGCTGGGCCGACGGCTCGCTGCGGCCGGCGGTGGAGGACCTGTGGGGAGCCGGGGCGTTCCTCTCCGGCCTCGCAGGGCGCGGGGTCGGGCCGCTGTCCCCGGAGGCGGAGGCCGCGGCGGCCGCGTACCGGCAGGTCGTCGGGCGGATTCCGGAGCTGCTGGCCGAGTGCGCGGGCGGCAGGGAGCTGTTCGACTACGGGTATCCGCAGGATGTGGCGATCGCGGCCGAGGTGGACGCGAGCACGTCGGTGCCGGTGCTCACCGGGTACAGCTTCCGGGCCGAGCGCTGACCCCGCCCGCCGGCGACCATGATCCGTCCCTAGTAGACCGTAGGGTTGACACCATACTCAGATCATCTTTATGTTGAGGGCATGGCTGTGCTGCGCGAACCCACGTTCCTGATCCTCGCTGCCCTCGCCGTGCGCCCCCTGCACGGCTACGGGGTCATCCAGGAGGTCGCCACCCTCTCCGACGACCGGGTGGCGCTACAGGCCGGCACCCTCTACGCCGCCCTGGAACGCCTCGTGGCCGAGGGCCTGGTCGAGCCGGACCACGAGGAACTCGTCGACGGCCGCCAACGGCGCTACTACCGACTCACGGAGGACGGCGTGACCGCCCTGAACACCGACCTGGTCCGACAGCGGCGCAACGCCACCGCCGCCGCCGGACGACTGCGCCGCCGGGCGGCGACCGGCATGACCCTCGGAGCCACGGCATGACGAGCCTCATTCGGCGGTACCGGCTCCTGCTGCGCGCCTACCCCAGCGACTTCCGCCGCCAGCACGGCGAAGAACTCCTCGACACCCTGCTGGCCGCCGCTCCCCCGGATCGCCGCCGGCCCACCCCGCGCGAGACGGCCAACCTCCTCCGGCACGGACTGCGCCGGCACCTGGGCCGGCCGCGCAGCCGGGTCATCGTCCTCGTGGCGGTGCTGTTCGCACTGGTGACGGGCTTCCTCGGTACCGTCGGCGGAGTGTGGGCGAGCTGGTCCGCCGTCCGCGACCTGCCCGACGCCGCCGCCTCCGCGGCTCTGGCCGAAACCGTCTTCCCCGGCGGAACGCCCGTGCGCCAGATGCGCAACGACGCCCCGTTCTTCTACGACGACCCCACGAGCGCGCGGACCCTGCTCTACGGTGCCGACGACTACACCCCCGGCCGGGTCGAGTTCGACTACAAGGGCTCCGACCAGACCGCCGACGCGGACGCCTTCACCCGGGCGGCGGGTGACCGCCTGCGCGCCGCCGGCTGGCGGATCGCCGGCACGCGGGTCGGCGACGGCGAACACCACAGCCGGGGCGTGACCCTGTGGGCGGAGAAGGACGACCTGCTCATCGAGCTGTCCGACAGCACCGACAGCGGCGGGTACGTGGACCTCACCGTCGTGCGGAGCCCACAGTGGTGGATGTGGCCGGCCGGGATCGCCGGCGGGGTCGCCGGCGCGCTCGGCGGGTGGCTGCTGCTCGGCTGGGTCAGCCGGCGGATCCAGGGCCGGCTGATCCGGCAGCCCCTGGTCATCGTGCTCGGCCTCGTGGCGGGCAACGGGATCCTGCCGGCACTGAGTCTGTGCTGGTTCGCGGTCCGGCAGGTACTGACCCGCACCGATCCCGGGCAGCCGATTCCGTTGTGGTTCGGACTGGTCTATCTGGGACGCTTCCCCGCCCTCGTGGCTGCCGCCGCGGTGTTGTGCGCGGTCGGACTGGCGGCCCTCCCCCACCGCCGGGTCACGGACCGCGCCCCGGTCGCCTGACGTCAGGCGATCGCCGGCACCCCGACCCGCTCGACGGCGCGTTCCGACACCGCCAGGTAGGTGACCGCGAAGGCCGACGCGGCGAGGAGCAGTTGGGGCAGCAGTCCGCTGACCTGGATCACCAGGCCGGCCCCGATGCCGTCCCCGGCGAACGGGGTGGATGTCAGGATGGCCAGGGGGAACCGGGCCGCCGAGTACTCGGGACCGAGATTCAGGTCGGGGTGCAACGCCATGTTCGACGCCACGCCGAGGTAGTAGGCCGACAGCCCACCGACCAGGACCAGCGCCCCCGCCAGCCGCTCGGACAACCGCGCGGCCCCGAACGCGGCGGAAGCCAAAACGACCACCCACACGGCAGCCCCGACCAGGACCGGCCACGAGGGCTCGCCCCGGTAGGATCCGTCGGACACGAGCGGGACCAGCACTCCGGCGACCCCGACGCCCAGGAGCGGCACCGCCACCCACGGTGGCAGCGACGCGCGGCGCCACCGGCCGATCATGAGGCCGACCAGGGCCATCACCACGGCGAGGACCACGTTGCAGGTGACCTCCATGACGTCCCAGTTCCCGTCGTCGGCCACCACGTACGAGGCCCCATCCATCATCGTGAACACTGCCTCGTACATGGCGCCGTACACGGCCACGCCGAGGGCCGGTGTCAGGAGGAGAAAGGGAACCTTCCACAGTGCGCGCATGGTGGGCCACCCTACCTCCGGCCGCCGCCGACCAGGGACGCCGTCCGGGCTGGGTTCGCGGGCTAGCGGAGGCGCAGCCAGCCGTCGAGGACGGCGAAGTCCTCGTCGGTCAGGCCCCTGCGGGGATCGACGCGGTGCAGGAGAGCCGCTCCGGGATGGTGTGTGGACACCCACGCCCGATCCTTGTCCGTGATCTCGTCGTCGACCCAGACGAACAGCCGCCCGGCCGCGCGGGCGACGAGGGCGCGGGTCTTCCAGTGCAGCCCGGCCCGCTCGTCGCGCTCGTCGGCGTCGGACGGCTCCGGCCAGTCCACGACGGCCAGGTCCGGCAGGCCGAGCAACGGGGCGACGTGCTCGTTCGCGTCAGCCATCCAGGTGGTGGCCCAGACCAGCTCGCACCGGAGGGCCTCCAGCCGGGGCCCGTGCCCCGGATCGACCCTGGCCAGGAGCGGATTCCCGTGACTTCCCGCCACGTCCATCGGGTACCGCTCGGGCGCGCCCCCGAAGGGAATGAGCGGCCCGTCCACGTCGAGGAAGAGCAGCGGACGCTGCATGGAGCCGGTCACCGCCGCACGATAGCCGTTCTCCGACCTGTCAGACCGCTCACCCCGTCGGGACGTGCGGCCTCCCACACTGCTCCACTCTGGACTATCGGCGCGGTGGGCGGGACATGTACCTATGATCTTCCGCATGTCGACGTCCGCCACCCCTGAACACCTGTCCCACGACGACGCCGACGCCCGCCTCGCCGGCGCGCTGTCCGCCGCGTTCGAGGCCGACTGCGACGACGTGCTGCTCTTCGACGGCGACCTCACCCTGGACGGGGACTTCCTGGACGCCGTCGACGAGTTCCTCGCCGGGGACGCCGTCGACCTGATCGTGGTCACCGGCGACCTGACCGTCAGCGGTCGCATCGCGCTCTACGAGGACCGGCCCGGCCTCTACGTCGGCGGTCGCACCCGGGCAGAGACCCTGGAGGGCGGTGCGGCGGAGATCCACCTGCACGACGGCGCCTTCACCCACCTGGTCTACGGCGAGTACCGCGACGGCGCCCTGCGGACCGGGACCGTCGACACCCCCTGGGTGATCGACTTCGACCACGAGATGGTCGTCGACGCCCCCGGCGCGTGCTGGGTGGACGCCTACGGCGACGCCGAGCACGCGGACTTCGACCGGCAGGGCATCGTCGACGCGTTCGTGCCCGAGGTCGTCGACCCGGAGGACGGCGAGCTGCGGTTGGAGGAGCTCCTGGACCGGCTGCGCGACGGGCTGCCCGTGCTGCGGCCCGGGGCCCGGACGGCCACCGAGGCGGTGGGCGAGCACGTGTCACGCGCCCTGGCCGACCGGTCCGAGCACCTCGATCTGACCGGGCACAAGCTGCGGGAGTTCCCTGTCGAGGTGCTGCGGATGCCGTGGCTGCGGACCCTGATCCTGGACGGCAACCCGATCGGCGAGCTGCCGGCGGAACTCGGGACGCTCGCCCGGCTGGAGTACCTGTCGGTGTGTCATTGCGGGCTGACCGCCCTGCCCGAGTCGATAAGCGACCTGGCCGGGCTGCGGGTGCTGCGGCTCGCGGGCAACAAGATCGGGGACGGGGCCGTGCTCACGCTGCCGGAGGCCGTCGGCAGGCTCGCCGAGCTGCGGGAGCTGGACATCTCCGGGATGTCCGGCGGGCCCGTCCGGGCGACCCCGTGGCGGGGCGTGCCCGGGGTGGCGCCGTTGATCCTGCCGGACACCTTCGGTGGTCTGGTCGGGCTGCGGCGGCTGACCGCCGACCAGACCAACGTCGTGTTCCCGGAGTCCGCGCACGGCCTGACCGGGCTCGAGGAGGTTTCCATGGCCAGCACCATGGGCGGGTACCTCACGGTGCTCCCCGAGGCCGTCACCACCTTCCCGAACCTGCGCCGGCTGGACCTGAGCGGCAACTTCTTCACCGCCGTCCCCGACAGCCTGCTCCGCCTGACCCGACTCGAGGAACTCGACCTCAGCGGCAGCCTCAGCCTGGTGACCGTCCCGCTGCCGGACCTCGGGCGCCTGCCGGCCCTGCGCGTCCTCGGCTTCAGCGGGCACACCCACGACCGGGGCGTGCCCGAGCTGGCGTACACGTTCCTGCGGCAGCTGTTCGACATGGCGCTGGCCACGCTGGAGGAACTGCGCGTCGACCGGTGGGGCACGGACGACAGGCGTGGCCAGCTCACGCCCGGGCACCTCGCCGGGATCGGGACGTTCCGCCGGCTGCGGACCGTCGACCTGTCCTTCAACCGGCTCGAGGACCTGCCGGCGGAGTTCGACACGCTACCGGAGCTGGCGGATGTCGACCTCCGGTACAACCGGCTTCCCCCGGCGGTGCGCGAACGCGTCGCCGCCGCGCACCCGGCCGCCCGGATCGACGTCCAATCCTAGGAACAGCTGCTCAGTCCGGGTGGTGGACGCTGAGGTCGCCGTAGGCCCGTAAAACGCCGGCCAGGTCGCCGGGTTCGTCCCGCAGAACGGCGTCCAGGAAGGCCAGGGTGGCCGCGGCGACGACGCGCGGACTCCCGGTGCGGCCCAGGGAGCCGACGATCGACGGCACGGGCGGCAGGTACAGGGGGCCGTCCATGAAGGTCAGATGTGCGGCGCCGGGGATGGTGAGCCGGTAGCTCGTCGCGGTGCTGGACGTGAGCGCCTCGGTGAGGCGGGGCATGTAGCGCGGGTCGGTTCCCGGGGTGACGGCCTGGGTGAACGCGAGCGTCGGCTGGTCCAGGGCGGGCGATGTCGGGCCGTGCGGGAAGCCGTCCAGATCGACGACGGCGTCGAACCGGCGATCCTGCCGGGCCGCCTGCACGGCCGCGGCACCTCCCATGGAGTGGCCGGACACCGCGACCCGGCCGGTGTCCAGGCGTCCGCGCAGCGGGCCGGCGAGACTGTCCAGCTGGGTGAGGACGAAGCTGAGGTCGGCGGCCCGCACCGCTGTCCAACCGGCCGCCAACTGGTCGTCCCTGTCCCGGTCCCCGCTGGAGCGGGTCTCGGTGGTGATGGCTCGGCCATCGGCGAGGACGACGACCGCGGAGTCGTACGGGTGGTCGAGGGCCGCGACCACATAGCCGTGGCTGGCCAGTTCCTCCGCCCAGGCGGTGTTCTGGGTGCGCACTCCGCTCGACCCGGGCGAGAACAACACGACGGGGAACCGACCGCCCGCGCTGTCCACCGGGGCGTCGGAGACCGCGTGGGTGTGGGCGCGCGCAACACCGTCGACCAGGAAACCCGGCAGGCCGGCCTCGCGGGCGAGGGCCGCGGAGACGGTGCGCGCCTCGTGCTCCGTGCGTCCGAGGTACCGGGCCCGCGGCACCCCCGCGGGGCTCTTCCGCGCGGGGTACCAGAGCTGGACCACGACGGTGCGCCGGTCGTCCGGATCGGCGGTGAACGTCTCGGGGCGGCCGGGGTCGGTCCACTGCTCCACACGGGTGCCGACCGCGAAGTCGCCCGACGGTGCGGGGAACACGGGCACGGGAAAGGCCCAGGCGGCCACCGGGCCCGTGGCGATCAGGCCGACGCAGGCCACCGAACCCGGCACCGCCAGCCACCAGCGGGCCCGCCACGGCGGCCGGCCGGTGCGGCGTCGCACCACAGGAGCGAAGGCGAACGGCGACGCGAGGGCCGCGCCCGCCAGTACCGGCAGAGTCTGCCAGCGGATCCCCGCCACACTCAGCAGGATCGCGGACAGCGCGGCGACCGCGCCCGCCGCGATCGTGACGCGGGGGCGGGCCGCGGGGGGAAGCCAGCGCGCCACCACCAGTGCGACGGCGCCCAGCAGGGCGAGGATTTCCAGGGGGGACATGAAGATCTCGGTCACCCGTCCATACTCGGCGCCGGGTACGCGCCGCCACATCCGTCCGCGGTCGCCAACGGGTACGACCGGGGTGGCGATCCCCGGCGGGCCCCGGTGCGACCGGGGCGGCAATCGGGTACGCCGGATCAGTGTCCGCCCTGCGACCACGGGAGGTGACGGGGCTCATCCCCCGGTCGTATCCCGGCGCGGCGTCATCAGACCGTGGACCCATGGGCTTCGCGGGGCCCGCGGCCTACCGTGAACGTGCCGTCGGCTCAGATCCGGGTGTACGCGGCGGACAGGGACGGGGCATGACCGAGGCGGCCGGCAGGGTGCGGTGGACGGAGACAGTCCCACGGCTGACGACGCACGCGGACGTGGCCTCCGCACGAACGGCGCGACGGGCGACAGCCGTCGGGCGCTGGTGCTCCCGGGTGCCGCCCATGGTGTGGGACGCGCTGCTGCCGACGCTTCTCCTCGTCAACGTCGTGACCACCCGCGCGCCGCGGGACATGCCGGTGGCCATGGCCCTCACCGCCGCCCTCGCGCTGCCCCTGGTGTGGCGGCACCGGGCCCCGCTCACGGTGTTCTGCGCCGTGGCGGCAGCGGCTTTCGTCCAGTGGCTGCTGGACGTCCCACTGCCGGCGGACATCGCCCTGCTGGTGGCTCTCTACACGGCGGCGGCGCACTCGGGCCGGCGCGGCACGCTCCTCGCCGGCGCCGTCGTGGAGGCCGGGGTCCTGATGGCCTGTCTGCGCTGGGCGCCGGCGGGCGCGTTCCCGACCCCCTTCGTCGCGGTCACCGCGATGGTCGTCGCCGCCGCCGTCCTCGGGGTGAACGTGCGGACCACGCGCGCCTACCTCGCGGCCGTGCAGGAGCGGGCCGCACGCCGGGAACGGGAACAGGAACAGCGGGCGCGGCTGGCCGTCGCCGAGGAGAGGACCCGCATCACCCGGGAGATGCACGACATCGTCACCCACAACCTGTCCGTCATGGTCGCGCTCACCGACGCCGCCGTCTACACCCAGCACCGCTCGCCCGACCGGACCACCGCCGCGATGCTCCAGGTCTCCGAGACGGGCCGACAGGCCCTGACCGACATGCGGCGCGCGTTGGGCGTCCTGCGGACCGACGAACCGGACGCGGAGCGCCACCCGTTGCCCGGCATCGCACACCTGGAGGCCCTCGCCGACCAGATGTGCGCCGCCGGGCTGGCGACCCGCCTCGACGTCGAAGGCGGCCACGGACACATACCCGCCACCGCGCAACTCACCGTCTACCGCCTGGTGCAGGAAGCCTTGACCAACGCCCTCAAGCACACGCCCACCGGTACCCGCGCGCAGGTCCGGATCCTGTGCTCCGCCGGGACTGTCACCGTGGACGTCACCGACAACGGCCCCTGCCCGCCGACTCCCGCAGCCACCCGCTCCGGCCACGGCATCGCCGGCATGCGCGAGCGCGCGGCCACGTACGGGGGGACGTTGCGGGCGGGACTGCTTCCGGGCGGCGGGTGGGGAGTTCGTACCCGTCTCGTCCTCGGCGGCGGTGGGGCGGAGTCCGCATGACGATCCGCGTCCTGATCGTCGACGACGAGGCGCTGCTCCGGATGGCGTTCAGCATGCTCCTGGAGGCCCAGCCCGACATGGCACCGGTCGGCGAGGCCGCCGACGGCGTCGGGGCCGTCCGCCTCGCCCGGGAGGTGCGCCCCGATGTCGTCCTCATGGACGTCCGGATGCCCGGGACCGACGGGATCGAGGCGACCCGACAGATCATCGAGGCCTGCCCGCGCAGCAGGGTACTGATCCTGACCACCTTCGACCTGGACGAGTACGCCTTCGCCGGACTCCACGCCGGAGCCTCGGGCTTCCTGCTGAAGAACACCAGGCCCGAGGAGTTCCTCACCGCGATCCGCAGCGTCGCGGCGGGCGACGCGGTGGTCTCCCCGCGGATCACCCGGCGCCTGCTGGAGAACCTCCGCCCGCACCTCACCGGCGGCGAGGCCGACCACGACGAGCGGCTGGGTCGGCTCAGCGCCCGTGAACGCGAGGTGCTCGTCCAGGTGGGCCGCGGGCTGTCCAACACCGAGATCGCGGCCGCGCTGTACCTCGCGGAGGCGACCGTGAAGTCGCACCTGGGGCGGGTCCTGCACAAGCTCGAACTCCGCGACCGGATTCAGGCCGTGATCTTCGCCTACGAGAGCCGACTCATCCACCTGGCATGACGCGCACCCCGTCGGCCCCCGTTCTCAGCGCGGTGCGGGCCCTGACTGGTCCCAGCCGGGCGCGTTGACGTGCAGCGTCGTCTCGCCCCGGCCGACCTCCTGACCGCACGCGCGGCAGATCGTGACCGGGTCGAGCGGCTGCCCGCAGATGTGCTCAAGCGTCACCGGCGGGGTGTCGGCCAGCCACTTGTCGCCCCAGGACAGCAGCGCGAGCATCACGGGCCGCAGTTCGGTGCCGGCTTCGGTGAGGTGGTACTCGTGGCGTTCGGGCCGCTCGGAGTACTGGCGGCGTTCCAGGACGCCGGCCTCGACCAGGCCGCGGAGCCGGGCGGCCATCCGGTCGCGCGGGGCTCCGGTGTTGCGGACGATGTCGACGAACCGGTGGTTGCCGTAGGTGATCTCGCGGACCGCCAGCAGGGCCCACCGTTCGCCGAGGAGTTGGAGGGCCGCGGCGACGGAGCACGGCCGGCCGGGCAGTGCGGTCCAATCCACGTGTGGCGTCGTCATACGACTAGGTTGCCATATCAAACCGACTCGGCTAGCGTCGCCCCCATGTCAGTTCGAGAATCAAACCGTCCAGTCCAAGCGGTACCTCCGCGCACCGGCCGGGTCTTCGCGATCGTCGCCCTCGCCGTCGGCATGGCCAACCTGGACCTGTTCGTGGTCAACGTCGCCCTCCCGGTGATCGGCCGCGACTTCCACGGCGCCCCACTGTCGTCCCTGTCCTGGGTCCTCAACGGCTACGCCATCGTGTTCGCCGCCCTGCTCGTCCCGCTCGGCCGGATCGCCGACCGGATCGGCCACCGGACAGGGTTCCTGCTCGGCCTGGGCACCTTCACCCTCGCCTCCGCACTGTGCGCGCTGTGCCCGTCGGTCGGCTGGCTGATCGCCGCCCGGGTACTCCAGGCCGCCGGCGCCGCACTGTGCGTGCCGACCTCGCTGGCACTCCTGCTGGCCGCCGCCGCACCCGAGCGACGCGCACCGCTGGTCCGCGCCTGGGTCGCGGTGGGCGGCGTGGCCGCGGCGCTCGGCCCGGTGCTGGGCGGACTGCTCACCCAGATCGACTGGCGCTGGGTCTTCCTGATCAACGTGCCGATCGGCGTCGCCGGCCTGGTGCTCGGCCCCCGCGTGCTACCGCGCAACGACGCGCGGGCCGACAAGCCCTGGCCGGACATGCTCGGCAGCGCACTCATGATCTTCGCGGTCGGAGCACTGGCGCTGGCCCTGGTCAAGGCCGACGACTGGGGCTGGGGGTCCGTCCGGTTCGGCGGCACCGTCGCGGTCGCGGTCCTCGCCGCCGCGCTGTTCGTGTGGCGATCCGCCGTGCACCCAGCGCCGGTGCTGGACATGTCACTGCTGCGGGTGCGCGGCTTCGGCGTCGCGACCGTCGCCGCCACGCTGTTCACCGTCGCGTTCGCGATGATGCTGCTGTCCGTCGTGCTGTGGTGCCAGCAGGTCCTCGGCTACTCTGCGGTGCAGACCGGGCTTGCGGTCGCGCCCGGACCATTGATGGTGCCGCTGCTGTCCCTGATGGTCAGCGGACTGGCGCGCCGGATGGGCGGCGCGAACCGGGTCGCGGCGCTCGGCACCGCGCTGTTCGCCGGCGGCATCGCCTGGTGGGCGGCGAGCGTGGACCCGAGCGTGCCCGCCAGCTACCCGAGCCAGATCCTGCCCGGGATGGTGCTGACCGGGATCGGCGTCGGGCTCACCCTGCCGGCGTTGATCGGCTCGGCGGCCGCGGCCCTGCCCGCCACCCAGTTCGCCACCGGCTCCGCCGTGATCCAGATGGGCCGACAGGTCGGCTCGGTGCTCGGCATCTCGCTGCTGGTCACCGTCCTGGGCGGCCGGAGCGGCCAGGACCCGGTGGAGATGTTCCGCTCGGGCTGGCTGGTGCTGCTGGGCGTCTGCGCGGTCGCGCTGGTGGCCGCGGCCTGGCCGGCGAAGCGACCGACCGCCTGACCCGGCGACCCTTGGGCCGCCTCGCCCCGGACGTGGGGCGAGGCGGCGTCCAAGTACCCGATCCGTACAGGCAGGCACTGTACCTTTGTGCCCCACGCCCATTTGGTTCGCGTCACGAAGTACCGGGCGCCGGTGTTCACCGACACCCACCTGGCCTACCTGGAACAGATCATGCGCGACGTGCGCGCGGAGTTCGAACGCGAACCGGTCGAACAACAGCGAGGACAACCACGTGAGCACTGTGGTGGGAGCTGGCCGCAGAACTCCGCTAACCGGTCGGACCCGTGGCGGCGAGCGGCTAGGTGAGGGGAATCCACACGGCGGTGGCGACGACCGCTCCGAGTCCGATGCCGGCCAGTACCTGTGCGGTGGTGTGATCCCGGAGCCGCACCCGGGACCAGGCGACAGCCGCCACGACCGGCACGGCGACGAGCAGTGCGGCGCCGAAGAGGAGCACCAGCACCGCGACGGAGCCGGCCGCGACGGCGGTGTGGGCCGACAGCTTCCACCACAGCGCGTTGACGACTCCGGTGACGAGGAGGACGGCGAGCATCACGGCCCCGATCGCCACATCCTCCCGCGGCGCGCCGAGGAAGTGGAGCGCGAGCACGCCCAGCAGCACGGACAGCATGGCGAACAGCAGCGGGACCGTGCGCTGCCGGCGGTCGCCGATGTGGTGGTCGCCCTCGATCCGGCCGAGGCGCATGAATATCCGGATGACGGCGTACGGCACGACGGCGCTGAACACGACGGTGAGCAGGCCCCATCCGAGGCCCGCCAGCCACGTCGGGCCGGCGTGCAGGCCGACGACGACCGGCATCGCGGCGGCCAGGACGGCGGGCGCGAAGACCTCGGTGATGACGCGGGCCGGGCGGGCGAGCATGTTCTTCGACTCCTACTGCGGTGGGACGGATCCGCGGGGCGGGCCCGCACGAAACGGTGCGGGGCCGTAGGGAGGACCAGCCGTGCCGCGACCGGTTCGCGGATACTGGCGCGCTCGGCTGAACCGGCGGTCGTCCCGGTGGCCAACCGCCGGGACGACAGCGGTCACACCACCGGGCGGTGCAGCCGGAACACCACCGTGTGCCGCAGCGGGCCCTCGGGCTCGCCCGGGTCCTCGAAGTCCTCCGCCGGGTCGTGCGTCATGCCCAGCCGGCGCATCACCGCCTGCGAGCGGACGTTCGTCGCCGTGGTCAACGCGAGGATCTCCGGCAACGCCAGCGGCCCGAACCCGTGGTCGAGGACGGCCCGGGCGGCCTCGGTGGCGTACCCGTGGCCCCACGCCGAGCGGGCCAGCCGCCAGCCGATCTCGACCCCGGAGACCGGTAGTCCCTCGTCCACCGGGTCGAGGCCGGCGAAGCCGACGAACTCGCCGGTGGCCGCGACCTCGACCGCCCACCAGCCGTAGCCGCGCTCGACGAGGTCGTCCTGGAAGCGCGCCATCGAGGCGGCGCTCTGGGCCGTGGTCAACGGCTCCCCCAGGTGTTCGCGGACCTCGGGGTCGGCGTTCATCGCGGCCCAGGGTTCGAGGTCGGACTCGCGCCAGTGACGCAGCAGCAGACGGTCGGTGCGCAGTTCGGCCATCCCCGAACACTATCGTGATCTTGGTACGCGACCCCCGGCGGCCTGGGCGTGAACCCGTTCGGGCCGGATGACGGATAACCGGGTGACCATCCCCCACCCGAGAGGCCACCCATGACACGGACAGAGGACGACGACGTCGACGACGCCGCCGTCATCTCCGGTTCTCTGCGCGAACCCGAACGGTTCGCCGTCCTGTTCCACCGGCACGGGCCGCACATCCACCGGTACCTGGCCCGGCGGCTCGGCCGCGAGGTCGCCGAGGACCTGCTGGGCGAGACGTTCCTCGCGGCGTTCCACAGGCGCGACCGGTACGACACCAGCCGGCCCGACGCCCGCCCCTGGCTGTACGGCATCGCCACCCACGTCGTCGGCCAGCACCGCCGCGACGAGGTGCGCCGGTACCGGCTTCGCGACGCCGTCCCGGCCGAACTCGACGAGGCCTGCCACGCCGACCGGGTCGCCGCGGACGTCACCAGTCAGGCGTTGCGGCGGCACCTGCTCGCCGCGCTGGGCGACCTGTCGACGGGCGACCGCGACGTGCTGCTCCTGGTCGCCTGGGAGGAGCTCAGCTACGAGGAGGTGGCGGCGGCGCTGGCGATCCCCGTCGGCACCGTGCGGTCCCGGCTGAACCGGGCCCGACGCAAGGTCCGCGAGACGCTCGGCGCGACCGAGCCCATGACGACGATCGGAGAGGTGCTGAGCAGTGGTCGATGACATCCGACTGGTCCGCGAATTGGGCCAGGACACCCCGTTGGCCCGACTGGACGAGCTGGACGGGGCGTACGCCCGGCTGATGGCGGCGGCGACCGCCCGGCCGGAATCCGCGCCCGCCCCCCGCCGCCGTCGCCGTTTCGTACTGGCCTTCGGGCTGCCCGGGCTCGTGGCCGCCGCCGTGGCCGCGGTGCTCGTGTTCGGCCCGCTCGACGGGGGCCGGCCGGACGCGGCGCACGCGGAGGCGGCCGTGGTCCTGCACAGGGCGGCCGCCGCGGCGCTCACCGTCCCGGACGTGGAGCCCCGGCCCGACCAGTTCTACTATGTGCGGTCCCAGTTCGGGACAGTCGAGAACGAGGTGTGGCTGTCGATGGACGGTCGCCACGACGGGTACTCCAGCGAGGCCGGCCATCCGGGGGAACCCTGGCCGGCCTGTGTCGATGGCCGCCAGCAGGCCTACGACAAGTACGGCAAGCTCCTGGTCGGCGTCACCCAGGAGTGCCAGCCGCGTCCCGCCTACCGGCCGGAGCTGCCGGACACGGCCGACGGGATGTTCACCTACCTCAACGGGCTCGCCGAAACCTCCCCGCAGGACACCCGGGCCAACTACATCGCGAAGACGGCGATGGAGATGATGGAGTGGACGTACCTGCGGCCGAAGGTCCGGGCGGCGCTGTTCGAGGCGCTCGGCAGGGTGCCCGGCCTGACCGTCGTGCGGGACGTCACCGACGGTTCGGGGCGGGCAGGGGTGGGAATCGGCTGGGATCCCGGGTCGGGCGCGCAGTACGTGCTGGTCTTCCACCCGACGACGTTCGCGTACCTGGGGATGCGGACCTTCGGGGCGATCCTGCAGGTGGCCGTCGTGGACCGGGCGGGCCAGCAGCCCTAGACGCCGTGTCCCCGGGTGGCGTTCACTCGGGGACATGAAGGATCGCGAGGAAGCCGAACGGCTGCTGATCTCCCTGGGTGCCGGGGACGTCGACCACCCTGGCGGTGACCTGCTCGGCCACCTGCGCAGGGTGGCCGAGCGGCTCGACGAGTGGGGTGCCGGGCCGGCGGTGCGCGCCGCCGGCCTGTGCCACGCCGCGTACGGCACGGACGGTTTCGACCATCCGCTGCTGGACCTGGCCGAGCGCCCCCGACTGGCCGGGGTGATCGGCCCGGAGGCCGAGGCGCTGGTGTACCTGTACGGCGGCTGCGACCGGCGGGCCACGTACCCGCTGTTGTCGGGTTCCGGGCCGGTGCCGTTCCGGGACCGGTTCACCGGCGCCGTCCGGGAGCCGGCCGAGGGCGAAGTCCGGGCATTTCTGGAGATCACGGCGGCCAACGAGCTCGACGTCCTGGCCCACAACCCGGAGCTGGCCGCCCTGCACGGCCCGGCGTTGGCGGCGCTGTTCGGTGCCGTCCGGGACCGGCTGTCTGTGGCCTCGTGGCGCGCCTGCCGCGCGCAGCTCGGCGACATTAATAGTTGACTCTGACTAGTCAATGCCGGATAGTTGGAGTTGGCCATAGAGGCCGCCCCGCTCTCTGGAAGGACGCCGTCATGGACACCGTCACCACCCCGGTCCGGATCCCCGCGCACCACACCCTGACCCGCCGACTCGGCCACTGGACCACAGAACGCGAGTTCCAGGTCCGCGCGCACCGGGGCGCGGCGGTGCTCGACCTGCGCTCCCCGCAGATCCCGGCCGGCGACATCCACATCGACGTCGACCTCGACCGCGCCATGCTCAAGCTGCTCGTCGCCGAGGACGCCGTCATCGACGACTGGAACCTGCACCGGGTCGGCCGCGGCCGGATCAAGGACTGGGAGCGCCCCACCGCCACCGGTGGCCGCCGTATCGTGATCACCGGTCGGCTCGCCGGCGCCGAGATCCGGGTGCACCGGGGCGGCATCGCGATCCTGTCCGCGATGTTCACCAGGGAATACTGGGCGGACCTGCGTCGGGCACACCGGCAGGGCGGGTACCCGACCGTGGACGACCCGACCCGTACTTCCTGAAGGAGCTGCGCCTGATGGCGAAGAAGCGCAAGGTCGGCAACCTGCTGGCACTGGCCGTGCTGTCCTACCTGATCCAGCGGCCGATGCACCCCTACGAGCTGAGCCGCACGCTGCGCGACAACGGGGACGCCCGCAGCATCAAGTTCAACCACGGCTCGCTCTACATGGTGGTCCAGCAGCTCGCCAAGGCCGGCTTCATCGCCGAACAGGAGACCAACCGCGACGGCCAGCGCCCCGAGCGCACGGTGTACGCGCTCACGGACGCCGGCCGGGTCGAGCTGCGCGACTGGCTCCGCGAGCTGATCGGCGAACCGCAGCACGAGTACCCGCACTTCGTCGCCGGGCTGTCCCTGGTCGGGGCCCTGCCCCCGAGCGAGGTGGTCCCACTGCTGCGCCTCCGGGCCGAGCGGCTGGCCGCCCAGCGCACCGAGATCCGGACGCTCGTCGACGACGCGCTCGCCCAGGGCCTGCCGGGGCTGTTCCTCGTCGAGGAGGAGTACCGGCTGGCGTTGCTGGAGGCCGAGGCGGCGTTCGTCGAGCGGTTCCTCGGGCAGATCCTGGATCCGGAGACCGGCTGGGGCCCGATGTGGGCCCAGTTCCACGGCGAGCCGGCCCCGGAGGCCTGACCCGCCGCCGGCGCGGGGCGGCGCGAACGAACAGCGCGCCCCTGAAACCAACCGCCGGCTGGTCGGGCCCCGCGGGTGGCACGCCCGGCGGCCGGGGACTCGTCACTCCCAGCCGGCCGACCGGATCAGCCCGGGAAGAATCCCGGCACGGTGACCGCGCGCCCGGCCGCCAGCGCCTCGGCGAGAACGACGCTGCCCACCGCGATGTCGAGCACCCCGAGACCGAACGGCGAGAAGATCGTCGGCAGGCCCGGGTCGAGCGTGACGTCGCCGCGCAGGACCTGGCCGAGGGTGCCGTTGACGAACTCACGGGTACCCGTCAACTGCTCCGCGAGGTGCGGTGACGTCTGGGCCTTGAGGCAGTGGTCGACGTCGTCGACGACGTTGTTCGCCCGCAGCAGCAGCTCGGGGGCGAGGTCGCGCAGCGACACGTTGAGCACCAGTTGTCCCGGGCGCAGCGGGGTGTCGGCGGGCACGTAGGGCGTGCCGGCCGTGGTGGCGAAGACGACGAGGTCGCGGTCGAGCGCGTCGGCGAGGCTTCCGGTGCCGGCGCCGTCGAACTCGGCGGCGAGCCTCGCGGCCCGGGCCGGTTCCAGGTCGTGGCAGACCACGTCGTCGAGGGGCACGCCGACCTGGCGCAGGTACCGGCCGATGGTGCTGGCGATCACCCCGGTGCCGACGAAGCCGACGCTCCGCGGGGCCGGGGCCGTCCCGTCGGGGGGCCAGGTGCCGCCGAGGACCGCGGCGGCGATCGCCGCGGACGCCGCGGTACGGGCAGCGCTGATCCCCGCGGACTCCAGGCACGCGTAGGGCCGGCCGGTCGCGTAGTCGTTGAGGATCAGCACGGCCGAGGCGCGCGGGATCCCCCGGTCGTGGTTGCCGGGGAAGCTGCTGATCCACTTGATGCCGGCGGTGTCCACCGAGCCGCCCAGGTAGGCGGGCAGGGCGATGATCCGGCTGTCGGGCTTGTCGGGGAACCGGAGGAAATAGCTGTCCGGGTTGATGCTGTGGCCGGCGTCGTGCAGGAGGTAGGTCTCCGCCACGATGTCGACGACCCGGCCCTGCGCCGCGGCGAGGATGTCGTCGGCCACGACCCCCGGCACGACATGGAACTCAGACAATGGCCCACCTTTCACGAGGTTCGACGTGCGCGCCCGGGTAGCGTTCGGCCACCCAGGAGTCGGAGTAGACGGAGTCGAGGTAGCGTTCGCCCAGGTCGGGTGACACCGCGACGACGGTGGTCCCCTCCGCGAGGGTGGCGGCGATCCGCAGCACCCCGGCCAGCACCGTCCCGGTCGAGCCGCCGACCAGCAGGCCGTACCGCCGCGCGACGAGCCGGCACATCCCGATCGACTCAGGCTCGGGCACCACGACCTTCTCGAACTCTCCGGTGTCGACGAACAGTTCCGGGATCCGGCTCGCGCCGAGGCCGGGGATGTGCCGCTTGCCGCTCGGCCCGCCGAACAGCATGGAGCCCTCGGCGTCCACGGCGACGAGCCGGGTGGCCGGGCTGTGTTCGCGGTAGTAGGACAGGCAGCCCATCAGGGTGCCGGTGGTGCCGACGCCGATCACGAGGACGTCAGCGTCGGGGACCTCGTGGTGGATGGCCCGGGCGGTGCGCTCGTGGTGGGCGATCGGGTTGGCCGGGTTGGCGTACTGGTTGGGCCACAGCAGGTCCGGGTCCCGGGCGATCGACTCGACGATGAAGTTGATCCGGCTGGCCAGGTACCCGCCGTGGGTGTCGCGTTCGGAGATCACGACCACCCGGGCACCGAGGGCCCGCATGGTGCGCACGGCCGCCGTCGTCGCGTTCGGGTCGGTGACCACGGTCAGGTCGTAGCCCTTGGCGGCGCACACGGCGCTGAGCGCGATGCCCAGGTTGCCCGACGACGACTCGATGATGCGTTGCCCCGGACGCAGCCCCTGGGCCTCCAGGCTCTCCACCAGGGCGACCGCCGGCTTGAGTTTGATCGAGCCGGCGGGGTTGAGCCCCTCGAGCTTCAGCAGCAGTCGCACGTCCGGGACCAGTCCACCCATGTCGAGGAAGACGTCCTCGAAGACGATGTCATGCGCGCTCCGGTAGATCATCGCGAACTCAACCTCTCCGCGGCGAGGACATCGCCGCATCCCACGACCGACGGGGCGAACGCCCGACCGGCGGTTCGGTCAACCTTCCCGCGCGACCAGGAGAGAGGGTGTCCACTGTGATCATAGGACCGGTGACGGTGTTCGACGGAAGGGCCCGGGCCGGGCTGATTCCGCAGCTCGTGGCCGCGTCACCCCGAACGGGGCATTGAGGACGGTGCCGGCGATCGGTGGGCGCAGGGGTCGGAATCGACCGCACGCCGCCGCCGTTTTCACCGGGATCGATGCGGACCGTCCCGCCGCCGTGCGGGTCATTCGGTCACCGGGTGCGAAAAGCCGCCCGACTCGACGGGTACCCGAGATTGGCGCACCGGGACCCGCAGGTCAGACGGTCGTGTTTGACTCAGAGTATGCGTACAGGCGTGGTGCGTGACTGGGCGTGGCCGGCGGTGGTGGCGGTGCTCGCGGGGCTGGCTCTGTCGGCGGCCGGCTGCGAGGCCGACAAGCCGGCCCCCGCAGTGAATACCGTCCAGCCGTCCGGCTCGTGGACCCTCGTCCGGTGGCTGAAGAGCCGGTCGGACACAGAGGCCGGGCGCGGCCAGGCCGTGGAACGCCGGCTGGCCCTGACCCCCTCGTGCGCGGCGGGAAAGTGCGCGGTCGCGGTCCACCCGGACGGGGTGGGCGGCGGCTACCTGCCGGAGGGGTACACGGCGCCGGACGCGGACGCCGCCGACAAGGCCCCCTACACGCTGAGCTGGAAGGGGTCGACCGCCACCTACGAGTACGCGGCGGCCGCGGAGGTCGTGTCGTGCACGGCGGCCGGCGGCACCGTGGTCCCCGCGGCGTACGAGGTCACCTCCAGCACCACGCTGACGTTCACCCCGGCGAAGGACGGGCGGCCTGCGGCGTTGCGGGGCACGTACACCGACCGGGCCCGGGGGGTCGGGGCCGGCGTGGCGGCCGGGTGCACGGACTTCGACACGGTGTGGACCGTCGCGGCCGCCCCGAGCCTGACCAAACCGGACACCGGGGTCGACATCGCGGGAAAGTACCTGGTCACCGAGGTGGTGCAGCTGGTCGAGCCGGGTGGCCAGCGCCCGCCCGGGTACGCCGGGATCCTCATCGACACCGCGACCGTCGCCCGCAGCGGCACGGGCTACACCCTCTCCGGCACCGGACCGCCGCCGGCGACCCTGGCCGCCACGGCCACCGGATGGGGTGGGGAGACCTCCACCCCCGCCGTGTGCAACCTGGGGGCCGGAGACATCGCCGGCGGGTTCGCCCGGGTGGAGCACTGGGACCAGGTGCGGCCGGTCGCGACGACCGGGCAGGGCACGCCGGTCCTCACCGGTCGATGGAGCCTTCGGTTCGCCCCGACCCCGGTCGGCGCGGCGGCCGGGTGCGGCGGATCGAGCAACACCGGCTACGTCCTGTTCGTTCCGAAGGCCTCGATTTAGTGGGCGTTGATGTTCGGCGATGCCACTTCCCGCGCACTCATCAACAGCACAACGAAGGACGTGGTTGTTTCCAGGGAAAGGGTTCGGCGAAGCCATTCCGCGCACTCCGACATGAATCCGAAATGGACACCGCAAGGCGCGAGGTCAACACCGATCCGAAGCGATGCCGAAGATGACCAGCCGTCCACGCCGGACAGTCGCTGGACCGCTGACGTTTGCCGTGGCTCATATGTTGCCATGTTTGACTGTCATCTATGCGACAGTGTCCGTCACGGTCTGTAGCCATCGATCTTCATAACTAGCCCGGCTTCCGCCGCATAGGTCGAATACGTCACCCTACGGAAGCGTCGACTTTGACCGGAGCTATCCGTTATCCAGCCGTTATCACGCTGAGCCATTCAGCCGCCGACCCCCGCGAACGGCCCGTCCGCCCCCGTTCCACATTCGACCCAACTCAAATAGCCTTCCAGCCACCCGCCCATTCGACCGCCGCCGCGACCCGGCGATCGGATTCACCCCCGAGTGACTATTTGGACTGCATACCCATGCGCCCTAAAGCCTCCACCGGCAGATGTCGAGTTCTGTCGCCACCGTCCTGTCACACTCAGGTGAGCGAGCGATGACGGGGGCCCGGATGTTCGTCGCGGCCGTGCGGCCGGACGCCGACGTGCTGCTGTTCTGCCTGCCGTACGCCGGCGGCGGAGCCGGCGCGTTCCACCCGTGGCGCACCGCCTTCCCCGCCGGGGTCGACGTGCAGCCCGTCCAGTTGCCGGGCCGGGAGAACCGGATCGCCGAACCGGCGCACTTCACGCCGGAGGACGTCGCCGTGGCGATCGCCGACCGGGCCGACCGGCCGTACGCGATCTACGGGCACAGCATGGGCGCCCGGCTCGGCTTCGAGGTGATCCGGTGCCTGCGCCGCACCGGGGCCCGGCTGCCCAGCCGGTTCTACGTCGGCGGCTCCCGCCCGCCGGACCTCGAGGAGTCCCTCGTCCGCATCGTCGACCTGCCCGACGACGGGTTCGTCCGCGGCCTGGAGGCGCTCGGCGGCACCCCGCCCGGCGCCCTCGACGTGCCGGAGCTGCGCGAGCTGCTCCTCCCCCTGCTGCGGGCCGACTTCGGCTGGATCGACGGGTACCGCTACCACGACGAGGACCCGCTGCCGGTACCGATCGTCGGGTTCGCCGGCCAGGCCGACCCCTCGGTCACCCCGGACCTGATGGCCGGATGGGAGCGGCACACCGGGGCCGGCTTCCGACTGCACACCGTGCCCGGCGACCACTTCTTCCTGGTGGGCGACCTGGCACGGGTGACGGCGGCGATCAGCGAGGACCTGCTCGGCGCGGTGGCCCCGGCCGGGCCCCCGGTCACCAGTGACCCGGCCACGCCGGCACCGCCCGCCACGCACCGGATCCCCCTGCCCGGCACCGACTGGACCGTGTGGCGGCAGGCCCTGCTGCGCACCACGGGCTTCCCCGCCGACGGGCTCGACCGGCTCGGCTCGCCCGCACTCGCCGCCGCCGCCGACGCGCACCTCGACGGCGGGCTCGACGCCGACGGGTACGCGCACGCCTACGAGGCCGCCGCCGCCCAGGTCAGCGAACAGATCTGGGCGATCGCCACCGACCCGCTGTTCCGTGAGGCCGTGACCTGGCAGAACCGCAACGCGCTGTACGCACTCGACGGCATCGCCCACCAGGGCCCGGTCGCCCCGCGCAACTCCAAACGCCGCCAGCGCGAGGAGATGGTCGCCCAGTACTGGCAGCGCTACTGCGCCAAGAACGAGACGGTCGGCTTCTTCGGCCCCACCACCTGGATCGACCTCGACCCGCAGGGACCCGCCGCGTCCGCCGAGCCCGGGCCGGGGCTGGTCCGGGAGCGCCGGGTGTTCTTCGAGCACTGGGCGCTGTCCGCCTTCGCCGCGGCGGTCACCGCCGACCCGAGGGCCCGGCGGTGGCTGGTGCCGTCCGTGTCGCCGCAGCTCGTGCTCGACGGACGCCACCTGGTCCGGGTCGCCCAGGCCCCACTGCACCTGACCCCCGCCGAGGCGGCGCTGCTGGCCGAGTGCGACGGGCGGCGGCCGGCGATCGAGGTCGCTCGGGCGGCCTGCGGGGTCGCGGGCTCGCCGCTGCGTACCCCCGAAGACGCTCTGATCTTGTTGGGGCAGCTCGCCGAGCGTGCCCTGGTGCGGTGGGACGTCGACCTGCCGATGCGGATGAACGCCGAGGACGTGCTCGCCGAACGCCTCGCGCTGATCGGCGAGCCGGACCTGCGCGACCAGGCTCTGGCCGGCCTGGCCCGGCTGCGGGCGGCCCGCGACGCCGTCGAGGCGGCCGGCGGCGATCCCGCAGCGGTGCAGGCGGCCCTGACCGCGCTGAACGCGACCTTCGTCGAACTCACCGGCCAGGAGGCCGAACGCCGCGCCGGACAGATGTACGCCGGCCGCACCCTCGTCGTCGAGGAGTGCGTGCGCGACCTGGAAGCCGGCATCGGCGGCGCCGTGCTGGAGGCGATGGCCGGGCCGTTCGGGATCCTGCTACAGGCCGCGCGCTGGCTGACCGTCGCGACCGCCGAGGCGTACCTGGCCGTGCTGGGCGACTTCTACCAGGAGCTGGCCCGCGACCTGGGCACACGCGACGTCCCCTTCGGCCAGCTGTGGTACCTGGCCCAGGGCATCTTCTTCGGCCGGGGCGACCGGCCCGTCGACGAGGTGGCCGAGGAGTTCACCCGGCGCTGGTCGGACCTCTTCCGGCTCGACCGGTTCGGCGACGACACGAAGGCCGTGGCGCTGACCAGCGCGGAGCTGGCCGATCTGGTCCGAGAGGTGTTTCCCGCCGACCGGCCCGCCTGGGCCGCCGCCCGGGTGCACAGCCCCGACCTGCACGTCTGCGCCACCAGCGTCGAGGCCCTGGCCCGGGGCGAGTTCACGCTCGTGCTCGGCGAGATCCACGCCGCCTGGGCGACCCTGGACGCCGGATTGTTCCTGGTCGGTTGCACCCAGGTTGAGGAGCTGCGCGCGGCGACCCTCGCCGACGTCGGCCCCGGCCGGGTGCTGCCGCTGTACCCGCTGGACTGGCCGCGCTACACGTCCCGGCTGTCCGGCGCACTGGACAACGACACCGACTTCCAGCTGGGCATCCTGCCCGGACCGGGCGCGGACCCCGACCGGCTCATCCCGGTGACGGCGCTGACCGTGTCCGAACGCGACGGCGACCTCGTCGTGCACGGCCGGGGCCAGCGCTGGCCGCTGATCGAGATGTTCGCCGAGCTGATCGGCATCCACACCCAGGGCGCGTTCAAGCTGGTCGCGGCCACCGGGCACACGCCGCGGATCACCGTCGACCGGATGGTGCTGGCTCGCGAGACCTGGCGGACCACCATCGCCGGCACCGGACTGGCCGACGTGCGCGGCGAGCAGGCGCAGTACCTGGCCGCCCGGCGCTGGCGGGCCGCGACCGGACTGCCGGAGACCGTGTTCGTCTCGATCGCCACCGAGACCAAGCCCTGCTACGTGGACCTGGGCAGCCCGGTGTACGTCACCATCTTCTGCTCGATGCTGCGCGCCGCCCGGCTCAGCCACGGCGACGACGTGCGGGTGACCATCACCGAGATGCTGCCCACCCCCGACGAGGCGTGGGTGCCCGACGCCGCCGGTCAGCGGTACTTCTCCGAGATCCGGGTCCAGGTGTGCGACCCGGAGCCCGCCGACACCGGGCGGCGGCCGTGACCGGGCTGCTGTGCGACCTGGTCACCGAGCAGGCGGCCAGGACCCCCGACGCCGTGGCGGTACGGCAGTGGGACACCACCGTGACGTACCGGGAACTCGTCGGTCGGGCCGCCGGACTCGCCGTCGCGCTCCAGGCACACGGCGTCGGCCCGGAGGTGCGGGTCGGCGTGTGCGGCCGGCGGGTACCGGCCATGCTCAGCGCCGTCCTCGGCGTGCAGCTCGCCGGGGGCGCGTACGTGCCCCTCGATCCGTCGCACCCGGCCGGACGCCGCGCCCTGATGCTCGCCGATGCCGGGATCACCGTCGCCGTGGTCGACGACGCGGGGGCCGAGGCCCTGGCCGGCACCGGGCTGACTCTGCTGCGCGTGCCCGTAGACGCCGCCGACGAGCCGCCGGTCAACGCCGCGACCCCGGACAACGTCGCGTACGTCATGTACACGTCGGGATCCAGCGGGCAGCCGAAAGGCGTCGTCGTCGCGCACCGCACCGCCGCGCACTTCGCCCGGTCCACGGCGGAGATCTTCGCCCTGGGCGGCGACTGCCGCAGCATCGGGTTCGCGGCCCTGGGCTTCGACGTGTCGGTCCTCGACTTCTACCCGCCGCTGTCGCGCGGCGGGTCGATCGCGTTCATCCCCGACGCCGACCGGATCGACGCCACCCGGCTGCAACGGTTCCTCGAAGAGCACCGGGTGACGTGGGGCGTGCTGCCCCCGGCACTGCTGCCGCTGCTGCACCCCGACCGGCTGCCCGACCTGCGGCACGCCCTGACGGCCGGCGAGTCCCCCGGACCCGACCAGGTCGCCCGGTGGTCCGCGCCCCCGGACCGGCGCTTCTTCAACTGGTACGGGCCGACCGAGTGCTCCTGCATCGTCGTCGGCACCGAGGTCACCGGCACCTGGTCGACCACCCCGCCGATCGGGTTCCCGCTGCCGGACTGCGCGGCGTACGTCCTCGACGAGAACCTGCTGCCCTGCCCCGACGGCGTCCCCGGCGAACTCGTCATCGGCGGCCCGCACGTGGTGCGCGGCTACCTCGACCGCCCCGGGCTGACCGCCGACCGGTTCGTGCCGGACCCGTTCGGGGACGTGCCCGGGGCCCGGCTGTACCGGACCGGCGACCGGGTCGTCCGGGGACCCGAACACGGGATCGTCCACCTCGGACGGCTCGACCGGCAGGTCAAGGTGTCCGGGCAGCGGGTGGAACTCGGCGAGATCGAGGCCGTGCTGCGCGGGCTGCCGGGCGTGGCCCAGGCCGTCGCCGACGTGACCGACTCCGTACTCGTCGCCTACCTCACCCCCGACGACGCCCCGGACCTGACCGCGCTGCGCGCACTGTGCGGCGACCGGCTACCCGGGTACATGATCCCCACCCGGGTGGTCCGGCTGGCCGCCCTGCCCCTGAACACCTCGGGCAAGGTTGACCTCGCCGCGCTGCGCTCGCACGCGTCCGCGCCGGTCACCGGCGACCGCGCGCCCGGCACGCCCCTGGAACACGCGGTCGCCCGGGCCTGGTCGCGGGTCCTCGGCGTCGCCGCACCCGGCCTCGACGACGACTTCTTCGCCTCCGGCGGGCACTCGCTGCTGGCCATGCGACTCGTCGAGGCGGTCCGCGCCGACCCCGGCCGCGCCGTCACCGTCGAGGACGTCTTCGTCGGCCGCACCCTCGGCGGCCTGGCCGACCGGGCGGAGAAGGCCGCCGCGCACGTCGACCTGCCTGTCCGGCCCGGGCAGCCGCCGGCCATGTCGGGCGCGCAGCGCCGGGTGTGGTTCGTCGACCGCCTCGCCGGGGACACCCCCGCATACAACATCGCCTTCGCCGAACGGCTGCACGGCCCGGTCGACCCAGCCGCACTCGGCCGGGCGCTGCGCGCCGTGACCGCGCGGCACGAGGTGCTGCGCTGGCGGTTCCCCGACACGGCCGGCGCGCCGTACGTGGCCGTCGACCCCGTCGGGCCCGCCGTCCCCGTGCCCGTCGACGACGCGCCCGACCCCGAGCGGTGGCTGCGCGACCAGGCGTTGCGGCACTTCGACCTCGCGAACGACGCGCTGTGGCGGGTCCGGCTGCTCCGGATCGGCGACGACGGGTACCTGCTCGCCCTCACCGTGCACCACACCGTGTTCGACGGGTGGTCCCAGCAGCTGTTCTACCGGGATCTGGCTGCGGCGTACGCCGCCGAACTCGCCGGCGACGCACCGCAACTCGGCGCCCTGCCGGCCACGTTCGCCGACTACGTCGCCTGGCAGGCCGAACGCGAACGGTCCGACGCCGAACTGGACTGGTGGACGGCCCGGCTGGCCGGCGCGCCGACAGTGCTCGACCTGCCCCGAGACCTGCCCCGACCGGCCGTGCAGACATTCCGCGGCGCCGGAACGCGCGCCCCGCTGGACGCCACCGGCACCGTCCGGGCCCTCGCGGCGCGGCTCGGCACGACGCCGTACGTGGTGCTGCTGGCGGCGTTCGCCCAGCTGCTGCGCCGGCTCACCGGGGAGAAGGACCTGATCATCGGGGTACCGGTCGCCGACCGCGGCCACCCGGCCTTCGAGCCCATGATCGGCTTCTGTGTGGACACCGTGCCGCTCCGGCTCACGGTGGACGACACGGCAGACTTCGCCGGGCACGTGCGCGCCTGCGCCGAGACCCTGACCGCGGCCCTCGCCCGGGCCGCCACCCCGCTGGAACGGATCGTCACCGCCCTCGGGGTCGAGCGCGACCTGACCCGCAACCCGCTCGTGCAGGTTCTGTTCAACATGTACAACTTCGCCCAGCCGCGCCTGGAACTGCCCGGCGTCACGGCCGAACCGGTGCCGGCCGGGTTGCCCGGGTCGCTGTTCGACCTCACCTTGTACCTGTCCGAGAACGCCGACGGGTGGGACCTGCAGGCGGTGTACAACCCCGATCTGTACCACGCCGGGCGGATCGGGGCCCTGCTCGACAGCTACACCCGACTGGTCGGCGACCTGGTCGGGACGCCGGGGGCACCGGTGGGGACCGCCTCGACACGGGGCTCCGGAGCGCTCGTGCGGGACGCCTCGACCCAGGGCACCGGCGCGGTCGCGCTGCCCGATCCGGCCGATCCGTTGCCGCGCTGGGACGGGCCCGGAATCGTCGAGCGGATCGCCGCCGTGGCCGAGGCGCACCCCGACGCGGTCGCCGTCACGGGTGCAGGCGGCGGTCTCGACTACCGGCGGCTGGTGGACCTGCAACGGGCCACCACCGCGGCGGTCACGGCCGCCGGGATCGCGCCGGGGCAGGCCGTCGGCGTCCTCGCGACCCGCGACGTCCAGCTGCCGGGGCTGCTGCTCGGGGTACTGGCCAGCGGCGCGCGGTGGGCGGTGCTCGACGCGACCCTGCCGGCGGCCCGGCTGGCCGCGCAGGTCCGGGCCGCCGGATGCGTGGCACTGCTGGCCTGCCCCGGCGTCACGCCCCCGGCGGAACTCGCCGCGCTGCCGCTGCTGGCTGTCGACGCCGCAGCGGTCGGGTCCGGCGTGGAGGCCGACGGGCGCGGCTACCTGTCCTTCACCTCCGGCACGACCGGCGAGCCCAAGGCGGTGCTCACCGGGGAACGGCCCCTGGCGCACTTCCTGGACTGGTACCCGTCGCATTTCGGTCTGGGTCGTGACGACCGGTTCGCGCTGCTCGCCGGCCTCGGGCACGACCCGCTGCTGCGCGACGTGTTCACGCCCCTGGTCCTGGGCGCGACCCTGCACGTGCCGCCCGGCGACCTGCCCCGCGACCCCGTCCGCCTGGCCGCGTGGCTCGCCGCCGAGGGCGTCACCGTCGCACACCTCACCCCGCAGCTGGCCCGGGTCCTCGCGGCGGTGCCCGGCGCGTCCGCCCCGGCGCTGCGACTCATCGCGTGCGGCGGCGACCAGCTGACCTACGGCGACGTCGCCCGGCTGCGCGGGTACGCCCCCGCCGCCCGGGTCGTCAACCTGTATGGCACGACGGAGACCCCGCAGGCCCAGGCCCACCACCAGCCGACCGCCGGACACCCCGCCACCGGCCCGGTGCCGGTCGGCCGGGGCATCGACGGCGTCGCGCTGCTGGTCCTCGGGCCGGCCGGGCAGCCGGCCGGCATCGGGGAACTCGGCGAGGTCGTCATCCGCAGCCGCCACCTCGCGACCGGATACGTCACCGCCGGGGAACTCGACGACGACCGGAGCCGGTCGCGCTTCACCCCGACCCGGCCCAGCGACGCGGAGGACCGCATGTACCAGACGGGTGACCTGGGCCGCTACGGACCCGACGGCGAGGTGGTCCTCGCCGGCCGCGACGACGACCAGGTCAAGATCCGCGGCTACCGCCTCGAACTCGGCGAGGTCGAGGCGGCCCTGCTGGCGCACCCCAACGTCCGCACCGCCGCGGTGGTCGCGGAGACCGAGCAGGGCGAACTCGTGCTGCGCGGCTACGCCGTCCCCACCGCCGCCGGCCTGACCGTCGAGGCGCTCCGCGCGCACCTCGGCACCCTGCTGCCCGGGCACGCGGTCCCGGCGACGGTGACCCTGCTGCCGGCCCTGCCGCTCACCCCGAACGGCAAGGTCGACCGGTCGGCGCTGCCCCGGCCCACGTCCCGGCCGGCGGCCAGCGTGGCCGACGCGCCGGCCACGGCCACCGAACGCCTCATCGCCGGCACCTGGTGCGAGGTGCTGGGCCTGCCCCGGGTCGGCACGGCCGACAACTTCTTCGAGATCGGCGGCCACTCCCTCGCCATCGCCGCCGTCCAGGCCCGGCTCACCACGCTGCTAGAACGCGACGTCGACATCCTCGACCTGTTCCGGCACCCGAACATCCGGGCGCTCGGCGCCCACCTCGACGGCACCACCCGTACACCGGGCCTGGACCGCGCGGCGCAACGTGTCGCCGCGCGCCGGGACCGTACCCGTCGCACAACCACGGTCCGAGCGGCCGGGGACGAGAAAGGCCGTGACGCATGATCGACGAAGCCGCAGTGGAACCCATCGCCGTCATCGGCATGGCCTGCCGCCTGCCCGGTGCCGGCTCGCTGGCGCAGTTCTGGCGCAATCTCGTGGAGGGCGTCGACGCGGTCCGCGACTTCACCGTCGAGGAGCAGCGGGCCCTCGGCGTGTCCGAGGAGGACCTCGACGATCCCGGGTACGTGCGCACGTCGCTCGTCCTCGACGACATGGAGAACTTCGACGCGCAGCTGTTCGGGATCTCCCGGCGCGAGGCCGAGCTGCGCGACCCGCAGCACCGGCTGTTCCTGGAGCTGGCGCACACCACCCTGGAGGACGCCGGCTACGACCCGGCCCGCTACGACGGCGAGATCGGCGTGTACGGCGGGGTCGGCGCCGACGAGTACCAGTGGCGCAACATCCGCCGCAACCCGGCAGTCATGGACGCCGCCGGCAACCTGTCGATCCTGACCGGCACGCACCCGGACTACCTCGCCACCCACGCATCGCACAACCTCGGCCTGCGCGGCCCGAGCCTGACCATGCACTCGGCGTGCTCGACCACACTGGTCGCGTTCCACATCGCGTGCGAGGCGCTGCGCAACGGCGAGTGCGACATGGCACTGACCGGTGGCGCGTCGATCGAACTCCCGCACGGGCTGGGCTTCCACTACCACGAGGGCGGCATCCTCGCCGCCGACGGCCGGACCCGCACGTTCGACGCCTCGGCCACCGGCACCCTGTGGGGCAGCGGCGGCGGCGCGGTGCTCCTCAAGCGGCTGTCGGACGCCCTCGCCGACGGCGACCACATCCGGGCGGTCGTGCGGGGCAGCGCCGTCAACAACGACGGCGCGCACAAGGTGAGCTTCTCCGCCCCCAGCATGGAGGGCCAGGCGATCGTCGTCGCGCAGGCCCTGGGCGTCGCCGGGGTGGACCCGCGCACGATCACCTACGTCGAGGCGCACGGCACGGCCACGGCCCTGGGCGACCCGATCGAGGTCAGCGCCCTGTCGAGCGTGTTCGGCCAGGACACCGACGACCTCGGCTGGTGCGGCCTGGGCTCGGTGAAGACCAACATCGGGCACCTCGGCCCCGTCGCCGGGATCGCCGGCGTGATCAAGACCGTGCTGGCCATCGAACACGGGCTGATCCCCGCGAACCTGCACTTCGAGCGGCCCAACCCGAAGCTCGCCCTGGAGAACAGCCCGTTCTACGTGAACGCCGCGCTCGCCCGCTGGCAGCCCGAAGGCTTCCCGCGCCGCGCCGGGGTCAGCTCGTTCGGCATCGGCGGCACCAACGCGCACGCCGTGCTGGAGCAGGCCCCGGCCGCCGGGCCCCGCGCCGGCGACGCGCGCCCGACGCAACTGGTGCGGATCTCCGCCCGGACCCCGACGGCGTTGACGGCGCTGACCGAGCGGCTCGCCGAGCACCTCGGCGCCCACCCGGACCTGGACCTGGCCGATGTGGCGTACACGCTGCGGGTGGGCCGGCGCGATCTGCCGCACCGGCTGGCCGTGACCGCCGGTTCGACCGCCGAGGCCGCCGCGGCGCTCGGGGACCGCAAGCGCCGGCTGACCGCGACCGGGCCAGCCCAGGCGCACCGGGTGGCGTTCCTCTTCTCCGGCCAGGGCTCGCAGCACGTGGGGATGGGCGCGCAGCTCTACAGCACCGAGCCCGTGTTCCGCGCCTCCGTGGACGAATGCCTGCACATCCTCGGCGGGGACCTGGGCCGCGAGCTGCGCGACCTGCTGCTGTCCGGTGACGGGGACGCCGCGCGGCTCAACGAGACCGAGGTGACCCAGCCCGCGCTGTTCGTCGTCGAGTACTCGCTGGCGAAGCTGTGGGCGTCGTGGGGCGTCACCCCGGCCGGCATGATCGGCCACTCGATCGGCGAGTACGTGGCCGCGACCCTCGCCGGCGTGTTCCACCTCGCCGACGCGCTGCGCCTGGTCGCCGCGCGGGGCCGACTGATGCAGTCCATGCCGGCCGGTGCGATGCTGGCGGTCCGCCTGGACGAGGCCGAGCTGGCCGCGCGCCTGCCCGAGGGGCTGTCGATCGCCACGGTCAACGGGCCGGGGGCCTGCGTCGTGGCCGGCCCGACCCCGCTGGTCGAGGAATTCGCAGCGGCACTCGGCGCCGACGGGGTGGGCAGCAAGGCTCTGCGCACCTCGCACGCCTTCCACTCGCCCATGATGGCGCCGATCCTCGGCGAGTTCCACGAGCTGGTGGCCGGGGTGGAACGGCGCGTGCCGCAGGCGGCGTTCCTGTCCAACCTCACCGGGGACTGGATCAGCCCGGCGGACGCGACGGACCCGTCCTACTGGGCCCGGCACCTGCGCGAGGCCGTGCGGTTCGGCGACTGCGTGACCCGGCTGCTCGCCGACGGGGACTGGCTACTCGTGGAGTGCGGGCCGGGCCGGCAGCTGGCCGGACTCGCCCGGATGCACACGCCGAAGGGCGGGGTCGCACCGCTGGCGAGCCTGCCGGCCCCGGGCGAACCGAAGAGCGACCTGGACACGCTGTACGCGACGGCCGGTCAGCTGTGGGCGTGCGGGGTGGCCCTCGACGCGTTCGGGGACACCGGTTGCCGGGTGCCGCTGGTGCCGTACCCGTACGAGCGCAAGCGGTACTGGATCGAGCCGACCGTCGCCGACTTCACCGCCGCGGCCGCCGCGCCGTCGGGTCCGCGCCCGGTCGAGCAGTGGTTCACGGTCCCGGTGTGGCGGCAGCAGCCGCCCACGGCGCCGGGTGCCGCCCCCGACCGGGCCCTGGTGTTCGGCGACGACTCCGACCTCGCCGACGGACTGCGCGCCGCGGGGACCGAGGTCGTGCTGGTGCGCCCCGGGCCCGCGTTCGCCAGCACCACCGACGGGTACACCGTCCGGCCCGCCGAGGCCGGCGACTACGACCTCCTCGTCGCCGACCTCGCCGCCACCGGCGGGTGGCCGTCGCGGGTGGTGCACGCCTGGGCGCTGTCCGGTCAGACGGCCGCCGGGGACCCGCAGCTCGCCTGGCAGGCCCAGGACCTGGGCTTCTTCAGCCTGCTCCGCCTCGTGCAGGCCGTGGCCGGCGCGCAGCTGGCCGTGCACGTGGACGTGGTCACCCGCGGCACCCAGGACGTGACCGGCGGGGACGCCACCCGCCCGGAGCACGCGACCGTGGCCGGGATCGCCAAGGTGGTGCCGCTGGAGTACCCGGCAGTGACGGTTCGCCATCTCGACGTCGCCGACGCCGGCCGCACCGGCGACCTGGTGGCCGAGCTGTGCCGCGTACCCGCCGGCCCGGTCGCCCTGCGCGCCGGCCGCCGCTGGACGCAGGAGTACGAGCAGGTCACGGTGCCGGCCGCCGAGGGCGGACTGCGCGAGGCCGGCGTCTACCTGATCACCGGCGGCCTCGGCGGACTCGGCATCACCCTGGCCGAGGACCTGGCCCAGCGGGTCCGGGCCCGGCTCGTCCTGCTGGCCCGCTCGCCGCTGCCCGCGGAGGAGGAGTGGGACCGGCACCTGGCCATCCACGGCACCGCCGACCGGTCCGGCCGCGCGATCGCCGCGATCCGCCGGATGCGGCAGGCCGGCGCGGAGGTACTGGTCCTCGACGCGGACGTGACCGACCCGGCCGACCTGCGGCGGGTGCGCGATCAGACCCTGGCGGCGTACGGGCGGCTCGACGGGATCGTGCACGCGGCCGGCGTGCCCGGCGGCGGCATGGCAGAGGTGAAGGAACGGGCGGCGGCCGAGGCGGTCCTCGACCCCAAGGTGCGGGGCACGCTCGCCCTGCACCGGGCGTTCGGCGATCTGGCCCTGGACTTCGTGGCGCTGTTCTCCTCCGTGACCTCGGTGACCGGCGGCTTCGGCCAGGTCGACTACTGCGCGGCCAACAGCTTCCTGGACTCCTACGCCCGGGGCGCGCACGGCTGGAACGCCCCGGTCACCGCGCTGAACTGGGGCGGCTGGCTCGAGGTCGGCATGGCCGCTGAGGTGGCCGCGCCGGCCGGGTTCCGCGCGATGCAGCGCGGCGACCGGGTCACCCCGGTGGACCACCCGGTGATCACCACCCGGCACGCCCCCGAGGACGGGGAGGTGGCGTGGTGCAGCGGCGTGGTCGCGCCCGACACGCACTGGGTGCTCGACGAGCACCGGATCTCCGGCGTACCCGTCATGCCCGGCACGGGGCACCTGGAGAACGTCCGGGCGGCCTTCGCCGCCGTCAGCCCGGGTGGGCCCGGTCAGTCCGTGGAGTTGCGCGACGTCGTGTTCGTCCGGCCGATGGCGGTCGCCGACGGCAGCGGTGCCGAGGTGCACGTCGGCTTCGCCGACAGCGACGACGGCCTGGACTTCCAGGTCAGCAGCGTGAGCGCCGGCGCGACCGAGGCCCACGTGCGCGGCACCGCCGGCTGGGCCGACGCGGGTCCCGCCCCCACTGTGGACCTGGCGGCGATCCGGTCGCGGTGCCAGCTCGCCGCGCACGACATCGCACCCGGCGGCGACGCCTCCGGCTCCGGGCTGCTCACGTTCGGCGCGCACTGGCGCAGCCTGCGCCGGGTCGAGGTCGGCCAGGACGAGCAGTTCGCCGTGCTGGAGCTGTCCGGCGACGCCGCCGCCGACCTGGGCCGGTGGGTCCTGCAGCCGGCCCTGCTCGACGAGGCGACGGCGTTCGGTGTCACCGGCGAGGGCCAGTACCTGCCGATGGGCTACGGCCGGCTGCTGGTCCGCGCCGCGCTGCCGGCCCGGATCTACAGCCACCTGCGGCAACGGCCCGGCACCAGTGCCGAGATCATCTCCGCGGACCTGTCGCTGTACGACGAGACCGGCCGCGAACTCGTCGCGATCAGCGACTTCGTGCTCCGCCGGATCGACACGGCGGCGATGACCGACACCGTGCGGCAGGGCGCGCACACCGGCGGGGCCCGCCCCGAGGCCGCGGCGTCCACGGAGACCGGGATCAGCCGGGCCGACGGCGCGGAGGCGTTCCGCAGGCTGCTCGCGTGCGACCTCGGCCGCCAGGTCGTCGTCACCGCCCAGCCGTTGGCCCAGGTCTTCGCGGGCGTCGCCAGCGTCACCCAGCAGACCGTCGCCGGCGACCTGGACCCCGTCGTCGGCGAGGCCACCCACCGCGAGGGGTACGTCGCCCCGCGCACCGAACTGGAGACCACCCTGGCCGGGGTGTGGCGCGAGGTGCTCGGAACCGACGCGGTCGGCGCCGACGACGACTTCTTCGAGCTCGGGGGCAACTCCCTGGTCGCGGTGCAGCTGATCTCCCAGATCCGCAAGACGGTCGGGGTCAAGCTGCCGATGCGCAGCCTGTTCGAGACGGCGACCGTCGCCGGCATGGCCGTCCTCGTCCAGGGCCTGCGCGACGTGCCCCAGGCTGCGGCCCCCGAGGCGGAGACCACCATCCCCCGCCTGCCCAGGCCGCGCGCCGGCCAGAACACCACCACCACCACAACAACCGCGAGGGGGCAGTGATGCAGGTCGTCATGAACGACGAGGAGCAGTACTCCGTCTGGGCCGAAGGCCGCGAACTCCCGCCCGGCTGGCGCGCCACCGGATTCGCCGGCACCCGCGAGGAGTGCCTGGCCGAGATCGAGTCGGTGTGGACCGACATGCGGCCGCGCAGCGTGCGGCTGGCGATGGACGGTGCGCGATGACGCACACCCAGGACCTCGACGTGTTCGTCGTGCCGGCCTCCTACGCCCAGGAGCGGGTCTGGTTCGCCAGCCAGATGGCCCAGGACGTGCCGCTGTACCACGTGACGGACAAGATCCCACTGCCCTACGCCCTGTCGTTCGAGCAGATCCGCGACGCGATCGCCCTGGTCTGCGAGCGACACGAGACGATGCGCACCTCGTTCCGGGTGGACGAGGGGGTGCTGATGCAGGTCGTGCACCCGCACGTCGACCTGCCCGTCGCCGAGCTGGACCTGCGGTCGCACCCCAACCCGGCCGGCCGGATCGAGGAGCTGTACGCCGATCTGACCAACGTCGAACTGTCCCTCGTCGACCCGCCACTGTGGCGGGCGACGCTCATCCGGCGCGGCGAGACCGACTGGATGATGCTGTTCGTCGCGCACCACACGCTCATCGACTTCGTCGCCGAGGTGAACCTGCGCACCGAACTGTTCGAGGTGTGCGCCGCCATGGTGGCCGGTCGGGAGGCGGTGCTGCCGGACCTGCCGATCCAGTACGCCGACCACGCCGTGTGGCAGCGCGACCGGATGGAGGGCGGCCGGCTCGCCGAACTGACGGCCTTCTGGCGCGCGGAACTCGCGGACCTGCCGATGGTGCACGGGCTGCCCGCCAGCCGGGCCCGCCCGGCCGACCGGACCTTCGCCGGCGACGACATCGTGTTCCCGCTCGGAGAGAAGATCATCACGGGGGTACCGGCGCTGGCCCGCACGGCCGGGGCCACCCCGTTCATGGTGATGCTCGCCGGCTACGCGGCCCTCGTGCACCAGCTGTCCGGCGCGACGGACGTCGTCGTCGGGGTGCCGGTCGCCGGCCGCGACGCGCCCGAGGTGCGGCCCCTGATCGGGATGTTCGTCAACATGGTGGTGTCCCGGGTCGACGTGTCCGGCGACCCGACGTTCACCGAGCTGCTCGGCCGGGTCCGCGACCGGCTGCTGACCGCCTGGGACTACCAGGACATGCCGTTCCAGAAGCTGGTCGAGGTCCTCGGCGCCCACCGCGCTCCGGGCGTGCCGCCCGTGTACCAGCTCGGGTTCAACTACCTGGACCTGGGCTTCAGCGGCCGGGCCGCCGCGGCGGAGGACGACCTGCTGCTGGAGATCTCCGAGGGCCTGGGCCGGGTGGAGTACAGCACGGACGTGTTCACCGCCGCCGACGCCCAGGCGATCGCCGACGGGTACGTGACCCTGATGTCGGCCGTGATCGCCGACCCCACGGCCCGACTGTCCACACTGGCCACCGTCGCCCGGCCGGCCGACCCGGTCGCCGAGACGCCGGCCGACGAGCAGGCACATGAGTTCGTGGCCCCCCGCACCGCCGCCGAGGAGCTCGTCGCCGAAGTGTGGACCGAGGTCCTCGGCGTGGCCCGGATCGGCGCGCTGGACAACTTCTTCACCCTCGGCGGGCACTCGCTGCTGGCGCTGCGGGTGATCGCGCGGATCAGCGCCGCCATCGAGATCGACCTGCCGATCCAGGCATTCTTCGTCGACACCACGGTGGCCGGGGTCGCCGCGCAGGTGGAGGCCATCTTGTTGCAGGACATGGACGACAACGAAGCCGAAGGGACGCCATGACCGCCGTGGAGAGCGTCGCGGACCCGAAGCGGGCCGCGATGGAGGCCCGGCTGAGGCGCCGGGCAGCACCGACCGAGTCCGCGATCCCGCGCCGGCCGGAGGGCACCGCCCCGCCGCTGTCCTACGCGCAGGAGCGGGTCTGGTTCATGGAGCAGTTCGCGCCCGGCACGGCGGCGTACGGGTCGCCGCTGCTGGTGCGCTACGGCGCGGACCTGGACCTTGAGGCCCTGGCCGCGGCCCTCACCGAGGTGCGCGGCCGGCACGAGAGCCTGCGGATGCGGTTCCCGGCGACCGACGACGGCCGGCCGACGGTCGTCGTGGACCCGCCCGCCGACATGCCGCTGCCGGTGCACGACGCCGCCGACGTCGCCACCGCCGAGAGCGAGATGGCTGCCTCGGCGCTGCGCCCGTTCGACCTGGCCACCGGCCCGCTGATCCGGGCGGCGGTGTGGCGGATCGCCGGGGGCGAACGGTACCTGCTGCTGGTCGACCTGCACCACATCGTCACCGACGGCTGGTCCAACGACACCCTCCTCGCGGACCTGTCGGGCACCTACGAGGGCATCCGCTCTGGCGTCCCGACCACCCGTCCCACCCCGGTGGGCTACGGCGACTTCGCGGCCTGGCAACGCGACCTGATGTCCGGGCCGGGTGTCCGCCGGCACCTCGACTACTGGCTGAAGCACCTGGCTGCCGTGCCGGCGCTGGAACTGCCCACCGACGCGCCCCGCCCGCCGACCCAGTCCTACGACGGGGCCTCGCACCACTTCCGCCTCGACGCCGCCCTGGTCGCGGCGCTGACCGAGCTGGGCCAGGCGCACCGGGCGACCCTGTTCATGAGCCTGCTCGCCGGCTACCAGACCCTCCTCGGCCGCTACAGCGGACAGCACGACTTCGCCGTCGGCTCCCCGGTGGCCGGCCGCTCCCGCCCGGACCTCGACGACGTGGTCGGCATGTTCGTCAACATGCTGCCGCTGCGCGCGGACCTCAGCGGCGACCCGACGGTCGGCGAACTGCTCGACCGGACCCGCGACAGCGTGCTCGACGCGCTCGCCCACCAGGACCTGCCGTTCGAGCAGGTCATCAACGAGCTGCACCTGGTGCGCGACGTCAGCCGGTCGGCGCTGTTCCAGGCCATGCTGGTGCTGCAGAACTACTCCGCGCCCACCGAGCCTGACTCCCCCGACCTGTCCTGGCGGCCGGTCGAGCTGCCGGCGACCCGGTTCGACCTGGAACTGCACGCCTACCCCCTCGACGGCGGCGACCTGCAGTGCCGGTTCGTGTACAACACCGCACTGTTCGGGCCGGACACCGTCGCCCGGCTGGCCGGCGCGTTCGTCACCCTGCTCGCCGATCTCGTCGCCCGGCCCGAAGCGCCCGTCGCGGACCTGGAACTCCTCGACCCGGCCGAACGCGACCTGCTGCGCGGCTGGAACGCCACGGACGTCGCGGCCCGGCCGGACACCTCCCTGCCGGCGCTGTTCGCCGAGCAGGCCCGGCGCACCCCCGACGCGGTGGCCGTGTCCGACGCGGCCGGCTCCCTGACCTACGGCGAACTCGACCGGGCCGCCGACCGGCTCGCGCACCGGCTCGCCGCGCTCGGCGCCGGCCCCGAGACCCTCGTCGGCATCGGCGCGGACCGCGGCGCACGGCTCGTCGTCGGACTGCTGGGCATCCTGAAGACCGGGGCGGCGTACCTGCCGCTGGACCCGGAGTACCCGGACGACCGGCTGCGCTACATGCTCGCCGACTCCGGCTGCTCGCTGCTGCTGGCCGGTGACGCGCTCGCCGCCCGGCTGGCCGGCGGGGACGTCACGCACCTGCGCCTCGACGAGGATCCCGCGGCGCCCGACGGCCCCCTCGACGTGACGGTGCCGACCGACACGGCCGCGTACCTGATCTACACCTCCGGCTCGACCGGCCGGCCCAAGGGCGTCGTCAACGCCCACCGGGGCGTCATCAACCGGCTCGACTGGATGCAGTCCGCGTTCGGCCTCGGGGCCGACGACACCGTGCTGCAGAAGACCCCGGCCGGCTTCGACGTGTCGGTGTGGGAGTTCTTCTGGCCCCTGATCACCGGCGCGCGGCTCGTCATGGCCGCGCCCGGCGGGCACCGCGACCCGGCGTACCTGCGCGAGGCCATCGGGGAGCACGGGGTGTCCACCGTGCACTTCGTGCCGTCGATGCTCACCGCGTTCCTCGCCGACATCGACACCGCCGAGGACCCGGCCGCGGCCGCCGCCCGGTGCTCGACCCTGCGCCGGATCGTGTGCAGCGGCGAGGAACTGCCCGTCGAGATCGCCCGGCGGTGCACCGAGGTGCTGCCGTGGGTGAGCCTGCACAACCTGTACGGCCCCACCGAGGCCGCCATCGACGTCACCGCCTGGCACTGCGCCCCCGAGGCGCTCGCAGGCCGGTCCCGGGTACCGATCGGCGCCCCGATCGCCAACACCCGGGTGCACATCCTCGACGAGCACCTCGCCGAGGTCCCGGTCGGCGCGATCGGCCAGCTGCACATCGGCGGGGTCCAGGTCGCGCGCGGCTACCACCGCAGGCCGGCCCTGACCGCCGAGCGGTTCGTGCCCGACCCGTTCGGCGCGCCCGGCGCCCGGCTGTACGCGACCGGCGACCTCGCCCGGTGGCGTCCCGACGGCCAGGTCGAGTTCCTCGGCCGGGCCGACGGCCAGGTGAAGCTGCGCGGCCTGCGGATCGAACTCGGCGAGATCGAGATGGTGCTCCGCGAGCGCCCCGACACGCGGGACGTGACCGTCGCCGTCGTCGAGGTGAACCCCGGCGACAAGCGGATCGTCGCCTACCTGGTCACCGACGCCGAACCCGACACGGCGGCCCTGCGCGCCGACCTGCTGCTGCGGCTGCCGGACTACATGGTGCCGTCGGCGTTCGTGCGCCTCGAGGAGCTGCCGCTGTCCCCCAACGGCAAGCTCGACCGGGCCCGGCTGCCGCTGCCGGAGGTGTCGACCAGCTCCGACAAGGAGTTCGTCGCCCCGCGCACCGAGGTCGAGATCACCGTGGCCGGCATCTGGTGCGACGTGCTCAACCGCGAACAGGTCGGCATCGACGACGACTTCTTCGCCCTCGGCGGGCACTCGCTGCTGCTCACACAGGTGGCGGCCCGGCTGCGGCCGCTCACCCAGGACACCGGTGTGCGAGTCGGCGTGATGGACCTGTTCCAGAACCCGACGATCCGCGCCCTGGCCGCCCTGCTCAGCGGCGAGGTCGACTCCGGCCCGCGCCGGCTGCTCTACGAGCTGACCAAGCCCAACCCGAAGCCGGAACGCACCTACGTCTGCGTGCCCTACGGCGGCGGGTCGGCGGTGGTCTACCAGACCGTCGCCACCGCCCTGCCCGCCGGCCACGCCCTGCTGTCCGTCGCGATCCCCGGCCACGACGTGGGCCTCGACGAGGACTCGCTGCCCTTCGACGAACTGGCTCGCCGGTGCGCCGACGAGGTCCTCGAACGCGTGCACGGCCCGCTGGTGCTCTACGGCCACTGCGGCGTCGGCGGCGCGCTGATCGTGGAGATGGCCCGCCTGATCGAGGCCGCCGGCCGCGAGGTGGAGGCCGTCTACGTCGGCGGCGTGTTCCCGTTCGCCAAGCCCACCGGCCTGCTCACCCGGTTCAACACCTGGCTGGAGGACCTGGCGGGCAACCGCAACTACACCAACTGGCTCAAGTCCATGGGCGTCGACATGGACGAGCTGGACCCGGTGCAGGCAGACCGGATCATCAGCAACATGCGCAGCGACGGCAAGAACGCGGAGGCGCACTTCACGGCGCTCATGGCCACCGACCCGGTCAAGCTCAAGGCCCCGATCATCTCCGTCGTCGGCGAGCGCGACCCGATCACCGACTACTACCAGGAGCGCTACCGCGAGTGGCGGTTCCTCACCGACACCGTCGCCGTGGTGGTGCTGGACGAGGCCGGGCACTTCTTCCTCCGGTACCGGGCCGAGGACGTCGTGGAGATCATCACCAGGACGCACCTGGACCTGCCGGCGGAGTCCGCGCAGCTCGAGCCGCCGACAGCCGAGCCTGGGGCGCCGCAGCGGCGGTGGTGGCTGTCCGGGGTGGCCCGCGCCGGTCAGAGCGCCGACCTGGGCGCGCCGGCCGAGCCCACGATGCGCAAGTTCTCCCTGGTGTCCCTCGGCCAGCTGGTGTCGGTCACCGGTTCCCTGCTGACGGCGTGGGCGATCCCGGTGTGGCTGTACGCCACCACCGGTTCCCTGCTGACCATCGGCATCTCCGGCGTCACCGTGGTGCTGCCGATCCTGTTGGCCACCCCGATCGCCGGAGCACTCGCCGACCGGTACGACCGCCGCAAGCTGATGATGGCCGCCGGCTGCACGGCCGGCCTCGTCGAACTCCTCTTCGCGATCCTGCTGCTGCGCGGCGACCCACCGGTCGTCGCCGTGTACGCCGTCGTGCTCGTCGTGTCCTTCGCCGGCACGTTCCAGCGGATCGCGTTCTCCGCGTCGATCCCGCAGCTGGTGCCCAAGCGGTTCCTCGGGCACGCCAACGGGGTCGCCCAACTGATCAACGGCACGGCGATGCTGTTCGTGCCACTGATGGCCGCCGGACTGCTCGCAGCGATCGGCCTGCGCGGCATCCTCTACATCGACGTCGTCAGCTACGCGTTCGCACTCAGCGTGCTGGCCCTGGTGAAGTTCCCGAACCTGATGGGCCGGATCCGCAAGGAGACCTTCGGCGAACAGGTCCTCGGCGGCCTGCGCATCTACTGGGGCGCACCGGGCTTCCGGGCCTCCATCCTGGTGCACGGCTTCAGCAACCTGCTCTACGCCGCCCCGGTCCTGCTCGTGCCCCCGCTGGTACTGGCCGCGGGCAGCACCGCCGATGTCGGCAAGGCGGCGTTCGCCGAGGGCCTCGGTGCCGTCGTCGGCAGCCTCGCCATGACGATCTGGGGCGGCCCGAAGGCCCGGCGGATGGTCGGCAACCTGCTCGTCATCGCCGCGTCCGGCCTGTTCGTGGCCCTGACCGGCCTGAGCGGCAACCTGTTCGTGATCATGGCCGGCGCGTTCGGCACCGGACTGTTCCTCGCGATCGCCAACGGCATCTACGTGACGGTGATCCAGGTCAAGATGCCGCAGCGCTTCCACGGCAGGGTCCTGGCCCTCAACCAGACCCTGACCTGGTCGACGCTGCCCATCGGATTCCTGGTCCTGGTCCCGGCCGTGGGCCTCCTGGAGCCGATGATGGCTCCGGGCGGCTCGCTGGCGACCGTGTTCGGCGGCGTGCTGGGCACCGGCCCCGGACGCGGCATCGGGCTGTCGTTCGTGCTGTTCGGGATCCTGATGACCGTCAACGCGCTGCTGGGCCTCACGGTCCGACGGCTGGCCAGGCTCGACATCGAGATGCCCGACTCGCTGCCCGACGACCTGATCGGCGCGCAGGTGCTCGCCGCCCGCGCCGCCGCGCCGGCCGCCGTCCGAGAGAAGGAACTGGTATGACCGTGCTCCCGTCCTGGAGCGGCACCCCTGACGCGCCGCCCGGGACCGTGGCGGTGCCGCCGCCGGCCGGCCTGGCGGCGGCGACCGAGGGGTTCGGCGTGCCCGTCGCGGTGCTGGGGCTGGCCGCCCTGGCCCGGGTCACCGGGCTCATGGCCTCCGAAAACCAGATCGTCATCGGGTACCGGGACACCACCGTCACCGCCACCACCCGCGAGGTCACGTGGCGCGAGCTGGTCACCCAACTGCACGCCCAGACCGGCACCGCGCGGCCCGGTGCGACGGCCGTCGAGCCCGGCGCCGCCGACCCCAGTGCCGCGACCGGCACCGTGGCCTCCGGTGCCGGGACCCCCGTACCCGTCGATGTCGGTTTCGGGGTCGTGCCCGGCGCTGCGCTCACCGTCGACCTCGAAGGCGACCGGCTCCTCGTCCGACACGACAGGCGCGTCGCCGACGACGAGCACGCGGCCCGGATCGCCGGCTACCTGACGACGGCGCTCGCGGCCCTGATCGCGGCCCCGGACGCCCCGGTCGAGGACACCGATCTGCTGTCGGCGGCCGAGCGGCACCACCAGCTGCACGAACGCGGCGGCGAGGTCCGGAACCTGCCGGCCGACCGGTTCCACGAGATCTTCGCCCGCCGCGCCGCCGAACACCCCGACCGGGTCGCGGTCGTGCACTCCGGCGTCACCTACAGCTACGCCTGGCTGAACGCCGCCGCCAACCAGATCGCGCACGCGCTGCTCGCCCACGGCCTCCGGCCCGAGGAGGTGGTGATGACCGCGACCGAGCGCACCCCGCACTGGCTGGCGGCGATCATCGGCATCCTCAAGGCCGGCGGCGCGTACCTGCCGACCGAGCCCGGCTACCCGGCCCCCCGGGTGACCACGGTCCGCGAGCAGAGCGGCTGCCGGATCGTGCTCACCGAATCCGACGTCGACGGCACCCCGGACTACGCGGGGCTCGCCGAGGCACTGCGCGAGCCGGGCGTCGTGGCCCTGCCGATCGCGGACCTCCTCGCGGCCGGGCACCCGGTCACCGACCCGACGGTGGCCGTGGGCCTCGACCAGCTGGCGTACATCTACTTCACGTCCGGGTCGACCGGTCGGCCCAAGGGCGCCATGTGCACCCACCACGGCATGATCAACCACCTGGTCGCCAAGACCGTCGACTTCGAGATCGACGAACACAGCCGGGTGGTACAGAAGGCGCAGCAGACGTTCGACATCTCGCTGTGGCAGCTGATCGCGCCCCTGATGGCCGGCGGCAGCACCCTGATCGCCACCCGCGACGAGATCCTCGACGTGCGCCGGTTCCTCGCCACGGTGTCCGGCGGCGGCGCGACCGTCGTGCAGGTCGTGCCGTCCTACCTGGACGTCATGCTCCGGATCGCCGAGGACTCCGGCGATCCGGTCGACCTCGGCGACGTGCGTTACATCAGCGCGACCGGCGAGGCCCTCAACAAGACCCTCGTCACCCGCTGGTTCGCCCAGTTCCCCGACATCCGGCTCGTCAACGCCTACGGGGCCACCGAGGCGTCCGACGACACCAACCACGAGATCATGTCCGGGGTACCGTCCGAGGACCTCACCCCGGTCGGCCGCCCCGTCACCAACGTCGTCGTCTACATCCTCGACCCCGACGACCGCCTCGTGCCCCTGGGCACCCCGGGCGAGATCGTCGTCTCCGGGGTGTGCGTCGGGCGCGGGTACGTCAACGACCCGGCCCGCACCGCTGACGCGTTCGGCGACGACCCGTTCCGCCCCGGCCAGCGGATCTACCGCACCGGCGACTTCGGCCGCTGGCTGCCCACCGGCTCCGTCGAGTTCCACGGCCGGCGCGACGAGCAGGTCAAGGTCAACGGGATCCGGATCGAACTGGGCGAGGTCGAGGCCCGGATCCTCGAACACCCCCGGGTCCTCGCCGCGGCGGTGGTCATCACGCCCATGCCCGGTACCGGAAAGAGCCTGGTCGCGTTCTACGAGACCGGCGACGGCCTCACCGACGACGAGCTGCGCGTCCACCTGCGCGCGGCCCTGCCGGCGGCCTCGGTGCCCGCCCAACTCGTCGCGGTCGACCGGCTGCCGCTGAACTCCAACGGCAAGGTCGACAAGAAGACCCTGATCGCCCGCGCCCAGGCCCTGCCGACCGGGGCCGCCGTGCGCACCGCGCCGCGCACCCCCACCGAGCACCGGCTCGCGGCGGCCTGGGCTGCGGCACTGGGCATGCCGGCGGAGCGGATCGGCGGCGACGACCACTTCTTCGAACTCGGCGGCGCCTCGCTGTCGGCGCTGCGGATGGTGGCCGAACTCGACGGACTGATCACCCTCCCCCAACTCCTGAGCCACCCCGTGCTGCGCGAACTCGCCGCCGTCGTCGACAAGGAGGCCTCGGCATGACCGCACCCGGCACCATCCGGACGTACGACGCGGCCGACCTCTCCTGGATCCGGGAGAACGCGACCACCCTCACCGACGCCCTGACCAGCACCGGAGCGGTGCTCGTCCGCGGCCTGGCGGTGCGCACCGCGGGACAGTTGGCCGAGGTCCGCGACGCGCTCGGCCTCACCGAGGCCACCGGCCAGGAACGGTTCGCCCCGACCACCGACCTGGGCGGCGGCGTGACGTCCGCGCCCGAGTGGGGCGGCGACCGGGAGATGTGCCTGCACCACGAACAGTCCTTCGCCGTACTGACCCCCCGCGTCCTGCTGATGTCCTGCACCACCGCACCCGCCGACGGCGGCGAACAACTCCTCGGCGACACCCATGCGGTACTGCGCGAACTCCCGGCGGACCTGCTCGCCCGGTTCCGCGCCCACGGCTGGACACTGGAACGCAACTTCCGCCCGTACTTCGGCCTGCCCTGGGGCGTCGCCTTCGGCCTCACCGACCCGACCGGCCTCCCCGCGTACGGCGAAGCGCGGCGGATGGACACCGAATGGCGCGCCGACGGTTCGCTGCACACCACCCAGCACCGGCCGGCCGTGGTCCGCCACCCCGTGACGGGCGCGGAGTGCTGGTTCAACGACGCGGCGTTCTTCAGCCAGTGGAGCGTCGACGAGGCCGAACGCAAGGTACTGCTGTCGTCATTCGGGCCGGGCGGGATCCCGTTCACCACGACCCTCGGCGACGGCACGGAACTCACCGCCGACGAATGGCAGAGCATCCTCGACGCGTACGACGCCGTGACCGTGCGGCTTCGGTGGCAGGTCGGCGACGTGCTGCTCGTCGACAACGTCCGCACCGCGCACGGACGGGCACCGTTCACCGGTCCGCGCGAGATCCTGGTCGCGGCCGCCGACCCGGCACCCGTCGAAGGGGTTTAGCCGGATTCTGAGGAAGCGGCGTCGAGGGCTAACAGACCCGCCCGAGTCGGCTGGAAACCGCACCTGTCCAGGTAGAACTCCCCCAGGTCAGGCTCGAAGTCGACGTGCAGCCAACGACAGCCGGCCGCTGCGGCGTCGGCTGCCGCGGCCACGACGAGCCGCCGGCCGATTCCGTGGTGCTGCCACATCGGATCCACGGCGGTGTCCAGCAGAAACGCGTGGACACCGCCATCCCAACACACCTGGACGAAACCCACCAGCCGCCCAGCGTCGAAGGCGCCCACCCAACTCAGAGCGTGCCTGGTCAGGCGCTCCCGCCACGGGGTCGGCTGAGCGTCGCCGCCGAAAGCCCGCGCGTGCAGCGCGCTGAGGGCCTCATCGTCAACAGGAAAGCGTGACACCAGCTCGACCGACATGCCGCCACGATAGCTCCCATGATCCACAGGATGTGACCGTCTACGAGACTCGGGGGTGGGCGCGGCCGTTGTGGAGGAAACGGCCACCGTCGACGAACGTGATCGTCGGGTGGTCGCCGCCCATGGGCTCGGCCGTCAGGAACATGTCGCCGTCGTAGTGCACATAGCGGACCGTGCTCTCGACTTCGCCCTCCCGGATGCCTTCGCCCGACGGCACCTCCGTGACGGAGACGCCGTCGTCGGTGGCCTCCACCTGGTAGGTCTCCCTCTGGCCCTGGTAGGAGCCGACCAAGGGCGCGACATCCACATGCGACGGCGTCCGTGGCGGGACCGGCAGGGACGGCGGGCGCGCGCCCGTCAGCTCCGTGACCAGACCGTCCACGAGGTCGTCGGACAGCAGCAGGGCACCGCCGACGTTGCCGCTGGCCGCGATGACGAGATCGTGCTCCGGCACGATCCGCAGATAGCAGGACTGGCCGCGATGGTTGCCGCTGTGACCCCACACCGCCGGCCCGCCGAAGTCGTAGATCATGACTCCGAGGCCCCACTGGCGCACCAGAGTGCCGTTGACTGCGGGCACCGCCTGCGCGGTCATGGCCGAGATGATGGAGGTGCCGTCGAGGAACAGTTGACCGAACCTGGCCACATCGCGCGGCGCGGCGCTGACGACCGAGAAAGCCGGCCCGAGGGCGCGGTGCATGGCCCACCGCTCGCCCACCTTCAGCTCCTGGGTCTGTGGATCCTCGAAGTGCCCCGCCGCGACGCGGAACACGATCGCTTCCTCCGGGTACAGCGTGGTGTGGTCGAGGGACATCGGGTCGAGCAGCCGCTCGCGGACGACAGACTCCCACGTGCCGGTGCGCAGCCGCGCGACGAGCGCGCCCAGAACCACGAATCCGCTGTTGCAGTAGGAGAACAGCTCGCCAGGGGCGGCCCACTGGCGCGCGCCCGCGACAACGTCGAGGTACCGGTCGATGCTGTCGTCGCCGCGGCCGGTGTCCTCGAACAGGTCCCCGTCGAAGCCGCCGGTGTGCGTGAGCAGATGCCGCGTGGTGAGCGCGGCGGCCGCCCGCTCGTCGGCGAGACGGAAGTCCGGCAGGTAGCGCCGGACCGGCGCGTCGAGGTCGACCAGGCCTTCCTCGACGAGCTGCATCACCAGCAGCGCCGTGTACATCTTGGTCACGGAGCCGACGTGGAACAGACTGTCGGTGGTCGCTTCCACGCCGGTGGACACGTTGAGGATGCCGGTGGCGGCCTCGGCGAGCATGTCGCCCTGGCGCACGGCGATCGCCGCGCCGGGGATACGTCCCCGTCGCGCCACATCGGCCAGCCGCTCCGCAAGATCGGGTAGGAATGTCATTGCCCGCACGCTAGCCGGCCGCGGCTACCCGCCCCGACGCCTAGTCCGCAACCCGACGGGCACGTTGTGTGAGCTTCCACCGTGGTGGAACTGTGGCAGGATCCCCCGACGAAGGAGACCGCTGTGCAGCCGAAGAAGAAGGCCACGATCGCCGCCAGTCAGGCCGAAGCCGAGTACCTGCTGACCGACTATTGCGAGTCGATCGACTTCAACCCCCAGTGGACCACGCCCGAGAAGTGGGCGGCGTCCCTGCGGATCGCGTGCAACCCGAAGGAGGGCGTGGAGATCGCGCAGGGCACCCTGCTCACCGACATGATGGAGGTGCAGCAGGCCGCGGCCCGCACCGCGCGCCAGGTGGCCTCCCTCCCGGCGTTCACGAACCTGTGCACCTCACTCAACGCCGCAGCGGCGTTCAACGGGCAGCACGTGCAGCACATCCTCACCCACTGCCGCGACCGGTACATCTCGGGCGGTTCGGTCAACCTCGGTTACGGCGTGGTGTTCACCCGCGCCAACTACACCGCCCTCCAGGCCCTGTGGACTCAGGCGGCCACCCCGGCCCGGCAGGGGGTCCCCGTCGCGTTCTTCACGGCGTTCGACTCCGGCGTCCCGCAGAACAAGGCGGCCCTGGGCAAGGGCAGCGTCGGGGCCACGCTCGCCAAGCGCGAATGGCAGGGCAACCTCTTCGTCCGGATCGGCAACGTCCGGTTCAACATGCACATCGACATCGACAAGTAGCACAGCGCACGATCGCGGAGGCCGCGGTCGCGGTCGGTGGGATAGATTCCGGGGAGCGGCCGCAGTCGGGCGGCGCGCGCGACGAAGGGTGTCAGACGTGTCGGGAGCGACCTTCTCCGGGATCCACCACGTAGGGCTGAACGTGAACGACCTCGAAGGCTCCGCGAAGTGGTACGCCGAGGTGCTGGACTTCGCGCCCCTGTTCCCGTGGGACACCGACAGCTTCGACCGGCGGCTCGTCCGGCACCCGAGCGGCGTGATCCTCGGGCTGACCAAGCACAAGCACCCGGACGCCGACGAGGAGTTCAACGAGCGCCGCCCCGGCCTGGACCACCTGTCGTTCGCGGTCGCGACACTGGCGGAGCTGGAGGACTGGCTCGTGCGGTTGACCGACGCCGGGGTGGAGCACTCCGGGATCCAGGTCAGTCCGAAGACGGGGTTCACGGTGATCGCGTTCCGGGATCCGAACAATATTCAGCTGGAGCTCTTCGTGGTGCAGGCGGCTGGCGGACGCTGAGCGGCGGCACCACACACCGACTGTCAGCGCGGGCCGCCGTTCAAGGTTCGATTTCCCGGGCGGGTCGGACGGGATTCGCGGCTTCACTGTCCAGGCGCGCCCTCAGTTCGGGCAGGTGGGCGTATAGGGTCGCCCGACTGACGCCGAGCAGGCTTGCGATGGACGCGATCGAGTGCTCCGGCTCGGCGAGGAGGCGCAGGGCGTAGGCCACCTTCTCCGGGGTGAACGACGGCGGCCGGCCGCGGCCCACCGCTGGGCCGTCAGTGGCGATGATCGTGCGGATGAACTCCGCGAGGGCCGCGAACACGTGGAAGACGAACATCCCGCCGGGCGTGTTGGTGTCCAGGCGCTCGTGCAGGGAGCGGAATCCGACCTGCCGCGCCTGGAGTTGGCCGATGATCCGGATCAGATCCTCCAGGTTGAGACCGAGCCTGTCGAGGCTGACGACGACCAGGACATCGCCTGGCCGGACGTGCTCGAACGTCCGGGCCAGTTCCGGCCGGTCGGTGTCCGGGCTGGGGAACTCGTCGAAGAAGCACCTCGCGCACCCGGCCTCCGTGAGCCGGGCCCGCTGGCGGGCGAGGTTTCGCTCTCGGATGGAGACCCGCCCGTACCCGACCAGCACGCCGGACGGTGGGCGTTCGGCGGCGACTGGCGGGATGGGCGTGTTTCCTTCGGCCTCCAGACGGCCGGCGCCGCCCGACCCTGACGGTTCGACTCCCTGCGGGACGGGGCGGCGACCCACTGGCGGGTTCGCGTGGCGGGTTCGCCCGGTGGCGATCTGCTCGCCGTCGCTATACAGCGCGACCCGGGCATAGAGGGCTGTGCCGTTGGCGAGCAGGATAGGGCTCCAGTGGTAGTCGAAGAAGTACCCGTCCCTGCACCCTTGGGGGGCGACCTCGGACTCCCGCACGATCTGGATGTCGACCTCGACGGCGTGCTGGCGGGCGAGGTTCTCGAGAAACTGAAAACCCTCGAACCGAGCCCAGGCCGCAGCGAGAGTCGGGGAGTAGCGCAGTTCGAGCTGCCCGACGATGAGGCGACGGTCCGGGATTCCGATCCGTCGGGCGTGCAGGGTGACCGCGTCAGGGCCGCCGCCCGCCGCGTCGGGATCAGCGCCGTCGGCGGCGGGTTCGGGTTGCCAGGGCGTGTCGCCGAGGACGACGGCCGGAACGACGGTGGATGGCCGTCCGGCGGCCAACAGTTGGTTGCGTTGGCGGCGGTCGAGGACCAGGGCCGCCGCGATCGCCTCGAGGGAGCGTTGTTGCGGCCGGGCGACGCGTCCTGATTCCAGGTATCCGACGGTGCGCACACTCAACCCGGCCCGAGTCGCCAGTTCACCCCGGGTCAGACCGGCGTGCCCGCGCAACGCCCGCACGAGCTCCGCGAGAGTCGCGGACGGCGTGTCCTCGCCTCCGGTCGACAGTTCCGTGCCCATCGAAGTCACCCCCAGCTGAATCGCACCCGTGGCCAGGTCGGTCTTGCCCCTCCATTGCACGGCAAGAGGTCTGGCCCAGCGCGTGAACATGCTGTGTACTCATCATCAGGTATCTATTTCACGGCAACGAAGGCAAGCCTGACAACTAGAGCCTTGGGTGACCTTTCTGGACACCCGTCCACCAGCCGCTGAGTACCGCCCACCCGTGACACCTCCGACGAGGTGCGATGGCGTCGGGCCGCCAATGAGCTGGATCCTCTCGCCCGGTCGGGCGCCGGACCGACAGTGTCCGCCGCAGTGACGAGCGCGCCCGCCCTGATCTCCGCCACCCCACGTTCCGATCCAACAACAAGGAGTTTCGATGAACTACCGTCTGTCCCGCCGCTCTGCGCCCCACGGCCGGATCCCACGGATCCTCCTCGCACTGGTCCTCGCGGTCTTGACCGCGACCGTCGTCCACCCGGGCCCCGCCGCTGCGGGCGAGCCGCCTCCGGCGTTCGCCGCGTGCGTCGAGGAAGGCTGGAGCAACCACGCCACCAGTGGCGGATTCGCCTTCAACGGCATCAACATCCGCTCCGGCCCCTACCTGAGCTGCCCGATCCGGGGTGTCGGCGACACCTCGCACTCTGTCACGTTCTACTGCTTCCGCGAGGGTGAGGGCGACACCTGGACGTTCCTGCACGACGACACCACCGGGATCTACGGCTGGTCCCGTGACGACAAGCTGACCGGCCGCGGAAGCTGGTCACCCTGCTGAACCGGGCACTGGCTCCCGGCGCCGCCGGGAGCCACCCGGCATCCATCGCCCCATCCGTTCGCGCGTGTGCACATCGAAGGGGATGACATGAGCACCCGACGACCCCGCAAGTCAGCCGCGCCACGTTCGACCAGCGTTTCCGACCCCCCGGTCCCGAATGGCGACGGGTCCCCGCAGTGGTCGGTAGCCAGCGTGCGCACGTACGTCAAGCGCCATGGCTGGCGCCGGCTCATGGCGATCGTCCTGGTCCCGTTTCTCGGCAGCGCCCTGATCGCTGGCATCAAGACCGTCCTCACGGACCAGGTCTCGGGAGCCGGCAAGGCTGCGGTGGCCACACTGGTCGGAGGCGACGAGGCACGAAGCGTGCCACTGCGACTGGGGGACGCCCCACTCGTCGCCACCGTGACCACAGGGGGTATGTGCGAGCCTGGGACGGGCCGGCTCGTGAGAGATGAGGGCGCGGCGAGCCGGATTCCCGGCGAGAAGCTGAACTCCCCCTCGACTGGTCCATTCTTGAGCGCATCGGCAGAAGTGCTCCTTCAGGGAACTTCCGCCCAGGCCGTTCTGCTCAAGAATATGCGCGTCGTGGTTGACCTTCGCAGTCCTCCCACCGGGGTGATCGTGGCGCAGCGGAGCGAGTGCGGCGGAGGGGTGGACTCCCGCCCGTTCGAAGTCGACATAGAACCAGGCGGCGCGAAACTCACTCCAAAGGCGGGCAGGAAGCTCCTTCGCCCGGGTGTGGCGCCCCCGCCCAATGTCGTTGTCGAGGATGGCCTGTCGGGTAGGTCCTACGCGGTGGAACCTGTCGAGTTCCCCTTTGCCGTGACTATGTCCGACCCGGAGCTCTTCGACATCACCGCCAGTGTGACCACCTGCGACTGCCTGTGGCACCTGGAACTGGACTGGCAGTCGGCCGGCAGGACAGGTACCGCTGTGATCAACAACAGTGGCAAGCCATTCCGGACATCCAGTGCGCCATTCCTCAGGTGCGATATCCGCAGCAAGCCCATCAAGTGTGGGACCTGAGGAGCCGCGCAGATCCCCTCTCGGCGGTGAGCACACCGTCGTTGCCCACCCCATCAGCCCACCGTCCATGCGGCGCGACCGTCTGTCGATGCGCCGTTGGTGGGTGACACCGAGGAAGGACGTACCACCGTGATCACCAGACGCGCCATGCTGGCCGCCGCGACCGGAGCCGCCGCCAGCCTCGCCCTCCCCCTGACCGGGCGCGCCAACGCCAGCCCCGGTCAGCCCTATCTCGACCGTGCCAGCTGGGGTGCCGACGAGGCCCTGCGGTTCGGGTCGGACGGTGTCGAGACCTGGCCGCCGGCCCTCTTCGCGACACAGACGTTGACCGTGCACCACACTGTCACGGCCAACGACGATCCCGACCCCGCCGCCACCGTCCGGGCCATCTACCGCGACCACGCCGTCGTCCGCGGCTGGGGAGACATCGGGTACCACCTGGTTATCGACGGATCCGGCCAGGTATTCGAGGGCCGCTGGTCCGGCGGCGACCACCTGCCGGTATTCGGCGACGGGGCCGGTCCCGGCGGCCGTCCGCTGATGGTGAACGGCGGACATGTCGCCGGGTTCAACGCCGGCAACATCGGCGTGGCGCTCCTCGGTGACCTCAGCGACCGGATGCCTTCGCCCGCCGCCCGCCGTTCCCTCGTCGCGGTCCTCGCCGGGCTCGCCGTCGCCACCGGGCTCGACCCGCTCGGCACGACGCGGTACGTCAACCCGATCAGTGGCGCCACCGCGACCGTGGACACCATCAGCGGGCACCGAAACTGGCAGCCGACCGGATGCCCTGGCGACCGGTTCTACCCGGAACTGGCTGCGCTCCGCCGGGACGTCGCGCGACTGGTGCCCCGACCGGGGCCGTGATCGGCCGCTTGAGGCGCGGGCCGCGTGCCGTTGGGTTGACCTCGACGCGCCGCCTACCAGCCCCAGTCGAGTTCGAGCACCACCGTCGGGTCGGCGGGACCGAGTCCGTTGAGGAACTCCAGGGCCCGGCGTAGTCCCCGGATCTCCTCGGGTCCGTGTCTGAACTCCGCCGACAGGAGAAGGCCACCGGGCGACTCCGGCGGGGCGTTGTCCACGCGGCGCAGCGCCTGGCGCATCAGCTCCCTGAACTGTCGGGTGTCGAGGAGCAGGCACAGGACCTCCTCGTCCTCCGGAGGGCGCGTCCATGCGCCTCCGCCGGCCCCGGGGGCGCAGAACGACATGATCTCGTCGGCGAGCCGCTGTTCCTCGACGGTCACGAGTTCATGGAAGGCCGAGAGGATGCGGACGAGCCGCCGGTAGGACAAGGGGCCGTGGACGGGGACGGCCTCGTCGCCCTGCGCGCTGCGCTCCTGAAGTGCGAGCGCCGCTTCGAAGCTGGGCGCGGCGGTCAGACACAGGGTGTACTTGGAGCTCGGCAAGTCGTTCACGGGCACAACGATAGGCAGGCGGCGCCGCGAGACCCCAGAGCTGGAAGGGACCGACGCGTGCCGGGGCAGGTGTCGCCGTAACCGAATGAATGGTTTCAGCAGCCGCCGGGGAGCGCGCGTTCGACTCCGGCGCGGACCAGGTTGTCCTGGACCCTGCCGAGCAGCCGCTTCAGCATCTCCTTCTCAGCCTCCGTGAGCCCCTCCAGCGCCAACCGGTCGGCCTCGGCGATCGCGGCCTGCACGACGTCGCGCAGCGCCTCCCCCGTCTCGGTGGTGGCGACCACCATGACCCGCCGGTCGTCGACGGCCGGGGCCCGGTGGACGAGCCCCGCGCGTTCGAGCCGTTGCAGGGACTTGGTGACCGTGGACGGGTCGAGCCCACACGCGTCGGCCAGCTCGGTCTGGCGCAGGTCGCCGTGCGCCCACAGGGCCTGGAGGAGTTGCTCCTGGCCGGGGAGCACTCCGGCGTCGCACAGCAGGATGCCGACGAGCTGTGCGGCGGAGCGGGCCGCCGGGCGCAGCAGGCAGGTGATCGGCGTCACGTCCGTCCTCCTGGTGATCATTGGCTAGCCAAGCATATCTTATTGCTGAAGCAATTATTGGTCAGCCAATTATCTAGGAGCCCGCCATGTCCCGCGTCTTCGAAACGGTCAAAGTCGGCGCCGTGGAACTTCCAAACCGCCTGGTGATGTCCCCCATGACCCGCAACCGGGCCGGGGACGGCGGCGTCCCGACCGCCCTCAACGCCGAGTACTACGCGCAGCGGGCCTCCGCCGGCCTGATCATCACCGAGGGCAACCAGCCCAGCGTCGTCAGCCAGGGCTACCTCGCCACCCCCGGGCTGCACTCCGCCGAGCAGGTCGCCGGCTGGAAGGTCGTGACCGACGCCGTGCACGCCGAGGGCGGCCGGATCTTCGCCCAGATCATGCACTCCGGCCGGATCGGCCACCCCGAGATCTCCGGGCACAACCCCAAGGCCCCTTCCCCGGTACAGGCCGACGGGACGACCTACACGCCCGAAGGCCCGAAGGACCACCCGGTCCCCGACGAGCTGACCGTCGAGGAGATCGCCGGGACCGTCGCGGACTTCGCCACCGCCGCACGCAACGCCATCGCCGCCGGCTTCGACGGGGTCGAACTGCACGGCGCCAACGGGTACCTGCTCCAGCAGTTCCTCTCCGACAACGCCAACCTGCGCACCGACTCCTACGGCGGATCCGTGGACAACCGGATCCGGTTCGTCGTCGAGGTCGTCCAGGCGGTGGTCGACGCGGTCGGCGCCGAGCGCACCGGGCTGCGGCTGTCGCCGGGGAACACGTACAACGGGCTCGTGGAGTCCGACCCCGCTGGGGTGTACGTGCCGCTGGTCCGAGCGCTGGAGCCCCTGGGTCTGGCGTACCTACACCTGAATGTCGCCGCGACCGAGCCCGCGCTGGTAGACGAGCTGCGCGCGATCTGGTCCGGCCCGCTGCTGGTCAACCAGGCGGCCACCGGGGCGCTCGCCGACCTGGAGTCGGCGGAGGCGTGGCTGGAGCGCGGCGCGGACGCCGTGGTCTACGGCCGGGCGTTCCTCGCCAACCCGGACCTGGTGGAGCGGCTGCGCACCGGTACGGAACTCAACGACGCCGACGGCGCGACCTTCTACGGCGGCACGCACGTCGGGTACACGGACTACCCGAAGGCCGCCTGACGTTCACCGGTGTTCCGCGCCGCCACTCCACCGGCGGCGCGGAATGCAGCAATCTGCCGCAAGAAGTGGACGGCACGGCGGCCATAGGCTCGTGGTGTGGTCGTGAGCCTGCCCGCTGTTCTCGCCACCGGCCTCCTCGCCGGTGGCGTGTCCTGCGCCGCCGTCCAGGGTGGCCTGCTCGCCGGCCTCGTCGCCCGCCGACCCGCCCCGGAGCCCGCCCCCACCCGGACCCGGGCCGCCCGGCTGGGCGACGACCTCGCCCCGGTCGGCGGATTCCTCGCCGGCAAGTTCGCGTCGCACACCCTGCTCGGCGGGCTGCTGGGCGCGGTCGGCGGTGCCGTCGCGCCGTCGCTCGCGGTGCGCACCGCCGCGCAGATCCTCGCCGGGCTCCTCGTCGTCGGGTTCGGACTCGCGCAGCTCGGCGTGCGGGGACTGACCATCGACGTGCCCGGCTCCTGGTCCCGGTTCGTGCGCGGCCGGGCCCGCTCGACGTCGGCGTTCGCCCCGGCCCTGCTGGGGCTCGCCACCATCGCGGTGCCGTGCGGGGTGACGCTGTCGGTGGAGGCCCTCGCCCTGACGTCCGGCTCGGCCTGGGCCGGCGCGGCCGCGATGGCGGTGTTCGTCGCCGGCACCGGCCCCCTGTTCGCGGCACTGGGCTACCTCGCCCGCAGGGCCGCCTCCGCCTGGCGGGGCCGCCTCGCCGTCGCCACCGGTCTCGTCGTCGTGGCGCTGGGCCTGACCACCCTCAACGGCGGACTCGAACTCGCCGGCTCGCCGCTGGCCGCGTCCCGCCTGGCCAACGCCGCCGGTCTCGGCCCGCGCACGGCGGAGGCGGGCCCGGTGACCGTGGTCGACGGGCACCAGACCGTGACCGTCACCGCCAGCAGTACCTCCTACCGGCCAGCCGACATCCGGGTCGCCGCCGGCCTGCCGACCACCCTGCTCATCCGCTCGAAGGACGTCGGCGGCTGCGCGCGGTCCTTCGTCATCGCGTCGAGGAACGTCCAGCTCCTCCTCCCGGTCAACGGCGACACCCCCGTCGACCTCGGCATCCTGCGGCCCGGACGCCTCGGGTACTCGTGCGCCATGGGCATGTACACAGGCACCCTCACGATCGTCGAGTCCCCGCAGTGACGGTGACGCACACGTTCCGGGTCGAGGGAATGCGCTGCGGCGGGTGCGGACTCCTCGTCGACGACGCCGTCGAGGACCTGCCCGGCGTGCGGACGTCCACGACGTCGGTGCGGGCCGGGCGCACCGTGGTCGAGGCCGGCGCGGAGGTCGACCCCGGGCGGATCGCCGCGGCGATCACCGCCGCCGGGTACCCAGCCACCCGGGTGGCCTGACTCCAGCTACTCCGGCGGGGCGTTCGTCGCGATCCAGGTCAGGAACGGGCGCAGTGCCTTCCACCCCTTCGACACGACAGGTACGAGGTCATCCAGCGCCACCGCCTCCTCAGCGGACACGCTCCGGCTGGCCGTGAGGAACTCCCGGCGCATCAGGTCCAGCCGGGGATGGTCGGCGGGCACCCCGCGCGGCCGGGTGCGCACCTGGTCCCCGCCGAGCTCGAAGCCGGCCTTGCGCACCGCGGCGGTGATCGTGACCAGCGCCGTCCCGGTGTCCGCGTCGTCGACGGCCGCCCAGTACCGCGCGGTCTGCGCCCGATCGACGGCGTGGAAGCCGCCCCCGACGAGCAGTCCGTCGGCGTCGAGCTGCACGTAGTAGCCCACGCTGGGCGCCAGCTCCACGAACCCGCCCTGGTGCAGCTTGTACGGCGACTTGTCGGTGGAGAACCGCACGTCCCGGTACGGGCGGAACACCGACACGCGGCCGCCGCCGAACGCCGGGGCCAGCTCGTCGAGCAGGGCGACGAACGGGGCGCGCACCTGGGTGTCGTACGTGGCGCGGTGCTCCGTCCAGTACGCCTTGGAGTTGTCGGCGGTCAGGCCCTCGTAGAACGCGAAGGCGTCCTCGGTGAATCGGGTCATGGCCCATTGTGGGCACCCCGGACGGGGGAGATCGGGCACCACGCCGGACCGGTAACCGACAGCCCATTTTGCGATATTTCCCATTTGTTCCAGGTACGGTCGGGGCAGAGTCACCGACGACCGGAGGTAACGGCACCGTGTGGACGGAAATCCCGGAGCACCGCAGAGCGACCGCCTGGACCGAGGAAGCCGAGTCCGCCCGGGACGGGGCCGCGCCCATGGAGCGCCGGATGCCGGCCCTCGCGCCGGGCACGCTGTACCGGATGGTGGCCGGCGTGGACCCCGCGCCCCGGCCGATGACCCCGGCGGAACTGGCCGACCTCGGCGACCCGATGGCCGGCACCTTCTTCCGGGCCCGCAAGTTCCCGATGACGGTGCAGGACGTCCTCGCCGGCCTGCCGGCACCGGGCCCGACGTCGCCGCAGTCGGTGTACCTGATCGGCGAGGCCGGGCAGATCCCGCCCGAGCGGTTCCCGAAGCTCCGGCGTGACCTGCGGTTCGCAATCACCCGAGGCGTGGCCGGCCGCGACATCGACCTGCTGGTCAGCACCGGGGCGAACGGCGATCCGGCGAAGACATTCCTGCAGGTCGCGGCATGGGACCCGGTGGCGAAGGTCTTCAACTACTACATGCGGATCACCCCCACGTGGGTGTGGTCCGGCAACTCGTGGTCGGCGCTGGCGGCCGAGTCCCGGGGCAAGGCGTGCTTCGACAGCCACGTCAACGGCAGCGTCGTCATGAAGGAGCTGAAACTCCCCTGGATCAACTGGCAGTCCCAGGCCGCCACCATCCAGATCGCCCCCACCGACCCCCTGCTGAAGAATCCGTTGTACCAGCAGGTCACCGGCGCACAGAACCTCGAGGTGTCGATCCGCCCCCTGGTGCGCCGGTGGACGGCAGCGCGGATCGCGCACGTCACCACCGGTGGCACTGTCGATCACCCCGACCACCTGCTGCGCCAACTGGTCACCACCACGACGATCAACCTGGCCAGCACGGCCACACAGAGCTCCGGGGTCACGAAGGACAGTCCCGACCTGGTGCTGCCGGTCGGATTCTGGTTGAACAACGACGCCCTGTTCGACGTGTTGGAGATCCCGTCACAGGCCGGCGCGCCGGCGGTGCGCGCGGCGCTGTACGTCGACAGCCTGACCACCTTCCAGTTCCGGCTGGAGGAGAAGGCCAGCGGGTTCACCCAGCCAGGGGACACATTCTTCGCGTTCGTGGTGCCCGAGGCGGCGTACGAGGACCTCGACGTGGTGAGCCAGCTGATCGACACCGAGGTGCTGACCGCACGGTTCGTGGCGTGCGCGCTGATGGTGGACTTCACCAACCCGGTGTTCAGCCCGGACCGCGCGCACCTGATGCGGTACGTGCCGCGGGTGCGGACCCCGGTCGCCGGGTTGTCCGAGCGGATCGCCGGCGCGATCGTGGCCGGCGCGGCCGGCAAGCCCGCCTCCAGCCCCGAAGCCGTGTTCGCGGCGAACTGGGCGGTGCCGGAGCGGGACTGGCGGACGGTGTTCGGGGCGCGGACCGACGCGTACCTCGGAAAGGTCTCCGCCAGGATCACCACCCCCACCGGCTTCGAGGACTACACCCGGCTCGCCGAGTCGCGGCGGCGGGACTTCCGCCGGATGAAGCTCAACGAGTTCGCGCTGACGCTGCCGGTCACCAACATCGCCGCGAACGCCCCCGCCCTGCGGATGGGCGAGGACGGCACCGTCACCGTCCGGTGACACACCACACCACGAGGGGAGCAACACCAGCATGGGGAAACTCAGTTCGTACGGGCCACCGGGACGGCTCACCGACCTCAACGACGTCGGGTGCAAGATGTGGAACGTCTTCATCTCCGACAGCGTCGACCAGGCGGCAAAGGGACCGGACCCCAAGGAGATCGTCAACGACAGCCCGCGACCGCAGTTCTACAACCTCACCACCAGGGACACCGCCGCCGACGCGGTGGACGCGACCGTGCGGTGGACGGCGTTCCCGCGCCGGGTGCAGGTGCACTCCACCTCCGACAACCAGCGCTGGCAGCGCGCCGACGCGAGCCGGGACGTCCAGGACGAGTACTGCGAATGGAGCGTCGAGCGCGACGCCCACCAGAAGGTCACCCGGGTCACGTTCACCTGCGAGGGCCCCGAGTACTGGGACGTGCTCGCCCAGACCAGCCCGGACAAGGTGCTGGAGTTGTACCGCACGCACATCAACCCCGCCGTGCTGCACGCCACCTCTTCGACTCGTTCAACCACTACAAGCGCCGCAACATCTGGAACAACTCCACCAGCCACGGGGCCATGCACCTGATCCAGAGCGCCAACACGCTCGGCGCGGAGATCGAACTGGCCGCCGCCGCGACGATCCGCCGGCTCATCAACGGCAAGGAACTCACCACCGAGCAGGAGCTGATCGCCTGCGCGAAGTACGGCCAGCCGGAGCGGCACAGCGACCCGCACATCGGCGGCGAGGTCAACGCCGTGGCCCGCCGCAAGGCCGACCTGACCCTCGCCGACCCGGTGGGGCTCTACTTCGACGACCTGCGCACCGACGGCTGGGCCACCCCGGACGACGCGGACCCGAAGAGCTTCTGGACGTACGTGCGCGGCGCGCAGGGCTACGGCGTCCGCGCCGTCTACGAGGTGCCGGCCGGCAAGCCCTACACCGTCGGCGACATCACCATCAACGGCAAACCGATCCGGTACGGCGCGCAGATCGCCGACTTCATCACCATCAAGCTGACCGCGACGGCCTGCCGGTTCGGCCAGAGCACGGCGCGGCCACAGACCGGGTGCGTGGCCCGCGCCCCGAAGGCGGAGCCGTCGGCGAGCGCGTACACGGCCGAGGCGCTGTCCACCCACGGCTACCTGGGCGCCGACCCCAGCGAGACGCCACGGGTCACCCGGCTCACCTGAGCCACGACGGTCTCATCCCCGCAGGCCGGCGGGGATGAGACCTTCCCCGATCGCCTGACGGCGGCTGCCTTCGGAGCGCTAGGCGGGCCGGACCACCAGACCTCGGTCGGTCAGGAACGCGCGGAGCCGTGCGTCCTGCTCGACGGACAACGGCTCGCGGGGCACGTCGAACATCGCCGAGTCGTCCTGGTAGAAGACATAGGCCTCGGGTACCTCCTCCACCCGGCCGACCAGGTGCCAGCCCCACCGCGTCGACGCCTGATCGGTACCGGACCACAGGCCGTCGCCGTCGATCACGTAACGCCGCGGCACCCGCCACGACGCCGGCACCCGCACCGCGACCAGAAACCGCCACCGGGCCCAGCACAGCAGCCCGATCGCGACCACGAACGCCGCCCAGTCCAGAAAACCGCCCACGCCCACGCCCTCGAAGGCCGCGAGACCCAGCAGACCGAGCACGATCAGGATCATGGCTGCGACGGTGTACGGGCGTGCCGAGCGCAGCGCCCCTCCCGCCAGCATGGCCCGGAAGTACCCGGCACTGCGGCTGGTCGTGAACTCGATGCGCATCCGGCGACCCTACCCGTCGAGGCCCGGGCACGCGGGCCCCGTTGGCGCGGGCGGTGTCGCACACGGCTGCCGGAACGCCGTCGCGGAGTTGTGGGTGCGGGGGTGGCGCGTTCCAGCTAGCGTGTCGGGATGGCCACCTCCTTCAAGATCTGCGTGGACTGCGCGGACCCGCACCTGCTGGCGTCATTCTGGGCCGCCGCACTCGACTACGAGATCGAGGACCACGCGCCCCTCATCCGCCAACTGCTCGACGCCGGAGCGGTCGGCCCCGACGACGTGACCGAGGTCGACGGCCGGCTGGCCTTCCGCGCCGCCGCCGCGATCCGGGACCCGGCTGTGCCCGCCCCGGCGGTCGGCCAGGGTGGCCGGGTGCTCTTCCAGGTCGTCCCGGAGCCGAAGTCCGCGAAGAACCGGATGCACCTGGACCTGCACGTGCCCGATCAGGCGGCGACGGTCGCGCGTCTGGTGGAGCTGGGCGCCACCGTGACCGGGCACGGCGAGGAGGGCGGCCGCGGCTGGACGGTCATGGCCGACCCGGAAGGCAACGAGTTCTGCGTGGCGAACGCCGTCTGACCACAGCAGAGAACCACCACCGTGACCGAGTCGGACCACACCGACGCCGACGAAGCACCGGGTCGCGGCTGTGACACGTCCCGCACCCGGCGTGGCGGCCCACGGTCAGCGGCGCGGTGATGATCTAAGCTCCGGCGAATGGCAACCGCACCGCGCGACACCGCGGCCAGGCCCTGGCGCACCGCGACCAGGCTGGTCGCCGCCGGGCTGGTCGCCGCCGCACTGTTCTGGCTGTTCCTGGCCCGCCCGACCGGTCCCGGTGACGGCCAGGCGGACACCGGCACGACGACCGCCCTGGCCACGGGCACGCCGGCCGTCGGTGCCCTGTTCGTCGACTCCGGGGAACACTTCTGCACCGCGAGCGTCGTGCACAGCCCCGGCCGCAACCTGGCGATGACGGCCGCGCACTGCGTCAGCGGCGGCGGGGACATCTCCTTCGTGCCCGGTTTCGTCGACGGCCGCCGACCGCTCGGCACGTGGCCGGTCACCCGGGTCGTGCTGGACCCGGCGTGGACGGACGGCGGCGATCCGGACGTCGACGTCGGGTTCCTGCTCCTCGGTGACCTCGACGGGCAGCGGATCGAGGACGTCGTCGGCGCGCATCAGCTCGGCCTCGACCGCGGCTTCGAGCAACGGGTCCGGATGACCGGGTACCCCGATGACCGCGACGCGCCCATCACATGCACGCACGACACCGAGCGGTACTCGGCGCACCAGCTCATGATCCGGTGCCCCGGCTTCACCGACGGCACGAGCGGCGGCCCCTGGATCACCGACGCCGACCCTGCGACGGGGCTCGGTACCGTCATCGGGGCGATCGGTGGTTTCGAGGAGGGCGGCGGGACCGCCGGCGTCTCCTACAGCACCTACTTCGACCACCGGATCGGTGACCTCTACCAGCGGGCGATCACCCCGCCGACCGTCACCCGCTGACCGGCACGCTCGGCGGCTCCGAGGCCGACCCGACAGCCGACGTCGCCACCCCATGTCCGGCCGCACCGGACCGGAGGCGCCGATATCAGGCCGGCTATGCCGGTAGGGCGACAGGCGCTGTGCAGCGGCGGCAGGCACAGACGTGGCCGGGTTCCTCCGTTCCGCCACCTCGGCGCTGTGGCCGTTCCAGGATGGGTAGGGACCATTGGGGCAACGGGGGCGGTCGCTCATGGACACGAACACGCACGGGGGCACAACCAAGGACTGGATGCGTCGCATCGCGTGGATGGCCCTGGTCGGCGCGGCCGTCCTGCTGATGGCCGAGATCGACTCGCTCCTGAGATCGCTTGAGGCCGCCAACGAGAACAGCTACGGATTCGGCGCGCTGAGCGGTCTCCGGGGCGACGACAAGCCGACCGTGGCGGCGCTCGACCACTGGGCCCGGGCCGCAGGTGACGTCAACCCGTTCTTCTGGATCGTCGTCCACACAGTGGCGGACTCGGTCTTCGCACTGGGGTACGCCTGGGTCATGGTGGAGGTGCTGAAGTCGCTGGGCTTCGTCTGGCGGTGGCGGCGCCCACGCACGTGGCGGTGGTGGTGGTCCGTTCTGCTGATCGCCGCCCCGGACCTGATCGAAAACGCCCTGACCGCCGCGGTGGCGCTGCCACAGGCGATCACCCCGCACACGTCGTTCGAGCCACGCTTCCTGGCCAGTACGTTCCGCGTGACCATGTGGTTGCACGTGGTCGGGTTGGTCAAGTACGCCATGATCGCCGTGGTGCTCGGCATGATCGCGTGGTTGTGGCTCCAGCGGACCCTACCCGTGGTCGCCCAGGCGACCGCGACGGCTGCTACGGCCATCGCGCCGGCCGGCACGACCACGCAGGCCCAACAGTCCGACGCTGAGGAACCACCCAGAATTCGGTTCCTGTGGACCTTCCGGGTACAGGTCGGCGTACTCGCGCTGCTGACATTCGTCATCGCGGTACCGAACAAGGACCGGATCGGGGCGCTCCAGCAGATCCCGGATGTGCTTCGTTCCTACGCCGACCGGCTGGACTGGTGGTGGTTCGCATGGTCGTCGCTGGCCCTGCTCGCCCTGTGCGTGGCTGTGTTCGTCACCGCGCACTGGCTACGGTTCGCACCACCGACGTCGGAGGCGGGATCGGAGCGGCTGTACCGGGTGCTCCTCGTTCTCGGCGTCGCCTGGTTCGTCCTCGGTGTAGCGAGCTACTTTCTGCGGGGCGCTCTGCGAGGCGTCGGTTTGATGGGCCGTGGGACGTGGGTGGGCGGTGTGGATGTGGCCCTGCCACCGGTGGTGGCCGGCACCATCCTGATCGTGGTCTGGTTCATACATAAGCGCTTCTCGGGCTCGCCGCCCGCGCCGTCCCGCCCGTGGACGGCGACGCACGGCCGGGTGGTGCACGTGCTGACAGTGGCCCCGCTCCTGATCGGGGGCCTCGGCATCGTGCGAGCTTTCGCCGGACCCATCCTGGTGGCACCTCGCGAGTCCCTGTTCTGGGCGTGGTTCGGGATCGGGCTGGGGGCTGCCGTGCTCGGCGCGCCCATCGCCTTCTGTGTGCTCGCGAAGGTGTTCCGGCGCGAGGTCGACGCCGTCGTCCCCAGGCCGATCGCCATGCCCCGCTGGGCGACCTGGGGCACGGTGCTCGTCGCGGCCGTTGTGGTCGTGGCCCTGGGGGCTTTCCCCCTGCGGTTCGCGCCCGCGCTCGGAGCCAACGGCGTCCTCGCCGCAGCGCTCTGCGTGGCCTGCGTGTCGGCCGGTGGCCTCGTGGGGATCTGTCAGCGGTCAGCGTCGTTCGTGGCGCCCAACGGTGCGGGGCGCAGTCTGCCCGTCCTGCTCCTGGTGGCCGCTATCCTGGTCGGTGTCGGTCGGGCGGACCCCGTGGGCACCTATCACAACGCCCGCCTCACGGACGTGGCCAGTCCGGCCGCCGACTCCACCGAGCCGATGTCCGCCGCCTTCAACCGGTGGCTCGATGCCGCGAAGGTGTGCGCCGAGCGGGCCGCACCGACAGAGACCAACCAGCCCGCGACACCGGCGAACGGCCGGAGGGTGCTGCCCCTGGTCATCGTCGCGGCTGCTGGCGGCGGCATCCGGGCCGCTTACTGGACCGAAGCGGCCCTGTCCAGCATCACAGACGAGAAGCAGACGCCGGCCCGCAGCGCATGCCGCCGCCAGTCGATCTTCGCGGTGAGCACCGTGTCCGGTGCCAGCCTCGGGGCCGCAGCCTGGAGCCTGGGACCGACGCCCACCAATGTGCGGCGCTCCGCCGAACTGGGCGACCAGGACGCGCTCGCCGTAGTCGGCGCCACCTGGCTGCTGCGCGATCTCCCCCGCGCGGTGACCGGGTTCAACCCGCGAATCCCGGACCGGGCCGCCGAGATGGAGAAGAGCTGGGAACACACGCTCCCAGCGCTGAAGGAACACTTCCCCGCCAAGGCCGACACGTGGCAGCCAGCGCTCGTGTTCAACGGCACGGACATGCAGACCGGTTGCCGGGTGGCGATCAGCCGACTGCGCGCGGAGCGTCCACCCGCGGATCATCCGACCCCCTGCGACGACCCTGGTGTCGGCGGCGCCGACATGGCGGGGACCTATCACGTCTCCGACTTCCTCCGCCCCGACACCTGCAACCGGGACAATCCCGAAAGAAAGCCCAGCGAGGACTCCCGTCCCCTGCGCACCAGTACCGCGGCTCTGTTGTCAGCCCGCTTCCCGTTCGTGACGCCCACCGGAATGCTGTACGACTGTGCACCGGGCACACCTCGCCGGATCCAGATCGGCGACGGTGGCTATGTCGACAACAGCGCGATCCTGACGGCTCTCGACATCTGGCGCGTCCTGGAACCTCTTGTTGAGAAGCGCAACATCGACTCCACCGAATACCTGATCGCACCCGTGTTCGCCGTGCTGGGCAACGGATACCGCACCAAGGCCACAGCCAACGTGCCCGGCCGACAACGAGAATTGGTGGCGCCACTCGCCGGCCTGCTCATTCCCAGGGCGGCATTGTCGGGAGCCCGGTTGGAGGCCGAGGCCCGGGTCGCGTTCTCCGGAACCGTGCCCGGCGCGAGCGTCACCGATCCAGGTATCCCCTCGACCCGGTTGTTCGTGCTCGCCCCCGGCTCCAAGCCCGAGGTCAGCGCACCCCTCGGCTGGGCCCTGTCGGCGGCTTCCCGGTCAAGCCTCAACTACCAACTGACCCAGGCGGACATGGAACTCGGCCCGTTCACGGAGTTGCTCAACGGCACGGTCACCGTGCCGACCAGCGCGCGGTGACCCGGTCGCTCGCCGGCGACGGAAAGTTCCCACGACCTGCGTGGGTCACGTCACAGGGCGGTCGGGAACCCCCGCTGGACGCGGGTCGACTGTTACGGAAACCGCCATCCCGGCGGCCCCTCACCCTGCCGGAGTCGCCCCGTGTCCAGCGTCCTGTCCCCCACCGCTCCACCCGGTGCGGCCCCCGAACCCACCCGACCCATCTGGTCGCTGACCCCGCTGCTGCGACGGCTGCACTTCTACGCCGGCCTCCTGGTCGCCCCGTTCCTGATCGTGGCGGCGGTGTCCGGGCTCGCGTACTCCGTGGCCCCGCAGATCGACGACATCCTCTACAGCGACGTCCTGTACTCCCGGACGGACACGGGCCCGCAGCGCACCCTGGCCGAGCAGGTCACGGCGGCGCGGACGGCCGTACCGGACGGGACGCTCACCGGCGTCCTGCCCGCCGACGGCGACAAGGCCACCCGGGTCGTGTTCGCCCGCCCCGGGCTGGGCGCCGACTACCGCAGGACCGTCTACGTCGACCCGCACACCGCCGACGTCCAGGGCCAGCTGACCACCTGGTTCGGGTCCACCCCGGCGGTGACCTGGCTCGACGGCCTGCACCGCCACCTGCAGCTCGGCGAACCCGGACGCCTGTACTCAGAACTCGCCGCCAGCTGGCTGTGGCTGATCGCCCTCGGCGGCCTGATCCTGTGGTGGGGCCGGCTGCGGGGCCGCCGTCGACTCCGTGCCCTCCTGACTCCGGAGAAGGGCATCCGAGGGGTACGCCGCACCCGCTCGTGGCACGCGGCGATCGGCGTGTGGACCCTGCTCGGCGCGCTCCTCCTCTCCGCGACCGGCCTGACCTGGTCCACGTACGCCGGCGACAACTTCAACACGGCACTCACAGCGCTGCGTGCCAAGGCCGTACCCCTCGACACGACCCTCCCCGGCAGCACCGGCGCCCCCGGCATGGGCGGCGGCCACGAAGGCCACGGCGTTTCGGCCGCGGGAGCCGACCGCGCCCCGACCGACCCGGCGACCTTCGACCGGGTACTCCTCGCCGCCCGCACCGCCGGCCTCACCGGCCCCCTGGAGATCGGCGTCGCCGAGGAACCCGGCAGCGCCTGGACCGCCGCCCAGGTCGACAACGTCTGGCCCGTGCGCCGCGACCAGATCGCCGCCGACCCGACCACCGGGGCGGTCACCGCCCGGGCGTCCTTCGCCGACCGGCCGTTTCTGGCGCGGCTGACGACCCTGGGCGTCCAGGCGCACATGGGCGTCCTGTTCGGCCCCGCCAACCAGATCTTCCTGGCGCTGACCGCCCTGGGCATCCTCACGATGATCGTGCTCGGCTACCGGATGTGGTGGCAACGCCGCCCCACCCGCGCCGACCGCCGGTCCCGGCTCGGCGCGCCGCCCGTCCGCGGCGGCTGGCGCGGGCTGCCGCTGTGGGCGCTGATTCCCGGACCGCTGGTCGTCGTCGCGGTCGGCTGGGCCATTCCGCTGCTCGGACTCAGCCTCGCCGCGTTCCTCGTGCTCGACCTGGTGATCGGCACGGCACGCCGGTCCCGGCGACCGGCGTCGGCCACCTGAGTTCCGCGGCACCCATGAGGCCAGCCGGGCGAGATCAGGTGCCGGCCCCGGCAGGGCCCGTCGCCATTCTGACAAGGTGTGGACGCTGCGGGTGGCGGGCGGGGAACGTGTGAGGCACACCCTCCTCGGGAGGCATCACCGGTGAACGCTCAGGTAGGACCGCCCCCCGCCCCGCCACCCCGCCGCGTCCTCCTGGCGTACCTGTCGAATCCCGAGCATCTCAACGCGCTGTTCTCGTTCCTGGCGCTGGTGGTGTCCATCGCGGCGCTGATCGTCACCACCCTCACGCTGAGCGATCAGCGCAAGGTCAACGCCCTGCAGATCGAACTGAACACCTTCGAACGACAAAGACAGCTCCGGGTGTACGCCTCGCGGGTGTCGATGTGGGTCCAGGTCGGCGAGGACGCCAGCAGTGTGAAGCCGCGTGGACTGGACATCCAGGTGTCCAACCGCTCCCCGGTCCCGGTCCGGTCCGCGACCCCGTTCGTGCCGTCGGTCGACGCCGCGGGGGTGCACGGCACGCTGGGCGTCGACGTCGGTGACATCCCGCCGTGCACGGAGATCACCTACCGGGTGTACGCCCGGCCCCCGCAGTCGATCCGGCGCGAGGAGCAGAGTGCCGCGTTCGGCGTGTACGTGGTGTTCGCCGAAACCGTCAACGTCTGGAAGCTCACCAGCCACGGGCTGGAACCCGCCACGGCGTCCCAGTACCGGCCCGACCAGACCGGGACGCTCGGCGTCATCCGGCTCAGCTCCACCCCCCTGGCAGACTGCGGCGAAGGAGCATGACCATGAGCATCCGCGACCGGGCCACCCGCGCGACGACCCTGATCCTGATCTTCGCCTCAGCGCTGGCCGGATGCACCTCGACGCCGCAGCCGGCACCCTCCTCCCCCGTCGCGCTCGGACCGTCGGCATCCGCGGCCCCCGGGTGCCCCGCGCCGCCCAGGAGCACCGCAACGCAGACCTCGAGCACGTTGAAGACCACCGTCGGCCGGCTGACCGACGGACACGGCTTCAACTACGCGTTCTCCGACGCCACCCTGGCGAAGCATCCGGAGCTGCTCGCCACCGGGGCGGCGCCGCGATGGTCGGCCGCGACGACGTGGGAGGAGGGCCTGTTCCTCCTGGGCGGCGCGCTCATCCCGGTGACCGTAGCCAACCCGGGCCCCGAACCGGTCACCGTGTCCAACGTGCGGCTGGTGAACATCGTCGAGGAGTGCATGCCGCTGGCCCTGGCGTACAAGATGGGTAACGAGGGCGGCGGCATCGGGGAACAGGTCGACCTGCGGTTCAACATCGACGCCGACGTGCCCGTCGCCTACGCGTACGACCCCCGCGTCGACCCTGCGCAGATCCCGCCGACCGTGCCGTACTTCCCGACCAGGGTCATCACCATCGCGCCGGGCGACAGCCAGCAGATCAGCGTCACGGTCGGCAGCCTGCGCCGGGCGCACGCCTTCGACCTCGCCCTCGACACGAATACTGGCGTGCAACTGGTACGCAACGGGACGTCGCCGTTCCGGTTCGCGCCCTCGCTGTGCCCGAACGCGTCCCAGCGCTCCCAGATGGCCCCCGCCGATCTCGCCTGGATGCGGGGACAGCTGTTCAAGAACGTGCGGGTCCGGGTCGCCATCGCCACCATGGCGGCGGCCGAACCAGCGAAATACTCAGGACCGTGCGACGCACTGTGAGCAGCCTTCGACGACACTGTCGCGCGCGTTGACCGACGCGGGCGATCCGCCTCCGCGCCCACTGCCCGTCGAGGCCGTCGCGATCCCGCGTGGCCCGACGTGTCTGTCGTGTCCGGCGCAACGCGGTCATCGATAGGGTTTCCCGCATGCATGGGCGGCTGCTCGCGGAGATCGCGCACGACGACGATCTGATCCTGTCCGGACGGACCGTCGGACGGTCCTCGGTGCGCGGGATCGTCCGGCGCCACGGCCGGTTGCTGATGGTGCGCTCCCGCGACGGGGACTACAAGTTCCCCGGCGGCGGGGTCGAGGCTGGCGAGTCGGTTCCGGACGCGCTGTGTCGGGAGTTGGCCGAGGAGTGCGGGGCGCGCGTGCTGGGCGTCGGCGAACCTTTCGGACGGGTACTGGAGCACGCGGCGGCCCGGGAGGCCGACTACGACGTGTTCACCAACACGTCCTGGTATCTGCACTGTGAGATCGCGGCGGACTTCGGGGAGCAGCGGCTCGAGGACGACGAGCGGGAGCTCGGGCTGGTACCGGTCTGGGTGGACATCGCAGAGGCGATCGCGGTGAACTCGGCACTGTTGGCGGGTGGGGCCGGTCCGCGCTGGCTCCGTCGTGAGACGACCGTTCTCCGCCTGGTCAACGGGTCCGCCTGATCCGGGTGGCGTCCCCCGGACATCCGCCCTGGCCGGGGTCTCCGCGCTACCGGCGGGCTAGCCGCTCGCCGCGTTGTGCCGTGCGACCAGGCTCGGGAGTTCGTCCAGCGTGTCGATCCGGAACAGGCACCGCTCGGACACGGCCGGGATGTCGAGGATGTGACCCCACGGGCCGCGCCGGATCAGGCACGCCTTCATGCCGGCGTCCATGGCCGGGCGTGCGTCGTTGTCGGGCCGGTCGCCGACGTACAGGATCGAGGACGCGTCGCCGCCGCCTTCGCGGATGACCCGTTCGAAGAAGGCCGGTGACGGCTTCTGCGCGCCCCAACCGTGCGACGTGCCGATCACATCCACGGCGAGGTCCAGAGCGCGGAGGGTCGACTCGGCGTGGGCCGGCTGGTTGCCGGCCAGGCCCACGAACAGGCCCTGATCCTTCAAAGCCGCCAGGCACCCCCGCGCGTCGGGGTAGAGATCCGTCTCGCCGAACGACTCCGGTTCACCGGCGGCCGCTCGGCGGTCGAGTTCCGTCGCGAGATCGAAGCCGGGCCGGAAGGCCCGGAACGTCTCCTGCCAGTCCAGGCCCCGGGCGATCACGGCGCCGTGGACCGCCGACAGCGTGTGCCGTGGGACGCCGAACCAGTCCGCCCAGGTCGCGAACTCGCGGGACTCGTCGAGGATCGTGCCGCCGACGTCGAAGAAGATCGCGTCAATCACTGACGTCCTCCGTGCGGAAGTAGTCGGCGTCCCAGCAGGTCGCCTCCGCCGGCAGGTCCCACCAGTGCGGCACCAGGGTCGGCCGCCACGCGGGGTCCGGTTGGAAGTCGAGCAGGCGGCCGTCGAAGGGCGCGGCCCCCGCCCGGGCCAGGGCCAGCAGCCGTTCGCCCTCGGCCCGGACGGCGGTGCCCTCGGCCTCGTCCCAGAACGCCGGCTCGCCGGTGTACTCGTCGAACTGGGCCTCGTCCTTCCACATCCAGGTGCCGTCCCGGTGGAACAGCAGGTCGAGTTCCTGGTCGCAGACGTCGACCCCGCCGGCCCACCGGACGGCGGGGCGCTCCAGGTTGACGTACCAGGAGGCGAACTCTCCATCCGGTCGCCAACTCCACCAGATCGAGTGGGCCGCGCCGGGCGGCATCAGCATCAGGGTCCGGAAGGGCTGCCAGGTGTGCGGGGCGAACAGTGTGGTCATCCGCAGCGCGGTCAGCAGCGACAGCTGCCGGGTCGGCTGGCCTGCCGCGTCGACCCGGCGCAGGGTCTGTGAGCCAGCGTCGACCCACAGCGCCAGGCCGTGCTCGTCGTCGCTGACCACGCGCCCGGACAGCACCGAACTGATCCGGCCGTCCGGCAACCGGTGCCGGCGGATGATCGTCTGTCCCCGTGGGAAAGTCATTCGAGCCACGGTACCGGCTGGGGCGAGCCTTGACAGTGGCTGCCGTGGTCTGTGGGGTGCAGCGGCCGGCTCACGCCGCTCAGCTGATCGCGGGACCCGCAGCCGGACGGGCCCGCTTGGCCCGGTACAGCGCCTCGTCGGCCGCCCGCAGCCCCGCCCTCCCGTCGCCGGACAGCGCCGCCCAGCCGACACTGACCGACACCGGGGTACCCGGCACCAGCTCCGACCAGTCCTCCGCGTCCACCGCGGCCCGGATCCGCCCGCCGATCTCCACGGCCTCCTCGGCGCTCGCCCCGGGCAGGATCACCACGAACTCGTCCCCGCCGTACCGGGCCAGCAGGTCGCCCTGCCGCACCATCCGGCCGAACACGCCGGCGATCCGTTGCAGGACCACGTCCCCGGCCGGGTGTCCGTGGGTGTCGTTGACCGCCTTGAACCCGTCGAGGTCCAGCGCCCCGATCATCGCGCCCGCGCCCCGCCGGGTGAGATCGGCCAGGAACGCGGAGATCCGCCGCCGGTTCGGCAGCCCGGTCAGCGGGTCGGTCGAGGCCGCGTTCGCGTACTGCGCCGCGACCCGGCGCAGCTTGTCCTGGTCCAGCCGGGCCCCGACACTGTCGGTGAACAGCTCCCGCAGCCGGCGGTCCTCGACAGTGACCATCCGGGCCATCGCCCGCTCGGCGGCCAGCGCCCCGGCGAAGTCCCCGCCCCTGGCCAGCGCGAGGGACCGCAGCCGGACCGGCTCGACCACGCCCATCGTGTCCGAGATCTGCGGCGAGCGTTCCAACAGCTCCACGGCCGTGTCCGTGGCCCCGGCCCCGATCGCGTCGCAGACCGCCGCCGCGGCCAGCACGTTGGCGACGTTGCGGTCGGTCGAGGTGCCGAAGGCGAGCGGGACGGGCAGGTCGACCTGCTGGTCGAGGGCGGCCAGGCGGCGCACGGCGTAGTACAGGAAGGCCCGCTCGAAGCCCTGGATCTCCGCCACGATGGCCCTACTGGCAAGCACCAGGGCCCGCAGCCCCCGCACGCAGCCCTCGGTGTCGCCCCGGTGGTCCAGGTCGATCGCCGCGCCGACCTGCGAAGCGGTGCACGCCGCCGCCGCCGGACCCAGGCCCGCGGCGGCACAGACCCGCGCGGCATGCTGGCGGGCGGTCATCGCCTCGGCGTAGAACCCGATCGCCGTGTACACCACGCACAGGTCGTGCCAGGCGTCCACCGCGCCCAGGGTGGTGTCCGGCATCCGGAGCAGCGCGCGCTCGGCCTGCACGGCGTGCGTCACGGCCGTACCCGTCGAACCCAGCTCGCAGGCGATCATGCCCGACAGGATGTGGAACTGGCCGACCAGTCGGGGGTCGGGCGCCTCGACCAGTGCCGCCTGCATCTGGTCGAGCAGCGCGCCGTGGCCCGCCGGGTGCCCCATGTTGAGGTAGGCGGCCAGCTTCTGGTTCAGCGCCTGGGCCGTGCGGTGCGGGTCCATGGACTCCGCGACCACACGGTCGGCCAGGGCGATGACCTCGGCCAGCCGCCCCTCGCCCATCAAGCCCCGAAACGACGCCCACTCGGCGTCGACCACAGGTCCGTCAGTCCCGCGCGCCACGGGATCACTGTATGCAACTCACGACGCGTCCGCGGGAACTCGCCCGGCCGACGGCACCCGGGACAGCAACGGCACCGCCGGGGCCATCAGCAACGCGGTGGCCAGCAGGGCGAGCCGGACCGACGCGACCTCGCCCACGAACCCCACCACCGGCCCGCCGGCGATCTGGCCGACCGCGTCGACCTGGCCGGCCACCGACAGCACCGTCGCGCGGTGCGCCGGTTCGGTGTGCCGGGTGAAGACCAGCGCGAAGAACGGACCGGCCGCCGAGCGCAGCATCCGGGCCGCCATGTACGCCACCGCCGCCGCCCAGAACACCCCCGACAGCGCGAACCCGGCCACCGCCGCGACGAACAGGCCCTGCACCACGGTCAGCACCAGCACCAGCCGCCCCGGATCGCCGGCGTCCACCCGCCGGGCCAGCGCCCCGGTGAGGAACACCGAACCGAGCAGCCCGGTCGCGCCCAGCACCCCGAACCACAGCAACGCGCCGCCGGCCGGGAACGCGAACGTCAGGAAATGCGCCTTCTCCAGCCGGTCGAAGCCCTCCGAGCCGAGCCCGACGAACAGGCCGACCGCGATCAGCCGGACCAGGGCCGGCCGGCGGCGGATCACCCGCAGCCCGTCGCCGAGCTGACGGAACATCCCCACGTCGGCGGGCGGCCTGCGGAAGGCGTGCTCGGGCATCGCGGCCACCAGTGCCGCCGCGAGCAGCAGCCACAACACCGCCCCGACCAGGATCGGCACGTTGAGCCGGATCCCGGCGAGCGGGACCGCCGCGCCGATCCCGAGCACCGTGGCCACCTGGGCGGCCTGCGCGCCCCGGGTGAAGGTCCGCTCGTCGCTGACCGCGTCGCCGATCTCGTCGGCGACCCAGGCCTCCAGGGCCCCGTCGACGCAACACGCGCCGATCCCCCACAGCGCGATCCCGACGAGGATCGGCCCGAAGGCCGGCACCAGGCCCTCGACGAGCATGCCCGCGCCCATCAGCGCGAAGCCGCAGCACACGGACAGTTTGCGGCCGAACCGGTCAGCGATCAGGCCCGTCGGGGTCTGCGCGACGAAACAGACGACCTCCATCACGGTACCGACGAGCACCAGGTGCAGCGGGCCCAGCCCGACCGTCCGGATCTGGTAGACGAGGTTGAGGGTGAAGATGACGGCGGCCGCGAAGCCGTTGACCGTCGAGATGACCAGATACCACCGAAACGCGAGCAAGCTGACTCCATGGATGCCGAGCGGAACGGCACCGTGGCGGTCAGGGCTGGTGGGGCGCTACTCCCCCGCGCGGACGCCACGGCACCGGAAGGACAGGTGCGCTGTGGTGGCTGAACGCATGGTGGGACCCCTTTTCGTGGCGGTGGCCTTCGCGGTGGAAGCCCGACCGTAGGGCCGGGGCTCCACCCGCGTCAACGCGGTTTCCGGACTGGCCGGTGGACGGTGGCGCGCCGCCGTGGGGGTGCACGCTAAGCCGTGGCGACGACCGCCTTGCGCACGGTGGCCCTCGCGGCCACCGGGGCGTCGCCGGTCGCCCGCACGGCCCGGGCCGGCAGCCGGCGCTCCAAGGCCAGGAAGCCGCCGGCCGAGGCCCCCACCGCCACCGCGAGCCCGATCCACAGCACGGCGGAGTTCCAGGCGAGCAGGCTGGTGAACATCGCCGGGGCCAGCACGCTCGACGCCGACCAGGACAGCTGGTGCACCACCATGTACCGGCCGCGCAGCGCCGCGGGTGCGGAGTCCACGGCCAGGTTGCCCTCGCCCTGACCGTGGAGGATCTCGCCGAGCGAGTACAGCGCGACGATGGCCAGCAGCGCGCCGATCAGGGCGGTCCCGCCCAGGTCCAGCACCCCGAGCAGCGGCATCACGGCGAACGACGCGGCGAACAGCAGCGCGCCGAGCGCGGCGATCCTGGTCCGGCGGTAGCGTTCGGCGAGCCGGGCCAGGGGGACGCCAAAGAGGGAGACCATGGCGGTGTTGACGCCGAAGACGATGCCGATCCAGCTCGCGGACACGCCCAGCGTGCCGGTGGCGTACACCGGGATGGCCAGGCCCAGGGCGGAGAACGCCAGGCCGCCGAGCACGTTGACGCCGGTCAGCGCCAGGTACGGCCGGTCGCGGAGCACCGTGGCGTAGCCGGCGGAGTCCTTGTCCGCTACCTGGCGCGCGACCGTGCCGCGCACCGGGATCAGCAGCAGGGCGGCGACGAGGAAGCTCGCGGCGTTGGCGACAGCGATGGCCAGGTAGCCGGTGGTGCCGCCGCCGGCGATCGCCGCCGCGGCGATCAGGCCGCCGATGCCGAGCCCGCCGTTGCGGACACTGCGGTTGAGGGCGCGCAGCCGGTCGCGTTCCCTGCCCTCGACCAGCTCGCTGATCAGGCCCAGCGTGGCCGGGAACGCGGCCTTCTCCGCGATGCCGGAGATGGTGGCCACGATCAGGAAGCCGGTGAAGTTCCCGACGGCCAGGAAGGACAGGAACGCGACCATCCGCACCGCGTAGCTGCCCAGCAGCACCGGGCGGGCCCCGAACCGGTCGATCGCGATCCCCGACAGCGGGGAGAACCCGACGCCGATCAGGGCTGCCACCGACAGGCCGACTCCGACCGTCGCCAGGGACAGGCCACTGACCGTGGTGAAGAACAGCAGGGCGAAGGGCATGTAGAGGCCGGTGCCGACCGAGTCGATGAGCATGCCGGCGATGAAGGAGCGGCGAACCTTGACGGCGATCATGGGAGAAGCCTCGTAGTTCAAGCGCACTTCACCTCAAGGGGCTGTGGGCGAGGCCACGCACGGACGACGGTGCCGGCCGGCTGGTGCGGGCGGTACTGGCCGCCCGCACCGACACCACAGCCGCACACGAGGCCACAAGCGACCGACCGACGAGGACTGGTGAGGCCCGGTCGGCCGGGCCCACCGGCCACGGTCATCCGACGGCGACCACGAGCTTCCCGCCAGCCTGGTTGGCCTCCATCACCCGGTGGGCGTCGACGATGTCGTCGAAGGCGAACACGCGCCGAGGCCGGGCCTGGTACGCGCCGGCCTCCGCCTTGGCGATCAGTGCGGCGAGGGGCACGTCGTGCAGGCCGAAGTGTTCGGTGCCGAGCATGAAGCTGCCGAAGAAGCTCAGGTGTACGCCGGTCGGCAGGTCCGCGATCGGGTTGAAGTCGCGCACGGGCGCCTGTCCGCCGAGGAAGCCGAGCTGGCATACCCGGCCGCGTGGTCGCACGGTGCGCAGCGAGTCGCGCAGGGCGCTGTTGCCGACGAGGTCGGCGACGGCGTCGACGGTGATCCCGGCGGAGGCGACCTGGGCGGCGAGGTCGCCGTCGTCGAGGAGCACCCGGTGGGCGCCGAGGCCCAGGAGCAGGTCGCGGCGCGCGGGGGTGCGGGTGGTGGCCAGCACCGTTGCACCGAGGTCAGCGGCGATGTTCACGGCGGCCTGCCCGAGGGAGGAGGTGGCACCACGGATGACGACGGTCTCCCCCCGCGCGAGGTCGAGACAGGTGCGCAGGCCGCTCCATGCCGTGGCGTACACCTCGGGCAGCGCCGCCAGGTCCGGCCACGACAGGGTGGTGTCGACGGGCACGACGTTGGTCGCGGGGACCGTGACGAGTTCGGCGTAGCTGCCGTTGCGGGTCCGGCCGAGGCCGCCCATCAGCGCGACGACCCGGGTGCCCGGCGCGAGCCGGCCGGCCGGGTCGGACTCGACGGTGCCGGCGCACTCGATGCCGGGCACCGGAGCGAGGTCGCCCCAGCTGCCGTCGCGCATGTACAGCTCGGCGTGGTTGAGGCCGAACGCGCGCACCCGGATCAGTACCTCCCCGTCCGCGGCGACGGGGTCGGGCAGGTCGGCGGGGATGAGGACCTCGGGTCCGCCGTGGCGGGAGATGACGATGGCACGCATGGAGTACCCCTCTTCATGTTTTTGAATGGTCATTCAACTATTGGGCGAAAAGCAAGGCCGCCACGAGGCGGCCGGGTCTAGCGCAAGCCGGCGAAGGCGTGGTGCACGATCGCCTCGAGGGTGTCGCGGTCGGGGTCGACCTTGCCGACGACCATCAGACCCTGACTGGTCGCGACGAGGAGCCGGGCGGCCCCCTCCACGTCGACGGCGGGACCGATTGCGCCGCGCCGGGCCGCCACGCGCAGCGCCCGGGTGAAGGCGTCGCGCAGCCGGGCGTGGTGTCCGCGCACGACGGCGGCGACCTCCGGATCGGTCGCGGCCAGCTCGACCGCCGAGTTGACCAGCAGACAACCCTGCCGACCCTCCTCCGTGGTCAGATCGCGGACCAGACCGTCGAAGTACGCCCGGACCTCCGCGAGGGAGGCACCGGGATCGTCCAGGGCGCCGAGCTTCTCCGGGACGACCAGCTTCGAATACCGCTCCAGCGAGGCCAGGAACAGCGCGCGTTTTCCGCCGGCGAACGCCCCGTACAGGCTGCCGGGTTGGACCCCGGTCGCCTTGACCAGGTCGGCGACGGACGTGGCCCGGTAGCCGCGCTCCCAGAACTCGCGCATGGCGGTGTCGAGCACCTGCTCGGGTTCGAACTCACGGGGGCGGGGCATGCGTCGACCATAATTGAACGATCGCTCAAAAACAAGTGGGTCAACAGTGGCAGAGCAGTTGGATGACCAGCACGTCGTCATCCAGGGCCTCGATGTATGCGGCGACTCTGCGCAGGTGGGCGTTGCCCGCCTCAGGAACCACGGCGATGTCGTCCAGCGGGCCGCTCTGGTCGCCGTCGATCCAGGTTCCGTCGACGGTCAGCACGGCCCAAGTCGCGATGGCGGAGGCCGCCACCGCGTCAAGAAAATGTTGCCCACCGCGGGAGAAGTGGGCGACCGGGTCGCTACCCAGGGCCCATATGCCGAGGTGCGGATACCGACCCGTCACACTGAAGTGGGCCAGGGACTGGTTCAGCGGCTGGTCCTGATGGTCGATCCGCGCCCGCTCCAGGGGATAGCGAACGGGATCGGCCCGATGCCGCTCCTCGAACCAGGCCCACGGCCGCGCGGGCGGATGGTCGGCGACGGCCCGCCGCCAGTCCTCGCACTCGGCCTCCCACTCCGCTCGGGCACCCGATACCGCACGGTCCCGTGTCCCGTCGAGGTCCAGAAGGCCTCTCGGCCCGCCGTCGCAGTCGGACGGTGGCGGGGACGGCGTCGTACCCGGCTCGATCCCCGCGTAGACCAGGCGGGCGTCACCGACGTGTCCGGTCTTGACCAGCAGCCGGTCACTACCCGCGCTGACCGTCCACCAGTCCCACTGCCCCCGCTCGTTCCAGCCGGGGACGTCCAGGTTCATGTCGAAGGGGGCCATGGCCGCCGCGAGCGCGGCCGCCACGTCCGCCGGGGCGGTCGGCGGCAGGCACACCGTGACCCGGAACTTGGTCATGACTCACTCCTATGGCGTCAGAGTCCTCAGACGGTACACACACGGAGGCGTCAGCGCAGCCCGTCGCGGTGGTAGCAGACCCGCCGGGCCCTGCGCGGCACTCCCCAGAGCCCGCGCGGCTACTCGTTCACCGTCGCGGGCTGAACCGCCGAAGAGCCCGCTCCAGCCGCGGGGCCGGAGCGGGCTCCCCGCGATCGCCTCAGAACACCGTGATCATGTCCAGGTCCGGCGCCGGACCCGAGGCGTTGTAGAAGCGGATCGTGTTGGCGCCGGCGTTGAGGGCGACGTCCACCAGCGCCGAGTTGAGTGGGATGTCCCAGCTCGATCCGTCGAGGGTCAGCTGGATCGCGGCCCCGCCGTTGACGCTGACGCTGAACGACCGCGCCCCGCTGGTCAGGTAGGCGACCCCGAGCTGCCTCGTGCCGGCCGCCGGCACCGTGACAGAGAGGGTCACGTCGTTGCCGGCACCGTTGCCGAGGAAGCCGACCTTGGCCCCGCCGGAGCAGGCGGAACAGTTCGGGGCGGTGGCCGCGCCGCCGCGGGTGCCCTTCTCGGCCTCGACGCTGACGGGGGCGCTGCCAGTGCCCGTGCCGCAGGTGAGTTGGGCGTTGCCCCAGTCGGCGTGGTCGGAGCCGACTCCGTCCCCGGCGTCGGTGACGACGAGCCGCAGGGTGCTGCCGCCCGTGACGTCGGCCGTGAGGTGGGTCGCCGCCTGGGTGTACGTCTTGACGCCGCTGTCGGCGACCTTCGTGGTGTCCTTCCAGATCTGGAACACCACGGAGCCGGCCGTGGTCTTCTCGTCGTCGACGCCGACGTCGGCCGTCACCGTGGTACAACCGCTGCCGAGCGCGTACCGCACGTCGGAGGCGGCGTGCGCGCCCAGGCCCTTGGCGTAGGTGGTGCCGTTGACGGTCAGGGTGTGTCCGTCACCGGCCGCCGCCTCGCCGACGCTGGTGTCCTTCTCCACCGGGCCCCATCCGTTGGTGCTGGAGGTCGGCTGCAGGTCGCTGAGGTAGACAGTGGACCCGGCCGCGGGAGTGACCCGGTACATGACCGTCGCGTGGCTCGGGACGGAGGCGCTGACGGAGCCGACCGTCCTGGTGGTCGCCTTCGACCACAGATCCTTCAGCGTGTACGAGGAGGATCCGCCGATGCCCAGCGCCGAGGCGGTCGTGGCGATGGTGGCCGTGGAGCCGGTCTCGTTGGTCAGCGTCACGGCCCGGGAGCCGTCGGCGAGTGGGCGGGACATCACGACGAGTCCGCCGGAGCTGGACACGACGGTGCCCTGCTTGCCGAGGGTGTCCTGGCTGACGGCGAGGACGTCGGCGTTGGTGAGGATGCCGACCGTCGAGGAACTGGCCGTCGCGAGATTCGTGCCGACGAGCAGTGGCGCGGCCATCTCGGCCCACAGGCTCATGTGGGTGCGGTACTCGGTGGCCGTCATCCCGCCGTTGCCCACCTCGAGCATGTCGGGGTCGTTCCAGGCGCCGGGGCGCGCGTAGCCGGCGAGGGGCTGGTTGGCGTGCGCGATGCCGATCATGCTCCCCCACGAGTCGCCGATGTCGGGGGTGGTCCGCCAGGAGTTGGCGACGTCGGCCCGCCAGGAGTCGACGGGCAGCTGGGGTTCGCGGTGGATGCTGTACAGGATCGGCCGGCCGGCGTCCTTGAGGGAGTCGCGCATGAGGGTGAATCCGGCCTGCGGGTCGACGCCGTCCTCGTTGGCCAGGCACCAGTCGTACTTGAGGTAGTCCACGCCCCAGTCCGCGAAGGTCCGCGCGTCGAGGGCCTCGTGGCCCTTGCTGCCCAGGGCGCCGGGGTAGCCGTTGTAGATGTTGCCGCAGGTGCGGGTGCCGGGGGTGGCGTAGATCCCGAACTTCAGGCCCTTGCCGTGCACGTAGTCGGCGAGGGCCTTGATGCCGGCGGGGAACCGGGTGGGGTCCGCCTGCAGCCGTCCGTTCGCGTCGCGGGTGCCGGCCTGCCAACAGTCGTCCACGTTGACGTACGTGTAGCCGGCGGCGGACAGGCCGGTCGACACGAGCGCGTCGGCCGCGCCCTTGATCTTGGTCTCGTCGATGGAGCAGTGGAAGGCGTTCCAGCTGTTCCAGCCCATCTGCGGGGTCAGCGCCAGGCCGTTGTCCGAGGCGACGGCCGGGGCGGTGCCGGCGACGGACACGGCGGCGAGGAACAGTGCGGCGACGCCGGCCGCGAGCGATCTGCGAGGGAGGGGTGCGGACATCGGTACTCCTTGAAGAGGGGATTCAGGGGCGATGCTGCGCTGGGGAGAGAGGTGGGGACGGCCGGGGAGGAGAGCCGGCCGTCCCCACCGGTCAGGTGGGCAGTCCGACGGCGCGCTCCCCGTTGCGCCACTGCTGGATGACCACGGCGATGACGAGCAGCGCCCCCTGGGCGACGTTCTGCCAGAAGGCGTTGACGCCGACGACGGTGAGGCCGTTCTCCAGCGCGCCGAGGAGTGCGACCGCGAGGAGGGTGCCGCCGACGCCGCCCTTGCCGCCCTTGAGGGCACAGCCGCCCAGGGCCGCCGCGGTGATGGCCTTGAGCTCCAGGCCCTCGCTGCCGGACACGGGCTGTCCGGATCCGGTGCGCGCGGTCAGGAGGATGCCGGCGATGGCGGCGACGACGCCGGCGAGGGCGTACACGGAGATCAGGTATTTGTTGATCTTGATGCCGGCGAGGCGGGCCGCCGTGTCGTTGCCGCCGATGGCGTAGATGTTGCGGCCGATGTCGGTGAACTTCAGCAACAGGTGCACGCCGAGCGCGACCACGGCCAGGATCCACACCTGGACCGGCAGGCCGAGGAGCTTGCCCCGGGCGAGGAACACGAAGAAATCGTCGCCCAGCACGTAGCCCTGGGCACGCCCATTGGAGATCAACTGCGCGATTCCCTTGTACGCCGCGAGCGTGGCCAGCGTCGCGATGACCGGGTTCACCCGGCCGTACACGATGATGAGGCCGTTGACGACGCCGGCCGCCACGCCGACGGCAATCGCCGCACCGATCCCGAACAGCGGGTTTCCGCCCGTGGCCGTGAACGCCATCGCGCTGATCACCGACGCCACGCCAGCCTGCGAGCCCACGGAGATGTCCAGCGCCCCGCAGATGATGACGACGGTCTGCACGACGGCCAGAAGGCCGGCGATGGTGACCGTCTCGCCGATGACGGCGATGTTCGCGACGCTGAGATAGGCGGAGTTGAGCAGCCCGAACACGCCGGCCACGACCACGAGGGCCGCGACGAGACTCAGGTTCTGGGTGCCGATCCCACTGATCAGGGTGCGCAGGCCTCGTCGGGGTGCCGTGGTGCTGGTGTCCGTCGGCAGCACCGGCGTGGGCGCGGTGGCGGGTTTCACGGTGCGTCTCCATGGGTCGTCCCGGCCGGTCGCTCCGGGGTGGTCGATGACGTCGTCCGGGTCCGTCGGGACACGGCGAACGCTGTGGTCGTTCCGGTCCGTCGGGCCGGGGCGGTCGCGGTGGTCGGGCCGGTGGTTCCGGCCGGTCGCGCCGGGGTGGAGCGCGCGGGTCGGGCGGTCATCGCTGTCCTCCGGGTGCCGTGCCGAGGTCGTCGGCCATCGCGAGGGCGAGGATCTTCTCCTCGGTGGCCTCGCCGAGGGTGAGTTCGCCGGTGATCCTGCCGCCCTGCATGACGACGATCCGGTCGGCGAGCCCGAGAACCTCGGGCAGGTCGGAGGAGATCACCAGCAACGCGACTCCGGTCTTGGCGAGGTCGGCGATGATCTGGTAGATCTCGGCCTTCGCCCCCACGTCGATGCCCCGGGTGGGTTCGTCGAGGATGAGGACCCTGGGCCGGCGCGCCAGCCACCGGGCGAGCACCACCTTCTGCTGGTTGCCCCCCGACAGCGTGCGCACCTCCTGCTCCAGGGACCGGGTCCGGACCCGCAACCGGTCGGTGTACAGCCGCACGAGACTGCGCTCGGCCGCCCGGCGGACGAACCGGAACCAACGCAGCCGGTCCAGTACCACCAGGGAGGCGTTGTCGCGCACCGACCGGTGCAGGAACAGCGCCTGGGCCTTGCGTTCCTCCGGCGCGAGCCCGATCCCCGCCGCGATCGCGTCGGCGGGCTGCCGCAGCCGGACCTGCCGGCCACCGACGGACACGGTGCCCGACCGGATCGGCAGGTCCCCGGCGAGGGCCCGGGCCAGCTCGGACCGTCCGGCGCCGACGAGGCCGGCGAGGGCGACGACCTCCCCGGCGCGCACGGTCAGGCTGATGTCGCGGACGTCGTCGGTGGTGACGTCGCGGACGTCGAGCACCGTGTCCCCCGCGCCGCCGTGCTCGCGGGCGAACAGAGTGGACAGGTCCCGGCCGACCATCATCTTGACGATCTCACCCTCGTCGGTCGCCCAGGTCTCCCTGACCCCGACCACGCCGCCGTCGCGCAGGACGGCGATCCGGTCGGAGAGCTGGAAGATCTCCCGCATCCGGTGCGACACGTAGATCACGGCCAGGCCGCGCTCCCGGAGCCGACCGATCAGGGCGAACAACGCCTCGACCTCGTGCTCGGACAGCGACGACGTCGGCTCGTCGAACGCGATCACCCGGGCGTCGGTGGTCAACGCGCGGAGGATCTCCACGAGCTGGCGCTGCGAGGCCGACAACCGCGAGCCCAGCATGTCCGGGTCGAGGATCCGGTCGAAGCCCAGCTCGGCCAGGTCGGCGCGGATCTTCCGGCGCAGCGCACCCCGGTCCAGGCGGTGCGCGACACCGCGGGGCAGCGCCCCGACGTAGACGTTCTCGGCGACGGAGACGTGCGGAATGATCTCCGGCTCCTGCGGGATGATCCGGATCCCGGCGGCGCGCGCGTCGGCGGGACTGTGCAGGGGCAGCACCTTGCCGTCGAGCCGGACGGTGCCGGCGTCGGGCAGGTGGTCTCCGTTGATGATCCGGATCAGGGTGGACTTGCCGGCCCCGTTCTCCCCCATCAGCGCGGTCACCTGGCCGGCGGGGAACTCCAGGCTCACGTCCCGCAGTGCCGGCACGCCGGAGAAGCTCTTGCTCACCCCGTCGACGCGGAGACCCGCGCCGACGGTGAGCTCAGGAACTACGCCGAGCACTTGACTCCGGCTTCCTTCCAGGTGGCGGCGTCGACCATCTTGGTGGGGGCGAACGCCTCGGCCGGCATCGCGACGCCGTTCTTGAGCTTGTCGAACATGGTTTGCACCGCGAGTGCCCCGACCTCGTAGCCGTTGATGAACAGGGCGGCCTTCATGCCGGTCGGCTTGCCCGAGCCCCAGTCCTTGCACGCCAGGTACGCGCCCAGGCCGACGCCGATGACGTTGTCAGCCGTGTAGCCGCCGTTCTGCAGCGCGGTCACGCCGCCGGAGACGTTCTCGTCGTTGCAGCCCCACACGATCCAGTGCTTGACGGCGCGGTTCGCCGTGACCGTGGCGGCGACCTTGTCCTGCGCGGAGGTCGGAGTGTTCTCCGTGCCGACGTCGATGTTCTTCACCGTCTTGCCGGTGGCGGTCTTGAACGCGTCCTTCGCGGCGGTCACCCGGTCGGTGCACACCGTGACGTCCTGCTTCCACGCGGAGATGATCGCGGTGTCGGCCTCGGCCCAGCCGGCCTTCGTGAACTCCGCCGCGGCCCGCTTGCCGACCTCGCCGCCCATCTGGGTGCCGCTGAACCCGATCCGCGGCACCAGCTTGTCCTTGGCACACTTCGACGGGTCGGTGCCGTCCACGCAGATCTGGTCGTCGGAGGCCAGCAGCGCGACGCCGCCGGTCTTGGCGGCCTGCACGACCTGGGGGCCCACGGCCGGGTCGGGCACCACGATGATCACGCCGTTGGCCTTCTGCGCTACCGCGGCGTTCACCTCGCTGACCGTCTTGTTCGCGTCGTTGCCGAGGTTGACGACCTTCAGGTCGATCCCCAGCTCCTTCGCCTTGGCCTGCGCGCCGGCGGCCTCGCCGACGAAGTACTCCTGGTCGCCCTGCTTCTGCAGGTAGGAGATCGAGATCTTGCCGGTCACCTTCGTGTCCGCGCCGGCCTTCGCGTCCTCCTTGCCGGAGGAACAGGCGGCCAGGCCGACAACGAGGGCGAATCCGGCCGTCAACGCGACGCCACTGTGGATACGGGATCGGAACATGTGCGGTTCTCCTTGCGAGGACCACCCGGCGGAGGGTGGCTGCGGGTCAGGGTCTTTCGAGGGGGTACCCGGTGGAACCTGAAGTCACCAAAATCATTCAGATTCAAACGTGCACCAACACATGACACTCCCGGGTCCGCGAGATGTCAAGCACGTGAAGCCGATCACATTTTTTGATCTTGAAAGCCCGCGGACAGGGGCCCCGAAGGTCCACCAGGGCATATTTTACTCGGGCAATACGGCCACAATTGCCATAGGCGATCTACGAAAAAGCGTGACGAGAGGGCCCCATCTGACTGGACCACTCATCGGGGGCCTTGGTGAGTCACACAGTCCGACATCCTTGGATGTTTGATTAGGTTGCTTTCCTATTTCCGGGGTCAAGCGGGGGCCGATGGGCGCGAGCTTCCGCGCACCGCGCTCACCATCCGGAGCAAAACATCACGCAGCGTGCCTCAACACAAAGCAACAGGACGCACGCTGGCCACCTGATGCCTCTGCTTAATGCGGAGAAAAACCCTAATCCAGGCAGCTAAAGTCACCCTGAGTCACGAATTGCTCCCGAGGCGCCCTGCGTGCTGAGTACATCTGGTCAAAAGGAGGGGTTGATTGTGGGTGATGCTGAGTGATATTGTGTGAACATGTTTACTCATTGGATGCGCTGCGCGGGGATCCCCCGCACGTTCGGCCGTGGGGCGCCGCATCCGTCCTTGCCGAGTGGTGGCTATCTCGGCCCAGGGGCCGACCCCGCCACGGAGCTGCCGCGCTCCTCCTAGGTCGCCGGGCCCCGAACTACGGCTGGCCCACGCGCGACAGCCCGGCGAGCAGCCCCGGGAGCGTGCGCATGTCGTCGAAGAGTGTGGTGTCCGGGCCCTCCAGCCAGTGCGCGGGCGTCACTCCCCCGGCATAACCGAGGACGCGCATGCCGGCCGCGCGGGCTGCCTGGACCCCGTACCGGCTGTCCTCGACCACGACACACCGCGACGGATCAACACCCATCGACCTGGCCGCGTACAAGAACAGATCAGGCGCCGGCTTGCCCCGCGCCACCTCCGCCGCACTGAAGATCCGGCCCTCGAAGCGCCCGTACAGACCGGTCCGACCCAACGTGTCACGCATCTTCGCCTGACTACCGTTGGACGCCACACACGTGGGCAAGGTGATCCCGTCGAGCGCCTCGACCACCCCGTCGACGGCGGTCAGCTCGGACTCCACCGCCACGGCCTGACGCCGCTCATACGTCTCCAGCCACGTCGCCGCGACATCCGGCCCGAGACGGTCGCCAAGCTGCTCCTCGATGAACGGGCTCGACCGGCCGATGAACCGCTCCACGACCTCCGACCCCGTCATCGGCCAACCCAGCTCCACCCCGAGGGCCAACTGGATCCGCACGGCGATCCGCTCGATGTCGACCAGCACCCCGTCACAATCGAAAATCACCAACCCGATCCGCGGTGTCGTCATCCGGCCCCCGTTCCTCGATCGCGATGCGCGCATGCTCTCACGGGACTCCGCCCGTTGGGGTGACACGTGCCGGGCGGCGGCCACCTCGCCTGTTGCTAGCCGGCCGGCGGCTGGTCGATGCCAGGCCCTCCGGTGTGCGGCGTCCGGACGTAGCCCTCTGTCGGCGCGGGCAACGCGCCCACGCACGTCATGGAGCAGGCGTTGACCAGGAGCGGCAGGACGTCAGCGCCCGACGTCCACCGCGAGATCCAGACCTGGTGGAGCCTCACACCCTCGACGCTCCGGTCGCAGACACTGCAGGTACGAATCGTCGTGGCACCCCACACGCCGGGGTCGAGGTCATCTCCGTGGGCGCCGGCCACCGGCGGGCGCAGGGACGGAAAGTGCGGCCGCAGTGTGCGGTTGCCATAGAGGGCCCGAGTGCTCACCGTGCTGCGCCGCAGGTTGGAGCACCGGGTGATCTCGTAGGGAAACCAGTGCAGACGGTAGGAGGTGTACGGGGTGAACTCCTCCAGGGCTCGCATCTCGCCGATCTCAGGTGGGATGCGCACCAGGTTGCTGCCGTACAGCACAAGGTGCTTCACCGACGTCAGCTGGGCGATGGTCGGCGGGAGGGTGACGACCTCGCGCCGCTGTTCCGCGGTGAGTTCCACGAGCGGGGTGAAGACCTCCCGTCCGTCGGCCGCCGCCTCCTCGACAAGTTCGAGCAGGCGGATCCATCCCGGCGCGGTGACGTCCTGGCGTTCCGGATGAAACCGGGTCGGCCGCCGCGGCCGGGTGCTCATCCGGTCGATACATCCGCACAGATCGCGAGCCGAACCACGGCCGCCCGGACCGGAGGCGCGGGCCCAGCGGTTGGGGAACACCTGCGACTCCACATCCTCACCCATCCGTCCACAGTACGGTCACCACCTACTCGACAGCACCCGACCGACGACGTCACGGGCCCGGCACGATGGGGCGGGGTTCGCCTCCGCCGACGGTCTCGATGAGAGCGCGCAGGTGCGCCGACCGGTTGGCGGTCGACCAGACCAGCGCCCACTCGGTACGCGGAGCGTCGCGGATCGGCAGGTAGGTGATGCCGGGGTGGCTGTAGTACCACCGGACGTGCTCGTTCAACGGGCAGACGAGCTGCCCGGCGGCGACCCGGGTGAGGACCTCGTGGAAGGTCCGCGCGGCCGGGCCCCTCGGGATCAGCCGGCCCTCGGGCGTGCGCTTGGGGAGCATCGCCTCGAGCCAGTAGTCCGGCATGTCAGCTCCGGGGTCCAGGACGGTGCGCCCGCCGAGGTCGTTCATCGACACCGCGTCCCGGCCGGCCAGGTCCGAGTCGGTGGACACCGCGAGGACCCGGCCCTCGGTCAGGACGACCGGGCCGACGGTCAGGTCGGGTTCGCGTACCGGGAGCCACATGAGCTGGACGTCGACGTCGCCGGAACGCAGCCGGGTGAAGGGGTCGCTGAAATGGAACTCGCTGATCTCCACGTCGCCGTCCGGGTGCCGGGCACGGAACGCCTCGACCACGGGGCGCAGTTCCGCGCCGAGCGCGCCCATCACCCCGAGGCGCAGCGTGCCGCCGATGCCCTGCCCTGCGGCGGTGGCGCGGGCCAGGCCGCCCTGGAGCAGGTCGTACGCCTGTTGGAGATCGTCGCGGAGCCGACGCCCGATCGGGGTCAGGGTTACGGTGCGACTGGTGCGGTCGAACAGGGTCGCGCCGATGCGGCGTTCCTGCTTGCGGATCGCCTGGCTCACCCGGGCCTGTGAGACGCGCAGCAGCTCCGCGGTCCTCCCGAAGTGCAGTTCCTCGGCGAGGGTCAGGAAGATCTCGATGTCGCGCAGTTCCACGTCGCTCCCCGGGTCGTCGATAACCGGCGGCTATCGACGCTGCGCCGATCCCGCCCGTGATCATGCCGAGGAAGCACCCGCAAGATCAAGAAAACGGCTCGCGTCAGGCCGAATTGCCCGAAACGACGGGGACCGGCGGAGCGGATCCGCGAGAATGGGACGCGTATGGCCCGCGCGCGGACAAAGGAGTGCCAGCCATGTTCACACCGGCCGAACTCTCCACCGACAGTCCCGAGGCCGACCTCGTCGAACAGCACCACACGGTGGCGTTCGGCTACGGCATGGCCGACTTCGACGACCCGGACCACCTGTTGTGGGACGTCGAACTCGACGAGGACGACTACCGCTGACGCCGTGACATGATCAAAAGGGCAGCCCACACTGCCCTCGAATCTACCCACGAAACGGCGAAACGGACGCGGGTGCCGCCCGATGCTGGGTGGCATGCTGAGCCGTACCGCGCTGTCCCGGGTCGCGTTCGCCGTGACCGTTCTGTCCGCGACGGCCCTGCTCGCCGCGTTCGCCCTGACCCCGTCCCCGGCCGGCGCCGTCCCGATCGCCGGTCAGACCACCCGGGTGTCCGCTGCCACCGGCCTGCCCACGGACCGGGAGGGCAGCAGCTACGACGGCGCGATCTCCGAGGACGGCACCCAGGTGGCGTTCATGTCCTACAGTCACCTCGATCCGCTGGACTCCTGCGTGGGCGACTGCAACTACCCCGACGTGTACCTGCGCGACAGCCGCGCGAACCGGACCGTGCTCCTCACCCGGGGCCAGCTCGCACCGCCGCCGCGGGTGGCGTACCCGGGGCCGCAGACGAGCACCGTCGACCAGCCGGCCAGCCTGCAACTGACCGTCACCAGCCAGGCGGGCCCGGTCACCTGGGCTGCCGACGGCCTGCCCACCGGGCTGACCATCGACAAGGACACCGGCCTGATCTCGGGCACCCCGACCGCGCCCGCGACGTACGACGTGAAGGTCACCGCCACCGACCGCAACAGCCGCCGAGGCGACCTGACGTTCGAGTGGGTCGTGCGCGACGTGCCGGTGACGGTGCACGAGCACTCCGGCCTGATCAAGGTCGTCGGGTACCGCATAGCGGACGTGACCAACTCCGCCACCGGCGGGCACCCGCCGTACCGCTGGTCGGCCACGAACATGCCGCCCGGCCTGACGATCGACCCGGCGACCGGCACGATGTCGGGCACCCCGAGCCAGGTGGGGGTCACCGACTCCGTCGTCACGGCCACCGACACCACCGGCGCGTCCGGCAACACGACCGTCCGGTGGGACATCGTCCCCCGGTTACTGGTCATCCACGAGAGCCGACCAGGACCGGACCTCGGCGACATCCGCGACCACGCCGTGAACCCGGAGCGCCTGCGCGTGGTCAGCGGCGGGGAGGCCCCCTTCACGTGGACGATCGTGGGCACGCCGCCGCCGGGGATCACGTACACGCCCACCACGGGGCCCGAGCTCGAACTCAGGGGCACCCCGACGACCCTCGGCACCTTCCGGTTCCGGGTGGACGTGCGCAGCGCCGACCTCGGCGAGGCGCACTTCCCACTCAACTGGACCATCGTCGGCTCCACGGTCAGCGGCGAGACGCGACTGCGGGCCGAAGCGGCCGACCCGGAGGAGTGGCGCGCCGACGGCGAGAGCGAGCTGCCGTCGGTCTCGGGCACGGGCCGGTACGTCGCGTTCCAGACCGACGCGACCAACCTGGTCCGCGAGGACTCCGACAACATGAACGACGTCGTGATCGTCGATCGCGACCCCGACGGTGACGGCGTCTTCGACGAGCCCCGCCCCGGGAGCACCGCGATGGACTACCGCTACCTGTACGCAGGTCAGGTCCGGACGTCGGAGGGCTCCCGGACCAACGCCACCGAGTCGCCGAGCCTGAACGCTGACGCGACCGCCGTCGCCTGGCGGGACAGGACCCTGCACGGCGATCCCGACTACTCCCGGGTGCGGATCACCCCCCTCGTGCACGGCGAGAACGGTCAGCTCACCGCCGGCCCGATCGAGGACGCGGCCTTCCCCGCGCTCGCGGGCATGCACCCGGTGAGCACCGGCGACCCGGCGATCTCGGCCGACGGCCGGCACGTCGTGTTCGCCGCCCTCTACTGCGGGACCTCCTGCGGCGCCACCCAGCGCGAGATCCTGGTGGACCACGACCGGGTGACCGGCACCGCGACCAGGATCGACGCCGGTGACGGCGGCAAGCCGCTGGCCGAGGGCGGCTTCGGCAAGGTGGCCGTCTCACGGACCGGCCAGATGGTCGCGTTCGCTTACGCCCGGCGCGTCACGGGCGAGCCCGCGACGCAGGTGTACGTCGTGGACCGCGGCACCCCGACCGGTGGCACGTTCCCCGGCCCGGCCACGTACTGGCTGGCCTCCCGCGACGCCACGGGCGCCCCGGCGGCCGGGGCCGAGCCGACCCTGTCCACCGACGGGCGGTACCTGGCGTTCGTCACCGACGACCGGGGCGTGCACAACGGGTGGGACCGGTACCTGTCGTCGGAGCGGAGTTCGTGCCTGCACACCCGGTACACGGCGAATATCTGTCAGGTCGTCGCCCGCGACCTGATCCGGGACCGGGCGCACGTCAAGGCCGGGACGCCGGTCGGCCCGGCAGAACTGGTCTCCGCCAGCCACACGTTCCCGTGCGTCGTGCCCACCGGCGGCACGGGCACGCCCTCCCGGGGCCCGACGCCCGCCACGCCCCCACCGCCGAACAGCACCTGCGGCGGCAACGAGCACAGCAACGCGCCGGCGCTGTCGGGCGACGGACGGTTCGTCGCGTTCGGCTCGACGGCCGACGACCTTGCTCCCGACGACGTCAACGGGTACGCCGACGTGTTCACCCGCGAGTTCATGCCGGGCCTGAAGAAGGTGGACCCGCTCGTGTTCGGCACGGTGGACGTCGGCGACAAGGCGACCGAGACCGCCACAGTCACGGTCGAGGGCTTCGGTCCGCTGCCGATCAGCAAGGCGGACATCGCCAAGGGACCCGACTTCACCCTCGACCCGGCGGACACCTGCGCCGGCACCGTCCGGCACGAGGAGGACCCCTGTCTCGTCCCGGTGCGGTTCACGCCCACCGCGAAGGGCGAACGCACCGGCACGGTCACCGTCACCGGAGGTCGCGCCCCGGTGAAGGGCCTGCTGGACATCGGGCTCGTCGGCGGTACCGGTCCGGCACGGCACAACGCGATCGCGCAGCCGGACCCGGTCGCGTTCGGCGACCGTCTCCTGATCACCCCGAGCGGCCCGGCCACGGTGACCGTGACCAACCAGGGCACCCGGGATCCGGAGAAGATCGGCGCCGTGGCCCTGGACGGCCAGTTCGCCGCGGACTACGCGATCACCAGGAACCTGTGTCAGGACGTGGTGCTCGCGCCGGGCGCCAGTTGCACGGTCGCGCTGACCCACGCCCCGCACGGCGTCGGCCAGCGCCCCGGCAGCCTCAGGATCGTCCACGGACCCCTGGACACCCCGCTGCTCGTCGGGTTGACCGGCGGCGGCAAGGCGCCGACGCTGCGCGCCAACCCCGCCGTGGTCCGCCCCGGCGGGACGACGTCCGTGCAGGGCACCAACTTCCCCGCGTCCCGGCCGGTCACGGTCGTCCTGGCCGGTCTGGCACCCGTGACGGTGACGGCGGACGCGGACGGCAACCTCGCCACGACGTACCTGGTGTTGCCGAAGACCCCCGCGCTGCCGCGCACGCTCGCGGCGGTGATCCCCGGCGTGTCCGACCCGGTGGCGTTCACCGTGCCGGGACTGGCCACGCCGGTGACGGCCCCGCTCCTGGTCGAGGCCGGCACTCTGCAGGAGTCGGACTTCCACCGGCGTAGGTAGGGCCGCCGAAACAAACGTGCCAATCGATAGTCATCACTATCCTTGGAGCCATTCTGTCGGCATTCTGCTGGTATGTGGATCAGAGCCCTCACGACCGCGACCCTCCTCACCGGACTGTTGGTGCCCGCCCCGGCTGCCGCCGCCGGCACCCTCGCCGCCATCGAGGAACGGGTGTACGTGGAAACGACCGTGGACTCCGACCACGACGGCAGACCCGACCGGGTGGCCCTCGACATCGCCCGGCCGGCGGACGGGGCGAAGGTGCCGGTCATCTTCGAGCACAGCCCCTACCGGACCGGGCTGAACGCCGTCACCAACCACGACGTCAACGTCGACCGGCTCCCCCAGGAGACCGCCCTCGCCGGGCCCGGCGACGGACCGACAGTGCTGAAGGCGATGCCCGACCTGCCCGGCTGGTACGACGACTACTTCGTCCCCAGGGGCTACGCCGTCGTGCTCGGGCACAGCATCGGCACCGGGGCCTCCGAGGGCTGCCCGACCAGCGGGGACGCCGCCGAGACCCAGTCCACCAAAGCGGTCATCGACTGGCTCAACGGCCGGGCCAGGGGCTACTCCCCCTCCGGCCAGCCGGTGACGGCGTCGTGGAGCACCGGCAAGGTCGGCATGACCGGGATCTCCTACAACGGCACGCTGCCGAACATGGTGGCCACCACCGGCGTCGACGGCCTGAAGACCATCGTGCCGATCTCCGCCATCTCCAGCTGGTACGACTACTACCGGGCCAACGGCCTCGTCGTCGCACCGGGCGGCTACCAGGGCGAGGACGCCGACATCCTCGCCAAGGCCGTGGTCCAGCGCCCCGGCTGCGCCGACGAGATCGCCGACCTGACCGCCCGGCAGGACCGGACCACCGGCGACTACCAGCCGTTCTGGCAGGACCGGGACTACACCCGGCTGGCCTCCGGCGTGAAGGCGTCGGTGTTCGTGATGCACGGGCAGAGCGACTGGAACGTGAAGGGCAAGCAGTACGCCTCCTGGTGGGACGCGCTGGCCCGCGCGGGCGTACCCCGCAAGATCTGGCTGCACAACGCCGGACACGGCGCGCCGTCGCGTTCGGACTACCAGGCCACGCTGGGCCGGTGGTTCGACTACTGGCTCAAGGGAGTCAACAACGGGATCATGGACGAGCCGATGGCGGACGTGCAGTACGCCGACGGGACGTGGAAGCAGCTCGCCAACTGGCCCGACCCTGCCGTCCGCGACGTGAACCTGAGCCTGACCGCCGCAGGTGACCTCTCGACCACCCCCGTGCCGAGCGAGATCCGGCACAGCTTCACCGACGAGGGCCGGACGAAGACCCCCGCCACCCTCGTCGCGAACCCGGACACCGCGAACCCCAACCGGCTCGTGTACCGCACGGCCACCCTGCCGGCCGCCGTCCGCCTGTCCGGGACGCCCAGGGTCTCGCTGCAGGCCGCCGTGACCAACCGGCCCGACGCGAACCTCACCGCGCTGCTCGTCGACTACGGCACCGGCACCCCCGTGATCGTCACCCGCGGCTGGCTCGACCCGCAGAACCGCACCGGGCCCGACACGACCACACCCGTTGTGCAGGGCCAGGAGTACACCCTGAGATTCGATCTCCAACCCAAGGACCACGTCTTCGCCACCGGCCATCGGATCGGACTCGTGGTGATCAGCACGGACTACGACTTCACGCTCCGGCCGCTCGGCGGCACCGGCCTCAGGCTCGCCCCGGCCTACAGCACCCTGACCCTGCCGTCGGTGGGCCTGACCACGGGCACCGTGGTCTACTCCGACGACTTCGAGACGGACCGCGGCTGGCAGGTCAACCCCGACGGCACCGACACCGCGACCGCCGGCCGGTTCGAACGCGGCAACCCCGAGACCACCACCAGCGGCGGCACGATGCAGGACGGCACCACCCCGTCCGGATCCTTCGACCTGGTCACCGGGGCACTGGCCGGGGCGTCGGTCGGCGCCAACGACCTCGACGGCGGCGTGAGCAGCGTCCGGTCGCCGGCGATCGCGCTGCCGGCGGGCGGCAACTATACGCTGACGTTCGCCTGCTATCTGGCGCACCTGAACAACGCGTCCAGTGCGGACTACCTCCGGGTCCGGGTGCTGCACGCCGGCGGCACGGCAACGGTGTTCACCCGGACCGGCTCGGCGACCCAGGTCACGGCCGCGTGGAGCACGCAGACCGTGGACCTGTCCGCCTACGCCGGGCAGAGCATCCGACTCGTGGTCGAGGCCGCCGACACCGACCCGGGCTCCCTGATCGAGGCCGGCGTCGACGACGTCAGGATTCTCCGGTCATAGGCTCAAAATGATTGGCGCTTACCTCGTCGTGGCGGGAATGATCGGTGGTGTCTCGGCCGACGCGAGCCCTGTGCCGCGCCCGGCCAGCCCGGAGAGGGAGTTGCGATGACCGTTGCCGCGTCCGAGGTCCACACGACAGCCGGGACGGTGCGTGGCAGCCGGGAGCCGGGCCTGGCAGTCTTCCGGGGCATCCCGTTCGCCGAGCCACCCGTCGGCGTGCTGCGTCTCGCCGCCCCGCGCCCGGCCCGGGGCTGGACCGGGGTGCGCGACGCCGTGTCGTACGGCCCACCGCCCCCGCAGGCCGGCGCGCTCGGTATGGACGCGCTGTCGCAGGACCCCGCAGCCGACAACTGGCTGACCCTCAACGTCTGGTCCCCCGACACGGGCGCCGACCTGCCGGTCATGGTGTGGATCCAGGGCGGCGGCTACGTGATCGGCATGTCCAGCCTCCCCGAGTACGACGGCGCCCGGCTCGCCCGGGACGGCGGCGTGGTCGTCGTGACGTTCAACTACCGCGTGGGTGCCGAAGGCTTCGCGCAGATCGAGGGCGCACCGGCCAACCGGGGCCTGCTCGACCAGGTCGCCGCCCTGGAATGGGTGCGCGACAACATCAGGTCCTTCGGCGGCGACCCCGACCGGGTCACCGTCTTCGGCGAGTCAGCCGGCGGCGGGTCGGTCGCGGCGCTGCTGGCCATGCCGCGCGCCGCCGGGCTCTTCCGACGCGCCATCGCGCAGAGCGTGCCGGGCGCGTTCTTCACGGCGGAACTCGCCGACGACATCGCCGCAGCCTGTGCCACCGAGCTGGGACTGCGCCCCACGGTCGCCGATCTGTCCACGGTGACCCCGGCCCAACTGTCCGCCGCCGGTGACGCGATGACCGCCAAGATGGGCCAGGGGGCGCGACGCTGGGGCCGGGCGGCGTCCCGGTCGATCCCGTTCTCGCCCGTCGTCGACGGCGACGTCCTGCCCCGCACCCCGTGGCGGGCCCTGGCCGACGGCGCCGGCCGGGACATCGAACTCCTCGTCGGGCACACCCGTGACGAGCAGCGGCTGTTCAGCCTGATCGAGGGCATCCTCGGCCAGGTGACACCGGAGCAGTCGGCGACGGCCCTGGACACCTTCGCCCCCGGCCCGGACGGCGCTCGCCAGTACCGCGACGGCTTCCCCGACGCCGGACCCGAAGAGTTGTACGAACTGGTGCACTCGGACTGGCTGTTCCGGATGCCCTCGCTGCACCTCGCCGAGGCGCAGGTCGCCGGCGGCGGTCGCGCCCACCTGTATGAGTTGACGTGGCCCGCCCCGGGCATGGGCGGCGCGCTCGGTGCCTGCCACGGCCTCGACGTGCCGCTCGTCTTCGGCAACCTGAGCAGCGGGCAGACCGCGATGCTCATCGGCGGTCCGTCGCCCGAGGCGGAGGAGCTGTCGGCCAGGATGCGCGGGGCGTGGACGGCGTTCGCGGCCCAGGGCGACCCGGGGTGGCCGGCGTACGACGCCGGGCAGCGTCTCACCCAGCTTTTCGACGCACAGCCTGCTGTCACGGCGTACCCGGAAGAGGTGTCCCGGCTGATCTGGCAGGACCACACGTTCGCCGAGCTGCCACTCATCCGTGGCTAGTTGTTGGGCGACGGCGCGTTTCGACCGCATCCGGGTGCCCGCTTGACGATGGGCACCCGGATGTCATTCATCGCGCGCGTGGCGGATACACCCCGGTGGGTAGCTGTACCGGCAGCACGATCTCCTTGCCCAGGTAGGCCCGCCAGGCCAGCCGGTACATCTGCTCGTAAACGTCGACGCGGGTCCGAAAGTCCTGCCACACATCGTGGCTGTTGATGACCGGCAGTGGAGGCCTCGGATCGCGGACGAACGTGTACACCGCGAGCCGGTCCGGCCACTGAACGGAGATCTCCACGAGGTCTTCGCCTGTTCGGACCGCGGATATCACTTCGATCGTCATTTTTCGAAGACCACCTCACCGGTCCAGGCACTCGTGATGGTCAGCGGTCCACTCGGGCGGCGCGGCGCAGCCGGCCTTCGGACCGGTCGGGATGCTCCGGACCGCCCACCGAGCCCGGCTCCCAGGACGACCACATCTCCCCGGAATCGCGCCGCCGCTCGTCGCGGTCCCAGATCCGCTCACCCGCCCGGCGTCGCCCGACCAGCTGCAGGACCCCGCCCACCACCGTGATCAGCAGACCCGCCACGAACCAGAACTGCCGACCCGAGGTCGCCGCGCCGGTCACGAGCAGCGCCGCCCACGGCAGGTAGCACAGCGCTCCGAACGCCTGCGTGACCAACCCCACCAGCAGCAGCGTCGGACTCGTCCCGGTTCGTCTGATGGCAAGCGCCACCCTCGCGAACCGGATAACCACACAAACCACTACGAATAACGCTACGAACTCCACCATGCTGACTGTCGCCCCCGTGTCGGCCCCTTCAGGTCTCGGGGACCCTACCAACTATCGGAGCTGCCGGAGTGCCCTGAAATCGACCGGACCGCCCGGGCCCCGTTCGCACGGGGCGCGGGCGACGCTCGGCGTCAGGGGTTCTGGAAGCCGGCCTTGGTGAGGATCGCCTTGGCCTTGTCGGAGAGTACGTAGGCGACGAACGCGGCGGCTCCGGCGCTGTTGGGGGCCTTGGCGATCGCGACGATCGGGTACTCGTTGACGGCCTGGGCCGACGCGGTGAACTCGATGGCCTCGACGTCGGCGGACGCGGCCTGGGCGTCGGTGCGGTACACGAGGGCCGCGTCGACCTCGCCGAGCCGGACCTTCGTGAGCGCGGCCTTGACGTCCGCCTCGAGGGTGACGGGGGTGACCTTCACGTTCGCGGCCGCGAGGGCCTTGGTGGCCGCCGCGCCGCAGGGCACCTGAGTCGCGCAGAGTGCGACCTTGACGTTCGGCTTGGCCAGGTCCTCGATCGTCTTGATGCCGGCCTTGTTGCCCTTCGGCACGGCGATCACGAGCTGGTTCCTCGCGAACACCGTCGGGGCGGTCGCCAGGTTCGCGTCGGTGACCTGCTTCATGTTCGTCGGGCTGGCCGAGGCGAACACGTCGGCGGGCGCGCCGTTGACGATCTGGGTGGCGAGCGTGGAGCTGGCCCCGAAGCTGAACGTCACCTTCACCCCGGGGTGGGCGGCCTCGAAGTCCTTGCCGATCGCCGTGAACGACTCCGTCAACGACGCGGCCGCGAGCACGGTGACCGTGCCGGTGAGTTTCTCCCCGGTCGGGGGCGTCGTCGACGGCTTGTCCGCGCCACCGCCGCAACCGGCCAGGGCGAGTGCGGCGACCGTGGCGACCGCCAGCATCCGTACCAGTCTCATGAACGCTCCTGTCCCTTCGCCCCACGCTGGGGCACCTCGACCACCACGTTGGTGGACTTCACTACCGCCGTCGCCGGCACCCCGACCTGCAGGCCCAGCTCGTCGGCGGCCTCGCGGCTCATCAGCGACACGATCCGGTGCCCGCCGGCGTGGATCTCCACCTGCGCCATCACGCCGTCGCGGATCACCTCGGTCACGATCCCGGGCAGCCGGTTGCGCGCCGAGGACCCCGAGCCCTTGTCGGCCTCGGCGGAATGCGTCCGCAGGAATCCGGCCAGCGCCCCGCCCTCGACGACCCGGTGCCCGTGGTCGTCGCGGCTGACCGGCAGTCTCCCGCCGTCGGCCCAGCGGCGCACCGTGTCCACGCTGACACCCAGCAGCCCCGCCACCTCGCCCATCCGGAATGCGACCATGCCCCGACTCTAGGGCATCGCAGATGCGGGTCGTGTTGACGGTTCGTCTGGCATCTGCCAGATCATTCGACGCCTGGTGGTCGCTTCCGCCCATGCCGGTGTCACCGGCATGGGCGGGCGGGGCATGATGTGATCATGAGCCGCTCGCCCGACCAGGAAGGTGCCCCCGTGCAGACCGACGTCTCCCTGTTCTCCTATGGCACGCTGCGCCAGTCCAACGTGCAACGCGCCCTCTTCGGTCGCGAACTCGACGGAAGACCGGACCAGCTTCAGGGGTACCGACTGGACATGGTCGAGATCACCGACCCGGAGGTCGTGGCCACCAGCGGCTCGGCGCACCACCCGATCCTGCACGCCACCGGTGACCCCGCCGACCTCGTCGCCGGCACCGTCCTGGCCATCACCGAGGCGGAACTCGCCGCCGCCGACGGCTACGAGACCGACGACTACAGCCGGGCCCTGGCACCGTTGGCGTCGGGCGGCTCGGCGTGGGTGTACGCGGCCTCGCACCCAGCCCCCTGATCCGGGCGGCGGGCCGCGCTCAGTAGACGTCGCGGACGTAGCGCCGGTCGCTGGCCAACTGCTGGACGTAGGCGGCGGCCGACTCCTCGTCCATGCCGCCGTGCGCGGCCACGATCCCGCGGAGCGCCTCGTCGACGTCCTTGGCCATCCGGTTGCCGCCGCAGAGATAGACGTGGGCGCCGTCCTGCAGCCAGCGCCACAGCCGGGGACCGTGCTCCCGCATCCGGTCCTGCACGTAGATCGCCGTGCGCTGGTCACGCGAGAAGGCGGTGTCGAGGCGGTCGAGGTGACCGGAGGCGAGGTGGGCCCGCAGGTCGTCGCGGTAGTAGAAGTCGGTGGCCTCGCGCTGTTCGCCGAAGAACAGCCAGTTGGGTCCGGTGTGGCCGCGGGCCCGGCGGTCCTCGAGGAAGCCGATGAACGGGGCGACGCCGGTGCCCGGGCCCACCATGATCATGGGGGTCGCGGCGTCGGCCGGCGGGCGGAAGTGCGGCAGGCGTTGGACGAACACCTGCACCGGGCCGTCGTCGGCGCAGTCGGCCAGGTACGCCGAGCACACGCCCGCCCGGTCGCGCCCGAGATCGTTGGTGTAGCGGACCACGGACACCGTGAGGCGCACCTCGCCGGGATGGACCAGCGGGCTCGAGGAGATCGAGTACTGGCGGGGCTGCAGGCGTTTGAGCACGCCGGCCCACGCCGCAGCCGACGCCCGGACGGGAAAGGATCCGACGACGTCGGCGGCCTGGCGACCCCAGCTCCATTTCGCCAACTCGCCCTTGTTGTCCGGGCGCAGGAGCCGGCGGAGCTGGCGGTCGCCCGTGGACTCGGCGACGAACCTGAGCAGGTCAGGGGTGATGCGGGCGATGTCGAACCGGGTCCGCAGGGCCTCGCCGAGCGGGATGACCCCGCTGTCGGGGACCTCCACGCCCTCCTGAGGGTCCAGGCCCGTGAGAGCGAGCCATTCGGCGACCAGTTCGGCGCGGTTGGCCGGCCACACGCCGAGGGCGTCGCCGACATCGTAGGCGAGTTCGCCGCCCTGGGTGTCGAAGGCGAACTGCCGCACCTCCTTGTGCGACCCGGGGAGACTGAGCAGGCGGTTGCCGATCAGCAGGGTCGCGAACGGGGACGCCTTGGAGTAGCCGGCGGGCGCGGAGGGCCGGGCCGCCGCGGCGACCGCGATGACGGGTACCGGCCGCCGGTCGGGCACGGTGGCAAGGGCGACGGTGACCTGGTCGAGCCACTGGCCGGCGGCCTCGTCGTAGTCGGGTTCGCAGTCCACGCGTGGGTGCAGGCGGGTCGCGCCGAGTTCGGCGAGGCGTTCGTCCAGGCGGCGGCCGTGGCCGCAGAAGTCCTCGTAGCTGGAGTCGCCGAACGCCAGGACGGAGTACCGCAGCCCGTCGAGGCGGGCGGCGTCGGGGGCGTTGAGCCCGCGCCAGAGGTCCGCGCCGTTGTCGGGGGCGTCGCCGTCACCGAAGGTGCTGGTCACGATCAGCGCGTCGGTGTCGGCGGTGAGCTGGCCGGGGGTCGTGTCGGCCATGGCCAGCAGGGTCGCGGGGTGCCCGGCCCCGGTGATGCGGGCGGCCGCGGCGGCGGCGAAGTCCTCGGCGTTGCCGGTCTGCGAGGCCCACAAAAGGAGAAGCCTCCGGGTCGGGGCGGTCCGGTCGGCGACCTGGTCCGAGGCGGATTCGGTTGCGGCCCGGTCGGTGGCCTGGTCCGGGGCGGGTGCGGTCCGGTCCGCGGCCACGTCCGGGAACGCGACGGCGACCGGCTCGGAGGCGGAAGCGGTCCGGGAGAACATGCCGGCCAGCACACCGTCCACCCACCGCGCCGTCTCGGGGTCGAAGGGCGCGTTGGCGGGCAGCGTCGGAACGCCGCCGGGCGGGGCCAGGGTCAGGCCGGAGAGGTATCCGGTCAGGTACCGGCGCTGCTGTTCGCCCAGCGTGGGGCCGGTGAGATCGGTCAGGCCGAACAGAGCGGCGAGTGCGTCGACGGCCGTGGCCGGCCCTACCGCCGGTGACAGGGCCCCGGGCTGCGAAGTAGTGAGCCCGACCGCCTGCGCCGTGGCCTCGGAGGCCGTAGCCGGCCCGACCGCGTGCGCCGTGGCCGCGGATCGCGCGGTGGTGACGGGAGCGTCCGTGGGCGGTCGCTGCGCGGGGACCGTCGGACCGGTCCCGGTGGGCTCCCCGGGTGCCCGGGCCGGCACCACGCGCAGTGCCACGGCGCAGGCCTTGAACTCCGGTTGGAAGGAGATCGGGTCGACGGCGTCGTTGGTGACGGCGTTGACGCTGAGGTACTCGCCGAACAGGTCGTTCCAGTGAAACGGTGCGAAGCAGTTTCCGGGCCGCACCCGGTCGGTGACGACCGCCGGCAGGACGGCACGGCCCCGGCGGGAGGCGACCTCGATGTGGTCGCCGTCGCGGGCGGCCATGGCGGCGGCGTCGTCGGGGTGCAGTTCGACGAACGGCCCCGGGTTGAGTTTGTTGAGTGCGGCGACCTTGCCGGTCTTGGTCAGGGTGTGCCACTGGTGCTGGAGGCGTCCGGTGTTGAGGACGAACGGGTAGTCGTCGTCGGGGAGTTCGGCGGCGGGCAGGTGCGGGCGGGCGAAGAACTGGGCGCGGCCGGTCGCGGTGGGGAACACCAGCCGGGGCCGGGTGCCGTCGTCGCGTTCCAGCAGGGTCTGGCTGACGCCGTCGTTGAGGTAGCGGATCGGGTTGCGGTCGCCAGTTTCCGGGGACGGGGCCGGCCACTGCACCGGGGTCTCGCGCAGCCTCTGGTAGCTGACGCCGCGCAGGTCCCAGCCGGTCTTCGGGTTCCAGGCCCGCTTCAGCTCCTCGAAGACCTCCTCGGCGTCCGTGTAGGTGAACGCGTCGGCGAAGCCCATCTCGCAGGCGACGCGGGCGATCAGCCGCCAGTCGGGCAGCGCCTGCCCCGGCGGGTCGACGACGCCCTGGACGAGGGTGAGGTTCCGCTCCGAGTTGACCATGACTCCGTCGGACTCGGCCCACAGCGTGGCGGGCAGGACGACGTCGGCGTACGCGTTGGTCTCGGTCTCGGTGAACACGTCCTGGGTGATGACCAGCTCGGCGGCCTCCAGCCCGGCGATGACGGTCCTGCGGTTGGCCACGGAGGCGACCGGGTTCGTGCAGATGATCCAGCAGGCCCTGATGTCGCCGGCGGCCATCCGCTCGAACATCTCCACCGTGCCGCGCCCGACCTCGGTCCGCAGAGTGCCCGCCTCGACGCCCCAGAGGTCCTCGACGAAGGCGCGCTCGGCGTCCACGAGGACGGAACGCTGGCCGGGCAGGCCCGGGCCCATGTAGCCCATCTCTCGGCCGCCCATCGCGTTGGGCTGGCCCGTGAGCGAGAACGGGCCGCTGCCGGGGCGGCAGATCGCCCCGGTGGCCAGGTGCAGGTTGACCAGGGCGTTGGTGTTCCACGTGCCGTGGGTGGACTGGTTGAGGCCCATCGTCCAGCAGCTCATCCACTCGCCGGCCCCGCCGATCCACTCCGCCGCCCGCCGGATGTCCGCCTCGGGGATGCCGGTGACCTCGGCGACCTTCGCTGGCGGGTAGTCGGCCAGGAAGGCTGGCATGTCCTCCCAGCCGTCGGTGAACTCCGCGATGAACGCCGCGTCGGTGTGGCCGCCGGCGACCAGGAGGTGCAACAGGCCGTTCAGGAGCGCCAGGTCCGTACCCGGCTTGATCTGGAGGAAGAGGTCCGCCTTGTCGGCGGTGGCGGTACGTCGCGGGTCGACGACGATGAGTTTGGCCCCGGTCGATCTGACCCGGTCCATCATCCGCAGGAACAGGATCGGGTGGCAGTCGGCCATGTTGGAGCCGATGACGAGGAAGGCGTCCGCGCGGTGGAAGTCCTGATAGGAGCCAGGTGGGCCGTCCGCGCCCAGGGACAGCTTGTAGCCGGAACCGGCGCTGGCCATGCACAGCCGGGAGTTGGACTCGATCTGGCTCGTGCGGACGAACCCCTTGGCCAGCTTGTTCGCCAGGTACTGCGCCTCCAGGGACATCTGCCCGGACACGTAGAAGGACAGCGCGTCGGGGCCGTGCTCGTCCAGAATGGCCCGCAGTCGCCCGGCGACCGTCGTGATCGCCTCGTCGACGTCGGCGGCGGTGGGCTCCGCGCCCCGCTCGGCCCGGATCAGCGCCGTCGCGGCCCGTCCGGGGGCGGCCATCATGTTCGCGCTGGTCGAACCCTTCGTGCACAGTCGCCCGAAGTTCGCGGGGTGGTCCTTGTCCCCGGAAACCTTCGTGACCGTTCGCCGGCCCGTGGCGACGTCGCGGCCGATGTCGAGCACGATGCCGCAGCCGACGCCGCAGTACGAGCAGACCGTCCGCACGCTGTCCGCCTTCAAGCCCCGCGCTCCCTCCCACAGATCGACCCGCAGTCGTCACCTTAGGACGGCCGCATTACCGGTTGATCACGACGTGTGGACACGGGGAGTTAACGGGACCGCACACCGTCGTCCGGGCGGATGTGCGCCGCACGGCCCCCCGATGGCGTTTACTGGACAGATGATCGATCACATCTCCCTTCAGGTCAGCGATCTGGCCGCCAGCGCGGCGTTCTACGACGCGGTCCTCGCCCCGCTCGGCGGCCGCCGGATCGCCGAACACGAGGACGTCGTCGGCTACGGCACGTCGTTCCCCGACTTCTGGATCGGCCTGGCCACGACCGGTGGCCGGGCGCGCGAGACACACGTGGCGTTCACGGCCGCCGACCGGGAGAGCGTGCGGGCGTTCTTCGACGCGGCGGTCGAGGCCGGGGCGGAGGTGCTGCACGAGCCGGCCGTGCGCCCGGAATACCACGAGACGTACTACGGGGCGTACGTCCGTGACCCCGACGGCAACAACGTCGAGGCCGTCTGTCACCGGTAGTCACGGGCCCAGCGGGCCTGCCGCCTTGAGGGTGCGCAGCACCGGGGCCGTCTCCAGCGTCCTGATCCCCTCGATCGGGCCGAGCCGGTGGGTCAGGTAGGCGTGCAGCCCGGCCGGGTCCGCACACAGCGCGTGGGCGACAAGATTGGTCGGGCCGGTGGTGGCCGCCACGAACGCCAGCTCGTCATGCCCGGCCAGGGCGACCGCCACCGCGTCCAGCCGCGCCGGGGTGACCGCCATCCACAGCAGCGCCTGGGTGGTGGCGCCGAACAGCGCGGGGTCGATCTCGACGTCGAAGAACAGCGCGCCGCCCGCCCGCAGGTCCGCGAGGCGGCGCGCGACGGTCGCCGGCGACCAGCCGGTCGCGGTGGCCAGGTCGGCGAGCACGGCCCGGCCGTCGCGGGACAGGGCCGCCAGCAGCGCGGCGTCGGACTCGGCCACGTCCCGTCCGACGCCCGCCGGGGGTTCCAACTGCCGGCGCTGCTCCTCGGTGAGGGCGTGCGCCCGGCCCCGCCACGCCGTCGGCCCGCCCAGGTAGGTGTGCAGGACGTAGTGCGCGGACACCGCCGTGATGCTCGCGGTGCGCGGGATGTCGCGCAGCAGCAGCGGATGGCTGGTCGCGGACTCCGCCGGGGTGTCGATGATCGCGAGGATCTCGGTGCCGCCGGAGGCCAGCTTCACCCACGACGTGTCCGCGCGCCGGGCGAGGGCGTGCGCGACGTCCTGGGAGGTGTGCGGGCTGGCGGTGAGCCGGACCATCCACTGCGCCCGGCCCGCCCGCGCCGGCTCGGCGAGCCCGACGACGCGCAGCCCCGCCTCGGCCCGAAGTCGCCGGTAGCGGCGGGCCACGGTCTGGGTGGAAACGCCCAGCACCGCGCCGATCCGGCTGAACGGCACCCGGCCGTCCACGTGCAGCGCGTGCACGACAGCGCGGTCCAGGTCGTCCATATTCCGCAGAATACCGCCCTCCGATGGAACAGATCTTCAAAGATCGCAGAAGAACTGGAGCTTTCCGGGTACCTGGCGGCACGCTCTGACCCGTCACAGTCGAGCGACCCGGAGGTACCCGATGCACCGTCACCGCTGGCGTTGGGCCGCGCTGGCCACCCTGCTGACCGCCGAGGCCATGAACCTGCTGGACGCCACGATCGTGCAGGTCGCCGCCCCGGTGATCCACGCGGACCTGGGCGGCCCGGCCGCCGACATCCAGTGGTACGCCGCCGCCTACACCCTGCCCTTCGCCATGCTCCTGATCACCGGCGGCCGGCTCGGGGACATCGTCGGCCGCCGCCGGGTGTTCCGGATCGGGGTCACCGGCTTCGTCCTGGCGTCGGTGGCCTGCGCCCTCGCCGGTTCCGCCGGAACGATGATCGCGGCCCGGGCCGTGCAGGGCTGCGCCGCGGCACTGGTGATCCCACAGACGTTCGGGCTGATCAAGAGCATGTTCACCGGCCCGGAGACCGCCCGGGCGCTGGGCACCATCGGGCCGGTGATGGGGCTGTCGGCCGTGTGCGGGCCGGCGCTCGGCGGGATCCTCACCCACGCCGACCTGTTCGGCTCCTCCTGGCGGGCGGTGTTCCTGGTCAACGTGCCGCTCGGCGTCGCAGTCCTCCTGGCCGCCCCGCTGCTCGCCGAGGACCGCTCCCCCGACCGGCCCCGGCTCGCCCTGGTCGGCACGGCGCTGGCGGCGGTCGGCACCGGCCTCGTCGTGTACCCACTCATCGCCCCCGGCCGGCACTGGACGGTCCTCGCCGTCGGCGTCGCCACCCTCGCACTGTTCGGCCTGCACCAGCGACGGGCCGCCCACCCGTTGATCGAGGGCAGCCTGTTCGGCAACCGGGGCTTCCCCGCGGCCCTGGTGTGCTCGGCCCTGTTCTTCGCCGCGATGAACGGCCTGATGCTCGTCGTCGTGGTGCACCTGCAGCTCGGCCTCGGCGCCGACGTCCTCACCGCCGGGCTGACCATGCTGCCCTGGTCAGGCGGGATGGCCGTGGCCTCCTGGGTCGCCGGCGCGCACCTGGTCCCCCGGTACGGCGCCCGGGTCATGCACGCCGGGCTCGCCACCATGCTCACCGGGGTCCTCGGCGCCGTCGCGGTGTACGCCACGGCCGGCGGGTACCCGTGGCCGCTGCTCGGGGCACTGGCCGTGTGCGGCACCGGACTGGGGCTGTTCACCGTCCCGTTCTTCACCACGGCGCTGCACCGGGTCCGGCCGCACGAGACCGGCTCGGCCGCCGGGCTGCTCAACGCCGTCCAGCAGTTGGGCGGCACGCTCGGCACCGCCCTGCTGGGCAGCGTCTTCCTCGGCACGTTCGCCGCGACGGGCTCCGCGACCGGTGCCGCCGGGCGCGCGTTCTGGGTCGGCGGGGGCCTGCTGGTCGCGACCGGCGTGGCCGTGCGGGTGATGACGTCCGGGCCGCGCGGCGTTTCCCCGAAAGACGCCCGCCAGCCCGCGGCGGCGGGCCACAATTCCCGGGGAGGCTGATGGGCGTGCACGAACTGGCGATCACAGAGAGCGTCGTGGCGAGCGTCCGCGACCGCCTCGGTGACGCCCGCGTCCTGGCCGTGACCCTCGAGATCGGCCGGTTGTCGGGGGTGGTGGCCGACTCGGTGCGGTTCTGCTTCGACCTGTGCACCGAGGGCACGCCGCTGCAGGGCGCGCGGCTGGACATCGTCGACGTCCCCGGCGGCGCGTACTGCCGGGGGTGCCGGTCCGACGTCGAGCTCGTCGACCTGATCCCGTTGTGCCCGTGCGGCAGCGCGGACCTCGACATCACGAGCGGACAGGAACTCATGATCAGACAGGTGGAGGTGGCCTGACGTGTGCGCGACGTGCGGGTGCGACGAGGACTCCCGGTCAACGGTCACGGATCTCGACAGCGGCCGGGTGGTCACCCGGCCCGGCCCGGGACACGCCCCGGACCATAGCCATGGGCACGACCACGACCACGACCACGAAGCCGACCACGGGCACGGCGCCGCCGGACCCGCCCGGACCGCCACCCGGGTCGTCACGCTGGAGCAGAGCGTGCTCGCCAAGAACGACCTGCTCGCCGGGCGCAACCGCGACTGGCTGGCGGCCCGCTTCATCCTCGCCCTGAACGTGATGAGCTCCCCCGGCTCCGGCAAGACGACGCTGCTGGAGCGCACGGTCCGCGACCTGCGCGCGGAGGTACCCGTCTCGGTGGTCGAGGGTGACCAGGAGACCCTCCTGGACGCCGAACGGATCCGGGCGACCGGCTGCCGGGTGGTCCAGATCAACACCGGCAGCGGCTGCCACCTCGACGCCGAGATGCTCGGCCGGGGCCTGGCCACGCTCGACCCGCCGGTCGGGTCGCTGGTGCTGATCGAGAACGTCGGCAACCTGGTCTGCCCCGCGCTGTTCGATCTCGGGGAGCGCGCCCGGGTGGTCGTCATGTCGGTGACGGAGGGCGACGACAAGCCGCTGAAGTACCCGCACATGTTCCGGTCCGCGCAGCTCATGGTCATCAACAAGGTCGACCTGGCGCCGCATGTGGACTTCGACCCCGACCGGTGCGCCGGGCACGCCCGGACGGTCAACCCCGGCCTGGAGGTACTGTCCGTCTCGGCGACCCGCGGCGACGGCCTCGACGCGTGGTACGCGTGGCTGCGCGGTCACCTGGCGGCCCGCCGCCCTTGACCACATAATCAGATCATCTTTATATTTTCGGTATGGCGTCGATGCGCGAACCGACCTTCTGGATCCTCACGGCCCTGGCCACCCGGGCCCTGCACGGCTACGGGGTGATCCAGGAGGTCGCCACGCTGTCCGCCGGCCAGATCACCCTCCAGGCCGGCACCCTCTACGCCGCCCTCGACCGACTCACCGCCGAGGGCCTGGTCGAGCCCGACCGCGAGGAGGTCGTCGACGGCCGCACCCGGCGCTACTACCGGCTCACCCGGCCCGGTGCCGCCGCCCTGGAAGCCGAGACGGAACGCATGCGGCGCACCGCCGCGACGGCCGCCCGCCGACTCGCCGAGCGTGCGACCGGCATGGGCGGCCCGGCGGCGCAGCCGTCATGACCCCCCTCGCCCGTCGGTACGCCCGGCTCCTGCGCGCCTACCCGCCCTCCCCGCGCCGGGCGCGCTCGTCGGGTGGCTGCTGACGGGCTGGGTGAGTCGGCGTACCGAGAAATGCCCTGGGTGGCTTCGGGGTTTTGTCACGTTCTGCACGGTGTGTACGCTGATCGGGGTGCTGCCGGCGTTCGCGATCGGCGTGACGGTGCTCGGCTGGCCGGCGGAGATGTGGCGGCCGGATCCGTTCTGGGCGGGGCTGGTCGGCATCGGGCGGCCACCGGCGGTTCTGGCCCTCGTGCAGGCGCTCGCCGCGCTGGCCGTCGCGGCGTTCCCGCGCCCTGCGGGCCGCGCCCGGGGACCGGCGCTACCCTGATCCGACCTACCCGCCCGGCCGCCCGGGACAGTTCACCGTCCTTACATCTCCGCGCCACCGGGCGGATGTGCCGATCCGGGGCACTCCGGCCTGGAAACCGGTGGACGGGTCCCGCTATTGTGCGTCGAGTCGTTCGCGGGGTGACGTGATCGGGAGAGGTGGGGACATGCGCCTACTGGCGGGCAGAATGTGGCCGGTCGTCACGACCTTCTGCGCGGTGATCCTGACGGCCGCCCCGGCGGTCGCGGCCGACGAGATCGCCGCGGCGTTCAGCCCCACGGCGGTGACGATCGGCGTGGGCGGCGCCCCGGTGACGGTCGCGCTCACCCTCACCAACACCAGCGCCGCGCCGGGCACCGCCGGCTTCACCATCTCGATGCCCGCCGAGCTGGTCGCCCAGGGCGTGCAGTTCACGGCGGCCGCCGCCGGCTGCCAGGCCGCCCCGACGGTCGTCACCTGCCCCGTGATCCCGGTGGCTGCGGCGTCGAACACCGCCGTCACCGTGTCGATCGCCCCGCCGGCCCAGTCCGCCCTCACCTCCGGACAGACCGTGGCCGGCTCGTTGAGCGCCGCCGGCTCCTTCCTCACCACCGCCGCCGGCGCGATCACCGCGACCGTCCCCGTGACGCTCAACGGGCCGGTGTCCACCGGGATCCCGTCGGTCACCGGGCGGGTGCTGGACCTGGAGACCAAGCCGGTGCCGGGCGCCGTGGTCACCATCACCGACTCCGCCGGCAAGTCCCGGGGCGTGACGTCCGGGGACACCGGAGCGTTCACGTACACGGCGGCGTCCGTGGCCGAGCAGTTCACCGCCGGCACCCTCACCCTGGTGGCGACGAAGACCGGGTACACACCGGTGACGGTCACCCGGACCGCCACCCCCGGACTCGCGGTGTCCGATGTCGACATCTCGCTGACCCTGACGGCGGCGGCCGCGCCCAACGCCGTGCAGCGGATCGAGAAGTCCCCGGTCGCCGGCGCGGCCGACGGCGACGACGGCAGTCCGATGCTGACGTTCGCAGTGATCCTGGGCGTCCTGCTGCTCGGCGGCGGCGGGGCGTGCGTGTACTTCCTGCTCCGCAAGGGCCGCGACGGCGACGAGGGCCCGGCCCGCCCGACGCCCACGGTGTACCGCAGCTCGACGCCCAGCGCGCCCCAGCGGCCCGACCACGCGACCCAGATCCTGCGGACCGTCCCCGCCGAGCCGGCCCACGCACCGCCGTCGTCCGCGCACGAGCCGACCGTCCGCCACCCGGCTGCCCCGACGTCCGAGCCGACCGCCGTCCGCCATCCGGCCGCCGCGCTGTCCGAGCCGACCGTGGTCCGGAATCCGTCGTCGGCGCTGTCCGAGCCGACCGCCGTGCACAACCAGCCCGCTCCCGGCCTGAACGAGCCGACGGCCCTGCGCAAGCGGCCTGGCCGCGAGCCCAAGCCGTGGGACTGGCTCGACGACTAGCGAGTCGTCCCCGGGTGGCACCGGCGAGGGGTGCCCGCGCCACCCGGGACGGTCAGATCTCTGAGCTGTAGGTGGAGAACAGCAGGTTGTCGGTCGGGACGCCGACGTTGTTGAAGCAGATCACCGGGGCCAGCACGTCCGACCCGGAGATCGTCCACGTCTTCTCCAGGTTGCAGTAGTAGCCGGACGGGCCACCCAGCGCGGTCACCTGAAGATGGGTGCGGCTGACGCCGACGGCGGGGAACACCATCGTGTACCGGCCGGGAGGGGCCGAGCCGAACGTGTTCGACGCACCGAGCGAGTTGTAGCTGCTGCCCGCGGGCGCCCCGGTCAGGTTCGTCTGGTAGGCGAGCCGGGTCGGCGGGTTGGCAGCTCCGAAGACCGACCGCTTGAGGTGGTACGACGCGGTCCACCACGTGTCGACCGGCGCGCCGTTGGAGTCGGTGCACGACACCGGCACCAGATAGTCCGTTCCGCTGAAGTACCAGTTGTCGACCCTGCACCGGCGGGCCATGTCATTGGGGTGCACCGCCGTGGCCTGCAGGTCACCGTCGTAGCCGCCGGTGCTCAGCCCCGCGAACTTGACCGTCCACGTGCCGGTTCCGGTGTGGGTGATCGAGTTGGCGGCCCCGGTCGAGTTGTAGCTCGCCAACACGCCACCGGACATGTTGGAGTACACGTAGGCGTGCGCTCCCCCGCCGACCGGCCCGCCGGAGCTGCGCATGTAGGTCATGGTGAACGCCGAGTTGTCCTGGAAGTTTCCCTTGAAGCACAGGACGGTCACGACCTTCGTCCCGCCGCTGTCGAACCAGTTCTCGATGTCGCAGTACCTGGCGTTGTCGTTGACGGCGGTGACGTGCACGATCCCGTTGGTCGAGGCACTGCACGGGAGCTTGAGCTGGTACTTCCCGATCGCGATCTGGGTCACGGTGATCCACGAACCGGGGCAGGTGGAGCGGTAGGTGCCCCACTGGTATGCGGTGTTGGTGACCGAGCCGGGGGCCGGCGCGGGATTGTCCATATAGGCGAACGCCCAGACGTCCGGCACCGCGGCGTGGGCCGGGGACGCGGACAGCAGGGTGGACGCGACGAGCGCGAGACAGCCGGCCAGGGCCAGTAGTCTGCGGCGGAGAGGGGTCATCGCTGCTCCTGGGGTCGGAGGGTTGCGCCCACCCTAGACAAGACATTGACACTTGTCAGTCAATCTGGAGACTCCACGGCCCCGTGACCGCCGCTACCATGCCCGCCCCCGACCGATGGTGCGCGGCCGGCGTCCGAGTCGTCCTGCCGACACCGCGGACCGGGCTGCTCAGGCGGGGTTCCAGGCGGTTCAGCTGGCCGGTCGGCCGCCGAACCGCCACGGGTGGACCTCGACCCGCTCGTACAGGCCCGCCTCGGCGTACGGGCCGCGGGCCAGCATCGCCTCCGCGGCGGCCCGGTCGGGCAGTTCGACCAGCGTCGCGGTGCCCAGCCACTCCACGCCGTCCTCGGACAGCATCGGCCCGTGCGCGATGAGGCGCTCGGAGTAGCCGGCGGCGAGGTAGTCGCGCTGGTCGGCCCGGTACCGGTCGCGCACGTCGGTCATGCCGTGCCGGCCGTGCCCGATGACCAGGAAGCGCGGGTCCTCGCCGGTGCCGGTGAACGCCCACATCGTCCGGCCGAGGGTGTTGCTCCAGCGGCGGACCAGCACGTCGGCGAACACGCCGGCCCGGTAGTACGGCTCGTCGTAGGCGAACGCCCGGGCCGCGGCGGAGTCGGGCAGGTCGACGATGTGCACGCTGCCGGTCACGCCCTCGCCGTCCTCGGTGAGGGTGGGGCCCCGGGCGATCATGACGTCGGCGTAGCCGTCCATGAAGGTCCAGTGTTCCTCGGTCCGCTCCCACCGCAGGTCCCCGACGTCTGGGCGGTCGTGACCGTACACGAAGTAATCCACCATCGGATCATAGGCGGGGATCGTGCCGCTCCCCATCGGCGACGCAGCCGGGCTTGCGCGCCAGGACAGGGCGGGGGCCGTCGCGGACTCAGTGGTGCGCGGCGACGAGATCGGCGAGCGCGTCCTGAATCGTGGTCGCGACCAGCTCGGCGAGGGGCTGGTGACCGTCGAGGCGGAGGTGCAGGCCGTCGCCTCCGGCCCGGGCGACCGTGGCCGCGTCGGCGAAGTGCACGCCACGCGCCCGAGCCACCTTCAGCAGTTCCTCCGACAACCGGCGCGACTTGTCCACCGCGGCGGCGTCGAAGGCCCCGAGGGTGTTCGCCGCGAACATCGGCTGGGTGTCGTCGAGCGGAATCGGGCTGACCAGAATGGTCCGGGGAGTTCCGCCGTCCCGGTTCGCGGCGTTGTCGTCGACGTCGTCGATGTAACCGTCCAGAGCCGCGGCGATGTCCTCCGGGGACCGGTCGAACTGGGTCTTCAGATCGTTGGTCCCGAGCATGATGACGACGACGTCGACCGGGTGGTGCGTCCGCAGACAGGGTGCGAAGTAGGGCCGGCCGTTGCAGCCGGGACGGTCGGCGTAGTCCACGTCGGTGGTCCGGCCGTTGAGTCCCTCCTCGATGACGTGGAATCCGTCCCCGAGCAGGGCCTGGAGCCGGCCCGTCCACCGCACGTCCGCGGCGAGGCGGACGTAGTCCTCGTCGTCGGAGGGGATGCCGTTCGTGTTGGAGTCGCCGAAACACAGCACCGTGTACGCGTCAGGATCGATGTTCATCTTCCCGAGGCTACCGGGCCGGCGCTGTCATGGCAGCTCGAAGCCGCCCAGCCGCGCGTGGTACTCGTGGCCCATGTACTCGGTGTCGCTGCCGACCAGCAGCCCTCCGGGGTACGCGACGAGCGCCTCGACGCCGACGCCCCGGTCCTTGGTCGGGTTCCAGGCCAGCGCCTTGCCGGTGTCCGGATCGATCGCGCCGATCCCCGGCCGGGGCACCGCGCCCGGGCCCCGGTTCTTGTTGTGGCCGTAGGTGTTGTCGAGCCACTGCTGGTGGCCGCCGACGTACACGGCCGAGCCGGTCACCGCCACCGACAGCAGGGTGTTGGCCCCGGTGTGGTTGACCCAGGTCGGGTCGTGCACGCCGTCGGTGTCGGTCTCGAACCGGGCGGCGGTGTCGCACATCTTGGTCGGCTCGTTGATGTGTCCGCTGGTGACGACGACGAAGTACGAGCCGTCGGGCGAGAAGTCCACACCGCGCAGGTACGTGCTGGGCGACCAGATGCAGGTGGAGTTCCGGTACGCGTAAGTGTTCCAGTCCCGCACGTACGGCTCGGCCCCGGACACGTCCAGCAGGGCCAGGTTGAAGCGGTCCACGCCGTCGACGTGGGTGAAGGAGCCGTCGATCAGCAGGGAGGCGCCGTCCTGGGAGACGGCCATCGCCTCCACCCGGACCAGCCCGCCGCCGGCCCGCCGCAGGTCCGGCACGAAACCGTGGTCCGCCGCGCCGGTCGCGGCGTCGAGCCGGGCGAGCGCCGTGCGCCACACGCCGGAGATGCTGCTGAACCAGCCCGAGACGTACAGCCGGTCGCCGCGAGCCACCAGGGTGTGCACCTCGCCGTCGGCGATCGCGCCCGTGAACGCGCGATCGGTCCTCCCGGTCCGCGCGTCGAGCTTGGCCAGGCCCCGGCGGTCCTCGCCGTTGACCTGGGTGAACGCGCCGCCGATGTACACGCTGCCGTCGGCGCCGGCCGACAGGGCGTAGACCGTGCCGTCGAGGGTGGGGGCGAAGTCGGGCAGGATCTCGCCCGTGCCGAGCCGGAACGCGAACACGTAGCGCCGGCTGAGCGCGGTGCCCGAGGCGGCCGCGCGGACGGCGGTGAAGTCCCCGCCGACGACGGCGATGTCGCCGATGACCGCGATCGCGTACACCGTGCCGTCCAGGACGTTCGGGGTCCAGCTCATCGGCCGCTCGGACACCACGACGGACTGGGCCTGTTCGGCGGTCGCGGTGACGGGGGCCAGCAGGGCCGCGAGCGCCAGAGTGGCTGCGGTGAGCGCGCGGGGCGCGATCCTGTCGCGATAATTCACAACATGTACTGTATGCGGCGATTGAGGGCCGAGGGTGGAGCCGCGCCGGAAGTCACCGCCGCGCGCTGGTTGAGGCACCACGGGTGGGTGTCCTTTTTGTGACATGAGCTGGGGGATCCGGCCGGGGTTCTGTTGTGATGATGGTCCGGCCGGTCCGCTCGTCACACCACCACCCGGCCGCCGATCACGTGGAGTCGTGGATGGTCGAGGGTACTGACAACGCCAGGCAGGCGCGTTTCGCCACGTGGGTCACCCTGATCACGGCGCTGCCGGAGCTGATCACCGGTGGGGTGCTGCTGTGGAAGACGTTCGGGCCGACGTCCCCGGCCGAGGCCCAGAGCCAGCCCGCCGGCCCGAGCGCCACCGGCTCGCCCGCCGGCCCCTCCGGCCCGTCGTGGGCTGCGCCGACCGCGACCGCCGGGCCGGGCACCCCCGTCCCGTCGCCCGTCGTCGCCCCCGTGCCGTCCCCGACCGTCGACCGGCCGCTCGTCGGGACGGCGTGCGTGCCCGGGGTGTGGAAACTCCAGCACGCGGTCGGGCACGTGGAGAACCACACCGGCACCCTCAGCCTCGCCAGCGAGGGGTACGTGATGACGTTCACGGCCCTCGGCGGCGGCCTCGTCGACATGGGCGGCGGGGTGTGGTTCGCCGGCCAGATCGACGGTCAGTCCACGAAGGTCAGGACCACCGGGGCGACCGGCTTCCGCTGGCAGGCCACGGCCGAAGGGCTGTCCATCACCTACGGGGCGAGCTCACTGTTCGCCACCACCTACGTCGACGACGTCGCCAAGGCCTCCGGACCGGACGCCTACAAGGACGGCGTGGAGTCGTTCAGCTGCACCGGGGACAGTCTGCGGCTCGTCGACCGGCTGAGCACCAGCGAACTGACCCGGATCGGATAGCCGGCTGCTTTTGCGGCCCCGCCGGGGCGCCCGGGCGCAGCACCGTCAGCCGATCGCCCGGGCCGGAACCGTCAGCCCGCCGCCCGGATCCGCACCGCCCGGTGCAGCTCGTCGAGCTGGTCGGCAAGGGCCCTGCGCAGCGCCGGCGTCAGGTCCGGGCCGGCCAGGCACTCCTCCGCCGCCCGCACGGTCCCCGGCGTGGAGTGGCCCACCGGGAACAGCGCCCGGCCGCCCAGCGTCATCGCCACGATGTCGCCGCGTTCGCCGACGCCGGCAACGTCGGCGAAGTACCGGCGGACATACTCCTCCGTCGCGCCCGACTGCCAGAAGCCCCGCGCCGTGGCGGCGAGGACGTACGTGGACGGGGCGTCCGCACCGAACAGCACGCCCCAGGCGCGTTCCTTGGCCTCGGCCCCGGGCAGCGCCGCCCGGGCCGTCGCCGCGCCCAGGTGCGCGCTGCTGCTCGGATCGGCGGCCAGCTCGGCGGCGAGGCGGTCGTCGTCGATCGCGTCCCCGGCGGCGAGCCGGGTCAGGGCCGCCCAGCGCAGCTCAGTGCCCAGGTCGGCACCGGCCAGCAGCTTCTCCAGGCCGGCCGGGTCGCCGACCGCGTTGTCGATCGTCGCGCGCAGCGCCGCCAACCGCAGCCCCGGGGCCGCGTCGGGGGCGTCGAGCAGCCGGCGACCGACCCCGGCGAGCAGCTCGTGTCCGGCCGGACGCTCGTCCGGCGGGAGGTAGCTGTCGACGACCCTCGTGCCGGCGAAGGTGAGCACCGCCTCGACGATCGAGTCGAGGCGCTCGGCGGGCAGGTGCTCGGCGACGAGGTCGAGGTACGCCCGCGGGGCGAGGTCCGCGTCGCGCACCATGTCGCGGGCGATCGACCACAGCACGGCCCGGGTCTCCGGGTCGGCGATCCGGGACAGCGTCCGGGCGACCTCCCGCCAGGAGGAGTCGTCGAGGCGGACCTTGGCCCAGGTCAGGTCGCCCAGGTTGGGCAGCACGAATCCGGCTTCCCGCTCCCGGCCGCCGCCGGGTCGCGCGGAAGTGGCCTCCGAGGTGAAGCTGTGCGCCGGAGGCGCGGAGGCGGTCTGCGGCGGGCCGCCGCGCGCCGGCTCCGGGAGCGCGATCCGCCCGCCGGGCGGCACCTCCAGGTCGTGCCGGTCCCGGAGCACCGGCGGCTCGCCGTCGAACACGCCGACGGCCACCAGGTGCGGCCGGGTGCCGGTGGCCACGAGGGTCCCCCGCTCCACCCGCAGGGAGTCCATGCCACTGGTCCGCAGCCACAGCTCCGCCCAGCCGTGCACGTCCCGGCCGCTCGCGGCGGCGAGCGCGTCGAGCAGGTCGGCCAGTTCGGCGTTGCCGAACCGGTGCCGGGCCAGGTGCGCGTTGACCCCGGCGAAGAACGCCTCGTCGCCCAGCCACGCGACCAGCTGCCGGAGCACGGCCGCGCCCTTGGCGTAGGCGATGCCGTCGAAGTTGGCCATGGCCTCCGACAGGCTCTCCAGGCCGGTGGCGGCGACCGGGTGCGTCGTGGGGCGCTGGTCGGCGTCGAACCCGAAGTGCTTGCGGGCCACGGCGAACCCGGTCCACGCGTCGGTGAAGCGGGTGTTCTCCGCCGCGATCCGGAAGCCCAGGTACTCGGCGAAGGACTCGTTGAGCCACAGGTCGTCCCACCAGCGCATCGTGACCAGGTCGCCGAACCACATGTGCGCCATCTCGTGCGCGACGACCACGGCCCGCTGGGTCCGCTGGGCCTCGGTGGGCGGCGAGTGGAACAGCGCCTCCTCGGCGAACACCACGCAGCCGGGGTTCTCCATCGCGCCCCAGTTCAGCTCGGGGACGAAGGCCTGGTCGTAGCGGCCGAACACATACCGCTCGGCGAACAGCTCGTGCAGCCGGTCGAAGGACGCCCGGGTCACCTCGAACAGCTCGTCGGCCTCCCTGTCCAGGTCCGCGGCCAGCGAACGGCGGCAGTGCAGGCCGAGCGGGATGCCGTCGTGCTCGTCGTGCACCGAGTGCAACGGCCCGCCGACCACCGTCACCAGGTAGGTGCTGATCGGCAGCGTCGGTGCGAACTCCCACCGCCCGGCCCCGCGCGCCTCACCGGCGGCGTTGGCCAGCACCGTCCACTCCGGAGGCGCGGTCACCGCCACGGTGAACGGGGCCTTGAGGTCCGGCTGGTCGAAACAGGGGAACATCCGCGGGGCGTGGTCGGGGCCGCACGCCGCGTACACGTACCGGGCGTCGTCGGTCGGGTCGGTGAACCGGTGCAGGCCCTCGCCCGTCCGCGAGTACGCCATGTCGGCCTCGACGAGCAGCTCGTTCTCCGCGGCCAGGTCGGTGAGGGCGAGCCGGTGGTCGTCGAGGCCTGCGGGGTCGAGCGGCCGGCCGTTGAGCACGACGCGGTTCAGGGCCGCCGGCCGCAGGTCCAGGAACGTGTCGGCGCCGGGTCGGGCGCAGGAGAACCGGATCACCGTCGTGCACCCGAAGACGTCCTCGCCGCGGGTCAGGTCCAGGTCCAGCTGGTAGCCGTGGACGTCGATCAGGTGGGCGCGGGTGCGCGCCTCCGTGCGCTGAAGTGCTGGCATCCCCTCATGCTGCCCGGACGGGGGCCCTTCGCCAACACCATTCCCTTCGCTGTCGGCAGATCCCGGGACCCACGACGGTGGGCGGCCTCCGCTAGGGTCGAGCGCGTGCGGCGCGGCGGCCGGGGAACCCCTCCACCGATGCGGATGCGCCGCCGGAACGACGGGGGAACACGTGACCACACGCGTGGGCATCAACGGCTTCGGCCGGATCGGCCGGAACTTCTACCGGGCGGTCCTCGCCTCCGACGCCGATATCGAGATCGTCGCCTACAACGACCTCGGCGACACTGCCACCACGGCGCACCTCCTGCGGTACGACAGCGTGCTCGGCCGCCTCGGCCACGAGATCCGGGCCTCCGACACCGGCATCACGGTCGCCGGCCGCACCACCCGGGCGTTCGCCGAGCGCGACCCGGCCAACCTGCCGTGGGGCGACCTGGGCGCCGACATCGTCATCGAGTCCACGGGGCGGTTCACCGACGCGGCGGCGGCCCGGGTGCACGTCGACGGCGGCGCGCGGAAGGTGGTCATCTCCGCCCCGGCCACCGGCGCGGACCTGACGGTCGTCATGGGCGTCAACCACGACCGGTACGACCCTGCGCTGCACACGATCCTGTCCAACGCCTCCTGCACCACCAACTGCCTGGCCCCGATGGCCATGGTCCTGCACGAGGCCGTGGGCATCACCCGGGGCCTGATGACCACCGTGCACGCATACACCGGGGAGCAGAACCTCCAGGACGGGCCCCGCCCCGACCTGCGCCGGGCCCGGGCCGCGGCACTCAACATCGCCCCGACCTCGACCGGCGCGGCGAAGGCGATCGGCCTGGTCCTGCCGGAGCTCGCCGGCCGGCTGGACGGCTTCGCCCTGCGGGTGCCGGTCCCCACCGGCTCGGCGACGGACCTGACCTTCACCGCCGCGCGCCCCACCTCCGTCGAGGAGGTCAACGCCGCCATGCGGGCCGCGGCCGACGGGCGACTCAAGGGCATCCTGGCCTACACCGAGGACCCGATCGTCTCCTCCGACATCGTCACCGACCCGGCGTCCTGCACGTTCGACGCGGGGCTGACGAAGGTGATCGGCGACCAGGTCAAGGTCGTCGGCTGGTACGACAACGAGTGGGGCTACTCCAACCGGCTCGTCGACCTGGTCAACCTGATCGGTTAGCGCCGGTCATCCGGCGTCCGGGGTCGCCGCAGCCAGCAGTGCCGCGGCGATCGCCCTGGCCCGGCCGGCCGCGCGCGGCGACCGCTCCCGCAGTGCCGTGACCAGGGCGCCATCGACGAGCAGGGTGAACTGCTCCGCGAGGTCGCGGTCGCGGTGGCCGGCGGAGACCAACACCTTTTCCAGGTACGCCGTCACGGCCCGCTTGTGCTCGTCGGCCACCCGGTGCGCGGGGCTGTCGGGGTCCGCGGCCTCCACGATGGTGTTGATGAACGCGCAGCCGCGGAAGTCGGCGCGCGCGAACCGCTCGGCCAGCGCGTCGAACACCGCCAGGGGGCGGTCGGCGGGCCCGGCCCCACTGGCGTCCACGGCGTCGGCGAGCCAATGGCGCCAGTCGGCGTCGCGGCGGCGGAGCACCGCGAGGACCAGGTCGTCCTTGCCGGGGAAGTGCCGGTACAGGGACGCGCGGCCGACCCCGGACTCGGCGAGGATCCGTTCGACACCGACCGCGCGGATGCCCTCGGCGTAGAACAGCCGCTCGGCGGTGTCGAGGAGGCGGTCGCGGGCGTGGGTGGGCATGGCGCGAGCCTAGCGCCCGGCCGGGCGGGCCGGGGCCGTCGCGCGGGTCGCCCGGGCGGTGGCGAGGGTCAGGGCGACGGCGTTGGCCACGGCGTACGCGGCCACGGCGAACGGGATGAGGATCCGCTGGCCGGCGGCGAGCAGGACGACCGTGGCGAGCGCGAGGAGGACGGCGCGGGCGACGGCCCCGTTGCGGGCGAGGCCGAGCAGGACGGTGCGGTTCATGGTGGACGCTCCCCTCAGGAACGGTACCGATCGGTTCCGTTGTGAATACGGTACCGATCAGTACCATCAAAGATCAACGTGAGGTGGAGCACGTGCGGGACCGGGCGGGTCGCACCGACCTATCGTCTATCCATGCCTTCCACTCCTCCGCGCGAGCCGGCCGACGCGTTCGCCTCCGCCACCGACGCCGACCTGGTGGCGCTCGACGCCCAAGCCGTCGCCGTCAGCGTCGACCTGGTCGCCCACGTCACCGCCGCCGACCTGGATCGGCCCACACCCTGCGCCGGCTGGACCCTGCACGGGCTGCTGGCCCACATGGGCACCCAGCACCACGGATTCGCCGCGGCGTCCACAGGCGACGGCGACTTCGCCCGGTGGCGGCTGCGCCCGCTGGGCCCGGACCACGTCGCGACCTACCGCGAGGCGGCCGATGTCGTGCTGGCGTCGTTCACCGCGCCGGGCGTCCTCGACCGCGCGTTCCCGCTGCCGGAGCTGACCACCACGCGATCGTTCCCGGCCCGCGACGCGATCAGCTTCCACCTCATCGACTACGTGGTGCACTCCTGGGACGTCGCCCGCACGCTGGGCGTCGAGGTGCGCTTCGATCAGCGCCTGCTGGACGTGGCCCTCGGCGTCGCCCGGACCGTGCCCGTCGGCGGGTACCGGACCGCGCCGGGCACGCCGTTCGGGCCGGTGGTGCCGTGGACGGCGGAGACGCGGCTGGACGAGATCGTGGCCCTGCTCGGCCGCTCCCCCGCCTGGCCGCACTGAGGCGCGGGGCGCCCGGGGGCGGCGACGCTGTCCGTCAGCCGCCCCCGGGGCCGCGTGCTAGTAGCTGGTCGTGACGGTGACGCCGGAGAAGGCGGTCACCGCGTACAGGCTGATGTAGCGGTAGCCCGCGGTGGTGTTGGTGACGGTCAGGGTCTCGGTGTTGCCCGCGTTGGTGGAACGTGCGGTGTAGGCGGTGCTGGTCGCCCACGTGTTCGGGTTGTAGTAGAGGTCGGCGTTGCCGGTGCCGCCGCTGGTGGTGACCCTCAGGGTCGTGGTGCCGGCCGGCAGGTAGATCCACAGGTAGTCGAGGTTGCCCGCGGTGGCCGAGCGGTTGGCCCGGGAGCAGTTGCGGTCCATGGCCTGGGTGTTCGGGTCGGTGCACGGCTGTGTGCCGCCGACGGTGACGGCCCGGCTGGTGCTGGCGGTGGCTCCCTTGTCGTCGGTGACGGACAGGGTGACGGTGTAGGTGCCGGCCGCAGCGTAGGTGCGGCTCGGGTTGGCGGCGGTGGACGTGCCGCCGTCACCGAAGGTCCACGACCGCGACGCGATGGCGCCGTCGGAGTCGGTCGAGCGGTCGGTGAGGTTCACCGTCAGCCCGGAGACCGCAGCGTCGAAGGCCGCGACCGGGGGCTGGTTGACCCCGCCGTTCCCCCGGCAGGCGCCGGCGTTGCAGGCGGTCAGCCACGCGGCGAAGTCGGCGTCGTAGCGGTTGCCGATGGTGGTGGAGTAGTAGGCGTAGCCGCCCTGGTAGTCGCCGACCCGGAACTTCGCGAGGATGGCCAGCACGTCGGAGCGGTGTTTCTCCAGCATGTAGCGCACCGCCAGGTAGCCCCAGTTGTAGGTGCGGGTCTGGTTGGTGTTGGCGTAGGTGGTCTGCCACAGGGTGCTCAGCGCGTAGGTGTGGTTGCCGGCCTCGGCGATCGCGTCGTCGTAGTCGACGCCGCGGTAACTGTAGGAGACGTACTCGGCGAAGCCCTCGATCCACCAGATGTCCGGGACGACCTGGCCGGCGTTGAAGTCGCCGTAGGTGTCGTAGCGGCCGTCGAGGTAGTGGGTGTACTCGTGGTTGAGGTTCCAGATCGCGAAGGTGGGCCGCTGCCACTCGGCCTCGTAGGCGACGAAGTTCGCCTGGTTGCCGGCGACGGCCGGGTCACCCTCCAGGTACATGCCGCCGTTGTTGGTACTGATGTTGAAGATCACGCCGGCGTACGTCCGGTAGTCGGAGCTGGAGTTGAAGACGTTGATCCGGATGTTGGTGTTGTTGTCGTTGGCCACGGGACCGGAGTCGGCCACGATGGCGTGGAAGTAGGCGTCCTGGTTGCGCACGCTGGTGCACGTCGCGGTCAACTCGGCCGACGTGAGGTCCTGGGCCCAGATCGTGTGCCCGGCGTCGCAGTTGTAGCGGATCGGCAGGGCCGCGTCGGCCAGCCGGTTCGCCAGGTCGCACGTGCCGTAGTAGGAGCAGTTCGCCCGGTCGTAGTAGTCGGCCTGACCCGCGACCGCCACCCACAGCCCCGCCGTGGGGCCGGTGATCGACGACCGGTCGAGCAGACCCTTCGCGAGCGGCCGGGTCTTCACCCTGGTCGCGTCGTGCCACAGGAACCGGGCGGTCTCCGCGCCGGCGTTGGTCGCCAGCACCGACCAGTCGCCGCCGAGCAGGTTCAGGTGGTCGCGGGCGAACGCGTACAGGGTGTCGATCAGCGACGGGTCGGAGGTGACCGCCGTGACGTACGCGGCGTTCCAGTGCCCCCGGAAGATCGGGATGTAGACGTCGTTGACGGCCGCCAGCATGTAGTAGTACGGGTCGTAGGCACTGGTGTAGCCGGTGAGCATCCTCTTGTAGAGGGCGATGTAGCGGTGCTGCAGCATGGCGCTGTCGGTCAGGATGATCGACTCGCCGAGGACCTCGCCGTTGGCGTCGTTGACGTCGGAGCTGCGGGGGTTGGCGAAGAACGCGTCCAGCGCCGCCGCGTGCGCGGTGGTGAGCGCGGCACTGTAGGCGGGAATGGTGCTGGGATACTGCTCCTGCACGTACCAGCCGGCCCGCAGGAACAGCACGAGCTGCTCGGTACCCGTCGAGTTGTTGCCGGGGTAGGACTGCGCGTTCGTCCGGTACGCGGTGGCGATGGTGGTCATCTGCGCTTCGTTGAACACCCCGTACGCCTGGCTCTGCGCGACGCTGAACAGCGTGTTGATGCAGGTCATCACGTCGGAGGCCTTGACGTAGGAGACCAGGGCCGCACCGGTGCGGGAGCTGAAGTCCGCCGCCGTGCACGACGCGGCCAGCGAGGTCCCGCGTCCGACAGGCTCCGGCTGGCGGGACGTCAACGCCGTCGGTGGCAGCCGGTCGGGCGTGAGCGGCCTGGCCTGCCGGTGCGCCGGTTCGCGCACGCTGGTGACGGTCCGGGCACCGGACACCGACGGTGCGCTCGCGGAAGGAGCCTTGGTCCGCGTCGGCGCCTGGGGGGCTGCCGCCGCCGGGGATGCCATGCCCACCGCGATGAGTACCGCGGCGAGCATGCTGAGGGGTTTGCGCATCACCACTCCTTTATGGAATATCCGATCCACCACGCCGAATGGTGAGGTGTGATGCGCAGAATTTCACACAGGACACAGGCCAATACAGGGCCGGGGACATGTCAAACCACAGGACGGGCCATAAGATTCAAGCCCCTCCCGGAAGGAGGCATCCAACGATGGACCTCGAACTTCGGCATCTGCGGATCCTGTGCGCCATCGCCGACCTGGGCAGCGTCGGCCGGGCCGCCGCTGCGGCCGGCACCACCCAGCCGGCGATGAGCACCCAGCTCCGCCGGATCGAGAAGATCTTCGACCAGGCCCTGTTCCTGCGCGGCGGCAACGGAATGCAGCTCACCCCGCACGGGGTGCACGTCGTCGCCCAGGCCCGGGACCTCCTGGCCCGCGCGGACGCGCTCGGCCGGTACCCCGCCCCGCCCACCGTCGGAACGCTCCGGCTCGGTGCGACCAACCTCCCGGCCCTGCCCGGCTTCCTCGCGCGCCTGCGGGCAGCGTGTCCGGACCTCGCCGTGACCCTGCACAGCGAGTACAACATCGCCGCGCTCGTCCACCTTCTCGAAACCGGGCGGCTGGACGTGGTCCTCGGCGCCGACTACCCCGGCCACGAACTGGCCCACTCCCCGGCCCTGGCCTGCCGAGCCGTCGTCACCGAACCCGTGTTCGTGGCCCTGTCCGCCGAACATCGCCTCGCCCACCACCCCGAGATACCCCTGGCCGCGCTGGCCGACGACGCCTGGTTCGTCTCGCCCGACGACGGAGCCGGCTGGCCCGGGGTGCTGCACGACGCGTTCCGGGCCGCGGGATTCACTCCCGTCACCGTGCACGAGGTCACGGCGATCGACCAGCTCCAGGCGATGGTCTCCCAGGGGATGGGCGTCACCGCCATCCAACCCACCGCCCGCGCCACCGACCGGATGCTGATCAAGCCGATGACCGGCGACCCCCTGTGGTTCCGCCATCTGCTGATCTGGCGCCGCGACGGCCCCGCCGCCGAGGTCGCCGACAGCCTGCACCACTACGTCACCGGCGCCTACCGCGACCTCATCGCCCACACCCCGCACTACCAGGCCTGGGCGGCCCGCAACTACGCGGTGCCGCGGCCGTAGGAGCCGAGGACCCACGGGAGCGTGACCCGCGCGTACTCCTCCGGCCGGGTCACGTGCGGGACGTGGCCGGCGCCCGCGTACACGTGGCGGACCGACTGGGGCAGGGCGGCGGCGATCCGGTCGAGGATCGGGGCGAACATCGGCGGACTATCGTCGCTGTGCGAAAGCAGGACCGGCCCGGTGTAGGACGCCAGCGCGTCGAGGTCGAGACCGAAGGCGTCCGGATCGCGGAGCTCGTCCAGGTGGGTCGGCGCGTTGTGGACGAACGTCTCCCGCACCCGCGGCGGCAGCAGCGCCCACCCGCCCGGCCCCAGCGCGACCATCTCGACGAACAGCTCCGCTGCCGCGGCGTCCTCGCCGGCCTCCAGCAGCGCGCGGACCGGCGACATCCGGGCGGTGGCGTCCGCCAGGTCAGGGCCGGCGAGCAGGCCCGTCCCCGGCGGCTCGTGCGCCGCGACGCCCCGCACCAGATCGGGGCGGGTGTGCGCGAGCCGCAGGGCGACGAGCCCGCCGAACGAGTTGCCGCAGACGAAGACCGGCGCCAGGTCCAGCGTCTCCACCAGCGCGGCGAGATCCGCCACGTCCTCGTGCACGGACCCCTGCCCGGGCGGGCGTTCGCTGCGGCTGTGGCCCCGCCGGTCGTACGACGCCACCCGGCAGTGCCCGACGAACAGCGAGGTGACCGGGACCCAGGTGTACCGGTCGGCCCACGAGCCGTGCACCAGCACCACCGTGGGGCCCGAGCCCTCGATGACATGGTCCAGCGAAACGCCGTTCACCCGAACACGCGGCACAGCGGCAGTCTATGCGGGCCACGGGCGCACCACGGCCGCCGCGCCGCCACCCCGGCGGCTACGTTCGGCCACCGCCTGCACCCGGCCGTCGCGGAGGAACTCCACCCCGGTCGCCGCGCCGATCTCCGGGTTCGCGGTGAAGACGTGCCCGAGCGCGGCCAGCCCGGCGGTCGGGAACCCCGGCTCGGCCTGGACAGAGGCGGTGTTGCGCTGGGTGGCGCGCGGCGCGTCGATCGCCTCGGGCAGGCCCATGCCCAGGTCGAGACGGTTGACGAGTACCTGCAGCACGGTCGTGATGATGGTCGAGCCACCCGGCGAGCCGGTCGCCAACAGCGGCCGGCCGTGCGACAACACGATGGTGGGGGCCATCGAGCTGCGCGGCCGCCGGCCCGGCCCGGGCAGGTTGGGGTCCGGAGCGCCGCCCTGGGTGGGGGCGAAGTTGAAGTCGGTCAACTCGTTGTTGAGCAGGAACCCCCGGCCCGGCACCACGATGCCGCTGCCGCCGGTCGCCTCGATCGTCAAGGTGTACTCGACCACGTTGCCCCACCGGTCGGCCACGGTCAGGTTGGTGGTGCCGAGATCCTGGATGTTGGGCTCGCCGACCGGGGCCGCCGCGCAGCCGCCGTAGGTTCCGTCGGGCACGCCGGGCGCGACCGGCTTGGGCAGGGCGCGCGCCGGGTCGATCCGGCACGCCCGCTCGGCGGCGAAGTCCGGGTTCAGCAGCTCGTCCAGGAGCGGTCGGGCGGTACGGTCCCCGACGTAACGGTTGCGGTCGGCGAACGCCAGCGCGCTGGCCTCCAGGTACCGGTGCAGCGCCAGCGTGCCCGGCAGGTGGGCGAGGTCCGAGCCGGCCAGGATGTTCAGCGCCTCGCCCGTGGTCGAGCCGCCGCTGGACGGGGTGGCCATGCCGTACACGTCGAGGCCCCGGTAGGTGACGTGGGTCGGGGCCGGCTGGTGGACGGCGTAGGCGTCAAGGTCGGACCGGCGCAATGTGCCGGGCCGGACCGGGTACGGCCACGGCGTCGCCGGGGATGTGGCGAGCGGCGGGTGCTGCACGGCACGCGCGATGTCACCGGCCAGCGCGCCCCGGTACAACGCGTCGGCCCCGTCGCGGGCCAGCAGCCGGTAGGTGCGGGCCAGGTCCGGGTTGCGGAACACCGAGCCGACGGCCGGCGGCTGCCCGCCCCGCAGGTACAGCGAGCTGGTCGAGTCGAACTGGGCGAACACCGCCCGGTTGGCCGCCACCTGGTCGGCGAACGTCTGGTCGACCACGAAGCCGCGGTCGGCGAGCCGGGCGGCGGGCAGCAGCGCGTCGTCGAGGTCGGTGGTCCCCCACCGCTCCAGCGCCGTCTCCCAGGTCTGTGGTGTGCCGGGCACGCCGACGGACAGGCCGCTGACCCGGGCCTCGTCGAACGCGTACGGCTTGCCGGTCGCCGGGTTCACGAACGCCGTCTCCGTGGTGGCGGCCGGTGCCGTCTCGCGGCCGTCGAGAGTGTGGACGGTGCGGTGCCGGGCGTCGTAGTACACCAGGAATCCGCCGCCACCGACCCCGGCGGAGAACGGCTCGGTGACCCCGAGCGCCGCGGCCGCTGCGACGGCGGCGTCCACCGCGTTGCCGCCGTCGCGCAGCACGTCCAGGGCGATCCGGGTGGCGTCGGCGTCCACGGTGGCCACCGCCCCGCCGTAGCCGACGGCGACCGGCGACTTGCCCGGTGGGGCGGCCAGTGCGGGGTCGGGTGCCAGGACGGCGGTGGCGAGCAGGGCCAGGGCGGTGACGGTGCGCACTCTCACGGGACCTCCAGGGTCGAGACGATGCCTGTCCTGGATACCCGATCTGGATGATCCAGACAATGACCCCGAACCACAACCCTGTCTTCTATGGACACTCAACGTTCAACACCTATTGAATGATGGGGTCCGACGTTGCTACGCTCGCCCGACACATCCCCCCAGAGCGGAGATTCCCATGAAGTCTCGCTTGCGTTCCGTGCTCGTCGGCCTCGCCGCAGGTGTCGTCGCGGCGACATCGCTCACCCTCAGCTCCGCCTCACCCGCCGCGGCCTTCGGGGGCGAGACGTTCGGCTGCCGCATCGCACCGGGCACGATCTTCACCTGGAGCCAGTACTGCAACAACAGCGTGCCCGCGAGCACCTACAACGTGGCGTTCCAGGTCTTCGGCTCCGGCTCCTACACGTACTCGTGGAGCATCAGCGGGCCGTACACGTCCGTCATCACCGGCTGCACCTCGACCTCGCCGGCCTGCGCGGTCTCCGTCCCGGGCGGCATGTTCGACAGCGAGATCTACGCCACGGTCACCTACTCGCAGGGCGGCGAGAGCGCGACACGGTCCTCGGTCGCGATCCTCAACGCGTACTGCGGCAGCTACCTCTGCTAGTCGCGCACCGGTAGCGGACCACGGGGGCGTGTCCACCCGGCCTGCCGGCACGGCACGGACACGACAGGGAACCGGGGAGCCGGCGCACAGGACCGCGCCGGCTCCCCCGCCCAACCGTCACCAGTGAGTCGGATCAGGTGCGGTGGTTCTGGGTGGGGATCGCCGCGTGGGCCTGGGCCAGGACCAGGTAGCCCTCCCCGTTGGCCTTGATCAGGGACCGCTCGTCCTCGGTCAACTCCCGCTTCACCTTCGCCGGCACCCCCGCCACCAGCGACCCCGCCGGCACCACCATCCCCTGCGGCACCACAGCCCCGGCGGCGATCAGCGAACCCTCGCCGATGTGCGCGCCGTTGAGCACCGTCGCGCTCATCCCGACCAGGACGTCGTCCTCGACGACGCAGCCGTGCAGGACGGCGTTGTGTCCGACCGTGATCCGGTCGCCGAGCACCGCCGGAAAGCTGGGGTCGCTGTGCACCGTGCAGTTGTCCTGGATATTGGTGTCGGCGCCGATCGTGATGGACTCGGCGTCGCCGCGCAGGACCGCGCCGTACCAGACGCTCGCGCCGGGGCCGATCGTGACCGCGCCGAGGACGACGGCGGTGGGGGCGACGAAGGCCGTCGGGTCGACGGCGGGCTCGCGGCCAGCGACGGCGGCGATCAGGGGGCCGGTCATGCTGCTCCATCCGTGGGAGGGGTGGGTGCGGACGCACCCTGCCGCCACATTCTGCGGGTACCGGGCGCGACGGTGGATCATGGGGGTGTCCCCGGTGTTTGTCGGCCCGACCTCCCGGGTAGAGAGGCCACGGGGAGGTGGGGACATGGACGCGTTGACCGCGATCACCCGCGACCACGAGCGGCTCACGAAGCTGATGCGCTGTCTGCGGGACCACGAGGCCGAGCCGGTGACCGTCATGGCGGAGCTGCGGGCCCGACTGTCGGCGCACACCGCCGCGGAGGAGGAGCAGATCTACGGCACCCTGCTGGGCATGGACGCCGCCGAGGAGTACGCGGTGGCGCACGGGATCACCGAGCACCGCGACGTCGAGAACAGGCTTGCCGCCGCCCAGGCGGCGGTCGGCACCGCCGGGTTCGACACCCTGGTGGCCGAGTTCGTCGACGCCGTCACGCTGCACATCCGCGAGGAGGAGTCCCGGATCCTGCCGGACCTGGCCCGCGAGGTGTCCGACGAGCGGCTCGAACACCTCGGGGTGCTGTTCGAGGACCGGCGGCGGTCCGAGCTCGACGAGGCCGGCTTCGGCTACTCGGCCGGCTGAGACCGCACCGGGTCCGCCGGATCTTCCGAGGAGGCCCGGCGCATCAGGGTGCCCGGCCGCCCACGGAAGGCAACCGGCCAGGCCGGTCAGTAGCCGGTGGGGCGGACCAGGCCGGTCTCGTACGCGAAGACCGCCGCCTGGGTCCGGTCCCGCAGCCCCAGCTTGACCAGGATCCGGCTCACGTGCGTCTTCACCGTCTGCTCGGCCACCACCAGCCCCGTGGCGATCTCCGCGTTCGACAGGCCCTGGGCGATCAGCGACAACACCTCGGTCTCGCGTTCGGTCAGGTCACCGACCCTGTCCTTCAGCGGGGCCCGGGGCGCGCCGGCGATCCGGGAGAACTCCGCGATCAACCGCTTGGTGATGTTCGGCGCGAGCAGGGCGTCCCCGGCGGCCACGACCCGGACCGCCTGGGCGAGTTCGGCCGCCGAGGCGTCCTTGAGGAGGAAACCGGAGGCGCCGGCGCGCAGCGCCTCGTACACGTACTCGTCGAGGTCGAAGGTTGTCAGCACCAGGACCTTCACCGTGGCCTCGGCCGGGCCGGTGATCCGGCGGGTGGCCTCGATCCCGCCGAGTTCCGGCATCCGGATGTCCATCAGCACGACGTCGGGAGCCAGTTCCGCGACCTGGGCGACGGCGTCGAGCCCGTTGACGGCCTGGCCGACGACCTCGATGCCGGGCTCGGCGTTAAGCAGCACCGTGAAGCCCTGGCGGACCATCATCTGGTCGTCGGCGATCAGGACCCGGATCGGCGTCATGGGGTGTCCTCGGGGGTGGGCCTCGTGGGCAGGAACGCCGTGACCTCGTAGCCGCCGTCGGGGGTGGGGCCGGCCGTCAGGCCCCCGCCCAGCATGCTGGTGCGTTCGCGCATGCCGAGCAGGCCGTGCCCGGCGCCCGACGAGGGCGGGGCCGGCCGGTCCGGCGCGGTGTTGGCGACCCAGACGGTCAGGTTGTTCGGGTGGTAGGTGACCCCGACCAGGACCGGGGCGCCGGGCGCGTGCCGCATCGCGTTGCTCAGCGCCTCCTGCACGATCCGGTACGCCGTCAACTCCACTCCGGGCGACAGCGGGCGCGGCTCGCCGTGGGTCACGGCGGTGACCGTCAGGCCGGCGGCCCGGACGTTGCGGACCAGCTCGTCGAGGCGGTCGAGGGTGGGCTGCGGGGCGTCCTCGGCGGGGGACTCCTCGGAGCGCAGCACGCCCAGTACCCGGCGGAGTTCGTTGAGGGCCTCCACCGCGTTGCGCCGGATGCCGGCGGCGTTGTCGAGGAGTTCCTGGGGCGGGTCCTTGACCAGGTGCGGGGTGACCTGGGCCTGGATGGAGATGACGGACATGTGGTGGGCGACGACGTCGTGCAGTTCGCGGGCGATCCGGCTACGTTCCTCCAGCAGGGTGCGCCGGCCCCGTTCCTCGGCGGTGAGTCCGGCCTGCACGAGCAGTTGACCCCTGGCCACCCGGCGACCGCGCATCGCGGTGCCGAGGACCACTGCCGCCCCGAGGACCACGATCGCCTTGCCCACGTCGGAGTTGCGGCCCGGGGAACCGAACGCGACGCACAGTTGTCCGAGCAGGACGCTGATCGCCAGCGCGGCGACCGCCGACCGGGGGCGGACCCGCAGCGCCAGCAGGAACAACACGGCGGCGTGCACGGCCAGCGCGGGGAAGGTCCACGGGAAGACCGGGTTCGTGCTCCCGATCGCGTGGCCGTACTCGGTGGTCATGACCAGCGGAAACACAGTGTCCGGCGGCATCTTGGACTCGGTGACCCACGCGCCGATCACGACCGTGAAGGTGACCGCCCACCAGGCCGCCGCGGGTCGGACGGTCCCGACGACGAGCGCGACGCACGCGGCGCCGATGAGCAACAGGCCGGTGTCCATGTCCGGCGCGCCCAGCTGGTGCGCGGACAGGCTCGCGCCCTCGGTGATGAACGCCACGACGGCGAACAGCACCACCAGAACGTGCGGCAGCCGGGCGATCCACCGGGGCCGCAGCGGCGGCAGCGGGTCGACGGCGGTCGTCCACAGGTCCTCGCGCAGGACGCCGGGCAGCTCACGCAGGGCCGCCAGCAGCCGCCGCGTCTCCGTCGCACCCTCCCCCGTCACAAGATCACCCTATAGGTGGCGCGGTCGGGGTCAGCCAGGGTCCGGTCCACGGTGGCGATCCTCCACTTTCCCGAACATTCTCCGGAGATTGTCTTGAGTACCCGAAAAGCTTGCGGTCACTAGGGTGTCGCGCAACAACCATGGCCAACAACCCCTTGGGCCATGGGCACACGCACCGGGGAGACTTCATGCGCCTCACCCATCGGGCGGCCCGCCTCGCGGCCGTCACCAGCACCCTCGTCCTCGCCCTCGGCGTCGTCAGCGGCAGCGTCGCCCAGGCGCGCACCCCGTCGGCCAACACCGCCTGCGGACCGTCCTCGACCCTGCGGCAGCGCGCGGGCACCACCAGCACCGAACGCGGCCAGCTCACCCCGGCCCAGGCCCGCGAGCACGAGGCCCGGACCGCCGAGCTGCTCGCCACGCGGGGCGTGGCGGCCCACGCCGTGGCGGCCACCGTGACCGTGCCGACCATCGTGCACGTCATCATGAAGGACACGACCCGGGCGGGCGGCAACATGCCCGACGCGATGATCACGGACCAGATCACGGTGATGAACCAGGCCTTCGCCAGCCACGGCTTCCAGTTCACGCTGACGAAGACCACCCGGACCGTGAACAGCCGGTGGTACGACATGGACAAGCGCAGCGCCGAGTCCGCCGCCAAGAAGGCCCTGCACGAGGGCGGCATGGGCACCCTCAACCTGTACGTGACCGGCCTGGGCACCAACCTCGGATATGCGTACCTGCCGGGCACCGCCCCCAGCCTCGCCTACGACGGCGTCGTCATCCTCAACGAGTCCATCCCCGGCGGCACGGCCGTCAACTACAACGAGGGCGACTCCGCCACGCACGAGACCGGCCACTGGCTGGGGCTCTACCACACGTTCGACGGCGGGTGCGCCGCCCCGGGCGACTACGTGGACGACACCCCGGCCGAGGCCAGCTCCGCGAGCGGCTGCCCGGCGGGCCGCGACACCTGCACCTCGACCGGCGTGGACCCGATCCACAACTTCATGGACTACTCCTACGACCCGTGCATGTACGAGTTCACCCCGGGCCAGGGCGCCCGGATGCGCGCGCAGTGGGCGGCGTACCGGGCATAGGCCGGGCCCCGGCGGGTTTCCCACCCGCCGGGGCTCCCTACAGCGGCGCGGGCAGCGGTTCGGCATGCAGGATGTCCAGGGTGCTGACGGCGCGGGTGAGCACGACGTACAACCGGTGCAGGCCGCGGGACTCCGCTGCGGCGATCCGACCCGGTTCGACCACGATCACGGAGTCGAACTCCAGGCCCTTGGCCAGGCCCGCCGGCACGCAGACCAGCTGGCCGGACTCCAGCGCGTCCTCGTCCCGGCCCAACAGCGCCGCCTCGACGCCCGCGGCCAGCAACACCTCGTGCAGGGCGGCGATGTCCGCGTCCGCGGCGATCAGGCCGACCGAACCCTCGTCGGCGAGCCGGTCCCGGCATGCCCGGAGCACGTCCTCGCGCAGAGCGGTGCTCGCCGTGACCCGCAGCGCCCCGGAGGCCTGGCGCACGGAGACCGGCGAGGCCAGCCCGGGCGCGATGGCCGGCAGCAGGCGCGCGGCGTACTCGATGATCTGCGCCGGCACCCGGAAACCCCGGTCGAGGGCCGTCAGCCGGATGTCGGGCTTGCCGAAGTGGTCCAGCAGGGCCGGCCAGTCGTCGGCGGCCCACGCGCTGGTGCCCTGGGCGATGTCGCCGAGCACGGTGAGGGATCCGGTGACGCAGCGGCGGCCGAGCGCCCGGCACTGCATCGGGCTGAGGTCCTGGGCCTCGTCGACCATGACGTGGCTCAGCGACGCGGTGCGGTCGATCAGGCCGGCCAGCTCGTCGAGCAGGACCGTGTCGGCGGCGGACCACTTCGCCGACTTCGCCGACCGGTACGGCTTCGCCCACCGCAGCGTCGCCTGCTCCTCGGCCGTGAACAGCCCCTCGGCCGCCGGCCCCGGGTCCGTCAGCACCCCGAACAGCACCTGCTCCGGGGTGAGCTTGGGCCACACGGCGTCGAGGAGCTGGCGGACCGGCTTGGACCGCGCCACCGCGGCCAGGTCCCGGTCGTCGGGGGACGCACCGCGGCGTTCCATCTGCTTCAGGACCAGGTTGGCCAGGCGCTGGGCGAGTCCGGCGCGGCCGGGCCCGTAGCGGGTGCCGCCGCGCAGGTCGGCGACCGTGCGGGCCAGGTCGTCGCGGTACACCCGGTGCCGGGTGCCGCCGTGCACGTAGACCAGGTCCTCGTCGGGTTCGCCGATGTGGGCCCACAGCGCGCCGCGGAGCACCTCGGCCATCCGCGCGTCGCCCTTGAGCCGGGCGGCACCGTCGGTGTCCGTACCGGTCACGGGGCGGTCGAGGAGTTCGTCGACGGTCTTGTGCACGACGGAGACCTCGCCCAACGCCGGCAGCACGTGCCGGATGTAGCCGAGGAAGGACCGGTTCGGGCCGACGACCGTCACGCCGCCGGTGAGACGGTTGGGCTCGGTGTAGAGCAGGTACGCCAACCGGTGCAGGCCCACGGCCGTCTTGCCCGTGCCCGGAGCCCCCTGCACGCAGATGCTCTGTGCCAGCGGCGCTCGGACCAGCTCGTCCTGCTCGGGCTGGATCGTGGCCACGATGTCGCGCATCGGCCCGGCGCGCGGCCGTTCGATCTCCGCGGCGAGCAGCTGGCTGGCCCCGGTACCGGTGCCGCCGGTGAGCGGCTCGTCCTCGTACGCGGTGAGTCGGGCGGTGTCGGAGAACCCGTACCGGCGGCGCAGCAGCACGCCCTGCGGATCCTGGCGGGTGGCCCGGTAGAACGGCATCGACACCGGCGCGCGCCAGTCGACCACCAGCGGCGTGCCCTCGTCGTCGCGGACCCGTCGCCGGCCGACGTACACCCGGTCGGCGTCGGCGCCCCCGGCCGGGTCGTGGCCGTGGATCGTGCCGGGCTCGTAGTCGAGCCGGCCGAAGAACAACGGCACGTCCGGCAGGTCGACCAGGTCGTGGCCCCGGCGGGCGCGGGCCATCCGGTACATCGTGTTGAACCAGACCTCGTCGGTGCCCGAGACGAACTCCGGGGTCTCCGTGGCCAGCACGTCCGCGCGCATCCGGCCCAGCGCCGCCCGCGCCGCGGCGAGATACTCCGCCTCGCTCTCGAGTTCCGTTATTTCGCCCATGCTGACGCCATCCTTAGCTAGATTGGCGGCCCCGGTACCTCGGTGCTCGTCACCCGGTGCCGGCCGGGCCCAGCGGGGCTCCGACGCCCGGGTTCGACCGACGTCACGAAGTGGACCTGAGGCGGCGGCCGGTCCGGCCGCCAGGGGAAACGCGGACGATACCAGGACGAGCAGACCGCCTCAACCCATTTTCATAGGTACGAAACGTCGCCCAGCACCCCAGCAGCGCCACCGCGAACACCGGCAGCCACGCCAGCCGGGCGAGGATCCAACCGGCCCCCTCGGGGACGGTGTGCAGACCGGTCAGGGGCGCGCCCGCCAGCAGCCCGACGGCCGTGACCGCGATCATCGCCGTCTGGTGCCAGAGGAACACGGTCATCGCCGACAGGTTGACCAGCGCCACGGCCGCCCAGGCCGCCGGGCGGGCCAGCACCCGGCGCAGCGGGCCGAGCAGCAGCAGCGCGCCGCCGCACTGGGCGAGGCCGAACGTGACGGCCGCCAGGGTCGGCGGGTGCAGGTTGGAGATCGCGGCCCCGGGCACCCCGACCATCGACGCGGGGTAGCCGGCCCACAGGACCAGTCCGGCCGTGGTCGACGCGCCGCCGAGCAGCAACGCCCAGCCGGTCGCCCTGGTGCGCAGTCGCCCCCGCGACCAGGCCGCGCCGAGGCAGTACGGCACCAGCCAGGCCGCCGCCACGTTGACCCAGCCCAGCCACGCCGGCCCGTCGAACCCGAACCGGACCACGTCCACGAGGACGACGACGGCGAACGGCCACGCCGGGTGCAACCGGGCCACCAGCGGGGTCAGTGCGGTCAGCCCGGCCAGGACCAGCAGGAACCACAGCGGCGACAGCACCAGCTTGACCAGGGCGTGCACGGTCGACAGCCCCACCCCGGCGGCCAGCATCGCCCCCGTCACCACCGTCCACACCACGAGCACGGCGGCGACGGGGCGGAACAACCGGGCCAGTCGGGCCCGCAGCCAGCGGAGATAGGGCACGCCCCGGGCATGACTGGCCGCGCCGGTCTGCCCGCTCACCAGGAAGAACACCGCGAGGGTCTGGAACAGCCAGGACACCGGGGCCAACTGCGGCAGGTGCCACAGCGGGCTGGACGCGTGCACCGTCCCGCTGTCGACGACCAGGGCGGTCACCAGCCAGTGGCCGAGCACCACCCCGAGAATGGCCAGGGCCCGCAGGGCGTCGACGGCGCGGTCGCGGTCGGGCGGGGTGGCGGCGTCGATCCGCCGGGCGAGGGCCCGCAGCCGGTTCCCGACACGGACCCGGTCCGACGGGGTGGCAGCGCGGGCCGCACTCCCGGAACCGGGCCGGTCCGTTGCGGCCGCGGCGCGCGGGGCGCTCCCGGAGCCGGGCAGGTCGGGCAAGGCAGCGGGGCGCGGAGCGGTCCCGGCCGCGGTGCGGTCGGGGGAGGTGGTCGTGTCACGCATCCTGGCCGCCCGACACGATCCGGGCGATGGCGCGCAGGGCCGCCGACCCCGGTCTCAGGTAGTCGCTGTGTCCCCCGTCCCCGGCCGCGAACACCCGCGCACCGAATTCACGCGACACCGGGTCGGTTCCGAACCCGAGGGTGACGAACGGCAGGCGCACCCGGACGTGCGGCACCCGGGAGATCCCGTCGGCGGCGGCCCGCCCCGCCCAGACCGTCGCCCGGGTGCGCAGGGCCGCCGCGCTGGTCAGGCCGGTGCCGGGGCTGCCGTACAGGACGATGTCGGCGACCGGCAGGTCCGGGGCGGCGAGCGCGCAGACCACGGAACCGTAGGAGTGGCCCAGCACGGAGATCCGGGCGTCCGGCCGGGCCGCCGCCACCTCCCCGACGAACCGGCGCAGGAGCGGGGCGGCGTCGGTCGCCCGGCCGGCCGTCAGCGCGGCGAGGCTGACCATCGCCGGCGTCCGGTAGCCGAGCCAGGCGACGACCGCCGAGCGGGGGCCGAGTTCCTGGTGCAGGGCCGACGCGCCGTTCCACAGCCGACGGTACTGGTCGACGCTGGTGTCCGAACCCGGCACCAGGACCGCGATCCGGTCGGCGGTCGCCAGGTCACCGAAGACCTCGGCGGACCGGCCGCCGTCGCGACCGTCGAAGAACAGGAACTGGCGGTCCGGCGCCGCCATGGATCGCAGCGCGGTGGCGCGCGCCCGGGCGCCGTGGTCGTCGGCGACCGTGCCGGCGGTCCGGAGCGCTTCGCGGCTGGCGGCGTACCGCGCGGCGAGGGCGGCCGGGCTCGCGACGAGGGGGGTGCCGGCGGCCGGAGCGGGGGCCGGGACGGCCGAGGCCTGGGCCGCACCCGCCATGGGCACGGCCACCGAGGCGGCGACGAGGGCGGCGAGCAGCGAGCGGAGCGCCATGCTGGCGGGTCCTTCCGTACCAGGGGATGTCTGGTACGAAGCTATGGATCATGCCCTGTGGTCGTCGTCCCGCCGGAGAGCGCACCTGCGGCGTAGCTCGCAGGTACTACGGGTACCCCTACAGCCGTTGCTGCAGCGAACCGTGATCCAAGTACCGCCAACACACCCCGTCCGCACTGACATTCTGGCTGTGGCAGCCAGTTCGGCTGGCTGAATGTGCCAAACGTTCGGTGTCTCCCGGTAAGTGCATGCACGAAAGGACGAGAGTCGCACCTACCAGGTCGGTGGCCGGTTTGGCGGCATCGCACGACCGCGCCTTACTGCCGGGAGCGGCCGGCCCTGCCCGCAGGCCAGGTTCTGTCGGGAACGGTCAAGGGCGCTGACAATCGCAGAGGCACCTTCTTCCACCGTGTCGGTTCGCAGTTCCGACTCGTTTCGGATACTGGTCCTTTACTCCGCCACACCATCGACCCTTGCGAATTAGGCCGACACTGTGGAGGCCGCGGGCACGGCTAGAGGCGGAGCGTTCCAATCGGGCGAAGTGTCCGTACTTCACTGGCACCCGATCTAAGACCGTGTCTCAAGTCGGCGTCATAGCTGCCCGGTGAGTGCGTCTGGTGGGTATGAGTGATGTTGAGAAGTGGTGTCCGGAAGCGTTGTGGCAGCTCGCGCGTGGGTTGATTCCTCCACACCCGAAACCTTGGCAGGGCGGCGGCCGGCGGCGCGTCGATGATCGGGCGGTCCTGGCGGCGATCCTTTACGTCCTGCGATCTGGCTGCTCGTGGTGGGCGTTGCCGGCCTCGTTCGGGGTGACTCGGCCCACGGCGCACCGCAGGTTTAGCGAATGGACGAAGGCCGGGTTCTTCGCCCTGCTGCACCAGGCGATACTCGATCTGCTCGGCCAAGCCGGGCAGATCGACTGGTCGCGGGCCTCGGTCGATGCGATGCATGTACGGGCGGTAAAAGGGGGGACCTGACCGGGCCGAGCCCGGTGGATCGGGGTAAACCCGGGTCGAAGATCCACGCGATCAGCGAACGCGAGGGCCTGCCGCTGAACGTGGAGGTCTCGGCCGGCAACACCCCTGACATGAAAGTCCTCGAACAGGTCGTCGATGGTGTCCATCCGGTCCGTGGCCGCACCGGGCGTCCCCGGCGGCGGCCTTGGAAGCTGCACGCAGACAAGGGCTACGACTACCGGGTGTGCCGGGTCGCGGTGCGCCGGCGCGGGATCATCCCGCGGATCGCCCGCCGCGGCATCGAGTCCAAGACCCGACTCGGCCGCCACCGCTACGTCATCGAACGCACCCTGCAATGGGTCACCCGGTTCCGGCGCCTGGTACGCCGCTACGACCGCAAGGCCAGCCACTTCGACGCCTTCGCCCGCCTGGCCTGCGCCCTGATCTGCTACCGCCGACTCATCAAACTCGGACTACTCGCCAGTTGAGACACGGTCTAAGGCAGCGTAAGGGCGAGCAGGTTATGGATGTATCCCCGAGAGGATGCTCGGTGAGCATATAGTGCCGACAATCGCTTCAGGATCGGTGTCACATCTACGATCTCCGCAGCGCGAGTAGCGGCGTAGGGCGCGCCGTGAAGTCCAGCCCTAGCACGAGGCTCTGAAGCCAGAGCCAACCACCAACAGCGATACCGAGGTAAGAGATGCCCGTCGATCGAACGCCACCGATCAAACTCCTCCGAGACGGCGTCAACTCACGGGCCCAGAACATTCCCTCTGGCGACAACAAGGCCTCAATCGATGCCGAGATCGCCTACAGTGAGGTTGTCCAGTTACCGCAGCAGCCATCTAATTCAAAGGTGAACCTCGATGAGCGATGATCGCGGCGATAGCTACCGGATCCATTGGCCACTGGTGGCAACCTGCTTCGCAATAGGTGCCAGTCTAGCCGTGATTGCATTTTTCGTACCGAAAAATTGGTCCAGCCAACTAGTAATACAGTCGATCTTAATTGAGGTTGGCTCAACAGTGGGACTCTTTGGGCTTCTTGCTACCCTCACACCAAAAATCTACCGCGTCGTGGTTGACATCTCCGAACGTGCCGCAGAAAATGTTGCCGACCAGGTTGACGCTCGCCTTCAGGCACAATCAGATGGCACCTCAATGAACCTGGCCGAACTGCAGGATCGAATTAAAGAACGCCAGCAACGCCGAGCCCAAATGCAAGATCAAGTAGTTGAAGCGTTGGATATTGTATCATTCGAATCCGTCGCAATGGCTCTTCACGAGGCAAACCGCAACGACGCAATCGACCAGGGTCGGATCACCGTAGCCGCCAACGCTGGCGCTGAGCGCACTTCGGCGACATTTTCTTGGGGAAGCGTACCAAAGGACTTCAAAAGAGGGCCCGCGCCGCGGCTCTTGATTGAGGTTCGCACGGGCATGAGGCAGGACTCTAACCCGCCAACGAAAATCGAGACCGTGTGGGAGCGGGGACAAGCAGCGGACGAAATAGCCGACATTATCATTCAGGAGTTGTACAAGGCGGGTCAGTGGAGAGGGGAGGAGAGCCTAAACTTTCCATTGACGCTCGAAAATTTCCAAAAGGCCTTGAAGATTGCCATTGCAGCCAAACGCAAAGACCAGAATTCCTGGCAACTTCAAGGCACGCCCATTGAGCTATTCAATGATGAATTGATAATTACGACTGCCGGCATCGAAGCCCCAGGGCATGACTTCATCCTCAGAGGCGAGGAATTCCCATATTTGAACGGCCGCTGGCGACCAACTCGACCTAAATTCGTGAGCCCGTCCGACTGGGAGCAGACGATCCGCATCGGGCAAGAAATATTCCCTCGCAGACAGTACCTCATGGATTTGTTTTCGCATCGCTTTATTCCATGGGGAAGTTCACCCATGCACGAGCCCCCCGTCGCAATAGAAACCATTCCGAGTCACGTTTGATCGTCATGCAACAAGATAGACTGCGGGAGCCACCCATTCAAGCCAGACAGAGCACCCCCAGAAAGGGCCGCCTACAGCCGTCCCGAGGCGAAGTGGGTACGCCCCAGCAGGAAATGCGAGACGAGATATGCGAGGTGCAACGCCACGCATATGTTCGATAGGTATCCGCCGAGTCAAGGGGCTGGAAATCCGACTGGCTTGCCTAGGTCAGGAGCAGCTCGCGTTCCGGCAAGTCGGTGATGCGTATTGGGGATCGCACTGCGTTCACGTCCTTCACCGAAATCGGCGACGCGCGCAGGAGGAAACCACCGCCAATGCTCGCCATCGCTTTATGGTTCACGTGGTCACCAACTCAATCCATCACATCCTGCGCTTGGCCGCGCACGAGTCGTTAGCGCTCTTCCCAGTCGGCGACGCTCAGCGACTCGCCGCTGTCGAGCAGTTCCAGGCCCCGGACGGTGTTGGGCGAGGCCTTCTCCGGGGGCTCCTCCATCGGGAACCACCGGATCTCCGCGCACCGCTCAGGGTCGGCGTTGACCGGCTCGCCCTGCAACTCCGGCACGTTGAGCGCGTGGAACACGAACGCCATGTTCGCGCGCTCCGGGCCGTGCCGGCGGTGGATGACGCCGACGAACTCCAGCTCCTCGGCGGTGAGCTGCACGTCGACCTTCTCCCGGGCCTCGCGGACCGCGGCGTCGAGGACGTTCTCGTCGCCGACCAGCGGGCCGCTGGGCACGGACCACTGGCCGGTGCCCTTGTGCAGGGTGAGCAGGACCTCCTCGTCACGGGTGAGGATGATCAGGACGCCGAGCGCGTGAAGATGGGCCACGCCGTCAAGATAACGGCAGCTCAGCGCGGCCCGACGGCCGGGGATCACCGCGCGCGCCCCGGGACCCGGGACCACGGCTCCTGACCGCTTCCGCGCGCCCCGCTGTCGGGACCGACGCCGGACGTTCGCGGGCCGGTCTCCGACTGTGCCACCAGAGGGAGCGCCACGTTCCCCTTCACAGTCCACTTTAGACAGTGGTCGGTTTCGACCCCCGGACCGGCCACCGCGACGCAAGGAGAGACGCGTGTTCGCACAACGATCGATCCTCCGCACCCTGGCGACGACCACCGTACTGTGCCTGGCCATCGCCGGGCTCACCTCGACCACCGCGCACGCGCGGCCGCCAGCGCCCACCGGCTGCACGCTGCGCCCCAACCCGCACACCCCCGCCCCGTCGGAATGGACGAGCTGCCTGTCGGTCAGCGCCACCCTGGCCACGCCGCCGGCCGTCGGCCAGGTCGTCTCGTTCACCTTCGACGTGACCGCCGAACACGCCGCCGACGCGGTCACCGTCGAGGCCGACCTGCCCGGCACCCTGCGCTGGGTCACGCCGCCCACCGGCTTGACCAGCACGGACCGCGCCTCGGCGAACCCGCAGGACCACGGCCGGATCGCCCGGGCCTCCGGCACCCGCGCCCTGCCGGCCGGGACCGTGCGCTACTCGGGCACGGTCACGGCGACCGAGCCGGGTCCGGCGGAGATCCGGGTCCGGGCGAGCCGGACCGTGCCGGGCGGCACCGACGCCGCCCAGGACACCGTCTTCCTCACGGTCGGCAGGCCCGGGGAGCGCTCGGTGCGCGACATCCGGCCCGCCGCCACCGGGGCGACAACCCCGATCACGGGGGTACCGGTGCCCGCCGCCGCGCCCCGGCACACCGCCCTCCCGGCCACCCCCGAGCCGGCCGGCCAGGCCGGGGGCACGGCCCTCGCCGCGACCTCCTGTGTCACCGGCGGCTGGTTCTATGTCGACCACCTCGGCGCCACCCGACCGTCGATCAACACCCGGGTCGAGGCCTGGGACGGCGGCACCCTGCTCGCCAGCGGGTTCACGGCCTGGCCCGACGGCCGGTACAACCTGTGCTTCGCCAACGCCGCCGCCGGGCGGAACGTGCGGGTGCACTTCGCGATGTGGAACTGGGTGTGGCGGCTGCGCGCGACCGGGACGAACAACGACTACGTGTTCGACTCGGCGGCCGCGTTCGTCCCCGACGGCGGCAACCGCGAGTTCGGCGACCTCAAGCCGACCGACCCGACCATGATGCGCGGCCTGCACGCGTTCGACGAGGTCGACGACGCGTGGGGCTGGCACCCGGGCCCGTGCTGGTCGAGCAACCACAGCGTCAACTGCCGGCAGCTGAACATCAACTGGTCGCCCACCTCCACGGACGGCACCTACTACTCCCCGCAGGACAACGACGTCCACCTCGCGGCGGCCGACCCGGACGCCCCGATGGTCGTGGTGCACGAGACGGCGCACGCCATCATGGACGAGACATACAACGACGCGATGCCGCCCGAGCCGAACTGCGCCCCGCACTACATCCAGATCGCGTCGTCGGCCGGCTGCGCCTGGGTGGAGGGCTTCGCCGAGTGGTTCCCGGTGAACGTCTACCACGACCCGTACTTCCGGTGGCCGAACGGTTCCTCGCTCAACCTGGAGAACACCAGCTCGTTCGGCGCCGGGGACACGGTCGAGGGCCGGGTGGCCGGCGCGATGATCGACATCACCGACACCGGCACCGAGGCCCCCTGGGACAGCTACGTCGAGGAGCCTCGCGGCGGGCCGATCTGGACCACGTTCACCCGGCACCCGGTCGGCACGTTCGCCGAGTTCTGGAACCAGCGGGCCGCCGACGGGTTCAACGTCGCCGACAACGGGGCCCTGGCCTGCCTGTACCAGAACGCCATCGACTACGGCTTCCGCAACCCGCTCGCCGACTACTCCCCGCTGACCCGCCCCACCCCCGCCCCGCACAACTACGGCTACGCCACGACGACGCGCTACTGGTCGGCGGTCGCCGTGCGCCCACCGACCGCCGGTGGCGACTACGCCATCGACCTCTACGGCGACCGGGGCCAGAGCACGCTCCTGGACACCAGCACCACGGCCAACCACACGATCAACTTCATCGCGGTGGACTCCGATCTGCGCCCCCGCACCAGCTACTACCCCCGGATCCGGCCCACCGGCACCGGGACCGGCGACTACCAGATCGAACTCGCGCAGGGCAGCGACATCCTGCAACCCGCCGCCCCGCAGAACCTGACCATGTCCGCCACCGACCTGGTCGCGGTCCGCGACGCGTTCATCGCGCGGGGCACCACCGCGACCCTGACCGTCACCCCGTCGAACGCCGGCCAGGACGTCGAACTGTTCCTGCTGGCCGACGACCGGCCCGACGGGACGTCGACCGGGATCGTGCCGCGCGCCCTCACGGCGGCCACGTCCTCGTCGGCGGGCCCCGGCGGCACCGAGCAGATCGTCTGGACCGCGCCCCGCAGCGGCTGGTACGGCGTGCTGGTCGTCAACAAGGCCGGCTCGGGCGCCTACACCCTGAGCCGGTACTGACGCCGGTGGCCGCCCCGCCCCGGGGCGGCCACTCCTCAGTCGACGACGCGGATGCGTACCCGTCGATTGGCCTTGCCCTTGTTCTCGATCTTCACCAGCTCGATCCGGCCGATCTGCGCCGTGGACGCCACGTGGGTGCCGCCGTCGGCCTGGGTGTCGAGCCCGATGATGTCCACGATCCGGATCTCCTCCTCGCCGGGCGGGATCAGGTTCGTCTGGGTGCGGATGATGTCGGGGATGGCCAGGGCCTCCTCGCGCGCGAGGACCCGCACGTCGACCCGGCGGTCGGCGGCGATCTCCACGTTGACGGCCGCCTCCAGCAGCGCCTTGAAGTCGGCCGGCACCTCGGGCAGGTTGAAGTCCATCCGCGCCTCGCCCGGCTCCATGTTGCCGCCCGTGACGAGCGCGCCGAAGTCGCGGAACACGACCCCGCACAGCAGGTGCAGGCCCGAGTGGGTGCGCATCAGCCGGCTACGGCGGTCGTCGGCGACCGCCCCGGTGACCGCGGTGCCGACCGGCGGGACCGGGTCGCCCTCGGCGGGCAGCAGGAAGAAGTCCTCACCCTTGCGGGTGCCCACGATCCGCGTCTCGACGCTCTGCCACAGCAGAACGCCGTGGTCCGGGGGCTGGCCGCCGCCGCCCGGGTAGAAGGCGGAGCGGTCCAGGACGATCCCGTCGGGACCGGACTCCAGGACGACGCACTCCCACGTCCGCAGGGTCGGGTCGAGCAGGTCGAGCCGGTCGGTCCGGCCGTGGTGTGTGATCCCCATCTCACCAGGTTAACGCGGGCCGAGGACCCCACCCTGGCAGGGCTCGCCCGTCGGCCGACAGGGGCGATGCCTCCACTGTGGTCCCCGGCAGGACCGCCGCCGTCCGGTCAGACCCTTCGCTCAGGTCGCCGCGCACGGCGTCGGGTGGGCCTGGTCCGGCGGCCGGTCCCGGCTCGCGGGCCAGACCCGCCCGTCCGGTCCGGCCACCTGGTCGGGTCCGCCGGCCCGGTCGCGGCAGACCGTGGAGCCGTCCGCGCGGGTCCGGCGCGGACGCCGCCGGTCCGTGTCCGCCCAGGCCGCGTCGATCGCGGCGAGGAGTTCCTCGATGCTGCCCGGCCGGTGTGGTGCGCTCATCAGGGATCCTCGCCTCGGTGCCGCCGCAGGGTCGCGGGGTCATCCTCACCGACGCCGGCCCGGACGCCTCATGACGCGACTGTGCGCAACATGGCTCGCTCACCATCTGCGAGACATGGGCGGCGGACGTATCCGACCAGGTCAGTGGCTCGTTGAAGGTGAACCGCGCGGGAATACAGGCGACGTCAAGCGTCCTGGGCTACGGTCCGCCCAGCCGACCCGCAGGAGCACCCGTGAAGAACCTCAACCTGGCCGTCCTCTTCCTCCTGGAACTGGCCACCCTCGCAGCCGCCGGGTACGCGGGCCTCACCCTCGACGCCGGCTGGCCGGTCCGGATCCTCGTCGGCCTGGGCGCCCCGGCGGCGCTCGTCGCGCTGTGGTGGCTGTTCGGCGCGCCCAGGGCCAGCCGCAAGACCCACGGCATGGTACGGGTCGCGTTCGAGGTCGCCTGGTTCGGGAGCGGGGCCGTCGCGCTGGCCGTGGCGGGGCGGACCGTCCTGGCAGCGGTCTTCGCTGCGGTCTTCGTGGTCAGCAAGGCGCTGGCGCTGATCTGGCGGCAGTGATCCGGCCAGGCCGCCGGGCCGCCGCTGGCAGCGCTGGCACCGACGGCCCCCACCGGCGACCCTGGTGGCCGATGGGGCCAGGATCGCCGGTGGGGCACACGTTCACTTCCGTGCGGCGCGGACCTTGTAGACCACTCCGCCGAGGACGAGGACCGCGATGATCGCCCCGATGGCGTACGGGCCCCAGTCGAATCCTGAGCGCTCCCCCGGCGGCGCCGCGGCTTCTACCGTCCGCTCCTGGTACACGGCCACCGGTTTGCCGGGCACGGCCTCGACCCGGGCCTGGGCGTACGCGGCGACGGGAGCTCCAGCCTCCACCGCCACGTCCCAGACGCCCGCCGGCAACGCGCTCGCCGCGACGAGCACCCCCGGCCGCCCGGCCACGGCGGTCAGATAGTCGGGACCTGACATCCGACCGTCCGTGGCCGAGGCGGTCACCACGGCGGCGATGCCATCGGTGACGGGATGGTTGTCGTCCACCCAGGTGCCGGCCACCTCGAGCCGGCCCTGGGCGTCGGCCGTGATCTGCAGCCGCATCTGCTTGCCGTGCGCCCAGCCCGGCGTCGCCCCGAGGAGGACGGACGCCAGACCGAGCGCGACGGCGAACAGCACCCTGACCAGTCGGCTCACGAGGAGGTCAGGCTCCAGCGCTGGGCGCGGGTGTGGGCGGGCGTCTGGAGCACCAACTGGCCGCCCTCCCCGATCCCCACGTCGAACCGGCCGTTGGACAGCGTGTACCCGTCGGCGGTCGCGGTGATCTTCCACCGCTGCCCGGCCGACTGCGGGTCGCACGCGTACTGCACGAGCGGCACCCCGGCCGCCGGGTCACCCAGCGACGAGACGCACTTGCCGCTGGCCACCGAGCGGATCAGCACGGTGTCCCCGGCGGCGGGCGTGAGCACCCAGCGCTGGTTGGCGTAGCCGTGCGGCGCGTAGGCGATGATCGGCGTGCCGTCGGCGCGGCGGCTGGCCGTCAGGTCGACGTTCTGCCCGGTGTACGCGTTGGCCATCGTCAGTTCCTTGCCCGTCGGCACGCCGGCCGCCGAGGCGCTGGTGAACGTGACCTCAGGCGTGTACGCGGCCGACCCGACCGTGATCGCCACCCGGTACTCGGTGCCCGGCCGCAGGCCGGTGACCCGCACGGCCGTCGACTGCACGGTGCCGATCGCCCGGCCGTCGAACACCACGGTGTAACGGGTGCCCGGGGCGGCGGCCGGCCAGGTCAGGCCGACGCTGGTCTGCCGGATGTCGCGGACCGTGAGGGTGGGCTTCGGGTTGCCCGTACCGGTCGGCGTCGGGCCGGCGGTGCGGGTCGGGGAGCCGGTCGGCGACGGCTTCTCGGTCGGCCTGTCCGTCGGCTTCGTGGTCGGCTTCGTCGTCGGCGACGTGCTCGGGGACGGCGACGGGTTCGGGTTCGGGTTGCCGGTGCCCTCGATCAGCCAGCCGCTGCTCGCGACGTTCCAGTTCGACGCGAGGTAGCTGCCGGACTTGGCCGCGGTGGTGAAGTAGTCGTCGTGGTTGCAGTCCAGACGCTCCTCCATCGTCTTGTCCGTGCAGACCGAGCGCATCACGGTGCCGGGTCCGTCGTTGTAGCACATCAGGTCGTAGTCGTCCGTGCAGTGCCCGTACTTGCTGTGGTTCGGGGAGTTGTCCTGCACCGCGCCGAGGTTGTGGGTCAGCTCGTGCGCGGCGACGGCGGCGCCCCAGCAACCGGAGTCGACCCGGGAGTAGGAGGCCACGTTGTTGTTCGTGTTGTCCTGAGTGGGGCGGTGGTCGTTGTAGAGGGTGCCGATGCCGCAGTACACCTTGGACTCGGCGAACAGCACGTACTTGCGGTCCTTCGAGGAGTAGCCCAACTTCTTCAGCGCGTTGATCGTGCCGTCGAAGTTGCCGAAGGAGCCGGCCGGCAGCTCGACGGCGAGCACGTCGACGGTGCAGTCGGCGCTCGTGACGAACCGGACGTGCCGGGAGCCGCCGGTCTGCTGGGCGCTGAGGTCGTAGATCTTCTCGATGCCCGCGGCCCAGGTCCGGAACGAGTTCAGGTACTCGTTGAAGCGGTTGGCCTGGCCGGACTCGTAGCCGTACAGGAGCTGCACGCGCTTGCCGGTACGGCCGTCGCCGTCGCACACCACGCCGGACGCCGCCGGGGTGACGGGCGCGCCGGGCTCGGAGCCGGCGGCGGCGAGCAGCGGGCTGTCGCTGGCGACCGGGGCCAGCGCGCCAACGCTCTGGGCCAGCTCGGTCAGGGTGGGCACGGCGAGCAGGCCGGCCGTCGGGGCCTTGTCGGCGGCGCGGGCCGGGGCGACGGCCTTGACCTCGCCGCGCGGGTTCAGGCCGGCCGGGGCCGGGTCGGGGCCGTGGCTGCACTGGTCGCCGACGAGGTACTCGCCGACGCACTTGTTGCCCTTCGGCGCCGGCTTGAGGCCCTCGAAGACCAGGCCGGCGGCCGGGTCGTCCGCGGGAACGCCGGTGAGCGCCTCGGGCTCCGACGAGGACGCGCTGATCAGCTCGCCCCAGGAGGTGTCGGTGAGGGTGGGGGTGACGGACAGTCCCAGCACGGCCACGAGGCCGGTGACGAACAGTATCCGACGGAGACGACGACGCTGGGGAGCCGCATGATTCCGCGGCAGGGGGGATGACACGCGATACCCCTTAGGGAGGGAGTTAGGGATCGGCCACGGGTCACCTTATGGTCGTTTCGGCCAGGGTCTAAGCCTTCTTAGGCAGATTTAATGTACGGACCGTCCACATCGCGCACAGGGCATGCTCGGATACTCTCCGTGTGCGTCGGAGGTGACGGAACGTGTGCACACGCACCGGGCCGGGCACACCCTCCGTAGGGGCGCGCCCGGCCCGTGGACCGGAACCGTCACACGATGCGGAACTCGGGTCCGTACCGCAGGGCCGGCTCGTTCGGAAGCGGCATCGCCATCAGCTTCGCCGCGAGCGGGCCCAGGTCCCACATCTTGCCGACCGAGGCGCCGAGGTCTCCCGAGCTGCCCTTGCGCCAGGCGCTGTCCAGGAACGTGATCATCGCGGTGTACGCCTCGTTGAACTGGCGCAGGGCGGACTTCGCCGGCTCCTTCGGGTCGGGCCACGTCGGGCCGGTCAGTACACCCATCGGGTACGTCGCCGGGAACTTCAGCTTCTCGTCGACCCCGGTGAACTCCCACTGGTCGCCGACCTTCTGCAGCCGCCGCTCGTGGTAGATCTCGCCGAACTTGTAGTAGTGGGCCAGCTGGCCCTCGACGTGCGGGTCGTTCGGCAGCTTGTCGGTGCCCTCCCCCTGCTCCTTGATCACGTCGATCCTGTCCGTGATGTCCTTCACGGTCCGCAGGACGTCCAGGTGGTTGGGGCCGATCTGGAACGTCTGCTGTTTCGCGGTCTGGATCGTCGGCGCCGGGCTGAGTTGCTGGAACGCCTGGCTGATCCCGCTGTAGAAGTTGCCGATCGTGGGTTTCGCCGACCTGGCGTACGCGAGCGGGTTCTCCGGCTCCTCGATCTGCATGAACGTCCGCACGGACTCCTTCGTCAGCCCCGACAAGCTGACCGTCAGGTCCGGCCACACGCCACCGGGCAGGTGGCCCGGGTAGTCCAGGGACCTGGCCGCGGCCAGGACGTTCGGGACGGTGCCGACGGCGGTGAGCATGTTGCACACCAGGCCCAGGTGGTACATCTCGTCCATCACGACACTGTGGATGAGACTCGTGGTCTCGCCGGACTTCTGGATCGACCAGTACGCGCACAGGTACGGCGGCAGGGTCGACAGCTCCAGCGCGACGGCGGTCTGCAGGCAGTTGCGGATCCAGTCCAGGTCACGGGCCGGCTCGGGCACCTCCAGCAGGACGGCGATCGACATCGGTTTCTGCGCGACTGTGGTCATGGCTTCCTGTCTGTTCGGGGCCCCGGTGCGGCCCGGTGGCGGTCGGGAGCGGACATGGGTGCCGCCCCGACCGGATGCCGGGGCGGACGCGCCCAAAATGTAACCTCACCAAACGGACTTAGTACGCCAAATTCCAAAAGTGCACCGGATGACTGTGGCGTGATGTCATTTGTGACTGCACAATGACTTCATGATGACCTTCGAGGTGTCGATCCCCGACCTGGGTCGCGCAGGCCTGCTGCGCGTGCCCGACGGCCCGGTCCTGGCCGGGATGGTCGCACTGCACCCGGCGAACGACCCGGGCCGCGACCAGCCCACGTTCGAGCACCTCGCCGCCACCGTGGTCCCGCTCGGCTACGCCGTGCTCAGCTACGACCGCCGGGCGGACCCCGACGGCGGCGACGTGCCGTTCGCCCTCCAGGCCGCCGACGCCCTCGCCGCCCTGCGCTGGCTGTCAGACCATCAGGGAGTACCGGTGGGCCTGTGGGCCTTCAGCCAGGGCACCTGGGTCGCCGGCCTGGTCGCCGCGGAGTCGGACCTCGTCTCCTTCCTCGCACTGCTCGGCTGCCCCGGGGTCAGCCCGGCCACCCAGATGCGCTTCCACACCGACGAGCTACTGCGCCGGGCCGGCCACGACGCCACGGCCCGCGCCGAGGCCCTCGCGCTGCGCGCGGCCCTGGAGGACCTGATCCGGGGCGACCTCGACCGCGAACGGGCTGCCGCGCTGCTCGACGCGCACCGGGACCGGCCGTGGTTCCCCCTCACGTACCTGCCCGACGACGTGCCGGTCGGCCTCCCGGCCTGGACCGACATGGACCACGACCCCGCGCCGGTCTACGCCCGGGTGACCTGCCCGGTCCTGCTGGTGTACGGGGCGGAGGAGAACTGCGTCCCGGTCGCGGCGAGCGTCGGCGTGTGGCGGCGGGCCGCCGAGGCCGCCGGCAACGCCGATCTGACCATTGTGGAGGTGCCCGGGATGGGGCACTGGCCCGCCGAGGGCAACCGCCGCGACGTGGCGGGCATCAGCCCCGACTACACCCGAGCGCTCGCCGACTGGTTCGCCAGGACGTGAGCCACCGCCCCGGGCACGCCGACGTCCGCCCCGGCCGTCGCCGGGCGGTGACCGCTACCGGGAGGTGGGCCCGCCGCGCCAGCGGTAGAGGTGCTCGGGGCGGCCCGTCGAGCCGTAGCGCAGGCTGAGTTCGACCTTGCCGGAGTGCGCCAGGTCCGCGAGGTAACGCTGGGCGGTGGCCCGCGACACCCCGGTCGCGTCCGAGATCTCGATCGCCGTCATCGGGCTCGGCGCGTCGCGGACCGCCTCCAGGATCCGCTGCGCGGTGACCGCCGAGCGCCCCTTCGGCAGGCCGGCGGCGGGCGCGTCGGCGTCGTGCAGCAGGGCCGCGGCGCGGTCGATGTCCTCCTGGGCGAGTTCGCGTTCCCCGGCCAGATGCGCCCGGAACCTGCCGTACGCCGCGAGCCGGCTGCCGAGCTGGGCTGCGGTGAACGGCTTGACCAGGTAGTTGAGCGCTCCGCCGGCGAGCGCGGCGCGCACGGTGGCCGCGTCCGCCGCCGCGGTGAGCATGATGACGTCGGCCGACAGTTCGCGCAGCACGGTGGTGCCCAGCCGGTCGGGCAGGTACTGGTCCAGCAGCACCAGGTCCGGCCCCAGCTCCGCGCACCTGGCCACGGCGTCGGCGGCCGAGTGGGCCACGCCGACGGAGGAGAAGCCGGGGATCTGGTCCACGAACGAGGAGTGCAGGGCGGCGACCCGGAAGTCGTCGTCGACCACGAGTACCCGGATCACGCGGGGGCCTCCCAGCTCAGGGCGGTGGCGGGGCTCAGTACCCCCGGAAGCTCAGCGACGAACACGGCGCCGCGACCCGGGGTCGCCGGGCCGAGTCGCACGTCGCCGCCGTGGTGCCGGGCGGTCCGCAGCGCCAGTGCCAGGCCCAGCCCTCGACCGGGTTCGTCCTTTGTGGACGCCCCTGCCTCGAACGGGTCGGCGATGGTCACCCCGTCGCCGCTGTCGGCGACGTAGACGTGCAGGTCGCGGTCCTCGGCGAGCAGGCTCACCTCGACCCAGCCCGGCTGGCGGGCCCCGGTGGCCGCCGCCCGGATCGCGTTGTCGAGCAGATTGCCGAGCACCGTCACGGTGTCCAGCGGGGACGTCAACTGGCCGGGCACCCAGGTGTCCTCGCCGAGCCGCACGGTCACCCCCGCCTCGGACGCCACCGCCGTCTTCGCCGCCAGCAACCCGTCGAGGTACGGATCCCCCACCCGCCCCTCGGGCGCGCCGAGCGCCGTGGTGGCCGTCAACTCCCGCAGGTACGCCTGCGCCCGGCCGACGTCCCCCAGGTGCAGCAGCCCGTCGAGGGCGTGCAGCCGGTTGGTGTGCTCATGCGCCTGGGCGCGCAGCGCGTCGGTGAGCGCGCGGGTCGCCTCCAGCTCGCGGGCCAGGTCGTCGAGGTTGGTGTGGTCGCGCAGGGTGAGGACGGTGCCCAGGTCCTGGCCGCCGCGTTCGACCCGCCGCCGGGTCACCACGACCACCTGCTCGCCCAGCAGGCGCAGGCCGCTGGTGAGCGGGGACCGGTCCTCCAGCAGGGCAAGCACCTCGGCGGTCGCCGGCCCGCCGACAGTCAGCGGCTCCGTGAGCAGCGCGGCCGCCTGGGCGGTGCACACGCTCACCCGGCCGGCGGCGTCCACGGCGAGCACGCCGTCGCGGACCCCTTCGAGGACGGCGACCTGCTCGCGAACCAGGTCTGCCAGTTCGGTGGGCTCCAGGCCCAGGGTGCGCCGCTTCAGCCGGACGGCGAGCAGCGCCGCCCCGCCGACGCCCACGCCGAGCGCGATCGTGGTGAAGATGCCGGCGGCACGGAGCAGGACGTCCAACCGGTCGGAGATCTCGTCGGCGTGGATGCCGACGCTGACCTCGCCGACGATCGCGCCGGAGGAGTTCCGCAGGGGCACCTTGCCCCGGGCGGACAGGCCCAGGGTGCCGCGTTCGATCGTGACGACCTCCTTGCCCGCGAGGGGCCCGGACGGGTCCGTGCTGACCACTTTGCCGATCAGCGCCGGGTCGGTGTGCGAGTACCGGATGCCCCGGACGTCGGCGACCACCACGAACAGGGCGTCGGTGGCGGCCCGGACCCGTTCGGCGGAACGCTGCACCTCGCCGTCGGGGTCCGGCGCGCCCGTGGCGACCCGCTCTGCCAGGCCGGGCTGCTCGGCGACGGACCGGGCGATGGCCAGGGCCCGCTGCTCGTACTCCTGTTCGATCTCCTGGCGGAGCAGCAGCGTGGCGAGCGTGAACCCGGCGGCGGCGACCACGGCGATGACAACCACCTGCAGCAGCATCGTCTGGGTGGCCAGTCGGAGGGGACGGCGCGTCACCGCACCCACGCTACCTGCGAATACTCCCTGAGCAGAACGCGCAGAAAGCGATCTACGGAACTCAGGTGCGCAACGTGCGTAACCGCGCGGAAACCTCCCGGCCACCTCTACGGTTCCCGGCTATGACCCAGAGCACACCAGCCATCCGGCTGCACCGGGCGACCAAGGTCTTCCCCGACGCGTCCGGAGGCTCCTTCACCGCCATGCGGAACGTCACGCTCGACGTGGCCCCCGGCGAGTTCGTCACCGTGGTCGGCCCGACCGGCTGCGGCAAGTCCACCACCCTGTCCCTGGTGTCCGGTCTGGAACCGGCCAGCGCGGGCGCCGTCGAGGTCGGCGGGGTGCCGGTCACGGCCATCCCCCGCAACGTCGGCTACATGTTCCAGCAGGACGCGGTCCTGCCGTGGCGCACCGTCAGCGACAACGTCGGCCTCGGCCTGCGCTACCGGGGCGCGTCGAAGTCCGACGCCCGGTCCCGGTCACAGGACTGGATCGAACGCGTCGGCCTGGCCGGCTTCGAGAAGTACTACCCCCACCAGCTCTCCGGCGGCATGCGCAAACGGGTGGCCCTCGCCCAGACGCTGATCACCGAGCCGGAGATCATCCTGATGGACGAGCCGTTCGGGGCCCTCGACGTGCAGACCCGCGAACTGATGCAGGCCGAACTGCTCCGGCTGTGGGCCGGCACCGGAGCCGCCGTCGTCTTCGTCACCCACGACCTGACCGAGGCCATCGCGCTCGCCGACCGGGTGGTCGTCATGACCGCCGCCCCGGCCACGGTCAAGACCATCGTCGAGGTGGACCTGCCCCGGCCGCGCGACGTCGACGAGATCCGCCTGCAACCGGCGTTCCTCCGCCTGTACCGCGCCGTGTGGCAGTCACTGCGCGAAGAGGTCGAGATCGCCCGCCAGAAGGGAGCCTCCCGTGGCTGAGCTCGTCCTGACCGAAACTCCCGTCCTGCGCGCCGTCCGCGGACCCCGCCGGCTACGGGTGCACCTCACCCGGCTCGCCCTGGTCGCGCTGTGGCTCGGCTCCTGGGAGCTGGCGTCGACGTACTGGATCGACCCGTTCTTCTACTCCAAGCCCAGCGCCATCTGGCACAAGCTGGTCGTCTGGTTCACCGAGGGCACCGCCTCCGGATCGGTGTGGGCCCAGATCTCCGTCACCCTGCAGGAGGCGGTGTGGGGCTTCGTGCTCGGCGCGGTCACCGGCGTCGTGATGGGCGTTCTGCTCGGCCGGGCCCGGTTCCTCGCCGACGTGCTGGCCCCGTTCATCAAGGCCGCCAACGCCATCCCCCGGATCGTGCTGGCCTCCCTGTTCGTGATCTGGTTCGGGCTGGGCATGAGCTCGAAGGTCGCCACGGCGTTCGTCCTCGTCTTCTTCGGCGTGTTCTTCAACGCCTTCCAGGGCGCCCGCGAGGTGTCCAAGGTCGTCGACGACAACGCCAGGATCCTGGGCGCGTCCCGCTGGCAACTCCTCGGGACCGTGGTGCTGCCCAGCGCCACGTCGTGGATCCTCGCCAGCCTGCACACCGCGTTCGGGTTCGCGCTGATCGGCGCGATCGTCGGCGAGTACGCCGGGGCCGACAAGGGGCTCGGGCTGCTGATCGCCCAGTCCCAGGGCGCGTTCGACGCGCCCGGCATCTACGCCGCGATGATCATCACCACGGTGCTGGCGTTGCTCGCGGAGTCGGTGCTCACGGTGGTCGAGCGGCGGTTGACCCGCTGGCAGCCCCGTCAGACGTAGTGGTCCGTTCCGCCGGCGGCACCGTCAGTTCCGCTCCCCCGCCCGCGGCACGCTCCGTTTCGCTCCTCCGCCAGCGGCCCGCTCCGTTCCGCGGCCGGCACCACTGGTTCGCCCCTCGCTCATTCGCCCCCTCACCAAGGAGTTCACCATGCGTAGGTCCCTCATCCTTCTGGCGGTGCCCGCCCTGGCCCTCAGCCTCGCGGCGTGCCGCGGTCAGGCCCCGGCAGCCAAGGATTCCGCCGAACAGCCCGTCAGCATCAAGATCATGGTCGGCGGCCTCGACAAGGTCATCTACCTGCCGGCCAAGCTCACCGAGCAGCTCGGCTACTTCAAGGAGGCCGGCGTCGACGTGTCGCTGCTCAGCGAACCGTCCGGCGCGCAGGCCGAGACCGTGATGCTGGCCGGCGAGGTCGACGGCGTCGTCGGCTTCTACGACCACACCGTGGACCTCCAGGCCAAGGACAAGTGCGTCACCAGCGTCGTCCAGTTCGCCGACGTGCCCGGCGAGGCCGAGATGGTCGCAGCGGACAAGGCCGCCACCCTCACCTCGGCCAAGGACTTCACCGGCAGGAAACTGGGCGTGACCAGCCCCGGCTCCTCGACCGACTTCCTCACCCGCGGCCTGGCCGTACGCAACGGGGTCGACCCGTCGAAGTACACCACCGTCAAGGCCGGCGCAGGCTCGACGTTCCTCGCCGCGATCGACAACGGCGGCATCGACGCCGGCATGACCACCGACCCGACCATCGCCAAGCTGACCAACACCGGCAAGGCCAAGGTGCTCGTCGACATGCGGACCAAGGAGGGCACCCGGGCGGCGCTCGGCGGGCTGTACCCGGGCTCGTCGCTGTACATGCCGTGCGACTTCGTCGCCGCGCACAAGCAGACCATCCAGAAGATGGCCAACGCCTTCGTCCGGACGCTGGCGTTCATCAACACCCACAGCGCCGCGGAGATCGCCGCCAAGATGCCCACCGACTTCGCCGGCTCCGAGCCGAAGCTGTACGAGCAGGCGATCAACGACTCGAAGGGCATGTTCACCGCAGACGGACTGATGCCCGCCGACGGGCCGAAGACGGTGCTCGACGTACTCAAGGCGTCCAACGAGGCGGTCAAGGCCAAGGCCGACAAGATCGACCTGAAGCGGACCTTCACCACGGAGTTCGTGAAGGCCGCGCACTGACGTCGCCGTCCGTAGCGGGTCGGGCGCCCGACCCGACGGGACAGCGTGGACCTCCGGCCCCAGATAGGGTCGGGGGTCACCGCTGCGGACGCCGTACGCGGGACGACAAGGGAGTAGCGATGCAGGTCGCCGTGGTCACGTTCGACGGGTTCAACGAGCTGGACAGTTTCATCGCCTCCGCGATGATCAACCGCTGCCGCCGCGAGGGCCTCACCGCCTACATCACCACCCCCTCACCTGTCGTCACCTCCATGAACGGGGTCGAGGTGACCGGGCAGCGACCCCTGGAGTTCGTCTCCGAGGCCGACGTCGTCCTGATCGGCAGCGGCGTCAAGACCCGCGACGTGGTCGCCGACGACAGCCTGCTCGCCGCGCTGCCCCTCGACCCGGCCCGGCAGCTGATCGGCTCGCAGTGCTCCGGGGCGCTGGTGCTCGCCCGGCTCGGCCTGCTCGCCACGATGCCCGCGTGCGCCGACCTCACCACCCGGCCCTACGTCGAGGCGTGCGGCGTCACGGTCCTGGACGCGCCGTTCCACACAGAGGGCAACATCGCCACGGCCGGCGGGTGCCTGGCCTCGCAGTACCTGGCGGCGTGGGTCATCACCCGCACGTTGGGCGAGGACGCCGCGCGCGGGGTCATCGAGTATGTCGCGCCGGTGGGAGAGCAGGAGGCGACCGTCGAGCGGGTGCTGCGAGCCATCCGGATGGAGGAGTCGGCACTGCGGTCCGGGGCCTCGCGCACGTCGGCGACGGTGTAACGGACGACCGCCCTCGAGGCGGCGGTCTCTTCCCGGCACCGGGAGCGCCTGAACCGCGCGCAGATCTGGCCCGTGCCGGTCAGCCCGGGAACATGCCCGCCGGCGGGGGCGGGGACGCGACGGCCTCGGCGTCCGAGACCGGCCTGGCTCCCCCGGTGAAACGGTCGAGTTCCTCCCCGTGGAGCAGCCGGGCCGGGAACGCGTCCCGGGCGGCCGCCGACGCCAGCTCCGCGACCGGCAACGGGGCCGAACTGGCGACGAGCACGACGTTGCCGTACCGGCGGCCGCGCAGGACCCCGGGCTCGGCGAGCAGACACACGTCGGCGAACACCGCGCGCAGCGTGGCGACCTGGCCGCGGGCGAAGTTCAGGGGCGCGCCGTCGGCGAGGTTGGCGACGTACCGGCCGCCGGGGCGCAGGACCCGGGCCGTCTGGCCGGCGAACTCGACCGACGTGAACGGGGCGGGCACCCGTGAGCCGCCGTAGACGTCGGTGACGACCAGGTCGTAGCGGGCCGGGCCGGAGGACTCGACGGCGGCGCGGGCGTCGCCGACGCGTACCCGGATATCAGCTCCTCTGGGGGTGGGCAGCACCCGGCGCACCAGGGCGACCACCGCCGGGTCGAGTTCGACGACCTGCTGGGCGGAGCCGCGCCGGGTGACCGCGACGTAGCGGGGCAGGGTGAGCGCGCCGCCGCCGAGGTGCAGCACGCGGAGCGGCACGCCGGGCGGGGCGGCGGCGTCGACGACCGAGGCGAGCCTGCGCATGTACTCGAAATGGATCGTCGCCGGGTCGTCCAGGTCGACGTGCGACTGGGGGGTGCCGTCGACCCGCAGCGTCCAGCCGCCGGGCCGGTCGGCGTCGGGGACGACCTCGAGGAGGCCGTGCTCGCTCGGTTCGCTGATGGCGGCCGGTCCGCGGCGTGTCCTGCTCACGCTGCCAGTATCCGCACCGACCCGTAGCCGTTCGCTGTGGGGCACTGTTGGAGACTTGCTGCCCTTGCCATATGGCTCCGGAGATGATCGGCGCCGGGCAGCTCTAGTCTGGGTCTCAGGGCAGTTCAGCACTGGACGAGCTTCCCAGACTATTGGAATCCGGGACCGTGTGAGTTCTCAAAACGAACTCCACTGCTCCCGGCCCTCCCCAAACTGCAAGCTCCGTACCCGATGATGGAGTTCGTCTGCCACGTCCGGCCGAATTTCGGCGATCCGCAGCGGAGCGCTGAGCGTGTGCAGGTCGCGCATGTCCCGGAGAGTGGCGTAGCCACGCCACCTGCGGACATCCCACCCGTAGCTGGCGGCGAACTCGCTTAGCTTCGCCTCCGGCCGGCCGTAGCGCACTCCCTGGTAGGTGGGGATCAGATCGAGTTCGCGCGGTCCCGTGCTGACCGAGTCCCAGTCGCCGAGCACCACCTGTTCGCCGTCCCAAAGCAAATTGCCGGTACGGGCGTCGGCGTGGATAAGGCCGTGCCCGAGCGCCGAGTCAAGCGAGTCGTACGCCTGGAGCAGATCTGCGGCCCGCTCCTGGAGGAAGGTGTACTCGTCCTGCCAGAGCACGGCAGGACCACAGCGCTCCAACTCGTCGCGGAAGGATTCGAGTGGCTGGTACTGCGGCACCGGGAACGGCGGCGAGCCATGCTGGTGAAGCTCCCGCACGATCTCCGCAAGTGCTCCCGTTGACGGCAGCGTCCGGTCGCCCTGCGGGTAGTAGCGCCAGAAGGTGACGACGTGTTCTCCGTGCAGGACTGGCTGCTCGACGTCGAGTGGTTCAGTTGCCGGGAACCCATGGCTGCGGAGCCAGCGTGCCGTCGCGATTCCGAGTTCGGCGCCGATGCTGCGCTGCTTGCTTGCCATCCGAGCGACTGCGGCGGCTGCCGGCAACACATACACCGTGTTGACGTGCCTACGGATGAGCTTGGCGCCTTCGGCGTTGAGCCCTACCTGTGCGCTTGCGGCAGCCAGGGCGTCTCGTTCGGAACTGTTCATGTCGAGGAGATCGCTCGGGTGCTGGTCAGGAAGCCGTCGATCTTCTCGCGCAGCTCCGCGCCTACTGCGGACTGCCCCAGACCGCCACGGTCGAGCTGCGCCTGTACCCGGCGCAGGGGCTTCTGGAGTCCCGCGATCCGTTGTTCCTCGGGCAGCTGCATGACGCTGGTGAGCGCTTCGTCGGCGGCTCCCGCGTCCTGGTCGCGCCGGGGTTTGATGAGCTGTGCCTGCGCCAGGTAGATCCGAGACAACGCCAGGTCGCCGTACGAACGGAGTTCAGGGGCTGCGGCTTCGTAGCTGGCGATCGCTCCGAGCGCGTGGCGCTCAGCCAGCAGTCCGTCAGCCATGAGCGCCGCAGTACTGGCGGCGTAGTAGTTCTGCTTGGCCTCCGGGAACATCAGGATGCCGCCCAGGCCGTCGAGCTCGTTGTCGAGCGTGACGCGTTCACGTTGCACCGCCGCCTCGGCGAGCGCCCGTCGAGCCGCTGAAGCATTGCCCCACGAGGCGTAGGCGCGGGCCTTGAGTGCGGTCAGCCGGACGGTGCTGGTGCCGGCGGTGGCGTAACGAGCGCCGCGTTCGGCGCACTCGACCGCCTTGTCAGGCCGGTCGAGGCAGTAGGCGATCAGGCTCTGTGTCCCGAACACCCACGCCATGAGCCCATGATGCCCCGCCTCGCTCGCCAGCCGACCTGCGACCCGGGCGTGCCGCGCCGCTGCCCGCCGGTCGCCCAGGTCAATCGAGGCGTGGGCCAACATGCCGCAGGCGACGCCCGCAACGAAGAGCAGCGTTCTGGTGTCGGCCGCCCGGCGCCGCTCACTGAGCAGTCGGCAGGCTCGATCCCGCACGCCGACCAGCTCGTCGAAGATGCCCTCCATGGGCCGATGCACATATTCGCGTGCCAGCCAGCCAAGATCTTCGGCGAACTCCTCGACCGTGCCAGCTCCCAACGAACGAGCCTCCCAGTCCGCGAGGAACACCTGTGATTGGTTCGCTGCGAGGATCAGCCGCTGCCGCACCGTCCCAAGGTGCAAGTTCCGCGTGGCCGCAGAGCGCTCAGTTCTGGCGATCCGCGCCGCGAGCTCACGCTGATGGCGAACTTCGGCCTCGACTTCGTCGTATCCCGCCGTTAGCGTGCCACCCGCCCCAAGGACCGCGTCGCATGCTTCCCAGAATGCTCGGGCTGGCCTCTGGCGTCCCGTCTCCACGTTGGCGATGGCGCTGCGGCTGTAGGCGATCAGCGGGGCAAGCTGGTGTTGGTTGTAGCCGGCGGCAAGGCGAGCCATGGCCAGACGCCGGCCCAGGGCCCGGCGCGTTTCGGTGATCTTGTTCTGGTCGATCATGGGCAAATGACCTCCGCGACCAGTTAACGGACGACAGATGCGGTTGTCAACGGATTGTCACCGACCGCTGACATTCCCGGGTGACATCTGATCCGCGCGTAGACGATCCGCCACGAGATCGGCCGCAGGGCAACATCCTCCCCAGGTCGCACCTGGCGGCCGTTCTCCCAGATCTGGCACCGGGACGGGTGCCGGGCTCCGGACAGATGTCGGCATGCGCGCCCCGGCCCGATGTCCGCCCCCGCTCGTCTCGGTGCCCTCCAGGGGAGGAAACCGCGGTGCGTCGAGCGTGAAGGACAAGCGGCATGGGCGAATTCAGGAGAGCCCCAGGTCCTCGCCCAGAAGCCCGCCGTGGGTCAGGCCGGCGGCCAGTGCTCCGCGAGCAGCCCGAACAGCAGGTCGTCGGTCCATTCGCCCTTGATGAAGGTGTAGGCCGGCCGCAGCCCCTCCCGGCGGAACCCCACCCGTTCCAGGAGCCGGGCGGACGCCCCGTTACGGGCGTCGCACTCGGCGGACACCCGGCGCAGCCCCCGGCCGAACAGGTGCGCGAGCAGCCCCCGGACGGCCTCGGTGGCGTAGCCGTGGCCGTGGCGGTCGGCGGCGAGGGTGAAGCCCAGGTCGGCCTGCATCAGGTTGTCGTCGAGGCGGCAGCCGAGGTCGCCGATCAGCACGCCCTCGGAGCGCAGCTCGACGGCCCACTGGAACCAGCCCGGCGCGCCCGGGTCCCCCGCGGCGAACCGGCGGACGAGGTCCGCGGCGTCGGCGGGCGTCAGCGGCGTGGTCCACGACTGGTAGCGGGCGATGGCCGGGTCGGAGCGGTAGGCGGCCAGTGCCGGGGCGTCGGCGGGCCGGAAGCGGCGGAGGACGAGGCGGTCGGTGTCGAGGTGCACGAGCGCAGTATGCCGGCTATGGTCCAGCGAATTCCCGCGCCATCTGACACAACATTGACAGAGATGATTCCCTCGGGCTAACGAGCGTTAACGTGACCCCCAACGTGAGCCGAGCGCACGTTCTCCGGGAGGGTCGGATGCTGGTGGGTGGGCTGGAGAGCCTGGTCTCTCCGTACGGACTGGTGGGGCAGGTCGCCCGACTGTCCATCGCCGACGGTGAACCCCGGTTCCCCGTGGTCAGCGGCAGCGTCGGCAACCTGGGCGCAGTCCTCGACATGCAGGTCGGCCTCGCCGCGCACGACCCCGGCATGGGCAACATCGACGGCGCCGGCGGCGACCTGGACCCGGAGCGCGCGGCGTTCCTGGCGATCGCCGAGTCGCTCGAACGGTACTCGTCGTGCGCCTGGCGGCCGGAACGGATGGTCTGGGCCAGCGCCCACGACCTGGGCGTCGACCTGTCCCGCTGGCCGGCGTGCTCCCCCGCCGAGCTGGCCGACCCGGACAGCACCCTGCTGGCCCCCGACCCCGACGGGCCGATGCGCTGGGTCGAGGGCTGGTCGCTCACCCACGACCGGCCGACGTACGTGCCGGCGCTGCTGGCCTGGCTGAAGAACCCGCCGCAGTCGCGGGCCGAGCGGTTCGCGCACATGGTGTCCACCGGCTGCGCCACCCACACCGACCCGGTCGCGGCCGTGGTCGGCGGCCTCCTGGAGGTGGTGGAGCGCGACGCGATCACCCTCGCCTGGCTGCACCGGCTGCGGCTGCCCCGCCTGGAGGTCCGGCCCGGCGAACTGTCCGCGGACCAGGAGGCGGCCGTCGCGCGCGGCACCGTGCAGCACCTGCGGATGGAACTGTTCGACGCGACCACGGACCTCGGGATCCCCGTCGTGTACGGGCTCCAGCTCGCCGACCACGACCCGGCACTCGCCCAACTCGTGTCCGCCACCTGCGACCCCGACCCGGGCCGGGCGGTGGCCAAGCTGTACCGGGAGGCCACCTCCGTGCGGATCGCCCTGCGCAGCATGATCGCGACCGGGGCCCGCGACTACGCCGGGGACTCGATCAGCGTCGTCGCCGGGGCGCTGCGGATGGGCCGGCGCGAGCAGCGGTCCCGGTTCGGCTTCCTGCTCGACGGCGACCGGCCCACCCACTCCCTCGCCGACCTGCCCCGTCCACCGTCGACCGCACCGGTGGCGGTCCTGCGCTGGCTGCTGGAGCGGCTCACCGCGCGCGGCTGCGAGGTGATCGTCGTCGACCTCACCACCGACGAGGCCGCCCAGGCCGGCTCGACCGTCGTGCACGTGCTGGTGCCGGAGCTGATGCCGCTGTCCTTCGACCCGCACGCGCGCTACCTGGCCCACCGCCGGCTGTACGACGGGCCGGCGCGGATGGGGCACCCGGTCCTTGTCGAGGAGGAGCTCAACCGTGACCCGCAACCCTTCGCCTGAGGGAGTGCCCCGCCTGACCCTGCTGGCGGTGGGGGACTTCGGCGCCCGAATCGCCGCGCGGCTCGCCGACCGGTACCCGGGCAGCGAGGTCACCGACGCGACCGGCGGCGCGCATCTGGCCGACTGGCCGGCGCTCGACGTCCTCGTGGTGGCGGCGGAGTACGACGACCCGGGGCTGGTCGAGCTGGCCGAGCGGGCGGCGTTCGCGTGGCGGCGGCCGTGGTTCCCCGTGCTCCTGGAGCAGGCGCAGCTGCGGTGCGGCCCGGTGGTGGTGCCCGGAAGGACGGCGTGCCACGGATGTTTCCGTCGGCGGCGGCGTCAGCACGCGAAGAGCCCCGAGTTGTGGGCCGACACCCCGGCGCCCGTGCTGCCCGGGACGCGCCCACAGGTGACGGGGTGGGCGGAGCACCACCTGGGACTGGGTGTCGGGTTGGCGGTGCGGGCGGTGCACGACGCGGTGCGGCCGACCGACGAGGCGCCCGGTGGCTGGGTGCGCACCGTCGGGCTCGTCGACGGCGGGGTGCAGCGGGCGGGGGTGGTGGCCGTGGACGGCTGCGTCCGGTGCCGCGACGCCATGGCCCGGGACCGACGACGTGCCGTGCTCATCACGACGCTGCGGGCCGCGGCGTCTGCGACAGGGGGCGAGTGATGGCCGACCAGCCGATCAGCGCGCAGACCATGGCCCGGGCCGCCCGGCACGACCCGCAGTTCGCGGTTCCGGCCCGGCCCCGGGTCCGGCGCGGCCTGGTTATCCGTCGGCACGACGACCGGCTCGTGGTCGAGGGCGCCCCGACCCGGCACGTGCTGCGCGGCCGGGCGGCGACCCAGCTGGTGCCGCGGCTGCTGCCGCTCCTCGACGGGGTCCGCGACCATCCGGCGATCGCCGCCGATCTCGGGGTGAGCGAGCAGACGGTGTTCACGGTGCTGAGTCTGTTGTGGACCTGCGGCGTGGTCGAGGAGGCCGCGCCGCCCGGCGCCGATGTGTCCCGGGTGCCGGGGCACCTGGCCGACTACCTGTCCCGGATCGGGGACGCGACCGAGGCCAACGCCGCCTGGGAGGACGCCGCCGGCCGCCTGGCCGCCGCCCGGCTCCGGATCGAGGGCGACCCCCGGCTGGTCGCGGCGCTGCGGACCCAGCTGGCCGGGACCGTGCCGGACCTCGACGCCGCCGAACCGTCGCTGGTGGTCGTGTGCGCCACCCCGGACAACCCCGTCGATCGGGTACTGACGTCGCAGTGCTGGTCCCTCGGCACCCCCGTCCTGCACGTGGGCCTGTCCGGTGACGTGGTGGAGATCGGCCCGTACGTGGACCGCCGGCTCGGCCCGTGCCTGGACTGCCTCCTGGACGACGCCGACCCACCCGAAGAGTCCACAGTAGAGGATGTCGAGCTGGGCGCGGCCCTGGCCGCCGCCGACCTGGTGGCCCTCCTCAGCCGGGCCGCCCGGGTCGGACTGCCCGGCAGGTGGCGGCGGATCGGCCTCAACCGGCTCGCCCAGTCGGGCCGCAGCGGGGTCAGCCGGCCCGGCTGCCCGGCGTGCTCGGCGGTCCCCGACGAACCCCGCCCCACCCCGGTGTCCGCCCGCTACGAGGCCGCCGTCGCCCTGCCGCCCAAGGAGTACGCCGACGCCAAGGCGCACCAGGTGCACTACCAGCCGGCGAACGTCGCCCTGCAACGCGGCCACAAGACGTGGCCCGTCGCTCCCCGGCAGAAGATCCCCCCGGCCGACCTGGACCTGCTCACCGCGCCCGCCGCGCCCCTGGACCCCGAGCGCCTGGCGTTGCTGCTGGCCGTGGCCGCCGGGTGGCGGCACGAGACCCCGGACCGGGTCTGGCGGTGGACGGCCAGCGGCGGCAACATCGGCTCCGTCGTCGCGCACGTCCTCGTCCGCGACCTCGACGGCGTCCCGCCCGGCGTGTACGGCTACGTCCCCGCCGGCCACGAACTGGCCCTGCTGCGGCCGGGCACCCCCGCCCCGTGCTCGCCGGACTGCACCGCGCCGGTGTGCCTGCTGTGCACCGGTGACCTACCCAGGGTCGCGTCGAAGTACGGCGCGTTCGGGCTGCGGGTCGTGCTCCTCGACGCCGGGTGCGCCCAGGCCGCCGTGCTGTCGGCGGCCGACGCGCTCGGCGTACGGGCCCGGGTCGCGGTCGACATCGACGACGAGCGGCTCGGCGACCTGCTGGGCATCGACCTGGACGCCGAACCGTTCACGGGCGTGATCCACCTGGCGGAACCCGACGCGCACCACCCGGAGCCGAGCGCGGGACACCAGCGAGAGGAACGGCGATGAGCGCGATCAGCCTGACCGTCGACGTCCTGCGGTCCTTCCGCGAAGAGGACCGGCCGGCGTCGGCGCAGAACCCGCCCGGCACGCCGGGCGTCCACGGACCCACGCCGCCGCCCGACCCGATCGGCCCCCCGATCGCACTCCCGACGCCCGCCGCGCCCCGGTCCGGCGTCCTCGCCGAGGTGCTCCGGCAACGCCGCGCCATCCGGTACTTCCGCCCCGAACCCGTCGACCTGGCCACCCTGCTCGGCGCGGTCACCGAGGGCCTCGCCGCCGACCGGTCCCGCTGGCCGGGCGAACACCCCCTGGTCCCCGTCGTCGTCGCGCAGAACGTCACCGGCCTGCCACCGGCCGTCTACCGGCTCGACGGGGACACGGCCTCCCCCGTGATGGCGCTGTCCGGCCCGGCGGCGTACGAGGAACTCACCCTGCAGAAGGAGTTCGCCACGGCCGGCGCGATCGTGTCACTGCTCGGCGACCTGGAGGCCGCCGGGCACGCGCACGGCGGGGCCGGGTTCCGGACGCTGATGACCAGGGCCGGCGCGGCCGGGTACCAGATGTGGCTGGCCGCGATCGCCCACGGCCTGGTCGGCAGCGTGTTCGCCGGTTTCCTGCCGGCGGCGATCCGCACCCCGCTGCGCTGCGACGGCGTGACCCGGCACCAACTGTTCGCGCTGGCCGTCGGCCATCCCGGCGTGGACCTCCCGACTTCCGCCGGTGCCGGACCGGCGGACGAGACCTGAGGAGAGGGGGTGAATCCCATGGATCTGGAACTCGAGCTGTTCGCCGAGGTCGCCGACGGCCCGTTGGTGATCGAGGAACTGCCCGACGGCAACTCGCTGTCGGTCGTCGCGTGCATCATCAGTTGCGCCGTGACGCACGCGTGCGCCACTGAGTGTCTCGGCACGGCCAGCACCGTCACCTGCGGACCGTGCGCGTCGTCCATCGTCGGACACTGACAGACGGGTGCCTGGTTCCGGGATGTCACCACCACCCCGGAACCAGGACCTGCGTGCAGTATGACCGCGACGGGAGGACCGTGTCGTACCCCAGATTGCGCGACGGCGTCCAACTGCTCGTCGGCATGGACGACCTGCCCCTGGCCTACGACGGCCGGACGGGCCGCTACCACCGGCTCAGCCGCGCGGCCGTGGCCACCCTCCGGCTCCTCGACGGCACCCGCTCCGCCGAGGAGGTCACGCACGCGCTCGCCGCCGCCCGCCGGCAGGAACCAGGGACGGCCCGCGCCGAGCTGGACCTGTTCCTCGCCACCCTCGACCGCGCCGGTCTGCTGCACGGCCCGGCCGCGCCCGGCACGCCACCGGCCCGCCGGTCCCTGCTGCTGCCCCGATTCGTCGTCACCCGCGCGCTCCCCCGGGCCCTGGAGCCCCTGGCTGACCGGCTGCGGACCGGCCGGCGGGGTGCCGTGGCGATGGCCGTCCTCGCCGTGGCCGGGGTCGCCGGCACGGCACTCGGGATCGCCGGGTTCCTCACCGCCGCCCGGCCGCCCGGCTGGAGCTGGGCGTTCGCCGTCGCCGCTGCCCTCCTCGTCCTCCAGGTGTGCGTGCACGAGGCGGCGCACGCCCTGGTCTGCCAGGTGCTACGGGCACCGGTCCGGGGCGCCGGGTTCGCGCTGCTGCTGTGGCTGTTGCCGGTGGCGTTCGTGGACCGCACGGACGCCTACCGGGTCCGGTCCCGGCGCGGGCGGCTCGCCCTGACCCTGGCCGGACCGCTGTGCGACGGAGTGTGCATGGGGGTCACCGCCGCGCTCGCGCTCACCGGGCACGGGACCGCCGTCGCCGGGCACCTGCTGGTGTTCCAGACGTTCGCGCTGCTGCTCAACGTGAACCCGCTGCTGCCCAGCGACGGGTACGTGGCCGTCGAGGTCCTGTTCGGGCTCGTCGACCCGCGCGGCCGGGCCCTCTCGCTCCTGGCCCACACGGTGCGGGGGCGGACTCTGCCGCCGCACCTGGCGAGCCTGCCCCGGCGTACCCGTCTGGTGTTGGTGGGTTACGGGGTCGTCTGTGTGGCGTATCTGGGGCTGGTCGCGGCCACCGCCGTGTCCGGGCTGCTGTCGCTCGCGGCCCGACTCCTCAGCTGATCACGTACCCGAAACGTCACCCGGCCGGTGACGCGAAGCCCTCGATGGTGCCGGCGACCCGCGGCACGAACCGGCGCTCGGTGACCCCGCCGGTCACGTTGCCCTCGACCGTGGACACCCAGCCCAGGTGCGCGGCCACGACGACGCCGACGTGGTCGGACGCGCCGTCGGGGACCTCGAACGCCCCGTCCCGGTACACGATCAGGTCCCCCGGCCTGGGCGTGTAGTCGGAGTCCGCCGGATGCCAGGTGCCGTGCCGCTCGCCGTACTTCCGGCCGGAGCGGGCCCAGCTGTCCAGCTCGTCGGCACCAGGCACTCCTGCACCCTTCCACACGTACCGGGCGAAGTCGGCGCACCACGGGCCGCGGCTCCACCCGGCCGGGCAGCCCTTGGCCTGGCCCCGCGCCTGGCCGGAGTAGAAGATGCAGTCGTCGACCTGGTGGTTGCGGCCCGCGTCGTCGAGCTCGGTCTCCGCGACCTCGACGGCCCGCCCGGCGGCGGCGCTCGCCGGACTCGACACCGGCCAGGCGAGAACGGCCACCGCCGCCAGCCCGACGGCCACCACGACGGCTCCGACGACCGGCCATCTCCTGCGCGCCATCCACACCTCCCCGTTTGGTCGGCCAACGGTAGCCGACGCCCGCCGCGGCCGGATAGTCTTCCGGATGCGCAGCTCCCGGTACGCCACGGTGTCCACAGCTCTCGCCCTGCTCGACGACGACCAGCTCGCCCGGCTGGTGGACGCGGCCCCGGCCACCGGCGTCGGCATCGGCGGCACCTCGGCGCACCTGGACGTCGACGGCGTGCCGGTGTTCGTGAAACGGATCCCGCTCACCGACCTGGAGCGCCGCCACGTCCGGTCGACCGCGAACCTGTTCGACCTCCCGGTTCACAGCCAGTACGGCGTCGGCGGGCCCGGCTTCGGCGCGTGGCGCGAACTGGCCGCGAACACCATGACCACCAACTGGGTACTGGCCGGCCAGACCGAGGCCTTCCCGCTGCTCTACCACTGGCGGGTGCTGCCCGGGGCACCCCAGCCCTCCGAGGAGCACGCCGACATCGACGCCACGGTCGCCTACTGGGGCGGCTCGGCGGCGGTCCGGGCCCGGCTCACCGCGGTGGCCGCTGCGTCGGCCAGCCTCGTCCTGTTCAGCGAGTACGTGCCGCACAACCTGAGCGAATGGCTGCGCGGACACGCCGACGTGCCGGCGGCGTGCGCGATGCTGGAGGGCCAGATGCGCGAGGCCGTCGCCTTCATGAACGCCCACGACCTACTGCACTTCGACGCCCACTTCCGCAACCTGCTCACCGACGGGGAGCGCCTCTACGTCACCGACCTGGGCCTGGCCACCTCGCCCCGGTTCGACCTGTCCCCCGAGGAGGCGGCATTCGTCGACCGCAACGCCGGCCACGACGCGGCGTACGCGCTGATGCTTCTCGTCAACTGGCTGGTGACGAACGTGTGCGGGGTGCCGGTCGCGGCCCAGGGCGGCCCGGTCGAGCGCAACGCGTACATCCGCCGGTGCGCCGAGGGGGTCGCGCCAGTGGGGGTGCCGGCGGAGGTCGCGGCGCTCGTGGTCCGGTACGCGCCGGTGGCGGTCGTGATGAACGACTTCTACTGGGAGCTGTTCGGCGGCAACCCGGCCGCGCCGTTCCCGGCCGGGCGTGTGGCACGGGCTATGGCCAAGTGCCACGGATGACGGGCACACCGGGGCCGTAGCCACGGCGTGCCCGTACCGGTCAGGGGCGGGTACCGCGGGTGTGCCGGAACGCCGCCGACCTCCATGGGGGCACCAGCCCACCGGACTCACTCACAGGGTCGGGCTGGTGGACCTCCCGGTGGTGGACCTCGTCCTCCCGGTCTCCGTAGAGCATCGTGATGTTGACCCTGAGATTCTCGTAGCCGGGGCGGAAAGCGACACCCGCGCTGGCGTGGAACAGGTCCGAGTTGAAGATGACCGCCCGATTTGCCCGGTACGGTATGTTCATGGAATGTGAATGCTGCCGCTTCAGGTACGGCTTGATGACGTCCGTGCGGCCGTTGTAGGTGTCGAAGTCCCAACTGAGCGGGGCATCGACGTCATAGACCACCAGGCCACCGGACTCAGGGTCGAGATTCGCCTCGTCCGGGGTGATCCAGAAGTTGACGTTGACCGCCGCGAAGTCGGCGTGCGTGGTGGCGTCAGCGGGCAGGTCCGGTCCACATTTGAAGCCCCACAGTTGCCGCAGCGGATAGCGGTCACCGATCACCCGCGGCAGTGCCTCGCGCAGTTCCTCGCCGATCTGGAGCAGGAGCGGGCAGTTGAAGCCGTCCTGGAAGAACGCGCCGAGCCTTCCGTGCGCGTACCTGCTTCCGGACCACACAGTGGACTCCAGGCAGAAGCGCCGCAGCCCGTCCAGCGCCTCCGGCGAGAGGAAGTCGTCGACGTAGACGACACCCGGCGCGGTGTCCAGGTACTTGCTCTCCACCTCAGCCGCGTCCCAACTGTTCGACAACGCCCGCGCGACCCGAGGAGTGTCCCGAACGTGCAGCAGCCGGTTGTACGCGTGGCCGATGGCGCGACTCTCGTCACTGTCCAGCGGCTGGCGGGTCTCCGGTCCTTGCGGTGCCATGTGAGCGATCAGCCGCTCGTACGACTCGATCACCGGCGCGAGCTCCCCGCCCAGCACACCGGTGCGCTGGAGGTACCGGAACTGCTCGACGTCGTGACGCAACTTGGGAATGCTGGGCGGGTACGACGGTGAACGATCCACCTGACCTGGCGGGTTGAGCCCTGTGCCCCAGCGCAACCGGGCGACGATCGCGGCGTACCTGCCCGCGAGGGTCAGATCCCGGGCGCCCAGGGCAACGTTGACCAGCCCCTGCATCCAGCCGAGGCCGTCGGCCCCCGCGTCCAGTTCCGCACGGAAGAGCGGGAAGGCCTCCTCGTCGCGGCCCAGATCGACCAGGAGCTTGGCCAGGTTGCGGCGGGCAATACGTAGCTCAGGCTCCAGCGCCAGGGCCTGGCGGTACAGAGACTCGGCCGACGACGGGTCACCCTGCATCTGGCGGGTCCAACCCAGGTTGCTGTATGCGATGGCCCTGCCCGGGTCAAGGTCAAGGGCTTCGCGGAAACAGCTCTCGGCGTCCGCGAAGCGACGGGCCCGAGACAACCGGTGTCCGGACTCGACCAGCCGGACAGCATCAGTCGACGCGGGCTGCACGCTCACCGAAACCCGCCCAACGTGCCATTCTCGCGAAGTTGGGTGGCGTAACGCGCCAGGGCGTCCAGCGTCACCATCACGTAGCCAGGACCGAACTGCCCGAACCGCTCACCGGTACCGGCATGGGCCGTGCCGGGATCGGTGTGAGTGAAGGGGCTTCGAGTGAAGGGGTCGGTGTGGCCCGTACCGGTGCCGGTGCTGGTCCCAGTGATGAACGTGGACCAGGTGATGGCGGTGAGGGTGCCGGTCCCTGTTCCGGTCCCCGTTCCAGTCCCCGTCCCGTCGTCAGTTCCGGTCCCCGTGCCGGTCCCGGTCCCGGTCCCGTCATCAGTCCCAGTGCCAGTCCCAGTCCCGGTTCCGGTTCCGTCATCAGTCCCGGTCCCCGTGCCGGTCCCGGTCCCGTCATCAGTCCCCGTGCCAGTGCCCGTCCCGGTTCCGTCATCAGTTCCGGTCCCGGTCCCGGTCCCCGTCCCGGTCCCGTCGTCAGTCCCGGTTCCGGTCCCGGTTCCGGTCCCGTCGTCAGTCCCGGTTCCGGTCCCCGTGCCGTCGTCGGTACCGTCTTCGCCGAGCACTGTGAGGTTGAAGATGAAATGCAGCAGATCCTCGTCAAAGGCCGCGAGGCCCCGGTCCGGACCCGAGACGCGGACGAGCGCATGCACAACGTCCGTCCCGCCATGCCCGACCACTGCCGCCGAGAAGTCCTTGACGAACTCCTCGGCCGACGGAACATCACCGTGTCGCCTGGTGGCGTAACCGTGAATCCACGACCGAAGCTCGGGATTGGCGACGACGGAATAGATCAGCTGATTACTGGCCGCCGCCTGCTCCGAGTTCACCTTCTCGCCGTAGAGGTATTCCGAGAGCACCTCGGTCGGCCCGGTGATGAACTGCTCCCGCAGCAGGAAGTCCGTGGACATGGCCCGGAAGAGGGCGTCCACTCGGCGAACCATGGCGGCACGCCGCAGGCCTTGGGGTTCTGTTCTCGTCATCCACGTGCCTCCCGAGCCGGTGAAAGTTGCGGTCACGATAGCATCACGGTCACCCTAAGTAAGCCTCTGACTACTCCAAATCGCCGGGGGGCCAGTTTGGAGTAGCCGATCCAGAGTCCCGCCACCATGTGGTGACCTGGGTCACATCTGCCACCGTCCCCGTCGATCCGCCGTGTTCCTATCGCTGACAAACAATGAGGGCGGTGGGCATGGCGGACGCGGACGAGTTCGACGTCTTCTTCCGGCAGACGGGCCAGCGGGTGCTCCGCTACGCCTACGGGCTGACCGGCGATCGAGCCGAGGCGCAGGACCTGACCCAGGAGGCGTACGCGCGCGCCTGGGAGCGCTGGTCGCGGGTCCGCGGCTATGACGACCCCGAGGCGTGGCTGCGCCTCGTCGTGACCCGGCTGAGCACTGACCGGTGGCGACGATTGCGGGTGCGGTGGGCCGCGGCTTCGGCCAGCCGGCCGCCGGAGCAGGCCCCGCCGCCCTCGGAGGACACGATGGTGCTCGTCGCTGCCCTGCGTCACCTGCCTGCGACCCACCGACAGGTGATCGTCCTGCACTACCTGCTCGACCGCTCGGTCGCCGATATCGCCACCGAGATCGGCAAGGGCGCCGGCACCGTGAAGTCCTGGCTGGCCCGGGGGCGCGCCGGCCTGGCCGCCCAGTTGGCCGAGACCCCGCACGAGACCACGACCGGAGGTTCCGATGTCCGATGACCTCAAGGCGCTGTTCGGCGCGCTGCGGGCCGACGCCGACGAACTCCGGCTGCCCGCGCCGTCGGCCGCCCGGCGGATCGGCACCCGCCGCCGACGGGTACGGCTCGGCGCCGGGCTGGCCACCGTGATCCTGCTGGTGGCCGGAGTGACGGTCGGCGCGTCCTGGTGGGGCCGAACCCCGGCCGACCCGGTCGGGTTCGCACGGCTGCGTCCCGTGGGCGTGCCCGTGGCGGAGTCGGGGGTCGGGGCGGGCGGTGCGGTGAAGGCCCGGACCGTGGACGGCCGCACGATGTTCGTCTGGCCCGACAAGAGCGGCGAACTCCGGCTCACCGTTGTCGACCTGGCCACCGGGACCGCCGCGCGACCGACGAGCAGCCTCGGCCGGTACTCCTTCGTCAGTGGCATGTGGACGGTCGCCGGCGTCCTGGTGCTCACCGTCAGGGGCGGGTCGGACGCCAGGAGCTCCGAGATGCTCGTCGTGGACCCCGCGACCGGGACGACGCTGTGGCACCGCGCGATCCAGCCGACCGCGGAACGGAGCGAGTTCTTCCTGGCCGGGCTGGTGGTGAACTCCGTCGCCACCCAGCGCACCGAGCTGCTCGACTGGCGGACGGGCGCGACCCGCTGGTCGGTGCCGACCACGGGACTCCAGAACGTGCTGAGCGTGCGGTCCGTCGCCGGCCTGGGCGTCAGCACCGACCATCGGCTGTTGCTGGTCGGCCAGGACCACGTGCTGCGGGTGTACGACGTGCGCGACGGTTCGCTGCTGCTCACCGGTCCGACGGTCGACGGCTCGGTGCAGGCCTACGACGGCAAGGCCTACGTCCTGGGCCTCGGCCCCGACGGCGTCAGCGGGCGGCTGTCGGTCTTCGACCTGGACGATCCGGGCCGGGGTCTCCGGCTGCTCTACACCGCAAGGACGGAGGTGACGAGCGTGGCCAACTGCGCGCCCGGGCTGGTGTGCGCGCTGGAGCAGGCGGTCGTCGAACCGTCCGGCGCGGCCGTGGACAGCGCCGTGGTGGCCGTCGACCTGAACGGCGGCGGCGAACGCTGGCGGTACCGGCTGACGATCCCGTTCGGCGTGCTGGGGATGGCCGGGGACCGGGTGCTCGCGCCGGGCGTGGTGCTCGACCCGGGGGGCCGGAAGCTCGTCGGGCCGCCGGCGGAGCACCTGTCCCTCACCGGCCCCACGGTCGACGGCGGGCTGCTGGCCTACTCCGTGCCGGCGTCCGGGCCCGCCACCCGCAGCGTCGATCTCGACGTGTACGGGGTGCTGCTGGCCGACGGGAAGGTGACCACCCTCGGCACGGTGACCGTCCTGCCGAACTCCTGCTCCGCCGACCAGCGGTTCCTGGCCTGCGCCACGGACCGGGGCTTCGAGGTGTGGCAGTACCGGACATAACGGGCGGTGAGCACGTTCGGGTCGGGATGTCCGCCGCCCCGGGTGACCGGCCCCACGCCGGTCTCCGGGGCGGCTTCCGGATCGCAACCGCGTCGCCGTAGCCGACCACTCACCCGGCGTAGTCACAGGGGCACCAAACCTCCTCCGGACGGTTGGGAACGATGTGCGAACGGCCACGAAAGGCCGCCAGGACTTGGCGTCCATCGATGTCAGCGGCGAGGGTGGGCAGGCCCAGTCCCCCGACTACGGAGGGTGTCGCGTGCGACATACCAACGAAACCGAAGAGATTGATGGCCCGGGTAATGCCGCAGGTCACAGCACCACCTTCGAGAAGTTCACCATCTGGCTGCACCGCACGGGACTACTCCGCGTGACGCGCCGGCACTACATCACCGCAGGAATCCTGCTGGTCGCCGGGATCGTGGCCGCCGTCACCGCCCTGTCCCAGGCCCCCGCCGCCCCCTCCGCCGCGCCGGCCGAGAAGCGTGCGATCGCCGACCGTGCCGACCGCGCCCACCGGGCCGCCGTCGCCAGCCCGGCACCGACCGCCGCCGCACCGACCACGGCGGCTCCCGCGCCGCCCGCGCCGAAACCCGCGTGGGTGTCGCCCGTCAGCACCTACGCGTTCACCAGCCCGTTCGGTGTGCGCTGGGGCGCGCCGCACGTCGGCGTGGACCTGGCCGCCAGTACCGGCACGCCGGTCATGAGCGCCGCCGCCGGCACCGTGGAGATCGCCACGACATACGACTGGGGCGGCTACGGCTTCGTCGTCATCATCGACCACGGCAACGGCATCCAGACCCTGTACGGCCACAACTCCCAGGTCAACGTGACCGAGGGGCAGCACGTCGAGGCCGGCCAGACGATCGCCCTGATGGGCAGCACCGGCAACTCGACCGGCCCGCACTGCCACTTCGAGGTGCACACCGGCGGCGGAGCGGTCCTCAACGGCAACGCCGTGGACCCCGAACCGTTCATGCTGGCGCACGGCGTGAACCTGCGCACCCTCGCGCAGTCGGTGGAACCGAACCACTAGGCGACCCACCCAGAAGGACCCCGGCTCCCCTCGCCGGGGTCCTTCGCCGTCGCGAGTGGACTCCGGCCGGTGGTACACGGCGCCGTCCCGGGCGGACCCGGCCGGGCGTACGCGTCGGTCAGTGGCCGGCCGGCTCGAAACTGGCCAGCATCTCCTCCAGGGCACGCTGGTCGGGTCCCACGAACGGGTCGGCCTCCGGAGCCGCTGTGAGCATCTCGAAGAACTCCTCTGCACGCCCGGTCGCCGACGGCAGGTGGGTGCTCAGGATCATCGACGGATCCATCCCGCGCAGCGGTTCGATCGTCGCGCCATACCTCGCCCGGTCCGTGTTGTGCACCCACGGACTGTCCACGGTGGCCCACAGCAGTTGCCCGGCCCGGAGCACGTCCGGCGGCACGTCGCCGACCCCGCTCCCCGCCGCGATCTCGGCGCTGGGCAGCACCGCGCCGAAGCAGTCGGAGCTGACGCACACCCGGGAACGGTCGTCGTAGAAGCCGACCGTCGCGGGGTTGTCGTACAACGGGGGCCGGAAGCCGGTCAGGGTCCGGTCGCCGACGTCGATCGACTGGCCGGGGTTGAGCAGGAACACCCGGTCGAGCGGGAGCGGACGTTCCGTGGACATGATCCCGGCGCCGACGAACGTGGTGATGACCCTGGCCTGCGGGGCCGCTTCCAGCAATGCGAACAGTCCGCCGGTGTGGTCGCGGTCCGGGTGGGTCAGCCAGATCCAGCGCACGTCGCGCGGGTCCATGACCGAACCGAGGGCCGCCACGAAGTCCCGGTCCGGGAGGCTGAGACCCGTGTCGACGACGACCGGCTCGGCCGCGTGCAGCACGAACGCGTTCACCGGCAGGAAACCCAGACCGGGAACGGGCAGATGGTCATTCAGCACACTGAAGGCACCGAGGCGGTGGATCTCCATGGGACCCTCCCCTGCTCGTAGGGCGAGGGGCACCCTTCAGACTAGCGACCCCGGGGACGCGACGCGCCGGAACGGCCGGGGTTGACAGCCCCCGTCCACCCGGGTGATCCTGGCCCGGTCAGTGCGCCCGGTCCCGGGCGCCGCCGGGGTCGAGAGGCGCTGCGACGGACCTTGTCCGCCACGCTCGACCCGCCGGTTGTGGCCAAGGGCGCCTCCTTTCACCGGGAGGCGGTCCCATGATGGAGCGCGTAGTCGGACGGGTGGCCGCGCTGTGGCGCTACCCGGTCAAGTCCCTCGCCGGCGAATCCCTCGACGCGGTCGACGTCTCGTGGCACGGCCTGGCCGGCGACCGGCGCTGGGCGTTCGTCCGCGACGACGCGGCACACAACGGATTCCCCTGGCTGACCGCACGGCAGCGCGCCGACCTGGTGCTGTACCGGCCGTCGTTCGCCGAACCCGACCAGGCGGACGCGTCGGACGTGGTCGTGCGTACCCCCGAAGGCAAGGATCTTGATCTGTGGGAACTCGCGGCCGAACTGGGCGGCGGGATCAGGGCCATGAAACTGGACCGGGGCACCTTCGACGCCCTCCCGCTGTCCCTGATCAGCACCCGGACCGTCGTCGACCTCGGCGCGACGCTCGACGCCACCCCGGACATCCGGCGGTTCCGGCCGAACCTGGTCGTCGAGGCGGCCGCGGACACGCCGTTCCCCGAGGACGCGTGGGTCGGCCGGGTACTGCGGGTCGGCGGCCTGCGGATGCGCGCCGACCGGCCGGACCGGCGGTGCGCCGTCATCACCATCGACCCGGACACGGCGGAGCGCGACCCACGGATACTGCGCGCCGTCGTCACCGAACGCGACCTGTGCCTGGGCCTGTACGGCGCGACAGTGGAGCCGGGCAGAGTAGTCGTCGGCGATCCGGTCGTCCTGGAGTCCTGAACCGACCTGGCCGGACCGAAACAGTGACCGCTTTCATGCGCTGCTGGGTGTCTCTGTGCGCGTCGCGTCGCACCCGCACGTCACCCGGAACGACCTTGACCGGCTCGTCGTGGCGTTGGCCAGGCGCATTGTGACGACGGACGCCTGTTGTGGACTGCCGAACCACCGGTGTAGGTTGGCGCCCAATGTCGACCGCGTGGGGTCTCGGGGGCCCCACGACGTCGGAAAGCCCGCGACAGCAAGGCAGGACTGACCCCCATGACGAGTTACACCATCACCATCACCCCCGACGACGGGGACCTCGCGACCACCAGTGTGCGGGTGAACGCCACCGATTCCGTCGTACACATCACCGAGCTGCTGATCAGCGCCGGCGCCGGCAAGGGCCTGGCCGCGGCGCAGTTGCCGGCCGTCAATCTGGACCTCCTCCTGCAGGCGGTCACGCCGGCGGTCGTCGCGGTTCCGGCCCTGGACCGGGCCGCGGTGCTCGGGTCGGAGGCCGGGGACGTGCCGGCGGTGGCCCAGGACGGAACGGGAGCCGAGGCCGAAGCCGGTGCGGTGATCGAGACTCCGTCGACGGTCGAGGCCCCACCGGTCGTCGTGGCCGAGGCTGTGATCGAGGCTCCGGCAGCGGTGATCGCCGGAACCGAAATCGACACTCCGGCGGCGGACGCCGGGGCGGAAGTCGACACTCCGGTGGCGGTCGAGGCCGCGGAGGAAGTCGCCGGCGCGGTGTCGGCGGAGGTCGCCACAGAGGCCGTCACGTCCATTGTGGAGGATGTCGCGCCCGTCGCCGCAGGCCGCAAGCGCCGCGCTGCCGCGCCGGTGGCCACGGCCGCCACCGAACCCGCGACGGCCGGCCGGAAGCGCACGCGCGCCGCGGCGCCGGAGGCCACGGCCGCCACCGAGTCGGCGACGACCGGGCGCAAGCGCAAGCCGGCCGCGGCTTCGGAGCCCAAGGTCGCCGCGAAGGCGCGCAAGGACGCCAAGGCCGCGCCGGTCGCCGCCGCCAAGCCCGGCGGACGCGCGGCGAAGGCCGAATCCGCGTCGACCAAGCGCGGCGCGAAGGCTGAGGCGTCGACCCCGAAGCGGGGAGCGAAGGCTGACGCCCCAGCCGCCAAGCCTGAGGCCCCGGCGGCCAAGCGTGGCGGCAAGGCGGACGCTCCGACCGGTGCGAAGGCGACCGCGGCCACCGCCCGGGTCAAGGCCGACGCCCCGGCCGGCAAGCGCGGCGCGAAGGACGGCACCTCCCCGGCGGCCAAGCGTCCGGCGAAGGCCTCCGCGACGACCGAGCGCCCGGCCAAGACCGTGGCCGCACGCCCCGCCAAGCCGACCGCACGCACGGCGACGGCGGCGGCCACCCCCGCCGCGGCCAAGCGCACCAGGGCCAAGGCTGCCGACCCCGCTCCCGCCGAGGCCAACGGTCGCGCCTACCGGCGGATGCCCGACGACCTGGCCGAGGTGTTCACCCAGGCCGGTACGGTCACCGGAGTCGCCGACCACTACGGCGTCCCCCGGCACACGGCCCAGAACTGGGTCGGCCGCGCCCGCAAGCAGGGCACGATCGCCGCAGGCTGAGCCGGTGCGTCACACCTCGGCGAGGTAGTCCGCGAGTGCGTTCTCCGACGCGGTGACCACGCCGATGTAGCCGTCCGGCCGGACGAGGACGTGCGCGCCCGTGCCGTACGCGGCGCGGATGTGGCCGGCGTCGTCGACGAGGTCCGCGCCGACCCGGTACCGCCGGACGGTCGGGTCGAGCGGGCCCACGTCCGGGGCGCCGTCGAGAGACAGCAGGGTGGGGTGCGGGCCCCGGTACACGTCGAAGAGTCGGGTCGCGGAGCCGTCCGCGGCCCGGCACGGCGCGTCGGGAGCCCGCTCGCCGCCCCGGTCGCCGCGCGCGAGGGGCCCGCCGGCATAGCCGAGCAGCAACTGACTGGTCTCCTCGTCGCGCTTGTACGCCTTGCGCCCACCCTTGGACGCCATGTCGTGCAGCCGGGTACTCAGCCCGAGCATGCTCTCCGCGATCGGCCGGCGTTCCTGTTCGTAGGTGTCCAACAGCGCCGTGGGCGCGCCGGCGAGCACCCGGGCGAGTTTCCAACCCAGGTTGTAGGCGTCCTGCACGCCGGTGTTGAGTCCCTGTCCGCCGGCCGGGGAGTGCACGTGGGCGGCGTCGCCTGCGAGGAAGACCCGGCCGACGCGGTAGCGCTCCACCATCCGGATGTTGACCCGGTAGACAGAGGCCCAGCTGACCCCGGTCAGACGGACGTCGCGGCGTCCCGACCGCGCGAAGTACCGCTGAAGGGTCCGCAGCGAGAAGTCCGGGCTTCTTGTGCATGTGCGCCGTCCACACCGGAACCGGTCCGGCGTTGATCCGGATCGGCGGGTACACCTCACCGGTGCGCAGGATCTCCCCGATCACGCCGAGGTCGTCGAACACCTCGAGGGTCCTGGGCTGCAACCCTTTGCCGCGCGAGCCGGCCAGGTGCGCGGAATCCGGGTCGCCGGTGCGGCCGTCGCAGGGCGGAGCGTGGCCGTTCAGGCGTGCCGGGCGGCCCAGACGGCGCTTTCGGCGTAGTGGTTGTCGTAGAGGTCCTGGGTCTGCCCGACCTGCTCCCAGGTCGCCTCGCCGACGTGCACCTTGTCCAGCAGCCGGTAGTAGTCGAACCGCGGCTTGCCCGGGGTGATCACGACCAGGAAGTCGGCGTCGTGCCCGGCCGCCGGGGCGAAGGCGTGGGTGGTGCCCGGCGGGACGAAGAGCGCGTCGCCGGCGCGCAGGGTGTGCACCTCGTCCTCGACGAGCATGTCGAGGACGCCGTCGAGGATGAAGAACAGCTCGCCGGACCGGCTGTGCTGGTGTGGCGGGGCGCCGACGTTGCCGTCCCGCAGCAGGGTGCGGTTGGAGGTCAGGGCGCCGCCGGTGTGCTCGGGGTCGAGCAGCAGGGTGATCACGCTCGCCGGGTCGGCGTCGAGGACCTCGGCCTGGGATCGGCGTACCAGTGTCATTGTCTTGCTCCTTCGTTTCGGTGATTCCTAGACATTAGATGTCCAGGATTAGCGCGCACAATGAATCATGATGGGCGTCACAAATCCTGGACATGTAGAGTCCAGGAATGCGGATGAGTCAAGGCGTCGAGTGGGCCCTGCACACGTGCCTCAACCTGAGCTGGCTGAACACCCCGGTGCCGACGGGCACGCTCGCGGCGTTCTACGAGCTGCCGCCGGCCTACCTGAACAAGCAGCTCCAGGCACTGTCCCGGGCCGGGATCCTCACGTCGACGCCGGGGCCGCGCGGCGGCTTCCACCTGGCCCGCCCGGCCGAGGAGATCACCCTGCTGGATGTCGTCACCGCGATCGAGGGCCCCGACGAGCTGTTCCGATGCGACCAGATACTCGACAAGGGGCCTGGCGAACACACGGGCGTCGACTACCGGCAGTCCTGCGCGTTCGCCCGAGCCATGAGTGGCGCCGAGCTCGCCTGGCGCCGCGAGCTCGCCGCCAGGTCCGTGGCCGACGTGCGGGCCGACGTGGAGAGGGCACACCCCGAGTCCCCGGCCAACACCCGGGAACGGATCACCGAACTACGCGGGTAGACGCTCGGCCCGGATGTGGGCCGGGCACCCTGACTCACGGCCGGTGAACGCCTGTCCGCAGGTGCTGGTAATCGGGCAGGGTGATGGCCTCGGCGGTCTTGCGGGCCATGGTGGCGGCCATCTGCTTGCCGGGCAGGTAGGGCATGATCCGCATGTACTGGTTGAGGAGCGCCGTCACGACCTTCCCCTCGGGCACCATCAGCTTGCTGACCCCCTCACCGGACTTCTGCGCGCTCTCGGCGTACGGGCGCATCACCCGCTCGTAGGCGTCGAAGGCGACCCGGTGGTCGCCGCGCGCCGCGGCCAGTTCGCCGGCGAGGACGTACGCGCCGACGATGGCCAGGCCCGAGCCCATTCCCGACAGCAAGCACGGCGAGTACGCGGCGTCGCCGAGCAGCGCGACCCGCCCCTTCGACCAGCGGTCCAGGCGGATCTGGGCGACGGAGTCGAAGTAGAAGTCCGGCGCGTCCCACATCCTGTCGAGCAGCGTCGCGGTCTCCCAACCGACGCCGGCGAAGGCCTCGGCGAGCAGGGTCTTCTGCCGTGTGACATCGCGCCGGTCGTACGTCAACGGCGGCGACCCGAACAGGAACATGGCCCGGGCCTCGGCGTTGTGCCGGGCGCTGTAGACGGCGACCATCTTGCCGGCCGGCCGGTACGCCAGCCCGGTGTGGTCCAGGTCGAGATAGTTGTCCAGCGGGAACACCGCGCAGTGCACGCCGAGGTGGCGCACGAACTGGCTCTCCGGGCCGAACGTGAGCGCGCGGACGTTGGAGTGCAGTCCATCGGCGCCGATCACCAGGTCGAAGCGGCGGGCCGGGTGCCGCTCGAAGGTCACGGTCACGCCCTGGGCGTCCTCGGCGAGGGAGGTGACACTGTCGTCGAACAGGTACTCGACGTCGGCCGCGTCGGACAGGATCCGGGCGAGGTCGCCACGGAGGATCTCGACGTCCCCGGCGAACAGGTCGGCCGGGATACTGCCGAGCTTCCTGCCGGCGGCGTTCACGTAGGACATGGCACCCATGCCGGTCCGGTTGCGCTCGACCTCGTCGAGGATGCCCATCTGGCGCAGTACCGAAAGGTGCGCCCGACCTCGGAAGTCGACGGCATGGCCGCCGTCGCGCAACCGTGGAGCGCGCTCCACTATGGTGGTCGAGAAGCCGTATCTGCGCAGCCAGTGCGCCAGGGCGGGGCCGGCGACGCTCGCGCCGGAGATCAGAATGTCCATGCCATCAAGATCACCATGGTGGGCGACGGGGATCAACGACGAATACCGCGGGGCACCGATAACCGTGTGGTTATGGCCCGGCGGGCGGCGACCCGTCCCTCATGTGGCCTGGCCCGCGACCACATGATCGTCGAGCACGCCATCGTGCCGTCCGGCGCCTGCACCAGGACGTGCAGGTCGCCGCGACAGGACCCGACACGGCCGTCGCGCCACTTTCCGGAACCCACCGCGGCGGCCAACAGGGTCGTCGTCGTACCCCTCAGACGTGGCGATCTCAGCTCTGAGCCGGGCGCCGCGGTTTGAACCGGCGAACCTCCTGGGGCCAGCCGCACGCCTCCGCGATCTTTCCGGCCCACATCCTGGCCGTCTCCTCATCGGCCACGTCCACCACAGTCAGTCCGCCCAGGAACTCCTTGCTCTCCACGTAGGGCCCGTCAGTGAACAACACCGTGCCGCTCGTGGCGTCGGCACTGAACACCGGCCCGTCCTCCTCCTCCAGACCACCGGCGAAGACGTACGCCCCGGCGGCCTTGATCTCATCCACCACCGCCCTGGCCAGCGGCCCGCGCCCCCGGAACCACTCCTCGGAGTGCTCACCGACCCACTGCTGGTTGAAGTAAATGAGATATTCGGGCATGTCTACTCCCTCAACTCGGCCGGACCCTGCATCCGTTCCCACCTACGCTACGAACAGCGCCCAACGGATCCGACACCTTCGGGCCAGAAATCTTCCACGCCCGGCCGAGGACGTGGTCCCGACCCGGTTGTCACGCGGTGGCGACGACGACCGGCTCCCCGGTGTCGAGGCGTCCCGGCAGGTCCTCGACGACGACGTCGGGTCCCGGTCAGCCCAGTCGCACCGGAAGCGCGATCTCCATCCCCGCGTGCAGGCGACCGGCCACCCTCTTCAGCGCCCGCAGCGCCCCGAACTCCCGGGCGAACTCGGCCTCCACCGGCCGGTTCCAGTGGATCCCGACGAGCGGGCCCTCGGTGGAGCCGCGGAACGCGTACCGGTCGAGGTGTCCGTCGCGGTCCACCGTCAGCTCGAAACTGTCCGGGGCGAGCAGGAGCACCCCGATCAGGGTCATCGTCATCCCTGGTCACCGACCCGGGCGGGGAGAACACTCGACGGTCGAGGTGTGCTGTGCACGCTGCGCTTCTTCCTGTACCGGACGGTAACCACCCCCCGACGCTAGAACCAGGCGCTCGACGTTTTCCGTACGTTCGCTGTCAGCCCAGGTCACAGCCGGGAGGGCGCGCTCCCGGTGGCGGATCAGGCGAGTTCGACGAGTGGCCCGCGGGACGGTGTGAACTCCACGACCTGCGCCGTCGCCACCGCGTCGCGGAGGAACGGCTCCTCGGCCAGGGCCGCGTCCAGCACGTCCCGGGCCGCGTCGCGGACCACGATGACGCCGCCCTCGCGCGGGATCCGCCGTCCGGATCCGACCAGCAGGCCTGCGGCGTAGTGGTGCTCCAGCCAGCCGTTGTGTTCGTCGAGTCGGGCGTCGATCTCGGTGAGCGGGGCGGTGTAGGTGAGCGTCACGATGTACATGCACCCGATCGTAGGGTCCGCGACCGCGCTCCGACGAGGCTCGTCAGCTGCGCCGCCAGAAGAGCGGACGCACGAGATCCGAGCGAAGCATTCTGAAGAATCCATATTGACGACGGAGGTGTTCGGAGCCTCCCTCGCCAGTTCTATTGGTCACCGTGAGGGCGAGAAGGGAATCCAACCGACGCCAGCGCCGGCAGCGAACATGATCGCGGAAGTGTTGATCAGAAACCATCCGACCCTGGCCGACAAGCCCGCTGCCATGCCGAGTCCACTGGCAATCAGGCCGAGGATACCCGCGCCCAGGACCTGTAGGGCGGTCACAGCGATCCGATACAACGCGCCCGACCGGATCCGTCGCAAGAAGTTTTCAGATTCCATCTTCACTCGCAAGGTCTCCGGGGGCAGGGGCTACAGATATTGGAGTCTCCCGCGAATATCGACCAGTCACTCGTTAGCGCGAAGGATGAAAACGCACTTCGCCCACGTCGTGTGTCTCGACGTGGCGGGCGCTGTCGCCGTAGCCCTGCCACACGAACACGAGCTCCTCGAAACCGCCGATACACAGTTCCGGGCCATCCACAACCAGTACGTCTCCCACGAAGATGAGGTACTGGCGGTTGTCCAGCTCCAACAGCAATCGCCCCGGGCGCTGTTCCGCCCATGTCAGTTCGTGGGCGTTGTCGAACGGCCGACCGAACCAGCGGTCGGGAAGCTGCATGCTCGCGGTGAGTTCTCGACCGAACCATGCCTTGATCTTCTCCAGATCCGTGTCAGCGGTCGCCGTCCTTCTCCCTCCCCGCGCTAGCCCAGTCCGCATGCATGGCACCGGGCAGGGATCGACAGTTTACCTGCGCCACCACGAGAACGGATGCATCAGGTCTGTGAAGAACATTCCCGTGAACACCATCTGACCCTGGCGGTCGACGAGTTTCCGCTTCCGGAGCATTCCCGAGAAAGTCAGAGCAAGAGCCGAAATCCAATAGAGAAAGCCGCAGAAGAAGAGGGCGAACAGCAAGACGAACAGAATCGGCCTGCCCGTCGACATCGGCAGTCCACCGGCGATACTCAGTCCGGTGACGAGTAGGAACGCGATAAGTGCGCCCATCACGTGTAGACCGGTGACCATCGCCCGGTACAGCAGCCCTGACCTCATGCGCCTCCACCCATTCAGGCCCGATCGGCGACTCAGGAAGGAGCGCCGCCCATTCCCTGGACGGCACTCCTCTTCCCGCACACGCACCTATAGGCTCGGGAATATTACGGCCCGAAACCTAGAGGTCAACAAAACCCCAGGTCAAATGGCATAACAAGTTGTCACCGAGGATGTCCGGTGCCTGTCGGGGTGAGAGGTTCCGCAGTAGCTCAGAGTGATGGAGCAGGTGAATTCCGCGACGGAGCCTCACGCTCCGCTGTCGACGAAGAGCGGTCGCGGTCGCGGTCGCGGCGAACACATTGACGAGTACCAGCGTCCGGTGTCGCCCCGTCAGGGACCCGCGGACCGGTGGCGACCTTCCCCGACCGGCCCGCGGGCGTGGACCTGAGGAGCTTGATCGGAGACACCCCGTGGTCCGGCGCCCCCGGGTGGGGACGACCCTCGGTCTCAACGAGTCACCGACGGAGCGGGTGTCCCGATCCGGGTCGCGGCGCAGATAGTGAAAAAGACCCATCCGGGGCGGGACCTGCAACGAATCGAAGCGGGTGTCCACGCCCACCCATTCCACACCGGTTCCTGCCCCCCGGAGGCCCTGATGCGCCTGATGCCCCGCCACCACGACCGGCCCTCCTGGTCGGCGCTGGCCGACACCGCCCGCCGGGTCCTCGACGACCATCATCGATTGGAGGACTCCGGGCAGTGCGCCAGTTGCCTGCACCACTTCGGCCGGACAACCTCGTGGCCGTGCCCGGCGGTGGACCTCGCGCACCTGACCCTCGCCCATGCCGCCCGGCAGCGGTGATCGTCGATCGCCCTGTCGGATGGACGACCGCCGGACGCCGCGTCGGCGGTGCGATACTGGCCGCCTGACGAGGTGAGGGTGGTGCCATGGGCTCCCAGGAAGCCGCGGTCGCCGTGCTCGTCCCGATTGTCACGGCCGCGGTCGGCGGGGCCGGCATCGTGTTCCAGGACTGGTGGAACCAGAGGTCCCGGGCCGGCCGGCGGTCGGCGGCGTTCACCGACGCCGCCCGGCAGGTGGAGTTCGCCGTCGCGTGGTGGAAGGCCCGCGAGCTGCTCGGGCCCGTACCGGACGGGGACGCCGAGGCCCGCGAGCGGACGCTGAGCCGGCTGCGGGCCGCCGCCGAGCTCGTCGACCGGACCGAGCACCCGGTGGCCGGAAGCCGCGGCCCGGGAACCATCCGCCGGCTACTCCTGCTCTACGGCTTCACCCGCTGGTCGGCCCGCCTGCTGCGCCTCGCGTACTACGCGGCGCTGGTCCTCCTCTTCCTCATCACCACCGTCGTCCTCGACGAGCCCGGCAGCGCCGAACTGACCTGGGACTTCTACTGGGCCTTCCTCGTGGCCGTCCTCGCGCTCGGCCTGCGGTTCTGGGCAGCGACCCTCAACCCGCCCACTGAGTAGCGCAGCCTCCGCTTCAGGTGGTCGGGGCTGAGCACATCGGCACCCTTGACTGCCCCTTGTCGACGGGCCCCCTCTTGACGTGGGTCATTGGGCGCGCGTACGGTTCCCCCAATTTAGTAAACCTTCCTAAATGAACTCGGATCGCCTCCCCTCAGCGCACCGTCCACCCCGGAAGGATCCACCCCTCATGCAACGCATCCGATCGATCGTCGCCGCCTCGGCGGTGGCGGCCGTGGCCGCGGCCTCGGCGTTCCTGGTCGGCTCCGTGCCGGCCCACGCCGCCGGCACCCCGCTGCCGGCGCACGTCTTCGCGCCCTACTTCGAGGCGTGGACGGGCGACAGCCTCAGCGCCCTGTCCCAGCAGTCCGGCGCGAAGTACCTGACCATGGCCTTCCTCCAGACCGCGTCGAAGGGGTCGTGCACCGCCTACTGGAACGGCGACAGCACGATGCCGATCGCCACCTCCACCTTCGGCGCGGACATCGCCACGATTCGCGGCACTGGCGGCGACGTGGTGCCGTCGTTCGGCGGGTACACGGCGGACAACACCGGTACCGAGATCGCCGACAGCTGCACGGACGTCAACGCCATCGCCGCGGTGTTCCAGAAGGTCGTCACCACCTACAACGTGACCCGGATCGACCTCGACATCGAGGACAACTCGCTGACCAACACCGCCGGCATCGACCGGCGGAACAAGGCCATCAAGCTGACCGAGGACTGGGCGGCGGCGCAGGGCCGGACCCTGCAGTTCGTGTACACGCTGCCGACCACCACCCACGGCCTGGCCGACAGCGGGCTGGCGGTCCTTCGCAGCGCGGTGGCGAACAACGCCCGGATCGACATCGTGAACATGATGACGTTCGACTACTACGACAACCAGCCGCACCAGATGGCCACCGACACCAAGACGTCGGCGGCCGGGCTGCACGGCCAGCTCACGCAGCTGTACCCGTCGAAGTCGCCCGCCCAGATCTGGAACATGATCGGCGTCACCGAGATGATCGGGGTCGACGACTTCGGGCCGGCCGAGACGTTCAGCACCGCCGACGCGGCCACCGTGCTGAGCTGGGCCAACGCCCAAGGCATCGCCGAGCTGTCCTTCTGGGCGCTGCAACGCGACAACGGCGGCTGCCCGGGCGGCACGGCGAACGACAACTGCTCCGGCATCCCGCAGACGACGTGGCAGTTCAGCCAGACGTTCGCGCCGTTCACCAGCGGGGGCACCACCCCGACGTCGGCGCCGCCCACCTCGCAGCCGCCCACGACCGCGCCCCCGACGAGCCAGCCGCCCACGACCCGACCTCCGACGTCCGCCCCGCCGACGTCGCGGCCGCCGACCTCGGCGCCGCCGACCAGCACCCCGCCGAACCAGTGCGCGGCGGCGGCCTGGAACATCGCCTCGGTGTACAACGGCGGGGCTCTGGTGTCCTACGCCAACCGAACCTGGAAGGCCGCGTGGTGGACCCAGGGCGAGACGCCCGGGGTGGCCGCAGTGTGGCTCGACCAGGGAGCGTGCGGGCCGCAGACCACCGCCCCGCCCGGGACGTGCACGGTCGCGGCGTGGGTGTCCAGCCGCGCCTACAACGGCGGGTCGGTCGTGTCCTACAACACCCACAAGTACCGGGCGAAGTGGTGGACCCAGGGCGAGACGCCCGGGACAGCTTCTGTGTGGGAGGACCAGGGGGTCTGCAACTCCTGACCGCCTCCGGGGCGGGCATAGCGTTCTCCCGCGGTGTCCACAGCGGAGGGATCGGTCGAACTCGCCCCGGGCGCGGCACCGTGGAACCGTGCCGCGCCGGGGCCTGTCCTGCCAAAAACAGTACGGCGGACGCGTCGTGACCAGCAAGACCATTTACCGGGTACGCGTTCCCCGTGCGGAACGCCGGCGGGCGGGCCGGTCGGGCCCGCCCGTCGCGCCGTCCGCCGCCGCGGTCAGTAGGGCAGCGGGGTGGAGATGCTGATCAGGTTGCCCTCCGAGTCGTGCAGCCACGCGGACCTCGTGTCGCCGTCGGACAGGATGCTGTTCTCCGTCTTGAAGCCCGGCATGTCGTAGTCCTCGAACACCACACCGTGCGCCTTCATGCCCCGCACCTCGGCCTCGAGATCGTCGACCTCGAAGGCGACCTGGGTGTGGGTGCCGCTGGCCCGCCCGGTCGACGGGAACAACAGGACCTTCGTGCCGGCCTTGAGGTCGTAGAGCAGCCCCTGCTCCGTCTCCATGGCGGGTTTGAGGCCGAGGATCTCCGCGTACCAGCTCTTCGCGCGCTCGATGTCCGAGGCCGGCAGTGTCGCGACACCGCGTCCGGTAATCGTCATGTTAATCGCCCCTTTCATCCCTATTGGGCCCGATTTGAATACTACTCGCGTTCGGGAGTGGTCGCGGAGCCCGTTAGGACTCGGTAACCATTCCCGCGAGGCCGTCCGGTGTGGAGGAATCAGGCCGCGACCGGTACCGGGCGGCGGACCTCGACGGGGTGCACCGCCGCGCCGGGCAGCCGGCGCTCGAGGCGGACGAGCAGGCCCGCACCGAGCAGCGCCGCACCCCCGAGGCCGACCCAGATCTGCCAGTCGCCGAGGCCGAGCAGGAACGTGATCAGGACCGGGGCGACGGACTGGGCGATGGCCCAGGACAACTGGTAGGCGGACAGGTATCGGCCGCGCAGGTGGTCCGGGGCCGCGTGCACCGACAGACCCTGGGCCGGGGTGGAGTGCAGGAGCTCCGCGCCGGTGTAGAGGGTCGCGACGACGAGCACCGCCCCGATCATGGTCGGCCCGGTGGGCAGGAACGGGAGGAGCGCGAACGCCGCGAACGACGCGGCGAACGCCACCCCGCCGAGGGCCGCCGCCCTGGTCCGCCGGGCCCGAAGCGCGAGCCGGGACACCGGGACGCCGAGGGCGGCGACGAGCACGGTGTTGACCGCGAACACCGTTCCGGCCAGGGCCTCGGGGAGGCCGAGCGCCTGGTGCAGGTAGACGGGCATCGCGAGTGCGAGGGCGACGTAGCTGAAGGCCAGGAGGAAGTTCGTGGCGGTCAGGGCGAGGTAGGGACGGTCGGCGAACACCGCCCGGTAGCCGGTCGCGTCCCCGCCAGACGCCGTGGCCCTCGCGGGGGAGGCTTCGGAGGCGGCGCGCGAGAGGGCGGCGCGGTAGCCCGGCGAGGCGCGCAGGATCAACGGGATGGCCACCGCGAAACTGGCGGCGTTGAGCAGCGCGATCGCGAGGTAGCCGAGGTCGCCGTCGAGGAGCAGGAGCCCGCCGGCCAGCACGCCGCCCACCCCCATCCCGCCGTTGCGAACACTGCGGTTCAGCGCCAGCAACCGGTCGCGGTCCGCGCCCGCCGCGATCTCGCTGATGAACGCCGGGGTGGCCGGGGCCGACGCCTGCTGACCGAGGGCCGTGGCGGCCGTGACCAGCAGGAACAGGGGGAAGGAGTGCGCGAGCGGGTAGCACGCGAAGGCGAGGGCGCGCAGGACGAAGCTGGCCAGGAGTACCCGGCGGGCGCCGAGGCGGTCGATCAGGGAGCCGGCGAGCGGCGACAGCGCCAGGGCGGCGAACCCCGCGGCGGTCAGGCCGGCGCCGACGGCAGTGAGGGACAGGCCGCTGACGCTGTGGAAGAACAGCAGCGAGAACGGCATGTACAGGCCGGTCCCGACGGCGTCGATCAGCATGCCGGTGACGAAGGCGCGGCGGTTCATCGAATTCCTCCCCATGTTGCTTGACGGTGATTAGCTTAGCCCTAAGCTACTTGTGATCAAGGGTGTCGGCGGACACAGCGGAGCAGGTCAGGTCCGTGCGAGGAAGGCGTCGCAGGCGTGCGAGGTCAGGCCCAGGCCAGCAGGGCCTCGACCGGCCAGGTGTTCACGATCCGATCGGCGGGCACCCCGCAGCGAGCCGCCCGCTCGCAGCCGAACCGCAGCCAGTCCAACTGGCCCGGGGCGTGCGCGTCGGAGTTCACGGCGAACTGGCAGCCTGCCTCCACGGCCAGCCGCAGCAGGCGCTTGGGCGGATCCAGCCGGTCCGGCCGGGAGTTGATCTCGACAGCCACGCCGTGCTCGGCGCAGGCCGCGAACACCGCCGGGGCGTCGAACTCGCTCGGCGGCCGGGTCCGCCCGCCGGCCCGGACCCCGCCGGCCCGCACGATCCGACCGGTGCAGTGCCCGAGGATGTCGACGTGCGGGTTCGCCACCGCCGCCAGCATCCGGGGCGTGAGCACCTCCGACGGGTCGCGCAGTCCGCTGTGCAGACTGGCGACCACGACGTCGAGCCGGCCGAGGAGTTCGTCGGACTGGTCGAGGGAACCGTCGGCGAGGATGTCGACCTCGATCCCGGTGAGCACCCGGAAGCCGGGCGGCACCGTGGCGTTCAGCGCGGCGATCGCGTCGAGCTGGGCGGCGAGCCGGTCCGCCGACAGACCGCGCGCGACCGTCAACCGCGGCGAGTGGTCGGTGACCACCAGGTACTCCCGGCCCAGCGCGATCGCCGCCGCCACCATGTCCGCGATCGGGGAACCACCGTCCGACCAGTCCGAATGGCTGTGGCAGTCCCCGCGCAGCGCGGCGACGAGCGCCTCGGTGGCCGCGTCGACCGGCGTGTCGGCCGTGGCGAGCATCCGGCGCAGGTAGACGGGTTCCTCACCGGCGAGGGACTCGGCCACGCACCGGGCGGTCACCTCGCCGATCCCGGGGACCTTGGTGAGGGTGCCGTCCAGCGCGCGGCGGGACAGCTCGTCCCCGGCGAGGTCGGCGACGACGTCCGCGGCCCGGCGGAACGCCTTCACCCGATAGCTGGCCTCGCCGGCCCGTTCCAGCGCGAAGGCGATCGCGAGCAGGTCGGCCACCGGATCACGTGCGGTCACGGGCGCCCTCCTCCCCCTCCGAGCCTGCCACGCGGTCCCGGCGCGGCAGGCCGGAACGGGCGGACCGGCGACGTTCGCCCGTTCGACGGCAGGCGCGGCCGGGCGGGACTAGATTGGGCGGCATGGGATCTGGTACCCGGGACGATCCGTGGCAGCTGACCACCCCGCCGGGCAAGGCCGGCTACGAGATGTGGCGCGACGAGGCGGCCGACCCGCCGGCCCTCGTCTGCCAGGTCGGCGGCACCCAGCTGCGCTACCACCTGCGGGCCGTCGAGGACCTGCACGCCATGCTCGTGGCGCACGGGGACTGGATGGACCTCGGCGGCACCGACGAGCAGAAGGACGCGCCCGAAGGCACGGTCGAGGCGTGGGGCCGCTCGGCCGACAACCCGGTCGGCGGCTGGTACGGGCTGAAGAAGGGGCTGCGGGGCCGGTTCGGGGTGTACCTGCCGCCGCTGTTGGAGGCGTTGGGCCTCGCCGAGGTCACCCACGAGGCCCGCAACAACCGGATGCGCGCTACGTCCTGACCGCCCTGCCGTCCCGGGCGACGGCGTGCGACAGCAGAGCGGGAAGCTCCGCCATCGGCACGTCCCGGAACGCCGCCTCCACCAGTAGCCGCTCCAGCGCCCACAGGAACCGCTCGATCAGCTCCGGCGGCAGGTACGCCGTGTCCCCGGTCAACGACACTCCCAACCGCCCCGGCTCCCCCTCCACGTGCAGGCAGAACCGGCACGCCAGCTGATCGAGCCGCTTCGACCAGACCACCGTCGTCTCCGCCATCGCCGCGCGGACCAGGTCCTCCCCCGGCGGCGGCCCGGAGAACCCGGCCAGGTCGGCGAAGCGCACGTCGTTGAAGCAGCAGTACGGATGCACGGGCTCGCCCCGTTCCACGCCGATCCCCGCGACGGCCGCGTCGAGGGCCACCTGGTCGTAGCTGGCGTGCCGGAACGCCGACAAGGCCGCCTGCCAGCCGGGGCGCAGCAGCTCGCCGAACGTCGCCGCCTCCAGGTCCAGGACGAACAGGCCGTCCTGGGCGAGGGTGGTGACCATGTCGCGGTCGGCGGCGGCGAACCGGTTGTTGACGATCGGCATCATCGCGCACACCCGCTGGCCGGTGACCGCCCCGACCAGGGCCGCCGCGGCCGTCATCAGCACAGTGGAGCTGCTCGCGCCGTGCCGCGTGGCCAGCAGCCGGGCCGCGTGGTCGGCGGCCCGGGAGGTGAGCAGGGCGCACCAGTACGGCTGCTCGCGCGGTGCGGCGCGGCGCTCGGCGAACATCGTCGGCGGCACGCGGCGCAGGCCCGTCGTCCAGTGGCTCAGGGCGGCGCGGCCCGCCCGCCGGCCCGCCGGGGACAACTGGTGGCCGGCGAGGTCGTAGGGCTGGCGGCCGGGCGGGGTGTGCAGGACGCCGCGCAGCAGGAGCAGCCGCAGGTCGCGCACGACCACGTCCGCGCCATTGCCGTCCGCGGCGAGGTGGCAGAAGACGACTATCACGGTACTGACGAGCCCGTCGCCGACCAGCAACGCCACCCGCACCGGCCACTCGGCCGGATAGTCGAACGTGTCGGCCTCCAGCCGGTCGCGGACCGCCTCCGGGTTCTCGGAGTCGGCCAGTTCCAGCACGTCCAGCTCCCCTGCGGCGCTGATCCGCTGGCGCGGTTCGCCGTCGGACACCGGGAACACGGTGCGCAGGGACTCGTGCCGGGCCACGAGGTCGGCGACCGCCCGGCGCGCCCGTTCGACGGGTACCGGCGTGCGCAGCCGCAGGATCCGGCCGAAGTTGAAGAAGTGGTCCCCGGGGACGGTGCGCATGATGGCGTTCCAGATCGCCCGCTGGCCCCAGGTGAGCGGGGCGTCGCCCGCGCGCCCGCCCTGGAACGTCACCCTGGTCACCGCTGGTCCGCCCGGGCGGTCACGTGCTCGACGAGTCCGTCGAGGGTGTGCAGGAACGTCGCGTCCGCGTCGAGGTCGAGGGCCAGGCCGTAGCGGTCCTCCACGGCGTCCACGAGGCGGAGAATGGTCAGGGACGTCACGCCGATGTCCGGCAGACTGTCGGCGGCCAGTACCTCCGCCCGGCTGACCTCGCCGTCGCTGGCTGCGCTGACCAGGGCGGCGAGCTCGTCTCGTACCGTCATCGGGGGTCCTTCCGTTCGATGGCCGCGACCACCCCGGCGATGGTGGGGGTGTCGTAGAAGACGTCGAGGGCGACGTCGGCGCCCAGCCGTTTGCGGATCCGGGCGGAGATCTGGGTGATGGTCAGGGAGTGGCCACCGAGATCGAACAGGTCCTCGTCGGAGCCGATGTCGCCGACGCGCAGCACCTCCTGCCAGATGGCGCGCACGGTGTCCAGCACGGACGCCACTCCGGAGGTGTCGGGTGGCACCAAGGCCGTGCGGGGCGCGGCCGTGGCGACGCGGGGCGGGGCCGGGAGCGCCGCGCGGTCGAGTTTGCCGTTCGGGGTCAACGGCAGGGCCGGCAGCGCGACGAACACGCCCGGCACCATCGGCGCCGGCAGTACCCCGGACAGCCGGGTCCGCAGCTCCTCGGCCGTGGCGGCCCCCACCGTGTAGCCGACGAGCGTGTCGCCGCGGACCGCCACCGCCGCGCCGGTCACCCCGGGACAGCCGAGGAGGCACGCCTCGACCTCGCCGGGTTCGATCCGGTGGCCGCGCAGTTTGATCTGGTCGTCGAGGCGGCCGAGGAACACGAGGTTCCCGTCGGGGCGACGCCGGGCGAGGTCGCCGGTGCGGTACAGCCGCGCGCCTCCCACCGTCGCGAAACGTTCGGCGGTCAGGTCGGGGCGCCGGTGGTAGCCGCGCGCCAGGCCGGTGCCGCCGATCCACACCTCTCCGGGGGTACCGTCGGGCACCGGCCGGCGTTCCTCGTCGAGCAGCTGAACCGTGGTGTTCGCGATCGGGGTACCGATCGTGACGTCCCCGGGATCGTCGACCTCCGCGAGAGTCGACCACACGGTCGTCTCCGTCGGTCCGTACACGTTGAGGAGTCGGCGCACACGGGGCCTCAGCTCCCGGGCCAGAGCCGACGGGAGCGCCTCGCCGCCACACAGGGCGACCAGGGTCGCACCCCCCGGCGCGGCGTCGATCGGGTCGGTCGTGCCGGGGTCGGTTTCGCCGAGGCCGGCGTCGAGGAGCATGCGCCAGCCGGACGGGGTGGCCTGGGCGACCGTGACCCGCTCGTCGCCGATCAGGCGGACGACCGCCGCGCCGTCGCGGGCGTCGCCCTCCGGCACGAGAACGACCCGGTCGCCGCCGACGAGGGGACAGAGGAGTTCCAGGATCGAGATGTCGAAGGACAGCGACGTCCAGGCCAGCCAGGTGTCGCCGGTGACAGTGGTGCGCATGGCCGCCAGGAGGTTGGCCAGGGCGCGGTGCTCGATCACGACGCCCTTGGGGCGGCCGGTGGAGCCCGAGGTGTACAGAACGTAGGCCACGTCGTCGGGCCCCGGAATGACAGCGGGCGCCTCCGAGGACGGTCCGGCGGAGTCCGCTGGTCCGTCGACATCGGCCGCATTGTCGAGGTCGGGGCTGGCGAAGTCCTCGACGAGCACCGTGACCGGGTGGGTGGCTTCGGGTTGCGCCACCGTCGGGGCGAGGTCACGGGAGGTCAGGAGGACCGGTGCGCCGCAGTCGGCGAGGATCAGGGCCTGGCGTTCGGCCGGGTAGCCGGGGTCGACCGGGACGTACGCGCCGCCGGCCCGCCACACCGCGAGCACCGCGACGAGCAGGTCCACGGAGCGGGGCAGCCGGATCGCGACCAGGGTGCCGGTCCGCATGCCGGCCGTGCGGAGCCTGCGGCCGAGGTCGCGGCTGGCGGCGTCCAGTCCGGCGTAGCTGAACCGGTGTTCTCCGCAGGACGCGGCCGGCGCGTCGGGGCTGGCCGCGAGCTGTTTGTCGAAGGCGTCGAGCACCGTGTCGTACGGCAGGTCGACGGACGGGCCGTGCTCCCCAGGGGACGGGCCGGCGAGCGGGGCGTCGGTCGACCGTGCAGTGACGGGTGTGGTGGCCAGCGGCAGGTCCGCGACGGCGACGGTCGGGTCCGCCACGGCCGCCATGAGCAGGGTGCGCAGGTCCGCGGCGATCCCGGCCGCCGCTGCGCCGTCCAGGACGGCGGGGTCGTGGCGCAGGCTCACGGACAGTCCGGGGTGGTGGTCGAGGATCTGCAGGTGCAGGGGGTTGCGGGCCGCGCCGCAGAACACCATCCGGTCCACTGTGGCCCGGACGACGCCGGGGAACTCCGGGTCCGCGGGCGCCGCACGGTAGCTGACCGAGACCGGGGCCATCGCCGCCCGGGGCGCGAGCCGGCCGACCGCCCGGGCGAGGGGCACGGTGCGGTGCGGGTAGAGCGCCCGCAGCGCCGCCCGGCCGGTCGTGACGACGTCGGCGAAGGAGTCCGTCGCGGCGGCCGGGGCGGTCACGGGCAGCTCGTTGACGTACAGGCCGATCTGGTCGCGTTGCTCCGGCGTGCGGGTGGACAGGTCGACGGCGACGGTCGGGGCCGGGTTGCCGTACCGGGCGAGGAGCGCGCGCACCGCGCCCAACAGCACCTCGAACCGGGTGACGCCGAGGGTGCGGGCCGTCCCGGCGAGGGCGTGGTCGAGGTCCGCGCTGATCGGCACGTCCAGGGCCCCGCCCTCCCGCGGACCCGTTCCGGCCGCGGCGGGCGGCACGCCGGGCAGGACGACGCCGGCGGGTTCGCGCCACCGCCCGGCCCAGAACTCCCGGGCCGCCGCCACCTGACGCCCGGAAACCCCCGCATGCCCGAGGTCTGACCGTGGCGAGTCACCGGGCTGCGGCCCCGCGCCGGTGCGGTGGGCGTAGGACGAGGCGAGGGTCGCGGCCAGCAGGTCCTTCGAGTGGCCGTCGAACACCACGTGGTGGACCACGACGACCAGGAGGTGGTGGTCGGGGGCCACGACCAGGGTGAACCTGGCCAGGGGCCCGGATTCGAGGTCGAAGGGCCGGCGGATCTCGGCGGCCACGACCGCGGCCGGGTCCGCCCCGGCGAGCAGCGTCACGTCCGGCGGGACGAGCGCGGGGACCAGCAGAGGCTCCCCGTCGTGGTCGCGCAGGGCCAGGCCCAGCGCCGGGTGCGCGGCGACCGCGTCCCGGCACGCCCCGAGCATCGCGTCCGGGTCGAGGACGCCGTCGAAGCGGATGGTCAGGGCCAGGTGGTGCGCCGGGCCGCCGTACCCGGCGCGTTCGGTGATCCAGAGGCCGTGCTGGGCGGCGGTGGGCGTCGTCAACGTCGGGGCTCCCGTTCCGGTAGCAGGGTGCGGAGTTCCCGCTTGAGAACCTTGCCGCCGGCGTTGCGCGGCAGGGCGTCGAGCACGAGCAGGCGGGTCGGCAGCTCGTGCTCGGCGAGGTGGTCGGCAAGGAACCCGCGCACCGCCCGGAGCGTGAGCTCCGCCGGGCCGTGGGCGTTCGGGCCGGACCCTTTTCGGGGTACGACGGCCGCGGCGAGCACCATGCCGAGCACCGGATGGTCCACCCCGAACACCGCGGCCTCGACCACGTCCGGGTGCTCGTGCAACGCGGCCTCCACCTGCAGCGTGGACACCTTGAACGCCCCGGACTTCACGACGTCGGAGTCCCTGTCGACGAGGTGCAGGTACCCGTCGGGGTCGAGGTAGCCGAGGTCGCCCATCCGGACCCAGCCGGATCGGAACACGTCCCCGCTCGCAGCCGGGTCGCCGAAGTAGGCGCGCGGCACGGGCGAGCGCAGCCACACCTCGCCGACCTGGCCGGCCGGCAGGGGCGTGCCGTCGGGGTCGGCGATCCGCAGGTCCCCGGCGGCGGCCCGACCGAGGGAGGCGGGCCGGGTGGGGTCGAAGACCATGGTGGTCTGGGCGGGGGCCGCCTCGGTGGAGGTGTAGTAGTTGACGATCGTCGCGTTGGGCAGCGCCTCGGAGAGTTCCCTGGCCACAGCGGGCGGAAGGGCGGCTGCGGTGGAGCCGAGGAGCAGGACGCAGGACAGGTCGTGGCGTTCGTGGGCGCGGGCCGACAGGAGTTCGATGGCCATCGCCGGGACGACGAACACGGAGCCGACCTCGTACTCGGCGATCAGGCGGGCGAAACGGCCCGGGGTGAACCGGCCGAGCACCAGGGCCGTCGGGTGCGCGTTGAGGGCGTTGAGCAGCATGGCCTGCCCGGCGTTGGTGCCGATCGGGAAGGCGTGCAGGAAGTGCTCGGAGTGGCCGAGCGGGCGGCGGCGGGGGTCGGTGGCGAAGCCCAGGGTCAGGTTGGCGTGGCTGGCCGCGACGGCTTTGGGCCGGCCCGTGGTGCCGGAGGTGTACAGCAACTGCGCGAGATCCCCGGTCGGGCCGGGGGCCAGCGGCGCGGTCGGCCCGGCGTCCAGACCCTCGAACGGCAGCGCCCAATGCACCCCCTCCGGTGGAGCGAGTTCCCGGCCGTGCACGACCGCCGCCGCCCCGCTGTGCTCCAGCACGTGCCGGATCTCGGCCCGCCCGATCCGGTCAGACACCGGCACCGCGACCCCGCGGGCGGCGAGCACCCCGCAGTACGCGACGGCGTAGTCGATCCACTCGCCGCCGGCGAACGGCAGCACGACCCGCTGGCCGGGCGCCAGGCCCCGCTCGACCAGCGCCCGCGCGACCGCCCCGGACCGGACCGCCCAGTCGGCGAACGTCAGGGTGCGCGCGCCGTGCCGGATGGCCACCTTGTCGGGGCGCTCGGCGGCGCGGGCGGCCAGTACCCCCGGAATGGTCGTCATCGGTGTCGCTCCGCGAGCCTGCGCTGCCGGGCCTCGAATCCGACCAGGTCGTCGGGTCGGGCGTCGGGCACCTCGTCGTCGAACCGGGCGAGCGCGCCGAGCCGGCGGGACACCAGGACGTGGGCGGCGATGACGACGGCGAACAGCGGGTACATCAGGGCGATGCCCCGGCCGGGTCCGACGCCGATCACCGCGCCGACAGTGGACGCCAGCGCGCCGTCCGGGGCCATCAGCGGCTCCAGGAACCTGCTCGTGTAGGGCGCGACCAGCAGCCAGCCGACCGGCAGCGTCGACCAGGCGATGACGGTGTTGAGGGCGAACACCCGGCCGTGGAAGCGCTGCGGCACCTTGACCAGCACGACCGTGGCGTAGATCCCGTTCACCATGGTGATCCACATGCTCATGCCGAACCCGCCGACGGCGATCACCCACACGGTCGGGTGCAGGCCGGTGACCGCGCCGAACACGGCCAGGCCCAGTGCGCACAGCAGCATCGTGGCGACCCTGCGGTGCCGGGGCCCGCCCCAGGCGGTCATCACCAGGCCGCCGAGGAACGCCCCTGCCCCGGAAGCGACCGCCACGTGCGACACGTCGACGAGGTCGCCGAAGGACAGCACCAGCGGGGTGACCATGATGAACAGCGGGGCGAGCACGATGTTGAGCAGCGCGAAGAAGCCGAGGATGGCGCGGAAGCCGCGCTGGCCCCAGGAGTACCGCAGGCCGCCCATGATCTCCTGTCCGAGGGACTCCCGCCGGCTCCAGGCCATGGTGCGCGGGAACCGGACGCAGGACACGACGACGATGGCGAACGCGTAGCTCGCGACGTCGAAGACCAGGATGCCGCCGAGGCCGATCCAGGCCATCAACCCCGCTGCGCAGAGGGGTACGAGCACCGCCGACACCCCGCCGAACATCTGCAGCACCCCGTTGGCGTGCCCCAGGTACTGCTTGGGCACCAGTTGCGCGGTGGCCGACCCGTACGCGAGCCGCTGGAACGTCAACGACACCGACAGGCAGACGATGAGCGCGTACAGGTGCCAGACCTGCAGGCCGCCGGTCCACACCAGCACGCCGAGCAGCAGTTGGATGCCGCCGGCCGCGCAGTCGCCGAGCAGCATGACCTTCCGCCGGCTGATCCGGTCGACCACCGCGCCGGCGACCGGGGCGACGAGCAGCCCCGGGATGAGGCCGAGCGCGGCGAACAGGGTGAACTGCCCGAGCGACCCGGTCTTCTGCAGGATCCAGATCGGCACGGCGAACTCGGTGAGCGCCGAGCCGAGGATCGAGGCCAGCTGGCCGATCGCGATCATCAGGAACCGGCGCATGCTGGGCTGCGGCCCGACGGGTACGACGGCCGACGTGGAGTGCGACCTGTCCTCCCGCCACCAGCCGGCCTCCTCGCCCCGGTCCGCCCGGGTGAGCGGCAGGTCGAGGTGCGCGGTGGTGACGATCTCGGCGAGTTCGGCGGCCCGGTACTTCAGGAAGAAGTGCCCGGCCTCCTCCAGCACCACGAGCGCCGCGTCGTCGGTGAGGAAGTGCCACTCGCGGAAGCGTTCCTGGTAGTAGTCGGTGGCCGGGTCGCGTTCGCCGGCCACCGACACGATCGGGGCGCGCAGCCGGAACGCCTCGTCGCCGAACAGCCCGGTGAAGTACGCCTCGGCGTTGCGGGAGTCGCGGCGCATGTTGGCGATGATCTGGCGGGCCTGGGCCGGTTCGATGTCGCCCATGTCCACGCCGAGGGACGTCAGCCAGTTGATGTCGCCCTGGTCGGAGCGCAGCCCCTCGAGTTGCGCGATCGCCGACAGCCTGCTCATCAGCCCCTTCGGCCGGGCGAACGGGAAGATCGCCCCGATGTAGACGGCGTCGAGGTCGCGTCCGGCGGCCTCCAGGCGGCGGGCGATCTCGACGGTCAGCGCGGAGCCGACCCCGCAGTGCCCGTACAGCACCACGGGGCCGGTGACCCGGTCCTGGATCTCGGCGACGCACCGGGCCGCGAGGTCGGCGAACGGGACCGCCTGCTCGTCGAGGCCCACGTCGTGGCCGGGGATGGCGATGGAGAACAGCCGGTGGCCGGGGGGCAGGGCGTCGGCGAGGGGCTGGTAGACGACGGCGCTGCCGCCGCCGTACGGGACGCAGACGTAGGTGAGCTGCGGGGCCCTCATCGGGCGGGTGAGTTCGTGCAGCAGCTGGCGGGGGCCGCGTTCGTCGGGCGGGACGTCCACGTAGCCGGCCAGGTCGGCGATCGTGCGGTACCGGAACAGGTCCATCACGGACACGCCCGCGCCGACCTCCTTGCGGAGCCGGGCGACGACCTGGGTGGCGAGCAGCGAGTGCCCGCCGAGGTCGAAGAAGTCGTCGTCGACGCCGACCTTGTCGAGCCGGAGGATGGCCGCCCAGATGCCGGCGATCAGGGTCTCGGTGGGGGTGCGCGGTGCGGTGAACACGCTCGCCGCGTCCCGGCCGGTGACCGGGGCCGGCAGCCGGGACCGGTCGAGCTTCCCGCTCGGTGAGAGCGGCAGAGCTTCGACGGGTACGTACGCGCCCGGCACCAACTGGTCCGGTAGGCGGCTCTTCAGGGCGGCCCGCAGTTCCGGGCCGGTGGCGTCGCCCACGATCCACGCGACGAGCCGGTCGTCGCGCACCCCGGCCGCCGCGTCGCGCACCCCGGGCAGCGCGCGCAGGGCCGCCTCGACCTCGCCGAGTTCGATCCGCATGCCGCGCAGCTTGACCTGGTCGTCGATCCGGCCGAGGAAGTCCACGGTGCCGTCGGGGCGCCACGCGGCCAGGTCACCGGTGCGGTACAACCGGCCGAACGGGCTGTCGACGAACCGTTCGGCGGTCAGTTCGGGGCGGTTCCAGTAGCCCCGGGCGAGGCCGACGCCGGCCAGGTGCAGCTCGCCGGGGACGCCGATCGGGGCCGGGTCGCCGTGCGCGTCGAGGACGTACACCCGGATGTTCTGGATCGGTCCTCCGATCGGCACCCGGGACAGGCCGGCCAGGGCCTCACGCGTACACCGCCAGGCCGTGACCTCCACCGACGCCTCGGTGGGGCCGTAGAGGTTGTGCAGCTCGGCCGGCAGGGTCGCCAGGCAGCGCCGGGCGAGGTCGACGGGCAGTTCCTCGCCGCTGCAGATGATCCGGCGCAGCTTTCCGGTGTCCGCGCGGGTCTCGGCGACCTCGACGGCGTCCAGGAACAGGGCCAGCATCGACGGCACGAAGTGCGTGACCGTGACGCCCGCTGAGGAGATCAGTTCCCGGAGGTACTCGGGGTCGCGGTGCCCGCCGGGCCGGGCCAGCACGAGCCGCGCCCCGCTGACCAGCGGCCAGAAGAACTCCCACACCGACACGTCGAAACTCGCCGGGGTCTTCTGCAGCACCGCGTCGGAGCCGTCGAGCGGGTAGGTCCGCTGGATCCAGTCGAGCCGGTTGACGATGCCCCGGTGGGTGTTCACGACCCCCTTGGGCCGGCCCGTCGAGCCGGACGTGTAGACGCAGTACGCGGCGGTGTCAGCCGTGGCGAGGTCGGGCAGCGCCGCCCCGTCCCGGCGGGACCCGACGGCCAGATCCTCCAGGTACAGGGTCGTCGGGCCGGTCAGGGTGCCCTTGCGCTGGGTCAGCAGCACCGGAACCGCCGCGTCGGCCAGCATGAACGCCAACCGCTCCGGCGGGTACTCCGGATCCAGCGGCACGTACGCGCCACCGGACTTGAGCACCCCGACCAGCCCGGCGACCAGTTCGAGGGACCGTTCGGCGCACACCCCGACCAGGGTCTCCGGCCCGACGCCGAACAGCCGCAACCGACGGGCGATCCGGTTGGACCACGCGTCGAGTTCGGCATACGTGAGGGTCCGGCCCTCGCACTGCACGGCCACCGCGTCCGGGGTCCGCACCACCTGGGCGGCGATGAGCCCGTGCAGGGTGGCGGCGTCCGGGAACGGCACCGTCGTCGCGTTGAACGTCTCCAGGGTCAGGGTGCGTTCCGCCGGGGTCATCAGGTCCAGGCGGGCGACCGGGGCGGTGGGGTCGGCGACGACGAGCCGCAGCAGCCGGTCGAAGTGGCCCGCCATCCGCTCCACCGTCGCCGGGTCGAACAGGTCCACGTTGTACGTGAGGGACACCGCCAGGCCCTCGGCCTCCTCGGCGACGTAGAGCTCCAGGTCGACCCGGGTGGCGACGGCACGCCAGCCGTGCCCGGAGACGGCCAGCCCGCCGGGAGCCGCCGGCCTGCCCGGGTCGGCGTAGTTCTGCACCGCGAACAGGACCTGGAACAGCGGCGACCGCGCCGGATCCCTGGGCAGCCGCAGAGCGCTGACGAGACGCTCGAACGGCAGGCCCTGGTGGGCGAACGCGTCCAGCGCCGTCTCCCGCGCGCGCCCGAGCAGCGCGACGAAGTCCGGCTCCCCGGCCAGGTCGCAGCGCATCGTGAGGGTGTTGACGAACATCCCGACGAGGGGCTCCAGCTCGCGGTGCGACCGCCCGGCGACCGGGGTACCGACGGCCAGGTCGGTGCAGCCGGCGTACCGGCCCAGCAGCGCCCCCCACGCGGCGAGCAGCGTCATGTACAGCGTCGCGCCGTGCGCCCGGCCGAGTTCCCGGAGCGCGACGGTCAGGTCGGCGTCGACCTGGAAGCCATGCGCGGCCCCGCCGAAGGTCTGCTCGGCCGGCCGGGGGCGATCGGTGGGCAGCGCGAGGGGCTCCAGGCCGGTGAGCTGGGCCCGCCAGTAGTCGAGGTCCCCGGCCTCGGTGTCGGCGGTCCCGCGCTGCCATGCCGCGTAGTCGCCGTACTGCACGGCGGGATCCGGCACCGGTGACGGGTCGCCGACCGCGAACGCCGCGTAGTCCGCGAACACCTCGGCCGTGAGCACGTCCACCGACCACCCGTCGCAGGCGATGTGGTGCACGGTCAACACGAGCACGTGCTCGTCCGGCCCGACCTCGACGAGCAGTGCCCGCAGCACCGGCCCGTCGGCCAGGTCGAACGGCTCGGTGGCGGCCCCGGCGATCAAAACGTCCAGTTCCACGACGTCCCCGCCCGGGCCGGCCACGCCGCCCACGCCGGCCACCGGGGGCCCGCCGGCCGCCCCGGGCCCGGTGGAGTCTCCGCGCACGACCGCCCGGCGCAGCTCCACCGGCCCGGCCGGCTCGACGCGCGCGACGGCCCGGCCGTCCTCCGTGGCCGGGTACCGGGTCCGCAGCACCTCGTGCCGCGCGACGAGCGCGTCCAGCGCCCGCCCGAGCGCGTCGACGTCCAACGCCCCGACGATCCGTCGCACCACCGGAATCGTGTACGCGGCCGTGCCCGGCGCGAGCTGCTCCATGAACCACACCCGCTCCTGCGCGTACGACAGCGGCGGGGCCGTACCCGGCGCGCGGCGCGGGACCGCATCCGCCGTCGCCGTGCGTGCCCCCAGGAGGCGGCGTTCCAGCAGCGCGCGTTTCGCGGCCGAGAGCTCGGACACCTCAGACATGCGGTCCTCCCTGGAGCAGCAGCTCCGCCTCCTCGTCGGAGAGCGCGTCGAGCTGGGCGACGATCAGGGCCTCGACGACTGTGGCGAGACCGGCGACGGTGGGGTGCGCGAACAGGGTCCGGACGGTCACGTCCAGCTCGGCGGCCCGCAGCCGGGCGACGACCCGCACGGCGAGCAGCGAGTGCCCGCCGAGGGCGAAGAAGTCGTCGTCGGCCCCGATGCCGTCGAGCCCGAGCACCTCGCCCCAGATGCTGGCGACCAGCTCCTCGGCTGCCGTCCCGGGCGCCCGGCCGGGTGCCGGCGGGGCCGGGGCCGGCAGGGCGCGGCGGTCCAGCTTGCCGTTGCCGGTCAGCGGCAACCGGGCGAGGGCGACGAACGCCGTGGGCACCATGTGTCCGGGCAGCGTGGCCGCCAGGTGCGCGCGCAGCTCGGCGTCCGCGACGTCGCCGACGACGTAGCCGACGAGCGCCCCGTCCCGGACGGCCGCCACCGCCGCCGACACCCCCGGATGGCCGAGGAGCCGGGCCTCGACCTCGCCGAGTTCGATCCGGTGGCCGCGGACCTTCACCTGGTCGTCGAGCCGGCCGAGGAACTCGAGCTGGCCGTCGCCGGTCCACCGGGCCCGGTCCCCGGTGCGGTACGTCCGCTCGCCGTCGAGGGTGACGAACCGGTGCGCGGTCAGCTCGGGCGCACCGACGTACCCGTCGGCGAGGCCGACACCCCCCACGACCAGTTCCCCGGGTACGCCCGGGGCCGCCAGCCGCCCGGCCTCGTCCCGCACGGACACGGTGGTCCCACCGACCGGCCGGCCGATCGGTGGCCGGCCGCCGGAGCCGGTCGCCGTGCCGGTCAGGTCCGTGGCCGTCGCGATGACGGTGGCCTCCGTGGGCCCGTACGTGTTGACCAGCCGCACCTGGGGGAACCGTCGCCGCCACACCGCCACCGCGTCGCCCCGGACCGCGTCCGCCCCGAGGATGACGAGCCGCAGGCCGGCCGGCCAGTCCACAGCGTCGAGTCCCGCGACGAGTTCGTGCCAGTACGGCGTCGGCAGGTCCAGGACCGTCACGTCCCGCCCGGCCGGCGAGGCCAGCAGCTCCGGCAGCGCCGTGCCGCCGCCGCGCAGGACGAGCAGGCACGCCCCGGCCGCGAGCGCCGGCCAGATCTCCTCGGCGTGGGTGTCGAAGCCGACCGACGCGAACTGCGGGATCCGGTCGGCCGGGGTCAGCGCGTACGCCTCGACCATCCAGGCGACCCGGGCGGCGAGGGCCGCGTGTCCGACGAGGACGCCCTTGGGCCGCCCGGTCGACCCGGACGTGTAGATGACATAGGCGAGAGGCCCCGATGCGCCGCCGTCCGCCGGGCCGGAGACGGCGTCCTCGACGACGACGGTCCGGGGGAAGCGGGCGCGCCACCGCTCGTGGGTGACGACCAGCGCCGCCCCGCTGTCGGTCACCATGTGTTCCAGCCGGGCCGCCGGATAGTCCGGATCCAGCGGCAGGTACCCGCCGCCGGCCTTCCACACCGCGACGAGCGCCACGACCAGGTCGGCGGACCGCTCCAGACAGACCCCGACGACGGCGCCGGCGCGCACGCCGTCGGCCACCAGCACCCGTGCCAGCCCGGCCGCCCGGCGGTCCAGTTCCCGGTAGCTGAGGGTCCGGCCGCCGTCGACCACGGCCGGCGCGTCCGGCCGGGCGGCGACCCGTTCGGCGAACAGGTCCAGCGCCGTGCGCGCCCCGGAGACCAGCGGGCCGGTGCCGACCGTGGTCAGCCAGGCCCGTTCCACCGCGGTCGGTCCGACCAGTGTGGACAGTCGGACCCCGGGATCGGAGGCCACGGCCACCAGGAGACGCTCCAGGCGGGCGGCCAGGGTGCCGGCCGTGGCGGGGTCGAACAGGTCCACCCGGTAGCCGAGGCTCAGGTTCAACGCGTCCGGTTCCCGCCAGGCCTCCAGCGCCAGGTCGGTCTTGACGGCCCGGTACCCGGTGTCGAAGCCGTCGAGGAGCACCCCCGGTGGCGGCTGCGCCGGTACCCCCGAATTCTGGTTGTGCAGCACGAGCATGGTCTGAAACAGCGGAGTCCGGCTCAGGTCCCGGTCGGGCCGCAGCCCGGCGGCGAGCCGCTCGAACGGGATGTCCTGGTGGGTGAACGCGTCCAGGACGGCCGCCCGGGTTCTGGCCAGCAGCTCGCGGAACGTCGGGTCCCCGGACAGGTCCCCGCGCAGCACCAGCGTGTTGAGCAGGTAGCCGATCATCGGTTCGAGTTCGACCCGGTCACGGCCGGCGACCGGCGAGCCGACGCAGATGTCGTCCTGGCCGGCGTGCCGGGCCAGCAGCGTCTGCCACGCGGCGAGCAGCAGCATGAACAGGGTGCAGCCCTCGGCGCGGGCGACGGCCTCCAGGTCGGCGGCGAGCGCGGCCGGCAGGCGCAGCCCGACGGCGTCGCCGGTCGAGTCGGGAGCCGTGGTCCGTGGCCGGTCGGTGGCCAGGTCCAGCACGGGCGGATCCGCGAGCTGGGCGGACCAGTAGGCCAGTGCCGCGCCGTCGGGCCGTGCCCGCTGCCAGTGCGCGTAATCCGGGTACTGCACCGCCAGCGCCCCGGCCGCCGCACTCCCCCCGAGCTGGGCGAGCAGCTCCGCCAGGAACACGTTCACCGACACCCCGTCGGCGACGATGTGATGCACGACGAGACACAGCACGTACTCGTCGTCGGCGAGCCGCAGCACGGTCACCCGCAGGAGCGGCCCACTGGCCAGGTCGAACGTCCCGTTGGTCCGCTCGGCCACCAGCTCCCGCGCCCACCCCTCCCGATCGGCTGCCCGACCGGCTCCTAACCCCCCGGTGCCGGGATCGGGCCAGTCGGCGGTCAGCCGTCCGGTCAGGTCGATTCGTTCGGCGCGGAACGGCGCGGGCGGGTCGACGATCGCCCGGGGCCCGTCCGGGCCGGCCACGAACCGGGTCCGCAGGCTCGCGTGCCGGCCCACGATCGCCGTCAACGCCCGGTCCAGCAGGTCGGCGTCGAGCGGCCCGCGCCACCGCCGCGCCGCGCACATCGTGTACGCCGGATCCCCCGGATCGAGCTGGTCGAGGAACCACAACCGCTCCTGCCCGTACGACAGCACCAGCTCGGCGTCCGCCGGCCGGACCGGAATCGGCTCCGCGCCACCGGCCAGCCCGTCCACGACCCGCGCCAGCCCCTCGACCGTGGGGTGGGCGAACAGTTCCCGGATCGGCACCTCCCTGCCGGCGGCGGCCCGCAACCGGGCGACGACCCGCACGGCGTGCAGGGAGTGTCCGCCGAGGGCGAAGAAGTCGTCGTCGGCCCCGACCCCGCTCGCGCCGAGCAGGTCGGCCCAGATCCCGGCGATCAGCTCCTCGGTCCCGGCGGCCGGGGTCCGGCCCGCCGGCCGGGGCGCCGGCGCCGGCAGGGCGCGGACGTCGACCTTGCCTGCCGGAGTCAGCGGCAGCGCCCCGACGACGACCACGGCCGACGGCACGAGATGCGCCGGCAACAGCCGCCCGGCGAATTCCCGCAGCTCCTCTCCCGTCACGGCCCCCACGCCGAGCGGTTGCACGACGTAGGCGACGAGCGCGCCGTCGCGGACCACGACAGCCGCCTGGGCCACGGCCGGGTGTTCGCGCAGCCTGGCCGCCACCTCCCCCGGCTCGACCCGGTGCCCGCGGACCTTCACCTGGTCGTCGAGCCGGACGCGGAACTCCAGTTGCCCGTCGGGCCGCCACAAGGCCCGGTCGCCGGTGCGGTAGTACCGCTCGCCGTCGATGTCGACGAACCGCGCGGCCGTGAGGTCGGGATCGTCGAGGTAGCCGTCGGCCAGTCCCGCCCCGCCGAGGTGCAGTTCGCCCGGCACCCCGGGCGGGGTCAGCCGCCCGGCGGCGTCGAGCACCAGCACCCGGGTGCCGCCGAGCGGCCGCCCGATCGGCGGACGGCCACCCACGCCACCGGCGGAAAGCTCGGCGGACGTCGCGATGACCGTGGCCTCGGTCGGGCCGTACGTGTTCACCAGCCGGATCCCCGGGAACCTCGCCAGCCACGCCGCCACCGCCGCCCCGTCCACCTGCTCCCCGCCGAGGATCACCAGCCGCAACGCCGCCGGCCAGGCGACGTCGTCGAGGTGCGCGACGAGTTCGTGCCAGTACGCGGTCGGCAGGTCCAGCACCGTGGTGTCCGCGAGTCCGGGCAGCGCGTCGGTCAGGGTGCGCGGCCCCTCGGGCAGCACGACGACGGTCCCGCCGGCGACGAGGGTCGGCCAGATCTCCTCCGCGTGCGTGTCGAACGCGACGGAGGCGAACTGCACCACCCGGTCGTGCGGCCCGAGCCCGTAGGCGGGGACCATCCACGCGACGCGGGCGGCCAGGGCCGGGTGTCCGACGACGACGCCCTTGGGCCGGCCGGTGGACCCGGAGGTGTGCAGCACGTACGCCGCCCCCGGCCGCGCGCGCCGCCCGGCGACGGGCCGCACCCCGTCGCCGGTGACCAGGGCGGCGACTCCGGCGTCGGCGACGATCTCCGCGCGCCGGTCGGCCGGGTGCCCAGGATCGAGGGGCACGTACCCGGCCCCGCACCGCCACGCGGCCAGCAGCGCCGCGACGAGCTCGACGGACCGGGGCAGACACACGGCCACCAGGTCGCCGGGGATCACCCCGGCGGCGCGCAGCTCGCGGGCGTGGGCGTCGGCCAGGGCGGACAGTTGCGCGTACGTCCACGTGATCGCCCCGCACCGGACGGCGGCGCGGTCCGGGTGGGCCGACACGGACCGCGCCACCTGCTCCGGTACCCCCGACAAGGGTGGCAGGTCCTCGCCCTCGCCCCAGGAGAGCAGCCGGGCGCGCTCGGCCGCGCCCACCATCGGCAGGGCGGAGATCCGGCACGCCGGGTCGGCGAGGATCCCGGCCAGCAGGGTGGCCCACCGGTCGGCGAGCGCGGCGACGGTCTCCGACCGGAACAGGTCGGTGCTGTAGGCGAAGCCGACGTCGAGGCGGTCGGGGCTGACGAACACGTCGAGGGACAGGTCGAACTTCACGTGCTGGTCGCCGGGGTCGCCGTCCACGCCGGGGAAGCCGGGGCCGGCCCGGCCGCCGAACAACGCGGCGTCCACGTCGGGGTCGGTGCGGTGGAACCCGAACATCGTCTGGAACAGCGGCGTGCGGCTCGAGTCCCGGTCGACGCCTGGCTCGGCCACGAGGCGTTCGAACGGCAGCGCCGGATGGGCCATCGCCGCCAGGAACGACGACCGGGTCGCGGCCAGCACCTCGACGAACGTCGGGTCGCCGGACAGGTCGGCGCGCACGACGACGGCCGACGTGAAGTACCCGATCAGCGGCTCGAGGTCCACGTCGTCGCGGCCGAGCACCGGCGTGCCGACGCACACGTCGGTCTGCCCGGTGTGCCGCGCCAACAGGATCTGGTACGCGGCGAGCAGCACCACGAACGGCGTGCACCGCCGCTGCCGGGCCAGCCGCCCGACGGCCTCGAACGTGCCGGCCGGCATGGTCCGGTGCACGAACGCGCCCCGCGAGGACCGCACCGCCGGGCGGGGCAGGTCGGTGGGCAGGTCGAGGACGGGCGGATCGGCGAGCCGGTCCCGCCAGTACCCGAAGGACGGCCCGTCGTCGCGGGCCCGCTCGGCCCGTGCGTGGTCGGTGAAGGTGGTCGGCAGCGGGGCGGGGGCGCCCCCGTCGTAGAGGGTCGCCAGCTCGGACAGCAGCACCCCCATCGACCAGCCGTCGGCCACGATGTGGTGCAGGACGAGGCACAGCACGTGCTCCTCTGGCCCAAGCCGGAGCACGCTGACCCGGAACAGTGGCCCCCGGGCCAGGTCGAACCGCGTGTTGGTGCGCGCGGCGGCCAGCGCGTACGCCTCGGCCTCCGTCGCGTCCACCAGCTCGACCTCGACCGGTCCCGGTGCGGCCACCCGCTGGACCGGCTCGCCGTCGACCTCAGGGAACGTGGTGCGCAACGGCTCGTGCCGGGCGACGATCGCGGTGAACGCCCGGGTCAGCGCGTCGAGGTCCAGGGGCCCGTACACCCGACTGACCTGGTTGATCGTGTACGCGGGGTCGCCCGGGTCCAGCCGGTCGAGGAACCAGAGCCGTTCCTGGGCCAGGGTGAGCGGTGCGGTCACGATCGGTCCCCTCAGTGCTCGGCGTCCTCGGCCTGAGTCACCGTAGGGCCTGCCCGAAGAAACAGTCAAGAGTCTTAACTAAAGATTCCGTCCACTGTCGACCACATCTCATCCATTATGGACCGAACGGGGCGTGACCGCCCCGACAGACCGGGACAGACAGGACGGGTCGCCAGGCCCTGGCCCGGCGGATCGCGGGAGCCTCACCGCCGGGTGGCCAGGCCCCGACCGGGCCGATCCTCCCGGTGCGGCGGCCGGGCCCGGGCGGGCCGGATCCCTGCCGGAGCGCCGCCGGCCGATAGAGTCGGGAGGTGGCGCAGTGGGGAATCGACGAGACAGGGCTCACGATCGGCTTCGACGACCGCGACGGGTGCCGGGTGCTCACCCTCACCGGCGTGATGGACCTGGCCATGCTCGGCGCCCAGGAACGCGAACTCATCGGCCTCGCCTCGGGCGCGCCGGGCCGGGCCACGGTGATCGACCTGTCCGGGGTGCAGTTCTGCGACTCGACCGGACTGGGCGTGCTGGTGCGAGCGGCCAAGTCCCTGTGGGAGCTGGGCGGGTCGCTCTGCCTGGCGGCGGCGCAGCCGTGGGTCCAGAAGATCATCGTGACCAGTGGCATGCACCTGGCGATCCCGCTGCACCCGACGCCGGAGTCCGCCCGCGCGGCGGCCATCGCCGCCGTGGCCCGGCTCGACGCCGACGAAACCCCGACGGGCTGAGCCCGACTACCGCCGCTCGACGGCCTTCCGACGCCGACTGGCCCACCACGCGGCGAGCGCCAGGAGGAGGCCGAGCAGCAGCGCCGGCATGACCGAGGGCCAGTGCCCGCGCAGGCCCAGGGTGGGGATCGCGACGCTGGCCACCACGTACCCGACGAGAATCCAGATCCAGGCGCGGGGCCGCGGCCGGCGCATCCGCGCGACGAACCGGGGATCCTCCGCCTCCAGCCGGCGCTCGATGGCCTCGAGCCGGCGCCTGTCGTCCTGATTGAGCATCGCTGTTCCCCCACACCCCGGAAACCGATTCACATTGCGTCCTCTACCCCCTTCAGGGTCCCACCAACCGCCGCCCACGTCACCCGCTCTGTTGCGCCAGTACCGGATTCCCCGGCAAAAGGGGGCCCGACGGATCCGCCGGGCCCCGTTCGCGCGCCGCCGGCTACGACGATGCGGCCGTCAGCACCTTCTCGGGCGCGGGGACACCGGCCGGGCGCTGCCGGAGCCAGACGTAGGCCGCCACCGCCCCGACCAGCGCGATCGCCGCGCACACCCGGGCACCGTTGTCCATCGCCGCCGTGAACGCGTGGTCGGCGGCGGTGAGCAGTTCGGCGGACCGCCCCGGGGGCAGGTGCCCTGCGACGATGTGCGCCGAGGTCAGGTCGTCGGCGGCGCGGGCCGGGGCCCCGGGCAGATCCGAGGCGAGTCCGGACCGGTATCCGGCGGAGACGACGCTGCCGACGACGGCGATGCCCAGTACCCCGCCGAGTTCGCGGACCACGCTGTTGATGGCGCTGGCCGAAGGCGCCTTCTCCCTGGGCAGGGCCGCGACGGTCGACTCGCTGGCCGGCGCCATGATCAGGCCCATGCCCGCGCCGGTCAGCCCCATGGTCACGGCGAGCAGGGCGAACGGGGTGTCCACCGTGGTCAGCGACAGGCCGCCGAGGCCGAGGGCCATCACCGCCAGGCCGGCCGTGATCGTGTACCGGGTGCCGAACCGCGCCACGACCAGGTTGCTGGTCCCCGCCGTCGCCGCCATCGCCACCGCGAACGGCAGCGCGCCGAGCCCTGCCTGCAACGGGCTGTAGCCGTGCACCAGTTGGAGGTACTGGGTGTAGACGAACAGGGCGCCGAACAGGGCGAAGAACGTGACGGCGAGTACCAGGCTGGCGGTGCTGAACGCGCGGTGCGCGAACATGCGGATGTCGACCATCGGCTGGCTCGCGAACAGTTCCCAGACCGTGAACGCCGCGAGCAGGACCGCGGCCAGCGCGGCCTCGCCGAGGGTGGGCGCCGACAGCCAGCCGCGTTCGGGGCCGTGCACGATCGCGTCCACGAGCGCCCCGAGGCCGGCGACGGACAGCAACAGGCCCGGCACGTCGAACCGGCCACCGCGACGCCCCGGCAGGGCGGGGACCAGGGCCAGGGCGCCGAGGAGCGCGACCCCGACGAGGGGCACGTTCACCCAGAACACGCTGCCCCAGGCGAAGTGGTCGAGGAGCAGCCCGCCGAGGACGGGGCCGACGACGATGCCGATCCCGGCCGTCGCCGACCACACCGCGATGGCCTTCGGGCGCTCGCGGGGACCGAACAGCGCCACGATCATGGACAGCGTCGCCGGCATGACGAAGGCGGCGCCGAAGCCCATCAGCGCGCGGTACCCGATGAGTTGGGTCGTGGTCGTCGCGGTCGCCGCGGCGACGGACCCGGCGGCGAAGACCACCAGGCCCGCGACGAGCGCGCGGCGGGGACCGAACCGGGCGCCCAGGCCGCCGGCGACGATCAGCATCGACGCGAACACCAGGGTGTACGCGTTGTTGATCCACTGCAGGTCGGCAGTGGAGGCCCGCAGCGCCCGGGCAAGGGCCGGCAGCGCCGTGTTGAGCACGGTGTTGTCGATGGTCGTGACGATGAGGGAGGTGCAGAGTACGGCCAGCGCTGGCCAGCGGCGGGGGTGTCCCGCTTCCTCGTGGGCGTGCACGCCAATCTCCTAACGTTCGTAACTTTACAACTGTTAACCGATGCGGGGGACGCTAGCATCTCGCCTAACACGTGTAAAGTCATGGCGGTGAAGACCGAAGAGGCGCGGGGACGCAACCGCAACCGGCGCGGCGAGGGCGACCTGCTCCGGGGCGAGATCCTGCGCGGCGCCACGGCGATCATCGTGCGGACCGGTTCCGACGAGGCGGTGACCCTGCGCTCGGTGGCCCGCGAGGTGGGCATCTCCGCCCCGTCGATCTACGCGCACTTCCCCGACCGGGACGCGATCGTCGCCGCGGTGGTCGAGGAGGCGTTCGCGCAGCTCGGCGAGACGGTGCGCACGGCGGCGGACGAGTACGCCGACCCGGTGGCCAGCCTGGTCGCCGGGTGCGCGGCGTATGTCGGATTCGGAACCCGGGAGGCTGCCCGCTACCAGGTGCTGTTCGGCTGGGCCCGACCGAAGGCCGAGTCCGCCTCCGAGCCGGCCCCCGAAGCCGGTGACGACGGCGGACCTGTCGGGAAAGACGGCGTCGCGCCAGGCTCGGAAGACGGTGACGGCCTGGCGCCAGGCTCCGGCGACGGAGACGCGGACGCCGCGGGGGAACCCGACGCGCCGGCCGACCGCGTCGTGACCGACCTCGGCGGCTTCGAGCGCCTCGTCGACAATCTGAACCGGTGCGTCGCCGCCGGCCGTTCGGCGAGCACCGACCCGTTCGCGGACGCCGTCGCGATCTGGACCGCGCTGCACGGCCAGGTCGTGCTGCGCGCCCATCTGCCACACTTTCCCTGGCCGCCGACCGACGGGGTCGAGCAGGTGGTGCTCCGCCTGGCCCGGATCACCGACCCACCGACCGGCCCCTGACGTCCCGCCGGTCGCCGGGTCCGCGGCGTCGCGGACCGGCCGCGCGCCCCGGCCCCGTTCCCGCTACTCCTCGCCGGAGAACCGCTCCCACGCCGACTGCCGACTGATCCCCAACGCCTCCCCGATCCGCGCCCAGGTCACCGACCGCCCCCGCAGCCGCCGGACCCGGTCGTGCACCGCGACGTCGACCTGGCCGCGGGACGCCTCGATCCGCGCCACGTCGGCCAGCAGCTCCTCGTCGTTCTTCCCGTCCAACGGCGGGAACGACGGCGTCGGCCTACCGGCCAGCACCAGGGCGCACAGGTCGACGCACTCGTCACAGATGTAGACCCCGGGGCCCGCAACGATCTGCGCGGTCTCCCCCTCCCGTTTCCCACAGAACGAACACCGCACCGCATCGGTGGACACCATCGCACTCTCCCGTCGCCCCGTCAGGACTACCCTGACATCTGTCAGGTTAACCCTGACAGTCAAACCCATCAAGAGCCTTGTGCGATTACGGAGGTCCCCGACCCAGTTTCCCTCGGCAACACCGCCGCACCCGACCGGCGCGTCCGCGCTCCGCGGCCCAGGATCCGCCTCAGTCCACAGTCGCGTCAGGTGCCGATGACCACGCCAACCCGGACACCCGCAGGCGCCCGCAGCTCAACGACGGGCCGCGCGTCAGCAGCCGGTCACGCGCACGCAGCACGTGTCCGGACCGCGGTCGAGTCGCGCCTCGCGCCCGGTCTCGCCCAGTCCGTCGAGCATCCCGGCCACGAAGCACAGGTTGATCCCGCACACCAGGTCGGTCTCGCGCACCGCGAGCCGGTGAAAGGGACAGTTGCGCAGCACGATCCCCCCGGCGTCCTCCGCCGGCTCGAACCCGAGCCCGGCCAGCACCGCGACGACCGGCGTGGGCCGTGCCGCCTCCCCGACCCCCGCGCCGTGCCGGTGCGCGATCCGCCGGGCGGCGTCCGCCGCATCGTGGGGTTGCCGGGCGACGGCCTCGGCCAGGATGTCGCCGAGGAGTTCGTACCGGCGCTCGGGGATCGTCAGGCTGACCTCGACACCGGACGGCTCGTAGACCTTCGGGGCCCGACCCCGGGCGCGCGGCCTGTCCAGCGGTGCCTCGTGCCGGGCGGCGAGCAGGCCGGCGTCGACGAGTTTGTCGAGATGAAACGCCGCGAGGCTCCGGGACACCCCGACGGCCGAGGCCGCGTCCTCCCTGTTCACGGGCACCCGGACGGCGCGGACGTGGTCGTAGAGCGCGCGGCGAACCGGGTCGACGAGGACGGCGGTGGCCTCCCAGGCTGTGATCACGGTACGAGAATAACGCTAACCGTGGCTATTGAAAATCCCGGGGCGCGGGGTCATGATGGCGATATAACCAACTCCGGTTAGCGATATTCTGGAGAGGTGTCGATGGACGGCATGCGCCAGGCCAAACACCCGGTCACGAGACTCGCCGGGCCCTACGGCCATCCGTTCCACCCGATCCTGGTGACCGTGCCGATCGGGGCATGGGTGGCCAGCCTCGTCTTCGACGTCGGCTCGCGCCTGGTGTCCGCCGACGCCGCGGCACTGTCGACGGGTTCGCGCTGGCTGATCGCGATCGGCGTCCTCGGGGCGGTCGCCGCGGCCATGGTCGGATTCCTCGACCTCTTCGCGATCCCGACCGGTACCCGGGTGTTCGGCACCGCCCTGGTGCACATGGGACTGAACCTGACGATCACGGTGGCGTACCTGATCAGCTTCCTGCTCCGCGACGCCGGCCGCGCCGTGCCCACCGGGCTGATCGTGCTGTCGGCCGCCTGCCTCGCCGGGCTCGGGGTCTCCGGCCTGCTCGGCGGCAGGCTCGCCTTCCACTACGGGGTCCGGGTCGCCGACGAGGACACCCAGGCCACCGGCTTCCACCCTCGAAAGAAGGACTGACCATGGCCGTCGCAGCACTCATCACCTGGCTCGTCACGGCAGTCCTCGGCGTCAGCATGCTCGGCATGTGGCTGGCCGGGGGCGGCGTCCGCGCGGCGGGCGGCACCCCGACCCGCCTCGTCCCACCGCTGATCTTCGGCCACTTCCTGCTCGCCGCGTCCGGACTGGTGGTGTGGATCATCTACCTGATCGTCGACAAGGACGCCCTGACCTGGGTGGCGTTCGGGCTGCTCGTCCTCGTCGCGACCCTCGGCGACGTGATGTTCCTGCGCTGGCGGCGCAGCCGGGCCCAATCGACCCCGGAGGCACGCTTCCCGGTCGCCCTGGTCTACGGCCACGGGCTGTTCGCCGTCACGACGGTCGTGCTGGTGCTGCTGACGGCCCTGGGCGTCGGCGAATGAGGTGAGGGCGATGGCGCGACGGCTCGAAGGCGAACCGGTCTCCCTCTGGGTGGCCACCGCCGGCGGCACGGACTATCCGCCGCTGGTCGGCGAGGTCGAGGTCGACGTCGCCGTCATCGGCGGCGGGATCGCCGGCCTGACCACCGCGCTGGCCCTCAAACGCACCGGCCGCACCGTCGCGGTCCTGGAGGCCGCCCGGGTCGGCACCGGCGTCACCGGACACACCACCGGCAAGGTCACCGCCCTGCACCGGCTCGTCTACACCGAACTGCGCGCCAGCCACAACGAGAACACCGCCCGGGTGTACGCGGCGGCCAACCAGTCCGCCGTCGGACACGTCGCCCAGGTGGTGGCCGACGAGGGCATCGACTGTGACCTGCGCCGGGTGGCCAACTACACCTACGCGGAGTCCAAGGACGCCGTCACGGCCGTGCGCGCGGAGGCGGAGCTGGCCGCCCGGCTCGGACTGCCGGCGGAGTTCACCACCGACGTGCCGCTCCCGTTCGCCGTCCGGGGCGCGGTGCGGTGCGCCGACCAGGCCCAGCTGCACGCGGTGAGGTACCTGCAGGGGCTCGCCCACGCGGTGCACGGCGACGGCAGCGCGGTGTACGAGGAGACCGTGGCGGACAAGCCGCACGACGGTACCCCCTGCGTGGTCGCGGCCGGGCGGGGCACGGTCCGGTGCCGCGCGGTCGTCGTGGCCACCAACCTGCCCTACGGCGGGCAGGGGCTGTTCGAGACCCGCTGCCACCCGCACCGCTCCTACCTGGTCGCCGGCCGGGTCGACGGACCGCCGCTGGACGGAACGTTCATCAGCGCCGACGAGCCGATGCGCTCGATCCTGTCCGCCGTGGTCGACGGCGCGACGTGGCTGCTCGCCGGCGGGGAGGGCCACCGGGTGTCGCGGGGCGGGGACGCCGCCGAACGGTACGGCCACCTGGCGGCCTTCGCGCACGACCGGCTGGGCGTGCCGACGATCGGCCACCGGTGGTCGACCCAGGACGGCATCCCGCTCGACGGCCTGCCCTACGTCGGCCTGATGAGCCCGACGGCACACCACGTGTACGTCATCACCGGGCTGCGCAAGTGGGGGCTGACCAACGGCACGGCGGCAGCCCTGATCGTCACTGATGCCGTCAACGGCCGGGACAACCCGTGGGCGAAGGTGTTCAACAGCAACCGGATCACCCCGGTGGCCAGCGCCGCGCGGTTCGTGACGGAGAACGTCCGCACCGCCGTCGCGACGCTGGGCAGCAGGTTCCGCGGCCATGCCGGCACCGGCGCGCCCGCGCCGGGCGAGGGGGCCGTGACCGAGGTGGACGGGGAGAAGGTCGCGGTCTACACCGACGAGGAGGGCCGGCGGCACGCCCTGTCGGCGGTCTGCACCCACCTCGGGTGCACGGTCGAGTTCAACGCCGCCGACACCACCTGGGACTGCCCGTGCCACGGTTCCCGGTTCGGCACCGACGGGCACGTACTGCAGGGTCCGGCCACCCGGAGCCTGCCCGCGCGTGAGTAACGACGGCCGGTACCGGGTAACGGTCGACCATGCGATGGTGGATTCAGCTTCATGGGCACGGTCGGGTCAGGCACCTGGTCCGGGCGCTCGGCCGCTACAGCGACACCTCGGCCGGCCTGCTCGCCGCCGGAGTCACCTACTACTCCTTCTTCGCGGTACTGGCCCTGACGGTGTTCGGCCTGGCCATGGCCGGCGTGCTGTTCGGCGACGTGCCGCAGGTCCGCGACGCCGTGCGCGAGTTCGTCGTCGCGAACCTGCCCCGGGTGCAGGTCGACGGACTCCTGGCGGCCAGCGGCCGGGTCGGCGCGATCGCGATGGCCGGCTTCGTGCTGGCCGGCCTGTGGTGGGTGGAGAGCACCCGCTCCTCGATCCGTGCGATCTGGCGGCTGCCGCGCGACCCCGGCAGCATCCCCGTCCGGTACGCGCTGGACCTGGCCGTCCTCGCCGGCCTCGGAGTACTGCTGGCGGTGTCCCTGGGCGTGCAGTTCGGCACCAACGCGCTGCTGCGGGCATTGGTCCCGCACGCCGCCGGCTGGGCGTCCGCCGGCCTGGCGGTGATCCTCGGGGTGGCCGTCAACGCGGTCCTCGCCGCGGCGCTGCTCGTCGGAGTCCCCCGGCTGCGGATGACCCCTGGCCGGGTGGCCGGGCCCGCGCTGATCGTGGCCGTGGGGCTGGAGGGCCTCAAGACGGTCGGTCGGCTGTACGTCGGTGCCACCGTGGCGAACCCCGCGTACCAGGTGATGGCCGGGTCGGTGGGGCTGCTGGTGTTCCTGTACCTGCTCAACCAGCTACTGTTCCTCGCCGCCGCCCTGACCGCGACCAGCGACACCGGCGCCGTGTACGACCTGGGCTGCCGGCGCCGGGCACGCGCCGAGGTCAGCGCAGCGCGTAGCTGAGCACGACCGTGCCGTCGCCGAGCTGCCGGTTGCCGGTCAGCCGCAGCACGGAGGGCCGGAACGCCGCGGACAACAGCGGCACCCCCGTGCCGGACACCACCGGGTAGACCTTCACCACCAGCTCGTCGATCTCCGACAACAGCGCGCCGGCGAGCCCGGAGCCGCCGGCCAGCCAGATCCCCGCCCCGTCCTCCGCCTTGAGCGCGCGCACCGTGGCCAGCGGATCGGCCGTGAACGTGACGGCCGGGTCGGGACTCTCGGCCTCACTCGACGCCACGTACTGCCGCAGGTGCCCGTACGGGCTGGTGAAGCCCGCGTCGAGCCCCGGCTGGTACGTGCGCCGGCCCATCACCACGGTGTCGAACCGCGTGCCGGGGGCGTCCACACCGAGCGCCGAGCGGACATGGGTCGGCAGGGTCTCGGGGTACTCGGTGGACAGGAACCCGACGACCTCTGGACTGACCACATAGTGGTCGACCTGGTCCTCGGGGCCCGCGATGAAGCCGTCCACGGTGGTCCCGACGAAGTAGGTGAGCTTACGCATCCGGTGTCCTCAGGGTCGTCGTGGCTGGATCCTCCACCGAAAACAGTACAATGGTGGCGTTCTACGCGGAGACGACCCGCACCCCGGGTGTCGACTCGCTGTCGAGTTTGGCGGCGTACATCGCCTCGTCCGCGCGCCGGATCAGGTCCTCGGCCGCGACGTCGAACTCCGCCCCGGTCCGGATCACCGCGCCGATGCTCGCCCAGACCGGCACCGACTCCACCCCGAGGTCCACCGGATCGCGCAGCGCCCGGACGATCCGCGCGCTGAGCCGCTCCACGTCGGCCCGGCCGGCGTCGCGGAACAACACCAGGAACTCGTCGCCACCGAACCGGCTGACCAGGTCGCCGGCCCGCACGCACCCGCCCAGCCGGCGGGCGACCTCCACCAGCAGCCGGTCGCCGATCGGGTGGCCGAGCCGGTCGTTGACCGCCTTGAACCCGTCGAGGTCGCAGAACAGGATCACAAGGCCGCCCGGCCGGCGCAGTTCGGCGCGGAGCTGGGCGACGAACTCGCGGCGGTTCGGCAGGCCGGTCAGCGGGTCGTGCGCGGCCTGGTAGCGCAGCGCCTGCTCCGCCCGGGCCCGCTGGGCCGACAGCCGGCCGATCCGCCACATCACGAGCGGCGTGATGGCCGCGGCGCCCGCGACGAGCAGCAGCCCGTCCACCGGCTGGCCGAGCAGTTGCCGGCCGCCGCCGACCAGGGGCAGCGCCGCCAGCGCCCCGCCAAGGAACGCCAGCCGGCCGCCGGTGAGCGTGTCGTCGGGCGCGTGGCCGAGCCGGGCCAGCCGGTGCGCGGAACCGTCGAGGCCGAAGAGTCCGAGGGCCACGTACGCGGCCATGAACATCATCTCCGCGCCGACGGCGACCGGCCCGGTGTCGCGCAGTTCCAGAATGACGTTGCCGGTCAGCGACAGGGCGAGGGCCCCGACGAGCAGCCACAGTGCCGGGATCGGCTCGCCGGCCGTCTGGAGCAGGCGGACGAGCGCGCCGAGGACACCGGCCAGGACGAACACCGTGGCGAACGTCGACGCCTCCGCCGCCGGGTGCTCCTCGGCGATCCGGGGCAGCAGGACCACGTCCCACAGCAGGCCGCCGAGGGTGGCGGAGACGATGATGGTGTCGATCAGGCCGCCGACGTCGTTGCGGCCGCGCCGGACCACCACGGCGAGGACGGCGACGAGCATCAGCGCGTTGCCCACCGCGTCGAACAGCCGCCCCGCCAGGGTCAGGCCGGTCAGCTGCCGGGTCAGGTTGCCGAGGTTGAGCACGACGAGCGCGCCGAGGAGCAGCCGCCACGGCCGGCGGTCGACGAGGCGGGCCCGGCGCAGGCCGACGAGGACGGGCGGTACGGCGGAGCAGGTGACCACCAGAAGCGCCGCCGTGCGGGCCCCCGACGGCAGCAGGGGGTACGCGGCGATCAGGCCGACGGACACCAGGAGGTACGCCCGCCGCACGCCTAGCCGCCCCGTTCTTCCACGGGTACGGAGCCTAACCGCCCGGCACGGGGCCGGTGGCCGATTCGGGGAAACGCCGAGGTCCGGCCACCGGGCCAGCCAGCCGGCGACCGGGGACGGCCCGGGTCACCGCGCCGCGAGGCCGTGCCAGACGGCGCGCACGCCCTCGCGGTACACGCCCGGCCAGTCCTCGGCGATGGACCAGTCCGGCAGGGCCGTGCGGTCGCGGTGGGTCAGCTCGATGCCGACCATGCCGTGCATCGCCGCCCAGACGAGGTAGGCGGTCCGCTCGACCCGGTCGGGCGGCACGGCTGCGGCGACGGCCGCGCGCAGTTGGCCGAAGGTGCTGTCCAGCGCCCGGGCGCGCAGCTGAGGGCCGGGGTCGAAGTCCACGACGGACCGCTCGAACATGAACGCGTACCGGCTGGGGCTGTCCACGGCGAAGTCGCGGTAGGCGTCGGCCAGCGCGCACACGTCCGCCAGGGCGTCCCCGGTGCGGGCCGCGGCGGCCATCGCGGCGCTGAGCAGCTCGAACGCCCGGGCGTAGAGCGCCCCGAGCATGCCGGTCCTGCCGCCGAACCCGCTGTAGACGCCCATCGTGGACGCGCCGGCGGCCTCCGCGACCCGGCGCACCGTCAGGCCCGCCGGCCCGTGCTCGGCGGCGACCCGGAACGCGGCATCGATGAACTGGTCGCGCAGGTCGTCGCTGTCGGCCACGCGGTCCCCCTTCGACATCTTTCGGAATCATTACAGGGCCGGTCCGAACGCGCGGCACCGGGCGTCTATGACATACGTTATTACAACCGTTATAGCAGCTCGCACCCCTCGATGGAGAGAAACCCATGTCCCTGCGCACCCTGTATCGACTGGCCGGCTGGTCGGGCCTGTCCTCCGCCGCGATCCTGGTCCTCAACTCCGCCCGGCGCGCCGGCCTGATCCCGGACGACATCGCGGTCACGCACGTCCTGGCGCCGCTGGCCGAGGCGTTCGGCCTGTTCCTGATCACCGGCCTGTTCCTGGCCGCCCGCCGCAGGGCCGGAGCGCTCGGAGCCGCCGGGTACGTGCTCAACTCCCTCGGCATGGCCGGCCTGCTCGGGGTGGAGTTCATCCTGAACCTGGTCTTCCCGGAGCTGTCCAAGGACCAGATCAAGGAGCTGGTCGACGGCCTGACCGGCGGGGTGTTCAAGGCGTCGTCGATCGTGTTCCTGCTGGGCGCGATCGTGCTCGGCGCGGGACTGTGGCGGGCCGGCGGCATCCCCCGGGGCGCGATCGCCGTCTATGTCCTCGGCGCGGTCCCGGTCGCCCTGCGCGGGGTGCTGCCCGCCGTGACCTTCCCGCCGGGGCTGCTGCTGATGGGGGCCGGGGTCGCGTGGCTGGCCGTGACCCTGGTGCTGCACGCGGCCCGGTTCGCCGAGAACGAGACGGTCCGGACCGTCTGACGGATGCCGGCCCGCCACAGGAAGTGTGGCGGGCCGGTCCGCCGAGGACCGGGCGGGACGTCCGGCGGCGGTCCCGCGTCGCCGCCCGGGGTTGCGCCCCGGCGGCATACTCGGGGGACCATCATCCTCTGTGGACCCTGGAGGAAACGCTGTGGCCTCTCGTACCGGTCGGATCCTGCTCTGGATCGGCATCCCCGTCCTGCTGGCCGACCTCCTCGTCTGGATCAGCACCTACTATTCGACACTCGTGGTGTGGGAGCTGCGCAAGTTCACGCCGTTCCTCGCCGCGGCCCTGCTCGTCGCGGCCTGCGTCGTTGCGCCGGTCACGGCCGCCCGAAGGGTGGCTTTGCACCGGTGGGAGAACGCCGACGGCGCGGGGAAGTTCGTGGGCACCCTCGGGCTGCTGATCGGCGTCGGTGCCGCGTGCTGGTGGATCACGCACACCTTCTACGACCAGGACCGCACGTACGCGGCGGCGACCCGGGTGGTGACCGAGCGGCTGCCGGACCTGGAGGCCCGGGCGCCGTACGTGGTCGGCAAGGCCCAGGCCGGGCCCAGTCTCGGCGACGTGGCCGGCGACATCTCCGACGTGACGTACCTGCCGGACGTCGCGCGGTTCGCCACCCTGGTGGAGAAGCGCGGTTGGCTCGCCGGCTACGAGGTCGGGGTCACCCAGGAGATCGCCGTCGAGGGCCCCGGGCACGACACGCGCAAGTGCCGGTTCGACGCCGCGGCCGACGCGCGGATCGGCGGCTCGTTCGGCCACAACCTCGGCCGGCTGATCTCCACGAAGAAGCGGTGGGTGGCGTTCACGGCCAAGGACGCCTACGTGTACTGCGACGGGGACGTGCCCAAGGTCGTCGTGCCCCTCAAACGGCAGGTCGGCATCCTGGTGGTCACCGAGCGGCCGGCCGGTGTCGCGGTGTACGACGGGCGGACCGGGCAGGTGACGGTCACGACCGACACCCGGGGGATCCCGGGGCCGACGTACCCGATCAGTCTCGCCAAGCGCCAGCGGGAGGCCACCCACGGCCTGCACGGCTTCGCCGACTGGTGGTTCGACCGCTCCGGCTGGGACGCCTCCGACGACGGAGCCAACGGCGCTAACGAGTCGGAGTTCACCCTGAACCGCGCCGACCACAGCGGCCCGGTGTACGTGACGCCGTTGACCCCGCCCGGCTCGGCCAGTTCCGTCGTCGCCGTGTCCACCGTGCCGGCCCAGCACAGCGGCGCGGGCCTGGCGCCGCTGACCGTGTACCGGCTGGAACCGACGTGGGCCTCCCCTGCCGCCATCGTCGCGCGGATCAAGGCCGACTACCCCGACGCGTGCTGCTACAACCAGGACACCGTGTTCGAGGTGATCCCGACCGGCGGCGACAGCTGGGTGGCGACGACGGGCAGCGAGCAGGCGCTGCGCTACCGGGTGGTGGGCAACGGCCAGCTCCAGGGCCTGGAGGCGACCTGTCTGCGGACCGCGGACGGCCGGCCGATCCGGTGCGGCAGCAAGCCGGCCCAGCAGGCCCCGCCGCCGGTCGGCGACCCCAGGACGCTGAGCAACGAGGAGCTGGCGGACCTGCAACGCAGGGTCGCGGAAGAGGTGGCGCGACGGCTGCTGCAGAAGTAACGCTCATCCGGCTCCGGCGGACCGCATCCGGTCAGCCCAGGTCGCGGACCTCCGCGTACCGGTGCCGGACGGCCGGGGTCGGGTCCGCCTCGTACAGCAGGCTGCCCGGGTCCGCCCAGACCGGGGCGTCGGGCGTGCCCGCCAGGCTCCAGGCCGCCTGCCGGGCCGCGCCCACCGCGACGTACTCCCCCGGTGACGGCACCACGACGGGCCGACCCAGGACGGCTGGCGCGATCCGGCGGACCGCCTCGGAAGCCGCCCCGCCGCCGACCAGCAGGACCCGGTCCACCCGGACCCCGCAGGCCACCAGGGCGTCGAGACCGTCGGCGAGCCCGCACAGCAGCCCCTCGACGGCGGCCCGGGCGAGGTGCGCCGGGGTGGCGGTGGCCAGGGTCAGCCCGTGCACGGAGCCCGTCGCGTCGGGTCGGTCGGGGGTGCGTTCCCCCGCCAGGTACGGCACGAGGACCAGGCCGCCGGCCCCGGGCGCGGCGGACAGCGCCAGGTCCGACAGTCGGGTGTGGTCGACGCCCAGGAGCGCGCACGCCGCGTCGAGGACCCGGGCGGCGTTCATGGTGCACACCAGCGGCAGGTGTCGGCCGGTCGCGTCGGCGAAACCGGCGACGGCCCCGGTCGGGTCGGCCGTCGGGGTGGCCGAGACGGCGAAAACCGTGCCGGACGTGCCGATCGAGACGACGACGTCGCCGGGGCGCGCGCCCAGGCCGAGCGCCGCCGCGGCGTTGTCGCCGGTGCCGGGGCCGAGGAGCAGGCCGTCGGGCGTCGCGCCCGGGGACTCCGCCGGGCCGAGCACGCGGGGCAGGTCGGGGAGGTGGCCGAGGGCAAGAGCCGCGAGGTCGGGGCGGTAGCGGCCGGTGGCCGCCGAGTAGTAGCCGGTGCCGCTGGCGTCGCCCCGGTCGGTGCTGAGCTCGGCCCCGCCGACGGGCGGCCCGACCCGGCCGGGCGCGGAACCGGAACCGGAACCGGCCGGCGTCGGTTCCCAGTGGTCGCCGGACCGGCGGGGGCGGCCGGTGAGTTGCCAGGTCAGCCAGTCGTGTGGCAGGCACACGGCGGCCGTGCGCCGGGCGGACTGCGGCTCGTGTTCGGCGAGCCAGCGCAGCTTCGTGACGGTGAACGAGGCCACCGGAACGCTGCCCACCGCCTCGGCCCAGGCCCCGGGCCCACCGAGGTCGGCGATCAGGTCCAGGGCGGCGTCCGCCGAGCGGGTGTCGTTCCACAACAGTGCCGGCCGGACCACGCCGCCGTCGCCGTCCAGGCACACCATGCCGTGCTGCTGGGCGGCGACGGACACCGCGGTGCAGTCGCCCAGGCCGCCGGCGTCGGCGACCGCCCGGTCCAGGGCCGCCCGCCACGCGTCAGGGTGCGCCTCGGTGCCGTCGGGGTGCGGAGCCCGGCCGGAGCGCAGCACCGCGCCGGTGGCCGCGTCGACCACGACGACCTTGCAGGACTGGGTCGAGGAGTCGACCCCGGCGACGAGCGTCATCGCGCGCCGAGCAGATGTTCGACGGCGAGCTGTTCGAGCTGGGTGTAGGCGTAACCGCGCCCGGCCGCCGCGTCGAGGTCGAAGTCCTCCCAGGCTGTGCGGTCGGCGAGCAGGTCGGCGGTGGTCTCTCCCGGGGCGAGGGTCGGCACGGCCAGCTCGGCGACCCGGCTGGCGGCGAGGGCCGCCTGGACCTGCGGGTCGGCGCGGAAGGACCGGGCGCGTTCACGCAACAGCAGATACGTGCGCATGTTCGCCGCCGCCGACGCCCAGACGCCGTCGATGTCCTCGGTACGGCCGGGCTTGTAGTCGAAGTGCCGCGGCCCGTCGTACCGGGGGCCGCCGGCCAGGCCGCCGTGTTCGAGGAGGTCCACGAGGAAGAAGGCGCTGAGCACGTCGCCGTGGCCGAACACCAGGTCCTGGTCGAACCGGATGCCGCGCTGGCCGTTGAGGTCGATGTGGAAGAGTTTGCCCTGCCAGAGGGCCTGGGCGATGCCGTGCACGAAGTTCAGCCCGGCCATCTGTTCGTGGCCGACCTCCGGGTTGACCCCGACCATCCCGTGGTGGTCGAGTGTGGACGCGAACGCCAGGGCGTGGCCGATCGTGGGCAGCAGGATGTCGCCGCGCGGCTCGTTGGGCTTGGGTTCCAGGGCGAACCGTAGCCCGTAGCCGCGCTCGACCGTGTAGGCGGCGAGGGTGTCCAGCGCCTCCCGGTACCGGTCGAGGGCCGCCCCGACGTCCTTGGCCGCGTCGGTCTCCGAGCCCTCCCTGCCGCCCCAGAACACGTACGTGTGCGCGCCCAGTTCCGCGGCGAGGTCGAGGTTGCGCATGACCTTGCGCAGCGCGTACCTCCGAACGGATCTGTCGTTGCTCGTCAGCGCGCCGTCCTTGAACACCGGGTGGGTGAACAGGTTCGTGGTGGCCATCGGCACGACCAGGCCCGTGGCGTCGAGCGCCTTGCGGAACCGGGCGATCCGGGCGTCGCGGTCGGATTCCGTGCTGCCGAACGGGACGAGGTCGTCGTCGTGGAACGTCACGCCGTAGGCCCCTAGTCCGGCGAGCCGGTGCACGGCCTCGACCGGGTCCACGGCCGGGCGGGTGGCGTCCCCGAACGGGTCGCGCGCCTGCCAGCCCACCGTCCACAGGCCGAACGAGAACTTGTCTTCCGGGGTGGGACTCAGCGCCATGACGTCCTCCGACTTAGTTTTGACTTTAAACTTAAGGCGGATATGCCGAGCTGTCAACGGCCGCTAGAGTTGGGCCGTGATCACCCAGCAGTCCGGTCCCCGGCCGGCCGACGTCGCCGACGTGCGGACCACCAACCTCGTGGTGGTCCTGCGGTTCGTCCGCGCGCACGCACCCTGCTCCCGGGCCGACGTCGCCGCCGCCACCGGGCTGACCAAGGCCACCGTCTCCAGTCTCGTCGCCGACCTGCTCGACCGGCGGCTGCTCCGCGAGACCGGGGTGACGGAGAACCGGATCGGCCGGCCGGCGACGATGCTGGAGGTCGACGGCAGTCCGTACGCGGCGATCGGGATGGAGATCAACGCCGACTACCTGACGGCCGTGGCCATGGACGTCGGCGGCACCCGGCTGCTGTCCTGGCGGCGCGCCTTCGACGGCACCGCCGGCCCCGCCTCCGGCACCGCCGCGCTCGCCGCACTCGCCCGGCGGGTGATCGCCCGGCTCCGCGCGGACGGTCGCGGCGTGCTCGGCGTGACGGTCGGGGTGCCGGGGCTGGTCGACGCGGCCGGCGTCGTACACCTCGCGCCCAACCTGCGGTGGCAGGACGTGGACCTGCGCGCCGACCTGCACCACGCACTCGGCGGGGCCTTCGACGTCCTCGTCGACAACGACGCGAACCTCGGGGTGGCCGCCGAGTACCGCTACGGCCCGCACGCCGGCACCCCGGACCTGGTCTACCTGACCGGCGAGGTCGGCATCGGCGCCGGCATCATCGCCGAGGGCCGGTTGCTGCGCGGCTCCCGGGGCTACTCCGGCGAGATCGGCCACGTCCCGGTCGTGCCCGACGGCCCGCCGTGCGGCTGCGGCCGGCGCGGCTGCCTGGAGGCCGTCGTCGGCCTCGGGGCCCTGATCGGCGGGCCGCCGCCCACCCCGGAGCACCTCACGTCCGCCGTGCGGGACCTGGTGACCCGCGCCGGAGCCGACGACCGGCACGTCCTGGAAGCCCTCGACCTGGCCGGCGACCGGCTCGGCCGCGGACTCTCCGTGCTGGCCAACCTGCTCAACCCCGAGACCATAGTGCTCGGCGGGTACTACGTGCCCCTCGCCCCCTGGCTGCTCCCCTCCGCCCGCGCGGCCCTGCGGTCCGGGGTGCTCGCCCCCGACTCCGGCGGCACCCTGCTGGCGGCGTCCACCCTCGGGCACAGCGCCGCGGCACTGGGCGGGGCGGCCCGGGTCATCGACCTGGTCGACGCCGGCCGGATCCCGCTCCTGGACCCGGCCTGACGCCCATACTGAAAGGAGCCCGTCGAGGGAGGACACATGGCTCTGGCTGCGTACGGGGTCCTGGTCGGAACCCTGAACCGGTTCGCGCGCGAGGATCCGAACAACTTCGGCTCGTGGTACCACGGCAAGATGTACGTCCAGGCGCCCGCCGGCGAGTACGAGTGCGCGGTGGACGTGTCGACCCCGAGCGGGATCCCGGTGCAGTACCGCGAGGTCCGGGGCCTTGACCCCGCCCTGTTCGCCACGGTGCACGCGCTCGCGCCCGGCTGGCACCCACTGGCCAGCACCCCCACCTCCGGCGCGATCGACTACCTGCGCGACCCGCTGCTGCGCGGCCGGGCCGGCTGCGTCGCCGTCGTCGCCAGCCCCCTGATCGCCCTGCTCAACGCGATCGTGCGCTCGCCGCGGTTCGGCTGGGTCGAGAGCACCGCCGACAACGCGCTCAATCTGCTGGAGCAGCGGCTGACCGGGTGCCGCAAGCTGTTCGTGTTCGGAGCGCCGTACACGACCGGGCGCGGGGTGCACGACGTGCACATGAACCAGGGCGACCCGCCCGGGCAGTTCCAGCACCTCGACGGGATCTGGCAGGACGGCGGCACGATCATCGAGTCCGCCACCGGGGAGTTGAACGCGTTCCTGACGAAGTTCAAGCCGCAGTCGCTGAACACGGACAACAACGGACTGCCGGTATGACCCTCCGCGGGGACACGGCACGACGGAGGGCGGGCCTCCACTGAGGCCCGCCCTCCCGACCGACCTAGAAGTCGACGTTGTTCCACGCGCCGTTGGTGCACGTCCCCGCGCCGACGCCGAGGCCGACGATACCGAGGCCGATGCCGCACACGTTGATCGGCGCCTGGACCACGATGTAGAACTGGTTGCCGTTCCCGATGCCGCTGTTGCCGATCGAGATCTGCCACACGCCGGCTTCCGGCGTGTGGTCCGCCGCCTGGGCCGGTCCTGCGCCAGCGGCCACAATGGCCGCCGACAGCATGCATGCGCCGATACCCTTGCTGATCCACCGCTTCATGACAGTTACACCTTCCACGAATGAATAGTGGCGTACCTGGACCAGCGTGACATACCGAGGACTTAACGGGATCCTTTATGGAAAAAAGGCAATCCCCTTATACGGTCAGAATTTTTCAATATCTGTATAAAGCTATTTTAAGTGCGATAATAGACATTAACAACCATTATTGTACGATCAGGCTGACGGGTGCAGAAGGGGCCGGTAGCCGGCGGACAGGATGGCCGTGGTCACCGGCGGGGTGAGGACCTCCACCACTTCGGCGGCTGGGACGGGCTCCGGGAAGCCGTACCCGTCGAAGGTCCAGGTCGCGAACCGACCGGCCGTGACCAGGCCGACCCGCCCGTCCCGGCGGACCAGCACCCCGTCGGGCAGCGCACCGAACACGCCGGAGCGGGTCCGCTGCCGGCGAGTGTGCGGCTCGACCCGCTCCGCGTGCAGCCGGGCGTCCATCTCGAACGCCTTCGGCCGCGCCGCCAGGCCCTGCGAGCGCTGCCAGAGCCCGACGAACTCCACGTACTCGGCGCGCCGGCAGTAGCCGCACGGCCGGTGACCCGCCGCGAGGGCCGTGGCCTCGTCGAGGAAGAACAGCGCCGTCCAGCGGCCCGGCGGCATCGGATCCCTGCGCCAGCCCCGCCACTCCAGCACGCAGCAGATCCACAGCTTCGACCGCCAGCGGGTCACGCCGAGCCGGCGGTCCGGGCCGTGCAGACAGCCGCGGTTGCCCATCAGGAGTCCGCGGGAGTCCACGGCGAGGATCTCGCCGGTGGGGGCCACCCGGTTCTGCAACGGCGACGGCATGGCTCCATCCTGCCGCACGGCAGGGCTGCCGGCGTCCCGCCCGACCGGCGGGTCCGCCGGCGGGGCCTGCCGGCAGGAAGTCGGTGCGCCTGGCCCCTCAGGACCTCTCGCGTTTCGGGAAGACGGTGTAGGTCGCCGACCACACGAAGCCGATCGCCACCACCACCCCCATCCGCGTGATCCACCCAGTCAGTGCCGCCGTGCGGGAGGCGTCGTCGACGTACAGTACGCCGACCTCCAGCAGACCGGCGGCGATCACGCAGGCCAGGGCTAATTTGCCGAACTCGCGCCACTCGTGCAGGGCGCGGGCCGTGCCGTAGCGGGGCGGGCGGGCGGGGGGCGGACCACCCGCGAAGCGGTGCGCGAACCGCTGGTCGGCCCAGCGGACCATCGAGTGGCCGTACGCCACCGAGAATCCCAGGTACACAGCCGCCAGCCCGTGCCCGACGCCGGCCGTGCCGCCCCGCCCCAGGTCGACGGCCGTGGCGACGAGCAGCACCAGGTCGATCACGGGCGCGGCGAGGAGCAGGGCCGCACCGGTCCGGGGCATCCGCAGCGGGTACCGTGCCACGAGCCCGGCCAGCAGAGACAGCAGGAACAACACCTCGCCGGTGGCGAGTATCGCGAGAACCATGGTCACAGTCTGTGCGCGGCGGGCGCCCGAATCCTCGGCCGCGGCGGTGAACCCGGGGTACCTCCTTCGTCGTACCCGTGTTGTGATGGTCGCGATGAGGCGTGATCTCCTGACCTCCGGATTCGTGGCCGCCGGCGGGTTCGGCCTGTGGATGCTCGGCGCGTACGACCTGCGGCTCGGTCCTTCGTGGTCGCTGCTCGCGCCGCTGGCCGTGATGGCGGTGGCCGTCGGCCTCGGCCGGGTCGCGCCGGTCACGGCGGTGCTGCTCGGCACCGTCGCGGCGGCCGCAGACCAGGCACTCGGCCCGTCCCTGGCCACGGTCCTCGCCTTCACCCAGGTGCTGTACGACGCGACCGTGCACGGCCCCCGCCGCCTCCCCCGCCTCCTGCTGTGGACCGGGGCCGCCGTCGCCGCCGGGACCGCCGTGGTCGCCGTCGCGGTCACCGGCGACATCAGGGCCTCGCTGGTCGGGTTGACCTCGGCGCTGGTCCTGGTGTTGCCGGTCGAGTCGGGGGTGATCGTGCGCCAGCACCGCGACGAGGCCGCCGCCGAACGGGACCGCACCGCCCAGGTCGCGCGGCTCGCCGAACTCGACCACCGCCAGGCCGTGCACGCCGAGCGGTCCCGGATGGCACGTGAGCTGCACGACGTCGTCGCCAACCACCTGTCGGTCATCGCCCTGCACGCCACCGGTGGCCTGGCCCTGCCCGCCGCCGACCCGGAAGCGACCCGCCGGGTACTGGGCGTCGTGCGGGAGAACGCCGTCGCCGGGCTCGCGGAGATGCGACACCTCGTCGCGGTCCTGCGAGAGGAGCCCGGGGACCTGGTCGTGCCGGGACTCGGCGGGCTGCCGGCGCTGCTCGACCGGGCCGGGGCGACCCTGCGCACCTCCGGGACCGTCCGGCGGGTGCCGGTGGCGGTGGACTTCGCGGCGTACCGGATCGTGCAGGAGTCCCTCACCAACGCGCTCAAGCACGCCGGGACGCCGCCGACCGTGACCGTGACGTACGAACCCGACGCCGTGCGGGTCGAGGTGGACAACCCGCTCGGGGCGTCGTCCGGGGTACCGTCCGGCGGCGCGGGTCTGGTCGGCATGCGCGAACGGGCCACACTGTTGGGAGCGACGTTCGAGGCGGGACCGGAGGGGGGCGCATGGCGGGTACTGGTCCGGCTGCCGACCTGATCCGGGTGGTGCTCGCCGACGACCAGCCGGCCGTGCGCGCCGGCCTGGCTCTCGTGCTGTCCGCCGCGCCGGACATCGAGGTGGTCGGCGAGGCCGGTGACGGCGAGGAGGCCGTGGCGCTGGCCACCCGGCTGTCCCCGGACGTGGTGGTCATGGACGTGCGGATGCCCCGCCTCGACGGCATCGCCGCGACCGGACGCCTGGCCGGGATCGCCGACGTCCTGGTCCTGACGACCTTCGACCTCGACGAGTACGTGTTCGGCGCGCTCCGGGCCGGCGCCGCCGGGTTCCTGCTCAAGGACACCGACGCCGACGGACTGATCGGGGCCGTGCGGCTCGTCGCGCGCGGCGAGGGCCTGATCGACCCCCAGGTGACCCGCGCCCTGATCGCCGCCTTCGCCCGCCGGCCGGCCCCGCCGCCGTCCACGGCGCTGGACGCGCTGACGGTCCGGGAGCGCGAGGTGCTGTCCGGACTCGCCGGCGGGCTGTCCAACGCCGAGATCGGGGCGCGGCTCGCGATCGCCGAGGCGACGACGAAGGTGCACGTGAGCCGGGTACTGGCCAAACTCGCTCTGCGCAGCCGGGTCCAAGCCGCAGTGCTGGCCCGGGAACTCGGCGTGCCGCCGCTCGCAATTCACCCGTAACCGCCCTCAGGTCGCCGGTGGCCTGGGAGAATCTCGTCTCATGCTGACGGGTGGCGGGGCCACGGGAAAACGCGCGCGGGCGACGTCGCGCAGGGAGTCGGGCCGGGTCGTCCGCCCGTTGGTCGGCGCGGCGGTCGCCGTGCTGGCCGCCCTCGGCACGGCCGGCCCCGTGGCGGGAGCGTCGGTCCCGCCGCCGAGGCCGATGGTCTTCGCCCAGGACGGGGACGTCTTCCTCACCGACCGGACCGGCACGTTCCGGATCACCACCGGAGGCGGCAATACGTGGCCCCGGATCTCGCCCGACCACGGCCGGATCGCCTACACCCACGCCGGCGACGTGTGGATCGCCGACGTGTCCGACCCTGGCGGACACATCTCCTTCCTCCAGGTCTCGCACGACGGGCGGGCCGGTGGCGCGGCGTGGAGTCCGCGCGGCGACCGGCTGGCCTACCGGACCGGTACGGCGCACCAGGGGACCGTCGTCCTGGCGAACGTGCCGGCCCCGACCCGGCGGGAACGCGGCACCGGCGCGCCGCGCGAGCAGGTGGCGGCCCGGGCCGGGGCCAGCCGCGCGGACGGCTGGTCGGAACTCCGGGAGGCCAACACGGTGGCGTGGTCGCCGGACGGCACGTCCCTCGCGTACCCCGGCGGCGAGTGTTCGGTCACCTTCGACGACTGCCTCAGCGTGCTGGACCTCGGCACCGGGGCGGAGTCCACTGTCGTGGGCTTCGGCGGGGCCCGGCAGGGGTTCGCCACCACGCCGTCGTGGTCGGCCGACTCCCACCGGCTGTACTTCACCCGGCAGGTCCAGGCCGGACCGGTGACCTCGATGGCGTACGACCTGGTCGGGCGGACGACGTGGCAGATCGGCGCGGACGGGGACGCCACGCCGGTTCCCCTCGGCAACGGCCGCTTCCTCGTCACCTCCGGCGCGGGCACCGTCACCTACCTGCCCGGCGACGGCAGCCGCCAGGCGCTCGCCCCCGGCTCCCAACCCGACTGGCGACCCAAGAGCACCTGAGCATGCCTACTCAGGCACCCCCTCGGGGATCCAACGGCACGCTCGCCGCCGCGCGCCGCTGGTGCGAGGTCACGTCCACCGACTACGTGCCGCGGCTGCTGGCCGGGAGCTTGGGCCGCGCCCAGGCGGAGGGCCTCGACGTGCTCCTCCAGCAGGCGGACGCGAAGAACCTGTCGCTCCGGCGTTCGCCGCCCTGGACGCCGTCGGGCAGATCGCGTTCACCCGCGACCTGACCGCGATGCTGGAGGACGGCAACCGGTCCGGGGACGGCACGCTGGTACTGCCGAGCGGGTATCTGGAAGTCGTCGTCGAGATCCGTTGACATTTCAAGACGACCGGTCGTAGTGTTTCACCCATGGCGCGACCGAGGCTCAGTGACGGCACCCGCACGCGGCTGCTCGAGGCGAGCACGTCGGCGTTCCTGGAGAACGGATACCACGGCACGGGGATCAAGCAGATCCTCGACGAGGTCAACGTCCCCAAGGGCTCCTTCTACAACTACTTCGCCAGCAAGGAGGAGCTCGGGGTCGCCGTGATCCGGTACTACGCGGAGTGCTCCGCCCAGAAGTTGACCGACGCCCTCGCGGACTCCGGCGACCCTCTGACCGGGCTGCGCACGTTCTTCGAGCGCCAGATGGCGGAGTTCGAGGAGGCCGCGTTCGTCGGCGGCTGCCTGCTGGCCAACCTGGCCGGCGAGCTGGACGGCAGCGAGGCCTGCCGCCGGGCTCTGGCGACGGCGTTCCGCGAGTGGCGCGACGGCGTGCGCGACGCGCTAGGCGACGCGCAGTCGCAGGGCACGGTGCGCGGGGACATCGACGCCACGGAATTGGCGGACATGCTGATCGAGGCATGGGAGGGCGCGGTGATCCGGATGAAGATCGACCAGACCCTCGCCCCGCTGGAGCGCTGCCTGCGGCGCCAGTTCGACGGGTACCTGCTGGCGTGAGCCAGCGGTACCGCTCTCTTTTTTTGCCCTCATTCCAAGACGACCGGTCGTATATTTCACAGGAGAAGCAACCATGTCCAGAACAGTCATCGTCACCGGCTCCTCCAGCGGCATCGGGCACGACATCGCCCGGGCGTTCCTCGACCAGGGCGCCAACGTCGTCCTCAACGGCCGCGACCCCGACAAGCTCAAGGCCGTCGCCGCCGAGTTCGGCCAGCCCGACCGCACAGCGGTGGTGGCCGGCGACATCAGCCTGCGTGGCACCCAGGAAGCCCTGGTCCGGGCAGCCGTCGAACGGTTCGGCCGGGTCGACGTCCTCGTCAACAACGCCGGCGTCTTCGGCGCCAAGCCCTTCCTCGACGTCACCGAGGACGAGTTGGACGGCTACCTGACCGGCAACCTGAAGAGCACGTACTTCACCACCCAGGCCGTGGTGCGCCAGATGGTGGCCCAGGGGTCCGGCGGCGCGATCGTCAACATCGGCACGGTCCTCATCGACCACGCCCTGGCCGGCCTGCCGGCGTCGGCGCCCCTGGTCAGCAAAGGCGGCGTGCACGCGCTGACCACCAGCCTGTCGGCGGAACTGGCCCCCGTCGGCATCCGGGTCAACGCCGTCGCCGCCGGCATCATCCGCACCCCGCTGCACGCCGCCGCCCCGAACGTCGACGGCTTCGGCGGACTCGCCCTGATGGACCGGATCGGGGAGGTCGCCGAGACGTCGGCGGCGGTGCTGTACCTGGCCGACGCCACCTTCACGACCGGGCACATCCTCCGGGTCGACGGCGGCTACGTCACCGGGCGGTCCTGATGCCCTACGTCAACATCCGGATCACCCGGGAGGGCGGCACCACCGCCGAGCAGAAGGCCGCGCTGATCGGCGGGGTGACCGACCTGCTGCGCGACGTGCTCGACAAGAACCCCGCGACCACGTTCGTCGTCATCGACGAGGTGGAGTTGGAGAACTGGGGGGTCGGCGGGCTACCGGTGGCCGACTACCGCCGCACCCAGGCCCCACCGGCCTGAACCGGCCGGCGACGTGCGGACACGTTCCGCACGTCGCCGGTCGGCGCTCCTGGTCAGATCCGGGGGCGGGTCACTCCCGGGAGCCGGCCAGGCGGACCGCCGGGATCCGGGTCGCCATCCACGTGGACGCCACACTCGCGGTGGCGACGAGCAGCACCGCGACCCCGACCAGCGCGCCGCCCAACGCCCACGGCGGCTCGGCCTGCCAGTGTCCGGTGAGGACGGCCAGCGAACGGGTGACGCCGTACACCGTGCCGGCGGCCGACAGCCCGCCGAGCAGCAGTCCGATCCCGACCACGGCGAGGCTCTCCGTCAGGGCCGTACGCACCACCTGTGCCCGGGTGAGTCCGGTCAGCCGGGCGGCGGCGAACTCCGCGCGGCGGTCGGCGGCCCCGATCACCACGGCGTTGACGACGGCGATGGCCGCGTACAGCGCCCCGGCCCCGAGCAGGGCCAGCAGCGCGGCCGTGTTGTTGCGGCGCTGGTCGCGGTCGAAGTCCGCCAGCCAGTCCGCGCGGGTGGTGACCTCACCGAGCCGGGCGTTCCCGATCGCGGCGGTGACCTGGTCGGGGCGGTCGGTCCGCAGCCAGTAGCTGGTGGGCGGGGCGGTCCCGCCGCTCGCCTGGCCGCCGGTGCCCTCGCCGGGCTCCGAACTCCCGGCGGGCACCGGCTTGCCCGCGCCGGGCCCGAAGACCTCCCGGGACACCAGCAGGCCGGGACCGCTGATCGCCCGGCGCAGGACGGCCACGATCCGCAGGGTGCCCTTCGGGGTCACCAGGTCCTCCCCCACCCGGAAGGTGTGCCCGGGCAGCGCGTTGGCCCGCGCGGCCACGGTCCCGGCGTCCAGGTGGGACAGGTCCCCGGAGATGACCTCGACGCGATGGGTGGCCTGGTAGGCGGCCGGGTCCACGGCGAGGCCGTCCGGGAAGTCCTTGCCCAGGTCGACCGGCGTCTCGGCGGACACGGTCCGCACCCCCGGCAGGGCGGCCAGCGCGATGGCGACCGGATCCGACAGTGCCACCACACCACCCGGCTGACCGGCCGGCGCGGAGCCCGGCTGGACGCCAGCCGGCCGTTCCCCACTGACCCGCAACTCGCCGACGATCGTCTCGGACGTCTCACGCAGGATCGACGCCGCCAGGGTGTCCACGGAGCCGGCCAGCCCGCCGACGATGGCGACGAGGACGAGGACCGGCGCGGCCGTGGAGGCGGTCCGCCGCACCCCCGCGCGCAGGTTCGCCATGGCCAGTTCGCCGAGCGGACCCCGGGCGAGCAGGCCGAGCAGCCGGCCGACCAGGGGTACGACCAGGGGCGCGACGGCGTTGAGGGCCACGGCGAGGGTCATGCACATCATCAGGTACAGGCCGATGGCGTCGTCGGGGCCCACGTTGGGGCCGGCGGCGGCGAGCGCGGTGGTGAACCCGAAGAAGAGCACGCCGAGCACCCAGCGGGACGCGGTCATCACCCGCCCAGCTTTGCCGGTCTCGCGCAGCGCCTCGAGGGGTTCGACCTTCGCGGCCCGCTGCGACGCGCCGAACACCCCGAACAGTCCGACGCCGACGCCGACCCCGACGGACACCCACAGCACCCAGCCCCGCCAGGGCGCCTCGAACGAGTCGGGGACGAAGCCGTAGGACCGCAGGACGGCCAGTTGGGCACTCCCCACGGGGCCGCCGAGCGCCACCCCGGTGGCCGAGCCGAGCAGGCCGAGGATAAGGGCCTCGCCGAGGAGCAGGCGGCGCAGCTGCCACCGGCTGCCGCCGTTGAGTCGCAGGGTGGCCAGTTCGGCGCGGCGCTGGGCGACCGTGAACGCGAACGTGGAGCCGACGACGAAGATCGCGAGGAACCCGGCGATGAACAACACCATGCCCAGTAGTGAGCCTGCCGCGCCGTAGCCGTCGCGCAGTGCGGCCTCGCGTTCCGGGGACAGGCCGGCAGGCAGCAGCGGATCCACGGAGGCCACGAGGGCCAGCAGCGAGGACTGCACGAGCGCCACCCCGAGGGCGACGGCGACGAACGCTCCGGCGAACAGCTGCCACCGGTCGCGGAACGTCTGCCAGGACATCCGCAGCATCAGGCGACCTCGAGCCCGGCAAGGCGGTCGGCGACCTGGTGCACGGTGGGCGCGGTCAGGTGGTCGACGATCCGGCCGTCGGACAGAAACACGACCTGGTCGGCGCTGGCGGCGGCGGCCGGGTCGTGGGTGACCATCACGATCGTCTGTCCGTCGTCGACGAGTTGGCGGAGCAGGCCGAGGACGACCCTGGCCGACTTGGTGTCCAGCGCTCCGGTGGGCTCGTCGCCGAACAGCACGGCCGGCCGGGTGACCATGGCCCGGGCGAGGGCGACCCGCTGCTGCTGGCCGCCGGACAGTTCCCGGGGCCGGTGGCCGAGCCGGTCGCCGAGCCCGACCCTGGTGAGGATCTCGCGGATCTCCTGCCGGCGCGGCCGCTTTCCGGCCATCCGGAGCGGGAGGGCCACGTTCTGCTCGGCGGTGAGGGCGCCCATCAGGTTGAAACTCTGAAAGACGAATCCGATCTGGGTACGCCGCAGCCGCGTCAGGTCACTGTCCGTCGCCTTGGTGATGTCCTGGCCGGCCACGGTGACCGTGCCGGAGGTGACCCGTTCGAGCCCGGCCGCGCAGTGCAGGAGGGTCGACTTGCCGGAGCCGGACGGGCCCATCACCGCAGTCCACGTGCCGGCGGGAAAGGCCAGGTCGACGCCGTCCAGGGCGCGTACGGTGGTGTCGCCCCGCCCGTACACCCGGTGCACGGCGCGGAGTTCGACTGCGTGTGTCATGGCCGACAGGATGCCAGCCCCATGAGCTGACATGGATCAGGGATAGCCCTGAGTCCACCCCTGATTAGTTCACTGACAGTGTTGGATGACCCGCACGGGGGCCTCCCGACGCGGAGCTGGGACGATGGCCCCCTGGACTCCTCGACGCGCCGCCGGGGCCCGACCCGCCGGCCGCCGCCGGCCAGGCCGACACCACCGCCCTCGACCGTCCCGGCGCACACCACCGGCGGGAACCGTTAGCACACTGTTACCGGACCCTGGACAGTCAGACCTGGGCGAACAGGTCCGTGACCGCGCCGGCGACCAGGGCGGCCACCACCGGGTGCGCGTCCCGGCTCAGGTGCATGCCGTCGTCGCCGACGCCCGCCACCGTGCCCACGTCGGCGTACCCGACGCCCCGCTCGGCCGCCAGGGCGCGGACCGCCGCCCGCAGCTCCTCCGCCTTCGCCACCAGCCCGGGCGCGAACTCCGGCGGGACGAACGCGAAGAAGTCCGGCCGGGTCGGGTCGACCGGCGTCGGGCCGAGCAGGAGGATCCGGGTCGGCCGGTCGGGCCGATAGGTCACCGTGCTCTCGACGTCGTCGATCAGCCGGCCCAACGCGGCGGCGATGTCCGCGGCCGACCGCCCGAACTGGGGCTTGAGATCGTTGCCGCCGAGCCACAGCACGAGAACGTCGACCGGCTGGTGGCTCTCCAGGCACGGGACGAGGTAGGCGCGACCGTTGCGGCCGACCCGGTCGGGGTAGTCCAGGTCCGTGGTGCGGCCGTTGAGGCCCTCCTCGATGACGGAGTAGCCGTCGCCGAGCAGGTTCTGCAGCAGGCCGGTCCAGCGCACGTCGATCGGCCAGCGCCCCTTGTCGACGTCCTCGGCGCGCTGGCCGAACGTGTTGGAGTCTCCGAAGCAGAGCACCGTGACGGCGTCCGGGTGGGTGTGCACCGACCGAGCGTATCCATGCCGGCGTCCCCGGTACCGGTCCGAAGGGGCATGATCTTGTGTCCGGGGCGCTGCTCCGCCGCCGTCCGGGGACACGGACGGCCCTGTCAGGGTGGGGTCGTGACACTTTCGACCGAAACGCCGCAGGGGGAACGTGCCGCGCGGGCGACCGCTGCGGCCCGCGCCACGCGCGCCGCAGGGGACGGCCGGGCCCCGCACGGGCTGTGGGGGCCGCTCACCCCCGCCGCGCTGCACCACGTGCAGCGGGGCGCTGGCAACGCGGCGGCCATGCGGTTGGCCGCCGGTCACACGCCGGCCCCAGGCTCCCAGGCCCGGACCTCAGCGCAACGGGCGACGGCCCCGGCAGCGGTCCAGCGTGCCAAAGCCCCGGCGGACGCCGCAGTCCAGCGCGCACCCGCCACCGTCGGCTACGAGCCCGGCGAGAAGGCCGCGTCATTGCGGTCCCCCGGCCACGTCGAACGCGTCCCCGACGGCATCCTGCTCTACGGCTTCCCTGTCAACAAGCAGTTCATCAAGCCGGAACACCGGGCGGCGCTGCGCGCGATGGTCGGCGACTTCGGCCTGGCCGACCCGGCCACCGTCACGCCACTGAAGCTGGTCGTCGGCTTCAGTGACGACGTCCGGCGCACCGGCGGCAACGTCGCGCTCCGCGAGGACCGCGCCGACGCCGTGTCCAGCATGCTCGGTGCGTTCGGGGCGGTCCCGGAGGTCCTGGGCCGTGACGTCGGCGCGCCGTCCGGCCAGTTCCTCGCGGACAACACCAGCCGGGCTGGGCGGGAGCGCAACCGCGCCGTCCTGCTCACGTTCGACGCGCGGTTCCCGGAGCCTCCGGACCGGCCGACGCCGCCGCCCACCCCGGCCGCGACGAAGAAGTGGACGATCCGCACCGCCCTGTCCGCCGCCACGCCCAAGCCGGGGATCGGCGTCAGCGGCACCCTGTTCGTCCTGAAGGACGTGGCCCGCGGCGAGCGGAAGCTGCTGCTGTTCGCGGCGGTCGGCCTCGGGGTCTCCGCCGGCCTCCCGGTGAGTTTCGGGCTCAGCGACACCGAGTTCGAGACGCCGACCCGGGTGGGCTTCAAGGACTTCGACGGACCCGGCGCGATCAGCCAGGTCGACGCCGGCCCGGGTTCCGCGGTCTGCCGGCTCTTCCTCCCGGCGGACACCATCCCCAAGCCGGTCGACGCCAGCGGGGTCAATCTCCAGCTGTCCGTCGGCGCGTCCGAGATGGTCGGGGAGTTCACTGTGGAGCCCTGAGCGGGACAGCGGACGGTGGCGCAGGCCCATTACGCTGGGTACACCCCGAGCGAAGGATGGGCATGACCGAAGTGGGCTCCCCGACCATGCTGACGAAGATGCGCGCGTTCCTGCACGGCGAGAAGGACACGGCGCTGCTGGAGGCGATGCGACAGGCGGGCAGGACGGCCTACGAGGAGCTGCTGACGGCCGAACGGCTCCGCGCCCAGCTCGCCGCGGAGGGCCTCACGGTCTGGCAGGCCACTCCGGCCGTCGAGTCGCAGTTCCTGGCCACGTGGAACGCGTACGTGCTGCAGATCCTGGGCGAGGCGTTCCTGGACGCCGACTACGCCGCGGACCCCGGCACCGTCGGGTATGTCCCCCCGGTCACGCTCGGTCAGGTGTCGGAGTGGTTCTCCGCCGTGGAGGGTTGGCTGAGCAGAGCCCGGCAGGCCCGGGTGAACCCGGACTACGACCTCGCCGCGGAGCTGGGCCTGCCGGCCGCGCTGCCGCCGTGGGTGGAGGTCACGCCGTGCCCGCCGGAACACCTGGCGGCGCTGCTTGCGGCGATCCCGCCGGTGCGCGAACACGCCGAGGTCGCCCTGCACGCGCTGGAGTCCGGCCCCGTCCCGAAGGAGAGCCGCAAGGCCGTCAACCGGCTGCGGCAGATGACGGCCGAGGCCGCGGCGGCCGTCGACTACGCGCTGGGGCTGCGCACCGCCCGGCACGACGCCCGGCTGCATGAGCTGATCGAGAACAACCTCAAGCAGGCCCTGGAGCTGTGGTTCGCCGTCGGGCAGCTGGCCGCCATGCCCCGCCTCCTCGACACCCACTACCGGCCGGCCGCCCGCCCCGACCTGGCCCGGCTGCCCGGCGGTCCCCGGTTCGACCCGTGGGCGCTCACCGACCCGGCGAGCCTGACGAGGTGGCAGCGCGACAGCAAGGCGGTCCAGGCGGTGCGGGAGATGTGGCAGTTCGACCCGGACCCGGCGGCGACCCTGGCGTTGAAGGACACCATCGACGCGGCCCTGAGGTCCGGCGACATCGCCTACTACCAGATCAGCGGCGGCGCGAGCTGCTACTTCGAGTGCCCCTGGCCGGCTCTGTTCGAGGTGCGGCGCCCGGTCCGGATCGGCGGGGTGAACATGAAGGTCCTGCAGCAGTTCACGATCCGGGTGTCCGCCGACGACGTGCCGAAGGGCAGGCCGTTCATCCGCAAGGTGGTCACCGGGCCGTTCCGCACCACCAACGAGATCGACTACTGCGACCCCGACGGCAGGCACTGACGAAGTGCCCGACGCCGGGCGGTCCCGTGGCCTGGCACCGGCGTTCCGGGCGGTGGAGCCGGTGATGCCCCAGGAGGAGAAGGACCACTGACGGTCGGGGAGGCCGGGAGCGGGTCACGGCAGGTGCCGGTCCGGGCCGAGCCGGTCGGGGGTCTGCGGGTCGAGCGCGTCGTAGGCGGCGTGCACGGCCAGGACACTCTCCAGCTCGGCGACCGTGGGGGCGAAGAACTCCTCCCGCTCGTCGGCGTTGTTCATCGAGTGCACGACGTAGTACATGCCGCCGAAGCCGGCGAGGAGCACGGCGAGCCGGAACATGGCGGCCGGCTGTCCGGGGAACCACGCCGAGTACTGGATCGGGGCCCCGATCCACTGCCGCGCCAGCGACGGGTACAGCACGAGCCAGCCGAGCAGGGTGAACAGGCAGAACAGTCCGAACCCGACGACGGCGCCCTGGGTCAGTTGCCGGATCGCCAGCGCGAACAGCAGATTGGCCTGCTGGCGGGGCCGCAGCGCCGCCCCGACCGCCCGGGACGCCAGGTGCGGGGCGAGCCGGGCCAGCGGCGTGCCCGCGCAGGCGGCCAGTACGTCGGCGGGGCTCATGTCCCGTTCGATCCGGCCGAGCTCGGTGCGCAGCCGGGTGGCCACGGCCAGGACCGAGATGGCGGCCAGCACCGCGACCAGGACGAAGATCCGCACCCACGGCAGCCGGTTGCACAGCTGCCACAACTCGCCGGTGAAGAACAGGAACAGGGTGACGAACAGCAGCACCGGCAGCGCGCGGCCCTGCAACCGGGCGCTGTGCCGCAGGTCGGTGACGGCGTGCCGCAGTGCACGCGCGGACAGCGCGACCAGGCCGTTGGCGGCGACCAGGTAGCCGGCGGCGACGAGGAGGACGTCCGCGGCGATCCACAGGCCCACCACCTGGCCGATGATGCCGAACACCTGACGAGTGCTGAGATCGTCCGGCTCGTCGAGCACCACCTCGACCAGGCCGTGCACGCTGAGGTGGAAGTCGAGCCAGCCGAGGGCGGCCATGCCCACGGCGACGACCGGTGGCCCGAGCACGTGCGCGAGCAGCACCGCGACGGCGGTACCCGTCGGCAGTCTCGGCGGCGGTCTGGTGCCCAGCCGGGTCAGCCACGCCCAGGTGGCCGCGGCTCCGACGGCGGCGATCGGCAGGACCTGCGCCGGGCTGAACCCGGTGAACATGTCCAGCCACAGCAACGCGGTGAACACCAGGTAGGGCACCATGCGGGAGACGACCTGACGGAAGCCGTACCCGGTGATCAGCTGCGGCATGCCCTGCCGGATGAACCAGCTCTCCGTCCGCCACAGCACCCGCCGGACCGGAGAGGTTTGACTACTCATGGTCACAAGTGTCGACCACGGTCGCCGACCGGTCCGGCACCCGAGGCCCCGTGTCCCGTGCGGACACCCGCGTCGCCACGGCGCTGATGGCGGTGTCCCAGCGTGTCGAGCCACCATCTTAGACAGTTCCCGAATTACCATCTGCCCGAATCATACGCATTCCATACGGGGAGATGACTGTGCCAGTACTCATGAGAGGTCTGCTCGCGGCCCTGGCCGCCGCGACGGTGCTGCTGTCCGGCGCCGCGCCCGCCCAGGCCGGCACGGAGGCCATGCCCACGCCGCCCCCGGCGGACAAGGTACGCGCCGAGCTGGAGACGCTGCACGTGGAGGCCCCGCACCCGATGGCGGGATACTCTCGGGAGAAGTTCCCGCACTGGGCGCGGCAGTACGGCAAGTGCGACACCCGGGAGGTCGTGCTCGCCCGCGACGGCGAGGGCGTGGAGCAGGACACCGAGTGCCGGGCGGTGAGCGGCACCTGGTACAGCGAGTACGACGGGCGGACCTTCGACTCCGCCGGCCAGATCGACGTGGACCACATGGTGCCGCTGGCCAACGCGTGGCGTTCCGGGGCCGACACCTGGGACACGCCCCGGCGCAAGGAGTTCGCCAACGACCTGACCCGCTCGCAGCTGATCGGCGTGTCCGCGTCCTCCAACCGAGCCAAGGGCGACCAGTCGCCTGACCTGTGGCGCCCGCCGCTGCGGTCCTACTGGTGCACGTACGCGCGGGCGTGGGGCAGTGTCAAGTACCACTATGACCTCAACGTGACCGCCACCGAGAAGGTCGCGCTGACCGAGATGCTCGACACCTGCGTCTGACCTGCGGGGATACCCCTTGTCACAGGTGGCGGGCAGGATGGGGGGATGGACTCCGGCATGATCGCACAGTTCACCTCCGTGGTCGCCGCGCTGTGGCGGCAGTTCGCGCGCGGGGAGAACGCCCGGCTGCGCGAGACCGGCGTCGTGCACGCCGTGGCGCCGGTGCGGCTGCTGGGCGACCTCGTCGTGCCGGGCGCGCGCTGCCACACCGGCGTCGCCGGCGGCGAGCTCGGCGCGATCGCGGCCACGACCGACCCGGTCACCTGCCGGACGTGCCTGGACATCCTGCGGGCGCGGGGCGAGCTGGAGGGCGTGCACGGCGAACTCCAGCTCACCCTCTTCGACCTGGACACCGCCCCGGCGACCGACGCTGGACACTGAGCCGGAGCCGTGCGGCGCTGGCCGGCCAGGACCGGGGAACCGCGCCGGGTCCCCGTGACCGGGGTGGGACGGCCAGCCGGCGCGGATCGGGGCCGCCCTGCCACCCGGGACTCCGTTAGGCTCACGGCTCCGACATGGATCACGGGAGCCGGCCACCGGTCGGCCCACGACACACGGGGGGCGACGATGAGCACGGCGGACCGCATCGAGAAGGCCAGGCTGCACTACGAGCGCGCCGTCTTCGGCGGCGACCACGGCGGTCTGTCCACAGCCGACGCCGAACTGGACGCTGTCGAGGCGGACCTGACCCTGGCCCGGGGTCGGATCACGCACGCGCGGTACCTCGCCGACCGCGTCGAGGACCCAGCCGAGCTGGGGCTGTTCGAACGCGCCGCCGAGCTGTACCGGCGGGCCGGCGACCCGCGCGGCGAGGGCGAGGCGCTGTTCTGCATCGGATGCTTCCACCAGGTGGTCCGCGACGACCACGACACGGCGGTCCCCCTCCTGGAGGCCTCCCTGGCGCTCGCCGAGGAGGCCGGCGACCTGCGGACGGCGTCCTACGCGCTGCGGCACCTGGGCATCGCCGACCACGTCGCCGGTCGGCTGGACCGCGCGCGGGCCCGGCTGGAGGAGTCGGTGCGGCTGCGCCGCGGGCTCGGGTTCACCGCCGGAGTGGCCGCGAACCTGGTGGGGCTCGCCTACGTAGCCGCCGCCCAGAGCCGCCGGGAGGACGCGCTGGCCCTGCTCCGGGAGGCCGGCGAACTCGCCACGGCCGCCGAGGCCCTGGCGATCGTGCGACAGGTCGAGGAGGCCGCCGCCCGCCTGTAGCCGATCCGCGACCTCAGCTGCGAGCCTGCCACCCGGCCCGCAACGCCGCGGTGACCCGGCCACCCGGTCCGTCGGCGTGTCCGCCACTGCGGCGACGCGTCCGGATCAGGGTCGACCGTTCACCCGACCGGCAGCAGCGGCGCGACGACCTGGACCTGCGAGGACTGGGTGCCGCCGTCGTCGAGCGCGTCCGCCACGGCCACCTGGGGGGCCGTCGTGAAGCGGCAGCCGAGCACGAGCACGGCGCACGGCGGCGAGCCCAGCGGCAGGCGGTAGCGGACGAGTGCCGTGGCCGTCCGTCCCGCGCGGACGGTACCCAGCGTCTGGGGCAAGGGTCCGAGCTCGACGACGCTGGCAGGGGTCGGCGCGGCGTCGAGCAGTTTCACCCCGAAGGCGTCGCCGGGACCGGCGTTGGCGATCCGGTACTCGACGGTCAGGATCCGCGACGTGTAGTCCAGGCCCAGGTTGCCCCAGCGGGCGCGGGTCGACACGGTGACGTCGGGTTGTTCGACCGTGATGAAACCGCTGAGGGCGAGCGTCCACGGATTGGCGGCACCCGCGCCGAGATCGGCGTTGAGGGCGAAGGTGCCCGCGCCGGTGGCTCCCCGGTAGGCGTTGGTCGCGGTGTTGTCGGTCACCACGGTCCACGTCCCGTTGCCCTTCACGGTGTCCCCCGACAGCATGAGGGTCGGCGACGCGCAGCTGCCCGCCGACAGGGCGAGGACGACGCTACCGCGTGCGTTGGTCAGGGTCACCCGGCTGTCGGTGCCGCGCAACGCCGCCTGGGTCGTACCCGTCAGGACCTGGAGGTCGACGCTCTCCTGCCCGGTGAGGGACGAGAAGGCGCCGGAGGCCAGGGACGCACCGGCGGTGAAGTGCCGGGTCAGGTCGAGGGTTCCCGAGGGACAGTCCATGCTGGTGCCCACGACCGTGCCGTTCGCCGCGGAGGTGTTGATCGACAGCGGATGGGCCGCCAGCGCCGCGGCCGGGGAGGCGAGCATGCCCTGCCCGGCGAGGAGGACTCCCGCCGCGAACATCCACAGACGTACCCGTGTGACCCTCATGGACAGCCCTCCACCCGTCAGCGGCCGATCGTGCATCAGCAACATACGCTGACAAACCACTTCATGAAGGCGATATGGGTACTAACGTTGGTGCGCACCCTTCATCGCGTACATCGCCCGGTCCGCCGCCCGGATCCCGCCCGCCGGATCGCGCGGGTCGAGCGGCGACCAGCCGATGCTCGCGGTGAGCATGCTGCCCGGCACCAGGGTCGCCCAGTCCTCGGCGGCGATCGCCGCCAGCAGCCGCTCGCCGATCTCGCCGGCCTGTTCGGGGCCGGTCGCCGGCAGGATCAGCACGAACTCGTCGCCGCCGTACCGGGCCACCAGGTCGTGCCGGCGGACGATCCTGGCCATGATGGCGGCGACCCGCTCGAGGACGAGGTCGCCGACGGTGTGGCCGTGGATGTCGTTGACGGCCTTGAAACCGTCGAGGTCGCACAGCCCGAGCATCGCCGGCGTGCCGTGCAGCGCGAGGTCCTCCAGGTAGTGGTGCAGGAACCGGCGGTTCGGCAGGCCGGTCAGCGGGTCGGTGCGGGCGTCGCCGGCGTACCGGACCGCCTTGTGCCGCAGGTGTTCGTGGTCGATCCGGGCGGCCATCCCGTCGACGAACAGGTCGCTGTAGCGTTCCAGGCGGTCGCACACGAGCCGCAGCATCGTGTTCTGCGCGTCCAGCGCCGCGCCGACGTCGCCGCGCAGCGTGTGGGCGAGCACCCGCAGCCGGTGCGGTTCGGCCGCCCCGAACGTCTGCTCGGACAGCCGCACCCCGGCCAGCAGGTCCAGCGCGCCGTCGCCGTCGCCCCGCGCCAGCGCCTCGCAGACGGCGACCATGGCCCGGATCTCCTGCTCCTCCGCGCCGGGGCCGAGGTCCGCGTCGTAGCCGGACACGTCGACGGTGCTCGGTTCGCCCATCGCGGCGCGGCGGGCCACGGCGTAGGCGACGTAGGCCCAGTCGACGGGCGGGAACGGGTGGGCGCCCCGGCTCCGGCGCGCGGCGGCGTCGGCCACCAGGTCGGCCAGTACCCGCAGGCAGCCGGCCGGGTCGCCCCGGTGGTCGCGGGCGAGGGCGTAGCGCAGTGGCACCTCGGGACTGATGCTGTCGTACTGGTTGCCCGCCCGCGACTCCGCCCGGCGGACCTGTTCGATCGCGGCGAGCGCGTGCTCGTGCAGGCCCAGGTAGGAGAAGGTCAGGGCCACGTCGTGCCAGCCGTCGAGCACGCCGAGCCCGGCCGGATCCGCGCGCTCGAAGATCCGCCGGGCGAGGATGACGTGCCGCACGCTGAGGTCGACGGCCCCGCGCTGGAACGCCAGCCAGCCGGCGAGGACGTGCAGCTCACCGGCGATGGCGGCGTCCCAACGTGCGTCGACGGCCGCGAACGCCCTGCCGAGCAGCCGCACGCAGTCGGAGGTGCGGCGCAGGTTGACGGCGGCGATCACCTGGTACGTCAGGGCCTGGAGCGCCACCTCGGGGTCGGTCGCGCCGTCGGCGATCCGGGCCGCTTCCTCCAACGCCACGATGTGGTTGCCGCGGTTGACGAGGGCGCGCAGGTGCTCGTACACGTCCGTGCGGGTGGTGAGGTCTGGTTTCTCCACGTTCATGATGGCGCGATCCTATTTCCCCGGGGACCTTCGCGCCTCGTGAACGCGAAGGTCAGGCTGTTCCGCGCGCCGCGACGATGGCCGTGATGATGGCGGTGATCACGTCCTCGGCCGCCGCCTTGTCCACCCCGAGACCGGCGAGCACCCCGGAGCCGTCCTCGACCTCGAGGAGGGCGAGCAGGACGTGCTCGGTGCCGACGTAGTTGTGGCCGAGCCGGAGCGCCTCGCGGAACGTGAGTTCCAACGCCTTCTTGGCCTGTGCGTCGAACGGGATCAGCGCCGGCGCGCCCCCCTCCGCCGCCGCCGGCAGGCTGGCGGTGACCGCCTGCCGGACGGTGTCCAGCGACACTCCCAGGGTGACGAGCGTCCGCGAGGCCACCGACTCGGGGTCGTTGAGGATCCCGAGCACCAGGTGCCCGGGTCCGATCTCGGAGTTGCCGGCGGCGTGGGCCTCGTTCTGCGAACCGATCACGACGTTGCGGGCCCGGTCAGTGAACCGGCTGAACCCCTGGGAGGGGTCGAGGTCGATGGCGTCGCCCTTCGGCACGAAGCGCTTCTGGGCCGCCTGCTTGCTGACGCCCATGCTCCGGCCGATGTCGGTCCAGGACGCGCCGGAGCGGCGGGCCTGGTCGACGAAGTGGCCGATCAGGTGGTCGGCCACGTCGCCGAGGTGGTCGGCGGCGATGACGGCGTCGGAGAGTTGTTCGAGGACGTCGGAGTGCACCTTCTTGATGGCGTCGATGAGGTCGTCGAGGCGGACGGGGTTCGTCGTGCGGTCGGGGTTCGTCATGCGTCAACCATAGGTTGACGCTCGTCCAATCGTCAACCCCGGGTTGACGGACGTCTCGACCATCGGGCGGCCGGGCGGCCACGCTCCGCGGCCACCCGACGCCCGCGTGGCGGCCCAGCCGGTGGCGCTCCGGTCGTCGCCGGTGGCCGAGGTCGGTGGCCGGAGTGTCGCCGGGTCGTGGACTCGGGGAAATGTCAGACCGGTCGGCTACCGTGCGGCTGTTGACTCCAGGACAGGAAGAGGTGCCGCAGTGGACTCGTGGCCGAAGGGCGTCGGTGCCATCACGTTGTTCGTCGAGGATCTCGGGGCCGCCAAGCGGTTCTACCAGGAGGTCTTCGACCTGCCGGTGATGTTCGAGGACGAGCACTCCGCCGTGTTCCACTTCGGGAACACCCTGATCAACCTCCTCGACGTCGCGGAGGCGCCCGGGCTCATCGGGCCCGCCACGGTCGCCGGGCCGGAGGCCGGGTCCCGGGTGCAGTTCACCATCGAGGTGGAGGACGTGGACAAGACCTGCGCGGAGCTGGTCGGCCGTGGCGTGGAGCTGTTGAACGGGCCGATGGACCGGCCCTGGGGCGTCCGGACCGCCAGCTTCCGGGATCCCGCCGGGCACATCTGGGAGATCGCCAGCTAGCTACTTGCCCCTGAAAAACTCATGAGTTCGGGTGGTGCCTTCGGGTGTTGTCTGGGCCTTTTGGGTTGTTCAGGCTGTCAGGGCGCTGATTTTGATGAGGTTGTGGGTGAAGACGCCGTGTCCGCACCAGGTGCGGGCGCCTGCGAGGCCGTCGTGGAGGGCGCGGTCCCATCCGGATCGGCGTTTGAGGTGGCTGATGCGTCCTTCGCAGCCGGTGCGCCACTTGATGAGGTCGCGGAAACCGCGTCGTTTCTGGACGGCTTGGCGGGCAGGGCCGGGCTGGCCCTTGCGGGGAATCGCGACGATGCGGACTCCGAGGTCGTGCAGCGCGGCCTCGACGCGGGCTTCTCCGTAGCCGCGGTCAGCGGCGACCGCGCGAGGCACCCGCCCGGCTCTGGCCGCGATGCGGGCGATGGCGGGTGCCAGTTGCGGGGCGTCGGCAGGGTTGCCGAGCTCGATGGTGTGGTCGAGGATGATGCCGTCTTCGTTGTCGACGACCTGGGCTTTGAAGCCGAACTCCACGGGTTTTCCCAGACGCCCTCGGACGATCGGGCGGGCGTCGACGTCGTGCAGGCTGATGACGCGGGTAGCCGAGTCGGGCATGACGCCGGCCAGCCTGGAGCGGGTCTGGGTGATGATCTGGCCAGTGCGGGCCAGGAGGGACGCGAGTTCGTCGGCTGCCCGGCGAAGTCTGCCTGCCACCGGCCCACGGGCCTTGCTGAGGGCCCGGAAAGCGTTGCGTAGCACTGCATCGGCGTCTGCGCTGACGTGCTCGGCGAGGTCGGCCAGTTCTCCGGTGATGCGCCGCACGATCTGCTGGGCCTCGTCCTTGCCGACCCGTAATCGCAGCCGAGAGGCGATCTGGCGGGCTCGGCGCCCAGCCGCCCTGGAGCGGTCAGGACAGCGGGTCCGAGGTGCGCCACCAGCCGCCTTGATCCGCCTGACCAGCCGGCTCGTCTTGGTGACCGCCTTGGCCAACAGGCCGGAATCGGTGGGGTGCTCAACGTTGGCCGACACCACGGTGGTGTCGGCCCGCACTTTTCCCACCCGCAGCACCTTGCCCTCCACCGCCTTGTCCAGCAGCGCCTCGTTCAACCGAACCACCGCCGCGTCCCCGCACCGGGTGGTGATCTTCATGAGCGTGGTCGGATGCGGCACCCGCTCACACAGTCCAAGGTGGCAGAACCTGCGCCAGGAGATCGAATCCGCCACCTCCCGACACAGCGACTCATAACCCAGCCCGTAGCGGAACTTCAAGAACATCAACCGCAAATACGTGTCGATCGGGGTCGACGGACGACCCCTCGAGGAATCGAAGTACGGCCGGAACGGCTCGACGAACCGCGCATCATCCAGCAGACCGTCGACCTGCGCTAACTCCACTGGCAACCGCAGCAGCTCCTGCGGCAACCCATCCCACGATGCTGACCAGGCGGTCGTTGACCTCAACATGCCCAGAACAACGACCGCCCAGCCCACGAGTTTTTCAGGGGCAAGTAGCTAGGCGACCGCGGCCAGCAGCAGCCGTAGCCGGGCGGCGAGCGACGGGTCGCACAACTCGACCTCGTGATCGAGCGCTCCGATGACGACGGCCAGGGCACGGCGTAGTTCCGCCGGTTCCAGGGATCCGGCGATGCTCCCGACGAGGGGTGCGGTCGCCTCCTCGGGCAACGCGTCCTCCTTCGGCGTGAAGCCGTCCGGCGCGCCCAGTCGCAGGTCGATCAGCCCGAACACCTTGCCCCGGGCCTCGTTGAGCCAGCGCAACGCCTGCCACGGCCGGCCGCGCTCGACACAGGTGCTGACGTGCAGCACGTGGTGCCAGGCCATGCCGATCAGGGTGTCCCGGTCGGCCGGGCGGGCGTGCTCCAGCACCACCGGCGTCCCGAACAGCAGGCGCCAGGCCGGCCCCCGCGGGCCGAATCCGGCGGCCGGCGCGAAGCCGAGGTCGACCTCCAGCCCGTTCTGTAGCAGGAACACCCGGTACACCGACGCGCCGACGGGCAGGTCCCAGTGGTGCACGACCCCCCACTCACCGACGAGGACCGCCGTCCACCGCTCCAGCGCGGCCCCGAGGTCGCCCTCGACGCCGAGCATCAGGTCGATGTCGGACCACCGGTCCCCGCCCGAGCCGGCGAACGAGCCGATCACCGCCGCGCCGCTGATCCCCGGGTCAGCCTCGGCGAGCGCGATCAGCCTGGTCCTGACGGCGTCCCTGTCGTCTGCTGCGAACACCGCCCCAGGCTAGTCGCCCCGCGCGAGCCCGCTCACCTGGACGACGCCACCCGCGGTGGCCGGAGGCCGTCCTGCTCGCCCGGCCACACGACCCCGTCGAGGAACTCCTCGATGGCGGACGCGACCCGGCCGAGCACGGCCGCGGAGTCCGCCAACGGCCCGGGCACCAGCATGTCGTGTCCGGCGTCCTCGATCTCCAGGATGTGTCCGGTCAGTCCCCGGGCCACGTCTCCGGCCCAGAACCGGTCGGCCGTGCCGCCGACCAGCAGGAACGGCGCGGCCGCCCGGCGGAGTGCCGACAGGTCGTCCGGGTGGGACAGCACTGGGGTCAGCCATACCGCGGGCAGCTCCCGGTCGGCGGCCAGCGCGGCGGCGAACACCCCGAGGGACTTTCCGATGAGTACCGGGCGCGGGGCGCTGAGGGCGTCGAGGTGCGGCGCGGCCTGCGCGTACGCCTGGCGCTCGCGGTCGGCGGGCGGGAGCCGGACCAGCTCGTCAGCACCGGTCCAGCGGACCGTGCCGATCTCCGCACCGCGGCGTTCGGCGGCCGATCGGGCGTAGCTGAGCAGCGGGCCGTCCGGGCCGTAGCCCCGACCAGGGAGGATGAGTGCCGCGCGGTCCGGTCTCGGTTCCGTCATGGGAGGTGAGAATACCCAGCTGGCCGGAGTCGCACGGCCCCCGCGATCAGCCGTCGTCGCGGCAGAGGCAGAAGGGGTGGCCGGCCGGGTCGACGAGCACCCTGACGTTGTCCCGCAGCTGGGTCGCGGCGACCGAGGCTCCGAGAGCGAGGGCCTCGGCGACCGCCGAGTCGAGGTCGGCGACCTGGAAGTCGAAGTGCATCATCGGGCGCTGCCGGCCCTCGACGGGGGGCCACACCGGGGGCTGGTAATCCGTCGCTTCCTGAAAGACGACGTACATGTTTCCCTCAGGAACGGCGAGGATCGTCGTTCCCGGTTCCTCGTGACCGATGGGCCACCCGAGCAGCTCGGAGTAGAACCTCGCCAGCGCGCCGGGGTCGGGCGCCTCGACAGTGGTTCCCCACCACATTCCCGTCACGCGGGACCGCATCCTCGCACCTTCCGTCGGAGAACCGTATCGGCATCCTATGACCCGGTGCTGGTGCTGTCGCGGATGACGAGTCGGGTGGGGATGGTGACCGTGCGGGAGGGACCGTCCTCCGCCAGCGCGAGATGGAGTGCCTGGCTGCCCATGTCGGCGAGCGGCAATGCCACGGTGGTCAGTGCCGGATGCAGGTCGCGGATGACCGGGATGTCGTCGAAGCCGGCGACGGCGATGTCCTCGGGGATGCGCAGGCCGCGTTCGCGCAGACCCGTGCACAGGCCGGTGGCCATCACGTCGGACGTGACGAACACTGCCGTGGTGCCGTCGGGGATGTGGGCGGCCGCCCCGTAGCCGCCGTCGCGGCTGAACTCCGCCGACACCAGGGTCGTCTCCGGGTGGCCGAGGCCGGCGCGGAATCCGGCGACCCGGTCGCGCACGGTGCGGAGCCGGTCGGGGCCGGCGACGATCGCGACCCGGGCGTGGCCGGACAGGTGGGCGCCCAGGGCGCGGGCCCCGCCCCGGTTGTCGGGGACCACGGTGTCCCCGGGCAGGCCCGGTTGTCCCACGCACACCATCCGGGCGCCGGCGGCGGTGAACTGACCGATCGCCTCCGCGAGGCGTTTCTCCCCCGCCCGGTCGGTGGTGCGGCTGCCGACCAGGATCGCCGCCCTGGCCCGTTCCCCGCGCAGCGCGGACAGGTGGGCGACGGCGGCGTCGGGGTCGGCGCCGGTGTCGGCGATCACGACCCGCAGGTCGCGCGCCACCGCCGCCGACAGGACTCCCGAGGCGATGCCCGAGAAGTACGGGTCGGCGATGTCGTGCAGCAGCAGGCCCACCAGCGCCGTCGAGCGGCGGGCGAGGGCCTGGGCCTGCGCGTTGGCCGTGTAGTGCAGGGCCTGGGCCGCCGCCATGACCCGGTCGTGCAGCGTCGCCGACACCTTGCGGTCGGACCCGTTGAGCACCCGCGACGCCGTCGCCAGCGACACCCCGGCGGCGACAGCCACATCATTGAGGGTCGGCTGACGAGTCACGCGGCCAGGTTACGCCACGGTGCCGGGTCGGTCATGGACGCTCGCGGTCTTCGGCGAATGGATCACCTGTACCACGCCCACATGCGACCATCTTCTCTGTTACGCACCGGTATGCACCGTAAAGGGGGCTCGACCCGATGGTGGTTCCGCCGAAGAGCGCGTTCCTGGCCAGTACCCGTCGGGGCGTTGTCGCTCTGGTTCTGGGGGTTGTGCTGGTCCTGGCCTGGTTGCCCCGGCCGGCGTCGGCTGCCGTGCCCGCCGGCTTCTCCGAGGCCGTCATCGCCTCCCCCACCGCGCCGACGGCGATGGAGTTCGCCCCCGACGGCCGGCTGTTCGTGTCCGAGCAGGCCGGCACCCTCCGGGTGATCAAGAACGGCACGATGCTGCCGACGCCGTTCCTGACCGTGGACCCCGACGCGCGCAGCGAGCGTGGACTGCTGGGCATCGCCTTCGACCCGGCGTTCGCCACCAACCACTTCCTCTACGTGTACTACACATCCAAGGTGCCGGCCAGCCACAACCGGGTCAGCCGGTTCACGGCCGACGGCGACGTCGCGGTGCCCGGCAGCGAACAGGTCATCGTGGAGCTGCCGACCCTCGGCGCGGCCCTGGTGCACAACGGCGGCGACATCCACTTCGGCACAGACGGCAAGCTCTACGTCCCGACCGGCGACAACGCCTCGCCGCCCCTGGCGCAGCAGCTGACCAGCCCCCTCGGCAAGGTCCTGCGGTTCAATCCCGACGGCACCATCCCGGCGGACAACCCGTTCTACGCGCAGACCACGGGCATCAACAAGGCCATCTGGGCCCTCGGCTTCCGCAACCCGTTCACCTCCGCCGTGCAGCCCGGGACGGGCCGGTACTACGTCAACGACGTCGGCGAGCACACCTGGGAGGAGGTCAACGAGGTCACCGCCGGGGGCAACTACGGCTGGCCGACCGTCGAGGGTCCCGTCGTCGACGCCCGCTTCACCCCGCCGGTGTTCGCCTACGGGCACGGCACCACCGCCACCACCGGCTGCGCCATCACCGCCGGCGTGTTCTACGACCCGCACACCGCCCGGTTCCCGGCGCAGTACGTGGGCCAGTACTTCTTCGGGGACTACTGCGGCTCCTGGGTCCACCAGCTCAGCCCCGCCTCGCACGCCATGACGCCGTTCGGGACCGGGTTCCGGTTCGTGGTCGACCTCGCGGTGTCCGACGACGGCCACCTGTGGGTCCTCACCCGCGCCGACCGCGAGCCCGCCCAGGTCCGGCGGGTCGCGTACGAGGCGGCCGTCGCGCCGACCGTGACCACCGACCCGGCGCCGCAGACCGTGTCGGTCGGCGATCCGGTGTCCTTCAGCGTGTCGGCCGACGGGACCCCGCCCCTGGCGTACCAGTGGCAGCGCGACGGGGTGGACATCGCCGGGGCGACGGCGGCGACGTACTCGAAGGCCTCCACCACGCTCGCCGACGACCACGCGGTGTTCCGGGCCAGGGTGACCAACCCGTACGGCAGCGACGTGAGCGCCGGGGCCGAGCTGCGGGTACTCGCCAACGACCGGCCGGTGGCCAGCATCGACCAGCCGCCGTCGGGCGCGCACTACAACGCCGGGGACACCATCACCTACTCGGGGAGCGCGACGGACACCGAGGACGGCGCGCTGCCGCCGTCGGCGTTCACCTGGGAGGTGGTCTTCCACCACGCCGACCACGTGCACCCGTTCCTCGGGCCGGTGACCGGCCAGTCGTCCGGGTCCTTCGTGGTCCCGACGTCCGGCGAGGTGTCCGCCGACGTGTTCTTCCGGATCCACCTGACAGTCACCGACTCCACGCACCTCACCCACCACGTCGTGCGGGACGTGCTGCCGAACACCACGCAGGTCCACCTGGCGTCGGATCCGGGCGGCCTGCGGGTCACGCTCGACGGGCAGCCGGTCACCACCCCGGCCACCGTGACCGGGGTGGTGGGCATGACCAGGGAACTGGGCGTGGTCTCCCCGCAGGACGCCGCCGGCCACAGCTGGGAGTTCTCCACCTGGTCGGACGGCGGGGCCGCCACCCACACCGTGACGCTGCCGGCGACGGAGGTCACCTACACCGCGGCGTTCGTCGAGTCCGCCGGGATCAGGTTCCGGTCCTCGGCCGCCAACGCCGACCCGACCGGACGGACCAGCATCACCATCGCCCGGCCGACGGGTACCGCGGCCGGTGACGTGCTGGTCGCCTCGATCGCCGTCAACGACACCGCACCGGCACTCGGCACCCCGGCGGGCTGGACACTGGTCCGCGACGACGTGATCGCCTCGACCCTGCGCCAGTCCGTCTTCACCCGGGTGGCGGGAACCGCGGAGCCCGCCACCTACACCTGGGCGCTGGCGTCGGACTACCGCCGACTCGCCGGGGGCGTCTCCGCCTACCAGGGGGTCGACGTCACCCAACCGGTGGACGTGTCCGGGGCGCTGGTCGACACCACACCCGACACGGCCGTCGAGGCGCCCTCGGTGACCACGACCGTGCCCGGCACCCGGCTGGTCGCACTCGCCGCCGTGAACGCCGAGGGCGTGGTCACCCCGGCGGCGGTGATGGCCGAACGGTACGAGGCGTCCTCGCCCAACCCGGACAACGCCCGCGACGTGCTCGTCGAGGCCTCCGACGCCGCCCAGCCAGCCGCCGGGGCCACCGGGGTGCGCACCGCGACGGCCAGTGTCGCCGGCGCGCACATCGGGGCGGTGCTGGCGCTGCGCCCGGCCGGGTCGGCACCGCCGTCCGGGACGATCAGCTTCGTCGGCTCGGCCTCGTCGGGCTCGAACGTCGGACGGTCCTCGGTCACCGTCGCCCGGCCGGCCGGCACCGCCAGCGGGGACGTCCTGGTGGCGTCCGTCGTGGTGAACAGCGACGACGCGCCCCTCACCGTGCCGTCGGGCTGGACGGAGGTCCGGCAGGGCACCGTCGCGGGGGCGCTGCGGCACGCGGTGTACGTGCACACCGCCGGGGCCGCCGAGCCGACCGGGTACACGTGGACGACGACGCAGTTCCGGCGGCTGGCCGCTGGGGTGTCCGCGTACCGGGGGGTCTCGGCCGCCAACCCGGTCGACGTCTCCGGGATGACCGTGGACTCCACGGCCGACACCGCCGTCGAGGGGCCCTCGGTGACGACCACGGTGGCCGGTACCCGGCTGATCCTGCTCGTCGGGGTCAACGCCGAGGGTGCGGTCACCCCGCCGGCCGGCGGCACCGAGCGGTACGACGTGTCCTCGCCCAACGTGGACCTGCCGCGCGACGCACTGGCCGAGGCGTCCGATGTCGGCCTGGGCGCGCCCGGGCCGAGCGGGATGCGGACCGCGACGGCCGCGTCCGGGGTGCACATCGGGATCCAGGTGGCGCTGCGGCCCGCGCCCTGAGGTATCCGCCCGGGTCGGCGCGGCCGGCCCGGGCGCTGAGGGCCTCCGGTCCGGAAGCCGGGACTTCCGCACGCGCAGGCCCGGAGGCTGCCAGATCCCGCCGCGCCGCGCCGGCCGGGAGCCGGGTCGGGTCAGCCGAGCAGGTCCAGGACCCGGCCCGCCTGGGCCTCGAGCACCTCCGGCGGATTACGCTCCGCCGACCGTCCGCCCGGAACCAGCATGTGCAGCCAGAACGTCGTCCAGATCCGCCGCGCCGCCAGCAGCCGCCCGGCGTCCACGTCGAACCGGGCGCTGAACCCGTCCCAGTCGGTGTCCCGCGCGGACAGGTGCTCGACCAGAGCCGCCAGCTCCAGGGCGACGTCGCTGCGGGTGGCGTCCTCGAAGTCGACGATCCGGATCCGGGTGCCGTCCCACAGGTAGTTGGGCAGGTTCGGGTCGCCGTGGCCGATCACGGGCTCCGGGTGCGGGGTGCGGAACTGGTCGAGATCCGGGCCGTCCCACCAGGCCAGCGCCGCGTCGTAGGCGAGCGCCGGGGTGCCGCCGGGTGGGCGGGGCACCGACGTCAGCAGCTCCCGGCAGTACGCGACGTCGGCGTCGGAGGCCGGTCGTCGGGGCGGCAGGTCCGCCGCCGGTAGGGACCACAGCTCGCGCAGGGCCGTCTCCAGCGCGTCGAGCTGCCGGCCGGTCAGCGGGCCCGCGCCCAGGGGTTCGCCGGGCAGCAGGCTCATCGTGATCAACGGCGGGTCGGCGTCGAGGTCGGCCGACAGCGGGCGCGGCACCAGGTCGGGGGCGTGCGCGTGCACCCGGGTCAGGATCGTCCACTCCCTGCGGTGCTCGCCCCGCCGCCAGGAGGTGTAGCTCTTCGTCAGGACGCCGTCGCGCACGCTCAGGTCGTGGGTCTGGGACACCGGGACAGGGTCGCACGGGCCACCGGTACCCCGCAGCCCCCGATATGATCTTGAACTGTCACACCGGTCGGGTTCCGTTCGTCATAGGGGTGACCGGACGCGACGAGAAGACGGAGAACCATCCGATGGACGAACACGACGTGCTGGCGGAACGCTTCGAGGCCAACCGGACCCACCTGCGGGCGGTGGCGTACAGGATGCTCGGTTCGCAGGCCGAGGCCGACGACGCCGTGCAGGAGGCCTGGATCCGGCTCAGCAGGACCGACGCCGCCGAGGTGGACAACCTGGGCGGCTGGCTGACCACCGTCGTCGGCCGGGTGTGCCTGGACATGCTGCGGTCGCGCCGCACCCGCCGGGAGGAGTCCCTGGAGACGCACGTCGTCGAGCCGGTCGTCGCCGCGGCGGACACTGTGGACCCGGAACACGAGGCGGTGCAGGCTGACTCGGTCGGGCTCGCGCTGCTCGTGGTGCTCGACGCCCTCGCGCCGGCCGAACGGCTCGCGTTCGTGCTGCACGACCTGTTCGCCGTCCCGTTCGAGGAGATCGCGCCCATCGTGGGCCGCACGCCGGCCGCCGCGCGCCAGCTCGCCAGCCGGGCCCGCCGCCGGGTGCAGGGCGCCGGCCCGAACCCGGAGGCCGACGTCAGCCGGCAGCGCGAGGTCGTCGAGGCGTTCCTGGCCGCCTCGCGCGGCGGCGACTTCGAGGCGCTGCTGGCGGTGCTCGACCCGGACGTCGTGGTGCGCGCGGACGCCGCGGCGGTGCGGATGGGCGGCAACGCCGTGGTCCGCGGGGCGCACGAGGTGGCCGGCTCGTTCCTGGGCCGGGCCCAGGCGGTCCGGCCGGCACTGGTCGACGGGTCGGTCGGCGGTCTGGCGATCGTGGACGGCACGCCGCGGATCGTGCTGCGGTTCACGATCGTCGACGGCAGGATCCTCGCCATCGACGTGGTGGCCGACCCCGACGGCATGGCCGAGCTGGACCTCGTCGCCCTGGAGGACTGACCGGGGCCGGCGGACGCCACAGGGCCGCACCGGCTGGCCGGCCCTGGGCGGTGGCCAGCCGGGTTCAGAGGGGCAACGGGCCGTGGTCGGCCGGGTCGATCCGGCGGATCTGGGTGTTGTGCCAGGTCACGGCCCGCTCGATCTGTTCGTGGCTGAGCGATGTCGCCCGGGCCAGCTCGGCCCGGCCGACCTGGTCCGGGGCCGCGTCGGCCAGCGCCCGGACGATCTGGCCGGCCCACAGCTCCTCGTCGGCCCAGTCCCGGGTCCGCAGTTCGACGGTGACGGCGGCGAGGTGGTCCGGGCCGCACGCCGTGACCGGGCGCAGGCCGTCGAGGTCGCGCCGGGTCGGGTGCACGGCGGAGGAGTCCGGCAGCAGCACGGCCCGAACCTCCTCGGCGGCGAGGACCCGGCCACACACGTCACACAGGGTCGCTTCCACGCCTGGATCATGGGGTCACGCTGGGCTTTCTTCAACCCGAAACCACGATCCAAGGGGGTACGCGAGGGGCCGGCCGCTTCCCACCCCACGCCGGCCACCCGTTCCCGGTCCTGCTGGTGACCCGGAATGGACTGGCGTGGGTCGATACCCGTGTTCGGGTTCAGTCAACATGACGACTGTGACGAATGGATCGGCCGGCCACGCGAATCACTGAAACGCCTATTTAGCGGACAAATAGTGAATAGAGTCCCCGCTGGTGCGGTAGCACTCCGCCACCGCCAGACGAGGAGGCTCTGTGCGTACACCTATCGCGTTGTTCTCGCGGCGACAAGCCGCGACCGGCGTCGCCGTGCTGGCGGTGCTGGGCGCCTGGCTGCAGCCCACGGCCGCCCAGGCCGACCCGCCCACACCACCGGGCGCAGCCAGCCGGGGCGAACGCCCGCCGGACTACGACGCCCGAACCGGTGCCGGCCCGGCCAACCTGGCCCGCGCCGCGGGGAACACACAGGTCCGGGCCCTGCGCGACGCCCTCGGCACCCAGGGCATCGTGGACATCGACCCGCTGACCGGCACCCCGAGGCTCGTCGCCAAGCTGGACGGCTTCCTCACCGGCCCGGTGCGCGCCGACGCCGGGACGGTCGCGCTGGGCTATCTCCGCGCGCACCCGGACGTGTTCGGACTGGGCCCGGCCGCTGTCGCCGGGCTCACGCTCCGCAAGGACTACGTGGACGTCGCCGGCACCCACCACCTGCACTACGTCCAGCGGGTCGGCGGGGTGCCGGTCTACGGCAACGGCGTCAAGGCGCACGTCACGAAGGCCGGCGAGCTGATCCAGGTCGACGGCTCCCCGGTGGCGAACCTGCCGGCCACGCTCGCGGCGGCCACCATGTCGGCCGCCGACGCCCGGGCCGCCGCGTCCCGGGACGTGCACGGCACGACGGTCGCCGGCAACGCCGACGAGTCGGCCGGCCCCGAGCGGTCCACCCGGTTCGGCAACGGCGACCGGGCCCAGCTCGTGGTGTTCCAGTCCGCCGCCGGTCCCCGGCTCGGCTGGCAGACGACGCTGCGCGACGCGGCGTACCTGCACGTGATCGACGCGCGGACCGGGTGGGTGCTGCTGCGCCGCAACCTTGCCCAGCGCGACACCGGCACCACCTGGGAGAACTACCCGGGCGCGGCCAAGGGCGGCAAGCAGCAGTCCCGGGACCTGACCGGGCCGGGCTGGTTGCCGGCCGGGGCGCAGACCCTCGACGGCAACGTCGCGCACGTCTACCTCGACGTCAACGACAACGCCAAGCCGGATGACGGCGAGGAGGTCGGGCCGAGCGCGCCCGGCAAGTGGAACTACCCGTTCACGAACTTCAACGCGGCGGTCGGGCCGCCGTGCGCGGCGCAGTACCCGTGTTCGTGGAATCCGGCCGTGGCCAACTCGTGGAAGACGAACGCGAAGCAGAACGCCGTGCAGCTGCTGCACTTCGCCGGCGCGTTCCACGACCACCTGGCCGGCGCGCCGATCGGGTTCACCTCCAACGCCGGCAACTTCGAGAAGAAGGACGGCGACGCCGTGCAGGTCCGGGGCCTCGACGGCGCGGACACCGCCGCCGGCCTGCCCGACGGGGACCACATCGACAACGCGAACATGGCCACCTTCCCCGACGGCACGCCGCCGCAGATGCGGATGTACCTGTTCCACAGCCCCACCGACCCGGCCGACCCGTTCATCGCCGGCAACTCCGGGGACGTGGCCGACGTGGTCTACCACGAATACACCCACGGGTTGTCCAACCGGCTCGTCGTGGACGCCAACGGGGTCTCCACCCTCGCCGGGATCCAGTCCGGGTCGATGGGCGAGGCGTGGAGCGACTGGTACGCGATGGACTTCCTGGTCGGCAAGGGGCTGTTCGCCGACACGTCGGCCGACGGGGAGATCCAGCTGGGCAGGTACCTGGGCGCGGGGGCGAACCTGCTGCGCACCCAGCCGATGGACTGCCCCGTGGGCACCACCTCCCCGAAGTGCCCGGCCGGCGGGTACACCTACGGGGCGTTCGGGAAGATCGCCGGCGGACCCGAGGTGCACGCCGACGGCGAGATCTGGGGCGAGACCCTGTGGGACCTGCGCACGGTACTCGGCAGCCAGCTGACCGAGAACCTGCTCACCCGCGCGATGGAGCTGTCCCCGGCCAACCCGTCCTTCCTCGACCAGCGCAACGCGATCCTGCGCGCCGACAACATCGTGGGCGGCGGCAAGCACCAGGCCGCGATCTGGAAGGTGTTCGCGACCCGGGGCATGGGCTGGTTCGCCGGCACCCTCGACGGTGACGACACCGTCCCGGCCGAGGACTTCAGCCTGCCGCCGACCGCGAGCACGCCGCGCGGCTCCCTCACCGGCACCGTCACCGACATCGTGACGGGCAAGCCGATCGGCGGGGCGGTCGTCGTGTTCGGCGGGCACAAGTCGAGCTTCGCCGGCAGCTACACCGCCGTCACCGACAACACCGGCGCGTACACGATCAACAACATCACGGCGGGTACCTACCCGAAGGTGTCGGCCACCGCGGCCGGCTACGACCAGAAGAGTTCCGCGGTGTCGGTCAACTCCGGCGGCAACGCCCTGGACTGGTCGTTGAGCCGGAACTGGGCGTCGCGTTCCGGCGGCGGCGCGGTGTTCGCGTCCACCGGGCACGACTTCACCTCCGACGGCTGCGGTCCGGGCAACCTGATCGACCAGTCCCCCGGCAACGCCTGGGTGAGCGACGTCGAGGCCCAGGGCGGCGGCATGGCCCCGCGCAGCGTCACGGTGAAGCTGCCCGACACGGTGGACGTCGAGGAGTTCTCCGTGGACCCGGCCTCCGGGTGCGGGCTCGGCGGCAGCGCCTCGGTCGGCGACTACACGGTGGAGACCTCCGCCGACGGGGTCGCGTGGCAGACCGCAGCCACCGGCCACTTCGCGCCGGCCGACCGGCACCGGATGAACCCGGTGACCCCGTCGGCCGGCACCGGCACCGGCGTGCGCTACATCCGGTTCACCGCCGTCGGCACCCAGGTCGGCGACATCGGCGGCACGTGCCCGGGCAACTTCGCCGCCTGCACGTACGTCTCCGCGAGCGAGTTCGCCGTGCACGGGGCGCTCGGGTAGCCCCGGCCCCGCCGGGCTCAGTGGTCCTCCTGAGCCCGGCGGGACGCCCCACATGCTTCCACGGCGGGTTACCGGGCGGTAGGGTGCTGACACCATACTTTCAGGTGGGGGTTGCAGGTGGAGTACACGGAATACCGCGCCCACGACGCGGTCGGCCTCGCCGAACTGGTCTCCAGTGGACAAGTGTCCGCCGCCGAGCTGCTCGACACCGCGATCGCCCGCGCCGAGGCCGTCAACGGCGCGGTGAACGCCATCGTCCGCCCGATGCACGGGCTGGCCCGCGAGCGCGCCGCCGGCACCCTGTCCGGCCCGTTCGCCGGCGTGCCGTTCCTGATCAAGGACCTGTTGCAGGACTACGCCGGCCAGCCCACCGCCAGCGGCAGCCGCGCACTGACCACCCTCTCCGCCGCCGAGCACAGCGCCGTCGTGCACCGCTGGCTCGACGCGGGCCTCGTGGTGTTCGGCAAGACCGGCACCCCGGAGTTCGGCACGAAGAGCATCACCGAGGCCGAGGTGTACGGCCCCACCCGCAACCCGTGGAACCTCGGCCACACCCCCGGCGGCTCCTCCGGCGGCTCCGCCGCGGCCGTGGCTGCCGGCATCGTGCCCATGGCCGGCGCGAGCGACGGGGGCGGCTCGATCCGGATCCCGGCGGCCTGCTGCGGACTGTTCGGGCTCAAGGCAGGGCGGGGCCTGGTCCCGACGGGACCGCACTTCGCCGAGTACCTGCACGGGGCGGCCACCGACGGCGTCGTCTCCCGCAGCGTGCGCGACTCGGCGGCGATGCTCGACGTGCTCACGGCCGGGCACGACCCGGGCGGCCCGTACCTGCACGCGCGGACCGAGGTGCGCTACGCCGACCTCGCCCGGCGCGACCCCGGCACCCTGCGGATCGGGTTCGCCACCCGCTCCCCGATCGACACCGAGGTGCACCCCGACGCCGTCGCCGCCGTGGAGGACGCCGCGGCGCTGCTCACGAAGCTCGGGCACGACGTGGGGCCCGCCGAGACCGGCGTCGACGAGCGCCAGCTCGCCCTCGACTTCCTCACCATGTGGTGCGGGCAGGTCGCGCACACCGTCGACTACGCCCGCCAGGCCACCGGCGCGCCCGCCAGCGACTTCGAGCTCGACACCCGGCTGCTCGCCGCCGTCGGCCGGTCGACCCGCGCGCACGAGTACGTCGCCGCCCACCACCGGTGGAACGCGTACAGCAGGGCGCTCGCGGTGTTCCACAGCCGCTACGACCTGCTGCTCACCCCGACGCTGGCCCGGCCGCCGGTCCGGATCGGGGAGCTGGACACGCCCCGGGCGGTCCGCGCGGCCGGCCACGTCCTGCTGAGACTGGGGCTCGCCGGGAAACTCGCGTCGACGCCCATGTGGGACACCGTGATGCGGACCAATCTCGCGCCGAACCCGTACACCCAGCTGGCGAACATCACCGGGCGGCCGGCGATGAGCGTGCCGACGTACCGCACCGCCGACGGGTTGCCGCTCGGAGTGCAGTTCGTCGGCGGGCTCGGGAGCGAGGGGACGCTGCTGGCGCTGGCCGCCCAGCTGGAGGCGGCCCGGCCGTGGGCGCACCTGGAGCCGGCACTCTAGCCGGCGGTCACGCCGCGGCCGGGCGGGTCCGCCACAGCGACAGCGCCAACCAGACCGAGCCCACGGCCACCAGCACGCCGTGCGCGATCCGGCCGGCCGGCGGCGCGTAGAACTGCGGGATGAACAGGGCGAAGCCGACCGCGAACACGACGGCCGCCGTCCGCGACAGCGTGCCGGCCCGCGAGACCGCCACGGCGACGAGCACCGCGCCCACGCCGAGGAGCAGCAGGCCAACCAGGAAGATCGTGATCGCGACCGGCTGGAACCGGACGGCCTTGACCAGTTCGAGCACGTCGAGTCCCCCGGTCGCGTTGCCGGCGACCGCGTGCAGGCCGAAGTCCTCGGCGCCGTAGTACGGCAGGGTCAGACCGGCGCCGATCCAGTACGTGACCGCTCCCGCGAGGGCCGGTCCGGCGCCCCGGGTGGCCCGGAGCGCGTCGCGGACGGCGAGCAGGCCGAGGGGTACCAGAATGAAGCCGAGCATCGCGAACAGGTGCGCGGCGACCCAGTTGCCCGAGGACATGGCCGCGGTCGCGCCCTCCGCCGTGGTCTCGTCCTCCCAGGGCCGGACCGCCGGGTAGAGGATGAAGAGCACACCGGCGAGGGCCAGTGCGACGGATCCGAGCCGGATCCTGAGGTTGGACGAAGGCATCGCGGAACTCCTCTGTGCTGGGGGCTACAGGGTGCGCGCCCCCGCTGGCAGTCCGCTGTACGTCCGCTGTCGCCGGGTAGTGTTCGACTCCGCCGACCACGCAGGAGTGACCATGAGTGACCCCACCGCCGAGCTGCGCGCCGCCGAGCGCCGGCTCCAGGCCGCCCAGCTCGCCGGGGACGCCGACGCCCTCGACCAGCTCCTCGACGACCGGCTGATCTTCACCCTCGGGGTCCACGGGCGGACGTACACCAAGCGGGACGACCTGGAGCTGCAGCGTTCCGGCGCCCAGTCGCTCACCCGGGTCGACGAGGAGGAGCTGCGGGTCCTCGTGGAGGGCGCCACCGGCGTGACCTGGTTCCTCGGCACCCTCGCCGGCACCTTCGGCGACGACTCCTTCCACGCCCGGATGCGCTACACCCGCACCTGGATCAGGGACGACGCGCGGGGCTGGCGGGTCGTGGCCGCCCACGCCAGCACGGTGCCCGAGTAGCCCCTACACGCAGGCCCGGTCGAGGAGACCGGCCCAGGTCCTGGGACCGACGAGGCCGTCGACCTCGCGGCCCCGGTACCCGCACAGGTACTGGAAGTCCCTCACCGCCCTCGTGGTCCTGGGTCCGAAGACCCCGTCGGCGGTGACGCCCAGCTTCGCCTGCAGGAACGGCACGCAGCCGCCCCGGTCCCCTTCGGACAGGAACGGCCGGGTCTGCGCGCAGGAGGCCGCCGCCCAGGCCGGGGCCGTCACGAACACCGTGCCGACGACCACCGCCCCGACGGTGAGCATCGTCGTCATCATCCGCAGTCTGGTCATCGTCGGTCCTCGATTCTCGCAGCGACTGGTACGCCAGCAATCTACGGTCGTCGGACCCGCCGGGCATCCGACGACCGATGTAGATCGGCCGCAACCCTGGCGGTAGCCGGCGGCGGCCGTCCACCCGGGGCGGTAGCCACGCGTCGGAGGTCCGGGGCTATTCGAGGAAGGCGAGTTCCTCGTCGGTGAGGCGGAGCGCCGCGGCGGCCACGTTCTCGGCGAGGTGGTCGGGGTCGCCGGTGCCGGGGATGGCCAGGACGTGCGGCCCGCGGCTGAGCGTCCAGGCCGTCCTGACCTGCGCCGCGGAGACGCCCCGGTCCCGGGCCACGGTGGCGATCCGGTCGTCGGCCAGCACCCCGCCCTCCTCGCGCCCGTTGCCGGTGATCGCGAAGAACGGCACGAACGCCACGCCCTGTTCCCCGCAGGCGCGCAGGACGACGTCGCCGTTGCGGGTGTCGTGGCCGTACCTGTTCTGCACGCACACCACCGGCGCGATCGCCCGGGCCTGCGCGAGGTGCTCCACCCGGACGTTGGACAGGCCCAGGTGCCGGATCAGGCCGGCGTCGCGGAGTTCGGCCAGCGCGCCGAAGTGCTCGCTGACGGAGTCGAGGCCGTGGGTGCGCAGGTTCACCACGTCCAGGTGGTCGCGGCCGAGCTGGCGCAGGTTCTCCTCGACCTGGCCGCGCAGCTGGTCGGGGCGGGCCAGCCCGAGCCACTCACCGGCGGCGTCGCGGATCGGCCCGACCTTGGTGGTGATGACCAGGTCGTCGGCGTAGGGGGCCAGTGCCCGGTTGATGAGCTCGTTGGCCGACCGCAGCGGGGAGAAGTAGAAGCCGGCGGTGTCGATGTGGTTCACGCCGAGTTCGACGGCGCGGCGCAGTACGCCGATCGACCGGTCGCGGTCGCTCGGGACGCCCAGGTCGAACGCCGCGCTGCCGGTCAGGCGCATCGCGCCGAAACCGAGCCGGTTGACGGTGAGGTCGCCGAGGGTCCAGGTGCCCGCGGCGGCCGCGGTGATCTCGTGTGTGGGCATCGGCAGAATCTAACCAACCGTCCCTATCGGGCGCAGTCGGACACCTGGCCGATAGTGCTCCGTCAAGATCCCTGTTACGTTGTTACCGTCGGAGGAGCCGCCCGCCCCGACTCCCCCCGGATCGCCCACTTCGGGCAGGTCGCTGCGCTAGTCTCTCGATCAAACCATCACATTTCTGTACAGAGGTGGCGCGTGTCCGAGGCGAGCGTGGTGAGCGGACCCATCCCCCGGCCCCGGCGGCACCCGTGGGAGATCCCCATGGTGGTGCTCGGGGTGCTGTTCTCCGTCGGCGCCGTGGTCACGGTGTTCGTGCTCCTCGTCAGCGGGGCCTCCGTGGACGAGGAACTGGCGGCCACGGTGTTCGCCCTGCCCATCCTGATCTACCTCGCGCGTGGTCGGCTGTTCGCGACCCAGCGGGTCAACGGGGTGCGGATCACCCCGACCCAGTTCCCCCAGGCGCACGCCATCATCGTCGACGCCGCCCGCGCGATGGGACTGGCCACGACCCCGGACGCGTACGTGGTCCTCGGCAACGGCGTGATCAACGCGTTCGCCTCCGGGCACGGCTTCCGCCGGTACCTGGCGTTCCACAGTGACCTGTTCGAGGTCGGCGGACGCCTCGGCGACCCGGACACGTTCGCGTTCGTCGCCGGCCACGAACTCGGACACATCCGCGCCGGCCACGCCTCGTACTGGCGGCAGATCGGCACCGCCGTGATGAACACCGTCCCGGCGATCGGCGCGACGCTGTCGCGGGCGCAGGAGTACACGGCCGACAACCACGGCTACGCGGTCTGCCCGCAGGGGCACCGGGGCATGACAGTGCTGGCCGCGGGAAAGTACCTGTACCCGCAGGTCGACTTCGACGCCATGGCCGACCGGGGCGCCACCGACCGGGGCTTCTTCGTGTTCCTCGTCAACCTGCTGTCCAGCCACCCGGTCAACATCAAGCGGTTCGCGGCGCTGCGCGACCGTACCCGTCCGGGCCGGATGTTCTTCTGACGCACCCGCCGGGGGTCGGCGCACGGTAGCCTCGGGCCCCTGAGTGTCCGCCCCGCAGCGCAGGCAGGTGACCCGTGGCCAGGATCCTGATCGCCGAGGACGCCGCCGACGTGCGCGACGCCCTCGAACGCGCCCTCGTCGCCGCCGGGCACCAGGTCTGCGCCCGCGAGTCGGGCATGGCGATGCTGCGGGAGGTGACCCGCTGGAAGCCCGAACTCGTCGTCCTCGACCTCGGCCTGCCCGACCTGGACGGCGGCCTCGTCCTGGACATGGTGCGCAGCATGTCCGAGGTGCCGGTCGTCATCGCCAGCGGACGCGGCCACGACAAGGACGTGACGCGACTGCTGCTGGCGGGCGCCGACGACTACCTGGTCAAGCCGTACTCCGCGGCCGAGCTCGACGCCCGGATCCGCGCCGTCCTGCGCCGCACCCAACCGGAACCACCGGCCCTGCTGGTCGTGGGCGGCCTGCGGATCGACCCGGTCGGCCGGCAGGCGACCATCGACGGCCGCGACCTGCGCCTCACCCGGCTGGAGTTCGAGCTGCTCAGCCACCTCGCCGAACGCCGCGACCGCACCGTCCCGCGGGCCGAACTCACCCGACGGCTACGGCCGCACGTCCCGGCCGGCGGGCGCGACACGATCGACACCCACGTGTACGCGGTGCGCCGCAAGCTCGGCGAGTCCGCCGCGCGGCCCGCCTACCTGCACACGGTGCGCGGCGTCGGCTACCAGCTCGGCGCCCCGCCACAGGTCGACGGGGCCTGACCGGGTTCCGGGTGCCCGGAACCCGGTCAGCTGGACCTAGTAGTGCACGGTCACGGTCACGCCGGTGAAGGTCGAGACCGCGTACAGGCTGATGTAGCGGTAGCCGGCCGTCGTGTTCGACACGGTGAGCGTCTCCGTGGTGCCGGCGTTCGTCGACCGCGCGGTGTACGCCGACGGGGTCGCCCACCCGGCCGGGTTGTAGTACAGGTCGGGGTTCCCGGTGCCGCCGGAGGTGCTGACGGTCAGGGTCGTGCTGCCGGCCGGCAGGTAGAGGAACAGGTAGTCCAGGTTGCCGGTGGTGGCCGACCGGTCGGCGCGCGAGCAGTCCCGGCCGAGCGCGCGGATGTCCGGGTCGGTGCAGGCCGGGGGCGGGACGTCGGCCGAGGCGCACGCCCCGGCGTTGCACGCGGTCAGCCAGCCGTCGAAGTCGGCGTCGTAGCGGGTGCCGATGGTGCTGTTGTAGTACGCGTACCCGCCTGCGTAGTCGCCGACCCGGAACTTCGCGAGGCTGGCCAGCACGTCGGAGCGGTGTTTCTCCAGCATGTAGCGGACCGCGAGGTAGCCCCAGTTGTAGGTGCGGGTCTGGTTGGTGTTGGCGTAGGTGGTCTGCCACAGGGTGCTCAGCGCGTACGTGTGGTTGCCGGCCTGGGTGATCGCAGCGGTGTAGTCCACGTGACGGTAGCTGTAGGAGACGTACTCGGCGAAGCCCTCGACCCACCAGATGTCCGGGACGACCTGGCCGGCGGAGAAGTCCCCGGACATGTCGAAGCGGCCGTCGAGGTAGTGGGTGTACTCGTGGTTGAGGTTCCAGATCCCCGGGATCACCGGCAGCGCGCGCGGGTCCTCGAACGCCAGGAACCGGGGCTGGTTGCCGGCCGCCGACGGGGTGCCCTCCAGGTACATGCCGCCGTTGTTGATGTCGATGCCGAAGATGGGGTACGCGTACGCCTGGTAGTTCGCGGAGTTGTCGAAGATGACCAGTTCGATGTTCGTGTTCAGGTCGCCGGCGACCGGGCCGCTGTCGGCGACGACGGTGTGGAAGTACGCGTCCTGGTCCCGCACGCTGGTGCACGTGCCGGTCAGCTGCGCCGGGGTGAGGTCCTGGGCCCGGACCGTGTGCCCGGCGTCGCAGGCGTGCGTGGTCGGCAGCGCGGTGGCGGCCAGCCGGGTGGCGTAGTCGCACGTGCCGTAGTAGGCGCAGTTGCCGCCGTCGAACCAGTCGATCGACTTGGCGATCATCCCCCACACCCCGGCGCCGGCGGCGATGGAGTTCAGCGATGTGGCGTCGACCAGGCCCTTGGCCAGCGGCCGGGTCCTGGACCGCGAGGCGGTCTGGTCGAGGAGCCGGGACAGCTCCCGCGCGGCGTTGATGACCCGCAGCGCGGACGCGCCGCCCCCGGCGAGCACGGGCCGGTTGTTGTACGCCAGGTTGCGCAGCCCGTCGGCCACGCCCGGGTCCGCGTTGAACGCCGCGAGGAACGCCGGCTGGGAATGGGCGCGCCACAGGTTGCCGTACAGGTCATCGACGGTCTTCCTCAGCCACGCACCGGCGGCGGCTTCGGCGTACCCGTTGAGGATCCGCTGGTAGGCGCCCTGGTAGCGGCCCGACTCCTGGGCCCAGTCGACGATGATCAGCCACTCGTCGAGGACCTGCGCGTGGGCCTCGGCCGCGTCGGAGAAGTGCCCGTTGGCGACGAACGCGTCCAGGCCGGCGTCGAGGGCCGTCCGCAGGGCGGTGCCGTAGGAGCCGACGGAGGCGTTGCGGGACTGGACCCAGTACCCGCCGTGCAGGAAGTACTGGAGCTGCAGGACGTTGGTCGAGTTGTCGCCCGGGTAGGCCGTCGCGGCGTCCCGGTAGGCGGTGGCGACGGTGACCATCTGCGCCTCGCGGAAGATGTTGTACGCGTCGGCGCCGGTGACGTCGAACAGCTTGCCGAGGCAGGTGAGGTCGGCGGCCCTGACGAAGCTGACCAGCGCCGCGTCGGTCTTCGAACCGAAGTCGGCCGGCACGCAGGGAGCCGCGGCCATCCTGGACGCGCCGGCGACACCCCCGAAACCCGGTCGCGGGGGTACGTCCGCCGGCGTCAACGGCCGGCTCTGGTGCCCCGGCGCGTCGAGGTCCGCGACCGGCGGAGCGGACGGCGGGGCCGACGGGGCCGGCCGGGCCGGGGCGGGCCTGGCCGGTGCCGCGACGGCCGGGCCGGCGACCAGGCCGACCATGGCCACGGCCGCCACGGCGACGGAGACGAGTTTGGGCACAGCGAGGGTTCTGTACATCGTGGATCCTCTGAGGGGAGGGGTGAGGTGTGATGCGAAGAATTTCATGCCGTACCGCCGGGAACAACGCGCCGAGGGGATGCGAAAACCGCAGGCGGGGCATAACATCGGCGTCCCGTGACCACCCGGCGGGTACCGTGGCCCGTCCCGAGAGAGGACCCGCCGATGGAGCTGGAACTACGGCATCTGCGGATCCTGTGCGCCCTCGCCGACCTGGGCAGCGTCGGCCGGGCCGCCGTCGCGGTGGGAGCCACCCAGCCGGCGATGAGCACCCAGCTGCGGCGGATCGAGCGGATGTTCGGCGAGCCGCTGTTCCTGCGCAGCGGCACCGGAGTGGAACTGACCCCGCACGGCCTGGAGGTCGTCGCCCAGGCCCGCGAGGTGCTGGCCCGCGCGGACAACCTGGGCCGCCGGCCCGCCACCCCGCCCGTGCGCACCCTGCGCCTCGGCGCGATCAACACCCCGGCCCTGCCCGGCCTCCTCGCCCGGCTGCGGGGCGCGATGCCGGACCTGCGCGTGGTGGTGATCAACGAGTACGCCACCGGCGACCTCGTCACCCTGCTCGAGAACGACCAGCTCGACGTGGCCCTCGGCGCGGACTACCCCGGCCGGGAACTCGCGCTCTCCCCCGGTCTGGCCCACCGCGCCATCGTCACCGAGCCGACGTTCGTGGCACTGCCCCCCGACCACCGGCTCGCGCACCACACCGAGGTACCGCTCAGCGAACTGTCCGGCGACGCCTGGTTCGTCACCCCGGACGACGGGGCCGGCTGGCCCGGCGTCTTCTACGCCGCGTGCCGGGCGGCGGGCTTCACGCCGGACACGGTGCACGAGGTCATGGCACTCGACCAGCTGGAGGCGATGATCTTCCAGGGGATGGGCGTGACGGCGGTGCAGCCGACCCACCGGGCAAGCGACCGGATGCTGATCAGACCACTGGCCGGCACGCCGATCTGGTTCCGGCACCTGCTGCTGTGGCGCACGGACAGCCCGTGCGGGGACGTGGCCGACGCGCTGCACCACTACGTCACCGGCGCGTACCGGGACCTGATCGCGCACGCGCCGCACTACCAGGCATGGGCCACCCGCCACTACGCGGCACCACGCCCCTAGCCTCCACCACCGGCGCACCGTCCCCGTGGAGGGCGCCGCCAGCCGTTATACGCTGAGCGGATGCCGGACACCCAGTACGAGGACCTCCTGCGGCACGTGTTGTCGACGGGGACCCGCAAGGAAGACCGCACGGGCACGGGGACGCGCTCGGTGTTCGGGTACCAGATGAGGTTCGCCCTGGATCGCGGATTCCCGCTGGTCACGACCAAGCGGGTGCACTTCCGGTCCGTCGCCTACGAGCTGCTGTGGTTCCTGCGCGGCGACCGCAACGTCGGCTGGCTGCGCGAGAACCGGGTCACGATCTGGGACGAGTGGGCGGCCCCCGACGGCGACCTCGGCCCGGTCTACGGGGTCCAGTGGCGCTCCTGGCCGACCCCGGACGGCGGCCACATCGACCAGATCAGTGAGCTCCTGACGACTCTGCGTGAGAATCCGGACTCCCGGCGCATGATCGTGTCGGCCTGGAACGTCGGGGAGATCCCCCAGATGGCGCTGCCGCCGTGCCACGCGTTCTTCCAGTTCCACGTGGCCGACGGCAGGCTGTCCTGCCAGCTCTACCAGCGCAGCGCCGACCTGTTCCTGGGCGTGCCGTTCAACATCGCCAGCTACGCGCTGCTGACCCACATGATCGCCGCGCAGGTCGGCCTGGAGGTCGGCGACTTCATCTGGACGGGCGGGGACTGCCACATCTACGACAACCACGTCGACCAGGTGACCGAACAGCTCAGCCGGGAGGCCTACGAGTTCCCCCGCCTGACCCTGCATAAGGCCGACTCGCTGTTCGACTACGCCTACGAGGACTTCGAGATCGTCGGCTACCGGCACCACCCGGCGATCAAGGCCCCGGTGGCGGTATGACCCTCGGGCTGATCTGGGCACAGGCCGCCAACGGCGTGATCGGCCTGGACGGCGCCCTGCCGTGGCACCTGCCGGAGGACATGGCGCACTTCCGGACCCTGACCGCCGGCGCCACGATGATCATGGGTCGCAAGACGTGGGACTCGTTGCCGGCCCGGTTCCGGCCGCTGCCCGGCCGGCGCAACCTGGTGCTGACCCGGCAGACCGGCTGGCGGGCCGAGGGCGCCGAGGTGTTCGCCTCCCTCGCCGAGGCCCTGGCGGCGGCGGCCGGCGCGGACGTCTGGGTGATGGGCGGTGCCGCGGTCTACGCAGAGGCGCTGCCGCTCGCCGACCGGGTGGTGGTGACAGAGCTGGCCGAGGCGTTCGACGGCGACGTGTCCGCGCCGGAGGTGCACCGGCCGGTGCTCGCCGCGACCGACTGGGCCGAGTCGAGCACCGGGCTGCACTATCGGTGGGTCACCTACGGCGGATAGCCGCCGTCAGGCATCGCCATCGCGCGACATGTCGGCGCCGCCGTCAGGCGCCGCTGTGGTGGAGCATGTCCTCACGGTCGACGACCTTCACCCGTTCGCGGCCCTCGGCGGTGCCCAGGTCACGCTCGTGGGCGTCGAGCTGGTTCCAGCCGGCCCACGTGGTGTACCGGACGCCCTGGTCGCGCAGGTGGGCGACGACGGCGTCGGGCTCCGGGGCCGCCGCGCCGGGCAGGTCGCCGGCCGCGTGGTCGGCGAGCAGGCAGGCGACCGTCTCGTTGGCGTCGCCCTTGGTGTGGCCGATCAGGCCGACGGGGCCGCGCTTGATCCAGCCGGTGACGTACGTGCCGGTCTGGTGGGAGCCGTCTGCGGCGAGGACCCGGCCGGACCGGTGCGGGACGGTGCCGGAGATCGGGTCGAAGGGGAGCTTGGGCAGCTCGTCGGAGTAGTAGCCGACGGCGCGGTAGACGGCTCGCACGTCCCAGTCGGTGAACCGGCCGGTGCCCCGGACATTGCCGGTGCCGTCGAGTTCGGTTCGCTCGGTGCGCAGGCCGCTCACCCGGCCGTCGGCGCCGAGCACCTCGACCGGGGACTCGAAGAAGTGCAGGTGCACCCGGTGCCGGCGGTCGCCGACATCGCGGATGGCCCAGTTCTCGATGGTCGAGGCGACCATGTCGACGTGCTTGCTGGCCCGGCGCTCGGCGGCCGAGCCCTCGTCGTACTCGATGTCCTCCGGGTCGACGATGACCTCGATGTTCGGAGAGTGGTCGAGTTCGCGCAGCTCCATGGGGCTGAACTTGGCCTGGGCCGGGCCTCGACGGGCGAAGACGTGCACCTCCCGGGCCCGGTTGCCGCGCAGGCCGGCGTGCACGTTCGGCGGGATCTCGGTGGGCAGCAGCTCCTCGGCGGTCTTGGCCAGGATCCGGGCCACGTCCAGGGCGACGTTGCCGGCGCCGAGGACGGCGACCTTCTCCGCGTCCAGCGGCCACGTGCGCGGCACGTCGGGGTGCCCGTCGTACCAGGAGACGAAGTCCGCCGCGCCGTAGGAGCCGTCCAGGCCGACGCCGGGGATGTCCAGCGCCCGGTCGGCGGTCGCGCCGGTGGCGAAGACCGTGGCGTCGTAGAACCGGTGCAGGTCGTCGAGGGTGAGGTCGTTCGGGTAGTCGACGTTGCCGAACAGCCGGATCTGCGGCTTGTCCAGCACCTTGTGCAGGGCGGTCACGATGCCCTTGATCCGCGGGTGGTCGGGGGCCACGCCGTAGCGGATCAGCCCGAAGGGGGCCGGCATCCGTTCGAACAGGTCGATCGAGACCCCGGGCTCGGCGGCGGCGTCGGACTTCAGCAGGGCATCGGCGGCGTAGACCCCGGCGGGGCCGGCTCCGACGATCGCGATCCGGATCGGGCGGGACATGACAGGACGCTCCTCCGAGCAGACGGGTCGGCGGGCGGACCGATGGTTGCTTGCAGTAAACCCGGGCCGCGCGCGGTCGGGTAGGCGGCCAGCGCCGATAGGGTCATAGGTCACACCTATGAGTCCTGGCGGCGGAGGTACCGCTAGCCGTACCCCGAAGAGGAGTGGCTGCGGGATCGTGCGGGGCCGGCCGGTTGGGGAGGCTCGATGGCATGCAAACGAGGGACCGGTTCGTTGACGCGCTGCGGGCGCTGGGCACCGTGGCGGTGGTACTGCTGCACTGGCTCATGCCGGTCGTGGCCTGGGACGGCCACCGGCTGGACATCGGCAACGCGCTGTCGGGCACCGGCGGTTGGGCGGTGACCTGGGTGGCCCAGATCATGCCGCTGATGTTCTTCGCCGCCGGGTGCGCCACGTACGGCTCGCTGCGCCGGTCGACCGACGGCTGGTCGTTCCTGCGCCGCCGGCTCGGACGGCTGCTGTGGCCGATCGGCGTGTTCCTCGCGGTGTGGGCCGTGGCCGGGCCGGCGCTCGTCGCCGCCGGGGTGCCGTGGGCCGCCGTCCGGCGCGCGGCCGGCACCGCCCCGCAACTGCTGTGGTTCATCGCCGTGTACCTGCTGGTGCTCGCCTGCGCCCCGCTGTTCGGCCGGCTGCACGGCCGGTACCGGTGGAAGGTGCTGGTCGGGCTCGCCGGGTGCGCCGTCGCGGTGGACGTGGCCCGGTTCGCCACCGGCGTCACCGAACTCGGCTACCTCAACGCCGTGGTCGTCTGGCTCATCCCGCACCAGCTCGGCTTCTTCCACGCCGACGGCACCCTCGCCGGCTGGTCACGCCGCCGACTGGGGGCGGTCGCCGGGGCCGGAGTGGCGGTGCTGGCCGGCCTCGTGGCGCTCGGCCCGTACCCGGCGAGCATGATCGGGATGCCCGGGGCCGCGATGTCCAACATGAATCCGCCGACGGTGTGCCTGGTGGCGCTCACCGGGTACCAGATAGCGCTCGTCCTGCTCCTGCGACCGCTGATCCTGCGGCTGCCGGACCGGCCGGTGCGGTGGGTCCAGCGGCACAGCATGACCGTGTACCTGTGGCACCTGACCGCCGCCTTCCTGGTCTTCGGGGTGCTCCTGCTCGGCCTCGGCGTCACGCCGCCGGCCCCCGGCACCGCGACCTGGTGGTGGACCCGCCCGCTGTGGCTCGCCGGCCTCGGGCTGCTGCTCGCGGTGTTCGTCGGTGCGTTCCGGTGGGCGGAGCAGCGCGACATGCGGCTGCCCCGGCCGCGGGTCGGACTGCTCGGCTACGTCGGGCTGGCCTGCCTGCTCGGGGCGCTACTGCTGGTCATCACCGGTGGCACGCTGCCGCCGCTGGACCGGGGCCTGGACGGGGTGCTGCGCAGCGACCAGGCCCTGGCCGTGCTGCTCGGCGCGCTCGGCGTGGCACTGGGCGTCCTGGCCCGCCGACCGGCGGCGGGCGCGGTCTCCTCGACCACCTGAGCGGCGCCGGGCAAGGGCGCGACAAGGGGCCCGGAGTGTTGACTCTCATCCGCATAGCCGCGATTGTCGGATAGAGGATGAGATCGCCACTCCGTACCCGGGTGTCTCGTTAGGAAGAAGTGCGCATGAAGAAGCTCCCACAGGTCACCCTGATCTTCTGGATCATGAAGATAGCCGCGACGACACTCGGCGAGACGGCCGGTGACCTCCTCGCGCAGACCATGAAGGTGGGCTACGCGGTCAGCTCGCTCGTCCTGGTGGGCCTGTTCCTCGTCAGCCTGGTGACCCAACTGCGGGCGAAGCGCTTCCACCCGGCGCTGTACTGGACGGTGATCCTGTCGACCAGCACCGCCGGCACCACAATGTCGGACTTCATGAACCGCACCGCCGGCCTCGGCTACGCCACCGGCGCGGTCGTGCTGATCACCCTGTTGGCCGTGGTGTTCTCGATCTGGTACCTGAGCGGGCACACCTTCGCCGTCGACGACATCAGCACGTTCCGCGGCGAGGTGCTGTACTGGGCGGCGATCCTGATCTCCAACACCCTCGGCACGTCCCTGGGCGACTACCTCGCCGACGACACCGGGCTCGGGTTCCTCGGCGGCGCGGTCGTGGTCAGCGGCGCGATCACCCTGACGGTCCTCGCGCGCTACCTCACTCCGGTCTCCACCACACTGTTGTTCTGGGTCGCCTTCGTTCTCACCCGGCCGCTCGGCGCGACGGCCGGCGACTTCTTCAGCAAGCCGACGGTCAAGGGCGGGCTCGGCTACGGCACGGTCGGCGCGTCGCTCATCCTCGGGGGCGTCCTCGTCGCGCTGATCGGGTACTCCCTGTACCAGCAGCGGCGTGCGGCCGTCGCCGACGTACCGCACGACGGGGTACTGCCACCTCTGGAATCCCGGGTCATCACCTGAGCGGGGTTCGGGCGGTGGTGACCGGCGCCGGCCACCACCGCCCGAACACTCTCAGGTCCTTACAGGTTCGGGCCGCTGACCGGGGTCACCGCGACGAGCGAGGACGAGCCCTGGTACGTGCCGTCCACCGTGAAGCCCCAGTTCGGGGTGCTCGGCGCGTAGTACAGCGTGACGGACACGGTGCTGGCGTTGGTCCGGGTGTTGGTGACGTCGAGGAAGTTCCCCGTCTTCGACGCGTCCCAGCCGTGGACGTTGACCGTGAGCGCGCGGTGGCTGTGCAGGCAGGTGATGGTGCCGGTGTAGGCCACGTACGCGGGGTTGATGCCGCCGTTCGCGGGCTGGAACGAGGCGACGCACTCCGGAGTGGCGGCCTGCGCGGAACCGGCGGCGGCCAGGGACAGACCGGCGCCGAGGGTAACGGCGGCCACGGCGGTCACGAGACGCTTGATGTTGCTCAACTCTGCTCCTAAAGCATGTGGATGGACTTCGCCGCCCTCTGACGGGATCACCACGGAAGGCGACGCCGCAGACGCTAACAGGAAATCTTGTGCCCACTTGTCGGCTCAACTGCAACCCTTGTTACCCGGAAGCGACCAGAAAGCAAATTCTTCTGACATGCGGGTACGAGGGGATCGAGCGCTCCGTACAGAGTGGACGGTCTGAGCTGGAGGATCGGCGCACCGGCCAGGTGAACGCATCGACGCCCTTCGGTCACCGTGTGCTCAAGGTCATGTGCGAAACGTCACATGGTTCGATGGGGGCGTGAGACGCAGGTTCATGTGGGTGACGCTGGCCGCCACCGCGCTCGTGATCGTCGTGTTCGCCGTGCCCATGGCCTGGTTCGCGCACCACACCGCCGGGGAGCGCGCGCTGGGCGACGCGCGCCGCGACGCCGACGCGATCGCGGCGGTCCTGCGGGTCACCACCGACCCGAAGGAGGTCTCCGAGGCGCTCGCCGCGATGCCCGCCGGCAGCGAACGGCGGGTCGTGGTGCTGCTGCCCAGCGGCATGTCCATCGGCGCGAGGTCGAGCCCGATGGTGGACCCGGCGCTGGCGGGGGCCGCCGCGCGCGGCCGGCCCGCGACCGTCGCCGTCGAGGGCGGGTACGTGCTGCTGCGGCCAGTCACCGTGGCCGACGGCGGGGTCGCGGTCGCCGAGGTCTACGTGCCCGACGCCGACGCGGCGTGGCGCGTGCGGACCGCGTGGCTCGGGCTCCTCGGGCTGGGCACGCTGCTGCTGGCCGCCTCGGCGCTGCTGGCCGACCGGCTCGCCCGACAGGTCGTCCGGTCCAGCGTGGACCTGGCGCTGGCCGCCGAGCGGCTCGGGGCCGGCGACCTGGAGGTGCGGGTGGACCCGGCCGGGCCGCCGGAGATCCACACGGCCGGGGTGGCGTTCAACGCGATGGCCGCGCGGATCACGGCGTTGCTGGCCATGGAGCGCGAGCTGGTCGCCGACCTGTCGCACCGGCTGCGTACCCCTCTGACGGTGTTGCGGTTGAATGCCGAGTCGCTGCCCGCCGGGTCCGCCCGCGACCGGGTCGTGGAGGCGACCGCCAGCCTGGGGCGCGAGGTCGACGCGATCGTCGCCCGGGCCCGCCGGCCGCTCGTCGTCGAGGAGTCCGGCTCGTGCGACCTCGCCGGGGTGGTGGCCGACCGGATCGCGTTCTGGGCGGTGCTCGCCGAGGACCAGGGCCGACGCCGGCACGAGTCCGGACTCGACACCCCCCTGTACGTGCCGGTGCCCGCCAGCACCGTGCAGGAGGTCCTCGACGTCGTGCTCGGCAACGTCTTCCACCACACCCCGCCGGGGACCACCTACCACGTCGGCCTGCGCCGGATCGGCGACGCCGTCGAACTCGCCGTCGAGGACGCCGGCCCCGGCATCCGCGCGCCGGAACTGGCCCTGGTGCGCGGGAACAGCGGGGCGCACTCAACCGGACTGGGGCTCGACATCGCGCAGCGGTTGGCCGGTACGTGCGGCGGGCGCCTGACCGTGACGTCCTCCGCCCTGGGCGGGGCGCGGGTGGCCCTCACCCTGCCGACGGTCAGCCGGCCGGCGGCCGGACCAGCTTGATGCCGACCCCGCGCACCGTGTGCAGGTACCGGGGCCGGGCCGCCGTCTCGCCCAGCTTGCGGCGCAGCCAGGACACGTGCACGTCGACCGTGCGGTCGTCCCCGCCGTACGGCGAACGCCACACGTCGGCCAGGAGCTGCGGACGGGTCACGACCTGGCCGACGCGGGCCGCGAGATACGCAAGCAGCTCGAACTCCCGCTTGCTCAGGCGCAGCGGCGCGTCGTCCAGCCAGGCCTCACGCGCCGTCAGGTCGACCGTGAGCGTGCCCAGCACGATCGGGGCCGGTGGCCCGGCCTGCTTCGTGCGCCGGAGCACGGCGGCCACCCGGGCGGCGATCTGGGCCACCGAGAACGGTTTGACCACATAGTCGTCGGCGCCCTTGCCGAGCAGCCGGACGATGTCGCGTTCGTCGTCGCGCGCCGTGGCCACGATCACCGGCACCTGGGTCGCGGCCCGGATCATGGTGAGCAGCACCGCGCCGTCGAGGTCCGGCAGGCCGAGATCGAGCAGCACGACGTCTGGGTCACCCTGCGTGACGGCCCGAAGCCCGTCCATCGCCTTGCCCACGGCCTGGACACTGTGGCCATAAGGCGCCAGCTCGCGCACCAGGGTATGGCGGATACCCGGTTCATCCTCGATGACAAGTACGCGGGCCATGACTGGCAACATACCGGAACCACCGACGGCAGTGGGATTCGTGAATAATGCGGGCATGCGTCGTACCACCGTCATGGCCGTCGCCTGGCCCGCCGCCGCCGCAGTGGTCGGCGGCACGGTCTGGCTGAGCGTGTACCCGGCGTTCGTGGCCGATGCCGGCGGCGACCCCGGCCGGCCGCTCCCCCCCGCCCGCAGCGCCGCCCCCTCGCCGAGCGCCTACACCCTGGCCCAGGTGCGCCACCGGGAGCCCTCGCCGACCCCGTCGCCCACCCCGAAGCACTCCCCCACCTCGGTGATCAGGTCGGACGGCGCGGACACGGTCGTGCGGGTCGTGTACACCGACGGCGGCAGCGTCACGCTGTCCTATTCCAAGGACCGGGTCGACATGACCGGGGTGGAACCCATCGACGAGTACGTCGAGGTGGTGGTCGACCGCAAGAGCCCGACCCGGATCGTCGTCCGGCTGCAGTCGCCGGGGCACGTGAGCACGGTCGAGGCCTTCTGGGAGAGGCCCGGCGTGTCCAAGGCGAACGTGCACGAGGACGACGAGGAATGGTGACTCCGACCGTCTGGTCCGGATTGTCGTTCTTAGAGGGATGTTAGTGAACATTTAGGAACCCCTTAACGCACCGAACTTTACGCTCCGTCATGTCTGGGTTGTGTCAGGCGGGCATCGGAGGCGACATGGGTTCACAGGAGTGGCGACGCATCTGTCTGGACCGGCAGCTGCCCCGCCCGCGTCTGCCCGCCGGGGTCGCCGTGCCGTCGCGGGTCTGTGCCCTCGCGCTCGTCCTGGTCGCGGTGGCCGGCGTGGTGGGCCTCGCCGGGCCGGCGCACCCCTCGGTGCCGGGGGCCGTCGTCGAGGCGCAGACCCGGACGACGGAACTGGTCGCCGGGGGCATCCGCACCACGGCGATCACCGGCCTGCAAAGCCTCCTCGCCGCCGCGGAGGGCTACGCGCACAACGAGGCCGGACGGGACCCGCGGCACCTCGCGGAATCGGTCGTGGGTGGACGATCGACGTGGCGGGGCAGCGTGGTACTCGACCACGGCGGAACCGTCCAGGCCTACGGCGGACCGGTCCCCGTCGGAAGCCTCGCCGCCGGCTCCACGGCGGCGGGGGTGACGTCGGTGCGCGACGCCGCCGGGGTGCACCTCGTGGGGTTCGTGCCCCTGGCCGACGGCCGGGAGCTGGTCGCGTCGACGACGCTGCGGCCGCACCTGGCGCGGGTCGACGCCGGGCAGAGTCTCGTGCTCGTGCCGCGGGTCGGCGGATGGGCGGTCGCCCAGGGGGCCGCCGTCAGCTCCGACGATCCGGTGCTGTCGCCCCTGGTGGCGCGCGCGGCGGCCGACGCGGCGGGGCGCGGCGCGGCGAGCGTGGTCGGGACCGCGGCGCGAGCCGGTGCCGCTCCCGGGCCTACGGGTACCGCGCCTGGACCGGGTGCCACGGCCGGAGCCGGGCCTGGGCCACATGCCACGGGCGGAGCGGGGCCTGCGGGGGCCGGGGGCGCGACCGCAGGGGGTGGTTCCGCGGTCGGTACGACGGTGCCGGTCGTCAGTGCCGTGTCCACCGGGGACTCCGGGCTCACCGTCGTCTCGGTAGCGCACGTCGCCCTCCAGCCGCAGGGCTCGCCCTGGAGCGGCCTTCCCCTCGCACTCAGCCTGTGCGGGGTCGCCGTGGTGTGCCTGGTCCTGGGCCACATCGGCATCGTCGCCCCGCTCCGCCGGCTGCGTACCCACTGCTCGGCGGCGGCGATCGGCGACGGCGGCACCCACGCACCCCGGTGGCGGACCCGGGAGGTGGCCCGGATCGCCGACAGCGTCCGACGGCTCCGACGCCCGGGGCAACCACGGCCGACCCGTCCGGCCCTGAGCACCTGGCTGGTCGCCGTGCTGTGCGCCGCCGCGCCGATCGGGTGGGCCGTGGCCGCGGTCGCCCCCGACCAGGGCCACGAGCCTCCGGTGCCGGCGCAGGTGGCCGTCGACCTGCAGAACCAGGTCGACATCGTCGGGCGGACAGTGCAGCAGGCCCTCGACAGCGGACTGGCCCAGGTCAGCACCGCGGCCGGGGCCGGTGCGCCCGGGGTCGGGGCAGGCGCGGCCGGGGCGGCCGGGGCCGGGCCGGCCGGAGCCGGAGCCGCCGGGCCCGGGGCGGCTGGAGCCGGGGCGTCCGGGGCGGGGGCAGGCTCGGCCGGGATACGCGCGCAGCTCGACGCCCTCGCGGCGAACGGCCGTTTCCGCAGCGTCTACGTCGTCGACGCCACCGGCCGGGTGACCGCCGGTCCCGCCGGACGTGAGCCGCTGCGTCCCGCCGGACCTGTCCCGCCGGGCAGCGGGGTGGTCGTCGACGAGCGGGTCACCCGGGTCCCAGCCCTCTACGCGCACGCCCGGCTGGCCCCGGGTTCGGACCTCGTCGCCGAGTACGACATCCGCTACCTCTCGGCGCTGCTCGGTCGGGCGGACGGCCGGTTGCGGCTGGTGGACGAGCGGTTCCGCACCTGGGTGGACACGGAGGGCTACCAGGCGTTCGGCACGGTCCGCAACCAGCGGCTGCGGGACGCTGGCACCGCGGCGTTCGCCGGGCGGAGTTCCGTCGGCACCGTCACCGTCGCGGGTAGCCGGGCCGTGGTCACGGCCGTCGCCCTCGACTCGGAGAGCGCGACCCGGCACCTCGGACTGGCCGTGATCGCCGAGCGGCGCACCGGTGACCTGGACCTCGTCGAGCGGCGCGAACGCCACCGGCGGCTCCTGGTCGCCCTGGCCGCGGTGACGGTCGGGCTCGGCGGGCTGGGCTGGCACCTGTTCCTGGTCGCGCTGCCGCTGCGCCGGCTGGCGGGGGCGGCGGGGCGGCTGGCGGACGGGGACACGCGTACCCCGATATCGCTGGCCCGGCAGGACGAGATCGGCGCGATCGCCCTGTGCCTGGACATCTGCCGCCAGGTCGCGCTGTACGGCCCGGAACGGCTCGGTGGCGCCACCCGGCTGCGCGGGGCCGTCGGGGTGCCCACCATGGTGCTGCCGATCATCCCGGGCCCGCGCGGACCGGACCCGGTCGGGGCCACCGCGCCCGTCCCGAGAGCCAGGGCTGTCGTTCCCGTGCCGCGGGCCGGGGCCGTCGTTCCCGCGCCGCGCGCCGCGTCCGCCGCGCCCGTGTCGCGGGTCGGGAGGCGCTGACATGTCGGTCCTCGCCCTCGCGTTCCTGGCCCTGTGCGTCGCGCTGCTGGTCGCCGGCGTCGTCGAACAACGCCACCACCACCGCCACCTGCGCGGCATTCCGACCCGGGTGCTCGTCAACGGCATCCGGGGCAAGAGCTCCATCACCCGGCTGTGCGCCGGAGCGCTGCGCGGCGGCGGGCAGGTGGTGGTGGCCAAGACAACGGGTACCGCCGCCCGGTTCATCTACCCCGACGCCACCGAGGAGCCGGTGTACCGCAAGTTCGGGATCGCCAACGTCGTCGAGCAGATCGGGATCGTCCGGCGCGCGGCGGCGTTCCACCCCGACGTACTCGTCATCGAGTGCATGGCCGTGATGCCGGCGTTGCAGGAGATCAACCAGTCCAAGCTCATCGAGTCCACGATCGGCGTGCTGTGCAACGTGCGGGAGGACCACCTCGCCGAGATGGGGCCCACGCTCGACGACGTGGCCCGGTCCCTGTCGCGGTCGATGCCCGTCGGCGGGATCTGCGTCACGGCGGAGCGGGACCGGGTGGAGATCCTCCGCGCGGAGGCCCGGCGGCGCGACTGCCGGCTGATCGAGGTCGACCCCGAGGGCGTCACCGACGAGGAGATGCGCGCGTTCGGCTGGATCACGTTCAAGGACAACGTGGCCATCGCCCTCGCGGTCGCCGAGCTGTGCGGCGTGCGGCGCGAGGACGCCTTCGCCGGCATGTGGGCCGCGCCGCCCGATCCGGGGGTGCTGACCGTCGAACGGTTCCGCGTCCCCGGCGGCGAACTGGCCGTCGCGAACGTGTTCGCCGCGAACGACCCGGAGTCCACCCTCCTCAACATCCGCCGCCTGCACGAACAGGACATGATCCGCCGCCCCCTGCACGTGGTGATCAACTGCCGGCCGGACCGGGTGGAGCGCAACGGGCAGATGGGCGCCCTGATCGGCGACATCGACCCGGAGCGGGTGATCCTGATCGGCGAGCCCACCCGCAGCGCCCGCGGCACGGTTCCCGCCGGCTGGCAGGACCGGATCTTCGACCTCGGTGGCCGGCGCTCCCCGCGCGACCTCCTCGACCAGATCACCGCCGGGGTCGACGGACACGTCTCCCTCGTCACGGTCGGCAACATCCACGGCCAGGGCGAGCTCCTCCTGGAGGAGTTGGCGACACTGCCCCGGGTCGACCACGCCACCCCCGGAAGGCCCTCATGATCACCGTCGAACTCGCCCCGGAGACCGCCACCCTCGCCCTCGGGGCCGGCCTCGTGTTCTCCCTGCTGTGCTACCTGATGACGAACCTGTCCCCCGGCGGCATGATCACCCCGGGCTGGCTCGCGCTGTCCCTGCTGCAGGACTACCGGCAGGCCGCCCTCGTGGTGGTGATGACGGCGGTCACCTACGGGGCGACGGTGCTGCTGCAGAAGGTCGTCATCCTGTACGGCAAACGCCTCTTCGCCGCGGTGGTGCTGCTCAGCGTTGTCCTGCAACTGTGCCTGTTCGCGCTGATCCAGCACGACTTCCCGCTGCTGTTCGTGCACGAGACGCTCGGCTTCGTCGCCCCGGGGCTCATCGCCTACCAACTGGTCCGCCAGCCGCCGCTCACGACGATCCTGGCGACAGTCACGGTGTCGGCGGCCGCGTACGCGGTGATGATCAGCGGTGTGCTCGCCGGGGTCGTGCCGTCCGTGTGAGAGCGGTCGTCCCCGTCCTCCGTCCACCACCGGAACAGGACCGGCACGGCTTGACAACCTCCGCTCCCATAGCGATTATCGATGCATCGAATATCGATAAGTGGAGGACGCTGTGGATACCGCCGCACGGACGCGCACGGGCTGGTTGGCCCGGACGCACAAGCTGCTCACCGCCATCCTGGTGTTCGACGTCATCGCGGCCCTCCTGGGCCTGACGGACCTGTTCCACTCCGACTGGGTCAGGGACGTCTCGATCAGGGTGTACCTGTCCGACATCTACCCGGACCTCGGCGACGCGTACGACCGGACCGCGCAGGACCTGCCGCACAGCCCCGCCGTCAACGTCCCTGACACCTTTTCCCTCGTCACCGTCCGGGTCACGCACCCCAGCGCGTTCCAGGCGGTCCTGTACGACCTCGGCCTGGGCTGGTTGACGGTCCTCGCCCTGATCCCGATCCTGCTCTTCGCCCGCCGGCTGGTCCGCGAGGCCTACCACCACGACCCGTTCACCCCGGAGATGATCCGCCGGGTCCGGAAGCTGGGGCTCCTCGTCCTGGGCTGCGGCGGCGGCGCGGAACTCGTCGCGCTGGCCGCGCGGGTCGCGTTGCAGAAGAGCGTGCTCCGCGACAGCGGCACGATCATGGCGGACTCCCCCAGCGTGCCCTGGTGGCTGTTGACCGGCCTGCTCGTGCTGGCGTTCGGCGAGATCCTCAGGCGCGGCGGCCAGCTCCGCGCGGAACTCGACGGGGTGATCTGATGCCCCCGGAGGACGAGCACCGCGTCGACGTCCACATCGACCGCCTCCTCGCCGAGCGCGGCATGACGGTGTCGGAGCTGGCCCGCCGGATGAACATCTCCCTGCCGAACCTGTCCATCCTGAAGAACGGCCGGGCCCGCGCCATCCGGTTCTCCACCCTCACCGCGCTGTGCGAGGCTCTGGACTGCCAGCCGGGCGACCTGTTCACGGTGCGGCGGGAACCGTAGGGAGGTGCCGGGCGAGGAAGTCCAACTCGCGCAGCTGGTCGGCGATCCGCTCGGCGACGACGACGCTGCCGTGCCCGGCGTCGAACCGGTGCAGCTCGTAGTGCTTGCCGAGCGCGTCGAGCCGGGCCACGTAGGTGTCGACCTGCCGGGCCGGGCAGCGCGGGTCGTTCTCGCCGACCGTGATCAGCACCGGCACCCGGACGTGCTCGACGTACGTGATCGGCGAGGACCGGGCCCACACCTCGGGGATCTCGTGCGGGGTGCCGCCGAACAGCGCCTGGTCGTACTCGCGGACCGGCTCCATCTCGTCCTCCCACAGGCCGACGACGTCGCCGATCGGCACGATGGCCAGCCCGGCGGCCCAGCGGTCCGGCTGGGTGCCGAGCCCGAGCAGGGTCAGGTACCCGCCCCAGGAGGCGCCGCCGATCACGCACCGGGCCGGGTCGACGATGCCCTCGGCGACCGCCCAGTCGTACACGGCGGCGGTGTCCTCCAGCTCGGGGAGGCCGGGGCGGCCGATCAGCGCGTCGCGCCAGGCGGTGCCGTAGCCGAGGGAGCCGCGGTAGTTGACGTGGATGACGCAGTACCCGGCGTCGACGTAGGCCGCGCGGCCCGGGTAGAACTGGTCGATGTCCTGGGCGTCGGGCCCACCGTGCAGCAGGAACACCGTCGGGTACGGTCCGGGCCCCTCCGGCCGGGCGATCAGGGCGTGCACGTCGCCGACCCAGGCGTCGGTCAACGGCACCGAACCGGGCGCCTCCGAGGCGAGCACGACCGTGCCGTCCAGCCGGCGGATCGCCGGGGCGTGCGCGGCCGAGGACCACCGGTACTCGACCGTCCCGTCCGGGCGGACCGCCGCGGCCATGATGGTGCCGCGCGGGGTGTCCAGCCGGGTCAGCTCGCCGGTGTCCAGGTCGTGCCGGTAGAGCTCGTCGCGCGCGTGGTGGCGGTGCCGCAGCAGAAGGGCCCGACCGTCCGGGTACCAGTCGGCGAAGACCTCCCCCGGCAGGTCCACCTCCGGCGCGTGTTCCGCGCCGGTGACCGGGTCCCAGATCAGCGGCCCCGGCCGGTCGTCGCGGTCCCGGGTGAGCAGCAGCCGGGTGCCGTCCGGCGCGAAGTCCACCACCCGCAGGCCGTGCTCGTCGACCAGCTCGCCGACCACCGTCCCGTCGGCGACGCGGAGCACCCGCACGGCCCGGTGCCGGGCGTCGGCGTACTCGGCGTGCTCGACGGCCAGCAGCGTCTCGTCGACGCTGAGCGCGCCGACCGAGGCGTCGACCCGACTGGAGTGCAGCAGCCGGCCGCCGACGTGGATCGTGACGCCCTCCTCGGTGGACAACCCGACGGCCTGGGTCGAGCGGCCGAGCACGAGCCCGACCGGCCAGCCGGGACCCAGCTCCGGGGTGGCCGGGACCGCCGGGGTCGCACCGTCGAACGGCTGGCGCATCCAGCGGCCGCGCTCGTCACCGGCGGTGTCGGCGAACCACCACACCTCCGAGCCGTCCCGGTCGATCACGGCGAGGGTGGTACCCGCCGGCCGGTCGGTGAGCTGGTGGTGGGTGTCGGTGGCGCGGTCCCAGGTGTGCACCTGCAGGGCGCCGGAGGCGTTGGACACGTAGACGGCGCGGTCCGGCGCGTCGGGGGCCCAGCGCAGGACCGGCAGGTTCGGGGCGCGGAACCGTTGTACCCAGCGGGGCTCATCAGACATCCGATCAGACTCGCACCCGCCGGTACCCCCGATCAATGGGTTTGAGTCGTTACCCGGGCGGCGCGACCGCGGCGTCGGGCTGACCCGCGCGCAGGAGCGAGTCGGCCACGAACCCGCTGGCCTTCAGCTCCTCGACGAGGTCCCGGAGGAACGCCACGGTCTCGGGCAGCCGGGTCCTCGTCGTGCCCACGGCCTGCTGGATCTGCATGAACCGTTCCCCGATCAGCCGCACCCCCGGGCGGGCGGCGACGAACTCCGTCATCGGCTGCCGGACGCCGGCCACCGCCTCCAGGCCCCCGCCGAGGAACTCCGCGGTCCCGTCCTCGCCGCGCACGAGGGTCGCGTGTTCCAGGGTGCGCGACAGGTACAGGTCGTAGGCCGACCCGCGGTTCACGCCGATCCGGACGCCCGGCCGGTCGACGTCGGCCGGCGTGGTCAGCGGCGAGTCGACGGGCACGGCGAACACGCCCTCGATCACGACGTACGGCGCGGTGAAGGCCACCTCCGCCGCCCGCGCGGGCTCGACGGCGAGAAAACACAGGTCCGCGCGGCCGGCGGTCATCGCGTCGAAGGACTTGCGCGCGGCGTCGAAACACACGAGTTCGACGGGTACGCCCAGCCGCGCGCCGACCTCGTGCGCGATGTCGACCGTGACACCGGTCGGCGCGGTGGCCGTGCCCTGGGCGAGCACCGGATTGCCCAGGTTGATGGAGGCCCGCAGGGTGCCGGTCGGCGCCAGGTCCCGGGAGATGATCTTCATGGGCCGAGCGTAGCGCCCGTAGGGTCGGTCGCTCCCGGGCGGGACACGACCCGACCCACGGCGGCGGCTACCCGAGCGTGACCCGGTCGAGGACCGGGCGGAACCCCAGGGCCCGGTACTTCCCGTCGGCCACGCCGTCGTCGGCGGACCCGAAGACGAGGACGTCACGAGCCGTCTCCGCCGCCGTGGCGCAGGCCGCCACGAAGGCCGCGTCGGCGTGAGTCTCGTCGTCCGGGGCGTAGACCGCGCTCAGGCGGACCATGCCGGCCACCGTGCGACTGCGGCCGGCCATCGCCACCGGCACCCCGTCGACCTCCCACAGCGTGATGCCCCCGACGCTGATCGGGTCGTCGACCACGTAGGCCAGGTCGCTGGGGTCGTCGGGGAACGCCGCCATCATCCGCTCGAACCACGACACCAACAGGTCGCGGTCCGCTGGCCCGGCCGTCCGGGCGCTTCCCCGGGGCGGGGCCGGTGGTTCCAGACGCTCCAGCCGGTACAGCGTGATCCGTGACCGCTCGGTGAGCCGCACACCGGTCCGGCGCTCCCAGGCCACCGCGACGGAGTCGGCCAGCCGGCCGTCCACTCCGATCCCCCGCGCACCGGCCAGGACGTCGGCGAGGTCCGCCATCCCGTCGGCGGGCACCATCGACAGCACAGGCGGGTGCCGTGGCGCCCGGACGAACGCGCCCGCGACGTCGCCACCGGCGGTCCGCCACCAGCCGTGGAGCTGATCGGTCGCCGCACTCGGCCGAGCGTGCAGGTAGGCGGCCTCCGTGAGCAGGACAGTGTGCTCGACCGGGCGGGACTCGAGGAACGCGCGCGCCGCGGCGAGGAAGACTCCGATGTCGGACGTGGTCGACCAGGTCATGGCCCCATCCTGCTACGTGGGCCGGTGTCTTTCCGCACCGGCCGATCCGGCGATCCCACACCATGTGGCCCGCCGGATCGACGCCGGTCCGGATCAGTCGCCGGTCTCCGCGGCCTTCCAGGACTCCGCCCTGGCCCGGTGCAGCTGGGACTGCCACAGCAGCGCCGGCCCGGCGCACAGGGCCGCGAAGCCCGCGAAGAAGCTGATCGCGAACCAGTAGTCGGTCGGAGCGTCCTCCTCCACCGTCTCGCCGGCCTTGGAGAAGAAGTAGAACGCCGCGACGAGGAAGATCAGCACCGTCACACTCCCGGCGACCAGGAAGACGCGGGCCCGAAGTGTCTCGCGCTCGGCGCGCGCCGCCGGCGGCAGGGCGGCGACGCCGCTGCGGCGTTCCCTGTCGGCCTCGAGAATCGCCCGGGCCTCGGTGTTGGTCAGCCCGAGCTCTCTGAGCAGACGCCGCTGCGGGATGAGCAGCAGCAGGCCGATGCAGATCCCGATGAATCCGCCGCCCCCCAGCGGGAAGGACACGTCGGCCGCCACGAGCAGGACGACTCCCGCGATGACCACTGCCAGAGTGGCCAGCAGCGAGATCTTCAGACGTCGGTTCGACTCACGCAGACGACGGAGGTCTTCCTCGCTGATTTCGCGCACCGCTTCCCGCCCTTCGCTCGGAAACCCTGTCGACGCTGGTCACTCGCGCGGCAGAGGAGGCCGGCCCTGTGGAAGTGGGCCGGAACGTCTATCCATCATAGACAGACAAGGCCTCCCTGCGGGAGTCCGGTTCCCGACCCTTTCAGGTGGAGTGCACCGGTCTCAGCACCTCAGCCAACGAGGGGGCGCGGTGCCCGGTCCGGACACCGCGCCCCCTCGTGACGGTCAGTGGTTGTACTGGAACCAGGGCTGGGTCCACCCGAGGTACGGCTTGCCCCACTGGCTCTTGATCTCCGCGATCGTCGTCTCGGTCAGGGTGCCGTTGCCGTGGATGTCGTTGGAGATGAACTTCCCGCCACCGATCGAGATCATCACGTGGCCGGCCCCGCCGGAGAAGAACGCCAGGCCACCGGCCGGGACGTTGGTGTCACCGGCGTGCCGGTACGCCGAGGGCACCTGGGTCCAGTGCACGTACGCCGTGGTCGAACCGCTCGCCGGGAAGCCGTAGGCCAGCCCCATGATGTGGTCGCACCGGTTGTAGTAGTCCGCGACGTACGACGTCGTCTTGTGGTTGATCGCCCACGTCACCGCCTGGGAACAGCTCCTCGGGTCACCCAGCCCGCTGGTCGAGCACGCGGGGCCCGAACCGCACAGCGGCGCGATGAGGTCGTCGGAGCCGGTGTACACGTACGTGTCGGTGATGTAGCCGGTGGAGATCTTGTCCCAGATGTTGCTGGTGCCGTACTTGCCGGTGACCGTGTCGCCGTAGGTCTGGCAGGTGATGTTCACCGAGGCGCCGCTGGCCACCGACCCGACAGCGCTGGAACTGACATGCGGCCCCGACCGGACGGTGACCGCCACCCCGCTGTCGGTGTGGACGGTGCCACTGGCCGCGAAGGCCGTTCCGGCGGTCAGCGTGACCACCGCCGTCAGCACCGCGCCGACGATCCCGAGACGGGCGAAGCCGCGGCGTGACGAGGCTGTGTGTGACATGTGTTCTCCCAGGGGTTGCGGTGCCGGGGCGAGCGACATGTCGACCCGCCGGGGCCTGTGGCATCGAGAGGTGGAACTCGTTGAAAGTAGCCACGGGGCATCGACGGTGTCCAGGATCTGACTGTCAGCAAACAGGTTCTGACAAGGCCTTACACCGCCATTGGCGTCGCGTTCGCGCGTCGGTCACCGTGGCGACGTCCGGGCCTCTCCCCTGTCGGACCAGCGTCGGGAGCCCCGGAACCGGCCGACCGTTGGCACATACTATGTGGATGATCCGGCTGGCGGTGGTCGACGACTTCCCGATGAACGTGCTCGGCTTCGAGCAGACGTTCGTGGCGGCTCCCGACGTCGTGGTCGTCTCCGGGGTGACCGACCCCGGCGAACTGCCGGCCGGGGACGCGTTCGACGTCGTGCTGTGCGATCTGTACCTCGACGGCGGGCAGCGGCCCTCCCTGGACGTGATCGAGGCACTGGCGGCCCGCGCGCACGTGCTGGTCGTGTCCCGCTCCGGCCGGCCGCTGGACGTCCGCTCCGCGCTCGCCCGGGGCGCGCGCGGCTACCTGACCAAGCGTGCCCCGCTGGCGGAGTTCCTGCCGGCGGTCCGGACGGTGGCCGCCGGGGACATCTACCTCACCGGGGAACTGGCCGACCTGCTCGCCGCCGCGGAGAACACCGACCCCCGGCTGTCCCCGCGCGAACGGGAGGTGGTGGAGCTGATCGCCAGCGGCCTGGCCAACAAGCAGATCGCCGCCCGGCTGTCGATCGACATGTCCACCGTCGACACGTACATAGACCGGATCAAACGCAAGTTGGGGGTACGCGGGAACCGCGTGGTGCTGGCCATGGAGGCCCTCCGGCTGCACTACCCGGACTTCCCGGCCGGCGACGTCCGGTGAGCCGGGCGGACCTCGCGCCGTCCGTCGCCGTGCCGGCAGCGGACAGCGCCGCGGCCGGCGCCGAGCGGACCCTGGCCGTGGCCGCCTTCGCCGGTCCGGTGGCCGGGCTGCTCCTGGTCGTCGGGCAGGCCGTGACGTTGCCAGCCTCCCCCGCCCGGCTGCCCCTGCTGGCGGTGTGCGTCACCGCCGCCGTGTCCGCCGGACTGCTGGCCGCCGTCTCCTGGCGGCGCGGCCGACTGCCGCCATCCTGGGTGGCCGTCGACGCCGTGCTCCGGGCGGCGCTGCTGGCCGCGTCGTTCCTGCTCTGCTGGTACGGCGGCGGTCTGGCGGCCACGACAGGACGGGACAACAGTCCGCTGTACGACTTCCTGGTCGTCACCGCGGCCGTCCCCGGCCTGGTCCCGTGGCCGCTGCCGGTGGCCATGGCGTCGGTGACCCTGGTCACGGCCACCTCGGTGGCCGGGGAGCTCCTCCTCGGCAACCCGATGTGGAACGTCGTGCCCAACTCGACGGCGTTCCACGGCTCGGCGTTGATCGCCGCCCTGGTCGCCCGGCAGGTGCGCGCCGTGGCCCGGCGGACCGACGCCTACCATCGCGAGACGGCCGAACGCGCCGCGGCCCTCTCCGCCGCCGACGAGCGCCGACGGCACACCGAACCGCTGCGGCAACGGGTGCTCACGACCCTCACGGAGGTACTGGAGTCCGGCGCGATCGCCGACCCCCGGCTCGCCGGCCAGGCCCGCCGGGAGGTGGCCTGGCTGCACGGGCTGCTCAGCCGCGGTCCACGCGAACCGGACGGCGACCTGCCGGACCTGCTCCGCGCGCTGGCCGGCGACCTCGCCGACACCGGCCTGCGGGTGGAGCTGGACCTGCCGGCCGGGGACCTGCCACCCGGCGGGCGGGGCGCGGCGGCGCTCGTCCAGGCGGCCCGCGAGGCGCTGACCAACGTCCGCAAGCACTCCGGGGCGGACGTGGCCCGGCTCAGCCTGCGGCGGACCGCCGACGGCTGGCTGGTCGAGGTGGCCGACGACGGCTGCGGCTTCGACCCGGCCGAGGTGCCGGTCGGGCTCGGCCTGGCCCGGTCGGTACGGGACCGGATGTCGCGGGCCGGTGGCCATTCCGCCGTCCGGTCGGCCCCGGGCCGGGGCACCGTGGTGCTGTTGTGGGCGCCGCGGTGAGACGGCCCGACGCCCCGCTGCAGTTGACGGCGGGCCTCATCGTGCGGGCGTGCGCGCTCGTGGTCATGTGGGGGATCCTGACGTGGACCGGGCCCCGGTTCGACCACCCGTGGCAGCCCGTGGCCCTGCTCGCGGCGGTCACGGCGGTCAGCGCGGTGGTGGCGGCGCGCTGGTGGCGAGCCGGCCGGGCCGGGCGGGTCGGCCGGGCCGTGGACCTGCCGCTGGGCGTGGCGATGCTCGTCGTGGGCGCGCTGATCCTGCCGCCCGGCGGGACGGGGTGGTTGTACTTCGCCGCGCAGTACACCCAGTTGCTCAGTTTCGCCGTGGGACTGACCGCCGGCCGGCTGTGGTGGGCCCTCGGCGTGGGGGTGTCCTGGGCGGCCACGCTGGTGGTTGTCGGGGTAGGCATCCGCCACCAGCCGTTGGCGGCCCAGTTGGCCGCGACGCCCGGCTTCCTGGTCAATCCGCTGGTCGGGTGGTCGGTCGCCCGGTACCTGCGCACGTCCACCACGGCGTTGCGGGCCGCACAGCTTCAGGCCGTCGCCCAGGCCGCGGCCCTGGCCACGGCGACCGAGCGTGAGGCGTACGCCGGCGCGCTGCACGACCGGGCCCTGCAGATCATGGAGCTGTTGGCGGCCGACGGGGTGGTCACAGAACCCGGGCAGGCCGCGCGGGTCCGCGAGGTGTCGGCGTGGCTGCGGGACTTCGTGGACACCGGGCGGACGGAACCGGACCTGCTGGCGGCGTTGCGGACCATCGCGCAGGCTGCCGACCGGCCCGTCCGGTTGCACGACTCAGCGCTGCGCGCCGAGCCGGTCGCGGCGGTTCCGGTACTGGTGGCGGCGGTGGCGGCGGTGCTGGCCTGCGGGTCAGGGCCGGTGACGGTGCGGGCGGCGCCCCGCGACGGCGGCGTGCGGATCACCGTGGTCGGCGAGGACGTCGGCGACGGCGGCGGGGCCGGCCCCCTGCTGGCCCGGGCCGGCGGGCGGTTGGTGGCGGAGCCGTTGTGTCTGGAGCTGTGGGCGCCCGTCCGGTAAACACCCGACATGCGCGCGAGGTCCCCGACTGACAGCCTCAAGTCATCCTCCGCGCCCGCGAACCCGCTGCTCCGACGGGCGCCGGACCGACGTCGCCTGTCAGTTGTGGAGGGTCGCCCGTGAGCCTGCGCGGTCTTTTCGAGTACCGGGTCCGCGCCACGCCGGACGCCCCCGCCGTCCGGTGCGGCGACACGGCGTGGAGCTACGCCGAGTTGGCCGACCGCGCCGACCGGGTCGCCCGGCACCTGCGCGGCCTGGGCCTGCCCCTCGGCGCCCCGGTCGCCGTCTGCCTGCCCCGGGGCCCGCACCTGGTGGCGGCCCTGCTCGGCGTCCTGCAGGCCGGCGGAGCCTTCGCGCTGGTGGACCCGGGTGGCCCCGTCCGGCGACGGCTCCGCGAACTGCGACCCTTCGCGGTACTGGCCCGCGGTTCCCACCACGCGGACCTCCCCGGCGACCACCCGGTCGTCCGCCTCGACGACATCGACGGCCCGCCGACCGCGCCCACCACGGCCACCGACCACTCGCCGCCGCGCAACGACGGGACCCTCGACGTGCTCGTGGAACACGGCGACCCGGCCGGCTCCCGGCCGGACCGGACCGAGACGTACGACCTCGCCGACCCGGATCCGCTCGGCACCCCGGTCACCGACGGACGGTTCACCGTCGCCTGGGTCCGCGCGCTGTGCACCGGCGGCACGCTGAACCTTCTCACCCCGGAGGCCCCGCCCGGCGTGGGCGCCGACCCGCACCGGCTCGTCGCCGCCGAGCGGATCACGGTCCTCGGGTGCGATCCGGCGACGGTCCGCCGGCTGCTCCCTCCGGGGCGGCCCGACGTCGGCGTCGTGCGGCTGCTCGTCGTCGGCGTCGAGCCGTGGGCGTCCGCGGGACAGCGGGCCGCCCGGTACCGCCCCGGACCCCGGGTGCGGGTCATCGTGTCGGGCACCGACGTGCGGCTGTGAGCCTCGGTCAGCCGGCGCCGGTCGAGTACCGCCAGAAGTCGGACATCCACTCCGGCGGGACCGGGCTGTCGGCTCCGACCTGGGTGAGCAGGATCGCGACGGTGCCGGTGGCCGGGACGACGTGCGCCGACGTCCCGGTGCCCCCGACCCAGCCGTACCGGCCCGGCACGTTCCACGGGTCGAGGACGGCGACGTCGACCGAGCCGCCGAAGCCCCAGCCCTGGCCCTGGAGGAACAGCTCGCCGACCGCCCGTTGGACCGCGGTCGTGTGGTCGCTGGTCATCCGCCGCACCGAGTCGGCGGACAGCAGCCGCCGACCGTCGGCGGTCACGCCCCCGGCCAGCAGCATCCGCCCGAACGCCAGCCAGTCGTCGACCGTCGAGACCAGCCCACCGTTGCCCAGCGCGAACGCCGGCGGGGCGCTCCACTGCCCTTCCGGCCCGTCGGCCAGCTCCAACGCGCCCGCCTCGCCGCGGCGGTAGTAGCTCGTGAACCGTCCGAGCCTGTCCGCCGGCACCTCGAAGCCCGTGTCCACCATGCCGAGCGGCCCGAACACCCGCTCGGCCAGGAACTCCGGCAGCGGGCGGCCCGCGACCCTGGCGACCAGCACGCCCTGCAGGGTGGAGCACGTGTCGTACAACCACGCCTCGCCCGGCTGGTAGAGCAGCGGAACCTGGGACAGCTCGGCCATCCACACGTCCGGGGCCGGGAACGTCGCCGGCCGCCGGCCGTCCTTCTGCACCGGGAACAGCCGCTGGACGGCCGGCAGGGTGAAGTCGGAGGCGAAGCCGTAGCCGGCGGTGGAGGTGAGCAGGTCGAACACCGTGATCGGACGGACCGCCGGGACCACGTCGTCGACCGGGCTGGCGGGGGTGCGCACGACCATCGGCTCCGCCAGCTCCGGTAGCCACCGGTCGACCGGTTCGTCGAGCGCGATCCGGCCCTCCTCGACCAGGACCATGACCGCCGCGGCGGTGACGGGCTTGGTGATCGACGCGATCCGGAAGATCGAGTCCCTGGCCATCGGCGCGCCGCCGACCGCGACCGAGCCCACGGCCGCGACCTCGGTCCGGTCGCCGCGGGCCACCAGGGCCACGGCGCCGGGCACCGAGCCGTTCCTGACGTGGGTGTCCAACAGCTCGCGCAGGTCGGTCATCGCCCCACCATATGTCGGGTTCGACCCGTGTCACGACTGGGACGAGGTGGAAACCCGTCGACCCGGCGGTCCGACACACTCGCCGGCGCGCCGCTGACGGGTCCGGCGGGCGGGAGGCTCCCCGCCCGCCGGATCGGTCACCGCAGCGTCCTGCTCCACTCCGTCGACCACGGCTCCGCGGTCATGCCCGCCTTGCGGTACAGCTCCAGCGCCCCGGTCGCGTTGTCGGCGTCCACGTTGAGCACCCCCGTCGGCAACCCGTCGACCGCGAACGCCGCCAGCGCCGTGGTGAGCAGGGCGAACGCGATCCCCCGGCCGCGCCAGCCCGGCACGACGCCGACGTCGCCGACATATCCGACGGTGGTGTCCCGGTCGCCGTGCCGGCCGCCGTGGCAGAAGCCGACGATCCGGTCGCCGTGCCGGGCGACGAACCACAGGGCCGGGTCGAACGGCTCTGCCGGGTTGGCCCGCCGGTCCCGCCACCAGGCCGCCTCGTCCGCCGGGTCGGCCGGGAACGCCGCCCGGAACGCCGCGAACAGCTCCCCGGCGTCGCGCGCCTCGTCGAAGCCGGTGACCGCCACGCCGGGCGGCAGCGAGGCGGCCGGCCGGTCGTACCCGTGCAGGGACCTGCGCATCCGCAGGATCCGGTGGATCTCGGTGTAGCCGCGCCCCAGCAGAAGCGCGGTGCCGGCGGTGTCGGTGCCGGGCTGCATGACGGTGACGACGTCGCAGCCCAGCGTCGTGCCGGCCCGGTCCTCCAGCTCGGCCAGCAGGGCGGTGCCGACGCCCCGGCCGGTCGCGTCCGGGTGGACCCGGGCGAAGCAGCGCACGGCGGGTCCGGCGCGCCAGGCGTGGCCGAAGCCGAGGACGGCCCCGGTGTCGTCGTGCACCAGCGCAGGTACGGAACCGGGCTGGGTCAGTCGGGCCAGTGCCGCGCCGGGCGGCTGCGGGCGGCCCACGCGCACCAGGGCGTAGGCGTCGAGCAGGGTGTCTACCGCTGCCGCGTCCCCGGGGGTCGCGGCGCGTACGTGCAGAGTCATCGTGGTGGTTCCTCTCGCGCGATCGGGTACTGGACCCAGGCGCGAGCCGTCAACGGCCGGAGATGACGCCTGGGCGGAGAGTCCTGGCGGCCATGGCGTCACCTCCTCGTGTCACGTGTCCGAGCGAGCATGCCAGAGCGCCGCGGTCCTGTCATCCGGAAATCCCGGGCGTCCCGCAGTGCGCGAGCGGCTGATCGGGGACAGTAAAGTCCACCCCCGTGGATCACGCGGGGGTGGTGTCAGTCCTGGCCCGACGGGCCGGCGCGTTGTCGCGCCGCAGCGAAGTACGGTACGTCCTGGTCGGCGGGATGTGCTTCGCCGTGGACGCCGCGCTGCTGTACACGCTGAGCCGGCCGTGCCACGTCTGGCTGCCGCTGGCCACGGCGCTCGCCTTCGGCAGCTCCGTCCTGGCGAACTTCACCCTCAACCGGCTCTGGTCCTTCGGCGCGCGACGCACCCCGGGCAGACACTTCCTGCGGTACTCGTGCCTGGTCGCCGCGAACTGGGCGGTCACAGTGTGCGCGGTGCCGACGATCACCTGGGCCGGCGCTCCGCTGCTGGTGGCCAAGACGACGTGCACCGCGGCCCTGTTCCTGGCGAACTACGTCGTCTCCCGGCGCTGGATCTACCGCTAGGCGAGCCCCGGGCAGCCGCCCGGGCTCCCGCCGCCGCACGCGGGGGCAGTGATCACCGTAAAAAAGCGCAATGGTGTTGATCTGGTGTCGCCGCACCATTAGGGACAACGCTAGTGTTGTCATGATTTACATGAACCAATTTCGGGACTCTTCGAAGGAGCCGACAATGCGGGTGACGGTCTCACCGGAGGCATGCTGCGGATCCGGCCAGTGCGCGCTGCGCCTGCCAGAGGTCTTCGACCAGAGCGACGTCGACGGCACGGTCGTCCTGCTGGTGGAGCGACCTGCCGGACAGTTCCGGGCCGCCCTACGCGAGGCGGTGCTGACCTGCCCTTCCGGAGCCATCGAGGTCTCGGAGGACTGACCGAAGGAGCTGCGATGACCGATACCATCAATCTGCTGCCCACCGCCAGGACCAGCCCGCTCGACCCACCGCCCGAGGTGCTCGCGCTGCACGCCGCCGAAGGGCCGGTCAGCCGGCTGGACTTCCCGAACGGGAAGCGCGGCTGGCTGGTCACCGGCTTCGACGAGGTCCGCGCCGCCCTGATCGACCCCCGGCTCAGTGCCCGCGGCCGGCTCGAGCTGAACCCGATCCGCAAGCTCGAGGTGCCGCCGGAGGAGCTGGAGAACATCAACCGGCCCAACCTGCTCAACACCGACCCGCCGGACCACACCCGGCTGCGGAGAATGCTCACCGGCCTGTTCACGGTGCGCCGGATGCGGGCGTTGTCCCCCCGGATCGAGGAGATCGTCGCCGACCACCTCGACGCGATGGCCACCGCCGACGGGCCCGTCGACCTGGTCTCGGCGCTGGCCCTGCCCGTGCCGTCGCTCGTGATCTGCGAGCTGCTCGGCGTGCCCTACGACGACCGGACCCACTTCCAGGGCCTGACCGCCACCCTGCTGCGGAACGACTCCACCAGCGAGGAGGTCGTCGCGGCCGGCGCTGGCCTGCGGGAGTACATGATGGGGCTGGTCAAGGCCAAACGGGCCAACCCCGACGACGGGCTGCTCAGCGAGCTGATCCAGGCCGAGGACACCCTCACCGACATCGAGGCGGCCGGCACCGGCCTCCTACTCCTGATCGCCGGACACGAGACGACGGCCAACATGATCGGGTTGGGCACGTTCACCCTGCTCAGCCAGCCCGAACGGTGGGCGGAGCTCCGCGATCGTCCGGAACTCATCGACCACGCCGTCGAGGAGCTGCTGCGGTACCTGACGATCGTGCACTTCGGGCTGCCCAGAACCGCCGCCGCCCCGCTGACCATCGGCGACCAGGCCATCGCCGCCGGCGATCCGGTGCTGCTGCACCTGTCGGCGGCCAACCGGGACCCGGCCCAGTTCGACGGGCCGGAGTTCCTCGACTTCCACCGCGAGTCCGTCCGGCACATCGCGTTCGGGTACGGGGTGCACCAGTGCCTCGGGCAGCAGTTGGCGCGCAACGAGATGATCGTGGTGTTCCGGCGGCTGATCGAGCGGTTCCCGGAGCTGCGGTTGGCGGTGCCGGCGGAGGAGGTGCCGATGCGCAGCGACATGGCGATCTACGGGGTGCACCGGTTGCCGGTGCTGGTCGGCTAGACCCGCCGACGGGTACTCCGCCGGCAGTGTGGTCCCGGGCTCGCGCCTTCAGTGCGCGGGTCCCGGGGCTTGTCCCCGCTCCGGGGTCGGGATCAGGAACGAGCAGCCGGCGGCGGCGAGGACCAGCGCGCCGGCCAGGTCGATCGTCCCGTCCGTACTCCACCCCTGGCCGAGCGCCGCGCCGGCCAAGGAGCCGAGGAGCGTCGCCGCCGCCTGCAACGTCAGGTACGCCGCCGACACCCGTCCCAGGATGCCATCGGCCGTCTCCCGTTGGATGAACGTGTCGATCGCGACCAACGCGCACACCGCCGGCGGCCCGATCAGCGCGAACAACACGGTCGCCGACACCACGTCCGGCGCGTGGAAGGCGAGCAGGAAGACCACGCCCAGCGCGCCGAACGCACCGGCCAGCGACCGTCGCAACGGGACCCTCGCCGTGACGTACCGGCCCAGGGGCGCCCCGACGACGAAGCCGGCCCCCAGCCCGCCGAGCAGCAGGCCGAGGGTCCGCGACCCGGCGTGCAGCACCCCGCTGACGAACGGCACCAGCAGAGCCGTCAACGCGCTGTTGCCGACGAAGAACAGCCCGGCGGCACCGAAGGTCGCGGCGAACCCTGGTGCCGTGCGCACGTGCGCCCAGCCCTGGGTGACCTCGGCCCCGAACCGCCGCAGCGCTCCCCGCCCGCCGGGTACGGGCCGCGTCCGACCGCCGGATAGCGGTCCTGTCCGCCCGGACCGTCCGGCACCCCCGGCGCGTCCGGTCCGGTGCCGGACGAGGGCGATCAGCGCCGCCGACGCCAGATAGGTTCCGGCGTCGACGCCGATGACGGGGCCGAAGCCGACCACCGCGTACAGCGCGCCGCCGAGCGGGGCTCCGACCAGCCGGATCGTGCCGCTGACGAAAGCGCCCAGCGAGTTCGCCGAGACCAGGGCCGTGCCGCGCCCGACGAGCGCCGGGATCAACGCCTGGCGGGCCGGGAGGAAGAACTGGCTGAAGGAACTCTCCAGCGCCAGGGCCACGTAGATCACCCAGACCTGGTCGGCGGAGTGCACGCACAGCAGGAGCCCGGTGGCGCCGGCGCGCAGTACGTCGGCGGCGATCATGACCGCGCGGTGGTCCCACCGGTCGACGAAGACGCCGGCGACCGGGCCCAGCAGCAGGGCCGGGACCATCTCCGCGGCGATCGCCAGGCCTGTCGCCAGCGCGGAGCCGGTCAGTTGCCACACGTAGAACGGCGCGGCGACGACCAGCAGCCAGTCGCCTAGGCTGGAGAGGAACTGGCCGGTCAGTAACAGGCGGAAGTCCCGGTTCCGCAGTGCTTCGCGCACGTGCCGCTCCTCAGTCCCCCGTCGCCCGCGGCAGCCGCTCCGCTGGCGAGCGTCGTTAGCACTCTCGGGTGGAGAGTGCTAACGCATCCTGGCACCGGGCGGCCCTCCCGGCAAGACCCGGCAGTGCGCCGCACCCGGGCTGACAGGGCCGGGGTTTGCCGGCGGGACCGGAGTTCACCGCACGGGCGGAGCCGTCCGCGCCAGGGCTCCGGGTGTCAGGGAATTCAGGTTGCGGTCAGTCGCCGCGCGCCTGGGCCGTCGCCGACCCCGCGTCCCCGAGCAGCGCCCACGCCGGATCGGCCCCCTGCCCGGCGCGCTGCCGCCGGGTGTACACGTGGGCCACCCCGATCGCCAGGCCCGTCGCGAGCACCGCCGCGACCACGGCCTCGTTGGGCACCGCGAGCATCTTCAGCCCGCTGGCCAGCAGGACCACCGCGAGGAACGCCCGGATGGTGCCGCCGGCCGCACGGGAGGAGTACCGCGCGCCGATCCACACGCCGGGGATCGAGCCGACGAGCAGGGACACCGTCAGGTCCAGGTGGAAGTCGCCGAACAGCAGGTGTCCGCCCGCAGCGGCCGCGACCAGTGGGACGGCCTGCACGAGGTCGGTGCCGACGAGCCGGTGGGCGGCCAGCGTCGGGTACGCCACCAGCAGGGCGACCACCACCAGCGAACCGGAGCCGACGGAGGTCATGCCGACGACCAGGCCGCCGAGCACGCCGATCAGCACCGTCAGGGCCGGCCGGACGACGAGCTCCCCGCCGGGGGCGCGGCGGCGCTGGAGCCACTGCTTCACGCCGATCAGGGTGGCGGCCAGGACCAGGGTCACGCCCAGCGCGGTCTTGACCAGGTTCTGCAGGTCGCCGCCGAAGGCCCGGGTGAGGAGCACGCCGGCGAAGGCCGCGGGCACGCTGCCGAGGCACAGCCAGCCGACGAGCGGCCAGTGCACGGTCTTACGTCGGATGTGCACGAAGCCGCCGACGGGCTTCATCAGCGCGCTGACGACGAGGTCGTTGGACACCGCCGTCAGCGGGGGCACACCGAAGAACAGCACGAGGATCGGCGTCATCAGGGCGCCGCCGCCCATGCCGGTCAGCCCGACGATGACGCCGACGGCGAGGCCGGCTGCGGCCACGGTCCAGTCCACCATCCCGAGATTGTCTACTAAACAGGTAGACAAACTCAAGAGGCCGAGTTCGACCGAACGGTCAATACCAAACCCCCCATTTCGGGTACCGGGAGGGACGCCGGCCCGGTCAGGCCTGCGGCTCGCTGATGTTGACCAGCCAGGCGATGCCGAACTTGTCCGTGCACGCGCCGAACTCGTCGCCCCACATCTGCTTCTCCAACGGGACCGACACCGTGCCACTGCCGGAGAGCTTCCCCCAGTAGCCCCGGAGCTCGGCGGCGTCGTCGCCACTCAGGCTGACCGTGATGTTGTCCCCCGGGTTGTACGGCATCCCGGGCGGGGTGTCCGCGCCCATCAGGGTGAAGCCGCTGTCCGTCTCGAGCTGACCGTGCATGATCTGGTCGGCGTTCGGCGCGTCGGGGGCGCCGTACTCGCCGAACGTGTTCAGCCGCAGCGTGCCGCCGAAGACCTGCTGGTAGAACTCCATGGCGTCGCGCGCGGTGCCGGCGAAGCTGATGTACGGGTTGAGACGAGTGCTCACAACGTGCTCCTAGGTCGTGGCGAGGTCAACCCCTGCACACTATCGAGCCCCACCGACAATAGACGCCAAATCGGCTCCGACCTGCACACGGGCCGAACGTGGCGTACCCGTCAGGAGGTCTGCGGGTTCAGATCCGCGCGCCCGGTCCGCACGCCCCGCACGAGGAGCCAGCCGACCATCGCGATCTCCGCGACGGCGGCCGGCGCGACGACGAACGGACCCACGGCCGCGCCCAGGTCCGGGGCCGCGAACCGGGTGAACGTGTCCACCAGGTAGCCGGCGCACCCGGCGACGAGCAGCACCCCCAGCGCGCGCGGGAACAGGCGCGACGTGTAGACGAGGTAGCCGAGGGGCAGTAGCCACAGGCCGAAGAAGATCTGCGCGATGAGGAAGCCGTGGTACTGCAGGTCGAGCATGAGCAGGACGAGCCGGTCGGAGCCCGGCGCCGCCGCATAGCCGGGGTCGGTGGCGATGAGGAGCCCGGCGAACTGGTGGACCATGTTCAGGCACATCATCGCGACGGCGATCGCCACGAAGGTCACCATCGCGCGGGCGGCGTCGCGGTGGACGTGCCGCAGGAGCACGTACAGCGCCATGGCCAGGAACACGAAGAACGTGGCCTGCACGAGGTCGGCGACGAAGCCGGCGCGGACCAGGCCGGCGTGCGCGGCGACGTTGCGCGCCGTGGCCGCGGCGTCGCCCGGGACGTAAACCTCGCCGCGGGTGTAGAAGGCGAAGCCGCCGCAGACCCCGACGACCAGGTAGAGGAGTCCGGCGATTCTGGCGAGGCGTTGCGGGGATCGCATGGGTTCTCCCTGGTAGCGGCCATGTAAAAGAAACTTGACACCATGAAGGTAAAACAAACCCAACATGGTGTCAAGAATTCTTAACTTAGCGCGGGAGGTCAGCGACCCTGGAGCCCCCTGACGTTGTCGCCGAAGGTCCAGCCCTTCGACCCGTCCCAGTTCAGGGACCAGGTCATCAGGCCCTTGAGCTGGCCGCCGTACGTGTTCCAGGACTGCGACACCAGGCCCGTCGACATGTAGCCGCCGCCCGCGCCCGGCTGGGCCGGCAGCCCCGGGACCTGCTTGTCGAAGGGCACCTTGATCGTGGTGCCCTGGATGACCAGGCCCTGGTTGAGGCAGTCGGTCTGCTGGGTGAAGCCCTGGACCGTGCCGGCGGAGTAGGAGTCGCCGGAGCAGCCGTACATGCTGCCGTTGTAGTACTGCATGTTCAGCCACCACAGCCGGCCGTTGTCGGCGTACTTCTTCACGATCGGCAGGTACGCGCCCCAGATCGAGCCGTAGGTGACGCTGCCACCGGTGACGTACGCCGTCTCGGGTGCCATCGTCAGGCCGAAGGTGCTCGGCATCGCCGCCAGGACGCCGTCGATGATCCGGATCAGGTTCGCCTGCGAGGGGGACAGGCTCGTGATGCTGCCGCTGCCGGCCAGACCGGTCTCGATGTCGATGTCGATGCCGTCGAAGTTGTACCGCTTGAGGATCGGCACCACGGTGGCGACGAACCGGTCGGCGACCGTGCTGGAACTCAGGTCGATGCCGGCCGCCGCGCCGCCGATCGACATCAGGATCGTCAGCCCCGCCGCCTTGGCAGTGCACATCTCGGCCGGGGTCGCGACCTTCACGCCCGCGTCCATCCCGTCCTCCCACAGCACGGTGCCGTCGGAGAGGATGACCGGGAACGCCGCGTTGACCACGTTGTAGCCGTGCTGGCGGATCACGGGGTTCGTGATCGGGGTCCAGCCGAACGGCGGGTGCACGCCGTTGGACGCGCCGTCCCAGTTCTCCCAGTAGCCCTGCAGGACCTTGCCGGCCGGCCTCGACTTCACGGCGCAGGTGTCCGTGCCCGGGGAGGTGGTCGGCGTGGGCGACGGGGAGGCCGTCGGCGAGGGGCTGGGCGACTTCGTGGGTGACGGGGACGGCTTCGGCGAGGTCGAGGGCGACGGGGACGGGGACGGGGACGGGGTACCCCCGTCACAGGCTCCGAGGTCCTTCCACAGCGACGCCGCCGCGACCGGGTTCCAGCCGGCGCCCGGCGGGGCGGTGTGCGCGACCCGGGCCTCGTAGGTGTGGCCGAGATAGGTGACCTTGGCGCCGACGGCGTACGGGACGCCCTCGGCCCAGGCCGGGCCGGTGCACGGGGCCAGGACCGAGGCGCCAGTGAGGACGTCGGCCCGGCCGTTGGGGGCGATGACGAGTGCGGTCAGGACGGTCATCGCCGCGCTGACGGCCAGGGCGACTGCCCAGCGGGGCGCTCTCATGGCCGCACCGCCGTACCGCTTGAGGGGTATGTGTTCCACATCCCGTAATTGTTAAGAACGTTTGCTGTCAATGTCCACAGGTAGGGACGTGCCAAAATTCGGCATCACCTCCGGGGACAGTCGACCGTGTGCCCGTCGGTGGCGGCGCACCGGGGCCGCACCCCGGAAGTGGGATCGGGGTGGTGCGCAGCCCGATAGAACAGGGCGCCGATCCCGGCGAGGAGCGTCACGAGCCCCAGAGCCACGCCGAACGACCACGCCGCCAGACCCCGCCGGAAGATCCGACTGAGGGTGAAGCCCACCAGCAGCAGCCCACCGGCCAGGCAGAACGCGCCGAATACCGCGTCGGTCGCCCGGGCGGCCTCCGTGGTGGTGGGCTCCTCGTCGACGCCGAACCGGACCGACGGCGCGACGCCGACCACGACCAGCACGGGGAGACCCACGAGGACGAGCAGCCAGAGGACGCTGAGGATCCCGGTGAGCGCCGGGCCACCCGGTTGGCGGGTCATGCGACTGTCGGTCATCTCCCCATTGTGCCCATACCGTCGGAGTCAGCCGCGCAACGTCACCAGCCGCTCGCCGCCATAGGTCGTGTACGAGACCACCTCCGCCGGCACCCGCAGCCCGGGACTGTCCAGGTAGAGCAGGTGCAGGGCGGCGAACGGCCCACCGGCCGCCCCGAGGTCCGCCGCCCGGTCGAGCAGATCCAGGTCGGGGTCCTCGTCCTCCGCCGCGCCCCAACTGTCCCAGGGCAGCACCTCGACCTTGTTCAGCGCGGCCAGGTCGCGCACGACGCTGCCGCCGAGCATCTCCCAGCCGGTCAGGTTCAGGTCCGGCACCCCGAACGTCGCCGGATCGGCGCGCCCGTCCCGGCAGTCCCGCCACGCCCGGCCGCCGACCAGGAACTCCTCCCGCGGCACGTCCATCGGGTCGAACCGCAGCGCGAAGGCCTCGATCATCTCCGGGGCGAGCATCTCCGCGTCGGCGAGCCGCCAACCGTCCTGCCAGTACTCGGTCACCCAGTGGTCGGCGTGGAACCCCGCCACGAGGTAGGCGGCGTACCCGCACCGGACCCGCGCGGGTGTGCCGGTGTGCCGCAGGAACGCGCAGAACAGGACGGCGAAGTCCCGGCAGGTGCCGGCGAACCGCTCCTCCGGCGCGCGCGGCGCGGTCAGGGGCGCGGGGTTGCGGCCCCGGACGATGGCCAGGATGTCGGCGGCGTAGCGGGTCTCGGCCTCCTCGCGCCGTTCGGCCGGCAACGCGTACCCGAACGGGGCCGTGCCCTCGCGGTGGATCAACAGGTCGCGGACGAGCAGCCCGAGGGCGCGCGGATCTCCGGGCAGGTCCTCGAGCGGGCCGGGCTCGGTGACGACGCTCTGGGCGCGGTAGTACGCGAGTTCAGACATGGGGAGTGACCCTGTTCATCGAAGGATATACCTTGATCACAGTGGCAGGAATTGGCGGGGATTGTCGAGACTGGAATTGACAGGGGTCTGTTCACCGCGCGGAACACCGGTGGTCACCCGCGCCGGCGAGAGTGAGGGAAATCCACGTTTCCCGGTCAGGAGCCCTCACGATGGTGGACAGACGACAGGTACTCGCCGGCGGTGTCGCCCTGGGCGCGGCGACCACGCTCGGCCTCGCGACGCCGGCCCTCGCCGCGGACACGGTGCACCCGTTCGGGCTCGGCGTCGCCAGTGGCGACCCGCTGCCCGACGGGGTCGTGCTGTGGACCCGCCTGGTCGCCGACGCCGGCCAGCTTCCCGCCCGGCCGGTCGAGGTCGGCTGGCAGATCGCCGAGGACGAGCGGTTCCGGCGCGTCGTGCAGTCCGGGACGGCCACCGCCCGACCCGAGCTGGCGCACTCCGTGCACGTGGAGGCCTGCGGGCTGCGCCCCGGTCGGGAGTACTTCTACCGGTTCCGCGCCCACGGCCAGCTCAGCCCGGTCGGGCGGACCCGCACCGCCCCCGCCCCGCACGCCGACCCGCGCAGCCTGCGCCTGGGCGTCGTCAACTGCCAGGACTTCCAGAACGGGTACTGGCCGGCGTACGACGGGCTCGCCACCGAGGACCTCGACGTGGTGTTCCACCTGGGCGACTACATCTACGAGTACGACGCGCACAGCCGGTTCGCCGACCGCAACCACTCCCCCGTGGCCACGCCGGGGCTCGACCAGCTGCGCACCCTGGAGGACTACCGGGGGCGGCACGCGCAGTACAAGGGCGATCCGGCGTTGCGGGCCGCGCACGCGGCGTTCGCCTGGGTGCCGACGTGGGACGACCACGAGACCGAGAACAATTACGCCGGTACCACCGACGAGATCGACGACACGGGCGCGCGCCGGCAGTCCCCCGAGGAGTTCGCCCGGCAGCGCGCGGCGGCCTACCAGGCCTACTACGAGCACATGCCGATCCGCGCGCGGCTGCGCCCGGGCAGCTCCGAGCTGAAGATCTACCGGCGGTTCGACTTCGGCCGGCTGGCCAGGTTCCACGTGCTCGACACCCGGCAGTACCGCACCGACCAGCCCGGCGGCGTCCCCGGTGACTTCGGGCCGGAGCAGATCGGCCGGGCCAACACCGCCGGCTCGCTCACCGGCGACGAGCAGGAACTGTGGCTGACCCAGGGCCTGCGGTCGTCGTCCGCGCGGTGGAACGTCATCGCCCAGCAGGTCATGATGAGCCGGACCCGGTTCCCGAACCCGACCGGCGTGCCGCCGACGATCGTGAACCTCGACCAGTGGGACGGGTACGCCCCGCAGCGCGACCGGCTGCTGAGGTTCCTCGCCGACGCGCGGATCGCCAACCCGGTGGTCCTCGCCGGGGACATCCACTCGACGTGGTTCAGCGACCTGTTGGCCGACTTCGACGACCCCGCCTCGCCGACCGTGGCGGTGGAGTTCGTGGCCACGTCGGTCAGCTCGGACTTCCCTGTCGCGTTCGACGGCCCGATCAAGGCGATCAACCCGCTGGTCAACCCGCACGTCCGGTACTTCGACGGGCTCGCGCGCGGGTACCTGCGGTGCGAGCTGGACCGGGACTCGTGGCGTACCGATGTCCGGGTGGTGGAGTCGATCGAGACCCGGCGGTCGCCGGTGCGCACCAGCGCGTCGTTCGCGGTCGAGGCCGGCCGGCCGGGGCTGCACCCGGCGTAACGGGGCCCGCCGTCAGGCCCGGGCCGGGGCGTCGGGAAAAGGGCGGGCGGGCCGGGTGCCCGTTCGGGGAGAATCACGGCCCATGAGGGACAGACCCGACGGCGTCACCGAGTCCGCCCTGTTCGAGGCCCTGGCCGCCGGCTGGGGCCTCACTGTCCGGTCCGCGCGGTACGTGCCGCTCGGCGCCGGCAGCTACCACTGGGCGGTCACCACCGACGACGGCACCCGGTTCGTGACGGTCGACCACCTCGGCGGCGCGGACCGGGAGGCCACGTTCGCCCGGCTGGAGCACGCCTTCGACACCGCGGTGGCCCTGCGCCGCGACGCCGGACTCGGATTCGTCGTCGCCCCGGTCCCGACCAGGACCGGGGCGACCGTGTGCCGCCTGGATCCGCGGTACTCGGTGGCGGTGTTCCCGATGCTCGACGGCCGGTCCGGCCGGTTCGGCCCGCACCCGCCGGCCGACCGCGCCGAGGTCGTGGCGCTCCTCGCCGCGCTGCACCTGGCCACGCCGGTGGTCGCCGCGCACGCTCCCCCGGTCGACCTGGCCCTGCCCGGTCGCGCCGGCCTGCACGACGCGCTGCGGCACCTCGACGGGGAATGGGCGGGCGGCCCGTACGCCGAGCCGGCCCGCCGGCTGCTGGCCGACCGGGCCGGGCACGTCGTGGCCCTGCTGACCGAGTTCGACCGGCTCGTCGCGCACGTGCGCGGCACGACGACCGACTGGGTGGTGACCCACGGCGAACCGCACCCGGGCAACCTGATCCGGGACGCGGCCGGCCCGCACCTCGTCGACTGGGACACCGTGCGCCTGGCCCCGCCAGAGCGCGACCTGTGGATGCTCGCCGCCGGGCCCGGCTCCAGCGACTCCGGGGACTCCGGCGCCTCCGAGGCGGTGTTCGACGACTACGCCCGGACCACCGGCCGCGCCGTGGACCCGGCGGCGTTGGCCCTCTACCGACGATGGTGGAACCTCGCCGACATCGCGAACTACGTCGCGGAACTGCGCGGGCCACACCGGATCACGGCCGACTCCTCGGCGTCGTGGGAGTACCTGCAGGCGGGTCTGGTCAGCCCTTGACCGCCCCCTCCTCCACTCCTCTGAAGAAGAACCGTTGCAGCACCGCGAAGATCACGACGATCGGCAGGAACGCGATCATCGTGCCGGCCGCGATCAGCCGCGGGTTGGAACTGAAGGTCCCGTTGAGGTACTGCAGCCCGACGGTCAGGGTGTACTTGTCGGGATCGGTGAGCACGATCAGCGGCCAGAGGAAGTCGTCCCACGCGCCGATGAAGGCGAAGATGACCACGACGCTGAGCATCCCGCGCACATTGGGCAGCGCGATGTGGACCAGGCGCTGCCAGGCGTTGGCCCCGTCGATCCGGGCCGCGGCGTCAAGGTCCGGCGGGACGGCCCGGAACGCCGTGCGCATCAGCAGGACGTTGAGCATGCCGATCGCCCCCGGCAGGGCCACGCCGACGAGGGTGTCGGCGAACCCCAGACCGCGCACCGTGACGTACTGCGAGACGATGGTGACCTCGCCGGGCAGGACGAGGGTGGCGAGGAAGAGCCCGAGGAGCACCCGTGCGCCGCGGAACCGGAGGTTGGCCAGCGCGTACCCGGCCAGGGTGGCGCCGATCGCGTTGCCGGCCACCACGATGGCCGCGACGATCAGAGAGTTGATCGCGTAAGACCACACCGGGATGGTGTCGGCGACCTGGCCGTAGTTGTCCAACGTGGGTCGCTGCGGCAACAGGCTCGGCGTTCGGGTGTAGATGTCCTCGGTGAGGCTCTTCAGCGAGGTGGACAGCTGCCACAGGAACGGCCCGATCGTGCACACGAGCACGACGAGCAGCAACGCGTACCGGAGCACCTTCTCCCCGCGGGAGACCGAGTGCAGGCCGAGTGCCGGTCGGGTCATGTCAGGCCGCCTTCCGGTTCAGGCGCAGCAGGAACAGCATGGGGCCCAGGGTGATCACGAACAGGATCAGGCTGAGCGCGGAGGCGTAGCCGAGATGGCCGGTGAAGCCCCGGCTGTACATCTGGATCAGCATCACCACCGACATGTCCCGCCCGCCCGGACCGCCGGTGCCGTTGGACAGGATGAACAGCTCGGAGAAGATCCGCAGGGCAGACACGGAGATCAGCACCGAGACCAGCAACATGGTAGAGCGCACCCCGGGGATGGTGACGTGCCAGAACCTACGGACCGGGCCGGCGCCGTCGACGGCGGCGGCCTCGTGCAGCTCGCGGCCGACGTTGCCCAGGGCGGACAGGTAGATGACCATGTAGTAGCCCAGGCCCTTCCAGACCGTCAGGCTGATCGCGCTGAACAGCAGCAGCCACCGGTCGGACAGGAACGCCCATGGTTCCGTGATCGCACCCAGTTGCTGGGCCATGCCGTTGATCAGGCCGCGGCCGTCGAGGAGCCAGCCCCACACCAGAGCCACGACGACGGCGGAGGCGATGACGGGCGTGTAGAAGGCCGTGCGGAAGAAGGTGATGCCGGGCAGCTTCTTCTCCGCCAGTACCGCCATCAGGAGCGGCAGCAACGTCAGCAGCGGCAGGCACACCAGCATGTAGATGACGCTGTTGACCAGGGCGTCGACGAGTTGGCTGTCGTCGAGCGCGCGGCTGTAGTTGTCCAGGCCGGTGAACTCGCCGCCGCCGAGCGGCTTGGCGTTGGTGAACGACAGCACGACGGTGTTGACCGACGGCCAGATGTTGAAGACGAACAGCCACACCACCGCCGGGCCGAGCAGCAGCCACGGGGTGAACCATCGTCGGTGTGTCACAGGTATCGCCCTTTCCCCAGGGTGGGGCCGTGGCACACGACCCCACCCGACGTGCTCGTGCCTCGCGGAGCCTGACGTCATCCCTTGAGGAGCTGGTCGCACTTCGCGACGGCGTCGTCGAGAGCCTGCTTCGAGGTGGCGGCACCGCTGATCGCGAGGCCGAACTGCTGGTCGACGATGGTGCTCATCGCGCCGCTGACCTCGACCGGGGAGAGCTGCTGGGCCTGTGCGAGGGAGGTGAACGCCAGGACCTTCGCGTCCCCGGACGGGGTGCCGTCGCTCTTGGAGAAGAACGGGTCGTTGGCCGAGGCCTTGGTGCTGGGGAAGATGTTCACCAGGTGCGCGAAGGCCGCCTGGTTCTCGGCGTTGGTCACCCAGCGGGCCAGGGCGATCGCCGTCGACAGGTTCTTGCTCTTCTTGGACACCGACAGGCCCTGCACGTACAGGGGCGGGGTGCCCATCGCCTTGGAGGGCACCACCTTGGGGGCCAGCGTCGGGTTGTCCGTGGCCAGGCTGGTGATGTAGTTGCCGCCGCCGGTGGTCCACGCCGCGACGCCGGTGCTGAAGAGCTTCGAGTTTCCCTGGTACTTGTCGCTGAGCACGTCCTGCGGCAGCAGCTTCTCCTTGTACGCGTCGCGGTACTTGTCGAGTAGCGCCGCCGCCTCGGGGGTGTTGAACGTGAAGCTCTTGCCGTCGGCGGCCATGAGCTTGACCCCGGCGTTGGCCAGGTCGCCCAGCCCCGGCTTGCGGCTCATCAGGTAGACCTTGCCGCCGGACCTCTCCTTCATCACCGTCGCCTGGGCGATCAGCTCGTCGAGGGTGGTGGGCGGCTTGGCGGCGTCCAGGCCGTTCTGGGCGAGGAGTTCCTTGTTCCAGTAGTTGACGTCGGTGTTGAGGTACCACGGGTACCCGTAGACGCCCTCGACGCCGGCGTACCTGTAGGCGGCGATCCCGCCCTCGACGTAGTCGGCGGCGAGCTTCGGGTCCGCCTTGCCGACGTCGAGCAGCATGCCCTGCTTGGCCAGGGGCAGCGCGAAGTCGGGCGGGAGGTTGGTGACGTCGGGCAGCGACCCGGCCGACGCCTGGCTGAGCACCTTGTCGGAGTAGCCGTCGCCGGGCTGGTCGAGCCACTCGACCTGGGTGCCCGGGTACTTCTTCTGGAACGCGTCGATGACGCCCTGCACGTAGGTGGTGAACTTCGGCTTCAGCGCCCAGGTCTGCAGGCTGACCTTGCCCTTGATCTCGCCCGAGGTGTCCGTCTTGCCGTCGCCGGAGTCGCTGCCGCCGAGGCCGCATCCCGCGAGTGCCGCCATTGTCGCCGCCGCGACGAAACCTACAAGAACTCGTCTCATCCAGGTCTCCTGACAGTTACTAAACCGCTCTAGTATCGCGGTACTATCCTCCCGCTACACTGAGGTGTCAAGGGGTGACGATCGATGCGTACGGAAGGGCTGGAGCCATGGGACGTCCCACGATCAGCGACATCGCCGCCAAGGCCGGGGTGTCCAAGGGTGCTGTCTCCTTCGCCCTCAACGGCCGGCCCGGCGTCAGCGACGCGACCCGCGCGCGGATCCTGCAGGCCGCGGCCGAGATGAACTGGCGGCCGCACAGCGCGGCCCGGGCCCTGGGCGGCGCGCGCGCGGACGCCGCCGGCCTGGTGATCGCCCGGCCGGCCCGCACACTGGGCCTCGAGCCGTTCTTCGGCCACCTGCTCTCCGGTCTGCAGGCCGGCCTGTCGGCGCGTTCCGTGGCGCTGCACCTGATGGTCGTCGAGGACACCGCGGCCGAGATCGAGATCTACCGGCGCTGGGCCACCGAGCAGAAGGTGGACGGCTTCGTGCTGGTGGACCTGAAGACGCGCGACCCGCGGATCGCCGTGCTCGAGGAGCTGGGGATGCCGTCGTTGGTGCTCGGCGGCCCCGGCGGGCACGGGACCCTGTCGAGCGTGTGGGCCGACGACAGCGCGGCGATGGGGACCATCCTCGAACACCTCGCCGGGCTCGGCCACGGGCGGATCGCCCACGTGGCCGGCCTGCCGGCGTTCCACCACACCCAGCGGCGGATCCGGGCGGTGAGGAACTCGATCAAGCGACTCGGCTTCGAGACCGCGGAGTCGCTGCCGACCGACTTCAGCGACACGGAGGGGGCCGCGATCACCCGCAAGCTGCTGGAGCGGCCGATCCGCCCGACGGCGATCGTCTACGACAGCGACGTGATGGCCGTGGCCGGGCTCGCCGTGGCCGCCGAGATGGGGGTCGCCGTGCCGGCCGAGCTGTCGATCGTCTCGTTCGACGACTCGCTGCTGACCCGGATCGTGCACCCGACGCTGACCTCGCTGTCGCGGGACACGTTCGCCCTCGGGATGCGCGTCGCGGAGGAGTTGCTGGCCACGATCGCCGAGCCGGCGACCCGCCGGGACACCCAGATGCCGACCCCCCACCTGGAGATCCGGCAGAGTTCGGCCGCGCCGCCGGGGTCCCTGGGCACAGCGCGGCCTCTTGGCAAAGGCACTAAAGCGGTTTAGGCTCCTGCGTCAAGACGTCGGGTTGTCCTGATCCGACAACACGGCGTTTCCGGAGGAAATGTGACATCGCACTTGAGCGGGCCCCCGTTGCGGTTCGGCGCGAACTACGTGCCGTCGGAGGGATGGTTCTACAGCTGGCTGGACTACTCGCCGGCGGCGGTGCGCCGCGACCTGGCGGACCTCGCCGGGATGGGCCTGGACCACGTGCGGATCTTCCCCGTCTGGCCGTGGATCCAGCCGAACCGGGCCCTGATCCGCCAGCGCGCCATCGACGACGTGCTGGACATGATCGACGCCGCGGCGGAGTTCGGCCTCGGGGTGGCCGTCGACCTGTTGCAGGGCCACCTGTCGAGCTTCGACTTCCTGCCCTCGTGGGTGCTCACCTGGCACCAGCGCAGCGTGTTCACCGACGCTGAGACCCGCGCCGGCATCACCGCGTACGCCGACCAGCTCACCCGGGCCGTCGCCAGCCGGCCCAACGTGTTCGCCGTGACCCTCGGCAACGAGGTCAACAACCTGTGGCCGGCCAACGCCGCGACCCCGGCGGCGACCACGGCCTGGGCCGCCGACCTGATCGAGGTCGTCCGGGCCGCCGCTCCCGACGTGCTGGCCCTGTACTCGCTCTACGACGACGCCTGGTACGACCCGAAGCACCCGTTCGCCGTCGCCGACGCCGTCGACCTCGGCGACCTGAGCACCGCGCACTCGTGGGTGTTCAACGGGGTGTCCGCGATCGACGGCCCCCTCGGCCCGGCGACCGTCACCCACGCCGACTACCTCGTCGAGCTGACCGCCGCGACCGCGACCGACCCGGCGCGCCCCGTGTGGCTGCAGGAGGTGGGCGCGCCCGGCCCGGACATCAGCCCGGCCGACGCCCCGGATTTCGTCCGCCGGATGCTCGGCGCGGTCACCGGCAACCCGGCGCTGTGGGGCGTCACCTGGTGGTGCTCGCACGACGTCGACCGCGCGCTGGTCGACTTCCCCGACCGCGAGTACGACCTGGGCCTGTTCACCACCGACCACCGGATCAAGCCCCTCGCGGCCGAGCTGGCGGCGTTCATCCACGAGCTGGCCCCCGGCGCCCGGAACCTGGAGCGGCGGCCGGCGCTGGTGTGCGACGTGGACCTGCGCACCGAGCCGCACCGCCGGGGCGAGGTCGCACCGGGCAGCGCGTTCCACGCCGAGTGGACCCGGCTGCGCCAGGCCGGACCGGTCGCCATCGTGTCCGCGCCCCGCGCCGCGGACCAGCCCTACCTCGCCGCTCGCGGGATCAGTTCCGTCGTCACCCCTTCCTGAGCCTCAAGGAGCACCTGCCATGCATGATGACCGCAGCCTGGTCGAGGCCCGTCTCAAGCGAGTCCTGGAGGAGCGGATCCGTCCGGCCGTCTATCCGGAGACGGTGCCGCTACGGGTGGAGATCTGGGTGGCCCCGGACGAACCCGTGCCCGTGGCGGAGGGGCTCGCGGCACCCCGCGTCCCGATCAGCGTCGGCGACCGGTGGGGCGCGCCGTGGGGCACGAGCTGGCTGACGGTGTCCGGCACGGTACCGGAGCACTGGGCGGGCCGGACGGTGGAGGCCCTGCTCGACCTGGGCTTCGACGCCAACATGCCCGGATTCCAGTGCGAGGGGCTCGTCTACCTCTCCGACGGCACACCGGTCAAGGGGCTCAACCCGCGCAACCAGTGGGTGCGGATCGGCGCGCCGGTCAGCGGCGGCGAGGAGGTCCTGCTGCACATCGAGGCGGCCTCCAACCCCGTGCTGCTGGACTACCACCCCTTCCTGCCGACGGAGCTGGGCGACAAGCACACCGCCGGGGACGAGCCGCAGTACACGCTGGCCCAGATGGATCTCGCGGTGTTCGACGACACCGTATGGCAGCTGGTCCAGGACCTGGAGGTGCTCGGCGAGCTGATGGTCGAGCTGCCGGTCGAGGGTGCCCGGCGGTGGGACATCCTGCGCGCCGTCGACCGGGCCCTGGACGCCGTGGATCTCCAGGACGTCAACGGGACCGCCGCGGCGGCCCGCGAGCGGCTCGCCGGGGTGCTGGCCTCGCCGGCCGAGCCGTCCGCGCACCGGATCAGCGCGGTGGGGCACGCGCACATCGACTCGGCGTGGCTGTGGCCGCTGCGCGAGACTGTCCGCAAGGTCGCGCGGACCACGGCGAACATGACGGCGCTGCTCGACGACGAGCCGGACTTCATCTACACGATGTCGCAGGCCCAGCAGTACGCGTGGATCAAGGAACACCGCCCCGAGGTGTACGCCAAGGTGAAGAAGGCCGTGGCGGACGGCAGGTTCGTGCCCGCCGGTGGCATGTGGGTCGAGTCGGACACCAACATGCCGGGTTCCGAGGCGATGGCGCGGCAGTTCGTGCACGGCAAGCGGTTCTTCCTCGAGGAGTTCGGCGTCGACAACTCCGAGGCGTGGCTGCCCGACACCTTCGGGTTCGCCGGCGGTCTACCGCAGATCATCAGGGCGGCCGGCTCGAAGTGGCTGCTGACCCAGAAGATCTCCTGGAGCCAGATCAACAAGTTCCCGCACCACACGTTCTGGTGGGAGGGCATCGACGGCACCCGGATCTTCACGCACTTCCCGCCGATCGACACGTACAACTGCTCGATGGTGGGCCGGGAGATCGCGCACGCCGCCCGCAACTTCAGGGACAAGGGCCGGGCGCGGCACTCCATCGCGCCGACCGGCTGGGGCGACGGCGGGGGCGGCACCACCCGGGAGATGATCGCCAAGGCCGCGCGCATGCGGGACCTGGAAGGCTCGGCGACCGTGCGGTGGGAGACCCCGGAGACGTTCTTCACCCAGGCCCAGGCCGAGTACCCGGATCCGCCGGTGTGGGTCGGCGAGCTCTACCTGGAGCTGCATCGCGCGACCCTGACCAGCCAGGCCAGGACCAAGCAGGGCAACCGGCGCAGCGAACACCTGCTCGTGGAGGCCGAGCTGTGGTCGGCCACCGCCGCGGTGCTGGCCGGCGTGCCCTATCCGTACGCGGACCTCGACCGGATCTGGAAGACGGTGCTCCTGCACCAGTTCCACGACATCCTGCCAGGTTCCTCGATCGCCTGGGTGCACCGTGAGGCGGAGAAGACGTACGCCGCGGTCGCCGACGAGCTGGGCGGTCTCATCAACCGGGCGCTGCTGGCGCTGGCCGGTGACCCCGCCAGCGGTACCGAGGTCGTGTTCAACCCGGCCCCGCACAGCCGGGCCGCGGTGCCGGCCGGCGGCGGACGGATCGTGGCCCCGGCGGCGGCGGAGGGGTGCGCCGTCACGGCCCACGCGGACGGCGGTTGGACGCTGGGCAACGGGCTGCTCAACGTCACCGTGGACGCCCGCGGCCTGGTCGTGTCCGCCTACGACGTCGCCGCGCGGCGCGAGGCGGTCCCACCCGGGGCCGCGGCCAACCTGCTGCAGATCCACCCGGACTTCCCGAACATGTGGGACGCCTGGGACGTCGACGAGTTCTACCGCAACACCGTCACCGACCTGACCGGCATCGACGACGTCACGGTCACCGTCGACACCCCGCAGCGGGTGTCCGTGCGGGTGACCCGCTCCTTCGGTGACTCGACGGCCGTGCAGACCATCTCGCTGGCCGCCGGCTCCCGGCGACTGGACCTGGACACCGAGGTCGACTGGCACGAGCGGGAAAAGTTCCTCAAGGTGGCGTTCCCCCTCGACATCCACACCGACCGGTACGCCGCGGAGACCCAGTACGGGCACCTCTACCGCCCCACGCATACGAACACCAGCTGGGACGCCGCCAAGTTCGAGGCGTGCAACCACCGGTTCGTGCACTTCGACGAGTCGGGCTGGGGCGCGGCGCTGGTCACCGGCTCCACCTACGGCCACGACGTCACCCGGACGGTCCGGACGGCCGACCAGGGCACCACGACGACGGTCCGCGCGTCGCTGCTGCGGGCGCCCCGCTTCCCCGACCCGCACACCGACCAGGGCGTGCACCGGTTCCGGCACGCGCTCGTCGTGGGGTGCGCGATCGCCGACGCGGTCCGCGAGGGCTACGCGGTCAACCTGCCCGAACGGGTGCTCGCCGGGGACGCGGCCGTTGCGCCGCTGTTCGCCGTGGACGACGACGCCGTGGTGATCACGGCGGTGAAACTGGCCGACGACGCCAGCGGGGACGTCGTCGTCCGGTTCTACGAGTCGCTCGGCGGTCGGGCCAGGGCGCGGCTGACGCCGTCGTTCGCGTTCGCCGACGTCACGGCCTGCGATCTGCTCGAACGGCCCACCGGGGGGTCCGTGGCCGTCGAGGGCGGGGCGGTCGGGCTCCAGTTGCGGCCGTTCGAGCTGGTCACGCTGCGGTTCCGGCGCGGGTAGCCGCCGGTGCGCGTGGGCCGACCTCCTCGCGGGAGTCGGCCCACGCGCCCGGTCAGGTTCCGTAGACCTCGAGTTCGTAGATTCTGGTCGCCTTGTCGCTCGTCTGGGTCGGCGTGGTCACGTTCAGCCGCACGTACCGGGCCGGGGTGGCCGTGATCGGGTGGGTGGTGACCGCCGCGGTGTTGTTCGCGACCGTCACCGCCGTGGTCCAGGTGCCGCCGTCCGTGGACAGCTCGATGGTGAACGTCCTGGTGTTGTAGCTGGCCGTCTCGCCACCGGCCGAGGCGTGTCTGACCACGAACTGGTCCACCTGCCGCACCGATCCGAGGTCCACCCGCAGCCAGCTGGGCGTGGTCAGCGAACAGAACTTGTCGGAGTTGCCGCCGCCGACACTGCCGTTGACCGCCTTGGCCGGGGTCTCGGCGGAGTTGGCCGGGGTGGTGCCGGTGGCCGGTGCGTTCAGTGCCAGGTTCACCGACGGGCCCGAGCCCCAGGTGAGCACGGCTGTCGCCGCCGGGCCCTCGTCGCCGGTGACGGAGACCGGCACGAGCTGGAGGGTGGAGGTGGCCTCGGCGGCGACCCGCTGGAGGTCGTTGACGTAGAACACCTCGTCGTAGACCCGGCCGATCGCCTCCAGGCTGCCGTCCGGCCGGACCCGGCGCAGGTCGTAGTGCCACACGCCCGGGGCACCGAACGTCCACGACAGCAGCAGCTCGGCCGACGTGCCGTAGAAGTGGCTCGCGTCCAGCCGGAAGCCGGTCGGCGCGGCGGGCGTCACGGCGGGACCGTCCAGCAGGGCCAGTTCACCCACGTTGACGGCGTAGCTGGTCTGCCGCGCGGCGGTGAACCGCAGGCTGACCGCCGCGATGGTCCGGCCGGCGTGGCCGCCCAGCTGCACCGCCGCGGTGTTCCAGCCGGCCGCGTACGCACCGGCGACGGGCACCCAGGTGGTCTGGGTCGGCGAGTCCTCGAACACGAGCCCCAGGCTCAGGCCCAGGTCGCTGCCCGCGCCGCCGGCGTTGTAGACGATCCGCGCCGTGGTCGCCGAGCTGGCGGGGAGCCTGGTCTTGAACAGCCGGATGTCGTTGCTGTCGCCGGCCTGCAGCGTCCCGGACACCTTCAGCGAGGTGCCGCCGTCCCACGCCGTCGTCGCGTCGTAGTCCACGGTGAGCTTCGCGCCCGATCCGGCGGCGCGCACCCACCACTGCCAGGTGGGCAGGATGTCGGCGACCCCGGCGTGGGCCCAGGGCACGGAACCGACCCGGACCCCGCGCCGGTGGAAGGCCGCGCCCTTGCCCGTGTTGAACCGGGTCACGAACGGGAATGCGCCGATGGCCGAGCGCTCGACGATGTAGTGCGCGACGCCGTCCCAGACCTGGTACGCGTCGTAGGGGGCGTTCAGGTCCGCCTGGGTGGGCGCGCGGAGCCGGCCCGTGGCCGTCGGGTCGGAGTTGGGCCCGGACCAGAACCGCCGTTCCATGGCGTAGCGGGTCTGCTGGGTCGCGGGGTTGGTGAGGTCGACGCCGGGTGGCGCGCTGATCGAGGTGGTGCCGAACAGCGCCCAACTGGTCCGCGCCGGGCCGCCGTCGGGGAAGTTCTGCCGCGGGTCGTAGTCCAGGGAGTTCACGAATCCGCGCTGCTGGATCTCGCTGCCGGCGAACACGGTCGCGTAGGGATCCAACCCCAGGCTCTGGGCGTACGAGCGCGACGAGGACAGCCGGGTGGTGTTCCACGCGTAGTTGAGGAACATGCTGTGGCAGACGGGGGTGCCGGCGTTGAGTACCCAGGGAGCGTTCGCGCTGTTGAACTGGTTCTGGTAGGACACCGAACCGCCGGGCAGCATGGCGTCGTACCACTGCACGTGGAAGCCCGCCGGGGCCTTGGCCCGCAGGTACTTGAGCATCGCCATCAGCCTGGTCGCGTCCGCCGCGGCGACATTGCCCTCCTGGTTCACGAAGTAGCCGTCGAAGCCGAAGTAGGCCGCCATGGCCAGCAGCTTGTCGGCCACCGGGTACGAACCGTCCGGAGCGCTGACCACGAGGTTGGCGAACGTGTCGCCGCGCGGCCAGAACCAGCAGCCCAGACTCCGCACGCCGTTGCGGTGCGCGGCGTCGGTCCACGCCGGGTTCGGCAGGTTCACCACGCCGTAGGTCGCGCCGGTGGCCGTCAGCGGGGAGTCGGCGGTGATCAGGCCGTGCCAGGCGGCGTAGATGTCCTGGTACTGCCAGAAGCGGGACGTGCGCAACGACATGTCGTTCTGGTAGCGCAGGCTCCGGTAGCCGAACTTGCCGTAGTAGTCGTCGGACAGGTCGAGCACCTGTGGACCGTGGGCGAGGGCCGGCTTGGCCTGAGTGGCGACGAACACCGGGATGCGCGGCGCGAGCGGGACGCGGGAGCGCGAGTACCGCGCGTAGGGGTCGGTGGCCGGGCTCCACGTGGCGAGGTCGCGGGACAGGTAGCCGTGCATGACCGGCTGGCGCGGGGTGACGGTCAGGCCGGCCGGGTCGGTGGTGGAGTCGGGCGGTGCGGCGCTGGCCAGCGGCGCGGGAGCGGCCGGTGCGGCCGCGCCGGCCGGGGTGCGCGCCAGCAGGCCCCCGATGCCGATCGCCGCGCCGGCGGCGACGGTGCCGCGGAGCAGTGTCCTTCTGCTGACAGGTGGGATTTCCATGCTGCGCCTCCCAGGATGGTAAATCGGTTTAGTGCTCACCATCGCAGCCCCCGGAGGGAGAGTCAATCCATCCTATTCGATGCCGAGTGCGGCGCGGCCCCTTTCGGTGACTCTGGGTGCGCGGAGACTGCACCAATTTGGTCGTCTGACCGGATTCTCCGGTCGCTCCGAGGGAACCGGCCGGACGGGGCCTACAGCAGCCGCAGCGTGAGGAACGGGTACTCGTCCCCGGGCGGAAGATACCGGTCCACCTCCACGAACCCGTGCGACTCGGCGAACCGCAGCCCGTCCGGGTTCGACGCCAGGACGATGGTCTCGATCACCTCCGCGCCCAGCTCCCGGGCCCGGGCCACCGCCGCGGCGTGGTACTCCTCCCCGTACCCCCGGCGGCGGTGTTCCGGGAGCACCCGGACGATCACCGTGGCGGTCGCCGGGTCACCGGTCGGCGGGCGCACCGTCGCACAGCCGACGAGGACGTCGTCGCGGTAAGCCACCGTGAGATGGTTGCGCCCCACGCGTTCGCGCACCTCGTCCGGCGACAGCGGGTCGGTGGGGATGATCAGATTGTGGACGGACCGCCAGTCCTCGAGGGTGGCGTCGTCCACCGGTTCGATCCGGAGCACAGACATCAGCACACCGAACGCGATCACCCGGGCCGGCGTCAACCGGATTGACGCGGACCCGGTCGCGACGGGGCGAGCCGGCCGGAGGACTCCCGGCGGTGGGAGTCGGCCAGCTCGGCGGCCAGGTCCTCCTGGCCGGCGGCCACTGCGGCGTTGACCTTCGCGACGTAGGCGTCGTGCGTCCGGCGGGCCCACGCGTCCGGGGCGAACGGCCCGTCCAGCGCCGCCCACTGCAACAGCATGATGGTCTTCGCGTCCGCGATCCGCCCGTCGCGGACCATCGCGAGCGCCTCGCCGAACGGCAGCTCCACGACGGCGATGTCCTCGCCCTCGGCCGCGACGCCCCCACCCCCGGACCCGGCACCCGACCGGTACGGTGCGGCGAAGAAGTGCAGCCGCTCGGTGACCGAGCCGGGGCTCATGTACACCTCGAACACCCGGCGGATGTCGCCGATGACGTGCCCGGTCTCCTCGGCGGCCTCCCTGCGCACCGCCTCGCCCGGCTGGTCGCCGTCGAGCAGGCCGGCCGCCGTCTCGATCAGCATCCCGTCGGGGTGGCCGTTGACGTACGCCGGGAAGCGGAACTGCCGGGTCAGCAGCACCGTGCCGCGGTCGGGTTCGTAGAGCAGCACCGTGGCCCCGTCGCCCCGGTCGTACGTCTCGCGCTGCTGGCGGCTCCAGTGCCCGTCGCTGTGCTGGAAGTCGAAGGTGGTCCGGCGCAGCACGTACCAGTCGCAGGACAGCACCTCCACGTCGCGCACCCGGACCCGCGGGTTGCCGGTCAGGCCGCGGCCGTGGCGGTCCAGCCCGGTCCGACCGCGCCGGTCGGGGGTGTCGACGCCGGGACGGTACCCGTCGATGGGGGTCACGCGTGCTCCTTCCGTCATGCCAGGACGATCTCGACGCCCGCGTCGCGCAGCGCCGTCAGCGTCTCGGGGCCCATCGGGTGGGTGTCGGGGTCGTCGGCCGCGGCGTCGGTGACGAACGTGTCCACCGCGCCGAGCGGTGCGACCTGGCTGAAGGCGCGCACGCCGAGCTTGGTCGCGTCGGCCACCGCGACGGTGCGGGCGGCCTGGGTGAGCCCGACCTGTTTGACGGCGGCGTCGTCGAGGGAGAACTCCGACCAGCCGTGTCGGGCGTGCACGCCGCCGATCGACATCACGAACAGGTCGAACGCCATCGCCTCCATCGTCCGCACCGCGAGCGGGCCGACCAGCGACCGCTCCCCCGGCCGGGACTGGCCGCCGACCACGAGCAGCCGGATCCCCGGCAGGTCGGCGAGCCGCACGGCAGCCTGCAGACTCAGCACCGCCACGGTCAGCGGGCCGCGGGCCGCCAGGTGCCCGGCGACGTGCACGGTCGTCGTGCCTGCGTCGAGGAGCACCGTCGAGCCGGGCTCGACGAGATCGGCGACAGCCCGGCCGAGCCGGTCCTTCGTGGCGGCCTGCCAGCCCTCGCGGGCCGTGAACCCGGCCTCCTCCTCGCGGGACCGGGTGGCCACCGCGCCGCCGTGCACCCGCCGGACGAGGCCCTGGCGCTCCAGCTCGTCGAGGTCGCGGCGCACCGTCATCTCGGACACCCCGAGGCGCCCGGCCAGCTCCGCCACGGACACCCGGCCGGCGCCCTGCACCAGCCGCAACGTCAGATCCCACCGGTTCGCCACCTTCACACCCCCAGTTCTACCATGAAAATGTTCGAACTAACAACGCGATGTGACGGACCTGAAAGGTCTAGAGTCGCGGCCATGGCGATCACCGAGGGATTCGACAGCCTCCGATCCGAGCTCACCGACGCGCCACTCCCCGTGCGCGGCGCCCTGCCCGGGTGGCTGTCCGGCACCCTGATCCGCAACGGGCCGGCGTTGTTCGACGCCGGCGGCACCTCGTTCCGGCACTGGTTCGACGGGCAGGCGATGCTGCACCGGTTCGGGTTCGCCGACGGGGCCGTCACCTACACCAACCGGTTCCTGGACACCCCGGGCCTGCGGTCGGCCCGCGACGACGGGCGGATCGGGTACACGGAGTTCGCCACCGATCCTTGCGCGTCGCTGTTCGGCCGGTTCTTCAGCCGGTTCCGGCGCGGGTCCGGGGTCAACCCCAACGTCAACATCTCCCGGTACGGCGAGCACGACGTGGCCCTCACCGAGGTCCCGATGGCCGTGGAGTTCGACCACGCGACCCTGGCGACCATCGGGGTGCTCGCGCCCGACAGCGGCCCGACCGGCAACGTGACCACGGCGCACCCGCACGAGGCGCCTGGCACCGGTGACCTGGTCAACTTCGTGCTCCGATTCGGACCGAAGAGCAGCTACCAGGTGTACCGGCAGCCGGCCGGCGGCACCACCCGCCACCTCCTCGGCACGGTCACCGCCGCCCGCCCCGGCTACGTGCACAGCTTCGCCGTCACCGAACACCACGCGGTGCTCGCTATCTTCCCGCTGGTCGTGAACCCGCTGTCGTTCTTCCTGCGCGGTCGCCCCTTCATCGAGAACTACCGGTGGCGGCCGGAGCTGGGCACCCGGATCGTCGTCATGGACCTGCGCGACGGGTCGGTCCGCGCCGACCACACCGCGCCGCCGTTCTTCGCCTTCCACCACATCAACGCCTTCGAGGACGGCGGCCGGCTCGTCCTGGACGTGTGCGCGTACGAGGACGCGCGGATCATCGACGCCCTGTACCTCGACCGGCTGCGCGCCGGGGACGAGGCGCCGGTGTCGCACCCCACCCGGTACACCGTGGACCTCGACACCGGTGGCGTGGACGTCCGGCGGCTGTCCGACGAGCCGATGGAACTGCCGCGGATCGCGTACCGCACCCACAACGGCCGGCCCTACCGGTACGCGTACGGGGTCGGCACCACCACCCGGAGGGACCTCTTCGACCAGCTCGTGAAGCTCGACACGCACACCGGGGAGACCCGGCTGTGGCACGTACCGGGCAGCTACCCGGGCGAGCCGGTGTTCGTGCCGGCCCCCGGGTCGACCGGCGAGGACGACGGGGTGGTGCTGTCCGTGGTCCTCGACGGGGACGCCGGCCGCTCGGCGCTCGTGGTGCTGGACGCGGCGTCGTGGGCGGAGGTGGCCCGCGCCGAGGTGCCGCACGTCGTGCCGTTCGGCTTCCACGGCCAGTTCTCGCACCGCGCCTGATCAGGCGGATGCCGCCTGACCATGCCCACCTGGCAATGATTGACGGAAACTCTAAGATCTGCGTAATCTGTTGCCATGATCTCGCATGGCACGCCCCTCGGAGTCCGGATCAGGGCACTGATGCCGGAACTCACCGGCACGGAGCAGCGCGTCGCCGGGCTGGTGCTCGCCGATCCCTCGGCGGTCGCCGGCCTGACGATCGGCGAACTCGCGGCGGCCAGCGACACCTCGACGTCGACCGTGCTGCGGTTCTGCAAGGCGCTCGCGTTCCCGGGGTACCGGGCGCTGCAGACCGCGCTCACCGCCGAGGTCGCCCGGGCTGCCGAACCGCGGCTGTCGACCGGCACCGACGGCGGGATCGACCCGAACGACCGGCTCGCGGAGATCGTGGCCGCCGTGGCCGGGGCCGACGTGCGGGCCATCACCGAGACCGCGGCCCAGCTCGACCTCGACGCCCTGACGGCGTGCGTGGAGGCGATGGCTGGCGCGTACCGGGTCGACGTGTTCGCCGTGGGCGGCAGCGCCCAACCGGCGGCCGGCTTCCAGGCCAGGATGCACTACACCGGCATCGCCTGCTGGGCCTGGACGGACGTGCACCTGGCCCTGATCAGCGCCGCGCAGCTCAAGCCAGGCGCCGTGGCCCTCGGCGTCTCGCACAGCGGCCAGACCATCGAGGTCATCGAGGCGCTGGAGACCGCGCGCGCGGCGGGCGCGACGACCGTGGCCCTGACCAACTTCCCCCGCTCGCCCCTCGCCTCGGTCGCCGACATCGTGCTGACGACCGCGGTGCGGGAGGGCACGTTCCGGCCCGGCGACATGTCCGGCACCCACCCGCAGACGACCGTCCTGGACTGCGTGTACGCGGCCCTGGCCCAGCGGGACCGGCCCCGCACCGAGGCCGCGCTGTCCGCCGCCACCCGCGCCATCGCCGGCCACCGCACGACCAGGCAGCGTTAGTACCCGTCGAAGGAGTCCCATGTCCCTCAGTTCCGCCAGCTACGTCGCCGCCGTCCAGGCCACGATCGCGCACATCGTCGACACCCAGGCCCCGTCCGTCGCCGAGGCCGCCGACCTGATCGCCGCGTCCCTCGCCGACGGCGGGGTGCTGCAGGCCTTCGGGTCCGGGCACTCCGAGGCCGCCTCGATGGAGCTGGCCGGTCGGGCCGGCGGCCTGGTCGCCTCCAACAAGCTCGCCCTGCGCGACGTCATCCTGTACGGCGGCGAGCCGGCCGACACGCTCGCCGACCCGAAGGCCGAGCGCGACCCGGCCCTGGCCCGCCGGGTGTACGACCTGGCCAACGCCGAGCCGAAGGACGTCTTCGTGATCACGTCGCAGTCCGGCGGCAACGGGTCGATCGTCGAGATGGCCCGGATCGCACGGGAGCACGGCCACCCGCTGGTCGCGATCACGTCCCTCGCGCACTCGCGGGGCATCACCTCGCGGCACCCGAGCGGCCAGCGGCTGTTCGAACTCGCCGACGTGGTGATCGACAACGGCGCCCCGCACGGCGACGCCGTCCTGCCGCTGCCCGACGGCGGCACGGTCTGCGCAGTGTCCTCGATCGCCAACGCGCTCATCGCCCAGCTGATCACGGCGGAGGTCGTGATCCGGCTGCTCGCGAAGGGCATCGAACCCGACGTGTACCTGTCGATGAACGTCGCCGGCGGGGACGCGAAGAACGTGGCCGCCGAGGAGCGCTACGCCGGGCGGATCCGCCGCATCGCCGGCTGACCGCCGGGTCGCCGCGCCCCGGCCGCACAGGGCCGGCCGACCTCTACCGCAACCGCGGAAGCCGGGGTACCCCCAGAACTGGGGGCATGTCCGTGCGGTGCCGCCCACCTACCGTGAGCAGGCACAGCACAGTCCTTAGAGGAGGAACACCCATGGCGAACGCACGGATGACCCGTCGACTCTCCGTCCTCGGCGCGGTGGCGCTGGGGGCCGGGGCCGTCGTCGGCGTGGCCGCACCGGCCCAGGCGATGCCGACCTGCCGGGCGGTCTACTCGATCGGCTACAGCGCCGCCGGCAACGCGATCCACGCGAGCGGCAACCGCGCGTGCTTCGACACGGGCACGGTCACGCCGCTGCCGGTGACCATCCTGCGCCTCGACCCGGCCACGGGGACGTGGAGCGCGGTGGCCGCCGGCACCGGGTCCGTGCAGTACCCGTGCGTGACCGCCGTGACGAACACCTACCGCCTGCAGCAGGACGCGCTCAGGACGGTCACGGCCAACTGCGGCTGACCCGGGCGGTCGCGGACCGGGGCGCGGGATCCGGCGGCCACCTGCGGCCCCGCTCACAGGGCGGCGGCCAGCAGGGACTCGGCGACGGCCGTACGGGCGTAGAGCACCGAGCGGCCGGCCCGGTGCGCGCTGACCAAGCCGGCGTCGCGCAACGCCGTCAGGTGCTGGGACACCCCGGACGGGGAGATCCCAGTGCGCCGGGCCAGCTCCGTGGTGGAGGCCGGGGCGTCCAGTTCGGTCAGCAGCAGGGTCCGGGACCGGCCGAGGACCGCGGCGACCGCGTCGGTCCGCGGCAGGGGACGCGACTCCCACAGCGTGCCGGTGCCGCGCGCCGGGTACGCCAACTGCGGCGGCTCCGGGGGCCGGACCCGGGTGTGCACGCCCGGTCCGGCGAACGCCGAGGGCAGCAGGAGGAGCCCGGCCCCGGCCGTCGGGCGGTAGAGGGTGCGCTGGCGGCGTACCAGTCGAAGGGCGTTGTCGTCCCAGCTCAGGGACGGGTGCAGGTCGTTGAAGAGGCGGGCCGCGCCGTGCTCGGCGAGCTGTCGGGCCCGGTGGAAGACGTCGGCGTCGAGCAGGGCCCGGATCCGCGCCCAGTAGGGGGCGAGCGCCAGCTCCCAGTAGGTCGCGATCTCCTCGGCCACCCGGACCAGGCGGGCCGGCGGCTCGGCGTACAGGGTCCGCAGCCGGGGGCCCCGGCCGCCCTGGTGGTACTCGAGATGGTCCAGGTCCCGGCGCACCTGGTCCGCCGGGGTGGCCCGGATCGCGGCCAGCTCCTCGGCGAGCGTGGGGGCGGGGCCCACGGGGGCCGGATTGAGGAAGTCCGGCCGGTACGGCCCCGGCGGGATCAGCTCGGCGAGCACGCCCCGGTCCAGCCCCGCGGCCACCACCCGTCGCCGGACCTGCCCGATCCACGGCTGGTGCACGGGATGCGGGCCGGCGGCGCCCAGCAGCCGGAAACTGGTCAGGACCTCCCACATCGGCGAGACGGTGAACCGGGTCTGCGCCAGGTCACTCGCCGAGAACGCGAACTCCGCCAGAACGACCACCCCATGGATTCAGGCACACCTTAATCAATGGTGGCCAGGCTACCCCGCGCGGATCATTCCGGCATGACCACAGAGACGAACACAGCCACGGCCGCAGGTACCTGGAAGCTCGGCGACCTGGTGGTCAACCGGATCGGGTTCGGCGCCATGCGCCTGACGCAGAACGGCCCGGCGTTCCAGCCCGGCGTCGCCCCGAGCGACCGCCGCCGGGCGATCGGCGTCCTGCGCCGCGCCGTCGACCTCGGCGTGAACCACATCGACACCGCGGCGTTCTATTTCTCCCCGCTGCGCTCCGCCAACGAGCTGATCAACCAGGCGCTGGCCCCGTACCCGGACGACCTGGTCATCACCACCAAGGTCGGTCCGGGCCGGGACCCGTCGGGCGCGTGGCTGCCACACGCCACCCCCGCCCAACTGCGCGGCCAGGTCGAGGAGAACCTCCGCCAACTCGGCCGCGACCACCTCGACGTGGTGAACCTGCGCATCGTGGGCACCGACCCGATCGCCGAACGCTTCGGCGCACTCGCAGAGCTGCGCAACGCCGGGCTCATCCGGCACCTGGGCCTGTCCAACGTCCAGCCGCACCACCTCGCCGAGGCGCGGGCGATCGCGCCGGTGGTGTGCGTGCAGAACAGGTACGGCATCGGGGAGGACGACACCTTCCTGCGGTCGTGCGGGGAACTCGGGGTGGCGTTCGTGCCGTTCTACGCGATCGCCGGGGCCGGCCGCGAACGGGGCGCGACCGGTGCCGACAGCGCGGAGGTGCTGGCCGTCGCGCGGGCGCACGGGGCGAGCGCCGCGCAGGTCCGGCTGGCGTGGACGCTGCACCAGGGGGCGCACGTGCTGGCCATTCCGGGGACCGGTGATCCGGAGCATCTGGTCGCCAATGTGGCGGCCGGGGTGCTGCGGCTGTCCGCGGCGGATCTGTCGGTTCTGGACTCCGCAGTCTGAAACCAACCACGATAGCCGGAGAATCCGGGGCGGTCAGGCGTCGGCGAGTGCCAGGAGTTTCGTCACGGTGGACCAGTTGCGGGTCGTGCAGTCCGTCCCCCGGAGGCGCTTCTGCCAGAAGTCCGGCCCTAGCCGGGTCTCCAGGATCCCGGTGGGAAGCCAGATGTAGAGCTCCCGGCCGACCGCCCGGACCTCGTCGGGCGCGTAGGACTCCGGGTCGAGGCCGTCGAGGCGCGCCGGGTCGAACTCCTCGTTGAGGAACCCCACCAGGAACTGCTTCGGCAGCGTCGGCCCCGCCGGAAGCGGGTTCCCGGCGATCACCGCCGAGAGCTCCTGACGGGTACGGATGTGCACGGCGATCGTCAGCCCCAGCTCCTCGGTGATCCGGCCGGCCAGTTCCAGCCCCACTGCGGCCGGGTCGGCGTTGTCGCTGGTGAACACCGCGTTGCCACTCTGCAGCAGGGTCGCGACGTCGGTGTGGCCGAGTCCGGTCAGCAGGTCACGGAGCCGGGCCATCGGGATCTTGTTGTGGCCGCTGACGTTGATGCCGCGCAACAGGGCGACGTACCTGATCATGCGGCGCAGCGTAGCTCAGGCACGGGGGCTGCTCAGGTCGCGGGCCGGGATGCGGGGTCGGCCTGTTGGCGGCGGAAGGCCGGAATCGCGAGTCCGACCAGCACCGCGCCGAGGACCGTGGCCAGTCCGCCGCCGACGGCGCTGATCGCCGGCGTGGTCAGTGAACCGACGGCCCCGGCCCGGAAGTTGCCGAGCTGTGGGCAGCCGACGCCCACGACGTACTCGGCGGCGCTGACCCTGCCCCGGTACCGGTCGGGGGTCGCCGCCTGCACGACGGCCGTGCGGAACACGACGGAGATGACGTCGGCCGTGCCGGCGAGCACCAGCAGCGCCAGGGCCAGCCACAGGCTCCTGGACAGGCCGAATCCGGCGAGGCCGACGCCCCACACGGCACCGGCGACGAGGATGGCCCGGCCCTGGCGGGTGACGTGCGAGACCGGTCCGGACAGCGCGGAGCCGAGGACGCCGCCGACGGCCGGGGCCGCGGTGAGCAGGCCGAGGGTGACGGCGCGGCCGCCGAAGTGCTCGGCGTTGATGGCCGGGAACAGAGCGAACGGCATGCCGAGGACCGTGGCGCTCATGTCGGCGAGGAACGCGCCGGCGATCACCCGGTGGCCCCGGATGAACCGCAGGCCCTCGCCGACGGCGCGCAGTCCCGGGCGGGCCGCACCGCCCTCGGGGGGCATCGGCGGGAGGCGGAAGACGCCGTAGAGGGCCGCGGCGAAGCTGAGCGCGTCGATCAGGTAGCAGGCCCGCAGTCCCCAGCCGGCGGCGACGGCTCCGGCGAGCACCGGGCCGACGGTGACGGCGCCGTGCATGGTGAGCATGCCGAGCGCGGCCCCGGCGGGCAGGCTCGACGGCGCCAGCAGCCGGGGCACGAACGTGCGGCGGGCCGGCATGTTGACGGAGTTGAGCATCGACTGGACGGCGACCAGGAGGTAGAGCGGCCACAGTTGGCGCAGGTCCGCGAAGGCCTGGACGGCGAACAGGGCCGACACCGCTGCGAGGGCGCCGCTGGCGGCAAGGACCAGTCTGCGCCGGTCGACGGCGTCGATCAGCGGGCCGCCGAGCAGGCCGACGACGATGGCGGGTACGGCCATGGCCAGCCCCACCGCCCCGACGGCCGCCGAGGACCGGGTCAGCGTGTACACCTGCAGGGCGACGGCGAAGGTGGTCATCTGCCCGCCGACGGCCGACAGGGCCGAGCCGGCCCACAGCCTGCGGAAGGCCGGCGACTCGCGCAGGGGTCGGGTGTCCAGGAGGATTCTCATGACGGTGGCTCCCCGGGGTGGGGCGGACCCACGGCGGGGCCGACGGTCGCTGGCGGAGGAAGACTCCACGCCTGCACGTCGTGGTCAGTCCCGGCCGGCGAAACGGCCAGGGTCGCGATGCTAGCCGATCGTCGACCCCGGCCGGAACACCTTTACTCCAGCGGCAGGCCGGCCTCGGCCCAGTCCTCGATCCCCTCCTTGTACTTGCGCACGTTGGTGTAGCCGAGCGCCGTCAGCCGGTCGGCGACCTGGCCGCTGTTCGGGCAGGACGGGTTCGAGCAGTAGGTGACGATCGCGGCGTCGCGGTCGGGCAGCAGCGCGGCGTGCCGGGCGTCGACCTCTCCGGGCGCGAGGGGCAGCGCGCCGGGCAGGTGGCGCTGCGCGTGGTAGGTCGCACCGAGGGCGTCGAGCACGGTCACGGTGCCGGCCGCGACGGCGGCGGCGAGTTCGTCGCGGGTGATCAGGGTGGTCACGGTGAAACCTCCGAGGATATGGACTACAGTCCGGTTATGGCCTCCGACGTTAACGGACCGCAGTCCGGTTATCAAGAGCTGCACCAGTTGCGCACGTCACCCCCCACGGAGCGCGCCGACGCCGCCCGCAACCGGGCCACGGTGCTCGACGCCGCCGCCCGGTTGTTCGCCGAACACGGCGCCGACCAGGTCTCGATGGACGCGATCGCCGCCGCCGCCGGGGTCGGCAAGGGCACGCTGTTCCGCCGGTTCGGCGACCGCGCCGGCCTGGCCGCGGCGCTGCTCGACGCGCGGGAACGCGACCTGCAGGAGGGCGTCCTCAGCGGACCGCCGCCCCTCGGACCCGGCGCGCCGGCCGCCGACCGGCTCACGGCGTTCGTCGCCGGCTACCTGGACTACCTGCTCGCGCACCTCGACCTGGTCCGGATGTCGGAGACGGCGGCACCGGGGGCCCGGTACCGGATCGGGGCCTACCGGTTCTGGCACCGGCACGTCGCGCTGCTGCTCGCCGACGCCGCCGAGGACCCCGACTACGCCGCGCACGCCCTGCTGGCCGGCCTCGCCGCCGAGCACGTCACGGCGGTCCTGCCGGCACTCGGCCCGCAACGGCTCCGGGCCGGCGTGCTCCAATCAGCCAGAGACATCTACAAAGGCCGCATATAGTGACTTCGTGAAGCCTTGGGTCCGGTGGGGCGTCGTCCTGCTCGTCGCCGGGATCGCCGGCACCGCCGGGACCTGGCTGTACGCGCACGAACGCGCCGCCCGCGACCGCACCTACACCATCGGGTCGTCCACCGCCCCCGACCGGTTGCGGATCGTGGCGTCGGTGCAGCGGATCGACGCCTCGGCCCACGACCTGGTGCTCCGGGTCCTGGTGGTGCCGCTGGGCCGGTACGCCGAGGCGGACAGTCCACTCACTCCGACCAGGGACCTGCTGATCGAGACCACCGCGCTGCGCCCCGGCTCGCTGGCGATCCCGGCCGGCGAACGCAGTTCGAGCACCGACCTGACCGTGGGGTTGGACGGGGACGCGATCACGGCGTACCCGTTCGACAAGTACCAGGTGACGATCGGGTTCTACGCGGAGGTGGCCGGGGAGCCGGTACCCGTCTCGGTCGAGATCTTCAGCAACGACCCGTTGTTCCGCTCGCGCCTGGCCCAGCACGTGGACGACTCCACGGTGGAGATCTCCTTCTCCCGCACCTCCGGCTCCCTGATCATGGGCTGGTTCATGATCGGCGGCATGTGGGCACTCGCGCTCGCCGTCCTCGCCGGGGCGTGGGTCATCGTCCGCCAGCGGCGGGGCCTGGTGTGGCCGGCGCTGGGCTGGATGGCGGCGACGTTCTTCGCCCTCGCGGCGTTCCGCAACACCGCTCCGGGGCTGCCGCCGATCGGGTCGGTCCTCGACTACGCGGCGTTCCTGTGGGCGGAGGCGGTGATCGCGATCAGCCTTGCGGTCACGGCCGCCGCCGGCCTGCGGGTGGAACGGGCCCCGGCCACCGGGCCCGCCACGCCCGCCGCCGGGAGCTGAGCGCGCCTAGCCCGGCGGTGCCGTGCTCTGCCGGACCACCAGCGACGTGGGCACGATCCGCGTGCGCAGCTGGCCGGTGTCGTGCCGGATCTCGTGCAGCAGGCCCTCGACGCACAACCGGCCGACCTCGTCGAAGCTCTGGTGCACCGTGGTCAGCGGCGGCCAGAACGAGTCGGAGTCCTCCATGTCGTCGAACCCGACCACGCTGACGTCGCCCGGAATGGACCTGCCGGCCTCGTGCAGCGCCCGCATCGCGCCGAGGGCCATCTGGTCGTTGGCCGCGAAGATCGCTGTCACGTCCGGGTCCCGGGCGAGCTCGCGTCCGTGCAGGTAGCCGGAGTGGTTCGTCCAGTCCCCGACGAGGACCCGGGGTGGCTGGACACCGGCAGAGCGCAGCGTGTCCCGCCACGCCTCCTCGCGGGCCGTGGCCGAGAACGACGTGCCGGGGCCGGCGATGTGCCAGACGGTGCGGTGGCCGAGCCCGAGGAGGTGTTCTGTGGCCTGTCGGGCACCGCCGGCCTGGTCGCTGTCCACGACGCAGTACTGCGACGCGCCGCCGGAGTCGGCGACCACGATCGGCAGGCCGGGCGGCAGGGACAGCGCGCCGCCCTCGATCAGTCGGGCCTCGACGATCACGATGATGCCGTCCACGGCCTGCTTGTGCAGTCGTTCGACGGCGTCGGCCACCTCGCCGCCGCTGACCGACCGGGCGGTGAGCAGGGTGACCGAGTAACCCTGCTTCTCGGCGGCGGCCACGGTCGCGGCGATGGTGCGGGAGTTGCCGTAGCTGGCCATGGTGAAGGTGACGACGCCGAGGGTGCCGAACCGGCCGGTGGCCAGGGCCCGGGCGGCGGTGTTGGGCTGGTAACCGACCTGGGCCATGGCGGCCAGCACCCGCTGGCGGGTGGCCTCCTGGACGGTGTCCTGCCCGTTGGCGACCCGGGACACGGTGATCGGGGCGACGCCGGCGACCCGGGCCACGTCGATCATCGAGGGCCGGTTCCGGGGCTTCCGGCCGGGCGGTACGTCGCTCACCTGCGGACAACTCCTGGGGCTCGGGGTGGGACCTCTGGTCACAAAGGGTAGCGGAAGTCCACCGCACCCTTGCGCGCCTCGATCCCATGGTGCAAAGTGCGTGAACAGAAATGGTTGCGCAACCATTGCGTAACGTCCGGAGGGAGTTCCAGATGGTGGTGCCGCCAACCCGGGCCCCGGGGCCGGTCGCCGTCCCCCGCGCGGCCCGGTCCCGCCGGCGCGGGAGGTGGATCGGCTGGCTGTTCGTCGCGCCGTTCCTGCTGGTCTTCGCGGTCACGGTGCTCGCCCCGATCGGGTACGCCGGCTACCTGAGCGCCTACCAGGACCTGATGGTCGGCGGGGAGCGGTTCGTCGGGCTGGACAACCTGCTCGGCGCGGTGCGTGACGCCCGGCTGCACGAGGCTGTCGGCCGGGTCTGCCTGATCCTCGCCGTGCAGGTGCCGGTGATGACCGGCCTGGCGGCGGTGTTCGCCCTCGCCATCGACAGCGGCCGGCTGGGCGCCGCCCGGCTGTTCCGGATCGGCCTGTTCCTGCCGTACGCGGTCCCCGGCGTGATCGCCACCCTGCTGTGGGGCTTCCTGTACGGCGACCAGTTCGGCCTCGTGCACAGCGTCAACGACACCTTCGGCTGGCACGTGCCGAACCCGCTGTCGGGCACCTGGGCCCTTCCTGCGATCGGCAACATCGTCACCTGGGAGTACGTCGGCTACAACATGCTGATCTTCTACTCGGCCCTGCGGGTGATCCCGGCCGAACTCTACGAGGCCGCCGCCCTCGACGGGGCCGGCCCGTGGCGGGTCGCCTGGTCGATCAAGCTCCCGGCGCTGCGCCCCGCGCTGGTCATCGCGACCCTGTTCTCGATCATCGGCAGCTTCCAGCTGTTCAACGAGCCGGCGATCCTCAAGTCCCTCGCGCCGAACGTGATCAGCACCTACTACACGCCCAACATGTACGCCTACAACCTGTCCTTCGCCGGCCAGGAGTACAACTACTCGGCCGCGATCGCGCTGGTCGTCGGGGTGGCCACCGCCGTGTGCGCGTGGACGTTCCAGGCGGTCGCCGCGCGTAGGAAGGACGCCTGAGATGGCCGCCACCCCGCACCGGATCCGCGCATCGCGGGCCCTGACCGCCGTGATGACCCTCGCGCTGGTCTACGCGTTCCTCCCCCTGGTCTGGCTGCTGGTCAGCGCCACGAAGACCCAGTCGTCGCTGTTGACGTCGTTCGGCCTGTGGTTCGACGGCCCGTTCGCGCTCTGGGACAACGTCGGCGAGACGCTGACGTACCACGACGGGGTGTTCGTCCGCTGGCTGCTCAACACCCTGCTCTACGTGGTGGCCGGCGCGGGCGGCGCCACGGCGCTGGCGACCCTGGCCGGCTACGGGCTGTCGAAGTTCGCCTTCCCCGGCCGGCGGGGCGTGATCTCCGTCGTGCTGGCCGCCGTCGCCGTGCCGTCGACCGCGCTGGCCGTGCCCACCTTCCTGCTGTTCAGCAGGCTGGGGCTGACGAACACCCCGTGGGCGGTGATCCTGCCGACGATGGTCAGCCCGTTCGGCATGTACCTGATGTGGGTCTTCGCCAACGAGTCCGTGCCCGACTCGCTGCTGGAGGCGGCCCGGATCGACGGCGCGTCGGAGCTGCGCACGTTCCGCTCGGTCTCCCTGCGGCTGCTGTCGCCGGGCATCGTGACCGTGCTGCTGTTCAACATCGTCGCCACCTGGAACAACTACTTCCTGCCGCTCGTGATGCTCAGCGACCCGGAGTGGTTCCCCCTCACGGTCGGGCTCAACCAGTGGAACGCGCAGGCCAGCACCGTCGCGGCGCAGCCCATCTTCCACCTGGTCGTCACCGGCTCGCTACTCACCATCGTCCCGCTCGCGGTCTGCTTCCTGGCCTTGCAGCGGTACTGGAGGTCCGGTCTCGCCGCCGGCAGCGTCAAACAGTGAAACCCCCCTCGAAACAGAAAGGCACGCAGATGCCCCTCCCCCCACGCGTCGTCGCCGGTGTGCTCGCCGCGGCCACGGCCCTCGCCCTGACGGCGTGCTCATCGGGTACCGGCACCCCGTCACCGGTGAAACCGGTCGCCGCCGGTGAGTTCTCCCCCGGCGTCGCCGAGGCGCTGCGCAGGACGTCGACCATCACGGTGTGGTCGTGGACCCCGCAGATCGCCGACATCGCCAAGGCGTTCATGGCGAAGTACCCGCAGGTGACCGTGAACGTGGTCAACGCCGGCACCGGCAACGACGAGTACACGAAGCTGCAGAACGTCATCGCCGCCGGCAGCGGTGCCCCCGACCTCGCCCAGGTCGAGTACTTCGCGCTGCCGCAGTTCGCGCTGAAGAAGTCCCTCGTCGACCTGTCCGGCAACGGCGTCGCCGGGTTCGCCGACCGGTTCAGCAAGTCCGTCTGGGGCTCGGTGTCGATCGGCGGCGGGATCTACGGCATCCCACAGGACTCGGGCCCGATGGCGATGTACTACCGCGCCGACCTGTTCGACAAGTACGGCATCGCGGTGCCGAAGACGTGGGACGAGTACGTCGCCGCCGCGCGGAAGCTCAAGGCCGCGGACCCGAACCTGTACATCACCTCCGACGGCGGGGACGCCGGGTTCACCACCTCGATGATCTGGCAGGCCGGCGGGCACCCGTACACCGTCGAGGGCACGAAGGTGGGGATCACCTTCGCCGAGCCCGGTACCCGGAAATGGTTGGGGGTGTGGAACCAGCTGACCGCCGACAAGCTCGTGGACACCCACACGCCCGGCTGGTCGGACCCGTGGTTCAAGAACCTCAACGCCGGCGCCTACGCCACGATGCTGTCCGGCGCGTGGTGGCCGGGGATCCTGGAGTCCTCCGTGCAGTCCGGTGCCGGCAAGTGGCGGGCGGCGCCGATGCCGCAGTACACGGTGGGTGCGACCGCCACGGCCGAGAACGGCGGCTCGTCGTTCGCGCTGCCCAAGGGCGGGTCCAACCCGCTCGTCGCCCTCGGGTTCGCCGAGTGGATGAACACCAACGCCGACGGCATCGCGATCTGGACCAGGGGCGGGGCGTTCCCGTCCACCACGGCCCAGCTCACCGACCCGGCCTTCGTCAACGCGGAAATCCCCTACTTCGGCGGCCAGAAGGTCAACCAGGTCCTGGCCGAGGCCAGCCGCGACGTGGTGCCCGGCTGGAACTACCTGCCCTTCCAGGTGTACGCCAACAGCGTGTTCGGCGACACCGTCGGCAAGTCCTACGCCGCGAACGCCGACCTGGCCCCGGGGCTGGCCGCCTGGCAGCAGCAGTGCGCGGCGTACGGCACCAAGCAGGGCTTCACCGTCACCGCCGGTTAGGCGACCGTGGGGACGGCTCCCGGGCCGTCCCCCTCACACCTGGGAGTACACCCGCATGGCACACCGTTGGCTCCGCTGGCCACACCCGCACAACCCGATCGCGTACGGAGCCGACTACAACCCCGAGCAGTGGTCCCCGCGGACCTGGCGCGAGGACGTGGCCCTGATGCGCGAGGCGTCGGTCAACATCGTCAACCTGGGGATCTTCTCCTGGGCCGAGGTGCGACCCGCCCCGGACGAGTGGCGCTGGGACTGGCTCGACGAGATCCTCGACCTGCTGCACGACAACGGCATCGCCGTCGACCTGGGCACCGGCACAGCGTCCCCGCCGCCGTGGCTGACCACGCTGCACCCGGAGATCCTGCCCGTGACCGCCGACGGGCGCACCCTGGGGCCGGGCGGCCGGCAGCACTGGCGGCCGACGTCCCCGGTGTTCCGCCGGTACGCCCTGGAACACGTCCGCGCCGTCGCCGACCGGTACGGCGCGCACCCCGGGCTCGCGATGTGGCACGTGTCCAACGAGCTGGGCTGCCACAACGCGCTCGACTACTCCGACGACGCGGCGGCGGCGTTCCGCACCTGGCTGCGCGCCCGCTACGACACCCTCGACGCGCTCAACACCGCCTGGGGCACGGCGTTCTGGTCGCAGCGCTACTCCGCCTGGGAGCAGATCCTGCCGCCCCGGCTGGCCGCCAGCTACCCCAACCCGGCCCAGCAGCTCGACTTCCACCGGTTCTCCTCCGACGCGCTGCGGGAGCACCTGCGCGCCGAGGCCGCCGTGCTGCGCGAGCTCACCCCCGACATCCCGGTGACCACCAACTTCATGGTCATGGGCGACACCCGGAACATGGACTACGCCGGTTGGCGGCACGACGTCGACCTGGTCTCCAACGACCACTACCTGACCGGCGCGCGCCCGGACGCCTTCGAGGAACTGTGCTTCTCGGCCAACCTGGTCCGGGGCCTGGCCGACTCCGCGCCGTGGTTCCTGATGGAGCAGTCCACCAGCGCCGTCAACTGGCAGCCCGTCAACCACGCCAAGGCCCCCGGCCAGCTCGCCCGCGACAGCCTCGCGCACCTCGCGCACGGCGCCGACGCGATCAGCTTCTTCCAGTGGCGGCAGTCAACCGCCGGCGCGGAGAAGTACCATTCGGCGATGCTGCCGCACGCCGGCACCCGGTCCAGGCTGTGGCGGGACGTCCGCGACCTCGGCGCCACGCTGCGGGAGCTGGGTGAGGTCGCCGGCAGCCGGGCCGCGCCGTCGTCGGTGGCGGTGCTGTTCGACTGGGAGTCGTGGTGGTCCAGCGAACTCGACTCCCACCCCAGCGAGCTGTTCCGGTACCGGGAACTCGCGCTGGACTGGTACAAGGCCTTCGAGGCGCTGGGCATCGCCACCGACGTCCAACCCGTCGACGCGGACCTGACCGGCTACCGGATGGTCGTCGCCCCGGGCCTGCACCTGGTGCCCGCCGACCTCGCAGCCCGGATCACGGCGCACGTCGACGGCGGCGGGCACTTCGTCACCACGTTCTTCTCCGGCATCGTCGACGAGAACGACCGCGTCCTGACCGGCGGCTACCCCGGTGCGTTCCGCGACCTGCTGGGCGTCCGGGTCGAGGAGTTCGCGCCGCTGGCGCCGGGTGCGGTCGCCGCGCTGGACCGGGCCGGGCACGGCACGCTGTGGACCGAACACATCGCCGTCGACCCCGGCGTGGACGTGCTCGTCCGGTTCGCCGACGGGGACCTGGCCGGCCTGCCCGCCGCGACCCGCCGCCCGGTCGGCACCGGAAGCGCGGCCTACGCCGGCACCCGGCTGGACCCGGTGGCCCTGCGCGCGCTGGTCGGCGACCTCTCCGGCCGGGCCGGACTCGGCCCGGACCTGGACCCGGCGGCCGCCCCTGCCGTGGTCCGGCGCGTCCGGCAGACGGACACCACGCGGTACGTGTTCCTCGTCAACCGCACCCGGGAGGCCCGCACGGTCACGGCCGAGCACGGCTACGACCTGCTGGGCCGACGCGAGGTCACCGGGTCGCTCGACCTCGCGCCGCTGGGCGTGGCCGTGCTGCGACAGCCACGTCCGATCGATCACGATGAGTGCAGCCTCGGTACAGAACTGATCCAGAAAACCTCATGAGTCCACTCATAGTCTCCTCAGGTTCCTGAAGGACACCTGAAAGGACAGTTGAGATGATTTCTCGGAAGTTCGCCCGCGCCGCCACCGTCGCGGCCTCCCTCGCCGTCGTGGGCCTCGGCAGCGTCCTGGCCGCCACCCCGGCCAGCGCCGGCGACGACGTGAGCTGCTTCACCGGCGGCGACTCCAGCTGCGTCAGCGGCACCCTGCCCGCCAACGGCAACCACACGGTCTGCTTCGGCGGCCAGAACACCGCCCTCGGCCACTGGGGCAACGTCGAGCTGTGGGACCTCGACACCGCCCAGCGGGTCGGCTACCAGGCCACCAGCGGCTGGCAGTGGCAGCAGAAGTGCGTCGGCGGCCTGTACGGCAGCCACTACTACGTGGTCGGGCACTCGAACTACCTGAACGCCGAGGCCTGGAACTAACAGCACGCACCGTCGGGCCGGCCCCTCGGGGTCGGCCCGACGGGCACCGCGCTAGCGCTTCGCCTTCGGGACCTTGCCCGAGGCGACCATCTCCTTGAACCCCGCGCCCGGCTTGAACGCCGGCACGTTGGTGGCCTTCACCTTGATCTCGGCCCCGGTCTGCGGATTGCGTCCCGTCCGGGCCGCGCGCTTGCGCTTCTCGAAGGAACCGAAGTTCGGCAGCGACACCCGCTCCCCCCGCGCGACCTGCACGGAGATCTCCGCCAGCACCGCGTCCAGGGCCTCGCTCGCCGCCGCCTTGCTTCCCAGGCGTGGGGCCATGGCCTCGATCAGCTCACCCTTGTTCAACCCTGCCTCCTCAGCCGTTCACGACACTGACGACATTGTGCGCACACCGGCAGGGGTCGAGTGCCCGAATCTGTAGAGATACGGCGGGAATTAGGGTGATCGAGGCGCGCCGCACAGCGCGGACGTGTCAGTGCGGCCGGTCAGCGTCCGGCCAGGGCTCGTCGTTCGCCGCCCGGAACTGCGCGGCCAGTCGCTTCGGCGCGCGCAGCAGCCACGCCTCCGTCAACAGCTCCCGCAGCTCCGGCTCGGCGATCCGGTCGAGCCGGACCAGGATCGCCGGGTACCCGTTGAAGTGCGGGGTCGTGAAGTAGACGTCCGGGTCCTCGGCGAGCAGCGCCTCCTTGGCCCCGACGTCGGACACCCGCGCCGCCAGGACCGGCCCGTCGGGGGCCGCCTCGCCCAGGGCCGCCAGGTCAGCGCGGCGCAGGGGGCGTTCCCACGCGAGGGGCTTGTCCCGCACCCGCCAGGCGAGCTGGCCGTCGGCGGAGGTCAGCTCCACCGTCTCGGGCAGCTCCCGCGCGAGGCGGCTCACGTCGTCCCAACTGGCCACGCCCTCACCCTAGCCGGCCGGTCGGAGAGTGTCGCTGTCGTCGCCGGTCAGCTTCCACCTCGCCCGGACGACCAGGTGTCCCTCGGCGGACGTGCGCGCCACGATGGCACCGGCCTCGGCGGTCAGGGTGACCCCGATCTCGACCTCCACCTCGTCGGGGCGCCGGGTCAGGCCGCGCACCATGGACAGCGTCGACTCGATAGCCGGACGGATCTGCGCGAGCGCGGCCTCCAGGCCCTTCTTCGACGGCCGGACGTGGTCGAGGAGACCGATCCGCTCCAGGCCCTCGCCGTCACGCTCTTCGATGAGGATGGTGCCGTGCTCCGACTCGTACCGTAGAAGATCGCCCATAGGGGCAACATAGGGCCACCGGTCGGCCGTGGCCACTGTCGGAAGCGCGACAACGTCCCACTATGGGCTGATCCGGCCCGGTCGCTCGTCTCCGCGACGCCGGACACCGGTAGGGTGAAAGCGCGCCACCGCCTGGGAGGTTGATCCATGGAGTCCGTAGAGATCCCCGTCGCCGGCGGCGCCCTGCACGCCCTGCGGTTCGGCGAGGGTCCGCGTGTGGTGCTCGCCGCGCACGGGCTCACGGCGTCGGCGATGTCGTACCTGGCGGTGGCCCGGCACCTGCCGCCCGACTGGAGCCTGGTGGCCCTGGACCTGCGCGGCCGGGGCGGCAGCTCGACGGTCGGCGGGCCGTACGGGATGACGGCGCACGCCGCCGACCTGGCCTCCGCCGCCGAGCACCTGGGCGCCCCGGTGGTGCTCGCCGGCCAGTCGATGGGCGCGTACGCGGCGCTGCGGGCCGCCAGGCTGCGGCCGGAGCTGTTCAGCAGGGTGGTGCTGATCGACGGCGGGTTGCCGTTGCCGGCTCCCGAGGGTATGGATCCCGACGACGTGCTGTGGCTGACCGTGGGACCGGCGATCGCCCGGCTGACGGAGACCTACGCCGACATCGACGCCTACGTGGACTTCTTCCGCGCGCACCCGGCCCTCGGCGGGGACTGGACCGAGGACATGGCCGCCTACGTGCGCTACGACGCGGTCGGCGGGCCGGGTGCCGTCCGGTCGCGGACGAGCGGGGACGCGGTGCGCGCCGACGGCAGGGACCTGATCGTCGACGCCGCGTCCTTCGGGGACGATCTGGAGCGCGTCACGGTGCCGACCCTGCTCCTGCACGCGCCGCGCGGCATGCTCGGCCAGGAGCCCGGCTTTCACCCGCAGCCGCTGGTGGACCACTGGGTCGGGCGGGCCCCGGCGTTGAGCGCCGAGCTGGTGCGCGACACCAACCACTACACGATCCTGATGGCGGACCGGGCCGCAGCGATGGTCGCCGCGCGGCTCACCTCGTAATCAACTCTTGATCGAAAGTACCCTTTCGAAAGGGGTCTTTCGATGAGAGGCTCTGGGGCATGTCCGAGCTTCCGCACCGGCAGGTCTCCGACCCTGCCGAGCTGAGGGCCTTCGCCCATCCACTGAGGATCCGCCTCATCGAGGAACTCCTCGCCGACGGCCCCGCCACGGCCTCCCAGCTCGCCGACCGGGTCGGCGAGAGCCCGGCCAACTGCTCCTGGCACCTGCGCCTGCTGCACCGCTACGGCTACGTCGAGGAGGCCGAGGGCGGCACCGGCCGGCAGCGCCCCTGGCAGATGGTGCTGACGTCGCGGAGCTGGTGCGGCGACCACGACGACCCCGAGCTGGCGATGGCCGGCGACGAGGCCACCCGGTTCCTCACCCGCCGCGAACTCGACGCCCTCGAGGCCTGGAACGCCCGCCGGCGCACCGAGCCGGCCGCGTGGCGCGACGCCGGCTTCACCAACCAGAGCCTGGCCTGGCTGACCCCCGAGGAGCTCGCCGACCTCGGCCGGCAGATCGGCGAACTGCTCGTCATGAACGCCGAACGGTTCCGCGACCGCTCGACCCGCCCCGAAGGCGCCCGACTCATCCGCCTCATGGCCTGGGGCGTCCCCGCCACCCCACCGATGGAGAAATGATGCGCGCCGTCCTCCGCCGTTCCGACTTCCGGCTGCTGTTCACCGGACTCGCCGCCAGCATGGTCGGCGACATGCTCCTCATGCTCGTGCTGTCGATATGGGTCCGGGAACTCACCGGCTCCAACGGCGCCGCCGGCGCGACCATCCTGTGCATGGTCCTGCCCAGCCTGTTCGCGCCCCTGCTCGGCTGGGGCGTCGACCGGTTCCGCCGCAAGCCGTTCCTGATCTGGGGCAACGTGCTCTCCGCCGTCACCCTGCTGCCGCTGCTCGCCGTCGAGGGCCGCGAACAGACCTGGATCGTGTACGCCGTCGCCGTCGCCTTCGGCCTCTCCGGCGTCGTCCTCGGCGGGGCGCTGTCCGCCCTGATCAAGGACATGCTCCCCGAGGACCTGCTCGCCGAGGCCAACGGCGCGCTGCAGACCGTCCGCGAGGGCCTGCGGCTCGGCGCGCCGATCGCCGGGGCCGCGATCTACGCCACGGCCGGCGGGGCACTCGTCGGGGTCATCGACGCCGTCAGCTTCCTGATCGCGGCCGGGGCGATCGCCCTGCTCAAGGTACGCGGCACGCCGGTCGAACCCTCCCAGCTCGACTGGTGGGGCGAGATGACCGCCGGGGTCCGGCACCTGTTCGGCGAGCCGGCGCTGCGGCGCACCGTGCTGGGCGTCGCCGGAGCGGCCCTGGCGTTCGGGTTGCTCGACGCCATGGTCTTCGCGCTCGTCGACCATGGACTGCACCGGTCGGCGCCGTTCATCAGCGTCCTGGTCACCGTGCAGGGCGTCGGCGCGCTGATCGGCGGCCTGTCCTCGGCGAAGGTGATCCACCGGATCGGCGAGGTCGCCGCTATCGGGCTCGGCATGGGCCTGCTCGGGGTGGCCCTCGCGGGGATGGCTGCCCCGGTCCGGCCGACCGTCCTGCTCCCGATCGCGCTGGTCGCGGCCGTCGTCGCCGGGGTCGGGCTGCCGATAGCGTTCGTGGCCGTGAACACGCTGATGCAGAAGCGGACCCCGGGTGAGTTGATGGGGCGGGCGAACACGGCGGCGAGCGCGCTGATCAGCACCCCTCAGGTGCTGGCGCTGGGGTTGGGGTCGATCCTGGCGGCGTTCGCCGACTACCGGATCGTGGTCGGGGGCGCCAGCGTCGTCGTGCTCCTCGTCGCCGGGTTCATGTGGCGGGCCCGGGGGCTGACCAGGGCTGTGCCGGCCGTGCCGCAGGAGAAGGCGCTGGTCTGAGCCGGCGTCGGGGTCGAGCTCGGGTCCGGCCTCCGGGCCGGCTTCCGGGCGCTGGCGGAAAGTGTCGGGGGTGCCCGGTACAGTCGCGCGGTCCCACTGAGGAATGGAGCGCACGTGTCCCGCCCCCTGCGTCTGCTGACGGCCACCGTCCTGTCCCTCGCCGTCGTGCTCGTCCCCACCGGCCCGGCGCTGGCCGGTCCCGTCCCGCTGGGCCCGAACACCCGGCTCGAGGTCGGTGACGGCACCACCGGAGCCACCTACGCCCTGTCCACCACGAGCAACTACTGGTCGGCGGTGTGGGTCCGCCCGACGACCAACCCCGGAAAGTCCGTCGACTACGACGTCACCCTGCTCGACGGCGCCGGGGCCGCGGTCGGCGGCAGCGCGCTCGGCGCCGACCTGGTCGACGTCGTGGCGATCGACTCGAACCTGCGCACGCCGGGGGCGTACCAGGCCCAGACCCGCTACTACGCAGGCACCGGCGGGTACCAGATCGGGTTCGCGCAGCCCAACGAGATCCTGCCGCCCATGACCCAGGCCCAGCCGGTGTACGAGATGGACTCTCCGCACTGGCCACTGGCGCTGCGGGACGTGTACCTCGCGGCCGGCGAGTGCCTGGCGGTCACCGTGTGGGGCGCCAGCAGCTACGGCGACGTCATGGTGCTGGCCAGCGACCCGGCCAACCCGGTGCGGTCCCGGGCCCAGGCGGCGGCCCGGGTCCCGATCCACACGACCACGGGCATCCAGACGCTGCGGTACACGGCGCCGAGGGGCGGCTGGTACGGCTTCGCGATCGTCGACGACAACGTCTTCTTCTACGGCACGCTGCGCTACCAGCGGGTGGCCTGCTGAGCGGGCGGGGCCGTCACCTGTCGGCTGCCGGCCCCGCCCGGTCCGGCTGAGCTTCCTCGGCTGAGTGCGGGTGTGCGGCGTGGGTTCCGCGGCCGGGCGGGGTCAGGCGCCGATGGTTTCCTCGGTCACGCGCCTTCGCTTGCTCGGTCAGGCGGCGTGCGCGCCGAGCTTGTCCCGCAGGTATCCCTTGGGTCGGGCGCCGACGAGGGACCCGACCACCTCGCCGCCCCGGAACACCAGCAGGGTCGGCAGGGACATGACCCCGTAGTCGCGGGTGGTGCGCGGGTTGTCGTCGGAGTTGAGGGCCACGAAGTCCAGCCGCCCGTCGAACTCCTCGGCCAGCTCGGCCAGGCTCACGGAGATCTTCCGGCACGGCGGGCACCACTCGGCCCAGAAGTCCACCACGACCGGCCGGTCTGCGGCCAGCACCGTGGCGGCGAACGTCTCGTCGGTGACCGTGACTAGCAGGTCTGTCGCGTGCAAGTGTCCTCCCGGTGGGTGATCGCATGGCTGAGCTGGGCGTGCAACCGCTCGCGGACCTCGCCCAGCCGGGCGGCGGCGGCGTCGACCTCGGCGAGCTTGCGCCGCAGCACGGCCACCGAGTCCGGGCAGACGTCCCCGGAGCTGTTGCCGGCCCGCAGGCAGTCGACGAACGGGCGGATGTCGTCGAGGGTCAGGCCCACGGCGAGCAGCGCCCGGATCTCGTGCACGACGCGCAACTCCGCCGCGTCGTAGGTGCGGTAGCCGTTCGACGAGCGCCGGGCGTGCAGGAGCCCCCGGGTCTCGTAGTACCGCAGCGCCCGGGTGCTCGTGCCGGCGCGTTCAGCCAACTCCCCGATCAGCACGTGCCCTCCCTGACGTCTCCGTGGAAGTCACGCTAGACCTTGTCGCCGGCGTCAAGGCAACCCTGCCGACGGGTACGCGGCGGGCGGGAGGCGAACAGGTGGAGCAGTCCGTGGGCGCGTCCCCGCGGAAGCGGACGCCGCCGGTCGGGGCGAGCGCGGCCCCGGGGGCTACGGGCCGGTCGGGATGAAGCCGAGCTGCTGCATCATGCCGAACTGGTCGACGACTCCCCAGTGTTCGACGATCTGCCCACCGCTCATCCGGGAGATGTGCATCTCCTCCCAGGAGGCCTTCTTGTTCACCGGCGGCATCCCCATGAACTCGCCGGTCATGGTGCCGGTGGCCGTGATGTGGATGACGTGCCTGTCGCCCTCGTTCACCTCGTTCGTGATGGCGCAGTCCAGGTCGGGGAACGCGGCCAGGTACGCGGTGAAGAACTGGCGCAGGCCCTCCCTGTCCTGCGAGTATCCCGGGATCATGACGTGCTCCACGTAGTCCGGGGCGAAGACCTGGTCGATCAGCTCGAAGCGGCCCTTGTTGAGGATCTCCTCGGGCACCAGCCGATGCGTGTCCGCGTCCGACATCTCGATCACCCCTCAGGTTCGTGCTCACACCGGTTCTGACGCTACACCCGATATCAGGTGATAAATCGGGAACTGTGGAAGCTAGCCGTAGACCCGGTGTGGCCGCGCCCGGCCGCGTCGGTCCCGGCGGATGTGCCGGACGTAGGCGCCGACGCAGCCGAGGATCACCAGCACCGGCACGCCCCAACTGAGCAGCCGCTCGATCCGGTTCCACACCGGCTCGTCGGGCTCCCGGGGCGGGAAGTCGGCGGGGAACCCGGTCGCGGTGCCGCCGACGTCGAGGACCGCCTGGCCACGGCCGAGCGCCGGGTCCGCAGACTCGGCGGTCGTCTCCCACCGGCCGGGCGGCAGCACGTCCAACGCCGCGTACACCCCGGTCTGCTCCGGCACGGCGACCATCCGCACCGGCCCGATCCGCTGCGCGCCCTCGCCGGCGGTGCGCACGGCGGTCAGCAGGACCACGACGGGTACGTCGACCCGGTGGCCGTCCTCGGTCCACACCCCGGCGGCCCGGACGTGGCCCGCGCCGTCACCGGCCACGGTGAACGCGATCGTCGAGCCGTGCGCCAGCGCCGGTCGCGGCCACAGTGCCGCGAGCACCACGACGAGGCCGACGACGACGAGGGCGGAGCGCCTGGTCACGTGGTGGTCCCAGCGGTCAGGCGGCGCAGCAGCGCCGCGGCGTCGGTGGACAGGTGCCGTCCGGCGGCGCGGCGGGCCGTGGCCATGTCGGTGAGCATCCGGGCCAGTTCGGCGTCGGCCCGCTCGTCGAGGTCGTGCACCACGCCGAGGGGCACGCCCATCCGCACGCACCGGACGACGGCCTGCCGCCAGGCCTCGTCGTCGAGGTGCGCCGAGTAGGGCCCGAGGGCCGCGGCGAGCAGCGCGGGGTCCTTCCCCGAGCAGGCGTCGCGGAGCAGGTGCACCGCCGTGCCGCCGAGGTCGAGCATCGCCAGGGCCCGCAGTACGGTGCGCCGCTCGAGCGCGTCACCGAAGCGGTAGAGCTTCTCGACCACGGCGGCCAGGGCCCGGCCGCGCATCGGCAGGACCGACAGCAGCAGCACCCGGGCCGCGACGTCCGCCGTCCAGCCCGGCGCCTGCGGGAGTGGCCGGTTGCCGCAGCGGCGGGCGGCCAACGAGTACAGGCCGGCGATGGTGGACGGTTCCACCGCGACGCGGTGGAGCGCCCCGATCAACCAGCTGCGGTCCGGCACGGCGACGAGCGCCGCCCGGAGTTGGTCGGGATTCATGGGATCCTCCTCAGGCTCTCGACGACGCTGACAGGCCGGGGCAAGCCCGGACGGGCGCGGTGACCGACCGGAACCGGTCACCGCGCCCTGGTCGGTCAGGTGCCGGCGACGGCGATCTCGGCGGCTGAGGTCCACGGGTTGTTGTTGACCTCGGACAGGGCGCGCAATTTCACGTAGCGGCCGGCTCTGGGCGCGAACGTGGCCGCCTCTTCGGTGGTGGTGTTGGTCCAGGTTCCGGTCGCCACCGGGGTGCCCCAGGTGACGCCGTCGGTGGACACGTACACCTCGTAGCGGGCGATCGTGCCGTTGCCGCCGCTCTGGCGGGGCAGGTAGTACAGGCTCGTCACCTGGTAGGTGGCGTGCAGGTCCAGCTGGATCTCGTGCGGGGGCGGCGGGTTGCCGGCCGACCAGGCGGTGTGCCAGATCGTGGCCGGGTCGCCGTCGACGACGTTGGCGGCGGCCCCGTTCTCATTCGCGGTCTCCTGGCTGTCGGCGGACCGCACCGTCAGTCCGGGGATCCGGCCGGGCGGGTTGGGGCCGCCACCGCCGGCGATCAGGAAGACGTTGTCCGCGACGTTGAAGTGGGTGGCCAGGTAGCTGCCGGCCGGCGGGTTGGTGTGGTAGTAGTCGTCGTGATTGCAGTCGAGCCGGTTCTCGTGCGCCCGGTCGGCGCACAGGATGCGCATCGGCGGGTAGTTGGGGCTGTCGGAATAGCACATGACGTCGTACTCGTCGGTGCAGTGCGCGCCGTGGCTGGTGTTGGGCGCGCTGTAGCTGACCGCGCCGAGGTTGTGGCCGAGTTCGTGGGCCATGACCTGCCCGTTCCAGCAGCCGCTGTCGGACCGGGCGAACATCGGGCCGAAGTTGCTCTGGTTGGCGGCGATCTTGCGGTCGTCGCCCCGGAACTCGCCGATCCCGCAGTACACCGTGGAGTCCGTGATCAGGGAGTACTTGCGGTCCACCCGGTTGTAGCCCAGGGCCTTCATGGCGTTGATGGTTCCGTCGAAGGAGCCGATCGCCGCCGCGCTGATCCCGACGTCGAGCACGGTCGGCACGCAGGCCGCGTCGTGCACGAACCGGATGTGCCGGGTGCCGCCGGTCTCCTTGGCGCTCTCGTTGTAGATGGTGTCCATGTCCTGCGACCACTGCACGAACGACGCCTTGTACTGGTTGTACCGGTCGGCGTTCGGGCCGTGCACGTAGATGACCTGCACCCGGTTGCCGGACTGGCCGTCACCGACGCACGGGGCGGCGGCGAGCGGCGCGGGTGCCGGGGCGGCCGGGGCTACCGGGGCCTTCGCGTTCAGCCCCGGCGGGGCGATGTCGGGGCCGTGGGTACAGGCGCCCGACAGCCGGAGCCGGTACAACCCGGCACACGCGGCGCTGCCGGGCACCAGGTCGCGGTAGACCATGCCGTGTGCCGGCTGGTCGGAGGGAACCCGCGGCGTGTCGTGCGCGGGGGTGGACGCGCCGGCGGACGCCGGCAGGCCGAGTCCGAGGGCCGCGACGGCCACGAGGACCGCGAGCCATCGGGGTGAGGGGTGGGGCATGACTTCCTCGTTTCGTCCGAGGGGAGGGCATGGCAGGTCAGACCGGCGACCGCGAGGGAACGGTCGCGGCCTCCGGGCCGCTCCGGACAGGCTTGGGACCGTCTGTTCGGGGTCTGACGGTCACCGATGTGGAGGACGGTGACGCTGCGTTGCTTTCTAGCCCTCCCCGGCACCCCGGTCAACCCAAACGATCAGTATCGATCATTCACACATCGCGACCAGGGGTGTGTACGGCCGGATTCGGACGATCGCGCAGCCGCGCGCAGGAATACGCATCGGCCCTGCTCGATGGATGCACGGTAGTGCGCGTTTCCCCGGTTTCATTGACAGTTATCGTCACGTCGGTTCTCAATGAGGTATGACCTCTCCCCCTCGCAGACTCCGACTGCTCCTCGGAGGACTCCTGATCGGCACGGCTCTGAGCGTGTGCCCGATCTCCCCGGCCAGCGCGGCGACCGCCGGGAACGTCACCGGATTGACCCAGGCGGGCAACGTCTACAACATCGCGACGAACAGCTCGGCGAAGGCGCGGGTGACGTTCGCACGCGCGGACATCTTCCGGATCGAGCTTGCCCCGACCGGGACGTACAGTGACCCCGCCGGCACGGACATCACGATCAAGACCAGTTTCGGGTACAGCGCTCCGGCGTTCACCGACGCCGGCACGTACTACCGGGTCACGACGAGTTCGGTGTCGTTGCGGATCAACAAGTCCCCGCTGACATTCGCCACGTACAAGGCCGACAACACGACGCTGCTGTGGTCGGAGTCGGCCCCGCTGAACTGGACCGGATCGCAGACCACCCAGTCGCTGACCCAGGGCCCCAGCGAGCAGTACTACGGCACCGGGCTGCGGCTCGGCGAGTGGGCGCTGCGCGGGAAGACGGTACCCGTCAAGATCGACAATGCGTGGAACGAGAACGACAACGCGTCCCCGGCGCCGTTCTACATGTCCACCAACGGCTACGGGGTGCTGCGCAACACCTGGGCACCGGGTTCCTACGCGTTCACCGGGCCCTCGGCGTTGACCCACGACGAGAACCGGTTCGACGCGTACTACTTCGCCGGCAACGGTCCCGGTGACCTCAAAGGCGTGCTGAACGCGTACACCGACGTCACCGGCAAGCCGTTCCTGGCCCCGATGTGGGGCCTGGAGGTCGGCAACGCCGACTGCTTCAACGCCTCCAACCCCACGTATCAGGGCGACCACAACCGGGTCGGCCACCAGGTGACCCCGGACGTCGTCGCGTACGCCACGGACGCCCGCAACAAGAACATGCCGTCGGGCTGGTTCCTCCCGAACGACGGCTACGGCTGCGGCTACACGAACCTCTCCACGGCCGCGAGTGGCCTGGCCGCCAAGGGATTCCACACCGGACTGTGGACGTCCACCGGATTGAACGGCATGCCGGGTGAGATCGCCGCCGGATCGCGCGCGGTGAAAACGGATGTCGCCTGGATCGGCGGCGGCTACAAGAGCGCGTTCACCGGGGTCAACCAGGCGGTCAACGGGATCGAATCGAACTCCGACGCCCGCCGGTTCGTCTGGACGGTCGACGGCTGGGCCGGTACGCAGCGCAACGCGGTGGTGTGGACCGGGGACACCGAAGGCAACTGGGACAACATGCGCTGGCACGTGCCCGCCATCGCCGGAGCAGGCCTGTCCGGACTCAACTACGCCTCCGGCGACATCGACGGCATCTTCCAGGGCTCGCCGGCCACCTACGCCCGCGACCTGCAATGGAAGGCCTTCACCCCGGCACTGATGACCATGTCCGGCTGGGGACCCACCAACCCGTCGACCGGCTACAACGACAAGCAGCCGTGGCGGTGGGCCGAGCCGACGCTGAGCATCAACCGCAAATACCTGCAACTCAAGATGCGGCTGATGCCCTACATGTACACGATGAGCGCCAACGCCACCACGACCGGCACCCCGGCCGTGCGGGCCATGGTCCTCGACTACCCCAACGACCCGGTCGCACGCGGCAACCAGACCTCCGGTGAGTTCCTGTCCGGCGACTCGTTCCTCGTCGCGCCAGTGGTGACGAACACGACCACCCGTGACGGCATCTACCTGCCCGCCGGCACCTGGACGGACTACTGGACCGGCCAGGTCTACCAGGGCCCCACCACCCTCAACGGCTACAACGCGCCCCTCGACACGCTGCCCCTGTTCGTCAAGGGCGGCGCGATCGTGCCGATGTGGCCGCAGATGAACTACACCGGCGAGAAGGCCGTCTCGACGTTGACCTACGACCTCTACCCGCGCGGCACCTCGAACTTCACCCTCTACGAGGACGACGGCATCACCCGCGCCTACAAGACCGGCGCGTCCGCCACCCAGGCCGTGACCATGACCGCCCCGACGTCCGGGACCGGCGACATCACCGTCGACGTCGGCGCTTCCGTCGGCACCTACACCGGCAAACCCACCAGCCGTGGCTACGAGTTCACCACCCACCTCGCCGGCGCACCGACCAGCGTCACCCTCGGCGGCACCACGCTGACCAAGCACGCCTCGAAGGCGGCCTACGACAGCGCGCCGACCGGCTGGTACTTCGACGGCAAGGTCCTGTGGACCAAGGCCGGCGCACAATCAGCAGGGTTCTCCGTCACCATGACCGGGGCCACCCTGCCCGGCTCCACCGTCCCACCCACCGGCTCGCAGCCCATCCCCAGGACCGGCTGGTCGGTGCTGTTGGCCGACAGCCAGGAAACCGCGTCGGCGAACAACGCGGCCACCAACGCCATCGACGGGAACTCCTCCACCATCTGGCACACCAAATGGACCGGCGGCACCCTCCCGCACGAGATCCAGATCGACCTGGGAGCGAGCTACAACGTCGACTCGTTGCAGGTCCTCCCCCGCCAGGACGGCGGAGCCAACGGCCGCATCGGCTCCTACGAGATCTACGTCTCCGACTCCCCGACCGGCTGGGGAACAGCGGTGGCCACGGGGACGTTCTCGGACACCGCCACCGAGAAGACGGTGACGTTCGCCGCGAAGAGCGGCCGCTACGTCCGGCTTCGAGCCCTCACCGAAGCCGGCAACCGGGGACCGTGGACCTCGGTGGCCGAACTGAACGCGACCTCAGCCGTCTGATCCTCTCCTACCCCTCACACGCAACAGGAGTCTCAATGATGAAGTCAAGCCGTATGCGTGACGGGTGCGTTGGGGGTGAACAGTCTTCCGTCGCGCAGCAGGGCCCACAGCACGTCGACGCGGCGGCGGGCCAGGGCGATGACGGCCTGGACGTGGCGTTGTCCTTCGGCACGTTTCTTCAGGTAGTAGTCGCGGGAGGGTCCGGGGCGCATCATCGCGGTCTGGGCCGACAGGTAGAACAGTCGTCGCAGTCGGCGGTTGTAGCGTTTGGGCCGGTGCAGGTTGCCGGTCCGGCGTCCGGAGTCACGGGGAACCGGGGCGAGGCCTGCGGCCGAGGCCAGCCTGCCGGAGTCGGCGTAGGCGGTCAGGTCTCCGACGGACGCGAGAAATTCCGCGCCGAGGATCGGGCCCATGCCGGGCAGCGACTCGATGATCTCGGCCTGCGGGTGGCAGCGAAACGTCGCGCCGATCTGCTTGTCGATGCCGCCGATGCGCTCATCCAGGGCGAGGATCTGCCTGGCGAGGTCGGCGACCAGGTCGGCGGCCACCGCCTCACCGGGCAGTGCCACCGTCTGAGCGGCGGCTGCGGTCATCGCCTTGTCAGCGACGGTGTCGGCACTACGGACACCTCGTTTGACCAGCCAGGCTTCCAGGCGGCTGCGACCGCGTCGGCGCAGGGCCGCCGGGGTCTGAAACCCTGTCAGCAGGATCAGTGGTCCCTTGGCGGCCGAGTAGTCGAATGCGCGTTCCAGCGCGGGGAACACGCCTGTGAGCAGGTCACGCAGCCGGTTGATCATCCGGACCCGGTCGGCGATCAGATCGGATCGGTGGGCGGTGAGCAACGCCAGCTCGGTCACGAGTTCGCCCGGCACATCGATCGGGGCGAAGTCCCGGCGCAGCCGCGCGGTTTCGGCGATCACGTAGGCGTCACGCGCGTCGGTCTTGGCTTCGCCCCGATAGCCGCCGGCCATCCGGTTGACCGTCCGGCCGGGGACATAGACCGGCCGGTGACCGGCCGCGGCAAGCAACGCGAGCAACAACGCCGAGGCCGTCCCGGAGATGTCAACTGCCCAGTCGGCCTGCTCAGCCAGCGCTCCGGCCTCGCCGATCGCGTTCAGGATCGCCGTCTCGTCGTTGTCGATCTTCTTCGACCATACCGAGGCGCCGACTTCATCGACGGCGACCGCCCAGTGATGGCCCTTGCCGGCGTCAACGCCGACCCAGACCCGGGCCCGAACCTGCCCCACACGCCCCTCCTCCAGCCATACCAACACGTTCTGGCCCGAAGAGCGCCCCGCCGTCATCTCCGTAAACAGCGACCGAATCGCAGATCTCAATCAGCAGTCAGGGCACCCAAGAGAACCGGGCGGCCACTCCTGGTCAGCCACTGACGACAAGACCCCATAAGCCACACCCGGCCCTCCCGGGCCACCCAACAACTTACGGAGACCCCATGTCCACATCCAGAACCTGGACGGGACTACTGATCGTGGCCGCCACGGCCCTGTCCCCCGCGGTCGCGGACGCGTCCGCGGCGATCAACGCCTACGGCGGCAACGTGTCGGTGAGCTGGTCGGTGTCCGGCGTCCCCTCCGCCGGCCTGACGAACATCACCTTCCCCATCACGGTCAACCCGGCGACGGTGCACGCCGCCGGGACGTACTTCGCCCAGCAGTACAACTTCCGGAACAACTCCACCGGCGGTTACACCGGGCTGCAGCCCCGGGCGAACCTCAACGGCCACGAGCGGCTGCACGGCGTCTTCTCCAGCTTCACGAACGGCGCGACGTCCACCGACCCCAACTGCCACAACGGAGCCGACGGCGGGGCCGGGGTCAGCTGCGCCTCGGACTTCGACGCCGTCTACGGCCACACCTACGCCGTCACCGTCGCGCGCACCGGCACGGACACGTGGACCGGCACCGCGACCGACACGGTGACCGGCGCGTCCAGCCACATCGGCACGTACCGGATGCCCACCGGCAGCGGCAACCTCAACGGCTCGCACAGCGGCTTCGTCGAGTACTACAGCACCACGACGAACTGCGCGCAGCTGCCCAGGACCGACGTGGTCTTCGGCGGCCCGACGTCCACCGACGGCAACCTGACCGGCACCACCCGGGCGAACTACGAGTACGGCGAGTGCACCGGCCAGGCCAACTTCCAGGCCGGCAATGTCGGCAACGGTGTCCACGTGACCCGGGGCTGGGGCGGCACCACCCCGACCCCCGGCACTGTGGTGCGCAACACCGGTTCCGGCCGGTGCCTGGACGACCCCGCCGGCAACACGAACAACGGCACCCGGATGGCGATCGGGGACTGCACCGGGGCGAGCAACCAGACGTGGACGTCCACGTCCGGCAACGCGCTGACCCTCGGTGGCAAGTGCCTCGACGCGTACGCCGGCGGCACCTCCCCGGGCACCGCCGTGATCCTGTGGGACTGCCACGGCGGCACCAACCAGCAGTGGGTCTTCGGAGCCGACGGCGCGATCCGCGGCACCCAGTCGGGGCTGTGCCTGTCCCCGTCCGGCGGCGCGACCGGCAACGGCACCCTCGTGGTCCTCGCCACCTGCACCGGCCAGCCGATCCAGCGCTGGACCCGCGGCTAGGCTCGACGGCTGGGGCGGGGAGACCCGCCCTAGCCCGCCGGCGGTGGCTGCAGGTGCGCGGCGTAGTCGCACAGGGCCGCCCGGTTCGGTTGGCCCGTCTTGGCGATCAGGCTGGCCACGTGCTTCTCCGCCGTGCGGGGCGAGATGAACAGCCGCTCGGCGATCTCCCGGTTGGCCGGGGCCGAGCCGAGCAGCCGGAACACCTCGTACTCGCGGACCGTGACGCCGCCGTCGCGGAGCACGGCGGGCACCTTGCCGGTGCCGGAGCGGCGCTGGCCCACGTTGGCCCCCGCCCGGCGCAGCAGCCCGCGGCAGGCCGCCGCGACCGCCGGGGCGGTGGGGTGGAAGTACTGCTCCGCCGCCCGCAGCCACCCCTCCGGGTCGCCCCAGCCGTGCGCGACGGCGTCCTCGGCCACGAGCCGCAGGCCCAGGTGGTGGGCGACCGGGAAGGGGCGGGCCGCCTCCCGCGCCGCCGTCATCGCCGCCGTCGCCTCGGCGGCCCGGCCGGCCCTGCCCAGCGACACCGCCTGGGCGAACAGCACGAACTGCCGGTTCCACCGCAGCTGGCCTGCCGGGTCCTCCTCCGCCGGGGCGTGGCCGGCCAGTACCCGGAGGAAGGGGCGCAGGCCGAAACGGCCGTCGAGGGGGAAGATGTTGAGGTTGGTCCGCGACCAGGCCAGGGACTCGCCGAGTTCGGCGACGGCCCGGTCCCGGTCCTCCTCGAGCAGCGCGCAGAAGGCCCGACAATGCCCGAACACGACGGGCACGTGCATCGACCCCGTCCCGCCGCGCCGGCCGAACTCGGCGAGCGCCCGGTCCATCTCCCGCCGTTGTCCCTGGTGTGCGGCCACCACGGCCAGGGTCAGCAGCGCCATCCGCTGGTTGTCCACGTGCCGCAGCCGGGTACTCGACGCCAGGCAGCGCTCGGCCACCTCCCGCGCGTCGGCGTGGTCGCCGCGCAGAGCCCAGATCCTGGCCAGGGACACCTCGACCGTGTGCAGCAGGGAGATCTCGCCGATCCCGCGGGCGGCCTTCAGCGCGCGTTCGAGCTGGTGGGAGTGGCCGGTGCGCAGGAACTCGTTGCCGCCGAGCAGGGTCAGGGCGTGGATGTGCCAGACCGGCAGCCCGTGCGTCTCGGCGATGTCCAGCACGCGTTCCAGGCACGCGTCGGCCTCGCCGGTACCCCGCAGGCGGGCCACTTTGGACAGCAGCTGCCAGGACTGGCAGGCGACCACGTGCTGGCCGGCGGCCTCCGCGGCCCCGACGGCCCGGGTCGCCAGCTCCTCGGCGCGGACCAGCCGGTCGGGCCCCGTGGCCCCCATGTGCCCGTTGAGGGTCAGCTCGCCCTCGACGACGTCGAGCGCCGCGGTCTGTTCGGCTCCCCCAGCCCGGCCGAGCAGGGTACGGGCGAGGGCCACCTGGGCCACCCCGTCGGCCACCCGGCCGGCGGACGCAGCCCACCAGGCCATCCGGGTGTGCAGGGCCGCGGCGCGGGCGTGGCTGAGCCCGCCGGTGACCGGCAGCTGGTCGATGAGCGCCAGGGCGCGGTCGAGCTGCCCGGCCTCGGCGAGCGCGTGCGGCAGCGACTCCAGGACGTCGGTGAGTTCCGGCCGTCCGGTGAGGAGTTCCCTGGCCCGTTCCAGCAGGCCGACGGCCGACGTGAGGCCGCCGGCGGCGAGGGCGGCGTCGCCGGCCCTGGCGAACAGCAGCCCGGCCCCCGCCAGGTCGCCGCTCGCCAGGCGCAGTGTCGCGACCCGCTGTCCCCAGTCGCCGGGCAGGCCCGGGTGGGCGCGCTCCACCGCGTCGGCGGCCCGCCGGGCGATCGCCGCGCGCTCGGTCGGGGTCAGCGAGGCGAGGAGCGCGTCGGCGATCAGGGCGTGGCGGAACTCGTAGGAGTCGGCCACCGAGCCGCTCGGGGTGACCAGGTGCCCGTCGATGGCGGCCCGCAGGTGCGCGATGAGGCTGCGGTCGTCGAGCCCGGTGACGGTGCGCAGCTCGGCCAGGTCGAACCGGCGGCCCAGTACGGCGGCGACCTGCAGGAGTTCGCCGCCCTGGGCGCCGAGCCGGTGGGCGCGCCGGGCGACGCTGCGCACCACCGTGACCGGCACCTCGATGTCGAGGTCGCCGAAGACCCGCCAGCCGGCGGGGCCGGTACGCAGCACGTTCGCCGCGACCATGCCGCGGAGGATCTCCTCGACGACGAACGGGCTGCCGTCGCCGTGCTGGACCAGATGGTCGCCCACCGTCCCCGGCAGCGCGCCGCGGTCCACGCCGAGGCAGGCGGCGGCCATCTGGCGCACCTGTTCCGGGGTGAACCCGCTCAGCTCGGACAGGACGGCGGACCGGCGGCGGGCGGCGTCCCGGGCGAGGTCCGCGGCCCGGACCGGGTCGGGGCGCAGGGTGGCCAGGATCAGCACCGGCAGTCCGGCGACATTGTCCACCAGGTAGTCCAGGACCGCGAGGGTCTCGGCGTCGGCGTCGTGCAGGTCCTCGATGACGAGCAGGCATCCGGTGTCCCGCCCGGCGACGGCGAGGAGGCGCAGCACCGCCTCGGCCACCTCGATCAGGGTCACCGGGCCGTCGGCCACGGTGCCGTCGCGCCAGTCGGGCACGAGTCGGGCGAGCACCGGCCGGTACGGCGCGAGCTCCGGGTCCCGGGGCGGCCCGAGCAGCCGGAAGTAGGACAGCAGCGCCTCGGTGACCGGCCGGAACGGCATCGCCAGCCCGCTGGTGCCGCTGCGACCGCGCAGCACCGGCATCCCGGCGGCGCCGGCCCGGGCCGCGCACTCGGCCGCCAGCCGGGACTTGCCGATCCCGGCCTCGCCGATCAGGAACAGGGTGCCGCCGCGCCGGTCGCGGGCCGCCGCCAGCCCCCGGTCGAGGAGCGCCAGCTCAGCACCGCGGCCGATGACGACGGGCGATGTGATCTGCACAGGGCGAGGCTACCGTCCCGGGCACCGTCGTGGGCCCAACCGTCCGCCGGGCCCACCCGGGTCAGAAGTTGCCGAGGGTGTGGACGCAGGTGATGCTGGTCTCCGTGATCGTGTCCTCCGCGGCGACCACCGCCGCCGCGGCGAGCAGCAGGCCCGCCAGGCCGGTCATCCGTCGCAGGGTCGCGCGGCCCGAGCCGATCAGGCCCGAGGGATGATCGATGGTCGTGCCCTCCCTGGCCTCCGGGTCCTTCCACAGTCGGGCCAGTTCCTCATTGGTCATCCGGTGTCCTTTCGGTGCGGTGATGGCGAGGTCGGCGTCCTCAGGAGCGGCACCGACGGCACGCGGGCGGGGAACGCGAGGCGCAGCAGACCATAGCCGATGCCGGCGAGTCCGCCGAACAGTCCGGGGCTGGGCACCGCGCCGGGGGTGGAGCAGCGCGGGCCGTGCCGGTCGAGACCGGCCAGGAAGGCCCCCGCGCGCCGGGGCAGCGCGTCGACGGCGACCGGGTGGCCGGCTGTCGCGGCCACGAGCAGCAGTTCCAGCCGGCCCGTGTCACCGTGGCAGAGGCAGTCGTCGGGGAACGCCACCGGGCGGGCGGCGTCGACGATCGCGTCCTCGACGAGGGGGGCGCGCAGGCCGAGGTCCACAAGGGCGAGAGCGATTCCGGGGGTACCGTCGCACCAGGTCCCCGGCGTGCCGGCCGCCTCCGCCGTGCGGCTCGTGTCCCGCTCGCCGGCCGTGCCGTTCCCGTCGGCGGCGGGCTCCGGTCGTCCGGCCCTCAGCAGGAGGCTCGCGGCCTCGGGCCGTTCGCCGTGTCGGGCCAGCGCCCAGCCGACCCCCGCAGCGCCGAACGCCATCCCGCCGGTCGCCGGAAGCCGGTCGCGCAGGTGCGGTGCCCAGGACGTGGCCAGCTTCCGGGCGTGGTCGAGCCCGGTGGCCTCGTGCACGGCCACCAGCGCCGCCAGGTTGCCGGCCGCCCCGGTGAGCAGGCCCGGCCCGGGGGCTCCGACGAGCGCCGGGTCGCAGAGGGCGACCGCGCGTTCGACCCAGCCGGCGATCTCCCGGTCGTTCCACAATGCCGCGAGGTGGGTCAGCGCGTAGGCCAGGCCGGCCGGGCCGTGCAGTCCGCTGCCGGACAGCGCCAGGTACTCCGGGTGCGCCGCCAGGCCGGCCAGCAGCCCGGGCACGGGCCGCACCGCCTGGCTGGCCAGTTCCGCGTACCGGGCGATGCCGGTGAGTTCCGACAGGTGGGCCAGGAACAGCGCGGTGCCGGAGTGCCCGCTGACCAGGCCGGCACGTTGCGGGAGAATGCCCCAGCGGTCGGCGTCGACGGCCTCCATGCCCAGCCAGTTCACCCGGTGCCCGTCGGTGTGCGCCATGGCCAGCAGCTGGTCGCCGATCCCGCACGCCGCGGCGAGCAGCCGTTCGGACCCGACCGGCGTGCGGGGGGCCGGCGCGGGTCGCGGGGGGCCCGGCCGGTGCTCGGGCATCGGGGTGCGCACCGCCAGCGACGCCTGGATCACCCACTCCTGGTCGTACTGGTCCACGCCCCGCATCGCGGCCAACTTGCCGGCGACCCGCTCCAGTCCGGACTCGGCCAGGTCCGCGACCGGGGTGCCGTCGCCGGCCAGCAGCTGTCGGCCCGCCGGCCGGTGGGTGAAGTACGGGACGTCCCCGGCCCACAGGTCGGCCAGCTCGTGCCGCACGGCCGACCAGCGCACCGGGTCGTCGGCGGAGTCCGGCCACAGCGCGTCGAGGAACCGGTCCCGGTCGAGGGCGTCGCGCAGCAGGTCGGGGTGGGTGGACTCGTCGAGCAGGGTCGTGTACCGCCGGGTGGCCCGCAGCACCACCCGCATCTCGTCGGCGCCGAACCGCCCCACCAGCCGGGTCAGCTCGGCGCGCCGCTCGCTGATCACCTGGTACGCCTCGCGGAACCCGGCCAGGATGCTCTCCCCGAAGGACTCCGGCTCGACGTCCGCGCCGTCGAGCCGGGGCCGGTTGTCCGCGCCGGGGAACACGGCCGGTTCCCGGGTCAGCCGCATCTCGTCGGTGCCCGGGTCGGCCCACACGTCGAGGCCGTTCGGGGACGCCGCGCCCTTGTCGCCGCCCACGCCGGAGATGTCCAGGGCGCCGTGGTCGCCGATCAGCAGGTGCGGGAGCAGGGCGATCCGGTACACCGAGGACTCCAGTGCCCGGGCTGCCGGGTCGTCGGCGTCGGCGGGCATCGCCGGGTGGAACAGGGTCTCGACGTCCACGACGACCGGCTGGTCCGCGCAGGCCAGCAGGTTCTCGTAGTGGATGTCGGTGCCGTCCAGGGCGTGGAGCAGGGCGAGGAGCGCGCCGAGCCGGCGGTAGAAGGCGTCGACCTGGCGCAGGTCGGCGCACGGCCCTGCGACGGCGAACTCCATCCAGCCGTAGGGCCCGCGGTCCGCGACGGCCAGCGTCCGCAGGTCCAGGCCGGGCAGCGCGGCGTTCGTCCAGGCCAGCACGTCGTTGAAGTGCGCGTGCGCGGCGAGCGGCCGGGGCTTGTAGACCACCCGGGCGCCGTCGGCGAACCGCAGCACCGCCACCCTGCGGCCGCGCCGGTGGCTGTCCCCGGCCGCCATGTCCACGTCGACCAGCGGGCCCGGGTCGACACCGCCGAGCAGGTCCGCGACGATCCGGCCCCGATCGGCGGCGAGCCGGGCCGCGAGCTCCGACCACGCGGCGACGGCCGCGTCGCAGGCGCCGGCCAGGATCCGGGCCAGCACCGGCCACTCGGCGAGCAGGGTACCCAGATGATCCGGGGTGGACAGTCGTCCGACGAAGTCGGCGAAACGCTCCTGCGGGGTCTCCCCCGCCAGTTTCCCGGTGAGCCGCAGGACGTTGAGCTCCAGCACCAGGGTGCGCCGGGCCAGCCGGGTCAGGTCGCCGGACAGGTGCCGGGCGAAGCAGTCCGCGAGGGCCCGCGGCACCTCCGGCAGGTCGGCGCTGGCGCGGTGCACGAGGGGCGCGAGGATCCGGGCGAACCCGGCCTGCGTCGTCGCCGTCGGGCCGCCGAGGGCCTCGGCGACGTAGCGCGCCCAGGGCGGCTCCCCGCCGGCGGCGGCCACGTCCTCGGGGGGCTGCGCGAGCAGGGCGAGCAGGCGGGGCTCGTCCAGGCCGGCGACGGCGAGCCGGAGGTCGAGGTACCCGTCGCACGCTGTGCGCCACGCGGCCAGCCGGCGCTCGGCCCGCCGCAGGGCCGGATCCACCGGCGTGCCGGTCCCGGCCGGTGTCTCGGGCCTGCCAGCCCCGGCCGACGTGTCAGGCCCTCCCGCCCCGGCCGGTGCCGCCGGCCGCGCGGCCCGGCGTTCGGTCAGGGACAGGCCGCGGGCCCACCAACCGGCGGCGAGCCCGAGCACGTCCGGTTCGGTACTGGTCACGCCGCCGAGCATGGCACGCCGCCAGGTGCCGGGGATAGATAGCCCGGTCCCCATTCGCCCGGGATCCTCCCCCACGACCCATGGGCGACTACCCACATTCCCGACCACCCATTGTGGCCGGTCGATCCGTCTCGCTTGACTCGGTGCGCAGCCGTCCGCGCGGTGCGGAGGGCACGGGACAGGGAGAGCACCCATGATCGGGAGAAGGATCAGGCTCGGCGCTATCGCGTCGGCCTGTCTGACCTTGGCCGCGGCGGCGGCCACGACCGTCGGGACGGCCCCGGCCGCGGCGGCGACCGGGATCCGCACGGGCATGACGTGGACCGTGCTCGGCGAGCAGGACGGGTCGGTGCACGTCGGAGCCGACGGCCAGACCAACGCGTACGCCGGGGACACGACGGTCGACCAGTACCGGTCGATCCTGTGTCTCCTGGTGGACGGCCGGTCCGCGCCGGCCGGGATCACGTTCGACTTCAGCAACGGCTGGGCCCGGGGCGCCGTCCGCGCGACCCCGGCCATCGCGGCCAGCGTGCTGACCTCGCAGGCGCAGGCCGACGAGATCTGCGCCGACACGTTCGGCGCCGGGTGGCGGCTCGCCGAGTTCCACGACGGCCGGTACGGGCCGAACCTCGACCAGCCGGGCGGCTGGAGCTTCTGGGCCGCCGGCAGCCTCGCCCCGGGCACCCGGCTGTGGACGGCGATCAGCGACCAGCCGGCCAACGCCTGGAACTCGGCGGGCACGATGCCGGCGGTCCCGGCGCTGCCCAAGTTCATCGCGGCCGACGCCGAGGAGAACCCGATCGCCGGGCAGTACCAGGTGATGTTCCCCGACACGACCGCGGAGACCGACGTGGCCGCCCGTGCCGACGCGCTGGTGGCCGCGTACGGCGGCAAGGTCCTCGACGTCCAGACGTCGGTGCTCGGGTTCTCCTTCGCCGGCACCGAGGCGCAGGCCCAGGCGATGAGCGCGCACAGCTGGGTGGAGACCGTCGAGCAGGACACGACGGTCGACGGGAACGTCGTCCCGTGGCACCTCGACCGGGTGGACCAGCGCGCCCTGCCGCTGGACACCCAGTACGCGCCCACCGGCACCGGCGCCGGGGTCAACATCTACGTGCTGGACAGCGGCTTCCGCTACACCCACACGGAGATCGCCGGCCGGGCCCGCAGCGGCGTCGACCTGGTCGGCGGCAACGGCGTGGACTGCATGGGCCACGGCACGGCGACCAGTGGCATGGCGGCCGGCCGCACGGTCGGCGTCGCCCCCGCCGCGACCCTGATCTCGGTGCGCATCTTCGGCTGCTCCGGCGGCACCAGCCGCTCGAAGATCGTGTCGGCCTTCGACTGGGTGGCCCGCAACCACGTCAACCCGGCGGTGGCCAACGGCAGCTTCGGCGGCAAGGTCGGCTTCCTGCGCCGCTGGTTCAACTGGCGCACCCCGGAGGACAAGGCCGTCCGGCGCGCGACCCAGGCCGGGGTGACCGTCGTCGTGTCGGCCGGCAACAACAACGACAAGGCGAAGAACTACACCCCGGCGCGGGCCGCGGAGGCCATCACGGTCGGCGCGACCAACTCCGGCGACCAGCGCGCGTACTTCAGCAACTACGGCAAGGTCGACCTGTTCGCCCCCGGCCAGGCCGTGCTGTCGGGCAACCAGCTCGGCGACACGTCGTACTCGTCGTGGGACGGCACCTCGTTCTCCTCGCCGATGGTCGCCGGGGCCGCGGCGCTGTACCTGCAGAGCCACCCGACGGCCTCGCCCGGCCAGGTGAAGTCGTTCCTGCAGAACAACGCCACGCCCAACGTGGTCGGCAACCCGGGCTCCGGCTCCACGAACCGGCTGCTGTACACGCGGGCCGCCGCCACCCACGCAGGCATGACGTGGACCGTGCTCGAACAGCGCGCCGGCGCGGTCCGGGTCGGCGCGGACGGCACGACCAACCCGTACTCCGGCGACACCCCGGCGAGCGCGGCGTTGCCCGTGCTGTGCCTGTTGGTCGACAACACCCCGGTGCCGGCGGGCATCACGCCGAGCTTCTACGCCGGCTGGGCCCGCGGCCCGGTGCGGCTGAGCCCGGCGGTGTCCGGTGGCGACCTGACCAGCCGGGCGACCGCGGACGCGGTGTGCGCGGCGAACTTCGGGGCCGGCTGGCGGATGGCCGAGTTCCACGACGGCCGGTACGGCGCGAACCTGGAGTTCGGCGGCGGCTGGGCCTTCTGGGGGGCCGGGACGCTGCCGGCCGGCACCCGGTTCTGGACGGCGATCAACGACCAGCCGGCGAACAACTGGAACTAGTCGCACGCGGGGCCGGCCACCGGGTGGTGTCCGGCCCCGTCCCGTTCGGGGGTCCGCTTCGCCGCGTCGCGGCCCGGACCGGGAGTGGGGTCAGCCGCAGGCGTACGTGCCGCGGAACTGCTCGAACGACGCGCCGTTCCAGGCGCGGTAGGCGGTCGGGGTGGTGCCGGCGCAGTTGTAGAGCGCCTGGCCGTTCCCCTGGGCCACCACGGTCCAGGCTCCGGTGGCGGCGTTCTGCCTCTCCAACCGGACCCAGGCGTCGCCGCCCGAACCGTCGGGGCAGTCGTAGTAGCCGTCTGCGAACAGCTGGGTGGTGAAGTCGAAGATGGCGTAGTAGGAGCTGCAGACGGGCCTGGCCTGTGCCGGGGTCGAGACGGCGGCGGTGAGGCCGGTGGCCGTGACGGCGAGGGCTGCGGCGAGGGCCGCCGAACGCAGAGGTCGCGACATGGACGCACTCCTTGGGAAGAGACGTTCGTCTACATTAGACAGTGACGACTATACGCATCCCCGCACCCCACCGGGCAACCCTCAGCCGCCCGGTGGAGCCGACTCCGCCGAACGCCGGTCGCGCCCCGCCCGGGTGCGATACGGTCGGGCGGAGAGGGGGCAACCGTGCTCAGTCCACCGGTCGACGACGCCCAGCGCATCACCTCGGGACGGCAGTTCTGGCGCTTCGCCCTCACCGTCTCCGTGGTGGGGGTCGCGGTCCAGCTCGCGCTCACGGCCTACTACCTCGGCATGGGCCACGCCCCGAAGCCGCACGACCTGCCGGTCGGGGTGATGGCCACGGCCGCCCAGCTGCCGAAGGTCACCTCGACGCTGGAGGCCGACGGCGCGTTCACCGTCCGGACGTACCCGTCGGTGGACGCGATGACGGCGGCCATCAGACACCGCGACATCTACGGCGGCGTGGACCTGACCGCCGCCGAGCCGCACCTGTACATCGCGACCGCCGCGGGCCCGTCGGCCGCCGCCGTCCTGCGCGGCACGTACACCACGGTGATGCAGCAGCAGACCGCCCAGAAGCTCGACCAGCTGGCCGGGCAGGCCACCGAGGTGCCGCTGACCGCTGTCCGGGCCCTCACGGCGCCGCCGGCGGTCACCGACGTCGTGCCCCTGCCCGCCGACGACCGCAACGGCTCCTCGATCGGGTTCCTGGTCCAGGCGCTCGCGCTCGGCGGGACGATCGCCTCCACCGGACTCGGGCAGCTCATCCCCAGGGCCCGGCGGCAGGCGCGGCGCGGTCTGGCCCACATGACCACCCTGATCGTGTACGCCCTGGGCTCCGCGGCCATCGTGCTGTGGTCGATGAGCTGGTTCGGGGTCGGGGCCGGCGCGAACCACATGGCGCTGTTCTGGGAGTTCACGCTCGTCTCGCTGGCCATCACCGCGTCGACGGCCGGGGCGGTGAGCCTGATCGGGCCGGCGGGCGCGCTGGCCGGCCTGTTCTACTTCACCATCGGCACCGTCATCTCCGGTGCCAGCATCCCGCCCGAGTTCCTGCCGGCCTTCGGGCACCACCTCGGCCAGGCGCTGCCCACCGGCGCCGGGGTGCAGGCCGTCCGCGACAGCCTGTACTTCCCCGCGGTCTCCCTGCACCGGCCGCTGACCACCCTCGCCCTCTACGCCGGGCTCGGTTGCCTGGTCATCCTGGTCACCAACGCGCTGCCGAACCGCAGCGACCGGACCTCCGAGTTCGAGATCACCCTGCAACCGCACCAGCCCGTGCCGCCGTCCACCGACTAGCGACGGGCCTCCGTCCGGCCGGGCGGCCGCTGGCCGCTGACGGCCTGCGGCGGGCTGCTGGCGGCGGCGTCAGGCGTGCGCGGCCAGCCGGGTCGCCACCGTGTCCGCCTCCGGGAAGCCCAACGCCGTGTACCCGGCCCGGGCCTGTTCCCAGTGCGCGCGGGCCGCCGCCGGGTCCTCGTCCGCCAGCGCGTCGCCCAGGCCGTCGTGCGCGCGGGCCTGCGTCTCTCGGTGCCGGATCGCCGCCCCGAGTTCCAGCGCCCGACGGTGGCCGTCGGCTGCCTCGGCGGGCCGGCCGGCGGCGAGACAGGCCCGCCCGAGCGCGTTGAGCACCGTGCCCTCCTTCGTGCGGTTCCCGGTGGCGCGAACGAGGTCTAACGCCCGGTGCAGATACCCGACGGCGTCGGCGTGCCGGCCGAGGTGGCCGTACACGTCGGCGATGTGGGTCAGGGAGTTGCTCTCGCCCAGGCGGTGGCCGAGGGCGCGGTGCAGGTCCAGCGCCTCGTGCAGGGTCGCCAGCGCCTCGGCGTGCCGGTGCCGGTGGGCGTGGACCTTGCCGATGTTGTTCAGCAGGCCGGCCTCGGTCAGCCGGTCGCCGACCTCCCGGCACGCCGCCAGGCTCCGCTCGAAGTGGTCGAGGGCCTCCGGGTAGCGGCCCCAGGTGCCGTACACGGTGCCGAGGTTGAGCAGGGGGGTGGCCACGTCCGGGTGGCCGTGGGCGCGGTGCAGCTCCAGCGCCTGCTCGAAGTGGGCGACGGCCTCCGGGTAGGAGCCGAGTTCCCGCAGGACCAGGCCCAGGTTGTTCAGGGTGCCGCCGGTCCGGCGCGGGTCGCCGAGGGCGCGGCGGATGTCGAGGGCGTGCCGGTAGTGGTCGAGGGCGTCGGGATAGCGGCCGACGTGCCAGTACGCCGTGGCCAGGCTGTTGAGGGTGTCGCCCAGGCCCTGCCGGTCGTCGAGGTCCGCGTGGGCGGCGAGGGCGTGGCGCTGGGCGCTGATCCACGCCTCGGTGTGGCCGCGCACGTCGAAGCAGCTGCGCAGGCCGTTGGCGAGCCGGACCGCGTGGGCCGGCCAGCCGTGCCGGGCCGCGTGGGCGACGGCGGTCGCCAGGGTGTGGCGTTCGGCCTCGTACCAGGCGAGGGCGTCGGCGTAGCTGGCCAGGGCCGGGGTCCCGGGCGCGCCGGGGCGGACCGGGCGGCCGCGGACGTGGTCGTCGACCCGGTCGACCACGTGGGCGTAGTGCTCGAGGAGGCGGGTGACCGCCGCGTGCCGGTCGGCGGCGGGGTCCACCCGGTGCGCGACCGTGCGCGCGTACTCGCGGAGCAGGTCGTGCAGCCGGTACCGGCCCGGGGTGACCTGGTGGGCCAGGTGCGCGTCGACGAGCCGTTCGAGGGCGTCGTCGGCGGCGCGGTGCCCGACGCCGGCGAGGGCTCCGGCGGCGTACCCGTCGATGTCGGCTCCGGGGTGCAGGCCCAGCAGGCGGAACATCCGCTGCTCCGCGGGGGTGAGATGCCCGTAGGACAGCTGGAACGTCGCGGTCATGCTGCGGTCGTCGGCGGCGAGTTCGCCGAGCCGGCCGTGCTGGTCGCGCAGCCGGCGGGCCAGTTCGGCCATGGTCCACGACGGCCGGGCCGACAGCCGGGCCGCAGCGAGCCGGATCGCCAGCGGCAGGTGGCCGCACAGGGCCACCACCTCGCCGGTGGCGTGCGGGGCCGACCGGGCCCGGTCGCCGACGACGCCGGCGAACAGCGCCCGGGCCTCACCGTCGGGAAGCACGTCGAGGGAGACCGGAACCGCGCCGTCCAGGCCCAGCAGGCTGCGGCGGCTGGTGATCAGCACCAGCGCGCCCGGGGCTCCGGGGATCAGCGGCCGGACCTGGGCGGCGTCGACGGCGTTGTCGAGCACGACGAGGACCCGACGGCCGGCGAGCTCCTGACGCCAGGCCGCGGCGCGCTCGTCGAGGTCGCGGGGCACGGCGTCCTCCGGTACCCCGAAGGCGGCCAACAGGGTCGTGAGCGCGGTGGCGGGGTCGACCGGGGACCGCCCCGGCGTGAAGCCGTGCAGGTCGAGGAAGACCTGGCCGTCGGGGAAGCGCGGGGCGAGCGCGTGCGCCGCCCGCACCACCGTCGCCGTCTTGCCGACGCCCGGCATGCCGTCCACGGCCGAGATGACCACGGAGGACGCGCCGGACCCGCCGAGCGCGCACAACCTGTCCAGCTGGGTCGCCCGGCCGGTGAAGTCCGCGAGATCGTAGGGCAGTTGGCGGGGCACGTCCCGGGCCGGTGCCGAGGCGGTCGACGGGCACACGAGTACCGGGTCGTTGCGCAGGATCCTGGCGTGCAGGTCCACCAGGTCGGGGGTCGGATCCAGGCCAAGCTCCGCCTCGCGCAGCAGCCGCCCGGCGTCGTACGCCGCCAGCGCCTCGGCCTGCCGCCCCGCCCGGTGCAGCCCCACCAGCAGCAGCCGCAGGGGCTCGTCGCGCAGCGGGTACTCCCCCGCCAGCTCCGTCAGCTCGGCCAGCGCCTCCCGGTGCCGCCCGGCCCGCAGCTCGGCGGCCAGCAGGGACTCCCGCGCCCCGACCCACTCCTCGGTCAGCCCGGCCCGGATCCGCTCCACCAGGGCGGTCGGAGGCACTGCCTCCAGCGGGGCACCGCGCCACAGGCCGAGCGCCGCGCGGAGATCGGCGGGCGCGTCGGCCCCGCGGCCCCGGGCGAGAAGGCTCCGGAAGCCGGTCAGGTCGACCCGGTCGGCGGTCAGGTCGAGCAGGTAGCCGGGCCCGTGGCGGACGATGTCGGAGCCGAGCGGGCGCAGGACGGCACGCAGCCGGGAGACGTAGGTCTGCAGGAGGCCGCGGGCCCTGGCGGGCGGGTGTTCGCCCCACAGGCCCGCGGACAGGTGGTCGAGGGGGACGGTGCGGCCGACGTCGAGGGCCAGGAGGGCGAGGAGGCCGCGTTGCATGGCCGCGCCGAGGGGCACCTCCGTTCCGGCGTGGCGGAGCTCCACCGGTCCCAGTAGTGCGATCGTCAGCCCGGGCATCCGTCCCCCTCAAGATCCACTATGGCTGAAGGTACCTCGCGGAAGCGCGCGCGGCATCCGGGTTCCGGGAGCCGGGTCCCCTGGCTCCGGGGAAATCCGTGTCCACAGCCCGTGGGCGCGGCTACATTCACGGCCATGGAACCCACGGAGGCCGAACAGTTGCTCGCCGACCACGGCCGGGCCCGCGACACCCTGCTGCGCGGGTTCACCACGGCCGCCGCCGGGGACAACCTGACGCTGTGGCTGCTCGGTTCCCTCGCGTCGGGCGTCGCGGACGCGTGGAGCGACCTGGACCTCCTGGTCGTCGCCGGCCCGGCCCCGGTCGGCGATCCGGCGCTCGTCGTCGTCAACCCCGCCAACGGCCCGCAGGGTGGCGGCTACACCGGCGGCGCGTACCTGGCCGGTCCGCTCCTGATCTGGGTCGACTGGTTCACCTGGCCCGCGGAGCTGCCGGTTCCCGCCGGCGCGCGGCTCCTGACGGGCGACGGACGGCCCGGCACCCTGCCCCTGTTCGACGCCCTCGACCGGCACGGCCGCGGCACGAGACGCGCGGAGCCGGATCGTGACACGTTCGCGCTGGCGATGATCCCGATCGCGGCGAAGTACGTGGCGCGGGGCGAACTCGAGGACTCCGCCGGCATGATCGCCATGCTCGGCGGCGACCCGGACGGCGACCACGTCGCGGCACTGCGGGCGCTGCTGCGGGCGATCGCGGACCACGGCCCGGTCACCGAGCGGGTCGCCCGGACGATCGACGTGGCCGAGGCTCTGCGCGGGTAGCCCGGACGTGGCGGTCGACGCCGCTTCGCAACCGACCACCACGATCCGAGCCGCCTCCCGGCGCACGTCAGGCGTTCATGAACGACCCCACCGGCAACGCCCGGTCCACGATCCGCACATCCCCGATCCAGCCGTAGAAGCCCTGCTCGACCACGTTGTCGTACGTGCCGGCCCCGATCAGCCACGGCCGGCCCACCGTGCTCAGGCCGATCGACGGGGTCGACGGGTTGCGCAGCAGCTTCGCGCCGTCCACGTACATCGTGGTCGTGCGGCCGTTGTTGACGACCGCGACGTGGAACCACCGTTCGGGGCGCAGTTCGTGGCCCCAGTTCGTGGCGATCCCGTCGCGGTTGAGCGGCCACACGGCCCACTGCAGGGCAAGCCCGTCGGAGATCGCCAGGGCCGCCACGGGCTCGGCCGGGTCGTCGCCCGTGCGCCCGGCGTCCCCGCCCCGGCCGAGCCGGCTGAGCACGCCCATCCACGCGTGGTCGCCCCGGGCGTCGGCCGGCAGTTTCAGGAACGCCTCCACCGTGTACCCCTTGGTGAAGGTCATGGCGTTGAGCGGCGCGTCCTCCGCGGTGCGCAGGTAGCTGCCCCGGGCCGGGCGTTTGCCCCCGGCGAGGAACACGCTGCCGTGCGTCGGCTGGTCCGGGTGGTGCTCGGCCGTCCAGCGCAGGCTCTCCGACCCGTCCAACGACACCCGGGTCAGGTGGTTGCCGGCGCCGGAACGGTCCTCGACCCGGTCACCGGCCGCGTCGAAGCGCCAGTAGGCGACGGTGCCGGGCAGCACGAGGTGGCTCGCCGGGCGCGGGACGCGGACTGGCACGGGGTCGAAGCCGGCGAACCGGGCCGCGAAGTCGATCGGCACGGAGAACCGGTTGACCGGGTCGGTCAGCTCCACCTCGGCGCGCCCCAGCGCGTCGCGGGTCTTCTGACCGAGGAGCCACGGGGAGAACGTCTCCACGTCGATCGTGGCGCGGGCCAGGTCGAAATGGTACATCCGGATCGTCGCCGAGCCGCCGTAGAAGCGGTCCTGGTAGTTGGTGACGTGCACGTGCACGTCGTTGCCGGCGGCGTTGCGCAGCGTGGTGCGGCCCGGCGGCCAGTAGTGCCCGTTGAGGGTGAGGAAGATCTGGTCGTTGTCCCGGATCAGCGTGTCCCACAGCCGCTGGCCGTGCTCGGACAGGGTGGCCGTGCCGGCCTCGTCGGCGTGGGCCAGGTCGTGGGTGGTGAGGATGGCCGGCGTGCGCGGGTGGGCGCGCAACACCCCTTTCACCCATGCGACGGTACCGGCGGACACCCGCCAGTCCAGCGCGAACACCAGCCAGTCCCGCCCGGCGGCCCGGAACCGGTGATACGTGTTGTACCCGCCGGACGTCGCCCCGCCGAAGGTGGCCATCTTCTGGAACCGGGCCGTCCCGAACACCTCGAGGTACGGGCTCGGGCCCCGGGTGTCGTCGGTGCGGGAGTCGATGTCGTGGTTGCCGGCCAGCACGCTGTACGGCATCCCGCGCCGGTCGAACTCGCGGAACACCTTCCCGGCCGCGACGAGTTCGGCCGCGGCGGCGTTCTCCACGACGTCGCCGAGGTGCGCGGCGAACACGGTGTTGTGTTCGCCGCTGTGGTCCACGATGTACTTCAGCGTCGCCTCGAGCGGAGCCGGGTCGCCCCGGTCGGCGTCGAAGAGGTACTGGGTGTCGGGGATGACGGCGAGGGAGAACCGGGGGTCGTCGCCTCTCGCCCCGGCCGCACCGGAGACCGCGCCGACGACCGGGACCGCCGACGCGGTGCCCGGCACGGCGGTGGCGGCCGACGCCGTGCCCGGCACGGCCAGGGTCGCGGCCCCGGCGCCGAGTGCGCCGACACCGAGCAGGAGTTCGCGGCGGGAGGTCACTTCTTCACCTCGACGAAGATGGGGTTGGTGTAGAGCCAGGTGTCCAGCCACGGGTCGCCGTCGCCGGGCGGGTGCGGGAGCGGCCCGTGCGGGTCGATCGCCGCACCGAGCAGCCCTGGACCGTTGCGCCGACCGTCACTGCCGCGCACCCGCAGGTAGCAGGACTCCCGGACGCCCTCGATCGGAACCTTCACGGTGTACGTGCCCGTCCGGCCAGCCACGTCGGCGGTGTGCACGACCCTGGTGTCGGGGGCGCGCCACGAGTCCCGGTCGGCGGCCGGGCCTCGCACCGCGCCCCTGATCACGTCGAGGCGCGCGAGCGTCGGGATCTCGCCGTGGTAGTTCGGCCGGGACGCCGTGGTCACCGTGATGGTCAACAGCAGCCGCTCGCCCTTGCGGACGTGCACCCGGCCGCCCAGGGTCGCGCCCCTGCACCGGCCCAGGTGGTCGGTGAGCCGGACCTCGAGGCCGTCGACGAGCTGGCCGTGGTCGACCCATACCCGGCCGGCGCGGAGTCCGGCCATCACCTCGGCGTACCCGAATCCGGTGACGCCGACGTGGGTGCGGCTGAACTGGCCGGGCCACAGGTCGCTGCCCGGCTGCGGGGTGTCGGTGTCCACCGGGTCGGGCAGCCGGCCGGTGTTGTCGAAGTTCGCGCCCGGGGCCCAGTCGCCGTTGCGCCAGGTGTCTAGGACGGTGCGGTGGTTGTCGGAGTTGGAGGTGACCGAGTACAGCTTCCCCTCCGACAGCAGCGCGTCCCACAACCCGCCGACCGTGGCCGTCATCCAGTCGAAGCCGCCGTAGGTGACGTAGGCCTCGATCGGGTAGCCGGGCCAGGACCGGGCGGAGGGCTTGTTCTCGTACTCGCCCCGGATGCTCGTCGCCCCGCGCGCCGGCAGCGCCGCGCCCTGCGCCCCGGGCGCGCCCTCCATCCCGATCATGATGTCCGGGTCGGCGTCCCGCCAGGCGCGGATCTCGTGCGGGGAGTCGATACCCAGCCGGGACGGGTGGTTGGCCAGCACCAGCACGTCGGGGACGTCCCCGGCCCGCTTGCGCTCGCCGAGCCACCGGATCGCCTCCACCGCGAGGGCCTCGTTGCCGGCCGTGTCGGGGTGCCCCGGCGCGCCCTCGGTCCGGCCGAGCAGCTTGCCGTCGAACGTCAGCTCGAACTGGCGGAGGATCTCCGCCTCGTTCGGGCCGGGCGGGGTGAACACCGTGGCGTGCTCGGCCCCGGGGATGTACCACTCCAGGCCCTGGAACACGAGCATCCGAGGGTTCTCGGCCCGGGCCTTGAGCACCTCGGCGTGCTCCGCGAGCGCGCCCCCGGCGTTGGCGTGCCCGACGTTGCTGTGCTCGGTGAACACCATCCAGTCCAGCCCGAACTGGGCGGCGCGCCGGGTGAGCTGCGCCGCCGTGTACTTCGCGTCGTGGCTGAACACGGAGTGCACGTGATGGTCGCCGACGAGGTAGACGAGGTCGGGGTCGTCGTCGGGCTGGAGCGGGGCCTTGCCGGCGGGTGCCGGGCCCGCGCCGGCCGGGCTCTCGCCGAGGGCCGGCGTCCCGGCGGCGGGTGTCGCGGCGGCCGGGACGCCCTCCAACAGGGACAGCCCGGCGAACCCGGCGCCGAACAGGCCGGCCCGCACGAGCAGTGCCCGCCGGGAGCCGCCCTGGGCGTCCAGCGCCGTCTCGGGCACCTCGGGGTCCGCCCACTCGGGCAGCGGATTGCGGTCGTCAGGCATGGGACTCCCTGGTCGTGGTTGTGTCCCCGCACGGTAGGAGTCCCAGGTGACGGGCGGGTGATCTTCGGCGGGCCAACAGTTGACAACGTTGCCAGTCAGCACGCCGGGGCCCCGGGGCCAGTCCCGATCGCCCGGTCGGCGGCGTTGATGATCTTGTGGCGGCCGGTTAGGGTGGCGGCGTGACGAACCCCCAGCAGCGTTCCGATGTCCGACCGCCCACCGTCGACACCGACGAGCGGACCACCCTGACGGCGTTCCTGGACTACGTCCGCGACGCGGTCATCGCCAAGGCGTCCGGCGTCACCGACGAGGAGGGCCGCACCCCGGGCGTGGCCTCCGGCACCAGTCTGCTGGGCCTGGTCCGGCACCTGACGGCCGCCGAGCGGTTCTGGTTCGCCTGGTCCCACGCCGGCGAGGACGTCGAGTTCGACCTCGACATGCGGGTCGCCGACGGCGAGACCGCCGAAGGACTCCTCGACGGGTACCGGGCGGCGATCCGCCGCAGCAACGAGATCGTCGCCGGCTGCGCGGACCTGGACAAGCCGGCCGCCCGTCCGGCGCGCCCGACCCAGCCGGCCAAGTCCCTGCGGTGGATCCTGGTGCACATGATCGAGGAGACGTCCCGGCACGCCGGACACGCCGACATCCTCCGCGAACACCTCGACGGCAGCGTCGGGCGCTGACCCGCACGGCGTTCGCCGGTCACGACGGCCGCCGCGCTGAGCGGTGCTCCTCCATCACAACGCCGTGCTCCCCGGTCGCGACGGCCACCGCGGGAGCGGTCGGTGCCCGATACTGGACCGGTGCCCGTCGTTGAAGCCACCGTCGTCGTCCCGGTCCCACCGGAGCTGGCCTTCGCGGTGTCGCAGACCACTGCCCCGGTCCGCTACCGGTGGGACCGCTTCATCCGCCGCCAGTACTTCCTCGACGCGGCCACCGAACCGGCCAAGGGCGTGCGCACCTTCACCCGCTCCCGGCTTGGCGTGTCGATGGTCAGCGAGTACGTCTCCTATCAACCGCCGAGCCACGTCGGCATGAGGATGGTGCGCGGCCCGTGGTTCTTCGCGGTGTTCGCCGGCGGCTGGCGGTTCGCGGCCGCCGACCGGCCGGGTCACACCGTGGCCACGTGGCGGTACAACTTCCGGTGCCGTCCAGGGTGGACACGCCCGGCTGCGGAGCGGATCGGCGCGTGGCTGCTGGGGCGGGAGATCCGTCGCCGGATCGCCGGCTACGCCGGGGGCTGTGCCGATCCGGTGGTGCTCGCGGCCGCGCACCGGGCCCTGCGCGGGCCCGAGGTCTGACCCTGGCGCGGGCCGGGTCTGTCCGTGTGGCCCTGCTCCCGGGCGGTCGGCGCTGCTAGCGTCGGGAAGTGAGATTCTATGTACGTTCCGTCCTCGGCGTGACCCTGCTCGTGGTCGGCCTGACCGTGTTCGTCTTCGGCGTGTACCAGGTCGCCAAGGGCGGGACGTGCTCCTCCGGCGGCGTGCACGTGTCGACGAAACAGTGCGCCGCCGGCTCGTCGGAGTGGATGTTCGCGCTGCCGGTGATCCTGCTCGCCGGGCTCGGCGGGCTGTGGCTGTGGACCCGGCGCGGGCCGCGCCCGGGAACCGCGCCCGTTGCGGCCCAGGGCTGGTCGCACCTGTCCTCCGGTCCCACCGTCCGGTACGTCTCCGGGGACGCTCCCGGCACCCGTACCGACCCGATCGTCCGACTCGGACAGCTGCGGGCGCTGCGGGACGCGGGGGTGCTCACGGCCGCCGAGTTCGACGACGCGAAGGCGAAGATCCTGTCCGAGTTGTGAATCCGGGAGCGCTAGCAGCGGTCGGGGAACGCGCGTACGCCACCGAAGCGGGCGCCGAGCCACTCGTCGTAGTAGTCGGCGGCGTCGGCGAGGCTGTCGCACGCGTTGGCCAGCTCCGGCTCGTCCAGGGTCTCGGCGAGCAGCTCGGCCGCCGCGTACACGGTGCGGTCGCGCCAGAACAGGCGCAGGAACGACAACCGGCCGTTGAGGTCGTTCAGTTCGGCGAGCAGGGCCGGGCCGGAGTCGATCTCGCGGAGCAGCGGGGAGAACACCCGCACCACGGCCGGCTCGGCGTCGATCAGGCGCACGTACACGATCGCGGTGCCGCTGCGGATCGCCACCGGTTCGTCGACCAGGTCAGCACTGGGGACCGAGCCATGCAGGTATCCGGCCACGAGTCCGTGGACCCGGGTGCGCAGTACGTCGTCGATCGCCACGATCGTCAGGGTAGCGCCGTGCGGCTCAGCCCGCCTTGCCCGGCCGCCCCGGTGGCAGGAATCCGCGCCGCCGGGCCTCCTTGATCCAGCGGTGCGCGGTGGTGGCCGGCACCCCGTTGGCGGCGGCCAGCTCGGCGGCCGGCCGGTGCGAGGACTGCGCCAGGTCCCGGTACGCCCTGGCCACGTCGCGGTAGAACTCGTCGGGCCGCCGGCCGGAGCCGTCGTGCGCGAGCCGGGCTGACCCCGCCTCGGTCGGGCGGCGGGCGGCTCGGCCGGGATCGCTGGTCTCCCAGCCGGCGTCCAGGGTGTGCGGCGGACGCGCGGGGCCGGACCGGTCCTTGGGCCCGAGCGGCGCGGCCTGGACCACCCGGTCGTCCACGATGGCGAGTTGGGCGTTGGCCGCCGCCTCGATCCGGCCGACCGGGATGGCCCGGAGCAGCTCGGCGCTCGGTTCGCCGTCGATCCGCAGCCCGGTCAGCACCAGCCTGCCGTGCGCCCCGGCGCTGATCCGGACCAGCACGATCCCATGCAGAGGGGGCTCCTGGCGCCATTCACACCATTCACCTTCAACCGGAAACAGCCGCCCTCGCACCCGGACAGCCTACCTTCCCGCTAGTTGCGCGAACCTAGACGTCTAAGTACGCTCATCCAGACCGAGCTGTTCGGTCACCCTCCGCCGGACCGCCGGCGGCCAAACGGGGGGCAGTCGGGGCGGTGATCGCCGTCCCGGCTGCGGGGCCACACGTGGTTCCTTCGGGTTCCGGCGAAGGCCGGTGAAACGCGGAGGTCCGCCGAACGCCGCCGGGCGCGGGTTGCCCGAGCGGGCAGGGTCCGTCGCCCCTCCGGGTGCACGGGCGACGCCGGTCCGCGGCGACCGGCGGTGCGAGCCTGGAACCATGGGGTTCGCACGGGACCACGACCACGGCGTCGCGCCGGGTCCGCGTCGACCGGCGGACCCGGAGCGACGCTCGCCGCGGCACCCGGACACCGGCGGCACGCCGCAGACGACGGACCTGGGTCCGGCGGCCCTGCAACGGGCGGTCGGCAACCAGGCCGTCACCCGGCTGCTCACCGGGCAACTGCCCGTCCAGCGCGCCGTCGTCCGCGACTACCCGGACATCCTCAGCCGGCTGCGTTCCCTGTGGGTGAGCGACGGCGACGAGTACCGGATCATGAGTTATCTGCTCACGGATCCGCAGGACCAGTACGACACGGTGCGGGCGATGATGCGCGACGGGGTGCTCACCGAGTTCTTCGACCAGTTGCCGTCGGACGCCCGGACCCGGTTCGGCACCCTGATCACCACCGTCGAGCGGTACCGCGACGACCGGCTCACACCCGACGAGCAGCTGTCCTTCCGGCACCGGATGGACTGGGTGCGCACGGCCGCCGACGCCGACGCCGCGTTCGCCGCGCTGCGGGGCATGCCCGGAACCGAACGCGCCACGGTGCTGGCCGCGGTGCCCGCCGCCGAGTTCGAGGCCTGGTCGCGACTGTTGCCGGCCCGCACCGACCCGGTCGAGCTGCGGGCGCTGCAGGACCTGGAGATCGCGGCCAACGGGACCAGCCGGGCCGCGATGGGCACCCAGCAGCACGCGTTCCTCGCCAGCCAGGCCGCCGCCCAGGGCAAGACGGTCGAGCAGTTCCTGCGCGGCGAGGCCGACGCCCGCGGCTACGGCGGCCAACGCGCCCTGTGGTGGCCCCGCCTCAGCCCCGCAGCCCAGGCCCGGTGGCGGCAGCGTTTCACCGTGGCCCTCAGCCGAGTCGAAGCCGCCCTGCCGGCCGATCTGCGCCGGGTGCTGGCCGGCGCACGGGCGGGCGGGGGCGGCATCGAGTTCGACCCGCAGGCCGTCGAGGAGAACAGCGCCTACGCGATGAACACCGGCAACATCCGGCTCCGGGTCGGCAAGGACTGGCTGCTGGCCGCCGAGCACAGCCCGGCCAGCGTGTTCGAGAACATCGCGCACGAACTCGGCGGGCACCGCGACTACGGCACCGAGCTGACCTGGGACATCATGACCGACGCGACCTCCCCGGCCGAGCGCGCCGCCGCCGCGGCCGGCGGCCGTCCGCTGTACACGGCGTACGGGTACCTCGAGAACGAGTTGTACGCCGAACTGCGCGAGCTGCCGCACCGGACCCCCGACAGCCAGGGCGACGAGCCCGAGCAGGACGTGCCGCGCCAGCTCCGCCAGATCCAGGCGGGCTTCGCGCCGGGCGTGGCGGCGGTCGTGGTCCGCGCGTTCCGCCGCCGGATCGCCCACGACGCCCGGATCACCCCTGCGGCCCTGGCCCTGTACGACCGGCACGTCCGCGCCGTCTTCGGCATCACCTTCTAAAAGCACCGAAACACGGGAGATCCGCACCCGACAGCTGTGACGAATCGGTCGCGTCCTTGACAGCGGGCTGGACGGATCCCACAGTAGCCAGGACGTTCGCGCCCTGGCTGCGGGACGACGTCGAGCGGCCCCCCTCGGCCGCGGCCCGAGACGTAGGAGGAGCTCACCCGTGCGGTGGACACGTCGCAAACTCATCGTCGGCATCGCCACGGCCACCCTGGTCCTCGCCACCGCCTGCGGCGCGCCGTCGGCACCCCGGCCCACGGCCAGGAACGCCACATCGGCCACCGAGCTGGGCGGGATGGACGCGCTGGTCGCGGCGGCGAAGAAGGAGCGCGAGCTCACGGTCATCGCGCTGCCGCCGGACTGGGCGAACTACGGGGAGATGATCTCCAGGTTCGAGAAGAAGTACGGCATCAGGGTGGTCTCGGCGCAGCCCGACTACACCAGCCAGGACGAGATCAACGCCGCCCGGGGCCTCAACGGCACCAACCGCGCGCCCGACGTGTTCGACCTAGGCGTCCCGGTCGCCCTCGCCAACACCGGCCTGTTCGCGCCGTACAAGGTGGCGACCTGGCGCGACATCCCCGAGCAGCTCAAGGAACCCCAGGGCCTGTGGTTCAGCGACTACGGCGGCTACATGTCGATCGGGTACGACGCCGGCAGGGTCCCCGCCCCCGCCACGCTGCAGGACCTGCTCAAGCCGGCGTACCGGGGCAAGGTGTCCATCAACGGCAACCCGACCGAGGCCGGCTCGCCGTTCAACGCCGTGATGGCCGTGGCCCTCGGCACCGGCGGGTCCGCCGACGACATCGGGCCGGGTGTCGACTTCTTCGCCCAGCTCAAACGCAACGGCAACCTGCTGTCGGGCGAGCCCAACAAGACGTCGATCGACAGCGGGAAGACGCCGGTGATCATCGACTGGGACTACCTGAACACCGCGACGGCCGCCCGGCTCAAGGGCGTGCTCGACTGGCGGGTCACCCTGCCGGCCAACGCCGTCCTCGGCTCCTACTACGTCCAGGCCGTCAACAAGGAGGCCCCGCACCCGGCCGCCGCCCGGCTGTGGGAGGAGTTCCTGTTCTCCGACGAGGGCCAGAACATCTGGCTCAAGGGCCTCGCCCGACCAGTCCGCGCGGACGCGATGCGCGCGGCGGGCACACTCGACCCCGCAGCGGACGCGAACCTGCCGAAGGTCGTCGGCACCCCGGTGTTCCTGTCCCCCGCGCAGACGGACGCCGCGAAGAAGTACCTCACGGAGCACTGGCGGGCCTCGGTCGGCTGAGGACCGGTCGCCCAGATCGGCGACCGGTCCCACCCCGCCTCAGGGGGCCGGGGTCAGCCGCCACTGCTGGCTGAGGTCGCCGGTGTCGGTCTGCTGGACGAGGGTCGCGCCACCCGCGGTCGAGTTGCCGGTCACGCCGAGCGGCTTGCCGGTGCGCACGTTGACCAGCTTCACGAAGTCGCCGTCGGTGGGGACGATCCGCCACTGCTGGTTCGTGCCGCCGTTGGCCGGCCACTGGATGACCGGCGTCCCGTCGGCGGTGGAACCGCCCTGCACGTCGGCGAGTTGCCCGGAACTGGCCGACGTGAGCGTGTTCGCCCCGCCGGCGACCCCGGTCAGCCGCCACCGCTGGTTGGCCCCGCCGTGCGCGGCGTACTGGATCAGCTGGGTGCCGGCCGTCTGCGAGTTGCCTGCGACGTCGATCACGAGCCCGCTGCGCCGGTTGGTGACCACGAACGTGGCGCCCGGCCCGGCCAACGTCGCCTCGAACGTGATCGGCGCCGGCTGGAGCTGGTGCAGGTCCAGGACGAGCACCTCGTTGACACCGACGGTGAGCCAGGGCGCCGGGCAGTACAGGCGCTGCTGGGGACCGATCTGCCAGTACCGGCCGAGGTGGTGGCCGTTGACCCAGACCAGGCCCTTCGTCCAGCCCGACATGTCGAGGTAGGTGTCGCCGGTCTCGGTCAGGGTGACCGTGGCCCGGAAGAAGACGCCCGGCCGGTTCGGCGCGGACACCACCGGGTTGAGGCGCGCGACGTAGGCCTCGTCGACCGGGAGCGGGAAGGTCTGCCAGCCGGTCAACGTACCCGTCAGAGGTCCGGCGTTGGTCAGGGACACCTGCTCCAGGATGCCCTTGCGGTCGACGAGGGCGTGGCCGAAGTTGGTGCGGCCCATGCCCTCGACGAGGATGTCAAGCGTCGGGGTGCCGGTCGAGGACTTCAACGCCAGCGGCGCGTTGCCGTTCGTCACGTTCAACGCCTGCGCGACGGCCGCCGGGATGGCCGGCCGGGAGAATCCGCCCTGGTACACGCCGTTGAGGAACACCGTGGCGTAGTCGTGCACCCAGCGGATGTCCAGCATGCCGGTGGTGTAGCCGGGCAGGTTCCTGCGGTAGAGGACGAAGCCCGAGTTCTGGCCGTGCGCCTCCATCGGCTGCGGGTTCGGCTGGCTGGCCGGCAGCGGGGCCGGCAGGTTGTCCCACAGCGACGCGTACGGCGTCGGCGTCACCTGGAAGCCGGCGATCGTGGGCACCGCCGGCGGCACGGCAGGCAAGGTGCCGAGATAGCCGGCCATGATGCTGCGGTACTGGGTGTAGCGCGGCCCGACCGCGCCCTGCTCCGTGATGGGGGCCGAGTAGTCGTAGCTGGTGATGTCCGGCTGGTAGTTGCCGGAGGAGTCGTCGGCGTTGGCGCCGGCCGTGTAGCCGAAGTTCGTGCCGCCGTGGATGACGTACAGGTTGAACGACAGGCCGCCGTTCATGAACCCGCGCAGCACATTGGACAGATCCGTGTTCTGCCCGGCGAACGTGCCCTCGCCCCAGTGCGTCAACCAGCCCGGGTAGACCTCGCCGCCCATCGCCGGCACCGTCGGGAACGAACGGCGGGCCGCCGCGATCCCGGCCGCGTCGCCGCCGCTGAGCCCGATCGCGCCACCGGGCACGTTCGTGTGGTTGGCGACCACCTGGGACAGGCCGTCCTGGGTGTAGAACGGGCCGGTGATCCCGGCGTCGATCCACGCCTGGCGAACCTCCTGGAGGTAGGTCGAGTCGTTGCCGAAGGAGCCGTACTCGTTCTCGACCTGCACCATCAGGATCGGGCCGCCGTTGGCCACCATCAGCGGCCTGACCCGGGCCGCGAGCGCGTTGACGTAGCGGACCACCGCCGCCATGTAGTTCGGGTCGTCCGCGGCGCGGACCCGCAGCTTGACCTGCGGATTCCTCAACAGGTACTGCGGGATTCCGCCCAGGTCCCACTCCGCGCACACGTAGGGCCCCGGCCGCAGCAGCACCCACATGCCCTCGGCCTGGCACAGCCGGATGAACGCCTCGTAGTCGCGCCGGTCGGTGTGGAAGTCGAACACCCCCGGCTGTTCCTCGACGTCGTTCCACATCACGTACAGGGCGATGGTGTTCATGCCCATCGCCTTGGCCATCCGGATCCGGTGCTGCCAGTACTGCACGGGGATCCGGGCCGGGTGCATCTCGCCGCTGCGGATCTGGAACGGCTGACCGTCGAGCAGGAAGGCGCTGCCGTCGGCCGCGAACCCGAAGGTGTGCCCGGCCGCGGCGAACGCCGGGTCGCCGGTGGCGACCATGGCCGCCAGCGGGGTGAGCGCCCCGATCATCAGAAGGTGCCGTCTGTCCATGGTCCGGTCTCCTTGGCGTGTCGGTGGAGGGCGATGGCGCCGCGCTGCGCCCCGGAAGCCCGGTGTTCATTGATGTCGCTTCATGCGTGAACTCGGCTAGCTTCCCGCTGATATCGACATGTGTCAACACTATGTCCACAGGAAATCCACCCCTCGTGGACACTCCGCCCTGGCCTCGCATACCCTCTCCGGGTATCGTTCGGCCGAGAGTTCCGGAGGAGGTGGGATGGCGACCCGACTGCGCGTCGTGATGCTGGCCCTCCTCATCCTGGGGATCGTCGGCATGCACACGCTGGGGCATCCCGCGGCCGGACACGGCTCGATGCCGGCGATGGCCACCGTCGGCGCGCCGGCCGACCACCCCGAGCACGCCGGCCCGGCCGTCGTCGGTCTCGGCATGGGCCTCGATCCGATGAGCGTGTGCCTGGCCGTCCTCACCGCCCTCACGCTGCTGCTCGTCGCGGCGGCCGCCTCCCGGTTCGCGCGCGGGTCGCAGGCCGTGCGCGTCCGGGTCGATCCGGGCCGAGCGGGTTCCAGCCGGGGTCCGCCGCGCCCTCTGCTCGCCGACCTCTCGGTACTGCGGATATAGGACACGTCTGCCCGGCGGCGGCATCACGCCGCCCTTCGACGTCCCTTTCCTCCAGTTATGCCGATCTGAAGAGGCGAATCATGAAGAGCACCACCCTCCCGCGCCGCGCGTTCCTCGCGGGCGTCACGGCCGTCACGGCACTCGTGTTGACCGCGGCCTGCGGCGGCGACATGGGCGGCATGGACCACGGCGCGAAGCCGACCACCGCCGGCTCCGCGACCTTCACCAGCGCCGACGTGACGTTCGCGCAGATGATGATCCCGCACCACCAGCAGGCCGTGACCATGGCGACCCTCGCGGAGACCCGGGCCGCCGACCCGGAGCTGAAGCGGATCGCCGCGGCCATCAAGGACGCGCAGGCCCCGGAGATCACCACGATGACCGGCTGGCTGAGCGCGTGGAAGCAGCCGACCACTGCCGCCGGTGGGCACGACATGGGCGGCATGCCGGGCATGCTCACCGCCGAGGAGCTGGCCGCGCTGACCGCGGCGTCCGGCGTCGCGTTCGACCGGCTGTTCGCCCGGGGGATGATCGCGCACCACAACGGAGCGATCGCGATGGCCAGGGACGAGCAGAGCCGGGGCGGCGACGCCGACGCCCGGGCCCTCGCCGCGGCGATCGAGAAGGGCCAGACCGCCGAGGTCGCGGCTCTGCGGAAGATCCTCGACCGGCTCTGACCGCACGACGCCGGTGGGCCGCCGAGTTCGGCGGCTCACCGGCGTCGCGGTGCTCAGTGGTGGTGGCCGTGGTGCCCGTCGGCCGCCTTGGGGCCCTCGCCCGCCGGGGCCTGGTGGCCGTGGTACTGGTGCACGACAGCGTGGCCCCTGCCCCGCGAGATCATCCACCGGTTGACCGGCACCGTGACCACGAACGCGATGACCAGGGACGCCGCGAGGCTGGCCCAGAACAGGACGTCGGTCAGGCCGGCGGTCAACGCGCCGGGGACCGCGAGCATGAAGGCGTTGTCGATGACCTCCATGACGGCGATCGACACGGTGTCGGCGGCCAGGGCGACGCCCACCGCCGCCGTGAACCCGAGGCCGGCGCGCAGGACGGGGCGCATCGTCAGCGCGTACCCGAAGAAGAAGGCCAGGACGATCGACACCACGATCGTGGCGAGGTTCGACCAGCCGAACGCCGTGCCGAGGATCATGCCGAGCACCTCGCCGATGGCGCAGCCGGTGAGGCAGTGCAGGGTCGCGGAGATCGCCGTGCGCCAGGTGCGGTCGGCGGCGTGGCCGGTGTGCGTGCTGTGGTCCATGATGTGCTCCCCTTCGCTTTCAGCTCCAGGTCACCATACCCCTGGGGGGTATTAGTCACAAGGGGCGGTCGCCCCGTTTCTTACCGACCCGTGACGGCGGCGTCCGAACCGTCGGAATCTGCCCTACGCTCGGCTCGCGACGGGCGGCGACAGATGGCTGGAGCGTGACGTGATCCTGGAACGCGAACCCGAGCGGGCCACGCTCACGGGCCTGCTGGACCTGGCCCGCGCCGGCGACGGCGGCCTGGCCGTGGTGGTCGCCCCGGCGGGAATCGGCAAGACGACCCTGCTCGCGGACCTCGCCGCCACCGCCCGGGACCGGCAGGTGCGGGTCCTGGCGGCGCAGGGCTCACAGTTCGAGCGGGAGTTCTCCTTCGGCCTGGTCCGGCAGCTGTTCGAGCCACTGCTGGCCGGCGCGGCGGAGTCGGAGCGGTCCGCGCTGCTGGCCGGTGCCGCGGGGCAGGCGGCAGCAGTACTGGGCGCGGCGGACCCGGCGGCCGGCGAGCGCGGCGACTTCGCGATCCTGCACGGCCTGTACTGGCTGACCGCCAACCTGTGCCAGGACCGCCCCCTGCTGCTGTGCGTCGACGATCTGCAGTGGTCAGACCACGCCTCGGTCCGGTTCCTCGCGCACCTGCTCCCCCGGTTGCGCGATCTCCCCGTGCTGGTGCTGGCGGCCACCCGGCCGGAGGACCCGGACGCCGACCTGCGCCCCGTGCGCCAACTCCTCGCCGATCCCCGCGGCGTCGCCGTGCGCCCCGGGCCGCTGGGCGAGGCGGCGGTGGCCCGGCTGCTGTCCGAACGGCTCGGCCGACCGGTGGGCCCGGCGTTCGCGAGAGCCTGCCACGCCGCGACCCAGGGCACCCCGTTCCTCGTGGCCGAGCTGGGCCGGAGCCTGGCGGCAGCCGGGGTGGAACCCGACGACGCCCACGTCGACCGGGTGGCAGCGATCGGCTCGGCGGCGCTCGGGCACATGGTGTCCCGGCGGCTCGCGCACCTGTCGCCGGGCGCGACGGCGTTCGCCCGGGCGATGTCCCTGGTGGAGGACAACTCGGCGCTGGCGGACGTGATCGCCGTGTCCGGGCTGGCCCTCGCGGAGGCCACGGACGCGATGACCGAACTGGAACGCGCCGACATCCTGCGGGCCGGCGGCCCCGGCCGGGTGGCGTTCGATCACCCGCTGATGCGGTCCGTCGTGTACGACGCCCAGCCGGTCGGCGCCCGGATCGCCGGCCACGCCCTGGCCGCACGGGTGCTCGCCACCGCCGGGCACGAGCCGGAGCGGGTTGCCGGCCATCTGCTGCGGGTCCCGGCCGGCCCCGTGCCGAATCCGGCCGTCACGGCGGCACTGCGCCAGGCCGCGGCCGACGCGCTGACCCGAGGCTCCCCCGACAGCGCACACGCCTACCTGCGCCGCTGCCTCGACGAGTCCCTGCCGGCGGCCGAGCGGCTCGCCCTCCTGATCGACCTGGGCGCCCTCACCCAGCAGTCGGACATGGCCGCCTCCGCCGACTACCTGGGCCGGGCCGCGGACCTGGCCACCGATCCCGGGGACCGGGTGCGGGTCGCCGACATGCTCGCCCGGGCGTTGCACTTCGTCGGCCGCAACGCCGAGGCCGTCGCCGTGTGCCGGGCGGCACGCCGCGAACCGGACCTGTCGGCCGACGCCCGACAACGCCTCGACGCGCAGCTCCTGGTACTCGCCATGGCCGACCGCTCGATCACCACGTCCGGGAGTCTCGCCGAGGCGCGGCTGCTGGTACCCGAACCGGGCACCGGCGGCCGGCTGCTGGACTGCATCGTCGGGGTCGCCGACGCCTTCGACGGGCGACCCGAGGCGACCGAGCGGACACTGCGGGCGCTGCGGGGCCTCGACGTGCGCACCGCGGCGCACGGGTTGGAGATCTACCTGTCGGGTTGTATCGCGCTGCTGATGGCCGACCATCCCGACGGCATGGCCGTGCTCGACGGCTGGGTGGCCGAGGCGCACCAGCACGGGTCGACGGTGCTGTACGCGTACACGAAAGCGGCCAGGGGCATCGGCTGGTACTGGCGGGGCGCGCTCGCCGAGGCCGAGGCCGACGCGTCCGACGCGCTGGAGATCGGCGAGGCCAGCCTGACCGACGTGCGGCCGGCCGCGGCGGCGTGCCTGGCCAACACCCTGATGGCGCAGGGTCGGGACGAGGAGGCGTCCATGGCGCTCACCCGGGCCGGCGTGGATCCGGGAGACCCGGACGCCGGATTCCTGTACACGCTGGTGGAGAGCCAGGCCGCACTGCACGCCGCCCGTGGTGACGCGGTCGGCGCCAGCCGGTGGGCCGCGCTGTGCGGTGAACGCTACGCGGCCAGCGGCGGCGTGAACCCGGCCCGGGTCGCGTGGCGGTCCGTGCTGGCCGCCGCCCAGCACGCGCTCGGCGACGTCGGGGACGCCCGCCGGACCGCCGCCGCGGAGCTGGACTTGGCCCGGCGGTGGGGCGCGCCGCGCACCCTGGGCCGCGCGTTGCGGGTGTCCGGGCTCGTCGAGGGCGGGGAGGCGGGGCTGGCGCTGCTGCGCGCGTCCGTCGAGGTGCTCGCCGACAGTCCGGCCCGGCTGGAGTACGCCACCGCCCTGGTCGATCTCGGCGCCGCCCTGCGCCGGGCCGGACGACGGGGCGACAGCCGGCCGGAGCTGGTCCGGGGCGTGGAGGTCGCGGAGGTGTGCGGGGCCGGTCCGTTGGCGCTGCGGGGGCGTCGGGAGCTGCGCGCCGCCGGCAGCCGGATGCGCCCGGCGGCGGTGGCCGGTCCCGCGGCGCTCACCCCCAGCGAGGCCCGGGTCGTCGAGCTGGCGGTCGAGGGCGGCTCCAACCGGGACATCGCCCAGGCGTTGTACGTGACGGCGAAGACCGTCGAGGTACACCTGAGCAACGCGTACCGCAAGCTCGGGGTGTCCGGCCGCCGCGAACTGCTCACCCGGCACCGCGACCGCCCGGCCTGAGCCGGACGGTCGCCGCCGTGCCCGTGGTCAGACGACGTGGATGGTGACCGTCGCGACGCCGGAGACGCTGGGCTCACCGAGGCTGGAGTTCTGCCGGTACCGGAAGGTGTCCGTGCCCACGAACCCGGGGTTCGGGGTGTAGCTGAACGCGCCGGTGGCGTAGTCGAGGGTGAGGGTGCCGTTCGGCGGGGCCCAGCCCTGCTGGATGGAGTAGTACTCGCGGGTGCGGTCGGCGAACGTGTCGTTGGCGGTCAGGCCGTGGGCGGCGTCGACGGCCAGGGTGCCGCCGGCCGCGACGGTGTAGTCGTCGTTGGCGGCCGTCGGGGCCGGCGCGACCGTGACCTGCACCTTCGCCGTCCAGGCCGGGTCGGTGGCGTTGACCCGGTTGCCGAGCCGGTCCTTGAGGAACACGTCGATGGTGGCCGGGCCGGAGTAGTACGGGTCGGCCGGGGTGAAGGAGATCCAGCCGTCGGCGGCCAGGGTGGCGGTGCCGAGCCCGCCCTCCACCGCGGCGACGACCGTGACGTTGCTGCCGTTGGTGGCCTTGCACCGGGCGTCGTCGAGCCACCAGTTGCCGGCCCCGCGCAGCGTCACCGACGTCGGGTTGTAGGAGGTGCAGGTGGGCGGGGTGATCGGCACGACCGGCGCGACGCCGCATGTGAGTTCGCGGAAGTTCTGCACGCAGTGGTCGTAGTAGTAGTCGTTGGGGGCGTGCACGGGCCTCGCCAGGGTCGGCAGGCTGGCGGCGGTGTAGACGTCCTCGTCGCTGAGTACGTCGTGCCGGCTGAACACCCACGGCGCCGGCGCCGGACACACCGCCTCCCACCCGGCCGGGTACGGCGGCGGCGTGCCCCACACGACGCAACCGGTGTGGCCCGTCACCGTCAACGACGGCGTCTTGCTGCCCGTCGCCCAGAACACGGTGCGCCCGTCGGCGAGGGTCAGGTCGTAGGCCCAGACGCCGGGGCCCTTCATCGGGTCGGGCTTGATGCCGCCGCCGATGCTGCCGATCGGCTCCAGGCCGCCGCTGTTGAGGACGATCAACTCGCCCGACAGGCAACCGCCGCCCTCGTCCGGCCGGCAGATCGCGGCCTTGGCCTGCGCCGCGGCGGGAGTCAGTGCCGTCACCGCCGCGGCCACCGACAGGGCGGCGAGCACGGTGGCGACGACCCGGCTGAATCTGCGCATGGGGGTACTACCTCGATTCCGTGTGGAGAGTTCCGCCCCGACGGGGCGGCGTGCTCTCGACGCTACGGACCGCGCGCACCCTCCACATGGGGGAAAACCCCAAACCGGTGTCAGGGGTGAAGAGCCGTGAAGACCCTGCCTGCGTCCGTGGTGTCGTCCGGGTCGACGAGGGCCGTGACGTCGTCGCCGGCCCGCAGGACGGTCTCGCCGTTGAGGGACAGCAGGTGCCCGCCGCGGCTGATCAGGCTGACCCACACCGTGTCGGGCAGGTCGAGGTCGCTGATGCGCACCCCGTCGGCCCGGGCCCCGGGGACGACGCGGAACCGGCGGACGTTGTCGGGTTCGTGGCGCAGCCTGACCCCGAGCGACCAGGGCTCCGGCGGGTGGGTGCGCATCGGGATCCGGCACCAGCGGGCCACGGCCGGCACCAGGCCGCCCTGCACCGCCACGGAGAAGGCGACCACGACGAAGATGATGTCGTAGATCCGCAGCGTGTCGGCCCGGCCGGAGGTGAGGATGAACGTGCCGAGCAGGATCGGCACCGCGCCCTTGAGCCCGGACCACAGCACGAACACCCGCTCGCCCCGGGTGAGGTTGACCCGGGCCAGGAGCAGCCCGACCAGCAGCGGGCGGATGACGAACGCGAGGAGGACGGCCAGGGCGAGACCGATCTGCCAGGCGTGGCCCTCGCCGAGCGTGCCAAGGGTGACGGTCAGGCCGAGGACCGTGAACGCGACGATCTCGGCGAGGCTGGCCAGGGACGCGAGTACCCGTCGGGTGTCGCCCTTGTAGGGGGCCGGCAGGTCGCCGATGACGATGCCTGCGACGAACACGGCGAGGAACCCCGAGCCGTGCGCGACGGTCGCGGCCCCGTAGATGACGAATGCCGAGGCCAGGGTCCGCAGCGGGTACAGGGCCGCCGACGGCAGCGGCACCCGGCGGATGAACACCGCCAGCACCGCCCCGCCCGCCAGCCCGACGGCGGCCCCGATCCCCATCTGCAGGGTGAACTCGAGCACCCCGGCGGTGACCGCTCCGAAGCCGGTCGTGCCGGTGGCCGCCAGCAGCGCGACCATCAGCGCGATGCCGACCGGGTCGTTCGCACCTGACTCGCCCTCGAGGATCACCCCGGACCGCCCGGTGATCTCCTTGCGGCCCAGCACCGAGAAGACCACCGCCGGATCGGTGGGGGCCAGCGCCGCGCCCAGCAGCAGTGCCGTCGACCAGTCCAGGCCGAACAGGCCGTGCGCGGCGAGGGCGACGGCCCCGGCGGTCACGAACGTGCCGGCCACGCCGAGCCACACGATCGCCCCGGCCGCCGTCCGCAGCCGCTGGCGGCCGATGTGCATGCCGCCGTCGAACAGGATGACGACCAGCGCCACGGTGACGACCCGCTGGGTCATGGTCACCGACAGGTCGCCGAGCGCCGGAAACAGGTCGGAGGCCCCGGCCGCCGCGACCAGGAAGATCACGGGCGCGGGGATGCGGGAGCGTTCGCTGAGCCGGTTGGACAGCACCGCCGCCAGCACCGCGACCGCGACCAGGCCGACGAGCAGTCCGAAGGGCAGAACGTCGCGCACCGGCCGGACTCCGATCATGAGAATGGTCCCCTACCACCGGCTTCCCGGCACACCACCCTACGACCTGGCCCGACCTGGGACCACCGCGACGCGGGCCCCGAGGGTCCGCCGGCCCGACTGTCGTGGGTCCGGCGGGCCGCGGTCAGATCATGTTCCCCGCCTCGGTGAGGACGGCGCGCAGCACGCCTTCGATCTCGTTGAAGTGGGTCTGGTCGCAGATCAGCGGCGGGGACAGCTGGATCACCGGGTCGCCGCGGTCGTCGGCCCGGCAGTACAGCCCCGCGTCGAACAGCGCCTTGGACAGGAAGCCGCGCAGCAGCCGCTCGGACTCGTCGTCGTCGAACGTCTCCCGGGTGGTCTTGTCCTTGACCAGTTCGATGCCGTAGAAGTAGCCGTCGCCGCGGACCTCGCCGACGATCGGCAGGTCGTTGAGGCGCTCCAGCGTGGACCGGAACGCGCCCTCGTTGCGGCGGACGTGGCCGAGGACGTCCTCGCGCTCGAAGATCTCCAGGTTGGCCAGCGCGACCGCCGAGGAGACGGGGTGCCCGCCGAACGTGATGCCGTGGTAGAAGGTCGCGTCACCGGCGAGGAACGGCTCGGCGAGCCGGTCCGAGGCGATCATCGCGCCGAGCGGGGCGTAGCCGGAGGTCATGCCCTTGGCGCAGGTGATGATGTCGGGCTGGTAGCCGTAGCGGGTGGCTCCGAAGTACTCCCCCAGCCGGCCGAACGCGCAGATCACCTCGTCGGACACGAGCAGCACGTCGTGTTCGTCGCAGATCTCGCGGAGCCGGTCGAAGTAGCCGGGCGGCGGCGGGTAGCAGCCGCCGGAGTTCTGCACCGGCTCGACGAAGACCGCGGCGACCGTGTCGGCGCCCTCGCGTTCGATGGCCCGGCCGATCTCCTCCGCGGCCCACCGGCCGAACGCGACCGGGTCGTCACCGAAGACCGGCGCGCGGTAGTAGTTGGCGTTGGCGGCCTTGATCGCGCCAGGCACCAGCGGCTCGAAGTCGCTCTTGATGCCCGGCAGGCCGGTGATGGACAGCGCGCCCATCGAGGTGCCGTGGTAGGCGATGAAGCGGCTGACGACCTTGTGCTTGTTGGGCCGGCCGGTCTTCTTGTAGTAGGCGCGGGCCAGCTTCCACGCGGACTCCACGGCCTCGGAGCCGCTGGTGGTGAAGAAGACCTGGTTCAGGTCGCCCGGCGCGAGGGAGGCGATCTTCTCCGCGAGCCGCAGGGCCGTCGGATGGGCGTAGGACCAGATCGGGAAGTACGCCAGCTCGGCCATCTGCTTGGCGGCGGCGTCGGCGAGTTCGGTCCGGCCGTGGCCGATCTGCACCGCGAACAGGCCGGCGAGGCCGTCGAGGTAGCGCCGGCCCTTGTCGTCGTAGACGTAGGCGCCCTCGCCGCGCACCATCGTGGGGACGGGCGCGTTCGCGTAGGACGATCGGCGGGTGAAATGCATCCAGAGGTTGTCAGTGGTCATCTAGTGCCCCAGGCATAGGTTTGTTTGGTCAACTTGAGATAGACGAACGTTTCGGTGGCTGTGACGCCCGGCACCGTGCGGATCGCGTCGTTGAGTAGCGTCAGCAGGTGCTCATCGTCGGCGCAGACGAGCTCGACCAGCAGGTCGTAGCCGCCGGCGCAGATGACGACGTAGTCCACTTCGGGGATCAGCGCGATCGTGTCGGCGGCGGCTTTGAGGTCGCCGGTCACCTTGATGCCGATCATCACCTGCCGGGCGAAGCCCAGGGTCAGCGGATCGGTGACGGCGACGATCTGCATCACGTTGGTGTCGAGCATCCGCTGCACGCGTTGGCGGACCGCGGCCTCGGACAGCCCGACCAGTTTGGCGAGCGCCGCGTACGACGTGCGGCCGTCGCGCTGGAGGAGTTCGACGAGGCGCTTGTTCACGTCATCGAGTACGGGGTTCTCGGTCACAACTAAATCCTATACATCAGCTGGTGTTTGGCAAGTGATTCCGTAGATTCTAACGAGGAATTCTACGGAAACACTTGGGCCGCAGCGGCGGCTCAGGGAGCAGTCTCGCACCCTCAGTCCGCCGTCGCCCGCAGCGCGCCCTCCAGGATCGTCAGCCCCTGGTCGAGCAGCTCGTCGGAGATCACCAGCGGCGGCAGCAACCGCAGGACGTTGCCGTATGTGCCGCACGTCAGGACCAGCAGCCCCTCCCGCAGGCACGCCCGCGCCACGGCCTGGGTGCGGCCGGGGTCCGGCACGACCGAGCCGGGCAGCACGAGCTCCACCGCGACCATCGCCCCGCGCCCCCGGACCTCGCCGGGCAGCCCGAGCGCCCGCAGCCGCGAGGTCAGCACCCCGCCGATCCGGCGCGCGGCGGCCGGCAGGTCCAGGACCCGCATCGTCTCCAGGGCGGCCAGCGCCGCGGCGCACGCGACCGGGTTGCCGCCGTAAGTGCCACCGAGTCCGCCCGGGTGCACGGCGTCCATGTACTCCGCGCGGCCGGTCACCGCCGCCAGCGGCATCCCGCCGGCGATGCCCTTGGCCATGGTGACCAGGTCCGGTTCGACACCCTCGGCGTCGCAGGCGAACCAGTCGCCGGTGCGGCAGAAGCCGGTCTGGATCTCGTCGGCGATGAACAGCGCCCCGCTGGCCCTGGCCCACTCCGCCAACGCGGGCAGGAATCCGGGCGCCGGCTCGATGAACCCGCCCTCGCCCTGCACGGGTTCGATCAGGACCGCCGCGACGTTGTCCGCGCCGACCTGCTTGGCGATCACGTCGATCGCCCTGGCCGCGGCCGCCGTGCCGTCGAGGCCGTCGCGGAACGGATAGGACATCGGGACCCGGTACACCTCCGGGGCGAAGGGGCCGAACCGGTGCTTGTACGGCATCGCCTTCGCGGTCAGCGCCATCGTCAGGTTCGTCCGGCCGTGGTAGGCGTGGTCGAACACGATGACCGCCGGCCGCCCCGTCACGTGCCGGGCGATCTTCACGGCGTTCTCCACCGCCTCGGCGCCGGAGTTGAACAGGGCCGAACGCTTGTCGAAGGTGCCCGGAGTGAGCGCGTTGAGCTGTTCGCAGACCGCGACGTAGGACTCGTAGGGCGCGACCATGAAGCAGGTGTGCGCGAAGCGCACGATCTGCGCCTGGACGGCCTCGATCACCCGGGGGTCGGCGTGCCCGACGGAGGTGACGGCGATCCCGGAGGCGAAGTCGATCCACTCCCCGCCGTCGACGTCGACGACCGTGGCGCCCCGCGCGTGCGAGACGTAGGACCCGATGACGCTGCCGACCCCCTGGGCGACGGCCCGGACCCGGCGTTCGTGCAGCTTGGTGGACTCAGACATTGTTGTTGCTCATCACGTGCTTGATCCTCGTGTAGTCCTCGAAGCCGTAGCCGGACAGGTCCTTGCCGTAGCCCGAGTGTTTGAACCCGCCGTGCGGCATCTCGGCCACCAGCGGGATGTGGGTGTTGATCCAGACGCAACCGAAGTCCAGGTCCCGCGCGGCGCGCATCGCCCGGCCGTGGTTGGCGGTCCAGACGCTGGAGGCGAGGGCGTAGCGCACCCCGTTGGCCGCCCGCAGCGCCTCGTCCTCGTCGGCGACCCGCTGCACGGTGATGACCGGGCCGAAGATCTCCCGCTGGGACAGTTCGTCGTCCTGGCGCAGGCCTGCGATGACGGTCGGGGCGTAGAAGTAGCCCCGGTCGCCGATCCGGTGGCCGCCCGCGACGAGGGTGGCGTGCTCGGGAAGCCGGTCCACCATGCCCGTGACGTGGGCGAGCTGGGCGGCGTTGTTGAGCGGCCCGTACAGCGCGTCGGGTCCGGTACCCGTCTCTGTGGCCTTGGCCCGCTCCGCCAGCGCGGCGACCAGTGCGTCGTGGACGCCGGGGGTGGCCAGGACCCGGGTCGCGGCGGTGCAGTCCTGGCCGGCGTTGAAGTAGCCGGCCAGCGCGATGCCCTCCGCCGCGGCGGCGACGTCGGCGTCGTCGAAGACCAGGACCGGAGCCTTACCCCCCAATTCGAGGTGTACGCGCTTGACGTCACCGGCAGCGGCTCCCGCCACCTCCATCCCGGCCCGGACGGAACCGGTGATCGACACCATCTGGGGCGTGGCGTGCGCGACGAGCGCCTGGCCGGTCGCCCGGTCGCCGCAGACCACGTTGAGCACGCCCGGCGGCAGGAACTCCCCGGCGATCTCCGCGAGCAGCAGTGTGGACACCGGGGTGGTGTCGGAGGGCTTGAGCACGACAGTGTTGCCGGCCGCGATGGCCGGGGCGAGCTTCCACACCGCCATCATCATGGGGTAGTTCCACGGGGTGACCTGGGCGCAGACCCCGATCGGCTCCCGGCGCACGAAGGAGGTGTGCCCGGCCAGGTACTCCCCCGCCGAGCGGCCCTCCAGCATCCGGGCCGCGCCGGCGAAGAACCGCAGCTGGTCGACCATGGCCGGCAGCTCCTCCGAGGCGGTCAGCGCCCGGGGCTTGCCGGTGTTGGCGCACTCGGCGTCGATCAGCTCGTCGGCGCGGGCCTCGACGGCGTCGGCGATCCGCAGCAGCGCGCGCTGCCGGTCGGCGGGGGTGGTGTCCCGCCAGGTCACGAACGCCCGGGCGGCCGCGGCCATGGCGAGGTCGACGTCGGCGGCCCCGGAGACCGGCGCGCTGCCGAACACCTCGCCGGTGGCGGGGTCGATCAGGTCCGCGTACGTGCCGTCGACGGGGTCGACGTACCTGCCGTCGATGTAGTTGCGTAGGGCAGACATCCAGACTCTCCTCGTGTAACCGTAGAGGAACGTCATCTTGTCAACTGATTCCGTTGATGGCAAGCTCTTCAGCTATGGAAACAACAGAATTCTGGGTAGCCGGGCAACCGGTGACCAGCGATCGGACCTTCGACGTCCACCACCCGTACGACGGGGCGTTGGTCGCGACCGTCGCCGTCGCCGGGCCCGAGCACGTGGAGGCCGCCGTCACCGCCGCCGTCGCGGTGGCTCCCGAGGCCGCGGCGCTTCCCGCGCACGCCCGGGCCGGCGCGCTCGACCACCTGTCGCGGCGGCTGGCCGAGCGCGCCGAGGAGGTCGCCCGGCTCATCACGGCCGAGAACGGCAAACCGATCCGGTGGGCGCGGGCCGAGGTCGGCCGGGCCGTGTCCACCTTCCGGTGGGCCGCGGAGGAGGCCCGGCGGTACTCCGGCGACCTGCAACGCCTCGACACCGACCCGGCCGCCACCGGCCGGCTGGGGCTGATCCGCAGGTTCCCGCGCGGGCCGGTGCTGGGCATCGCCCCGTTCAACTTCCCGCTGAACCTCGTCGCGCACAAACTCGCGCCGGCCATCGCCGTCGGGGCACCCGTCCTCGTCAAGCCGGCGCCGGCCACCCCTCTGTCGGCCCTCATGCTCGGCGAACTGCTGGCCGAGACCGACCTGCCCGCCGGCATGTGGTCGGTGCTCCCCGTCCCCAACGACCGGATGCCGGCGCTGGTCGCCGACCCGCGGCTGCCCGTGGTGTCGTTCACCGGCTCCGTACCCGTCGGCTGGGCCATCAGGGCCGCGGTGCCCCGCAAGCACGTCACCCTCGAACTCGGCGGCAACGCAGCGGCGGTGGTCTGCGCTGACTGGACGGACCTCGACCGGGCCGCGGCGCGGATCGCCACGTTCGCGATGTACCAGGCTGGCCAGAGCTGCATCAAGGTGCAGCGGGTCTACGCCGAGACCCCGGTCTACGAGCGGCTGGCCACGAAGATCGTTGCCGCCGTCGAGGCGCTGGGCGCCGGCGACCCGGCCGACGAGGCCACCGAGGTGGGGCCGCTGATCAACGAGGACGCGGCCCGCCGGGTGGAGTCCTGGGTGGCCGAGGCCGTGGCCGCCGGGGCCCGGGTGCTGTGCGGCGGTACCCGGACCGGCTCCTCCCACGCACCCACGGTCCTGGTCGACGTGCCCGCCGACGCGAAGGTCGTCCGGGAGGAGATCTTCGGCCCGGTGCTCGTCCTGTCGCCGGTGGACTCGGTCGACGAGGCGTTCGCCGCCGTCAACGACTCGGCATTCGGCCTGCAGGCCGGCGTGTTCACCCACCGGCTCGACGTGGCGTTCCGGGCGCACCGGGAGCTGGTCGTGGGCGGGGTGGTCATCGGGGACGTGCCGTCCTACCGCGCCGACCAGATGCCCTACGGCGGCACCAAGGACTCCGGGGTCGGCCGGGAGGGGCTGCGCTCGGCGATGGACGACTACACCGAACCCCGGGTCCTGGTGCTGACGGATCTGCCGCTGTGAACTGCCCCCGACCGGAACCCCTCCGGCCGGGCGCAGGGCCCGCCCCGGCACGGGGCCCGACCGGGCCCCGGCCGGGGTTCAGCCGCGTGCCGCGCCCAGCTCCGCCGTGATCGCCCCGCACAGCAGGTGCCGGGCCCGCTCCAGGGTCATCGACCCGCTGAGCCAGCGCTCACTCAACCCCTCCACCAGGGCGGTGAGCCGCTCTGCCACCTCCTCCGCGTCGAGGTCGGCCGAGACCCGGCGGACGACCTCGGCGGTGTCGCGCACCCAGCTGGCGGTCGCCTCGGTCAGCGGCGCGCGCAGGTCGGCCTCGAAGATCGCGCTCGCCCGCAGCTCGCCCCACGCCGTGCTGTTCTCGCGCACCGACGGCGTGTCCTGGAGCTCGGACAACAGTCGTTGTTCCAGCTCGCCGCGCGGGTCGGCTCCGGCGCCCACGCTCTCGCCGGTGTAGCGGTCGGCGCGTTCGCTGATGAACTCCAGGGTCCGGCGCAGCAGGCCGGCGCGGTCCTTGAAGTGGTAGTAGATCAACGCGGTCGAGACTCCGGCCTCGGCCGCCAACACCTCGACGCGCAGCCCCCGCACGCCGTTGCGCGCGACGACACGGGCGGCGGCTTCGAGCACCTGGACCTGTCGGCTGGACACGGCACTCCTCAATTTCTCGAATTCGAACCGGGCGATGGGTTGACTGAAATTTCAGTCAGGAGCACGATAGGCCATCACGTCCACCGCTCGTGCAGGAGGAGGAAAGACCCATGACCATGCGAATGCCGGCGCCGTGGGCCGACCATGAGGGCTGCCTCATGGCCTGGCCCACCAGACCGGAGATGTGGGGCAGCGTGTTCGCCCAGGCCAGGGCGGAGTACGCCGCTGTGGCCCGCGCGATCTCGGCGTTCGAGCCGGTCACCATGATCGCCGCCCCGGGCCAGGGCGGGGCCGCCCGGCAGGCGTGCGGCGACGACGTCGACGTCCTCGAACTGCCGATCGACGACTCGTGGCTGCGGGACTCCGGCCCGGTCTTCGTCCTCGGCCCCGACGGCCGGCGGGCCGGGGTGGACTTCCGGTTCAACGGCTGGGGCGGGAAGTTCCCACCGTTCGACGCGGACGACCGGATCAGCGGGGTACTGCTGGAACGGCTGGGCGTCACGGCGATCCACTCGCCGATGGTACTGGAGGGCGGGGCCATCACCGTCGACGGCGAGGGCACGCTGATCACCACCGAGCAGTGCCTGCTGCACCCGACCCGCAACCCGCTGCTGACCCGCGCGCAGATGGAAGCAGAACTGTGCGCCAAGCTCGGCGTGACCACGGTGATCTGGCTGCCGTACGGCCGGATCGAGGACACCATCACCGACGGGCACGTCGACGGGGTGTGCATGTTCGTGGCCCCCGGCACGGTGCTGGTCCGGATGCCGTCGGACCCCGACCACCCCGACCATGACCGGATGCGCGCCAACCGCGCCCACCTGGAGGCCGCCGTCGACGCCCGGGGGCGCAAGCTCCAGATCCTCGAACTGCCGCAGAGCGCGTTCGTGGAGGTCGACGGGCACCGGACCGAGGTCGGCTACCTGAACTTCTACGTCGCCAACGGCGGCGTGGTCGTGCCGATCGCCGGGTGTCCGTCCGACGAGGACGCGCTGGCGGTGATCGCCGCGGCGATGCCCGACCACAAGGTCGTCGGGGTGCCCGCGACGACGATCGCGTACGGCGGCGGAGGCGTGCACTGCGTCACCCAGCAGGTTCCGGAGGAGAAGGCATGAACGAGCGTCAGCGAGTGCATCAGTGGATCAGCCCGGCTGCGCCTCATGCGGCCGGCGAGCGGAGCGGGGCGGGCGCATGAGCGAGCGTCAGCGAGCGAATCAATGGATCAGCGCGGCTGTGCCTCAGGCGGCCGGCGAGCGGAGCGAGGCGGGCGCATGAGCTACACACTGTTGACGGCGTTCGGTTCCCCGCTTGGCTCCCCCGGCCGGCTCGACCAGGAGACCGGGTCGATGTTGCGCGTCGGCCTGGTCCAGATGCGCTGGTACGACGGCGAGCGCACCCACGACGAGAAGCTGCGCGAGGGCGTCCGGCTCGCCGCCGCCCAGGGCGCGCAGGTCGTGTGCCTGCCCGAGCTGACCCGCAGCCCCTACTTCGCCGCCGACCACACCCTCGCCGCGGGCGCCGACCGCTACCTGGAGGACCTGCCCGACGGGCCGACCACCCGGCTCGCGACCGAGCTGGCCAAGGAACTCGGGATCATCGTGCACGCGTCGCTGTACGAGCGGGCGACCGACGGTGGCCTGGGGTACAACACCGCGATCTGCGTGGGGCCGGTCGGCGAGCTGCTCGCGCGTACCCGGAAATTGCATATTCCGGAGTTTCCCGGCTACCACGAGGACCTGTGCTTCCGGCCCGGGGACACCGGATTCCCCGTCGTGGAGGCCGCCGGGGCCCGGTTCGGGTTCCCGACCTGCTGGGACGAGTGGTTCCCGGAGGTCGCCCGGGTGTACAGCCTGCACGGCGCCCAGATTTTGGTGCATCCCACAGCGATCGGCTCAGAACCGGAACTTCCGGACTTCGACACCCGGCCGATGTGGGAGCATGCGATCAGTGCGAACGGCCTGGCCAACGCCCTGTTCATGGTGGTACCGAACCGCGTCGGCACGGAGGGTCCGATCACCTTCTACGGCTCGTCGTTCATCTCCGACCCCTACGGCCGGATCGTGGTCCGCGCCCCCCGCGACCGGCCCGCAGTGCTGGTCGCCGACCTGGACCTCGCCCAGCGCGAGGACTGGTTGGGGTTCGGCCTGCTGCGCACCCGCCGCCCCGAGCTGTACACCCCGCTGACCAGTCCCGTCGCCCAGGGAGTGACCCGATGAGAACCCGACTACTGGCCGGGGTCGTGGCCGCCGCACTGGCGACCGCCGCGTGCACCAGCCCGCCCGCAGGGCACACGAGCTACAAGCTGTCGGCCGTCACGCCAGAGGCCAAGGGCGAGATCGCGTCGTTCAGCTGGTCGCTGTACGCCGAGCCGCCGACCCTGGACTACGCCTACGCGTTCGACTACGCGCAGAACATGATCGTGTCCAACGTCTGCGAGAGCCTGATGCGCTGGACCCCGGCGCTCACCGTGGAGCCCGGGCTGGCCTCCGCCGCCGCCAACCCCGACCCGCTGACCTGGGTGTACACCATCCGGCCGGGGGTGAAGTTCCACGACGGCGGCACGATGACCGCCACCGACGTCGCCTACAGCCTCAACCGGCACCTGGACCCGGACGTCGGATCGTTCTGGTCCTCGGAGTTCACCAACGTCGCCTCGATCACCGAGACCGGCCCGTTACAGGTGACCGTCAAGCTCAAGCAGGCCGACTCCCAGTTCCCGCTGGCGATGGCCAACTCCGCCGGCACCGTCGCGCACGCCACGACCGTCAAGGCTCAGGGCAAGGACTACGGCACCGGGTCCGGCCTCGGCTGCACCGGGCCGTTCACCCTCGGCCCGTGGACCAAGGGCCAGTCCATCCAGTTGGACCGCTTCGACAACTACTGGGGCGCCCGCGCCAAGGCCGGCTCCGTGGTGTTCAAGTTCCTCACCGACCCGGCCGCCCGGGCCAACGCGATGCTCGCCGGCGAGGTCGACGGCGGCTACCTCGTCTCCCCCGAGAGCTACGCCCGACTGTCCTCCAGCGGCAAGGGCACCCTGTACTTCGGCAAGTCCCTGACCACCATCAACCTGAACGTGGTCAACCTCAAGGGCACGCTCGGCGACGTCCGGGTCCGCAGGGCGCTGATGCTGGCCCTGGACCGGGAGGGCTTCATCCGGACCGGACTGCAGGGCGTCGGCACGGTCACCTCCGCCGCCGCCCCACGCGACGCCTGGGCCGGGCTCCCCCAGCCGGCCGTCGACGCCGCCTACGCCGGCATGCCCGGCTCCGGACGGGACCTGACCCAGGCCAAACAGCTGGTCAAGGACGCCGGCGCCACCGGCAAGAAGGTCGTCATCGCCACCAGCGCGATCGGCGCCGACGTGTCGCTGCTGGCCACCGCAGCCCAGTCCGCCGGCACCGCGATCGGGCTGGACGTCGAGCTGAAGACCATCGCCCCGGACGCCTTCACCGCGCTGTTCTCCGACCCGAAGGCGCGCGAGGGCCTCGACGCGTTCCCGGAGACCTACTACCTGTCCAAGACCGATCCGCTGGCCATGTACAAGATGTTCCGGACCGGGGACTTCGAGAACTACGGCGGCTACTCCGACCCGGCCTACGACACGCTGCTCGACCAGGCCGTCGCGGAGTACGACCCGGCGAAGCGGGCGGCGCTGTCCGCGCGGTTGCAGCAGATCGCGACCGGACAGCTGCTGTGGATCCCGGTGGCCGAATGGCCGACGTCGGTGTTCCTCAACAAGCGGATCACCGGGGCTCCGACGAGCATCTGCTACATGTACTACCCCTGGGCGGCGCAAGTGGGCGCTTCAGGATGATCATCCGGTTCCTGATCCGTCGGCTCCTGGAGCTGACAGGGACGCTGGTGGCCGCGTCGTTCCTCGTGTTCGGCGCGGTCTACCTGGCCCCCGGCAAGCCGGAGACCTTCCTGCTGGGCGGCCGCTCGGCCACCCCCGAGGCGAAGGCCGCCATCCGGGCGCAGTACCACCTCGACGACCCGTTCCTCGTGCAGTACTACAAGTGGCTCGGGCAGGTGCTGACCGGGGATCTCGGCCGGTCGGTGCAGTACCGCCGCCCGGTCCTGGGGCTGATCGAGGCGCGGCTGCCGAGCACGCTCCTGCTGATCGCGATGGCGCTGGTACTCGTCGTGGTGTTCGGGATCGGACTCGGCTGGCTCAGCGCACTGCGGGGCGGGGCCACCGACAAGGCGGTCCTGGTCGGCACGTCCGTCGCCGTGGGCACCCCGTCGTTCGTCGCGGCGATCGTGCTGATCTGGCTGTTCTCGGTCAGCCTCGGCTGGTTCCCCAGCACCGGCAGCGGGGCGGGACTCGCCGACATGGTCTACCACCTGACCCTGCCCGCCACGGCGCTGGCGCTGTACTGGGTCGGCGTCCTCGCCCGGGTCACCCGCACCACGATGCTCGACGAGATGGGCCGCGACCACGTCACCGTCGCCCGCAGCCGGGGCATCGGCGAGAGCGCCGTGATCCGCCGGCACGTGTTCCGCAACGCGCTGGGCGGCATCGCCACCATGAGCGGCCTGACCGTGTCCGGTCTCGTGGTCAGCACCGTGCTGGTCGAGGCGGCGTTCGGACTCGGCGGGCTCGGCAACCTCCTGCAGTCGTCGGTGTCCGTGAAGGACTTCCCCGTCGTGCAGGCCATCTCCCTGCTGATCGTCGCGTTGTTCGTCGTGGTGAACCTGGTCGTCGACCTGACGTTCCCCCTGATCGACCCGAGGGTACGGCTCGGCGCGAGGAGCACCCTGTGACCACGACCATCGTGAACCGCCGCCCCGGCTTCGGCCGCCTGCGCACCCGGCGACCGTGGCTGTACCTGACCTGCCTCGCCTTCGCGGCCCTCGTCTTCCTGGTCGCGGTGGCCGCGCCCTGGCTGGCCCCGGCCGACCCCAACGCCGCGGACCTCGGCGCCGCGCTCACCGGACCGTCCCCCGACCACCTGCTCGGCGCGGACGAAGCGGGCCGCGACGTGCTGTCACGCCTCATCCTGGGCGCCCGCACCGCCCTGTTCGGGCCGCTGGGCGTCGTGGTCTTCTCCACCGTGCTCGGCGTCGCCGTCGGCGTCGCGGCCGGCTGGAGGGGCGGCTGGCTGGACTCGGTGCTGTCGCGCGGCAGCGAACTGCTGCTCGCGTTCCCCGGCCTGCTGCTGGCGATCCTGTTCGTCGCGCTGTACGGCGACGGCCTCCTCGCCCCCGTCCTCGCCCTGTCGCTGGCCTATCTGCCCTACGTCAGCAGGCTCGCGCGCAGCATGACCCTCGTCGAACGCGAACGCCCGTACCTGGCCGCCTACCGGGTGCAGGGCTTCTCGGGGCTGTCCATCTGCCTGCGGCACCTCGTCCCCAACATCGCGCCGGTGGTCCTGGCCCAGTGCACCCTCAACTTCGGGTACGCCCTGCTGGACCTCGCCGCACTGTCCTACCTCGGCCTGGGCGTCGCTCCCCTGACCCCCGACTGGGGCATGATGGTCAATACCGGGCAGAGCGCCGTACTGCAGGGCCAGCCCCTGTCCGCCATCATCCCGGGTGCCGCGATCGTCGCGACGGTCGTCGCCTTCAATGTCGTCGGCGAACACTGGGCCGACAAGGTCGCCAGGAGGCACCGTTGAACACCCTGGAGATCGAGGAACTCCGGCTCACCCTGCCCGGCACCGCCCGGCCCGTCCTGAACGGGGTCACCCTCGCGGTCGGGGCCGGCGAGACGGTCGCGCTGGTCGGAGAGTCCGGGTCGGGGAAGACCCTGACGTCGCGGGCCGCGCTCGGCTTCCTGCCCCGCGACGCGGAGGTCACCGGCGTCGTCCGGGTCGCCGGCAAGGACCTGCTGACCATGACCCCCGAGGAGCTGCGCGGCGTGCGGGCCCTCACCGTGTCGATGATCTTCCAGGAGCCGCGTACCTCGCTCAACCCGCTCCGCCGGATCGGCGACTTCCTGACCGAGGGCCTGCGGACGAACCTGCACTGGACCGCCCAGCGGGCCGGGGACCGGGCGCGGGAACTCCTCGACGCCGTCGGGCTCGACGACCGGGTGCTGCGGCAGTACCCGCACGAGCTGTCCGGCGGGATGCTGCAACGCGTCACCATCGCCGCGGCGTTGATGTCCGACCCGGCGCTGCTGCTCGCCGACGAGCCGACGACCGCCCTGGACGTCACCACCCAGGCGGAGATCGTCGCCCTGCTCGCCGACCTGCGGACCCGGTTTCAGACCGCGCTGCTGTTCGTCACCCACGACCTGCACCTCGCCGCCGCGATCAGCGACCGGGTGTGCGTGATGTACGCCGGCCGGATCGTCGAGTCCGGGCCGGCGGACGCGCTGTTCGACAAGCCCCGGCATCCGTACACGGCGGCGCTGCTCGGCTCGACCCCGCGGCTCGACCACCCCCGAAAACGGCTCGACGCGATATCCGGTCAGCCGCCGGACCTGCGCACCGCCCTGTCCGGCTGCCCCTTCGCCGCCCGCTGCCCGCACGCCACCGACCTGTGCCGCGCGGAGACGCCGGCCAGCACGCCGGTCGACGGCGGGACGGTGGCCTGCCACCACCACGAGCTGCTGTCCCTGGAAGGGATCTGAGAACCATGGCTGAGACCGTGCTCGAGGTGTCGGGACTGCGCAGGACCTACGGGGCCGCGCGCGCGGTCGACGACGTGTCCTTCACCCTCGCGGCGGGCGGCGCGCTGGGCGTCGTCGGCGAGTCCGGGTCGGGCAAGACGACGACAGCCCGGATCATCGTCGGCCTGGAGCGGGCCGACTCCGGAACGGTGACCGTCGGCGGACACCAACGGACCGGACGGCCGGTCGGCCGCGCCGCGCGCCTGCGGTGGGCGCGTGAGGTCCAGATGGTCTTCCAGGACCCCTACCTGTCGCTGGACCCCCGGATCAGCGTCGGCGGCGCGCTCGCCGAAACCCTGCGGCTGCACTTCCCCGGCGCCGACCACCGGACCCGCATCGCCGAACTGCTCGACCAGGTCGGACTGGGCGGGCGGGAGGCCTCGGCGCTGCCGCACCAGCTCTCCGGCGGGCAACGCCAACGGGTCACGATCGCCCGCGCCCTGGCCGTGCAGCCGGCGGTCCTCGTCCTCGACGAGGCGGTCGCGGCGCTGGACGTGTCCGTCCAGGCCCAGATCCTCAACCTCCTCGGTGACCTGCGCGCCGAGCTCGGCGTCGGATACCTGTTCATCACCCACGACCTCGGAGTGGTACGCACCGTGACCGACGACGTGGTGGTGATGCGCCAGGGCCGGGTCGTCGAGGCCGGGCCGACCGACCGGGTCCTCGCCGAGCCGGAGCACCCCTACACCCGGCTCCTCCTGGAGTCCGTCCCGCGGCCCGGCTGGGATCCGCGCCGGATCGCCGAGGCCCGCCGCGCGCTCGGCTAGGGAGTGTCTCGTGGATCTCGTCGCGCCGAGGCGGAGTCCAGAGGTCGAGATGCAAGCCGATGATGCGTCCGAATACCGGTGTTGTATTCGGGCGGATCAGCGGCGCCGCAGGTCGGACTCTGGGCCCGCCGCAGGCCGGCGAAGATCCACGAGACACGACCCAGGGGTGGTCCCGGGACCACGGGGTGACGGTACGTGCATGCTGAGTGGTGTGCGGACGAAGAGCGGTGTCACCTCCCAGGTACTCGTCGACCTGGGCCTGCTCGCCGTGGCGGGCGCCGCGGTGGCGGTCCTGTTCGGCTGGGCCGACGACTGGCTCGTCGACAGCCTGCTGACGGAGCACCCCGCCGCGCGGTGGATCGTCGCCGGCGGCGCGGTCCTGGCGGTGCTGATCCGCCGCCGGCTGCCGGCCACCGCGGTCGTCGTCGCGGCCGGGTTGACCGCGGCGGACCCGTTGACCGGCGGCGCATGGGCGATCGTGGCCTACGCCGCCGGTCTGCGGCCCATGTCGGCCGTCCGGCGGTGCGCGCTGCTCGCGGCCAGCGTCGCGGTGCCCGCGGCGGTCGCCGGAGTCGCCATGATCGGCGAGAGCGCGCAGCTCATCCAGTACCGGATCAACGCCGTGGTCGTGACGACGGTCGTCTGCGGGGTCCTCCCGGGGCTGGTGGGCGTCGTCGTCGGCCAGCGCGAACGGCTGCTCACCGCGCTGCGCGAACGCAACTCCTCCCTGCTGCGGGCGCACCGGGCCGCCGAGGAGCGTTCCCGCCTGCTGGAGCGCTCCAGGATCGCCCGCGAGATGCACGACCTCCTCGGCCACCGGCTCAGCCTCATCGCCCTGCACGCCGGAGGCCTGGAACTCGCCAGCCGCTCGGCCGGCGGCGAGCTGCGGTCCACGTCGGTGCTCGTGCACTCCACCGCCCGGCAGGCGATGCGCGAACTCCGCGGCGTCCTCGGCGTCCTGGGAGCCGAGGACCCGGCGGCGGCCCGCCCGGAGCCGTTGACGGACACGACCGGCACGAAGGCGGACGTCGCCGACCTGGTCGCCGGGTCGAGGACCGCCGGCATCGCCGTGGACCTGGAATGGACCGGCGAGGACCTGGACCACGCGGACCCCGCCGTCCGGCGCGCCGTGCACCGTGTCGTCCGCGAGGCTCTGACCAACGTGCACAAACACGCCGCCTCCGCCCCGGTGGCCGTCGCCGTCCGGCGCACCGCGCACGACGTGCGAATCGAGGTGCGCAACGGCCGGGGCGGCCACCCGGCCCCCGGCATGTCCGGCAGCTCGATGGGGCTGGTCGGGCTCCGGGAACGGGTCCGGCTGCTCGGCGGGACGCTGCGCGCCGAGCCGACCGCCACCGGGGGTTTCGCCGTCGTCGCGACCGTCCCGCTGGCCGCCCACGCCGAACCCGGGGCCGACAGCGCCCCCGCCCCCGACGGGACGGCCGGCACGCCCTCGCAGAGCACCTGGGCCAGGGCCGGCACGGCCGTCACGATGGCGGTTGCCGTGATCGGCGTGGTCGGGTTGCAGTACCTGGCGCTCGCGTTCGTCCCGTTCCCCGGCGACGACGAACGGGCGGAGATGTCGGAGTACGGCATGTCCCACGACGACTTCGTCGACCGGTACGGGCTCAGCAGCCCGCGCGCGGAGGCCACGGCGCGCGGGCACGAGCCGGCCAGGCCCGACGGGGCGCGCTGCGACTACCACTACAGCGCCGACCGGTCGACGCCCACGACCGCCGTGGTGCACCGCTACTGTTTCGTCGACGCCGAGCTCGTGGAGATCCAGGAACTCGACGTCGCCCTGCCCACCGAGTGAGGACGCCATGATCCGTGTAATGCTCGTCGACGACCAGGAACTCGTCCGCGCGGGCATCCGGCTCGTGCTCAAACACGCCGACGACATCGACGTGGTGGCGGAGACCTCCGACGGGCGCGGCGCCGCCCAACTCGCCGTGCGGCACAAGGTGGACGTCGCGCTGCTCGACATCCAGATGGCGGGCGTCGACGGGCTGACCGCCGCCGAACGGATGGCGGCCCAGGCGCCGTCCGTCCGGGTGGTCATGCTCACGACGTTCGGCGAGGAGGAGTACCTGCGCCGGGCGTTGCGGGCCGGGGCGGTGGGCTTCCTGCTCAAGGACAGCACCCCGCAGGAGCTCATCGAGGCGGTGCGGTTGGCCGCCGCCGGCCGACACGTCGCGTCGCCGGAGATCACCGGGCAGCTGATCCGCGGGTACCTGGACAGCGATCCCCCGCAGGCCAACCCGCACCGCGAGCGGCTCTCGGTCCTCACTGAGCGGGAACTCGAGATCCTCGTCATGGTCGGCACCGGGGCTTCCAACGCCGAGATCGGCCAGCGGATGTTCCTGGGCGAGGGCACGGTCAAGGCGCACGTGAGCCGGATCCTCACCAAGCTCGGCTGCGCCAACCGGGTGCAGGCCGCCGTGCTCGCGCACGAGGCGGGCCTGTTGTCCGATTCCTAGACCGGCGTCGTGACGATCGGCCACGAACCCGAGACGAAAGACAGCTGTCCGGCCCGCACCGGTCGCGGACGATGAACAGGTCGGCTTCCATGCCGTTTTCCCTGTTCACCGCAGTGTCCGCCGTCACGGGGGCACCGCCGCCCGACCTGGAGACCCCGATGACCGGACCCCACACCTCCTCCGACCGCACCGGTGCGCGGCCGTCCCGCCGGGCCGTCCTCGGCGCGATGGGCGTCGGCGCGGCCGGCCTGGCCGTCGGTTCGCTGGCCGCGGCCTCTCCGGCGGGGGCGGCGGCCCGGCGCTGGCGGGTGGGCGCCGACGACGTGCGGCACGCGCGTACCTGGATGTCGTGGCCGGCCAGCAGGTCGATCTGGGGCCGTGATCTCAACGGGGTCCAGGACGACATCGCGTTGATCGCGAGCACGATCGCCGCGTACGAGCCGGTGGTCATGTGCGCCGCGGACCGCTACGCCGCCGCCGACGCCCGGGCCCTGTGCGGCGGCGGGGTCATTGTGACCGACGAGATCCCCACCGACGACCTGTGGATGCGCGACGCGTGCGCGGTGTTCCGCACCGACGGCGCGGGCGGGCTCGACGCGGTCGGCCTGAACTTCAACGGCTGGGGCCGCAAGCAGCGGCACGCCGACGACGCCCGGGTCGCCCGGTACGTCGCCGAGTACGCGTCGGTGCCGTACAGCACCGCGCGGTTCGTCGGCGAGGGCGGCGCGATCGAGACCGACGGCGACGGCACGGTGATGGCGACGGAGAGCAGCCTCGTCAACGCCAACCGCAACCCGGGCTGGAGCCGCGACGACGTGGAGGAGGCCGTACTGGCCGCCTACGGCGCGGACACGATGATCTGGGTGCCCGGCATCAAGGGCAAGGACGTCACCGACGACCACATCGACGTGACCTCCCGCTTCGTCCGGCCGGGCGTCGTCATGGTGCAGCTGCCCCCGCGCGACCGCACCGACGTGTGGGCGAAGGACGCGCGCGAACAGTTCGCCATCCTGTCCGCCGCGACCGACGCGAAAGGCCGCCGGTTGCAGGTGATCACGATCGAGGGGCCGGACAAGGTCCGCTCCCGCAGCGACAAGTTCGTCGACTCCTACCTCAACTTCCACGTCGTCAACGGGGCCGTGATCACCGCGCAGTTCGGCGACCGGGCGAAGGACGCGGCGGCGAAGGCCACCCTGGCCGCGGCGTATCCCGGGCGGGAGGTCATCCAGCTCGACGTGGACCGGTTGATGACCGGCGGCGGCGGCATCCACTGCTCGACCATGCACGAGCCGCTGCCCTAGGGGCGCGATCGACCACGATCACGGGATCTTCTTCGGTACCGTGAATCACAACCGCTTTTTCCTGGAGTACTCCATATGTCAGGTTTTCTCCTGTCTCGCCGGACGGTGCTGCGCTCGCTGGCCGGGGTCGGCGCGGTGGCACTCGGAGCGACCGCGTGCTCGGCACCGGACGACTCCCCCGACACCGGGACGGCCCAGCCCCCGGCAGGGCGGCGGTTCGGCGCCGAATGGGAGCCGCACGCGCGGACCTTCATGGCCTGGCCGGCCTCCGACGGGATCTGGGGCCGACAGCTCGCCGACGTGCGCCAGGACATCGCCGGCATCGCCCGCGCGGTCGCCGGCTTCGAGCCGGTCGTCCTCCTCGCCCGCCCCGGGCAGGAGGACGAGGCGCAGCGGGCGTGCGGCTCGGACGTGGAGGTCGTCGCGCTCCCGGTCGACGACCTGTGGACCCGCGACACCGTGTCGGTGTTCGTCGAGGACGCGGGCAAGGTCATGGGCGTGGACTTCAACTTCAGCGGCTGGGGCGGCAAACAACAGCACGCCAACGACGCGCAGGTCGCGGGCAAGGTGCTGGCCAAGTACGGCATCGGCCGGATCGAGACCCCGGTCGTCGCCGAGGGCGGCTCGTTCGAGACCGACGGGCAGGGCACGCTCCTGGTCACCGAGAGCTCCGTCGTCAACGACAACCGCAACCGGGGCCGGACCCGGCAGCAGATCGAGGCCGACCTGATCGCGGCGCTGGGCGTGCGGAAGGTGATCTGGTTCGCCGGCGTGCGCGGCAAGGACATCACCGACGCGCACGTCGACACCCTGGTCCGGTTCGTGGCCCCCGGGGTCGTCCTGCTGGACAAGCCCGCCGACGGCACGCCCCCGGACGTGTGGACCCGCGCCATCGACCAGGCCCGGGGCGTACTGAAGGACGCCACCGACGCCCGGGGCAAGGCCATCGAGGTCATCGACCTGCCGCAGCCGGACCCCGACCGGATCACCGGCCGGGGCGCGGAGTTCGTGTCCTCCTACGTCAACTTCTACGTCGCCAACAAGTCGGTGATCCTGCCCAAGTTCGGCGACGCCGCCGCCGACGACCGCGCGAAGCAGATCCTGCGCGACCACTTCCCGGACCGCGACGTCGTGCAGCTGAAGATCGACACGATCGCGTCCGGTGGCGGCGGCATTCACTGCTCGACCCACGACCAGCCCGGCGGGTGACCGGGACCCGGTCCCGCTGACGTCCTCGCGCGCGTGCGCGCGGCCCGGCACCCCGTCCGGCGCCGACGTCCGACCCCTCTCGCACCAGGAGAACCACCCGTGTCCCTCGACCCCACCCCGACCCTGCGGGCCCCGTCGCCGGTATTCCCGCCCCTCCTGCCCGACGACCCGCGCGAGGTCGGCGGCTACCGGCTGCAGGCCGTCCTCGGATCGGGCGGCATGGGCCGGGTCTACCTGGCCTACACCCCGGCCGGGCGGCCCGTGGCCCTGAAGACGGTGCGCCCGGAGTTCGCCGAGGACCGCGAGTTCCGGGCCCGGTTCGCGCACGAGGTGGCCAACGCCCGGCGCATCCACGGCCTGTACACGGCGCAGGTGATCGACGCCGGCACCGAGGACCAGGCGCCGTGGCTGGCCACCGCGTACGTGCCGGGCCCGTCCGTACACCAGGTCGTGCGCGACCACGGCCCGCTGCCGGTGCGCACCGTACTGCTGCTGATGGGTGGCATCGCGGAGGCACTGCAGGCCATCCACCGCGCCGGGGTCGTGCACCGCGACCTCAAGCCGGCCAATGTGCTGCTCGCCGCCGACGGCCCGCGCGTGATCGACTTCGGGATCGCCCGGGCGGCCGACGCCGTCGCGCTCACCGGGACCGGGCTGGTGGTCGGCTCGCCGTCGTACATCGCACCCGAACAGGTCCTCAACCGGCCCGTCACCCCGGCCGCGGATATCTTCGCCCTCGGCGCGCTGGCGGCGTTCGCGGCCGGCGGGACGCCGCCGTTCTCCGGAGGACCGGACAGCGCCGCGCTGTACCGGGTGGTGCACGAACCGCCCGACCTGCGCGCTGTGCCCCCGACCCTGCACGACCTGGTACTGCGCTGCCTGGCCAAGGACCCCGGCGCCCGCCCGTCCCCCGCCGAGATCATCGACGTGGCACGCCGGCATCCGGCGGTGGGCGGACAGCTCCGGTTCACCGAGGACTGGCTGCCGGCGTCGGTCAGCGCCGACATCACCCGACGCGCCGACCCGGCACCGCACCTGGCGACGGAGGCCGGCGGGGCGCACGGGGCGCTGGCGGGCGCGACGGTGGCGGGCGGGCCGGACCCGAGCCTGGTGGGCGCGCATTCGACAGTGGCCGGCGGGCCAGGCCGAAGCCCGGTGGACGCATCGCGCCCGCCGGTCGCCGGCGGGCCTCACCCGAGCCTGGCCGGCGGGTCGCCGCCGACCGTCGTGGACGGGGCGGCGGCACACGTGGCGCACGCGACCGCGCGGATGCCGGTGGACCGGGCCCCGGTGCGAACCCGACCCGGCCGACGGCGGCGGGGTGTCGCGTGGCGGACGGTGGTGATCGTGGCCGCGGTGACGGCCGTGCTCGGCATCGTCGGCGGGATCGTGATGATCGACCACCTGGACCGGCTGCTCGACGGGCCGGCGGCGGACAGCGCCGCCCCGCCCGCACCCACGGTCTCCGCGTCGCCCGGGGCGGGACGGGTCGCCGAAACGCCAGCCGTTCCGCGATACTCCGCCGTGTACACCGCCGTGACGCTGACCGCGCCCGACGACTCCTACGATTTCGACATTCGCACCGGCACCCTGACCCCGGCGGAGTCCACGACGTGGGCGGTGGGCCACACCAACGGCGAGTTCCTCGCCCCGGACGCCAGCGACGCCTACCTCGCCCCGGGCGGCCGGCTGACCGCCGAGGAGTGCGCCACGGCCGCCGACCAGCGTCCGGTCACCCGGCTGGGCTTCGCCGACGCGGCCCCCGGTCGGGCGTTCTGTGTCCGCTCGCGCACGACCCGGGACATCGCCGTCGTGCTGGTCGTCAGCGCGACGGTCGGTGGTCCGGTGACCGTCGCGATGGACTACTACCGCGTCGACGGCTGAGCCACGCCGGGCCTGCCGCTCGGTCCGGCGGGCGTGCCGTCGGGTCGGCTCACCGGTAGACCGTCACGACCGGTGCGCGGAGCACGGCGGCGTGGTCGGTGTAGCCGGGCACCTCGACCGCCGCGATCCGGCCGATCCGGCCCGGGTCGGGCGCGGGTACCGACCCGCCGGCCTCGTGCCGGGCCGGGTCGAACCGTTCGCCGAGCGGGCTGACCGTCTCGACTCCCGCGTCCGCCAACGCCCGGCCGAGCCGCCCGGACAGGGCGTCGCTGGTGAGCCGGTCGCGCAGGTACACCATCTCCCGAACCAGGGCGTCGCGCTCCCGGCCGATCCGAGAGTCGGGGGCCGCGGCGGGCGCGGCCCCGCTGGTCCACGCCACCGGCTGGGAACCCGGCACGTCACCGCCCTTCCGGGCGGCCGGCCGAGAGCCGGGCACGTCACCACTATTCCAGGCCACCGGCTGAGAGCCGGGCACGGCCCTCGGCCGGGCCGTCGGCTGGGAGCGGAGTGCGGACGTCACACCGACGGCCAGGCCACCGGCCATGGCGGCGCCGAAGAACCCGGCCACCGCGGGGAGCACCGCGAACGAGTCCGGCTCGCACGCCTGCGCGTCAGGGCTGGCGGCCTCGCCGGTCGAACACGTGCTCCCGGCACCGGTCACCCCGGTGGCGACTCCGGCGAGCACGGCGACGAACAGGGCTGCGAGCATCGCGACGGCTGCCGCGCTGGCGCGTACCGCACTCGGGGACATCGATTCTCCTATGGGGATGGCGGGGCACGGTGCTGCCGGCACGGTGGCCGGATTCACGACGCATGGGCGGCACCGTCGTCACGCGGGACACCGTGCCCCGCAGGCCGGGCACCCTGCCCAGGCTGGCGGAACGTCGCCGGGACACCGCGCCTCGGCACGCCGGGCACCCTGGCCAGCTTCGCGGCGCGCGGACAGCGCCCGTCGCGGTCGCGGCACGACCCGTTCGACCACGCCGGCGCCCTCCCAGCATGCCCCGCGCCCAGCCCCGGAGGCAGTGCCGATCGGCCACCCGTGGGCAACGAAAGTGACCGGCGGCCCCGGATCCCCGGGGCCGCCGGTCGGCGGTCCTGCGCACGCGCGGCCCCGCGTGCGCAGGATCAGGACCCGCTACGCCAGGGGCTCCTGCATGGTGACGCAGTGCGCCCCGCCGCCGCCCTCGCCGTAGAGCTGGTCGAGGTTGAGCTGGACGACGGTCTTGCCCGGGAACGCCGCGCCGATCGCGGCCTTCGCCGCCGCGTCCTTGGCGGTGTCGCCGAACTGGGTCGTGATGACGGCGTTGTTGGTCACCACCCAGTTCACGTAGGAGTTGAGGAACGTGTTCCAGCGGCTGTGCGGCCACCGGGGCAGGGTGTCCGGGTTCTCCAGCGTCAGGACCTGCAGTCGGCGGCCCTTGGCGTCGGTCGCGTTGAGGAGGGTGTCGTGGATGGCCCGGGCGTTGTCCGCCCAGGGGCCCGTCGTGCCGGCCGGCGGCACCTGCACCATGACCACGCCGGGGCGGACGAACCGCGCGGTCGCGTCGATGTGGTCGTCGGTGATGTCGTCCGGGTCGAGGTAGCCCGGGCACCAGATCATCTTGGTGGCGCCGAACATGTAGAGGAGTTCGTCCTCGATCTCCTGGCGGGTCCAACCGGGGTTGCGGTTGGAGTTCACCCAGCAGGTCTCGGTGGCGAAGAGGGTGCCGTCGCCGTCGTACTCGACACCGCCGCCCTCGCCCGTGGCGTAGGACGGGGTGAACGGGGACACGCCGGCGTAGGACGCGGCCCGCTGGGCGACGTACCGGTCCTTGCTGGCGGTCTGCTTGCCGCCCCAGCCATTGAAGTTCAGGCCGATGGCGTCGCGCCCGCCGGAACCGTTGACGCGGAACAGCGGGCCGGAGTCGCGCATCCAGCAGTCGTTGACCGGGATCGAGCTGATCACCTGGACCGTGGAGCCCACCGCGGCCCGCGCGTTGGCCGCGTTGGTCGTGCCGTCGGCGCACAGGACCACCGGCTCGTACTTGGCGATCTCCTTGGCCAGCTTGGCGATGTCACCCTGGATCTTGGGCAGCAGCGAGCTGCCCCAGATCGACGTGCTGGAGGGCCAGGCCATCCAGGTCCGCTTGTGAGGGGCCACCTCACCCGGCACGACGAACGTTCCGGCGGCCGACGCCGGTCGGCCGGCGAACAGCGCGTCGCCGGCGACTCCGACGACGGCACCGGCGGCCGCCGTCGCGCCCACCGCGGTCAGGAACGACCTACGGCTGACCCCGGGGCGGGAGGCCCGTTCTGTGTTGTCCATCCGTCTCTCCTCTCGGGCGTCCTGCCTCCGCGAGGGGAGCGGCTTCTAGGACGCCATACTAGATTGAGTATCAGAGGCACTTCGGCCTGCGTCAATGCCAAAATTGGTTGACAACCTAGAATTCCCCGGAGGGCCGCCGCGCGCCGTGAACGCGCGCGGCGTACCAAAAAAATGCTTCAAGGCTTTTGACTGTTACGCCGCGTCACTGGGCCGGCGCGCGGCGGTCGCTCCCCGCCGACGGCAGGCCGGGGCTACGCCGCGCGGGACCCGAGCAGCGTCCGCGCGGCGGCCCGGACCAGGCGGAGGAGGTCGACCCGCGTGAAGCCGGGCGCGCCGAGCGTGACCTTGATCGACAACCCGTCGATCATCGCCGACAGCGACATGGCCACGGCGACGTGGTCGGTGGCGTGGAAGGCGCCGCGCCCGACGCCGTACCCGATCACGTCGACCAGGATGTCCCTCCACCGCGCGTCCAGCTCGTCGAGGACCTTGGCGACCTCCCCGTCGAGAGCAGCCTCGAGCCACACCTGCAGCCAGAGGACCCAGCCGGGGTCGCGGACGCCCTGCGCGGCGGACAGCTCGACGAGCCGGTCGAGCCGGTCCCACGGATCGCCGATGTCGGCCAGCTGGCGGGCGACCTCGGCGGCGAGGGCCTCCTCGCTGGCCCGGATCGCCCGCATCAGCATGTCGATCTTCGAAGGGAAGTAGTAGGTGACGTGGCCCGGGCTCATCCCGGCCCGTTCCGCGACGTCGGCGACCCGGACGTTGGCCAGACCCCGCTCGGCGATGACCTGGGCGGCCGCCCTGATGACGAGCTCCTCGCGCTCCTTGCCCTTCGAACGTCGTGCGGTCACGGCACCTCTTCCTCCCAGACGACATCCCATCCTATGGCCGGCGTCGCCGGTCACCGCAGGACGGAGATGTCCACCCCCTCGGGGATCTGCTGGGTGATGCAGTGCGGACCGCCGCCGCCGAGGGCGATGGTCGCGCCGGGCACCGCGACGATCTCCCGACCCGGGTACACCTCGGCGAGGGTCTTGAGCGCCGCCTCGTCCGTGCCGTCGCCGTTCACCGGCACGATCACCGCGTCGTTGGCGAGGTAGTGGTTGGCGTAGGACACGGCGGCGTCCGGGCCCGGGTCGAGCAGGCTGACCCTGAAGGCGCGTCCCGCGGCGTCCGGCGTCGAGCGCAGGGCCGCGAGGTTGTGCTGCGACCGGGAGTACTCCGAGGCTCCCGGGGTCGCAGGCGCCTCCAGCAGCACGTGCCCGGGTCCGACCAGTTGGGCCACCCCGTCGATGTGGCCGTCGGTGCCCTCGGGGCCGACGTCGAAACTGTGCCCGTACGGCAGCCACACGACCGTGCTCGCCCCGAGGTAGTCGCACAGTGCCCGCTCGATGTCGCCCCTGGTCATGTCCGGGTTGCGGTTCGGGTTGAGCAGGCACTGCTCGGTCGTCAGGACGGTCCCGTCGCCGTCGACGTAGAACGCGCCGCCCTCCAGGACGAACGGGGCGTGGAACACCGGGAGCCCGAGGCGCTCGCCGATCCGGGTCGCCAGCCGAGCGTCGTCGTCGTGGGGGTGCCACCGCCCGCCCCAGGCGTTGAACCCGAACTGCACCACCGCGATCCCGCCGGCGGCGTCGCGCACGAACACCGGCCCGCTGTCCCGGGTCCACGAGTCGTTGATCGGGATCTCCACCGGCAGGATGTCGGCGGTGCCGCACAGGTCGCGCACCTCGGCGGCCGTGCCGGGCTGGCAGACCATCACGACGGGCTCGAAGTCGGCGATGGCCCGGGCCACCGCCGCGTAGTCCCCCTTCACCTCGTCGAGGCGCTCGCCCCACAGCTCCGGCCGGGCCGGCCAGGCCATCAGGCAGGCGGCGTGCCGCGCCCACTCCGGCGGCATCCGGAAGCCCGCCTCAGCGGGCGTGATCAACGGGTTCTGGACCATCTCGCGTCTCCCTTGCCTCGACATCGCAGTCACTATATCTTGGATGGCAACCAAGAAACTCGCCACAGCTGGGGGACGCCATGCACCTCGGACCTGCCGAAGGGCCCGCGATCCCGGCTGCCGGCCAGGGCATCGACCCGACGACGCTCACGGACCGGTGGACCGAGCTGTGGCCGGAGTGCGCGCCCGTTCCGACCCGGCTCAGGGCCGCGTACCCGGATCGGTGGATCAGGTTCCGCACCCTGCCGGAGGGGCGGCGGCACCCGGCCTCCGAGGAGGAGTACGCGGCGGTCCTGCACCGCCACAACACCGTGCTGGACGACCTGGTGACCGACGGCCGCGTCCTCGTGCTGACCGCCGCCTACTCCGAGACACTCCGGGCGGACGCCGCCCCGCACCCGGGCGACACGTACTGGACGAGCGTGCTCCTGACCGACGAGCGCACCGGATACGAGATCCACCAGCACCAGTACGCGCGCCTGGCCCCCTGGTCGCCGGGTTGCCTGGACCCCCTGCTGCGCACGGTCGCCACCGACCTGGCCGCCACCGTCCTCGTGGCGGACGCCGAGCTGCGATGGCTGTGCCACCCGTTCGCCGGCGGCATGGACGTGATCCTGCCGACGCCCGAGCACCGCGACGCGCTCGGCGCACGCCACCCGGCCTGGCGGTCCACCCGCGCCACCGGCCTGTGACGCCCCCGGCGACCGACGATCCCCGCCCCTTCGTCGTCATCGGCACCACCGTCGTCGCCAAACGCGTCTGCGGCACCCTGGCGAGCCTGGGCGAGGACGTCATCCACCTCGCCGAGCCCACCGAGGACGAGCTGCGCACCGCCACGGCCCGCCGGCCGCGCGGCGTCGCCGTCCTGGTCCACGACGACGTCGCCTGCCTGCGCTACGCCCTGACCGTGGCCCACATGCGACCACAGACCCGCCTCGTCGTGTCGATATTCGACCGCACCGTCGCCGAACAGCTGCGACGCGTGATGCCCGCCTGCGTGGTCGCCTCACCCGCCGACGTGTCCGCCCCCACCCTGGCCGCCGCGTGCCTGAACACCGACCTGCTCGCCGTGTGGGAGACCGGGAACGGCCCGACCGGCGTGCGCCGGATCGACGACGCGCTCACCGTGGCCGGGTACCCCCTGCCGGGGCGGTGGCGCACCCGGCTGGGACGGCTGCGCGGGCAGCTCCGGCCGCACGACGGCGGATCACGGATGCTGCTGGCCGGACTCGCGGGGCTGGCGGGCGTGCTGTGCGCCGACTGGCTCTGGCTGTTCCTGCGCCACCACCTCGACCCCGCCACGGCCCTGTACGAGGCCGTCCGGGTGGTGGCCACCGTCGGCCCGGCCGAGGCACCCGAGGCCTCCGTCCGGTACCGGCTGTTCGCCGCGGCGGCCATGCTGGCCACGATCGTCTTCACCGCGGTCTTCACGGCCGGCATCGTGCACCGCGCCCTCAACGGCAGGACCTTCGGACTCATCGGACACCGCGCGCCGCCCGTCGACGGGCACGTCGTGGTCGTGGGGATGGGCCAGGTGGGGCTCCGGCTGTGCCTCGCGCTGAAGGACCTCGGGATCGGGGTCGTCGCGGTGGAACGCGATCCCGCCGCCGACAACCTGCGGATCGCCAAACAGAGCCGCATCCCCGTCCTGGTCGCGCACGGCAGCGACCGGCGGGTCCTGACCAGCCTGCGGCTGCACCGGGCCATCGCCCTGGCCGTCGTCGGCTCCGACGAACTGGACAACATCGCCGTCGCCCTGACCGGGCTCGCCGTCGCGCCCCACGTCCGGGTCGTGCTGCGCGCCGGGGACAGCGAGGCGACCGCAGAGACGAGGTCGCTGTTCCGGATCGCCGAGATCCGCGACGTCACCGCCATGTCCGCCACGTTCGTGGTGCTCGCCCTGCGCCGCGTGGACCCGGTCCACCTGTGCAGCGACGGCCTGCACGTCTACGCCCAGCTCGGGGGGCCCGAGTTCACCGAGTGCACCTCGGGGGTGGCCGCCGCGTGCCGACACCTCGAACCGCCCAGGACTGCCTGACCCGACACGCGGGCCCACGGCGGTCGGCCGGCGGTCATGGGGTCACAGCTGGCGGCAGAGCAGCGCGTCCGGGACGCCGCCGTGGGACCACCGCCAGGTGTAGGCGACGCCCGCGAGGTACTCGTCGTCGGCGCACTGGCCCTTGTAGTGGCCGGGCGACCAGTCGCTGGCCGTCGAGCCGCCCTGTGCCGGGCGGTTGTCGCCGTGGTCGAACCAGACGATGCGGCCCGTGGTCGGCAACGGGCGCGCTGCGGGTGCGCAGAGCAGGGCGGCCATGGCGTTGTCGTGCACGGCGTACCCGATGGCGAAGCTGTTGGTCGGGCACTGGAGTTTGCTGTAGCCGGAGGCCCAGTCGCCGTTGGTCACGTACCGCTCGTCGGTGACGACGACCGGCGGGGTCGCCGCCCGGCCCGGGGTGTTCAGGTCCCCGCACAGGCCCCGACTGCTACTGCGACCCAGGGCGACCAGGCGTTCGGTGTCCGGGCAGCTGGCCTTGCGGTTGCCGGGCGACCAGTCGGGTCCGGTGAGCACGGTCGCCGAGGCGTCGTGGTCGGCGAAGTCCAGGTCGAGCATGTTCCACCGCGCGGCCGGGGCGACGACGCCGGTCCTGGACGGGGCGGACAGGAGCTTGCGCCAGTCGGCGGTGCGCCAGTCACCCGGGTCGTTGACGCCGAGCCGGCCGCCGTCGGGGCCGTAGGACAGCAGGGCGAACCGTTCGTTGGGCACGCCGTCGGTGGACCAGCCGATCGCCGACCAGTACGCGAAGTCGACGTCGCGCTGCGCCAGGATGTCGGTGAAGGTGTGGAACCACGCGATGTCCCGCTGGTTGGTCTCGCCCCGGCCGCCGACACCGAACTCGCTGATCCAGACCGGGGCGGTGAAGTGCTGGCCCTCGGTGGTGACGAACGTCGACTCGGCGGCGACCGTCGCGGCCAGGTCCGCCGGGGACAGGTCGCGGTAGCGCGGGTCGCCGGTCGCGCCCCAGCCGCCGTCGGCGCCCGTGTTGGCCGGCCCGGTGAAGCCGTAGAAGTGCGCCGAGTAGACGAGCTTGTTCGACGCCGTGAGGGTGTGCGACAGGTTCGCCACCGGCCTGAGCTGGGGGCGGCCGTGGGAGAAGAGCACGTTGGGGATGCCGTACCAGTTGATGCCCTCCATCACGATGAGCAGGTCCGGGTCCGTCGCCAGGATCCGCTCGCCCGCGCGCTGGTAGGCCCGGTACAGGTCGTGCTCGTCGCCCCAGCCCCAGTTCGGGTCGTCCCAGGTGTCGCGGCGGACCTCGTTGCGCAGGTCGACGCCGACCACCCGCTTGTTCGCCCGGTACCGTCCGGCCAGGAACACCCAGTCGGCGATCCACTGCTCGGTGGACTGGCCGCTGTTCCACCGCTCGTTGCCGTCGAGGCCGCAGCACCACCGGTACGCCGTGGTGTGGTTGTTGAGGATCACCGCGAAACCGTCGGCGGTCAGGGCCGTCACCACCGCGTCGTACACCTGGAGCGGGGTCCTGCCGCGCAGCTGCGGGTTGGCCGCGACCGCCGCGTCCGGCACGACCGTGGTGTCGTGCACGAGGGCGTCGGCGAACGGCAGCCGGACGCTGTTGATCCCCGTGGCGTGCAGATCGGCCAGCAGCGTGGCCAGCGGGACCCGGTCGAGGCCGATCGGGAGGTTGTGGGACACCTCGCGGTTCGCGTGGTTGGCCGGGTCCGCCGGATCGCCCGAGCCCAGGTAGGTGCCCTGTGCTCCGCTCCAGTTGGCGGACACGAGCTTGAAGCGCTGGCCCGTCGCGTCGACGACGTAGCGGCCCCGGGTGCTCAGCGGCGCGGTCCAGGACCCGGCGAGCACCTGACCCGGAGTCGGCTCCGCCGCCTGGGCGGGAACCCAGGCCCCGGTGAGAACGCCCACCGCCGCAGCGGCGAGTGCGACCGCGCGCACAGCGAAACCTCTGGTCCTCATGACGCCCTCTCCGGATTCACCGCACGGCGATCGAATGATCGAAACCTGAGCATATGGCGCGGCGTTCCGACATGGACAGACTCGCCCGCCTGAATTCTCGGTGGCACCCACGGGAACACTGCGGACGCTGGATCCCGTGCCGGAGGAGCGTTTCCGGGTTCTTTGCGGACCGATCAGATCGCGATCGAATGCTACGGTTCGCGCCAGGCCGAGGGTTCTCAACCGCAGGGGGAAGCATGGCCATCACCGCGGAGCAGCGCCGGCAGGCGATCCTCGCCCTGGTTCGCGAGCGCGGCACGGTGCGGCTGGCCGACCTGGCGGCGCAGTTGGGGCAGGCGGCGGTCACCATCCGCCGCGACGTGGCGACGCTGGCCGACGACGGACTGGTCCGGCGCTCGCACGGCGCCGTCTCCGTCCTCGCCGAAGAGCGGGCCGCGACCGGCGAGCGGGTGGTCGGGGTGCTCGTGCCGACGGTCGACGGCTACTTCGACGAGGTGGTCGACGGCGCGAACGAGGTCGCGGCCAGGACCGGTGGACGGCTCGTGCTGACCATCGCCGACACCGGGGCGGCCGGGAACCGGGCGCAGGTGGCACAGCTCCTGGAGTCCGGCGCGGAAGCACTGTTGCTGACCCCGGACGGTGACGCCGGGTGGATCCGCGACCTGCCGGTCCCGGTCGTGCTGGTCGAGCGGCCGCCCCCGGCCGACAGTCCCCTCGCCGAACTGGACTCGGTCGCCTCCGACCACGGCCACGGCGTCCTGGTGGCGCTGCGGCACTTCACAGCACTCGGGCACACGTCGGTGCTCCTCGCCGCCCGGTCCGACACCCCGACCGCCCTGGCGGTACGTGCGGGCTACGCCGCCGGGATGCCCATGGCGGGCCTCACGGCCCAGCCGGTGGTCGACATCGCCGGCGGCCCCGGTGGCATGGCCGGGGTGGCCGCGGCCCTCGCCGAGCGGGTCGCCGCCGGGACTCGGGCCGTCCTGGTGCACAACGACCGGGCGGCCATCGCGCTGCCGCCGCTGTTGCGGGCGCACGGGCTGCACCTGCCCGACGACATCGCGCTGATCTCCTACGACGACGTGTTCGCCCGGCTCGCCGCGCCGCCGCTGACGGCCGTCGCGCCGCCGAAGAAGGCGGTCGGGGTCGCAGCCATGGAACTGGCCATGCGCAGGCTCCGGGGCGGATCGGACCTCCCGGCGCACCACATCAGGCTGCTGCCGCGGCTACGGGTGCGCACCTCGTGCGGGGCGGGGCCCTCCTAGTCGCTACAACGGCAGGCTGTGGACGGTCGAGCTGCGCCGGACGGACATGCCGACCCGTTCGTACAGGGGCAGGGCGCCGGTGTCCGAGTGCGTCCACAGGGTGCAGGTGCGCCGGCCGCTCCGGTACACGTCGCGGAAGGCGTGCCGGAGCAGCAGTCGGGCCATCCCCCGGTTTCGGTGGTCGCGGCGCACGGCGAGCCGCTCGATGTACCCGTCCGCGGAGCCGGGGACGTCCAGGGACAGTGCGACGCCGATCATCTCCCCGCCGGCGAACGCGACCGGGGACAGGCCGGGGGCGAACGTGGCGCGTTCCACGGTCAGTTTCGCCCACTCCTCATACGACCTGCGCCGCTCCTGCCACTCGTCGAACGCGTCCTCGAGGAGCTCGTGCACCGCGCGTTCGTCGCCGGCCCGAAACGGCCGCACCGTGACGCCGGCCGGCGGTTCGGGCGCCTCAGGCTCGGCGGGCAGGGCGATCTCCAGCAGCCAGGACGTCGCCAGCGGCGCGAACCCCCGGGACCGCACCAGCGCGACGGCCGCGGCGTCGGCGTCCGGGACCGTCTGGACGAGCCGGTGCCCGCCCGCCGCCCGGGTCCGCGCCACCGTCCAGTCCAGCAGGGCACCGCCGAGGCCCAGGCCGCGGTGCTCCGGGTGGACGTCGACCTCGGACCGCCGGTCCACCCAGGCACGGGCGACCAGGGTGTCCGCCGGGTCGTACACGAGCAGGGTGTCGGTCGCCGGGTCCAGGCCGGGTCGGGCGAAGTCCGCCGCGACGGCGTCGAGATCCGTCTCGGCGTGGCCGAGGAGCGCGCGTTCGCAGGTGGCGACCAGGTCCCTGATTGCCGGCATGTCGGTGGTGGTCGAGGGGCGGGTCCGGTAGCCCGTGGGAAGCAGCATGGGGTCAGTCTGCACGACCGCAGGGCGGGCCCCGGACAGAGGCCGGCCGGGCTCAGAACGGCTCGGCGAAGCTGTCGGTGAACACCCTGGACCGCACGGCGCGCACGGTGGCCGCCGAACCGGACACGCTGTCGTCGATCCACGCGAAGCCGACCCGGATCTGCCCGTCGAACATGACCCCGGTCGCCACGGCGGGGGAGGTCTGGTTGCCGGCGCCGGCCACCGGGACCGTGATCAGCTGCCCCGGCAGCCCCGCGCACATCCGGGCCTTGACGTTGTCCCCGGTGCTGTCGCCCTGGTCGGGGGTGAACCGCTCCGCCCAGGTGACGACGAAGCTGCCGAGCGGCAGGGCGGAGGCGGCGAAGGACTGGGCGACGGTGTGATCGGCGGCGTGCGTGAGGTTGAACTCGGGCTGCTGGACGCCTCCCGAGCTGAACGGGGACATGATCGCCACCCGCTCAGTTCCCGGCCCCTGCGCCGCCGCCCGCGCGATCACGAAGCCGCTGTCCTGGCCGGGGAAGGTGCTGAGGAACGTCATCCCCATGTCCCCGGTGAACCCGGAGAAGTTCGGCACGTGGTCGCCGCCCACCGTCGTCCCGTCCAGGGTGAAGACCCGCACCCGGGCCGTGACGTGCGCGACGGCGAGGTTCTCGCCCCCGCGCCAGGCGACGACGAAACTGTTGGCGTCCGTGCCGGTGACCCGGACCGGGCCGACGTGCACGCCACCGGCGTCGTTGACCTCGATCTCCCCACCCTTCGGCGCACCGTCCGGTCCGAAGATCCGCGCCCGGACCCCCAGCGTGCCCACCCAGGCGACCACACTGTCGCGATTGGACAGCCGGGCGATCGCCGGGCGGAAGCCCGTGTCCACGTCGGAGGTGTTGACCTGGGTCTCGTCACCGATCCCCACCCCGTGCCCGTCGAACCGCCGGGTGCGGACCACCCGCGCGGCGGTGTCCAGCCAGGCGACGGTGAACCCCGGCGTGCCGATGTCCCCGACGGCGGCCGGCAACGTCCCCTCCCCCGCGGCCGTGGTGGAGACGGCGAACTCCGCGCCGGTCTTCTTGCCGTCGCCGAGCAGCATCTGGCCCCTGATCGCGGTGTTGGCGGCGTTGTTCCACAGGACGGCGAAACCCGCGCCGCCGGAGCCGCAGATCGCGGGCGGGGAGGCCGACGCGGCCGTGCTGATCAGGGTCTCCACCACGGCACTCACCCCAAAGTGTCAGCAAATATCCCGGCTTATCCTACCGTGAGCGGCCTGCCTTGAAGGCGCTCTCTGGCCACGCCCGCAGCCGGAAGACCGGGCATTTTTCAGGGGTACCGGACCCGACCGGCCGCCGCTGGGCGCCGGGCGAGCCACAGCACGATGGCCACGGCGACCGCCACCGCCGCCACGAACCAGGCCTCGGCGAGCACCGCGACCCTCGCGTCGACGATGGACTCCGAAGCGGTCCCGGCGGCCGTCGGGTACAGCACGGGCAGGAAGCCGAGCACGCCGGCGAGCCCGCGCGCCCGGGCGAGCGTGAAATGTTCGTGGTCGCGGGACCCCGGGCCGCGCAGCGCCCCCGCGGCGGCCCCGACGGTCAGGGCCGCGAACAGGGTGAGCGCCGGAAACAGCAGCAGGTCGGAGGCCATGGGGCCGGCCGGCCCCACGCCGTACAGGAACCCGGCCTGGCCGACCAGGCCCAGCACCGCGAGCGTCGCGACGAGCCCCGACCTGGCGCGGCCGCCGAGCCGGGACAGGACGACAGCCGGCACCAGCGCCGCGACGACCGTGAGCAGCACGATGACGACGGGGTCGGCATCCTCGGAGATCAGCCTCACGGCAGTGCCTTCGCGGTATTCGGACATCAGCAGTACCGTCGCGCCCCAGGACAACTCCGCCGTCGCCGCGGCCAGGACGAGCACCCGGCTCCGGGGTGCCAGACGCCGGCCGGGGATCCCGGGCACGGGGGCGGAGGTGAAGGCGAGCCCCGCCGCGCCCACGTACAGCAGACAGGCGAGGACGGCCGCCACCGTCAGCAGGTCGACGGGCACCGAGAACACCACCACCGTCCGTCCGGACTCGGGCGTCCAGAGCAGCACCGCCGCCGAGCCGAGCAACTGCCCGAGCAGGGTGACGGAGTGCGCGCCCGGACCGGCGGACGTGACCGCCGCGGCGGTGAACGGCGCCCGGAGGGCGGACAGCACGCCGACGAGGAGCAGGAGGACGCACATCGACGTGACCGTGACAGGGCCGATGATGAGGAACGCTCCGGTCGCCGCGGCGGTGAGCACCAGCGCGGGGCCGCGGTGGGCCGCCAGTCGGTCCCGCGGCGTGACCCAGACGGCGAGGTGCCCGACCAGGCCGGCCACGGCGGCGACCCAGAGGACGGTCGTCAGCGGACGGCCGTCGGTACGCAGCGGGATGAGGATGGCGGCGAAGGAGAGGACGCCGCAGGCCACCCCGGAGAGGAGCTGGCTGGCCACCGTCCTGCGGTGTCCGACGGCGGAGACCGGAGCTGGGAGGAGGAACCCGGTGTCCCTCGGAGAGGTCGCGGCGGGTGGGATCGCCGCGGGGCGTGGGGTGGTCGGAGTGCGGGTCGACGCGGTGCGCGGTGTGGTCGCGAGGCTGGTTCCGTTGGGCGGCGCGTCCGGGACCCGATGGTCCGCGTGCTGGTGGTCCGCGTCGCTGCGGGGGTCCACTCCGGGCGGCGGGTCAGGTGGGTCCGGGTCGGGCTCGGGATCCGGGACCGGCGGCGTCTCCGACACGGGCCGACTGATGGCCACGGCAACCACCGGAGTCCGGCTTGTCCCCGGCTCGTCGCCCACGTCCGGGGTCCGGCCCGCCTCCCGGGGCCGGCCCGCGCGCGGGGGCCGGCGGGCCGGTGGGGTGCGGGCCAGGAGCAGGCGGCCCTCGACCTGGTCGGCCGTCCGGGTTGGGGTCTGCTCCGGGATCCGGCTGGTCACCTCGGCGTGCACGTAGTCGTACAACTCGTCGACGCTGACGTACCCGTCGCCGTCCAGGTCGGCCGCCCCGGTCGCCAGGCCCGTGATCACCGCCTCGGTGAACACGCTGGGCCGGCCGGGCGTGGCGCTGGTGACCTCCTCCTCGTGCGCGTACTGCAACGCCGTCGAGGACGTGATCACCACCCTCCCCCGCCCGTTGAACTGGTCGCTGAGGTCCGCCACCGGCTCGCCCCGGGTCCGCCGGAGGGTGGCCGCGCCGCTGTAGCAGCAGTCGAGGAGCACGATGACCCGGCGGGACAGCCCACGGTCGATCCGCTGGTCGATGAACTCGAAGGAGACGCCGGTCGCGTCGAGGTAGTCGTACTGGGTGTTGGCGGCGGCGAAGTACCACCGGCTCTCGTCGCGGCGGCCGTGCGCGGACACGTGCAGCAGCAGGATGTCGTCGCGGCCGGCCGCGGCGAAGAACCGCTGGATGGCGATCCGGATCTCGTCGGTCCGGCCATCGGGCACCACCGCGACGTCGAACCCGCAGATCGCCGGGTCGGCCAGGACGGCGCGCAGACCGGTCAGGTCGGCCGCCGCGCCGGGCAGCGGGCGGAACCGGGGATCCTCGTACCGGCTGTTGGCGATGATCAGCGCGCGTTTCGCCACCAGCTATCGCCCGAGGACCCGGTCGACGTAGGCGGCGATGAGCACCGCCCGCTCCTCGGGGGTGGAGCTGTCGAGGGTCAGGGACTGCTCGCCGATCCGGACCTCGATCCGGCCCCTGCCCCGCCGGTCCAGCCAGCCCCACAGTCCGGACAGGACGGACGTGACCACCTCGGGGTTGCCGGCGAGGGTGAGCAGGACGCCACCGAGCGCGACCAGCTCCCCGGCACGGGTGCCGTCCGGGGCGTCGCCGACGGGCGGCCGGGCGATCCCGTCGACCGGGAGGAGCGTCAGCTCGCCGAGCAGGCCGGTGACGGCGTCGTCGGTGTCCCGCGCGTCGACGCCCAGCACGGCCAGTCGGACGGGCAGGCTAGCGCTCATCCTGGCAACGTAGCCGACGCCGCCGCCGGGCAGAGTCCGATACCCGACCCGGCCGGATCACCGGTCGCGGCCTTGCGGGCCGGGGCGTCCGGGATGGGCCCGGGGTCAGGGCAGGCGGGTGGCCAGGCCGTCGAGGATGCGTTCCAGGCCGAACGCGAACCGTTCGTCCATCGTGGGCCCGGTCAGGTCGCCGGCCAGCCGCACGAGGTGCGGGAACGTCTCCGCCGGCAGCGCCCGGAGGTGCTCGGCGATGGCCGTGGCCACCTCGCGACGCCCGACCCCCGCGGTCTCGGCCGCCGTCAACGGGGTCTGCTCCTGCAGGACGAAGCCCTGCACATAGGTACCCAGAAGATAGGTCGCCATGGTCGCGTCGGCGTCGGAGAATCCGGCCTCGCGCAGCCGGGACAGCTGGTCCTCGGTGAAGCGGAGCATGTGGGGGCCCAGGCCGAACCGGCCGGCCATCACCTTGGCGGCGTCGCGCCGGCCGAGCAGGTGCCGGCGGTAGGCGGTGAAGTAGTCGCGGAACTGCGCCCGCCAGTCCCCCCGCCGGGGCGGGGCCTGAGCGTCGGCCATCAGCCCGTCGGTGAGCAGGTCGAGGAGTTCCCGCTTGTCGCGGACGTGCCAGTAGAGCGAGGCGGCCTTCACGTCGAGTTCGGCGGCGACCTTGCGCATGGACAACCCGTCGACGCCCTCGCGTTCGAGCACCCGCATCGCCGCGCGCACCACCGCGTCGCGGGTCAGCCCCGGGGGTTCTTCTGTCGGCACCGGCCACCTCCGTCGCGGATATCCCGCTTGCAATCTAACACTGTTAGGTGCATTCTCGTCGGAGACCCACCGTCTAACAGTGTTAGGGAACTCCATGGAGGCTCGGCGCACGAAGACACTGGTGCTCGCGACGCTGTGCGGCACCATGTTCATGGCCATGATCGACAACGTGATCGTCAACAACGCGCTGCCGAGGATCGGGCAGCACCTGCACGCCGGCGTCGGCGGGCTGCAGTGGGTCGTGGAGGGCTACAGCCTCGTGTACGCGGCCCTGCTGCTCACCGGCGGCACCCTCGGCGACCGGTACGGCCGGCGGCGGATCTTCCTGACCGGCCTGGTCCTGTTCACCGCCGGCTCGGCCGCCGCGGCGCTGTCCGGCTCGATCGGCCTACTGATCGCCGCCCGGATGGTCCAGGGCCTCGGCGCGGCCATGCTCACCCCCGGCACCCTGTCGATCCTGCGGAACGTGTTCACCGACGAGAAGGAACGCGCCCGGGCGATCGGCGTCTGGTCGGGCGTCTCGGCCCTCGGACTGGCCGTCGGACCCGTCGTCGGCGGGCCCATGGTCGAGGCGTTCGGCTGGGGCAGCGTGTTCTGGATCAACGTCCCGGTCGGCGTGGCCGCGCTCGTGCTGGGACTGCGCGTCCTCCCGGAACTGGCCACCCGGCCCCGGAGCCTGGACCTCCCGGGTCAGGTCCTCGCGGCCCTCGGCCTCGCCGGCCTGGTCTACGCCCTGATCGAGGGGCCGGCGCGGGGCTGGACCGACCCGGTCGTCCTCGGCTCCGGCGTCGCGGCCCTGGCCACGCTCGCCGCGTTCGTCGTCGTCGAGCGGCGCACCGCCGACCCCATGCTGGACCTGAGGTTCTTCCGCGACCGGGTACTCACCGGCGCCGTCCTGTCCGGCTTCATGGTCAGCTTCGGCATGTTCGGCGCGTCCTTCTTCCTGCCCCTGCTCCTGCAGGGCGTGATGGGCTGGACCCCGTCCGACGCCGGCCTCGCCGGGCTGCCCATGACAGCGATGATCGTGATCGCCGCGCCGCTGTCCGGAGCGCTCGGCGCCCGGCTCGGCCCCCGGCTACCCGTGGTCGCCGGGCTGGCCCTGTGCGCGACGGCCCTCGCAGGCCTGTCGCTGTACGACGAGCACGCGCGCTACCCCGAGTACATCTGGGTGCTGTTCGTGATGGGCTTCGGCATGGGCCTGACGTTCGCGCCGGTGTCGATCGCCGTCATGGGGCGGGTCGCGCCCACCGAGGCGGGGATGGCGTCCGCGACCGTCAACACGCTGCGCGAACTCGGTGGCGTGGTCGGCATCGCCGTGCTGGGCGCCGTGCTCACCAGTCGGCTGTCCTCGGCACTGGCCGGGCCGCTCACCCGGCTCGGCGTCCCGGACGGGGCCCGGCGGCGGATCGCCGACGCGGTGACCGGCCCGGGGGCCGGCGGGGTGGAACTGCCCGGCCCGGTGCACGCCGCGGTGAACGTGGCGTTCGTCGACGGGCTGCACCTGGCGTTGCGGGTGGGGGCTGTCGCGCTGGCGGGCACCGCGGCGCTGGTCGCGGTCCTGCTCCGCCCGAGCCCGGTGCCGGGACCCACGGGTCAGCCGGACGCCGAACTCGCCAGCGTGTAGCCCGACGTGGGGCTCCCGGCAGCGCGCCGGGAGCCCCACGGTCCGTCAGATCGTGAACCCACCGTCCACGCTGATCGACGCTCCGGTGACGTACCGGCCGTCCCCGCCGGCCAGGAACGACACGGCCGCCGCGACGTCCGCCGGGTCCGCGTAGTGCCCCAGCGCGATGAAGCCGTTGACGTACTCGGCGTTGGGCCCGTCCGCCGGGTTGAGTTCGGTGTCCGTCGCGCCCGGGTGCACGAGGTTCACGGTGATGCCGCGCGGTCCGAGTTCCCGGCCGAGGGCCTTGGTCATGCCGGTGAGGGCCGTCTTGCTCAGCGCGTACAACGAGAAGCCGCCGAACACGGTGCGCTCGACCACGTTGCTGCCGATGTTGACGATCCGGCCGCCGGTGGTCATGTGCCGGACGGCGGCCTGCGTGGCGAACAGCGGACCGCGCACGTTCACGGCCATCGTGGCCTCGTACTCGGCGAGCCCGACGTCCTCGATCGGCCCGAGCGGGAACGCGCCGGCGTTGTTCACCAGGATGTCCAGCCGGCCCAGTTCCCCCGCGACCCGGTCCACGGCCGCCACCAGCGCGGCGGTGTCGGCGTTGTCGACCGGCATCGCCAGCGCCCGCCGGCCGGTGGCCTTGATCTGCTCCACCACCCCGGCGGCCCGGTCGTGGTTGGAGTGGTAGGTGAAGGCCACGTCGGCGCCGTCCTGGGCGAGGCGGAGCGCGACGGCCGCGCCGATGCCCCGGCCGCCACCGGTGACAAGGGCTACTTTGTTCGTCAATGCGTCGTTGTTCATGGGCTCAAGCATGATCGACTCCGGGGGCGCCGTCTGGCGGAGATCGGACGCGGCTCTGCCCCGGAACGGAGGAGCCATCGTCTGACGGACAGCTTCCGGACGACCGTCGACGGCGGCCCGCTGAGCATGCACGTCCTGCGCAGTTCACTACCGTTATGCACACTATGCGCTGCGAGAACATGCTCGACATTGCGCATTCACGCGCAACTCTTGACAAGCGGTTCCGATGAGTCGGTAATTGTGAACCATGACCATCGGCCCCCGGGCCCCACCCCGACGGGACGGGCGACCACCACACACGACAGTGCCGCGATGCCCCGACCAGAGGGGACACCCCGATGCGGAACCGTGCCCACCATCCCGTCCTCGTCATCGCCGTCGCGCTCCTGGCCACCGCGGCCGTCATGGGGCCGGGCACCACCCCGGCCGACGCGCACGGCTCCACCATCAGCTTCACCCTCGCCGACGAAGGCGGTGGCCGGATCCGGGCGATGGCGACCTGGGCCGCCGACGGGCATCCCGTCGACGTGCCGATCGACGCGACCCTCACCGCCACCCAGGACGCGCCACCGGTCAGGCTCGGCCCCGCGCGCATGACGGCCGTGCCCGGCGAGACCAGCGTGTACGTGTCCCTCCTGCCAGTCGGCCACTGGGACGTCGACGTCCGGTCGGCCGAGCCGGCACCCGGTTTCGGCCACGCCCTGATCGACGTCGACCCCGGCGCCACCAGACCTCCCCCGGACTTTCCCCCCGCGGCGTTCGACGACCACACCGCTGTCGACGCGATCCGGGCCTGGACGCCGAGGACGATCTGCGCACTCCTCGTCGGGTTCCTGTTTCTCGTGACGCGCACCCGGCGGACCCGCTCGCGGAGTCCGACCCGGTAGCCGCACGCGCGGTCGACACCGGCCGGAGACAGCGCGCACCGCACCACCTGACGACAGACCGCCGCAAGGCGCCGAGAGGAACACCTGTGACCAACGAACGGGCCATCAGCGACATCTGGCTGACCATGGCGACCGCCTGGCAGCTCGGCGACGCCGCGATGTACGCGAGCGTCTTCGCCGAGCACGTCGACTTCGTCACGATCCGCGGCGAGGAGAGGATGGGTCGGGCCCAGGTCGAGGCGTCGCACGCGGCACTGTTCGACGTCGTCTACGCCAACACCCGCCTGCTGCCCGAGGTCACCCTGATCCGCCCGGTCGCCGACGGCGTCTGCCTGGTGCACGCCCTGACGACCATCGTCCCCCTCGGGATCAGGACCCACGCGCAGGCCGTGGTGGTCATCGACGCCGGCCGGTGGTCGATAGCGGCGTTCCACACCACGCTGGTCTGACGTTCCTCACGACGGCCGCACCATCATCAGGCCGACGCCGCGCACCGTGTGCAGGAGTCTCGGCTGGGCCGCCGTCTCGCCGAGTTTGCGGCGCAGCCAGGACACGTGCACGTCCAGGGTCTGTTCGGATCCCGCGTACGGCTGGTGCCACACCTCGGTGACGAGTTCCTGCCGGGTCACCACCCGTCCGGCGCGGGCGGCCAGGTAGGCCAGCAGCTCGTACTCCTTGCGGGTCAGGACCAGCTCCGTCCCGTCGAGGAGGGCGATCCTGCGCGCGTGGTCGACGCGCAGCGGGCCGATGTCGATCAGGTCCGGGACCGCCACCGCCCGGGCCCGGCGGAGCACCGCGTTGATCCGCGCGCCCAGGGCCCGGCCGGTGAACGGCTTGGTGAGGTAGTCGTCCGCCCCGGCCTCCAGGAGCCGGACCATGTCGGTCTCCCCGTCGCGGACCGTGGCCACGATGACGGGCACGTCGGAGATCCCGCGCAGCATCCGCAGGGCGTCGGCCCCGTCGAGGTCCGGCAGGCCCAGGTCGAGGATCACGAGGTCCGGCGGGTCGACCGCGACGGCCCGCAGCGCCGCCAGTGCCGTGCCGTACGGGCGGGTGGCGTGGCCGAGCTGGCCGAGGGCGCGGACCAGCGCCCCGCAGATCACCGGATCGTCTTCCACCACCAGGACGACGGCCATCGGGTCGACCTCTCGTTGACCTGCCGGAGTGCTCGGAACGAGTATCACGGGAGAACGCCCCACCCGGCGCCCTGAGGGGTGCGCGCCGGGTGGGGCGGGTGGGGGGTGGACTACACGGCGGTCATGGTCCAGCGCTGGACCCGGGTGTGGGCGGGGGCCTGGAGCACCAGCTGGCGGCAGCCCTCCCCGATCCCGATGTTGAACCCGCCGTTGGACAATGCGTACCCGTCGGAGGTCATGGTGAGCTTCCACCGCTGCCCGGCCGCCTGGGCATCGCACGCGTACTGCACGAGCGGAGCCCCGGCCACCGGATCACCGAGCGACGAGACGCACTTGCCACTGGACACCGAGCGCAGCTGCACGGTGTCCCCCGCGGCGGGCACGAGCACCCAGCGCTGGTTGGCGTAGCCGTGCGGCGAGTACGCGATGATCGGCGTGCCGTCCGCGCGGCGGCTGGCGGTCAGGTCGACGTTCTGGCCGGTGAGGGCGTTGGCGATCGTCATCTCCTTGCCGACCGGGGCGGTCGCCGAGGGGGTCTTGATCGTCGTCTCGGCCGTGTACGCCGCCGACCCGACCGCGATCGACACCCGGTACTCGGTGCCCGGCCGCATGCCGGTGACCCGTACCGCTGTCGACCCGACGGTGCCGATCGCCCGGCCGTCGAACACGACGGTGTAGCGGGTGCCGGTGGCGGCCGCCGGCCAGGCCAGCTCGACGCTGGTCTGCTGCAGGTTGTGCACGATGAGCATCTCCAACGGCCCGGGGGACGCGGTCGGCGACGGACCCGGCGTGCGGGTCACGGTCGGCGACGCGGACGGGGACGGCTTCGTCGTGGCCGACGGGCTCGGGGACGGCGACGGCGGCACCGACCGGGTCGGCGACGGGGACGGGGACGGGCTCGGGTTCGGGTCGGGCCCGCCGCCGCCCTGGATGAGCCAGCCGCTGTCGGCGACGTTCCAGTTGGTGGCGAGGTAGCTGCCCGGCTTCGCCGCGGTCGTGAAGTAGTCGTCGTGGTTGCAGTCGAGCCGCTCCTCCATGGTGCGGTCCGTGCACACCGAGCGCATCACGGTGCCGGCGCCGTCCTGGTAGCACATCAGGTCGTAGTCGTCGGTGCAGTGCCCGTAGTTGGTGTGGTTCGGGGAGTTGTTCTGCACGGCGCCCAGGTTGTGGGTCAGCTCGTGGGCGGCGACGGCCGCGCCCCAGCAGCCCGAGTCGACCCGGGAGTAGGAGCCGACGTTGTTGTTGGAGTTCTCCTGGCCCGGCCGGTGGTCGCCCATCAGGGTGCCGATGCCGCAGTACACCTTGGACTCGGCGAACAGGACGTACTTGCGGTCCCGGGAGTTGTAGCCGAGCTTCTTCAGGGTGTCGATGGTCGTGCCGAAGTTGCCGAGGGAGCCGGCCGGCAGCTCCACGGACAGGACGTCCACGGTGCAGTCGGGCGTGGTGACGAACCGGACGTGCCGGGATCCGCCGGTCTGCTGGGCGCTCGCGTCGTAGATCTTCTCGATGCCGGCGGCCCAGGTGCGGAACGAGTTCACGTACGCCGGGAACCGGCTGGCGGTGCCGGCCTCGTAGCCGTACAGCAACTGCACGCGTTTGCCACTGCGGCCGTCGCCGTCGCACACCACGCCCGACGCGGCCGGGGCGACGGGCGCGCCGGGCGTGGAGCCGGCGGCGGCCAGCAGCGGCGCGTCCCCGGCGACCGGCGGCAGCGCGCCGACGCCCTGGGCCAGTTCCGCCAGGGACGGCACGGCCGTGGAACCCTGCGCGGGTGCCTTCTCCGGCGGGAGGGCCGGGGCGACGGCCTTGGCGTCACCGCGCGGGTTCAGGCCGGCCGGCGCGGCGTCGGGGCCGTGGCTGCACAGGTCGCTGCCGCCGACGAGGTACTCGCCGACGCACCTGTTGCCCTTGGGCGCCGGCTTGAGGCCCTGAAACACCAGGCCGGCGTCGGTGTTGTCGGCGGGGACGCCGGTGAGCGCCTCCGGCTCCGACGAGGACGCGCTGATCAGCTCGCCCCAGGAGGTGTCGGTGAGAGTGGGTGTGACGGACAGGCCCAGCACGGCGACCACGCCGGCCACGAGCAGGATCCGACGGAGACGGCGGCGCTGTGGCGCCGCATGACCGTGCGGCAGAGGGGAGGACACGCGAGACCCCTTACGGGAGGGAACAATTGGCGATCACCGTAAGGCCGGGTCAGCCGTGGGCCGTCGTCTTATGAGGCAGATTTAAGGTCGCCCCGCCGATCGGGCGGGGCGCCGGCGGTCCCAGACCGATGTGGGCGGCGACCGGCCGGTCGCCGCCCACATGGGGCTAGCCGCGCACCCAGCGCTGGTTCGTGCCGCCGGTGCACGTGGCGAGGACGACCCGCGTGCCGTTGCCCGTACCCGCTCCCTCGGGGGTCAGGCACAGCCCGGACTGCACCCCCCGGATCGTGCCGTCGGCGGTGAACGTCCACTGCTGGTTCGCGCCGCCGTGGCAGTCCCACAGGATGGCGTTGGTGCCCGGGACGAGGCCGCCGCCGAAGGCGTCCAGGCACTTGCCGCCGATCGTGAGGGCCTTGCCGGCGGTGGCCGTCCACCGCTGGTTGGTCGCGCCGTGGCAGTCCCACACGATGGTCCGGGTGCCGTTCGCCGTGTTGCCCGCCGGATCGTCCAGGCACCGGCCGGAACCGGTGTTCCTCAGCGTGCCGGCCGGGCCGGGGTTCCCGGTGGCGGTCGGCGTGGGCGCCGGGGTGGTGGGCTTCGGCGTCGGGTTCCCGCCGGGAAGCCAGCCCCGCGTGACGTGCGTGCCGTCGCCCTCGCTCACCGCGTGGTAGTTGGACTGACCCACGCACTCGCTGTACTCGTAGTTCGCCCGCGACGTGCCCGTCAGGCCGCCGGCGTCGGTGGAGGTCGGGCCGCCGAACACCGCGTCGGTGCGCCGCAGCTGGGCACAGGTGGGCGCGCCGCGGTAGTACTCGACGAATCCGCCCTGCCAGCTGGCGAGGTTGCCGCTGCCGGCGGGCATCGTGTAGGTGCCGATGTGGCTGGACACCCCGGTCACGGTGTCCGTGGCGGTGCCGGTCCACGTGTCGGCCCCGGCGCGTTCGACCGTGATCGCGTACCGGTGCCCGTAGACGCCGTCGAAGTCGGCGGCGCAACTGACCCCCGGTCCGCCGTCGGCCCCGCTGTGGCATTGGGGGTCCGTCGACGTCGAGCCGCCCTGGAAGCTGGAGAACACCCCGTGCAGCCGTTCGCGCCCGTTGACGTTCGGGCGCGGCTGCAGACCGGTGTAGCCGACCTGGGCGGCGTTCGTGAAGCTGTACTGCTGGGCGAAGTACGTGCCGTCCGTATGGGACGTGTCGGGGTTGACGGTCATCGGGAAGGTGATGTTCGTCAGGCCGGCCGCGGGGACGCCCGGGATCGACCAGGACACGGACACGTTCCCGCCGACGCTCCCTGGCGCCGCCGACGCCGGTGGGGCACCGCCGATCGGCGACAGGGCCGCGGCGAGCACCGCGAGCCCCAGGACCGAGCCGCTCGCGACGGCCCACCGTCTACTTCTGGATGTTGGCACTGGATCTCCCACTCTCTACCGTGCGCGACGGCGCACTCGCCGACGACGGTATGACCGGGCGCTGCGCCGACCCGCGTCTTCTGAGGCAGATTTAAGGAGGGGGTTTGGCAGTACAACTGGCACATAGACGGTAAAATCGGCCCGACGACCGAGGCCTCGGAGGTGTGCGGATGCGACGTCTGGGCGCGACGGGCGCGACCCTCCTGCTCGCCCTCCTCGCCGGAGCCTGCGGCAGCGGCGAGGGCACCCCACCGGCACCGGCATACGCCGCCGACCTCACCAGGACCCTCGGCACCCTCATCACGGACCTGCGGATCCCCGGCGCGGTCGTGATGATCACGTCGAAGGCGAAGGGGAACTGGACGGCGACCTTCGGGAACCGCGCCCTCGGCGGCACCGACCGCGTCACGGTCGACGACCACTTCCGGGTCGGATCCAACACCAAGACCATGACGGGTACGGTGATCCTCCAACTCGTCCAGGAGGGCAAACTCGGCCTCGACGACCCGGTGTCGAAGTACCGGCCGGGCGTGCCGAACGGGGACGCCATCACGATCACCCAGCTCCTCGACATGCGCAGCGGGCTCTACAACTACTCCGAAGAGGACCAGTTCAACGTCCGGCTGGACAGCGAGCCCGGTCACGCATGGCAGCCCGACGAGCTGCTCGCGATCGCCTTCGCCCAGCCGCCGTACTTTCCCCCGGGCGGCGGGTTCCACTACTCCAACACCAACACCGTCCTGCTCGGCCTCATCATCGAGAAGCTCACGGGCGGCACGCTGCAGGAGGCGTTCCGGCACCGGATCTTCGACCCGTTGGGCATGCGGAACACCAGCCTGCCGGCCCTCGCCGACGCCGACATCCCCGCGCCCCACCCGCGCGGCTACATGTTCGGCACCAACGTGAGCACCCTCAAGGAGGCCGCGCTGCCGGCCGCCGAGCAGGCAGCCGCAGCCAGGGGCAGCCTGCTCCCGAACGACGTCACGGACGCCAACCCGTCGTGGACGTGGGCCGCCGGCGGAGCGATCTCCACGGCCGGCGACCTGACCCGGTACGTGACCGCGATGATCGACGGCGGGCTCCTCGACGCGAAGCTCCAGAAGACGAGACTGGACAGCATCCAACCGGTGGATCCGACGAACCCGAACGGCGCCGGCTACGGCATGGCGCTCGCCAGGTTCGGCCCGCTCGTCGGACACGACGGCCAACTCCCGGGATTCCAGTCCTTCATGGCCCACGACCCGGACCGCGAGGACACGGTCATCGTGCTCACGTCCCTGTACGCGGCCCCGAACGGCACCCAACCGGCCAACGCGCTGGCCATGGCCATCATCAAGGCGCTGTACGCGTAGCCGCCCGGGCCGCCGACGGGGCCGGGGCATCGGCCGGGCGGAACCAGGTCAGCACCAGGACCGCGCCCACGGCCAGGATCGCCGCCACCACCCGGTAGCCGATCGCCGTCGCGTGCCCGAAGTCCAGCCCCGGCGTGTTGAGCGCCGTCCCGATCGTGGCGACCCCGAGCGCGCTGCCGATCTCCCGCGCCGCCCCGTTCAGGCCGGACCCCATGCCCGCGCGGCCCGGCGGCAGCGCCCCGATGATCCCGCCGGACAGCGCCGGCATCGCCAGCCCCATCCCGGTGGCCATCACCACGAGATACACCAGATACACCGGGTACGGGGTCCCCGCCCCCGCCGTGGACAGCGCCAGCAGCCCCACCACCAGCGCCCCGAGTCCGGCGGCGATGATCCGCCGGGGCCCGTACCGGGCGGTGAGGCGCACGCTGCGCCGGGACACCACGACCATGGCGGCCGGCATGGGCAGGATGGCCAGCCCGGTGAGCGCGGCGGAGAACCCGAGACTCGTCTGCAGGTACTGCGCGTTGACGTAGAACATCGCGAACAGCGCGAAGAAGCCGAGCCCCACGCCCAGGACGCCGGCCCGCAGCCGGGGCGCGGCGAACACCCGCGGGTCCAGCACCGGGTGCGCGGCGCGGAGCTGGTGGCCGATGTAGCCGGCGAACAGGGCGGCGGCGACCGCGAACGCCGCCAGGACGGCCGGAGCGGTCCAGCCGGTCACCGGGGCCTCGATGATGCCGTACAGCAGGGCCACCACGGCGGCGGTGAGCAGTCCCGAGCCGAAGGGGTCGAGCGGGGCGGGGTGCCGGTCGGTACGCGGGGCGGTGCGGGCGACCAGTACCAGGAGAATCGCCGCCAGCGGCACGACGGTCCCGAACAGGCCCCGCCACGACGACCACTGCACGATCAGTCCCCCGCACAGGTTGCCAAGCATGCCGCCGACGCCGGTGGCTGCTGTCCAGGTGGCGATCACCCGACCACGCTCGGCCGGCGGGTGCGCGTGCACCGCCAGGGACAGGGTGGCCGGCATGACCAGCGCCGCACCGACCCCGGTCAGCACCCGGCCGGCGATCAGGACGGCGACGTCGGGCGCGACGGCGGACACCAGGCCGCCCGCGCCGAGCACCGCCAGGCCGATCATCAGCACGCCCTTGCGTCCGTACCGGTCGCCGGCCGCCCCGGCCGGGATCAGCAGGCAGGCGAAGACGACCACGTAGGCGTCGACGATCCACAACAGTTGGGTGGGGCCGGGGTGCAGCCCGCTGGCCCGCAGCTCGGGAATGGCCAGGTTGACGGCGGCGACGAGCGCGACGGTCAGCGCGACGCAGGCGGACATCACGGTCAGCACGGTCTTGGGTCGGATCATGGTCGAAACGCTAGGCTGGGGGTCACATGACGGCAAATGCAATCTAGTTAAGCGAAGGTTTACCCAGATGCAATTAGATCTGAATCTCCTGATCGCGCTGGACGCGCTCCTGGAGGAGGAGAGCGTCGGCGGGGCCGCCACCCGGCTGCACCTGTCCGCGCCGGCCATGAGCCGCACCCTGGGCCGGATCCGCCGCGCCCTCGGCGACCCGGTCCTGGTCCGCGCCGGCCGGACGATGGTGCCCACCCCCCGCGCGGTCGCGCTCCGCACCGAGGTCCGCGCCCTCGTCCGCCGCGCCCAGGCGCTCCTCGCCCCCGAGGGCGAACCGGACCTGACCACCCTGGACCGCACCTTCACGATCCAGGCCAACGACGCCGTCGTGGCCTCCATCGGCGCACGCCTGCTGTCCGCGGCGCACGCCGCGGCCCCGCACGTGACCATCCGGATGCGCGCCGAGGCCCCCGCAGACACCGCCGACCTGCGCGAGGGCAGAGTGGACCTGGAGATCGGCGTCATCGGCGAACCCGCGCCGGAGGTCCACCGCGAGTTCCTGCTCACCGACCGGATCGTGGGCGTGGTCCGCGCCGGCCACCCGCTCACCGCCGGCCGGATGACAGCGGCCCGGTTCGCCGCCGGACTCCACCTGGTCACCTCGCGCCGGGGCCGCCTGACCGGACCGATCGACACGGCCCTGGCGGACCTCGGACTGACCCGACGGGTACTGGCCGCCGCCCCCACGTACGCGACCTCGCTCATGCTGTTGCCCGACAGCGACCTGGTCGGCTCGATCGCCGGCCGCCTGTGCCGCCCGGCGATCGCGGCCCTCGGCCTCCATACGTTTCCGCTGCCGCTGGAGCTGCCGGCCCTGGAGATCTCCCAGGCGTGGCATCCGCGGTACGACGCGGACGGGGCGCACCGCTGGCTGCGCGGCCTCGTGCGCGAGGCGTTCACCGACCTCGATCCGGCCACGCCGTGAGACGGCGGCTGTGCGGCCGAAGCCCGCACGCCAGGTGCCTCAGTCGATGTAGCCGCTGACCCGCACCGGTCCCGCCTCCGACGTGATCCGTGGCGGATCCAGCCAGAGGATCTCAGACCTGCCGCCGTGTCCGTGCACCCGCATGAGATCGTCGAGCGAGTCGAAGACGCAGATCTGCCGCACGCCGGTCGTCGTTCCCAGCCACCGGAGCACGACAGTATCGTCGGGCCACGCGACGCCGTGGGCGACAACACCGAGGCCTGAGACTCCCGAAGGATCGTGCCAGCGCCGGAACGCGAACCGGCGCGGGGAGTGTTCCTCCGGAGAGCCGGTCGCGGTGTCGCCGGCCCGGTGCTCCACCACTGCCGCCTCGATCACACGAGCGGCGGCCGACCGGTATTCACCCACCGCGCACCACTGACAGTGCTCCCTGAGCCACCCGCACCGGCCCGCATGGCAGCGTCCGCCCCTCGCCCAACGCCACGGCGCACCCCGCGCACAGGCCGCCAGCGTCCTGACGGTGCACGTCGAGCACCAGGGCCGCGAGAAGGCAGATCACCTCCTTGATCGGGGATGCCAGCACCCGTCCATTGACGCCCGCCCGCACCTCGGTGCCGGTCGACGCACACGCGTTGTCCTTCACGTGACACTCCTTCCCTGGCAGTTCGCCCTTCCCAGGCACCCTTCCAGCTCAGGAATGCGACGCGCACCTGTCCAGCGCTGGGCACCCGGCCGGGACAGTGGGCAACTCCGACCTGCGTGTCCGTGTGCACCGGAGACAGTTTGCCCATGGCGATGGGTAATCTGGGCGACGCATGGTCCTGACCCGTCAGGGAGGCGGCGCAGAGTGGACTCTCCGGCACCGGCACGCACGAGCCCGCAGGCGCGGGGGCGCGAACTCGCACGGCAAGGCCAACACCTGTGGCAGGAGCTGGGCTCTGTGAAACGGGCCGCCGCCGCGTTGATGGATCTGCACCGCGACCTCCCGAGTCTGCAGGCGTTCCGGTACGCGGCCGGGCTGTCCCAGGACCAGGCGGCGGCGCGCTACAACGAGGTCGCCGGCCACCAGACGAGCCTCGGCGGCACGACCATCAACGCGTGGGAGACCTGGGCCCGGGTCCGGGGCACGGGATCGCCGCCGCCGTTCTCCAGCCTGCTCATCCTCGCCACCGCGTACGGGCGCGGCCCCCTGAGCGTGTCCGACGAGGACATCGCCCCTGGCGACCTGGTCGCCGAGGCGTACGAACGGTTGCCACCTGAGGACCAGTTGTCACTCAGGCACCTCGCCGCCAGTCGACCACCGACTCAGCGGGCGGAACACGGGGCCAACCCGACGCCGCCACCGGCCGGTACCGGGAACACGATCGGCGCGGATTTCAGTCTCTCCGTCCCCACCGTGCGCGACGGCAACCCCTCGATCCGGGTCTTCTCCCTTCCCAACCCCGAGCCGGGTCAACTGCTGGATCTGACGTGGGCGACCTTCGGCCTCGGGATCGAACGACTCGCCAGGCAGATCAAGAATCTCGGCAGGCGACTCGACGTCGACATCTGTTTCGGCATCAACGAGGCGGGGCTGGTGATGGCCACGTTCCTGGCCTCGGCCCAGTTCGGAGGCTGCGCCATCGGGTATCTGAAATGCAACAAGGTGCGCGACGACATCGCCATCGACGACGCGTCGTTCTTTCCGGCCGCACGCGTCGCGCCGACGATCGTGATCTGCGACTTCGAGGTCAAGCACGCCGATGTCGTGGGGTTCATCGCCAGGGAGGTCCGCGACCGCTACCCCGACGCGGAGCTGTACTTCGCCGTGTTCGGCGCGATGACCAAGGGCAGTGACCTGCGGGTCGAGAGCTTCGAGGACCTGACGGGCGCACGCATCATGCTGGCAGCCGACTTCGCCGCCGTCTTCATCGCGGCGACCATGGGTCCGCCCGGCATCGAACCCCCGCTCGAACTCCGGTAGCTCCGCGAAGGGGATGTCCGATGACTCATGAACACCCGCTCCCCGAGCTCGCGGAGCGCACCGCCGACCTCGTCAGGGCTGTGATGTCCGAGATCAGGCCGAAGCTGATCCGGGCGGCACTCTCCGGGGACCGGGGCGAGGACACCAATCTCCGGCACGCCGACAACTTCCTCTCGGTACACGACCTGTGGATGCACCGCCGGTACCAGGAAATGCTCCAGAAGGTCCTGCCCTCCTTCGTCTACGCGTCCGAGGAGGCTGAGCCGCAGGTCATCGGACCTGATCCCGACCCTGATCTGTGCGTGCTGGTCGACCCGCTCGACACCAGCGAACTCGCCGTCCGAGGGCTGCACGGCTACACCCACGTCATGATCTACTCACGTGCCCTGAGACGTCCGGTGGTCTCGGTGGTCGGCGACATCTTCCACCATTTCCATTTGTACGTCGGTGCCCTGGGAGCGGACGGGCAGGACCGGGCGCACCTGATCACCGCGGACTCGGAACGGCATGTCCTCACCGCGCGTCCGCCGCATCGCCTGTCGGAGGCGTTGGTCACCAACTACCTCATGAAGCCCGCCGAACGCTTCCGCCCCCTCGCCCGCCAGGAACGCCTCCTCCAGGCTCTCGAACAGCCGGGTCCAGACGGGAGGAGCCGGGGCCGGATCGGGGTGGACTTCGGATCGGTCAGCCTGTGCCACGTGGCCGCGGGGCTCACCGACGCCGTGGTCGAGTTCGCCAAGGGCTTCGCGATCTGGGACCTGTCCCCCGGGCACCATGTCCTGCACGCGGCCGGAGGGGTCGTCCTCGACCTGGACGGAAACCAGGTTCCCCTCGACTACGGTCTCGACTCGCTGGCCGACATCGCCGGGGCCATGAACGGTCGGCGCAGGTTCGTGGCCGCGGGAAGCATGCAGTTGGCGCGGGACATTCTCGGGGTGCTCGACGTCTGATCAGGTCAGGGGGCGTCGATGGTGCGGGACGGGTCCGTGGTCGGGCGGTCGGACAGGATGCCGTGTTTCCGCGCCAGGTGGCCGATGTAGGTGACGGCGCCGAGGAGGACCCCGATGTCGTCGAGGTAGATCGGGTCGGGGAGCAGGTCCACGGGGAACACCGCGTAGACGAGCGCCGCCCAGAACGCGAACTTCCCGCTCGCGGGCATCCGGGCGCTGCGGACGACCGATGCCAGCCGGACCAGTTTCACGCCCAGCACGATCGTGACGACGAGCAGCGCGACGAGCACCAGGACGACGGCGATCAGCAGCACCGTCTTGACGGTCGGGCTCATGGGACCTCCTGGAGGGTCGGGGCGGTCCGGTGGTACCCGGAAGATTCGGATGTCGAACGTCTCCAGCCTGCCAGGCCCGCACGACCCGCGACACCCTGGCACCAGGTCGGACCACGGGTGACGTCGGCACCGATCTGGCACCTAACTGTCTGCCATGGGACGACATTCTGTCGATATCATCTCCACAAATATGCCTTCTTGGGTAAAAACCGCTTCGGGGATCCGGGCCGACCGGGTAACGGAAGATGCCGGGAGGCTGGTCCAGCCTCCCGGCACCGGGTCAGGGCCCGTCGCCGGAATCCCGGCGGCGGGCCCTTCGGGTCAGTTGACGCCGACCGCCGACCAGGCCGCCGCGACCCGGGTGTACTCGACGCTCGACGCGCCGTACAGGTCGCTCGCCGCGCTCAGCGTCGCGGCCCGCGCGCCCTTGTAGTCGGTGCGCGAGGTCATGTAGGTCGTGAGCGCCCGGTACCAGATGGCACCGGCCTTGGCGTTGCCCACCCCGGTGACCGTCGAGCCGTTGCACGTCGGGCTGTCGCCCCACTGCGAGGCGCCGGAGCCGACGGCGAGCAGGTAGAAGAAGTGGTTGGCAACGCCCGAGGAGTAGTGCACGTCGAGGCGGCCGACGTTCTTCGACCAGCAATCGGCGGAGCTGCCGTCCTTGGAGGGCTTGTCCATCCAGCGCAGCGGCTGGCCGTTGGTGCGGATCTTCTCACCGATCAGGTAGTCGCCCGGGTCGGCCGGGTTGTTCGCGTAGAACTCGACGAGCGTGCCGAAGATGTCGGAGGTGGCCTCGTTGAGGCCGCCGGACTCGCCGCTGTAGCGCAGGCCGGCCGTGGCCGCGGTGACGCCGTGGCTCATCTCGTGGCCGGCGACGTCGAGCGAGGTCAGCGGGGACCAGCCCTGTGACAGGTCGCCGTCGCCGTAGGTCATGCAGAAGCACTGGTCCGACCAGAACGCGTTGACGTAGTTGCTGCCGTAGTGCATCCGGCTGTAGGCGGCGACGCCATCGTTGCGGATCCCCAGCCGGTTGTGGGTGTTCTTGTAGTAGTCCCAGGTCATCGCCGCGCCGTAGTGGCCGTCGACGCCGACGGACGCCCGGTTGGCCAGGGTGCCGTCGCCGAAGACGTTGCTGGCCGAGGAGAAGATCGTGCCGGTACCGGTGGTGCCGCCGTTGAGGTCGTAGGTCTTGTGACCGCCGCGCGCGCCGTCGTTGAGCTGGTACACGCCGCCCGTCAGGGTGGTCTCGACCGGGACATCGCCCACGTGGTACCCGTGCCCGGTGCCCGCGGCCTCGACCGTGTCCCAGCCGTCCAGCACGGCGCCGGACTGCGCGTCCACGACCACGTGGTACTCGCTCGGCGTCTGGTCCGCCCGGACCCCGCCGACCACGACCTCGTACGCGAGGCGGGTCGCGCCGGTGTCGGCGAACACGACCAGCTGCTGGCCGTCGATGTTCTTCGTCGCGGCCGGCGACGCTGCCAGTGCCCGGGTGCCGGCGTCGGCGGCGGCCAGAGCAGCCTTCGTGGACAGTCGGGGCGCCCCGGTCAGCGTCTGGCTGACACCCCGCCAGCCGCCCCTGCGGTCGGAGTGCACGACCAGGTCGCCGCCGAGGACGGGCAGGCCCTGGTAGTACCGGTGCAGGCGGGTGTGGGTCGTGCCGTCCGCGTCCGTGCTGACGCTCTGGACGCCGTAGGTCTGGTCGGCGTCCGCGCTGGCCTCCCCGCCGTGGGCGCGGAGCTGGCCGATCGCGGCGAGCGCCCGGTCGGCGTCGGAGCGGACGGGCTGGGCGGTGGCCGGCACCGCGGCGGCCACGAGGCCGGCGGCGGTGAGCACACCGGGGAGGGCGATGGAACGACGCATGCGAAGTCCTATCTGCGAGAGGTAACACCGAGCTAACACCCGGTGCCCAGCTATCGCCGCCCACCCCGCAGGCGTTGCAGGTCTTAAGCAGAATTTATTGTCAGGGATCGATATGGGCGTGAAATATCGCCGTGTTCCGGTCCGATCTGGAGAATCTTCCTGTACTACGGGCGGCGCGCGGTCAACGCGGCCCCCGCCTCGCCGGTCCGGTGCATCCGGTGCCACCGCAGCCGCGCGCCGAGCACGGCGGTGACCACGGACTGCACGACGACGAGGTACATGAGCTGGCGGTAGACGACCTGTTGCAGCGGCAGTGCCCACAAGGGACCGAAGGATTCGCGGTCCAGGCGCAGGGCGTAGGCGGCGGTGCCGAGTTGGAGCGCGACGAGCCCGCCGAGGACGAGCCCGGTCTGGACCGGGTCGCCGAACACCAGCCCGTAGAGGCCGTAGACGTCCACGGCCGGGGCCAGCAGCGGCAGCACGAGCTGGAAGAGCACCAGGTAGCCGATCCCCCGCCGGCCCAGCTTGCCGGCCTGTCCGCGTTCGACGAGCGCCCGGCGGTGCTTCCACATGGCCTGCAGGGTGCCGTAGCACCAGCGGTGGCGCTGCCGCCACAGCTGGCCCAGCGTGGCGGGGGCCTCCGTCCAGGCGCGGGCGTCCTCGACGTACACGACCCGCCAGCCGGCTCGGCACACCGCCATGGTCAGGTCGGTGTCCTCGGCGAGGGTCGCGTCGGAGACCCCGCCGACATCGGTGAGCACCTCGCGGCGGAACGCGCCGATCGCCCCCGGCACGGTCGGCATGCACTCGGCGACGTCGAACATCCGCCGGTCCAGGTTGAACCCGATCACGTACTCCAGGTGCTGCCACCGCCCGAGGATCCCGCGCCGGTTGCCGACCTTCGTGTTGCCACTGATCGCCCCAACCCCCGGGTCGGCGAACGGCTGGATCAGCCGGGTGATGGTGCTCGACTCGAACACCGTGTCCCCGTCGACCATCACCAGGATGTCGTGCCGGGCGTGCCGCAGTCCGGTGTTCAACGCCGCGGGCTTGCCGGCGTTGTTCTGCCGGACGACGATCACCCCGGGCAGGTTCAACGCCTCGACGATGTCGGCGGTGCCGTCGGAGGAACCGTCGTCCACGACGACGACCTCGAGAGCCGGGTGGGTCGTGTCCAGCAGGGACCGTACCGTCGCCGCGATGTTGGCCGACTCGTTGTACGCGGGCACGATGACCGACACCGGGGTCCACACCGGCTCGCGGGACCCCTCCCGTCCGGCCCGGCTGATCCGGCGTCGGTGGACCCGGGTGCACCAGACCTGGACCAGCAGTCGCAGGACGGACAGGACCATCGCGACGGTGAGGAAGACGCTGAGCGCCCCGGCGAGCACGCCTGCGATCGTCTGGGCCACCCGCAGCGCGCCGCCGCTGACCTGGGCGGCCTCCGGCGCGGGCTGGGCTGGCGTCGCCGGATCTCCGAGGCCGGCGGAGACGGTGATGAACCGGTAGCCCTGCCCGGTCAGTGCCGGCAGCAGCCTGCCGAGGGCCGCCACGGTCTGGGACCGGTCCCCGCCGGCGTCGTGCAGGAGCACCACGGCCCCGGCACCCGGTGAGCGCGGGGTGGCCGCCGTGACGATCGCGTCGACCCCCGGCCGGGACCAGTCCCGGGTGTCCTGGTCGGCGAGGACCGTCAGGTAGCCGTCGGCCCCCGCGCCCCGCACCACCCGCCAGCCGGCCGCGTCCAGCGCGTCGGGTTGCGACGAGTAGGGCGGCCGGAACAGCGCGGTGCGGGTGCCGGTGGCCCCGGCGATCGCGCTCTGGGTCAGCGAGAGCTCCAGGTCGGCCTGGGCGGCGGGGACGGTGGCGAGGTCGACGTGGGTGTAGGTGTGCACGCCCAGTTCGTGGCCCTCGGCGAGGATCCGGCGGACCAGCTCGGGGTGCTCGTTGACCCGGGCGCCGACCACGAAGAACGTCGCGTGCGCCCCGTTGCGGCGCAGCGCGTCCAGGATCAGCGGCGTCCACACCGGGTCGGGTCCGTCGTCGAAGGTCAGCGCGACGGTCCGCGCCGGCATCCGCCGGGACCTGGTCGCGCCGCCGTCCGTGCGGATCACCGGTCCCCCGCCGGTCACCTGCTCCGGCGCGCCGCCGCCCGCCGCGCCCCGGGCGGCCGTGCCGGTGCCGATCGCGTGGTGGGCGTACCCGTCGAGGGTCAGGAGAGCCAGGAGCAACACCATGCCGAGCAGGAGCAGCACCCAGTGCGCCCGGGGCGTCGGCGGGGTGCGCGGCGCAGCGTGCCGGGCGGTCACGGCCGGCCGTGGGGCGGCTTGGGGCTGGGCACGTGCCGGTTGTCGCTCCCCGGGTTCGTGGTCGGGACCGTCGTGGGCTTCGGCGCGCCGGTGGTGGCGGGTCCGTGTCCCGGGTTCGGCGCGCCGGTCGTTGCGCGGCCCGTGGCCGGCCGGGGCGCGACCGGCGCGCTGGTCCGCGGCGCGGTGCCGGGGGCCTCGCCGCGGACCGGTTCCGCGCCGGGCCAGCCGGGGAGCGGCACCGGCGACGCCCCGAACAGGCCTGCGACGACGAGCGCGACCCCGACGACCAGTGCGGCGCCCAGCCCGAGACCGACGAGGCGGACCACGCCACGCCGCCGGCCGGACGGGTCGACGAAGACCGGGCTGTCCCCGGCACCGTCGGTAGGCGCGGGGGCTGGGGTGGTCTCGGACTGTACGGCCATGGCGGGCACATCATCCGCGTGGCGGGAGCGCCGGGTCAACGCGGGAACAGGCGGAATGAATCACACGTTCGCCGTGTAACGGATGGCCGACCGGATCGATGTCCGGCCACGGTGTAACGCGGCGGCGAAGAGAGGCGATTCCCGCGACTGCTGGGCGTTCGTGGTCCCGGTGCGCCGGGGCTCCACGGTAACGGCGGGCCCGCGTCCCGCGATGTGGGCAGCGAGCGCCCGACACGGTCGGACGCACCGCCCTCCGGAGGTCAGATGAGAATCGACACCACCCGACTCGGTCTGTGGCTGGCTGGCGCGAGCGCCGCGGCGGTACTCGTGGCCGCCGCGCCGGCCAGCGCCGTCACGTCCAACGGCGTGCCCGACGCCGGGGCCCACCCGTACGTGGGCGCCATGCTGGCCGGGGCCGACGACCCGTACACCCGGTGCTCGGGGACCCTGTTGTCCCCCACGGTGTTCCTCACCGCCGCGCACTGCATCGACGATCTGCCCACCGAGGGCCGGACCCGGGCGTACGTCACGTTCGACGAGCACTACGTCCGGGGCCGCTCGATCCTGCACGCCGGCACCATGCACGAGGACCCGGGCTACGCCACCGGCAACGGCCACGACGCACACGACATCGCGGTCATCGTCCTGGACACCCCGGTCGCCGCCGCCGGCTACGGCAGGCTCCCGACGGCCGGCAGCCTGGACACGCTGGCCGCTCAGGGCGGGCTGAACACGGCCCGGTTCGACGTGGTGGGCTACGGCACCCAGGAGGCGGCGCGCGGCCCGGGCGGGCACACCTTCCCCGGCGGGGACAGCCGGATGCGGGCGTCGGCGGAGTTCAACGCCCTGAACCCGTACTGGGTGCGGCTGTCGCAGAACCAGCACACCGGCGACGGGGGCGGCTGCTACGGCGACTCGGGCGGCCCGAACTTCTTCGACGGCACCGACCTGCTGGCGGGCACCACCATCACCGGCGACGGCCCCTGCTACGCCACGAACGTGATCTACCGGCTCGACACCGACTCGGCGCGCGCCTTCCTGGCCGCGTTCGTGCCGCTGCCGTAGCCGACCGGGGGGAGGAGGCTCCGCCTCCTCCCCCTGACACCTTCCGGGCAGAATCCGGGCAAGCCTTAACGTCCGATCAGTACGGCGTAAAACCCTACGAAGAATATTGACGCTGGTCTATATCTAGGCCTAGCGTTCCGCCTCACCGGATCTTCCGATCCGGTGACCCAATCGGGGGTGGGCCGGCTTTCCACTTCGTACTGGAGGACCGACCATGCGCACGAGCACGTTCCGCACGATGGGCACAGCCCTCGCCGCCCTCGCGGTGGCGGCGGCCAGCCTCGCCGCCGCGACACCGGCACAGGCGGCGGGCAACGAACTCAACCACCGTCCGCACTCCTACCCGGCCAAGGACCACTCCCTGGCTGCCAGGCCCACCAAGGCGCTGAGGTACGGCGGCGGCGTCGACGGGATCGGCGTCACGACCGGCCACGAGAAGGTGTACGTCATCTTCTACGGCTCCCAGTGGGGCACCGCCGGCACCGACGCCAACGGGTACATGACGCTGACCGGGGACGCCAAGGGCATGGGCCCGCGGCTGCAGGCCATGGCCAAGGGGCTCGGCACGAACAACGAGCTGTGGTCGGGCGTCATGACCCAGTACTGCGAGGGCGTCGCCACCGGCGCGACCTCCTGCCCGGCCGGCTCGGCGCGGGTCGCCTACCCGACCGGCGGCGCGCTGTCGGGCGTCTGGTTCGACAACTCCGTCGCCTCCCCGTCGGCCGCCACCGCGCGCCAGCTGGGCGACGAGGCGGTCCGGGCCGCCGCGCACTTCGGCAACACCACGGCGGCGTCGAACCGCAACGCGCAGTACTTCATCGTCTCACCGACCGGCACCCACCCGGACGGCTTCAACACGCCCAACGGCGGCTTCTGCGCCTGGCACGACTACAACGGCGACCCGTACGTCGGATCGCCCTCGCCGTACGGTGACATCGCCTTCACCAACGCGCCCTACGTCACCGACATGGGCTCGAGCTGCGGCGCGAACTACGTCAACTCCGGCACCGCCGGGGCGCTGGACGGCGTGACGATCGTGATGGGCCACGAGTACTCCGAGGTCATCACCGACCAGAACCCGGCCGGCGGCTGGACCGACTCCACCGGGTACGAGAACGCCGACAAGTGCGCCTGGAACGGGACCGGCGGGACCGGCGGCGCGGTCAACGTCGCCTTCAGCACCGGCTCGTTCGCGATGCAGGGCACGTGGTCCAACGACAGCAACAACTGCCGCAACACCCACCCGATCGTCACCTGAGCAGGAGGTGGGGCACCTCGCGGGTCGAGGTGTCCCACTCCCCCGGGTCGCCGCGGCGTCCGATAGGGTTCGGCATGGCACAGATCATCGCCGAGGTTTCCCGGACGTTCAACGAATTCCTCCTCCTGCCCAACCGCACCCGGACCGACTGCTCGGTGGGGGCCGTGGACCTGAGCACCCCCCTGGTCCGGCACCGGGTGGGCGAGTCGCCGGCGATCACGCTGCGGGCCCCGTTCACGTCGGCGATCATGCAGGCGGTGAGTTCCCCGGAGCTGGCCATCGCGCTCGCCCGGGACGGCGGGCTGAGTTTCCTGCACCACAACCAGTCGATCGCCGAGCAGGCCGCCGCCGTGCGCCGGGTGAAGAACTTCAAGGCCGGGTTCGTGGTCAGCGACACCAATGTCCGTCCCACCGACACGCTGGGCCACCTGCTCGAGGTGATGCGGCGTACCGGTCACAGCACCGCGGCCGTCACCCAGGACGGCTCCGCGACCGGCCGACTGCTCGGCCTGGTCACCTCCCGGGACTTCCATCCGCAGCGGCACGGCCTGGACGGACCGGTCAGCGGCCGGATGATCCCGGTCGCCGAGCTGCAACACGCAAGCAGCGACATCACGCTCTCGGCGGCCAACGCCCGGCTGTGGGACGAGCGGCTGGACTGCCTGCCGGTGCTCGACGCCGAGGGGAACCTGCAGTTCCTGGTGTTCCGCTCCGACTACCAGGACAACAAGCGGTTCCCGCACCAGCTGGTCGACGCGGGCAAGCGGCTGCGGGTCGGCGCCGGGATCAACACCCACGACTACCGCGACCGGGTGCCGGCCCTGGTGGCCGCGGGCGCCGACGCGTTGTGCTTCGACTCCTCAGACGGGTACAGCGACTGGCAGGCCGAGGCCCTGACCTGGGTGAAGAAGCACTACCCCGACGTAGCCACCGGCGGCGGGAACGTCGTGGACGCCGAAGCGTTCACCTTCCTCGCCGAGGCCGGCGCGGACTTCGTCAAGGTCGGGGTCGGCGGCGGCTCGATCTGCATCACCCGGGACCAGAAGGGCATCGGCCGCGGCCAGGCCAGCGCCGTGCTGGACGTGGCGGCGGCCCGGGACGCCTTCGCCGCGCGGACCGGCGAGTACGTGCCGATCTGCTCCGACGGCGGGCTCGTGCACGACTACCACATGGCCCTGGCCCTGGCGATGGGCTCGGACTTCGTGATGATGGGCCGGTACTTCGCGCGCTTCGACCAGGCGCCCGGCGCGAAGTTGCCGACCCGCGACGGCTTCGTGAAGGAGTACTGGGGCGAGGGCTCCAACCGCGCCCGCAACTGGCAGCGCTACGGCCAGGGCGGCCAGGGGCTGGTCTTCGAGGAGGGCGTGGACGGCTACGTGCCCTACGCCGGTGACCTGCACGAGGGGCTCGCGGTCACGATGACGAAGATCAAGTCCACGATGGTGTCCTGTGGTTCGCTCACCCTGCCGGAGTTCCAGGCGTCGGCCCGGCTGACGCTGGTCTCCGAGCAGAGTTTCCAGGAGAGCCACGCCAACGTGGCGGTCCGCGAGACCGCGCCGACGACCGGCTGAGGCATCCAGGGACGGCTCAGTGTTCGCCGGGGCGCTTCGTGGTCGGCGTGGTGACGGGCCCCTTGCTGCGCTCGCCGTCCCCGCCGTGCTCGGAGGGTTCGGGGGTCGACGGCTTGCGCTTGTCCGCCGACTTGCCGGTCGAGCCGGCTCCGCCCCCACCCGGCGACGGCGTGGCGACCGGCGTCCCGGAGCGCCCGCCCGGCACCGGGGACGGGCCGGCTCCGGCCTGGGCCCACAGGACCGCGAGCCGCTCGCGCAACCGGCGGGCGGCCTCCGTGGAGTCGACCTTCCCTAGTTGGCGCTCGGCCTCGGCCAGGTGGACCTGTGCCTGGTCCGCGCGCCCCGCAGCCAGGTCCTGGCCAGCGGTCGTCAACGAGCGCTCGGCGGCCTGCTCGGCCAGCGCCGACTCGGCCCGGTCCGCGTACGCCAGCCGGGTCACCGGCCACAGCACACTGCCCGGCCGGGCGTCACCGGCGGCCGCGGCCACCCCGCCGGCCCCGGCCACCAGTACGAGACCGGCGGCCACCGCGACGAGCAGTCGACGCCGACGGGGCGGCGCGAGCCGCCACGCGACGAGCACACCGTCGGCGGGGCTGGGGTCGTCGGCGTCGGCCCGCCACTCGGCCAGGGCCAGCAGGAGCAGGTCGTCCGTCACGGGCTTCTCGCCCCGGCCGATCGCGTCCAGCGTGGCGTCGGTCGTGCTCAGGTCCTCAAACGCGTTCACTTCCCCACCTCGCCTCCACCATCGCCCGCAATTTTCCGAGTGACCGGTGCTGGGCCACCCGGACCGCACCCGCCGTCATGCCCAGCACCGCGCCGGTCTCCTCCGCCGACAGCCCCACGGCCACCCGCAGCAGCACGATCTCACGCTGCGCCGGGGTGAGCTCCCCCAGGAGGCTCGACAGTCGCCGCGACAGGTCAGCGGCCACCGCCAGGGTCTCCGGGCTCGCGTCCGGGTCCGGCCGTTCGGGGACCGACTCGACCGGAGCGTGCGCCAGGGCCCGTTGGGCGGCCCGGTGCGCGTCGGACACCTTGTGCCCGGCGATTCCGAACACGAAGGCGACGAACGGCCGCCCCACGTCCCGGTACCGGGGCAGAGCCTTCATCACCGCCAGACATACCTCCTGAGCCACGTCGTCGGCCGTCACGAACCCGCCGCCGACCCGGCCGAGCCGCGCCCGGCAGTACCGCACGACCAGCGGCCGCAGTCGGGTCAACAGATCCGACAAAGCGGAGGAATCACCAGCAGCGGCACGTACCGCGAGCTCACCGAACTCGTCCTCTCCCACCATCGCCAGCACCACCTCCTCCGTTACCGATCCACCGGCCCCCGGCAACCTAGCCAACCCAGCCGGCGGACGCCACCTCGGCCGGTAACGTGGACGGGGTGAAGGGCGCCGGGCTCACCCGCCGAGGCCTGCTCGCCGGCATCGGCTCCACCGCGGTCGCCGCGGGGCTGGGTGCGTGCGGCGCAGAACCCGCGCCGAAGCCGGCCACGTCCGGCTCCCCCGGCCCTGGGACGCCGAGCGCGTCGACGGGGACCAACGAGACCGCCCTCCGCCGGAAGATCGCCGGCATGCTCGTGGTCGGGTTCCGGGGCGACCGGGTCGGCCCGGACGACTGGATCACCCGCGCGGTCCGCGAGTCGGGCGTCGGCGGGGTCATCCTCTTCGACAAGGATCAACTGACCGGCGGTACCCGGAACATCACCTCCCCCGAGCAGGTCACCGCGCTGATCCGGGCACTCCGCGAGGCCGCGCCCGGGCGGCGGCTGATCGTGTCCGTCGACCAGGAGGGCGGCCAGGTCGCGCGGCTCGGACCGGCGAACGGCTTCCCCGCGACCCGCTCCCAGGCGCAGATCGGCGCCCTCAACTCGCCGGAGGTCACCCGCGGCTGGGCCGAGGACATGGCGGCGACCCTGGTCCGGATCGGGGTGAACTTCACCTTCACCCCCGACGTCGACATCGCGGTCAATCCGACGAACCCGGCGATCGCCCTGCTGGACCGCAGCTTCTCCGCGAATGCCGACGTCGTGGTGTCGTGTGCGACCGAGGCGGTCCGCGCGTACCGGAAGGCCGGCGTCCGGACCTCGATCAAACACTTCCCCGGCTTCGGCAGCGCCACCGGCAACACGGACTTCGAGACCGTCGACGTGACGGACACCTGGACCCGCGCCGAGCTGGAACCGTTCCGGCGCATGGTCGCCGCGGGCAGCGTGGACACGGTGATGGTCACCCACCTCCTCAACCGGCAGCTCGATCCGCAGCGGCCAGCGTCCCTGTCCCGGGCCGTGGTGACGGATCTGCTGCGCGGGGAGCTGGGCTGGGACGGCGTGGTCGTGACCGACGACATGCAGGCCGAGGCGATCTCCCGGCACTACGGCCGCGACGAGGCGGTCGGACTCGCGCTGGAGGCAGGCGTCGACCAGCTCGTGTTCTGCAACCAGGCGGCCTACGACCCGGCGGTGGTCGAGGCGACGGTCGGCGCGGTCGTCGGGCTGGTCCGGCAGGGGCGGATCAGCGAGGCGCGGATCGACCGGTCGGTAGCCCGGATCACCGCACTGTGGCCACCGAACTGACCCCCTCCCAGGAAACACCACATATGGGTACAGGTCAACCCGGCCCCCCAAGTGTCGGATACCTGTCGCGAGACCGGCCGGCCCGGCGCAGACCGCGCGGCGTTCCTCCGCAGCCGACAAGCCTCCCACCTGCGCCGATCCACCACAACGGAGTGTCGCCGCGCCCGCCCCACGCCCCGGATTCCCGGCCGTCCCGGCACGCTGGCACCGCGCTGACCCGTCGCCGTTCGTGCCTCCGATGGGTTGTGCTGACGAGGGGTACAGGTTAGAAATATGAACAATCACCATCTAGCCGATATTTGGTACCCAGGACGGAGGCGGCCGTGGAGCCGTTCGCCCTACCCGACTTCTACATGCCCTATCCGGCCCGGCGGAACCCGCACGAGGAGCACGCCCGCCGGCACTCGGACGAGTGGGCGGCGAAGATGGGGATGCTCGACGCGCACGGGCCGACCGGCACCCTCGTCTGGGACCAGGCGAAACTCTCCGCGAACGACTACGCGTTGATGTGCGCCTACACGCACCCCGACTGCGACGAGACCATGCTCGACCTGATCACCGACTGGTACGTGTGGGTGTTCTTCTTCGACGACCACTTCCTGGACCTGTTCAAGTACACCGGGGACATGGTCGGCGCGAAGGCCTACCTGGACCGGCTCGACCTGTTCATGACCGCCCCCGGCACGCTCCCCCCGGAGCCGGAGAACCCGGCGGAGGCGGGCCTCGCGGACCTGTGGGCGCGCACGATCCCGATGATGTCGGACGGCTGGCGCGAACGGTTCACGGCCTCGACGCACAACCTGATGGTCGAGTCGATGTGGGAACTCGACAACATCAACCGGCACCGGATCGCCAACCCGATGGAGTACGTGGAGATGCGCCGCAGGGTCGGCGGCGCCCCCTGGTCGGCGAACCTCGTGGAGTGCGCGGTCGGCGCGGAGGTCCCCGACCGGCTCGCAGCGCTGCGGCCCCTGCGGGTGCTGCGCGACACGTTCGCCGACGCGGTGCACCTGCGCAACGACATCTTCTCCTACCAGCGCGAGGTGACCGAGGAGGGCGAGAACTCCAACGCGATCCTGGTGCTGGAGACGTTCCTGGGCGTGAGCACCCAGGAGGCGGCGGAGCTGACCAACAGCCTGATCACCTCCCGGCTGCAGCAGTTCGAGAACACGGCCCTCGTCGAGATCCCGCTGATGATCGCCGACAACGCCGTCGCCCCGCACGAACAGGTCGCCGTCGGCCTGTACGCCAAGGGCCTGCAGGACTGGCAGTCCGGCGGGCACGAGTGGCACGCGCGGTCCAGCCGGTACATGAACTCCACGGCCGGCCCCGCGACCCCGGTCCTCGGCGGACCGACCGGGCTGGGCACGTCCGGGCTCCGGATCACCCCGGGGACGCTGGGTGTCGACCGTCGCCAGGCCCAGCACCTGGACGTGCCCGTCGGCCGCGACGTCGGCCACCTGCCGCTGCCGGACTTCCACATGCCCTACGCCCACCGGGTCAGCCCCCACCTGGACGCGTCCCGCCGGCACGGCGCGCGGTGGTGCGAGGACATGGGCATGTTCGCCCCGGTGCCGGGCGTCGTGGGCGGCCGGCTGTGGGACGCCGCGCGCTTCGAGGCGTACGACCTCGCGTACTGCGCCGCGATGATCCACCAGCGCGCCGACCTCGACGCGCTGAACCTGTCCACGGACTGGCTGAGCTGGGGCACGTACGGCGACGACCTGTTCCCCGCCCAGTACGGCAACAGCCGCGACCTCGTCGGCGCCAAGGCGCAGAACGCCCGGCTGACCCTGTTCATGCCGCTGGACCTCGGCCCGACCCCGGAGCCGGTCACCCCGGTGGAGCGCGGCCTGGCCGACCTGTGGCGACGCACCGCCGCCCCGATGTCCATGCCGGCCCGCGCACAGTTCCTCGAGGCCGTGACCAGTATGACGGCCTCGTGGATCTGGGAGCTGGTCAACCAGGTCCAGAACCGGGTGCCCGACCCGGTGGACTATGTGGAGATGCGCCGGGCCACGTTCGGCTCGGACCTCACCATGGGCCTGGCCCGGATCGGCCACGGCGACCTCGTGCCCCCGGAGATCTACCAGAACCGGGTGATGCGCCAGCTCGACAACTCCGCCCAGGACTACGCCTGCTTCCTCAACGACGTGTTCTCCTACCAGAAGGAGATCCAGTACGAGGGCGAGATCCACAACATCGTGTACGTGATGGAGAACTTCCTCGGCGCCGACCGGCTCCGGGCCCGCGACGTCGTACACCGGCTGATGACGGAGCGGATGGAACAGTTCGAGCACATCGTCGCGGTGGAGCTGCCGGCGATGTGCACGGATCTCGACCTGTCCGGCGAGGTCAGGGGCGTGTTGACGAACTACGCGGAGGAACTCAAGGACTGGATGTCCGGGATCCTGGAGTGGCACCGCAAGGTCGACCGGTACAAGCCGGAGTGGTTGGCGGCGGAGCACGGCGTGCCGGGGGCGGCCCCGGTGCCGGGGGGCGCGGCCGGGCCGGGGGTGTTCCGGCTTCCCGGGGTGCCTGCGGTGCCCGGCGTGCCGTCGCGGCCGGCGCCCGTGGCCGCGAGCGGGGAGCCGACCGGGCGTGGTGGCCCCTCGGTCTTCGTGCCGCCGGGCCCCGCCGGTCTGGGCACGTCGGCCGCGCGCCTCGCCGAGCACCTCGAGGTTCGCCGCCGGCCGTGACCTGACGTCCGTGCGACCCGGCGGGTCAGTCCGTGACTGTCCGGAAAGGTGTGTCCCGCCGGTCGCGGGATACCATGGTCGGCATGGAGACGAAGGCTCTGGCCGGAACCCGCGCGCGGCGGCTGACGGGGCTCGGTTTCGCCGTCGGGCTGTTCCTTCTCCTCGTGCCGAAGTACACCTGGATGGATCCCGGGCTGCGCCCGGTCGCCGGTGGGGCCGTCCTGTGCGCGATGGTGGCGATCCTGGTGGTCAGCTTCCTGCGCGGCTACCGGGAGGAACCACGGCGCTGACGCCGGGCGACGGGGTCGATCCTTCGGTCCTCACCGAGCCGACCGCCTTCCTCGCCGGGTTACGGGCGTTGAGGGCTCGCGGACGGCCCCGGACGGACCCCGACAGCCCGGTGGGCCGCGCGGGTGGAGGAGCCACGACGAACAGAGCAGCCCCGACCCCCACGATCAGGGGCCGGGGCTTCGTGGCTCCCGGGCCCGCGCACCGGCCCGGGAGCCACGAAGAGCGACCGGTCCGCTGTCCCTCGGACCGGTCACCACTCGATCAGGTCGTGGTCAGCGTGACGCTGTCGAGGAGGAAGTCCGTGGTCAGGGACGAGTCCTCCGTGCTGACGAACCTCAGCGTCACCGTCCTGCCCCGGAAGGCGGAGAGACTGACGGTGCGGGCGACGTACCCGTTGCTGGCGTTGGTGTTGGAGAACGTGGCCAGGGTCGTGGTCGTGGAGCCGTCGATCACCTGGACCTTGAAGGTGTCGTACGCGGTGGAGCCGGACTCCTGGGTCGCGATCCGCAGGTAGTAACCCAGGGTCGCCGAGGTCGCCGTGGACGGGATGGTGATCTGCTGGGAGAGGGTGTCGGTGTTGACGACTCCGTTGCCGCCCATCCACGCGTACCAGGATCCCTGCTGGGCCGGGTAGTCGGGCCAGTTGCCGACGACGCCACCGGTGATGGTCCAGTTGGCGGTGCCGCTCTCGAAGCCGCCGTTGGCGACGCCCGATCCGGGGGTACCCGTCCGGTAGTCGATCGTGTGGGTGTAGACCAGGTCGCGGGCGGTGGCGGACGTGTCCAGGCCGGTCAGCGGGCGGTCGTCGTTGAACCATTCGCGGAACGTGCTCGACTGGTACCGGCGCATCAGGTCGAACGTGGCCGCCGGCCCGTTGTCGGTCCTGCGCCACAGGTCGATGATCGAGCCGGCCACCCGGCACTCGACCTGGTCGCCGTCCTCGATGTTCGTGTGGCTCGCCGGCTGGCGCGGGTCGAACGGGGCGGTGGTCATCAGGTCCACCGACTCGCCGTCGGGCCAGTAGAACATGCCGTCACCCTTGGCGTACCCGGCGATGGCGTTGGCGAAACCCTCGGTCCACGCGCAGGTCGGGCCGGAGCGCTTCTGCAGGTAGTGCGGGTCAGGGCAGTCGAAGACCGGCCACCAGCGGTTGTACAGCAGGTCCATGAAGTGGTGTCCGGACTCGTGCAGCACCAGGTGCTCGGAGTCGGGGTCGGCGTCCTCCATGGCCACGTACCGGCCGTCGGGGTCGAAGTACGTGCCGTCGGTGCTGCCGGGCTGCCAGTGCAGGGTGATCTTCGTGCAGTTGGCCGTCTCGCGGGCGGTCCAGCAGTTGGTGCCCGAGGCGCGGATGCCCCACAGGAGGTTGAGGGTGTCGAAGGCGTGCCAGCCGCGCATGTACGTGCTGGTGGGTGAGGTGGTGCCGAAGTCCACGGTGCCGGCCTGCACGTTGGTCCGCGCGGCGGTCGTCACGCTGTACGTGTTCGCCCCGGCGTTGTCGGTCACCCGCCACACGCTGGAGTCGGAGGTGAACTTGACCTGCACGGAGTACATCGTGGTCACCGGCGACGTGAAGCACACCGAGTAGCGTCCGTCGGTGGCGCCGGTCAGTCCGGTGGCGTAGGTCTGCGTGGCCGCCGAGGACGTGGTCCTGCCGAGGACGGCGACCGGGATGTTGCGGCCGGCCAGCCACGTACCCGTCTTGTCCGCGACCGTGAACTGGCCCGTGGCGCAGATCTGGCCGGCCGCCGTCGAACGCGGTGCCGCGGCGGTCAGCGGGGTGGTGCGTCCGTTGGCCGCCGGCCGGACAACTCCGGCGTCCACAGCCGGGCTGTCGGTGCCGGCCAGGCCCGCGTGTGAGCCGCCGGCCCTCTCCCCCACCGTGAACACCGTCGATCCGTGCGCCGAGCGGGACTGGTCCGGCACGCCGGCGTCGGTGACGTCGGCCTGGACCTGCGCCGGGCCGGCCTCGAGCGCCGTGACGCGCAGGGTGACGGTCCGGCCGCCGGTGGACAGGGCGAACGTCTGCTCGGCCGCCTGGTCGAGGCCCACGGCGCGCGGGGCGGACAGGCCGGTGCCGGCGGTGTCCAGGCGCAGGGACCGCGGCAGCCGGACCGACAGCCGGGCCGCGTCGATCGACACCTGGGAGCGCAGCCGGATCTTCACCGTCGCCGACTCCCCCACGGCGGGCAGCCGGTCCAGGGTGACCTCGGCGGCGACGCAGGCCGGGCCGGCCTCGTCGTGGTGGGGGCCGTGGGTGGCGACGGAACAGGCGACCGCAGGGGCCTTCGACGTCGCCGCGGCCATCGTCACCGGGACGACGGCGGCTCCGATGGCGAGCACCGCGCCCACGGTGAACAGTCGGATGGGTTTCATGAGGGGGTCCTTTCGAGCCAGCCCGGACGAGGGGACCGGGTAGGGAGAGGCCAGCATGGATGGACGCCCGACCGAGTGCAATATCACACCTCACGGGTACCCTCGGGCCGTGCGACGTCGCCGACCCGGCCCGACAGCCGGGCGCAGGGGCTCTGACCTGCGGCGATGCCGACCCGAAGGGTTGACGCCCCCGGGCGGGGCCGCCGATGATGCTGAATATCCAGAACCGTCGAGTAACAAGGAGGCCCCGATCGACGAGTTCCACGACGTGCTCCAGACCGGGCCGTTCCACACCGCGCTGCGGTGGGCGATCGCCGCGCGGGGGCTCAGCCTCGACCGGCTCCGCGACCGGCTGGCCGTGCTCGGTTTGTCCGTCAGCGTGTCCACCCTGAGCAACTGGCAGCGCGGCGTCAGCCGACCCGACCGTGCCGAGAGCCTGCGCGCCCTCGCCGAGCTGGAGACCGTGCTGCAGGTGCCGGCCAGGGCGCTGTGCCGGCTCCTGGACGAGCCGGCCCACCAGGGCCGCCGCCAGGCCCTGACCCCCGGCACGCCGATGGCGGTCGCCCACCGGCTCAAGGCCGCCCTCGACGCACCGGCCGACCCCGAGCTCGACGTCCTCGCGGTGCGCACCGACGTGACGGTCCTCGGCCCGCACGGCTGGCGGTCCACGGTGCGGGTCGTCGTCCGGGCCCGGCGGTCCGGGGTGCGCCGGCACGTCGTGCTCAGCCACGGCCAGGGCGAGGAGCCCGCCACGATCCGGTCCGGCCGGGACTGCGCGCTCAGCCGGACCCGGACCGACCCCGACGCCGGCCTGGTCGCCGCGGAGCTGGTGTTCCCGGCGTTGAGCCGCGGTGAGGCCTACGCGCTGGAATACCACGTGTCGGGGCCGGTGACCGAGACGTACCACGGAGTCTGGCTCCGGGCCGGCCAACAGCTCGAGTTGACCCTGCGGTTCGGGCCGGGGTCGGGGGCCGAGCGCGCGTACCGGATCTGGCGGCTGGACAGCAGGTCCCCGCACAAGGACGTCGAACAGCTCCGGCTGATCGACTCCCGGCTGACCCATCTGGTCGACCACGACATCACCCCCGGTTTCCACGGGATCCGGTGGAACTGGCTCCCTCGATGAGACAGTCCTTTGTCGAGGGTGCGAATCGCCATGAGGTGCGCATCCGGCAACCGGGATTGGTGCGCGGCCGGATCCGACGCCTATGGTTGCTCCGACCGAAGGACCGGGGGTGGCTGGCGTGCGTCGGCGCATGGTGTGGATCGTGACGGGGGCCCTCGCGGCGGTGGCCGCCCTGGGCGGCGGCGGCTGGTACCTGACGTCGGGTGGCGGCCCCGCGCCCGCGTCCGCCTCGGTCCCGGCGTTCGCGGGCACCCCGACCCCGCTGAACCCCGACCCGGCGGCCGTGACCCGCGACACGGCCGGCCGGCGGACGCTGACCGTCCTGGGGGCCGGCGACGTGCTGCCGCACCCGGAGTTGTGGCAGCAGGCCAGCAAGGACGGCGGCGGCGCGATGGACTTCCTGCCGGTGCTGTCCGGAGCCGCGCCGGCAGTCTCAGCCTCTGACCTGGCGATCTGTCACCTGGAGACGGCACTGGCCCCGGACGGCGGGCCGTTCGAGGGGTACCCGACGTTCAGCGTGCCGCCGACGGTGGTGGGCGGGATCCGGCGCTCCGGGTTCGACGCGTGCTCGACGGCGTCGACCCACGCCCTCGACCACGGCGAGGAGGGGGCACAGCGGACGCTCACGGCCCTCGACCAGGCGGGCCTGGGACACACCGGCACCTTCTCCTCGGCCGCCGCCGCGGCGAAACCGACCATCTACACCGTCAAGGGCGTCAAGGTGGGACACCTGTCCTACTCGAAACGCGGCACAGGCCCACAGCCGCCCGACGGCAAGGCGTGGCTCGTCAACCAGGTCGACGTGGCCGCGATTCTCGCCGCGGCCCACCGGACCCGCCAGGCCGGGGCCGAGATCGTCGTGCTCAGCATGACCTGGGGCACGGAGTACGAGAACGAGCCGGACGCCGACCAGCAACAGTGGGCGAAGAAGCTCATCGCGTCCCCGGACATCGACCTGATTCTCGGCCACCACGCGAACGTCGTGCAGCCCGTGGAGAAGATCTCCGGCAAATGGGTCGTCTACGGGATGGGCAACCTCCTCGCCCGGCACGCCGAACCCGTCAACGCCAATCGCGAGGGCGTGATGATGCGCTCCACCTTCGTCGAGGTCTCCCCGCACAAGTGGCAGGTCTCTCACCTCGAGGCCATTCCGATATGGATGGATCTCAACCCCGACATCCGGTTGGTGGATCTGACCAGGGCGCTGGCGGATCCGGCGGTCCCGGAGGGCAAAAAGGCCATTTACCACGCCGCAATGGGGCGAATTCGGGATCATCTGCTGTCCCACGGCGCGGAGGCCAACGGCCTCGTCGTGCCACAAGGCGGGTAAAGCTGCCCTTTCAGGGGAGGGCGTGCCTTCGACGAAGGCTGATAGGTTCGGAATACGCCATTCCCGCTGACGACCCCGGTCGTCGGCACGGGATGGCGTATTGCAAGCATCCGGTGGAGTTCGCCGCCGATGTCGTTTTCGGGAGGGCGAGACACCGTGCGGCTCCGTTCCAAAAAACGGCTGCGTGCTGCCCCCGAACGACCAGTCCCCGTCGCCGACGTCGTGACCTGGCGGGCCATCGCCCTCGAACAGCAGCTTCCCTCGCCCCGCTTCCCGGCCGGCGTCAACGCCCCCGCGCCCGTGATCTTCTGGGCCCTCACGCTCGTCGCCCTGCTGTGCGTGGGGCTGTTCGCGGCGCACGCCGGCGACCCGACGCCCCGCGCGGTCGTCGACTCCCAGCGCGACCTCGTCGAACGGCTCGCCCGCACCGTCAGTACCAGCGTCGACGCCCAGGCCGATCAGCTGTCGTCGACCGTGCGGACCACGAAGTACGACACCGACCCGGCCCTCGACAAGCTGCTCACCACGGTCACGACCGGTGACCGGGCCTTCTCCGGCGCGGCGGTGGTCAACCCGGCCACCCGCGCGGTGCTGCGGTCGCAGGGCACGGCGGTCCCGGTACCGGAGAAGATCGAGACCGGGCGGCGGACCGTGACCGGCCATCTGGTCAAGGGTCAGCCGCAGATCCTCGTGACCCTGCCCATCGACGGCGACCGGGTCCTGGTCGCCTCGACCCTGCTGCGGGTGCGCTCCGTGCGCCTGAACCCCGACGCCCGGCACGGTGTCCTCGTCGGCGCGGCCCACGAGGCACCCGTCGTCGTGCAGGGCGTCGCCCCGGCGACGCCGCAGGGCGTGATCTGGGCCGGCGAGGGCGTGAAGGCCGCGGCCACCGGCCGGACCTACGGCACCAGCCACACCCTGCCCGGCACCTCCTCCCGCGCCCTCGTCGTGGCCGCCGCCCCGCTCGGCCGGACGGGGCTGGTCGTGACGTCGACCGTGGAGGCGCCCCTGCTGGCGGCCGGACGGCCCTGGGACGGCGTCCCGGGTGGCCTGTCCCTCATCGCCGTCGCGGCGCTCGGCTGGTGGATCACCTACCGGTTCCTTATCCGGCCGGTCCGACGGCTGCGGGCCCAGGCCAAGGCCGAGGCCACCGGCGACACCGCGCCGCGCGCCCGCAACCGGGGACCGCGCGAGGTGGCCCGGATCAGCATGGCCCTCGGCGCGCCGCACAGCCGATCGGCGAAGTCGCTGCGGCGGACCCTGCCCGCCGGGGTCGGCCTCGTCGCGGTCTTCCTGATCACGATGTCGTGGTCCGGGGGCATGATCCTGTGGTACGGCGACGAGTACGTGGCCACGCCCACCCAGATCGTCCGCGACGAGGAGAGCCGGGTGGAGGTCGCGGCGCACACGCTGGCGACCAGTATGGACCGTGGGCTCGACCGGGTCTCCCGGGTCGTCGCTGATCACCCGTCACTCAAGGCCGACGACGTCCGCCCGGCGCTGCGGTCCATGGTCAGCCGGGACAACCGGTTCCGGGGCGCGTACCTGGTCGACGCGCACGGCAAGGTCCTCGCCTCCGCCGGCCGCAGGTCGCTGCGGACCCCCGACCCGCTGCCCGGCGAGGTCGGCATCGCCCTGCAGCACGGCACCGGCCGGCTGCCCGTCGTGTTCGCCTACAAGGCCGGCCAGCACGGGACGGCCGTCATGGCCGAGTTCGACGTCGGCTACCTGACCGGCATCCTCAGCCAGATCGACGGCCGGGTCCGGGTCGTCGACTCCCAGATGCGCACCATCTTCGACACCGACGGCCACCTGGCGTTCGCGGAGCTGACCGGGGCCGACGAGCGGGCGGCGGCGGCACGGGCGCTGGCCGGCGCCACCAACAGCGACACCGTGACGGAGGGCTGGCCCAAGGCCGCCAGCCGCCGGCTGGTCACAGCCGCCGGCATGGTCGAGCCGACCACCGTGACCCAGCTGGAATGGGCCGTGCTCGCCGACCGGTCGGTGTCCGAGTTGTCCCTGCCGGCGGCGATGCGGTTCCGGGCAGCGGTGCTCGTCGCCGGGGTCGCGGCGGCGCTGGCCCTGTTCGGGCTCGGCTGGCAGTGGCTGGTGGTGCTGCGACCGCTGCGCGCCCTGGCGGTGGAGGCCGACCAGGTGTCCGCCGGCACCCTGGAGGACCCGGTGTCGCTGCGCCGGCACGACGAGATCGGCGCGATCGGCGCGTGCCTGGAGATCTGCCGACAGGTCGACATGTACGGGGCGGCCCGGTTCGGCGGCGCGCTGCGGCTGCGGCGCGGCGAGGACGACTTCACGGCCGTCTTCCCCGTCATCCCCGGACCCCGCGACCGCCGGTCCTCGCTCACCGGAAGGCGCTGACATGGTCTACCTGTACGTGGTCCTGCTCTGCGCGTGCCTGGTGCTGCTCGTCGCCGGCATCGTCGAGCAGCGCAACCACGGGCGCAGCCTGCACCTGATCCCGAACCGGGTGCTCGTCAACGGCATCCGGGGCAAGAGTTCCATCACCCGGCTGTGCGCGGGCGCGCTGCGCGGCGGCGGGCAGGTGGTGGTGGCCAAGACGACGGGTACCGCGGCCCGGTTCATCTTCCCCGACGCCACCGAGGAGCCGGTGTACCGCAAGTTCGGGATCGCCAACGTGGTGGAGCAGATCGGCATCGTGCGCCGGGCCGCCGCGTACCACCCGGACACGCTCGTGATGGAGTGCATGGCCGTGATGCCGGCCCTGCAGGAGATCAACCAGTCGAAGTTGATCCAGTCCACGATCGGCGTGCTGTGCAACGTGCGGGAGGACCACCTCGCCGAGATGGGGCCGACGCTCGACGACGTGGCCCGGTCGCTGAGCCGGTCCATGCCGCACGGCGGGATCTGCGTCACGGCCGAACAGGACCGGCTGCACATCCTCCAGAAGGAGGCGGACCGCCGCGACTGCCAGCTGATCGCCGTCGACCCGGAGACCGTCGCCGACGCCGAGATGGCCGGGTTCGGCTGGATCACCTTCAAGGAGAACGTCGCCATCGCGCTCAAGGTCGCCGAGCTGCTCGGCGTGCCCCGCCGGGCGGCGCTGGACGGGATGTGGGACGCACCGCCGGACCCGGGCGTGCTCAGCGTGCACCGCTACGTCGCCGAGGGCAAGCGGATCCGGTTCGCCAACGTGTTCGCCGCCAACGACCCCGCCTCGACGCTGATGAACGTCCGCCAGCTCCAGGACCAGAACCTGATCGGCACCCCGCTGTACGTGGTGATCAACTGCCGGCCGGACCGGGTGGAGCGCAACGGCCAGATGGGTTCGATCGTCGCCGACATGGACCCGGCCGGCGTGATCCTGATCGGCGAGCCGACCCGCAGCGCGCAGAGCAAGGTGCCCGACGCCTGGCAGGACCGGGTCGCCGACCTCGGCGGGCGCAACGACCCGGCCACCCTGCGCCGCCGGATGGTCGACGTCCTCGTCGACGGCGCGTCCATCGTGGCCATCGGCAACATCCACGGCCAGGGCGAGGTGCTGCTGCACGAGCTGGCGGCGCTGCCGCACTGGAACCCCGAACGGGCGGCCGCGCTCGACGGTACCCCGGAAGGTCTGACGGTCTCATGAACTTCGGCGGCGAGCTCAGCTCCCAGTTGGCGACGGCGTGCCTCGGCATCGGCCTCGTGTTCGCGCTGGTGTGCTACCTGACCACCAACCTGTCCCCCGGCGGCATGATCACCCCGGGTTGGATCGCCCTCGCCCTGGTCGAGGACTACCGGCAGGCCTGCGTCGTCTTCGTCATGACCGGGGTGACCTGGGGGCTGACGAAGATCCTGCAACGCGTCGTCATCCTGTACGGCAAGCGGCTGTTCGCCGCGATCGTGCTGCTCAGCGTCGTCCTGCAGCTCACGGTGTTCATGATCGTGCAGCAGGACCTGCCGCTGCTGTTCTCCCACCAGACCCTCGGCTTCGTCGCGCCCGGCCTGATCGCCTACCAGCTCGTCCGCCAGCCGCCGCGCGCCACGCTGCTGGCCACGGGCGTCGTGACCGCCGGCACGTACGTCCTGACGGTCAGCGGGATCCTCGCCGGACTGGTGCCGGTCACGTGAGCCGGGTACCCGTCCGACTCGTCGCGCTCGCCGCCGGGGCGCTCGCCGTCCTGGCGACCGGCGTGTTCCTCGTAGTCCGTTCCGACGGCGCCGCCCCCGTCCCGACCGAGGTCGCGTCGGGGGCCCCGTCGGCGACCGCGCGGGCCACGGCCGCCCTCCAGTTCCGCCGATTACAGGACCCGCCCCGCACCGAAGTCCTCGGCGGCGACGGGAGCACGGTCGCCGTGTTCACCGACACCAGCAGGACCGTCCGGCTGACCGGCCCGGAACGGGTCTTCGCCGAGCCGAAGTACACCCCGGCGACCGTACGGACCGACCAGTGGATCCGGCTCGCCCCGCACCCGTGGTCCGCCGGCCAGGAGACCCAGCCGTGGTTCGCCCCATGGCTGAAGTCCGCCACCGCCGACCGCACCCCCGACGTGCTCGGCGTGGCCATGGAATACGGCTACGGCGCGCAACCGCTGACCGACCCGACCGGCCAGCAGATCGCCGGCGACGCCGCATTCGGCCCCCTGTCGGACGCCGACCCCGACGGCCGCGCCGAGAACTCCGACTTCTACGACTACCTCGGCGTGCCGTGGTCGTTCCCCGACGGGAAGAAGGAGCAGCCCGACCCCGAACGGATCCACAGCCTCGACTGCTCCGGCTTCATCCGGATGGTCTACGGGTACCGGCTCGGCCTCCCGCTCCGCGGCACGAACACCCCGGGCGAGGGGGCTCTCCCCCGGCGCGCGTACGCGATGGCGGAGTTCGGCCCCGGCCAGATCGTGATCCCCAACTCCGGCACCCAGGCCCGGGACTTCGACAAACTCCAGCCCGGAGACCTGCTGTTCTTCCACACCGCGTCCGCGGAGGGCGCCTCCATCGAACACATGGGCATCTACCTCGGCATCGACGACGCCGGGCACCAGCGGTTCATCTCCAGCCGGACGAAGGCCAACGGGCCGACGCTGGGCGACGCCGGTGGGGAGTCGATCCTCGACGGGACCGGGTACTGGGCGGTGCGGTTCCGGACGGCACGCCGGGTCTGACCGCGCGCCGGGGTCACATCGCGTGCGCGAGGGCCTCGACGATCCTCGCCCGGGAGTCGGCGTCGCCGCGGTTGGAGTTGCTGATCTCCACGTGCACGAACACCTGCCCCAACTGGGCGGCGGCCCTGCCCTGCACGTTGTTGTTGCCCTCCAGCTTGCCGCACTGACGCTCCCAGGCCCGGCACACGTCGAACCCGGCGGTGGTCAACGCGTCGCTCACGGCTCTGGCCTGGGCCAGCACGCCCGCCGCGCCAACGGACACGACGACGTCCCAGTCCGGCAGGCTCTCGTCGGCGAAACCGTGCAGCTGGACCTGCGGCAACCCGCGCCCGGCGAGCGCGGTGGTCAGCGCGTGGAACAGGGACCGGTCGTTGTGCGCCACGTCGGCCAGCCCGCCCGCCGCGTTGCGGTGCGCCCCCGCGACCAGCAGAACAGCCCCCGGCCTGGCCCGGAACTCCGCCATCCCGATCACGTCGGTGTTGAGGTCGAACCCGGTGTGCGGCACCTCCACCACCAGGCTGACCGGCACCGACCGGTCCACGAGGATCGCCCCCCACGACCGCTCGGTGCCCCGCTCGCCGAGCAGCAGCAGGTACGGCCGCGACGTCACCGGATCCGTGCCGGTGACCGTACGGAAGCCCAGCCCGGCGAACGCCGACTCGTACCCGGCCGGGGTGGCCGGGGCGTCGAGGAGCCGGAGCACGGCGTCCTTGGCGATCTGGGCCTCGCTGCCGGACGGGTCACGGTACAGCTGGCCGGCGTCGACCTTGCGGGTCATGTCGCGGACCATCACCGCCGGGTCGGGCACGGTGCTCTCGGTGGGCGGGCGGCGGTTCGGGTCGGAGGTGCAGCCCGACAGCGCGAGCGCCCCGGCCAGTGCGACAGCGGCGGCCCAGCGTCGTCGGCTCATGACCGAAGGCTACCCGGCGCGCACCCGCCCCGACCGCACAGGCCGCGGACCGCGAATCGACCGACCGGCGACGGGCCTCGGCGGGTGGTGGGCCGGGGCGGGCGGGCACAATGGCGTCAACGAGTGCGGAGGTGCCATGGACGGCCAGCCCAGAACGGCCCTGGTGGCCCCGGTCCCGGCCGCCGACCGGATCCTCGCGGCCGTCGCCGTCGACCACCCGGCCGCCGTGCGCACCGGCCTGCCGGCGCACGTCACCCTGCTGTACCCGTTCGTGCCCGCCATCGACCTCGAGGACCACGGGCTGTCATGGCTGCGGGAGTTCGCCGCCGCCCAGCCGCCGGTCGAGCTGGAGTTCACCGAGGTCCACCACACCGCGGACTTCGTCTACCTGCCGGCGGCCCCACTCGGCCCGCTGGTGCGCGCGGCCCGGGACCGGTGGCCGGCGCTGGCCCCGTACGCCGGCCGGTTCGGGGCGGACCCGGAGCCGCACGTGACCGTGGGGATGCGCCATCCGGCGGCCGCGGAGATCGCGGAGATCGTCGCCGGGCTGTTGCCGGTGCGGCAGGTGGTGGACGAGTTGTGGGTGGGCGTGCGCGACCAGGGCTGGACGATCACCGGCACGTTCGCCCTGACCGGCGACTGACCTCGCAGGTCAGCCGGGACGGGAGGTGGGCGTCCCGACCGGGACGCCCACCTCGACAGACCAGACCATTTTCCGGGTACCGGGACCGGGTCAGCCCACGAGCACCGGCTCGGCGACCCGCTCTGTGCCGACCGGCACCACGGCGGGCCGGAGCAGGAGGGCCGCGAGGACCGTGGCGACGGCCACGACGCCCACCCCGATCCCGAACGCCAGGTGGTAGCCCCCGGTCAACGCCGCCGGCGCGCTCTCCCCCGCGGCGAGCAGCCCGTCCGTCCGGGACGTGGCCAGGGTGAGCAGCACCGCGAGCCCGAACGCCCCGCCGACCTGTTGGGTGGTGTTGACCAGACCGGACGCGATCCCGGAGTCCTCCGGCCGGGCCCCGGACATCGCGAGCGTGGCCACCGCCGGCAGTGCCAGGCCGACGCCGAGTCCGAGGAGCAGCATCGACGGGAGCAGGTCGGTGACGAACGAGCCGTGTACCGGCAGCCGGGCCAGCAGCGCGAAGCCCACCCCGATCAGCGGCAGCCCGGTCAGGGTCACGGCGCGCGGGCCGAACCGGGTGATCAGGCGGGCCGACAGCCCGAGGGCGACGACGCCGATCGCGGCGGTGATGGGCAGGAACGACACCCCGGTCATGAGGGAGCTGTAGCCGAGGACCTGTTGGACGTACAGGGCGACGGGGATCTGGAAGCCGAACATGGCCGCGACCATCAGGGCCTGCACGACGTTGCCGGCGGACACCTGGCGGGAGCGGAGGACGCGCAGCGGCAGGAGCGGGGTGCGTGCCCGGGCCTGGCGGAGGACGAAGCCGGCGAGCAGCGCGGCGGACAGCGTGCCGAGGGCTGCCGTTGCGGGGGTGGACCGCTCGGCGGATCCGACGATGGTGTAGATCGCGAGCATCAGGCCGGAGGTGACCAGGGCCGCGCCGAGGATGTCCGCGCCGGCGGCGAGACCGGTGCCCCGGTCGCGGGCGACGAGGCGCGCGGCGAACAGGGTGCCGATGCCGATCGGGAGGTTGACGAGGAAGATCCAGTGCCAGGTGAGGGTCTGGGTGAGGACGCCGCCGCCCAGTACCCCGATGGAGGCGCCGGCCGCGCCCACGAAGCTGTAGAAGCCGATGGCCCGGGCGGTCTCCTTCGGCGTGCTGAACATGGTGACCACCATGCCGAGGATGACGGCGGAGGTCATCGCCCCGCCGACGCCCTGGACGAACCGGGCGGCGATCAGGAGTTCGCGGCTGTCGGCGAGGCCGCAGAGCAGGGACGCCGCGGTGAACACCGCGAGGCCGAGGACGAACATCCGGCGGCGGCCGATCAGGTCGCCGAGCCGGCCGGCGAGGAGCAGCAGGCCGCCGAAGGGGATCAGGTAGGCGTTGACGACCCAGCCGAGGCCCGACTGGGTGAAGCCCAGGTCGCGTTGGATGGCCGGCAGTGCGACGTTCACGATGGTCGCGTCAAGAATGATCATGAGCTGGCCGACGCAGAGGACGAGAACGGCGAGCCAGCGGGCACGGTGGGACGGGACGATCTGTGACATGGGGGTCGCCTCCTGGACGAAGAAGTCTCAGGAGTGACCGTAGCAGATAGTTTCGTTGTAGACGATCTGTTCAGAGATTATTTTTGGGTACGCCGGGCCCGGCGCACCACGGTCGCGGACTCCGCCGGCCGGGCCAGATGCCCCTCGACCAGCCGGGTCAGCGCGGCCACGAACGCCTCGCGCTCCCCCGCCGGCAGCGCGTCGAGCACGGCCTGGTGCACGCCCGACGACACCAGCCGGCCCCGCTCCACGACGACCCGACCCGCCTCGGTCACGTGCACGATCCGCGCTCGGCGGTCGGTCGCCGACGGCCGGCGCTCGGCGAGCCCCGCGCCCTCCAGGGCGTCGAGAGTGACGACCATCGTGGTCTTGTCGAGGTCGGAGAGCTCCGCGAGCTGGTTCTGGGTCAGCTCGGCGCGGGTCGCGTGGTTGAGCACGCAGTAGCCGCGCGGTGAGACGCCCAGCTCCTCGAAGGCCGCCGTCATCTGGGTGGACAGCACGTGCCCGGCGTGGGACAGCAGGAAGCTGACATCGGTGACGGTCGGTGCGCTCATGGCTCGAGGATAGCAAGAACGGTCCGCTACGGGATTATCCCGCAGCGGACCTATCGGCTCAGTAGTCCTTCAGGACGAGCGCGTTGACGACCTCGCCGAAGTCCTGGAAGTCGACGGCCTCCCCCGACATCCGGGCCTCCACCCGGGCCTTGTTGGTGAGGGCGAGCCGCTGGTTGGCGGCGACGTACCCGCGCAGTTCCTTCTCGTAGTTCTCGAAGGCCGCCGTGTGGTCGCCGGCGGCCCGCAGCTCGCCGGCGAGGACGTACGCGCCGACCATCGCCATGCTCGTGCCCTGGCCGGACAGCGGGGAGCCGCAGTATCCGGCGTCGCCGAGCAGGACCACCCGGCCGCGCGACCAGCTGTCCATCCGGATCTGGCTCATCGAGTCGAAGTGGAAGTCGGGCGCGTCCCACATGTACGTCAGCGCCCGGGGGAACTCCCAACCTGCGTCGGCGTAGTGGTCGGCGAGCAGCCGCTTCTGGGCCCCGACGTCGCGGTGGTCGTAGTCGAGCGGCTCAGCGGACTCGAAGCCGACGAACACCCGGGCCTCGGCGTTGTCGCGGGCGCTCATGATGCCGCCGCCGTACCGGCCAGCTTGGCAGAACACCTGCCAGTGGTCGAGGTCGAGGAAGTTGGGCGCCGTGAACACCGCCAGGTACGTGCCCAGGTGGTGGATGTGGTCGACCTCCGGCCCGAACGCGAGCCGCCGGACGGTGGAGTGCAGCCCGTCCGCGCCGACGACCAGGTCGAACGTGCGCGGCGGGGTCTTCTCGAACGTGACGTGCACGCCCGCGCCGTCCTCGTCGAGGGCGGCGATCGAGTCGTCGAACAGGTACTCGACCTCCTCCCCCGCCGCGTCGCACAGCAGTCGGGCCAGGTCGTCGCGCATGATCTCGACGTCCGGGCTGGCCAGCTCGCCGCCGGTCAGGGTGCGCTCCTCGCTGCGGTAGATCTCGTTGCCGTCGCCGTCGACCATGGTCATGCCGCGCATGGCGGTGCTGTGCGCGCGCAGGTCGGCCAGCAGGCCCATCCGCTCGGCCACCTCCAGAGCCGGGCCGCGCACGTCGATGGCCTGGCCGCCGGGGCGCAGGGCCGGGGCGCGCTCGACGATCGTGACGGAGAAGCCGTACCGGGTCAGCCAGTACGCGAGTGCCGGGCCGCCGACGCTGGCACCGGAGATCAGGACCGAGGTGTTCCGCGAGTTCGTCATGGGGAGAGGTTGTCCGCGGCGACTGACCGGCCACTGACCGTGTGCTGACGGTCATACTAGCTATGTACTTAATATCTATGTACCATATCTGGTATGAGCGACACGGAGGGGCCCACGCCCGGTTTCCTGGTCTGGCGGCTGTCCATGCGGTGGCGGGCGGCCGTCGACCGGGCGCTGGCACCGCTGGGCCTGACCCACGCGCAGTACTCGCTGCTGGGGTCATTGCACGGCATGCACGCCGCCGGCCAGCGGCCCAGCCAGCGCCAGCTCGCCGACCACACCGGCCTCGAACCGCTCTACGTGTCCAAGCTCGCCCGGACCCTCGAGGCCGCAGGTCTCGTGGCCCGGACCCCCGACCCGGTCGACACCCGCGCGGTGCGGCTGGCGCTGACCGCCACCGGCGTGCGCGTCACCGGCGAGGCGGTCACCGTCGTCCGCGACGTCTTCGACCAGCTCCTGGCACCCCTGGGCGGCCTCGACGGCGCCCGCACCCGGGCCTTCGCCCGCGAACTGTCCACCCTGCTCGACGTACCCGTCAAGGAGTGAGCCATGTCCGTCACCCACACCCTCAACGGCCAGGTCATCGGCCGGACCGCCCTGGCCGTCTTCGCCGTCCGCGACCGGCTGCTCGGCCGGGCCGGGATCACCTTCCACCAGGCGACCGCGCTGTTCGCCGTCGCCACGGCCGGCGGGTCCACCGACCGCGCCGGGCTCCTCGCGCAGCTGACCGGCAGCCTGCAGATCGACGGGCCGACGGCGGAGACCGTCCTCGCCGAGCTGGCCGACGCCGGCCTGGTCGAACTCTCGGAGTCCCTGGTCACGAACACCGCGGCCGGCGGCACGCTCAACGCCGCGGTCCGGGCCGAACTCGACGAGCTCACCGAGAGCCTGTACGGGGACCTGCCCGCCGAGGAACGCGCCACCGCCGGGCGACTGCTGGCCACCGTCACCGCCCGCGCGAACGCCGTCCTCGCGGCGGCCTGACGGTGGCCGTCCACAGCGTCTAGTCGTAGGGCATGAAGTCGTCGGTCTGGGCCGTGCCGTCCGCCACCACCACCACCGGGTGGTCGGTGACGGCCACGGCCGTGGCGGCGGTCGCCGCGATACCCAGGGCCACCAGAACAGCGGCACACAGTCGCCTGATCCTCATCGTCCACCTCTGTGGTCGTCGCGCGGGGAGTTGGACAAACACTCACAGAGGACGAAGAACGGCAGATACCACTTCATGAATGGCGGACGGACGCCCGACGGCGGTTCCCCGCACGCGTGCCGAACTCCGCGCGGCCGGCGGGCGACGCGTACCCGAAAAGGGGGTTGCCCGTGGGTTTCCTTGTCCGGCCCCGGACCGCCTTGTAGCGTCTGATCTATGCCGAATGCCCCTGACCTGGTGCTGGGCCGCGATCCGGAGCTGTCCCGCCTGTCAGGCTGGGTGGATGACGTCGTGGCCGGACGCGGCCGGGCGGCCCTCGTGGAGGGAGAGCTGGGGATCGGCAAGTCCACCCTGGTCCGCGCCGCCGGCCGCGCCGCCGCCGACCGGGGCTGCCAGGTGTTCTGGGGCGCCGGCGACGAACTCGGCCAGGCACTGCCCCTGCTGCCGCTCCTGGAGGCGTTGCGGGTCCGCGAGTCCGACGACCCGCGCCGGGTGGCGATCGTGCGCACGCTGCGCGGGGAGTTCACCCACACCGGGCCGGTCTCCGCCGCGGCGGAGCAGCTCGTGGCCCTCGTCGACGAGCTGTGCGCCACGCCCGCCGTGCTGGTCATCGACGACCTGCAGTGGGCCGACGACACCAGCCTCGCGGTGTGGGAACGCCTCGCCCGCGCCGTCCGACAGCTCCCCCTGCTCCTGATCGGGGTGCTGCGGGCCGGCCCCCGGTCCGGACGGCTCGCCGCGCTCCGGCGCGCCGTCGGGCCCGGGTCGACCCTGCGGCTCGGCCGGCTCACCGAACCGTCGATCGTGGACCTGGTCAGCGCCCTCGCCGGCGGGCGGCCCGGCGGCGGGCTGCTCGGGCTGGCCGCCGGGGCCGCCGGCAATCCGTTGTATCTCACGGAGCTCGTCGGGGCGTTGGCGCGGGGCGGCGGGCTCGCCGTCGACGCGGCCGGGGACGTCGAGTCCACCGGCCAGCCTCCGACCTCGCTGTCCGCGGCGATCGCCGACCGGCTCGGTTTCCTGCCAGAACCCGTGCGACAGGTACTGCGGGCAGCCGCCCTCCTCGGCGGCGACTTCACCGTCCCCGACCTCGCCGTCGTGTCCGGCCGGCCGGTCGCGGAGCTGGCCGGCACCCTGGCCGAGGCCCGCGCCGCCGGGGTGCTCACCGGTTCCCTGGCTTTCCGGCACCCCCTGATCCGCACCGCCCTGTACGACGAACTGCCGGCCCCGGTCCGCGCCGCCTGGCACCTCGACGCCGGCCGCGCGCTCGCCGACGCCGGCGCGTCCGTGGACCGGGTGGCCCGCCAGGTGCTGCCCGCCGTGGCCGGCACCCCCGACACCGAACCCGTCGACCCGTGGGTGGTGCGCTGGCTGCACTCCGCCGCCGCGGCGCTGGTCGGCCAGGCCCCGCAGGTCGCCGTGGAGCTGCTGCGCCGCGCGGTCCCCGGCCGGTCCGACGGGGTGCTCGCCAGCCGGCTCGCCGACGCCCTCTACCGGGTCGGCGACCCGGCCGCGGCCGAGAAGGTCGCCAGCCGCGCCCTCCTCCTCGCCTCGGACCCCGACGTCGTCGTGGACCTGCACTGGACCCTCACCCAGTGCCGGACGCTGACCGGCACGTCGTCGGACTTCCTGCCCGAGGCACTCGCCGCTGCGGAGCCCGGCTCCCGGCATCGGGCCCGGCTGCTCGTCCTCACCGCCCGCACGCACTGGGGCACCGGGCACGTCGACACCGCCGCCCGGGTCGCCGCCGAGGCCCTCGACCTCGGCACGGCGGTCGGCGACCGGTGGGCGACCAGCTGGGCGCTGCACGTCCTGACCATCGTGGCCATGACCCGCGGCGCGGTCGCCGACGCGTTGCCCCTGTTCGAACGGGCCCTCGCCGAGGCCGACGCCGAACCGGGGCTCACGGACCTGCGGCTGCTGCTGCAGATCAACCAGGCCGGCGCGTTCGGGGAACTCGACCGGCAGGCCGAGGCCCTGGCCGCCGTGCAGCAGGTCGGCCAGCTCGCCGACCGGACCGGCAACGTCGTCCGGCTCGCCCAGGCGCACAGCGCCCTCGGACAGCTGTCCCTGGACGCCGGCCGGTGGGACGACGCGCTCGCCGAGGTCGACGTGCTGCCCGCCGAGCTGAAGGACCCGGCCGTCGCGTGCTGCGACCACGGGGTGGCGGCCGTGATCGGCTTCCACCGGTCCCAACCGGAACTGGCCCGCGGCCACCTCGCGGCGGCCGGGCCGTACGCCGACCGGATCGGCGACCGGCTCGTCGGACCGCTCGCCCTGGCCCGCAGCCTCGACCACGAGCTGGCCGGCGAACCGGCGGCGGCCCTCGCCGTCCTGGGCGAGGCGCGCGACCTGCTCCCCGAGGCAGTCCGGCTCGCCGTGGCCCTCGGCGACCGGGACCGCGCCGGCGAACTGACCCTGCTCGCCGAGCGGTTGGCCTGCGACCAGCCCGTGCCGCACCGGCTGGCCGTGGCGCTGCACTGCCGGGGTCAGCTCGACGGCGACCCGGCGGCCCTGCTGCTCGCCGCCGACCGGTACCAGGACTCCGGGCGGGCCCTGCCCCGGGCGGTGGCGCTGGAGGCCGGCGCGGCGGCGTTCGCGGAACACGGGGACAAGACGTCTGCCCGGGCGGCGTACGCGCGGGCGTTCGACGCGTACACCGCACTCGGCGCGACCTGGGACCTCGCCCGGCTCGGGGCCCGGCTGCGCACGCACGGCATCCGCCGGGGGCCGCAGGGCAGCCACCGGCGGACGTACACGGGCTGGGACAGCCTCACCCCGACCGAGGTGAGGATCGCCGCGCTGGTCGTGGAGGGGCTGTCCAACCCGCAGATCGGGGCCCGGCTATTCCTGTCGCCACGGACGGTCGGCACCCATGTCTCGCACATCCTGGCGAAGCTCGGGGTGCACTCGCGGATCGACATCGCCCGGGAGTCCGGGCTGCGGGCGTCCAGCTGAACCGGGCTCGCGGCCGTGTCGGGCGCGGCTCCACAGCGGGACGGCGTACCACCACAGGCAGAACCAGGCCAGGGTGCCGGCGGTGATCCACGCGGCCGGGCCGGTGCCGAGGACCACGTCGAGGATCAGCAGCATCGAGGCACTCAGCGACAGCATCAGCAGCGCCAGTCCGAACTGGACGAACAGCGCGCACGCCCGGACCAGCTGCTCCTTGAGCCGGCGCTGGAAGAGCAGCCGGTGGAACGGGGCCGGGGCGATCAGGAGGGCGGTGGCCGCCGCGCCGAGGATCAGGCTCGCGACGTACAGGGAACGCTCGAAGTCCGTCAGCGCGCCGAACCTCGGCGTGAACGCCAGGGCCAGCAGGAACGCCAGCAGCAGTTGCACCCCGGTCTGCGCGACCCTGACCTCCTGGAGGATCTCGCTGTAGTTGCGGTCCAGCCGCTGGGTGGGCGTCTCGCCCCGGGCCCGGAGGTTCCACTGGTCGTGCTGCTCGGACTGCGGCCCGGCCGGGAGCTCTGACGGGTGCCCCGTCAGATGGTCGGACGGGTCCTCGCGGCGGGGTGCCGGATGGTGGGTCAGCCAGTGGTTCACGGTGCGCTCCCGGGGTGCTCGACGCGGCGATCTTTCCGTTCCCAGAATCCCGGGTGTCCGGAAGGGAAACATCCGTTGACTGACGGATGTTGAACGCCCGACAGGGTGGCCGCCTATCCGACACACTGGGGACGTGACCAGGTGGCGGAGACCCCATCCCCCGGATCCGGGCACCGTCGCCGCCACGACGGCCGCCGGCGTCTTCGGGTGCTGCGCCGTCCTCCTCACCTGGAGCGTCGTCACCGGCCAGGGTCCGTCCGACTGGGCCTCGGCCACCGTCCCGATCGTCATGACGGGTTCCGTCGCCGTCCTGGTCTGGCGGGCACAGCGCCTCGGCGTGTTCTACGGCGACCGGGGCCTGAAGGTCTGCCACCTGTGGCGGACCCGGGTGCTGCCATGGCCGGCGGTCGCCTCCGTCGTCAGCCGGCGCGGGGAGACCGTCGGGGTCGGCGAGGGGCCGGCGATCTGGGTCGTGCCGTGCACCGGCGAGGAGATCGAGACCCCGTTGTACCGGCGGCGCGGCTCCTGGTTCGGCCAGCGCTCCACCACGGGCAAGCACCTGTCGCCGGAGGCGTACGACCGGGCGGTCCGGGTGCTCCGGCAGGCCATCGCCGCGCACCGGGCGGGCTGAGCGCGGGCTCCCGGGCCCCCGCCCAGGTCACTCGACCCGAGGACAATTCGGTTGCCCGGCGGGCCGGCGCCTGTTGTACTCCGGGAATACCGACCGCCGATCCGAGGAGCAGACCCGTGCGCCGATCCATGCCCATCCAGAAGGTCATCACCGCCTATCTCGAGGACATGGAACTAGTTGCGGACACTGAACCTGGGAATTCTGGCGCATGTCGACGCCGGTAAGACGAGCCTGACCGAACGGCTGCTGCACGCGGCCGGCGTCATCGACGAGATCGGCAGCGTCGACGACGGCAACACCCAGACCGACTCCCTCGCGCTGGAGCGCCAGCGCGGCATCACCATCAAGTCGGCCGTCGTGTCGTTCGTCGTCGACGGCGTCACAGTCAACCTGATCGACACCCCCGGGCACCCGGACTTCATCGCCGAGGTGGAACGGGTGCTCAGCGTGCTCGACGGCGCCGTGCTCGTCGTGTCGGCCGTCGAGGGGGTGCAGGCCCAGACCATCGTGCTGATGCGGGCCCTGCGCCGGCTGCGGATCCCCACCCTGATCTTCGTGAACAAGATCGACCGGGGCGGCGCACGCTACGCGGAGACACTCGCGGCGTTGGCCGCCCGGCTGTCCCCGACCACGGTCGCGATGGGCACCGCCAGCGGGCTGGGCGCCCCGGGCGCGCGGTGGGCCCCGTTCACCGACCGGGACCCGGAGTTCACCGCCCGGCTCACCGACGTGCTCGCCGACCACGACGACGCGCTGCTGGCCGCGTACGTGGCCGATCCGGCGACGGTGTCCTACCGTCGGCTGCGCTCGGGGCTCGCCGCGCGCACCGGGGAGTCGCTCGCGCACCCGGTGTACTTCGGGTCGGCGGTCACCGGCGAGGGGGTGGACTCCCTGGTCGCCGGGATCACGGAGCTGCTGCCCACGGCGGACGGCGACGCCGACGGGCCGGTGTCGGGCACGGTGTTCAAGGTGGAGCGCGGGCCGGCCGGCGAGAAGGTCGCGTACGTGCGGATGTTCTCCGGTACGGTCCGGGTCCGCGACCGGGTGCGCTACGGCGCGGCGGGCGGGGCCGACACGCCGGGCCGGACCGGGGCCGCCGGCGAGGCCGAAGCGCTCGGCCAGGTCGGGGCCGCCGGGGCGGTAGGTCCGGCCCCCGGCCGCGAGGGGAAGGTCACCGCGGTCGCCGTGTTCGACCGGGGGCCGGCCGTGCGGAGCGGGTCCGTGGTCGCGGGGCAGATCGGCACCCTGTGCGGGCTGGGGGACGTGCGGATCGGGGACGCGGTCGGCGTACCCCCGAATGGCTCTCCGGGGTGGCACTTCGCGCCGCCGACGCTGGAGACCGTCGTCGTCGCGGTCCGGCCGGCCGACCGGCGCGCGCTGCACGTCGCGCTCACCCAGCTCGCCGAGCAGGACCCGCTGATCAACCTGCGCCAGGACGAGGCGCGCCAGGAGATCTCCGTATCGCTGTACGGCGAGGTGCAGAAGGAGGTCATCGGGGCCACCCTGGCCGCGGAGCACGGCATCGACGTCACGTTCCGGGAGACCACGACGATCTGCGTCGAACGCCCCGTGGGCACGGGCGCCGCCTTCGAGATCATCCGCACGGCGCCGAACCCGTTCCTCGCCACGGTCGGCCTGCGGATCGAGCCGGCATCCGTGGGCAGCGGGGTCGAGCTGCGGCGGGACGTCGAGTTGGGCTCGATGCCGTACGCGTTCTTCGCGGCCGTCGAGGCGACCGTGCGCGAGACCCTCGAGCAGGGCCTGCGGGGCTGGCGGGTCACCGACTGCGTCGTCACCGTGACCCACTCGGGCTACTGCTCCATCACGAGCACCGCCGGGGACTTCCGCAACCTGACCCCGCTGGTCCTGATGGCGGCCCTGCGCCGGGCCGGCACCGCGGTGTTCGAGCCGGCCCACCGCTTCCGGCTCGACCTGCCGGCGGACACCCTCGGCCCGGTGCTGCCCGTCCTGGGCCGGCTCGGCGCCGTGCCGTCCGCGCCGGTCGTCCAGGGGTCCTCGTGCGTCCTGGAGGGCACGATCCCGGCGGCGCGGGTGCACGAACTCGAGCGGCGGCTGCCCGGGCTGACCCGGGGCGAGGGGGTGCTGGAGTACGCCTTCGACCGCTACCGGCCGGTCGGCGCCCCGGTGCCGGAGCGGCCGAGGACGGACCACAATCCGCTGCGCCGCGAGGAGTACCTGCTGCACGTGGTCCGCCGGGTCGGCCGGTGAATCGACCGCCGGCACCGCACCTGCGCTGTTTGTCCGAATCTCAAACGGCCGCCTGGCGAAGTTTTTGCAAACATTATGTTGACAGTTGTCGTTACTGGCGAGAAGCTGAGCCTGTTCGAGCATGAAACAACAAGAACAAACACCCGCAGTACCCGTCCCGTTCCGAGGAGGAACCCCGATGAGACAGCCCCGACTCGCCGCCGCAGGCGCGGCAGCGGCTCTAGTGATCGCGGGCGCGCTGGCGTCCACGACGGCCTCGGCCGCCGCACCGGCGGGCACCTTCACGGTCTCGGTCGACTCGACGGGTTCCTGGACCCACCCCACGGACACCCCGGCCAACGTCTACATCGACAAGGACGGCACGTTCTACTACCAGCAGTCCGCGGCGCTCTACGGCGCGACCGAGGGCCGGCACTGGGACTTCTACTCCGGCACGAACCTGGAGACGGCCACCAAGAACTCCACGATCAGCGGCTACGTGAACCCGAACAACGCCAACGACAAGAACGGCGACACCACCTGGCGGTGCAACAACAGCCCCACCGGCGTGGAGGCGACGGATCCGCCGGCGGGCTCCGGCTACTCGCAGAAGAACTTCTGCGACCTGTCGAGCGTGTGGGTGGACCCTGACACCGGCGACTGGTACGGCCTGGTGCACAACGAGTTCACCCCGGAGCCGTTCGGCTCGGCCGGGTTCTCGCACTACGACTCCATCGACGTCGCGGTGTCGACCAACCAGGGCAAGGTGTGGTCGATCACGGGCCACGCGATCACCTCGCCGTACAGCACCCAGCGCGGCGACGCGGCGGCGTTCCCGAACTCCACCTGGTACTACGGCGACGGCGACCAGCGGCTGTTCGTGGACCCGGCCTCCGGCTACTTCTACGTCTACTACGGCTCGCGGGTCAACCCGAAGGCCGGCGCGGGCGGCAGCGTGGGCGGCCTGGCACACGTGGCCCGGGCCCCGATCTCGTCGAAGATGGCGACCGGCTCGTGGCAGAAGTGGTACAACGGCGCCTGGACCGAGGCCGGCATCGGGGGCAGGGAAAGCAACATGGTCCCGGCGACCACGGCCCAGCCGAGCGGGTACACCCCCGTCGCCGACGACTACGACCCGGCCAACACCGGCAACGTCGACGCGCAGATCGCGGCCGGCCAACTGCCCGCCAAGGCTGACCTGTTCGTCATGAACATCACCTACGACGCCTACCTCGGCCTGTACATCGGCGAACCCGAGGTCGTCTCCGGGGTGCAGTCGCAGCGGTTCTACGCCACCGACGACCTGAGCACCCAGAAGTGGTACCTGCTCGGCGACACCGGCAGCTACAAGTCCGCCTCCTGGTACCGGTGGTTCCTGGACGGGGCGAACACGACCAGCTCCACGATCGTCGGCAAGTCGTTCCGGTCGTACTGCTCCTTCGGGTGCTCCAACGACACCAGCGGCGAGTACACCAACGTCACCATCACCTCGACCGTCGCGGCTCCGTCCCCGGTGGACACCACCCGGTCCTACACGATCGGCAACGGCGACAACCGGCTCCTCGCCCAGGTGTCCGGCGGCTCCGCGACCACGTCGGTGGCCTCCGGGACCGGCTCGAACCTGGAGAAGTGGAACTTCACCAGCAACAACGACGGCTCGTTCCGGATCACGAACGCCTCGACCGGACAGGCGCTCGGCGTCGACTCGGGCGTGACGACCACCCGCGCATGGGGCGCCAAGCCCACCGTCACCTCGGCCGTCACGGTCGGCCAGCAGTGGTTCGTCGTGAAGATCGCCGGCACGTCGACGTTCCGGATCGTCAACCGGTACAGCGGCCTGGTCCTGGGCATGTCCTCGGACACCGCCCGACTCGCGGAGACCTCACCGCAGCGGTCCTGGACCGCGCCGGCGACCACCGTCGGCGCGTCGCGCACGGCGGCTGAGCAGACCCTGACCCTGACCGCGTCCGGCACGGCGCCCGGGAACCTGAACGGCATACACACCCTGGTGACCGGGGGCAGGGCGCTGGACGACCCGGGGCACTCCACCGCCACCGGTACCCAGATGGTCACGTGGACGGCCAACGGCGGCCCGAACCAGAACTGGACCTTCACCCAGCAGACCGACGGCTCCTACCAGCTGGTCAACGGCGAGTCCAACCTGTGCCTGGACGTCAACGGCGGCTCGTCCGCCGCCGGAGCGACGATCATCCAGTGGACGTGCACCGGCGGCACGAACCAGCACTGGGTGGTGGCGGCCCTGTCCGGCGGCGGCTACACCCTCGCCTCGAAGAGCAGCGGACTGCTGCTGACCACGGCGTCCACCGCGAACGGCGCGCTGGTCACCCAGCAGGCGGACACCAACTCCGCACTGCAGCACTGGACGATCAGCTGACGGCGGGGCACTGACAGCGGTCGCCGGCACGCCCCGTCCGGGTGTGCCGGCGACCGCTCCGTCACGGCCATCGCCGCGCACAGAGCCGGGGACGGCGGCCCGGGGACGCGGCTAACCGGCCAGGGCACCGCGCCGCGCCGCGTCCTCCGCCAACCCCTCCGGGCGGGACAGCGGATGCGGCCACCACACGTGCCGGCCCACGTCCAGAGTCAGGGCCGTGACCAGCACCGACCGGACCACGATCGTGTCGAGCAGGACCCCGAACGCCACCGCGAACCCGATCTCGGCGAACGCGGTCAGCGGCAGCGTCGCCAGTACGGCGAACGTACCGGCGAGCACCAGCCCCGCCGAGGTGATCACCGCCCCGGTGGCCGCGAGCCCGACCAGCGCGCCGCGCCGGGTGCCGACCCGGGTGGCCTCCTCGCGGACCCGGGTCATCAGGAAGATGTTGTAGTCGATGCCCAGCGCGACCAGGAACACGAACACGAACAACGGGAACGAGGTGTCCGCCCCGCCGAACCCGAACAGGTGCCGGAACACCAACGCGCTGACCCCCATAGCCGCCCCGAAAGACAGCACCACGGTCGCGATCAGCAGCAGCGGCGCGACCACGGCGCGCAGCAGCAGGGCGAGGATGACGAAGACGACGGCGAGCACGATCGGGATGATCAGGTCGCGGTCGTGCCGGGCGGCGCGCTGCAGGTCCAGGTTGATCGCCGAGTTGCCGCCGACGAGGGCCCGCGCGCCGGGCACGGCGTGCACCCGGTCGCGGACCCGGTCCACGGTGTCGAACGCCGCCTGGCTGTCGGGCGGATCGACGAGCGTGCCGACGAGGTACGCCGTGTCGCCCCGGACCTCCGGCGGCGGCACGTCCCCGCCGACCAGCCCCGGGGTGCCGGCCAGCGCCGCCCGGACGGCCGCGGCCTGACCGGCGGCGCTGACCACGACGACCGGGCTGCCGGCCCCGGCGGCGAAGTGCCGGGCGAGGATCCGCTCGCCGGTCACGGAGTCCGGCGTACCCCGGAAGGCCTCGGCGTTGGTCAGGCCGGTGGCGTCGAGCTGAACGACGCCGAGGGCCATCGCGGCGAGCGCGGCGGTGGTGACCGCCCAGACCAGGCGCGGATGCCGGGCGATGCCCCGCCCGATCCGGGACCACAGGCCCGTGGTGGTGGGGTCGGTGGCGTCCACGTGCGGCCGGGCCGGCCAGAAGATCCACCGGCCGAACGTGACCAGCAGCGCCGGCAGCAGGGTGAGCATCACGCCCAGGCCGACGGCGATCCCGATCGCGGCCACCGGGCCGAGGCCCTTGGTGGCGTTGGTCCGGGCGAGGACCAGGCAGAGCATGCCGACCACGACCGTGGCGGCGCTGGCGACGATCGCCGGGGCCGCCCGGTGCAGGGCGACCGCCATCGCGCGGTGCCGGTCGGCGTGCCGGTGCAGTTCCTCCCGGTACCGGGCGACCAGGAGCAGCGCGTAGTCCGTGCCCGCGCCGAAGACGAGCACGGTGAGAATGCCGGCGCTCTGCGCGTTGACGGTGAGTCCCGCGTGCCGGGCGAGCAGGTAGATCACCATCTGGGCGCAGGTCAGGGCCACGGCGGCGGACACCACCGGCAGCAGCCAGAGAACCGGGCTGCGGTAGGTGAGCAGCAGGATCGCGACCACGACGCCGACCGTGCCGAACAGCAGAGTGCTGTCGATGCCCTCGAATGCCTTGCTCGAGTCGGCCGCGACGCCGCCCGGGCCGGTGACGTGCGCGGACAGCCCGTCGGCCCCGGCGTCCGCCGTGCGCTTGAGGTCGGCGACGACGTCCCCGGCGCGGGCCCAGCCGTCCGCGCCGAGGTTCAGCGGGACGATGGTCTGCGCCGCCCTGCCGTCGGCGGACGGCACGGGCCCGGTGACCGCGCCGTCGAGGTCGCCGAGCGCGCTGAAGACCCGCGCGTCGGCGGTGGCCTTCGCCAGGTCGGCCGGGGTGAGCCCGGTGCCGCGTTCGTACACGACGACGGCCGGGATGGTGTTGGGGGAGGCGAACGCCGCCTGGGCCTCGAGGACCCTGGTCGACTCGGCGGCGGCCGGCAGCCAGGACTTCGACTCGTTCTGCTCGACCCCGGTGAGCTTGCCGGCGAGGGGACCGGCGACGGCGAGGACCGCCAACCAGAACACGATCACCAGATACTTGGACCTGCGGCCGGTGACGATCGCCATCCGGCCGGGTTCTGCGGCCATGACCGCCCCCAGATGCGCTCGCGCTTGCCGCTGACCTGGCCCATTGTCCTCCGGCCGGGAGCCGGTCGTCGCGGCGATGCCCGAAATATGTGTGCCGTGCCGTCGGGCCACGGGGCAGGATGGTGGGCATGACGATGCCGGGCCGCTCCGAGGTCCTCGCCCTGTTGCGCCAGTTCGACGACCCGGACCTGCTGGAGCACCCGGCCGGATTCGACTACCGGGCCGAGCAGGACAGGTTTCGGGCACTGGCGTCCAGCCTGGGACGCCGTCTCGACTGCGTGTGTGACGTCGACGCCGGTATGAACGTGCAGGACGCCAGCTACCTGGGCCAACTCGTCGTCCCCGCCGCCGCGACCGTCGGCGGGACGGCGATCTTCGTCCGGGTCAGCAACTTCGGCGGACTCGCCCTGTTCGGCGCCGAACGCCCGGGGATCTACGACGACGAGGAGACGCTGATCCTGATCGGCGAGCGGGATCTGCGCGCGGTGCTCGAGGCGCTCGCCGAGTTCGGCTACGTGCCCCTGTTGGAGGACGTCCTGGCCCGGGAGTACGACGGCACGAGCGACGCGCTCCGCGAGGCGTACACCAGATATCCGGCCAGCTGGTTCATCAGGTACTTCGACTATCTGTGACCGCACGGCCCGACGACCCCCGGGTGGGCGGGGGTCGTCGGGGCGGGCGGGGCTACTCCCGCACCCCGACCGCGCGCTGGCGCAGCGCCCACCGGGCCGGCAGCACGCTCGCGGCCAGGCCGAGGAGCACGCACGCCCCGATCACGCCGCCGACCTGGTCCCACGGGATCAGCAGGTCCACCGGCGCCTTCAACGCCTGCGAGATGCCGCTTCGCACCCCGATCAGCGCGGCGACCGACACCCCCAGCCCGAGGGCCGCGCCGATCCCGACCACCATGAGCGACTCGGCGGCCACCACCCGCAGCACCTGGCCGGCGGTGCCGCCGGACAGCCGCAGGACGGCGAAGTCGCGCCGCCGACCCGCCGTGGCCATGACCAGGGTGTTCGCGATCGCGATGCCGGTGTAGCCGACGGACAGGCCGATCAGGGTGAGCACGAAGATCCGGACCAGGACGTCGTCGCGGGCGGAACTGTCCGACTCGTAGTCCTTGCCGGCCACCGCGGTGGCGCCCAGGCCGGACACCGCGGCGCGCAGGTCGGCGAGGCCGACGCCGTCCACGTAGGCCAGTTCGGTCAGGGCCGCCGGGTCGTGGGCGCGGACCGTCGAGCGGGGCAGGAGGAGTTCCACCTCGGCGAGCGGGTCGATGACGGCGACGACGCGCAGGGTCGCGGTCCGGCCGTCGGCGAAGGTGACCGGCATCAGGTCGCCGACCGCCGCGGGCCGGCCGTCGGTCGCGGGTTCCGCGGCCACCACGACCGTGTCGTCCGCGCCGAGGTCGGCCAGGGAACCGGCGCGCACCACCGCGCGCACCGCGGCCGGGTCCACCCCGCCGGCCAGCCGGGTGCGCCCGCCGACGTACAGGTCGGTGGCCGTGTACGCGACCGTCCGCCCGGCGGGCAGCGCCGCCAGCACGGCGTCGGACAGGCCGGGCGTGCCGTCCGGGCGGACCACCGCCTGGTGTTCGACCGCCGTAGTGCCCCGGCTCCGGTAGGCGGCCGATACTGTCGCGACCTGGCCCAGGATCAGCGCGGCGAATCCGACCGTGACGATCACGGGGGCGGCGATCGACGCGGTGCGGCGCACGGCCGTCAGGCTGCTCTCCCTGGCCAGGATCCCGGTCGCGCCGGCCAGCCGGCCCAGGGGCCAGGTGACCAGGCGGACCACCGGCGGGATGACCACCGGCGCGAGCAGGGTCATCGAGACCATCAGCGCCATCGCGGCGAGCATCGACAGGACCATCATGTCCGTGTCCCCGGCCGCCGGGGTGGCCAGCGCGAACACGATCCCGACCGCGGCGCACAGGCCACCGCAGATCCACCGGGCCCGGGTCATCGGCCTGGTGTCCACCGCGGCCTCCCGCAGCGCCTCGACCGGACCGACCGCGCCGGCCCGCCGGGACGCCGAACCGGAGCCGAGCACCGCGACGAGCAGCCCGGCGCAGTACGCCGCCGCCACCGGCCACAGTGGTGTCCGGGTCACGAAACCGGGGGGCTCGAAGCCGACCTCGACCAGCACCCCGCCGAGGGCCGGGGCGACCAGGGCGCCCAGGGCCGCGCCGACCGCGCCGGCGAGCGCGCCGATCCCGAGCGCCTCGCCGTACACGGTGCGGCGGATCTGACGCGGGGTGGCCCCGATCGCGCGGAGCAGCCCGAACTCGCGACGCCGCTGGTTGGCCGCGAACGCGAACGTGGAGGCGACCACGAAGACCGTGCAGAACGCGGCGAGGCCGACCATCCCCGTCAGAACCTGGGAACCGATCTCCCGGGTACCGCTGACACTGTGCTCCTCCAACGCCGACCGCCCGTCCCCGGACAGCACGGTGCCCGCGCCACCGACCGCTGCGGTGATCGCCGCGACGCCTCCCGTGCCGCGCACCCCGAGGAGCCGGGTGCCGCCGGACAGGCCGGCCGCGACGTCGTCGGCCACGTACAGGCCGGGCCCGTCGACCGTGCCCGTCACCGTGTACGGCGCGGGCCCGGTCGCCGTGAGCACCGTGACCCTCGCGCCCGGGGCCAGGCCCGCCGACCGGCCGACGACGACCTCGCCGGGGGCCGTCGGCGCACGCCCGTCCCGGACCGGGTACGGCGCGAGTCCGGCCACCGACCAGGCGTGCCCCTGCGGGTCGCGGGCGTCGGGCCGGCCGAAGGGGCGGCCGTCGATCAGGAGTTGGGCGTAGAAGGCGCGCTCGGCGACCACTGCGGTCACGCCCGGGACGGCCCCGATCCTGTCGGACAGGGCGCGGACCGTATCCGGCGACCAGGGGGTGCCGGTCGACCGGACGTAGACGGGGGTGCCGGCGAAGCGTTCCGGGATCGTCGGCTTCGCCGACAGGTGGACGAGCAGGGTGCTGGCGATCAGGGCGACGCCCAGGGCGAGGGTGACGAACGTGCCGACGAAGCTGACCCAGCGCTGGCGGACGGTGGCGAGGGACAACATCTCAGGCCTCCCGACGGGCGTCGACCGGGGCTGCCGGGCCGGAGCCATCGGCGGGGGCCGACCCGCCGGGACCATCGGGCCGCCGGCGCGGTGCCCCGGTGCCGGCGGGCGACGGCCGGGCGGCGGTCGCCTCCAGGCGGGCCATCCGGGTGGCGACGGCCTCCGCGTCCAACCCGGACACCACGTCCACGACCCGGCCGTCGGCGAGGAACACGACCCGGTCGGCGTACCCGGCGGCGGCCGGGTCGTGGGTCACCATGATCACGGTCTGGCCGTGCCGGTCGACGGTGCCCCGCAGCAGCGCCAGCACCTCGTGCGAGGTGACCGTGTCCAGTGCGCCGGTCGGCTCGTCGGCGAACAGCACCGCCGGTCGGGTGACCAGCGCCCGGGCGATCGCGACCCGCTGCTGCTGGCCGCCGGACAGCTCGCTCGGCCGGTGCCCGGCCCGGTCGGCCAGCCCCACCTCCGCGAGCCCCGCGAGCACCCGGGCCCGGTCCGGGCGGCGGCCGGCGAGCCGGAGCGGCAGGGCGACGTTCTGCTCGGCGGTGAGCGCGGAGACCAGGTTGAACGACTGGAACACGAAGCCGACGCCGTCGCGGCGCAGCAGGGTCAGCGCGTGCTCGGACAGCGGGCCGAGGTCGGTGCCGGCCACGACGACCGTGCCGTCGGTCGGCCGGTCCAAGCCCGCCGCGCAGTGCAGCAGGGTCGACTTGCCGGAGCCCGACGGGCCCATCACGGCGGTGAACGTCCCGGTCGGGAAGGCCAGCGTGACTCCGTCGAGGGCGGTCACGGCGTTGTCGCCGGAGCCGTAGGTGCGCCGGACCGACCACAGTTGCACGGCCTCGGGGGTTGCGGAGTTCGTCATGCCGTCGATACTTCAGGGAACCGGCCGGCCGATCACTGGCGCGCGGTGGAGTCCCGGAGGTAACGCCAGCACTACCGCCCGGGCCCGACACGATGGGTACCGTCATGGCGTGACCGTCCGCACCGCCTGGCAGGCCCTGACCCGGAACCCGGTCAGGTTCCTCGCCTCGTCCTGGCCGCTGCGGTCCCTGGCCTACCTGCTCTCCGGCGTCCTCGTCGGGGCCGCGACCGCCGCGACGCTGATCGCCCTGCTGGTCGGCGGCGTCGCGTTCGCCCCGGCCGTCGTCGGCCTGGTGCTGCTGTTCGCGATCCTGCTGTCCGGCCTGGTCGTGGGCCGGTTCGAGCGGTGGCGGATGCTCCTCGTCGACCTCGACCGGGCGCCCGACCCGCACGCGGCGCCCGACCGCCCCGGCGTGCGGGCCTGGCTGACCACCCGGCTCCGCGAGCGGCAGACCTGGCAGGAGCTCGGGTACGTCGCGGTGTCCGTCCTCGGCCTGTGGTGGCTCGACTTCGGCGTGCTGGTCGTCTCGTTCTTCCTCCCGGGGCTGTGCGTGGCCTCCCTGTTCCTCGACCACTCGCTGCCGTGGTACGGCTTCGTCTTCGAGGTGGCGGCGGCCCCGGTGCTGATGGTGGTGGCCGCGTACCCGGTCACGGTGTGGGCCGGTGCCCGCGCCGCGCTGACCCGGGCCGTCCTGTCGCCCCGCGAGTCGGAGCTGGGCAGGCGGCTCGGCGAGGTGTCGCGGTCCCGCGCCCGGCTCGTCGACGCGTACGAGGTGGAACGCCGCCGGATCGAGCGTGACCTGCACGACGGCGCCCAGCAGCGCCTCGTCGCCCTGACCGTCCAGCTCGGCCTGGCCCGCCTGGACCTGCCCGCTGACTCCCCTGCGGCGATCCAGGTCGGCAACGCGCACGAGCAGGCGAAACTGGCCCTCGCCGAGTTGCGCGAACTCATCAGGGGCGTGCACCCGCAGATCCTGACCGACCGGGGACTGCCGGCGGCGGCCGCCGATGTGGCGGGCCGGTCCCCGGTGCCCGTCAGCCTGGATCTCGTCCTCGACGACCGGCTGCCGGCGTCGGTGGAGGCCGCGGCGTACTTCGTGGTCACCGAGGCCCTCACCAATGTCGCCAAGCACAGCGGGGCCAGCCGCGCGGCTGTCCGGGGCCGGGTGGTCGGGGACCGGCTCGTGCTGGAGATCCGCGACGACGGGGTGGGCGGCGCGGACCCGGCGGCCGGCAGCGGACTCGCGGGCCTGGCCGACCGGGCCGCCGCGGCGAACGGCACACTGGCCGTGTCGAGCCCGGCCGGCGGGCCGACCCTGGTCAGAGTGGAGCTGTCGTGCCTGGTGGAGTAGGCGGGCAGCTGCGGGTCGTCGTCGCGGAGGACTCCGTCCTGCTGCGGGCGGGGCTCGTCGGACTCCTCGAACGGTTCGGGCACACCGTGCTCGCCGCCGTCGGGGACGCCGGGGCCCTCGTCGCCGCCGTCGACGAGCACGGACCGGACATCGTCGTCACCGACGTGCGGATGCCGCCCGGCTTCACCGACGAGGGGCTGCGCGCGGCCGTCGCCCTCCGCGCCCGCCGGCCGGACCTGGCGGTGCTGGTGCTCAGCCAGTACGTGGAACAGACCTACGCCACCGAGCTGCTCGACTCCGGGCGGGGCGTCGGCGTCGGCTACCTGCTCAAGGACCGGATCGGGGACGTCACGGACTTCGCGGACGCCGTCGGCCGGGTCGCCGCCGGCGGCACCGTGGTCGACCCCGAGGTGGTCCTCCAACTGCTCAGCCTCCGCCGGGACCCGCTGCGCCGGCTCACCGCCCGGGAGCGCGAGGTGCTCGCCCTGATCGCCGAGGGCCGGTCCAACGCGGCGGTCGCCCGCGCGCTCGTCGTCAGCGACGCGGCGGTCGCCAAGCACATCAACAACATCCTGACCAAGCTGGACCTGCCCCAGGCCGAGGACGACCATCGACGGGTACTGGCGGTGCTGGCCTACCTCCGGGGCTGACGCCCCCTCCCCTTACCCGATGTTGACCTTGCTCTCAGTGTGTGCCCAGTTTCGGCGGGCACGGTGCACCGTATGCGTTCGGGATATTTCGACCTGTTGCGCGCGGCAGCGATCGCCCGCGTGGTGCTGTACCACAGCATGGGCTGGGCGTGGATCACCGTCGCGTTCCCGGCCATGGGGCTGATGTTCGCCCTGGCCGGCGCGCTGACGGCCGCCTCGCTGGACCGCGCCCCGACCGGGACGGTGCTCGGCCGGCGGCTGCGCCGGCTGCTGCCCCCGGTGTGGGCCCTGGCGGCCATGGCGGTGCCGGTGATGCTGCTGGCCGGCGAGTCCGCCTGGTCGCTCGGGTGGTGGCTGCTGCCCCTGCGCGACCCGCACCTCGCCGGCAGGCTCGCCCCGGCGCTGAGCATGATCTGGTACATCCGGGTGTACCTGTGGTTCATGCTGTGCTCCCCGCTGCTGCTCCGGGTGTTCCGCCGGTACCCGGTGGCGACGCTGCTGACCCCGTTCACGCTGCTCGTGGCGTTCACGGTGATCGGCTCCCGGGGCGGTTCGGTCCCCCAGGAACTGTGGGACCTGTCGCTGTACGGCACCTGCTGGCTGCTCGGCTTCGCCCACCACGACGGCCAGCTCCGCGCCGTACGGCCCCGGGTGTTCGCCGCCCTCACCGGGGTACTCGCCGTCGCCGGCCTCGCCTGGATCGCCACCCACCCGGGGCCCCGGGGCTTCGACCTCAACGACGACCCGATCGGCAACGCGCTGTGGTCGGCCGCCCTGGTCCTGCTGATGTTCCGCCTCGCCCCGCGCCGCGACCCGCTGCACCGGGCCCCCCGCCTGGCCGGGGTCGTCGCGTTCCTCAACCGCCGGGCGATGACGATCTACCTGTGGCACCAGATGGCCATCCTGTGCGCGGTGGCGCTCGCCGCGGCGGTGGGCGCGGTCCTCGACCGGGCGGAGTTCCTCGCGCTGGTGGTCGCCCTGCTGGCGGTGGCGGTGGCCGTCGTCGGCTGGGTCGAGGACCTGGCGGCCCGCCGCCCGGTCCGCGCGCCCCGGCTGCTCCGCGCGGCCGTGAACGGCGGCCGGCTCCGCGCCACGGCCCAGATCTAGCCACGGCCGCCGCCGGGCCGATCGCGCCACGGGTCCGCGGAACATGCCGGCGACGGTTCAGACGGTGATGACGACCTTGCCGCGTGCGTGGCCGCCCTCCAGGTACCGCACGGCGGCCGGGACCTCGGCCAGCGGGAACGTCCGGTCGACCACCGGCGTGACCTGGCCGGCCTCGACGAGCTCCCGGACGACCTCCAGGTCCCCGTGCCCCGGCCGCGCGAACAGCCCCTTGAGACTGTGCCCGACGAACGGCGACAGCAGCAGCGCCCGCAGCGTGCGTCCCACGGCCGCGCCGAACCAGCGCCCTCCGCCCTCACCGCCGACGAGCACGAGCGTGCCCCGCGCGGTCAGGGCCCGTCGGAGGACGGACAGCGGCCGGTTGCCGGCGGTGTCGACGATGAGGTCGTACCCGTCCGACAGGTCCTCGCGGGTGTAGTCGAGGACGTGGTCCGCGCCGAGTGACCGGACCAGGTCGGTCTTCGTCGGGCCGCACACGCCCGTGACGTGCGCGCCGAACGCCTTGGCCAGTTGGACCGCGAACGATCCCACCCCGCCGGCCGCGCCGATCACCAGGACCCGCTGTCCGGGTTGGACGCCGCCGGTGTCGCGGAGCGCCTGTAGGGCCGTGACGGCGGAGACGGGGACGGCGGCCGCCTGTTCGAACGTGAGGTTCGCCGGCATCGGGGCGATCCGGCTCTGCGGGGCCGCGGCGTACTCGGCGAAGGTGGCGTCGCAGTTGCCGTACACCGCGTCGCCAGGCCGGTAGTCGGTCACCTTCGTGCCGACCGACTCGACCGTGCCGGCGAAGTCCGTGCCCCGGACGGACACCTTCGGCCCGCGCAGGCCGTAACCGGTGCGCACCAGGTACGGCAGGCCGGTCATCAGGTGCCAGACGCCAGGGTCGACGGAGGCGGCGCGGATCCGGACGAGCACGTCGTCTGGGCCGACGGCCGGTCGGTCGATGTCGCGGAGTTCGAGCACGTCGGCGGTGCCGTAGCTGTCCTGGACGATGGCCTTCACGGGGTGTCCTCCTCCTCGGGCGGGTACTGGAACACGTCGTCGAGCCCGACCTGGAACACCCGGGCGATCTGGAACGCCATCTCCAGTGACGGCGAGTAGCGGCCCGCCTCGATGGCGATCACGGTTTGGCGGGTGACGCCGATCCGGTCGGCGAGGTCCGCCTGGGTCATCTCGCCGTGCGCGAACCGCAGCGCCCGGATCGTGTTCGTGACGCGGGTCGGCTTCACCATGACTGGAAGCCCCGCCGGTAGGCGACGATCTTCGCGGTGGAGCCCAGCAGGGAGGACAGCACGAAGGCCAGGTAGATGACGTTGGCGATCCAGAAGTGGTCCCATTTGAGCATCGCCATACCCATGGCGGTCACGCCGCCGAGGATGACGAAGGACGAGCCGATGTGCTCGCCGAGCCGGTTGATCTCCTTGTCCCGCTCGTCGGTGCGCCGCGCGCCCTTGGGCACGACGCCGCCGAACAGGATGTGCAGCACGATCGACGCCACGATCGCGCCGCCGATGGTCCACAGCAGGGTCGCGGCGTAGGGCGTGTCGGCGAGGGGCGCGTCGCCGGCGCGGCGCAGGATGAGGGTGGCGTAGATCGCGTACGCGCAGGTCGTGACCAGGACCATGATCCAGGCGCGTCGTTCTTCGGAGGACATCTCGACTCCTATGTACAACATTGTTGACACAGGAAATGTAAAGCAGCCCGGACATGATGTCAAGTTTTCTTAACACGACGGGTACTAGCGCATGCCGTGCCGGCGAGCCAGGGACACCGCCTCCAGCACCGAGTGGCAGTGCAGTTTCGTCAGGATGTTCTGGGTGTGGGTGCGGGCGGTGTTGGTCGACACGTACAGCTTCGCGGCGATCTCGGCCCGCGACAGCCCGTCGACCATGCACCGCAGCACCTCGCGCTCCCGGTCGGTGAGCACCGCCAGGGGGTCGCGGTCGAAGTCCGGGGGCCGGGTCAGCCGGTCGAGCACCAGGGCGAGGAGCCGGGGCGGCATCCAGGCCTCGCCGCGCACCACACCGCGCAGGACCCGGACCAGCTCCTCGGCGCCCACGGACTTGGGCAGCCACGCGGCGGCCCCGCCCCGGACGGCCGCCACGGTCTGGTCGGGGTCCTCGACGGCGGTCACCATGACGACCTTGATCGCGGGGTACCGCGCGCGGATCCGCTCGAGCACTGTCAACCCGCTGTCCTCGCCGAGGACGAGGTCGAGGAGGACGACGTCGGGCTGTTCGCGCGCGATCGCCGCGAGCGCGCCCGCACTGTCGGAGACCACCGGCAGGACCTCGATGTCGGGTTCCGCCGCCAGCCTGGTCGCGAGCGCCTCGGCGAAGACCGGGTGGTCGTCGACGAGGAGGACCAGCATGCTGTCCACGTCCTCAAGGATGGGCCCTTCCGGCCCACGATTCATCCCGCAAATGCTGTATGTCTTGCCTTGAAATAATGTGATTTGGTAAAATAGTTGGCCGTGTCGCGAGCGCCGGGGCTTCCGCGAGGGCGTAGACGACCCGACCGGAGTCCGCGGCCGGGCCGGTGACGGTCCAGCCGCCCTCGACCTGTTCGACCGTCGAGGCCGCCCGCTGCCGCCACCACGCGCTCACCTCCCCCGGGTTCGCCCACCACGCCCCCTCGTCGTCACGCACCGTGTCCAGCAGTCGGCGGTAGCCGGCGGCGGCCCTCGGGTCGGTCGCATAGTCGGGGTGGGTCAGGACCAGCATCATCCCGCCCCTGGCCCGGATCGCCGCCGCCTTGTCCAGCCACACCGACTCGTCCGGGTGGCCGAGAATCGTGAACAGGGTGTGATCCTGGGGCAGGGTGATCGGCAGCTCGACCAGGTCGCCGTTCGGGTACGGCAGCCAGCTGCACCCGCCGCCCGGCGTCGGCTCGTACGGGGCGGTGTCGTGGTAGGACATGTCGTAGTCGAAGCCGAGGAGGGGCATCCAGGCCCAGGTGCGCTGGGTGGCCGGGGAGCGGAAACCGACGGCGCCCCACCGGGCGGCGTACTCGCGCATCACCGGCAACCGGCGGCGCAGCGTCCGGCGCGAGCCCAGGTCGCGGCCGTCGTGCCGGACGCCGTGCACCCCGATCTCGCAGCCCTCCGCGCGCAGGCCGGCCAGGACGTCGTCAGCCACCGGGTAGCGCAGCGGGACGAAGTTCCACTCGGACGGGCGGCCGTGCTCGCGTTCGATGTCGCGCAACAGGTGCAGGTCGCGGCAGCCGGCGGCGGTCTCCACGTCGTGGGTGAGCACGACGGCCCAGGTGTGCCCGGCCGGCCACAGGTCCAGCCACGGCACCGGTTGGCCGGCGACATCCACGAGCAGCGCGAACAGCCGGTCCTGCAGGTCGTGCAACGCGGTCTCCACGGGCCAGGCCGGGAACGCCGGCACGCGGTGCAGCCGGGCGAACAACCTGCGGGCGGCGAGCTGGGCGCGGCGGGGCAGGGCAGGGCGTACCAGATAATAGGTTCTCACCAGCAGAGGGCGCAGTCGGCCGGCGCTCCGGTAGCCCTCGCTCCAGAACTGGTGCATCACCTCCCCCGGGTCGAACGGCAGGAACACGTCGCCGTCCCCGTCGCGCCACACCGAGGCGACGTGCCTGCCGCGGGCGTCCAGGATCGGCACGTCGACCCGCCAGTCGCCCGGACCGAGGAGCCGACGGGCGGTCCGGTCGGGCAGCACGTGCCCGAACAGCGGGGTGCCGTCGAGGTCGTGGCGGCCGGCGACGCCCCCGGACAGCGGCCAGCGCAGACTGCCGCCGCCGGGGCCGCGCACCGTGCCCACGTTCCGCTCAGAGCTGTCGATCATCCGGTACGGCACCCGGAAGTACTCGAAGAAGGCGAACCGGTGCGTGCTCGTGAACATCACAGCCTCCGGCTGGTGGCCAGATAGGGGCCCAGCGCGATCTCGTAGAGCGCCGGCAACGGGTCCGCCCAGGAGAAGACGGCCTCGGTGTGCACGTGCAGCAGGGAGGAGAGGTAGGCCCCGGTCCGCAGCCGGCCGGCCCGCCAGTCGACCACGGCGGTGGGCAGGTCGGTGGCGAGCCGGATCCACCGCACCCCGGTGCGGGCCCGCGTCGGCGGCAGAGGCCGGCCCAGCTGGTCGAGGAACAGCAGGTGGGCGAAGTCGACGCCGGCCGCCCGGCCCAGAGTGTGGTAACCCCAGGTGCGGGCGTTGACGTCGAGCAGCTTCGGCTCGCCGTCGCGCGGGTCCACCTTGTACTCGACCTCGACGAGGCCGTGGTACCCGATCGCGGCCAGGAACCGGGTCGAGGGCCCGTCGAGTTCCGGAGCCGACACGGTCTCCACGAAGGTGCTGGCACGGCCGAACTCCGACGGGTGCTGGCGCAGCCGGCGCGCGGCCATGCTGGCGGCCGGCCGGCCGTCGCGGAACAGCCCGCACCAGGCCAGCTGCGCCTCGCCGCCGCCAGGAATCAGCTCCTGCACGATCACCTCGCCCGCCGGCACGATCGCCGCGGCCCGGCGGAACGCCGCGACCAGGTCGGCCCGGCTGTCGGCCCGCCACGCCTTGACCCCGGTCGCGTAGAAGAAGTGTTCCTTGATCGCCGGCTTCACCGCGAACGGCCCGTCGACGTCGACCTGGGCCAGGTCCGCCTCGTCCATCGGGAACCAGGACCGGGGCGCGGCGATCCCGAGCTTCTGGGCCAGCCGGTAGGTCTCCCGCTTGTCCCAGGCGCACCGCACGCAGTCCCAGTCCGGTGTCGGCACCCGCCAGTGGCGGGCCAGGTCCGCGCGGTGCCGGGACAGTGCGGCGACGGTCTCCTCCCGGGTCGCGTACAGCACCCAGCCTTCCAGCCCGAACCGCCGCCGCAGCCCGGCCAGCGCGGCCAGGGTTCCCTCGTCGTCGCGCAGGCTGGCTACCCGCACCGCCCGCGACGTGTACCGCGACGCCGTCGAGATGGACCGCTCGTCGTCGAGCAGCACCACGGGCACGCCGTGCCGGCCGAGGCTGCGCACGATGCCCAGGCCCTGGTAGTCCCCGCCGATCACGACGGCCCCGGTCCTCACGGGACGACCACCCTGGTCAGCGCCCGGCTGGCGTACCAGGTGCCCGACACGAAACGCATGACCGGGCCGAAGGAGTACGCGGCAGGCGCGCCGAGGAAGTGCAGGCCCGCGACGCTGGACTCCAACCCTGGGCCCAGCACCGGATAGCCGTCGACCTGCCGCACCGCGCGGACCAGGTCGGCGGACAGGAACCCGTACTTCGCGATGTCCACCTGGAACCCCGTGCCGTAGATCAGGTGGTCGACGCGCGTCGTGCCGCCGTCGTCGAACTCCACCGCCAGACCGCCGCCCGCAGGCGCCGCCCGGCGCACGGCGCACGCCAGCCGGATCGGCACGTCGGCCAGCCGGTCGACGAGCCACCGCGCCCCCGCGGGTCGGATGGACCGCCGCGCCAGCCTGTCCCGCACGCCGCGGGGCAGCCGGCGGAACAGGTCCGGCACGGCCACCACGCGCGACAGGCCCATCGGTCCGACATCGGTCGGCGCGTAGACCAGCGGGGCCCACCGGCCCAGCATCCTGTGGTACCTGCCGCCGTGCAGCCAGATCAGACGGTCCCGGCGCACCACCAGCTCCGGCTCGGCTCCGGCCTCGCGCAGCAACGCCGCGGACTCCAACGCGCTCTGCCCACCACCGACGACCAGCACCCGGCGGCCGGCGAACCGGGACAGGTCCTGGTGCTCGCTGGTGTGCGAGACCAGCTCGCCGGACAGGTCCGCGAACTGGGCCGGCCGGCGCGCGAACGGCCCGATCCCCGCCGCGACGACCAGCCGCCGGGCACGCACCGTCTCCCCGTCCTCGAGGGTGAGCCGGAACCCGCCGGGTGCGCGGTCGACCCGGTCGACGGACCTGCGGTCCACGTCCGGGGCGACCCGGGCCTGCACCCACATCCCGTAATCGACGAACTCGTCCACCGGCACCGGCCGGTCGAGCCGCCGACCGGTGGCCGCCTGGTAGGAGTCCAGGGACAGCGGGCCGCGGTACTCCGCGATGCACGTCGCCGTCCAGTTCGACCGCAGCACCATCCCCTTCGGCATCGCCCGCCACAGCGCCATCGGGTCGCCGAGGACCCGCACGTCCGCGCCGGCCCGGCGCAGGTGCGCGGTCGCGGACAGCCCGTAGGGGCCAGCACCGAGCACGACCACATCCACGTTCACGTCGACCTCCCGGCCAGCAGCCCGCGGACGACCCGCAGGTACGACTCCTGTTGCCGCTCCCATGCGAACGACACCTCGATCCGCAACCGCCCGGTCCGCCCCATGTCCGCCCGGCGGTCCGGGTCGTCGAGCAGGTCCCCGATCAACCGGGCCATGTCCCCGGCGTCACCGGAGTGGGCGTACACCGCCGACGGGCCGGCCGCCGACCGGGTCTCGCGCGCGTCGAACGCCACGAACGGCAGCCCGAAGGCCATGTACTCCATGCCCTTCACCGGGGACACGATGTCCTCCAGATTCGAGTCGAACCCGAGGTCGGCGGTCGCCAGGTGGTCGAACACCTCCTCCTGGCCGACCCAGCCGGTGAAGGTCACCCAGTCGTCGACGCCCAGCGTCCCGGCCAGCCGCTCCGCCCCCGCGCGCGCGTCCCCGTCGCCCAGGAACACGAACTGGCAGTCGGTGCGCCCGTCGACCCGCACCACGTGGTGCACGACCCGCACCGCGAGGTCCAACTGGTCCTGCGGGCCCATCGCCCCGTGCCAGCAGCACAGGTACCGCCGGCCCCGCAGCTCGGGCCGGACCGCGCGCGGCCCGGTGCTGGCCAGGGCCGGGCCGTTGCCGACCACGGTCACGCGGTGCCGGCCGATCCCGCCGCGCTCGACGGCGAGGTCCACAGCCGTCCGGTTGACGGCCAGCACCTGGTCCGCGGACCGGTAGCTGGCCCGCTCCAGCCACAGCAGCAGCCGGTGCACGGGGCCGCGCCGGCCGAACCGCAGCTCGTACAGCTCGGGCGACTGGTCGCGCTGGTCGAGTAGCACGGGCGTGCCGGTGAACGTCCGCAGCGGCGCGGTCACCGTGAAAAAGATGTCCGGCGTGCTGGTGATCTGGACGACATCGAACCGGTCGGTGACCAGCAGCTTCCCGATCAGCCATGCCGTGGCCAGCCACGCCTTCGCGTACTCCCGGACGAAGCCCAGGGTGCTGCCGTTGTCCGGCGCGGGCCGGTAGTCCAGCACCCGGACGCCGTTTACCGACGCGTTGCCCGGGTCGCGGGGGCAGATCACCGTCACCCGGTAGCCGGCGGCCAGGAGCGCGCGGGCCTGTCGCCGCAGCCGGGCGTCCCTGGCGAGTGGCACGTTCTCCACGACCAGCAGGACGTGCGGGCGGGTCGCGCGGGCGGCACGCATTCCGGCGGCGACAGCGGGAACCACGCCCGGTCCGGTGGTCACCGCCGGCTCCAGGGAGCCCAGTGCCGGGGCAGGTCGATCTCGTGGTTGTCGACGCCGGTCGCCGTCGTGCCGGCGTGCCGGCGTGCCGCTTCCGACTCGCGACCGCCGGCCCGGACCGCGGCACCGGCACGGGCCGGGTCGCCGGTGCGGGCCGGGTCGCCGGTGCGGGCCGGGCCGGGGACTGTGCCGGGAACCGCGTCGGGTACGGCGCCTCGGGCCGGGTCAGGGTCCGTGGCGGTCGGCTCCCGCAGCCGGAACCGGAACAGCTCCACATCGGACGGTGTCCGCGACGCGTGCAGCCGTCGCCGCCGGCCGACGTTGTCCAGCACACAGCCGACCACCAGGCCCTGGTTCTCGTGCAGGGCCCGCACGGCGCGCTGGACCTGGCTCCGGGTGGTCCGCCGCGCGTCGGCGACCAGCACCAGCCCGTCGGCGGCGTCGGCGAGCACCTCGACATCGGGGCCGTCGAGAACCGCCGGGGCCTCGATGAGCACGACGTCGGCCTGGTGCCGCAGCGCGTTCAGCAGCCGGTGCACAGCCGGTGACTGCAACAGGGCGCCGACGTCGTGTCCGACCCGCCCGCCGGGCAGCAGCCGCAGCCCGGGCACGTCCGTGGCCCGCAGCGTCTCGTCGAGTTCGGCGTCCCCGTCGATCATGTCGCTGAGGCCGATCCCATTGTCGACCCCGAGCATGTCGGGGGTACGGGGCCCGGCCGGGTCCGCGCACACGAGGATCACCCGCCGGCCGCCGAGCGCCAGCGCGGCGGCGAGGTTCGCGGCGACGGTGCCCCGGTCCTCGTCCCCCGGGCTGGTGACCAGCACTGTCGTTCCGGTCCGGTTGCGGACGTGCGGCACGGCGCGCAGCAGCCGGGTGCGCAGTTCCCGGTAGGTGTCGGCGGGGCCGGAGAAGGGACTGTGCACGATGGCCAGTCGACCGGCGGGGTCGCGCCCGGTGCCCCGGAACGCCGGGATCCGGGCCAGTACGGGCACGCCGGCGTACCGTTCCAGGTCGGCCGCGCCGCGCAGCCGGTCGTCGAACCGGTGCCGGAGCAGCGCGACCCCGACCGCGAGGCTCAGCCCGACGAGCAGCGCCACGGACAGGTCCACGGCGTGGTTGGGGCTCGCCGGGGTACGGGGCGCCAGCGCGGGGGTGATGATCCGTGCCGTCTGCGCGGACCGGTATGCCACGTACGCGTCCGCGACCGCCTGCGCCCGCCGTTGCGCGTCGAGCGGGGCAGCCCGCGTGGAGGCGATCCGCAGCACGTGGGTGTCCACGGGCACCGTGACCGACAGCCCGCCGCCCAGGTCCTCGGCGGTCAGGCCGAGCGTCGCCGCGGCCCGGTCGAGCACCGCCAGGGACGAGGCGACGGTGCGCTCGGTGCCCATGTCGGGCGCCAGGTTCGAGGCCGCGGGCGCGGTGACCAGCACGTCGGCCGTCGCCCGGTACACCGGGGACCGCGACCAGGACATGGCCGCCGCCCCGGCCAGTACTGCGAGGGTGATGGCCACCATCCAGGCCAGGTGCCCCAGCACCCGGCGGGCGGGCAGTCCGGCGTCGTGCGCTGCGTGTGCCATCAGGCACCCCCTTGGTCGTCGCGGGCGGCCCCGCCGAGACCGGCGAGGGCGAGGAGTCCGAAGAACGCGTCGGCGGATCCCCGGTAGGTCAGGTGCGGGTCGAACGCCATCAGCACGACGATGACGGCGATCCCTGCGAACGCGCCGGTCGCCGCCGCGCCCCGGGCGGACGTCAGGTCCCTGGCTGCCCGCCAACCCGCCCTGGCGACGACGTTCGCGAACCACAGGAAGCTGCACAGCAGCGGGATCCCGCCGCCCCACAACAGCCAGGTGTACCCGCTCTCGATCCACACGTACCCGGTGATCTGGCTGGACACCGGTACCCTGGCCGAGGGCCGGACGCCGAGCACGAAGTTCCACCGGGAGAAGAGTTCCGGCCAGAAGTAGGTGCGCAGGTTGTTCAGCCGGCCGACCCAGCTCGCGGGTACCCCCGAAGCGGACTGGAAGCCGGACAACCGGCGCTCGATGACCGGGCGCAGGATCGGGTAGGCCAGCAGCGACCCCGGGATCGCCAGCAGGGTCAGGCCCGGCGCGCCGGACACGAACGCCACCGCGACGATTCCCACGAACAGGCCGATCGTGCTGGAGAACTCCCCTGCCGCCAGCGCGCCGAACACGAACACCAGGAAGGCGGCGGCCAGGAGCATCCGCTGGCGCGCGGCCGAGGTGCGCACCCACAGCCCACGGGCCACGGCCAGGTTGAGGATCATCAGGTCGGCCGTGGCGCCGGGCAGGCTGAGCGTGGAGCTGGCCTGGTTGGCGCGGAGTTCCCGGTCGCTGGCACCGAACAGGTCGTAGAAGCGCACAAGCATGCCCTGCACGCCGAAAATGCCGAGCGCTTCCAGGACGCCGATCAGCCCGACCACGCCGGCGGCCGCCAGGGACAGCCACAGGCACCGGCGCACCTGGGCCTCGGTGCCCACGCCGTAGCGGACGATCGCGTACACGAACAGGTACTTCCACAGCACCAGGGCGTGCAGGATGTCGTCCCGGGAGATCTCGCGCTGGATGAGACCCATCCAGGCCAGCGGCAGGATCGAGCTGGTCACGGCGAGCAGCAGGATGGCCACCTCGACCCGGTTCGGCCGGGGCAGCCGGACCGCGCCTCGCCAGCGCACGACGGCCCGGAGCGCGAGCGTGCCACCGAACAGCAGCAGCAGGACCTCGCTGGGGCGCAGCACCGGGATCAGGCCGCCCCGGTCGATGCCCGCGACGAGCGGGGTCACGCCGATCAGCCCGTAGGCGGCGACCACCGGACGCCACCACACCACGGCGGCGAGAGCCAGCACCACGACGCACAGGAGCACCGGAACCGGCAGCAGAACCACCGCCGCGCCCAGGAGCACCGCCGCCGGCAGCGCCGCGAACGGCACCACGCGGGCTAGCCCCGGGGCGAACAGCGCGGTCCCGGGGCTAGCCACCGCGCACCCCCGCGACGGGCCGCGACGTCCTGCCCAGCAGATGTGACATGCCACCCGCGACCTCGGCCAGTTCCGGGGACCGCAGCAGGCTCTGCGTGCCGACGAACACGGCGACCGCGACGGCCAACGCGGCGACCAGGCCGACGGCGCGACCGGCCGGCCCGAGCGGTCCACGCAGGAGTACGGCCGTCAACCACGCCGGCCCCGCCATCACGACCGCACCGGCCACGGTCCGACCCAGTCCCGGGGCGAGGCGTGTCCCGGCCGTTCCCGGGGTGAGGATGTCGCCGGGCCGGGCCGCCGTCACCCGCCGGACGTGCCGGGCCAGGTGCGTGCCGCCGGCCGCCGCGCCGGCCGAATAGGCCAGGCCGAGCACCACGAGCAGCGCCGGCCCGGGCACCAGGAACCCGACGCAGGCCACGGCCAGGCTTGTCCCCACCTGCACCACCGTGGACCGCAGCGGCGCACCGGTGTCGCCCCGGGCGTAGCAGGCGTAGGTGTTGATCCAGAACACGGTCTCGCCGACCACGGCGGCGGCCAACGCGGCGAGCGCCAGCGCGACCATGGTCACGCCGGCCGCCGTGCCCATCCGGCCGAGTGCGACGACCCGGGCCAACGGTGCGGCCAGTACCAGGTAGAAGGCTGCGGTGGGCACCGTGACGAACAGCCCCAGGCCCAGCCCGCGCGCCAGGGTGGCGGCGAACCGCCCCGCGTCGCCGTCGAGGTGCATCCGGGCGAGCCGGGGCAGCATGGACAGTGCGACGGGCGCGGCGCCGAGGGCGTTGGCGACGTACACGAAACTCAACGCGAGTTGGAAGGCGACCACGCCGCCGGGGATCCGGTTGGCCAGTACCAGCAGGATCAGCAGTTCGCCGGCGGCGAGGCCGGCCTGGGCCACGGACGGCAACGCCCGGCGAAGCAGCTTCCGGGCCTCGGGGTCGCGCCAGCCGGCCCGGGGCACCAGGGTGACGCCGACCCGCCCGGCGCCCCACCACTGCACGGCGGCGTGCAGCCCGACGGCGCCGGTCGTGCCGAGGCCGAGGAACAGCACGCCTCCGACCCCCGACGCGTAGCCGGCGAGCACGGCCAGGATGCCGGCGTTCTCCAGCGCCGGGGCCGCCGCGGCCAGCGCGAACCTGCGGTGCGCGTTCATCACGGCGACGGAGGTGGCGATCAGGCCGTAGCAGAAGATCTGGGGCACGAACAGCGCCACGAGCAGGCGACCGGTGGCCTCCTGCCCGCCGCGCAGTGCCAGGGGTCCGAGTGCGACGGCCAGCGGCGCGAGCGCGGCCAGACCGAGCAGCGCCATGCCGAGGAAGCCGCCGGCCAGCCGGCGCGACGCCGGGCCGTCCCCCAGGTCGATGTGCCGGACCAGGGCCGGCACCAGCAGCGACGAGAACAGCGAGCCGCCGAGGAAGCCGTAGAACACCAGATTGGGCAGGGAGTTGGTGAACTGGTAGGTGTTGCCGAAGTACGTCGGGCCGAGCACCGCACCCACCATCGCGAACCGCAGCACGCCCGTGGCCCGGCTGACCGCTGTCCAGCAGGCGACGCTGATCGAGTCGCCGGTCACCGCCGCCGCCGAGTCGGCCGGGCCGGCCCTCATGTCGCGCCACCGGCCGAGAGCACCACGATCACGGTGCGCGCCAGGATGCGCAGGTCCATCCCGAAGGTGTGCTCGTCGACGTAGCGCAGGTCGAGTGCCATCCGCTGGGTCAGGGTGAGCCGGTTGCGACCGCTGACCTGCCACAGGCCGGTGATGCCGGGCCGCACGGCCAGCCGCCGTCGGTAGCCGGGGTCGAGCAGCTCGAGTTCCCAGTCCAGCATCGGGCGCGGACCCACCAGGGACATCTCGCCGCGCAACACGTTGAACAGCTGGGGAAGTTCGTCGATGCTGGCGCGCCGCAGCACCCGGCCCACGCGGGTCACCCTCGGGTCCGTGATCGGCCGGACCGCGCCGTCGCGGAGTTCGGTGGTGACGAGGTCACGCAGGATCGCGTCGTCGCAGTTCGCGACCATGGTGCGGAACTTGTACATGACGAAGGGTTCTCCGTCCCGGCCGAGCCGGGACTGCCGGAAGATCACGTCACCCGGCGAGCTGAGCCGGACGAGCAGCGCCGCGACCAGCAGCAGCGGGAGGAAGACCAGCACGCACACCGCGCCGGCGAGGACGTCGAAGACCCGTTTCGCCGAGGGCGGCGCGGGGCGGTGCCGCACGGCGGGTGCGGAGCGCGGCAGGCGGTGCGTCGTCACGCCGACACCTCCCTGAGCCGGTATCGGCCGGTCGACGTCGGCTCGGGTCGCACCCGGTGCCCGATCGCGGTCAGGTCGGCCACCTCGCCCCGCACGACGGCCGGGTTACCGAACGCGACCACATGGGCGGGGACGTCCCGGGACACCACGGCCCCCGCGCCGATCAGGGCGCCGGGGCCGATCCGCACGTACGGCAGGATCGTGGCGTTGACGCCGATCTGCGCGCCGGCCCCGATCCACGGACCCGACATCAGTCGCGCGGAGGCCGGCTGGCCGGGGTAGAGGTCGTTGGCGATCGTGACGCCGGGGGCGAGGAACGCGTCGTCCTCGATCTCCGTGAACTGGGCGACGTAGCAGTTCGCGTGGATCTTCACCCGGTGTCCGATCCGGCAGCCGTAGTCGATCACGGTGTTGCTCCACACGGACACGTCGTCGCCCAGGACGCAGTCCTCCCGGACCACCACGTTGTGCCCGGACTCGAAGCGGTCCCCGATCCGGGCGCCCGCGTAGAGCACGGTGCCGCTGCGCACCCGGGCCCTCGCGCCGAGCACCAGGTCCCCCGCCGCGCCGCGCGCCGGCGGATAGCCGAGGAGCACCCCGTCATCGGCCAGCAGTTCCCGCTCAGCCATCGTCGGGACCTCCGGAGCCAAGCACCTCCGCGAGCGCCTTGCACACCCGCAGCACGTGTTCCTCGCCCATGTGCGGAAACACCGGCAGCGACAGCACCTCGCGGGCGGCGAGCTCGGCGACCGGGAGGGGGCGCGTCGCGTACCGCCGCATGCCCTCCTGCTCGTGGCACGGCACCGGGTAGTGCACCCCCGTCTGCACCCCCAGGGCCGCCATCCGCCGCTGGACGAGGTCGCGGTGCGGCACCCGGACGACGGCTAGGTGGTAGACGCCCCGGGTGCCGGGGGTCTCCTCGACGAGGCGGACCGGTCCGTACTCGAACGCCTCCGCGTACCGGGCGGCGACGGCCCGGCGCGCCTCGTTCCAGGCGTCCAACCGGGCCAGCTTCGCCGACAGGACCACGGCCTGCACGGCGTCCAGCCGGCTGTTCATGCCGACCGCCACGTGTTCGTGGTGCGAGCCGGTCGCCCGACCGTGGTCGCGCAGGCACAGCAGCCGGTCGGCGAGGTCGGGGTCCGAGGTCACGACCGCGCCGGCGTCGCCGAACGCGCCGAGGTTCTTGCCCGGGTAAAAGCTGAAGCACCCGGCCGCGCCGATCGAGCCGGCGCGCCGGCCGCGCCAGGTGGCCCCGTGCGCCTGGGCGGCGTCCTCGACGACCGTGAGGCCCGCGCCGTCGGCGAACCGGCAGATCCGGTCCATGTCCGCCGTCTGCCCGTAGAGGTGCACGACGATCACGGCCCTGGTCCGGGGCGTGACGGCGGCCTCCACCGTCTCCGGGGTGAGCTGCAGGGTGTAGGGGCTGACGTCCGCGAACCGGGGCCGGGCCCCCGCGAGGACGACGGCCTCCGCCGTGGCCACGAACGTGTTGGTGGGCACGACGACCTCGTCGCCGGGCCCGACGCCCAGGGCCATCAGGGTCAGTTGCAGCGCGTCCGTGCCGTTGGCGACGCCCACGGCGTGGGACGTGCCGCAGTACTGCGCCCAGGACCGCTCGAACTGTTCCACCGCCCTGCCGCCGATGAACTGGCCCTCGTCGAGGAGCCGGTCCCAGGCGGCCCGGACGGCGGGGCGGATCTCCGCGGTCATGGCGTTCAGGTCGGTGAACGGCACCTGCTGGTTCATGGCTGGTTCCGATCTCTCGTCAGGCGGCGACCCGCGCGGGGCCCTCCGCCATGGCCTCCTCGATCCGCACCGGCCGGCCGCGGTCGAGCGAGATCTGGGCGGCCTCCAGTACCGCGACGACGGCCAGGCCGCTGGCGCCGTCGGTCAGCGGGACCGCGCCGGTGGCGACGCACTCCACGAAGTGCCGGTCCTGCACCCCCAACGGCTCGTCGGGGGCCACGAAGGGGGCCACGATGTCGCCGTACCGGTAGGACATCGGCGGCTGGGTGCGGCTGTCGTCCTCCGAAGGGAGGGTGATGCCCTTGTCGAGGACGCGGATGCGCTCCTCGGCGATGTCGTCGTAGACGGCCATCTTCGCGCTGCCGACCGCGACGACCCGGCGGACCTTGGCCGGGTCGAGCCAGCTCACGTGGATGTTCGCGGACAGGTCCCGGTCGGCGTAGAACAGCCGCAGGTAGGCGACGTCCTCGAACTGGTGGTGCGCGTGGTGTGACGCCCAGGCCTGCACGGCCACCGGTGCGACGCCGAGCACGTAGTTGACGATCGACACGTCGTGCGGGGCCAGGTCGTAGATGACGTTGACGTCGCGCTGGTACAGCCCGAGGTTGAGGCGGGCACTGTCCAGGTAGTACACCTCGCCCAGTTCGCCCCCGCGCACCAGGTCCCGCAGCTTCCACACCGCCGGGTTGTACTCGAACGTGTGCCCCACCATCAGCGTCACGCCCGCGTCGGCGGCGGCCCGGTCCAGCCGGTCCGCGTCGGCCACCGTCGTCGCGAGCGGCTTCTCGACCAGGACGTGTCTGCCCGCACGGATCGCCTCCAACGCGACGGCGACGTGCGTCGTCGGCGGTGTGGCGACCACGAGCGCGTCCACGTGCTCCAGCGCCTCGCCGACGGACCCGAACCGCAGGTCCGCCGGGTAGCTGCGCGCCAGGCTCCGCAGCCGGTCCTCCACGGGGTCGATCATGACCACCGCGTCCACGCCCTCGGTCGCGTGCAGGACCCGGACGTGCTTGGAGCCCCAGTACCCGCAGCCGACCACCCCGACCCGCACCATGGCGACGCTCCCTCCGGTCCGAGCCGACGCCTCCGCGCGACTCGATCACCAAAGTGACGCTAATACCGCTTAAGGGAGAATTCCTCCGCCAGCTGACGTAGCCGCTCTCATGCGAACGCGGGAGAGCCCGGGGTGGTTACCGACCAGATTGGAAGTTTACGGAGCAGGTTAGAGGTCGGGTCGGGTCTGGTGTGACCGGCGGCCCGGCCCCGCCGCCGGGGGCTACGTTGAACCAGGAACACCAGGTCACACGCCGCCACTGCACATGCACTCCTCGGAGGACACTGTGGAGCTCGAGAGCACGGACACCACGTTTCGCCGGTTGGCGAACCTGACCCGGGTCAGGCCCCGGGTCGACGCCGCCCGCCGGCGCGAGCTACGCCACGACATCCGGCACGAGCTCGCGACGATCGGACTCCTCGCGAGCCTGCTGACCGACGCGGAGGACATTGGCGACACGAACCGCAGCCGGGTCAAGCAGCTCCAGCTGGAGACGGCGTGGCTCGACGAGCTGTTGCAGGCCTACGACCGCGAGCACGCCGACCCCGAGGACCTCTGGTCCCCGCCCGTCGAGCGGGTCCGGGTCGACGTCCTGGCCGCCGAGGCGGTCACGGCGCTCCGGCTGACCAGCCCCGCGCGGTTCCGGTTCGAGGCCGACCCCGCCGTCGCGTACGCCAACCGGCTCCGGCTGTGGCGGGCCCTGCGCAACCTCATCGACAACGCGTCCAGCGCCGCCGGTCCGAGCGGAACCGTCAGCGTGCGGGTCGGCACCGAGGACACCTGGACCCTCGCCCAGGTCGACGACGACGGCCCCGGCTTCGGCCGGGAACCGACCGGACTCGCCTCGACCGGGCTCGGCGTGGTGCGCGCCTTCGCCACCGACATGGGCGGCCGCCTGGAACTGCGGACCAGTCGGCTGGGCGGCGGCTGCGCCCGGATCCTGCTCCCCGGGGTGGACGACCCGGGCGGGCTGTACAGAGCGGACGCCGATGCGGGTACTCATCTGTGACGACCACGCCGTGTTCGCCGAATCCCTCGCCCTGGTCCTCCATGAGCGCGGCTACGACATCGTCGCGGTCACGCACACCCCCGACGAGGCCATCGCCGCGCTGCCGACGGCCGCGGTGGACCTGTGCGTGCTCGACGTCGGCTTCGGCCCGGCGAGCATCCTGCCCCGGCTCGCCGAACTGCGGGCCGCGGCGCCCGACGCCGGCATCGTGCTGCTCTCGGCGGGACTCGACTCCCGGGTGGTCGACGCCGGACTCGCAGCGGGGGTACGCGGCTTCGCGCACAAGAGCGGCCACATCGCCGACATCGTGGTCACCATGGGCCGGGTGGCGGCCGGCGAGCTCGTCTTCGACCCGGCCATCCCCCGCCACCCCGCCCACGGCGGCCCGGTGGCCCTGCGGCTCGCCGACGCGCTCACCGCGCGCGAACGCCAGGTGCTCGGCCGGCTCGTCCGGGGCGAGGACACCAGGGCGCTCGCCGGCACGCTGGGCGTGAGCTGGGCGACCGCCCGCAGCCACGTGCAGAACATCCTCACCAAGCTCGGCGTCAACTCCCGGCTGGAGGCCGTGACCCTGGCCATCCGGTGCGGCCTGGTCGACCCGGACACCGGCGCGTGGCTCCCGGGCGGCGGGTCCGGCCCCTCCCAGGCGTCGTAGTCGCTCCCCTGACATCCCTGGCGTAGTCGCTCCCCTGACATCTCTGGTCAGGGGAGTCTTTCCGTGTCCGGTTTCACGTCGGAGTTGTCGGGTTCGCCCTGGTCGGGTGCCGACAGGTGTAACACCTCAGCACGCGGGTACCGATGTCCCAACGCCGACCCAGTGCGCCGACCAGAAAGGACGGCCGTCCCACCCGTCCCGTCGCCCGGAGGAGACTGCCATGGTCCGGACTCCCCCGGCACCGGTCCCGGAGGTGGTCGCCAGGCCGTGGTTCCTGCGTCTCGTCAGCCGGACCGTGGCGGCCTGCGCGTTCGGCGCCGCCGTCCTGGGCGCGATCGGCTGGGACGCCGACGGGCGGCCTACGTGGTCGCTCGGGCACCTGGCCTGGTCCGGAACCGGGGTGGCGATCGCGCTGGTGGTCGGCTACCTGGGCGGGCGGCCCCGGGTGGAGGCTCACCCGACAGGGGTCCTCGTGGTCAACCTCGTCGGCGGGCTGCACGTGCCCTGGTCGGCGATCGCCGGCGTCCGGCTCGACGGCGCCCGGTGCGCCCGGCTGGACACGGTCACCGGCGGGGAGATCAGGATGGACGCGGTGCGGGTGGTCGACCGCGAGTACGCGGTGGACGCCGTGACCCGGCTGCGCGAACTGCTGGCCGCGCACCGGGCACGCGGGACCGGACGGGCACACGGGGACGACGACGGTGCCGGACGGGCGTCGGCGTCGTAGAGTGCGACTGCGGGCGCCGCCGGGCACCCGCGGGGTGGGGAGGGTGACGCCGTGACCGACGAGTCCGGGCCGACTGGCCGTGACCTGCTCGAACAGTGGCTGCGGGCGCTGACGATCCTCGGCGACTCCTCGCTGACCCCGCAGGAGCGGCTCGACCTGATCACCGAGGTCAACCCGCCGGAGCAGTTGGACCTGCGGATCAGTACGCCGCTGCCGCAGGTGGACGTCGAGGCGATCCAGAACGCCTTCGCCCGCGCGGCGTCCCTGCACAGCCGCAAGACGAGCGTGCACATCCTCGTGGAGAACCAGCTGATCGCCTGGCTGGGCGAGGCCACCGACTCCAGCCGCGAGCAGGTGCTCCAGCGCCTGGCCCTGAGCCTGGACCAGGCGCTGTGACCAACGCGCCACGGCCGGGACGCGTCGCCCGCGACGCCGGCCGGGCCGCTACGCCGGGCAGCTGACCTTCTCGGCGGGCCACGAGTGCTCCTTCGCCGGCGCCCGGCCGGTCAGGAGGAATTCGTTGACGATCCGGTCCACGCACGCGCCGTTCCCGTAGGCGATGTGCCCGTCGGCGTCGGCGACCACGAGCCGCGCGTCCTCGAGCGCCTCCGCCACCGCCTCGGCCCCGGAGAGCGGCGTCGCAGCGTCCCGGGTGTTGTTGAGCAGCAGGATCGTCGGGGTGCCCGGGGCGTTGATCGCGTGCGGCGCGACGGTCGGCCGCACGGGCCAGTACGCGCAGTACTGGGTGCCGTAGAACAGCCACGCGCCGAAGTGCGGGGACGTCCCCGCGGAGCCGGCCGCGTCGGCGTCCATCCGCGCGGCGATCGCGTCGGGCGGCTCGGGGACGGACCGCGGGTCACCGATCAGGCAGTTGACGGCCGCGAACGCCGCGGTGGAGTTGGCGTAGTGGCCGTGTTCGTCGCGGTGGTAGTACGCGTCGGACAACGCCAGCAGGCCGTCGCCGGTGCCGTTGACGGCCTGGCGGAGCCCCTCGCGCAGTCCCTCCCAGTTGTCGCGCGAGTACGTCGCGTGGAACAGCGCGGCCCGGGCCAGCGACTCGGTCAGCCGTCGCCCGCCGGCCGCCGGCAGTGGTCGGATCCGCAGGTTCGCGAGCAGGTCGTCGACGGCGCGGACCGCCCCGTTCTCGTCCCGGCCGACCGGGCAGTCCGCGCGGCCGACGCAGTCGCGGAGAATGTCGCGCAGCGCGGACTCGGCCTCGTCGGGCTCGGCGGCGGCCGGCGCGGGCGTCAGGCCGGTGCCCGCCATGGGCGTCGGGCCGGTCGCGTCACCGGGGGTCTCGGACTCGGCTGGGTTGTCCACCGAGTCGAGCACCATCCGGCCGACCTTGCCCGGGAACTGCTCGGCGTAGACCTGGCCGAGGCGGGTGCCGTAGGAGAAGCCGAAGTAGTTCAGCCGCTCCTCGCCCAGCCCGGCCCGGATCAGCTCCAGGTCCCGGGCGACGTTCTCGGTACCGGTGAAGGGCAGCAGGTCGCCGGAGTGCGCCGCGCAGGCGTCGGCGAACCCCTTGACGACCTCGCGGGTCCTGTCGCGTTCGGCGGCCGTGGCCGGCGTGAGGTCCGCCGCCGTGAACTCGTCCATCCCCCGGTCGTCGAGGCACCGGACGGCCTCGCTGGCCCCGACGCCGCGCGGGTCGAAGCCCACGATGTCGTAGCGCTCGACCAGGGTCCCGAACTGCTCGCGGCCCTCGAACACCGTGTCCAGGCCGGACTCGCCGGGCCCGCCGGGGTTGACCACGAGCGCCCCGAGCCGGGCGCCGGTCGCCGGCAGCCGGTTCAGCGCGATGCCGATGGTCCGGCCGTCGGGCCGGGCGTGGTCGAGGGGGACCCGCAAGGTCGCGCACTCGAAGCCGTCGCGGCCCTCGCAGGGGGCCCAGGCGATAGTCCCCCCGTCCCTCGCGCGCGGCCACGCCAGGACGGCGACGACCGCCACCCCGGCCACGAGCGCGGCCGCGAGGACGCCGGCGATCAGCAGTTTCCTGGAGAGCATGGGTGATTCCTGTCCGTCGGCCGGCACCGGCCGGGCGACCCGGCTGGTCCGAAATTACCGTATCGGCCTGATTGGCATTGCTTGCCAGCATCCGGGACGGGCGACCGGGCGGACAGTGCCGATCGACCACATCCGGCGGACGAAAGTCTCGACGGCCGAAGCGATGTACCCAAATAGCCTTCTTCATACCGAAATGTAATCAATGATGATGCTGTTTGTCCTGATCACCTGCGAAGGAGTTCTGATGGCGCACGTTCCCTGGAGACGGCTGTTGGCCGCCGGCGCGTTGACCACCACCCTGGTGACCCTGACCGGCACCGCGGCCGTCGCCAAGCCCGACCCGAACCTGCCCCGGCCGTGGGCGTACGGGCACCAGGCCCAGGTGGGCCGGCACCACGCCGACCGGGTGCTCGCCGGGCGGGTCCGCGCGGAGGAGGACCCCTCCGACGAGACGGAGAACGCTGCGGAGTCCGCCGCCCAGTACGCCGAGGCGCGCACGTCCCCCGGAGTGGTGGCCCCCGGCGCGTACTCGGCGGCGTGGGCGCAGCTCGGCTCCCTGCCGAGGGTCGGCGGAGCGTGGGACCACGTGACCGACCTGCCGTACGACGCCGACGACCCGCGCTACCGCGACATAGGCTCGAACTCCTCCGGCGGCGCTGGGCGGGTCACCGGCCGGATCACCGGCCTGGCCGCCGACGACGCCGGCTTCGTCTACGCCGGCGGAGCGAACGGCGGGGTGTTCCGGTCCCGGACCGGCGGCGGACAGTGGACGCCGATCGCCGACAAGCTGCCGTCGCTGTCCACCGGGGACCTGCAGCTCGACGGGCGCGGCCGGCTCTGGTACGCCACGGGCGAGGCCAACACCGGGGCGACCTCCTTCGTCGGCACCGGCGTGTACGTGCTCGCCGACCCGCGCAACGGCCAGTTCCAGCCGGGCGGCCGGGTCGGCGGCGCGGAACTGGAGAGCACCACCATCAACGCGCTGCGGTTCGCCGGGGACCTGGTCTGGGCGGCGACCGGGCGCGGCGTGTGGACGCACAGCACCACCACCCTCGCCGGCCCGTGGCGGATGGAGTTCGCACCGAACCCGGACTTCCTGCCGGGGGGCGCGCAGGACGCGGATCCGAGCGCGCCGTACAAGAACATCGCCAACGACGTCGCGATCGACCCCGCGGACCCGACGAAGGTCATGCTGGCCGTCGGCTGGCGCGGCGGCGACACATACAACGGCTTCTACACCAGGCAGGGCGGGGTGTGGACCCGCCAGACCGGGCTCGGTGACCTGCCGAGCGGCTCCGACGACGTCGGCAACGTGACGTTCGCGAAGGCGAAGGACGGCTCGCGGTACTACGCCATCGACCAGTCGCCTCTGCAACTGGCCACCAATCCGGACAGCGCCCTGCAGGGCATCTACGTGTCCAGGTCCGGCTCGCCGACCGGCCCGTGGACGCTGATCGCCGACCACGTGAAGCTGCGCGACTCCGGGTCGGCGTTGCAGGATCCGGGGTACCAGCCGGGCATCCAGTCCTGGTACAACCAGTTCCTCCAGGTGGACCCGGCCGACCCCGAGCACGTGTTCGCCGGGCTGGAGGAGGTGTTCGAGTCCAAGGACGGCGGGGCGCACTGGATCACCCCCGGCCCGTACTGGAACTTCTCCTTCCCCTGCTGGGACATCAACCCGGCCCAGCAGACCGGCGACTGCTTCGCGACCACCCACCCCGACCAGCACTCCGCCGCGATCGGCAAGGGCAAGCTGTTCGTCGGCAACGACGGCGGCGTCTACCGCCGCCCGGTGCGCGGCGCCGTCGACTCCGGCGGGCACGCCAAGGACTGGACCTCGCTCAACGACGGCACGATCGACACCCTGCAGTACTACTCCGTCGGCGTCGGGAAGGACCTGAAGACCGGCGGGATGGCGGTCAGCGGCGGCCTACAGGACAACGGTCAGTCCATCCGGCGCGGCAAGGACATGGTGATGGGCTCCAACTTCGGCGGCGACGGCGGCGACACCCTCGTCGACCCGAACAACGGCTGCAACATCGCCGCCGAGTACGTCTACCTGGCGATCTCGGTGACCCAGAACTGTGCGGTGAACAACGGCTCCTGGACCGTGGACCCGACTAAGGCCACGTCGTTCGGCGTCGCCCCGCCGGACAACGCGCTCGGCGGCGCCGGGGCCCGGTTCATCGCCCCGTTCGGCGCGGACGCGAAGAACATCCGGAACTGGGTGGCCGGCGGCCGGCACGTCTGGACGCAGAACAAGGGCTTCACGATCCGCGACCCGAAGGAGTGGAAGAGCGTCTACGACCTCGGCGAGGGCCACGTGGCCACGGCCGTGGTCGCCTCGGGCGGCACGATCTACGCCGGCTGGTGCGGCCCGTGCAACAACCAGGGCTTCACCCGGGGCATCGCCACCGGCAAGGCCGACGGCACCGGCTGGCACCAGCTCAACCTGCCGGTCGACGGGACGCTGCCGAACCGGTACGTGTCCGGGTTCGACGTCGACCCGGCCAACGCGAAGCACGTGTTCGTGGCCATCAACGGCTTCTCCCGCAAGTGGACCGAGGGTCCCGGCGCGGGCGTCGGGCACCTGTTCGAGTCCACGGACGGCGGGGCGCACTGGAGCGACCGGTCGGCGAACCTGCCCGACGTGCCCGCCAACGCCGTGAAGTTCCTGCCGGGCGGCGGCCTCGTCCTCGGCACCGACCTGGCGGTGTTCTACCGCGCGCCGGGCGCGCACGGCTGGGCGGTGCTCGGCACCAACCTGCCGACGACGGCGGTCCTGCAGGTCCGCACGGACGCCGACGGCCGGCTGTACGCCGCCACCCACGGCCGGGGCATCTGGTCGACCGTGATCCGCACCAGGCCGGAGGACGCCGAGGGCCTGTAGTGCCGGCCGGCCCCTGGCGCCCTCAGGGTGCCAGGGGCCGGGGCCTCGGCCGGTACCCGTCGGCGACCAGCCCCAGGACGAACGCCCGGGCCCGCTCAGCCGTCCAGCCGTACTCGGCGTGCCGCACCCGGACGTGCACGTACGGCAGGGTGACCGAGGTGAAGAGCACCACGGCGTACGGCCACGGCTCGGCGACCGGCCCGAGACTGCCGTCGGCCGTCCCGTCCTCGAGGATCCGCACGAACGGGGCCAGCAGGTTGACCTCCGCCCCGGCGTCGTCGACCAGCGGGGCGTCGTGCAGGAACATCTCGGAGTGGGCCAGCAACGCCAGGTGCCGGTCGCACACCGCGCACAGGGCGTCGAGTGCGGCGGCGAGCCGGTCGGCCCCGGTACCCGGCATCGTCAGCACCGGCCAGAGCAGCGTGCGGTAGTCCTCCGCCAGTTGGCGGCGCAGTTCCCCCTCCACGGAGGTCCGGGTGACACCGTGTCGCCACACCGTCGCCCGGGACACCCCGGCCGCCTCGGCGATCCGGTCGAGGTTGAGCGCCTCCCAGCCGTGTTTCTCCAGCAGCGTGACGGCCACGTCGAACAGGGCCCGGTTCATCGGTGGGCACTCCCTTGTTGAAACTGGCTGTCTCATGTTGCGATGAAGTTCGTTTCACCCATTCTGTGGAGGACGTCATGGCGAACACAAGCGGGGACGACTGCTGGTTCTGCGCGGACGACCGGGGCGCGGACGCACCCCCGGGCGGCTGGCTGTACGAGGACGAGCACTGGCGGGCCGGGCACGCGCCGCCGCAGTTCGGTCCGGCCGGTCTCGTGGTGCTCGAGTCCCGGCGGCACGTCCTGGACGTGTCCGAGCTCGACCCGGCCGAGGCCGCCGGCTACGGACCGGTCCTCGGTCGGCTGACCGGCGCGGTCAAGGGGGTCACCGGCGCACCGCGGGTCTACACCTGGGCGTCGGCCGCGCACACCCCGCACCTGCACGTGTGGGTGCTGCCGTGGACGCCGGACCAGCCGGTCGGGCCGGCGTTCCTGGCCAGGACGCACCGGTACGCGTGCACGGCGCGGGAGGCGGAGGAGACCGCCGCCGCGGTGCGCGCGGTACTCGACGGCGGGCCGGCGTAGGCTCTGAGGTGCGGCGGATCCGCCGCCGACGGGGGCGTCACGACTGGGGGGCCGGCATGGCCGCCTTTCCGATCAACTCCGCCCCGCTCGCGCCGGCCCGTGACCGGCGGCATCTCTTCGACCCGTACGACGTCGAGGAGTTCACCGACCAGCGGTGGCTTCCCGACGACGGAACGGACACCGAGGCAGACGAGGGACGGCTCCTCGCCGGGCCGCCGGAATGGCACCGGCACCTCGTCGTCGAGGCCTCGGGCGGCCACCGCCGCCACGGCTGAACGGCGAAGGGGCCCGGCGCGTCGCGTCGGACCCCTTCTCAGCGCACTAGCAGCAGGGGCGCTTGCCGGAGTTGTGCGTGGCCCAGTAGATGCCGTCGCCACCGCAGCCGGGGACGCAGCGGCCCTTGGCCAGGGTCGCCTTCGCCGTGGCGGTGGGCAGGACCAACGCGAGCACTCTATCGATGATCTTCATCGGAAACCTCCTTTGTGGATCTCTGTGCGTGTCAGGAGAGTGTCACCCGAACATTGATATCAGTCAATACGTAGGCCTCACAGCTTCCGCAGGACGACGCCACGGATCCGGTCGACAGCGACAAACCCCTCCTGCCGCGAGTCGTGACTGCGCCCCGGGTTGTCGCCCAGGATCACCATCCGACCCGCCGGGACCGGGGTGCCCGCGGCCGCGGTCAGCGCCGGCCCGAGGCCCCCGGGCACCGGGTCGCCCGGCCCCGCCACGAGACGCTTGACGAACCACAGCCGGCCAGCCGCCCGGACCCGGCCGCGCCGACGCCCCACGAAGGCGTCGGGATCGGCCGGCGGCGCGAGCACGACCACCGGCCCGACCAGGCACCCACCGGACCGGGGCCGGCCGGTCGGATCGGGCCGGACCCGGCCGGCCGACTCCCCGGCGGGCCGGCCCGGGAGGCGCGGCACCCCGCGGACCCGCCGGACCAGCACCCGGTCCCCGTCCCCGTACGTCGGGGACATGCTGTCCCCCTCCACCGTCACCACGACCAGCTCCCGGCGCGCCCACACCGCCCCGCCGACGGCCACGGCCAGCACCGCGCCCAGCACCCACCACACGGTCACACCCCCTGGTTCCGGTATCCGGCGGCCTGCAGACCGAACAGGCGGGCGTACACCCCGCCGGCGGCCACCAGCGCGTCGTGGTCGCCCTGCTCGGCGACGACGCCGCCGGACAGCACGACGATCAGGCCGGCGTCGCGGACCGCGCCCAGCCGGTGCGAGATGAGCAGGCTGGTCAGGCCGGCGCGCTGGGCCCGCAGCCGGGTGTGGATCTCGTGTTCGGCCTCGGCGTCGAGCCCCGCGCTGGGCTCGTCGAGGATCACCAGGTCGCGGTCCTCGCGCAGGAACGCCCGGGCGATGGCGATCCGCTGCCGCTGGCCGCCGGACGGGTTGACGCCGGCCGCCGGGGCCGCGGTGGACGGGTCGTTGTGGTAGCGGCGGCTGAGCATGGTGTCGTAGCCGTCCGGCAGTCCCGCCAGGGTCTCGTGCACGCCCGCCCGGTGGGCGGCGGCCTCGATCCGCGCCGGATCGCCCAGCGCGGTCAGGTCGCCGACGCCGATGTTCTCCGCCGCCGTCATCTCGTAGTTGACGTAGTCCTGGAAAACAGCGCTGATCCGGGTACGCAACACCGCCGGCTCCACCTCGCGGATGTCCACCCCGTCCCAGAGCACCGCGCCCCGGGTGGGGTCGTAGAGCCGGCAGAGCAGCTTCACGACCGTGGACTTGCCCGCGCCGTTGAGCCCGGCGAGTGCCACGGTGCGGCCGTGCGGGACGGTGAGGTTCACCCCGCGCAGTACCCATGGATGGGCGTCGGTGTAGCGGAACCACACGTCCCGGAACTCGATGCCGGACCGCAACGCCGGCAGGGCGGCCGGGGTCGGGGCCACCGGCAGGTCCGGCGCGGCGCGCAGCACCGTCACGTAGTGCTCGAAGAGCAGCAGGGCCTGGTGCCCGGTGGCGACCTGCTGGGCGACGGCGGCCATCGCGCCCTGCACGCCGACGATCCCGGCGATGAACAGCGCGATGTCGCCGACCGTGTGCTGGCCGCCCTGGGCCGCGCGGGCCACCCAGATCAGACCGGCCCCGGCGACCACGGCGGAGAACAGCCCGAGGCCGGCCTGGGTGGCCAGTTCGCGGCGGTCCATCCGGTGCTGGGCGGCGTTGGCGGCGCGGCGTTCCCGGAGCATCCGGCCGCGCAGGAACGCGCCGAGCCCGAACAGCCGGACCTCCTTGGCCGCCTGTTCGGTGGCGAGCATGTCGCGGTAGAACAGCTCCCGGCGTTCGGCCGGGGTGATCTCCCAGTTGGTCCACGCCCGCCGCCGGCTCAGCACCAGCTCGGCGGCCAGCACCGGCAGCCCGGAGGCGAGCACGAGGACGCCCATCACCGGGCTGACCACCCACAGCGAGCCGAGGAACCCGGACACGGTGAGCAGCCCGCCGAGGACGCCGAACGCGCCGTCCACCACCCGGTTGGGCCCCCGGCCGCCGGACTCGTCGGCGAGTTCGAGCCGATCGAGGAACGCCGGGTCCTCGAACCGGGCCAGGCCGATGATCCGGTCCACTGCCGTGAAAAGCCGCTCCTTGGCGACCAGCGCGACGGCCCGCTCCATCTCGTTGTGCAGGTAGCGCAGTGCCGCCGGGACCGCCGCCGCGAACAGGCCGACGACGGCGAGGGCCACGACCTGCGCCGTCCACCGCGGAGTGACCCCGCTGACCAGCCCGTCGACGACGGACCGGGTCAGCCAGGCCGTGGCGACCGGCAGGCCGGCGGCGAGCAGGGTGCCGGCGACGTACCCGGCGAGGGAGCCGGGGGCCGCGCGCAGGGTGAGCCCCACGGCGCTCCCGATCCGGGAACAGACCTCCGCGGGCGACAGGCCGATCCGGCGGTCGGTCATGCCGGGGCCGCGACCTCGTGCCCGTACCCGTGGGCGGCCACCGTCTGGTCGGCGCCCAGCCGGCAGAACGCCGGGGTGGCCTCGACGTGGAACGCCCGGGCGACCGGTCCCCTGCGGCGTTCGACGACGACCCGGGCGGCCGGGGCGAGGACCGCGACCATCTCGTGGGACTCGTCGTCCTCGCGGACCACGCCCAGCGCCAGGTCCCGGCCGCGCCGGGCGGCCTCGGCGGCGAACAGCGGTAGGTGCGAGTGGCAGGTCTCGCACTGCGGGTCGAAGAAGCCGACCATGGTGCCGGCGGCCAGCGTCTCGCGGGTCAGCTCCTCGCCGTCGACCGTGGTGGCCTCAAACGCGTCGATCCGCTCGCCGAGGGGCAGCATCGGCTCGGGAGCGCCCTGTTCGAGGGTCGCGAGCCGCTGGTCGTGGTCGCGGAGCCGGCGGACCAGGGCGACCGTCAGCGTCAGGGTGAGCAGGACCAGCACCGCGAGCAGGACGACCAGGGAGATCAGGAACGGCATGGACTTCCTCCAGGGTGGTGGGCCGGCGTCGGGGTCAGTGCCGGCGGGACGCCGGGGTGGGGTGGAACAGTGCGCGGATGTCGTCCATCACGGTCACCAGGCCGCCGAGGACCAGGCCGGCGACCGCGGCGACCAGGGACTCGCCGAGCCTGAGGGATCCGCCGGTCGGCGCGGCGACGCCTCCGGCGACCGCGACGGCCACGAGCAGGAGGTTGCGCAGCACGTGTGCCGGCCCGAGGGGCACAGTGGACGCTCCGAAACACCGGCAGGTGGTACGCGTCCCGCGCCGCACCGTCACCGTGATCGCCCCGGCGAAGGCGAGCAGCAGCCCGGTGGCCACCGCGAACCCGGCGACCGCGGTGGCACGCGTCGGGACCGCCAGGAGGACCACGATGGCCGCCTCGGCCGCGACCACGACGCCGGCGACCGGCTTGACCAGGCCGGACGGCACGAGCAGCATCCGGCGGACCGAACGGACGAACGCCGCGAACGCCGCCGGTCCGGCCACCTTCGTCGACACCGAGGCGAGGAACACCACGCCGATCAGGCAGCGGCTCGCCAGCACGAGGTACTGCATCGTCACCTCCCGAGACCGCGGTCGGCCGGGCGGGCCCACGCGGTGACGGGAGTATAAGCACAAAGGACGATCATGATCGATAGGTTGAGCCATCGATGTGCGTCGACCATGCTCAGGCGGTCAGCACCGCCAGCTCCCCCGCCAGGTTGGCCCGCGCGGCCGACTCCCACCGCGCGTGGCCGGTCGGCGTGCGAAACAGCGTCGGCAGGTCGAGCAGGTCGCGGAGCACGGCGGCCCGGCCGGCCCGGAACACGTCGTCGGGCACGAAGGCGTACTCGGCGCGCACCGCCGCGGCGTACGCCGCGTAGTCCGCCGCCGGGCCGGCCAGCACGGCCAGGTCCGCGTCGCACAGCACCTCGCCGTCGGCGTCGCCCGGCTCCGGGTCGTGGGTGACCGTGAGCCGGACGAGCCGGGCGACCTCGGCGGTGAGCGCGCCGGACACCCCGGCCTCCGGCAGCGCGAACTCGGCGAGCCGGGCACTGCGCTCCTCGTTGCCGGACAGGTCCGGCCGGTACACCGCGTCGTGGAACCAGGCGGCGAGCCGCACCGCGTCGAGGTCCGCCGCGTGCCCGGCCAGCTCCTCGACCCGGTCGAGGACCGCTGCGAGGTGGTCGGTGGTGTGGTAGCGGCGGTGCGGCTCGGCCCACCGGGCGAGCAGGTCCTCGCCGTACGGGCCCGGATCGGGCGCGCCGTCGGCCTGGCGGCGGCGGAGGGTCCCGGACCAGCGGGCGAGGAGGGCGTCGTGGACAGCGGCCATGAGACATTGTGTGGCCGTGGGCCCCGCCGGGGCGCGCCCGGAACGGGTGACTCCGGCCACGCCTAGACCCCCGGACGCCACACGGAGACGTCGTCCATCTCGGAGCCCGGCCCGTAGAGCCGGTCGAGCGTGAGGCGCAGCTGATCGCGGTGGTCCGCCGGACCGAGCACCACGCAGGAGGCCTTCCAGTACCGGGCGTCCTCCCTGGCCTCCCGGCGCTGCTGGTCCCCGATGGCGGGGAGCGCGCCGGTCTCCTGGACGCCTGCGAGCAGGGTCGAGGTCGGGCGGCGCGGCGCGCCGTACCCGAATGGTCCGATGAACTGGCCCTCCGGGACGCCGAACGCCGCGCCGGCGGCGGCTGCCCAGCGCAACGAGTCGGGTCGCGCCGGGCTCGGCACCGGAACGGGGACGAGCACGCCGCCGGGCCGCACGCAGTCCCTCCACCGGCCGTCGGCGAAGAACGTGGGCACGGCCGGGCGGGCCGCGACCACCATGGGCAGCGGGTACAGCGGAACCAGCGCCGCGAACACCGCGACGGGGAGCAGGATCGCCCGACGCCGGCCGGACAGCAGGGCCTCGTGGACGGCCATCGCGAGGACGGCCCCGATGAGCGGCACCAACGCCAGGGCGAAGCGGCTCGGCAGCGCCCACTCCAGCACCGGCACGCCCCGGATCAGCGCGTACGGGCCGGGCACTCCGGTCCGAACCCCGTCGACGACGATCTCCGGGCCCAGGGAGACGCCGGCGAGCAGCACGGCGACGATCGCTGCCGCGCGGACGAAGGTGTGCTGCCACAGCCGGACGAAGCAGAGCACGAGGACGAGCAGGACCGGCCAGCCGAAGAACGTGTTCATCTCCGCCGGGTGGCCGGCGAGCCGGCCTACGTCGCTGTGCCAACCGCCCACGGTCAGGTGCGAGAAGCTCCAGTAGCTGGCGACGTCGGCGGGGAAGTACTCGGGCGGGTACAGGCCGCTCCAGCCGCGCTGCGGCCCGGCGAACTGCAGCCACAACGGCCGGGCCACGAACGGCGCGGCCGTGGCGAGGGCGACGCCCGCGCCCACCAGCAGGGGCCGCAGGACGCCGAACACCAGCCGCGGGGCGAGTACGAGATAGGCGAGGAGGAACAGCCCGAGGGTCAGACCCGTCAGGAACAGCACCTCCTCGCCGGTGAAGACCTGCGCCGTGACCGCGAGACCCAGGGCGCAGCCGGTCCACACCGGCGTGCGGCGGCGCACGAGCCGCACGACGCAGTACACGATGACCGGCGGGAGCCACCAGGCCGTCAGATTGATGTGCGCGTGGGAGTGCGACACCATCGGCGGGGCGAATCCGCAGAACATCCCGCCGACCGCCGCGGCCAGCCGGTCGAGGCCGCAGACCCGGGTGAGGAGCAGGTACCACGCCGAAGCCGTGCCTGCGAGGTTCAGCGTCACCAGGGTCACGAAGGTGAACGGCACCCCGAACGCCCAGGTGAGCGGAGCCAGCAGCGCGCCGGGGAACAGGTCGTTCGTGTTGGCCATCATGTTGACCCCGTCGGGGCTGTTCATCCGGTCGGTGAGCAGCGAGAGGTCGCCGCTCCACAGCCGGGAGGCCCAGGCGAGGAACCACTCCGTCTGGCTCTGGTCGTTCAGGTTGACGGCCACCCCGCGCAGGTTCGGGTCCCGCCACAGGGGCAGCGTGAACACGACGGCGACCGCCAGGAAGACCAGGCACGGCGCGAGATCGACCGGCGGCCGCCTCCCCGCGCGGGGGGTCGCCCGCTCCGCCTCCTCGGCGACCAGCGTGTCCGCCCCAGCCATGAGAACCCCTCTCGCGCGACATCACTGCGGGCTCAGCATTTCATGCCATATCAGACTTTTCACGCACATGCGCCGCGCGCTCGACGAGTGAGCCAGGACCCCATTGGCGGCATTGGTCCATGTCTGTCAATGGCGGTGAGACCAGCGTCACACCCACCCGCACACGAGGGCCCTGAGCTGCAGAGATACGAATGTGACCACGTCAGGCGACGGAGTGGTCACCATCCGTCGAGATATCACCGAGAGTAGTCAAATCTGCGCAAACTCGGCCTGGTCATTCACCGTCGGTGATGGGTAGCGTCGCGGTCTCAGTACACCAAAACCCTCACTGAGCTGCCCAAAGGATCAACACAGATGCGCAAGACCCCTCGCATCGGTGCCCGAATCGCAGTGGGACTGACCGTAGTGGCACTCTGCCTCGCGTCGGCCACCACCGCGACGGCCGCCGCGCCCCGCGACTGCACCCCCGACAAGCTTCTCGTGAACCCCTGCCGCCCCCTCCTGGGCGCCCGGGCGACCGGCTACACCGAGGTGGGCGCCGGCGAGCGGGCCCAGATCGAGTTCCACGAGCAGCGCATCGGCCGCAAGCTCGACGTCGCGCACACGTTCTCGCCGGCCGGCAGCCTGCCGCTGACGAACCCGGACGTGCGCTACCTCGCCCAGCGCGACGGCACGACCCTCTTCCAGAACTGGAAGGCCGCGGACGTGTGGAAGGACGCCGGCGGCGGCAACGCCACCGTCAACGCCCGGATCGACAAGGCCGCCGACAACATCAAGAAGCTCGGCGACAAGAAGATCTTCCTGACGCTGCACCACGAGCCCGAGAACGACGTCTCCAGCGCGCCCGGCTGCAAGACCAAGGCCGGGGCCATCGGGGGTACGCCGGCGGAGTACCGCCAGATGTGGGCCAACGTCCGGGCCCGCTTCGACGCCAAGGGCGTCAGCAACGTCATCTGGGTGATGGACTACATGAACTACCCCACGTGGGACTGCCTCGTCCCGCAGCTCTACCCGGGCGACAACCTGGTCGACTGGGTGATGTTCAACGGCTACGGCGCGAGCTGGAACCCGAACTTCGCCGCCAACATCGACCGGTTCCAGAAGATCCTGGAGAAGAACACCACGCCCACCCGGCAGTACACGTCGAAGCCCTGGGGCATCGTGGAGTGGGGCATCACGCACGCCACGGCCGCCGAGCAGCGCTCCTACTTCCAGCAGGCCAACGCCGCCCTGGACGCCAACAGGTTCCCGAAGCTCAAGCTGTGGATGATCTTCGACTCCCCCGGCTACGAGCCCTTCCCCGGCCTGCGGATCCGCTACGACGACGCCGGCAACAAGGACCTCAGCGAGGAGTCGCTGTACAAGAAGTTCGCGAACAACCCGGTGCTGACCGCCGGCATGTGAGCCACTGACCGGCCACGGCACAGGACCGCCGTGGACGTGCCGCGTGCCCCGAGCCCTCCTGGGCCCGGGGCACGCGTGCGATCATGACGGATGCGCCTGATCGCCACCGACCTCGACGGCACCCTCCTCCGCTCCGGCGGCGTCCTGTCCGACCGGACCGCCGACGCCCTGCGCCTGGCCCGACGGTCCGGGGCGACCGTCGTGGTCGTCACCGCCCGCCCTCCCCGCTTCGCAGACCCGTACGCCGGCCTCGTCGACCTCGCCGTCTGCGGCAACGGCGCCGTCGTCTACGACCCGACCGCGCGGCAGATCGTGGCCAGCCACGCGCTGGACGTGCCCACCGCCCGCAAGACGGCCGACGCGCTGCGGGCCGCGCTGCCCGGCATCGGGTGCGCCGTGGAGACCGGACACCGGGTGTTCCTGGAGCCGGCGTTCACCTGGCGGTGCGCCAACGACACCGAGGCGTGCTGCCCGGAGCCGATCCAGGTCGAACTCGGCTCCTTCGAGGAGGTCCTCGACCGCGCCGAGCTGATCACCAAGATCCTCGCGCACCACCCGACGATGGACGTGGACGCGATGCTGGCCACGGCCCGCGAGGCGCTGGGCGACAGGGTCGAGGTCACCCACTCCGGCGGCGCCGGCCTGCTGGAGATCTGCGCCGCCGGCGTCACCAAGGCCAGCACCCTCGCGCGGATGTGCGCCGAGCGGGGCTTCCTCGCCTCCGACGTGGTCGCGTTCGGCGACGCCCCCAACGACCTGTCCGTCCTGCGCTGGGCCGGCACGTCCTACGCCATGGGCAACGCACACCCCGACGTCCTTGCCGCCGTCGCCCGCCGGACACTGACCAACAACGAGGACGGCGTGGCCGTCGTCCTGGAAGGGTTGTTCGCATGAGTACCAAGATCCGGTGGGGCATCCTCGCCACGGGCGGCATCGCCGCGACGTTCACCGAGGACCTGCTGACGCTGCCCGACGCCGAGGTGGCGGCCGTCGGCTCCCGCTCGAAGGAGTCCGCGCAGGCGTTCGCCGACCGGTACGGCATCCCCCGCGCCCACGGCTCCTGGGCCGACCTCGCCGCAGACCCCGACGTCGACATCATCTACGTCGCGACCCCGCACCACGCGCACAGCGAGGCCACGGCCCTGTGCCTGGAGGCCGGCAAGGCGGTGCTGTGCGAGAAGGCGTTCACGTTGGACGCCGCCGACGCGCGGTACCTGGTCGACCTGGCGCGCGACAAGGGCCTCTTCCTGATGGAGGCCATGTGGATGCGCTGCAACCCGGCGATCCTGAAGATGGCCGAGCTGATCGCCGACGGCGCGATCGGGCCGGTCCGCACCGTGCAGGCCGACTTCGGGCTCGCCGGCCCGTTCCCGCCCGACAGCCGGCTGCGGGACCCGGCGCTGGGCGGCGGGGCGCTGCTGGACCTGGGCGTCTACCCGGTGTCCTTCGCCCAGCTGGTCCTCGGCAGGCCGGACAGCGTCGCGGCGCACGCACTGCTCACCCCCGAGGGCGTGGACGAGAACACCGGCATGCTCCTCGGGTACGCCTCCGGCGCGCACGCCACCCTGACCTGCTCGATCGGGAGCGACACCGCCGCGCGGGCGTTCGTGGCCGGACCGGGCGGCCGGATCGAGCTTCCCCCGGTGTTCTTCCGCCCCGACCACTTCACCCTGTGCCGCGAGGGCGCCGCACCGGAGGAGTTCCGGATCGGCTACGACGGGCACGGCATGACCCACGAGGCCACCGAGGCGATGCGCTGCCTGCGCGCCGGCCTGACCGAGAGCCCGCTGGTGCCGTGGCAGGCGACCCTGGACGTGATGGACACGATGGACCGGGTACGGAAGTTGGTAGGCGTCCACTATCCGGGGAGGGCGGCGTGACCGACTACCGCGACCGGCTCACCGACCCGCTGCCGGGCCTGGGGTCCGTCCTCCGCGTCCTGCGCTCCGGCGGGCTGCGCCCCAAGGGCGAGGCGCTGGCGGACGTGCCGAACCTGCCGGTCCGCCGCGACGGCCTGCCGCCGATCGTCGACGGCCAGGCCTCCGTCACCTGGATCGGACACGCGACCTACGTCGTCCGGATCAACGGGCTGACCGTGCTCACCGACCCGGTGTGGTCCCGGAAGATCCCCGGCGTGCCCGCCCGGTGGACGCCGCCCGGGGTGGACTGGGCGGACCTGCCGAGCGTCGACGCCGTCGTGATCAGCCACAACCACTACGACCACCTCGACGCGCCGACCATCAAAAGGCTGCCGAGGGACACGGCCGTCTTCGTGCCGGCCGGCCTGGCCCGGTGGTTCACGAAACGCGGATTCACCCAGGTCACGGAACTCGACTGGTACGAGCACGCGACGCTCGCCGGCCTGCGCCTGGACTTCGTCCCCGCCCACCACTGGAGCCGGCGCACCCTGACCGACACGTGCCGGAGCCTGTGGGGCGGCTGGATCCTCGACGAGCGGGTGTTCTTCGCCGGCGACACCGGGTACGGGCGCTACTTCGCGGAGATCGGCGCACGGTACCCGGATCTCGACGTGGCCCTGATGCCCGTGGGGGCCTACGCGCCCCGGTGGATGATGAAGCCGGTGCACATGGACCCGTCGGACGCTGTGCTGGCGACCGGTGACCTGGGCGCGCGGCGGATGGCGACGATGCACTGGGGCACGTTCGGGCTGACCCGCGAGCCGGTGCTCGAGCCGGTGGTGCTGGCCCGGCAGGCATGGGCGGCGGCGGGGCGCGCGCCGGAGGACCTGTGGGACCTGGCGGTGGGCGAGTCCCGGGTGTTCTGACCCGGGACTCCCCGCCCCACCCGGCGGCCCCCGGACCGAGCCGGCCCGCCGGGGCCGCCCTCGTCTGGCAAGATCATGACGTGCGCGGGCTCTGGGTGCGGTGGATCTTCCTGATCATGGGCGGGGCCCTCCTGACCCCGTACGTGCTCCTCGGCATGTTCCTGTCCACCCTGGTCGTCCAGCTCCCGAGCGAGGGCCTGCTCCTCCTCGGCGTGCAGTTGCTCATCCTGCTCGGCGCGGTCCCCGCCATCATGGTGACCGCGTTCCTGCCGGCCGTCCGGGTCCTCGAGGGCGGGGCAGCCCACGCCCTCCTCGACGGCCCGGCGAACGTCGGCCCGCCGCGCGGCTGGGGCGACCGGTGGCGGACCGCGTGCTGGTTCACCCTGCACCTGGTCCTCGGCGGCATCGTCAGCGCGTTGACCCTGTCCGTGCCGCCGGCGGCGGCCGTGCTGATCGGCGCGCCCCTGATCCCCGGGAACGCTGACACGTTCGCCGTGTTCGGCTACCGGCAGGACGAGTGGGGAACCGGCACGGCCCCGCTGGCCGGCGTCGCCGCCCTGGCCGTGCTCGTCGCGCTGGTGGCCGGGGTGGGCGCACTGATGGCCCGGCTCGCGCCCATCCTGCTCGGACCGTCGGCCGCCGACCGGCTCGCCGCCGCCGAGGAGCGCGCCCACCGGCTCGCCGAACGCAACCGGCTCGCCCGCGACCTGCACGACTCGGTCGGGCACGCGCTCAGCATCGTCACGTTGCAGGCGGGCGCCGCCGGTCGGGTGCTCGACCAGGATCCGGCGTTCGCCCGCCGGGCGCTCACCGCCATCGAGGAGTCCGCCCGGGCGGCGCTGACCGACCTCGACCATGTGCTCGGGCTGCTCCGCGAGGAGAGCGACGGCCCGGCCCCGACCGCGCCGACCCCGACCCTGGCGGCCCTGCCGGATCTGCTGGACCGCACGAGGGTCGGCGGCGTCGAGGTGCGCTCCGCGGCGACCGGCGACCTGGCAGCCCTGCCGACCGTGGTGTCGCAGGCGGGGTACCGGATCGTCCAGGAAAGCCTCACCAACGCCCTCCGGCACGCCGGCCCGGTGCCGGTCACGGTGCGCGTGCACGCAGCCCCCGACGAACTGGAGATCACCGTGACCAACCCGTTCACCGGCCCCGCCGCGCCCAGGGACGGCGGAGGCCGGGGCCTGCCCGGCATCGTCGAGCGGGTAGGCACCCTCGGCGGCACGGTCACGATCGGCCCCGGGTCCGGTACCGCCGCCGTCGGCCCGGAGGCCGGCGTCTGGCGGGTCGACGTCCGGTTGCCGCGATGACCACGGTGCTGATCGTCGACGACGAGGAACTCATCCGGGTCGGCCTGCGCGCCGTGGTCGACGCCGAGCCCGACCTGACCGTGGTCGGGGAGGCCGCCGACGGTGCCGACGCGCTGGACGCCGTCCGCCGGCTGCGCCCCGACGTGGTGCTGATGGACGTGCGGATGCCGGCCGTGGACGGGATCGCCGCCACCCGGCACATCCTCGACACCGTCCGGCCGGCCCCGAAGGTGGTCGTGCTGACCACCTTCGAGAACGACGACTACGTGTACGACGCGCTGCTGGCCGGCGCGCAGGGCTTCCTGCTCAAGCGGGCCCGCCCGGCGGAGATCGTGCAGGCGGTGCGGATCGTGGCCGCCGGGGACTCGCTGCTCTTCCCGGCCAGGGTCCGCGACCTGGCCGTCCGCCGGCCCGCCGACGGCCGGCGCGGTCTCGGGCACGCGGGCCTCACCGACCGGGAGGAGCAGGTGCTGCGGTTGATGGCGGAGGGGCTGTCCAACGCTGAGATCGCGGCGAAGCTGTTCCTCGGGGTGGAGACCGTCAAGACCCACGTGGGCAACGTCCTGGTCAAGCTGGCCGTCCGCGACCGGACCCAGGCGGTGATCGCCGCCTACTCCTCCGGCTTCGCCTGAGACCGGACATCATCGGGTGCCAGCGCCCGCCTCGACCCGGTCCACCGGCGCTTCGGCGACCGCCTGCCGTTCGACCAGCAGGAACGCGGACACCGTGCCGATCAGCACCGCTGCGAGCACCTTCAGCGCGTCCACCGCGTCCAGGATCCCCGGCTCGGCCTGCCCCGTATCCAGCGCGGTGCCGTGCAGCAGGCGCACGAACGCCCACAGCCCCCAGCCGAACATCGCGCCCGACCCGATCCACGTCACGATCAGCGCCGCCCCGAACGGCCGCCGGCGGTGCGCCATGGCGAGCAGCCCGGCGGCGGCGGCCAGGGTCAGCGCCGCGTTCACGACGAACGTACTGGTCGCCGGGGTGCCGTCGGGCAGGCCGGCGGGGCCGCCGAGGCCCCAGTACAGCTCGACGGCGGCGGTCACGGCCGCGATACAAGCAGCGACCCGGGCCAGGAGCACCTGGAGCGCGCGGGTCGGGCCGGGCCGCTCCGCGCGGTCGGCGAACAGGCCCGGCCACCGGTCCCGGGCGTAGTGCAGGAACGCGAGGGCGAGCAGGACGCCCTGGATCGAGAAGCCGCCGTAGACGACCAGGTAGACCCAGTTCTGCAGCGCGCCCTCCGGTGGCAGGCCCCGGGTCGCGAGGACCAGCACGACCGACACCCCGATCGGGGCGAGCAGCCCGGTGCCGACCCACATCGGGAACGCGACCAGCCACGCCGGTATCCGTCGCCCCCAGCGGTGGGTGAACCCGAGGGCGAGCAGCGCCCCGACGAGCTGCATGCCGGCGGTGACGGCGTTGGCGACGAACAGGGTGTGGTCGTCGAGCATGCCGCGGTCGTTGAGCCCGACGGGAACTCCGGCCAGCCAGCACCCCTTGAGGGTGAGGTAGGGCACGGCGCTGGCGACGGCGGCGTACCCGATGATCAGTCGTGTTCTCATGCCCCCAGCCTCGTCGGGCCGGGCGTCGGGGGCCTCCCGCGCGCGAGCGTTCCGCCTCCCCCGCGCGGGGGAGGCATCCACCTGAGCTGTCACCGGCGTCGGTGCATCGACCCCGGTTGGCGGCGAGCCGTTAGAGTCCGCTGGTGAGATCTCGCTGGCTGTGGGCCGTGCTGGGGGCCCTGGGCGCGGCCGGGGTCGCCGCCCTGATGGTGCTGACCTGGTTGACCGGCTGGCGCCGGCACCCCGACTCGGGCCGGCTGGCCCCGCCGGACATCGACACGCCGCCGCCGACGCCGACCCCCGCGCACCCGCCGTCGACCGCGCCGTACACCGCGCACCCGGCGAGCGGGGGCGTCACGCACGACTCCTGGTCGTGCCAGCAGAGTTGCGCCGGCGACGCGGTGGACTCCTGCGGCGAGGGCTGCTCGAAGCAGGCGTCGGACACCTGCGACAAGGCGGTCAACGACGCCTGTTCCTCGTCGGGTTGCGACGCCACGAAGGGCTGCGGCTCCGGCGGCTGCGACGACGTCCAGGTCTGCTCCCACGCCGCCACAACACTGTTCCACGGCGCGTGGCTGACCGCCGCGACGCCCCCGCCCGTCGGCCACGTCACCCTGGGTGCCCGGCTCGGCGTCAGGGCCATCCGGGGGTACCAGCGCTGGCTGTCCCCCCGCCTGGCCAGCCACTGCCGCTACACCCCGAGCTGCAGCGGCTACGGCATCGCGGCCCTGGAGGCGCACGGCCTCGTCACGGGCAGCCGGCTCGCCGTCGCCCGGATCCGCCGGTGCACGGCGGAGGTGCCGTGCGGCACGCCCGACCCGGTCAGCGCAGTGGCCAACTGGCTAGGTCCTCGTACGCCACGTCCGGGCCCGGCAGGCTGCTGACCAGGGCGAGGCTGTCGATCGTGGACACCGGGCCGGAATAGGCCGACAGGGCGGCGAGCTGCGGCTCGACCGGTTCGGGCAGCCGACCCAGGGTCAAGTGCGCGCGGAAGGGCCGATCGTCGTAGCCGACGCCGTACCGGTCGAGTTCGCGGCGCACCGTCGCGGCCAGGCCGTCGAGGGCCGGCGCGGCCACGCCAGCCCACAGCACGGTCGACCCGCGCCCGGTGAAGCTGCCGCCGCCGACGAGCCGCAGGTCGAACGGGCCGGTCGCCGACGCCGCCGTCTCGATGGCCGCCAGCGCCGGGGCCGGCGGCGCCTCGCCGAGGAACGCGATCGTCACGTGCAGCGAAGCGCGCGGCGCCGGCCGGGGACCGAGGTCCAGCCCGGCCGCGAAGGCCGCCACGTGGTCGAGGGCCGCCGCCGACGGGTACACGGCTACGAAGAGCCGAACCCCTCGCGGTACGTCCGGTACGTCGGTTCCCATCCGAGCTCCCGCTTCGCCTTGGCGTTGGACACCCGCAGGTCCGAGCGGGTCATGACGGCCCCACCGTACGGGGCCGCGAGCCGCAGCACCCAACCGGGCAGCCGGAGCGGCGCGGGCGCCCCGAAGGTCTTCGCCGCGGTGGTGAACACGTCCGCCCAGGTCGCCGGCTCGTCGTCCACCAGGTTGTACGCCTCCCCGGCCCGGCCCTTGTCCACGGCGGCGACGGTCCCGGACGCGGCGTCCTCGATGTGCACCCAGCCGGCCATGTTGCCGCTGCGCGGCACGGGCAGCTGACGCTTCCTCAGCATCGGGGCGAGCGCGTCGTCCCCGCCGTAGAACAGCCCGTACCGCAGCGCGACGCCCTCGATGCCGTCGGCGGCGAACACCTGCTCCTCCGTGGAACGGATCGCCGCGAGGTGCGGCCAGAACGGCGAGCCGTCGTCGGTGGCGAGCGGGGTGTCCTCGGTGACGGGGCCGACCGCGCCGAACCCGTACCCGAAAATGATCGACTGGGTGAGGAAGCGGCGCGCGCCGAGCACCCGGGCGGCGGCGAGCAGGTTCGCGGTGCCCTCGACCCGCAGCCGGTCGGTGAGGGCCATGTCCCGGTGCCGCAGCGGCGCCTTCTTCAGGGCGGTCAGCTCGTGCAGGACGACGTCGGCGGACAGGCCGTCGACCGCGCGGAGCAGGCCGTCGCGGTCGAGGGCGTCGGCGATGACCGGGGTGACCCGGAGCGCGGCCAGCCGCTCGGCTCCGGCGGCGTCCCTGGTCAGGCCCAGGACGCGGTGCCCGTCGTCGAGCAGTTGGCGGATCAGCGGGCGGCCGAGGGTGCCGGTGGCACCGGCGAGGAAGATGTTCATGCCGGGTGGACGAGACAGCCCACGGGGATGTGACATCCCCGCCGGGGAGGGCCCGCGACGGTCTACGCCCCCGGCCACTCCTCGACCCGGACGGTGGCCAGTGGCCAGGCCGGGTCGGAGCTGCGGTCAGGGAACTTGCTCGCGAAGTAGGCGACGGACTCCGCGTACCACTCCGCCTGGCCGGCGTGCAGGTCGGCGAGCGTGGCGTCGGCGATCGACCGGTGGCAGGCCGCGATCGCGATCGCCAGGTCCATGCACGCCTGGGTGTCGGCGTCGGCGCGGTGCGGGCCCGGGTGGGTGACGCCGTAGAAGGCGCAGACCTGCTCCAGGGTGCGGCCACCCGACCGGTACCGGTCGACGTGCCGGTCGATGACCAGCGGATCCACGATCGGGGCGAGCGCCCCGCCGGCCCGGTCGGTCAGGGAGCGCAGCCCGTGCCGGAGCAGCTCCGTCTCCAGCATCGTCAGGTCGTAGACGGCGTTGTAGATGACGATCGGGATGCCGGCGCGCAGGTAGTTGGCCAGGGCGTCGGCCAGCTCGTCGAGGGCCTCGGCGGGCGGGCGGCCGTGCGCGCGGACCTGCTCGGTGGTGATGCCGTGCGTGGCCGTCGCCTCGGCCGGGATCTCCACCCCCGGGTCGACCAGCAGCTCCAGGCTGTGGCCGCTGGTGTCGCGGAGCGAGGCGGACACGATCCGGTCGACGCCGGTGCGCACCCCCGTACTCTCCACATCGAACGCCGCGAGGTGCCGGCGGTGCCAGCCGTCGTGCTCCCCCGGTCGCGGGGCACGGGGCGCTGGCACGCAGTGCGGGTGGTACGTCACCCAACCGCCGGCATCGGTCCTGGTCAGCGTGCCTTCCCCGGCGGGCACTCGCTGTGCGCACGTGCCGCACTGTCCGGGATACTTGTTCGAAGCCATCGCCGGCCAGCTTAGCGGAACGGACACGACGCTCCCGACTAGACTTTCCGGCCGTGACCAGCGTCGAACCCACCATCACCCGGCCGTGTGCGCACTGTGGCCTGCCCGTACCGCAGAAGTCCTCGTCGGGCCGCCCGTTCCAGTACTGTCGGGACAACGACAGCGCCTGCCTGCGGGCCGCACGCAGTGGCCGGCAGCGCGAGCGCAGCTCCCCCGGCCTCACCGGCCAGGTCACCAAGGCGTGGGAGCTCGTCGAGCGGATGGAACTCGCCGCGGCCGACCTCGCGGCGTCGTTGGCCGCCGAGTTGTCCCCCGCCGGGGTGGAGCGGCAGGCCGCCGAGGTCCGCGCGGAGGCCGCCGCCGCCGTGGCCGCCGCGCACACCGCCCGCGACGACGCCCAGACCGCCACGGACCGCGCCGAGGAGGCCGCCCGCGCCGCCCAGGCCCGCGCGGCGACCGCCGAGGCGGCGGCGACGACTGCCCGCGAGGACGCGGACCAGCGGCGCGAGGCGGCCGACCGACACGTGACCGAGGCGCGCGAGCAGGCGGCGCGTCAGGTGGCGGAGGCCGCCGAGCGGGTGGGTCAGGCCGAGCGGGACAGGTCCGCGGCTGTCGAGGCCGCCGCCCAGCGGGTCGCCGAGGCCGAGGCGCACTGGACCAGGGCCGACCTGGCCCGGGCCGCCGCGGAGGAGGCCACGTCGACCGCCCGGTCCGCGGCGGCGGCGGCCGAGGCGCTGCGCGCCGACGCGGTGTCCGAACGCGACGCCACCCGCGGGGAGCGCGACACCCTGCGCACCGAACGCGACGCCGCCCGCCGCGAGCGGGAAGCCCTCCGTGCCGAACGCGACGCGGTCGGCCGGGAGCGGGACACGGCCCACGCCGAACGGGACGCCGCCACGGGCGGGGCCGCCCGGCTGGCGCGGGAGCACGAGGAGCTCTCCGTCGCCCACGAGGCCCTGGTCGCGGAGTTGGCCACGACCCGCGCGGACCTGGCCCGGCTCACCGTGGAACGCGACGAGGCGACCGCGGCCCTCGGGACCACAGCGGCCCGGTCGGCCGCCGCCGACCGCGCACTGGCCGAGGCGACCGCCCGCGCGGACTCCGCCTCCCGCCGCGCCGACGACGCCGAGGCCCGCGCCGGAGCCCAGCACGAGAAGATCGAGGATCTGCGCGAGATGCTGCGGGGCGCGGTGGCGAGCGGAGCCGACGAGCAGGACGCGATCCGCGCCGCCGAGCGTGCCCAGGCCGAGCGCGACGCGGTCCGCGCGGCGGACCTCGCCGTCAGGGAGCGCGACGCCGCCCGGGCCCAGATCGCCAGCCTCAGCGAGCAGGTGTCCAACCTGGCCGCGGCCCTGGCCACCCTCGGCAGGCCCTGACCCCCGCGAGGGGCGACGGCGCGCTGCCGCCGCCCCTCACGACGTCGCCGGCCACCATCCCGCCAGCAGGCGCAGCGCGGGCAATGCCCGATTATCTGCTATTTTGCCGAGATGCTTGGCCACGAGGAGCGCACAGTCACCGCCGACACCGGCCGCCCGGTGTCGCCCACCGCCGAAGCCATCCTCGGTGCCCCGGCCGGCTCCCACGCCCGCGCCGAGGCCGGCTGGGACCACCTCCGGACCAGTCGCCGGCTGGGCCGCACCGCCGCCGTCACCGACTACCTGCTGATCGCCGCCGGAATGGTGTCCCTGCTGGTCACCGACCGGCACCTGGTGGGCGACGGCGCGCGCCGGTTCGACGCGCTGACCCAGCTGCTGACCGGGGGCGGATTGTCGACGGACCGGTACTCGCTGGTCGGCCCCCTGTTCGCCGCTCCGGTGTGGTGGCTGGGCCGGGCGGCCGGTGACCCCGGGGGCTGGATCACCCACTACAACCTGGTCCTGTTCGCCCTCTCCCTCGGGCTGCTGTTCGGGCTGCTCCGCCGCCGGGTGGACGCGGTGCTGCTGCGCAGGTTCCTGCTGCTCCTGGTGGCCGGCAGCATGATCGCCCCGCACGTCAGCGACTTCTACGGCGAGACGTTCACCGCGATGACCGTCGGGGTGGGGGTGCTGTGCGCGGTGGCGGTGGTCGGCCATCCGGCGCTGCGGGCCGCCGGCTGGGTCGCGATGACCCTGGGCGGGGCGAACACGATGTCGACCCTGCCGGCGCTGGGGCTGGTCGGGTTGCGGCAGGGGGCGCGTACCCATCGGCTGCGTTTCGTTGTTCCGGTCCTGGTCGCGGCCGTCCTGGCCCTGGCGGAGTCCTGGGCGCGCCGGGGAAGCCCCTTCGATCAGGGGTACGGCACGGAGCGCTTCGACTTCCCGGTCCTCCTCGGCGTCCTGGCCATCCTGCTGTCCTTCGGCAAGGGCCTGGTCTTCTTCACCCCCGGCCTGCTCCTCCCCGCCCGCCGCCGGCTGCGGGGCCTGTACGACCCGGCCGCCGTCGACCTGTGGCGCGGCCAGGAGGCCTGGCTGTACTTCGTCGCCGGCCTCGTCGTCGTGTACGGCGGCTGGTGGGCCTGGAACGGCGACCTCTACTGGGGCCCGCGCTTCTTCCTGGTCGCCATCTTCCCGGCCTCCCTGGCCCTGGCCGCCTGGCTCACCCACCACGACTCGCGCCCGTCGCGGAACCTGGCGCTGCTGGGCGTGCTGGCCCTGTCCCTGTGGGTGGGCGCGAACAGCACGGTCTTCGAGATGCTGCTCTCGCCGACGTGCTACCCGCTGGCCACCAAACAGGAGGACTTCTGCCGGTACGGCGTCCTGGAGAGCCGGCTGTGGTACCCGTGGCTGTCGTGGCCCGAGGACCTGTCGGCCACCCGCTGGGCGCAACTGCACTACCACGCCCTCGTCCTGTACTGGCTGGCGCTGCCCGTCATCATCCGCTCGTTCCCGGAGGTGCTGCGTCGCGTGCGCCAGGCCGTCCGGCGTCTCCCGGAGTGGCGGCTGTGACCGCGCCTAGTGGATGCCGCGCATCAGCGTGTGCAGCTGCCGGGTGAACCCGACGGCGGCCACCCCCAGCACCACGGACGCGATCCCGAGCACCATGAAGTACACCGGCTGCGAGTAGTCCGCCCCGATCTTGGCGACCTGCCCGCCGAGGGCGTCCCCGACGGCCGTGGACAGGAACCACAGCCCCAACATCTGGCTCGCGTACCTCACCGGGGCCAGTTTCGTCGTCGCAGACAGGCCCACGGGCGACAGGCACAGCTCGCCGCAGACCTGGAGCGCGTACACGGCGACCAGCCACAGCGGGGACACCAGGGTCTCGCCCACTGCGGCCCGGGCGGCGGCGGCCATCAGCATGAACGACAGCCCGTTGAGGATGAGCCCCATGCTGAACTTCAGCGGGGTGGACAGCCGGTGCCCGGCCCTCACCCACAGCAGGGCGAACAGCGGCGAGCCGACGATGACGAAGACCGGGTTGACGGACTGCAGCCACGAGGCGGGCATGTCCCAGCCGAACACCACCCGGTCGGTCTCGTCCCGGGCGAACCGGTTGAGCACCGAGCCGGCCTGGTCGTAGATCAGCCAGAAGGCGGCGGCGAACAGGAACAGCCACACGTACGCCTTCATCCGGCTGCGCTCGTCGGCGTCCAGCGACTTGTCGAGGAAGATCCGCGCGAAGTACCCGATGGCGACCAGGACCGTGAAGACCGTGAGCCCGGTGACGACCCGGGAGACGGTGAGCGTGCCGGTGAGCGCGGCCCCGCCGACCAGCACGACGACGGCCGCGACGGCGATCCCCAGCCAGCGCAGCAGCGCGGGGCGCTCGGCGGCGGTCAGCGGGTTGTTCGGGTGGTCGCCGATGCCGTGCAGCCGGTTGCGGCCGAGCACGTACTGCACCACGCCCAGCGTCATGCCGAGGGCCGCCACCCCGAAGCCGAGGTGCCAGTTGACCTTCTCGCCGAGGTACCCGGTGATCAGGGGCGCGATGAACGCACCCAGGTTGATGCCCATGTAGAAGATCGAGAAGCCGGCGTCGCGGCGCACGTCGTCGGGGCCGTAGAGCCGGCCGACCATGGCCGAGATGTTCGGCTTGAGCAGGCCGGTGCCGATGGTGATCAGGCCCAGCCCGAGGAAGAACGTCGGCACGGTCGGCAGGATCATCGCGTAGTGCCCGGCGGCGATGACCATGCCGCCCCACAGCACGGAGCGGCGCGCGCCGAGCAGCCGGTCGGCGATCCAGCCGCCGGGCAGGGCCATCAGGTACACCATGGCGACGTAGACGCCGTAGAGCGCGTCGGCGTCGCCGTCGGCCCAGCCGAGCCCGCCGTGGGCGACGGTGGCCGTCAGGTACAGCACCAGGAGCGCCCGCATGCCGTAATAGCTGAAGCGTTCCCACATCTCGGTGAGGAACAACGTGGAGAGCGCCCTGGGGTGTCCGAAGAATCCTTCACCGTCCGTGGTCGGCTCGACCGGTGCCGTGATCTCGGACATTCGTTGTACCTCCTGTGATCGTGGCGCTAACCCTCAGTATCGAAGCGGCCCAGTGAGCCAGTCCTCGCAATCCGAATATTCGGCGGTAACCGGGGCAACCCCTCGTCCGTTCGGTCACATTGGGGGGTGAGGGTACTCACCGCCACCCGCGAGGTACTACCCTCGACGGGGCCGGGGGCCGTAGTGACTCACCGTGAGAAATACCCTGTACGGGGAACATGAGACGGGTCACGATCGTTAAACCCGTTGTACGCGAGAGCGTCTGTTGTACGCGCACCACAGCCGGAGGGGAAAGCCGATCATGGGCGAGCGCATGCTGCGCGGAAGCCGTCTCGGAGCTATCAGCTACGAGTCGGACCGAAACACCGAGTTGGCGCCTCGGCAGACTCGGGAGTACCTGTGCGCCAGGGGGCATCAGTTCGAGGTCCCGTTCGCGGTGGACGCCGAGGTTCCGCCGATCTGGGAGTGCAAGTTCGACGGCACCGTCGCCCGTCTCGTCGACGGTAGCGAGCCGGAGTCGAAGAAGGCGAAGCCGCCGCGCACCCACTGGGACATGCTGCTGGAGCGGCGTTCCATGTCGGAGCTCGAGGACATCCTCAACGAGCGTCTCGACGAGGTCCGCAGCCGTCGCGGTGGCCGCACGGTCTGACGCACGACGCCGAGGAGGCCCCGACCCTGGCGGGTCGGGGCCTCCTGCTGTCGGGTCCCGACCAGACTCTTGACTTTTTTCCAACGTCGGCTGATGCTGGATTCGCCCAAGCACAACCTAACTGGAAGGAACAGCCATGCGCGAAGTTCCCGTTGGTGGCGGCACCCGTCCCGGCACGCAGATCCCGCTCCGCTTCGTCGAGGTCGAGCCCCGCCTGCCGAACTACGAGGTCACCCCTGGCGGCGGCCGGGTTCTCACGAACTAGTCGCACCACACACATATAGAAAAGGGCCGCCCTTCGGGGCGGCCCTTTTCGCAGCTCAGACGATCTCGCCCTCGATGGGCGCCTCGGGGCTCGCACCCCGCTGGGACCTGATCCTGACGGTACGCGGCCCGAACAGGTCGTTCGTCGTCCTCGGGTCGAGCCTTCGGGTGGCCACCTGCTCGACCAGCCCCCGGAACAGCCCCCGGGTGGGCGGGGCGATCATCAGCAGCCCGAACAGGTCGGAGACGAACCCGGGCACCAGCATCAGGATCCCGCCGACCACGACGAGCACCCCGTCCGTGGCGTGCCGACCCGGAGCCCTGCCCGCCTGCACGTCCGCCTGGACGGCCCGCCAGGCCCGGCCACCCTCCCGGCGCAGCAGCCAGCCGCCGAGCGCCGAGGTGGCCAGCACCAGCAGGACGGTCCACCCCAGGCCGATCACCTGACCGACGGCGATCAACGCCGCGATCTCCACGATCGGGACGATGATCAGTGCCGCGACGATCAGCCAGAGGGTACGCATGCCGGGTTCAACGCTTCGCGGTGCCGCTCTTCTTCCCGGGCAGCCGGTCGCGGATCGCCCAGCCGGTGACCTTGAACAGCGCCTCGCGGATGATCGAGCCACTCATCTTGGACACGCCGTGCACCCGCTCGTGGAACGTGATCGGCACCTCGACCAGCTTGCACCCGGTCTTGTACGCCCGGTAGGTCAGGTCGACCTGGAAGCAGTAGCCGTGCGAGATGACCGAGTCCAGGTCGATCTTGTCGAGCAGGGGCAGCCGGTAGGCCCGGTAGCCGCCGGTGGCGTCGCTGACGGGCATGCCCAGCATGATCCGGATGTACAGGTTGCCGCCCCGGGACAGGAACAGCCGGCGCTTCGGCCAGTTCACCACGGAACCGCCCGGGATGTAGCGGGCGCCCAGCGCGCCGTCCGCCCCGGCCGCCACGGCGTCCAGGAGGCGGTGCAGCTGCTCCGGGGCGTGGGAGCCGTCGGCGTCCATCTCGCACACGACGTCGTAGCCGTGCTCCTTGGCCCAGCCGAAACCGGCGATGTACGCGGCCCCGAGCCCCTCCTTGCCCTTGCGGTGCAGCACGTGCACCTGCGGGTCGGCGGCGGCCAGCTCGTCGGCCACCGCACCCGTCCCGTCGGGGCTGTTGTCGTCAGCGACGAGGATGTCCACCTGGGGGACCGCACGGCGTACACGATCGACGATGAGCCGGACGTTCTCCAGCTCGTTGTACGTCGGGATCACCACAAGGACCCGGCCAACTCCGGGGTAACCCTCCTCCGCCGGGATCGACGGTGTGGTGTTCTCGGTCACGCTTCCTCCTCATCGGTGTGCTGGACCCTGGCACGGCGTCGGACGAATCCGGCCATGACCAGCCCAAACAGCGCCAGCCCCGCCAGAACGGCCTCCGGCGTGCCCCCCAGCGTAGTCGCCGGGGTCTTGACTACCGTCAGGTGTGTCTGCCTGACCAGCGCGGCGCGGGTGTTGAACGTGGTCGCGTCGTAGGCCCGGCCGTCCGGGGAGACGAACGCCGACACCCCCACGGTGGACGCCATCAGACCCGGCCGGCCGTGCTCGACGGACCGCAGCCGCACCATGCTGAGCTGCTGCAGCGCCTCCGCCGTGTTGAACGTGGCGTTGTTCGTCTGGACGACCAGCAGCCGCGCGCCGCCGGTCACCGTGTCGCGGACGATGTCGTCGTAGGCGACCTCGAAGCAGATCACGTCGCCGACCGGGAAGGACCCGCCCTCGGCCGGCACGGTGATCAGCCCCGGCCGGTCGCCGGCGAGGAAGTCCGAGCGGACCAGGTCCACCTTCTTGGTGATCTTCCGAACGAGCGGGCGCATCGGGATGAACTCGGCGAACGGCACCGGATGCCGCTTCGTGTACTGCTGCTGCGGCCCCTGCCCCGCGATCCACAGCACCCCGGTGTTGCGGACGTGCCCGTCGTCGGGGGCCAGCACCGCCCCGACCAGGATCGGGGCCCCGATCGTGCGCGCGGCCCGGTCGATGGCCTCGTAGGCGTCGGCGTTGACGTAGGGGTCGATGTCCGAGGAGTTCTCCGGCCACACCACCAGCGCGGGGCGGCGGATCTCGTGCCGGTCGACCTTGGCCGCCAGTTCCAGCGTCGCGGAGACGTGGTTGTCGAGGACGGCCCGGCGCTGCTCGTTGAAGTCGAGGCCGAGGCGGGGCACGTTGCCCTGGACGATCGCGATGTCCACGGCCCGGCCCTCGCCGGGGGCGACGAGCGGGATCAGCGCCCCGGCGGCGATGACGGCGACCGCGCCGAGGTCGGCGAGCAGCGCGGGCAGCACCCCCGGGCGCACCCTGCCGGGGGCCGGGGCCTGTCGGAAGGAGGCGAGGTGCCAGGCGGCGAAGGCCAGCAGCCCGCCGGCGAGGGCCACCACGAGGGTGACCAGGGGCGCGCCGGCCAGGACCGCGTAGCGCACCGTGGGGGCGTCGGCCTGGCTGAACGCGAGCCTGCCCCACGGGAAGCCGCCGAACGGGGTCCGCGAGCGGGCGTACTCCTGCGCCGTCCAGAGCAGGGCCGTCATCAGGGGCCAGGTCCACCGGTACCGGAGGAACAGCGGGGTCGCGAAGGCCGCCGCAGCCCCCAGCAGGCCGATGTAGGCGGCCTCCAGGTTGGCCAGCAGGATCCACGGCCACCAGCCGACCTGGGTCCCCGTCCAGCTCAGCAGGGGGACGAACAGCACCACCCCGGCGATCCAGCCGAAGCCCAGCCCGCCCCACACCCCCCGGCCGCGCACCGCGCACGCCAGCAGGGCCACCCCGACCGGCGCGCAGAACCACAGGCCGTACGGCGGGAAGGACACCAGGAGGAGGCCACCGGCCACCACGGCGGCGGCGTACGCCAGCCACCGGGGGATCCTCGCCGGCCGGGCGGCGGCCGGGGCGGCGGTCTCAGTCATCAGCACCGGCTCATTGTGGGGGTAGGCACAAAAATAACGGGGCGCGGCCCCCGCCGCGCCCCCTACATTCACCCAGGTATCCCTGCCGGTCCGGCAGGATGTCCGGGAGAACCTTCGGACCAGTCCGACACGAGTTGGCTGCCCGCCCCGCACTGTTGTCTACTGGCTCCCCGTACATCCTGCCCGGAACCGGCGTCGCGGCCACTCCCGCACCGCCCCGCCGACTTCCATCCTGTGGACCTGGCCGCTGGCGGCATCGACGCGACCTGTCGGCCGCCATGCCCACCGGATGGAACGACGGAACGAGCTGAGCCGCTCCGAAGTAGGACTCACAGACCGTACGCATCGCAGGCCCGTTCGCGCCAACCAAACCCAGAATTTGGCAATAGGAAACCGGCGTGTCGCCGGTGTGTCGTTTCGGAGGGCTCGCCGTTCGTCATACCCGTGACAGGCTTGACCGGAACGAAGGAGAACGATCATGCGGTACGTGATGCTCATCGTCAGCGACGAGTCCCTCGAGGAGGCGGCGTCACCCGAGGAGGCCAAGGCGCACGAGGGCGAGATCTGGGCCTGGTTCGAGCGCTGGGACGGGCACTTCGGCGAGGGCGGGGCGGAGCTGCAGCGCGTCGCGCACGCCCGCACGATCCGTGGCGGGGTGGTCACCGACGGCCCGTACGTGGAGCTGAAGGAGGTCATCGGGGGCATCGTGTTCCTGGAGACCGACACCCTCGACGAGGCCGTGGCGATCGCGGCGACCTGGCCCGGGCTGAAGTACCCCTACGTCAGCGTGGAGGTCCGGGGGACTGTCGTGCGCTGAGCCTGGCGTCGAGGAGGCGGCGTTCGGCCGGGTCGACGGCCAGGTCGAGCGCCGTGCGCGCCGCCCGGCCCGCCTCCTCGTCGCGGCCCAGCGCCGCCAGCAGCTCCGCCCGGGTCGCGTGCAGCAGCCGGTAGCCGCCGAGGCGGTCGGCCACCTGCTCCACCTCCGCCAGGGCCGGCCCCGGGCCGTCGAGCCGCCAGGTGGCCACGGCCCGCGACAGCCAGGTGACCGGGTCGGGGCGCAGCGCGTACAGCCGGTCGTAGAGGGCGCGGATCGCCGCCCAGTCGGTGCACCCGGCGCTCGCGGCGGTCGCGTGCTGGGCCGCGATCCCGGCCTGCAGCTGGTACGGCCCCGGCCGGCACAGGGCGACGGCCCTGCGCAGCCGGCGCAGTGCCGCCCCGATCAGCGCCCGGTCCCACGCCGCGCGGTCCTGCGCGTCGAGGACGACCAGCCCGCCGTCCGGGTCGCACCGGGTCGCGGCCCGCGCCCCGTGCAGCTCCATCAGCGCGGCCAGCCCGGCGACCTCCGGCTCGCCGGGCATCAGGTCCGCCAGCTCACGGGTCAGGCGCAGCGCCTCGGCGCGCAGGGCCGGCTTCGACTGGTATCCCTCGTTGAAGACCAGGTAGAGCACGTGCAGCACCCCGTCGAGCCGGGCGGCCAGCCGCTCGGGATCCGGCACGGCGAACGGCTTCGGACGGATCTTCAGGGTACGACGCGCCCGGGTGAGCCGCTGGGCCATCGTCGCCTCGGGCACCAGCAACGCCGCGGCCACCTCCGCCGTGGACAGCCCGCCGACGGCCCGTAGGGTGAGCGCGATCCGCGTCTCCGTCGGCAGCACCGGGTCGCAGCAGCCGAACAGCAACGCGAGCCGGTCGTCCTCCGCCCCGTCGGGCTCCAGATCCCGGTCGGCGGCCACGGCCAGCAGCTCCCGGCCCCGGGACTCGCGGCGCAGCCGGTCGACCGCCCGGTGCCACGCGGTGGTGAGCAGCCAGCCTCCCGGGTTGGCCGGCACGCCGTCGGCCGGCCAGCGGTCCAGCGCGGCGGCCACCGCCTCCTGGAGGGCGTCCTCGGCGGCGTCGAGGTCGCCCAGCCGGCGGGCGAGCGCGGCGCGGATCCGGGGCGCGTCGGCGCGCCACACCTGGTCGAGGGCTTCCACCAGGGCAGATTAACCCGCACCCCCGACACTCCGGAGTCGCTGGGCGGACCGGGGGCCGGGGCCCCGGTACCCGTCAAGGGGGTTCGGGGTTTCTGTGGGCCAGGGCGACGGCGATCTCGACGCGCGAGGTGTGGCCGAGCTTGGCGAGGATGTTCGACACGTGGGTCTGGACCGTGCGGGGCGACAACAGCATCTCGGCGGCGATGTCCGGATTCGACCGGCCGAGGCCGACCAGCGCGGCGACCCTGGCCTCCGTCGGGGTCAGCGCGTCCCAGCCCGCCGCCGGATGCCGGCGCACGGCCCGGGGCCCGCGGCGGATCCCGTGGCCGCGCAGCCGGGCGTCGGCGCGGGTGACGTCCCAGGCGGCGCCCAGGCCCTGGTAGGCCCGCACGGCGTCGGTGAGCGCCGCGCGGGCACCGGCGGTGTCCCCGGCCATCGCCAGCAGCACGGCGGCCTCCTCGCGGCACTGACCGTCGGCCAGAGGGGCCGTCCGGTGCAGATCGGCGACGGCGAGCAGTGCCGCGGCGTCGCCGTCGAGCACCGCGCGGGCCTGCCGGGCGGCCGCGACCCGCCGGGGCAGCGGCTCCCGGGCCGCGTCGGCCTCGGCCGCGCCGACCGCCGCCCGGGCGAGGTCGCCGTCCCCGCAGGCCAGCGCCAACCGGACCAGGTCCGGCAGCCACGACCACCGGTCGAACAGGTCCGCCCCGTCGCCCGGTCCGGTCGTGTCGGCGAGGATCTCCGCCGCGGCCCGGGGTCCGCCGCGCCGCTCGGCGTCCACGGCCCGCGCCATGGTCAGGTAGGCGGCGTTGCCGCGCATGTAGCCGGTCAGCGGCGGGAGCCCGGCGGCCGACTGGAGCAGGCGGGCGCAGCCCGGCCGGTCGTCGCGGTGCGCGGCCAGGAACGCCATCGCCCCCGTCCGGACCAGCCGGACGAACACGCCGAACCGGCCGGTCAGCGGCTCCCGCCCGTCCGTGCCGCCGGTCAGCGGCTCCAGCTCTTCCAGGGCGGCGTCCCAGTCGCCGGTCTCCACATAGTGGCCGGCCAGCTGGACCCGCAGCACCGGCAGCCGGCCCCGGCCGAACCGCTCGGCCACCGCCAGGGCCTCGCGCATCGAATCCGCCGCGCCCGGCCGGCCCAGCGCCGCCAGGCTGTGGGCCCGGTTGGTGAGCAGCGCGACCCGCAGGTCCACGGTGTCCGGGTACTCGCCGATCACCTCCAACCCCCGGTCCAGGTACGCGACACCCGGGCCGTGGTCGGCGAGCAGGTAGAGCAGCTGCAACGCGTGGCCCATCGCCACCCGGTCGGCCAGTCGCTCCCCGTCGGCGAGGGCCCCGCGCGCCTCCCGCTCGCCCTCGGCCCGCCGCCCGGTCAACGGCAACGTCTTGGCCCGCATCGCCCGCAGCCGGGCCCGCCACAGCGCCGGGGCGTCCGCACTGGCCAGGGCCCCGTCCAGCACGGCGAGGGCCTCGTCGTCGCGGCCGGCCAGCCGCAGCACGGAGCCGAGGATCCAGCCGAACTCCGCCGCCAGATCCGGTGCGACGGGTACGGCCGCGGCGTGCCGGGCGACCACCTCCGCCTCGGCGAGCCGTTGGGACTGGTGCAGGGCCCTGGCCAGGGCGAGCAGGACGGGGCCGTGCCGGGGGTCGTCGGCCGGCCAGTCGCGGCCCACGGCGGGGAGGAGGTCGGCGGCCAGGGCCGGGGCCGTGTGGGCGAGTTCCCCGGCGTGCCCGGCGAGCCAGGCCACGGCCCAGCCGTCGAGGGCGTCGCGACCCGGGTCGCCCGGTGCGGGGGCGTGGCCGAGGGCGACCGCCAGGTGCCCGGCCACCCGGTCGGCGGGCAGGCCGGCGTCGGCGAGGGCGCGGGCGACCTGCCGGTGCAGGGCGGAGCGGGCGCTGGCCGGTGTGGCCGCGTACAGGGCTTCGCGGACCAGGGCGTGCCGGAACCGCACCCGCTCCCCCGCGTCGGCGAGCAGTCCGGCGGCCGTCGCCTCGTCGAGGGCCGGCAGCAGGTCTCCTGCGGGGCGGCCGGTGATCGTGGCCAGGTCGAACACCGGGAACTCGCGGCCAAGGACGGCGGCCAGCCGCAGCGTCGCCCGGGTCCGCGCGGTCACGCGGTCCAGCAGGTCACCGACCGCCGCGGCCAGCCCCGGCGGAAACGGCCCGCCGGACCCGGACGCCGTCACCCGGAGCGGGTGCTCCCCGCCGACCAGCTCGGCCCTGCCACCTCCCACGGCCAGCAGCCCGTCGTCCCCGAGCGCCGCGACCAGCTCCCTGGCGAGGCGCGGATTGCCGCCGGCCGAGGCGAGGGCGCGCCGCAACCCGGGCCCGGGTACGCCGCCGAGCCAGCGCCCGGCGGCCCGCGCGAGAGCCCCGGCGTCGAGGGGACCGAGGGTCACCAGCACAGCCCCCCGGTCCGACACCGCCCGGCGCACCGCCGACACCACGGTCACGGCGGGGATCGAACAGGCGCTGAGCAGCAGCAACGGCAACCGGTCGACCTCGTCCGCGAGCCGTCTCCAGGCCGTTAGGGTCTGCGGGCCGGCCCGGTGCAGGTCGTCCACGGCGAGCACCAGGGGTCCGGTCGCGCACCGGCCGACCACGAGTTCGTGCAGGTCGTGGGGGTCGGGCGTGGCCCGGTACACCGGAAAGGGGGTTTCGGTCAGGAGCGCCGACAGGACGGTCGTGCACCCGATCCCCGGCTCGCCCTCGAGCCAAACGATGCCGCCCCGCCCTTTAGAGAGCGCTCTCATAGCTACGCGGGCCGCACCGAGTTCCGCCCCGCGCCCCGGGGGCTGCTCTACGGGTCCATCGGCTACCACACCCCCATCCTAATAGGAACAACATCGTCAAGGGGTCCGCGTGTTGGCGGATGTGTGCGGGACAGGATTCGGCTATCAACAGAGCGAGAGCGCTCTCTTCACGCCTCGGAAACACCTCCGACACGCACACTTCTCCGAAAGGTTGGGCCATGACCCCCTCAGACAGCCCCCATCCGGCGAGACGGTCCCGCAGCCCGGTCCGGTTCGCGGCGGCCCTCGGCGCGGCCACCCTGCTGTTCGGCGCGGGGGTGGCGGCGTCCCTGGACGCGAACGCCGCCGCCCCGCCCGCCCCCACCGGCTGGACGCAGACGTTCCTCGACGACTTCAACGGCGGCGGCCTCGGCGGTGACTGGCGGGTCAGCGAGGGCACCTCCTACCCCGGCGGTCCGGCGAACTTCGGCACAGGCGAGGTGGAGGTGTCCTCCCGCGACAATGTGACCGTCTCCGGCGGGATCATGTCCATCACCGCCCGGGGGCAGGGCCTGGGCCCGTGGACGGCCGCGCGGATCGAGACCAACCGCCAGGACTTCCGGCCCCCGCCCGGCGGCAAACTCCGCGTCGAGGGCTCCCTGCGCCTCCCCGAGGCCCCCAACGGCCAGTCCGCAGGGTACTGGCCGGCGTTCTGGATGCTCGGCGGCCCCTACCGCGGCAACTGGTGGAACTGGCCGGGCATCGGCGAGTTCGACATCATGGAACAGGTCAACGGGGCCAACCGGGTGTGGTCCACGGTGCACTGCGGCACCTCGCCCGGCGGACCGTGCAACGAGAAGAGCGGCGTCGGCAACGGCGGACCCGGCGGCTGTCAGGGCACCGCGTGCACCAAGGGCTTCCACCGGTACACGATCGACTGGTCAGCCGCCGACAACTCCGCCACGTTCTACCTCGACGGCCGCCAGACCTGGCGGGTGCAGCGCGGGGCGAACATCGACGCCGGCACCTGGGACCAGGCGTTCGGCAGCCACGGCTTCTTCCTCATCCTCAACATCGCCATGGGCGGGGAGATGCCGGCCAACACCCTCGGGCCGCTGAACGGCGCGACCACCGGGGGCGGGCACCTCGACGCCGACTACGTGGCCGCGTACACCGGACCGGCCAACGCGCCGCCGCCCCCGGTCGGCCCGCCCGGCGGTGGGCCGACCCCGACGCCGACCCAGACCCCGCCCACCTGCGGGCCGCTGATCTCCCAGGGCCGGCCGGCGACGTCCAGCGCCATCGAGGGCGACCTGGTCGCCGGCAACGCGTTCGACGGCAACCCGGCCACCCGGTGGAGCAGCGCCTGGAGCGATCCGCAGTGGATCCAGGTCGACCTCGGAGCCGTCCAGGCGGTCAGCCGGGTGAAGCTGGACTGGGAGGCGGCCTACGGCAGCGGGTACACCATCCAGGCGTCCACCAACGGCACCACCTGGACCACCGCCTTCGAGGAGTCGTTCGGCGACGGCGGCACCGACGACCTGAAGGTGACCGCCACCGCCAGATTCATCCGGCTCAACGGGACCACGAGGGGCACCGGCTACGGCTACTCGCTGTGGGAGTTCCAGGTGTTCGGCGGCTGCGGCGGCACCCCGGGCCCGACACCCACGAACGGCCCGACGCCCACGGGCACACCTTCCGGCGGCGGCAACCGCGACGCCTACTCCCCGATCGAGGCCGAGTCCTCCGACGGCCGGTCCGGGTTGACCCTGGAGACGTGCGCGGACACCGGTGGCGGCCAGGACCTGGCCACCGGAGCGAACGGGGACTGGGCCCTGTTCCGGGGCGTCACCTTCGGCACCACGGCCGCACGCCAGTTCACCGCCCGGGTGGCCAGCGGGGCGGGCGGCGGGGTCAGCGGCCTCGTCGAGGTCCGGCTGGACAGCGCGTCGGGCCCGCCGATCGGCAGCTTCGCGATCGCTGACTCCGGCGGCTGGCAGACCTGGCGGACCGTGCCGGCCAACATCAGCGCCGTGACCGGCACGCACGACGTGTACCTGACGTTCACGAGCGGCCAACCGGCCGACTACGTGAGCGTGAACTGGATCAGTTTCGGGCACTGAGCACTCCGTGGGCCGCTCCGAGGGGGCGGCCCACCCCACAACGGAGGTAAGCGATGAGAAGGCTCCTCTTCGGCATGGTCCTCGCGCTCGTGGCGTCGGTGTCCACCGCGGCCCCCGCCCGGGCCGCCGTCGACTACACCCAGGGCGTCACGCCCGTGACCGCGAGTCAGGCGCGGATCTGGTTCACGCCGACGACGGCGTCGGCCCTGGTCGACGTGCACTACGTGGTCGCCGGCAGCCCGGACGGCCAGCAGAACTTCCGGATGACCCGCAACGGCGGCACCTGGGAGAAGGCCGTCGCGGGGCAGTCGTTCGAGTACTGGTTCACCTACGAGAAGGGCGGCCCGCTCTACGACACACCACATTTCACCTACGGGCAGGGCGGCGGCACTCCGACCGATGGCACCTTCCCGGTGACGTTCCAGAACAACACCCGGGGCACCTGGTCCAACAGCCAGATCCACGTTCTGGTCCTCGGCATGGCCACCCCCGGCGAGTGGTCCTACCTGCGCCCCGACGGCACGATGGCGCACATCAACCACCTCGACGAGTCCGCCCCGAACCACCTGACGAAGAACGGCCGCAACTACGCGAACATGTCCTTCACCCTGGCGCGGGCCGGCACGGTCACGATGCCGTCCCGGGTGGAGGGCGGCCGGATCTACATCTCCGTCGGCTCGCCGATGTTCCTCCCGATCTCCCCCGACGACCGGGGCTGGGGCGGCCCGGACCTGCGCAACCCCGACGATCCCAACCTCGACGTGTACTTCGACTGGTACGAGTTCACCTACCGCGACGGCGTGGTCCCCTTCGGGGGCAACACGACCCAGGTGGACATGTTCGGGTTCCCGATGACCGCCCGGCTCACCCAGCGCGCGATCGGCTACGACCAGACGGTGGGGATCACGCTGACCCGCGACCAGGTGCTGGCGCAGTACCCGGCGGCCGTCGGCCCCGCCTTCCGTCCGCTGGCGAACGCCTACCGGATCGTGGCGCCCCGCTCCTCGTCGACCTTCCGGCCGGGCGGCGCGCAGGCCGGCCACCTCCAGTCCACGATCGACCAGACCTGGGCGTACTACACGACGCACCCGTTCACCCTGACCCGGCTCAACCAGACTTTCACGGGTCGGGTCGCGGGCGACCGGTTGACGTTCACGAAGGACGGGGCCGGCCCGTTCTTCCTCGACAAGCCGACGACGACCGACGTGGTGGAGTGCTCCGGCGCGCTGGCGTCGGCCGGGATGAGCACCACGGCCCTGGAACTGGGGGCGGAGTTCTGCGCGGCGTTCAACCGGGGCGTGGCGATGAACCCGGCGTCCTGGTACACCCCGGCCGCGTACTACCCGGCGACGCCCCGCAACGACTACGCCCGGTTCTTCCACACCATCGGGCTGGACCACCGCGCGTACGGCTTCGCCTACGACGACATCAACGACCAGTCCTCGGTGCGGATCCTGCCGAACGCGAACCCCCCGACGTCGCTGACGATCGGGATCGGCTGGTGAGCCACGCCGGCCGCGGGGCCCTCGACCCCCCGCAGCCGGCGCTTGTCCCCGGCGATCTTCCGGTGTACGTTTACCAAGACGTACGTACGGTTTATAAGGAGCGCACATGTGGGACCCGAATGCCTACGCCCGCTACGGTGACGAGCGCAGCCGCCCCTTCTTCGAGCTGGTCGCCCGGATCGGCGCCACGGCTCCGCGCGCCGTGGTCGACCTGGGCTGCGGGCCGGGCAACCTGACCGCCACCCTCGCCTCCCGGTGGCCCGGCGCGACCGTCAGCGGCCTGGACAGCTCCCCCGAGATGATCGAGAAGGCGCGGGCGTCCGCCGACCTGGACTTCGCGGTCGCCGACGTCAACGACTGGACCCCCGGCCCCGACGTGGACGTCATCGTGTCCAACGCCGTGCTGCAGTGGGTGCCCGGGCACGAGGACCTGCTGCGCCGCTGGTCGCGGGCGCTGCCGGCCGACGGCTGGCTGGCGTTCCAGGTGCCAGGCAACTTCGCCGCCCGCTCCCACGAGACCCTGCGCGCCCTGGCCTTCGAGGAGCCGTGGCGCGACCTGCTCGAACAGCCCCGGGTCGCCCCGGTCCTCGACGCCGCCGGGTACGCGGAGCTGTTCCTCGCCGAGGGCATGACGGTCGACGCGTGGCAGACGACGTACGTGCACCTGCTGCCCGCCGCCGACGTGCACCCGGTGCTGACCTGGATGGAGGGCACGGCACTGCGCCCGGTGCGCTCACGCCTGGACGACGCGAACTGGGCGGTGTTCCGGGCGGAGTTGGCCGGGCGGCTCGCGGAGAGCTACCCGACGGTGGGCGGCGTGGTGCCGTTCCCGTTCACCCGGATCTTCTGCGTCGCCCACAAGGCCGACTAGGTCCACAGTGCGAGGATCACCGCCACCAGGGTCAACCCCACCAGGTGGTACCCGGCGGTGATCGCCACCCACAGCATCGGATGGGCCTTCTGCGGGTCGAAGAACCCGGTCACGGACAGCACCGCCGCCGAGATGCCGAGGCCCACCACGATCCCGAGGACGAGGCCCTCGGCGAACGTGTCGGTCCCGGTGGCGTGGGCGAGCATCGCGGTGGCGACCGTGGCCACCGAGCAGGTGATCAGCGGGCCGATGTAGTAGGACGGGCCGGGGTTCACCCCGCCGGCCATCTCGGCCCCGGTCGCCCTGATCCAGGGCTTGGCGAACAGCAGGTTGGAGAACCACAGGCCGCCGAGGGCGAAATAGGCGATGATCGCGACGAGGACGGCCCACCAGTTGAGGTCGCCGAGTACACCGAAAGTCATGGCACTCCCCCGATCAGTCAGGGGTCCGCACCTTCGAGAATAGTCTCCCGGCGTGTCGGATCTATACCGCTTCAGCCACTCCGGCGAGGAGCGCCCGGGCCGCCGCCGGGTGGTCGTCGGCGAGCAGGCCGGCCGCCGCCAGCACGTAGGCGCGGTCGACGTGCCGGCGCGCGGCCCGGGGCGTCGGCCAGGAGCCCGCGTGATCGGACAGCGCCGCCGACAGCAGCGCGTCGGACGCGCCGGCCGGCAGGGTGCGCAGCACACCCCCGGAGCCGATCACCAGCCGGACCTCGCGCAGGTCCTTGCCGCCGCGCAGCGGGCCGTCGGCCAGCACCCGTTCGCCCCGGGCGTGCCGGCGCAGCGCCACGGTGACCGCGAGTTCGGCAAGCCGGGCGTCGACGGCCAGGTCGTCGGCGAGGTAGCCGGGGTCACCGGCGCGGGCGTCGGCCGCCGGGGCCAGCACGGCCGCCTCCGGTTCGCCGATCAGCTTCTCCCGCAGTGCCGCCTCCACGACGCCGGGCGCGCCCCAGCGCACCCCCAGGTCGCCCTCGACGGTCCGGGAGCGCCACAGGGTACCGGCGACCTCGCCGTGCAGGCCGGCCTCGCGCTCCGGGTCGGGGGTGAGGACCGAGTACACGTCGGTGGTGGCCCCGCCGACGTCGACGACGACCACGTCCCCGTCGAGGAGTTCGACGGCCGACAGCACGATGTCGGGGGTCGCGCCCCGGACCAGGTTCGCGAACCGGGGGCCCCTCGAAAGCTTCTTGCCGCCGATCACGTGCCGCAGGAACACCTCGCGCAACGCCAGGCGCGCCGGGCCCGGGTTGAGGGTGCCGATCCGGGGCAGCACGTTGTCGCAGCCCACGACGTTGCGGGCTGCCAGGAGTTCACAGGCCTCGAATCGGGCGTCCGCATTACCCGCCACGACGACGGGCACCGCGATCCGGCTGATCCGGCGCGCGTTGTGCAGCAGGGTGTCGGCGTCCCCGCCGTCGGTGCCGCCGACGAGGAGCAGCACGTCGGGTTTCGCGGCGCGGACGGCGGCCACCCCGGCCGCGTCGAGCCGGCCGGCGGACACGTGCACGACCTTCGCGCCGGCGGACATGCCGACCCGGTAGCCGGCCTCGGCGGTGACGAGGGCCTCGTACCCGATGACGGCCAGCCGCAACCCGCCGCCCGCACTGGAACACGCCCGCAGGTCGTCGAGCCGCAGCCCCGTCGCGGCGACCGTGGCGTCGACGCCGCGCAGCACATCGGTGCCCAGGGTGGTGGGGTGGCTGGCCGTGGCGGCCAGCTCACCCGTGGCGGTGTCGACGACGGCGAGCTTGGTGAACGTGGACCCGACGTCGACGCAGCCGATCAGCATTACTTCGGGGGGACCACTACGGTGCCGGTCGCCGTGACCGCCACGATCGGCGTCTCCAGCATCTCGGCGGCCGACTCGGACCTGTCGGGGCGGCCCCGGCCGACGACCCGGCACTCGAAGTCGATGGTCCGCGACCGGGTGCCCATCCGGGTCACGGTCGCCACGATCTCCAGCACGTCCCCGGCCTTCATGGGGGCCTTGAACTGCACGTCGGAGTAGGACGCGAACAGGCCCTCGTCGCCGTCGAGGACGATGCACACCTCGGTGGCCACGTCGCCGAACAGGCCCAGGGCGTAGGCCCCGTCGACCAGGTTGCCGGCGTAGTGGGCGTGGCTGTAGGGGACGTAGCGGCGGTGGGTCACGGTGGTCATGCTGCGACTGCCTTCTTTTCTACGAGGGCGTGGACGAGGTAGCTGGCCACCTCGCCGGGGGTGGTGCCCCGGCCGAAGATCCGGTCGACGCCGAGCTCGCCGGTGGCCAGTTCGTCGAAGCGGGGGCCGCCGACGATGAGCAGGGGACGCTTGGCGGCCGGGAACGCCTCCCGGAACGCCGCCGACATCTCCTTGGTGTTGTGCAGGTGCGCGTCCTTCTGGGTCACGACCTGGCTGACGAGGACCGCGTCGGCCTTCTCCGCGCGGGCGCGTTCGACCAGCTCGGGGACGGCGACCTGGGCGCCGAGGTTGACGACCCGCAGCTCGCGGTAGTACTCCAGGCCCTTCTGGCCGGCGTACCCCTTGATGTTGAGGATCGCGTCGATGCCCACGGTGTGCGCGTCGGTGCCGATGCACGCGCCGACGACGACGAGTTTGCGGCGCAGCCGCTTCTTCACCACCGTGTTGACCTCCTTGGCCCCCAGCAGCGGGAAGTCGCGCTCGACCACGACGACCTTGTCGAGTTCGACGAGGTGGCGCACGGAGCCGTAGACGACGAAGAAGGTGAAGTTGTCGCCCATCGGCTTGGCGTGCACGAGCATCGCCGGCTCCAGGCCCATCTTGGCCGCGAGCTGCAACGCCGCGCCCTCGGCCCGCTTGTCGTGCGGGATGGGCAGCGTGAACGAGATCTGGGTCATGCCGTCGCCGGTGGTGTCGCCGTAGGGGCGCACGATGTTCTTGCTCACGCCTGCGCCTCCAGGATCTCCGTGGCGGGGTTGTAGTAGCCCTCGCCCTGGGCGGCGACGCCGTCGAGGCCCTTGCCCCGGTCGGCGGGCCGCTTCATGATGCCGAACGTGCCGTCGGCGATGGCGTTGAGCAGGGTGTCCTCCTCGATCGCCTCCAACAGCCCGATCGACTCGTTGAGCACCTCGTTGGCCCGGTTGCGGATGAACCCGCCGGGGGCCGGGACGAAGTCCTCGTGCAGGTTGCCGGCCGCGCCGATGACGTAGCGGACATTCTGCAGGGCGATGTCGCGGTCGGACAGCCACGGGGTGACCACGGCCTCGGTCATCATGCCGACGAGCAGGATGCTCTGGCCGGTCAGGGCCCCGGCCAGGTTGAAGAACCCGTCGAGAAGGTTGCCCTTGAACACGTCGCCGGTCATGTGCTTGGTCGGCGGCATCCACTTCAACGGCGCGTCGGGGAACAGCTCCCGGGCGAGCAGGGCGTGGGCGAGTTCGAGCCGGAACGAGTCGGGCACGTCCGGGTTGATCTCGAAGGCGTGCCCGAGGCCGAGCTGCCAGTCGGCGAGGCCGGCCTCTTTCGCGAAGTACTCGTTGAGCAGCTGCGACACGGTCACCGTGTGCGCGGCCTCCACGGCGTCGGCGGTGGTGAGGTAGTTGTCCTCGCCGGTGTTGATGATGATGCCGGCGCGGGCGTGGATCTGCCGGGAGAACCGCTGGTCGACGAACGTGCGGATCGGGTTGATGTCGCGGAACAGGATGCCGTACATCGAGTCGTTGAGCATCATGTCGAGGCGTTCGAGGCCGGCGAGGGTCGCGATCTCCGGCATGCACAGGCCGGACGCGTAGTTGGTCAGCCGCACGTAGCGGCCCAGCTCCTTCGACGACTCGTCGAGGGCCGCGCGCATCAGGCGGAAGTTCTCCTGGGTGGCGTACGTGCCGGCGAAACCCTCCCGGGTCGCGCCCTCGGGCACGTAGTCCAGCAGGGACTGGCCGGTGGAGCGGATCACGGCGATGATGTCGGCGCCCTCGCGGGCGGCGGCCTGGGCCTGCGGGATGTCCTCGTAGATGTCGCCGGTGGCCACGATCAGGTAGATCCACGGCCGCTGCTTCGGGTCGCCGTGCCGCTTGATCAGCTTCTCGCGTTCAGCGCGGCGGCGGTCGATCTGCTTGATGCCCGCCCCGACGGCCCGCCGCGACGCCTTGCGGGCCCTGGTCGCGTCGCCCCTGCCCGGCATCGCGAACGTGATCGAGCCCGCGGCGGCCTTCTGGGCCAGCAGCGTCGGGTCGTCGATGTTCTCGGCGGCCATGGCGTGGAACACCGGCACCGCCACCCCGTGTTCGAGGCCGATGTCGGCGCGGACGGCGTCCACGAGCCGGTTGACCCACGGGATGCCGTCCGGGTCGGCCCCGGTGACGCCGGCCAGCCGCAGGAGGGCCCGCTCCACGGACACCGTGGTGTGGGTGCGGGCCATCTCCACGACGGGCGCGCCGGCCCGTCGTGCGAGCTGTCGGGCCCGGTCGACCAGGACCGGGTCGAGGTCGAGCTTCACGTCTTACTCCTCATGAATTGTCCTCCCACGCAGTACCGTCCGCAGGCAGCGGGGTGCGCCCTGGTCCAGGTCGGGCAGGCCCTTGGCGTCGGTGTCCCACACCGCGAACGTCGCCGCCGCGCCGGGGGCCAGCACGCCCTCGTTGTCGTGGCGCACCGCGCGCCAGCCGCCCCGGGTGTGCGCCGCGAACGCCGCCTTCGCGCTGATCCGGTGCACCGGGTTGTGGTGCCGGGTCGCGGCGAGCACCGCGCCCCACGGATCCAGCGGGGTGACCGGCGAGTCGGAGCCGAACGCCAGGGTCACGCCCACGCCGTGCAGGGCGCTGAACGGGTTGGCTGCCAACGCGCGCTCGACGCCGAGGCGTTGGGCGTACATGCCGTGCTCGCCGCCCCACAGCCGGTCGAAGACGGGCTGGACGCTGGCGATGATGCCGTACTCGACGAAGCCGGCGATCAGCTCCTTGTCCAGCAGCTCTGCGTGCTCGACCCGGTGGCCGGCCTCGCGGACGGCGTCGACGCCGAGCTGGTCGGCGGCGCGGGCGAAGCCGTCCACCACGGCGCGCAGCGCTCCGTCGCCGATGGCGTGGAAACCGCCCTGCATGCCGTGCGCGGCGCAGTCGACGAGGTGCGCGGCGACCTGCTCGGCGGTCAGGTAGGCGTGGCCGTGGGTGTCGCCGTCGAGGTAGGCGTCGCGGACGCACGCGGTGCGCGACCCGAACGCCCCGTCGGCGAACAGGTCCCCGCCGGCCCCGACCGCGCCCAGCTCCCTGGCCTTCGCGGCGGCGCAGAGCTCACCCCAGAAACCGAACACCTGGGGGTACTCCTCCCCCGCCGCCAACAGCCCCGTGAAGTCCGCCTCGCTGGACAGCACCGGACCGCCGCACTCGTGCACGGCGGCGATGCCCAGCGAGGCGGCCCGGCGCAGGGCGAGCCGCCCGGCGTCGGTGCGCTCGGCGGTCGACAGCGCCGCGTAGGCGGCCTTGCGGATCTCGTGGTGGGCGTCCAGGCGCACCCAGCCGTCGGGGTCGTGCCCGATCCGGCCGGCCGCGTGGTGCAGCAGCGCCGTGGACGCCAGCGCGGAGTGCTTGTCGATCCGGGTCAGGTACACGGGCCGGCCGCCGGCCGCCGCGTCCAGCTCGGAGGCGGTGGGCGGCTCGGCCAGCTCCCAGCCGTGTCCCATGATCAGGCCGTCGGTGCGCACGGCGCGGGCGGCGACCCGGGCGAGCAGGTCGCCGGCGCTGTGGCAGCCGGACAGGTCCAGCCCGGACAGCGCCAGGCCGGTGTCGGTGGCGTGCATGTGCGCGTCCACGAACGCCGGCGTGACCAGGCGGTCGCCCAGGTCGACGACGCGCGCGGCTGACGGGGCGTCGGCGCGCGCACCGAGCCACGTGATCCGGTCACCCTCGACGAGCAGGGCGGTGGCTGTCGGGTCGGCGGGGCTGTAGACCCGTCCGCTTACATACAGGATGGGGGTGGTGTCCATGGTGTATCAGTCTGCCCGCAGCCGGCCCTCGAACAGCGACCTGACGCCCGGCTCGCCGCGCAGGAGTCGCAGGGCCACGTCGGCGTGCCCGGGGACGTAGCCGTTGCCCACGAGCATCGTGACGTCCGCGGCCAGGCCCTCCGCGCCGAGCGCGGCGGCGGCGAAGGAGGTGGCCATGGAGAAGAAGATGACGGTGCCGCCGGCGGCGGTGGCCAGGATCGCGCCGTGCTCGCAGCCGGGCACGTCCACGCACACCACGGTGACGTCGGCGGGGCCGCCGAGCGCGCCGGACACGGCGTCGGCGAGGGCGACCGGGTCGCGGGCGTCGGCGATGGCCACGTGGTCGGCGATGCCGGCGCCGGTGAGCAGCTCGGCCTCCCGGGCGTGCGGGACGATCCCGACGGTGCGGGCCCCGGCCTGCCGGGCGGCGGCCAGCGACAGGGAGCCGGACTTGCCGGCCCCGCCGATCACGGCGACCGTCGCGTCGCGGTAGCCGGCGACGACCCGGGCGGTCAGGGCCGGCGCGCCGCACACGTCGAGGACGGCCAGGGCCAGCTCGGGGTCCATGTCGTCGGGGAGCTTGGCGGCGATGGAGCGGCCGAACAGGATGGCGTGCCCCTCGGCGGGCACCTGCTCGCTGCGGCCGTCCCAGCCCTTGAGCCCGTCGGTGATCATCAGCGGGGTCAGGGTCAGCGACACCAGGGTGGCGACCCGGTCGCCGACGGCCAGGCCGAGCGGGGACTCGGGGCCGACCTCCTCGACGACGCCGATCAGCATGCCGCCGGAGCCGGTGACCGGGTTCTGCATCTTGCCGCGTTCGGTAACGATCGCGCATACCTCTGCGCGGACGGCGGCCCCGTCACCGGCGTGCTTCTCGGACAACTGCCGGAAACTCGCGGCGTCGAGATTGAGCCGTTCGACCCGGATCCGGACCTCGTCGGCGGAGATTTGGGGGCTCGCGTCCAGTTTCCGGGCGGCCTGGGGCAGCACCCCGGCCGGCTCGATCACTCTGTGCAGACCCACTGGCGACGACACGTAAAACCCCCTCCGACCGGAAATCCTCCGGCAGCGTACTTCCTACACGGGATATTCTCCAGTACGGTTCCGCAGGCATATATTTTTTGTAGGAGGGGTGACATGGCCGAGCAGCCTTACGAGTACCGGCGCCGGGAGATCGTCGAGCCGGACTGGACGCGGCTGCCCGGGTACCGGACAGTCACCCGCGAGCAGTGGGAGTCCGCGCAGTGGCAGCGGGTCAACTGCGTGAAGAACGTCAAGCAGCTGCGCGCCCTGATGGGCGACCTGCTCGACGAGTCGTTCTACGCCGACCTCGAGGCCGACCAGGCCCAGCGCGCGACGATGTCGATGCTGGTCCCGCCGCAGATGATGAACACGATGGTCCCGCACGAGGTGCCGACCACCGAGTCGTTCTACGCCGACCCGGTCCGCAAGTACATGCTGCCGGTGCTGTCCGACCGGCGCACCGACTTCCCGTCGCACCCGTACGCGACGCGCGACTCGCTGCACGAGCACGACATGTGGGTGGCCGAGGGCCTGACCCACCGGTACCCGACGAAGGTGCTCGCGGAGCTGCTGTCCACCTGCCCGCAGTACTGCGGGCACTGCACCCGGATGGACCTCGTCGGCAACTCGACCCCCACGATCGACAAGCTCAAGCTGTCGCTCAAGCCGGTGGACCGCTACGACGCGCACATCAACTACCTCAAGTCGCAGCCCGGCGTGCGCGACGTCGTGGTCTCCGGCGGCGACGTGGCCAACGTGCCGTGGAAGAACCTCGAGTCCTACCTGATGCGGCTGCTGGACATCGACACCATCCGCGACATCCGGCTGGCCACCAAGGCCCTGGCCGGCCTGCCGCAGCACTGGCTGCAGAACGACGTCGTCGAGGGCCTGGAGCGGGTCGCGAACACCGCGCACCGCCGGGGCGTCAACCTCGCCATCCACACCCACGTCAACCACGCCAACTCCGTCACCCCGCTGGTCGCCAAGGCCGCGCGGACCGCGATCGACGTCGGCGTGCGCGACGTGCGCAACCAGGGCGTGCTGATGCGCGGCGTCAACGCGACCAGTGTGGACCTGCTGGACCTGTGCTTCGCGCTGCAGGGCGAGGCGAACATCCTCCCCTACTACTTCTACATGTGCGACCTGATCCCCAACGCCGAACACTGGCGGGTCTCGGTGTGGGAGGCCCAGCACCTCCAGCACGCGATCATGGGCTACCTGCCCGGATACGCGACGCCGCGCATCGTGTGCGACGTGCCGTTCGTCGGGAAGCGCTGGGTGCACATGCTCAGCGAGTACGACCGGGACAAGGGCATCTCGTACTGGACGAAGAACTACCGCACGTCCATCGAGGCCACCGACACCGAAGCCCTCGAACGCACCTACGCCTACTACGATCCGATCTACACGCTGCCGGAAGCCGGCCAGGCCTGGTGGCGCGAGCAGCACCCGGTCGAGGACCCGGCGGCCCAGGTCGTCGCCCAGGCCTCCCGCACGGCCGCCGCGCTGGCCTACTAGAACGACCTCGACGCCCGCCCCACCTGGGGCGGGCGTCGTCGTGTCAGCAGGGGCCCAGGTCGCTCCACACCCACCACGCCGTGCGCGGATCCTCCAGCGTCGTCCACCAGTTGGCCTGGTAGACCCGCCCGCCCCGCGACACCCGGTCCCCGCCGACGTGCGTGTCGTGCGCCCGCCAGGCCGGCGCCGTGCACGCCGGCGGATACGGCCCACCGGTCACGGCCGGCAGGTCGAACCCCCACCCGCCGCCCTGCCACTCCGGGATCATCACCGTGTACGCGTCCAGCGTCGGCTGCCGCCAGCCCCCGCCGTCGTGCGACAACGCCACGGCCGTCGGGTACGCCTGGGCCCGCAGCCGCGCCGTGATCGCCTCCGCGCCGGAACCGTCCCAGTCCCGCGGGTCCATGGTCCACGCCAGGGCGGTCATGCCCAACTCCGCGGCGACGGCCGGGGACACCCCCCAGCCGGCGTAGGGGGCCCGGAAGTAGCGGATCGGCAACGCCGGGTCCCCGGCCGCCGCCCGGATCGCGGCACTGGTCGCCGACAGGTCCGCGCGGACCGCCTCCGGGGTCCAGTCGGCCAGGTAGTCGTGCTTCCAGGTGTGGTTGCACACCGCGTGCCCGTCGGCGACAATCCGGCGCACCAGATCGGGGTGGGCCTGCGCCTGGCTGCCGAGCAGGCAGAACGTCGCCCGGACCTTGCGCTGGCGCAGCAGGTCGAGAACCTGTGGGGTCCAGTCGGGCGAGGGTCCGTCGTCAAAGGTGAGGGCGAGGACCCGGCCGTCGCCCCGGGTGGCGTAGACGATGTCACCGGTCGGACCGGCGGCGGCCCGGGCGGAACCGGCGGCGGCCGGGATGGAGCCGGCCGGTGTGGAGCCGTTGGGACCGGCCGCCCGGGCCGGGGACGCGGTGCCGACGGCCGCGAGGACGAGCAGCAGGGCGAGGGCGCGCGTGCTCATGCGCATGAGAGGGCCTTTCGACGTCCCGCCGACCGGCGGGAGTGAGGGGTGTCGATGGCACACTATGAGAAATATTGTTTACAGTAAAGGGTTCCTGGCCACCAGCAACAGCACCGCGTCGTCGGTCAGCGCCCGCCCGGTGTGCCGCAGCAGATCCGCGTGCAGCCGCCCCGCACTCGCGTCGAGGTCCCCGTCGACCAGCGCCACCACCCGCCGGGTGAGGGGATAGAACCCGCCCTCCCCGCGCGCCTCGACCACCCCGTCGGTGTACAGCACGAGCGTGTCGCCCTCCTTGAACGCCGCCGACCACGGGGCCGGCCGGGTGTCGACGAGGTGCCCGAACCCCAACGGCGGCCCCGGCACGGCGGTGTCCAGGGTGGCCACGGTCCGGTCGGGGCGCACCACGAGCGGCGGCACATGCCCACGGTGCAGCACGGTCACGTCGTCGGCCCCGACCTGCAGAAACAGGGCGGTGATGAAGTCGTCGGCCGCCAGGTGCCGGTACACGGTGCTCTCGACCCGGCGCCCCAGCTCGGCCAGGTCCGGCTCGTCGTAGGCGAGGGCCCGGAACGCGCCGAGCACGATGGACGCCGCGTACACCGCGCCCAGGCCGCTGCCCTTGACGTCGCCGATCAGGATCCTGGTGCCGTACGGGGTGGCAGCCACGTCGTAGAGGTCGCCGCCGATCAGGGCCTCGTCGGCGGCGGAGACGTAGCGCAGCCCGACCCGGACGTCGGTGACCGCCGCCGGCAGGTCGCGCAGGATCGCGTGCTGGGCCGCGAGGGCCACGGACGTGACGGCGCGCAGTTTGCTCTCCCCGCGTTGCCGGCGGGCGGCGAGGGCCATCGCGGCGGCGGTGACGGCGACGTACCCGACGGTGCGGATCGCGAAGATCCGGGTGTCGCCTGTCTCGGACAGCACGTTGTCGTAGATCGCCAGGAGGTAGCGGACCGCGAGGACCACCGCGCCGACGACCGCGACCCCGGCGGGGCTGGCCGCTCCGGCCGCCATGGCGGGGGCCGCGATCAGCAGGGGCGCGAGGTAGGTCTGCTCGGTGTCGCCGAGCAGGATGTCGAGGACGGCCACGACCAGCGCGAACAGCAACGCGGCCCTCGTGCCGCGCAGCGGATCCATGCCACCACGCTAGGGGCTGGGCCCGGCGCGGGTGCCCGGTTTCCGGTACCCGGTTGCATAGTTGCCAGGCAACTAGTAGCTTTGCACCTATGACGTTTCGCCGTTCACCCCTGGCCCTCGCGGTACTCGCGCTCCTCATCGAAGAGCCCATGCACCCGTACCGGATGCAGCAGCTCATCCGGCAGCGCCACAAGGACCAGGTCGTCAACGTCGGACACCGCGCCAGCCTCTACAAGACGATCGACCGGCTCCTCGCGGCCGACCTGATCACCGTCGAGGCCACCACCCGCGACACCGCCCGCCCCGAGCGCACCGTCTACGCGGTCACCGACGCCGGCACGACCGCCGCCCGGACCTGGATGGCCGACATGCTCGCCCACCCGGCCGCCGAGTTCCCCGACTTCCCGGCCGCGATGAGCTTCCTGCCCCTGCTCACCCCGGCCGAGGCCGCCGGACACCTCGCCCGGCGCGCCGAGGCGCTCGCGGCCCGACTGGCCCAGCTCACGACAGAACTCGACGAGTACGGGCCCGTGCTGCCCCGGGTCACGCTCGTCGAGTCCGAGTACCTGCGCGCCGTCACCGCGGCCGAACTCGGCTGGGTCACCTCCCTCGTCACCGAACTGCGCGACGGCTCCCTCAGCTGGAGCCTGGAGGAGCTGCGCGCGTTCGCCGCCCAGTTCAGGAGTACACACCCATGAGAGTCATCGTCATCGGCGCCGGCACCGGCGGCCTCTGCCTCGCCCACGGCCTGCGCCGCGCCGGCATCGACGTCAGCGTCCACGAACGCGACCGGACCCGCACCGGCGGCCTGCAGGGCTACCGGGTCGGGATCAGCCCCTCGGGCAGCCGCGCCCTGTCACGCTGCCTGCCCCCCGAGCTCTACCGCACGTTCCTCGCCACCTGCGCCCGCGCGCCCCGGCACTTCAGCACGTACACCGAGAAGTTCCGCGAGGTCCTGACCATGGACCTCGTCGAGCGGCCGGCCCCGGAGGACAACGAACGGTCCGTCAGCCGGATGACCCTGCGCCAGGTGCTCCTCACCGGACTGGAGGACGTCACGCACTTCGACCGCGAGTGCACCGGCTACGACCAGCACCCCGACGGCACAGTCACCGCGCACTTCGCCGACGGCACCACCGTGGACGGCGACGTGCTCGTCGCCGCCGACGGCTCGAACTCCGTGGTCCGCCGGCAGTACCTCCCCCACGCCCGGCTCGAGGACGCCGGCATCCTCGCGGTCGGCGGCAAGGTCGCGCTCACCCCCGAGACCCGCGCACTCCTGCCCGACCGGGCGTTCCACGGCATCTCCACGGTCTTCGCACCCGGCGGGCAGTTCCTGATCCTGCACGTGATGGAGTTCCCGTGGGGCCGCGACGGCACCGTGAAAACGGGGATCGGCGGCACCGACGCCGCCCTGATCGCCGCCTGGCCCGGGCTGCTGTTCGACAACACCCGCGACTACATCATGTGGGGCTTCTCCGCCGCCGCCGACAAGTTCCCCGCCGACTTCGGCGACCGCAGGGGCCCGGCGCTGCTCGACCAGGTGCGGGCGATGACCGGCACCTGGCACCCCGACCTGCGCCGCCTGTTCGCCCGTACCGAGGCCGACACCGTGTTCCGGGTCAACATCCGCACCTCGGTACCCGTCGCACCGTGGCGGCCGAGCACCGTCACGCTGCTCGGCGACGCCATCCACACCATGACCCCCGGCCGGGGCATCGGGGCCAACACGGCGCTGCGCGACGCCGCGCTGCTGACCCGCACGCTCACGGCCGTCCGCGACGGGCGCGCGGACCTGCTCACCGCCATCGGGGAGTACGAGACCCGGATGCGCGAGTACGGCTACGAGGCCGTGGCCGCGTCCAAGAAGCAGATGAACGGCGCGGACCCGATCCACCGGCCGGTCCTCGGCCGGGCGGTGCTGGCCGGGATGCGCACCGGGATGCGGCTGGTCAACCACGTGCCGGCCCTGAAGAGGAAGATGGCCGCCGCCGAACAGTCGTTCAGGCTGGGCGACGACGAGTAGCGCGACGACGGGGAGGTGGGCACCGCCCGCCTCCCCGTCGAACCGTCTACCGGGTCAGACCCGGTTCGGCCGCAGCGTCCAGAAGATGGTCATCTCCCCGGTCGGGGTGCCGTCCTCCGTCCGCAGCGCCACGTGCACCGGGAACTCCGGCCGCTGTCCGGCGTCGAGCTCGGCGACGACCTCCGCGCGCGGCCGGCCCAGCGTCGCCTCGGCGAGCACCGGCCCCATCGCGAGCTTCGTGTACCGGATCTCCGCCCGCGCGGCCAGGGGCGTCGCCCGGGCCATCTGGTCGGCGAAGCTGCCGATCACGACGGCCCCCGACGCGGACTCGGCCAGGGTGAACATCGCCCCGGCGTGCGGGCCTGCGACGTGGTTGTGGTGCGCCTCGTTGTCGGGCAGCCGCAGGACGGCCCGCTCCGGGGTCACCTCCAGGTACTCCAGCCCGAGGGTGCGCACGAACGGCACGGCGTCGCGCAACGCCGCCACGACTGCTTCGAAGGTCATCATGCCGCCAGGTTACTAGCCAGTAACTCTGTTGGCCAGCCACCCCACCACCGCCGGCGCCATCATCTCCAACGTCGTGACGTGCCCGCCCGACGGCGTCGCCCACCACGTCATGTCCGCGCCCAGCGCGCCCCACCGGTCCCGCAGGTCCGTCGACACGTCGAACGGCAACAACTCGTCCGACGGCGAGTGGTACAGCAGGACCGGGTCGGCCGGCCGGACCGCGCCCAGCCGCTGCTCGTCGATGCGGGCCCGCCACGCCGGCAGCGCCAACACGTCCACCGTCGTGTACGTCGACAACCGCCGGAACGCGTACTTCATCGCGAGTTCCGCCACGCAGTCGTCGCGCACGTCGGCCACCGCGAACGTCCCCAACGGGTTGAGATACCCGCGCAACCCCAGCTCCGGGTACGCCGCGTCCAGGCCGATCCCCGCCGCCAGGATGAGCCCCGCACCGGCGTTGCCGTCCTGGAACGCCGCCACCCGGGCCAGGTCGGCCGGTGGCGCGCCCACCGCAGAGCCCTTGACCAGCAGCTCCGGCGCGTACGACCCCGCCAGCTCCGCCGCCCAGCCCGACGCCTGGCCGCCCTGCGAGTAGCCGTGGATCGCCACCGGGGACGCCACCGACAGCCCGTCGAGCCGCTCGGCCGCCCGGACCACGTCCAGCAGCGCCTGGCCCTCCGAGCGGCCCACCACGTACGTGTGGTCGCCCGGGGTGCCCAGGCCCTCGTAGTCGGTCACCGCGACCGCGAGGCCCTTGTCGAGGAACATCCGGATGATGTTCGCCTCGCCCTCCGCCCCCGACGCGATCCGGCGCGACGGGGCGCACTGGTCGCCCATCCCGTGCGTGCCGACCGCGTAGCCGACGACCGGGCGCGGGCCCGCGTGATCACCCTTCGGCACGAGCACCGTCCCGCCGACCACGTTCGGCAGGCCGAGCGCCGTCGTCGACCGGTAGGAGATCTGCCAGGTCGTGGCCTCGTCGAACCCTGGAGCCGCGATCTGCCGCGCGGAGACCAACTCCCCCGGCCCGACCGCCGCGACGCGCCCGGGATCGTCGGTCGCCGCCACCGCCGTCGACGCGGGGCCCGTCGTCACCAACAGGCCCGCGACCAGCACCGCCACAGTCCATCTTCTCGCCATGGTGCCTCCTTCAAAGGTTGCCCCCATAGTTAGCATGCAGTCTGGACTGCATGCTAGAGGGCAGCGATGCCATTCGATGTCCAAGAAAAAGGGCACCTATCGTGCATAGAGTTTCCAACATGGATGAAGCGGTTCAAAGCACCAACGACTGGATGGCCGCCATCCGCGCCCACGAGACCGCCAGGGCGGACCGATATCTGCGCGACCCGTACGCGACCCTGCTCACCGGGCCCGACCCCGAAGGCACCCTCGCCGCCCTACGCGCGATGAACTCCCCCGTGGACATCGTCATCGTCCGGGGCCGGTTCGGCGACGAGGCCCTCACCCGGGCCCTGGCCCGGGGCGTCCGGCAGGCGGTCTCCCTCGGCGCGGGCACCGACACCCGCGGCTACCGGCTCGACCTGCCCGAGGACCTGGTGCTCTACGAACTCGACCTGCCCGGCCGGCTCGCCGCCAAGCACCACGTCCTCGCCACGGCCGGACTCACGCCGAGCTGCCGGATCTCACCCGTGGAGACCGACCTGCGCGGCGACTGGACCAGCGCCCTGGCCGCCGCCGGCCACCGCCCGGACCGGCCGACCGCCTGGATCGTCGAGGGCCTGTTCTACTACCTGGACCCGGCCACCGCCGACACCCTGCTCGGCCAGCTCACCGCCCGCTCCGCCCCCGGATCCAGCGTCCAGCTGGACATCCCGGCCGACGACTACCTCACCGACCCCGCGAACACGGAATGGCTGGCCTACCTCGTCGAACGCGGCTCGCCGTTCCTCGGGCACACCGCCGACCCGACCGGGTGGCTCGCCGGGCACGGCTGGACCGCCGAGTCCTACCAGCCCACGACCCTGGACACCTGCCCCTGGCTGCCCCCACCGCCCGCCCGGCTGACCAGCAGTTACCGCCACCTGTGGCACGTGCACGCGACCCGGTAGAAACCTCTTTGCCGCGTTTGGCTCCTCTACTCCTGGCCGATCCGCCCCGGCCGGCCCTCGTACGGCGTGGACAGCACCACGGTCGTCCGAGTCGTCACGTTGGCGGCGGTCCGGATCTCCTGCAGCAGCCGCTCCAGGTGCGTCGGGCTGGCCACCCGCACCATGAGCAGGTAGAAATCCTCCCCCGCCACCGAGTAGCACGACTCGACCTCCGGCAGGTGCGACAACCGCTCCGGCGCGTCGTCGGGCTGGGAGGCGTCGAACGGCCGGATCGCCACGAACGCCGTCAGCGGCAGCCCCAGGGCCTCGTAGTCGATCCGGGCCGAGTAGCCCTGCAGGACGTTGCGCTGCTCCAGCCGGCGCACCCGCTGGTGCACCGCCGACACCGACAACCCGACCCGGTCGGCCAGATCCGTGTAGGACAGGCGGCCGTCCGAGCGCAGCGCCGCCACAATGGCGCGATCGATGTCTTCCATGGTGGAAGACGTTACCGGTGGTTGGGACGCAGGTCACTGTGGCTTGTGCATCCTAGGAGACTAGGTCCTAGGCTCGGACGTTCCGGACCCGGCGGTAGCCTGAGGGCATGACGAGCAGGAATCTGACCATTGACCAGACCCTCCAGGACTACATCACCGCGCACAGTGGGGTCGACCCGCTGGTCGCCGAGCTGATCGCCGAGACCCGCGCCGCGACCGGCGGGGCCGCCGGCATGCAGATCTCCCCCGAGCAGGCGGTGTTCACCACCACCCTGGCCCGGCTGCTCGGCGCGCGCAGCGCCGTCGAGGTCGGCACCTTCACCGGGATGTCCGCGCTGGCCATCGCCCGAGGCCTGCCCGAGGACGGCCACCTGCTGTGCTGCGACGTCAGCGAGGAGTGGACGAACATCGGCCGCAAGTACTGGGAACGGGCCGGGGTCGCCGACCGGATCGAGCTGCGGATCGCCCCGGCCGCCGAGACCCTAGCGGCGCTGCCCGCCGACGCCACGGTCGACCTCGCGTTCATCGACGCCGACAAGACCGGGTATCCGACGTACTGGGCCGAGCTCGTGCCCCGGATGCGGCCCGGCGGGGTGATCCTGGTGGACAACACGCTGTGGAGCGGCCGGGTGGTGGACCCCGCCGACACGAGCGCCGACACGGTGGCGATCCGGGCGTTCAACGAGTTGGTGACGGGCGACGATCGGGTGGAGTCGGTGATCCTGCCGATCGGGGACGGGTTGACGTTGGCGCGCAAGAAGTAGCCGAACCGGGCGGCTCGCGGGTCGTGTGTGGGGCGTCTTCGGGTGGTTGTCGTCGTTCGCGGAGGAACAGCGGCGACACCCGGGGACGCCCCGGTAGTTGTGCCACTCCGGCGCGGAGTTGTTCCTGGTTGGCACGACGATTCGACGTGGACGCCCGCGTTCCCTTGACCAGCCACTGTGGATCTGTGAATATCCCCGCATACGTGAAGTCGCGTTCCCCTCCCACCGGAGTGTGGACTGATGCACCTACTGCTGGTCGACGACGCACGCCTCTACGCCGAGCCGCTCGCCGACCGCCTGCGCGGCGACGACCGGATCTCCACAGTGGACACCGTGTCGGATCCGGCGCAGGCCGCGCGCGGCATCGCCGCCGGTCCGGTGGACGTGGCCCTCGTGAACGCCGCGATGGGCCTGCCCATGGTCCGCCTGCTCGCCGGGACGCACCGGATCCCCACCGTGGCGCTGGGCGTCACCGAGTCCGAGGCCGAGGTGCTGGAACTCGTCGAGGCCGGAGTGCGCGGCTATCTGCCGAGGGACGGCTCCTTCGCCGACCTGTTGACGGTCCTGGACCACGTCACCCGGGACGAGCTGCTGTGCTCGCCGCGGATCGCCGCGGCGCTGGGCCGCCGGCTGGCGTCCCTGGCCGCCCGGTTGCCGGCCGCGCGGCCGTCCGTGCCGCTGACGCCCCGGGAGGTGGAGGTGCTCGGCCTGCTCACCCAGGGACTGTCCAACAAGGACATCGCACGGGTGCTGTCGATCGAGATCCGGACGGCGAAGAACCACGTGCACAACATTCTCGACAAGCTCGGGGTGAACAGCCGGGGCGAGGCCGCGGCCCTGGCCCGGCACCAGACCGGGCGGACTCCCCCGCCGCTGCGGGTCGCCTGACGCCTCCGCCGACGGCCCGTCGCGTGCGGGGGTCGGAGTCCGCGACGCGACGGGCCGGGTGGTCAGGAGTTCCAGGGCATCTGGGGGAACCACCAGTAGCCGAACTTGGAGCCGGCGCGCAGGCCCCAGTACACGATCATGAAGGCGCCGCCGACCAGGAACGAACCGGCGGTCACGGCCGCCGCCCGCGACGGTACGGCCACGAGCCAGCGGGCGAAACGGCCCCGGGTGCCGTACGCGAGAAGCAGGAAGATCAGGGCCATCACGACGATGTTGCCCAGGGACTGCAGGATGAACGCCGACGCGCCGTAGAACGGGTTGTGGGTGGTGGCGGCGTACGCGAACATCTTGCGGAACAGGCCGAAGGGGCGGCCGATCAGGAACGCCCCGATCAGCGCGCCCATGAAGATCATGCGGCCGTTGGCGGACAGTCTGCGCAGCGGGTCAGGCAGGACCTTCACAGCAGCCAGGCCCAGCCAGACGAAGATCAGGCCGAGGACCGTGAACACCACGATCGCCTGGACCGAGCGGGCGCTGACCGCGCCGACCTTGGCCGCCGACAACTGGGGCATGCCGGTGCCGACGAGGGCGCCGATCGCGCCGTACACGCCGGAGACCACGACGGCGCCGATCGCGACGAAGCCCAGCGGGCGCAGCACGGTGCCGAGCCTGGTGCCGACGGACTCGTCGCGGGCGAGCATCGGGGCGACGGCGCTGAAGGCCGCGACGTTGCACGCGGTGAACGTGCCGGCGAGGCCGGAGACGAACGCGAACACGATGCCGGCCAGGCCCGAGGAGATCGCGGCGTCGGCGTCGGAGCCGAGCGCCGTGTCCATCACCGTGCCGCCGATCTCCTTGTCGACGAGTTTCGCCGACCACAGCACGGCCACGGCGAGCCCGGCCAGGACGCTCAGGAGGATCAGCCAGCCACGGTGCCTCGGAATGACGGAAGGGGTGTCATGGGTGGTTTCTATGAGGCGAGTCATAGATGTCAGGCTATGGATGCGCATCGCGGGCGGGAATAGAACAAAGGACCCGCACGGGTACCAGACGGGACGTGGACCCTGGACCCAGCCCGGCCCGGCACGCGGAAACGCCCGGTCCGCCGCGGAGGGCGGGCCGGGCGTCCGGGATCGGGACTACGGCTTGCCGGCGAGGGAGCGGGAGATCACCAGGCGCTGGATCTGGTTGGTGCCCTCGACGATCTGGAGCATCTTGGCCTCGCGCATGTAGCGCTCGACCGGGTGGTCGTGCACGTAGCCGTAGCCGCCGAGGACCTGCACCGCGTCGATCGTGACCTTCATGGCGACATCCGTGGCGAACAGCTTCGCCTTGGCGGCCTCGACGCTGTACGGCCGGCCGGCGTCGCGCAGCCGCGCCACCGACAGGTACAGCGCGCGGGCGGCGGAGATCTGGGTGGCCATGTCCGCGAGCATGAACCCGAGACCCTGGAAGTCGATGATCCGGCTGCCGAACTGCTGGCGCCCCTGGGCGTACTCCACCGCGTAGTCCAGCGCGGCCTGGGCCAGGCCCACGGCGCACGCCGCGATGCCGAGCCGGCCGGAGTCCAGGGCGCTCATCGCGATCGTGAACCCGATGCCCTCGGCGCCGACGAGCCGGTCGGCCGGCACCCGGGCGTCGTCGAAGGCGACCTGCGCGACCGGGGAGCCGGTCAGGCCCATGGTCTTCTCGCGCTTCTGCGGCACGATGCCGGGGGTGGTCGCGTCGGCGAACAGGCAGGAGATGCCCTTCGGGCCGGGGCCGCCGGTGCGGGAGAACACGTTGTAGAAGTCGGCGACGCCCGCGTGGGTGATCCACGCCTTCGTGCCGTTGACCACGTAGTCCTCGCCGTCGCGGACGGCCTTCGTGGTCAGGTTGGCCGCGTCGGAGCCACCGGCGGGCTCGGAGAGGCAGTACGCCCCGAGCAGCTCGCCGCCGATCGCGTCCGGGAGGAACCGGGCCTTCTGCTCCTCGGTGCCGAACGCGGCGACCGGGTAGCACGCGAGAGTGTGCACGGACACCGCCTCGGCCACGGTGAGCCAGCGGGAGGCGAGGATCTCCAGCACCTGGAGGTAGACCTCGTAGGGCTGGTCGCCGCCACCGAACTTCTCCCCGTACGGCAGGCCGAGGAGGCCGGCGCGGCCCAGGGTGCGCAGGACCTCGCGTGGGAACTCGCCGCGCGCCTCGAAGTCGCTGGCCCGGGGGGCGAGCTCGGCGTCGGCCAGCTCCTGGGCCAGGCCGATCAGGGCTTCGGCCTCTTCGGTGGGCAGAATTCGCTCGACGTTCACTGGGCTCAGGGCTCCCCGGCATCGTTGAAGGGTGTACCCGTCAGCTTAACGCTCGTTAGGGACCCCCGCCACGCGCCCTCAGAACCGGCCGGTAATACAGAGGGGTGTTCCGGAAAGACCCGTTACGCTCTCTGGGTGCTTCCTGAGGTGAGAGCGATCCGATACGTCACGCCCCTGCGCGAGGGCGGTTCCCTGCCGGGGCTGCTCGAGACCGACGACCTGGGCACCTACGTGGTGAAGTTCCGGGGCGCCGGGCAGGGCACCAAGGCCCTCGCCGCGGAGATCATCGGCGGCGAGCTGGCCCGCCGGCTCGGGCTGCGGGTCCCCGACCTGGCCTTCGTCGAGCTGGACCTGGCCATCGCGATGGGCGAGCCCGACCCGGAGATCCAGGCGCTGCTCAAGGCAAGCGTCGGGCGCAACCTGGGGCTGGACTTCCTGCCCGGATCCCTCGCGTACGACCCGGCGGTGCTGCCGCCGTCCGCCGAGCTGGCCACGACCATCCTGTGGCTCGACGCGTTGATCGAGAACGTGGACCGCAGCTGGCGCAACCCGAACCTGATCGTCTGGCACGGCGAGCTGTGGCTGATCGACCACGGCGCGTCGCTGTACTTCCACCACAACTGGCCGCGCGCCGACCGGCACGTCGAGCGGGCCTTCAAGGCCGACGACCACGTGCTGGTGCGCTACGCCCGCGACCTGCCGGCGGCCCACGCCCGGCTCGCCCCGAAGGTGACGCCGGAGGTGCTGCGCGAGATCGTGGCGCTGATCCCCGACGCGTGGATCGACGACGAGCCGGGGTTCGAGGGCCCCGACGCGGTCCGGGAGGCGTACGTGACGCACCTGACCGGTCGGCTGGCCACCTCCTCCTGGCTGCCGGAGCTGGCGGCATGACCGGGCTGAGCCCGTTCTCGTACGCGCTGGTCCGGGTGGTGCCCCGGATCGAGCGCGGCGAGTGCGTCAACGTCGGGGTGCTGCTGTTCTGCAAGAGCCGGGACTTCCTCGCCCTCGGGGTGCGGATCGACGACGCCCGGCTCGCGGCGTTCTCGCCCGGGCTGGACCTCGGGGCCGTGCGGGCGGCCCTCGCGGGGTGGGCCGGGACCTGTGCCGGCGACGGGCCGGCGGAGGGCAAGTCGCTCGGGGAGCGGTTCGGGTGGCTGACCGCGCCCCGGAGCACGATCGTGCAGCCGGGGCCGACGCACCTGGGGCTCACCGGGGACCCGGAGGCCGAGCTGGCGCGGCTGGTGGAGTTGCTGGTCGGGTGACCCCCCGCCGTCGGGCGAACCGTGGCCGGGGTGGGTGTCGCCGTAACCCTCTAGTTTTTTGAGAAGTTTTCATCTTTCGCGATCCGGGGTGGACGGATAGCCTTGGATGGATGAGCGACTGGCCTGAGGTTCCGCAGTTCCCCGCCGACTTCCGCTGGGGGGCCGCGACCGCGGCGTTCCAGATCGAGGGCTCCCTGCACGCCGACGGCCGGGGAGCCTCGATCTGGGACTCCTTCCCCACGAACAACGGCGACACCGCCGCCACCGCCACCGACTCCTACCGGCGCTGGCGCGACGACGTCGACCTCCTGTCCGGACTCGGAGCGAACGCCTACCGGTTCTCGATCGCGTGGCCCCGGATCCAGGCCGACGGCGCCGGCGCGCCCAACCGGCTCGGCCTCGACCACTACGACCGGCTCGTCGACGAGCTGTGCGCACGTGGCATCGACCCGGCCGTCACCCTCTACCACTGGGACCTCCCCCAGGCCCTCGAGGACGCCGGCGGCTGGCTGAATCGGGACACGGCGGCGCGGTTCGCCGACTACTCCGCGCACGTGCACGCCCGGCTCGGCGACCGGGTGAAACTGTGGATCACGCACAACGAGCCGTTCGTGCACGCCGCCTACGGGTACACGCTCGGGCAGCACGCGCCCGGCAGGACCCTGCTCGGCGCCAGCTTCCCCGCCGTGCACCACCTGCTGCTCAGCCACGGGCTGGCCACCGCGGCGCTGCGCGCGCAGGGCGCGACGAATATCGGCATCACCCACAACCTCGCCCCCGTCTCCCCGGCCAGCGACGCGCCGGAGGACGCGCTCGCCGCCGCCCGGTTCGACGGCTGGCAGAACCGGGTGTTCTGCGACCCGGTGCTGCTCGGGCACTACCCCGACGGCCTCGACGACCTGTTCCCCGGAGCCTCCGACGTCATCGCCGACGGGGACGCCGCGGTGATCGGCGCGCCCCTGGACTTCCTCGGGGTCAACTACTACAACCCTTATCTGGTACGGGCGTCCGCCGCCAGCCCGCTCGGTTTCGAGTTCGCCGAGCACGAGGGGGTCGAGCACACGGCGTTCGGCTGGCCGATCGTGCCCGCCGGCCTGACCAGGCTCCTGCTGGAGCTGAAGGACCGCTACGACCTGCCGCCGGTCTACATCACCGAGAACGGGGCCTCCTTCACCGACACCCTCGCCGACCGGGACCGGATCGACTACCTCGCCGGACACCTGACCGCGCTGCGGGCCGCGATGGACGCCGGCGTCGACGTCCGGGGGTACTTCTGCTGGTCCCTGCTCGACAACTTCGAGTGGGCCGAGGGCTACTCCCAGCGGTTCGGGCTGGTCAGGGTCGACTTCGAGACCGGCGAGCGGACGCCCCGGGAGTCCTACGGGTACTTCCGGAGCCTCGCGACCCGATAACCTGGCGGCATGTCCGTACGCCTGATCTGCGCCAATCCCTGCCTGCTGCTCACCGTGGACGGCGAACGGGTCGCGTTCGCCTCCGCCTGGCGGGTCGACTGGTCTGAACACGGGTCCGGCAACGCGCTCGTCCTGTGGCATGAGGGCCGGCCCCGGGTGATCGCGGCCAGGCCGGAGCTGGGTCGCTGGCTCGCCGAGAACTTCGTCCGGCACTTCACCGAGACGAAGGGCCTGCCCTGGGAGGGGTTGGAGGTGACCGTCGCGCCGGTCAGCTTCGACCTCGACCTGGCGTCCGGGCTGCGCGCCGCCGGCGGCGACGTGGAGCTGACCATCAGCGGGCCGAAGGAGGTCACGCTGGACGGGGCAGAGGCATACCAGCTCGGGGACGTGGCCAACGCGTTGACGCTGGTGTTCGTGCCCTGCGGGGACGGGACGCTCAGCGTCGGCGGGGTGCAGGTGGAGGGGGCGCCGACCTCGCCGTTCCTGACCGACGCGGAGGTGTGGAGTCACCTGCCGGCCGGGTCGGGTTCCGCTGCCGGGGATCCGGCGTGATCCGGTTCGGGCTGCTCGGCACCGGGCACTGGGCCGCCGAGACCCAGGGCGCCGCCCTCGCCCGGCACCCCGGGGTCGAGTTCGTCGGGGTCTGGGGCCGGTCGCCGGCCAAGGCCACGACCGTCGCCGACCGGTACGGGGTCCGGGCACACGCCGACCTAGACACGCTGCTCTCCCAGGTCGACGCCGTGGCCATCGCCCTGCCGCCCGACATCCAGGGCGACCTGGCGCTCCGGGCCGCGCGGGCCGGCCGGCACCTGCTGCTCGACAAGCCCGTGGCGCTCACCGTCGAGGCCGCCGACCTGCTCGTCGCCGAGGTCGACGCGCGCGACCTGGCCTCCGTGGTGTTCTTCACCAACCGGTTCCACGCCAACGTCGCCGATTTCCTCGCGCACGCCGCCACCCGGCCCTGGGCGAGCGCCCGCGCGACCCTGTACGCGTCGATCTTCACCCCGGGCGGGCCGTACGCGGACTCCGCGTGGCGGCGCGAACACGGCGGACTCTGGGACCTCGGCCCGCACGCGCTGTCCCTGATCCTGCCCGTCCTCGGCCCCGTCGAGCGGGTCGAGGCCCTGGCCGGGGTCGGCGGGATCAGCCACGTGCTGCTCCGGCACACCGGCGGCGCGACCAGCACGCTGTCCCTGAGCCTGGACGCCCCGGTCGCCGTCAACGAGGTGGTGTACTACGGGCGGGACGGCGCCGTGCCCCTCGTCGAGGGCAGGCCCGGGTCGTCGGTGGACGCGTTCGGGACGGCGATCGACGCCCTGATCGGGCAGGTCGGGACGGCCTCGCCACGGCACGCGTGTGACGTGCGGTTCGGGCGGGACGTGGTGGCGGTGCTCGCGGCCGCGCAGGCCGCCGTCGACGGGGTGACGCCCCGGTCCGGCGCGGCGACCTGACCGACACGAGCCGCGTGCCCGCCGCCGCGGCCCCCGGGCGGTGTGCTCGCGGTCAGGCCAGCGGCGGGTCCGTGACGTCGGCGGAGAGTTCGCCGAGCTCCGTGAACAGGGTCAGCTGCAGGCCCGCCGGGCCCTCCAGTCGGGAGTTGAGCGAGTTCCACGGCGTCCGCGTCGGCGGGGCCAGCACCGTCGCTCCCCCGTTCGCCAGCCGCTCGGTGGCCGCACGGGCGTCCGGCACCTGGAAGGCGACCCGGATGTGGCCGGCGACGCGGTGGCCGACCTCCACCTCGTCGACGTACGCGGCATGGCCCGGGTCGGCGATCTCCAGGGTCGCGATCCCGGCTTCCAGGATCGTCACCCGACCGTCCGGGGAGGAGTACGCGGCGCGTTCGGGGAGGCCGAGGGTGTCGCGGTAGAAGCGGAGGGCCTGGTCGTAGTCGGCGGCCGTGACGACGAGGCGCAGTTCGCGGACTTCACTCATGATCGGATCGTAGTCGGCGGGTCCACGCACAGTGGAGGGTTCGGATAGGGTGTTCCTCTCACTCTTCCCCCGGAGTTCCTGAGGGGTCACCCCGACGTGGGGCGGATGGTCCGTCGGGACCGGAGGTAGGCTCGGCGGCATGTGTGGGAGATACGTCAACAGCCGGTCGCCCGAGGACCTCGGGGTCGAGTTCGACGTCGACCAGTCCGTGTTGTCCGAGCGCCTCGCCCCCGACTACAACATCGCCCCCACCAAGAGGATCTACGCCGTCCTCGACCGCCCCGGCGACACCCCCGAACGCCAGCTCCGTGTCGTGACCTGGGGCCTCGTCCCGTCCTGGGCCAAGGACCGCTCGGGAGCGGCGAAGCTGTCCAACGCCAGGATCGAGACGGCCGCGGAGAAACCGTCGTTCGCCCGCGCGTTCAAGAGCCGGCGTGCCGTGGTCCCCGCCGACGGGTACTTCGAGTGGCGGCGCCAGGACGGCGGCGTCAAACAGCCGTTCTTCCTGCACCGGCCCGATGACCGGGCGCTGCACCTGGCCGCGCTCTACGAGCTGTGGCGGGACTCGACCCGGGAGGCGGGGCACCCGGACGCGTGGTGGTGGAGCGCGACGATCCTGACCACGGAATCGACCGGGGAGCTGCGCGACATCCACGACCGGACCCCTTTGACGGTACGACCCGGCGCGCTCGACGCCTGGCTCAGCACCGCCCCGAGCCACCCGGACGAGCTGCGTGCTCTGCTCGCGCCGTCCACGGAGGAGTTGGTGGCGCGGCCGGTGTCGACGCTGGTGAACAGTGTGCGCAACAACGGGCCGCACCTACTGGAGGAGTACGTCGAGGCGGCCCCGACCCTGTTCTGACACCTGGCCGGCGCGACGCGAGGCCAGGCCGCTTCTCAGCCCTTGACGGTCAGCAGTGGCCGCAGTTCCGCGACCGGGGTCGCGACCCCCGCGCCGTCCAGGCTGGACACCACCGGCCCGATGTCCTTGTACGCCCACGGCGCCTCCTGTTTGAGGTCGCGCCGCCAGGCCGCCAGGACGTCGGAGCGCCGTCGGACGGCCGGGTCGCGGTGGTCGAGCGGGGTGACGACCCGGAAGTCGCGGAGGAACGCGTCGAGTTCGGCGTCGCCACCCCTGGCCGACGCGCCCCGGGGCACCCGGCGGCCGGCCCCGTGGCAGGCGCTGGCCAGGGTCCGGTCGCTGCCGTGGCCGCGGAGCACGTAGCTGGCCGCGCCCATCGAGCCAGGCACGATGACGGGCTCGCCCCACGGGGCGTCCACCGTGGGGCCACCGGCCGGGGTCGCGCCCTTGCGGTGCACCACGGAGCCGTCCGGATCCGGCCAGAGCAGGTTGTGCGGGGCGTCGTACACCAGGTGCGCGTCCAGGTCGCCGCACTCGGCGGCCAGTCCGGCGCGCATCATCAGGGCGAGGAAGAACCGGTTGCCGACGGCGAAGTTGGCGGCGTTGCCGAACGCGTCGAGGTACCGCCGCCGACGGGCCGCCGACCGCTCGTCGAGGAGCATCGGCACGATCCTGTTGTCCGGCAGCGCGAGCCCGGTCGGCCACGCGGCCCGGGCCTGGTCGAGGCCGCACGCGTTGGCCTGGTGGCCCAGCGACAGCGAACCGCTGTGCGCCATGACGACGACCCTGCCGGGGGTGAGGCCCCACGCGTAGGCGGCCGGCCCGTCGTGCACGGCCGCCACGTACTGCAACTCCACGAAGTGGTTGCCGCCGCCGACGCTGCCGATGATGCTGTCGTGGCTGGTACCCCCGGCGCTGCGGATCCAGTCGGCGAACGGCTCGGCGGTGGCGGTCGGGTAGCTGGCGCCGTGGATCCCGGCCGCCGGGTCCAGGTCCCCGGGCCGCAGCGCCGACCAGATCCCGTCGGCGGGCCGGCCGGGTCCGCGCTCCGCCAGCAGGCCGGGCAGCCCGTCGCGGAGCAGGGCCTCGCGGTCCGCGCCGGACAGGGCGATCCGCCGGCCGCCCTCGAAGAACAGGTGTCGCAGACGGCGTTCCAGGCCGTCGAGGTGCCCGCGGACGTCGTCCACGGTGAGGGTCGTGGTCTCCAGGCGCATGCCACAGTTGATGTCGTTGCCGACGGCCTGCGGGAGCAGCGCGCCCCGGGTGCGCAGCACGGTCCCGATCGGGATGCCGACTCCCTTGTGGACGTCCGGGGTGAGCACGACCCGGTCGATCGTGGCGGTGTGGCCGGTCGCGCGGCCGAGGAGTTCGAGGGTGTCGGCCGTGCGGAGCACGGTGAGGATCTCGTCGACGGCGCTGGATTCGACCGGCACGTCGACCCGGGCGCAGATGTCGACCGGGATCCCCCACGGGTTGGGGAGTTCCAGCCAGTTGTCGTCGGTGCGGAGGAGTCGCGGGTCTTGTCTGTGCGCCGTCATAGTGCGCGCCAGCCTAATGACCGCCCCGGGCCGGCCCCACCGGTTTTCGGTTCCCACGGAAGAAGATCACGATCATTCTCCGGTTACGGTGGCGCCCGACCCGGCGCGCGTCGGCCGCCCCGCGTGCCCGGTCGGCGACGGCCAGCGGGTGGCCGCGACGCCGGGCCGGGCGGACGCCGTCAGGCGATCTGGAGGAGGTGGCGGGCCACATCCAGGACGAGGCGCTGCCACGGGGTGCGCGGGTCGCGGCCGGTGCACTCGCGGACCCTGCGCAGCCGGTACCGCAGGGTCTGCGGGTGCACGCCCAGGTGTTCGGCCGCCCCGGTGGCGGTGCCGGCGGCCAGGAACGCGTCGAGCCCCTCGAGCAGGTGCGCGTTGCCCGGGTCGGCGAGCGGGCCGAGGACGAGGTGCGCGATGTCGGCCGAGCGGGCCGCCGGCCGGCCGGCGAGCAGGGCCAGCAGGTGCGCGTCCCCGGTGTCGAGGAGCCGGCCGCCGTCGTGGGCGTGCGCGGGGGCGGTGTCGAGGGCGTCCTCCGCCAGCCGGTACCCGACGGGTGCCTCCGCCGGGGGCGTCTCGATCCGGCAGCCCCGCCAGCCGCGCCGCACGACGACCGGGTCGAGCAGCCCGGCCGGGGACGCCACACCGACCCCCGCCGTCGCGCCGGGCAGCAGCAGGACCAGGCGTCGGCCGCGCAGGGTGAGCAGGTAGCGGCGGGGGTCGTCCCCGGCCAGGCCCAGCTCGGCGGCCAGGTCCTCGCCGTCGGCCTCGGTGAGCACCCGGGCCGGGTCGGTCGACTCGACCAGCAGCAGGGTGGGGCGGGCCGGGATGTCGACGTCCAGCTCGCGGCAGCGGTCGACCCACGCGCCGGCGGAGGCCTGTCGGCCGACCAGCAGGTCGTCGAGAAGTTCGCGCCGGGAACGGCCCCGGTCCCCGGTGAGGCGGTCGGCGGCGGAGGTGTATCCCGAGTAGACCGCTTCGGACAGTGCGTCGATGCTGGCCAGCCACAGCCGGGTCAACGCGAGGGTGTCGGCGACGTCGAGCGTGTCGCGGCCCCGGCCGACCACGATGTCGATGGCGAGGGTGGCGGCGACCCGGTACGCGCGCAGCACGGCCGGCAGGGGTCTGCCGTCGGCGGCCCGGGCCGCGCCGATCCCCCGGAACCGGGCCAGGTCGGCGGCGTCGAGGGCCCCGTCGCGGACCCAGAGTTCGAGGACCCGGGTCAGCGCCCAGCCGGCGATCGCCCGGACCTCGGCGAGCTGGGCGGCCTCCAGTCGCTGGTAGGCGGGGATCCTGCCCTGCACGGCGGCGGCCAGCTCCTCGCCGATCGTAGGCAACGCCTCGGACACCTCCCGCTGCACGGCCACCCGCTGCTGCACACCCATCCGTTTATCATGCCCTGACAACTCAGCACCGCGATCCCGGTCCGGCCCCGCTGCCACGCCGGCCCCGGCCCGGCCACGCGCGGATAAATGGATCATGATGGTGCGATGTTGCCCCTGACCGAGATCGCGTTGCTCGCCGCGGCGATGCTCCTCGTCGTCGCCCTGCGCCGGCACTGGCGGTTCACCGGCCCCCTGCGCTCCGCCGCCCGGTGGCTGTGGGCCTGGGCCTCGGCCAACCCCGCGTCGGCCGTGCTGTGGTGCCTCGTGGTCCTGCACGCCGTCATGGTCGCGGAGCTGCCGTCCGCGCTGCGCGACGAGGTGCTCCGGGTGCACAGCACCAACCCGCAGCAGCTGGGCAGCCACCCCGTCAGCGCGCTGCTCACCTCCGCGCTGTGGGTCGAGCCGTCCGACGTCCCGTTCATCACCCTGCTGACGCTGCTGGTGCTCGCGCCGGCCGAGCGGTGGCTGGGCGGTTGGCGGGCGGTGGGGGTGTTCTTCGCCGGGCACGTCATCGCGTCCCGGCTGATCGCGCCGAGCCTGCTGGGGGACCCGGAACTGCGGCACGTGGTCGACGTCGGGATCAGCTACGGCGGACTGTGCCTCGCGGCGCTGCTCACGTACCGGATCAGGTCGTGGACCTGGCGGATCTCGGCCATGATCACTCTGCCGACCCTGGTGGGGCTGAGCGGCGGGCTGTTCGACTGGTGGACCAACGACGGTCACCTGGTCGCGGTGTTCCTCGGGTTCTCGCTGTGGCCGGTGACCCAGGCGACGAGCGTGCGGGCCCGGTTCTCCGGCCCGTGGATCCAGCCGCCCGGCTACGCGGACCTGCCCCTGCCCCGGGTGACCCCGAGGTTCCGCCGGCTGGCGCTGGTGGCCCTGTTCGTGCTGGCGGCGGTGGTCTACGCGTGGCGGCCCGGCTCGTCGGTCACCACCGGGATCCGCGACTACCAGGTGCCGGCCGAGAGGGTCACGGCGCTGCGGGTACTCGCCTCGGGCGGCGGGATCACCGTGGTGGCCGGCGCGCCGGGGGTGATCCGGGTGACCGAGACGCTGCGGCACGACCGGGCCCGGCCCTACACCTCGCACGCGACGAACGCCGCCGGCGAGCTGGTCCTCGAGTCTGGCGGGTGCGGGTTCTCGATCATCGCGTGGTTCGACCGGGAGAAGTGCACCGTGAACTACCGGGTGGAGGTGCCGGCGGCGCTCCCCGTGCGCCTGGAGAGCAACGGCGGCAAGGTCTCCCTCGACGGCCTGGCCGGCGCGGTCGAGGTGCACGCGGACGGCGGCGCCGTGCGGGCCGCGAACCTGCGCTCGACGACGTTCTCGGCGCACGCCGACGGCGGCAAACTCGACGTGGGGTTCTCCGGCGTGCCGGACCTGGTCGACCTCTCGGGCGACGGCGGGTCGGTGACGGTGCGCCTGCCCGACGCCGCGTACGCCGTGGACGCCGGGACCGAGGCCGACGGCACCCGGGCGGACGTGAGCGTACGGGTCGACCCGGCGTCCCCGCACCGGATCAGGGCGCACTCGTCCGGCAGCCGGGTGACGGTGGCCTACTTGTAGCCGAACATCTGCGTCCAGTAGTACCGGTAGGAGCCGCCGGTGGCGCGGCCCACGCCCATCGCGCGCGACGAGCAGTTGAGGATGTTGGCCCGGTGGCCGGCGGAGTTCATCCACTGGTTCATCGTCGCCTCGGCCGTGGCGTTGCCTGCGGCGATGTTCTCCGCCGACGGGTCGTTGTAGCCGGCCGCCTTGGCCCGGTCCCAGGGGCTGACGCCCTCGGGGGTGTTGTGATCGAAGTAGTCGCGCTTGGCCATGTCTGCGCTGTGGTCGTAGGCGGCCTGGCCGAGTTTGAGGTCGTAGTGCACCGGCTGGCAGCCGGCCTCGGCCCGGCGCTGGTTGACCAGTACCAGGATCTGGTTCTCCAGGTCGCCGACCCCGGCCGGTTTCGGCGAGGCGGTCGGCTTGGCCTTGGTGGGGCTCGGCGTGGGGCTGGGCGTCGGGGTCGGCGAGGGGGTCGGCGACGGGATGGTGTCCATCCGCGCCTCCTGGACCGGCGGCGGGATGGCCGGGGCCTCGGCGTCCGCACCGGACACGCCGGGGCGCAGGGCGTAGACCACGCCGCCGCCGAGGGCGAGCAGGACGGCGATGGCCGTGACCGTGCCGACCAGGCCGTTGCGGCTCGGGTTGACGTGCCGGGGGGCCGCGCCCTCCTCGAGAGGGGTCCGGGCAGCGACGGGTACCGGGCGGGGGCCGGACAGGGCCGCGTCGGCCGCCGCGTACAGGGCGACGAGGAGGGCGGACGCGCCGACCCGGGCGCCGAGTCCCCGGCAGGCCGGGCAGCGCCGGATGTGGTGGTCCACGCTGGAGCGCTGCCGGGCGGAGAGCCGGGGGCGACGTTCCACCAGGGCGTCGAGGCCGTCGCACCGGCCGTGCTGGCGGGCGACGAGCAGGGTGCGCACGGCGTTGCCGAGCGCCGAGCGGGTCCGGTGCACGAGGACGGAGGCGTGCGCCCGGCCGACGCCGAGCACCTGGCCGATCTCGGCGCTGGACAGCTCCCAGCGCACCGACAGCTCCAGGACGGCGCGCTGGCGGGGCTCCAGGCCCTGGGCCGCGGTCCACACCAGGGCCGCGGCCTCGCGCTGTTCGGCGACGGTGTCCGGGTTCACGCCGGGGGCGTTGTCGGCGATGTCGGGCACGTCGGCGACCGGGGTCGCGGCGGTGTGCCGGAACTGCTCCATCGCGCGCCGGTAGGCGATGCCGAACAGCCAGGACTTCACGGCGGCCGGGTCGCGGAGGGCGTCGAGGTCGCGCCAGCCGACGAGGAAGCAGTCCTGCACCACGTCCTCGGCGAGATGCCGGTCACCGGTCAGTCGCGTGACGAAGCCTCGCAACTCCGGAGAGTGACGGGCATACAGTTCGCCAAACGCGTCGCGGTCCCCGAAGGACGCGGCGGTGGCCAGTGACGCGTCGCTCTGCATCTGGATACCTCCCGGCTCGTACGGTCGTCGACACTACGTCGTGTGACGGCCCCGGGGATTACGCCCAGTGCGCCAACTTTCTTCGGTACCCGTCTGGTCCCGGATTTTCCGGTGGGGCAAATCATGACCTTTCAGATGACTGTGACGAAGAAGTACACCGGACGGTAGCTCGCGAAGAACGACCTGCCCGACTCGTCGACCATCTTCCAGCCCGACCAGAACGTGCCCGGCGTCGACGGGGCCAGCACCGGCACGCTGATCATCACCCGGTCGCCCGGGTCGGTGTCCCCGATCGGCACCCGGGCGGGCACCAGGCCGCCGGGGGCGTGCTGGGCCTGCAGGTACCGGTTGCGCCAGGCGACCGAGCCGGCGTTCTCCAGGGACCACACCTTGACGAACCGCGAGTTCGCCCGGACCCGGCTGCCGTCGGGGATCGTCACGTCGCCCAGGAAGTCGCTGGCGTCCCCGGCGATCAGCGGGCCCGGGGCGTCCCCGGGCGTCGCGCCCGCCCGCCCGAGGGACACGGCGATCGTGGCGGTGACCCCGCCGACCGCCAGGGACACCGAGCCCTCCAGGAGCCGGCGCAACAGGCCGGTCGAACCGGTCTCCGGCGGCCCGGTCCGGGCCCGCTCCCACATCGCCCGCCACTCCGGCTCGTCCCCGCCGCACACCCGGACGAACTCCCGGGTCGTCTCCCACGACGGGAACCGGGACCCGCTCACCGCCTCGAACAAGGTGGTGTGCGAGATCCGGCCGGACCGCCCGGCCATCGCGCGGAACGACGGGTTGCCCGCCGCGCTGCGCAGCTCCCGCAACTTCGCCGCCCACCGCGCGACGTCCCCGGTCGACTGCCTGTCCATGCGCACCTCGCACAGTTGTCAGAACGTGTCAGAACCTGTCGAACATGCCCCCACCCGGCCATCGTGATTGGACCATGGTCGACTCGGCGCGAACAGCCGTGCGGCCTGCCAATTTCTCTGTCAGGAGGCGGTTTCATGCACCGGAGACTCACCGTGGGACTGTTGGCTGTGGCGTGCACGGCGGCGGGTCTGGCGTTCACGGCCAGCCCCGCGTCGGCGGCGGCCACGTATCCCGTGAAGACCACACTGGACGGTCGGACCGTCAAGGATCCCGAGGTGCCGGTCGGCAGACAGCGGGTCGCCGACAAGTACCCGGAGGGCAGCTCGGTCACCATCGTCTGTCAGGACGACGGGCCCAGCTACGGCGGCAGCACCCTGTGGGACCTGACCACCGACGGACTGTACGTGCCCGACGCCTACGTCAAGACCGGCTCGTCCGGCCGGGTGATGGGGGCGTGCTCGATCCCGCAGTCCTTCCCCGCCAAGGTCACCCTCAACGGCCGGCGGAACAAGGGCGACGCGGCCACCGCGCCCGGCTCCGTCGTCGACCGGTACCCGGCAGGCGTGAACGTGCCCGTCGTGTGCCAGGCGGCGTCGGGCGGCGCGATCTGGGACCGCACCTCGCACGACCTGTGGGTGCCCGACGAGCAGATCAAGACCGGCACCACCGGGTACGTGTCCGGCCTGCCCCGCTGCGACACCGACGGCACGACCGGTGGCGGGGGCGGCTTCCCGGCCGACCCGAACGCGGCGGAGGCGATCGCGTTCGCCCGCGCCCGGCTCGGGCACACCGACTGGAACAACCAGTGTGAGCTGTTCGTGGAGCGCGCGTACGGCACCAGCGGCCGGTTCGCGACCGCGCTGGCGCACTACCGGTGGCAGCGCGACAACGGGCGGATCCACACCGGTTCCGTGCCGCCGCCCGGGGCCGCGGTGTTCTTCACCTCCACCACCTCGGCCGGGCACATCATGCTGTCGATCGGCGACAACAGCGCGATCAGCACGGGTCCTTCGGTGTACCAGACGAACACGTTCCGGGAGCGGTCGGACTACCTGGGGTGGGCGTACGTGCCCAGCGGCTGGTAGGTCGCGCTCCGGGGCGGCCGTGGGGGTCCGCGGCCGCCCCGCCCACGGGGTGGCAGGAGCGGCGGCGCGCGTCTACTGTCTCCCGGATGTCCCAGACCCACGAGCTCGTCGCCACCGGTGGCCTGCTCACCAAACGGTACGTCTCCTGGTCCCGTGACGAGCACCGCCGGGAGTGGGGCGTCCTGACCCGGGTGCACGCGCACACCACGGACCTCGCGCCGCGTCCGGTCGCCGCCGACCTGGACGCCGACCCGCCGACTGTGACGATGAGCCTGCTGCCCGGCCGGCCGCTCTCGGGCAGCCTGTCGCCGGCGCAGCTCGACGGCCTGGCGGCGGCGTTGCGGACGCTGTGGTCGGTGCCGTGCGCGGACCTGCCGGCCCGCCGCGACGAGCCGGACGCGTTCGTCGGCATGGTCGCGGCCCGGCTGGCCGAGGCGCCCCGCCCGACCGGGTCGGCCGGCGAGGCCTACGACGCCGCGCGGGACTGGTTGCGCCACGCGGCCTTCGGCCCGGGGCGCACCACGGTCCTCGGCGGCGCGGATCCGAATCTGGCCAACTACCTGTGGGACGGCGAGCGGGTCCGGATCGTCGACTTCGAGGACGCCGGCCGCTCCGACCCGGAGATCGAGCTGGCCGACCTGGTGGAGCACCTGCGGGCCCGGGCCACCGACTGGACGGCGTTCCTGGCCGGGTTCGACCTCGACCCGGACCGGCTGCTGGCCGGTCGGCGGCTGTTCGCGGCCTTCTGGCTGCACCTGCTACTGCCGGGTGGGCGCGCCGAGGCCCGCAACCCGCCGGGCACCCTCGACCGGCAGGCCGCCCGGGTGCTCGGGCTGCTCACCGACGGGCGCTGACGGGCTCCGCTGCCATCGGTTTGTCAGCGGCTGATACATCCGTTCCGACTTCCCTGCGCAAGGTGCTTGCGTCGCGGGGGCGCCCGGGTCAGGCTCGTGCGCATGGACGCTGACGTCATTGTCGTGGGAGCCGGCCTCGCCGGACTGGTCGCCGCCGCCGAGCTGGCCGACGCCGGCCGGAGAGTGCTCCTGCTCGACCAGGAGCCGGAGTCCAACCTCGGCGGGCAGGCGCACTGGTCGTTCGGCGGCCTGTTCCTGGTCGACTCGCCCGAGCAGCGCCGGATGGGGATCCGCGACTCCCGCGACCTCGCCTGGCAGGACTGGCAGGGCAGCGCCGGCTTCGACCGGGACACCGACGTGTGGGGCCGGCGCTGGGCCGAGTCCTACGTCGACTTCGCGGCGGGCGAGAAGCGGTCCTGGCTGCGGGAACAGGGCATCGGGTTCTTCCCGGTGGTCGGCTGGGCCGAACGCGGCGGGTACACGGCCACCGGGCACGGCAACTCGGTGCCCCGGTTCCACGTCACGTGGGGCACCGGGCCGGGGGTCGTCGCGCCGTTCGAGCGCCGGGTCCGGGCCGCGGTGGACAAGGGGCTGCTCACGCTGCGGTTCCGGCACCGGGTGGACGAGCTGACCGTGACCGGCGGGGTGGTCGACGGGGTGCGGGGCGCGGTCCTGGAGCCGAGTGCCGCCGGGCGGGGCGAGGCGAGTTCGCGGGTCGAGGTCGGCGAGTTCGCGCTGCGGGCCCAGGCGGTGGTCGTGACGAGCGGCGGGATCGGCGGCAACCACGACCTGGTGCGCCGGCAGTGGCCGGCCCGGCTCGGCACGGCCCCGGAGCACATGCTGTCCGGGGTCCCGGCGCACGTGGACGGCCGGATGCTGGGCATCACCGGCGCGGCCGGCGGGCACCTGGTCAACGAGGACCGGATGTGGCACTACACCGAGGGCATCACCAACTGGGACCCGATCTGGGCCAGGCACGGGATCCGGATCCTGCCGGGGCCGTCCTCGCTGTGGTTCGACGCCACCGGTCAGCGGCTGCCCGTGCCGCTGTTCCCCGGGTTCGACACGCTCGGCACGCTCGAACACATCATGGGCACCGGGCACGAGTACACGTGGTTCGTGCTCACCCAGAAGATCATCGAGAAGGAGTTCGCGCTGTCGGGCTCCGAGCAGAACCCCGACCTGACCGGCAAGAGCATCCGACAGGTACTGAAGCGGGTGCTCCCCGGCGCGCCCGGCCCCGTCGAGGCGTTCAAGGAACACGGCGCGGACTTCGTGGTCGCCGACACGCTCGCCGAACTCGTCGCCGGCATGAACCGGCTCACCGACACGCCCCTGATCGACCTCGCGGACCTCGAACGCCAGATCGTGGCCCGCGACCGCGAGATGACCAACACGTTCACCAAGGACCTGCAGGTCACCGCCCTGCGCGGGGCGCGCAACTACCGGGGCGACCGGCTGGTGCGGGTCGCGTCCCCGCACCGGATCCTGGACCCGAAGGCCGGACCGCTGATCGCGGTCAAGCTGCACATCCTGACCCGCAAGTCCCTGGGCGGCCTGCAGACGGACCTCTCCGCCCGGGTACTGCGCGCCGACGGCACCCCCCTGCCCGGCGTGTACGCGGCCGGGGAGGTCAGCGGCTTCGGCGGCGGCGGGGTGCACGGGTACCGGTCGCTGGAGGGCACGTTCCTCGGCGGGTGCCTGTACTCGGGGCGGACGGCGGGCCGGGCGGCGGCGGAGGCCACGGGGTAGGGCTCGCGGGCCCGGTCACCGGACGCTGGGCTCCGGCCCCCGATACCCAGGCCGGCGTGTCTACGTGAGCGGGTACACCCCGAACGACTCCGCGCCCGCGCACAGCAGGAAGCGGTCGCTCCACGAGCACGACCCCGGGCTGGCGGACACCGAACCGAGCACCCGCCGGGCGCCGTCGGCCGGGGACACCCAGGCCACCTCGGTCGCGACCGGCGAGACCGGGAACCGGCCGATCCTCGCCGACAGGCCCACCAACCGAGCGTCCGACGCCCGGCCCAGCGAGGAGTACGTCCCGTCGGCCGCGTCGGCGCCCCGGTGCAGGGTCCTCCCGTCCGGGGCGAAGACGGAGCCGGCGTAGACGACCCGGTCACCGGCCATCGCGAGCGACGTGTGCGGGTCCCTCGGGGCCTGCGCCCGCCACAGCTGCTGGCCGCTGGACGCGTCGAACGCCCGCAGCTCCGCGACGCCGCCCGCGCCGTCCTCCGCCAGGCAGATCCGGCCCGCCCCGCACCCGGCGAGCACGGAGACGCGCCGCTTGCCCTCGATCTGGTGCATCGACCGCGGCGGCCGGGCGCCGTCCAGGTCGGCGATCATCACCTGGGTTCCGGGGTCGCCGCTCGGCCGGGTCGCGACCAGGGTGCGGCCGACGACGGTCGGGGACTCGAACCCGCCGGGAAGCGTCACGGTCGCGGTCGCCTTCCCGGTCCGCACGTCGTAGGACCGCAGCACGCGGTCGTCGCCGACCAGGTACAGCAGCGGGTCGGGGACGAGCGCCGACGGTTCCCCGGTGGTGACGGACAGCTGGCGCACCTTGCCGGTGGCCGGGTCCGGAATGGTCCACCGGGTGGCGCCGGTCCTCCAGTCCAGGCCCCGGGTGGTCCTCGCCTTCCGGGAGCCGAGGACGACAGCGTCAGGGTAGAAGGTGACCCCGTCGGTCGTGCTGTCGTAGTCGGCCATCCAGCGGGTCGCGCCGGACGCCGGGTCCAGCACCACGACGCCGTCCGCCGAGCCGTCCTGTCGCGAGAACCGGTGCGTCGTGAGGACCAGGGCGTCCGGGAGAGCCATCAGGCTCGTGACCTCCTTGGCGGAGCCGAGTTCGTGCGCGGACCACGCGAGCGTGTTCGTCGCCAGGTCGATCCCGACGACCTGGACGCCGGCGTCGGTGATCCACGCCGCGTACCCCCTGTCGCCCTGGATCCGGGTCCTGACCACGTACTCCTCCGCCGCGACCCGCACCCCCGGGCCGGCGACGGGCTTCAGCGTGGCGGCCGGCGGGTCGTCCCCCACCAGGAACGGGTCGCAGCCGGTCAGGGCCAGGGCGGCCAGCACCGCGCAGAGTCCACGAAGCACTACGAGTCGACGCATGTCATCCCCCGGTCGTAGAAATCGGTCCCCAATATAGACAGGTCTATGCTCGCGGTATGGACAAGCCCTCCCCCGCACAGGTCGCGGCGGCCGCCGGCCGGACCATTCCCGACGTGATCGGCCCCGGCCTCGACGTGCTGTTCTGCGGCATCAACCCCGGCCTGTGGTCCGCGGCGGTCGGGCACCACTTCGCCCGGCCGGGCAACCGGTTCTGGCCGGCGCTGCACCGGTCCGGCTTCACGCCGCACCAGCTCGACCCGGCCGACAGCGCGACGCTGCCGGAGTACCGGCTGGGCCTCACCGACCTGGTCGCGCGCGCCTCGGCCCGCGCGGACGAGGTCACCTACGAGGAGCTGGTCCTCGGCGGCAAGGCCCTGGTGACGAAGCTGGAGACGCACCGGCCGACGTGGCTCGCCGTGCTCGGGGTGGGGGCGTACCGGTGGGCGTTCGGCACCCCGGCGGCCATGGTCGGGCCGCAGCCGGAGCCGCTGGGCGAGACCCGGGTCTGGGTGCTGCCGAACCCGAGCGGCCTCAACGCGCACTACACGCTGGACCGGTTGGCGGAGGAGTTCGGGCGGCTGCGCGCGGCCCTGTGAGGGGCTACCCGGCCAGCCGGTGCACGCTCACCGCGTACGGCCCGTCGTCGTAGGCCGCGCCTTCCCACGTCGCGAAGCGCTCGAACGGCAGCAGGCCGGCGTCGGCGCACCACATGTCGTAGGAGTCCAGGTCCACCGGCGCGGACGCCAGCGGCAGGTGCGCGGCGTCGAGGCCGAACCCGGCGACCAGCAGCCCGCCGGGGCGCAGGTGCGCGGCGAGCCGGGCCACCGCCGCCGGCTCCGTGCCCGGGGCCAGCAGCGGGATCACGTTGCCGGCGGCCACCGCGAGGTCGAAGTCGCGGGCCGGCAGGTCCAGGTCCGCCAGGTCCGCGAGCACCCAGCGCAGGTCCGGGGCCGCGCGGCGCGCCTCGGCGAGCATCGACGGGTCGAGGTCGACGCCCACGCAGGCGTAGCCGAGTTCGGTGAGCCGGACCGTGACCCGGCCGGTGCCGCAGCCGGCGTCGAGCACCCGGGAACCCGATGGGACCAGCCGGGCGCACAGTCCCGCCTCGCCGTGCACGTCGGCCCCCGTGGCGGCCAGGTCGGCGAACCGGGCCGCGTACCGCACGCCCGGGTCCCCGCCCGCCACCTCACTCCAGCGACTCATGGCCTGACCGTACCGTGCACGGCCAGTTCCGAGGCGGATACGACGGTGCACGCCGAGAACGCGCCGGGGCACGCGCCGCCCGCGTCGACGAGCTGGTTGCCGGCCATCGTGAACCGCAGCCACCGGACCCCGGCGCCCGACCCGGGGGCGAGCGGCACGGCGTTGGGCCGGTTGCGGTCGGCCACCCCGAAGTGCCCGGCCGCGGCCGCGCGCCAGGTGACGCCGTCGGCCGAGGTCTCCAGCCGGTAGTCGCCGACCGAGCCACTCGGGCCGACCCCGCAGGCCGCCGCCGGGTCGACCGTGACCTCGGTGACGTCCACCGTCTCCGGCAGCCGGAACGTCATGGCGCGCGGTTCGATCCCGCCCGGTGCTTCCTTGGCGTCGGTGACCCAGCCGTCGCCGAGGGACTGGTCGAGCATCGCGGCCGGGCCGCAGCCGTCGGCGGTCAGGTCGTCGCCGGTGGACGCGGTCACCGCCGCGCCGCCGGAGGTCGCCGCCCAGTTCCGGCGGAGCGCCCAGTCGCGGGAGTTGGGCCCGGCCGCCACGGTCTGCGGGCCGCCGTCGCGGTCGTAGCCGGGCGCGGTGGCGGAGACCGCCGGGTAGGTGCCGGGGCGGATGCCGTGCACCGTGTACCGGCCATCGCCGTCGGCCACCGCCACGTAGCCGCCGGCGAAGGTGGCGCGGTGTCCGCCGAACAGCACGGTCGCGCCCGGCAGCGGCTTCCCGGTCACGGCGTCGGTCACCGCCCCCGACAGGGCGCCCGCTGTCCTGAGGGGCGGCGGGGTGCTGAAGTCCGCCGTCGGCGCGGTGTCGTCCACGTCGAACGTGCCGGCGAACCAGCCCATCCCGCGCGCCGCGAACACCTTCCAGATCGCCGCGGTGTTCCGGCCGCCGGAGACCAGGTGGTCGGCGCGCAGGATCGCGTTGCGCTCGTCGAGGAACGACGGGTCGGCCGGGGAGAGTTCCATGGCCCGGGTGACCAGGTTGCGGGTCAGCGTCGCACCGAGCGCGGTGCGCAGGTCCCACAGGGTCTCGGCCCAGATCTCGCCGTCGGCGTGCGACTCCGGCCGGCCGGCGATCCTCGTGTACTGGCCGTAGGTGTAGCCGCCCTTCGGACACGCCTTCGTCGGCTCGCCGGGCCGGCAGTCCAGCGGCTGGGTGCGGATGGCGTCGGTGCCGTGGCTCATGTAGCGGCCGATGGCGACCTCCCCGTCGGCGGCCGTGTCGGGCACGTCGCCCTGGCTGACGAGCAGGTCCATCGCGTACCAGTCGCTCCACGCCTCGCCCATGGCCGTGGCCTGCAACCCGCCGATGGTCGACACCCCGTTGACATCGCTGACCAGCCGGTTGGACAGCCCGTGGGTGTACTCGTGGTAGACGATGTCGGCCACGTCGCCGGAGTTGGCCGCGACGTACGGGTCGCCCTCGAACAGGTACATCCGCATCCGGGGCGGGGTGCCGTCCGGGTACGTGGACATGTTGGCGTTGTTGCGGTGGTCGTCGTCGGGCAGGCCGTCGCGGGTGGCCGCGCCGTCGAGGGCCGCGATCTGCACCGCGTCGCCGTCGCGGGCGTCGAAGTTGCCGGCCGCGCGGGAGAAGCCGATCGGCGCGGCGGCCAGGTGGTCGTGGAAGACCCCGGCGAAGTAGAGCAGCTGGACGGCGTTCTGCGGGGCGTTGGTCTGCCAGGACCGGGCCCTGGCGGGATCCCAGGTGCACGGGTACGCCGCCGCGCACGGCGCGCCGACCGCCCTGGTGAGATCGTGGAACGGGTAATGGAACCGGCCGGGCGAGCTGGGACGCACCTCCTCGGCCGGGGCTGCGGTGTCGTCGTCGTCCAGGTCGAGGTAGACGTGCGCGACGTCGCCGGACAGGGTCCGCGCGCCGGCCGGCAGCCAGCCGGGGCCGGTCAGGTCCCGGACCTGCTGTTTCCCGCCGGTCGGCGCGCCCGGGTGGCGGTCCCAGGCCAGGCCCGTGTCGTGTTGTTCGAGGTCGCGGCGCAGCAGCACCCGTCCGGTGTCGGCGTCGATGACGTGCAGGAAACCTTCGGCGTACCGGGTGACCTGCCAACCGAGCCGGGGACCCTCGGCCGTGGGGAACACGACGAGCTGGGCGGAACTGCCCGGCCCCCGCCCGGGGGCGGCGTGGGACGGCGCGTCGCGGGTCGCCGCGGACCGGGCGTCCGCGGCCGTCAGCCGGGGCTTCGGGAGGCTGGCGGGCAGCAGCCGGACCGGGGAGCCGTCGACCTGGGCCAGCCGGCCGTCGCGGCTGACGTGCGCGCGGACCCCGTTGCCGAACACCGGCACCGCCCCGACGTGCTGGGTGAAGCTCAGGTGGTGGGTGCCCTCGGGGTCGGTGTACGCGCGGCGCAAGGTCAGCGCGGCCACCTCCCGCGCGGACAGTCCGAACAGGTCCGGGTGGTCGCGCAGGTAACCGAGGGCGACGGCGGCTGGCTCGGCGCGGCCAGGGTCGGTGAGGAAGCCGTCGAGGGGGGCGACGAGGCGGGGGGTACCCGTCAACGGGTCGATCTCGACGGGAGCCGGGCCGGTGCGCGCGGTGGTGGACTCCGGGCGGGGGGCGGTGCGGCGGGCGTCGAAGTTGGCGGGCCGGCCCGTGTCCGGCGCGGGATCGGAGGTGCCGGGGGCCAGCCCGGGCGCGCCGGGGACGGCCGGAGGCGCGGCGCTGACCGGGGGCGCGGACAGGGTCGCGCCGAGGAGGGCTGTGGCCAGCTGGGCGACGACCGCCCGCCGCATCCAGGGTGTACGCATTGCGCCTCCTCGTCCGGTTTTGCCCACTCTACGACCGGAGAGCCGTGGCGACCGGAGCGAACACGCGGGACGGCGCCCCGGGCCCACCCCGGCCGCCGCGTCGGCGCTGTCCAGCGTTCCGCGCCGTGACCCCTGGCGTGCGGCGTAGAAAAGGGGGGTGAGATACCGCGACCGCGAACACGCCGGGCTCGTCCTGGCCGAACTCGTGGCCGTCGAGGCCGACCTGGGCGCGGACCCCCTGGTCCTCGGGCTGGTCCGGGGCGGGGTGCCCGTGGCCGCCGCCCTGGCCGGGGCGCTCCGGCTGCCCCTGGACGCCCTGGTGGTCCGCAAGCTCGGCGTCCCGGGGGCCCCGGAGGTGGCGTTCGGCGCGCTCGGGCCGGCCGGGGTGCGGGTGATCAACGACGACATCGCGATCCACCTGGACGACCGGGAGATGGCCGCCGTCGAGCACCGGGAGGCCGTCGAGCTGGTCCGCCGCGAGGAGCTCTACCGGGCCGGTCGCCCGGCGCCGGAGCTGAAGGGCCGCACCGCGCTGATCGTCGACGACGGGCTGGCCACCGGGGCCACGGCCCGGGCCGCCGTCGCGGTGGCCCGGCTGCTGGGCGCGGACCGGGTGCTGGTCGCCGCGCCGGTCGGGTCGCCGGAGGCGGTGGACCTGGTGGCCGGGGAGGCCGACGGGGTGGTGTGCCCCGAGGTGCCGGCCCGGTTCATGGCCGTGGGCCTGTCCTACGCCGACTTCGGCCAGGTCCCGGACACGGAGGTGCTCCGACTGCTGGCCGGCTAGACCAGGCGGAACCGGACGCACACCACCCGGGACTGGTCGTCGACGTCCTGGCCGCGCTTGGCCCAGTACTCCTCGCACTCGCGCCGCCAGTCGTCCACCGACGCGAACCCCTCCCCCAGCGCCTCGACGAACTCCCAGGTCACCTGGCCGAGCCGGGTCAGCTCCACCGCGGTCACCTCGACCTCGGCGACCCGGTCGCCCACGTCGTCGACGAGCACGAGCCGCTCCCCGACCTGCTCGGGCTTCTCGGACTCGTCCAGGTAGTCGAGGTCCAGCAGCCCGGCGGTGGCGCGCTTGCTGCCGAGCAGGACCAGGGCGTTCAGCCGGGTGCGCAGGTCACCGGCCGTGCCGAGGTCCAGGGTGCGCAGTCCGTCGATTCTCCCCCACATGGCTCGTCAGCCTACGGGAGCGGCCACGGTCGGGACACGGTCCAGTGCGAACCCGAACTCCCTTGTGTACGTGTCGAGAACCTCCCCGCCCGACAGCACCCGTTCGACCCGGTCGTCGCCAGTGGTGTGGATCAGGGTGTCGCCGCTGAGGGTGACCCGGCCGGTGTCGGTCAGCCGGGAGCACACCAGTGACCGGGTGAAGTGCGAGTCGGGGGACGTCTGCTGCCACCAGCACGTCGGGGCGAAGTCGGCGAGGTCGCGGGGCCGGGCCTCGAGCCGGTACTCCCCGCGGCCGTCGCGGAGCACGTCGGTGTCGCCGAACGCCGCCGGCACCAGTCGGAACACACCGTCCGGGTCGGCCTGGTCGCCGGGGAAGTCCAGGCTGAGCGGGTAGTGGCTGTGCCGGCCGAACCCGACGTCGGCGAGCCACGGCCCATCGGCCTCGACCCGCAGCGCCAGGTGGTCGAACGGCGGCCCGAGCCCGTCGCGGCCGTGCACCGAGGCCGCCAGCAGGGTGACGGGGAAGCCCAGGCCGGTGAGCAGGGCGGCGAACAGGCCGTTGAGTTCGTAGCAGAAGCCGCCGCGCCTCCGGGTGACGATCTTGTCGTAGAGGGCGTCCTCGTCGAGGCTGATCGGCTCGCCGAGGTGGATGCTCAGGTTCTCGAAGGGAACGGCGCGCAGGTGCCGCACGTGCAGCTCCCGCAGCGCCGCCCCGTCGACCCGCTCGGGGCGGGCCGCGTCGATCCGGTGCAGGTACGCGTCGATCTGTCGCTCGTCCACCTGATCATGCTAGGCGGGCCGGCGCCCGGGCACACCGAAAGGACCCGGTCTCTCGGCGCTGACCAGCCGGAGGGTCAGCGCGACCGGGGGCACCTGCCGGGTCCCGGTCAGCACGAGCCGGGCGACCAGGGACTCGCGACCCCTGGGCACCGTCACGGGCGGCCACCGTCGCGTCCAGCGCCCCCGAGGCGCTGGCGTGCGCGGCGCGCGACGGACTCGTCCATCGCCCACCTCCCCCGTCGGACGCGCCGCCCGTGCGACGCGTCCGCCAGTCTGCCGGGAGCCGCTTACATCTGACTTACACGGAGATCCGCCATCCGTTTTCGCACCATCTGGGCGGTCGCGACATCATTCACCGTCGCGTGGGGACACGTTGCCCACTCATTCATCCCTTGTGGACTAAACCTCCATTGACATTGATGTCCGTACATCGCTAACTTGCGCTGTCGGTGCCCGAAGCCACGACGCCGGCCATGACCCTCTCGGAAGGACCATGACGTTGCGCCTGGAGAATGCGAACCCGCTCACGCCCGACGACCTGACGCTCCTACTGTTCGGTGCGGCCGCGTTTCAGCAGCTCAGGGCAGGTTGCGAGCTCGGCCTCTTCGAGCTGCTGCACGCCGAACCGGGACGGACCCGCGACGAGATCGCCCGCCGCCTCGGTCTCGCCGACCGCGCCGTGGACACCCTGCTGCTCGGCACCACGAGCCTGCGGCTGACGACACTGGCCGCCGGCTCGTACAGCAACTGCGCGGTCGTGGACGCCCTGTTCGCCTCGGGCGACTGGGGCCGGTTCGCCGACGTGGTCGGCTTCGAGCAGTACGTGGTCTACGCCGGCCAGGCCGACTACACCGAGTCACTGCGCGACAACACCAACATCGGGTTGCGCCGGGTGCCCGGCGAGGGACCGGACCTCTACCACCGGCTCGCCGAGGACCCGTTCCTCGGCGGGGTGTTCTACCGGTACATGCGGTCGTGGTCGGAGCTCGCCAACCGTTCGCTCACCGAGCGGGTCGACTTCGACTCCGTCAGCCGGGTGCTGGACATGGGCGGCGGCGACGGGGTGAACGCCCTCGCGCTGGCCGAGGCCCACCCGCACCTGTTCGTCACCGTCGTCGACCTGCCAGAGAACCTGCACGTCGCCCGGGGCCGGATCGCGGCGGCCGGGCTCGCCGACCGGGTGTCGGTGTACGCCGCGGACATGTTCACCGACCCGCTGCCCGGCGGCCACGACTGCGTGCTGTTCTCCCACCAGCTCGTCATCTGGACCCCGGAGGAGAACGTCGCCCTGCTCCGCCGCGCGCACGAGGCCCTCGAGCCCGGCGGCCGGGTGGTCATCTTCAGCTCGATGTCCCGCGACGACGGGACCGGCCCGGTGATGGCGGCCCTCGACAGCGTCTACTTCACGGCCATCCCGGCCGAGGGCGGCATGATCTACCCCGCCGGGCGGTACCTGGAGTGGACGAAGGAGGCCGGCTTCGACAACGCGGCGTTCACCGACTGCTCGGCCTGGACCCCGCACGGCATCGTCCAGGCCACCCGCGCCTGACGCGACGTGGGCGGCCGGATCTCCCCGACCGCCCACAAACCCGTTCCTCCGGTTACGGAGGAGACCGACCCGCCAGCGTCGGCCCACGGCGGCGTGGTCCCGGGTCCCCTGCCCGGGGACGCCCGCACGGGGATCAGGGATTGAGACCCGACGCGCACGGTTCGTCGCTGTGGAAGGTCAGGAAGTCGCTGCGCACCCAGCCGATGACCCCGGTGCTGATGTCGGTCAGGTAGGTCCAGTACGCGCCGTTGTCAGCCACCGCCTCACACCGGTAGCGCAGCGCGTCCTCCGGAGTCGCGAGGCCGAGCCGGCCGCACTGCACGCCGTTGCCGTTGCGGATGTTGACGGTCTGGGTCGCCGAGTTGCCGTACTCGCCCTCCTGGTTCACCGGCTGCCAGCCGCAGTGGGTCTGTCTCGACTCGGCCTGGGCTGGTGCGGCCAGCCCCGTGCCGGCGATCAGCGCGGTGCAGGCGACCGCCAGCGCGTACCTGGAAATCGTTCTCATCTCGTCCCCCGTGATGCGGTTCCCTACAGGTCACTCCATCGTGGGACAACCGGGCGGCCGCCGTCCCCAACTTGGGGATACCGCAATGCCCGGGCTTCGCGCGTGATAAACGACAGGGCGGCCCCGTCAGGGACCGCCCACGCGCCGTGCCGGTGACTACTTGGCCGCGAAACCGTGGTCCGTGCACCAGGTGACGGCCTTGTCGACCTTCGTCTTGCGGGTCTCGATCTTCGTGGCCGCCTCGGTGCGCTTGGTCGCGGCCTTGTCGAGCTTGTCCGCCTTCTTCGTGTTCCCGGCGGCCCGGGCCTTGGCGGCCTCCGCCTTGATCCACGTCACCGAGCCGCGCTGGTTGGCGTCGCCGTTGATGATGGCCAGCCGGTCGTCGAGCACCGGCCGCAGGTCCTGGGCGAGCTTGCAGCCCTTGGCGTCGAGGGTGATCGGCTTGTCCCCGGCGCCGGGGCCGGCCACCGCCGGGAGAGCGGCCCCGCCGAGCACGACCAGCGCCGTGCCGCCGATGATCGCCAACTTCTTGTACATCGTGTGCTCCTCGTCGTCCGACGCCGGTCCGCACCGGCGCACCCCGAACGCTAGAGACGTTCCTTGGGGAAACACTGGGAGTCAGGGGCCGATCCTGAGCCAGTCCACCGGCGCCGGCCCGCCCGACTCGGGGATCCTGACCTGGAACCGGGCCCCGCCGCCGGGCTCCCCGCCGATCGTGACGGTCCCCCGGTGCAGCTCCGCCACCTCCGCCACCAGCGTCAGGCCCAGACCCGAGCCGGGACTGTCCGCGCGGCGGTGGAACCGCTCGAACACGCCCACCCGGTCCTCCTGCGGGACACCGTGGCCGGAGTCGGACACCGTGAGGGTCGCCGCGCCGTCCGCCGCGGCGACGGTCACCGTGACGGGCGCGGCGCCGTGCAGGACGGCGTTGTCGAGCAGGTTGTCCAGGGTCATCCGGATGCCGTCCGGCCAGCAGTCCGCCGGTACCGGCCCGTCGGTCTCCAGCCGGAACTCCGCCCCCGGGTGCCGGGAGCCCGCCGAGTGCACGGCCGCCCCGGCAATCTCCACCAGGTCGGTCCGCACGAACTGCTCCGGCTGGGCCAGCTCGGCGTGCGTCAGGGCGCGCAGGACACTGAGCAGGCCGAGCAGCCGCGCGTGCTCCGCCGACAGGTCGGAGAGCACCTCGCCGCGTTCCGGCTCGGACAGCCGGGGGTGGCCGAGCAGCTCCAGGTTGGTGCGCATACTGGTCAGCGGGGTGCGCAGCTCGTGAGCCGCCGCCGCCGCGAACGACCGGGCGGCCTTCAGCGCGTGCGCCGTACGGGCCTGCTGGGCGTCGCGCTGGGCCAGGCTGGCGTCCAGGGCCCTGGCCACGTCGTCGACCTCGGCGACCCCGGTGACCAGGTCGGTCCGCTGCCCGGGGGTCGCGCCCGCCACCGCCGCGCGCCGCTGGAGCCGGCGCAGCGGCCGGGTCGCCGCGCTGCCGAGGGCGAACCCGGCCAGGGCCGCGATCGGCACCGACAGGCCGGCGACGGCGAACATCCGGCGGCGCTGCTGGCCGAGCCGGTTGGTCAGGGCGGAGTTGGGTTCCAGAGCGTAGACCCGGCGGTCGTCGCCGGGCATGACGGCGTACCCGCGCCACAGCTCGCCGGCGCTGGTCAGCGTGAACGGCCCGGCCCGGTTGGGCAGCCGCCCCCCGGCGGGCACGTCCCCGACCGCGCGCTCCCCCGCCCGGGTACTGATGATCACGCCGCCCTCGCCGACCAGGCCGTCGACCTTGGGAGCCGCTGCCACGGCCACGGCCCGGTCGTGCAGCCGGTCGTCGCGTTCGAGTTTCAGGTCGGCGCGCAGCCAGGCGAGCAGCCCGAAGCTGGACACCAGCACCAGGACGGGCACGGCGACGGCCGCGAGCAGGGCGAACCGGGTGGACAGGCGCATGGCTACCAGTTCCCGTCATCGCGCAGGACGAATCCGGTACCGCGCACGGTGTGCAGGATCCGGCGGCGGCCGTCGGCCTCCAGCTTGCGCCGCAGGTAGGAGATGATCGTGTCCACGGCGTCGGTGCGCACGTCGAAATCGTAGCCCCAGACCCGTTCGAGGACCTGGGAGCGGCCGAGGACGATGCCGGCGTTGCGGGCCAGCAGCTCCAGCACGTCGAACTCGCGCCGGGTCAGTTCCACCGGGACGCCGTCGATCGTGACCCGGCGCGCGTCGGTGTCCACCGCCAGGCCGCCCACGACGTGCACGCCGTGCGGAGCGGCCCCGACCCTGCGGACCAGGGCGGCCAGCCGCAGCTCCACCTCGGCGATCGCGAACGGCTTGACCACGTAGTCGTCGGCCCCCGCGGCGAGCCCGGCGACCCGGTCGTCGACCTCGTCGAGGGCGGAGAGCATCAGGACCGGCAGGTCACAGCCCGCGGCCCGCAACCGCCGGCACACCTCGATCCCGGAGATGTCCGGCATCGACACGTCCAGGACGATCGCGTCCGGGGCGGAGGAGGCGACCAGCTCCAGGGCCCGAAGCCCGCCGGAGGCCAGCTCCACGACGAACCCCGCCAGGGACAATCCGCGGCCCAACGCCCGGCCGATCGCCGGATCGTCGTCCACCACCAGAACCCGCCACGCCCGCGTCACCCTGTCATCTTCCCGCACGCGTCCACCGGTACACCCTGGGTCGGGATCTTGGGAAAACCCTGTGGCCACGTTCGCCGGAGGCGGCTGTATCGACCTACAGTGATGTCATGCCTGTTGCCAGCCCGGTGGACTTCGCGACATTCGGCGACTACACGGTCACCTCCCCCTCGAGCGGCCCGCCCGGCCGGTTCCGGGGCCGGGTGACGGCCGACGGGAGCAGCGGCTGGCGGGCCGAGCCGGGGCGGTACCACCTCTACGTCTCCCTCGCCTGCCCCTGGGCGCACCGGTCGATCATCGTGCGGGGCCTCAAGGGACTCGAGGACGTGGTCGGCATGACCGTTCTCGACCCGGTGCGCGACGGGCGCGGCTGGGCGTTCCGCGACGGCCCCGGCCACACCGCCGACCCGGTCAACGACTTCGCCCTGCTCCGCGACGCCTACGAGGCCACGGAGCCCGGCTACGACGGCCACGTCTCCGTCCCCGTGCTGTGGGACCGGGAGACCGGCCGGATCGTCAGCAGCAACTACCCTGACGTCACCCTCGACCTGGGCGGCGCGTTCGACGCCTGGGCCACGCCGCTGGACCTGTACCCGGAGCCGCTGCGCCCCGACATCGACGCCCTCAACGAGCGGATCTACACCACCCTCAACAAGGGGGTGTACCGGTGCGGTCTCGTCCGCTCCCAGGCCGCGTACGACCGGGCGGTGGCCACGGTGTTCGGGACCCTCGACGAGCTGGAGCGGCGCCTGGCGACCCGCCGGTTCCTGTTCGGCGACCAGCTCACCGAGGCCGACGTCCGGCTGTACGTGACCCTGGCCCGCTTCGACGCGGTGTACGGACCACACCAGCGGGCCAACCTGCGCCGGCTCGCCGACTACCCGACCCTGTGGGCGTACACCCGCGACCTGTACGAGATCCCGGCGTTCGGCGGCAGCACCGACCTCGACCACATCCGCCGGCACTACTACCGCACCCAGTCGGCCCTCAACCCGTCCCGGATCGTGCCCGCCGGCCCGGTGCCGGACTTCACCGCGCCGCACGGCCGAGGACCCCGTTTTGTCCCCGGCGGAGGGGTCCGGTAAAGTTCACCCGTCGGCAAGGGGCACCTGACCGGGCCGACAGGCGGATGTAGCGCAGCTGGTAGCGCATCACCTTGCCAAGGTGAGGGTCGCGAGTTCGAATCTCGTCATCCGCTCCAAATGTTCGTTACTCGAACCCGCAGCTCACCAGGGTGAGCTGCGGGTTTCTTGTTGAATCGGTGTGCCCACCCTGATCATCTTTCGGACGCGTATCGACTGAACTGCCCTTGATGTCATGGATGACCTGGCCCAGCTCGGTGAGCTGCAAGCGGGTCTTGCCGTCCTCGGCGTCGACCAGGGCGTGGGTGATCAGCACCGGGTTCAGCGCTCGACGATCTTCCGGCGCGAGGCTGCGGTATCGCCCCTCGCTCAGCGAGGTGAGCAGGTCGACCATCTCGTCAAACGTGGTCAGCGTTTCGGCATGGGAGCCTTCTAGCCGCTCCAAGATCGCCTCGGCTTGGGCCTGTTCACGCCGGAGTCCGTCCTGCTCCTCCTTGAGAACATCGAGCGGCACGACGTCGGCCAGATGAGCGCGAAGAAGCTTCACGCTTCGGTCCTTGAGGTCTCCGAGGCGACGGCGCTGACGCTTGACCTCCGTGTCCCGCCGAGCCGTCGCACTCTGGATGAAGTCTTCAAGATCGGCCCTAGCAGCCGCCAAGACTTCAGAGGGCAGCTTCAGCGTGTTGTATGCCTGAGCGACTTTTTCCTCGATCGTGGCGACCGGCAGGTCGGCAGGGTGCACCCGTTCCCACGATGCCGCCCCAGGCAGAAGCCCCTGGCCCGGCGGTCGGTTGGCATCACGAATCAAGGCAGCCCAGGGGGACACCGTGACGATGCTGTTTGTGTTGATGTTCAGCTCGGAGCTTCATCTGACTGCGGGGCTTCCCACACGCAACAAAGCCACCCGCTCGAACGCTTGAGTTCGGCGGGCAGTCGAGTACGAGACTCAGTTGGTATCGCAGGGAGCGAGCTGGTCACTGTGGCGAACAAAAATAAGTGCATGTGCGCTTCCACTGGGAGCGCGATTTGATGTGACCTGCCCGGCGCATGAGCGAGGGGTTAGAGCTTTTGGTGAAGCGGTCGGGCGCGACAATTGTGACGCAGCGTCCTGGCCGCTTCGGCGGATCATCACGAATATGCCGCGAGATACAGAGGTATGCCATGTCGAAAATCTACATGGACCAAGAAGTATAGCATGAATCGGACACAAAGTCAATGACTGCGCGTGATTTGCATATCCAGGATTATGAATCTTTACAAATCGCAAACGTGAGACTGGAAGTAATTGTAAGCTGCCTTAAGACGCATGCAAGCGTGACATGAAGGGATGTGAAGCGCGCCCAGCAAACCGCGTGTTATGGGAGGCGACATGGCTAGCCCGAAGGACGGGCCTCAGGTGACCATTCCCGACGAGGATGAGGCCATTAAGAAGCATCCATGGCACAAACGGCTTCGCAGCTGGGTCGCCAAGTTATTTCGAAATCACCTCGATGCCGTTCTCCTCGTTGTCGCGGGAATAGCATTCTTTGCTGTAGGCATTTGGCGTTCGCCCACCGGTTTAGGTGAAGCGATTGCCATAGCCGTGCTTACTTTCGGCTCCACGCTGATCGTTGGCGCGATTCTCGGTGGAATAGTCGAAAGTCGGGCACACAGGCGATATCGCGATGAAATTACAAAAGGCGTAATAGCGGCCGTGTATGGACCACATGCTCCGCCTGCTTATCGCAAGGCGATCGGAGATTTCTTTACCTCCATCGATAGGTGCAGCCTCCAGGCTGATTGGGGCATTAAGTTTAGCTGGATAGGGGATGAGAAATCGGCAGTACAGCTGGATATTGCCATGATCCAGACTGGTCTCAACATCTCGGACGAGCCTTACTGTTTTGAAGACATTGGACTTGTCGCGTCGCTGATGGGGCATCATAGTGCGTTCCAGCGGTTCAGGCTCCAGTTGCTGTCCGAACACGACGGCCACGCCTCTCCAGCTATAAGACCAAATCCCGAAGAACTCAGGCGCATCACGATCGAACGTCCAGATGGAACGGTCGGACTTAAAATTGCCAACCTGGGTGCGGACGCCAATATCCCTGCTGGCGCGAAATATCTGTTTGAGCTAGAAGCTTCAGTTGTCCTTCCGGTGCATGGTTCGTTTCCCACTCGCACCAAAGGTGCGCACCTGCACCAGACGATTATCGTTGAAGGCGAGCCCCTAAGAAGTCTGAACTTCGAGTTAATTCATCGCGGCATGCCAGTCGTGCCTAAGCAGCGACGGCCAACTACGCGGCCGACCCATTACGAATATGAATTGTCTCCAACATTTCCAGGAGCCATGCCATTGCTTATGTGGTCGCCATCTGCCGAGCATGATGGCCATTGACAACAGTGTTCACTGTGTGTTATATACGGGATATGGATATTTAAACCCCACACCCTAGCCCACTAGAGCCCCGGCGAGAACGCCGGGGCTCTCTATTGTTCAGTCGCCCGGCTGCCTGAAGCGCCTTAGCGTAGCCAGCCAAGGACAGGCAGCCCTTGCTCTCGGGGACCTTGGCGATGGCGGCTTCGGCGTACCGGATGCCTGCGGCCTTCTCGCCCTGCTGCACCATGGCCCTGGCCCGGTGGATCTCGATGTGGGCCAGGTAGCTCCCATACCCATCCGGAATGGATCGGGCGGCCTCGTCCTGGGCGTTGGTGGCCTTTTCGTGGCTGACTCGGTCAGCTTGCCGCTCTTGCACACCAGCCAGCGCCAGTACGGCATGTCGTAGTCGCTGGCGGCCTCGTTGGTGCACACCTTGTCTGGGCCGCAGTTAGGAGAAACAGCCCGCCCCGGGGCTCACTATCAGGGGCGGGCGGCTCGTTGATCAGGCATGAGCCCTGAGCGACGCCCCTACGTGCCCGCCCCGGAGTGGATCGCGGAGACCACTAGGCGTTCCCGGGCCGAACAGGGCCTACCTCCGACGATCGAGGACCCGGATACCCTTGAGAAGGCGGCCTACGGCCCCTAGGCCGTCACCTGACGAGGGCCGTCACCTGACGAGCCGCCCGCCAGTACTCTCGTACCTCGGCGGTCCCCGGCTCGTCGGCCGGAAGCTGGTCCAGAAGGCCAGTGAGCCGCTGGGTCACTCGGCTGGAGTCGACCCCGGCGGCGGCGTCGATGGCGGCCCGGGCGCTCGCCATGGCCTCGTCCAGCCGGCCCGCGCTGAGGCTGGTCTCCGCGATGCGGACCAGGTACAGATTCCGGTCCCGGGTCGCGGCAGGTGACAGGGTGGCCAGTCCGGCGTGTAGCAGCTCGTCGGCGTGGCTGAGCTGCCGAAGGTTGATCATCGCCGTGCCGGCCTCGGCGGTCAGGCTGGGTTGAGGCATCCAATAGACCCAGTCGGGATCGTCCCCGTCCCGCCGGTTGGCCCAGAGATCGTCAGCCCGGTTTAGGAGCTGGGATGCCTGGCGCTGCTCGCCGAGGATGGCGTGGGCCCGGACCTGCCAGGCGTCGAGCATCGCGGCGACGATCCGGTGAGCGGGGTCGAGCTGGGCGCGGGCCGCTTCGAGCAGGTCGACGGCGGTCCGGCCGTCCCCGGCGTAGATGGCCTGAAGGGCGAGGTTGGACAGGATGTAGATCCCTTGCACGGTGTCGTGGGCGGCGTGTGCGGCCCGTAGCGCGCCGTGCCAGTACCGCTGGGCGGCGGCAAGGTGCCCGCAGTCGAAGGCGGCCCAACCTGCGAACCGGGCGAGGCTCGCGGCCGTTGACAGCAGCTCGCGGCCAACCGGCCCGGTGTGTCGGGCCTGGCGTAGTAGTGCGTCAACCATCCGTAGGTCTGCGGCGGCGGCCTGGAGGCACGAGCCCCCGCCGAGGGTGTCGTCCAGCCGCCAGAGTTCGGCCACCCGAAGTTGGAGACCGGCTATCGCGTTGGTGCCGACCCGACCGCCATCGAGACCATCGGCGATCGGTTCGGGTGGAGTATCGGCCCAGCCTGCGGCGATGCTGGACAGCGCCGACCCGCCGTAGATGAGAAATCCTCGCCGATCCGTGCTTCCTGACTCTACGAGCGCCGCCAGGACTTTACGAGCGTTCTCGATGGTCCATTCGCCGTCGTCCGCCGGCGTGGTCGCCGTCGCCAGATGAAGCCACCCGGGCCAGCCGATCGCGTCCACGGCCGTCTGATCGACGCCGAGCGCGTCGGCCAGGGCGTACTGAGCCGTCATCTCCGGGACCACGCCGCGTTCCCAGCGGTAGACCTTCTGCCGCCAGGTGGCCATGTTCAGGCCCGAGCCGCGTTGGACCAGCTCGGCGACCTCCCGCAGGCTCCAGCCGCGTTCCCCACGTATGTAGGTCAGGGGGTGCTGTGTGCCGTTCGCGGTGCCAGTCATAGGTGCTCCCAGCAGGGCGGATCTTCCGTAGTCGCAGCGCTACGCAGAGGCTACACGGAGGCTACGCGCCGATTCTTCATCCCATCCGCTCGTCTGTCGAAACTGGAACCAACCCCGCTTGCCGGGCTACCCCCGCCCAGACCCTCACACGCTCCACGGAGGCAGACATGACGATCAAACCCGCACGTCGCCAGGTGCAGGAACTCGGCGAGAAACTACCCGCCTTCCTCGACATCTACGCGCCGGGAGAACTTGAAGCCATCCTTTTCCTCGACCCGTCCGGCAAGATCGGTTACGCCCCGGGGCCAGACGCCCCCGCCGGTTGCATCACTATCATGAACCGGGCCGGCGTCGACCGGCTGATGGTCCTGCACGCCTACACGCCGCTGGACCTCGCCCGCGACCCTGGCCGGGAGGCGTTCGCGGAGCTGATCTTCGAGAACAGCTGGTCGTCGTGACCAGGGAACCGCAGTGCACGGACCCGCGGTGCGCCGACGAGCGTCTGTCGCACGCCCGGTTCACCCGGGCCCAACTGGAGACCTTCACCGCGCTGGCCAAAGCCCGCGTCCGGCCGGTGCCCTGCGCAACCTTCCCCGGCGAGTACCACACGATGCGCCGCGCCGAGAACCTGGCCGGCTCGGCCGACTGGGCCGTGTACCTCGCCCAACCGATCTACCGCTGAATGCAGAAGAACGGCACCCCCAGCCGCGTGAAGGGCTGCGGCGTTCATAGGCGTCGTCGCGCTGCTCGTTCTCGGCTCGCTGCAACCAATTAATCCCGAAGCAAGCCCCCACTCAGGAGGTCAGCCGGTGGCTGAGTTCGGTGACGTGTATCAGAAGATCGCAACCACGAAGGAAGAGGTCGAGCTGGTCGTCGACAGCGCGGGCGTCGTTGCGGAGTTGTTGGACGAGCTGGGCAGCGCTGCCGGTGCACTCGGCTTCCACGCCCGGTCGGCGGCCTGCCATGCTGCGGCCGAACTGGCTCGCGAGGGCATGGTGGCGGCTGGCGCCATCCTGGAGAAGCTCGACGGGGTTCACACAGCGACGTACAACGCCCAAGAACAGGCTTGAGGGACGGCACCGGCCGCTGACGTCACTCCGGCGCGAGCGGGGCCGGTACAGCCAGCACCTAGCCAACCGGTTTCGAAGCTCATCTCCGACCTTGCCCGCCGCCTGGTCCTCGGCCCCGGGGTCAAGGTGGCGGGCACGGTCAGCCTCAACGACGGCGGCGTGATCACTAGCGGTTCGCGGTACCAGATCGTCGACAACGCGGCCACGTTGAAGACCGACATCGAGCCGTTCGTTCGGCCCGGCAACATCGGCTTGGCTCACGTCGAGGGGCACATCGCGGCGCTGATCCGCGAGCGAGCCAAAGCCCTCGGCCAGCAGGTTCACGCCACAGCCGTTTTGACCCGCGAACCCTGCCCTGGTGATCGTGGCTGCCATGAGAACCTGCACAAGATGCTTCCCTTTGGCTCGACGCTGCGGGTGTACGTCCGCCAGGCTGACGGCACACTGAAGCAGTTCAAGATCTACGAAGGCACCGGACAAGGAGTGAAGCCGTGAGGCTGGTCATCGAATGGGGCACCGACCCGTACGTCCGCGAGCCGGTAGAAACGCTGGCCGAGCTGGACGCCGCGCTGAGCCGAGCCACGGCTGCACTGAGCGAAGATGGCCTTCCCGTCATGATCACTCTGTACAACCCCGAGGAACTGACCTCGCCGGATGGCATCCACGTGGGGCTGTTCTTCGGGGTGGGCCCCGAGCGGGCCACCGTTCAGTGGTCAGGCAAGGGCGAAAGCCTCCAGGGCTTCAGCCCGGAGGTGAAGCCCTGGGATGGCGAGCCGATCGAGTTCGACTTCGGCGGCGTGCCCACCGAGGAGACACCCGAAACTGTGCGCGTACTGCCCGCTGCGGCCCTACAAGCCGCTCGGCAGTTCACGACTACCGGCGAGCGGCCGGCCTGCCTGGAGTGGCTGGCCGTCTGATTGGCATTGTCACGGGGCGACTTTCTTCTTCCGATCCTTCCGCTGCGTTCTCTGCGTCTCGGCCAGGCGGGTAACGGTTTCCCGTAGTAGGAATCCTGTTCCCCGAAGGGGCTCGGACTTGGCCAGCTTTGGCAGCCGTGCTGGGTCCAGCCCCGCGTACAGCAGAAGGCACAAGCGGGTTGTGTTGAATACCGATTCAGCCAGCACGTAAAGGTCTTTGCCGTCGTAGTGAGCTCGCTCGGCTTCGAGGTGGGTAAGGTCATTGCGGCACCCAGAAATCACGCTGCCCCAGGCCTTCGCATCTCCGATCAAGTCCGCGCCAATCATGTCGAGCCGATCGACCAAGCCTTGGAGCCGTTGGTTCAGGCTGGGGTCGTTGGCGTGGGCTAGTGAGTTGTCGAACCACTCGCGGTGCTCGGCAGGAACGTGTTCCTTTAGCGCTTTCTTCATCGCCTTGTACTCGGCCGGGTCCATGCGAACGACGTCGGTGAGCGTCGACCGGTGGAAGCCTTCGGCTGCCGAGCAGACGTTGAGGAACCGGTTCTCGCCGAAGATCCGGCTGGCCCGCATCGTCACGAGGGACCCGATGATGACCTTCAGCTCGGGTCCTTGGTTGAGCCAAGTCGCAGTCGTGTGGATTCCGCCCACCGTTTCGAACGTGGCCAGCATCTAATGCGGCTCTGGACGGCTCTCCTTTCGGCCTGCTCGGGATTCAACGAAGGCGGACAATAGCTCGATCCGTGCCATGGTGCCAGGGATGACGTCGCCGGACAGCACCCGCTCGGGAATGTCGGAGCGATACAGATAGACGCTTTCGACCTCGCCGGGGCTGTCCGCGCAGAGCGTCAAAAGGTTCTGGAGTGCGCTGAGATCGTCCATGATCTCGCCCAGCGGAGCCCGCTCCGAGTATTCGAGCTCGAACTGTGGCCACTGCTGAATATTGACCTTTTCGTACCGAACGTCGTCACGCGACCAACGGAAGTCGAGGACGATTTGCCCGCGTGCGAAGTCAGCTCGAACCGGCGGCGGCCGATCGAACCGTACGCTCAGCTCGCGCCGCTCCACGGCGTCCAGGGCTTCGTCTACCTGGATCGTGAGCCCGTCTTGGCCCACCCACGCAGGCAGGTCCTGCAAGCGAATGATCGCCTCGTCGAAGGCGGTGTCGTCCACGGGGAAGTGGCCACCGATCAACAAGCGATTGGCGTAGTACTCGGTAGGCGAAAGCCAAATGCAATCAACCAGGGTGACATCGACCTTGTGCCCGCCTCGGCGGATGCGCCCAAAAATGCGATCGCGCATCCCGCCCAGCAGCTCCGTACCCTCGCCGCCCGGGCCCAGCTCGCCCAGTCCGTCCAGGAGCGCCAAGTTCGTCCCCTCCGAGGGGCTGAACTTCAAGGATCCGTACACGGCGGCACCATCGCTCCCCGGTAGCCAGAAACTACCGGTGGCCTCCACGATTTCCATAGCGTCCTTACTGAACTTGTTCGCGTGTTCGCTACGGCCACGCGCCCCGCTGGCACGAGCTTCCGCTGAACTGAGCTTGCGCCTCCCAGGAGCACGGCGCGTCGGCCGTTCGGTAGCGCGCCGGTGTCCGATTTCCGACCTGCACTACGTGTCTGAACTGCCGCGCGGCAGCTACTCGATCAGTGCAACGGTGCAAATTTCCCTTGGCTGATACTTGTCACAATTTGGGGGTTTTGTACGCTAGAATCGGTCCCCATGGGAAGCCGGTGGCCGTCGGTCAATGCGCCGAAAATGCTGCGGTTGCTCCAGAAGCTTGGCTACGTGATCACCCGCCAAAACGGGTCACACCGATACCTTCAGGCCGAAGGGCACGGCGTCATCATATTTGCGTTCCACGACAGCGCTACCATCGCTCCCCACATTGTGAGGAAGATACTGATCAGGGATGTTGGGCTGACCATCGATGAGGCTTGGGAGGTGCTCAAGCATGTCTGATCTGAGGACCATCGACGTCGTAATGGCTGGGCCCATCGAGGAGGGAATCGATGACTGGACCGTGTACAGCCCTCAGATCCCTGGCTTCACTGGAGGCCGCAAGACCCGGGACGAACTGCGGGCGGCCCTGCCTGAAATGCTTGAGTTTGTCGACGTCGATGTTCCACGCACACGCATTCATCTGCACGAGGAGCACGTCTACAGGGCAGGTGACCTCGACTATCTGATCCGGGTGCGGCGCGATGATCAGCAAGAGCCGCGTGTCCACACCGCTCGGGTGCTAGAGCGCGTGCTGACCGACCCCGTGCAGCGTGCTGAGCTGCTCAGTGGCCCTCGCACGCGTACCGGTGAGGTGCTTTTCATTTGCGCCCTCGCCACCGACCGCCTCGGTGATTTGGCAGACCAACTGCATGGATCTGGAGATGTTGCTGCCATCGTCGCACCAGTGGGAGAAGACATGATCTGGTCTGCTCGCCTGGCCAACGCCGACGATCTTTTAGAGGAAGGGCACCCGCCGGAGTACTGGGGTTGGTCCAGGGACATGACCATCGCCGAGTTGATGCGTAGCACCAAGAGTGGCGGTCATCCCAACGTCCTCATGTCCACCTCCGCTTGATCGTGAGCGTGGTCAGACCAGCCGTCTTGCCGAAGGTTCGAGCGCTTCCGGCCGACGTTCGACAGCGGTGATTACGGCTGTTTACGAATAGAAAGGACATCTAGGAAGAGCTTGCGCCTATGACTCCTTGCCGTAGCGCTTGTCGTGAAGCTTCCGAGCGCCCCCCGACCGCATCCACCTGACTTGGTGGGCCTGGTCTACGAACGACCGCCCCAGAGGCACCTCAGCGCCACAGCCACACCGGCACCAAGCGCGGTCCTTCGGCCGCGACAACCGCCGAGGAGGGGTACGACCCTCCAGGGCTCGCTGACCTCGCGCGATCTTGACGCGCCACTCAGAATTTGACAGAACTTGCAGCAAGCGCTCCATCACGAAGACTCGTGACCCACTCGGCCACGGGTTTTCGCGTCCTCGCCGGCCGGGGCCCACCGTGGTGTGGATACTGACCGGTATGAACCTCGCCGCACAGATCTTCGCCGTCCTCGCCGGGCTCCTGCACGTGGTCATCTTCGCGATGGAGAGCGTCCTGTTCCGCCAGCCCGCGGTGCACGGCCGGTTCCTCGTCAAGGCCGACGAGCTCACCGCCGTCCGGCCATGGGCCCTCAACCAGGGCTTCTACAACCTGTTCCTGGCTCTCGGCGCGCTCGGCGGCGTTCTCGCGGTGCACATCGCCGACACCGCGACGGCCGGCGCGGCGGTCGCGCTGTTCGCGTGCGGGTGCATGCTGGGCGCGGCCCTGGTGCTGCTGGTCACGGACCGCCGGATGATCCGCGCGGCGGCCATGCAGGGCACGTTCCCGCTCCTGGCGCTCCTGTGCGCGGCGGTTCTCTAGAGGAGACGGCGACACCTGACCGGGCTCCGTCGGCGACCTGACGCGGGACCCCGACGCGGCGCACCCCGGCCTCGGGCACGGGCGGCGGGGCGCTTCGCGCCCCGCCGCCCGCCACGCTACGAGTACACCTCTATCTCATAGATCCGAGCGGCCGCGTCGGTCGTCTGCGTCGGCGTCAGCACATTGACCCGCACGTACCGCCCCGACCCGCTCACCGGATGGCTCGACACGTCGGCCGTGTTCCCCCGGACCTGCGCGACGGTCATCCACGCGGACCCGTCACCACTGACCTGCACGTCGAAGTCCTTCGTGTTCCACGACGCTGACTCACCCCCGGCCCCGGCGTGCCGCACCGTCACGGTCCCCACCGGCACGGAACTCCCGAGGTCGACCTGCCACCACTTCGTGGCACCGGTCGAGCACCACTTGTCGCCAGTCCCGCCGGTCACCGACCCGTTCACGGCCTTGGCCGGGCCCTCGTTGGCGTTGCACGAGGAGTCCGCCGTGGCCGGCCTGTTCAGGGCCAGGTTCGCCCCGGTGGCCGACGGGCCGTACACCCCGAACTCGTAGATCCGGGCCGCCGTGTTGCCGTTGTTGGTCGGCGTGGTGATGTTCAGCCGGACGTACCGGGCGGTGCGGCCGGCCACCGAGTGGTAGGTGCGGCTGGCCCGGGAGCCGGTCACGGTCACCGCCGTGCTCCACGTGCTGCCGTCGGTGCTGGTCGCGACCGTGTAGCCGCCCGTGTTCCAGCCGGTGGTCTCCCCGCCCAGCCCGGCGTGCTGGATGACGAACTGCCCGACGCTCTGATTGCTCCCCAGGTCCACCTGGAGGAACGCCCCCGAGGCCGCCGAGCACCACTTGCTGTTGTTGGTGAGGCTGCCGTCCACCGCCTTGTCGGAGCCCTCGGCGGCCCCGCAGGTGGCCGAGGAGGTGGTGGCCCGGCCGAGCGCCAGGTTGGTGCCGAGCGCCGGCGCGGCCGGGACCGGGCTGGCCCCGTCGTCGAAGGACGGCGGGACGTCGCCGGCCCCGGTGCCCCAGGCGCTGGCCGCCGAGCCCATGGTGTAGCCCAGCGTGGCGCCCGACGCGATGTCCGCGTACCGCAGGTAGTTGTGGCTCGTCGCGGTCCCGTTGACGGTCAGGCTCTGCACGTACTGGCCCGAGCCGCTGCCGGTGAGCGTGATGTTCCCGGCCGTGCGCTGGATCAGCACCGACGGGAACAGCGGGCCGTGCAGGGCGAGGGTGTCGGCCCCGGGGGTGACCGGGTACATGCCGAGCGCCGCCCACACGTACCAGGCGGACGTCGCGCCCAGGTCGTCGTTGCCGGGCAGCCCGCCGGCACCGGTGGTGAACGACTCGGCCATCACCCGGCGCACGGCGGCCGACGTGCCGGCCGGGTACCGGGCGAAGTTGTAGGCCCACGGCACGTTGTGCTCGGGCTCGTTGCCGATGTAGAAGTACGGCCTGGTCAGCCCGCCGTTGAGTTCGGTGAAGTGGTGGTCGAGCCTTTGTGCGGCCTGCGCGGGCCCGCCCATCAGGTTGACCAGCCCGCCGAGGTTGTACGGCACCATCCAGGTGTACTGCGACGCGTTGCCCTCGGTGAAGCTGCTGTTGCTCGCCGGGTCCAGCGCCCACGGCCAGGACCCGTCGCTGTTGCGCGGGTGCACGTACCCCGACTCGGGGTTGTACACGTTGCGCCACCACTGCGCCCGGGTCATGTAGGTGTTGTACTTCGCGGTGTCGCCCTGCGCCCTGGCGAACTGCGCGACGGCGAAGTCGCTGCCGGAGTACTCCAGGGAGTCCGAGGACTCGTTGTTGATGAAGTGCTGGCTGGTGTAGGTGGACTGCCGGCCGCGGATGGCACCGCCCTGGGTGGTGCCGCCGTTGGAGCTCTTGTCCATCAGGGACAGCGCGGCGGCGGTGTCGAAGTCGCGCGCCCCGAAGGCGTACATGCTGCCGACGATGATCGGGCCCGGGTCGCCGGTCATCACGAAGTCCTCGTTGGTCTGCTGCGACCACTTGGGCAGCAGGCCGCCCTGCTGGCCGTCGAGGACCATGGACGCGGCGATGTCACTGGCCTCGGCCGGGGCGACGAGGCCGACGAGCGCGGCCCAGGACCGGTAGATGTCCCAGCCGGAGTAGTTCTGGTACACGGGGTGCGAGGCGGTGTGCACAACGTTGTCAAAGCCGAAGTACTGGCCGTTGGTGTCCGAGGAGATGTTCGGGTTCTGGAACACGTGGTACAGCGCGGTGTAGAACTTCTGCAGGTCGGCGGCCGATCCGCCGGTGGCCTGCACCCGGTTGAGGATCGTGTTCCACGCGGTGTCGGCGGCCGTGCGGGTGCCGGCGAAGTCGAAGCCGGCGATCTCGGCGGCCAGGTTGGCGCTCGCGTTGGCCACGCTCACGTAGGACACGGCGACCTTGACCTGCACCGTGGCGTTCGAGGAGGTGTCGAACGTCAGGTAGGCGCCGGTGTTCGTCCCGGACGTGCTGGTCGAGCCGGCCGTGACCGTGCCGCCGTTCCAGGTGCCCGACCCGGTGGGGGTCCGGTCCGCCTGGAGTGCGAAGTAGATCTTGTAGGTCTTGGAGGAACCGCAGAAGCCGCCGGCAGTGACGTAGCCGGTGACCTGGGAGCCGCTGACGGTCACGCTGCCCGACCGGTTGCCGGTCGCGCTGCGCGAGGTGTTGATCAGCACCCGGGCGCTGGTCGACGCCGGGTACGTCAGCTTCGCGAACCCGGCCCGGGTGGTGGCGGTGAGCTCCACGTCGGTGGAGTACTTGTCCAGCCGGGTCTTGTAGTACCCGGGCGCGGCCTGCTCGTTGGCCTTCGTGTACCCGGACGCGTAGCCCGTCCAGCCGGTCCCCGGCGAGGTGCCCAGGGCCCCGGTCACCGGCAGGATGCCGATGTCCTCGTTGTTCGCGCAGCCGGCCCCGTTGAAGTGGGTGAGGCTGAACTCCTCCACGGACGTGTCGGAGTACCGGTAGCCCGACGGCGAACCGTTCGGGGTGTCGGGGCTGAACTGCACCCCGCCGAACGGCACGACCGCGCCCGGGTACGTGGAGCCGCCGGCCCCGCCGGGGACCGGGTTCGGCGAGTTGCTGTCGTCGGTGCCGATGAACGGGTTGACGTGTTGGGTGAGGTTGAGGGACGCGGCGGCCGAGGCCGGCGCGGCGCCGGGCACGAGGAGTGCGCCGAACAGGAGAGCCGCTAGGAGTTGAGGTTTCATGGAGGGGGGTTCACCTCTAACCTTTGAGGGCACCTGCCATCAGGCCACGCATGAAGAACCGGCCGAGGAGCAGGTACACGAGAAGAGTGGGCAGGCTCGCGAGGAGGGCCGCCGCCATCGCCTGGTTGAAGGGCACGGTCTGTGCTCCCGCGATGTTGTTCAGCCCCACCGTCACCGGCCAGAACTCGGTCCGGGTCAGGATCAGGCCGAACAGGAAGTCGTTCCACGCCGACGTGAACTGCCAGATCATCGACACCGCGAACGCCGGGGCGGCGATCGGCAGCGCGATCTTGAAAAAGGTGCGCAGCATGCCGGCGCCGTCGATCTCGGCCGACTCGACGAGCTCGTCGGGCAGGCCGAGGAAGTAGTTCCGGAAGATCAGGGTCGTGATCGGCAGCCCGTACACGACGTGCACCAGGATCAGGCCGTCGAGGCCACCGACGAGTTTCAGGTCGCTCATCGTCTGGAACAGCGGAATGATGATCGCCTGGTAGGGGATGAACATGCCGAACAACATCACCGGGAAGACGACGTCGGCTCCCGGGAACCGCCACTTCGCCAGCACGAACCCGTTGGCCGCGCCGAGGAACGACGAGATCAGGCTGGCCGGCACGGCGAGCAGCACACTGTTGACCATGCCGCCGCGCAGCTTCGGCCACACGGTCGCGAACGTGTCCAGGGACAGGTGCCTGGGCAGCGCCCACATGTGCGCCACGTCCACCTCGCCCGGGGACTTGAACGCCGTGACCAGCAGGACGTAGACGGGCATCAGGAAGAAGCAGGCCAGCACGAACAGGGCCAGGTGGCGCAGCGTCCTGCTCATCGGGTCCGCTCCTTGCGTGACGTGTACCAGATGTAGGGCACGACCACGAGCGCGATCGCGAGGAACAACAGGGTCGCGATCGCCGCGCCCCGGGCGAAGAAGCCGCCCCGGAAGGACGTGAGCCACATGTACAGCGCCGGGGTCTCCGTCCGGGCGTCCAGCGGGGCGATCGCGTAGATCAGGTCGAACGTCTTCAGCGAGATGTGCGCGAGGATCACCAGCGCGCTCATCAGCACCGGGGTGAGCATCGGGCGGACCACCGACCAGTAGACCTGCCGCTCGGAGGCCCCGTCGACCCGCGCGGCCTCGCGCAGTTCCTCCGGGATGCCGCGCAGGCCGGCCAGGAACAGGGCCATCACGTACCCCGACAGCGCCCAGCCCGCCGGCAGGGCGATCGCCGTGATCGCGCCCGCCGACGGGGACTTGTGCCAGTCGGAGTGCAGCCCGAACCAGTCGAGGAACGTGTTCAGCCCGGTGGTGCCGGCGCCCGGGTCGCTGTTGAGCAGCCAGCGCCACACGATGCCGGTCGCGATGAACGAGATCGCCATCGGGAACAGGAACACGCCCCGCCAGACGGACTCGCCCCGCGCGCCCTTGTCGAGGAGCAGCGCGAGCACGATGCCCATCGCCAGCGCGCCACCGATGAACACCACGGTGAACACGAGCAGGTTGCGGGCGTCGTTGCGGAACGTCTGGTCGGCGAACAGCTCCCGGTAGTTGGCCAGGCCCACGTAGGTGTCGCTGGGCGTGAGGCCCTTCCAGTCGGTGAGGGACACCTTCGCGTTCCAGCCGATGAAGCCGTACACGAAGACGCCGAGCAGGACCAGGGACGGCGCCACGAGCAGCAGCGCCGGCCCCCAGGAGCGGAACTTCCTCTTGCGCATGGTTACTTGTTCGCCGCGTACGCTTTGGCGACGGCGTCGGCGAAGGACGCCGTGTTCTTGTCCTGCACGAACACGCCGTACGCCTTCTCGATCTCGGCCTTCCACGCGTTGTTGGCGACGACGCCGTGCACGAGCGAGCCGACCACCACGGTGGACGTGCCCTGCCACTCCGTCAACGCCCAGGCCAGGTAGTCGGTGTACTTGGACTTGTCCGAGTCCAGCCGGGCCGGCACCGAACCCTTCTTCGGGTTGAACAGGTCCTGGCCCTCCACCGAGCCGCACAGCTTCAGCCACGCCTCGGCCTGCGCCTTGTGCGGCGCGCCCTTCGGCAGGGTGAAGGAGTCGGCGAGGAAGTTGTACACCCCGGTCGAACCAGGGGTCGCGACCACGTCGTAGTCCGTCTTGTACTTCAGGGCCTTCGCGCCCTGCAGGTACCCGGCGGCCCAGTCCCCCATCACGTTGTACGCCGCCGTGCCCGCGATCACCTTGTCCATCGTGGGCTGCCAGTCGTCGGTGGACACCGTGGCCACCGCGAGGATCCTCTTGAACATGTCCAGGGCGGCGAGGACCTCCGCGGACTTCCAGTCGGTGCCCCCGGTCCACAGCCCGTTGTACTTCGCGGTGCCCAGCTCGCCGAGCAGCACGTTCTCCAGCAGGTGCATCTGGGTCCACGTCTGGCCCACCGACAGCGGCACGACGCCCTTGCCCTTGAGCGTCTCGGCCTGGGTGAGGAACTCCGACCACGTCTTCGGCGGGCCGGCGATCCCCCACTCGGCGAGCTTCGCCGGCTTGTACCACAGCAGGTTGGAGCGGTGGATGTTCACCGGCACGGCGTAGGTCTTGCCGTCGATGGTGAGCTTGTCGACGAGGCCCTTGGGGAACTTCGAGGTCCAGCCGTTGGCCTGGTAGAGGGCGGTCAGGTCCTCGAGCTTGCCGGCCTTGATGTCGCTGGCGGCCTCCAGCCCGGCGTGCAGCTGGTAGGAGTCCGGCGGGTCGTTGGCCAGCAGCCGGGTGGTCAGCGCCTGCTTGGCCTGGGTGCCGGAGCCGCCGGCCACGGCGGCGTTGACGAACTCGACGCCCGGGTTGTCCTTCTTGAACCGCTCGATGAGCGCCTCGAGGCCCTCGCCCTCGCCGGGGCCGGACCACCAGGAGTAGACCTCGATCTTCTTCGCGGTCTTGCTGTCCCCTCCCGAGTTGGAGCAGGCGGGCAGGACGGCCACGGCCGACGCGCCTAGAGCCGCACCGAGGAGTTTCCTGCGACTGAGCTGCATTGCGCCCTCCCGGGCAAGTCGTGTGATCGGCGGGTATCGCTGGACCACCATCCACCCACCTCGGAGGCTCTGTCAATAGTTGGCAATACCTTCGGCATGAGCTGGACTTATCTCTGATACTTCCGGCACCGATTGACATAACCTGGCCGGGCGGGAAACATGCGGGGGGTGACGGTGTCCGCGCACGAACTCGGCACGACCGCCCGCCGCGTCGTCGACGTGCTGCGGGCCCACGGCGCGCGCACCCGCGCGGAGCTGATCACCCTCACCGGACTGTCCCGGCCCACCGTGGCCGCGGCGCTCACCGACCTGGCCACCACCGGCCTGCTCACCGAGGACGCCAGCGCGACCACCGGCCCGGCCGGCGGACGTCCGGCGGCGGTGTTCCGGCTGTCGCGTGCCGCCGGGCTCGCCGTCGGCGTCGACATCGGCCGCCGGCACCTGCGGGTCGCCGTCGCGGACCTCGGACACACGGTGCTCGCCGAGGACGCCGTCCGCCTCGACCGGGACGCCGACGACCACCCGCACGCCGCGCTCGACCTCGCCGTCCGGCGGATCGACGCGGTCCTCGCCCGGGTCGGCACGGACCGCGCCGAGGTCGTCGGCGTCGGCCTCGGCATCCCGGCCCCGGTCACCGACGCCGGCCGGATCGGCTCCCCCGCCCTGCTGCCGGCGTGGTCGGCGCTCATCCCGCGCGAGGAGCTGTCCGGCCGGCTCGGCGGGCTCGCGGTGCGGGCGGACAACGACGCGAACGTGGCGGCCCTCGCGGAGTACGTCTGGGGCGCCGGGCGGGACTGCGCCGACCTGGTCTACGTCAAGGTGGCCACCGGCATCGGTGCCGGGATCATCCTGGGCGGCCGGCTGTACCGGGGCACCGACGGCACCGCCGGCGAACTCGGCCACGTCACCCTCGACGTCAACGGGCCGGTGTGCCGGTGCGGCAACCGGGGCTGCGTGGAGCTGCGCGCCGGCGGCCGGGCGCTGCTCGACCAGGCCCGGGTGACCCTGCCGGAGCTGGGCGACCTGGCGGACCTGGTCCGGCACGCCTCGGCCGGGGATCCCGGCTGCCGGCGACTGCTGCTCGACGCGGGCCGCTATCTGGGGTACGCGCTGGGCGGGCTGTCCAACCTGGTCAACCCGGGGCGGATCGTCGTCGGCGGGGAACTCGGCACGAGTGAGCTGCTCCTGGAGCCGCTCCGGCGGGGGCTCGCGGAGACCGCGATGGCGTCGGCCGCCGCTGCGGTCGACGTGGTGCCGGCGCAACTGGGCGACCGGGCGGCGGCCCTGGGCGGCCTGGCCCTGGCACTGGGCGTCAACGCCGCCTGACGGGCCGCGCCGTCCGGCACCGGAACCGACCGCTGGAGACCGGGGCAGGTGTCGCCGTCATCATGAAAGGCTTTTGATCTATGTCGGGTTGACCGGGCGCTCGAAGAAGGTCTCCAGGACCACGATCGTCTGGGTACCCGTCACGCCCTCGATCCCGAAGCACCGGCGCAGGGTGGCTTGCAACTCCTCCGTCGTCGCCGTGCGGATCTTCACCAGCAGCGACGCCGACCCGGCCACGACGTGCGCCTCCTGGATCTCAGGAATCGCCGCGAGGGCCGCGTGCGTCGGCGGGTCGCCCATCCAGGCGTTGGACTCCAGCATCACGTACGCCAGCACGCCGCGACCGACCGCCGCAGGGTCCACGTCCACGGTCGTCCGGCGGATCACGCCGCGCTCGCGGAGCTTGCGGACCCGCTCGTGGGCCGCGCCGGCGGACAGCCCGACGGCCTGGCCGAGCGCGGCGTAGGCCACGGTGGCGTCGTCCTGCAACACGGCGAGCAGCGCCCTGTCGATCTCATCCAACGGGACTCCTCCAGATGTGAGCTACCAGACTGCGATCTTGACCATATCTCATTCGGTGATGTTTGCTAAACACCGAAGGAGGTTCCGATGCGGATACGGGCACAGTTTGAGAAGCTGGACGACAGGTTCACCGGCTGCGACGGGGACGAGTGGCTGGAGGTCCTGCACTCGGGCAGCCGCAAGACGGAGGGCCCGGCGTACTTCCCCGCCGGCCGCTACCTGGTGTGGAGCGACATCCCCAACGACCGGATGCTGCGCTGGGACGAGACGACCGGGGCGGTCGGCGTGTTCCGGCACTCCTCCGGCAACGCCAACGGCAACACCGTCGACCGGCAGGGCCGGTTGCTGACCTGCGAACAGGGCGCGCGCCGGGTCACCCGCACCGAGCACGACGGCACGGTGACGGTGCTGGCCGACCGGTTCGAGGGCAAGCGGCTCAACAGCCCGAACGACATCGTCGAGCACTCCGACGGCTCGATCTGGTTCACCGACCCGCGCTACGGGATCACCGACTACTACGAGGGCGCCCCCGCCCCCAGCGAGATCGGCGCCGACCACGTGTACCGGATCGACCCGTCCGGCGGGCTCACGGTCGTCGCCGACGACTTCGAACGGCCCAACGGGCTGGCGTTCACGGCCGACGAGTCTGAACTGTTCGTCGTGGACACCCGCCGGCGGCACCTGCGGCGGTTCCAGGTGGTCGACGGGACGCTGCGGGGCGGGGAGGTGTTCGCCGAGGGCTGGTTCGACGGGATCCGGTTCGACCACGCCGGCCGGCTGTGGTGCGCGGCGCTCGACGGCCTGTGGTGCTACCACCCGGACGGCACGCTGATCGGGAAGCTGCTGCTGCCGGGGTCGGCGTCGAACCTGGTCTTCGGCGGGGCCCGGCGCAACAACCTGTTCATCACGAACAGCGCCGGAGACGTGTACTCGATCCGGGTGACCTTCGCCGGGGCCAGCTACCCGGACTGAGGCGCGCGCCGGGTGCCGCCGCCCTGGGGGCGCCGTGACGCCGGGCTAGGTAGTCTGACCCGACATCAAGGGGGCAAGGCGGAGGCATGCGCAGCTGGGTAACGGCGGTATTGTGGTGTTTCGTCATGGCTTCCGGAGTGACGACGCAGTGCTCCCCACCGCCCCCGCCGGCCACCGGACCGGGGCTGGCCGACGACTACCAGTTCTCGACCGGCTTCTCCACCGTCCAGGGCGGAGTGTGGTCCTACCAGCAGTGGGACGGCACGACATACACCGACATGACCTGGGATCCGGCGCAGAACGCATGGCGGGGCGCCTGCGAACACTGCCTGATCGCCCGCGACTGGATGCATCCGGACGTCAACGACGCGGTCGTGGCCTGGAAGGCCCCCCGCACGGGTGACGTGGTCATCCGCGGCACCATGGACCACCACGGCGACGGCAACCGGGCCGGCGACGGGGTGCGCACCGTCATCCGGCAGCGGCACGGCGGCACGGTCGCCAAGATCTGGCCCTCGGCGGACTACCAGGTCATCCGGCCGAACTTCACCGCCCAGCACATCGTGCAGGCGCACGTCGAGGTCGGCGACGTCGTGTACTTCCACCTCAACCGGTCCGCGACCACCGCGTCGGACACCACCTCCTGGGACCCGCGGATCAGCTACGACTACCAGCCGAAGTTCACGCTCGACGAGGCCGAGCTGGTGATGGACCCGGCCGACTTCGACCGGGCCGGGATCGGCGTCGCGCTCGACGCCAGCCTGTCGACGGTGTCCGACGGTACGAACATCGACTTCTACCACTCCAACTCCGACGCGGTCCAGAAGTTCCGCGGCACGCTGGAACGACCGGCCGGCACCGGGCTCACCAGCCGGTTCACCAATCCGCGCAACCTCGACGGCGACTGGTGGATCGAGAATATCTACCGGACCCCGACGGGCCGCCTGCTGGCCTTCTGCCACATCGAGAACGCCACCACCCTCAGTACGACAGGGTGGTGGGCCGCCGGGTTGGCGTACTCGACCGATGGCGGCGCCACGTTCCAGAAGCTCGGCAAGACGATCTCCACGACCGTCCGGGATGACACGGCGCCGTTCGACGGCAACATCGGCGGCGTGCCGTACGTGGTGCGCGACGGCTACTTCTACGCCTACTACGGCGACCCGCGCCCGGCCGTCGCGCGCGCCCCGGTGGCCGACGTCCTCGCGGCGGCCGAACGGGGCACCGTGACCCCGTGGCGCAAGTTCCACGACGGCGGCTGGGAGCAGAAGGCACTCGGCGACCTGGCCGGCCCCGCCGGGCGGGCGACCACGGTCATACCGCAGGACGCCGTGGACTACTACATGACGCATGGCGACGCCGCCTACAGCACCTACCTGGGAAAGTACCTGCTGGCCGGCTACAGCGGCGGCGCGGGGAAGGGCACCTACCTGACCTTCTCCGACGACGGGACGAGCTTCGAGGTGCCGTCGTGGACGCAGAAGAGCGACAACCCGGCGAAGGACTCGCTGTCGCCCTACGAGACGATCGTGAACGCCGACGGTACCGACAACGGCGTCGTCGGCCAGTCCTTCTACGTGTACTACGGGTACCGCGGCAAGATGGCGAACGTCGTCAACAGCCAGTACCCGCAGGAGTGGCGTTGGCTGTACCGGCAGAGGGTCACCCTGCACCGCGCGGGGTTCGACCGCCCCGCCGCGAACGCGAGCACCGCCTTCACCGCCCAGCAGGGTGGCAACGACTGGCGGTACCTCGAACACAACGGCACGACCTACGTCGCGATGACCTGGGACGGCGCCCAGCACCGGTGGAACGGATCGTCACCCAACCTGTCGATCACCTCCACGGTGCAGCATCCGGACGGGCAGAAGGACGCGGTACGGGCCTGGGTCGCGCCCCGCGCCGGTACCGTGCGGATCACGGTGGGGATGAACGGCGTGACGGTCGGCGGCGGGGTCAACGCCGACGGCGTCAAAATCAAGATCATGAAGAGTGGTTCCGCGCTCTGGCCGGCGTCGGGCTATCAGCCGCTGAGCCCGGGGACGTTCTTCGTTCCGCCGGTGATCACCACGAAGGTCGCCCAGGGTGAGGTGTTGTACTTCCACGTGAACCAGAACCTGGGCACCGCCTTCGACTCGGTCACCTGGGTGCCCGTGGTGTCGTACGTGAGGTCCTAGCGGTTCACTGTTCCGCGTCCGGGAAGCCGCTGACGGCTGGTGCCGTGGCCCGCGTGGACCTTCCCCGGATGTCGGTGACGGCCGGCGCCGGAGTTCGCGGATACCGCGATCGTCGCCCACCCGGGACGAGTACGCGGATCCGGCGACGAAACCGGGCTGACGTGCACCCTGCTTTCCGACAAGATCACTCGCATGGACAAGGAACAACGAGTGGCCGCCTACGGCGTCGCGATCCAGGACAGCCGGGTGCTGCTGACCCGGATCGCCCGGACAGACGTCATCGGCGAGACCGGCCTGTGGATGCTCCCCGGCGGAGGCGTCGAGCACGGCGAACACCCCGAGGAATCGGTGACCCGCGAACTCGCCGAGGAGACCGGCTACACCGTGCGGGTGGACCGGCTGCTGCACGCGGGCGCCGAGCACCGTCAGCTCGACTTCCCCGGTCTCTCCGTGGACTGGCACAACGTCTACCTGACCTACGCCGTCACGGTCACCGGCGGCGGGCTCCGCGACGAACTCGACGGCTCGACGGGCACCCCGACCTGGTTCCCCCTCGACGACCTGCCCGCGATGCTCCCCACCAGTCGGGCGATCCTCGACCGGGCACTGGCCGACGGCTGAACCGGACCCGACGCCACCGAGCTCGAAAAGGTGGCTGAGCGAGACATGCCGGGACCGCGTGGTGCGACCGAACGGCTACGGCGCGGCGGCACGGTGCGACAGCACCGTGCCGCCCCACCCCACTCACATATTGATCATGTGCCCCGCGAGACCGTGGATGGCCTCCTTGACCGCCTCGCCCAGCGTCGGGTGCGCGTGGATGTTGCGCCCCAGCTCGTGCACCGTGAGGTCCCACTGCTGCGCCAGGGTCAGCTCCGGCAGCAGCTCCGTCACCTCGGGCCCGATCAGGTGCGCGCCGAGCAGCTCGCCGTATTTTCCGTCCGAGATGAGCTTCACGAACCCGACCGCCTCGCCGAGGCCGTGCGCCTTGGCGTTCGCGGTGAACGGGAACTTCGCCACCTGGACGTCGAACCCCTTCTCGCGGGCCTGCGCCTCGGTCCAGCCGAAGCTGGCGATCTGCGGCTGGCAGTACGTGGCCCGGGGGACCATCACGAAGTCGATCTCCATGGTCTCCGCGTTCGCGATGGTCTCCACGGCGACCATGGCCATCGCCTCGGCGGCGTGCGCGAGCATCAGCTTGGCCGTGACGTCGCCGATGGCGAAGATGTGCGGCACGTTGGTCCGGCCCCGGCCGTCGACGTCGATCGCGCCGCGCTCGGTCAGCGCGACCCCGGTGGTCTCCAGGCCGTACCCGGTGACCCGGGGTGCGAAGCCGATCGCCTGGAGCACCTTGTCCGCCTCGAGTACCTGCGAGACGCCGTCCCTGGACACGGTCACCCGGACCTTGGCGCCGGAGTCGTCGATCGACTCGACCCGGGTCGAGGTGTGCACCGTGATGCCGAGCTTGCGGTAGCGCTTGGCCAGCTCGGCGGACACCTCGACGTCCTCGAGCGGTACGAGCCGGTCCAGGAACTCCACGATCGTGACGTCGACGCCGTAGGAGCGCAGCACGTAGGCGAACTCGACGCCGATCGCGCCGGCCCCGGCGATCACGATGCTGCCGGGCAGGTCGGACGAGAGGATCTGCTCCTCGTAGGTGACGACGCGCTCGCTGAGCGAGGTGCCCGGCAGGAGGCGGGTGGTCGCGCCGGCCGCGATGACACAGTGCCCGAAGGTGACCGTCTCGGTGCCGCCCGCGGACATGGCGACCTGCAGGGTGTGGTCGTCGGTGAAGGTGCCCCGGCCGTCGTACTGCGTGATCTTGTTCTTCTTCATCAGGTAGTGGATGCCCTTGACCCGGCCGTCGGCGACCTGCCGGCTGCGGGTGTAGGCGGCACCGTAGTCGATGTTCACCTTGCCCTCGACCGTGATGCCGAACTTCTCCGCCTCGTGGGTGAAGATCTGGGCCAGCTCGGCGTTGCGGAGCAGTGCCTTGGACGGGATGCAGCCGACGTTCAGGCAGACACCGCCCCAGTACTTCTCCTCCACGACAGCCACGGACAGGCCGAGCTGGGTGGCGCGGACCGCTGCGGTGTACCCGCCCGGCCCCGCGCCCAGGACCACGACGTCGAAATGTGCGCTCATGGACCCGATCCTGCCAGGCGGCGGCGCGGCGGGAGGTCGGTGGGCGATGTGAGGTGCGTCCACCGCGTCCCGTACCGGTCCATCGGACAGGCCCGACTCGGGTGGGCCGGGCCCCGGTCCGCTCAGTGGTCCCGCCGGGTGACCAACCGGGCGAGGCCGCCCAACTCGGCCGCGACCCGTTCCGTCGGCCCGGCGGCGGCCAGCCGCTCCAGGGCCCGGCCGAGCAGGTCGTGGGCCTGGTTCTGGCTCCAGGTCCGCGCGCCGGCCCCGTCGATCAGGTCCGCCGCCCTGGCCAGCTCCGCAGTCGACAGCGGGTCCTCGCGCTCGTAGAGGTCCGCGAGCTGGCGGCCCTCCTCGGTACCGGAGGACAGCGCCGCCACCACCGGCAGGGACTTCTTCCGGTTCTGCAGGTCGGAGTAGACGGGCTTGCCGGTGACCGCCGGGTCGCCCCAGATCCCGAGCAGGTCGTCCACGAACTGGAACGCCAGCCCGAGGTGCTGCCCGAACGCCCCGAGGTGCTCGACCTGCTCCGGCCGGCCCCCGCCGAACAGCGCGCCGAGGGCACACGAGGCTCCGAGCAGAGCCGCCGTCTTGCCCTCGGCCATCCGGAGGCACTCGGCCACCTCCACGTCGGCGCGCTGCTCGAAGGCCAGGTCGGCGAACTGGCCCTCGACCAGGTTCTGCACTGCGGCGCTGAGCATCCGCAGCGCCGGCTGGGCCGCGTCGTGCCCGCTGGCGGCGAGCACGTCGAAGGCGCATGTGAGCAGCGCGTCCCCGGCCAGGATCGCCGGCCCGGCCCCGAACACCGTCCACGCGGTGGCCCGGTGCCGGCGGGTGACGTCGCGGTCCATGACGTCGTCGTGCAGCAGGGAGAAGTTGTGCACCAGCTCGACGGCCACCGCCGCCGGGAGCGCCGTGGCCGGGCCGCCACCGACGGCCTCGGCCATCAGGAGCACCAGCGCCGGGCGGATCGCCTTGCCGGCGGCCGCCGTGTCGGGCTCGCCGTACTCGTCGCACCATCCGAAGTGGTACCCGGCGATCCGTCCCATCGAGGGCGGCAGCCCGTCGACCGCGGCCCGCAGCGCGGGGCCCACGGTGTCGCGGCTCCAGCTCAGCACCTCGGGGGCGGAACGCCCGGCGGTCCTCTCATCCACAGTGGTCATCGGGCAGCGACCTCCCTGAGCAGATTTCGTTGTCCGCGGAGTCTCCCACGGGGACCGGGGCGTGTATCGCGATCCGGGGGACGGGTGCCGGCGAACCGCGCCGGCACCGCGACCCCCTCCCTAGGCACGGCCCCGGCCGATCTCGACGTTCTCCAGGATGCCCAGGGCGTCGGGCACGAGGACGGCCACGGAATAGTAGGCGGTGACCAGGTACGAGATGATCGCCTGCTCGCTGATGCCCATGAACCGCACCGACAGGCTCGGCTCGAACTCGTCCGGCAGACCGGTCTGGTGCAGGCCGATGACGCCCTGGTTGGACTCGCCGGTCCGCATCGCGATGATCGAGGTCGTCTTGGTGTCGCTGACCGGGATCTTGTTGCACGGCAGCAGCGGGACCCCGCGCCACGCCGGCACCATGGTGTCGAACAGCGGCACGTTGGTGGGATAGATGCCGCGCGCGGTGCACTCCCGGCCGAACGCCGCGATCGCGCTCGGGTGCGCCAACATGAACTGGGTGTTGCGCCGCCGGCTGAGCAGCTCGTCGAGGTCGTCGGGGGTCGGGGCGCCGGTGCGGGTGTGCAGGCGCTGCTTGAGGTCGGCGTTGTGCAGCAGGCCGAACTCCCGGTTGTTGATCATCTCGTGCTCCTGGCGTTCGCGCAGGGCCTCGACGGTCAGCCGGAGCTGCTGTTCGATCTGGTTCATCGGCTCGTTGTAGAGGTCTGCGACCCGGCTGTGTACCTTGAGCACGGTCTGCGCGACGCTCAGCTCGTACTCGCGGGGGGCCAGTTCGTAGTCGACGAACGTGCCGGGGAGCACGGCCTCGCCGGAGTGGCCGGCCGACATTGCGATCGCCGCCTCGCCGTGCTTGTTCTGCGGCTGCGACGCGCTCTCCAGGTACTCCTCGACCTGGGCGCGCAGCGCCGGCGACTGGGCGGCGACGTCCTCGAAGGCCGCCCGGGACAGGGCCAGAACGGTGCACCTGGTGGCTGCCTTGACGGTGTACTCCCAGATGCCCTGGTCCTCGACGAGCGACTCGTCGCCGAAGTAGTCGCCGTCCGCCTGCATGCCGAGGACGACCTGGCTGCCGTACTCCCCGGCGCCGATCCGGTTGACCTTCCCGTGCGCGATGAGGAACACCTGGTCTGCGACGTGGCCGAACTCGACGATGACGTCGCCGGGCTCGTACTCCTGCTGGGTGAACCTGCCGGCGAGCGCGCCGAGCACGTCGGGGTCCTCGAAGCCGCGCAGCAGGGCCAGCTCGCCGAGCTCCTGCGGGACGACCGTGACGGTCGAGCCGGTGCTGACGAAGGTGACCCGACCGTCGCCGACGGCGTAGGTCAGGCGGCGGTTGACCCGGTAGGCCCCGCCCGCGACCTGCACCCAGGGCAGGACGCGCAGCAGCCACCGCGAGGTGATCTCCTGCATCTGCGGCACGGACTTGGTGGTGGTCGCCAGGTTGCGCGCGGCGGCCGTCGCCAGACTCTGCTGGCGCTGCTCGGCCTCTACACCCGTTCCGGACCCCATCAACGACGTCACGACGCACCACCGATCTCTTTCGAATGGACGGCCGGATTAGGCCAGGAATGTCCCCCAATATCACCGGCATCCCCTGCGCTACCGGCTGTCATCATGCTAGGGACACAGAGAGATCTGGGGCAAGACCCACGTTGATGCGTAAATCGGACACCGGCCACTGATAGAAACCCAGATTTGGTGGTACAGGTGTGACGGGTGTGATTCGGGGCGGTGGAGGACCCACTGACAAAAGATGGCAGTGGTCCCACGGCACAGTGGGCGCATGACGATCACCGCTCCCCCGGCACCCCGCCCGACCGTCCCGGCCACCCGGGCCGAGCGCCTGCTGCTGCCCGCCACGTTCGTGACCAGCCTGGGCAACGGCATCCAGCTCGTCGCGGCGGCCGTCCTGATCTTCACCACCGGGCACAGCACGGTGTCGGTGGGCTGGCTGTTCATCGCGGCCTCTGTCCCGCCCGCGCTGCTGTCGCTGTTCTTCGGCCGGGTCGCCGACCGGCTCGACCGGCGGACGTTGTGCCTGGTGGCCGACCTGACCAGCGCGCTCGCCGCCCTCGCGTTGCCGGCCTGGCTGCTGCTCGGCGGGGAGGCGACGAGGGCGGCGTACCTGGTCACGTTCGTTCTCGCCGTGATCTCCGCGCTGTTCATGCCGGCCAGCAACGCCCTGATCAAGGAGCGGATCGCGCCGGAACGGGTCGGCCGGTTCAGCGCGCACTTCGAGATCGCGACGCAGGCCGGCAACCTGCTGGCGGCGGCGGTCGGCGGGTTCACCATCCAGCTGGTCGGGACGGCCCCGCTGTTCGTGGTCAACGGGGCGACGTTCCTGCTGTCGGCGGCCGGGATGTGGCTGATCGGCCGGGCCCCGGCCCCGGTCCGGGCGGCGGCGGTGTCCGCGCCGCGAGCCGCGGTGACCGGCGTGCCCCTGCTCCGGGTCGGCCTGCTGTACGCCACCTGCACCGTCCTCACCATGGTCAGCAACACCCTGCTCGTCGTGCTCGTCTACCGGGGCTTCCACCGGGGAGCCGGCGTCTACGGCCTGGTCGACGCGCTGGCCGGGATCGGGTTCGTGACCGCCGCGGCGCTGTACCCCCGCGTCGCGTGGCGCGGGCACCTGCCGATCGCCGTGGTCGGGATTCTCGGCTGCTGCGCGCTCGTCGCCGTGGAGCACCTGCACGTGGCGGTGCTGCTGCTCGGCATCCCGTTCGCCGGGGCGCTCGTCGGGCTGGCCCGGGTGGCGACCCGGAGCCTGCTGCTCACGGCCGTGCCGGAGAGCCATGCCGGGCGGGTGTTCGGGGCGACCAACGCCGCCGGGTTGGGGCTCAGCGCCGGGGTGACCGTGCTGGTCGCCGCCGTGTCCGACCGGGTGGGGATCTCCGCGTCGTTCCTGGTGCTGGCCGGGCTGGTCGCGGTCACCGCCGCCGGCACGGCCGCCAGCCTGCGGGGCCGGACCCTCGGATGAGAGGACCGCGTCCGGCGTCCCGAGCCGTCCCGGGGCCCTATGCTGGGCGTATGGCTCGGTCGAACGAGGCCGTCGCCGCGGTGCTGCGCGAGTACGCCGACCTGCTGTCCATCACCGACGGCGAGGCGTTCAAGGCGCGGGCGTACGAGAAGGCCGCGCGCTCGGTCAGCGGGTACCCGAAAGACGTCTCGACCCTCGACGGCGCGCAACTGCGGCAGATCCCGCAGGTCGGCTCCTCGATCGCGGACAAGATCAGCGAGTTCCTACGCACCGGCACCTTGCCCGCCCTGGAGAGGGCCCGCGAACAGATCCCCGCCGGGGTGCGCGAGCTGACCAGGATCCCCGGCCTGGGCCCGAAGAAGGCCCGCCAGGTGTACGAGGACCTCGGCGTCACCTCCCTCGCCGAGCTGCGCGCCGCCATCGACGAGGGCAGGCTCGCCGGCCGGCGCGGCTTCGGCGACAAGACGGTGGAGAACATCCTGCACGGCATGGACCTGCTCGCCCACGACTCGGGCCGGACCACTGTCGACGTCGCGACCACCGTGGCCGAGGAGGTCGTGGCGGCGTTGTCGGCCGTGCCCGGCTGCGTCCGGTGTGCCTACGCGGGGTCGCTGCGCCGGATGCGCGAGACGGTCGGGGACGTCGACCTGCTCGCCGTCGCCGAGGACTCCGGCCCGCTGATGGCGGCGTTCGTGGCGTTGCCGCTGGTCGGGGAGGTGATCGCCCACGGGCCGACCAAGACGTCGATCCGCACCACGACCGGGCTGCAGATCGACCTACGGGTGGTGAGGCCGGAGTCCTGGGGCGCGGCGCTGCAGTACTTCACCGGCAGCCAGGGGCACAACATCCGCACCCGGGGGATGGCGGTGCGCGCGGGGCTGAAGCTGTCGGAGTACGGGCTGTTCCGGGTCGAGGACGGTTCACTGGTCGCGTCGGAGACCGAGGAGGACGTGTACGCCGCCCTCGGCCTGCCCTGGATCCCGCCGCCGCTGCGCGAGGACCGGGGCGAGGTCGAGGCGGCGCTGGCCGGGGAGCTGCCGGACCTCGTCACGGCCGCCGACATCCGGGGCGAGTTGCACAGCCACACGGACCTCACCGACGGGGTGGCGTCCCTCACCGAGATGGTCGCGGCGGCCCGGGCCCGGGGCTACGCGTACTTCGCGGTCACCGACCACGCGAAGGACATGCCGATGCAGCGGATGACCGACGAGAAGATGCTCGCCCAGCGGGCCAAGCTCCGGGCGCTCGGCGAGGGCCGGAAGATGACCCTGCTGCACGGCACGGAGCTCAACATCGGGCCCGACGGGGACGTGGACTGGGGGCCGGAGTTCCTCGCCGGGTTCGACGTGTGCGTCGCGTCCGTGCACTCGCACTTCCAGCAGTCGGCGGAGGAGTTGACCCGGCGGTTGGTGCGGGCGTGCGAGAACCCCTATGTGAACGTGATCGGGCATCCCAGTACCCGGCTGCTGGGGCGGCGGCAGGGGATCGAGCCGGACTGGGACGACGTGTTCGCGGCCGCGGCCCGGACCGGTACCGCGATGGAGGTGAACTGCTTCCCCGAGCGGCTCGATCTGCCCGACGAGCTGATCCTGCGGGCGAAGCGGGCCGGTGTGCGGTTCGCGGTGGACACCGACGCGCACGCCGTGACCCACCTGGACAATCTCCGGTACGGGATCGGGACGGCCCAGAGGGGGTGGCTCACCGCGGAGGACGTGGTCAACGCGTGGCCGCTGCGGAAGCTGCGGGCGTTCATCGCGGCGAAGCGCCGCTGACCCGGCGCCCTGGCCAACCGCCGAACCGGCCGGCCGGTTCCCGCACATGCGGGACACTCAGGGCATGACCGAACCAACCAGGCCCTTCGCCCACGTCGACGAGAGCCCCGAGGACGTCCGCAAGGGCATGCTCGACTACCTCGACGCCGCCGCGGCCCACCCGGAGATCCAGCGGGTCCGCGCGGACGCCCTCGAAGCCCTCGCCCCGGCAGCGGGCCAGCGCCTCCTCGACGCCGGCTGCGGCGCCGGCGAGGTCGCCCGGCTGCTGCGCCGCCTCGTCGGCCCGGCGGGCGCGGTCACCGCCCTGGACTTCTCGAAGGAGTACGTCGCGGCCGCCGCCGCCCGGCACGACGGCGACCCGGTCGACTACGTGGTCGGCGACATCACGGCCCTGGACTTCCCCGACGGGCACTTCGACGGGGTGCGCTCCGAGCGGGTGCTGCAACACCTCGACGACCCCGACGCGGCGATCCGGGAGCTGGCCCGGGTGACCCGCCCCGGCGGGACGGTGTGCGTGATCGACACCGACTGGGCCTCGTTGCTGTTCGACGGGGTCGACGAGGCGGTGGTGGACGAGCTGGTCACGACGATCGCCGGTACCGGCCTGTGGCGCAACGCCCGGATGGGCCGGTCGCTGCGGGGCCGGATGGTCCGCGCCGGGCTGCGCGACGTCGACACGCTGCCGGTGACGCTGCGGTTCACGGAGGCCGACAGCGCCGCGTCGGTGCTGCCGCTGGTGAACCGGCGGTTCGCCACCCCGCTGGCGGGGATGCTGCCGGAGCGGCTGGTCACGGCGTTCCACGACACGGTCGACGCGTCGGTGGCCCGGGGCGACTTCCTGGCGGCGTTCACGATGTGGATCACCGTCGGGCATGTTTTTTCGTGATTAGGGGGAATACGGATGGGTAAGGCAACACGATAGGTCGGTAGATACCAGTGGGAAGGACAGCAGACGATCATGACTGACGACGAGCGTCCGGTACTCACCAACCGGCAGGGTCACCCCATCCACGACAACCAGAACCAGCGCACCGTCGGGGCCCGCGGCCCGGCCACGCTGGAGAACTACCAGTTCCTCGAGAAGATCGCCCACTTCGACCGAGAACGCATCCCGGAGCGCGTGGTGCACGCCCGGGGCTTCGTCGCATACGGCTACTTCGAGGCGTACGGCACGATCGGGGATGAACCGGTCGCGAACCTGACCCGGGCGAAGCTCTTCCAGAAGAAGGGCCAACGCACCGACCTGGCGATCCGGTTCTCCACCGTGATCGGCGGCCGGGACTCCTCGGAGGCGGCGCGCGACCCGCGCGGCTTCGCCGTGAAGTTCTACACCGAGGACGGCAACTGGGACCTGGTCGGCAACAACCTGGGCGTGTTCTTCATCCGGGACGCGATCAAGTTCCCCGACGTGATCCACTCGCTGAAGCCCGACCCGCTGACGTTCCGCCAGGAGCCCAACCGGATCTTCGACTTCATGTCCCAGACCCCGGAGAGCATGCACATGCTCGTCAACCTGTTCAGCCCGCGCGGCATCCCCGCCGACTACCGGCACATGCAGGGCTTCGGGGTCAACACGTACAAGTGGGTCAACGCGAGAAACGAGACGGTGCTGGTCAAGTACCACTGGATCCCGAAGGTCGGGGTGTCCAGCATGACCGCCGAGGACGCCGCCGCGGTGCAGGCCGACGACCTCGGGCACGCCTCGCGCGACCTGTGGGAGGCGATCGAGCGCGGCGACTTCCCCGAGTGGGAGCTGCGGGTCCAGGTGATGAGCGACGAGGAGCACCCGGAGCTGGACTTCGACCCGCTGGACGACACGAAGACGTGGCCGGAGAACCTCTTCCCGCCCCGCCCGGTCGGCCGGATGGTGCTGGACCGCACCGTGGACAACGTGTTCGCCGAGAACGAGCAGATCGCGTTCGGCACCGGCGTACTCGTCGACGGGTTGGACTTCTCCGACGACAAGATGCTGGTCGGCCGCACGTTCTCCTACAGCGACACCCAGCGCTACCGGGTGGGCCCGAACTACCAGCAGCTGCCGGTGAACAACGCCAAGCACGCCGACGTGCGCACCAACCAGCGCGACGGATTCATGGCGCACCACGTGGACGGCACCGGCGCCAACCCGCACGTCAACTACGAGCCGTCGATCACGGGCGGCCTGCGGCAGGCCGCCTACCCGACGGCCGACGAGCAGGGCCCCGAGCTGCGCGGCCGCCTCACCCGGGCCCGGATCCCCCGGACGAACGACTACCAGCAGGCCGGCCAGCGCTACCTGCTGATGCAGGACTGGGAACGCGACGACCTGGTGCTCAACCTGGTCGCCCTCCTCGGCCAGTGCGACCGGGAGATCCAGGAACGCATGGTCTGGCACTTCCTGATGGTCGAGAACGACCTGGGCACCCGGGTCGGCGACGGCCTGGGCGTCACCCCGCAGGACGTCGCGGGGCTCCCGCCGCTGGCCACCCAGAACCTGTCCGACGAGGAACGCGAGCGCCTGGCCAACCTGGGCAAGAACCCGCCGCGCGACGTCACCGGCCTGGTGATGACCCACTGCGTCCCCGACGAGCGGCGCACAACCACCGGCTGAAAGATCCAGAACCTCAGACGGCTACGGCGACACCTGCCCCGGCATCCATCGGCGATCCGGGGCAGGACGGCGCACGCCGGGGCCCCGGGCGGCTTCGCCGCCCGGGGCCCCGACCGGTCAGCCGGTGGTGCCGTAGACCTGCATCTCGTAGAGGGAGTAGCCGTAGGCCGTGCCCCGGGCCGTGCCGTTGACCCGGACGTAGCGGCCGGCACCCGTCAGGCCGGTCAGGTCGTCGGTGCCGCCGTTGCCGGTGGTCGTGGAGAACACCGTGGTCCAGGTGCTGCCGTCGGGTGAGGTCTGGATGGTGTACGCCTTGCCGTACGCCGCCTCCCAGCTCAGTTTCACCCGGCTGATCGACGCGGTGGCCCCCAGGTCGACGCGCAGCCACTGCGGGTCGACGCCCTCCTTGCTCGCCCACCGGGCCCCGCTGAGAGCGCCGTCGAACGCCGCGCCCGCCGGGAAGCTCGAGGACTCCACCGAGGACGCCGTCGCCGGCCTGCCCTGCGACAGCAGCACCGGGGTGCCGCCGGTGCCGGCGACCGTCAGCGCGTAGCCGGTCGCGTGGCTGGCCGACGCGGACGTGCCGGTCACCGTGACGGTGCCGGAGGTGGCCGAGGCGGTGGTGGCCACGGTCATCGTCGACGTCCCGCCGGCCGGGACCGACGCGGGGCTGAAGGTCACGGTCGCCCCGGCCGGGGCGGTGGCCGACAGGGTCACGGTCTCCGCCGTCCCGGACACCACCGAGGTGGACACGGTCGAGGTCGTCGAGCCGCCGGCAGTCACCGTGCCCGCCGTCGGGTTCAGGGCGAGGGCGAAGTCGTTGGTGGCCGGGCCGGAGCGGGTGAACACCCACTGGCTGGCGCTACCGGAACAGCTGCCGGCGGTCACGGTGCCGCCCGACTCCCGGAAGCACTTGGCCCCGGTCTGCATGTCCGAGATCGTGAGGTTCGGATTGACCGACCACTGCTGGGTGGGTCCGCCGGTGCACGTCGCCAGCACGATCTTGTTGCTGGAGTTGGCCGCGCACAGGTCACGGATCTGCATGAACGCGCCGTGGAAGGTGAACTGCTGGGTGGCTCCCCCGGTGCACGGCGCGGTCTTGAAGGCGTTCGACGGCGCGTCCATGCACATGCCCGTCGACACGTTCTTGTACTGCCCGACCGACGTGTTCGGCTGCGCCCCGCCGTAGCACGCGCCGGTGGAGGTGTTGAAGATCGGCGTCGCGTCGTAGGGCTCGTCGGCGCCCGGGTTGACCACCACCGGCTCCATCGTGGGCGTGTTGTCGGCGTTGTAGTGGGTGAGCGCGTCCTCGCAGTCGATGGCGTTCATGGCGTTGCCGCCCTTGCCGCCGAGCCACAGGTCGATGTGCCGCAGGTTCGGGCCGCCGTTGGGGCCGTGGCCGCTCCAGTCCGCCGAGCACTCCTGGCAGGAGTCCTCCATGATGAAGTACTTGCGGACCCTGGGCACCCAGACCCGGGTGCCGGCCGCGAGCTCCGAGGTGGACGTCGCGAACGTGATCGGGTCGGCGTAGCTGCCCTTGCCGCCGGCCGTGTCGTGGATCTGCGGGTAGGAGATGTCCCCGCCGGGCGGGGTGTTGTCCCACCAGCCGTAGAAGGTGAGGAAGGTCTGCTGCGTCGTGGCGGCGTGCGCCGGCGTGCCGATGAGCAGGCTGGCCAGCAGGGCCAGCAGGATGAGCCAGGGTGCGCGCTTCATGGGGGCCTCCGTGCGCGGGTGAGGGGTGTCGATGGCAGCGTCGGCCCCCGCGTACCCGGGAGTCAAGGGATCTGACAGGAAACCTGACTATCAATCCGTGGGGCGGAAAGGTCGCCGAGGTGTGCCCGCTATCAGGAAGACTTCGTTCCTAGTTCGCGGGCAGACTGGTGGACATGTTGGAAACCTCGGCGCGGCTGCTGCGCCTGCTCTCGCTGCTGCAGACGACCCGGGACTGGACCGGCTCCGAGCTGGCCGACAAACTCGCGGTCAGCACCCGGACCGTGCGCAACGACGTGGAACGCCTGCGCACGCTCGGCTATCCGGTGCACGCCACCCGGGGCGCGGTCGGCGGGTACCGGCTCGGAGCAGGCGCGGCGCTGCCACCCCTGCTGCTCGACGACGAGGAGGCGGTCGCAGTCACCCTGGGGCTGCGCACGGCGGCCGGCGGGTCCATCGCCGGGATCGAGGAGGCGTCGCTGCGGGCCCTCGCCAAGCTCGAACAGGTGCTGCCGTCCCGGCTGCGGCGGCGGGTGAACGCCGTGGCGGCGTACACGGTGCGGGTGCCCGACGGCGGCACCAGCCCCACGGTGGACTCCGAGGTGCTCGGCACGCTCGCGGCGCTGTGCCGGGACCACGAGCGGCTCCGGTTCGACTACCGCGACCACTCCGGCGCGTCCACCGTGCGGACCGTGGAGCCGTACCGGCTGGTCAACTGGGGGCGGCGCTGGTATCTCGTCGCGTGGGACACCGAGCGCGCCGACTGGCGGACGTTCCGGGTGGACCGGCTCACCCCGCGGATCCCGACCGGGCCGCGCTTCGCGCCCCGCGAGCTGCCGGACGCCGACGTGGCCGCCTACGTGTCGCGCCGGGTGTCGGCGGCCGCGTGGCGGTACCGGGCCCGGGTGCTCGTGCGGGCCCCCGCCGCGGTGGTTGCCGAGCGGATCACGGCGGCCGTCGGGACCGTGGAGGAGGTCGACGCGGACACGTGCGTGCTGGACACGGGGGCCGACGCTGTGGAGACGCTCGGCGTCTACCTCGGCATGCTGGGTGTGGACTTCGAGGTGGACGGGCCACCGGAACTGGTGGCCCACCTGCGCGAACTCGCGGGCCGCTACGGCCGGGCGACCGGGTGAACCGGCCCGGCGGGGTCGCCGCCGGGCCGGTCGGAGTCAGCCGCCGACGTGGATGCCCGGGCGGCGCTCCGGCACCGGCTCCACCGAGCGGATGATCTCCCGCACCACCGGCGCGGTGTCGCCCCGGCCCAGGATCAGGTACCGGAACAGGTGGCCGAGCGGGTTGCCCTCCGCCCACTCGAAGTAGCAGTGCGGCCGGACCCCGGTCGCGTCGCGCAGGGCGAGGAGGATCGCGGCGATCGCGTTCGGGGCGGCGGCGCTGCGGGCGCGGAGGATCCGGTACCCGTCGACCTCGACGCCCTCCACGGCGAGCACGTCGCTGAACTCCGACGGGTCGGAGATGTCGATCTCCAGGAACATCACGTCGGCGTTGCCGGGCACCGGGTTCATGCCGCGCTGCGAGAGCTCCTTCTCCGAGTACTCCGCGTGGTCGCCCGTCTGCCGCCGGTTCGCGATCAGGTTCAGCGCCCCGTCGAACGCGATCGAGTCGGTGACGAACCCCCGGGCGGCGTCGTCGAACTCGATCCGGTCGGCGCGCAGCTCCGTGGTCCGCGACACCCGGGAGATCAGCGAGACCAGGATGATGCCGACGATGAACACCGCGGAGATCGCGATGCCGTCGGGCTTCTCGATCACGTTGGCGACCAGCGCGTACAGCAGCACCAGGGTCAGGACGCCGAAGCCGGCCGTGGCCACGTGCCGCCTGCGCCGCGCCGCGCTGATCGTGACGGCCACGGCCCCGGACACCATCATGGCCAGGATGCCGGTCGCGTACGCCCCGGCCTGCGCGTTGACGTCCGCGCCGAACGCGATGGTGATCCCGACGCTGATCAGCGTGTAGACGATCACGACCGGGCGGACGGCGCGCCCCCACTCCGGCGCCATGCCGTACGCGGGCAGGTAACGGGGCACGATGTTGATCAGGCCGGCCATCGCCGAGGCGCCGGCGAACCACAGGATCAGGATGCTGCTGATGTCGTAGATCGTGCCGAAGGCATTGCCGAGCAGCTCGTGCGCCAGGTAGGCCAGGGCGCGACCGCTGGCCTTGCCGCCCTCCTTGAACTCGTCGGCCGGGATCAGGACCGTGGTGAGGAAGCTCGTCACGATCAGGTACACGCTCATGATCAGGGCGGCGACCGTCAGCAGCTTGCGGGTGTTGCGGATCCGCGACGCGCTCCGCTGCTCCGGGGTCTTCCCGTCGGCGGCGACCAGCGGCATCATGCTCACCCCGGTCTCGAAGCCCGACAGGCCCAGCACGAGCAGCGGGAACGCGATCACGGCCGGCCCGATCAGGCCACCGAACCCGCCCCGGCCGGCGGTGAGCGCGTCGGTCCACGCGGAGAACGTGTGCGGATGCCCGATCATCTCGACCACACCGGCGACGGCGACGGCGGCGTTGAGCAGCAGGTACACCCCGACGAGCGGGATGGCGACCGCGACGGCCTCGTTGAAGCCGAGCAGGAACACCCCGCCGAGGATCAGGAGCAACACGACCGTGATCAGCACGGCGTGCCCGTGCAGGAAGCCCGGCAGATAGGGATTTTCCAGCATGTGCACGGACGCGTCCGCCGAGGACAGCGTGATCGTGATGATCCACGAGGTCGCGACGAAGCCGAGCAGCACGAGGACGAACACCTTGCCCCGCCAGAACGGCAGCAGGTTCTCCAGCATCGCCACCGAACCCTGGCCGTGCGGGCTCTCCTGGGCCACCCTGCGGTACATCGGCAGCATGCCCAGCAGGGTCAGCGCCACGATCAGCAGCGTCGCGAGCGGGGACAGCGCGCCGGCGGCGAGCGCGGCGATGCCGGGCAGGTAGGACAGGGTCGAGAAGTAGTCCACCCCCGTCAGGCACATCACCTTCCACCACGCCTGGGGCGGGGTGTGCGCCTCGCCGGACTCCGGTCCGACCGGGTGCACCCGGTTGCGGAGCAGCCAGCGGACCAGACCGTTCGCCGGCTCGGCCGGTCGCACGGGACTGGGAACGCGCGCCGGGACGGCGTACTCGGTGCTCATGTGCCTCTTCCTCTTCGGGATCTGCGGGACGCAGTGAATCAGGATGCACGATCTGTCCCCGCGACGGGGCCCGGACCACAGTCTTCCGCGTCACACCGTTTCCGGCGGGCGGGTCTAGGCTGGACCCCATGATCATCAGGTCGGTGTCCCCCGAGGAGCGGCCGGCCGTGTCGCTGCCGCTCCAGCAGTACGCGTTCACGGCCAGCCCCGGTCCCGGGTTCCCCTTCGATCCGCGCTACCACCACGAGAACGCCGTGCTGGCCGCCTTCGACGGCGAACGGGCGCTGGCCTGCGCCACCCGGATCCCGATGACCCAGAACGTCCGGGGCCGGGTGCTGGCGATGGCCGGCGTCGCCGGGGTGGCCGCAGCGCCCGACGCCCGCCGGGGCGGCCATGTGCGCGCCCTGGTGGACCGGCACCTCGCCGACGCCGTGGCGGAGGGCTTCGCCGTCAGCGCGCTGTACCCGTTCCGCACCTCGTTCTACGAGCGGTTCGGCTACGTCAGCCTCCCCGAGCCGGCCCGGGTCACCATCGACCCGGCGAGCCTGACCCCGCTGCTGCGCGCCGACCTGCCGGGCGAGGTCACCTGGCACCCGGTCGCCGACGCGTACGACGACGTGCGCGACCTGCACACCCGGCTACAGCGGACCACCCACGGGGTGGCGATGCGGCCGGCCGGCAACGCGGCGTGGGTCCGCGAAGCCAACGAGTCGTGGGCGGCCGTCGCCCGGGTGGCCGGCGAGGTGGTCGGCGCGCTCGTCTACAAGATCACGGGGCATCACGGGGAACTGGCCGGCGGCCCACTGCTCGCCGTCGACCCGCACGCCCGGGCTCTCCTGCTCGGCTTCGCCGCCCGGCACGTCGACCAGATCGACACGGTGACCCTCACCCCGCACCCGGCCGACCGGCCCGAGCTGTGGTCGACCGACATCGCCGTGACCGCCGCCGTCCGGTCCACCCCGACCGACGTGTTCGCCCCGATGGCCCGGGTGCTGTCGGTTCCGGGGCTCGCCGGGATCGACGTGGGGACCGGCGAGGTCACGGTGGCCGTGGACGACCCCTTGACCGGGGGTACCTGGCGGCTGCGCTCCGACGGGGGCACCCTGGCCGTGGCGGCGTCCGACGCCGAACCCGAGGCGGTGCTGACCGGGCACGGGCTGTCCGCGCTGGTCTACGGCGTGCTCGACCCGGCGGAGCTGCCGGTGCGGCGCTTCGCGCCGACGCTGCCGGCCCCGGTCGCCGACCGGTTGCGGGCGCTGTTCCCGCCGGTGACGCCGTGGCTGGTGGAGCCGTTCTGAGCTGACGGGCGGGCGGCGGGTCGGCGTCGGCGTGGCAGTTCCGGCCCGGCGTGGGCCGGCGCGCCGGGTCGGCGGGTGGGGTGCTGGCGCGGACAGGGCACACTTGTTCCCGTGGACTGGAACCTGCGCTCCTGTGGCCGTAAGGGCCACGAGACCTATGCCCCCGACGAGCCCGAGCTGCGCGCCCGGCTGCACGTCGAGACGCCCGTCGGCGAGGCGTGGCGGTGCCTGCGGTGCGGTGACTTCGTGCCGGGCGGGCCGCGCCGCTCCGGGCCGGCCGAGGACGCCCCGATCGTGATGCGCGGCCGGGCGCTGCGCGACGCCGTGGTGCTGCGGCTGCTCGCCGTGGAGAGGTTCCTCAAGGGCCTCCTGGTCCTCGCGGGGGCGTACGGGGTGTGGCGGTTCCGGGCGGACCGGGACGCGCTGCAGCGGGCGTACCACGAGAATCTGCCCCTGCTCGAGCCACTCGCGGAGAAGTTCCACTGGGGGCTGAAGGACTCCTCGATCGTGCACACCATCGAGAAGGTGTTCGCGTTCGGCGGCACGACGCTGCTGTGGATCGCCGCCGGCCTGGTGCTCTACGGCTCCCTGCAGCTCATCGAGGGCGTGGGCCTGTGGCTCCTGAAGCGCTGGGGTGAGTATTTCGCGGTGGTCGCCACCTCCCTGTTCATCCCGATCGAGATCTACGAGCTCGCCGAGCGGGTCACCTGGGTGCGGATCGGCGCGCTGGTCGTCAACATCGCCGCGGTGCTGTACATCCTGCTCAGCAAGCGGTTGTTCGGGCTGCGCGGCGGCGCGGCGGCGCACGAGGCCGAGCGGCACGAGACGAGCCTGCTGGAGGTCGAGGACGCCAGCACCGCCCGAGACGTGGCGCACCCGGCGCGACCGGCGACCCACGGATAGCCCCATCGCCGGTCGGCGGTAAACCGGTACCGCCGCGCCCCGGCTCGTGGCTAGCCTGCGGTCACCGACCGTGGAGGAGCACCGTGGACCTGGCCCTGCGCCCGTACCGCCATCCCGAGGACCTAGCCGCCGTCGAGGCGGTGCGGGCCGCCGTCACCGCCGTCGAGGGCGACGTGTCGCTGCCGGGCCCCGGTGACGGGGACCCCACGGACAACCTGCCCCATTGTGTGCTGGCGGAGATCGACGGCCGGGTCGTCGGGTACACGTGGATGACCTGGTGGTCGGAGGCCGACGGCACCCGGCTCTACCTGGTGACGGGTGCGGTGGCCCCCGACAGCCGGGGCCGGGGCGTCGGCCGGCGGCTGCTCGCCTGGCAGGAGGCCCGGGCCGCGGAGGTCGCCGCCGTCGAGGGCGCGCGGCGGCCGGTGCTGGGCGGTAACGCCGACGAGTCCCAGCCGACGGTGCGGGCGCTGTTGCTCCGTGCCGGTTTCCGGCTCGCGTTCACGAAGGTGCACATGGAGGCCGCCACCGGTCGGCACGACGTCGCGCTGCCGGCCGGCCTCGCACTGCGTCCGGTCACCGCCGACCAGCATCCGGTGCTGCACGGGGCGATCGAGGAGTGCTTCGCGGACTCCTCCAACGGGCACGTGGCGCGCACGTTCGAGGAGTACCTCGACGAGGTGGCCGAGGAGCAGTCCGACCTGGGCCTGTGGCTGGCGGCCTGGGACGGGGACGAACTCGCCGGCGTCGTGGTCAACACGATCGGGGCCGACGGCACCGGCGAGACTCCGTGGGTGGCCGTCCTGCCGCGTTGGCGGCGGCGCGGCCTGGCCCGGGCGCTGATGCACCGCAGTCTGGACCTGCTCGCCGCGCGCGGGGTGACCAGCGCGGCCCTGTACACCGTGCTGGAGAACGAGAACGACAGCGTCGGCCTGTATGAGAGCGTCGGCTACCGGGTGGTGGCCCGCCGACCCCGCTACCGCAAGCCCTTGGGGGCCTGAAGCACCGCATACCTCAGGTGGGTGACCTGCGGGGACTCCAGGATCCGGGTGCGCTCCAGCTCGACGCGCACCCCGGCCAGCCCGTCGAACAGCCGGACCCCCGCCCCGAGCAGCACCGGCACGAGCTGGACGTGGATCTCGTCCACGAGCCCGGCGAGCAGGAACTGCCGGGACACGTCCCCGCCCATCAGGGTGACGTCCCGGTCCCCGGCCGCGGCCCGGGCCCGGCGCAGCGCCTCGTCGACGCCGCCGGTCACGAACGCGAACGCCGCGCTGCGCATCGGCAGGTCCGGGCGGGCCTCGTGGGTGAGGACGAAACTCGGCACCGGGTAAGGCGTGTCCTCCCAGGCCTCGACGCCCACGTCGAACGTGCGCCTGCCCAGCACGACCGCCCCGGTGTCGGCGAACACCTCGCCGACGACGGCGGCGTCGACCTCGTGTGCGGGGCGACGGAACATCCACTCGTGCAGCGGCATCCCGCCGACGCCCATCGGTTGCTCGGGGCTCACGCCCGGGCCGGCCATGAAACCGTCCAGCGACAGCGTGGCGTGCACGAGAACCTTGCCCATCGCGTCCCTCCCCAGTGGTCTGTCGCGCACCACTGTATTACCGGTGGGCGGTCGCACGCTGGTTCAGGGCCGGCGCATGTACCACTCGGTGAACTCCGCGCACCGGCCCTGGTCGTCGAGCCGGATCAACCACAGATTGTGGTACTCGCGCGGCGGCTCCCGGTACACCGTGCGGCCCGTGATCACCGACACCGGCCCGCCGACGGCCACCGGCTCCCAGCGGAAGGTGGCGTCGCCGGGCGCGTCGGCGTGCGCGAGCCACTGTCGGACGATCTCCTCGCGGCCCCGCCACGGTTCGGCGAACGGCTCCGTGTGGTAGCGGGCATCGTCGGTGAACAGCGCGCCGATGTCGTCGGGCCGGTTGGACTCCCAGGCCGCGACGTACCCCTCGATCCACGCGGCGAGCAGGTCTGCCATGACCTCCACCCTAGTCGCCGGGCTACCGGGTCCCGGCCGGTTCGACCGGTCGCCCTGTGCGCTCGGTCACCGCCCGACATCGTGTGGGGGCTTTCTTATCCTCCGTTCGGCCGATAGTGTGTACTCCACGCGACGGTGTTCCGCCGGGGTCTAGACCAGGCTCCGCGCGCTTTCCGTCCCTTCGACGGCTCTGCCGTTTCCGCGGTGCTCGAGCAACGGGCCCGCTGGCGCTCTCCCCATTCCGCGCCACGAGTGCGCGCATCTGCGGTGTCTTCCGCCGCTGGAGGTCTGGTCAACCATGTCCGTCATCACCCTGCCTGTCCGTACCGCCGTCCGGCCCGTGATCGGCACTCTCGCCGCCGTCGTGCCGCTGTTCGACGGGCGCGAGTCGCTCAACGACACCCTCCGGGTCCCGCTCGCCACACTGGCGACAATGCCCACTGGGCCGGCCAGGAACCGGCTGCGGGCCGATGTGATCGAGACGGCGCTGCCGCTCGCCGCCCGACTGGCCCGGCGGTTCGCCAACCGGGGCGAGCACCTCGACGACCTCGTCCAGGTCGCCCGGCTCGCCCTGGTCAAGGCCGTCGACGGCTTCGACGTGGACAACGGCAACGACTTCACCAGCTACGCGACCCCGACGATCCTCGGCGAGGTCAAGCGGCACTTCCGGGACAAGGGCTGGACGGTGCGGGTGCCGCGTTCCACCCAGGAGATCCACCTGCGGATCAAGCATGCCACCGGCGAGCTGACCCACACCCTCCGCCGGACGCCCACGGTCGCCGACCTCGCCGCGCACCTGAAGGTCGGGGAGGCCGAGATCCGCGACGGGCTGCGGTGCGCCGGAGCGTACACGCCGGCGTCGCTGGACGCGCCCGTGGACGCGGCGGGAACCGGCGGCGGGATCGCCGACCTGCTCGGCGACACCGATCCGGGGTACGACGTCGTGGAGGCCCGGGCCCTCCTCGCCCCGCTGTGGGAGACGCTGCCGGTGCGGGAGCGGCGGATGCTGGCGATGCGGTTCGCCGAGGAGCTGACCCAGTCACAGATCGCCGAACGGCTCGGGGTGTCCCAGATGCACGTGTCCCGACTGCTGACCCAGACCCTGGCCCGGCTCCGGGCCACGCTGCGGGCCGAGGAGCTGCGGACCATGGCGGCCTGACCATCCGGCTCCGCCCCGGTGCGCGCCGGGGCGGAGCCCCCAGATCAACCCCGTCATCCGGATACGGGACTCCCGCGTCGGCGGGCCGCGCCCTAGGCTCGGTCCATGATCGAACAGCGCAGCGCTCCCCGGGTCGTCCTGTTCGGCCTCGGCGGCACGATCGCCATGGCCCCGGTCGAGGGCGGCGGCATCGCCCCGGCCCTGTCCCCGGCGCAGCTCCTCGCCGCGGTGCCCGGCCTGGCCGAATCCGGGATCGCCGTGGATGTCGTGGACTTCCGCCGGCTGCCCGGCGCGTCGCTGGGCTTCGCCGACGTGCACGCCCTGTCCGTGGCGGTCGACGCGGCCCTCGCCGACGGGGCGGACGGCGTGGTGGTCGCCCAGGGCACCGACACGGTCGAGGAGACCGCGTACCTGCTCGACCTGTGGCACCGGGGGCCCCGGCCGGTCGTGGTCACCGGCGCGATGCGCAACCCGACCGTCGCCGGGCACGACGGGCCGGCCAACCTGCTCGCCGCGATCCGGGCCGCGGCGTCCCCGGAGGTGCGCGACCTGGGTGTCGTGGTCGTCCTCGCCGACGAGATCCACGCCGCCCGCCGGGTCCGCAAGACCCACTCCACCAGCGTGGGCGCGTTCACGTCCCCGAACGGCGGGCCGCTCGGCCACCTGGTCGCCGGCCGGCCGTGCGTGCTGAACCAGCCGCGCGGCCGGTTCGTCGTGCCCCGGCCGGCCGGGCCGCCCGGGGCCCGGGTCTGCGTGGTCACCGCGACCCTCGGGGACCGGGGCGAGCTGCTGCACGGCGTCGAGGACCGGCTCGACGGGCTCGTCGTCGCCGGCATGGGGGTCGGGCACGTGCCCGAGGCGCTGGTGGCACGGCTGCACGAGATCGGCGGCCGGATCCCGGTGGTCCTCGCGTCGCGGACCGGGGCCGGCCCGGTGCTCACGGACACCTACGCGTTCCCCGGCTCCGAACGCGACCTGCTCGCCCGGGGCCTGGTCCCGGCCGGGTTCGTCGACCCGGTGCGCGCCCGGCTGCTGCTGTGCGCGGCGCTCGCGGCGGGGGCGGACCGCGACACCCTCGCGGCGGCGTTCTCCTCGGCCGGCGGCTACACGGCACCGGGCACGTGGCCCTGGCCATAGACAGGGTTCCCGCCGGGGAGCTGCCGGCCGTCCGGCCACGAGTCGCCGGCGCGTGCCGGGTCGGGCTCCTCCGTACCCGGAAAAAGGGTTTTCAGGGGTTGAGGCGGACCGGGAGGGCCACCAGGCCGCGGACCCGGATCGTCGGGCGGCGGCGCAGGTCGCCGGCCGGCACGGTCAGGGCCACCTCGGGGAAGCGGGCGAACAGCGCCCCGAGGGCCACCTCGGCCTCCAGCCGGGCCAGCGGCGCGCCCAGGCAGTAGTGCACGCCGTGCCCGAACCCCAGGTGTCCCTGGTCCGGGCGGGCGGGGTCGAGGGCGTCCGGGGTCCGGTAGCGGGCCGGGTCGCGGTGGGCGGCGCCCAGGGCCAGCAGCACCGGGTCGCCGGCCGGGATCGTGGTGTCACCGACCGTCAGGTCCTCCGTGGGGAACCGGCGCACCGCCAGGCCGACCGGCCCGTCGTGCCGGAGGAGCTCCTCCACCAGGCCGGGCGCGCCGCGCAGCGCGGGCTCCCGGATCAGGGCGAGCGCCCCGGAGCCGATCAGCTGCACCGACGTCTCGTGCCCGGCGAACAGCAGCAGGAACGCCATCGACAGCAGCTCGTCCCCGCTGAGCCGGCCGCCGTCGCCGTCGCGGGCGGCGACCAGGTCCGAGAGCAGGTCGTCGGCCGGGTGCGCGCGTTTCGTGGCGATCAGCAGGGTCAGGAACGCCAGCAACTCGCCCAGCGCCGAGCGGGCGTCCACCCGCTCGCCGGCCTCGGCGGCGAGCATCGTGTCCGTCCAGCCCTTGAAGTCGGCCCGGTCGCCGGGGGCGACGCCCAGCAGGTCGCCGATGACGGCGACGGGCAGCGGCACGGCGTAGTCGGCGACCAGGTCGGCCGTGCCGCGCCCGACCATCGCGTCGAGCAGGGCCGCGGCCGTGGCCTCGATGCCGGGGCGCAGACCGGCCACCCGGCGCGGGGTGAACGCGCCGGTGACGAGGCGGCGCAGCCGGGCGTGGTCGGGGCCGTCGAGGTTGAGCAGGTTGGCGTCCAGGGCTGGCGGGAGCTGCAGGCCCTGCCAACCGCCGGGGTTCGCGTGCCGCTTGTCGACGGTCAGCCGCGGGTCGGCGAGGGCCGCGCGCACCTCGTGGTGGCCGACGACGAGCCAGACCCCGCGGCCGTCGGGCAGGACCGCCCGGTGCACCGGGCCGGTCGCGCGGAGCCGCTCGTAGATCGGGTACGGATCGCGGACGAACGCCGCGTCGAGGACTACGGGGACGGTCTGCACGCCGCCAGGGTACCCACCGCGACTCCCCGCCCGCGATCTCGCGACGGCCGCGCCGGCCTACACCCGGGGGTGGAGACGACGGTTCCACCCCCGCGTCGATGCGGGGACAGTGCCCGGATTCGTAGCGTCATACCCATGACGACCATCGCGTTCTGGACCGTATACGGCCTGCTCATCCTGGCTCTGATCACCTTCGTCATCCGCAGGCAGGTGAAGGAGGGCCCCTTCAAGGTCCGCCGGGCCGCGCTCCTCCCCGCGGCCATGCTCGCCGCCGGACTGTTCGCCGACCACGGCATGTGGCAGCGGCTGTCCACCCCGGCCGCGATCGGCATGCTGGCCGTCGGACTCCTGGTCGCCGCGGCCACCGGCGTGATCCGGGCCCGCACGATGACCGTGTGGCGGACCGCGTCGGGCGTGATCACCCGGGGTGACCGCCGTACCGTGGTCTGGTGGATCGCGTCCTTCGCGCTCCGGATCACGATCATGGTGGCCGCCGGCGCGCTCGGGGCCACGGAGGGCTTCGGGGAGGCCATGTTGTTCGCCGGTGTGACGTTCGGGGTGCAGGGCCTGGTGATCGCCCGCAGGGCCGGCATGCTCGGCGGGCGGCCGTTGCCGGTGCTCCCCGACCACGACCGGATCGCGGCGTGACGACCGACGCGGTGACGCGGCGACCGGGGCTGTCGACGATCCTGCGCGGCCTCGGTCTGCTCGCGTTCCCGCTGTTCTGCGTCACGATCACCTGGCCGGCGCCTCGGTGGCCGGTCGTCCTGGTGCTGTCGGTGCTGGTGCCGGGCGGACTGCTCTACGCCCGGTTCCGGGGCGGCGTCGCCATGTCCAAGATGGCCTGGCGGGACGTGGCCGGGATGGCCGACCCCGACCGGGAGTGGCACGCGATCGCCGGCCTGGCGGTCAGCGTGGCCGCCGGCGACCTGCTGCTGCTCGTGGACCGCGAGGCGCCGGGATTCGCGGCGACCATGGCGGTGCTGCCCTGGGCCCTGGCCCGGCTGAGCTGGCCGAAGGCCCCGATCTTCTGTGTACTGGCCGCCCTGCCCCTGGCCACGATCACCTGGTGGTACGCGGGCCCGTGGCCGGCGTTCGGCCTGTCCACCGGGATGGCCGGCTCGGCGATGATCGGCCTGCTGATGCGCGACGCCCGGCAGAAGGTCGCCGCGGCCCAGCAGCTGCTCGCCTCCGAACGCGACGCCCAGGCCGCCAACCGGCGCGCCGAGGCCCTCGCCGAACGCCAGCGGCTCGCCCGCGAGATCCACGACATCCTCGCGCACACCCTGACCGCGCAGGTCGTCCAGCTGGAGGGCGCGCGGATGCTGCTGAACCGGGGCTCGGACCCGGCCGAGGTGCTGCGCCGGGTCGAGCAGGCCCAGCGGCTCGCCCGCGACGGCCTCGACGAGACCCGCCGCGCCCTGGAGTCACTGCGCGGCGACGCGCGGCCGCTGCCGGACCTGCTGCGGGCCCTCGCCGGCCAGTCCGACGCGGTGTTCCTGGTGGACGGACCGGAGACCCCGCTGGCGCCCGAGGCCGCCCTGGCCCTCGAACGGGCCAGCCGCGAGGCGCTGACCAACGCCCGCAAACACGCGCCCGGGGCCCGTACCACGGTCACGTTGACCTATCGTGGGGACGCGGTCGAGGTGGAGATCCTCGACGACGGGACGGCGGCGCCGCACCCCGAGCTGGGCGAGACCGGCGGCGGCTACGGCCTGGCCGGCATGCGGGAGCGCGCGGAACTGCTCGGCGGCGCCCTGGAGGCCGGACCGCGCGCGGACGGAAAGGGATACCGGGTGTGGCTGCGGGTACCGAACTGAGGGTCGTCATCGCCGACGACCAGCGCGTCATCCGCGACGGCCTCGAACTGCTCCTCGGGCTGGTCGAGGGCGTGACGGTGGTCGCGACGGCCGCCGACGGCCTCGAAGCCGTGGCAGCGGTCGCCGAGCACGCCCCCGACGTCGTGCTGATGGACCTGCGGATGCCCCGGTGCGACGGGGTGCAGGCCACCCGGCGGGTGCGGGCGGAGTATCCGGGGACCCAGGTCGTGGTGCTGACCACGTACGCCGACGACGCCGACATCCTGGCCGCGCTGCGGGCCGGGGCGCGCGGCTACCTGACCAAGGACGCCGGGGTCGAGGAGATCACCCGGGCGCTGCGCCGGGTGGCCGACGGGCAGGCCGACCTCGACCCGGACGTGCAGCGCAAGTTGTTGGAGCTGATCCCGGGCGAGAACCTCCGCGCCCCGGCACACGACCTCACCGAGCGGGAGGTGGAGGTGCTGCGGCTCGTCGCGCAGGGGTTGTCCAACACGGACATCGCCGGCCGGCTGTTCATCTCCGAGGCCACGGTGAAGACGCACATCAACCACATCTTCGCGAAGGCCGAGGTGCGCGACCGGGCGCAGGCGGTGGCGTACGCGTACCGGCAGGGGCTTGTCTGAGCTGCGCATTCGCCAGGAACCGTCCGGCGACCGGCGCGAGCATACTGGAGTGGTGAAGGGCGACCGGGTAGAGGTAGTCATCGATGCCGGTAGTGGATCGCGGACCTATGAGGTCGTCGCGACCCGGGCGGGCCGGCGGGTCGAGGTCTCGGTGGGCCGCGGCGTGGTCGAGGTGTCCGAGGTGACCAGGGGCGGCACGACGGTGCGGACGGCCCGGTTCATGGCCAGCAGGATCCTGGCCCTGGTGGAGCATCCGGCCCAGCGGGCGGCCGAACCGGACGATGCATAGCTTTTCGGGCATTCCCCCTGGAGGCGACGAGGGCGGGGAAACGAAGGCCATCATTACATGAAGCTATTTCACGATCTTGGCTCCGACGGTACGGTGACCACAGTCACTTCACAAAGGAGCCGGCATGCGTACCCCTCCCCGCGCGGCGCTCGTGGCCCTGGCCCTGGTCGCCGCGCTGGCGGTGCCCTCCCCCGCCGCCGCCACGCCCACCGCCTCGACCTTCGCCGCCAACGACTACTGCCTCGGCCAGTGCGGGGACATCCTGCCGCCCGGTGAGAACGGCAACGCCACCCTCGCCGACATCCTGGCCAACCGGGCGTTCGGCACCCGGCCGAAGCACACCGACGACCAGCTCGGGAAGTACGCGGCGCTGGTCAACTCCTACACCGGGCTGAGCAACGCCGCGCTCGGCCAGTTCTTCAACGACGCCTCCTTCGGGGTGCCGGCCGACCAGGTGGAGAGCACGGTGTCGCCGCGCTCGGACGTCACGATCGTCCGGGACAAGGCGACCGGCGTCCCGCACGTCTACGGCACCACCCGCTCCGGCACCGAGTTCGGCGCCGGCTACGTGGCCGCCCAGGACCGGCTGTGGCTGATGGACCTGTTCCGGCACGTCGGCCGGGGCGCGCTGAGCGGCTTCGCCGGCGGGGCCGCGGCCAACCGGCAGCTGGAGCAGACGTTCTGGCAGGCCGCGCCGTACACGGAGGCCGAGCTCCGGGCGCAGCTCGACGCGGCCGTCGCGCGCGGCGGGGCCCGGGGCCAGCAGGCGCTGCGGGACGCCACCGACTACGTCGCCGGGATCAACCTCTACATCGACCAGTCCTACGGCGGGCGGTACTTCCCCGGCGAGTACGTGCTGACCGGGCACGTGGACGCGGTCACCAACGCCGGGAGCATCGACCACTTCCAGCTCACCGACCTGGTGGCCCTCGCTTCGGTGGTGGGCGCCCTGTTCGGGGCCGGTGGGGGTGGCGAGGTGCAGTCCGCGCTGGTCAAGCTCGCGGCGGACCAGAGGTACGGCCAGGTCGAGGGCGACCGGGTGTGGAACGCGTTCCGGGAGCAGAACGACCCGGAGGCGGTGCTGACCCTGCACGACGGGCAGACGTTCCCGTACGCCGGCAGCCCGGCGAACCCGCAGGGCGTCGCGCTCCCCGACCCGGGCAGCGTCACCCCGGCCCAGCTGATCTACGACCCGACCGGCTCGGCGAACACGGCGACCACCGCCGCGGCCGGCGTGCTGCCGGGCGACCTGCTGTCGGCGAAGCACGGCATGTCCAACGCGCTCGTCGTGTCCGGCGCGCACACCGACTCCGGGCACCCGGTGGCCGTGTTCGGCCCGCAGACCGGCTACTTCGCCCCGCAGCTGCTGATGCTGGAGGAGCTGCACGGCCCCGGGATCGACGCGCGCGGCGTGGCGTTCGCCGGCTCCAGCTTCTACGTGCAGCTCGGCCGGGGCGTCGACTACTCGTGGAGCGCGACGTCGGCTGGCCAGGACATCACCGACACGTACGCGGCGACGCTGTGCAACCTGGACGGCTCGGCCCCGACGAAGGACTCCGTGGCCTACGACTACCACGGCACGTGCACCGCGATGGACCGCCTGGAGCGGTTCGACTCCTGGAGCCCGACGACCGCGGACGGCACGCCGGCCGGCTCCTACAAGCTGGTGGTCTACCGGACGAGGTACGGCCTGGTCACCCACCGGGGCACGGTCGCCGGCCGGCCGGTGGCGTTCGCCAGCCTGCGGTCGACCTACATGCACGAGGTGGACTCGATCATCGGGTTCCAGCTGTTCAACGACCCGGCGGCGATCACATCGGCGGCGGACTTCCAGCAGGCCGCGTCCCAGATCGGCTACACGTTCAACTGGTTCTACGCCGACGCCCAGCACACCGCCTACTACAACTCGGGCGCGAACCCGGCCCGGCCGGCGAACGTCGACCCGAGCCTGCCGATCGCGGCGACGGCGGCCAACGAGTGGACCGGCTACACCCCGTTCGGCGAGCACCCGAACTCGATCGACCAGGACTACTACGTGTCCTGGAACAACAAGCAGGCCAGGCAGTACTGCTCGGCCGGGTTCGGCGAGGCCAGCGTGCACCGGGCCAACCTGCTCGACGACCGGGTGAAGGCCCTGGTCACCAGTGGTACGAAGGTCAGCCGGGCGTCGCTGACGTCGGCGATGGCGGATGCCGCCGTGACCGACCTGCGCGCCGAGGACGTGCTGCCGAAGCTGCTGCGGGTGCTGACCAGCCAGCCGGTCACCGACCCCGCGCTCAACGCGGCCGTCACCGAGCTGAAGGCCTGGCAGCAGCACGGCGGCAAGCGGGTCGAGACCGCCCCCGGCAGCCACGTGTACAAGGACGCGCACGCGATCGCCGTGTTCGACGCGTGGTGGCCGCTGCTCGTGCAGGCCGAGTTCAAGCCCGGCATGGGCGACGGGCTGTTCGGGGCACTGGCCGGCGCGTTGCAGCTCAACGAGTCGCCGTCCGGCGGCCAGAACGGGCCCTACGCCGGTTCGGGCGGGGCGGACGCCGCGGTCGGGCACCGGGGTTCGGCGTTCCAGCACGGCTGGTGGTCCTATGTCGACAAGGATCTGCGCGCCGTCCTCGGCGACCCGGTCTCCGGCGGTCTGACCCGCACCTGGTGCGGTGACCTGGCCGGCTGCCGGGCGGCACTGCTGGGCGCGCTGGGCGGGGCGCTGTCCCAGAGCACCGCACAGGTGTACCCGACGGACGCGCACTGTTCCGCCGGCGACCAGTGGTGCGCGGACGCGATCGTGCAGAACCCGCTCGGCGGCGTCACCGACCCGATGGTCAGCTGGCAGAACCGGCCGACGTACCAGCAGGTGGTGCAGTTCGCGGCGCACCGCGGCGACTCGGTGGCCAACCTGGCCGCCGGCCGGCCGGTGTCGGCGACGAGCTATCAGCACGGCTGGTTCGACCCGTACTGCCCGCCCGGGTACGCCGTCGACGGCGACCCCGGCAGCCGGTGGGCCAGCGACTGGTCGGACAACCAGTCGATCACGGTGGACCTGGGGTCCGCCCGCACGGTGAGCCGCGCGGTCCTGCGCTGGGAGTCGGCGTACGCGGCGAGCTACCGGCTCCAGGTGTCCACGGACGGCGCCACCTGGCGCGACGCGCTCGCGGTGACCGCCGGGGCGGGCGGCCTGGAGAACGACGCGTTCGCCCCTGTCACGGCGCGCTACGTCCGGATGCAGGGCGTCCGCCGCGGCACCGGCTACGGCTACTCTCTGTACGAGTTCGAGGTCTACGAGCACTGACGCGCGCCGGGTCGGGTCCCACCGTAACCATGAAAGGGTTGTGGGTGGGACCCGCCGCCGGCGGTGTTTCCGCACCCGACGCGGCGTGAGAGGAATCTCCATGGACCACGAGGAACTCCGGCGACGGTTCGCCACCCTGACCACGGCCCACATCGCGGACGCGTGCCTGCGCGCCGGCGTCCCGGTGCGGTGCGCCCCCACCGGGGTGCGGGCCATGACCCCCGGCACCCGGGTCGCCGGCCGGGTCGCCCCCGCCCGGCACGTCGGCAGCGTCGACCTGTTCCTGGAGGCCTTCGAGGACGCCGCGCCCGGCGACGTGCTCGTCGTCGACAACGGCGGCCGGGTCGACGAGAGCTGCGTCGGCGACCTGGTGGCCCTGGAGGCGCAGGCCGCCGGGCTGGCCGGGATCGTGATCTGGGGCCTGCACCGCGACACGGCCGACCTGCGGGTGATCGGGCTGCCGCTGTTCAGCGCCGGCACGCTGTCCACCGGCCCGCTCCGGCTCGACGAGCGGCCCAAGGACGCCCTGGAGGCCGCCATGGTCGGCGACTGGACCGTGGGGCGGGCCGACCTGGTGCTCGGCGACGCCGACGGGGTGCTGTTCGTGCCGGCGGACCGGGCCGGGGAGCTGTTCACCCTCGCCGAGGGGATCCGGGACACCGAGCGCCGGCAGGCGGAGCGGATCCGGGCCGGAGAGTCGCTGCGCGCGCAGGTCCGGTTCGACGTCTATCTCGCCCGGCGGCGCGAGGAGCCGACATGGACGTTCCGCGAGCACCTGCGGGCCGTGGGCGGAGCGATCGAGGAATAGGAAAGGGGCCGCACCGTTGTCGGTGCGGCCCCCTTTCTTCGGGTACTACGGCTGCGGGGTCGCCAGCCGGATCACCTGCGGGTCGTGGTCGGACGCCTGGTCCGCGAACTCGCTGTTGATGTGCACGATGTCGTAGTCCTCGCCGGCCAGGTACAGCGGCTTGGACAGCAGGATGTGGTCGAGCACCTGCGAGTTGCCGTCGTAGACGTAGGTGTAGCTCTGCCGCGCGGTGACCTTCTGCGGCAGGTCCACGAGGAACCCGTCGCCGACCAGGATGTTCGCCGTGTCGGAGAACTGGAAGTCGTTGAGGTCACCGAGGACGACGACGTTCGCCTTGGCGTCGAGCGCGCGCACGCTGTCGACGAACGACCGCACGGCCGTGGCCTGGCCGTGCCGCTTGGTCTCCGAGGAGCGGGTCGGCGGCTGGAACCGGCCCATCATCGGGTCGTCGCCACCCTTGGAGTTGAAGTGATTGGCCACCACGAAGTACGTCCGGCCCCGGTAGGCGAACTCGCCGGCCAGGGGCTTGCGGGAGTCCTCCCACACGGCGTTCGCCGGGTCGATCCGGCCCGGGGACAGGGTCAGCGCCGCCCCGCCCGTGGCACCGGCGGTCACGCCGACCGGGGTGGTCGCGTCGCCGCCCGGCCGGTCCACGAAGGACAGGCCCTTGTCGGTGCGGAACAGGAAGCCGGTGCGGATGTTGCCGCCCGGCTGGCCGCCGTCGGAGTCGTTCACCGGGTCGATCGACCGGTAGCTGTAGTGCGCGCCGCCGGCCGCGACGATCGCGTCGATCAGCTTCTGCCAGGTGACGGTCGCCGACACCGTGCCGTCGTTGGCCGAGCCGGAGTTGTCCTGGATCTCCTCGATGGCCAGGATGTCCGGGCCGGCGAGGTTGTCGACGATGCCGTGCGCCAGGCGGTCGTACTTCGCCTGCGGGTCCGACGGGGCCAGGTTCTCCACGTTGTACGTGGCGATCGCCAGCTCGTCGGAGGTGGCCGCGCGGGTCACCTCGCGCTGCAGGGTACCGGCCAGCACCTCGGGGGTGGCGGTCGCCAGCAGCTTGTAGTTGCCGAACGAGTAGTCCAGGACGCCGTCGATGTTGCCCTTGAGCGTGTCGCACACGTTCACGGCCGGCATCGGGGCGAGCAGGTCGTCGAGGATGACCCGGTCGGTGTTCGAGACAGCGTACGAGTCGTACCGCACGCCGTTGCGCTCGGTACGCGGGTCGTCGGCGCCGACGGCCTCGACCGCGATCTCGCCGTTGGACGTCGTCGGACCGACGGCCTTCGGGCTGACCAGCCGCAGCCGCATGCCCTCGAGGGCCTCGTAGAAGTCCAGCGCGTTGGTGGTCGGGTCGAACGTGGCCGAGGCCTCGACGTCGCCCGGCAGGTCCGCGCGGACCGGGGTGGGCGCGAGGATGCCGCCCCGGCCGATCAGCACCGGCTCGGGCAGGGCCACGCCCTGCGCCGTGACCGTGATCTTCGGGCTGGTCAGCTCGGTGGTGCTCAGGTTCGTGGCTACGTTGCCGGGCCGGAACTCCGACACCTTGCCGGTGATGTCCACACAGTCGCCCACGACGACCGTGGGCACGCCGCCGGTGAAGACGAAGACGCCCTCGCTGGTGGCCGGGTCCGCGTCCGGGGCGGTGTCCTGGATCCAGAACCCGTTCTTCGCCACGGCCGTCACGACGCCGGAGGTGATGACGGACTTGCCGACCAGCGGCGACCGGTGGCCCCGGCCCTGGATCTCGTGCACGCGCGCGGCCGTGGGCGGCGGCACGGGCGGGATGCCGCCGCTGCCCGGGGTGGGCGCGCCGGCGACGAAGTCCACGCCGTTGTTGTCGGTGTCCACGCCCTGGCGGAGCGCGGCGGTCGTGCTGGACAGGGCCGGCGTGGCGGCCGAGCCCTCGAAGTCGTTCGCGGTGCCGTACCCGACGAAGTCGCGCACGCCGACAGCCGCGTGGCAGACCGCGCCGCACGTCAGCGCCGTGCCGTTCGTGACGAGGGCGACCTTGCCGGCCGTGGCGCTCAACGCGATGGTGCCGGTCACGTTCGGATTGGGCAGCGGGGTGGTGCCGCCGGCGCCCTGGGCCTCGGCGACCAGGAAGCTCGCGCCCGGGGCGATGCTGCCGGTGAGCAGGGTGCGCGCCCAGGTCGTGCCGGCGGCCGAGGCGTACTGCACGCTCCAGCCGTCCACGCTCACCGCGGCGGTGCCCCGGTTGGTCAGCTCGATGTAGTCGTTCGTGTACGTGGCGCCGGAGTTGCCGCCGCCGCCGTACACCTGGCTGATCACGACGTCCGGCGACGCGGCGAGGGCCGGGTCGGCGGTCAGGGCCGTGGCGACGACGGCGGTGGCCGCCACGCCGGCCAGAATGCGGCCATAGGAAATAGTCACCGGCACTGTCTACCAAACAACAAGACCTGCGTCACCTCGCAGTAGGTGACGCAGAAACGACTGTGCGGTGGACACTCAGGAATTTCCCATGAACTTTGTCCACTTTGCATATACATATCCGCGCCGGACGGGGGCTTGACGGACTCGCCGGTAACCGCGGGATCTTCCATTGCATGCATTGCATACAATCGCTAGGATGGGGCCATGCAGGCCGACGCCGCGCACCGCAGACTCCGCGAACTCATCCTCGCCGGCGACTACGCCCCAGGGCAGCGCCTCACCGAGATGGAGGTCTCCGCGACCCTCGCGATGAGCAGGACCCCGGTCCGCGAGGCGTTCCGCGCACTGGTCAGCGACGGGCTGGTCGCGCCGGACGGGCGGGGGGTCGCGGTGGTGGCGCTGGGGGCGGGGGCGCTGCGGGACGCGTACCAGGTGCGGGCCGCGCTGGAGGCGATGACCGCCGACCTGGCCGCGCGGCGGCAGGCCGCCGGGGAGATCGCGCCGGCGGCCCTCGCGGCCCTGCGCCGGGAGGCGGACGCGGCCGACGAGGCGACCCGGGCGGCGCACGGAGCCACCGACGCCGCCGCCCGGGCCGGACATCTGGCGCGCGGCGTCGCGCACAACCGACGCTTCCACCAGCGGATCGCCGCCCTGGCCGGCAACCCGGTGGCCACGGGGATCCTCGACCGGCTCTGGGACCAGATCGTCGTCTCCACCCGCGACTCGCTGGCCTCCCCCGCCCGGCCGGCGCATGTCGCCCACCAGCACGACACGCTGCTCGCCGCCATCACCGAGGGCAGGGCGGCGGACGCCTGGGCTGCGGCGCACGCGCACGTGCTCGACACCCACACGGCCGGCACCCACGACCCGGAGGAGCAGTCATGACCGCCACCCACACATACGACGTCACCGTCACCTGGACCGGCGACCGGGGCACCGGCACCAGCGGCTACCGGGCCTACGACCGGGCGCACGACGTCGACGCGCCCGGCCGGCCGACGATCCCGGGCAGCTCCGACCCGACGTTCCGGGGCGACCCGGCCCGGTGGAACCCGGAACAGCTGCTCGTCGCGTCGCTGTCGCAGTGCCACCTGCTGTGGTACCTGCACGTGTGCGCCGCGGCCGGCGTCGTCGTGACGTCCTACGCCGACGACGCGGTCGGCACGATGGCCGAGACGGCCGACGGCGGCGGACACTTCACGGCGGTGCTGCTGCGGCCCCGGGTGACGGTCGCCGAGCCCGGGATGGTGGAGGCGGCGGTGGCGCTGCACGCTGCGGCACACGAGAAGTGCTTCATCGCGAACTCGGTGAACTTCCCGGTCCACCACGCGCCGACGGTGGTCCCGGCCTGAGCCGCTGCCCCCGCGTCCGCACGCCCCGGGGCCTCCCGGGCCTCCGGAGTGGACCCCTGCTGATGCCTTTCCGGGCACCCCGGGAAAGCTACAGTAAAACGACACAAGGGGCGTGGAGGACGGTATGGGTGAGATTCTTGTCGTCGGGGCCGGGCCCACCGGGCTGACCATGGCCGCCGAGCTCGCCCGGCACGGCGCCGCCGTCCGGATCGTCGACCGCGCGACCGCCCCCGCCACCACGTCCCGGGCCCTCGTCGTGCAGCCCCGCACCCTCGAACTCTTCGACGACCTCGGCGTCGTCGACGCCGCGCTGGCCGCCGGCACCCGGGCGGACAGCGTCAACCTCGTCTTCGACCGGGAGCGCCGCGCCCGGATCGACGTGTCGGGGCTGCTGACGGAGCCGGAGACGCACACGGAGTACCCGTGGCTGTTCAGCCTGTCGCAGCACGAGACCGAGCGGGTGCTCACCGACCACCTGGCCTCGCTGGGGGTCGGCGTCGAGCGCGGCGTGACATTGACCGGGCTGACCCAGGACCCCGACGGCGTCACGGCGCTCCTCGACGGCCGCGCCGTCCGGTTCGACTGGGTCGTCGGCTGCGACGGGGCCCGCAGCGCGGTGCGGACCGCGATCGGCATGCCGTTCGAGGGGGCGACGTACGCGGAGGAGTTCATCATGGCCGACGCGCGGCTCGACTGGGAACTGCCCGACGGCGACCTGTACGTGTTCCCGTCCCGCTCCGGCTTCCTCGCCGCGTTCGCGATGCCCGGCGCGGGCCGGTTCCGGATCTTCGGCAACGTCGGCGCGCACGGCTCCCCCGACTACTCGGAGCCCACCCACGAGGAGTTCCAGACCATGCTGGACGAGCGGCTGCCGTTGCCGGCGCGGGTGGTCGAGGAATACTGGGTCAGCAGGTACCGGCTGCACCGGCGCGGCGTGCCCCGGTACCGCGACGGGCGGGTCTTCCTGGTCGGGGACGCGGCGCACGTGCACAGCCCCGCCGGAGCCCAGGGCATGAACACCGGTATCCAGGACGCGTACAACCTGGCGTGGAAGCTGGCCCGCGCGTGCCGTGGGCCCGCTTCGGATTCGCTGCTGGACAGTTACCACGCCGAGCGGCACCCGGTCGGCCAGCGGCTGCTGCGCACCACCGACCGGATGTTCTCCGTCATCTCCGGGCAGGGCGCGGTGGCCCGGTTCGCGCGCGGCCACGTCGGGCCGGTGCTCGCCAGGCGGGTGCTCGGCCGGGAGTCGGTGCGCCGGTGGCTGATCGGCACCTTCGCGCAGCTACGGATCTCCTACCCGGACAGTCCGCTGAACGCGCGCGACGGCGGATGGCGGGACGGGCCGGCGCCGGGTGACCGGGCCCGGGAGGCCTCGTTGGGGACTGGGCGGGTGTACGACGTGTTGCGCGGTACCCATCACACGGTGTTGTTGTTCGGAGAGTGGACGGGGCTGGCGGCCCGGATCGAGGAGACCTATCGGGGGCGGGTGGTGGCCCGGGTGGTCGGGGCGGACGAGACCGCCGCGCGGGTGGCCTACGGGGTGAGCGGGTCGGGCGGGTTCGTGATCCGGCCGGACAAGTACATCGCCTACCGTGCGGACCCGTTGGACCCCGAACACCTCCTGGCGGACCTGGCGGCGCGGTTGTAGCTTCATGCCCCCGGCGGCCGGGGCTACCGAGGGGACGTGGCGTCAGCGTGCCTGGAATGACGCCGTGGCCAGCAGTTCCCGCACCGTGCGGCCCAGGGCGGCCACCTCCACCGGTCCCCCGGTGTCCACCCGGACTACCGGCGTCAGCGCGAGAGGAGCGGCCTCGGCCGCCCAGCGGGGCCAGTCCGTGGCGAGGCGGTGGCCGTCGCCGTGCACCGGATGCCGCGCGCGCCCGGCGACCCGGGCACGGACCACCTCGACCGGGGCCTCGCACCACACCTCGACGGCCGCGCGGGCCCCGGTGCGGGCGATGCCCTCGCGGGCGTGGTCGAGGTCGCGGGGCCGGAACCACCAGGAGTCGACGACGACTGTGCCCGAATGGCTCGCCGCCAGGGACCAGACAGCGGCCATCGCGACCCCGCCCAGGGCCCCGGCCAGCGCGGGGTCCACGGCGTCCGCCAGGGCCTCCTTGATCTGGTCCTTGGACAGCGCGAGGGCGTCGAGTTCGACGGCCAGCGCCGGTGCGAGGGTGGACTTGCCGGCGCCGGGGAGGCCGTTGACGAGGACCAGTGCGCGTGCCATGCCCGGCACGGTGCCACACGATTCCGCCTACTGTCGCGTCTCCCGCTCGATGCGCTCGAAGATATCCGCGTCCGTCTCCTGCTGCCACGTCGGCAGCTCGTCCCAATCGGCGACGTAGGCGGGCTTCGGGTCCGGGAAGTGTTTGAAGATGTGCCCGATCCAGCACAGTGCCACGAATCGACTCTTCTGGTCCCGGGTGAGCTTGGCCGCCTTCCCGTCCGTCGCCTCGATGAAGGCGCTCACCTGGTCGTAGACGGCCGATGCGCTCTCGCGCTCCCACTCCGGGGTTTCCTCCCACGGCGTGACATAGCCCGACTTGGGCTCGCCGGGATAGTACTTCCTCACACCGGCGATCCACGCTTCGCGGAAGACTCGTCCTCGTTCGACCGGCAACGTCATGCTCCTCGTACTCGTCAGGCGGATGTTCCTGTAACAGTGGTGAGCTCGTGGTCAAGCTGACGGAAATGGCGGCTGGCAAGCAGCGGCGTGAGTTGCGTCTGGAGTCCTCGAAGCTTGCGGCCGATCACGCCCGAGCTGGTCTGCTGCGCGAGGTCGATGGCGGCTCTGGCGTGACCGACAACCTGGTCGACGTCGCCGCGCTGGAGACCCAGCGTTGCCAGGTCGGTGAGCACGCTGGCGCGCCGCCGTGCCGACAGGTCCATGCCGAGAGCTTCGGTCAGCGACCGCTCCGCCAGGTCGGGACGCCGGAGCGCCACGTAACAGGTTCCACGCTCTTCTGGCAGGCGAGATCCGTCGAAGCGAAGCCAACCGCCCGTGTGGACGTGTCCGGTGAGCTGATGGACCTGTTCGGCGTCGTCCAGAGCTCGCTGGCATGCCTTCAGGTCACCCAGACCCGCAAAGGTCTGCGCCCGCACGACGCTCACCCAATGGCGCGTCGAGAGAGCCTGGTCGCCCAGCCTCGCCAGGCCAGCAGCGAGTTCGAGCATCGGTCCGGCCTTGGCGAACTGCTCCTCGTACACGCCGATGAACGCGTGGCGGGTCAGCGCGCACACCCACAGATCGAACACACCGCCTTCTCTACTCGCCGTAGCAGCCAGGCTGTAGCAGTGGGCCGCATCGGTGTAGCGGTTGCCGTCGAACATGATCTCGCCCGCGAGCTGGAAGAGGTCGGCCACGAGCGCGCAAAGACCGCGGTGTACCGCCTCGCTGTGCGAGCGTTGGAGGGCGCCGACGAGGACACCGAGCTGTTCGCGGACGAGCGGGTAGGTGTGCTGCTTCGACGTGGACAAGACGAACACGCGCCACAGGTGACTGTTGAGCGTGGCGTACTCATCAAGGACAGCGGGGTCGAGTCGGTGCGGGCCCTCCGCGAAGTGGTTGAGCCGCTCCCAGTCCAGGTCGTCAATTCCGGACACTGCGACCAGCGTGCCGGCCATGCTCAACAGTCGGAGCAGTTCGCGGCGGTCCATGTCGTCAGTCTCCGGGGTCTCCTGGCCTGGCGACGTGCCCTCCCCCCGGCTGGTGGGCGCTGCGGCACCAGACCTCCATGATACGGAAGCCACAGGTCGAGATGACACCTCCAGCAGCTCGCTGAGCTGCTCCAGCGATACCCGCAACACCTCTGCCAGGCGGAGCCTCACCCACGGCTGAGGACTCGTCACGCCACGCTCCCAGCGCACGACGGTTGATCGATCCACGGCGACCGCCTCGGCCAACGCCTCTTGACTCAGGCCAACCGCCTTGCGTCGCCCGGCCAGCCGACGCCTTCCACCGCTCATGACCGACTTCCTTCCGGTCGACATCACCCATTAATACAGGCCAAGGCATGTAACGCAACGTGGATGCGCCTTTACTGCGCCATTCCCGCAATGTTGATCAAAACCCGTCTCCGGTTGAGTGGACGTATGGCCCGGGGCGGGTGCTGGGCAACGAGCTGGTCAGTCCCTTCCCTACTGATCTGACCGACCCCGCCCGTCCCAGGTCCCTCACGTCGATCACAGGAGGTAGCCGAGATGAGCGCTCAGCCCGTGAACGGTCCCGTGAGCGGGTCTCCTGTGTACATGGCTGAACCCGCGAACTGGAGGCTCGCCGCCCCGCCAGCCTGGGGCGAGCGGCCCACCGTGGTGGTCGTGCAACGCAGCCTCGCCCAGCAGCACCACGTCTTCATGGTGGACCTTGAGAGGCGTTACCTGCTCATGAGCGAGACCGAAGGTTGGGCGTTGTGGGCGGTGCTGACCGAGGCGATGTACTCGATCGGAGACCCGCCGGCCTGGGAGCTGGAGACCGTACCCGGCAACCAGGTTGTTAGCGGACTCGTCCCGTCGATACCGTGACGACGGGCGTTCTTTCCCTACTTGATCAGGAAAGGATAGTTTTGCCAACCCCCAGGAGAACCGTCGCACTGCGCTGGGTGGCCGCGACACTCACTGTCGTGGTTCCAGCGCTGCTGATCTCCAACCAGCATGCCTCCGCCGCCGAGCCGGTCCCCTATGGCATGACGGCAAGCACCTATGCCGCAATGCTCGCTCAGCGCGCCGACGCCCCGGTCGCCGACACGCTGCAAGCCGCGATCGACTCCGGCGACGCCACCGGGTTCACCTCTCTCGCCTACGGGCCCAGAGGCGGGCTCGCCCTGTACTGGAAAGGCGACCTGCCGCCGGCCGTCGCCACTGCCGTGACCGTCGCCCGCACACGCTCCAAGGTCGACGTGCTGCCCGCCGCGTGGTCCAGGCGGGAACAGAAGGCCGCCGCGCTCACCGTGTACCAGCACCTCAAACCCACGACCTCGAGCCCGACCCAGGTCCTGTGGAGCGGAGAGGGCAAGGGACTCACTATCCGGAGCGCCGACCCGGCCGCCCACGCGCTGACCTCTGCGGCCCTCGGCGGCGTGCCCGTGGTCTGGGAAGCGCCCCGGGGCATCGTGCCCACCAGAAACCGGCAGTACGACAACTCGCCCTGGTGGGGCGGTAGCCGGATGATGGTTCACAACGTCAAAGGGCAGTACACGTGCACCACCGGATTCGCCGTGTGGCGCAACGGGTCCCCCTACATGCTGACCGCCGGGCACTGCGCCACCGCTCCCGACAGCGTGTTCGACGGCCTGGGTGACTACATGGGGTGGACGCCCGGCCCCGAGAACTGGCCGCACGACGTGATCCTCCTGTCGCTCGACGGCGGCAACTACGGCGGACGCGTCTACGACGGTGGCGCCTACTCCGACTGGGGCAAGTCCGTCTCCGGTTGGGACTACGCCCGCCCCGGGCAATGGGTGTGTGACTCTGGCGCCCAGTCCGGCGTGCACTGCTCGATTCAGCTCACCAACCAGTTCTCAGCGAGCCTCTACGTTCCGCAGGATCACCCTGACTCCGACGGTGACGGAAACTACTGGATCACCGATCTGATCGTCGCCAACAAGACCGACGGTGGAGCGGCGGCGATCAGTGGCGACTCAGGCGGACCGATCTTCTGGCTCGACGGCAACCGCGTCCGTGTCATCGGAACCATCTCCGGCGGTAATGGCGACAGCGGCGGATCCACGCTGGTGTTCCAAGACTTCTACACCGCCGCCAACGACCTCGGCCTGTCCGGCGTCGTCACCGCCCCGTAACGACCCACCCGCAAGGAGGCACACCATGGTTCGGCTCCGCTGGATCGTCGCCGCCGCTGGCGCACTCGTTCTCGTCGCCGGCGCGATCGCCGTGGCCAGCGGAGCCCGACCGTGGCGTTCACATGCCCCGCACGTGTCCTACCCCGCCGAACAGGCCGACACCCCGCCCCCGGCCGGGTCGTTCGACGTGGCCACGCTGACCCGTCCGGCATGCCCCGTCGCGCACCCCGACCGTCGGGACGGCCATGACGAGGACGGGACCGACAAGCTCGTCGAGTGGGGAGCGGTGCGCCTGATCGTCTGCACATACCGGACCGGTGAACCACTCACCACCATGACCGAGACGACCCGGCCAGCCGCGGTCACCTCCGCGACGGGCCTCATGCGCCGAATGATCAGCCCCCGGCAGTCCCGCGAGTACTTCGGCACCGGCGACGACAGCGGCCTCACCATCGCGGGCGGGGTCCCCTCGGCCCGGTTCCTGTTCCAGTTTCCCGACGGCCACGTCACCGAGGTCACCCACAACGGTGCCTACTACCGGGGCGAGGTCGTCCGCCTTCCGTTCAGCAGGCGCGGCGCGGACCTCAACGGGCTGTACCCAACGGTTGAGCACACCTGCCTCGGCCAGCTCGTCACGGTCGACCAGTCCACGCCCCGATGTGTGGTCACCGGCAGCACGGCCGCGATTCCGTAGCCGTCCGACCGGCTCCAGTGGGGTGCCCTGGCCAGGGCTGGGACGGCGGGCGGCCGGTGGAGACCGGGTCGGGCCCCACCGTAATAAATGATGGTCTTTAGAGGGTTGTGACCTTGCCGGACTCGACCTGGATGCGGCGGTTGACCTCGACGGCCTCCAGCATCCGCCGGTCGTGCGTGACCAGCAGCAACGTCCCCGGGTAGTTCGCCAGCGCCGACTCCAGCTGCTCGATCGCCGGCAGGTCCAGGTGGTTCGTCGGCTCGTCGAGGACGAGGAGGTTGACCCCCGAGGCCTGGAGCAGGGCCAGGGCGGCGCGGGTGCGTTCCCCTGGCGAGAGGGTCGCCGCCGGGCGGGTGACGTGCGCGGCCTTCAGGCCGAACTTCGCCAGGAGGGTACGGATGTCCGCCGGCGCCAGGTCCGGCACCACGGCCCCGAAGGCGTCGATCAGTGGCTCGTCGCCGAGGAACAGCCCGCGCGCCTGGTCGACCTCGCCGACCACGACGCCGGGGCCGAGCGCGGCCGAGCCGGCGTCGAGGGACAGGCGGCCGAGGAGGGCCGCGAGGAGGGTGGACTTGCCGGAGCCGTTCGCGCCGGTGATCGCGACCCGGTCGGCCCAGTCGATCTGCAGGTCCACCGGGCCGAGGGTGAAGTCGCCCCGGTGCGCGACCGCGCCGCGCAGGGTGGCCACGACCGCGCCCGAGCGGGGGGCGGCGGCGATCTCCATCCGCAGTTCCCATTCCTTGCGGGGCTCCTCGACGACGTCGAGGCGTTCGATGGCGCGTTGGGTCTGGCGGGCCTTGGCGGCCTGCTTCTCGGAGGACTCGGCGCGCAGCTTCCGGCCGATCTTGTCGTTGTCGTTGGACTTGCGGCGGGCGTTGCGGACGCCCTGGTCCATCCAGTTGCGCTGCATCTGGGCCCGGCCCTGCAGACCTTCGAGCTTGTCGGCGTACTCCTCGAACTCCTCGCGGGCGTGCCGGCGGGCCACCTCGCGCTCCTCGAGGTACGCGGCGTAGCCACCGCCGTACTGGCGGATCTCCTGCTGGGCCAGGTCGAGTTCGAGGACCCGGGTCACGGTGCGGGAGAGGAACTCGCGGTCGTGGCTGACGAGGACGGTGCCGGCCCGCAGGCCGGTGACGAAGCGTTCGAGGCGGTCGAGGCCGTCGAGGTCCAGGTCGTTGGTGGGCTCGTCGAGGAGGAAGACGTCGTACCGGCTGAGCAGCAGCGACGCCAGCCCCGCCCGGGCTGCCTGCCCGCCGGACAGGCTGGTCATCGCCTGGTCGAGGTCGACGGCCAGCCCCAGGTCGGCGGCCACCTCGTCGGCGCGCTCGTCGAGGTCGGCACCGCCGAGGGCGAGCCAGCGCTCCAGGGCGTCGGCGTACTCGTCGTCCGCGCCCGGGGCGCCGTCGCCCAGCGCCTCGGCCGCGGTGTCCATCGCCTCCTGGGCCGCCGAGACGCCGGTCCGCCGGGCCAGGAACGCCCGGACGCTCTCGCCCTCGCGGCGCTCCGGCTCCTGCGGCAGGTGGCCGACGAGCGCGCTGGCCGGGCTGAGCCGGATCGTGCCGCCCTCCGGGGTGTCCAGGCCGGCGAGGAGGCGGAGCAGGGTGGACTTGCCTGCGCCGTTCACGCCGACGAGGCCCACGACGTCACCGGGGGCGACGACGAGTTCCAGGCCGGAGAACAGCAGGCGGTCGCCGTGGCCGGCGGACAGGTCCTGGGCGATCAGAGTGGCGCTCACGGTCACCGACCCTACCGGGCGGCCTTTTCGGCGATCAGCTCGAACGACCGGGCCCGGTCCTCCAGGTCGTAGACCATGGTCGTCAGCATCAGCTCGTCGGCCCCCGTCCGGGCGACCAGGTCGGTGAGCTGCCGCTCGACGGTCTCCGGCGAGCCCAGCCCCTGTCCGACCCGCCGGTCGGCGACGAACTGCCGCTCCTCGGTCGTGTACGGGTACGCCGCAGCCTCCTCCGGGGACACCAGCGGCTCGGGCCGGCCCTGGCGCAGCTTGAGGAACGCCAGGGACGCGGGCCCGGCCAGCCACTCGGCGCGCTCGTCGGTGTCGGCGCAGATCGCGCTGACGGCCACCATCGCGTACGGCCGCTCCAGCCACCGCGAGGGCTGGAAGTGTCTGCGGTACAGCTCCATGGCCGGCTCGGTGTTGCGCGCGCTGAAGTGGTGCGCGAACGAGAACGGCAGGCCGAGCATGCCGGCGAGCCGCGCGCTGAAGCCGCTGGAGCCGAGCAGCCAGATCGCCGGCATGTCCCCGCGGCCGGGGGTGGCGACGATGCGCTCCTCGCCGGTGAAGTACCCGATCAGGGAGGCGAGTTCCTCCGGGAACGCCTCCGCCGACAGGCCCTCGACGGTCCGGCGCAGGGCGAGGGCCGTGCCCTGGTCGGTGCCGGGGGCGCGGCCGATGCCGAGGTCGACCCGGCCCGGGTGCAGGGCCTCGAGGGTGCCGAACTGTTCGGCGACGACGAGCGGCGCGTGGTTGGGCAGCATGACGCCGCCGGAGCCGATCCGGATGGTGGTGGTGTGCGCGGCGAGGTGCGCGAGGAGCACCGCCGGGGAGGAGCTGGCGATGGCCGGCATGTTGTGGTGCTCGGCGACCCAGAAGCGCTGGTAGCCGAGAGCCTCGGTGCGGCGGGCGAGCTCGGTGGTGGCGCGCAGGGCGTCGCCGACGGTGGTGCCGGCGGCGACGGGGGCGAGGTCGAGAACAGCCAGGGGTACGTCGATCACATCTTCCGGCAACTCCCCCGACGCCCGCTTTGTTCCGGTCGAGTGGGCCACGCCACACCCGGGGATCCGACAGCTCACCGTGGTGCGGTTCCGCGGAACCCCGGGCACACTGGGGCGATGCTGCGCGTCGCACTCGCCGGCCTGCGCGCGCACACCGCGCGGCTGCTGCTCACCGCCTGCGCGATCATGGTCGGCGTCAGTTTCCTGGCCGGCTCGCTGGTCTACGGCGACACCGCCCGCGCGGCGTTCTACGACGACCTGGCCCGCTCGGCCCGCAACGTCGACCTGGTCATCCGGCCCACGACCGGGCTGCTCGACCCTTCGGTCACGGAGCGGGTGCGCGCCGTGCCGGGGGTCCGGGCGGTCGATCCGCGGGTCGTCGGGGCGCTCGGCGTGCTGGACGCCGGCGGCCGGCTGCTGACCCGCGACGGGCACGTCGGCTACGGCCTGTCGTTGCCGGGCGCGCCGGCCCTGAGCAGGTTCGACGTGGCCCGGGGCAGACTGCCGGCCGCCCCGGGCGAGGTGGCGCTGGACCGTAAGACGGTCGAAGACCAGAAGTTCGGGATCAACACCCCTCTGCGGGTACTGGACCGCCAGGGCGCCCCGCACGACCTCACCCTCGTCGGGGTCCTCGACCTCGGGGTGAACCGCCAGTTCAACGGCTCGGCCGTGGCTGCACTGACCACGGGAGACCTGACGGCGCTGACCGGCACGTCGCGGTACACGGAGATCGCGGTCTCGGTGGCCCCGGGGACCGATCCGGAGCGGGTGCGCGCGGCGGTGCCCGACGCCCGGGTGCTCCCCGCCGCGCAGGTGCGCGCCGAGCTGGCCTGGCGGGCCGGGAAGTACGTGGACGGGTTCCTCCGGGTGCTGATCGCCTTCGGGCTGGTCGCGCTGACCGTGTCGGGGTTCGTCATCTACAACACGTTCGCGATGCTGGCGGCCCAGCGCGGCCGGGAACTGGCGCTGCTGCGGTGCGTGGGCGCGTCCCGGCTGCAGGTGTTCGGCGCGGTGCTCACCGAGGCGGCCGGGCTGGGCGTCGTGGCGTCGCTCGGCGGGCTGGCCCTGAGCCTGCTGGTCGGCTGGGGACTGCTGGTGTCCCGGGAGTTCGTCGGCGCGCGGATCCCGGCCCACGCGCTGGTCGTGGGCGGGCCGACCGTGGCCGTGGCCGTCGGGTTCGGCACGCTGCTGGCCCTGGCCGGGGCCGTGGTGCCGGCGTTCGGGGCGAGCCGGGTGCCACCCCTGACGGCCCTGCGGCACGCGGCCGCCCTGGAGGCGCGCGGCCGGCCCCGGGCGGTCCGGCTCGGGGTCGCCGGCACCCTGGCCGCGGTCGGGGCCGGGTGCGGGGCGGTGGGGACGGCGGGCGGCTTCGGCGGGCTGCCCCTGGTCCTCGGCGGCGCGATGCTGGTCTTCCTCGGGTTCGCCGCCGCGGCCCCGCTCGTCGTCGGTCGGCTCGTCGCCCTGGTCGGCTGGGTCCCCGGCCGGCTGCTGGGCGCCCCGGTGCGGCTGGCGGCCGTCAACGCCCGGCGCAACCCGCGCCGCACGGCGGCGACCACGACGGCGCTGATGATCGGCGTGACCCTGATGTCGCTGTTCAGCGTGCTGCTGGCCACGGCCAGGACCCAGTCCGGGGTGGAGCTGCGGGAGAACTTCCGGGTGGACTTCCGGGTGGCCCCGGCGGCCCCGGTCGGCGCGGTGTCGGAGCGGACCAGGGTCCGGGCCGTGGTGCCCCGGGAGGTGATGACGGCCCTGCGCACACACCCGGAGTTCGACGTCGTCGCCCCGGTGCGCACGGCGGCGCTGGGCGGTGGCCGGACGGTGTGGTCGGTGGCCCCGGAGGGGTTGCGCGGCCCGATCCGCCCCGAGGTGACCGCCGGCGACCTCGGGGCGCTGGGCCCGGGCACCGTGGCCCTGCACCGCGACCCCGGCCGGCGCCTCGGCGACCAGGTCGCCCTGGGCCCGCTGGGCACCCTGACCGTCGTCGCGCTGTACGACGACGCCCCGGTCGACGGCGGGGTGCTGGTGTCCTGGGACCAGTTCGACCGGACCTACGGCGCCGGTGACGCGCACCTGGTGCTTGTGACGGCCACCGGCACGCCGGTCGAGGCGCGGCAGGTCCTCGACGAGGTGGTCAGGGCGTACCCGCTGCTCCAGGTCACCGGGGAGGCCGACCAGGCCGAAGCGCTCGCCGGATCGTTGGACCAGTTGCTGGGCATCTTCGCCGCGCTGCTGGGCATGTCGGTGCTGATCGCGGTGTTCGGGATCGGCAACACCCTGGCGCTGTCGGTGCTGGAGCGCACGGCGGAGTCGGCGACCCTGCGCGCCCTGGGCCTGTCCCGCCGCCAACTGCGGGGCATGCTGCTGGCAGAGGCGGGGCTGATGGGCGCGGTGGGGGCCGGGTCGGGGGCGGTGTTCGGCGGGGCGGTCGGCTGGGCGGCGGCGCTGGGCCTGATCAACGCGTACGGTCACGGGTCACCGACCGTGCCGTGGGGTCAGTTGGCGCTGTTCGCGACGGTCGCCACGGTCGCGGCGATGACGGCGGCGGTGCTGCCGGCGCGGCACGCGGCCCGGGCGTCGATCGTGACGGCGGTGTCCCAACCGTGACCTGACGGCCGATGGCAATCGGGGACCCGTGACTTAGGGTAACCTAAGATATCGCAGACTCAGGGGGCGCACACGCATGGCAGAACGCACAAGACCACAGCCCAGGCGCGCGACCGTGCTGCGCACCGAGCGGATCACCCCGCACATGATCCGGGTGACGCTCGGCGGCGAGGGCCTCGCGGACTTCGGGGCCGGGGCGTACACGGACCACTACGTGAAGATCCTCTTCGCGGCGGACGGCGGAGCGCTGCCGGAACCGTTCGACCTGGAGGCGATCCGGCGCGACCAGCCGCGCGAGGAGTGGCCGCGCACCCGGACGTACACGGTGCGTAGTTGGAATCCGACGGCGCTGGAGCTCGTGATCGACTTCGTGCACCACGGCGACGAGGGCCTGGCCGGCCCGTGGGCGGCCCGCGCGGTGCCCGGGGACGTGCTGTACTTCTCCGGTCCCGGCGGCGGCTACACCCCGGACCCGACGGCGGACTGGCACCTGCTGGTCGGCGACGAGAGCGCCCTGCCGGCCATCGCCGCCGGCGTGGAGCGGCTGCCCGCCGGCGCCCCGGCGCACGTGTTCGTCGAGGTCGCCGACGCCGAGGAGGAGCAGAAGCTCGACACCTACGGCGCGGCGGAGATCCGCTGGGTGCACCGGGGCGACCGGGCCATCGGCGAGGCGCTGGTCGAGGCCGTGCGGGCATGTGAGTTCCCCGCCGGGCGGGTGCACGCGTTCGTGCACGGCGAGGCGACGTTCGTGAAGGACATGCGCCGCGAGCTGTTCATCGAGCGCGGCGTGCCCCGCGCGGGCCAGTCCATCTCCGGGTACTGGCGGCGGGGCGCCGACGAGGACGGCTGGCAGTCGTCGAAGTCGGAGTGGAACAAGCAGGTCGAAGAGGAGGAGGCCCGCGCGGCGACCTCCTAGACGACTCCCGGCCGGCCCCTCGCGGGCCGGCCCGCGCTGACCATCCCCGCCCCGGGCCGTGACCACTCCGGCACCGGGGCTTTCGCGTCCGCCCGGCGCCGTGGGCCCGGCTCCGGCCCCGAACGCCGGCCTGCGACGCGACCCCCCACCCGCGCGACGAACACCAGGTACCCCCGAATAGGGCTTGACGTTCTGACACCTGTCAGCAATAGTTGACACATGACAGACGGGGATGCGCCTGTGGGTCAGGGCGACCGGCTGCTGGCGACCCTGGCGGCGCTGGCCAATCCGCACCGGCTGCGCATCATCGGGGCACTGGCCACCGGTGGACGCAGCTACGTCAGCGAGCTCGCCAGGGAGCTCGGCATCGGCCGCCCGCTCCTGCACCTGCACCTGAAGAAGCTGCGCGACGCGGGGCTGGTCGTCAGCGAGCTGGAGCTGACCGCCGACGGCAAGGCCCGCAACTACTTCGAGGTCAGCGCGTTCGCCCTGCATCTCGACCCCGCCGTCATCGCCGAGGCGGCCAGCACCATCACGACCGAGAAGTGAGGGACCACCATGTCAGCACCCGTGTACTTCGCGACCATCGGCCTGTTCCTCGGCACGATCCTGGCGATCTTCGCGATGCGGTACCGCGCGGTCACCAGTAGCGCGAGAGCCGCCCAGGCCGCCAGCCTCGACGTCGCCGCCGTGCAGGCGAGCCTCGACGACATCGCCGCCCGCCTGGGCACCATCGAGAAGACCCTCAAGGAGATCGAGTAATGACGACCGCGACGACCACCCCCGTCCGCCCGGCCCCGCCGGCGCCCACGCTGTCGGTGCTGCGGCTCAACATCATGCGGATCGGGTACCTGCTGATGAGCGTCGGGCTCGCGATCGTGAAGTGGCCCGCGCTGCTGCACGCCGAGCGCTGGACCCTGTTCGGGGGCGTGGTCAACTGCATCCTGGTGGCGATGTCGATCCTGGCGTTCTTCGGGCTGCGGTACCCGCGACAGCTGCTGCCCCTGCTGCTGTTCGAGTCGATCTGGAAGGTGCTCTGGCTCGGCCTGGTCGCCATTCCGCTGTGGACCGACGGACGGCTGGCAGGGGACACCGCCGACGTGGCCAGCGACTGCCTGTATGTCGTCATCATCCTGGCGGTGATCCCCTGGGACCACGTGTACAGGCAGTACCTCGCCCAGCCCGGTGACCCGTGGTGGCGCCGCCGCGCGTCCTAGCCGTCGCGTTGCACCAGCCCGGGATGGCCGGCGAGGAAGGCCTCCAGCCCGTCCTCCCGGACCGCCTGGAACATCGCCCCCGACACCGGGTCCAGCGCCTCGCCGAGGTACTGGCCCCGGGCGTCGTTCACCGACCTCCCCGACGTGCGCACCAGCGTGATCCGCTCGGCCGGGATCCGGCCCAGGGTGAACAGCATCTCCGGCAGCCCCACCGGACCGGTGGTCACGGTCAACGAGTTGCCGGCGGCGCGCACCACCCGGTCGAGCTTCACCGGGTCGCGGACCAGGTCCTGGCGGCGCGCCTCGGTGACCAGCGCCTTGACGAACTGCTGCTGGTGGCGCTGGCGGGCGTAGTCCCCGGTGGCGATGGTCTTGCGCTGCCGGACGTAGTCGAGGGCCGAGGGGGCGTCCATCCGGCCGCAGCCCTTGCGGTACACGACGCCGGTGGCGATGGAGGTGGTGTCGACGTCCACGCACAGGTCGACGCCGCCCATCACCCTGACGACCTCCATGAAGCCGTAGAAGTCGACGAGGGCCGCGCCGTCGAAGCCGGCCACCCCGGTGAGGTCGCGGACCGTCTCGGCGAGCAGCCGGCCGCCCCGCGCGCGGTCCTGCTCGGCGCCCGCGCCGTAGGCGAACGCCGCGTTGAGCCGGTCGCGCCCGCCGGGGAAACCCGGGGTGGCCGGGATGTCCACGAGCGTGTCGCGGGGCAGGGAGACGACGTACGCGCGGTCCATCGTGGCCGGCACGTGCAGGACCATGACCGTGTCGGCCCGGATCAGCCCGCCCTGACCCTTGCGCCAGTCGACCCCCACCAACAGGATGTTCAACGGCCCGCGCAGTTCCCACGTCCCGGCGGGCGCCCCGTGCCAGGTGGCGGTGGCCCCGAGGAGGTCGGCGTGCCCGATCGCGTCCTCGTACCGCTGAGCCAGCACCTGGCCGGCGATCAGGCCCGACCCGCTGACCCCCATCAGCACGACCCCACCCCACACGCACAGCCGGGCCCACAGCGGTCCCTTGCGCCGGTCGCGCCGGGCCCGCTGCGCGATCATCTGGGTACGCACCGTGGTCAACGCCGCCGCGTGCCCGGCCCGGGCCGGCTGGTGCCAGCGCAGGGTCGCCCCGACGAGCGCCGTGATCGCCGACTGGATGACGACGAGGTAGATGAGCTGGCGGTACACGACCTGTTGCAGGAGCAGGGTCCACAGTGGGCCGGCGTCCTCGCGGTCGAGCCGGAACGCGTACGCCGCGACGGCGAACTGGGCGGCGTGCAGGGTGGCCCACAGCACCACCGTCCAGGTGACCGGCTGGAACAGCAGGGTGTAGAGCAGGTACACGTCGACCAGGGGCGCGAGGATCGGCTGCGCGATCTGGAACAGCAGCAGGTAGCTCAGGCCCCGGCGGCCCAGCTTGCCGGCAGCCCCGGACTCGCGGAACGCCGCCCGGTGCTTCCACATCGCCTGCATCGTGCCGTAGCACCAGCGGTACCGTTGCCGCCACAGGCTCTGCCAGCTGCTCGGGGCCTCGGTCCAGGCGCAGGCCGCGTCCTCGTAGACGACCTTCCACCCGGCCCGGCACACGGCCATCGTCAGATCGGTGTCCTCGGCCAGGGTCGCGACGCTGAGCCCACCGGCGGCGGTCAGGGCCGTCCGGCGGAACGCGCCCAGGGCGCCGGGAACCGTGGGCATGCATGAGGCGACCTCGAACACCCGGCGGTCCAGGTTGAACGCGATCACGTACTCCAGGTGCTGCCACCGACCGAGCAGCCCGCCCCGGTTGGCGACCTTCGCGTTGCCGGCCACCGCGCCGACCATGGTGTCCCGGAACGGCCGGACCATCAGGTGCAGGGTCTCCGGTTCGAGGATGGTGTCCCCGTCGACGAGGACGACCAGGTCGTGCCGGGCGGCGTCGATGCCGGCCTGCAACGCCGACGCCTTGCCGGCGTTGGCCTGCCGGATCACCCGCACGCCCGGCAGCCCGAGCCGCTCGACGATGTCGGCGGTGTCGTCCGTGGAGCCGTCGTCGACGACGATGACCTCCAGGTCCGGGTACGCCGTCGCGACCAGGGACTCGATCACCGCGGCGATGTTGGCGGCCTCGTTGTGCGCTGGCACGATCACCGACACGGCCGGGGTGTGGCCGACGTCCTCGATCGCCTTGCGCCGCCGGCGGGAGTGCTGCCAGGCGCACGCCGCCTGGATCGCCATCCGGGTCAGCGCCAGGACGGTGGCCGTGACGAGCAGGACGAAGAGCAGGTCCGCCACCAGGGTCGAGCCGGACTGGACCACGGCCAGCGCCGCTCCCCTGGCCCGCGCCCCGCTCCCCGCCTCGCGCACGGGGATCGGCTCGCCCAGCCCCTCGGAGACGGTCACCACCCGCAGCTCGCGCCGGTGCAGCGTGGGCAGCAGGGTGTCCAGCGCCCTGAGGGTCTGACTCCGGTCCCCGCCGCCGTCGTGCAGGCCGACGATGGCGCCGTTGTCGCCCAGGGGCGCGCCGGCCACGGCGATCGCCGGCACGCCCGGCTGCTGCCAGTCGCGGGTGTCGAGGTCGCTGAGCACGGTGCGGTAGCCCCACCGGCCCGCGGCGGCGATCAGGGCCATGGTCCGAGCGTCGACCTGCGCCGGGGTGGACGAGTAGGCGGGCCGGAACAGCCGGATGTCGCGGCCGGTGGCCCGGGCCACCGCGTCGCGGGTCAGGTCCAGTTCGCGGCGGACCTGCCACTCGGGCAGCGCCGTGAGGTCACGGTGGGTGAACCCGTGCAGGCCCAGTTCGTGGCCCTCGGCGAGGATCCGGCGGACGAGCTCCGGGTGCTCGTCGACCCGCGCGCCGACCACGAAGAACGTGGCGTGCGCGTGGTGGCGGGCCAGCGCGTCGAGGATCCGGGGCGTCCACTCCGGGTCCGGTCCGTCCTCGAAGGTCAGCGCGACCGTCCGGTCCGGCAGGCCCCGGCCGGGGCCCGCGCCGTCGAGCACCGGCCCGCGCACGACCTGGCCCTGCCCGCCGATCCCGAACTGCCCGGGCCGCTGCGTGCCCACCCCGATCGACCCGGTCAACCCGGCCACGACCAGCGCGGACATCACCACCGCCCCGCCGAGCAGGAGGAGGATCCAGTGGGCCCGGGGTTGCTCGCGGCTAGACAACGGCGAGGCCGGCGCCCACGAGGGCCAGCCAACCGAGGAACACCAACGTCACCAGCACCCCGGCACCCGTGACCAGCCGGCGGCGGACGCCCCGGCGGTCGACGAAGACGGCTTCCTCCGGCCCGCGCTTGTCGCGCATCGCCTTCACTCTTGCCCCCGAAATGTCCCCAGAAAACTGGGGAATCCTAACCGTCCCCGGTGGACGGTGACTATGGGTTACCGGTGAGACGGGCGTCACCCAAGGACCGGTAGGTCGCGGCGAGGGTGGCGCGTCGGGCAGGATGGGCGAGTACGTCCACATTGTCGACCCACTGGCCGATCGCGCCGAGCCCGGTGGGCAGGACCGACAGCACCGGGTCGGTGAGCCCGGCGAGGAGGTCGGCGGTCACGGCCGGGTCGATCATCCGGTACGGCCGGTCCCAGAACGTCGACACGCCCACCTCCGGGGTGGGCAGTCCGCGGGCCCGCTGCTTGTCGAGGAGCAGCTCGACGGCGGCGACCAGGCCGTCCTCCCTGCCGTGCCAGTCTCCGGCGTCGAGGGCCCGGTCCAGCGGGCCGGCGAGCTCGTCCGCCCAGGGTAGGGCGCGTTGCGTCCACTTCTCATACGGCGCCCACCGCCGGGCCAGCAGGAACGCCAACTGGGTGAGGTCGGCGACCAGCTCCGCGGCCAGCAGCCGGGACTGCCGCTCCTGGCCGGTCTGCGCCGTCCGGCCGACGAACGGCAGCCGCTGGCCGAGCCGGCCCCAACCGGCGGCGACGACGTACCGGTCGACCTCCGGCGGATACCAGGCGAGCGCGGAGCGCACCGGCCCCAACTCCGTCGTCGTGTCGGCGAACACCGCCCCGCCGGTGACCTCCAGGACGCCCTGGCCGGTGACGAGCAGCCAGTCGGTCGTGCTCAGGCCCGGCACCGGGTCGACCCCGAGCCGGCTGGTCGCGAAGTCCCCGACCGTGGCGACCTCGACCTCGTGCGTCGGCTCCGGCGACCACGTGGTCGGAAACCTGACAGGCCGGCCCTGGTACGTCTCGGGCAGCTCCCTGGTGAGCATCGCGTGCACGGGGCCCACCGCCGCCCGGTCAGCCCCGTCCACGAGGACGGTCAGCCGGCAGCCCCAGTCGTGGTCGCGGCTGCGCGCGTCGTCGAATCCGAGCACGTCGGAGCCGGAACCGAGCCGGCCGGCGGCGTACCGCAGGCCCGGGTGGGCGGTCGCGATCAGGGGGCCCACGATGTCGCGATGGAAGGCGTCGGCGAGATCAACTCCGGTGGTCACCGGTCGATTGTGCTGCGGGGCGTCGACTGGACAAAGCGAGTTACCGTGGAGCGCGTGGCCGGGGCCAGCGCGATCGCCCCACCGGCGTCCGAGCGGGCGCCCGTTGAGCTCCCACGCACCGCGGCACGGCTGAGGGGACGGGCCGTGGTGCGTGGGTCGACGGACCACGGCCCGCCAGCTGAGGAGGCGGCGGGCCGTGGCGCGTGGAACGGGTCCTTCGGTGGGAGGCCAGGAACCCGTTCCTGTCCAGCGGGGCCGCACGGCGGCCCGGGGTGATACAGCCAGGCGGGCCTGGGTCCTACAGCCCGGCGAGGCCCGGGGTCCTACTGCCGGGCGGTCCCGGGGTTGCTACAGCCCGGCGGCCAGGGCCGTCAGGAGCGGCGTGAGCTGGTCGGCGCCTGGGAGGGGCAGACCGTTCGGCACCGTGTTCGGCAGGCCCTCGACGACCGGGACACCACGGAGCTTCGCGCTCGCCGAGAACGCCACCCCGTCCGCCCGGACGAGGCGCACGACGCCCCCCGCCTCGGTGGGCACGGTGTTCACGTCCGGCGCGCCCGGGGAAGCCACCACGGTGACGGTCGCCTCGGCGGAGCCGGCCTTGGCGAGCACCCCGGTCACGGTGAGCTTGTCGGCGTCGCAGGCGGCCGTGACCTGGGCGCCGGGGAACCGGTCCTTGAGCGCCGCTGTGGCCTTCTCCGCCGCGGCCCCGCAGTTCCAGGTCTTCGGCAGGCCGGTCGGCAGCGGCGGGACACCGGTCGGGACGGCCGTGGGCAGCACCGTCGGCAGGGCGGTGGGGAGGGCGGTGGGGAGGGGCAGGTCCGGGGTGCTCGGCAGCGCGGTGGGGACCGGGACCTTGGCGGAGGTGGGCACGATGTCCATGGCGTGCGCGGTCACGGCGACCCCACCGGCCAGCGCCACAGCCACGGCTCCCATGAGGACCCCGCGCGTCAGCCAGCCCCGACCTGCGACCTTGTCGTTGTTCACAGCGTTCCCTTCGTCTACGTGTCGACCCTTTCACCACATAGGTGCGAGGTGACCGCGTCAGGGGTTGCCCGGCGTCGCGATATTTCCAGACTTTTTTGGATACCGGCCGCAACTTCCTCACAACATCGTCGTTACCAGCACTTTCCGGGCGGCCCGGGCTCCGGCTCCGGCTCCGGCTCCGGGGATCAGACCTTGCCCGCCAGGGCCAGCGCGACGCCCCGCAACTGCTCCGGGGACGACATCGGCACCGGCCCGCTCCACAACCCCTCGACCTGGGTGGACACGGAGATGATCGTGCCGTCCGCCCGGCCCAGCCGTACCTCGGACATCGCCACGCCCCACACCCCGAGCGGGCCGAGCGGGGTGTCCTCGCAGCGCACTGACTGGCCGGGCGCGCACACCGAGCCCGCCGCGCCCCGGCTCACCTCGACCGTCGTCGTCACCTTCGTCGGTCCGCTGCGCCCCGTCGTGACCAGCACCTTCAGGGTTCCGCCGGCACACGTGACCACGGCGTCCGCACCGCCCTGCTGGGCGAGGAACGCCGTCACCGCCGTTCCGGCCGCGGCACAGTCCCAGGCGCGCGCGCTGGGCGACCGCGACGGGGCCGGCTTCGAGGCCGTGGGGCCGGTCGGGCGGGCGGTGGGCGGCGCGCTGGTCCGCGGCACGCTGGACCACGGGGCGGCGATCGCCGGGCTGGGCGGCGGCGGGTCGGGGGCGAACCCGCCGCTCAGGGCGTACGCCGTGGCGCCGGCCCCGCCGACGGCCACCGTGGCGGCGAGCCCGGCAAGCAGGGCACGCAGGCCGAGGCGTCGGCGGGCGTGTCGCCGGCCGGCGGCGTACAGCGCTGCGGCGTCCAGCCGGGACGGCGGCGCGGGGGTCGAGCCGACCTCGTTGAGCAGCCTCTCCACGTCCATCAGATCGCCTCCCACGTCGGTCGGGTGTCCACCAGGTCACGGACGCCGCCGAGGGCGACCCGCAGCGCGGCGAGCCCCTTGGCGGTCTGCGACTTCACCGTGCCCTGCGAGACCCGGAGCACCTCGGCCGTCTCGGCGACGTCGAGGCCCTCGTAGTACCGGCAGACCAGGACGGCGCGCTGCCTTCTGGGCACGCTGCGTAATGCTTCCACCACGGCCACCCGGGTGGCCACGGCGTCCCCGCCGTCGTCCACCGGCGGGGGCTCGGGCGGCGCGGCGGCCGTCAGTTCCCGCCTTCGCCAGGCCCGACCGGTGTCCGCGATGTACGCCCGCACCAGGCAGGTGCGCACGAACGCGTCCAGCGCCTGCCGGTCGCGCACCGTGTGCCAGCCGGCCGCCAGCCGCACGAACGCCGCCTGGGCCAGGTCGTCCGCCCGGTGCCAGTCGCCGCACAGCACGTAGGCCGTGCGGCGCACGACGTCGCGGCGCGCCGTGAAGTACGCGGTGAAGCCTTCCAGTCCGTCGCTGTCCGCCAGCGCCCTCACCTCCCCCACCGGTGTAGGTGCCGGACGGTTACCCGATCGGTTGCCCGGGTGTCGGATATTTTTCACCCCGCCCTAGGCGGGTCGATCTGGTCCGGAAGGATAGCCTTTGGGCGCAACCGAGACCCGAGGAGACGCCCTACATGATCATGGTCGAGCTCGTCGACGAGGCCGGCACCCCCACGGGCGAGGCGGAGAAGCTCGCCGCGCACGTCGCCCCGGGGCGGCTGCACCGCGCGTTCTCCGTCTTCCTGTTCGACGCCGAGGGGCGGATGCTGCTGCAACGCCGCGCGGACGGCAAGTACCACTCTCCGGGGGTGCTCTCCAACGCGTGCTGCGGGCACCCGCTCGTCGGCGAGGACCCCGCGGTGTCCGCCGCCCGGCGCACGGTCGAGGAGCTGGGGGTCGAGCCGCCGGAGCTGACCCCGGCCGGCACGGTGACCTACCACCTGGAGCTGGCCGACGCGATGACCGAGCGGGAGTACAACCACCTGTTCGTCGGGCGGCTGACCGGCGCGTGCCGACCGGACCCGGCGGAGGTGTCGGAGGTGCGGTTCGTGACCCGCCCGGAGCTGGAGGCGCTCGGCGCGGACGCGCTGTCGCGGTGGTTCCCGGTGGTGTGGGCTGCGGCGAGCGCCGCGCTGCCGGCGGACCTGGCTACCTGGCGCCCGGCCCCCTGAGCCCACGCCCGACCTCTCCCGCGACGACCCGGGTCTTCCCGCGCCCGGGCGGCCACCGCTGCCCGGGCGCAGGCAGATCACGCGCGATCAGCGGCACCGGCCGCGCCGGCTAGAACGCGATCAGCTCGAACGGGCACGCCGGCACGCCGCCGAACCGCTCCGCCGTCCGCGCCGCCATCCCGCGCAGGAATCCGTCGGCGTCCCCCAACGGCGAGTCCCCGAGCCCGCGCAGGTACGCGTCGTGCGCCCGCAGCGACGCCACCGACACGTCCAGGGTCGCGCCGATGTCCACGGCGTGCCCGGCCTCCGGCGAGCCGCTGACCAGGACCATCCGCACCCCGCCCCACGCGGGGCCGGCCTCCGGGAAGATCCACTCGTTGCCGGCGTCGCCGACGGCGTCCAGCACGGCCTCGCCGACGTTGCGGTGGTCGGGCGTGTTGCGGTTCCCGAACGGCCAGGTCGTGCGGTGGTTCAACGTGATCAGCACGTCCGGCCGGTGCCGGCGGATCGCCGCCGTGATGTCGCGGCGCAGCGGCACCCCGTACTCGATGACGCCGTCGGGGTGGTCCAGGAACTCGACGGTGTCCACGCCGACGAGGCGCGCGGAGGCGACCTGCTCGGTGGTGCGCAGCGGCGCGCACTCCGCCGGGGGCAGCCCGGCGATCCCGGCCTCGCCCCGGCTGGCCATGACGTAGCCGACCCACTTGCCCTGGGCGGTCCAGCGGGCGACGGCCCCGGACGCGCCGTACTCCAGGTCATCGGGGTGCGCCACGACGGCGAGCGCCCGGCCCCAGTCCTCGGGAACGATCTCGTAGTCGGCCACTGGTACTCCCCCGCTCGCTCGACGACTCCCCAGGAAGCATAGGCGCCGGCTTCGGGGAGGACGGGGCACTTTCCCGGGTCTGGCGCCGTCGGGCCCGGCGTACCCGTCGGGCCCTTGATCCGGAGAGCTACCCTTTCGGCCAGCTACGGGGAAAGGGACCGTCCATGTCCGACAGTGTCGTCACGCGCGCGGACCGGGTGCGCGGGTTCGTCCGGCTCGCCCGACTCAAGTTCCTGCTCTACAACGTGCTCCCGGTCGGCCTGGGCGCCGCGGTCGCCGTGGGCGCCGGCCACCGCCTGGACCTGCGGTGGTACGCGGTCGCCCAGGTCTTCGCCTGGCTGGTGCACCTGATGACGCACTACTGCAACGAGTACTTCGACCTGGAGGCCGACCGGGCCAACGTCTACTTCACACCGTGGACGGGCGGCAGCCGGGCCCTGGTCGACGGCCTGGTGGACCCGGTGACCTCGTTGGGCGCGTCGTTCCTGCTGTGCGCGGCGGCCGCCGGGCTCGTGGTGGCGATGCCGACCTGGCAGGCCCGGGTCCTTGGCGCGACCACTGTGGCGCTGGCCTGGTTCTACACCGCCCCGCCGCTGCGGTTCAACTACCGGGCCCTGGGCGAGGCGACGGTCGCGGTGATCCTCAACGGACTGTGGCCATCGGTGGCCGCTGTCCTGATCGCCGGCGCCGTGCCGTGGACCCTGCTGGCGATCCTCGCCCCGACGGCCCTGCTGCAGGCGGTGCGGATGATGGTGATGAACCTGGGCGACCGGGTGTCCGACGCCGCGGTGGGCAAGCGGACGATCCCCGTCATCATCGGGCACGACCGGTCGGTGGCCGTGATCTGCGGGGCGCAGGTCGTGGCGTACGCCGGGCTGACGGCCCTGGCCATGGCCGGTCGGGTGCCGTGGCTGGTCTGGCTCGCGATGGTCGGCACCGCGCCGCTGTCCGTGCTGCTGGTCCGCCGGCTGCTGCGGGGCGACATGCGCGAGGTCGTGGCGGCCCGGATGACGCCGGTGGTGTTCCTGGCCTCCAACCACGTGTCGCTGGTGGTGGGAGCCGCGCTGGCCGGCGTCCTCGTCGACATCGCGGTCCGCGACGGCTTCGGCCGCGACGTCGCGGTCCTCACCGGTGTCCTCGCCGCCTACGCGGCCCTGTTCGCCCACCGCCTGTGGCTGGCCGCCCGGGCCAGGTCCGCACAATCAAGATCCGCATAGGGTTACGGAGGGGCCCGACCCTGTCCTGTCGGCAGTCCGGGGCCCCGGGCGACGCTGGCCCCACGTTCCGGGGGCGGTTCCCGGTGGGTGGCGGAGCAGGACGCCGGACCGATCAGGATTCGAGAAGCGCCGGTCACCTGGGTCACCTAGAGTGACTGCTGAGATCGACACATCCCGCCGGGTCGAGGTGACCCACGATGTGAGGAGTGACCATGACCGGTTCTTCCACCCAGGGAATCAGGACCGTGCTGCACCCGGTGACCGACCTGGCGGCGGCCAAGGCGGTGTACACCGCCCTGCTCGGCGTCGAGCCCCAGGCCGACGGGCCCTACTACGTCGGCTACGACGTCGAGGGCCAGCACATCGGGCTCGTGCCGGCCGGCGGGCCGCAGGGCATGACCTCGCCGGTCGCCTACTGGCACGTACCGGACATCGAGGCGAAACTCGCCGAGGTGACCGCCGCTGGCGCCACGGTGAAGGAGGCCGCCCGCGACGTCGGCGGCGGCCGCCTCGTGGCCACCTTCACGGATCCGGACGGCAACGTCCTCGGCCTCCTCCAGGACCCCTGAATCCCCCCACAGATGGAGACAGAATGAGCAAGGCCGCGAAGGCGGGTTCACAGTCACCGGCGCAGCACCATGCCGACAGCCACGATCTGATCCGCGTGCAGGGCGCGCGGGTGAACAACCTCAAGGACGTCAGCGTCGAGCTGCCCAAGCGCCGGCTGACGGTGTTCACCGGCGTCTCCGGCTCCGGCAAGAGTTCGCTGGTGTTCAGCACGATCGCCGCGGAGTCCCAGCGGATGATCAACGAGACCTACAGCGCCTTCGTGCAGGGCTTCATGCCGACGCTGGCCCGCCCGGAGGTCGACGTCCTCGAGGGACTGACGACCGCGATCATCGTCGACCAGCAGCGGATGGGCGTCGACCCCCGCTCCACGGTCGGCACCGCCACCGACGCCAACGCGATGCTGCGGATCCTGTTCAGCCGGCTCGGGCAGCCGCACATCGGCTCGGCCCAGGCGTTCTCCTTCAACGTCGCCTCGGTCAGCGGGGCCGGCGCCATCACGCTCGAACGCGGCGGGCAGACCGTGAAGGAGCGGCGCAGCTTCACCGTCACCGGCGGCATGTGTCCGCGCTGCGAGGGCCGGGGCACGGTCACCGACTTCGACCTGACAGCGCTGTACGACGACAGCCTGTCGCTCAACGAGGGCGCGCTCACGATCCCCGGCTACAGCGTCGACGGCTGGTACGGCCGCATCTTCAGCGGCTGCGGCTTCTTCGACCCGGACAAGCCGATCCGCGGGTTCACGAAGAAGGAGCTGCACGACCTCCTCCACAAGGAGCCGACCAAGATCAAGGTCGACAACATCAACCTGACGTACGAGGGCCTGATCCCGAAGATCCAGAAGTCGATGCTCTCCAAGGACAGGGAGGCGTTGCAGCCGCACATCCGGGCGTTCGTGGACCGGGCGATGACGTTCTCCGCGTGTCCCGACTGCGGCGGCACCCGGCTCAGCGAGGCCGCCCGGTCGTCGAAGATCGGCGGGATCAGCATCGCCGACGCCTGCGCGATGCAGATCAGCGACCTGGCGGAGTGGGTACGCGGCCTGGACGAGCCGTCCGTCGCCCCGCTGCTGGCGACGTTGGGGGCGACCCTCGACTCGTTCGTGGAGATCGGGCTGGGCTACCTCTCGCTCGACCGCCCGTCGGGCACGTTGTCGGGCGGCGAGTCCCAGCGCACCAAGATGATCCGGCACCTCGGGTCAGCGCTCACCGACGTCACCTACGTCTTCGACGAGCCGACGATCGGGCTGCACCCGCACGACATCCAGCGGATGAACACCCTGCTGCTGCGGCTGCGCGACAAGGGCAACACCGTGCTCGTCGTGGAGCACAAGCCGGAGACCATCGCGATCGCCGACCACGTCGTCGACCTCGGCCCCGGTGCCGGCGTGGCCGGCGGCGAGGTGGTGTTCGAGGGCGGTGTCGCCGGACTGCGGGCCAGCGGCACCCTCACCGGTCGCCACCTCGACGACCGGGCCGCCCTCAGACCGACGGTCCGCACGCCCACCGGCACGTGGGAGATCCGGGGCGCGACGGCGAACAACCTGCACGACGTCGACGTCGACATTCCGCTCGGCGTGCTCGTGGTCGTGACCGGCGTGGCGGGGTCGGGGAAGAGCTCGCTGATCCACGGCTCGGTGTCCGGCCGGGACGGGGTGGTGTCGGTCGACCAGGCCCCGATCAGGGGCTCGCGGCGCAGCAACCCGGCGACGTACACCGGGCTGCTCGACCCGATCCGCAAGGCGTTCGCGAAGGCCAACGACGTGAAGCCGGCACTGTTCAGCGCCAACTCCGAGGGCGCCTGCCCCACCTGCAACGGGGCCGGCGTCATCTTCACCGACCTGGCGATGATGGCCGGGGTCGCGACCACCTGCGAGGAGTGCGAGGGCAAGCGGTTCCAGGCCGACGTCCTGGAGTACACGTTCGGCGGCCGCGACATCAGCGAGGTGCTCGCGATGTCCGTCACCGAGGCGGAGGCGTTCTTCGGGGCCGGCGAGGCGAAGACCCCGGCGGCGCACCGGATCCTCGACCGGCTCGCCGACGTCGGCCTCGGCTACCTCACCCTCGGCCAGCCGCTCACCACCCTGTCCGGCGGCGAACGCCAGCGGGTCAAACTGGCCACCCACATGACGGAGAAGGGCGGCGTCTACGTCCTCGACGAGCCGACCGCCGGCCTGCACCTCGCCGACGTCGAGCAACTCCTCGGCCTGCTCGACCGGCTCGTCGACTCCGGCAAGTCGGTCATCGTCATCGAGCACCACCAGGCGGTCATGGCGCACGCGGACTGGATCGTCGACCTCGGCCCGGGCGCCGGTCACGACGGGGGCCGGGTCGTCTTCGAGGGCCCGCCCGCCGACCTGGTCGCGGCGCGTTCCACTCTCACGGGCGAGCACCTCGCGGCGTACGTCGGCGGCTGACCGCCTCCGTCGTCGCCCGCCCCGTTCCGGCTCACCGGGGCGGGGCGGGTCCGCCCTCGCACGGCCGGCCGCCGACTACCATCCGGGAGGTGGCGGCAGTGGCAGCGGGAACGTTTCGTCGGACACCGATCGAGCGATCGGACCAGCTGGTCTCCTGGGAGCGGGCGGACCAGGCCTTCTTCGCGTCCGGAGCGTGTCACATCCTCGCCTGGGTCTGCCGGGACCTCCACACCGACCAGCCGATCGAGGTGGCGTCGATGCGCTTCGCCGGCGAACGGCCGCTCCTGCACACGTACGCGGTCTGGGGCGACTGGGCCTTCGACCACTCGGGCTGGAATCCCGAGCGGCGACTACTGGCGGCCAACGCCGACTTCGAGGGCCGCCCGCTCGAACGGGTCCTCATCACGGTCGGACTCGACGAGTTCTGCGCGCGGCACCACCACCGGCTGCCGGACCAGTACTGGAGCGACCCGCGCCCGCGCGCCCTGGAGTACGCGGGTCGCCATGTCCCACCCTGGCGGACGGGCGTCAGCCCCAGAAGTGGCGAGGGGCCGTGGTCTGGGTGACCGTCCAGGCCGTGGTCGTGACCAGGTAGAGGCTCGCGGCCAGGGGCAGGAAGAGCGCGGTGACCACTGACGCGTACGGCATCACCCGGGACAGGGCGCCGACCACGCCGGTCGGCCGGGGCCCCGCCGGGCGCAGCAGGCGCGACGACGCGAACCCGACGGCGACCAGCAGGGCGATCAGCGCCGCGAACACGAGGACGTGGGGGCCGGTGGCCGTGGTGAGGTGCGTGCCGAGCGGTACCCCGAAAAGGGTCTTCTCCAGCAGGGTGTTGGGGTGCCCGCCGACCCTCGGGGACACGAACAGCTGGTAGAGGCCCATGAACACCGGGATCTGGACGAGCATCGGCAGGCAGCCGCGCAGTAGGCCGCCGCCCTCGGCGCGGGCCAGTTCCCCGACGGCGGCGCGGTCCTCGCGCACCTCGGCGAGCTTGGCGAACACGCTGATCCGCCGCAGGTCCGCACGGTGCTGGGCGAACGCGACCGGCAGGAGACACAGCCGGACGGCGAGCGTGCCGAGGACGATCGCCGCGGCGGTGGCCGCGGTGCCGAACGGGGTGGCCGCCCAGGTGGCGAGGGTGCTGATCAGGTCGAACGCGATGCTGGACGGGGACATGACGGTACCTCCGGAGTCGATGGGGGACCCGCCGGGCGCGGGGCCGGCGGGGACAGGTGTGGCGGGCGTGGGTGGGCTCAGCGTGCCGCCATCCGGCAGCCGACCCCGCGCGGGCACGCGGACGGGCAGGCTTCCGTGCGCGGAAGGCCACGCATGGCGGGCCGCAGGCGGGAACCGGGAACGGGCGAGGTTGTGGGCGGCGTCAGGCCGCTGACGGGGCCCTGGGCCTGGGCCGACCGGCCGTGCCGGGATCGCCCTGCCGGACGAACTCCACCGGCCGGGCCCGGTGTCGCCCCGCCCCGGCCAGCGCGGACGCGGCGACGGGGGCGACGGCGAACCGGCTCGCGAGGAGCGCCACGCACAGGGCCGCCACGGTCAGCGCGACCGTGGCGGCGAGTCCGACATGTCCGCCGACCAGCGCCTCGGCCAGCAGCACGAGGCCGAGCGACGGGATCACGGAACGCGGCACGCCGACAAGTGTACCCATCGCCACCACCTTGACATTTGCCCGTTTCGTCACCCTCCACTGTCGGGGGTCGGTCACCGGAGGGCTGGCGGAGTGGGGGTACCGTGGCACCGGCTGACACCGGGGAGGGTGACATGACGCAGGATCGGGCCGCGCGGATCGTGGACGTGATGACCGCGGAGTTCGGCGAGCTGATGGCCGCCGACCCGGCGGCGTTCCGGCGCAAGTTCCGCAAGATGGCGGCGTCCCCGTTCGCGTTCTACCGGGGCACCGCCTGCCTGCTGTACGCGGACCTGGCCGACGACGACCCCTCCGCGAAGTTCCTCGACCCGCGCACCAGTCGGGTGTGGATCCACGGCGACCTGCACGCGGAGAACTTCGGCTCGTACATGAACGCGCACGGCGTGCTCGTGTTCAACGTCAACGACTTCGACGAGGCGTATGTCGGCCCGTTCTCCTGGGACGTGCTGCGGTTCTCGGCGAGCGTGGCCCTGATCGGGTACGCCAAGGCACTCTCCGACGACGTGATCAGCCGCCTCGTGACGGCGTACGCGCGCAGTTACCTCACCGAGCTGCGCGCCCTGGCCGCCGGCGGGGACGACGCGATCGGCTCGCTCACCCTGGACAACACCGAGGGCCCGCTGCGCGACGTGCTGCAGAAGGCCCGGCTGAACACCCGGGTGGCGCTCCTCGACGAGCAGACCGCCATCGTCGACTACGAGCGCCGCTTCGCGATGCGCGACGGGGTGTACGAGGTGGACGCCGCCACGCGCGCCCGGGTCGAGGAGGCCTTCGGTGCGTACCTGGCGACGCTGCCGCCCGGGCGGTTGGAGCGGCCGGCGGAGTACCGCATCAAGGACATCGTGCTGCGCAAGGGCGTGGGGATCGGGTCGGCCGGGCTGCCGTCGTACAACCTGTTGTTGGAGGGGCACACCCAGGCCCTCGAGAACGACGTCGTCATCTACATGAAGCAGGGCCAGGTGCCCGCCGTCAGCCGGGTGATCGAGGACCCGCGGGTCCGGGCGTACTTCACGGATCAGGGCCACCGCACCGCCGAGTCGCAGCGGGCACTGCAGGCGCACGCCGACCAGTGGCTCGGGCACACCCAGCTCGGCGGCGTCGGCCAGCTGGTCGCCGAGGTGTCGCCGTACGCGGCGGATCTCGACTGGGCCGAGATCAGCGAGCCGGAGGACCTGGCGCAGGTGATCACGTACCTGGGGCGGGCCACCGCGCGGATGCACTCCGTCGCCGACGACGAGTCGAGCCACGACCTGGTGGACTTCTCGACGGAGGAGGCGATCGTGGCGCAGGTGGACAACGATCCGGAGGGGTTCGTGGCGATGTTGGTGGACTTCGCGCACTCCTACGGGGCCCGGGTCCGCGCCGATCACCAGATCTTCGTCGACCTGTTCCGCAACGGCCGCCTCCCGGGGATCTAGCCGCCCCTCGGGGCCCTGCCGGCGCCCCGCAGGGGTCTGCCGCCGGGCCCTCGTCGAGGTCGCGCGGATCCGACGTCCCGCCGCGTCTGGGCCCTACTCGCCGCGGTCGCGGCGGCTCTTCTTGATGTCCGCTCGCGCCTTCTTGTTCCGCAGCCGGGCCTGGATCGCCCCCCGGGGGATCTTCGTCGGCCGACGGGGAGCCGCCGGCGGGGCCAGCGCGTCGGCCAGGAGGTTGACGAGCCGCGCCTCGGCCGCGCGCCGGTTCTGCAGTTGGCTGCGCTGCTCGGAGGCGACGATGACCAGCGAGCCCTCGATCAGCCGGTCGCCGAGGCGGTCGAGGGCCCGGGCCTTGAGGTAGTCCGGGATGGCTGTGGAGTTGACCAGGTCGAAGCGCAGTTCGGCCTTGGAGTCGGCGGTGTTCACCGACTGGCCGCCCGGGCCGCCGGACCGGCTGAACTTCCATTGGAGTTCGGCCCGGGGCAGCGCCACCGTGCCCGTCACCCGCAGTCGATCTTCCACGCGAGCATGATGTCAGGTCCGGCGGCCCTGGCCCAGGGCGGGCCGGAAGCCGGGCCCCGACACCGTCGAGGACCACGGTCGCGTGCCGGGGCAGAGTGGCCCCGGCCCGGGTCGCACACCGGGCGCCGACGCCGCGAGGGCCAGCCTCGCGTTCCCGGGGCAGGGCCGCGACCCGTGGCCGCGGCCCCTGAGCTGGCTAGGCCGACCCGGACCTGCGGCGGCCGAGGGCGAGGCCGCCGCCGAGGACGACGAGGACGGCCAGGCCGACCAGCACCCAGACCCAGGCAGGGGTGCCCTCGTCCTTCTTGTCCGAGCCGGTCGGGGCCGCCTGGGTGGCGGGGGGCGCGACCGAGGCCTGCGGGTCCTTCACCGGGGACGTGGTCGCCGGAGCGGCGGTCGGCTTGTTGCCGGCGGTCGCGGTGAACGTGAAGCTGTCGGTGACCGGGTCACCGTCGTCGCTGACCAGCTTGTACGTCACCGTGTACTTGCCCGGCGCGCCCGGCCGGACCTTGACGACCACGGACATGCCGTCGATGGAGGACGGGTCACTGGCAGGGGCGCCGTCGGGGCCGGTCACGGTGACCGTGGTGGTCGCCGGGTCCAGCTTCTCCTCGAAGGTCAGCGTCACGGAATCCGGCGGGGTCGGCAGCGTGGCGTTGGCCGCCGGGGTGCTGGACTTGAGCGTGTTGTGCGCTGAGGCGGGGCCGGCGAGGGCTCCGACACCGACCAGCGCCGCGATGGTGATCACGGCGGCACGACGAAGCCACACGGGCGTTCTCCTCTGGTACCAAGGGAAGGGTTTCCGGGGTTATAGTCGCCCGCGGACCCGCCCTGGTTCCCGGCGGGGGCTACTTGACGTAGCTCACGAGGTCCGCGACAGAGTCGACGACCTTGGATGGCCGGTACGGGAAGCGCTCGATCTCGTCGGGCTGGGTGACCCCGGTGAGCACCAGGAACGTGCGCAGGCCTGCCTCGATGCCGCACAGCACGTCGGTGTCCATCCGGTCACCGATCATGGCCGTGGTCTCCGAGTGCGCCTCGATCTTGTTCAGCGCCTCGCGCATCATCAGCGGGTTCGGCTTGCCGACGAAGTACGGGTCGACGCCGGTCGCCTTCGTGATCAGGGCCGCGACGGAGCCGCAGGCCGGCAGCGCGCCCTCGGGGGCCGGGCCGGTGACGTCCGGGTTGGTGGCGATGAACCGGGAACCGTCGTTGATCAGGCGGATCGCCCGGGTGATGGCCTCGAACGAGTAGTTGCGGGTCTCGCCGAGCACCACGTAATCGGGTTCGGTCTCGGTGAGGACGTAGCCGGCCTCGTGCAGGGCGGTGGTCAGGCCGGCCTCGCCGATCACGTACGCCGACCCGTTGGGCCGCTGGGCGTCGAGGAACTGGGCCGTGGCCAGCGCGGACGTCCAGATCGACTCCTCGGGCAGGTCGATGCCCGTGGACAGCAGCTTGGCCCGCAGGTCGCGCGGGGTGTAGATGCTGTTGTTGGTCAGGACCAGGAACCGGCGGCCGGACTCGCGCAGCGCGGCGATGAACAGGTCCGCCCCGGGGACCATGTTGCCCTCGCGGATCAGGACGCCGTCCATGTCCGTCATCCAGGTCTCGATCGGCTTGCGCTCCGTCATGACGATCATGCTAGCGGTAGGTGACCCCTCGGGCGCGGATCGCTCCCGGCTGGTGGGATCGCGGCGACGCAGGTCACGGCGGGGTCAGCCCCTGGGCATGATGTCCACGCCCCGGTGCTCGGCGTGCACGACGATCGCCCGGTACAGGTCGGCGAAGACCAGGGGGTGGCACTGCTCGGGCACCCCTTCGATCAGCTCGGGGGCGTGTCGACGGGCGTCGGTGAGCACCATGAGTTCCAGCACGCTGGCGACCGTCCCGCCGGGACAGCAGCCGGCCGCGCAGTGGTACACCCGGGTCAGGGTGCCGGGGCGGACGTCGGCGTCCATCGCCGCGGAGCACGCGCCACAGAAGACCAGGCCGCGCAGGGTCCACAGGTCGGTGCGGGCCGCGGCCGCCGTGGTCACGACATCCCTCCCGCCACCCGGAGGGACGCGGCCGGCGCGCTGGGGGGAGCCGCCGGCCGCATCCCACCCCGGGCCCGATGGGCGGTCACGGGAGGCGGGGACGACAGCTTCTCCTCGGGGGTACGCCTGTCCGCCCGACTGCAGATGATCACGGAGATCCTCCTGGCTGCATGTCCCACTGGATGCTTCTGCGTTTTGGAACTGTTCCCCAGACTGCAACGTGGGAGTCCAAGGTCACAAGTAGCGCCGCCGGGAACACGCTCAGCGATCATCGAAGTTGGCACACAGGGCCGGCACCCCGAGGGGTACCGGCCCTGTGGACGGTCGGGAATCAGACCGGGAACGCGCCACTCTGGACGCGTCCCACGAAGGTGGCCCACTCGTCGACCGTGAACTCCAGGAGCGGACCGGTCCGGTCCTTGGTATCCCGGACCCCGACCGCGCCGTCGTGGCCGAACGCCACCTCCACGCAGTCCGGGGTCGCGCTACCGCTCTTCGTCGACTTCCGCCAGTTGTCGTACCTGTCCATCACGCCCACGCGCCTTCCTGCTCCGGCGGCTCACGCGCCGGCCTTCGCGAGACTGGCGATGTGCGCCGCGCTTCTCGATGGGGACAGTGCCCCCTCGGTGAGCCGCTCGAACAGTTGGGCATAGGGGGCCACCTCGTCAGCATCCCCTGACACGACGTCCGCCGTCAGGTTATCCGCTAACAGGACAACTGGGTCATTCGGGTCGGAAAAGGAGAACAGATTGTAGGGGCCGCGGGGCACGTACACGGAGATCACATCGATCTCGATCGGCAGCACCCTGATCGTGACCTGCGGGTGTTCGCACATCCGGGCCAGGTGTCCCAACTGCTCGCCCATCGTGGCCGGCGGGACGGCCAGGCGGCGCAGCGACTGCTCCTCCAGGATCACGTCCAGGGTCGGGCCGCCCGGCCGGAACACCTCCTGCTGCCGGCGGAGCCGCCCGTTGGCCGTGGCCACCGGGTCGAACGCGTGCCCGTCGGTGGCGGCCATCGTCTCGTTGCGGGCCCGGATGAAGCCCTCGGTCTGCAGGACGCCGGGGACGGCCGCCGGCTCGTACATCCGGATCGACGTCGCCCCGGCCTCCAGATCCGCCCACAGTGCCTGGCGGGGGCCCATTCCCGTGAACGCCGGCCGCTCCCACCAGCCCCGCTCCGCGCCGTCCCTGGCGACCTTGACGAGATCCATCCACCGGTCGGAGCCGGCCTCGACGCCCAGCGCCTCCAGCACCTTCATCACGTCGCCGATGTCGGGTTTGCGGGCACTGGTCTCCAGCCGGGAGATCTTCAGCCGCGAACCGCCCACGATGAGCCGGGCGAGAGCCTCGGACGTGAGGCCGGCGGCTTTGCGCAGCTCGCGGATCTCGGTGGCCAGCCGCAACCTGCGGACGTAGGGACTGGGCACGTTTCCGGCTCCGTTCTCAGGTTCGGAACTGTTCCGAAGTGGAACTCGACACGCTCCGCGAGCATACGCCGCCGGGCGTGTCGCGTCGACAACCGCGCACCATGCGAGACTCGCGAGGTGAACCCGCCGCCCTCCCCCGGGCCGGCCTCGGCCCCGTCGCCGGGCCGGAATCCCGAGCCGACATCCGCCTCCGGGCCGGAACCGGTCCCCGCGACGGCGGCGGAGGTGGTGGCCGCCCTGGCCGGTGCCGGCCGGCACAACGCGTACTTCCTGGTGGAGACCGCCGACGACGGCGCGGACGACTGGCTGCCGGTGACCGGCCTGTTCGGCGACGGCCTCGACGCCCTGCTGGCCGCCGTCGCCGACCGGCTCGGGCACGACGATCCCCGGGTCGCGGCCTCGATCGCGTTCCAGGGCTACGCCGCGAAGATCTGGTCCCCGGTCCTGGCCTCGGTCACCGAGTCCGGGGTGCTGCCGGACCTGGCCCCGGAGTCGCTGCGCTGGCGCTACCGGACCGGCGAGCCCGTGAGCCTGCTGCTGGCCCCGGCCGCGGGATGGAAGACCACAGACCCATCCGACGTGTACGAGCTGGCGGTCGACCGCCACCTCGGCCCCCTGCTGGCGGCCTTCCGGGCCCGGGTCCCCATCTCCGAACGGCTGCTGTGGGGCAACGCGGCCGCCGCGCTGGCCGGGGCGTCCCGGGTGCTCGGGCCGGCCTCGGCACCGCTGCGGTCGGCGCTGCTCGGGTCGGGTCGGCTCGCCGGGACCGTGGACGAGGGCACCGGTCTGCGGCGCACCTGTTGCCTGTTCTACCGGATCCCGGGCGGCGGCACGTGCGGGGACTGCGTGCTGCGCGGCCGGAGCCGGGCGGCGTCCACCGGGCGGTGACCGGGCTGGCCGGCCGGGTCGCGTCGCCGGAAGGCGTCCGCTGGCGGGTGGGAGATGGCGGCGCCTCCGGGCGGTGAAAAATGCGGGGGCCTGTCCCCCATGCCCGCGTCCGCGCCCTGGTGGCAGGATCTGGACCGTGACTCCCGACTGGTGGGCCCGCGGCCTGACGCTGGCCGAGCGGCTCGACCTGCCCGACGCCCCGGGCGTCGCCGGCCCGGACCGTCGACGGTTCGACCTGTGGCTGCGCGACCACCCGACGGCCGGGGAGTTCGCGGCCCGGCTCTCCGCCCTGGGCCTCGACCAGGACGGGCTGGCCGCGCTCCTGGACGAGGACCCGGTCCGGCTGGCCGGACGCTCCGAGCGTCCACAGTGGGCCGCCCTGGTCGAGGAGATCCTGGCCGGGGTCCCCGACAGTCCGCTCCTTCCGGCCGCCGGGACCGCTGCCGAGGAGGACCAGGAGTTGACCTGGGCCGAGGGGTTCGGGGCCGTGGTCGCGCCGTTCACCCGGTGGGCGTCCGCGCGGGTGGCCGCCGATCCCGCGCTGCTGGCCGCGTTCGAGGTCCGGCTGGGGCGGACCCTGATCAAGCTCGCCGCCCGGTGTCTGGTGCTCGAACTCAACGTCGCGCGGGTGTCCGGCCGGCTCACCGCCGACACCCCGGCGCGGCGGTTCGCGGAGTTCATCCGGATCGCCGCGGGACGCGAGGGGCTGGCGACGCTGCTGGCGGAGTATCCGGTGCTGGCCCGGTTGCTCGTGCGGGTGGCGGGGAACGCCGCGGACGCGTACACGGAAATTCTGCGACGGTGGGCCGGCGACCGGGAGCGGATCGTCGCCGAACTCCTCGCCGGCGTCGACCCCGGGGCCCTCGTGGCCGTCGAGGTGAGCGCCGGGGACGGCCACGAGGGCGGGCGCAGTGTCGCGATCCTGCGGTGCGAGAGCGGCGCCCGGGTCGTCTACAAGCCCCGGCCGATGGCGGTGCACCGGCATTTCACCGAGGTCGTGCACTGGCTCAACGCGCTGCTGCCCGAGCCGGGGCTGCGCCCGGTGGCCGCGGTGGAGGGCCGGGGGTACGGCTGGTCGGAGTTCGTCCCCGCCGAGCCGTGCGCGGCCCCCGACGACCTGGACCTGTTCTACCGCCGCCAGGGCGTCCTCCTCGCGCTGCTCTACGCCCTCGACGGCACGGACATCCACTACGAGAACCTGATCGCGCACGGCGCGCACCCGGTGCTGATCGACGTGGAGACCCTGTTCCATCCGGTGCTCAAGCAGGACTCCGACAGCGACCACGACCCGGCGGCCCAGGCGCTGTACTCGTCCGTGCACCGCGTCGCGCTCCTCCCCCGGATCTACGTCACCGACGCCGGGGTCCTCGACATCTCGGGGCTCGGCGGCGACCGGGGTGCGGTGTCGCCGTTCGACTCGGTGGACTGGGACGCTGCCGGCACCGACGAGATGCGGCTGACCCGCCGGCCACGGGTCTTCCGCGGCTCGCACAACCGGCCCACCCTGCACGGCCTGGACGCGGTGCCCGAGGAGTTCACCGGGGCGCTGCTGGCCGGTTTCCGCGCCGGGTACGACACGATCGTCGCGCACCGCGAGGACCTGCTGGCCCGCAACGGGCTGCTCCGCCGGTTCGCCGGGGCCGAGGTGCGGGTACTGGCCCGCACCACCCGGTGGTACGTCCGGATCCTCGACGAGAGCACCCACCCCGACGTGATGCGCGACGCCCTGGACCGCGACCGGCTCTTCGACCAGCTGTGGCTCACCGGCTCCCCCGACGCCGTCCGCCGCGCGCTGCTCCCGCACGAGACGGCCGACCTGTGGGCGGGCGACGTGCCCCTGTTCAGCGCCCGGCCGGCCGCCACCGAGCTGTGGCACGGGCCCGGCCGCCCCGTCGCGTGCCTGCCCGAGACCAGCCTCGACCGGGTGATCCGCAAGCTGCGTTCCCTGGACAGGATGGACCGCTACGACCAGGAATGGATCATCGAGGCGGCGATGCTGACCCGGGGCGCGCGCCCCGAGCACTTCGTCGGCCCGGCGACCCTCGACCAGGCTCCGTCGGCCACCCCGGACCCCGACCGGCTGCTCGCGGCCGCCCGCCGGGTCGCCGACCAGCTCGTCGGCACCGCCTACCAGGGCGACGGCCGGACCAACTGGCTCGGCCTGGAGCCGCTCGACGGGCTGCACTGGGAGATCCAGCCCCTCGGCGCCGGCCTCGCCAGCGGGTACTGCGGCCCAGCCCTCTTCCTCGCCGAACTCGCCACCCTGACCCACACCGAGCGGTACGCCGAGCTGGCCCGCCAGGCCGTCCGCCCCCTGCCGGCGATCCTCGGCGCGCTCGCCGAACACCCCCGGCACGCGGCGCTGATCGGACCGGGCGGGTTCGCGGGCTTCGGCGGCATGGCGTACGCGCTGAGCCGGCTGGCGACCCTGCTCGACGACCCGGAGCTGCTCGGCTGGGCGGAACAGGCCGTGCACCTGACGGCGAGCGCCGTCACCGACGGGATCGACCCCGGGGTGTACACCGGGGTGGCCGGCGGGCTGGCCGCGATGGTCGCGGTGCACCGGATCACCGGGTTCGACGCGGCGTGGAAGACGGCGGGGGCGTGCGCCGACTGGCTCCTGGCCCGGCGCGCGCGGGCCGGTGTCGGCTTCGCGGCCGGGTTCCCCGGCGGGGGCGGGTTCGCCGACGGGTCGACCGGGATCGGCTGGGCCCTGATCCGGTACGCGGCGGCCGGCGGCGGCGTCGGCTACGAGGAGGCCGGACTGGCCGCGCTGCGGGCCGGCGTGGCCACGGACCCCGACCCGGGCGGGCCGTCGCACTGCCACGGACTCACCGGGGCCGGCATCGCCGCGGCGGAGGCCCTCGGAAGCGTCGAGGATCCGACACTTCGGGCCCTGGTGCGCCGGGCGGTGGCGGCCGTCGCGGATTACGGGCCACTGCCCAACCACAGCCTGTGCCACGGTGAGCTGGGCGTTCTCGAACTGTTGACGGCGGCGGCGGACCTGGGTCATCCCTGGGCGTCGGCGCTGCGGGTACGGCGGGCGGGGGCGTTGTTGGCCTCTCTGGACCGTTCCGGGCCCCGTTGCGGTACCCCGGAGGGTATTGCCACGCCCGGGCTACTGGCGGGACTGGCCGGGATCGGGCATGGTGTACTTCGCCTCGGCTTCGCGGACAAGGTCCCGTCCGCGTCGTTACTGCGGTCGAGGTGAACGGGGTCCCAGAAAGGCACTGCCATGCTCAACGCCGAGCTGATCCGCTCCTGGAAAGACCCTTTGTCCCGGTTGGGCGACGTGGGCCATCCGGCGGGAACGATCATTCTCGAAGAGGCCCCGCTCGCCGGCGCACGCGCTCGGATGCTGGCCGGAAAAGCGCTCAATGGCCTGAGTCATGAGAACACGTGGACCGTGTCGTTCTGCTGCCGGGACCTCGCTGATTCCGGCGATGACGACTGGTGGTCCTGGTAACGAAGAAAACGGACAATCGCCGGAAGGCTCGCCGATCGTCCGTCGCGATTGTCCATGACCTGAACGAATCGGCTCTCTCCGGTCCACGTTGCGGGTGTTTCGTGGGTAGCCTGCCCAGATGCAGATAAGTTCGCCGGTGGTCGTCGGGCGTGAGCAAGAACTGGCACTCCTGACGGCCAGAATCCGGGGAGCGGGACAGGGCGCCGGGCGCGCGGTGTTCCTGGTGGCGGACGCGGGACTGGGCAAATCCCGTCTCGCCAATGAGGCCGCCTACCGGGCATTCGGCATGGGAATGCCGGTGTTGCGTGGCCGGGCGAGCTCCACGGGAACGATGATGCCGCTCCGGCCTCTCACGGAGGCCGTGGCCTCCCTGCTCCGCGCGAGCGGCCCACCGAACAGCCCCGAGCTTGAGCCATACCGGTCCGCCCTCTCGACATTCATTCCTGAATGGCGCACAGGGGCGACCCATTCCCCGAGCCTTGTGGAGCTCGCTGAGGCTCTGCTCCGACTCCTGGGCATCATCGGGCGCGCCACCGGTTGCCTTCTCATCCTCGAGGACCTGCACGACGCGGACGCGGAGAGCCTGTCGGTTATCGAATATCTGGTCGATAATGTCCGAGACCTTTCTGTTCTCCTACTCGCTACGTCGCGGCCCCAGGCGTGCCCCGCACTGGACCTGGCCCGATCCGCCGCCCAGCGCCGCGCCGCCGAGCTCCTCGAACCCGCCGCGCTGACCCCCGCTGAGGTCAGATCCCTGACGGCCGCCTGCCTTGACACGAGCCCGGCCACCGTTCCCGGCCAGGTGATCGACCGACTCACGCACGACGCCGACGGCAATCCGTTCGTCGTCGAGGAGTTGCTCGCTGCGATGATCAGTTCCGGCGCGCTTCGTCGCGTCCAAGGATCGTGGCAGCTCGCGGGGGTGCTGGACGCCAACATCCCAAACACGGTGGTCCGCAGCGTGTCGGACCGCGTGGACCGCCTCGGCGGCCAGACCCGGCAGCTGCTGCACATCGCCGCGGTTCTCGGCCAGCGCTTCCCACTGCCCGTGTTGCAGGCGGTATCCGGCCTGGACGACCGCAGCCTCCTCGGGCACCTGCGAGCAGCCACGGACGCCCAGCTCATCGTCCCGGATACGGCACTGGCCGACTGGTACACGTTTCGACACGCTCTGACGGCGGACGCTCTTCTTGTCGAGATGATGCCTACCGAGCGCTCGCGGATCGCCCAGCGCACCGCCGACACCATGGAAGCCCTTCATCAGGTACTGCCCGAGGGCTGGCCACAGCTCGTCGCCGAACTACGGATCACCTCCGGCCAGCACCCGGCCGCGGCGGTGCTACTGGCCGACGCGGGCCGCCGGACTCTGGCGGCGGGCTCGAGCCGGTCGGCCCTGGCGCTGTTGGACCGAGCGCACCAGCTGGACCCCACTCCGGAGATCCTCGCCTCCCTGATCCACGCGCTCGCCGAGGGCGGCCAACTGGACCGCGCCCTTGAACTCGTCAACCACCTGACGCCCACTGCCGTCCGTCAGGACGAGGCCAACGAACGCGCGAGCCTGCACAGCCGGCTCGCTTACGCGGCCATCATGGCCCGACAGTTCGATGACGCCGTATCGCAGGTCGAGTCCGCCCGCCGGATTCTCGGTCCGGACGCGGGACCGGAGCAGATGGCCACCCTGGATGTCGTCGAAGCCCGGCTGATCTTCAACCTGCCCGGCGACCGGGACGAGCGGCTGGCGACAGCCAACCGGCTCGCGCGGCGCGCTGCGGAGATCGCCGAGCGGGAGGCGCTGCCCGAGGTCGCGTGCCAGGCGTGGCAGCTCCTGTCCAGCCTGGCGCGGTCCGAGGGCTACGAGGTCGCCGACGCGTGGTTGGAGCGCATCCTGTCCGCAGCGGAGGAGCACAATCTCCCGGCTTGGCGCATCGACGCCCTGATGCGGCTCGGCGTCAACGAGTTCCTGCGCACGGGGACCGTCTCCCGGCTTCACCAGGGGCGACGGGCCGCCCAGCAGTTGGGCTCCATCGTGTTGGGCCTGTCTACCGAGGTCAGCCTCGGGTTGCCCTATGTGATGTGCGGTGATTTCGTCGCAGCCGCTGATGTTCTGGAACGCTGCGAGAGCCCCACATTCCGGATGCAGAACCTGGGAGAGCTCCAGACGGTTCAGGTGTCTCAGGCCATGCTGGCGGCACACCAGGGGCAACGTCGCAACATGGACGACGCCCTGAAGCGGCTCCGCGACAGCGAGGGCAAGCTCTCGCCCAACAAGACTCTCGTCCTCGGGATGTGCCGGGCTGTGTGCGCGCTGCTGGAGGAGGATCCCGGGTTGGCGGCCCAGGAGCTCGATGAGGCACTCGCGTGGGAGTTGGCCAATCCGACCGTGTACTACCTTACCGGGCGGTACGGGCTGCGGTTGTTGGTGGAGGTCGTCGCCGGGCGGGCCGGGTGGGGGGCGCACGACGAGGTGGTCGAGGCGCCCACGTCGACGTTGCGGTGGAACCAGCAGTTCGTGTTGTTCGCGCGGGCCATCCTGCACGGCAGGTCCGGGCGGCCGGTCGAGGCCGCCGAGGCGTTCGAGGCGGCGGTGGAGGCGGCGGCGGTGTTCCCGATGGCCGCGCACCTCGGGCGGCGGCTCGTGGCGGAGGCCGCCATCGTGGACGGCTGGGGGGAGCCGGCGGTCTGGCTGCGGGCCGCTGAGGAGTACTTCCACACCGCCGAGGTGCCGGCGGTGGCCAGCGCGTGCCGGGCGTTGTTGCGCCGGGCCGGGGCGAGTGCGGTGCAGCGGCGGGCCGGGCGGGACCAGATTCCGGCGGAGTTGCGGGCGTGCGGGGTGACGGTGCGCGAGTTCGAGGTGTTCGAGCTGCTCGCCGATCATCCGGGCAACCAGGGCATCGCGAAGCGGTTGTACATCTCGCCGCGGACCGTGGAGAAGCATGTCGCGAGTCTGCTGGCCAAGACGGGGCACCCGGACCGGGCGGCGCTCAGCGGCTTCGCCCGCCAGCTGCTGGCGTGACGAAGGGCCCCGCGGTGGCGGGGCCCCGTGTCGCATCCGTGGTCAGGCCGCGGCGGCCGTCATGTCGACCACCTTGGCCTCGGCCGCGTTGTTCTTGACGGACTCGACGCCCTTCAACGCGCTGGCCTTGGTCTCGTACGCCTCACCGACCGCGATGATCTCGCCGTTGCCGGCCTTGAGCCGGAACCGGTACTTGCCCGCCTTGTCCTCGTACACCTCGAACTTGCCAGCCACGAACCCACCCCCGACAAAACGGAATAGTGCTATTAAAACCACATTTTACCGGATTACGGCGAGCAGCACGGCGAAACTGGCGACGAGGTAGCAGGTGGCGGCCACCGTCACGATCCGGTGCCGGACGGACTCGCGCCAGCGGGTGCCCGACAGCAGCCAGACCAGGGCCGGCAGCACGAGGATCGCGTGCAGGGTGATCGCGTGCGCCGGCTTGAGGGCACCGGCCGTGGTGTAGGCGAGGTGCGGGTTCCCCGCGTACACCGCCGTCACGCCGCGCACGATCATCGCCGCGCCGATGCCGAGGGCCGCCATCAGGAGCACGAGGCCGACCCGGACGGCGAGCCGGGTGGAGCGCGACACGGCCGGGTTGGCGCGGAAAGAGACCGCTGTGAGCGTGCCGTAGATCGTGACCAGGGCGAACCCGCCCGCGGCCAGGGTCTGCGAGATCACGGTGTTGAGCGGGGTCTCCATGTTGAAGTGCGACGGCACGTGCCGCCAGGCCTGCAGCGACACCAGGGCCACCTCGACCACGCAGGCGACGGTCAGCGCGCCGAGCAGCCGGCGACGGGTCCGCTCGGCGAGGGGCAGGGTCGTGGCCACCCAGGCGGTGCTGATCAGGGTGAGGCCGAAGGACAGGCCGAAGGTGGTCGGTTTGCGCCAGGACAGCGGGCCGGCCCAGGGGCGGTCGTCGAGGAGGAACACGACGGCGTGCGCGGCGCCCCAGAGCATCAGGACGGCGCCGACCAGGTACGCGGTCCGCTCGATCGGGCGGCCCGCTGTCCAGTACCGGCGCAGGGGGCGAGTCATGTCGCTCATGTAATCGTTTAGATCATGTAACGATTTCGCGATGGTAACCTTTTCGGGTGACGAACGCATTCCTGCTGGCCCAGCTCGGCGCGTACGCGACCGGGCGGTTCGCCGAGCGCATCGGCGAGCTGGGCCTGACCCCGCCCCTGACCGGCATGCTCCGGGCCATCGCCGCCACCCCGGCGATGAGTCAGCAGGAGCTGGCCGGACACCTGGGGATGCCGCCGAGCCGGCTCGTCGCGTTCCTCGACGACCTAGAGGGCCGGGGGCTGATCGAGCGCCGGCAGAATCCAGCCGACCGGCGACAGTCGGCGCTGTACGCGACCGCGCACGGCACGGACACCCTGCGGGCCGTCGGCGACGTGAGCCGGGCGCACGACGAGGACATCACGGCGCCGCTGAGTCCGGCCGAGCGCGAGCGGCTCGCGGCGCTGCTCGGCCGGATCGCCGCGCACCACGGTCTCACGGAGGGCGTGCACCCGGGGTACCGGACGGTCAGACACTGAGGTCCCGTCAGCGGCCCAGGCGGCGCAGGCTCGCCGCGTACACCTCGGCGGCCCAGCGGGGCAGGCGGTCGGCGTACTCGGCGAGGGGGCCGTGCCGGTTCCACGCGACCAGGTGCCGCATCCGCAGCGGCTCCCCCGTCAACGGCCGGACCACCACGCCGCCGCCCGGCTCGAACGTCGCCTGGCACGGCGACAGCGCCAGTCCCCTCGCCAGCAGCTCCGGCAGGGGACGCAGCGCGCCCACCTCGTGCGGGACCCGGGGCGTGAAGCCGAACTCGTGGCACACGCCGTGGAAGTACTCCGGCCAGCCGGCTCCGTCCGGCGGGGGCAGCACCCACGGCTCGGCGGCCAGGTCGGCCAGGGACAGCGCGGCGCACCGGGCCAGCCGGTGGTCGGCACCGAGGGCCACGTGCACCGACTCGTCGGCGACGATCCGCCAGTCGACGCCCGGGGTGGGCCGCAGTTCGTACCCCGGGTAGTCGACGACGGCGGCCAGGTCGAGCCGGCCCATGCCGACGAGGTCGACGAGCAGCCGGGGCGAGTGCTCGGCGTGCAGCTCGATCTCCACTCCGGACAGTGCCGTGCCCAGCCGGTCGGCGAGCCCGACGAGGATCGGGCCGGACACACCGCCGAGCCGGACGGCGCGCCGGCCGAACCCCGCCGGGCCGTGCCGCAGCCGGTCGGTGTCCGCGAGGATCGCCCTGGCCCTGACCAGCACGTACTCCCCGTACGCCGTCGGGACGCAGCCGGTGCGGTCCCGGGTGAACACCGCGCCGCCGAGGAGCTTCTCGATCCGTTGCAGCTGGGCCGACAGCGCCGGCTGGGTGGTGCCCAGCGTGGCCGCGGCCCGGGTCAGGCTGCCGGCCGCGCTGATCGTGCACAGTGCCCGGAGGTGGCGCAACTCGAGATCCATACTGTGAAGGTTATGGATATCTGGGATGGGCGCCCAGCGTGACAGCGGGCCATAGTGGGTCAACCTTCACCCCTCAAGGAGGCCCCTCACATGAGACGCGTCGCGGCTCTGCTCCTCAGTACCACCCTGATCGCGCTCGTCGTCGGCAGTCAGCCGGCGCTCGCGGCGCCCACCGGCACCCGGGTCGAGACCCGCGAGGTCTTCAGCCCGGACGGCACGATCACCCGGGCCACGGTCCGGCTGCCCAAGGACGAACCGGCCGCGCCGTCACTGGCGGTCGCGGCGGCCACCGTGGTGCCGATCGAGGTCAACGGACCCAGCGAGAGCCGGTTCGACCTCGTGTTCGTCGGTGACGGCTACACCAGTTCCGAGATGGACCTCTACACGTCGCACGTGAAGTCCAAGTGGGCGGAGATCGCGGCGTTCGAGCCGTTCAAGAGCCACCGCACACAGTTCAACGTGTGGCAGGTCAACGTCGTGTCGGCCCAGTCGGGCGTGGACAACGACCCCACCAACGGGGTCCGGAAGAACACGGCACTGGACATGGGCTTCTGGTGCGGCGGGACCGAGCGCCTGCTGTGCGTGAACCAGACGAAGGCCAACCAGTACGCGCACGCGGCCCGCGACGTCGACCAGGTCCTCGCGCTGGGCAACAGCACCAAGTACGGCGGGGCCGGCGGCGGGGTGGCCACGGCGTCGGGCGGCAACGCGCAGGCCGGCCAGATCGCCATCCACGAGCTCGGGCACTCCGTGGGCGGGCTCGCGGACGAGTACACCTACGGCAGCGGCGACTGCTACCCGTACTCCGAGCCGTCGGAGTCCAACGTGTCGATCCTGTCGGCGGCGCAGATGCAGTCCCAGCAGAAGAAGTGGTGGCGCTGGATCGGGCAGGCCTCCCCGGACGGCGGCACGGTCGGCGCGTACGTGGGCGGGCGGTACTACACCCGGTGCATCAACCGGCCCACGGACAACTCGATCATGCGGTCGCTGGGGCGGCAGTACAACCTGCCCGGGCGGGAGGCCATGGTCGCGGCGTTCTACCGGGAGACCGGGGTGGTCCAGGCGCGGTCGGCGGCCGGGCCGGACCTGTGGGTCACGCCGGTCGGCAACGCCCGGGTCGTGGGCTGGACCGTGGACGGGCGTTCCCTCGCCGGTGGCAACACCCTGAGTGTGCGGAGCCTCGTGCCCGGGAGCCACACCGTCACCGCGACGGTCACCGACCTGACCGACGAGGTGCGGGACCCTGAGCTGCGGAAATACCTGACCTCGACCGTCACCTGGCAGGTCACGGCCTGACCCTGGAGTGCACCTTCGCCGCCGCCGCACCCGCGGCGGCGGCGAGGTGCCGGCGCACCTCCGTGCGGTCCGCGACCGCCGAGCGCACCGTGACCTCCACCGACAGGTACACGTCCCCGTCGGCGACCAGCACGATCTCGTGGATCCGGGGCGCGTCGTCCCCGCAACGCACCGCGTACGGGAACCCGGCCACCGGGGTCGCCGGCTCCACGCACGCCGACCCGGCCTGCTCGTCCACCGCGTCGCGGGCCCGCTGCTCGGCGGTCAGGCCCACGATCCCGGCCGACCGGCCGTAGGTGACCCGCAGCGTTCCCGACGGGTTGCCGGCCACGGCCAGGGTGCCGCGCATCGTGCAGTCGGCGAACGGCGCGCCGTCGGCGACCGGGGCCGCGGTCGGGTTCGTCTTGGCCCGGACGAACACGTCACCGACGGCGTCCAGGGTCCGGTCGCAGGGCGGGACCGGGGCGACGGCCGGGGCCGCGTGGCTCGGGGAGGCGGTCGGGGCGGCGAACTGGGGGGAATCGGTCGCCGGGGCCGGCCAGGGCGGGTAGACGAAGGCGGCGACCAGGGCCGCGCCGATCAGGGCCAGGACGGTGCTGGCGCCGGCGGACAACTTTCGGGTACCGGTCCTGGTGGCCAGGTCGTCGGGGTCGGTGGCTTCGCCGTCCTCGGGGGGCGGGGCGGCCTGGGCCGGCGCGGTGGCTTCGTTCGGCTCGCTGGCGGTGTGGTCCGGCTCGGGTGCCGCCGGTCGATCCGGTCCGACATTCCGCACTTCCTCGTCCACCGCCACGCACCTCCACGTCCTCGACCGGCCCGGTCGGGCCCCGACCAATCCAACCTGTCCGAAGTGGACTGCGGGGGTGAGGTGTCGGAAATCCAGCAGTATTCCCGGCGATGCCCGGCGGGGCATTTCGGCTATTTCCGGCAAACAGCCTATAAGCGAATACACTTCGCAGGTGAGCCTGGACCCGGTCGAGGTCACGTCTCCCGGGGTGCACGGACACGGTAGGTATAGTGATGCATCTTCCCGGGGCTCGACGACCTGTCACGCTGCCGGTCGACTTCTTCAGGGGGCATCGGGCGCCATGGCTGACACGACCGCTGAGCAGATCACGGCCCCCAGCCCCACCGGACCCACCGGCCCCGGTAGTGCACCCGGCCTGCTCAGCGCGCTGCGTCGGCGGGCGACCTGGATCCTGCTCGGTTCCGGGTGGTTGTTGACGGTCGGCGCGTACCTCGCCCACGTCGCCGTGGTGCTGCCCCTGGTCCTCCTGGTCGCGGTCGCCAGCCTGCTGCGCGGCGGCCGGACCCTGCTCGACCGGCTGATGCTGGCCCTCGCGCTGCTGCTCGGCGCGACGTGCGCGGCGGGCCTGCTGTTCTCCGTCTGGCCGTGGGGCCTGCATCCGGTTCCGATCGCCGGGATCGCGTTCAGCGCCGTGGTCCTCGTCGGCGCGGTGCGCGGCCGGCGACCCTCGCTGCCGAAGCCGGCGCTGTCGGACCTCGTGCCGTTGGGTGCGGCCGGCGCCCTGGGCGCGTTCATGTCCATCCCGCTGTTCCGGTCGGCGAACGTCCAGCTCTCGGTCATGGGCGAGGACCTGTTCCGGCACATGCAGCTGTACGAGGCCGTCCGGCACGTCGGCGGATACGCGTTCCTCCACCACGACCAGGCCCGGGAGTTCATCTTCGAGGGCCTGGTGATGTACCCGCAGGGCTCGCACCTGACCAGCGCGCTGCTCGACGGCTTCTTCCGGTCGGACGCGGGAGACTTCGGCGGCGGTTTCAGCATGCTGGCGCACTACCAGGCGTACACCACGCTCACGTTCGTCATGTTCTTCCTGAGCATGGCGTGGGCGGTGCGCTGGCTCGCGGGGCCGGCGATGACGCTGGGCCGGTACATCGCCATGACCGGGGTCCTGCTCGTCCTCGCCCCGCTCACCGGGCTGATGGGCCTCCCCCTGCTGACCGGCTACCCGAGCCAGATCTACGGGCTGATGATCGTCGCGCTGCTCGTCGCAGTCGTCTGCCGGCCGCTGCCCCGGGTCAACCACCAGGTCCTGGTCCTGGCCAGCCTGCTCGTCGCCGTCGGATTCTCGTACTACCTGTACCTGCCGCCGGCCGCCCTGGCCGTGGCCTGCTGGCTGGTCCGGCACCGCACGAAACTGTGGCGCCACCACCGGCTCGTCACCCTGACCGTCCTGCTCCCCGCCGGCGCGCTGTCCGTCGTGCCGACGGCGATGGGGCTGCTCCTGGCGGACCAGTCCCAGGCGCTGACCGTCAGCGGCGGGCCGCGCCCGAGCGACTCCGTACTCGTCACCCTCGGCTGTGTCGTGCTGATCGGCCTGCTCGGCGCCCGGGCCCGCCGGGCGGCGACCTGGCGCGGGTACCTGTGGACGGCCCTGTCCTTCGTCGCGTTCTCCGCGACCATGTGGCTGGCCACCCACGACGTGACCGGGGGACTGAGCTACTACACCGGCAAGTCCCTGCACGCCATCCTCGTCGTCCTGGCGATCGGCGTCGGGGCGTTGGCGCTCCGGATGCCCACGCCTCTCCCGGCCCGGCGCGGCCCGCTCCCGGTGCTCACCTCCGCGACGGCCGGGGTACTGGCCCTGGTCGCGCTCGGGGCCGCCGTCGGCCTCGGCCCGAACGACGTGGTCTACGACGTCCGGGCCTCGTCGAGCGTCGCGCCCTACCGCGCCGCCCGCCACAACCACGTGAACCCGGACGACCAGGCCATCTTCCGGGAGTACCAGCGCACGCCCGCCACCCGGCCGGTGATCACGGTCGTGCTCGGTGCGAACCTGTTCCAGTCCTACCGGCGGACACTCGGGGTCAACGCGCTGCGCAAGACCGCCGCGCCCGGAATGTACAACCCGCCCGGGGCGATCTTCGACAAGGACCAGATCGACCTGTCGCTCAACCAGTTCCAGGGCCCGGTCCGGCTCGTGGTGTCCACCCCGGAACAGTGGACCTGGGCCCAGCAGGTCAAGGCCCGGCACCGGGAACGGACCGTCGACGTGGTCAAGGACTACTGACCCCGGGCGCCCCGGTCTCGTCGTACCAGTCGCTGGTGCCGCCGTCGCGGACCGCCGCCTGGAAGCCGGGGCAGTGCAGGATGTTCTCGTGCCCGCACCGCAGCGCGTGGTGGAGGAGTTCGCGGGCGTGGTCCAGCTCGGTGATGCGGCGCTGGACGTCTTCCAGTTTGTCGGTGACGAGTCGGCGCCACTCGAACGGTTCGTCGTGCCGCTCGCGTTTCATCCGGCCGATCTCGGTGAGGGTGAACCCCGCCGCCTGGCACAGCCGCAGGACCGCGACCCGCTGGACGTCCGCCGGGCTGTACCGGCGCTGCCCGCCCTGCCGGGTCGTCGGCACGATCAGGTCGCGGCGTTCCCAGAACCGGATCGTGGAGTCGGGCACCCCGGTGGCGGCCGACAGTTCCCCGATCGTCATCAACTCCGGCATCGCTCCTCCATTGACTTGAACCATGGTTCAAGGCCCAGCCTGGTGCACATGAGCACAGTCGACAACCTCGATCTGTCGGTACTGGCCGACCCGGCCGTGCGCCGCGACCCCTACCCCCTGTTCGCGGCCCTGCGCGAGACCACCCCGTTTTCGGCCATGGACGGCACGCTCGTCGTGGTGGCCGGGCACGCCGACTGCCACCGGCTGCTGCGCGACCCGGCGCTGAGCAGCGACCGGACCCGGGCCCGGCAGGTCGCCGACGACACGACCGGGTTGCCGACGTCGTTCCTGTTCCGGGATCCGCCGGACCACACCCGGCTGCGCGGCCTGGTGTCCAAGGCGTTCACGCCCCGGGTGGTGGCCCGGCTGCGGCCCCGGATCACGGAACTGACGGAGTCGCTGGTCGCGGCCGCCGACCCGGCCGGCTTCGACGTGGTGGCGGGCCTTTCCCACCCTCTTCCGGTACGCGTGATCAGCGAGCTGCTCGGCGTCCCCGCGTCCGACCACGACCTGTTCGCCGGCTGGTCGGACCGGCTCGCCCGGGGCCTGGACGCCGAGTTCGGCTCGGTGGCGCCGGAGGTGTTCTCCGACGCCCTGGCGGCCCGGCACGAGTTCGCGGCGTACTTCGCGGAGCTGATCGGGGCCCGGCGCGGCCAGGACGGCACGGACCTGCTGTCGCACCTGATCCGGGTGGAGGAGGACGGCGAGCGGTTGAGCACCCCCGAACTGATCGTCACCACGACCCTGCTGCTCGTCGCCGGGCACGAGACGACCACGAACCTGATCGCCAACGGGATCCTGGCCCTGCTCCGTCATCCCGCGCAGCTCGACGCGCTGCGGGCCGACCCGGCGCTCGTCGAAGGCGCGGTCGAGGAGTCGCTGCGCTACGACCCGGCCGTGCAGTTCACCAGCCGCCAGGTGCGCGGCTCGTACCGGATCGCCGACATCGACGCCCCCGACGGCGCGACGATCGCGCTGCTGATCGCCGCCGCGAACCGGGACCCGGCCGTGTTCGCCGACCCGGACGCCTTCGACATCCGCCGCGCGAACGCCGCCCAGCACCTGTCGTTCGCTGCGGGCGCGCACTTCTGCCTCGGGGCCGGGTTGGCGCGGCTGGAGGCGGCGATCGCGCTGGGGGCGTTCGCACGGCTGCGCGGGCCCGAGCTGGTGGAGCTGGACTACAAGCCCAACATCAACCTGCGGGGGCCGCAGCGGCTGGTGGTGCGGTTCGGCCGCTGACCGGCCACGCCGGGGCCGGTACCCGGATCAGCTCGCGCGGGCGACCGGCGTCGTCGCCGGCGGCCGCGGCAGGACCCGGGGCACGATCGACGCCAGCACCTCGAACCCGGCCCGGGTCTCCTCGTCCAGCGGCAGGTGCACGGTCATCCGCAGGCCGCGCTGCTCCGACAGCCACAGGTGACTCGCCTCGCACCGCAGCCGCCCGGCCTGCGGATGCCGGTACTCCTTCACCGTGGCGTCCATCGGGGCCACCTCGTTGCGCTCCCACAGCTCGCGGAAGTCCGCCGAGTGCGCGCGCAGGTCGCCCAGCAGCCGGGCCCAGGCCGGGTCGCCGATCTGGGCGGCGCTGTCGGCGCGGGCCTTGGCCACGATGAGGCGCGCCCGCCCCGACCAGTCCTGGAGCAGGGTGCGCCACTCCGGGTCGGTGAACACCATCCAGAGCGAGTTGCGGTACTCCGCCGGCAGTGCCATGTAGTCGCCGAACAGCCCGAGGTGCGCCCGGTTGCCGGCGAGCAGCTCCCACCGGGGCCCGACGACCACGGCGGGGAACGGGTCGAACTGGTCGAGCATCATCCGCACCGCCGGGGAGACCTTCGGGGCCTCCTCCTCGACCGCGTCGGGGTCGGGCAGCTCGGCGAGGGTGAACACGTGGGCCCGCTCGGTCGGGTCCATGCCCAGCACCCGGGCCACCGACCGGAGCACCTGGGCGGACACGTTGATCGGCCGGCCCTGCTCCAGCCACGTGTACCAGGTGATGCCGACGCCGGCCAGCAGCGCCATCTCCTCGCGGCGCAGCCCCGGGGTCCGGCGGCGCAGGCCGGGGGGCATGCCGACCATCTCCGGGGTGGTCCGCTCGCGCCGGGACCGGATGAACTCGCCCAGGTAGCGGCGTCGCTGCGCCGTCTGCTCCACACTCACCCGGCCATCCTGCCCCGCGCGGCGGCGGGTTGCCAGGTTCGGCCAGTACCAGCATCAGCACGCACTTGGTACCAGGTAGCCGGCGGCACCAGAGTCGTGATCATGGCGATCACGAGTGTCCTACCGGGTCCGGCCGCGACCCGTCCCGCCCCGTGGCGGGCCCTCCCCGTCCTCCTGACCGGCGCGTTCCTGCCGGTGCTGGACGCCTTCATCGTCAACGTCGCCCTGCCCAGCATCGGCCGGGACCTGCACGCCGGCCCGGCGGAGCTGGAGCTCACGGTGTCCGGCTACGGCGTCGCGTACGCGTGCACGCTCGTCGCGGGCGGCCGGCTCGGCGACCGGTTCGGCCGGCGGCGGCTGTTCATGGTCGGCATGCTGGCCTTCACCCTGATGTCCACCGGCTGCGGCCTCGCGCCCGGCACGGCGGCGCTGATCGGGTTCCGGGTGGCCCAGGGGCTGGCGGCTGCGTTGATGTTCCCGCAGGTCCTCGCCGCGATCCAGGCCGGCTTCACCGGCGGGGACCGGCAGCGCGCGCTCGGCGTGTTCGGGGCCGTGATCGGCGCGGCCGGAGCCGTCGGCCAGGTGCTCGGAGGCTGGTTGTTGTCCGCCGACATGGCCGGGTTGTCCTGGCGGCCGTTGTTCCTGGTCAACGTGCCCGTCGGGGTCGTAGCCCTGCTGGTCTGCCTGCGGCTGGTGCCCGAGACCCGCACGCCCACCGCGCCGAGGGTCGACGTCGTGGGCTCGGTGTTCCTGGCCGCGGCCATCGCGCTCGTCCTGCTGCCGCTCACCCTCGGCCGCGCCAGCGGCTGGCCACTGTGGACGTGGCTGTGCCTGGCCGCCGCCGTTCCCGTCGGGATCGGGTTCCTCGTCTCCCAGGGCAGATCCGAACGCTCGGGGGGCACCCCGCTGCTGCCCCCGTCCCTGCTCCGCCTGCCGGCCGCCCGCCGGGCCCTGGTCGCGATCACCCTGTTCGCGATGTGTATCGGCGGCTTCCTGTTCACCACGGCCATCACGTTGCAGGTCGGCCACGGGTTCACGCCCGTGGAGGCCGGGTTCACCATGGCGCCGTGCACGCTCGCGTTCCTCGGGGTCGCGGTGTTCAACGGCCGGCTCGTCGCCCGGTACGGCACCCGGATGCTCGTCGCCGGCGGCGTGGCCTTCGCGGTCGGACTGGCCGGCTTCGGGGCCACCGTGGCGCTGTCCCCGCAGGTCACCGTGGTCGGGGCGGCGTTGCCGTTGACCGTGGCCGGGTTGGGGTGGGCGGCGCTGCTGGTACCCCTCATCGGGTTGGTTCTGGCCGGGTTGCCGGCCGAGCGTGCGGGGCTGGCCGGCGGGGTGTTGTCCACGGCGATGCAGGTGGGCCTGGCGTTGGGCGCGTCGGTGCTCGGGTCGGTGCTGTTCGCGATCGTCGACGGCACCGCGGATCCGGGCCGGTGGCGGGTGGCGACGCTGACCGGGGTGGCCGTCGAGTGCGTGCTGGCGTCGACGGTCGCGGCGGTGGTCGGCAGGCTCCGGGCCCGCTGACCGGGCACGAATTCGGGGCCCGCCGAGCCGGCGGGGGTCGGATCGGGCGGCCGGCCCGCCGCCCGGGTCCGATCAGGCGGCCAGGTCCGCCGGCCGGGTGTAGCCGCCGGCCACGAAAACCAACGGCTCGCCCCCCTCGGCCGCGTCGAACGCCAGCACCTCGCCGGTCACCACGTCGTGGTCCCCCACCCGGCGCACCTCGCGCACGACGCAGTCGAAATACCCCACCGCCCCGTCCAGCACCGGGCTGCCCGTCGCCGGGGCCGGCGTCCACGGCACGCCCTCGAACGCAGCGGCCCCGACCGGCCGACGCGGGTCAGCGAACCACGCCGACAACCGGTGCTGGTGGGATCCGAGCACCGTGACCGCGAACGCGCCCCGTTCCGTCAGCTGCGGCCCCAGCCGGCAACCCCGGCGCAGGCAGACCAGCACCAGCCTCGGCGCCAGGGACACCGTGGTGAAGGAGTTCACCGTCATGGCCTGCGGGCCGGCGTCGGTGGCCACCGCGACCACTGTCACCCCGGTGGGCAGCCGGCCGGCCACTCGGCGGAACTCCCGGTCGGTACGGCCGGGCACCATGGTCAGCCCCGCGCTCATCCCCGCGCTCCCGCGAGCGTGGCGCTGGCCAGTTCCCGGTTCTCCCGGACCTCGGGGTCGTCCTCCAGTTCCAGGGCCCGGTCGAAGTACCGGACGGCCTCGGCCGGTTCGCCCCGCTCGAAGCACAGGATGCCGAGGTTGACCCAGGCCCCGGTGAGGGCCGGCTCGGTCGCCACCGCCGCCAGCAGGTCAGCGAGGGCGGCGTCGACCCGGCCGTCGTCGCTGGCCAGCAGTGCCCGCTGGCAGAGGAGCTGCGGCTGGTCCGGGGCCAGCGCCAGTCCGGCGTCGACGTCGGCCGCCGCGCCGCGCGGGTCACCGGTCTCGTAGCGCAGCGCGGCCCGGTTGACGTACGCGTCGACGAACTCCGGGTCCAGGTCGAGCACCCGGTCGAAGTCGGCGAGCGCCCCGGCCAGGTCGCCCAGCTCGGCGCGCAGGTCGCCCCGGTTGTAGTGCGATTCGGGGTAGGGCAGCGCCAGGGCGATCAGGGTGTCGTAGTCGGCGAGCGCCTCCGCTGCGCGGCCGAGCCGACGCAGCAGGGCCGCCCGTTCGAAGTAGTAGTCGGAGTGGTTGGGGTCGGCGGCGATCACGTCGGTGTAGTCGGCCACCGCCTGCTCGTGCCGTCCCATCCGCGAGATCAGCTGCGCCCGGTTGTACTGGAGCACCGACGGGTGCTGCCCCCGCTCCGCCGGACTCAGCTCGGCGGCCAGCCGGTCCAACCCGGCCTCGACCAGGCGCAGCGCCTCGGCCGGGTCGCCGAGGTGCATGGCGATCAGGGCGAGCCCGTTCTCGTTGAACGTCAGGTTGTACGCCCGGCGCCTGTGGTCCGGCGCGCCGGACGCGATGGTGATCGCGTTGTTGATCCAGGCGCGGGCGAGGGTCAGGTCGCGCCGCCCGGGTTCGAAGTACCGGGTGTACAGCATCGCCCGGCCGTACGCCGCCTGCATCTGCACGCTCGGGGCCGCCGACGCCGCGCACGCCGCGTCGTAGAGCGCGAGGGCCTCGTCGGCGCGGGCCATCACGGACAGGGCTGTGGCCATCTTGGTGGTGGCCAGCCAGCGCCGGTCGTGGTGGTGTTCCCAGTCGGCGAGCCCGCACAGCAGCGCGCCCTGTTCGAGGAGGGCGTCGTAGAAGCCGCGCATCGCGAGATGTTCCAGGGCGAAGTCCAGCGCGTCGAGGCCGGCCTCCGGGTCGGTGCCGTGCAGCCGGTGGTGGATCAGCGCGCCGAGCCGCAGGGACACCTCGTCGCGGGCGTCCAGTTCGGCGGCGCGGGCGTCGTGCAGCCGGGCCCGCTCGACCTCGGGCAGCGCCCGGTACGCGGCCAGGGTCAGCGGGTCGTCGTCGACGCAGTCGCCGGAGACGTACCGGTCGGCGAGGTCGCGGACCGCGTCCGGGTCCGCCGGGAGCTGGACCTCGACCTCGGGCCCCGGGGCGTCGGTGAGGCGCACGGCGTGGGCCGCCACCGCCGCCGCGAGCGGCTCGGGCAGCTCGCCCCGGCAGCTCAGCACGATCCGCAGCCGCTCGGGGGCGATCCGGCGGAGCATGATGCCCAGCCAGTCCAGGTCGGTGCGGTCGGCGTGCTCGACGTGCTCGATCACCAGGGTCAGCCCCGGGGTGCCGGCCGTCGCGTCCCGGAGCAGGTCGGTCAGGCCGTGGGCGATCCGGGTGGTGTGCGCGTGCGGGTAGTACCGGGTGCGCGACTTCGGGTCGGCCGTGGAGGTCAGGGTCTCGCGGTGCGAGTCGACGACGGCGGCCAGCTCGGGCGCGGCGGCCAGGATCTCCAGGTCGTGCGCCCGGACGAGGTCGGGCCGTCCGGCGAGCAGCCCGGGGACGAGCAGCCGGACGACGGCGCCCGCGGCGGTGTACGGGCCGCGCAGCCTTCGGTGCGCGGACACCGTGGCCAGCCGGGGGCCGAGGTCGACGGGGGCCGGGTCGCGGAGCCAGCCGTGGTGGGCGGGGTGGGTCATGACGCCTCCTTGCGTAGCCGGTCGCGCAGCGCGAGGAATCCGGCGAGGCCGAGTTGGAAGAGGGTGAGCGCGAGCAGCAGGGCGGCGTCCCAGAACCGGCCGGGCGGGGTGCCCGCGTCGAGGACGGTGCGCGTGGCGGCGCTGAAGAACCGCCAGGCGACGGGAACCGTGATCAGCACCATCGTGGCGATCATCACGGTGTAGCCGAGCAGGTAGGCAGGGGCGTACCAGCGGGCGACCGCCACGTCGCGCGGGTGCCAGCCGGCCGGGTCGACCAGCTTCTCCGGCCGGCCGAGCACCGTCCACAGCCGGTTGCGGACCAGCTGCCTGGCGGTGGTGTGCAGGTCGTGGCAGCCGAGCACGGTGACGATCAGGTGGTACACGTCGGTGCGCAGGAAGAAGTAGAACTGCCAGCTGATCCGGGGAATGGTGGTGAACGCGACCGCCAGGCAGAGCCGGGCGGCCAGCGGCGGGTCGCCGCCCGGGTCGGTGAGCAGCCAGGCCACCACGGTGAGCAGGCACAGCAGCAGGCCGTCGGCGAGCATGCCGGCGAGCATGGGCAGGTACCGGCGGCGGCGGGGCACCACGACGAGACCGTCGAGGACGGTCTCGAAGCCGACGAAGTACAGCCGGCGGCTGATCCTGATCGTGGCGTGCAGGCCGAGCCGGCGTCCCGCGAGCAGGTGAAACAGCTCGTGCACCATCATCAGCGCCGGCTGGATCACGAACAGGGTCAGTTCCACCACCAGCAGGTAGTGGGTGAAGAACACGTGCCCGCGGACCGGTACGAACCTCGGGTCGGTCACGCACACCGCGACGGTCGCGGCGACCAGGGCCAGGTAGCAGGCCCAGGCGGGGCGGGAGAACAGCGCCCGGCCGAGGCGCTGCCAGCGGGGCGGCGCGTGCACGGCGGCGTCGGCGGCGACGATGAAGTCCAGGTCGCGCAGCACGTCGAGGAACTCCGCCATGTCCACCGGCTCGCCGAACCGGTCCTCGTACCAGGCCTCCGCCTCGTCGACCGGGCGGCCGGACTCCAGTTCGCGCAGCAGTGCCGCCCCGTCGGCCGGGAACACGCCGTAGGAGTCGGTGTCGGTCCGGCCGACGACCACCTCCTCGCCGTCGGGCAGGTAGGTCAGCGGGTGCAGGCGCAGCATGGCGTTCCCTTCCACGGCGGCGGGCCGCCCGCCGGTGAGAGCGGGCGGCCCTGGGGCCACTAGACGCAGCAGCAGTTGTTGTAGCCGTACTGGTTGCACATCGCGGTCAGCCGCACCGAACCCGGCTTGCGCACGACGATCTTCTTCATGGCCTTGACAGTCTTGATCTCGCTCATCGAGATCCACCTCCTTCGTGGTTGACTTCAGCCTGCCGGCTGGGACGTCGCGGCGAATCAGGGTGCGTGCCGAACGTTTTCCGGGCCGGCCCGTAGGGAATACGGGCCACCGCGCGCCCCCATATCGGTCGAGTGTGGACGGTGGCAGGATCACTGGTCGTGACCAGTCAGTGGTGGGCCGCGGGCCTTCTCCCGCGGGAACGTCCGGCCGGCGACGCCCCGGTCTGGGCCCGGTTCGTGGCGGAGGTGCTCGCCGGGCTACCGGTGGCCGTGGCCCCGCCGGCCGACGACCTGACCGGGGTCGAGGGGCTGGGCCGCGTGCTGCGCCCCCTGGTCCGGCACGCGGTCGACGGGCTCGGCGCGGCCCCGGAGGGGGTGGCCCGGGGACTGGCCGTCCGGCTGGAGCGCGGCCTGCTGCGGATCGCGGCCCGGTGCCTGGTCACCGAGCTGCACGCGTGCGGCGCGCGCGGCGACCTGACCGGGGACACCCCGCGGCGGCGGTTCGGGTCCTTCGTCGCGCTGCTGTCCGGCCGGGCGGGACTCGCCGGCCTGTTCGAGGGGTACCCGGTGCTGGGTCGCCTGCTGGCCCAGCACTGCGCGCAGGGCGTCGAGGTGACGGCGGAGCTGCTCGACCGGTACGCCGCCGACCGGCCCCTGATCGTCGAACGCCTGCTCGGCGGGGTCGACCCCGGGCCGCTGGTCGAGGTGGACGCCGGCGCGGGGGACGGGCACCGGGGCGGCCGGTCGGTGGCGGTGCTGCGGTTCGCCGGCGGGGCCCGGGTGGTGTACAAACCGCGCCCGTTGGCCGTGCACGGGCTGTTCAACGAGGTGCTCGACCGGCTGGGCCTGGGTCTGCGGCCGGTGCGCCTGGTCGAGCGCGACGAGTACGGCTGGACCGAGTTCATCCCGGTGGAGCCGTGCGCCGCACCGGCCGAGGTGCGCGCCTTCTACCGCAGGCAGGGCGCCCTGCTCGCCCTGCTCTACGCGCTGGACTGCACGGACGTGCACTACGAGAACCTGATCGCGCACCGCGACCAGCCGGTGCTGATCGACCTGGAGACGCTGTTCCACCCGGAGCTGCCGATGCCGACGGAGACCGGCGTCGACCCGGCCGCCGACGCGCTGGGCTCCTCGGTGTACCGGGTCGCCCTGCTGCCCCGGGTCGTGGTCGGCGACCAGACGGCGCTGGACGTCTCCGGCCTGGGCGGCGACGCGGGCGTGCTGTCCCCGTTCGAGGGCCTGGACTGGGAGGACCCGGGCACCGACCGGATGCGGGTCACCCGTCGGCGGCGGCCGTTCGCGGGCTCGGACAACCGTCCCCGGCTGGGCGACGACCTGCCGGCCCCGGAGCTGTACACAGAGGACCTCGTCGCCGGGTTCCGCACCGGCTACGACGCGATCCTCGCGGGACGAGCCGCCCTGGCCGCCCTGCTCCCGGGTTTCGCCGACGCGGACGTCCGGGTGGTGCCGAGGGCGACCCGCTGGTACGGCCGGCTCCTGGACGAGACCACGCACCCCGACGTGCTGCGCGACGCGGCCGACCGGCACCGGGTCCTCGCCGAACAGCTCGCCGCCGCCTCCCACGACCCGGTCCGCGCCGCCCTGATCGACCAGGAGCTCGCCGAGCTGTGGCGGGGCGACGTGCCCCTGTTCACCGGCCGCCCCGGCTCCACCGACCTGCTGGGCGCGGATGGCCCGGTGTCGCCGGCCGGCGGGGCCTCCCCCATGCCGATGACCGGACTCGACCGGGTGGAGCGCAAGATCGCCGCGTTGAGCCGCACCGACCGCTACGACCAGGAATGGATCATCCGTGCCGCGATGGCGACCCGGCACCGCACCCCGCTGCACGTCCCCGCCCCGCCCGGCCCCCCGGCCGGCTGGGTGGCCCCGGACCACGACCGACTGCTGGCCGCCGCGCGCGGCATCGCCGACCGGCTGGTGGCCACGGCCTACGAGAGCGACGGCCGCGTCAACTGGCTGGGTCTGGAGCCCTTGGAGGACGGGTACTGGACGGTCGCGGCGCTCGGCGCGGCCCTGGGCTCCGGCTACTGCGGCCCGGCCCTGTTCCTCGACCAGTTGGCGACGATCACCGGCACCGACCGGTACGCCGACCTGGCCCGCCGGGCCCTCGTCCCGCTGCCGGCCCTGCTCGACGGGCTGGCCCGGATCCCGGAGCTGGCCGCGATCGTGGGGCCGGGCGCGTTCACCGGGTTCGGGGGGATCGCGTACACCCTGAGTTGTCTCGGCCCGTCGCTCGACGACCCCGGACTGGTCGAGCAGGCCGTGACCCTCACCGGCCGCGCGGCGCGGGAGTGCACGGACCCCGGGGTGGCCTCCGGGCTGGCCGGCGGGTTGGCCGCGATGCTCGCGGTCCACGCGGCCACGGGTCTGTCCGCGGCGCTGGACACGGCCGTGGACTGCGCCGACCGCCTGTTGGCATCCCCCGGAACGGGCTTCGTCGACGGCTCGATCTGGGACGGCTTCGCTGGCGGCTCGGCCGGGGGCGGCTTCGCCGACGGGGCGGCCGGAGTGGGCTGGGCGCTGGGCCGACTGGCCGACGAACTGGACGCCGCCGAGCATCGGGCCGACGCCGGGGAGCCGGGCCGCGGCGGGGAGCGCTACCGGACCGCCGGCCTGGCCACCCTCCGTTCGATCGAACCATCCACTATGGTCGATCTGTCCTGGTGTCGCGGCCTGTCGGGTTGGGGACTGGCCGCCGCCGACCCGGCCGCCGCGGACCTGCGCTCGACAGCCGTCTCCGCCGTCCTGCAGGCGCCCGCCAGCGCCGACCTGGGCCTGTGCCACGGCGAACTGGCCGCCCTGGAACTGCTGGCCACGAGCCCGCAGGCTGCCCAGGCCCGACTCCGCCGGCTCGGGACGCTGCTCGCGGTGGTGGAACAGTCCGGTCCGACATGTGGGACGCCGACCGGCGTGCAGAGCCCGGGCCTGCTGCACGGCCTGTCCGGCATCGGTCACGGAATCCTGCTCGCCGGCTTCGGAGAGCGACTATCTTCGGCACTGCTTCTGCAACCGCCGAAGCGGTGACCCACCATCCACAGGAGACCCGACATGTCCACCCACCCCGCCGGCGAGATGCGATTCCGTGACGCCCCCACCGCCGGGGCCCGGCTCCGCCTGCTGGCCGGCAAGGCCGTCTCGTCGCTCAACGTCGACGGCACGTTCGAGACCTCGATGTCGTACCGGACGTGCATCGGGGCGCCCGACACCCTCGACGAGGACCTCTGGTACTGACACGACCCACCTGACCGGGCGGGATACCGTGCCACCATGGTGAGCACCTCCTCCGTCGTCGTGGGCCGCGAGACCGAACTGTCCCTGTTGGACGAACGGCTCCGGGCCGCCGGCCGGCGGGACTGCGACCCGGTGGTCCTCCTCGGCGAGGCCGGGATCGGCAAGTCCCGGCTGGTCGCCGAGTGCGCCGCCCTGGCGTTCGTCGCGGGGATGCCCGTGCTGCGCGGCCGCGGCGGCAGCAGGGGCGCGGCGATGCCGTTCCGCCCGCTGACCGAGGCGATGGCCTCCCTGTTCCGGATCACGGGCCCGCCCCGGGCGCCCGAGCTCGCGCCGTACCGGCCGGCGCTGGCCCGGCTGATCCCCGAGTGGCGCGACAGCGCGCGCCCCGCCGGCCCGGTGAACCTCGTCGACCTGTCCGAGGCCGTGCTCCGGCTGCTGGGGGTCGTCGGCGGGGACACCGGCTGCCTGATGGTCCTGGAGGACGTGCACGACGCGGACGCCGAGTCCCTCGCGGTGATCGAGTACCTGATGGACAACATCGCCGGGATGCCCGTTCTGCTGCTGCTGAGCCAGCGGCCGCTGCCGGGTCCGCCGCTCGCCCTGGTCCGCGAGGCCGCCCGCCGCAGGACGGCCACCCTGCTCGAGTTGGCTCCCCTCACCGGGGACCAGACCCGGGCGCTGGCGGCGCACTGCCTGGAGGCCGGGCCCGGGCAGGTGCCCGAGCAGGTGCTCGACCGGCTGGTCCGGCACGCCGACGGCAACCCGTTCGTCATCGAGGAACTTCTCGGCGCGATGACCGACTCGGGCGCGCTGCGCCGGGTGCGCACCGCCGACGGCCGGCCCGGCTGGCGTCTCGACGGCGACCTCGGCCCGCAGATCCCCGACACCGTGGTGCGCGGCATCGCCGAGCGGGTGGACCGGCTCGGACCCGCCGGGCGGGAGCTGCTCGAGGCCGCCGCAGTCCTCGGCCACCGGTTCTCGCTGTCGACGTTGCAGGCCACCACCGGCCTGGAGGACCGCCAGCTCCTCAGTCACATCCGCGCGGCCGCCGACCTGCGGCTGATCGCCCCGGACACGGCCCCCGGCGACTGGTACGCCTTCCGGCACGCCCTCACCGCCGAGGCGCTGCTCAGCACCCTCATGCCGGTCGAGCGGAGCGCACTGTCCCGCCGGGCCGCCGAGGCCGTGGAGCGGGCCGGCGTCGACGAGGACGCCCCGTTCGCGGCGGAACTGTGGCTGGCGGCCGGCGAGTCCGGCGCGGCGGCCCGACTGCTGGGCGCGGCCGGCCGGCGCACCCTGGCCATCGGGGCCAGCACCTCCGCGGTGGCCCTCCTGCGCCGGGCCCACGCCCTGAGCCCCGCCGACGGGTACGCCACGCCCCTGGTCGAGGCCCTCGCGGACGCCGGCCTGTCCGACGAGGCGTTCGCCCTGGCGGCGACCCTGCCCCCGGCCGGGCGGAGCACCCCGGAACGCGAGCACCGCGCGGCCCTGCACACCACGCTGGCCTGGGCGGCGGTGACCTCCGGCCGGTACGACGAGGCGGAGCGGCAGGCCGGGGCCGCGCGGACCATCCTCGGTCCCGACCCCCGGCCGGTCAGCCTGGCCGCGATCGACGTGGTGGCGGCGCGGCTGCTGATGGAGGTGCCGGGGCCGGGGCCCGACCAGCACGTCCGGGCCGAGGCCCTGGCGCGGGGCGCCGCCGACGTGGCGGAGGCGGCGGCCCTGCCCGAGGTGGCCTGCCGCGCCTGGCAACTGCTCGCCGGCCTGGCCCGCCGGGACGGTTACGAGGAGGGCGACCGCTGCCTGGAGCGGATGTTGGACATCGCCGAACGGCACGCCCTGCCGGCCTGGCGGATGCAGGCGCTCCTGCGGCTCGGGGTGAACGAGTTCCTCCGCACCGGCGAGTCCGCCCGCCTCGAACAGGCCCGGCTCGCGGCCGGGGAGCTCGGCGCGATCGTGCTCGGCACCTCCCTCGACGTGAACCTGGGCCTGCAGCACGTGCTCCGCGGCGACTATCCGGCGGCGACCGCCGCGGCCGACCGGTGCGAGCGGGCCACGCTGCGGATGGGCAATCCCGGCGAGCACCGGTCGGTGCTGCTCACCCGCGCCGCCCTGGCCGCGCACCAGGGGCAGCGTCGGCTGATGGAGTACGAGCTGGCCCGGTTCGAGCAGCACGGCGGGGACCGGTCGCCGCACCGGGCGCTGCTGTTCGGCCTCGTCCGGGCGGTGTGCGCGCTGCTGGAGGAGAACCACGCGCTGGCCGCCGACGAGCTCGACCGCGCCCTGGAGTGGGAGCTGCGCCATCCGACGGTCTACTACCTGGCCGGCCGGTACGGGCTGCGGGTGCTGGTCGAGGTGCTCGCCGGCCGGGCCGGTCAGGCCGAGCACGACGAGATCGCGGCGGCGCCGGCGGCCCGGCTGCGGTGGAACCGGCAGTTCCTGTTGTTCGCAGGGGCGGTGCTGGCCGGCCGGGCCGGGCGCGCCGCGGAGGCGACCGCCCTGTTCGAGGCGGCGTGCGAGGCCGCAGCCCCGTTCCCGATGGCCGGACACCTGGGCCGCCGGCTGGTGGCGGAGGCCGCGGTCACGGACGGCTGGGAGGCACCGGTGTCCGCCCTGCGCGCCGCGGAGGAGTACTTCCACGCGGCCGGGGTGCCGGCGGTGACCAACGCGTGCCGGGGCCTGCTGCGCCGACTGGGCGCCGGGGCCGCCCAACGCCGGACCGGCCGGGACCGCATTCCGCCGACCCTGCTCCTGCAGGGTGTCACCGTGCGCGAGTTCGAGGTGCTGGAGCTGCTCGGCGAGCACCCGGGGAACCAGAGTCTGGCCCAGGTGCTGTTCATCTCCCCCCGTACCGTCGAGAAGCACGTCGGGAACCTGCTGACCAAGACCGGCCTCCCCGACCGCGCCGCCCTCACGGCCTACGCCAGGTCCCTCGACTAGGGGCGCAGCACCTGGGTGGACGCGGCCTCCCTGCGGATGGTGGCCTCGTTCCAGCGCATCGGCAGGTCCTGGCCCTTCTGCCACAGCGGGAACTGGTCGTCGTAGTGCTCGTCGAACGCGTGCCCAGAGTTCCCGGTCAGCTGCACCCACCGCGACGCGTCCAGGTCGGACATGTCCACGATCATGCGCATCGACGGCACGGCGGTGACCTCGTACCCGTCGGGGGCGTCCCAGCCCGTCGCGTTCGGGATCCCGCCGCCACCGGCCACCGGGAACGGCCCCCGGTTGAACAGCCACTCGATCGGCCCGATCCCGGACTTGCCGAACGTCTGGTTGGTCAGGGTCAGGGTGTGCAGGTCACCCCACCGCCACGCCTTCGGATCCTTGCCGAACCGCTCGGTCAGCTCGCGCTCGGCGTCGGCCATCGCGGCGGCGAGGATGTCCTGCTGCGACTCCACGGCCGGGGTCCGCTTGTCGTCCCACCACGGCGACGCCGGGTCCGCGAGGAGACTGCGCATGACCTCGAAGTACCGTTCCCCGCCGTTGGGGGCGTGTTCGGTGCCGAGTTCGTCGAAGGTGTGCGCCATCAGCGCCCGCCACGTCGCGTTGTAGAACGCCGCCGGTGCGGAGTCGGCCGGCTGCTGGAAGTCCCAGCCCTTCAGGAGATCCCGAGCCGGCGAGGACCCGGGCACCGCGAGCAGCTTGGGAACGACGGCTTCGGCCCCGCCGTTGCGGTTGTCGAACTGGATCCGGCCGATCGCCGCGGCGTCCAGCTTGTCCGAGGCGAGCAGCAGGTCGGTGATCCGCTGCGACCGGTACCCGAAGGCCCAGTCGTGGGTGAGCATCCGGGGATAGCCGGCCCCGATCACCTCCTGGTTGGCGGTCACCACATAACCCCGCGCCGGGTTGTACTCGTTCGGCAGCTCCGCGAACGGGATGAACGACTTCCAGTCGTAGTCGGACTCCCAGCCCGGGGCCGGGTAGCGCCCGTCGCCCTTGCCCCGTACCGGCACCCGCCCCGGGGCCTGGTAGCCGATGTTGCCGTCCACGTCGGCGTACACGATGTTCTGGGAGGGCACCTCGAACTTCGACGCCGCCGTGCGGAACGATTCCCAGTCCGACGCCCGGTCGATCGCGAACAACGCGTCGATGGTGTGCCCGGGGTCCAGCGCCGTCCACCGCAACGCCATGCCGTACACGCCGGCGGCCGTGGCCATCTCCTTCGACGTGTCCGACATCAACGGCCCGTGCTTGGTGCTGCGCACCGTGATGGTCACCGGATCGCCACCGGCGACCTTGAGCACCTCGGTGCGCTTGTCCAGGTCCAGCCACTGGCCGTCGACCTGGTACCGGTCGCCGTCGAGCTTCTCGAGGTAGAGGTCCGTGACATCCGGGTCGAGGTTCGTGAAGCCCCAGGCGATCCGCCCGTTGTGGCCGATCACGACCCCGGGGACGCCGGAGAAGGTGAATCCGGCGACGTCGAAACCGCAGGAGGGACAGTGCAGTCCCATCTGGTACCAGATGCCCGGCATCGACGGGGACAGGTGCGGGTCGTTGGCCAGCATCGGCTTGCCCGACTTCGTCCGGCTCCCGGCCACCACCCACGAGTTGGAGCCGATCCCGTCGGCGTCGAGCCCGGTGGCCCTGGTCGCGGCGGCCACCTTCTCGATCCCCTCGGACAGGTCCCGGATCAGCGACCGGGGAGCCGGGGGCGGCGGCTCCGCCGTGTACCGCCCGTCGGCCACCGTGCCGGCGGTCGGCACGATCGGGGCGTGCCGCGCCTCCGGGTACGCCGGATACAGCTCCTCGACCCGCGCCCGGTCCATCCCGCCGGCCGTCAACTGCGCCCGGGTCAGCTCGTCGTCCATGTTGCCCCGCAGGTCCCACGCCATCGCCTTGAGCCAGGCGAGGCTGTCCACCGGGCTCCACTTCTCGATGACGTAGTCGCCGTTCTGCAACCCCAGGACGGAGTACTCCAGGCTCGCGGTGCCGGCGTCGTGGTCGGCGAGCCAGGTGTTGACCCCGGCGGCGTACGCGTCGAGGAAGCCCCTGGTCTCCGGCGTCGCCGCCGCGTACTCCGCCTCGGCGACCCGCCGCCACCCCATCGTCCGCAGGTACTTGTCCGTGTCGACCTGCCCGGCCCCGAACAGCTCCGCCAGCCGGCCGGCCGTGACGTGCCGGCGGAAGTCCATCTCCCAGAACCGCTCCGTGGCGTGCAGGTAGCCCTGGGCGCGGAACAGGTCGCCGGAGGTGGTCGCGTAGACCTGGGGAATGCCGTGCGCATCCCACCGGACCGTGACCGGCGCGCTCAGCCCTGCCAGTCTCAGGTCGCCGGACCGTTCCGCCAGGGGCCGGCGCACGGTCCAGAACACGTAGCCGGCACCGGCCAGCACGAGCACCAGCACCGCGACCAGCGACCACAGCAGGACTCTGCGAAGCTTCCTCATGTCGCCGGATCGTACGCGCCCCGGTGCCCCGCCGGGAGACTCCGCGAACCCGCTTCCCGCGCCCGGCCGCGGTCGCGAGGCCCGCCGGCCGCAGCCCCGGACCCGGAGCCGTGACCGGTTGGCCGCCGTGCCCCGGCCCGGGAGACGTGAACGTGTCGGACCCAGCCTCTAGGGTGGGAGCCATGGCCGCACCGCTACTCGCCCTGGACGCCCCGAGCCTGTACTACCGGGCGTATTTCGGCGTTCCCGAGTCCATCACCGCCCCGGACGGCACCCCGGTCAACGCCGTGCGCGGGTTCCTCGACGCGCTGAGCACCCTGATCCGGGGCCGCGCGCCGGACAGGGTCGTGTGCGCGTTGGACTTCGACTGGCGGCCGGCGTGGCGGGTGGCGCTGCTGCCGTCGTACAAGGCGCACCGGGTGGTCGATGAGGAGCTCAACGCCGAGGCGACCCCCGACACCCTGTCCCCGCAGGTCCCGATCCTGCTGGACATCCTGGCGGCGCTGGGCGTCCCGGCCATCGGCTCGGCCGGCTTCGAGGCCGACGACGTGCTCGGCACCCTGGCAGCCCGGGGCCCGGCCCCGGTCGAGGTCGTCACGGGCGACCGCGACCTGTTCCAGCTGATCGACGACGGCGTCTCCGTGTTGTACGTGGGCCGGGGCGTCGCCAACCTCGAGGTCCTCGACGACGCGGCGGTCCGCGCCAGGTACGGCGTGCCGGCGGCGGCCTACGCCGACTTCGCGGTGCTGCGCGGCGACCCGAGCGACGGGCTGCCCGGGGTGGCCGGGGTGGGCGAGAAGACCGCCGCCAAGCTGATCACGGCCTACGGCGACCTGGACGGCCTCCTCGCCCACGTGCATGAGCAGCCGAAGGGGCTGCAGGCCAAGCTGCTGGCCGCAACCGACTACCTCAAGGTCGCGCCGGCCGTGGTGCGGGTGGCCACCGACGTGGAGTTGCCGGAGTTCGACGCGACGTTGCCGAAGGAGCCGGTGGACCCGGAGGGCCTGGCCGCGCTCGCCGAGACGTGGGGCGTGACCGGGGCGGTCGGCCGGCTGACGACGGCGATGGCCCGCAACTAGTCACCAGGCCGCGCCGGACGGCGGACATGTCAGGGCCGCGTGCGGGCCGGCCCTGGGCGCGTGGACGGCTGGTGCGCGGGCACGCTGAGCCTGGACCCGCACGGAACTGAGCCGCCGGGGAGGGTCGCCGGCGGCTCAGTCGGATGGTGCGGTCTAGAAGACGGACACCCCGTAGACGCTGAGCGGCTCGGTGACCGGCTGGAAGAAGGTCGTGCCGCCCGACGAGCAGTTGCCGCTGCCGCCCGAGGTCAGGCCGAGCGCGGTGCCGCCGGAGTACAGCGACCCGCCACTGTCGCCGCCCTCGGCGCACACCGTCGTCTTGATCATCTGGTACACGGTGCCCTCGGCGTAGTTCACCGTCGCGTTGAGGCCGGTGACGGTGCCGCTGTGCACGCCGGTGGTGCTGCCCCGGCGGGACACCGACTGGCCCACGACCGCGTTGCCGGCGGCCGTGATGTCCACCGAGCCGACGGTGCCGGACTTGGTGACCGTCGTGTTGGTGTACTTCACGATCGCGTAGTCGTTGGTCGGGAAGCTGGTGCCCGTGCGGGTGCCCAGCGTCGTGGTGTGGCTGGAGTTGCTGTACCAGGTCGCGCCGAGGTTGCCGCAGTGCCCGGCGGTGAGGAAGTAGTACGTGCTGCCGCTGCGGACGTTGAAACCGAGCGAGCACCGGTAGCTGCTGGTGTAGATGGCGTCGCCGCCGGAGATCCGGGTGCTCAGCACGCCGGGGGCCGACTCCATCCGGGCAGCGTCGCCGAGCTTGGCGACCGCCGCCTTGAGCTGGGCGAGCTTGGCCCCGGTGACCGTACTGTCGGCGGACACCACGACCTGGTTGGTCATCGGGTCGGTCGCCCACGAGGTGCCGGGGATCCGGGCCTCCTGGTTGAGGAGGTTGGTCGCGGCGGCCAGTTGCGCGCCGCTGCGGCTGACGATCTGCGGCAGGGCCCCGGCCTCGTACACGGCTGCCGCCGCGTCGGCGTCGGTGACCGTGACGACCATCCGCCCGTTGCCGTCGACGTACGTGCCGGCCGACCGGTCGCCGAGGCTGGCGGCCAGGGAGTCGGTGGCCTGGGCGCCGAGCCCGGCGCGGATGCCGTAGTCGTCGGCGTGGGCGCCGGGGCCGGCCTGGGCGGTCATGCCCGGGACTAGGGCGGTCGCGACGAGCGCGCCGACAAAGAGGATTTTCGTGAGTCTCACAAGAGCCTCCCAGAGGGGTGAGGGCACACCGGACTCGCGCGGCACAAGGGACAAATACCGAATCCGATGCTGAACCGTGATGGGGATGTTGCCATGCCGCAACACCCCCAACAAGGCGCACTCCCACCTCAGGGCAACACTGTGGACACCTGACCCCACAAGCTGGCCCAGGACATGATGAGTGTGAATGTTCGGGCTTCCATCGACGCTCGACGATCACGCCGGGACCGGCCGCGGGCCGACCCGACCGGCCGACCCGCGACGTCGCTACGCCAGCGACGAGTACGCCAGCACACCCCGCCGCATGTCGTCCATCGCCTGCCGCGCGGTGTCCCGCAGCGGCGTGTCCCCCGACGCCTCCGCCAACTGTCCCAACAGGTCGATCACCTGTCGGCACCAGCGCACGAAGTCCCCGGCCGGCATCTCCGTATCGAGGCCGTGCACGCTGGAGAGCACCTTCGGCAGGGCCTCGCCGCGCGCCCACCGGTACACGGGCCAGACGAAGCCCAGGTCCGGCTCGCGGGTGAGCTGCAGGCCGCGCGCCGCCTCGTCGGACTCGACCTCGCCCCACAGCCGCAGGGTCTCCTCCACGGCGTCGCCGACCGGGCCCCGGGGCACGGAGGCACGGTCGTCGGTGTCGCGGCGGGCCTCGTACACCAGAATGGACGCGGCGGCGGCGAGCTCCGACGGCGACAGCCCGTCCCACACTCCGCGCCGCAGGCACTCGGCGACGAGCAGGTCGGTCTCGGCCCAGATCCGCGACAGGGTGCGGCCGGCCTTGGTGACCTGCCCGTCGGGGCTGAGGTAGCCCCGGTCGGTGAGCAGCCCGCAGACCCGGTCGAAGGTCCGGGTCAGCGAGCCGGTCCGGTTCTCCACCTTGTCGCGCAGGGTCTGGGTCTCCTTGTGCAGCCGCTCGCGGCGCTCCGCCCAGCGGGCGTGGTCCTCGCGTTCCGGGCACTCGTGGCACGGGTGCCGGCGCATCGCGCGGCGCAGCTCGTCGAGCTGGCGGTCGTCGGCGGCACCGGACCGGGCCCGGCGCGCCCCCCGGCGCGCCGACGGCGAGATCTCGACGTTGCGCAGGCTCGAGACCAGGTCGCGACGGTCCTGTGGGGACCGGGGGTTGAAGTGCTTCGGCACCCTGATGTGGCCCAGCGGCTCGACGGGCGACGTGAAGTCGGTGGCCGGGATCCGGCCGGCCCAGCGGTCCTCGGTGACGATCAGCGGCTTGGGGTCGCCGAACGCGCCCACCCCCGGGTCGATGACGATGGCCAGCCCGGCGCGCCGGCCGGTCGGCACCTTGATGATGTCGCCGGCCTTGAGGCGGGCCACGGAGGCGGCGGCGTTGGCCCGGCGGGTACTGGCCGACTCGCGGGCCAGCCCGCGCTCCCGGTCGGCGATGGCGACCCGGAGCGCGAAGTACTCGTGGAAGTCGCCGAGGTGGCACTCCATGTCGGCGTCCATCGCCGCCAGGCCCTCCTCGTTGCGCACGACCTGGCGGGACGCGCCCACCACGGACCGGTCGGCCTGGAACTGCGCGAAGGAGGAGGCCAGCAGCTCGCGGGCCCGCTCGGGGCCGACGCTGGCGACGAGGTTGACGGCCATGTTGTAGGAGGGCCGGAAACTGGACTTCAGCGGGTACGTGCGCGTCGACGCCAGGCCGGCCACGTGCCGGGGGTCGGTCTCCGGGGACCACAGCACGACGGCGTGGCCCTCCACGTCGATCCCGCGCCGCCCGGCCCGCCCGGTGAGCTGCGTGTACTCCCCCGGGGTCAGGTCGACATGGGCCTCGCCGTTGAACTTGACCAGCTTCTCCAGCACCACGGACCGGGCCGGCATGTTGATGCCCAGCGCCAGGGTCTCGGTGGCGAACACTGCCTTGACCAGGCCCCGGACGAACAGCTCCTCCACGACCTCCTTGAAGACGGGGAGCATGCCGGCGTGGTGGGCGGCGAGGCCGCGCTCGAGGCCCTCGAGCCACTCGTAGTACCCGAGGACGTTGAGGTCCTCGTGCGGCAGCTGCGCGGTGCGGCTCTCCACGATCCGGCGGATCTCGCGGCGGTCGTCGGGGTCGGTCAGCCGCAGCCCGGACCGCAGGCACTGCTGCACGGCGGCGTCGCATCCGGCCCGGCTGAAGATGAACACGATCGCCGGCAGCAGGCCCTCGCGGTCGAGGCGCTCGATGACGTCGACCCGCCCGGCGATCAGGTCCCGGCCGGACCGGCCGCGCCGGCCGCGCTCGTCCCAGCCGATCTGGCGGAGCAGGTCCCGGGTGCGCCGGAGCAGCTCCGGGTGCACCTCGTGCTTGCTGGCCGCCTCCTGGTCGTGGAACAGGTCGAACATCCGCTTGCCGACGAGCATGTGCTGCCACAGCGGCACCGGCCGGTGCTCACTGACCACGATCTTGGTCTCGCCGCGCACCGTGACCAGCCAGTCGGCGAACTCCTCCGCGTTGGAGACGGTGGCCGACAGCGAGATCAGCGACACCGACGGTGGCAGGTGGATGATCACCTCCTCCCAGACCGCGCCCCGGAACCGGTCGGCGAGGTAGTGCACCTCGTCCATGACCACATACGACAGCGTGTCGAGGGTCTGCGACTGCGCGTAGAGCATGTTGCGCAGCACCTCGGTGGTCATCACGACCACCGGCGCGTCGCCGTTGATGGCGTTGTCCCCGGTGAGCAGGCCGACCTTGTCGACCCCGTGCACCGCGACCAGATCGTTGTACTTCTGGTTGGACAGAGCCTTGATCGGCGTCGTGTAGAAGCACTTGCGGCCCTCGCGCAGCGCCTGGAACACCGCGAACTCGCCCACCACGGTCTTGCCGGCCCCGGTGGGCGCGCACACCAGCACGCCGGTGCCCCGCTCCACGGCCTCGCACGCCTCGATCTGGAAATCGTCCAGTTCGAAGTCGAGGCCGCCGAGGAAGTCGTTCAGGGCGGGGTAGGCGGCCCGCCTGCGGAAGTCACCGTACCGTTCGGCGGGGCTTGTCATCCTCCTAGGCTAAGCCATGGTCAACTCTGTTTCATCGCGGCGCGAAGCCGGATTCGTTTCCTGACGGACGTCTCCCCCGGCGCTGGCGGCTCCCCGACCTCGCGCTTCGTCCGCTCTCCGGTCGCCGCCCGGGACCGGTGATCGCGAAACCGCACAGGGGACCCCATGCCTGCGCGGTCTCGCTGCCGGCAGTCGGTATGGTGCAGAGCGTGACGCAGACAGAGCACCCCCCGAGTCCGCGCCGCCCGGTGGAGGCGGTTCTCGTCGACTTCCACGGCACGCTCGCCCAGGTGGAGGACGCCACGACCTGGCTCGCCGCCGCCGCGCAGGCCTGCGGCACCACCCTCGAGGGCCCCCGGGCCACGATCCTGCTCGACCGGCTGCTCACCGCCGGCCGGGCCGGTGGCCCCATGCCGGCCCGGATCCCCCCGCAGCTCGCCGAGGTGTGGGCCGAACGCGACCTGTACCCGCACGCGCACCGCGCCGCCTACGCCGGCCTGGCCGCCACGGTGCAGTCCCCGATCGAGGGCCTGGCCGACGCGCTCTACGACCGGGTCCTGCTGGCCGACGGCTGGGTCCCCTACGCCGACACCGTCACCGTGCTCAGCGCCCTCAAGGACGCCGGCATCCCGACGGCGCTGGTGTCCAACATCGGCTTCGACCTCCGGCCGATCTGCGAGGCGCTCGGCTTCGGCCACCTGATCACCGAGTGGGTGCTGTCCTACGAACTCGGCCGGTGCAAGCCGGAGAAGGCCGTGTTCACCCACGCGTGCACGTTGCTCGGCGTGCCCGAGGACCGCGCGCTGATGGTGGGCGACAGCCCGGCCGACGGCGCGGCCGTGGCGGCGGGCCTGCAGACGCTGCTGCTCCCCGCCTCGCCGCCCGGCGCGGTGCACGGCCTGTCGGCGATCCTGGACCTCGTGTCCTGACGGTCCAACCCCTGAGACGGTTACGGAGGAGCCCGACCCGGCACGCGTCGGCCGGAGCCCAGGGGCTTGATCGTCGGTCTCCCGGAGGCCGTGGCGGCGGTGTCAGTGCAGCAGGGTCAGCGCGCCCGGCACGCACGTGACGGTCACCGGCAGCGGGCCGATCCGCTCCCCGTCGGCGTAGCAGTGCAGGTCCGGGCCGGCGATCTCCAGGGTCGTGGCCCGCAGGGTCCTGACCCCCGGGTGGTCGACGTGCGCCCCGGTCCGCACCTTCGGCTTCAACGTGGCCAACGCGAGCCGGCCGGCCACCCCGAGGGTCACGTCCAGCAACCCGTCGGTCGGGTCAGCGCCGGGACAGATCCGCATCCCGCCCCCGTACGCCACCGTGTTGCCCACGGCCAGCAGCACGGAGTCCAACTCCTCGGGCACCCCGTCGACCACGAGCCGGTACCGCAGCGGCCGCAACCGGGCCATCTCCGCGAAAATGGCGAGGTCGTACCGCCGGGGACCCCTCGGCCAGCGCATCCGGTTCGCCCGCTCGTTGACCAGCGCGTCGAACCCGGCGGCCAGGACGCTCCCGAACCAGGACGTGCCGTGCGCCCCGTCCACCCGGGCCAGGTCCACCGCCCGGGTCCGACCGGCCAGGATCGCGGCCACGGCGGCCCGGGGGTCACCGGGCAGCCCCAGGCCGGCCGACAGGTCGTTGCCGGTGCCCAGCGGGACGATGCCGAGCGGGACGCCCGTGCCGGCCACCGCCTGCAACGCGGCGTGGACCGTGCCGTCCCCGCCCATCGCCACGACGGCGTCGGCTCCCCCGGCGACGGCGGCCCGGAGCGCGTCGGCTCCCGGCGGCAGCAGTTCGTGCGGGCCGAGCTGGTCGAGGAGGGCCGGCAGCAGGGCGGCATGGCGGCCCTTACCGGCGGTGGGGTTGGCGACGACGGCGATCACGGAGGAAACGTAGCGGGTCTCCCGGTCCACCGGAAGACCCGCCGGTAACTTACGCGTCGAACCCACGACCCGGACCGCTCCGGGCGACCCCGCCCGTCGATCTGGGCCGGGTCAGATGCTGTCGTCGAACCTGCTGCGCCGGTCGATCCGCTCGGGCTCCGGCACCGGCTCCGGCTCGGCCACCGGCTCCGGCCGGTAGTCCAGCGGCGCGGCCTCGTCGTCGTCGAGGTTGCTGTAGTCGGACTCGCCGGTGCGGCGCTTGCGGCGGCGGTCGTTGAGCCACGCGATGCCGATCGCGATGAAATACATCGCGCTGAGGCAGATCGCCAGACCCGACATCACGAACGGGTCGGGCGTGGGGGTGGCGATCGCCGAGAAACAGAAGAACAGGAAGACGACGGTCCGCCACCAGCTCAGCATCTTCTTCGCGCTGACCAGGCCGGCGAAGTTGAGCATCACCGCCAGCAGCGGGAACTCGAACGCCACCCCGAAGATCAGCATGAAGTTGGTGACCCAGCTGACGTACCGGGTGAGTTCGAGGGAGTTGGTCAGGTGCTCCTCGTGGGCCGGCAGCAGGAACGCCAGCCCCTTGCCGACCACCATGTACGCCAGGAAGGCGCCGGCCAGGAACAGCGGCGTCGCGGCGGCCACGAACAGGTACGCCCAGCGGCGTTCCTTCTTGTGCAGGCCGGGGGCCACGAAGGCCCAGATCTGGTACAGCCAGACCGGCGCAGAGATCACCAGACCCGCCCACATGGCGACCTTGAGCTTGAGCAGGAACACGTCGCCCACGCCCAGCTGCAGCATGTCGGGACCGTTGCCGCCGGGGAACAGGTCGTTGTAGGGCCTCTGGAGCTGGTGGAGGATCCAGGCGTGCAGGTTCAGCGCGTAGATCGCGATGAAGCCGGCGACGATCCCCAGGAACGCCTTGAACAGGCGGTTGCGCAGCTCGCGGAGGTGCTCCATGAGCGGCATGGAGCCGTCGGCGGCCGGCCTGGGCCGCGCCGCCGACCGTTTACGCAGGACGGGGCTCACGAGCGGGGTGCGTTAGATGCTGGTGTCGCGCGGCGGGGCCGCGGGCGGCTGCGCGGCCGGAGGAGCCGGCTGCACGTACGGCGCGGCGGCGGGCGGGGCGGCCGGCGGCTGCTGAGCCTGCGCGGCGTTGCCGTCCTCGGCGAGACCCTTGGTCTCCGCCTTGATGATCCGCATCGACTTGCCCAGAGAGCGGGCGGCGTCGGGGAGCCGCTTGGACCCGAAGAGCAAGACCACCGCAATGATGATCACAGCCCAGTGCCACGGCTGCAAACTACCCATCAGGAACCTCCAAGGCTTGTCAACGCAGTTCCATGGTACGCGTCCACCGCTCTCATGAACGGGGAGCGGATACGTCGTCCCGCCGGCAAGTGTTGCCAACTGACGAGAAAACGTCAACCTCGAGCAGGTATACGCACGGTAACCGCAGCAAGTTGTTACGTTGCGAGCGGCACTATGGGCATCTTTAAGAAGGTTTACGGTGGGCTGAGGCCGCCTCGACCTTGGCGGTGACCGCCTCGACCGTGCTCTGCAACTGCTCGATCCTGCCCTGCAACGCCAGCGCGTCGCCCTGCCGCGCCTGCAACCGCTCCGCAGCGAGCCGCAGGGGCCGCAGCCGGCGGACCAGCGGCAGGCTGACGAGCACGAGCAGCACGACGCCGGCCGCGAGCCCGGCTCCCAGAATCCACCACACCACGCCCAGACCCTACCCTTCCCGCCGCCGGCGTCCCGCCCCGCCACGAACATCCTCCGGGTACGCCGAAACCAGTCCTCCTCACCGGGGGGTGCCGGCCGGTGAGCTGGGCCTTCACCGGATGTTGAGCGGGGGCGGGGACGCTGACGCCATGACCGCTCCCGTGCGCCATGACCGCGCCCGATTCCTCGTGGCCGGCGGCTGGCTCGTGCTGTACCTGTCCGCCTGTGCCACGCCGGCTCTCGAGTTCGCCTACCGGGACGGCGGCCCCGCCCACAGCGACCTCGGCGTGAACGTGCTGATCGGCGGCGCGTTCGGGCTGTTCGTCGGCCAGTTCGGGTGGTACGCCAACCTGATCGTCCCGTTCGCGCTCGCGTTGCTCCTGGCCCGGCAGTACCTGGCGGCGGCGATCTGCGCCGCCGTGGCGGTCCTGATCGCCCTGGACACGCTGCTGCTGTTCGGGCACCCGATCCCGCTGGACGAGGGCGGCTCCCCCGACTACGTCCTGCACCGGCTGGGGATCGGGTTCTTCCTGTGGATCGCGAGCATGCTCGCGATCCTGGTGCCCTCGATCGGGTGGCAGGTGACCGTGGGGCGCGCCGGCAGGCGCGCACCGACGTTGTAGGGGACCACGACGACCGCCGCGCGCCGGCCCAGGTGTCGCCGTAACCGTTGAAGGAAGGTTCTAGAGGTAGGCCGACAGGGCCGTGCGCGCCTCGTCGCCGATCGAGGCCACCAGCTCCGGCGGGGCCACCGCGCTCGCCCGGCCGCCCAGGCCCAGGATCAGGCGGTGCGCCCAGCCCAGGTCGGCCGCGCGCAGGGTCACGATCCAGTCCCCGTCGGGCTGGGGGGTGACGGACTCGCACGGGTAGTACTCGGTCACCCAGCGGGCCTCGCGGGCGATCCGCAGGGTCACCAGGGGCAGCTCGGGGGTCGGCCGGAACACGCCGTGCGCGACGTCGGTGGGGACCGCCCACTCCGGCGGCGCGCTGGGCTCCTCCAGCTCCGTCAGGGCGTCGATCCGGTCGGCCCGGAACAGCCGCACGGCGCAGGCCGACCGGCACCACGCCTCCAGGTACGTCCGGCCGTCGGCGAGCAGCAGCCGCATCGGGTCCACGACCCGCTCCGTGGAGGCGTCCCGGCGGGCCGTGTAGTAGGTGATCCGCAGCGCGCGGCCCCGGTCCATCGCCCGGCGCAGGTCCTCGACCCGCTCCGGCTGGTCCGGCATCCGGACGGCGAACCCCTCGGCGGCGGCCACCTTCTCGATCTTCGCGAGGGTGCGGTGCACGACGTCGCGGTCCATCGCGCCCGGCGACTCGGCGAGCAGCCGCAGCGCGACGTGCAGGGCGAGGGCCTCGTCCGGGGTGAGCCGCAGCGGCCGGTCGATGCCGGCGTCGTAGGTGATGGTGACGCTGTCCTCGTCGACGGCCATGTCGATCAGGTCGCCGGGGCCGTACCCGGGCAGGCCGCACATCCACAGCAGTTCGAGGTCCTCGCGGAGCTGGCGTTCGGTGACGCCCAGGTCGTACGCGGCGTCGGCGATCAGGATGCCGGGGCGGGCCAGGAGGTAGGGCACCAGGTTGAGGAGTCGGCCGAGCCGGTCGGCGGAGGGGGTCACGCGGTCACCTCCGGTGGGCCGCTGGGGGAGCCGGTCACGCCGCCACCTCCGCCGGGGAGTGCAGCCCGGCGAGGACCCGCAGCTGGTGGATCACCGCGTCGCGCACCTCGGGCGGGTCGAGGACCAGCACGTCGGAGCCGTACCCGACGAGGAACTCGGCGAGCCGGTCGGCGTCGGCGTAGGCGAGGGTGGCCACGTCGCCCTCCAGCCGGTCGGCGCGCCGGCGGATCCCGTGCGCCCGCCCGGTGGCCAGCCGCACCGTCGCCCGACCGGTCCGCTCGGGGGCCGGGCCGCCGGAGAACCGGGCCACCTGGCCGATCAGATCCACCCCGTCGGGCGTCGTGTACGCCCCGGACTCCCCCGTCGCGCGCACCTGCCCGACGATCCTGGACAGCCGGAAGCACCGGGTGGCGTCGCGGTCGAGGTCGTGGCCCACCACATACCACCGGCCGCGCCAGCACACCGCGCCCCACGGCTGGAGCCGGCGGCGGCGCGGGGCGTCCTCGGTCGGGATCTGGTAGTCGAAGGTGATCACCCGGCGGTCGCGGACGGCGGCGGTGACCGGCTCGAACGCCGGCTCGACGCCCAGGGTCGGCTCCACGCCGAGGGTGGCGTGCGGGTCGACGTCGATGCCGGCCGCGCGCAGCTTCGTCAGGCCCGAGGACGCGGCGGCGGCCAGGCCGTGGTCGCGCCACAGCTTGGCGGCGATGCCGACGGCGGCGGCCTCGTCCGGTTCGAGCTGGACCTCGGGGAGGGCGTAGTCACGCTGGGCGATCCGGTAGCCGGCCTCGGCGTCGAAGACACTGGACGTGCCGGTCTCCAGCGGGACGCCCAGCTCGCGGAGCTCGGCCTTGTCCCGCTCGAACTTGCGCTGGAACGCCTCGTGGTCCTTCGTCACCGACGGGTCGTGCTCATAACCCGGGACAGTCTGCGCGATCTGGGCGGCGGTGAGGAACCGGCGGGTCGACAGCAGACAGATCACCAGGTTGACGAGGCGCTCTGTGCGGGTGCGGGACACCTGTCGACGTTAGCAGGGTAGTTTGGGGCGTGCTGCGCTGGCGATCCGGAACCGTTGTCACCGTCCGTCGATCCTGGAAGGGCGCCGTCGAGCTGGACGTCACCGTTGACCGGAGAAACCCGGAAGATCCAGATTTGGTACGCGCGCTGGCGTACCCGGCCATGGTCGGTGACCCCGTCGCCGGTGACCGGGTGCTGCTCAACACCAACGCGCTGAGCCTGGGCCTGGGCACCGGGGGGTACGCCCTCGTCGTCGCCCTCCCTGACCGGCTGCCACCCGACTCGGACGCGCCGGGGCACGTGATGAAGGCCCGCTACACCCCCCAGCAGGTCACCGTCCTGGCCGCCGACGAGGAGGCGTCACCTTTTCGTTCGGTTCTCGCCGAGGCCGACGACATCGCGGGGCTCCCGGTGGTCGTCGCCGACCTGCACTCCGCCCTGCCGGCCCTGCTCGCCGGGATCCTCACGGACTCCCCCGGGGCGCGGGTCGCGTACGTCATGACCGACGGGGGCGCGCTGCCCGCCTGGTTCTCCCGCAACCTCGACGCGCTCGCCGGGCTGCTCGCCGGGGTCGTCACCGTCGGCCAGTCCTTCGGCGGGGACCTGGAGGCCACCAACACCCACACCGGCCTGCTCGCCGCCCGGCACGCGCTGCGCGCGGACGTCGCGATCGTGACGCAGGGGCCGGGGAACCTGGGCACCGGCACCCCGTGGGGCTTCTCCGGGGTGTCCACCGGGGAGGCCGTCAACGCCGCGGCGACCCTCGGCGGGCGGCCCGTCGGCTCCGTGCGGCTGTCCACTGCCGACGAACGGCCCCGGCACCGGGGCGTGTCGCACCACAGCCTGACCGCGTACGGCCGGGTCGCCCTCGCGCCCGCCGATCTCGTGCTGCCACGCGGGTGCGACCCCGGGTACGTCGAGCAGCTCGCGCCCCTGGCCGGGCGGCACCGGATCGTGCAGGTGGATCCGGCGGGGCTCGACGAGGCACTGCGGGCGCTGCCGGTGACGTTGTCGACCATGGGCCGCGGCCTCGACGCCGAACACGACTACTTCCTGGCCGCCGCCTGCGCGGGCCGACACGCGGCGACCCTCCTGCCCTGACCCGCCCCCTTCCGGTGATGAGGGGAGGATTCACCCAGCGGCCACACGCCGGCGGGAATCGGTTCACCGGTTCGGGTCACCATCGGCGCGTGACGCTGATCCGGGGCATTCTGCTGGACCTCGAAGACACCCTGTACCCCCGCGCCCAGTTCCTCGACCAGGCCTGGCAGCGGGTCTGCGCCGTGGGCTCCACGGCCGGGCTCGACCCGGCGCGGTTACGCCCGGCCCTCGACCGGGCGGCGGCGGGCGGCAGCGACCGGCCCGGCCTGATCGACGAGGCGATCCGCTCGATCGGCGCGGACCTGGCCCTGGTCCCCCGGCTGGTGTACGCGTTCCGGGAGTACTGGCCGACGACCCTCGTGCCCTATCCAGGCGTCGACGAGCGGCTGGACGAGCTGTCGGCCCGGCTGCCACTGGTGCTCGTCACCGACGGGAACCCCGCCCAGCAGCGGGCCAAGATCGAGGCGACCGGGCTGGCCCGGCACTTCCGGGCCGTGGTGTGCACCGACGAGGGCGGCGGCCGGGACTTCCGCAAGCCGCACGGCTCCGGGTTCCGCCGGGGGTTGTCCGCGCTGGCCTGCGCCGCCGACGCGACGATCATGATCGGGGACCGGCCGGACAAGGACGTGGCGGGCGCCAGCTCGATGGGGATCCGCTCGGTACGGGTCCGGTGCGGCGAGCACGCGGGCATGCCCGACCACCCGGCGACGTGGCGCACCGTGGACAGCACGGTCGACGCCCTCGACGTGGTCCTGGGGCTGACCGTCGCACAGGTGTGACGCGACGCCGAGGGCCGGCGCGCGCAGGGGACGCCCCACCGTAACCGTTATGATCTGGATTTTCGGGGTGAAAGGCCCCGGAAGGCGTTACGGCAGGAAGATGAGGGCCAGCCAGCCGACGAGCACGAGCACGAGGATCGTCGCGAGCACCCAGGTGGGGATCTTGTGTCCGCCCTCGCGGTTGCGCGCGAGCTCCTGTGCGATCTTGGCACGGCGGCGCTGCATCCGGCTCGAGATGAAGTCGGGGCGGTCGCGCTTCTGCTGGTCACTCATAACGGCTCCGAGCCTACCGGCAGCCTCGGCACGGCATCAAGGCACGCCTGGGTAACGCCGGCCGCCACCCCGCCCAGGGAATCGGCCGCCGCCACGGTGTGGTCACGGCCGTGGCGACGCACCCTCCGGTGGCACCGGCGAGCAGCCGCGCGCCCTGGGGCACGGAACCCGCACGCGGTGGTGAGGCGCCCCGGACGGACGCCCCACCGCCGTGCTCACATGCTCGCGATCAGCTTGTCGACCCGCTCGTCGTGCGCCCGGAACGGGTCCTTGCACAGCACGGTGCGCTGCGCCTGGTCGTTGAGCTTGAGGTGCACCCAGTCGACCGTGAAGTCCCGGCGCTTCTCCTGGGCCTGGCGGATGAACTCGCCGCGCAGCCGGGCCCGGGTGGTCTGCGGCGGGGTCTCCTTGGCCTCGAAGACCTGGAGCTCGTTGACCACCCGGTCGACGGAGCCCCGCTTCTCGAGCAGGGAGTGCAGGCCCCGGCCGCGCCGCAGGTCGTGGTAGGCCAGGTCGAGCTGGGCGACCCGGGGGCTGGACAGGGCGAGGTCGTGCTTGTTCTGGTACCGCTCGATGAGCCTGAGCTTGGCCACCCAGTCGATCTCGCGCTCGATGGCCGCGAGGTTGCCGGACTCCACCGAGTCCAGCACCCGGCCCCACAGCTCCAGCACCCGGGTCAGGTTAGCGTCGTCGGTGCGCTTGGCGAGGAACTCGACGGCCTTCGCGTAGTACTCCCGCTGGATCTCCAGCGCGCTCGCGTCCTTGCCGTTGGCGAGCTTGATCGGGCGGCGGCCCGTGACGTCGTGCGACACCTCGCGGATGGCCCGGATCGGGTTCTCCAGGGTCAGGTCGCGCAGCACCACGCCGGCCTCGATCATGCGGAGCACGATGTCAGCGGTGCCGACCTTCAGGAGGGTCGTCACCTCGTTCATGTTGGAGTCGCCCACGATGACGTGCAGCCGCCGGTACCGCTCGGCGTCGGCGTGCGGCTCGTCGCGGGTGTTGATGATCGGCCGGGACCGGGTCGTCGCGCTGGAGACGCCCTCCCAGATGTGCTCGGCGCGCTGCGACAGGCAGTAGACGGCGCCACGCGGGGTCTGCAGCACCTTGCCGGCGCCGCAGATCAGCTGTCGGGTGACCAGGAACGGGATCAGGACGTCGGCGAGTCGGCCGAACTCGCCGTGCCGGCTGACGAGGTAGTTCTCGTGGCAGCCGTAGGAGTTACCGGCCGAGTCGGTGTTGTTCTTGAAGAGGTAGATGTCGCCGGCGATGCCCTCGTCGTGCAACCGCTTCTCCGCGTCGACGAGCAGACCCTCCAGGATCCGCTCACCGGCCCGGTCGTGAGCCACCAACTCCGACACCGAGTCGCACTCGGGTGTCGCGTACTCGGGGTGGGATCCGACGTCGAGGTAGAGCCGTGCGCCGTTGCGGAGGAAAACGTTACTCGAACGCCCCCACGACACCACACGGCGGAACAGGTAGCGCGCCACCTCGTCCGGGGACAGCCTGCGCTGTCCGTGGAACGTGCAGGTGACCCCGTACTCCGTCTCAATTCCGAAGATGCGCCGATCCATGAACGAACCTTACCGGTACCCACCGACAAAGTAACCGCTCAGACACCTTCCGTTTTGAGTTCGGAGTACCAGCGCACGCACGAAGCGTAGTCCGGGAGTGCTCCGGCCGCCGCCAGTTCGGCCAGCGTGGGGGCCGCCGCGTCCTTATCGGACAGGATCAGCTCGCCCCGGCCGAACGGCAGATCGAGCTGCAGGTCCGGGTCCAGCGGGGAGAGCACGCGCTCGGCGGCGGGGTCGTAGCGCTCGGACACCAGGTAGAGCAACGTGGTGTGGTCCTCCAGGGCGCAGATGGCGTGCCCGAGGCCCTCGGCGAGGTACACGCCCCGGCGGTCGACGTCGTCGAGCCGGACGATCCGGTGCTGGCCGAAGGTGGGCGAGCCGACCCGCACGTCGATCACGAAGTCGAGCACCGCGCCGCGCTGGCAGGTGACGTACTTGGCCTGGCCCGGCGGCGTGTCGGCGAAGTGCACCCCGCGCACCGTGCCGCGCGCCGACACCGACGTGTTGGCCTGCCGCAGGCGCACCGGGTGGCCGGCGACCCGGGTGAAGAGGTCGTCGCGGTACCACTCGAGGAACGCGCCCCGGCTGTCGGGATGCTGGACGGGCGTGATCGTGTACGCCCCGTCGATCCCCAGCGGCTCGATCCTCACAGCTCCTCCTGCCGTCGCGGGCACCCGGGGAAGCGTAGGACAACCGGGCGCCCCGGGACTGACCGCAACCGGACACTTCGGGACGCTTCAACGTGGCCTAGGATCGGCCCGCCGTGGTGCCGTCGCCTCTTCCGAGGGGTACGGTGCGACCGTGGCGTCGTCTGAATTGTTGACCCGCTGGCTGGTCACCGGTGCCGGCGGCATGCTCGGCCGGGACCTGCTCGCCGCCCTCGACAGCGAGTCCGTCACCGCCGCCGCCCGGGCCGACCTGGACGTGACCGACCCGGCGGCCGTCCTCGACGCCGTGGCCGGGCACGCCGTCGTGGTCAACCTCGCCGCCTGGACCGACGTGGACGGCGCGGAGTCCGCAGAGGCCGCGGCCACCGCTGTCAACGGCGACGGTCCGGCGCACCTGGCCGTGGCGTGCGCCCGGCACGGGGCCCGGCTGATCCAGCTGTCCACCGACTACGTGCTGTCGGGCGGCACGGCGCCGTATCCGGAGGACGCCCCGGCCGCGCCGGTCAACGCGTACGGCCGGGGCAAGCTCGCCGGGGAGCGCGCCGTGCTCGCCGGCCTGCCCGACGCCGGGTACGTGCTGCGCACCTCGTGGCTCTACGGCGCCGGCGGCCCCAACTTCGTCGCCACCATGCTCCGCAGGGCCGCCGAGCCGGGCGCGCTGGTCGACGTGGTGGACGACCAGCGGGGCCAGCCCACCTGGAGCGGCGCCCTGGCCGACATGATCGCCGACCTCGGCCGGGCGGCGCTCGACGACCGGGTCCGGCCCGGGGTCTACCACGGCACGGCGGCCGGCGAGACGACCTGGTACGGGCTGGCCCGCGCCGTGTTCGCCGAGGCCGGCCACGACCCGGACCGGGTCCGGCCGATCGGCAGCGTCCGGCTGGCCCGGCCGGCGGTCCGACCGGCGTACAGCGTCCTGGGCCACGACCGGTGGGCCGGAACCCCGGTGCGCCCGCTCGGCCCGTGGCGGGAGATGTTGACGAGGGCCCTTCGCACCTTCTAGATCCACACCCCTGCCGCGCCGGCCCGCCCGGCCCTAGGATCATGCCGTGGTTCAACGGCACAGACGCCCAGCCCGGTACCCGCGACTGCGGCTCGCCCTGCTGGCCATGGCGTTGCTGGTGCCGTCTGCGGTGGTCGCGGCGTCCGCGCCCCTGTCCGAGTCCGCACCGCGGGCCACCCGGGCGTCGGCTCCCTCCAGCCCCGCCGCCACCGCGCGGCTCGCCGAGCACGCCGTCGGCGCGCTGTTCACGGCCGACGGGGCCCGGGGCTGCACGGCCAGCGTGGTGCACAGCCCGGCGCGCAACCTGGTGCTGACCGCCGCGCACTGCGTGAACGACCAAGACGTGTTCTTCGTGCCCGCCTACCACGACGGCCAGCGGCCGGAGGGCACCTGGAAGGTCGTCGACCAGGTGCTCGACGAGCGGTGGGACGACGGGGACGATCCGGACTTCGACCTCGCATTCCTCGTGGTGCGCGACACCGACGGCGACCGGCAGGTGGAGGACGTGGCCGGGGCGCTGGAGCTGGGCACCGGGGGCCCGTACGAGCAGCCGGTCCGGATGACGGCCTACCCGGCGGACCTGGACCACCCGATCAGTTGCGACGGCCGCAGCGAGCGCTGGTCGGCCACCCAGCTGACGATCACCTGCCCGGGGTTCACGGAGGGCACGAGCGGCGGCCCGTGGGTGACGGCGGCGGGCACGGTCGTCGGCCTGATCGGCGGGTACGAGCGCGGAGGGTACTCCGACGACGTGTCCTACAGTCCGTACCTCGGTCCGGACGTGGCGGCGTTGTACCAGCGGGCCACCACCCGCTGAGGCCCGGCCGCGACCGGCCACCGGGCCGGCACGTTACCGGCTCGCGCCCACCGCTGCCGCCGCCGCGCGCGGCCGGGGCACCTCCGCGCCCAGACCCGGCTCCGCCAGATCCGCCACGGCCGCGGCCCGCGCCGGCCCCCGCCAGGTCAACCAGCCGATCACCGCGAGCCCGACCACCATGGCGACCAGCGGCAGCACCGACCCGAGCGGCGGCGTCCAGGCCCCGCCGAACGGGTTCAGGTCGGCGATGCCCGGCCGGTTCACCTTGATGCCGCGTTGCCATCGGATCATCGTGTACCAGAGGAAGACCAGATGGATCGGCAGCAGCACGACGACGATCATCCGGGTCAGCCGGCGGGCCATCTCGGCGCTGGCCGTCCGGCGCTCGATCACGAACGCGCCGAGCAGCGGCACGCCGACGAGCAGCGGCATCATGTACCGGGCCTGGGTGATGAACCCGTAGGTGTTCACGTTGATCACCTGGATCGCGGACAGCAGCCCGCCGCCCCCGGCGACCAGGGCGAGGATCCGCCACCGGTCCGCGCGGGCGCCGAACGCGAACCCGACCAGCACCAGCCCGCCGGCGACGCAGGTCCACACGGCGTAGAACGGTCCGGGCACCCGGGTGTCCAGCCAGCCTGTCACGCCGACGAGCTGCTGGAGGTACTGCTCCCACCGGCTGAGCTCCGCCCACATCGCCTGGGTGGGCCGCAGCGGGGTGGCGAACCTCAGCGGCACCAGCACCGAGGACTTCTCGACCAGGATCCAGGCCCCCGACAGCCCGACGGCGACGGCGATCCCGAGGCCCCACCAGCGGATCAGCGGGGTCCGCCACAGGGTGGTGACCTTCCGCCAGCCGAGCGGCAGGAGCAGGACGCCCAGCCCGATCGCGGCGAGCATCGGGCCCATCGAACGGACGGTCACGAGCAGCACCGCGCTGATCCCGACCAGCCAGACGAGCGGGCGCACGGGGCCGCGCGCCGGGCCGAGGAACAGCGGGATACCGGCTGCGAACAGGGCGATGCCGGCGCAGATCTCCGCGCCGCTCGGGTTGATCGCCCCGGACATGTGCCCGACGATCGGGCTGGTCACGGCGAGCAGCCCGCCGAGCATCAGGCCGTACCGCGACCAGCGGGCCAGGACCGTGAACGCGCTGGCCAGCAGGGCCGCGGACAGGGCGGCGCTGAGCAGCCGGGCGAGGATCAGGCCGGGCCAGCCGGGCCACAGCCGCAGTGGGCCGCCGACGATCGCGTAGTACAGCGGGTTGTACCGGCCGGCGCTGGTCGGCTTGGACACCAGCTCCCGGTCGGCGGACGGCGCGGCGGCGCACGCGGCGGAGTGGTCGGGCTGGCCGTGGTACCAGCAGCCGGTCTCCAGCGTGCCCTTTATCCCCTTCGGCACGACCTGGAACGCCCCGGTGCCCGCGAACGCGTCGGCCGGCTCGGGCATCACGTCGCCCCCGGCCACCCCGGCGGCGCGGACGGAGTGCGCCGGCTCGTCGGGCGGCCCGTCGTACGGCGCGGCGACCGCCCAGGCGCCGATGACGAGGAAGAAGCCGACGAACGCCAGCAGCCACAGCCGGCGGCCGCCCGGGCGCGCGGTCGGATCGGATGAGTTCACGGTGACGCCTTCACTCGGATGCGGTCGGGGTCCCGGGTGGGGCTGGTGTAGATCCACTTCCGGGAGACTCCGTAGTTCAGCACGAACAGGCTCGCGGTGCACGCGGCCTTGGCCAGCGGGTACGTCAGGCCCAGTCGGGTGATCCACGGGACGAGGACGACGGTGAGCCCGAGGTTGACCAGGACGAGGCACACGTACCGGGCGAAGTGTCGGACCGCTCCGCCGGTCGCCGCGAAGACCCAGATCCGGTTGAGCAGGAAGTTGGCCAGGACGGCCGCGCCGTAGGCCAGGGCCACCGCGACGGACAGCCTCACGCCCAGGACGCCGTACAGGAGGATCAGCAGAGCCTCGTCGAGCAGGAAGCAGGCACCGCCCACGAGAACGAACCGGACTCCCGACGTGCGGGCGAGATTCCCGATCCGGTCAGGAATATCCACCACGGACGAGTCCTTCCGGTCAACCCACGGATGGGCCCCGGAAAGTGTAAACGGTGTTTCCCGCCACATCACACAGGGGTGCCGGACATCTCACTCATATATGGATCAGGTCTGTATGTCTAGTTTAGCCAGAAGTAACCCTCAAAGAGGGGATCAAGGATATCCTTTGTAGGTATTTGTCCTAATCAAGGGGGCAGGGATGCGGATCGTGATCATCACCACGCGGGATCTGCGCAACCCTCTGGCGGGATCCGGTGAGCGCTACACCCACGAGGTCGCCCGGCGGTGGGCCGCCGCGGGTCACGAGGTGCGGATGTTCGCCCAGGAGGTGCCGGGCCTGCCGCCGGAGGAGGACCACGACGGGGTACGCGTCGAGCGCGCCGGCACCCGGCGCACCGCCCACCGCGAGGCCCGCCGCTGGTACGCGGAGACCCGCCCCGCTCCCGACCTCGTCCTCGACGCACTCGACCCCCGCCCGTCCGGCTGCCCCGCCTGGGTGACCGACGCGCCCGTCGTCGCCCTCGCCCTGCGGATCCGCCGGCCCGGCGGGCCGGTCGGCCGGTGGCGGCTGCGCGGCTACCGGACGGTCCCCACCCTGGCGGTCTCCGCCTCGGCCGGCGCGGCACTGCTGGCGCACGGGCTGACCGACGTGACCGTCGTCCCCGCCGGCACCGGGTCCGACCTGCTCCCCGCCGCCCGCCGCGCACCGGTCCCGACCGTCGCCTACGCCGGCCCGCACCCCCGCGAGGCGGTCCGCGCCCACCAGCTCCTGCGGGCCCGGATCCGCGACGCCCAGCTCTGGGTGTTCGACCCCGGACGGCACGCCGACCGGCTGGCCGGCCCCGGGGTCCGGGTGTTCGCGGAGTCCGACCGCGCCGAGGGGATCGCGCGGGCGCACGCCCAGGTGCTCACGGCCGCGACCGGGGACTGGCCGCTGGCCGTGGACGAGGCGGCGGCGTGCGGCACCCCCACCATCGGGTACGACCGCCCCGGCCTGCGCGACGCCATCCCCGCCGCCCGGGGCGTCCTCACCGCCCCCAGCGCTGCGGCGCTCGCCGACGGACTGCTGCACCACCTGCCGCGCTGGGCGGCGCACCCCGCGGCCGGGGGCTGGGCCGGCGGCGCGTTGGGCTGGGACGCCGTCGCCGAGGCGGTGCTGGCTGCGGCGACCACCGGGCGCTGAATCGACGTACATTGACACTCTCCCGGGGCGGGACCCAGCGCTATGCTGCCGGAACCCACCGTCTACATGGGAGAGTCACCATGAAGCGCATTCTCACGATCGCGGCCGTCAGCGCCGCGGCGATCCTTGGCACCGCAGCCCCCGCCCTGGCCCACGAGCCGCCCGGCGACTACACCTACTACAGCTCGTACGCCACCCGGGCGGAATGCTGGGCCGCCGAGGAGCAGGGCCGGCTCGCGGGCGACTTCACCACCGGCCAGTGCCTCTACCCGCGGTTCGGCGGGCCCGGGAGCTGGGTCGACCTCTGGGTCTACGCCCCGTAGCGGTTCCCGGGCGGGCCGTCGCCACCCGGCGCCGGCCCGCTCGCGCACCACGCCGTCAGCCGGCGAGGAGCGGCCCGGCGTCGTGCACCGTGAGGGTCCCGAGCGGCCCGAGGACCGTCAGCGCCGCCGCGTAGCCCGGCCCCGGGTCCAGGTCCGTCATCGTGGCGTCCAGCGCCAGACCCCCCGGATAGGTCAGCAGCCGCGGCGGCTCCCCGGGCGCGGAGACGTGCAGCTCGTCCATCGGCGCGTTCAACCCGTCGCCGGTCGCCTTGACCACGGACTCCTTCCGCGTCCAGTACGTGTAGAAGGCCGCCTCGCGCTGCGGCTCCGGCAGCGCGCGCCACCCGGCCAGCTCGGCCGGGGTGAGCACGGCGTCGGCGACCCCGTCGCGGTCGCGGCCCTCGGCGCGCTCGACGTCAAGGCCCAGCTCCACCCCGGTGGCGAACGCCACCCCGATCCGGTCGCCGGAGTGCGACACGGAGAACCGCAGGTCACTGCCCACCAGGCGCGGCTTGCCATGCGGGCCGGCGCACCGGGTGCACTCGCGGTCGAGCTCCAGCTTCTCCGGCGCGATACCGGTCATATCGGCCAGCACGAGCCGGACGATCGCGCAGCCGACCGTGAACTGGTCGCGCGCGGAGGCGACCCGGAACCGGGCGTGCCGGTCGCGCTCGATCTCGTTGAACAGCTCCACGTGCGCCGCCGACGCCTGGTCGGCCCGTCCCCACCACACCTGCACATCCGTCACGCGCCCACCCTACCGCCGCGGACGGGGCCGATCGTCGCGCTCCGGACCCTCGCTTCGACATCGACATCTCCCTATGATTCCGGAACGGGGTCGTCAGTCCACTGAGGAGGCATCACGTGAGAAAGCTTCTACTCGTCGCGGCGGTGGGCGTCGCGGCACTCGGGATCGCCGCCACCCCGGCGGCGGCGAACTCCGCCCCGCCCGGCTTCGTCTACCTGCAGACGCTGAGCAGCCACGACCACTGCGTCCGGGCCGGGCGGCTGGGCCAGTCCCCGCCGGTCCCGGACTGGACGACGTTCGCGTGCGTCGACGTCGACGGCGGCTCCGAGCTGTGGGTGCCGCCCTCGGAGTGACCGATGTCGGAGGGCCGGGTCGCCCCGGCCCTCCCGCGGTCAGTGGTACCGGATGTGCAGGTGGTCGTCGTGGTTCGGGTACTGGGTCGTCAGCCCCTCGGCGATCAGCGTCGGGTCGTTGAAGAACACCAGGGTCACGTGCCCCGGCGCGGCCGCCCGCACCGCCTGGAGCAGTTGGCGGGTCGCGGCCCGGTCGTAGGTGGCCGACTGCCAGGTGATCCGCCCGGCCGTGCACTGCGCCGAGTCGGTTCGGATCGGCCACACGTCGATGTCCATGCCGATGTCGTGGCTCGCGTGGCCGGGAATGTCCCCGCCGTGCTCGAGCGAGGCGTCGCCGAGCGGCACCCTGCCCTGGCCGGTGCCGGCGAAGGACCGGGCCGCCGCCTCCAGTTGGCCGATGGCCCCGCCGGTGGCCCAGTTGGCCGTGCCGTTGCCGTCCGGATCCTGGTCGCACATGTCGGCGAAGCTCGGGTACGCGTAGTGCCAGAGCAGGTTCTTCCAGGTCGTGGGCCCGACGACCCCGTCGGCGGTCAGCCCCATGTGCGACTGAAAGGTGCGCACCGCGCTGTCGGTGCCGCCGCCGAAGGCCCCGTCGACGGCGAGGGCGAGCCGGCGCTTCTTGTTCAGCTGGGCCTGCAGCGCCTTCACCGCCGCGCCCGACGAGCCGGAGCGCACCGTGACGACCAGGGCGCCCCAGGTGGCCGCCCCGACCACGCCGTCGGCGGCGAGACCGTGGCTGGCCTGGAAGGACTTCACCGCCGATGTGGTACCGGCCCCGAAGTCCCCGTCCGCAGCCACGCTCACGCCGTGCTGTTGCAACAGGTACTGCACCGCCAGGGTGTCCACCCCCTTGTTGCCCCCGCTCTGCAGCGGGTACGCGGCGCTCGGGTGCGCGTCCGCCGGCGCGGCCAGCCCGGTGAGGACCAGCACGAACGCCGCGATCAGCACGGTCAGCCGGCGCATGTCACACCCCGCAGTTCGGCGCGGACCACGACCGGCTCGACCGCACGTCGACGTGCACGTGGTCGTCGTGGTCGGGGTAGCCGGGCCCGAAGATGCCGTTGAACCCGGCCGAGCGGGCCTGCTGGGCGATCCGACACAGGGTCACGCCGCTGCCGACCAGGTCCAGTGCGGTGCCGTAGGTGTGCTGGCCGCCGCCGGTCCCGCCGACCGAGGCGTCGCACGCCGTGCTCCGGAACCCGGACGTGACCGTCAGCGGGTGGTCGCCGAGCTGGTGCCGCAGCGCCTCCGCCTTCCACATGGCCCGCATCAGGTTCGCCTGCACGGTCGCCGCCGGCACGCTGCCGCCGGAGTATCCGCCGGCCCCGCAGCCGCCGTCGACCTCGGTCCAGGCGAAGTGCACCGGGGTGCAGTCGTTGTCCTGCAGCTCGTAGATCTTGGCGAACGTGGCGGGCCCGGCCACGCCGTCGGCCGCCAGCCCGTACGCGGCCTGGAAGCGTTTGACGGCCCCGGCGGTGGCCGGCCCGTACGCGCCGTCGACCCCGATCACCTCGCCGTACGCGCCCCAGCCACCGACCCGGATCTGCAGGGTGGTCACGTCCGCGCCGGACATGCCCTGCGACAGGGCGCGGTTCCAGGTGTAGCAGGTGTCGGCGTGCGCCGGCGCGGCCGTGCCGATGCTGACGGCGACGACGGCCGCGAGCCCCAGGGCGAGTGTGACGAACGACCGGAATACCTTGTGGAGAGACATGGCGCTCCTTGTCCTAGTCGGTCCCCCGATGCCGGACATGGTGGCCGCGATGATCCACCCAAGTCAATGCCATTGATCAACTTGTCAGGCACTGTTTCCCCCGCGAGGGGGATCCGTATCCCTTCCGGAGGTGATCTCCGGCCGGCCGACGCCCGGCAGGCTGGACGCATGAGAGCAGCGAGACTGGCACTGGTGTGGGCGGCCGGCTACGGCGGATGGCAGACGTGGTGGGCGCTGGGGCACCGGCCGTCGTTCGGGCGGTTCGGGACGGACCTGACGGTGGGGTCCGCGTGGGCGGCCGTGGGGATGTGCGTCGTGGTGGCGGTGGTGGTGGCGGCGGGCCTGGGGCTCGGCTCCAGGCCCCGGCCCGGGGCGGGCGCCGGGGCGGTGGCGGTCGCCGGGGTCGGGGCGGGCGTCCGGGCCGGATCGGGCCGGGGTTGGGAGGTGGCCGGGTGGATCGTCGCCGTCGGCGTGTTCGCCAACTGCCCGATGCTGCTGCTCGACGTCGTCGGCGGACTGCTCCCCGGGCTGGGGATCCCGTTCGATCCGGCCGGGTTCGCCAGCCGGGCCGCGTGCGCGGCCGGCGGCGTGCTCCTCGCCCGGGCCCTGGTGACGCACCGCCGGCACCGGGTCGGGAACTGCGCCGCCTGCGCCCGCACCGACGACGACACCCCCTCGACGGGTACGCCGCGCTGGGCCTGGTGGGCGGCCTACGGCGCGATCGCGTCCTGCCTGGTCCGGATCGGCGCGCAGGTGGCCGTCGGGTTCGGCGACATCCCGTTCGAGACCGGCGTCTCGATGCTGGTGTTCGAGGCGGGGTTCCTGCTCGCCGGCTCACTGCTGCCGCTGGCCACGGTGCACTCCTGGGGCAGGGTGTTCCCGCGCTGGACCCCGCCTCTCGCGGGTCGCCGGGTGCCGCGCTGGCTCGTGCTCGGCCCGGCCCTGGGCCTGGGCGGCGGCCTCGTCGTCTACTTCGGCGTCGGCCTCGCCCAGCTGGCCGTCGAGTCCTGGAACGGCACCTACGACAGCGGCATGTTCCCGCAGTGGTTCATGTGGGCGGCGATGACCGGCTACCTGCTGTGGGGCCTCGAGATGGGTGCCTCGGCGCTGGCCTACCTGCGGGCGACCCGGCCGAGGTGCGCGCGCTGCGGCCGCGCCTGACGCCCGCACCTGGAAGCCCCCGGACAGGCGTGACGCCCCGCCTCCGTGCGAGGTGGGGCGTCCGGGGCTGGCGGGCCCGATGGCGGGTTGCGGCCGGTACCGCCTCCGAGCCCCGGACAACCGTAGATCCTCCCCGCGATAACTCCAAACGGTAGAGCGATCGTGTACAGATAGTGACAGAAATGCGGGGCGAAAGGGACAGGTCCACAGTGGTTTCAGGCCCAGCTCTCCCCCGGATAGGGCTCCCGGGTGAACCGGAACGTGCCGAGGTCCAGCTGGTCCGGCGTGCCGTCCGACGCCCGGAGCACGGTGAGTGTCTCGCCGGCGAAGTAGCCTTCCAGGCCGGTCCAGCCGCCCGCGCCGTCCGGCCGCAGCCGGGTGCCCCGGCCCGCCACGCCCACCGGGGCCAGCTCGAACGTCCCGCCGGCCGCCAGTCGCAGGGTGTGCGGGGTGGGCCCCCAGTACCAGGTGCCGGTCAGGGCGAGTAGCTCCGGCGGGACGGCCGGGTCCGGGGACCAGGTGGGCAGGGCCGGCTCGTGCTCGGCGAGGATGGCCCGCAGGTCGGAGTCCAGACCGGTCAGCGCGCCGTTGGTCGCGTTCGCCGCCAGGACGACCCCGGTGGCCGCCGCCCGGTCCGCCCACACGGTGGCGACGAAGCCGGGCATCGAGCCGGTGTGCCCGGCCAGCTGGCGGCCCTCGCGCCGGGCGAGCTGCGGGCCGAGGCCGTGCCCGATCCGCCACTCCGGACCGTCGTCCACCCCGGCCGGCTCGCACATCTCGGCGAGGGTGTCCGCCGACAGGACTCCCCCGGTGTCGCCGGCGAAGAACGCCGCCCAGCGGGCCAGGTCGGGCACCGTGGACCACAGCTGACCGGCCGGGGCCAGCGCGCCGCTGTCGTGCGCCGGCTCGGGCAGCAGCACGTCCGCCCACGGGTGCACGGCCCAGCCCCGGGCGTGGCCGGGCCGGGGCAGGTAGCTGGTACCCGTCATGCCCAGGGGGTCGAGGATCTCCGCCGTCACGGCCTCGTGCCAGCCGACCCCGCCCAGCCGGCCGACGAGGTGGCCGAGGAGGGCGTACCCGAGGTTGGAGTAGTGAAAGCGGCGGCCGGGGCGGAACGCCGCCCTCTCCGGACCGAGCATGGCCAGCAGCGCGGCCACGTCGACACCGGGGGCGCGTTCCCACCAGTCGCCGTCGGGCTCGGCGCGCAGCCCGGCGGTGTGCGACAGGAGCTGGCCGATCGTGACGTGCCCCACGGCCGTGCCGGGGACGTGCCGCTCCAGGGGGTCGTTGAGGTCCAGGCGGCCCTCGTCGCGCGACCGCATGACGAGTACGGCCACGAAGGTCTTCGTGATCGACCCGATCCGGTACTGGGTCCCCTCCGTCGGCGCGGCCCCGTCCACCAGCCCGCGCGCCCCGGTCCACACGGTCGCCCCGTCGCGGACGACCGCAGCCGCCAGCGACGGCAGCCGCCCCTCGGACTGGGCGGTGGCGAGCCGGGCGAGCAGGGCCCGGGCGGTCCCCGGCAGAACGGTCTCAGGCGTCATCCCCGGAACGTACCCGGCCGAGGGGGACGCCACGACGACGTTTCGCGCCCGGCGGACTGGGGTTCCGGGTCCACCGGGCGTCGCCCGGCAGGATGGTTCGGTCAGGCCGCGACGAGGGCCTCGAGTGCCTCCCGCTCGCGGTGCGGGCCGGCGATCTGGCCGGTGGCGTCGAGCACCCGGACGTTGTGGATGCCGAGGAAGCCCAGGTAGTGCCGCACGAACCCGGTGAGGAAGTCCACCGGGGAGTCCAGCGGCACGCCGTTGCTGCTCACCGCGACGAACGCCTCGCGGATGTTGTCGACGAGGCCCTTCGGCCCGGCCTCGGAGTAGCTGAAGGTCACGCCGGCCTGGGCGATCTGGTCGAAGTACGCCTTGAGCGACGCCGGGACCGAGAAGTTGTACATCGGCGCGCCGATCACCAGGTAGTCGGCGGACTTCAGCTCACTGATCAGGTGCTGCGAGCTGGAGAGCAGCTGGCGCTGGGCCGGGGTCCGCTCGCCGGTCGGGGTGTAGACCGCCTCGATGTGGCCCTCGCTGACGAACGGCACGCCCTGGGCGACGTCCCGGTCGATCACCTCCGCGTCGGGGTGCCGCAGGAGCAGGTCGGCGACGACGGCCTCGGTGAGCCGGCGGGTGCTCGCGTCGGCGTACCGGGCGCTGGAGTTGATCTTGAGAATGCGAACGGACACTGGAGCCTCCGGGCTCAGGGGTTAAGCTACTTACGAAAGATAAGCACTTATCAAAGGTAAGTGCAAGGGGGAGATAGAATTCTGCACGTGACTCACGCGACAGGACCGGGCTCCTACACGGGCTACTGCCCGCAGGTCCAGTTCGCGGCCGAGCTGATCGGCCGCCGATGGACCGCGGCGATCATCGGCGTGCTCACCGACCTCGGCCACGCGCGGTTCAAGGACATCCGCTGCCGGGTGCCCGGCCTGTCCGACCGGCTGCTCGCCGACCGGCTCGAGGAGCTCGAAGGCATCGGCGTCGTCGCGCAGTGCCCCGACGCGATCGGCTACTCGATCACGGAGAAGGGCCGCGAGCTCGGCCCGATCCTGTGCCAGCTCGCCGCCTGGTCGGACCGATGGAGCACGGAGCTGGGCGACCGCCCCGGCCGTCGAGCCAGCTAGAGCTGTGCCAGCTAGCTCTGTGCCAGCTCATGCCGTGCCAGCCGGAGCGGTGCCAACTCATGCCGCGCCGCCTGGAGCCGTGCCTGCCCGTGCCGCGCCCGCCGGAGCCGGGGCGGATCAGCCAGAGCCGAACCACCTGACGCCGTGACGACGCACGACCTGCGCGGGCCCGGAGAGCCCACGACCCTGCGCTATCCGGCCGGCGCCGTGCTCGTCGTCGCAGGCATCCCCGGCGCGGGCAAGACCACCCTGCTCCGCCGGCTGTTCGACCTCACCGGCCGCGAGACGGGCCCGGTGCCACTCCCGGGCGGCGGCTGGCTGCTGGACTCCGAGCAGGCCCGCAACCGGTGGCGTCGCAGGCTCGGCGGCCGGGTGCCGTACGCGGCCTACCGACCGGTGGTGCACCTCACCCACTACCTCGCGGTGTACCGGGCGGTCCGCGCCGGCCGGGGCGTCGTCCTGCATGACTGCGGCACCCGGCGCGTCCTGCTGCGGTTCCTCACCGGGAGGCCGACCCACCTGATCGCCCTCGACGTGCCGGCGGCCGTGGCGCGCGCCGGGCAGCACGCGCGGGGCCGGCGGGTCCGCGGCCGGGCGTTCCGCCGGCACGACCGGGCCTGGCGGTTCCCCGCCGACGGCGGCCCGCCCCCGGTCGCCCGGGGCTACCGCAGCCTGGTGCTGCTCGACCGGGAGGCCACCGACCGGATCGCGGCCATCGTCCTGGGCGGTGCGATCAGGTCTGCGACAGGGACTGTCGTGCTGTGACGTCGAACCCCCACAATGGGGTGCACAGCAACCAGCACGGGGGGACCTCGATGGCGGACGACACACTCGTGGTCGCGTTCCTGCTCTCCGGAGCGGCCCTGCTCGCCGTCTCCGTCGTCGTGCGCGGGCGGCTGTTCGCCGGCGGCGGCGGACACCACCTGCCGATCGACCCGATCGATGTCGCGTACCTCAAGGGCGGCCCCGGGCTCGCCGAGTACGCGGCGCTCGCGGCACTGCGCGCGGCCGGCGCCGTGGCCCCCGACGGCACGCCCGGGACTCTGCCCGTCGGGATGCCCAGGCTCGCGCGGGTCGCCCACGAGGGCATCGTCGCCGGGTCGGGCCCGTGGCAGTCATTGCGCACCCCGGCCGGCCGGGAGGCCCAGGACCAGATCCGGACGAAGCTGGAGCGTCAGGGGCTGCTGACCAGCCGGTCGCAGCGCGCGGGGGCCCGGGTCGGCCCGATCGTGCTGCTCGGCGCGGCGGCCGGTGGCGTCGCGTTGGCGGCGCGGTCCGTCGAGCCCCGGCACACCGTGCTGTTCGTGCTGGGCACCGCCCTCCTCGCGATCGTCGGGGTACTGACGCTGCGGGCCCCGTACCGCACCGTGGCCGGGAAGGTGGTCCTGCGCGACCAGACCCGGCGCAACGGTCACCTGCACCCGCGCAACCGGCCGGCGTGGGAGACGTACGGGCCGGCGGGAGCCGCGCTCAGCGTCGGGCTGTTCGGGACCGCCGCGTGGTGGGCCTCCGACCCGGACTACGCCCGCGCCCTGGGCATGAGCCGGGTGTACGTGGGCGGCAGTGGCCCGCACCCGTACTCGTCGTGCAGTGCCAGCAACGCGCCGTCGTCGAGCTGTTCGTCGGCCGACACGGGTTCGGGATCGTCCTGCAACGCGTCCAGCTGCAACTCCTCGAGCTGCGGCTCGTCGTCGGGGTGCGGTTCGAGTTCGTCCAGTTGCAGTTCGTCGAGCTGCGGTTCCGGGTCGAGCTGCGGCGGGGGCGGGAATTGACCGACGGATCCGCGGCCGGTGGCGGGCCTGGCGCGCGGGTGTCCGGGGTGGGGATCGGGTGGCGGCCCGAGATCGCCGGGTTCGTCGCCGACCTCGCCGGGCTGCGGTTCTGCGAGGTGATCGCCGAGACCCTGGGCGCGGGGATGCCCGCCCCGCTCGCCGAGCTGCGTGACCGGGGCGTCGCCGTGGTCCCGCACGGGGTGGCACTGTCCCTCGGCGGCGCGGAGCCGGTCGACCCCGCGCGGGTGGAACGGCTCGCCCGGTGCGCCCGGCTGCTCGACGCCCCGCTGGTCAGCGAGCACGTCGCGTTCGTCCGGGCCGGTGGGGTGGAGGCCGGGCACCTGCTGCCGGTGCCGCGCAGCCGGGAGGCGCTCGCCGCGACCGTGGCCAACGTCCGGCGGACCCAGGCGGAGCTGGCGGTGCCGCTCGCGCTGGAGCCGATCGCCGCGCTGTTCGACTGGCCGGACGACGAGCTGACCGAGGCGCAGTTCCTCACCGAACTGCTCGACGCGACCGGCGCGCTGCTGCTCCTGGACGTCGCCAACGTGTACGCCAACGCCCGCAACCGGGGCACCGACCCGCTCGCCCTGCTCGACGCGCTCCCCCTCGAACGGGTCGCGTACGCGCACGTGGCCGGGGGCGCCGAGCACGCCGGCCTCTACCACGACACCCACGCGCACCCCGTGCCGCCGGAGGTGTTCGCGCTGGTCGGCGAGCTGTGCGCCCGGCACCGGCCGCCGGGGCTGCTCCTCGAACGCGACGACCGGTACCCGTCAGCCGTGGCGTTGCGGGCCGAACTCGACGCGCTGGCGGCGGCGTCCGGCCATCCCCGTGTCTGACCGGCCGTCGCCGGAGACGTCCGCGCCGCCCGCAACCGGGCCGGCCGAACCGGCGCAGCCACCACCCGAGCGGGCCGGTCTCGCCGAGCGGCAGGCCCGGCTCGTCGCAGCGCTGGTCGCCGGGGACCCGCCGCCGCCCGGCTTCGACCCGGCGCTGCTCGCCGCCACCACGGCCGGGCTGCTCGCCAAGCGGGCCGGAGACGCGGCCCGCGCCTGGCCGGAGCTCGCCGCGAGCCTCGGGACCGGGGCCGGCTGGGCCCGGTGGTTCGCCGCCTGGGCCGCCGGCCGCCCGCCCGGCGGGTCCTACGCCGACGGCCTGGCCGCCGCGCGGGACCGGGCCGCGTCGGGTGACCTGACCGGGGCCGCGGCCGTCGAGCTGGCCGTGCGGGAGGTCGCCCGGCTGCCGTGGCGGTCGGTGCGCTGGAACCGGGCGGCCCGGGTGCTGCGGGTCGCGGGGCGGACCTTCGTCCTGCGGGGACAGTGACGCCGGACCGGTACCGAAAATTCACGTCATACCGGGACGACAAAACCGTCAGATGCGTATGATGACGACGCCGAAGCCCGGTGACCTGCTGGTTCTCGACCGCGACGCCTCACCCCAGTTCGCCGGGCGGGCCCTGACCGTCCGGGTGATCCGGATGACGGACCGACACTCCTCCGTGGGCGGCTGGGGGTGGGCCGAGGTGTACGTGCTGGACAGCCGCGGGGACGCGACCGGCAGGCGCGAGGTGTTCGTCCATCTCGCGGGGCTCCGTCCACGGAAGAGCTAACCGAACCCGAATGATATTTTACGTTCGTTCATGATCGGCGATAAATGTACGGGGGGCGCGGTGGACGAGTTCGCCAACGTGCTGGACCTCGTCGGGGTGCCCGAACGCGCCCGGCCCGCCGACCACAACCCGCTGACGGTGTTCGCCGACCTGGGCGCGTGGCACGGGTACGCGCTGCCCGACGCCGGGCACGCCGGCGGCTTCACCGGCCCGTTGTACGTGGCCGAGGAGTACCCCTGGTGGCTGGCGACGGTGTTCAGCCGCCTGGGGCTGACCGACCTGGACACCGGCGAGCCGGTCGACCTGGTGCTGGAGAGCGCCGACGCGCTCCCGGGACGGCTGCGGCAGGTGTGCGTCGGGGCGGGGCTGACGGTGACGCTGGGCCTGTGGTACACGTCGCATCGCGGTGCCACGGTCGAGGCCCGGGTCCGGCACGACGGTGACGGCGCGCGGCGGCTGGCCGTGTCCTGGACCGGCGCGCTGCTCCCGCACGGGTACGCGCCGACCCTGCGCGCCACGGCCACCGGGGTCGAGGCCGTGTTCCGGGAGGTCCGCGACCGGCAGGCGTTCCTGTCCACGGCCGACGCGCGGTTCGAGGTCACCCACGACGCACCGGTGATCAGCGTCGTCACGGGCGACAGCTACCGCACCGACCGGGTCGCCCCGTTGGTCGTGACCGGCGAGGCCCGGCTGACCTGGCAGGAGAGCTACACGTTCACCGCCGCCGAACGCGACCGGCTCGCGGCGGTGCGCGCCGAGCCCCCCGACGCCCGCTGGGCCCGCTACCTCGCCCGGGCCCTCGACGGCGTCGCCCCCGACCGCCGCCGCCTGGCCGCCAAGGCCGTCAGCACGCTCGTCACCAACTGGCGCAGCCCGGCCGGGGCGCTGCGCCGCGACGGCGTCACCCCCTCCCTGAGTTCCGCCGCGCACAACGGCTTCTGGTCCTGGGACTCGTGGAAGCACGCCGCCGGGGTGGCCACGTTCGACCCGGCGCTGGCCGCCTCCGTGATCGAGTCCGTGTTCGACCACCAGCGCGACGACGGCATGGTGCCCGACGCGGTGTTCTACAACCGCGACGGCGCGAACTGGAACGAGCGCAACACCAAGCCGCCCCTGGCGGCGTGGGCGGTGTGGCAGGTCTACCACGCCGGCCGCGACCTGGCGTTCCTCCGCCGGCTCTACCCGCGCCTGGTCGCCTACCACCGCTGGTGGTACGACGCCCGCGACCGGCTCGGATCCGGCGTCTGCGCGTACGGGGCCACCCTCGACCCGGCCAACGACACCGACAAGGCCGTCGCCGAGGCCGCCACCTGGGAGTCCGGGATGGACAACGCGCCCCGGTTCGACGACGTGACCGTGCTGCCCGCGCGGGCCGGGTTCACGCTCGAGCAGCAGTCGGTGTGCCTGAACGCGTACCTGGCCGCCGAGAAGGACCATCTCACGCTGATCGCCCGTGCGGTGGGCTCCGCGGACACGTTCCCGTCGAAGCACGTGGCCGGCTATGTCCGCGACCGGATGTACGACCCGGCGACCGGCTGGTTCTACGACACCGTCGACGGCGAGCCCCTCGTCGGGCGGGGCAAGGGCATCGAGGGCGTCATCCCGCTGTGGGCCGGCATCGCCACCCTGCCGCAGACCGTGGCGGTGCGCGCGGCGCTGCTGGACCCGGGCCGGTTCGGCACCCCGGTGCCGTGCCCGACTGTGTCGGCCGACAGCGCGTCGTTCGCCCCGGACCGGCGGTGGCGGGGGCCGGTGTGGCTGGACCAGGTGGCGTTCGCCGTGGAGGGGCTGCGGCGGGCCGGGTTCTCCGGGGAGGCCGGGGCGCTGACGGAGCGGCTGTTCGCGCACGCCGACGGGCTGGCCGGGGACGCGCCGCTGCACGAGAACTACCACCCGTTGACCGGTGCCCGCCAGGGCGTGCCAAACTTCAGCTGGTCGGCGGCGGCGGTGCTCCTCCTGCTGCGCGGCTGAAAACCTTTTCCGGTTACGGTGGGGCCTGACCCGGGTTCCATCAGCCCCTCTCGTCGGGGAAAAAGGGCCCGGCCCTGGGTGTATCACTGCTTGCGGCCGGGATGTGCGGTCTGTCTACACATCTCGGCCGTAAACCGTGATCATCGAGGTAGTCAGGTCAGTCCAGCGCGCGGCGGTAGAAGCCCTTCAGGCCGGTCGCCGTGAGGACAGCCCCCGCCACGGTCAGCGCCGTCAGGCACAGCCACGGCGGCAGGTGCGGCACGTCGGGAACGAGCGCGGCGCGGACCCCCTCGGACAGGTAGGTCAGCGGGTTCGCCGCCGTCACCCACTGGAACCACGGCAGCGCGTGCAGCGACTTCCACGGGTACTGCGTCGCGCCTGTGAACATCAGCGGGGTGAGGATCACGGCGAACCCGACGCTGATCCGGTTCGGCGGCATCCAGGTGCCCACGTTCATGCCGAGCGCCCCGCCGACCCAGCCGCCGAGCAGCAGGGCCCCGACCAGCAGCGGCAGGCCGGCGGTCCGCCACGGGGCGTGGCCGAGGACCAGCGCGCCGATCGGGAACATCAGCACGGCGGCGACGATCGACCGGATGACGGCCATGCACAGCTTCTCCACCGCGACGAGCCCGATCGGCAGCGGGGCGAGCAGCCGGTCCTCGATCTCCCTGGTGAACGAGAACTCCATGACCAGCGGGAACGCCACGCTCTGCAACGCGGTGAGGAACGCCGTCAGCGCCACCATGCCGGGCAGCAGCAGCCGGCCGAAGCCGGCGGACACGTAGCCGGCGCTGCCGAGGACCTTGGCGAACACGAAGAGCATGAACAGGGGTTGCAGGGCCACCTGGAGCAGGAAGACCCAGAACTCCTTGCCCGTGACGAACAGGTCCCGCCACAGGATGGCGAGGAACGCCTTGCGGGTCACCGCAGCCCCCTTCCGGTCAGGTTGATGAAGACGTCCTCGAGGCTGGGTTCGCCGAGGTGCACGTCGGACAGGCCGGCGTCGTGCGCGCCGAGCAGGGTGGCGACGGGGGCGAGCAGGTCGGGGCCGGGTCTGGTCAGGTACAACCGGAGTCTGGAGTCCTTGACCTTCTCGACCCGGTCCACGCCGTCGAGGTCGGCGACGAGACCGATCAGCGCCGGATCGTCGCGGGTGACCGTGAGCTCCAGGATCGACTGTCCGGACAGGCTGTGGGTGAGCGCCGCCGGGGTGTCCAGGGCGAGCAGGCTGCCGTGGTCGATGATGCCGACCCGGTCGCTCATCTCGGCGGCCTCGTCCATGTCGTGCGTGGTCAGCACGATCGTGGTGCCCCGGTCGCGCAGGTCGCGGACCCGGTCCCAGAGGAAGAGCCGGGACTGCGGGTCCAGGCCGGCGGTCGGTTCGTCGAGGAACAGCACCTCCGGCTCGTGCATCAGCGCGCGGGCGATCATGACCCGCTGCACCATGCCCCCGGAGTACTGCTCGACCTTGTCGTCGGCCCGGTCGGCCAGCCCGAACTCGCCGAGCAGCGTCGCGGCCCGCTCGCGCCGCTCGGCCCGGGGCACCCCGTGGTAGGCGGCGTGGAAGACCAGGTTCTGCCGGGGGGTCAGCGAGCGGTCGAGGTTGCCGCGCTGGGGCACGACGGCGAGTTTCGTGCGGGCCAACACCGGGTTGGCGATCACGTCGACGCCGCCGACGCTGGCGGTGCCGCCGGTGGCCCGGACCCGGGTGGTGAGCACGCCGATCGTGGTGGACTTGCCGGCCCCGTTCGGGCCGAGCAGGCCGAAGATCTCACCCCGGCGGACCTCGAAACTGAGGCCGTCGACGGCGTTGACCTCCTTTTTCGGGTACCGCTTGACCAGGTCCTCGACGACAACCGTGGCGTCAGCCATCGAGCTCGACCTCCTCGCAAGTCAGAGAGATCAGCTCCATCAGGTACTCCCGGACCACCGCCTCCTTGGCCGGGTCGGCCTCGACGGCGCTCGGCGGGAACACGGTGCTCAACCGGGGCATGATCTGGCCGACCCTGGCCCGGCCCGGCTCGGTGAGGGAGATGAAGACGACCCGGCGGTCGCCCTCGTCGCGCTCGCGGGCGACGAGGGCGGACTTCTCCAGGGTGTCGACCACCCCGGTGAGGGTGGCCGGCTTGATCCAGCTCAGTTCGGCGAGGTCGCGGCTGGCGACCCGGTCGCCGTGCCGGGCGAGGAGGAGCAGGACGGAGGCCCCGGCCGGGGTCAGGCCCTCCAGGTCACTGAGTGCCGCGGCCCAGTTGCGGCCGACGGCGCTGCCCGCGATCGCGACCAGCCGGCGCAGGGGCGCGCCGTCCAGGCTGCGGGCGAGATGGGGTGGCAATGGCATGCCAAAAGATTAGCCCCCGAAAGATTTGGGGCCAAACTATTTAGCGGCCGGGTAGTTGATCCCCGCCGCGAGCAGCTCGAACGCCTCGTCGAGGTTGTCCGACAGCGGCCGGCCGCGGTCCGCCTCGTGCCAGGTCATCGCGACCTGGATCGCCGTGATCGCCATCGACGCCACCAGGTACGCCCGGCGGTCGTCGGCCAGCACGCCCATCCGCGCGGCCAGGCACCCGGCCAACTCGTCGGTGCGCACCGCGCTGACGGCCCGGCACCGGGCGGCCAGGGCCGGACTGGCGGCCATCAGGGCCTGCATGCACGAGACCTTCTCCGGGTCGAAGCCGTGGGTGCCCCGCTCGGCGGCGCGGACCACCTCGACCGCGGCGTGCCGGACGACGTCGAGGACGGCCTCGTGCGCCGGGCGGGCGCGGATCAGGTCGAAGAGCAGCGCGAACTGCTGCTCCTGGATGGAGAGGAGGAGGTCGTCCTTGCTCTCGAAGTACCGGAAGAAGGTGCGGGCGGAGACCTCGACGGAGTCAGCGATCTCGTCGACCGTCGCCGCCTCGTAGCCCTTGCGCTGGAACAGGTCGAACGCGGCGTCGACCAGCGCCTCCCTGGTGCGCTGCTTCTTGCGCTCGCGCAGGCTCGCCGTCTCCATGGCCCGAAGTGTATCCCATGGTCAGCCGATGACTAATGTCACAGCTTCGCCTTTGTCGGTTGACGGCAGATGTCAGTGGCTGACAAATTACCGGGTATGACACTCACGCTCGACGCCCCGGCCCCCGAGGCCGCCCGACGCGGCAGCCGCAACCCCTGGCTCACCCTCGCCGCCGTCGCGATCGGCATCGCGATGGTCGGTCTCGACGCGACCGTCGTCGCCATCGCCAACCCCGCCATCGCCCGCGACCTCGGCGCCGGCCTGTCCGGCCTGCAGTGGGTCACCAACGGCTACCTGCTCGCTCTCGCCGTCTCCCTGATCATCGCCGGCCGGCTCGCCGACCGGTTCGGCCGCAAGAAGCTCTTCCTGCTCGGCGTCGTCGGGTTCGCGGTCGCCTCGGTGGCGATCGGGTTCTCCGGCAGCATCGGCATGGTGATCTTCTGGCGGGTGATCCAGGGCCTCGCCGGGGCGCTGCTCCAGCCGGCGAGCCTCGCGATCCTGCGCAACGCGTTCCCGGCCGAGAAGCTCAACATGGCCATCGGCATCTGGGGCGGCACGTCGGCGCTGTCCATCGCCAGCGGCCCGATCGTCGCCGGCCTGCTCGTCGAGAACGTCGACTGGCAGAGCGTCTTCTTCCTCAACGCGCCGCTCGCCGTCGCCGCCGTCGTCCTCGGCTGGTTCGTGATCCGCGAGTCCAAGGACCCGGGCGCGGCCGGCTCCTTCGACCTGCCCGGGGTCGTCCTGCTGTCCGGCGCGCTGTTCTCCCTGGTCTGGGGCCTGATCAAGGCGCAGGAGCACGGCTTCGGCGACGCCCTGCCGCTCGGCTTCCTGATCGGCGCGCTCGTCCTGCTCGCCGGGTTCGTCGTCCGGGAGTCCCTGACCCGGCACCCGCTGCTGCCGCTGAGCCTGTTCCGCAACGTCTCACTGTCGGCCGGCACCGCGCTGGTCACCCTGGCGTTCTTCTCCCTGTTCGGCGCGTTCTTCTTCCTCACCCTCTACCTGCAGCAGGTGCACGGCATGGGACCGGTCGAGGCCGGCGTCCGACTGCTGCCGCTGACCGCCACGTTCATGTTCTCCGCGCCGGCGGCGGGTGCGCTGACCGCGAGGTTCGGGCCGCGCCTGCCGCTGGTCGCCGGGATGGGACTCACGGCCGTGGCATTGTTCGGACTGTCGCGGGCGGAGGTCGACGCGGAGTACGTGACTCTGTGGCCCTGGTTCGTGCTGCTCGGGCTGGGCTTCGGCCTGGTCATCGTCGCCGGCACCGAGGCGATCGTCGGCAACGCCCCGGTCGAGCTCGCCGGGGTGGCCGGCGGCCTGCAGCAGACCGGCGCGCAACTCGGCGGGGTGCTCGGCACGACGGTGTTCAGCACGATCATCGCCAGCCGGGTCGGGGACGTCCTCGTCCCCCGCCTGACCGAGTCGGGGGTGCCGGCCCAGGTGGCGCCGCAGTTCCAGGCCGCGGAGCAGTACGTCGCACAGGGGGTGGCCCCGGTGCCGCCGGGGACGCCGGCGGACCTCGCCCGGGCCGTCACGAACGGCGCGCACCTGGCCTTCATGGACGGATTCCACACCACGCTGACCGTGGGGGCGATCGTGGCCCTGGTCGGGGCGGTCGTGGCGCTCGTGGTCCGCAGGGGCGAGAACGCGGGAGCCGGCGTAGCACTGTAGACAAAGGCGCTTCGCATTGGTTACCGTCGATGCACCTTTAGTAAAGTTTCCTAAAGGTCACTTGATGGAGGACCCCTCATGCAGAAGCTCATCAGACACGGATGGGTCGTCGGCCTCCTGGCCGGCGCCCTGTTCCTGCTCGGGCTCGGCGTCACCGGTCACACCGCCACCGCGACCACGGCGGTCGGACCCGGCACGACGAGCACGGTCACCGGCGGCCCGGACACGTTCACGCAGGTCCAGCCGACCGGAGCTCCCTCGGAGTACGACAAGCCCCTCGAACGGTGCGCCAACGGGACCAGCCACCCCATCTCCGGACCGAACCCGATCCTGTCCGAACCGGCCACCACGAAGTTCACCAGCAACCTGCCGCTCACGCTCAGCGTGCGGACCAGCGGCGACATCTGGTGGGGCCAGACCGCACTCGTGTTCACCAACCGGTCGAACACCGCGTTCCACATCGACTGCGCCGTGATCACGTTCGTCGCGCCGTCCGGCTCCGGTGACCACAGCTTCCAGAACACCGTCACCTTCGGCCACCCGCAGCAGGACTACGTCGAGGTGCCCAAGGGCGGCGGCAACTCCTACTACATCATCCGGCTCGGGTTCCACGACGTGCCGCTCGCGCAGCGGATCGCGCAGCCGGGCAAGCCGTTCGAGTACCAGCTCAACGGGCCGGGCAGCTCGATCGCCCGCGAGGCCATCCGCGACTCCGTGCGCTTCTACGGCGACCTGGACCTCAAGGCCAACGACGCGCTGGTGAAGAAGTACGGCACCGACCGACTGACCAACTGACCGCGTGTGGACCGTGCCGGGTGGAGCGGCACGGCACACTGGTCGGATGGACATCATCGTGATCGGACTGGGCGTCGGCGGCGAGGAAGTGGCCGGCCGGCTGGCGGAGGCGGGGCTGGACGTGCTGGGCGTCGAGGGTCGCCTGGTCGGCGGCGAGTGCCCGTACTACGGCTGCATCCCCAGCAAGATGATGATCCGGGCCGGCAACGCCCTCGCCGAGGCCCGCAGGGTGCCGACGTACGCCGGGCAGGCCGCGGTGCGCCCCGACTGGGCCCCGGTGCACGCCCGGATCCGCGACGAGGCCACCGACAACTGGAACGACCAGGTCGCCGTCGACCGGTTCACCGGCAAGGGCGGCACGTTCCTGCGCGGGCACGCCCGGCTGATCGGCCCCGGCCGGGTCCAGGTCGGCTCCGACGTGTACGAGGCGGGCCGCGGCGTCATCATCGCCACCGGCACCACCCCCGTCATCCCGCCGATCCCCGGCCTGGCCGACAGCCCCTACTGGACCAACCGCGACGCCATCGAGGCCGCCGAGCTGCCCGGCTCGTTGACGGTGCTCGGCGGTGGCGCGATCGGCCTGGAACTCGCCCAGGTGTTCGCCCGGTTCGGCGTCGCCGTCACCGTCGTCGAGGCCGGCGACCGGCTGCTCGCGATGGAGGAGCCCGAGTCCTCGACGGTCGCCCAGCGGGCGCTCGCCGGGGACGGTGTGACCGTGCACCTCGGCCGGCGGGCCGTGAAGGTGGACGGCACGACCGTGTTCCTCGACGACGGCACCGAGATCACGTCGGAACGGGTCCTGGTCGCCACCGGCCGCAGGGTCGACCTCGCCGGCCTCGGGCTCGACACTCTGGGCCTGGACCCGGGTGCCCGCGCCCTCGAGGTGGACGAGTGGATGCGGGCCGGCGAGGGCCTGTGGGCCGTCGGCGACGTCACCGGGCGGGACGCGTTCACCCACATCGCGATGTACCAGGCCGACATCGCCGTCCGCGACATCCTCGGCCAGGGCGGGCCGGCGGCCGACTACAAGGCGCTGCCCCGGGTGACGTTCACCGACCCGGAGATCGGGGCGGTCGGGCTCACCGAGCACCAGGCCCGCGAGAAGGGGCTGGCCGTCGGCGTCGGACACACCCCGCTGGGCTCCTCCACCCGGGGCTGGATCCACGGCGTCGGCGACGAGGGGTTCATCAAGCTCGTCGTGGACACCGACCGGGGCGTGCTGGTCGGGGCCACCTCCGCCGGACCCGACGGGGGCGAGGTGCTCGCCGGGCTCGCCGTGGCCGTGCACGCCGAGGTGCCGTTGGACACGCTGCGCAGCATGATCTACGCGTACCCGACGTTCCACCGCGCGATCTCCGAGGCGGTCCGCACGATCCACTAGTGTCGGGGGGATGACGGGCAGGCGGGAGCAGGAACGGAGCCGGACCACCCGGTTGCGGCTCATGCGGGCCACCGCCGAGTGCCTGGTCGAGCTGGGCTGGTCGGGCACCACCACCACCGCGGTGTCCGAACGCGCCGGCGTGTCCCGCGGCGCGCAGCTGCACCACTACCCGACCCGGGCCGAACTCGTCGTCGCCGCCGTCGAGCACGTGGCCGTCGCGCGCACCGAGGAGCTGCTGCGCACCGCCGACACCCTGCCCCGGGACGGGCGACGGACCCTGGCGGTGCTGGAGCTGCTCGCCGAGCTGTACACGGGGCCGCTGTTCGAGGCCGCCGTGGAGCTGTGGGTCGCGGCGCGGACCGACCCGCAGTTGCACGCCGTGGTGATGCCGCTGGAGGACCGGCTGGGGCGGGAAGGGTACCGGCTGGCCCTGGAACTGCTCGGGGTCGACGACACCCGGGCCGAGATCCGCGACGCCGTCGGGGCGACATTGGACCTGGTGCGCGGCTTCGGGCTGGCGAACCTGCTCAGCGACGACCGGTCGCGGCGGAGCAGGCTGCTGCGGCAGTGGGCGGCGATGCTCGACGCCGTCCTCGCCGAGCCGGCGCCCGGCCGGGACCGGGAGCCGCCGACGGGGGCCGGGTCGGGGACCTCCGTACCCGTCTGAGGGTGTGATCGTGCCGGCCAACGGCGCCGGCGGGGCCCCACGGTCCGGGGCGGCGGCGCTGGCCGGCGCGCACAGGCCCTACGTCCTCGGGCGGGTGCCGATCACGACCGTGGCGTACAGCTCCTCGGACGTCGCGATCCGCGACACCAGTCCTGCGGCGGTGAACACGTCGAGGGTCCGGGGCGCCTGGTCCTCGCTCGTCTCGACCAGCAGGTGACCGCCCGGGGCCAGCCACTCCACCGCCCCGGCGGCGACCCGGCGCTGCACGTCGAGCCCGTCCGAGCCGCCGTCGAGGGTCACGTGCGGCTCGTGCAGCCGGGCCTCCGGCGGCAGGAACCCGATCTCGTCGGTGGGCACGTACGGGGCGTTGCAGACCAGCACGTCGATCCTGCCGCGCAGCGTGGCGGGCAGGGCCGCGTACAGGTCGCCCTCGTGGACCTCGCCGGAGGGGCCGAGGTTGCGGCGGGCGCAGCGGACCGCGTCCGGCTCGATGTCCGCGGCGTGCAGTTCGACGCCGGGCAGGGCTGTGACCAGGGCGGCGCCGACCGCGCCCGAGCCGCAGCAGAGGTCGACGACGACGGGGCGGGCGGCGGTGGCGTCCGCGGCCTCGCGGGCCAGGTCCGTGGCCTCCCGGGCCAGGAACATGGTGCGGCGACGGGGGACGAACACCCCGGGATCCACGGCGATGCGCAGGCCGCAGAACTCGGCCCAGCCCAGGACGTGTTCGAGGGGTAGTCCGGCGACCCGGCGGTCCACCATGGCGGCGAGCTCGACCGGGGACGCCCCGGCGGACAGGAGCAGGTCGGCCTCGTCCTCGGCGAAGACACAGCCGACGGCCCGGAGCCGGGCGACGATGGCGGACGCGGAGAGATGCGACAGTGCGAGTGACATGAGAGAACCTTTCGGGGGGTACCGACGGGGGCTCTCTCGGTCGACTACGTCAGGAGGACCGCGCGGCCGTACGAGGAGAGCACCCGGCCTGGACTAACGGTCATGGGTTCCCACCTCCTCGATATGTCCGGCACCGGCACACATGACACTACATGATCCATACCACCGCCCACAATCATCGCTACCGACCCAGATAGGCCCCGCCGTTGACGTGCACGACCTGGCCCGTGAGGTGCCCGGCGGCCGGCGAGGCGAGGAAGTCCACAGTCGCGGCCACGTCCGCGGTGGTGCCCGGCCGGCCGTTGCGGGTGGCCGCGACCCGCTGGGCGACCCCGTCGTCGGTGAGCCGGTCGCGGAAGAACTCGGTGGCGACGATCAGGCCCGGGGAGACCACGTTCGCGGTGATGCCGCGCGGGCCGAGCTGGGTCGCCAGGGACGCCGTCCAGGCCTCGACCGCCGCCTTGGCCGCGCCGTAGGAGTTGGCGCCCAGCCGGGCGGCGATCGAGCCGATCGTGACGATCCGCGCGTCGTCGGCGAGGCGGGGGGTCAGCGCCGTGGTGACCAGGACGGCCGACAGCAGGTTGGCGTCGAGGTTGGCCCGCCAGTTGGCGGCGAGGGCCGCCAGGTCGTCCCCGTCGTCCGGCCGGTCGAAGTCCGTGTTGCCGCCGGCGTTGTTGACCAGGACGTCGACCGTGGCGGGCAGGTCGGCCAGCGCCGCGGCGACGGCGGCCGGGTCGGCGGCGTCGAACGGCACGGCCGTGGCCCCGAGCCGGTCGGCGGCCTCGCGCAGCGCGGACTCCCGCCGGCCGGTGATCACCACGTGGTCGCCGGCTCGGGTGAAGGACTCCGCCACGGCGTACCCGATCCCGGTCGCGCCCCCGGTGACGACAACTGTCCGCATGCCAAACTCCTTTAGGCCTAAACTAGTATCCGGGGAGCACGTTAACACGAGGAGCGCGCCATGGACGATGCCGTCGACCTGATCCAGTCCGCCTGGGCCCGCGAACGCCCGGGCACCCCGGTCGAGTCCATCGGCGTGATCACCCGGGTCTGGCGGATCGGCAAGATCCTGTCCGACGAGCGCCGCAGGACCCTGACCCGGCTCGGCATCGACGCCGCGACCCTCGACCTGCTGAGCACCCTGCGCCGGTCGGGGACCCCCTACCGGCTGCCCCCGGGTGAACTGGCCCGGTTGTCGCTGGTCAGCGCGGGGGCCATCTCGCAGCGCGTCGCCCGGGCCGAGACCGACGGGCTGGTACGCCGGGAGAAGGGCGGGCCTGACGGGCGCTCGGTCCTGGTGACCCTGACGGCCGCCGGGCACGCGCTGCTGGACCGGTCGGTGGACGACCTGCTCACCCACGAACAGAGCCTGCTCGGGGCGCTCGCCCCTGACGAGCTGGGCCAGCTGTCCGCCCTGCTCAAGGCACTTCTCGCCGGGCTGAGCGAACCACTCGCCGACCCGGAGTGAAGGTGCGGTCACCCGGATTTTGCCTGAAGGTGGTCATTCGCTAGTCTCTCGGGACCGGGGACCCATCATGCGTCAGCATGCCCTCGCGCCAAGGAGCCGCACCGCGATGTCGTTCGCTTCCCCGATGTTCCTCTGGTATTTCATGCCAGCCGTCCTGGGGGCGTACTGGCTGCTACCGGCCCGGGCGCGCAACTGGGTCATCGCCGTGGCCAGCCTGCTGTTCTACGCATGGGGAGCCGGCAGTTTCGTCCTGCTGCTCCTCGGGTGCATGGTGCTCAACTTCGCCTCCGGCCTGGCCATCGACGGCGGATGGCTCAAGGCCCGGCGACGCCTGCGGTCGGCGCTCCTGGTCGCCACGGTGGGCGCGGACCTGTCGATCCTGGTGATCTGGAAGTACGCCGGCTTCGGCAGCACCCAACTGCACCACCTCTTCCCCGACGTCCCGATCCTGCACATCCTGCTGCCGATCGGGATCTCGTTCTTCACCTTCCACCACCTCAGCTATGTCGTGGACGTCTACCGTGGCTCCCGACCGGCACAGCGCAACCCCGTCCAGTTCGTCACCTATATCGCGATGTTCCCGCAGCTCATCGCCGGACCTATCGTGCGATACCACGAAATCTCCGAGCAGCTCGCCCAGTCCAGGGCGGGACAGCGGCTGCGGGACTTCGCCGACGGCTTCCCCCGGTTCGCGCTCGGTCTGGCCAAAAAGGTGATCATCGCCGACTCGATCGCGCCGATCGCCAACGCGGTGTTCGGCGCGCCCGTGGACCAGCTCGACTGGCGGACCGCGTGGATCGGGGCCCTGGCCTACACGATCCAGATCTACTTCGACTTCTCCGGATACTCGGACATGGCCATCGGCCTCGCCGCGATGTTCGGCTTCACGCTGCCGGAGAACTTCAACCGGCCGTACGCCGCGCTGTCGATCACCGACTTCTGGCGCCGCTGGCACATGTCCCTGTCCCGGTGGTTCCGCGACTACGTCTACATCCCCCTGGGCGGCAACCGCGGCTCGTCGATGGCGACCTACCGCAACCTGTTCACCGTGTTCGTGCTCACGGGCTTCTGGCACGGCGCCCAGTGGACGTTCCTGGTCTGGGGGCTGTTCCACGGCGGCATGCTGGCCCTGGAGCGGCTGACCGGGCTCGCCAGGATCGACGCCACCCGCTGGGTGGCGCCCCGCCGGATCCTGACCCTGCTCGCGGTGATCGTCGGATGGGTCCTGTTCCGCGCCGACAGCCTCCCGCACGGGTTGGGCATCCTGAAGATCATGGCGGTACCCCGGTTCACCGGCACGTCCGCCGTCCTGATCGACGCGGGGATCCGCAACCAGGCGCTGATCCTCCTGGCGTTCGGGCTGCTCGTGGTGTTCATCCCCGCGCGCTTCACGATGGGGCGGTTCCTCGAGGACAGCCGCACCCGACTCGCCGGGGCCGCGCGCCTGGCCTACAGCGTCGTGGCGGCACCCGCCGCCGCGATCCTGGTGGCGGCCGGCACGTTCAGCCCGTTCCTGTACTTCCAGTTCTGAGCCCAGACATCGTGCGTGACGTTGACGGAGCCATTGTGACCATCCGGGATATCTCCACCGAGCAGGAACACGCCACCCCGGACCTTCCCACCGGCGGGCGGGTCCGGCGGCGGTGGCCGGTCGGCAGGATCGCCGTAGGGCTGGTCGCGCTCCTGTTCTTCGGGGGCCCGGCCCTGGCCGGTGCCGCCGGCGAGCGGTCCGGGAACATCGAGAACCGCGCGCTGGCACCGCGGCCCTCGATCTCCGACGGGTGGGAGTTCTTCCCCGAACTCAACAAGTGGGCGATCGACCGCCTGCCGCTCCGCGACCGCGCCGTGCGGGCCAACGACGAGGTCAGCGAGGCCGTCTTCGACGAGCTGCCGGCCTCCGCCGGGGGCAAACCGCCGGTGATGATGGGCAAGGACGGCCGCCTCTTCCTCGCCGACGACTTCGGGTACGCGTGCCGGGGCAACGAGCACATGGCCGACGTGGGCGCGAACGTCGCACGGCTGGGCCGGCTCATCGTCCGGGCGGGCGCCACCCTCACCACGTTCGTGGCACCGGACAAGACCTCGATCGAGACGGAGCAACTGCCCGGCCGGTATCCGTCGGACACCTGCGGCAACGCCGGGAAGCTGGCCCTGCGGCAGAAGCTGGCGAGCACCCCGCCGCAGGGGTACGTCGACCTGTACGCCCCGATCGAGGACGTCCGGCGCGAACACGGCACGGCGTACCTGCGGTACGACACCCACTGGAACGACTACGGCCGGATCCAGTTCGCCAAGGTGTACGCGGGCCATCTCGACCCCGCGCTGCTGAACGGGGTCCGCACCGAGGTGGGGAGCCCGCAGCCGGTGCTCGGGGACCTGAATCTGCTGCGCGGCCGGCAGGAGAAGACGCCGATCGAACGCGCCTCCCTCGTCCGGCCCGGGGTCACGACCGTGGCCGGCGTCCAGACGGTGGAGAACACCGCGCTGGACGTCAGCGTCTCCCGGAGCACCGGGGCCCCGCTGCACCCGGGGCGGACCGTGATGATCGGCGACTCGTTCCTGCACAGCGCGACACCGGCGCTGCAGCCGTTCTTCAGCGAACTCGTCATCGTCGCCCCGACCTTCCGGAAGATCGACGCGGCGAATCTGGGCCGGCTCCTCCTGACGGCGGACACCGTCGCGTTCGAACAGGTCGAGCGGTACTACTACGGGGCCGACGCGGGGATTCTCTCGACGGAGTACCTCGACGAGGTGGAGCGGGCGATCGACGCTGGCCTGGCGGGCCGCTGAGTCACCAGCGGCCCGTGGGGCCAGGCCGGTCAGTAGGAGCGGGGCAGGCCCAGGGTGTGCTGGGCGACGTAGTTGAGGATCATCTCGCGGCTGACCGGGGCGACCCTGGCCACCCGGGAGGCGACGAGCAGGGCGGCGACGCCGTAGTCGACGGACAGGCCGTTGCCGCCCAGGGTCTGGATCGACTGGTCGACGATGCGCGCGGCGGCTTCCGCGGCGGCGTACTTGGCCATGTTCGCCGCCTCGCCGGCCCCCTCGTCGTCGCCGGCGTCGTAGAGCCACGCGGCCTTCTGGGTGAGTAGCCGGGCCTGTTCGAGTTCGATCGCGCACACCGCAAGGGGGTGCGCGATGCCCTGGTGCGCGCCGATCGGGCCCTGCCACACGGTGCGGGTCTTCGCGTAGTCCACGGCGGTGTCCAGGGCCTGGCGGGCCATGCCGAGGCTGAACGCTGCGACCATGATCCGTTCGGGGTTCAGGCCGGCGAACAGCTGTCGCAGACCGGCGTCCTCGTCGCCGACCAGCGCGTCGGCCGGCAGCGCCACGTCGTCGAGGAACAGCGCGAACTGTTTCTCCGGCGCGACGAGTTCCATCTCGATCGGCTGCCAGGTGAACCCGGGCACGTCGGTGGGCACGATGAACAGGGCCGGCTTGAGCCTGCCGGTGCGGGCGTCGGCGCTGCGGCCCACGACGAGGACGGCGTCGGCCTGGTCCACGCCGGAGATGAAGACCTTGCGACCGTTGAGAACCCACCCTTCCTCGGTACGGGTCCCCGTCGTCGTCAGGTTGTGGCTGTTGGAGCCCGCGTCGGGTTCGGTGATGCCGAACGCCATCGTGGTGGAGCCGTCCGCGATCCCGGGCAGCCACCTCTCCTTCTGGGCCACGGTGCCGAACCGGGCGATGATCGAGCCGCAGATCGCCGGGGAGACGACCATGAGCAACAGGGGACAGCCGGCGGCGCCGAGTTCCTCGCACACCGCCGCGAGGTCCGCGATGCCGCCGCCCCCGCCGCCGTACTCGGCCGGGATGTTGACGCCCAGGTAGCCGTACCGGCCGGCCTCTTCCCACAGTTCCGTGGCGCGGCCGTCGGTGCGGACCTTGTCGCGCATGTAGCGGTGGCCGTAGCGCTTGCCGAGCTCGGCGACCGCCGCGCGCAGGGCGCGACGCTCGTCGGATTCGTGGAAGTTCACTGGTGTGCCTCCAGTACCGCGAGAAGGGTGTCGGTGTCGACCTGGTCGCCGACGCGGACGTGCAGGGCCGTGAGTGTCCCGTCGGCGTCGGCCGTGACGGGGAAACGCATCTTCATGGCTTCCAACTCCAGGAGCAGCGCCCCGGCGGGCAGCCGTTGGCCGGCGGTGACGTGCACGGCGACCACGGTGCCGGGCATCGGGGCGAGCAGGGAACCGGCGGCGTGCGCGGCCCGGGGCGGCGGGAACCGGTCCACCGGGACCAGGGTCACCGCTCCGAGCGGCGAGTCCACACACACCAGGCCCGGGTAGGTCGCCACCTCGAACGTGTGCCGCAGGCCGTCGCGGGCCAGCACCACCCGGTCGGGGGTAGCGGAGACCAGTTCCACCCCCGACAGGTCGACACCCTGGTGGGTCGCGGCCAGGCCGGTGCGGGTCAGGCCGTAGGTCACCTCGTGGCCCACGAACACCTTCACCTGCTGGCTCGATGGCACGTTCCGCCAGCCGGACGGGATGCCGCCGAGCACCGGCGCGCCGGCTCGGTTCCGGGCGGCCGCGGCCAGAGCGGCGGCCAACACGGACAGCCTGTCGACCTCCGGGGCGGCGGTCAGGGCGTGCCGGGCGAAGAAGCCGGTGTCCGTGGCACCGGCCAGGAACTCCGGATGGCGCAGGGTGCGCACCAGCAGGTCCCGGTTCGTGGCCAGGCCGTGCAGGGCCGCGCCGGCCAGCGCCGAGGCCAGCCGCCGGGCCGCCTCCTCCCGGGTCGGGGCCCAGGCCACCACCTTCGCGAGCATCGGATCATAGTGGACACTGACCTGGTCGGCGCCCGCGTCGTCGACCCGCAGGCCGAATCCGACGGGCACCGCGAACCGCGCGTCGATCCCCGGAATCTCACACCGGTGCAGCGCGCCGGCCTGGGGCAGCCAGTCGCGGGCCGGATCCTCCGCGTACAGCCGGGCCTCGATCGCGTGCCCGGTCGGCTCCGGGGGCTCCGGGGGCAGCGCCGCGCCCTCGGCGATCCGGAGCTGCCATGCCACCAGGTCCAGCCCCGTGACGCACTCGGTCACCGGGTGCTCGACCTGGAGCCGGGTGTTCATCTCCAGGAAGAAGAACTCGCCGGTCGGGGCGACGAGGAACTCGACGGTGCCGGCGCCGGTGTACCCGATGGCCCGACAGATCCCGACCGAGGCTGCGGCGAGCTGGCCGCGCAGCGTCCCGGTGACGAACGGGGACGGGGTCTCCTCGATCACCTTCTGGTGGCGGCGCTGCAGGGAGCACTCGCGCTCCCCCAGGGTCCAGACCGTGCCGTGCGTGTCGGCGAGGACCTGGACCTCGATGTGCCGGCCGTCGGCGACATAGGGCTCGACGAAGACCTCGGCGTCGCCGAACGCCGCGGCGGCCTCGGCGCGGGCGATCGCGAGCTCGGCCTCCAGGCGGGCCGGGTCGTGCACGATCCGCATGCCCCGGCCGCCGCCGCCGGCGTCGGCCTTGATGAGGACGGGGAAGAAGGCTTCGTCTCCCGCACCGGGAGCGGCGTCGACCGGGCGGGCCGGGGTGGGGGGTGCCGCCTCGGAGGCCGGGCCCGACGAGGGCGGCCCGAGGGTCCGGGACGACAGGGTGGGGACGCCGGCGTCGATGGCCAGCTTCTTCGCCGCCAGTTTGGAGCCCATCGCGGCGATCATCTCCGCCGACGGCCCGACCCACGTCAGCCCGGCGTCGTGCACCCGCAGCGCGAACTCGGCGTTCTCCGACAGGAACCCGTATCCCGGGTGCACCGCGTCCGCGCCCGCGCCGAGCGCCGCCGCGATGATCAGGTCGCCCCTCAGGTACGTGTCCGCCGGCGTCACCCCCGGCAGCCCCACGGCCAGGTCGGCCTCCGCGACGAATGGCGCGTCGGCGTCCACGTCGGAGAACACCGCCACCGTCTCGATGCCCAGGTCACGGCACGTCCGGAGGATCCGGCGGGCGATCTCTCCCCGGTTGGCGACCAGCAGTCTGGTGATCACGGCCGGAACACCCCGTATCCGTCGGTGCCCTTGACCGGGGCGGAATGGATGGCCGACAGGCAGATGCCGAGGACCGTGCGGGTGTCGCGGGGGTCGATCACCCCGTCGTCGTAGAGGCGGCCGGACAGGAACATCGGCAGCGACTCCGCCTCGATCTGCGCCTCGACGGCGGCGCGCATCATGGCGTCGCGGCCCTCGTCGTACCGGTCGCCGGCCGCCTGGCGCGCGATGATCGACAGGACACCGGCCAGCTGCTGGGGACCCATCACCGCGGCCTTGGCGCTGGGCCAGGCGAACAGGAACCGGGGATCGAACGCCCGGCCGCACATCCCGTAGTGGCCGGCGCCGTAGGAGGCTCCCATCAGGACGGACAGGTGCGGCACCCGGCTGTTGGAGACCGCGTTGATCATCATGGCACCGTACTTGATGATGCCGCCCCGTTCGTACTCCGCGCCGACCATGTATCCCGTCGTGTTGTGCAGGAAGATCAGCGGGGTGTCCGAGGAGTTGGCCAGCTGGATGAACTGGGCGGCCTTCTGCGACTCCTCCGCGAACAGCACGCCGCGCGCGTTGGCGAGGATACCGACCGGGTAGCCGTGCAGCCGGGCCCAGCCCGTGACGAGACTTGGCCCGTAGAGGGGTTTGACCTCGTCGAACTCTGACCCGTCCACGATTCTCGCGATCACCTCGCGCGGATCGAAGGGGGTCTTGAGATCCTCGGGGATGAGGTCGAGGAGGTCTTCCTCGTCCTTCAGCGGGGGCCTCGATTCCTGTGGTGAGGGGCCATGCTTGCGCCAGTTGAGCCGCGCGACGATCCGCCGCCCGATCCGGATCGCGTCCCGCTCGTCCTCCGCCAGGTGGTCGGCCAGCCCCGACACCCGGGCGTGCATCAACGCCCCGCCCAGGGACTCGTCGTCGGACTCCTCCCCCGTGGCCATCCTCACCAACGGCGGACCGGCCAGGAACACCTTCGACCGGTCCCGGATCATCACCACGTGGTCGGACATTCCCGGGATGTACGCCCCGCCGGCCGTCGAGTTGCCGAACACCAGGGCGATCGTCGGCAGCCCCGCCGCCGACGCCCGGGTCAGGTCCCTGAACACCCGGCCACCCGGGATGAAGATCTCCTTCTGGCTCGGCAGGTCCGCGCCCCCCGACTCCACCAGGTTGATCAGCGGCAACCGGTTCTCCATCGCGATGTCGGCCGCCCTGAACGTCTTCTTCAGCGTCCACGGGTTGCTGGCCCCGCCGCGCACCGTCGGGTCGTTGGCGATGATGACGCACTCGACGCCCTCGACGACCCCGATCCCGGTGACGACGCTGGCCCCGACCGGGTAGTCGCTCCCCCAGCCGGCGAGGGGGGCCAGCTCCAGGAACGGGGAGTCCTCGTCGATCAGCAGCTCGATGCGTTCCCTGGGCAGCAGTTTGCCCCGCTGGTGGTGTCTGCCGGTGTACTTCGCGCCTCCGCCCGCGACGGCCTTGGCGTGTTCCGCGTCGAGTTCGGCGAGCTTGGTGAGCATCGCCGTGCGGTTACCGGTCATGGGTGGGTCCTGTTCGCGATGGGCGGGTGGGGCTGGTCGGATCGCCGTCCGGTCCGGGTCGGGGACTGTCCCGGGTCGCCGGATCCCGCTTCAGGAGGTCCTCCGGAATGTCCACGAGACGCGAGCGCAGCCATTCCCCGACCGCCTTGCCCTGCGGGTCGAAGCGCACGCCCTCGGCGACCCCGCTGCCGAGCAGGCCGTCGATGACGAACAGGACGGCGTGCAGGTTGGGCAGCAGGTGTCGCGTGACGTCGTGTGCGGCCGTCTCCGGGAGCAGGGTGCGGAGCCGGTCGGAGGTGAGGGTGGTGGTGAGCCACGGCCAGGCGCGCGGGTCGCGGACCCAGACGCCGAGGGTGACGGCCCCGCCCTTGTCCCCGGACCGGGCCCCGATCAGGGTGCCGAGCGGAACGCGGCGGGTGGGGCGGTCCGGGGCGCGGTCGGCAGCCGGTCCGGGCTCGGTGCTTCCGGCTTCCGGCGGCTCCGGGACGGTGGTGGTCGCGATCGGCGCGCGGCTGGCGGCATGGTCCTCCGCGACAGCGCCGGAGCCCACTGGGGCGGGCTGGACCTCGCGGCGGGTGGCGTCGGGGAGGACCAGTACCTGGGTGATCTCGGATGCCGGCAGGGACTCGGCGTGGTAGTCGCCGTACGGGACCGCCTCGCCCGGGAGGGACGCCAGGTGGAAGCCCGGGACACTGGCCAGGGCCAGTTCGACCACGCGGGAGCTGAACGCCCGGCCCACCGTCTTCGGGTCGCCGCCGCGGACCACGCAGCGCAGCAGTGCGCTGGCCTCCTCCTGGACATCGGCGTCGGGATGGTCTGTGCGGGCCAGGGTCCACCGGGCGTCGGGGAGGTCGAGCTGCATGCGGATCAGACCGGCCTTGGCGTCGACGTCCAGGCCGGTCAGGACGAAGAGCGCCTCGTTGCGGTATCCGCCGAGGGATGTCACCGCCACCTTCACCGTGTCGGGTGGTGGCTCGCCGCGCACGCCGCTGACCAGCACCCGATCGGGGCCGGCCTGCTCCAGGGCGATCGTGTCGAAACGGGTGGTCACGTCGGGGCCGGCGTAGCGGGGGCCGGTGATCTCGTACAGCAGCTGGGCGCGGACCGTGTCGACCGTGACCGCGCCGTCCGTGCCCGGATGCTTGGTGATCACGGCCGAGCCGTCGGCGTGGACCTCCGCGACCGGGAAGCCCGGGTGCCGCAGCGCCGGCAGCTCGGTGAAGAAGGCGTAGTTGCCGCCGGTGGTCTGGGTGCCGCACTCCAGCGCGTGGCCGGCGACCGTGGCCCCGGCGAGGGCGTCCCAGTCGTCGCGGGCCCAGCCGAAGTGCGCGGCGGCCGGGCCGACCACGAGCGAGGCGTCGGTGACCCGCCCCGTGATCACGATGTCCGCGCCGGCCGCCAGTCCCTCGGCGATCCCCCAGGCCCCGAGGTACGCGTTGGCCGTCAGCGCCCCGGGAAACCGGTCCCGGACGTCGTCGCCCTCGACGTGCGCGACCGTCGCGTCGAGTCCGAGGGTCGCGGCCAGGGTGCGCAGCGCGCGTGCGAGTCCGGCCGGGTTGAGGCCGCCGGCGTTGGTGACGATCCGTACCCGGCGGTCGAGAGCCAGGCCGAGGCACTCCTCCATCTGGCTGAGGAACGTGCGGGCGTAGCCCAGGCTCGGGTCCTTCAGCTGGTCACGGCCGAGGATGAGCATGGTCAGCTCGGCCAGGTAGTCGCCGGTGAGCACGTCGAGCTCGCCGCCGGTGAGCATTTCCCGGACGGCGGACCGCCGGTCGCCGTAGAACCCGGACGCGTTGCCGATCCGCAACGTCCTCACGCGTCGACCCCCGACCGGTCCGGCGCGACTGCGCCACTGGCCAGAGGGCCGCCAGCGCCCGGAAGGTGGGCGCCACCGGCCGGGGGGCGACCGGCGCCTGGGGGGCCTGCGAAGGCCTGGGCGATGTCCAGCCACCGGTCGGCGACCGCGCCCTCCGCGCGCAGAGCCAGGTCGGAACGGTGCCGGCGTTGCGTGACGAGGAGGCAGAAGTCCAGGGCCGGGCCGGTGACCCGTTCGGAGCTGTCGTCTGGGCCCCAGGTCCACAGGTCGCCGTCCGGGGCGGTCAGTTCGACCCGGGGCTGGCCGGCCGGTGGTTCGAGGCCGCGGACGGCGAACCCGAAGGACCAGGTGCGTACGCCCAGGTGCGCGATGTGCCGCAGTCGCGCGGTCGGTCGGCGGGCGACGCCCAGCGCCTCGGCCACGTCCTCGCCGTGCGCCCAGGTCTCCATGATCCGGGCTGTGGCCATCGATGTGCCGTTCATGGGCGGCCCGTACCAGGGGAACGTGGCCTTCGGGGTCGTGGCCAGGGCCTCGGCGAGTCGGGCGCGCGTGTCGCGCCAGGCGGCGAGGAGCGCTCGGGGTGTGCGGCGGGCCCCGGCGGCGGCGCCCTCGTCGACGAACCGGGCCGGGTCGATGTCCGCCAGGTCGGCGAGGAAGCCCGTCGGGTCGGTGACGGCCTGCAGTGCCCGCTCGTCCGTCCAGGCGAGGTGTGCGACCTGGTGGGCGATCGTCCAGCCGGGCGCGGGGGTCGGCCGGTGCCAGCCGGCGTCGTCCAGCGGCGTGACCAGGGCCTCGAGGCTCTCGCCCTCCAGGCGCAGGTCGGTCAGGACGTCGGCGAGCTCGACCATGGCGTCTCCACTGTGCCCGCGGGGCTACGACTCTTCGACCATCCCACTCCCGTACCCGAAAAACAAGCTGCTCTGACTGTTTATCTCGGCGGCTGTTCCCACATCGGCTCGTCCCCCTGCGGCCCGAGGTCCGCGGCGACCCTGGCCCGGACAGCGGTCAGGCCACGACCCACCGACGCCGACCCCCGACCGCCCCCGCCCCAGGCGCCCACGAGGCCGGCGGTCACACCGGGAAACCCGTCAGGCCCCCACAGCCCGGAAGCGTCACCGACAAACACCGAGCCCCCGACCGGAACGGCCAGGGGCTCGATGGACGTCGAGATGTCAGTCGCCGTCGAAGAGGTCGTCCAGGATCTCCCCCGCCACGAACCCGCCGACCAGACCGGCCGCGATCCCGCCGACCATGCCCGCCCCGCCGTGGTGCCCGTGCCGGTACCCGTGGCCGCCGTGGCCACCGTGGCCGTAGTGCGGCTGGTGGTGGCCGTAGTGCGGCTGCGGCGGGTAGTGCGGCTGGTGGTGGGTCTGCTGGTGCGGGCGGCGGGACATGGCCTGGCGGACCCAGCCGTCGACGACGCCGGCCCAGTCGGTGGAGTCCACCGAGCGGTAGTCGACCTGGTAGGTGTTGATGACGTCGTGGCCGCTGGTGAACAGCCCGCCGCGCTTGTCGAACTCCAGGACGACGGCCATGCCGTGCGGGCTGGCCACGAAGGTCACCTCGGCGGAGTTGATCCCGTGGTACTGCCCCGGCGGGTAGAACTCGATCTCCTGGTAGAACGGCAGGTGCTGCTGCACGCCCCGGATGTGGCCGCGCTCGCAGTCGGCGCCCTTGAACCGGAACCCGAGCCGCGCGAACGCCTCGACGATCCGCTCCTGGGCGGGCAGCGGGAACACGTTGACCTGGTCGAGGTCGCCCTTGTCCACGGCGCCGGCGACGGCCAGCTCGGTGCGCAGGCCCATCGTCATCCCGTGCAGCCGCTGGCCACCCTGGATGTTGGTCAGCGGGGTCTCCCACGGCACCGGGAACTGGAACGGGATGGAGATCGGCTGGCCCGGGTGGACGGGGAACCGGCCGGCGATGTTCAGCTTGTGGAACTCGGTGTGCTGGTTGTACTCACTGTCACCGCTTTCCACCTCGACCTTGGTGACGAGGCCCAGCGACACGTACTCAATGTCGACCATGTGGTCGCCACCGGTGATGTTCACCCGGCCCTCGAGATTGAGGCCTGGCCGGGTGTTCGGGTTGGTCAGGACCGTGTCCACGGACGGACCGCCCACGCCGAACGCGCGCATCATCTTCTTGAAGACCACCGGATGACTCCTCCTGTCGGACTACTACACCGAGGTTAGCGGAGCGTCGCAACGTTTCCAGTGGACGTAAGAGCAGGCTGAGGCTTTCGGCAGCACTTGCCCCGCTGTCGAAATGCGTCAGGAATCCGACGGGCACCCGAGCACTGAGCGTGACAGCCGCCAGGAGTGAACGCGAGAAAGTGTCACAGGCGGCGGTTAGTCTGCGGGCGAATCCTGGAGGAGGAACCCATGCACAGCCTGTCCTTGTCCGGCCCCCACCTGCCCGAAGCCCGGGTCCGGTGGTTCGACCTGCCCGGTGACGACGAGCGCCCGACGCGGGTCTTCGTGCCCGGCCCGGACGACGCGGCCGGCTATGTGGAGGCGGCCCTGCACCCGGCCCTGGCCGGATCCCGCACCCTGCTGGTGGACCTGCCCGGGGCGGGCGCGAGCGACAGACCCGAGCTCTTCGGGTACACGGTGCCGGAGCACGCCGCGACCCTCGCCGCCCTCCTCGACCACGTCGGGGTGGCCGGGGTGGAGCTCGTCGGGCACGGCACGGGCGCGGCGGTGGCGATCGCCCTCGCCGGGCACCGGCCCGAGCTGGTCGGCCGGCTCGTGGTGGCCGGGCCGGAGCTGGCCTCCGACGGGTTCGCCGACCTGAAGTGTCCGCGGGCGTTCCTGGTGGGTGGCCGGGACCGGCCGGCTGGCGGGGAGGCTGTGGCGAAGGCCGCCGGGGTGCCGATCGTGGAGGTGCTCGACGCCGGGCACGACCTGGTGGCCGACAACCCTGCCGGGTATCCGGAGGCGGTCGCAGCGGCCCTGCTGGTGGCCCGCTGAGCCGCGAGGCCGTCGGGCCCGCCCGACCCGCCGGCCACAGAGGCCCTGGTGAGGCCCCACATGCCACACCTCAGAGGACGGACAGCCATCGACTGCCGTTGTCCGCCCACCTCCTTGACCCGGGGTCGGGCTGGCGATAGATTGCCCTCACTGTTTATTTAGGAAACCTATCTATTTATTAACAGTGAGGCCCCTCATGCAGCTCCGTACCCCTCTTCTGGCAGCGTTGAGTGCGGCGGTCGTCTCTGTCGGCGCGATCCTCGCCGTCTCGACCCCCGCACAGGCCGCGAATCTCGTGGCGAACCCCGGCTTCGAAACCGGGAACCTCTCCGGCTGGTCCTGTTCAAACGGCTCCGTCGTGTCCAGCCCCGTGCACGGCGGCGGCAAGGCCCTCGCGGGCGGCGTCACCGCGTCCGACACCGGGCAGTGCACGCAGACCGTCAACGTCGCCCCCAACACGGCGTACACGCTGTCGGCGTGGGTCAAGGGCAGCTACGTCTACCTCGGAGTGACCGGCGGGGCGTCCACGTGGACCCCGTCGGCGGCGTCGTACTCGCAGCTCAGCGTCGCGTTCACCACGGCGGCCGGGCAGACCTCGGTGCAGATCTACCTGCACGGCTGGTACGCGCAGGGCGCCTACAACGCCGACGACGTCGCGCTCGACGGCCCCGGCACCCCGCCGACCACGGCGCCGCCGACCACCCCCACGAGCACCCCGCCGACCACGCCGAACACCAGCCCGAAGCCGTCGACGCCGCCGCCGTCGACCCAGCCCCCGGGCACCTGGCACGAGGCCGCGCCGTACCTGTACTTCGGCTGGGGCGAGCCGCCGGCACCCTCGACCGTGATGACCGCGACCGGGATCAAGCACTTCACCCTGGCGTTCATGCTCTCCGGCGGCGGCTGCGTGCCGAAGTGGGACAGCCAGCGCGCGCTGACCGGCGGCGTCGACCAGCAGAACATCAACGCGATCCGGGCGGCCGGCGGCGACATCGAGATCTCGTTCGGCGGCTGGAGCGGCACCAAGCTCGGCCCGAACTGCGCGGACGCCGCGGCGCTGGCGGGGGCGTACCAGCAGGTCATCTCCGCATACAACCTCAAGGTGATCGACATCGACATCGAGAACACCGACGAGTTCGAGAACTACACGGTGCAGGACCGCATCCTCGGCGCGCTGAAGATCGTGAAGGCGAACAACCCGGGGCTGCGGACCGTGGTCACCTTCGGCACGACGACCACCGGCCCGTCCGCCGACGGCATCCGCCTGATCAACCAGGCCAAGGCGCTCGGCGCGAACATCGACGTGTTCACCCAGATGCCGTTCGACTTCGGCGGCGGCGCGAACATGTACACCAGCACGGTCAACGCGACCGAGGGGCTGAAGAACCAGCTCAAGTCGACCTTCGGCTGGTCGGACGCGACGGCGTACTCCCACATCGGCATCTCCGGGATGAACGGCGTCAGCGACCAGCAGGAGACCACCTCCGTGGCACAGTGGACCCAGGTCAAGGACTACGCCAACAGCAAGCACCTCGCCCGGTTGGCCTTCTGGTCGGTGAACCGGGACCGGCCTTGCCCCGGCGGCGGCGTGGTGGAGAACTGCTCCGGCATCGCCCAGCAGAACTGGGAGTTCACGAAGATCTCCGCCGGCTTCACCGGCTGACGGTTGGGTGGCCCCTGAAACGGGGCCACCCAACCTGCTTCGCCATCGGTCAAGGTCCGTGCCGCCGCGGCGACGTCGCCGGGTCTCCGGCGGGCGGGGGAGGGTCAGGCCGCCCGGGAGCCGTTGCGGGCGCGTTTGATCCGGTACAGCGCCTCGTCGGCCGCCCGCAGCGCCGCCTCCCCGTCCTCGCCCAGCGGCGCCCACCCGATGCTCACCGACACGGGCGTGCCCGGCACCAGGGCCGCCCAGTCCTCGGCGTCGACCGCCGTGCGGATCCGGTCGCCGATCTCGTCGGCCTCCTCGGCGGACGTGGCGGGCAGGATCACCACGAACTCGTCGCCGCCGTGCCGGGCCAGCAGGTCGCCGTGCCGGACGGCGCGGGCCAGGATCCCGGCGACCCGTTGCAGGACCAGGTCCCCGGACGGGTGGCCGTGGGTGTCGTTGACGGCCTTGAAGCCGTCGAGGTCGAGTACCCCGAACATCGCGCTCACGCCCCGACGGCCCAGGCCGGCGACGAACGCGGCGATCCTGCGCCGGTTCGGAAGGCCGGTGAGCGGATCGGTGGACGCGGCACCTGCGTACTGGGCCGCGACCCGGCGGAGTTTCTCCTGGTCGAGCCGGGCGCTGATGCTGTCGGTGAACAGTTCCCGCAGCTGGCGGTCCTCGGCGTTCATCATCCGGATCGCGGCCCGCTCGGCGGCCAGCGCGCCGGAGTCGTCGCCGGCCACGGACAGCGCGATCGACCGCAGCCGCATCGGCTCGACCGCGCCGAGGGTGTCGACGGCGTGCGGGGCGGAGTCCAGCAGCAGCAACGCGCGGGCCGGGTCGCCGGCGGCGATCGCGTCGCACACGTCGGCCAGGTCGTTGACGTGCGCGAGGGTCAGGTCGATGTCCTCGTCCCGGGGGACGTGCAGGTCCACCCGGTGGCCGAGGGCCCCGAGCCGCTTGACCGCGTACCGGAGGAACACCCGCTCCATCACCACCAGCTCACCGGCGAGGGGCCGGCCCACCTCGACCAGGGCGCGCAGGTCCCGCACGCAGCCCTCGGTGTCGCCGCGCTGGTCGAGGTAGAGCGCCGCCTGCACCGGGGTGGCCATGTTCGCCGCGAACGCCGCGCCGAGCCCGGCCGCCGCGCAGATCCTGGCCCCCTGCCGGGCGGCGGCCATGGCCTCGACGTGGAACCCGAGCCAGGAATACGCGCCGGACAGGTCGTGCCAGGTGTCCACGGCCGCGAGGTTGACCTCGGTCATCTTGCGCAGGGCGCGCTCGGAGTGCACGAGGTGCGTCATCGCGGTGCCGAGCGAACCCTGCTCGTAGGCGATCATGCCGGCCATGGTGTGGAACTCGCCCACGAGCCGGGGGGCCGGGGCCTTGCGCAGGGCCACGTAGATCTCGTCGAGGAGCGGGCCGAGGCCGGAGGTGTGGCCCATGTTCATGTAGGCGACGAGCTTCTCGATCAGCGCCTGGGCGATCCGGCGCGGGTCGTGCGACTCCGCGACGACGCGCTCGGCGAGGGTGATCACCTCGGCCGAGCGACCCGCGCCCGTCAGGTCCCGGAACACCACCCATTCGGCGGCGACCGGGTCCTGCTCGTTCCCGTGCGACATAGGCAACTACTCTACGCAACCTAACGACAACTGTACGTGAACTCCCCGGCCGCCTCGGTCGGGGTCGGCCCGAGCACCTTGAGGGTGGCCTTCGCCTGGTACTCGCCCTTCCCGCTGAACTTCCAGTGCAGGTGCAACGGCACCGACCTGGTCCCCGACGACACGCTCTGGCTCAGCTCCTGGGTGGCCTCGCCATCACTGCGCAGCCACTGGTAGGTGATCGTGCCGGGGCGGCCGTTCGTGGTCACCGTGCCGACGACGTCGACCGTGACGTCGCACCCGTTGCCGGGCGGGCTCGCCGGCGCGACGGCCGCGGCGGTCACCTTCAACGGATGCGCGTTGTACCACCAGAAGTAGCCCACCACGCCGCCGATGATCGCGCCGGTGACCAGGCCGCCGACGATCCGCCGCCACCGCTTGACCGGCTTCTTCCCCGGCTTCGGCGGCACGGGCGGACCGGTCTTCCAGGCCTCCTCGACCCCGGCCGGGATGCCCCCGCCGAACCGGAGCCGCACGTCGGAACCGCCCCCGGTCGGCGGCACCGTGGGCGCCGCCCTGGTCCCCACCTGGGTGGGGAACCCGGTGGCCGTCCCCGGCTGGGTCGCCTGCCCTGGTTGGGTGGCGTGGCCGGGCTGGGTCGGGAAAGCGGTCGGGGCGCCCAGGTGGTCGCCGGCCGGCCGGGTGACCTCGCCGAGGCTGGCCCCGGGCTGGGCGACCGGGACCGGGCCGGGCCGGATGACGGTCGATTCATCGGTACGCGTCGTCAGCTCGTCGATGGCCCGCGCGGCCTCGGCGGCATTCGGTCGCCGTCCCGGATCCGGGGCCGCCCCCGGCGCGGACGCCGACCCGACAACGGGCGGGACCGCCGGGCCGGGCGCGGGAACCTGGCCCGCCGGCGCAGCGGGACCAGCTGGCGGAACGCTTCCGGCGGGCACCCCGACCGGCGGGACCTGGGGACCCTCCACCCGGACGGTCGGCGCCGCGCCCAACGTCATCGTGGGCCCCCCACCGGGCGGCTGGGGCGGCGGCGGGACGATCCGTGCCGTCGAGCCCAGCCCCACGGTCTGGTCGGGCAGGAACTGCCGGGTCTGCTCCACCTGGCCGGCGGCCGGCACGGGCCCGGTACCCGAAGAAGGCCCCGGTCCGGGCCCACCCACCGCGAGCCGCACGGTCCGCTCCGGCTCCCCGGGCGTCGCGCCCGGCGCGATCCGCACCGTCAGCTCGGCCGGCGAGGTCCCCGGCCGCAGCACCACGGTCGGCTCGGCGAGCGCCGGCCCGGTCAACGCCGGCCCCGGGTCGATCCTTGCCAGTTCCTCCAGCCCTGCGGCGAGCCCCGAGGCGTCGGTGACGGCGGCGGCCCTGGTCAGCCCGGGATCGCCCCACCGCCCGGCGAGGACCCGCAGCAGCGCGGCCCAGGCCCGCACGTCGGCCGCCGGGTCGCCGGGGGCCAGGGCCACCTCGATCAGCGCCGCGGCCCCGCTGGCGGCCAGCACGACGCTGTGCGCGCCGAAGTCGCCGTGCGCGAGCCCGCCGGAGTGCAGGGACAGCAGGGTCTGCCCGGTCCACAGTGCGACGGCGATCGCGTCGTCGCCGTCGTGCGCGGAGTCCGACGCGAGCAGCTCGGCGACCGTGGGGGTGGCGGGCTCGGCGGTGACCATCCAGACCTTGCCGTACTCGGAGAGGACGTCGACGACCGGCAGCACGCCCGGCACGGCCAGGCCCCGGACGGCGACGACCTGCGCGACGACGTGGTCGAGGGCCGGGCCCTGGCTGAGCGCCGGGTCGAGGAGCAGCGCGCCCCGGGTGGCGCCGGCATGGGTGGTGGCGGACCACCAGGTGCCGAATCGACTGCGCCGGGAGGGTCCGGCGAGCCGCAACCCTGAGACGACGGTGGGCTCGTCGGTCATCGGAACACTCCAGCGACTCTTCGTCCCAGCCTGAGCCAGACGGGGATCAGGGCGACCATGATGACACAGCCTAGGGCGACGGCGCCCCACGGCGGTGGAAGGTGACGCTGAGTGAACTCGGCGAGACGGGATCGCCAGGCCAGCAGGGCCAGCAGGACGATTCCGGCGGTTCCGAGCGCAGCGGCCACGGCGTACCCGGCGAGGCCCAGCTCGCGGCGGCCGGGGCGGGCGCGCAGCCAGGCGCCGGAGAACAGGTACCCGAAGGACTCCTCGCGCAGCCGGGGCATCCGTAGCGCGTCGGCCAGCGCCTGGTACCCGTCGAGCGGGAGCAGCGGGTTGAGGTTGTACAGCGTGTTGATGTACAGGCCGAAGGCCAGCTGGTAGCACAGCCCCGAGGCGACCGGGGACGGCAGGGCCGCGGCGCCCAGGGCAGCAGTGCCGGCGAGCGCCGCCGTGGACAGTGGCCCGGCGAGGGTGACGACGAGCCGGGACCGCCGGTCGCCGAACCACATGTCGCTGGTGTCGACGAACGCGAACGGCAGCCCGAACACCAGCATGAACCCTGCCCGGGTGACGGTGCGGCCGTAGGACTTGACGGCCAGGGCGTGCGCGGCCTCGTGCAGCACGAGCGCGACCAGGTAGGCGAGCGCGACGCCGACCGCGCCCAGGTAGCCGGCGCCGGCCGTGTCGAACAGCCGCTGCCGGGTCGCCGCGACCCCGAATCCGGCCAGGCCGACCACGATCACCACCCACGACACCACTGTCGAGGTACGCGTGAAGAACCGCCACCCGAAGCCCCGGTAGACCCGCTCGAACGCCGCGTCGAGCCCCGTGATCGCCAGTTCGATCCGCGCCCACCGCCGCCAGGCGCTCCTGGTGGCGGCCTGTCCGTGCAGCCCGGCCACGAACTCGTGCCCGCCGAGGGTGTGCAGGGTGTTCTCGATCCGGGGCAGGGCGAGTTCCCCGTACTCCTCGGCGAACGCGAACAGCAGGTCGCGCACCGTGTTGCGGCCGTCGAGCAGGTGCCAGAGGAAGACGTCGCGGTCGTCGAGTTCGAGATAGCGACCGGTACGGGTGTTGCGCAGCACCCAGGTGCCGCCGCCGGGCACCTCCTTGAGCGCCCAGTGCCCGCGCCGCCGGGGGCGGACGTTGAGGGGCTCGGTGGCGGTGGCGGCCGGCTCCGGCGGCGCGTGGCCCGCGTGCCCGGCCGGCGGGGCCAGGCCGGTGTGCTCGGTGCCCCACACCACGGTCCGACCGCCCACGGCCGCCGACCGGGGCTGCTCGAACCGGACCGGCACGTCGCCGATGTGCAGCTGGGTACTGTCGGACAGCACGGCGGAGGCCGCGAACAGAGTCTGGTCGGCGACCCCGGTGCCGTTGAACGAGCCCAGGTCCTCCACCGCGTAGCCGTCCGGGGTCCTGGCGACGTGAGCGTGCCGGCGGGACACGCTGGGGTGGTCGATGACCAGGTCGTTGTCGCCGGCCCGCCCGATGGTGGTGACCTCGCGGTCCAGGGGGTACGCCCGGCCGGCGTGCCTCAGGTGCGGCGCCTCGTACTCCGTGATCCGGACCCCGGTGCGTAGGGTGCCACACCGCAGGCAGTACGGAAAGTCCCGCCGCAGGTGCACGTGGCAGGCGTGGCAGAGCATCCGTGGGCCTTTCCGGGACGGGTGTGCGGGGCGCGGTGAGCCTAGATCGTCCTCACGGTGGGTGAGGTCGCCAAGCTGACAGTCTCCTGCCTCACACCCCTCCCCCACAAGGCGGGACCGGGCACGGTGATCGATCAGCGGCCCGGGCGGGGCAGCTCGCCCGAAAACGGAAGAGAGCGCTCTCTCACGGTGTCGAAACCGGTGAAACATCACCGGGAAACATTGACGAGACAGTGTGCCGGCGCTAGCGTCCCTCGCAAGAGAGCGCTCTCACCTCCTACCCCTCGGGAGGCACCATGAAACCGTCTGGCATCCTCGTCTCCGCCGTCGCCGCCGCCCTGCTCGCCGGCACCCTCACCCAGGTCCTGTCCACCGGGGCCCAGGCGGCCCCGGTCGGGGCCGGCAGCTACACCACCACGCCGGCCGGCCCCCTGCCGACCGGCTGCGGGAACCTGTCGACCAACCCCCGCCAGTTCGTCACGGCCAACGCGCCGGCCGGCCCCGTGCCGACCAACGACTGGTGGTCGAACATCCTGTTCAAGCGGACCGACTGCGCCTTCGGGGAGCCGCTGCACGCGCACCCGGTCTCGTTCGACACGCTACCGGGCGGGCTGGGCCTGTCGGCCAACACGACCCCGCAGATCAGCGGGACCGCCACCGGGGTGGGCGAGTACCACTATCCGTACGTGCAGGACCTCCAGGTGGGCGTCGCCGGGCTCGACGCGCCGAACGTCAAGGTCGACGGCTGGACCGACTGGACCGTCAGCCCCTTCTGGACGGACGGCGCGCGCACCCTGCGGGCCACGATCGGCCACGGCCTGCCGTTCAGCTACTACCAGGTCACTGGCGGCGACGCGCAGCTCACCGTGGCCGCGCCCCAGGTGTGGTCCCACTCCGGCCCGACGATCGGCTTCACGGCCAACGGGCACGAGTACGCCGCCTACGCGCCGGCCGGGGCCACCTGGACCGTCAGCGGCGGCACATTCACCTCCACGCTGGCCGGCAAGGGCTACTTCTCCGTCCTCGCCCTGCCGCCGGGCGACCGGGCGGCCCTCGCGACGAGCCTCGGGAAGTACGCGCACAACCACGTCACCGGCACCCGGGCGAGCTACTCCTACAACCCGGCGACCAGCACCGTGACCACCACCTACGCGTTCACGACGACCGCGAGGGAGGCAGGGGCCGCCGGCACCGTCGCCGCGCTCTACCCGCACCAGTGGCGGGCCCTCACCGGTGCGACCCCGCTGTCCAACACCTATGTCTCGGCCCGCGGCCCGATGAAGGTCCTTGCCGGGGTCGGCCAGTTCACGACGAGCATGGCCTTCCAGGGCGTGCTGCCCGAGATCCCGGCCGTGGCGGACAACGCCGGAGCCGACCGCGCGACCCTCGACGGGTACCTCGCGCAGGTCGCCGGCAACCCGGCCGACTTCCGGGGCGACGACACGTACTGGACCGGCAAAGGGCTCGGTCGGGCCGCCCGGATCGCGGAGATCGCCGACCAGCTGGGCGACACGGGCACCCGGGACGCGGCCCTGACCGCGATCCGGACCCGGCTGACCGACTGGTTCACCGCCAGCCCGGGCAAAACATCACGACTGTTCTACTATGACCAGAACTGGGGGACCCTGATCGGCTACCCGGCCTCCTACGGCTCCGACCAGGAACTCAACGACCACCACTTCCACTACGGGTACTTCGTCGCGGCGGCGGCCACCCTCGCCAAGTTCGACCCGCAGTGGGCCACGAGCGGGAAGTACGGCGGCATGGTCGACCTGCTGATCCGCGACGCGAACAACTACGACCGCGCCGACGGCCGGTTCCCGTACCTGCGCGACTTCGACATCTACGCCGGGCACGACTGGGCGTCGGGGCACGGCTCGTTCGGGGCCGGCAACAACCAGGAGTCCTCCTCGGAGGGGATGAACTTCGCCAACGCCCTGATCCAGTGGGGCCAGGCGACCGGGAACACGGCGGTCCGCGACGCTGGCGTGTTCCTGTACACGACCCAGGCGGCGGCGATCCAGGAGTACTGGTTCGACAGCCGCGACGCCAACTTCCCCGCCGGGTTCGGCCACAGGGCGGTCGGCATGGTGTGGGGCGACGGGGCGGCGTACGCGACCTGGTTCAGTGCCGAGCCCGAGATGATCCAGGGCATCAACATGCTCCCGGTGACCGGCGGGCACCTGTACCTGGGTGACAACCCCGGCTACGTCCGGGCCAACTACGCCGAACTCGTCGCCAACAACGGCGGCGCGCCGAGCGTGTGGCAGGACGTCCTGTGGGAGTTCCAGGCCCTCGGCGACGGGGACGCGGCGCTCGCGAACCTCCGGAACAACAGCGGCTTCACCAGCGAGGAGGGCGAGAGCAAGGCGCACACCTTCCACTGGATCCGCAACGTCGCGGCCCTCGGCACTGTCGACGCCACGGTCACCGGGAACCATCCGCTGTCGGCGGTGTTCACGAAGAACGGGGCCAGAACCTACGTGGCCGCGAACATCACGAACGCGCCGCTCACGGTCACGTTCTCCGACGGGCACACGCTGGGCGTCGGGGCGGGGCGGACGGCGACGAACGGCGCGTACACGTGGAGTGGTGGAAACGCCGGGGGCGGCACGCAGCCGACGCCGAGCCCCACGCCCAGCCCCACCGGAAGCCCGAGCCCGACACCGACCCCGAGTCCCACCGGCTCCCCGTCGAATTCGACGCTCTACCTGCGCTCGGACGGCACCCTGGGCAACCCGGCCCCGGCCGGCACCGCGCAGATCGCCTCGGCCGGCGGGACCAACCACGACGGCGTACCCGCCAATGCCACGGTCTTCACCGCCTCCGGCCTGACGCTGACCCGCTCGGCCGGGACCACCACCTTCGACCTGTTCGTCGACGCGGGGACCACCGTGGCCAACGGCACCCAGGTCCGGGTGTCCTACGACCTGACCGGGGACGGCTCCTGGGACCGGGTCGAGACCTACCGGTACTTCGCCACCGACCCGGCCCCCGGCTGGGAGCACTACACCACCTCGGTCGGCCTCTCCTCGGCCACCGGCACGCCCGGCGACCTGACCAACGGCCGGGTGCGGCTCGAGGTGTGGAACGCCATCGGCAACGGGCCCAGCACCGTGGGCACCGGCAACCAGTCCGTCATCCACCTCTAAGGAAGGTCGTCATGCGTCGCGTCCTCGCCCCGCTCCTCGCGTTATGCCTGCTCACCTCCGCCGCCGCCTGTGGTTCCGAGGCGGCGAAGGACGAGAAGGTCAAGCTCACCATCGGGCTCTTCGGCGACTTCGGCTTCAAGCCGCTGTACGACGAGTACAAGGCCACCCACCCGAACATCCAGATCGAGGAGCGGGTCTCCGAGTACGCCGCCCACCACCAGAACGTCACCGCGCACCTGGCCACGAACACCGGCGCGTCGGACATCGAGGCGATCGAGGTGGGCTACATCAGCCAGTTCACCGCGCAGCCGGGGAAGTTCCACAACCTACTCGACCTGGGCGCGGGGAACCTGGAGGGCAAGTTCCTGCCGTGGAAGTGGCAGCAGGGACTGTCCGGCGACGGCAAGTCCCTGGTCGGGCTCGGCACGGACGTGGGCGGCATGGCCATGTGCTACCGCAACGACCTGTTCGCCCAGGCTGGGCTGCCGACCGACCGGGACGCCGTGTCCAAGCTGTGGCCCACCTGGGCCGACTACGTCAAGGTCGGCAAGGAGTTCAAGGCCAAGCGCCCCGAGGCGTTCTTCGAGAGCTCCGGCAACATGTTCCGCGCGATGGTGGAGCAGGGCTCCCAGGGCGTCTACGACAAGCAGAACAACCTGGTCGTGGACTCCAACCCGGGCGTGCGCGCCGCGTGGGACACCTCGGTGGACGCGATCAACGCCGGGATGTCGGCGAAGCTGACCGCCTGGACCCCGGAGTGGACGGCCGCGTTCGAGAAGGGCTCGTTCGCCACGATCGTCTGCCCGGCGTGGATGACCTCCTACATCCAGACCAACGCCAAGAACGCGTCCGGCAAGTGGGACGTGGCAGCGGTGCCCGGCGGGGCCGGCAGCATGGGCGGCACGCACCTGACGCTGCCGAAGCAGGGCAGGCACCCGAAGGAGGCGTACGAGCTGATCTCCTGGCTCACCGCCCCCGCCCAGCAGGCCAAGGTGTTCAAGGCGACCGGCAACTTCCCGTCGGCCCCGGAGCTGTACTCCAGCCCCGACATCACCGGCTTCACGAAGGACTTCTTCAACAACGCGCCGATCGGGCGGATCTTCTCCGACTCCGCGAAGGCCGTGAAGCCGCAGTACATGGGGCCGCGCACCGGGGACGTGTTCACCGCGATCGGGTCGGGCCTCGGCCGGATCGAGAACGGCCAGCAGAAGCCCGACGAGGCGTGGAAGCAGGTCCTGTCGGATGTGGCCAAGCTGAAATGAGCGACCGCCTCTACCGCTGGGACCTGAGGGCCTCGCCGTACCTGTACATCGCCCCGTTCTTCGTGCTCTTCGCGGCCTTCGGGGTGTTCCCGCTGCTCTACACGGCGTGGGTGTCCCTGCACGACTGGACCCTGCTGTCGGATGAGCACCCCTTCGTCGGGGTGGCCAACTACCGGGAACTGTTCGGCGATCCGTACTTCTGGAACGCGCTCGGCAACACGCTCTCGATCCTGGTGCTGTCCACGGTCCCGCAACTGCTGTTCGCGCTGCTGCTGGCGCACCTGCTCAACCGGCCGCTGCGGGGCCAGACGTTCTTCCGGCTCGGGCTGCTGCTGCCGAACGTCACCTCGGTGGTGGCGGTGGCGGTCATCTTCTCGCAGCTGTTCGGGAGGGACTTCGGGTTGATCAACGCCATCCTGGAGTCCCTCGGGGCTGGCCGGATCGACTGGCAGAACGGGACGGCCAGCTCGCACGTCGCCATCGCCACGATGATCATCTGGCAGTGGACCGGCTACAACTCGCTGATCTACCTGGCGGCGATGAAGGCCGTGCCCCGGGACCTGTACGAGTCGGCGACCCTCGACGGGGCCACCGGCCTGCAACAGCTGACCAGGATCACGATCCCGATGATCCGGCCCACGATCATCTTCACGGTCGTGGTGTCCACGATCTACGGGTTGCAGGTGTTCGCCCAGCCGCAGCTGTTCGGGGGCGGCGGGCCGACCGGGATCACCGGGGGCAACGACCGGCAGTTCCAGACCCTCTCCTTGTATCTCTACGAGCACGCGTTCACGAACGGCTTCCAGTTCGGGTACGCCTCGGCGACCGCCTGGGTGATGTTCGCCGTGATCGTGCTCGGGGCCGGGCTGAACTACCTGTTCGTCCGCAAGATCCGGAGCACGTCGTGACCCGCCGGCTGGTCTACCTGAGCCTGACGGCCGTGGTGTTCTTCTCGGCCTTCCCGCTGTACTTCAGCGTCGTCGTCGCGTCGTCGGACACCTCGGCACTCAGCGACGCCCGACTGTTGCCGGGCGCGCACCTGTGGGACAACGTCGTGCGGGTGTTCGACACCGTGCCGTTCGGGACGGCGATGCTCAACTCGGTGCTCGTCTCGCTGTCGATCACCGCCTCGGTGGTGCTGTTCTCCACCCTGGCCGGGTTCGCGTTCGCCCGGCTGCGGTTCCGGGGGCGCACGGCGTTCCTCGTGTTCATCGTGGGCACGATGATGGTGCCGACCCAGCTGGGCATCATCCCGCTGTACATCCTGATGGCGAAGATCGAGTGGACGGACTCGCTGCGGGCGGTCGTGGTCCCCGCGCTGGTCAACGCCTTCGGGGTGTTCTTCATGACGCAGTATCTTTCGGAGGCGCTGCCGAAGGAGCTGCTGGAGGCCGGCCGGATGGACGGCTGCTCCACCCAGCGGCTGTTCTGGCACGTGGTGCTGCCCGTGGCCCGACCGGCGGCGTCCGTGCTCGGCATGCTCACGTTCCTGGCCGCCTGGAACGACTACTTCTGGCCGCTGGTCGTGCTGTCCTCGCCGGAGAACCACACGGTGCAGGTCACGCTGTCGCAGCTGCGCAGCGGCTACGTCACCGACTACGCGCTGTCCCTGACCGGCACGGTGCTGGCCACCCTGCCGCTGCTCGTCGTGTTCGGCCTGCTCGGCAAACAGATCATCGGAGGAATCATGCAGGGGGCGGTCAAGGGATGATCACTTTTCCGGAGGGTTTCGTGTGGGGGGCAGCCACGGCCGCCTACCAGATCGAGGGCGCGGTCGGCCTCGACGGGCGCGGACCGTCCATCTGGGACACCTTCAGTCACACGCCGGGCAGGGTGGCCGGCGGCGACACCGGAGACGTCGCGTGCGACCACTACCACCGCTATCCGGCGGACGTGGCGCTGATGGCCGAGCTGGGCCTGCCGGCCTACCGGTTCTCCGTGTCCTGGGCCCGGGTCGCACCCGACGGCCGGGGGCTCAACCCGCGCGGCCTGGACTTCTACGACCGCCTCGTCGACGAGCTGGTCGCCCGGGGCATCGAACCGATCGTGACCCTGTACCACTGGGACCTCCCCCAGGCCCTCGAGGACACCGGCGGCTGGACGGCCCGGGACACGGCCGAACGGTTCGCCGACTACGCCGCCGCCGTCCACGACCGGCTCGGAGACCGGGTGCCCACCTGGACGACCCTGAACGAGCCGTGGTGCTCGGCGTACCTCGGCTACGGCAACGGCGTGCACGCCCCCGGCCAGCGCGACCCGGGCAAGGCGTTCGCGGCCGTGCACCACCTGCTGCTCGCGCACGGGCTCGGCACCCAGGCGCTACGGTCGGCCGGAGCGCGGTCGATCGGACTCACCCTCAACCCGGCCTCGGTGTCCCCGGTGGACCCGGCCGACCCTGCCGACGTGGCCGCCGCGCGCCTGGTCGACGGGTTGCAGAACCGGATCTTCCTCGACCCGGTGCTGCGGGGGGAATACCCCGCCGACGTCGCGCACCTGGTCCGGGCGCACATCCGCGACACCGACCTCAAGGTGATCTCCGAGCCGATCGACCTGCTCGGCGTCAACTACTACATGCCGCTCTACGTCCGCGCGAGACCGGGCGCGACCGGTGGCGGCGAGGCCTACCCGGGCACGCGGGACATCGAGTTCCTGCCGGCGGAGGGCCCGGTGACCGAGATGGGCTGGCTGATCGAGCCCGCCGGCTTGACCCGACTACTGGAACGCATCGGCCGCGACTACCCCGGCACCCCACTGATGATCACGGAGAACGGCGGGGCGTTCCCCGAGGGCACGGCCGACGCCGACCGGATCGGGTACCTCGACGGGCACCTGCGGGCCGCGCACGAGGCCATCTCCCGGGGCGTGGATCTGCGCGGCTATCTCGTATGGTCACTCCTGGACAACTTCGAGTGGGCCGAGGGCTACCGTAAGCGGTTCGGGATCGTGCACGTCGACTACGACACGCAGCGCCGGGAGCCGAAGGACAGTGCCCTCTGGTACCGCGACGTGATCCGCCGGAACGGCCTGGAGGGCTAGAGATGAACGCGTCACGGGGGCGGCCCACGCTGGAGCAGGTCGCGGCGCGGGCCGGCGTGTCGCGGGCGACCGTCTCGCGGGTGGTCAACGGCTCCACGTCGGTGGCCGAGTCGATCCGTGAGGCGGTGAACCGGGCGATCGGCGAACTCGGCTACGTGCCCAACCTCGCCGCCCGCAGCCTCGTCACCCAGCGCACCGACTCGATCGCCCTGGTCCTGCCGGAGGCCGCCACCCGGGTGTTCTCCGACGACCAGTTCTTCCCGAGCGTGATCCGGGGCGTCAGCCAGGAGCTGGAGGCCGCCGACAAGCAGCTCGTCCTGATGCTCGCCGGCTCCCCGGCCAGCCACGACCGCGTCGAGCGGTACGCGGCGGCCCGGCACGTCGACGGCGTGCTGTTCGCGTCCATGCACGGCTCGGACCCGCTGCCGGGCAAACTGGCCCGGATGGGCATCCCGGTGGTGTGCAGCGGCCGACCGCTCGGCCCGGCCACGGTGCCCTACGTCGACGTGGACCACATCGGCGGCGTCACGGCGGCCGTGCACCACCTGCTCGCCCTGGGCCGGACCCGGATCGCGACCATCGCCGGCCCGCAGGACATGGTGGCCGGCATCGACCGGCTCACCGGCTACCGGGGCGCGTTGAAGGACTCCCCCAGCCGGTCCATCGTCGCCGTCGGTGACTTCACCCGGGAGTCGGGGGCCGTGGCCATGCGGCAACTGCTCGACGACGATCCCGCCCTCGACGCCGTGTTCGTCGCCTCGGACCTGATGGCGCACGGCGCACTGGGGACCCTGCGCGAGGCGGGGCGACGGGTGCCGGAGGACGTGGCCGTGGTCGGGTTCGACGACATCGAGCTGGCCCGGTACACCGATCCGCCGTTGACGACGGTGCGGCAGCCGATCGTGGACATCGGGCGGGAGATGGCCCGCCAGGTGCTCCGGCTGGCGGCCGGCCTCCCGGCGGAACCGGCGATCGTGCTCCCCACGGAACTGGTGGTCCGCCAGTCCGCGTAGCGGCCGGGTGCGGCAGATCAACATCCTTTTCCGGTTGCGGAGGAGCCTGACCGGATCCGACCGGCTCGCCGACCCGGGGCCCGGGTGAACAGCCCGCGCAGCCGGGGCGCCACCGGCCGCTCCACCCACGCGTGGATCCCCCACGCCACCACTCCCATCGCCACCATCAGCCCCACCACCAGCACATACCTGTTCACGGTCGGGCCCAGCCAGGCCAGAACCACGAACCCGAGGTGCGCGTGCGCCAGGTACAGCGGATACGTCAGCGCCCCGGCGTGCGCCATCCACGGCCGTCCGAGGGACTCCGTGCGGCGCAGCGCCACCAGGATCATCACCACGAAGATGGCCGTGATCACCGCGCACACCACCACGGTCGAGAACCCGGTCCGGTAGCGTTCCCCGACCCCGGCCGCGAACCCCGCCCCGCGGTAGAGGGCGTTGCCCCAGCACAGGGCCAGGATCACGCCCAGTTCCCAGGTCATGCCGGACCGGTGGATCACGCCCAGGGCCATGCCTGCGACGAAGTAGTGCGCGAACGTCGACTGGCCGAGCAGGTCCACGAAGCCGGGCAGCAGGCCGAGCTGGGTCGCGGCCGTGACGGCGAGCCAGGCCCACAGGGCCAGGAGCACCCGGCGGCGGGTCAGGCCGACGACCGCGAGGACGAACACCAGCAGGTAGAAGCGGATCTCGGCCCACAGGGTCCAGTACACGACGTCGATGTTGGCGATGCCGGCGACCGGGTTGAGCATGGTCAGGTTCGCGAGGTACTGGCCGAACCCGACCCGGAACCGCCCGGACGCCACGGAGACGAGGGCCGTGAGGGTGACCGCCACCCAGAAGGCCGGGTAGAGCCGGACGATCCGGGAGACCACGAAGCCGCGCGCCGGGCGGCCCCACGCGCTGAGCGACACGACGAAGCCGCTGATCACGAAGAACAGGTCGACGCCGAGGTAGCCGTATCTCGACACCTGGCCGAGGCCGGGGAAGCGGGCGGGCGAGTGGCCCTGCATCCAGCCGGAGAAGGTGTAGTGGAACACCACCACTGCGACGGCCGCGCCGATCCGGAGCAGGTCCAGCTCGTGCAGCCGCCGGGCCGCCGGCCCCGGGGCGGCCGGCTCCGCGCTCACCGGTCGACGGGGCCGTAGCGGGTGGCGGGGGCGCGGGTGGTCAGGGCCCAGTACCGGTCGCCGAACGACCAGTGCCACCACTCCGTCGGATAGTTCACGAACCCGGCCGCGCTGAGGACCGCGCCGAGCAGGTCCCGGTTCGCCCGGGCGGCGGCGGGTACGGGTGCCCCGGTGAAGCAGGCGTCGGCGCTGGCCAGGGGGCTGTCGTTGACGAGGGTGCCCATGTCCAGCTCGGTGCCCTCGGCGGTGCACAGGGTCAGGTCGACCGTGCCGCCGGTGCTGTGCGGGGCGACCTCCGGCGGGGAGACGTACTTGCTGGCCTCCACGTGCAGCCGCGCCGGGTCCCAGTCGGGATGGCTGCGGCGCAGCTCGTCGCGGTACCCGTCGAAGTAGGTCTTCTGCAGGCCCAGCGGGCGGTAGCCCTCGACGATCAGCAGCCGCAGCCCGGCGGGCAGGGCGCGCTGCGCGGCCAGGAGCCGGTCGACGGCGTTCTCCCGCAGGTGCGCGTACGCGCCGTCGGGGTCGGCGAGCCGGGGGTCGACGCGCAGTTCGGACACCTCGCGCAGGTCGACGAGCGGCTCGCCGTTGTCGCGCAGCGGGACGGCCGCGACCCGGCGGTCGGACAGCAGGATCACGCCATCCCCCGCTTGCGGGCGTGCCGCTCGAACGCGAGGGCGATCAGCCGGTCGAGGAGGTCCTGGTAGGACACTCCGGAGGCCTGCCAGACCTTCGGGTACATCGAGTGCGCCGTGAAGCCGGGCATCGTGTTGAGCTCGTTGACGTAGAGCCGGTCGGCGGCCTCGTCGTAGAGGAAGTCGACCCGGGCGAGGCCCCAGCCGCCGACCGCCCGGAACGCGGCGACCGACAATGCGCGCACCTCGGCCTCGACGTGCGGGGGCAGCACGGCGGGCACGATCATCGGGTCGACGGTGCCGAGGTACTTCTGCTCGTAGTCGAACCAGCCGCCGCTGACCGTGACCTCCCCGACGCGCGACGCCTCGGGCGCGAAGCCGCCGAGCACCCCGCACTCGATCTCCCGGCCGGTGACGCCCTGCTCGACGATGACGACCGGGTCGTATTCCAACGCCTTGTCCACGGCCGCCGCCAGGCCCGACGGGTCGGTCACCCGGGTGATGCCGATCGAGGAGCCCATGTTGGCGGGCTTGACGAACAGCGGGTACTCCAGGCCGTCGATCACGGCCGACCCCTTCGCCCAGGACACCTCGTCCACCCAGATGTGCGGGGTGACGGGCACGTTCTCGGCGACGAAGGCGCGCTTCATCGCGACCTTGTCCATCCCGACGGCCGAGGCGGCGATGCCGCCGCCGACGTAGGGCACGCCGAGGAACTCCAGCAGGCCCTGCAGGACGCCGTCCTCGCCGAACGGGCCGTGCAGCAGCGGGAACACGACGTCGAGGTGCGCGACGACGTCCCCGTCGGCGAGCACGGCCACCCCCGGCCGACCGGGTCGCAGCTCGACCAGCGGGCCGACGACCTCGAGGTGGTCGTCGATCGCCCGCACCCCGTCGGGCGGCGACATCTTCCCCTCCAGGACATTGTCGGGTACGAGCCGGAAGTCCCCCTCCCGCGTCACCCCCACGACGACCGGCGCGTACCGGTCCCGGGGCAGCGCGCGCACCACCGCGAGGGCCGAGGAGCAGGACACGTCGTGTTCGGCCGAGGGTCCGCCGAAGAGGACCCCGACCCGGATCCGCGCGTCGCCGGTCATGCCGCCTCCTCCTGGTCGTGGGCGCCGGCCGGGCGGCCGGAGCGGTCGTGGCCGGTGTGGTGGCCGGTGCCGGCGGGGCCGCCGGTCGTGTCGCGGCCGCCGGTGCCGGTCACGTCGGCCGGGCCTGCGAGGATGCCGCCCAGCGTGCCGGGGTCGATGTTGCCGCCGGTGAGGACGACGCCGATGTCGCCGAGCCCGCCGGCCGCAGCGAGCAGCAGCGCCCCCGCGAGAGCCGCCGCCGCCGACGGTTCGACGAGGAGTTTCGCCTCGAACAGCACGAGGCGCACGGCGTGGGCGATGGCAGCGTCGTCCACCCGGACCACCCCGGCCACGGCGTGCTGGACGATCCGGAACGGCAGCCGGCCCACCTGCGCGGGCCGCAGGCCGTCGGCGAGGGTGGGCCCGGGGACCACCGTCACCCGGTTGCCGGTGACCAGGCTGCGGGCGAGGGAGTCGTTGCCGACCGGCTCGACGCCGTACACGGAGAGGTCGTGGCCCTCGGCGGCCAGGCAGGCCCCGGCGAGGCCACCGCCGCCGCCGACCGGCAGCACCACGGCGTCGAGGCGCGCGCCCCGGTCGCGGACCTCGTCGAGGAGTTCCAGGGTGGCGGTGCCCTGGCCGCGGATCACGTCCGGGTGGTCGTACGCGTCGAGGACGGCGTGCCCGGTGGACACCCGCAGCCGCTCGACGGCGGCGAGCCGGTCGTCGAGGGTGTGCCCGGCAAGCATCACGTCGGCCCCGGCGGCGTGGGCGAGGGCGATCTTCGCGGGGGCCGCGTCCACGGGCAGGACGGCGACGGCGCGCAGGCCGCGTTCGCGGGCGGCAAGCGCGACGGCCACGGCGTGGTTGCCGGTGCTCTGCGCGATGACGCCGGTGTGCCGGCCCTCGTCGGCGATCCGGCCCACGGCGAGCGTCGCGCCCCGGTACTTGTAGGACCCGCCGCGCTGCAGGTTCTCCGCCTTGAGCCACAGCCGGGCCCCGGCCAGGGCGTCGAGCGCCGCCGACCGGACCACCGGGGTCCGCACCACCCGGCCGGCGAGCCACGCCCCGGCCGCGCAGACATCCTCACCACTCAGAGTTGTCAGATCTGTCGCCACTGTCACCGCGATGTGCCTTCCCGGTCCCGAAATCGGCTGGTGAGGCCACACTGCCGGCGCAATATGCCCGCCCCGTCCCCGCCGTGTCATGAACCGGTAACAACACACGGAGAGTGACCGGGGCCGTTGGCACGAAGCGGGGAGCAGTCAGCTGGCCGGGATCTCCTATGGTGGGCGCACACGCGAGAGGGAGCAGACATGTCAGAGACAGCGATGGACGACTGGAGCGAGGACACCCCGGCCCACGAGGTCGTCGTCGACTACGCGAACGGCGGCCACGAGGTGACCACGGACCTCGACGGGGACGGCTACGCGGACTCGGTCGCCGTCGACACCGACGGGGACGGGCACTACGAGGCGGTCTACACCCACGAGCACGGCCCGGGCCACGCGCTCGACACGGTCTCCGTGGACTCCGACGGCGACGGCAGGGTCGACGCCGTCTTCTCGGACACCGACCACGACGGCCGGATCGACACCGCGGTGCTGGACCGCGACCACGACGGCCGGGTCGACGCGATGTACGTGGACTCCAACCACGACGGGGCCGTCGACCAGGTCGTCCTCGACAGGGACCTCGACGGCCGCGCGGACTTCGCGACCGCCGACACCGACTTCGACGGGCGCGCGGACGTGACGGTCACCGACACGGACGCCGACGGCACGTACGACACGGTGCACTACGGCGACGCCGCGCCGCGCGGGTTGGACCCGTTCGGGGCGAACTGACGCTGTCAGCCGAGGCGCATCCGGCGGCGGTTCGTCACGAACAGGGTCGCTCCGACCCCGAGGAAGGCCAGGCCGGCGGCCGACCCGCCCAGGATCCACGGGCTGCCCGTGTCGCCGCGCGCCGCCGGCCGGCGGGGCGGCGCGGCCGTGGGCGGGGGCGTCGCCGGCGGCGGGAGCTGGTAGCCCGCGCCGTGGGTGTGGTCGTTGACCCCGGGCGCGCCGCTGGTCAGGTTCACGACCGGGCCGTCGGAGTCCACGGCGCGTTCGGTGCCCCGGGCCGCCGGGGCGGGGACGAGTGCCGCGGCGTCCGGCCGGTCGGGGATCCCCGAGGTGTCGGCGGTGGTCGCGTCGAACCGCAGCTGGTAGTCGGTGTCGGGCCGGACCGGGAACCGGTACTCGCCGCGCTGGTCGGTGGTGGCGGTCCGCGCGCCCGCCGGGTCGGTCAGGGTGACCGTCGCGCCGGGCAGCGGCTCCTCCGACGGGTCCTGCGACCCGTCGCCGTCCCGGTCGAACCACACCCGGCCGCCGGTCCACAGCGGGGGCGGCGCGCAGAGCAGTTCCAGGTCGCCGAAGCCGTTGGCCCGACCGAAACCGTTGTCGACCGCGAAGTCGCCGTTCGCCCGGCCGGTGGCGTTGTCGAACGTGCGGGTGCCGGTGGTGGTCGTCGAGGCGGTGTCCCGGAACCGGGGCGCGAAGGCCAGGCCGCCGGACGCCCGGCCGGCGTCCGGGTAGTACTCGTGGACGCCCGGCTGCTGCGGGCCGGTCGGGGGGTGTCCGGGGCAGGTCAGCGCCTCGCCGTCCCAGACGTAGCCGTCGGCGGTCAGGCAGACCCGGGTCACGTCGCCCATCGCCGGATCCAGGGAACGTCGCTGCTGGTCGACCGCGCCGACCGGGCCCGGGGCGTCGCGGCCGGCCTGGTCGCCGAGCCGGTCGCGGAAGCCGAGCACCATCGAGCCGTCCCGGTCGAAGACCAGGTCCGACAGGATCGGCTGCGGGCGGTTCGCCTGCCGGAACCATCCCCTTCCGGGTACGTCCGGATCGTCGAAGGTCCCGTCGGCGCTGTTGTACGGCTCGTACGTCGGCTGCCACGGCCGCCAGTAGGTGTCCCCCGGCCGGGTGCCGCGCCGGTGGTCCAGCGGATGGGCGACCACTGTGGTGAAGGCCGTGCCGTCGAACCGGAGCACGTACGCGCGCAGGTCCTCCCGTTTCTGGCTGCGCTCGGCGGTGCAGGTGCCGCCCACGTACACCGCGCCGTCGTGGTAACCGAGGCCGTAGGGCCTCCAGTCGTCGGGGCCGGTCGGGCAGCCCGGGTCGGGGACCGGGACGATCCGCTCGGGGGCGGCGGCCGTGGGGCCGGCGGCGTCGTAGAGGTACAGGGCGCGGGCCCGCAGGCCGACGACGTACAGGGTCCGGCCGTCGGCGGACAGCTCCAGGTCGCCGAGCCCCTCCCTGCCGACGGCGTTGTTGACCGCGAGACTGTCGCGGTCCAGGTCGGCGGCGTGCGCGGCGGTACCGGCGTCCGGCACGGTCGCGAACGTCGACACCGTGTGCGCCGCCCGGTCGACGACGTACACGCCACCGGGGCCGGCCGGGCCGTAGCCGGCCATCCGTCGGGTGAGCGCGCCGACGAACAGCCGATCGCGGTCCCGCTGGTACGCCAGCCCGTACGTCGCGCCGACCTGGCCGGTGACCGCCTCGACCGTCGGGGTCCCCGCCCGGTCGTAGGGCCAGGAGACGACGGCCCGGCTGTCCGGGGTGCCGGCCGCGCCCTGCCGGGGGCACGGGGTGACAAGGAGCGGGGTGGCGTGGCAGTAGTCGGCCGGATCGTGCACGCCGGCGAGGACGGTGGCGTTCCGCCCGCCGCGCACGTCCACGAACGCGACCGGTGGCGACAGGCTCGGGGCGGGGCCGCCGGCCGGAGCGGGGCGCAGGAAGGACCTCGCCGCCGGGATGACGACCTCGACCCGGTACCGGCCGCCGGTCAGCGGGCCGGCCGCCGGGTCGACGGTGGCCACCCCGCCGGCGTCGGTGGTGGTGTCCTGGGTGCCGCCGGCGTCGTCGGTGAGCCGGACCAGGATGCCCGGCTCGCCGAGCTCCAGCCCGGGGGTGTGGCTACCGTCGGAGTTGACGTCGCGGACGACGGTGACCGTGACGGTGCCGTCGGCCGCGGCGGCCCGGGCGGGGGCGGTGCCGGCCAGGGCGAGTCCGACGAGGAACGCGGTCGCGGCGGCGTTCCGTGGCCCGTGTCCCCGCGCTACCGGCATCCGCCCGACCAATCCTTCGGAGTGATCTAAACAGACTTACGGTACATTTCCCCACCCGGAATCGCGGCGGGACACGCCTGTGCCGACCAGGCCCGGTCCGATCAGTGGGGTGCGGCCGAAGCGGACCTGGGCGCTGGCGGCGTCCGGGGTCCGGGGTCCACCGTGGCCGCGACGATCTGGACGTGCTCGGCCTCGACCTCCGCGAACGGGGCAGCGGCCGGCTCCGAAGGAAGGTTAGGATCCTGTGCCCCACACCCCCGGCTGAAATGAACCCTCCTGTGAATCGCACGCTCTCCCGGTCGGCGCGTACCCGGGCCGCCGGCGTAGCCGTGGCCACCGTCGTCGCCGCCCTCAGCGCCTTCGGCTCGCCAGCGCAGGCCGCTGCCCCGACCGTCGACCTCAAGGTGCAGGTCGGCGCCGTCTCGTTCGGAGCGGGTAGCTCCGTCTCCATCGACAAGCTCACGGTGACCAACGCCGGCACGGCGAAGGCCACGAAGGTCACGGCAACCATCGAGTTGATCGACGGCGGCGCGACTCCCCCGCTGACGTTCACGACCCAGCGGGCCTGGCGTGCGCCGAGCGCCTGCGTCCTGGTCGGCCCGGCCAAGGTGACCTGCCCGCTGGACGACCTCGACGCCGCCGGCTCCACCTCCCAGGGGCTGAACCTCCCCGCCGACGAGCGCAGCCATGTCCCCGGCGGGCCGAACCCGGTTCCGATGCCGGTCAAGGCGAAGGTGACGGTCGCCGCCGAGCAGACCGACGCCGCCCCGACCGACAATGCGGCGACCTCCGGTCAGGTTCAGCGCACCGTGACGGCCAGCGCTGTGGACTGGACCGCCCGGGCACTGCCCGTGCACGGCAAGGTCGGCGATGTGGTGAACGTGCCCGTGAGCGCTTTCTACCCGTCGCCGAGCGGGGGTGGCGCCCTCGGCTACCCGGTCGCGGAGCTGATCGACCGGCGGGTGGCACCGCCCGGCACCGAATGGGCCTGGGCGCTTCCCGCCTTCTGCCTGGACATGAAGCCCGGTGTCGAGCGCCGCTGCAACTCGATCACCGAGATCCCCGCGACGGCCGGCGAGCCGGACTCCTTCCAGCTCCCGCTGCGGATCGTCTCCCAGGAGGTCGGAGAGGGCGAGTTCCGGGTCGAGGGCATGGGCGGCGACCCGAACCCGGCCAACAACTGCGCCCGGATCATCGTCACGGTCGACGGGGCCCCGGCGAGGACGACGCCCGTCACCCCGGCCTGCGCCCAGCCCGCCCCGAAGCCGAGCGGCTCCGCGTCGCCGACGGCCACCGGTGCTCTGCCCGTCACGGGGACGAACACGACGGCCTTCGTCGCGGCCGGTGCGGCGCTCGTCCTGGCCGGTACCGCCGTGTTGTTCGCGCTGCGCCGCCGTCGCCGCGCCTTCACCGCCTGACAGCTGGCGGTCGCACGCAGTGTGCCGGCCGGTTGTGGGATCTCCCGTGGCCGGCCGGCACGCGTTCGTCCATGGTCCGCCAGCGGCAGCGGTCTGGTGTCGGACCTGGTCAGGTGGTGCTCTCAGGCTGGGCGCCTTCGGTCGCGGGTCAGCCGATGATGATCGTGCAGTCGTTCGTGTAGGGCCCGGCGGTCTCTCCCGTGCTGGACGAGACCAGGAGCCGCACGTTCGTCTGCGCCGCCGGCCACTTGAAGCCAATGCCGTTGGGTACGCCGATGTCGTATTTTGTGCTGCCGCTGCGGTTCAATGTCGCGCTCCCGGTCGTGGACCACGTCCGGCCGGTGCGGACCTGCACCGTGTAGGTGATGGTCACCGCCTTGGCGTCGGAGGCCGCCATGGTGCCCCGGATGACGACGTTGGGGGTCGAGCAGTTCCACACCACGGTCAGCGGGTTGAACGTCACCGTGGTCGGCGGAGCGGGCGGCGTCGTGGGCGGCTTGGTGGGCGGGCCGGCGGTCGGGGGCTTGTTCGGGTTGCCGGTGGGCGGGTTCGGCCCGGTGGTCGGGTCGGGGGTCGCGTCCGGCGAGGGCGACCCGGACGGGGTCGGGGTCGCCGACGGGGTCGCCCCGGGCGTGCCGGTCGGGTCGCCGGGGCTCGGTGGCCCGGTCACCACGGTCTCGCCCGAGCCGAGCGGCGGCGTGGTCGTCTCGCCCGCCGACAGCGCGTACCCGGCGGCCCCGCCCCCGACGACGATCAGCAGCACGATCGCCCCGGCGGCGAACCAGGCCCGCTTCGGCCCGCCGACGACGGTCTTGCCCAGCACCGTGGTCCCGACCGCGCTGCTGTTGGCCTCCGGCCCGGCGAGGGGGAACAGCAGGGCGAGCAGGGCGGCGCGTTCGGCGAGCTTGTTGCGGCCCTTCTCCTCCCAGCCGGGGCCGTAGCCGGCCGTGGCGACCGCGTCGAGTTCGGCGACGAACTCCGCAGCGTCGGCGGGGCGTTGCAGGGGATCCTTGGCCATGCCCTTGCGGATGAGCGCGCGGACCGGTTCGGGGGCGTCGTCGACCGGGATCGGGGCCTGCTCGTGCTGGAGCTGCATGGCGGCCTGCACGTCGGCGGCGTACGGCTTGCGGCCCACCACGCACTCGAAGAACGTGGCCGTGGCCGCGTAGATGTCGGTGCGCGGGCTGGCCGGCTTGCCCTTCCACTGCTCGGGGGCCATGTAGGACGGGGTACCGGCCGCGACGCCGGTGGCACCGGTGCGCGCGGAGATGCCGAAGTCGGCGAGTTTGCTGTTGCCGGCCGCGTCGATGAGGACGTTCTCGGGCTTGTAGTCGCGGTGCACGACCCCGGCGGCGTGCGCGGCGGCCAGGCCCAGCAGGGATCCCTTCAGGACGTACAGCGCCGCCTCGGGGCCGGTCGCGCCGTGTTCCTTGAGCAGGGCGCGCAACGCGACACCGTCGACGAGTTCCATGACGATCGCCGCGGAGTGGTCGGTCTCGACGTACTCGAACAGGCGCACCACATTGGGGGCCGTCAGCTCGGCGAGGAGTCGGGCCTCGCCCCGGAAGGCGAGCAGGAAGTCCTTCTGCCCGCACAGCTCGGCCGCGAGGTACTTGATCGCGACCCGCACCCCGGTCACGTCGTGGGTGGCGAGAACGACCCGGCCCGCGCCGCCGCGGCCCAGTTCGCGCACCTCTGTGTAACCCTGCACCATCCAGGTGTCGGTCATGGCTGATACTCCGTCCACGGCGGTCGATGGCGAGGGCGTCGGCGGGATTCTGCCTGGAAACCCGCCCGCACGCAATTCAGCTCTTCCGGGGACCGGTCGGCCGGCGGATCAGGCTGGCCGCCCCGCCGCCGATGACCCCGCCGGCCGCGACGCCGGCCGCGCCGTACAGGACGCCGGTGACCGGGCTGTCGTCGTCGGCGGCGGTGGGCAGCAGGCTGTGGGCGGCGCCGGAGACGCCGGGGGTCGGTGCGGGAGGCAGCACCTCGTAGGTGGTGGGGACGCCGCCGGCGGGGGTGAGGACGCCGGTCTGGGCGGGTGCGTCGAGTGGCGGGGCGGAGGCGTCGACCGGGGCGGCGGAGGGGGACGCGACCGGCAGATCCGGCGGATCCACCGGCGGGACTGTCGGGTCGGTCCCGAGCGCCGGCCCGGCCGGGCCCGCCGGGCCCACGGGCAGGTGCGGGTCGAGCGGCCCCACGGTCGGCCCGCCGGCCAGCGGCGGGTGCGGATCGACGACGACATGCGGATCCAGGCCGATCGGCCCCACGGCGGGGCCCACGACATGCGGGTCCACGACGACGTGCGGATCCACCGCGAGGTGCGGCGGCATGCTGATCAGGGGCTGGTGCACGGAGCCCAGCTCGGCGCTCCAGTCGAGGCCGTGCGGGATGAGGGACACCGACGCGCCGCCGAAGCCGGTCTTGGACAGCCGCGCGCCCAGCGCCGTCGGCCCGGCGTCGGTGCGGGCGTCGACGAGCTTGCGGAGCTTTTCGGTCTCGTCCGCGCCGAGTCGGTAGATTCGAGCGACCTCGTCAGGGTTCGTCCGGGCGTGGACGGCGAATTCGTCGTCGATCGCCATCCGCGCGATCAGGTCTCGGTAGAGCGACATCTGCGGCCTCCTCCTTCTATGCTGAGCGAGCCTAGGGAGCACGGGGGGCGTGCGAACATCCGGTTGAGTACGGATCTTTCCCGGGGACCGGACATCCGTAGCCTGGGGAGGCGTCGTGGATCTCGTGGGTCGGGAGCGGGAGCTGACCCTGCTGCGCACCCAGGTCCAGGCCATTAAAGACGGACAATTCCGATGTGTACTGGTTGGTGGCGACCCGGGCGTCGGCAAGTCCCGCCTGCTCGCGGAGCTGGACGACGGCATCCGGTACGTACGCGGCGTCTGCGTACCGAGCCCGGACGCCCCTCCGCTGTGGCCTTGGCGGTACGTGTTGTCCGCCCTCGGCCGGCCGGTCCCGGAGGGCTCCGGTTTCGACCTCCTCGTCCGGTACGCCGACGAGTTGCTCGCCGCCGCCGACGAGCCGCTCCTCGTGGTGGTGGACGATCTCCAGCACGCCGACCCGGCGACGGCCAGCCTGTTCGCCCACCTGGCGGCGCTGTCCCCGGCCCGTCCCCTGGGCGTGCTCGGCGCGTACCGGGGCGAGAGCAGCCCCGTGCAGGCCACCGGCCCGGCCGTGGCGCGGATCCGGCTGCGCGGGCTGGACGCGGCGGGCGTGGGCTCGTACCTGGAGAAACTGCTGCACCGCCCCGTGCCGGCGCCGGTCGTGGCCGAACTGCGCCGCCGCACGGAGGGCAACCCGCACCTGCTCGCCGAGATCGTGCCGCACCTGACGCCCGCGGACCTCGACGGCCGGGGGGACCGGCTGCCGATCCGGTGGCCGGCGGAGGCCCGGGCGGAGGCCGTGGCCCGGATCGACGCGCTAGCGCCGGGGACCCGGCGGATGCTGGCGACGGCGAGCGTGATCGGCCGCGAGTTCGACCTGGCGATCCTCGAGAAGGTCGGCGCGGCCGCGACCCCGTCGGCCGCCGAACTCCTAGCCGCGGGCGGCCCGGCCACCCCGGAGGCCCACGACGGGATCGACCCGCTCACCGCCCTCGACGAGGGCGTCTCCGCCGGCCTGCTCACCGCACTCCCCGGCCAGGTCTACGCCTTCGACCGCGCCGTCACCCGCGAGGTCCTCTACGAGTCACTTCCGGCCCGCGACCGCGCCCTCGTCCATGAGGCGACCGCCGACGCGCTGACGGCGTTCAGCGCCGACGTCGGCGAGCGCGGCCCCACGGCGGCCGAGCTGGCCCACCACCTGGTCGCGGCGGCCGTCCTCGGTGGCGACGACCGGCTCGACCGGGCGATCTCCTACTCGGTGGCCGCCGGTACCACCGAGGACGTCGGCCCGCACGAGGCCGCCGGACACTTCGCGGCGGCCGTCCGGCTCGCGGTCCGGGCGGACTGGCCACCGGCGGCGCTCGGCCGGCTCGTCGTGGCGCTCGGCAGGGCCCGGCTGGCCGTCGGCGACCTCGCGGACGGCAGGGGGGTGCTCGCCGCCGCCGCCCGGCACGCCCGCCGGGCCGGGGACGCCGAGCTGCTGACCCAGATCGCGCTCAGCCACGGGCCGCGCGCCGGCCTGGGCGACACCGCTCCCCCACCGGACCAGGCCCTGGTCGCCCTGCTGCGCGAGGCCCTGGCCGGCGAGGTGGCGGACCCCGCCCCGCTGCGGGCCCGGCTCGCGGTCGAGCTCGTCGGTACCCCCGAAGCGGCCCCCCTCGCGGAGACGGCGGGCGACGGCCCGGAGGCGCTGCTGGCGCTGTACGCGGTGGACCCCCGCCCCGGGTACGCCGCGGCGGCCCTGCGCGCCGCCACCGACCCGTTGACGGAGTGCCGGGCCCGGCTGGCCGTCGCGCACCACCAGCTCGAGCTGGGCGCGGTGGCCCCGGCCCGCCGGGAACTGGACGAGGTGACCCGGCTGCGCCTCAAGACCCCGCTGGGCCGGTGGTGGTCCGCCCAGGCCGAGGCGCACGTGGCGATCCTGTCCGGCGACCTGGAACGCGCCGAACCGCTGGTGGACGCCGCGCGCGAGATCGGCAGGGGCGCCGACGCGCACGCCGCGGCCCTGGGCCATCTGGCGCAGCTGACCACGTTGCGCGCGTTGCAGGGCCGGCTGCCGGACCTGGCCCCGGCACTGGCCGACCTGGACCACCCGGCGCCCCGTCCACCGTGGCTGGCCGCCGCCGCGGCGCTGGTCGCCGCGCACCGGGGCGAGTCGGCGATCGCTGAGGCCCTGCTGGAGGCGGCGCTCGGCGACGAGCGCGGCAGCCTGTGGACGTCGGTGCTGCTCCTGGAGGTCGCGGCCCTCGTCGGGCACGCGGCGGCGGCCGAGCGGCTGACCAGCGCCCTGAGCCCGCACGCGCACCGTTGGATCGTGATCGGCCCGGCGGTCAGCTCGGCCGGCCCTGTGGCGCTGGTGCTGGCCCGGGCGGGCGTGGATCCGCGGCGGACCGCCGGCTGGTTGGAACTGGCGGGCACGATGGTCGCCGGGACGCCGTGGGAGGTGCCGGAGGCCCGCACGCCGGGGCTGACCCGGCGCGAGCAGGAGGTGATGGAGCTGGCCGTGGGGGGCGCGTCGGCGAAGGACATCGCCGAACGCCTGTTCATCGGCGAGCGCACGGTGGAGACCCACCTGGCGAACATCTACCGCAAACTCGGCGTCCGGTCCCGGATCGAACTCCTCGCCCTGCACAGACCCTGAGAGCGCCGGTCAGCTCATCGGCATCCGGTCACCGGAGGGGATCACCAGCGCCGGGAGCATGTCGGGTGCCACGAGCACGAGGATCCCGAGCACGAGCAGCACCGCCGATGTCGCGTAGGTGACGACCTTGCGGTGCCAGGGAACCGTCTTCTCGACGGCGATGATGCCGGCGACGAGCGCCATCCACGGGACGCTCATGACGCCGAGGGCGAACAGCGACGCCATCAACGCCCAGCAGCACCCGACGCACCAGGCCCCGTTCCGCGCGCCCATCCGGACCGCGCCGGCGTTGCCCTCGCGCCAGGAGCCCAGCAGCACGCCGAGCGGGCTGCGGCACTTGCCGAGGCAGACGTCCTTGAGCGGCGTCACCTCGTAGATCGCGGCGACGATCAGGGTCGTGCCGGCGAGGGCGCGACCCGCGTTGTGCCAGGCGAGGGCGTCCCCCAGGATCCTCGTGGCGGTGACGCCGACGGTGTAGGCGATCAGGCCGGCGACGGTCCAGGTGAGCAGGTAGCCGGCGGAGAACAGCCACGGGCGCAGCGGCGAGCGTCGCTTCGTCATCCGGGCGTACAGCGCGACGGTCGGCGCGACCGACGGGAACATCATCGCGGCCATCATGACGGTCCACACGCCGAGGAACCAGCCCAGGCTCCCGAGGCTGGTCCACGGTCCCGCGTCCATGCCCCGCATCTGGCGGGCCGTCCACACCCAGCCGACGGCGGCGACGACCCACAGTGCCGCGACGAGACCCAGTCGCGCGCGGGCCGCGGTGTACACCGGCGCGAGTCCCGTCGCCGGCCCGTTTCCGCCAGAGGTCGCCATCGGTCAGGCGGCCCAGGAGAACGAGGACTTCGACAGGCCCGTCTTCCCTTCGTAGGAGATCCCGAACGCGTCGATCCGCGTCCGTTTCGCCTCGGCCATCGTGAGGTCCGATCCCACCGGGTGGAACATGCCCTGGAAGCGCACCGGCTCGCCGGTCTCCACGCCGAACGGGACGATGTCCTCGATGTCGAAGTCGATCGTGTCACCGATGCGGACGCTGTGCCGCAGCCCTTCGTCGATCACCTCGATCGGGGCCCGCTCGACGCCGAGGATCTCGCCGACGAGCGGGGCAAGGGCCGCCATCGGTCCGCCCAACTGTCCGCTGAACACCTTGACGAGCAGGTCCAGCTGCTGGTCGCTGGCCCCGTCGTCGACGTACACGCCGAGCCGCCAGTTCCCCTCCGTCATGACCTTGGGAGCGTCCGCGATGATCGCGACCCTGCGACCCGCGATGTCGGTGCCGTCGACCTGACCCCGCTGGATGTCGAAGACCAGAGTCACCCGGCAGTAGTCGTAGGTGGCTCCGTGGTCGAACGACAGATTGCACGGACACATCAGCTCACACGAGCACGTCTCGACATAACTTCCCGTGAGATCCCACGCCATCACACGCCTCCTTCGGGAGGGCCTGCCAGTCCTCCACCGCCGGGACGCGCACGCCACCACGCCGACCGTCCGCGCCGGTCGCCGGACGGGTCGTCACCACGACGACCGTCTCGCGCCCCGACACGCCCAGATCGGCCTCGCCGGAGTCCGGCGACGGGCAATACGGTCCCTACTTAGGCAAAATTGATCATATACCCTCGAGCCATTCGGTGGCTCCGCGTGATCCTGCCGCCCGTAGGCTGGGCGGATGGAGTTCGCGCAGCTCGCGGCGACGTCCGCGGCCGTGGCCGTCACCGCGGCCCGCAAACGGAAGATCGCCCTCCTCGCCGGGGCCCTGCGCGGCCTGTCCCCCGAGGAGACGGTGCCGGGGACGGCGTACCTGGCCGGGGAGCTGCGCCAGCGCCAGATCGGCGTCGGCTGGGCGAGCCTGCGGGATCTCCCGCCGCCCGCCGAGGTCCCCACCCTGACGGTCGCCGGGGTCGACGCGGCCCTGCAGGCGGTCGGCGACCTGTCGGGCCCGGGCTCCCAGCAGGCGAAGCGCGACGCCGTGGCCGCGCTGTTCGGCCGCGCGACGGCCGACGAGCAGGCGTTCCTGCGCGGCCTGCTGACGGGTGAGGTCCGGCAGGGCGCGCTGACCGGGGTCCTCACCGACGCCGTCGCCCTGGCCGCCGGCCGCCCGGTCGCGGACGTCCGCCGGGCGCTGCTGCTCGCCGGGGACCTGCGCCAGGTGGCCGCCGAGGCCCTGCACGGCGATCTGGGCACGATCCGGCTGGCCGTGGGCCGGCCGCTCGCCCCGATGCTGGCGAGTCCCGCGTCGGACGTGGCCGACGCGCTGGGCCGAATCAGCCCGGCGGCCGTGGAGCCGAAGCTGGACGGGATCCGGATCCAGGCGCACCGCGACGGCGACGACGTGGCGGTGTTCAGCCGCAGCCTCGACGACCTGACGGCGCGGGTGCCCGAGGTGGTGGCGGTGGTGCGGTCGCTGCACGTGCGGTCGGTGATCCTCGACGGCGAGGGCCTGGGCCTGGCGGACTCGGGCCGGCCGCTGCCGTTCCAGGACACGGTGCGCAAGGGCGGCGTGCTGCTGCCGTACTTCTTCGACGTCCTGCACCACGACGGCGACGACCTGGTCGACGAGCCGGCGGCGTGGCGGTTCGGGGTGCTCGACGCGCTGGTCCCCGACGGGCACCGGGTCGGCCGGACGATCGTGGACACCCCCGAGGAGGCCGGTCAGGCGTTCCGCGCGGCCCTCGACGCCGGCCAGGAGGGCGTCGTCGTCAAGGACCTCACGTCCGGGTACGACGCCGGCCGGCGCGGCGGAGCCTGGCTGAAGGTCAAGCCCCGGCACACCCTCGACCTGGTGGTCCTGGCCGCCGAGTGGGGCCACGGCCGCCGGCAGGGCTGGCTGTCGAACCTGCACCTGGGCGCGCGGGACCCCGAGGGCGGGTTCGTGATGCTGGGCAAGACGTTCAAGGGCATGACGGACGAGGTGCTGCGCTGGCAGACCGAGCGGCTGCGCGCCCTGGCCACGGACGAGACGGAGTGGGTGGTGCACGTGCGCCCCGAGCTGGTGGTGGAGATCGCGTTCGACGGGGTGCAGCGCAGTACCCGTTATCCGGGGGGTGTCGCTCTGCGGTTCGCCCGGGTGTTGCGGTACCGGGAGGACAAGCGCCCGGCGGACGCGGACACGATCGAGGCGGTCCGGGCCCTCTCCCCCTGACGGGCCCCACAAATCCTCTTCCGGGGACGCCGGGACCCGGCCGGCGGACAATGACCCCATGAACGCCGTCACGCAGATCTTCGCGCTGGTCGCCGCACTCGTGCACCTGTGGGCCGGCACCATGGAGTCGTTCCTCTTCCACCTCCCCGCGGTCCGCAAGATGTTCACCGGCACGACGAACAACCCGCCGGAGCTGCGGCTGTGGACGTTCTGCCAGGGCTTCTACAACTACGGCCTCGGGGCGGGCCCGATCGCCGGGGTGATCCTCTACCACTCCGGTCACGCGGCGGCCGGCCACGCGCTCGTCATCTACGCGTGCGTCGTCATGGCCGTCTCCGGCCTCATCCTGTTCATCGCCGACCGCACGCTGTGGCGCGGCGCGCTCGGCCAGGGCGTCCCGCCGCTGATCGCGCTGGTCGCGGCCGTATTCACGACCTGACGGCTCAGTGGTGCCAGGTGAGGTCTACCGGCGGGTCGGGGAGGCGGCCGGCGATCAGGTCGGGGAGCAGGTCGGCCAGGCCGCCGGGGAAGACGGCCTCGTCGGTGGCGGCGAGCTCGGCGACCGTCCACCAGCGGAACCCGGAGTGGTGGGTCCGCTCGAACGCGGTCAGGCCGCTCGTGTCGACCTCGTGACTGTCCACCCGGTGCAGGAAGAAGTCGTCACGGAACAGGCCGTTGGCCCAGCCCAGGTCGGCCCGCCCGGACGCGGAGGCCACGTGCCGCAGCTCCCCGGGGGCCGCGCGCAGGCCGACCTCCTCGTGCAGCTCCCGCACGGCGGCGGCCAGCACGTCCTCGCCCTCGTCGATGCCGCCGCCGGGCGTGAACCAGCCGTGCCCGCGCGGATCGTCGGGCGTGAACTCCGACCGCACGAGCAGCAGCCGGTCGGCGGCGTCGAGGAGCAGGACCCGGGCGGTGCGGCGCGCGTAGTCGACCATGCCCCGCAGTCTAGAAGCCCCGATCAAACCCGTGAGACGGTTACGCCGCGCGAGGTCACCTGTGGAAGGCACCCGTCTTCACCGTGGTCGTGAACACCACCCAGTCGGCGGGCTCGACCGCGAGGGCCGGCCCACCGACATCCTTACTGTCCCGCACCCCGGTGACTCCCGACAGCTGCGCAACCTCGACACAGTTCGAGTTGGAGTTGCTTCTGGTCGACTTGCGCCACACGGCGTCAGCCAGGCTGCTCTTCATCGCTGCTGTAACTCCTCTGCTGCTCTCGCCAAGAACACCCGCGAGTCTGCCTCGTTGAGTGATCGATTGGCGAGCTCGTTGAAACCCTCCGCGAATCTGCCGACCTCGCTGGGACGATCGAGGTAGAGATCCCCGGTGAAGCCGTCGACATACACCGTCGCCGGCTCGCCGTCCCCGTTGCGCACGCGCGGAAAGTCCATGATCACGAATGGGCCCATGGTGATGCCGGTGTGAAATCCGAACGCGAAGGGCACCACGCGGATCACCACGTTGGGCAGGTGCCCGATGTCATTGATGTGCTTGAGCTGGGCCGCCATCAACACTGCGCCACCGACAGGACGCCTGAGGATGGCTTCGTTCAGGATGATCTCCAGCCGGGGTGCCTGAGGTGCCGTTCTCGTCAGGACCTTCTGCCTGGCCATCCGCAACTCAACCCGACGCGCGATCTCCTGTTCATCTCGACCACCAGGCGCGCCGACGATCGCTGCGGCATACGCAGGCGTCTGGAGTAGGCCCGGGACCAGCTCTGACTCATACCAGCGCAGGCTGGAGGCTGCTGCTTCCAGGTCGACGTAAAGTTCGAAGCCCTCGGGGATCACATCGCCGTAGGCGTGCCACCAGCCCTTGGCCTTCGTTTCGGCAGCGAGTGCCACGAAGTTGGCCGTCGTCTGCGCGTCGACCTGGTAGGCGCGGCACAGGGCCTCGATGTGGGCCCGGCCGTACTTCACGCTCGGGTCGCCGTTCTCCATCCGCCACAGGGTCTGCCGGGACACGTCGATCGTGTCGGCGACCTGGTCGGCGCGCATCCCGGACTTCTCCCGCAGCGCCCGCAGTCGCCTGCCGAGCTGCCTGCGCGGGACCGAACTTCCTGCTCCGTCGGACGTGTTCATGCCTTCGACCGGCTCCTCACTGGTCCCCGCGCCCGCGTTCCAGAATAGACGCGAAAGTAACGGACAGCACACCTCGAGGGCTTGCGGAACGCGAGAACAGCCCTCCCGAAATCTGCCCCGGATCCTACGCCCCGCAACGTTGAAATCCATCTGGGAGGGTTCTACGTTTCCGCCCATGCGGAACTCCACGATCGAGCTCGAGTTGGCCGGCTGGCAGCGGCAGGGCACCGAACTCGCCAGCGTCCTGCGACGGCACATGGGCGTCGACGGCCACTGCCCGGTGTGCGTGTGGCCGGACGGCACGCCCCTCACCGACCCGTGCGACCTCACCGTCGAGGCCCGCACGGCGCTGCGCCACCTGTGCGGCGAGTCATGACCGGACGGCACCCGGGCGGCCGGGCGTGAACCGGCCCGGCGGCGGGGAACGCGAGCCCGTCATGACGTCCCGCGAACACGCCGAACGCGTCCTCGACACGCACGTGGAGAACCTGATCGGCTCGTGCGGCCGGTGCTACGCCGACACCGGCCGGGTCACCCCGGCCCCCTGCCCGACCCGCCGCGCCGCCCGCCGCTACCTCGACTCCCCGTCGTGACCGTCTACTACAGCGCCTGGGCGCTGCCGGGCCCCCCGGAACGCTGCCGGTACGCCGGCCTCGGCCTCGCGGTCCTCACCGACACCGAGGCGCTCGACGTGCTGCGCCTCGCCGGGGGCCGCCACGGGCACCTCGTGGCGGTCCGGTGCGCGCCGTGCGACGGCTGGCACATCCGCCCCCGCACCGGCCACACCCGATGACCCCCGACCACGCACCCAGCTCCGGACCACCCCGAGAACCCGTCACCCTCTCGCGCGAGCCCTCCGGCCCGGTGGCGCCGCCCTCGCCGACCAGCCCCGGATCAGCGCGCGGAGCGGGCACCGTCGGCGCGGCGGTCGGCGCGCGGGCCCCGGAGGCGGTGCGCTGGCCCGTGCCGAGGTGTGCTCATCCCGTGTGCTTCGAGCGGGGCGGCGGCGAGCGGGGGCGTTACACGCGGAAGCAGGTGGAGGCGTTCGACGCGGTGCAGCTCCGGCGGGTGGCGGTCTTCGGGTGCCCGACGTTCCCCGGGCTGTTCCATACCCGGGCGCTGCCGGGGTGGCGGATCTGAGCCGCTGTCGAGGACCGACGCCGCCGGGTCGGGCTCCTGTCGTAACCGTCTGATCTTTCAAGGTCTTCTGCGGCGCGCCTGGGCTCTCGGGGTGATCAACGACGGGGTGCGGACCGGCTCCGGCGGGCGGAGGGCGTCGCGGCGGACCTGCTCGTAGACGATGGAACTGTGCACGGCGACCACCTCCTTGCGGGTCTGCACGACATCCAGGACCAGCTGCTGCAGGTGGCGGGTGTCGACGCAGGCGACGTGCACCAGGAAGTCCGCCTCGCCGCTCACGTGGAACAGCGCGCGGACCTCGGAGACGTCCAGGGCGAAGTCGACGAACCTGGCGAAAACCTCCCGGGTGTGCGGCCTGACCTGGACCGCGAGGATCGCCTGCACCGCCAGGCCGACCGCCTCCGGGGACACCTCCGCGTGGTAGCCGACGATGATCTGGCGCTCGCGGAGCCGGCGGACCCGGTCCAGGCAGGTACTCGGGGCGATCCCGACCTGGGCCGCGAGATCCTTGTTCTGGATCGTGGCGTCGTCCTGGAGCCGTTCGAGGATCGCCCAGTCGATGGCGTCGAGGCGGGTGTCCATGCCTGCAGAGAATACGGGTTCACCGAATCCGATTCGGCGGGAAGCTCGGAATCCGTGCTGGGTCCGGGGGGCCTTGTGCCGGGTCGGGCCAGGACCGGAAACTCGCGGCCATGCAGACCACACCCGCCGCCCTGCCCGCTGCCGCCCGCCACCGCACCCCGGCGGCCGAGGCGGTCGTGCTCGCCGAGGTGGTGCGGTCCGGGTTCGTCGAGGGGCGGCACCGGGGCTCGCTGGTCCTCCTCGACGCCGACGGGACGGTCTCAGCCTCCCACGGCGACGTGCGCTCCCCCATGCTCCCCCGGTCCTGCGCGAAGCTCGCCCAGGCCACCGCCATCGCCACCGCCGGGGTCGACCTCCCCGGCCACCTCACCGCACTGTCGGCCGCCTCCCACTCGGGCGAGGACTTCCACGTCGCCGGGGTCCTCGAGATCCTCGCCACCGCCGGCCTGTCCCCCGACCTGCTGCGCACCCCGGCCGACCTGCCGTACGAGCGCGAACACGCCCACCTGCGCGCCGGCGGCGACGCCAGCCCGCTCCTGATGAACTGCTCCGGCAAGCACGCCGCGATGCTCGTCGCCTGCGCGGTCAACGGCTGGGACCTCGACACCTACCTCGCCCCCGACCACCCACTCCAGGTCCTGGCCCGCGACACCCTCGCCGCCGGCGCCGGGGAGTCCGTCGCGTGGACCGCCACCGACGGGTGCGGGGCGCCCGTGCACGCGATCAGCCTCCTCGGGCTGGCCCGGCTGTACCGGTCCGCCGTCCTGTCGGCTCCCGGGAGCCCGGCGCGGCGGGTGGCGGACGCGATGCGGGCCTTCCCGGAGTACGTCGCCGGCGACGCCCGGCTCGACACCCGGCTGATGCGGGCCGTGCCGGGGCTGTTGACCAAGGTGGGGGCCGAGGCCGTGCAGGTGGGGGCGTTGCCGGACGGGCGGGCGTTCGCGCTGAAGATCGAGGACGGGGCGCATCGGGCGGTGCGGCCGGTGTTCGGGGCCGTGTTGCGGCGGCTCGGGGTCGCCGACGAGGCGGTGGAGGAGATCTGCCGGGTACGGATCCTCGGCGGGGGGCTTGAGGTCGGGCGGGTACGGGCGGCGGACTGGCTGGGCTGAGGCGCACCGGGCTCGCGCGGCGGGCGTTCGCGGCACCGGCTGCGGCTCGCGGCGGTCCTCGGGACACCGGGTCCCGGCCGGCGCTGGCACGGCGGAGCGCCGGGCCTGGCGCCGGCGCGGCGGGCGTGACGCCGGACACCCGGGGTCGGGTGGGGTGGGACTCCGGCTGTCCGGGGCGGCCGGAAGTGGTAGGCATAAGTCATGCAGCCGGGACGAGGGAGACGCCGATGAGGCAGTGGAAATCATTGGAGGCCATCGACGCGATGGCCACCACCCTGCACCGACGACACGTCGACAGGAGCGGAGAGCCGTACATCGAGCACTGCCGGGCCGTGGCGCGGATGACCGCGGAGAACGGCGGGACGCTCGTCCAGCAGATGGCGGCCCTGCTGCACGACTCGGTCGAGGACGTCGACGTCACCCTCAAGGAACTGATCGACCTCGGGGTCGCGCCGGAGGTGGTGGTACTCGTCGACGCGATGAGCCGCCGGCCGGAGGAGTCCCAGCAGGACTACCTCAACCGGCTCGTCACCACCCCGGACGCGATCCTGATCAAACGGGCGGACATCGCGCACAACTCCAGCCCGGAGCGGCTCGATCATCTCGACGGGGCGACACAGGAGCGGCTGCGGCTCAAGTACGCGGCGGCGACGGCCACCCTCGACGCCGCGGACCCGCGCTGACGGAACCGTTTCCGACGGGTCGCGCCCCGGGTCGGCACGGCAGTCTGTTCCGGTCGCGCGGACGACGGTCGGGCGCGGACAGCGGTCAGGCGTTGACGGCGGTCAGGGTCGCGAGGATGTCGCACAGCCGCTCCGCCTCGTCCTGCCACGCGTCGAACTCGATCCGCTCCCCCGCGACCGTGACCCCCACGGTCGTCAGCAGCCCCAGCTCGTGGGTGCTCGCCTCCGACATCTCGGCAACCGGCAGCGTACGTCCACCCAGGACGAACCGGTCCGCCCACAGCTCGGCGTCGACGAACTCGCCGGCCACGTAGGCCCGGCAGCGGAACATGGCGTCGTTCATTGTGTTTCCCCCAGCGTGATCCCCATGACAGTTGTCCGGGGGATCTTGCCACACACTGTCCACTACCGTCAGTGAAGAAACCGACAGTCCATCTCGGCCGGAGCCCCCCGAATCGTTACAGTGTGCTACGACAAACACGGTGCGTGACGAATTCGGCGGGACCGTGGGCGGAACCGGCGGGACCGTGGCAGCGAGCGGCGAAACCAGGGCCGGGAACCGGGTGAGATCCGCCGGAGGCGGAAGCCCGACCGGGGGCTCCGCACCGAAGCCCTGATCGCCTGAGCGGCGACGTCGTCGAAGGTTCGCATCTGTACGTGACGGGGCAGGACTATGCGAGGCGGACGAGTTCACCACACGTGAGGCCCGCCGCAACCGCGAACCACTCGATGGCCTGGACCGGGATCGGATCTCCGCATGCCGCAGGACGACCGACAGCTCGCGGAGATCGGAGCCCGGACGAATCTCCTGAACCTCCCACAGCGTGTTCTGCCCGCAGCACCGCGCCGGCACGGGACACGTCTCCCCCGGCCAGGGTCGTCCCCAAGCTCAGCATGCTTGTCACCGCAACTCCTCACCAGGGCGACTATCCGGCCCGGCCCGGGACGAGCTCCGGCCAGCGGTCCCCCGCAAGCGGGGCCCGGTCAGTCTCGGCACCGGCATACGTCGAACCTTGGGCCACGCCCCTGAATCGGGCTCAGCCCTACGCCAGGGCTGCGGCGCGGGCCACGAGGTCGCGGCGACGGCGACGCACCACCCGGAGCACCACGACCACGAACACGGCGAGTGCCACGAGCCCCAACGGCAGCCACGGCGGCGCCCACACCGACCCGGACCCGGTCGCCCCGGCGATCCGGCCCTCGGCGCTCACCGGGTTGAACGTCACCAGGGCCGTCAGCTGGCCGAGCGGCGCCACTCCGGCTATCTTGCGAGTCACGGCGATCTCGGAGCCGGGCAGCATCTCGGGGATCGGGACGTCACCGGTCTCGCCGAGGCCGATGCCCAGCGGAGCACGGGCCCGCACGTTGGCGGCGCCGGCGACCCGAACGTTGCCGGAGTTGCGGATCCAGTAGGTGACGGTCATGTCGCCGCCGGCGAACGGGTTCCACGGGTTGTCGTACTCGACCTTGACCGAGGACACCTCGGCGAACGGGCGCACCGGGCCCTCGACCCGGACGTAGACCCGGGCCGCGACCCGCTTGTCCACGTTGATCTTCTTGCCGTCCGCGCCGGTCTGCTCCTCGCTGAGCGAGGCGACGATGCCGCCCGCGTGGTCGCCGGGCGTGACCGTGGCGGGGATGGTCAGCCGAAACGCGATGTCGAGCCGCTTGCCGACCCCGATCGTGTACTGCTTGGGCGCCAGGTCCGTCCAGGTCCCCAGGTCCTTGGGCTTCTGCACGGCGGTGAGCAGGCTGTAGGCGCCGTCATTGGCCGTGAACGCGTCGGTGGGGTAGACCGACAAGGTCAGTTCGCGTGAGCTGAGGTTACTGATGCCCACATAGTCGAGGATCTGGTGCCCCGGCGCGGCCTTGTACTCGAAGGCGCCGCGGCCGTTGGGCCCCTGTTCGGAGGAGGGCTGCACGGCCCATCGCACCTCGTCGGCGGCGTGCGCCGGGGCGGGGACGAGCACCGCGAGCAGCGCGAGTACACAGAGGATCAGGAACCGTCTCATGGCAGCACTCCGAGTAGAACGAGGTAAAAAGGCGGAGGGGTCCGAGGACCCCTCCGCCCCCTTGTCCCTAGGCCAGGGTCAGGGTGAGGGTCGCGCTGTAGCTGCCCGGAGCGGTGGTGTCCGGGATGTTGAGGCTCAGGTTCGCACCGCACGTGAACGTGCCGGCGCTGCTGTTCGCCACGGCCTTGCAGAGGGTCTTGGCGGTGCCGAGACCGTTCGGAGCGGAGGAACCGGCGACGACCGCGCCCGAGCCGCTGACCTTGCTGGCCGACGGGGCCCAGCCGAGGTTGTCGGCACCGATGACGCCGGTACCGGCGTTCTTGAAGTCGTCCACCTGGCCGACCAGGTTCCAGCCGGCGTTGGTGCCCCGCAGGTCGACGACCTTCGCGGCGTTGAGCGCGCCGGTGGCGGAGCCACCGACGATGCCGCCGGTCAGGGTGACGGCGTTGCCGGCCAGCTCCAGGGAGAAGGCGCCCGGCGCGACGTCAGCGGTGATCGTCTGCGGCTTGGAGATGCTGCCGGCCACCGGGTTGATGGTGTACGACTGCGCCGACGAGACCGACGGCTTGTAGGCCGCGGCGTCCGCCGGGATGAACGCGGCGGTCAGCGAGAACGTGCCGACCGGGAGCGTCGTGGTGGACAGGGTCGCGGTGCCACCGACGACCGGCGAGGTGCCGACGACGGAGGTGCCCCGACGGAACTCGACGGTACCGGCGGCGGTGTTCGGGGAGACCGTGGCGGTGAACGTCACGTTCGTGCCCGAGGTGACCGGGCCGGCCGGCGCGATGCCGAACGCGGTGCCGGTGTCCTGGGCCGGAGCGGCCGTCTTGACCGACCAGGTGGTGCCCACGACCTTGATGTCGGTCATGAACAGGTCCGGGTGGTCACCCTGGGTCTCGCTGGTGCACACGACGACGACGGTGTAGTCGCCGGCCGCGGGCGCCGTGCCGCCGTTGGAGGTGGTGAACGACCGGTTGGCGCCGATCGTGAACGGCGCGGTGTCGTAGCCGCCGGCCGACTGCACCTTCTGCAGGTTGTTGTACGGGCCGCCGACCTTACCGACCTTGAGCGTGGCGTTGGTGCCGTACCCGGTGGGGCACGCCGCCGACGTGGTAGCCCCTGTGAACATGACGGCGTCGTTGACGTCGCCGCTCGTCTGCGACAGCGTCAGCGTGCCCAGCGGAGCAGCCTGGGCCGGCGCGGCCAGCGCGAGCGCCGCGGCGCTCGCCAGGACCGTGGCGGACACGAGGGCCGCCCCCCGCGCGAACAGGGACTGAGTACCCTTCATCAATCATCTCCTCTGAACGGAACAGATCCGAAACGATCTGTGCCTACGGTCAGGTTCGTCAGCGGTGGTGGCTGTGCGTGCAGGCCAACCTCTACGCCGGACATGCGCCAGGGAAACTCGCGATGACGCGGCCTAACCAAAACGCCCATGTACGTAGTCATGGGTGCGCGGGTCGACCGGGTTCTCGAACATCTCCGCCGTGGTGCCGTGCTCGACGATGACCCCGGGTGTACCGGCCTCGGCGAGGAAGAAGGCGCACTGGTCGGACACCCGGGCCGCCTGCTGCATGTTGTGCGTGACGATGACGATGGTGACCTCGGAGCCCAGCTCCGTGATGGTCTCCTCGATCCGACGGGTCGACGTCGGGTCCAGGGCCGAACACGGCTCGTCCATCAGCAGCACCCGGGGCTGGACGGCCAGCGAACGGGCGATGCACAGGCGCTGCTGCTGACCGCCGGACAGGCCGCCGCCGGGCTGGCGCAGCCGGTCACGGACCTCCTTCCACAGCCCGGCCTTCGTCAGGCAGCTCTCGACCAGGGCGTCCTTCTCGGTACGCGAGGCGCGCAGCCCGATCAGCTTCAGGCCGGCCACGACGTTGTCGTAGATAGACATCGACGGGAACGGGTTGGGCCGCTGGAACACCATGCCGATCTGCCGGCGGGCGTCGGTGATCCGCCGGGACTCGTCGTAGAGGTCCATGTCGTCGAGCAGCACCTCGCCGGCCAGGGAGGCACTGGGGACCAGCTCGTGCATGCGGTTCAGGATGCGCAGGAAGGTGGACTTGCCGCAGCCCGACGGGCCGATCAGCGCCGTCACCTGGCCGGCGGGCATGGTCAGCGACACCCGGTCGAGGACCTTGTGGTCGCCGAACCAGGCGGAGATCGACCGGGCGTCCAGCGTGGCGAGCTGGCTCGTCTCGAGGAGTTGCGTGGTCATGGACTGTCCTTAGAGGAGATTCGGGAGGAGCCGTACCAGGTGGTCGGCCACGGTGAGGCCCAGCGCGGTCAGCACGGGTACGCCGACGACCCACGCCTGGGCCCGGCCCCACCGGACCCGCGCCCACGCCACGCCGAACGCCGCGATCGTCAGCGCCTGGGCCCACAGCAGCAGCGGGGTCCACACCTCCGACTCGCCGGCCAGGGCGGTCTCCGACGCCGACAGCGCCGTGCCCTTCAGCGGCCGGGGGCCGTGCGGCTGGGCCGGGGTGGTCAGGTCTGCGTCGACCTGGATCACGTCGTCCGGCAGGAACGGCTGACCGGCCGCCGTCACGAGAACCAGCCGGCCGCCCGTGGTCGACGGCGGCGGTTCGAGGTCGCCGGACCGCCGGACTCCGAGCACCCGGTAGCTGTGCACGCCCTGCCCGGTCGTCACGGTCACGGTCGCGCCGCTGGACAGGAGGTCCAGGTCGCGGAACGGGGCGCCGTAGCTGGCCCGGCGGCCCATCAGGACACTCGTGCCGGCCTGGCCGGGGAACACGGTGTCCCGGCGGTGGCCGGGCCCACTCTCCAGCACGCCGCCGGCGGTGCCCTCGAACACCACCTCGTGCAGCCCGATGGCCGGGATCTCCAGGACGGCGACGGGAGTGCCGGGCTCGTACAGCCGGCCGGTCGTCTCGTCGAGCTGCCCCACCGGGGCGGTGGCCCGGGCGAGGTCCGCCCGGAAGTCCGCGTACGCCGTCTGCTGGGTGCGCTCGTGCCGGACATGCGACAGGAGGGCCACCTGGGAGGCGAAGCCGAGGGCGAGGACGGAGAGCAGGCTCAGCGCGGTACCCGGCAGATAGACCGCGAACCGGGGCGGGCGGACCGCCCGGACCACCTCGGGTGGGCCGGCCGGGCTGGACGCGGGCCCGGCGGCGTCGCCGGGCGGGGGCGAGTCGCCGCCGTCGGACGGGGCCAGCTCGGCGACGGTCTCCGTGGTCATGCCGCGCGCCGGCGGCGGCGGACCACCCATACGGCTCCGGCGCCCGCGCCGAGGAGGACCAGGCCGGCCGGGAGCAGCGGGCCGACCGACGTGCCCGTGGTGGGCAGCGGCCCCCCGGCGCGGGTCGGACCCGGCGTGCCGGTCGGCGTCGGACTCGCGACGTCCGCGTTGACCTGGGGCGCGGCGGTCGGCTGGGCGGCGGCGGGCTGGGTGCCGTCGACCTTCCAGGTGCTGCCGGTGACCGTGATGTGCGCGACGAACAGGTCCGGGTGGTCGCCCGCGGTGTCGCTCGTGCACACGACGACGACCTCGTACGCGCCGGGCGCCGGCGGAGCGTTCTCGTTGGACACCATGAACGAGCGGCTGGCGCCGATCGTGACCGGCGCGGCATCGTAGTGCCCGGCCGACTGGATCTTCTGCAGGTTGTTGTAGGGGCCCCCGACCTTGCCGACCTTGAGCGCCGCGTTCGTGCCGTAGCCGGCCGGGCACGCCGCCGACGTGGTGGCCGCCGTGAACATCACCGGGTCGGTGACACTCCCGCTGGTCTGCGACAGGGTCAACGTGCCGAGAGGCGCGGCCTGCGCGGGGCTGGCGAACGCCAGAACCGTCACAGCCGCGCCGAGGACGATCAGGGCTCTCATCAGGGTCACGCCTTTCGTCGACAGTGCTGGCGCGGCCCGCTGTCGGGCCGCGCCAGCACCGGTCATCAACTAGCTGTTGGCCTTGAGCCGGGTGTCGCCGCAGCCCTGGTGGAGCAGGTCCGCGAACGTCGAGCGGTAGCCGAAGCCGAAGAGCTCGATGGTCGGCTTCGCCGCGCACACGTAGGACGTCGAGCCGACGAACGTCGCCGCGATCACCGGGTCGGTGAGCTTGGTGGTCGGGACGACGTCGTAGACGTCGCGGACCAGCTCGGTGCGGAAGTTCACGTTGAGCACGCCGTTGGTGACGGGCGCCAGGTTGTTGACCCGGCCGAGGACGGCGGAGCCGCGACGGTCGGCGACGGTGACGCCGGTCTGGGTGAGGATGTTCGCGGCGTTGCCCTGGGCGATGAACTGGCCCGTCGAGAACGGCATCAGGTAGTCGTTGTGGTTGTCGAGGACCCGACCGTCGTGCTCCTGGATGGTGTTGTTCAGCGTCTGCAGGCACGGGTAGTCACCGGCGGCGATGTCCGCCTCGGTGACGCCCATCTTCGACAGCCAGAACGACCGGGTGCCCGAGCCGGACTGGACGAGCAGCGGGGTCACCGGGGTGCCACCCACGTTGGTGGTGAGGCAGCGGTAGATGCGCTGGAGCTGCACGTAGGTGAGGCTCGACGGCAGGTCGCTGTTCGCGTTGACCGCGTAGGTGACCGAGTCGACGCCGAAGGAGATGTAGGTGTAGGCGCCGGCCTCACCCGGGGTGCCGCCGCCGTAGCTGGACGACCGGGCGAAGTCCACGCAGCCGACGACGTTGGCGCCCTGGTACAGGCCGCCGGCCTCGCCGTTGGAGGCGCGCAGCGCGGTCCGGCCGTTGCCCGAACCGTCGGGGCGCTTGAAGTCGCAGTTCGCGGCCTTCGTCTTGATGTTGGTGTTGAGGGGACGGGCGTCGTAGGAGGCGATGACCTTGTTGTTCGAGCCGTCCTTGACCACCTCGCCCAGGCCGTTGAGCGCGTCCTGGGTGGTGTCGGAGCCGACGCCGGCCAGCTGGCGGTAGTCGCCCACCGGGTTCGGCTCGGCGGCGGCCGGGCTGGCCACGACGGCGAGGGCCAGGGCGGCCGCGCCGAGGCTGACGCCCAGCACCCTTCCAATGATCTTCACAGGTACTCCTCGTTCACAGGGGCAAGAGCCGAGATCATCGTTTCCCCGACTTGTGGTCGGGCCGCTTCGCCAACATGTAGGCCGAATGAATTCACGTCCGTCTCCGCCTACGGCTTTCCCAGCGCAACAGGGTCGGACCGGACAACGCGCCCACCAGGCCGGCGGTCAGGATCGCCACCCACGCCCAGCGGAGCAGTCCGACCGGCACCGACCGGGTCGAGCGCGCCGCCGGCACCGGGGTCTTGGCGCCCAGCGACGGGGCCGGCACGGCGACCTGCGGTACCACGCCGCGGTCGGGGGTGCTCTCCTCGACCTGCTCACCCGGCTCCGGCGGGTTGACCCACTTCTCCAACTGGTTGGCCATCGCGAGGGTCTGCGCCCGCAGGTTCTGCGGCAACGGCACGTACCCCGGCGGCAGCTGGCCCCGGGCCCGGCCCGGGTTCTGGCCGTCGGCGACGGCGTACCGGAGCATGTTCGCGAAGTCCTTGCGCGCCGCCGGTTCCTCGGAGGTGTCCGCCGCCGCGTAGGTGAGCATCGTCAACGGGTACGCCCCGGGGGCCTTCTTCTGCGGGTCGATCGTCAGCACCTGCGACCCTGCCGCCGAGGGGACCATCGCGGCGGCCCCGGCGAGCATGGCGTCGGGGGTCGGCGCGACGAACTCGCCGTTGGCGTTGCGCAGGCTGGCCGGGTAGAGGCCGTAGCGCTGCGCGGACACCGAGTCGGTGATGGAGAGCGAGAACCGCCGGCCGGGGGTCTGCGGCGGGTTGGCCTTGTAGGCCGGCGGATTGCGGCTCGGGTCCCACTCCGTCTTGCCCTTGCCGTCGGCGCGCGCGGTCTGCAGGGCGGCCTCGTGCATGGACTTCATGTACGGCCGGTACTTGCCCATGTCATACCCCTCCTCCTTCACCGCGTCGCTCGGGTCGTTCTTGTGCTTGGTGGGGTCGGGGTTCGGGTAATTGCTCGGCACCTTCCCGTCGGTGAACTCCTGCGCGAACGTGCTGTTGACCCGCATCAGCCGCGGCGTGTTCGGGTCGTTCGGCAGCCGGTAGGAGTACGGGGTCCCGTTCAGCCAGTCGTTGGCGTCCTTGTCGGCCCGGATCCACCGCCACACCTCGCGCGCGGCGGAGTTGTCGGGCAGCGAGACCATCAGGCCGTCGGGGGCTGCCTTGGTCAGGAACTTCGCGAACTGCGGGTTGAGCTCCACGAACTCGGGGTCGACGCGCAACTGTTTGATGTTCGTGCTGACCTGTGGCGGCGGATCGGTCGTCCCGCCCGGCACGTCGCGCTGGTAGGAGTGCGTGAGGAGCTTGGCGACGATGCGCGGGGTGAGCTTGAGCTCCGTGACCGGCGTGCCCTCGTCCGCCCCCGCGGGCTCCTTCTGGTTGTCGATGTTGAAGGCGACGACCACGCTGGACAGCGTCACCGGGCCCTGGAGCACGGTCGGGTCCCCCTCGCCGGTGCGGACCGGGTCGATGGTGAACCCCATCCCGGGCGCGCCCCGGCCCCGGACCGCGATCCGGCTGCGGACGTCGGCGTCGCTGTTCTGCGAGTAGCCGTAGACGGAGCCGGTCACGGCGCACAGCTTGGGCTGCCAGGAGGTGATCGCGTCGACGGCGAGTTCCGTGCCCATCATGCCGCGCTCGGCCGCCCCGACCGGGCAGCCGCTGGACACCGGCGCGAATTCGAGCGGGACGGCGATGGCGGACTGGAAGAACGTGCGGCTCAGGGGGCTGCCGTCCGTGGAATTGCCGTCCTTCTGCTCGGCGCCGTTCGCGTCGTGGTCGCCGCGCGGGACGATCACGAGCCAGCACGGGGCCAGGTTGCCGGTCGCGTCCTTGCGCACGCCGCAGCCCAGGTGCGGGGCCTGCACGGCCGTCTGCACCTCGAAGATCACCCGGCCGGTGTGCGCGGTGGACGTGCGCGCGTAGGGCACCTCGTTGGAGCTGTACCGGTCGAAGAACCGGGACAGCATCTCCGGGGTCTCCTGGTCCAGGGTGGGCAGGTCGTTGCGCTTCGGGTACGGCTGCCGGGGACTGCCGTTCGGAGTCGCGTCCCCGGTCAGCGCCGACCGGAACGGCACGGACTGCCAGTCGCTCGGCACCTGTGGGACGGGCTTGGGCTCGGGAACACTCGGGTCGGGCGCGGGAACGCCCGGGTCGGGCATGGTCTCCAGGGGGTCGGGATTCGAGCGCATCAGGTCGCGCAGGTGGGTGTCCGTGCCCGGCGCCTCCGTGCCGGGGCCCAGCGCCTTCCCGGAGCCGTACTGGCAGGTCTCCCGGAAGTCCAGGGCCTTCGGGTCGGCCCCCCAGCACTGCATCATCTGCAGGTAGTTCGTCTGGAACCCGCTCTGCGGGGTGGACGCCCCGCCGGTCCAGGTGACGGCGATCCCCTCGTTGCCGAGGTTCTGGGTCTTGGAGACCCGGACGGTCAGGCCCGTGAAGTCGTCGTAGACGCCCTTCTCACCGGACTGGACGCGGAACGAGTCGGTCAGCTTGTCGAAGTCCCACTCGTACGGGGTGTCGGCGTGCGCCACGGGCGGCCCGCTGAACAGCAGCCCCAGGACGACGGCCATCGCGGCCCAGCGTCGGTAACTCATCGGTCCTCACCTCGTCTCATCCGCCGGGACAGCAGGGGCGGTCCGACGATGACGGCGATCAGCAGCACGGCGGCGAGCAGCATCATGGTGTGCCGCAGCCGCCACCCGCCGTCCGCCTCCAGGGACACCGGGCTCGCCTCCACATCGGACACACCGTCCCCGCCGGAACCGTCGACCGCCCCGCCGGACGCGGTGCCGGCCGCCACCGGGCCGGCCGTGCCCTGGGTGGTCACCTTCTTCTTCGCGGTGTCCTTGCGCAGGCCGCCGGTACCCGTCGCGCACTGGGTCCTGCCGACCTGGTCGCAGTCGGGCGGCTGCGGGGCCGTCTCCGCGAGCTTGTTCGGGCTCGTGCTGGAGAACGTCGGGTTGTTGCACGTCTTGATGTCGGTGTCCTCCTGGATCGCGCCCGGCACCTTGCGCACCTGCTCCAGCCCCGAGCGCACCAGGTTGATCGGCAGCGGCGAGTAGCCGAGGATGTCGGCCTTCTGCTGCCCCTCGCACAGCAGGTACTTGCCGAACCGCGCGATCGAGTAGCCCTTGTTCTCGTCGAGCCCGCGTTCGATCTTGGTCGGCAGGATCATGTAGGAGTACGAGGACAGCGGATAGCTGCGTTTGTCCTCGTTGTGGTAGACCCCGTCGAGGTCCTGGGTCAGGTCCGGGCGGATCACGGCCTTGAGCAGCGCCACGGCGACGGCGTCGGCGGTCGGCTCGATGAAGTAGTTCGACTTGTTGCGGATCTTCGCGACCGGGAACTCGTTCTGCACGGCGTAGGAGTACTCGACGTAGGTGATCGCGCCCTCCGACGAGCTCTGCTTGACGAACCCCGCCGCCTCCGCCGAACCGCCCGCGCCGGTACCGATGATGCCCGGCGGGAACTGCGAGGTCAGCCCGCAGTTCTCACTGCGTTTGGCCCGCTTGCAGAACGCGTGCCACAGGTTCGGGTACTCCTTGCTCATCCACAGCGTGAACTGGGCCGTGGTGCCGGAGCCGTCCGAGCGGTACACCGGGACGATCGGCCGGGCCGGCAGCTTGAGCTCCGGGTTGTCCTCGGCGATCTGCTTGTCGTCCCAGGAGGTGATCACGCCGGTGAAGATCTTGGCCACGGTCTCGCCGGACAACCGCAGGTTGGTCACCCGGTTGTTGCCGATCTTCAGGTTGTACATGAACGACGTGCCACCGGCCACGATCGGCATGTACACGAACGCGCGCGAGGGCGGCGGATCGGCCACGCCGGTGCCCTCGTCGGTGATGCCGTACGGGATCTCGGACACGCCGAAGTCGGACTGCCCCTCGGCGAAGTACGACCGGCCCTTCGACGAGCCGAGCGGGTCGTAGTTGATCGTCCAGTTGTACTGGGCGACCCCGCGCCGCCACTCGTCGATCGCGTTGGCGCTCCAGGTGGAGCCGACCCCGGTCACCGGCACGATCACCGGCGCGGCCTGCGCCGGCGCTCCCCCGACCAGGGTGGCCGCCGCCAGCAGCAGAACGACCAGGAACCGTCTAAACATGACCATCCTCACGCTCGATATCCAGGGAACGGCGTCGGCGCTCGTCGAACCGCAACAGGTCGCGGGCCGAGGCCCGGGTCCGTCGGCGGCGCTGCCCCGCCGTGAGGTGCCCGGCCGGCCGGCCGCCGACGATCCGGGCCACCACGAACAGGATCAGGACCAGCACCAGGAGCACCGCCGCGGTGCCGAAGCCCCGGGTGACCATGTCCCGCATCGGGGACTTCACCATCGAGAACGTCTGCAGGGGCAGGGAGACCTGCGGGCCGGACAGCGGGTCGTAGTTCACGGCGAAGGACATGCCGGCCGTCAGCAGGACCGGGGAGGTCTCGCCGATCCCGCGCGCGGTACCCAGGATCACCGAGGTCGCCAGGCCCGAGCGGGCGGTGGGCAGCACGACGTGCCACACGGTGCGCCACCGCGACGCGCCCAGCGCCAGGGACGCCTCGCGCAGGGTGCCCGGCACGAGCCGCAGCACCACGTCGGAGGCCCGGATGATGATCGGCAGCATCATGACGCTCAGCGCCAGGGAGGCCGCGAACCCCGACTTGTTCACGCCCAGGCCGAGGATCACCATGGCGTACACGAACAGGCCGGCGACGATCGAGGGCAGCGCCGTCATGGCCTCGGTGACGGTCCGCACGATCCGGGTGAACCGGCCCCGGGTCTCGCTGAGGAACAGCGCGCAGCCGATCCCCAGCGGCACCGTGCCCAGCAGGGCCAGGCTGATCTGCTCGAGGCTGCCGATGACGGCGTGGTAGACGCCGCCCTCGGTCAGCGGGCTCAGCGGGCCGGCCCGGCCCATGTCACTGGAGTAGAAGTTCAGGTGCCGCAGCGCCGGGAAGCCCCGGTACAGGATGAACCCGATGATGAAGCCGAGCACGAGCAGCAGCAGGAAGCCGATGCTGTGCACCACCGCCGAGGCTATCCGGTCCCGGACCGCCGGCCCGCGCTCCTCGAAGGACACCAGCAGCGCGTAGAACAGCAGAAACAGCGTGTACGCGATGACGACGAACCCCAGGATGCCGTCGAACGGCGTGAGCTGGGTGTACAGCACCGCCGTCAGGCCGAGCGCCGCCGCGCCGGCTCCGAGGACGGTGTAGCGGTCCGACGGCCGGCCGCCGCCGAGCACCCGTCTGCGTTCGGACACCTCAGGCGTCACTGTCGGCTCCCGATCGGCTGCGGGTGATCACCATGGAGGCGAGGAAGTTGATGATCAGCGTCATCACGAACAGGGTGAGACCGGCCGCCATCAGGGCCGAGGTGCCCAGCGCGCCGGCCTCGCCGTTGCGGAGCGCGATCAGGGCGGACACGGAGTTCGCGCCGCTCTGCAGGATGTGCGGCTGGATCACGAACACCGGCGAGATGATCACGTAGACGGCGATCGTCTCGCCCAGCGCGCGGCCGAGGCCCAGCATGGTGCCGCCGATGATGCCACCCCGGCCGTACGGCAGCACGACGGTGCGGATCATGCCCCACCGGGTGCCGCCGAGCGCGTAGGCGCCCTCACGCTCACCGGCCGGGGCCTGGGTGAACACCTCGCGCATGATCGAGCACATGATCGGCGTGATCATCATGGCCACGACGAGGCCGGCGATGAACGCCGAGGACTTGTAGACGGTCTCCGTCTCCAACGGGTCCGAGGAGTCCGCCGACGGGATGGCGAACAGCGGGAACCAGCTCAGGTAGGTCGCCATCCACCGGGCCAGCCCCAGCACCATGGGCTGGAGCATGTGGAAGCCCCACAGCCCGTAGGCGATGCTCGGCACGGCCGCCATCAGGTCCACGAGGCTGACCAGCGTGGGCTTGAGCCGGCGGGGCGCGTACTCGGAGATGTACAGCGCCGTCCCGACCGCCAACGGAATCGCCACCACGATCGCCACGGAGGCGATCAGCACGGTACCGGTGAGCACAGCCGCGATCCCGAAGGTCCCCGAGTCCGGCTCCCAGCTCTCCGTGGTGAAGAAGCTCCAGCCCGCGATCCTCAACGCCGCCACGGCCCGGATGGTCAGGAACGTGCCCACCAGACCCATCGTGACCAGCACGACCATCCCGGCGAGCCGCAGCGCCCCGCCGAACACCCGGTCCGAGGGCGCCGGGCGCTCGGCGATCCCGCGCGGTTCGTCCTTCGTCTCGGCCGTGGTCACCGCGCCAACTTCCGCGCCTCGTCGTCGGCCCGCCACCGGCCGCCCCGGACGCTGCGGGCCCCCTCGACGACCCGGGCGACCGGGGTCGCGGTGAGGAAACACTCCAGGTTGTACCCGCACTCGCGGATCCGGAGATAGGACCGCGTCGAGCCGGCCACCGGCACCCCGTCGAGGTCGATCCGCCACGCCCAGTGGCCGTGCGTGTCGGCCACGGCCGAGTGCGGCCGGATCCGGTCGTACGCCACGCGGAGTTCGGACACGGCGTCGCTGCACGCGGCGTACGTGTCGAACAACCGCCAACTGCGACCCAGCGGCCGGTTGTTCGGGGAGATCAGCATCCACGCGACCCCGTCGGGTGTGGGCTCGTCCCCCCGGTCGCCGGGCATGGCCAGGAACACGAAGCGCGACAAGCTCACCCCACACCCCCATTGCTTCCATCGGTACGGGTTCAGGCTCACCACAGCCAGTGGCCGCCGTGACCGATCGAGGCACACGCCAGACATGCGGCAGGTGAACTCGACCTCGCAAGCGCGCAAAGTTTCCGATGCGGGCTTTGCGGATGTCCCCTATCCGAGGTGAGCATCCGGGTCGAACGGAACTCGAACTGGTGTACGATTTATGGGTGCGAGCAGCGGGGGAAAAGGTGGACGGCGTGTGGCTCAGAGCGATCGGTCAGCGGAAATCGCGGGAGCGGGGCGCCGCGGAGAGATTCAGGGCGGTGAGTTGATCGGCGGCCACGCCGAGTGCGCCGTCGACGTTCTGCAACCGGCCCCGGACCAACAGCGCCGGAGCCGTTCTGGCGATCCTGGCGTAGCGGCGGACCAGGCCCGGCGTGCAGATCACGTTGGCCTGACCGGTCTCGTCCTCGAGGTTGACGAACACGATCCCCCCGGCGGTCTCCGGAGCCTGGCGGTGGGTCACGATCCCCCCGATCAGGACCCGGCTCCCATCGGGCGCCTTCCCCAGCTCGCCGACCGGCACCGCGCCGCGGCCCCGCAGCCAGTCCCGGAGGAACTGCACGGGGTGGCTGTCCGGCGAGCTGCCCGTGGCCCACAGGTCCGCCGCGGCCAGCTCCGCCTCGCTCATCCCGGGCAGGGTCGGCGCGTGCGTGCCCACGACCGTGCCCGGCAACCGGTCCGGGGTGTCGCGGGCCGCGGCACCCGCCGTCCACAGCGCACGCCGCCGGTCCAGCCCCAGGCCGGCGAAGGCCCCGGCGGTCGCCAGGTTGCCGAGCTGCGCCTCGGTGACCCCGGCCCGCCGAGCCAGGTCAGTCAGGCCGGCGTAGGGCTGCCCAGCGGCGATCCGGGCCGCCACCTCGGACCCGATCCCCCGGACCTGGTCCAGGCCGAGGCGCACCGCCGGGCCGCCGACCCCCCAGGTCCCTGGCCGCGCCGACGCCGCCGCCGTCCCCGTCCCGGACAGGCCCGTGACCGCGGCGCTGGCGTTGACGTCCACGCCGAGGATCGGCACCCCGTGCCGGCGGGCGTCGCCGATCAGGCTGTTCGTGGAGTAGAAACCCATCGGCTGGGAGCGGATCAGGGCTGCCGTGAACGCCGCCGGGTAGTAGCGCTTGAGGTACGCGGAGGCGTAGACGATGAAGGCGAACGACAGCGAGTGCGACTCGGGGAAGCCGTAGCCGGCGAACGCCTCCAGCCGGTGGTAGAGGTCGTCGGCCATCGCGCCGGTGATGCCGTTGTCGGCCAGGCCGGCGTAGAACCGTTCCCGCAGTTCCCGCATCCGCGCGTGGGACCGCTTGGAACCCATCGCCTGGCGGAGCTGGTCGGCCTCCGAGGCGGTGAAGTTCGCGCAGTCGACGGCCAGCTGCATCATCTGCTCCTGGAACAGCGGCACGCCGAGGGTCCGGGCCAGCGCCTTCGCCATCCGCGGGTGCGGGACGGTCGGCTCCTCCAGCTCGTTGGCGCGGCGGATGTAGGGGTGCACGGCCCCGCCCTGGATCGGGCCCGGCCGGACCAGGGCGATCTGCACCACCAGGTCGTAGAAGCACTTCGGCTTCAGCCGGGGCGCGAGCTGGATCTGTGCCCGGCTCTCCACCTGGAACAGGCCGATGGAGTCGCCGGCGCGGATCATCGCGTAGATCTCCTGGTCGTCCGGCGGGAGCGCCGCCAGGTCCACCGTCGTGCCGTGGTGGTCGCGCACCAGGTCCACCGCGTGGTGCAGCGCGGTGAGCATGCCCAGCCCCAGCAGGTCGAACTTCACCAGCCCCGTCGCCGCGCAGTCGTCCTTGTCCCACTGCAGCACCGTCCGGTTCTCCATCCGGGCCCATTCGACGGGTACGACCTCGATGACCGGCCGGTCGCAGATCACCATCCCGCCCGAGTGGATCCCCAGGTGGCGGGGCGCGCCCACCAGCTCGGCGGCGTAGGTGGCCACGTCGGCGGGCAGGTCGTCGGGCGCGGGGCCGCCCCGGTGACCCGGCCCGGCCGTCCACGCGTCGGCCTGGCCGGGCGAGTAGCCCAGCGCGCGGGCCGCGTCCCGGATCGCCGAGCGGCGGCGGTAGGTGATCACGTTGGCGACCTGCGCGGTGTGGGTCCGGCCGTGCTTGTGGAAGAGGTACTGGATGACCTCCTCGCGTCGGCCGTTCTCGATGTCGAGGTCGATGTCGGGCGGCCCGACCCGCACGTCGCTGAGGAACCGCTCGAACAGCAGCCCGTACCGGATCGGGTCGGCCTTCGTGATGCCCAGCGTGAAGCAGACCACGGAGTTGGCCGCCGAGCCCCGGCCCTGCACGAGGATGTCGTTGCGCTCGCAGAACTGGACGATGTCCCAGACGATGAGGAAGTACCCGGGAAAACGCAGCCGCTCGATCATGTCGAGTTCGTAGTCGAGCTGTTCGCTGGCCTCCTCGTTGTCGGGGCCGTAGCGGCGGGCCATGCCCTGGAGCGCCTGCACGCGCAGCCAGGAGTCCTCGGTCTCCCCCGGCGGCACCGGGAACGGCGGCAGGTTCGGGGCGACCAGTTTCAGGTCGAAGGCCAGCTCGGCGGCGATGCCGGCCGTCCGGGTCACCGCGTCCGGCCAGGCCCCGAACCGGGCGCGCATCTCCGCCGCCGACCGCAGGTGCGCGGTGGGAGCCGGCGGCAGCCACCCGTCCATCTCCTCCAGCGACCGCCGAGCCCGCACCGCGGCGACCAGCTGCGCCAGCCGGTGGCCCGACGGCCGGGCGTAGTGCACGGCGTTGGTGGCCACCACCCCCAGACCCAGCTCCCCGGCCAGGCCGGCGAGGACGTCGTTGCGGTCGAAGTCGTCCAGGTGGCCGTGGTCGGTGAGCTCCACCTCGACGTTCTTCTTGCCGAACAGGCGGACCAGCGTCTCCAATTCCTCGCGCGCAGCCTCCGCCCCGCCGGCCTCCAGCGTCCGGCGGACAGCGCCCTTGCGGCAGCCGGTGAGCACCAGGACGTGGCCGCGCAGGTCGGCGGCCAGTTCGTCCAGGTCGTAGACGGGTCGGCCCTTCTCGCCGCCCCGGAGCTGGGCCGTGCCGATCGCCGACGACAGCCGGGCGTAGCCCTCGGTGCCCCGGGCCAGCAGGAGCAGGTGGCTGCCGCCCGGGTCGGGCGCCCCGGCCACCGTCGCCGGCAGGTCCAGGGACAGCTCCGCGCCGAACACCGCCTTCAGGCCGGCGGCGCGGGCGGCCTCGTTGAAGCGGACCACGCCGTACATGCCGTCGTGGTCGGTGAGGGCCAGGGCCGGCAGCCCCAGGCGGACCGCCTCGGCGACCAGGTCCTCCGGGGAGGACGCGCCGTCGAGGAAGGAGAAGTGGGAGTGGGCGTGCAGCTCGGCGTAGTCGCCGACCGGGGGGCGCTCCGGAGCCGGGGCCTTCGGCGGGCGGGGTTCCTCCGGGCCGGCGGCCTGCGGGGCGGGGTGCTCCTGGTCGGCGCTCAGTGGGGCGGCCATCAGGTCGCGCAGCTCACCCCAGGTGTGCGGGGCACCGCCACCCCACCGCTGGTCACTCAGCCGCCCACCGCCCCGACCCGCCGGCCGGTCGCCGCCCTGGCCGCTTCGCCGCCCGCCGCCCGGGTCAGTCATAGTCGGCCTCCAGCCGCCAGGCCCCGGCCGCGCACGAGATCAGTACGGCCCGGTCGGCGGCGAGCAGCAGCTGGAGCCGGGCCTGCCGGCGCGCGGTGGCCGGGTCCCACCACCGGTCGTCGGCCGGCAGCGGCCCGGCCCAGGCGAGCACCCCGGCCGACGCCCCGCCGTCGAAGACGATCCGGGCCGGTGGGGCGCTGAGCTCGGCCCGGCCGGTGACGGTCACGGGCCGGCCGGCGTCGTCGAGCAGCCGGACGGCCGGCGGCGAGGGGTACACAGTGGACGGGTACGGGGCCGGCAACGCCCCCGGCCACGGCCGGTCCGTCGGCCGTTCCGCCCCGCGCTCGTCCCCCCACGGGACCAGCCGGACCCGCTCGCCCGGGTCGCGCCCGCCGTCGAGGACCGGGGCCACCACCGCCTCGGGGCCGAGCAGGCCCTGCAGCCGCGACGCCGCCCGGTACGCGCGCTCCCGGTCGTCGCCCGTGCCGCCCCACAGGCCGGGTTGCAGCACTCCGGCGGTGACGACGCCCTCGGGGACCAGCCGCAGCCGCGCGATCCCGGACGGTTCACCGCCCCGCCGGGCGGTGTGGGTCAGCCAGCCGTCGAGCTGCCAGCGCAGCCGGTCGGAGACGTCCTGCGACCGCAGCAGCGCGTCGTGCCGCCAGACCCGGCGCAGCTCGACCCCCGTGGCGGTGGTCGCCTCGATGACGAGCCGGGTACAGGCCAGGCCGTGCCCGCCGAGCAGTTCGGTGAGCCGCTCGGCGAGGGCCCTGGCGGCGAACGCCGCGGCGTCGACCCGGTCCAGCGGGTCGTCGAAGGTCTGGTCGACCTCCAGGCCGAGGGGCGGGGTCCTGGGCGCGAGCAGCCGTTCGTCGCGCCCGGCGGCCAGCGCGTGCGCGAGGGCCCCGTCCGCGCCGAACCGCGCGCCCACGTCGCCGGCCGGCAGGGCCGCGAACCCGCCGAGGGTCGTGATGCCCAGCCGGCGGAGCAGGCCGACCAACTCGGGCCGGCCGAGCAGTCCCACGTCGAGGGCGGTGAGGAACCGGGCGCTGCCGCCCGGCGGGACGACGGCGCCGGTCAGGGCGGCCAGGGCGGCGGCGTGCACCCCGTCGGCGATCCCGACCTGGGCCTCCACGTCGCAGGCGAGGGCCAGCTTGTCGACGATGGTCTCGCCGGCCTTCTCCTCGCCCCCGTACCAGCCGGCAGGTCCCCGGGCCGCCAGCGCGCACGAGCCGGGCCGCAGCACCTCCACCCCGGCGGCGAGCTCCTCGAGCGCGGCGACCACCGGCTCGAAGGCGACCGCGTCGCGGGCCGGGTCCTGCTCGAAGACCGCCATGTCCGGGCACAGCGCCTGGGCGTCGCGTTTGCGCTGCCCGGGGCGCACGCCGACCGCGCGGGCCGCCGGACTGGCGTGCGCCACCCGGTTCAGCCGCAGGACCGCGACCGGGGAGTGCACGTCGGTGTCCGTGGCCCGGCACGCGGCGGTCACCGGCCAGTCCGGGCACCACACCACCATGGCCCGCATCGAAGAGGAATTATTCATCTGATGCAACATGGCTTTGTTCCTGCAGGATGATGACGTGGTGAGTTGCCATGGGGGTCGACAGTGGCCTGACCTGGGTGTTTGACCGCAGTGAACGGGTGATGCAACGATGTTGTATCCACTGCATCACTGGTGAGGGCTCATGCGGAGGCTGGACGTTCCTGGTGCGTCGCACCTGGTGCTCGTCGATGGTGTGATCCATCTCGACGAAGCCGCCGCGGTGTTCGAGGCGATGCTCGAGGGCTGGGCGCGTCAGCAGCGCAGCCGTCTGCTGGCGGCGACGACTGTGGACAGTCGACTGGCGTTGATTCGAAGATTCCGGGCGTTCACCGACGAGAATCCGTGGACGTGGAGTCCTGGTGACGTGGAACAGTTCACGTCGTGGCTGGTCGGTGGCGGCACACCGTTGGCGGTCTCGACTATCCGCGGCTATCAGATGACGCTGCGGCTTTTCTGCGACTATTTGAGCGATCCAGCCTATGGATGGCAAGAGGACTGCGTTCGAAGATTCGGATCCGCACCGATTCAGATCTGCCACGAATGGAACACCGTCGCGCATCTGGCTGACTACGAGGGAAAACCCGAACGTCGACCATTGACATGTGACGAGCTTGAGACGCTGTTCGATTTTGCTGACTCCCGGGTCGAGGCGATAGTCAGCTCCAGACGCAAAGGGGCGTTGGCCGCATTGCGTGACGCCCAGATGTTGAAGACGGCTTACGCTTTCGGACTGCGCCGTCAAGAATTGTGTCGCCTTGATCTGGTCGACCTTCGACCCAATCCGCATGCGAAAGCGTGGGGACGTTACGGTTCGCTGCATGTGCGTTACGGGAAGGCTTCCCGTGGTGGCCCGCCACGGCGCCGAACCGTATTGACGGTCCCGGAGTTCGACTGGGTTATTGACGGCATGCGGCAGTGGGTCACCGAGGCGAGGGCGCTGTTCAACGCCGGGGACCACCCTGCATTGTGGGTGACCGAACGGGCGAACCGGGTCTCCGTCCGCTACTTCGACAAACGTTTCGCCCAACTCCGCGATGAGGCCGGACTGCCCAAAGAGCTCGTCCCTCACTGTCTTCGCCACAGCTATGTCACCCACCTCGTCGAGTTCGGATACCCGGAACGGTTCGTCCAAGAGCAGGTCGGACACCGGTACGCGTCAACCACCGCGATATACACATCCGTGAGCAATGACTTCAAGAATCGAGTACTGGCCCAGGCTCTTGCCAGGGTGTACTCGCCTGAGAAAGGCGAACAGTCATGACCAGGAAGATGGCCTATCGTTGGCACCTGCGACAGCTCATGGCGACTCGTGGCATGTTCCAGACCAGCGACCTCGTCCCACTGCTGGCCGAACGCGGGGTGCGCCTGTCGCGCGAACAGGTCTATCGCTTGGTGACTCAGACACCCCAGCGCATGAACATGGACGTGTTCACCGCTTTGTGTGACATCCTCGCCTGCGGCCCCTCGGATCTCATCGAGGTCGTCGCCGAGCCCACGCAAATCCCCAAGAAGGCCGCGGCCGGTGAGGCCACCAACGCGGGGATCGGGCAGCTGCGACCCGTTCGCGCCCGGATCCGTCGGCCAAACCAAGGCTCGGACTGACCATGCCCAAGCCGATCGGCCGATGCACGGACTGCGGCAAAGACGGCAAACGCATGACGTCGAACACCTCTGGCATCTGCGGGAACTGCCGCGCTCATCGAACGGCCAAGATCTGCGTCCGATGCGGCCAGCACCGCCCCGTGAACAAACGCACCGAAGCGGGCCCCATCTGCGCTCGCTGCTACCGCCGTGACCCCGCCAACCAAACGCACTGCTCGCGCTGCGGTCGATTGAGCCATGTCGCCGCACGCACGAGCGATGGGCCAATTTGCGGCAGCTGCACTCCTCGTTCCCTAATACTCTGCAGTCGATGCGGACGCCAGGGACATCGTCGCGGCAAACTGGCTGGCAAACACATCTGCCGGCAGTGCGACTACGAGATCCGCCACCACCCTGAAACATGCCCGTCATGCCAGCAGTCCAGAATCCTGGCCTCCGCGAATCAAGCCGGACAGCGAATATGCGCAGCTTGCGCTGGCGGGCCATCACCGCTGGCCTGCCGACAATGCGGCCGCGAGGACTACCCCTACGGCATCAGATGCGCCCGTTGCGTTCTGGCCGAACGCGCCACCGCTTTGCTTTCCGGTCCTGACGGGCACATCAATCCCCGCATGAAGCCGGCCCTGGACGCGATGCTGGCCACACGCCGCCCCAAAACGGCGATCAACTGGATCCGCCGCAGTAAAGCGAAACCCGTCCTCCGCGGCATGGCACTTGGAGAAATACCGATCACCCACGAAGCCCTCGACGAGCTGCCCCGAACCCCCACGCTCGACCACCTGCGCGACTTCCTGATCACCTCCGGTGTCCTGCCCGCCCAACACGTTCGCTTGGAACGCCTCGTCCCATGGCTCAACGAGTTCCTCACCGACCAGCCTGCCGAACACGCGCGAATCGTGAGACTGTTCGCCACCTGGACGGTCTTGAGACGAGCTCGAGCCAAAGCGAATCGCGCTCCCTTCTCCCAGAATCAAGCAGCCAGAGCACGATCCACCATCCGCACCGCCCTCAGACTCCTTCAATGGCTCAGCGCCCAAGAAACAACCTTGGCGCAACTGCGCCAACCTCTCCTGGACCACTGGATCCTCGACTGCGCCCAGAACGAAAGGCACTACACCAAAGCGTTTCTCAGATGGGCCCACCAACACCAGCTCGCAGCCGAACTGAGCATCACGCGCCATCCGGATCCGCAACCCACGACGACCATGCACAACGACGATCGATGGGCGCTGGTCAACAAACTGCTCCACGATGACCACATCGCACTGGAGCTGCGCATCTGCGGCCTGTTCGTCTTGCTCTTCGGCCAACACCTCTCGCGAGTCGCAAAAATGACGGCCGATCAGGTCACCGACACCCAAACCCAACTGCACGTTCGGTTCACCACCGAACCGATCACCATGCCAACCCCACTGGACACCCTGATCCGCCACCTCATGCACCACCGCGGCCACTCCAGCTACCCGGACCCTGCCCAAAAATGGCTCTTCCCTGGCGGATTCCCCGGACGTCCCATCACCCCCGCCACGCTGGGCCAACGCCTGCACCAGATCGGCATCCACGACACCCGCCAGGCCCGCAACGCCGCCATGATGCACCTCGCCAGCGAAATCCCAGCCCCCGTCCTCGCCGACCTGCTCGGCCTCGACCCCGGACGCGCAGTGGTCTGGGCCAGACTCGCCGGCCGCGACTGGGCCAGCTACGCCGCCAACCGAACACCCAACCCGCTCCGGACAAATACAGCCCAGGAGCAATAAGCTCACTGCGCCCATTTACCCCACCACCCTCAGCCCCGCCCCGCCCGCGCGCACCGGCCGCGCGTGCCCGGATCCGGTACCCGTCGGATCGGGTTGTCGGCCCAGGCGCAGCGTCGCCCGGACCGGTCGGCCCGGCCCCCGCGCCGTGACGGTCAGCTCCCGGTACCGCAGCCGGCCCCGCCCCGGCCGCAGCCCGTGCCAGGCGGACCCTTCCGGCTCCAGGACCAGGTCGGCCCCTGGCCACGGGGTCGCTCCGTAGCCGATCAACACCCCGCCGCGTTGCCGGGCCCGCGCCGCCAGCCGGCCGGCCAGCCGGGCCGGCACCGCCCCGCCGGGCGCGGCGACCACCAGGTCGAATCCGTCGAGGAGCGCCGAGACCGCCTCCGGCCAGCTCGCGCCGGGGCGGGGCACCAGGGCGAGCCGGTCCAGGGCCACCCCGGCGTCGGCGGCGGCCAGGGCGCTGAATCCGGGCAGTCCGACCACCGCGCACCACGCGCCGGCTCCCGAGGCGCCGGCCAGCAGCTCGATCAGGAGTCCGGTCGAGCTGGTCAGCGCCACGGTGCTCCCCCGCCGCAGGCCGCCGGGGAGCAGGCCGGCGCACCGGGCCGTGACCGGCAGGTTCCTGGCCCCGGATCCGCCCTCGGCGTCCGGGGCGGCGGTCGCTGTCCGCACCGCCCCGGCGAGGGCCGGCGAACGCAACAATTCGGTCACCACCGCCCGTCGCGGGTCGTCGTCGCCCTCCGCGGCGGAGAACACGGCAACTCGACCCACCTCACACACCCCCAGACAGAAACACCCAGCTCACCGGGGGTACGAAGATCCTTGCTCCCCCCGACTATCGCACACTAGTACGAAACTTGTGGGCTCAGGTGAGGTAAAAAGTGGCCGCCAAGAGAGCGCCCATGGGACACTCTGCGCCGCCTCGACCAGGAGGGCGGCGAACCGACATTTCGCGGGTCAGGCGGCGTCGAGGTCGAGCATGCCGGCCCGGTGCAGGTACCCGCGCGCCGCCGCGACCGCCTCCGCCGTCGTGTCGTGCACCCTTCCCTCGGTCCGCAGCCGGTCGAGTACCCCGATGGCCTCCAGCGCCCGGGAGTGCGCGGCGGCGATGCCCGAGACGTGGACGGCGATCCCCTGGCGTTCGAGGCGCTCGATGGCGTCGCGGAGCATCCTGGCCCCGGTGCCGTCCACGGTCGACACCCGCGACAGGTGCAGGATCAGCACCCGGACGTCGGGCACCTCGGACAGTTCGGCCAGGAACCGGTGCGCGGCGGCGAAGAACAGCGGGCCGTCGAGGCTGTAGGTGGCGATGTGCTCGGCGAGCAGCAGGTCGGGGATGTCGAGGGGCACCTGTTCGACCCGGACGGCACGCGCGATGGCGCTGATCGCCAGCAGGCAGGCGACGACGAGGCCGATCCCGACCGCGGAGACGAGGTCGAGGGCGAGGGTCGCCACGGCGGTCAGGGCCATGATCAGGGCGTCGGACCGGGTGGAGCGGGCCAGGATGGCCAGCGAGCCGACCTCCACCATCCGGATCGCCGTGGCCAGCAGCACCCCGGCGAGTGCCGCGAGGGGGATGTGCGCGACGAGCGGCGCGGCGACCAGCATGACCAGGGCCAGGGCCGCGGCGTGGGTGAGGGCCGCCAGCCGGGACCGGGCCCCGAACCGGACGTTGAGGGCGGTGCGGGCGATGACCCCGCTGTTGGGCAGGCCGCCGAACAGCGGGGTGACCAGGTTGGCGATGCCTTGGCCGAAGAGTTCCCGGTCGGGGTCGTGCCGGGGTCCGACCGTCATCCCGTCGGCGACGGTGGCCGACAGCAGGCTCTCCAGGGCGGCGAGCGCCGCGACGGCCCCGGCGGCGGTGAGCAGCGCCGGGACCGCCGCCGGGTCGAGGAAGGCCAGCGACGGGGCCGGCAGTGTGGCCGGCAGCGCGCCGATCCGGGCGACGTCGAGCCCGCCGAGCTGGGCGGCGAGGGTGGCCGCGCCGACGGCGAGCAGCGAGAACGGCACCCCGGGCCGCCACCGGCCGCCGACGAGCATCACGACCACGACGAGGACCGCGAGCCCGGTGCCGGCCCAGTGCGGGGGGCCGTGGATCGCGTGCCAGGCTCCCATGATCACGTGGTCGCGGTGCGAGACGTGCACGCCGAGGGCCGCCGGGACCTGTTGCAGGAAGATGACGGCGGCGATCCCGACCGTGAAGCCCTCCACGACCGGGGCCGGCACGTAGCGGGCGAACCGGCCGGCGCGAGCCAGGGCCAGCCCGATCAGGGCGAGGCCGGCGAGCAGTCCGACGGTGAGCACCCCGCCGGGTCCGAACTGGTGCACGATCGGCACGAGGACCACGGTCATCGCGCCGGTCGGCCCGGAGACCTGCAGGTTCGAGCCGCCGAACAGGGCGGCGAGGATCCCTGCGACGATCGCGGTCGCCAGGCCGGCCGCCGCGCCGAGCCCGGAGGACACCCCGAAGCCGAGCGCGAGGGGCAGCGCGACGACGGCGACGGTGAGGCCGGCGAACACGTCGCGGCGGGGTTGGCGGCGCATCGCCACCAGGTCCGCGCGCGACGGCAGGAGGGCGCGCAGCCGGGTCCGGCCGGCCGCCATCGTGCTCCCCAACGCTCCCGGCACCGGTCACCCCCGTCACTCGGCGTCGCCAGATATCTCACCTAAAGTAGTGGATAGGCTACCCAAAGTGCTAGAGATAGAACATGAACACCAAGTTCATTTTCCGGTACGCCCTCCGCGCGAGGAACCGGGACCCCGGACATCCGGGGTCCTGACGCGGTTCAGGTGCGAGAACGACCCCGTGTAGGCCCGGGGTCGTTCGCCGGGAGCACGAACCTCGGCATTGACGTGATGTTAAGTCGGCGTTCAGGCGCCTTTGAGGTGTGGCCCTCCATGCTGTGGTCCCGCTCCCCTCCAGCGGGCGCCCACCCCTCGGAAGGTACCCATGAAGCGCCTCACCCTCGCCGGCGTCACGGTCCTGGCCGTCGTCACGCTCGTCGGCACCGGAGCCACCAACGCCGCCGCCGACCCGACCCGCACCCCCCGCGACCGGACGATCGCCCGCGCCACGGCCCACGTCAAGCAGCACCCGGCCGCCTTCGGCTACGGCCCCGGCCAGGCCCTCAGCGTCCGCGACGTGATCGTCGACCCCGACGGCACCGAGCACGTCCGCTTCGACCGGACCTACCAGGGACTGCCGGTGATCGGCGGCGACTTCGTGGTGCACACCGCGCGTTCCGGCACCCTCGCCGGCCACGACCACGCCCGGGCCCGCGACATCAAGCTCGCCTCGACCACCCCGAAGCTGTCGGCCCGCGACACCGCCGGCAACGCTCTGCGGTCCGTGACCGGGCTGACGGTCGACTCGTCCACCCCGCGCCTCGTGGTGTGGGCGCTGGACGGCACGCCCCGGATCGCCTGGGAGACCACGGTTGCCGGCACCGGCGCGCACGGCGAGCCCGACAGCGAGGTCGTGGTGACCGACGCGAACACCGGCGAGGAGCTGGAGCGCTACGACGCGGAGCCGAACGTCGCCGGGACCGGGAAGTCCGAGTACACCGGCAGCGTGTCGATCGAGACGACGCAGCAGGCCGACGGCACCTACACGTTGAAGGACGGGGTGCGCGGGCACGTCACGAAGGACGCGCACAACGTGTCCTCGAACTCGGTCACCGCCTCCTCCGGCACCCTGTTCTCCGACGCGGACAACATCTGGGGCGACGGGAAGAAGTTCTCCACCGACCGGTCCACGGCCGCCGTCGACGCGCACGCCAACACCGCCTGGACGTACGACTACTACAAGAACGTGCACGGCCGCAACGGCATCAAGAACGACGGCAAGGGCGCGACGGTGTTCGTGCACGTCGGCACGAAGTGGGACAACGCCCAGTGGTCGGACGCGTGCTTCTGCATGCTCACCGGTGACGGCAACGGCACCACCGACCCGGAGCAGGTCGACCTCGACACCATGGGCCACGAGATGACGCACGGCGTCACGTCGGCGACCGCGAACCTGCGCTACAGCGGCGAGTCCGGCGGCCTGAACGAGGCCACCAGCGACATCTTCGGCACCATGGTCGAGTTCTACGCCGGCAACGCCTTCGACCAGGGCGACTACCTGTTCAGCGACCAGTCCACCCCGCCGTGGCTGCGCCGGATGGACAAGCCGTCCGCCGACGGCAGCTCCGCGGACTGCTGGAGCCGGACGGTCAAGCGGCTCGACGTGCACAACTCCTCCGGCGTCGGCAACCACTGGTTCTACCTGGCCAGCGAGGGCAGCGGCGCGAAGACCCTCAACGGGGTGTCCTACAACAGCCCGACGTGCGACGGGTCCACTGTCGCCGGGATCGGCAACACCAAGGTCGCGAAGATCTGGTACCGGGCGCTGACGGTGTACATGAGCTCCACCACCGACTACGCCGGTGCCCGGGTGGCCAGCCTGAAGGCGGCGACCGACCTGTACGGCGCGACGAGCGCCGAGTACAAGGCCGTCGCGGCGGCCTGGACCGCGGTCGCGGTCAAGTAGCCGCACCCCGCCGGCGCGCCTCCCGTGCGCCGGCACCCCGGGAGGGGCGGACCCGACGGTCCGCCCCTCCCGTTCCGTGTCAGCCGAACACGTCGATCCGGTCGACGAGCATGTAGGTCCCCGAGCGTTTGACGGCCCGCAGCGTGTGCGGCCCGGCGCTCAGCCCGCGCGCCGAGTAGACGAGCTGCTGGGACAGCCGGGTCGGGTTCGTGGTGTCCACGGTGGCCTTGAGCACCCCGTCCAGGTAGAAGTCGACGAGCCCCTGGTCGCTGTACCTCTCGGTGCGGAAGTCCACCCCGGTGCCGGTGAACGCGTACGACACCGCGTCGCCGTTGGTCGTCGTGTAGTGCACGTCGGCGTTGTAGTCGGCGGCGTAGGTCCGGTTGGCGCTGACGTTCCAGGCCCCGGTGTAGGTCACGCCGGCGGCGTTGTCGTTGAGGACCGTCGCGCCGGTCGGGTAGAGCTGGCTGGCCGGCACGATCTGCTGCGGCGTGTTCGGGCTGGACCAGAACAGCTTGGCGCTCGCGTCGCCGCCGTTCTCGGTCTGTTCGAGGGTGATCGCGTACCGCTGCCCGGCCGTCAGCGTGATGCCGCCCTTGTCCACGGTCGCCCCGTGCGGGGTCGTGTTCGCGATCACCTGCTGCCCGTCGACCCACAGCCGCACGGTGTCGTCGGACAACGTGGCGAACGTGTACTTCTCCGTGAACCGGGGCTCGATCAGCCCGGTCCACCGGCCGGCGAAGTTGTCGGTCGGGATCGCCGGGGCCGGGGAACCGGTGTCGCGCCAGTTGTAGTTGACGCCCGCGTCGGTGCGGGTGACCGCCGGCGGCCCGGAGAACGCGGTGTTGGCCCAGAACTGCGCGGTGAGCCCGGTGCCGGTGCCCACGGGCGCGGCGGTCTGCGGGGCGATGTCCAGGACGATCACGGACGCGATCGGGTCGGGGGCGGTACCCGTCGGCTTCAGGTCGAAGCCGTCCCCGGCGGCGGTGACCGGCACCGACGCGCCGGTCCGCAGCACGTGCGCCCCGGTCACGGTGAACCCGGTCGTGGCGCTCAGGTGCAACGTCCCCCCGCTGGCCGGCCAGGTGTAGACCGATGCGTAGAGCTTGTCGGCCGCCCGGCTGACGACGCCCCAGGTCGGGCGGGTGACGAGCCCGGTGTAGCCGGCGCCGTACACGGCAGGGCCGTTGGCGGTGAGCCACGCGCCCATGCCGGCGAGCCGGTCGACCTCCGGTTGCGGGATCACCCCGTGGTCGTCGGGCCCGACGTTGAGCAGGTAGTTGCCGCTACTGGCGGCGATCCCGACCAGGTTGCGGGTCAACGAGGCGGTGGACTTGAAGTTGCTGTCGTAGCTCGCGTACCCCCAGTGGTCGTTGATCGTCATGCACGACTCCCACAGCTGGGCGTCGGTCGGCGTCGCGGGGATCTCCTGTTCCGGGGTTCCGAAGTCGCCGTCGGCGATCGTGCGCGTGCCGACCCGGTTGTTCACGATCGTGTTCGGCGACAGGCCCCGGACGTAGTCCTCCAGTTTCGTGCCCTCGGCTGCCGTCCACGGCGCCTCCCACTCGCCGTCGAACCACAGCTCGGCGATGTCGCCGTAGTTGGTGAGCAGCTCGCGCAGCTGGGCCCGCATCCGGGTCAGGTACGCCTGGTAGTTCGTGCTGCCGGGCTGCGCGTCGGGGTCGTGCCAGTCCCAGATCGAGTAGTAGAAGCCGAGCTTGACGCCCTGGGCGCGGGCCGCCGTGGCGAGTTCGGCGAGGATGTCGCGCTTAAACGGCGAGCGGTCGTGGATGTTCCAGTCGTTGACGGCCGTGGGCCACATCGCGAACCCGTCGTGGTGCTTGGTGGTGATCACGATGTACTTCTGCCCGCCGTTCTTCGCGGCGCTGACCACGGCGTTGGCGTCGAAGCCCGAGGGATTGAACGTGGCGGCCTTCGCCTCGTACTCGTTCCACGGGATGGCGCAGTTCCGCCGGATCCACTCGGCGTCGCGGCACACCGTGCCGTTCGACCGGGTGTACTCGCCCTTGTACGCCGAGTACAGGCCGAAGTGGATGAACATGCCGAAGTGGTCCGTCCGCCACCACTGGGTGCGGGCGGAGCTGAACGGGTCGTCGGGGACGTGGTTGTCGCCCGGCGCGGCGTGCGCGGGACCGCCGGTCACCACCAGGGCGAGGGCGAGGGCGAGTAGTGCCAGAAACGATCTGAACCGCATGGCGGCCTCCGGGGAGAGATCCGATGACCACGCTATAGTGGCGATGATACTCATCAATGTCAACGGGAGGTTACCGGGATATTTCCACCTCAGTGGACACTCCTTCCACGAAGAGATCCGATCTCAACGCGTCAGACCCGGCCGGGCCGGCCGCTGGCGTGTCGACACGCCGCGCGACCTCGGCGCGGCACCATGCGACACGACACCCCAACACTCTGTGCCTTTGCGCGCGGCCCACCACCAGATGTAGTGTCGTGCCGTTGTTGGTGCACAACCCCGCCAGGGGACGTGCGGCAAGAGGGAACCCGGTGCGAATCCGGGACTGCCCCGCAGCGGTGAGTGGGAACGAAAGCCGTCACACAGCACTGGGCGCGAGCCTGGGAAGCGACGGCCGGTAGGCGCGAGCACGACGCCCACGAGTCCGAAGACCTGCCAATGACGCGCGCGCCGGCGAAGGCGCGCGCATGTCCCGGGCCTCGTGGGCGGGCCCCGGCGGACGAGCGGACCCGTGTGCCGTTGTCGCCTCCTGCCCCGGTGCCCCTCGTGTTTCCGGGTGGGAGAACGATGACCGCAGTGCTGCACAGCCCCACGCCCGCCGAGACCGTCGCACGGTCCGCCGAGGGACTGGCCGGGGTCGACCCCGGCCGGGTCGTGCCCAACCCGTGGCCCGGGGCGACGGAGGCCGAGCTGCGGATCCGGGCCATCGAGATGGCCGCGGCGCTGGTCGCCGAGGAGCCGAACTACTCCCGGCTCGCCGCCCGGCTGCTCGCCACGCACATCACCGCCGAGGCCGCCGGCGAGGGCGTGACCTCGTTCTCCGGGTCGGTCGCCGCCAGCCACGCCGCCGGCCTGCTCGCCCCGACGATCGCCGGATTCGTGGCCCGGCACGCCGCCGAACTCGATGCCCTCGTCGACGACCAGAAGAACGACCTTTTCGAGTACTTCGGCCTGCGCACCGTCTACGACCGCTACCTGCTCCGGCACCCCGAGACCCGGCAGGTCATGGAGACCCCGCAGCACTTCTTCCTCCGGGTCGCCTGCGGGCTGGCCGCGTCCGTCGCCGAGGCCGCCGACCTCTACGCGCTGATGAGCACCCTGTCCTACCTGCCCAGCTCCCCGACCCTGTTCAACTCCGGCTCCCGGCGGCCCCAGCTGTCCAGCTGTTTCCTGCTCGACTCGCCCCGCGACGAGCTGGAGTCCATCTACGACCGGTACGCGCAGGTCGCGCGGCTGTCGAAGTACGCGGGCGGGATCGGGATCTCCTGGTCGCGGGTGCGCTCGCGCGGCTCCCTGATCCGGGGCACCAACGGGCACTCCAACGGCATCGTGCCCTGGCTGCGCACCTTCGACTCCTCGGTGGCCGCCGTCAACCAGGGCGGCCGGCGCAAGGGCGCGGCGTGCGTGTACCTGGAGACCTGGCACGCCGACGTCGAGGAGTTCCTGGAGCTGCGCGACTCGACCGGGGACGAGGCGCGGCGTACCCATAATCTGCATCTCGCGAACTGGGTGCCCGACGAGTTCATGCGCCGAGTGGAGGCCGACGCGGCGTGGTCGCTGTTCGACCCGAAGGAGGTGCCGGAACTCACCGACCTCTGGGGTTCGGAGTTCGACGCGGCCTACACGGCGGCCGAGCGGGCCGAACGCTACGTGAAGCAGATCCCGGCCCGCGACCTCTACGGCCGGATGATGCGCACCCTGGCCCAGACCGGCAACGGCTGGATGACGTTCAAGGACCAGGCCAACCGGACCTGCAACCAGACCGCGAAGCCCGAGAACGTGGTGCACCTGTCCAACCTGTGCACCGAGATCCTCGAGGTCACCAGCGACGGCGAGACGGCCGTGTGCAACCTGGGCTCGATCAACCTGGCCGCGCACTGCACCGACGCCGGCATGGACTGGGCGGCGCTGGACCGCACGGCGCGCACCGCCGTGACGTTCCTCGACCGCACCATCGACCTGACCTACTACCCGACCCCGGAGGCCGCCGAGACCAACCGGCGGTGGCGGCCGATCGGCCTGGGCGTGATGGGCCTGGCCGACGTGTTCTTCCGGCTCCGGCTGCCGTTCGACTCCGCCGAGGCCCTGGCGCTGTCCACCCGGATCGCCGAGCGGATCGCCCTCGCCGCCTACGACACGTCCGCCGGCCTCGCCGAGCAGCACGGCACCCACCCGTCCTACGCCGACACCCGGGCCGCCGACGGGGTGCTGCACCCCGACCACTGGAACGCCGCGAACTCCCCCGAGTGGGACGCCGTCCGGGCCCGGGTCGCCCGCACCGGGCTGCGCAACTCGCTCATGGTCGCCATCGCGCCCACCGCCACGATCGCGTCGATCGCCGGCTGCGCGGAGTGCATCGAGCCGCCGGTGTCCAACGTGTACAAGCGCGAGACGCTGTCCGGGGAGTTCCTCCAGGTCAACAAGTACCTGATCAGGGATCTCGTGGGTCGCGGGCTGTGGACCTCGGGGGTCCGGGACGCGATCCTACGGGCCGAGGGCTCCGTGCAGGACCTGGACCTGCCGTCCGACGTCAAGCAGCTCTACCGCACCGCGTGGGAGGTGCCGCAGAAGGCCCTGATCGACCTGGCCGCCGCGCGCACCCCCTACATCGACCAGTCCCAGTCGCTGAACCTGTTCATGGCCACCCCCACGATCGGCAAACTCTCCTCGATGTACGCCTACGCGTGGCGGGCCGGCCTGAAGACCACCTACTACCTGCGGTCGCGGCCGGCGACCCGGATCGCGCAGACGACGGTTTCCGCCACTCTGCCGACCATCGGCCCGGACGCCGAGGCCGTGGCCTGTTCCCTGGAGAACCCCGAGATCTGCGAGGCGTGCCAGTAATGCTGTTGAACCCAGGCCTGGACCTGACCCTGCGCCCCATGCGCTACCCCGACTTCTACGAGCGCTACCGGGGCGGCATCCGCAACACCTGGACCGTCGAGGAGGTCGACCTCACCGGCGACCTGCCCGACCTGGCCGCGCTGTCCGCCGGGGAGCGGCACCTCGTCAACCGGCTCGTCGCGTTCTTCGCGACCGGGGACACGATCGTGTCGAACAACCTGGTGCTGAACCTGTACCGGCACATCAACGCGCCCGAGGCCCGGCTGTACCTGTCCCGCCAGCTGTTCGAGGAGGCGGTGCACGTCCAGTTCTACCTGACGCTGCTGGACACGTACCTGCCCGACGACAAGGACCGGGCCGAGGCGTTCTCCGCCGTCGAACACATCCCGTCGATCCGGGCGAAGGCCCAGTTCTGCTTCCGGTGGATCGACTCACTGCACGATCTGCGGTCGCTCCAGACCCGCGAGGACCGGCGCGCCTTCCTGCTCAACCTGATCTGCTTCGCCGCCTGCATCGAGGGCCTGTTCTTCTACGGAGCCTTCGCCTACGTGTACTGGCTGCGGTCCCGCGGCCTCCTCGACGGCCTGGCGACCGGCACGAACTGGGTGTTCCGCGACGAGTCCATGCACATGGACTTCGCGTTCGCCGTCGTGGACGTGGTCCGCGCCGAGGAACCTTCGCTCTTCGACGACTCCCTCGGCGCGCAGGTGACGACCATGATCGAGGAGGCCGTCGAGGCGGAGCTGGCGTTCGCCGAGGACCTGTGCGGCGACGGGCTGGCCGGCATGACGGCCACGGACATGCGCTCCTACCTGGAGTACGTGGCCGACCAGCGGCTCGCCCGGCTGGGGCTCCCGGCGCGGTACGGGTCGGCGAACCCGTTCCCGTTCATGGCGTTGCAGGACGTGCAGGAGCTGGCGAACTTCTTCGAACGGCGGGTGACGGCGTACCAGACGGCCGTCGGCGGGACCGTCAGCCTCGACGAGGACTTCTAGGCGGGCGACGGAGGTGTCTGACCGCCGGAAACCGGGGCAGGCACCTCCGTAACAGATGAATGGTCTTGATCTTCGGTAGGGTGGGCCGGTGGAGTTCCGCCTGCTGGGTACCGTCGAGGCGACCGCAGCGGGGCAATCGGTCTACATCGGACAGCGCCGGGAACGTCGCCTGCTGGGGATCCTGCTCACCCGGCTGCCGCACCCGGTCGGCGTGGAACAGTTCATCGACCTGCTGTGGGGGGACGAGGCACCCCTCGAGGCGCGCGCCGCACTCCAGGTGCACGTCTCCCGGCTCCGGCGAAGCCTGGCCGACGCCGGGGTCCAGCTGAACCGGGCCGCGTCCGGGTACACCCTGAACGTCGACCCGGAACAGGTGGACCTGCACAGGTTCCGGGACCTGTGCGACCGGATCCGGACCGGACCGCGGGACCTCCCCGCCCTGCTCGCCGAGGCCGGCGCGCTCTACCAGGGTCCACTCCTCGGCGACGACGGCACGGAACGACTCCGCCGGGCACTGTGTCCCTGGCTCGACGAACTGTGGATGTCCACCCGGGAGTCCGCGGTCGAGACCACCGTCCGCCGGGGCGGGCACCCCCTCGCCGAGCTGGCCGAACTCGTCGCCGCGCACCCCGTCCGGGAGCGGCTCGCGAGCCTGCAGGTTCTCGCCCTGCACCGCGCGGGGCGGCGCGACGAGGCACTCGCGGCGTTCGAGCGGGCAAGGTCCGCGCTCGCCGACCAGCTCGGACTCGATCCCGGCCCCGAGCTGCGCCGAGCCTACGAGACGGTGCTGCACACCCCCGCCGTCCCCGCCCCGGCCCAGCTGCCGCCGGGCATCTTCGACTTCACCGGCCGTACGGAACCGCTCGCCGCACTCGACGGGTTCCTCACCCTGCGCGGCACCGTGGTGATCAGCACGATCGCGGGGACCGGCGGGGTCGGCAAGACCGCGCTGGCTCTGCACTGGGCGCACCGGGTCCGCGACCAGTTCCCCGACGGGCAGCTCTACGTCAACCTGCACGGCCACTCCGCGACCACCCCGGTCGGGCCGATGGAGGCGCTCGGCAGGTTCCTCCGCGCCCTGGGTTGTCCCCCCGAGGACATCCCCACCGAGATCGACGAGGCCGCCGCGCGCTACCGCAGCCTGCTCGCCGACCGACGGATCCTCGTGGTCCTCGACAACGCCCACCACCCCGACCAGGTACGGCCACTCCTGCCGGCCAGTCCCGGCTCGATGGCCCTGGTCACCAGCCGGGACCGGCTCGTCGGGCTCACCGCCCGCGACGGCGCGCGACGGCTGCACCTGCCGGCGTTCACCCCCGAGGAGTCGCTCGCCCTGCTGAGCGGCTGCGTCGGCGCCCAGCGGGTGACCGCCGAGCCCTGGGCCGCCGCCGAACTGGTCGCGCTCTGCGGCCACCTGCCGCTGGCGATCCGGATCATCGCGTACCAGGTCACGGAGGTTCCGCACCTGCCACTTGCCGGGCACGTCGCCCGGCTCCGCGCCGACCGGTTGAACGCCCTGGCCCTCCAGGACGACGTCGACACGTGTGTCCGCGCCACCTTCGACCTGTCCTACGCCGCCCTCGACCCCGACACGGCCCGGATGTTCCGGCTACTCGGGCTGGTGCCGGGCGCGGACTTCACGGCGGAGGCCGCGGGGGCGCTCACCGGGATGCCGGCGGGGCGGGCCCGGCGGTTGCTCGACCGGCTCGTGGCGGGCCACCTGGTGGAGGCGCATCCGGCGGGGCGGTACGCGTTCCACGACCTGCTGCGCGAGTACGCGGCCGGGCACGGCGCCTCCGACCCGGAGAGCGAAGCCTCGGTCACCCGGCTGACGGACTGGTACCTGCACACCGCCCTGGCCGCGGACACGGTCGCCGACATGCTGCCGACCCAGGAGATCATGGCGCATCCACCGGCGCCCCCGTCGGTCAGTCCGGGATCCTTCGAGGACCGGACGGCGGCCCTGCGGTGGCTGGACTCCGAACGGGCCGCCCTCGTGTCGGTCGTGCACCACTGCTGCGCCCACGGCGTCGAGGTGACGGCGCTGCGCGTCCTCGAAGCCCTGGGCGGGCACCTGCACCTGCGCCGGTGGTCCGCCGAGTTCCTCGCGACGGGACTCGCCCTGCTGTCGGCGACCACGGACGCGAGTGATCCCCGGGTCCGCGTTCTCGCGCACGATCTGGTCGCGGCCGCGTACCGGATCACGGGGAAGTTCGCGGAGGCCGTGCACCACAGCCGACAGGCGCTGTTCTGGCTGGACAACGTGGCGGGGCGGCCGGACGAGCCGCGGCTCCTCCTCAACCTCGGCCGGAGCCTGCGCCTCACCGGTCACCTGGCGGCGGCCGCCGACTGCTACCGGAGCGCGGCGAAGCGCTACGAGCAGGACGGGGTCGGCGGCGCCAAGACGATGTTCGTGGCCGGCGTGCTGGGCGACGTGTACCGCCACACCTCCGACTTCCAGGACTCGCTGACCTTCAGCGCGGAGGCGCTGGCCCTCGCCTGGGAGGTCGCACCCCCCTGGGCGCCCTACGCCCTCGAGGCGATCGCCAACGTGCACACGGAGTGCGGCCGGCACCAGGAGGGGATCGAACACGCCCGAGCCGCCCTGGACGCCGCCGAACGATTCGAGCAGCCGTTCATCAAGCCCAGCGCGTTCAACACCCTGGGCTCGGCACTGGCCGGGCTCGGCCGCCCCGACGAGGCGCACGGGGCCTACACCGACGCACTGCGACTGTGCGAGGACCAGGCCAACCCCGAGGCCGAGAGCGAGTCCCTGTGCGGGCTGGCGCTGCTGAGCAGCCGGACCGGCCGGCACGGGCAGGCCATCGAACAGGCCCGCCGAGCCGTGGACGTCGCGCACGGCAGCGCCAACCTCGTCGGCGAGGGCCGGGCCAGGGCGACCCTCGCCGAGATCCGGCTGGCGGCCGGCCACCGCGACGACGCCGCGACAGAGGCCCGACAGGCCCTCGCCGTCAACGAGTCCACCGGGCACCAGCTCGGCGAGGCCCGCAGCCTCCTGGTGCTGGGCACCGTGACCGGCGACAGCGACCTGGTGCGCCGGGCGCACGCGATCTACACCCGGATCGGCGCCCCGGTCCCGTCCTGACCTAGAACACCAGCCCCGCCGCGTAGTCGCACAGCGACAGCCGGTCCGCGTGCCCCAGCTTCGCGAGCAGGCTCGCCACGTGCTTCTCCACCGTCCGCGCCGAGATGAACAACCTCTGGCCGATCTCCACGTTGCCGATCCGCTCGGCCAGCAGCACCAGCACCTCGAACTCGCGCACCGTCACCCCGCTCTCCCGCAACGGCGCCGGCACCCCTTCCCACCCCTGGCGCTGCTGGGGCACAGACGCACCGGCCCGACGCAAGATGCTCCGGCAGGCGGCGCCGGTGGTGCCGAGCCCGGCACGGTGGAAGTACTCCCCAGCGGTCCGAGCCCACGCGACCGGATTGCCCCAGCCACCGTCCAGGGCCTCTTCCGCCAGCAGCCGGAGCACGATCGCCCGGCCCAGCGGGAACGGCTCTCCGACGTCATGACACTCGGCGACCGCCAGCTCCGCAGCGATGCTGTCTCCGTCCCGGGCGTGCAGCACCGCACGAGCGGCAACGACGAACTGCAGGTTCCACCGGACGAGGCCGGGCATGGAGCCGGCGATGGCGTCATGCTCCGCCCAGCCGGCGTCTCGGTCCAGCACCTCGAGGAGCAGCCCCAATCCGAAACTGCCCGACAGGGTGTACGCCGAGGGGAACCGTCGCTCCCTCTCCCGCGCCTGGTCGATCTTCGATCTGCACCCGGCCCGGTTCTCCTCGATGAGCTCGTAGAATCCCTCGGCCAGCCCCCAGGCGACGGGAAGGTAATGGGTGTCCTCACCACCGGCACTGACGAGTGCCTCGAGGTGAGTCTCCATGTCTCGGCGTCGACCCTGGTGCGCGGCCGAGACGGCGCTGACGAGGGACAGATAGCGGTTGACCTGGCGTAGACGCAGCCGGCCAGCCAGTTCCGCGCAAGGCTCCACAATGGCCTGGGAGCCGGCGTAGTCGCCGTGGTGAACGGCCAGCCAGGACAGCAGGCCGTTCACGGTGCACAGGGTCGGCAACGCCCCGATGCGGGCGGACTCCTCGCGGGCCTGGTGCAATCTGCCCGCGACGCCGTCAGCGAGCAGGTCGTTCCCACCCAGATAGCTCAGGGCGGTCACCCGCCACACCGAAAGCTTGTGCTCGTCGGCGAGGTCCAACATCCGCTGGAACAGGGACTCGGACTCGGCCATGCTCCGCCGTCTGGCGGCGATGCCGAGCACTTCCAACGCTTGGCAGCCCACCTCGGGAAGGGGGAAGCGGAGGGCGTCCTCCAGCGCACGCCGCGCCAGACCCTCAGCCTCCCCCACCCGAGGGTCGTCGGGCACGTCCTGCAGGATCCTGGCCTCGATCACGTCGATAGGCGCGCTGCGGCCGGGGGGAGCGTCGGGGCCGAGCAGCCGTCGGGCGATCGCGACCTGGGCCAGGCCGTCGCGCCACCGGCCCGCGACGGCAGCGGCTTCGGCCATCCGGGTGTGCAGGGCCGCGAGCCGCGCGCCGTCGAGGTGCCCGGCCAGCGCTTCGAGATCCTTCTCCATCTCCAGGGCACGCTCGGTCTGGCCGGATTCCGTGAGCGCCGACAGCAGGGGCTCCAGGGTCTCGGCCCGCAATGCGGGGCTGAACCAGCCGAAGGACAGGGTGCGGGCCTTCTCCAGTAGTGTGACCGCGCTGGTCGGCGCGCCGTCGGCGAGCGCACGGCGGCCGGCCTCGGTGAAGAGGCTGGCGGCGGCGGGCTCGTCCCCCGTGGCCAGTTTGAGCTGGGCGAGATGCTGGCACCAGTCGCCGTCGAGCGTGGGGAACAATGCCTCAATCGCGACGGCCAACTCGCCGGCGAGGGCGGCACGCTCGGAGGGTAGCAGCGGGGCGAGCAGTGCGTCGGCTGTGAGGGCGTGCCGGAAGGCGTACCACTCCGGGCCCTGTTCGTCGGGCACGATCAGCTGGGTGCGCACGGCTGTGCTCAGCACCTGCCGCAGCAACCCGACGTCCACGCCGGTGGCCCGCTGCACGACCTCGACCGAGAACCGGCGGCCAAGGGTGGCGGCACCGCGCAGCAGCGCGTGACCAGCCTCGCCGAGCCGTTCCGCCCGCTCCGTGACGCTGACGACAACAGTGGTGGGCACCTTCGTGGTCACTGAGCCGTCCACGGTCCACACCCGCGAACGTCGCACGAGGTGCCCGGCGCCGACCAGGCCGGCGAGCAACTCCTCGACGACGAACGGGTTGCCGTCGCCGTCCCGGCGCACTTGCGCCGTGACGATCGGCGGCACCGTCTCCTGGGCGGACTCCAGGCAGTGCGCGATCAACTGGTTGACGGCGTCATCGTCCAGCGGTCCCAGTTCCATCACCTGCGCCATCCGGCGGCGCAGCGCGGACTCCGCGAGTTCACGGGCCGCACCGACCTCTGGACGGCTCGTGGCCACCAGGAGGACCGGATGCTGGCCAAGGTTGTCGATGAGGTACTCCACCACCGCCAACGTCTCGGGGTCCGCGTCGTGCAGGTCCTCCAGAACGATCAGGCAGCCGTTGTCCCTGCTGGCGACGGCCAGCAGTCGCAGGATCGACTCGGCGAGGACCAGCACCGACTCGCCCCGCCGTGCGTCGTCCCGCTCCCGCCATTCCGGGATGAGCCGGCCAAGAGCCGGTCGGTACGGGGCCAGCTCGGGGTGGTCGGTGAGTCCGACGACCCTGACGAGGGTCAGCACCGCCTCCGCCAATGGGCGAAACGGCACCGAGGACGCGGTGGTGCTGGTGCGCCCATGGCACACCAGCACCCCTTCCGCCTCGGCGATGCGTTGCAGTTCCAGGGCCAGTCGGGACTTGCCGATACCCGCCTCACCGACGAGCAGCGCGGTCTGGCCCGTGCCGTTCAAGGCCACGCGCAACGCGTCGGTGAGGCGGGTGAGTTCGGCGTCCCGGCCGAGGAGCGCCGATGAGATCAACCGCATTCTGTCCCAAAGGCTCCGTTCGGCTCGCCCTTGGTGGTCGTCGTGAGCATGACGATCGTCCCGTCACCGCCGAGCCAGGGATCCATCACGATCTCCCCCGCCGGATGTCCCCCCTCCCGGTACTCCGGGTTCTTCCAGCCCCACACCATTTCCTCAACGCTCATGGTTTTCTCCTTCCGCCATGGCGTCCCCGATCAGTTTCTCCTGGGCGAGAAGGTCGTCGGGGCCCATGGCCGCTATCTTCTGGGACACCCGCGCCAGATGCGGCACGGGATAGACGTCGCGAACCCTCGCCCCGACGCCGGTGAACAGGTCGCGGCTGCCGGGCCGGCTGGTGAACACCGGCACGTCGCCGGCCCACAGCTCCCGCAGCTCGTGGTGGATCAGGCCCTCGCGGAGGGGGTCGCCGGTCGAGCGGGCCCACAGGTGGTCGAGGATCCGGTCCCGGTCGAGGGCGTCGCGCAGGACGTCGGGGTGGGTCGACTCGTCCAGGAGCATGGCGTAGGTCTGGGTCGGGCGGATCACGACCCGGATCTCGTCGTCGGCGAAGTCGGCGAGCCGGGCCAGGAACTCGTCCCGCGAGGCGACCAGCGTGGTGTAGCCGAGGCGGAAGCCGGCGAGCAGGTCGGCGGAAAAAGCCCGGGCGTCGACGGGTACGCCGCCGGCGAGCGGCCGGTTCCGCGCCCCCCGGGTGCGCAGGGTCCGCCGGTCGATCCGCATCCCGTCGGTGCCCGGCTCGGCGAGCACGGCGGACTCCGTCGGGTAGGGGGTGCCCTCCGCGCCGCCGAGCCCGCTCAGGTCGAGGCCGGCCAGGGGCAGCAGCCCGGTCTCGCTGACGGAGCCGGTCCGGTGCGGCGGGTGGAACAGGGTCTCCAGGTCGACGAGCACGGGCTGGTCCCCGCAGGCGATCAGGTTCTCCATGTGGAAGTCGACCCCGTCGAGGGCGTACACGAGGGCCAGGAGCGCGCCGAGCCGGCGGTAGTAGGGGCCGGGCGCGCCCGGCAGGGAGCGGTGTTCCACGAAGGCCGCCCAGCCGTGGGTGCCCCGGTCGAGGATGTCGGGGGTCAGCAGGTCGAGGCGACCGGGGTCGGCCGCCGCTGGAGGGGCCGGCTCACCGGTACCCGTCGGATCGGTCTTGGTGTTGAGCCAGCGCACGAGACCGTGGAAGCGCGCGTGCACCGCGAGGGACCGTGGCTTGTAGACCAGCTTGCGGCCGTCGGCGAACCGGAGGACGGCCACGGACCGGCCACCCCGGTGCGCGTCGCCGGCACCGGTGTCGACGGCCACGCACGGGCCGGGGTCGACTCCCCCGAACAGGCCGGCGACCACGGCGGGCCGATCGGCGCGCCACCGGTCGACCAGCTCGACGAACGCGTCGACGGCGTTGTCCGTCGCCTGGACGAGCAGCCGGGCGAGCACCGGGTACTCGTGCAGGATCGCGGTAAGCGCCGCGCGCCGGCTGGCCTGCCGGACGAAACTGGCGAACCGCTCCTGCGGGGTCGTGCCGTCGAGCCGGTCGGTGACCCGGGCGACGTTGAGTTCCAGGACCAGGGTGCGGCAGGCGATCCGGGTCAGGGTCACCGACAGCGACGCGGTGAACCCGGCCACCAGCAGGGACCTGTCCCAGGCCGGGGACTCCGGGATCCGGGCCAGGCAGCGCTCGCGCGCGGTGGCGACGAACGGGTCGAGGATCGCGGCGAACCCGGCCTGCCATCCGCCGCGGGCGTCGTCGTCCGGGTCCGCGCCGGAGGCCGTCGAGCCGGTGTCAGCGGAGGCGGTGGCCGGTGGCGCGGTCTCCAGCAGTGCCTCGACCTCCACCGCCCACCGGGGGCGCGACGCCCTGGCCGCGAGCTCCGCCGGCGCCTCGGCCAGCAGCGCGAGCACCCCGGCCTCGTCCAGCCCGACCGCGGCCAGCCGCCGCCCCCACTGCCCGGTGGCGGCGAGGTCGTGCGCGGCGCGCCACCGGTCCAGCCGGCGGGCCGCCCGGTCGGGAACGGGGGTGCTGGAGGTGGGTTGATCGGCCAGGGTCAGCCGTTCGGCCAGACTGAGGCCGCTCACCCATGGAGTCACATCAACATTCTGCGGGCGGGGAGCCGTTCTGCGCCATATCTCGCACCGCCCGGATGAAAGATCCTTTTTGGCAGGACCCCCCGCCCCCAGATTCCCGCGCCGTCCCCCCATATTCACCCGCACGCGTTGCGGGGCGCTGACCTGTGGGATTGACTCATCCCAAGCCACTCACATGGCTGCTCGGAATGGATCCGCCCCAACACGGTGCCATTCCGACGCCCCAGTGGGGGTGCGGCTCCTGGGACCGGGTCGCACCCCCACTAAAACCCTTTTATGGGTACTTTTCTACAAGTCGCGGAATGTCTCAATTCGCGCCCCCAGCAGATTCAGCCGCTGGGCGAGCTGTTCGTAGCCCCGGTCGATGACGTAGATGTTGCGCAGGACGGACGTCCCCTTCGCGGCGAGCATCGCCAGCAGGATCACCACGGCCGGGCGCAGGGCCGGCGGGCAGATCACCTCGGCGGCCGACCAGTGGGTGGGGCCCTCGACGTAGACCCGGTGCGGGTCGAGAAGTTTGACGTGCGCGCCGAGCTTGGTGAGTTCGGTGAGGTAGATGGCCCGGTTCTCGTAGACCCAGTCGTGCACCAGGGTCGCGCCGGAGGCCACGGCGGCGATCACGGCGAAGAACGGCAGGTTGTCGATGTTGAGCCCGGGGAACGGCATCGGGTGGATCTTGTCCAGGGGCGCGCGCAGTGTGGACGGCCGCACGGTCAGGTCGACGAGCCGGGTGTGCCCGTTGGCCGCCGGGTACTCCTCGCTGCGGGTGTAGTCGAGCCCCATCTCCTCCAGGGTCGCCAGCTCGATCTCGAGGAACTCGATCGGCGCCCGGCACACCGTGATCTCCGAGGACGTCACGATCGCGGCGGCGATCAGGCTCATGGCCTCGATCGGGTCCTCGGACGGGGCGTAGTCGACGGCCCGGTCGAGCTCGGCCACCCCGTGCACAGTCAGGGTGGTGGTGCCGACCCCGTCGACCCGCACGCCCAGCTCGCCGAGGAAGAAGCACAGGTCCTGGACCATGTAGTTGGAGCTGGCGTTGCGGATCACGGTGACGCCCGGGTGCCGGGCGGCGGCCATCAGCACGTTCTCGGTCACGGTGTCGCCGCGCTCGGTGAGGACGATGGCCCGGGTCGGCACGATCTCCCGGTCGACGTCGGCGTGGTAGAAGCCCTCGTGCGCCTTCACGGCGAGCCCGAACGGCCGCAGCGCGGTCAGGGTCGGCTCGATCGTGCGGGTGCCCAGGTCGCAGCCCCCGGCGTACGGCAGCTCGAACCGGTCCAGCTCGTGCAGCAGCGGGCCGAGGAACATCAGGATGCTCCGGGTCCGCCGGGCCGCCTCGACGTCCATCGTGCTCAGGTCCAGGGTGGCCGGCCGGGTGATCTCCAGGTCGTTCTCGTCGTTGAGCCAGCGGGTCCTCACACCGATGCTGCCGAGCACCTCCAGGATCCGGTTGACCTCCTCGATCCTGGCCACCTTGCGCAGCGTGGTGCGGCCCTTGTTGAGCAGCGACGCGCACAGCAGCGCCACACCGGCGTTCTTGCTGGACCGCACGTCGATGCTGCCGGAGAGCTGCTGGCCGCCCACGATCCTCAGGTGCATCGGCCCGGTGTGGCCGATCGAGACGATCTCGCTGTCGAGGGCGTCGCCGATCCGGCTGAGCATGTCGAGGCTGAGGTTCTGGTGGCCGTGCTCGATCCGGTTGACGGCGCTCTGGCTGGTCCCCAGGGCCTCGGCGAGCTGCGCCTGGGTCCATCCCCGGTGCTTGCGGGAGGCGCGGATGAGGCCGCCGATGCGGCGCAGGTAGTCATGGGCGTCAGACATGACGGCGACCTTATCTCACAGATGACGTTGCGACCGGCCCAACGTGGGGCGTGGCACGGATCCGGGAGACAGTAATTCGCTCAGTGACGGGAAGAAAACAGACAGCTCACCCGGGCCGGGCCACCCGGAGGCGACCCGGCACATGACGTTAGAACAGGGTGACGGGCAGCGACAGGTAGCTCGGCAGCAGGATCGAGTCGTTGAGCTGCGGGTTCGCCCCGATCGCCAGCTTCGGGAACCGGCGCAGCAGCCGGGGCATGGCCAGCGCGCCCTCCCTGCGGGACAGCGCCGCGCCCAGGCAGTAGTGCGGGCCGACCCCGAAACTGATCGGGTTGTTCTCCGGGCGGTCCGGGTCGAAGACGTCCGGGTCGGCGAACCGCTTCGGGTCCCGGTTGGCCGCGCCGAGCATCACCAGGATCGTGCCGCCCTTCGGGATGTCGACCCCGTGCACCGTCAGGTCCTCCGAGGCGCTGCGGCTGACGAAGTGCACGGACGTCTGGTACCGCAGGATCTCCTCGACCAGCGGGCCCGCGGCCTCCGGCACGTCCCGCATCCGCGCCGCCTGCTCGGGGCGTTCCAGCAGCTCGACGAGCGCGGCGGCGAACATCGGCGTCGTGGTGGAGAACGCGGCGTTGTACGTGACGACCAGGTTGCAGGCCAGCTCCAGGTCCGACACGTGGGTGCCGGCGTCGATCTCCTGGATCAGGCCGCTCGTCACGTCGTCACCGGGCTCCGCGCGCAGCCGGGCGATGAGCTCCAGGTAGTAGTCGACGAGTTCCTGGGTGGCGCGGTCTGCGGCCTCGAGCACCTTGGCGTTGTTGACCCGCATGTTCAGGGCCTCGTTGATCAGGTCGGTGCGCGGCGGCACCCAGGCCCAGTCCGCCTCGGGGATGCCGAGGAGCTGGCCGACGACCCCCGCCGGCACCGGATAGGCGAATTCCGTCATGAAGTCGATCTCGCCACCGTCGGCCCCGGCCGCCGCCATCCCGTCCAGCCGGGCGTCGATCAGTGCCGTGATCGCCGGCTCCATGGCCGTCACCCGGCGGGGGGTGAACACCTTGCCGAACAGCCGGCGGAACCGGCTGTGCTCGGCGGCGTTGCTGAACATGATGGTGCCCATCAGGGTGGTGTAGAAAGGGTGCTCCTCCCAGTCCGGTCGGGAGTCGGCGATGTTGCCCCGGTCCAGGTTGACGAACCGGACATCGCGCAGCACCTCGCCGACGGCCTCGTAGCCGTTGACGACGGCGCACATCTTCGAGCCCGGGATCTGGGGCAGGGAGTTGACCTGGCCGAGGGCGTGCAGGGACGCGTACAGCGGCCAGGGGTCCCTGCGCCCCGCCGGGCTGAGGATCTTTCGCAGGAGAATGCCAGCGTCCATAGTGAGGTCCTCTTACAGATGATCGAAGGAACACAGTGGAGCCTAGTCCGCCACATACGGACCGGGAATACCAAAGGAAAGGCCCCGGTGCACCAGAGGCGCACCGGGGCCCGGGTATTGCGGGTACTTATCGGAGCATGTTCAGGTTAACCGTGTCCGCCATCAGCTGGTAACCCGCGTCGTTCGGGTGGATGTGGTCTCCACTGTCGAACTCCGCGCGCAACTTCGTGGGGGCGGCCGGGTCACGCAGAGCCTTGTCGAAGTCGACGACACCGTCGAAGTCGGAGCTCGTGCGCAGGTACTCGTTGACCGCGATCCGGGTGGCTTCCCGCTCGGGGGTCCACACGGCGGCCGTCGAGGTCTCGTACGGCATCAGCGTGCAGCCGATGACCTTGATCGCCCGCTGGCGCGACTGGACCGAGATCTGGTGCAGACCGTCGATGATCGCATCGGCGCTCTCGTTGCTCATCCAGATGTCGTTGATGCCCAGGTCGACCACGACCGTACCGACGCCGGACGGCGCCAGGACGTCGTGCCCGAGCCGGAACAGCGCGCTGTTGCCGATCTCGGCGAAGCCGCCACCACCGTTGATGGGCTCGAGCCCGTCCTTGGTGATCCGGTTCCCGCTGACGCCCATGTTGAGCACGCCCGGGGTCCGGCCGTTACGCGGGTTGAGGATCAGGCGGGTGGCCAGGGCGTCCGGCCACCGCTTGTTCCCGCCCATCGTGGAGTTGGTGCCGTTGGCGATCGAGTCACCGAGGATGGCGACCGAACCGCCGGCCTTCTCCCGCAGCACGTCGATGCCGGCGAGGAAGTAGAAGTTCTCCCTCACGCTGGCACCGGGCATCGCGGCGGTGGTCGTCTGGTCGCCGACCATGTAGTAGGACGCCTGCCGCGACTGGAAGTGGAACGTCGTCGGCCCGGTCGCGACCGGGAAGAACAGCGTCACGACCAGGTCCTGCTGGTTCGGAATCGTCATGGTGACCGGGTCCGTCAGCAGGTCGGTGCCCTTCTTCTGCACCACCGACGTCTTCCCGTTGAACGTCAGCTCGTGCACGCTCGTCAGGTCGATGTCGGACGGGTCAGGGGTGGTCAGATCCGGCAGCGCGATCGTGGCGTGACCGATGGTGATGGACGGGTTCAGACCGTACTGGTCCGAGATCCGGATCCGCAGTGCCTCACCACCGACCGAGGTGTGCACGATCATGCGCAGGCTCTGGTTGGTGAAACCGATCTGGCTGGAGCCACCGGCAACACTTCCGGGCGTTGACCCCGCCGCCCACGTGCCGGTCCATTCCTGTGTCTTTTCAATGCCGCCGGTCGCCGAACCGCTGCTCGCGGCGAGCACAGAGGATGCGACAACCGCGACCGCCGTGGCGGCCAGCAGAACCCGCAACTTTCGAGGGGTGTTCATGTCGGGAGCGAACCTCCAATTGATGACCAACGTGGGTCGCCCGCCCGTGAATAACCAGGCGGTAGGGACAACAAGTTAGTGCCCTCGCCGTAGGGCGTCAATCGGCTCTTAGAATGGTTTCGCGCGCCCTTTCATGCATATCGATATACCGAATGCACTGTGGACCTACCTATTCGGGAAAGCGCCATGAAAAGGTCATTCCCGCGTTCGTTGCACAGTGGATCTTCCACACTGGCCCATACGCGGGTGGAGCTGTATGGTCCCGGTCACGGGGACCCAGTCGCCACACTATTCGCCCCCGTGAGGGCACGGAAAAGTAGGGGATTTAGATGGACAACTACGTCAATCGCGCCCTGGACATCCTCGCCGGATACGGCGACCGGGAGGCCCTCGTCGGCGACGGCGTCCGGCTCACCTACGACGACGTCCACGCGAAGGTGCTCGAACTCGCCGCGTCCCTGCAGGACAACGGCGTACGGTCCGGCACGGCGGTCGGCGTCCTGGTGTCCAACCCGCCCGAGGCGCTGCCCCTGCACCTGGCGCTGCACCTGCTCGGCTGCCGTACCGTGTGGATCGCCCTGATCACGCCCCGCAACGAGCTCGCCGCCTACGTGCGGCTCGCACAGCTCGACGTGCTGATCTACGACGCCCGCACCCAGGACGCGCTCGGCCGGGAGATCGCCGCGAGCCTCGCCCCGCTGCCGGTGCTGTGTCTCGGCCCCGACGGCCTCGGCCCGGACATCCTCGCGGCCCGGGCCGCCGACGCGCCCGCCCTGGACCTCACCGGCGTGACGCACGAGCCGGAGTCGGTGTTCCAGACCAGCGGCACGACCGGACTGCCGAAGATGGTGCACCACCGGCAGGGCTTCTTCGAGCAGGTCATCGCGCTGGCCGGCGAGTTCCGCGACTCCGGGCACCCGGTGCTGCGGCACCTGTCGGTCACCCCGCCGTGGCATGTCAGCGGGCCGATGACCGCGTACTTCAACCTGTTCCACGGCGGCGTGCTGTTCGTCCAGGAGGACTGGGACGCCGACGTCTTCCTCGCCACCATCCACGCCGAGCAGATCAACTCGACCTTCGTGTCGCCGCCGCTGTTCTACGAGCTGCTCGACCACCCGAAGCTGGCCGAGACGGACTTCCGGCAGATGCTGATGTTCAACGTCGGCAGCGCCCCGACCGCGCCGGCCCGCCTCGTCCAGGCGCACGAACTCCTCGGCCCGGTGGTCCGGATCGTGTACGGCCTGAGCGAGTCCACCCTGATCAGCGCCATGCCGAACGTCACCCCCGACCCGGCCCACCCGGACCGGCTCGGCTCGTGCGGCGTGCCCTACGGCGACGTGACGATCGAGATCCGCGACGAGGAAGCCCGGCCGGTGCCCACCGGCGAGCTCGGCGAGGTGTGGGTGGCCAGCAGACTCAACATGACCGGGTACTGGGGCCAGCCCGACTACACCGCCGAGACCCTGGTCGACGGCTGGGTCCGCACCGGGGACCTGGGCAAACTCGACGACGACGGCTACCTGTACCTGGTGGACCGGGTCAAGGACATGATCGTCACCGGACGCGGCTCGCGGAACGTGTTCTCCCGCCCCCTCGAGGACTTCCTCGCCGCCCAGCCCGAGGTGCGCGCCGCCGCCGTCATCGGGGTCGGCGACGACAAGCTCGGCGAGGTCGTGCACGCCTACGTCGTCCTCGCCCCCGACGCGGCGGTCACCGTCGAGGACCTGCAGGCCCGGGTCCTGGCGGACTTCACCCCGATCTGGGTGCCCCGGACCGTGGACTTCGTGGACCGGCTGCCGCTCGGCAACACCGGCAAGGTGGACAAGAAGGCGCTGCGGGCCCGGTACCTGGCCGAGCACCCGTGAGACGGCGTACCGGGCTGATCGCCCTGCTCGCCGCCGACACGGTCGCCGCGCTCGGCATCCAGATGTCGGTCGTGGCCATCCCGTGGCTGGTCCTGGTGATGACGAACAGCCCGGCCAAGATGGGACTGGCTGCCGGCGCGGAGATCGTCTGCTACGTCCTGTCCGGGATCTTCGCCGCCCCGGTCGCCGACCGGTTCGGCACCCGGCGGACCGCGATCGCCGCCGAGACGGGCAGCGCCGCGGCCCTGGCGACCGTCGCGCTGCTCCCGCACCTACACTTCGGCGTGCTGCTCGTCCTGGTGGCCGTCTCCGGCGGCCTGCGCGGCGTCGGCGACCGGGTCAAACACGTGATGATGCGGCCGATGGCCGAGATCGCCGACGCGCCGATGATCCGGGTGACCTCGGTCTACGAGAGCCTCACCCGGGTCGCGATGCTCGTCGGCGCGCCCCTGGCCGGCGTGCTCATCTCCGCGATGAGCGCCGCGCACGTCGTCGGGCTGACCGCCGTCACGTTCGCGGGCTGCGCGCTGCTCGTCACGCTGTTCGTCCGGCCGCCCGACGCCGGCCCCGCCGAGGCCCGCGAGCCGTACCTGACCGCGCTGCGCGGCGGGGTCCGCACCCTGCTCGGCGACCGGATGCTCGTCACGATGACCCTGATCCTGTTCGCGTCGAACCTGTTCACCCAGGCCGCCGTCGTCGTCTTCGTGCCCCTGTGGGTCCGCGACGTCGCGCACACCTCCACGGCGCTCGGCCTGGTCGACGGCGCGTTCGCCGGCGGGGTGCTGCTCGGCAGCATGGTGTTCACGCTGCTGGCGACCCGGGTCCCGCAGTACCTGGCGTTCACGCTCGGCGCCATCCTCGGCGGCGCGCCACGGCTGCTGGTGCTCGGCCTCAGCGACAACCTGGCCGTGGTGATGGGCGTGACCCTGCTGTCCGGGGTGGCGATGTGCGCCGTGAACCCGGTGTACGGCGCGGCCCTGTACCGCCGGGTGCCCGCCGCCCTGCAGACCCGGGTGTTCGGGCTGGTCACGGCCGTGTGCTTCTCGGGTATCCCCCTCGGCGGGATCCTCGCCGGCTGGGCGGTGCCCGGGTTCGGGCTGACCGGGACGGTGTTGTCGTTCGGGGTGGTGTTCCTGGTGGTCAGCCTGGTGCCGCTGCTCGGGGTGCGGGGACGGGACCCGTTGGGGGTGCCGGAGCGGGAGACGGCGGCGGCGTAGCGGTTGGTGGCTTTCGCACTGTTGGTCCGTCAGCAGCGGCGCGTTCACGCGTGTTTCATCGAGACTCCTGACTCTGTTGGGCACCGGTCCGCGACACTGGCGGCCCATCCCCATGGAGGTACCCGTGGAACGTCGTCAGTTCCTCACCATCGCCGCCGGCGCGCTCGCCGCGACCGGTTTCTTCCCGGACAACCTGCAGCGCGCCATGGCCGCGCCGGTCCAGCCGCTGGCCGCGCTGACCGACATCGAGCACGTGGTCGTCTTCATGCAGGAGAACCGCTCGTTCGACCACTATTTCGGGCTGCTGCGCGGGGTGCGCGGTTTCGGTGATCGGAGCCGGATCACGCTGCCCGGCGGGAAGTCGGTGTTCGAGCAGCCGAACGGGACCAAGACCCTGATGCCGTTCCGGGTGCACGACCAGTGCATGAACGGTACGCCGCACGACTGGGGCAGCGGGCACACCGCGTGGGACAACGGTAAGTGGGACAAGTGGGTGTCCGCGAAGGGCGCGGCGACGATGGCGTACTACGGCCCCGAGGACCTGGGCTTCTACTACCAGCTGGCCGACGCGTTCACCATCATGGACGCCTACCACTGTTCGGTGATGGGCCCGACGTGCCCGAACCGGCTGTACCTGTGGTCGGGGCACTCCGGCGGGTACACGGACAACTCGATGGGCGAGGGCAACCCGATCTGCACCTGGACGACCTACGCCGAGCGGCTGGAGGCGGCGTCGGTCAGCTGGAAGGTGTACCAGGAGTCCAACAACTACGACGACAACGGCCTGGCGTACTTCAAGCAGTTCCACGACGCCGCCCCGGGCACCGCGCTGCACGACAAGGCGATGGTGAAGTATCCGGACCTGGTGACGGCCTTCAAGAACGACGTCACGGCGGGTACGTTGCCGAAGGTGTCGTGGGTGGTCGCGCCGGACTACAAGTCCGAGCACCCGAGCTGGGGGCCGAACTCCGGGGCGCTGCTGACCAGTCAGTTGCTCGACGCGCTGGCCTCGAACCCGGCTGTGTGGAACAAGAGCGTCTTCCTGCTCACCTACGACGAGAACGACGGCTTCTACGATCACGTGCCGCCGCCGGTGCCGGCCCCGGGCACGCCGGGCGAGTTCAGCGGCGGCCAGCCGTTCGGGCTGGGCGTGCGGGTGCCGATGATCGTGGTGTCGCCGTTCAGCCGGGGCGGAAACGTCTCCTCGGAGACGTCCGACCACACCTCTGTGCTGCAGTTCCTGGAGAAGGTCACCGGGGTGGCCGAGCCGAACATCAGCGCGTGGCGGCGCAAGGTGACCGGCGACCTGACGTCGACCCTGGACCTGACGGGCACGGTCGGCACCTATCCGGCGCTGACCCGGCCGGTGGACCCGGCGTGCCGGTCCGGGGTGAGCGTCCGGCCGCCGAAGACGCAGGTGATGCCGGTGCAGGCGTCGGGGACCCGGCCGGCCCGGCCGCTGCCGTACCAGCCGACGTCGGCCCTGTCCGTGGACCGGGCGGCCGGCAAGGTGTGGATCGCGCTCGGCAACGCGGGGGCCGAGGCCGCGCACCTGGCGGTGTACGCGCAGGCGTTCCGCACCGACGGGCCGTGGCAGTACACCGTGGACGCGCACGCCTCGACGAGCGACTACTTCAACGTGCAGACGTACGGCGGCGGGAAGTACGACCTGGGCGTGTTCGGCCCGAACCGGTTCCTGCGCCGGTTCGCCGGGGACATCAACGCCGCGGGCGGGCTGCTCCAGGTGACCGACGAGGTCGACCCGGCCGCCGGGCTGTTCTGGCTGACCCTGGCCAACCACGGCACGTCTGCAGTGACCTTCACGGTCGCGGCGACCGGCTACCGGACGGACGGGCCGTGGACCTACCCGGTCGCGGCCGGCGGCTCGACCCGCGTCTCCTGGAATGCCACCACCGGCTGGTACGACCTGACGGTGACGACCGCCTCGGACACCGCCTGGACCCAACGTTTCCTCGGCCACATCGAAACGGGCGCGCCGAGCATCACAGGCTGAGCCTTGCCGTGGCCCCGGGGCGGTGCCCCGGGGCCACAACGCGCTACGGACGCCCGGATCACCCGTGTGATCCGGGCCGGTTGAGCTACCAGCTCAGGGCGAGCGCGGTGTCGTCGATGACGAACGACGTGTACAGCCCGGCGTCCTCGACACCGGTGAACGTGATGGTCACAGTCGAACCGGCCAGCGACGAGACGTCGACGGACCTGAGCACGAAACCGCCGGCGGCGTTCAGGTTCGAGTACGTCGCCAGGGTGGTGGAGCCCGCGGTCATAGTCAGCTTGTCGTAGGCCACCGTGGTCGTGGTCTCGGCCGTGTCGATGTGCAGGTACAGGCTCAGCGTCGCGTGGCACCCGGCCGGGATGGACACCGACTGCGACAGCGTGTCGGTGTGCGCGGAGCCGTAGCCGTCCAGCCACGCCCTCCACTGACCGCCGTGCGCGGGCTGGACGCTGCCGTCGTTGGAGATGACACCGGAGGCGGCGGTCCACGGCGCGACGCCGGACTCGAAGTCCGGGTTGACGAGCTTCTGGCCCGAGCAGGTGCCCGAGGACGAGGTCGGACTCGGGCTGGGGCTCGGGCTCGACGTCTTCGTCGGGGTCGGCGACGGGGCGGCGGTGCATGTCGGGTCGTCCACCTGGGCCGGGACGCTGACGGCGTTCCAGGCGGCCTTGACGGTGTTGAACTCGGTGCAGGTGCTGTTGCCGTAGAGGTTCTTGGCGGCCTGCAGCGTCCAGGTGCGGTACTTCAGGTACGAGGCGGACGAGGTCTTCATCAGCATCGCGTTGTACAGGATCTTGATCCACTTCTGGACGCCGATGCCTGTGATCGTGGTGCTGTTGCAGGTCGGGCTGACCGGGCCGCCAGCCGGGTTGGAGCCCATGGCCACCAGGTAGTCCCAGTGGTTGCCGGGGCCGGCGGAGGCGTGCACCTCGCCGTTGGGGACTGACGACGAGTAGCAGTTCGGGTGGTTGCCCACCAGCGACGGGTTGTACATGTTGCGGATCGGGCCGCTGCCGACCAGGTTGATCTCCTCGCCGACGGTCCAGTCCGGAACGTCGTACGGGGCGGGCTGGTTGGAGAAGGCCTCGGTGGCCGCGCCGAAGGAGTCGGCGATCCACTCCTGGGTGCCGTTGCCGGAGATGCCGCCCGGGGTGTGGTCGTCGATGCCGTGGCCCATCTCGTGGGCGACGACGTCGATCGAGGAGATCCACTCGTTGGCGTTGTTGTGCCCGATCTGAACCTGCGTGCCGTCGTAGAAGGCGTTGTTCTCGTCGAGGCCGACCCGGATCGGCCACGCGCCACCGTTGCCGTCCATGCCGCTGCGACCCAGCCACTGGGTCAGCATCTTCGCCTCGGTCTGCGCCGCGAACAGCGCGTCCACGCAGCCGGTCTCCTTGTTGGTGGCCGCGCCGTTGCCCCACATGTCATCCGAGCCGGAGAACGTGGTGTTGACGTTGAACACCGCTCTCTGACAGGGCAGGTTGGTGATGGTCGGGTCCTTCAACAGGTAGCTGCTGCCCGACTGGGTGGTGTTGAGGGTCAGCGGGTTCGGGCCGCTGTAGGCGCCGGTACCGGTGCCGTGCGCCACATGCTCCTGAACGTGCAGCACAGCGCCGGTGACCGCGTCGACGTCGACGGTCTGCCGGGTCGGGCCCTCGGGGTCCCGGCCGTTGACCGTGGACTCCCAGGCCAGCCGGGGAGCCGCGCCCGACGCGTACACCACGAGCTGGGTGCCCTCCACGGCCGGCGAGATGATCTTTCCCCGGGCGACGGCCTCGGCCGCGTCCCGGGCGACCTGCGGGGTGATCGACAGGTCGCCGATCGCGTGCTCCTGGGCGACGGAGGCGAACTTCAGCTGACCGAAGTCGTCGGTGGCCAGCACGAAGTCGCCGCCAGTGACCTTGAGACCCTTGTAGGTCCGGTCGAACGCCACGTACTGGGTGCCGTTCGAGCCGACCGCGTCGCGCTGGACGAAACTGTCGTCCGCGCTGGCCTTCAGGTAGGACGGCCGGCCGGCGACCAGCGACGCCGTCGACCGCAACGCGGACGCGTGCGCCGCGGCGGGGGTCGGGGTGACCAGCGAGGGGGCCGGCGCCGTGACGGCGGCGGCGGTGCCGGCCGCGGCGACCGCCACAGCCATGGCTCCACCCACGGTCAGTAGCCGATGGGAATGCTTCACGAGTGCTCCTTACGTTCCGGAGCCGGCGTCCTCTTCCGTGGATTGTGGACGCCGGACTCCGAACAGTGCGAGAGGTGACCACATGGCGCGCGCCGTTGCGCTTCATGTCATACGGACCTGCCGGGAGCCGGGTAGCGCCGAAGCCTTTCCAGCGCTTCGGGAGGCGCCCATGCCTCTTCGGTCACGGCAAGGGTTGTCGGGCATCGCGCCTGGTGAAGGCCGTATCGGCTCCCCACCGGTTCGGTGACGCCGCTAGTTTCCGCAGGGGCTGACGTTGCGCCAGTTGGCGACGATGGCGGAGACCGGAGCCCCGGTCAGCGTCGACGACCGGTTGCCGACCTCCGCGCACGAGGAACCCTTCTCCACGTGCCCCCAGTCCCCCAGGGTGAACTTGTAGCTCAGCGCGGCCCCGTTGGCCGGCAACGTCACCTTCCAGTGCGTCGTGTCCACGGCCGTCAGCGCCATGCCCGCCGCGTCCCAGTCCGGCAGCCCGGTGCCCAGGACGCTGAGGTTGCCGGCCAGGTAGACGGGCCCGGTGGTCCCGGCCGGCACGGTCACGGTCACGGTCAGCGAGGTCGAGGCGTAGCGCGCGGCGACGACGGACGGCCGTTCGACCGGGCTCCCCGCGTCGATGGACAGCGCGAGCCGGACGAACTGGGCCATCGACCAGGCCAGCGGGGCGGCGGAGTCGGTGCCCTCCCCCACCGGGAAGGGAGCACGGTCCCACGCCTGTTCCGGGATCAGGTAGCCGCTGTTGGCGGAGGCGGCCATGGTCGCGAGGTGGGTGGCGGCGGACCGGCCGGCGAGGAGTTCGTACTCGCCGCGTTCCCCGGACAGCAGCGGCCACAGGCGACCGATTCCCCCACTGCCCGTATAAGGCGACCCGTCGGACTTCTCGCCGTACGCGTCGTGGTTGTAGCGGTACCACATGGCGCCGTTGGGAGTGGTGACCTTCAGGGTCGCGTCGAGTTCCGGGAGGGACGCGAGGATCGTCGGGTCGTCGGCACGCTTGACGCCGAGTCTGACCAGGTCGAGGAAGCCGCCGTCGATGACGTCGCGCTCGTCCCAGGTGCCGCCGCCCGAGTTGATCTCCAGGGGCTGGCCGTCGTTCGGGTTGCCGTCGCCGTCGACCCGCTCGTAGTAGCGGCCGTCGCCGAGGTGCCCGGTGGTGGTGAAGGTCTGGGAGTCCAGGGCGTTGCGCCACGCGTCGGCCGTCGTAGCGTACGAACCGTCCCCGCCGAGGGCGGAAGCGCAGACCAGGCCCGCGATCTCGGCGGCGATGGTCGACGGGGAGTAGCCGGCCTCCTCCTCCCAGCGTTCCTGGGGGCTGTTGGTGCCCCGGGCGCGGAGGAAGTCGGCGGACTTCCTCAGCCTCGGCCAGGCGTCGGTGCGGCCGAGATGCCAGGCGAGGATGATCGGGTACGCGACCTCGTCGAGCTGCAGGCTGCCCCAGACCGGGGTGCCGTCGAGCCGGGTGTTCTGCGGGAAGGACCCGTCGGCGCGCTGCTGGACGTTGAGCAGGTAGTCCAGGGAACGGTTCGCGGCGGCGGTGTCGCCGGCGGCCAGTTGGGCGGTGGCGACCTGGTAGAGGTCGCGGGCCCAGACCGCGTGGTAGCCCGCCGTGCCCGGGTTGTCGGCGTTGATCGCCTGGCCCCACGGCACGGTGAGCGACGCGACGTTCGCGCCGAGATACGTCTTGTCCTCGTGCGCCTTCAAGGTCATCAACGCCACGTTGTACTGGGTCACCAGCCCCGTGGACGTCACGCTCGCCGGGGCGGGGTGCAGCCCCGACAGGTAGGAGTGCCAGCCGTCGGCGTAGGACGTGGCGACCGCCGGGAAGCCCGTGGCCAGGGAACCCGAGGCGGCGGCGGACGCGGCGGACCGGTCGGGTCCGAAGGCGAGGGCGAGGGTGAAGGTGGTGTCCGTGCCGACCGGCACCTGGCCGAACTGGACCAGGTTGCCGGGGGTGGGGGCGGAGTCGTAGGTGGCGTCCAGCACGTGGTTGGCGCGCAGGTCGACGTAGCCGTCCGAGGACGTGCCGCTGTAGCCGCTGGTCAGGGCCGTGAAGCCGGTGGAGACCGCGAGGGCGCTGGACACCGGGCCGTCGCTGGCGACGAGCTGGCCGGCGGAGGTGGCCCCGGTGTCGCCCATCCCGGAGTTGTTCAGGGACGGGTTGTAGAGGACGTAGAGCTGGAGCGGGCCGCCCGAGGTGACCTGGAACCTCGTCCGGAGCAGCATCGTCTGCCGGGCCGGGTCCGTGGCGTAACTCTTAATGATCTTGTATTTGCCGCTCTTGGCGGTGTTGACCTGGTCGTAGCTGAGGGACCGCTGGTCGGTGAGCGTGGTGGTGTGGTTCGTCGCGTCGCGCTCCAGCTCGGTGAACGTCGCCCCGTCACTGACCACGAACTGCAGGTCCTGGACGTTAGCGGTGTCGACCTGTGGGTAGTAGATCTCGTGGGTGACGCCCTGGCCGAGGGTGAACCAGACCTTCGAGCCGGTCGTGGCCGAGGTGCCCAGGCCGTCCTTCGCGCCGGTGGTCCAGGCCGAGCCCGTGCCGGGTGCTCCGGGGGCGACGGCGGCATAGGCCGGGGTGGGGCCCAGCAGCGCCGCGCCGAGCGCGACGACCAGAGGTAGGGCCGTGCGGGTTCGCATAGCGTTCTCCATCCGGGGGGTGATGGTTGCGCCGCAGAACATATTGCACTTTCGATACGTTGGCTACCCCTCGACAGCGCCAACTTCACCAGCAGGCAACAAACGCGAAACGTCCTTCAGGAGGTGGGGATGTCCCATCTTGGTCATGGGATGTTTCGGATCCGTTTCCGAATCGTTATTCAGAGCAACGTTAGTTCTCCTCGGTTCGGCTGGTGTCAGGCGTCACAGGGGCCTATGTTGTCGGCAGCAACATATCCCCCCGCAGCGCCGGGCCTCACCCGACGCGACCTCATGAAAGGACCCGAGCAATGCGCAAGGGACTCCTGGGCTTCACGACCGCCTGCGCGGTGCTGGCCCTCGGCCTGACCGGCTGTGGCGGCGGCTCCGGCGACAAGAAGGCCGACGCGAAGAAGCCGAAGATCGGCGTCATCCTCCCCGACAGCAAGACGTCGGCCCGGTGGGAGACGGCGGACCGCAAGTACCTGACGGAGGCGTTCAAGTCCGCCGGGGTCGACTACGACATCCAAAACGCCCAGGGCGACAAGAACGCGTTCCAGACCATCGCCGACCAGATGATCACGAACGGCGCGACGGTCCTCATGATCGTCAACCTGGACTCCGGTACCGGCAAGGCCGTCCTCGACAAGGCCAGGACGCAGGGCGTCGCGACCATCGACTACGACCGGCTCACGCTCGGCGGCGGCGCGCAGTTCTACGTCAGCTTCGACAACGTCGCGGTGGGCAAGCTCCAGGGCGAGGGCCTCGGCAAGTGCCTGACCGCCATGAACGCCGCCAAGCCGATCATCGCCGAGCTCAACGGCGGGCCGACGGACAACAACGCCGCCCTGTTCAAGAGCGGCTACGACGCGGTGCTGGACCCGAAGTACAAGTCGGGCGACTACGTCAAGGGTCCGGACCAGTCCGTGCCCGACTGGGACAACACCCAGGCCGGCACCATCTTCGAGCAGATGCTGACCAGTCAGCCGAAGATCGGCGGCGTGCTCGCCGCCAACGACGGGCTCGGCAACGCCGCGATCTCCGTCCTGAAGAAGAACAAGCTCAACGGCAAGGTCCCGGTCACCGGCCAGGACGCCACCGTGCAGGGCCTGCAGAACATCCTCGCCGGCGACCAGTGCATGACCGTCTACAAGGCGATCAAGCAGGAGGCCGACGCCGCCTCGAAGCTCGCGATCAGCCTCGCCAAGGGTGAGAAGGGTTCCGCCTCCCAGACGATCAAGGACCCGACCGCCGGCAAGGACGTCCCGTCCGTGCTGCTCACCCCGCAGGCGATCTTCAAGGACAGCGTCAAGGACGTCGTCGCCGACGGCTTCGTGACCAAGGCCGAGCTGTGCACCGCCGACTTCGCCGCCCTGTGCGACGCGGCAGGCGTCAAGTAGCAACCCCGTGGGCAGGCCCCCTCGCGTCCGCGGGGGGGCCATCACTAGAGGAGCCGTTATGCAGCCCGTGGTGGAACTCCGTGGGATCAACAAGAGTTTCGGAGCGGTGCACGTCCTGCGGGACGTGGACTTCTCCGCCTATCCCGGGGAGGTGACCGCGCTCGTCGGCGACAACGGGGCCGGCAAGTCGACCCTGGTCAAGTGCATGGGTGGCATCCACCCGATCGACTCGGGCGACTACCTGTTCGAGGGCCGGCCGGTGCACGTGCACAGCCCCCGCGACGCCGGGGCGCTCGGCGTCGAGATCGTCTACCAGGACCTGGCCCTGTGCGAGAACCTCGACATCGTCGAGAACATGTTCCTCGGCCGGGAGAACACCAAGGGCCTGATCCTCGACGAGCCCTCGATGGAGCAGCTCGCCACCGAGACCCTCGCCGGCCTGTCGGTGCGGACCGTGCGGTCCATCCGGCAGAAGGTGTCGAGCCTGTCCGGCGGGCAGCGGCAGACCGTCGCCATCGCCAAGGCCGTGCTGTGGAACAGCAAGGTCGTCGTCCTCGACGAGCCCACCGCCGCGCTCGGCGTCGCCCAGACCGCCCAGGTGCTCGAGCTGGTCCGCCGGCTCGCCGACAACGGGCTGGCGGTCGTCCTCATCTCGCACAACATGAACGACGTGTTCGCGGTGGCCGACCGGATCGCCGCGTTGTACCTCGGCCGGATGGCCGCCCAGGTCAAGGCGTCGGATGTCACCCACAGCCAGGTCGTCCAGCTGATCACCGCCGGTAGCGCGGCGGACATGAACGGAGCTTCGTCGTGACCACCACCGAGACCGCCCAGGAGAGCACCTTCTCTCCGGTGCAGGCGTACCTGGACAAGGTGCGCGGCGGGGACATGGGCGCCCTGCCCGCCGTGTTCGGCCTCCTCGTGCTGTGCACGGCCTTCACCGTCCTGCGCCCGGTGTTCCTCACCCCGGGCAACCTGGCGAACCTGTTCACCCAGGGCGCCGCCGTGACCGTGATCGCCATGGGCCTCGTGTTCGTGCTGCTGCTCGGCGAGATCGACCTGTCCGCCGGGTACACCAGCGGGGTGTGCGCCGCCGTCCTCGCCGTGCTGCTCACCAACCACGGCGTGCCGTGGTACCTCGCCGTGCTGGCCTGCCTGGTCACCGGCGTGATCATCGGCTTCACCCTGGGCTTCCTGCGGGCGAAGGTCGGCATTCCGTCGTTCGTGGTGACGCTGGCGGCGTTCCTGGCGTTCCAGGGCATCGCGCTGCTGCTGGTCAAGGGCGGGGCGAACATCTCGATCCGGGACACCGTGATCCTGTCGATCGCGAACAAGAACGTCCCGCCGCTGATCGGCTGGCTGCTGGCCGCCGGGTGCGTGGCCGGGTACGCGATCGTGCAGCTCGTCCGCGCCAACAACCGGGCCCGCCTTGGGCTGACCCGCACCCCGGTCGCGCTGGTCGCCGCCCGGATCATCGGCCTGGCGGCCCTCCTCGGGGTCGGCGTCTGGGTGCTCAACCTCGAACGCAGCCGCAACGCGGCGTTCGTGTCGCTCAAGGGCATTCCGATCGTGGTGCCCCTGATCGCCGTTCTGCTGGTCGTGGGCACGTTCGTCCTCGCCCGCACGAAGTACGGCCGGCACCTCTACGCCGTCGGCGGCAACGCCGAGGCCGCCCGCCGCGCCGGTATCAACGTGGACCTGATGCGGATGTCCGTGTTCGCCGTGTGTTCGACCATGGCGGCGATCGGCGGCATCATCGCGGCGTCGCGGGCCAACTCGGTCGACCCGAACACCGGCGGCAGCACCGTGCTGCTGCTCGCGGTCGGCGCGGCCGTGATCGGCGGCACCAGCCTGTTCGGCGGCAAGGGCCGGGTCCTCGACGCCGTCCTCGGCGGGGCCGTGGTCGCCGTCATCGAGAACGGGATGGGGCTGCTGGGCTACAGCGCCGGCGTGAAGTACGTGGTCACCGGGCTCGTTCTGCTGCTCGCGGCCGGGGTCGACGCCCTGTCCCGCCGACGGGGTTCCGTCGCCGGATTGCGCTGAGTAGTCGAGTCGACGGAGAATCCGAGCACATGCGCGCAGGACCGAGCCAGGAGGAGATCCGCAGGTACAACCTCGGATCTCTGCTCCGGCACGTCCATGTGCTGGGCCCGACCTCGCGGGCCCAGCTCACGGCACTCATGGGGCTCAACCGCAGCACCATCGGCGCGCTGACGGCCGACCTGGTGGCCGCCGACCTGGTCCGTGAGGAGCTGCCCCGCGACCGCCAGGGGGCCGGGCGGCCCTCGCTGGTGGTGCGGCCGGTGTCCGAGCGGATCCACGTGTACGCCTTCCACGTCGGCGTCGACCGGGTCGTCGCCGCCCGGGTGGGTCTCGGCTGCGTGGTCCTCGACCGCCGGGAGATGATCCACCCCCGGGGCGCGTTCAGCCCCGATGACGTGTTGCGCACGGTCACCGGCTTCGTGGAGCAGATGCGCCGTTCCGTCCCGGCGGACGGCACGTGCGTCGGGGCCGGCGCGTCGGTGTCCGGCCTGGTCCGGCACGTCGACGGCATGGTCAGCTTCGGCCCCAACCTGGGCTGGCGGGACGAGCCGTTCGGCGACCGGCTGTCCGGCATCGTCGGTGAACGGGTCATGGTCGGCAACGACGCGGACCTCAGCGCCCTGGCCGAGCACCTGCGGGGCGTGGCCGCCGGCTCGGACGACGTCGTCTACCTGCACGGCGACGTGGGCATCGGCGGCGGCATCATCGTGGCGGGCCGATTACTCGGCGGCCACGAGGGCTACGGCGGCGAGGTCGGCCACATGGTCGTCAACCCGTCCGGCGGGCCGTGCGGCTGCGGTTCGCGGGGCTGCTGGGAGACCGAGATCGGCGAGCGGGCCCTGCTGGAGGCCGCCGGCCGCTCCCCCGACGACGGCCGGCAGGGGGTCTCGGCGCTGATCGACTCGGCGTCCCGGGGCGACGCGGACGCCCAGGAGGCGCTGCGCCGGGTCGGGGACTGGCTCGGCTTCGGGGTCGCGAACCTGGTCAACATCTTCAACCCGCAGACCGTGGTGTTCGGCGGGCACCTGCGCGACGTGTATCTCGCCTCGGCCGCGCAGGTCCGGGGCCGGCTGAACCGGATGGGCCTGCACGCGTCCCGCGAGCCGGTGAAGCTGCGCACGCCGGCGCTCGGCGAGGACCTGCCGCTGATCGGCGCCGCCGAACTGGCCTTCACCCGCCTCCTCGACGACCCGCTGGGCACACCCTAAAAACCCAGTTCATACGGTTACGCCGCGTCTCTCCCGCGGCGCGAGGAGCCGGCGGCCGTCCTCTGGGAGGTGTGAACGGCCGCCGGTCCCCTCAGTCACGTCAGGCCGTTTCCCTCCGGCGGCGGCTGACGATCAGTACCGCGCCGACGACGCCCGAGGCGGTGAGCACCCCGAGTCCCGCCCACGCGGCACTGTTGTCGGTCGTCTCCGGGGCCGCCACCCCGAAGCCGCCGAGCTTGCCCTGGTTCGCGTAGTCCGAGCCGGGAAGTTTGTCGCCGTAGCGGCCGTGCACCACGTCCTGGTAGCCGGCGAGGCCCACGCCGGCGCCGACGATCGCGCGGGCCGTGTCGTTGAGAGGGACGACCCGGCCGTCGTGCACCTTGTACCAGGCGTTGACCTGCGGCTCGGTGAACACCAGGTCGGCGCCGGCCTGCCGGGGGTAGGCCACCTCGTCCACGGTGGACGAGATGTTCACGGCCTCCCACGTCGAGCCCCCGGGCTGGGCGATCCAGACCGAGGCGCGTTGCCCGTCGGCGGAGCGGGCCTCGACCGTGGCGTACGCGAACAGGGCCACCGGCGCGGACCTGTCCCCGGCGACGAAGGCGGGGTTGAGGGAGTACACGGCCTCGGCCGCCCCGGTCAGGCTGGGACTCTTGGCCGCGGCGGCGCGGTCGGCGCCGTCGCCGGTGAGCGCCACGGACCGGCCGGCCGCGTGCTCGTCGAGCTGGACGAAGAACCGGGCGAGCCGGGTCGGCGCGTCGCCCAGGCTCGCGGCGGCGCGCGCCGTGGCCAGGTCGGCGGCCGTGGGCCCGGCGATGCCCGGGGCGGCGGTCGCGGGGGCGGCCAGCAGGAGTGCCGTCGCGACGCCGAGACCGGCGAAGAGCGTGTGGAGTCTCATGTCAGCGTCTCCTCACAGACCGATCCGGTACAGCGACTGCGCCCAACGGAACTGGCCGTTGCTGACGTAGTAGCTGTAGGACGCCTGGCTGTAGCGTTGACTGCTCGGCCAGGGGTCGCCCCAGAAGATGGAGCTGGTGGCGGTGTCGTACCCGTAGATGACCTGGGCGTGGCCGCCGCCGGCCGTCCAGTAGATGCCGGTCTCGATCGGCCGGTTGCCGTTGATCTCGGTCTGCACGCCGCTGTAGGACAGCGCGCCGGTCACCGAGCCGGGCCGCAGCCCGAGCGCCTGGAACGCGCGCTGCACTGTGGACAGCTCGCCCGGCTGGTTCGGGCAGGTGGTGCCGGCGGGATAGCCGCGCCCGTAGTCGCAGAACGTGTTCTGGCTCGTGCTCGCGCCGTAGCCCAGGTAGCGGGCGATGGTGAGGCCGCTGGCGGCCCAGCACCACTGGTTCTGGACCTGCACCTGCTGCGAGATGCCCAGTTGCTTGCTGGCCGCGAACGCCGGCGTGGCGGGCAACGTAGTGATGAGCAGGGCGGTGAGGACGGCAACGGCGCCGCCGAGGCGTCGTCGGGTCATGTGCATGGTCACTCCTTTCGGGAGTGGAGGGGTGCACCTGACGTTAGGAGTAGACCAACATCAATGAAATGGGAAACAACCCTTGCGAAACCCTTTCTTCGGGTACTCCCATGACGCACCGCACGAAAGAGGGCCGACGGTCGGGGTGACCGCCGGCCCCCGGATTCCGGCGGGGTGGCAGCGCCGGTCACTGCGACCGACCATAGGAGACGTCACTGAATTAGGACAACCCTTGTAAAACCCTTCCAACCCACCAATTCATCTGGTACATAGCTTTCTGAGTGCAAATTAATTTTGTGTTACAGGGTTCAGCCGCCCACGATCCAGGCGGTGAGCACGGCGTGCGCGTCGGCGGGCAGCTCGAGATCGCGGAGCGTCGCGCGTGCTGCGGGGCGCAGGCTGGTGTTCCCGCGCCCCCGCACGACGACCCCGTAGAAGGCCTCCCGGGCGAACATGTGGTTCCGTCCCGCCGAAGCCGCGACGATGACCAGTAGCAGAGCCGCGCGGACCTGCGGCGGGAGCTCGCTCCACACCTCCGGGGCGTCCAGCGCCGCCGGGATCCGCAGGTTCCTGATCGCGCCCTCGACCGGCGCGAAGCGGACGGCGAGGTGCGGGGCCAACGCTGCCAGGTGTTCGAGTGCGTCGACACCTTGCCCGGCAGGTCTGTGGTCGAGAACGCGGAGTATCCACTCCGCCTGCGAGAACGAGCTGTTCCACGCGGTGGAGACGTAGTCGAACAGGCGGTCGAACCCGCCCCTCCGCAGACTCCGCGCGGACGGCAGCTCGAGGCACCGCCACCACCGCGCCCGCTCCGGGATCGCGGCGCCGAGACGCCCCGCGAAGCGGCTGGTCAGTGGAACGCTCCGCGACAACGCGCTGAAGAGACCCTGCCCCACCAGGCTCGCCCAGACGATGCCGGCGGAAGGATAGGCCGCCCGGTCCCCGGCTGCGGCCTCGACCGCCGAGATGATGCCCTGGGTGATGCGCGCCCGGTTGTCGGGGTTCCCCACGTGCAGGGCCGCAGCCAGCGGAACATCGTTGATGTCAGCGATCTCAGGCCCCCGCAGCCGGAGATCCGGATGCACCGAGCACGCGCGCAGCGTCGCCCGCGTGACCACGTCGCGGACCACGTCGTTTCCCGGCGCGACGTCGTCGAGCATCCCGGCGGCGAAGGTCAGGACCGTCGATGCCCGCACCGGATCGTCCGTGGCGTCGTAGTCCGCCATCGCCAGCCGCAGCACGCCGTCGGCGCCGCCCTCGAAGCTCCGGTCCAGGATCTGCACCGCCAACTGGGCCACCACGCTCCACGTCCCGTCACCCATCCGCGTCCGGAGTTGCTCCCAGACCGCCGCCGGGTCCGGCTTGGCCTTGACCAGCTGGGAGGCCGCGAAGTACTCGAGGAAGGTGCGGTGCACGAAGCCGTACTGGGGCTGCGCCCTGTCCACGCCCATGTCGGTGAGGACCCAGGCCCGCCCGGCGCAGAAGTCGAGGAAGTCCTCCGCCGCCTGCAGCGCCTCGTCCGGGTCCTCGAAACGCCTCTCGGACAGGTGCGCGGCCAGGCTGCGGCTCAGCTCGGCCCGGGGCAGGACCTGCCGGCCGGCCGGGTCGGTGAACAGCTGCCACGCCAGGCGTTGCACCGTCGGGCGGACGAAGGCGGAGTACTTGTGCGGGACCTCGATGTCGCGGGACCGGTCCCAGGTGACGAACAGCAGCTCGGCGCAGCGCTCGTAGATCTCCGGCCGGTTGCGGGGGATGTAGTGCGTGCTGGAGTACAGGGTGCACAGCAGGGACAGCATCAGCGGGTTCGCGCACAGGTCCCGGACCCCGACGCTCTCCCGGAGGAAGTCGCGGGCGAGGCTCCCGGGTTGCCTGGTCGGGTCGAGGGCGAACCACTTCGTCACGTACTCCGTGATCTGCCGGTCGCCGAACGGCGCGACGGCGGTCACGGCGAACAGGTCCGGCTCCAGTGGCGCGTCGGCGTAGCCCACGACGCGGGAGGTGAGCACGATCCGGGTCAGGGGGTAGCGGTGGACGAAGCCCTCCACCATGCGGGCGAAGGACCGGCGGTGCGCGGCGGTGCCCAGTTCGTCCAGGCCGTCGATGACGACGAGCGCCCGGCCGTTGAGGAGCAGGTACTCCAGGGCGTCCGGTGGCGGCTCCACCTGGTGCGGGCGGCGACAGACCGCCTCCAGGTACGTGACCAGGGTGTCGTGGCGGCGCCGCAGGCCGGCCGTGTGTTCGCGGACCACGAGCAGGAGCGGGACCAGCCCCGCCAGGCCGGGCACCCGGTCCGCGGCGAGGTCGTGCACGAGCTTGGCCGCGAGGGTGGACTTGCCGGCCCCCGGGTCGCCGAGCACCACGGTGCGCAGCCCGCCGGCCACGACCTTCTCCACAGTCGACGGATCCGCCTCCGGATCGTCCTGGGGCCGCAGGTTCGGGGCGACGTACAGCGCGGAGTAGTCCACGAACCGGGACTCGCCGGCGTGGTGCAAGCGGAGCCGGGTGTGCTGGGCGCGCGCGGCCTCGCGCAGGGTGCCGGCGAAGCCGTCGATCTCGACGAGGGAGTCGAGCCGCTGCAGCAGTTCCGCGTTGCGCACCCCGGCGGCGGCCACGTCCGCGCCGATCGCGAGCGTGTACCCGTCCACCTCGCCGGGATCGCCGACGGTGACCTGGACCAGGTGCAGCACCAGGTCCGTGACCTCGAAGCAGACCTCGGGTCCGAAGACCCCGGTGTGTCGTAGGCCGTGCCGGATCTGGTCCCGCAGGGTGGCGCGGGCCCCGTCGGGATCGGGACGTGCGGCGGCGACCAACGCCTGCCGCACCACCTGCGCGAACACCGGACCGTGCAGGAAGTCCCGCAGGATCCGCAGCTGTCCGGGGTCGAGCAGTTCCAGGACGGCGCCGGAACCGGCGGGCAGCATCACGGCCTGGGCGTCGTCGACGGCCCGGGCGGCGAGGCGGCGGCGCGCCCGGGCCGAGGACCGGGAGTGGATCACGTCGCCGGTCACCTGGGTGACCATCGCTCCGACATATCCGAGCAGGGTGGAGAGGACGAGTGACACGGGGCTCCTCGGGCACGAACCGGCGAATCCTCGACGATAGTGAGGCAAGCCGCCCGGCGCTGTCCCGTAGGCGACGGGCGTCACACCGACTATTACCTACTTAGTCGCTAGGGATAGTTGCCTTTAAGTGTCGCGGGCCATTAGCCTCCTTGCCATGAGCCCCTACCCGAGCACCCGCGCGCATCGCAGCACGCGATGTTCGCGTTGACGTAGCCGCTCTCCTCCCGCCCGTTCCGGGCCACCGATCCACCCCTTTCCCGCCGACCGCGACCCTCGCGGCCGGCCGCCACGGCCCGCGCATCCGCACGGCCGTCCGCAGGCCCCCACCTCGTTCCATCCAGTAAGGAGAACCATCCGTGCGTCGTTCACTCGCACTTCTCACAGCCCTCGCCCTGCTCGGCACCGGGTCCGGCTGCGCCAGTCGGGGCGACGCCGCGCCGGGCGCCGAACAGAAGGTCCTGCGCTACCAGGGCGCGGTCGGCGCGGTCACGCTCCCCGAGCTGGCTGCCGACCTCGGCTACCTCGACTCCATCTCCCTGAAGTGGATCGGCAACACGACCAGCGGCCCGCAGGACATCCAGGCCGCCACCACCGGCGACGTCGAGTTCGGCGGCGCGTTCAACGGGGCGATCGTCAAACTGAGGGCCGCCAAGGCGCCGATCCAGGCCGTCGTCGGGTACTACGGCGTCAACGAGCAGGTCTACGGCGGCTTCTACGTCCTCGACGGCAGCCCGATCAGGAGCGCCAAGGACCTGATCGGCAAGAAGATCGGCATGAACACCCTCGGCGCGCACTACGAGGCGATCCTGAAGACCTACCTGGTCCGCAACGGGCTCACCGACGAGGAGGTCAGGAAGGTCGAGCCGATCGTGGTCCCGCCGGTCAGCACCGAGCAGTCGCTGCGGGCTGGGCAGATCGACGTCGCCGTGCTCAGCGGCACCCTGCGGGACAAGGCCCTGGAGAAGGGCGGCATCCACCCGCTGTTCACCGACTACGAACTGCTCGGCGCGTTCACCGCGGGCAGCTACGTGTTCCGCACCGACTTCCTGAAGAGGAACCCGGGCACGGTGCGCACCTTCGTCACCGGAGTGGCCAAGGCCATCGAGTGGACGAGGACGACGCCCCGCGAGCAGGTGATCGCCCGGTACGCCGACATCCTGCGGAAGCGGGCCCGCAACGAGGACGACAGCCAGCTGAAGTTCTGGAGGAGCACCGGCGTGGCCGGCGCGGGCGGGCTGATCGCCGACAAGGAGTTCAGCACCTGGGTGGACTGGCTGGACCGGTCCGGCGAGCTGAAGAACGGCAAGCCGGCGCTGACGGACCTGTTCACCAACCAGTACAACGCGTACAAGGCGGCGTCATGAAGATCCAGTTGCTGGACGTGACCAAGACCTTCGGGGACTTCACGGCGCTGTCCGACGTCAGCCTGGACATCCGGGCCGGGGAGTTCGTGGCCCTCGTCGGGCCGAGCGGATGCGGCAAGTCCACGCTGCTCGACCTGCTCGGCGGGCTCACCCGGCCGACCGGCGGCCAGATCCTGATCGACGGGAACCCGGTCACCGGGCCGGGGCTGGACCGGGGCGTGGTGTTCCAGCAGTACGCGCTGCTGCCGTGGCGGACCGCGCTCGGCAACATCGCGTTCGGGCTGGAAGCCAAGGGGGTGGGCCGCCGGGAACGCGAGGAAAGAACACGTCACTTCCTCGACCTGGTCGGGCTCGACGGTTTCGGGGACCGCTACCCGCACGAGCTGTCCGGCGGGATGAAGCAGCGGGTCGCCATCGCCCGCAGCCTCGCGTTCGACCCCGAGGTGCTGCTGATGGACGAGCCGTTCGCGGCCCTGGACGCCCAGACCCGCGAATCGTTGCAGGACGAGCTGCTCCGGATCTGGGAGCGGACCGGCAAGACGATCGTGTTCATCACGCACGGCATCGAGGAGGCCGTGTACCTCGGCCAACGGGTCGCCGTGATGACCTCGCGCCCTGGGCGGATCAAGCGGGTGGTCGACATCCCGCTGGACTCCCGGACGAGCGGCGGGGACCTGCGCGCGAACCCGGAGTTCGTCCGGCTGCGCCACGAGGTGTGGGAACTGCTCCGCGACGAGGTCCGCGCGGCGCAGGCGAGCGAGAGGGAGGCCCGCGTTGGCTAGCATCTCCGTGCCGGGGGTCGCGCGGCTGCGCGTACCCGTCATCGGTTGGGTCTTTCGTCGGTTCGGGGTCCTGGCCCTGCTCGCCGCCGGGTGGGAGTTCGTGCCCCGACTCGGCTTCGTGGACGCCACGTTCCTGCCGCCGTTGTCGGAGGTCCTCGGCGCGTGGTGGGACCTGGCCCGCTCCGGCGAGCTGTGGAACCATGTCGAGATCAGCCTGGTCCGCTCGCTCAGCGGGTTCGCGCTGGCCATCGCGCTGGCGATCCCGCTGGGCCTGCTGATCGGCTGGTACAGGCCCGTGGCCGAGGCGCTCAGCCCCGCCCTCGAACTGTTCCGCAACACCTCCGCGCTCGCGCTGCTGCCCGTGTTCATCCTGATCCTGGGCCTCGGCGAGACCTCCAAGATCTCCCTGATCGTGTACGCCTGCTCCTGGCCGATCCTGCTCAACACCATCAGCGGGGTACGCGGCGTCGACCCCCTGCTGATCAAGGCCTCGGTCTCCCTGGGCCTCAAGCCGGCCCGCCTGTTCCAGAAGGTGATCCTGCCGGCGGCCGTGCCCACGGTCTTCACCGGCGTCCGGCTCGCTGGCGCCTACTCGATCCTGGTCCTCGTCGCCGCCGAGATGGTCGGCGCGAAGGCCGGCCTCGGCTACCTGATCAACGCCTCGCAGTTCAACTTCGCCGTGCCCGACATGTACGCGGGCATCCTCACCATCTCGGCCATCGGCCTGGTGTTCAACCAGGTCCTCGTCACCCTCGAACGCCGCTTCTCGACCTGGAGAACCACATGACCCGCCAGCTGCACCTCAACGCGTTCCTGATGGGCGTCGGCCACCACGAGGCCGCGTGGCGGCACCCCAGCACCGACCCCCGCAAGGTCCTCGACGTGAAACACTTCCAGGACCTCGCCCGGATCGCCGAACGCGGCACGCTCGACTCGCTGTTCCTCGCCGACGGCCTGTTCGTCGGGCCCAACGCCCGGCACAACATCCTGTCGGTGTTCGAACCGCTCACCCTTCTGTCCGCCCTGGCCGCCGTGACCGAGCACATCGGGCTCATCGCGACCGTGTCCACCAGCTACCACGAGCCGTTCAACGTGGCCCGCAAGTTCGCCTCCCTCGACCACATCAGCGGCGGCCGGGCCGGCTGGAACATCGTCACCTCCGCCACCGACGGCGAGGCCCGCAACTTCAACCTGCCCGGGGTCGCCGCGCACCGCGACCGCTACGACCGAGCCGAGGAGTTCGTCGACGTCACCCTCAAACTGTGGGACAGCTGGGAGGACGACGCCCTGCGCTTCGACGTCGAGGCCGGGGTGTTCGCCGAGACCACGAAGCTGCACGCCATCTCCCACGTCGGCGCACGGTTCCGGGTCGACGGGCCCCTCAACACGCCCCGCTCGCCCCAGGGCCGGCCGCTGCTCGTCCAGGCCGGCTCGTCGCGGGACGGCAGGGACTTCGCCGCCCGGTACGCCGAGGCCGTGTTCACCGCCCAGCAGACCCTCGCCGAGGCCCAGAACTTCTACGCCGACCTCAAGGCACGCGCCTACGAACACGGCCGCGAGGTACGCGTCCTCCCCGGCATCGCCCCCGTGATCGGCTCCACGGAGGCCGAGGCCCTCGCCCTGGCCGCCGACCTCCAGGAACTGATCGTCACCGACCACGCGATCCACCAACTCTCCCAGATCCTCCAACTCGACCTCAGCACCTACGCGCTCGACGGCCCGCTGCCCGACGTCCCCGACTCGACGACGATCGAGGGCATGCAGAGCCGCTACCAACTCGTGGTCGACCTCGCCCGACGGGAGAAGCTCACGATCCGCCAGCTCCTCGGCCGGCTCGGCGGCGGACGCGGCCACCGGGTCGTCGCCGGCACCCCCGAACAGATCGCCGACGAGATCGAACTGTGGTTCCTGTCCGGCGCGGCCGACGGTTTCAACGTGATGCCCCCGGTCCTGCCGTCCGGACTCGAAGCCTTCGTGGACCACGTGGTGCCAGAACTCCGCCGACGCGGCCTGTTCCGCGAGTCCTACACCGGCTCCACTCTGCGCGAGCACTACGGCCTGCCCCGCCCGGCGAGCCGCTACACGGCGGTCCCGGCATGAGCCTCGCCACCGACGCGCAGGACCTGTTGTTCCGGGCTGCCCGGACCGCGAACACGTTCACCGACGAACCGGTCACCGACACCCAGGTCCACGCCATCTACGACCTGATCCGCTTCGGCCCGACCGGCGCCAACGCCCAACCCCTGCGGATCGTGCTGGTCCGCACACCGGAGGCCAGGGCCCGCCTGCTCACCCACGTCAGCGCCACCAACGGGCCCAAGATCGCCGCCGCCCCACTCGTCGCGATCCTGGCCGCCGACACCCGATTCCACGAGACCCTGCCCAGGCTCTTCCCTCACAACCCGGGAGCCCGCGACTGGTACGCCGACCCCGCCTTCCGCGAGTCCCAGGCCCGCTTCAACGCCTCGATCCAGATCGGCTACCTCCTGGTCGGCATCCGCGCGGCGGGCCTGTCCGCGGGCCCCATGGGCGGCTTCGACGCACCGGGGGTCGACAAGGACTTCTTCCCCGACGGCCGGCTACGCTCCCAACTCCTCGTCAACATCGGCCGCCCCGGCCCGAACGCCTGGCAGGCCCGCCTCCCCCGCCTGGAACCCACCGAGGTGATCACCACGGTGTAAACCTCAGACCGCGACTCTCGCGGCGAGACTCCGTGGCCGCCGGCCGGGGACCGGAATCGGGGTGTGGGCCCGACCCCGAACCCGGCGGCCACGGCCCACCCTCCACAACCCGCCCCACCCCCGGCCCGCCGCCCCGGCACCCAACAGAGCCGGTGGGGTCGGGTTCGGAGGGAGTAAAAGGCTCTTCTCCCTCCGAACCCGACCCCACCGGCGCCCCTACCGGTGCACCTACCGACGCGGCGTCCGCAGATTCAAACTCTCCAACCAGTGATCCACCCGCAACAACACCGTCAACAGAAACGCCGCCACGAGCGCCAACCCGACCCCCGTGAGATTGTTCTCCAGATTGTCGAACCGGAGCAAAAAGAACTCCCGACCGTACGGCACCGCCACCACCAACCCGAACGCCGCGACCATCGCCCCCACCAACCCGGCCCGCCACCACGTGTACGGCCGGGCGACCAGCGCCAACGCCCACACCGCCACCAGGAACAGCGTCAACGCCGCCGTCGTCCGGTCGGCGTCCAGCCCGGAGGCGGAGTTGGCCCGGGCCAGCCAGTACGCGAGGAACGTCGCCAGGGCGCAGACCAGCCCGGCCGGGACGGCGAACCGCAGGACCCTCGGGACGAAGCCGGGCCGGGCGCGCTCGGAGTTGGGGGCCAGCGCCAGGAAGAAGCCCGGGACGCCGATCGTGAGCGCGCCGACGAGCGTGACGTGCCGGGGCAGGAACGGGAACGGCAGCCGGACGACGCCGACCAGGATGGCGAGGGCCACGGAGTACATCGTCTTGACCAGGAACAGGTTGGCGACCCGTTCGATGTTGCCGAGCACCTTGCGGCCCTCGGCGACCACGTACGGCAGGGTCGCGAACCGGTCGTCGAGCAGCACCACCTTGGCGACGGCCCGGGTCGCCGCGCTGCCGGAACCCATGGCCACGCCCAGGTCGGCGTCCTTGAGCGCGAGCGCGTCGTTGACCCCGTCGCCGGTCATCGCGACCGTGTGGCCGCGCGACTGCAACGCGCCGACGAACGCCCGCTTCTGCTGCGGCGTGACCCGCCCGAACACCGAGTGCTCCTCCAGCACGTCGGCGAGCGCCCCGGTCTCGGCGGGCAGCGTGCGGGCGTCCACCGGGGAGCCCGCCCCCGCCACGTCGAGGGACGAGGCCACCGCGCCGACGGACACCGCGTTGTCGCCGGAGATCACCTTGACCGTGACGTCCTGGGCCCGGAAGTACCGGAGCGTCTCGGCGGCGTCGGGCCGGATCCGCTGCCGGAGCAGGATCAGCGCGGCGGCCGTCACCGGACCCAACTCCTCGCCGAGAGCGTCGGCCCGGCCGAGAGCGAGGACCCGCATCCCGGTGGATCCGATGTCCTCGGCGAGGGCCCGCTGCGGGTCGCCGGGGGCGAGGAGGACGTCGGGCGCGCCGAGTACCCAGGTGCCCTGGCCGTCGAAGGTGACGCCGCTCCACTTCCGGGCCGAGGAGAACGGCACCTGGTCGGTCACCGGCCAGTCCGGGGCTGTCGTGGTGCCGGCGGCCGCGACGAGCGTCGGGTTGGGGGTGGACTCGGCGGCGGCGAGCGCGGCGAGTACCCCTCGAAGGTGTTCGGGGGTCTGACCGTCGCACGGCCGCACCTCGTCGAGGTCCATCCCGGACTCCGTGAGCGTGCCCGTCTTGTCCAGGCACAACACGTCGACCCGGGCCAGCCCCTCCACCGCCGGCAGCTCCTGCACCAGGCACTTGCGCCGCCCGAGCCGCACCACCCCCACCGCGAACGCGATCGTCGTCATCAGCACCAGACCCTCGGGAATCATCGGCACGATCCCGGCCACGCTGCTCACGATGGCCTGCGGCAGGCTCTGGTCGGCCCGCAGCTGGCTGACGATCAAGAGCACGCCGACCGGCACGATCAGCCAGGTCACCCAGGTCAGGATGCGGTTGATCCCGGTCATCAGCTCCGAGCGCACCAGACTGAACCGGCTGGCCTCCGCCACCAACGTGTTGGCATAGGAGTCGGGCCCGACCTTCGTCGCCTCGAACGCCCCCTCGCCGGCGACGACGAAGCTGCCCGACATCACCTCCGCCCCGACCTCCTTGTGCACCGGGTCGGACTCGCCGGTGAGCAGCGACTCGTCCACCTCCAGCCCGCTACTGGCCGTGACGTGCCCGTCGACCGGGATCTTCTCCCCCGCGCCGAGCAGAATCAGCTCGCCCAGCACGACCTCCTCGGGCGTGACCGCGTGCTCGGCGGCGTCCCGGCGGACCCGGACCGGGGCCCGGCCGAGCACGGCGAGCTGGTCCAGGGTGCGCTTGGCCCGCAGCTCCTGAATGACGCCGACGGCGCTGTTGAACACGATGACCAGGCCGAAGACGGCGTCCCTCGGGGAGCCGAACACGAGCACGAGGAGGACCATCGGGGCGATGATGGCGTTGAACCGGGTGAACACGTTGGCCCGGATCACCTGGGCGAGACTGCGATTGTGGTCCCGGCTGGCGACATTGACCTGCCCCCGCGCGACCCGCTCGGCGACCTGTGTTCGCGTCAAACCATCCATGACCCCTATCTTGTACGGTTTGCCCAAGTCGCGCGGCGGATCGCCCCCTTGATCGGTGTTCGCGGCCGAATCGTGGCTGCGTGGGTTGAGCCCCGGCCGCGTGGGGCGCCGTCAGGTGTTGTGCCTCCAGAGTTCCCAGCCTTCGGGGCCGTGGTGGGTCTGGTAGGTGTGGTCGGGGTCGAGGGACTCGTCGCCGTGCAGGGTCGGGACGCTCATGGCCGGGTGGCCTGCGCGGCGCAGTCGGTAGGTGTGGCCGGGTTCGGTCCACGCGCCGCCGGTGACGGTCCAGGTGACGCCGTCGTGGGCGAGGCCGTAGGTTTCGCCGGGGACGAGCCAGTAGGCGTAGACGCCGTCCTCGTCATGGTCGTCGTGCAGGCAGAGGCTGATGACCCGGTGCAGGCCGTCGGCCTCGTGGGTGTCGAGGGTGCCGAGGGCGGTCGCGGTGAGCGGTGTCATGCCTGGCTCCCGAGCAGTCCGGCGAGTTCCCGGCTGGCCCGGCGCTGGAGAGCCTTTGTCGCCCCGATGCCGCGGCCGAGTTCCGTGGCCGTCTCAGTCAGCGACAAGCCGTGCAGGTATCGCAACCTCAAGCACCGCTCCTGGGACAGGCTGAGCCTCGCCAGCGCGAACACAATGGTGGCTCGACGCTCGGCCGCGAGTGCCTCGGACTCCGGGGAATCCCTAGGGTCGCAGCGGTCCAGGGCAGCCGGCTCACCAGTTGTGTGGACCCGCTGTCGCCACGAGGACTTCGCGTCGTCGAATACAAGATTCCGCGCGATCGTCACCAACCAAGCACCCGGATCCCTTCCGGTCTCCGCATAGCGCTCGACCGCCCCCAAGGCCCGGGCGAAGGTCTCTGAGGTCAGATCCTCGGCCAGGACCCGGTTGCGAACCCGCCGCATCAAGAACGCGAAAACAGCTATCCGGTACCGGCGGTAAAGCTCAGCGAACGCCTCGCGATCGCCACTCCCAGCGCCGGCTATCAGCATTCGAGGATCGATGCCCCGATAGTCCACAGCACACCTCCCACGGTTTCTCAGCGTGTGAGGGAAACGCTACGATCGGTTGACATCCGGATCGACTGACTGGCGGTACGCGTTACGGCAGGTCAGCCACCAGGTAGACGGAACTCAGCCATGCAGGCCGACTCCCAGTCAGCGTTAGGAGTTGTCATGCCGCACAGGGGCGTCAGCGGACCTCCGTCCGGGCTCGTCACAGGTCACGTCTTCAAGCTGGTCCGGGAGTCGATTCCCCGTAGTCAGGAGGCGCTGGCGGTCGACCTCGGAGTGGATCGCACGACGATCCAGAGCTGGGAGTCGGGACGACGACCATTCACCTCGGTTGCACTGAGCCAGGTGATGGCAGTCAGGAACACGCTGTCCAGGCTCGGAGCCAATCTCGCGCTCCTTTCAGCGCTGGATGACGCGGCGGAGGCCGACTACCTACTCCATGCGCTGGTCAACTGCGATGCCTCGTCGATGCCCCTCGACCATCACCCTCTGGCGTCAGCGGTCGTCACCCGAAAGGTGACTGACATGCTCGCCTGGGCACTGAACGGCGCCGTGCCCGAGGTGGTGAGAAACCAGCCCATATCCAGGAGCCGTCGAGGACCAGTTGCCGAAGGCCCCACCCTGGGTTCTCCAGAACGACAGACAGCGTTTCAGCACCTCGGGATCACCGTGGAGCGCTCACGCGCGTCGAACCTCCTTCTGCACAGGCAGGCTTGCTACCTGGGAGGAATGGACTCGACCAGAGGATCAGCCGAGTGGCTCACGCAGGCTAGGAGACATCGGAAGTATTTCGGCAAGGCACACGGGTGGTCACTGGCCTGGCCTGACGCCCGATCCGTGGCGACGTCGCTGGCCAACCAGGGCGACAACGAGCCACTCCGGGACTTCATCGCCAACTGCCATGGCGACGATTCCTGCGAACTTGCCGGTCTCAACTACTGGGCATACTGGATCGGCGAGGTCGAGTCGCGACAGCGTGACGATCTGTTCATGGCCGACCGCCACCTGCCGTGGAGTGGGAACAGGTTGTTCCGGCATCTCGTGGGACGGCTCGACAGCGACTCCGCATTCGTGGATCTCAACATCCATAGTCTCTGGGCACTGCTGTTTCTACGACGAGGTCTACCTCATCACGACCCTGCCAGCGCCGGCGAACTCATGGCCCGGGCCGAGCGCATCCTGGACATCGGAACGGTTTCGCCTCAGTCTCACCGTGAGCTAACGTCGGTGACCTACGGGCTACGCATGGATGGGTTCACCATGGCGAGGAGTGACGTGTGAGCGGTGTTGAGGGTGCGATGCGGTTCATCTTCGAGACCGGGATGCTCAAGCGCGCCAAGCGCACCGGTTGGTGGATCGCCGGGGTCCCCGAGCCCGAGTCCATCGCCGACCACTCCTTCCGCGTCGGCGTCGTCGGGGCGATCCTCGCCGCCATGGAAGGGGCCGACCCCAACCGGGTGGCCCTCCTCGGCCTGCTGCACGACACCCAGGAGACCCGGGTCGGCGACATCCCGCACATCGGGCGGCGCTATGTCACCACCGTGCCCAACGAGCGGGTCACCGCCGACCAGGTCGCGCACTGCCCACCGGCCGTCGCGGCGATGGTCCAGGACGCCGTCGACGAGTACGAGAAGGGCGAGACCGTCGAGGCCCTCGTCGCCCACGACGCCGACAAGCTCGAGTGTCTCGTGCAGGCCGTCGAGTACCGCAGCAGCGGCAACGCCAACATCCAGCCGTGGATCGACTCGACCCTCGCGTCGTTGAAGACCGCGTCGGCCCAGCAGCTCGCACAGGCGGCGCTCGACGGTGACCCGATCGGGTGGCGCAACCCCTGAGCGACGCGGCCGACACCGGCCGCTACGGGACGAACCTGTAACCCATTCCCGGCTCCGTGAGCAGATGGCGCGGCCGGGCCGGGTCCGGCTCCAGCTTCCGGCGCAGCTGGGCCATGTACTGGCGCAGGTAGTGCGTCTCCGACACGTACGTCGGCCCCCAGATGTCGGTCAGCAGCTGCCGCTGGCTGATCAGCTTCCCCGGGTTGCGGACCAGCGGTTCCAGCAGCTCCCACTCGGTCTTCGTCAGGTGCGTGTCGGGCGTCACGGTGCGTTTTGCCAGGTCCACCGTGTGCTCCCCCACCGTCACCACCGGGGTCGACTCCGCCGGGGCGTGCCGGCGGGTGACGGCACGCACCCGGGCGAGCAGTTCGTCGACCCCGAACGGCTTGGTGACGTAGTCGTCGGCCCCGGCGTCGAGGGCCGCGACCTTGTCCTGGCTGCCGGTGCGGCCGGACAGCACGATGATCGGCACGTCGGTCCAGCCGCGCAGGCCCCGGATCACGTCGGTGCCGTCCATGTCGGGCAGGCCGAGGTCGAGGACGACCAGGTCGGGGCGGTGCTGGGCGGCCGAGCGCAGGGCCTGGCCGCCGTCGGGGGCGAGGTCGACCTCGTAGCCTCGGGCGGTCAGGTTGATCCGGAGCGCACGGACGATCTGCGGTTCGTCGTCGACGACGAGAATCCGGGTCATTGCCCCAGTGTGCGCCACTCGCGCCGGTCGATGATCACCGACATTCTCCTTGTACTCTTGCCGGCATGTCTCTGTTTGACCTGAACGTCAACACGCTCGACGGCCGGCCCGACGCGCTCGGCGCGCACCGGGGCCGCACCGTTCTCCTCGTCAACGTCGCCTCGCAGTGCGGGCTGACCCCGCAGTACACGGGGCTGCAGGCCCTCGCCGAGCGGTACGCGGACCGGGGCCTCGTGGTGCTCGGCGTGCCGTGCAACCAGTTCGGTGACTAGGAAGGTAAAAACAGTGACCTGGGTCACCAGCCTCTCCCACCACAGTAGCCAGACAACTACGCTAAGTAGCGCCCGAGAATCGCACCGCAGCCCACACGAAGCCCCTCGCACGGGCACGGCGCAAGGGGCTTCGGCTGACTATGCGGACAGGTCAAGGTGCAGGTTGTTTTCTTTCGCCGCGTCGGCCAGTTCGTGAAGTTCCACAACTTCGACATTGGCCGCGCGGAGAAGTTCCTTACCCTCGCAGTCCACGAAGGTCCCCGGCTCGGACCACGCTTGCACAACTCTCGGAATCTTGCGAGCCAGGACCAGGTACGCACACCCCTCGAACCCCAGGCTCTTGTTACCTGACGCTCTGATGCTGCATGGCTCCAGGGTTGTGTAGATGGTCGACTTAAGCAGTCGAGGATCGTCCGCATCGATCTTGCTAAGGGCCGACTCCTCCGCGTGAATCCGCCCCGTTTCCCGGGAGTAGCCGCGCGCCAGCTCCAGGCCCAGATCCGAGCCATCGTCATAGACGACCACGGAGCCGACCGCGAACGCATTAGCGTCGAACGGGCACTTCTCGGACTCACGGATGGACTCGCCCATCCAGTAGAGATCTTTGAGGTACTGCTTGTCAGTCATGATTCCCCACCTGGTTGAGCAGACATCGCGTCAATGAACTGTTGGACATCAGGGTCACCCCGCCACACCACAAGAGCATGCGTCAGTTCGACCAGCTCCAGCTTCGCTCGCGCCGATCGAGTGTCCCTCTGGATCGAGAGGGCCCGCAAGCCCAGGGATGCGGCGCGAGCCGCATCTTCCTGGCCTGCGCAGGCTCGCGCCTCACGCGCCAGGTACACACCTTGATCCCGCCGAAAGCCCTCCTGAAGGGAAGGGAGGGCAAGATCGTAGGCGTCCATGGCAGCTTCGTATCTGCCGAGAACAGTCCGGCTCTGTGCCCGGCAGACCTGGATGTACGGCTCATCGAAATACTGTCCCCAGTTGACGGCCTCCGGCTCAGCATCGGACAGCAGCTCGTGGGCCAGATCAAAGGATCGCTCCGCTTCGTCGGAGTCGCCCAACAGGGCGTGTCCATGTCCGGCGTACGTTGCGGCGATAGCGGCAATCTTGGATCTCGGGCGGGCCATCCGAATGGCGGCCTCGGCTGTCTCGACAGCCTCATCCCCTCGGCCCATCTCCCCGGCAAGTTGGCTCATCCTTGCCATGACAAACGCCATCGAGGACCAATCCCCGGCGGTCGTTGCCCATCCCAACGATTTGTCAATCCAGAACTCGGCAGCTTGGTGATCGCCTACGTCCTGGTGCAGCCATCCGACCAGATCGGCGTACTCGGCCAGGAGTCGCAGCCAGTCACCTCTACGGTCTGAGTGATAGAGCTTTGCCTGCTGGACAAGCTTGAACTGCTCCAGCGCCGCCGGAAGCATGTTCCGCGCCCCAAAGCGATTATCGCACTCCGCAAGCAGTCGCCTGCTCTCGTCGTAGTACTCGATCGGGTGGTGATCGATCGCTGGCGAGTCGACGTCTGCGAACTGCCCTAGAGCGTTCACCTGTGCATCCACGTAGACGACCTGCCCCTTTGCCGTCCTTACCGGAAGGACCAGTTGCAGGCCCGGTGCCAAGCGTGCATCACTGTTGCGCTCATTGACCACAGGGCCAACCAAAGAAGCCTCATCAGCCGCCGAACTAGCCTCATGAGGTGTGCCTCCGAACAGCGTGTCCCAGAGGCCCAGGAGCGCGCCGCCAGCCTTGAGGGCGCTGTCGAGCTTCACCGCTAGTGCGCGGCTAACGCCGCGCTCGCCCCGCTCCGCATAGCCGATGTGGCTTGAATCGCAAGGCACAGCCTTGCCTAGGGCAACCTGCGACCAACCCATTTGTGAGCGCCACTCGCGGAGCTTGGCACCCCACATGTGCACGGCGCTCGCATTGGGAGTCAGACGAGCTGGACGCTGCCCCAAGAATCCCTCCCATGTGGCTAATTGAGGCGCGCAGAAGGAGCCTCATGCCGCTGTCGTTCAGAGTGCCAGCGTACCCCCACTCTGTGTACAGGCCCGATCTACCCAATCACGACAGTAGATCTTGACCACGATAGGGGGTGACCATCCATGACCAGCACTGACTTCGAGGGCGAGAAGCCCGAGGGCGAGACCGACGAGGCTGCCGACGAGTAAGAAGTGCGCGAGCCCCCGGCATCCCTCACAGACGCGGTCGGGGGCTCGCATCAGGGTTCGAAGCCAACCGACTTCGGGAGGGATGCACAGTGATCGGTCTGCCGATCTTGCTCGACTGCTCGGAGTCGAAGGGTTGCCGGGACGAGCTGGGCGACCTTCTGCCTCGGTACGTGGAGGCGGACTCTCGCGGCTACGAGCGTCGGCGCTGCGGCGCTTACAGCTTCCTGTGGCACCGCTTTGGGGAGAGATCTGAGTCCGCAGCCGTCGAGGCTGCGGGTTGGGCCTGGGTGAAGCCGGCAGTGCGGAACGCACCGAGTTACAGGAGGACCAGATGAGCAGCGAGCACCGAGAGCCGACCAATCCGTTTCCTCGGTACGTCGCCCTGGCCCTGGTGGCTGCGGTCGCACTCGGCGGGTTGGTGTTCTGGATGTTCACAGTGATCGTTCACCACTAAGGGCGCGCTGTGACTGGGATGCGAATTGTTTTCGGCTCCAAGGAGCTGGACGGCCAAACGTACGTCGTGGACGGTCGGCTCTCAGGAGCTATGACGTTGTTCGTTGAGCGGCACAGCGAAGACCACGAGCCCTTGGTGATGGCGTTGATCTTGTATCGCGACTCCCCCAAACCGCAACTGACAGGCCCGCCTGGCTGGGAGGAGGTAACGGCTGCGGTCGGTGATTGGGCGCTGAAGCGCTACCGGCTCTGGATGCACGACCACGGCCGCTGTGATGGTCGTTGCTTGGATCAAGTGTGCAAGTAGCTGCGGGGGCTACCTTGCCCGCGTCACCTTCCCTGAAGGAGGACTAGTCATGACCACCACCCCCACCTTGGAGAAGACGGGCCGCGCGCTCATCTCCCCTGCCGTGTTCGACCGGTTGACCAACCGGGTCGTCACGGACCACCTGATCGACCTGCCGCGCGCGGAGCGCATCGTCGACCAGGCGCTCGGCTTCGTGGCGACGTGTGCGGCGAACCCGGGTGCGGCGCTGTCCCCGAGCGTTGAGGTCGACATGGGATGGCACGCCTTCCTCGTGCACACCCGTGCCTATGCCGACTTCTGCACGGAGGTCGCGGGGCGCTTCATCCACCACGAGCCCACCGACGAGACCGACGCCAAGAGCGGCGGCATCATGCGCACCGTCAAGGCGATGCGCGCGGCCGGCTTCGCCGTCGATGACGAACTGTGGCCCAACATGGCGGACTGCACGCAGTGCCACCAGGGCTGCACCGACAGCAACTGATCCGTAAAACGGCGGCCCCCGGGATGTCGGGGGCCGCCTACCTCGAAGGAGACTCCATGGCCCTCTGGGAGGACCTACCCGCCGCGCTGCGCGCGACGGCCGAAGAAGCCGGCAGTGCCCCGATCCTCAGGGCCACCCCCACGAGCGCCGGCACCATGTCAGCGCTCTCGGTGGTGCTGGACCTGGGCGACGGTACCCGCGCGTTCTGCAAGGGCACCCCCGCCGACGCGCCGAATGCGTGGATGCACCGCAACGAAGCGAACATCACGCCGGTGCTGCCCTACGGTTTCGCGCCGCGCCCGCTGTGGAACATCGATGAAGACGGCTGGCTGTTGACGGGGTTCGAGTTCGTGACAGGCGAACACGTCGATCTCACACCCGGGTCACCAGACCTGTCGGGCCTGGCCGATCTGGTGGCCACCGTGGGCAAGCGGCTCACGCCCGCTCCTCACACCACCGCCGCCCCACTGTCGGAGCGGTGGGCTTCCATGCCCGAGTGGGGCAGGCACCCGATCGACATCCTTGCGGGCTCGACCTTGCTGCACATGGATATGAACGCCAACAACATCATCGTCAACCGCGACACTGACCGGTTCTGGTTGGTGGACTGGGCGTGGTCTGCGACGGGCGCGGCGTGGATCGACCCTGCACTCATCGTCATCCGGCTCATCAACGCCGGGCACGACCCCGTCGAGGCGGAGCAATGGGCCAAGGCTGTGCCTGCGTTCCACAACGCCCCGGATGCCTTCCTTGACATCTTCGCGGACGTCATGTCCACCCTATGGACACGCCTGGCCGTCCGCAGGCCGACCCCGCATAGCGCGGGCCTGGCACGCGCCGCTCAGGTGTGGTTCGCACACCGCAGCAACAGGGGCCGCTGATGCTCCGCCGGGTTGCTCGCCGCGTAACCCTGGCCTTCATCTTCGGCTGGGCGTTCGCGTCCATCGCCCTGGGCATCACCACCGCACTGCGATGACCGAGCCCCGGCCGTGCCACTGCGACCCCCGTGTGAGTTGGCAGCGGTTCACCCGAGGGCAGACCAACCGCTTCACCCGGCAACAGCTCGACCGCATCAAGGTCGTGGCGTGCCCGGAGGCTCCGGGCTACTTCCACACCATCCCGAGGACACCACCACCATGCGCACCATCGCACTCCTAGCCCTTGCCGGCATCGTCGTCGTGATCCTGGGACGCGGCACACACGCCTGGCTCGGCCTCTGGCGCACCTATGCCAAGACCGGCCTGATCCTCGCCGGGCTCCTACTCGCCGCCCTGGTCAGACTCGGCGCGATACCACTGCACTGATCGGGTCAGGTAGCTGCGGGGGCTACCTGCCCGTTTGAATCGTTGTTCACATTGGATGCACAGGACTAGGAGAGTGGTGTTCAAAAAGTCCCTCATCGGAGTCGCAGCTCTGATCATGGCGGCCTCGGTCAGCGCGTTCGGGTTCGTCCCGGCTGACAAGGCCGACGCTGCCAGCACCTCGCGTGTCCAGCACGCCAGGACCACCCCCAACCCGGCATGCGACCGCCCCCAGCCGCAGGCCACCCGCCCGGCGACCCCGCCAGCCACTCCTTCCGCACAGCCCGAGCTGCCCAGCGCCGCGAAGGCCGCCGCGCCGAAGGTCGCCCCGTCGAGTGCCCCCGCCCAGTCGCGGCGGGAGGTCCGCGACCCGTACGGCAACGGGCAGCCCTGCCCCGGCACCGTCGCCAAGGTCCACGCTCAGGGGCTCAACACGGGCGGCAACCCGGGCTCGGGCTGCTTCGGGGTCACCTGGCACACCTCCACCATCTGGGACGTGCCGGTCTACTACACCAGTGACCGCATCTTCATCAGCTCCGGCGACACGTGCACGTTCGATCGCAACTTCCGCACGGTCGTGACTCTGGACATGGACGGCTGGTTCAAGGTTTTCGACTTCTACCAGCCCACCCAGACCTGGACGCTGATCTGGCACGCGGGAAACAACGGCTACCCGAACACCCCGTGGCAGGCCCGCACCCAGACGGCCTACGCCGACTACATCCTGTACCAGACCGACAACAACCTCGTGGCCTACACCGTGGGCGGAAGTCCACGATGGTCCTCCTGGACGTTGCAGGCGGGCCTGGCGTTCGGCACCGCCCAGAGTGACGGGAACTTCTGCATCTACCTGAACTACCAGACCGCAGGCTGGTGCACGGACACCAACTACTGATGACCATCCATACCTAAACTGGAGCCCCTGGCCGATGGCCGGGGGCTCCCTGAGCACCAGGAGAAACAGTGATCCTCCCCAAGGTGTTAGTGGCCGGGTTCGCCGCCATCGTCGCGGGATCGGCCGGCGTCGGCATCGCCAACCAACCGCCACGAACCGCGCCCGCCGCCAGCCCGTGTGACAGCATCGTCCAGGGCGACCGCTCGCGGTATGACTTCCTCCACGAGCTGGCGCTGTGCCGGGACCGCAACCCGCAGCCCGGCCCGTCCCCGGATGTGAGCCCCCAGCCCGCACCGACGATCCCCGGCGCGTGCGTGGTTGTGTCCAGGCCGACCACGGACGCGCAGCGGGCGACGACCCCGACCTGTCGGCCGAGCTTCCTCGGCAACAAGTAGGGGCCCCACGACGTATGAAAAGAGCCTCCCGCGAACTCGCGGGAGGCTCTTTGTCTCTCGGATAGCCCGTCATCTTGTGCAGGTAAGGTTTCCGCTATGCCGACAGTTTACGAGCACTCAATCAAGGCACTCGATGGCGAGCCGTTCGACCTTTCGGGCCTCAACGGCAAAGTCACGCTCGTCGTGAATGTCGCCTCCAAGTGCGGACTGACTCCCCAGTATTCCGGACTTGAGGAACTTCACGCGCAGTTCAACAGCAGAGGCTTCACGGTCCTCGGCGTTCCTTGCAATCAATTCGGAGGGCAAGAACCCGGAACTTCCGAAGAGATCGCCACGTTCTGCTCGACAACGTACGGCGCGACCTTCCCCCTCACGGAGAAGATCGAGGTCAACGGCGACGGCCGGCACCCGCTGTACCACGCGCTGGTGGAGCACGCCGACACCGAGGGCCACGCCGGGGACATCCGGTGGAACTTCGAGAAGTTCTTGGTCAACGCCGAAGGCGCGGTGGTCGGCCGATTCTCGCCGCAGACCACGCCCGAGTCGCCGGAGCTAGTCTCCGCGATCGAAGCGGCGCTGAGCTAACGCCCGAACGAAGAAGCCCCGCTCCTCCACGGGGGTAAGAGGAGCGGGGCTTTCGCGATCGATTCTAGTTGTGACTGCGCGTGCTGTCGAACATGTTTTCGACCTCCAAGGCGGACTCTCGTCCGCTGGGCGTTTCCTGCCACTTACTGAAAATTCAAGTCACTTGAATTCCAGTATCCGAATTGATTCGGCACTAGGCCGACACTTTCCGGCGTTCTGCACTTGCCCGACCGCGCGCCCTTCCTGTGCGCGTCGAACGCTCGCACATCACTGAACGTGACGCAGCACTCCCAACAGTGGCAGGTGCGCAGCCCTCCCCACCCTTTGCCGCACTTGGAACACCTGTGCACTCCCCCTCCTTCCTACTCGCCGTTCATGCGCCGGGCCAGGGCAACAAGCCCCCGGTCGGCGGCCTTGCGTTCGGAGTCGGACGCGCCTTCCGTCCCGTAGGCGTACCGGGAGATGACGGCGTGCCGCTGCTTGTCGGTCAGCCGCCCCAGCCCGTAGTCCAGGTCCATGCGCTCCACGGACACTCCCCCGCCGGTCGCCGCCGAGTCCATGCCGCCGAAGAAGGCACGCATGATCTTGACTTCCTCGGTGGTGGCGTTGTGCATCAGTTCCAGGAGGTAGCGGACCTCGTCGGCGGTGTAGTGGTACTGGTCGCACGCGTGGTGGAACATGGCCAGCTCACTGTGGGCGATGATGACGACGCAGCGCCGGGCGATGGCTTCGGCCTGGTGCTGGTCCATGTCGTAGCCGAGCTGGTGAAGCTTGCCCAGCCGCGCGACGACGTCCGTGACGGCGTAGTCGATGAGTTCGTCCACGGTGGACGTGAGGGGTAGCGCCTTGTACCGCTTCGCGGTCTGGCGTACCTCGTCGGCCACTGCGGCGAAGTCGATCTCCAGGAGTTCTCCGAGGGCGGTCCGGTTCCACACTCCTCCGCTGGTGAGGACCGTCGCCCGCTGCTCGGTGAGGCCGACCGCGCCCGCCGCCGCGTAGATGTCCTCCAGGGGCCAGCCCTTGCGGAAGGCCCCGGTTATGGTGCCCCCACTGAGCATGTAGGCCGTTGCTTTGGTCACGCTCACCACTTCTCACCTCCAAACACGAATCCGCCATCCTGGCGCATGGGCACGCCGACGGGCGTGACCTTGATCCCGTCGATCCACATGACTCCGAAACCGCTTTGCCAGTTGCCCCGGCCGTCCTTGAGGTAGGTCGCCTTGCTGACCTGCATCATGTGGCCGCACTCGAAACCCACGATGGTGCGTAGGTTCCCGCCGTAGCCGCTGGATTCCCCGACGATGCCCATGCGGTGCGTGTGGCCCATGAGCACACACTTGCCGTACTGCCGGGCGAACTTGATAGCCGAACCACCCGCGTACGTCGATAGGCCCCGCCCCAGGTGTCCGTGCGTCGAGATCCAGCCCGGCGCGATGTCGTGGAAGCCGCCCACGTCCGTGATGCCGAACCCCTCGAAGTCGAGCATGGTCCCGATGTTGTACGGACTTGCCCCCTCCCCCACGAGCGCGGGGGCGTACTGCTTGAGGTAGGACTCCGGCCGCTCGTCGTGGTTGCCTGCGTGGAACTTGAACGGGCCATCGAACACGTCTCGGATCTTCTGGAGCCACTTCTTGCCCACCTCGGCATCCCGGAAGATGGACCCTTCAAACTCCCCCCGGGTGTCCTTGTTCCACCGCGACGGCTGCGGGAAGTCCATAAAGTCACCAATACACAGCAGCTCGTCCGGCTGGTACGCGCCAACGAACTCAATGAACTTCGTGAGCTGCTTGGGGTTGTGGTAGGGAATCTGTACATCGGACATGATCACGATGCGCTTCAAACTGCTCCTTTGTTTCAAGTGGCTTGAATGTGGAGGGCGGGGGCCGAAACCCCCGCCCGTTCTGCTAGCTCGGCCAGCGGTTGCACTCGTAGTTGCGCTCGGGGCAGCGGAGCTGCTTGTAGGTCCGCTGGACCTTGTCGGACCAGCCCTGGACCAGGGTCATTTCCCCGTGCTCGCAGTACTCGCCCGTCTCGGTGTCGAGCACGGTGACTTCCTTCGAGCCACCGCCGCCCCTGCCACTGGACGGCTTGCCGGAGCCCTGCGGCTTGCTGTAGCCGCCGCCCTTGGCCGCCGCAGCGGGCTTGGCGGTCTCGCCGCCCCGGAAGAGGGCTGCCACCTTCTTGACGTTCTCGTGCAGCTTGGCCGCCACCAGGGCCTTCAGCTCCTCGGTCACGTCGTCGGCGGTCTTGGCGCGCACGACGATCCAGGCCGCGTCGTAGCCAGTGCCCTCCTTGAGGGTCACGGTGTAGCCCGTGCCGTCCGGCACGTTCTCGAACGGGTCTTCACTCACAGTCCATCTCCTCTTGATAGTTCACTTTGAAAGGCTCCGCGTCCTCGTCGACGCCGGGCCACTGTCCTTCCAGGACCATGCGTGCGATGAGCGCGTAGTTGGCGAGGTCGTTGAGCGTGTCGGTCACGCTCTCGTCCGGGGCGTCGCGGCCCCGGCCGTTCTGGTGCAGGTTGCGCAACCGGGCCATCTTGTCGCCCATCCGGACGATGAGGCCGTTCATCGCTCCGCCGTAGCTGGTGGCGATGTTGCTGGGGCCGTACTTGGTCTGACGGTCGCGGAAGATCTCCGCCGCCTCCGCCTGGTAGCCCTGGAAGATCTCGGCCAGCCGCTCGGTCTCCGCGCCCTCGGGCTCGGCGTACCCGCTGACCTGCACCCTCTGGGGCAGCGCTCCGGCTTCAGCCCACACCAGGTCACCGAACATGTCGGCAATGAGGCGGCCGATCGCGTCATTCATGCGCCGTGCGGGTATCGCCTTGATGTCCAGGTCCTCCTTCGCGGTGCGTTGCCGCGCCGCTGCCCACTCGGGGCGCTGCTGTGTCGTCATCCCTTCCCTTCAGTGCCATCCGGGGACTTTGTGGCAGAGGCAGGCTGGGCCGTCGCAGTCCCCCGACTGTCTCCGCTCGGGGCGCTCGCCTGTGCGAATCCACTTGTCAAGCGCCGCCCGACTCAGTCCCGCCTTTTCCATGTACACCTCTTGCCGCTCCCGTCCGCCCTCCAGGTCTGAGCGGACGATCTCCTCTCGCCACTCGGGCAGCACCTCGGCCGCGATCCGCTTCCACAGCGGCGAGTCACCCTCCGCGAGGACTCCCGCCGGGGTCTGATACCCCAGCCGTCCTAGCTCCCTGGCGCGTGCACTCATGTACTCGGCCCGTTCGTGTTCGACGTGCCGGGCCTTCCAATTGCGCGCGTCCCGTGGCCTCATAGCCCCATGCGTGCCCGTAGCGCCTCCTCCCCCCGCTCCATGATCATCTTGTTCACGTCCATCCCTTCGGGCATGAGGATGACCCTCAGCCCTCGCACGTCTTCGGCCACCTTCTCCGCCAGCGCCCGGCCCTGCCCCTTGTCGTCGTTGTCGGCCAAGAAGTACACGGTCCGGTAGCCGCCCTTGATGACAAGCTGGCGGTACGGGCCGCGCCACGTGTCCACGCCCGGCAGCCCTACGGCGGGCAGTCCCGCCTGATCGGCCGCCATGCGGTCCAGCTCGCCCTCAGTGATGACTAGAAAGTCTTCCGTCCGGTCCAGCGCGGTCACGCCGTAGAGCCTCGGCTTGCCCTCAAGGCCAGGAAGCCCCAGATACTTGGGCTCCCGCCGGTCATCGACGTGCCGGAACTTCATGGACACGGCACCCGCTCGGGTCAGGTAGGGGATCGAGATCATCCCCCGGTACTGCGTGAACCCGGGCACGTCAGCGCCGACGTAGCCGATCTGCGAGCGTTCCAAAGTCTCGCTCTGGAACGCGCGGCCGTGTAGGTACTCCTCCGCCGGGCTTCCATCCAGCAGGGCTGCGAACGTGGCCGTAGCTTCTTCCAAACTCCTTTTCAAACTGTCGGACGGTACCGGCATCTATCTCCTCTCGCTCCTCAAGCTGCATGATGAAGCCCCGCGCCCCGCAGGCATAGCACTTGAGATATCCACTGTCGGGATTGAATGCGGCCGAAGGCCGCTTGTCGTCATGCGCGGGACACTTGACCTTCACCCACATCCATAGCCCCCTCTTTCAAGTGACTTGAATGGACTAGCCGCCGTACCACTCGCGCAGCAGGACCAGGAACTGTTCGCCCGACATGATCACGAACCCGTGTCCCGCTCCAGGCTGGCCGTTGCGCCGAGCCCATACGACGCCAACACCCGCGCCGTCGTTGTCTCGCTCCACTTCGGCCTGGCGTACCCACTCTGGTAGCCGATACGTCCGCTCGTGCTTAGCCTCGATGACCAGTCCAGGCAGCCCTGAAATGTCTCCACGATCTGCCGAGCCAGCCAGCCGACGCCGTTCAACGTGCGGAAAGCCGCTCTCTCGAAGGTATTCAATGATCTCCTTCTCCCATGCCCGCCCCTTGGCCTTGGCGTAGTCCTGCTTGCTCAACCCCCCTCCCTCACGACCACTCGATATCACCCTCTTCTTGATAGTTCACTTTTGGAACGTCGACGACTTCGGCCGAGGTGAAGCACCCGCCGTCGAGCTGCATCCGCTCGAAGTCACAGGGCATCTCGTACACCACTCCCCCGCTGGCAGAGGCCCGGCCCGACCGGTTTTTGAGGACGCTGAATCCCATGGCCCCCTCATACGGCGTGTAGACGCCCATGATCAGGCTTGGCAGCTTGCTGACCTTGCCCCGCAGCGCGGACAGTGTCGGAACCTTGTCACCGTCGTCGTACTCTCCCGTGAGGTGGTGCAGGGCCAGGACGTGAGCGTTGATGGTCTTGGCCAGGTCCGACAAGTGGGACAGGGTCCTTTCCCACGCATTCCAGTCTTCACCCCCTCCCCGGTCCGCGACGTTGCCGACGTTGTCGACCACCACCAGGGCGGGCCAGGCACCCCATCCGTAGGCGTACGCCTCGCACGCCTCCGCGATGTGATCCGTGGTCACGTAGGTGTCGAACGACCAGCGGACGAAGTTGAACCGCGACAGCACCTCGTCCACAGAAGCGGGGTTGCGGGCCATGGCCTGGTCCGCCTCGTCCACAGTGACCCCCGTGAGCATGGCGAACATGCGCCCGCGCATGGTCACGGCATCGGTATCCGGGCACAGGTAGAGCACAGGCAAGCCGTGCTCCGCGACGCCCAGGGCTAGAGTCTGGGCCACCACGGACTTGCCTCGGCCTGGTGCCCCCGCTACCAGGGCGAGCTGCCCCCGCCGATGCTGCACCCCCGCACGAGCGAGGCTCTTGAGGACAGGGGGCAGGGGCTCACCAAGGTCCGCCCGCTCGTATCTTGCCCTCGTCATCGGAATCATTTCTCACCACCTAACTTGACAGTCCACTTTGATTGGAAGACGTGACTACTTAATAGTTCACTTTCTTTACGTGAAGAACAGTTCTGGCTTCTGGTAGGAGCACCAAGGCTTCATGCCGCACATGGTGCAGTGGGAGCCGGGCTTCGGCAGGAACACGCCGGCCAGGATGCCCCGGTTGAGCATCGTGAACCAGGCTTCTAGTTGCTCGATGGGATGGGAGACGTTGAGGAGCTTGCCCGCCTTGCCGTCCTTTGCCATGTAGTAGCTTCCCCTGTGGACGTTGAGGCCGTAGATCTCCCTCAGCGCCGCCGCGTACACGGCAAGCTGGACGGGGCTCTCCGGCTTCTTCGCCCCGGTCTTGAGGTCGTCGGCGGTGATCTCGCCGTTCGCCTGGACCCGGACTTGGTCGATGAAGCCGCGCAGGATCACCTCATTGAACTCCAGCTCAAAGGCGACCTCCAGGCCGACTCCCCGGGGAAGCCGATCGTCTCGGAGAATCCGCCAGTCTGAACTCAGCGCATGGTCGTGGTAGGCCCTCAGCTGGGTCTGCCCGCGCTCCAGCCGGCTGACGATGTCGTCTTCCGTGCGCTGCTTGGGGGCTCGCTGCCACTTCCACAGCTCCGGCCATTCCCGCTTCGCGTTCTCCACGGCCGAGAGGTACCGTCGCTCATACTCGGAGGTCATCCACTCTGCGGACTCCGTCCGGTTGTTCAGTTCCCAGTCCTCTGCGACGCCATGGAATTCAGTGCCCTGGAACAGCCATGCGGCGGGCGGCTCGTTGTGGCCATCGATGTACCGGAGCCGGTATCGCTCACCACAGGTCAAGTACAGGTCTAGCTGAGACACGGACCTGTTGGACTTGCTGATGATCTCAAGGGTCATGCGTTCTCGATCTGAAGCACGAGCACAGTGGTAGCTACCTCCCGCTTGGTGATGATGGTGCGGTGCTTCAAGACTTGAAGCACCCTGCCTGGCAATGCGGCGTTGACCCGCGCGGAGTCACCTTCCCAGTCATCAGACGTGATGACTACTTCATCTCCAATCTGGCTCACCCAAAGCCCTGCCTCCGAAAAAAGTTTGCGTTCCGGCTCGACATGCGTCATTGCGGTCCCCCCGTGGGTTTGAATGGTCGCACCTCCCCAGATTTCGACCTTCGCCGCCTCTGGCGACTCAGCTCCCATCGTCCGATGCGCATCTAACTGACTGGCTGAAGCCCTCGGCGGTCCGTCCTGTTCGGACTCCACCGACTGCCCATCCGTGCCCGCTGCCGTTCCGTCGACTGCGTGCACTCCCAGTGCCCACGGTTGCATTGCACTTTCTTCCTCGCCCGTACTGCCCTCCGAGCTTTGGACTGGCCCTGATCGCGGTGAGGGTGGCCGCGATGGCGTTGATAATGGATCACCTCCTAGTTTTTCAAGTGACTTGAAACTCCGTCCGGTTCACGGATCAAGCCTTCGTCGCCCGGTTGGCGAGGCGCGTACATCCACCCTCCTTCCGGATGGAGATCCGTGCCCTCAAAGTCGGGGTCATAGTCCACGACCACACCCGCACGGCGAATCTGGCGCTCCCAAACCTCAAACTCGTGGATCTCCCACGTGGCAAGCTCAATGTCTTGCCGCCCCTGTTCGATGAGTTCCAGCTTGTACCCAGTGCGGAGCAGTCTCGGTATCTTGCCGTTCTGGTTGTGCTTCGCAAGTACCCGCCAGGGGAGGCGTGACTTCGGAAGCTGGATATTTGGCTTGGTGAGTCCTAGCCTTGCTGCGGCGCGTTTCGCCCCAGAAACCGAGCCTTCGAAGATCTCGGCAATCTCCTCAAACGTGTACTTGTCGAGGAATGCTTGGAACTCACCCGGCTCAACGGGGAATTTCGGGGTGTTCGCCACGGGGTCACCTCCCTGCGTAAATACCGGTCACAGACCGCTGGTCAACAGTCTACTTAGTGTGAGCCAGTGCGCAGCTCGGCCGTGAAAGGCGTGTCCTGGTAAAGGCTGCCCCATGAGCGTCCTCCTACCTCGGGGTCGGTGGTGAATTCGATTCCTTGGATGGTCTCCGTCATGATCTGCCCCATTTCCCAGGCGATCAGGTGAGCATCCTTTTCCGGCGCTGATCCTACTAGTTCGTCATGGATCGGCAGGCGGATGTAATCGGTCATCCCGGCTCGGTGCGCTCGCACCAATGCCCCCGCTGTCACGTCTCTACTGGCTGACTGAATGTCGTAGTTCACCGCGCTGTACGCGCGCGCCCTGTCGACATGCAACCGCCTTCCGGTCCTCGTGGTGATGTGCCCGAGCCGCCTGGCCTCCCCCTCCCTTCGTTTCGCGTATGCCTTGATGCCGGGGTATGTCCTCATCAGGGAGTCGATCACATGACGTGCCGTCTCCTCGTCAATCCCTGCCTGACTGGCCAGGGCCTTAGCTCCCCCTCCGTAGATGGTCAAGAAGTTGGCCATTTTGCCAATCTTCCGCTGTTCTGGCCCGGCATTTTCTCCGAAGGCCGAACGAGCAGTCATCATATGCAGGTCTGAGCCGTCACGGAAGGCCCTTTCGATCACACGTTCTGTAGCCAGGAGTGCCAGCATGCGCAGCTCCTGAGCTGAGTAGTCCACGCTCCAGATGACCTCTCCGGGCTCCGCCTGGACACAGTGCCTGATCATGGAGTCCTCGGACGGCAAGATCTGTAGGCCCGGGTCCTGGATGGACATTCGAGCGGTACGCGCCGCGAGGGAATTGATGCCCGGATGCACCCGCGAAGCACCGTCGGCCATCTCCAGGAACCGGGTGGCATACGTGGAGTTCCACTTGTGTGCCCGCCGGGCCCGCTGGACCGCGATGGCCAGGGGGTCGCCCAGGGCGACGAGCTGCCCCAAAAGGATCTTGTCGACCTGGAGGAGACCCGTCTTGGTCCGCCCCGGGATGTCCACGCCCCGCCGTTGGAGCATGTCTGCGACCTGCTGTCCAGCATGGATGTTGTCCACGCCCAAGGCCCGTGCTTTGGCTTCCCAATGCTCCGCCTCCTCCGCGAGCCTGGAGGATAGACGCCGGGTGTACTCCATATCGATCAGCAACCCACGATCTTGCAGGATCGCACACACCATCGCCACATCCCGCTCAAACTCCACCAGGTGCCTCGCGGACCCCGGCACCCGGGGCCGGAGCTGGCCGACCAACCCGGCGGCGTTGAGCACGTCGGCCCCGGCATACCGGACGTAGACATCACTGGCGATGGGGATACGGGCGAACGCCTGGCCCACGTTGAGGGACCGCGCCCCGACTGAGCGGCGCTCTGCCATGGGCACCTTCGCGGCGCGTTCCTCGTGCCGCAGCGCCCCGAGCTGGTCGACCGTGATCAGCTCGCCATCTGTCAGGAGGCGAAGGCGCTTGAACTCGGCCTTGAGGTCGCGCTCCGCCTGGCGGGCGTCCGGGCACACGTAGTGTTCGGCCAGGTCCTCCAGGGCGTGCCCCGTGGGCCCGCCATCCTTGAGGGACCGGGAGTCCGTTAGGTGACTGAGGGTCCGCGTGTCCGTCATCCGCGTGAAGACGCCCTCAATCCCGGTGCCCCACTCCTTGTGCGCGGCCAGGATGTCATAGGGCGCGTTGTGCGCGACCAGCGCCGGATGCCGGGAGACGACCCGCCGGGCGGCCTCCCCAAACTCCGCACCCGACTCCACGGGCAGCACCCAAGCCTCATGGCGGGTGCCGAACTGAGCCAGCCTGACCCGGAAGTCTCCACTGTAGATGTCCAACCCCGTGGTCTCGACATCGTAGGCCAGCTCCCCCTGCCGCTCCGCCCACCCGTAGAACTCCCCCACCTCCTCCGCCCGCTCTGCGACACGGATAGTGGCCTCATCTCCGGCCACTCGGTGCGACAGCACCCGCATTCCCTTCACCCCCTCTCAAGTCACTTGAAAACACGAACTTGACAGTTCACTTTCAGAAGCTTGAAGCCTGACCGGCGAACCGGCCAGGACTTGACAGTACACATTGCTAAGATCTGGAGGCCACCCCGTTGGGGGTGACCTCCGTCACATCCTGTTACTTGGCGGGGGCCTCTGCCTTGGCCTTGCGGCCCTTGTTGGCCTTCGCGGTGGCCTCATCGATGATCTTGGCCTTGATCGTGACCTGGGCCTCGCCCAGGTCGTCGGCCAGCTCCGTGAGCGTGGCCACCAGAGCGGTGAACCGCTCGTGCCAGTCCGCCACCTGCGTCAGCTCAAGTTCCGCGTAGTCCACGTTCTCCGCGCCGAACTCGTCGACGCTGGCAACCGCGCCGGCAAGGAACTTCTCAAGACGCTTGGCGGTGGCCTTCTTCGCGCGGACCGCGTCCATGGCGGCGGAGCTGGAGCCCTCCCCCTCGGCCTCGCCACCCTCCCCTTCAGAGTCGGCCCCGCCCTTCTTCGCGGCGGCAGCGGCCTTGACGTCCGCCTCAGCCTTCTTCCGGCCAGCCTCAAGGCCGTACTCACCCTCCATGATGGAGAACACGGCCGCCCAGTCCCCCAGCTCCTCGCACGCCGTGTAGACCTTCTTGGCCAGCGAGATCATCTGGGGGTTGGTCTCTACCTTCTCCATGATCTCCTGCTTCTGGTCCGCCGTGACCCGGCCGAACTCCTGAGCAAGGTGGTAGTACGACGCCATGACGTGCTGACTCTTGGACATGTGCCGCCGGGTGGCGTTGCGCCGCCGCACGAAGGTGGGCAGGGACGTCGGGGCAACCTCCCGCTCGGTGGGCTCCACACCCGCGCGGGCCGACGCCACGAGCCGGGTACGGCCGTCCACCAGGACCCGGGTACCCGCCGGGAACTCCTTGCCGTACAGGTCGACATTCCACAGGACGTACTCAATCGGCTGGTCCGCGTCGAAGCCGTGCTCCTTCATGTCCGCGATCATGTCGGCCACGTCACCGAGGTCGATCGTGTACATGTCCGCCTGGCTGTAGATGGCGACCTTGTCCAGCTCGGGAAGGTCCTTGTGGCGGCTGCCAAGGGCGGCCTTCTTCGGAGCGGCCTTACGCGTGGTGCCAGTAGCCACAGTGGACTCCTTCTGAGGTGCCGCCTTCCGGGCCGGAGTGGCGGGCTTCTTGGTCATTTCGGCGGTGCCAGCGGTGCTCACGGTACGTATCTCCTCGATTATCGTCAAGTTTGTGATCTCAAGTCACTTGAATTTCCGCCCCTGGGGGCACACCCCCGAGGCAACGGGAGGGGACTCACGGCCCCCTCCCGCGCCACACCCCTAGCGCTTGGCGGTTCGCCAGTCAGCGCCGTAACGCTCTGCGGCCAGCCCCTCCAGGGCCTCCCACGCCTTGCCCATCCAGTCCCGCGCCGTTCGGTCCGCGCTGTCACGGAGCTGGTTACCGTGCACCGTGCTCGTCTTCATAGTGTGGCCCGCGAAGGTCCCGACGATGTTGGTAGAGCCGATCTCGTACCCCTCGTCATCGGGCCCCAGCGGTTCGAGTTTCCGCAGGATCACCCCCGGGTTGCCCAGTCCGTTACCCCCGGGAATGGTCCCGAGGTACACCACCCGATCCCCCACGTTGAACGTGTGGAGCCGCTGGCCGCTGTCGTCGCGCCGCACCTCTCGCCCTTCCATACCTTCCCTCTCTACCTGGCGTTCGTCGCTTGATGCGTGAGAGACCCGGCGGGGTCTCCATGCGCGTCACGCCCGGACGCATGCGCGTGCGCGTGGCCCGGCGTGACGCCCGCTTTCGTCACAGTGACCTTTACGGCCTAGGTGCCGATCGCCTTGTCGTCCGCGTGCAGGGCGGCAAGGATCGTGTCTCCCGCCGCGAATTCCCAGTGGTTGTAGTGGGCCCACTTGTCATGCTCAGTCAGGAAGAGCAGGACCCGGTTTCCGAAGTGCCCGACACTGTGAATCGTGCGGAGTCTGTAGTGGGGCCAGTCGGGATTGCCGTACGTCCGGATGACCGGCATACCTCCCACAACTTCCGTGACCGGAATCGACCGGGCGGACATGTGCGGCTTGCCCGACGCGTAGTGCTCTTCCAACTCCGCGTAAAAGCGAGCCTGATTCGATTCCTCAGACGGGGTAGTCACGTAGTCCTTGGTGGCAGTCTCCGTGATGAATCCGCCGTGCCCGTTCTTGATGAGCACGCGCCATTCACGCGCCCCACCATCGTTACGCTTTCTCTCTTCGACAATCAGTCCCGGTGCCAGTGCCGGCCCCGGCACCATCACCAACACCCGTGAGCCTCGCTTCACAGTCCCTCACTCACTCTCCCCGCCCAATCCGGGGCGGACCCTAGGCCGAGGTACCCCCCGACCGTTCTAGGCTCTCTGCGTCGCTCTCAGTGCCGCCTAGTGGCGCATCCCCGGACCAACGGCGACCGTTGGCGGACGGAGCACCCTAGGGGTGCGGTAGTCACGGTGAGCCATTGCTGCTGCCAGGTGGCCAACCTGGCAGCGACAAAAGCTGACCGTCCCTAGCGGAGTGAGCGCGTCCATTCCTCGTATGTGTCCGGGTGCTTGACCATGTGGCCGTATGGCCCGTTCACTTCGTCCGCGTATTCACGGACGTACCAATCCGCGTAGTCCTCCGCCTTGAATCCAGCGGGAATCTCGTCTTGTTCCGCCCATTGCCGCGCGTGCTCATGCAGACTTATAAACCGCATGCCCCTGCCTCTTTTCGTCTTTGATGTGCCAGTGAAGGGACTCAATCAATGCGCGTGCCTCAAAGTCCCGCAATGGGTAGCCCGTGAGTTCAACCGCGCCGTCACTGTTGATTCCGCCGAGAATGGCCCCGTCAGATTCGCGCTCCGCTATCACTCCCTGCCGATTCCCCCGGAACGCAACCCGGTAGGGTCCGTCGTCGCCCCTGAACCACAGGTAACTCAAGATCGTTTGATCCACGCGCCTACTCCCATACCGTCGCGCCAGTGCCACTCAGCGCGCGTCACGCGCTCAATGACACAACCGGGGCGATACTTGACAGTTCACTTTCACTTTTTCAAGTCACTTGAAAGTCAGGATTCCCCTACGGGTCATCTCGTTGTGAACCATGCGCAGCCTGTGAAGATCGCAACGCCGGATGTGCTCCGGCCGAACAGTCCGGCAATGGTCCGACAACTGATGGAGGGTGGTTCGCTCCACCGTGAACAGCTTTCCGATAGGCATGCGGGCAATCTCGGCCCGCAACTCTCGGCAAGCGGACGCTAGCGTGAGCGCGTCACGTCGCCGGAGTGCCGCTATCGTCTCGGCACGCTTGACGGGGTCGCTCATGTCGCCGTACGCGTCCCCGTAGGCGGCAAGGTAGGCCGCATAGTCCCTAGGCAAAGTCGTCCCCGTACTGGCGCTCACAGTCCGTCCCGCACTCGTTGACGCACTCGTCACACTTGCCGAGTGCCAGGGTCACGACTTCCGGGAAGCCACAACAGGGGCAGTCCATCAGGAGGTTTTCAGCGTTCAGGTAGTCATTCATCGTTTCTCCCTTTATCCGCACTGAATGCAGTTGCAAGAGTGGCTCGTGTGCTCACACGTGCCGTTCTCGATATCGTCGGCACATTGACGACCGTTGTCGTTCTGACAAACGCGCTCGTATCCGTGCGCAAGCGAGGTGTTGCCTGTGCACTCGTCCGGGTCGTCCCCGTTGCTCGCGTGGTAGTAGTGGCTGTTCCAGTCGCCGGGGTCCGTAGTCTCCGAAAGCTCCCACGTTCCGCCACAGGTCATGCACGTTTCCGACCCGGAGTCACCGGACTGGAATCGGTGCCCGTACGCGGACCAAACCGTGATCATCATTTGACACACTCCCGTTCGCTATCAGGCCAGTGCCACTCAGCTACCGGGGTAGCTCAATGACACAAGCTTGATAGTTCACTTTGCGGACATCAGAGATCCCCAGGGAGCGCGGAGAACAGTCTCCGACTCGTTCAGGAACTTGACCCGGATCACACGCTTGTCCGTGTCCACTACAGCGCACATGACGTTTCTCAGAAACGCATTCCAGGTCTCACCCCTCCCCCGGGGAATCAGACACAGCAGTTGGTCACGGGTCAGCAGTCGCTCACCACCCTTGGCAAGGGTCTTGAGAACGTCCGTACGGGTCGGTTTCTTGTTGACAGGCTTACGGCTCACGGTGTCCCCCTAGTCACACTTCACGTTGGCACTCAGCGGCGCGATATCCAGCGGCTTACGGTTCGGGTAGACGTTCGGGAAGTCATCCTCACTCGTGAGGCATGCGACTTCCGACCGTCCGTCCGGCCACACGATCGCGTAAGGGTGAAGGGTCGGCGCACTCCGGGCGTAGCTGGTCCCCTTGACCGGTGCGACCGGCCCGCCGGTCGCCACAACCCCCAGCACTCCGAGTGCGGTTACAGCGATCATCAGGAACACGACTCCGGCCACAATTGCGCCAGACACGATGGCTACCGACTTCACGATGATCGGCCCCTTGCGCTCCGGCATTCCGGCAGCGATGAACGGGGGTCGCGGATAGCGGGTCACGCGTGGCCTACCTCTCGTTTGACAGTTCACTTTGTAAGGCCGCATCTAGTTCTGGGGCGCGTCGACTTCCGCAACGATCATCCAGGCCAACAGTTCCGCGATAGTCCGCAGCGTGCGGGTAGCAACGTCACTCATGTCGGTGATCCCACCGAGAACGGGCATCCGGTACGCGCCCAGGTCGACGTATTCGAGCCAACGGGCGTGCGTGTCGTAATCGATGACGCCGTTTGCGATGTGCTCAACCATGTGATGCTCGCTGGGCCATTCCTTACCCAACTCCGACAGGGCGGCAAGGGTGTCATCCCGCACGGCGCGCAGAAAGAGCGCTCCGGGGTCCGTGTTGTCCAGCGGAACCCTCAGGTTCAGGCTTTCCGCCATCCGGCGGGTAGTCCAGTTCTGAACCCGCTTGACCGCAATCGGTGCAACGCTGCTCATGTCCCCTGCCTCTCGTGTGTCCCGCGCTCTCGACTTGCAAGGGGAACGCTACGGCTCTCAAAGTGCACTGTCAAGCGATCCACGTTTTCAAGTCACTTGAATTTTCGCGCGCCAGAGGAGAAGGAACCGCGCGCGATACGGCACGGGTGCTCAGATGTCAAGGGCCAAAGTGTGCGCCTCGTCACATCATGCGATCAGTAGAAAGCTGTTCGATTCGGGCAGGCAAGGCATGCAGGGCAAGACGCACCCTAGCGGCTCTCATTTGCCCATAGCCGAGTGTTTGCGGCACATCAGTGGTTCGCTGTGTGATTGGTTGTGAAGAGTTGTCAAAGGTTCAATGTGTGTGAAGTTCATTCGAATAAGAGTGTTGTTCAACAGTGTGATTGTTCTGTGATGAGTTTGCTTTGTTATTCGCTTTCACAAAGGAAAGTCTTTCACTCAATGAAAGTGTGTTGAGCTTTCAATGTGTTGAGACTGATCAATCAATTAATGATTGTTTCATCATGAAATGATTTTAGTTTCACAATGAAATGAGTTTGACTTTCGCCTATGGGGTGGGGGTGACCCGAAGCCATCAGAATCAAGCCCGGGGTCGCATAGCTGTTGATCTTCTGCCCGGGTTCCAAACTTCGGCCTGGCGGTGCCGCGCCTAGCTTGAGCTGCGAAGACTCTAAAATTTCGACTCGCACACGCGCGCACGCGCGAGAGATCAACGTGTGAACTGTGTCACGCCACAGTCCGCCAGGGCTGTCCCTCGGCCGCCCTGACCTATGGGGGCCGCCATGGAGCGACGGACACGGAACGAAGTGCAGTGGCCGGAGCGACAGAAGGAACAGAGCGACGAAATGCCAGCCTTGAAGCTGGCTAAACAAGGCGGCCTGGAGCCGCCAATTGTTTACTTCCTTCCTTTCTCAAAGCAAGTTCTTTTCGTCGCGCGGGCGGCCAGCTCGCGCACGCCCAGGACCCGGCCGCATCCCACTGTTGTGGCTTGCATCACAGGATGTCCGGCAGGGCTGTCCTTTCCCCGCACGTATCTATGTAGGGCGAAGGAGGCACAGCCGATGGCCTGGGACTCCAGCGACCGCAGGGCGCAACTCCCCCGCGACTGGCCCCGCCGCCGGGCCCTCGTGCTCCGGCGCGACGGGCACATGTGCCAGTGGGTACGCCAGGACGGCAGTGACGAACTCTGCCTTGAGGCTGCCACCGACGTTGATCACATCATCCCCGGATCAGACCACCGGCTTGTGAACTTGCGTGCTCTTTGCGCATGGCACCACGGCCGCAAGTCTGGCGGTGAAGGTGCGCAGGCCGCCGCCGCAAAGCGGACCAGCAGATACCGCCCCCGCGAGCAGCACCCGGGCCGGCTTGCACCGTAGTCGCGCTAGCGCCGTTTCGGCCGCGCGGGCGGTCGAGCTGCCGGCGGGGTAAGTACCGCTGCGTCGAGGAGTTCGGCTGCGGCGTTGCACGCCGCCGTGTAGTCCAGTCCGCTATTTGCTCGCCCCCGCCAATGCTCAGCCGCGTCGGCCAGTAGGTCTGTCCGGCCACCCGCCTGGTCTGCCAGCTCCTGGGCTGCCTGGTCAGGATCGACCTTTCGGTGCACACGGTTGATCGCCGCGCCGATCAGTCCGGCAGCGGCAACGCGGTCAGGGTCTGGACGGGGCACACCGCCAGTTTGCCACACCTGTTCGAATCCGGCCGTAAACCGGGTTACCCAAGCTGCCGACCAGGACGACACACCACACACATTCGCTCAGGGTGCTCACGTCCTCCGGTCGGCTCCAACGGTTCCGCTCCAGTTCGCGCTGTTGAGCGACCTCGCGCCCCTCCCTTCCTCTCTCGGGAGGGGCATCGACTTTCCTGGAGGTGGCGCATGGTGGACTACGGCAGTACGCCGAATCTCGGCATCGCGTTTCCCTTGGACACTGCCCCGTTCAACCCGCAGGCAGACATGGAGACTCTGGCGCGATCGATCGACACCAAGGTCAGTGCGTTCGTTCCGCAGACCTGGTCGGGTGGCCGCAACTCGCGTGCGGCCGGTGATCCGGTTATCAGCCTCGCGGTTAACGCCTCGCTGCAACCAGCCCCCATGAAGCGGGTCATCAACGGTGGCACGCTCAATGCGTCCGGCGGCGTAGTGGTTCCCACGACGGGCCTGTACTTGGTCCTTGCCGTGTTCGCATTCGACGGTACCGGTGCCGCCGCGACGTCGCAGTTCTTTCTGTCGCGCGACAATGCCGCAACGGCAACCAACCTTCTCGGGTCCTCGACCGCTTCGACGGATACGTGCTTCCTGTTCGCCCCCGTAGCTCTGAACGCTGGCGTTGCGCTGTATCTGAAGGTGAACTCCGGTCGCGCGATCACGACCGCGCTGGATCGTGACTGCTACCTGCTGTTCACGCGCATTGGCGCGACTCCGTCGTAGGGGGGTGCCGTGCCGGGTCCAGCTCCGAAGGACGGCCCCAAGATGGGGCGCTACACCTCGCCACTCGACAAGCCCGAGGACATCCAGGGCACGACCACGAACGCGCCGACGCTGCCGACACCTAACAAGTGGCTTGCCGCGACGGCGCGATGGTGGGACACATGGGTGTCTAGCCCACAGGCCGCTGTGTTCGCGGGTACGGACTGGCAGCGATTGCTGATGCTCCTGCCGCTCGTCGACGGATACAACCGGGCAGTCCACAAGCTGGACTACATGCTGGCCGATCGGCTCCTGACCCAGATTGTGCGCTCTGAGAGCCTGCTGGGCGCGACGCACGTCGACCGGCTACGCGGCCGTATCAAGGTCCAGCCCGAGGAGACGCCAGAGCCGCAGCCGGATCTGTCCGCGCTCGCGCGGGACTTCTTCGGGGACTGACCTACTCCCCCGCTTCCAGGGGGTGAGCGTCGATGAGCACTGGTCGTCAGACCGGCAACCTCCCGAGCAAGGCGCTCATGAAGGAGAAGATGCTCTCCGGGGAGTGGGACTTCACGGTCGCGCTCCTGGTGATCGTGTGGGCGGAGACCTGGCTCCTGATGCCAGACGGCCCCCGAGCTGGCGAGCCGTGGCGGTTCACCGCCGAGCAGCGGCATTTCTTGATGGCCTGGTACGCCATCGACCCCCACTACGTGGACCCCGATGACGACTTCCGGGGCCGGTGGGTGTGGCGTCGGGCCATCTTGCGTCGCCGCAAGGGCTGGGGCAAGGGCCCTTTCTCAGCGGCCATCGCCCTGATTGAACTTCTTGCACCGTGCCGGTTCATGGTCGGTGACGACCTGGTCGTCAGGCCCCAGCGCGAAACCGCGCCGTGGGTCATGCTCGCGGCCACGTCCGAACGCCAGACCAAGAACACGTTCCGCATGCTGCGGGCGATGATCGGCAAGCGCAAGGTCATCGACGGCATCCCGGTCGAGTCCGGCAAGACCATGGTCCAGGCCGGTGAGAACTTCGAGCGGCTTCTAGAGCCGGTCACATCGTCTACAGCCACTTTGGAGGGTGCCCAGAGCACTGCGGTGCTGGGCGACGAGCCGCACCACTGGACCAAGTCCAACGGCGGGCCCGGCTTCGCGGCCGTGCTCAAGCGCAACTTGGGCAAGATGCGAAACGGCCTGGCCCGGCTCATTCTCACGACCAACGCCCACGAGCCCGGAGCGGGTTCCGTGGCCGAGGACGAGTATGAGAAGTTCCTGGACGTCCAGGACGGCAAGGCCACAGAGACCGGCATCCTGTACGACTCCCTTGAACCGTCCACGCTGGTCACCGACCTCAGCGACATCCCCCGCCTCCGCCAGGCCCTCACCGAGGCCCGGGGCGATGCCGTCTGGTTGAGCATTGACCGGACGATTGCCGAGATCTTCGACGGCACCACCACGCCCGAAGACTCGCGCCGGTTCTTCCTCAACGAAGTCGTCGCCGCCAGAGACGCGTGGCTTGACCCGAAGCACGTCGACGCGTGCGCACGCCCGGACCTCGTCATCGACCCCAAGCGCGACCTGATCGCCCTCGGATTCGACGGCTCCCGGAACGACGATTCAAGCGTTCTCATCGGCGTTCGCATCGAGGACTCCCACATTTTCCTGATCAAGGCGTGGGAGAAGCCGGACGGTCCCGAAGCCGACGACTGGGACGTGCCCATGTCCGAGGTGGACGAGATGGTCGATTGGGCCTTCGCCACATACAACGTCGTGGCGTTCAACTCCGACCGGCACCCCTTCGACAGCTACGTCGACCAGTGGGGCGAGCGCTACCGGCACACCCTGTTCGTGAAGGCCAGCCCCAAGCACCCCGTGTCCTTCGACATGCGGGGCAGGCTGCCTGACTTCACCCGAGCGGCTGAGGCGCTGCGGGCGGCGATCGAGGAGCACACCGTCACCCATGACGGGCACCCGATCCTGGTCCGACACCTGAAGAACGCGAGGCGTCGCCCCAACAAGTACGGGGTGGGCTTCGGAAAGGTCAACCGCCAGTCACAGCGCAAGGTGGACGCCGCCGCCGCTGCCGTCCTCGGACGGGCGGCGCGAAGCTCCGCGATCCTCGCGGGCGTCATCGAGAAGCGCAAGCGCAAGGGCACTGGTCGCGCCGTCGGCTGGGGCTAAGTCCACATTCAAGTGACTTGAATATCTGGAGGTGGTCAGTGGGTCAGGCCGTCTCCGAACTGATCGGCATCATCCGCGACGCGCAGCCCAAGCGACTCCAAGAGGTCGAACGACTTCGGGAGGTCAACCGCTACATCAAGGGCCAGCACCAGCCGAGCTACCTGCCGAAGAACGCCAAGGCGGAGTATCGCGCGCTCGTCCAGCGCGCCGTGACGTGCTGGCTGCCCCTAATCGTTGATGTCCTCGCCCAGAACCTCTATGTAGAGGGCTACCGCGACCGCAAGAGCGGAGTGACAGCGGCTGCGTGGGACGAGTGGACCGGCAACGGCATGGACATGCGCCAGCACGCCGTGCACCGTGGGGCGCTCGGCTTGGGGGTTTCGTACGCGACCGTTCTCCCGGCAGTACCGGGCCGTCGCCGCACGAAAGCCAAGTCCGTCATCCGCCCCGTGTCGGCGCTGTCGATGATGGCGCTGTACGACGATGAGGTTGACGATGACTGGCCGGAGTACGCGCTCCAGTACAAGGTCAAGAGCTACGGGCCCGACAAGGGGACCACGGTCCGGGTCACCGACTCAGAGAACGTCTACACCTTGTTCGGCAAGGGCGTACACCTGGAAGGCGAGCTAGCCCAGGTCGCGGACCTCGACAGCTTCGAACTGGTCAGCACGCTCCGGCACGGCTTCGATGTCTGCCCGGTGGTGCGGTTCCGAAACCGCATCGAGACGGACCCGGACGGCTACCCGATCGGGGAAGTCGAGCCGCTGATGGGCACGCAAGACCGACTGAATGACACTTTGCTAGCGCTCAGCATGGCTCAGATTTATGGCGCTCACCGCCAGAGGTGGGCTACCGGCTTGGCCATCCCCGAGGACGCCGCCGGCAACCCGGTCGAGCCTTTCAACTCGGCCGTCAATCGGCTCTGGCACACCGACGACCCGGAAGTGAAATTCGGCGAGTTCGGGGAAACCAGCCTCACAGGCTACATCGCCAGCTTCGAATCCGGCGTCAAGTCCATGGCAGCCATCGCCCAGGTTCCGCCCCACTACCTCCTCGGCGGGCTGACAAACCTATCAGCAGAGGCGCTGGCGGCAGCGGAATCCGGCCTCGGGCGTCGGGTGTCGGAAAGAAAGAGCATGTTCGGGGTGTCGTGGGATCAGGTGCTTCAGCTCGCGGCCATCGCCGCCGGGATCAATGAGCCGCCCGACACGGACGTGATCGTGTGGCGGGACACCGAGGCCCGCAGCCTCGCGGCCACGGTCGACGCCTGGGGCAAGGCCGTCACCATGCTCCAGCTCCCGCCGGAAGCGGTCTGGGAACGCATCCCTGGCATCACCGCTGATGACATCGCGTTCTGGAAGCGCCTTCGGGCGGAGGCCGACGTACAGACCTTGCTGCGCAAGGAGCTAGAGGCCCAGATGCTCCAGGAGGTGCATGCCAATGGCGGAGACCCCGGAGGGGGACCAGCTCACGAGCCAGCACTACCGGCAGCAGCTTGACATCCGTGCCCGGGGGGCCTCAGAGGCGCTAGACCTCTGGGGCCTTCTGGGACCTCAAGACCTGCAAGCCACCTGGCCCACCGTGCAGACCCAGAGCCTTCGCCTACTCCAGGACTACCGAACCGAATCGGCCCGCGCCGCCGTCGACTACTACCAGGCGTTGCGCACCGCAGACGGCTACGGACCACTTCCGGCGCTGGCGCCAACTCCCCCGATGCCCGTGGACGACATCACCACGTCGTTGCGGCTGGCTGGTCCCATCGCGGTGCAGTCAGCGGTCAGCGTCGGCATTGACACCGCGACCGCGATGCAGTCCGCACTAGTCCACTGGACCGGCGAGATGCTGCGGTGGCTCCTGGTCGGCGGGCGCACGTTCCTGCTCAACCAGACGGTCAACGACCACAAGGCCAAGGGCTTTCAGCGGGTCGCCTCGGGACGCGCGTGCGCGTTCTGCGCGATGTTGGCATCGCGCGGGCCGGTGTACCGCTCGCGAATGTCCGCGAAGTACAAGAAGACCGGCGGCCTGTACCACCGCCAGTGCTCCTGTTCCATCGAGCCCGTGTGGTCCACCACCGCGAAGCTTCCCCCTTCCTCGCAGGTCTACCGCGACTTGTGGCACGACTCCACCGTGGGCTTCAGCGGCGACGCAGCCCTGAACGCCTTCCGCCGCGCGCTCGGCCACAACTAGCGCACCCCAACCAACTCGTGCCCCGGCTGGCCCGGGGGCTGTTCCTGGAGGACACCCATGCCCGACAACGACCCGACCGCCACCCCGAACGCCCCCGAGGACCAGGAGGTGACCGGCACGCCCCCGGAGGGCAGCCCGGCCCCGCTGGACCTGTCCGCCCTGGACACGGTGGACAAGCTCCCGACGTGGGCTCAGGACACGATCCGCCAGCTCCGCCGCGAGGCCGGGGACAAGCGCACCCAGGCGAGCACGCAGGCCACAGAGCTGGAGACCGCGCTTGCGCGCATCAGCGCCCTGGAAGCCAGCAACGCCGACGCGTCCCGGCAGCTCCGGGTGGCCGACCTCGCCAAGACGCACAGCGTGCCCGCCGAACTGCTCACCGCCTCCGGCATCACCGAGGACGCCGCGCTGACGGACTACGCCGCGCAGCTCGCCTCCGCGCTCGCCCCGAAGGAGGAGGCCCCACAGGCGACCGTGCGCCGCAAGCCGGTCGACGGCCTGACTGGGGGCGCTTCCGCCCCGCAGAGCCCGGCGACTCCGACCAACCCGGCGGACGTGGCGGCGCTGATCCTTGACCGCTAACTCACCCCTTTAGGACACACCTTTGCCGCAGAACACTTCTCACACCTTCATCAAGCCCGAGACCCTGGTCAGTGGCGTCGTGGGCATCCTGGACCGAGAGATCATCCTCCCGGGCCTGGTCCAGCGCTCCGCCGGGGCTGACTTCGCCGGGGCCGCAGGCGACGTCATCAACATCAAGCGGCCCGCGCGCCTGGTCGCCAATGAGACCGCGATGCGCGGTGACGACGTGGCCGGGCAGCTCGCCCCCCGCATCTTCGCTGACAACCTCGTCCAGCAGAAGATGCAGGTCAAGCTGGACAAGCACTTCTACTCGGCGGTGGACCTGACCGACGAACAGCTCACCCTGGACCTGTCGGACTTCGGCAACGAGGTCCTGGCCCCGCAGGCTCAGGCCATCGCGGAGAAGCTGGAGATCCTACTCAAGGGCGAGATCGAGGCCGTTGAGGGCAAAAACTTCATCGCCGCTGGCGCGAAGCTGTCCGCCACCACGGAGAAGCAGCTCCTGGCCCTGATCGTGAAGATCCGCAAGGCTCTCAACCAGGCCAACGTGCCGGCGCGGGACCGGGTCCTCCTGATCGGCACCGACGTGGAGGAGATCCTGCTCAACTCCGACCTGCTCAACAAGCAGAACGAGAGCGGCACTTCCGAGACGCTTCGCAACGGCCAGATCGGCCGCCTCAAGGGCTTCGACATCGTTGTGAGCAACGTGGTCAAGACCAACCTCCTGGTCGGTTTCCACAAGTCCGCGTTCTTCCTCGTCACGCAGGCCCCTGTTGTTCCGACCGGCGTGACCTACGGCGCGGGTACCGCGTACAAGGGCCTGGCCGCACGCTACGTCCGGGACTACAACTCCGAGACCGCGTCTGACCGTTCGCTCGTGTCGACCTTTGCTGGCGTGGCCACCACTGTGGACCAGACCGTGAAGACCACGGGCACGGGCGCTTCCCGGGTGCACTCGCTCAACCCTCCGGCGGTGGTTCGGGCGTGTGCGGTGACGTTCACCCCGGAGTCGTAACCATAGAAAGTGAACTGTCAAGTAGCGGGGTGGGGGCTTCGGCTTCCGCCCCGCCCGACTCTCGGGGGTGACTGTGGCGATCGTCCGCAACACGGCCCGATCCCCGGGTGGCCTTCCGGTCGCGGTGCGGGTGACGGCCGAGCTGGTCACCGGAGCGCCCGGCCTGGCCGGGTACACCGCCACAGGCACGGTGCTCGACAAGGCCCGGACACGGTCCGAAATTCAGGGAGCCTGGCAGCTCGACCTGGTCCCCAACGGCACGATCCTGCCGAGCCAGACGCACTACGTGATCACCGAGTACGCCGACCAGTACGCCTACCGACACACGGTGATCGTGCCGGACGGCGGCCCGCACGACTTGCGGGCCATCCTCGCCGTGCCACCGCCTTCCCCGTCGCCCCTCGTGCCTATCGGCGGAGGTGGCGCGGTCAGCAGCGTCGACAACCGCACGGGCGCGGTCACCCTGACCGACAGGTATTCGGCACTCGATCACCAGCACGACAGCCGCTACGCGGCGGCGTCGCACACGCACACCGGCTTTGCGTCCGCTGGGCACGACCATGATGGACGGTACGCCCTAGTCGTGCACGCCCATGACTACGCGGCCAGCGATCACCAGCACGACGGCCGATACTCCCTTGCCGGGCACGACCACGATGCGCGTTACGCGCTCACCGGCCACACCCATACGGGATTTGCCCCAGCGACCCACGATCACGACGGGCGCTACGCGCTGGCAGCCCACGAGCACGACAGCCGATATTCCCAGCTCGGCCACGTCCACACCGAGTACGCGCCCACCTCCCACAACCATGATTCGCTGTACTCGCCCGTGGGTCACAGTCACACCGGATTCGCACTCACCGGCCACACGCACACCGAGTACGCGCCTGTCACGCACAACCATGACGCGCTGTACTCGCCACTGGGACACAGTCACAGCGGCTTCGCCCTGACCGGGCACACGCACGACGCCGCCACCCTCACGGGCGTGCTCGACCTCGCGCGGCTCCCACTTCTCGGCCTGACTTCTCGTGCCGTGTCCGGCCGCTGGGCGATGGTGCCGCCTACCGGATCGACCACCACTCAGACGATCGCGGTCGGGGAGCTGATCCTCTGCCCCCTGGTGCTGCACACGGCCTTGACGGCTGATCAGGTTTCGATCGACGTGTCCACGGCGGCAGCCGGGGCGACCGTGCGGCTTCTCGTCTACGGCGCGGTGGCGAGTGGGCAACCTGGCGCGTTCACGACCGAGCCAGCCTCACCGTTCGACGCCAGCCAGTCTGGTGCACGAGTGGTGACCCTACCGGGGACGTACACCTTCCCCGCCGGAGTGACCTGGCTCGGCCTGCTCTCCGCAGGTTCCGGCGTCACGCTTCGGGCGGCAGCCTCCTGGCATCCGCTGGTCATGACCGACGCCGCCAATCCACCGTTTGGCACGGGCGTGGCGGGCGCATACCTGATGACTGGAGTCAGCACACCTCCAGCGAACTTCACGGGCGTCACTACGCGAATCGCACCAAGGATCAGTTTGCGGTCCATTTAGGAAATTCAAGTCACTTGAATTCGGAGGTGGCCAATGCTGCCGCTCGCAACACTGGAAGACCTCCAGGCCCGGCGGCCGATCTCCATAGACGAGACCGAGCGACCTCGGGCGGAAGCCCTCCTTGAGGACGTGTCAGCCGTCATTCGTGACGCGCTGGGCTTGCCGGGGCTGGCCATCGAGACCGCTCCCCCGCTGGTGCGGGTGATGACGTGTCGTATCGTCCTGCGCGTTCTGGACAACCCTGGCGGCTTCGTGTCGGAACAGATGGGCAGCTACAGCTACCGGCGTTCCAAGGACAGCACGGACGCGGGAATTCTCCTGTCGGACACCGAGCGGCGGGCGCTCATGCGCTCGGTCGGCAAGGTGCTGGCGGGAACGACCCGGACGCCCATCGGCATTGACGACCGCGACCGGGCAACCCATGCGGGAGGCGTGAATCATGATCTCACCACTCCTTCTTACTGACCCCGTCGTGTTCCTGGTGCCAGGCGAGCGGGTCGACCGCTACGGCAACACGGTCCAGACGTTCGACGTGGCGCGGGAGATTCCCCTGCGCGGTTGGCTCCAGCATCGCACCACCGCCGAGGCCACCGACGATGGCGACGCGTTCGTTGACCGCCTGGTCCTCGTCGTGCCCCGGCTCCCGGCAACCGCCGTTCCGGTGGGCCTACTCCGGGTCCGCCTCGCGGACGGGACCGTGTGGGAGGTTGACGGCTCCCCGAAAGCCATGAGAGCGGCGTACCGCATCTCCCATTTCGAGCTTGTCTTACGGGGGGTGACCGGTGGCTGATCACATCGTCGTTGACCCCGAGTTTGGGGCGAAGCTCATCCAGTCCCCGGAAGTCCTGGCCCTCATGACCGTGCTCGGCCATGAGGTCAAGCTGGTGTCCGAGGCGACAGCGCCCGTTGAGCGTGGTGACTTCCGTAGCTCGTTCCGCGTGATCATTCGCGTCAAGCGCGGGGGCGCTGTGGTGCGGGTGTTCAGCTTCGACCCCGGCGGAGGTGCCGCGAAGATCGAGCTGGGCACCAAGTACACGCCCGCCCACCGAACAATGACCAAGGCCCTGGCCTACGTCGCCCGGCGGCGCACATGAGCTATGTGATCTTCGGGGACGCCCAAGCCGCCGTCATCTCCTACGTCAAGGCGGAGATGCCCGGAACGCTCGCGGGCTCCCGCCTCCCGGTCGACTACTCCCCCGCCAAGCACGGCCCGTTCACACGCCTGACCCGCGAGGGCGGAACACCCCAGTTCCCCGTACAGGATCTGGCGCTGATCGGCATCGAGGTGTACGCCCCCACCTCAGAAGCGGGCATCGACCGCCTCAACACGGTTCTAGCCCTACTGGTCGCCGCCCGGCGACGGAACAAGGTTCCCGGCGTCATCTTCGGCTCCACCGCCGTCTACGGCGGGCCCATGTACCTGGAAGACCCCGACACCCACACCCCGCGATGGACCGCGTCCATCCAGATCTCAGTTAGGTGGACAGTTTGACCGCACCCATCGCAGACCCGCACAACATCCGCGTAGCCACGACTGGCCGGATGTACCTCGCCACCAGCTCCGCCGCCAAGTTCCCCATCACCCTTCTGGACGAGTTCACCGCGTGGGGTCCAGATTGGACGAAGCTGGGCGAGTTCGACACTGACGCCATTGAATACGGCTTCTCAGACGATATTGAGGAGCTTCGCAGTTGGCAGAACGGCGTCGTGAGGATCATCGTGAAGGGCCGGGAGCTGACCCTGAAGGCCAACGCCCTGGAGTCCTCGCGCCAGGTCGTGGAGGCGTTCCACGGGGGCTCCTTCGGCCCATGGAAGCCCGAGGGCACTACCGTGCCGGGCGTCTCCGCGCTGACCATCGGCACCACGACCGCACGCCCCGTGTACAAGATCGGGTTCGAGTGGTTCGACGGCGACCCCGCTGCACGCCACACCTGGCGACTCCAGCTAGAGACCGTCCAGGTCTCCCAGGTTGAGTCCCCGAAGTTCAATGGCGAGAACGCCGTGAAGTGGGGCATGACCCTCAAGGCGCTCGGCAAGGGCGGCGTACTGGCCCAGTGGATCACCAACGACCCGGCCGTCGTCGGCAGCTAACCGACCACAGTGGAAGCATTTCAAGTCACTTGAATTTTGAGGGGGACATCATTAGCAAGCCGAATCGCAAGCGTTACAAGCTGGAGCAGATCCGGGAGGCCAAGCAGGTCAACGGCTCCGCCACCATTCCCTTCGAGGTGGGGGGCCTTGACTTCGACCTTCCCGCGCCGGGCTTCTGGCCGGACGCCGCGCACCTCGCGGCCAAGGAAGGCAACTCCATCGGCCTGGCCAAGGCCCTGCTTGGTGAGCAGCATGAACTGTTCATTGAGGCCGGCGGGCAGTCGGATGACGTCGTCCTCCTGATGGCGCAGTGGTCCGAAGACGAGCAGGGCGTGAGCCTGGGGGAATCCTCGGCCTCGTAGCCCTCCTGGAGGAGCACGGCGAGGCACTTGAGGTTGATCTCCTCCGGTTGGGCATCGACCTTCCCGCGCAGATTGGCACGCCCGCGCTCACCTGGCGACGGCTGGGGATACTCCTGCACCACCCGTCCCCGGACTCCACGTTGGCGCGCAGCGTCACGGAGGACTGGACGCGTCAGGATCACCTGATGGCGGCGCTGCACGATCAGCTCAGCGTCCTCACGTTCCTGACGGGGCAGATGCTCACCGCCTGGGGCGCGAAGCGCAATCCCATCCAGCCACCCAAACCCCTGCCCCGCCCGGGTCTCAGTGAGCCCGAGAGTGGTCGGACCGGCAAGGGCATGCGTTCCCTCATGCGAGATCTGGGGGCGCGTTCATAACTCCATAGTGCAAGGAGGTGGTTGCCCATGCCGGCAATCCGGGCAGCCACCGCCTTTGTCGAGCTTCGGGTGGGTGACACCTCGGTACTCATCCGGGGTGTCTCCGACGCCGCGAAGGAAGCCGCGCGTCGCGCGTCGCAGACCATCGCGGGGCAGATCTCCGCCAGCCTGGACCGGGCCGCGAGCAAGTGGGCCGAGACCGGCCGATCTATGACGGCGTCCGTCACGCTGCCCATGCTCGCCGTCGCCTACGCGGCTACCCGCACGGGCGTCGAAATGGCGTCGATGTTCCAGAGCAGTGAGATCGCCTTCACGCGGTTCCTCGGCTCCACGTTGGCGGCTCAGCAGCACCTCAACGCGCTCAAGGTCATCGCGGTCCAGACCGGTGCGGACATCGAGGGGATGGCCAACGCGTCGGCCCGGATGATGGGCATCGGCATCTCCGCCAAGGAGTCGATCAAGTGGATCACCGCGATCAACGACACGGTCGCGGCGTTCGGCGGTAATGCCGAGGGCGCGAAGCTCGCCATGCGGGCCTTCACGCAGATCCTCCAGAAGGGCAAGGTCTCCGCCGAGGAGATGACCGGCCAGCTCGGTGAGCAGTTCCCGGCCTGGGAGATCCTGAGCCGCGCGGTCGGCAAGCCGGTCTCTGAGCTTCAGAGGTTGGCCGCTGAGGGCAAGCTCCTGTCCAAGGACGTCCTCCCGGCGATGTTCGCGCAGATGCAGAAGGACTACGGCGGCTCGATGGCCGCCCGTCTGGACACCATCTCGGGTGCGTGGCAGCGGCTCAAGCAGACCGTGTCCATCAAGCTCGGTGAGGCGTTCCAGCAGGAAGGGTCATCGTTAGCGGCGTCGATCAACACGCTGACAGCGAACGTCCCGGCGTTGATGGAGAGCCTGGGGCCGATCATCACGGCGGCCATCGCCCTGGCGGTGTCCGCGACGCCGTTCCTGCGCACTCTGGCGGACGAGTTCAACTCCCTGTCCCCCGCGCAAAAGGAAGTCGTCGCGGGGGCCCTTGCGTTGTACGCGGCCACCGGCCCGCTGCTCACGGTCGGCTCGCGGTTCCTGTCCATCGGTTCCGGGGCGTTCTCCGCAGCGCAGAGCGTTCAGCGGTTCGTCACAGGGTTCCGCTTCGGCAATGAAGCCCTAGCGAAGGGCGCTCCCCTGGCTACCCGCTGGGGTGTCGCCATCGGGAACATCGCCGTCAAGGTGTCGGCCGGGTTCATCAACGGCGTCAAGGCTTTCGGCCTGGGCATCATGGGCATCGGCCGGGCGCTGATTCCTGTCATCGTCCAGACCTGGGCGTGGACCGTCGCGCTCCTGGCCAACCCGGTCACGTGGATCGTTCTCGGGATCGTCGCCCTGGTCGCGATCTTCATCATTTTGTGGATCAAGGTCCGTGCCTTCCGCGAATTTTGGCAGGCAGTCTGGGCCGCGATCAAGGTTGCGGCGCTCGCTGTATGGGGGTGGCTGAAGGCTGCCTGGTCCGCCACGGTCTCAGCGCTGGTCACAGCGTTCGAGTGGGTGCGCGTCCGGGTCGTCGCCATCTTCCAGTTTTTCGCCCCACTTTTCCGCGCTGCGTTCAAGATCTGGGGCGCACTGTGGTCGGCCTACTTCGCGATCGTAGGCGCGGTTTGGCGCGGGGTTTGGTCCATTGTGGTCGGTGTGTGGCGGGTGCTCTGGGCGTTCCTTGAGCCCGCGATCCGGGGCCTCGGTCTCATTTGGAATTTCGTGTTCGGGCTGGTGTCCGCCGGCTGGCGAAATTTCGTGACCGGCTTCACGATCATCTGGAACTGGCTGTACGCGAACGTCCTTCAGCCGGTCGGCGCGTTCCTGTACGCGGTCTTCGTTCAGCCGTTCGTTGACGCGTTCGCGACCCTGTCCAAATACTGGGGCTACTTCACTCTCGGCCTGTCGACTTCCTGGGCGTTGATCAAGGCAATCTTCGTGGCTGGTTGGAACTTCTGGGTGGGCGTCTTCCAGGGGCTGTGGTCCACGGTCTCTGACGCCTGGACCAAGGCGAGCAAGGCCACGAGTGACTTCCTAGCCGATGTCTACGCGTTCTTTCTCGATATTGAGAACAATGTAGACAAGGCCATCGCCGTCTTCCACGCTGCCGTCGCCTGGATCGTCGGCATCTTCGACAACGCGGTCAGCGCCGTCCGCGCCTGGCTCGACAAGGCCGCAGCGTTCATCACCGGCTTCGCGTCGAACCTGCAACAGGGCGGAAAGGACATCATCGACGGACTGATCCGAGGCATCCGAGAGCAGGGCGTCAAGATCTACGACGCGATCATGGGGCCGCTCAAGGGGGCTTGGAACAGCGCGAAGCAATTCCTTGGCATCAACAGCCCGTCGCGGCTCTTCATGGAGCTGGGCCGCTACACCACCGAGGGCTTCACAATCGGCCTCAACCAAGGCGCGGCAGACATCACCGGCGCGTCCTCCCGCGTGTTCGGCGGCAACGTTCAGCGGGCGGCAGGGACCGGAGCGCCGAACGTGTTCGACGCTCTCGCGCAGCTCATCAACGTGAACGTCCAGATCGGAGACGAGCCGCTGCGCGGCATCGTGAAGACCGAGATATCCACCAGCGACCGCGCCAACGCGAGCGCTCTACGCCTCGGATACCGATGACGGGGGACGCCTTGGCGCGTCCCCCGTTTTCAAGTGACTTGAAAATGGAGGGAGGACTGTGGACCCATTGACTCCCTGGTACGTGGACATGCAGCGTCGAGCAATTTCGCTGAAGTTCACCGTTCCTCCGGGCGTCGGCACCGCCACAATCTCATGCGCGTATCGGGGCGTGTCCGGAAGGTCTCCAACGTTCGACCCGTTCACCCTGGAGAAGCGGCCGGATCAATCCGTGTCGGCCATCAAGACGGATCTTGCGCCGCCGCTTGATACGACCTTCGGGTACACAGTGTTCGACGGAGGCAGTCCGCTACCCAATCCGGTGACGGGCTTTGACTATTTCGATGGTCACAACTTCCTCATCCCGTCCGGCGGATTCGCATGGGTCCGAACGTCCGGTTCACCCAATATCACGGTTGCCCTCCTCATGGAGGGGCCGCCGACGCTGAAGTACGGCATCGAGGCAGCCACTTTCTACTCCGGAGCTGGCTATATGGAGGGGCGCGCAGTCGGCGCATCCCTACCCCGACGCCAGCCCACCGTTTCGGTGTCGTTCCTGACGCTGTCCACGAGTGAGGCTCAGCGCCTACGTTCGCTGTTGACGCTCAATCCGCTGTATTTCCAGTGGCCCGCCGGGGCGTTTATGCCCGTAGCCGATGAGTGGTACCAGATCGGTGACGTTGACGAAGTCCCAATCAGTTTCGGAGATGCAACTCGGCGCTGGACAGCGGAGCTGACCCCAGTCACATCACAGGCGACCAAATGGACGGACTCAGTTCTGCCTCACTACTACGAGTACGCCTATTTCTTCGCCACCTACCGCGACGCCGCGCAGCAGGCGTTCACATACGCGAAGGCCCAAGAGTACGCCCTGGGGCTCCTGGCCCCTCCTCTACCCAGACTGGAGCTTTGAATGGCGTTTGGCACCAAGCCGCTCAATCAACTGCTGGGAAATTCCGCATTCCTCAGCTTCAGCGCCGACATCTACCGGGGTCGGGCAATGATCTACATGAACGTTCCGGTACGTGGCGAGATCACGGGCACCATCGAGGCGAACTCCCGCCTAGGCGGGCGCATCACCATCCCGAACCCCGACACGGTCACCCCGCCGTCAGCTCTCGCCAAGACACTGGCCATCGGCACCGAATTCTACCTGTACGTGGACGTCAACAACGGAACCGACGACCACATCAGGTACCCGCTCGGGGTGTTCCACCCGATGTCTGTGGGCTACTCGCAGCCCACAGCGTCGTTCGACATCGAACTAGCGGACAGATGGGATTGGTTCCGGATCTTCGACCTGCCCTTCTTCAACAACTGGGCTGGCGGGTACTTTTACTTCCAGCAAGATCAGTTCACGTTCGCGGACATGCTCAGTCGCGCGATGCTGCGAGTCCTCCCGGGCGTGCTGTCGGGCACCCTGGACATCGACTCCAGCAACATCCAGGTCAACAACAGCACGCTTCGAGTCCGCCCAGGTACGGACATCACACGGCGTGCGTCGAGTGTGGTTGCGATTCTCGACCTGTCGCATTCGAACTTCGCGGACCTGGTGATGAGTACATCGGATCTCGCCGCGTTCTATGACCGTGAGGGCTACCCAACTCTTGACAAGTCGATTTACGCGCGCATCAAGGACGGCACTCACGATTGGGAACTGAACCCCGAGGATGCGCGGGTTGAGGGGTACAGCTTCAAGGCTGAGGGCTTCTACAACCAGGTTTCCGTGTCCTACCCGCATCCGACCTTGGGCAGTACCTACACGCAGGCTGCGGACGTCGATCCGAACTCCCCCACGTACCTGTTCGGGCCTGCCGGGTACCGCACCAAGCTCCTGGGCCATCTGCCCGTAGCCACCCAGGCGGAAGCCGAAGCGCTCATCGCGAACGTCCTCAAAATCGTGGTGAGCACGGACGCGCAGATGACCGTCACGATTCCGGCGTGCTGGGCGATCGACCCCGGCGACGTCATCCGCGTCATCAACCCCACCAACGGCCGCGCCGCCAACTTTCTCGTCGCACAGATCACGTACCCGCTCGGCCCCGGGGTCACAAACCTGACCCTGGTCAAGTGCAGCGACTTCGACCAGCAGCCCTGGGAGGTGTAAGTGTTCGACCTGATCAAGCTTCTCGCGTCCAGGTTCGACAATCCGGTCGCGGCGACCCAGCACAAGAAGAAGATCGCCATCATGCGGCGGGCACAGGCCACCTCGGCGGCTGACAACCCCTTCGTCATCATCGACGGCCCGGCGTTCCAGCCGCCCTGGAAGGTCGTCAAGGGAGTCACCCTCGCGGGCACCGTGGTCAACGCGAATGACGTCCTGGACTGCTGGAGCATCGGCATTCTCGCCGTGGCTGAAAAGCCTGACGGCAAGATGCTGGGCGAGGAATAGCCCAGCCAACCAAACAGCGCACGACGTGGAGCCTTCGAGGCTCCTTTTTTCATGCCCAAATACTGGAGGAGAGCACATGTCCGAGGCTCCAGGCCTCACAGCCCTCAAGAACTTCATGCAGTCCAAGGGCATCGCCTGCCTTGGCATCATCGGAGACCCCCGCACCCACAGCTACGGCTACCACCTCGCTCCGTCCCTGCTCCCGTCCACGGACTACTCCCTGCGAGGTGAGGCCAACCGGCCCGTGGGCGACCACTCGTGCGCCATCGACATCGGCATGTCCGGCTGGGACGGCCGTGGCTGGCTTCGCTGGTTCATCGAGCGCTGCCGCAACGACGTGTACAGCGGCATCTATGAGGTCATCGGCTCCTACGATGGCCGCTCGGTGCGGTACTGGTCGGACGGCACCAACTGGAACACCGATGGCGTTCCCTACACCGGCTCGGGTCACGACACCTGGGTTCACGTCGGGATCTACCGCAGCACCGCCCTCCAGGACCGTACGAACTGGATCGCGGACTTCCTCGGTGCCAGCGTCCCGACCCCGCAGCCCCCGAAGCCTCCGGCCCCGTCGTACCCGGCCTGGCCCGGTCGGGAGTTCAGCTACGCGCCCGGCCGTCCGCAGATGCACGGTGGCGACGTGCAGACCTGGCAGACCCGCATGGCACAGCGCGGCTGGTCCATCGGTGTTGACGGCTGGTACGGCCCGCAGTCGGCGGGCGTCGCTCGGGCCTTCCAGCAGGAGAAGCACCTCCAAGTGGATGGGGTGGTGGGTCCGCAGACGTGGGCGGCTGCGTGGACCGCTCCCGTCACGTAAACCGCCGGGAGTGGGTGAGGCATCGGGTCAGGGTCGTTGCGGTCTCTACGGGGATTTCAGCGGCCCTGCTCGCCGCCCTCCTACCCGCCCCCGTCCAACCGGCACCCGTCAGCACCACTCGACCCGCCGTGAGCACACCGAGCCCGACGCCTAGCCCGACTCCCCCGCCCTGCCAGGAGCCGAGCTACCTCGGATTCGGCTGCGATTGGGTCAGCCGCAAGGCCGCCATCGAAACTCTCATCGCTTCAGCCCCGGGCCATCCGGCCCTGATCCTCCACGATCGACTCACGGGCACCGAATATCAGGCGGGGCCGACCGACCGTGCGAGCTGGACGGGCTCAACCATCAAATTGGCACTGGCCCTGGTCGCCATCGAGACCGAGCGTGAACGGGGCCAGCAGCTCCCCTCCCGTACCTCCGAAGACATCGCCCTGATGCTCTCCGTCAGCGACGATGCTGCGGCTTCGCGGATGTGGAGCCGCTACGGCGGTACACGCCTCCTGACCATCTTCCGAGAACGCTTCGGCATGGCAGGGCTCGTCATGGCCGGCTCAAACGGCGACTGGGGAGCGCTCACCTGTGTTCCCGCCGATCTCACAGCCCTTGTGCTCTACCTACTGGACCACACCAGCCCCGAGACCCGAGCGAATCTCACCCACGCCATGCGCACAGTCGGGGACATCCAACGGTGGGGCGTATGGGGAGCTGGGCCGAACATGCGACCCGGCGTGAAAGACGGCTGGCTCCACACCGCCGGTACGTGGACCGTCGCCACGGTCGGCTTCGCTGGCCCTGATGAGCGCTACGTCATCTCGATCATGTACCCGATGCCCGCAGGGCAGGACTCCCTGACCTTGGGAGCACAAACGCTCACCGATCTCACAGCACTGATCTTCGGACGGGCAACGCCCGCACCCGCGATCATCCGACCAAGCTAAGGAGGAACACGTCTCTTGGCTACCGCAGACCTGCTCCCCGCACTCCTCGGCACAGGCGCGGTAACCACTCTCCTCGGTGCACTCCTCGGCCGCCGCCGATCAGCGGCGGAGATCTCCCGACTCCTCGCAGAACGAGACCAACTCCGCGCGGAAGCTACCAAGGCCATCACGGACGCCGCTGGGGCTCTGGTGGGCGAGTTGCACGCCGAGCTGGTGCGCCTGGCCGACGAGCTGTCCGAGACCCGCCAAGCCGCAGAACGCGCCGAGTCGGAATCCGCGAAGCTTCGCGCCGAACTCGCCGCCGCACGAGCCGAGATCACTGAACTCCGCGCACAGCTCACATCCCTCACCAATGGAAGGAACGCATGACCTACCTGACCTCTAAGGCTTTCTGGATCGCCACCGCTGAGCGAGGCGCTAAGACCTTCGCTCAGGCACTCGTGGCCGCGCTTACGGTCGGCCTGGCCGCTGGCGCTATCGGCGTGGACGTGCTCCGCGTCGACTGGATCACCGCCGCGTCCGTCTCAGCGGGCGCAACCCTTCTGTCCGTCCTCACGTCCATCGCGTCCGGTCCGTTCGGCCCGGCAGACTCCCCCAGCCTCACGAAGGCTGACCGCAGCTAGAACACGATCGCGCCCCTCCTGGCCTCACGGCTGGGAGGGGCGCTTTCGTTGTTGGGGCGCTAGGCGATGTCGCCCGCGCCGCCCATGATGGTGTTGAGCGTGAACGAGATTCGCTGTCGAAGCTCGCCAGCGGCTTCCGCGTCGCCCGCCTTCACCGCTTGCGCGTACTCGTCGACCGCGTTCATGACCAACTCAGTCGCCCAACCTGCCGACTCTTCAACTTCTTGCGGGTCACCCACTCGATTCTCTCCTGTGTGGATTCAAGTGACTTGAAACATCTAGTCGGGAATGCCGACAGCGTTCGGGTTCTTGCGCAGCGAGGCGAAAACGGCGTCACCTTCCACTTCAAACACGGCCGTCCACCCCCCTTCATAGTCCTCGTCCACCAACTCGATCCAGTAGGTGAGCTTGCACGAAGGGCACACCGCTCGGTCCCCGAACTCAGCAGTCAGCGGGATCTCAATCAGCCGTTCACAGCAAGGCATCTCCGCACTGACATGGTGCTTCGCGCGGGCGTCGCCCGTGAGCCGTAGAACCTTGCGCCCGTTCACCAGCACAGATTTCGACACCCGCTCTGATGCGCCGATCACAGCCAGCTCGGGGGCCTTAGGCTTCGGCACCACGGGACGCGGCGGGTCTGCCCACTGGGCCAGCCCATCGGCCAGTTGCCGACCTAGCCCCGGGTCCGCCACCACGACGCGGATGCGGTCGCCCTCCTCCTGGCCATCTGACCAGGCACGAATGACGTAGCCCTCGGTCCCGATGTGCCCTGCCAGGTTCTCATCAAGGACGGCGCGCAGCTCGTACGGCTCCGAGGGAGTGTCAGCGCCTTGCTTCCGGGTTGCGCCCGCCTCCCACTCCACCACTCGAAGCGCCAGAGCCTCCGAGCGGCGCTTCACCTCTTGGCGCTCTTCTTCCGTCTCGATCGGCCCACCGATCCACTCACGCATATAAAGGAGCGCGACAGCGTGGGCGAAGATTCCGAAGGTCGCTTGAAAGACCGCCTCAGCCAGCTTCTTACCGCCCACGGGCGAACGCCGCAGCGTCTTGCGGTACACCACCAGTGTTTCCCGTAACGCCTTGTGACCAAGGTGGTCCAGGTCGACCTTGAGCCGGTCGATGTCCTCGGGAGGCTCCCGGAACGTCATTGCGTCACCCCTCCTCAACTGCGATCAGGCACTTGATGGACTCCGCCTCTTCGGCGGTCAACAGGTAGCCGGGAAGCTCCCGGACTCCCAACACACACGCCTTGACCAGCCGATGACGGCCATCGGCGATGACCATGGTCGCCCGGTCCAGTTGCATGACAATGATCGGCTTCGTCAGGTCGACTTCCATAGCCCGCTCGCGGTCGACATTGCCCGGTGGGGGCTCAACCCAAGCCCCCGCCAAGGTCAGGATTCCTGCGTTCACAGCCGCCCGATACACACTGACCGGCTGTGGTTCACGCTCCGATTCCTCGATCACCCGCAGCGCGGCGGCGATGGGGTACAAGAACGGCCCCAGCATGAAGACCTCAGACATCATGCTTCCCCTACACGAGAGGGTTCAAGCCGCTTGAATTCACTCATGCGCCTTCTTCTCCCGGGCCCACTTCCTCCACGCCAAGGACGCGTCCGTCCGGGTCCGTGACCTGTCGCCAGGTAACGGGCTCGCCGCCCTGACTCTCGGTTTGGGCCTCCATAGCAGCCACTGTGTACTCCCACGGCTTAAACTCGGCACCACCATGCAGATAGATCTTCACGTAACTCTCGGGCGGCCTAGAGGGGTCACCCTCGGTCGGGAACACGACGATCCGCCCGAAGCACTCCTTGACGGCGTAGCGCTGGGTCTCGATCGGCGCAACATCGAACCTGCTTGCAATCTTCTCCATAGAGACAAGCCGATTGCGCTCCCCGCGCTCGCGCTCCGCCTCCTTCAACGCGGCCTCAATCGCATCGGACTTCGACTTGTTTTCAGACTTAGACGCCAGATAGTTCGTCCGGGTCATGTCGCCCCCGAAATAAGACTTTTCAACCTCCGTGAGAAGGCTTTCCAGTTGGGAGAGCTTCCTCTCCAACTCCGCGACGTTCACCCCCGCACGAGAATCGATCTCCCTGAAGATCCGGCGAAAAATGGTCGGGTTCGTCAGCGCCAGCTTCACACTTTGCCGAACGTAATCGTCAATTGACTCTGCGTATACATACATGTGCCCGGTGTCCTGACAGAAGTACTGCCGCCGTCGACCGCGCTTCTTCAAGGTTCCGGTTGTGTGCTGCGTACCCAGGCGACCCGCCTTGCTGAGGTGCGGATCTCCGTCGGGCTCCGGGCACCGACCACAGAAGTACACGCCGCCACCGAGGTACTTGATGTGGTTGCCGCCCCCCGAGCGCGTGGACAACAGGTTTAGCTTGAGATTCCGCCACTCCGGAACGGTGATGATCGGATTCCAGTTCCCCTGGACCAAGTCCTTCTCATCCAGCTCGAACGGCGGCACAGTCTTACTCTTGGTCTTCCACAGGATCGATGTCTGCTGGTACGGCCGGAGCCCAGCCAGCGCGGGATGCAGCACCGCCCGCCTCACGGCTTCCCGCTTCCACAGGCCACCTTTGGAGTTGAGCACCCCGTCAGCGTTCCACTTCCGGGCAACCCCGGTGTAGGTGCCCGCAGCAAGAAGGTACTCATGCGCCCACTTCAGGGCTTCCACCTCTCGGGGGATCTGGTCATAACTTCCCGTCGCGTCGTTCAGCCTGTATCCGAACACCCGACCCGCGAAGTGAGGAAGCCCCTGAGCGGCCCTCTCCTCGTTGTTCTCCTTCTGCCTGGCTGACTTCTTCTCCATCTCTCCACGGGCCTCAGCGGCCCGTCCACGGGCCGTAGACCGGTCCTCCGGCGAAGACGTATCGATCTGGCCACCCATGCCGTAGATGATCAAGAGCTGATTGCCGGCATCGGCCGCCGCGTCCAGGACGCGATCCATCTCGGTCGTGTGCCGCAAAAGACGGTCCTGGTCCCGACAGGCGATGTACCTGCAACGGCCCTCGCGGATCGCCACGACAAGGCTTTCGAACTTCTCGCGTTCCTTGTGAGGGTTCGATGCTGACTCGATGTCATCCAGCACTTGCCCCGCCGGGGGCAGCGGAAGACCAACGCGCTCAAGCGCCCCACGAGATACGGTGTCCTGACTTGCGATCGACAGCGACTTGACACGAAGAGCAGATAACCGCAGGTAGATCCACACTTCTTCGGGTGCTACGTCCTCAAAACTCCTCCGCCTCATGAACCCAAGTTTACGCTCCTAGTTCGGCGGCCAGGAGCCCGGCACCTCCGAGGAGATCGCCGAGTTCTGCGACGCCAACTACGGGGTCACCTTCCCCCTGACCGAGAAGATCGAGGTGAACGGCGCCGGCCGCCACCCGCTCTACCAGGCGCTGGTCGACACCGCCGACGCCGAGGGCCACGCCGGTGACATCCGGTGGAACTTCGAGAAGTTCCTGGTCAACGGCGACGGGGCGGTCGTCGGCCGGTTCTCGCCGCAGACCACGCCCGAGTCGCCGGAGCTGGTCGCCGCGATCGAGAAGCAGCTCTAGCTCCCGGGATCGGAGACAGCCTGCGGCCCCGGGGCCGTGGGCTGTCTCCACTGCGCCTGACCCCCGAGGTGGCTGCCGGCCCCAGGGTCGTCGAGCCGACGGGCCGGGGGAGGCCCCACCGTAACCGTTAAAGGGTTTTAGTAGGTGTTGCTCTTGACCGGGGCTTCGTCGGCCTTCTTGGCCTTCGTGCCGTCGGGGGCGATCGCGAACCAGACGCCGTTCCTGCCGTGCCCGGCGGTCTGACCGAGGGCCACGTCGGTCTTGAAGTAGTACAGCGGCCAGCCCTTCAGGGTTACCTGCCTGCCCTCGGGCCGGTCAAGGAGCCCGACGAGGCTCTTGTCGACGCCCTCGATGTCCACGGCGCCGTTCGGGCCGGCGAGGACGGGCGGCCAGTTCTCGGCGCACGCGTCGAAGCAGGTGCTCTTCGCCGGGTTGTTGGTGTCCTTGTCGAAGCGGTAGATCGTGCGGCCCTTGGCGTTGGTGACGAAGGTGGTGAAACCCTCCACAGTGGCCACCCTCAGGGTCTGCGGGGCACCTGCGGCCGAGGTCGAGGTGGCGGGGGCCGACGTGGCCGGGGTGGCGGTCTTCGGGGCGGTCGTCGTGCACGCGGTCATCGCGAGGGCGGATCCGGTCAGGACGGCGAGGGCGATCAGCTTCTTCATGGTGTTCCTCCGTTGCGTCGGTCTCTACCCCGTACTACACAGCCCACCCCGGAACGGTTCATACATATAAAAAAGGCGCCCGAGATATCCGGGCGCCTTCTCCGCGTGCGACTACAGGGGCAGGGACGCGAACGTCCTCCCGCTGGTGTTGACGATCTCGACCCGGGCGACCTGCCCGGCGTCGAGGGCCGCCGTGCCCTCCAGGGTGGTGCCCCCGGCCGCGCCCTTCTCGGACACGATCCACCCGCCGGCCACCTCCCGGGAACCGTCCTTGCCGACGATGACCAGGCGGCAGTTCTCGCCCAGCGGGATGCCGGTCACGGCGGCGGTGACCTTGACCCAGTGCGCGACCGGGACGACGCTCGCGGTGAGCCGGACGTTCGACGTCGGGTCCACCGTGGTGCCGCGCAGCGTGCCCGGGGGCTGGGCCGTGGCGGTCGCGGACGGCAGCGCCACGGGTGGTGGGACGTCGACGCTGGCTCGGCCGGCCAGTACCCCGCCGACGGCGACGCCCGCGAGGACCACGATCCCGGCGGCCAGGGCGTACAGGCGGCGGCTGCGGTCGCGGGCGCCCTGCTCGGCGCGCAGCCGGCCGAGGACGCGGTCGAGGACGGCGTGGTCGTCGGGCGGGCCGTACAGCAGCGCCTCCGGCGGCACCTCTCCGAGCACGTCCCTCACCTCCTCCAGCTCCGCGACCTCACGGCGGCACCCGGCACAGCCGGTCAGATGGTCGTCGAACGCGCGGCGCTCGTCGTCGTCGAGCGCGCCGAGGACGTACGCGCCCGCCAGGCTCCTGTCGTGCGTCATCCCCCGACTCCTCTCAGCGCGACCGGCGAGGTGTCCAGCCAGTCCCGCAGCGTGCGCAGCGCGTAGTGGGAGCGGGACTTCACGGTACCGGAGGGGATGCCCAGCACCTCGGCCGTCTCGGTGACGGTGCGGCCCTGGAAGTACAGCTCGACCAGCACGCTGCGGTGCTCGTCGGACAAGGTGTCCAGCGCCTCGAGGGCGACCATCGAGTCGACCACCCGCTGGGAGTGGTCCCGCTCGACCGGCACGGCTCCCGGCGACTCGGCGACCTCCGTCGGCCGGGCCGCCCGGGCACGGTAGCGGTCGGCGACCAGGTTGCGGGTCACCGTGAACAACCAGCCGCGCACCGAACCCTCCGCCTCCGACAGGGCACCGGCGTGCTTCCACGCCCGGATCAGGGTCTCCTGCACCACGTCCTCGGCGGCGGCGCGGTCACCGGTGAGCCGGGTCGCGTACGCCAGCAACGCCCTGCCGTGCTCCTCGTACAGCGAACGGACCAGTGCCTCGTCGCTGGATGGCTGCCGTCTTCGCGGCCACATCGCACCCGCCCCTTCCTACGCTCTCACCCTGGGTACGCGCGCCGGGCCGAAACGGTTCACCAGATCTCGGCCCGAGTTCCGGCGGGCGGCGCCGCCCGGGCTGGTTCACCGTGCCGCCCGGGAGTAGATCGCGCTCGGGCCGGCGTCCGAAGGATCGTCGGACTCCAGGTCACGGACCGCGACCAGGGTGAACCCGGCACGCTCCAACGCCCGGCACGAGCCCCGGTTGGCGGCCTGCGGAACAGCCACGACCTGGCTCACTTCCGGGTACAGCGCCGCCGCCACCGGCACCGCCGCCCCGATGGCCGCGGCGCCGACGCCCCTGCCGAGCTGGTCGGGCTCGCCGACCAGGTAGTCGAGGCCGGCGGCCCCGGCCAGCCCGACGTCCTTCTCCCAGACCGGGTAGTCGGCGTGCCGGTAGCACTGGACGATGCCCGCCGGCACGCCGTCGACCTCGATCACGAACACCCGGGTGGCGCTGACCCCGTCGACCCTCGGGCCGTACTTGCGCTCCACCGCGTCGAGCGCCGCCGGCACGTTCGGCCACCACGCGCGGACGTGGTCGGCGCGCAGCCACCGCAGCAGGGCGGGGAAGTCGGCGCGGGTCAGAGGCCGCAGCTCAACACTCACCCCGTGAGCTTAGGCGTCCCCGGTCAGGAGCTCAGGTGCTGCACCTCCGCGTAGCTGCGGGCGGAGGCCGTCACCTGCCCGCCGGACCGGATCGCCGCCGCGGTGTCCAGCGCGGCGCTCAACGCCACCCGGAACAGCAGCGAGCCCAGACTGACCCGGGCCACCCCCAGGTCACCGAGCTGCGCCACCGTCGGACCGGTGGGCGCATACAACACATTGAGGGGTACGCCGACGTCCAGCACCAGCGCCGCGATGGTGTCCGGATCGGACAGTCCGGGGACGAACACCCCGTCGGCGCCCGCGGCCTGGTACGCGTCGAGCCTGCTCCGGGTCTCCCCCTCCCGACCGCCCAGCCAGTGGGTGTCGGTGCGCGCGTTGACGAACAGGTCCGGGACGGCCGCCTTCACCGCGGCGATCTTCGCGGCCTGACGGGCCACGGGCACGAGGCCGCCGTCGGCCAGGCCGTCCTCCAGGTTGATCCCGACCGCCCCGGCGTCGGCCAGCTCGCGGGCCACCTCGGCCACCTCGGCCGGGTCGTCACTGAACCCGCCCTCGGCGTCCACACTGAGCAGGAAGCCGGACCCGCCGAGCCGGCGCGCCAGGAGCAGGGTCTCGGCACGGGTCGCGGCGGTGCCGTCCGGCAGGCCGGCGGCGGCGGCCACCCCGAGGCTCGTGGTGCCGATCGCCGCGAAACCCTGCCCGGCCAGGGCGACGGCGGAGGCGTGGTCCCAGGCGTTCGGCAACAGGAGCGGGGTACCGGGTACGTGCAGGTCGGCGAAGCTGGTCATGACGGGTCCCTTCGGGTGGGCGGGGTCAGGTCGCCGACGGCTTCGGCGTAGTAGTCGGAGCCGGAGACGTGGAACGCGAGCTGGCGGAACGTCCAGCCCCGGCCCGGCGAGTGGTCGAGCTGCTCCGGCGTCAGGGCGCCGAGGCGGTTGGCCCAGATCCGGGCGAGCCGGGTGAGACGGCTGCGGGCCTCGTCCAGGTCGATCCGGGTGAACGGGGCGGTGTCGGCGGCGGTGGTCACCATGGAGGCGTGCCAGTGGTCGGGGATCGTCTCCTCGCCGGCCAGGCGGGCCTCGAGCTCGGCGAGGTGGTCAACGAGGTGGTCGGCGACCCGGCGGACCGCCTTGTGCGGGGTGTAGACCCGGTCGTCGACGGGGCGCGGGCGGCCGTCCCAGTGGACCCAGGTCGCGGCAAGATCCAGCACCCTGCCGACCATACCCGTCACGACCTCGGCCGGGTCCCGATCGTCGGTCCCGGGGGCATCCTCGGCTGGCTCGGGCTCCACTGTGACCGGCGTGCCCGCCAGGACGCCTGCGGCCAGGGCCAGGGCATGGGCCCGGCCAGGGCACACGCGGGGCTCCGCGCCGAAGGTCAGCGGCTCCGGGCCGGACCGGGACGGGTCGAAAAGGTCGGGGGCGGTGAACAGCTCCGGGTCACGGTTGGCCGCCGCGATATCCAGGGCCACCAGCTCACCGGCCGCGACCTCCACCCCGCCGATCCTGGTCGCGGCCACGGCGACCCGGCGCATGACCCGGACCGGCGGGTCGTGGCGCAGGGTCTCGCGGAGGAGACCGTCCACGGAGTCCTGACCGGTGCCATCGGCCCGGCGGGTGTGGGCGATGAGGCCGGCGGTGGCGTCGCAGGCCTGGATGAGGAGACCGATCCGGTTGGCGGCGACCTCCAGCGGGTCGGCGTCGGCGGCCTCGGACGCGGTGTTCGCCGTTCTCGGCACGAGCCAGGCCACGGCCGCGTCCGCCGCCGGGTCGTCGCCACCGAAGTACGTGGTCGCTGCCAGGGCCACGGCCTCGGCGACCGCGTCCGGGTCGGACAGGCCGAGAGCCTGCGCGAGGGCGCGCACGACCACGTGGCGTGGATCGAGCCGGGCGTCGGCGTTCGTCGTGGCCGCGCGGAGGGTTGTCGGGTCCAGGCGGGCGAGGTCGGCCTCGACGAGGGCGCGGCGGCGGGCGTGCGCCTCGCCGGTGCTGAACCGGGCGACCGTGGAGCGCAGCCACGCCATCGTGCCGGGCGGGCCGGGCTCGGCGGGCGTCGGGACGAGTGCCGGGTCGGCGAGGGCGGCGGTGACGTCGGCGTACCGGTGGAACGTGATCATGTCGACCACCGTAGGGCCGGGACGCTTCGGCGGTCGCCGAAGTGTGCCGGGGGCATGATGGGGGCATGTCGCTCGCCGAACTCGCCGGACTGCTCGCGGATCCCACCCGGGCCACGATCTGCCTCGCCCTGCTCGACGGCCGGGCGTGGACGGGCATCGAGCTGGCCCGGCTCGCGAAGGTCGCGCCGTCCACGGCCAGCGAGCACCTGACCCGCCTGATCGCCGGCGGCGTCCTGGCCGAGGAGCGCCAGGGCCGGCACCGGTACGTGCGGCTGGCCGGCCCGGAGATCGCCACCCTGCTGGAGGACCTGTCGTCGTTCTCCTCGACGCCGCGCCCGCCGAGGTCCCTGCGCGAGTCCAACCAGCACCGCGCGGAGGCCCGGGCCCGGACCTGCTACGACCACCTCGCCGGCCACCTGGGCGTGGCCGTCGCCGACGCGATGGTCCGCGACGGTCTCGTCACGGACGACACCGGGCTCACGGTCACCGCGTCGGGCGTGGCCTGGCTGGAGCGGCTGGGCATCGCCCTCGCCCCGGGGCGGGGCCGCCGCCCGGTGGTGAAGGCGTGCCTGGACTGGACGGAGCGGCGGACCCACCTGGCCGGCCAGGTCGGGGCGGCACTGTGCGGTACGGCGATGGACCGCCGTTGGGTGGAACGGATCGGCGCGGGGCGCGCGCTGCGGGTGACCCCGGCCGGCCGGGACGCGTTCCGCGAACACCTGGGCATCGACGCCCCGTAGCCGGCGGGTCAGCGGTAGCCGTTGCGGGTGTACGTGAGGCTGAACGTCCCCTCCCCGTTGAAGTACGCCGCCACGAGCTTCGCCGGGTCCGTGGCCAGGAGTCCGCGTGGCAGGTCGGAGCCGTCGTCGTGGTCGTCCCAGCCCCAGGGCGCGTTGGCGGCGTTGTCCTTGCCGTTGTCGCCCCGGAACGTGCCGAACGACGCGAACGTCTCCGCGTTGTTCCGCCGCGCCCACAGGCCGCCCGTGGCGAACACGTCGACCAGTTGGTAGCCGACCGACCGGTCGTTGCCGCTGGTCGGGATGCCGGCGGTGCCGGAGGGGTAGTACACGACGCCGTCGCCGCCCGGGAAGGCCGCGCCGTCCCACGCCTTGAGGCCGTGGCCCTTGGCCTCCTGCCGGGTGGTCGGCCGGGATTGGCCGCCGTAGGACTGCATGAGGACCGGGCCGTCGATGGACTCGCGCCCGTTGGTGTACGGGCTGCCGGCCGGCGTGAACGAGTAGAAGTCGCTGTGCGCGACGGTGACCATGCCCTCGAGCTTCCCGTACGTGCTGCCGTCCCGGCGGATGGCGAGCAGTAGCCCCTCCATGTCGTTCTCGTGCGACTCGCAGAACACGTTGTCGCACCAGTCGCGGGGGTGGTAGAAGGCGTACACGATGAACCAGTGGGTAGAGGTCTCGACCACCGAGTAGGAGACCGTGCCGAGCAGGGGTGACGTCGGCTCGTTCTCCCAGTTGTCCAGGCCGTTCCAGTTGCCGTCGTAGTTCACGGCGGACAGGTAGTCGGCGTCGTAGTCGGAGGAGTCGGTGTCCTGGTAGTGCACCGGGGCCCAGCGCTGGGCGAGGGCGAGGTCGGAGACCTGGGCGGCGGCCGGCGCGGGAGCGGCCAGCGTGGCGGCGAGCAGCAGCACGGGGAGTAGGCGTCGCATGACGCGCACGCTATCGACCGCTCGCAGTCAAGTACATCTATGTTTGGTGAAATCCGGGCGACGGTTGCGAGGATTCTCACTCCCCCGCACCCGCCGCCACCTGGGACGATGTTCCCGTGATCATCGAGGGCGTGTCGATTCCCGACTTCCCGGACGCCGAGCCCCCGCTCCCCGCCCGGCAGTGGCCGATGACCGTCCCGGCCGTGGCGCAGATCTTCCGCGAGGGCCTGACCTTCGACCGGCCGGTGACGTTCCTGGTCGGGGAGAACGGGTCGGGCAAGTCCACGGTCCTGGAGGGCATCGCCGAGGCGTACGGGCTGGACGGCCGCACCGGGCACGCCGGCCGCAGGTACGCCCAGGATGACGAGCCCGGCGTCCTGGGCGCCCGGATGAGGCTGATCCGCACGCGGCAGGGCAGCCGGATGCTCGGCCGGCGCGCGAAGGGCTTCTTCCTCCGGGCGGAGACCGCCTACGAGCAGTTCGTGAAGATGGGGTACGCCACCCCCGACGTCGTCAGCCACGGCGAGAGCGTGTTGCAGGTCCTCGACGGCCGGTTCACCGACGTGGGGCTGTACCTGCTCGACGAGCCGGAGGACGGGTTGTCGTTCAGTTCGTGCCTGCGACTGCTGGCCCAGTTCTCGCTGCTCGTCGAGGAGGGCGCCCAGGTGATCTGCGCGACGCACTCCCCGCTGGTGGCGGCGTACCCGGGGGCGGCCGTGCTGGAGGTCGGCAAGCACGGGATCCGGCCCCGGGCGTGGCGGGACCTGGAGCTGGTGGACCACTGGTCGCGGTTCATGGCCCGGCCGGACGCGTACCTGAGAGGTCTGCTCTAACTCCCAGCCCGTCCCCAGGCTGTTCACAGACACCGCCCCGACGATGGCCCCATGGGACGACGTGGATGGTGGCTGGGGCTGGCGCTGGCGGTGCTGGTCGCCGGGGCGGGACTGTCGGCGGTCCGGGGCCAGGCCTCGGCGTCGACGCCTGCCGCGAGGGACGTGCCGGCGGCATCGGGGACCACCAGCCCGACACCGGCCCCGACGGAGGCGCCGCCCGGGACCCCGCAGCCGGTCGCCCCGGCCCCTGCCCCGCCGGACCTGGTCACGCCCGCGCTCGACGCCGCGCTCGCCGGCTTCGAGGGCACCTTGTCCCTCGCCGTCGTCGACCACGTGCACGGCACGACCACGCTCTACCACGCCGACGACACCTTCCGGACGGCCAGCATCGTCAAGGTGGCCATCCTCGCCGAACTCCTCGACCGCGAGCCGGACCTGTCCGACGACGACCGCGCGCTCGCGTACCAGATGATCACGGTGAGCGACAACGACGCCGCCTCCGACCTGTGGGACGCCATCGACGGCGCGACCGGCCTGACCGACCTGGTCGACCGCCTGGGCCTGGCCCACACCGTGCCCGGCGAGGACGGCGCGTGGGGCGTGACCACCACGACGGCGGCCGACCAGGTCCGGCTGCTCGACGCGGTCACCGGGCCGGGGCTGTTGGCGACGCTGATGTCGGAGGTGAACCCCGACCAGCGCTGGGGGGTGACCGCCGCCGCCCGGTCCGGGGAGTCCGTGCTGGTCAAGGACGGCTGGATGAACTGGGACGACGTGGACGGCACCTGGTCGGTCAACAGCATCGGCCGGATCACCGGGCCCGGGGTGGACGTCACGATCGCCGTGCTGTCGACGGGCAGCACGGCGGAGGAGGACGGGATCGCGGCCGTGGAGAAGGCCGCGACGGCGGCCCGAGCGGCGGGCGGCTGGTGAGAACGCCCGGCTGACCCGGGGTCACATCCATCCGACCGCAATTCATGCAGGTGCATAAATTGTGGGTGCATGCGCGCCCGGCGGCCCGGCGCTCCGGCGGCACAGCCCGTTCACAGGTTTCGCACAGCGGGGCCACAGTGCCTGTGGGCACAATGCGACTATGACAGCACCCGACCCCCGGCGGCCGGACGGCGAACCGCCCCGGGTCCTGGTCGTCGACGACGAGCCGACCCTGGCCGACCTGCTCACCATGGCCCTGCGCTACGAGGGCTGGCAGGTCCGCTCCGCCCCCGACGGCTCGACGGCCGTCCGGCTGGCCCGGGAGTTCCGCCCCGACGCCGTGGTCCTCGACATCATGCTCCCGGACCTCGACGGCCTGGAGGTGCTCCGCCGCCTCCGCAACGACAAACCAGATATTCCAGTACTTTTCCTGACAGCTCGCGACGCCGTCGAGGACCGGGTCGCCGGCCTGACCGCCGGGGGCGACGACTACGTGACCAAGCCGTTCAGCCTGGAGGAGGTCGTCGCCCGGGTCCGGGCCCTGCTCCGCCGCGCGCTGCTGCACACCGCGCGCACCGAGGCCCTGCTGGTCGTCGGGGACCTGACCCTCGACGAGGAGTGCCGGGAGGTCCGCCGGGCCGGCGAGGAGATCACCCTGACCGCGACGGAGTTCGAGCTGCTGCGCTACCTGATGCGCAACCCGCGCCGGGTGCTGTCGAAGTCCCAGATCCTCGACCGGGTGTGGAACTACGACTTCGGCGGGCAGGCCAACGTGGTCGAGCTGTACATCTCCTACCTGCGGAAGAAGGTCGACGCCGGCCGGCCGACGATGATCCACACGATGCGCGGGGCCGGGTATGTCCTCAAGCCGGCCGACTAGAACGTGGTCGCTGCGGGCCCGGCTGCTCGCGGGCCTGGTGGCGCTGCTCGCCGTGGCCTGCCTCGTCGTCGGGGTCACCACCACGCTCGCGCTGCGGACGTTCCTCGTCGGCCAGCTCGACCAGCAGCTCGTCGCCGCCGGGCACCGCTCCGCCGCCGGGGCCGGCCGGCCGCCGCCCCAGGACCCGTCCCGGCCGACGCCGCCGCCCGGGCTGGAGTTCCTCCTCGGACCCGGCCAACCCGTCGGCACCGTCGGGGCGCGGGTGGTCGACGGCCGGGTCACGGTCGCCGGGGTCCTGGCAGCCGACGGCACGGTCACGGCGATCCCGGTGGACCGGCGCGCCCCGTTCGCCAACGTCGCGACCGACGACCGGCCGCACGACGGCCACCTGCCGGAACTCGGCGGCTACCGGCTGATCGCCGAACCGACCCGGGTCGGCGACACCGTGGTCACCGGGCTGCCGCTGTCCGGGGTGGACGCCACCGTGTGGCGGCTGGTCGCGGTGGAGAGCGCGGTCGCGGTCGCGGTGCTGGTCGCGGCCGCTCTGGCGGGTACCGGGGTCGTCCGGCTCGCCCTGCGCCCCCTGCGCCGGGTCGCCGCCACCGCCGGCCGGGTCGCGGAACTCCCCCTCGACCGGGGCGAGGTGGCGCTGTCCGAACGCGTCCCCGACACCGACCCGCGGACCGAGGTCGGCCAGGTCGGGGCGGCGCTGAACCGGATGCTCGACCACGTCGGCACCGCGCTGCAGGCCCGGCAGGCCAGCGAGACCCGGGTCCGGCACTTCGTCGCCGACGCCAGCCACGAGTTGCGCACTCCCCTCGCGGCCATCCGGGGGTACGCCGAACTCACCCGACGGGGCCGCGACCAGGTCCCCGAGGACATCGCGTACGCGCTGAGCCGGGTCGAGTCCGAGAGCGCCCGGATGACGGCCCTCGTTGACGACCTGCTCCTGCTGGCCCGCCTCGACGCCGGCCGCGACCTCGCCACCGGGGAGGTCGACCTGTCCCGGCTCGCGGTCGACGCCGTCAACGACGCGCGGATCGCCGCCCCCGGCCACCGGTGGACCCTGGACCTGCCGCCGGAGTCCATCACGGTCACCGGCGACGGCCCGCGCCTCCACCAGGTACTCGCCAACCTGCTCTCCAACGCCCGCACCCACACCCCGCCCGGCACCCTGGTCACCACGACCCTGGCTGTGCACGCCCCCGACGGCCCGGCCTCGACCGCCCCGCCCGCCGGGCCCGGACGCCGGCCCCGGACCGGCACGGTGACGCTGTCGGTGGCCGACGACGGGCCCGGCATCCCCGAGGGCCTGGAGGTGTTCGAACGGTTCGCCCGGGGGGACAGCTCCCGGTCCCGGGCGGCCGGCAGCACCGGACTGGGCCTGGCCATCGTCACCGCCGTCGTCGCCGCGCACCAGGGCACGGTCGAGGTCACCAGCCGGCCCGGCAGCACCACGTTCACGGTCCGGCTGCCCTCACAGCCGGGGCACAGCCCGGACACAAGCCCGGCATAGCCGCCGCCGCCAGGGTGGCCGGATGAGACTCCTCCGCACCCGGTGGCCACTGCTGCTCCTGCTGCTTGGCACCGCGGCCCTGTACCTGTGGGGCCTCGGCGCCTCCGGCTGGGCCAACTCGTTCTACTCCGCGGCGGCCCAGGCCGGGTCGCAGTCCTGGAAGGCGTGGTTCTTCGGCTCCCTGGACTCGGCCAACGCGATCACCGTGGACAAGCCGCCGGCCTCGCTGTGGCTGATGGGCCTGTCGGTGCGGCTGTTCGGACTCAGCGCGTGGAGCATCCTCGTGCCCCAGGCCCTGCTCGGCGTCGGCACCGTCGCCGCTCTCTACGCGACGGTGCGCCGGACGGCCTCGTGGCGGGCCTCGGTCGCGGTCTCCGGCGACGGTCGCCCGGACCGGGTGTCCGGCGAGGTCGCCGGGCTGGTCGCCGGGGCCGTCCTCGCGCTGACCCCGGTCGCGGCGCTGATGTTCCGGTTCAACAACCCCGACGCGCTGCTCGTGCTGCTCCTGGTCCTCGCGGCGTACACGACCGTCCGCGCCGTCGAGCGCGGCTCCACCTGGTGGCTGGTCGCCGCCGGGGCCTTCGTCGGCTTCGGCTTCCTGACCAAGATGCTCCAGGCGCTGCTGGTCCTCCCGGCCCTCGCCCTCGGCTACCTCCTCGCCGCCCCGGTGCGGATCTGGCGACGGATCGGGCAGCTGCTCCTCGCCGGGGCGGCGCTCGTCGTGTCCGCCGGGTGGTGGGTGCTGGCCGTGGAGCTGTGGCCGGCCGGGTCGCGGCCGTACATCGGCGGGTCGCAGCACAACAGCGTGCTCGAACTGACCCTCGGCTACAACGGGTTCGGCCGGCTCACCGGCGAGGAGACCGGGAGCGTGGGGGGCGGGCAGGGGCGCGGCTGGGGCAGTACCGGCTGGGACCGGATGTTCGGCACCGACATCGGCGGCCAGATCGGATGGCTACTGCCCCTGGCACTGTTGTTCCTGGTCGTGGGGCTCGCGGTGACCTGGCGGGACCGGCTGTCGCGGGCCGGGTTCGTGGTCTGGGGCGGCTGGCTGCTGGTCACCGGCGGGGTGTTCAGCGCCATGCAGGGCATCTTCCACCAGTACTACACGGTCGCCCTCGCCCCGTCGGTCGGCGCGCTGGTCGGCATGGGCGGGGCGGTGCTCTGGGCCCGCCGGTCCTCGTGGTGGGCGACGGCGGTGGCCGCGGCGGGCGTGGCCGGCTCCGCCTGGTGGGCGTTCGTCCTGCTCGGCCGGAGCGCGGCCTTCCTGCCCTGGCTGCGCCCGACGGTCCTGGTCCTGGGCATCGCGGCGGCCTTGGCGCTCCTCGTCTCCGGGCTGCTGTCCGCCGGGGTGCTGGGCACCGGCGTCCCGCGCGGCCGGAACGCCGCGTCCGGCCCACCCGCCAGTGACATCCGCGTCCTGCCCACCGCCACCGTTCAGGAGTCGAACGATTCGACCGGTGAACCGACCCTGGATCCGGACGCCGACGCACGGCCCGGAACGGGATCCGGTCCCGACGGACGGCCCGGAACGGAGTCCCGTCCCGGGGTGCGGCTCGGGGCCCGGCTCGCGATGCCGGCCGCCGTCGCCGGTCTGGTCGCGGTGCTCGCCGGGCCGGCGGCCTACGCACTCGACACGGTCGGCACCCCGCACACCGGTGCGATCGTGACGGCGGGGCCGGCGGTGGCGGGCGCGCGGGGCGGTCCGGGCGGCTTCCCCGGCGGGCCCGGGGCTCCGGGCGGTGGCGCGGGCGGACCCGGGGCAGCTCCGGGCGGCGGGGCCGGTGGTCGGGGCACCGGCGACGGTCGGGGAGGCGCGGCCTTCCCCGGCGGGTCCGGGATTCCGGGCGGAACCAACGGCCAGGGCGTCCCGCCGGGCGGCACCGGGCGGACCGACAGCCAGGGCCTCCCCGGCGGGCAGGCCGCTCCGGGCGGGCAGGGCTTCCCCGGCGGCGCGGCCGGTGGGCGCGGCGGCATGGGCGGACTGCTCGGCGGGCGCGAGCCCAGCGCCGCGCTGGTGAGCCTGCTGGCGGCGGACGCCGACCGCTACACCTGGATGGCCGCGGCCGTCGGGGCCAACAACGCCGCGTCCTACCAGCTGGCGACGCAGCGGCCTGTGATGGCCATCGGCGGCTTCAACGGCAGCGACCCGGCCCCGACGCTCGCGGAGTTCCAGAAGTACGTCGCCGAGGGCCGGATCCACTACCTCCTCGGCGGCGGGGCCGGCGGGATGGGCGGGGCGGGCAGCGCTGGCGGGGCGGGCGACTCTGCTGGTGGCATCGGCGGGATGGGTGGCTCGATGGGCGGCAGCAGCGCCTCGCGGGAGATCACCGCGTGGGTGGCGGCGACGTTCACCGCGACGACCGTGGACGACACCGTGGTCTACGACCTGACGTCACCCCGGTGATCCCCAGCGCTCCGGTCGGACCCGACCGACCGGAGCGCGCCCTGGCGGGATCCCTGCGGAACGGGTGGAGCCGGCCGGTCCGGACCTGGCCGAACGGCAGGTCCCGGTCATCCGTGCGGCGCGCCGGACCGGCCACTGCGGTCGGACCCATCAGCCGTTCGGCTGGCGGGAACACTCACAGGATCCACATAGGATTGCCGGAACCACACGGGGGGACGGCGATGACGGACAGTTTGACGGCACAGGTGCTGCGGGTCACCGACAAGCTCGCGGCGGCCCGGCGGCTGCCCGGTGCGGCGAAGGTGCCCGGGGCCGACAGCCACGGCTTCCACCTCGGCCCGCCACTGCCGGAGTCCGAGGTGGCGGCGTTCGAGGGCCGACATGGCGTGCGTCTGCCGGCGGAGTACCGCGCCTTCGTCACCCGGGTCGGCCACGGCGGTCCCAGCAACCTCGGCGGGGCCGGCCCGTACCACGGCCTGCTCCCGCTGGACCGGTGGGACGACGCGCTGGAGGAGCCGGCTACCGACGAGGTGCTGGCCACCCCGTTCCCGATGGATCCGGACTTCGCCTACCGGGACTGGTGGGGCGAGATGGGGCTCGGCGTCAAGGACGAGCCGTTCACCGGCGCGCTGGCCCTGAGCCACGAGGGCGAGGGCTACCTGTGGGTCCTCGTCGTCACCGGCCCGGCCCGGGGCCGGATCGCCAGCACGTACTTCGACGGGACGGGCCCGCACCTGTCCCCCGCCCCGGACTTCCTGTCCTGGTACGAGCACTGGTTGGACACCGTTCTCGCCGGTTAGCCCCGGTTCATAGCTCCCGCACAGCGGCGGCACACGCCCGGCACAGCCCCCGACGGGACCGTCAGGGCATGACGATGCCCCCCGCCGCCGTACTCGACGTCGTGATCCCGGTGTACAACGAGGAGGCCGATCTGGCCCCGTGCGTCCGCCGGCTGCACGCATTCCTCGCCGGGGCGTTCGCGTTCCCCTGCCGGATCACGGTCGCCGACAACGCGAGCACCGACCGCACGCCCGAGGTGGCCGCGGCCCTCCGCGACGAGCTCTGCGTCCACTATGTCCGGATCGAGGCGAAGGGCCGCGGGCGGGCTCTCAAACAGGTCTGGCTGGCCGCCGAGGCCCCGGTACTCGTCTACATGGACGTCGACCTGTCCACCGATCTGGCCGCCCTGCCGCCCCTGGTCGCCCCGCTGCTGTCGGGGCACTCGGACCTGGCGATCGGCAGCCGGCTGTCCCGGGGGGCGCGGGTGGTCCGGGGCCCGAAGCGGGAGTTCCTCTCCCGGGCGTACAACCTGCTGCTGCGCGGGACGCTGGCCACCGGGTTCTCCGACGCGCAGTGCGGGTTCAAGGCGATCCGCCGCGACGCCGCCCGGGAGCTGCTGCCGCTGGTCGAGGACACCGGCTGGTTCTTCGACACGGAACTGCTGGTGCTGGCGGAGCGCTCCGACCTGAGGATCCACGAGGTACCGGTCGACTGGGTCGACGACCCCGACAGCCGGGTGGACATCGCGGCGACGGTCCGGGCCGATCTGGCGGGGATCATCCGACTGGTCCGGCACCTGCGCGACCTGCCGTTGGGCGAGCTGCGTGCCCGGTTGGGCCGGGCCCCGCTGGACCCGCCGGGGGTGCCGCTCGGGCTGACCCGGCAACTGGTCCGGTTCGCGGCGGTCGGCGCGCTGAGCACCTTCGCCTACCTGCTGCTCTACGCCCTGCTGCGGCCCGGCCTGGGCGCGCAGGCCGCGAACCTGGCCGCCCTGGGCGTGACGGCCGTGGCGAACACCGCGGCGAACCGGCGGCTCACGTTCGGCATCTCGGGGCTGCGGAACGCCGCCCGGCACCAGGCCCAGGGGTTCGCCGTGTTCCTGCTGTGCCTGGCCCTGACCAGCGGGGCTCTGGCCGGCCTGCACGTCGCGTCGGGCACGCCGCCAAGGTCGGTGGAGCTGACCGTCCTGGTCGTCGCGAACCTGACGGCCACGGTCCTGCGCTTCCTGCTGCTCCGCGCCTGGGTCTTCCGCCCGGCTCCGGCCCCCGCGACCGCCCGGGTCGACGGCGAGCCGGCTCCCGGGCCGGGCCCGGCCGGTCAGCACATCCCGGAGGTCACGCCCAGCACCCGGGAGCCGTCGAGGTCGGCGAGCTTCACGCCGACGAACTCCCGGGCCCGGTCCGACGTCTGGTAGCGCAGCGCCGGGGCCTCGCTCTCGACCACCGACAGCACGACGGCCGCCACCTCCTCGGCGCTCTGCGCGGCGGCGAACGCGGCCTCGGTCCTGGCCACGTACCGCTCCAGGACCGGGCGGTAGTCGCCCATCCCGGCGAGCAGCGCAGCCCGGTCGGTGACGGCGTTGGCGACGAACTCCGTGGCCACCGCGCCGGGCTCCACGAGGGACACCCGCACCCCGAACTGGGCGGCGACCGGCGCGAGGCTCTCCATCATGCCCTCGACGGCGAACTTGGCGGCGCAGTACGCCTCGTTGAAGGGCTGGCCGACGACCCCGCCGACGCTGGACACCGTGACCAGCCGCCCCCGGGACGCGCGCAGGTGCGGCATGGCCGCCTTCGTCATCCGCACGACGCCGAGCAGGTTGACGTCGAGGACGGCCTGGAAGTCCTCGACCGAGTCGGTCTCGACCGTGCCGACGTGCCCGGCCCCGGCGTTGTTGACCAGGACGTCGATCCGGCCGTGGTCGCGCAGCACGCCGGCGATCAGCTCGGCGACGGACTCCGCGGAGGTGACGTCGAGCGCCCGCACGTCGGCGACGTCCGCCAGCTCCCCGGCCCGGGACGTGTCGCGCATCGTGGCGACGACCTGGTGACCGGCGTTCGCGGCCTGAAGGGCGAGCGCCCGGCCGATGCCGGTCGAGGTGCCGGTGATCAGGACGACGTTACCCATGACAAACCCCTTAGTTGATGGCCATGATGGTTATCCTCATGAACTACATTGAGTATGCACATGGACAGTTCATGTCGTCAACTATCCTGGGGGCATGACCGACCCCGTGACCTCCGAGGTAGTGCGCCTGATCGCCCAGATCGTGGCGATGTACACGAAAGAGTATGAAACAGCCGCCGGCGCCCGCGACCTGACCACCATCCAGGCCAAGGTGCTCGTGATGCTCGCCGAGCCGATGGCCATGCGCGAGATCGCCGACCGACTGGGCTCCGAGCGCTCCAACGTCACGGGCATCATCGACCGCCTGGAGGCCCGGGGCCTCGTCGAACGCCGCGCCGACCCGGTCGACCGACGGGTCAAGAAAGTCGCGCGCACGGCTGGCGGCGAGGCACTGGCGACCGGTTTCGCCGCCGAACTCCGATTCGCCGCCGCGCCCCTCGCCGGTTTGTCCGTGACCGACCGCACACAGCTCCGCGATCTTCTTCGCCAGGTGGCGGGTACGGACCTATCCTGACTGCCATGATCGGAGAACGTGACCTGTCCCGCCTGCTCAGCGGCCTGGAGCCCGAGCAGCACCCGGGCCGCTACGTGTTCGTCAGCGTGCCCGGCAAGGCCCCCGGGGACGTGCACCCCGTGGTCACGGTCACCGAGGACGACGGCACGACGCTGGTGCTGACCCGCGCGGAGGCCGACACGCACCACCTGGAGTACGACCTGGTCATGGCGTGGATCACGTTGACCGTGCACTCCGCGCTCGACGCCGTCGGGCTGACCGCCGCGGTGGCCACCGCCCTCACCGGCGAGAACATTCCGTGCAATGTGGTCGCCGGCTACTACCACGACCACGTGTTCGTGCCGTACGACGACGCGGCCCGGGCCATGGCGGCGCTGCGGGCGCTGGCCGCGACCGGCTGAACCGACGCTGCCGGGTCGGGCCCCACCGTAACCGTCTGAAAGGTTTTTACGGGGTTGTGATGCCCACCCCGCGGATGTGCTCGAAGATCAGGCTGGTCTCGGCGTGCGCGATCGACGCGCGGCTGACCAGGTGGTCGAGGACGAAGTCGCGCAGCGCGTCGGCGTCCGGCACCGCCACGTGCAGCAGGTAGTCGGTCTGGCCGGTCACGTGGTAGACCGCGAGCACCCCGGGCAGGGCCGTGGCCAGCGCGCGGAACTGGTCGATGTGGTCGCGGCCGTGCCCGGCGAGCCGCACGGACACCAGGGCCTGGAGCGCGTAGCCCAGCGCCGCGAGGTCGACCTCGGCGTGGAAGCCCCGGATCACCCCGTTGTCGCGCAGCGCCCGCAACCGGGTCAGGCAGGTCGACTGGGCGATCCCGCACGCCTCGGCGAGGGCGGCGTTGGACATCCGGCCGTCCTGCGCGAGCAGCGTGACGATCCTGCGGTCCGTGTCATCGAGGCGAAGATCCTTCGGCATGACCCCATTGTGCATCCGTGTTTTCGCAGATCACAATCATAGACAGATCAATTTCAGAATATTTTACGAGTGGATTGCGCTTCTTCATTCGATTCTTCATCCTTCGCATATGACCAGCCTCGACACCCTGGCCGTGCACGGCGGCCGCGCGGACCTCGCAGGACTCGGCGTGCACGTGCCGCCGATCGACCTGAGCACCACCTACCCGCTGCCGGACGTCGAGCTGGGCGGCGACTCCTACGAGGCGATGGCCACCGGCGGCCGGCCCCTCGACGGCGGCAGCCTCGTCTACCAGCGGCTGTGGAACCCGACCGTCGCCCGGTTCGAGGAGGCCCTCGCCGACCTGGAGGGCACCGCCGAGGCCGTCGCGTTCGGCTCCGGCATGGCCGGGCTCACCGCGTGCCTGCTGGCCACGGCCGCCGAGGGCAGGCGCAACATCGTCGCGGTCCGCCCGCTGTACGGCGGCACCGACCACCTGCTCGCCGTCGGCATGCTCGGCACCACGGTGACCTGGGCCCTCCCGCACGAGGTGGCCGACGCGATCGGCCCCGACACCGGCCTGGTGATCCTGGAGACCCCCGGCAACCCGACCCTCGACCTGATCGACATCGCCCGGGTCGTCGAGGCCGCAGGCGACGTCCCGGTGCTGGTCGACAACACGTTCGCCACCCCGGTGCTCCAGCGGCCCGTGCTGCACGGCGCGACGCTGGTGCTGCACTCGGCGACGAAGTTCCTCGGCGGGCACGGCGACGTGCTCGGCGGCGTGGTCGCCTGCTCCCCCGAGTGGGCCGCCCGGCTGCGGTCCGTCCGCGCGCTGACCGGCGGGCTGCTGCACCCGCTCGCCGGGTACATGCTGCACCGGGGCCTGCAGACCCTGCCCGTCCGGGTCCGCGCCCAACAGGAGTCGGCCACCAAGCTCGCCGACGCCCTGTCCGCCCACCGCGCGGTGTCCGAGGTGTACTACCCGGGCCTGCGCGACCCGCACGCCCTCGTCGGCCGGCAGATGTCCGGCCCGGGCGCGATCCTCGCGTTCTCCGTGCACGGCGGCTACGCCGCCGCCGTCAAGGCGGCGTCGGCCTGCTCGGTGATCACGCACGCGGTGTCCCTCGGCGGGGTGGACACGTTGATCCAGCACCCCGCGGCGCTGACCCACCGACCGGTGGCCACCGAGGCGCGACCGCACCCGGGCGTGCTCCGGGTGTCCGTGGGGCTGGAGGACCCGGCCGACATCGTCGCCGACCTGGTCGGGGCCCTGGACACGGTGATCTGATCCCGGGTCGGCCTGCGGCCGGGGCTCCGCCCCGCCCGCAGGCCACACCCCCGGCGCGCCCCGCTCCGGACCCGCCGCCCGCCGGCCCGGCCCGGGGCGCGCCGCGTTCCCGGCGGTCACGAGGAAGGCCGACCTCCGCCGCCGGGGCAACCGGGGCCTCGCCTTCGCCGCACCCTGCCAAAGTGACCTCCTCCGGTTCAGGTGTGGTCGTGGTCCAGCATCGCCCAGCCGAGCGGCGTCACGTGGTGCACCACCCGGTTGCGGTCCCGGACGCTCGCCAGCAGCCCGGCGTCGCGGAGCACCTTCGCCTGCTCGCTCGCCGAGGGCACCGAGATCCCGGCCCGGCGGGCGAGTTCGCTCGTGCTGCAGCCCGCGCCGGCCACCTCCAGCAGGGTGGCGCGGGTCCGGCCGATCAGCGCGGACAGCGCGGAGCGTTCGGCCCGGTCGGGCAGGAGCACCGTGTCGGAGAACCGGCTGACCGGGTAGATCAGGACCGGCGGCAGGTCCGGGTCGAACATGGTCATGGGCTGGTTGACGCAGAAGTACGACGGGACGAGCAGCAGGCCCCGGCCGCCGAGGTGGATCTCCTGTGGCCGGTGGCCGGGGACCCGCAGCTCGCCGCGGGACCATTCCATGATCGGTCGCAGACTGCGCAGCAGGCCCTCCACGCCACCGTCCAGCATGGCCCTGGCCCGCAGCGCCCGGTCGCGTTCCGTCGCCTGCCTGATGACCGGCAGGTGCGGCGCGATGGCCTGCTCGTGGTAGGCGCGCATCGTGTCGGTCAGTTCGACGACGGCGTCGGCCCCGCCCCGGGCGAGCGGGCCGACGTCGCCCGGCAGCCGGCGGTCGGCGGCGAGTTGGCGCAGCTCGCGGTCGAGCATCGTGGCCGGGGTGCGCCGGATCGCCTCGAGGCCCCGCTCCAGGCCCTGGCCGGCGGCGAACGGGGTGAGGAAGTCGGGAAAGTACCCCATGGTGGGGGTCAGGGTCATGAACCGCCGCCACTCCGGCCGCGAGGTCAGGCCCCGGATCCGGTCACAGGTCGCGCGCCGCCAGTCGCCGAACAGCAGGTCGCCGCGCTGGCCCCGGAGCATGTGCACGCTCAGCACCAGCTCCCAGAGCGGGTCCGGCGCCGCCGCGAGCCGGGTTCTGGCGATGTCCTCGCTCGTGAAGTAGATCCTCAGCATGGTGGCCGTCCAGGGCGAAGGTCACGCGATCGTATCCCCACCTCGGGGTCGTGGGACGCACCGGCCGGGACGGCACCCCACGCGGGGGACCGCCCCGGCCACCGTGCCCCGCTGGCCACGGTGCTGCGACCGGGCGCCGGCCGTGTGCCGCCGCGGCGAGGGGACTCCGCCACGACACCCATCGCCCCGGCGGTCGTACCCGCCGTGGACGCCCCCGTCCGGGCCCGTCGCCACGTCGCGCGGGCGGGTCCGGCGGTCAGCTGCCGGTCACGGAGAGCATCGCCGGTCGGTACCCGGCGGTCAATGTTGTTCGGGCCAGGCCGAAACAGCCGCCCGGGTCACAGCTCCTTGGTGAAGTACACGAGGGTCCATCGCGGGAACGTCGACCGGCCCGCCTCGGCGTAGCCGAGTCCACGGTAGAACGCGAGGGCCTCGGGCTGGTTGGTCGCGGCGTCCAGGAACATCGCCCGGAAGCCCAGCTCGCCGGCCCGGTCCTCCAGGGCCGCCATCAGGGCCCGGCCGACCCCGCGGCGGCGGACGGCGGGGTGAACGCGGACCCGCAGTACCTCCGCGTGGGTCTCGCTTCTGGGCTTGAGGCCGCCCATGCCGACGAGGTGGCCGTCGGTCTCCACGACGAGGAACTCCAGAAAGGAGCCGGCGATGTCCCCCAGGTCGGGGTACGCCGCCGGCGGGTGCGGCTCCGGCGGCAGCGCGAGGGGGACGGAGTCGTCGGCCGCCCCGACACTGGGCAGGTTGTTCAGCGCCCATACCGTGGGCGCGTCGCTCGGCCGGAACTCGCGGACGGTGATCACGACCCACTGTCACCCGTCTATCCCCTGTGGCACAAGCGCGTATTCGGGTCGACATCCGGGACCCGATCCGCCCATTCGGAGAAAACCGCCCGCGACCCCGACCAATTGTTAGGGTAGCCTCACCTCAAGGAGGTGGGGTCGTGACAGTCATGACCGGGACGCCACGGGTCGACGTGGCCGACGCCCTCGCCCGCGCGTCGGCGCTCAGCGGCTTCTACGCGACACTGCCCGCCGACGCGCCCGGCCTCGTCCCGCTCGACGCGCTCCTGCGCCCCGACTCCCTCGCCGACCTCCTCGCCGGCGCCGACACCGCCTGCGGCGGCTGCCGGACCCGACCGGCGCGCACGGCCGCCGCGATCATGCTCGCGTCCGAGTTCTTCTCGGTACTGGCCGCCGGGCCCGCCGGCCTCCTCCTCGCCGACCGCCGCGCCCTGCTCCTGGCTCCCGGCAGCGTCGCGCTCCGCGGCGACGGGGAGGGGGGCTTCGACGCGCTCGCCGGCACCGGCACGCTGCTCGTGCTCCCCGACGACCCCGCGGCCGGCCAGCCGGGCACCGAGACCGCCGGTTCGGTGACCGCGCTGCACACCCGGTTCGCGGCGTCGTACGCCGACCTCCTCGCCCCGGTCGTCGAGGCGGTCGCGGCCGTGACCCGGCGCAGCCGGCGCGCCCTGTGGTCGGAGGCCGCCGACCGGTTCGCCGGGGCGGCGCTGGTGGCGGCGCGGACCCTGGCGGCGGAGGACGCCCGGCACGCCACCGGCGCGGGAGCCGGCACCGACCCGTCGCGGCCGGCACCGCTGCGGCCCGAACTGCGCGCGGAGGTCGACGCCGTCCTGGCCGTCGCCCCCACCCCGCTCCGGCACCCGGTGCGGTGGATCGACGTGACCGCACGTTGCGGCCGGGTCACCTGGAAACGACGCGGCACGTGCTGCCTGACGTACCAGACCCCGAAGTGGACCGGCGAGTACTGCACCACGTGCCCGCTGATCCCCGAGGAGGAGACGGTGCGCCGGGTGGCGGCGTACCTCGACGCGCTCTAGAGTGCCCGGACCGCCTCGGCCACCGACAGCGGCCGCCGGCCGAGCAGCGCCGCGAGATCCCCCGTGACCTCGGAGAACCCGCCGGAGGCGATCGTGGCGTGGATGTCGAGCAGCACCGCGACCAGCCCCTCGGGCACCTCCGCGGCGCGCAACTGGCGGGCGTACTCGTCCGGGGCGACGGCGTCGTGCGTCACCGGCCGGCCGGTCACCTCCGACAGGGCCGCCGCCAGCTCGTCCTGGCTCCACGCGGCGGGGCCGGTGAGGTCGTACACGTCGCGGTCGTGGGTCTCGTCGGCGAGCACGACGGCCGCCGCCTCGGCGAGGTCGTCACGGAGCGCGCTGGCGACCCGGCCGCGCCCGGTGGCCGTGACCAGCTCCGTCTCCTCGAGCACCCCGCCGAGGAAGTTGTCCGTGTACAGCGGGTTGCGCAGGAACGTGTGCCGCAGCCCCGACCCGGCGATCACCGCCTCCGTCCTGCGGTGCACCTCCCCGATGCTCGCCGGGCTCGCGGTGCTCAGGCTCGTGTAGACCAGCGAGGACACCCCGGCGGCCACGGCCCCGGCCACGGCGGCCCTGTGGTGGGCGAACCGCACCTCGTGCGGCATGCCCGCCGAGGAGATCAGCAGCATCCGCCGGGCCCCGGCGAACGCCTCCGGCAGGGTGTCCGGCTCGTCGAAGTCCCCCCTGCGCACGGAGACGCCGAGGGCCGCCAGGTCGGCGGCCGCCCCGGGATCGCGCACGCTGACGGCGAGGGCGGTGGCGGGGACCCGCGCCAGGAGGTGGGTGACGACCCGTCGACCCAGTTGACCGTTCGCTCCGGTGACCAGCAACATGCGCGGAACGCTACGGCTCCCGCGAACTCCCGTCAGGACGCGCGGAGCAACCTGTGCCACGACCGTGGCCTACCGGTGATCACCGCCAGCCCATTTGGGTGGATCAGACCCAGTGGTTCCCCAGCCACATCCGGGCCCACCACGCGGCGTTGGAGATCGGCGTCCCCGTCAGCACCGGGTAGAAGTAGGCGAAGCAGACCGCCACCAGGCCGACATAGGCCCCGATCACGGCCGGGCCGGCCGAGCGCCACCGTCGGGCGACCGTCCCGAGGACGAACACGACGGCCAGGATCAGGAAGGGCTCGCTGGGGGCGGCGTAGAAGTAGTACATGGTGCGGGTGGTGAAGGCGAACCACGGCACGATGCCGACCAGCGCCCCGGCCAGGATCGCCCAGGCCCGCCAGTCCCGGCGGCTGATCGCCAGCCAGGTCAGCACGACGAGCGCCGGCAGGAACGACCACCACAGCACCGGCGTGCCGAGCAGCAGCACCACCGAGGAGCACTGGTCGGCCCCGCAGCCGGTGGCCGGGCCGCTGGCGAACAGCACCGGCCGGCTCAGCAACAGCCACTGCATCGGCCAGGACTGGTACGGATGCCCGGTGTCGAGTCCCGTGTGGAAGGTCAGGGCGTCCACGTGGTAGCGGTACAGGTTGTACAGCGCCCCGACCACCGGCCACTCCGCCCGGCCGTGGTCGCGCAGCCAGTGCCGGTCCCAGGCGTTGTCGCTGGCCAGCCAGCCGGTCCACGTGCCCAGGTAGACCGTGACCGTCGCGCCGGTGTACGCCAGCGCCGCGCCGAGCACCCGGCCGACCGCCGGGCGGGGCAGCCGGGCGGACCGCCGGCCCCGGTACTCCCACACCACCAGCAGCACCACGAACGCGACGGCGTGGAACACCGCGCTCCACTTCACGCCCAGCGCGCAGCCGAGCAGCGCCGCGCTGGCGAACCGCCACCACAGGCGGGGGGCCCGCCCCGCGAGCAGCCGGGACCGGCGGTGGTCGCGGTCGGCGACGAGGCAGGCGAACGAGCCGACCGTGAACGCGAGCAGGAAGATGTCCAGCAGCGCGAACCGCGACAGCACGAACTGGAACCCGTCGAGGGCCATCAGGAGCCCGGCGGCGCAGCCCAGCACCGTGGAGCCGAACATCCGCCGGCCGAGCCGGGTGACCACCACGACGGCGGCGACCCCCGCGAAGACCCCGGCGATCCGCCAGCCGAACTCGTCGCGGCCGAACAGCGCCTCGCCGGCCGCGATGCACCACTTGCCGAGCGGCGGGTGCACCACGAAGTCGGGGTAGTTGTTCTCGACGTTCCACTCGACGCCCCGGTCGAGCATCGTCTGGGCGTGCTTGACGTAGTGCTGCTCGTCGAACTGCTGGCCCCGGGGCGTGGCCAGCCCGAGCACCCGGATCACGGCCGCGATCAGCGCGACGGCCGCCGTCCACACCCAGGACACCGGGTCCGGCGGGGCGAGCGGGGTCAGTCGGCGGCGGACGAGGTCGCCTGCGGTGGGGGCCATGCCGTGATCCTAGAGATCCCGGAGCGCCTCCCGCACCGCCTGAACCTCCGGTACCCCGAGCTCGGTGTAGAGGGCCAGTGCCTCCTTCAGGTTCAACCGGGCGTCCTCGGTCTCGCCCAGGGCCCGGTGCGCGTGGCCGAGGCCCCGGTGCGCGCGCGCCTGCTCGGCACGTTCACCCAGCTCGGAGGCTATGGCGTGCGCCGCGTCGAACCGGAGCAGGGCCCGGCGGTGCTCGCCGGACGCCGACAGGGTCTCGCCGAGCCCGTTGAGCAGATTCATTTCCTGGTACCTCTCGCCGACCTCGCGCGCCAACTCCAGCCCCCGGGTGAAGTGGTCCAGTGCCTGGTCGAGCCGGCCCTGTTCCAGGTGCACCATGCCGACCCCGTCCAGGGCGTTGGCCTCGCCGCCCCGGTCCCCGTACTCCAGGGCGATCTCCAGCGACCGTCCGTAGTGGATGAGCGCCTCCGGGTAGCGCTTGAGGATCCGGCACAGGTTGGCGAGATTCTGCAGCGTGATGCCCTCCGCCGTCCGGCTGCCCACCCGGCGGAAGATCTCCAGGGCCGCGCGCTGTTCGCGCAGCGCCTCCGGGTACCGGCCGAGGCGCTTGTGCACGATCGCGATGTTGCTCAGGTTGCGGGCCTCGGCGACCGGCTCCCCGACCTCGCGGGCGATGACCATGGCCCGCTCGTGGTGCGCGATCGCCTCGTCGTACCGGCCGAGGCGGACCAGGACCACGCCCATGTTGTTGAGCACGTTGCCCTCCGAGGACCGGTCCCCGACCTCCCCGGCGATGATCATCGACAGCCGGAAGTGCTCGTACGCCTCCGCGTACCGCCCCCGGCGCCAGCACGTGATCCCCAGGAAGCTCAGGGACTTGCCGCGCTTGGCCTGGTCCGTGCCGCCGAGGGCCAGCCGGTGCAGGGTCTCGGCCTCCAGGTAGTGCGAGCCGGTGTCGAGGTAGCGGGTCAGGAGCAGCGACAGGTCAGCGGTGTGCTCCAGCCAGCCGTGGGCCGCGGCATGGCCGGCGACGGCCATCAGGTTGGCCCGCTCGGCGTCCAGCCAGACCACGGCGGCGGCCCCGTCGGCCAGCTCCGGGGTCGGGGAGCCGCTCGGCGGTACCGGGGGCCGGCGGTGCGCGTCCTGGGTGTCGTAGACGTCCATGGCCCGCGACGCCGTGTACCGGTAATGGTCGAACAGCCTGGTCAGCGCGTCGTGCCGCTCGGCGGTCCCGGCCAGGTCCGCGGCGTAGAACCGCAACAGGTCGTGCATCGTGTACCGGCCCGCCGTGCGCTGGGTCAGCAGGTGCGCGTCGACCAGCCCGTCGAGCAGGTCCTCGGCCACCCGGTGCTGGACGCCGGCCAGCGCCGCCGCGGCGTACACGTCGACGTCCGGTCCCGGGTGCGTGCCCAGCAGCCGGAACAGCCGCTGCTGCTCCGGGACGAGGTCGGCGTAGGACAGCTGGAAGACGGCGCTGACGTCCTGGTCGTCGACGGCGAACTCGGCGAGCCGGTGCCGTTCGGCGCGCAGCCGTTCGGCCAGGTGCGCGACGGTCCACCGGTCGCGGTGCGCCAGCCGGGCCGCCGCGATCCGCAGCGCCAGCGGCAGGCACCCGCACAGCCCCAGCACCTCCGCGGTCGCCCCCGGCTCGGCGCGCGCCCGGTCGCCGACGATCCCGACGAACAGGGCGTGGGCGTCCTCCTCGGACAGCACGTCCAGGGACACCGGCACGGCTCCGTCGACCGTGGCGAGCCGGCGGCGGCTGGTGATCAGGACCAGCGAGCCCTTCGTTCCGGGGATCAGCGGCCGGACCTGGGCGGCGTTCGCCGCGTTGTCGAGGACGACGAGCACCCGGCGGTCGGCCAGCTCGTCCCGCCACAGGGCGGCGCGTTCGTCCAGCTCCGTCGGGATCTGCGCGTCGGGCACCCCGAGGGCGCGCAGCAGCGAGGCGAGCGCGGCCCCGGGCGCCACCGGGGTCCGGCCGGCCGTGAAGCCGTGCAGGTCGATGAACAGCTGCCCGTCGGGGAACCGGCCGGCGAGGCTGTGCGCGACGTGCACGGCGGTCGCGGTCTTGCCGACGCCGGCCATCCCGTCGATCGCGGAGATGACCACGGTCGTCGCCGACCGGGCGGCGAGCGCGCCGAGCCGGGCCACCTCGGCGGACCGGCCGGTGAAGTCCGGCACGTCGTACGGCAGCAGCCGGGGCACGCTCCGGGCCTCGACCGGGGCCGGGGCCGCCGGTGGGGTGCCCTCGCCCCGCAGGATCTGGCCCTGCAGCGCCGCGAGGGCCGCGGAGGGCTCCAGGCCCAGCTCGTCGGCGAGCAGCCGGCGGGCCTCGTCGTAGCGTTCGAGGGCCTCTGCCTGCCGGCCGCCCCGGTACAGGGCGAGCATGAGCAGGCGCAGCGGCTCCTCGCGCAGCGGGTGCGCGCCGGCCAGGGTGGACAACTCCGCCAGGGCCTCGCGGTGCAGGCCGGCGTCGAGCTCGAGGTCCAGGCAGATCTCCAGGGCGGTCAGCCGCTCCTCGACCAGCCCGGCGCGGGCCCGGTCGACGAGCTCGCTGTCGGGGACGTCGGACAGCGGCTCGCCCCGCCACAGGTCCAGGGCCGCGCGCAGCCCGACCCGGTCGCCGGCGGCCCTGGCCACCGCGACCCGCTGGCGGAACACGTGCGCGTCGACCTCCGTCGGCGGCACGTCCAGGGCGTAGCCGCCGCCCCGGCGGGTGATGCCGACCCCGACCGGGCGGAACAGCGCCCGCAGCCGGGAGATGTACGTCTGGATCATCCCCTGGGGGCGCGGCGGCGGGTCCTCGCCCCACAGCGCCTCGACCAGCCGTTCCACGGACACCACCCGGCCGGTGTCGAGGGCGAGGACGGCCAGCACCGCGCGCTGCATCGGCGGGCCGAGCGGCAGGGGCTGGTCGTCGTGCCAGTACTCCACCGGCCCCAGCAGTCCCAGTCTCACCGCCGGACCCTAACAAGGTATCCGCTGGTCACCCAATGGCCGCTCACCCGGTGGGAAGCCGGACGGCCGCGAGCAGGTAGCGGAACCGCCCGTCCCCGCCGGTCAGAGACGCCGCCTTGCCGGGCCCGGCGAACGTCATCCGGACGCTGTCGCCGCCGAGCGCCGTGAGCCCGTCGAGCAGGAACCGCGGGTTGAACCCGATGCTCAGCTCCCCGTCGAAGTCCGCGTCGAGGGCGGCCGTGGCGTGCGCCTCGCTGCCGGCCCGGGCCTCCAGCCGGAGCCGCCCCGGACTGAACACCAGGTGGACGGGCGTCTGCGGGGCCGCGACGAGGGCGACCCGGCGCAGGGCGTCGAGCAGCGGGCCGGTGCGCACCTCCGCGTGGATCGCGCCGGTGGCGGGGAACTGGGACACGTAATCGGCGAGCGGGTTGTCGAGGAGGCGGGTGACGGTGTGCCGGGGGCCGCAGTCGAGGCCGAGCAGGCCGTCGCCGAGCCGGAGGGTGAGCGTCGTCCCGGCCGACAGGTGCCGGGCGGTGGCCGCCAGGGTGCCGGCCGGGACCAGGGCCGTGGCCGCGCCGGCACCGAATTGTCCGGGAGCGGTGCTGGAAGGCCCACCCTGGCCGGGGCCCGTGCCGTCGAGCGCTCGATCCCCGGCCGGGGACCAGGGCAGGTGCCGGACCCCCATCCGGTACCGGTCGATGCACGACAGGGTCAGGGTCTCCCCCTCCAGGTGCAGCCGCGCGCCCGTGAACGCCGGCACCGTGTCGTCCCGGCTGGCCGCGAGCACGACCTGCGCGACGGCCTCGGCGAACAGGCCGGCGTCGACCGTGCCGGCGACCGGCGGCGGGACGGGCGGCGACGGATAGTCCTCGACGGGCATCGTGGCCAGCGTGAACGTCGCCTCCGCACAGGACACGACGAGGCCTCCGCCGCCTCGGGTCAGGCCCACCGGCCCCGGCGGGAGACTGCGGACGATCTGGGCGAGCAGCCGCCCGGAGACCAGCGCCTCGCCCGGGTCCGTGACCGACGCGGTGGCGGTGGCGGTTGTGGCCACCTCGTAGTCGAACGCGGAGACGGTGAGCCGTTCACCGGCGCGCAGCATCAGACCGGCGAGCACCGGCACCGCCGGCCGGGCGGGGAGCGCACCGGCCGCCCAGGTCACGGCGTCCGACAGGTCCGAGCGGTCGATCGTCAGCTTCACGCCCGCCACCCTAGGCCGGGGGTACGACACGACTACTCCGGTGCGTTGCCCCGCCCGACCCGGTAGGGCTCGCTGACGCCCTCGTACGCGACGTGCGCGACGAGGCCCTGGGCGGCATGGTCGAGGTTGTGGCAGTGGTCCATCCAGATGCCGGGGTTGTCGGCGCGGAACGCGAGCACGTACGTCGACCCGGCCGGCACGTCGAGGGAGTCCCGCCATTCCGGGGACCCGGTGGCGGGGGTGCCGTCCCGGCTGAGAATGACGGCGTGGTGGCCGTGCAGGTGCATCGGGTGCGCCTTGCCGGAACCGTTGACGATGGTCATGACGACGGTGTCGCCCTCGCGGACCACGAACATCGGGACGTCGGGGAACAGGTGGCCGTTGACGGTCCACCACACGCCGGGCCGGCCGTCGACGAAGCCGGGGAACCGTCCGATCCGCAGGGTGAACCGCCGGTCGGCGCGGCCGGGATCGAGGCCGAGCGGGGCCGGGGTGCCGTAGCGCAGCGGGTCCACGGTGCCGGCCGGGGACAGCGCCGGGGCCGGGGCCGCGCCGGGTCGGCCGAGCACCAGGGCCACGCCGCCGAGGTCGACCCGGACCGCCGGGCCGGTGGACGGCACCACGAGACCCAGGTCGGCGCGCCCGCCGGCCGGGACGAGGACGGCCTCGCCGGTCAGCTCGCCGGGTTCGTGCAGGTCACGGGCGTCGAGGGCGAGTAGCCGGTAGGGCGCGCCGGCGACGGTGACCCGGACCGTGTCGTTGTCGGTGTTGACGACCCGCAGCCGGACCGGACCGGCCGCGTCGACCCGGGGCGTGCCGGTCCGGCCGCCGACGGTGCGCAGGTTGGCGTAGGTGTGCACCGGGGCGAGCACGTCGAGCCCCGCCGGGCCGGCGACCACGGCGCCGGGCCCGAGGCCGGCCGGCCCGGGACCCTGGCCAGGACCGGGCTCCGACCCGGAACCGGGAGCCGGCCCGGACCCGGCCGGTTCGATCACCAACGCCCCGAACAACCCCTGCCGCACCTGCTCATGCGACACCTGATGCGAGTGGTACCAGTAGCTCCCGGGGCGCCCGGCCCGGAACCGGTACACATGGCTCCCGCCCTGCGGCACGGCGTCCTGGGTGACCCCGGCGACCCCGTCCTCGGCGTTGGGCACGTCCACCCCGTGCCAGTGCAGGGTGACCCCGTCGGCCACGGACTCGTTGACCAGCGTCACGGCGACCAGCTGCCCTTCGGTGGCCCGGATCGGCGGCCCCGGCGAGAGGTGGTTGACCGTGTACCCGGTCATTCGTTCCCCGCCGCCGAGCACGAAGGACTCCCTGCGCGCGGTGAGCGTCACGGCCACGTCGGGTTCGCCGGCCGGCCCGGTGAGGTCGGCGACGCTGACGCCGTGGTGCACGTGCGCGTCGGGGCCGCCGCCGAGGTCTGGCCGGCCGAGGTCCATCACGGAGTACGTCGACGGCAGCAGGCTGTCCTGCCACGCCCAGCCGAGCGGCCCGACGACGGCGAGAGCGGCGACGGCGGCCACCGCGAGCCGGATCCGGCGGGACACGTCAGGCGACCGTCATGGGTCCTGTCAGCGGCGCGGCCGGGCGTCCGGCGGCCTGTCGGGCATGGATCGCCATGCCGAACAGGACCAGGGCGTTGAAGCCGTGCAGCAGGCCGAGCCCCGGCCAGGCGAACGAGAGGAAGCCGAGCGCGACCTGCAGCGCGACAAGCCCGACGATGATCGCCGCCCAGCGCACCCCGTGCGGCACGTGCGCGAAGAACGCCACGACGAGCAGCGCGATCGCCAGCAGCGGGACGACGATCTGGCCGCCGATGCCGTGCAGCATCCAGCCGGCGTTGCCCTTGTAGCTGTCGTCCAACAGGACGGGTTGGTCGTCGGTGTCATGGGCGAGGCCGAACACGCCGAACGCGATCCAGGCACCCTGCAACGCCACCGAGACCGCGACGAGAATGGCCAGCACCTTGTACGTCGTCCTCACGGCTACCCCCTCGACTCTGCCAGGCTTCGATTCTCCCGCACATACCGTCCAAATGGTATGGAAACTCGCCAATGAGACTGGCTGTCGGGCTCATGCAGCCGACATCATGAAAACTGCATGCGGCCGCCGGTAGCTTTCTGGGCGTCGGGGCACCCATCCCCGGCAGCGGTGGCCCGACGCAGGCCACCCACCCGTCCTTCCGGGGGGCGTCCTTCCGTCTCGCAAACTAGAGACGCCCCCCGGAAGAGACAACCCAGAACCCTTCTCCGGGTACGGAGGGCTCCGCCCCGGCGACGCCGGCCGGAGCCCCGCGCCCGTCCGGGGTCCCGGGCCCACCGGTGGGGCCGGCCCGGGACCCCGGTACCGGGGTCAGTCGGCCCCGCCGCGGCGGTTCACCACCAGCCGAACTTCTCCGCCAGTTCGAACACCGCGAGGAGCAGCAGCGCGCCCACCACGAACGCCCCGTTCGCCAGGGCCGACCCGACCAGGAACGTCACGGCCGCGCGCCGCGTCGACCCGGGGATGGTCAGGAACACCGCCACGAAGCACAGCACCAGGGCGAACCCGTACGCGCCGATACAGAGCAGGAGCCCGAGCACCAGCCAGGCCGGGCCGAAGAAGAAGGTGGCGAACAGAACCTCGCCCACGCCCATGGCCCCGACGGCGCCCCAGACGCCCAGGGCGAGGAACCCGCCGATCCCGAAGTCCAGGAAGCGGCGGAGCAGGGTCGGCGGGGCCGGCGGGGGCAGCAGGACGGGCGTGGGCAGCAGCGGGACATCCGGTCGCAGGGTGTGTTCGACGTTCACAGGGGACCTCCGGGTGGCGTGCCAACCGGGGGTTCGGCACGGCGTCGACAGACTAGTGCGCCGACGGCTGACCCGCTGCCCGGTCGGGGGGAGGACCGCTGGAGACCGGGGCGGGTGTCGCCGTAACCGTCGAAGCTCTCTAGTAGAGCAGTTGCCAGCCGCCGAGCCGGACCACGAAGGTCGTCAGGGTCCCGGCGCTCACCCCGCCGTGGTAGTTGGGCCCGAAGGCGTAGTTGCCGGCCACCCCGTCGTAGTGGATGTTCTCCAGGGCGTCGCGGAGCGCCTTGTGGTCGGTGCCCTTCGTCGTCGTGATCGCCTCGGTGATCATGTGCAGGGCGTCGTAGGCGCTGGGCGCGACGCCGGAGTAGGTGTCGTACGCCTGGATGTAGCGGCGCCGGAACTCCTGCTGGGCCAGCCCGGCCGGGGTGGTCGCGATGCCGTTGGGGTCCAGCACCGCCGGGTGCACCATGAACATGCCCTCGGCATCGGCGGCGACCGGGCCGGTGAGGAACTGGTCGGCCCCCGCAGACGGATCCAGGAAGACCTTTCCGGTGTACCCGGCGGCGTGCACCGCGCTCACCGCGCGCGCCGCCCCGGGCATCAGCGCCCCGATCAGGATGGCGTCGGGCCTGGCGGCGAGCAGCTCGGCCACCTGGTCGGGCGCGTCGGAGCCGTCCTCGGCGATCCGGACGCCCTTCGTGAGGGTCACCCCGTCGCTGGACCGCACGCCGAGCGCCGCGGTCATGACCTGGGTGACGACGTCGCCGTAGGCGCCCTTCGCGGTCAGCAGACCGATCTTGTGTGCGCCCATCCGCACCGCGTTCTCGATGATGGCAGCCGCGATGTCGCCGCCGTTCGGCGACACCTTGAAGCAGTACTTGCGGCTCGCGACCGGGGTGACGATCGCGTCGCTCGCGGCGAGGGACACCAGTGGCACGCCCATCTCCTCGACGACGGGCACGATCGCGAGGGTCACCGCGGTGGTGCTCGCGCCGACGATCGCCGACACCCCGTCGGCCGTGATCAGTTCGCGGGCCGCCGCCGCGCCCTTGGCCGGGTCGCTGGCGCTGTCGCGGACGACGAGCCGGACCTTGCGGTGCTTTCCGCCGACGTCGACGCCGCCCTGGTTGAGCTGGTCGACCGTGACCTGCAGCGCGTTGCGGTGCACGGTGCCGATCACGGCCCCCGGTCCGCTGAGTTCGAGCACGGCCCCGACGACGACCTCGCCCTCCAGTCCGGCGGCGCCACCCCGCTGCGGCGTCGAGCCGCAGCCGGCGGCGACGGACGCGACGAGTACGGCTGCGGTGAGCCCTGACCAGAACCTGCGATCGACCATCCGCCGATCGTGGTCACACACTGTGGCGGCAGTCAAGCGACGAACGTGGACATTACCGGACCCTGACCTGCTTTCCGCTGCCGATTCCCCGAAGTCCCGTCACATGTGGTTACTCGGATATGACGGATTTGCCGCGCCCGGAGTGCCGTGCACAATGAGGAAATGGATCTCAACGCTGACCTCGGCGAGGGCTACGGCCGCTGGCACCTGACGGACGACGAGGCCCTCCTCGACGTCGTGACCAGTGCGAACGTGGCCTGCGGCTTCCACGCCGGCGACCCGTCGATCATGCGTCGGGTGTGCGCGGCCGCCGCCGATCGCGGGGTGCGGATCGGCGCCCAGGTGTCCTACCGCGACCTGGCCGGCTTCGGCCGCCGGGCGATGGACGTGCCGGCCGACGAACTGGCCGACGAGGTCACGTACCAGATCGGCGCGCTGCGGGTCTTCGCCGAGGCCGCCGGCGGCACGGTCAGCTACGTCAAGCCGCACGGCGCGCTCTACAACCGGGTGGTCGACGACCCGACCCAGGCCGCGGCCGTGGTCGCCGGGATCGTCCGGGCCGGTGGCCGGCTGCCCGTGCTCGGCCTGCCCGGCTCAGCCCTGCACGAAGCGGCTGGCGCCGCCGGGCTGCCGACCGTGGCCGAGGCGTTCGCGGACCGGGCGTACACAGCCCGGGGCACGCTCGTCCCGCGCGGCACGCCCGGCGCGGTCCTCGAACCGGAGGCGGCGGTCGCCCAGGCGCTCGGCATCGCCCGCGAAAGCCGGGTCACAGCGGTCACCGGGGAGGTGGTCGTGGTCGAGGCGCGGTCGATCTGCGTGCACGGGGACAGTCCGGGGGCCGTGGCGGTGGGGCGGGCGATCCGGGCGGCCCTGGCCGTGGAACCGTTCGCGTAGCCTTTCGGCCCTGTTCCCGGACAGGGCGGCACCAGCCAGGCCGGTGGGATCGGGTTCGGAGGGAGTCAAAGGCTCTTCTCCCTCCGAACCCGATCCCACCGGCCCCCTCGCGAGTTCGAGTAAGGACTGTGTCGGCTCCCGCACAGAGGACTGGCGCGATCGCGGTCCGGAGCGGATCGTGATCTCATGACCACTCCCCGCAGTGCGATCTACGGATGGGTCCCTGACCTGCCCGACCAGCGGGACCACCTGTTCTCGGCGGCCCCGTCCTCCACTCCCCTGCCCGCGAAGGTCGACCTCCGTGGCCAGTGTCCACCCGAGATCTACGACCAGGGCCAGCTCGGCAGCTGCACCGCGAACGCGATCGGCGGCGGCTTCGAGTTCAACCTGATCAAGCACGGGTTGGAGATCTTCACGCCGTCCCGGCTGTTCATCTACTACAACGAGCGGGTCATCCTCGGCACCGTCGACAGCGACAGCGGCGCCATGATTCGCGACGGGATCAAGTCCGTGGCCAAGCAGGGCGTGTGCCCGGAGACCGACTGGGGCTACGACATCTCCCGGTTCACGGAGAAGCCCCCCGCGAGCTGCTACGACACGGCGCTGCGGCACCGGGTCACCGCCTACAAGCGGGTGCCCCAGACGTTGCGCCAGCTCAAGAGCTGCCTCGCGCAGGGCTACCCGATCGTGTTCGGCTTCGCGGTCTACGAGAGCTTCGAGTCCCCCGAGGTCAGCCACACCGGCACGGTGCCGATGCCGCACGTGGACACCGAGCAGATGCTGGGCGGGCACGCCGTCCTGTGCGTCGGGTACGACGACGAGACGATGCGGTTCCTGGTGCGCAACTCGTGGGGCGAGCACTGGGGCGACGGCGGGTACTTCACGATGCCGTACCCGTATCTCACCGACAGCACGCTGTCGCGCGACTTCTGGATGATGACGCAGACGACGTGACGTGATCGGGGGCGGCGGGCGGCGGCGCCACGGGGGCCGCCACCCGCCGCGCACGCCCGCCGGCACCCGGCGCCGGTCAGACCCCGAAGAACGGCCGCGCGGTCTCCGGCAGCGTCACGTCCACGGCCCCCGCGTACCGCGCCGCCCACACCTCCCGGGTCATCCGCAGCCGGGGCATGTCGTCGGCCCCGCCCTCGCCGCGCGCGTGCCGCCGGACCCCGTTGTCGACGTACCCCAGCGACCGGGACACCCCCAGCGACGCCGCGTTGTCGTGCCAGGCCTCGGTCTCCGCGACCAGCGCGCCCAACCCCTCGAAGGCCAGCGCCAGCACCGCCGTCCGCATCGCCTTGCCGATCCCGAGGCCCCGGAACCCCGTCCCCAGCCAGGAGGCGGTCTCCACGGTGCGCAGGGTCGCGAAGTCGGCCGCCTCCAGGTTCTGCGCTCCGGCGAGGACCCCGCCGACCCGGACCGTGAAGTCCAGGCACCAGTCGTCGGGGCGCCAGTTGCCCAGGTTGCGCCAGTAGTACGTGTGCACAGCGCGGCCGGAGCGGCCCTCCGCCAGGCCGAAGGTCGGCAGCCTCGGGTCGATCTCGACGTCGGCGGGCATCAGGTCGGCCAGCGCCAGCAGGTCGGCGTCGACGGTCGGGGTGAGCACGACGTCGCCGACGGCGAGGCGGATGTCCAGGAACGGCCAGTAGGTCATGCCGGCATCGTCGCAGCTCCTACCGCCGGAACGCACTCCGATATGCGGCGGGGGCCACTCCGACGACGCTGTGCAGATGCTGGCGCATCGAGGTGGCGGTGCCGAAGCCGGCGCGCTCGGCGATCCGGTCGACCGGCAGGTCGGTGGTCTCCAGCAGCTGGCGGGCCAGCTCGACCCGCTGCCCGGCGAGCCACCGGGCGGGGCTGAGCCCGGTCTCCTCCCGGAACCGCCGGGTGAACGTGCGCACGCTCATCCGGGCGTGCGCCGCCATGGCCCGCAGGTCGAGGTCGTCCGCCAACCGGGTCAGCGCCCAGCCCCGGGTGGGCCCGGTGCTGGCGTCGCCGGTCTCCGGCACCGGCCGCTCGATGAACTGGGACTGGCCGCCGTCCCGCCACGACGGCACCACGCACCGCCGGGCGGCCCGGTTCGCGACCTCGCTGCCGTGGTCGGACCGGATCACGTGCAGGCACAGGTCGATGCCGGCGGCGACCCCGGCGGAGGTGAGCACCCGGCCGTCGTCGACGAACAACACATCCGGATCAAGATCCACTTTTGGGTACCGTGACCGGAACAGCTCCGCGTAGTCCCAGTGCGTGGTGGCCTTCCGCCCGTCGAGCAGCCCCGCCTCGGCGAGCACGAACGCCCCGGTGCAGATGGACATGACCCGGCCCGGGAACTCCCGCAGCGCCCGCAGCACCGGCTCGGGCGTCCCGCCGTCCTGGACCAGGGTCGACCGGCCGTGCACCCCGGGCACGATCAGGGTGTCCGCCGTGGCCAGGGCGTCGAGCCCCAGGTCGGGCACGACGGTGAACCCCGCACCGGCGGCCCGGACCGGACCGAGACCCACGGTGATCACCTCGTAGTAGGGCGCGCCGACCCCCATCGGGTCCGCCTCGTTCCATGCCTCCCCGGCAGCGAGGCGTGCGTGCCGATTCCCGGCGGGACCGGCCTGGCCGGCCGCCGGCGTCCGCACCGGGACCCGGCCCCCGACGCGGTCACCCTCGCCCCCGTCGCCGCCCAGCTTGCCGCCGGGCCTGTCGCCCGCTGGGCGGTGTCGGGCCGCGCCGAAGACCTGCGACGGCGTGCCCAGGTCGAACGCCACGAACATGTCCAGCGCGATCACGGCCACCCGGTGCGGTCTCATGGCCCGATTCTTTCACACATTGGCTTCCGGGCCACTCCCGTCCGCGCCCGGAAGGGCACAGGATGACCCGGTGAGAACATTGCACCGCGCCTGGGTCATCGCCGCCGTCATCCTGGTCGCCATCGTCGGGGCGGCCGGCTTCCGGGCCACCCCCGGCGTCCTGATCACCCCGTTGCAGGAGGAGTTCCACTGGTCGCGGAGCACCATCTCCGCGGCCGTGTCCGTGAACCTGCTGCTGTTCGGCCTCACCGCGCCGTTCGCCGCGGCCCTGATGGAGAAGCTCGGCGTCCGCCGGGTGGTCGCCAGCGCGCTGGTGCTGGTCGCGACCGGCAGCGGACTCACGGTGTTCATGACGTCGAGCTGGCAGCTCATCCTGTGCTGGGGCGTGCTGGTCGGCCTCGGTACCGGGTCGATGGCTCTCGCGCTCGTCGCCACCATCACCGGGCGCTGGTTCACCCGGCACCGGGGCGTGGTGACCGGCGTGCTGACGGCCGGCGGGGCGACCGGACAGTTGATCTTCCTGCCGCTGCTGGCGTACCTGGCGAAGGCGGACGGCTGGCGGGTCGCGGCGCTCAGCGTGGCCGGGTCGGCGCTCGCCGTCGCGCCGCTGGTCTGGTTCTTCGTCCGGGACCGGCCGCGCGACGTGGGCCTGCTGCCGTACGGGGCCACCGAGGAGCCGCCCGTCGTGCCGCTGGCCCCGGGCGGGGCGGCCCGGCGGGCGATCGGGGCGCTGCGCACCGCGGCGCGTACCCGGTCATTCTGGTTCCTGGCCGGCGGCTTCGCGATCTGCGGGGCCAGCACCAACGGCCTGGTCGGCACGCACTTCATCCCTGCGGCGCACGACCACGGCATGGCCGAGACCACGGCCGCCGGGCTGCTCGCGCTCGTCGGAATCTTCGACATCGCCGGCACGATCGTGGCCGGTTGGCTGTCGGACAGGATGGACTCCCGCAAACTCCTCGCCTGGTACTACCTCCTGCGCGGCCTGTCCCTCCTCGTCCTGCCCAGCCTGTTCTCCGCCACCACCCACCCCAACATGCTGATCTTCATCGTGTTCTACGGCCTGGACTGGGTGGCCACCGTCCCGCCCACCGTGGCGCTGTGCCGGGAGGTGTTCGGCGAGGCCGGGCCGGTCGTGTTCGGCTGGGTGTTCGCCTCGCACCAGATCGGCGCGGCGGTCGCCGCCGTCGGGGCCGGCCTGATCCGCGACTCGTTCGGCGACTACGACGCGGCCTGGTACGTCGCCGGCGCGCTGTGCTTCGTCGCCACCGGGTTCTCGTTGGGAGTCCGAGGAAAGAGCAGGAAACTGGTCCCGGTGACCGTCTAGGGTGTTTTCATGGTGAAACCTGCCCTGCCGATCGAGACGGAACGGCTGCGCCTGCGGCCGTACGCCGCAGCCGACGTCCCCGACCTCTACGCCCTGGAGTCGCACCCGGAGGTGCACCGCTACCTCTACTCGGAGCCGCGCGACCTCACCCAGGTCGCCGAGCGCGCCTCGGAGCGCACCGACTGGGTCGCCTTCCACGCGGAGGGCGACCAGTTGGCCCTGGTCGTGGAGCTGAAGGAGACCCGGGAGGTGATCGGCAGCGTCCTCCTGCACTGGGTGAGCCAGACCCACCGGCAGGGCGAGATCGGCTACACGCTGCACCCGGACCACCACGGCAAGGGCTACGCCAGCGAGGCCGCCGCCCCGCTGCTCAAGGTCGGCTTCGAGGACCTGGGCCTGCACCGGGTGGTCGGCCGGCTGGACGGCCGCAACACGGCGTCGGCGAAGGTGCTGGAGAAGCTCGGCATGCGCCGCGAGGCCCACCTGGTACAGAACGAGTTCGTCAAGGGCGAGTGGACCGACGAGGTGGTCTACGCGCTGCTGGCTAGCGAGTGGAGCGGCGCTTCTTCCTGACGCCCCAGAAGACCATGCCCGCGATCACCGTGCCGACCAGGCCGAGACACAGCCAGGTCATGAAGCCGGGGTACGTCGACGAGGAGCCGCTGACGCCGGAGTGGTAGCCGCCCGTGGACCGGTAGCCGCTGGAGCCCGAACCGCTGTAACCGCTCGAGTGGCCGCTGCCGCCCTTGATCCCGGACGAGCGGCTGCCGCCGCTCGACCTGCCGCCGCTGCCGCCGCCCTTGGCGAAGGCGGTGGCCGGCAGGATCAGCAGCGTGAAGTAGACGGTCGTAACGATGGTCGCGACTCTGCGCACCTGTCCCCCGGGTGATCGACGGCGAGGTTCCCAGGATGGGAGGCCCCGCCCGCCCCGTCAAGCGGTAGGGCCCGCGCTCGGCACCAGCGGCCCCGCCGCCGCCTCCGCCATCCCCGCCTCGGCCAGCCGCCGGCAGGCGCGCTCCCAGGCCTGGGTGTCCTCGAGAACCAGATCGTCGGTGACCTTTCCCCAGCGGATGGTCAGGAAGTGCGCGAACTGATTCAGATAGGGCTGCCCGGCGACCGTGCCGCGGATCTGGACGTGCGCCGTCAGGCGCTGCCGCCACGGCGGCCCGGCGATGACGAGTCGCCGGATCTCGAAGCGCGGCGCGGGGAGCAGCCGCGCGAAACGCTCGAACCAACGCCGGAGGTCGTGCTGGCCGCTCAGCCGCGCGCCCAGCGGGGTGTCGCCGACGAAGGTCAGGGTGCAGTCGGCGGCGAACTGCGCCAGCAGGGCATCGAGGTCGCCGCGCTCGACGGCGTCCAACCCCCGCCGGTACTGGCGACGCGCCACCAGCGCCATCGGTCCCATGGTGCCACCCTCCACGCTAGATTGACACTGTCAAGCAAGCATGGGACAGGAGATTGACAGTGTCAAGCAGTCGGGGCGTCGGTGAGCACTACCAGGGCGATCTGCGGCGGACCCTGCTGGAGGCGGCCGGGAACCTGCTGGCCGAGGTGGGCGCCGACGGGGTCAGTCTCCGGGAGGTGGCCCGGCGCGCCGGGGTCTCGCACGCGGCCCCCGCGCACCACTTTCGGGACCGGGCCGGGCTGTTCACGGCGCTGGCGACCGAGGGGTTCGAGCTGTTCGACCAGCACCTGCGGGCCGCCCTGGCCACCGAACCCCGCCAGCCGTTCGACCAGCTGCCCGCGCTCGGCCGGGCCTACGCCGAGTTCGCCGAGGTGTACCCCGGCCACTTCGCCGTCATGTTCCGGCCGGCGCTGATCCAGGTGACCGATCCCGGGTTCGCCGCCGCGAGCGACGCCGCCTTCGAGACCCTGCGCCGACACGTCGAGCGGTGCCAGCGGGCGGGCTGGCACGCCACGGCCGACACCCAGGCCCTCGCGGCAGTCGCCTGGGCCCTGGCCCACGGCATCACGGCACTGCGCGCCCAGGGTTCCCTGGCCCGGCACTACCCGGACGTCTCCCTCGACGGCGTCGTCGCCCTGGTGGGCACGCTCCTGCACGGGGAATCCGCAGGATAGGACGAGCCCGTCCCCCGGGACGGGCTCCGTCAGGCCGTGTCCACCCACGTCACCGCGTGCGCCTCCGTCACGTCCGGGGTCTCCCACTTCGCGGCCAGCCGGCGGAGCACCGCCTCGGGCACCGGGGCGGGCCGGGCGGCGTTGCGGGCCCGGATGACGGCCGGTGGAGCCTCCAGGCCGACCAGTTCGACCCGGCCGCCGTACGCGACGACCAGGCCGACGCACTGTTCGCGGAGCTGCCGGGTCACGTTGGTCGCGTTCCACACGAACGGCCGGCCGGCCCGCAGGTGCTCACGGGCCTCCTGCTGCGCCGCGGCCACGACCGGGCCCTGGCCGTCCGTCGGCTTCACCCCGAGCCTGGCGCGCACCGCGTCCAGGCTCACCACCGGAACGCCCGGGCGGTGCGCGGCGATCCAGTGGTCCTTGCCGACCCCCGGCAGACCGGACAGCACGGTGACGGTGAGCCGGGTGTCGTCGTAGGCGGGGTAGTCGGGATCGCGGTCGTCCCTGCGGAAATACTCGAACCGGGCGTGGTCGGACGGGAACGCGCGGGGGCCGTCGAGGCAGTGCTGCTCGGCGCAGTACTCGCCGTACAGGGCGACGTTGTCGAGGAACTCGTCGGTGTCCGTGCAGGTGCGGCCGAGGATGTCGGCCGTGGCGAGGAGTACCAGATGGGAGTTCTTCGCCAGCAGGCTGACCCGGAACGCGATCCGCCGCAGGTCCGGCCGCTCCAGGGCCCAGAACGGGATCTGGTGGTGGCGGACCAGAGCGGCGACCGACTCGCGGAACTCCCGGGGCGCGCCGCCCTCCCACAGCACCCGGCGGGCGAACAGTTCGCCGCGCCGGGAGTGGCCGTGCGCCGTGATCCGGCCGTCCTCCTCGCGGGTGCAGTCGGGCTTGGCGACGTCGTGCAGCAGCACGGCGGCGAACAGCAGCTCCCGCTCGGCCGTCGGCAACGCCCGCCAGGCGGGAAGCCCGGCCAGGGCCTCGCACGCCATCCGGGTGTGGACGGCCACGTCGCCCTCGGCGTGGTGGATCCGGTCCTGCGGCACGCCGGCCATCCGGCGCACCCAGTCGAACCGGGCCTCGATCGCGGCCCACGGCACCGTCCATCCAGGACCGTCGGGGCAGAGGTCAGTGAACATACATCACCGCCGGGTCGGCGAGCTGGTTCGGCGTGATCGGCCGGTCCTGCCAGTGGCTGCCCGAGTCGAGCACGGCGGTGAGGAAACTCGGCCGGACCCACTTGTACCGGCCGACGGTCTCGCCGCCCTCCTCGACCTTGACGTACAGCCCCTCCATGTCGTCGGAGGCGTCCGTCTCGCCGTCGGCGGCCCCGGTCGCGGCCAGCGCCGCGCGCCAGTCGGACGTCCGGCACGTCGAGGGGCCGACCAGCGCGGTCAGCTCGGCGAGGGTGTCCAGCGCGCCGGTGCGCAGCACGGGCACGGAGCACACCGGGGTGCCGTCGAGCAGGTCCCGCCGCCTCGCGGTGGACAGGAACGTGCCGGTCGAGCGGTCCAGGACGTCGAACTCGCAGAAGTAGTGCGGGAGGGCGTCGTAGAAGACGGTGTGCTTGGCGTACAGCCACTCGCCGTAGAGCACGAAGCGGGTGCCGAGCCGGGGGCGGAGCGCGTCGGCCACGGTCGCCGCCCAGGCCTTCAGCGGCCCGAACTGCCGCTCGCGGGGGCCACCGGTCAGGTAGTGGCCCCGGCTCTGCAGCAGCAGCCCGCCGTCCTCGGCGAAGCTGATCGCCGCGTTCGCCCCGTCCAGCTTCTCCTCCACGACGAGGAACCGGCCCCGGATCTCGTCGAACGGGACCGCCGCCAGGTCGTGGTCGCCCGGCTGGAGCCGGGAACCCTGGAGATGAGGGGTACGGGGGTACTTGCGCAGCATCCGGTCAGTTTTTCACCCGCATCAAGTGGATTTCAGTTCGATCGCCAGGTCGATCATCTCGGGGAAGTGCGGCCCGTCGGTCAGCAGCAGCACCTTGGCTTCCTCTGGCGTGACCACCCTGACCTCGAGCACCTGTTCTCCGTCGTCGGGGTTGGTGGGTTCGCCGTCGACCGTCACGTCGGCGTACAGCCACAGCCAGGCCAGCTCGGGATGCGACTGCCATGGCTTGTACGGCGCGGGCCTGCCGCTCACGCACCGGTGCGCGCCGATGAGGCCCAGCGGTCCCGCCAGAGTCGCACCCGCCTCCTCCGACAGCTCCCGGGCGACGCAGTCGACAATGGACTCGTTCTCCTCCCGGGTGCCCCCGGGCAGGAACCACACGTCGCGGGTGTCGCGGCAGACCACGATCCGCTCGCCGACGAAGCCGACGACATGGATGTTGCTGACCAGCTCGTCGGGGGCCGGCCCGGTGCTGAACACGGCGTCCAGGTCAGCCCACTCGAAGCGGAGCGGCGCGTGCAGTACCGGAAAGCGGGTCTGGAAGTTCATGCCGTGTTCATCCGGAAGTCGGCCATGTCGAAGCCGGGCGTCACGAAGCAGGTCAGCAGGACCTCCTTGTCCCACAACGGTCTCGCCGCCTGCCAGGTGCCGCCGGGCACCACGGCCTGGAGCACCTGGCCGGCCTCCAGGTCCGGGCCGAGCACGATCTCGGTCTCCTCGCCGGGCTTCTCGCCCGTGCCGCCGGTGCGCAGCAGGAGCGGGCCGCCCAGGTGCCACAGCCACAGCTCGTCGGAGCGGACCGTGTGCCAGACGGACTCCTCGCCGGAACGCAGCAGGTAGTGGATGCACGTCGCCGTCGGGCGCTCCCCGTCGTAGCCGGGGGGATCGAAGGTCACGGGGGAGGTCCAGGTGCGCCGGTACCAGCCGCCCTCGGGGTGCGGCTCGAGTCGGAGCTGCTCGATCATCGCTCAGGTCGCCTTCCGCCAGGCGGCCACCAGGGACCGCACGCTGTCGAACCGCCGCTCCGGTTCCGGTCGGCACGCGACGGCGACCACGTCGAGCTGGTCCGCCGTGCCGCGCCACGCCGACTCGTCGTCCTCGCCGTCGAGGAGCGTCCGGATGATCCGTCCCAGGGTGTACACCGTGGTCCGGATGTCGATCACACTATCCGGTCTGTACGGGTACTCCTCAGGAGCCATCAACCGCACGGCCCCCGACACCTGTCCGGTCGGCGTGAACGGCCCCGGCCGGTACCCGTCCATGTCGCACAGCACCATCGTGCCCGTGCCGAAGTCGTAGAGCAGAGCGCCCTCGGTGAGGTCCACCGCCACCATACCCGCGCGCTCCACGGCCAGGTGCGCGTCGAGCACCCGGCCGAGGGCGCGTCGCACCTCCGGCACCGGGCGCTGGCGGAACCGGGCCAGGGCGCCCGCCGGGTCCCTTCTGGACTGTCCACGGTGGTGCAGCACCTCGCCGCGCTGCCAGGAGTACACGAGGGCCAGGGTCTCCCCCACCGTGATCGCGTGCCGCAGCGGCACGATCGCCGGGTGCCGGACCATGGCGTGGAACGCGACCGCCCGGCGCAGGGACGCGTCGGCCGCCGGAGTACGGGCGGTCTTCACGAACCAGCGCCGGGCGTCGACCTCGACCCCGTAGGCCACGCACCCGGAACCCTGCCGGTCGAAGGTGCGGAACACCTCCCCGACCCGGTCCAGGTACGGCTCGACGGCGTCTACTGCGGCGATGTCCAGCAGGGGATGCGACATAGGCCAGCATCTTGCCATCCCGGACACCTCAGGAGACGGCCCCCGTGTCCGTCACACTACCGACAGTCCTCGCCCGGAACCTACGGGCGAGTAGCAGACCGGCGCCGGCGGCCACGGTCAGCGCCACCACGGCCGGAGTGATGCTGCGCACCGTGACCAGCACGAACCAGGTGCCACCGCCGGCCAGGCCCACCAGCGCCCAGCCCCAGCCCCGGGCCGCGCGGGTCACCCGGTCCGCGCCGACCAGCACGGCCATGGCGCACGGCACGATCACCAATTGGGGCAGGTCGAGGGCGAGGTAGGTGAGCAGCGTGCCGGTCTCCAGTGTCCACCCGTCAAAGCTGGCCGGGGTGATCTCGATCAGGTCGCCGGTACTGAACACCAGGGGCGCGGCCAGCAGCGCCGCCACGGCGGCCGGCCACACGGCCGGGCGAGCAGGGCGGTCGCGGACTCCGGTCAGGGCGACCGGCGCGAGCACGGAACCGGCCAGGGCCAGCTCGGCGCGGTCCGGGTGCCGCACCGCCCAGATCAGGAACACAGCCGAGGCCGCCACGACCAGGTACGGCGTCGCGACCGGCCACCAGCGCCACGCCACGGCGGCGAGCAGGACGGCCACGTAACCGAGGAGGATCGAGCGCTCCCCGTGCCCGGCGTGGTACGGCAGCAGGACCGCCGAGAACGCCGCCCCGACGCCCAACACCGCCGTGGTGACGGACCCCGCGCCGAGCGCCCGGGGCGCGCCCCACCGCAGCGCGACGACGAGGACGCCGACGGCGACGAGCAGCACCAGCGGGGACACCGGGCCGCGCAGCATGCCGAGGATCGCCAGGGTCCCGTCTCCGTAGCCGTAGCCCAGCACCTGCATGGCCAGCCACATGGCGGGCACCAGGAGCAGGACGGCCGCCCACAGCCAGCCGCCGCCCCTCGCCCGGCCGGACCGGACCCCGACCCCGACCAGGACCGCCAGGGCTCCGAGCGCCAGCACGGCGGGCAGCACCAGGGTCCAGCTGAAGCCCAGGCGGCCGATCACGACGTAGTCCTGCTCCAGGCCGCGCGTCCACAGCCCCGTGCCCACGACGACCCCCGCCCCGGCCGCGACCAGGGCGACCCTGCCGGCCACCGACGCCGCGAGATCGCGGGTGCCGCACAGCGCCAGGACACCCAGCAGCACGAACGTCCCGAACGTGTGCGGCTCCATCGACTGGTGGAGGACGACACCCTGTTCGCGCACCGGAACCACCCCGGTGGCGAACTGCCCGACGACGGTGGCGGCCAGGGTCGCGCCGAGCACGATCCGGCCGGCGGCCCGGGGCAGCACCGCCCAGGCGAGGACGGCGGCCAGCCAGCCTGCCGCCACGCCGAACTCCCACCAGTTCTCGCCGATGTCGAGGGGGACGGGCTCGCCGCCGGGGCTGGCCCGGTACAGCACGACCGTCGACACGACGGCCAGGAGCACGACCGCGACCGGGGCGACCCTGCGCAGCCCGACCTCGGCCCCGGCGTGCCGGTCCAGGCCCAGCCGGCGGCGCAGACCACTGCCGAGCATGTCGGAGACGTCGGCCAGGGTCGGGCGGGTCTGGCCGGGGCGGGCCCCGTCGAGCAGGGTCGCGACGAGCTCCTCGCCGCGTTCGGCACGAAACTCTTCGGGGTACGCGCGCAGCAGCGCACGGTACCGACGCTCCAGCATGGCTCTCCTAGGTGGTGGCGAGTCGGGGTGCGGGACCGGTGCGGGCGTGCAGCCGGGCGGTGGCCTCGGCGGCGTTGCGCGCGAGGCGCTCGGCCTCCTCGGCGAGGACCTCGGCGCCGGAGTCGGTCAGCCGGTAGTACCTCCGGAGGCGGCCGTCGACGACCTCCTCGCGGTCGGCGACGACCTGACCGGCGGTGGCGAGCCGGTCCAGCGCGGCGTAGAGGGTGCCGGCGCGCAGGGTGAGCCGGCCGGCGGACAGGGCGGTGACCTCGGTGATCACGCCGTAGCCGTGCAGCGGGCCCCCGGCGAGCGCCGTGAGGATGAGGAAGGTCGGTTCCTGAATGGACTGGGCCATGCCCACCAATATACCGACCGTCGGCATATACCGCCAGACGTATACACCCAACGAGCTCTTGTCTTTGATCTTTACAAGAAGTAGCTTGCTGTAAACCACTGGCGAAAAGAGGTCCGTCGATGACCACCCCCGACTGGCGGGACGGCAAGCGCTACCTGTGGCCGCTGGGCCTGCTCGTGCCCCTGATCCCGTTCGGCGCCTGGCTCGGGGTGCACCTCACCGGCCTGTCGCTGTTCTGGTGGTCCGGGCCGATCCTCGTGTTCGTCGTGTTCCCGCTCGTGGACACGATCGTCGGCCAGGACACCGAGAACCCGCCGGAGGCGGCGATCCCGGGCCTGGAGGCCGACAGGTACTACCGGTGGTGCACCTACCTCTACCTGCCCGTCCAGTACGTCTCCCTGGTGTTCGCCGGCTGGCTGTGGACCCGGCCGGAACTCGGGACCGTCGACCGGGTCGGGCTGGCCGTCAGCGTCGGCTGCGTCAGCGGGATCGCGATCAACACAGCGCACGAACTCGGCCACAAGCGCGAGGACCTGGAACGCTGGCTCAGCCGGATCGCCCTCGCCCAGACCGGCTACGGCCACTTCTACGTCGAGCACAACCGGGGCCACCACGTCCGGGTCGCCACCCCGGAGGACCCGGCCAGCTCCCGGCTCGGCGAGAGCTTCTGGGCGTTCCTGCCCCGCTCGGTCGCCGGCAGCGCCCGGTCGGCGTGGAAACTGGAGTTCGCCCGGCTGCGGCGCGGCGGCGGCAACCCGTGGACCTGGCGCAACGACGTGCTCACCTCGTGGGCGATGACCCTGGTGCTCTTCGCGGCGCTCGCGGTCGCGTTCGGGCCCGCGATCCTGCCGTACCTGCTGATCCAGGCCGTGTTCGGCTTCTCCCTGCTGGAGGTCGTCAACTACCTGGAGCACTACGGCCTGTCCCGCCAACGCGAACACACCGGCCGGTACGAGAAGGTCCGCCCCTCGCACTCGTGGAACTCCAACCAGGTGCCCAGCAACCTGCTGCTCTTCCACCTCCAGCGGCACAGCGACCACCACACCTACCCGACCCGGCGCTACCAGTCGCTCCGGCACTTCGAGGAGGCACCGCAACTGCCGTCCGGGTACCCGTTGATGATCATTCTGGCCTGGGTGACCCCGCTCTGGCGGCGGGTGATGGACCCCCGGGTCCTCGCGCACTACGACGGGGACCTCAGCCGCACCAACCGGGGGCCGCAATAGGATCGGCGCATGACCTATCCCCAGGCCGCGCGCGCCCTGCTGCGCGACACCCTGCTCGACGCGGTCGCCGAGCAGCTCACGGACCGGGCGTTCGGTGAGATCACGATGGCCGGGGTGGCCGCCGGGGCGGGGGTCAGCCGGCAGACGCTGTACAACGAGTTCGGCTCCCGGCCGGCGCTCGCCCAGGCCTACGTGATGCGCGAGGTCTCCCGGTTCCTCGACGGGGTCGAGCGGGCGGTGCTCGCGCACGCCGACGACCCGCACGCGGCGGTCACGGCGGCCTTCGGGGTGTTCCTGACCACGGCGGCCGACCACCCGCTGCTCAAGAGTCTGATCACGAAGGACGGCAACGCCGAGCTGACGGCCCTGATCACCACGGGCGGCGAGCCGGTGCTGCACACCGCGACGGCGTTCCTCACCGACCTGATCGTGCGGACGTGGCCGCACGTGGACCCGGACGCGGCCCGCCTGCTGTCGGAGGCGGTCACCCGGCTGGCGATCAGCCACGCGATCCTGCCGAGCGCGGCGCCGGAGCTGACCGCGACGGCCGTCGAGCGGCTACTGTCGCCCTTCATCACGGCGGAGACGGGCCTGCCGCCGCGCTGACCGGCCGGACCCGGGAGGTTCAGGCCTCGCCCGCGCCACCGTGGGCGGCGGCGGCCCGGAAGATGTCCGCCAGCACCTCCGGGTCGACGTCCGAGAGGCGCTTGAACCGGATGCAGCTCTTTCCGATGTCCGCCTTCGGCAGCCGGTCCCGGTACCCCTCGGCCAGGTAGCCGCCGTCGGTGGTGACAGCCGTGACGTACACGGAGATGTAGTTCTTCCGGCTCGCCATCGACAGCAGCACCCAGTCGCCCTCGCGCCCGGAGGCGTAGCGGTAGTGGAACTTCCCGTAGCCCGGCATGCCGAACTCCATCGTGGGCGCCAGGTCGGGCACGGTGCGCCGGATCAGGTCGTGCAGCTCGGCGAGCTCGGTCCTGCGCGGCTGGTCGAGTCCCGCGATGTACTCCTCCGGCGTGCTCATCCATTCATTCTTCCCGATCAACTCCCGACTGAGGTATATATAAATAATCGTCGATAATGTGAGGGGTTCTCATGCCCATTCCGTTTCCGTTGCCGGATCCACCGACGCTCTACCACCCGACGCCGCTGCTCGCCGAGCTGCGGGAGAACGAGCCGGTCGCCCAGGTGCGGTTCCCCGACGGCAAGCTCGCCTGGCTCGTCACCCGGTACGCCGACGTGCGCACCGTCATGACGGACAACCGGTTCAGCCGCGCCGCCGCCAGCACCCCCGACCAGCCGCAGATGGGCCTCGGTTCGCTGGCCACCGAGTCCCTGATCGCGAAGGACCCGCCGGAGCACACCCGGTTGCGCCGGCTCGTCGCCCGCGCCTTCACGCACCGCAGGGTCGAGGAGCTGCGGCCCCGGGTCGCCGACGTCGTGACCGAACTCCTCGCCGGCCTGCGCAAACAGCCCGAGCCCGCCGACCTGGTGCAGAACTTCTCCCTGCCGCTGCCGGTGCAGGTGATCTGCGACCTGCTCGGGGTGCCGGCCACCGACCGGGACCGCTTCCACGGCTGGTCGGACGCCGTGATGGGCAACTGGGAGCGCGACCAGGAGATCATGGTCGGCGGCCTGACCAGCCTCAGCCAGTATTTCGCGGAGCTGATCGCCGAGAAGCGCGCCCACCCGGGCGACGACCTGATGACCGGCCTGATCGCGGCGCGCGACGAGCACGACAAGCTCACCGAGCAGGAACTGGTCACCCTCGGCATCGGCCTGCTGATCGGCGGGCACGAGACCACCGCCAACCAGATCAACATGTTCCTGCTGACCCTGCGGGAGCACCCGGCGGAGCTGGCCAGGCTCCGGGAGGACCCCAGCCTGCTGGAGTCCGGGGTGGAGGAGTTGATGCGCTTCACCCAGCTCGGCAACTCCGTGTCCAGCATGATCCGGGTGACCACCGAGGACGTGGAGCTGGGCGGGGTCACCATCCCGGCCGGCTCCCCGGTGATGCCGGCCCTCGGCGCGGCCAACCGCGACCCCGCGGTGTTCGTCGACCCCGACCGGCTCGACGTGACCCGGGCGGACAACCCGCACATCGGTTTCGGGGCTGGCGCGCACCACTGCCTCGGCGCGCAGCTCGCCCGGATGGAACTCCAGGAGGCGTTGCGCGGCCTGCTGCACGGCCTGCCGAACCTGCGGATCGTCGCGCCGGAGTCGGAGCTGGTCTTCAAGCCGACGATGATCGTGCGCAGCCTGGAGTCGCTGCCGGTGGCCTGGTCATGAGCGGGCGGTGGCAGGTCAGCGTCGACAAGACCCGCTGCATCGGATCGGGGATGTGCGCCGGGTCCGTTCCCGAACTCTTCGAACTCGACGGGGGGCTCTCCCGGCCGGTGCTGGAGACGATCGACCCCGACGAGCGGGTGCTCGACGCGGCGGTCTCCTGCCCGGTCGAGGCCATCCTGCTGGTGGACACCGCGACGGGCGCGGAGGTGCCGCTGGAGTAGGCGGGCGCGGGTCCGCGGGTCAGTCCTCGCGGACCCAGCCGTGCGGGACTCCGCCGTTCAGTCCCCGGTGAGGGACGGGTCCTCCTCCGGGGCGGGGCCGGCGACCAGCAGCCGGGCCGTGCGGACCTGGTCGACGATGTCGGCGAGCGCGTCGTCGACCCCGTCGGCCACGTCGGGCAGCGGCAGGTCCGCCGGCGGGTGGTGCAGCACCACGGAGGCGGCCAGGTCGTTGAGGGCCGCCGACAGCAGCGCGGTCTGGGTGGCGTCCGGGGGCGGCGCGCCGGTGTCGAGCCGCACGGCGTAGCCGGTGACGGCGTCGGTGACGTTCTCCAGGGCCACGACGGCCGGCCACCAGGCGGCGGCCCGGGTGCTGGCCGGCGGCGGCTCGGCGAGGGCCTGCTCGACGGCGGTCCGGGCGTCGGCGAGCCCCCGGTACGCCTGCCGGCGCAGCCGCACCCTGTCCGTGGTCGCCGCCGGGCGCAGCGCCCCGTCGAGGTAGCCGGCCACCCCGCGCACCGCGGTGGCGAACCGGGGGCCGATCCGGGCGTGCCAGGTCTCCGGCCACAGCAGGTAGCCGGCGACGAGCACGATCCCGCAGCCGAGCACCGTGTCCACGATCCGCAGGCCCAGCAGCGGGCCGGCGTGGCTGGTCAGGTCGATCAGGAACAGGAACGCCGGGGTGGTGGCCACGGTCATCACGCCGTAGCCGCGAACCCGGCTGACCGGGACCAGGGCCATGGCGATCACCACGAACGGCACGATCGGCCAGCCGGGCGGCACGACGGCGAGCACCGCCCCGGCGATGGCGACCCCGAGGACCGTGCCGGCGGCGCGCTGGGCCGCGCGGGCGAACACGGAACCGAAGTCGGGCTTGAGGACGAACGCGACGGTGGTGGGCAGCCAGTAGGACCTGTCCTGGTGCAGCAGGCCGGCCGCGAACAGGGCCAACCCCATGCACAACGCCAGACGGGTGCCGAACATCAGCGCCGCCGGGGACAGCACCCGCGCGACGGCCTGCCGGGTCCGGTCCGGCCGGGCCGCGCCCGGGGTGCCGTGCCCGGTCAGGTGGTCCTGGCCCGAGTCGGAGACCGCGCGCAGCGCCACCCGCAGCGACCGCAGGCCCGGGGTGTCGCCGGGCAGCTTCTCCGGCAGCTGGGGCCGGCGGTCCTCCCGGATCGCGTCGGCCACCTCGAAGACGGCGGCGACCATCGCGTCCGGGACCGGCTTGTTCTCCCACAGCAGCGCCGACGTCGACTCGCCCAGCAGGGTGCCGGCGTTGAGCAGCTCGAGGAGCTGGCGTTCCTCCTCGGTGCGCGGGCCGGTGCGCAGCCGGTAGCCGAGCAGGTTGTCGTAGGCGTTGTTGAACGCGGCGGTCACGAACCGCCGGGCGGGCACCGCCGCCGGGGTGCCCGTCACCGCCAGCTGGTTGACCAGCGAGTCGAACGCGGCGGCCACGGCGGCGCGCTGCGGGCGCTGTCGGGCCAGTGGCCACTCGGCGACGGCCAGGAGCAGCAGCAGGGCCGCCCCGGCCAGGTACAGCACCGGCGGGGCCCACCGCGGCCCGGACAGCGGCATCGAGTAGCCGAGGACGCCGGTCACGACGAACTGCAGGCCGGCCAGGGAGCTGACCGGGCCCGCGGCCGCCGCCGCCCCGCTGGCGAAGAAGAGGCCGATGAGGACCGGCAGCGCGTACACCTGGTGGCGCAGTTCGATCCCGACGACCATGCCGAGCGCGCCGGCCAGGGCGGGCACTGCGATCCGCAGCAACCGGGTCCGGTACGCCTCGGAGCGGTCGTTGGCCGAGGACAGCAGCATCGCCAGCGCCGCGGGCACCACGAGCGGCAGGTGGTCGGTGGCCAGCCCGACGGTGAGCACGATGACGACGGCGAGGGTGAGACGCAGCGTCGGCCCCCACGGGATGGGCGCGGACACCGGACGGAGGGACAACACCAGCCAGTCGGGGGCGTAGCGGTCCGGACGCCACCACTGGGCCTGGGTCATAACTGAAAGATAATAGGCTTTCCGCGCGCTGTGAAAAGATCAAACACACCGCCGACGAAAGGGACCGGGTGCATTCGGACAACCTCTACGTGATCCTTCTCATCGCCGGCCTCGCGGTACTCGCCAGCGTCGGTGCGGCCCGGCTCGCCAGCGGCGCCGGCCTCCCCGTCCTGCTCGCCTACCTCGGAGTGGGCCTCCTCCTCGGCGAGGACGGCCTCGGACTCCGCTTCGACAACAACCACCTCGCGCACAACGTCGGCAACGCCGCGCTCGCCGTCATCCTCGTCGAGGGCGGCCTGGCCAGCCACTGGCGCACCCTGCGACCGGCGCTGCTGCCCGCCGGGCTGCTCGCCACCGTCGGCGTCGGCATCAGCGTGCTCATCACGGCCCTCGGCGCGTGGCTGTTCATCGGCGTCGACTGGCGCCTGGCTCTGCTGCTCGGGGCGATCGTGGCCTCCACGGACGCCGCCGCCGTGTTCTCCGTCCTGCGCAACCTGCCGCTGCCGGGCCGGCTCGGTGGGCTGCTGGAGGCCGAGTCCGGCTTCAACGACGCGCCCACCGTCATCCTCGTCGTCATGCTCAGCGCCGCCGGGCTGGACTGGACCGCGCCCCTCGTCATGCTGTACCAGCTGGTGGCCGGCTCGGCGTTCGGCCTGCTGATCGGCGGGGCCGGCGCGTGGCTGCTGCGCCGGCTGTCGTTGCCGTCCTCCGGCCTGTACCCGGTCGCCGCGTTCGGGACCGGCATCATCGCGTTCGCCGCCGCCGGCACGCTGGAGGCCAGCGGGTTCATCGCCGCGTACCTGGCCGGCATCGTGCTCGGCAACGCCGGCCTGCCGCACCGCCGCGCCGTGCGGTCCGTCGCCGAGGGCCTGGGCTGGGTCGCGCAGATCGGCCTGTTCGTCATGCTCGGCCTGCTCGTCACCCCGCACGAACTGGGCTCGGCGATCCTGCCGGCCCTCATCGTCGGCGCGGTGCTGCTCCTCGTCGCCCGACCGGCGTCGGTCCTGGTGTCCCTGCTCCCGTTCCGGTGGCCGTGGCGCGAACAGGCCTTCCTGTCCTGGGCCGGACTGCGCGGGGCGGTGCCCATCGTGCTGGCCACCATCCCGGTGGTCGCCGGCGTCCCCGGCAGCGAACAGCTGTTCAACATCGTGTTCGTCCTGGTGGTCGCGTTCACCCTGGTCCAGGGGCCGACGCTGCCGTGGCTCGGCCGGATCCTGCGGGTCACGGTCTCCGACCCGATCCGGGACATGGAGGTCGAGTCCGCGCCGCTGGACGCGCTCGCCGCCGACCTGCTGTACCTGACCATCACGCCCACGTCGCGGCTGCACGGCTGCGAGATCTTCGAGCTGCGGCTGCCGGCCCCGGCGGCGATCACCCTGGTGGTCCGGCGGGGCGAGGCGTTCGTGCCCGAGCGGCGGACCCGGCTGAAGATCGGGGACGAGCTGCTCGTCGTCACCGGCGCGGACAACCGGCCGGCCGTGGAGGACCGGCTGCGGGCCGTGGCCCGGGGTGGGCCGCTCGCGCGGTGGTACGGGTTCCGGTGACGCGCTGACGAACGGCCGTCGCTGCCGGGGCGGGGACCACCGTAACCGTCAAGGTCCTCGGTTTTTCGGGAGCGGCGTCCGCCGGCCCGCGGCAGGTCCCCGCGCGGGTCCGCGGCTCAGCCCGGATGCGCGCCGACCGCGTCGCGGATCTCGATGCCCAGCGACAGCCCACTGGACCGGGCGCAGTGCCCGCAGCAGAAGAACCGGCCGTCGACCTCGACGCCGTGCCCGAGGACCCGGCACCGGCAGTGCTCACAGATCGGGGCCAGCCGGTGGGCCGCGCACTCCATGGAGTCGAACACGTGCACGTTGCCACCGACCGTGTGCACCTCGAACGACATCCAGTAGTCGTTCCCGCATACCTCGCAGATCGCCATGCCCAATACTGTGCAAGACGACGACCCGCCCGCGGGCGGAAACTGCCGATTTAGGGCAGTACCTGGATAGTCTCGGTCGGTTCCCGCAGCGCCCGGCCCACAGTGCAGTACTTCTCGTGCACCCGGTGCGCGACCGCCTCGAACACCGCCGCGGCCTCGTCGTCGCCAGCCGGCAACTCGATCTCGTACGTCGCCGTCACCGCCCCCAGCTTCGTCGGCTCGACCTTCTCCGCCTCGACCCGCACCGCCAGCCGCACCAGCCGGTGACCACGCTTGGCCGTCAGCGGCTCGATGGTGACGATCTCGCAGCCGCCGAGGGCCGCGAGCAGCAGCTCCACCGGGGTGAAGACACCGCCGTCGTCACCACCGCCGATCGCGACCCGCGCGCCGCGGTCGTTGGTGGCGACGAACCCGCCGTCGTCGGTTCGCTCAACGTTCACAGTGGCCATGACCGGGGATGGTAGCGGAGGCCGCGCCCCCGACGGGCCCAACGAAACCAACTTCAACACCATTAATTGGTACGGCGACACCTGCCCCGGGTTCCAGCGGCACCTCCCCGCTGGAGGACATCGGGGTCAGCCCGGGGCCCCGACGCCCAGTTCCACCGGCACCGCCTCGCGCGGGGTACCGGACTCCGGGGTGGCGCGTGCCGAGGTGGCGCGGGTCGGGGCCGACAGGCCGAAGGCCAGGCCCGCCGCGACGAGCACCGTCCCCAGGATCGCCCCGCCCGACGGGACCGCCCCGTCCAGGACCGCCGTCGCGGCCAACGCCGCCACCGGCAGCAGCCCGGCGAACATCCCGGCCTTCTCGACCCCGAGCCGGACCAGCCCGCCGTACCAGAGCACGAACGCACATGCCGTGAGTACCACCGCCAGATACAGCAGCGCCCCGGCCTCCGGCACCGTCGGCACCCGCCACGTCTCCCCGGACGCCACCGACGCGACGAGCAGCAGCGGCACGGCGAACAGGCACGCGTACGCCGCGATCGCGATCGGGGTCAGCTCCCCCAGCAGCGGGGCGGCGAGCAGCGAGAACCCGACCTCCCCCGCCAGGGTGCCGGCGGACCACACCAGCCCGGCGGTACTCGCGTGCCCCGCGCCCTGCACCAGCGCCACCCCGGCCACGATCACCGCCGCCCCGACCGTGATCCGCAGCGCCGGCCGGCGGCGTGAGAGCAGCGGGCCGATCAGGGCGAGCACCACGGGCGTACCCCCGACGACCGTTCCGACGACCGCCGGCTCGGCCTCGCGCAGGGCCGAGAGCAGGCAGACGTTGAACCCGACCAGCCCCACCGCCGCCAGCACGACCAGCCGCCCCGCGGAGCGCAACCCGATCCGTGGCAGCCGGCGCGCGATGGCCAGCAGGATCACGACCGCCAGGGTGTAGCGCAGCACCTGTCCGGCCAGCGTCGGATAGGACAGCAACGCCCGGCTGATCGGGACGGAACTGCCGAGAATGACCATCGCGGACGTGCACAACGCGGCACCGAGAACCTTCATGCCGGGTACGCTAGTCCCGACTTGGACCACCCCACAGGGCCAATCGATCAGCGAAAGACAGGACCAATGCTCGGGCTCTCCCTCACCGGACCGGCACGCGGCGACCAACTCGTCGACGCCCTGCGCGCCGCCGTCCGCGACGGCACCCTGGCCCCCGGCACCCGGCTGCCCTCCACCCGCGACCTGGCCGCCGACCTCCGGGTCTCCCGCGGCCTCGTCGTCACCGCCTACGAACAGCTCACCGCCGAGGGCTGGTTGTCGGCCCGCCGCGGCGCGGGCACCGTGGTCGCCCTCGCGCCCACCCCCACCCCGGCCCCCTTCCCTGTCCACCACGAACCGCCCCTGCCCGTGCCCCTGCGCCCCGGCGTCCCCGACCTGGCCCTGTTCCCCCGCGCCGGCTGGCGACGCGCCTACGAACGGGCCCTGGCCACCGTCGCCGACCGCGACCTCGACTATCCGGACCCGGCCGGCTCCCCCCGGCTCCGCGCCGCCCTCGCCGAGCACCTCGGCCGGGTCCGCGCCGCCCGGGCCGACCCCGCGCACCTGCTGATCACCACGGCCACCGCCCAGGCCCTGACCCTGCTGGCCACCGCACTGGCCGAGGCCTCGGTGCCCAACGGAAGCAGGGTCGCGGAGCCCGCCGGGAGCGCCGTCGCCGGACCCGTGCTCCCCCACCTCCGGATCGGCGTCGAGGACCCGGGCAGCGCCGGCATCCGCGAGCACCTCCTCGCCAACGGCCTGGAACCCGTGCCGATCCCGGTCGACTGCTCCGGCATCACGGTCCCGCCCGCCGGGTTGGCGGCGGTGCTGGTCACGCCGGCGCACCAGTACCCCACCGGCGTCGTGCTGTCCCCCGCCCGCCGCGCCGCCCTCGTCGCCTGGGCCCGCGACACCGGCGCCCTGATCATCGAGGACGACTACGACGCCGAGTTCCGCTACGACCGCGACCCCGTCGGCTGCGTCCAGGGCGTCGCCCCCGACGTCACGGCCCTCGTCGGCTCCGTCAGCAAGGCCCTGGCCCCCGCCGTCCGCCTCGGCTGGCTCCTGGTCCCCCCGGCCCTGTGCGCGGCCGTCACCCGGGCGAAGACCGCCGCCGACCGGGGCGGCCCCACCCTCGAACAGCTCGCCCTCGCCGAACTCCTCACCGGCGGCGGCTACGACCGGCACCTGCGCCGGGCCCGCCGCGCGTACCGGACCCGACGCGACGCCCTGCTCGCCGCCGTGACCCGCCACCTCCCCGACGCCCAGGTCGAGGGCATCGCCGCAGGCCTGCACGCCGTCGTGACCCTGCCGGAAGGTGTGGACGACGTGGCACTGTGCGCGCGGGCCGTGGAACACGGACTGGCCCCGACCCCACTGAGCAGCCTGCGCCTCGCAGCGGCCGGCCCACCGGGCCTGGTCATCGGCTACGCGGCCACCAGCCCGGCCGAACTCACCGCCGGCATCCGCCTCCTGGCATCCCTCCGCGAATAGCCCCTCACTGTCCGCCCGCCAGCCGCCGCAACACGTCCGCCACCCCCGGGTCGAACCCCCACCCCGAACCCTCCGGCGACACCGGCCCGAGCACCTCGCCGCCCGCCCGGGCCACGGCCAGCACGATCGCCAGGTCCCGCACCCCACAGGGGCGCGCCACGGCGACCACAGTCCCGGATCCGAACCCGTAATTGCGCGCCTGGGACCTGGCTGCGGCGTCGAGCTCGGCGTACGTCAGGACGTGGTCGCCGTGACGCACGGCTATTTTCTGCCGATTTCTCGTTACCTGGGCGTCAAATCCGTCCAACACGCCGGCCAACGTCCCCCCGACCGGACTGTCGACCCCGACACGCCGATCCACCAGCACCGCCCCCGCGCCATCCCCCTCAACCGGACCGGACCCGGCAGCGTCCCCTGACGGAAGCGGGTCCACCAGGGCAAGACCGGCGGCATCCCGCGACCGGCACCGGTCGGCCACGGCGGACCCCGCCCCGTTCCCGGATCGCGGCCGGTCAGCCATGGCGGCGCTCCCTTACCGCCGCCGCGAGTACCCGCAGCACCCCCTCCGCACGGTCCACCCCGGACCCGTCCGCGTCCAGCATCAGCCCCGCCACCCCGCGCTCCCCCTCGGCGATCCGCCACGCCCACTCGTCCACGACCCGACGGTCCGCCGCCGTGGCGTCCACGACCAGCCGGGCCGGTCGACCCGCCGAGGCGAGCGCCGCCAACGCGGCCGTGACCCGCCGAGGTGCACTGGAGGGGAGTACCGGATGACAGCCCTGCCCCACCGAACCGTCGCGACCCGGCGCCGGCCGCACCCCCACCGGCATCGGGAACGGCGGCAGCACGCCGGACCGCCCGTCCACAGTCACCCAGGCCGCGTGCGCGAGGTGCACCGTCGCCCCGCGGACCTCCTCGGCGGCGGGGCGGCGCCGGATCTGGGCCCGCAGCCCCGACACACTGAGGCGCCGGTCGAGGGCCGCCGCACGCGCCCCGGTCCGCGCGCCCTCCGGATTCAGCCACCTGTCCAACCCCCGGCTCCGGGGTACCCGGACCCGGGGCGCGTACTCCACGGCCACCGGCAGCCCCCACGCCACCTCCCCGGCGGCCGGCCGCCCCTCGACCCCGATCCGCAGGGCGATGAGCAGGTCCTTCTCCAGCCCCTTGGCGAGACCCGCGAGCCGTGTCGCGTGCTCCCCGACCAAGGCCCGCCCGGGGTCGACGACGACGAACAGCCGGTCGTCGTACCCGTCGAACAGGGCCGCGACCGCCCGTCGGTGCCGCGCGACGGCCGCGCCGTCGACCAGCCCGCTCCGGTCCTCGAAGATCCGCACGCTCCACCAGCCTCTTGAGTTAGTCTCCCCTAACTTAGGGCAGGCTAACTTGTTGCCGGCGCGCTGTCACCCGTGACCCGACCCACAGGCCCCCGGCCCGCCACATCCACCAAGCCGCCAGACCCGAGGCCCCCGAAGCCCCGGGCCAGCGCCCACCCGGCCGGAGACTCCCACCGGCACTCCAGACAGGACAAAGGCCCGCCACCCCCGAGGGGATGACGGGCCCACAGCGCAGGAAGCGCACGGACACCACGGCCCACGCGCGTCCAACGCCCTAGCTGTCCTTCGGCTCCGCCGGCTTGGCCCGCTTCTTCGGCGCCGGCGTCTCCGTCTCCACCGAGGCCGGCGGGTCGATCGACGTCGCCGGACCAGCCGTCATCGCCGTGTCCGTGGGAGTCGGCTGCTTCTCGGGGGCGGTCTCCGCCTCGCTCGGACCGACCGTGCCGTCCAGCAGGTGCGCCAGCGCCGCGCCCGTGATCCGGCGGAACTTGCGCCCCGGCCGGCGGCGGTCCAGCACCGCCACCTCCAACTGTGCGCCCTCCAGCACGCGCGGCTTGCCACCCTCGCCGCCCACGCTGCCCAGCGCCGCCACCGCCAGCTTCAGCGCGTCGGCGAGGGACGCCTCCGGGCTGTGGCTCTGCCGCAGCTTGTTCGAGATGGCCTCCGTGGAGCCGCCCATCGCGATGAAACCGGCCTCGTCACCGACCGAGCCGTCGTACGTCAGCCGGTACAGCTCGTCCGTCTGCGGCGTCGCCCCCACCTGGGCGACGCACACCTCCACCTCGTACGGCTTCGAGGAGTCGGTGAAGATGGCGCCCAGCGTCTGCGCGTACCCGTTGGCCAGGCCCCGGGCGTTCACGTCCCGCCGGTCGTAGGAGTAGCCCCGCAGGTCGGCCATCCGCACCCCGGCCGCGCGCAGGTTCTCGAACTCGTTGTACCGGCCCACGGCGGCGAAGCCGATCCGGTCGTAGATCTCGCTGATCTTGTGCAGGGCCGTCGACGGGTTCTCCGCGACGAACAGCACCCCGCCCTCGTACGTCAGGACGACGACGCTGCGCCCCCGGGAGATGCCCTTGCGGGCGTACTCCGAGCGGTCCCGCATGATCTGCTCGGGTGAGGCATAGAACTGCATAGCCACGGCTGGGCTCCTCTCAGTGAGTCAGGGGTCAGACGGAACGCTGGGCGACGATCGCCTCGGCCAGCGCGGCGGTCTCGGCGTCGCCCAGGCGGTGGGTGCCCTCGGCGGTGGCGGTCATGACGATCGGGAAGATCCGGCGGGAGAGATCCGGCCCACCGGTCGCCGTGTCGTCGTCGGCGGCGTCGTACAGCGCCTCGATGGCCATCGCCTGGGCGTCGGCGATGCTCACGCCCGGCGTGTAGCGCTTCTTCAGCGAGGACTTCGCGAACAGCGAACCCGAACCGATCGCGTGGTAGTCCTTCTCGGCGTAGATGCCGCCGGCCACGTCGTAGCTGAAGATCCGGCCGGCCTTCGCCGGGTCCACCGCGTCGAGGTCGAAGCCGGCGAACAGCGGCACGACCACGAGCCCCTGCATCGCCGCGCCCAGGTTGCCCCGGATCATCGTCGCGAGCCGGTTGGCCTTGCCGTCCAGGGTGAGCGGCGTGCCCTCGATCTTCTCGTAGTGCTCCAGCTCGACCTGGAACAGCTTGATCATTTCCAGGCCCACGCCCGCGGTACCGGCGATGCCGATCAGCGAGTACGCGTCCGCCGGGTAGACCTTCTCGATGTCGCGGCTGGCGATCAGGTTGCCCATGGTCGCGCGCCGGTCACCGGCGAGCACGACCCCACCGGCGGCGGCGATCGCCACGATCGTCGTCGCGTGCGGGGCCATCTCTGCGGCGCTACCGGGCGGCAGGGCCCGACCGCCGGGAAGCATCTCCGGAGCGGCGGCGCTCAGGAACTCGGTGAACGACGAGGACCCCGGAGTGGTGAAGAAAGCTGGAAGACGCCCGGGTGAATCAAATCCCGATGCCACGTGGTCTCCTTCAGATACTCGATCGCCTTGCGGAGGCTGCCGACGTTGTCTTTGAACTGGCCGAGCCCGCCATTGCAGTTGAAGCAAAGGATGCCACGTACGTTACCGAATACATGATCGTGGTCAACGTGCTCGGGGGCCGGCGCACCACAGATCGCACACTGTCCACCCTGCTCGGCGAGCAGGGCGTCGAAGTCCTGCTGGGACATGCCGTAGCGCCGCTTGAGGTGGCGCTCCCGAGTGCTGCCATGGTTCTTCTCGATGTTCTTGCGGGTGCGCTCGTTGTGACACGGCCGGCAATAGCGATCGCGTCCCGAGGACTTTGACCGGTTGAGCGGAAATGCCTCCAGCGACCTGATCTCCTTGCAATCAGGGCACCGCCGGTAGCCATCGGGAAGTTTCTCCCGTTGCTGAACGACCCGGCCTTCCGCCTCAGCGCGCTTCAGCCGACTCGCCGTCGCGCGCTCGTTGAAACAGGGCTTGCAGTAGCTGCCCTTGCCCGAAGGGCGCTTGCTGCTCGCGCAGAAGTCTTCCAGGGGTTTCCACGCGGAACAGTCGCGGCACTGGCGCCGACCGTCCTGGTCCGAAGAAAAATCGGACATATACGCCTATTCCCCCCCTTTCTGCACGTACCCCCTAATGAACTCTTCTGCGTTTTCTTCCAGGACGGAGTCGATCTCGTCCAGGAGGTCGTCGACGTCCTCGCCCATCTTCTCCCGGCGCTCGGCGGCCTCCGGATTCGTCGCTGGCGGCGGGGTGTCGACCTCGTCGTCCTTGCGGTTCTTCCCGGACTGCGACTGCCCACCCGTATCACGTGTAGCCATCGTGATCTCCCTCCTGAGAAGCGTCACTCACCCTAACGCGCCGGTGTGACAAAACAGTCCCCCGGCACGTTCAGACTTGAACTGTTACGCCGGTCCCTTACCGGTCAGCGCCTCAAGGAGGTCCTTGGCGCTCGCACAGCGGTCGAACAGCGCCCCGACATGCTTCTTGGTGCCCCGTTCGGGCTCCAGCATCGGCACCCGGACCAGCGCCTCGCGGCCCACGTCGAAGATGACGGAGTCCCAACTGGCGGCGACGACCTCGGAGTAGTACTGCGCGAGGCAGCGGCCCCGGAAGTACGCCCGGGTGTCCTCCGGGGGCTCGGTGACCGCGCGGGCCACCTCCTCATCGGTGAACAGCCGCTTCATCGAGCCCCGGGCCACCAGCCGGTGGTAGAGGCCCTTCTCGAGCCGCACGTCGGAGTACTGCAGGTCGACGAGCTGGAGCTTGGGGGACGCCCAGGTGAGGCTCTCCCGCTCCCGGTACCCCTCGAGCAGGCGCAGTTTGGCCACCCAGTCCAGGGTGTCCGCGCAGCCCATCAGGTCCGAGCCCAGTCGGGTGAGGATGTCCTCCCAGCGGTCGAGCACGTCGTCGGTCTCCTCGTCGGAGCCCTTGGCGTCCACATAGTTGCGGACCCGCTCGTAGTACGCCCACTGGATGTCGAGGGCTGTCAGGCGGCGGCCGTCGCGGAGCCGTACCCGGTGGGTCAGGGTCGGGTCGTGGCTGATCGCCTTCAGCTCGCCCACCGGGTCGGCGATCGCGAGGTCGCCGGCGAGCGCCTTGTCCTCGATCATGGCCAGGACCAGGGACGTGACGCCGACCTTGAGGAACGTCGCGATCTCGGCGAGGTTGGCGTCGCCGATGATGACGTGCAGCCGCCGGTACTTGTCCGCGTCCGCGTGCGGCTCGTCCCGGGTGTTGATGATGGGCCGCTTCAGCGTGGTCTCCAGCCCGACCTCGACCTCGAAGAAGTCGGCGCGCTGGGTGATCTGGAAGCCGGTGCCGGAGCCGTCCTGGCCGATGCCGACCCGCCCCGCGCCGCAGTAGATCTGCCGGGTGACGAAGAACGGCGTCAGGTACGCCACGATGTCGGCGAACGGGGTGGACCGCTTCATCAGGTAGTTCTCGTGGGAGCCGTAGCTGGCGCCCTTGTTGTCGGTGTTGTTCTTGTACAGGTTGATCGGGGGCGCGCCGGGGATGGTGGCGGCGCGGCGGGCCGCCTCGGCCATGACCCGTTCGCCGGCCTTGTCCCACAGGACGATGGCGCGCGGGCCGGTGACCTCGGGCGTGGAGTACTCCGGGTGGGCGTGGTCGACGTAGAGCCGGGCGCCGTTGGTGAGGATGACGTTGGCAAGGCCGAGGTCCTCGTCGGCGAGGGCTTCCGCCGGGTCGTAGAGGGCGCCGGAGTAGCTGAAGCCCCGGGCGTCGCGCAGGGGCGACTCCTCCTCGTAGTCCCAGCGGGCGCGGCCACCGCGGGTCAGCTCGGGTCGGGCTCCGTAGGCGTTGACGATCTGGGAGGAGGTCACCATGGGGTTGGCCCCGGGTTGTCCCGGCACCGAGATGCCGTACTCCACTTCGGTACCCATCACGCGACGCACACTCATCCGCACACCTCGCCCCTCAATCGGCCGACTCTACGCTGAAGCCTACGGGGATTTAGGAGATTCCATAAGCTCGTAGTGGCGGACAAGCTTCACAGCGTAGGGCTTTTGTGGCCTTACCCTGCCGCTGCGGCACAGAACTCGTTTCCTTCCGGGTCGGCGATCCCGTGGCCGAGCGCCGCTGTCCAGCAAGACTAGCCCGCGTCGGGCGGTGGCGGGCCGGTGACGCGGCGGCCGGGGTCAGGCGGCGAGGTCCCAGTGTCGGCGGTCGCGAAGGGCTGTGACCAGGGCGTGGGTGGTGTCGGGGCCGGCGAAGCCGTCGACGGTGAGCCCGGCGCTGGCCTGGAAGGCGCGCAGGGCGGTGTCGCCGTCGCCGCCGAGGCCGAGGTCGGTGAGCATCCGGTGCACGAGCAGCGGGTCGGCGGGCGGCGCGGCCGTGGTGTCGGCGGCCACCACGCCGGCCAGTGCTGTGCCCATCGCCCGGAACAGCTGTCGCAGGTCGGTCATCACACACCCCTTTTCTTCGGTACCTCCAGGGTGTCCCGGCCCGCGGCGGCCGACATCGGCCCCAGGTCGGCTCCTGTCGTCCCGGGGTGTACTACCTGGGTCGCACGTCCCTCGGGGTTTCCCCTGACCCCGAGACCCCGAGCCGGGTGGACCTGCCGGGTGTGGAGGCGGGCCGGCTGCCCCGTGGCCAGCTGGCGGCCGGCTGGGAGCGCCTGGCGGCCCTGTGGGCCCGCTGGCGGTCGGGTGGGGTCAGTCCGTGGCGAGTCGGGCGTGCAGGTGGTCGTCGTGGCGGGTGCCGTCGGCGGTGCGGTGACCGCCCCGGCGGGTGCCTTCGAGGGCGTAACCGGCGGCGGTGGCGACCCGGCATGCGTCGGGCCGGTCGGCGAGGTGCAGGAACTCGATGCGTTCCAGGCCGAGGGCACCGAAGGCCCAGCGGGTGACGGCGCCGATGGCGTCGGTCTCGATATGCTGGTCGCGGGCCCAGGGGGCGATCCGGTAGCCGAGTTTGGCGGTGCCCCAGGTCTGGTCGATGCGGAACAGGTGCACCATGCCGAGCAGGTTGCCCTCGGTGATCTCCAGGATCGAGAGGGTGATCTGGTCTCCGGCGGACCAGTCGCCGAGGCGCTGGCACCAGGCGGTGGCGGTGGCCTCGTCGGTGACGCCGGGGGCGGGGTCGACGGCGGGGTCCTGGAGCATCCGCCAGGCGGCGGGGCCTTCGGGGGCGTGCGGGGGCCGGAGCTGGAGGTTCCCGGCGACGATCTCGACGGGGTCGATGGCTGCCATGGCGGTCATCATGCCCGACGTCCCGCCAGCCCCGCCGCCCGTGGCGATCGCACGGCCGTCGCGGCTTCGTGCACGGTGGCGGCTACCGGGGGTGCCTGAAGATCACGAGGACGCCGCCGGCGGCCCCGCCACGGATGTGCCGCGATGCAGGGTCAGTGACGCAGCGTAATCAAATGATGTTTTTGGGGGGTTGATCTTGGGTGTGCCGACGGCCCGGTCACGTGGGTGACCGGGCCGTCGCGGAAGTGCTACAGGTACTGACCGGTGTTGCTGGCCGTCTCGATCGAGCGGCCGGCGTCGGCGCCCTTGCCTCCGGAGACGAGCGTGCGGATGTAGACGATCCGCTCGCCCTTCTTGCCGGAGATCCGGGCCCAGTCGTCGGGGTTGGTGGTGTTGGGCAGGTCCTCGTTCTCGCGGAACTCGTCGACGCAGGCGTCGAGCAGGTGCTGCAGGCGCAGCCCCTTCTTGCCGGAGGACAGGAAGTTCTTGATGGCCATCTTCTTGCCGCGGTCCACGATGTTCTGGATCATGGCGCCGGAGTTGAAGTCCTTGAAGTACAGGACCTCCTTGTCACCGTTGGCGTAGGTGACCTCGAGGAAGCGGTTCTCCTCCGTCTCCGTGTACATCCGCTCGACGACGGCCTGGATCATGCCCGCGACCGTGGCGTCACGGGACGCGCCGTGCTCGGCGAGGTCGTCGTCGTGCAGCGGCAGGGTGTCCAGGATGTACTTCGAGAAGATGTCCTTGGCCGACTCGGCGTCCGGGCGCTCGATCTTGATCTTCACGTCGAGCCGGCCGGGGCGCAGGATGGCCGGGTCGATCATGTCCTCGCGGTTGGAGGCACCGATCACGATCACGTTCTCCAGGCCCTCCACGCCGTCGATCTCGCTCAACAGCTGGGGGACGATCGTGTTCTCCACGTCGGAGGAGACCCCGGATCCGCGGGTGCGGAAGATGGAGTCCATCTCGTCGAAGAACACGATGACCGGCGTGCCCTCGCTGGCCTTCTCCCGGGCGCGCTGGAAGATGAGCCGGATGTGCCGCTCGGTCTCGCCGACGTACTTGTTCAGCAGCTCGGGACCCTTGATGTTGAGGAAGAAGCTGGTGTGCTTCTCCTCGCCCCGCAGCTCGGCGATCTTCTTGGCCAGCGAGTTGGCCACCGCCTTGGCGATCAGGGTCTTGCCGCAGCCGGGCGGCCCGTAGAGCAGGACACCCTTCGGCGGGCGCAGCTGGTGCTCCCGGAACAGCTCGGCGTGCAGGAACGGCAGCTCCACGGCGTCGCGGATCTGCTCGATCTGACGGTCGAGGCCTCCGATGTCGCTGTAGTCGATGTCGGGGACCTCTTCGAGGACGAGCTCCTCGACCTCGCTCTTGGGGACCCGCTCGTACGCGTACGCGGCGCGCGGCTCCACCAGCAGGGAGTCGCCGGGGCGCAGGTGCGTGCCGATCAGCGTCTCCGCGAGGTGGACGACCCGTTCCTCGTCCGCGTGGGACATCACGAGTGCCCGGTCGCCGCCCTCAAGGATCTCCTTGAGCGAGACGACCTCGCCGGCGCGCTCGAACCCGAGCGCCTCGACGACGTTGAGCGCGTCGTTGAGCAGCACTTCCTGCCCGCGGCGCAACTTGTCGAGCTCAATGGACGGTGACACCACGACCCGCAGTTTGCGGCCGCCGGTGAAGACGTCCACCGTGTCATCGTCGTAGCGACCCAGGAATACGCCGTATCCACTGGGCGGCTGGGCCAGTCGGTCGATTTCCTCTTTGAGCGTGATGATCTGTTCGCGCGCGTCCTTGAGCGTTGCGACCAGTCGCTCGTTCTGCTCCGATGACCGCTGCAACTGGGCCTGGGTGGCGGCGAGCCGCTCTTCCAGGAGCCTCAGGTGCCGTGGACCATCCGTCAGCTTGCGCCGAAGTAGCGCGAGCTCCTCCTGGAGGAACTCGACCTGCGTGGAGAGGTCCTGCGCCTCCTGCTCCCACCGCTCGGCGCGCGCGTCAGCATCTTCGTTTCGTGCCACGTCCCACCTCCCCGGGCTTGACGTCGTGTTCTCCACACTAACGGTTGTGGGACCAAAATCGATCCCCCTGATCCGGCGATTCCCGACCCGTTACGGCGAAGTAGGGTGGGGCCGTATGGCCAGAAGTTGGCCGAGGGGGAGGAAGCACGATGTCAGAGCTGCGGGTCTGGGTCGATCAGGATCTGTGCACCGGTGACGGCCTGTGCGTGCAGTACGCGCCGCAAGTCTTCGAATTCGATGTCGACGGCCTCGCGTACGTGAAAAATGACAGCGGAGAGTTGCAGCTCGACCCCGGAGTGCGAGTGGGGGTCCCGGATCACCTGAAGCTGGACGTCATCGACGCCGCCAAGGAGTGCCCGGGGGACTGTATATATGTCCACCGCGTCGATGACGACGTCGTGGTGGCCGGCCCTGGGGCGGAGGGCTAGACCGCGATTGCGGACGATCCGGCGCGGAGGACCACCTCCGCGCCGGTCCTGTTTTCCCAGCTAGAACGCCCCGATGGCGCGTGCCGCGCCCGGCTAGAACGCCCCACGCCCGGTTAGAACGCCCCGCGCCCGGTGAGCTGTCCCAACAGGTGGGCGAACTGTTCCAGGCGGTCCATCTGCCCGGCCCCGCCGTCCGTGACGGTCTTGCCGAACCGCAGCGAGTCGTGCCGGATCGGGGTGGGCTCGCCGGCCTCGGCGATGGCGCCGGCCTCGTCGAGGGAGCTGAGCAGCACGTACACGTCGACGCCCTCCCTGCGGATCGCGCCACTGGGCTCGCGGAAGAGCCGGCGACGGTAGCCGACCTCCGTGACCGCCGACAGCGGGATGACCCGGACGGCCGAGGTCATCGAGCCGGGCGGGCCCTCCTCCTCCGGCAGGTCCTCGCCGTGCCAGAGCAGCAGCCGGTGGCCGTCGCAGATGGCGGCCTCCTGCCAGACGGCGTTGAACTCGTTGACGAACCGCTCCAGGGTGAACCCGAGCACGGTCGCGCCGACCAGGAGCGGCTCGACGGCGGCGAGGGCCACGTCGGGGTCGCGCAGATAGGCGCGGGCCGCGACGTCCAGCTCCTGGTACGGGGACCAGTCCGGGAAGATCGCCAGGTCGTCACTCAACGGTTTCAGTCCCCTTTTGCGCGGCCTTGCGGGCCTGGTACGCCTCGATGCCCTTGCTCGGCTTGCGTCGCCGGACCGGCGCGGTGACGCCCGGGGCCAGCTTGCGGGCCGTGACCAGGAAGGCGGTGTGCGCGATCATCCGGTGTTCCGGGCGCACGGCCAGGCCCTCCAGGTGCCAGTCGCGGATCATGCTCTCCCAGGCGTGCGGCTCGGTCCAGCCGCCGCGCTCCCGGAGCGCCTCACACAATTCGGACAACTGTGTCGTTGTCGCAACGTACCCAATCAGGACGCCGCCGGGGATGATCGCCTTCTCGACCATGTCGAGCATCTCCCACGGCGTGAGCATGTCGAGGATGACCCGGTCGATGTCGTTGCCGTCGAAGCCGGCCACGTCGCCGAGCCGCAGATCCCAGGTGGGCTGGGGGCCGCCGAGGAAGTTCTCGACGTTGCGCTGGGCGATCGCCAGGAAGTCCTCGCGCATCTCGTAGGAGATCAGCCGGCCGGAGGGGCCGATCGCCCGGAGCAGGGAGCAGCTCAGGGCGCCGGAGCCGGCGCCTGCCTCCAGGACGCGCGCGCCGGGGAAGATGTCGCCGAGGGCGACGATCTGGGCGGCGTCCTTCGGGTAGATCACCTGGGCGCCACGGGGCATGCTCAGCACGTAGTCGGCGAGCAGGGGGCGCAGGGCCAGGTAGGCGGTGCCGCTGACCGACGTGAACACCGAGCCCTCGGGGCTGCCCAGGATCTCGTCGTGGCTGAGCGCTCCGCGGTGGGTGTGGAACTCCTTGCCGGGTTCCAGCACGATCGTGTGCATCCGACCCTTGGGGTCGGTGAGCTGCACCCGGTCGCCGGGGCGGAACGGTCCACGCGGCTGCATCACTTGCGTTGTCTCCTCGGTTCGAGCAGGAAGGCGAGGTCCTCGGTTCGCAGGACCCCCACGACATCCTGCCCGGCGGTCACCAGGTACTCACCGGCCGGGTTGCTCCGCACGGCGTCGGCCACGGACTCGCCGTCCAGATCGATCGACAGGTGTCGCACGGTGGCGATGTCGCGGGCGGCGAGGTCGACGGCCATCCAGGGGCTGCGGTGCGCGGGGACGGCGTGCGCCGCCGGCCACCGGACCAGGGCCACCGGCCGCTCCCGCCCGTCGAGGATCATGATGCCGCCGGCCTCGGCCTCCCCCGCCCGGCGCAGTGCCTCGGCGATCGGCGTGCCGGTGGCGACCGTGATCAACGGCCGGACCAGCTCCGCCAGCCGGATCTCCGGCACCCGGCGCAGGATCGCGCCCAGCCGGATCGCCGCGGACGCCCCGGACCACAGGACGGACACGACCAGCACCGTGAACACGATCCCGACCGTGGTCAGCCGGCCGGTCACCGCCCCGGCCACCGCCAGGGCCCCGAGCAGCACCGCGACCACCCGTCCGGCCCAGCCGGCGACCACGCTGCCGGTGTGCCGGTCGCCGGTCGCCGACCAGACCACGGCGCGCAGCGCCCGCCCGCCGTCCAGCGGCAGGCCGGGCAGCAGGTTGAGGACGGCGATCAGCAGGTTGCTCAGGGCCAGCTGGAAGGCCAGTTCCCGGCCGATGGTGCCGGGGTCGGTCAGCGCGAACAGGGCCACGCCCAGGCCGCCGAGCGCCAGGGACACGGCCGGGCCGGCGAGGGAGACGAGGAGTTCGGCGCGCGGGCGGGGCGCCTCGGTGTCCATCTCCGTGTACCCGCCGAGCAGTTCCAGGGTGATCCCGCGCACCCCGATCCCCGACCGCAGGCTCACCACGGCGTGCCCCAGCTCGTGCAGGAACACGGACAGGAGCAGGGCCAGGACGAAGACCAGCGCGATCAGGTACGGCGCCGGGCCGGTGAGCCGCGGCAGATGGCCCCGGACCACGGAGCCGTACGCCACGGTGACCACGGCGGCGAACACCAGCCAGGAGGCGTGCACGTACACCGGGACGCCCAGGACGGAGCCCACCCGGAGCGCTGCCGTCCGTCGTTGTCGACTCACCGCTCCGATGCTACGTGTCGGGGGTGTCCCATACTCTTGACGGCATGACGACGACCGAGCACGCGGAGCCACGACGGGTCGCCCTGTCGCCGTCGCGGGCCGCCGACTTCAAGACGTGTCCGCTGCTCTACCGGCTGCGGGCCATCGACCGGCTGCCCGAGCTGCCCACGCCGGAGATGGCCAGGGGCACCCTGGTGCACTCGGTGCTGGAGCACCTCTTCGATCTGCCTCCGGCTGAGCGCACGCCGGAGCGGGCGGCGGAGATGGTCGCCCCGGAGTGGTCCCGGATGAGCGGGGAGGCCCCGGACCTGGCGGCCCTGTTCGACGGCGGCGAGGCACCGGCGGAGTGGCTGGCGTCGGCGGAGGAGCTGCTCGGGGGCTACTTCACCCTGGAGGACCCGACCCGGCTGGAGCCGGCCGAGCGGGAGAGCATGATCGAGGCCGAGCTGCCCTCCGGGCTGCTGCTGCGCGGCTTCATCGACCGCCTCGACGCCTCCCCCGCCGGTGATCTGCGGGTCGTCGACTACAAGACCGGCAGCGCGCCCCGGGAGGCGTTCGAGGCCAAGGCCCTGTTCCAGCTCAAGTTCTACGCGCTGATGCTGCTGCGCACCCGGGGCGTCGTGCCCCGGGCGCTGCGGCTGCTGTATCTGCGCGACCGGGCGGTGTGCGACTACACCCCGGACGGGGCCGAGGAGCTGGAGCGGTTCGAGCGCAACCTGGAGGCCCTGTGGCGGGCCATCACCACCGCCACGGAGAACCGGGACTTCCGGCCCCAGCCGAGCAAGCTGTGCGGCTGGTGCCGGCACCAGGCCCACTGCCCGGAGTTCGGCGGCACCCCGCCGCCCTGGCCCGAGCAGCCCGGGCCCACGCCGTGATCGGCAAGTGGCTGCGTGCCCACCCGCTGGCGGCGGACTCGGCGCTGGCCGCGTCGCTCGGCCTGTTCGCGGTGCTGGGTGGGCTGGTGTCCCCGCCGGAGTTCCGGACGGACAATCCGGTGTGGCTGACGGTTATCTGGTCGGCCGTCGCGGTGGTGCCGATCGCCGTGCGCCGCCGGTGGCTGGTGCCGGGACTGGTGGCGACCGTGGCGATGTGCCTGGTGTCGCAGCTGCACCTGATGTCGGGCGCGGAGTCGTACTCGCTGATGGTGCTCACGTACACGATGGCGGCCTACTGGTCCCTGCGCCGCGCGCTCCTGGTCGCCGTCCCGGTCTGGGCCGGCATCATGGTGTTCTACGTGGTGCTGCACCACTACGGGGTCGTCGAGCAGCAGGCCTGGTTCAGCTCCCCCGAGCTGTTGTTCTTCTCCAACTCGGCCGTGTTGACGTTCACGCTGCTGATCGGCCGGCTGAACAAGACCCGCCGGCTCGTGGAGTCCGACCTGCGGGAGCGGACCAGGATCGCGGAGACCACCCGCCAGGCCCTCGCGGACCAGGCCGTGGCCGACGAGCGGCGTCGGATCGCCCGGGAGCTGCACGACGTGGTGGCCCACCACGTGAGCGTGATGGGCATCCTGGCCACCGGGGCCCGCCGGTCGATGGCGACGAACCCGGCGGCGGCCGACGCGGCGCTGAGCACGATCGAGGAGACCGGGCGCACGACCCTGCGGGAGCTGCGCCGGCTGCTGAACATCATGCGCACCGACGACGACGGGGCCGACCTGGCCCCGCAGCCGAGTCTGGCCGGGGTGGAGTCGCTGATCGAGCAGTTGCGCGAGGCGGGGCTGCCGGTGCGGCTGGAGGTGCTCGGCGAGCCGTACGACCTGGATCCCGGGGTCGCGTTGACGATCTACCGGATCGTGCAGGAGGCGCTGACGAACACGCTCAAGCACGCCGGGCCGGCCACGGCCGAGGTGCGGTTGACGTTCGGGGACGAGGCCGTGGAGGTCGAGGCGACCGACGACGGGCGCGGGCCGTCGGTGCGGCCGAACGTGGCCGGGCACGGCCTGGTCGGGGTCCGCGAGCGGGTCGCGCTGTACGGCGGACAGCTGCGGCTCGGCCCCCGTCCGGGTGGCGGATTCCGGATAGCGGCCAGCATCCCCATGGACCGACCAGGTAGCGTCACTGAACGTGAATAGCGGTCAGCTCCCGGTCCGAGTCCTGCTCGTCGACGACCAGCCCCTGCTGCGCACGGGGTTCCGCATGGTGCTGGGTGCGGAGAGTGATCTGGACATCGTCGGCGAGGCCGGCGACGGCGCGGAGGCGGTGGACCTGGCCCGCCGGCTGCTGCCGGACGTGGTGCTGATGGACATCCGGATGCCCCGGATGGACGGGGTGGCGGCGACGAAGGCGATCGTGGACGCCCGGCTGCCGGTCCGGGTGCTGATCCTGACGACGTTCGACCTGGACGAGTACGTGGTGAGCGCGCTGCGCGCCGGGGCCAGCGGTTTCCTGGCCAAGGACGTGCCGGCCGAAGACCTGGTGTCGGCGATCCGCACGGTGGCGGCCGGCGAGGCCGTGGTGGCCCCGCGCCTGTTGCGCCGGCTCCTCGACCAGGTCGTGGAACACCTGCCCGACCCGAACATGAACCCGACGAAGGCTCTGAGCGCCCTCACGGAGCGTGAGCGGGAGGTGCTGGGGCTGATGGCCCGGGGGCTGTCGAACGCGGAGATCGCGAAGGAGTTGTCCGTGTCGGAGACGACGGTGAAGACCCACGTCGGCCACGTGCTGACCAAGCTCAATCTCCGGGACCGGGTGCAGGCCGTGGTCCTCGCGTACGAGTCGGGTCTCATCCGCCCCAACGCGTAGATCGTCTCGTCCCCTGGGGGGAGCCCGAAACATTCCGGAGCACGACTCGCCCGGCTGATCGGCCGCCTACTGTCACTCTTAGATACCTCCGCCACGGGGATAAAAGGGGACAGCAGTGACTTCAGCGGTAAAGTCGGTCGCGGCGCGTGCGTCCGATGTGTGGAAGGTGTACGGGCAGGGCGAGGCGCAGGTGATCGCGTTGCGGGGCATCAACGTGGAGCTGGCGCAGGGGCAGTTCACGGCGATCATGGGTCCGTCGGGGTCGGGTAAGTCGACGTTGATGCACTGTCTGGCGGGTTTGGACACGGTGACCCGTGGTGATCTGTTCGTGGGTGACACCCAGGTCAACAAGCTGTCGGACAGCGGGTTGACGAAGTTGCGCCGGGACAAGATCGGTTTCATCTTCCAGCAGTTCAACCTGCTGCCCACCCTCACGGCGGAGGAGAACATTCTGCTGCCGTTGTCGATCGCCGGCCGTAAACCCGATCAGGCCTGGTACGACACGGTCATCAAGACCGTCGGGCTCGAGGACCGCCTCAAGCACAAGCCCACCGAACTGTCGGGCGGTCAGCAGCAGCGCGTGGCGTGCGCCCGCGCCCTCGTCTCCCGCCCCGATGTGATCTTCGCCGACGAACCCACCGGAAACCTCGACTCACGCTCCGGTGCTGAGGTCCTCAACTTCCTGCGCAACTCCGTGCGCGACTTCGGCCAGACCATCGTCATGGTCACCCACGACCCCACCGCCGCCTCCTACGCCGACCGGGTCATCTTCCTCGCCGACGGCCAGATCGTCGACGAACTCCTCGAACCCACCGTCGACCAGGTCCACGACAAACTCAAGAGCCTGGACCCCCACGCCCACAGCGGTGACGTCTGATGCTCAAAGCAACCCTGAAAAGCCTCCTGTCCCGCAAACTCCGACTCGTCCTGTCAGCACTCGCCGTCGTCCTCGGCGTCATGTTCGTCTCCGGCTCCTTCGTGCTGACCGACACCCTGGGCAAGTCCTTCGACGGGCTGTTCTCCTCGGCGTTCTCCGCCATCGACGTGCAGGTGGCCCCGAAGGCGAAGCCGGCCGACAACGGCCAGCAGTCGGTGGACACCGTGCCGGCGTCCGTGGTGGACCAGGTCCGCTCCACGTCGGGAGTGAAGAAGGCCGAGGGCCAGGTCTTCGTCGACGGCGCCAAGGTGATCGGCAAGAACAACAAGCTGATCCCCGGCAGCGTGCGGTTCGGCACGAACTGGATCGACGGCGCGGCCATCGTGGAGATGCGCGAGGGCGTCAGCCCGAAGGTGGACGACGAGATCGTCGTCAACAAGCTGCTGGCTGACGCGTCCGGCTACAAGGTCGGCGACTCGGTGCAGGTGCTGACGCCGTTCCAACCGAAGAAGGCGTACAAGATCGTCGGGGTGTTCGGGTACACCGGCGCCCGGGACTCGCTGCTCGGCGAGCAGACGGTCGCGTTCACCACGAAGGCCGCCCAGGAGAACATGCTGGGCAAGACCGGGGTGTTCAACTCGATCGAGGTGCAGGCCACCTCCGGGGTGAAGCCGGAGAAGGTCCGCGACGACCTGCGCGCGGCCCTCGGCGACAACTACGCGGTGAAGACCGGCAAGGAGCTCACGAAGGAGCAGACGGACCAGGTCCAGAAGGGTCTGAGCTTCTTCAACTACATCCTGCTGGGCTTCGCGGCGGTGTCGCTGCTGGTCGGCATCTTCCTGATCGTGAACACGTTCTCGATCATCGTGGCGCAGCGGACCCGGGAACTGGCCCTGATGCGGGCCCTGGGTGCGAGCGGCGGCCAGGTGATCAACTCGGTGATCATCGAGGCGCTGGTCATCGGCCTGATCGCCTCGATCCTCGGCCTCGCCGCCGGTGTCGGGGTGGGCGCGCTGCTGATCCTCGCGATCGGCTCGGGCTTCGGCGGCATCTCGCTGAGCACCCTGACCGTGCCGACGAGCGCCGTCATCGCCGCCTTCGCCGTCGGCATCCTGGTCACCCTGGTCGCGGCCGTCGTGCCGGCTGTCCGGGCCTCCCGGATCCCGCCGATCGCCGCCATGCGCGACGCGGTCAACGTCAGTAAGCCGCTGACCAAGCTGACCATCTTCGGCGGCGTGGTCACCGCGCTGGGCGTGGCCGGGCTGTGGTGGGCGCTGTCGGGTTCGGCCAAGGGCGGGGCGTTCGGGCTCGCGCTCGGCGGCGGCCTGCTGCTGTCGTTCGTCGGCGTGGCGCTGCTCACCCCGATGATCGGCAAGCCGGTGGTCTCGCTGCTGGCGCTGCCGTTCTCCTGGTCGATGCCGGGCAAGCTGGGTCGGGGCAACTCGTCCCGCAACCCGCGTCGGACCGCGATCACGGCCGCCGCCCTCATGATCGGCATCGCGCTGATCACCGGCGTGAGCGTGGTGCTGACCTCGCTGAAGGCCACCATCACCAAGAGCCTGGACACCGGGATGTCCGCCGAGCTGATCGTCTCGGGCGAGCAGACCGGGCCGACGCCGCCCACGTTCGAGACGGCGGCCCTGCCGAAGATCAAGTCGATCGCCGGCGTGCACGGCGTCACCGGGGTGTACTTCGACCAGGTGACCGCGAACGACAAGGACGCGATCGCCGGCGTGTACAGCGACCTGCCGACCGCCGTCGACGTTCTGAAGATCAAGACGACGGCCGGCACCGTGGGCACCCTGGCTCCCGGCGAGGTGCTGACCAGCGCCAAGCACGCCAAGGACGACAACCTGTCCATCGGCAGCACCGTGAAGCTGCAGGGCGTGAAGGGCGATCCGGTCAGCTACAAGGTGGCCGGCATCTACGCCGACAACGACCTCCTGCGCAACTTCACGTACCTGCTGCCCACCGGTGCGGTGGACAACTTCCGGATCCCCAACCCGGTGCAGGCGTACGTCAAGCTCGACGACGGCGCCAAGGTGGCCACGGTCAAGGCCGAGGTGGACAAGGTCCTGGCCGACAGCCCCGAGGTCACGGTCACCGACCGCAGCTCCTTCGTGGAGCAGCAGACCAAGGGCCTGGACAGCCTGATCGTGATCATCCAGATCCTGCTGTCGCTGGCGATCATCATCGCGGTCCTCGGGGTCATCAACACCCTGGCCCTGTCGATGATCGAGCGCACGAAGGAACTCGGCCTGCTCCGCGCCGTCGGCATGGGGAGGGCCCAGATGATGGGGATGGTCACCGTCGAATCGGTGGTGATCTCGGTGTTCGGCGCGCTGCTGGGCATCGGCGTCGGCGTGGCGCTGGGCGCCGCCATCGTCCGGGCGCTCAAGGACCAGGGCTTCAGCAGCTTCGCGCTGCCGTGGGGCCAGATGATCGGGTACCTGATCTTCGCAGCGGTCATCGGCGTCATCGCCGCCGTGATCCCGGCGATCCGGGCCGCGCGGACCGACGTGCTGAAGGCCATCTCCTACGAGTAGCCGCCCAGTGAAAGGGGGCCCCACCATCCGGTGGGGCCCCCTTTTTTCGGGCGGGCGGGTAGCTTTCCCCGGATGAGACTCACTGTCGTGGGATGCGCGGGTTCGACCACCGGCCCGGACTCGGCCTGCTCCAGCTATCTCGTCGAAGAGGACGGCCACCGCCTCGTCCTCGACCTCGGCGCCGGCGCGTCCGGCCCCCTGCAGCGCTACGCCGACCCGCTCGACATCGACACCGTCATCCTGTCGCACGCCCACTCCGACCACTGGAGCGATACGACCCAGCTCGGCTACCACCGGGCCCGGGCCGGAAAGCCGGTCACGGTGATCGGACCGTCGGACATGCACGAGGTGCTGACCACGAACCCGGACACGTTCGACACCACGGTCGCGACGGCCGGCGACCGGACGATCGGCCCGTTCGCGGTCCGCCTCGGCCGGGTCCGGCACGGGAACCTCGAGTGCTGGGCCACCCGGATCGGCGACGCGTTGTGTTACACGGCCGACACCGAGCCGTGCCCGGAGGTCGAGGAGCTGGCCGCCGGCTGCCGGGTGCTGCTCGCGGAGGCATCCGGCCTCGACGCCGACGGCCCGCTGCGCGGCCACCTCACGGCAGGCGACGCGGCCCGGCTCGCCGCCCGGTCCGGCGCGCGGCTGCTGATCCTCACCCACCTGCGCGCCTGGCAGGACCCGCTCGCGTTGCTGGACGAGGCCCATGCGATCGCAGGCTGCCAGGTCGTGCTGGCCACTCCCGGCCTGCGGGTCGCCCTGTAAGTTCAGACGGTTACGGCGGGGCGTCCCCGGCACGCACCGGTCCGAGGCGCACTGCCGCCCGGCGTCCCGGGGCGTCCCCTGTGGCACATGTGGCGTGGCGTCCACCGCCACCCCAGCTCACGGCTCCGGCGCTCCGTGCCGTAGGCGTCCTGCCGTTTATGTGGCTAGTTCGGCGTCGCCCGGTCACGGAGCTGGCCGATGGAGTCCACGTACTTCAGGACGAGCCGCGCGAAGTCGAGCCGGTCGCGCTCGGTCCAGTCCGCCGTGATGTGCAGGAACGCCTCGCGCTGCTGCTCACGGAACCGGCCGAGCAGCGCCACGCCCTCGTCGCTGAGTTGGAGGATGGTCCGCCGGCCGTCGCGCTGCGAGGCGGCCCGGACCAGGTACCCGGCCGAGATGCAGTCGGAGACCATCCGGCTGGCGACGGACGGGTCCACGGCGAGGCTGGCGGCGACCGCGCCGACGGTCACTTCGCCCTCGACGTCGCCCTCCTCGACGATGGTGAGCACCAGGGTCCGGCTCAGGTCCTTCGCCGGCACCGGGTTCTCCACCTGGGTCAGCACCGTGCGCCGCATCTTCCGGAACGCCGGCCCGACCGAGGTCAGCAGCTCAGCGGCCTCTTCCTCGCTGTATCCACTCTCCATGGCGCCATGCTACCAACAATGATGTGTTGACACGAATACGTGTGCATGCAAGCATGCATTTGCACATCACAACGAATGGAGTTCGCCATGACCACCCTGATCACCGGTGCCCGCGGCAAGGTCGGCCGCGCCGTCCTCGACCGCCTCCGGGCCGCCGACCACCCGACCCGCGCCGCCAGCAAGAACCCTGCGGAGCTCACCGTCCCCGCCGTCGAACTCGACCTCACCCGCCCCACCGCCGCGGCCCTCGACGGCATCCGCCAGGTCTTCCTGTACCCGGAGCCCGACGGCATCGCCGACCTGGTCACGGCCGCGGAGTCCGCCGGGGTCGAGCACATCGTGCTGCTGTCCTCGTCCTCGGTCCTGGGACCCGACGCCGACACCGACCCGCTCGCCCGGCCCAGCCTGCTCGTCGAGCGCGCCCTCGCCGACTCCCCGATCACCACGACCGTGCTGCGGCCGGACGCGTTCGCAAGCAACGCCCTCGGCTGGGCGTACCACCTGCGCTCCGGTCACCCGATCCGGCTCGCGTTCCCCGACGCCGGCATCGCCCCGATCCACCCCGACGACGTCGCCGACCTCGCCGTGGCCGCGCTGACCGGCGACGCGCTCACCGGTCGGGCCGTCACCCTCACCGGCGGCGAGTCGGTCAGCTTCCGCGCCCAGCTGGACATCCTCGCCGAGCTGCTCGGACGCGAGATCCCCGTCGAGCGGATCACCCGCGCCGAGGCGGAGGAGCAGTTCGCGCAGCACATGCCGCCAGCCATGGCCGCCGCGTTGCACGACCTGTGGGAGCCCGTCGACGGCCACGCCGCCACCCTCGGCGACACCACGGAGACCCTGCTCGGCCGCCCCGCGCGCACGTTCGCACAGTGGGCGGCCGAGAACCTCGACGCCTTCCGGCCCCAGGGCTGAGCGCACCCGGCGGACTCCGGCGCTCGCGGCTCGCGGCTCGCGGCTCCGGGATGGTGTGCGCACTGACGGCCGGAGCCGCGGGAGCGTACCCGGAAAGGGGTGGTTCGGGGCTAGAGCAGGGTGCGGAGGAACGGCAGGTCCACGCCCACCAGGCTGTCCGCGACGGTCGCGCCGAGCCCGGCCAGGGGGACCTCGCACGGCACGGCGAGCACCGCGCACCCGGCGGCGACCGCGCTGGCCACCCCGGTCGGGGAGTCCTCGATCGCCACGCACCGGCCCGGGTCGACCCCGAGCAGTTCGGCGGCCCGCAGGTACGGGGCCGGGTCCGGCTTCGTCTCCGGCACCTCGTCGCCGCACACCACGACGTCGAAGTTCTCCCGGCCGAGGGTGTCCAGGCACACCTCGACGAGGTGCCGACGGGTGGCGGTGACCAGCGCCAACGGCACGCCCTGGGCGCGCAGCACCGCGATCAGCTCGGCGGCGCCCGGCCGCCACGGCACCCCGGCGGAGAACAGCTCGACCATCCGGCTCTCCAGCCAGTCTGTGCTGTATTCGTGGTCCAGCTCCGGGCGGCCGATGTCGGTGTGCAGGATGTCCATCGAGTCGGCCATGCTGGCCCCGACCATCGCCGTCCGCGCGGCGGCGGTCATGGTGCCGCCGTGGTGGGCCGCGAGATCGTGCAACGCCACCTCCCACACCTTCTCACTGTCGAGGAGGGTGCCGTCCATGTCGAGAAGTACAGCCGCGAGTGTCACCAGTTGATCGTGCCAGCAGGTCGGGTCGTAGGGTGAGCCGCTATGGCATACATCATGTTGGCCCTGGCCATCGGCTGTGAGATCGGCGCGACGACGGCCCTGAAGTATTCCGAAGGATTCACCCGCCTGTTACCCACCGGCCTCTCCCTGGCCGGTTACGTGGTGTCGTTCTTCTTCCTGTCGGTGGCGCTGAAACACATTCCGGTCTCCACGGCGTACGCGATCTGGTCCGGGGTCGGGACGGCCGTGATCGCGGCGATCGGGTTCACGTTCCTCCACGAGGAGTTGTCTGCGGTCAAGATCGGCGGGATCGCGTTGGTGATCGGGGGCGTGGTGCTATTGAACGTGGGCGGCGGCCACTAGGACCGTCCCTTCAGGAACGCCGCGATCCGCGCCCAGGCGTCGGCGGCGGCCTCGGCGTGCCCGTCCCGGCCGAAGTGGTCCCACTCGATGAAGCCGTGCGGCTGACCCGGATAGACCACGATCTCGTGCGGGACGTCCACGGCCGCCAGGTGCCGTTCCAGGTTCTCGTGCACGCTGGCCGGCACCTCGGTGTCCGCGCCGCCGAACAGGCCGAGCACGGGCACCCGGATCCCGGACCCGAAGTCGTCGGGGAGGGCCGCCGACGCGCCCATCGCCCCCACGTACGGGCAGATGCCGATCACGCCGGCCAGGCCGAGGTCGGCGGTGCCCGCGTACAGCGCGTTGGCGCCACCGATGCAGAAGCCCGCGGCGTAGACCGGCCCGTCACCGGCCGCGCGCAGGTGAGCGACCGCCGCCGCCAGGTCCGCCAGCACCAGCTCGCGGTCGAAGCTGTCGTTGATCGCCGGGTCGTACTCCTCGCCCCGCGCGCCCGGGCCCAGCGTCCGGCCGTAGTAGTCGATGACCAGCACGTCCGCCCCGGTCCGCGCGAACCGGCGGGCCAGGTTCCGAAACGGTGCCCGCATCCCGCCGACGTCGGGCAGCAACACCAGCCGCGCGCCGGTGGGCTCCTCCGCGCCGGCGAGATAGGCGCCGAAGCGGGAGCCGTCGGCCGACGTCAGATCGATCAGGGGATCCGGGGCGGAGGAGGTGGGGGCGTCACCGTCGAGGCACATGCGTTGACCGTATCGAGGTGGTCAACGGAAATTCGGGCGCTCGGACTCGGCGACCCGGAGCGCGGCGGTGCCGTGGACGGGACGGAGGCGGCGGGCGGGCCCGCCGATGCCCGGGTGGGGCGGGGAGGGCCGCTGCGCGCCGGGGCAGGTGTCGCCGTAACCGGAAAAGGGGTTAGTGGTTTGCGGCGTTGCCGAAGGAGGTGATGACCACTCCCAGCACCAGGACGGCCATGCCGATGATGGTGGTCAGGTTCAGGGGGTCGTGGAAGAGCAGGCGGCTGGAGATCGCGACCAGGACGATGCCCGCCGCCGACCAGATCGCGTAGGTGACGGCGATCGGTACGCCCAGCTGGACGACCTTGGAGTCGAGGTAGAACGACAGCGTGTAGCCGGCGAGGAGGCCGATCACCGGCCAGAGGCGGGTGAAGCCGTCGGAGACCCGGACGAGCAGGGTCGCGCCGACCTCCAGGACGATCGCGACGCTCAGCAGGATCCACTTCAGCATCGCGTCACTGTATCGTCAGAAAAGGCGTTAAATATCCTGTACCCACCGGATGCCATGGAAACCGGGGGCGAGGTCGAAGTCGATCAGGTGAGCGAGATGTCCGTCGATGAGGCGCAGTTCCGCGACATCCTTGTGCGGGGAGCGCGCGTCCAGCCGCCAGATCCGGTGCGCCGAGCGAACCCGGGCCGCCGGGTCGAAGCGGACGGTCAGTTCGTAGTTCTGGCCGGCGGCGCGGAACCACGTGCCGTGGTAGGCCTCGGGGACCGTGCCGTCGAGGTGGTACTCGACCGGGTAGGTCTCGCCCTTGGTCAGCGCTCCGAACAGCAGCTCCGCCGCCGTCAGCCCGGCGGCCGGGTCCGTGCGCACCCGACCCAGGCGGCAGGTCCGGCCGGCACGCAGCCGGGGCAGGCCGCCGTCGGAGGAGTGCGACAGCACCACGTGCCGGTCCACGCCGCTGGTCGTCGCGCGGACCACGATCCGGGTGTCGACCTGCCAGGGCCACGGGTCGGCGCCGACGACGAGTTCCTCCTGGATGCCGAGGACCCGCACGCCCGGTTCGGTGGCGTCCAGTTCGGCGCGGAGCCGGTTGGCGAGGACCCGGGAGGTGCCCTGGCCGGACTCGGGCCAGCGGCCGCGCCGGGGCGCGCCGAGGAGTCGGGCCAGGTCCCCGCACCGCAGTCCGAGGATCTCCTCGAGCAGGGCGAGGGCGCGCAGGGTCTCCGGGCGTTCGGGGCGGCTGACCCCGCGCTGCCAGTTGCTCAGGCTGGAGACGCTGACCCGGACGCCCTGGTCGGCCAGGCGCTCGCAGAGCCGGTCGAGGGTCAGGCTCCGGGCGTGTATGGCCGCGCGGAGTGCCGTGTGGAACGGACCGTCCCGAAGTCCGTCGATGTGGTGCCTCCATAAGTTACTGACGGGTACTGAATTTCCAGAATGATGCCCCATCTTCCCTGCCAGCTGCCAGGGGGCCACGCTCGTGTTCATCGCCCGTCCACCCGGCATGTCGCAACCGGCAATTCTCCACCCGCAACATGACGCGGATCGGTGAACCACTCACCCCCTCAGGAGAACACATGTTCAGGAGACAGGTGGCCTTCGTGGCCGCAGCTGTCGCGGCCCTCGCCACCGTCGGCGCCGGCGTCGCGATGGCCTCGCAGACCCCCTCGGGCACCGCCGTCGCTGTCGCCGCGGTGCCACGCCCCGACCACGTCGTCGTCGTGGTGTTCGAGAACAAGGACTACTCGACCATCATCGGCAGCTCCAGCGCCCCGTACTTCAACTCTCTCGCCGGACAGGGCGCGAGCTTCACCCAGTCCTTCGGGGTCACCCACCCCAGCCAGGGCAACTACGTCGCGATGTTCTCCGGTTCCCAGCAGGGCGTCACCGACGACACCTGCCCGCGCAACCTCGGCAACGTCGCCAACCTGGGCAGCCAGCTGATCGGCGCCGGATTCACCTTCAAGGGGTACTCCGAGTCGATGCCGTCGGACGGCTACACCGGCTGCTCCAGCGGCAACTACGCCCGCAAGCACAACCCGTGGGTCGACTTCAGCAACGTGCCGGCCGCCAGCAACGTGCGGTTCAGCGCGTTCCCGACCGACTACACCACGCTGCCGACGGTGTCCTACGTGGTACCGGACATGTGCAACGACATGCACGACTGCTCGGTGTCCACCGGTGACACCTGGCTGAAGAACAAGCTCGACGGCTACGCGCAGTGGGCCAAGACGCACAACAGCCTGCTGATCGCCACGTTCGACGAGGACAACTTCAGCTCCGTCAACCAGATCGCCACCGTGATGGTCGGCGAGAAGGTCCGGACCGGCACGTACTCCGAGCAGATCAACCACTACAACGTGCTCCGCACCATGGAGGACGCCTACGGGCTGTCCGCGCTCGGCAACGCCGCCACCGCGACCCCGATCACCGACATCTGGTCGACGACGACCCCGTCGCCGACCCCGACCGCCTCGCCGACCGCCTCGCCGACCAGCTCCCCGAGCCCGTCGCCGACGCCGACGGCCAGCCCGACCCCGACCAGCAGCCCGACCCCGACCCCGACCGCGGGTTGCGTCAGCCCCGGCCAGAAGCTCGGCAACCCCGGCTTCGAGACCGGCACCGCCGCGCCCTGGACCGCCACCTCCGGCGTCCTGGACAACGGCACCTCCGAGCCGGCGCACGCCGGCTCCTGGAAGGCGTGGATGGACGGCTACGGCTCCGCCCACACCGACACCCTGTCCCAGTCGGTGACCCTGCCGGCCGGGTGCGCGTCCTACACGCTGTCGTTCTGGGTGCACATCGACACGGCGGAGACCGGCTCCACGGTGTACGACAAGCTCACGGTGCAGGTCGGCAGCACGACCCTGGCCACGTACAGCAACGTCAACGCCGCGGCCGGGTACGCGCAGAAGACCTTCAACCTGGCGGCCTTCGCCGGCCAGACGGTCACCCTGAAGTTCACCGGCGTCGAGGACAGCTCCCAGCAGACCTCGTTCGTCATCGACGACGCAGCCCTCACAATCGGCTGATGTACCTCTCCACGGTTCGACCCGGGGCGTCCGACAAGGGCGCCCCGGCCCGCCGGTTCGTCGCCGGCAACGTGCTCGCCCTGGGGCTGGTCAGCCTCGTCACCGACGTGTCCGCCGAGATGGTCACGGCGGTGCTGCCCGCGTACCTGGTGCTCGGGCTGCACCTGTCCATCGCGCAGTACGGGGTCGTCGACGGCCTGTACACCGGCGCGACGGCTCTGACCCGGCTCGCCGGCGGCTACGTCGCCGACCGGTTCCGGCTGCGCAAGCTCGTCGCCGGACTCGGCTACGGCCTGTCGGCGGCGGCGAAACTCGGACTCCTCGCGGCCGGCGCCGTGCCGGGCGCGATCGGGGCCGTGATCGCCGTCGACCGGACCGGCAAGGGCCTGCGCACCGCGCCCCGGGACGCGCTGATCACGCTGTCCTCCCCCGCCGACGGGCTGGGCCGGGCGTTCGGCGTGCACCGGACGCTGGACAGCATGGGCGCGTTCGCCGGCCCGCTGTGCGCGATGGCCGTGCTGGCCCTCGCCGGCTCCGGGCAGTCCTACGACGCGGTGTTCGTCGCCAGCTTCTGCGCGGCCGTGCTCGGGGTGCTGCTCCTCGTCCTGTTCGTCCGGGACCGGCGCGACGAACTGCCGCCGGTGCGGGCCTCGCTGCCCCGTGCGTTCGGGCTGCTGCGCGACGGCCGGTTCCGGGGACTGTGCGTCGCCGCCGTGCTCCTCGGCGCGACGACGGTCGGCGACGGGTTCGTCTACCTGATCCTCCAGCGCCGCGACGACCTGCCGGTCTGGACGTTCCCGCTGCTCGCGGTCGGGGCGAACCTCGCCTACCTGCTGCTGGCCACGCCGCTGGGCTGGCTCGCCGACCGGATCGGCCGCTGGCCGGTGGTCCTCGGCGGGTACACCGCGCTGCTCGCCGTGTACCTGCTGCTCGCCTCCGGGCACGGCCCGCTGCCGGTGATCCTCGGCCTGTACGGCCTGTTCTACGCCGCCACCGACGGGGTACTGATGGCCCTGGCCGGCCCGCTACTGCCCGCCGAACTGCGGACGAGCGGGTTCGCGCTGGTGCAGTCGGGACAGGCCCTCGCCTATCTCGTATCCTCCGTACTGTTCGGCCTCGCCTGGCAGGCCTGGGGCGTGCCCGTCGCGTGCCTGGTCGCGGCCGGGGCGGTGGCCGTGGCCCTGCCGGTGTCCGGGATCCTCCTCAAGGGACGTACCTCATGAAGTGGCGCATTCTGGTCGCACTGACCGCGACCGTCGTGCTCGCGGGCGCCGCCCTCGGCTACGTGTGGTTCACCCGGCCAGCGCCCGCGACGGCCTCGACGCTGTCCCTGGCCGGTCCGGGACTCCTGGTGCGCAGCGACGGCGTGCTCGCCGTGATCGGCCCGGACGGCACGAAACGGGCGTCGAACCTGCGCTGCGCCCGGGTGTACGCCGCGCACGGCACCGGGGTCTGCCTGCGCGAGGACGTGGGCGCCTACCAGGTCACGGTCCTCGACGCCGACCTGAAGGCGAAGCGCAGCATCCCGCTCAACGGGCTGCCGAACCGGGCCCGGGTGTCCGCCAGCGGCCGGATGGTGTCGTGGACGACGTTCGTGACCGGGGACTCCTACAACGGCGGCCAGTTCGCCACCCGGTCCGGCATCCTCGACGCCCGCGACGGCACCCTGGCCGGCAACCTGGAGAACTTCACGGTCCAGGAGGGCCGGCCCAACCAGGACGCCAACTTCTGGGGGATCACCTTCGCGGCCGACGACAACCGGTTCTACGCGACGATGTCCACCGGGGGGCACCGGTACCTGATGGAGGGCGACTTCGCGGCCCGGGCCATGAGGCAGGTCAAGGACAACGTGGAGTGCCCGTCGCTGTCGCCGGACGGGACGCGGATCGCGTACAAGAAGATGCTGCCCGACCGGACCTGGCGGCTCACGGTGCTGGACCTGGCCACCCTCGCGGAGACCCCGCTGGCGGAGACCCGCAGCGTCGACGACCAGGCGGCGTGGCTCGACGGCGCGACGATCGGCTACGGGGTCGACAAGGGCGTCTGGGCGGTGCCGGCGGACGGGACCGGGACGCCCCGGCTGCTCGCTGCGGACGCGGAGTCCCCGGCGGCGCTCTGACATCCGGTCCGGCCGCTCGACTTTTCCGCCCGGTTCGCGGCGGTTCCGTGGCTAGGGTGGGGTGATGACGCGCGCCTACCGGATCGGACTCATCGGCTACGGGCTCGCCGGCTCAGCCTTCCACGCCCCACTGATCGCCACGACCCCAGGCCTGGAGCTGGCCTCCGTGCTGACGAACAATCCCGAGCGGGTGTCCAGGGTCCGCCGGCAGCACCCGGGGGCCCGGATCGTCGGGAGCATCGAGGACCTGTTCGCCCTCGACCTCGACCTGGTGGTGGTCGCCTCCCCGAACCGGACCCACGTGCCCTACGCCGCCGCCGCGCTGGGGCTGGGGCTCGGCGTCGTCGTGGACAAGCCGCTGGCCGGCACGTCCGCCGAGGCCCTCGAACTGGTCGAGCTGGCCGAGGAGCGCGGCCTGCTGCTCACGGTCTACCAGAACCGGCGGTGGGACGGCGACTTCCTGACCGTCCGGCGGTTGATCGCCGACGGGGAGCTGGGCCGGGTGCACCGGTTCGAGTCCCGGTTCGAGCGGTGGCGGCCGCTGATCAAGGAGGGCTGGCGGGAGAACGCCGACCCGGCCGAGGTCGGCGGAACCCTCTACGACCTGGGCAGTCACCTGGTCGACCAGGCCCTGGCCCTGTTCGGCCCGGCCGCGGAGGTCTCCGCGGAGGTGGACACCCGCCGGGCCAGCGCCGGGGTGGACGACGACGCGTTCGTGGCCGTCACGCACGTCAACGGGGTGCGCTCGCACCTGTGGACCAGCGCGATCACGGCCCAGGTGGGGCCCCGGCTGCGGGTGCTCGGCGACGCGGCGGGCTATGTGAAGTACGGCCTGGACCCGCAGGAGAACGCGCTGCGCGCCGGCCTGCTCCCCGGCCCCGGCTGGGGTGTGGAGCCCGAGGGGGCCTGGGGGCTACTGGGCGTCGACGGGGCGGCGAAGCCGGTGCCGACGGAGCCGGGCGACTACCCGGCGTTCTACCGGGGCGTGCTGGGGGCGCTGCGCGGCGAGGGGCCGGGGCCGGTGGACCCGCGCGACGCCGTGGCGACCCTGACGGTGCTGGAGGCCGCGCGCCGGTCCTCGGCCGAGGGCGTCACGGTGCGCCTGGCCTAGGGTCACGGTCCGCCCTCCGCAGGGTCACGGTCCGCCTGCCACAGGAAAGGGTGCCCGCCCCGGAAAGGAACGGACACCCAAGAGCAACACCATGATCCGGTTACGGAGGAGACCGACCCGGCACGCGTCGGTGACTCCCCGCCGGACCACGCCGCCCAGTGGACGGCAGCGGGGTCCCGCCGCCCGTGAACGGCTACGGGGTCCCGCCGGGCCGGGTGGCCCGGCGGGACATCGCGTCCTAGTAGGTCGTCGCCCGCAGGACGCCAGCGCCGAAGCCGGCGTTCTCCGGCCGCTTGAGGGCCAGCGCGTACATCGTGCGGTTCACGGCGAGCGGCGACTGCGAGGCGCCGATCTGCTGACGGATCAGCGCCGCGACACCGGCCGCCGACGGCGCCGCCGCCGAGGTGCCGAAGAAGCGGCATCCGCCCTGGACCGCCGACGGGCAGGTGCCGGAGCCGAAGCCGCCGACGCCGCTGACGGTCACGCCGTCGGCCGCGCCCCAGGCCGGCGCGACGAAGGAACGGAACCCGCCGCCGGCCACGCCGGTGCACGGCCCGACGCCGGAGGCACACACCGTGGTCGACATGATCTGCACCGGGCCGGCCGCGCTGTAGGACTCCAGCGGGACGGTGGCAGGGTTGACGGAGACGTTCGAGGCCACCGCGCCGGCGCTGGTCGCGAAGCCGAGGTAGTTGGAGTCCGGGTTGAGCGAGCCGGCCCGGTCACCCGGGTCGACCGTGGTCACGCCCGAGGTGCGCCACCGCAGGTCGAACGTCGGGGCCTTGACCGCCGAGGAGGTGCCGGCCACGTCCACGACGAGCTTCGCCGGGATGTTCGCGCCGGTGGTGTTCTGGAAGACCAGCTGCTCGATGGTGTCGCCGACCCCGTTGGCCTGCACGTTGGTGCTGGACGCGAGGCAGTCGCTGCCGTCGGCCGTCATCAGGTACAGGTTGAGGTTGGTGAAGCCGCCCTGGCCGACCGTCGGGTAGATGGCGCGCGGCTCACTCCACTGGAGGGTGGGCAGGAGCGTGCCGCCGGGCCGGACGATGACGTCGTAGGTGTTGTCCGTGCCGCGCAGGTTCACCGTGTTGTTCGGGACGCTCGGGCAGTGCGCGTAGCCGCCGGCCACGCCGTCGGGGGTGCGGCCGGTGCCGACCGCCGGGGCCCGGGAGGCGTGCTTGGCGCCCAGGTTGCCCGCCGAGGAGCTGACCCAGACGCCCTGCTGGGCGAGCTTCTCGGCCGTCACGGCGCCGAGGCCCTGCTGGAACGCCGGCTCGTCGTCGAACGCGATGTCCTCGGCGATCAGGTTCGCGCCCCACGCCGCCAGGTTGTGGAACGCGCCCACGTAGGAGGTCAGGTCGTCGCCCACGGTGTGGAAGGCGAGCTTCGCGTCGGGGGCCATGTCGTGGACGATCTCCATCATCGCCGTGCCCTCGTCGCCGTCGCCGACAGCGAGCGCGGTGGCGTCGGCCGGCAGTTCGCCGCGCGCGATGGAGTCGGCCAGGTGGGTCACGCCGTCGGAGATGAACCCGACCTTCTGGCCGGCGCCCGTCAGGCCCCGGGAGTTGGCGACGTCGGTCCGGTGCAGCGGCGCGCCCTCGGCGACCAGCGGCTCGGAGTCGACCTGCGGCTTGAGGGTGGGACGCACGGTGGCGACCCAGCCGAGGCCGGCGACGGCGTCGACCTTGTCGTAGGGCACGACGGCGTGGATCAGGCCGACCTCGGGCAGCGCCACCCCGGGCACCTTCGCGAACTCGCCGGAGCTGTCCACGACGGTCGCGCCCAGGTCCCGCAGCGCCTGCTCCTCGGCCTTGCCGACCGGGCCGGTGGCGTGCAGCGTGAGGTCGATGCCGCCGGCGGGCGTGATGGTGAGGAAGCCGGCGCCGAGGGTGTCGAGCTGGGTGTCGGACAGCCCGGCGGCACGCAGGCCGTGCGTGCCGCCGACAGCCGCGCGGATCTTCGAGACCCGGTCGGCGACCAGGCTCGGGATCTTGCTGGCCGCCGCCGGCGCGGCCGGTTCGGCGGACGCGGTGCCGGCGACGGCCATGACGGCCAGAGGTAAGGCGAGCGCGAACGCCGCCGTCAGTGCCGTAACTCTCCTGGGCAAGGGGGCCTCCCACGTCAGATCAAACGGATGCCCGACCCTATCGCGCGCGGGTGTCATAGAGAACACTGTGGACTGACCCGTTACACAGCGTGGTCGCCGATCAGTGACACCGCAGCACAAACCGGTAACACGCTGGGCTCGGAGGCACCCCGGCTCCGCAGGGCCACGGTCCCGGCGGCGGCCTCCCGGGCCCCGATCACGGCCACGTACGGCACCCGCCCGTCCCGCGCCCGCGCCACCCGGGCCCCGAGCGCGCCGTCGGCGTGCACCTCGATCCGCAGTCCGGCCGCGCGGGCCGCCGCGACGAAGGCGTCCACCGGCGCGTCCCCGATCGGGAGCACCGCGACCTGCACCGGCGCGCACCAGGCCGGCAGGGCGCCGTCGTGCTGGTCGAGGAGCAGTCCGAGCAGGCGTTCCATCGAGCCGACCAGCGACCGGTGGATCATCACGGGGCGGCGTCGCGAACCGTCCGAATCGGTGTATTCCAGGCCGAAGCGCTCCGGCTTGTGGAAGTCGAGCTGGATGGTGGAGAGGGTCCACTCGCGACCGGCGGCGTCCGGTACCTGGATGTCGATCTTCGGTCCGTAGAACGCCGCCTCGCCGGGCAGCTCCTCGAACTCACACCCGCGCTCGACGAGGGCCGCGCGCAGGATGCCCTCGGCCCGCGCCCACATCCCGTCCCCGTCGACGTACTTGGCACCGGGCCCCCGCAGCGACAGCCGGTACCGGTACCCGGAAATGCCGAGTTTGTCGTAGCACTCGCCGATCAGGTCGAGCACGGAGCCGACCTCCGCGTCGAGCTGCTCCGGGGCGCAGAACAGGTGCGCGTCGTTGAGGGTGATGCACCGGACCCGGTTCAGCCCTCCGACGACCCCGGAGCGCTCGGCCCGGAACATCTGGCCGATCTCGCCGATCCGGACCGGCAGCTCGCGGTAGGACCGGCCCCGGGCGGCGAACACGAGCGCGTGGTGCGGGCACAGGCTGGGCCGCAGCACCTCGTCGTCCATCAGAGGGAACATGTCCTCGGCGAAGTGCTGCCAGTGCCCGGACAGCTCGTAGAGCTCGCGTTTGCCGATCGGCGGGGAGTAGACCTGCTGGTAGCCGGCCCGGCGTTCCAGGCCCCGCACGTAGTCCTCGATGGCGGACCGGACAGCGGCCCCGGCCGGCAGCCAGACCGGCAGGCCGGCGCCGATCAGCGGGTGGTTGTGGATCAGGCCCAGTTCGCGGGCGAGTTTGGCGCTCATCGTGTGCTCCTTCGATGCTGGGGCACACGCATCGGAAGACAAAGCCCCGGGGCACATGCCCCGGGGCTGGTCGTTCGCGTGGGTTACCGCGCGTCGGTCCGTCGCCAGGGGTGTCCTGGCGTCGTCGTCGACATGCTGGCGCGGATCATGTCGGCAAGGCTACCCCCGGCACCGACCCGCCGCAACCGGGTTGATCCGGACATTCCGAAGGAGCGGCGGCCTCAGGAGTCGGCGGCGACCAGGAACTGGTGGGCGGCGAGTTCGCGGTACAGCGGGCTGCTCTCCAGGAGCTCCGCGTGCCGGCCGACCGCCACGACCTTGCCGTGTTCGAGGACCACGATCTGGTCGGAGTCGACCACCGTCGACAGCCGGTGCGCGACCACGATCAGGGTGCGGTTCTCCGCGACGGCCGAGATGGCCTGGCGGAGCGCGGCCTCGTTGCGGGCGTCGAGGTTGCTGGTCGGCTCGTCGAGCAGCAGGATCGGCGGGGCCGACAGCAGGGTCCTGGCGATGGCGAGCCGTTGGCGCTCCCCGCCGGACAGCAGCACGCCGCCCTCCCCGACCTGGGCGTCGAGCCCGAGCGGGGTCCGGTCGATCAGGTCGGTCAGGTTGACGGCGGCCAGCACGTCGGCCATCTGGGCGTCGGTGGCCGACGGGGACGCGAGCAGCAGGTTGTCCCGCAGGGTGCCGGCGAGGACCGGGGCCTCCTGCTCGACGTAGCCGAGGTGGGAGCGCAGCTCGTCGCGGGGCTGGTCGCGGACGTCGCGGCCGGCGACCCGCAACTGGCCGGACTCCAGTTCGTAGAAGCGCTCGACGAGGGACAGCAGGGTGGACTTGCCGGCGCCGGACGGGCCGACCAGGGCGGTGCGGGTGCCGTACGGCACGGTGAAGCTCACGTCGCGGAGCACCGGGTCGCCGTTCTCGTAGGAGAAGCCGACCTGGTCGAACTCGACGGCCGGGCCGCCGACCGGCACCCCCGCCGCCCCCGTGTCATGGTCGGTCTCCGCCGGCAGGGTCAGGATCTCCTCGATCCGCTCGAGCGCGCCGAGCCCGGCCTGCAGCTGCGTGTACGCCTGGAGCGCGCCGCCGAGCGGCATCACGAGGAAGAACAGGAACAGGATGAACGCGACCAGGTCGCCGACCGTGATGTGTCCACTGGCGACCCGGGCGCCGCCCACGCCCAGCACCAGGAGGAAGGAGCCCTGGATCGCGGTCACGACCGTGGGGCGGATGAAGGCCTGGAGCCGGGCGATCCGCAGGCCCGCGTCGTAGGCGTCGCGGGCGCTGGCGGAGACCACCTCGGTCTCGCGCGCCTCGGCCCGGCTGGCCCGGATGGTCCGGGCGGCGGAGATGGCCCGCTCGACGGCGGAGGTCATCTCCCCGACCCGGGTCTGGGCCTCCAGCGACGCCTTGCGGACCTTGCCGGCGAAGCCGATCCCGGCGGCCAGCCCGGCGGCGAGGCCGACGAGGGTGACCGCGAACAACAGCGGATCCAGCACGATCATTGCGGTGGCCGAGCCGAGGACCATGACGGCGCCGGAGACGATCTCGAACAGGCCGGAGGTGACCACGGCCCGCAGCAGGGTGGTGTCCGCGCCGACCCGGGAGAGCAGGTCCCCGACCCGCCGGCGGTCGTACTCCACGATCGGCAGGCGGAGCAGGTGGCCGGTCAGTCGGCGGCGCGACGACAGCACGATGCCCTCGGCCGTGCGCTGCAACAGATACTCCCGGACGCTGTCGACGACCGACGCGCCGATCAGCAGCCCCACCAGGATCAGGACGAACCGGCCGAACGACTCACGGGCGCCGATCGCGTTCAGCAGCTCGCGGGTGACGAGTGGCTGCACCAGGGTGCCGGCGGCGGCGACCAGCGAGAGCACGGCGACCACGGCGAGGGTGCCGCGGTACGCGCGCAGGTAGGGCAACAGCGACCGCAATCCCACGGTGGGTCTGGGCTTCGACTCCGACATTGCTGCCTCCCGATCAACGTCTTCGAGGGTATCCGGCCCCGCGCGTCCGGCAGTCGGTCCCGAGAACGAGACGGGTCCCCTTCGGAGGGAGGACACGGACGGTCGCGATCGGGTGCCCGGCGGTCCGAAAGGGCGGTGCCGGGCCACGTTTGTCCCGTGCCGTTGACAGCGACGAAGATCAGTGGTTGATTCGTTAGGCAACCTTCCTAACCTTCCCCCTCAGGAGGTACCCCTCATGCGGATCACCCATCGACTCGTCGGGCTGGCCACGGCGGTGACCCTCGTCGCGGCGGCTCCCCTCGCCCTCGCGAGCTCCGCCTACGCGCAGTCCGAAGCGCTCGGATCCCACGTCACCGCCGCGCACGTCGACCTGACCGACCCGCACAAGAAGGACATCGCCATGCAGCTGGTGTCCAGCGCTGAGAACTCCTCGCTGGACTGGAAGGCGCAGTACAAGTACATCGAGGACATCAAGGACGGGCGCGGGTACACGGCCGGGATCATCGGGTTCTGTTCCGGCACCGGGGACATGCTCGACCTGGTGGAGCTGTACGCCCAGCGCAAGCCGGGCAACGTGCTGGCCAAGTATCTGCCGGCGCTGCGCAAGGTCAACGGCACCGAGTCGCACGCCGGCCTCGGCTCGGCCTTCGAGAAGGACTGGAAGACCGCCGCCAACGACGCCGCCTTCAAGAAGGCCCAGGACGACGAGCGCGACCGGGTGTACTTCACCCCGGCCGTCAACCAGGCCAAGGCCGACGGCCTGTGGGCCCTGGGTCAGTTCGCCTACTACGACACCATCGTGATGCACGGCGACGGTGGCGACCGCGACAGTTTCAGCTCGATCCGGAAGAACGCGCTGAAGAAGGCCAAGCCGCCGTCGCAGGGCGGGGACCAGGTGGCCTACCTCAACGCGTTCCTCGACGCGCGCAAGGTCGCCATGAAGCACGAGGAGGCGCACGCCGACACCAGCCGGGTCGACACCGAGCAGCGGGTGTTCCTCAAGGCCGGCAACCTCGACCTGAACCCGCCGCTGAGCTGGAAGGTCTACGGCGACCCGTTCCACATCGCCAGCTAGTCACCGGCACGGCCGGCGCGCGGGCAGCGGAGGTCGCTGTCCGCGCGCCGTCGCGTCGGGCACGGCCCGGTGTCACAGGGGGCCCGGCAGGTCGGCGGGTTCCGCGCGCACCAGGCCGGCCCCCGTGGTGAGCAGCGTGACCGCGAGGACCAGCACCCCGTACCCGATGATGAGCCACCAGGGCAGATCCGCCGCGCCGAGCGGGCGGGCGGTCGCCGCCAGCGCCGAGGCGACCAGCGCCCCGGCGACGGCCACCCCGAGGGACTGGCCGACCTGCCGGCTGGTGGACGCGATCGCCGCGGCGACCCCGGCCTGGGCGCGGGGCATGCCCGACACGGCCGTCTGGGTGACCGGCGGGTTGACCACGGCGAAGCCGAACCCGAAGACGGCGTAGGCCGCGATCAGCCAGCCCAGCGGCGTCGTGGCCGTCACCGGGAGCATCATCAGGCCGCTGGCGGCGATGGCGGCGCCCGCGAGCAGCAGCGGGAGGCGCGGGCCCCGGCGGCCGACGAGCCGGCCGGACAGCGGGCCGAAGACCAGCACCATGGCGGCCATCGGCAGGACGGCCAGGCCGGCGTGCGCCGCGGACAGGCCCCGCACGGTCTGCAGGTAGAGCGTGTTGAGGAACAGGAACCCGCCGAGCGCCGCGAACGAGCTGACCGCGATCAGCGTGGCCCCGGAGAACGGGGCGCTGCGGAAGAACCGCAACTCCAGGAGCGGGTCGGCCCGGCGCGGTTCGTACAGCAGCAGGGCGGCCAGTGCCGCGGCGGCGAGCGCGAACAGGCCAACGATCAGCGGCGAGGACCAGCCGGCCACCGGGCCCTCGATGATCGCGGAGGTCAGGGAGCCCAGCAGCGTGATCACCAGGGCCTGGCCGACCAGGTCGGGCCGGCGGGGGCGGGGCGCGCGCGACTCGGGCACGAACAGCGCGGTCAGCACCACCGCCGCGAGCCCGATCGGGATGTTGATCCAGAAGATCGCCCGCCAGCCGACGGTACCGACGAGCAGGCCGCCGACCACCGGGCCGAGCGCCATGCTGATCCCGACCACGCCGGACCACACGCCGATCGCCCGGGCCCGCTCCCGGGGCTCGGTGAACGTGTTCGTGATGATCGACATGGCCACCGGGTTGAGCATCGAGCCACCGACGGCCTGCACGATCCGGGCCGCCACCAGCCAGCCGAGGGACGGGGCCAGCCCGCACAGGAACGAGCCGCCGGTGAACAGCACCAGACCGACCTGGAACGTGCGCCGCCGCCCGAGCCGGTCGGCCGTCGAGCCGGACAGGATCAGCAGGCTGGCCAGCACGACGACGTAGGAGTCGATCGTCCACTGCAGGTCGGAGACCGTGGCGTGGAACTCGCGCTGGATCGCCGGCAGCGCCACGTTGACGATGGTGTTGTCGAGGCCGACGATCAGCAGGCTCATGCAGCAGATCGCCAGGACCAGGCCCCGTCGCCGGTCGGACAACGTGCCTCCCGGCGTGGTGCCGGCCGGGCTGGGGAGACCAGCCCGGCCGGGTTGAGCGTCACGGCCCCGGTGGGGGCCGCGCGGTGCGTCACGGCCCGAGGGCCGCCGTTTCGCGGCTCATCGGGTCGCGCCGCGGCGACAGGAGCGGGCCGCGGCACGGCCTCAGGTGTGGGCCGCGGAGATCCCCGCCAGTTTAGTGCTGGCCAGGTCGTGCGCGAGGATCGCCGTCTCCACCGCCGCGACCGTCGAGGAGGAGGTCACGCCGGGGAGGGTGGCCACGTCGATGGCGTACAACGTGAACTCGTACTGATGGGAACTCCCGCCCGGGCAGGGGCCGAAGAACTGCAGGGCCTTGTTCCCGGTACTCATCCCCTTCTGCTTCGCCGGCGCGTTCCCCGGCACGTCGTAGCCGAGGCCGAGCCCTTCGGGCAGCGAGCCGGCGCTCGGCGCGACGTCCCAGATCACCCAGTGCTTGTTGCTGTTGGCCGTGTCGACCAGGGTGATCGCGTAGCTCTTCGCCCCGGCGCTCGCGCCCCAGGCCAGCGGGGGCGAGATGTCGTTGCCGGCCACCCCGTCCTGCTGGCAGGTGTACTTCACCGGGATCGTGCCGCCCGCCGGGAACGCGCCGCTCGTCAGGCTGAACGGCGAGCCTGCGAACTTCAGCCGGACGATCACGTTGTCCAGCACGCTGGGCGTGCCGCCGTTCTTGTCGTTGTTCGTGGAGGTCAGCCACAGGCCGCCGTCGGGGGTCTTGACGACGGTGCGCAGCCGGCCCCACCGGCCGTTGAAGAACGCCCGGGGCGCGTCGGTGGTGGCCCCGGTGATGTGCATGACCCACAGCCGGCTGCCCCGGATCGCGGCCATGTAGATCCAGTCGTTGACGATCTCCAGGCCGCTGGGCGAGGCGGCGGCGACGTCCCACTGCTGCACCGGGCTGACGTAGCGCGAGTCGGAGCACTTGCCCTCGCACGTCGGCCAGCCGTAGTTCTTGCCCGGCTGGATCAGGTTGAGCTCGTCCCAGGTGCTCTCGCCGAGTTCGGACTCCCACAGCCTGCCCTGGGAGTCCCAGGCCAGGCCCTGGACGTTGCGGTGCCCGTAGGAGTAGATCCGGGTGCCGAACGGGTTGCCGGGCGCCGCCGCCCCGGTCGTGGTGACCCGGAGGATCTTGCCGTTGAGGGAGTTGAGGTCCTGGGCACGGGAGCTGGTCTTGGCGTCCCCGGTGGCGATGTAGAGGAAGCCGTCCGGGCCGAACTTGAGCCGGCCGCCGTTGTGGAACTGGTTCTTGGCGATGCCGGTGACGATGGGTTCGCGGGCCCCGATGGCCCCGTTCTCGTACGTGAGCCGGGCGACCCGGTTGTCCGAGGAGGACGTGTAGTAGATGTAGACGTAGTGGTCGGACGCGTAGCTCGGCGACACCGCGAGCCCGAGCAGGCCGCCCTCGCCGCCGGTCGTGACGGCCTCGGTGACCTTGCCGACGACGGTCTTCTGCCCGTCGGCGGTGACCCGGACGATCTCGAACCGGTCGCGCTCGTTGACCAGCGCGGACCCGTCGGGCAGGAACCCGATCCCCCACGGCAGGTCGAGCTTGGTGATGTCCTTGTCGTAGACCGGGTCGCCACCGCCGCCCCCGGAGCCGGGGGTCCGCACCGACAGCGCGGGGCTGCGCGGCGAGACGTTGTTGTTGGCGTCGAACGCCTCCACGGTGAAGGCGTAGGTGGTGTTGGCGGTCAGGCTGTCGGCCGTGGCCTGCAGGTCGGGCACCGTGGCGAACTTCGTGCCGTCGCGGTAGACGTTGTAGCCGGTCACCGCGGAGTTGTCCGTGGCGGCCGTCCAGGCCAGGGTGACGCTGGTGGCCGACACGTTCGTGGTGTGCAGGTTCGCCGGGACGGTCGGCGGCTGGGTGTCGTCGCTCGGCGGGGTGGTGATGTCGAGGCTGTTGCTGGCCTGCGAGACGTTGTCGGCCGCGTCGCGCGCGGCGACGGTGAGGATGTAGCGGGTGTTCGGGGTCAGGTTGCGCACCGCGGTGGTGGTGACGTTGCCGCCGATCTCGGCGACGATGTTGCCGCCGTTGTACACCTGGTAGAGGGCCACGCCCACGTTGTCGGTCGCCGGGTCCCAGGCCACCTGGACCTGGTTGGGGGTCGGGGCGCCGACGAGCCGGAAGTTCGGCGGGACGGTCGGCGACTCGGTGTCCGTGGGGGCGGCCACGCCGAGCTTGTCGAGGTTGGGACCGCCGGCGGCGCTGGAGCCGGTGAGCCGGACCGTGTTGGCGCCGGCGGTGAGTGCGGCGTTCACGGTCCGCGTCGCCCAGGTGTCCCAGGTGGTGGTGGAGGGGAACGACACCGCCGGGGCGACCACGCTGCCGTTCACCGACACGTCGAGGGGGCGGTCGGTGGTGGTGCCGTTGGAATACCGGACCGCGAGGGCGTGGTTGCCGGCCACCGCCGCGTTCACCGTGAACTCGACGTAGCCGCCGGCGGCGTTGTCGTAGTTGACGAAGCCGGTGCCGGTGTAGCCGGTGTGGTTGGCCTCGACGACGCCGCCGACGATCGTGGCGTTCTCAGCCTGGTAGTCGGCGCCCGGGGAGGCCGTGACGTCCACGTCGAGGTAGTCGAGGTTGGGACCACCCGTCGCCGTGGTGCCGGTGAGCCGGATCTTGTTGGCACCGGCCACCACGGGCGCGGTGAGCGTCCTCGTCGCCCAGGTGTCCCAGTTCGCGGTGGCCGGGAACGACGCGCCGGCCGCGACCACGGTGCCGTTCACCGTCACATCGGCGGGGCGGTCGGCGGCGGTGCCGTTGGCGTAGCGCACCCCGATCGTGGCGGTGCCGGCCGACGCGGCGGTCACGGTGAACTCGACGTAGCTGCCGACGGCGTTGGTGGAGTCGACGAAGCCGGTACCGGAGTATCCGGTGTGGTTGGTGGCGACCACGCCCTGGACGATGGTGGCGTTCTCCGCCTCGTAGCGGGTGGCCGCGGCGGCGGCGCTGCCGGCCGGGAGCATGGCCGCGACCAGCAGCGCCGAGCCGAACGCCGGCAGGAGACGCAGAAGGGGTCTGGACTTCACGGACTCACCTCACAATGGATAGATAGCCTTCCTTACCTGAATGGCGCCGCGATCAGACCACCGGGGAGGGACACGTGTCAACGACGCAGTCCGCCCGGCGGGACGACCTTCAACCGCAGGAGCTGGTCGAACCCGTGGCCGACACCTTCGCCGGGCCGCCGGCGGTGGTGGTGGCGGCGGTGACGCAGTACCCGGAAACGTGCTGGAATCCCAGGTCGAACGGTCCGCCGGAGCCCCGCTGGGCCGTGAAGTGGTCGAAGGTGACGTCCGAGCCGGCGTTGACGATCACCGCCGGCCGCTGGTCGTCCGCCGCGAACCGCACTGAGCTGGCGGTGAAGGTGATCCCGCTGACCTCGTGCAGGTACCAGCCGTAGGCCGGCCGGGTGCCCAGGCTCTTCGGGTTGTAGTCGCCGGTGTCGTCCGGCACCTTCGTCGGGTCCGTCGCGGCGTGCCCGCCGGGCACCGTGAGGTCGACGTGGTCGAAGCTGACGTCCGTCACCGGGTGCCCCGGCTGGCCCCAGATGGTCGGACTGTAGGCCCCGGCGCTCGTGCCGCGGACGTTGCTGAAGTGGATGTCGCTGATGCTCCCGACGCCGGGGCCGTCGCCGCACCGCTTCCGGGTGCCGACCTTCAGCATGATCGGGGAGGCGGTGTTCGCCATCGTGACGTCGTCGTAGCGCACGTCGGAGATCCGCGCGCCGTCCATCGACACCAGGCCCAGGCCCGACTTGCCCGCGCCGGTGATCGTGACGTGGCTGAACCGGTAGTGGGTGAAGTCCCCGCAGGTCTCCGAGCCGAACATCAGCGCGTTGCAGCAGCCGGCGGACAGCTGGGCGGTGTCCACCGTGACGTTGCCGTTGGGCAGCTTCTGGCCGAGGGCGTAGTCGCTCTTGAAGACCAGGGCGTCGTCGTTGGCCGCGGCGTGGATGTTGGTGATGACGACATTTCTGGTACTGATGATGTTCCAGCCGTCCCGGTCCCCCGCCGTGTCGATGGTCAACCGGTCCGACGTCACGTGGTCGCACCCGTTGATCAGGGCCGCGAAGTGCCCGCCGCGCTTGAGGGTGATGCCCGACAGGGTCAGCCCGTCGCACCGGGTCAGCGAGAGGATCTTGTCGGCCTCGCCGGACTTCGGGTTGCCGGTGATCAGGTTGCCGCCGCCGTCGATGGTGCCCGAGCCGGTGAAGCCGATGTTGGTCAGCCGGTCGCCGTGGATCATCGCGTTGTGGAAGTGGCTGTGCCCGTAGTCCTGGTACCTGTCGTTCGGGTTCGGCTCCGGCGGGTCGTAGGTGTCGGCGCCCGAACCCTTGATCGTCGAGCCGGCGTCGAGGCGCAGGGTCACGTCGCTGAGCATGTGGATGGTGGTCGCCGACCGGTAGGTGCCGGCCGGGAACTGGACAGTGCCGCCGCCGGTCGCGTGGTTGGCCGCGACGATGGCCTTGTTGATGGCGGCGGTGTCGTTGGCGTTGCCGTCGCCCTTCGCGCCGTAGTTCCTCACGTTGAAGACGGCGGCGGACGGCGCTGACGTGGAGGTGGCCGGGGCTGCTGTCGCCGGGGCTGCTGTGGCGGCCACCGCCGCCGTGACCGCTACGAGAACGGGTCCCACTCTTCGAGTCGACACGATGGTCTCCCTTCGTCGGCCGCGGCGCGGACACACCCGGCCTGTCGGACAGGATGTTCCGCCAGCGTGTTCGGGTGGTGACCGTTTCCGCCCGGCGAAAAGGCACCTGGGACCCCGTCGCGGACCGACATACGGTGAGGATCCGACGCCCGCCCCACGGAGGCCGCCATGAATCCCATCTCCCGTCGGGTCGCACTCGGCGCGGCCCTCGTCCTCGCGCTCCCCCTCGGCTCCTGGCGGCCGGCCGACGCCACGGTCGCCGACCCCCGGCGGTCGCCGGCCGACCCGACCATCCCCGCCGACCAGACCGAAGCGACCCGGACCGACCGGGTCGCGCAGGCCGCCCGGATCGTGCCGGTCGCCTCGGTGGCGGCGTTGCGGACCGCGCTCGGCCGGGCCCAGCCGGGCGACCGGATCGAACTCGCCGACGGCGTCCACACCACGACCTCCCCGATCCTCGTCCCCCGGTCCGGGACGGCTGCGGCACCGGTCACGGTCGCCGCCGCGCACCTGGGCCGGGCGGAGATCACGGGCACGGCCGGGTTCGCGTTCGGCTCCGGGGTGTCGCACGTGGTCGTCGAGGGCTTCCGGTTCACGCACACCGCCGGGATCGAGGTGCCGGCCGGTTCTGCTTTCGTGCGGCTCACCCGCAACGTGGTGCGGCTCGCCGGGTCGACGCAGTACTGGGTGACGGTCGCCGGGGACGACTGCGAACTCGACCACAACCTGTTCCAACACAAGAGCACCCTCGGCAACTTCGTCGAGGTGGTCGGACCGGGCTCGGGGATGGCGCAGCGGGTGCTGGTCCACCACAACCACTTCCTCGACCACTCCTACCGGGGCGGCAACGGCGGCGAGGCGATCCGGTTCGGGCTCAGCGGCCGCCAGCACGCGTCGGCGCGCGGCAGGATCGAGAACAACCTGTTCGAGCGGTGCGACGGGGACCTCGAGGTCGTCTCGGTGAAGTCCTCGGACAACGTGGTCCGGTACAACACGCTGCTGAACTGCCAGGGGACCATCACGCTGCGGCACGGCAACCGGACCCGGGTCGAGGGCAACCTGCTGCTCGGTGGCGCCGGCGGCATCCGGGTGTACGGCGACGACCACGTGGTCGTGGACAACGTCGTGCAGAACAGCGGCTACCCGGCCCTGTCGGTGGGCGGCGGCGAGATCGTCGACGACACCGGGAGCACCACCGACCACGAGCGGGCCGACCGGCTGCTCGCGGCGTTCAACACATTCGTGGGCGCGGGGCCGCTCGTGGTGTTCGGCGGGGGCAAGAAGTACGGGCCGAGGACGGTCACCCTCGCCAACACGATCCTGCTCGGTACGGGCGGCGGGGCGCTGGTCCAGGTCAAGCAGGGCAGCGAGCTCACCTTCGCCGGCAACATCGCCTGGTCGGGCACACCCGGCATGCCGGCCGGCGGCTACCGGCAGGTGGATCCGCGCCTGGTGCGGGACGCGACCGGGCTGTACCGGCCGGCCGCCGGGTCGCCGGCGATCGACGGGGCCGTGGGGGCGTACCCCCAGGTGGGTCTGGATCTGGACGGGCAGGTCCGGGGCGGGCGGAAGGACGTCGGCGCGGACGAGACCGGGGCACCGGGGGCGACCCGCGGGCCGCTCACCCCGGCGGACGTGGGCCCGACCGGGCCCTGAGGCGGCGGTCCCGGGCCGCGCGGCCCGATCGCGGGACGCGCGGCCCGGGATCGGGCCGGGCCCTGACTAGCGCACGCCCTCCTTGCGCAGGGTCGCGCCCAGCGCCCGGGTGTGCTTCACGACCGCCTCGATGACCCGGTCGATCTCCGCCTGCGGCAGGTCCGCCGGCATCGAGCAGCTGATCGCGTCGCTGGCGGGGATGCGGTAGTCCACCGCGCACGCCACGCACGCCACCCCGGGCGTGCCCTGGCCGCGCTCGAAGGCCCAGCCGCGCGCCCGGACCTGGTCGAGCTCCGCGACCAGGGTCGGCATGTCCGTGATGCTGTCGACGGTGAGCGCCGCCAGCGGCTCGTCGAGCAGCGTCACCACCTCGTCGTCGGTCAGCCCAGCGAGCAGCGCCTGGCCGAGGGCCGTCAGGTGCGCGGGCAGCCGGCGGCCGACCCGGGAGATGATCCGGACCGCCTCGCGGGACTCCCGGCTGGCCAGGTAGAGCACGTGCCCCTCGTCCCGCCGGGCGAAATGTACTGTATAACCGATTTCGGCGCGCAGGTCCTCCAGGGCCTCCCGGGCGAAGGACAACGCCGGGTCCTTGTCGAGGTAGGCGGTGCCGGTGAGCAGCGCGTGCGGCCCGATGCCGTAGGCCGAGCGGGTCTCGTCGGCCTCGATCCACTTCAGCTCGGCGAGGGTGCGGATCAGCGCGTGCAGGCTGCTGCGCGGGTAGCCGACCCGCTTCTGCAGCTCCGACAGCGTGAGCCGGTCGGGTGAGGCCGCCAGGGCCTCGAGGATGCGGACGGTCCGTTCGGCGGACTTGACCAGCGAGGACTCCATTGTCCGTCCCATCTACGCGTGTATTGACTGCCACTATAGCGAACGATAACTTCATCTCACATGGTGTGCAGCATACTGGCTGCCGTCCACATATATGAACCGGAGTGCCGCGATGCTTCCAGACGGACTGCTGTCGTTTCCGCTGACCCCGTTCACCGCCGGCGACCGGGTGGACCTCGCCGCGTACCGCGAACACCTCGAACAGCAGCTGGCCGGAGGCCCGGGGGCGCTGTTCGTCGCGTGCGGCACCGGCGAGTTCGGGGCACTGTCCCCCGCGGAGTACCGGGAGGTGGTCCGGGCGGCCGTGGAGACCGTCGCCGGCCGGGTGCCGGTGTTCGCCGGAGCCGGCGGGGGGCCGGCCGTCGCCAGGGAATTCGCGGTCGCCGCCGCCGAGAACGGGGCGGACGGCCTGCTGCTGCTCCCGCCGTACCTGGTCACGGGCCCGCCGGCCGGGTACCTGGGCTATGTCGAGCACGTCGCGGCCGGCACGGACCTGCCCCTGATCGTGTACCAGCGCGCCAACGCCCGGCTCACCTCCGCCACGGCCGTGGCGCTGCTCGACCTGCCCACCGTCATCGGGATCAAGGACGGGATCGGCGACGTGGACGCCTTCCTGCGGATCGTCACCGCCGTGCGGGCCAGCGGACATCCGCGCGCCGAGGCGTTCGGGTTCCTCAACGGGCTGCCCACGGCGGAACTGTCCGCGCAGGCGTACCGGGCGATCGGGGTGCCCAGTTACTCCTCGGCGGTGTTCTGCTTCGCGCCCCGGATCGCGCTGGCCTTCCACGCCGCCGTGCACGCGGACGACACCGCGACCACCCGGCGACTGATCGCGGAGTTCTACGCCCCGTTCGCCGAACTGCGCGACGAGGTGCCCGGCTACGCGGTCGCCCTGGTCAAGGCGGGCGCCCGGCTCGGGGGACTCGACCTCGGCGGGGTCCGCCCGCCCCTGCTCGACCCGACCGGCCCGCACGTCGCGCGGCTCGCGGAGATCCTCGACAACGGACACAAGGCGGTGGCGTAGATGCGCGTGGACAGTGTGCTGGTGACCCCGATCGCGTTCCCCGACCCGCCGCTGCTCAACGCGGCCGGGGTGCACCAGCCGTGGGCGCTGCGGGCCGTCGTCCAGGTCCGCACCGACACCGGGCTGGTCGGCCTCGGCGAGACGTACGGCGACGCCGCGCACCTCGACCTGCTCGACCGCGTCGCGCCGACCCTGGTCGGGCTCGACCCCTTCGACCTCAACGAGCTGGACCGCAGGGTCGGGGCCGTCGCCCGGGGCGTGAACACCCCGGACAAGCACGGGCTGACCGGCGGGTCGACCGGGGAGAAGACCCGGGCCCGGGTGTTCGCCTCCTTCGAGGTCGCCTGCTGGGACCTCCAGGGCCGCGCCGTCGGCCGGCCGGTGCACGCGCTGCTCGGCGGCAAGGTCCGCGACGCCGTGCCGTACAGCGCGTACCTGTTCTACAAGTGGGCCGGGCACCCCGGCGCGGAGCCCGACCGGTGGGGTGCGGCGCTGGACCCCGACGGCATCGTCGAGCAGGCCCGCCGCATGATCGACGAGTACGGCTTCGGGTCGATCAAGCTCAAGGGCGGCGTCTTCCCGCCGGAGGAGGAGGTCGCGGCGATCCGGGCGCTGCACGCGGCCTTCCCTGGGCTGCCGCTGCGGCTGGACCCCAACGCGGCGTGGAGCCCCGCGACCGCGATCTCGGTGGCGAAGGAGACGGAGGGGCTGCTGCAGTACCTGGAGGACCCGACGGCCGGGATCGACGGCATGGCCGAGGTCGCCGCCGCCGCGTCGATGCCATTGGCCACCAACATGTGCGTCGTGTCCGTCGACGACCTCGAACCGGGCGTCCGGCGGCGTGCCGTGGGCGTCATCCTCGCCGACCACCACTACTGGGGCGGGCTGCGCGGGTCGCGGGACCTGATCGCGGTGTGCGCGGCGTTCGGGCTCGGGGTGTCGATGCACTCCAACTCGCACCTGGGCATCTCGCTCGCCGCGATGACGCACCTGGCCGCCGCGACACCGAACCTGACGTACGCGTGTGATACGCATACGCCGTGGCAGGGCGGGGTCGACGTCGTGTCCGAGCCGCTGCGGTTCGTCGACGGGGCCGCCGTGGTGCCCGACTCCCCCGGCCTCGGCGTCGAACTCGACCACGACGCGCTCGACCGGCTGCACGCCAACTATCTGAGCTGCGGGATCACGTCCCGCGACGACCTGGGCTACATGAGGACCATCGATCCGGGGTACGACAACCGGCGGCCCCGGTGGTGACCGTCGCGGGGCACACCTATCCGTGGGACGTGCTCGGCGATCCCGACTTCCCGGCCCGGGCCGCCGGCCTCGGCGTCGGGGCGGTCACCCTGGCCGCCGCCTACCACTCCTGCCGCGCCGCCACCCCCCTGCACCCGACCCGCCAGGTCGTCGACGCCTCCTACGCGGCCTTGTACCGGCGGGTCCGGCCCGAGGTGTGGTCCGGGCGCCGGCTCGCGCCCCTCGCGCCCGGGTGGCTGTCCGAACCGGACCCGTTCGGGGACGCGGCCCGGATCCTCGCCACCGCCGGGCTGCCGGTGAACGCCTGGGTGGTGCTCACCCACAACACCCGGCTCGGCACGGCGCACCCGGACGTGACCGTCGTGAACTGCTTCGGGGAGCGCTACCCCTACGCACTGTGTCCGCAGTGGACGGAGGTCCGGGAGTACGCCGCGACGCTCGCCGCGGAGGCGTGTCGCGACGTACCCGTCGAAGGGGTTTCACTCGAGGCCTGCGGGCAGTTGGGGCTCACGCACCTGTCGCACCACGAGAAGACCGACGGGGCCTGGTCGCCGGCGAGCGTGCGGCTGTTGTCGGTGTGCTGCTGCGCGGCCTGCCGGGCGGCGTGGCGGGCCCGGGGCCTCGACGACCATCGGATCGTCGCGGACCTGCGGGCCGTGGTGCGCGCCCTGTCCGCGTCCACCGACGTCGACGCGCCCGTCGCGGAGCTGATCGGCGCCGAGACCGCTTCGGGGGTACTCGAAGCCCGGCACGCGGCGGCCACCGCCCTCCGGGGGGAGGTCCTGGCGGGGTTGCCCGCCGGCATCCGGGTGACCCTGCACGCGTCCCCGGACCCGTGGGCGACGGGGCCGTCCCCTGGCCTTGCCGTGGCCGGGTCGCCGGCCGGGACCGCTCCGGCGGCCGTGCCGGGGGCTCCGGGGGCGACGTCCCTGCCGGGGGTGGCGTCGGTGCTGGTGCCCGCGTGGCCGACCGGTCCCGGGACGGCGGCGGGGGTGGCCGCGATGCGGTCGGCGGTCGGCCCCGACGTCCGGGTCGGGGCCTATATGACGGTGCTGGCGCCGGTCGGGCTCGACGAGGTCGCCGGGCACGTGGGCCGGCTACGGGCCGCCGGGGCCGACGAGTTGCACCTCTACCACCTGGGCCTGGCCCCGGCCGGCCGGCACGACGGCTTCGCGTCCGCGGTCAAGGCCTTCGAGGGCTGACGACGCGGTCCGGGGCCGGGGCGGGGCGGACCCCCTCGGCCCGCCCCGCTGTCCGTGGTCCCGCTACAGGCCGGCCGTGTAGATGTCCCCGTCGGCCACCGACACCTCCCGGGCGCTGGAGTTGCCCGTCGCCAGGACCCGGACCGGGTCCCGGAAGCCGGCCACCAGGTCGATCCGCTGCACCTCGCGGGGGATCGCGATCGTGGTCTCCGCCGTCCACGTCCTCCCGGCCTTCAGCAGGAAGGTGTGGATGTCGGGCTGGCCGAGCCGGGTGGCGTACACCCGCCAGGTGTCGGGGCCGACCCGTTCCATCTCCCGGGTGCGCAGGCCGGTGGCCACCTCGCGGGTCGACCAGGCGCTGCCGGTCCACACCGAGGCCATGGTGTGCTCGAGGCCGGCGTCGTCGTAGGTGAACCAGACGAGGAACGGCCGGCCGTTGTCGAGCCAGCCGGTGAGCTGGATGTAGTCGGGGGACTTGAAGCCGGCCGGCCGGACCAGGGCCGTCGTGGCCACCCGGCAGGAGCCGTCCTGGTCGGTGTCGGTCAGTTGGGTGCCGAGGTCCCTGCCGGCGGCGTTGCGGAACCTCAGGCTCGCCGGGTCGAACGTCGCGTGGTGCAGGTCCTTGTGGTAGTAGTCGTGCACGTTCTGGGTGGGGCCGCCGCCGGCCTTGGTCCACACGAGGTGCACCCGGTTGCGGGCCGGGTCGTAGCGGAGCTGGCCGACGTACTCCTCGTTGAGGTGGTCCGCGCGGGTCGTCGAGCCGATCGCGTACGGATGCCCGGTCAGGTCCTTCGAGGACCTCCAGGTGAGCCCGTTGTCGGTGGACCGGACGTACAGCATCGGCCGGGTGTCGGTGGGGGCCGTCGGGTCGACCTCCTGGCTGGTCTCGCGGTAGAACACGAACAGGGTGCCGTTGGTGGTGCGCAGCGGCATGGGGTAGCTGGCGGCCGGGGCGATGTTCGCGACGGTCCACGTGCCGGTGACCGTGTGCGGCTGCGGCGAGCGGGCGAGGACCAGCTGCTGGTTGTGCACGCCGACGAAGAGCAGCAGGTGGCCGTCGGCGGCCTGGACGAGGGTCGGGTAGTTGTGCGAGTCGCCGCCGCCGTCGAGGACCTTCTTCCTCGCCGACCAGGTACCCGTCGCATGGTCGTAGGCCTGGACGTAGCTGTCCTCGTTGACCCCGCCCCAGGAGACGAAGGTGGCGCGGGCGACCGGGTCGTGCACGGCGCCGGCGACCGGGCGGCGGTCGGTGCGGGCGGCGACCCGGGTCTCGGGGGTCATCACGGTGAAGGCGGGGGCCAGCCCGGCCGCCGAGCCGGGAACGCGAGCCCCGGCGGGATCACCGGCGACGTCGGCCCCGGTCGGAGGCCCGGCCGACGCGAAGCCGCCCACCAACCCTCCGCCGAGGGCTCCACCGGCGACGACCGCCGCGCGCAACACATCTCGTCTGTCCATGGACGACACTCCTATCCCTTGATGGCGCCGCTGGTCAGGCCGCGCATGAACTGGCGCTGGAACGCCAGGAAGGCGAGCACGGAGGGCAGCAGCGCCAGCAGCGCGGCGGCGAGCAGGACGCCGATCCCGACCTCTTCGTCGGAGCGCAGCGTGCGCAGCGCGATCGGCAACGTGTACTGACCGGGCTCGGTGGCCACGATCAGCGGCAGCAGGTACTGGTCCCAGATCATGGTGAAGCCGAAGACGCCGATGACGCCGAGCGCCGGCCGGCACATGGGCAGGATGATCGAGAAGAAGGTGCGCAGTTCGCCGGCCCCGTCGATCCGGGCGGCCTCCTCGAGTTCGACCGGCACGTCCTTCATGAACTCGGTCATCACGAGGATGGAGAAGCCCCAGGCGCCGACGGGCAGGATCATGCCGGCGTAGGAGCCGATCAGGTTGGTGTGGAACGGCGGCAGGTCCGCGAGCACCACCGACAGCGGCACGATGATCACCTCTTCGGGGAGCATCATGGTCGCGAGGATGATGATCAGGACGACGGCCATGCCGCGGAACTTCTTCCGGGCGAGGGAGTAGGCGGCGAACACGCTGACCAGCATCTGCAGCAGCAGCCCGAAGCCGACCACGACGAAGGAGTTGAGCAGGTAGAGGTAGACGTTCTTGTGGCCGGCCTCGACGAAGTTGGCGAGGGTGAAGCCGTTGGGGATCAGGGAGAACCCGGTCGGGTCGATCACCCGGCTGAACGCGCCGACGAGCAGCGCGACGAGCGGCCCGGCGAAGACCACGACCATCGTCGTGTACAGCAGCAGCTTGGCCGCCCAGGCCCCCGGCCCGCGCCGCGCCTCCAAACCCAACGCACTGTCGAAACGGTCGCTCATCGGGCATCCCTCCGGCGGAACAGTCGCACGCCGACGGTGAGCACGAGCGTGGCGGCGAACAGGACGATCGAGCCGGCCGCGGCGACGCCGAGTTCGCCGCGTTGCAGGCCGAGCTTGTAGATCAGGGTCATCAGGACCTCGCTGGACCCGTTGGGCGCGCCGTTGGTGAGCGTGAACACCTCGGTGAACACCCGCAGGCCCCGGATCGCGGCGAGCGTGAAGAGGATGCCGAACACGGGCCGCAGCGCGGGGACCGTGATGTGCCGCAGCCGTCGCCAGGGGGTGGCCCCGTCGACGGCGGCGGCCTCGTACAGGCTGCGGTCGACACCGGCCAGCCCGGCCAGGATGATCATCATGTCGTACGGGGCTCCCCGCCAGACGCCCATCGCCATGATGGACACCAGGGAGCTGTTCTCGCTGGCCAGGTACGGCTGGGGCGCGATGCCGACCCAGCCGGCGATCGTGTTGACGACGCCGGAGTCGCCCGGGTAGTACATGATCCGCCAGACCTCGGCGACGGCGGCCATCGTGGTGACGACGGGCAGGAACGCCGCGGTGCGCACGATCCACAGGTGCCGGGCCTTGCCCTCGACGAGGAGCGCGAGGACGAAGCCGAGCACGAGGGAGCCGGCGGTGGTGCCGGCCGCCAGGGCGACGGTGTGCCACAGGGCGCTGGTGAAGGCCCGGTCGGACAGGATGGTCGCGTAGTTGTCGACGCCGACGTACCGGTCGCCGAGGTATGTGCGGACCTCGAAGAAGCTCATCCGCAGGCCCTGGGCCATCGGGATGAACTTGAAGTACAGGAACAGCACCAGTGCCGGGGCGAGGAACAGCCAGGCGATCAGGGTGCCACGCCGCCGGCTGGTGAGCCGGCGACGCGACGTGGGTTGTGCGACGGTCATGACGCGAGCGCGTTCTGCTTCTTCAGCTCGTCGGAGAGCTTGCCTGCGAGGTCGTCCATCGCGGTCTTCACCGAGGTGCCGCAGTTGGCGTACACGGCGTTCATCGCGTCGGCCGTGGTCTGCCGGAACGGGGCCCAGTTCGGCACGGGCGGGGTGTAGACGGCGGCCTTGTAGGCCTCCTGGAACACCTTCCAGCGCGGGTCCTGCCGCACCGCGCCCAGGTCGACCGTGGTGTTCACGGGCAGCCGGACGATCGCCCCCGGGTCGTCCTTGTTCATGCCGATCTGCTGGCCCTCGACGGAGGTGACGAACTCGGCGAACTTCTGCTGGCCGGACTGGTTCTTCGAGCCGGCCATCATGTACACGTTCTCGCCCTCGCCGAGGGTGCCCGGCCCGCCGGCCGGCCCGTTCGGCACCGGGATGACCTCGATCTTGTCCGTGCCCATGTTCTTCACGAACCGGGCGAGCACGTACGGCCCGACCAGGTAGATCCCGCCCTGGCCCTTCTCGAACGCCTCGTGGGTGACCGTGGTGTCGTTGTTCACGGCCCCCGGGTTGACGCTCTTGGCGACGCAGAACTGGTCGCGCAGCCAGGTCACCGCCTGTACGGACTTCTCCGAGTTCACGGCGGGTTTCCACTTACCGGCCCCGCCGGGGGCCAGGAAGTCGCCGCCGTTGGCCCAGAGCAGGGAGGAGGTGTACCAGGACGCGTACCCCCGCTTGGTGGTGGCGGGGATGACGAACCCGGACGTGTCCTTCTTGCCGTCGCCGTCGGGGTCGCCGTCGGTGAAGGCCGCACCGAGCTTGGCGAGGTCGTCCCAGCTGGACGGCGCGGGCAGCCCGACCTTGGCCCGCCAGTCCTTGCGCACGATCAGCGCGAAGGACTGCGCGGAGAACGGGGCGGCGTAGTAGCGGCCGTCGGAGGCCTGCGCCGCCTTCCACGCCCGGTCGGACAGCTGGCCGGCGGTCGCGAACTTCTTCTTGTCCACCTCGCGCAGCCAGCCCTGCGACTGCATGGTGCCGAGCTGGGCGGTGTCGTTGATGACGATGTCCGGCAGGGCCTTCTGCGCGGCCTGCTGCTGGAGTTTGGTCTCGAAGTCGTCGAACAGCGCGACGACCTTGACCTTGATGCCGCTGGACTTCGTGAACGCGTCGGCGAGCCGCTGGGCGGTCTTCGCCGAGTCGGAGTCGGGCGCCTGGCGGATCCACATCTCGATCGGGGCCGTGGAGTTCTGATCTGTCGCGGTGGGTTTCGATGCGGAGCAACCCGCCACCAGCGCGATAGCCAGTGTCCCGACCACCGCCGCCCCGAGCCGACGCTGTGACATCTGACCGCCTCCTGTTCACATACTTGGACAGGTGTCGCCCTTATGGCAACGATTCAGGTGACCGTACCGAGTGTCATACGCCACAGTCAATGGCGGTCAACCCGCTTCCGGTTCGGGAATCCGGCCAGGGGCCGCGAGGAAGTCGAAATCGCAACCCTCGTCCGCCTGGGACACGTGGGCGTCGAACAGCCGGCCGTAGCCGCGCGGGTAGACCGGGGCCGGCGGGGTCCACTCCGCGCGGCGGGCCACGAGCTCGTCGTCGGGAATGCCGAGTTCGAGCCGGCGGTCGGGCACGTCCACGGTGATCGGGTCGCCGTCGCGGACCACGGCGAGCGGGCCGCCGATGTGCGACTCGGGGGCCACGTGCAGGACGCACGCGCCGTAACTGGTGCCGCTCATCCGGGCGTCGGAGATCCGGAGCATGTCCCGGACCCCTTGTTTGAGCAGTTTGTCGGGGATGGGGAGCATCCCGTACTCGGGCATGCCCGGGCCGCCGCGGGGGCCGACCCCGCGCAGGACGAGGACCGTGTCGGCGGTGACCGGCAGGTCGGGGTCGTCGATCCGGCGGCGCAGGTCGGCGTACCCGTCGAAGACCAGGGCCGGGCCGGTGTGACGGTGCAGCCGTGGCTCGGCGGCCAGGTGCTTGATCACCGCCCCGCGCGGGGCCAGGTTGCCGCGCAGCACGGCCAGCCCGCCGTCGGCGGACACCGGGTTGTCCCGGGGCCGGATCACGGCGTCGTCGTGCACCAGCCCCGTGGCCAGTCCCCCGCCGCCGACCGTGATCCGCTTCGGGTGCAGCAGGTCGGGGATCCGGGACAGCAGGCCGGGCAGCCCGCCGGCGTAGTAGAAGTCCTCCATCAGGTGCCGTCCACTCGGGCGGATGTCGGCGAGCACCGGCACCCTGCGCGAGGCGAGATCAAAATCCTCAAGGCTGACGGGTACGCCGCTGCGGCCCGCCATCGCCACCAGGTGGATCAGCGCGTTGGTCGACCCGCCGAGCGCGATGACCACGGTGACGGCGTCGGCGTAGGCCGCCGGGGTGAGGATGTGCGACGGTCGCACGTCGTGCCAGACGAGTTCCACGATCCGCCGACCGCTGGCCGCCGCCATCCGGCTGTGCGCGGAGTCCACGGCCGGGATCGAGGACGCGCCCGGCAGGGTCATGCCGAGCACCTCGGCGACGGCGGTCATGGTGGACGCGGTGCCCATCGTCATGCACGTACCGGCCGAGCGGGCGATGCCCTCCTCCAGTTCGGCCCAGGCGTCGTCGCCGAGCTGGCCGGCGCGCCGGTCGTCCCAGTACCGCCACATGTCGCTGCCGCTGCCCAGGGTCTCGCCACGCCAGTGCCCGCGCAGCATCGGACCGGCCGGCACCACGATGGCGGGCACGTCCATACTGGCCGCCCCCATGAGCAGCGCCGGGACCGACTTGTCGCAGCCGCCGAGCAGGACGGCGCCGTCCACGGGATAGGAGCGGAGCAGCTCCTCGGTCTCCATGGCGAGCAGGTTGCGGTACAACATGGCGGTCGGCTTGGTGAACGTCTCCCCGGCGATCGCCCCCGCCGGCAGCTCCACCGGGTAGCCGCCGGCCTGCCAGACACCCCGTTTGACCGCCTCCGCCCGGTCCCGCAGATGGGCGTGGCACGGGTTCAACTCGCTCCAGGTGTTGATCACCGCGATGACCGGTTTGCCCTGGTGTTCGGCCGCGCCGATGCCGAGCTGCCGGGTCCTCGACCGGTGACTGAAGGCCCGGACCCCGTCCGATCCGTACCACCTGTGACTGCGCAGTTCCTCCGGTAGCAACATTTCCGCACAATAGGAGCGCGCTGGCGCGAGGGTCAACGATCGTCCAGGGTGGATGGCATGGACGAACTCAGGACGGCACTGACCGGGGTCGTGGCCATCACGGTCACCCCGTTCGACGATTCCGGGGCCTTTGACCAGGACGGATACGCCGCAGGGGTCGCCCGGCTCGTCGACGGCGGCATCGGCGTCGTCACCCCCAACGGCAACACCGGCGAGTTCTACGCGCTCCGCCCAGCGGAATGCGACCGGGCCGTCGCGGTGACGTGCGACGTGGCCGGCGACCGGGCCGTGGTCCTGGCCGGGGTCGGCCACGACACGGCCACGGCCGGTGCCATGGCTCTGGCCGCGGCGAAGGCCGGCGCGCGGGCGGTGATGGTGCATCAGCCGGTGCATCCGTACCAGTCGGAACGGGGTTGGGTCGACTACCACCGGGCAGTGGCGGACGCGGTCCCCGACACCGGGGTGGTCTGCTACGTCCGCCATCCGGTGGCGACCCCTGCGGCCCTGTCGGCCCTGGCGACCTCGTGCCCGAACGTGATCGGCGTGAAGTACGCGGTCCCCGACGTGTTCGCGCTGGCCACGGCGGTGGCGGAGCTGGGCGGGCGGTTGACGTTCTCGTGTGGACTGGCCGAGATGTGGGCGCCGTTCTTCTGGGTGGCCGGGGCGCGCGGGTTCACATCGGGGCTGGCGACCGTGGCACCCGGGTTGTCGCTGACGATGCTGGGGTGTCTGCGGGCCGGGGACGTCGCCGGGGCGATGCGGGTGTGGCGGCTGGTGCGGCCGTTGGAGGAGTTGCGGGCGCGGCACGGGGCCGAGCACAACGTGTCAGTGGTGAAGGAGGCGTTGGCGCAGGTGGGGGTGTGCGGGGCCGGGGTTCGGCCGCCGATCATCGGGCTGGAGGCGGCGGATCGGGCGGAGGTGACCCGGATCCTGCGCACCTGGGGCGTGCTGCCCGGCTAGCGCCGCGACATCGCCGCCCGGCGGACACGGCAGGCCCGTGCGGACCCGGCGGCCCGGCTAGGCCAGGTCGAGGGTCGCCGGGTCGGCGGGGGCCAGGAGGTGGTGGCCGAGTTCCGTGCGGGTGTAGTGCACCTCGCGGCCGTGCCGGTGCCGGGTCAACAACCCCGCCTGGAGCAGGACCGCGAGATGCTGGGACACGCTGCCCGGGGTCAGGCCGGTGCGGGCGGCCAACGCCGTGGTCGTCGTGGGCGTGGCGCACAGGGCCAGGAGCCGGGCCCGGTTCGCGCCGAGGAGCCGGGCCAGGATCGTGGAGGTGCGGTGCTCGTGCTCCCACAGGGTGCCCACCGCGCGGGCCGGGTACACGGCCGACGGCGGGTTCCAGTCGGACTGGGTCAGCAGCACCCGGTGGTCGAGGAACAGGCTGGGGCGCAGCGGCAGGCCCGAGCCGGCCACCGCGACGTCGAGCCCGAACGGGTCGGCGACCAGCAGCCGGTCGCCCGCCCAGCTGGTGCTCGGGTGCAGGGTGTCGAACAGCAGCCGGGGTCCGCCGTCGGCGAACTGGCGGGACCGGTGGGCGATGTCAGCCTCCAGCAGCGCGCGCATCCGGGGCCAGTGCGGCAGGATCGCGGCCAGCCACCAGGCCTCGACGGCGTCGGCGATCCGGGGCAGCCACTCGGCCGGGGCCGCGGCGACGGCGCGGGCCAGGGGGTGCAGCGGCGAGGCCGGGCGGTGGGTGGAGGCGATGTCGACCGCGACGATCTCCGGCGGGGTGCCGCGGACCGTGCCGAGTTCGTCGGCGAAGTCCACGAGCGAGTCGCGGGGCGGCGGGGTGAGGAAGTCCGGCAGGGGGGCCTTCGGGCGGGCGAACGCCGCGAGGAGTTCGACGTGCGGGGCGATCTCGGGGCGGGCCGCGACGGCCCGGGCCCAGCCGATCCAGGGTCGGTGGCACGCGTGCCGGGCCGGGTCGGCCAGCGCCCACAGGCTGGTCACGGTTTCCCAGAGCGGGGAGACGCAGAACCGGATCTCGGCGAGGTCGGCGACCTCGAACCGTACCTGCGACATGCGGCCTCCGTGATCAGGATTCGCGACAGCCTAAAACATGGGGCTCCTGTCGTGCTGTCCCGGTTGGCTGAGGAGGAGCGGCCCGGACCCCGGGCCGGTCAGGGGCGTGGCCGGGGCCCGGCGCGCGCCACGCCCGGCGGGGGTCCCTGCGCCACGGGGGAGCAGGGGCCCGACCGCCGCAGTCGGCAACAGAAACGGAGCCATCCTTGCGGGCCGTCCTCGCAGCAGCAGTCGTCGCGTTCGTCCTGTCGCTGGTCAGCACGCCGTTCGCGGCCCGGGTGCTCCGGGCGTTGAAGGCCGGTCAACCGATCCGGAACCTGGGAGCGGTGACCCACGAGGGCAAGCGCGGCATCCCGACGATGGGCGGCCTGGTCTTCATTCTGGCGACCGTGCTCGCCTACGCCGCCGGCCACGTGGTCCTGGCCGGGATGCCGGCGAAGCCGTTGCGGACGGCCGGCGTCACGGTGACCGGCTTCGTGTTGCTGGGGCTGCTGGTCTGCTGCGGACTCGTCGGGTTCCTCGACGACTGGATCAAGGTCCGGCGGAAGAACCCGGCCGGGCTGAGCAAGCGGGGCAAGCTGATCGGCCAGATCGCGGCCGGCGGGGTGTTCGGCTGGATCGCGCTGAGCTTCCCGAGCGCCACGAGCGGGTTCACGGTCGGCGGCGACCACCTGTCGCTGGTGCGCGACATCGACTGGCTGTACACGGGCAAGGTCGTGGCGATCGTCCTCTTCCTCGTCGTGATCATGTCGTCGAGCAACGCCGTGAACCTGACCGACGGGCTCGACGGCCTGGCGACGGGAGCGTCGATCCTGGTACTGACGGCGTACACGGTGATCGCGTTCTGGCAGTACCGGCACTGGTGCCCCGACTATCCGGCCAGCCGGGCCGGCGAGTACTGCTACGCCAGCCGGGACCCGCTGGAGATCGCGATGGTGGCCGCCGCCGCTGCCGGGGCGCTGCTGGGTTTCCTGTGGTGGAACACCTCCCCCGCCCGGATCATCATGGGCGACACCGGCGCGCTCGGCCTGGGCGGCCTGATCGGCGGGCTGGCGCTAGCCACCCGCACCGTGCTGCTCACCCCGGTGCTGGGCGCGCTGTTCGTCACCCTGACGATGTCGGTCGTGCTGCAGCGGATCTGGGTGCGGACGACCGGCCGGCGGCTCTTCCGGCTGTCCCCGCTGCACCACCACTTCGAGCGGGAGGGCTGGAGCGAGGTGAACATCGTGGTCCGGTTCTGGATCGTCGCCGGGGTGGGCGTGCTCGTCGCGCTGGGCGTGTTCTACGCGGACTTTCTCCGGGCGTACCCGTGAAGGCTTTCCGCCAGACAGATCGGATCACCCTGCGGGCTTCCGGACCGGGATGGCGCTGATTAGCGTGTGACTCATCGAATACATCCGACCTCTTGGAGTGGGTGCGCGCATGGGTCAGCACAGGATCAGCCGTCGGACGGTGCTCGGGACGGCGGCCGCCGCCGCGACCGGGGCGGCGTTGACCGCCGGGCCGGCCTCAGCCTCCCCCGGCCGGGTGGTCGCCACGAGCGGGACCACCGCCGTGCAGGGGGTCCCGCTCGACAACCGGATGGCCACCGACGCCCAGTGGGCCGACTTCCTCCAGGGCTGCGACCTGGTGTGGAAGCGGCTGCCGACCGTGTGGCACGAGGGCCCGTTCCTCGGCGACGGCCGGCTCGGCAGCATGGTCTACCAGGAGCCCGGCAAGAACCAGATCCGGTTCACGGTGCAACACGGCGAGGTGCAGGACCACCGGCCGGAGTTCGGCAGCCAGTACGGGGTGTGCCGGCTGCCCGTCGGCTACCTCACCCTGGAGCCGGTCGGCACGATCAGCTCCGTCGACTGGCGGCTGGACCTGTGGAACGCCGAGCTGACCGGCACGGTCACCACCTCGGCCGGCACGCTGACGCTACGGGCGTACATCCACGACGAGGTGCTGGTCGCGAAGGTGACCGCCAGCGGCGGGGAGCGGGTGGCGTGGACGTTCCACCCGCAGGCCGCGATCTCGCCCGCGTACCCGGGGAAGCCCAAGCCGGACGGCTACACCGACAACCCCGCGCCGGTCAGCAAGAGCACCGGGGACGCCCGGCAGGTCACCCAGACGCTGCTCGGCGGCGGGCGGACCGCGACCGCCTACCGGCAGGCCTCCGGCACCCTCCTGCTGACGGTCGCGCACAGCTACCCCGGGACGACCGCCGAGGCCACGGCGTTGAACAGGGTCACGGCCGCCAGCGCCGACCCGGCCGCGCACCGCGACTGGTGGCACGCCTTCCACCGGAAGAGTTTCCTGTCCATCCCGGACCAGCGGATGCAGGCGTTCCACTGGATCCAGCTCTACAAGGTGGCCTCGGGGTCGCGGGCCGGCGGGCCGGTCATGGCGACGACCGGGCCGTGGCTGGAGCCGACCCCGTGGCCGGCGGTGTGGTGGAACCTGAACGTCCAGCTGGAGTACTGGCTGATCCACGGCTCCAACCACCTCGAACTCGACGCGGTCACCAGCACCCTGGCGAACAACCAGCAGCAGCTGATCGACAACGTGTCCAGCGCCTACCGGTCGGACTCCTCGGGGCTCGGCCGCAGCTCGGACATGTTCTGCAACCGCAGCGTCGGGAAGCCGGGGGACGCGGGTACCCCCGAGGTGGGCGATCTGACCTGGGCCCTGCACAACGTGTGGCTGTCCTACCGGCACACGATGGACGACACGATGCTGCGCAATGTGCTGTTCCCGATCCTGCGCCGGGCCGTCAACTACTACCTGCGCTTCCTCACGACCGACTCGGCGGGCCGGATGCACCTGCCGCAGACGTTCTCCCCGGAGTACGGCACCAACGCGCCCGACTGCAACTACGACCTCGCCCTGCTCCGCTGGGGCTGCCAGACCCTGCGCGAGTCGGCCACCCGGCTGGGCATCACCGACCCGCTCGCCTCGAAGTGGCAACAGGTGCTCGACAAGCTGGCCGCCGCGCCGACCGACGCGAACGGCTTCATGATCGGGGCCGGGGTGCCGTTCGCGATGTCGCACCGGCACTACTCGCACATGCTGTCGGTGTACCCGCTGTACCTGGTGAACTGGGACCGGCCCGGCGACCGGGCCCTGATCGAGACGTCGGTGAACCACTGGCTGGGCCTGACCGGCGCGCACCGGGGCTACTCCTACACCGGGGCCGCGTCGTTCTGCGCCATGATGGGCCGGGGCAACGCCGCGCTGGGCTGGCTGAACAAGTTCTTCGACCCGACGGTGTCCTACCCGGTGCGGGCCAACACGATGTACACCGAGGCCGGGCCGGTGATCGAGACCCCGCTGTCGGCGTCGCAGTCCCTGCACGACATGCTCGTCGCGAGCTGGGGCGGCGTGATCCGGGTGTTCCCGGCGGTGCCCGACGCGTGGGCCGACGTGACCGTGCACGACTTCCGCACCCAGGGCGCGTTCCTGGTCAGCGCCGCGCGGGTCGGCGGGGCGACCCGGTTCGTCCGGGCGCGCAGCCTGGCCGGGGAGCCGTTGCGGCTGCGGCCCGGGATCGCCTCCTCGTCGGTACTTCTCCAGGCCGAGGACGCCGTGCTCGCCGGCGGCGTCGTGGAGGCCAACCACGCCGGCTACACCGGCAGCGGGTTCGTCAACTTCGACAACGTGGCGGGCTCGGCGGTGCAGTTCACGGTGACCGCGCCTTCAGGACCCACAAACCTCCTTTTCCGGTACGCCAACGGCACAGCCGTCGACCGCCCCTGCGCCCTCACCGTCAACGGCGCTCCCGTGACGACGCTGTCGTTCCCCGGCACCGGAAACTGGGACACGTGGACGACCCGGGCCGCCACGGTGACCCTGGCGGCGGGGTCGAACACGGTCCGGCTCGCGGCCACCACCGCGAACGGCGGCCCGAACCTCGACAGCCTCGCGGTCGGCACCGGAGGCGGGTTGGCCGTGGTGCTCGACGACGGGTCGGCAGCGGTATGGCGCGACCTCGGTGACGGGGTGATCGAGATCGACCTGGCCCGGGACCGGGAGGTGCTGGTGCACGCGGCCGGGCCGACACCGGCGTGCGTGGTCGCGCCGGTGCCGGTGAGTCGGCCGGGGGCGGCATGGGGGCTGCCGGCCTGACCGGCCGGGGGCGGCATGGGGCCGCCGGCCTGACCCGGCCGGGGTTCCGCCGCGCGGAAACTTCCGGCCGCCCTGGTCGGAGCCGTGCGCATCATGTGCGCACACGTCCATGGATTCGACACGCAGGAGGACAGGATGGACACTCGTAGGTCACGCAGGCCCTGGAAGCGGCCGACGGCCGTGCAGGTCTCCCTCGGCGCGGAGGTCACGTCGTACAGCGGCGCCGACCCGTACAACCCGCGCTGACCATGTGGGCGCGGATTCTCGGATCCGCCGCCGGCGGCGGGTTCCCGCAGTGGAACTGCTCGTGCCGCAACTGCGACGGCGCCCGGACCGGCCGCCTGCCGGTCCGGGCCCGGACCCAGGCGGCGTTGGCCGTCAGCGGGGACCGGCGGGGCTGGTTTCTGGTCAACGCGACCCCGGACATCGGCGCGCACCTGGCCCGGCTCGCGGAGCCCGCTGCTGCGGCCGGGGGTGGCTCGGCCGGAGGTGAGGCCCGGGGCAGCACCGCCGGAGGGGAGATCCGGCGGAGTCCGGTCCGGGCGGTGCTGCTCACCGACGCCGAGCTGGACCACACCGCCGGGCTGCTGTCTCTGCGCGAGGGTGACGGCCTCACGGTGTACGCGACCGCCGCCGTCTTCCGCGCCGCCGCCCCGCTGCTCGCGATCCTCGGCGCGTACCAGCCGGTCCTCCGCCGGGTGCTCGAACCCGGGGTGGACACCCCTCTCGACGGGTACCTGAGCGTGCGCGCCCTGCCGACCGGCTCGACGAAGCTCCCCCGTTACGCCGCGCACCTGCCCGCCGACCCGGCCGGCGTCGTGGGCTACGTGTTCACCGGGCGGGGCGGCGCCGTCCTGGTCTACCTGCCGTGTGTGCCCGAGCTGACCCCCGACCTGGTCACGGAGCTGGAGGCGGCGGACTGCGCGCTGGTCGACGGCACGTGCTGGACCGACGACGAGATGGCGCTGGTCGGCCGGCCGGAGAAGACGTCCCGGTCGATGGGCCACGCGCCGGTCACCGGCCCCGGCGGCACCCTGCCGGTCCTGGCCGGGTTGGCCACCCCGCGCCGGATCTACACCCACCTGAACAACACCAACCCGCTGCTCGTCGAGGACTCCGCGGCCCGGCGCGCCGTCGAGGCGGCCGGCGTCGAGGTGGCCCACGACGGGATGGAGTTCGCGCTATGACGGAACAGTTCGTCGCCGAGCTGCGGCGGCGCGCCACGATCTACTGGGAGAAGCACCCTTTCCAGCAGGCGATGCTCGCCGGCGAGTTGGCCCCGGACGCGATCCGGGCCTTCGTCTCCAACCGGTGGTACTACCAGGCCTCGTTGCCGCGGAAGGACGCCGCGATCATCGCCAACTGTCCCGTGCCGGCCGTCCGCCGACGGTGGCTGGAGCGGATCGCCTACCACGACGGGGCGGCCGAGGGCGAGGGCGGGATGGCCGACTGGCTGGCGCTGTGCGACGCCGTGGGGCTGGACCGGGCGGACGTGCTCGACCCGGAAAAGGTGCTGCCCGGGGTGCGGTTCGCCGTGGACAGGTATTCCGCCTTCGCCCGGGAGGCGTCCTGGGTGGCGGGGGTGGCGTCCTCGCTGACCGAGCTGTTCGCGCCCGACCTGATGGGGCGGCGGATCGAGGCGTTCCGGACCCACTACCCGTGGATCGACCCGGCCGGGCTGGCCTACTTCGAGAAGCGGTGCGTGCAGGCCCCGCGCGAGGCCGGGCACGCCCTGGAGGTGGTCCTGGAGTACGCGCGGACGGCCGAGCAGCGGGCGGCGTGCGCGGACGCGCTGACCCTGAAGTGCGAGGTGCTGTGGGCGATGCTCGACGCGCTGGACCACGCGTACCGGGGGCACCGGTGATCCCCCGGCTCGCCGCGCACGTGGCGCTGCACTGGCAGCCGGCGCGGGGCACGTGGCTGTTGACCCGGCCGGAGTCGGTGGTGGTGCTCAACGAGACGGCCGCGGACATCCTGACCCTGTGCGACGGGGTCCGCGACGTCGGGGAGATCACCCGGACCCTCCGGCGCAGCTACTCCGACGTCGAACCGGCCGAGGTCGAGGAGCTGCTGGCCGACCTGGCCCGCCAACGCCTGGTGGTGCTGACGTGATCCCCGCGCCGCTGGGGATGCTCGCCGAGCTCACCCACGCCTGCCCCCTGCACTGCCCCTACTGCTCCAACCCCGTGGCGCTGGCCCCGCGCGACTCCGAACTGTCCACCCAGGAGTGGGACCGGGTGTTCGGCGAGGCCGCCGCGCTCGGCGTCGTGCAGGCCCACCTGTCCGGCGGCGAACCGCTGCTCCGCCGGGACCTCGACGAGCTCGTCGCCAGCTGCGGGCGGCACGGGCTGTACACGAACCTGATCACCAGTGGGCTCGGGCTCGACGCCGACCGCCTGGCCCGGCTGCCGGTCGACCATGTCCAGATCAGCGTGCAGGACGCCACCGAGCGGGCCTCCGACGACATCGCCGGCACCCGGTCGTGGGCGCGGAAGATCACCGCGGCCCGGGTGGTGAAGGACGCCGGCCGGCCGCTGACCCTCAACGTCGTGCTGCACCGGGCCAACGTCGACCACGTCGGGGCGGTCATCGCGCTCGCCGGAGAGCTGGGCGCCGACCGGCTCGAACTCGCGCACACCCAGTACTACGGCTGGGCGCTGCGGAACCGGGCGTGGCTGATGCCGTCGATGGAGCAGGTGCTGGCGACGGCCGAGGTGGTGCGGGCGGCGCGTACCCGGATGGAGATCTCCTATGTTCTTCCCGACCTGCACACGGGCACGCCCAAGCCGTGCACCGGAGGCTGGGGCCGGACCCAGCTGACCGTCGCGCCGGGCGGAGAGGTGCGGCCCTGCGCCGCGGCCGACTCGCTGCCGCTGGAGTTCGCCAACGTCCGCGACCGGTCCCTGGACTGGATCTGGTACTCGTCGCCGTCGTTCAACCGCTTCCGGGGTACCGACTGGATGCCCGACCCGTGCCGGAGCTGTGCCCTCAAGGACGTCGACCTGGGTGGCTGCCGGTGCCAGGCGTTCCAGCTCACCGGCGACCCGGGCGCGACGGATCCGGTGTGCCGGCTGTCCCCCGACCGGCACCTCGTGGACGCGGCCCTCGCCGGGCCGCCACAGACCGCCCCCTTCCCCCGTCCGCACGCTCCGAAGGGTCCCTCCTCATGAACCTGCGAAGAAGCACCGTCCTGCTCGGGACGGTGGCGGCGCTACTACTGCCCCCGACGGGCGCGCTCGCCCTGCCGGACGCCGCCGGCTATGAGGCCGAGAACGGCACGTTGTCCCAGGCCGTGGTCGAGTCCAACCACGCCGGGTACACCGGCACCGGGTTCGTCAACTACGACAACGTGGCCGGCGGGTACGTCGAGTTCACCGTGCCGGCGACCACGACCGGGCCGGCGACGCTGACGTTCCGGTACGCCAACGGGACCACCGGGGACCGGCCGCTCGCCGTGGCCGTCAACGGCACGGCCACGGCCACCGCGTTCCCGGCGACCGGCGCGTGGACCACGTGGCGGACGGTCACGGTGACCGCCACGCTCGTGGCCGGGCCGAACACCGTCCGGGCGACCGCGGCGACGGCGGCCGGCGGCCCCAACCTCGACTCGGTGACGGTCGGGGGCCAGGCCGGCACCGACTGGTCCGTGGCCGTGACCGACTCGACGATGCGGCGCAAGACCCCGGACACGCTCGGCGGCTGGGGCTACACCGAGGGGCTGTACCTGTACGGGCAGTACCTCGTCTACCAGCGCACCCACGACCCCCGCCTGCTGTCCTACCTGCGGGCGTGGGCGGACCGGTTCGTCGCCGCCGACGGGAGCGTCGGTTTCTCCTTCAACAACCTCGACCAGATGCAGTCGGGCAACGTGCTGCTGCTGTTGGCGAGGGAGACCGGGCAGGCGAAGTACCAGAAGGCGGCGAAGAAGATCCGGGACCGGCTGCGCACGTACCCGACCACGGGCGACGGCGGGCTGATCCACGCGACGAGCAAGACCGGGCAGCTGTGGGCGGACGGCTCGTTCATGGTGGTGCCGTTCATCATCCGGTACGGGCACCAGTTCGGCGAGGCCCAGTGGGGCGACGACCTTGCGGCCCAGCAGCTCCTCGTCTACGCCTCCCACCTCCAGCAGAGCAACGGGCTGCTGCTGCACGCCTACGACGAGACGAGGTCGCAGAGCTGGGCGGACAGGCAGACCGGCCTGTCCTCGCAGTACTGGTGCCGGGCCATCGGCTGGTACGGCATGGCCGCGATCGACACCCTCGAACTCCTCCCCGCCGACCACCCGAAACGCGCCGCGATCGTCGACTCGCTCCGCCGACTCGTCGCCGGGTACGCGCGCTACCAGGACCCGGCCACCGGGCGCTGGTTCCAGGTCGTCGACCGCGGCGAGCTGGCGGGCAACTGGACCGAGACGTCGTGCTCGGCGATGTACGCGTTCACGGTCGACCGGGCCGTCCAGCGCGGCTACGTGGACGCGTCCTACCAGCCGGTCGCCGACCGGGGCTACCGGGGCGTGCTCGGCAAGGTGGGAAAGAACTCCGACGGGCTGAGCGACGTGGCCGACATCAGCGTCGGCACGAACGTGGGCGACCTTAACTACTACCTGAGCCGCACCCGGGCCACGAACGACCTGCACGGCCTCGGCGCGTTCCTGATCATGAACGAACAGCTGGGCCCGGTGGGCTGAGCCCGGCCTGGGCTCGGCGCCGCAGGCTGAGCCGGGAGGCGGGCACCTGACCTGTGTCGGGTGCCCGCCGCCGGACCGGGCCGGCCGGGTCGTCGGTGCCGGGTGCCGTCACGCCGCCGTTCGCGGGTACTGCTGCGCGCCCAGGGCCGCCGACACCTCGTGCGCCGCCCGGACCACGTGCGGGGCGACCCGGCAGGCCTGGTCGCGTTCCATGTCGAACACCAGGCCGGACACGCTGACCGCGCCCACCGGCACGTTGCGGTGGTCCACCACCACCGCCGCGACGCACCGGATCCTGGCCACGTTCTCCTCGTCGTCGAACGACCAGCGCCGGACCCGGATCGTGGACAGGTGCGCCACCAGGGACGGGATCGTCGCAATCGTGCGCGGGGTGCGCGGCGGCAGCCCGGTCCTGCTGATGATCGCGCGCATCTCCCGGTCGGGCAACGCGGCGAGGATCGCCTTGCCGATCGCCGTACTGTGCAGCGGGAACGTCGCCCCGACCCGCGAGCGCATCCCGTACGCGCCCCGGCCGTCGAGCTTGTCGACGTAGACGGCCTCGTCGCCCTGGCGGACCCCGAAGTGCACCGTGTAGCCCGACTGCTCGCACAGGGCGTGCAGGGCGGGGCGGGCCGCGCGGGCCAGGTCCGAGTCGTCCCCGGCCCGGCCGGCGAGCCGCAGCACCGCCGGCCCGAGCAGGTACTCGTGCTCGTCGCCGTCGCGCACCCAGCCCAGGGCCACGAACTCCTGCAGGATCCGGTGCACCGTGGACACCGGCAGGTTCGTCGCCCGGGCGAGCTGGGAGACCCGCCGGTGGCTGGCCAGGGCCTCCAACACCGCGACCGCCTTGGCGATCGCGGTCGGGGTCGGTGCGGGGAGCATGGCCTGGGTACGGGTAGCGATCGCCCTGGTCATCTGTAGTCCGCCGTAACGCTGGACTTCGGTGGTTTGAACATGGACTTCCTCCTCAATGGATCATCCTGTACGCTGTCGTCATGAGTTCTAGAACTGTGAAGCGGATGTACCGCTACCGCTTCTACCCGACGGAAACTCAGGCCAAGGAACTGACGCGAACATTCGGCTGCGTGCGCTACGTCTACAACCGCGTACTCGCGGAGCGAAGTCGACTGTTCCTGGTGGAGTCCCGGGTGAGGGCTTTGGACCCCACCGACGGTCGCGTCGGCGTGGACGCGGGCCTGACGCACCTCCTGACCCTGTCCACCGGCGAGAAGATTGACAATCCTCGCCACGCGTTGGCCGAACGGCGTCGGCTCGCCCGCGCACAACAGACGCTGGCCCGCAAACAGAAAGGATCCAACAATCGCGTCAAGGCGCGCGGCCGCGTGGCGAGAATCCACGCCCGAATCGCGGATCGCCGTTCTGACCTTCTGCACAAGGTGTCCACCCGACTCGTCCGCGAGAATCAAACGGTCGTGATCGAGGACCTTGCGGTGCACAACATGGTCAAGAACAGATCCCTGGCCTACGCGATCTCCGACGCGGGATGGGCCGACCTGCGTCGCAGGATCGAATACAAATCCGACTGGTACGGACGGGAACTGATCGTTCTGAACCGCTGGTACCCCTCGACGAAGTTGTGCTCCGAGTGCGGACACCTCGTGGACCACGTCCCCCTGGGCACCCGGTCCTGGACCTGCCCGGCCTGCAACACCGCCCACGACCGCGATGTGAACGCCGCCAGAAACATTCTCGCCGCAGGGCTTGCGGAGAGAGTAAACGCCTGTGGAGACCACGTAAGTCCTCCTCTCTGAGCGGGCAGCGGTCGTTGAAGCAGGAACCATCCCGGCAAGCAGTGAGCTGCTGGGAGTCCTCACCCCATGGGCGAGGAGGAAGTCAACGGGCCATCCACCCTCCGTCCACGACGAGCACGTGTCCGTGCACGTAGTCCGACGCGGGCGCGGCCAGGAAGACCACCGCGCCCGCCACATCCTCCGGTTCGCCCCACCGGCCGGCGGGGATCCGGGTACTGATCTCCGGCTCGCGCCGGGGGTCCGCGCGCAACGCCGCCGTGTTCGCCGTGCCGATGTAGCCCGGCGCGATCGCGTTGACGTTCACGGCGTCGCCCGCCCACTCGTTCGCCAGGGCCTTGGTGAGGCCGGCGACCCCGTGCTTGCTGGCCGCGTACGCCGGCACCCGCACGCCGCCCTGGAACGACAGCAGGGAGGCCACGTTGACGATCTTGCCGCCGCCGCGGGCGCGCATCGGGGCACCGAACAGCTGGCAGAGCAGAAACACCGCGTCGAGGTTGACGTCGAGGACGGCCCGCCAGTCGGCGTAGGTCGTCTCGGCGGCCGGGGCGCGGCGGATCGTGCCGGCGTTGTTGACCAGGATGTCCACCGTGTGCCGGTCGAGGACCCGATGGGCTGCCTCCCGGACGACCTCCGCGTCGTCCAGGTCGGCGCACACGACGGACACCGCACGGCCCCGCTCCGCGACCAGCGCGGCGACGTCGTCGACCGCGCCGGGTCCCCGGCCCCACAGGACGAGGTCCGCCCCGGCGTCGGCGAGGGCCAGGGCCGTGGCCCGGCCGATGCCGCCCCGCGCGCCGGTGACGAGCGCCGTCCGTCCGGCCAGGTCGAACATCACCGCAGTTCCCCGGTCGCGACGTGGTCCATGTCGTCGTAGGCGGTGTTCTCGCCGGCCATCGCCCACACGAAGCTGTAGTGGGCGGTGCCCGCGCCGAAGTGCACCGACCACGGCGGGCTGAGCACGGCCTGGACGTCGGCGACGACCAGGGACCTGGTCCGGTCGGGCGGTCCGGCCACGTGCAGGACCCGCTCGCCGTCGGCGAGGTCGAAGTAGAGGTACGCCTCGGTGCGCCGCTCGTGGGTGTGGCACGGCATGGTGTTCCACACGCTGCCCTCGGCGAGGCTGGTGATCCCGAGGACGAGCTGGCTGGAGCGGATCCCGTCGGCGTGCACGTAGCGGCGGACGGTGCGGACGTTCGCGTGCGCGGCGTCCCCGAGGTGCAGCGCGTCCACCTCCGCGGCCCGCGCCAGTGTCGTCGGATGACTATCGTGGGCCGGGGCGGAGACCAGGTAGAACCGGGCTTCGCCGTCGAAGGTGACCGGGCCGGAGCCCCGGCCGACGTAGAGGACGTCGTGGGCGGACATCGGGTACAAAGAGCCGCCGACCGTGACGCCGCCCGGGCCGGACAGGCACACCACGGCCAGTTCGCGGCGGTCACAGAACGCTGTCGCGCGCAGCTCCGCCGGCACCGGCAGGGTCAGCGGACCGGAGGCGGGCCATGCGCCGCCGAGGATCACCCGGTCGTGGTGGCTGAGGGTCAGCCGCACCTCGTCCCGGACGAACAGCCGTTCGACGAGGAACCGACTCCGGAGCTCGTCAGTACTCAGAGTGACGAACTCGTCCGGATGCGTCGCGTGTCGGGTGTGCACAGTCACTCTTTTCCGTGTCACGGGAAGGCGTTCCCTCGGATCGGATTCCATTCATCACTATGACTCCTGGGAGGACTGGAAGCTAGCCTTACTAACAATTGAGATCCGATGACCTGCCGATCGAGGGAGAACCCGATGCGAAGAGTTCCGATGTGGCTCGCTGCTGCCCTCGTGGCGGCGGCCGGGATCGCGGTGCCAGCCCAGCCGGCGGCCGCGCTCGAGAACGGCCTGGCCCGCACGCCGCCGATGGGGTTCAACAACTGGAACACGACCCACTGCACGGCGACGTTCAACGAGGCGATGGTCAAGGGGGTCGCCGACACGTTCGTCTCGGCCGGACTGCGGGACGCCGGGTACCGGTACGTGAACATCGACGACTGCTGGGCGGAGAAGACCCGCGACGCGGCCGGCAACCTCGTCCCGCAGCACACCCGGTTCCCGCACGGGATCAAGGCCGTCGCCGACTACGTGCACGCCAAGGGCCTCAAGTTCGGGCTCTACACCAGCGCCGGCACGAAGACCTGCAACGGGGCGGACGGCTTCCCCGGCGGACTCGACCACGAGCAGCAGGACGCGAACCTGTTCGCCTCGTGGGGCGTGGACTACCTCAAGTACGACAACTGCAACAACCAGGGGGTCGACGCGCAGGTCCGGTACAAGCGGATGCGGGACGCGTTGCAGGCCACCGGCCGGCCGATCGCGTACAGCATCTGCGAGTGGGGGCGCTCCGACCCGAAGGTGTGGACGTGGGGCGAACCGGTCGGCAACCTGTGGCGCACCACGGGCGACATCTCGGACACCTGGTCGAGCATGATCGGCAAGGCGCACGCCAACGACGACCTGGCGCGGTACGCCGGGCCCGGGCACTGGAACGATCCGGACATGCTGGAGGTGGGGAACGGGGGGATGACGGACACCGAGTACCGGACCCACTTCAGCCTGTGGGCCGTGATGGCCGCTCCTCTGCTGATCGGCTCCGACATCCGCACCGCCTCCGCCGCGACACTGGCCATCCTCACCAACACCGACGTGATCGCCGTCGACCAGGACGTCCTCGGCGCCCAGGCCACGGTCGTCAGTTCCTCGGCCGGCCTCGTCGTCTACAGCAAGCCCCTCGCGAACGGGGACCGCGCCGTGGCCCTGCTCAACGAGACCGGGGCCAGCGCCACCGTGAGCACCACGGCCGCGGCGGTGGGGCTGGGCGGGGCATCGTCGTACACGCTGAAGGACCTGTGGTCGAAGGCCTCGCGCGGCACGACCGGGACGATCAGCGCCACCGTGCCCTCGCACGGCACGGTGCTCTACCGGGTGTCGAAAGGCCAGCTCACGCCGCCGCCGGCCGGCACGTCGCAGCTGTCGGCGCTGTCGTGGACGTCGGCGGTCAACGGCTGGGGACCGGTGGAGAAGGACCGCAGCAACGGGGAGAAGGCCGCCGGCGACGGGAAGCCGCTGACCATCGGAGGCGTCGGTTACGCCCACGGCCTGGGCACGCACGCGGCCAGCGACATCAGTTTCCACCTGGGCGGCCGGTGCACGACCGTGACGGCCGAGGTGGGCGTCGACGACGAGAAGACCCTCGGCAGCGTGGTGTTCCAGCTCTGGCGGGACGGCACGAAGATCGCCGACAGCGGCGTCCGGACGGCATCGCAGGGGGCGCTGCACCTGGTCGGGGACATTTCCGGGGGTACGACGCTGCGACTGGTCGTCACCGACGGCGGGGACGGGGTGAACTCCGACCACGCCGACTGGGCGGACGCGAAGGTGACCTGCGCCTGAGCCGCCCCACGGACGCGCGGAGGGCCCCGGACTCCGGGGAGGCGGGGCCCTCCGCGCTTCTTCCCGCGTACCGGCCACCGACACGCGTGGCCTGGGCGGATCGGGCCGGCGGGGCGGCCGACAGGATCGGGGCAGGTGTCGACGTAACCGTCTGGGGATCTTGATCTTTCAGGGGATCAGCCAGCCGAGGACCGGGGTCGACTGGAGGAAGACCAGGGCGCACAGGAACAGCAGCAGGGCCACGCTCCACGGGGCCACCTTGCGGAACAGGGTGCCCTCCTGCCCAACCAGCCCTGCGGCGGCAGTGCCGATCGCCAGGTTCTGCGGGGAGACCATCTTCGCGAGCACCCCGCCCGAGCTGTTCGCGGCGCCCAGCAGGATCGGGGACTCCCCGATCTTCGCGGCCGCCGTGGTCTGCAGTTTCGCGAACAGCGCGTTGGAGCCGGCGTCGGTGCCGGTGATCGCGACCCCGAACCAGCCGACGATCGGCGACAGGAACGCGAAGAACGCGCCGGCCCCGGCGAGGAACAGGCCCAGGGTGGTGATCTGGCCGGACAGGTTCATCACGTAGGCGAGCGCGAAGACGCAGAGAATGGTGACGATCGCATAGTTGAACTGGCGCAGCGTGCGGCCGTACGCGCGCAGGCCGTCGAGGGGCCGCACGGCCAGGACCAGCATCGTGAGCAGCCCGGAGACGAACAGCAGGGTGCCGGTCGCGCCGAACCAGTTCAGGGTGTAGGTGGCCAGGCCGACCGGCTTGCCTGCCGGGGTCAGCACGTGCAGGCCCGGCCAGGCGAACCTGCGGGTCGGGCCGTCCAGCCACCCCTTGACCGCGTCGATCTGGGCCAGGGCGAAGACGGCGATGATGATGGCGTACGGGGCGAACGCTCGGGCCACGTCGAGGCGGGAGTCCCCGGAGGCCGCAGCGCGGTCGGACCCGGGTGCCGCAGCGCGGTCGGACCCGGGTGCTTGGGCGAGGCGCTCGCTGGGCTTCCACACCCGACCCAGCACCACCACGGCCGCCGCCGACACCAACGCCGCGGCGATGTCACACAGCTTGTACGACCACGCCGACACCACGAACTGGGTCACCGCGAACGACAACCCGGCCGTCAACGCCGCAGGCCACGCCCTGCGCAGTCCCCTGCGGCCGTCGGCGACCAGGAGCAGCACGAACGGGATCACGAACGCCAGGAACGCCGTCTGTCGGCCGGCCATCGCGCCGAAGGTCTCCGCGCTCAGGCCGGTCTGCGCGCCCAGGATCGTGATCGGGTTGCCCAGGCCGCCGAACGCCACCGGGGCGGTGTCGGCCACCAGGGCCAGCACGATCGCCTTCATCGGGTGGAAGCCGATCGCGACCAGCATCACGGTGCAGATCGCGACCGGGGAGCCGCCGCCGGCCAGGGCCTCGACCAGCGCGCCGAACGAGAACGCGATCACGATGGCCTGGACCCGCTGGTCGTCGCTGACGGTGGCGAAGGCGCGACGGAGTACCGCGAAGTGGCCGGTCGCGACGGTCATCGTGTAGATCCAGATCGCGTTGAACGTGATCCACAGGATCTGCAGGACGCTGGCGGCCATGCCGAGCAGCCCGGAGTCGAGGGCCTGGCCGAGGGACATGCCGTAGCCGAACACCGCGACGCCGAGCGCCACGGCGAGCGCGGCCAGGCCGGCCCATTGCGCCTTCCACCGTAGCCCGCCGAGCAGCAGGAGCAGCGCGAACAGGGGCAGTGATGCCAGGAGCGCCGACAGGGCGAGCGACCCCGTCGGGTTCGGGTTCTGGGTGTACACGGCGTCCTCCGGGGTCGTGGGATCCCCAGGTCTACCGCAGCCGTGTCCCCAGGTCAGTGGCCGTTTCCGTGGGACGGCAAAATACGCTTCCCGGTCACCGCAGAATGGACGGATGACCACATTCGAGTCGCTGCTCGCCGAAGGCGCCGCCGTGCCCGTCGAGGGGTGGGACTTCTCCTGGTTCGCCGGCCGGGCCACCGAGGAGCGCCCGCCGTGGGGCTACGCGCGCATGGTCGGGGAGCGGATGGCCACGGCCGCCGTCGCGCTCGACCTCCAGACCGGCGGCGGCGAGGTGCTGGCGACCATCAGGACCGCTCCGGGGGTACTGGTGGCCACCGAGTCCTGGCCGCCCAACCTGGCCGTGGCGCGCCGGACCCTCGCCCCGCTGGGCGCGACCGTGGTCGCGGCGGCCGACGGCGGGGAACTGCCCTTCGCCGCGGAGTCGTTCGATCTGGTGGTCAGCCGGCACCCGGTGACCACCCGCTGGGACGAGATCGGCCGGGTGCTGCGCCCAGGTGGCACGTACCTGTCCCAGCAGGTGGGGGTCGGCTCCGTCCGGGAGCTCACGGACGCCGTGATGGGGCCGCAGCCGGTCGGTCAGGGGCGCAGTCCCGGCCGGGCGGTGGCTGCGGCCGAGGCGGCCGGGCTGGAGGTGGTGGACCTTCGGGAGGCTTCGCTGCGGATGGAGTTCGGCGACGTCGCCGCCGTGGTGGTGTTCCTGCGGAAGGTGATCTGGATCGTGCCCGGGTTCACGGTGGACGCCTACCGGTCGTCGTTGGCGGCGTTGCACGCCCGAATCGAGGCGGAGGGGCCGTTCGTGGCGCACTCGACCCGGTTCCTGATCGAGGCCCGCCGACCGGCCCGGTAGCCGGCGCGGGGGCCGACCCGGCGCGGGGCGGGTCAACCGTCCACGGCGATGACGACCTCCAGGGTGCGCGGGCCGTGCACGCCCTCGACCCGGTCGAGTTCGATGTCGCTGGTCGCCGACGGGCCGCTGATCCAGGTCAGGGGCCGGTCAGCGGCGAGGAGGGCGAGCGCGTCGGCGACCCCGGGCACGACGGTCCTCACGACGCACAGGTGGTAGTCGGGCACCAGGGTCACGGCGCGCCGACCCTGGCCTGCCGACCCGTCGAGCACGATCGTGCCGGTGACGGCGATGGCCAGGGCTGAGGTGGTCAGTACCCCGTCGACGTGGTCGAGATCGCGGGCCGACAGCGCCGGCGCGTCCCGGTGCCAGTCGACGCCGGGAGTCAGCCAGTCGGCGGGCACGCCCTCGGGGGCGACCATCGCGCGGGCGCCCTGGCGTCGCACGGCGGCCGCGATGGTCGCGGGGACCTCGGCGGGGGCGACGACGTGCACGACGGCACGGTAGTCACGGACCCGCTCGGCCAACAGCTCCACCAGGGAGCGGGGGCCGGCGTCCGCCGGGTCCCGCCCGGCCAGGTCGCCGGGGCCCGTGTGGCCTGGCTTCCCGGCCGGCGTCGCGAGCTGGCCCGGGCGGGGCACCTCGGCGGAGGCCGCTTGGGGGCGGGGCAGGTCCGGTGCGTCGGCGAGGGCCGCGCGGACCCGGCCCATGATCTCCTCCCGGGCGCTCGTCACGCTCACCCCTTCTCCCCTTCCGAACGCCACCAGTCCCGGAACGACTGCTCCGGCACCCTCGGCAGGTCCCGGGTGTCCGTCCAGCCGCCGAACGCGCCGGGCAACCGTTTCGGCGCGAAGCGGCGGGTCCGTACCGCCCAGCGTTGCGCCCAACCCAGCCGGCGCGGGGACCTCAGCACCCAGCCGGCGACGCCCATCGCGGCCTTCTCCCCGAGGTGACCGGGGCCCGAGGCGACCCGGGCGCGCAGGTGCACCAGCACCTCGGGGATGTCGATCGCGACCGGGCACACGTCGTAGCAGGCCCCGCACAGGGTCGAGGCGTAGGGCAGCGACGTGTCGAGCGCCGAACCGACCCCGCGCAGCTGCGGGGTGAGGATCGCGCCGATCGGGCCCGGGTAGACGGAGCCGTAGGCGTGGCCGCCGGCGCGTTCGTACACCGGGCAGACGTTGAGGCAGGCGGAACAGCGGATGCACCGCAGCGCCTGGCGGCCGACGTCGTCGGCGAGGACCCGGGTGCGGCCGTTGTCGACGAGGACCACGTGCACACTGGTCGGCCCGTCGCCGGGCGTGACCCCGGTCCACATCGACGTGTAGGGGTTCATCCGCTCCCCGGTCGAGCTTCTCGGCAGGAGCTGGAGGAACACGTCGAGGTCCGCGAACGTGGGCACGAGCTTCTCGATGCCCACGATGCTGATCAGGATCTCCGGCAGGGTCAGGCACATCCGCCCGTTGCCCTCGGACTCCACGACGACGAGGGTGCCGGTCTCGGCGACGGCGAAGTTGGCCCCGGACACGGCGACCTTCGCGGCGAGGAACCGTTCGCGCAGGTGGGTCCGGGCGGCGGCGGCGAGGACGGCCGGCTCGTCGGTCAGGTCGGCGGGCGCGTCGGGCATCCGGTCGCGGAAGATCTCCCGGATCTCGGCCCGGTTGCGGTGGATGGCGGGTACCAGGATGTGCGAGGGGGTGTCCCCGCCGAGCTGGACGATGAGTTCGGCGAGGTCGGTCTCGTGCGCGGCGATCCCGGCGGCCTCGAGGGCCTCGTTGAGCCCGATCTCCTGGGTGGCCATCGACTTCACCTTGACGACCTCGGAGGCCTCAGCCTCGCGGACCAGGTCGATCACGATCCGGTTGGCCTCGGCGGCGTCCCTGGCCCAGTGCACCTGTCCCCCGGCGGCGACGACGGCCGCCTCGAACTGTTCGAGGTAGGACTCCAGGTTGCGCAGCGTGTGGTCCTTGACGGCCTTGGCGTGCGCGCGCAGCCCGGGCCAGTCGGGCAGTTCCCCGATCGCAGCGGCCCGCTTGTCCCGGATGGTGTGCGTCGCGTTGCGCAGGTTGGCCCGCAACTGGGAGTCCATGGTGGACACGGCGGCAGCCTGCGGGAAGCCCAGATACGTTCTCATGTCGCCGCCAGGATCTCGGCCAGGTGCAGGACCCGGACCCCGGTTCGCTGCCGGGTCAGGGAACCGCCGAGGTGCATCAGGCAGGAGTTGTCGGCGGCGCACAGCACCTCGGCCCCGGTGTTGAGCACGTGCCCGATCTTGTCCGCGCACATCGCCGCGGACACCGCCGGGTTCTTCACCGCGAAGGTGCCGCCGAAGCCGCAGCACTCGTCGGCGGCGGGAAGGTCGACGAGTGTGAGGCCGCGGACCGCGCGCAGCAGGTCGGTCGGCCGGGAACCGACCCGTAGGCCGCGCAGGGAGTGGCAGGTGGGGTGGTAGGTGACCGTGTGCGGGAAGTACGCGCCGACGTCGGTGACGCCGAGGACGTCGACCAGCAGCTCGGAGAGTTCGTGCACGCGCAGCGCCGCGACCCGGGCGGCCAGCGCCGGATCCCCGGCGGCCAGTCTCGGGTACACCTCGCGGACCATCGCGGCGCAGGAGGCCGACGGGACGACGACGGCGTCGTACCCCTCGAAGGTGTCCAGGAACGGGCCCACCATCGGCAGCGCCTTGTAGCCGGTGTTGTGGTGCATCTGGCCGCAGCAGGTCTGCTGGAGCGGGAAGTCCACGGTGTGGCCGAGCCGGCGCAGCAGGCGCACGACGGCCTTGCCGGTTCCGGGGAACAGGGTGTCGTTGACGCAGGTCACGAACAGGGCGATCCGCATGTCACCGGCCTCCCAGGTAGACCCGGCGGGCGGTGCGGGCGAAGACCAGCCGCCGCTCGTCGTCGGAGAGTCCGGCGAGCGCCGTCTCCGTCAGACCGACCACCTGGGGGTACGTCGCAGCCAGGGTGCACACGGGCCAGTCCGAGCCGAACATCAACCGGTCGGGGCCGAACAGGTCGAGGGCGTGGTCGACGTACCGGAAGATGTCCCCGGGTTTCCAACCGGCCCACGCGGCCTCGGTGACCAGCCCGGACAGCTTGCAGGTGACGTTGGGCGACGCGGCCAGCGCGGCGAGCCGGTCGGCCCACGGCTGCCACGCTCCGGACGCGATCGACGGCTTGGCGACATGGTCGAGCACGAAGGTCACCTCGGGGAGCAGGGCGGCCACCTCGGCGGCGGCCGGCAGCTGGGTCGGCGTGACCAGCAGGTCGTACGCGAGCCCGTCGAGGGCCCGCAGGCCGGCGAGCACGTCGTCCCGCACCAGCCAGCGGGGATCGGACTCGTCCTGGGCCTGGTGCCGGATCCCGACCAGCGCCGCGCCGCCCGGCCCGGCCCGCAGGTCGGCGACCTGGCCGGGGACGTCGCCGGTCAGGTCCAGCCAGCCGACCACCCCGGCGATCAGCGGGTGGTCGGCGGCCGTGGCGAGCAGTTCGCGGGTCTCGGCCAGGTCGGAGACGGCCTGCACCACGATGGTGGACTCCACCCCGGCGGCGGCGGCCAGCGGCGCGAGCCGGTCCGGGTCGAACCTGCCCCGCAGCGGGTCGGCCCACGGGCCGTCCATCCACGGGTAGGCGCGCGTGGCGACGTCCCACAGGTGGTGGTGCGCGTCGATCCGACCCATCGTCACTCCTGCTTCCGACCGGAGGTGACGCGGGCGAGCATCAGCGCCACGAGGATGATCGCCCCGTTGAGCGCGCCGATCCACTGCGCGGGCACGCCGGCGAGGGTGAGCACATTCTGCACCAGGTACAGCAGCAGGATGCCCGTGAACGCGCCGAAGATGGTGCCCTTGCCGCCGTTGAGGCTGACCCCGCCGATCACGGCCGCGGCGAACACCGTGAAGATCGCGCCCTGGCCCTGGGCGGCGGCGACCGACGCCAGCCGGCCGGTGAGCAGCAGCCCGCCGAGCGCGGCCAGGACCCCCGCGATGATGAGGACCGTCCACAGCACCCGGTCGACCCGGATGCCGGCGGCGCGGGCCGCGTCGGGGTTGCCGCCGATGGCGTACAGCGACCGGCCGAACCGGGTGAAGCCGGCGATCACGATGAACGCGGCGAACAGCGCGACGCAGATCCAGATCGAGGCCGGCAGGCCCAGCCAGACGGCGTTGCCCAGGTACAGGAACGACTGCGGCAGGTTGAAGAACGTCTTCCCGCCGCTGATCCCGGTGAGCAGGCCACGCAGCACGATCAGCATGCCGAGCGTGACGATGAACCCGTTGAGCTGGAATTTCACGATCAACAGGCCATTGACCAGCCCGATCAGCGCCCCGACCGCGAGGGTGACCGGCACGGCCAGCCCACCGGGCAACACGCCGAGGCCGTGGGTGACGCCGGGCGCGAGCACCAGCCAGGCCGCCACCCCGGGCGCGAGCCCGAACGTGGACTCCAGCGACAGGTCCATCTTGCCGGCGATCAGCACCAGGGCCTGGGCGAGCACCAGCAGCGAGATCTCCGACTGCTGCTGGAGCACGTTGACCAGGTTGTCCCAGTGCAGGAAGACCGGATTGATCAGGTACCCGACGACCGCGATCACGATGATCGCCGGCACCAGGGCCAGGTCGCGGAGCCGGGCCAGCCGGAGCCCTCCGGTCGCCGAAACAGCAGTCATGACGAAACACCTTCCATGGCGGCGATCAGTGCGTGGTCGTGCCAGCCCCGGGGCATCTCGTCCACGACGGTTCCCTTGTAGAGCACGAGGACCCGGTCGGCGGGGCGCAGGTCGTCGAGGTCGTCGGAGACGATGAGCACCCCCGCGCCGCGGGCCGCGGCCTCGGTGGCCGCGGCGAGCAGGGTCTCCTTGGCCTTGACGTCGACCCCCGCCGTGGGTTGCAGCAGGACGAGGGCCGCGGGGTCGTTGGCCAGCGCGCGGGCCATCACGACCTTCTGCTGGTTGCCGCCGGACAGGTCCTCGACGGGCTGTTCGGGGCCGGCGGCCTTGATGCCCAGGTCGCGGATGGCCCGCTCCCCGAGGTCCGCACGCCGGGCCGCGCTGAGGAAGCCGAACCGACCGAGCTTGCCGGGCACGGTCATCGTGGCGTTCTCGGCGATGGACAGCCCCGGGACCAGGCCCTCGTGGTGGCGGTCCTGGGGCACGAAGCCCACCCCGGCGGCGAGCGCGTCGGGCACGCTGCCCGGCTTCAGGCGTCGCCCGCCCACCTCGACGGTGCCGGTGCTGGCGGTGCGCAGCCCGACGACGGTCTCGGCGGCGGCCATCTTGCCGGAGCCGCCCGAACCGGCCAGCCCGACGACCTCGCCGGGTGCGACGGACAGCGACAGTCCGGTGAAGGAGCCGGCCACGGACAGGTCGACGATCCGAAGAGCCGGCACCGCCCCCGCCGCCGGGGCGGGCCGGTCGCCCACCCCGACGATCAGGCCGGTCGCCTCGCCCGTCATGGCGGCGACGAGTTCCGGCTTCGGCAGGTCGGCCACCGGGGCGGTGAGGATGTGCCCGGCGTCGCGGAGCACGGTCACCGCGTCGCACACCTGGTAGACCTCCTCCAGGTGGTGGCTGATGAACAGGAATGTGACACCCTGCGCCTTCAGCGCGGTCATCCGGTCGAACAGGCCCGCGATGGCCTGGCCGTCGAGCTGGGCGGTCGGCTCGTCGAGGATGATGAACCGGGAGCCGTAGGACAGCGCCCGGGCGATCTCGACGAGCTGGCGCTGCTCGACGGGCAGCTCGGCCGCCGGTACCCGGACGTCGACGTGCACGTCCCAGGTCTCCAGCAGCTCGCGTGCCTGGCGGCGGACGCTCCCCCAGCCGATCAGCCCGGCGCGGGTGTGCGCCTGCCGGTTGAGGAACACGTTCTCCGCCACCGACAGCGACCCGATGATGGTGGACTTCTGGTACACGCAGGCGACGTGGGAACGCCAGCCCTCCCGGTCGCCGATCGGCGGGGCCGGCGTCCCCCCGAAGGACACCGATCCGGTGTCCGGGGCCTGGAGCCCGGTGAGCAGCGACACCAGGGTGGACTTGCCGGCGCCGTTGCGGCCGACCAGGGCGTGGATCTCCCCCGGTTCGACCCGGAGGGACACGTCGTGCAGGGCGACGGTGACGCCGTAGCGCTTCGACACCGCCTGGGCCTCGACGACCGGAGGGCTGGAGTTCGTCACTTGATCTGGTTCCCCCAGAGTGCGGGGTCGTCGGACTTCTTCGAGCCCGGGAACGACCCGTCCTTGGTGACCAACGGGGCGGGGAGCTGGTCCTCCATCAGGCCCGGCCGGACCCCGACGATCGTGGAGTCGTGGTCGGTCGCGCCCAGCTGGAACGTCTTGCCGTCGATGGCGGCCTTGACGTAGAACAGGGCCCACTTGGCGTACAGGTCGGCCGGCTGGGAGACCGTGGCGTCGATGTCGCCGTCGGCGATGGCCTTGAGCTCCTGCGGGATGCCGTCGTTGGACACGATGAACACGTGCTTCGGGTCGCTCGGCGGGACGAGCATGCCCTTCTGCTTGAGCACCTGGATCGTCGGGTTGAGGAACACCCCGCCGGCCTGCATGTAGATGCCCTTGAGGTCGGGGTTGGCCGCGATCGTGGTCTGGAGCTTGTTCGCCGCGACGTCACCCTTCCAGTCCGTGGCCAGGCCGATGACCTGCACGTTCGGGAAGTCCTTCTTCATGCAGTCATTGAACGCCTCGGTGCGGTCCCGGCCGTTGATCGACGCGAGGTCGCCCTGCAGCATCGCGACCTTGCCCTTGCCCTCGAGCTTCTTGCCGAGGAACTGGCAGGCCTTGGTGCCGTACGCGCGGTTGTCGGCGCGGACGACCATGAACACGTCGCCCACGTCGGGCCGGGTGTCCACCGTGACGACCGGGATCTTCTTCGCCTTGAGCTGGTCGAGGGTCGGGGCGATGGCGGCGGTGTCCTGCGGGGCCATCACGACGCCCTTGACGCCCTGGCTGATCAGCGCCTGGATGTTCGCGGCGAGCTTGGCGACGTCGTTCTCGGAGTTGGACGTCTTCAGGTCCAGCCCGAGGGCCTTGGCCTGCTCCGGCGCGTACTTGATGTAGGAGTTCCAGAAGTCGGAGTCCGAGCGCGGGTAGTCGACGCCGACGACGGAGCCGCCGGAGCCGGCCTTGTCGGTGGAGGTGCCGCAGCCGGTGACGACGAGGGCCACGGCGGCGAGTACCGCTGTCGCGATGCGTTTCATGATCGTGCTCCTTCGGGGGGCGGGGTGGGGCGGATCCGTAACCCGGCCATCCCGCCGTCGACGGCGAGGGATGTCCCCGTCGCGGCGGAGGCGGCCGGGCTGGCCAGGTAGGCGATCGCGTGCGCGACCTCCTCGGCGGTGACGAGCCGTCCGCTGGGTTGGCGGGCGGCCAGCGCCGCTCGTTCCGCAGCGGGGTCAGCCGCGGCGGCGAGCAGTCGTTCGACCCAGGGGGTGGCCGCCGTGCCCGGGTTCACGCACGTGACCCGGATGCCCTCGCGGACATGGTCGGCGGCCATCGCCAGGGTGAGGGAGAGGACCGCGCCCTTGGTGGCCGAGTACAGCGCGCGGTTCGGCAGGCCGGCGGTGGCCGCGATCGAGCAGGTGTTGACGATCGCGGCGTGCGCGGAGGCCCGCAGGTGCGGCAACGCCGCCCGGGCGACCCGGACCATGCCGACCACGTTGACGTCGAACACCCGGGCCCATTCGGCGTCGGGGTTGTCCTCGACGGTGCCCTGGGCGCCGATGCCGGCGTTGTTGACGACGATGTCCAGCCCGCCGAACGCCTCGGCGGCGGCGGCCACCGCCGCCCGGACGGAGGCGTCGTCGGCGACGTCGGCGCGCAGCCCGAGGAGCGGGGCCGGCACGTCGGTGCTCAGGTCCAGGGAGGCGACCTTCGCGCCCCGCTCAGCGAGCAGCAGCGCCGTGGCGAGGCCGATGCCGGAGGCGCCGCCGGTGACCAGGGCGGACAGGCCCGCGAAGTCGTTCATCGCGCCACCTCGTCGCCGGGCGCGAAGCCGTCGGCCGCGCCGGTCCGCCACGCCGCCCCGTCGGGATACGAGTACGCGGCCAGGGACTCCGGGAGCATCCTCGCGGACATGCCGGGGGCGGTCGGGGCCACGTAGTGCCCGTCAACGATGCGGACCGGGTCGGCGAAGTGCTCGTGCAGGTGGTCGACGTACTCGATCACCCGGTTCTCGACGCTGCCCGACACGGCCACGTAGTCGAACATGGACAGGTGCTGGACCAGCTCGCACAGTCCGACGCCCCCGGCGTGCGGGCAGACCGGCACGCCGAACCTGGCGGCCAGCAGCAGGATCGCCACGTTCTCGGTGACCCCGCCGACCCGGCACGCGTCGAGCTGGACCATGTCGACGGCGCCGGCCTGCAGGAGCTGCTTGAACATCACCCGGTTGTGGGTGTGCTCGCCGGTGGCCACCTTGACCGGGGCGACGGCCCGGCGGATCGCGGCGTGGCCGAGGATGTCGTCGGGCGACGTCGGCTCCTCGATCCACCACGGGTCGTACGGGGCGAGCCGCTCCACCCACTCGATGGCCTGCTCGACGTCCCACCGCTGGTTGGCGTCGACGGCGATCCGGATGTCGGGGCCGACGGCGTCGCGGGCCAGGGCCATCCGGCGCAGGTCGGCGTCGAGGTCCGCGCCGACCTTGAGCTTGATCTGGGTGAACCCGTCGGCGACGGCCTCCCGGGCCAGCCGGACCAGCTTGTCGTCGGTGTAGCCGAGCCAGCCGGGGGTGGTGGTGTAGGCGGGGTAGCCGGTGGCCAGCAGCTGGGCCTCGCGGTCGGCCCGCCCCGCCGCCCGGCTCTTCAGCAGGTCCAGCGCCTCGGCGGGGGTGAGCGCGTCGGTGAGGTAGCGCCAGTCGACCAGGTCGACGATCTGCTCCGGGGAGTAGTCGGACAGGAGTTTCCACAGCGGCTTGCCTGCGACCGTGGCGGCCAGGTCGAAGGCCGCGTTGACGAGTGCCGCGACCGCCATGTGCGAGGCGCCCTTCTCCGGGCCCAGCCAGCGCAGCTGCGAGTCGCCGGTCAGCCGGCGGGAGAACTCGCCCAGGTCGTCGAGGTCGATCTCGCGACCCACGATCAGGGGCGCGTGCGCGTGGATCGCCGCGGCGCACACCTCGTTGCCCCGGCCGATCGTGAAGCAGAAGCCGTGGCCCTCGCCCGCTTCGGTGCGCAGCACCACGTAGGCCGCGGAGTAGTCGGGGTCGGGGTTCATCGCGTCGGAGCCGTGAAGTTCCCGTGAGGTGGGAAACCGGATGTCCCGGACGTCGATACCGGCCACAGTGACTCTCATGCCTGCCCCACAGTCTGGCGTTGCCGGCCGAGCCGGTCGATCTCGACCTCGACGGTCATTCCGGCGCGGAGGTACGCGGAGTCGCCCAGGCCGAGGGCGACCCCCGCGGGCGTCCCCGTGTTGATCACGTCTCCGGGTTCGAGGACCATGAACTGGCTCAGGTAGGCGACGATCTCGTACACCCCGAAGATCATGTTTTTCGTGTGGCCGTCCTGGCGGAGTTCGCCGTCGACCCACAGCCGCAGGCCCAGGTCCTGCGGGTCGCCCACCTCGTCGGCGGTGACGAACCACGGTCCCAGCGGGTTGAAGGTCTCGCAGGACTTGCCCTTGTCCCAGGTGCCGCCGCGCTCGAGCTGGAACTCGCGCTCGGAGACGTCGTTGCTGATCGCGTACCCGGCGATGACGCCGGCCGCCTGGTCGGGTTCGAGGTACCGGGCGGTCGCGCCGATCACGACCGCCAACTCGACCTCGTAGTCGGTCTTGCGGCTGCGGCGCGGGACGAGCACCTCGTCGTCCGGTCCGATCACGGTGTTGGTGGCCTTCATGAACACGACCGGTTCGTCCGGGATCTCCGCCCCGCTCTCGGCGGCGTGGTCGCGGTAGTTCAGGCCGACGCAGACCACCTTGCGGGGGCGGGCGACCGGCGGCCCGTACCGCACGGGGCCGGTGATCTCCGGCAGCGCGTGCGCGGCACGCACCCGGTCGAGGCCGCCACCGGCGAGGAACGCGCCGTCGATGTCACTGGTGAGACCGGAGAGGTCCAGCAGGCGGCCGTCGTCGGCGAGCAGCGCGGGGCGTTCGGCGCCGGTGGGTCCCACGCGGAGTAACTTCACGGGGAGGGCCTCCTTCGAGTAATCCGATCACTTGGCAAGTCATCTGATGTCTTGATGGCATCATCAAAGCACCTACCAGGCCTCTGAGCGCAATACCCCGTAATAAATTCGTTACATTGGGCCGACTGGTCAGATGACTTGCCTGGAGGCAGGATGATGAACAGACCACTCAGCGAAGGAGCACCGGAGTGACCGAGGACCAGGCGCGTACGACCGTCACCGACCGCGCGCTGGCGCGGATCAAGGAGATGATCGCCAGCGGTGAGCTGGAGCCGGGCCAGCGGCTGCCCGTCGAGAAGGACCTCGCCGAGGCGCTCGGCCTGTCCCGCAGCTCCATGCGCGAGGCGATCCGGGCCCTGACCGTCCTCGGCATCCTGGAGGCCCGACACGGCGCCGGGGTGTACGTGACCAAGCTCGGCCCGTCCGACCTCCTCGAGGCGTTCGGCGTGGTCGCCGAGATCTCGCAGGGCGCGACCCTGCTCGACCTGGTCCGGGTGCGCAAGATCCTGGAGCCGGCGGCCGTGGCCACCGCCGCCGCCCGGATCACCGACGTGGACCTCGCCCGGCTCCGCGAGGAGATGGCAGCGATGGCCCGGGTCGACACGGCCGAGGAGTTCATCGGCCACGACCTGACGTTCCACCGGATCATCAACGAGGCCGCCGGCAACCCGGTGCTCACCGCCATCCTCGGCGGGCTGAGCAGCCGCACCCTGCGCACCCGGGTCTGGCGCGGCCGGCGCGAGGAGGGCGCGATCCCGCGCACCCTCGAGGAGCACGAGCACATCTACCGGGCTCTGGCCAGCCGCGACCCGGAGGACGCCCGCACGGCCGCCGCCGTGCACATCACCTCCGTCGAGGAGTGGGTCCGACGGCAGGTCGCCACCGAGGGCGAGCTCTGATGCGGGTCGCGCTGCACACCCGGCTGCGGCCCGGTGCCGAGGCCGCATACCTCGAAGCCCATCAGGGGGTACCGCAGGAACTGCTCGCCGCCATCCGCGCCGCCGGTGCGACGGAGTGGACCATCTGGCGCTCCGGCCTGGACCTGTTCCACCTCGTGGAGTGCGCCGACTACGACCTGCTGCTGGGTTCACTGGCCGGGCTGCCGGTGAACATCGCCTGGCAGGCCCGGATGGCCGAACTCCTCGACGTGGTGCACGACTACTCCCCCGACGGCGGCGCGGCCGGCCTGCCGGTGGCCTGGCGGCTGCCGTGACGGCGGGCGAGCGGGTCCGGCTCGGGCGGACCGACCTGCGGGTGACCCGGCTCGGCCTGGGGCTCGCGCCGATCGGCGGCCTGTTCACCGCCGTGCCCGACGCGCAGGCCCTCGCGACCGTCGACCGGGCCTGGGACCGTGGCCTGCGCCTCTACGACACCGCCCCGCTCTACGGGTACGGCCGCTCCGAGCAGCTCGCCGGCCGGGCGCTGTCCCCCCGCCCTCACGGTGACGGCGGCCTCCCGGGGCTGAGCCGGTCGGCGAGCTCGGTGACCAGCAGCAGCCACGCGCCGGCGAGCAGGTAACCCCCGAGCACGTCGGTGAACCAGTGCACGCCCAGGTACAGCCGGCTCAGCCCGACCGCTGCCATCACCAGCACGGCGCCGGTGACGAGGAGGACGCGGGGCCGGCCGGGGCGGACCAGTCCGTACACCAGGAAGGTGAGCACACCGATCGTCGCCGTAGTGTTCGACGTGTGCCCGGACGGGAACGAGAAGTCCTCGCCGACGACGGCCACCACGCCGGCCGGCGGACGGGCCCGGCCGTCGACGACCTTGACCGCGAACGTGAGCACCGCGGTGCCGCCCACGGCGAGCAGGACGACGACCGCCGGCCACCAGGACCGGGCCAGCCGGCTCCGGGCGAGGGCACCGAGGACGGCGAGCGGCACGAGGCAGTACACGCTGCCCAGGGTCGTGATCGCGGTCATCAGCACCGTCAGGGGGCCGGTGCGACGCTCGGCGAGGAAGGACAGCAGCGGACGGTCCAGGATCGCGGGACCGGCGCCGGCCCGGGTGCACAGCAGCACGGCGACGAACAGGACGGCGAGGACGACCGCGGTCGGCACCCGCCAGCCCACTGGTCCCGCGCTCCTGGTCACCCGCCTATCTTCGCTGGTAGCGGTGGGAGGAAGGGGGCGAAATGCTCGGCAACCAGGTCGGCGACCCGCTCGGCGTCGCGGGTGCCGTCGACCTCGAGCACCCGGATGCCGAGCGCGGTGGCCCGGTCGACGGCGTCGGCGGTGATCAGCCGGTCCCGCTCGATCCGGTTGCGCTGTCCGCGCGCGGGGTCCTCCACGTCGTGGGTGAACGCGCCAGCCCGGTCGAGGTGGACCAGCTGGTGCGCGCGCCAGTCCTCGGTGGGCACCATGACGATCATCTGTCGGGGGTCGGCGACGATCGGGACGACGAGCTCCGGCCGCAGCCCCCAGCCCTCCGCCAGCACGGGCGGACCGGAGACCAGGGCCCGCAGGTCGTCCAGCGTGTACTCGAACCGGGTCGGGAACCCGGCGAGCACCTCCGCGGCCATCCGCGCGGGCGTGGTGCGTACCCAGATCTCGTCGGGGGTGCGGGTGTCGGCGAGGCCGCGCGCGGCGAGCCGGTCCTCGTGACCGCGGACGTTCGGGTAGTCGAAGTGGTACGCGCACAGGCCGTGCCGGTGGGCCAGGATGTTGCTCACGGTCGACTTGCCGGCCCACTGTCCGCCGCCGATCCAGAGGACGCGACGGAGTGTGCCAAAGGGGTCCCAGGTCATGACGAGGAGTTTGACCAGGTATTTTGCGAAGATCAAGTCTTGTATCGACTGCCCGGTTCTGATGAAGTATGAGGAAGGAGCCACGCGCGCGACACCCTCGGGGACAATGGGCCGATGACCGCCGACGAGAGGGCCCCTCGATGATCCCCGCGCCGTTCCGAGCCGCCGACGACCGCTACGCGACGATGGAGTACCGGCGCACCGGCCGCAGCGGTCTCAAGCTCCCGGCGGTCTCGCTCGGCCTGTGGCACAACTTCGGCGACGACAAGCCCCTGGAGACCCAGCGCGCCATCCTGCGCCGCGCCTTCGACCTCGGGGTGACGCACTTCGACCTGGCGAACAACTACGGGCCGCCGTACGGGGCGGCCGAGGCGAACTTCGGCACGCTGTTCGCCCAGGATTTCCGGCCCTACCGCGACGAGCTGGTGCTGTCCACGAAGGCCGGCTACGACATGTGGCCGGGGCCGTACGGCGAGTGGGGCTCGCGGAAGTACCTGCTGGCGAGCCTCGACCAGTCCCTGGCCCGGATGGGCGTGGACTACGTGGACATCTTCTACTCACACCGCTTCGATCCGGACACCCCGCTCGAGGAGACCATGGGCGCGCTGGCCAGCGCCGTGCGCCAGGGCAAGGCGCTCTACGTCGGGATCTCCTCCTACAGCGCCGAGCGCACCCGGGAGGCCGCGGCGATCCTGGCCGACCTGGGGGTGCCGCTGCTGATTCACCAGCCGTCGTACTCGATGCTCAACCGCTGGATCGAGGACGACGGGCTGCTCGACACCCTCGCCGACGTCGGCGCTGGCTGCATCGGGTTCGCGCCGCTGCAGCAGGGGCTGCTCACCGACCGCTACCTCGGCGGCATCCCGGCCGACTCGCGGGCGGCGCAGGGCAAGTCCCTCGACCCGCACGCGCTGACCGACGCCATGCTCGGCCGGTTGCGGGCCCTCAACGAGATCGCGGCCAGGCGCGGGCAGTCCCTGGCCCAGCTCGCGCTGACCTGGCTGCTCCGCGACGAACGGATGACGTCCGCGCTGATCGGGGCGTCGTCGGTGGCCCAGTTGGAGAATAACCTCGCGGCGGTGCGCGGCGCGAAGCTGACCCCGGAGGAGCTCGTGGAGATCGACCGGCACGCCACGGACCGCGCCAACCTCTGGCGGGAGTCGAGCGAGAGCTAGAGACGGTTACGGCGGCCCCTCCCCCGGCACGCAGCGGCTTCCCCGGCCCCCGGCCCGGGAGTCAGCCAGGAGTCCCTCCTCGATGATCAACTACACGTTGTTGCTGTCCTCGAGGCCAGAAAAGGTGCAACACCGTGTAGTTGATCGAGGCGGGGCGGGTCAGGACGGGTTGTTCGCGTGGGTCAGGGTCTCCCAGGCCAGGAAGTGGTCCTCGCCGGCCGGCCGCTGCGCCTCCGTGTAGCGCTGGGTGGTCGGCATGTCCAGTCCGGACCGGGTGTGGAACGCGTTGAACGCCACCTCCGTCGTCGGACCCAGCCCCTTCTTCACCGACCCGCCGCAGAGCGAGGCGGGTACAGCGGTGCCCAGCTCGTACCGGGCGTGGAAGTAGAGGGCCTGGGTGAGGCGGGGCTGTGCCTCCGCGTAGAGGTCCAGGCCCTGGATGCGGGCCGTCTCTGCCACGTGGGCGATGGCCTCCAGGCCCCAGCCGGTGTGGCCGAAGTCGCGGCAGGTCTCCTGGGCGAGGCCGTCGGTGAAGGTGGACTGGCCCTGCCAGTACCCGATGATCTCGGATCTGGTGTTGATCGACCCGCAGTTGGCCGGCGGCCGAGGGAGCGCTCCATCTGAGGTCAGGTAGATGTACGCCGGCAGCCGTGCGCGCCAGATCGCGACGGCGTGATCGAAGGACGCGTGGTCGTCGAGGAAGACCGCGATCCCGGTCGCCGCGTCCATCATGATGAGTTCCCAGTTGCCGTTGGTGCAGCCCCTGCCGTTGACCACCTCGGGCAGGTAGACGGTGCGCAACATCGTGGCGAACCGGTTGACCTGCGGCCACGACGGGTAGGTGTGCCGGATCAGCTCGGCCGCCCGGGCGAACGTCGCCCCCGCCCAGCCGGTCTGCAACGGGGCGTTGCTGTTCGTGTGGTCGCGCAGCACGGCCGACCACGCGTCCATGATCGCGATGGCCTTCTGCGCGTGCTTCGCGTCCTTCGTGATGTACCAGAGCAGGGCCTGGGTGTACGCGGCCGTCGCGTCGTCGCGCTCATCGGAGCAACCGTTGTTCGGGACCGAGGCCGAACCGCACTCCACAATGGCACGCGGCCTCGCCGACCAGGACAGCGAGGCGAAGGGGCTGGTCCGCATCGCGTCGTAGGCGGACTTCCAGGGTTGGGCGCCGGCGAGGGCCTTCGCGCGGGCGAGGTCGAGCTGGGGGCGGCTGACGAGGACGCCGGGGTGCGCGAAGGCCGCGGCCGACCGGGGCTGGGCGAGGGGCGAGGGTGCCGGGTGGGCGGCGGCCGGGACCGGCAGCAGGAGCGCCGCGGTCGCGAGGGTGGCCGTGACCAGGCGGGATATGCGTGACATGCCCTGAGAGTGCGAGCCCCCGGCACCCCGGTCAACGCGGGTTCCCGCAGGACGGAAAGTCGTCCCGTGTCCCCGGCAGCGCCGGGTCGCGTTCGGCGGGACGCTCCGCGCCCCGCCGAACGCCACACAAGACCTGTTTCTAGTGCGCCGTTCCGGGTGGGGACTTGAGCAGGGCCGCCGCCTCCGCCGCGTACCCGCCGCGCCCGCCCCGCAGCGCGCCGACCGCCATCCGGATCAGGTCGATCGTGACGCCCGCGCCACCACTCGGGTCGTGCACCTTCAGCTTGACGTCGAGGCTGACCGGGGACCCGCCCCAGCTCTGCGCCTCGACATTGAGGTACACCACCTTCTCCGACGCCAGCTGCGAGAGGTACCCGAGCGGGGCGATCTGGACCTTGTCCTTGGTCGCCTGGTCCCCGGTCAGGGCGTTGAGCTTGGACACCATCTTGCTGCCGCCGTGCTGGGTCAGGTTGCGGAAGTCCTCGGTGCCCCCCAGGTTGACCTGGTAGGAGCTGACCAGCGTGAGTCCCCGTTCCTCCAGCAGGCCCAGCAGGGCGTGGTGCACGATCGAGGTGCCGAACTGGCTGGTCAGGTCGTCCCCGAGGAGCGGCAGGCCCGCGGCCTCGAACCGGTCGAGCAGGTGGGGGTCGCGGGCGACCACGTCGGAGGTCGCGTTGACGAAGGCGACCCCGGCCCGCAGGGCCGCCTCTGCGTAGGCCCGGGCCACCTCGGGCCGCCCGGACGGTGCCATGTAGAGCACCACCTCGGCGCCGGCCAGGGCCTGGGCGACCCGGTCGATCCCGGTCTCGTCGGTCAGGCCCCACTGCACCCGCACGCCGGACGGCGGCAACCCCGCGCCGATCCGGGGGTAGTTGTTGGGCGCCATGAAGATCGCGTCGGTGAGGTCCGCGCCCACCTTCTCGTCGGAGACGGCGAACGCGGCCACGATGTCGACGTCGCCGACGCCCAGGCCGTCGACGACGGGGCGGCGGATGCCGACCAGACTGCCCGAGTCGCGGTAGAACGCGATGCCCTGGACCAGTGCCGAGATGTTGTTGCCGACGCCGACCACGGCGACCCTCGCTCTGTTGATCATGGGAGGGAGGCTACACGGAGGCCGTCAGACGACATCCCGCTGCGGGGTGAGCCAGACGGCGGCGTGCGGCCCGAGCTGCACGAGCGCCGACGCCGGCTGGCCGTCGCACGGCGTCGGGGCCGCGAGCAGGCTCCCCCAGCACCCCACGTCGGATCCGCCGTACAGCCGCGAGTCCGTGTTGAGCACCTCGCGCCACCGGCCCGGGAACGGCAGCCCCACCCGGTGGTCGGCCCGGGGCGTGCCGGCGAAGTTGACGACGCACGCGAGCACGGAACCGTCCGGTCCCCAGCGCAGGAAGGACAACACGTTGCTGTCCCGGTCGTGGCAGGAGATCCACTGAAAACCCGTCGGGTCGGCGTCGCGCGCCCACAGCGCCGGCCGGTCGCGGTAGCCGAGGTTCAGGTCGCGGATCAGCGCGCGCACCCCGACGGCCCCGGGGTCCTCGGCGGCGGCCCAGTCCAGGCCGAGGTGCTCGCTCCACTCGTTCTCCGCGCCGAGTTCGAAGCCCATGAAGAGCAACTTCTTTCCCGGGTACGCCCACATGTAGCCGAGCAGCCCGCGCAGCCCGGCGAGCCGCTGCCACCGGTCCCCGGGCAGCTTGGCCAGCAGCGCGCCTTTGCCGTGCACGACCTCGTCGTGGCTGATCGCGAGCAGGAACTGCTCCTCGAAGGCGTACACCGACGGCCAGGTGACCTCGTCGTGGTGGTGCCGGCGGTGCACCGGGTCGCGGCCCAGGTAGGTGAGGGTGTCGTGCATCCAGCCCATGTTCCACTTCAGCCCGAAGCCGAGGCCGCCCCACTCGACGGGCCGGGACACGCCGGGCCAGGCCGTGGACTCCTCGGCGATCATCACCGCGCCGGGCGAGCCCTGGTAGACGGCGGTGTTGAGTTGGCGGAGGAAACCGATCGCCTCGGTGTTCTCCCGGCCGCCGTGGTGGTTGGGTTCCCACTGGCCGGGGCCCCGGGAGTAGTCGAGGTAGAGCATCGAGGCGACGCCGTCGACCCGCAGGCCGTCGATGTGGAACTCCTCGCACCAGTACCGGGCGCTGGCCACCAAAAAGTTGCGCACCTCGGGCCGGCCGTAGTCGAAGATCAGGCTGCCCCAGTCGGGGTGGGTGCCCCGGCGCGGGTCGGGGTGCTCGTACAACGCGTCGCCGTCGAAGCGGGCCAGCGCCCAGTCGTCGGCCGGGAAGTGCGCCGGCACCCAGTCGAGGAGGACGCCGATCCCGGCCTGGTGCAGCCGGTCGATCAGGTACCGCAGGTCGTCGGGGTCGCCGAACCGCGCGGTGGGGGCGAAGTAGCCGGTGACGTGGTAGCCCCAGGAGCCGCCGTACGGGTGCTCCATCACCGGCATGAACTCCACATGGGTGAAGCCGAGGTAGGTCACGTGGCCGACCAGCTGGTCTGCTAGGTCGCGGTAGGACAGGCCGGGGCGCCAGGAGCCGAGGTGGACCTCGTACACGGAAAGGGGTCGTGCGTGGTGGTCCGTCGCGCGGCCGGCGAGCCAGGCCGCGTCGCCCCAGGTGTGGGCCGGGGCGTGCACGACGGAGGCGGTGCGCGGCGGGCACTCGGTGGCCCGCGCCATCGGGTCGGCCCGGTCCCGCCAGGACCCGTCGACCCCGTGGATCCGGTACTTGTACCGCTGCCCGGGCCGGATCCCCGGCACGTGTCCGGCCCAGACGCCGCTGGTGCCGCAGGGTTCGAGGCGGTGGCCGTCGTCGGGGTCCCAGCCGGGGTGGTCGCCGACGACCCGCACCTCACGGGCCCGCGGCGCCCAGACCGCGAACCGGCAGCCGGTGTCGTCGGGGTGCGCGCCGAGGACCGTCCATAGCCGCTCGTGCCGGCCCTCGCCGAACAGGAACAGGTCGAGGTCCCCGGGCCGGGCCGGCGTGTCGAAGGCCGTGGTCACGGGGTGGCGGCGAGGGCGAGCAGGTTGCCCTCCGGTACCACGATCGCCGGACGTTCGACGCCGGCCACCCGCGGGCTGAGCACCGAGGCCTCGTCGATGGCGGCGGCGTACGCCTGCGCGGTCGTGGCCGCGATCGTGGGCCACAGGTAGTTCTTGCGGATCATCGCGCGGGCCTTGGCGACCATCCGCTTGGCGGCCTTCGGGTCCTCGAGCAGCCGGGTGACGGCGTCGGCGAGCGCCGCGGGGTCCGCGGGCGGGAACGCGAGCCCGGTCTTGCCGTGCTGGACGATCGCGAGCAGCCCCCCGGTGGCCGCGGCCGCCAGCGGCGCGCCGGCGGCGGAGGCCTCCAGGGCGACCATCCCGAACGGCTCGTACAGGCTGGGCACCACGACGGCGTCGGCCACGGCGAGCAGCGCCGCCAGGTCGACCTCCTCCATGAAGCCGCAGAACTCGACGTCCTGGCCGATCCGGGCGCAGTGTTCGGCCAGTTCGGTGCGGTGCGGGCCGTCGCCGGCGATCACCAGTCGCAGGCCCGGGTGCCGGTCGCGCAGAGTGGGCAGTGCGCTGATCAGGTCCTGGACGCCCTTCTCGTAGACGAGGCGGCCGGCGTAGACGACGAGGGGGCCGTCGTGGGCGGTGAACCGCTCACGGGCCCGTTCGACGGCCTTGCGGGGGGCGCGCCACCGGCGGTCGTCGACGCCGTTGGGGATGACCTCGACGGCGGCGTCATGCAGTTCGAGGAGCCGGGTGACCTCCCACTTCATGTACTCCGAGCACACCAGCATCCGGCTGGCCTCCCGGGCGAGCCACCACTCGACGGCGTGGATGCAGCGGTTCATCTCCTCGGGCAGCCAGCCCTGGTGCCGGCCGGCCTCGGTGGCGTGGATGGTGGCCACGAGCGGCAGGCGGAGGTGTTCGGTGAGCGTGACGGCGGTGTGCGTGACGAGCCAGTCGTGCGCGTGGATGACGTCGAACTCCGCCGTCGCCGCCGCGCGCAGGGCCGCGCGGGTCAGCGCGTGGTTGAACGCCATCGTCCAGGCCAGCAGCGACGACGTCGCGAGCGGGAACGGCGGCGGGTCCTCGGGCGCCCGGACGACCCGGACGCCGCCGCGCATCTCGTCGACGGGCAGCCCCGGGGCGTGCCGGGTGACGACGGTGACCGCGTGGCCGGCGACGGCGAGCTGGGTGGCCAGGGCGTGCACGTGCCGGCCGAGTCCGCCGACCATGACCGGCGGATATTCCCAGGCCAGGAGGAGAACCCGAAGCGGTCCGGACGGTACGGGCGGCGTTTCGGGCGTCATGACGCGTTCCCCTACGGCTGTCTAGTGTCGGCTGACCCCCACGGGCGGCTGCGCAGCACCTCCGCGACCGACCAGGCCTGGAAAGGGCAGCCGGTGGCGGCGTGCGGCGGGTCGCCGTCCGTGGTTTCGCTGACCGACCCTAGTCCAAATTCTGACAAATGCTTCTCAACCCCGCCGAAAAGATCATTGCCGGGTACGCCGGCCCGCGCGCACGCGTCCGCGTACGGCCCCAGCAGCCACGGCCACACCGTGCCCTGGTGGTAGGCCGCGTCCCGCTCCGCCGGCCCGCCCCGGTGCGCCGGCCGGTAGTCCAGCGCACTCGGGCCGAGGCTGCGCAGGCCCAGCGGGGTGAGCAGCCGCGCGGCGAGCCGGGCGAGCTGCTCCGGCGTGGGACGCAGCGGCGCGCCGGGCAGCGACCAGGCGAGCAGCTGGTTGGGCCGGATCGTCGGGTCGTCGCCCGCCGGCCCGTCCACGACGTCGTACAGCAGCCCGTCGGGGCCCGGGTACCTGCCGGCGAACGACGACAGCGCCCGGTCGTGGGCGGCGTCCGCCGGTCCCGGCGACTCCCCGACCCGGCGGGCCAGGTCCCCGACCGCGGCGAGCGCGTTGATCCACAGCGCGTTGACCTCGACGGGCTTGCCGGTCCGGGGCGTGACGGGCACGCCGTCGACCCGGGCGTCCATCCAGGTCAGCGCCACCCCGGGCGCGCCCTGTCGGAGCAGGCCGTCGGCGGGGTCGACGCCGATGCCGTACCGGGTGCCGGCCAGGTGGTGCTCCACGATCGCGCGCAGGGTCGGCCCGAGCTCGGCGGCCAGGTCGAGGTCCCCGGTGGCGCGCACGTGCCGCCCGACGGCGTGCGGGAACCACAGCGCGGCGTCCACGCTGTTGTACTCGACCGCCCCGGTGTCCGCCGTGTTCGCCAGCATCCCCTCGGACAGGGTCGCGGCGTGGGCGCGGAGGAGTTCACGGCCCTCGTCCGCCCAACCGGTGGCGAGGAACAGGCCCTCGTAGCTGGTCAGCGTGTCGCGGGTCCACGGGCCGAACCAGGGGTAGCCGGCGACGACGTCCGGGCCGGTCGGGGTGGCGACGATGAACGCCGAGGCTGCCACCCGCAGCGTCGCGGCCACGGCGTCACCCGGCGCGCCAGCCGCGATGGCGCGCAACCTCCGCCGGGCGGCGTCGATCACGGTGCCCACGGGCGGGGGCGGCTCCCCCAGGTCCCCGGCCCAGGCCGCCACGTCCAGGACCGTCCCCGGCCCGGCCAGGTCCGCCGTGAACGTCCCGGCGTGCCACAGGTCCTCCTCCGCCGACAGCCCCCGGGCCCGCTCCTCCCGGTGGTGCACCCCCCGCCACCAGTCCCCGGTCGCGGCCCAGCTCGGCCCGGCGAGCCGGTAGGCGCCCTCGACGACGGCCCCGTCCGCGGCCGGCGCCACGACCGGCGGCGGGCCGGCGGCCGTGCGCTCGCCGTGCGCGTCCCGCCAGGTGCACAGCGCGTCGAGGACGAGCCGGACCGGCCCGCCGGCCAGCAGCCGGTGCCGGACCGCGAGGGAGGTCCGGCCGGTCTCCATGGCCAGGGTCCGCTCCAGGAGCACGTCGCCGATCCGCCACCGCCAGCACGGCAGCCCGTCGACCAGGTCGAAGCTCTCCAGGTAGGTGTGCCCGGCCGGCTCCACGGCCCCGGAGGCCCACTCGTGCGTCCCGAGCCGGACCCGCGCCCCGGAGGGCCAGGTCAGCACGGGGTCGAGGGCCGCGAGGGCGAGGTGGCGGACCCCGGGGACCACGAGCAGGCCGTGGTAGCGGCGGGTGCGCAGGCCCGACACGGTGCCCATGGCGTACCCGCCGAGGCCGTCGGGGACCAGCCATTCGCGGGTCGCGCCGGCCGCGAGGTCGCCGCACACCTGGGTACCGAATCCGATCGACAGCACGTGACCCCCGAGACCCGAAGCGCGAACAATCCACATTCTTACCGAAATACCAGGCAAAATCAGGGAGTGACCTCAACCGACGACGTGCCCGGGGCCGAACGCCGCCGGCTGGCCGAGGCCGACGAGGACGGGGTCCCCTGGCGGGCGTGGGGCCCCTACCTGGCCGAACGCGCCTGGGGCACGGTCCGCGAGGACTACAGCGCGCACGGCACCGCCTGGGAGTACCTGCCGCACGACCACGCCCGGTCCCGCGCGTACCGGTGGAGCGAGGACGGCATGGCCGGGGTGTGCGACGACCGGCAACGGTTCTGTTTCGCCCTGGCCCTGTGGAACGGCGTGGACCCGATCCTCAAGGAGCGGATGTTCGGGCTGGGCGGCGACACCGGCAACCACGGCGAGGACGTCAAGGACCACTGGTGGTACCAGGACTCCACGCCGACGCACTCGTGGATGCGCTGGCGGTACCACTATCCACAGCGGCCGTTCCCCTACGACGACCTGGTCGCCGTGAACGCCGCCCGGACCCGCGAGGACCCGGAGTACGAGCTGGTCGACACCGGGGTGTTCGCCGACGACCGGTACTGGGCCGTGACCGTCGACTACGCGAAGAGCTCCCCCACCGACCTGTGCGTGCTGGTCACGGTCGCCAACCGGGGGCCGGAGGCCGCGACCCTGCACGTGCTGCCGCACCTGTGGTTCCGCAACACGTGGTCGTGGGGCACGCCGTTCCGGGACCGGGTGCCCCGGATCGCCGGCGAGGGCAACCGGCTCGTCGGCCGCCACCAGCTGCTCGGCGAGATCACCCTGGCCGGGGACGGCGAGCCACGCCGGCTGTACTGCGACAACGAGTCCAACGCGCCCCGACTGTGGGGGCAGGGGCCTCGCACGGCGTACCCGAAGGACGGCATCAACGACCACGTCGTGCACGGCGCCGAGACCGTCAACCCGGAGGAGGAGGGCACGAAGGCCGCGCTGCACTACGTGCTGGACGTGCCGGCCGGCGGTTCGCGGGAGATCAGACTCCGGCTCAAGCTGACAGGCACCGGCTCCGGGGCGCACGCCGACCCCGGCTGCGACCTGGGCGCGGCGTTCGACGCGGTGCTGACAGCCCGGCGCGCCGAGGCCGACGCCTTCTACGACGACCTGATCCCCGCGCACGCCAGCCGGGCCGAGCGCGCGGTGGCCCGGGCCGCGTTCGCCGGGCTGATGTGGGGCAAGCAGTTCTACCACTTCGACGTGGCGCGCTGGCTGACCGGCGACCCGACGTCGGCCCCGCCGCCGGAGGGCCGGACCCGCAACGCCAACTGGTGGCACATGCACTCCTCGGACATCATCTCGATGCCCGACCCGTGGGAGTATCCGTGGTACGCGGCCTGGGACCTGGCCTTCCACTGCGTCACCCTCGCCCGGGTCGACCCCGGCTTCGCCAAGGAACAGGTGCTCCTGCTGCTCCGCGAGTGGTACATGCACCCCAACGGGCAGATCCCGGCCTACGAGTGGGCGTTCGACGACGTCAACCCGCCGGTACACGCGTGGGCGGCTCTGCAGGTCTTCCACCTCGACGGCGCGCGCGACCACGACTTCCTGGCCCGGGTGATGCACAAGCTCCTGATCAACTTCACCTGGTGGGTGAACCGCAAGGACGTCAACGGCAACAACGTCTTCGAGGGCGGCTTCCTCGGCCTGGACAACGTGGGCCCCTTCGACCGGTCGGCGGCGCTGCCGGCGGCCGGGGTGCTCGAGCAGTCCGACGGCACCGGCTGGATGGCGATGTACGCCCTCAACCTGTTCGACATGGCGCTGATCCTGGCGCTGCGCGACCCGGCGTACGTGGACATCGCGACGAAGTTCTTCGAGCACTTCGCGTACATCGCGGCGGCCGCCTACCACCAGGACCTGTGGGACGACAAGGACGGCTTCTTCTACGACGTGCTGCACCTGCCCGACGACAGCCGGCTCCCGCTGAAGGTGCGTTCCGTGGTGGGCCTGCTGCCGCTGTGCGCGACGACGACCCTGGACTCGGTGACCCTGTCCCGGCTGCCGGAGCTGGCCGCTCGGCTGCAGTGGTTCGTGACGAACCGGCCGGAGTACGCCGACCTGATCGGGGTGCACCGGGCCTGCGAGGCCGGCCACCAGCACCGGCTGCTGTCCGTCGTCGGCCCGACGAACCTGACCAGGATCCTCAGCGTGATGCTCGACGAGGAGGAGTTCCTCAGCCCGCACGGCCTGCGCACCCTGTCCCGCCGACACCTGGCCGACCCGTTCTCCGTGACCCTCGGCGGCACCGCCTACACCGTCGGCTACGAGCCGGCCGAGTCGCGCACCGGCCTGTTCGGCGGCAACTCCAACTGGCGCGGTCCACTCTGGATGCCGATGAACTACCTGCTGATCGGCGCGCTACGCGGCTTCGGCGAGTACTTCGGCGACGAGCTGGAGGTCGAGTACCCCACCGGCACCGGCCGGACCGTGACCCTGGACGAGGTGGCCGACGACCTGTCGGACCGGCTGATCTCCCTGTTCGTCCCCGACCCGCACGGCCGCCGCCCGATGTACGGTGCGAGCGAGCTGTTGCAGAGCCACCCGGACTGGCGGGACCTGATCGCGTTCCCCGAATACTTCCACGGCGACAACGGCGCCGGCCTCGGCGCGTGGCACCAGACCGGCTGGACGGCCCTGATCGCCGACCTGATCCTCACCCGCCGACGGTAGGAGACCCGATGGACCTGCCCGTGATGCCGCCGCTGCTTCCCATGTTGGCGAAACCGGTGCCCGCGATCCCGTCGGGCCAGTTCTACGAACCCAAATGGGACGGCTTCCGCGCCATCGTGTTCCGCGACGGCGACGAGGTCGAGATCGGCAGCCGCAACACCAAGTCCATGGTCCGGTACTTCCCGGAGCTCGTCGAGGCCGTCCGCGCCCAGGTCCCGCCCCGCTGCGTGCTCGACGGGGAGATCATCGTGGCGTCGACCAGCCACTCCGGCCTGGACTTCGAGGCGCTCCAGCAGCGGATCCACCCGGCGGCGTCCCGGGTCCGGCTGCTCGCGGGGAGTACCCCCGCGTTGTTCGTCGCTTTCGATCTGCTCGCGCTCGGGGACGCGGATCTCACCGGTCAGCCGTTCAACGCCCGCCGGGCTTCTCTGGAAGAGGCCCTGGCCGGGGTCGACGGCCCGGTGCACCTGACCCCGACGACCACCGACGAGACCGTGGCCGCCCGCTGGTTCGAGCAGTTCGAGGGGGCCGGGCTCGACGGCCTGATCGCGAAGAAGCCCGATCTGTTGTACCAGCCGGACAAGCGCCTGATGTCCAAGGTCAAACACGAGCGCACCGCCGACTGCGTGGTCGCCGGCTACCGGGTGCACACGTCCGGCCCCGACGCGATCGGCTCCCTGCTCCTGGGCCTGTACTCACCCGACGGCTCCCTCGCCTTCGTCGGCGTGATCGGCGCGTTCCCGATGGCCACCCGGCGTTCGCTCCTCCAGGAGCTGGCCCCCCTGGTGACCTCGGCGGAGGACCACCCGTGGACATGGGCGGCACAGGAGGCCGGCACGCGGACGCCCCGGGAGGCCGAGCGCAGCCGGTGGAGCGCGACGAAGGACCTGTCGTTCGTCGCGCTGCGACCCGAACGGGTGGTGGAGGTGGCCTACGACCACATGGAGGGTCCCCGGTTCCGGCACACCACCCAGTTCCGCCGCTGGCGCCCGGACCGCGACCCCGCGTCGTGCACGTACGCCCAACTGGAGGAACCGGTCCGCTTCGACCTGCGTGAGGTCCTGTCCGCCGGCTCCCGATAGGGTGCCGGCATGCGCACCCTGTGGAGAGCCGTCACCGCACCGTTCCGTCGGAAGCCCGCGCCCGCCGCGCCGGTGGCCACGCCGGGACCGCCGCCCGGCCGGCCGACCCCCGGGACCGCACCGGGCGCCGGCCAGCGCGCGAGGTCCCGACCGGGCCCGGTGCCCGCCGGCGGCCGGCACCTGGTGTACGCGCCCCAGCCCGACGGCCAGGCCGACCCGGGCGAGATCGTCTGGACCTGGGTGGAGTACGAGGACGACCCGTCCCAGGGCAAGGACCGCCCGGTCCTCGTCGTCGGCCGCGACCGCGACCGGCTGCTCGGCCTGATGCTGTCCAGCCAGAGCGAACGCGACGGCCAGCGCGGGTGGCTGGCGCTGGGCCCGGGCTCGTGGGACCGGGAGCAGCGGCCGAGCTGGATCCGGCTGGACCGGGTGCTCGACGTGCCGGAGAAGGGGATCCGGCGCGAGGGCGCGGTCCTGGACAGGTCCCGCTTCGACCGCGTCGCCCAGGAACTCCGCACCCACTACGGCTGGGCCTGAGCCTGGGACCAGCACAGCGGACGGCATGACGTGCCCCGGGCAGGATTCGAACCTGCGGCCTCCGCGTTCGTAGCGCGGCGCGCTCTCCAGCTGCGCCACCGGGGCATGCACCACGTGCCTGGGAGAGGATTCGAACCTCCACTGTCAGAGTTCTGAGCTCTGCGCCTCCTGCCAGTTGGGCTACCCAGGCGGGGCCAGCGACGAGATTCGAACTCGCTAACTCCGATGTACAAGATCGGCGCAGATCCTGTTCTGCTTCGCTGGCGCGCGTACCGTCGGCGGGGGTCGAACCCGCGCTGTCCAGGCCCTCGACCTGGTGCCTCTACCATTGGGCTACAACGGCGTGTATTCCTTGCATGCCGTCCGCTGTGGAGTTGTCGAAAAGGCTCGCCCGCGATTGCCGGGGGAAAGAATCGTCCGCGATTGTCTGGGAATAGAAAAAGCCGCCGTCCCATTGTCTGGTCGGCGGCTGGTCAGCGCTCGTGGCGCTAGCCTGTCCACCTGCCCAGTAGGCGCAGCTCACGGCCCAGCAGGCCCGACCGCAGCGCGACCGCACCGGTCACGGCGAGTCGCCGCTCCGTCGTGCTCGTGGTCTGCCGCGACATCGGATGCTCCTTCAGGTCTGCCTTACGTCTGCCAGAACACTACGACCCGCCCCACAGCGCCGCAACGCATTTAGGCGCCTCACGCCGGCCACGACGCACAGCGCCATTTTCGAGCTTTCCTTTTCCACCACGAACGAATACGCGTGCGGCAGGGGTCCGGCCCCGCCACCCTGCGCCGCCCCGACCTCCCATCGGGCGCGCGACGGCACCATTCGGGCAGAATCCTTTCTGGCCGCAAGACGCCATGCATCTTGGTGCCATGCCGAGGCTGGTGACATCGCCCCGAGCGGCTGGCAGAGTTCACCACATCGGAAGAACGCACCACATCGGAGCGAAACTTCCAAATCCCATTATTTCGTACACGGGTGGAGTCTGTCATGCCTCGAAAGGTCACGCCCGTCACCGACGAGATCGCCCAGCACCTCCCCAACTACTGATCACTCCACAAGAGACGGACAACCCCACGCCATGAACACAGTCATCCGCCGCACCCTCGCCGGCCTGGTCACCACCGCAGCCCTCACCGGCAGCATCCTCGGCGCCGTCACCCCGGCCCACGCCGGCAGCGGTTCCGCGCCGGGCTACGACATCAGCGCCCTCGCCCGGGCCAACGAGAACAAGGGTTCCTGCCAGACCAACAGTCTGGGGGGTATCGGCTTCCAGGGCCCCAACGAGAGCAGCTGCTCCGGCAACGCCTGGTGCGCCGACTTCGCCGGCTGGGCCTGGGCCAACGCCGGCAACCACTCCATCGACGTCACCGGCCTGACCCAGGGCTCCTGGACCTTCTACAACTACGGCAAGAACCACGGCACCCTGCACACCGACACCGGCTACCAGCCCCAGGTCGGGGACGCCGCCGTCTACAACGTCACCTCCTACGATTCCAACGGCTACGCCACCTACAGCGACCACGTCGGCCTGGTCACCCTCGTCAACGCGAACGGCTCCATCGAAGTCACCAACGGCAACTTCAGCGACAAGGTCATGACCAACGCCGTCCCCGCCTCCCAGGCCCCCGTCGGCAGCTACCAGAGCGCCCAGGGCAACACGATCAGCGCGTACGTCACGCCGGTGGGCAAGGTGGGCCAGGCGTTGGCCAAAAACGGCGTCGGGCTCTACGGCTGGACGACGGAGAGCGATCCCGACGTCAGGGCGGTCGCCGCCGACGGTGGCGTGCAGATGATCCTCAGCAGCAACGGCACGGTGTACGCCAAGACGTCGATCGGCACGTACGGCTGGACCCGGGAGAGCGACGCCGGAGCCAGGGCCATCGCCGTCGGCTCCGACGGTACCCAGATGATCATCGGCAGCGACGGACAGGTCTACGCCAAGAACAGCATCGGCCTCTACGGCTGGACCCGCGAGAGCGACACCGGCGTCAAGGCCATCGCCACCAGCGGCGGCGTCCAGATGATCCTCGGCAATGACGGCACCGTCCTGGCGAAGAGCGGCATCGGCCTGTACGGCTGGACCCGCGAGAGCGACGCCGGAGCCAAGGCCATTGCGGTGGGCTACGACGGCACCCAGATGATCATCGGCAGCGACAGTCAGGTCTACGCCAAGAACAGCATCGGCCTGTACGGCTGGACCCGCGAGAGCGACACCGGCATCAAGGCCATCGCGGCAGGTTACGACGGTACCCAGATGATCCTCACCAACGACGGCACCGTCCTGGCGAAGAGCGGCATCGGCCTGTACGGCTGGACCCGGGAGAGCGACGCGGGCGTCTCGGCGATCGCCACCAACGGCGGTGTCCAGATGATCATCGGTAGCGACGGGCAGGTCTACGCCAAGAACACGATCGGCCTGTACGGCTGGAATCGCGAGAGCGACGCCGGCGTCAAGGCCATCGCGGTCGGCTCGGACGGCACCCAGATGATCATCGGCTGACCCTCGGCCCACGGCGGTGGGCCACGGCGGAACGTCCGCCGTGGCCCACCGCCGGCTTGTGGTCCGACCAGGGTTCCAAAGCGCCGGAGCCCTCCCCTGTGCCGGCGGCCTAGGGTGGAGTCATGATCAACGACTCCGTCGCCCTCGTCCCGGGCGTGACCCTGCGGCCGGCGACCCTGGCCGACGCCCCGGGCCTGCACCGCGCCTACCTGCGCAACCGGGACCACCTGCGCCCCTGGGACCCCCGCCGGGGCGAGGACTTCTTCACCCTCGCCGGCCAGGTCGCGCGCCTGACCGACCAGCTCCAGCAACGCGCGGCGGGCCGGCTCGCGCTGTGGGTCCTGCTCGACGACAGCGAGGTCGTCGGCACCGTGACCCTGACCAACATCGCGCACGGCCCGCTGCGCAGCGCCAACCTGGGCTACTGGATCGACACCGGCCAGGTCGGCAGGGGGCTGGCGACGGCTGCGGCGCTGGCGGCGTGCCGGGCGGCCGACGAGCGGCTGGGCCTGCACCGGCTGGAGGCCGGTGCCATGGTCGCGAATGTCGGCTCGCAGCGTGTACTGGCCAACTGCGGCTTCGAGCTGATCGGCACGGCGCGGAACTACCTGCACATCGACGGGGAGTGGCGCGACCACGTCCTGTTCCAGCGCATCCTCAACGACCGCCAGCCGAGCTGACCGGCCCGGTCAGCGGGGCGCGTTGACCAGAGCGTCCAGTTCGGACTCGCGGTCGGCGCGGTCCCTCGGCCAGCCCGCCGCGTCCGGCCGGCGCTGCCAGGGCAGGGGCCCCGCCTCCGGGCGGTACTCGACCCCCATGGCATCCAGCCGGGGCAGGTGCTCGGCCAGCCGGTCGCGGAAGTCGGCGTGCCTCCCGGAGTTCCACACCACCTCGGCGAACGCGCACAGCCGGGGGAACACCATGTAGTCCACGGCCCGGGTGGTCGGCATGTGCTCGGTCCACACGTTGCACTGCGCGCCGAGGAGCCGCTCCGGATGGTCGGGGGCGAGGGTGGCCGGGTCGAACGCGTACACGTCGTCGACGGTGAGGACCGTGCCGACCGGGACCGGTTCGTCCGCGTGGTCCGACTGGCGGTAGTCGAGGTAGGTGGACAGGTCCGGGCAGGCGACCACGTCGTGGCCGGCCTCGGCGGCGGCCCTGGTCACGCCGGGTCCCCGCCAGGCGGCGACGGCCACGCCCCGGGGCGCGCCGCCCTCGAGGATCTCGTCCCAGGCGTACGCGCGCCGGCCGTGGGTGGCCAGGTGGTCGACCAGCGCGCGGCCGAACCGGCGGCGGGCGTCGAGGGGCTGGTCGGGCGGGCACTCGTCGCCGCCGATGCCGATGAACTCGCCCGGGAACAGCGCGCACACCTCGTCGAGGACGTTCCGGCAGAACTCCAGGGTGTCGTCGGTCAGGTCGATCCCGTGCGGCGACAGTCCCCACCCGGTCCGCACCCCGACGGGGCCGTGGCCTGGGGCGAGCCAGGGGTAGGCGGCCACGGCGGACTGGGTGTGGCCGGGGAGGTCGATCTCGGGGACGACGGTCACGAACCGGGCGGCCGCGTATCCGACGATCTCGCGGAGGTCGTCGGCGGTGTAGTACCCGCCGTGGGGTCGGCCGTCGAAGCGCCCGTGCTGGCGGGAGCCGACCATGCTCTCGGCCCGCCAGCCGCCGACCTCGGTGAGCAGTGGATAGCCGGGGATCTCGACCCTCCAGCCCTGGTCGTCGGTGAGGTGCAGGTGCAGCACGTTGAGTTTGTGCGCGGCGAGGAGATCCACGAACCGCAGCACGTCGGCCTTGGGCATGAAGTGCCGGGCGACGTCGAGCATGCAGCCGCGCCACCCGTAGCGGGGCGCGTCGCGCACGGTCACGGCCGGTATCCGCCACGGGCCGTCGGCGACCGGTGCCCTGCGGTACGCGGCGGGTGGCAGGAGTTGGCGCAGGGTCTGGGCGCCGTGGAAGACGCCGGCCGGGTCGCCGCCGAGCAGGGTGACGCCGTCGCGGGTCACGACGAGCAGGTACCCGGAGGCGGGCAGCGCGGAATCCACCGCGAGCGCGATGGTCCCGTCCGCGCCGGCCGGGGGCAGCCAGCGGTCCAGCGCCGGGCCGAGTGCGCCGCGCAGCCAGTGCGCGACGCCGTCCAGGCCCTCCCCGACGGACAGCCCGGTCCGCGCGGTCAGCTCGAACTCGCCGGCGCCCCAGGTCACGGATCTCGGGAGCGGCAGCATCAGTCCTTCACCGCCCCGCCGAGGCCGGAGACGAGTCTGCGTTGGACGAGGACGAAGAAGAGCAGTACCGGAATGGTCATCAGGGTCGAGGCCGCCATGATGCCGCCCCAGTCGTTCTCGTCGGGTTTGACGAACATCTGCAACGCCGCCGGCAGGGTCTGGTTGCCCTTCGCGCTGATGATGAACGTCTTGGCGAAGATGAAGTCGTTCCACGCCGTGATGAATGAGAACACGCTGGTCGCGGCCAGTCCGGGCGCGGCGAGCGGGAAGGTGATCCGCCACAGCACGGTGAACCGGCTGGCCCCGTCCACGAGGGCCGCCTCCTCGACGGCCTCGGGGACGGCGGCGACGAAGCCGCGCATCATCCAGATCGCGAACGGCAGTGAGAACGCCAGGTGCGTGATCACCAGCGAGCCCAGCGTGTTGAGCCCGACGCCGGGCACGGTGCCGCCGAGGTCGCGGACCAGGAAGAACAGCGGGATGGTCAGGGCCTCCACCGGCACCATCTGCGCGATCAGGAACAGCACGAGGATGGTGGTGCGCCACCGGAACCGGAACCGGGTCAGCGCGACGGCCGCCAGGAAGGCGACCAGACCCGAGAGCACGACGACGGTACCGGCGACGATCAGGCTGTTGAGGAAGTACCGGCCGAAGTTCTCCTGGCCGATCACCCGCTCGAAGCTGTCCAGGCTGGGGTGCCAGGTCCAGGGCCGCACGGCCGTGGAGGTGATCTCGCCGGCAGGTTTGAAGGCCGACAGCAGCATCCAGTAGATCGGGAACACGGTGACGGCGGCGGCGAGCAGCGCCGCGGCGTTGGCGAGGGGACGCTTCACAGGTGCTCCCCCTGGCGGCGGATCGCGCGGACGTAGAACAGGGTGACGGCGAGCAGGATCACGGTCGTCACGACGCCGATCGCCGAGCCCAGGCCGTACTCGGAGGAGCCGAACGCCTTCTGGTAGGCGAACACGTTCAGCACCAGGTTCTGCCCGGCTATGCCGCCGCCGGTCATCACGTAGATCTGGGTGAAGATCTTGAAGTCCCAGATCACCGACTGGATGACCACGATGGTGATGACGGGCCGCAGGATCGGCACGATCACCTTCCAGAACTGTTGCCACACTGTGGCCCCGTCGATCCGGGACGCCTCGAGCACGGACTCGGGGACGGCCCTGATCCCGGCGTACAGGCTGACCATCACGAACGGGAAGGAGTGCCACACGACCGTGGCCCCGACCAGGGCGAAGGCCGAGTACCGGTCGTAGAACCAGTTGTGGCCGCCGAGCCCGAGGGTCTGGTTGACCAGCCCCAGATCGGTGTCGAACAGGAACAGCCACACCGTCGAGCCGGTCATCGCCGGGGCCGCCCAGGCCGCCATCGCCGCGAGCGACAGCACGGTCCTGGGCACCCGGCCGACCCGGGTGAGCAGCACCGCGAGCGCCGCGCCCACCGCGAGGGTCGCGAGCACGCACGCCGCCGCGAACCACACCGTGGTGCTCAGCACGCTCCAGAACTGCGGATCGGACAACAGCGTCGTGTAGTTGCCCACGCCGACGAACTCTGCCGGCTGACCGCCGGAGACCTGCGGCTGGCGGTAGTCGAAGACCGAGATCAGGCCCAACTGGTACAGGGGGTAGCCGAACAGCGGCACCAGCACCACGGCGGTGGGCAGCAGATACAGCAGCGGCAGGAACCGCCCCCGCCTCGCGGCAGTGGTCATCGGCCGAAGGCGCTGTTGATCGCGGTGTTGGCCTCCTCGGTGGCCGCCTCGACGCTGGCCTGCCCGGTGACGACCTTCTGCAGCATGGTCGGCACGACCTTCTGGCTGTCCACCTTCACCCAGGCCGGGTCGAGCGGCACGAACCGGGTGCCGGCGGCGGCCGTGGCCAGGAACGGCTTGAGGAACGGGTCCCTGGCGGCCACGTCGGCGAGCGCGGCGGAGCTGGTCGGCAGGTTGCCCATCGCGTCGTACATCTTCGTCTGGTACTTCTTCCCGCCGAGCAGCTTCGTGAACTCCACGGCCAGGGTGCGCTTCTTCGTGCCCTTCAGCACGCCGAGGTTGTTGCCGCCGGCGAACGCCGGGGCGATCGAGCCGGCCTTCGCGCCCGGCAGCGGGACCACGGCGTACTTCCCCTTGGCCGCCCCGGCGTCGACCGCGCCCCGGTTGAAGTTGCCGAGGATGGCCATCCCGGCCTTGCCGGTGGCGAACAGTTCGGCCGTCTTGCCGCCGGTCAGCCCGGCGCAGGCCTGGGCGGGACACGTGGCGAACAGGTCGGTGTACGCCTTCACCCCGGCCCTCGACCGCTCCGAACCGATCGCGGCGGCGAACTTGCCCTCCTTGCGCACCGCGATGTCGCCGCCGGCGTCCCAGACGAAGGGCAGTGCGCCGAAGGTGTACTCGCCGCCGACCGCGATGCCGTACAGCTCGGGCTTCGCGGCGCGGATCCTCGTGGCCGCCGCCGCGAGTTCGGCGTAGGAGGTCGGGGGCGCGATGCCCAGCTCGGTGAACACGTCGGTGCGGTAGTAGAGGGCGCGCAGGCCCACGTACCAGGGCATGCCGTAGAGCTTGCCGTCGATCGTGGCGCTGGCGAGCAGGTCCTTGCCGATGTCCCCGCCGGTCACGTCCTTCGTGATGTCCGCGAACCCGCCGGCCGCGACGTAGTCGGCGACGTCGGTGTTGCCGTACTCGGCGACGTCCGGGGCGCTGTCCGGGTCACTGAACGCGCCCTTGAACTTCTCGTGCCGGGTGGCGTTCGTCGGGATGTAGCTGATCTCGACCGTCACGTCCTTGTGCGCGGCAGTGAACTCGGCGACCGCCTCCTGGACGACCTTCTCCTTCGGCGGCTGGTTGGGCTCCTGGAACAGCCAGACCCGCAACGCCCCGGTGCTCTCGTCGACCCCGGCGTTCTCCTGCGGCGCGGCCGAGGGCGGCGCGCAGGCGGTCAGCAGGGCGCCGGCGACGGCCAGCGCTGCCCATTTCACGATCTTCACGGGGTACCTCCAGGGGGCGTCGTTCCGCTGGGCGGAAACCTAGACACCGGGCGGCGGCACGGACAAGGTTCTTCACGAATCGTTCTGCAATGCAAAACGCGATGCCGAGGAAGTATGGTCTGGGCATGACCGAGCGCAACCAGTCCTCCTCACTCCGCCGCGCGCTCGCCGTGCTCGGCCACGTCCGCGAGCACGCCGGGGTGGGCCGGGGGGTGTCGCTGACCGCGCTCGCCGAGGACCTGGAGCTGTCCAAGAGCACGGTGTTACGCCTGGCCACGCCCCTGATCGAGGCCAACCTGCTCGCCAGGGACCGCGACACCGGAGCGTTCCGGCTCGGGCACGGCGCGCTGGTCCTCGGCCAGGCCTATCTCTCCACACTGGACCTTCGCGCGGTGGCCGCGGAGGAGGCGCACCGGCTGATGCGCGAGGCTCAGGAGACGGTGCACCTGTGCGTGTACGACGCCCCACACGTCGTCTACATCGACAAGGTGGAGAACCAGACGAACCTGCGGATGGCATCAAGGGTGGGCAGCAGGATGCCGGCGTACTGCACGGCGGTCGGGAAGGCGATCCTGGCGTTCCTGCCGGACACCGCCATGGACGCGGCCGTCGAGGCCGGCATGCCGGCGCTCACCCCGCACACCATCACCGACCCGGACAAGCTGCGCGCGGAACTGGTGAAGATCCGCGGTCGGGGGTACGCCGTGGACGACCGCGAGAACGAGCAGGAGGTCCGATGTGTGGCGGCCCCCATCTTCGATCACTCCAATATGGTGGTCGCCGCGATGTCGGTGTCGGGGCTGACGTCCCGGATCACGCCGACCCGGGCACGCGAGCTGGGCGTGACCGTGACGGGCGCGTGTCTGCGGATCTCGCGCGGCCTCGGCTCGACGCGGTGACGGCCGCCGGAAGCCGGAACAGGTGTCGCCGTAACCATATTGTGGTTGTCGGCTTTTCAGCCGGGATGCGGAGTGGGGCGCGCGGCCGGCCACCAGGCCAACGGCAACGGGACCGGGTGCCGAGGCGGGGGCAGTCGCCGGCGTCGGCGGCGGCGCGCGTCGTCGGCCGCCGCCCAGCGGGCCTCGATGTCCGCGATGAGGGCGTCCACCGGTTCCGGAACCCTGTCGGCCGTCATGCTGCGGACGCTACCGTTTCGGAACGGGACATGAAGTGCGAATGCCCTGAACCCATGCATGATCCGGGTACCGGCCGGGCCGCGCCGTGAGCCCGCGGTGGGCGGTGCTCGCCGTGTTCGCCGTGCACGGGGCCGTGTCCGGCAGCCTCGCCGCCCGGATGCCGTGGATCGCCGACCACGTCGGCGCCGGCCCCGGACAGTTGGGCGTCGCACTGACCATGCCGGCCGTGGGCGCGATGGCCGCGATGCCGTTCGCCGGCCGGATCGTGGCCCGGCTCGGCGGCCGGCGCGCCACCCGGGCGCTGATCGCCGCGTGGGCGGCCGTCCTCGTCCTGCCGGCCCTCGCGCCTGACCTGGTCGGACTGTGCGGGGCGCTGCTGCTCGCCGGAGCGTGCGCCGGCATGTCGGACATGGCCATGAACGCCGAGGGCGTCGCCGTCGAGAAACTGCTCGGCCGGCCCGTCATGTCCGGGCTGCACGGCGGCTGGAGCATCGGCGGCCTGCTCGCCGGCGGGCTCGGCGCCGGGCTCGCCCGCGCCGGGGTCGACGCCCGGTGGCACTTCGCCGTCCTCGGGGCGACGCTGGTGGTCCTCGGGGTCGCGGCCACCCGGCACCTGCCGTCCGGGAGCGCCGCCGCCGGCACCCCGTTCGCATTGCCCCGGGGGATCGTGCTCGCCATCGCGCTCGTCGGGTTCTGCGCCTGCTTCGCCGAGACCGCCACCGCCGACTGGTCGGCGATCTACCTGGTCCGGGTACTCGGCTCGGGACCAGCGGCCGGGGCCGTCGCGTACGCCGGGTTCGCCGCGGCCATGACCCTCGGCCGGCTCACCGGGGACGCCGTCGTGCACCGGTACGGCCCCGTCGGCACCACCCGGGTCACCGGAGCGTTCGGCACGGTCGGCGGGATCCTGGTCGTGGTGGCGTGGGCCCCGTGGGTGGCCGTCGCCGGGTTCGCGCTGATCGGCCTGGGCATCGCGACCGTCGTCCCCCTGGTGTTCTCCGCCGCCGGGCGCACCGGCCACGGCACGCACGCGATCGCCAGCGTCGCCACGGTCGCCTACGGCGCCGGCCTCGCCGCGCCCGGCGTCGTCGGCGGACTGGCCGACGCCACGTCCCTCACCGTGTCGTTCACCGTGATCACGGCCCTGGTGGCGGTGGTCGCGCTGTCGGCGAGAACACTGCGACTTGACGTCCAGTCCAGTTGAACTCCTAGGGTGCTCCAGACCCCTACCGAGGAGAGTTCCATGTCGCAGTCCCCGATCCGTCTGGCCGTCATCATCGGCAGTACCCGCGAGGGCCGGATCTCGCCCACCGTCGCGCGCTGGTTCGTCGCGCAGGCCGAGCAGGCCGGCCGGTTCGAGGTCGACCTGATCGACGTCGCCGATATCGACGTCCGCCCCGACATGAGCGGCGGACCCACCGCCGTCGCCGACCGGCTCGACGCCGCGGAGGCGTTCGTGGTGGTGACGCCCGAGTACAACCACAGCTTCCCCGGCCCGCTGAAGAGCCTGATCGACGCGCACAAGCCCGAGTGGCGGGCCAAGCCGGTCGGGTTCGTCAGCTACGGCGGGGTGTCCGGGGGACTGCGGGCCGTCGAGCAGCTCCGACTCGTCTTCACGGAGCTGCACACGGTGTCCGTCCGGGAGTGCGTCAGCTTCCACGGGGTGTGGAGCCGGTTCGACGCGGAGGGCGCGTTGCAGGACCCGACGGCCGCCGAGGGGGCCGCGAAGGTGATGCTCGACCAGTTGGCGTGGTGGGGGAAGGCGCTCCGCGACGCGAAGGCCCTGGTCCCGTACGGATCCTGAGCCGGATCACGGACCGCGGGCCGGGGCTCCGGCCGCAGGGCGGTGGCCGTAGTCCCGGGTCGCCGGCTCCGGCCGGGTCGCGTGCGGCTCCGCCGTCGGATCCCGACCCGCCCGGCAGTCGTTAACATCGAAGGATGACGACAGAGGACAGCACGGCTGAGCGCGACTTCAGCACCCTTCCGGCGCGGGTCCGCCCGGAGGAGATGGTCGGTTCCCAGGAGACCCGGAGCACCCGGGACCTGCCGGACGACGTGAACCCGAGCCAGAACGAGGCGCTCCAGGCGGGCGGCTGATCCGTCACGCCGTCGGCGGTAGCCAGTCCGGCAGGGGCTCACGGGCGGCCAGCCAGGCCCCGGGGATCCCCGTCACGCCCGGCCCCGCTCCGGTCCCGGTGTGCGCGGCCACGATCCCTCCCACGATCGCCGCGGTGGTGTCCATGTCCCCGCCGGCCTCGACGCACGCGCGGATCGCCGCCGGGTAGTCGGTGAGGAACGTCGCGGCCGTCCACAGCGCGAAGGGCACGGTGTCCTGGGCGCTGACCCGCGCCCCGTTGCCCAGCTCGTAGGCGGCCCCGGCGACCGACCGGCCCAGCAGGGTCCGCGCGCGGCGGACGCCGTCGGCCGTCAGGCCCCCGGCGATATAGGGCTCGACGACATCCAGCAGATTGTCGGATGTCGTCCCCCGGCTCGCGGCGGCGTGGCAGGCGGCCACCGCGACGGCCATCGCGCCGACGATCCCCTCGGGGTGACGGTGGGTGACCTCGGCGGACAGCGCGGCCTCGGCGGCGGCCCGGTCCGGGTCCCCGGCGAAGAAGGCGCCCAGCGGCGCGACCCGCATCGCGGCCCCGTTGCCCCAGGAGCCGCGCCCGCCGAACAGTGCCCCGGCCGCCTCCGCCCAGGGCAATCCGTCCCGGATCTGGTGCAGGACGACGACGGCGCCGCCGCCGTAGCCCCGGTACGGTTCGCAGCGTTCGGCGAAGGCCATGGCCAGCGCGTCGCGGTCGATGGCGCCCCGGTGGTGGAGTTCCGCGTACACCGAGCAGGCCATCTCCGTGTCGTCGGTCCACGGCCATGGCGGTGCCGGCGGTCGGCCGGCGAGGAGGTCGGGCAGCGAGCTGCCGGGGACGAAGAACTGGGCGCCGAGGGCGTCGCCGACGGACAGACCGTCGAGGGAGTCGCGGGCGGGATCGGGAGTGGTCATACGCCGCCCATCATGCCCGCCCGGCCCGTCCTCCGCCACACCGATCCGGGCCTGGCCCCGGGCCCGTCGGAGTTGGGGCGGTGTGCGAACGGGGCCCACTTCCTGGACCCGAGCGGGCACAACATGGAGATCATCACGCGGCCGTACGGCAGCGCCGGGTAGGTTTTCCGTCGGGCGGAAAGCGCGGTACGGGCGATTCCGGAGCATGTTAGACACCGTGGGCCCGCCCCAGCCGAACGAGAGGAACGTCCGATGCCCGACACGGAACTGTCCCGGCGTGCGCTCCTCGGCGCGACCGCCGCCACCGGCAGCGCACTCCTGATGCCGGAAGCCGCAGCGGCGCGGGCCCCGGAGCTGGCCGCCCGCCCCCGGGTCTACCTGGGCACCTACACCGCCGACGGCGGCCATGGCCTGGGCGTCGGCGCCCTGGACCCGGCGACCGGCACCCCGACGGTCACGAGCTGGCTGACGGGCGTCCCCGACCCGTCCTGGGTCGACGTGTCCCCGGACCGCCGGTTCCTGTACACGATCAGCGAGTCCGGCGGCACGGTGCACGCGTTCCGGCTGGACTCGGCGGGCCACCCCGCCCCGCTCAACCAGCAGCCGACCGGCAAGGGGCCGGCGCACGTGGTCCTGCACCCGGACGGCCGGCACCTGCTCGTGTCGCTGTACGGCGGCGGGGCCGTGGTCGCCCATCCCGTGCTCCCCGACGGCCGGGTCGGCCCGGCGAGCGACACCGTGCGGCATCCCGGGACGGCGCACGCGCACCAGATCGTGGTCGACCCGTCGGGGCGGTGGCTGCTGGCGGCGGATCTGGGGCTGGACTCGGTCTACGTGTACGAGCTGAAGGAGGGCCGGTTCCGCCAGCACCGCCAGGTCCGGCTGCGCAAGGGCGCGGGCCCCCGGCACGTGGTGTTCCACCCGGGCGGCGAGTTCGTCTACGTCGCCAACGAGCTGGACTCCACCGTGGCCGTGTGCCGGTGGCGGGCCGGGGACCTGGTCGTCGGTCAGGTGCTCAGCACCCGCCCCGCCGACGCGCCGGGCGCGAACTATCCGGGCGAGATCGCGATCTCGGCGGACGGCCGGTTCGTCTACGTGTCCAACCGGGGCGACAACACGGTGGCCGTCCTCGGCACGACCGGCGACCGGCTGCGGCTGCTGGCGACCCCGTCCTGCGGCGGCGACTGGCCCCGGCACCTGGGCCTGGACGCGACCGGCCGGTGGCTGCACGTGGCCAACCAGCGCTCGGGCGACGTGACCTGGTTCCCGCTGGACCACGGACTCCCGGGCCCCCTCGCGGGCCGACTCCAGGCCCCCGCCGTCGCCCAGGTCCTCACAACCTGAGACCCCTTTTCCGGCTACGGAGGAGCCTCCCCTGCCACGACGGCCGATCGACGAGGGCTTTTGACACCCGCGCCCGCGCCCGGGAAGAATTGCCCGGAATCGTGATCCACAGTGGAGGTATCGTGTCGCACGTCATCGTGATCAACCGTTGGCGCGGCCCGTTCGCCGACTACGCCGCCTACCTCGACCACGCCGCGCACCACGTCACGTACGTCACGGCGGAGGCCGGGCCGGTGATCCCGGCCGGCGCGGCGGAGGTCCTCGTGGTCGGCGAGCTCTACGACTACCCCGCCGTCCGGGCCGCGCTCGCCCCCGCGATCGACCGGCTCGGCCCGCCCGACCTGGTGGTGGCCCTCAACGAGGCGAACCATCCGGTGGCGATGGCGCTGCGCGAGGAGTTCGACCTGCCGGGGCTGCGCGCGCCGGACACCCACCGGTTCCTCGACAAGCACGCGATGCTGCTGGCCGCGAGCGCGACGGGTGTGCCGGTGCCGGAGTTCGCGCTGGTCACCTCGCGCGCGGAGCTGGACGGGTTCGCCGCCGGGGTCGGCTGGCCGCTGATCGCCAAGCGGCTGTTCGGCGGGGGCAGCTCCGGCATCACCCGGTTGGAGGGCCCCGACCAGCCCTTCGAGGTGGACTCCCCACTACTGGTCCAGCGGTACCTGCCGTATCCGGTGTTCCACGTGGACGGCTGGTACACCGGGGAGAAGCTGGGCCCGTGGCTGGTGTCGCAGTACCTGAACATGCCCGACTCGGTGACCACCGGGCCGCTGGCGTTCACGCTGGGCGAGGCGGTCGGGTCGGTGGAGATCGACGATCCGGCGCTGTTGGACGCCGTGGAGGCGTTCCTGCTGAAGGTCATTCCGGGGATGTGCGCCGAGCCGTGGGTGTTCCACCTGGAGCTGTTCGTCACCGACGCCGGCGAGGTGGTGTTCCTCGAGGTGGGCCGGCGGCCGGGCGGCGGGGAGATCCCGTTCGTGTGGCGCGAGGTGCACGGGATCGACCTGATGGAGCTGGAGTTCCGGCTGCAGTGCGGCGAGGTGCCCGAGGTGGCGGAGTTCGGGCCGGGTGAGCGGGTCACCGGGCAGCTGCTGGTGCCGGTGACGACGCCGTCGCCGTACCGGGTGACGGCCGCCCCGAGCATGGCCGGCACCCCTGGCCTGTACGCGGAGGTGGTCCCCGAGGTCGGCACGGTCGCCCACAACCCGGTGGCCTACGAGTTCGCGGGCGGCCGGTTCCGGTTCGTGGGCGACGACACGGCGACGGTGGCCGCCCAGGTGATGGACGTGGCGGCCCGGTTCACCCTGCGCTGCGAGCCGGCCGACACCACGCCCACCACCTAGCGCGCCCCGGCACCGGGCCGCCCGCCCAGGCCCCTCACACCGACACCGTCAGCTCCTGGGTGCGGTGGTCGCTCATCTTCTCCGGCGAGCCGAACTCGTAGCTGTGCACCCGGACGGACCCCCGGGTGAACGCCCAGTCCAGTCGCCAGAACGGCATCCACACGTCGTCGCGCCAGGTCTGCGGGTACAGGGAACGGTTGGCCCGCAGCGCGTCGGTCGCGACCGACGTCAGCCACCGCATGTCCCCCATCGCCGGGGTGGTGTTGAAGTCCCCGGCGACGACCGACGGGTAGGGGTTGGCCGACAGGTCGGCGTGCAGCCCCTCGAACTGGGCCCGCCGCTTGAGGTCGTTGTCGTTGACGTCGAGGTAGAAGCCGGGCGACAGCAGGGTGCGCTGGCTGAGCTGCATCGGGATGTGCACGTTGTACACGGACAGCGCCGATCCGCGGTAGAGCAGGTCGGTGCGCAGGACCTTGGCGGCCTCGAACACCTTCCACCAGTCCTCGCCGGGCAACTCTCCCGGGTCGGGGCCGACGGGCCGGACGCCGAGCACCTTGAGTTTGCTGAGGGTGAGCAGTTCGCCCCGGGCGACGATGGTGTAGCCGGGGAACTCCTGGCGGAGCCGTTGCAGGTCGCCGGCGGAGCGCGGGCCGCGCCACAGCCCGTCGGTGCCGGTCCGGAAGTCCCAGTTGAGGTACTCCTGGAGCAGGTACACGTCGGCGTTCTGTCTCTTGAGGAACGCGTAGAACTCATCGGCCCCGTCGGCCTCGTCCCAGTACTCGGTGTTCCAGGAGAACACCTTCAGGGCTCCGGGCGGGGCGGGGCCGTCGCCGCCGCCGAGCACGGCGTGCGGGTTGAGTCCGCTGTGCGGCAGGCCGAGGAGCAGCGACAGCAGGGCCAGGACCACGACCCTGCGGCGGCGCGCGGTGAACCGGGCCAGGCCGAGGAGCACGAGGGGCACGACGACGAACCCGAACGGCGGGGCGATGTCGAACAGCAGCCACACCCAGAAGGTGCCGCTGAACGCGCCCTGGGCGAGGACGTACAGGAACCAGAAGGTGGCCAGGGCGGGCACCAGGGCCCGGGGCCTCAGCCGGCCCCGGGGCCCGGACAGGACGAGGGTCACGACAGCAGCTCCGGATAGCGGGCGGCCACGAGGAAGCCGGCGAGCAGCACGCCCCACAGCAGCGAGTTGACGACGAGCACCCGGTCGCGGAGCAGCGCCCGCACGGGGTCGCCCTCCGACTGCCGGACGAGCACGCCCTGGAGGTAGCGGAACAGTCCGAACAGCGCGAACGGCACCGACGCGAGCATCGCGAGGGGGCCGTGCGACCCGAGCGGGGCCTCGTCGCGCATGTAGAGCAGGAACGCCATGCCGGTGAGTCCGGCGTTGAGGAGGAGCAGGTTGTCGATCAGGGGCAGGGAGTACCCGCTGAGGGACGGTCGGTGGCTCCGGCTGGCGACGACGAGTTCGTAGCGGCGTTTGCCCAGGCTGAGCAGCAGGCACAGCGTGAAGACGGAGACGAGCAGCCAGCCGGAGTAGCGCACGTCGAGGGCGACGTAGCCCAGGGCCATCCGGAGCAGGAAGCCGGCGGAGACGACGAACACGTCGAGCAGGGGCAGGTGTTTGAGCTTGGCGCTGTAGGCGACGTTGAGGGCGAGGTAGACGAGGACGGGCCAGGCCAGGGTCGGATGGAGTGCGAGCAGTGCCGCCAGTCCGGTGCCGACGGCCCCGGCGAAACCCCACGCGACGGGTACGGGGACCCGCCCCGACGCCACCGGCCGGTCCCGTTTGCGCGGGTGTCCCCGGTCGCGGTGCCGGTCGGCGATGTCGTTGACGACGTAGACGAGTGCCGAGGCGACCACGAACACGGCGACGGCCCAGGCCAGCCGGGCGAGTCCGGCGAGGTGCCAGGCGGGCGCGTCGATGAGGGCCAGGGGCACGACGAGGATGTTCTTCGGCCACTGGGCGGGGCGGATCAGGGCGAGGAGGTCCGTGGCGAGCCGGACCCGTGGCGGGTCGCCCGGCAGCTGGAGGACGGCGCTAGAAGAGGAACTTGACGACACCGAGGGCCCCCTGCTTCCACGGATCTCGACTGGTGCGGCCATTTCCGCGCGGCCTGATCTCCGTGCGCTGTTCCCGCCACCAGTCGTAGGTGCGCAGGATCGCGTCGGAGTTGGAGTACTTCGGGGAGAAGCCCAGCCGGTCGCGGGCCTTGTCGATGCTCACGTACGAGTCGGCCATCAGCTTGTGCAGCAGCCGGCCGTACACCGGTGAGAGTTTCGACTTCTCCAGCAGCGACAGGGCCGCCAGCGCCGGGCGGGCCGGCAGGGACACGACGCGCCTGCCGTGCCCGGCGGCGTCGAGGACGGCCTGGAAGTCCTCCCGCAGGGTGCCGAACTCGGCGGCCCCCACGTTGTAGGTGTCGTTGGCGGTCTCGTCGGGCGCGCGGAGCACGGTGACGACCGCGTCGACCAGGTCGGCGAGGTCGAACATCTGGATCCGGACGTCGCCCCTGCCGAGGACGGGGAAGTTGTGCCCCTCCTCCGCCCACTCGAACAGCATCGAGAACAGGCCCATCCGGCCGGGGCCGAGGAAGGTCTTGGGGCGCAGGACCGGCAGCAGCATCCCTTTGTCGCGATAGGACAGTGCGACCCGTTCGGCCTCGGCCTTGGCCCGGCTGTAGGGGTCGACGGGGAGGTAGGGGTAGTCCTCGGGGGTGGGCACGACGGTGGGCAGGCCGTACACCGCCGTGGAGGAGATGTAGACGAAGCGGTCGACCCGCGCGGCGTGCGCGGCCTCGAGGACGGCCGTGGAGCCGTCGACCACGATGGAGCGGATCTGCTCGGCCGGATAGCTGGGCAGGGCCGCCGCGCAGTGCACGACCGCGTCGACCCGGGCCTCCTCCAGCAGCCGTTGCAGCAGGGCGGTGTCCCGGATGTCGCCGACCACGTGCTTGAGGGCCGGGTCGTCGGCGGGGCGGAGGTCCAGGCCGACCACGTCGTAGCCGTCGGCGACCAGGCGTTGGACGAGGTGCGAGCCGAGCATGCCGGCCGCGCCGGTGACCAGGATCCGGGCTACCACAGCGAACCCACCTTCTGGGTGACGAACCGGCGGACGAGCTTGGCCAGGCCCTGGGACAGGGTCGCGTCGAGCGCGTCGACGAACCGTTCGGCCTCGGCCGGCGTCGCGATCAGCGGCGGGGCCACGACCAGCGGGTTCTTCCCGTTCAGGGTGTAGTAGGTGAAGATGTCGTGATCGGTGTACAGCGCATTGATCACCGAGGTGGTGATGAACTTCGTCCGGAACTGCGGGTCCTTGGCGATCCCGCCCGGCACGAGCTTGGCGACCAGGTCCAGGAGCCTCGGGCCGCCGTCGAGGAACACGCCCCACAGCGCGCCCGCTCCCGCGACGGAGGAGACGCTGTCGGGGTGGGCCTTGGCGATCCGTTCGAGGCCGGGCTTGAGGACCCGTTCGAGGTCGCGGGCGCGGGCCGGGTAGTCGTCCTCGACCACGACGTTGATCGCCTCGATGGCCGTGGCGCACTCCTCGCCGAAGCCGTAGTACGTGGTGGAGGTGGACTGGACGAGGGAGTCGTTGAGGTTGTCGTAGGCCTTGCGGAACACCGGTTCGCGGGCGACGAACGCCGAGATGGAGGACTTGCCGCCGCCGAAGGACTTGGAGGTGGTGACGACGTCGGGGACGAGTCCCGGGTACCGCATGAAGTAGAACAGGCTGCCGGTCTTCCCCCAGCCGGTGTAGATCTCGTCGAAGACCAGCACGATGTTCTCCCGGGTGCAGATCTCGCGCACCCCGCGCAGGAACTCCTCCGTGCACCACCGGATCGTCGAGGCGCTGAACGGCTCGATGAGCAGCGCGTAGATGTCGCCCTTGTGCGCGGCCACCAGTGCTTCGACGGAGGCCAGGTCGCCGTAGGTGAACACCTGGACGCCCGGGATGCCCGGGAAGGCGAACGTGTTCTGGGCCGAGCCGGTCAGCGAACCGGAGCCGAGCAGCTTGCCGTGGAAGCTGATGTCGGAGCGCAGGATCGTGTTCCGCTTCCCGCGGTGGTACTTGTACGCCAGCTTCACCGCCCCCTCCACCGCCTCGGCCCCCGAGTTCGGGAAGAACGACATGCTCAGGTCCCCGGGCAGCAGCTGGGCGAGGTTGTGCCCGAGCGCGGCGAGATACGGCGAGAAGTAGGTCTTGTGTACCTCCATCCGCTTGTTCTCCCCGAAGCGCCGCCGGGCGGCCAGGATCCGGGGATGGTTGTGCCCGTGGTTGAGCACCCCCACGCCCCCGGTGAAGTCGAGCACCTTCCGGCCGTCGCGCAGGTGCAGGTACGCGCCCTCCGCGTGGTCCACGAGCTCCCGGCCGAAGCCGAAGGACGTCATCAGCGACACCTGGGACCTGTTGACGTAGCTGCGGTACAGGTCGTGCACCTGCTGGACGTCGAGGGCCTCCGCGGCCCCGACTGTGATCAACTCGGACATCAGTTGCTCCTGATCTTGTCGATGAGGCGTTCGTACGCGTCGAGGCCGGCGTCGACCCCGAAGAGGGCCAGGGCCCGGTCAGACAGTTCGGCGCGCCGTTCCGGCGGGGTGGCGCGCAGGGTTTCGATGGCCGCGACGATCGCGTCGGGGTCCTGAGGCGGGATGAGCAGCCCGAAGCCGGTGAGCTGGATCGGCACCCGGCCGCCGGCCACGTCCGCGGCGATCACGGGCACGCCGGCGATCATGGCTTCGGCCTGGACGATGCCGAAGGACTCGTACAGGCTGGGCAGGGCGAACAGGTCGATCGACGCGTAGAAGTCGTCGATGGCCCGCCCGCGCAGCAGCCCGAGGATCCGGACCCGGCCGTCGTCGCCGGCCGCCGCGCGCACCCGGTCGATCACGCTGCCGCCGGCGATGTTCTCGTAGTCCCCGGCGATCAGCAGCCGCGCGTCGGGGTCCGGCAGCCGACGGAACGCCGTGACCAGGTACTCGATCCCCTTCTCCTCGGCGACCCTGCCCATGAACCCGACATGCAGCCCCCCGGTCTCCCGCAGCGACGGCGCGCCGCCCCGCCGGTCCACACTGGGCGCGGGGATCGCGTGCCAGCCGGAGCGTTGCAGCGCCGGCAGGATCCGCGAGTGGCGCGCCTGGTCGTCGCTGTTGACCACGACGGCCGCCGAGCGGCGCAGCGCGATCCGGGCGGACAGGTCGGTGGCGGCCGACGCGGCCGAGGACACCAGGCCGTCGGGGAGCCACAGGTCCAGGTGGTAGGTGGTGAGGATCGGGGTCCGGCCCACCAGGTGCGAGATCGCACCTGCCTCCAGCATCGGCAGGTGCAGGTGCACCACCTCGGACTCGCGGACGATCCGGGCGGCGAGGGTGGGGAACCCGGCGCTGATCAGGCCCCGGCTGATCCCGAAGCTGACCGGGGCGCGGAAGACGTGCACGCCGCTGATCACCTCGTGCCGGGGCAGGGCGGGGTCGTGCCGCTGGCAGACGACGGCCACCCGGCGGCCCCGGGCGGCGAAGCCCTCGGCGAGCAGCCGGGCGGCCTCGGTCAGGCCGCTGACGTAGGGGGCGTAGTAGTTCAGGACGACGGCGAGGTCAAACCGCTTCGACGACACGGGTACTCCTTTCTCAGGTATTGGCGAGGCGGGCCCAGCCCAGGGCGGTCAGGGACGTCAGCACCTCGCACAGCACGCAGACCAGGCGGCTGGCGACGGCGACCACCCCGGCGACGGACCACGGCACGACAGTGGCGAGGGCCGCCATCAGCACGAGTTCGCGCACCCCCCAGCCGTCCGGGAGGATCAGGGCGAGGCTGCCGGCGACCGTCGCCAGCGCGAACGCCCCGACCCCGACCGGCAGCCCGGCGACCGGGTCCGCGCCGCACAGCAGGAGCAGCGCCCACAGGTGCAGCCCGGACACCAGCCAGGAGACCGTGGCGACCACCAACGCCTTCCGGGTACCGGGTGCCGGCGCCGGCTCCTCGCGCCGCAGCAGCCGGGCCGCCCGGACCAGCGCCCCGTGCAGGATCCCCGGCCGGACCACACAGGCCACGACCAGCGCGGCGGGCCCGAGCAGCCAGAACGCGTGCCGGCCCAGGACGGCCGGCCCGACGAGCAGTCCGACGGCGGCCCCGGTCAGGGTGGTGACCCCGAGGCTGACGACGTACGCGCCGACCATCCGGGACGCCGGCACGCCGAGGCGTCTTCCGAGCCCGACGTGGGTGAGGACGCCCCACACCCGGCCGGGCACGTACTTGCTCAACTGCCCGAGGAAGAAGATCCGCGCGCCGGCCGCCGGCCCGATCCGGTCGGCGAGCAGGGCCCGCCAGGAGGCCATCCCGAGCACGAGGCCGGCGATGTTCGCGGCGCACGCGGCGAGCAGCAGCGGGGCGGCCCCGGGCCGGCCGAACAGGTCGAGCACCCGGGGGCCGTCCTCGCGCAGCGCCGACCAGAGCGCGAACCCGACCGCGCCGAGCACGACGACGGTGACGCCCGCCCGCAGCACCCGGCCCCACGCCCCACGGCCTTCCGCGACCGTGTTCCGCGCGGGACCCGCCGCATCCTGGCCGGTCATGACCGCACCGGGGTCGGGCTCGGCTTCGGCGCGGCCCACCGGACCGCCCCGACCACGGCCCCCGCGACCAGGGCCACATGGGTGAGCAGGTGCAAAACGAGGAAGAACCCCAGGAACAGTGGCCCCTTCCGCCCGGCGACGAACCGGGCGAGCCCCACGTCGGCGAGCACGAACAACGCCACGAATCCCAGCGGCACCGCCCAGAACCCCGTGCCCGCCAACGGCAGCGTGACCAGGGCCATCCCGACGGCGAGAATCCCCAGCGGACGGTTGGCCTTCAGCCCGGCGGAACGCTGCCGGCGGGCGGCCAGGACGGTCGGCACGAGCTGCTGGGAGCGGCGGAACTGCTCGCGCAGCAGCGGGCCCAGCCGGTCCTCGTCGTCGTGGTAGGCGACGACCCGGTCGGTGAGCAGGATCCGGTACCGGGCGGCGAGCCGCTCGCTGTACTCCAGGTCCTCCGAGTCGCGCAGCCGCTCGTCGAACGGCCCGACCTCGTCGAACACGGCGCGCGGCACGGCGGCCTGGGCGAAGAAGGCTGTGGCCGTCTCCCCCACGCCCCGGGCCCGCCAGAAGTGCGAGTGCAGCACCTTGTAGTGCTCCACCAGGCCGTCCTCGACGAGTGGCGTGTCGGCGAGGATGCCGTGCACGCAGCCCAGGCCGGGGTCGGCGTCGAGAAACGCGACGGCGTTGGCCAGCGCGTCGGGGGCCAGGGCCTCGTCGGAGTCGAGGAAGAACAGCACCTCGCCGGAACTGGCGGCCACCCCCCGGTTCCGGGCGGCGGACACGCCCTGGTTGCCGGGGCTCTCCAGCAGCGTGCACGGGTAGCGGCCGATGACGTCCCGCGAGCCGTCCGTACTGCCGTCGTCCACCACGATCACCTCGGCGGGCGGGTGGGTCTGGGCGTACACCGAGTCCAGGCACAGCGCGAGGGTCTTCGCGTAGTTGTAGTTCGGGATCACCACCGAAACGGTCTTCACGCGGCACAGTGGATGCCCCGCCGCTATCGGCCCGTTATCGCGGCACTGTCGGACGAACCGAGGGTGGTCGGCCGGGGCCCCGATGTGGAACTGTGCAGGGACACGACATGGACGTCGCGAGATGGGAGTGCGCGGATGGCCCTCGCCAAGAGTGATCGCAGTTGGATTTCCGGCCTCGCGGGGGAAGGCATCGTCACCCTCGGTGACCCCCGTCTGAAGGCCCAGACCGTCGGGGTCGCCGACGTGGACGACGTGGCCGAACTGCTCACGATCCTGGTGGAGCGGCTGCGGTCCCTCAACGGGGCCGGGCTGTCCGCGCCACAGATCGGGGCGTCGGTGAAGGTCACCGTCGTGGAGGTCCGCAAGACCGACGTGTTCCCGGACCGGCCGGAGTTTCCCTTGCTCCAGATGGTCAACCCGGTGATCGTGGCCCGCTCCCAGACCAGCATCACGGACTGGGAGGGCTGCTTCGTCGTCCCCGGGCTGATGGGTCTGGTGCCGCGCGCGGAGACCGTGACCGTGGAGTACGTCTCCCCGGAGGGCGAGCGGGTCGCGAGCGAGTTCTCCGGGTACGTGGCCCGGGTGATCCAGCACGAGCTCGACCACCTCGACGGGGTCGAGTTCCTCAGTCGGATGCCGTCGCTGGAGACCCTGACGACGGTGCAGAACTTCGTGGACTTCCACCGGGGCAAGCAGGAGTGAGCAGGACGACGCCGGCCCGCAGCCACGTGGGGTGCAGCCGCGCCGGGTAGCCGAGCACGACCAGGTCGGCGCCCAGCACCGCCTCGCGGGCACTGTCGGCGACGCACACCCCGACGCCGAGGCGGCGCAGGGTGCCGGCGAGGTCGGGGGGCAGGGTCGGCGTACCCGTCGAGGGGTCGAACCACGCGACGTGGGTGAGCGACGGCAGCCCCCTGGCCAGGGCCCGGACCTGGGTCGCGGCGTCGGCGACCTGGCCGAGGACGCCGGCCGTGAGCACGCCGGGGGGCAGCAGGACGCGGGCCGCCGCGACGAGGGACCACGCGTCGGGCATGGGGTGAGACCTCCGGGGGCACGGGGGACGGCGATCCTCGCAGGCGCCGCTATCGGCCCGGTATCCCCGCCGGTGAAAGCGCGACGATAGTGAGTCGATGGTCCCGGGTTGTGCACTGTGTCCGTTCCGTTGACACAGGCATGAGGGAGATCCGATGTTCCGCGAAGAGACGCACTGGGGCAGCGCGCCGAGGCTGCGGGGCGGGCGGTGAGGCGCCGCGCGCTGCTGGCCGCCGGGCTGGCCGTCACCCTACTCGGCGTCGCGGCCTGCGGCGACGCGGGTTCCGGCGGGAGCAAGGGGGACGGTGGGACGCTGAAGGTCTGGTTCCAGGAGGACTCGGTCCCCGACAAGATCATGAAGGACCTGAACGACGAGTTCGAGAAGAAGCACGGCGTGAAGGTCAAGTACGAGATGCAGTACTGGACCGGCATCCAGCAGAAGCTCACCAAGTCGTTCGCGGACGGCACCGGGCCGGACGTGTTCGAGACCGGCAACACCCAGAACGCGGCGTTCGCCAAGGCCGGGGCCCTGACGGACCTGACAGACAAGGTCGCCGACCTGGGCGGACAGGACTGGCTGCCGGGGCTCGCGGAGTCGGGCAGGTGGGACGGCAAGCAGTACGGCGTGCCGTTCTACGCCTCGAACCGGGTCGTGGTGTACCGCAAGGACATGTTCGACAAGGCCGGCGTGACCCCGCCGAAAACCCAGGACGAGTGGCTGGCCGTCGCGAGGAAGCTCCAGGACACCTTCGGCGCGGCCGACCCGGCCTTCCAGCCGCTGCTGCTGCCCGGTTCCTACTGGTTCGCGCTGGCCGGTTTCGTCTGGGACCAGGGCGGCGAGCTGGCGGTGCGGGGCCCCTCCGGTGCGTGGAAGGGCTCCCTGGACACCCCGCAGGCCAAGGCCGGCATGCGGTACTACCAGGACCTGTTCCGGTACTCGAAGCTCGCCCCGGACAGCACCGAGGACCACCCGCGCAGCTCGGACGTGTTCGCGCAGGGCAAGACGGCGATGATGCTGTCACTGCCGCTGTACTACAAGGAGTCCATCGCCGCCGACCCGTCCCTGGACGGCAGGATCGGGGTGTTCCCGATCCCGGGCCGCACCGCCGAGAAGACCAGCTCGGTCTTCGTCGGCGGCTCGAACATCGCGGTGCCGAAGAGCTCGAAGAACCAGGCCCTGGCGTACGAGTACGTGAAGCTGATCACCGGGGAGAAGTGGCAGACCCGGCTCGTCCAGTCGGCCGGCAACTGGTACGTGCCCAACAAGGTGTCCCTCGGCGCGGCCGTCGCGAACGATCCCGTGATGAACATCGTGGTGGCCGCCGCCAAGCTCGGGAAGGTGCCGCCGACCGATCCGCGCTGGGCCGCCGTGGAGGAGGAGCCGCAGATCATCCGGCAGTACATGATCGGGGTGCTCAAGGGCGGCGACATCGACGCGCTAGCGGCGGAGGCGAGCGCGGAGATCACCCGGCGGATGAAGGAGTAGCGGGCGCGGCGGAGCGGGGTGGCCCGGCGGGGCGGGGCGGCTCTGCGGAGCGGGCCGGCCCGCCAGTCGGGACCGGACCCGCTCCGCCTCCGCCGAGTCCACTCCGGACAGCAGCTCCACGACCTCGTCGTAGCTGCGTTCCGAGGAGGCCAGGTCACCCGCTCCGGCGTACACCTCGCCCATGGACAGCAGGCTGCGGGCCTCCCAGATCACGGCCGGGATCGCCCGGAACAGCTCCCTGGCCTCGGCGAGCCGCTCGATGGCCGGCTCGTGCCGGAACTGCCGGGCCTCCAGCTCGCCCAGCGCGTGCAGCACCCGGCCGACGACGAGCCGCTCGTCCACGGCCTCGGCGATCAGCCGGGCCTGGGACAGCGAGGCCTCGGCCTGCTCGTACCGGCCCTCGCGGCTGCGGACCATGCCCAGCCCGTACAGCGCGTACGCCTCCCCGATCCGGTCCCCGGCGTGCCGGACGATCCGCAGCACCCAGTGGAAGTCCTGCGCCGCCCGGTCCAGGTCCCCGAGGAACAGGGCCACCTCGCCGAGCCGGTGGCGCACCTGGGCCTCGACCCGGCGGCTGCCCACGTCCCGGCAGATCGCCAGCGACTCCTCGAGGAGGTCCCTGGCGGCCTCGGGCTCACCGGCGTCGAGCCGCATCCCGGCCATGTTGCTCAGCACGTGCGCCTGGCCGATCAGGTCCCCGGCCGCGCGCAGGCCGGCGAGCGCGTCGGCGTACCGGGCGCCGGCCGCCTCCGGCTGGCTGCGCATCCGGTCCAGATAGGCCAGGTTGCGCAAAACGAGTGCTCTACCGTGCGTGTCGCCGCACTCCTCGAAGGTGCGCAGCGCCCCGCCGATCAGGGTGTCCGCGTCGGCGAAGTCGCGCTGGAACACGTGCAGCGCGCCCAGGGTGTGCAGCATCGCCGCCGCCCCGCGCCGCTCCCCGACCGCCCGGCACGCCGCCAGGGCCCCCTCCGCGCACTCCCGCCAGTCGTCGAAGTAGCTCTTCGCCTCGAACAGAGTCACCGACGTCATCGCCAGGTCCCAGGCCAGGTCGGCCCAGCCGTGCGCGCAGGACTGCCGGACCGCGCAGACCAGCCCGGCCCGCTCCGCGTCGAACCACGCCACCGGGTCGGCCAGCAGGTCGTCGGCCGTGGCCGCCGGCAGGGACCAGCGGGGCGCCGGGCCGTGCAGGACGGTGTAGTCGCCGCCGTACTCGCGCCGGTGCGCGCTCTCGGCCAGGCCCAGCCACGCGCCGAACGCCCGGCCCAGCACCTCGTCCACCGGCTCCTCGGCCAGGGCGCGCTCGCGGGCGAAGACCCGGATCAGGTCGTGGAACCGGTACCGCGCCCCGCCGACCACCTCCAACAACTGTGCGTCGACCAGGAGTTCGAGCAGGTCCTCGGCCTCCTCGACGCCGATGTCCAGCAGGGCGGCGCCGACCCAGCCGGCCACGTCCGGCGCGTCGAGCAGGGCGAGCCGGCGCAGCAGCCGCTGGGCCGGCGGGGTCAGGCCCTCGTAGCTCAGCGAGATGCTGGCCCGGATGCCCAGGCTGCCGTGTTCCAGCTCGTCGAGCCGGCGGGTCTCGTCGCGCAGCCGGTCGAGGAGCCGGCCGATCCGCCAGTGCGGCCTCGACGCCAGCCGGGCGCCGGCGATCCGCAGCGCCAGCGGCAGGCCGCCGCACAGTTCGACCAGGGCCGCGGCGGCGCGCGGCTCGGCGGCGACCCGTTCGACGCCCACGATCCGGGCCAGCATGCCCAGGGCGGTGTCGCGGTCGAGCACCCCGAGGGCGAGGTGCCGGGCCCCGGGCAGCCCGGCGAGCCGGCCCCGGGCCGTGACGAGCACCGCCGCGCTCGCCGAGCCCGGCAGCAGCGGCATGACCTGCTCCTCGCTGGCCGCGTCGTCGAGCACGATCAGGATCCGACGGCCGGCGACCTTCGTCCGGTACAGCTCGGCCCGCTCGGCCAGCCCGTCCGGCACGGCCGGCCCCGGCACCCCGAGGGCGCGCAGGAACCGGGCCAGGATCTCCGCCGGCCCGACCGGGGCGCACACCCCGCGCAGGTCGGCGTACAGCTGGCCGTCCGGGAAGTCCGCCTGGGCCCGGTGCGCGAGGTGCACGGCCAGCGCGGACTTGCCGACCCCGCCCGGGCCGGTGATCGCCAGCACGGGCACGGCCGGCGCGCCGGCCCCGGACAGCACGTCGGCGGCCAGCCCGATGCTCCGGGACCGGCCGAGGAAGTCCGCGATGTCCGACGGCAGCTGGCGCGGGGCGGCGGACGGCCCGGGGAGCGCGACCACGGCCCTGGCCACGGCCGGCGGGTCGAGGGCCGGGTCGGCGGACAGGATGGCGTGTTCGAGCCGGCGCAACTCCTCGCCCGGCTCGATGCCCAGCTCCTCGACGAACACCGCCCGGGCCCGGCGGAACGCCTCGAGGGCCTCGGCGGGGCGGCCGGTGCGGTACAGCGCCGTCATCAGGTGGGCGTGCGGGCGCTCGCGGAGCGGCTCGGCGGCCACCAGCTCGAACAGCTCCCCCACCAGCTCGTCGTGCCGGCCGAGGGCCAGGTCGAGCCGGATCCGCTCCTCGGTCGCCGTCAGCCGGCTCTCCTCCAGCCGGGTGGTGGCGGTGCGCAGCAGCCGGCCGTCGACCCCGGCGAGCGCCGGCCCGCGCCACAGGGCCAGGCCCGCGCGGAGCCGGTCGGCGGCCTCGGCCGGCCGGTCGGCGTCGGCGAGCATCCGGGCCACGGCGAGGGACTCCTCGAAGACGTGCGCGTCGAGCTGCTGGTCGCCAATCGCCAGGACGTAGCCGGGCGGGCGGGTGCCGATCGCGTCGGGCAGGCCGAGCGCGCGGCGCAGGGCGGAGACGCAGATCTGCACCTGGCCCCGGGCCGTGGACGGCGGGTGCTCGTCCCACACCGCGTCGACGAGCCGGTCGACGGGGACGACCCGGTTGGCCTCCAGCGCCAGCATGGCCAGGATGACCTGCGGACGGCGCCCGCCGAGGGGCACCGGCACGCCCCCGACCAGGACTTCCAGTGGTCCCAGGACGCGTACCTGCAACGTGCTCCCCCGCTCCCCCGACATCATGGACCTGGCGGCAGGAAACACCCACGACCATGATCCATAACGCGTAGCCTAACCAATCGGAGGTAGGCAGCAATAGCCCCCAGTTAAGTTTGTTCAGAGATTCCGGGGAAACTGCTCCCGCACAGCCCGGTCCCGCCATCCGCGTTGACGTGCTCGACCGCCTCGCGGAGCGCGTCGACCACCCGGAGCACGTCCGGGTCCCGGGTCCGGGTCGTGGTGACGAACACGTCCAGGGTCAACCGGTGCTCCACTCCGGCCTCGTCGCGGTGGCACAACGGCACCCAGCGGAACTTGTCGGCGTTGCGTCCCGCGAACTCCCGCCCCGGCTTGTAGGCCAGCGCCACGTCGGAGGGCACCACGACCACCCTGCTCCGCCGGGTCGGCCGGCGGTGCTCGTTGCGGATCCGCATCACGCTGGTCGCGCTCTCGTAGGTTTCGGTCAGCACCCTCGTGCCGGGCCCCGGGTCGGGGATGTCCCACCGCCGGATGCTGTCCTCCAACAGCCGGCGGGACCGCATGTCGGGCGGCGGGGCGAGCATCTGGTGCTCGGTGACCAGCTCGGTGAGGGTCATCGCCGCGTGCGGGTAGCCGACCGGCACCATCGCCTCCAGCTGCGCCGTGTACAGCCGGGTCGACACACAGGCCGGGTCGCGCACGTCCGGGCCGACGACCCAGTGGTAGCGGCGGTCGCGGAGCCGGCTGACCGCGTTCTCGTGGAAGCCGGAGTCGCCCCGGCTGGCCTGGTCGAGGTAGACCACCTGCACACCGAACCCGTGCTCCTCGAGCAGCACGTCCTCGGCCCGGGCGACGAAACTCGTGTGGTGCGGCAGACAGGCCAGCGTGCGGGGCCTGCCGGGCGCGGACCCCCCACCCCGCATGATCTGGTACTCCGCGACCACGGTCCGCGCCGACTCCAGGAACCGCTGCCCCTCCTCGGTCAGGCACAGCAGCTTCTGCGGCCCCTCCCGGGTGAACAGCCGCGCGTCGCGCCACTCCTCGATCCGCGCCACGGTGCGGCTGACGGTCTGCCGCCGCACGGTCCGCCCGGTCTCCGCGTGCAGCGCCTCGGTGGCCTTCATGACCCCCCGCTGCTCGGCGACGGCGATGAACTGCCGGCACTCCCACTCGTCCGGTGCGCTGTCGTCACTGCTCGCCACGAACGCAGCGTAGGCGCGGGCCGGCCGCGACCGACAGTCGTCGCGCAGAAGGCGACAGGTTTCGTGTCCTCAAAGGACGCCCGGGCCAGTGGTTACCCAGAGCTATGTGATTTGGGTCACTCATCAGGTTCGGGCTTCACCCACTGTGGTTGCGAGTGTCCTGTGTGCCCCGTTGGGAACCCGAGATTCACTCAGAGTGAACAGAAGCTGCGGCAAACGCATCATCAAGGCACCTAACAGTTACCCACGGCCACCGCGCGTACGTTGCCCGACCGGCCGGAGTGGGACTACACATCAAGCCCCGGCAGAAACGGGAGTGGTCGGGTCCGACGCAACCGGACCCGACCACGGAAGACCACGGAGCCCAACGGAGGAGCCCCGATGTCCGACACCAAAGCTACGCCGCCCGCCGAGTGGCACCTAGCCCTCCCCGTCCGATTCGGCCTCGACAAGGGTTCGACACGGGTCAGCCTCGCCGTGCACCGGCCGAGCCTGCACTCCCTGATGTACTTCGCAGCCCTTGCCAACGCCGCGCGCGCGTACCTCCCCGCGCACCACCCCGGTGCCGGCCCCGCGATCCTGGTCGCCGTGTACTGCGGCTGCGCGGCGCTGGCCCTCCTCTCGGCCACCGTGGTCAGCCGGTTGTCGACCGGCGAGCGCGCCTCGCGGCTGTGCGCCACCGCGATCGGCCTGACCGAGGTGTGGCTCGCGGCCACGCCGGGCGGGCGGGCGCAGTCGCTCGTCCCGGTGTACGCCGCCGGGGTGGTGCTGGTGGTGACGGTGCTCGGCGAGATCGCGTTCCGGCTCTCGGCCCGGGCCGGGCGGGCCAGGGAGTCCGAGCCGGTCGGCGCCACGACAGCACCCACCTCCGCCGGGGCCGAGCCCGCACCCGGCCCGGTGCCGGACATGCCGGAGGCGGGGGCCGCGCCGGTGGACGCCGTGGCCTCGGCGGTGCGGCTGCTCGCCGAGGTCGAGGACGTCGCCCGGCACGCCGACCGGGCCGGACTGTGCTACCTCGTGCACCGCGCGGGCGCGCTCGCCGGCACCCTGGCCGTCGCGGCCAGTACCGCCGACCCCGACCCGCTCCGGTGGCGCGAGGTTTCTTAGCCGGCTCCTACGATTCTCTTAGACGCCGCACCACGCGGTCGGCGATGCTGTGAGCGGGGGTGGGCGGGTGCGGATTCTGGTGGTCGACGACGACGCGGCGGTGCGCGACTCGTTGTCGCGCAGCCTGCGCTTCGAGGGGTACGAGGTCACCACGGCCGAGGACGGCCACCGCGCCCTGGAGCTGGTCCGCGGCGGCGAACCCGACGCCGTGGTGCTCGACGTGATGATGCCGCGCCTCGACGGCCTGGAGACCTGCCGGACCCTGCGCGCCGAAGGCCTGCTGCTGCCGGTGCTGATGCTCACCGCCCGGCACAGCGTGGGCGACCGGGTCGCCGGCCTCGACGCGGGGGCCGACGACTACCTGGTCAAGCCGTTCGCGCTCCAGGAGCTGCTGGCCCGGCTGCGGGCCCTGCTCCGGCGCACCCTGCACGCCGGGGCCGCGCCCGACACCGGCGAGGGCGAGCTGCGGTTCGCCGGGCTGACCCTGGACCCGGCGACCCGGGAGGTGCGCCGGGCCGGCCGGCTGGTCCGGCTGACCCGCACCGAGTTCTCGATCCTGGAGGCGTTCCTGCGCCACCCGCGCCAGGTCCTGACCCGCCAGGCCCTGTTCGAGCAGGTCTGGGGGTACGACTTCGGCGAGTCCTCCAACAGCCTGCACGTCTACCTCGGCTACCTGCGCCGCAAGCTCGAGTCCGACGGCGAGCCCCGCCTCCTGCACACGGTCCGCGGCGTCGGCTACGTGCTCCGGGAACAGCCGCTGTGAACCGGTGGCGCCGCCTCACCCTGCGGTCCCGGCTGTCCCTGCTGGCCGCGGCGGCGGTGGCCGTGGCCGTCGTCGGGGTCAGCGCCGGGGCCTGGCTCGTCGTCCGCGCGGAGCTGTACCGGCAGCTCGACGTCCAGCTCGACACCGACGCGCGCACCATCGCCGCCCAGCCGGACCGGTGGCGCGACGCCGTGCCGCCCCGGCTGCCCGACGAGAACTACGGCCGGGGCCCCGGGCCGGGCGGCCCCCGGCACTTCGAGCACGACATCGGGCCCCGCTGGCAGCTCCTCGACCCGACCGGCACCCCGTACGGCGCGGGCACCGGCCCCGGGCTGCTGCCCGTCCTGCCGGTCACCCCGGCCGCGCGGGCCGTCGCCGGCGGGGACAGGCGCGACGCCCGGGAGAGGATCGGGATCGGCTGGAGCGACTACCGGATGCTCACCGTCCCCGCCGCCGGCGGCGGCGCGGTGCAGGTGGCCGTCGCGACCGACCCGGTGGACCGGACACTCGGCCAACTGGGCCTCCTGCTCGCCGCCGTGGGCCTGGCCGGGATCGTCGGCGCGGCGCTGCTCGGCCGGAGCGTGGCCCGGGCCGGGCTGGCCCCGGTCGAACGGCTCACCCGCGCCGTCGAGCACGTCACGGTCACCAAGGACCTGCAGGCGGCGATCCCCGTCGACGGCGAGGACGAGGTGGCCCGGCTCGCCCGGTCGTTCAACGCGATGCTCGGCGCACTGGACTCGTCCCGGGCCGCGCAGCGGATGCTGGTCGAGGACGCCGGGCACGAGCTGCGTACCCCGCTGACCAGCCTGCGGACCAATATCGAGCTGCTGGTCCGCGCCGAGGCCACCCCGGGGCGGACCCTGTCGGCCGAGGACAGGTCCCGGCTGCTGGGCGACCTGGAGGTGCAGGTCGTCGAGCTGACCCAGCTGACGAACGAGCTGGTGGAGTTGGCGCGGGAGGACCCGGGACCGGTACCCGTCGAGGCCGTTGATCTGTCGGAGGTCGTGGCCTCGGCCGTCGAACGGGTCCGGACCCGGGGCGCCGGGATCGTCTTCGACACCCGCCTGGCGGCCGTGACCGTCGCCGGCCGGCCGGCGGCCCTGGAACGCCTGGTCCTCAACCTGCTGGACAACGCGGCCAAGTGGAGCCCCGCCGGCGGGACCGTGGACGTCCGGCTGACCGGCACCGGCGCGGCCGCCACCCTGACCGTCGCGGACCGGGGCCCCGGCATCGACGACGAGGACCTGCCCCGGGTGTTCGAACGGTTCTACCGGGCGCTGTCGGCCCGGTCGATGCCCGGTTCCGGGCTGGGCCTGGCGATCGTGGCGCAGGCCGTGGAGCAGCACGGCGGGACGGTGACCGCCGGGCGGGCGGCGACGGGCGGCGCGCTGCTGACCGTGACCCTGCCGGTGAGCGGACCCGAGGCGGGGCCGGGCGGCGGCTCTGGCGCGAGCCCGTGGGCGGGGCCGGGTGGCGGCACCGGCGGCGGTCAGGACTCATCGGAAGTTCTTAGAAAGCCGGTCGGCGGCCCTTAGACGACGGCGTCAGGGTGGAAGCATGACGACAGAGCCCGACAACCAGCCCACCACGGCACTGCCGGCCGAGCCCGCGCCGGCGGCCGAGTCCCCAGCTCCCCCGGCTCCCGCGCCGGTCCCCGCGGCTCCCCGGCGTCGGCCCTCCGGCAAGACGATCGGCGCCCTGATCGGCGCGTTCCTGCTCGGCGCGTGCCTGTGCGGGGCTGCCGGCCTGGCCATCGGCGCGGCCGTGGGCCACCACGGCGGACCCGGGCACGGCGGGTACAGCCGGATGGACGACCGCCGCGAGCACAACCGCGACCAGAACCAGAACCAGCGCGGCGGCGAGGACCGGCAGCGCGGGCCGCGCGGCGGCGACGGTCGGGGCGTCCCGGCACCGCCGCCCCAGAACCGTCCGGCGACGCCCGCCCCGTCACCGACGTCCTGACACCGGCCGGCACCCACGCCGCTCCCGGAGAGCGTGGCCGGCACGGAGCGCACGCGAACGGGGGCCGGCCCGGTAGGGCCGACCCCCGCACGTCATCCGTCGACTAGGACACCGTGAGAGCGGTGTCGTCGATGACGAAGGACGTCTGCAGCGAGGAGTCCTCGGTGCCGCTGAACTTCAGCGTGACCGTCTGGCCGGCGAAGGCCGCGACGTTGAAGGAGCGCAGCGTGTACCCGGCGGGGTTGAGGTTCGAGTACGTCGCCAGGGTGGTGCTGCCGACCGTCACGGTCAGCTTGTCGTACTGCACCGTGGTGGTGGTCTCCGCCGTGCTGATCTTCAGGTAGAACGACAGGGTGTAGGTGCTGCACCCGGCCGGGATGGAGATCGACTGCGACAGGGTGTCGGTGTGCGTCGAGCCGTAGCCGTCGAGCCACGCGCTCTGGGTGCCGGTCCGCGGCGAACCGTTACCGGTGTTCGCCCCGATGACGCCCGACGTGGCGGTCCACGACGCCGAGCCCGACTCGAAGCCCGGGTTCAGGATCTTCTGGCCCGGGCTGGTGCAGCCGCCCGTGCCGTTGACCGTCAGGGTGTAGGTCGTGGAGTGCGCGACCGAGCCCGTGCCGGTGATCGTGACCGTGTACGTGCCGGCGGCCGTGGAGCCCGCCGTCGCGATCGTCAGGGTCGACGAGTTGCCCGAGGTCACCGACGAGGGGCTGAACGACGCGGTCGCCCCGGCCGGCAGGCCGGACGCGGACAGCGCGACGGTCTGCGCCGAGCCGGACGTGGTGGCGGTGCCGACCGTGGTGGTGGTCGAGCCGCCGGCCGTGACCGTGCCGGAGTTCGGGCTCACCGAGACCGAGAAGTCGTTGGTCGGGGTGGTGCCGTTGACCGTCAGGCTGTAGGTCGCGGTGTGCGTGGCCGTACCGGCGCCCGTCACCGTGATGGTGTAGGTGCCGGCGGCGGCCGTCGCGCTGGCCGCGACGGTCATCGTCGAGGAGTTGCCCGAGGTGACCGAGGAGGGGCTGAAGCTCACGGTCACGCCGGACGGCGCGCCGCTCGCGGTCAGGTTCACGGTCTGGGCGGAGCCCGACGTGGTGGTGGTGCTGACCGTCGAGGTGACCGACGCGCCCTGGTTGACCGAACCCGAGGTCGGGCTCAGCGCCATGGAGAAGTCGTTGGTCGGCGTGCTGGTGCACGTCGGGTCGGCGGTCTGGGCCGGAACGCTGATCGCGTCCCACGCGGCCTTGGTCTTGTTGAACAGACCACAGGTCGAGTCGAGGTTCTTCGCGGCGGTCAGGGTGCCGGTCCGGTACTTCTTGTACGTCTGGCTCGACGTCTTCGTCAGCATCGCGCCGTAGAAGATCTTGCCGGCGTTCTGGATGCCCATGCCCGTCAGCGTGGTGCTGTTGCAGGTCGGGCTGACCGGGCCACCGGCCGGGTTGGTGCCCTCGGCCATCAGGTAGAACCAGTGGTTCAGCGGGCCGGCGGCGGCGTGCACCTCGGTGCTCGGGATCGAGGACGAGTAGCAGTTCGGGTCGCCGTCGACGAGCGAGGGGTTGTACATGTTGCGGATCGGGCCGGTGCCGACGAGGTTGATCTCCTCGCCGACCAGGTAGTCCGGCTCGTCGTAGGCGGCGGGCTCGTTGGTGTAGGCCTCGGTCAGCGCGCCGAAGATGTCACCGGTGCCCTCGCCCAGACCGGCCTCGGAGCCGGCGCCACCGGGGGTGAACTGGTCGATGCCGTGGCCGAACTCGTGGCCGACGACGTCCATCGAGGAGATCCAGTCGTTGGCGTTGTTGTGGCCGATCGAGATGCTCGAACCGTCCCAGTAGGCGTTGACGTCCGCGAGGCCCACCTTGATGGGCCAACTGCCGCCGGTGCCGTTGTGGCCGTTGCGGCCCAACCAGTTGACCAGCATGTCCCACTCGTGCTGGGCGGCCCACAGGGCGTCCACGCAGCCGGTCTCGATGTTGTTGCCGACGCCGTTGCCCCAGACGTCGTCCGGTCCGGTGAAGACGGTGCCGCTGGCGTTGCCGCAGGACAGGCCGGGGCGGCCCGGGTCGCGCATCGAGTTGGTGCTGCCCGTGGTGGTGGCGATCGTCAGCGGGTTCGGGCCGTTCCACTTGCCGGTGCCCGTGCCATACGTGACGTCGTCGTGCTGCGACAGCACCTTGCCCGTGATCGCGTCGACCCACACGTGCAGGTGGCTCGGGGCGGTCGCGGTCAGGCCGGTCATCGTGGTCTCCCACGCCAGGCGCGGGTTGTCCTCGCGGATCAGGACCACGAGCCGGCTGGAGTCCACCCGGTCCACGCTGGCCAGCTGGCCGCGCGAGGTGGCCTCAGCGGCCGACGCCGTGACCGCCGGGGCGACCGGCACGTTGATCTTCGCCGTGGTGGCGGCCACCGTGCTCTTGACGTGCCCTTGGCCGTCGGCGAGCACGACAGCGTCGCCCCCGACGACCGGCAGGCCCCGGTAGGTACGGTCGTAGTCGACCGCGAACAGGCCGTTGACCCACGGCAGCACGTTCTTCTGGGTGTACTGCTCGAACGGGCCCTTGGCGAGGGCGTCGAGACCGCTGGCCGCCGCCTTGTCGGCGGCGGAGACGGCCATGGTCCGGGCGTCACCGAGGTTGCGGTCGGTGGGCGTCGCGGCGGCAGTGGTGGTGGCGGACAGGGTCAGTGCCATTCCCGCGAATACAGCCAGGGTTAACCCGGCCGTCGCTGTTCTGCGTCTCATCTCTGGCTCCCTCTAGGTGAGACCGCGTCTGCGGCACGCCCATGTAACCATCGAGTTATTTCAATAACAACCTAAGAAAACCTTATGGTTGTCCACAGTGTTCCGGGACGCGGAAGAACCCGAGAAGATCTCAACCCCGCATGTCACCGGTACCCGTGACAGAGGCGACAGCGACCGCGCGCGGGTCGGTCAGCCGGGCAGGTGTTCCAGGCGGGCGAGGAACTCGCGCTGGGCGGCGACGATCCGCGCCCCGGCGTCCGACAGTCCGAACCACCCGACCCGGTCGAGCTCCGGGAACTCCCGGACCACCCCGGAACCCTTCGGCCACTCCATCGCGAACGTGCCCGGCACAACGTCGGCCGGGTCCAGGTCGCCCTCCAGCGCCCACACGGTCACCACCTTGCCCCCGGCCTGCCGGACCTCGCCCAGCCCGACCAACTCCCCGGCCGGGACCGGCAGGCCCAACTCCTCCCGGAACTCGCGGCGGGCGGCGGCGAGGGGCTCCTCGTCCGGCCCGTACTCCCCCTTGGGTATCGACCACGCGCCGGCGTCCTTGCGGGCCCAGAACGGGCCGCCCATGTGCCCGAGGAGCACCTCGGTGGTGCCACCGACCCGGCGGTACAGCAGAATCCCGGCACTTCGCTTCTCGGCCACGGCCTGATTCTGCCCCCGGGACGGCACCGCCACCGGGAACGGCGCGACACCGGCGCGTGCGACCCGGCCCAGACGAGGCCGTCGATCGGACCTCCGTGCCGAGTGCCCGAGGTTCCCTGGGGCGTCCTCGACCGCGCGGTGCGACCATGGGAGGCATGTTGATCAAGGTGTGTCTCAACGGGGCCCGTCGACTGGGCGAGCACCCCGGGCTGCCGGTCACCCCGGCGGAGCTGGCCGACGCCGCCCGGGACGCCGTCGCCGCAGGTGCCGGGGCCGTGCACCTGCACGCCCGGGACCCCCGGGGCGCGGAGTCCCTCGTGGCCGCCGACATCGGCGCGGCCGTCCGGGCGGCACGCGACGCGTGCCCCGGCATCCCGGTCGGCGTGTCCACCGGGCTGTGGATCACCGCGGGCGACGAGCGGGCCCGGCTGGCCGCCGTCGCGGCCTGGTCGGAGCTGTCGGGATCCGATAGGCCGGACTTCGCGTCGGTCAACCTGTCCGAGCCCGGGTTCGCGACGCTCGCCGAGGCGCTGTGGACGGCCGGCATCGGGGTGGAGGCCGGCGTCTGGTCGGCGGCCGACGCCGCGGCACTGCGCGCGTCGGGACTGGCCGGGCGGTGCGTACGCCTGCTGGTCGAGATCATCGGCGGGACCGCCGCGGAGGCGCCAGGAGCCGCGCACCGGATCCTCGCCGCACTCGACGGTCTCCCCGGACAGCGCCTGCTGCACGGCGAGGAGGACGCGGCGTGGCCACTGGTCGGGATGGCGGGGCCGCTCGGGCTGGACACCCGGATCGGACTGGAGGACACCCTGGTGGGTCCGGCGGGGGAACCGGTGCGGGACAACGCCGAGTTGGTCAGTCACGCGGTGGCGCTGCTCCCGCACCGGTGATCAGGCGGGCCGTCAGCCGGCGGGGGATCCGGCAACCGGCCGGATCCCCCGTCCGGCCGTAGCCGCAGGCCCGGACGTGGCCCGTGGCCGGTTGGTCTGAGGTACGGGGTGGCGCCTGACCCCTGAGGCGCCACCCCTGTGCCGGGTGAGGTCGCCGCGCTCATCACAGCCCCTCAACTGCGACGGCGTCCGGGCGACCTCCGGCTGTGTGCGCCACAGCCTTGACCTATTTTATCCAACTAACTCATGTTGTAAACACCCAATTCGGTCAACGGTGGAAGTCGACGCTCTCCAGTACCCGGCTCGGGTAGCCGTCGCGAGCCACGTCCAGCATCGCCCGGGCGATCTCCTCGGTCGTCGTGACGTACCTCGGCGCGACGGCGCGCAGCAGCGGGAACAGGGGCGTGGTGACGACGTAGGCCAGCCGGTACCAGCGGGTCTTGGAGCGTTCGCCGTGCCGGGGCTGGATGAAGGCCGGGCGGAAGGCGTACCCGTTCGGGAACAGGGCCAGGACGGCGTTCTCCGTGCGGCCCTTGACCCGGGCCCACATGCTGCGACCCTTCTCCGTGGAGTCGGTGCCGGCCCCGGAGACGTACACGAACGTCAGGTCCGGGTTGAGCCTGGCCAGGGGGCGCGCGGCGGCCATCGTGCCGTCGAACGTGATCCGGGTGTAGTCCGCCTCGCTCATCCCCGCCGAGGTCACGCCGAGGCAGAAGAAGCACGCGTCGTACCCGGCCAGCTGGTCCTCGATCGCCGACAGGTCCGTCAGGTCCGGCCGCAGGATCTCGCGCAGCTTCGGGTGTTCCCGGCCGGTCGGGGTGCGCCCGACGACCAGGACGGACCCGACGTCGTCGGCGAGCAGACACTCGCGGAGCACGCCCTGACCGACCATGCCGGTGGCGCCGAACAGGATGACCTTCATCGTCAACAAGTACCAGAAATTGTCCTAGAACCGGGCCGCACGCCAGCGGAACACAGCCGAGACGCCGTCGGTGACCGCCCGGAGTCGGGCCAACCGCTCGTCCCTGGTCCCCGCCGGGACCGGGCCCGAGGTGCGGACCCAGGCCATCAGGGCCTCGAAGGCCTCCTGGTCGGCCGCCGGGTCGAGGGCCGCCAGGTAGTCGTCCGGGTCCCGCAGCTCCTCGGGGACCACGTGCGCGCGGAGGAACTCCACCACGAGCCGGCGGGCCAGTTCGGCGTCCGTGGCCGGCGGACCGGCCGGGGTCGGGGCCGGTCGGCGGGGCGGGCGGACCGCCGCCAGGGCCAGCACGAGCCCCGCGACGCCGGTCAGTCCCGCGAAGTCGGCGGTCGCCCCGGCCTCCCGCGCCGCGTCCGGCGTGGTCGGGTTGAGCCACCCCGACGGGTCGACCAGCACCGCGACCCGGTCGCCGGTCCGGTGGCGCACCCCGGTCCGGAGCTGGCCGTCCAGCCGGACCCCGTCGGGGCCGGCGAGCGCGTACAGGTGCGGGCCGCCCCGACCGTCGACGCCCACGTCGGCCAGCACCGTGGCCGCGACCCGGTCCCGGTCGCCCGCCAGCAGACCGTCCGCTGTGGCCAGCATGGCCCCGGCCTGGCAGAGGAGCACCAGGGTCCAGCCCGCCAGCGCCCACCCGACCCGGCCGTGCGCCGCGATCCCGACGAACAGCACCGGCACGGACACGAGGGCGAGGACGAAGACCCGCGCCGTGACGGGCAGCCAGGTGGTCCCCGCGCACGTGCCGACGCCCACGGCGGCGGCGATCGCGGCCAGCATCCAGACGACGGGTACGGACCGGGACGACCACATCCCGTCAGTGTGCCCGGGGCCCGCGCCTCGCCGCAGTCCCGTGGTTGGCCGGGGCCGGTCCGGGGTAGGTGGCGCTTGTGTCCACGGTCCTGATCGACGCCGGCGGGGTCACCCTGGACGGGGAGCTGACGGTCCCGGCCGGGGCGGTCGGCGTCGTGGTGTTCGCGCACGGCAGCGGTAGTTCCCGACACAGCCCCCGCAACGGGTACGTCGCCGGGGTGCTCAACGCCGCCGGCTTCGCGACGCTGCTGGTCGACCTGCTCACCCGGGCCGAGGACCGGTCCCCCGAGGCGCGGTTCGACATCCCGCTGCTCGCCGGGCGGCTCGTCGGGCTCGTGCGGTCGGTCCGGGTGTGGCCGGGGCTGGTCGGGTTGCCGGTGGGGCTGTTCGGGGCGAGCACGGGGGCCGCGGCGGCGCTGGTCGCGGCGGGTGCCGGGCTCGGCCACGGTTCCGACACCGGCGGGGGTCCCTGGGCTGGGCGGGCTTCGGACCCCGACGGGAATCCCGGGGGCGGGCGGGTGGTTGCCGGGGAGATCGGGGCCGTCGTGTCCCGGGGCGGGCGGCCGGACCTGGCCGGCGGGGCGCTGGGCCAGGTGACGGTGCCGACGCTGCTGATCGTGGGCGGCCGGGATCTGGAGGTGCTGGAATTCAACCGGCGGGCGGCGCGGGAACTCGGCGGGCCGTGCGAGGTGGAGGTCGTGCCCGGGGCGACCCACCTGTTCGAGGAGCCGGGCGCGTTGGCGCGGGTCGCCGACCTGGCGGCGGCGTGGTTCGCCGACCGCCTGCGGTGAACGCCGGCGCGAGGCCGCACGTGGGGTTCGCCGGCGCGCGGGGACCGGCGGTGATCCGGAATCCCGGTAGCCGCATCGGGCGCACGCGGCCCTCCGCGGCGGAAAACCCCAGTGGCGGCCGTCACATCGGGAACACCGGGGCCTCCCACGAACTTGAGCCGAAGAGACTCATGTTTACGTGATTACAGAGGTGACCTCATGGCTACACTTCCCGTCCTGCCCCTGGCCGAGTCGGTGCTGCTCCCCGGCATGGTCATCCCCGTCACGCTCGACGCGGCCACCCAGGCCGCCGTCGACGCGGCCCGTGCGGCCGGCGACGACACCCTGCTCGCCGTCCCGCGCCTCGACGGCGACTACGGCCCGGTCGGCACGATCGCCGTGATCGAGAAGGTCGGCCGGCTGTCCAGCGGCGAACCGGCCGCCGTCATCCGGGGGCTGGCCCGGGGCAAGATCGGCTCCGGGGTGCCGGGGCCGGGGGCAGCCCTGTGGGTCGAGGTCGCCGAGGTGACCGAGCCGGAGGCGACGGAGAAGGCGCGCGAGCAGGCCCGCGAGTACAAGACGATGCTGGTCGCTCTTCTGCAGCGCCGCAGCGCCTGGCAGGTCATCGACGCCGTCGAACGCATGACGGAACCGGCCGAGCTGGCCGACTCCGCCGGCTACGCGCCGTGGCTGTCCGTCGAGCAGAAGGCCGAGCTGCTGGCCGCCGTCGACGTCGGCGACCGGCTGGACAAGCTCACGGCGTGGATCCGCGACCACCTCGCCGAACTCGACGTGTCCGAGAAGATCAGCGAGGACGTGCGCGAGAGCGTCGAGAAGACCCAGCGCGAGTTCCTGCTCCGCCAGCAGCTCGCGGCGATCCGCAAGGAGCTCGGCGAGGACGAGCCCGAGGGCAGCGCCGACTACCGGTCCCGGGTGGAGGCCGCCGACCTGCCGGAGAAGGTGCGCGAGGCGGCGATCCGCGAGGTCGACAAGCTCGAGCGCGCCAGCGACCAGTCCCCGGAGGCCGGCTGGATCCGGACCTGGCTCGACACGGTGCTGGAGATGCCGTGGACGACCCGGACCGAGGACAACACGAACCTGCGCCAGGCGCGCGAGGTGCTCGACGCCGACCACGCGGGGCTGGAGGACGTCAAGGACCGCATCCTGGAGTACCTGGCGGTGCGCAACCGGCGGGCCGCGCGCGGCCTGCAGGTGGTCGGCGGGCGCGGCTCCGGCGCGGTGCTGGCCCTCGTCGGGCCGCCCGGGGTGGGCAAGACCAGTCTCGGCGAGTCCGTCGCGCGGGCGCTCGGCCGGAAGTTCGTCCGGGTGTCCCTGGGCGGCATCCGCGACGAGGCGGAGATCCGAGGCCACCGGCGTACGTACGTGGGCGCGCTGCCCGGCCGGATCGTCCGCGCCATCCGGGAGGCTGGCTCGATGAACCCGGTCGTGCTGCTCGACGAGGTGGACAAGCTGTCGGCCGGCTACGCCGGGGACCCGGCCGCCGCGCTCCTCGAGGTGCTCGACCCGGCGCAGAACCACACGTTCCGCGACCACTACCTCGAGGTGGACCTCGACCTGTCCGACGTGCTGTTCCTGGCCACGGCGAACGTCGCCGACACCGTGCCGGGGCCGCTGCTGGACCGGATGGAGGTCGTCACCCTCGACGGGTACACCGAGGCGGAGAAGGTCGCCATCGCCCGCGGGCACCTGTGGCCGCGGCAGCTCGACCGGGCCGGGTTGACCGGTGAGGACGTGTCGGTGACCGACGAGGTGCTGGGGTTGCTGGCGTCGGAGTACACCCGGGAGGCCGGGGTGCGGCAGCTCGAACGGGCGTTGGGGCGGGTGCTGCGGAAGGTGGCTGTGCGGTTGTCCACCGATGAGGCCGGGGAGCCGGTCACGGGTGACGGCGGGGACGGCTCGGGCGGCGTCGTCGACGGCTCGGGTGGGATCGGCTCGGGCCGTGAGGGCGGCTCGGGCGGCGACGCAGTCGGCTCGGGAAGTGGTGACGGTGCGGTGGTCGGCGGTGCGCGGGCCGAGGTGACCGTGGCCAACCTGAAGGACTACCTCGGCCGGCCCCGGTTCACCCCGGAGTCCGCGGAGCGCACGGCCGTGCCCGGCGTGGCGACCGGGCTCGCGGTCACCGGCGCTGGCGGCGACGTGCTGTTCATCGAGGCCACGGCCCTCGCGGACGGCGAGCCGGGGCTGACCCTGACCGGTCAGCTCGGCGACGTGATGAAGGAGTCCGCGCAGATCGCGCTGTCCTACCTGCGGTCGCACGGTCCGGAACTCGGCGTCGACCCCGCGGCGCTGCACCGCCGTCTGCACCTGCACGTCCCCGCCGGCGCGGTACCGAAGGACGGGCCGAGTGCCGGGATCACGATGGTCACGGCCCTCGCGTCGCTGGCCACCGGCCGACCGGTCCGCCCGGAGATCGGGATGACCGGCGAGGTCACCCTCAACGGCCGGGTACTGCCGATCGGCGGCGTGAAGCAGAAGCTGCTCGCCGCGCACCGGGCGGGCCTGACCGAGGTGATCGTCCCGGCCCGCAACGAGCCGGACCTGGACGACCTGCCGGCGACGGTCCGCGACCAGCTGACGATCCACGTCGTCGCGGACGTGGCCGACGTGGTGCGGCTGGCGCTGCGGCCGGTGGAGGCGGGGACGCTGGCGAACGCGGCCTGACCGCACCGAAGTGGCACGTGGTGGCGACACTCCTGCGGGGTGTCGCCACTCGGCGTGTGGAGGAGGCGGGGCGCCGCCCGGGCCCGGTCCCCGGGTACCTTTGCCCGCACCAGCCAGAGCGGAGAGCCCATGGATTTCGTGCTTCCCCCGCCGACCGGGCCGCATCCGGTGGGCGTGACCGACGTGCACCTCACCGACCACGGCCGCCGGGACCCGTGGCTGGCCGACGGTCCCCGCGAGCTGATGGTCAGCGTCTGGTACCCGGCCCGGGACGTCACCGGGTCGCCCCGGGCGCCCTGGCTGCCGGCCGGCGCGGCGGAACCCTTCGACGCGCTCGTGGGGGCGGAGGGTGGTGTGCCCGCGGGTACCGTGGCATGGGTTTCGCCCACCGCCGGCCATCTCGACGCTCCCGCCCGCCCGGCCGGCCCGGTCGTGCTGTTCTCCCCCGGGCTCGGGATGGGGCGCGGCACGACGACCACGCTGGTGTCCGACCTGGCCAGCCACGGCTACACGGTCGTGACCGTCGACCATCCCGGGGAGGGTTCGCCGGTGCGGTTCCCGGACGGTCGGGTGCGGGTCGACGGGACGCTCACGGCCGAGGTGGCGTCGGACCAGGAACGGATGGCCGACCACATCGGGCGGGCCCTCGACGCCCGGATCGCCGACACGGCGTTCGTCCTGGACACGCTGGAGCGCACCGGACTCGCCCCGGACCGGTCGACTCCGGACCCACGGGGCGGCGTCGGAATCGACCGGGGCGCGGGAGGCGGTCCGGCGTTCGGTGCGGGGGCCCGGTTCGCGGTCGGCATGTTCGGGCACTCGCTGGGCGGGACCACGGCGTGCGAGGCGGTGGCCCTGGATCCCCGGATCGTGGCCGGGGCCAATCTGGACGGTCCGCTCGGCGCGTCGCCGACGAACCCGATGCCGGCGGAGCATGTCGACCTGCACGGGCACGACCGGCCGTTCCTGGTGCTCGGGGCGTCGCTGTCCCGGTCGGACGGCGCGGGCGGGTTCCGGACCCGCAGCCACGCCCCGGGCTGCGATCCGGGGTGGGCGGACTTCTGGTCCCGGCATCGCGGCTGGAAGCGGGATCTGACGCTGGTCGGCGCGGCGCACCACGGCTTCACCGACTTCCAGTCGATCTATCCGCAGCTCGCCGGTCCGCTGGGCCTGGCCGGGCCCGGCTACGAGCGGGTCGCCGGGACGGTCGACCCCGGCCGGGCCGTGGCGGCCCAACGCGCGTGCCTGCTGGCCTTCTTCGACCGGTTCCTCCGCCCCGCGCCGGCCGCCAGCCTGCAGGCCCCGGACGCGAGGCCAGGGTCCCCGGTCACCGGGCCGAACGGACCGGAGGGCCTCCTCGACGGCGCCACCACCGGATGGCCGGAGCTCATCCCAGTGCCGTGACCCGGCCCGCCGCGACTCCTACAGTGGACTGATGACATGGACGATCCGGGCCGGCGGACCGGCCGACGTTCCCGCCGTGCTGGCCCTGCTGGACGCCGCCGGCGAGTGGCTGGTCTCCCGGGGCCGCACCGGCCAGTGGGGCACCGCCCGCCAGTCCACCAGCCCCCGACGCCTCCGCCAGGCCGAGAGCTGGGGCCGGGACGGCGGGCTGTGGCTGATCGAGCTCGACGGGGTGCCCCTCGGCGCGTTGGTGCTCGGCGAGGTGCCGGCGCAGCTGCCCCCGGCCACCGTCCCGGAGGTGTACGTGCTGCTGCTCGTGACCAGCCGCGAGCACGCCGGGCTCGGGATCGGCGCGCGTCTCCTGGACCACGCGGCCGGCCTCGCGGCGGAACGGGGCGCGACCCGGCTCCGGCTGGACTGCTACGGCGGCGACGACCGCGCCCTGGTCGGCTATTACGAGCGCCAGGGCTTCACGCCGGCGGAGCTGGTGGAGTTCCCGCTGCCGACGGGCGTGCTGTGGCCGTGCCAGGTCCTGGTCCGGGAGCTGTAGGGGTCGTCAGGCCGCGCGGGCCGCACGCCAGCGGGCCACGACCTCGTCCTCGTCGAGGGTGTGCACCACGATCGGGGGGCCTTCCACCGCGCCCCGGCGCACGTCGAGGATCCGGGCGTTGAGGTCGGCAACGATGCCGCGCACGGCCCGTTCCGAGTGCTCCTTCACCAGGGTGTCCATGATGTCCTCGGCCTCCTTGCGCAGGGCCAGCGCCGGCGGGCCGACGAAGGTCAGCTTCTCCCGGCGCATGTACTCCCGGACCCACCAGTTCTCGTCGTAGTGGGTGCCGAGGTTCGGGATCGGCTTGCCGGCACCGGGCAGGTTCGCGAACTCGCCGCGCTCCTCCGCCTCACGGATCTGCTGGTCGACGCGCATCTCGTGCCTGTCGGGCATGGGTCACCACCTCCGTCGGGTACCCCCGATTCTATGCGAAGTCCTCAGATCGCACCGTCCCGGATGATCTCCACCGGATCGCAGGCGCGCGCCACCGGTGGAGGGAAGGGTCCGCGGCCTCCGCCACCGGCCGGAGCGCGAGGCCGGTGGCGGTCGGCGGATCGCTAGGCGGTGGCCGCCCGCAGGTCGTAGGTGTCGAAGGCGACCATGGACTCGATCACCCGGTCGTCGCGGAGGATCATCCGGTCGATGCCCTCCCATGTGGCGGGCCGGCCGCCGACGGTGGCGCTCGCCTGCCAACTGATGAAGCACAGGTCGCCGTTGAACGCGTGTCCGGTGACCCGCAGGACCAGGTCCGGGAACCGCTGGAGCATGCCGGCGATCCGCGCCTCCCAGACGGGCAGCCCGCGCAGTGGCTCGTCGACGGCCGGCCAGTTCATGACGATGTCGGGGTGCGCGATCGTGTGCACGCCGGCCGGGTCCGGCTTGGCCCAGAAGTCGGACCAGCGCTGTACGAAGTCCATCGGATTCCCACTTCCATACTTGAGGTACGTACTTGCAGTACGGAAACTACATACCCATAGTATGTAAGTCAAGAGGGGGTGCCATGAGTCGACGAACGCAGGCCGACCGGACCGGCGAGACCACCACCGGGCTGCTCGACGCCGCCGCCGCGCTGTTCGGCCGTGACGGTTACGCCGCCACCTCGATCGACGAGATCGCCCGGGTCGCCGGCGTCACCAAGGGCGCGGTCTACCACCACTTCGAGGGCAAGCCGGGGCTGTTCCGCGCCGTGTTCGTCCGCCAGGAGCAGCTGCTGGCCGACGCGCTGGCCGGGGCGGCGGCCGACGCGCCGGACGCGTGGGCCGCGGTGCGGGCCGGCTGCCGGGCGTTCCTCCGCGCGAGCCTGGACCCGGTGGTCCGCCAGGTGATCGTGCTCGACGGCCCGGCCGTGCTCGGCTGGGAGACCGTCCGCGACCTCGAACGCGAGCACACCCTGGCCATGATGCGCCGGGGCATCGCCGCGGCGGCCGACGCCGGGCTGGTGCGGCCGGGCGACCCGGAGACCCGGACCCACCTGCTGCTCGGCGCGCTGTGCGAGGCGGCGCTGCTGATCGCCCGCTCCCCCGATCCGGCGGCCACCCTGGCCACAGTGGACACAGAGGTCGAAACCCTTCTCGACGGGTACGCCACGTGAGCCGCCTCGTCACCGCGCACACCGCGGACCTGGACACCGACACGCTGGGCGCGGCCCGGGCGCTGCTCTATGACGTGTTCGACGACATGACCGAGCACGACTGGGAACACTCGCTCGGCGGCGTGCACGCCATCGTGTGGGAGGGCGACGCCGTGATCGGGCACGCCGCGGTCATCCAGCGCCGGATCCTGCACGGCGGCCGGGCCCTGCGCGCCGGCTACGTCGAGGGCGTCGCCGTCCGCGCCGACCACCGGGGACGCGGCCACGGCGCCACCATGATGACGGCGCTGGAACGCGTGGTCCGGTCCGCGTACGACCTGGGCGCGCTCGGCGCCACCGACGAGGGTGCCACCTTCTACGCGGCGCGCGGCTGGCACCTGTGGCGCGGCCCGACATCGGCGCTCACCCCGACGGGCGTGACCGCCACCCCCGACGCCGACGACTGTGTGTACGTCCTCCCCGGCGGAGTCCCGCTGGACCTGGACGCGGCCCTGACCTGCGACTGGCGCGACGGCGACGTCTGGTAGCCGCCGGCCGGTGAGACGCTGTCTGGTCAGGGGCGGGTGATCTCCGGGTGCGCGGCGATGATCGCGTCCGCCGTCTCCGCCAGCCGGGGCAGATAGGCCAGCACCTCGGCCGTCCGTCGCGCGAGGTCGGCCCCGGTCGCCACTCCGAGGTCCGCCGTCAGCTCCCCGAACGCCGGGGCCAGCCGCTCCCCCAGTTCGGGCGCGTCGGCGGCGAGGATCGCGTGGCACCGGGCGAAGGTGGCCGCCGTCCAGAACACCGTCTCGCGGTGCAGCCCCCGGTCGATCAGCGTCCGGCTGGCGTCGATCGCGATCGGCCGCGCCGCCGGGGTGATGTCGGAGCTGAACGGGAACCGGGTGCGCGCGACGGCCGCCGCCGCGTCGAACGTGTCGGCGAGGGCATCGAGGTGCCGCCGGGCCGTGGCCGCGGTCATCGTGGCGCAGCCGAGCAGTTCCAGCAGCTCCGGGTACCCGTCGGAGAGGCCGTAGTCGGCCAGCACGCCCCGGACGGCCAGGTGGCGCAGCCGGACCGTCGGGTTGCGCAGCGCGGCGACGAGCAGGACGTGCGCCGTGCACGCCGTGGGGAACAGCCAGCCGGTGACCCGCGCGTGCCAGGGGGCTGCCGGGTCCTGGCGCCGCAGGCTCTCGGCGACCGCGACGTCGGCGCACCGGCGGCGGACCCAGTCCTCCCGGGCGAACTCGACGGCCACCCGGCGGTGCAGGGCGCGCAGGTGGCCGGTCGGGTCGGCGATCACGGTGTCGGTCCGGAACGGGCCGGCCAGGTGGTAGCGCCCCAGCACCTGCTCGGGCGTCGCCAGGCCCGCTGCCGGCAACGGGCTGATCTCCAGGAGGGCGCCGTGGTACTCGAACTTGCCCACCTTCGCGCCCGGCTCCTCGACGACGAGGAACACGTCCACATCGGACCCGGCGGGGACCGGCGCGTCGTCGGGCAGCGCGACGGTGGAGCCGCCGAAGTAGGCGCCCAGGAAGCCGGGTTCCGGCGCGGCGTGCCGGGTCACCCAGTCGACGGCCGCGGCCCGCGCGGCCCCCGCCGTCATCGGACCCGTCCGCGCGCCGGGTTCGGAGCCGGTCGGCGCGCCCCGGTCGGGGGTGGGGGTCACGGGGTGCCGGCCAGGGTCGTGCGGGCCGCGGCCGCGAGGTAGGTCAGGAGGGACGCCGTGGCCGGCGGGTCCGGGGGCGTGCCGTGCACGGCGGCGGTGACCAGCCGCGCGTCGCCCGGCAGCCGCTCGATCCGCACCCGGGGGTCGCGGTGCGCCGCCAGGGCCAGGCCCGGCAGGGTCGCGACGCCCAGACCCGCGGCGACGAGGGCCTGCACGGCCACGTAGTCGTCCGTGGTGAACGCCAGGTCCGGGTGGAAGCCGGCGTCCGCGCAGGAGCGCACCAGGTGACCCCGGCACCGTTCGCAGCCGGCGATCCACCGCGACCCGGCGTGGTCGGCGAGCCGGTCGCCGGGCACGTCCGCCGGGGCCACGAGATAGAGGGGCTCGCTGAGCAGGGCGGTCTGCCGCAGGCCGTCGTCCTCCGAGGAGGAGATCCCCGGGTACCCGAAAAGGAGCGCCACCTCCACCTCCCCCGCCCGCAGCAGCCGCACCGCCTCGGGCGGCTCCGCCTCGGCGAACCGCAGCTCGACCTCGGGGTGCTCGGCCCGGAACGCCGCGGCGGCCCGCGGCACGAACGTGCCCAGCGCCGACGGGAACGCCGCGAGCCGGACCCGCCCGGCGCGCAGCCCGGAGTACGCGGCCAGTTCCGCCTCCGCCGCGTCCAGCCGGCCGAGGATCTCCTCGCCCCGCTCGGCGAGCATCCGGCCGGCGTCGGTGAGCCGCACGCCCCGGCCGACCCGCTGGACGAGCTGGCTGCCGGTCTCCGCCTCGAGCCGGGCGAGGTGGTGGCTGACGGAGGGCTGGGCGTAGCCGAGCTCGCGGGCGGCGGCGGTGACCGAACCGTGCCGGGCGACGGCGGCGAGGACCCGCAGGCGGGTGACGTCGAGCATCGCCCCAAACTATCAATGAGATTGATGGGTTGCCACTCCAACTGGCATTGGACTGATGTGTCGGTGCGGCCGCACTCTGGGGACATGGAAGCAGCACCCACCTTCGCCGACGTCCTCGCCGCCCGGGAAGTCCTGGTCAGACACCTGCCAGCCACCCCGATGTGGGCCTATCCGGCCCTCGACGCCGCCCTCGGCGCGACCGTGTACGTCAAGCACGAGAACGTCCAACCGGTCGGCGCGTTCAAGGTCCGCGGCGGGCTGACCCTGCTCGCCGGGCTGACCCCAGACCAGCGCGCCCGGGGGGTGGTCACCTACTCGACCGGCAACCACGCCCAGTCGATCGCGTACGCCAGCACCGCACACGCCGCGCCGTGCACGGTCGTGATGCCGGCGGCGGCGAACGAGGCCAAGGTCCGCGCCGTCCGGTCGCTCGGCGCGACCGTCGTCCTGCACGGCGCCGACATCTCCGACGCCCAGGCGCGCGCCGAGGAGCTGGCCGCCGCCGGGGGCGGGCTGCTGGTCAGCCCCGGGGACACCCCGGCCCTGCTGTCGGGGGTCGGCACGGCGTTCCTGGAGATCTTCGAGGCCGTGCCGGACCTCGACGCCGTCCTGGTACCGGTGGGCAGCGGCACCGGCGCGGCAGCCGCCTGCGTGGTGGCCGCGGAGCTCGCCCCGCGCTGCCGGGTGATCGCCGTGCAGTCCGCGGCGTCGCCGGCCGGGCACGACTCGTGGCGGGAGGGCCGCTGCGTGCGCCGGCCCAACCGGACGGTGGTGGACGGGCTGGCGACGGGGCGCGGGTTCACGCTGCCGCAGTACCTGATGCGGGAGCTCGCGGACTTCCACCTGGTCACCGACGCGCAGATCGCCGCGGCGGCCCGGCTGCTGGCCAGTCACGCGCACACCCTCGCCGAGGGGGCGGGGGCCGCGGCGCTGGCGGCCGTGCTGGCCCGGCCGGCGGAGTTCGCCGGTCTGCGGGTGGCCGTGGTGTGTTCGGGCGGCAACGCCTCGCCGGCGGAGGTCGCCGCGCTCGCCGGAAGCTGAGACCGCCTCCCCCGACGTGATGTGGCTCTCTTATGGCCCGAGTGTCCCGCTCCCGACGCTTCGGGCCCCGCAGCGCTCGCCCCGGCTGGTTACCATCACTACGCTCCCCGAGAACGAAAGAGGCACGATGGCGAAGATAGGCTCCTACACGTTGCGTCGCGCCCTGGCGCGGTCCACGGTCGCGGAGGCGTGGCTCGGCACCGACCCGGCCGGGCAGGGGTTGACCGTCGTGGTCCTGGACGACTCGGCGAAGCGGGACAACGGCAAGCGGTCGAGCTTCCTGTTCGCCATCAACTTCATCGAGCGGTCCGAGGCGTCCTCCTACCAGGTCATCGGCACGGACACCACCGCGCGGCGGCCCTGGATCGCGTTCGCCGGCGAGGGCGAGGAGGGGCCGCGCCAGTTCTTCGGCGCGATGGGCATCCACTACACGCCGGTGGAGGGCACACAGCTTCCGCCGTCCCGCGACGACACGACCATGGTGCACCAGTTCTCCCCCACGCCCCCGCCGGAGCCGAGCACGGTGGTGCACCAGCTGCCGGTGCAGCCTCCCCGGCAGCGGGCCGACGCTCCGGCCGACGGCGGGGCGCACTCGCTGCTGCCGCAGCAACCGCAGCACCAGTGGCCGGCGGATCCGGCTCCGGTTCAGCACCAGTGGCACGCGGACACAGCTCCCGCGCAGCACCAGTGGCCGGCCGATCCCGCGCCGGCCCAGCCGGCGGCGTCGCAGTTCCCCCAGCAGCCGATGTACCAGCAGCCGACTCCGCCGGTGCCCCAGCATCCGGATCAGGCGTGGCCCAGCCAGCCGATGGCGGCCCAGCCCATGCCGGCCGAGCCGATGTCCGCGCCGCCGGTGTCGAGCCAGCCCGGCTACGGGCAGCCGGTGTCCGGGGCGTCCGGCTACGGGCAACCCGCGTCCGGCTACGGCCAGCCCGGGTCCGCGACCCCGTCCTTCGGACAGCCCGTCTCCGCGACCCCCGCCTACGGCCAACCGGTGTCCGCGACGCCGACCTACGGCCATCCCGTGTCCGGGGTGCCGGGCTACGGGCAGCCGGTGTCCGCGGTGCCGGCCCCGGTGTCCGGGCCGGCGGGGCCGTACCCGCCGGTGCAGTACGGCTACACCCAGCCCCGGAAGAACTCACGGACCGTGCTCATCGCGTGCCTGTCCGTCCTGGTGCTCGCGTTGCTCGTCGGGGGTGGCGTGATCGCGTACACGACGTTGAAGGGCAAGCCCACCGTCACGGCCACCGCCACGCCGAGCCCCGCCCCGACCGGGTGGACCTCCATGGTGGGCGGCTCCGCCCCCGGCCTCGAACCGCCGGCGGCCGGTGGGTACCCGTCGGCGTGGTCGACGTTCGGGGCCACGGACCGGCCGGTGGCCGTGCCGTCGGCGGTGGATCTCGGCTTCGACTTCAAGGTGCCGGCCGGGTGGAAGTGCCAGCTGCGCACGGACCAGCCGGCGGACCTCGTCCTGTACACCTGTGCGGACCGGTTCCAGGCGGAGCCGGTGGAGGCGGAGATCGAGGTGCAGGCCTGCCCGCCGGGCTGCACCGAGCAGATGCGCACCGACCTGCGGGCGAAGCAGCCGGCCTGGGGTCTGCAGTGGAACCTGTCGGGCCCGAACACCGTCCGGGTCACGTCGGAGAAGGTCCCCGGCCCGAATGGCACGACGCGCTACGGGATCGTGCTGATCCGGTACTGGTCCAGTGTTCCCTCCGGGCCCGTCGACCGGCAGGTCGTGGTGCGGCTGGCCGGCCCCATCAGCCAGGCGAACGCGCTGCAGAAGGTCGGGCACAGCGTGTGGAGCGCCGTGAACTAGCCGGGAACGCGTACGCGAAAGGGGCGGCCCGTAGCGGGCCGCCCCTTTCGCGTGTGTGCGATCAACCAGGCGTGTGCGCGATCAGGCCTCAGCCCGGGGGAAGGGTCGCGCCCTTGTCGTTCTGCAGCGCGGCGAACAGTGCCAGGGCCTTTTCGGTGTCCACCAGGACGACGCTCTGGTCGCCCACCATCCCGGTGCCCTTGTTCGGGCTGGTCAGGAACGTGATGTTGCTGCTCGAGATGCTCCTGAGGTCCATCGCGGTGGACACCAGGTTGAAGTCCTTGTCCGTCGTGATGGTCTTGGCGATGGATTCCAGGAAGGCGGTGAGCTTACCGGGGTTGGCGATGGTCCCGGCGCTGGTGGCCTTGTCGAGAACCCCCTTCACCACCATCTGCTGATGGCGCATCCGGCCGAAGTCGCCGTCGGTCAAGGTCTTGCGGGTCCGCGCGTACTCGAGGGCGAGGTCACCGTCGAGGTGGATCCGGCCCTTCTTGTACACGTTGTTGGGATTGAAGTACGACGTGAACGTGACGTCGTTGTCGATGTCGATGCCGCCCACGGCGTCGACGACGCTCTTGAAGCCCGCGAAGTCGATCACGATCACGTTGTCGATCCGGATCTTCGTGAACGACTCGACCATCCGGATCATCAACGGCAGCCCGCCCTGGGCGAACGCCCAGTTGATCTTCCCCTTGGCCCCGCCGTTGCCGTCGGGGGCCTTGGGAATGTCCACCCAGCTGTCGCGGGGGATCGAGACGATCTGCGCGGTCTTCCGATCCGCGGTCACGTGCGCGACCATGATCGTGTCCGCGCGGGAGCCCGACGTGTCCGGGTCGCGGGAGTCGCTGCCCAGGACGAGGATGTTCATCGACTTGGTGTCGACCTTGGCGGGCCGTTCCGCCTCCACCAGGCCGTCGAAGGCGTCGGTCCGGGTCACGTTCTTGTTGAACGACTGCAGATACCACCACCCGGCGAAGCCGGCGGTGCCGCACAGCAGCGCGAACACGACGAGGCAGATCAACAGGATCTTCCTGGTACGCCGACGCCGGGGCTTCGCGGCCGGTCTCGTCCCGCCGGGCCCGGTCGGGCCGTCGGTGGCCGCCCGGATCGCGCGCGCGTCGATGACCTGGGTGGGCGTGTCCGCCTCCCGGATGGTGCGGGCCGGGCCGTACTCGCCTCCCCGGTGCTCCTGGGCTGCATGGTCCTGGCGGTCGTCCGACTCCTGCCTGCGGTGCCGTCGGCTCCGTCCGGCGTCGTCGGGGCCGCGGTCGGGCGGATGCTGTCCGTCGTAGGGGTGCGACATAGCCGAGAGAGTACAGGGGCTGGCTGTCGACTTTTGCCCCTGAGCTGGTCGCTGTGAGCGACGGATCTCACTGCCACCTTCGTACGGTGTCGGGCGTTCAACCACGGTGCGTGTTCGGTGGACGGTCAGCGTCCGGGGTCGGGGACCCTGGCGACGCCCCGCGCGGCCGGTGGTTGTCCGGGCTCGTCGGGTCGGGTGCGGCGGCGGTCGGCGCGGGCCATCAGGACGACCGCGAGGCCGAGGCCGAGGGCGCCGCCGCCGAGCGATCCGCCGAACAGGGGTGTGGCCCAGGACACGGGTTCCGGCCCGGACGGGGTCCAGCCGACGTCGGTCTGGGTCAGGCGGGCGGTGGCGCCGAGCTCCTTGTCCGGCACCTGGTAGGCGACATACCGGACGAGTTCCTCGGCGATCGTGTTGGCGATGTCCGAGGCCCGCTCCGCGTCGGTGTCGGTCACGACGACCTCGATCCGGTAACTGTCGACCGGCGACCAGGCCTGGACCCGACTGAGGAGTTCCGGGTACGAGTACGGCAGGTCCAACGACTCGATGACCTTGCCCAGGATCTGCAGGCTCATCGCCTTGCCACAGAACGTCTTGGTCTGACGCTGCTTCAACCGCAGCGCCAGCGGAGCGGTGGGGCTCAACGTGGTCGACTTGGTGAACGTGGCGGTCAGGCTGGTCCGCGCCTTGAACACGTCCGGTTCGCGCAGTTCGACGGCGAACAGCAGCCCGGTGGTCAGCACGGCTGTGACGAGGACGATCGGCCAGTACACCTTGAGGGCGCGGAGATAGTCGTGCTTCGGCATGGCTCTCCCGCGGTCTGGCGCCCGAACGGGTCCAGGCTACCCTGGCCGGAGCGCGGTCGGAGTGACCAGCACCGCCTCATCCGATCGGTTGGATTTTGTGGGTGTTTTCCCCACTTCTCAGGCCGCTTTGTCGGTAAAAGTGGCCCGGCGTACCGGCCAGCGGGCCTTGTGGATCTAAGACGCTTCCGGTAGAAAGATCCCCCAGCGACTGCGGGGGCACGGGGCTGAGTTTCCTTTCCGCTTGCCAGTCTTGGACAGCGAACGCTCGGAAAGGATCACCGGTGCCTGAGGTGGGCAAATCCGCCACGGCCGAGGTGCCCGCGGCTGCGGCTCTCCCCACTCGGACCTCCGTCGTAGCCAGACTGTTCTCGCCGGAGCGGTTGTACATGGCCTCGCTCGGTCTGACCGGCTGCGCCGCGCTCATGTCCGTCGCCCTGCCGCCCGCCGACCGGGGTGGCCTGGCCGCGAGCATCGTCAGCGCCACCCTGGGCGCGTCCGTGGGCAGCTTCTCCATCGACACCTTCCTGCTCTCCCGCCCGCACGGCTGGGTTCTCCGGCGCGGGCTGACCTGGCTGTCGACCCTCCTCGCCGGCAGCGTGCTCACCTCCGCGCTGGTCGCGGCGGTGCTGTCCGCCATCGCCGGCATCGGCAGCACGGCGGTCGGCATGGGCGCCGCCGCCGCGCTCACCGTCTTCAACGCGTGCACGGCCCTGGGGCTGCGACTGAAGCACTTCACCGTCGTCTACGCGGTGCGTTCGGCCGGTGGCGTGCTGCTCATCGCCGGGTACGGGACGCTGTACCTGATCGGCGACCTCGACGGTCGCGCCTGGGCCTGGGTGTGGCTCGGATTCCAGGTCTTCATCGCGCTCACCCTGACCCTGATGGTGCTGCGGTGGGGCCGGGGCTTCGGCGGCGCGCAGCCCGTCCCTGCCCAGCCCGGGCCCGGGGACCGGCGTGCGGACCTCGCCGCGATCGGGAAGCTGCACCTGGGCATGTGCGCCCAGATGCTGACGATGCGCCTCGACCAGATCCTGCTCGCCCGGGTCGCCGGCGCCGGGCCGCTGGGCGTCTACGCGCTGGCGGTCGCCGCGATGGAGTTCGCCCAGGCCGGTTCGGTCGTCGCGGCGCAGCGGGTGCTCGCCCACCGTGGGCAGGAGAACATCTCGGGCTCCGGGAAGGCCGTGCTCCGGTCAGCGGCTCCACTGGCCGTCCTCGCCGTGATCGGGCTCGCGGGGATCGGCTGGCTCTCCGACGAGTACTCGAACGCGTGGCTGTACGCCGTGCTGCTGCTGCCGGGCATCCTCGCGGTCGCCACGAGCAAGATCTGGGGCGCGACCCTGCTCAAACGGACCGGGGAACGGGCCACCACCGTCATCGCCCTGATCGGCCTGGCCGCGGCCCTGCCCTGCTTCCTCGTCGTGATCCCGCTCTTCGACGCGTTCGGCGCGGCCGCCGCCGTGTCGCTCGCGTACCTGCTGCAAGCCGTCATCACCTGGCGGTGGCTCCGCCGGTCCCCGTCCACGCCCACGCATGGAGCAATGTAGATATGGACGTCTCGATCGTCGTTCTGGCCTGGGAGGACATCGACCGCACCGCGCAGTGTGTCCGGTCCCTGCCGACCGCAGCCGAGATCATCGTGGTCGACAACGGCAGCTCCGCACCGATCCGGGACGCCGTCGAGGCACTGTGCGGGGAGGTCGGCGCGCAGTACGTCCAGTCCGGCGAGAATCTCGGCTACGCCCGGGGGATGAACCTCGGCGCACGCCACGCCACCAGGACGAACATCATCCTGGCCAACAACGACGTGATCGTGCACAGCGACAGCGTCGACCGGCTGCTGGCCGCGCTGGACGCGCCCGACGTCGGCGCGGCCTTCCCCCAGGTGGTCAACCCGGACGGGAGCGACGAGACCGCTGGCGGCCGCTTCCTCACCCCCGGTCTGGGCATCGCGCACGCCGTCGGGCTGAACCTGCTCGTGCCCCGGCTGCGGATCACCGCCGAGCCCGCGGTCGCCGACTGGCTGACCGGGCCGTTCGTCGTCATGCGCCGGCGGGACTTCGAGGCGATCGGCGGGGTGGACGAGACCTCCTACTTCTACTCCGAGGACCTGCGCCTGTGCTGGGCGGTGCAGCGGAAGCTGGGCATGCGGATCGCCTACATCACCGACGCGACCATCAACCACCTCGGCGACGCGAGCTCCCAGCGCCGGTGGAGCTCCGCGGAGATCGCGCAGCGGCAGACCCGGGAGTTCGTCCGGGCCGCCCGGCAGCTCGGCGGCGGCGGGTCCGGCCGGATCGCGGCGACGGCATACACGCTCGGGGCCCTGTGGCGGGGCCTGTTGGGCAGGGACGCCGTGCGACGCGGGATCGGCCGTGGCGCGCTGGAGGGACTGCGCTCCCGATGAGGATCATGTATGTCTGCACCACCGGCGGCTCCGGCCGTCGGCAACTCGGCGGTGCGGAGCGCATTCTGGTCGACCTGATCCCGGCGCTGGCGGACCGGGGCGTCGAGGTGGTCGCGTACACGCCCGACGACGAGGTCGGCAGGCTGCTGCGGGCGGCGGGCGTGCCGTGGACCGACCTGTCGGCCCGTAGCCGTCTCGACCTGTCCTACGTGCGGGCGATCCGCCGCGAGGTCCGGCGGGTGAAGCCGGACATCGTGTGCTCCCACCTCCTGTCGGCGGCCATGCACTGCCGGGCCGCGCTCGGCGTCGACCTGCGCGGGATCCCGCTCGTGGTCACGCTGCACAACAGCCTCTGGCAGTACCGTGACACTGTGGACGGTTTCCGGGCCCGGGCCAGCGTGCAGTCGAACATCGCCCTCGACCTCCTGATGCGCAGGCTGCGGTCGCACACCACGGTCGCCGTCTCCCAGTTCGAGGCCGACGATCTGGTCACCAAGGGCAAGGTGGGCAACCTCCGGGTGATCCCCAACCCGCTGCCGGCGGACTGGCCGGTGGCGGCCCCGCGCGAGCCCGGGTCCGCCCTGCGGGTGGGCTACATGGGCAGGCTGGAGCCCGAGAAGGGCGCGGACCTCATCGAGCCGACCGCCGCCCTGATGCCCGACGCCACCTTCCTGGTCGCCGGCGAGGGTTCGGTGCCCGTCCGGCCGGGGCCCAACGTCGAGGTGCTCGGCCGGGTGGTCGCCGCAGACTTCCTGCGGTCGATCGACTGCCTGATCGTCCCGTCCCGGGTCGAGTCGTTCGGGCTCAGTGCCCTGGAGGCGCTGTCGCTGGGGGTGCCGGTCGTGCACACCGGAGCCGGCGGTCTGGCCGAGGTGACCCGGCACGCGGCGGGCACCATGGCGGTTCAGGCCGCGCTGGAGCCTGCGGCCTTCGCGTCGGCGATCCGCGAGGCCACGGCATCGTCCACGCCCGCCCAGCGGCTGGGGATCGCCGGACGGTACGCCGAGGAGTACGCCTTCGACCGGTTCGTCGACCGGTGGGAGAGCATGTACCGGACGATTCTCGATGAAGCTCCCTGACGGCCTGGCGGCGAGCGTTCCGCCGTTCGCCATCGGCGCGGTCGCCCTGCTGGCCGTGTATTCGCCCGCGGCCGGCGCCACCGCGGCACTCCTCGTGGGCTGTGTCGCGGCGTACCGGGTCAGCATCTGGCTCGCGGCGTGCGCGGCGGCCTGGGCGGTGGCCTTCCTCGCCGTTCTCGTCCTGCCCGGCCCCTACGACTCCTGGGCCGGCGCGGCGGTCGTGCCCGTGCTGGCCTGCTACGCCGCCTGCTTCCTCGGCGCCTGGGCTGCTACCCGCCTGTTCTGCGCCCGCAGCGACAAGCCCGGCCTGCACCGCCGTTCCGCCCGGTGGGCCCTGCCTCGAGGCCCGGCGGGCGGTCCGGCCCTGCGGTGGCCCCGGGACCGGGTGCTGCTCCTCTTCCTGCTCGGCACGCTGGCCGCCGCGGTCCTGGCGGCCTTCCTCCGGTTCGGCACCACGGTTCCGCCCCTGTTCGCCGACAACCCCGACGTCGCCCGGAGCCTGCTCGCCGGCCGCGCCAGCATCTACGCCGGCCTGCTCTCCGAGGCGTGGACGGTCGGGATGTCGGTCAGCCTGCTGCGTCTCCTGGCCGGCGCGAAACAGCGCCGATGGATCTTCGGGGTACTGACCCTGGTGTTCACCGTCGGCGCGGCCCTGGGCGCGAGCAAGAACTCCGTGCTGATCGGCATCGTCCCCGGCCTGATCGCCGCGCTGTCCGTGCGGCGCACCGGTCGGCAGCTCTCGCCGCGGACCCGGCGGAAACTCGTGTTCGGCATCGTGGGGATCGGCGTCCTCGCTGTCGGCGCGGCGGTCTTCCTCGGCGGCCAGCGGACCCTCGCCGGCCAGGGCGACTTCGAGAACCAGTTCCGGGCGCAGTACGGGAACAACGCCCTGGCGTCGTCGGTCGGTTCGCTCGACCTGTCGCTGAGCGCCTCGGTGGAGACGTTCGGACGGCTGTGGGCACAGCACGAGAACCAGGACCCGGCGTACGGCGGCTACTCGTTGATGTTCTCCGGCTCGCCCGGCCATGCGCTGCTCGGAGCCCGGTCCGAGGGTGAGTTCTACCGGCAGACCTCGCAGCTCAGCGAACCCTTCTTCATGAACACGGCCACGGCGGTGGCGATCCCGCTGATGGACTTCGGGCCTGTGGGGGCAGCCTTCTACCTCGCGCTGCTGGGCGTGGGCGTCGGCCTCGCCGAGTGGAAGCTCGAGCGGTCCCGGTCCCCCGCCGGGCAACTCGGCACGGCCTTCCTCGTCTACTTCTCCGCGTTCGGGATCTACGAGTTCTACCCGGCGGTCCAGCCGTTCTGGATGTCGCTGGCACCAGCCCTGTTCTGCCTCCACCTGGTCGTCAGACGCGACACGAACAAAGGCACCGTACTGTGAGTTCCCGTCCCACGCCCCGACTCTCGGTGATCACCGTGCTCTACCGGTCGGCCGAGATGCTGCGCGAGACACTGCCCACCTGGGTGGCCAGCGGGCAGGGCCTGCCCGTCGAGTACGTCTTCGTGAACAACACCCCCGACGACGGCAGCCTCGAGGTCATCCGGGCCTGTCTCGGCGACGAGGGGTACCGCTACCTGCCCGACCACACCAACCCCGGGTTCGCCGGCGGCTGCAACCGGGCCGTGGCCGCTGTCGACGCCGGGCACGTCATGCTGCTCAATCCGGACGTCTGGCTGCACGGGGACTCACTCGGGCTGGTGCTCGCGGCGATCGACGCCGATCCCTCGTCCCCGGTCGCGGTGGGCATGCGGATGCACGGCCGCAGCTACGTCGGCATCGACCTGCATCCGATCGGCCTGTTCATCGACCGGCCCGCGGACCTGGGCCGGGGTCCGCTCGGCCCCTCCGGCGGCGCGGCGGTGCTGCCCCGGGAGCTCTTCGAGCGCACCGGCGGCTTCGACGAGCCCATGTTCGCCTGGGGCGAGGACGCGGACCTGGCCTTCCGGATGTACGCCGCCGGGGTGCGCACCCGCACCCTCGACCTCGACCTGCCGCACGCCTGGGGGCACAGCGTGGAGGGCGACAGCGGACTCGGCGAGTTCCGCGCCTTCCTGCTCGCCCGCAACCGGCTGCTCGTGGCGTGGCGCAACTTCTCGGTCCCGCTGATGGCGGTCATGCTGCCGCTGCTGGTCCTCACCCACCTGGCGCTCGCCGTGCGCAAGGCCCGGCAGGGTCTGCTCGGGGCCTTCCTGAAGGGCGTGGGCCACGGGCTCGCCCAGGGGCCACGGGCGCGCCGCCGGCGCACCGGCCGCCGTTTCGGCTTCCGCCTGCTCCGCACCTATCTCTCCGCCGGAAGGTCCGCATCATGAACGGGTACGCCGCAGACGCAGCGATGTGGAGCGTCATCACCGTCAGCTACAACTCGGCGGAGACGCTGCGCCGCTGCTGGGACGGGTCCGCGCCGAAGCCGTACCGGTGGATCGTCGTGGACAACGCCTCCTCCGACGACTCCGTCGCGGTCGCCGAGGAGCTCGGCGCCACGGTGATCCGGCTGCCGGCCAATGTCGGGTTCTCCCGCGCCAACAACGCCGGGTTGCGCCACGTGGCGACGCCGTACGTGATGTTCGCCAATCCGGACCTCGTGGTCGACCCCTCGGGCTTCGGCCGGCTCCGGGCGCACCTGGACACGCACGGCGGCCTGGTCGCGCCCCAGCTGCTCGGCACCGACGGCCAGCTGCAGCCCAACGGCCGGGGCTTCCCGTACGTGACGGCGAAGTTGGGCAACCGGAAGCTGTGGCCCTTCTCGTCCCTGCACGCCGGGTACCGGATCGTCCCCGGGCCGGGCGAGGCGCGCTGGGTCGCCTGGGTGATCGGCGCGGCGGTCGGCGCGCGCACCGCGGACTTCACCCGGATGGGTGGCTGGAACGAGCGGTTCTTCCTCTACTACGAGGACGCCGAGGTATGCCTGCGGGCGTGGGCGAACGACATGCCGGTCGCGGTGCTGGGCGACGTGCGCTGGACCCACCACTGGGGGCGTGCCACGAACACCTTCCGCTGGTCGCGGGCCCACAGTCTGGAGCTGAAGGCCGCGAGGACGTTCTACGGCATGTACCCGGAATTCGTCCTCGGTGTCCCGGGTGCCCGACGCCGGCACCGGCTCGCCGCCGCCCATCAGGGGACCCGGATCTCCCTCTCCCCGAAGGGGCCCGTGTCCCCCTAGGATCTCCGACTGTGTCGACACCAGTGCCCGGTCAGCGGTTCGTCCCCTTCGCGCGCCAGCTGTCCGATCACGGGAACCGGCCGGCTCTCCTCACCGCCGACGAGGTGGTCACGTACGCGGACCTCGCCGGGCGGGTGGCGGAGTTCTCCGAGGTGCTGGGTCGGCAGCGGCGGCTGCTCCTGCTCGGGGCCGCCAACACGGTGGGCACCGTGGTCGCGTACCTGGCGGCGCTGAGTTCCGGTAGTCCCGTCCTGCTCACCGCCGCCGGGGGTGTCGACGCCATGACCTCGGCGTACGACCCGGACGTCGTGATCGACGGGTCGGGTGACCGCCCGCTGGTCGAGGAGCGGCGGGCGGTCGGCCGGCACGAGCTGCACCGCGATCTCGCCCTGTTGCTGAGCACGTCCGGTTCGACGGGTTCGGCCAAGCTGGTCCGCCTCTCGCACGACAATCTGCGGTCCAACGCCGCGTCGATCGCCGAGTACCTCGCCCTCCGCGACGACGACCGGGCCGCGACCACCCTGTCCCTGCACTACTGCTACGGCCTGTCGGTGCTCAACAGCCACCTGTCGCGGGGCGCCGCCGTCGTCCTGACCGGGCTCTCGGTCTCCGACGAGGGCTTCTGGGAGCTGTTCCGGACCCGTCGCGCCACCTCGTTCGCCGGCGTGCCCTACACGTTCGAACTGCTCGACCGGGTGGGGTTCGACGCCATGGCCCTGCCCGACCTGCGATACGTGACCCAGGCCGGCGGCCGGCTCGCCCCCGCGGACGTGCGCCGCTACGCCGAACTGGGCCGGCGCGCCGGCTGGGAGCTGTTCGTCATGTACGGGCAGACCGAGGCGACAGCGCGGATGGCCTACCTGCCCCCGGCCCTGGCCCCACAACACCCGGAGTGCGTCGGCGTGCCGGTGCCGGGTGGCCGGTTCCGGCTGGATCCTGTGCCGGACTGGCCCGGGGACGACACCGGTGAACTCGTCTACCACGGCGCGAACGTGATGCTGGGCTACGCCCACGGGCCGGCGGACCTCGCCCGCGGCCGGACCCAGGAGGAACTCCGCACGGGGGACATCGCCCGACTCGGGCCGCACGGCCTGTACCAGATCGTGGGTCGTCGCAGCCGGTTCCTCAAACTGTTCGGGCTGCGGGTCGACCCGCACGGGATCGAGGAACTGCTCGCCGACCACGGCACCGGGGCGATCTGCGTCGGCGACGACGAGGAACTCGTGGTCGCGATCGCCGGGGCTGGCGGGGCGGCGACGATCGACGCCGACCGGGTCCGGCAGCTGATCGCGCGGGAGGTCGGCCTGCCCGCCCGGGTGATCCGGGTTCTCCCCGTCGCCGAACTGCCCCGGCTCGGCAACGGCAAGCCCGACTATCCGGCGGTGGAGAGACTGGCCGCCGAGTCGCGGCCGGCGACCTGGGAGGACCAGCCCGCGCGGGAGAGCGTCGATCTGAAGGCGCTCTACAGCCGGGCCCTGGGCGTCTCCGACGTCGGGGACGACGACTCCTTCGTCAGCCTCGGCGGCGACTCGCTCTCCTACGTCACGACGTCGGTCAGGCTCGAGCGGGCCCTCGGCCACCTGCCCACCGCGTGGCACACCCTGTCGATCGGGGAGCTCCGACAGGTCAGCCGGGCGCCACGGTCGCGGGTGCGGTGGTTGGAGACCAGTACGGCGCTGCGGGCGGTCTCGATCGTGCTCGTGGTCGGCACGCACATCACCCTGTTCTGGCTGGCCGGAGGCGCGCACATCCTGCTCGGCGTCGCGGGGTACAACTTCGCCCGGTTCCCGTTGACGGCCGGGAACCGGGGCGAGCGGGTCCGCCGCGCGCTGTGGAGCACCGGCCGGATCGTGGGCGTCGTGGGGATCTGGCTGGCGATCGTCGCCTGCGGGTACCGGGCGTGGCCGAGCACGTTCGCGAGTGGCGGCGAGTACTGGTTCGTCGAGGCGCTGGTGCCGATCACGCTGGGCGCGACGGCGCTGATGTCCCTGCCGGTGGTGGACCGCTGGGAGCGCCGGTGGCCCTTCGCCGTGCCCCTCGCGCTGGCCCTGGCCGGTCTCCTGGTGCGGTACGACCTCGTCCCCGCGCCGCCGAGCCCGTTCGCCATCCCCCGGCTCGTCGAGCCCGAGGGGTTCGACCGGTGGGCCAATCCCGCGGTGATCTTCTGGCTGTTCGCGGTCGGGTGGGCCGCGGCGCGGGCCACCCGGCACTGGCAGCGGGCCGTTCTCACCGCGATCGTGGTGCTGGCGGTCCCCGGGTTCTTCACCCACCCCCGCGAGGACGTCCTGGTGGCCGCCGGCGTCCTGCTCCTGGTGTGGGTACCGGCCGTGCCCAGCGTGGGCCTCCTGAACCGGCTGGCGGGTGTGGTCGCGGCCAGCTCGCTGTGCGTCTATCTCACGCACTGGCAGATCTACCCGCGCATCGGCGACGCGCTGGCCGGCGTACCCGGTGGGCCGCTGGTCGTCACGGCGGGCACGATCGCCGTCGGCGCCCTCTACCAGCTGGCGACCGACAGGGCCTCCGTGCTGCTGGCCGCGGCCCGGGAGGCGTTCCAACGGCGGGGAGCGACCGCCCCGCCGACCCTGTCGGACGTCTAGCGCCCGCCGCCCCGGAACACCTCGGCGATGGTGCGCAACACCACCTTCACGTCGAGCCACAGCGACCAGTTCTCGATGTAGAAGTTGTCGAACCGGGCCCGGTCGCTGATCGGGGTGTCGCCCCGCAGGCCACTGACCTGGGCGAGGCCGGTGAGTCCGACGGGTACCCGGTGGCGCATGGCGTAACCCGGGTACTCGGCGGCGAACTTCTCCACGAAGTACGGGCGCTCCGGGCGCGGGCCGACGATGGTCATGTCGCCCCGGAGGATGTTCCACAACTGCGGCAGCTCGTCGATCGAGGTCCGGCGGATGAGCCGGCCGAAGACGCTGACCCGCTTGTCGTGGGCGATCGACCAGTTCGTCTGCGACTCCGCCTCGTTGACCGGTCGCATGGAACGGAACTTGATGACCTGGAACGGCTTGCCGTCCCGGCCGATCCGCTCCTGGTGGAACAGGATGCCCGGGCCGCCGTCGAGCAGGGTGAGCAGCGCGACCACCAGCAGGATCGGGCTGAGGATCAGCAACAGGAGCGAGGAGAGGACGATGTCCGTCAGGCGCTTGAGTATCCAGCGGGGCCCGGACAGGGCCGAGTCGCGGATGTGCACGACCGGGATGGCCCCGATGTGGTCGGGCAGCCTGCTGCCGGAGCGCGAGCCCCACAGCCGCGGCACCACCCAGATGTCGCAGTGCGCCCCGGCGTCCCCGGCCGCCCGGATGGTCTCCATCAGCGCGGCCTCGGGGTACTGGTGGTCGGCGATGATGACCACGTCGCTCTCGGTCAGCTCGATCGCGCGCCTGAGGTTGGCGATGGTGTCCACCACCGGTGGCCGCGCGCCGGTGTCCGTGGCCGGCGGGTCGTCGACGTGGCCGACGAACCGCAGGCCGTAGGCCGGATACCGGCGCAGCACCCGGGCGAGGTCGACGGCGATCGGACCGGTCCCGATGACGAGCGCGTTGTGTTCGACCCATCGGCGCTTGCGGGCGAGGACGACCGCCGAGCGGGTCACCGCGCGACCCAACAGCACCAGCACCGAGGACAGGGCGACCCCGCGCATGAAGGCGGCCACGTGCTCGACCTCCTCGTGCCGCAGCGCCGCGATCATGGCCACGATCGCCGCCGACGCGAGCAGCCGGCCGCACAGGGTCGGCAGCTCGTCGAGGATGCTCATGTGACGCCGGCCGCTGTACAGGCCGCCCAGGCCGAGGATCACGACGGCCAGTCCGGCCTCGAAGATCGTGCCCTTCCAGAACTTGTCCGTCAGGAGCAGCGGCGTCAGCAACGCCGCGACGTCCACCGGAGCCGCCATCATCCAGCCCCGGAGCCCGCGGGTGCTCTTCGAGGCGCGGGAGGCGATGTAGGGCAGCACCACCGTGGTGTCCGACGTCCTGGGCGGGCCGGATCGTCCCGAGTCCCCGGAAGGGGCGCGGGGCGCGGGGGCCACGGCCGCCGGAGGCTGGGGCGCCGGTGCCCTGTGGGCGGGCGGCGCGGCGTTCCGGTCAGACGTCACCTGGACGGGGAACGCACTGGCGATTTCCCCGATAGGTGGTAAATGTGATTTTTTCAAGTAGAGCTCCCCGTTACGGCCGCAGCAGGGATACGGCCAGACGACAGCATAAAGCCAGCTGGAAACCACTGCCATAGCCATTCGGGCTGGTGTGACTGTCTTGAGATCCTTCTTCGCTGAAAATTCACCTCGACCTCCACGGACCACCCTGGCCCGGCCCGGAGATCAAAGGCAATGGCTCAGAGGTCGGCCCAGGCGCGGGCGAGCCGGGCCGCCAGCTCCGTGAGGACGTCCGGGTCGAGGGTGAACGGGATCCTGATCCGCGAACCGTGCCCGCCGTCGGGATCCGTGGCGGCACCGGGCACCACCTCCACCCCGTGCCGGAGCGCGACCTGGGCGAACACCCGGGCGTCGGTGTCGGGGAGCAGCACCCACAGCGCGGAGCCGCCGTCCGGGGGCGTCCACCGCCAGGCCGGCAGCCGGTCGCGGAGCAGGCCCTCCAGGTGCGCCAGCCGCAGCCGGGCCCTGGCGGCGCCGGCGGCGGCCAGGTCGGGCAGCCGGGGCAGGAGCCGCGCGGCGAGGGCCTGGTCGAGGACGGGGCTGCCCAGGTCGGTGCGGGCCTTGAGCCGGGCCAGTCGGCCGGCGGTCTCCGTCGGGGCCCGGACCCAGCCGACCCGCAGGCCGGCCCAGACGGACTTGGTCAGCGAGCCGACGGTGAGCACGGCGGCGTCGGCGGGCGCGTACGCGGCGAGGGGCGCGGGTGGCGGGGCGTCGTCCAGGGGCGCGGAGTAGGCGTTGTCCTCCAGCACCGGCACCCCGTGCCGCGCGGCGAGTTCACCGATCCGCCGGCGCCGGGCCGCCGACATCAGGGTGCCGGTCGGATTGTGGAAGGTCGGCATCAGGTACGCCAGCGCCGGCCGGTCGCCGAACGCCGCCGCGAGCCGGTCGACCCGCGCGCCCTCCCCGTCCAGCGGCACCGGGACCAGCCGGGCCCGCGCGGCACGGAACGTGTCGAGGCAGTCCGGCCAGCTCGGGGACTCCACGACCACCGGGGAACCGCGGCGCAGGTACAGGGCCGTGGCGAGGCTGATCGCCTGGGTGGCGCCGGTGGTGACCACGATCTGGTCCGGGCTGGTCGGCAGGCCGGCCGCGCGGTAGTGCCCGGCGAGCGCCTCGCGGAGCCGGGGCAGGCCGTGCGGGTGGTACCCGGCGTCGGCGAGCAGCCCGGGCAGGTCCTCGCGTGCGACGGCGGCGAGTTCCTCCGCGACGGCCGGCGCACCGGGGTCCACGGCGCTGGCCAGCGAGAGGATGCCGGAGGACCCGGAGACGAGGCGCTGGACGAGCGCGGTGGCGGTGCCGCCCTCGACCCGGCCGGCGTGAGCTTCACCCCAGCCGGTGCCGCCCTCGCCCCAGGCGGTGCCGCCGCCCTCGGCCCGGCCGGAACGCCCGAGGTCGTCAGCCCCGGCCCCGCCGTGCCGTCCGGCGCTGATTCGGCTGCCACTGCCCCGGCGGCTGTCCAGGACGCCCGCGCCCCGCAACGCGTCGTAGGCGGCGGCGACGGTGGCTCGGCTCACCCGCAGCGCCCGGGCCAGCTCGCGCTCGGCGGGCAGCCGGTCCCCGGCGACGAGGTCCCCGACGAGCACCGCCCGGCGGACGGCGCCGGCCAGCGCCCGGTACAGCGGGCCGGGGCCGGCCCAGTCGCCGAGGATCTCGATCAGGTCCGCGGTACCCCGGGACCGGTCCACTTCAGGCTCCATTGGCTCGGGTGCCCGCCACGCTCCGTGACGAGACTGGGGAGATGATCACAGAGTATGCCGGGCGGCTGCGCGCCGTCGCGGACCTGAACCTGCCGGCGGTCCGGACGGACGCCGGACGGCACGAGTACGACGGGCGGGTCCAGGACCTGTCCCCCGCCGGCGTGCGCGGCGCGCTGGCGGCGTTGGGCGGGCCGCCGCTCGCGGATCCGCACGACGAGGCGCACCTGGCGGCGTTCGAGGAGTCGGCCCGGGTCCGGTTCGGGGAGTACGAGCTGCACCGGGTCAACCCGGCCCCGCACCTGGACAACCTGGACCTGTCCTGTTACGACCGCGACTACGCGCCGGCCGGCGAACGCGCCGAGGCCCGCCGGGCGCACCTGAAGGCGTGGCCGGACGCCGTGGACGCCGCGATCGAGGCCCTCGACCGGGTGCCGGCGGCGCTGGCCGGGAACGCGCTCGGGGCGGCCCGGCGACTGGGAGGCCAGGTGGCGGAGGGGGACGAGTACCCGAAAAGGGCCCTGGATCTGCTCGTGGCGCACCTGGAACGGGCGGCGCGGACCGGCGGGCCCGGCGTGGCCGGCGGCGGGGAACGGCTCGCGCGGCTGGCGTCGGCGGCCGAGGCGGTGCCGGTGGACCTGGCCAGGCTCGCGGCCCGCGCCGACGCCGAACGCGACGCGTGGCGGACCCGCCTGACGGAGGCGTGCCGGCGGATCGACCCGCGGTCCCCCGCCCGGCACACGATGGCCACGATCCTCGACGACCACCCGGACGCCGCCGGCGTGCTGGACCTGGCGACCGGACTCGTCGCCGAGGTGACGGCGTGGACCGCCGAACGCGGCCTCGTGCCGCACCTGGACGGCGAGTGCCGGGTCGGTCCGACGGCGCCGGAGCAGTCCTGGCAGGTGGCCACCATGACCGGCGCCGCGCCCTACGAGCCGGACGGGCCGTCGTGGTTCCGGATCACCCCGCCGGATCCGGCCTGGCCGGCCGACCAGCGGGCCCAGTGGCTGCAGATGTACAACCGTTCCGGGCTGGCCAACATCGCCGTGCACGAGGCCGGTCCCGGGCACTTCGCGCACGGCCGGTCCCTGCGCCGCGCCGCCGGGGACGTGCGCAGGACCCTGCACTCCGAGCCGTTCACCGAGGGCTGGGCGCACTACTGCGAACAGCTCGCCGTCGAGGAGGGCTTCCGCGCGCACGACCCCCGGTTCGCCGCCAGCGTCGCCCGGGACGCGCTGCTGCGGATCACCCGGCTGGCGTGCGCGATCGGCGTGCAGACCGCCACCATGACCCTCGACGAGGTGGTCCGCCGGTACGAGGCCGACACGTTCATGGCCGGCCCCGCCGCCCGGGCCGCCGCCGACCGGCTGCTGCGCGATCCGTTCGCGATCTCCTACACGTGGGGCAAGTGGGCGATCCTGGACGCGCGCGAGGAGGCCAGGGCGCGGTGGGGGGCCGGCTTCAGCCTGGCCAGGTTCCACCGGGCCCTCCTCGACCTGGGCGCGCCGCCGATCGGCCTGCTCGGCACGGCGGTCGCCCGGGGGTGACGTCGCGCTGACGGTTGCGACGGTCGTGCCGGGGGCTGCACCATGCTGCATACGCCGCAGAATGGAGGGACGACCGTGGGCTCCGATGCCGAGGTCCGGGTGCTCGGGCCGGTGGAGGTCCTGGGACCCGGGGGCCAGGTACCGCTCGCCGGCACCCGGCAACGCGCACTGGTGGCCATGCTCGCCCTCGACGCCGGCGTACCCGTCGGCCAGGCCCGGCTCGTCGACGCGCTGTGGGGGGAGGATCCACCCAGGACGGCCGTCAAGACCCTGCACAGCCACGTGGCCAGGGTCCGCCAGGCTCTCGCCGACAGCGGCTTGCCGGACCTGCTGGTGACCCGCGGGGCCGGCTACGCCCTCGCCCTGCCCAGGACCGGCGTGGACGCCCACCGGTTCGACGACCGGGTCGCCGCGGCCAGGCACCGCCTCGCCGCCGGGGACCACGCCGCGGCGACGGCCGGGTTCCGGGCGGCCCTGGCGCTGTGGCGGGGCGACCCGCTCGCCGACGCCGCCCCGGCCGGCTGGGCCGCCGATGAGGCCGCCCGGTTGCTGGAGGCGCGCCTGGCCGCCACGGAGGACCTGTGGGAGACGGAGCTGGCCCTCGGCCGGCACGCCGCGGCCGTCGGCGACCTCGACCGGCTGCTGGTCGGCCGGCCCGGGCGGGAACGGCTGGTCGGCCTGTACATGCTCGCCCTGTACCGGTCCGGCCGGCACGCCGACGCACTCGGGGCCTACCAGCGGCTGCGCGCCCACCTCGCCGACGAGCTCGGCGTCGACCCGGGGCCGGACCTGCAGGGTCGGTACACGGCGATCCTGCGCCGCGACCCGGCACTGGACCCGGCGCGACCCGTTCCGACCGGTCCGGCCCAGTTGCCGGCGGCGGTCGGCCACTTCACCGGCCGGGCAGAGGCGCTGGCCGCCCTGGACGGGCTCGTGGCCGGCCCGGAGCGGCGGATCGCGGTGCTGTCGGGGCCGGCCGGGGTCGGCAAGACGGCCCTCGCGGTGGACTGGGCGCACCGGGTCGCGGCCCGGTTCGACGCCGGACAGCTGTTCCTCGACCTGCGCGGACACGACCCGGACACGGCGTTGGCCCCCGGCGAGGCGCTGGGGCACCTGCTGCGCGGGCTCGGGGTGGCCGGGGAGCGGATCCCGACGGACCTGTCGGACCTGACCGGGCTGTACCGCTCCCTCACCCACGCCCGGCCGATCCTGGTGGTGGTGGACAACGCCGCCGACGTGGACCAGGTGCTGCCACTCGTGCCGGCGACCGCGGCCGGGTTCCTGCTGGTCACCAGCCGGCAGCGGTTGGTGGCGCTCGGCACGCACCACGCGGCGGCGTTCGTCGGCCTCGACGTGCTGTCGGCGGCCGAGGGGCTCGCGCTGCTGCGCCGGGTGCTCGGGCCGGACCGGGTGGGGGCGGAACCCGGTGCCGCCGCCGAGCTGGTGCGGCTGTGCGACGGGCTGCCGCTGGCGCTGCGGATCGCCGGGGCGAAGCTCGCCGCTGACCCCGGCCAGTCGATCGGCCGGCTCGCCGCGGACCTCGGCACCGGCGACCGGCTCGACGAGCTGTCGGTGCCCGGGGACTCCCGCAGCGTGCGGACGGTGTTCGCCAGCGCCTACCGGGCACTGTCCCCCGGAGCCGCCCGGCTGTTGCGGCACCTCGGCACGCATCCGGGGCCCACCTTCGACGCGCACCTGGCCTCGGCGCTCACAGGCCCGGACGCGCGCCCCTGTCTCGCCGAGCTGGCCGCGGCGCACCTGATCGTGCCGGTGGGCGACCGGTACCGCTTCCACGACCTGATCCGGCTGTACGCCGCCGAGTGCGCCCGCCGCGACGAGCCGGACATCGACCCGGCCCGCCTCCTGGACTGGTACCTGGCCGTCGCGCACGCCGCGAACCAGGTGATCGGCCGGGCCCGCGACCGGGTCACCCCGACCCTGCGGCACCCGCCGGCGACGCTGCCGTTCGGCGACGGGCACGCGGAGATCCTCGGCTACCTCGACGGCGAACACGCGAACATGACCCCGGTGGTGCGCCACGCCGTCGAGCACGGGCACGACACCGCGGCGTGGCAGCTGACCTACCTGTTGACCGGGTTCTTCGAGTACCGGGGACAGTGGAGCGACCGGGTCGAGCTGTGCCGGCTGGGCCTGGCCGCCGCCGAACGGCTGGGCGACGCGTCCGCCGCCGGCCTGATGTACAGCACCCTCGGCGTCGCCTGTGTCGAACTGCGCCGGTTCGACGACGCGCTGGGCCACCTGCGCGAGACCCTGGTCCGGATGCGCGCGGTCGGCGACCACCGGGGCCAGGGGGTGGCGCTGAACAACATGGCCGTCGCGTACCTGGGCCTGCGCCGGTTCGCCGAGGCCGCCGAGGTCGCCGGCGAGGCCCTCGCCGGCCACCGGGCCCACGGGCACACGGTCGGGGTGGCCCTGGCGCTCAACAACCTCGGCTACGCCCACGCCGAACTGGGCGACACCGACCGGGCGCTGGCGCACCTGGCCGAGGCGCTGGAGATCGGCCGGGAGCTGGGCAACGCCCGGCTGGAGGCCGGGGTGCTCAACAGCATCGGCCAGGCCCACCTCTACGCCGACGACCTGCCGGCGGCCCTCGACCGGTTCGGCGAGGCGCTCGCCGCCCGCCGACGGATCGGGGACCGGCGCAACGAGGCCGAGACCCTCAACCTCCTCGCGTTGACCCACCTGCGGCTCGACCAGCCGGACGCGGCGCTGGTCCACCTGCACGCCGCCGAGGAGATCAGCTGCGATGTCGGGGACGAGCACTTCGAGGCCGTGATCCGCAACAACCTGGGCGCGGCCCGGCTGCGGACCGGCGACCTGGCCGGGGCGGAGCGCGACCTGCACCGGGCCCTGGCGCTGCGGACCCGGATCCCCGACCCGCACGAGGAGGCCGCCATCCGGGCGAACCTGGCGGAGCTCGCCGCCCGGGTCAGCAGTCCGCGTCCGTGATCACCCGGGAGGTCCGCACGACACTGCGCCCGAGGACGCCGCCGGACAGGACGAGCGTGAACGTCTCCGGCTGCTCGCAGACGCCGTCGTTGACGATCTCCACGGCGATGAAGCTCCGGCTGGCGGTCGGCGCGACGGAGACCCGCGCGTAGTTCAGCGGGATGAAGTCCTGCTGCGGGGTGGCGCTGCCCGCCCGGGTGCTCACCTCGAAGTAGGCGCCCTGGATCCGGACCGGGGTGTAGGTGACCACGAAGCCGCACCTGCTGACCGTGGGCAACGGGTCGGTGCCGTCCTCGCAGATCCCGCTGAGCAGCACCTGCGGCGGCCACTGGGCCTGGGCCGGTCCGGCCTGGACGGTGAGCTGTGCCGCGGCCAGCCCCGTCGCCATGACCAGTACCAGTCCGAGCCGGCGCAACAGTTTCGTCATCGTGTCTCCCAGACTTCCGCGGCCTCGTCGCCGTCGCCCATGGATACCAGATCACGGTTGCAGCCCGGTTGTGACGTGCTCCGACCAGGCGCACAACCGGACCGCAACCCGGCTGCCACCGGACCGACCGAGGCTGTGCGCGGCACCCGTCACAGGACGGGTCCGATGTGGAGAAGAGGTCTCATGAGGAAGCTACGCACATGGGTCGCGGTCGGACTGACCGCCGCCGTCGGCCTGACGCTCGCCGCGGCGCAGGCCGGCACCGCGTCCGCAGCACCGTCCACCCGGTGGACCGCCGCCCAGATCGCCGACGGGCTGCTGTTCAACGACGGCCCCGCCGCCAGGGCGCTCGCCGGCCTGCACCGGGCCCCGACGGCGTGGACGGCCGAGCTGCGCGACGCCCGGGTCCGGATCGACCGGGCCGTGTCCGCCGACCCGGCCTGGTCGGCCACGTTCGTCCGGGAGATGCGGTCGGGTGACCCCCGCCAGGTCGCCCAGGGTCTCGCCGACCTCGGTGACGTGGCGCGCCAGGTGCTCGACGCGAGGTCCGGGTCCGCGGGCGTGTCGGCCGCCGTGAGCTACACGAACCAGTCCTGGGCGAACAACCAGATGGCGCGGATGGGCGACTTCAGCCTCACCTCCCACTTCGGCGCCCAGCTCGGCACGATCTACGGCGGCCTCGACCTCGGCGGCGTGTACACGCCGACCGTCCCCGGTCAGGTCGGTCTCCGGCGCGAGATGCTGGTCGCGGACATCGCCCGCGGCCTGCGGGCCGGGCAGTAGCGTGCCGGCCGGCGGCGCGGTGGCGTCCACCGCACCGAGGGATCCCGACACCGCCACGGGGCGGCGGGTGGCGTCCGTGGCCGCGGGCGCGGTCCTGCTCGTGGCCTATGTGCTGCACGCCGCGCTGCCGGCCAGCCCGTTGCACCTGCCCGGGCCGGACACCACGACCGTCCGCGATCTCGTGCCGCAGGGCTGGGCGTTCTTCACCAAGAGCCCCCGCGGCAAGGACGCCCTGGTGTACCGGCACGACGACGACGGCACGTGGCACGACCTCGGCCCGGGCCCCCTGGCCCAGCCGAAGCACCTGATGGGCCTGGACCGGGCGCCCCGCGCCCAGGGCACCGAGGTGGCCCTCCTGCTGGCCCGCGTGTCCCCCGACGCCTGGCGGGACTGCGACCGGGCCCCGTCCGCGTGCCTGTCGGAGGCGACCGCCGCGACGACCGTCGCCAACGGGTCGAATCTGCGCACCGTGTGCGGGGACGTCGGTCTGGTGACGCAGGCGGCCGTGCCCTGGGCCTGGCGCGACCTGGCCACGACCATGCCGTCGCGGGTGGCCCGGGTGAGGGTGACATGCTGAGCCGGCTCGGCCGGTGGGCCCGGCCCCGGCTGGCGGTCCCGGTGTGGTCGTCCGGGGTGGGACTGGCCCGCACCCTGATCGCGCTGGGCACCCTCGGCACCCTGGTCACCACCGACCCGCGGGCGCTGATGTCCCCACTGGCCGACGGCGTGATCCCGCCGGTGTGCGGGGGTCCGGCCCAGTTCGGCCTGTGGTGCGTCGCCCCGGACCTGGCGGTCGGCCGGTGGCTGTCGGTCGCGGTCCTGGTGCTGGCGGCCGGCGGCTGGCGTCCCCGGTGGACGGCGGTCCCGCACTGGTACGTGGCGTGGAGCGTCGTCGTCAACGTGCCCCTGATCGACGGCGGCGACCAGATCAGCGCGGTCCTCACCCTGCTCCTCCTCCCGATCTGCCTGACCGACCCGCGGCGGTGGCACTGGTCGTCCTACGACCGGCCGGCTCCGGCGGCACCCGGAACGGGGCAGGTCCTGGCCCGGGTCAGCCTGTTGCTGATCCAGATCCAGATGGCGGGCCTGTATCTCCAGGCGTCCGTGGCCAAGCTCGGCGTCCGCGAGTGGGCGGACGGCACCGCGATGTACTACTGGTCGCGCCACCCCACCTTCGGTTCCCCGCCCTGGCTGCGCCCCGCGATGGACGTGCTGACCTCCTCACCGGCCGGGGTCGCGGCGCTCACCTGGGGCTCGATGGCGCTCGAGTTCGCCCTGGCGGTCGCGATCCTGCTGGGGCCCGGGCCTCGGCGGGCGTTGTTGTGCTGCGGGTTGGTGTTCCACTGCTTCATCGCGCTGCACATGGGACTCGTGAGTTTCTACGCGGCGATGGCGGGCGGGTTGCTGTTGGCGCTGCTGCCGGTGGGGCACCACCTGCGGTGGCCGGCCGCGGTCGTGGCGGCGCTGCGACGGGTCACGGCGTCACCCGCGGGACCGGCCGTGGTCCTCTACGACGGCGACTGCGGGTTCTGCGCGCGGTCGATCGGGTTCGTCCGGGACCGCCTGCGGCCCGAAGCGGCCGGGGAGATCGACTTCGCGCCGTGGCAGTCGTGCGACCTTCCGGTGTACGGGCTCACCCCCGACCGGGTCCGGCACGCGGTCCACCTGCTCCGGCCGGACGGCGGGGTGCTGTCGGGCGCGGCGGTGTTCGCCCAGCTCGCCGGGCGCTGCCGGTCCGGTTGGCCGGTGGTCGGGCGAGTGATGGCCGGGCCGCCCGGGAGCTGGGCGGCGGGCGCCGGCTACCGGCTGGTCGCGACCCACCGGCACCGGTTGCCGGGCGGCACCGCGGCGTGCGCGGTCAGCGACAGCTGAGCCCGGTCGGCACGCGCCGCGACCGGCGTCCCGGGGCGTGACGTGCGTCCCGGGGCGGCCGGTCGTCACCGGGGCGTCGACGCCGACGCCGGCGGTCAGGGGCGCAGCATCGGCGGGTACAGCCCCCGCACCTCCCCCGCCCGGCGGTACAGGCTCGCCGGGCGGCCGGTCTCCAGCGCCCGCCGCTCACCGGTCGCCTCCACGAAGCCCTCCGCGCCGAGGACCTTGCGGTGGAAGTTGCGCGGGTCGATCCGGTCGGTGTTCCAGACCGTCTCGTAGACCCCGCGGAGTTCGGCGATCGTGAACTCCGCGGGGCAGAACACCGTGGCGAGGGTGGTCTGCTCCAGTTTCGTCCGGGCGAGCTCGACCGCGTCGGCCAGGATGTCGGCGTGGTCGAAGGCGAGCCGGATTCGCCCGTCGAGGGCCTCGGCGGCCGGCGTCCAGGCCGCCCCGCTGGCGTCGCTGCCGGCCAGCGGCTCGGGCAGGTCGGGCATGATCGCCAGGTACGCGACCGTGACGATCCGCTGGCGGGGGTCGCGGTCCGGGGCGCCGTACGCGCCGATCTGCTCCAGGTGCAGCCCCCGCAGCCCGGTCTCCTCCTCGAGTTCGCGCGCGGCGGCGGCGTCGAGGTCCTCTTCGGGCCGCAGGAAGCCGCCGGGCAGCGCCGGCTCGCCCCGGAAGGGCTCGTTTCCCCGTTCGATCAGCAGGACGCGCAGTCCCCCGTCCCGGATGGTCAGTACGACCAGATCCACGGTGACGGCCACAGTGGCCGGCGGTCGTCTACTCATGCCCACATGTTAGCCGACTAATCGTCTCCTTGACGAGAACTCGGCCATCCTTTATCGTCAGGCTGACGCAATCATTCATGTCAATCTGACGAAAGGTGGGAGGCGAGGGCGATGGGATGGTGGGTGCCCGCAACCGTGACCCTGGCGCTGGCGCTGATCCTCGGCGGCGTGCTGCGCCGTCGCCGCCGGGCCCGCAAGGCCCTGCTGGCCAGCGTGCGGACGGTTCTCGCGTCGACGCGGCCGTCGGCGTGCTCCGCGCTGCGGGCCGGCGCGCGCGACGTCGTCGACGCCGTGGTCCGGATCGACCGGGCGGCGTCCGGGGTGCGCCGGTCCATCGTCCGTCTCACCGGCCAGTCCGGGGACGCCGTCGCCGCCCGCGCCATGGTCGCCAACGACATGCGGCGACTGCTCGACGTCGAGGAGCCGCGCACCGCCCTGCTCGCCCACACCCGCGACCGCGCCGATGTGGTCACCGCCGCCACCGTCCTCGCCGCCGCCACACCCCCGGAACACGGCCTCGGAGGTACGAGCCTGCGGTCCCCGCCCATGCTCGCGGAGGCCGGCTGTCACCCGATGAGCACGCTGGCCGCCGAGATGTACCGCGACGCCCGCCGCCGGCTGCGCGCCCTGCACCGCCTCCTGATCGCCGCCCGTTCCCTGCCGACGTCCGGTTCCACCGGCCTGCCGCCCGCCGACCTGCGGGCCCTGGCGGAGGCGCTGCGGGTGGCGGCGTGCCAGGTGTCCGACGCCGGGCTGCGGATCGTCAACGGCCGGCCGCTGGCGGCGGTGCGGCTCCTGGTCGAGGTGGACCTCCTCGTCACCGACGACATCGCCCTGGGCCACTACCGCGCCCTGGCCGACCTCGGCTCCGCGCACCGGGTCGCGGTCGTCGACTGGGCGCTGGCCGCCGTCACCGCACTGCACCGGCGGCAGTTGGACCGCCCGCGCCAGCCCTGAGAGGAGTCCGACCCCATGCCCACGAACGCCCCCCTGCTGATCTGCGAGTACGAGCACCTGAAGCAGGAACAGCGCCTGCGGATCGCCACCCGCGACAACCTGGTGTGCGCGTCGGTCGCCGCGATGGTCGCGGTCGGCGGCGCCGCGCTGGAGGCCCACTCGCCGGCCCTCCTGCTCCTGTGGCCGCCCCTGGCCCTGGTCCTGGGCCTCAACTTCGTCGCCAACGACCAGAAGGTGTCGGCGATCCGCGCCCACATCACCTCGGTGATCGCGCCCCAGCTGACCCGGATCGTCGACGGCGAGGTGCTCACCTGGGAGACCGTGCACCGGACCGGCCGCGGGGCCCGGTCCCGAAAGGTGGGCCAGCTCGCGGCGAACCTGCTCGTGTTCTGCCTGCCGGCCCTCCTGGCCCCGCTCGGCTACACGCTCTCCGACGGCGGCACGGCACTCCTCGACGCCCTGGCCGCCGTCGAACTCGCCGGCGTCGCGGCGCTGGTCGCCCAGATCGTGGGCTACTCGGAGGTCCGCCAGGTCGGGGATCGGACATGAACACACACTCCACAGTGGTGGGAGAATGGCCCATGGCCCCGGTGAGCGTCGGCATCGTCACTGCACTGCCCGTCGAGTACGCCGCGATGCGTCTCGTGGTCGAGGACCTGCGGACCCGCACGGTCGACGACGACCGCAACCACTACCAGTCCGGTTGGCTGTCGAGTTCGGATCCGGGCCGGCCGCACCGGGTGGTCGTCACCGTGCTCCCCGAGGACGGCACCCGCAACGCAGCGGCGATCTGCGCGGACCTGCTGCGCAGCTTCCCCAGCGTGCGGTGCGTGGTCATGGCCGGCATCGCCGGCGGCGTCCCGGCCCCCGCCGCCCCCGACCGGCACGTCCGCCTCGGCGACGTCATCTCCGCCACCGGCGGCGTCGTGGACTTCGACCACGTCCGCACCGTCGACGGCGCCGACCACCTCCGCCGGGCGGTCAGCGGCCTGTCCACCGACCTGCTGCGCGCCGACCGCGAACTGCAGACGGGCGAACTCGGCGGCGACCGACCCTGGGAGTCGTGGCTGTCCGGCGACACCCTCCCGGCCCGCTTCGCCCGCCCACCCGCCGACACCGACGTCCTGCGCCGCGCCGGCCAGGTGGTGCACCACCCCGACGACGGCCGCACCCCCGGCCTGCCCCGAGTGCACCGGGCCGCCATCGGCAGCGCCGACCGACTCCTGCGCGACGCCGTCCGCCGCGACGCGCTCGCCGCCCGGCACGGCATCCGCGCCGTGGAAATGGAATCCTCGGGCATCGCCGTCGGCGCGGCACTCCGCTCCGCCCAGTGGTACGCCGTACGCGGCATCGCCGACTACTGCGACGGGGCCAAAAACGACCTGTGGCACCCGTACGCCGCACTGGCCGCCGCCGCCTACGTCCGGTCCCTGCTGGGCGCGTGCCACCCTTTCCCGGGGCCTGCTGCCCCCGCCCCGGCGATGACCGCCGAACTGTCGCACGAGAGTCTGAGGCTGATCGTCGACGCGCTGCTGGACATCGAACAGTTGCGCGACGAGGGCGACCGGCGGGCGTTCGTGGCGTGCCTGCCCCGGGGGATCGCCCTCGCCGTCGCGCACAGCCCACGGGCACTGATCCACACGACGGCGATCGTCCGCAGTTGCGCGCAGCACCGCGCGGGCAGAGCCGGACTCCTGCAGGCCCTGCGCATGATCGTGCCGGAGGAGTCGGTGGCGTCCGCCCAGGCGGTCCGCCTCATCGAGAGCCTCTGGCCGGACCGGGCGCAACCGGGAGAGTAACCCGATACTCCATTGTGGTATCTATAGCGTCGGGAACACTGTCCGCCCCGCTCCGGGTCGGACAGTTCCCCTTTCGTGCCAACGGATCAGTATCTGGGAAGGGGTCCCGGCCATCGACGGGTTGCGATACCGTGGAGCCTCGCCGCACAACCTTTTCCGGGATGGGTGGTGCCCACAGGTGATCACGCCCCGATTCGCGAAGTGTCGGTTACCAGTCAATCCTGAGCGGTTGCCCCCCGCCCAGCGTTATACCCTGGGTGTGCTCGTGGACCGGTTGCTGGCGTGAAGATCTCCAACGAGTTGAAGAAAAGGCTGGCCGAAACCCTCTTCAAAATCAAGGACCTTCACGATTCAGAGGTACGACAGTTCCACATCGACTATCTCCAGTCGAGTCTCGAACGCCCTCTGACCATCAGGTCGCACGCCTCCCCGCGGTGGGCCATCCGATTCCTGCTCGAGGCGTGTTGCGAGGATCGCGAGACCCTCGACGCCCTGCTCGCGATCGTCAAGGAACTCAACCCGGAACACTCCGCCGTCGCCGAGATCGACGCGTTGATCGAGGAATTGGACCCGCTGGTCCTGACTCCGGACGAACGGCACGCGCTGGCTCCCCTGATCGCCGCGGTCGAGTTGACGCTGCTGCGCGACACGTTCCACGACCGGATCGGAACCCCACCCACGGGAAAGCCCGTCGACTGGCACGACACGGTGACCGTCATCAAACGGGCAGAGGCCTCGGTCGCCTCCCGAGGCGGATTGTCGCCGCTGCTGGCCTGGATCGACCGACTCGCCCACGGCGCGAACAACTCACACCTTGCCGATGATCTTCACCGGTGGATCGTGCAGACCGCGTTGGCCGGCGGCCTGGAGTCCGTGGCCCTCAAACGCCTGTGCGCAACCCTCAGCCTTCATTTTGGGGAACCCCCACCGGGCATGATTTTGAGCGAGTCACAGTATTTTGGGACAATTCTTGATAACACTATCAACGTAGAAGTTGAGAGTGCAGCTCCGCCGCTGGGGGACGAAGTGAACCGCACGACCGTGATCACGTCCACCCAGACCGTCGAGAGCCCGGATCCGATCCGGGGCGGGGTGCCGTCGCGCAATCTCGACTTCACCGGGCGCGACACCATGATCGCCGAGCTGCGCCAACAACTCGTCACCTACTCGAAGGCCGCCGTGGTTCCCCAGGCCCTTTTCGGCATGGGTGGAGTGGGAAAGACGCAGATCGCCACGGAGTACGTGTACCAACATGCCGAGTCCTACGACCTGGTGTGGTGGATCTCCGCTGAACAGTCCTCGATGATTCGAGCCTCATTGGCGATGCTGGGCGAACGGTTGGCCCTGCAGCCCAACGAGGACATGCATCTCACAGCCAAGGCCGTGCTCGACGCCCTGGCCACCTCGCCCCGCCGTTGGCTGCTGGTCTATGACAACGCCGACGAACACGCCGACATCCGCGAACTGCTGCCGTCCGCCGGTGGGCATGTCATCATCACCTCCCGCAACCGGGAGTGGGCCGACGTCTACAAGGGCATCGAGGTCACGGTCTTCGACCGTACCGAAAGCATCGAACTCGTCGGCAAGCGCAGCACCGGCATCACCCAGGACGAGGCCGACCTGCTCGCCGAACGCCTCGGCGACCTTCCCCTGGCTCTGGCCCAGGCCGCCGGCTGGCTGCGCAACACCGGAATGCCTGTCGGTCGGTACGTCGAACTCCTGGAGGCTCGCCTCGACGAGCTGATGCGCGAGAAGTCCTCGGACTACCCCACCACGATGTCGGCGATCCTCAGCGTGGCGCTGGAGAAGTTGCGGGCTGGCAGCGTGCCCGCAGCCGGTCAGTTGCTGGAGCTGTTCGCCTATCTGAGTCCGGATCCGATTTCGGCCGACTCGTTGCGTGCGGGACGTGGCGCGCACGTGACCGAGCCGCTCGCCTCCGCCCTCAACGACGAGATCGAGATGGGTCGGGCCATCCGCGAACTCGGCCACCACAGCCTCGCGCGTGTCGACCCGAACCGCCAGAGACTTCAGGTCCACCGCCTCGTGCAAATGGTCCTTCGCACCGAGCTTCGGGGCGACCGACAAGAAGCGGCCCTGGCCAACGTCCGCCGCATCCTCGCCGCCGCCAACCCCGGATACCCCGAGAAGAACCGGACCTGGGAAGCACACGCGGAGATCGGGCCGAACATCCAACCGGCCGACCTCATCGGTGCGCCCTGGAAGGACGCACGACAGGTCGTCCTCGACCAGATGCGCTACCTCTACATCACCGGCGACTACCGGGCCAGCCGGGAACTCGCCGAACGCGCGACCCAACGCTGGTCGGCCCCGGAATCCGAAGGCGGCCTCGGCAACGACCACATCCAGACCCTCCTGGCCAACCGCCACCTGGCCAACGCGCTACGCGAACTCGGCTTCCACGAACGGGCCGGCCAGATCCTCGAGGACACCTTCGACCGCCTCCGGCGCAGCCCCGAATACGGCGAGGACCATGAGCACACTGTCAGTGTCGGCCTGGGCGTGGGTGCCATCCTCCGCATCGAGGGCGATTTCCACACGGCGCTAGAGCGTGATGAGGAGAACCTCAGACGGGCGCGCCGGGTCTACCGGGACGAGAACAACGAATACGTCCTCAGTGCGAAGACCAATGTCTCGGCCGCCAAGCACGCACTCGGCGACTTCAAGGGCGCACATGAGATGGATGTCGAGGTGGTTCGTCTCAAACAGGAAACCATGGGGCGCAACGACTCCAGTACCTTGTGGTCCGTGAGCAAGTTGGCTCGTGACCTCTACCGCCTGGGTCAGTACGAAGAGGCGCTGAAGCTTCAGAGCGAAGCGCTACCCAAGCACCGCGCCGCGCTGGGGCCGAACCACAATCACGTCCTCATCGCGAACCGCACGGTAGTGATCTGCCTCCGTAAGACGGGGCGGTACGACGAGGCGGCCAGCAAGGCTCGGGAACTCCATCATGCCTATCATGCGCACTTCGGCCCCGACAACCAGAACACACTGGCAGCGACCATGAGCTACGCGAATGTCCTTCGGTCGGTGTCCCAGTTCGGGCGGGCACTCACTATGGCCAGGGAGGCGGTGGACGCCTACGCGAGGACATTCCATCCCCGGCACCCTTTGACCCTGATGGCGGCCGTCAACCTGGGGATCATCCTCCGGGCCACCGGCGACCGCCGGGCGGTACGGCAACGGGACGCCATGACCTACGACGTGATGCTCGAAGCGCTGGGTTCGGATAACCCGTTCACGCTGTGCGCCGCCAACAGTGTCGCGAACAACCTGGCGAACGATCACAAGCTGGACGCCGCGCGGGAACTCAGCACGACCACCTTGGAAGCCTCCATCCGGGTACGCGGACGCGTGCACCCGTACACGTTGGCGTGTCAGGTCAACGCCGCTCTGGACATGCAGGCGACCGGCGACACTGCGGCCGGTGAGCGGCTGCACTCCGACGCCGTGGCGAAACTGGCTGAGCTGCTTGGCCCGGATCACCCGGACACGGTGCAGGCGCGGCAGGAGCAACGGGTCGAGTGCGACATCGAGGCACCCTCGATCTGAGCCACTCACCGGAGCCACGGCGGCACCTCTGGATTCACGCGCCGCCAGCGGTCCCGGTTGGCACGCAACGCCTCCCGCGCCCGCCGGACGACGTCCGCCGGCAGGGGCGGATCGACGAGCCTGCCGAGTGCGGAGCGCATCCGGGCCACGAGCTCAGCACCCACCGCCGTCAGCAGCCCGCAGCCGTCCAGGGTGTCCATCGCGTCGGCGAGTTGTTCTCCGACATCGGCGAACTCCTGGATCACCGCATCGCCCACACCAGGTTTCGACCGGAGCTGGCCCAACACGTCGGCGACGCCGAGGAACGCGAACGCCCCCTGGAACAGCCCCTTGAGGGGTCGCGGGTCGCGGCGCCACGGGGAGAAGTAGAGCTCGGAACCTGCCGTCTCGTACAGCGGAACAATCCGGAGCAGGCTGTAGAGCTTCGAGTGTTGCAACTCATGGACGAGGGCCGAGGCGAGAGCAACCGCGTCGTCGGGGTGGGTGACCCCGAGTCCTCCGAACGCGTCGCGGCTGGTGGCGCTGAGCATCGGTCCGTCCGCGTACCGGGTCAGCGACACGATCGACGACACTCCCGCGGCCACCTCGTCGGCGCGCCACGGCACGTGCCGGACGAGAAGTTGCCAGGCCTCCTGGAACATCGCCTGCCACCGGGCGAACTCCGCCGGCCTGATCCGGCCCGACACCGCATGGCCGTGACAGGACCGGAACGGGTCCAGGTCGTCGAGGACCACGGTCAGCCGCCGGCCGTCGCAGTCCGCGCGCAGCCGGCGCAGCGGATACCACCGCCCGGTCTCCTCGTCCAGGTCCCGGGGCAGGGTCAGCTTGTCGTCGACCGTGGTCACGGTGACCGCCTCGCCGCGCACCGTGATCCGGGCCGGGCTGAACTCCGGCGCGTTGACGGCCGCCGCCCCGAGGTCCGGGAACGCCACGAGTCCGCCGCGCACGCTGGTCTCCACGTCGGCATCGAGACCGGCGCGGGTCGCGGCGACGGCGGCCAGTGCTCCGAGGTGGGCCAGGTCCGCGTGCACTTCGGCGGACATCGGCGTCTTCTCCCGCAGGTGCCGGGCGCACCCGGTCAGCCACGCCCCGGTCCAGGGCTGGGCGAGCAGGTGTCCCACGACGTCCGGCTCGACCCGGTCGGCCTCGACCAGGAGCTCGACCGCCGTCGGCGACACCCCCTGTTCGGAGGTGGCGAGGAAGCGGAACAGGAGCCGGTTGTCGCTGTGGGCGACGTCCCGGAGGGTGCCGATGACGTTGCCGGGGTTGCCGCCCGACGGCAGGGCCGCCAGCGCCTCGGGCGAGATCCGGTGCCGGGCGATCACCCGACGTCCCGACGGGCCAGGTCCGTCCCGAGTCTGTGGTGGACGTGACCGATGAGGCGCAGGAGGTCCGCGCAGTACACCGACGGGTTGTGGAAGCCGGTGCCCGGCCGATAGCGGTGTGCGTAGTGGCCGGCGCCGCAGATCAGGTGGATCGGGCAGGCCAGGCACTCCTGGCACAGCGCGGCCAGCCCGATCTGGCGGGCGATCACCCCGGGGTGGCGGAGTGCCGCGTCCAGCGGGTCGGTCAGGACCGACAGGCCGGTGGCGGCGGCTCCCGGGTAGGCGGACTTGAGGGAGTCGACCTGCTCGATCGCGCCGTCGGTCTCGATCACGACCATGTTCGCGGGGCTGAGGCCGACCTGTTCGGAGCGGCTGTCCATGCCCAGTACCAGATGGATGATCTCTTCGAAGAAACGCACCCCGGCCTCCTTGACCGGCGCGTCATACCACCGGTCGAACACCCGGACCAGCCATTCCCCGTAGGGCGCGCCGGCCGGTGGCGGGGAGGTCCAGTTCGCGTGGGGCAGCAGGAAGTCGACGGCGGGCGGGGCGGACTCCAGCAGCGCCTCGTAGCAGGCGACCGGGTCTGCGTCCAGGTCGATCGTGCACAGCACGCCGGTGAACCACGGCCGGTAGCGGGACGACGCGAGCAGGTCCAGGGCCCGGCGCACCTCCGCGGAGCTGCCCCTGCCGTCGACGTGCCGGCGACGGCGGTCGTTGTCGGGGTCCGGCCCGTCCAGGCTCACCCCGACCCGGATCCCGGCGTCGGTCAGGGCGCACAGAGCCGGCTCCGTGAGCAGGACGCCGTTGGTCTGCACGGAGATCCCGAGCCGGGTGTCGGGCGGCACCGCCCGGCGTAGGGCCGCGGCGAGCCCCGTGAGATGGGCGGTGCCCGCCAGCAGGGGCTCGCCGCCGTGCAGGACGACCGTCGCCGCGGGCAACCGGTGGGTGGTGACGTGTTCGGCCACCCGCCGGACGGCCGCGGTCCACACCGGCGTCGACATCATCGCCGGGCGGTCCCGCCAGGACTGGTCTGCCATCGTGTACACATAGCAGTAGTCACAGGCCAGATTGCAGTGCTGGTGCACCTTCAGCACAAACTCACCGAACGGGGTGGGCCGCCAGCCCGGTGGCGGCGCACGGTCACCGGTGTCAGCCGCCGGCCCGCTCATCGCTGATAGCTCGAGAAGCCAGCGCTGACGTCCATCGGACTGTCCAACTCCCGGAGCACCCGACGCAACGCGCCTGCCAGCACTGTGTCCCCGACGGCCAGCAGCTCGGTCAGGGGCAGCTTCGTCACGTCTATCAGGACCTCGTCCTGGTCAGCCAGGACGACCTCGTCGCCGGTGGTGTCACGCATCCGCTGGCCTCCTACTAGAAGACAGGGCAGCCCAGGACTGTGCGCGGGTCGCACCGCCCACGACGCGCGACCCAAGGGCGTAGGGGTCAGAGAACGGGCCCTCTCCCGATAGGCCCGGCGGACAGATCCTGAGTCATGCCCGTCTATGTACGATACTGCGGCGACGGATACTTTCCCAGAGGGGAACAGTCACCCTCCGCGATCATGGGCCCCGTGACGACCCCGTGACCGGCGGCATGGACTGTCGGAAACGCGCGAAAGTCCGGCCGGCGGGCTGCCGGGTCCGCGTGCCGGCCACGACCCGCTCGACTACGCTGCGTGGCACGTACCGGGGGCGCGAGGGGGCAGTGCGGATGGACGTGCGGTTCGGAATCCTGGGACCTGTCGAGGTGTCCGTCGCGGGGCAGGTCCTGCCCACGATGGCGCCGCGCCACCGGGCCGTGCTGTCCTATCTGGTGCTGCACGCCGGTGAGGTCGTCTCCACCGACCGGCTGATCGACGCGATCTGGGGCAATGATCCGCCGGAGACGTGCCGGGGTCAGATCCAGGTGTCGATCTCCGCGATCCGCAAGCGGCTGTCCGCCGCCGGCGCCACGGACGTCGTGCGGACCCGGTCCGCCGGGTACGTGATCCCCCGCCAGCACCAGATCGACGCCGCGCTGTTCGCCGACCGGGCGTCGGACGCCACCGGACCCGACCAGCTACGGGAGGCCCTGGCCCTGTGGCGGGGGCCGGCGCTGGCCGACGTGCGGGCCGGCTACGTCGACGCCGCCCGGGTCCGGTGGGACGAGCTGCGGCTGGCGGCGTTCGAGCGGCTGGCGGAACTCGAGCTGGAACGGGGCCGGCACGCCGAGATGGTCGACGAGCTGTCCCGGCTGCTCGACGCGCATCCGTTGCGGGAGAGGCTGATCGAGCTGCGGATGCTCGCGTTGTACCGCGCGGGCCAGCGCCAGGCGGCCCTGTCAGCCTTCGCCGGGGCCCGGCGGCGGTTGATCGAGGAGACCGGGCTGGACCCGCGCCCCGAACTCGTCGCCCTCCACGACCGGATGCTGGCCGCGGACCCGACCCTCGACCGCACGGGCCCCGCGCGCCCCGTCCCCGCCCAGCTCCCGGCCACCGGCAGCGACTTCACCGGCCGGGCCGACGAACTCCGCGCCCTGGACCTGCTGCTCCCGGAGCACGGCGCCGGCGACCCGGTGGTGATCTCCGCGATCGACGGCCGGGGCGGCGTGGGCAAGACCGCGCTCGCCGTGCACTGGGCCCACCGGGTCCGTGACCTGTTCCCCGACGGGCAGCTGTACGTCAACCTGCACGGCTACTCGACCGTCCCGGCCGTGCGGCCCGTGGACGTCCTGGCCCGGTTCCTGCGCGCCCTCGGCACGGCCCCCGACCAGATCCCGGCCGGGCTGGAGGAGGCGTCCGCGCTGTACCGGAGCCTGCTCGCCGACGCCCGGGTGCTCGTACTGCTGGACAACGCCCACCACGCCGACCAGGTGCGCCCGCTGCTGCCCGGCGGCGCGGGCAGTCTCGCCCTGGTCACGAGCCGGGACCGGCTCACCAGCCTGACCGCCCTCGACGGCGCCCGGCGGCTCGCGCTGGACGTGCTGTCCCCGGCGGAGGGTCTGGCGCTGCTCGGCCGGATCATCGGCGCACACCGGGTGGCCGCCGAGCCGGGACCCGCCGCCGAACTGGTCGCGCTGTGCGGGCACCTGCCGCTGGCGGTCCGGATCGCCGCGGCGCACCTCGCCGACCAGCCCGACCGGGCGCTCGCCGCCCACAACGCGTCGCTGCGGCACGGCGACCGGCTGACCGGGCTCGAGATCCCCGGCGAGGACCGCGCGTCCATCCGGGCCGTGTTCAGCTGGTCGTACACGGCACTGGAACCGGGGGCGGCGCGGCTGTTCCGGCTGCTCGGGCTCGTCCCGGGGCCTGACTTCACCGTCGCGGCCGTCGCGGCTCTCGCCGGCCTCGCCGCCGCGGACGCCGCCCGGCTCCTCGACCGGCTCGTCGCGGCGCACCTGGTCGACGAGCTGGCGGACGGCCGGTACACGTTGCATGATCTGGTCCGGATCTTCGCCGCCGAACGCGCGCACGCTGAGGAGCCCGCCGCGGCACGCGACACGGCGACCGAACACCTCCACGACTGGTACGTGCGGATCGCCGACCACGCCGGCAACCGCCTCTACCCGCAGGCGCGCCGCCTCCCGGTGCCGCACCCCGCCGGGGAGGCCGACAACCCGTTCCCGGACAACGCCGCCGCCCTGGCCGCGCTGGACGCGGAACTCCCCAACCTGATCGCGGCGACCCGGCGCGGCCCCGACCGGGCGGTCTGGCGGATCACCGACGCGCTGCGCGGCTACATCTGGCTGCGCAAGTCCGCCGCCGACTGGGTCTCCGTGGCCACCACGGCCGTCACCGCCGCCGACCGCTCCGGCGACACCCTGGCCCGGGCCGCAGCCCAGTTCGCCCTCGGCGTGGCCCTCGCCGCGGCCTCCGACCCGACCACCGCCCACGGCCACTTCGCCCGGGCCGCGCGGCTCAGCGCCCGGTGCGGCTGGCGGGACGGGCAGATCGCCGCCCTGTCGAGCTGCGGGGCGACGTCCGTCGAGGCGGGCCAGCTGGGCCGGGGAGCCGACCACTACCGGGAGGTGCTGGCCCTGGAGGACCCTGCCCGGCTCACCGGTGACCTGCTCGCCAACGTCGGTTCGCTGTTCAACCACCTGGGGCGGCTCGACGAGGCCGCCGACCTGCTCCGGGCCGGCGCGGTCCCCGACCGCCCCGGCGACGGGCCCGGCGCCCTGGCGGCCTGCACGATCGTGCTCGGCATCACCACCTACCGCAGGGGCCGCTACGACGAGGCCGGCGACCTGTTCACCGACGGCCTGGCCCTGGCGGAGAAGCTCGGCTACGCCTCACTGGAGGTGACGGCGCTGACGTTCCTCAGCCAGATCAGCGCCGACCGGGGCGAGTGGGCCGCGGCACTCCGCGACGCGGAGAAGGCACTTGCGCTGGTGCGCCGGGGGGCGCTGCGGCACCAGGTGTCCTCGGTGCTCGCCGCCCTGGGCGCCGTCCACCACCACCTGGGCGACCACGACCTGGCGCTCGAGCACTACGCCGCGGCGATGGACAGCGCGACGGACGTGTCGAGCCGGCTCGGCCAGGCCGGCGCGCACCTGGGCCTCGCCGCCGTGCACACCGCCCTCGGGCAGGGCGGGCGCGCGGTCGAGCACGGCCGACGGGCCCTGGAACTCACCGAACCCGAGGGGTACCGGTTCCTGATCGCCGGCGCGCACACGACCCTCGCCTGCGCGCACCTGGCCCTCGGGGACCGCGTCGCCGCCCTCGCCCACGCGACCTCGGCGCTGGAGATCGCCGAGGAGGTCGGGCACCCGCTGGGGGCGGCCCGCGCGCACCTCATCCTGTCCGAACTGGACGGCGGCGACCACCGGGCCGCCGCACACGCCATCCTGCGCCCGCTGCGGATCCCCGACACCGTGGCCGTCTAGTGTCGGGCGCCCCCGGACCGGGGGCGCCCTCCGTGCACTACGGCATCGTCAGGCCCGGGGCCAGCGCGATCGCCTTCAACTGCTCCATCGTCAGCGGCGGCGTCGCCCGGGTCGCGTCGAACTCGGTCTTCGCCCCCTGGTGGTCCTTCAACCGGTCCCAGCTGACGTTGATCGCCCACGCGGTGACCACGCCGCCGCCGGGGCGGACCACGAGCACCTCGTACTCCTTGCCGTTGTTGGCCCAGTGCAGGCCGTCGCCGGCGGGGTCGTCGTACGTCATGGCCAGCACGCTCTCCCCGTTCGGCCCGGTGGACTCGACGCACCCCTTCCGGTACCGGTAGTCGCCGTATCCGCCCACCTCCGAGCACCGGGTCGGGGCGTCATCGCCCCGTTCGAGGACCACCAGCACCCCGCCCGGCCCGGCCGCGTCCGTCAGGTCACCGGACGCCGACGCGTCCTTCGTGCCGCCGGTCATGAACGCGAGCGAGCCGTAGTTCGGGCCCTTCATCGACGTGCCGGTGATCTGCATGCCCGGTGCCGCCTGGGCTACCGCCGCCTTCAGGATGACGGTCAACTGGTCCGCCTGCGCCTGGTTCATCGGCGTGCCGGTCGGCGGCGGCTGGGTCGGATACGTGTCGCCGGGACCCCGGGACATCACGGGCTCCTTGGGGCTCCAGGCCGGCCTCGGTGTCGGGCTCGCCGCGGAGGTTGGCGTCGGCTGGGCCGCGAACACCCCCGGCCGGGCCGGCGCCGGGCGGCCGTCGGCCCACACCCCGACCCCGACCGTCCCCGCGAGGACGGCGACGGCGAGCCCGCCGGCCGCCCCCCACGTGCGCAGCCTCTGGCCGCGCCGGCCCCGGACGATCAGCGCCTCGAGGTCCACCGCTGCCGGCGGCGGGGTGCCGATGGCCTCGTCGAACTGTTCCTGGTACACGACAATGCTCCTCAGTGGTTTTCGAGCCGGCTGACCAGTGGACGCAGTGCGTCGAGCCCCCTCGAGGTCTGGCTCTTCACCGTGCCCTCCGAACAGCCCAGCAGCTCAGCGGTCTGCGAGACCGACATCCCGCAGTAGAACCGGAGCACGAGGACGGCCCTTCTCCTCGGCGGCTGGTCCCCGAGCAGTTCCAGCAGGGTGACGTCGCCACTCGGCTGCGCGTCGGTCACCGGGGTCTCCGGCAACTCCTCGACGGCCTCCTCGCGACGCCACGGCCTGCGCTGCTCGTCGATCCAGGCGTTGAGCATGATCCGCCGGACATACCCGTCCAGCCCTTCCACGCGCTCGGCCCGCCGCCAGTGCCGGTACAGCTTCAGCAGCGTGATCGACACCAGGTCGTCAGCGGTATGCCAGTCACGGCACAGCAGATACGCCACGCGGCGCAGCGTGTCCATCCTGGCCACGACGTACTCTCGGTACGCCGCCTCCTCCGAACGCCTCATCCAGGTCCCTCCGTCGGCTCCTACCAGTGGAACGGAACCCGCCGGTTTTCGGTTGCCTGGGCACGAAGAAGGGGGCGACCTCGGCCGCCCCCTTCGAAATATGTCCTATTTGGCGTTAAAGTAGTTCGCCTCCGGGTGGAACGTGATCAGTGCGTCCGTCGACTGCTCCGGCACCAGCTGGAACTCCTCCGACAACTCCACCCCGATCCGGTCGGCCCCCAGCAGCTCCACGATCTTCGACCGGTCCTCCAGGTCCGGACACGCCGGATACCCGAACGCGTACCGGCAGCCCTGGTAGTCCACGTTGAACAGCCCGTCCAGCGACCCCGGGTCGGCCTCGGCCACCGAACGCCCCCCGGGCAGGGTCACCTCGGACCGGATCCGCCGGTGCCAGTACTCCGCCAGGGACTCCGTGAGCTGCACCGACAGGCCGTGCACCTCCAGGTAGTCGCGGTAGGCGTTGCCTGCGAACAGCTTGTTCGCGTACTCGCTGACCGGGTTGCCCACCGTCACCAGCTGGAACGCCACCACGTCCAGCTCGCCGGAGTCCTTCGGCCGGTAGAAGTCCGCCAGGCACAGCCGCCGGTCCCTGCGCTGCCGGGGGAACGTGAACCGGGCCCGCTCGCTGTGCCCGTTCTCGTCGAGCACCACGAGGGTGTTGTCCTCCGAGTACGCCGGGAAGTAGCCGTACACCACCGCCGACTCGAGGACCTGGTCGGCGGTGAGCCGGTCCAGCCAGTACCGCAGCCGGGGACGGCCCTCGGTCTCCACCAGCTCCTCGTAGGAGGGACCCTCGCCGCCGCGCGCGGCCTTCAGGCCCCACTGGCCGAGGAACGTGGCCCGCTCGTCCAGCAGCGCGGCGTAGTCGGCCAGCGGGATGCCCTTGACGACCCGGGAGCCGAAGAACGGCGGGGTGACCACCGGGGCGTCGGCGGCGACGTCGGAGCGGGTCGTGTCGTCCAGCGACGGCTCGGCCTCGCGGACGACCGCCCGGTGCCGTTCCCGGCGGGCCTTGCGCTCGGCCGTCTTGGCGATCTGCTCGGCCGACAGGACCGGCGCGCCGCCCCGCTTGGCGGTCATCACCCGGTCCATCAGGGACAGGCCCTCGAAGGCGTCGCGGGCGTAGTAGACCTCGCCGCCGTCGTACATGTCGCGCAGGTCGTCCTCGACGAACGACCGGGTCAGCGCCGCCCCGCCGAGCATCACCGGCCACCGCGACGCCATGCCGCGCTGCAGCATCTCCGCCAGGTTGTCCTTCATGATCACGGTGGACTTGACCAACAGGCCCGACATGCCGATGCAGTCCGCGTCGTGCTCGGCGGCGGCGTCGAGGATCGCGTTGATCGGCTGCTTGATGCCGATGTTGACGACCGTGTACCCGTTGTTCGACAGGATGATGTCGACCAGGTTCTTGCCGATGTCGTGCACGTCGCCCTTGACGGTGGCCAGCACGATCGTGCCCTTGTCGGTGGTGTCGGCCTTGTCCATGTGCGGTTCGAGGTAGGCCACGGCGGTCTTCATGACCTCCGCGGACTGGAGCACGAACGGCAGCTGCATCTGGCCGGAGCCGAACAGGTCGCCGACCGTCTTCATGCCCTCCAGCAGCGTGTCGTTGATGATCGCGATGGCGGTGCGGTCGACCAGGGCCGCGTCCAGGTCGACCTCCAGGCCGTTGCGCTCCCCGTCGATGATCCGGCGCTGGAGCCGCTCGTCCAGCGGGAGCGCCGCCAGCTCCTCGGCGCGCGAGGCCCGGGCGGAGGCCGCGTCGACCCCGTCGAACAGGTCCAGCAGCTTGGACAGCGGATCGTAGTCGACGCTGCCGTCGGCGTGGTAGGTCCGCTTGTCGTACACCAGGTCGAGGGCCACCGAGCGCTGCTCGTCCGGGATCTTCGACATCGGCAGGATCTTGCTGGCGTGCACGATGGCGCTGGTCAGGCCGGCCTCGACGCACTCGTGCAGGAACACCGAGTTCAGCACCTGGCGGGCCGCCGGGTTCAGGCCGAAGGACACGTTGGACAGGCCCAGGGTGAAGTTGATCCCCGGGTACATCGCCGTGATCCGCCGGATCGCCTCGATCGTCTCGATCGCGTCGCGCCGGGTCTCCTCCTGACCGGTGGACACCGGGAACACCAGGCAGTCGACCATGATATCCGATATACGCATTCCCCACTTGCCGGTCAGGTCCTCGATCAGGCGGGATGCAACTCGGACCTTCCACTCGGCGGTACGGGCCTGGCCCTCCTCGTCGATGGTCAGCGCCACGACGGCCGCGCCGTGCTCCTTCACCAGGTGCATCATCCGGGTGTACCTCGACTCCGGCCCCTCGCCGTCCTCGTAGTTCACCGAGTTGACGATGCACCGGCCGCCGAGCCGTTCCAGCCCGGCCTCCACGACGTTGGGCTCGGTGGAGTCGAGCATGATCGGCAGGGTGGACGCGGTGGCGAACCGGCCCGCCAGCTCGCCCATGTCCCCGGCCCCGTCCCGGCCGACGTAGTCGACGTTGAGGTCGAGCATGTGCGAACCGGACCGGATCTGCTCCCGGGCCGTCTCCACGCACTTCTGCCAGTCGCCGGCCAGCATCGCCTCGCGGAAGGCCTTCGAGCCGTTCGCGTTGGTCCGCTCGCCGACCATCAGCACGCCGGCGTCCTGCACGAACGGCACGTGGTGGTACAGCGACGACACGCCGGCGTCGGTCACCGGGTTCCGGACGGCCGGGGTGAGCCCGCGCACCGCGTCGGCGGTCTGCCGGATGTGCTCGGGGGTCGTGCCGCAGCACCCGCCGACCAGGCTCACGCCGTACTCGAGGACGAAACGCTTCAGGGCGTCGGCCAGCTCGGCCGGCCCGAGGGGGTAGACCGCGCCGCGCGGGCCCAGCTCCGGCAGGCCGGCGTTCGGCATCACCGACAGGCCGACCGTGGCGTGCTGGGACAGGTAGCGCAGGTGCTCGCTCATCTCGGCCGGGCCGGTCGCGCAGTTCAGCCCGATGTAGTCGATCCCGAGCGGCTCCAGGGCGGTCAGCGCCGCGCCGATCTCCGAGCCGAGCAGCATCGTGCCGGTGGTCTCCACCGTCACGTGACAGATCAACGCGACCCGCTGGCCGGTGGCGGCCATGGCCCGCTTCGCGCCGACGATCGCCGCCTTGGTCTGCAGCAGGTCCTGGCAGGTCTCCACGAGGATGCCGTCGACGCCGCCGCGGACCAGCCCCTCGCAACACTGCTGGTAGTAGTCGCGCAGCAGGGCGTACGGGGCGTGGCCGAGGGTCGGCAGCTTCGTACCGGGACCCACCGAGCCGAGCACGTAGCGCGGCCACTCGGGGGTCGAGAAACGGTCGGCGGACTCGCGCGCGATCCGGGCCCCGGACTCGGCCAGCTCGTAGGACCGGTCGACAATGCCGTATTCGCCGAGATTGCCGTAGTTCGCACCGAAGGTATTTGTCTCGACGCAGTCGGCGCCCGCGGCGAAATACGCGTCGTGGATCTCCCGGACCACCTCCGGACGGGTGACGTTCAGGATCTCGTTACAGCCCTCATGACCCTGGAAGTCTTCCAACGGGAGGTCGTATTCCTGCAGCATGGTGCCCATGGCCCCGTCACAGACGAGCACCCGGGAACCCAGAGCTGAGAGTAGAGATTCAGTCACCCGTTCAGGTTAGTGGAGCGGAATTGTTTCCGCCCTCACGGACCTGCGTGACTTCCAGCCCACCCGGGCGACGTAGTCTGACCGGGTGACCGAATTCGACGGCCTGCCGGTGCTCCGCTCGCCCATCGCCATCGCCGCCTTCGAGGGGTGGAACGACGCGGCGGATTCCGCGACCGCGGCCATCGAACACCTCGATGCCGTGTGGGACGCGCGACCCATCGCGGCCGTGGACCCCGACGACTACTACGACTTCCAGGTCACCCGCCCCGTCATCTCCCTCGTCGAGGGCGAGGCCCGGCGGATCGACTGGCCGACCACCCAGTTCCTGGTCGCCACCCCGCCGGAACTCGACCGCGACATCGTGCTGATCCGGGGCATCGAGCCGAACATGCGGTGGAAGGCCTTCTCCGAGGACGTCCTGGAGATGTGCCACAGCCTCGGCGTCGAACGCATCGTGCTGCTCGGCGCCCTGCTCGCCGACGTGCCGTACACCCGGCCGCTCCCGGTGTCGGGCACCTCCACGGACCCGGCGGAGACCGAGCGCCTCGGCCTGGTCGGCGCCCGCTACGAGGGCCCCACCGGCATCGTCGGCGTCCTGCACGAGGCCGCCACCCGCGCCGAGCTCAACGTCGTGTCCTTCTGGGCGCACGTCCCGCACTACGCGTCGAACCCGCCCTGCCCCAAGGCGACCCTGGCCCTGCTGCACCACATCGAGGAGCTGCTCGACCTGCCCGTGCCCCTGGCCGGGCTGTCGGAGGAGGCCACCGAGTGGGAGCGGCGGATCACCGCGCTCGCCGAGGAGGACAGCGAGCTGGGCGACTACGTCCGCCAGCTGGAGCAGCGCGAGGGCGACGCCGGGCTGCGGCCGCTGTCGGGCGACGAGATCGCCAAGGAGTTCGAGAAGTACCTGCGCCGGCGGGGCGGCCCGACCTCCCAGGCTTAAAGATCAACTTCATCGGACGGTTACGGCGACACCTGCTCCGGCATCCACCGGCCCTCCGCGTGATCCGCACGCGCCCCGGTGGCCGGGGCGGCTTCTAGAAGACCGACCAGCCCGTCAGGGTCGTGAACGCGTCCAGCGCCGCCAGCCCCGCGACCGAGTTCCCGCTCTCGTCCAGCCCCGGCCCCCACACGGCGATCGCGCACCGGTTGGGCACCACCGCCAGGATGGCCCCGCCGACCCCGCTCTTGGCCGGCAGCCCGACCCGGTAGGCGACCTCCCCCGCCGAGTCGTACGTCCCACACGTCAGCATCGTCGCGTTCAGCCGCTTGGCGTCACTGCGCGACAACAGCCGGGACCCGTCGGCCGCCGTACCGTGCCGGGCCAGGAACCGACCGGCCAGCGCCAACTCCTCGCACGTCATGACCAGGGAACACTGCCAGGTGTAGTGCTCCAGCACGTCGGCGACCGGGTTCTCCAGGTTCCCGTAGCTGGCCAGCAGGTGGGCCAGGGCGGCGTTGCGGTGCCCGTGCTCGGCCTCCGACTCCGCGACCTTCAGGTCGAAGTCGATACTCGGCCCCACCCCGGCCAGCCCGCCCGGCTCCCCGCCGGGCCGACCGCCCTCAGCCCGCAGAAAGTCGCGGACCGCACCCCGGGCGTCCCCGGTCAGGGTCAACAACCGGTCTGTCACCACGAGCGCCCCGGCGTTGATGAACGGGTTCCGCGGGATCCCCCGGTCCTGCTCCAGTTGCAACAGCGAGTTGAACGGGTTCCCCGACGGCTCCCGGCTGACCCGCCGCCAGATCGCCTCGCCATCGGCGTGCAACACCAGCGCGAGGCTGAACACCTTCGTCACGCTCTGCACGGACAACGGCACCCGCCAGTCCCCGGTCCCGTACACCGCGCCGTCCACGGTGGCGACGGCCATCCCGAACTGGCCGGGGTCCACGGCGGCGAGCGCCGGAATGTAGTCGGCGACCCGGCCGCCGCCCACGACGTCGGCGACCTGCTCGCGGACCTGGCCCAGGATCTGCGGGTACTCCATGTCGATCATTGTGTCCCCCGCGGGCGGGTGCGAGGGGACGGGCCCTGTCCTGACCCGCCCCCTCCTTCCACCCCCCTCTGGGCGGTTCGAGGCGCGGCCGTCCACCCTCGGCGCGCGTCGACCACGGTGTCCGCGCCGGACATCGGGTAACGGAACGTCACCTGACCTTCCTCCAAAAGCGCGATGAACGCCCGCCCCTGCTCCGGGACGGCACCGGGCAGCCTCGGGGCGCTCCCGTGCGGCCCGCGTATGCCGACCGCCCGGGCGACGGTGACCGGGACGCTCCCCGTCGCGGCCACCGCCGGCCCCGGGTCGGCACCCTGCCCGGCGCGGTGGAGGTCGCGCCGGTACCGCCACGGTATGGGTGGCCGACGGCCGTTCGATACGGAGAAATCCCTTGCACCGTGGCATCCGTCACACTTCTATGGCATCCTAGGAACCTGCGCAGGGAGGCGCCCGTGTCCGTCAATCCCGGGGCCGCCGAGTGGCCCCACCGCCAGATCGCCGACCAGATCCGTGCCAAGATCCAACACGGCGACTGGGGACCCGGCGAGAAGCTGCCCTCGATTCCCGACATCGGCCAGATCTACGGGGTGGCCAAGCAGACCGCGCAGCGCGCGATCGACCAGCTCCGGATCGAGGGGCTGCTGATCACCCGGCCCGGCTCGGGGACCTATGTCCGGGGCGTGCGCCGTCGACTCGCCCGCCTCGCGCGCGGCCGGTACGGGCCCACCCGCGGCTACCACACCGACCCGGGCGGCCACTACCGCCAGCAGGTCACCCTGGTTGGCCGGTCCCCCGCGCCGCACGAGGTGGCCGGGGCGTTCGGGGTGCCCGACGGCGCGGAGCTGCTGGTGCGGCGGGCCCTGATCACGAGCCAGGACCAGGTGGTGGAGGTCAGCGCGAGCTGGTTGCGGCCGTCGGAGGTCGCCGGCAGTCCCCTCGACGGGCTGGCCCCGCTGACCCGGCCGCTCTACCAGGAGGTCGAGGAGGCCACCGGCCGGCGGTACGTGTACGCGACCGACCAGCTCAGCGCCCGGCTGCCCACCCGGGAGGAGGCCGAGACCCTGCAGATCAGGGCGGACACCCCGGTGTTGACCCTGCTGCACACGGCCTTCGACGCCGACCGGCGCACGATCGAGGTCACCCAGTCGACCTGGCCCGGCCCGACGACCCTGCTGACCGACGACTACAAGGTGCCGGGCCCCCGCCCCCACCTGGAGGACGGGCCGGACGTCTTCCTGGCCTGACCACAAGACGGTTACGGAGGTCCCTGCCCCAGCTCCCATCGGCCCCGCCCAGCGTGCCGGGGCCCGGCCGCCCAGCGCCAGCACCGCCGAGCGCGGCCCGGGACCCGTCGACTCAGAGAGCCGGGCTACTCGACGGGGGTCGGGCCAGGCGGCGCGGGCGTTGCGGTGCCGTCCGGCCCAGGGTCGCCGTCGGATGCCGGGTCGGTCCCCTCCGTAATCGTCTGACGGGTTGAGAGGGTTTCTAAACCGGTGGCCCGGGCGGGGCTGGGCGGACACAATCCCGGGATGAGGATTCCCCTGCCGGCCGTGTTGCGCGAGGAGAGGCAGTTCGCGCTGCTGTTCGCCGGGCAGGCGCTGTCTACCCTGGGCGACCGGGTGACGTTCGTGGCGCTGCCGTTCGCGGTGCTGGCCATCGGCGGGACGGCGGCCGACGTGGGCTGGGTGATCGCGGCGGCGACCGTGCCGTTCCTGCTGTTCACACTGGTCGGCGGGGTATGGGCGGACCGGTTGCCCCGGCACCGGGTGATGCTGGTGTCGGATGTGGTGCGCTGCGGCACCCAGGTCGTGGCCGCGACCCTGCTCGCCGGCGGGGACGCCCGGGTCTGGCACCTGGTGGCGCTGATGGCGATCTTCGGCACGGCCGACGCGTTCTTCAGTCCGGCGCTCGCCGGGCTCGTGCCCCTGACCGTGCGGCCCGAGCGGTTGCAGGAGGCCAACGCGTTGCGCGGCCTCGTGATGTCCGCCGGGCTCGTCGCGGGGCCGGCGCTCGCCGGTGGTCTCGTGGTGGCGTTCGGGCCGGGGGGCGCGTTGGCGGCGGACGCCGCGACGTTCGCGGTGAGCGCGGTGTTCCTGGCCAGGTTGCGGCCCCGGGCGGGGGCGCCGGAGCGGGCAGGGGACTTCCTCGCGGAGTTGCGCGACGGGTTCCGGGCGGTGCGGAGCCGCAGCTGGGTGTGGTCGACCCTGACCGCCACCGCCGTGTACCACCTGGTCGTCCTGCCCTCGGTGTTCGTCCTCGGCCCGGTGCTCGCCGAGCGGGAGCTGGGCGGGGCGTCGGGCTGGGCCGTGGTGGTCGCGGCGTTCGGGGTGGGGTCCATCGTGGGCGACGTGGTCGCGCTGCGCTGGCGGCCGGGGCGTCCGCTGCTGGTCGCCGCGGCGGCGTTGGCCGTGGGCTCGTGTCAGGCGCTGATCATCGGTGGCGGCGGGTCACTGGCCGTGATCGCGGTGCTGGAGGGGGTGACCGGGGTCGCGGTGTCGTTGTGCTTCACGTTGTGGGAGACGGCGTTGCAGACCCACATCCCGGAGGGTTCGCTGTCGCGGGTGACGTCGTTCGACCTGCTGGTCACCGTGGGGTCGATGCCGGTGGGGATGGCGCTGGCCGGGCCGGCGGCCGACGCGTTCGGGCTGCATCCGACGCTCGCGGTGATGACGCTGGTGGGGGTGCCGTCGGCGTTGGCGCTGTTCGCGGTACGGGGCGTGCGGCGGCTGTCCGCCGTCGCGGAGCCGGGGACGTGATCCCTGCCCGCCCGTTCGGGTCCGGTTCGATGTGGTCGGGGTACGTTCGGATGTGACGAACGGCACTACCGTCGGGTTGACTGTGGAGCACGCTGCGTCAATGCTGAGTGCGCACAAATTAAAGATGAGGCGACGGTGCGCAGGAACTCCGGTGTAAGTCCGGGACGGTCCCGCCACTGTGACCGGGGAGTTCTCCCTCGTACGCGGCCACTGCCCCGAAGGCGGGAAGGCCGAGGGGCGACGACGATCCGGGAGTCAGGACACTGACCCGTCGTTCTCCCGATACCGGGGCGGGACACCCCGGAGAGGAGTACGAGATGGCTTCCATGACCACTCCGGGCGCCGTTGTCGGCGCCGGGGTCACCCTGCGTCCGATCCGGGACGGGATCATCATCGGCACGGCGGTCGTTCTCGCCCTGCTGACGCTGTACGCGGTGTTCATCGACCAGGGCGCGCTGCTCGCCCCGCTGCTCGGCAAGCTGTCGTTCGACAGCAACTTCGTGCACGAGTTCGCCCACGACGCCCGGCACGTCGCCGGCGCACCCTGCCACTGATGACCCCGGTTCTCTCGCTGCTCGGCCGGGGTCTCCTGGCCGGCGGCGTCTCCGGCGTGCTCGCCGGCGGGTTCGCCCGCCTGATCGCCGAGCCGGTCATGGACAAGGCCGTGGACATCGAGTCCGCCCGGTCGGCCGCGGCCGGCGAGGTCGGAGTCGAGGTGTTCACCCGGGGTGAGCAGCACTTCGGCCTGATGGTCGCGCTGCTGGCCGTGGGCCTTGCCCTCGGCGCCCTGTTCGGCCTGGTGTACTACGTGGTGCACCGCTCCGACCTCGGCTCGGACGCGTGGGGCCGCTCGCTGCGGCTGGCCACGGCCGGGCTGGTGGGCGTGTGGCTGCTGCCGTTCCTGCGCTACCCGGCGAACCCGCCCGGGGTCGGCAGCGGGGACACGGTGGACGGCCGGACGGACGCCTGGCTCGCCGCGACCGTGATGGGCCTGGTGGCCGTCGCCGGTGCGCTGCTGCTGCACTCCTGGCTGGTCAGCAGGGGTGCTTCCGCCCCGTTGCGGCATGTCGTGGTGACGGCCGTGCCGGTGGTGGCGCTGGTGCTGATGTTCGTCATCCTGCCGAACAACACGGACCCGGTCGAGGTGCCGCCGACGCTGCTGTGGGACTTCCGGGTCCTGTCGGCGGGCACCATGGTGATCCTGTGGATCGCGATGGGCGCGGTGCTCGGGCTGCTGGGGCTGCTGGGGCTGCGGACGTCCGCGGCGCGCGGCGCGGTGCCCGAGGCTGTCGCGGCCTCCTAGAACGACCGACGCCAGCGGGCGCGGCTCCCCCTTCCGGGGACCGCGCCCGTTGGTGTTCACGGTCGTGTGCGCCCGGAGCTGACGGACCGGCCTGGCGACGGTAGGTGACCTGTCACCGCCGGGCGAGTGCCAGTCTGGCGTCCGCGTCCGGGTGGGCAGACTCCCCGTCCACGCTGGGCCGACCCGTCGTCGCGCTGGTCGCGGCAGGGTGGGGCGCGGCCACCGGACCGCCGGTCACCAGGGAGTGCACCGTCCGCGTCGCCACCGTGGCCCAGGCCGTCACGAGTACGGCGAACAGCGCGACGGCGAGCACGGCGAACGCCTGCGATCCGGTGCGGTGCGCCAGGCCCGTGGCCGCCGTGACGCACGTGCCGACCGGGAACGTGAAGCTCCACCACGTCATCGTGAACGGCAGTCCGCCCCGGGCCGCGCGGGCCGTGAGCAGCCCGGCGACGGCGATCCAGAGCAGGGCGAAGCCGAGGACGGGCACCCCGTAGACGAGGCCGAACATCTGCAGCGCCCCGGCGGTCGGCCCGTCGACGGCGGTGCGCGCGGCGTCGCCGAGCAGGTTCACGGCGGTCACGGACTGGCCGAGCGGCCCGAGCACGATCCACAGGGTCGGGACGGCCGCGACGGCGAGCGGCTGCCGGACGAGCCGGGCCCACACCTGGGGCAGGATCACCAGCGTGGCCAGCAGGCTGACCCCGAACAGCGCGTAGCAGGCGAGCAGCAGGTCGAGCCGGGGCTGGCCGGCGGGCAGGTGCGGCACGAGCAGCGCGCCGGTCGACGCGGAGACCATCGGCGCGACGACGGGCAGCAGCCAGGTCGGGGACGCCGGCTCCGGGGACTGCCCGGGCCTGCTCATCATCCGGTACGGGACGGCCACGGCGCTGACGAGTCCCAGCAGGGTGCCGAGGGTCCACAGTACGGCGTCGACGGTGAGGGCCAGGTCCGTGCCGAGCAGGTCACGGCCGAGGAGGAGCGCCCCGGCGCCGACGGTGAGCAGCGCCATGGGCGGGGCTCCGTAGAACTGGGCCGTGGCGTGGTCCGCCTCGGCTCCGGGGGTCCGGCGATGTCCGGCCCCACCGGGTGCGCGGTCGGCGCGGCCCCGGCTGGTCCCGCTCCGGCCGGGGATCGGGATCGCCCGGTCGAAGCGCGCCTCATTCCGGCCGGTCGTCGTGGCCCCGTGGTCGGGGCGCGGGCGGCGGGTGGTGAGGAAGGCCGCGGTGACAGCCGCGAGGGTCAGGGCCGCCAGCAGCCAGACGCCGACGGCGAACGGGCGCAGTGCCGGGGCGGCGTACGGCAGGGTGGCCGCGGAGGTGGCGACGATGCCGGTGCCCATCACGGATGCGAACCAGTTGGGGCCGAAGTTCCTCATGACCCCAGTCTCGGCCGGGTTTCCGCAGGTCGGTAGAGGTCCATTGCCTTCCATGCCATAGGGATGCCCTATGGGCCGAGCGGCCACGCCCGGGCAGGCAGGACGCGCCCTGGGCCCTGGGCGGTGGCGGGCCCGGGCAGGGCAGGGGCCGGGCGGGACCAGCCCCGGGCTAGATGCGGGGCCGTTGGCGGTAGGCGTGCCAGCGTTGGAGCATCAGGTCGGTCTCCTCGAGCATGTAGCTGTGGAAGTCGCGCATCTCCGCGAGCCGTTCCCCCGCCGGGCTGTCGACCCCGGCCGCGGCGATCCCCTCGTCCGCGGCGGCCCGCATCACGGTCAGCACCTGGTTCTTGCTGGCCAGCAACGTGGCCCACGCGTCGGACTGGAACCGGAAGTGGTCGCGGCGGCTGCCGGGGGCCGGCACCCGTTCGATCAGCCCGACCGTGATCAGGGTCTTGATCGCCCCGGACACCGCGCCGGCGCTGACGTCGAGCCGCTCGGCGATGTCCCCGGCGGTCACGGTCTCCTGCTCGGCGAACAGGACGGCGCAGAACACCCGGGCGGCCATCCGCTGCATGCCGTTCTCGACGAGGACGAGGGCGAGGCGCTCGGCGGCGTCGTGCAACGCGGGAACGGCCCGACGGTCGCGCGACGCGGCGGTCCCCACCTCGGGCGAGCCGATCGCGGTTCCCACTTCGCGCGAACCGATCGCGGGCCCGACGGCGGGCGGCGCGTTCGCGGGGCGGCTGGGGTCGGCGTGGGCTGGCCGGCGGGTCTCGGTCATGATCCCAGCTTGCCACAGCCTTCGGAAGCTTTACAAGTTTGTGAAACTTCAGTAGTGTCCGAGTTATGGATACGGTGCTGCAGCTCGACGGGCTGACGAAGACCTACGGTCGACGGCGGGGCCTCGCGGGGCTCACGCTCGACGTGAAACAGGGCGAAATATTCGGCTATCTCGGACCCAACGGCGCCGGGAAGTCCACCACCATCCGAATCCTCCTCGACCTGATCCGGCCCACCGGCGGCACCGCCCGGGTGCTGGGCCTCGACCCCCGGACCGACGCCGTCGCCCTGCACCGCCGCCTCGGCTACCTGGCCGGCGACTTCGTGGTCGACGGGCGGCAGACCGTCCGGGAGTGCCTGGCGTTCCTCGGCGCGCTGCGCGGCGACGGGGCCGGCGCGCGGATCCCGGCGCTCGCCGAGCGGCTCGACCTCGACCTCACCGCCCGGATCCACAGCCTGTCCAAGGGCAACCGGCAGAAGGTTGGCCTGGTGCAGGCGTTCATGCACGCCCCTGAGCTGCTCATTCTCGACGAGCCCACGTCCGGGCTGGACCCGCTCGTGCAGCGCACGTTCCTGGAGCTGGTCACCGAGGCCCGGGACAACGGGCAGACAGTGTTCATGTCCTCGCACATCATGAGCGAGGTGCAGGCCGTCGCGGACCGGGTCGGCATCCTGCGCGAGGGCCGGCTCGTCGCCCTCGACCGGGTGGAGAGCCTGCGGGAGCGGGCGGTGCGCACCGTGACGCTGACGTTCGACGGGCCGGTGGACCCGGCGGAGTTCGACCTGCCGGGGGTCACCGACCTGGCCGTCGACGGGAACGTGTTGACCTGCCGGGTCGCCGGCAGCCCGGACGCGCTGGTCAAGGCCGCCGCCCGGCACACCGTCACCGGGCTGCTCAGCGAGGAGCCCGACCTGGAGGAGCTGTTTCTCACCTACTACCAGCCCGAGGGGTCCGGCCATGTCGCATAACGTCTTCACCAAGACCCTGTGGGACGCCCGCCGGTCCCTGATCGGCTGGTCGGTGGGCACCACGCTGGTCGCCCTGATGTACGCGAGCTTCTTCCCCTCCCTGTCCGGCGGGGCGATGGACGACGCGCTCAAGAGCCTGCCCGAGGCGTTGAAGGAGGGCTTCCACCTCGACGACCTGGGCTCGGCGGCCGGGTACCTGGGGGCGAACACGTTCGGGATCGTCGTACCCCTCCTGGTGTTGTTCTTCGGGGCTTCGACCGGGGCCCGGGCGATCGCCGGGGACGAGGAGTCGGGCCAGCTCGACCTGCTGCTGGCGCACCCGGTGAGCCGGACGGGCCTGGTGCTGCAGCGGTTCGGCGCGCTGGCCGCCGGGTCGACCGGGATCGCGGTGCTGGTGTTCGGCGGGCTGGTCGCGATCCGGAGCACGGCCCAGCTGACCGCCGTGTCGGTGACGAACCTGGCCGCGCAGTGCCTCAACCTGGCGCTGCTGGGGATCGTGTTCGGGGCCCTGGCGCTGTGCGCCGGCGGGATCGTCGGGCGGCGCGGGCTGGTGTTCGCGACGACGGCCGCCGTCGGGATCGTGTCGTACGCCGCGAACAGTTTCGGGCCGCAGCTCGGCTTCGCCCTCGCGCAGAAGGCGTCGCCGTTCTACTACTACCTGGGCGGGTCGCCGTTGAAGAACGGGTTCCAGTGGGGTGACGCCGGGATCCTGGCCGCCGCGTCGGTGGTGCTGGTCGGGATCGGCCTGTGGGCGTTCGACCGGCGCGACATCAACACCTGACCGGTTCACGGTGCCCGCCGGGTATGATGGCGGGCACCGACTCACCCTAGGGAGGACCGATGGCCATGTCCCGTCACCGTTCCCTGGGCATGCGGCGAGTAGTGGGCGGGTAGCACCCGCTCCCCCAGCTCGCCCTTTTTCCCTTTTCGCACACCCCACCACAAGTGGGGCGGTGTGGCATGCCCTGTGAGAGGTCAACCATGATCCCCGAGAAGCCCTCCCTCGACGCCCTGGACGCGAAGTGGTCCGCCCGGTGGGAGGCCGCCGGAACCTACCGCTTCGACAGATCAAAGACCCGTTCCGACGTGTACTCGATCGACACGCCGCCGCCCACCGTCAGCGGCACCCTGCACGTGGGGCACGTGTTCAGCTACACCCACACCGACATCATCGCCCGGTACCAGCGGATGCGCGGTCGGGAGGTGTTCTACCCGATCGGCTGGGACGACAACGGGCTGCCGACGGAGCGGCGCGCGCAGAACCACTTCGGGGTGCGCTGCGATCCGTCGCTGCCGTATGACCCGTCGTTCGCGCCGCCGGGGCCCGGGGGCCGGGTGCCGGTGTCCCGGCGGAACTTCATCGAACTGTGCGAGGAGATCACGGCCGCCGACGAGCGGGCGTACGAGGACCTGTGGCGGCGGCTGGGGCTGTCGGTGGACTGGTCGATGACGTACACGACGATCGGGGCGCGGGCCCGGCGGGTGGCGCAACGGGCGTTCCTGCGGGCGCTGGCGGCCGGGGAGGCGTACCAGGCGGAGGCGCCCACGGCGTGGGACACCGACTTCGGTACGGCCGTGGCGCAGGCCGAGCAGGTCGACAAGGAGGTGCCGGGGGCGTTCCACACGCTGCGGTTCGGGTCCGGGGTGTTCGTGGAGACGACCCGGCCGGAGCTGCTGCCCGCGTGCGTGGCCCTGGTGGCGCACCCTTCCGATGCCCGGTATCAGAAGCTGTTCGGCACGGAGGTGGAGATTCCGCTGTTCGGCCGGTCGGTGACCGTGCACCCGCACGAGCTGGCCGACCCGGAGAAGGGCACCGGGATCGCGATGGTGTGCACGTTCGGCGACGCCACGGACGTGATCTGGTGGCGGGAGCTCAAGCTCGACACCCGGGTGCTGATCGGCCGGGACGGCCGGTTCGCCGCGCCGTTCGAGGGGCTGACCGTGAAGCAGGCCCGGGCGCGGGTGGTGGAGCTGCTGCGCGGGTCCGGGGACCTGATCGGCGAGCCCCGGGCGATCACCCACCCGGTGCGGTTCTACGAGAACGGCGACCGGCCACTGGAGATCGTGAGCAGCCGGCAGTGGTTCTACCGGACGTTGGCGCACACCGACTGGCTGGCCGCGCGCGGCCGGGAGCTGGAGTGGCACCCGGAGCATATGCGGGTGCGGTACGACCACTGGGTGGCCGGGCTCAACTCCGACTGGCTGATCAGCCGGCAGCGGCACTTCGGGGTGCCGTTCCCGGTGTGGTACCCGATCGGGGCGGACGGGCGGCCCGACCACTCCCGGCCGCTGGTGCCGACCGAGGCCGAGTTGCCGGTGGACCCGGCGACGGACTGCCCGCCAGGGTTCACCGAGGCCGACCGGGGGGTGCGGTTCGTGGCCGATCCCGACGTGATGGACACCTGGGCGACATCGTCGCTGACCCCGCGGATCGCGTGCGGCTGGGTGGACGACGAGGATCTGTACGCGCGGACGTACCCGATGGACCTGCGGGCCCAGGCGCACGAGATCATCCGGACCTGGCTGTTCACGTCCGTGCTGCGCGACCCGGAGCGGCTGCCGTGGAGGCACGCCGCCATCTCCGGTTGGATCCTCGACCCGGACCGCAAGAAGATGGGCAAGTCGGTGGGCAACGCGCTCGGCCCGGCCGCCCTGTTGGACGAGTTCGGATCGGACGGGGCCCGGTACTGGGCCGCGCAGGGGCGGCTCGGGGTGGACACCCTGTTCGACCCGGCGCAGATGAAGGTGGGGCGGCGGCTGGCGACGAAGCTGCTGAACGTGGGGCGGTTCGTGCTGTCCCTGCCCGCGCCCGCCACCACCGCCGGCCCGTCCGGGACTCCCGCCGGACCCGGGGCCGGGGTGACCGCGACGCTGGACCGGGCGTTGTCGGCCCGGTTGCGGGACACGGTGGCCGAGTGCACCGCCGCGCTGGACTCCTATGAGCACACCCGGGCATTGAACGCTGCGGAGACCTTCCTGTGGACGTTCTGCGACGACTACCTGGAGCTGGTGAAGGAGCGGGCGTACGCCGGGGACCGGTCAGCCGCCGTGACCCTGCGCGCCGGGTTGGACGGGGTGCTGCGGTTGCTGGCGCCGTTCCTGCCGTTCGCGACGGAGGAGGTGTGGTCGTGGACGCACGAGGGGTCGGTGCACCGGGCGCCGTGGCCGACCGCTGACGTGTTCCGGGTGGCCGGGACCGGGGCGGCGGACGCGCCGGGAGCCGGTGGAGCGGCCGGGGGCGGGGGCGGACCGGTGGGCGACGACTCGGCGCTGGTCCTGGCGGCGGAGGTGATCGCCGCCGTGCGGAAGGCGAAGTCGACGGCGCGGGTGTCGATGCGGACGCCGGTGGCGGAGCTGGTGTTGTCCGGGGCGGAGCTGGCGGCGGATCTGCTGGCGGACGTGGTGGCGGCGGGGCGGGTGGAGCGGGTGACCTCGGTGCCGGGTGGGGCTGCTCGGGTCGAGGTGCGGCTGTAGGGCCCGGGGGGCTCCCCCGTCCCGGCCGTTCTGGTGCCGGGGCCGCCTCCTTTGATCAACTACACGTTGTTGCACGCCTGCCGCGCCCAGAAACAGCAACTGCGTGTAGTTGATCAAGATGGGGGCTGGCCGCCCTGGATGGGCGGGGCTCCGGGCGGCCGGCGCGCGCTGGGGGAGGGACGCGGAGTAGCCGTCTAGGGGTTGCGGATCTTTCGCCAGACGCGGATCAGGTCGGCGGTGTCCTGGGCGTCGAGTTTGTCGGTGAAGTAGGGGGCTACGGCGGCGCGGCGGGTGGCGTCGGCGGCGGCGTAGAGGGCGCGGCCGGCGTCGGTGAGGGCGACCGTGACGGCGCGGGCGTCGGTGGGGCTGGGCTGGCGGTCGACGAGGCCCCGCGCGGTGAGCTCGTCGAGGACCCGGGACAGGCGGCTGCGGGAGAGCATCGCGGCCTCCCCCAGCTGGGTGGGGCTGACCGGGCCGGTCTGCTGGTCGAGCCAGAACAGGGCCTCGAACCACGACAGGGGCATGGCGTGCGTCGCGGTGAGCGCCTTGTCGACGAGGCAGGTCAGGGCGTTGCCGGCCCAGATCAGCCCGTAGAAGGCCCGGTCTTCCTCTGTATCGAACATCACCCCAGCCTAGTGGTATGTGCGTGCGCACGCAACTGTGATAGTGTCGGTCGCATGCTGAGTCGTGAGATCCACCTTGTGTCCCGTCCCGTCGGCGAGCCGAAGCCCTCCGACTTCGCCCTGGTCACCGCCGAGGTGCCGGAGCCGGGCCCCGGTCAGGTCGTGGTCCGCAACACGTTCATGTCCGTCGACCCGTACATGCGGGGCCGGATGAACGACGTCAAGTCCTACGTGCCGCCGTTCGCGCTGAACGCGGTCATGGACGGCGGCGCGGTCGGCGAGGTCGTGGCCTCCGACTCCCCCGACGTGCCGGTCGGCGCGACGGTGCTGCACGGCCTGGGCTGGCGGGAGTACGCGCTGCTGGACGCCAACCGGGTCCGGGTGGTCGACGCGACCCTCGCCCCGGCGCAGGCGTACCTCGGCGTGCTGGGGATGCCGGGCCTGACGGCGTACGCCGGGCTGCTCGCCGTCGCCGAACTCAAGGCTGGCGAGACGGTGTTCGTGTCCGGTGCCGCCGGCGCGGTCGGCAGCCTGGTCGGCCAGTTCGCCCGGCTGCTCGGCGCCGGTCGGGTCATCGGCTCCGCCGGCGGACCGGACAAGGCCACCCGGCTGGTCAAGGACTTCGGCTTCGACGCCGCGATCGACTACCGGGCCGGTGACCTGCGTGGACAGCTGCGCGAGGCCGCCCCGGACGGGGTCGACGTCTACTTCGACAACGTCGGCGGCGATCACCTGGAAGCCGCGATCGGCGCCATGAACGTGCACGGCCGGGCGGCGCTGTGCGGGGCGATCAGCCAGTACAACGCGACGGAGCCGGTGCCCGGGCCGCGCAACCTCGCGCTGGCGATCGGCAAGCGGCTGACGCTGCGCGGGATGCTGGTCGGGGACCACAACGACCTGGCGCCGCAGTTCGTCCAGCAGGTCGCCGGGTGGTTGGCCAACGGCGAGGTGCGGGCCGAGGAGACCATTGTGGACGGGATCGGGGGCGCGCCGGACGCGTTCCTCGGGATGATGCGGGGCGCGAACACCGGCAAGATGCTGGTCCGCCTGTAAGAGGAAACGACGAGGCCGGTCCGGGTTCCCGGGCCGGCCTCGCGCTGTCCGTCGACCGTGGCGGAGTCGTCTCGGGGCCGGAGACGCCTCGGGCCGGAGCCGCTATGTCGCCCGGCGGCGGCGCCAGGCCCAGGCCCCGCCCCCGGCGACCAGCAGCACCGCTCCCGCCCCGCCCGCGAGGCTCCACGCCGGGTCGGCCGGCCGGACCGGTGGCCGGGTGGTCACGGCGTTCATGTCCGTCGCGCACGCCGCCGCCGGCCCGCTGCGCACCGGCAGCGCGCACGCGGTCAGCGCGAGCCGGCGCTGGCCGTCGGGCAGGGCCGGGGCGCGGCCGGCGAGCCGGACCCGGGTCGTGCCGCCGGGGGCCACCTCCACCGGCCAGCGGACCCGGGTGCCGTCCGTCTCGGCGCCGTGGCTGCGCGGCGTGAGTTCCACTCCGACGGGTACGCCGACCTCCACGAGCAGTTTCGCGGACTCCGTACCGGCGTTGCGGACGGTGACCGTGTACTCGTGCCGCTCCCCCGCCCGGACACTGGCCCGGCCGTCGTCCACGGCGATGCTGAGGTTCGGCTCAGCGGCGGCCGGGGCGCCCTGGCCGAGGACGATTCCGCCGAGGAGAATGGCGGGGAAGAGGCTTCTGAGTGCGTACATCCGCTATGCGTAACGCGTCGGGGCCGGGCTCCCCGGAAGGCGCGCCGTCACCGTTTATTTCCGGTCGGAATTTGTACGGTTGCCCACCGGCACGTGAATGAAAACTCACGTGGATGACAGGTAGGCGACAGTAACTCGGATTTGTGTGCCCTACCCCGCTTACCTGGAACGTAACGCCCCTATCCAACACATTGGCGTACGGAGAGGAAGCCTCACAATGGATCATCGGCAGCAGGTCTGGCTCGTGGTGACGACCCAACTGCCCCTGACGCTGGTCGATCGGGAGCAGGTGCTGGAAATCGTCGAACACCGCAACCGGCAGAACGCGATCGCCGAATTCGAGTTCAAGCGTGCCGGGCGCAATGTCCGCCGGGGCGTGTGGCGCGTGAAGGTCGTGGAGGCGACGTGACCGAGTATCTGACGACGACACCCATCGGGGCTGTCGACACCGCGTACGACGACCATCTCGGACTGCACCGGATCACCAGTCTGCGGCTGGAGTCCTCCGGCAACCACGTGTACTGGCTGGAGCCGGACACCACCTACCAGCTCAACCACGACGGCTACGGCTGGACGATCCGCGGCGGCCAGTGGACCCGGGCCCGGCTGACGTTCCTCGGCTCGCCGATCTGGGCGCTGCCGACCCCGGACGGTGACGAACAGCTCGACCAGCGGCACACGTACCTGCTGCGGCCCGCCGGCACGGGCTGGGAGTTATGGCTGCAACAGTAAGGAAAAGTCCCTAGGATTCTCCCCATGATCGTGGAGGCCGCCGGGCTCGGGAAGTCCTTCGGGGCCAAACGCGCCGTGGACGACGTCAGTTTCGTGCTCCAGCCGGGCAGGGTGACCGGCTTCCTCGGCCCGAACGGGTCCGGGAAGTCCACGACGATGCGGCTCATGCTCGGTCTCGACCGGGGCGACGGCAGGACACTGTTCGAGGAGCGGCCCCTCCTCGACCACGAGGTGCCCGGCAGGGTGGTCGGCGCGCACCTCGACGCCAAGTCCTTCCACCCGAACCGTTCCGCCCGCAACCACCTGCGGATGCTCGCCGCCGGCACCGGGGTCGGCGACCGCCGGGTCGACGAGGTGATCGAGCAGGTCGGCCTGGACGCGGTGGCCGGGAAGCGGCCCAGGGGCTTCTCGCTCGGCATGGGCCAGCGGCTCGGCCTGGCCAGCGCCATCCTCGCGGAGCCCGACGTGCTGCTGCTCGACGAGCCGGCCAACGGGCTCGACCCGCAGTCGATCCAGTGGATGCGCGAGTTCCTCCGGGCGTACGCCGGCACCGGTCGGGTGGTGTTCGTCTCCAGCCACCTGATGTCGGAGATGCAGCTGATGGCCGACGACCTGGTGGTGATCGGCAAGGGGAAGCTCATCGCGCACGAGCCGCTGGGCGCGTTCGTGGCGCGGAGTACCCGCAACGACGTGCTGGTCCGGGTGCCCGATCCGGGGCTGTTGATCGACCGGCTCGCCGCGCAGGGGCTGTCCGCCGTGCGGGAGGGGGCCGACGCGGTCGCCGTGGCCGGGGCGAGTACCGACACCGTGGGGGAGATCGCCTTCCACGCCGGGCTGCCGGTCCGGGAGCTGCTGGCCAGGACGGCGAGCCTGGAGCAGGCGTTCCTGGAGCTGACCAGCGACCACCAGGAGTACGCGACCCGGGAGGCACAGTGACCTCGGCGCTGCGGTACGAGTGGCGGCGGATCACGTCCGTGCCCGGTACCTGGATCATCGGAGCCCTGGTGGTGCTGGTCGCCGCCGGGTTGCAGACCCTGTTCGTGTCGATCGGCGACGCCGATCCGGTGCCAGCGCGGAACCTGGCGGCGGGGCTGGTGACGCCGCTGAGCATCGGCGGGTTCCTGTTCGCGGCGTTCGGGGCCCAGGCGCTGGGCCAGGAGTACCGGTTCGGCACGATCCGCTCGACGCTGACCCTGTTCCCGCGCCGGCCGACGGTGTTCGCGGCCAAGCTGGCGGTCACCGCCCTGGTCACGGTGGCCGTGCTGGTGCTGGCGGCCGTGGTCTGCGTCGCGGTCGTCGGGGCCGCCGGCTGGCGGCTCGGGTTCGACGGCACCGGGGGCGGCGGGGTGGGCGGGCTCGCCGTGCGGGTGGTGCTCGTCGCGCTCGGCTGGCTGGCGTGGGGCTTCGGGATCGCCGGGATCAGCCGGAACACCGCGTTGGGCATCGTCCTGCCGCTCGTCGTCGCCTTCGTGGTGGAGACGCCCCTCACCGTGGTACTCGGGGAGAAGGCGCCCTGGCTCGTGGACCTGTTCCCGTTCGGCAACGCCGGGCAGGCTCTCACGATGGCCGGGGACGCGTGGGGCGCGCTGGGGATCTTCGGGCTGTGGAGTCTGGTGGTGGCGGGGCTGGCGTACCTGTCGTTCACGTACCGGGACGCGTGATCCAGCATAATTCCCCCATGATGGACACGGCGATCGTGCTGTTCACCCGGGACCTGCGGCTCGCCGACAATCCGGCCCTGACCGCCGCCGTGTCCGCCGCCCGGCACGTGGTGCCGCTGTTCGTGCACGATCCGGCGATCGCCGCCGGGCCGGTGCGGGGCGCGTTCCTGGCGGGGTGTCTCGCGGATCTGCGGGCGGGGCTGCGGGCCCGGGGCGCGGGGCTGGTGGAACGGCGGGGCGACCCGGTGACGGAGGTGCTCCGGCTCGCGGGCGAGCTGCGGGCCGGCCACGGGACGGGCGGCGGGTCCGGGGCCGGCGGCGCGGGTCGCGGGTCCGGGGCCGGCACGATCGGGGTGTCCTGCGCCGCCGACGTCTCCGCCTTCGCGCAGGCTCGCCAACGCCGACTCGCGGCGGCGTGCGCGGCAGCCGGCCTGCACCTGCGGCTGTTCGACCAGCTCACGGTCGTGCCACCTGGGGAACTGGTCCCGGCCGGCGGCGACAGCTACAAGATCTTCACCCCCTATTGGCGGCGTTGGCAGGCCGTCGTGCGCCCGGGGACGACCCAGGCCCCGGACCGGGTCACGCTGCCGCCCGGCGTGCGCCCGACCGACGGTCCGGAAGGCTCCGGCGGGGAACGGGCCGCGCACGCCCGGCTGGCCGCCTGGCGGGACTCCTGGGAGTCCTATGCCGACGGTCACGACGACCTGGCCGGGGACCGCACGTCGCGGCTGTCCGCGCACCTGCACTTCGGCACCCTCTCGCCGAGGGCGTTGCTCGACGGGCCGGAGGCGTTCGTCCGGCAGGTGTGCTGGCGGGACTTCTACCACCAGGTGCTGCACGCGTTCCCCCGGCTCACCGCGCGGCCGTTCAAGAACGTGGTCGAGGACTGGGTCGACGATCCGGAGTCCTACGCGGCGTGGTGCGCCGGGATGACCGGGGTGCCGCTGGTGGACGCCGGGATGCGGCAGCTGGCCGCCGAGGGGTTCATGCACAACCGGGCCCGGATGGTGGTCGCGTCGTTCCTCACCAAGCACCTGCGGATCGACTGGCGGCTGGGGGCGGCGCACTTCATGGCGCACCTGGCCGACGCCGACGTGGCGAACAACTACGGCAACTGGCAGTGGACGGCGGGCACGGGCAACGACACCCGGCCGTACCGGCGGTTCAACCCGGTCCGGCAGGGCTACCAGCACGACCCGCGCGGGGACTACGTGCGCCGCCACGTGCCGGAGCTCGCCGACCTCGCGGGGCCGGTGGTGCACGAGCCGTGGAAGCTGCCGCGCTCGCGGACGAAGGGCTACCCGAGGCCGATCATCGAGCTGTGAGGCGTCCCGGGCCGCACCCTCCGCGGCCCGGGACCCGTCAGGACCGGGGGAACCAGGGCACGAACCCGCTGGTCCGGGCCACATACTCCGCATACCCCGGCCGGGCCGACATCGCCGCCTCCGTCATCGGCTTGCCAGTCTTGCCGACGAGGAACCACGTCATCAGGATCGGCGACAGCACCGTCAACGCACCGGGCCAGGAGGCGCACGCGACCAGCCAGATCCCCCACCAGACGCAGGCGTCGCCGAAGTAGTTCGGGTGCCGGGTGTAGCGCCACAGGCCGGTGTCCAGGACCCGTCCGTGCCCGCCGGCCCGCTGGAACGCGGACAGCTGCCAGTCGCCGACGGCCTCGAAGACCATCCCGACGGCCCACACCAGCACGCCGGGCAGCATCCACCACGACCACCCGTCGTCGTGCCGTTGGGCGACCTGCACGGGCAGGGACACGAACCAGACGATCGCCCCTTGCAGCAGGTACACCATGACCAGCGGATACCAGCGGCCCTTGCCGGCGAGGAGTCTCGCGTAGCGCGGGTCCTCGCCCTTGCCCCGGGACCGCCAGGCGATAAACACCGCCAGGCGCAGCCCCCAGAGCACGGTCAGGGCGGTGATCAGCCAGTGCCCGGGCGTGAGCAGGTAGCCGACGAGCGCGACGGCGGTGAAGGCGAGACCCCACGCGATGTCCACCACCCGGTGCCTGCCGGTCGCCGTGCCGATCCCGAAGAACACCAGCAGCACCGCGAGGGCGGCGAGAGCCTCAAACACCGAAACCCTCTCTGGTGTACGCCATCCCGCTGTCCCCCTCCGCCATCGGCCGGACCGCGAGCACCTGGTCCACGCCCATCCGGTTCTCCGCGAAGCTGAGCGCCCCGCCGACCAGGTACAACCGGAAGATCCGGGCCATCGGCCCGCCGACGAGGTCCACGGCCTCCTCCCAGTGCTTGTCGAGGGTCTCCAGCCAGGCGGCGACGGTGCGGACGTAGTGCTCGCGGAGCGCCTCGACGTCGCGGACCTCGAAGCCGGCGTCCCCGATCAGCGACACGGTCTCCCCGACCGGCCGCATGTGCATGTCGGGGGCGATGTAGTGCTCGATGAACGCGCCGCCGCCGGGCGCGACCCTGCCCCGGGACATCTGTTGGACGAGGAGCCGCCCGGCGGGCCGGAGCAGCCCGAACAGCTTCGCGGTGAACGCCGGGTAGTTGCGGGCCCCGACGTGTTCGCCCATCTCGACGGTGGCGATCGCGTCGTACGGGCCGTCGTGCACGTCCCGGTAGTCCTGGAGCCGCACGTCGACCCGGCCCTGGAGTCCGAGCCGCTCGACCCGGCCCTGGACGTGGGCCAGCTGCTCGGCGGACAGGGTGACGCCGGTGACGTTCACGCCGTAGTGGTAGGCGGCGTGCACGGTCAGGGAGCCCCAGCCGCAGCCGACGTCGAGCAGCCGCATGCCGGGGTGCAGGTCGAGCTTGCGGCAGATCAGGTCGAGCTTGTCGCGCTGGGCGTGGGCGAGGGTGTAGTCGGGTTCCTCGGAGCGCCAGTAGCCGCACGAGTACGCCATCGTCTCGTCGTCGAGGACCAGTTGGTAGAAGGCGTTGGACAGGTCGTAGTGGTGGCCGATGGCCGCCCGGTCGCGTTCCCTGCTGCCCGGGTCGCCGGTGAGTCGGGCCTGGGTCTCCGGCGGGGACGGCCGGGGGCCGAGGACGCCGAGCCGACCCGCCAGCCGCAGGGCGCGGAGCCGGTGGGCGAGGGTGATCCGGGGCCGGCCGGTGGCGCGGACCTGCCGCCAGACGCGGCGCAGGCCGTCGGCGAGGTCGCCGTCGACGTCGAGTTCGCCGGCGGCGTAGGCCTGGGCCAGGCCGAGTTCGTTCGGGCTCCACAGCAGACGGCGTAGGGCGCGCGGGTCGCGGATGACGAGGGCCGGCCCGGCCGTCGGGCCGGCCTCGCTGCCGTCCCACGCGCGGATCCGCACCGTTGGCGGTGCTCCGGTGATGGCCTGATAGAGGGTCGCGAGCTGGGGCGCGATCATGTGTCCGCCCTTCCGAGGACGAGTTGGTGCACGTCGAGGTAGCCGGACGCGAACCCGGCCTCGGAGTAGGCCAGGTAGAGGTTCCAGGTGCGGCGGAACGTCTCGTCGAAGCCGAGCCGGGCGAGTTCGCCGGCCCGGTCGAGGAACCTGGCCCGCCACAGTCTCAGTGTGTCGGCGTAGTGCGGCCCGAAGGCGAAAGTGTCCAGGATCCGCAGCCGGGTGCGGCCGAAGACCGCCGACAGCGCCGGCAGGGACGGGATCAGCCCGCCGGGGAAGATGTACTTGTGCATCCAGGTGTACGTGTACCGCGCCGCCACCATCCGCTCGTGCCGCATCGTGATCGTCTGGAGCCCGATCCTGCCCCCGGGCGCGAGCAGCCGGTCGAGCACGGCGGCGTACGTGGGCCAGTACTCCTCCCCCACCGCCTCGATCATCTCCACGGACAGGATCGCGTCGTACTCGCCGCGCACGTCCCGGTAGTCCATCAGATCCACGGTCACCGCCACACCTGCGCCTGCCGCCCGGCGCAGGGCCAGGTCGCGCTGCTCGGCCGACAGGGTCACCGACCGGACCACTGCTCCGCGCCGGGCGGCCCGGATCGCGAGTTCGCCCCAGCCGGTGCCGATCTCCAGCACCCGGGTGCCGGGACCGACCCCGGTCGCGTCGAGCAGCCGGTCGATCTTGCGGTGCTGGGCCGGGGCCAGGTCGTCCCAGGTGGCGGGCCCGCCGAACAGGGCGGCGGAGTACGTCATCGTGTCGTCGAGGAACAGGCCGAACAGGTCGTTGGACAGGTCGTAGTGCCGGGCGATGTTGCTGCGCGCGCCCGCGCGGTCGTTGGCGTCGGTCCGGGGGTGGCGGGCCACGTAGAACCGGCGCAGCCACTGCAACCGGCGCGGGACCAGCACGTCGGCGTGCGCGGCCAGGACGGTGAGCACCTCGGGCAGTCGGTCGGAGTCCCACTCGCCGGCCTGGTAGGACTCGCCGAAGCCGATCAGGCCGTCGCGGCCGAGCCGGCGGCAGAACGCCTGCGGGTCGCGCAGTCGCAGGGTGGGACCCGGACCGTCGAGCAGGCCCAGCCGGCGGCCGACCCGGTCGAGCAGGGCCGCGGCGATCCGGCCCCGCAGCCGGGCCCGGGGCACCACGGCGACGTCGGGCCAGCGCGCCGGGTCGACGGCGGCGGGACGGGACGCGACCTGGGTCATGGGGCTCTCTCTCCGGACGGGGTGCGGGGGATCACTGGCAGGCCCTTCAGGTACAACGAAACGCCCTGTCTTCGGATCTTCAGGCGCACCAGCAGGGTCGCGAACGCCGCGGCGAGCAGGCCCGGGACCGTCGCGGCGCGCAGCGTGCCCCGCAGGCTGGCCACGAACGGCGCGCCGCCCTCCGGCCGCAGGGTGACGGTGAGGGCGAGCTGGTGGTCGGGGCGCGGCAGGCTCATCCGGTAGGTGCCGGTCAGCGGCAGGAACGGCGAGACGTAGAAGTCCTTGTCGACGTGGGCGGCGTCGCGGGCGTCGGGGTGCAGCAGGTAGCAGTGCCGGCCGCCGTAGGTGTTGTGCACCTCGGCGACGACGCAGGCCTGGGTGCCGTCGGGGCGGTGGCACCAGTACACCGTCAGCGGGTTGAAGACGTGGCCGAGGACCCGGGCGTGGGTGAGCATCAGGATCTGGCCGCCGCCCAGGTCGACGCCCTGGGTCGCGAGGTAGTCGTCGAGGTTGCGGCGCAACGACGGCGACCGTCCGATGTGGTCGGCGGCGAGGAACCGGGCGAGGGGGCGCAGCGGGCGCGGGATCGTCGGCAGGTCGTCGACGTCCACCAGCCACTGGTAGGTGCGGTAGATGAACGCGTGCCGGACCGGGCCGGTGCGGACGTGCCGCAGGGAGCAGCGGTACAGGGTCGCCGTCGTCACGCCAGTCTCCCGGCGGCGTCGAACCCCGAGCGGCAGCCGTCCTCGTGGAAGCCCCAGCCGTGGTACGCGCCGGCGTAGGCCACCGTGGCGTCGGAGATCTCGGGCAGCCGGCGCTGGGCGGCGACCGCCTCGGCCGTGTAGACCGGGTGCCGGTAGACCATCCGGGCCAGCACGGCGTCCCCGTGGACGCGGCCGTCGGGGTTGAGGGTCACCACGTGCTCGCCGGCCGCGTCGAGGCGTTGCAGGCGGTTCATGTCGTAGCTGACCACCGGCCGGCCGGCGCCCGGGTCGCAGGCGGGCAGCAGGTAGTTCCACGACGCGCGGGCCCGGCGGCGCCGGGGCAGGACCGAGGCGTCGGAGTGCAGCAGGGTCTCGTTGCGCGAGTAGCCGAACGCGCCGAGGATCTCCTTCTCCGCCCGGCTGGCGTCCGGGCGCAGGGCGAGTGCCTGGTCGGCGTGGGTGGCGATCACGGCGGCGTCGTACCGCTGGACGAAGTCGGCCTCGTCGCGGACCTCGACCCCGTCGGCGACCCGGGTCACGGACCGCACCGGGACGCCGCGCCGGGCGGCCGGCAGCGCCGCAGCGATCCGGTCCACATAGGTCCGGGAACCGCCGGTCACGGTCCGCCAGGTCGGCGAGCCGGTCACGCTCAACATGCCGTGCCGCTCCAGGAACACGAAGAGGTAGCGCGCCGGGTAGTCGCCGACCCGTTCCGGGCCGCAGGACCAGACCGCGGACACGACGGGTACGAGGAAGTGCCGCACGAAGTAGCTGCTGTAGTCCCGGGCGAACTCGCCGATCGTCGTGTCGTCGTCCCCGGTCGCGACGAGCGCCCGGGCCGCGCGGTGGAACCGGGGCACCTGGGCGAGCATCGCCAGGAACCGGGGGTCGAGGGCGTTGCGCGGCCGGGCGAGCAGGCCGGGCAGCCCACGCGCCCCCGCGTACTCCAGGCCGCAGCCCTCGCAGCGCACCGACATGCTCATCTCCGTCGGCCGGGTCGCCACGCCCAGCTCGGCGAACAGCCACAGCAGGTGGGGATATGTCCGCTCGTTGTGCACGATGAACCCGGAGTCGACGGCCAGGCCGCCCACGTCGTGGGTGTGCGCGTGCCCGCCGAGCCGGTCGTCCGCCTCGAACAGGGTGACCTCGGCCCCCCGCCGGAGCAGGTACGCCGCCGTCAGGCCGGACACCCCCGCGCCGATCACCGCCACCCGCCGTCGCCGCATCGTTCCTCCAGGTCAGCCGTCACCCGTGCATTCGGGGCGGGACCGGGGACGGATGGGTCGGGGCCGTCGGTCGTGCGGGTCCGGCCTGTCCGGCGTGCGGGCCCGACCCGTCCGGCGCGCGGTCGGCGACGAAGGCACTACGGTGGAGACCCCACCGCACCCGAGAGGCGAGGACAGTCGCATGACCCGAAGGATCGTCGGCGGAGTGCCCGCCGGTGCGGGACCGGTCGTCCTCGTGCTGCACGGTGGGGCGGCCGACAGCCACCGGCCGCCCGGCCTCCTGGCGTACCTGCGGATGCTGCCGTTCGCCTGGGCGCTGCGCCGGAGCGGGCTGACCACCCGGCTGCTGCGGTACCGGTACCGGGGGTGGAACGGGGCGGACCGCGACGCGTACGCCGATGTGCTGTGGGCCCTCGAACAGCTCGGGCCGCGCCCGGTGCTCCTCGTCGGGCACTCCCTCGGCGGCCGGGCCGCCCTGCACGCCGGCGGGGAGCCGTCCGTCGCCGGGGTCGCGGCCCTCGCGCCGTGGATCGAGCCCGGCGACCCGTGGCAGCCGCTGGCCGGCAGGCCGGTGCTGCTCGCGCACGGGTCCCGGGACACGACCACGGATCCGGCCCGGTCCCGCGAGTGGGCGGAGCTGCTCGGCGCGCGGTACGTCGAGCTCGACGACGACCACGCGATGCTCCGGCACCCCGGGCGGTGGCACACCCTGGTCCGCGACTTCGCCACCGAGGTGCTGGCCCCGGTGCGACAGCTCTGACCCTGCCGGGGATTCCCTGACATGATGTGTCAGTGCGCGCCAGTCGACTGTTGTCCCTGATCCTGCTGCTGCAGACCCGGGGGCGGATGACCGCCCAAGCCCTGGCCGACGAGCTCGAGGTCTCCGTCCGGACCATCTACCGCGACGTCGACGCCCTGCACTCCGCCGGCATCCCGCTCTACGGCGACGCCGGCCACGCGGGCGGCTACCAGCTCCTCGACGGGTACCGGACCCGGCTCACCGGCCTGACCGCCGACGAGGCCGACTCGCTGTTCCTCGCCGGCATGCCCGGCCCGGCCGCCGAGCTGGGGCTGGGCGCGGTGGTGGCCGCCACCCAGCTCAAGCTGATGGCCTCCCTGCCCGAGGAGTTGCGGGACCGGGCCGGCCGGATCCGCGCACGGTTTCACCTCGACGCGCCCAACTGGTACGCCGGGGCCGACGACGTCCCGCACCTGGCGGCCCTCGCGCGCGCCGTCTGGGAACAGCGTCGGGTCGACGTGCGCTACCGGCGCTGGCGGGCGCCCCAGGAGGTGACCCGCACCCTGGAGCCGTACGGCCTGGTCCTGAAGGGCGGACGCTGGTACCTGGTGGCCGCCTCGGACGGGCTGGCCCGCACCTACCGGGTGTCGCAGGTTCTGGAGCTGCACGTCGGCGAGGACCGCTTCGACCGGGAGCCGGACTTCGACCTCGCCGGGCACTGGGCGCGTTCCCTCGCCGAGTTCGCCGCCCGGCGGTTCACCGGCGAGGCGGTGCTGCGGCTGTCGCCGGTCGCGGTCCGCCGGCTGGAGGACCTGGTCACCGACGAGGTGGCCCGGGCGGTGGCGGACACCGCGGCCACGGATCCGGACGGCTGGATCCGGGCGACCGTGCCGATCGAGTCGGTGGCGCACGCGCACACCCAGCTCCTGGTGCTCGGCGCGGGGGTCGAGGTGCTGTCCCCGCCAGAATTGCGGGCGGCGCTGGCGGAGACGGCCCGCGAGGTGGTCGCGCTGTACGCCGGCTGACCGGCCCCGCCACGCCCGGGGCACGACCCGCCGAGCCGGAAGTGCCAACAAGTCAGGCATTGTCTGGTAAAAGGTGCTTTGCTCGCTACTCTTAGTAAATGTCTGAGTTAGCGCGCAGGGTCGTGGTCGGGTTCGCTCTGCTCGGACTGATCGGCGCGGTGCCGGGGGCCGCGACCGCCGACCCGGAACCGGCGCCGTGGCAGCCGGCCACGGCCCGCCCCGCGCCGCCCGCGCCGCCCGCAGGTCCCCGGGTCGAGCCGGCGACGGCCCTCCCGAGCCACGGTTCCACCGCCTCCGCCTCCGCCCCCGCCACAGCCACCGCCGGCGCGGAGCCGACCGACGGGCCCGGGGCGACCGGCGGGACAGGTCCGACCAGCGGGCCGGGCGGATCGGCCCAGCCCACGGTGCCGGGAGCCACCGGCGCGCCGTCAGCCCTCGCCTCCGCCGTGCCCGTGCGGCCCAGGGCGGAGGAGACCCACACTCCGCCGCCGACCGGCCCGATCCCCGAGCCCCGGGTCGACCCGGGGGCGTTCGCCCGGGGCCAGGCCGTGCTGCGGGCCGGGCAGGCGTACCGGGAGGCGGCCGACGCGCGGAGCAGGCTCACCGCTGCCGAGGCCGCCCTGGCCCGCGACACCGAGCGGGTCCGCACCGACGCCGGGCTGCCCGGGGAGTTGTACCGCCGGTCGGCCGCCGTGCCGTCCCCGCTGCGCGGCCCGTGGTGGGAGTTGCGGCGGGCCACCGTCCGGCTCCCGGCGGACCGGGGCGCCCTCGAGCGCGCCCTCACCGCCGACGCCACCGCGGTCCGGGCCGGCCGGGTGGCCGTGGAGCGGGCCGACCGGCGCGCCCGCGAGGTGGCCGCCCGGCTGGACCCGGCGACCCGGGTGGCGCTGGAGGCCGGCGCGCGGGCCGTCCCGCCGGGGCCCGACCGGCTGCTCGCCCCGGTGCCGGGCACGGTGACCAGCGGGTTCGGCACCCGGATGGACCCGTACTTCCAGCGGGTCGCCCCGCACGCCGGCGTCGACCTGGCGGCGGCGGCCGGCGCCCCGGTCCTCGCCGCCGCCGCCGGCCGGGTGCTGCGCGCCGGCTGGGCCGACGGGTACGGCTACTACACCTGCATCGACCACCCCGACCGCAGGGTGTGGACGTGCTACGCGCACCAGTCGGTGATCCTGGTCCGGCCGGGCGAGCAGGTCCGCGCCGGCCAGGTGATCGGCCTGGCCGGCTCGACCGGCGCGTCGACCGGCCCACACGTGCACTTCGAGGTCCGGCGAGGAGGATCACCGGTCGATCCGGCGCCCTGGCTGGCACACTAGGGGGGCGCCCCGGGACCGGGGCCGCCCGGACGAGACGTGCGCCGTACCCGGAACGCCAAGACGACGCTCACGAGGAGTCTCCGTGGGCCAGATCGTCCAGATTCTCGGATCCCTGCTGGTGCTGGCCGGCTTCGCGCTGGCCCAGGCCGGGGTGCTCAACCCGCGCTCGCCGAGCTACCTGTGGCTGAACGTGGTCGGCTCGACCGTGCTGGCCGTCGAGGCCGTCCTCGAGCGGCAGTGGGGTTTTCTGCTGCTGGAGGGCGTGTGGGCCGTGGTGTCGGCGGCCGGCCTCGCCCGGTTGCTGCTGACCGGCCGGCGGGTCCCCGGGGAATGACCGTCCGGCGGGTCCTCGCGAGTGACCATCAGGTGACGGAAACAGCGAAACGGCAGCTCATACCGGCCGGATCGCCCGAACTCCACACCGAACGGCACGCTGTCCACAGACTTTAGGTCGGAACCTCTGTCACTCGGCGGACACAATCCCCTGTGGATCACAGAACCGGGTCCAAGGTGGGGCTGTTCGCGTAGAGAGAAGGTCCCCGTGAGACTCCGTACCCTCCTGGTCATAGCCCTGTTCACCGCACTGTTGGGAGTGCCGTCCGTGGCGTCGGCCGTCGACCCGGGCGACCGGGTCGCGCTGCGCCACCTCGTGGTCGCCGTCGACGCCGAGGACTTCGGCCTGGCCACCTGGAAGGCCGCCCTGGACCGGGTCGGCACGCCGTACGACGTGCTGCTCGCCGGCTCGGCCCCGCTGCCCAACCTCGTCCGGTCCGACGGGGCCGGGCGCTACGACGCCGTGCTGCTCACCAGCGCGGCCCTGTTCGTCGCCGACGGCTCGGGCGGCTACACGAGCGCGCTCGACGGCACCGAGTGGACGACGCTGTGGAACTACGAGGTGACCTTCCACGTCCGCCAGGTCGCCCTGTACGCCGGCTACGGCGCCTACCCCGAGGACTACTGCCTGCGGGCCGGCTCCGAGGGCGGGATCGGCGCGGCCCCCGAACAGGCGACGCTCACCCCGGCCGGCGCCACGGTGTTCGACTACCTGCGGGGCTCGGCCGCCGTGCCGATCCAACTGTCCTACGTGTACCGCTCCGAGGTCGCCCCCGGCTGCGCGGCCACCCCGATCCTCACGCTGGGCCCCGACGTGATCGCCGTGACGAGCACCGCGCCGGACGGCCGGGAGCGCCTGGCGTTGACGTTCACGACGAATCAGTACCTGCCGCAGGCGGACCTGCTGCTCTACGGGCTGCTGCGCTGGGCGACCCACGGGGTGTTCGTCGGCGAGCAGCGGCACTGGCTGCACGTGGACGTCGATGACCTTTTCATCTCCAACGACCACCTGCTGGCCGACGGGACGTACTCGCCGACCGAGTTCCGGATCTCCGGCGAGGACCTGGCCGGGGCCGCCACGCAGCAGAGCGCCCTGCGCACGGCCTATCCGCAGGCGTCGGCCTTCACCCTGAACCTGGCCTACAACGGGGAGGGCATCGACCCGACCGCTCCGGCCCAGTGCTCCTCGACCGGCACCACGGACCCGCTGACCAGCTACGCGCGCTGCCTGGCCGGCCAGTTCCGGTGGATCAACCACACGCTGACCCACCCGAAGATGAACACCACGCCGTACCAGGAGAATCTCGACGAGATCAAGAACAACCTGACGGTCGGGACGGCGGCCGGCCTGGCGCCGCCGACCGTGGTCCTCAAGACGCCGGAGTACTCCGGACTCGGCGTCTACAACCCGGACCCGAACAACGACATCGACCCGCCGACCGACTACGGGCTCGCGGCGTCCAACCTGCAGATGCTCCAGGCCGCCAAGGCCGCCGGGGTGAAGTTCCTGCACGGCAACATGTCCTTCGCCAGCCACCGGCCGGCCTGCTCGAACTGCTCGACCCCGCACCCGCTGGTGCCGGCGCTGCTCGTGGTCCCGGACTGGCCGACCGACATCGCCTACCACGTGACCACGCCCGAGGAGGAGACCACGTTCTACAACTCCTACTACGGGCCGACCGGCAGGTTCCCCTACTTCGACCACAACCTGACCTACGCGGAGGTCGTCAACCAGCAGGCCACGATCGCGATGGCGCACCTGAGCTCCGGCTCGGTGTACAGCCACACGATGCACCAGGGCAACCTGCACCAGTACGCGCCCGGGTCCAGCCTCGTCTTCGACTGGCTGAACGCGGTGCTGGCCCGCTACAGCGCCACCTACTCGGTGCCGCTGCGCACCCAGACCTGGCCGGACCTCGCCAGCTACACCTCCTACCGCAACACGCACTTCGCGGCCCTGGGCACCGGCGTGGACCCGATCTGGACGAAGTCGACCCGCACCGTGAGCTACACGTCCACGGTCGCCGGCGCCCTGTGGTTCACGGGGATCCGCGCCGGGGTGTACGACCTGTACGGCTCGGACTACATCTCCCGGATCTCGTTCACGGCCGGGGTGACCAAGTACCAGGTGCTGCCGAACTGACCGGGTGGCACCGAAGAACTGACCGAACGGGCAGGCCGCACTGAGGCATCGACAGTCATAACGTCAATGACTCCACTATGGATCAATCAGGAGGTTCGCCAGTGCGAAGAATTCTGACGGTCGCGGCCGCCGTGGCAGGTTTGGTACTGGGGTCCGGCTCTGCGGCCGTGGCGAACAACGGCGGCGTGCCGGCCCCGGTGCCGGTGCTGGCCTTCGACGTGACGACGGCGGGCGGGTTCACGCTGCCCGCCAGCCGCCTGCACGCCGGCTACATCACGTTCACGGTGAGCACGTCGGAGACCGGCTACCACGGGATCCAGGGCTTCCGGGTCAACCCCGGACACACCGCCGAGGAGGTGGTCAACGACCTGCGGCTCGGCGTCCAGTCCGCCGACCCGGCCGACAACGCCGCCGGCGCGCTGGCCCTGCAGACGGACGCCGTGCTGATCGGCGGGGTCGTGACCAGCGCGTACGCCCCGATCTCCGTCACCGTCCAACTGTGCCCCGGCACGTACTACTTCTTCGACCTCAACGACTTCTTCACCGACGGGATCACCACTCCCCGGCTGCACACCCTGGAGACCTGGGGCGGCACCCGGCAGAGCGGCCGACCCGCCTACGACGGGGTGATCGAGACCAACGAGGCCGACCACACGCCGGGCTTCAACGCGCCGGTGGCCCAGCACGCCACCGGCACGTACAAGGTGGTGAACACGACCGACGAGGTGCACGAGGTGGTCTGGCGGTCGATCGTGCCCGGCACGACCGACGCGTACATCCAGACGTACTACGACGCCGTGGTGGCCGGCACCCCGCGGCCGCCCCGACCGTGGCTGGACCGCCAGCACGGCCTGCAGGCCATGTCGCCGGGCCAGACCGCGTACATCCACATCAACCTGCCGGTCGGCGCGTACGCCCTGCTGTGCCTCGTGCCCGACGACGCCGACGGCATGCCGCACGCCTACATGGGCATGCACAAGGTGGTCGACCTGAGTTAGCCCCGGGGGGTGACCAGGCCCGACTCGTATGCGAGGACGACGGTCTGGGCGCGGCTCGACACGCCGAGTTTCGTCATCGTGCGGTTGAGGTGCGTCTTGACCGTCGCCTCGCTCACCACCAGCCGCTCGGCGATCTCCGCGTTGGACAGCCCCCGGCCGACCAGGCCCAGCACCTCCACCTCCCGGGAGGTGAGCCCGTCGAGGGCCGGCGCGGGCGGCACCCGGTCCGGACGGCGGGTGTACGCCTCGATCAGCCGGCACGTCACACTCGGCGCGAACAGCATGTCCCCGGACCCGACGATGCCGATCGCCGCGAGCAGCCGCTCCGGCGGGGTGTCCTTGAGCAGGAAGCCCGACGCCCCGGCGCGCAGGGCCGCGAACACGTACTCGTCCAGGTCGAACGTCGTCAGGATCAGCACCCGGGGCTGCGCGGCGGACCGGGACCTGGCCAGCACCCGCTCGGTGGCGGCCACCCCGTTGAGGCCGGGCATCTGGATGTCCATCAGGATCACGTCCGGCTCGAGGTCGGCGGCCAGGCGCACGGCCTCCTCGCCGTCGGCGGCCTCGCCCACCACCTCCAGGCCCGGGGCCGCGCGGAGCAGGGCCGCCAGACCGGCGCGGATCAGCACCTCGTCGTCGACGATGAGAACGCGGGTCATCTGCTGTCTTCCTCCACGAGTGCCACGGTGGGCAGGACGAGCTCCACGGCGAAGCCCCCGCCGTCGCGGGGGCCGGCGCTGAGGGTGCCACCGTACATCCGGGCGCGTTCGCGCATCCCCACCAGGCCCTGGCCGGTGGACTCCGCCGGTGGTCCGGCTGCGCGGCCGTCGTCGACGACCCGCACGGTGACGGTGCGCGGACCGTAGTGCAGGTCCACTGTGGCCCGGGCTCCGGCGGCGTGTTTCAGCACGTTGGTGAGGGCCTCCTGCGTCACCCGGTACGCGCACAGCTCCGCGCCGGGCGGCAGGGGGCGGGGCTCGCCCGTGACGGCGAGGGTGACCGGCACCCCGGAGGCCGTGACCCGGGCGGCCAGCTCGTCGAGCCGGTCGAGGCCGGCGGGCGGACGCTCGCCGCCCCCGGTCTCCTCGCCCTCGCCGACCCGGAGCACGAGGAGCAGCCGGCGGAGCTCCTCGAGCCCGGCGCCGCTGGTCGACTCGATCGTCTCCACCGCGCCGAGGGCGGTGTTCGGGTCGGTGTGGAACACGTACCGGGCGAGGCCGGCCTGCAGGGAGATCACCGACATGTGGTGGGCGACGACGTCGTGCATCTCCCGGGCGATCCGGATCCGCTCCTCGGTGACGGCCCGGCGGGCCCGTTCCTCCTGGTCGCGGCGGAGCCGGGCGGTGAGGACGGCCAGTCGGGCGTTGCGTTCGCCGATCATCCGGTTCCGGCCGCCGAACACGCAGGCCACGGAGGTGACCAGGGCCATCTGGAAGGCGATCACGTACCAGGGCAGGATCCGGGCGGACATCCCGCTGTACTGCAGCACCCCGAAGGTGACCACGGCGACGGGCACCACCCGGCGGGTCGGGTACAGCGTCGCCACCGTGTACAGCCCGAGCAGCGGGCCGAAGAAGTTGATCGACGGCAGGTAGCCCTCGGCGAGGAAGACCACGAAGGACAGGCAGCTGAAACCCAGGATCATCATCGGGTACCTGCGCCGCCCGGCCATCGGCAGGTTGACCAGCAGCGTGAGCAGCCACGCCTCGCCGTCGAACCGGCGGAAGCCGTCCGGCAGGAACAGGATCCCGACCGCGATGGTCAGACCGGCGATGGCCGTGGCCAGCAGCGTGTCCCACACCAGGGGATCGATCCGGGCGACCCTTCTGAGCAGCGCTCCGCCGGTCCCCATCCGGCAACCATAAAGCAACGTAAATCCGTTGTCACGACCCTGTTCGGATACCGCCAAAGTTGTACGGCTACCGCGCGGGCATGACCCCGCTCAGCCCCGACGGGGTAAACCGGCACAGTACTAATATCATGTCAATACCGTTTTTAGAGGTATTTGCCTTTACTCTGTGCACATGACCGATATCCGTGCCGTGAGCATCACCGACGGGCTGCAGAGCGCCCTCGACAAGACCATCGCCATCGTGCCGAAGCTGATCCTGTTCGCCGTCATCCTGTTCGTCGGCTGGCTGATCTCCAAGGGCATCCGCAACCTGGTCGACCGGTTGCTCGACCGGGTCGGCTACAACAAGGCCGTGGAGAAGTCCGGCCTACAGCGCTTCCTGGGCACCCAGAAGGCCAGCACCCTGACCGCCAAGCTCGCCTACTACGCGCTGCTGCTGTTCACCCTGGAGCTCGCGTTCGGCGTGTTCGGCCCGAACCCGGTCAGCACCCTGATCGAGGGCGTCGTGCAGTGGCTGCCGCGCGCCTTCGTCGCCGTGGTCATCGTGGTCGTCGCCGCGAGCATCGCCAAGGCCGTCCGCGACATCGCCGAGAGCGCGCTCGGCCGGCTGTCCTACGGCCCGTTCCTGGCCAAGCTCGCCCAGGTGTTCATCATCGCCCTCGGCGTGATCGCGGCCCTGAACCAGATCGGGGTCGCCAGCGCGGTCACCCAGCCGGTCCTGATCGCCGCACTCGCCACCGTGGGCGGCATCCTCGTTGTCGGCCTCGGCGGCGGCCTGGTCATGCCGATGCGCGAACGCTGGGAGCGGATGCTGAACCGCGCCGAGCAGGACACCAGCCGGATGACCGGGGACGCCGGCATGACGAGCCGGTTCGGCCAGTCGTCGTACGCGACCGGGGCCGCCGACCGCGACATGGACCCGAGCCGGATGAAGGACGCGAGTCCGGCCGCGAGCGACGCGGAGCACAAGCACACCGTCTGACGGGTACGACTCAGCGGCGGGGCCCCGGGTGGGGCTCCGCCGCTCGACGTTCGGCGGCTAGCCGAGCCGCCCGGACTTCACCGCAGCGGTGAAGGCGGCCCAGTCGCCGGGCGCGAAGCCGGCCAGGACCGGGCCGTGCGGGTCCTTGCTGTCGCGCAGGTGCGCGCGGCCGGCGTCATCCACGGCCACCTCGACACACTCGCCGTGGTCAGTCGACTTGCTTGACTTGCGGAACACCAGATCCATAGCGGCCAAACACCTTCGCAAGGTCGAGGATGAACTCCCGCGACACGGCCTCGTCGTAAGCGACATCTTCCGCGCGCCTCGTCCGGAGCCTAAACCCGTCGACGTGAATCCGCTCCTCGTAATACGTCTGCGCCACCGTGCCCTCGTCGATGGCGACCACGTCGCCGGCATCGAGATAGAACATGGTGAAGGTGCACATCCCGGAGACGACCGGCCGATCCATCGGACAGACCCGCACCGTGATCCAGTCAGGCAACGCCGCCAGCCGGTGTAACTGCTCAACCATCACCTCGGGGCCGCCGACCGTCCGCCGCAGAGCGGCCTCGTCGACGAAGACGGTCAGCTCAGGCTTGACCTCTCGGCTCTCCAGCGCCTTCCACCGCTCCAGACGGAGGGCGGTCCGACGTGCCGCGACCTCCTCGCTCACCAGCGACATGCCTTGTTCCAGGCTCATCGCATACGACTCGGTCTGCAACGGCCCGTGCACGATGACGGGGCTGTATTTCACGATCCGTTCCGCGTCGAGTTCGAGCGAGCAGTACATCTCGTAGTTGGGTGAGATGTCGCCGGAGAAGGGCTCCGCCGCCCACCAGCCCTTGACCTTCGCGCGGAGCCGCAGGCTCTCCAGCAGACAGCGCTCCTCCTCGGTCGCGCCGTAGTGCGCCAGCATCAGCCGCAGGTCACGGAGCTTGGGCTGGTGCTCGGCGCGCTCGTAGCGGGTCAGCGAGGCCGAGCCCATCTCCAGGGCCGCGCAGACCTCGCGCTGGGTCCACCCGCGACGCTCCCGCATCTTGGTGAGCTTCTGCGCGAGGCGGCGGGCGTTGATGGTCGGCATGACCGACAGATTACCGAGTGTCCGGTCTTGACACCAGAGTGCTAACTCATCATTCTGAGTCCACCGCACTACGGATCGCAGAGTCAAGATCACTCTTGGTGACAGAGTGGCTGGTCGGGGCCGTGGTCGCCGGTACCCATCAAAAAAAAGCAGCAGCGGGGACATTGCTTGGACGGCGCGCCCCCACCGCTGCGACCCCACAGAAGGGCTACGCCCATGCTCAACGCTGAGCCGCACCAAGTCAAAGAGCTGGCCGGGAAGATCAGCGACTTCACCGACCACTACGCGCCCGGCGAGCTGGAGGCCGTGCTGTTCCTCGACCCGGTCGGCCGGGTCGGGTTCGGGCCGGGGCCGGACGCGCCCGCCGGCTGCCAGGTCATCATGAACCGGGCCGGGGTCGACCGGCTGATGGTGCTGCACGGGTACACCCCGCTGGACCTGCTGCGGGACCCGGGGCGGGACGCGTTCGCGGAGCTCGTGTTCGAGAACTCCTGGGCCGACCAGTGAACCACGCGCCCGCCTGCACCGCGCCGTTCTGCGCGAACGAGGAACTGTCCGTGGCCCGGTTCACCGCCGAACAGCTGCGGAACTTCACCGCCCTGGCCCGGGCCCGGGTCAAGCCGGTACCGTGCCCGAGCTACCCGGGGGAATACCACACCGTCCGGCGGGCCGACACCCTCGCCGGGATGGCCGACTGGGCGCTGATCACGCGCTGAACCCGGGCGCAGCCCCCGGGCCGGGGGCTGCGCTCCCCCGCGCCGGCTCGCCGGCCGGGCGTCGGCGAGAATCCGGAGGACTGCGAACGGCGAGTCCGGAGGTGCCCGTGGACGATGGAATCGGAACAGTGGACCGGGTTGTGGCCGCCATACGGGCCCAGTACGAGGTCTTCTCGGCCGGCCGTACGCCGCACCCGGAGGCCGCCGCGGCCCGGCTGCCCGACGGCACCGTCGCGCCGGAGGTGCTGCGCGCGTGGGCGGCGTTCGACAACGCCTACCCGTGGTACCTCAGCTCACGGCGCAGTCCCGTGCCCGTGATCGGGGCCGACCGGGTGCTCAACGTCGCGCCCATGGCCGACGTGTGGCGGCACGTGTGCCACGACAGCGTCGCCGACGAACTCGAGGACGACCCGGAGACCCTCGACTGGCTGCTCGAACTGGCCGGCGAGCTGACCGACCGGTACGGCGGGTACGGGATCGTGCTGGAGCCCGACGACGACACCGTCTGCCGGATCCTGTGGATCGCCCCGGACCGCACCGCACGGATCCTGTGGTACGAGGACAACGAGGTCGAGCAGACGGAGCCGTTCCAGGACTGGCTGGCCGGGCTCTTCGAGGACGAGTGACCGGCCGGCCCCCGGAAACCGCCGTGGTCCCGGGGGCCGGCTCGTCGCGTACCCGAAAATGGGTTCAGGGGTGGAAGAGCGCGCTCACCGACTCGCCGTTGTGGATGCGGCGCATGGCCTCCGCGAGCGCCGGGGCGACGGAGAGCACCTTGAGCTTGTCGCTGCGCTCCTCCGGCGGGATCGGCACGGTGTTCGTGCAGACGATCTCCAGCACGTCGGACTGGGAGCCGATCCGCTGGAGCGCGCCGCTGGAGAACAGGCCGTGGGTGCACGCGACGCGGACGGTCTTCGCGCCGAGTTCCCGGAGCCGGTCGAGGAGTTCCAGGACGGTGCTGCCCTTGGCGATCTCGTCGTCGAGCACGATGATGTCCCGGCCGGCCACGTCGCCGATCACGGAGGAGATCGCGACCCGGTCGTCGGCGAACCGCTGCTTCGCGCCGGCCGCGACCCGCACGCCGAGCAGCCGGGCGAACGCCGCGGCCTCCTTCGCGTTGCCGAGGTCGGGCGACACGACGGTCGTGTTGGACAGGTCGTACTGCCGGAAGTGTTCCGCCAGCTCCCGCAGCGCGTGCAGGTGGTCGACCGGCACGCTGAAGAAGCCGTGCACCTGCGGCGAGTGCAGGGTCATCGTCAGCACCCGGTCCGCGCCGGCCGCGACCAGCAGGTCCGCGACCAGCCGACCGCCGATCGAAATGCGCGGTGCGTCCTTCTTGTCCGAACGGGCGTAGGAGTAGTGCGGCATGACCACCGTGGTGCGCGCCGCCGACGCGCCCCGGGCGGCGTCGAGCATCAGCAGCAGCTCGACCAGGTGCTCGCTGACCGGCCTGACCAGGGGCTGGATCAGGTAGACGTCACGTTCGCGGCAGTTGGCCTGGAGCTGGACCTCCAGGCAGTCGTTCGCGAAGCGCTGCGACCGGACCGGCAGCAGCGGGGCCTCCAGGTGGGAACAGATCTCGGCGGCCAGGGCCGGGTGGGCACTACCGCTGAACACGGCGATGTCTCGCATCGGAACTCCATTGTTGATCTCACGAGGCGAGCAAGAGGCTACCCGGCCGTCATCCACCGGCCATGATCGGCCGGTACACACAGGTCATGACCCCTTCCCTCACCCGCCGGGCCGTACTGGGCACCGGCGCCGGCATCGCCGCCGGCTCCCTGCTCCCCCTGTCGCTGCGGTCCGCGCTGGCCGCGCCCGCGCCGCCCGGCGACCTCAGCTCGGTCAAGCACGTGGTCTACCTCGTGCAGGAGAACAGGTCATTCGACCACTATTTCGGTACCCTGCGCGGCGTCCGCGGCTACAACGACCCCAACGCCGTCACCCTGCGCTCCGGCAAGCCGGTCTACGCGCAGCCCACCACCGGCGGCCACGTGCTGCCCTTCTCGGTCCGCGAGGCCGCGAAGGCCGGCAACAAGGACATCCACTACATCGGCGACCTCAACCACGACTGGAACGGCGGCCACAAGGCCTGGGCCGACGGCTGGTTCGACAACTGGATCGCCGCCAAGGGCCCGGCCACCATGGCCTACTACGACCGCACCGACCTGCCGTTCCACTACGAGCTGGCCGACACGTTCACGTTGTGTGACGCGTACCACTGCTCGGTGATGAGCTCGACCAGCCCGAACCGCAACTACCACGTCAGCGGCACCATCGGGTTCGAGGCCAACGGCAGGCGGGCCACCGGCAACTCCGCGTACTCCGAGGACAGCCACCCGGGCTACACCTGGGGCACGTACGCCGAGAAGCTCGAGCAGGCCGGCAAGACCTGGAAGGTGTACCAGGAGGTCGACAACTACCAGGACAACAACCTGGAGTTCCACGCGCCGTTCAAGCAGATCGCCCGGAAGGTCCTCGCGGGGCTGGGTCTGAAGAGCCTGGACACGTTCTACTCCCGTCTCGCGGACGCTTCCGGTGCCGACCGCGACGCCCTGCTGGCCGGGCTCGCCGCCGGGATCGCCACGCTGACGCCCGGCGAGAAGTCCCGCTACGACCGGGCCCTCGCCCGGGTCGAGCCCGGCGGCCTGGCCGCCGCCTTCGCCACCGACGTCGCCAACGGCACCCTGCCGCAGGTCAGCTACCTGGTGCCCTCGGCAGCCGACTCCGAGCACCCGGGCGCGTCCTCCCCGGCCGCCAGCGCCAGCATCACCTACCAGATCCTCGACGCGCTCGGCTCGCACCCGGAGGTGTGGGCCGGCACCGTGCTGTTCCTCACCTACGACGAGAACGACGGCTACTTCGACCACGTCCCCCCGCCCGTACCCGCCCCGTCCTTCACCGACGAATGGGTCGACGGCCAGCCCATCGGCCTCGGCGTCCGGGTGCCGATGCTGGTCATCTCGCCCTGGACCGTCGGCGGCTACGTCAACTCCCAGGTGTTCGACCACACCTCGATGGTGCGGTTCACCGAAGAGTGGCTCGGGGTCCGCGAGACCAATATCAGCACGTGGCGTCGGACGGTGTCCGGCGACCTGACCTCGGCGTTCTGCTTCGACCGGGGGGTTCGGCCGCCGGAGGTCGGCGCGCCGGGTCCCGTGCCGGCGGCGACGCCACGGTGGCGGCCGACCCCGCCCGCGGCGCAGGTGATGCCGGTGCAGGAGCCGGGGGTGCGGCCGGCGCGGGCGCTGCCGTACCAGGCGGACGCCTACCTGGCCGGGGGCAAGCTGGCGGTGCGCAATGACGGGACCGCCAGTGCGCATCTGGTGGTGTGGCCGTATGCGGGGGAGTTCGCGCGGCCGGTGCATCTGGATGTGTTGGGGGCGTCGACGGTGGATGTGCCGGGGACGCTGGGGGGCGCTCCGGCGGCCGGGGCGGGTTCTGGTGGGTATTCGTTCGTCGTGACCGGGCCGAACGGGTTCCGCCGGGAGTTCGCCGGCGCCCGGGAGTCCTCGGTCGAGGTGCGCACGACGGTGGGCGGCGCGAGCCGGACCCTCGTGTTGTCGCTGGCGAACACCGGGACGACCGGAAACCGGACCTTCGTCATCGACGGGGACCGGAGAATCACGGTCAAGCCCGGCAAGGTGTACGAGCTGAAGCAGGGCACCGCGACCTGCCACGGCTGGTACGACGTCGCCGTGACCGTGGTCGAGGAAGCCGGATTCCGGCGGCGGCTCGTCGGCCACATCGAGAACGGCAAGGAGAGCGTGACCGCGTAGGGCGTCGCCGCCCCGTGATCGTGCCGCGCGTCGGCGGCTCCGGCTGCCGACGCGCGAGCGGGCGGGGCGGCGTCCAGAGTTTGTGGGGCGGGTGCCGGCTGCCCGGACTCTGCGGAGTCGTCCGCTCGGTCGGGGAACTGGCGGCACCCGACCCCGTCAGGCCGTCGACTCCGGGGGGAGCCAGGTCGCCTCCGCGAAGGCCCGGGCCGACGCGTCCTCGTAGACGGCCGCCGACAACCAGGCCAGGGCATAGGCGTGGCCGTCGTCGTCCGCCAGTCGGCCGAAGGCGTCCCGTGGCCGGTGCCGGGCCGCCGCGCCCACGTCCGCCAGGAGCGTCGCCCCGGTTTCCAGTCGGGCTCGTCGCAGGATCCGGCTCTCGTCCCTGGCGAGGGCCTGCACGGCCCGCCCGCCGGACACTGCGCGCTCCACCTGGGCGCGGAGGAACCGGAGCGCGGGATCGGCCGCGACCACGCCCCCGAACCGGCCACTGTCCGCGTCGTCTCCGCGACCCGAACCGGACTCGACGACACCGGCACCGTCGACGGTGCCGGTGGAGGACCCCTCGGCGGCGGTGCCGCCGGCAGCGGAGGCACTCTCGTCGGTGGCGATGGGGGCGGGGAGGTGGCTCGGGTGCAGGCGGTCGATGCCCAGATCGACGCGGCCGGCCCACTCGTCGGGCAGGAGCAACGCCGCAGGACCCTCGACGGGTACGCCGACCGTCAGCGCCCGGACCCGACCCGGCCGACCCGGATCCGGCCGACCGACCACGAGCAGCTCGCCGTCCGCGGCCCGCGCCAGGATCCGCAGATTGTGCCGGTACGGCAGCTCCGGATACTCCGCCGCCGGGGTCAGGCACAGCGGCACACCATCCACAGTGTCCGCCCACACCCCCTCCCCGTCGGCCCCACGCACCCGTACCCGGAGGAAGAGCAGGTCATCGCCCACGGGGTGTGCCTGGACCCCGGCCGCCAGCGCCTCGAACGCCCGGTGCACCTGCGCCCTGAGCGGCTCGGCCCACAGGGTCGTCGTGGGAGCGTCGGTCCAGGGGGCGCCGGCGGCGCGGACGGCACGGACGGCACGACCGGCGCCGAGTTGGCCGGTGTCCGTGGCGGTCGCGCCGGACAGGATCAGGCCGGCGCGGCCCAGCGCCCGGTGGCTGATCGCCGCCTCGCCGACGGCGACCGTGGCCTCGGCGGAACCGGCGACCCGGCCGACGCCGCCCGGGTAGATGTCCGCGACCGCCCACAGGGTGCCGTCGCGGTCGACCAGGTACGTGATCACCCCGGCGTGTCCCGAGTCGGCGACGACGGGGACGGTGCACAGCCCGTACAGGCGGAGGCTGCCCCGAGGGTCGTACGCGCGCCGGGCCGTGCCCAGCAGGTCCGGTGACGCCTCGGGGCCCCGGAGTCCGTGGGCGACCGCGAGCAGGTCACGGAGGCTGTCGGTGAGGTCGCCGAGCCGGTACCCGGGCTGCTCCTCGCGGGCCGCCCGCAGTCCGGCCGCGACCCGGCGAGCGGCCGCGGCGCACCGGTGCAGGCCCTGCGCGCGGGCCTCGTGCGCGGCACGCAACAGGCCGACCCCGGTGACCACCCCGGACCCGACCACGCCGGTACCGAGGACACCGGCACCGGACCGCCACAGCTCCTCGGCGGCCGCGCGCTGCCGGGCCGTGAGCGGAGCCGGCGCGGCCACGGAAGGGTTGTCTGCGTCGCCGATGGCGTCCATGTCGTCGCCGACGCCCTCGAACTCGTCGGCGTCCGCCTCACCGGCCGGCGGGGCCAGGGCGAGGACCGCCGCGCGGTGCAGACAGTTCGGGGCGAGCAGGCAGCTGCACCGGGCCGCCCCGGCCTCCCGCAGCACGCCCCGGTCCGGGGTCAGTGTCACCACGGTGTCGCCGTCCACGGTCACGACGACCGTGTCGCCGTCGGCGGTCACCGGCCAGCTCGCGGCCCGGGTGACCATGTCGTCGAGCCGTTTGCGGAGCCGGCCGGGCAGTCCGTCGACGGCCTCCGCGACGAGCAGCGCGTCGGCGGCGGGCAGGGCCACGGCGCCCGGCGACCCGGGCTCACCGGTGCCGGCGGCCGGCGACGTCCCGGTGGGGGTCTGTGGATGCGTCATCGGGTCTGTTCTCCCACCCAGCGGGCCAACTCCAACGGACTCAGTGCGGCCACGGGCATCCCGGCGGCCACGAGCTGACTGGCGACCGACACGCTGTACCGGGGCCGGCCCGTGTCGTCCAGGCTCGCGCAGCCGAGCACCGTGCACCCGGACTCCACCAGGGCACGGGTCTCGGCGAGGAGGCCGCTCACCGGGTACCCCTCCTCGAAGTCGCTGACCACGACCACCATCGTCCGCGAGGGGACGGTGACCAGGCTCCGGGCGTGGCGCAGCCCTTTCGCGATGTGCGTGCCGCCACCGACCCGCACCTCCAGCAGCAGGCCGAGCGGGTCGGAGACCCGGTCGGTGAGGTCGACGATCTCGGTGGAGAAGGCCAGGAAATGGGTGGTCAGCGCGGGCACCCCGGCCAGCACGGACGCGGTGAGCGCCGACCAGATGACCGACGCCTCCATCGAGCCGGACACGTCCACGACGAGCACCAGCCGCCAGTCGACGCCCTTGCGGGCCCGGGTGTGGAAGACCGGCTTCTCCGGGACCAGCATCAGACTGCCGTCGGGGCGGCGGCGGCTCGCGGCGAGGTTGGCCCGCAGCGTGCGCGGCAGATTCAACCGCCCACCCGGCCGGTACGTCGGACGCGGCGTGTTCAGCCCGGACAGCGCCGGCCGCAGCCGGGTGGCCAGCTCGCGGGTCAGCTCGGCGACGATCCGGGCCACGAGGGGGCGCAGTTTCGCGACGGCGGACTCGGGCATGGCCCCGGCCAGGGACAGCACCGCCTGGAGCAGTTCGACGGACGGCCGGACCGTGTCCGGGTCCAACAGGCCGGCGGCCTCGATCCGGCCGGCCTCGACGGCGCGCGCCAGCACCTCCTCGCGGACCCCCGCCCCGAACAGGACCTCCAGCTCCTCGGCCCAGTCGCGTACGCCGGGGAACGCGGCCTCGCGGCCGGCCCGCCCCGCGTCGTCGGCGGCCCGGCCCTCGCCCCGGCCCGCGCCGTACAGCTCGTCGAGGGCCGTCGCGTACCGGCCGGCGCGGCCCGTCAGGCCGGACGTGTCCCGGCCGAGGAGCAGCCGCCACCGGTCGAGGGGGCCGAGTGACCCGGTCGCCTCGACCTCGGGAGCCGCCTGGACACCTGGCGGGGTGGACCCGACGGCGTCGGGCGGCGGGCCACCGTTCGACGCGAACTCCCCTGCGGGGGCGAGCCCCAGCGGGCCGAGCGCCGCCAGCCCCGCCCGGTCAGCGAGCAGCCGGGCCAGCAGGGTGCCACTGTCGGCGGGCGCGTCGATGTCCGTACCCCCGCCGAGGCGGCCGTCGACCACGGCCAGCAGCCGGTCCCGCCCGGCGGGGCTGACGGTGTGGAAGCCGCCGCGCAGCGCGGGCAGCCGGGCGAGGAACGCCGCGTCCGGCAGGGTCTCCACCCGGCCGAGCAGGTCGTCGAACACCGGCCCGCCGGCCTGGAGCAGCGGCTCTGCGACGGTGAGCAGCCCGGCGAGGTGCGCCTGGAGGGTACGCCGCGCCGGCGGACTGCCAGCGCCGTCCACCCAGGAGGTGACCCGCAGGGCGAGGCCGGCCTGGTCGCGCCGGCCGAGCAGGACCAGCACGGCGTGCGCGGCGGCGGATATCACCGGCGCGCCCGTGTCGGCCAGGTCGCCGAGCGCGGCCTCGAGCCTGAGCCCCACCCCGTGCGCGTCGGACCGCTGGGCGAGGGCCGCCAGCGCCCGGGCGTCGGCCGGGTCCTCGGAGCCGGCGAGGCCGTCGAGCTGGCGGACCGCCGCGGTCTCCACCTCCGCGGTAGTGGCCTCGATCGCGGTCAGCCGGTCCGGGTCCGGCCTGCCCAGGCCGGCGATGTGGCCGAGGCGCAGCTGGTCGAGCAGGGCCAGCGCCGCGACGGTCTCGGGCAGGCTGGCCGTGGCGGGCACGAGGACGGCGAGTTCGGCCAGCCGTTCGGCGGCCAGGCCGGGCAGCCCGCACCGGGCGGCCGCGGCGAGCGCGCCGAGCACGTCCGCGATGGTGGGGCCGCCGTCCACGGCCAGCCGGCGGTGCCGCTCGGTGAGGGTGCCGTGCGCGGACTGGGCGAGGGTGACGCCGCGCAGCCCGGCGAGGTCCAGCATCGCGTCGGTGCCCGGGGTCCACTCCAACCGCCACCGGGTGGTCAGGCCGTCGGAGCCGGACAGGCCCTCGACGGCTGCCGGGGTCGCGTAGCCGACCCCGCACACGGTGAGTTGGTTCAGGACGATGTCCCGGCGTCGGTCCAGGTCCGAGCGCAGGGGATCGAGCCGCAGGTCCTTCTCGGCCGCGCCGGGGCCGGGCAGACCGAGCGCGGTCAGCAGCCGCTGCACCGCAGGCCGCAGCCCCGATCTGGGGGTACCGGCCGCCAGCGCCCCCCGACGCTCCCCCACCAGCACGTTCTCCATCGCGGCGGCGACGACCCGCCCCCGGCCGAGCACGTCGCCGTGCGCGAGCACGCTGCCCATCGCCTCGACCAGTTCGCCCCGGCCCGGGGCCGGCAGGCCGCGCAGCCGGGCGAGGTCGAGCGCCATCCGGACGGTCTCGCGCGCCTCGGCGGGCCCGGCGGGATGCCCGGCCGACCGCAGGTACGCGCAGACCCGCACCACGGCCGCCACCGCGGCGTTCTCCACGGCGACCGGATCCGCGCCGGCCTCCAGGACGCACTGCTGCCAGGCGGGGTCACGGATGCCGGCCGGATACCCGGACCGCTCGTCGAGCAGCCCGAACGTGTACGCAACCAGCGACGTCGCCACCTCCACCCCGGACGGCCCGGGCTCGACGGGCTCGTCGGTCACCGCGAGCGCCGCCGCGTGGAAGGACCCGACGAGCGCGGTGACCCGCCGCCCGGCCCCGCCCGGGGCGGTGCCGGCCGCCGGCCCGGTGCCCGGCCCCGCCGGGAGCGGCATCTCGCCGCGCAGGGTCTCGGCCAGCACCCGGCGCATCCACGCCTCCCGGCGCAGGTCCAGGCCTGACACCCCACCCCCGCGCCGGGCGTCGTCCCGCAGCGCCCAGCCGACGAGCAGCGCCGCCCGGCGCACCTCCTCGGGGTCGGCCCCGGGCGCGCGGGCCTCCACGGTCCGGTCCCACATGTCGTCACCCGGCCGACCGGTCGCCGCGTCGCGCAAGGCTGTGGACAGCACCGGGTCGGGCCCGTCGCGGTCCTCGCCGGCCCGCCAGGCGGGGTCGGCGAGCGGCAGGTCGCAGGGCACGACGGGCACCCCGCGCCGGGCGGCCCACCGGATCGCGGCCAACTCCGGGGAGAAGTCCGCGAACGGGTAGAACGCCGGCGGGGAGTCCCCGACCACCCCGGCCAGCGCGACCGGGGCGACCGTCCCGGGGTCGGCGAGCCACGGGATCCAGCCGCCCAGCTCCGGGGGCAGCTCGAGGAGCAGCACCTCGGGGTCGGCGGCGTCGAGGAGGGCGGGGAGGACGGCCGCGAGGGCCGGGGAGTGGTGCCGCACCCCGATCAGGTGCGGCACCGTGCTCCCGGCCAACGCGCCGACGGCCACCTCCGGATCCCCGACGTGCCCGTCAGTCGGTGAGGACATCGCGCAGCTCCCACAGTCGCCGCCACGTCCACGACCCGTCCTCGGCCCGCCGCCGGACGGCCCCGTCCCAGTACCCCAGCAGGGTGGCACCGTCGGTCGGGTCGTCCTTGCGGACGACGCCCAGCAGGTGGCCGGGCAGCAGGGAGAGCACGTCGCGGTCCCCGGGGAAGTACGCCGCCGCCAGCCCGAGGGACGTGGCCACGGCGACCGCCTCGGCGGTGCTCATCACGGTGGAGGGTTTCTGCACGTCCCAGCCCTCGACGGAGCGCCCGCCCCGCAGGTCCCGGAACGCGGTGACCAGCACCTCGAGCACCGCGCCGTCGATCGTGAACGGCGTCGCCGCCCGGGCCAGCGCCGCCGTGGCCTGCCGGCGGACCAGCTCGGTCTCGGCCGCCAGGTCGCCGATCGGCCCGACGGTCTCGAAGTTGAACCGGCGTTTGAGGGCCGCGGACATCTCCGACACGCCCCGGTCGCGCAGGTTGGCCGTGGCGATCAGCGTGAAGCCGGGCGCGGCGTGCACCGTGGCCTCCCCGGTGCCGGCGAGTTCCGGCACCGCGATCCGCCGGTCCGACAGCAGGGACACCAGGGCGTCCTGCACCTCGGGGAGGCACCGGGTCACCTCCTCGATCCGGGCCACCGCCCCGGTGCGCATGGCGCGGAGCACCGGCGAGGCGACCAGCGCCTCGGGGCTGGGGCCGTGGGCGAGGAGCATCGCGTAGTTCCAGCCGTAGCGCAGCTGGTCCTCCGTGGTGCCGGCCGTGCCCTGCACGACGAGTTCGCTGGTGCCGCACACGGCGGCGGACAGCAGCTCCGACAGCATCGACTTCGCGGTACCGGGCTCGCCGACCAGCAGCAGCCCGCGCTCCCCGGCGAGGGTGACGACGCACCGCTCGACGAGCGCCCGCTCGCCGACGAACTTGGCGGAGATCACGAGCCGGGCGGGCAGCCCCGAGCCGCCGTCCGGCGCGCTGGCACCCGCCGGCAGCTCCAGCTCGCGACCGTCGCTGCCGACGATGAAGGTGACCACGGCACGCGGGGTCAGCCGCCACCCGGGCGGCCGGGGCCCGTCGTCGTACCCGGCGAGGAAGGCCAGCTCGGCGGCGTACGCGTCCTCGGCCGGTTCTACCTGGCGGCGGTGGGTGATGGTCTCGGTCACGGTCGGCGGCGCCTTTCGGTGATGAGCTCGTCGAAGCGGGGGCCGTCGCCCTGGCGGACCCGCTGCCAGGCGACGGTGAAGAGTTCGGACAGGGGGACGGCGGGGACCATCATGTCCAGGAACCAGGCGCCGGCCTGGTCGGTGAGCAGCAGGCCCGTCTTCCACGCCTCCATCGGCAGGCGCGGGGACCTCAGCTCCAGCCAGCCGCCGGGCAGGAACAGCGACCGGCCGGCGCGGCTGCGCTTGCCCTCGACGACCAGGTCGGTCGCCGCCAGCTCGGCCCGGGCCTTCTTGGACCGGGCGGGCTTCCAGCCGTTCCACAGGGTGATGTTGCGGTCCGTCGGGTTCGGCAGGGCCAGGAGCTGCAGGTACAGCGTCGCGGCGTCCGTACCGATCCCGTGGGCGGCACTGACCTCCTCGACGAGGTCCGGCACCACGGCCGCCGGGTTGCGCGGCTCCACGGAGCCGTCCCCCGGAACCGGCACGCCGCCGAGCACCCGGGCGATCCTGCCGTCGAGCAGCCCGCGCAGCGCCGTGACGGTCTCCGGCGCGTCCATCTCCGACCAGACCAGGTCGAGCGCTGGATCGTCCAGACCGGTGAGCTGCGCCGGGGTCAGGTGCACCCCGCGCCACCCCGAGTCCGCCTCCACCAGGAGTGGGCCGATCCGGTCGCCCTCGGTCGTCGTGGTGGCCGTCACGCCCAGCTTCTCGGCGAACTTCGGGATCTTCTTCGGATCGATGTGTCCACAGCGCAGGGTCGTGTCGGGGCGGGCCAGCAGGGCCAGCACCCGGTCCAGGGCCCCCGGGAGCGCCGCGCGCACCGGATCGTCGGCCGGCAGGTGGTGGGCCAGCCAGGGCAGCGCCCGGGCCAGGGAGACGACCACGGACTGGGCCGCGATGTCCTCGGTCGGCGCGGCCAGCCACCGGCAGGTGCCGGCGTTGACGATCCCGTGCACCAGCTCCGAGGGCGGGACCGGGAAGTGCAGCCCCGCCTTCGCGAGCTCGACGATCAGGCTGTCGCGGACCGGGGTGCGCACCCCGTTGCGATCCACGGCCCACCGGGCGAGCCGGTCGACGTCCGGGCCGGTCGTCCACAGGTCCGCAGGGTCGGCCGGCACCAGCAGGGCGAGGGCCCGGGTGAGCGGCAGACCCGACCGGCTCCAGGTGTTGTTCGCCGCCGAGAACTCGGCCTCGGTCAGGCCCAGGGCCTCGAAGCCGTCGCTGACCACCCCGGCGAGGACGACGGCGGCCTCGGCGCGGCTGATGCCGGCCCCGGTGGACAGCGCGTCGACCCTGGCCGGCTCCCAGGTCACCGGCCCGTGCTCCCGGTACGCCGCCGCGAACGCCGCCACCGCCGCCGCGTCCACGGTGCCGTCGGCGAGCGGCTGTTCCCGGGTGATCCGGCCGCCCGGCAGCGCGCCGAAGGCCCCGTCCAGGCTGAACTCCAGCAGCTCCGCGTACTCGCCGCCGGTGCTCAGCACGACGGCCCGCCGGCCGTCCCCGCCGAGCACCTGGCCGACGACCAGCGCCACCCCGTCGTCGGGCACGACGGTGACCCGGCGCATCCGGCTGCCGGGGGCGAGCAGGCCGACCTCTGCGCAGTGCCCGGCGAACGCGACCAGCGCCGCGCGCCGCGGTTCCGGGGTGGTCGGCAGCGCCGCCCGGTACAGCACGGCGGGCAGCAGCCCGAACACGTCGAACCAGTCCTGGTCCCCGGACGGGGCGGGCTGCGGCCCGGTGGGGAACTCCCCGAGGAACACCCGTGCGGCCCAGTCGACGAAGCGCGCCACGCTGTACTGCCGGTTGTAGCAGTACCGGATAAGCATGGTCAGCCCCGACTGCAGGTCCTCGTCCAGGTACGGCCCGGCCTCGGGCTCCACACCGCCCTGACCGGCGACCTCGCGGCCCTCGAGGATCGCGCAATAGTCGGCGAGCATCGCGGCCTGCGACGCGGCGACCCCGACGATGCCGGCGACCCCGGCGACCAGCTCCGGGTGGCTGATCCCCGGCAGCACCCGGCGGACCAGCTCGGCGACCGGGTCGGGCGCGCCGGCGACGGGCTCAGCCGCGAGGAGACCGACCGCGCCGGCCACCAGCTCGGCGGCCTGCGCGTCGGTGACCGCCCGCAGCGCCGCGGAACCCGCCTCGTCCCGCACCCGCATGTGGTGCCAGAACCGCTCAGGGGGCAGCACGGGCGTGCCGGCCGCGAACGGGGGCCGGCGCTGCCCGACCAGGTACGACCCGATCGCGAAGCCGTCCGACAGGCACCCGATGTGCGGCTGCCGGTGCCAGTTCGCGAGCCGGGCGAGCCCGACCACCTCCGCGGCGCCGGGGAACCGGAGCGCGCCGTTGAGTTCCTTGCCGACCGGGTTGTCCGGGGTCAGGGTGAACGTCCGGCCGTCGATGCCCTCGCCGACGAGGGTGCCGTCGGCGGTCTTCCGCAGTCGCCAGCCGGTGAGGCCGTCCGCGCCGCCGAAGGGGCCGAGCTCCGCGCCCGGGGCGGGGTGCAGCCGGCACCGGTCGCGGAGCAGGGTCTCGCCGTCGCGCGCGCCGTCCTCGAAGAAGGCTGGCAGCGAGGCCCGGCCGAGGGTGCCGGTCCTCGGGTCCAGCTCGTGCCACGTCTCGGGGTCGTCGGACGGCTTGAGCGCCCAGTAGGACACACCGTCGGAGGCCACCGGCAGGTAGCCCTCCGCCGACCGGTCTCCGGGGTGCAGGGGGCGCGCGCCGCTGGTCCGGCCGCCGCCGGGCAGGGGCAGGGAGACGGCGTCGCCGCTGTCGAAGGCGTGGTCGCCGACGACGAAAACGTCGTCAGGGGTGCCGGACCAGTAGCCGCCCCGGTCGGAGCCGCGGTCCCAGCAGACGAGGAGTTGGCCGTCCACGTACCGCAGGATCTGCCGCCACATCCACTTGCGCTGGTCGGCGGGGATCCGGGTGTGGTGCTCGAGCTCGATGCCGTCGCGGCCGACCACCTGGACGACCGGGGAGTCGTCGCGGGACACGAGCAGGTGCGGCCACTGCGGGGTGAGCCGCAGGTCGGTGGCGTCGTCGGGGGTCGTGGTGGCCCGGGCGACGGCGTCGTCCAGCGCCGGCCAGCCGTACTCGTCGAACACGCCCGCCCGCAGCGTCCGGCCCAGCAGCGGGCCGAGCGGGTGGTCCACGATCCGGCGGGTGGCCTCGGGGTTGACGGCGAAGCCCTCGGCACAGGCCAGCGCGTTGAGCCGGTTGAGCTGGTCGGACAGCGTGGGCAGTCCGTGGCCGGTCAGGTTCCCGGCGAACTCGGCGAGCCAGCCCTCGGCGGCCAGCCGCAGGCCGGGCACCGCCAGGGCTCGACGCACCTTCGTCAGGTCGGCGCGGGTCGAGCCGTAGCCCCGCAGCTCGTACTCCAGGCCGCTGGCCAGGGCCGACCGGTAGCGCGGGTCTCCGGCCACGGCCAGCAGGTCGCGCCGGCCGTCGGCCGGGTCGGTCAGCCAGTCGTCGACGGACAGCCGCGACGTCTGGTTCTCGGGGTCGGTGACCGGCACCCCCCGGGCGAGGCACAGGTCGAGCAGGTCGGGGTCGATCCAGGAGCCGTCGCCGAGGTTCACCGCGACGCCGTCGGCGACGAGGCGCGGGGCCATCCGCTCCACGAGGTCGAGCAACGCGGGCTCGCGGCGGGCGTTGCGGTACCTGCGGCGCATCCGGTGCGCGGAGAACCGGGTCAGCCAGTCCGCGGCCCCGTCGGAGGTGCCGTCGATCAGCGCCTCGACCGCGCCGGCCTCCTCGAGGATGGACAGCCAGGTCGCGTCGCCGCAGTTGCCGACGGTCATGCCGAGCAGCCGGGCGCGCAGGGCCGGGTCGCGGCGGGCGAGACGGACCAGCGTCCCCCGGTACGCCGTCCAGAACGACTCCGGCGCCTTCATCGTCGCGGGCGCGCCCAGCAGCTCGCCGAGGACCTGCTCGTCCACCTCGTCGAGGGCGAGCCCGGCGGCCTTGGCGAGCCGGCGCAGGTCGGTGTGCATCGCCGCGTACGGCGGGAGGCCGCCCAGGGTGCGCTCCACGCACAGCCGGCGGAACCGGGTGAACGCCTCCAGCGGGGTACTCCGTGCGGCCAGGTCGCGGGCGTGCAGGGACAGCGCCTTGGCGGTGAGCGCGCCGCCGAGGGCGAACTCGAGGAACACCGCGTGCTGGCGCTCCTCCTCGATGGTCAGCGCGTAGACCCGCTCGGCCTCGCGGGCCTTGCCGAACATGATCGCCGCGTACGACGCGGACTCGGCGGCCAGGAACGCCCGGCCGGCCTGCTCGTAGTAGGTGGGCAGGAAGTGCGGGACGGCGAGGGCGAGCTTCTGGCCGAGGGCGTCGAAGCCGTCCTTGGCCGGGCCGATCCGGGAGCCGGCCATCCGGGCGAGCTTCTCGATCTCCTTGACCAGGGCGAGGGCGTGGTGCCCGTTGGCCGGGTCGTTGACCAGGGCCCAGGCGGGGAAGCCGAGGGCGCGCTGCCGGACGATCCCGACGTCGGCCACTGTGGACGGTGCGTGGAAGCCGAGGAAGTCCATGGTGAGATCCTCGGCGCCGCCGAGCGTGCCGGGGACGAGCCGGACCACGGTCCGCCCGCCGAACGCCGGGTGGGTGTACGCGCGGGCCGTCAGGGTGTCGACCGTGTCCTCGGCGTCGACCGACGCACCGAGGGGCAGGACTGCTCCCGCGTCCAGCAGGTGGGCGCTGCGCATGCTCTAGGACTCCGTTTCGTTCTTCTCGACGGTGCGGCCGGCGTACAGGGCCGCGGCCATCCGCATGCCCTCGGACCAGGTGACCGGCCCGACCTCGGAGACCGGCAGGGCCTTGCCGCCGGGGCCGACGAAGACCAGGTCGCCGGTCTCCGCCTCGTAGTACGGGTCGTCGGCGCCGATCCAGGACCGGGCCTCGACGATGTCGCCGCCCTCGACGACCCGGCAGACCGCGTAGCCGCCGCGCACCGGGTAGCCCTGGGAGGCCGCGCGGGCCATCAGGTGCCGCAGCTGCTCGTAGTGGCCGCCGGCGTAGGTGGAGACGCTGGTCGCGAGGGGGTCGGTGTCGGCGGGGCGGGTCCAGGTCTCGCGGAACAGCTGGTCGACGGTCTGGGTGCCGCCGAGGTCCGCGGAGAACTCGCGCAGGTCGTCGAGCTCGGTGAGCGTCACCGGGTGCGGGATCACCATCCGCTCGCACGGCAGCCGGACGGTCTCGCCGTCGAGGTTGACGACGCCGATGCCCGTGTCGTCGGCGTGCCGGAGGAAGCCGACGGCGTCGGGATCCCACTGTCCATTCTCGTCGAGCACCGCGACGACGAGGTCGGTGAGCGTGGCCCGCCAGGTCTCGTCGGCCCAGACCTGGGCGAGCAGGGTGGCCGGGACGGGCAGGGACCGGATCATCCACCGCTCGACGTCCGCGCGACACTCGGTCTCGTGCCGGGTGAACCACTCGGTGAGCTGGCGCAGCCCGATCACGGCCGGATCGTCGCGCAACCCCTTGGGCAGGGTGCGTAACTCCTTGCCGGCGGCGTTACGGGACACGATCGCGCCGTCGCGCAGGGTCACCTCGTAGCCGCCAGTGGCGGTCAGCCAAGCCATGCGGATGTTTCCTCTCCACTGTTGAGACACCGCAGGCTAACCGTCGCCACCGACAATTCCCGAAAGCTGCTGGTGGAGTGGATGTGCCAGACTCCCTACAGTGCACGATCGGGAGGAGACCGGAATGACGGATATGCAACTCACGATCGACCTGGCGACGGCGCACGTGGCGGCCGTCTGCCTGCGTACCGGACCCGTGGAGCGGCTCGGAGTGGAGCTCGAGTGGCTGGTCCGCGACGCGGCGGATCCGGCGGCGCCCGTGCCCCTCGACCGGGTCCGGCAGACGGTCAAGGACTGCGGCGAACTACCCGGTGGCGGCCAGCTTACCTGCGAACCCGGCGGGCAGCTCGAGCTGAGTTCCGGCGCGGGCCTCGGCCTGGCCGGCTGCCTGGCCGACACCGTCGCCGACCTGCGGATCCTGCGGGCGGCGGCACACGCCAACAACCTCGACCTCATCGGGTACGGGCTGGACCCGCTCCGCCCGCCCCGCCGGATCCTGGACGCCCCCCGGTACCGGGCGATGGCCGAGTACTTCGCGCCCTACTCCCCCGCCGGCCAGCTCATGATGTGCTCGACGGCGTCGGTGCAGGTGTGCGTGGACGCCGGCCACGGCAGCGGCGGCGACCGGTGGCGCCTCGCGCACGCCCTGGGCCCGGTGCTGGTGGCGGCGTTCGCCAACTCGGCGCTGCGCGAGGGCCGGCCGACCGGCTGGAAGTCCACCCGGTGGGCGGTGTGGGACGCGCTCGACCCGGCCAGGACCCGGCCCGTGACGCTCCGGGCGAACGAGGACCTGCGCGGGGCGTACGCGCGCTACGTGCTCGACGCGCCCGTGATGTGCGTGCGGGACGGCAGCGGCGTGTGGCGGGTGCCCCAGGGGCTGACGTTCCGGCAGTGGATCGCGAGCCCCGGGGTGCGCCCGCCGGGCCTGGACGACCTGGACTACCACCTGAGCACCCTGTTCCCGCCGGTGCGGGCCCGGGGCTACCTGGAGCTGCGGATGATCGACGCGCAGCCGGGCGACGGCTGGCAGGTACCCCTCGCGGTGGTCTCGGCCCTGATGGACGATCCGGTCGCCGCGTCGGCGGCGCTCGCCGCGACCGAGGAGGTGCGCGGGGCCTGGCAGGCGGCCGCCCGGTGGGGTCTGTCGACGCCGGTGATGGCCCGAGCCGCCCGGGAGTGTTTCGAGGCTGCGGCGGCGGCGCTGGAGCGGACCGGCGCCCCGGCGGAGGTCAGGTCCGCCGTCCGGGACTTCCGGGAGGCCTACGTGGAGCGGGGCCGCTGCCCGGCCGACGACTGTCTCTGAAGCGGACGGCGCCGGGCCGCACGACGGACGCGGTCTGCCTCCGCCCAGGCCGCGTCGATGTCGGCGAGGAGCACGGCGGCGGGGTGCAGGGCGGGCTCCGCGGGCCCTGAGGTGAGGGGTTGAGTGGACACCCGGCGGACACTACCGCCCGGGTGCGACAGTCACGCCTGGTTATTCGCTGACGAACGGCGCACAGAGTCCTTCGACCAGCACCGATGGCTTATGTCCGTTGCGAATCCGCCGCTTGTTCCGCCGCTTCCCGACGTGTCCCCCCTCACATTGGCCGTGGCCCAGGTCACTCTCCGCATAGGTTGTGCACAACTTAATTGCCCACTACATTTAGCCCCATGGAACTCGAGCTGCGCAACCAGTTGTGCTTCGCGCTCTACTCGGCCTCCCGGGCGATGACCGCCGTGTACCGGCCGATGCTCGACGAGCTGGGTGTCACCTACCCGCAGTACCTGGTGATGCTCGTGCTCTGGGAGCGCGACGGCCTGACGGTCAAGGAGCTGGGTTCCGAGCTGCACCTCGACTCCGGCACCCTGTCGCCGCTGCTGAAGCGGCTGGAGGCCGCCGGCCTGCTCACCCGGTCGCGCAGCGCCGACGACGAACGGTCCGTGACGGTGTCCCTCACCGCCACCGGCCTCGCGCTCAGGGCGCGGGCCGCCGACATCCCGGGCAGGCTGCTGTGCGAGACCGGCCTGACCGGCGCCGAGGTGACCGAACTGCGCGACACCCTGACCCGTCTCACCGACACCATCCAACGGAGGAATTCGTGAAGGTTCTCTACACCACCGAGGCAGTCTCCACCGGCGGCCGCGACGGCCAGGTCCGCACGGCCGACGGTCTGCTCGACACCCAGGTCGCGACCCCGAAGGAGCTCGGCGGCCCCGGCGGAGCGACCAACCCGGAGCAGCTGTTCGCCGCCGGCTACGCCGCGTGCTTCCACTCGGCGCTGCGGCTCGTCGCCGGCAAGGCCGGCGTCGCGATCGACGGCTCGACCGTGGCGGCGGAGGTCGGCCTCGGCGCGAACGGCGCCGGCGGTTTCGGGCTGACCGTGGCGCTCACCACGAGCCTGCCGGGCGTGCCGGCCGAGCAGGCCGAGAAGCTGGTCGCCAAGGCGCACGAGGTGTGCCCGTACTCGAACGCGACCCGGGGCAACATCGACGTCGCGATCGCCCTGGCGTAACCCGCGCACGCACGGACGAGGGAGGGGCGACCCTCCCTTTTTCGTGCGCCACCCCGTGCCCGCGCGCCGCCCGAGCCGCTACGCCCCCTGCACCAACCGGTGCGCCGCCCGCACCTGCGGCCCCAGCTCCCGCAACACCAGCAACGCCTGCTGGTACGCCGCCAACGCGTCCGCCCGCCGCTCCAGCCGCCCGTACGCGGTGATCAACTGGGTCCACAGCCGTTCGCTGCGCGGGGTGTCCGCGAGCAGCCCCCGCACCAGGGGCACCACCGCCTCGGCCCGCCCCCGGGCGAGCTCCGCCTCGACGAGGTGCTCGTGCACCATGAGCCGGCGTTCGCGCAGCCCCCGCGCGGCGTGCGCGACCAGTTCGGCGGGCACGTCGGCGTACGGCTCGGCCCGCCACACCGCGAGCGCCTCCGTGAGCAGCAGCGCCGCCAGGTCGGGATCCCCGGCGATGTACGCGCGCCGGCCCCGTTCGGCCAGGTCCTCGAAGACGTGCAGGTCGAGCTGCCCGGGGTGCAGCCGCAGCCGGTACCCGCCGGGCTGGCTCTCGACCCGCGGCTCGCCCGTCAGCGCCGTGAGCAGCGCGCGCAGCCGGAACACGTGCCCGGACAGCCGGCGCGCCGGGGACCGGGGCGCGTGCGCCGGCCACAGGACGTCGACGAGGCGGTCGGCGGCCACCCACTCGTCGGGGCGGAGCAGCAGCGCGGCGAGGAGCGCGCGCTGTTGGGCGACGAGGATCCCGGCAGGATCACCGCCGCCCCGGGAGACCGCCACGGGACCGAGGACACGAAAGACCGGCACCCCACCAGCGTGGCCGGGCGGGCCGTCCCGCGCATGGGGGCGGACCCCCACCTTTTCTCCCCGCGGTACCCGTCCGTCCGGCTGCTACAGGTTCGCGCGGAGGAAGTCGAGTTCGATCGCCGCCAACCGCTCGCCGACCCCCTCCGGGGTCATGTGACTCACCCCCGGCACCGCGACCATCGCGTGCGGCCGGCCGTGCGCCGTCAGCGCCTCCGACAACCGCAGCGAGTGCAGCGGGTGCACGTTGTCGTCGGCCAGCCCGTGGATCAGCAGCAGCGGCCGGCGCAGGCCGGGGGCGTCGGCGATCAGCGCGTCGGCGGCGTACCCGTCGGGATTGTCGGCGGGCAGACCCAGATACCTTTCCGTGTACGCCGTGTCGTAGTCGCGGAAGTCCGTCGGCGGCGCCCCGGCCGAGGCGGCGTGGAACACGTCGGGCCGGCGCAGCACCGCCAACGCCGCGAGGTAGCCGCCGAACGACCAGCCGCGCACCCCGACCCGGCTGAGGTCGAGGTCCGGGTGCCGGTCGGCGAGCGTGCCGAGGGCCGCGACCTGGTCGTCGAGGGCGACCTGGGAGAACCGGCGGAACATGGCCCTGGTGAAGTCCGGGGACACGTTCGGGGTGCCCCGGTTGTCGACGGTGACGACGAGGAAGCCCTGGTCGGCCCACCATTGCTTGGTGGTCCACACCCTCGGGTTGTGGGTGATGGCCTGGTAGCCGGGGCCGCCGTACACGTCGAGGAGGACGGGGAGCTGGCGGCCGGCGACGTGGCCGCGCGGGTAGACGACGGCGGTGGGCAGGCCGTGTTCGGTGACCCGGGCGAACACCGGGCGGCCGAGGTGCGGCAGCGGCCCGGACAGGTCGGTGAGCGGGTGGCCGGGCTCCGCCGACAGGGCGCCGGTCACCGTGCGGGTGACGCCGTCGAGGGTCGCGCTGGTCGTGACGAGGACGCCGCCGCCGGAGACGGCGCTGTGGGTACCCGCTCCGTGGGTCAGCCGGTCGAGCCGGCCGTCGAGGTGCACGACGAACAGGTGCTGCTCGGCCGGGTCGCCGTCGCAGGCCTCCACGAGCAGCCCGCCGCCGTGGTTCCCGACGAGCCGGCGGACGTACAGGTCCGGCGGGGTGATCACCGCGCCGTCCACGGCGAGGGACCGGGTGTCCTCCTCGACCGTGGACAGGATCCGCCCGTCGTCCAGGACGCACGGCGTGCCGGGCACGCACTCCAGCCAGTGCTCGTCGGCGAACGCCGCCAGCTCGGTGGTCGCGCCGGTCACCGGGTCGACGGCGAGCAGCAGGCTGTGCTGCTGGAGCCGGTCGTACACGGTGATCACGAGCCCGTCGACACCGGTCAGATACGGGTACGTCTCCCGGTCCCAGCCCACCGGCGTGCTCAGCCCGTTGAGCCTGACGACATGCAACTCGACGTCGGCGTTGGGCCCGCCGGCCCTCGGGTACGCCTGCGCCACCGGGGCGACCTCGGGCCGCGCCGGGTCCCCGAGATACCGGCGGACGAGGGCCGAGTCGTCGACCCGGGTGACGAGCAGGCTGTCCCCGTCGGGGCCCCACCAGTGCCCGCGGGTGCGGCCCAGCTCCTCGGCGGCGTTGAACTCCGCCCGGCCCCAGACCGCGCCGTCGTCGGGGGTGACCCGGCCGATCCCGGTGACGTGCACGGCGTCGCCGGCCACGTACGCGATCCGCCCGCCGTGCGGCCGGGGGTCGAAGGCCGGCCCCGCGACCGGCACCTCCTCCGCCCGCCCGTCGGCGACCCGGAACAGCCGGCCGCCGAGCACGAAGGCGACCACCGCGTGGTCACCGGTGGCGGCGTACGAGCCGATCCCCGGCGCGTGCAGCCGGACGCGTTCGCGCAGCTCACGTTCGGCCCGCGGCAGGTCGTCGTACGTGACCGGCCGGCCGAACAGCTCCAGGGGGTCGGCGAGGAGGCGCTCGGCCCCGGTCGCGGTGTCGACCGTCCACAGTCGCTCGACCGGGTCGGTGGGCCCGGTGGAACGCAGCAGGAGGAGGCGGGACCCGTCGGCGGAGATCGTGACTGCCCGGGGTGCGCCGTGGGTGAACCGGCCGGTGCGCGCGGAGGCGTCGAGGAAGGCGTCGAGCATGCGGAGTAGTACATCACACGCTACCAGCGGAGACCATCCCCCGGGATGTCCCGCGGCGTTCGGCGTCCTCGTCGACCTGCTGATCCTCGGCGCGATCACCGCCGAACGCGCCCGACTTAAGGCGACCCTCATTACTTGTGGGCCATATTCGTTGACTTGACCTTGATGCCCCGACAAGCATGACGATATGGACTCACAAGCCAAACTACAGGGAACTGTCCACAGTCTGTACCGCGTGGTGGTCGGACTCCTCTTCGCCAGCCACGGCGCCTCCACACTCCTCGGAGTGTTCGGCGGGGCCATGGGCAAGGGCGGCACCGTCCCCTTCGGAACGTGGCCCGGCTGGTACGCGGCGGTCATCCAGCTCGCCGGGGGCATCCTGGTGCTGCTCGGCCTCGGTACCCGGATCTCGGCCCTGATCTGCTCGGGCTCCATGGCGTACGCCTACTTCGTCGTGCACCAGCAGATCGCCCTGCACCCGCTTCAGAACGGCGGCGAACTGTCCGCCCTGTTCTGCTGGTCCTTCCTCCTGATCGTCGTGCTCGGCCCCGGACCGCTGTCCGTGGACGCGCTGATCAGCAGGGCCCGCACCCGGACGGCCCCCGCCCGGGTCGAGACCGCATGAGCTGACGCGACAGGCCGGGCTCTATCGCCCCGAGGCCCGCAACGCCTCGAGCGCCCGGTCCGCGTGCACGTTCATCCGGACCTCACTCTTGATGGTCTCGATGATCCGACCGTCCTTGCCGATCACGAACGTCTGCCGCTTGACCGGCAGGATCGAGATGTTGCGCTTCACCCCGTAGGCCGCCGCCACCAGGCCGCCCACGTCCGACAGCAGCGGATAGTCGAAGGTGTGCTTGTCGGCGAACTCCTTCTGCTTGCTCACCGTGTCCGGGCTGATCCCGACCCGCTGGGCCCCCAGCTCTCCGAACTCGGTCGCGAGGTCACGGAAGTGGCAGCTCTCCGCCGTGCAGCCGGCCGTCATGGCGGCCGGGTAGAAGAAGAGGACGACCGGGCCGTCCTGGAGCAGGTCGGACAACGTGCGGCGGACGCCGTGCTGGTCGTCGAGCGCGAACTCTGGCGCGAGGTCTCCGGTCTTCATCCCGCGACCCTACCGCGCGGTAACCAAGATCGCCCAGCCCTGGCCCGGGTGCTGCCGCCACTCCGCCTGAGGTGACGGCAGCATTTTCCACGGCTACTTCATCGAGACGTGGTGGTAGACCGACGGAGCATCGCCGGACCAGAAGTCGTAGCCCCAGTCGTTGAGACCCCAGATGGGGCAACTTTTGGTCTGGCTGGCGCCGGCGGCGGTCAGCGTGTCGCCGAACTTCCACGTCGTGTTGTCATTGCACAGTGCGTACGGCCGGACTCTCCACGCGCAGGTGTCGCTCGCCACGTGCAGAGTAAAGGTGGTCCATCCCGGCGAACCTGACGCGGAGATGTTGCAGTTCGCCCCCGGGTCGGAGGCCATGGCCGGGGAGCCGGACACCGCCGCGACGCCGATCGAGGACATCAGCGCCACCGCGCCCGTAACTGCGGCCTTCTTGAGCATGAGGTTCATCGGTACCCATCCCGTTGTCGTCATACGATTCCGTGGCGAACGCCACCCACAGACATCGCACCACCGGGACGTGGCGGGAAACAGTTCTCCGCCGTCCGGATCCGTCCGGGACCGTCCGCCGGGCGGGACGGGGGCCAGGGGCACCGAGTCTTGCCAAGTCGGTGCTACGTACCGTCAGGTCCGCCCTTCGCAGACAACGGTCACTTCAAGTGCCGCGAGCCGACCGGTGCGGACATCGACGGACTGCTTGTCAGTCAGATTCCAGGTCCCGATTGGAGTCATTCCCTGCTTCACTCCATAGAGGCAGACACCACAGGATTTGCCGTCTTTTCCTACAACCCGGCCATCTGCGAGACCTTCCATAAAGTGACTCACCGAAACTTGTGAACCAGCCTTCAGCGTCAGCCCTGGGCCATGCACAAGTGCCTTGGGATCGCCAGCAGGCGGACCCAGGAACACTGCGGACCGCTCTCCCTTCTGAGTGCCCTCATACACCTTGGCATAGCCGTCGACACTCACACCGCGTATGTATGCCGCTTCCGGAGTCGAATCGGTTGGCGCAAGGAAGATCCACCAGCCAACGAGCGCAGTGAAACCGAATAGAAGCAGGAAAGCGACAAGGATGATGGCTCGCGAGTACGTCAATGCAAACAACTCCAAATTCAAAAGCCACAGATGAATCTATCGGCTTCGTGGTACGCGTTCTCCACTCAGCCACCCGTCGGCCCACCGCCGGAGCCCGCAGGGCCAGGCCCGCGCGCACACCACGCACCGGTCAACCCCGTCGGGCACGTGCAGCACCTGCTCCTCCCTGGCGATCTCGGTCAGTTCCCGCTCGACCTCGGGGCTCAGGCGGACCGGGCGAGCACCTTCACCCTCATCCTCCCGTCCCGCACCGCCTGGCACGCCGCCCAGACCTTGGCCGTCGCGAGCGCCTGGGTGCGGGTGTCGAACACGGCCATCCTCGTCACCGGTTCCGGAAAAGTCCCGGTCACGGCCACCATCAAGACCTGAAACGTCATCATCGGGTACCTCCATGCCAGCACCCTTCCGCGCCGCGACCCCGGGCGGGAGTGGACCCGAGTGTGTTCGTTGTGTGCCTGATTCCGCCGATACGGTTGCCGACTACGGTGGGCGTGCAGCACAGTTGTCCGCAGTGCCCGACAGGGGTGGTTTCACCATGGATCTCGCGACGCACCCGTTGACGCATGTGCGCCAGGAAAACGGCTGGTCAATGGCGGACCTCGCCCGACTGGTACGCCACGCGGCCCGCCGGGAGCAGCAGCGGTCCGGAGTGGACCGCAACCGGATCTGGCGATGGGAGACGGGACGGACCCACCCGAGCCCCGGGTCCCAACGCCTGCTCGCGACGATCCTGGACGTCCCGCCCGGGCAGGTGGAGGCGCTCGGCTGGCCGCACTGGTTGCCGGCCCACGTCGAGCCGCACCCGTTCACGGTCCCGGGCAGCCGGGCTGCGGTGCAGGAGGTGGTCGTGGCCAGGATGGACCGTAGGGCGTTCCTCGTCCTCGGCGGCGGCGCGCTCGCCGGCATGGCCCGGGACTGGGCTCTGAGCGAGCCAGGCAGGCTGGCCGGAGCGCTCGACGGCCGGGCCGTGGATCCGGAGCTGGTGGCGTGGTTGGAGGCGCGGACGTCCGAACTGCGGGCGCTGTCCGCGACGTCGGAGCCGCTGGTGGCCGAACTGGTCGACGCGCATCTGAGCACCACGATCCGGCTCCTCGACCAGGCGCGCTTCTCCGAGGAGGTGGGGCGGAGGCTGTGTTCGACCGTGGCCACCCTCGCGCAGTGCGCCGGGTGGGGGCGGTTCGACCAGTCCCGGCACGGTGGGGCGCAACGGCTCTGGCAGGCGGCGCTGCACGCCAGCCACCTCGCCGGGAACCGTGATCTGGGGGCCGGGGTGCTCGCGGATCTCGCGTACCAGGCGACGTGGCTCGATCAGCCGAAGCACGCGGTGGAGATTCTCGGGTGGGCACGGAGTCGGACGCGGTCGCCGGCGGCGCGGGCGCTGCTGGACGTACGGCGGGCCCGTGCCCTCGCCGTGTTGCGGGACTCGGTCGGGTGCGGGCTGGCGCTGTCCTCCGCCGAGCGGGAGTTGGAGCGGGTTCATCCGGAGACGACTCCTGGATGGGTGACGTGGATGTCGCCCGCCGACCTGGCTGCTGACGCCGGACGGTGCTGGTTGGATCTGGGACGGCCCGCGCGGGCTGTGGCGGAGATCGAGGTGGGGTTGCGGCTGCTGGATCCGGGGCGGGCGCGGACGCGGGCGGTGTTTCTGACGTATCAGGCGGAGAGTGCGTACGCGGCCGGGGAGGTGGAGGCTGCGGTGTCGTTCGCGCGGACCGCCTCGTCGGTGGCGTTGGCGACGGGATCGGCGCGGTGCGTGCTTCTGGCGGACGGAGTCGCGAACCGGGTGGGGGTCCGGACGACGTCGTAGGCGGGAACCTTACTGGTCACCGCTGCACCTGACTAGCATGGCCAAGGTGACCGCGCCTTCCCCGACTCAACCCGAAGGCCCCCGCGCACCCTCGGCGGACAACTGACTGCACATCACCTTCGTCACAAGCCGACGGTCCAGCAGGCATCGTGCGACGGTAGTGCCGCAACCGCCGGTTGCTTCTCACAACTCGGTCAACGGAAATTGCTCCTGGTCCTGGGTACCGCAGACGTGCCGCCCGCCGATAGGGGGGCGGATTTGGGTCAGCCTGGCGTGATGGTCTGGTGCGTACTGAACTGGCTCGATGCCGGTCAGCGCTCGAGTGATTCGGAGACGTCACCGTAGCGGCTCGGGTTCGAGGTGTGTCAACGTGAGTGCGGCCCACATGAAGAGCCATTGTCAGCCAGGTTCGTTGCCATGAAGAATTCCGTAGGCATAAGCCGCTAGGCCGTCCTCACCGATCACGATATCCATTTGAGCCTTCCCCGTGTCTGCTGCGTAAGTCATATACTTCTTCGTTGTCCGGGATTTCCAATCGAATTTGCTCTTCACTCTGTCCGCATCAAACGGCAAGGCGTCACCAGGCATGGTGAAAGTTTTGGTGGAGTCTTCTACGCCAAGATTTCGCAGGGTAGCAGCCTTGCATTCCGAGGCAAACCTCATCTCCAAATAGATCGAGTCGGACAGGTCATCACCAAGGAAGAACCTCACCTGTGTACCGGCGCACTGCTCATCCTTGACGCCGAAGCGTTCCAACGCCTGGGCGAGGGACACGCCCGTTCGACTTCCCTGGAGCGCATTCGGATCCGCTCCTCCACCACATCCGGAAGCAAGACCCACAAGCAGCGTGCCCACAATGACTAAAATGGGCGCAGCTCTCCGGTGGTCCTCCTCAGCAGCTCCTTTCAAAACCCAGGCGCTACTCACAAGTCAAGGACACCTCAATTAGCACCTTGGATCCATTGCGAACTTCCGCCGCCTGATCTGGCGAGGCTCGGTGATACGACAAGGGCAGCTTTCCCGGCCGAAGTTGTTTGACGTAAACTCCACAAGTACGCCCTGTAGAGCCTTTCATAGTCCCACCCCCCACCCATAGGAAAACCGAATCCTCGCCCCGCGCCTTACGTGAGTCATCCTCAACAAATCCTGGCCCCTCTAGCTCACCGACCACATCCGCACTCTGCGGCCCAATAAAATACTTGGTACCCTCACCATCTTGGCCAGTTGCCTCAAACCCATTTATCTTCACGGACTTGACACTCTCAGCGGAAATAGAATGTTCGTCATCCGGAAGCAGGTCGTGAAAAAAACCGCCGACAACGAAAAGTACGCCACAGACGACGACGATTGCCGTTAGACCAACGAGCGCACCTACAGTAGTGGTCTTCAGCCGCATGCGAAATACCCCGAACGACAGAACAATTGATCGGCCCTTGCGCGATTTCCACTATACATCTCGATGTAGTGGGTGTACTCAAGCGGCCCGCCCGTGCCTGAAGCTTTTTGCACCATATATTCGTCCCCAGCATTATAGCCGTACGCGACTAATTTGTCCCGAGAATAATTCACTCCACCCGGTTCGGTGAACCCTTCAAACCCATTCGGCAACAGTCGATCCAGATCCTTCAGTCTAAATGCAGTGGCCCGGATCGCCAAGTCGTCATCGCTGTCCAGATCCGACCAGGCAACATCAGCCAGTTGATAGTGAGCCGCGCGAGTCTTTTCGAACGTACCCTCTTTCATCTGACCAACCCCAATTGAAGGCCCCGCTTCTTTGGACCAAATTCCCGTCCCTGTCCACCACCAAGTCTTAAATGTACTGAACGCCCGCCATGCACCATCGGCATACGTTACACACTTTAAGTCGCAGCTTTCATTGAGCAAGATTGCAAAAAGTAGGAGTGGGTCGATTCCCGCCTCCGCTGCGGCAGCAAGGATGGAATCCGCATAAATACCCATGCCAGAGAGATCGTCGGAGTATCTGTTGTCATCACCCACACAGGGAACCGTCCCATGTGCCGTGTCACACACGGAATCCGGATAGTCCTTCACCCGCCCCTTCCTGGGATGACCAGGGCATGCTTGAGGATCTTCGTAACAGCGATCCGAGGACGAGTCGCGCCTATTGACGTTGTTCTGCGGGTCGCTTCCGCTTGTTGCCTGGCCGGCTCTCGCGCGGGCGGCAGGACTGCTGTTGTCCTCTCCGTCGCCAGTAGTCATACCCAAACCGCTGGGGTCACTGCTTGTCGCCGGCGCGTTGTTGGCGTAGGTATAGCCGTTCCAGCTCTGCGGATCCGCGCCGTCGAACTGCGGGTCGACCGACATGAAGCGGCCCGTGCTTGGGTCGTAGTCGCGGGCGCCGATGTGGACGAGTTTGGTGTCCGGGTCGTTGACTCCGTCGACGAAGCCTCGCTGGGTGGGCCAGTTGACCGCCGTGCCTCGGGGGCCACCGAAGGGGTCTGTGCGGCGGCGGGTGACGGTCAAGTCCGTGGACTTGATACTGGTCTGGCTCGTGCCGTGGTGGTCGGCGACGATCCACGACACCTCCGTGTCAGAGCTGCGCACCGCGCCCGGGTAGGTGCGCACCGCCGTCGGGGTGGAAGTCGGCGTGTTGGCGTGCAGTTCCGTGGACCCCGCGTAGATCGTGACGCCGGTGGAGTCCTTGCGGAGGATCCGGTTGCCGTCGGCGTCGTAGACGTAGTCGGTTGTCGGGCCGCTGTCGATGGCCAGCTTCGACAGTTTGCCGAGTTCGTTCCACGTGTAGTGGGCCCCGTTGTGCAGGGTCGTGTTGCCGGTGTTGTCGTAGGCGAACGTGTCCGTCGTCGTGGTGGCCGCAGGGCCGACCTTGGTGTCGACCTTCGTCAGGCTGTGCGTCTTCGGCTGGCCGGCACCCGGCGTGTAATAGGTGCGCAGCGTGTCCGTGGACAGCCCACCACCCGGTGCGGCGTGCTTGAGTTCCGTGCTCCGGTTGCCGGCGGTGTCGAAGCCGTAGGTCGTCCAGTACGGGTCCGTGCCGCCGATCACGCCGGAGGTCGGGGTCGACTGGCAGGCGGCTGCCGAGGTGGTCCAGGACTCCGTCATGCGGCGGAGGCCGTCGTAGCCGAAGCACTGGTTGAAGGCCGCCCCGCCGGGTGTGGCGTCGTTGATGCCCAGGACGTTGCCGGCCACGTCGTAGGAGTAGTTCTCGGTGTACTGCACGTCGAACGGGTCCTGGGCACCCGGGTGTAGTTCGGTGGAGACCTGCGCCACCAGGAGCCGTTGGGTCACGTCCTGACGGGCGGTGGTGACCCGCACCCGCTTGGTACCCGAGCCCATGATCGTTTGGAAGACACCGCCGTCGAAGTAGTAGGTGATCCCCGACAGGTAGTTCTCCAGGCCGCTGATCGAGATCTGCTGGCCCGCCGTGTTGTAGCCGAAGTTCACCGTCTCCGCCGCCATGCCGCCGGCGGCCGGGTACACCACTGTCCTCGGGGCGCCGTTGGGCATGTAGGTCATGGACGTCGTGTACGTCTTATTACCCAGAGTGTCGATGACCCCTGTCGACTTCGGGATGGTCACCGAGGAACCCAGCGGCCGGTAGCCGTCGTCGTAGCCGGTCACTGCCGTCTTGAACTCACCCAACGCGTCGAAGCGGGTCGAGGACGTGAGCTGGCCCTTGGCGAGGGTGTCGTACGTCCAGGAGGCGAGGATCGGGTTGTTCTGGTCGTCTTTCCTGTGCACCTCGGTCTTGCGATCCAGGTCGTCATACTTGAACAGCAGCTTGCGTGACTCCGCGTCCTCGGTGGTCTCCACCTGACCCACCGCAGTGTAGGTCATCTTCGTCAGGCCCGTGTCCGGGTCCGTCTTGGATTCGACCTGACCACGGATGTTGTACGCCGTCGTCCAGGTGCTTCCGGCCGTGCTGGACGAGGTCTGGCGGCTCAGGAGGTCGTACCCGTATGTGGTGTCCTGGAAAGAGCCGGACGGGGCAGACCCCAGGAACTGACGCAGCGTGGTCGTCCGGCCGCGACCGTCGCTGTATGCCGTGGACGCGGTGCCGCCGGTCGGCGGGGTCGTGGTGACGCTGTCGCCGTCGTAGGCCGTCGCGACCTGGGAGAACTTGTTTCCGGCTCCCCACAGTTCATCCGCGACCACTCGACCGGAGTCGTCGTAGACGAAGCGGTGCTGCGACTGCACGGCGGTGTCGGCGAACCCCGCCAACGTCCCCGACGGCGCGCCGTCGGCCTTGAAGGACGACGTCTTCACCACCCGGCCGGCCATGTCGTAGACCGTGTCGGTGATGTGCCGCACGCCGTACTGGGTGATCTCCTGGGTCTGCCTCGGGCGGAACCGGGAGTCGAGGATCTCGTAGGAGTCGATGACGCCGTTGGTGTCGTTCGGCCCCAGAACCGAGGTCTTGATGACCGGCGATGTCGTCTTCGAGTACGAGTAGCTGTAGGTGACGTTGGGGGTGGCCGTGGCCTTGTCCCGGCCGGGTGACCAGACTGAGATGAGTCGGCCCAGTGGGTCGTAGGTGACCTCGGTCTTCTTGCCGTTGGCGTCGATCACCTTCACGGGCTGGCCGGTGATCGGGTGGATCGTCGTGGTCGCCGTGAAGCCGGCCCCGGTGCCAGACGGCGGCGGTGTGGTCACGGCGAGTTGGGTGGGTGCGCCGATTCCGGTCGGGGTGTAGGCGGTGGTGGTGGTCCGGCCGAGGGCGTCGGCGGCGGACACGGGGCGGCCGAGGGTGTCGTACTGGACGGTGCCCGTCGTGGTGTAGGTCTTCGCCGCGGCGTTGTCCAGGACCTTCGTCCGGGTCGGGAGTGCGATCGTCGGGGCCGTGGTCAGGCCCTGTGAGGTGTCGGGGGCTCCGTCGTAGTAGGTCTGGGCTCCGCTGAGTGGCTGTGCTCCGCCTGGGATGGTGCCGCCGGGGCAGGCGTAGGTTTCGGCCTGCGAGACGGTGGACATGATCCAGTTGGTGAGGTTGCGGTTGTACGTCGTGGTGGAGCACACGTCGTCGGTGGTGGTCGCGTTGTCGCCGCGGTCGATGACCTTCGACGGGAACAGTTCGGCGTCGTACTGGGTGTCGGAGCTGGTCACCCGCCATGTGTTGTCACGTTGGATGTGGGTGCGGTTGCGGGTGGAGCCGTTCTGGATGGAGGAGGCGTACCGGTATGTCTGGCCCGTGTTCTGGGTGGACAGCAGCGAGCCCCACAGGTCGTGGATGACGAAGTGGTCGGCGGTGCCGTTGTCGAAGGAGTAGTCCTCCCAGACCTGGCCGCGTAGGTTCTCCCAGTCGGTGTTGACCGTGCCCTCGGAGTTCCACACGGTCATGGTCCGGGTGCCCCAGCCGGCGTCGGTGCGGTCCCCGTTCATGCCCCGGTAGTACCGGCGCACGCTAGTCTGCGGCTGCTGGCCGGCCACGCCGTGCGTGGTCACGACCTGCGAGTAGCCCCGCCAATCGGACCAGGTGCGGTTGGCCAGGGGGGTCAGGAAAGCGTTGTTGTGGCCCCACAGCACGACGGGGTTGCTCCCGCTGGCGGAGTTGTCGTTGCTGTAGCCGTACGTCCATGTCTCGGTCGGGGTGCCGCCGGTGGAGTCGGTCACGGTGACCTGGGTGGCGACGTATTTCTGCCACCACGCCCAGCCGGCCGGTGAACCTTGGGGTTTCCAGTACTGCGGGAAGCACCGTCTGGTGTTCCAGTCCGGGTCAGGCATCGGCTGGCCTGCGGCGCAGTCCTCACCGGAGTACGTGACCGTGGTCATCGCCCCGGTCTCCGACCAGATCCGGTCGACCCGGTAGTGCACCATCGGCAGCGAACCCGTGGACACGTTGTAGTCGGCGCGGTTGTTCTTCTGCGTGCCGAAGAAGTTCACCGTCGGGGTGGTCAGGGCGTTGCCGTCGGCGTATCCGGTGTGGGTGACCGACTCCAACCACAACGACGGCGACGTGCCATCAGACACCGTCGGAAAGCCGGAGGGGAAGTCGTAGAAGTCCAGGTCCTTGTACGTGCTGCTGCCCGGGTCATAGACCTTGGCGGTCATCGACACGATCTTGTTGAGCACCCAGAACGTCGGCGACTGCACCGTCGCGCACGAGGACATCGCGACGTCGCAGTACTGGTCCCACGGCACGTCGGGGAAGTTCGGCTGGTCGTTGGCGGCACACGGAGCCTTGGCACACCGCCACGTGGTGCCGAAGTCCACCCGGTACGGGGCCGGGCCGTCACCCTCGTGCCCGGCGCGGGTGCCGTACTCGATGTGGTGCAGCACCGCACCCCGGTGATACGTCGCCGTGGTGTAGTTGTTCCAGATGCCGTACTTCTGCGACTCCTGCGTGTAGAAATACGTCATCGAGTTCCCGGCGGTGTCGACCACGTAGTCGAGGTTCCACCGGTAGTTCTGCCAACACGTCGACACCTTGATATCCGTGCCGTTGTAACACGTCTCCAAAGGCTGGTTGGCCACCACCGGCACCGACTGCTCCGAATGCGTCCCCGCATCACCGGCATAACGCACCCGATGCCCGAAGAAGTACTGCGTGCCGTCAGCCGTGGTCACCTTCCACTGACCACCATTGACCATCGAACCCGTGTAGTCCGCGACGTTCTCGACCTTCCAACCCGCCTGGCCGTCCATGTGCCACACGTGCGAGGTGTCGTCCTGGACGAGCGCGCCGGCCTTGCCCCCGAGCGACATCGAGTAGTACTGGCCGCCCATGCACAGGTCACCGGTCATGGTGCCCTCGTCAGCGCACGACACAAACGTGCGCTCCACGAACCCGGTGCCCAGGTCCCAACCCGCCCCGACCGGAGAACCCTGCCCCGACGTCGCGTTGGTCATGCCGTCGATCGCCGCCGACGAGTACGACAGGCTCAGGTTCGGCTGCGGACCCGCGGGCGCCTTCGGCGTCTTCAACGGGTACGAATAGGAGAAACCACCCCCTGAGTCCCCGGACGTCCACGACCCCGACTCCGACAACGACGTCTTCTTGAAGTCCCCCGCCGGGCCGCCACCAGAAGACGCCAGCGCGTACACCGGAGCCGAGACCGACGCCACGCCCGCCGAAGCCGACAACGAACGGGCCTGAGGCTCGGCGACATCGACCGGGACCGCGTCCACATCCGCCGACACCGTCTTCGACGCCGCGTTGTTCACCGACGTCAACACCGGGGTCTGGGTCTGACACTCCTTGCGGTCCGGCGTGCTCAACACACACGCCGGCAACTGCACCAACACCAGACGGGAACCGTAGTTCCCGCCGAACGCCTCAGAAAAGCCGGAATAGTCCACTTCGACCCGAACCCGGCCCGACGTCGTGCCACCATCGGCACGGGTCACCCGCAACCCGGTACCACTCGACACCGCCTTGACCACGCTGGTCCGGTCCACGATCTCGACCTTCACGTGCGCCGGCACCGTCGACGCCAGAGACCGCAAACCCTTCTCATCATCAGCAGGAGCCGCGTACGCCGACACCGACGACGCCGACCCGAGCCGCACCGGCAACCCACCGGCCTTCACCAACCCCGCCACAGGCCCGGCCGCGCGCAACGACGTCGACGCACCACCGAGGGCGACCACCGCCGAAGCCGGCGCAGGCCACGACACCACGGGCTTCGCCGTCGCGTACGTCATCGGCGTACCGAACTGCGGAGGCTGCACCGGCACCGACGTGACCGACGCCAACGGCTCGTTCAGGTCACCGACACCGGTGCCCGGAGCGGCCAGCGCCGGCACGCCGGCGAGCGTACTCGCGACCAATCCGGCAGACAGGACAGCGATAAGCGACAAACGCCGCACAGTGGAACCCCCGTGTTTCGGAACCGCGTCGAAGACCAGCGGCCAGACACTACGGAGAACCTGTGACGGGATACAAGAGTTTACTTTTCCGGCAGATCAATCTATGGCGGTGTGGTCGCGACCTGGCCAGGTCGGGCCAGGTCGCGACCGGCTCAGGCCAGCGGGCTCAGGCAGAACGGGTGCCCCGCCGGGTCCTGGAGCACGATCCAGCCGCCGTCGCCGGGCTGGAACTCCGGACGGGTCGCGCCGAGTTCCAGGGCGAGCGCCTCGGCCTTGGCGAGGTCGGCCACCCCGAAGTCCAGGTGGAACTGCTTGGCGTCGTCCGGCCAGCTGGACCGGGGGTGGTCGGCGATCCGCTGGAAGCCGAGCTTCACCGGGCCGGTGCCGGCGAGGTACACGTACTCGTCGCTGGTGTAGACGGACTCCCAGCCGGTCAGGGCGGTGTAGAAGGCGGCCAGGGTCGCCGGGTCGGCACAGTCGAGGGTGACCCCGGACAGGGTTGCGATGGTCATGCGGCCCAGCCTGCCGGGCATACCTGACAGGTACTGTCAGGTACATGCGACTCCTCTCCGTGCTCCTGTCGTTGCAGAAGCACGGCCGGCGCACGGCCCGGGAGCTGGCCGCGGAGCTGGAGGTGTCGGTCCGCACGATCTACCGGGACGTCGAGGCGCTGGGCGCGGCCGGCGTGCCGGTCTACGCCGAGCGCGGCCCGGCCGGCGGCTACCGGCTGCTGGACGGCTACCGGACCCGGCTCACGGGCATGACCCCCGAGGAGGCCGAGGCGTTGACCCTGGTCGGGCTGCCGGGGCCGGCGGCCCAGCTGGGGCTCGGGGCGGTGCTGACGGCCGCGGAGCTGAAGCTGCACGCCGCGCTGCCGACGACCTCCGGGCGGGTCCGGGAGCGGTTCCACCTGGACGCGGCGGCGTGGTTCCAGGCGGCGGACGACACGCCCTGGCTGGGCACGATCGCCGACGCGGTGTGGCGCGGGGTGCGGCTGACCCTGCGGTACCGGCGGTGGTCGGTGCCCCGCGAGGTCACCCGGACCGTGGATCCACTGGGCATCGTCCTGAAGGCCGGCCGATGGTATCTGGTCGGCGCGGCGGAGGGGACTCTCAGGACATACCGGGTGTCGAAGGTGTTGCACGCCGAGCCGCTGGCCGAGGAGTGCGCCCGCCCCGAGGGCTTCGACCTGGCCACGCACTGGAGCGAGCACACGGCGTGGTTCGAGGCGCGGCAGTACACGGGTGAGGCGCGCGTGCGGTTGTCCCCGCGCGCGGTGGACCTGATCCCGGGGATGCTCGGCACCACGGTCGCCCGGGCGGTCGCGGAGACGGCCGGGCCACCGGACGCCGACGGCTGGGTCGAGGCGACGATCCCGGTGGAGCACCCGCGGATGGCCGTCAGCGACCTGCTCCGGTTGGGGGCGGACCTGGAGCTGCTGGGGCCGCCGGAGCTGCTCGCCGCGTACTCCACAGTGGTCGCCGACCTGGCCCGGAAGTGTTTGTCGCACCCGCCGGTTAATCTGCCGGCACAGTCGTAGTGGTGGACGGATGGGTGAAATGGGCGCACAGACGCGGTATCTGGAGCTGTCGGAGAACGACGGGGGCTCGCACAAGTTCTACGAGGTGCGGATCGACGGGGTCGAGCTGACGATCCGGTTCGGCCGGATCGGCGAGCAGGGTCAGGCGAAGACCAGCGCGTTCCCCAGCCCGGACCGGGCGCTCGCCGAGGCGGAGAAGAAGATCCGCGAGAAGATGCGCAAGGGCTATGAGGAGGCGGTCCAGGGCGTGCGCCAGCGCCGCGCGATCACCCGCCGGGAGATCGTCAGCACCCGGTCGACGGCCAACAGCGCCCCGGTGCTGTGGCGGTTCCGGTCGGGCACCTCGGCGTTCGGCATCTTCGTCGACGACGCGCACGCGATGGTCGGCAACGAGCGCGGCCAGATCTACACCCTGACCCTCGACGGCCAGGTGACCCGGGAGTTCCAGCTGCCCGACGGCGTGAAGTGCATCGTCGCCGACGACGACTGGCTCTACGCGGGCTGCGACGACGGCAACGTCTACGACCTGGGCGGCAAGGCTCCCCGGGTGTCGTATGAGATCGCCAAGGACGTCGACATCTACTGGCTCGACATCCACGACGGCGTGCTCGGGGTCTCCGACGCGGGCGGCGGGATCTCGGTGTTCAACCACGAGGACGAGTTCCAGTGGCGCCGGCCGGGCCGCGGCACCGGCGGCTGGATGGTCCGCTGCGACGACCTGGGCGTCTACCAGGGCCACTCCAACGGCGTGACGATGTACGACTGGGAGACCGGCAAGGAGCTGTGGCACGAGGGCACCCAGGGTCAGGTGCTGTTCGGCTGGCAGGAGTCCGACCGGCTCTACGCCGGCACGTCGCGCAACAAGGTGCACGAGCTGACCAAGACCGGCCGCCCGGTCCGGGTCTACCAGTGCGACGCGGCCGTCTACTCGTGCGCGGCGTCGCCGGACGGCCGATTCGTGTTCGCCGGCGACAGCTCCTCCTCGGTCTACTGCTTCGACAGCGAGGGCACCCGGCTGTGGAAGCTCGGGACGGGCTGCGGCTCGGCCTTCTCGATGCAGTACCGGGATGAGCGGCTCTACATCGTCACGACCGACGGCTCGCTGGCCTGTATCGACGCCTCCGAGGCCGCGATCCGCGACGCCCACGCCGGCACGGTGCCCCAGGTCCGCGACGTGAAGGCCCCGAAGCTGGACGCGATCGTGCCGTCGACGACGGTGGAGGTCGTGACCACGGCCGGCGACGGCGGGATCGTCGTGGAGTGCTACCAGGACGGCGGCGAGCTGCGGGTCCGGGTGGTCTCCGGCGGGTTCCACTCCGACTGGCGGGTGCAGTTCCCGAAGCAGATCCGGCAGGCGGGCGCGCGGTATGTCGTGGACGAGGTCCGCGAGTCCGTCCGGGGCGGTTTCTACCGGGCGTACGGGGACATTCGCCGCCTGTCGTAGGCCATGCCGTTCGGCCGGATCACCCCTCGGAGCTGGGGAGATCCGGCCGTTCGCATGTATGGATCTGGGGCTGTGTCGTGTGTAACATATCACCGATCCTGTGGTCGGTGCCCTGTCCCTCCATACCGGCCACACCCAGGTGAGAGGACCCCCTAGTGCGCAGACCCACCGCGATCGCGGCGGGGCTCACGGCGACGCTGCTCGGCGCCGTAGCCCTCGCCGGCCCCGCCTCGGCCGGCCCGCCCCCCAACCCCGCCGCCGACACCGCCCAGCAGGGCCAGGCGGCCCCCGTCTCGCTCAGCCCGCAGCAGATGGAGCTGCAGGCGCTGCGCCGCAAGGCCATGGAACAGGTCACGTCCGGCGCGCCGGCTGCGGCCTCCCGCTCGGTCGCGCCGGCCCCCGCCGGCACCGTCCGGGTCGGACAGAACTACGTCGAGGTCGCCCAGCAGCGCACCGACAAGATCTTCGTGGTGCTCGCCGAGTTCGGCGACCAGGTCGACAACACCACGATGTACAAGGGGCAGGTGCAGTACGGCGGCACCCCCGGACCGGTGCACAACACGATCGTGAACCCGGCCACCACGAACGACAACCACACCATCTGGCGGCCCGACTTCGACCGGGCCTACTACCAGGACCTGTACTTCAACCGCACCAAGGGCGCCAACTCCCTGCGTAACTACCTGCAGGTGCAGTCCTCGGGCCGCTACGACATCACCGGCTACGTCTCCGACTGGGTCAAACTCCCCTACAACGAGGCCCGCTACGGCAGCGACCTGTGCGACGGCGGCGGCCAGTGCCCGAGCAACTGGGACATGGTCCGCGACTCGCTGACCGCCTGGTACAACGCGCAGCTCGCCCAGGGCCGCACCCCGGCGGACATCAAGGCCCAGCTGGCGGAATACGACCAACGGGACCCGTACGACTACGACCACGACGGCAACTTCAACGAGCCCGACGGGTACATCGACAACTACGAGGTCGTGCACGCCGGCGTCGACCAGACCTGGAGCGGGGGCCCGCAGGGCACCGGCGCGGTCTGGGCGCACCGCTACTTCGCGTACTGGCCGGCGCGCGGCACCGCCGGCCCGGCCGGCAACCGCAACGGTGGCACCCAGATCGGGGACACCGGCGTGTGGGTGGGCGACTACCTGACCGGCGGCGAGAACAGCGGCCTCGGGCTCTTCGCGCACGAGAACGGCCACCTGCTCCTCGGCCTGCCGGACCTGTACGCGTCCACGGGCGACAACGGGGTGAACTTCTGGTCGCTGATGTCGTCGGCGTCGTACCTGGGTCGGGAGAACGGCCCGACGGGTGAGTACCCGGGCGATCTGGACGCGTGGAGCAAGCTCCAGGTGGGCTGGCTGAACTACGACCAGGCGAAGGCTGCCACCGACTCGACGCACGAGCTGGGGGTGTCGTCCTACAACACGGCGGACAAGCAGGCGGTGCTCGTGGACCTGCCCGCGCGGCAGATCACCACCGAGCTGGTCGAGCCGTTCCAGGGCGCGACCCAGTGGTGGAGCGGCCGGGGCGACTACCTCGACGAGTCGCTGACCCGTTCGCTGGACCTGTCCGGGGCGACGACGGCCAGCGTGTCGGCCAAGGCCCGGTACTGGATCGAGCAGGACTACGACTACGCCTACGGCGAGGTGTCCACCGACTACGGTGCGACCTGGAAGGGCGTCGGCGGCACGGTCGACGGCGCGCCGATCCCGGCCGTCAACGGCCGCCCGGGCCTGACCGGCACGTCCGCCGGCTGGGTGGACGTGTCCTTCAACCTGGACGCGTTCGCGGGCGGCACGGTGCTGTTCCGGTTCCGGTACGTCACCGACACCAACACCGCCGAGAACGGCCTGCTGGTCGACACTGTCACGGCCCGGGCCGGCGACCGGGTCGTGTTGTCCGACGACGTGGAGAGCGGCGACAACGGCTGGTCGGCGGTCGGGTTCACCCGGATCGGGAAGACCGGGTCGAAGGCGTACCCGCGCAAGTACATCGTGGAGAACCGGCGCTATGTCGCGTACGGGCAGTTCCTGCAGACCGGGCCGTACAACTTCGGTTGGGGCGGGGTCGCCGGGCAGAGCAACCAGGTCGAGCGGTTCCCGTACCAGGACGGCGTGCTGGTCTGGCTGTGGGACCCGTACTTCACGGACAACACCACCCGGTCCCACCCGGGTGAGGGCATGATCCTGCCGGTGGACGTGCGGGCCACCCCGCTGCGGTTCGCCGACGGCGCGCTGGTCAGCGGTCGGGCGCAGTCGTTCGACGCGACGATGGGCCTGAAGTACACCGACAGTGTCACGCTGCACCGGGGCGGGGTCGCGACCGTGTTCCCGAAGCAGGCTCCGGTCAGGGCGTTCAACGACCACGCCGGGACCTACTGGTACGCGGCGAACCCCGACCAGGGCGTCAGGGTGCCTGACACCAACACGGTGATCGAGGTCGTCAAGGAGCACGCGCAGGGCCGTTACACCACCATCCGGGTGCACAGCGCCAGCTAGTCACCCGTGACGGTGCCCGGATCCACCCATCGGATCCGGGCACCGTCAGCGGCTACCCGCCGGTGAGGAACCACTTCTCGATCGAGCGCGCCTCCACCGCCGGGTCCATCACCCCCGTCGAGGACGCCTCGGCCCTGATCGCCGGCCCGTACTCCCGCGACTCCGTCAGCCACTTCACCAGGTCGGCGTCGGTGGCGTTGCGGATCCGCGCGTGCTGCGCCGGCACCAACTCGTCCGGCAACGCCAACAGGAACTCCCGCTGCGCGTGATACGCCTGGTACTCCGACCGCATCGTCCCCAGACTCGTCAGCTCCCCGCGCAGGTGCTGCCCCCGGTGCGCCATCTCGTGCGCCAGCGAGGACGCCATGGTCTCCCCGTCGCGGAGCAGCACGAACCCCTTGTCCCCGGCCTGGAAGTAGTGGCCGTGGAAGCCGCCGGAGTTGAACGCCTGGTAGATCTGCTCGGCCTGGGCGTTGAGTCCGGAGTTGACCCCGGCTCCTTCCAGTACCCGTTTGATCTCCTTGATGCTCGAGGCCTTCTTGCCGGGGAAGAACACCGCCACCTTCTGCTCGTTGACGAGTTTCGCGGCGGCCTCGCCCATCGCCTCGACCAGTGCGGCGTCGCGGTCGGGGCGGGCCGCGGCGAACGCGTCGAGGATCGACTGCAGGGCCTTCTCCACCGACCGGCTGCCGCCGAGGCGCTCCAGGACGGTGGCGATGAGTTTGCTCCGCGAGCCCAGCGGCAGGCCGGCCCGGCCGGAGGCGGCGATGAGTTCGGGGAGTTTGCCCAGCTGGCTGGCCTCGGCGGCGGCCATCGCCCCGCGCAGCGTCTTGAAAGCCGCGGCGGCGCCGACCACGTTCAGGCCGAGGTCGAGCAGGTCGAACGCCAGCCACATCAGGCCCGGCTCGTCCTGGGAGACGGCCTGCGCCTTGTCCAGGGCGGTACCGGTCTCGGCGCTGGCGAGCTGGTAGTCCTTGTAGTGCTCGTAGAGGTTGTACGCGCTGTACGCCGCGCCCACGCCCGCCGACGCCGCCGCGACCCCGGCGAGCACGCTGGTGCCTCCGGTGGGGATCGCGGCGAGCAGCCCGAGCCCGATCGCGACGGCCGCGAAGACCTTGGCGTCGAGTTCGGCGTCGGCTTTGACGTCCGCGGCGCGCTCGTCGACGACCTTGCACTGCCACGGGTTGAGCCCGAGCTGCTTCTTGGTCAGCGCGACGATCTGCGGCTGCTTCCACGGGTTGAACCGGTCGCCGAACGACGCGCGGACCGTGGCGATGTTCTTCACCCGGTCGTCGATGGTCTTGTACAGCGACTCGGCCAGGGCCGCGGAGTCGGCGTCGGCGACCTTGCGCAGCTCGGCGGCGGCGTGGTCGAGCGTGGAGTACGCGGCGAGGACCGGGTAGGTGATCTGTTCCTTCGTGCACGCGTCGTGGTAGGCGTCCTCCTGGGCGACCCAGGCCTTGCGGGCCTCCTCCTGGGCGGCGAGCAGCGCCGGTCGGGCCGGGATCAGGGGACCCCACTGCCGGGCGTCGGCCTCGGCGGCCTTCTGCGCGGCGAAGAACGCCCTGGTGGCGTCGTCGCAGGTCTTGCGCTGGCCGGCCAGCCGGCGCGCGGCGTCCTTGAGCCCGGTCTGGGCGGGGCCGCCGGCCATCGAGTAGTCCTTGAACACCCAGCCGTCGACCTTGAGCCCGTAGTGGGTCATCTCGCTCTTGAGCTGCTGTTCACTGCGGTTGAGCAGTTCCGTGGTGGTCGACATGGCCGCCGGCTCGAACCGGCCGCCGCCGAGCACCACGTCGCCGAGGTCGAGGGTGGGGCTGCCGGTCAGGCCCCGGATCTCGTTCTCCTTCATCGTGACCTCGACCCGCAACCGCTCCCGGACCCGGGCGACGAGTGGCAGGTCGCCGCCGTAGCGCAGGTCGGTGAGCGGGTCGGCGTTGATGAACCGGTACGCCCACGACCGGGTCTGCCGCCACCCCTTCTCCGCGATCATGGCCTCGAGCTGGCCCTGCACCTGGCGGAAGTCCTCGGTGACCTGCCGGTTCTCGTGCACGACGGCGTGCTGGCCGAGCGGGGCGGCGCGGGACACGGCGAGCCGTTGGACGTGCCGGGTGGCAACCCGGTTGCCGGCAGTCGCCTGCAACCGGAGCAGGTCGTGCGCCGGGCCCGGCCGGTCGGGCCCGGGCCCCCGGCCGGGTCCCGTGTCCTCGGCGTGCAGTCGTCTCATCGTCCACCAGCTTCTCCGCCGGCCCACCGGGATGCCAGGCCCGAAGGGGCAGCCAAAAGGGGTAGCGTCGGGGAATGACCGTGATCTACCACCTCACCGAGCCCGCGACCTGGGCCGCCGCCGTGGCCGCCGGCCAGTACACGATGTCGACCCGCGAGGTGACCCTCGCCGAGGAGGGTTACATCCACGCGTCGCTGCCACACCAGGTGCGCGGCGTGGCCGACCGGTTCTACGCGGACGTGCCGGAGCTGCTGCTCCTGGTCATCGACACCGACAAGCTGGGTGCGGAGGTGAAGCTGGAGCAGGCAGGGGCCGAGCTATTCCCTCACATCTACGGCCCGATCCCGGTCGCGGCTGTCAGCGAGGTCGTCGAGGTGGCCCCTGACCGGTCCAACCTGCCCGGCTAGAGCGGCGGCTCCCACCGCAGCGTCACGCTCTCGCGGTATCGAGCGTGTTGAATAGATTTTTCAGTGCTCTTTCCATGTTTTGCGGGATAATCCCCGGGTACTCGAACGGTTGTGCTCATCCGGGAGGGAACCTCATGAAACTCTTACCGCGCCTCGCCGCGACGACAGCGGCCTTCGCGCTGGTCGCCACAGGCTGTAGCAGCAACGACACGAGCAAGTCCCCCGCCTCCGGCTCGCTGAAGGGCGAGTCCGTCCAGGTGTCGGCGGTGTGGTCGGGCGAGGAACAGGCCCGGTTCCAGAAGGTGCTCGACGCGTTCGCCGCGAAGACCGGCGCGACGGTCACCTTCAGCTCGACGGGCAACGACATCGCCACGGTGCTCGGCAGCAAGATCTCGGGCGGCCAGCCGCCGGACGTCGCGATCCTGCCCCAGCCTGGCCTGCTCGCCGACCTGGCGAGGAAGGGCAGCCTGCAGCCGGTCGACGCGGACACCAGGGCCAACGTCGAGAAGAACTACGCCCCGATCTGGAAGACCCTGGGCACGGCGGGCGACGGCAAGCTCTACGGCGTGTGGGTGAAGGCGGCGAACAAGAGCCTCATCTGGTACCAGGCGGAGAAGTTCTCCCAGGCCGGCGTGCGACCGCCGAAGACGTGGGAGGAGTTCACGGCCGCGCTGGGGACACTGTCGGACGCGGGTACCCCGCCGCTCGCGGTGGGCGGCGGGGACGGCTGGGTGCTGACCGACTGGTTCGAGAACGTGTATCTGCGGGTGGCCGGCGCGGAGAAGTACGACAAGCTGGCCAGACACGAGATCCCGTTCACCGACCCGACCGTGGTGGAGACGCTGACGCTGCTCGGGCAGCTGTGGGGCGCGCCGAACACGATCCCCGGCGGTCCGGCGTCGGCGTTGCAGACGAAGTTCGAGCAGTCCGTGACCCAGGTGTTCGGGCCCAGCCCGAAGGCGTCGGTGGTGTTCGAGGGCGACTTCGTGGCGACGAACATCCAGAAGGAGACCGGCGCGAAGGTCGGCACCACGGCGAAGTTCTTCGACTTTCCGGCCGTGAAGGGTTCCCAGCCGGCGGTGGTCGGCGGCGGGGACGTGGCCGTGGCGCTGAAGAACTCGAAGGGCGCGCACGCGCTGCTGCGATGGCTGGCCACCCCGGAGGCCGCGGAGGTGTGGGCGCGGCAGGGCGGGTTCCTGTCGCCGGACAAGAGCCTGTCGTCGAGCGTGTACCCGGACGAGACCAGCCGGAAACTGGGTGAGGCGATCATCGCGGCCGGCAACGACTTCCGCTTCGACATGTCCGACCTCGCGCCGAGCGCGTTCGGCGGCACCCCGGGCAGCGGGGAGTGGAAGATCCTCCAGGACTTCCTCGCCAACCCGGCCGACGTGCGCGGGACGGCCACCAAGCTGGAGGCGGCGGCAGCGGCAGCGTACAAGTGAGAAGGGCGTTGCCATTCCTGGTCCCGGCCGTCGCGGTGCTGGCCGTCCTGGTGCTGTACCCGATCGGGTACACGGTGGTGCGCAGCTTCTTCGACGCGGGCGGGGACTCCTATGTGGGCGTGGACAACTACCGGACGATGTTCACCACGCCTGCGACCCTGACCGCGATCCGCAACAACGCGATCTGGGTCGTGCTCGCCCCGACCGTCGTCACGGTGCTCGGGCTGCTGTTCGCGGTGCTCACGGAGCGGATGCGATGGCAGACGGCGTTCAAGGCCGTGGTGTTCATGCCGATGGCCGTCTCGTTCCTGGCCGCCGGGGTGACCTGGCGGATGGTGTACGACGCCGATCCCGACCGGGGGCTGGCCAACGCCGCGGTGGTCGGGGCGCACGACGCGTTCTCGCCCCCGTCGCGGTTCCCCGGGGTGCGGGCCCGCGACGGGGCCGGGGTCGCCGTCTCCCCTGCCGGCGACCTGGAGCTGCCGGCCGGCTCCGGGGCCCTGTTCCCCCTGGTGGGGCTGGCTCCGGAGAAGATCCCGGCCGGGGCCGTGCCCGCCGCCGCCCCGGCCGGTTCCGGGGTGCGCGGCGTCGTGTGGCTGGACTTCGCGGTCGGCGGCGGGGGCCGGCAACGGGTGATCGACCCAGACGAGAAGGGCCTGCCGGGGGTCGCCGTCGAGGTGGTGCGCGCCGGTGCCGTGGTGGCCAGCGGCGAGACGGACGCCGCCGGGCGGTTCGCGTTCCCGCGGCTCTCCGGCGACGGCTACACGGTCCGGCTGCCCGCGGCCAACTTCGCCCCTCCCTTCCGGGGCGTCGACTGGCTCGGCCCGGCCGTGGTGACCCCGGCCGTGATCGGGACGTACCTGTGGATCTGGGCCGGGTTCGCGATGGTGATGGTCAGCGCCGGGCTGGCCGCGCTGCCCCGGGACACCCTGGAGGCCGCCCGGATGGACGGCGCGTCGGAGTGGCAGGTGCTGCGCCGGATCACGGTGCCGCAGCTGCGCCCGGTGCTGATCGTCGTGCTGGTCACCATGGTGATCAACGTGTTGAAGGTGTTCGACCTGGTGCTGGTGCTCGCCCCGGAGGCGGTGCAGGCCGACGCGAACGTGGTCGCGCTCCAGATGTGGCGGGTGTCCTTCGGCGGGGCCCGGGACTACGGGCTGGGCAGCGCGCTCGGGGTGCTGCTGTTCTTCCTGGTGCTGCCGGCGATGGTGTTCAACCTGCGCCGACTCAAGCGGGAGGGCACATGAGCACGCCGGAACGGGCCCGGGCCGGCGGGGTGGCCAGGCGGCTCGGCGAGGTCGTGCTGGTCCTGATCGGACTGTTCTGGCTGACCCCGACGATCGGCCTGGCCGTCGCCAGCTTCCGCCCGGCCAGCGCCAGCAACTCCTCCGGCTGGTGGACGGTGTTCACCGCCCCGGGCCAGCTCACGGCGGACAACTACGTCCGGCTGTTCGGCAACGAGCGCATCGTGTCCTCGCTGTGGAACACGGTGCTGATCACGGTGCCGTCCACGGTGCTCGTGGTGGTGCTGGGCTCGATGGCCGCGTACGCGTTCGCGTGGATCGAGTTCCCCGGCCGCGACTGGTTGTTCCTGGTCGTGGTGGCGCTGATCGTCGTGCCGGTGCAGGTGGCCCTCATCCCCGACGCGGAGATCTTCGGCGAGCTGGGGCTGTTCGGCGGCATCCCGGGCGTGGTGCTGTTCCACGTGGCGTTCGGGCTGCCGTTCGCGATCTTCCTGTTGCGCAACTTCTTCGCCGGGATCCCGAAGGAGCTGCTGGAGGCGGCGCGGATCGACGGCGGGGGCGAGGCGGTCATCTTCCGGCGGGTGGTCATGCCACTGGGCTGGCCGGCGATCGCGTCGCTGGCGATCTTCCAGTTCCTCTGGGTGTGGAACGACCTGCTGGTGGCGCTGGTGTTCGCGAACCCGGACTCGGCCCCGATCACGTACGCGATCCGGGAGCAGACCCGCTCGTTCTCATCGAACATCGACGTGATCGCCCCGGGGGCGTTCCTGTCGATGGTCATCCCGCTGGGGGTGTTCTTCGCCTTCCAGCGGTACTTCGTCCAGGGCGTGATGGCCGGCTCGGTGAAGTAGCGCGGGGCGGGGGCGGGCCGGGGACAGCGCCCCCACCGCCACCGCCCCGAGCGCCATCGCCGCCCCCACCAGCTGCCACCCACCCAACGCCTGGTCGAGCGCGATCCACCCGATCGTCGCCGCCATCACCGGGCTCAGCAGCCCGAGCATCGACACCTGGGTGGGCTGCAGCCGGGTCACGCCCCGGAACCACAGGCTGTAGGCGAGGATCGCGCCGAACACCGACAGGTACCCGAATCCGAGGACGTTGCGGCCGGTCAGCTCCGCCGGCAGCCCCTCGAAGCCCAGGGTCACGGGGAGCAGCAGCGCCCCGCCGATCGCGAGCTGCCAACTGGTCAGCGCGAACAGCCCCTCCGGCGGCGCGCCCCACCGCCGGCCGAGCACGGTCCCGGTGGCCATGATCATGGTGCCGGCCGCGCCCGCCGCGAGGCCCAGGCCGTCGATGGTGGCGGTGGCCCGCAGCACGACGAGGGTGACGCCGCCGAGGCCGACGATGCCGGCGACGAGCATCCGGGGGTTGGGGACCAGCCGGAGCAGCGGGTAACCGAGGCCGGCGGCGACGAACGGTTGCAGGGCCGCGACGATCGCAGACACGCCGCCGGGCAGCCGGTACGCCGACAGGAACAGCAGCGGGAAGAACGCGCCGATGTTGAGCACGGCGAGGACGACGGCCCGCCACCGCCACGCGCCGTGCGGCAGCTTGCGGACGAAGAGCAGGAGAACGAGGCCGGCGGGCAGCGCGCGGACGGTCGCGGCGAGCAGGGGCCGGTCGGCCGGGAGCAGCTCCGTGGTGACGAAGTAGGTGGAGCCCCAGATCAGCGGGGCGAGAGCGGTGAGCCACATGATGTTCTCCGTTAAACTTCTCAACGTTGAAGCAATACAGGTACCTTAACATGAAGAGGTTCAACGTTGAAAGATATGGTGGACGGCTTCCTCGAGCAGTGGCGGCGCGAGCGGCCGGACCTCGACCCGGCCCCGATGGGGATCATCGGCCGGGTGTCGCGGCTCGGCGCGCTGTTCGACCGGGAGCTCAAGCGGTTCTTCGCGGGTCACGGCCTGGAACGCTGGGAGTTCGACGTGCTGGCCACCCTGCGCCGGGCCGGCGCGCCGCACGAGTTGACCATGGGCGCGCTGCTCGACCACATGATGGTCACCTCGGGCGCGATCACGAACCGGATCGACCGGGTGGCTGCCCGCGGCCTCGTCGAACGACGCGCGGACCCGGCCGACCGACGGACGGTCCGGGTCGGGCTCACCGACGAGGGCCTGCGGGTGATCAACACGGTGATCGCGGACCATCTGGACAACGAGCGCCGGATTCTCGCCGCGTTATCGGCGGGTGAACAGGCGGAATTAGCTGTTTTGCTGCGGTCCCTGCTGATAGGCCTCGGGGACAGTCCACAGTAAACTTGGCCCCATTTGCTGATCATCGCGAGTCGGGGCTGGGGCCGGAATGACACAGAACTACATTTCACGGGTACTGGACCTCTTCGCCCGGTATGGCGACCGCGAGGCGATCGTCGCCGACGACCGGCGGCTCACCTATCACGAGCTGATCACGGGCACCCTGTCGATCGCCGCGGCGCTGCATCGGGAGGGGCTGCGGCCGGGCGTGGCCGTCGGGGCCCTGGCGAGTACCGCGCCGGAGGCCGTGATGCTCCAGTTCGCCGTACACATGATGGGCGGCCGGATCGCCTGGATCGCCCCGAACTCGCCGGCGGCGTTCCGTGAGCGGTTCCTCGACCTGGCGGCGGTGGACGCGTTCGTCTACGACGCGCGGGCGTACGCGGAGGCCGGCGCCAAGCTCGCCGCCGGTACCGGGCTGCCGGTGCTGTGCCTCGGGCCCGGCGGGGAGGGGCCGGACATCACCGCCGGCCCCACGGTCGGACGGGTCGAGGACCTGCCCTTCGACCCGGCGGAGGTCACCGGGGTGCCGCAGGCGCTGTTCCAGACCAGCGGCACGACCGGGCAGCCCAAGCTCGTGCACCACACCCAGCGGTTCTTCGACACGGCGCTGGCGTTCGCCGCCCAGTACGTGGAGTCCGGGCAGCACGCGATGAAGCACCTGGCGCTCGGCGGGTTCTGGGTGGTCAGCTCCCAGATGCCGGCGCACATGGCCCTGCTCACCGGCGGCACCTACTACACGGTGTCCTCGTTCGAGACGGTCGCGTTCCTCGAGCTGATCGCCCGGGAACGGATCACTGACACGCTGCTCACGCCCCCGTTCCTCTACTTCCTGCTCGACCACCCGGCGCTCGCCACCGCCGACTGCTCCAGCCTGCTGCGGGTCAACGTCGGCGGGGCCCCGGTGGCCCCGAGCCGGCTGTCGCAGGCGATCCGGCGGCTGGGGCCGGTGCTGCGGACCGCGTACGGGATGAGCGAGGCGCCGATCATCGCGGCGTACCAGAACATCCCCGACGACCCGGCCGTGCTCTCCTCCGTCGGCCAGCCCTACGGCGACCTGGAGCTGGAGATCCGCGACCCGGCCGGCGCGCCGGTGCCCGTCGGCGAGGTCGGCGAGGTGTGGCTGTCCGGCGGCGTGATGATGGTCGGGTACTGGGGCCAGCCGGAGCTGACCGCCGAGACCCTGGTCGACGGCTGGCTGCGCACCGGCGACATGGGGTATCTCGACGCGGTCGGCAACCTGTTCCTCGTCGACCGGGTGAAAGACATGATCCTGACCGGCTGGGGCTCGACCAACATCTACGCCCGGCCGGTCGAGGACCTGCTGGCCTCGCACCCCGGGGTGCGGGCGGCGGCCGTGATCGGCGTCCCCAGCGAGCGGTACGGCGAGGTCGTGCACGCCTACGTCGTGGCGGCTCCGGGGGTGCCGGTCGAGGTCGAGGAGCTGCGCGAGCTGGTCCGCACGGGGCTCGGCGGGGGCTGGACGCCGGAGGGGGTGGACTTCGTCGACGCGCTGCCGCTCACGGAGACCAACAAGGTGGACAAGAAGGCGCTGCGGGCCCGTTACCAGGCCGGCTGACCAGGCGGTAGCGGTGACCACCGGGCGGCGCGTACGGCCCCGCCGGTGGTCACCACCACCGGACGCCACGGTCGAGCGGAAGGCGCCGACGTGAGCTTCATGCACACGGGCGGCCGGGACTACCGCCGGGCATAAGGATCACGCCAGTACACCGGCTGCGGACGGCGGCGCGCGTCGGGGACGGGACGGCGAACCCCTGGCTGACGTCGGTGCCGAGTGCGGCGGACCGCCGCTGGAGACCGGGGCAGGTGTCTCCCGTACCCGGAAAAGGGTTTCAGTCCTTGTTGATCAGGAGCGCGTCGGCCGCGGAGGCGATCGCCGTGCGGCACTCCTCCGCCGTGTCCGCCACCGCCACCGCCAGGGCCAGCCGGCCCGTGCCCGTGCCGTGCGGCCGGTGCGCGACCGTGCCGACGGACACCGTGATCACGGTCTCGTCGACGGCCGGGTGCAGCACGTCCTCGGCGAACCGGATCGAGTCGATCGTGGTCTCCTCCTCCGCGGAGAAGAACCGGACGGCCGCGACCCTGCGCGGCGCGGTGCCGGGCACCGGGGGTCGCCCGCAGGCCACGTCGCAGGCCGCGAGGCCCTCGTCGGTGCCGGTCGCGAGCTGCGCGAGCCGGGTGATGTGCCCGCCGGCCATCCGCCCGTTGATCTCGATGATCTTCGGCCCGGACTCCGTGAGCATGATCTCGGTGTGCGTGATCCCATCCTGGTAGCCGATCGCGGCGTGGGCCGCCCGGAGCACGTCCAGGAGGGCCGGGTCCGTGAGCAGCGGGTCGGCGGCGTCGACGGTGTGGCCGACCTCGACGAAGTACGGCGCGAAGCCGTTCTCCTTCCGGGCCAGGCACAACACGGTCAGCTCGCCCCCGTGCAGCGCGCAGTCGACGCTGATCTCCTCGCCGGTCACGCACTCCTCGACCAGCGGCGCGTACACGTAGTCCGGCACGCCGCCGACCGGGTTGCCGGTACTGTCCGCGTACCGCTCCGCGAGCTCCTCCGGCGCGTCGACCCGCAGCACGCCCATCCCGGCGAGCAGGTCGTGCGGCTTGATCACGACCGGGTAGCCGATCTCGGCGGCGGCGACGCGGGCCTCGTCCAGGGAGGTGACCGGGATCGAGCGCGGCTGCGGCACCCCGGCGGCGTCGAGCGCCCGGCGGGTCAGGTTCTTGAACCGGCAGGCCGCCGCGGCGTCGAGCCCGGCGTGCGGCAGCCCCAGCCCGTCGGCGACGAACGCGACCTGGGTCACCCGGGCCTCGTCGTAGGTGATCACGCCGCTGATCGGGTCGCGGGCGTGCAGCTCGCGGGCGGCGGCGAGGGTGTCCTCGGGGTCGCGGGTCAGGTGCTGGGTCCAGCCGGTCAGGTAGGGCAGTTCCCACGACGGCTCGAAGCTGGTGAACAGGTGCAGGCGGTAGCGCTCCGCCATCGTGCGCAGCAGGAACTCCCGGGACGCGCGGGTCCCCGTGCGCAGCATCAGCACCAGCGGCCGGTCGTCGGTCATCGTGTTCCTCTTCGGCGTCCTGTGCGGGGAGAAAAAGACGGTGGGCCCCGCCGAAGCGGGGCCCACCTGCGCTACTAAGCGGCAGCGGCTTCCTTGACCTGCGGCTCCGACTCGAACTTGATCTGCGGCTCGTCCTCGATGCGGAAGCCGGCGTCCTTGACCTGGGGCTCGATTTCAATGCGCATTATATTTCTCCATCCATGAGTGCAATGAAAGGTCGTACGAGACAAGGATTAGTCGATCACCGAGCGATGTCAAGGATGGTCATCGCTAAAGATTTCTACAGTGGACAGAGGTCCGGAAAGTCGCTATTCGAGAATCGGCCTCAGTTGTCGGAAAGTTATCCTTATCCGGTCGAGTCGACAGTGGAGGTTCGTGGCGAGTGGTTGAGCGGAGGGCGACGTGGACCCGAACGGACGGTGACCGCGCCGGCGACCGGAGCCTCCGCGGCCCCGTCTACGACCTCTGCGGCTACCGGGCCGCCGGGCCACGACACTGGCAGCCCCCGGGCCACCGGCCCTCGCGCCCCGCCCGACCACCCAACCTCGGCCCCGCCCGACCCCGGATCGCGACCGTCCCGCACCGCGGGACCGGCCGGAGTCCACCCCACGGACCCCCGGGTGGCCGCGACCCACCCCGACCAGGCACGATCAATGCACTATGACTCTCACCGACCTGCTGCCGGGCAGCCCCGATCCCGACGCCCTGTTCGAGGCGTTCACCGCCTGGTCCGAGGAACAGGGCCTGAGCCTGTACCCGGCCCAGCAGGAGGCGCTGATCGAGATCGTCTCCGGGGCGAACCTGATCCTGAGCACCCCGACCGGCTCGGGCAAGAGCATGGTGGCCATCGGGGCGCACTTCGCCGCCCTGGCCGACGACCGGACCACCTTCTACACGGCGCCGATCAAGGCTCTGGTGTCGGAGAAGTTCTTCGCGCTGTGCCAGGTGTTCGGTCCGGAGAACGTCGGGATGATGACCGGCGACGCCCAGGTCAACCCGGACGCGCCGATCATCTGCTGCACGGCGGAGATCCTGGCCAACCTCGCGCTGCGCGAGGGGAAGTCGGCGGACGTCGGCCAGGTGATCATGGACGAGTTCCACTTCTACGCCGAGCCCGACCGGGGCTGGGCGTGGCAGATCCCGATCATCGAGCTGCCCCAGGCGCAGTTCATCCTGATGTCGGCGACCCTGGGTGATGTGACCAGGTTTGTCAGTGATCTCAGTCGGCGGACCGGCCGGCCGACCGCCGTGGTCAGTTCCGGCGAGCGCCCGGTGCCGCTGCTGTACTCGTACGTGACGACGCCGTTGCACGAGACCATCGAGGAGCTGCTCAAGACCCGGCAGGCGCCGGTGTACATCGTGCACTTCACCCAGGCCGCCGCCCTCGAGCAGGCCAGCGCCCTGATGAGCATCAACATGTGCACCCGGGCCGAGAAGGACGCGATCGCGGAGCTGATCGGCAACTTCCGGTTCACGGCCGGCTTCGGAAAGACCCTGTCGAGACTGGTACGCCACGGGATCGGCGTGCACCACGCCGGCATGCTCCCGAAGTACCGCAGACTGGTGGAGCTGTTGGCGCAGGCCGGGCTCCTGAAGGTCATCTGCGGGACCGACACCCTCGGGGTCGGGATCAACCTGCCGATCCGCACAGTGCTGTTCACCGGGCTGAACAAGTTCGACGGCATCCGGATGCGGCTGCTCAAGGCGCGCGAGTTCCACCAGATCGCCGGGCGCGCGGGCCGGGCCGGCTACGACACTGTCGGCACGGTCATCGTGCAGGCCCCCGAGCACGTCGTGGAGAACGAGAAGGCCGTCGCCAAGGCCGCCGGGGACGCGAAGAAGTTGCGCAAGCTCGTGAAGAAGAAGCCGCCGGAGGGCTTCGTCGGCTGGGGCCAGCCCACCTTCGACCGGCTGGTGTCCGCCGAGCCGGAGCCGCTGACGTCGAGCTTCCACGTCAGCCACTCCATGGTGCTCAACGTCATCGAGCGCGGCGGCGACGCCTTCGCCAACATGCGGCACCTGCTCACCGACAACCACGAGTCCCCGGCGGCCCGGCGCGCGCACATCCGCCGCACGATCGGCATCTACAAGGGCCTGCGCACCGCCGGTATCGTCGAGCAGGACGCCGACGGCGGGATCCGGGTCACCGACGACCTGCAGCTCGGCTTCGCGCTCAACCAGCCGCTGTCCCCGTTCGCCGTGGCCGCCATCGAGCTGCTGGACGAGAACTCCCCCAGCTACGCCCTCGACGTCGTCTCCATCGTCGAGGCGGTGCTGGAGGACCCCCGGCAGATCCTCTACGCCCAGCAGAACAAGGCCAAGGGCGAGGCCGTGCAGCAGATGAAGGCCGACGGCATCGAGTACGAGGAGCGGATGGCGCTCCTGGAGAACGTCACCCACCCCAAGCCGCTCGCCGAACTCCTCGAGGCCGCGTTCGAGTCCTACCGCAAGGGCCACCCGTGGGTCGCCGACCAGCGGCTGTCCCCCAAGGGCGTGGCCCGGGACATGTACGAACAGGGCATGACCTTCGTCGAGTACGTCAGCTACTACCAGCTGGCCCGCTCGGAGGGCCTGGTGCTGCGGTACCTGGCGGACGCGTACAAGGCGCTGCGGCAGACCGTGCCCGAGGACGCCAAGACCGAGGAGCTGCACGACCTGATCGAGTGGCTCGGCGAGCTGGTCCGCCAGGTCGACTCCAGCCTGCTCGACGAGTGGGAGCAGCTACGCAACCCCGGCGAGGAGGGTGCCGGGGCGATGCCCGTGGACACCGCGCCGCCGGCGGTCACGAACAACGTCAGGGCTTTCCGGGTACTCGTCCGCAACGCGCTCTTCCGCCGCGTCGAACTGGCCTCGCAGGCCCGCTACCAGGAGCTGTCCGAACTGGACCCGGGCTTCGACTGGCGCACGGCGATGGACGAGTACTTCGAGGAGTACAACTCGCTGGGCACCGGGCCGGACGCGCGCGGGCCGGCGCTGCTGATGATCACGGTGGAGAAGGACCGCTGGCTGGTCCGGCAGATCTTCGACGACCCCGAGGGCGACCACGACTGGGGGATCAGCGCGGAGGTCGACCTGCGGGCCTCCGACGAGGAGGGCCTGGCCGTCCTGGAGATCACCGCGGTGGACCGGCTCTAGGGTGTGCCGCGGTGGCCGGCCGCGCGGGCGAGTTCCGTGCGGTTGGCCACCTGGAGCTTCTCGTAGACGTGCGCCAGGTGGGTCTTCACCGTGCTCCGGCTCATGAACAGCCGGGCGGCGATCTCCGGATTGGACAGTCCCTCGACGGCGAGTTCGACCACGGACGCCTCCGTGGGGGTCAGGCTGCCCCAGCCGGAGACCGGGCGCTGCCGGGGGCCGCGGGCGCGGGCCGCGTACGCCACGGCCTCCGCGAGGGTCATGGCTGCGCCCCGGTCGTAGGCGTCACCGGCGGTGCGCGCCACGTCTTCGGGGGCAGGGGCGGGTGGGGTCCGGGCCGCGTAGCCGGTGTCGGATCGGGCGCGGTCGGCGGCTCCCGAGAGGACGGCCGTCACCTCGGGTGCCGAACGCCGCAGCGCCAGCCGGGCGAGGGCCTCCAGGCTGTCGACGCAGTCCAGGGTGAGCTGGTGCGCGGCGCGCAGCCGCAGCGCCTCGTGCTGGAGGTCGAGTGCCGCGGCCGGGTCCGAGGGGAGGACCAGTTCCGCCCGCTGGGCGAGCGCGCCAGCGTGCAGTCGCGGCATGCCCGCCGCCCGTGCCACCTCCTCGACCCGGTCGAGCAGCCGGCCGGCGGCCACCGGGTCCCCGGACAGCCGGAGCGCGGTGGCGAGGACGAGCTGGGTGTCGGGCAGCGGCGCGGCCTCCCGCCGGCACCGGGCGACCGCGCGGTCAACGTCCCCGGTCCAGAGCGCGAGCTGGCCGACGGTGCGGTCCCAGCCGGGGACGAACGAGCCCGGGCCCCCGGTGATGCGTTCGATCGGGTCGAGTGCGGCCGCCGCGTCGGCGAAGCGTCCCTGGAGGCCGCGGATCTCGGCCAGTGCGCCGAGGGCCGTGCCGAGCCGGTGCACGTCGTGCAGCGGGCTGGCGGCCGCCACGGCCCGTTCGGCCAGCTCAGCGGCGTGGTCCAGTTCGCCGGAGCGGGCGCAGGCGACGGCCAGCCAGCTCAGGCCGGTGACGGCCACGCCCCGGTCGCCCCGGGTGAGCAGCCCCTCCACCGCCGGGGCGAGGATAGCCCTGGCCTGCGGGTACTCGTCGCGGAACACGTGGATCATCCCGAGGAGCATCGCGCAGGCCTCGGCGACGAAGGCGTCCCCGGCTGCGTGCGCCTCCCGGGCCGTCCGGTCGGCGGCGTCGCGGGCCGCGTCCAGGCCACGGGCGATCGCCCCGACGGCGCCGAGCGCGTGGCCCAGGCGGGCGGTGGCCGGGTCGCCGAACGCCTCGGCCATCGCGGCGCCGTCGTCGGCTGCGGCGTACCCGTCGATGTGCGGGTCTGTGGTGTCGGCGACGAGTGCCAGGGACACCAGGATCCTGGCCTGCAGGGCTCCGGGGTGACCGTCGCCTCTGGACAGTGCGGTGCTCAGCAGGGCGAGGCCCTCGTGGCCGCGGTTCTCCAGGTGCCACAGCCAGGCGACGGCCACGGCCAGCCGGCGGCCGGCCTCCGGGTCCGGCCGAGCCAGGCCCCACGCGAGGGCCGCCCGGATATTCGGGTACTCCGCGCCGATCCGCGCCCGCCACGCGTCCTTGTCGGTGGCGAGCAGGGGCGAGGCGGCCTCCGCGAGCGCGAGGAACAGGCCCAGGTGCCGGTCGCGGGTGTCGTCGGTCTCCCCTGCCTCGTCGAGCCGGCCCCGGGCGTAGGCGCGGACGACGCCCAGCATCCGGTACCTGGCCACCGGGCCCGTCGTGTCGGCGATCACGAGGGACTTGTCGATCAGGCCCCGCAGCGCGGGGAGCACCCGGCCGGGGGTCAGGTCCGTCGCGGCGGCCAGGGCCACGGCCTCGGTGGCGGCGTAGCCCGGCTCGAACACGGCCAGCCGGCGGAACAGGGCCCGTTCGTCGGCGTCGAGCAGGTCGTGGCTCCAGCGCATCGACTCGGCCAGGGTCCGCTGCCGGAACGGCGCGGTCCGCGGCCCGCCGGACAGCAGCGGGAACGGGTCGGCGAGGGAGTCGGCGATCTGCGCCGTGGCCAGGGTGCCGGCCCAGGCCGCGGCGAGTTCGAGGGCCAGGGGCAGCCGGTCGAGCCGGTCGCACACCCGGCGGGCGCTGACCCGCTCCTCGGCGGCGTCCGTGACTCCGGGGTGGCCGGAGCGGTCGAGGAACAGGTCGAGGGCGTCGGCCAGGGACATCGGCGGGACCCGCCACACCACCTCTCCCGCGACGCCGACCGGCGCCCGGCTGGTCGCCAGCAGCGCGACGCCGGGACATCCGCCCAGCACGGCCTCCACCACGGGCGCGACCTCCGCCAGCAGGTGCTCGCAGTTGTCCAGCACGACGAGCATCGTCCGGTCCCGGAGTCCGTGCGCCAGTGCCACCTCGGATGGGACGCTGTCCGGCAGCAGGACGCCGAGCCGACCCGCCACGATCCGCACGACATCCCCGCCCGGGACCTCCCCGGCCAGGTCCACCCACCACGCCCCGTCCACCCACCGGTCCGCCAGCCCGACGGCGGCCCGCATGGCCAGCCGGGTCTTCCCGCAGCCGCCCGGCCCGGCGAGGGTCACCAGCCGGCCGGGGGCCACGGCGGCCCCGACCGCCGCGAACTCCGGGCCGCGACCGACGAACGACGACAGCTCCGGCGGCAGGTGATGAACGTTCGGCACCCGGCGAAGTCTGCCAGAGGGCCAGCCCCGACGCGCCATATCAGCCACCTGGCCGATGTTCGGCCACCGGCGGCGCAGCAGGATCATCCTCAGAGGCGGGCCACACGGAATGTGGCCCCTGACCAGGAGGAACAGCCATGACTGACACCGGACGCACCGTGGTCGCCAACATCGCACTCTCCCTCGACGGCCGGGTGCGCGGCACCAACGGCGAGTACGACATGGGGTGGATCTTGCCGCACGCCGTCTCCGACGTCGCCCGCGAACACATGGTCCGGGTGACCGGTCCGGCCACCACGGCTCTGCTCGGCCGGAAGAACTTCCAGGGCTTCGGCGGGTACTGGCCCACCGTCGCCCAGGACCCCGCCGCCGACCCCCGCGACCGCGCCTTCGCCCAGTGGCTCGACACGGTGGAGAAGGTGGTCCTCTCCACCACCCTCACCGAGCCGGGCTGGACGAACGCGCGGGTCGTCGACGCCCCAGCCCCCGAGGTCGTCAAGGAGCTGCGGTCGCAGGAGGGCGGCGACATCATCGTGCTCGCCAGCAGCAGCGTGATCGTCGCGCTGCTCGAGGCGGACGAGGTCGACCGGCTGAGCGTCACCCTGTGCCCGGAGCTGGTCGGGGGCGGACCCCGGCTGTTCGGGGACGGGCTGCCGGCGACCTCGTGGACCCTGACGGACCTGTCGACGACGGACTCCGGGGCGATCTGCCTGCTGTACGACCGGGTCCGCGCCTAGAGCGGCCGGATGTTGTGGTTGAGGTGGAACAGGTTGCCGGGGTCGTACTGGCTCTTGATCCCGGCCAGCCGGTCGTAGTTGGCCTTGCCGTACCCGGCGACGACCCGCTCGTGGCCCTCGTCGCCGGTGAAGTTGAGGTACACCGCGCCGGTGGACCAGGGCTCCAGGGCCGCGCGCAGGTCCCGGGTCCACTCGCGCGCCCGCTCGTCGTCCGCCGGGTCGGCCCACACCCCGAACGGGTGCACCACCCAGGGCGCGTCCCGGAACGAGATCGGCCAGTCGGCGGTCTCGCGGGTGACGGCGCCGCCGAGCCGGAGGATCGCGTGCTGGGACCCGGACGGGATGATCATCCCCTCGGCCTGGGCGCAGAACACGTCGACGGCCGGGTCGGGCAGGCTGGCGAGGTGCTCGGCGGACCAGTAGTTGCGCATGCCGGGCGGGTCGTCGAGCATGGACTGCAGTTGCGCGTACGGGATCGCGGTGATCAGCTCGCCGACCGGTTTACGGTCCAGCAGCGGCCGGACCAGGTCGCGGACGCCCTGTTCGGCACCGATCCAGGTGACCAGGACCCCCACGGCGAGCTGCCCGTCGAGGCTCTCGGGCACGAACGGCATCTCGGTGGTCGCGGTCAGGAAGATCAGTCCGCCGCCGGCCTCGTCGGGGGCCGCGTCCATGACGTCGCGCCACAGCCGCATGACCTCGGGGCCGTCCGCCGCCGGCCACAGCAGCAGGGCGATGGCGAAGTCGGTGAGCGGGTCCAGCCGGAACGTCATCGCCGTGGCGACGCCGAAGTTGCCGCCGCCACCGTGCAGGGCCCAGAACAGGTCGGGGTTCTCGGTCTCGCTGGCCCGGACCGGGTCGCCGTCGGCGGTGATCAGGTCGACGGACAACAGCCGGTCGCAGGCCAGGCCGAACTTCCGTTCGATCCAGCCGGAGCCGCCGCCGAGGGTGAAGCCGCCCACGCCGGTGGTGGAGGCCCGGCCGCCGGTGGTGGCCAGCCCGTAGGCCTGGGTGGCGCCGTCGAGGTCGCCGATCGTCGCGCCGCCGCCGACCGTCGCGGTCCGCGCGTCGGGGTCGACGTCCACGGTGTTCATCCGGCGCAGGTCGATCACGATCCCGCCCTCGGTGAGCGCGGCCCCGGCGACCCCGTGCCCGCCGCCGCGGACGGCGATCTCCAGCCCGGTCTCGCGGGCGAACCGTAGCGCGCTCTGCACGTCCGGGACGTCCGCGCACTGCGCGATCACGGCCGGCCGCTTGTCGATCATGGCGTTGAACAGGATCCTGGCGTCCTCGTAGCCGCCGACGTCGGGCGTGAACAGGGTGCCCTGGAACTCGGTGCGCAGTGCCTCCACAGCACGGTCGATGTCCTTCATCGCGGCCGACCACCCTCCACAGCCGGGCGGTCTCGACGACGGCCGCCGATGTATCGAGGCTAACAACGGGGTCGGCGCGATCGGGCCGGATCGGGCAATCCAGGCGGTGCGCCGGGGGCGCGACCAGCATCACAATGAACGCGTTCAACTCGCCGTGGTAACTTGAACGCGTTCAAGAAAAGAGGGATGCCATGACCATCCTCGTCAATCTGATCGTCACCCTCGGCATGCTCGTCATCCTCCCGCTCGGCCTGCGCCTCCTGGGCCTGCCGGCCGCGGTGCGCACCTTCTGGCCCCTCGCGGCGGTGCCCGGCGCGCTCAGTCTCTGGCTGCCGCGGGGCGCGACGGCAGCGGCGCTCGCGGGGGCGTACCTGGTGATGACCTTGATCGTCGCCTTTCAGGCCACCCGCCGGGTCGGCTGGAATCCCCGGGAGCTGGCGATCCGCACCGCCCTGGTCAGCCCGGCCGTCGCGGCCGTGGCCCTGGTCGCCGAGCGCGCCGGGTTCGGGCTGTTCGGTTTCGACCTGGACGTCCTCGCGCTGACCGTCCCGCACTTCCACTACGCCGGATTCACCGCCGCGCTGGTCGCCGGACTTGTCTGCCGGGACAAGAGCGACTCGGTCGTCGCCCGGATCGCCGCCCTCACCGTCCCGGTGGGCACGGAGATCGTCCTCATCGGGTACTTCGTGGACGACCGCGTCGAACTCCTCGGCGCCCTCGTGCTCACCGCCGGCATGTGGCTCGTCGGCTGGCTGCTGTGGCGCGACGGCCTGCTGTTCCGGATCAGCTCCGGCGTGCTCGTGGCCACGATGGCGCTCGCGCTGCTCTGGGCCACCGGCGAGGCGTTCGGCACCCCGCACCTCGGCCTGACCTGGATGGCCGCCACCCACGGGGTGGGCAACGCCCTCGGCTTCGCCCTCTGCGGCCTGCTCGCCTGGAAGAAGGAACTCGCTTGACCGGCTACAGCTACGCCGAGGTCGGCGCCACCACCGACTGGCCACTCCCCGAGGGGTACTCGCACCTGCGGGTCCGCCGCCCCCTCGGCCCCCTCGACCTCGACGCCGCCACCGGGGACCTGTTCGGCTGGCGGATGCACCGGGCCATCCCGGTCGGGATCTCCACGACCGGGCGGGCGGCGCCCGGGGTGGACGTCACGGTCCGGCTCGGCGTCGTGCGCGCCCCGTGCCGGGTGGTGTGGACGGTCGAGGAGCCCGACCGGCGGGGCTGGGCGTACGGCACGCTGGCCGGGCACCCCGAGCGCGGGGAGGAGTCGTTCGTGCTGGAGCGCGACGGCGACGGGGTCGTGTGGCTCACGGTGACGGCGTTCAGCCGGCCGGCGGTGTGGTGGGCCCGGCTCGGCGGGCCGGTGGTGCCCCTGCTGCAGAGGCTGTACGCGCTGCGGTGCGCCGCGGCCCTGCGGAGGCTCGCCCGGCGGCGTCAGAGCGGGGCGCAGCCCGCCGACAGCGCGTAGAGGTCCAGCCGACCGGCCAGGTTGTGCTTCAGCGGCGGACACGGCACGTGCCCCTCCCGCCACAGCTTCGGACACGCGCCCCCGCACAGCGGCAGGATCCGGCACCCCCGGCACCCGGTCTCGTCGGCGTCGAGGGCGTCGGCCCAGTCGTCGAACTCCCCCAACGGGCGCGGCCCGTCCGCCACCGTGGCCAGGGTCGCGACCCGGCGGTCGGCGAAGCCGGGGACCAGGGGCTGCTCGGTGCACGAGTACAGCCCGCCGTCGGGGGCCACGACCTCGGCGTGCGGGGTGACGGCGACGCACACCACCTTCTTCGGCCGGGTCGGCAGCAGGGCGGTGGTCAGCCCGTGCCGGGCGTACGCGGCCAGCCACTCCAGTTCCGTGTCCGCCATCCGGGCCCGGTCCAGGGCGACGTCGGCCACGTCGTTGCCCCACGGGTGCAGCGGCGCGGGGTAGAACCCGACCCGGGGGTCGGCGAGCCCCGCCCCGGCCATCGCGGCCGCGAACTCGTCGGCCAGGTGCGCGTTGCCGACCCCGACGTTGGTCCGGACCCGCCAGGTGAGGTCGGCGTGCGCGGCCAGGGCTCCGGCCATCACCCGCACGACGTGCGCGAAGGACCCGCCGCCGCGTTTGAGGGGCCGGCTCGCGTCGTGCGCGGCCGCCGGGCCGTCCAGGGTGACCTCGATGGACCGCAGCCGGCCCTCGCCGTGCAGGGCCGCCAGCTTGCGGGCGTCGAGCAGCGCGCCGTTGGTGACCATGTTGGCCGCGTAGCGCACGCCGGCGGCGTCGGCCGCGGCCGTGAACCGGCGGGACAGGTCCCGGATCACGGCGTACCCGGCCATGGGCTCCGCGCCGAACCAGGCGACGCGGACCGTGTCGTACCGGCCGCTGTGGACGGTGGCGGCGAACCGGGCGGTCAGCAGGTCTCGGTGCCCGGGCGTGGTGGCGCCCCGGGTGTGCTCCTGGCCGCAGTACGCGCAGGACATGTTGCACCAGCTCGTGGGCATCACCACGAACCGGCGCTCCCGGGTGTCGGCGACCGCGCGCCGGGATCCGGCGATCACGGCGGCCGGCTCGTCGGTACCCGTCTCCACGAGCAGCCCCGCCGCGTGCAGGGCCCGCTCCGCGTCGTCGGGGAGCGCCGTGCCGCCGGCGAGCCGGTCGGCGGTCACCGGGTCCACAAGGAACACCCGGGCCGTGGCCGCCTGCAGGACGGGCCGCACCACGTGTCCGGCGGGGTGCCGGAAGGGGGTGCGGCCCACGAACACGTACCTGCTCGGCTGGAACATCAGTCGGGAAGACAGCCGCCGTCGTGTACCCCGAGGGTGCCGACGTCGACCGAACCGACGGCCTGGGTAATCTCCTCGAGGAACATCCGGAAAACGGTATCCCCCGCGTCCTTGATCTGCTCGACCGCATGGATCACGATCTGGGGATCGAGGTTCATCGCCACTCCTGTGCTTGACCTGTGCGTATGACTGCCCCGAGTAACGCTCACTGTTGGTTAAACGACAAGCTTTTGTCAAGCATTTGATATACTTCCTTAACCAAATCAGAGCAGAACGTGATGAGGTACCGGGAATGGAGCAGGAACCGTCACGACGCGTCGTGCAGGATATCGACACCCTCAAGGCGCTCGCTGATCCCATCCGCCTCACTGTGCTCGAGCTGATGATGGCCGACCACACCCGGACCTGGACCGCCAAGGAGCTCGCGTCGCGGGTCGGCATCTCGACCACGAAGATCTACTACCATCTGAACACTCTGGAGCAACGCGCCCTGCTCCAGATCCGCAGCACCCGGGTCGTCAACGGCATCATCGAGAAGCACTATGGCGCGAGCCAGCAGCGGATCACGTTCCAGCGGGGCGCCGACCGGCCCCGCGACCCCGGCGGCGACGTCGAGGACGTGATGATCGCGCTGTTCGACCGGGTGCGCAACGACATCGAGGAGCGGCTGCGCACCGGGGCCAACGTGATGAGCCGCGAGGCCCCGCCGGAGACCCGGGCGATGGTCAGCCACTCGATCGCGCACGTCCGGCCCGACCGGGCGGAGGAGTTCCGGGCCCGGCTGCTGGCCCTCGCGGAGGAGTTCCGGGCGGCCGACGACGGGACCCAGCAGGAGTACCAGCTGTTGATCGCGATCCATCCCAGGAATTGACACCCTTTTCTGGAAGCTTTGTTTTCAGTACGGTGTGCCGATGAGCATCCGGCACCTCGCGGTCACGGCCGCCCTCGGCGCGGTCCTGTTCGGTTCGGGATGTGTCGGCCCCTCGCCGGCCGCCCCGGCACCCACGGCCGCCGTCCCCTCCCCCGCGCCCCCGGCGACCATGAGCACCGCCCAGCAGGCCCTCGCCGGCGACTGCGCGGCCGCCCTCGCCCCGCTGCTGACCCTCACGGGCTCCACCGGGGTCGACACGAGCACGCACACGGCGTTGCAGCCGATCTCCGGCGGCGACGGCTCGACCGGGGTGACCTGCGTGGACGCCCTCGCCCTGCCGGCCGGCGACCCGGGGCAGGCCACGAAGCACGCGGCGGTCGCCGAGGCGCACGTGCAGCCGGTGACCCCGGCCGTGCGGGCCGACAAGATGCTCCGCGCCTTCTTCGGGCTGTGCCGGCTGGGCGGCGGCGAGAACCTGCCCCAGCCCCTGGACGGTCACGACTCGGCGATCAGAGACGGCCTTTCCGTGTACGCCTGGCCCCAGGGCCCCGTCCCCTCCCACCAGCCGCGCTGCTACTTCTACCACTCCGACAGCCTGCTGCTGCAGGTCAAGGTGACCGTGCTCTACCCGGCGCCGACCGGTCCGTCGACAGAGGACCTGAAGCGGATCGCGGCGGCGTCGGACGCGTACGCGGCCAAGCTCGTCGAACTGGCAAAGACCTGACAGTCTCGACCGGCCCGGTTCGATAGACCTGTACCTATGACCGAGAAACCCGCTGTCCTCATCACAGGCTGTTCCACCGGCATCGGCCGGGCCACCGCCGAGCGCCTGACCGCCTCCGGGGACTGGACCGTCTACGCGACGGCCCGCGACCCTGAGACCCTCCGCGACCTGGGCGCGGCCGGGGCCAGGGTCCGCCGACTGGACACCACCGACGACGAGTCGATGCGCGCCGTGGTCGACGAGGCGGGCGACTCGCTGTTCGGCCTGGTCAACAACGCCGGCTACGGCGAGTACGGCGTCGTCGAGGAGCTCCCCGTCGAGGCGCTGCGCCGGGGCTTCGAGACCAATGTGGTGGGCACCGTGCGGCTCTGCCAGCTCGCGCTGCCCCGGATGCGGGCGGCCGGGGCCGGCCGGATCGTGATCGTCGGCTCGGTCGGGGGGCTGTTCACGTTCCCGGCGGCGGCCGGCTACCACCTGACGAAGTACGCGCTGGAGTCCCTCGCCGACGCGCTGCGCTACGAGGTCGCGCCGTTCGGCGTCGGGGTCACACTGATCCAGCCGGGGCTGGTGCGCACGGAGTTCGGGGCGACGGCGCTGCGCACGCTGGCGGCCAACGGGGCGGCGGACGGGCCGTACACGGAGGTGAAGTCCCAGGTGGAGACGATGTACCGGCGGGCGTTCACCGACCCGGCCGCCGGGGTGGGGCCGGAGACGGTCGCCGAGGCGATCGAGGGCGCGCTGACCGGGGAACGCGCCCCGAGCCGGGACCTGGTGGCCGCCGAGGGTCCGTACTTCGTGAACCTGCGCCGGGAGCTCGGCGACGACGGGTTCGACGGGGCACTCCGGACAATGCTCGCGAACGAGCCCCGGGAGTGATCACTCTCGGTTAGCGTGGGGCATGGACCTTCTCGCGTACCTGAGTGACGACAACGGCAGCTGGATCGGCGGCCTGATCGGCGGCACGTGTGGGCTGATCTGCTCCCTCGGCAGCCTGATCCTGTTCATCGCGGCGCTGGTCAGCATTCTCAAGGCTGATCGGCTGTCGACGGCGGCCAAGATCCTGTGGGCGGTCGTCGCGTTCGCCTTCCCGTTCATCGGGAGCCTGGCCTGGTTCTTCTGGGGCAAGAAGAACCAGGACAAGCTCAGCTTCTGACCACCGACCCGGCCCGCACCGGTCGAGACACGACGACCTCGGCCGGGCGGGCCGCCAGGCCGCCGATCAGCGCGCCCACCGCCGCCGACATCACGATGGTGCCGCTCCACAGCTCCACCGGCCAGCGCACGCCCTCGAGGAGATCCAGGGCGAGGAGGTGCGCGGACCAGACCACCGCCCCGAACAGCGCCCCGGCGAGCGGCAGCCGCAGCGGGGCGTCGAGGCCGCGCGCACGGTCCAGGTACCCCACGAGGATGTCGACGACGACGGCGCCGGCGGTGGCCGCCCCGGCCGCGACGGTCTGGGTCCCTGGCAGGTCGAGGATGCCCACGGCGAACAGGGCCACGACCGCCACCAGGGCAGTGGCCGTGCCGGGCACCGCACTCCGGCGGCGCAGCACCAGGGTCAGCGGCAGCACCAGGAGCGCCGTGGTGACCAGGTAGGACGTGAGGCTCATCGAGGCCGCCAGGTAGCCGGGGGTGCCCTGGGCGCCGGCGTACGGCCGGGTGGGTTCGATCGACTGGAACGCCGAGGCGTAGATCAGGAACACCGCCGTGCTCGTGGTGCCGAGCACGAGCGCGCCGATCCCGGCGGCGGTGCGCAGCGTGCCGGTCGAGCCGGCCGCCCACCAGGAGCGCAGCGGGCTGGTCAGCAGCAGTCCGGAGCCGATCGCCAGGCCGATGTGGGTGGGGCTGAACAGGGCGTCGAGGTCCGTCTCGATCCCGAACACCGAGTGCCAGACCAGATCGAGGTTGCCGGCGAAGAAGAAGATCACGGCACCGACCACGCCGACCTTGTAGCCGGCGGGCCAGGCGTCGCGCCACCACAGCCGGTGACCGTCGCGGCGGCGGTAGGCCAGGAACACCGTCCACAGCGCGGTGGCGACGAATCCCGAGTAGAGGATCGCGTGCCAGGGCGTGAAGATCGTCTCCAGAGCCCTGATGTTGTTGTGGGCCCAGCCGTCGGTGAGCGCTCCGCCGACGAGCCAGGCCCCGAAGAACGTCGTCAGCGCGTCCTCGCGGGGGGACGCCGCCCTAGAAATGGACATTCTTCAATACTGGCACTCCGTGCCTTATTTTTCCAGAGCGGAGCGTGCCTCCTCCAGCACGGTGGGTGCCGTCGAGGTCTCCGCCACGTGCTTCAACGCCAGGGTGTACGCGTGCCCGAACGCCTCCTCCGCCGGCAGCGCGATGTCGGGGACCACGCCGACGCCCTCCCAGTTCGTACCCGTCACGGGGTTGATCGAACGGGCCACCGGGACCGTGATCTCCACGGTCTTCGACACCGGGAACCGGTCGGTCGGGTGCGCCCCGCCCCGGGTGGTCTCCCCGATCAGGGTCGCCCGCTTCAGCGCCTGGAGGTTGTAGGCGAACTCCTCGCCGGCCGAGAAGGTGAACCCGCTGGTCAGCACGTAGACCGGCTTGTCGACGTAGCGGGAGCCGGGCAGGTAGGCCAGGGTCCAGAAGTCGCGGGTGTGCTTGGTCGCCGAGTCGTAGATGCTGTTGAGATGGGTCTCGGAATCCCCGAACAGGTAGCTGTTCCACATCTGGACCCCGTCCGGGTCGCCGCCCCGGTTCACCGTCAGGTCGAAGATCAGCGCGTCGGTGTTGGCGACCAGCTCCATCGCCGCCGCGATCGCCCGGCCACCGTTGCCCGGTGAGGTGACGCCGTTCAGCTTGATGTAGCCGACATTGCCGGCGAGCCGCTCGGTCCTCATGATCCCGTAGTTGTTCAGCCGCTGCTGCTCCTTCCACACCGCGTCGGCGTCCGCCGCGGTCTCACCGGCCTCCTGGAGGTCCACATGCCGGATCCGGAGCCGCAGGTGCTTGTCCGCGCACACCGCGAAGAGCTGCTCCGTGACCCGTTCGCCGAGCCGCTCCTCGGTCAGACCCTCGTACTCCCCCGCCGCCAGGCTGGCCTCGATCACGGTCGCGGCCTCCTCGGCCTTGTCCGGAAACACGTATTTGTCACGCAGGATCGCCAGGGCGTCCTCGATCAGGGTCTTCGACATGGCCAGGACGGTACCGGCGGGTCAGCGCGGTGTCAGCGGGATTAATCCGTGTCAGCGCGCTGTCAGACCCCGGGTGCACAGTGCTGGACATGACATACGCGATTCAGGCCGAGGGGCTGGTCAAGAGGTACGGGGAGACCACAGCCCTGGCGGGGGTGGACCTGTCCGTGCGGACCGGCACCGTGCTCGGCCTCCTGGGCCCCAACGGGGCCGGCAAGACCACCACCGTGCGGGTGCTCGCCACCCTGCTGCGCCCCGACGCGGGACACGCCACCGTGTGCGGGTACGACGTGACGACCCAGGCGCACCAGGTCCGGCAGCTGATCGGGCTCACCGGGCAGTACGCGTCGGTGGACGAGACCCTGACCGGGGTCGAGAACCTCGTGCTGATCGGCCGGCTGCTCGGCCTGTCCCGGGCCGACGCCAAGGGGCGCGCCCAGCGGCTGCTCGCCGACTTCCGGCTCGACGAGGCCGGCGGCCGGGCCGCCAAGACGTACTCGGGCGGGATGCGCCGCCGGCTCGACCTCGCCGCGAGCCTGGTCGGCCGGCCCCGGGTGCTCTACCTGGACGAGCCGACCACGGGCCTCGACCCGCGCAGCCGCAACGAGATGTGGGACATCATCCGGCTCCTCGTGGCGGACGGGACGACGGTGCTGCTCACGACGCAGTACCTGGAAGAGGCCGACCTGCTCGCCGACGTCGTCGCCGTCGTCGACCACGGCCGGGTGATCGCCGAGGGCACGCCCGCCGACCTCAAGGCCCGCACCGGCGGCCAGACCCTGGAGGTCCGGCCCGCCGACGCCGCGCAGATCCCGCTGGTGCTGTCCCTGATGAGCGGGGTGGCCACCACGGCCCCGCAGGTCGTCAGCGGGCTGGTCACCGCGCCGGTCACCGACCCGGCCGCGATGCCGCTCGTCGTCCGCCGGCTGGAGGACGCCGGCGTGCTCGTCAGCGAGCTGGCCCTGCGCGGGTCCAGCCTCGACGAGGTCTTCCTGTCCCTGACCGGACACCGCACCGACTCCGAAAGGACCCTGGTATGACCACCCTGACCCTCACCCCCCGGGTCAGCCCGGCCGCCGGGCTCCGGCACACCCTGACGCTGGCCTGGCGCACCCTGGTGCAGATCAAGCACAACCCGGCGGAGCTGCTGGACTTCAGCATCCAGCCGATCATGTTCCTGCTGCTGTTCACGTACGTGTTCGGCAACGCGATCATGGGCAGCACCGGGGACTACCTGACCTTCGCCCTGCCCGGCATCATCGTGCAGAACGCCCTGTTCGCCACGATGAACACCGGCGTCGGGCTCAGCACCGACCTGGAGAAGGGCGTCTTCGACCGGCTCCGGTCCCTGCCGATCGCCCGCACGGCGCCCCTGGCCGGCCGGATCATCGCCGACGTCGTCAAGCAGTCCTGGGCCGTGGCGCTCCTGCTCGGCGGCGGCTGGGTGCTCGGCTTCCGGATCGGCACCGACCCGCTCAGCGTGCTCGGCGGCTTCCTGCTCCTGCTGGTGTTCGCGCTGGCCGTGTCCTGGATCTCGGTGCTGATCGGCATGCTCGCCGCCAACCCGGAGAAGGTGCAGATCTTCGGATTCACGGTGCTGTTCCCGATCACCTTCACTGGGAACGTGTTTGTCCCGGTTTCGAAGATGCCCGGCTGGTTGCAGGCCTGGGCGAAGGTCAACCCGGTGAGCATCATCGCCGACGCACTGCGCGGCCTGTGGGTCACCGGCGCCGAGGCCCGGCCGATCGTCTACGCCCTGCTGTGGGCCGCCGGCCTGACCGCGGTGTTCGCGACCCTGGCCGTGCGGGCCTTCAAGCGGCGGACGTGACCTCGGTCAGGATCTGATGGGTACTGCGGTCCCGGCCGCGCTGGTAGTGCTCGGCGAACCGCTCGCCCAGCACGGCCCGCGCGGCCTCCGCCACGGCCACCGCGTCCGGTCCGACCGGCCCACGGATGCCGAGATTCTGGTCGGCCACGCCCAGCAGCAACGCCGCCCGCGCCGGGTCGCCGACCGCCACCGCGAGCTCGGCCAGGGTGACCAGGACCGTGGCCACCACCGGGGTGTCCCGCGACGCCATCGCCGTCGAGTACGCCAGGCGGAGCCGGGACTCCGCCGCGGGCAGGTCGCCGACCGCGATGTCCAGGCTGGCCAGGGCGGCGAGCACCAGCGCCTGGATCTGGCCGGACACCCTGGGCGAGAAGATCAGCGCCTCGCAGCGTTCGAGTGCCGCGCGGGACTCGTCCAGCCGGCCCTCCCACTTGGCGAGCAGGCCGTGGGACAACTCGACGGCGACCGCGCCCTCCACCAGGCCGGCCCGTTCGGCGGCGCGGCGGGCGTCGGCCAGGGTCCGCCACGCCAGGTCCGGCTCGCCCGCCAACCACCACTGCTCGGACTGCCGGGTCTGGAACTGCGGCAGGTCCTCGAACGCGCCCAGCTCCCCGGTGAGCTGCGCCGACTCCGCGTACGCCTCGGCGGCGGCCCGGTAGTCCCCGTTGCGGGTCAGGTGCTCGGCCACCGCCGACAGGGCCAGCGACGCGCCCCACCGGTCGCCGAGCCGGCGGAACGTGTCCAGCGACGCCAGACTGTCGGCCTGGGCGGTCTCGTGGTCGAGCCCCAGGTTGAACGACACGAACGCGTGCGCCACCCGGGCCGCCGCCGCCAGCCACGGATCCGGGTCCTCGAACACCTCCCGCAGGTCCGCCATGCCGGTGCCGCCGTCCCTTTCCGCGAACAGGGATCGGACCGGGCCGACGATCCGCAGCAGCGGGTGCGTCGCCCGCAGCGAACTGTCGACGGCGACCATGTCCGCGGCGATGTTCAGCCAGCTCAGGGCCAGCTCGGCGTCATGGGTGCCCTCGGCGACGTTCAGCGCGCCCAGGATGTGCGCCAGGGCCCGGGACGCTGGCGGGCCGCCGGGCAGGGCCAGGGCGTCCAGGGCCAGGGCGCTGCCCTCGACCCGGTGGCCGCGCAGGCCCCAGTACCAGCCCAGGGCCGCCACCATCCGGACGGCGATGTCCGCGTCGCCGGCCGCGATCGACCAGCGCAGCGCGCCGTGCAGGTTGTCGTGCTCCTCGGACAGCCGGGCCAGCCAGAACACCTGGTCCCGGCCGCGCATCGCCGACTCGGCCTCCTCGGCCAGTGCCAGGAAGTACGTCGCGTGCGCCCGGCGGAACCGGTCGGCGTCGCCGTGGTCGGCGAGCCGGTCGAGGCCGTACTCGCGGATGGTCTCCAGCATCCGGTACCGGGTGCCGTCGACCGGGACGAGGATCGACTTGTCCACCAGGGCCCCGACCAGGTCGGCCGCCCCCGGTCCGCCGCACACCCCCTCGACGGCCTCCAGGGTCGCGCCGCCGGCGAAGACCGCCATCGACCGCCACAGGTCGCGCTCGTCGTCGGCGAGGAGTTCCCAGCTCCAGTCGACCACGGCGCGCAGGGTCTGGTGCCGGGGCAGCGCCGTGCGGCTGCCGGCCGTGAGCAGCCGGAACCGGTCTCCGAGCCGGCCGGCGACCTGCTCGACGCTCATCGACCGCAGTCGGGCCGCGGCCAGCTCGATCGCCAGCGGCATGCCGTCCAGGGCCCGGCAGATCCGGACCACGGCCGGCGCGGTGCCCGGGTCCAGCGCGAAGTCGGGGCGGGCTGCTGCGGCCCGGTCGGCGAAGAGCCGGACGGCGGCGTAGCGCCCCGGGTCCGCGTCGGCGTCCGGCGGCAGGTCCAGGGACTCCACCGGCCACAGCGTCTCGCCCGTGATGCCCAGCGGTTCGCGGCTGGTGGCCAGGACCCGCAGCCGGGGACACTCGCCGAGCAGCCGGTCGGTGACGGCGGCGACCGTGTCGATCACGTGCTCGCAGTTGTCGAGGACGAGGAGCATGTCCTTGCCCGTCAGGCCCTCGACGAGCCGGCCGACGAGGTCCGCCGGGTCCGGGCTGGTCCGTCGCCGCTGGTGGAGTGCCTGTTCGCGCAGGCCGAGGGCGGCGAGGATCGTCTGGGGCACCTCGGTCTCGTCGGTGACCGGGGCGAGTTCCACCATCCACACCCCGCCCGGGGACCGGCCGAGCTGGCGGGCGGCCGCCTCGCCGGCCAGCCGGGTCTTGCCGGCCCCGCCCGGCCCGGTCAGGGTGACCAGCCGCGCGTCGGCCAGCAGGCCGCCCACCCGGTCGAGGTCGGCGTCGCGGCCGACGAAACTGGTCAGGCCGGCGCGCAGGTTCGTCAGGAGGGTCACCGCCGGGGCCGGGGCCGGTTCGGCGCGCAGGACCGCCAGGTGCGCCCCTGCGAGGGCCGGCGACGGGTCGGCGCCGAGCCGGTCGGCCAGCGCCGCCCGGGTCCGCTCGAACGCGGCGAGGGCCGCGCCGGGCCGGCCGACGGCCACGAGTACCCGGATCAGGGCGACGGTGAGGGACTCGCGCACCGGATGCTCGACGACCAGCCCCTCCAGCTCCGCGACCGTCCCGGGCCCGACCTCCGTGCGCAGCTCGGCGGCGACCCGGTCCTCGACGGCGGCGAGCCGCAGCTCGGCGAGCCGGGCGACCGGGGCCAGGGCGAAGTCGGCGTCAGCCACGTCGGCGAGCGCCGGACCGCGCCACAGGCCGAGGGCCTCGCGCAGCAGGGCCAGCGCGCCGGCGGGGTCGGTGTCCAGCACCGCCCGGCCGGCGGCGGCGAGCGCCTCGAACCGGCGCGCGTCGACGGCGTCCGGGGCGATCCGGAGCTGGTAGCCGGCCGGATGCGAGCGGATGTCCAGGGTGGGGACCGCGCGCCGGAGCCGGGAGACCAGGGCCTGCAGGGCGTTGGTCACCTCGGCGGGCGGCTCGGAACCCCAGAGCGCGTCGGCGAGCCGGCCGGCGGTGACGACCCGGCCGGGTTCGAGGGCGAGCAGGACGAGCAGGGTCCGCAGCCGCGCGCCCCGCACCGTCCCGCCCTCGACCTCGAGGGGCCCCAGAATCGCGATGCTCACGTGCACGATTCTGCCCCGTCGGTCCCGGGGTCGTCCCCGCGACCGGGCCGGCGCCCCCGAGCTACCCTCGCGCCATGGAGTTCCGGGTACTCGGCGGCGTGCTGGCCGTGGTCGACGGCGAACCGGTCGCGCTCGGCCGCCGGCGGGAACGGCGGATCCTCGGGGTGCTCCTGCTGCGGCTCAACACCCCGGTCTCCACCGAGGACCTGATCGACCTTCTCGGCGACGGGCTCACCCGGTCAGCGGTGCGGGTGCACGTGTCCCGGCTGCGGGGCGCCCTGGCCGGCACGAGCGCCGAGTTGCGCACCGAGCGCGGCCGGTACGTGCTGCACGCCGACCCCGACCAGGTCGACGTGCACCGGTTCCGGGCCCTGGTGGCCGCTGCCCGGACCGCCGAGGAGCCCCTGACGCCGCTGCGGGAGGCGTTCGCGCTGTGGCGCGGCCCCGCCCTGGGCGCCGACGCCACCGACCGGATCCGGGAGCGGGTGGCCGCCGGCCTCGACGACCTGTACCTCACGGCCACGGAGCTACGGCTGACCGCGGAACTCGCCGCCGGCCGGCACGGGGAGGTCCTGCCGGAGCTCGCGGAGCTGGTCGCGGCGTACCCGCTGCGGGAGACGTTCGCGGCCCTGCTGATCACGGCCGTGCACCGGGCCGGGGACCGGACCGGTGCCCTCGGGGTGTACGAGGCGGCCAGCGAGCGCCTCGCCGAGGCGACCGGCCTGGACCCCGGCCCGGCCCTGACCGCCGCCCATCTGCGGGTGCTCCGCGACGACCGGCCGCCCGGCGACCCGCTGCGCACCCCGGCCCAGCTGCCCCCGGACCTCGCGGACTTCACCGGTCGGGAGAGCGAACTCGACCGGCTCGACGCGCTGCTGCCCCGGGGCGGGGCCGTCGTGATCAGCACGGTGACGGGGACCGGCGGGATCGGGAAGACGACCCTCGCCGTGCACTGGGCGCACCGGATCCGCGACCGGTTCCCCGACGGCCAACTGCACCTCAACCTGCACGGGTACTCCACGAGCGCCCCGGTCCCGCCGATGGAGGCGCTGGCCCGGCTGCTGCGCGCCCTCGGGGTGCCGGCCGAGCGGATCCCGTCTCACCAGGAGGAGGCCGCCGGCATGTACCGCAGCCTGCTCGCCGACCGCCGGGTGCTGATCCTGCTCGACAACGCCCACCACCCCGACCAGGTCCGGCCGCTGCTGCCGTCGAGTCCGCACTGCATGGTCCTGGTGACCAGCCGCAACGCGCTCACGGGCCTGGTGGTCCGCGACGGGGCGGTGAACCTGGAGCTGCCGGTGCTGTCGGCCGCCGAGGCCGTGGAGTTCCTCCGGACCACCCTGGGCGCTGGCCGGGTCGCCGCCGAGCCGGCCGCGGCCGCCGAACTGATCGCGCTGTGCGGCCGGCTGCCGCTGGCCCTGCGGATCACGGCGGCGCACCTCCTGGACCGGCCCGGCATCGCCGCGCACGTGGCCCGGATGCGCGCCGGGGACCTGCTCGGCGAGCTGGAGGTGGACGACGACCCGCAGGCCTCGGTGCGCGCGGCCTTCGACCTGTCGTACGCGGCGCTGGAGCCGGAGGCCGCCCGGCTGTTCCGGTTCCTCGGCCTGGTGCCCGGCCCGGACCTGACCGTCGGGGCCGCGCACGCCCTGGCCGGTCGCGACCCGGGCCGGCTGCTGCGCCAGCTCACGGCGGCGCACCTCGTGGAGGAGTCCGGCCCGGGGCGGTACGCGCTGCACGACCTGCTGCGCCGGTACGCCGAGGAGCGGGTCGCCGACGATCCCGAGCGCGGGGCCGCGGCCCGGCGGCTGTACGACTGGTACCTGCGCACCGCCGACGCCGCCGCGCGACGGCTCTACCCCAGCTCCACCCGGCTGCCGAACGGTCCGGTCCACGCCCCGGTTCCGGAGGTCCCCGAGGCGCTGTCCTGGTTGGAGTCCGAGCGGGCCAACCTGGTGGCCGCGGTCCGGCACACGGCGGCGCACGGCCCCCGGGAGTACGCGTGGCTGATCACCGACGCGCTGCGCGGCTACTTCTACCACCGCCGACACGTCGTGGAGTGGCTGGCGGCCTCCCAGGCGGCGCTCGACGCCGCCGTCGCCGGGGGAGAGCGGCTGGCCCAGGCCGCGATGCACCTCAGCATCGCCGGCGCGCACTCCGTCGAGGACCCGCGCCGGGCCCTGGAGCACTACCGCACGGCCCTCGACGCGGCCGTCGCCGCCGGCTGGACGCAGGGCACGGCCACGATCACGAACAACCTCGGCGACCTGCTCTACGACCTGGGCGACCTCCGCGGGGCGGACCGGCACCTGCGGGAGGCCGTCCGGCTCGCCGACAACGTGCTGCTGGCCGACCCGACCGACGGGGAGCGGGGCAGCGCGGCGATCGTGTTCACCAACCTGGCCGACACGGTCCGGTGCCTCGGCCGGCCGGACGAGGCGGCGGCGCTGCTCAACCGGGCGCTGTTCGAGGTCGACGTGTCCGGCACGGTCTACGGCGCCGGTCACACCCACACCGTGTTCGGGCGACTGCTGTGCGACCGGGGCGAGTACGCCGCGGCCCTCGACTGGGCTGCCGGCGCCCTGCCGTCGATCGTGGCGCAGTCCGGGTCGGCGTTCGAGGTCAACGCGCTCGTCGTGATCGGGGACGCGCACCGGGGGCTGGGCGATCCGGGGCGGGCCGGGGAGGCGTACCGGTCGGCGCTGACGGTCGCCGTGGACGTCGGTCACCCCTACGGCCAGGCCGAGGCGCTCCTGGGGCTCGCGGCGTGCGAGGACTCCCTGGGGCACGCGGCGTCCGAGGAGTCCCTGGCACACGCCGAGCGGGCCCTGGATGTGGCCCGCCGGCACGGCTACGCGGTCCTGGAGGGCCGGGCGCTGACGGCCTGCGCCCGCGCGCACCGGGCGGCCGGGGAGCCGGGCCCGGCCGCGGCACGGGCGACCGAGGCCGTCGCGGTGCACGAACGGAGCGGGTACCACGAAGGACTGGTCGCGTCCCGGCAGCTCCTGGACGTGATCCGCCCGGTGGCGGCGATTGCGGCTACGATGCCGGGATGCTAGCCAGCCTGCTCGCGGACCGCGCCTGGGACGACATCCCGGCGGTCAAACTCGTCGGCCTCGCCCTGGGCGCGGTGATCATGTTCCTCGCGATCAAGAGCATCTTCGGCAAGAAGTAGCTCAGCAGGTGGAGTGCAGCAGCGCGCCGACCGGGGTGCTCCCGGCGAGTTCGTTGTAGACCCGGACCGCCTCGCGGGTCTCCAGTACGTGCACGACCACGCCCCGCTCCTCCAGCCAGGCCACGGTCTCCGCCGGCACTCCCAGCCGCAGGTCCATCCCCCGGGACAGCACCACGACCGTGGCACCGTGCCGCACCAGCTCCTCGACCTCGGCCGGCTGGACGCCCGGGGAGTGCCGGGTGCCGGTCTCCGCCCAGTCCCACGCCCGGCCACCGCCCGGGTGGAGCTTGGCGTCCTTGAGGGTGCCCAGGCCCTCGACCTCGATCACACCCCAGGAGATCGTGAGAACGTGCGGGGACTGCGCTGCGGCCATGCCCGCGAGTCTGACAGATCATCATCGGGTACGGAGGTCCCTGATCCGGCACGCGTCGGCGACCTCCGCCGGACATCAACGCCACGCACCTATGTTCGCCACCCGGGACGCGGGTGCAGGTGGAACGAGTCGGAGAACGTGGCGCAGCGGACCACGGCCACCCGCGCCCGCTGAGCGGCGGTCAGCCCGACCACCTGCCACGTGCCGAACCGGGTCCGCTCACGCGCGCCCTCGTAGCAGGACGGCTCAACGCACCGGGGTGTGCGCATGGCGTCACCCCTCGTGCCTGGTACGTGGGGTGATATGCCACCCCCGGCACGGTTCACACCGGACGGCGGTGAGCCTGCCGTACCGGCCGCCGGCGAGTCGAAGGGCGTCCAGTGCCTCGGTGTCCGAGAGCACCGCGAGCAACTGTCCGTGGAAGCGACACCGGGTCGGCGGCCGGTGGTCGGTGTGGGCGACGCTCAGGTAGACGGTCATGGCGTGAGCCCGAGAGTGTCGAGGTGGTGCCACGCGGCTCGACGGATCGGACACGGGGCAGGCACGACCTGACCGGTGTCCGCGAAGCACCTGCCGCATGCTCCGATCACGTTCTCCATATGCTCGACCAGGAGGCGCTCCGCTTCATCCCGGCTCGCGACCACTGGCGGCTCCACCCTGCCTCTGGTGGCCATCACTCGCCCCCGCACAGTCGACGCAGGGCACTGCGCGCCTCGACGAAGGTCGGACAGTGCTCATCGTCGAGGGGTTCGCACACCGGGCAGACACCATTCGCTGGAAGGTGCTGTTGGATCGTCCGAGTGAGCCTCACGCTCGCTCGCTCCCACGCGGCTAGTTCCGCGTCGCTGATTCTGCTCATAACACCACCCTGCTGTCACAGGGCGTGCGCTTTCGATCCCTTCAGGGTAATCTCACCAGCGATCTCACGGTGAGAAGAAGAGGTGCTTATGCCACCGTTCGATCCGATCCGCATTCCCGAGTCGGCCTGGCGACGCGAGGAGACACGCCGACTGCTTCGTGCGCGCGATGTTGGCGGCCTACTCAGGTTCGCCCAACAGTTCGGGGGCGTGAGCCAGCACCAACTGTCCAACGCCACAGGGCTCCTTCAGGGGCGAATCAGCGAGATCATCGGCGGTACCCGTAAAGTCACCGCACTTGAGGTGTATGAACGGATCGCCGACGGCCTGAACATGCCCAACGAGGCCAGGCTGTTGCTCGGTCTGGCGCCTCGCGGGAACGGGACAATTCTCGCCGCCATTGAGGTTCCCCAGGTGTTCGACAACCAGGCCGCAGCGGCCGAGGAGATACAACTCCGAACGCAGACCGCCGCTTCCATTGACGTGCTCGCCGTGCGCGGACTCGGGTTGCTCGCGTTCAACGGTTCGCTGTTGCGTTCCGCGTTCAACCGTGCGGCCACCATGCGGGTTCTGTTGCTCGACCCGGAATGCCCCGCCGCCACCCGGCGCGCGGAGGAGGTGGGTGAGTCCGGCGAAGCATTCACGAGCGGCATCCGGCACTCACTCGCCCGCCTGCGCGAATTCGCCCACCAGCCCGGTCTCAGCGTGCAGGTGCACCTGTACGACACCCTTCCCATCTGGCGCATGATTCGACTGGACGACACGCTGTACCTGTCGAGCTTCGATACGCGATGGGAGGGGCACGAGTCCGTGCTGTATCGAGTCAGCGCAACACCCAGGGGCGCGCTGCACGCCGCGTTTTCTCGTATGTTCGAGGAGATGACACGTCGCTGTGCCCGCGTCCTATGACTGTGTGGAGGAGCCCTCTCATGCCCATCGAGGTCGAACGCAAGGCGGTCGTGCGCGACGAGCAGCACGTCGTCGACCAACTCCGCGCGCTGGCGGTCGGCGTGTCCAGCACCTACCGGGACGTCTACTACGACTGGGACGACCGTGCGCTGGAACGCGATGGCCGTCGGGAGCTGCGGTTGCGGGTCGTGGAGGTGTCCGACGGGAGCAGGACGGCAGTGCTGACGTACAAGGGGGCGATGCTCGACGGTGCCAGTACCCCGGAGTTCGAGACCGAGGTGTCGGATCCGGAGATGATGGACACCATCCTCACCGGTCTGGGGCTGGGGCACACGATCGCCTACCAGAAACGCTGCCAGAACTTCCGGTTCACGGTGGCCGGCCGCGCCGTCGTCGCCACCGTCGTCCGGGTACCCGAACTGGAGCCGACCTTCGTCGAGGTCGAATCGATCGTGGAGACCGCCGAGGAGATCCCAGCGGCCTCGACTGTCGTGGACCAGGTGCTAGCTGACCTCGGCGTCAGCCCCGTGGACGTCACTGAGGAGTTCTACATCGACATGGTGACCGCTAGGCGGGCCGGCCTCGGAGCGTAGCCCCCGCCAGGCCCCGATGGTTACGTGTCGTCACCCCGACACAACTGGGCGTGTCGGATGGTCGACTTTCTAGGCTGGGTGATGCGCATTTTCGACCCGCATCTGCACGCCTCGGCCCGCACCACCGACGACTACGAGGACCTGCACGCCGCCGGGGTGCGCGCCGTGCTGGAGCCCGCGTCGTGGGCCGGGCAGCCCCGCACGTCGGCCGGCTCCCAGGTGGACTACTTCGAGGCGCTGCTGGGCTGGGAGCCGTTCCGGGCCGCGCAGTACGGGATCGCGCACCACTGCGCGCTGGGCCTCAACCCGCGCGAGGCCAACGAGCCCGGCTGCGCCGAGGTCCTCGACGAGCTGCCCCGGTTCCTCGGCCGCGACCGGGTGCTGGCCGTGGGCGAGGTCGGCTACGACGCCATGACCCCGGCCGAGGACGTCGCGTTCGCCCGGCAGGTGGAACTCGCCGCAGCGCACCGTCTGCCGGTGCTCGTGCACACCCCGCACCGGGACAAGGCGCTCGGCGTGCGGCGCAGCATCGACGTGGTGCGCGAGTCGGGCATCGACCCGGAGTGGGTGGTGCTCGACCAGCTGGACGAGGAGACCGCCCCGCTGGCCGCCGACGCCGGCTGCTGGCTCGGCTTCACGGTGTACCCCGAGGCGAAGCTGAGCCCCGCCCGACTCGTGGGGCTGGTCGCCGAGTACGGGCCGGAGCGGGTCCTGGTCGGCTCGGCGGCCGACTGGGGCCGGACGGACCCGCTGCTGACCCGGGTCGCCGCCGGGGCGCTGCTGGCCGCCGGGCACTCCCCCGCCGAGGTCGAGGGGGTGCTGTGGGACAACCCGGTGCGGTGCTACGGGCGGTCGGGGCGGCTGCGGCTGGAGGTGGCCGAGGTGCCGGACCGGCACGCGGGCAACTCGATCCGGCGGGGATAGCTCCGCACGGGTGCGCGTCCGACCCGACCACGAGCGTCACCGTCATGCTCGTCGTCGCCAGCTCCACGGGTGCGGGTCCGACGGTCCGGGGCGGGCGTCGTCGTCCCCCTCGCGGCGACGACGCCCACCCGCGCCTCACGCGAAGGGCACCCACGCCTGGGGGGCCATGGTCGACAGGTCGCTGGCCTTCAGGCCCGCCTCGGAGACCGTCCACAAGGTCTCGCCGATCACCAGCGACCGGCGGATCTGCCCGGAGTCGAGGGTGACCCGGCCCAGTTCCGTCACCGAGGAGCCGGCGACCTTCAGTGCCAGGGCCACCCCGCCGGGGCCGGACCTCGCGTACACCGGGATCACGAGCAGGCCGGTCTTCGGCCAGTACAGGAACGCGTGCGGGTCGAACTCCGCCTCGGAGTAGGCCCCGGCGAGCACGTACTGGGCCAGCCGCCAGGGCTTCGCCGGATCCTTCACGTCGAACAGCGACACCTGGGTGCCCTGCACCCGGCCCTGCTCGCTGGCCTCCTGGCCGACCCCGATCAGGCGGCCGTCGCCGGCCGGGTGCAGGTACGCCGAGTACCCGCTGATCGTGAGTTCGCCCGTGACCTTCGGCTCCTCCGGCCGGCGCAGGTCGAGCACGTACAGCGGGTCGACCTGGCGGAACGTCACCACGTACCCGGTGGGCCCGACGAACCGGACGGCGTAGATCCGCTCGCCCCTGCCCAGGCCGTCGACCTTCCCGACCTCGGCGAGGTCGGCGCCCTTGCGGCGGAGCACGTACACCCCGCTGTGCGAGGCGCCCCGCTCGGTGCCGCCCCAGATCCGCTGGTCGGAGGTGGTGGCCACCCGCAGCCGCCCGTCGAACTCCGACAGCGAGTACTGGTTGAGCAGCCAACCGGGGACCTCGCCGGAGGCCACGTACACCGGCCGGCCCGGCTTGGACGTGTCGAACTGGAAGATCTGGGTCCGGTCGCGCGGCGGGGTCCGCCCGACACCGTCCCGCCCGGCCCAGAACCACACCCGCCACCGGTCGTCGTTGGCGATGTACAGGCTGGAACCGGTGCCGTAGACGGTGTCCCCATCGGCGACGACGGTCGTCGGGTCGCCGGAGCCGAGGGTCCGGGCCGCGAGGTCGAGGCTGTAGACCGTGAGCATGCTGGCCCCGGAGTACACCTCGGGCCTGCTGACCTGGGCGCAGTCGACCCGCCCGGTGCTGGTCGCGCCGTCGACGTCGAGCCGGTACCGGGGCAGCCACTCGTCGGGGCCCGACCGGTCGATGAGCGTGCGGTTGGCCTCGACCCGCTGGTCCGGGGTCAGGTTCCGCTGGTCGTAGGAGAAGACGACCCGGGGCGCGGAACGGACCACGACCCGGACCGTGCTGCCGACCTGCCGGGCGTCCAGATAGGAGCCGTCGACGGAGAGGGTGCCGGCGACCCTGGGCGCGCCGGACAGGTCCACCAGCGTGATCGTGGAGCCGAGGGACTGCTGGTCGGGCACCGCCGCCTTCGCCAACGGTTGGGACCAACCGCCGTGAGAAAGCACAAGGACGCGGTCACCTGACAGCAGCAGCTCGTCGGCGCCGTAGTCCTCGAGCTTGAGTTCGCCGGTGACCTTCCGGCTCGCGACGTCGACCACGCGCAGGCTGCCGCCGGCGACGGTGACGATCCGCTTGCCGTCCGTCTTGACCAGGTCCGGCTCATCGACGTCTTTTTCGTTGGTGTTCGTCCCGGAATAGTCCTCGCCCTGCTTCGGGGCCGCCGGCACTCCCGCCGCACCGGGCGCGGCCTCGGCGGCCCGCGCGTCGCCACCCTTGGCGAACATCGGGCCGTAGCCACCGAACCCGTACGGGCCGACGGCGCTCTTCGCCGCCGCGCGCAGGCTGTCCATCGCGGCCTGGCAGGAGTCGTACGCGACGAGGCGCAGGCTGCCTGTCGTCACCCCGGGGTCCTGGAACACGGGCGCCTTCTCGTCCGGCGTGCACCCGACCAGGGAGAGTCCCGTGGCGAGTACCAGGCCGATGCCGCCCCAACGCTTGCGTCTCATGCCGGTTGGACGCCGCCGCCCCCTGGGGCGTTCCCTGCGCGCGCGGCTTCCCAGGTACCGGTGGAAGAATGGCCGCTCCGACACGTCTGGAGGCACCATGCGCCGGCTAGCGCTCCTGATCGCCGCCTTCGCCGCGCTCGTCGTCCTGCCGGCGAGCCCGGCCAGCGCGCACACCGTCGGCGGGGTCGGTGCGACGAACTTCCACACCACGTTGTCCGCGTTGTCCCCGGCCGCGCCGGGCGTGCGGCTCGCCGTGATCGAGAACGGCAGCCGGCTCGAACTGCGCAACACCGGACCCACCGAGGTCACGGTCCGGGGATACGCCGACGAGCCCTACCTGCGGGTCGGCCCCGACGGGGTGTACGAGAACCGCCAGTCCCCCGCCGCCTACCTCAACCAGAGCCGCTACGCCCAGGTCACGGTGCCGCCCGGGGTGTCGCCGAAGAACCAGCCCGACTGGCACAAGGTCGCCGACGAGCCGGTGTACCGCTGGCACGACCACCGGATCCACTGGATGCTCAACACCCTGCCGCCGGCCGTGGCCGCCGCCCCGACCGAGGCGCACCGGATCACGGCGTGGAGCATCACCCTCGTCCAGGACGGCCGGCCGCTGACCGCCACCGGCACCCTGGAGTGGCGGCCCGGCCCGCAGCCGTGGGGCTGGTTCGCCGCCGTCGGGCTGGGGATCCTCGCGGTCGGGGCGATCGGGGCGCTCCGCCGGCCGTACCGGGCGCTGATCGCCGCGACCGTGGCGATGATCGCGGCGGACGTGGTGCACGCCGCCGGGATCGCGCTCGTGACGCCCGGGTCGGTGCTGGACCGGATCGGGGCGTTCGTCGGCGGGGACCTGTTGCAGATCACGTGCTGGTTCGTGCTGGTGCTGGCGTTGCTGGCGCTGCGCAAGGGGTACGTGGTCGGGGCGTGGCTCGCCGCCGGCGGCGCGGCGATGATCGCGCTGACCAGCGGGATGTCGGACGCGCCGGTGTTCTGGCGGTCGTCGGCTCCGTTCGCGTGGTCGGCGGCGCTGAACCGGGGCACGCTGGCGGTGACGGTGGCTCTGGGGTTCGGGTTGCTCGTGGCGCTGCCGTTCGTGGTGCGGAGTCAGAAGGCGGTTGCGGGGGTCGGCTCGGACGGGGGCGGGGAGGCCGGGGAGGCCGCCGTGCCTGGGGATGTGGGGCCTGGGGTGGGCGGCGCGCCAGCGCCGCCCACCCCAGGCGACCCGGCCGAGCCGGTGACCCCGGACGACCCGGCCGGGTCGGGCACTCCGGATGGCCCCGGTGCGGAGGACCCCGCGCCCGTGGCCAGCTCCGACGTGCCCCGTCGCCGTTTCGTCGAGATCGCCGGTGCCGCCGGCCTCGGCGGTGTCGCCGGCGCGGCCCTCGGCTACGCGAGCGCTCCGGACAGACCGACCGAACCCGTGGCACCCCCCACTCGTACCGGTCAGGAGAAGGTCGCCTTCCACGGTCCGCACCAGGCCGGCATCCTCAGCCCGGCACGGCGTCAGGCCCAGGGGTGGATCGGCGCGTTCGACCTGGTCGACGGCGCGGGCACCCCGGCGGCGCGCGAACTCCTGCGCCGCTGGACCGACGCGGCCCGCGCCCTCACCTCCGGCCGGCGCGCCGTCGTGGACAACCTGATCAGCGCGGGACTCGGCCCGGCGTCCCTGACCGTCACGGTCGGCTTCGGGCCGACGTTCTTCGACAAACTGGGCCTGACCCGGCCGGAGGCGCTCGCCCCGCTGCCGGCGTTCGCTGGCGAGCGCCTCGACCCGGCGCGTGGCGACGGCGACCTGGGCGTGGTGATCGCCGCCGAGGATCCCCTCGTGGTGCAGGAGGCGGTCCGGACGCTGACCCGGCTCGCGGCCGGGGTCGCCCGGCCCCGGTGGGGCATGTCCGGCTTCGGGGCCGCGAAGGGGTCGGCGGCCGACGACGGCGCGACCCAGCGCAACCTGATGGGCTTCCTGGACGGCACGGGCAACCCGAAACCGGCGGAGCAGGTCTTCGTGACCGACGGCCCCGCCTGGCTGAGAGGCGGCTCGTACCTGGTGTTCCGCCGGATCCGGATGCTCCTCGACGACTGGGACGCGACCACCGTCGACCGGCAGGCCCAGGTGATCGGCCGGCGCAAGGACAGCGGCGCGCCGACCACCGGCGGCACCGAGACCACGCCGGCGGACTTCGGCGCGCAGGAGCCGGGCGGCGGTCTGGTGATCCGCCCCGACGCGCACGTGCGGCTCGCGACGCCGGCGTTCAACAACGGGGCGGCGATGGTCCGCCGGGGTTTCAGCTACGCCGACGGCCCCGGGGACAGTGGACTGTTGTTCCTGGCCTGGCAGGCCGACCCGCGCCGGGGGTTCATCCCGGTGCAGCGCCGGCTGGTCGACGCTGATGCGCTCAACGCCTTCATCCGGCACGAGACCAGCGCGCTGTTCGCGATGCCCGCCGGCGTCGACGCCACCGGCTACCTGGGACAGGGGCTCCTCGATGCGTAAACTCCTCGCCCTGCTGCTCGCGCTGCCCCTGCTGGGCGGCTGCGCCGTCTGGGGACCGGAGGGCGGCCCGAACGGCGCCGGCATCCCGAGGCCCAGCGCCGTGGCCACGACCGAGACGGCCACGGACGCGATCCTCGGCGCGGACGGCGTGCAGCGGGTGACCATCACGGTGACCGACAAGCTGCGGTTCGAGCCGTCGGAGGTACGGGCGAAGGTCGGCACGATCGAGTTCACGATCCGCAACACGGGCGGCTCGCCGCACACGTTCGGGGTGGGCGCCGACAAGCTGGACAACATCAACGGCGGGGAGACCCGGACGCTGCGGGTCACTGTGGACCGGCCGGGCAGTTACCCGTACCCGTGCGCGTACCACGGCAGCGTGGGGATGCGCGGCACGCTCGACGTGCGCTGACGACCGTTCGGCGCACCGCCCCGCCGCCCGCCGACCGTTCGGCGCAGCCGGTCGCCGTCCGCCGATCGATGCTGGCCGATCGGCGCATCCGCCTGTTCGGGCGGCTCCGCACACACGTTCCACAGTGGCACTCTATTGACCCAGAGTAGTTGCACCACCACTCTCGGAGGTGGGTCATGAGCACCAGCCTGCAACGTCTCCTCAGTGAGGCGCTCGGCACCTTCACCCTCGTCTTCTTCGGCGCGACCGCGGCGGCGTCCGCCGCGTCCGGCGCGTACGGCCAGGCCGTCGCCTACACCCTGGCCCTCACCCTGGCCGTCTGGCTCGTCGGCGGCGTGTCCGGCGCGCACCTCAACCCGGCGATCACCCTCGTGATGGCCGCCCGCAACCGGTTCGCGTGGCGCGACGTCCCCGGTTACGTCGTCGCCCAGCTCGTCGGAGGGATCGCCGGCAGCCTGCTGATCTGGGCCGCCGTCGGCACCAAGGGCGCCGGCCTCGGGGCCACCTCGCTCAGCGCCGGCACGAACGTGTGGGAGGGCCTGCTCGCCGAGGCTCTCGCCGGCTTCCTGCTCGGCGCGGCGTACTACGCCTTCCACGTCCAGGGCCGCCTCTCCGGCGGACTGGGCGCCCTGGGCGTCGGCCTCGCGTACGGCACCGGCATCCTCGCCCTCGGCGGCTTCACCGGGGCGTCGGCCAACCTGGCCCGCAGCGTCGCCCCGCAGGTCACCCTCGCCCTCTCGGGCGGCAAGAGCGACTGGTCGGACATGTGGGTCTACCTCGTCGGCCCCGTGGTCGGCATCCTGGTCGGCGTCCTCGTCGTCGACACCGTCCTGAAGGCCACGGCCGAGGCCAAGGCCTCCGACTGACACCACCCCCGCGATCGGGCCGCCCTCGGACGGCCCGATCCCCGCGTCCGGGCAGAACACGGAAATCCGCACAATACATCGAGGCTCTTGAAACGATGCCTACCGGCGAGTAGCTTCTGGGCATGCTGCGACGCCTCCTCTCCACCGCCGCCGCGCTCGGCATTCTCGCCGAGGCGGTGGCTTTCTGCGGCCTCCTGTTCGCCCTGCGCAGCTCCACCCGGGAGTACTCGATCAGCATGGGCGGCCGGCCCACCTCCGAGACCGTGTTCGTCCTGGGCGCCGCGCTGTGCCTACTCGGGGCGTTCCTGCTGGCCATCGCGGCGTTCCTGCTGGTCAGCACATTCCGGCCGGCGCTGGCCCGCCCCGGCCGGGTGCTGCTGATCGCCTCGATGCCGCTGCACTGGCTGCTGATGGTCGTCGGCGGGCTGCTGATCAGCTGGTGGTGGTTCGGTGCGTTGTTCGTCGTATTTGTCCTCAGCCTCGGCGTCCTGGTCACCCAGCCACCGCGCGTTCCAAGATCACGTCGACCGGTCGGGGTGGCTGAGGAGCGGGTAGCCTAAGACAACATGGCGCGTAGACGACTGATGGTGGGCGTGGCCGCGACGGCCGCGATGGCCCTTGCCCTGACCGGTTGCGGCTCGGGCAAGTCCGACAAGAATCCGCAGGGCTCCGGTTCGTCCGGCCCGAACAAGGCCTCGGCGGCGCAGGTGACGCCCGCCGACAAGGACGTCAACGTGCCGGTCTCGGCGGAGATCGAGGTGAAGAGCGGCGGAAAGGCCGCAGACGTCAAGGTCAGCGGGCCGAAGGGCGAGGTCAAGGGCGCACCACGCGCCGACGGCAGCTCCTGGGTGCCGGCCGAGCCGCTCGGCTACGACACGCAGTACACGGTAAAGGTCGGGGAGTCGGCGAGCACGTTCACGACGATGTCCAGCCCGCCGAACCGGGTCAACGTGCATGTGTACGTGACGGACAACACCGTCTACGGCCAGGCCATGCCGATCGTGATGGAGTTCAAGGACTACGAGGTGCCCAAGGAGCAGCGCGCGGCTGTCGAGAAGCGGCTGTTCGTGACGAGCACCCCGGCGCAGGTCGGCGCGTGGCACTGGTTCAGTGGCAGCCACGTGGAGTACCGGCCGAAGGACTACTGGCAGCCCGACACCAAGGTCGACGTCCGCTACGCGCTGGGCGGCCTCCCGCTCGGCGGCGACAAGTACGGCCAGTACGACGTGACGAGCGAGTTCACCATCGACCACGACAAGCGCGAGCTGGTGGTGGACAACAACACCAAGCTGATGGTCGCCACCCTCAACGGCGTCGAGGTCAAGAGCATGCCGGTCAGTCTGGGCAAGCCGAGCAAGCCTTCGTTCCACGGCACGATGGTCGTCATGGAGAAGCTGGCGAAGACGGTCTTCGACTCCGGCACGTACGGCGTCCCGGCCACCTCCCCCGACGGCTACAAGGCCGACATCGAGTGGGCCCAGCGGATGACGTGGGACGGCCAGTTCATCCACTCCGCGCCGTGGTCGGTGGCCGACCAGGGCCACAACAACGTGTCGCACGGCTGCGTGAACGTCTCCGCCGACAACGCGAAGTGGACGTTCGACTTCACCAAGGTCGGCGACCCGATCGTGGTCAAGAACACCGAGCAGGCACTGCAGCCGGGCAACGGCTGGACCGCCTGGGACCTCTCGTGGACCGACTACCTCAAGGGCTCGGCCCTGCCGCCACCGGCGAACTGACCCGGGCCGACCGCGGCCCGGCCGCCGGCGCACCGACCCGGTGCCGGTCCGCGCGTTGATCCGGGCCGTCGCGCGAGAACGCCCCTCCGAGGATCACCTCGGAGGGGCGTCGCGCTGTCCGGAACCTCGGGCGGGACGGCCCGGACAGCTGGAATCTTCGAACATCGCCGCGACCCCGGCGGCGCGGGTCAGTGGATATCGCGGTTCAGTAGATGTCGCCGTAGAGCAGCGCGTTGACGGCCGCTGCCGCGACCACCGCACCCCCCTTGGCGCTCACGTTGGAGATCGCCGGCAGACCACTGCGGCGCAGCGCAGCCTTGGCCTCGGCCGCCCCGACGAAACCGGCGGGCAGGCCGATCACCAGGGCCGGGCGGAGCACCCCGCCCTCGGCGAGCCGGAGCAGCTCCCACAGCGCGGTGGGCGAGCTGCCCGCGACCCAGACCGCGCCGTCGGCGACCCGGGAGGCCGCGAGTTGGAAGCCGGCGGCCGGCAGGGTGATGCCGGTCCGGACGGAGATGTCGTAGGCGGCCTCGCTCTCCATCAGGCACAGCGACGGGTACGCCGCGATGCCGGCGGACACGGTTTCGGCGTCGACCACGAGGGGCGCGCCTCCGTCCAGGGCGGCGGCTCCGGCCGCCAGGGCACTCTCGTCGAGGATCAGGTCGGCACACCAGCTCTCGTCGGCGCTGGTGTGCACCATCCGCTCGACGACGTCACGACTGTGGGGTGGGAGGCCATGGGTGTCACAGGTGGCCCGCAGGATCCGGTAGGACTCGACTTCGATCGGGTGCGGAGTTCTCACCGGTCCACTGTAGTCATCCGATCCGACCACATGATAGGAACTGTGACCTTATCGTCACTTGGCGTATTGAGGGAACTAGGACAAAACCCCTACAGCCAGGGTGATTCGCCCGGATGAACTCTTGGGAACCACGAGGGTGGCCCCGGTCAGCAACACTGCGGCCTCAGCGACGCTCGGCGTCCCGACGGCCGCGTGCACCACCGCTGACGGGTGGGGCGGAGAGACCGCGGCCAGGTCGGCGGCCGGGTAGCCCACGATCGGCCAGCCGGCAGCGTCCGCCACGGCGAGAATGCCCGGCTCGGTGACCTTCGCGGCCACCGTCACCAGGCGTTCCACACTGTCCATACCCGCACCGATGGCGGCCAAAACCTCCGCGACAGCCGCCGTCAGCTCCTCGGCGGTCACCCCGGCCCGGGCCCCGACCCCGACGACCAGCCGCCCGCCGCCACCCCACGCGCTACCCACGCGCCACCACGGCCCCGCGCGCCGCCACCACCCCGCGCGCTACCCGCACGCCGCCACCATCCTGGCCGCGATCTCCGGCCGGGCCGCCCAGTGCAGATGCAGATAGGAGGCGTGCACTCCGCCGGACACGAACCCCTCCCGGCCGTGCGCGCTCACCCAGGCCGGCGACGGACCGGCCCCGGGCGTGACCGCGGTGCGGTGGAACTCGTGCCCCGACTGGCGGGTGCCGGCCGGCGCGAGCCAGCTGTCGGACGCGGCGACCGCGTCGCGGTACCCCAATGTCAGGGTCTCGGTCATCTTCGCCTCGGCGTCGAGGACCCCGCACATCGGCGCGCCGTCGAGGGACCGTGCCAGCCAGAGCAGTCCGGCGCACTCGGCTGCGACCGGGGCCCCGGTGCCGGCCAGGGCTGCGACCTCGGCGCGCAGGGAGGTGTTGGCGGACAGTTCGCCCGCGTACACCTCGGGGAAGCCGCCGCCGACGACCAGGCCCCGGGTGCCCGCGGGCAGCGCGGAGTCCCGCAGCGGGTCGAAGGTGACCACGTCGGCCCCGGCGGCGGTGAGCAGTTCGGTGGTCTCGGCGTAGCCGAACGAGAACGCCGGCCCGCCGGCCACGGCGATCACCGGCCGGGACGCGCGCTCCAGTACCGGAGCGGACCAGGGCGTCGTGACCAGCGGCGGAGCCGTACGCGCGACGGAAAGCACCGGTTCGACCAGGTCGGCCATCAGCACCGCGAGGGCCGCCACGGACTCCCTGGCCGCCGCCGAGCGCTCCACGGCCGGCACCAGCCCCAGGTGCCGGGACGGCGCGGAGATCACGGCATGCCGGCGCAGGACGCCGAGCACCGGGGTGCCGACCTCCTCGCACGCGTCGCGGAGCAGCTGCTCGTGCCGGTCGGAGCCGACCCGGTTCAGGATGACGCCGCTGATCCGGGGCGCGCCGGGGAACGACCGGAAGCCGTGCAGCACCGCCGCCACCGACCGGCCCTGCGAGGACGTGTCCACGACCATCACCACCGGCGCGTCGAGCAGGTGCGCGACGTGCGCCGTGGAGCTGAAGTCGCCCCGGCCGACGGCCCCGTCGTACAGGCCCATCACGCCCTCGACGATCGCGACCTCGGAGCCGGCGGCCCCGTGCGCGAACAGGGGCGCGATCAGCTCCTCGCCGACGAGCACCGGGTCCAGGTTGCGCCCGGGCCGGCCGCACGCCAGGGAGTGGTAGCCGGGGTCGATGTAGTCGGGGCCGGCCTTGAAGCCGGCGGCCCGGTGCCCGGCGGCCGTCAGCGCGGCGAGCAGGCCGGTGGCCACGGTGGTCTTGCCGTGCCCGGAGGCGGGGGCCGCGATCACGACCCGGGGCACGGCGAGGGACACCGCGCCGCCCGGTGCGGCGGGGCCCCGGTCGGCTACCACTCGATGCCCTTCTGCCCCTTGCGGCCGGCGTCCATCGGGTGCTTGACCTTGCCCATGTCCGTGACCAGGTCGGCGGCCTCGATGAGCTCGTCCTTCGCGTACCGGCCGGTGATCACCACGTGCGCGCCGTCGCGGGCCCCGAGGGTCTCGACGACCTCCTCGACCGGGACCCAGCCCCAGTGCATCACGTAGGTGAACTCGTCGAGCACGTAGAAATCGTAGGTCCCGGCGGCCAGGTCCCGCTTGATCTGCGCCCAGCCCTCGACGGCCTCGACCGCGTGGTCGCGTTCGGTGCCCGGCCGGGCCAGCCACGACCAGCCCTCGCCCATCTTGAACCAGTCGACGGTGCCGCCCTTGCCGGAGTCGCCGAGGGCGCGCATCGCGGCCTCCTCGCCGACCTTCCACTTCGGGCTCTTCACGAACTGGAACACCCCGATCCGCAGGCCGGCGCTCCAGGCGCGCAGCGCCATGCCGAACGCCGCCGTCGACTTGCCCTTGCCGAGGCCGGTGTGCACGGCCAGGACGGGTTGGGCGCGGCGTTGGCGGGTGGTGAGGCCGTCATCGGGTACCTGCTCGGGCTTGCCCTGCGGCATGTTCACTCCTCACGATCACAATCAGACGACGGTTACGGCGACACCTGTTCCGGTTTCCCACGGTCGTTCCCCGCCGGAGACCACCGGGGTCAGCGGGGCGTCGGTGTCCGGTGCTCGACCCTGCCAGGCCGCCCTGGCCTCCGGTAGGCCCCGCGGTCGGGCCGGTTCAGGCCGCGCGGCCGGCGACGGTGCGCAGGCTCTGCACGGACACGTCGGCCAGGGGCACGTGTTCCCCGCCCAGCTGGGCCGCCAACTGCCCGGCGAGCCCGAGCCGGACATGCCCCGACTCGCAGTCCACCACGACGCTGGCCACCCCGGCGGCGGCCAGCCGGGCGGCCGTCGCCGCCGGGGTCGGTCCGGAGGTCGTCCGGCCGTCGGTGACGATGACGAGCAGCGGCCGGCGGGACGGGTCCTTCAGCCGTTCGATGCGCAGGGTGTCCTCCGCGCGGCGCAGGCCGGCGTCGAGGGGGGTCCGGCCACCGGTACCCAGATCGCGCAGTCGGGCCGCGGCCACCTCCACGCTGGACGTGGGCGGCAGCACCAGCTGCGCCTCGCTCCCCCGGAACGTGATCATGCCGACCTTGTCCCGGCGCTGGTAGGCGTCCATCAGCAGGGACAGCACGGCGTCGGTGACCGCGCCCAGCCGGCGGCGCGCGGCCATCGAGCCGGACGCGTCGACCACGAACAGCACCAGGTTGGCCTCGCGGCCCTTGCGGACCGGGGCCCGCAGGTCCTGGCGTTGCAGGGTCGCCGAGCCGCGCTGGGCCGCCGCACGGACCGTGGCCACCAGGTGCACCCCGGTCAACGACGGGTCGGGCTGCCGGGCGCCGACGACCCGGCCGCTGCGGGTGAACGCCGGCGACCTGCGACCGGCAGCGCCCTGTCCGGTGCCGGGGACGGTGAGCAGCCGGGCGCGGAAGGGCTTGCCCTTGCCGTGCCTGTCCTCGCCGGACCGGCCGGTGCCGTCGCCGTCGGCCTCGGACCGCGGTGCCCTCGGGGGCGCCGCGGGGTCGCCGGGCGGGGTGCGGTCGGGGTCCGGGGCGTGCGGTCGGGGTGGGGTCGCGGACCGGTCCTGGTCGGACTCTGGCGCGCCGCCGCCGTCGGGGCCGCCGTCCTGCGGTCCGTCGCCCGGCCCGTCGTCGGGACCACGGCCGTCGGGGTCGTCGTCCGGCCGGTTGTCGGGGTCGTCGTCCGGGCCGTTCCCGTCCGGGTCGTCCTCCGGCCGTTCGGGAGCCGGCGGGTCCTGGAGCGCGTCCTGCAACGTGTCCTCGTCCAGGCCCGGCGCGTCGAACGGGTCGCGCCGCCGCCGGTGCGGCAACGCCAGCCGGGCGGCCACCTCCACGTCGGCGGCGGTGACCTCGACCCTGCCCTCCCAGGCGGCCAGGGCGATGGCGGTCCGGGCGACCACCAGGTCGGCGCGCAGCCCGTCGACGTCGAACGCCGCGCAGACCTGGGCGATCCTGAGCAGTTCGGCGTCGGGCAGCTCGACCTTGGCGAGGTGGGTGCGGGCGGTGGCGATCCGCTCGGCGAGGGCGGAGTCCGCGCCGGCCCAGGACAGGGCGAACGCCTCGGGGGCCGCCTCGTACGCCAGCCGGCGGCGGACCACCTCGACCCGTTCGGTGGCGACCCGGGGCGCGCGGACCTCCACGGTCAGGCCGAACCGGTCGAGGAGCTGGGGCCGCAGCTCGCCCTCCTCCGGGTTCATGGTGCCGACCAGCAGGAACCGGGCGGCGTGCCGCAGGGAGACCCCGTCGCGTTCGACGTGCGCCTCGCCCATCGCCGCCGCGTCGAGCAGCGCGTCGACGAGGTGGTCGGGCAGCAGGTTGACCTCGTCGACGTACAGCGCGCCCCGGTGGGCGGCGGCCAGCAGGCCGGGGGTGTAGGAGACGGTGCCGGCGCCGAGGGCCTTCTCCAGGTCGATCGAGCCGAGCAGGCGGTCCTCGGTCGCGCCGACGGGCAGCTCCACGAGCCGGGCGTCCTTGCGGACGGTCACCGCGTCGTGCGGCCCGTCGGGGCAGTTCGGATACTCGGCGCCGGGCGCGCACGAGAACCGGCACCCGTCGAGCACGTCGAGGGTCGGCAGCAGCCGGGCCAGCGCCCGGACCATGGTCGACTTGGCCGTGCCCTTCTCGCCCCGGACCAGCACCCCGCCGATCGCCGGCGACACGGCGTTGAGGAGCAGGGCGAGCCGCAGGTCGGGCATACCGACGACGGCAGAGAACGGGAACGGCACCACGGGTGAGTCCTCTCCGCGGGTGTCCACGCCCGCGAATAGCTGCGACATAGCGGGCAGCGGAAGTTCCTGACTCCCGGGCGACGCCCGGTCACAGTGGCGGGACCGCCCCGGACTCCCACCGGGTTCCTCCACTGCTGCCCCGCCCCATGCTGGCCTACCAGGCCACCCGGCGTCAAAGTCGCCAAGGTCACCGCCGGCCCGGCACCAGGCGATCCTCACGCACCCGGCCACCGAGGCGCGTGGGGCCGCGGTCGCCATCGCCGCCACTAACTCAGGGCTTACACAGCATTTACCCTGTGCAATATTGTTCATCACCATCTGCGAAGACGGACAAGTCATCCTTCCGGCTCCGCGATCTTCGCCGGCATACTGGCGACATGCAGCCCGCCGAACGGTTAGAGCAGGTCGTCGCCGCGGCGAGGGACCAGTTGGCGGCCGGGGCCGATCTCGACGAGGTGATCTCGTACCTGCGCAGGGCCGGGCTCGGCGAGCCCGACTCCGTGACGGCCGTGCGGGTGCTCACCGGCTCGGATCTCGGCACCGCGCGCCTGGTCGTCCACCACAGTCCGGTGTGGGCCGACCAGTTGCGCGGCCGCGGCTAGGCCCCGACCCGCGCGTTGCCGGATTCCCCTCTCACCCAGATGTCCTTCAGGTACCTTTGGAGAGTTATCTGGTACTTGGAGGGATTATGCGATCTCTGGTGGTCCTGACCGGCGCGGCGATCGGCACGTTCCTCGTCGCCCCTGTCCTGCCCGCGTCCGCCGGGCCGGCCCTACGGCAACCCTCCGTGAGTGCCGTGGCGAGCACACCGGACATCCCGCTGAAGATCCGCTCGACGGCCTCGGCGACCGGCACCCGGATCGGGGCGGTCGACAACGGCGGGCCGCTCGCGCTGGACTGCCAGGTCACCGGACAGCCGGTCGAGGGCACGGTCCGCACCACGAACAGGTGGGACCGGCTCGTCTCCGGCGGGTACGTGTCGGACGCGTACGTCGCCCGGCCGGCCGAGCCGCCCGCGTGCGGCGCGGCCCCGGCTCCGGCGGCGGCACCCGTCCCGCCCGCGGCGTTCATCGCCGGAGGCGTGGGGCACGCCCGCCGCGCCCAGGCCACGTACGGGGTGCCGGCGTCGGTCAGCCTCGGCCAGGCGATCCTCGAGTCCGGCTGGGGCTCCAGCGAGCTGGCCAGGGTCGAGCACAACCTGTTCGGGATCAAGTGCTTCGGCTGGGCCGGGCCGATCGCGACCGGGTGCGCGCGGTACAAGACGTCGGAGTGCGAGGGCGCCCGGTGCTACCCGACGGCGGCCACCTTCCGGTCCTACCGCAGCGAGTCGGACTCCTACGACGACCACGGCCGGTTCCTCCGGGTCAACGAGCGCTACGCCGGCTCGTTCGGCGCGACCGGCGACCCGGACGAGTTCGCCCGCCGGATCGCGAAGGCCGGATACGCGACGGATCCCCGGTACGCGGACAAGGTAATCACTCTGATGAAGCGGTACAACCTATACCAGTACGACCTGTAACCGACAGTCGCGGGCCTCCCGAACACCGTCCGTACTGGACTAATCTCCTGGCATGGAGTTGCGGGTACTAGGCACGGTCGAGGCCGTCGTACACGGGCAGCCCATCGACATCGGCCAGCGGATGGAGCGTCGGCTCCTCGGTCTGCTGGCCATCTATCTCGGCCGCACCGTGGACACCGACCGGCTGATCGGCCTGCTGTGGGACACAGAGCCCCCGGCCCGGCCGCGCAGCGCCGTGCAGGTGCACGTGTCCCGGATCCGCAAACGGCTGGCCGCGGCAGGGGCCGAGCGGCACGGCTTCGCCCTCTCCCGCTCCGGCGACGGCTACCTGCTCACCGGCGAACCCGACCGGGTGGACCTGCACCGGTTCCGGCTCCTCGTCGAGCGGGCCGCGAAGACCACGGACCTGGCCGAGCGGGTCGGCCTGCACCGGGCGGCGCACGCGCTCGACCGCGGCGGGCTGTTCGGGGAGATCCTCAACGACCGGATCTGGGAGCGGATCTGGCCGGGAATCGACGCGGCGTTCCAGGACGCCGCGGACCTGCGGCTCGCCGCGGAGCTGGAGTACGGCCGGCACCACGAGGTGCTCACCGAGTTGGCGGAGCTGGTCGTGCGGTACCCGTTGCGCGAACGCCTCGCCGAGCTGCAGATCCTCGCCCTCTACCGGGCTGGCCGCCGCGCCGAGGCTCTCGACGCCCACCAGCGAATCAGCCGCCGGCTCCAGGCCGAGCTGGGCCTGGCCCCCGGCGAGGACCTCAACCGGCTGCACCTGGCCGTGCTGCGCGACGACCCGGTGCTCCTGTTGGAGCCGGCCGAGCCCGCGCCCGCGCCGGCCCCGGCCGCCGAGGCGCGCGACGTGCCGCGGCTGCTGCCGGCCAGCATCGCCGACTTCACCGGCCGGGCCGACCAGCTCGCGGCCCTCGACGCCCTGCTGACCTCCGACGGCGACGCCCCGGCCGGGGCCGCGCCGGGCGGCGCATCGCCGGCCGGAGCCGGGTCAGGCGGGGCCGGGCCGGTCGGGGTGATCGCCGGGATCGGCGGGGTCGGCAAGACCGCCCTGGGCCTGCGGTGGGCGCACCAGGTCCGCGACCGGTTCCCCGACGGCCAGCTCTACGTCAACCTGCACGGCTACTCCACCTCCGCGCCGCTGCGGCCGATCGAGGCCCTGGCCCGGTTCCTCCGCGCGCTCGGCGTGCCGCCCGGCCAGATCCCGGTCGACCTGGTCGAGGCCGTCGACCTGTACCGGAGCCGGATCGCCGGCCGCCAGCTCCTGGTGTTCCTCGACAACGCCAACAGCGCCGAGCAGGTGCGCCCCCTGCTCCCCGTCGGCGCGGCCGGCCTGGCGCTGATCACCAGCCGGGACCGGCTGTCCGGGCTCTCCGCCCACGAGGGGGCCCGCCGGCTGCACCTGGACGTGCTGTCCGGCCCGGACTCGGTCGCGCTGCTCGCCTGGATCGTCGGCCCGGGCCGGGTGGCGGCCGAGTCGGAGGCGGCGGCCGAGCTGGCCGGGCTGTGCGACCACCTGCCGCTGGCCCTGCGGATCAGCGCGGCGTACCTGGCGGACCGGCCGGGGCTGGCGATCGCCGACCACGCCGCGGAGCTGCGGGCCGGCAACCGGCTGGCCGCGCTGGAGGTCGACGGGGACGAGCAGTCCTCGGTGCGGGCGGCGTTCGACCTGTCGTACCAGTCGCTGGCGCCCCGGGCCGCCCGGCTGTTCCGGCTGCTCGGGCTCGCCCCCGGCCCCGACCTGACCGCCACCGCCGCCGCCCAGCTCGCCGGGACCGACCTCGCCGAGGCGTCCGAGGGGCTCGAACGGCTCACCGCCGCGCACCTGGTCGAGGTGCCGACCCCGGGCCGGTGGACGATGCACGACCTGGTCCGGGCGTACGCGCGGGAGCGGTCCGAGGCCGACGAGGAGCCGGCGGACCGCGCGGCGGCGGAACAGCGACTGCACCTCTGGTACGGCGACGCCGCGCACACCGCCGCGCACGTCCTGCACCCCCAGATGCTCCGACTGCCCCGCCCGTCGGGCCCGGTCACCGGGGCGGCGGCGTTCGACACCCACGCGCAGGCCCTGGCCTGGCTCGACGCCGAGCGGGTCAATCTGGTGGCGGCGATCGCCAGTCCGCCGGCCGGCCTGCCCTCGGTGGCGTGGCTGCTCGCCGACAGCCTGCGCGGCTACTTCTGGCTGCGCAAACTCACCGTGGACTGGTTCGCGGCCGCGGAGGCGAGCCTGGCGGCGGCGACGGCGGCCGGCGAGCCCCGGGCCCGCACCGCCGCGCACCTGAGCCTGAGTCTGGCCAACGCGACGTTGTCCCGGCACGACCGGGCCCTGGAGCACGGCCGGACGGCGCTGGTCCTCAGCCGCGCGCACGGCTTCACCGACTACGAGGTGGTGCTGCTGGCCAACCGGGGCCGGATCCTCAGCGAGATGGGCCGGATCGAGGAGGGCGCGCGGACCCTGGAGTCGGCGCTGCGGTTCGACCTGACCCCGCAGGTCCGGGCGTCCATTCTGGCTAATCTGGGCCTGGCGCTGCTGGAGCAGGGCCAGCTGCACCGGGCGGCGGCCGAGCTCAGTACGGCGCTGTCGTTGCTGCCGGCCGACGAGTTGGACAACGTGCGGGCATCACTGCTGTCGAACCTGGCCCGGTCGTACCACCAACTGGGCCGGCCGGCCCTGGCCGTGGCGACGTTCGGCCGCGCCCTGGCCCTGGCCCGGGGGATCGCCAGTGTGGACACCGTGGTCTCCGCGCTCAGCGGCCGGGCCCAGGCGCACGCGGAGCTGGGCCACCTCGACCCGGCGCTCGCCGACCTGCTGGAGGGCACGGCCCTGGTCAGGGAGCACCGGATCGTGCCGCTGGAGGCCGATGTGGAGACCAACCTGGCGGACGTGCGCTGGCGGTTGGGCCAGTTCGACGAGGCCGTGGCCGGGCACACCCGGGCGGTGGCGGTGGCGGTGGGCAACGCCCAGCCCGGTCAGCGCACGGTGGCACTGATCCGGCGGGCGGCGGCGTCCGGCGCGCTCGGCCGGACCGGCGAGGCCCTGGAGGACGCCACCGCGGCCCTGGCGCTGGCCCGCGAGCTGCGGTACGCGGTGCTGGAGGCCCAGGCGCTCACCGAGCGGGCCCGGATCCACCTGGTGCGCGGCGAGTCCGATCTGGCGGTCGTGGACGGTCACGAGGCTCTGCGGATCCACCGGACGACGGGGCACCTGCTCGGTGAGGCCCGGACCCTGGAGGTGCTCGCGGAGGCCACCGGCGACGGAGGGCAGTGGCGGTCGGCGCGCGACATTCTCGCGGAGATCGGCGTGCCGGTGACCGAAGGGGACTCCCCCCTTCAGGTACCCTGAACCAGACATTTGGTTGGATCTTCCAACCGTGCGGGCCACGTCCTCCACTGTGAACCCGGCTTTACCCCAAACCCTCTTTCTTAGTCGCCATGTCGGCAACTTGTCGGAGCCGTCATGCGCGCTGCCGTGGGACGGTTTACTTCACGCAAGCTCCTCCCCCACACCCGCAGTGCTCTAATGATCACTGCCCGTCCCATCAAGGATGAGGCATGAAACGTCGCATGCCGGGCAGAAATCTGTCCGGACGCATCATTCTGGCTGTCGCCCTCGTCGGATCCGTGGCAGCTGTCGCAGGCACGGTGACCACCGCCGAAGCGGCACCGGGGCACCCGCACGACCACAAGCACGGCGTGACCCGGGCGGAAGCCGTCCTGCCCCATGTCACGCCCCCGGGCAAGCTGCCGGTCAAGAACGGCCCCCTCAGGACAGCACCCCACGCGGCGGCATCGGCCCCCACCGACAAGGTCGCCCTGCGCGCCCTGGTCATCGCCGTGGACAACGCCGACTTCGGCCTCGCCACCTGGAAGTCCAGTCTGGACCAGGTCGGCGCGCCCTACGACGTGCTGCTCGCCCGGGACGCGCCACTGGACGCGCTGACCCGCCCGGACGGCACCGGCAGGTACAACGCGGTGCTGCTGACCAACAACGCGTTGCTGTACAACGACAACGGCAACTATGTCAGCGCGCTCGACGCGGGCGAGTGGACGGCCCTGTGGGACTACGAGAAGGCCTACCAGGTGCGGCAGGTGTCCCTCTACACCTCGTACGGCAGCTGGCCCGAGAGCTACTGCCTGAACCCGGTCAGCGAGGGCGGCATCGGCGACACCCCGCAGAACGCGGTCCTCACGACCGCCGGCGCGCCGATCTTCGACTACCTCAAGGCCGCGGCGAACATCCCGATCTCACTGTCCTACGTGTACCGGACAAGTGTCGCCCCCGGTTGCGCCGCGACCCCGATCCTGACCCTCGGCGGTTCCGTGGTCGGCGTGACCAGCACCGCGCCGGACGGCCGGGAGCGGCTGGCGTTGACGTTCACGTCGAACCAGTACCTGATCCAGGCGAACCTGCTGACCTACGGTCTGCTGCGGTGGGCGTCGAAGGGCGTGTTCCTCGGCGAGCAGCGGCACTGGCTGAACCTGGACGTCGACGACTGGTTCAACAACGGCGACGTCCTGCAGCCCGACGGGTCCGTGAACTCCGACCCGGGCTACCGGATGACCGGCACGGACGTGACCAGCACGAAGACGCAGCAGAACGCGCTGCACACCACGTACCCGCTGACGGCCGGTTTCAAGATCAACGCGCCGCTGAACGGTGACGGCATCCAGTCGGGGCTCAACATCGCCTGCGTGATCATCCTCGGCGACCCGCTGACGGCACAGTCGGAGTGCAACAAGGCCGACTTCCGCTGGGTCAACCACACGCTGACCCACCCGAAGATGAACACCACCGACTACGCCACCAGCTACGCCGAGATCCACGACAACCTGACGGCGGCCGCCGCCATCGGGCTGACCGTGCCGGCGACGGTCCTCAAGACGCCGGAGTACTCCGGCCTCGGGGTCTACAACCCGGACCCGAACAACGACATCGACCCGCCGACCGACTACGGGCTGGGCGCGTCCAACGTGAACATGCTGGCCGCCGCGAAGGCCGCCGGGGTGAAGTACCTGCACGGGAACATGTCGTTCGCCAGCCAGAAGCCGGCCTGCTTCAACTGCGGGATCTACCACCCGCTGGAGCCGAGCCTGTTCATCGTGCCCGACTGGCCGACGAACATCGCCTACCACGTCACGAACCCGGCGCAGGAGACCCAGTTCTACAACTCCTACTACGGGCCGCAGGGCAAGTTCCCCTACTGGCCGGTGAACCAGACGTACGACCAGGTGATCACGCACGAGTCCGACATCGCGCTCCAGCACGTGATGACCGGTTCGGCGTACTCGCACACGATGCACCAGAACAACCTGGCGCAGTACGCGACGAACAAGAACCTGGCGTTCGACTGGCTGCGGGCCGTGGCCGGCAAGTACAGCACCTACTACAACGTGCCGCTGCGCAACCCCGACTGGGTGGCCCTCGCCGGCTACGTCGGCGACCGCACCGCGCACTTCGCGTCCCTGTCCGCCGGCAACGACGCCGTGTGGGACCGGGCCACGAACCAGGTCACCTTCACCGGGACCGGTCCGGTGTTCGCCACCGGGGTCCGGGCGACCGGCTATGACGCGTACGGCACCGACTCGATCTCCAAGGTGCCGACCGCGACCGTGCTGACCGCGTACCCGAAGCCGTAGCAGAAGGGAGGTGGGGGCGATGCTCCCCATGACGACTCGCCCCCACACCCCGTTGAAGAGCTGGCGGGCCATCGGCAGGGCCTCTGTGGCCGACCCGGTGGTCCCCCGGCAGCGCGACCGCCGGACCACCCGGGTCGCGATGATCTCCGAAGGCACCTACCCGCACCACTTCGGCGGCGTCAGTGTCTGGATGGACCAGCTGATCCGGGGCATGCCCGAGCACCGGTTCCAGGTGGTGGCCCTGACCGTCACCGGGGTCGAGAAGAGCGTCTGGGAGATCCCGGACAACCTCGACCAGGTGATCAACATCCCGCTGTGGACCCGCCGGGAGCGCAAGCCCGACCGGGAGCCGCAGTGGTTCGTCGACGCGCACGCCACGTTCCTGCGCGCCCTGATCCGGCCCGCCGAGGTGCGCGAACGCTGGAGCCAGCAGGGCCGTGAGGCCTTCCTCCAGGCGCTGCGGGGCCTGTTCGACTACGCGCAGATCGCCGACCTGACCGCCGCGCTGACCAGCAACGCCGCGATCAGCCGGCTGATGGACGCCTGGCACCAGGCAGGGATGGACATCGGCGAGCCGCTCTGCCTGGCCGACGCGCTGACCGCCGCCGACCTCATCGAGCACATGCTCCGGCCCCTGTCGGCGCCGCCCGTCGAGGTGGACATCTGCCACCTGGCCATGAACGGGCTCGCCGGACTGGTCGCGCTGGCCGCCAAGTGGCGCAACGGCTCCAAGATCGTGCTGTCCGAGCACGGGGTGTACCTGCGGGAACGCTATCTCGCCATGGTCAACGAGGACGTGCCGCACGCCGTGAAGGTGCTGCTGCTGAACTTCTTCCGCACCCTGGCCGTCGCGACGTACCACAGCGCGGACCTGCTCGCCCCGCACTCCAACTACAACCGGCGGTGGGCGCTGTACAACGGGGCGACCCCGGCCAGGATGCGCACCATGTACAACGGGGTCGACCCGGCGGACTTCCCCGCCGCCACCGGCGAGCCGGACGTGCCCACCATCGTGTTCATGGGCCGGATCGACCCGCTCAAGGACCTGCACACCCTGATCCGGGCGTTCTCGCTGGTCAAGGCTGAGGTGCCCGACGCGAGGCTGCGGATGTTCGGGCCGATCCCCGAGGTGAACCAGGACTACGCGGCCAGCTGCCGCAAGCTCGTCGACGACCTCGGGCTCACCGACTCGGCCGTCTTCGAGGGGCGGATCGCCAGCCAGGTCGACGCGTACCACGCCGGGCACATCAACGTGCTGACCTCGATCTCCGAGGGGTTCCCGTACACCATCGTGGAGGCCATGGCCACCGGCCGCCCGCCGGTGTGCACCAACGTCGGCGGGGTCGCCGAGGCCGTGGGCGACGCCGGCATCGTCTGCGCGGCCCGCGACCACGTGGCCATCGCGGCGGGCTGCGTCAAGCTGCTCACCGACCACGACCTGCGCCGCCGGCTCGGGGTGGCCGCGCGCGAACGGATCCTGAACAACTTCACCCTGGCCCAGTCCATCGAGGCCTACCGGTCGGTCTACGAAGAGGTCCTGGCGTGACCGACACGGTTCCGCTCCGCCTGGTCGACCCCGTCGACGCGCTCGCCACCAAGGTGTCCGACCGCTGCGGCCTGGCCATCGACCCGCTGCAGATCGCCGCCATGCTCGAGAGCGACGGCATGACCGACCGGATGGCCACCCAGGACTACGGCTACAAGGACGTCTTCGCCCTCGCCGAGGACATCTACCGGCGGATCCCGCACCGGGGGCCGGGCGAGCCGCTGCCCCGGCCCGACCGGATCCAGGCGCTGCGCGAGCTGTCGCACGGCCTGCTGTACACCATGCCCAGCGCCGTGTTCCCGGCCGTGGCGTTCCTGCTCGGCGCGCGGAACACGATCACCGGCATGGTGTACGCGACGGCGTTCGGCTGGGTGTGGACCATGGGCTGGACGTCCGTGGCGTACCGGATGACGGGTCACGGTCGCACGGACCTGGCCGCGAAGGTGCTCCGCCGGAGCCTGCTGTTCGGCGTGACCCTGCCCTCCCTGGTCGGGATCCCGTTCCTGTCACCGGGGGCCTGGGCGCTGGCCGTGGCGCAGCTCGCGTTCCAGCTCGCCGGCGGCATCCTGTTGTTCCACCGCCGCGAGCCGGTGCTGTTCGCGCTGTCGGCCCCGGCCGTCGGGGTCGGCCTCGGCTTCCTGTTCGGCGGCGGCACCCGACCGCTGGCCGTGGCGGCCGTCGCCGCCGCCGGTGCGTGCGTGCTGCTGGTCTGCGTGTTCGCCGTCCTCCAGGTCGTCCGGGTGCCGGCGGTGAAGGAGCCGGCGATCCGGATCCGCGCCGAGGTGCCCCGCGCGCTGCCCGTCATCGGGTACGCGGCCCTGTCAGCCCTCTACCTGCTGTCCGCCGACGCGCGCCTCGACCAGCCCCGGCTGGACCTGGCGCTGGCCGTCACGCCCATCGTGCTGGGGATGGGGGTGCTGGAGTGGCGCGCGCGGCGGTTCGGGGAGCGCAGTCTCGGGTTGCTACGCCGCACCCGCTACCCGGCCGAGTTCCGTCGCCGGGTACTGCGGGCCTTCGCCGTGGACCTGGTCGTCGCCGTGGGGACCCTGGCCTGCCTGGCCCTGGTCCTGGCGGCCTTCCTGTACGGCCACGGCCAGCTCTCCCGGCTCGGCGCGGCCTCCCTCGCGGGGCACGTGCTGCTCGGTGGCGCGTACTTCACCGGTTTCCTGCTCATCAACCAGGCCCGGTTCGGCCGGCTGCTCGGGGTGCTCGGCTGCGTCGTGGCCGGCTACCTGGGCGCCGTGGCGTACCTGGGCCCCGACCGTCAGGTGCCCGTCTTCGGCGCCTGCAGCGCACTTCTCGTGTTCGGCCTGGTCATCGGGCTGCTCCCCGATCTCGGACAGGTCTGGCGATACGCCAGCTACTAGAGAGGAACTTGGTCATGCACGTAGTCATCCTCGCCGGCGGCCGCGGCGTCAGGCTCCGGCCCTACACGACCTCCCTGCCCAAACCCCTCGTGCCGATCGGCGACGAGTACGCGATCCTCGACATCATCCTGCGCCAGCTGCGGACGTACGGGTTCACCTCCGTCACCCTCGCGATCGGGCACCTCGGCAGCCTGATCCGCGCGTTCGTCGGCGACGGCTCCCAGTGGGACCTGTCCGTCGACTACGCGGAGGAGGACAAGCCGCTGTCCACGATCGGCCCGATGTTCAACATCCTCGACCAGCTGCCCGAACACTTCCTGGTCATGAACGGGGACGTGCTCACGGACCTCGACTACGGGATGCTGCTGCGCGAGCACATCGCGTCGGAGGCGCCGTTGACCGTGGCCACGTACAACCGCCAGGTGAAGATCGACTTCGGCTGCCTGGAGGCCGTGGACGGCACTGTGGTCAGCTTCACCGAGAAGCCCACCCTCGACTACTCGGTGAGCATGGGCATCTACGGGATGTCCCGCAAGACCCTGGCGCCGTACCCCAAGGGCGTCGCGTTCGGCTTCGACGACCTGGTCCTCGACCTGCTCGACCGCAACGAGCCGCCGTCGTCGCACCTGTTCACCGGCTACTGGCTCGACATCGGCCGGCCGGACGACTACGACGAGGCGAACCGGACGTTCGACCAGATCAAGCCGCTGCTGCTGCCGCGCCCCCGGATGCCGGAGAAGTCCGCGCCCGCCGTCCGCGACAGCGCCGCCACCCCGTTACCCAGTCCACCCGTATCCACCTGGCGGTAGTCCATGCGAGTTCTCCTGTTCGGAGCGTCCGGCTTCATCGGCAAACACGCCCACGCGGCGCTGACGGCGGCCGGGGCCGAGGTGCTGCCCACCGGCCGGCGCGGCCCGATCCGGCACGACCTGGTCGTCGACGGGCCGGCCCGGCTCGCGTCGCTGCTCGCGGCGCACCGGCCCGACGCGGTCGTCAACTGCGCCGGCCTGCTCAGCGGGAGCACCGCCGAGCTGGTCGAGGCCAATGTCACGGCCGTGGCCCGGCTCGTCGACGCGTGTTCCTTTCTGGGTACGAGGCTGGTCACGCTCGGCTCGGCCGCCGAGTACGGCGTCGTGCCGCACGGCGTGCCCGTCGCCGAGGACGCGCCCTGCCGCCCGGTCGGCGGCTACGGGGTGACCCGCCTCGCCGCCACCGAACTCGTCCGGCTGGCCGTCGCCGACCACCGGCTCGACGGGGTCGTGCTCCGGGTGTTCAACCCGCTCGGGGCCGGCCTGCCCGCCGACAACGTCCTCGGCCGGGCCCTGCGCCAGGTGCCGTCGGGCACGGTCCGGCTGGGCCCGCTGGGCGCGTACCGGGACTTCGTCGACGGCCGCGACGTGGGCTCCGCCGTGGCGTTGGCGACGTGCGCGGCGACCCTGCCCGAGCCGGTGCTCAACGTGGGCAGCGGGGCGGCCGTGCCGACCCGGGAGGCCGTGCGGCTGCTGTGCGCGGCGGCCGGGTTCGCCGGGGAACTGGTCGAGGGCGACGTGGCCCCGGGCCGGTCGGCAGGAGTGGACTGGATCGCCGCGGACCTGACCCGGATTCGTGCGACCCTGGGCTGGGCGCCGGCCTACGACCTGGAGGCCGCGGTGAAGGAGCTGCTGCTGTAGGACCCCCGACTTGACCTCCAGCCCGGTTGAGGTGGCAGGGTGCCCGGCATGAGCGTCGTCGCGCCCTCCCGGCCGCCCTACCTGCGCATCCTGCGCCACCCGGTCCTCCGCCGTTTCCTGCCGGCCGTCCTGTTGTCGGCCTTCGGGGACGGGATGAGCTTCGTCGCCGTTGCCTGGCTGGCCGTCCAACTCGCCCCGCCGGGCCGGCACGGGGTGTGGACGGGCCTGGCCGTCGCCGCGTACGCCCTCCCGGCCACCCTCGGCGCCGCCCTGCTCGGGCCGCTGGTCCGCCGGTTCGACGGGGCCCGGCTGGTGGCCGTGGACGCGACCCTGCGCGCGGCCCTGCTGGGCACGATCGCGGTACTGGCCGTCGCGGACCTGCTCGGCCCGGCCCTGTACGTCGTCCTGCTCGCCCTGTCCTCGCTCCTGCACGCCTGGGGCAACGCCGGGGTGTACACCCTGGTGGCCGAGGAGCTCGACGACGAGGACCGGGTCACCGGCAACGCGCTGGTCTCGTCCGTGCAGCAGGCGTCCTTCGTGATCGGCCCGGCCCTCGCCGGTCTGGTGACGGCGTTCGCCGGGCCGGGCTGGGTGATCGGGGCCGACGCCGTGACGTTCGCGTTCCTGGCCGTGACCTGCGTGGGCATCGTCCGGTCCCGGCCGCCCCGGATGCTCCCCCCGGCGGAGAAGGGCGGCGCGTGGCTGACCCTGCGCTCCCATCCCCAGCTACTCGCCCTGATCGCCGTGACCTGCGCTTTCTTCTTCCTGTACGGCCCGGTCGAGGTCGCCATGCCCGTGCACATCGCCGACGAGTTGCACGCCTCGGCCGGCCTGCTCGGCGGTTACGTCGCGGCGTACGGCGTCGGCACGGTCTTCGGCTCGCTCCTCGCCGGGCTGCTGCGCCGGCTCCCGCTGTGGCCGGTGATCGCGGCGATCGTGGTCGGCTGGGGGCTGTGCCTGCTGCCGAGCGGGCTGACAGACGCGGTGGCCCCTGGCATGGTCGGCTTCGGGATCGGCGGCTTCGTCTACGGGCCGTTCACCGCGATCTGCACCGCACTGTTCCAGCGCAGCGCCCCGGCGGAGCACCTGAGCCAGGTGCTCGCGTTCCGGGGCGCGTTGATCACGCCGGCCGCCGCGCTGGGCACCGCGGTCGGCGGGCCGCTGGTGGGCGCGATCGGCGGCCGGCAGACCCTGCTGGTCTCGGCGTGGACGACCATCCTTCTCGGGGCACTCCTCGCCCTCGGCAGCATCCCGAGCTGGCGCCGCCGGTAGCCCGGCTACCGCCAGGTGACCGCCACCGGCAGGCTGCGCGCGCCGGTCATGATCCGGGCGTCGTGCAACCCGACGTCGGGGCCGACCGCGAACTCCGGGCAGTCCTCCAGCAGCGTCCGGGTCGCCAGCCGGGCCTCGAGCCTGGCCAGCGGCGCGCCAATGCAGAAGTGGATGCCATGCCCGAAGCTCAGGTGCTGGTTGGGGGTGCGGGTGGGGTCGAACCGGTCGGCCTCCGCGAACTGCCGCTCGTCCCGGTTGGCGGAGGCCAGCCACAGGTTGAGCACCTGACCGGCGGGGACGTCCCGCCCGCCGACCGTGGTGTCGGCCGTCGTCAGCCGGACCAGCCGCGGGAACGGCGTGCGGACCCGCAGCACCTCCTCCAGCGCCGTGGGCAGGCCGGTCGGGTCGGCCCGCAGCGCGGCGGTGGCGTCCTGGTCGGCGTCCAGGGTCAGCACCGTGTTGCCCAGCAGCAGTGTCGTGGTGATGTGCCCGGCGATGAGGAGCAGGCCGACGAAGCCGACGATCTCCTCGTCGTCGAGCCGCTCCCCGTCGACCTCCGCGGCGATCAGGGTGCTGGTCAGGTCGGCGGTCGGCACGGCCCGGCGGGCCCGGATGTGGTCGAGGAGGTAGTCGTTCATGTCCCGGACCGTCGCGCCCACCGCGTTCATGTGGTCCTGGTCGGGCAACAGTCGCTCGGGCCGGTTGTCGCCGAGCAGCCCGTCGGCCCAGCCGCGGAACCGGTCCCGGTCGGCGGCCGGCACGCCCAGCAGCTCGGCGATCACGATGACCGGCAGCGGATACGCCAGGTCCGCGACCAGGTCGAACGCAGACCGGCCTCGGACGGCGTCGAGCAGTTCCCGGGTGACCTGGGTGATCCGGGGCTCCAGCTCCGCGACGATCCGGGGCGTGAAGGCCTTGCTGACCAGCCGGCGGAGCTTGAGGTGCCGGGGCGGGTCCATCCCGACGAAGCTGCCCTTGGCGAACAGCTCCAGGTCCTTCTGCGGCGGGAGCAGGCCGCTGAGGTCGGAGGAGAACGTGCCGGGGTCGGCAAGCACCGCCGTCACCTCGGGGTAGCCGAACACGTGCCAGGCGCCGAACTCCTGGTCCCAGGCGACGGGCTCGGACCGGCGCATCTCGTGGAACCAGTCGAGGAGATCCGCGGAGTGGGAGGACTGTTGCGCGAAGGTTGCTGTCATCGCGAATACCTCTTCCTTTTTAGACCTTTATAGACGACAAGTCCTAAGAGTGCCTCCTGGTTTCATCCCGGGCCGAAAGCTTCCGCACGACGGCCTCCCGGGGCATACTGCGGGGCATGCCCGTCCGCGTGCAGTTCACCCTCGCCCTGTTGCTCGTCGCGTTCGGCGGGGCCGTTCTCGCGATGCCCGCCGGGTTCGAGGGCCCGGCCCTGGTCCAGCTCGGCGCCCGGCACGCCGTGTCCCTCGTGGACCTGGTCGGGGCGGTGCCACTCGCGCTCGGCGGCACGTGGCTGGAGATCCTGATCGTCCTGCGGCTGCCCCGGCTGCGCCTGGGGCCGCGCACCCTGCTGGGGCTCGGCTTCGCCGCCGGCCTGGGGCTCGGGCTCGTCCTGGCGAGCGTCTACCAGGGGTACTGGTGGTGGGCCATCGGCGCCGGCGCGTTCGCCGTGGTCCTCGCCGGCCTCACGGTCCGAGCCCTGACCACCACGGACGAGCCGGCCCTCCCGGCGACGCCGACCCCGCCGGACGCACCGGAAACGAGCGGGCCGCGTCCGGCCGAGCCACCGTCGAGCGGGCGGCAGTCGGGCCGGCCCCGTCCGGCCGCGCCGCCGTCGATGGAGTCCCCGACCGCCGATCTGCCCGCCGGTGCCCCGCTGGGCCCGAAGCACCTGGTGCCCGCCACGGGCACCCCGGACGGCCGGGTGGACCCGGCACCGGCGGCCCCCGGTGCCGGGCCGGTCCCGGCCGCCGAGCCCGCCCGGACGGGCCGCCGGAGCAGGAAGAAGGAGTCCCCCGACGAGTTCACCCTCGGCCTGGGCGACTGACTACACCCTGCTCAGGGCCTTGTCGCTGATCGAGCACACCATGCCGAACCGCTCGGCCCGCCGGCGGGCGAACTCCGTCAGCGCCGGCGTGTCGGCGTAGTCGAGGGCGAACAGGTCGATGTCGAGGTGCAACAGCCGCTCGGCGTACTGCGCGTGCACCTCCAGGGTGTCCGGCGGCCAGGGCGCGTACCCCTCCGCAGTCCACCGGGCGGAGAACGACTCGAACAGCACCCCGTCGACCAGCTCCCCGAGCTGGGGCAGCAGCTCGAAGCCCCGGTTGGCGAGCAGGTACGCGTCCGGCGCCCCGGCCCGCAACGCCCCGATCAGCGCCAGGGTGTGCGGCAGGTCCTCCGGGTAGGTGAACTCGACGTTGAGGCAGTCGAGGAACAGCCCGTGGAACCCGGCGTCGAGGGCCGCGGACGCCTGGCGGAGGACGTGCGCCACCCAGCCGGGGTGCCCGACGTGCACGAAGTGCCCGCCCCAGTCCGGGTTGCGCGACGGCCGGTGCCAGGGCGCCGGGTCGAGGTCGACGTCCTCGGTGACGCTGAGGTAGCCGAGCAGCCGGACCCCGCCGGCGGCGAGCTGGGCGAGCTCGGCCGGGGAGTAGAAGTCGGGCTGCAGGACGGCGCACCGGTAGCCGGTGAGCTTGTCGAGTTCGCCGTCGCCGTAGTAGAAGACGATGTCCCGGCCGACCGCGTCGCGGCCGGCCAGCTCGTCGCTCACCCGTTCTCCCGGTACCAGTCGAAGGTGCGCCGGACGCCGTCCTCCAGGGACACCTTCGGCGAGTACCCGGTGAGGGTGCGCAGCTTCGTCAGGTCCGGGCACCGGCGGGCCACGGAACCGGCCGGCGCGGGCGCGATCTCCAGCGCGGGACTGACCCCGGCGATGCCGTGCACGATCTCGACCAGGTCGCCGATGTTGGTCTCCTGGGTGTCGTCGCCGATGTGCACGATCTCGCCCACCGCCTCGGGGGCGGCCATCAGGAGCACCATGGCCTCGACGGCGTCGTCGATGTAGCAGAAGGCGCGGTGCTGCTCGGACCCGTACACGATGAAGGGGTCCTCGCCCTTCAGGGAGCGCAGCGCCAGCTCGGGGACCACGTGGTCGGCGCCCATCCGGGGGCCGTAGACGTTGTGGAACCGGCCGATGACGTAGGGCAGGCCGGAGTGCGCGACGGCGGCCTCGCCCCACAGCTTGGAGATGGCGTAGGTGAACCGGGGCGCGGTGACGTCCTGGATGTGGAGTGGCACCGTCTCACCGGTCGGGACGGGGACCACGCCGGCGGTCACGCCACCGGCGTAGGCCTCGCTCGTCGAGGCGAAGAAGAGCTTCGTCCCAGGTTTGTCGTGCGACCGCGCGCCAGGCTGGCCCAGCCAGTCCAGCAGGTGGGACAGAGCCAGGGTGTTGATCCGGAGCACCCTGGCCGGGTCCTTCTCCACGTTGCGCACGCCGACGACGGCGGCCAGGTGGTAGATCTGGTCCCAGCCGTGCGGGATGCGCTCCCACGCGGCCGGGTCGGTCAGGTCCGCCTGGATGATGTCGTAGCCGAGGTCGTCGCGGCCCCGGGAGAAGTCGTCCACCACGGTGACGGCGTGGCCGTCGGCGACGAGCCGGCGGGTCAGGTGCGCGCCGATGAAGCCGGCGCCGCCGAGTACGAGGATCCTCATCGGGCCACCGCCGAACCGGGAGTCGAGGCGACCTCGTAGCCCAGGCCCACGTAGGACACGCCGAAGGACTCCACGACCGCCTCGTCGAGGATCCGCCACGAGTCGTAGACCAGCTTCGGGGTGCCCTCGGCGAACAGGGCCGGCAGGTCCAGGGCCCGGTACATCGGGTGGTCGGTGATCACCAGCACCGCGTCGGCGGCGGCGAAGCCCTCCTGCAGGGTGACCGGCCGGCCGCCGTACTCGATGATCACCTCGGGGGTGACCAGCGGGTCGTGGCCCAGCACCTCGACGCCCGCCGCCTGGAACACCGGCTGCATGGCCGCGATCGGCGTGCCCCGCATGTCGTCGGTGGGCGGCCAGCCCTTGTACGCCCAGCCGAGCACCAGCACCGACTTCAGGTCCTGCACGAGCGACAGCAGCCGGTGCGCGACGTGCACGGGCAACTCCTCGTTGAGGGCCCGGGCTCGGCCGATCAGGTAGGGGGTGTGCCCCTCGCGCTCGGCGGCGGAGATCAGGATGTACGGGTCCTTGGACAGGCACCCGCCGCCCACGTACCCGGGCTTGGCGATGTCGGGGCGCGGGTAGTCGAGGTTGGTGGCCCGGATGACCTCGAGCGGGTCGAGCCCGAACCGCTCGGCGAGCAGCGCGACCTCGTTGCCGAAGGCGTAGATCACGTCGGTGTGGCAGTTGTTGGTGAGCTTGACCATCTCGGCGGCCTCCATCGAGGAGACCGGCACGAGCTGGTTGGCGAGCCCGCCGAAAAGCTCCAGGCCGGCGTCCAGCGAGGCCTGGTCGAGGCCGCCGACGACCTGGGGCAGCTCGACCAGCTCGCGCAGAGCCTGACCCTGGATGGTCCGCTCGGGGGCCATCACGAGCTTCGCCCCGGCCCACAGCTCGGGCAGCACGACCCTGCGGCTGGTGCCGACCGGCACGGTGCTGCGCACGACGACCAGGGTCTCGGGGCCGCAGGACGCGGCGATCGCCCGGGCGGCGGCGGCGAGATTGCCCAGGTAGGGCTCGTGGGTCGACAGGTCAACGGGGGTGGACACGCAGATGATGGCCGCGTCGACCCCGTCGGCGGGCAGCTCCGGGCCTACGTGGATGGTCTTCCCGATGTACTCGGCGAAGACCTCCTCACAACCCGGCTCGAAGATGTGCGGCTTGCCGGCCGCGAGGGACTCCAGCACGGCCGGCTGGGTGTCCACGCCGAACACCGTGAAGCCCTTGCGGGCCAGCGCGGCGGTGAGGGTGAGCCCCACGTAGCCCATGCCGATGACGCCGATCCGTTTCATTCGCAACTCCTCGTGATGGTGTCGAGTGCTCGGGTGGTGACGTAGCCGGCGAAGTCCTCGGCCGCGTAGCTGGCGCACGCCTTCTTCACGTTCTCGGGGCGGGTCGCGTAGTCGACGGCGAGCACGGTCTTGCCGGCCTTGCGGAGCGCGCGGGTCTCCGTCAGGTTCTCGGGGCAGAAACTCTCGGCACAGGGCTTGTCGGTGGCGAGGAAGAAGAGCTCTTCCATGCCGATCCCGTCGACCGCCTCCGTGTATCCGGAGTATTTCCGCAGCTCAGGGGAGTTCTGCGGGAAGACCAACAGTGGGCTGTACTTCGCGATCCGCACGATCAGGTCGGCCATCTTCCGCCCGAGGGACTCCCGCGACTCGCCCTGCACGGTCTTGAGGTCGATCTCCTCGTACGCCAGCGGCGTGTCGAGGTAGACCCCGTCGAAGCCGGACCGGGCCGCCTGGTCGAGACGCGGGCGGACGACCTTGTCCCACCACGCCTGCTCCCAGTAGCGGACGAAGAACTCCTCGGGCCAGTCGTCCCAGCGGTTGAGGACGAGATCCTTGACCGACGGGTACTCCGGCCGGAAGTTCTCGATGGACCCGATCTCGAAGTACGCGAGGACGGTCTTGCCGCTCCTCTTCAGCGCCGCGACCTCCTCCGCCCGGAAGTAGTCGCTCCTGGCGTCGCGGGCGAGGTCGATGACGGCGAGCTGGCCGGGGGCCTTGGCGACGTCGTCGAGTTTCCCGCCTGGGTAGCCCTGGAGCTGGTACACCCAGGAGGTGATCTTTCCCGGGGCCGACGGCTTCGCCGGGCCGGGGCTCATGTTGCCCTGGTCGGACGGGTTGGCGCCGGACGCTGGCGGGTCGACCGCCGTCGGGCTCGCCCGCGGGGTGCCGCCGGCGGCGGAGGTGCACCCGGCGACGCTCAGGACGAGCAGGAGGGCGAGGCAACGGCGCATGTCACATCCCTGTGGGCGTTAACTAACCGCGACCACAGTCACACTCACAGCGTCCCCGGGCAACTCTCGAACCAGACATAAGCGCTGCAATGACCTGTCGGAAAGACGGCAGCCCGGCATTGAATAGATTGGGCACATGTGGCGTAGCTGGGAACGGGTGCACGAGACCGTCGAGCCGGTGTTCTGGCGTGACGGTCACCTCGTCGTGGCCGGACCCGCCGAGGTCAAACGGGTGCTCGCCGATCCGGACACCTACCGGCCGGACAACGCCCTGGACGCCCTCACCCCGATGTCGGTGGCCGTGATGCGGGTCCTGGCGAAGTACCGCTTCAAGCTGCCGGCCACCCTCGCCAACAACGGCACCGACACGCACCCGATGATCCGGGGCGTCGTGTTCGACGCGATGCACCCGAGCCGGGTCGAGGCGCTGCGGCCGTGGCTGACCGGCATCGTCCGCCGTCGGGTCGGCCAGCTGACCCGCCGGCTCCGGGCCGGGGAGGCCGTCGACCTGCACGCCTCGCTCACCACGGACCTGCCGCTGCTGGTCCTCGCCCGGCTGATCGACCTGCCGGTGGCCGATGTCCGCCGGGTCAAGGACTTCTCCGCCGCCGCCCTCGAACTGTTCTGGGCCCCGCTGTCCCTGGAGCGGCAGCTGGTCCTGGCGGAGAAGGTCGGCCAGTACCACCGCGAGCTGCGGGAGATCGCCCGGACCGGGCCGGGTCTCGCCCGGGACCTGCGCGAACACGGCCGCACCGAGAACGAGGTGACCGCCGCGCTGTTCTTCCTGCTCGTCGCCGGGCAGGAGACCACGTCGCAGTTCCTCACCCTGCTGCTGCACCGGCTCACCGAGGAGGGCCTGCCCGACGGGTACGACACCGCCGACGTCGTCGAGGAGGGCCTGCGCCTCGACCCGCCGATCCCGACCTGGCGCCGGCTCGCCGCCGTGCCGTCCACCCTGGGCGGAGTCGAGGTGCCCGTCGGCACGTCCGTGCTCCTCTGGCTCGGCGCCGCCGGCCGCGCCGTGGCGGCCGACCCGCACGCCATGGTCCCCGGCCAGCGGGGCTCCCGCCGGCACCTGGCCTTCGGGGCCGGGGCGCACCGGTGCGTCGGCGCGCAGCTGGCCCGGATGGAGGCGGCGGTGGTCCTCGACGAGGTGGCGCCCCTGCTCCGCCGATCGACCGTCGTCACCGCCCCGACCTTTCCGGCAAACCTCTCCTTCCGCATGCCGGACACCCTGGTCGTGCGGCTCAGCGATAGAGTCGGATAGGCGCACGAGGGGGGTCCGGTGCACGATTTCTGGCAGCCACCGTACGAGTACGAGATCACCGAACCGCACCCGGCCCGGATGCGCGACTACTACCTGGGCGGCCGGATCCACTACCAGGTGGACCGGGACGCGGCCGACGCGGCGGTCGCCGCCGGCGATCCCGAACCGCTGATCGCCTGGGAACAGCGCGAGTTCCTCCGCCGGACGGTGCCCGCCCTGGTCGACCGGGGGGTCACCCAGTTCGTCGCGGTGGGGGCCGGCATCCCCCGGCAGGACGCCGTGCACGAGATCGCCCAGCGGCACGACCCGCGGTGCCGGGTGGTCTATGTGGACGACGACCCGTTCGTGCTGGACTGCTCGCGGTTCCTGCTCGCGGACACGCCCCGGACCGCCGTCGTCGAGGGCACGGCCGCCACGCCGGAGGTGTTCCTGGCCGATCCGGTGCTCCGCGACCTGCTCGACATCGACCGGCCGGTCGCGGTGGCCCTGCTGGCGACGCCCCCGGCCCTTCTCGCGACCGATCCGGCGGTCCTGGCGACCGATCCGGCCGATCCGGCGGTCCTCGCGGCCGATCCGGCAGTCCTGGCCGCCGGCCCGGCGGTGATCGCGGCGGCGCTGGCGCCCGGCAGCCATCTGCTCGTCCCCCGCGCGTGGGCGGGGCCCGGCGCCGACGGGTGGGCGTGCGTCCCGGTCGGGCGGGTGCCCCACGAAAGTTAGGGAGTGTCTTGTGGATCTCGTCGCGCCGAGGCGGAGTCCAGAGGTCGAGATGCAAGCCGCTGATGTGTCCGAATACCGGTGTTGTATTCGGGCGGATCTGCGGCGCCGCAGGTCGGGCTCTGGGCCCGCCACAGGCCGGCGAAGATCCTCGAGACACGACCTTAGACGCGTGCCGCACCCGAGGGAGCGGGTGCGGCACGCGGCGGATTGGGCGGGGACTCCGGAATCCCCGCCCAACCCTGTGGCAACCGAGCTACACCCCTACCCCTCAGTGGAAGCGCGCTCGGTGACCGACCCGGCGACACGCAACGCCGGGCTCATCTCCGCGATCGGTCGGCCACCGGGACCGGCGGTGGTGCCGTGATCGCGGCGAAGGACGGCAACAGCCTGGCCACCTGGACCAGGGCGGGCCACAACGACACGGTGCTGACGACTGGGAGAAACGCCGGCACCGGAACTCGATCGTCCGGTGCGGAACGGGGCCACAGCATGTTCCGCCTCCTATCCGATCTTATTGGACGAACTGTCCAACGAGATTGGACACTACTGGGCCATGTCGTCCGCCCGCAAGGGGTCTACAGGAGTAACCTTTGTTATCTGCTAATCGAGTCGGCATCCCGAGGCCCCGTTGAACGCATTGCAGCAGCTCATCCGCTCAAGGATGGAGGATCGCCGATGGTCGTACGGCGATGTCGCCCAACGCGGCGGCCTGCCTCGCTCCACCGTGCACCACATCGCGACCACTGACCGACTCACCCGCCCCCCTAATCCGACCACACTCGAGCGCCTGGCCATCGGCCTGGAGGTGCCGCTCGACACCGTCCGCGCGGCGGCAGCCGACGCCGCCGGTCTGAGCACCTGGCACCAATCGGTGACCGATCCCGAGATCGACGTCCTAGTGGCAGGACTCACACAACTCAGCCCACAGGACCGCAGGCATGTCCAGGCGCTGGTGGAGTCCCTTCTGGATGACGAACGCCGCCGCAACGATCTTCCCTGACACCGATTTCACGCGGGTAACCCTTACGTAACAACCCGTTATGGGCTTACGGTAGTCGGTGTGAGCGCCGATCTCCGTTAGGGGGAGCCGATGCGGGTCGTGCGCTGTTCGACATTGCCCGTGCTGGTGCGGATCGCCGACCGGGATGACGTCCTGGTTTCCGTACCGGCATGTCTGTCGACAGAGGACGTACTGTCGCTGGCCTTTCTCGTGCTGTGCCGCGAGGAGTACTGCGAGTTGAGCCGAGAGCTCGCCCTGGGAGTGGGCGAGCTCGTGTTGGGACGGGCGTCAGAGTGACCGCAGGTCGAGGAAGTGCCAGACGAGGGACTCGTGGTCCCCTGTCGACCAGCACAGGACGCCGTCACGGACCAGAACTCCGTAGGCCGTGGACTCCACGAGCACGGCCCTGCGGCGCCCGATGTCGTACAACCAGACCTTGAGGGCGCTGCCGGTCGCGTTGGACACCCCGGGGGTCGAGTACACCTCGTAGCGGTCCAGCGGGGCCGGACCGAAGCCGAGCGGCTGCGCGTCGGGTCCACCGATCCGGCGCGCGTCCGTGCCGTCCGTCCGGCGCAGCTCGAAGTCCCCACTGCCGTCCATCGTGGTCGTCACCGACCGGCACCACGCCGGTGAGCAGGTCAACTGCCGGCCCGGGACCTCCGCCTCCGGCCGCCGCTCGCCGGTCGCCAGGTTGCGCAGCTCCATCGGCCGGCCCGGCGCCGCCACGGTCCACGGCCACGCGGACAACACCACGTTCCCAGGGACCGGCAGCCGGGTCACCGCCCCGCCGCCGACCGGCACCGACCGGATCTCCGTGTCCGCCTCGCCGACCGCCGACGCCCACCGGACCTGGCCCTCGGCGACCTGGATGTCGTAGCCCGTGCCGTAGATCAGCGGACTGCCGGTGTCGGCCGTGAGCTGCCGGGCCGGCCCCCCGGCCCGCGCGGCCGTCCACACCGTGTAACTGACCCTGCCGTCGCCGCCCGACGCGCTGCGCAGCCAGAACAGCCCCTCGGCCGTCGCCGTGACCGCGTCGACGGACGACGCCCGGTCGGCCGGGGCCAGCTCGCGGTAGCCGCCCGGGGAGCGGAGCACGAACGACGGCGCCGCCGCCTCCACGGCCAGACTCCCCACCGAGTTCTCATGATCGAGAAACAGCATCGGCGTGTACGACTGCCCGTCGGCCCCCATCGCCGGCAGCGCCCCCGTCACCGCCTTCGGCCACACGGAGGCCACGGTCGCCGGGCCGGCCGGGGCCCGCCGGGGCGACTCCGAGGTCGGCAGCGCCAGCAGCGCCCCCACGGCGGCCACCGCCGCCACCGTGCCCAGCCGCAGTCTGAGGTCGGTCACGTGCGCGAAGCCCGGTCCAGCATGCCGCCGAGATTACCTGGGAAAAAGAGTTGGCAGCGGCTGGGGCGGCGGCATAACGTAGCCATCGAGACGTTGAGAGGAGGTGGTCCAGAGTTGAGTAAGAATCGGACACATGAGGTGGCTGTTTCTTAGCCGCGGTCCTTCTGGACTCTCGATGGTCGCTGGCCGGACGCGGTGCGGCGACAGAGACAGCCATCTGATCCCCGGGGTGCCGGAGCTTGTCCTCCCGGCCCGTGCCGCAAGGCGCGGAAGCACCCCGGGGATCACCCTTTTCCAGATCACAAACTTTTTCTGTTACGGCGACACCCGGCCCGGTCTCCAGCGGCACGATCCCTACCAGAGTGGGGCATACCGCTCGGCGAAGACGCCCGGTAGCCCGCCGGTGTGCAGGAAGACCGTGGTGGCCTCCGGATCCAACTCCCCGTCCCTGACCCCGGCCGCGAGCGCCGCCATGGCCTTGCCGGTGTAGACCGGGTCGAGGATCAGCCCCGTCGTCCGCGCCGTCAGCCCGATCGCCGCGAGGGCCTCACGGGTCGGCACTCCGTAGCCGCCGCCCAGGTGGCGCTCGTCGAGCACCAGCTCCCCCGCCGGGGCCGGCCGACCCGCCAGCGCCGCCGCCTCCCCCGCGAGCCGCCGCACCCGGTCGCGCAGGTCCGCGAACTCCGTGACCCGGACGCCACCGACCAGCCCCCAGTCGCCGAACCCGGCCGCGAGCCCGGCGTGCGTCCCCGCCGAACCCGTCGCCGTCACGACCAGCCGCACGTCGGGCACCTGCGCCCGGAGTTCGTCGGCCGCCCGGACGTAGCCGAGCGCACCCAGCGGGGAACTGCCGCCGAACGGGACCAGGTAGCCGCCCCGGGCCGCCGTCGCCGCCGCGATCGCGTCCTCCAGCGGGCCGGTGGTCCACTCGACCGTGGCCCCGAGCAGCCGGTCGAGGACCAGGTTGCCGCTGGCCTGCGCCGGCGGATCCCCGGCGAGCACCAGATGACATCCGAGCCCCAGGTACGCGGCAGCCGCCGCCGTCGCCCGGGCATGGTTGCTCTGCGGGCCGCCGCCGGTGACCAAGAGAGTGTGGCCGGCCGCCTGGGCATCGGCGCACAGATACTCCAACTTGCGGGCCTTGTTGCCGCCCCCGGCCAGGCCGGTCAGGTCGTCGCGCTTGATCCACAGGGCGCCGGGGCGCATGCCGATCGCCGCGGCCAGCCGGTCGGCGCGCTGCACCGGGGTCGCCCCCGACGTGAACTCCACCCTCGCATCCATCCGCCATGTGTACCCGAAAGTCAGTCAACGGCGAGCAGAATCGCCTCCGCCGGCTGGGTCGCCGGGTCCAGCCGCCGCTGTAGCAGGCTGGCCCCGGCGGCGGCGGCCCGGAACCGCTCGGGCAGGTCCTCCCCCGGCCCGTGGTGTCCGCTGCCGGTCAGTTGCTCGGCCTCGGCGGCCAGGCACAGCGCCCCGACGCGGATCTGGGTGATCATCTCGGCCCAGACCGACCGCTTCCAGGTGAAGAGTTCCCAGGCCATGGTGTCCAGCCGGGCGGTGGCGGCGTGCACCCACGGGGACGACGTCCGGGCCGCCGCGAGCGCCCTCAGGTCGAGGCAAGCCTGCCGGGTGATGTCAGCCAGGTCCTCCAGATCGACCGTCCGGCTCTCGACCACCGGGTCCACCGCCCGGCCCATTCCCCAGAGGAACCCCATCGACAACAGCTGCTCGGGGGTGTTCACATGGCCCTCTGGTCGACTCGCCCTGAGCAGCCCTGCCTCCACGGCGCCGGCGGTGACGTGCCCCATCGCCCCGACCCGGGCGAGGCCGAGCAGGCGGTCCACCTTCCGGGTCCGGACGGCGTCGAGTTCCTCCTCGCTGACGGGGTGGGCCAGGGCCTGACCCAGTTCCTCGAGGTCAGGGGCGAGGACCGCCGCGAGTGGCGAGGGCAGCCGCACGATCTCCGCGTAGGCCGACAGGAGGTCGAGGACGACCGTGTCGCCGAACCGTTTCCAACCCTGCGACCGGATGTCGCCGTACGCGTCCCAGACCCGGGTGGAGATCCGCTTCAGGGCGTCCGTCTCGGACCGGGCGCTCTGCGGCAGGACTCTTCGCGCCATGGAGAGGGCGAAGCCGAGACCGAGGTTCCCGAGGAGCGCGTCCGTGACGGGCCACACGGAGGCGTCGTCGGTCTCCTCGGCGTGGGCCAGGATCCGCAGGTCCGAGAGCACCCGCACCAGCACGAGTCCGGCGATCGCGATCTCGGGGTCGGCCAGATCCGCGTCCCAGTCTGCGCGCACCAGCTCGCGCGGGACCGCCCAGGGGTGCGACAGCCGCGGTGACGTCCACAGCGCCGGCCGACGCGCACCGGGCTCGGAAGTCCACAGGCTCGGCGGACCGACCGGATCTCCCGTGCCGCCGGACCACGCGCCGGACAGCAGCTCCTGGACCATGCCGTCGGCCACCTCGTCGCCGGTGGGCAGGCGGCACGACGTTCCGCCGGTCACCGCGTTGACCCACTCGACGAACTCGGCCGCGCGACCACCGAGGACGCCACGAACCGGCTTGTCGGTGGAGCCGGACGAGAGGATCACCATCGCGGGGTCGGGCGACATGTCCTGCAAGGCCTCCAGCTGGAACATCCGGTAGAGCGTCGCGGGGACCAGCCGCGCGCAGATCGCCTGGTCACGGGCGGTGTGCACCACGTTCCGCAGGTGTCGGGTGGCCATCACCCCGGCGAACAGCCGGCGTTGCGCGGCATACGCGTCCCCCACCATCGGCGTGACCAGGAGCAGTTCCAACCGTGCGGCGAGTCCGCGGTCGAGTGGCCGGGTGGGCGGCGCGTCCTCGGCGCAGTCGAAGGCCAGATTCCAGGCGGTGACGGTGTCGCGCGCCAGGCACGCGCGGACCACCTGGTCGGGGCCGGTGATCAGGGCGTAGAAGAGCAGGGTCTCGTGCCACCAGGGGTCGTTCACCGGAAGCTCGTCCGGGGCCGACGCGGCCAGGGCGACGGCTGACAGGTACTCCTGGAAGGTGCGGTGGGTGAAGGCGTAGCGGCCGATGCCGCTCTCCACGAACAGACCGTGCAGGCCGACCAGGTCGAGGAAGCTCTCGGCCGCGACCGGGAGCGCCACCATCTGTGGCCGGAGCTGGTCGAGGACCTGGGCCCGAGTCCAGGTGGTGGCGCTGCCCTCACGGGTCATGGCCAGGGCCAAGCCGCTGAGCAGGGCCTCGGACCGCTCGATCGGGAGCGGGACCACGATCCGCTTGTCCTTCTGGCGGTCCTCCAGGACCGTGCGGCAGATCTGCCGGTACAGCTCCAGCCGGCTCGCCGGCAACGAACCGTGGTCGCGGTGCACGAAGAACAGCATGGTCAGCAGCAGCGGGTTGCGGGTCAGCGGCCGGAGCCGGGACGCCGCGCCGAGCTGTCGGGACAGGTCAGCGGCCCGCTGGGCGGCCTCGCGCGAGGCCAGCGCGTCGTACGCGTCGACGACGAAGGCGTTCACCTGGTCCGTGGTGAACGGTTCGACCTCCAGGACGTCGGCGTCGTCGAGGCCGCCGGCCCGGTAGCCGTCGGGGCGGGAGGACAGCAGGTAGTCGTTTCCGTGGTAGCGGAGGATCTGGGTGTTGGCCCAGGTCACGATCGCTGATCGTTCCTCCTCGGTGGCCACCTCGTCGAGGCCGTCGAGGAGGACGACGCACCGGCCGGCGAGCAGGAGTCCCTCGAACCAGTCCACCAGGGCGTCGACCCGGCGCGGTTCCGGGGCGAGGAGGCCGGGCACCGTCCCGCCGGTGAGCAGCGGGGCCTTGGCTCGGCCAACCAGGGTCGACAGCCGGATGGCCGGGTCGGCGGCGATCGTGGCGGCGTGTTCGCGCAGCGCGAGGAAGAGCGGGGTTCTGCGGCCGCGGGCACCGGGGTTCAGGTACGCCTGGCGCGCGATCCTGCGGAGCAGCGTGCTCTTGCCGCTGCCCGGGCCGCCGAGGACCACCAGGACCGAGGGGCCGTCGGTGTTCAGGAAACTGGTGATGTCCTGGCGGCGGTCGCCGTCGGCGCGGCCGTCGCGGACCAGGTGCGGGGAGGCGCTGCGCGGGGCGCGGGAGACGAGGCTGACGTCGACGTACACCCGGTCGAGGTCCAGGCCCCGGGCCACCAGGCCGCCGAAGCCCTCGCGGCCCATGGAGCGGGAGTCGGTGAGGACGACCCGGCGGTACCACGGGCCGAAGCGGGAGAACCAGCGCACCAGCAGCAGTTCCAGCCACGCGGCGAGCCGGGGCCGCACGTGGCCGAACCCACCGGCGGCCAGCTTGCCGAGGCCGGTCACCGCGAGGGCGACACCAGCCACCACCGTGGGGCCGAGGTAGCGGTGGTGCACGGTGACGTTGATCCAGGGGCCGACCACTGGGACCGAGGTCAGCCCCGCGCCCAGCGCGACCAGCCAGGACGGGAGACTCTTGGGACTCGCCACCCCAGCATTATGCGCCGGCCAGGCCATCCACTAGGGACACCGACGTTTGACGGAGAGCCGACAGGACGGTGGGGCCGCGACGGCCGGCGCTGCCGGGTCGGGCCCCTCCGTAACCGTCAAGGTCTTATGGGGTGAACCAGGTGGGGGCGGCGGTGCGGAAGGCCGTCGGGCTCAGCGACCCGGCACCCTCCGGGACGACGCCGGTCACCGGCGGCAGGTCGTCGCGGTTCGTGCGGTGCGCCAGCTCGGGTTCGCGCGGCCAGGAGCCGATCACCACGTCGGCGGTCAGGCTCCGGCGGGCGATCGCCTCCAGGGTCAGGGCCGTGTGGTTGAGGGTGCCCAGGCCGGCGCGGGCGACGACGACGAGCGGGGCGTCGAGCGCCGCGGCGAGGTCGGCGATGGTCCAGCCGTCCTCGCCGAGCTGGACGAGCAGGCCGCCGGCGCCCTCGATCAGGACCAGGTCCCCGTCGAGGTCGGCCACGGCGTCGACGACGGTCCGCATGGCGAGTTCCGGCAGGCCGGAGGTGCGGGCGGCGGTGCGCGGGGCGAGCGGGTCCGGGTAGCGGACCAGTTCCACGGTGCGCACCCCGGCGAGCCGGGCCACGGTCTCCGCGTCGGACTCCTCGCCGGGGGTCAGGCCGGTCTGGGCCGGCTTGACCATCACCACCCGCTCGCCCCTCGCCACGGCCGCCGCCGCGAGCGCGGCGGTCACGATCGTCTTGCCGACACCGGTGTCGGTCCCGGTCACAAGGACGGTGCGCACGCGGTCACCACCTCCAGAGCTCGATCGAAATCATGCCGGGGTACGCCGGCGTTGATCGTCAACCGCAGCCGCGCCGTGCCGTCCGGGGTGGACGGTGGCCGGAAGCAGCCCACGGCGACGCCCTTGTCCCGGCACGCGGCGGCCCAGTCCACGGCGGCCTGCGGCGAGGCGGCCGGCACGGACAGGACCCCGCCGGCCGGTACGCCCGGCAGGTCCAGCGCCTCCGACGCCGTGGCTGCCCGGGACCGCAGCTCGTCGCGGGCGAGGTCGAAGCCCCGGGCGAGTCCTACGGCGGCCCGCGCGCCCGCCATCACGGCCGGCGGCGGGGCGGTGTCGTAGATGAACGTGCGGCCGGTGTCGACCAGGTGCCGCCGGACCGCGGCCGGGGCGAGGACGACCCCGCCGGCCGCGCCCAGCGACTTGGACAGCGTCGCGGTGACGATCACGTCGGGTTCGCCGGCGATCCCCGCGTCGGCGGGGCCGCCCGCGCCGCGCGGGCCGATCACGCCGAGGCCGTGCGCGTCGTCCACGAGGAGGATCGCTCCGGCGTCCCGGCAGGCGCGGTGCAGTTCGGCGAGGGGGGCGAGGTCGCCGTCCACGGAGTAGATGGACTCCACGATGACGAGCGCGCCGGCCCGCAGGTTCGCCGCGATGTACGCGACGTCGTTGTGCGGCGCGACCAGCGGGGTCAGGCCGGTGGCGCGGACGCCGTCGATCAGGGAGGCGTGCGCGTGCGCGTCGATGACGAGGTGGGTGTCCCGGCGGGCCAGGGCGCGGATCACGCCGAGGTTGGCCAGGTAGCCGGAGGAGTAGACCAGGGCCGTCTCCGCGCCGGTCCAGGTGGCCAGCTCGGACTCCAGGCGCTCGTGCTCCGGGGTGCCGCCCCGGACCAGGCGGGAGCCGGTCGCGCCGAGGCCGTAGTCGGCGAGGGCCTGGGCGGCGGCCTTGAGCACGACGGGGTGGCGGGACAGGCCGAGGTAGTCGTTGCCGGCCAGGTCCACGGCCTGGGGGTCGCGGGCCGTGGCGGTGCGGCTGAGGCCGGCCTTGGCGCGGAGTTCGGCCTTGCGGGTGAGGCGGGCCCAGGTCACTCGGGGTCCCCTGACGGGCCGCGCCGGACGCCGTCGGCGCGCACGCGTCTACCGGCGAGCGGGCTGGCGGCGTGGGCGGTGCGCCGGGTACCGCTGTGGGTGTGGCCGGGCGTGCCCCGCAGCGCGACGGGGATCTCCGCGAGCGGGGTCACGTGGTCGCCCGCCCGGGGGCGGGGCACGGCCTGACCCGTGGCCGCGTGCGTCGTGCTCATCGGACGACCTCGTCGATCGCCTCGGCGAGGGCCTCCACCATCAGGTTCTGTTCCGCCTCGCCCAGGGTCAGCGGCGGCATCAGGATGACCGTGTCGCCGAGGGGCCGCAGCCACACGCCGCGCTTCCGCGCCGCGCGGCACACCTCGAATCCGGTCCGGTGCCGCACATTGGCGACCTCGACGCCGATCATCGCACCGAGCTGGCGGATCTCCACGACGCTGTCGCGGTCGCCGACCGGCTTGAGCAGGTCCGCGAGCCGCGCGCCGAGGACGGCCACCTGGCCGGGCAGGTCGCGCTCGACGGCCAGGGTGAGGTTGGCGTTCGCGGCGGCGCAGGCCAGGGGGTTGGCGGTGTAGGTGTGGCCGTGGAAGAAGGTCTTCTCGGGGGCGCCGAGGAAGGCCGAGTACACCTCGTCGGTGGCGAGGACGGCCGACAGCGGCAGGTACCCGGCGGTAATGCCCTTTCCGCAGGTCAGCAGGTCGGGGGTGATCCCGGCGTGCTGGTGCGCCCACATCGGGCCGGTCCGGGCGATGCCGGTGGCGACCTCGTCGACCATCAGCAGTGCGCCGTACTTCGTCGCCAGCTCACGGGCGGCGCGCAGGAACGACGCGTCGTAGGTGAGCATGCCGGCGGCGGCCTGGACCATGGGTTCGAGCACGATGGCGCACACCTGGTCGCCCTGCGCGGCCATGACGGCTTCGAGCTCCTTGATGACCTCGGCAGCCCGCTCGACGGGCGTCTGACCGGGGGCCCGCAGGCCCGGCGAGCCGACGGTGGCCGTCTTCAACAGCAGTGGGCGGTAGGTCGCGTGGAACAGCTTCATGCCCCCGACGGACACCGCCCCGAGGGTGTCCCCGTGGTAGGCCTCGGACAGGTGCACGAACAGCGGCCGGGGCTGCCCGGACTGCACCGAGTACTGGTAGGCGATCTTCAGCCCGGCCTCGACGGCGGACGAGCCGTCGCCGGCGTAGAAGACCTTGTCCAGGCCCGGGGTGAGCGCGAGCAGCTTCTCGGCGAGCTCGATGCCCGGGGTGTGCGTGGCGCCCAGGAAGGTGGAATGGTCGAGTTTGCCCAACTGCGCGATGATCGCGGCGTCGATCTCCGGGGTGCGGTGCCCGAAGGTCGTGACCCACAGCGACGAGACGCCGTCGAGGTATTTCCGGCCGTCCGTGTCGTACAACCACGGACCCTCGGCCCGGTCGACTACGGTCGGTTCATCTTCCAGCCACATTCCGTGCTGAGTGAAGGGATGCCAGACGCTCGCGGCATCGCGACGGAGCCAATCAGACACAGGTGCCCCCAGTTGTGTGCTCCCCACAGGATCGCTTGTAGGGTAACGCCATGTCTGATGTCCTCGCGCGGGCCCGCCGCGAAGTACTGCCCACCGGCGTCGGCCTGGACGAGGCCGGTGTCCTCGAGGTCCTCGAGCTGCCCGACGACCAGCTCCCCGACGCCCTCCAGCTCGCGCACGAGGTGCGGATGGCCTGGTGCGGCCCGGAGGTCGAGGTCGAGGGCATCGTGTCCCTCAAGACCGGCGGCTGCCCCGAGGACTGCCACTTCTGCTCCCAGTCGGGGCTGTTCCAGTCCCCCGTGCGCAGCGTGTGGCTCGACATCCCGGAGCTCGTGAAGGCCGCGCAGCAGACCGCCGCGACCGGCGCGACCGAGTTCTGCATCGTCGCCGCCGTGCGCGGCCCCGACGCGAAGCTGATGAAGCAGATGCGCGACGGGGTCAAGGCCATCAAGGAGGCCGTGGACATCCAGGTCGCCGCCTCCCTGGGCATGCTCAACCAGGAGCAGGTCGACGACCTGGTCGACATGGGCGTGCACCGCTACAACCACAACCTCGAGACCTGCAAGTCACACTTCCCGAAGGTGGTCACCACCCACTCGTGGGAGGAGCGGTGGGACACGCTGAACATGGTCCGGGCGTCGGGCATGGAGGTCTGCTGCGGCGGCATCCTCGGCCTCGGCGAGTCCCTGGCCCAGCGCGCCGAGTTCGCGGTGCAGCTCGCCGAGCTCCAGCCGCACGAGGTGCCGCTGAACTTCATCAACCCGCGCCCCGGCACCCCGCTCGAGGAGTTGCCGCTGGTCGAGACCGCCGATGCGCTGCGGGCCATCGCGGCGTTCCGGTTGGCGCTGCCGAAGACCATTCTCCGGTACGCCGGCGGGCGCGAGCTCACCCTCGGTGACCTGGGCACCCGCGACGGCCTGCTCGGCGGCATCAACGCCGTGATCGTCGGCAACTACCTGACGACGCTCGGCCGGTCCGCCGACGAGGACCTGAGCCTGCTCGTGGACCTGAACATGCCGATCAAGGCCCTGAACACGACGCTGTAAGGGGTGACCATGTGGTGTGACCACTGTGGCGGTGACCTGGCGCTCGGGGAGCACGACTCATGCCGGGCGGCCCGGACCATGGAGCCACCCCGGTTCTGCCCGGAGTGCCGGCGGCGGATGAAGGTCCAGGTGCTACCCACCGGTTGGTCCGCATCCTGCGTGGAACACGGCGTGACCAGCGACACTGGCGTTTCCTGAACGACGCACGAGGCGTGGCGGCTCCCCTAGGATGACGTCATGCCTCGTGCCCGTTTCGCCCTCGCTGTGGGCTCCGCCGCCCTGCTCGCCCTCGCCGGCTGCGGTACCGCCGCCGACAAGAAGTCCGACACCAAGCCGGACGCGTTCGGGTGTACGGCGGACAAGCTGCCCACCCTCGCCAAGGGCAAGCTGACGTTCGGCACGGACAACCCTGTCTACGGCCCGTGGTTCGTCGACAACAAGCCGGAGAGCGGCCAGGGCTTCGAGTCGGCCGTGGCGTACGCGGTGGCCGACAAGCTCGGCTTCCCGAAGGACCAGGTCGTGTGGACCAGGGTCACCTTCAACGCGGCGATCGCGCCCGGCCCGAAGGCGTACGACATCGACATCAACGAGTTCTCGATCACCGAGGACCGCAAGAAGGCCGTCGACTTCTCCACCGGGTACTACGACGTGAAGCAGACCGTCATCGCCCTGAAGAGCTCGAAGATCGCCGGGGCGACGTCGATCGCGGCGCTCAAGGGCGCCAAGCTCGGCGCGCAGGTCGGCACGACCAGCTACAAGGCCATCACCGACGTGATCAAGCCGACGGACAAGCCGGGCGTGTACAACAACAACGACGACGCGAAGGCCGCGCTGGCCAACGGCACCCTCGACGGCCTGGTCGTGGACCTGCCGACCGCGTTCTACATGACCGGGGCCGAGATCAAGGACTCCGTCATCGTCGGCCAGCTCCCGCCGCTGCCGGGTGTGCAGCAGGAGCAGTTCGGCCTGGTGCTGGACAAGGGCTCGAAGCTGACGGGCTGCGTGAGCCAGGCCGTCGACCAGCTGCGCAGCAACGGCAAGCTCGCCGAGCTGGCCAAGCAGTGGCTGGCCGGCGCGGACGGCGCCCGCGAACTGTCGTGACGTACCAGCCCAGCGAGCTCCAGCTCGAACGGGTCGCCTACAAACGCTCCCGGGCGGTCCGTTCGGTGCTGATCGCGGCGGCGTCCACGGCCGTGCTCGGCACCGTCCTGGTCGTGGCCGTCACCGGCTCCCCCGGCTGGCAGAAGGTCAAGGAGACGTTCCTCGACCTCGACACCGCCCGGTCCTCGCTGCCGGCGATCCTCGACGGCCTGGTGCTCAACCTGTGGCTGCTGCTGTTCTGCGCTCTGGGCGCGCTGGCGCTCGGGCTGCTGGTCGCCGTCGTGAAGACCCTGCGCGGGGCGGTGTTCTTCCCGGTCCGGGCGCTGGCGACGGCGTACACCTACGGGTTCCGGGGCATGCCGCTGATCATCGTGCTGTACGTGCTCTGCTACGGCGTACCGGGCCTGCGGTTCTCGTGGACCCCGCCCGTCGTGGTGCTCGGCGGGATCGCGATCGTGGTGACGTACGCGGCGTACATCGCCGAAGTGTTCCGGGCCGGCATCGAGTCGGTGCACCCGAGCCAGCGGGCCGCCGCGCGCTCCCTGGGCCTCACGTACTGGCAGACGATGCGGCACATCGTGCTCCCGCAGGCCGTGCGCCGGGTGACGCCCGCGCTGCTCAACGACCTGGTCGCGTTGCAGAAGGACGTGGGGCTGGTGTCCATCGCCGGGGTGATCGACGCGGTCCGCGCCGCCCAGATCGAGGTCGCGACGAGCTACAACTTCACGCCGTACATCATCGCGGGTCTGATCTTCGTTCTGCTGGCCATCCCGCTGATCGCCGTCACCGACTGGGTGACGCTGCGGGCCGCCCGGCGGCAGTCGGCGGGAGGCACGTCGTGAACCCGGTGCTGAGCTGCGTGGACGTCCGCAAGACCTTCGGTGCGAACGTGGTCCTCGACGGCCTGAGCCTCGACGTCGGCGAGCACGAGGTGGTAGTGCTGATCGGCGCGTCCGGCTCCGGAAAGTCCACCCTGCTGCGGTGCGTGAACCTGCTCGAGGACATCGACGACGGCGCGATCCGGCTCGACGACGAACACATCACCGACCCGCGGGTGAACCCGGACAAAATCCGGCAGAAGATCGGGATCGTGTTCCAGTCGTTCAACCTGTTCCCGCACATGAGCGTCCTGGACAACATCACCCTCGCACCGGTCCGGGTGCACGGCCTGTCCCGGCGCGACGCCGCCGACAAGGCCCGCGAGCTGCTGGCCCGGGTCGGGCTCGCCGACCGGGCGGGCGAGTATCCCGACCGGCTGTCCGGCGGCCAGCAGCAGCGGGTCGCGATCGTCCGCGCCCTGGTCAACGCGCCCCGGCTGCTGCTCCTCGACGAGGTCACCTCCGCGCTCGACCCGGAGCTGGTCGGCGAGGTGCTGAGCATGGTCCGCGACCTGAAGAACGACGGCATGACCATGGTGATCGCCACCCACGAGATGGGTTTCGCCCGGCAGGTCGCCGACCGGGTGTGCTTCCTGCACCAGGGCCGGGTGCTGGAGTCAGGGCCGCCGGCGCAGGTGTTGGGCGCGCCGACCGAGGAGCGGACCCGGCAGTTCGTGCGACGGATCATCGAGGCGGGAAGACTGTGAAGCTGAAGCTGGATCTGCACGACATCTTCAACAAGGGCCGCGACATCGAGCGGTCGCTGCAGGACATCATCAACCAGGCCGTCGAGAAGAAGGCCACCAGCGTCGAGATCATCCCGGGGAAGGGTTCCGGGGCGCTGAAGAAGACCGTGCTGCGGTTCCTGGAACGCAAGGACATCAAGGCGCTCTACCACCGGGTGGAGAAGGACTCCGACAATTTCGGTCGGCTCTTCGTCCATTTCAAGTGGAAGGGCAAAGGCCACTAGCCAGGTACGACCCGAGCGGCGTCAGCCCTGGATCCGAGTCACGACCACGGCCGTGCCCATCACGCAGAGAATCCTCTCGCTCGTGGTGAGCTTGACGTCGATGATGGCGTTCGCCCGGAAGCCGTTCGCCTGTTCGATGATGGTCTGGATCATCGTGGGCAGGTTACCGCCGCCGATACTGCCCGGGAAGCAGTCGGCGAAGACCAGGCCCCGGATCTCGAACGTGTGGCCCGGGACGTCCGGGAGACTCGACACCAGCATGCGGTGATCCTAGATCGCCGGGGCCCGCGCGTGGGGCCCCGTCGCGCCGGCTAGCGCAGGGCGCCCCGGCGGGCGGCCGGGGTGCCGATCCGCAGGGTCTCGCTGATCACCTCGCGGAGCACGGCCGGTGCCGGGGCCTCGGCGAACACGGTCACCGTCTGGCTCGTGCCGTCCAGATGGGCGACCGTGACCTCGTAGTTGAACCGGTCGCAGCACAGGTCCGGGCTGCTGTAGCTCGGGGCGAGCGCCTGGAACTCACGGCCGCCGGCCAGGTCGAGGACCCGGGGCGCGTCGAGGTGCGGGGTCCAGCGGCTGACGGTGACGGTGCGGTCGACGCCGCCGAAGCCGCCGGTCTGGCGGACGGCGACCTGGAAGGCCACGGTCTCCCTGGCCACGGGGCGCAGCGGCGAGGCGGGCGCGGGGGCGGCGACGCCGATCAGGAGCAGGGCGGCCACGGCGGTCACGATACGGGCGATCATGCCCGGTATAACCGGATTACTGCGGCGGGGACACGGCCTCGGACGCGGGTGCCAACGCCGATCGATCCTTGGTCATGGCGTGTGGGTGCTGGCATGATCGGCCGATGCGCCGGGTCCTCCTCCTCTCCGCCACCGTCCTGGTGACCCTGCTCGCCGGGCTCGTGAACCTCCGGCTGTACAGCCCCAGCCCGCTGGAGCGGCGGTCCGACGACGTGGCGGCCGAGGCGGTGTCCCGGCTGGAGCACCTGAGGGACACGTTGGACGGCGGGGCGGCCGAGGAGGCCCAGGGGCTCTTCCCGGAGGGCTACTTCTTCTCCTACGAGCTGTACGGGCTGAGCTGGGTCAACGTCGGCCTGCGCTCGCCGGCACACCAGAAGAGGGCGCTCTCCGAGGCGCGGTGGGCCCTGGAGCACGTGGACTCCGACGCCGGCCGGGCACCGTTCTCCGCCAGCCTGTCCCCCGCGTACGGCGCGTTCTACGTCGGCTGGTCGAACTGGCTGCGCGGCGGGATCGTGAAACTGTCGGGTGATCCCTCGGCACCGGAGCGGCCGAAGCTGAGGGCCGAGACGAAGAGCCTGTCGGAGGCGCTGCTGGCGAGTCCGACGCCGTTCCTGCAGTCCTATCCGGGGCAGGCGTGGCCGGTGGACTCGGTGGTGGCCGTGGCGTCCCTGGCGCTGGCCGAACAGGTCGGCGAGGGCGACTACGCCGGCGTGGTCGGCCGGTGGCTGGCGGCGTCCGACGAGCACCGCGACCCGGCGACCGGGCTGCTGCCGCACCGCACGTACCCGGCCGACGGCCGGCCCGTCGAGGGCGCGCGGGCGACGTCGCAGGTGGTGGCGCTGCGGTTCCTCGCCGAGCTGGATCCGGCCCGGGCCCGCAGGGACTGGACGACGTTCCGGGACCTGTTCGCCTCGACCCTGCCGGGTGCGCCCGGGATCCGGGAGTTCCCGCGCGGGGCGTCCGGCGGCAGGGACGTGGATTCCGGGCCGCTGGTGTTCGGGCTGTCGGCGTCGGCGAGCGCCGTGGGGCTGGGGACGGCCGTGCTGTTCGGGGACCAGCGCACGGCCGCGGAGCTGTCCGGGCTGGCGGAGGCGACCGGGTTCCGGGTCGGGGACAGCTATCTCGGCGGGCTGGTGCCGATCGGGGACACGTTCATGGTGTGGTCGCTGACCACGACCGGGTGGGTGGCCGGGGGCGCAGCGGTCGAGGAGCGGCCGGAGCGGAACTGGCGGTGGCCGTGGCAGCTGGTGTCCGTGCTGGTGGTGGGACCGTTGTCCGTGCTGTCGTGGCGGTCGGTGCGCCGCCGCCGGGCCGGAGGCGGGGCCGGCCCGACGCCTGGGCCGTCAGCGGATGTTGCTGGTGTGCCCGAGTGAGTAGCGCCCCGGCTGCGGCCAGTACGTGAGCCCGTGCGGCCCCGAGCCGACCGGGATCCGTTTGACCAGCTCACCACTGGTGGTGTCGAAGACGTACACCTCGTTGTGGTATCTGCCGGAGACCCAGAACCGGGTGCCGTCGGCCGACAGCGAACCCATGTCCGGACTGCCCCCGCCGGGGATGGTCCACTTGCCGGTCTTCGCTCCGGTGACCGGGTCCAGCACCGTGATCGTGCCCTCGCCCCGGTTGGTGACGAACATCCGCTTGGAGTCGCGGGAGAAGTAGACGGCGTGCGCGCCCCGGCCGGTGGGGATGAAGCCGATCTGCCTGTCGGCGTTGCCGTCGAAGACGTACACCCCGTTGGCCATCATGTCGGCGACGTAGAACCGTTTGCCGTCCGGGGACAGCCGGGAGTCCTGGGGCATGCCGTTGGCCACCTGGTCGAGGGTGAAGCTGCCGACCTGCTCCATCGTGGCCACGTCCACGACGATCATCTTGTTGGCGAACTCGCACGTCACCAGGGCCCGCTTGCCGTCGGCCGTGAAGTCCATGTGGTTGACCCCGGCGCACTCGGGCACGGAGAGCTTCTTGTTCGGCTTCCACGACGGGTACTCGTAGAAGTCGAGCCGCTTGTACGCCTCCGCGACCACGATCGCGAACCGCCCGTCCGGCGTGAAGTACAGGTTGTACGGGTCCTGCACATGGATCACCTCGCCGGGCTTCCCCGTCTTCGGGTCGATCGGCGTGAGGCTGCCGCCGGGGATCTCGTCGGCCGTGGCGTAGAGCGTCCTCATGTCGTACCCGGGCACCACGTGCTGGGGTTCCTTGCCCCCGTCGAACTTGTCGATCACCTGGTACGTCTTCGGGTCGATCACCCAGATGTCGTGGCTGCCGTTGTGCGGGACGTAGACGAGTTCGCGCGCCCCGGCGACGGCGGCGCTGAACGTGTTCGTCGCGGCGTACACGTCGGCGGTGTCGATCGGCGGCGGCATGCCCGGCAGCAGGTCCATGGTCGGGGTGGGCGGGGCGCTGGTCACTGCCGGGGTGGGCACCGGCTCCGGCTGGGCCTGAGGTTTCGGATCGGCCTGGCCGCAGCCGGCGAGGGCGGTGACGGCCACCAGCATTACCCCAAAAATACGCTTTTTACCCACATTGCTCAGGGTACCCGGACGACTACCCAGCTCGTGCGCCGCCCGCTACCGTGAACGCCATGGCTCTCGGCATAGCGCTACTCATCGATGTGTTGCGGGTGTGGCTGCCCTCCCTGATCACGGTGTACGGCGCGGCCGGCAGCACCCCGGCCGAGCAGATCGGCCTGTTCGCGCTCCTCGTGTTCAGCGCGGCGTGGCTCGCCGTGCCGCTGGCAAGGAAAGCCGGACCGGACCGGTTCGCGATGACGTCGGTGATCGGCCTCGTCGCCGCCCGGGTCCTGTTGCAGGCCACCCACGGCGGCACCGGCCAACTGGTGCTGGCCACGGCCGGGCTCGTGTTCGGACTGTGGTGGATCGTGGCCCTCGCCGTCGGCGGACTCGACGGCCGGCGGGCCGTGACCGGGATCGTCGGCGGCTTCGCGATCAGCACCACCGGGCACGCCCTGCTCGGCGGCGTGGACCTGATGTGGCGGCACGGCTGGTGGGCCTGGGCGGTGCTGGTCGTCGTCGGCCTCGGGACGCTGGCCGCCGCGGTCCGCACGGACCTCGACTCCCCCGCCGCCGCCCCCGCCCCCGACCGGTTCTGGTTCGCCGTCGGGCCGGCGCTGCTCGTGTTCGGCGTCCTCACCGGATCGACGGCCCGTGCGGGAGCGCTGACCGGGGTGTGGGGCGTGGCGCTGGTCGCCGGTGCCGGCATCCTCGCGGTCCGGCTGGCCAGGGTCGGACACGAGGCCAGCGCCTGGTTCGGCAGGTCGGCGTGCCTGGTGCTGGTCGTCGGCGTGGACGCGGTCACGCACGGGGGTTGGCGCGGCGTGCTCCTCACCGTGGCGACCACCCTGGCCCTCGGCCCCGCGCTAGGCCTGGCGGCCCGGCCCGCGCGGAACCGCCACCCGGGACAGCTGGCCGCCGCCGGACTGCTCGTCTTCGTGGTCCTGTTCTTCCTGTACTACGCGGCCTACGACCTCGACCTCCCGTTCGGCAACGACATGGTGCTCCTGGCCGCCCTCGCCTGCGTCGGCGTCGCCGCCCTGCTCGGACGGGACGGCGGCCCGGTCCAGCGCGACCGGCGGCCCTGGTCCCTGTTCTGGGCCGTGACGCTCAGCTTCGACGCCGTCCTGTTCGGAGGGCTGGCGCTGCTGGTCGCCGTCAACGGGCAGCCGGTCGTGGCGGACGCGACGCCGCCGGGAACGGTGCGGCTGGTGTCGTACAACATCAGAATGGGTTTCGGGCTCGACGGGCGGTTCTCCGTGGACGCCCTCGCCGACACGATCCGGAGCCAGAATCCCGACGTGGTGCTCCTCAGCGAGGTCGACCGGGGCTGGTTCCTCAACGGCGGCCACGACACCCTCGGCCTGCTCGCCCGGCGGCTCGGCATGCGCTACGTCTTCGCCCCGGCCGCCGACCAGGTCTGGGGCGACGCGATCCTGACCAGGGCCACGATCGTGTCCTCTCGGTCCGTCACGTTGCCGCGGGAGGGTCCGACCGGGGCGCAGGCGCTGGGCGTCGTACTCCGGGTGGCCGGCGGCCGGGAGCTGGCCGTGGTGTGCACCCACTTCCAGCCGGCCGGCGACTCCCCGGCCCTCAGCCAGGCGGTGGTCGCGGCCCGGCTCGTCAGCCAGCTGGCCGCCGGCGGCCGGCCGGTCGTCCTGGCCGGGGACCTGAACATCGAGCCGGGCGCGCCGGCCTTCGCGCCCCTGACGACGGCCGGGCTGACCGACGCGCTCGCGCCGAGCCGGCCGGTGCCGACGTTCCCCGCCGACAGGCCGACCCAGCAGATCGACCACGTGCTGATCACGACGGGGCTGACGGCGATCGGGGTGGTGACCCCGGACAGCCGGGCGTCGGACCACCGGGCGGTGGCGGTGTCCCTCCAGGTGGGATAGCCCGGCGGGTGGCGGCCCGGTCGCTCGCCTCAGCGCGGTCCGGGCGTCCCGGGCAGGGTCGCGGCGACGCCGTCGAGGAGTACCCGCAGGCCGAACTCGAACGCCCGGGACGGATCGTGCGCCGCCTGGTACTCCTCGCCGGACGCCGAGCCGACCCTGGCCGCCAGCGGAAAGCGCTCCGCGTCGAACACCCGCTCCAGCAGCGGCCCGTTCGCCTCCCACCACTCCTGGTCGGTGATGCCCGTGCTGCCGAGGGCCTGGGCGTCCTCGACGGCGCCCCGGACCGCGCCGTGCACGTAGTCGTTGACGAGCTGGACGAGCAGGTCCATCTCGATGTCCGTGAGCCCGAGCCCGTCGACGGCCCCCAGCTCCCGCTCGTACTTGGCGATGGTGTGCGGGCCCAGCACCGGCCGGCTGGAGGCGACCCGCAGCAGCCAGGGGTGCCGCAGGTAGAGGGCCCGGTTGTCGCGGGCGACCCGCTCCAGCCGGGTCCGCCAGTCCCCGGCCGCGCCGGGAGCCGTCCCCGCGCCGCCCGGGGCCGGCTCCGCGCCGACGGCGACCCGTTCGTCGTCGCCCGTGGCCAGCTCCGCGTACACGGAGTCGAGCATCAGGTCGAGGAGTTCGCCCTTGCCGGGGACGTAGTTGTACAGCGACATCGCGGTCACGCCCAGCGCGTCGCCGACCTTGCGCATCGTGAGCACGTCCAGGCCCTCCGCGTCGGCGATCGCGACCGCCGCCGCCGTGATCCGGGCGACCGTGAGCTTGGGCTTCGGGCCCCGGCGCGGCTTGTCCTGGACGCCCCAGAGCAGTTCCATGCTGCGGGCCGGGTCGCCGGTGCCGCTGTACTCGATGCTCACCCCGTCATTGTGCACGCCGGACCGTGCGAGCAGGGCCACAACTCCATACCTGGTAAACTATTTACAGCGTATGGATATAATCGGGCTCTGACGAGAGGAGCACAGGTGACCACATTCGACGCGGGCGCCGAGTTCGACCGGCAGGTTCAGGGGCTGCTCGACCTGGGGTATCCGGCGCTGGCCGGGCTGACCGCCGGGGAGTTCGCCACGCTGGTCGCCCCGGCGCGCGAGACCGTCCTCGCCCGGGGGCCGATGGGGCCGGCGACGGCATCGGCCGTGCCGTTCGCGCTGGTGGTGCGGGTGGACCCCTACCGGTCCGTGCCGCTGCTCACCCTCGCCGGGAAGAAGAAGCCGGGCGTGGTGGACCGCAACTACGCGGAGGGGGAGGTGGCCAGGTTCGTACCCGTCGAGGATCTGGGGGTCCCGGACGTGGCGGCCTATGTGGTCTTCGACGTCGAGCGCGGCGAGGAGTTCTGCGACGTGCGGCCGCAGGAGGCGATGGAGACGATCGCCGGGCGGGGGCGGACACCGCTCACGATCGAGGAGGGGATCGCCGTGGCCACACACTTCCCGGCGACGCTGGAGAAGAACAAGTGCTTCATGCTGGGCGGTTCGCGGTGCGGCGACCGGCGGGTGCCGGCGCTGTGGATCAGTGCGGGCGCGCCCAAGCTCGGCTGGTGCTGGGCGGGCAATCCGCACACCTGGCTGGGCACCGCCTCGGCCGGGGCCCGGGCCTGACCCCTGAGGCCCGGGCTGGCCTGACGGCGTGCCGGGGAGGCGTCCCCTCCCCGGCACCTTCCGTTACGGCAGGGGCAGTCGGACGATCTGCGGGTCGTGGTCGCTGACCTGCACGGCGAACTCGGAGTTCACGTGCACGACGTCGTACCCGTAGGACTTCGCCGCCAGGTACGGCGACACCAGGATGTGGTCGAGGAACTGAGAGTTGCCCTCGTACACGTAGGAGTAGCGCTCCGCGTCCGGCAGGGTCGACGGCAGGTCCGTCATCCCGGCCGTGATCAGCTTGCCGACGGCGACGGAGAACTCGAAGTCGTTGAGGTCACCGGCGACCACGATCCGGGCCTGGGAGTCCACGGCCAGGATCTGGGACACGAACGCGGCCACCACGTCGCCCTGCTGGCCACGCTTCACCTCGCTGGAGTGCACCGGCGGCTGGTTGCGGCCGAACAGCGGGTCGTCGCCGCCCTTGGAGCTCCAGTGGTTGGCGATCACGAACAGCGGGGCACCGGCGTACCGGAACTCCCCGACCAGCGGCTTGCGGGTCGCCGCCCACGCCGCGTTGCCCGGGTCGACCCGGCCCGGGTTGAGGGTCAGCCCAACCTTGTCGGCACCTCCGACGTTGACGACCCCGACGGCCGTCGTCGAGTCGCCGGCCGTGCCGGGCACGAAGGACAGCCCGATGTCGGTCCGGAACAGGAAGCCGACCCGGATGTTGCCGCCCGGCTGGCCGCCGTCCTGGTCGTCGACCGGGTTGATCGACCGGTAGTCGTACGTCGGGCCGCCGGCCGTGCTGATCGCCGCGATCAGCTTCGCCCAGGTCTGACTGGCGTCGACCACGGCGCTGTTCGTCGCGCCGTCGTTGTCCTGGACCTCCTCAACCACGAGGATGCCCGGCTTGGCCAGGTTGTTCACGATCACGTTGGCCAGTCCGTCGTACTTGGACTGCGGGTCCGACGGGGCCAGGTTCTGCACGTTGAACGTGGCCACCGACAGCTGGCCGGCCGGGGTCGCCGCCGTGGTCTCCGGGGTGAGCCCTCCGGACACCCGGGTCAGCGCGCCGGTCAGGTCCAGCTTGTAGTTGCCGGCCGAGTAGTCCATGATCCCGACCGCGGGGCCGGTGAACGTGTCGCCCACGTTCACCCCGGTCGGGGTGGACCCGGCGAGGATGTAGTCGTCGAGGATCACCCGCTCGGGGTTGAAGTCACCCGACCGGATCATGATGCCGCCCCGGTTGGTGCGGACCGTGCCGGTGTCGCCGATCACCGGGATCTCGCCGTTGCTGTTGGACGGGCCGACGGCCTTCGGCGCGGTCACCTGGACCCGCATGCCCTCCATGGACTCGTAGAAGTCGATCCCGTCGGTGGTCGCGTCGAACGTGCCGGACGTCTCCACGTCCCCGTTCGCGTCGTCGTCGATCACGGTGGCCGGCGGCACCCGGCCACCGGAGCCGATCACGGTCGCGGCCGGCACCGGCTTGCCCGAGGCCACCACGCTCACCGTCGGGGTGGCGATCTCGGTGACGGTCAGATTGGTGCTCGACGCGCCCCCGGACCGGTACTCGCTCACCGTGCCGTCCACGGCCACGTCCTGGCCGACGACGGCGGAACCGGCGGCGTTGGTGAACACGTACAGGCCCTCGGAGGTGGCCGGGTTCGCGTCCGGGCACGGGTCCTGGAACCAGAAGCCCTTGCTGCCCACCGCGGTCACGACGCCCCGCACCCCGGACACGGCCTGGCCGTTCTTCGGGGAGATGTGCGCGGCGCCCTGGATGTCGCGGATCCGCGGCGACGGGTACCCGCAGGTGTCGCCCCCGCCCGAGGTGGTGTTCTTCGGGCTCGGCGCGGCCGTCGCGAACTCGGTCGCGTTGTTGTCGGCGTCGGCGGCCGGGTTGGTCCGGTTCACCGACACGGTGTTGCTGCCGGCCGGGGCCGGGGAGGTCTCGGAGTCGTTCGCCGAGCCGTAGCCGAGGAAGTCGCGGACGCCGGTCGCCGTCGCGCAGTTCGACCCGCAGGTCAGGGCGCTGGTCGAGGTCACGAGGGCGACCTTGCCGGAGGTGGCCGACATGTTCGTCGTGCCGGTGGCGTCCGGGGTGGGCAGGGCCGCGCCGCCGCTGGTGCCGGCGGCGAGCTTCACCAGGTAGTAGCCACCGGGGGCGACGCTGCCGGTCAGCGCGGTGGTCAGCCAGGTGGTGCCGGACGCTGAGGCGTACTGCACGCTCCAGCCGGCGACGCTGACCGCGCTGGTGCCGCGGTTGTACAGCTCGACGAAGTCGTTGGCGTAGGGGGCGCCGGTGTTGCCGCCCCCGCCGTACACCTCACTGAGGACGATGTTCGGCGACGCTGCCTGGACGGGACTGGCGACGGCCACCGCCGCGAGGCCGAGCCCCACGGCCAGCGCGCCGGCTATCCGGTATCTCATCACTTGGTCTCCCAAAGGGTGGGATGGGCGGGTCCGGGGCTGACTGTAGCGTCCGGACACCCGACCACGGGGAGAATCCAAGATGAACGGCAGTGGCCCGCCCCGATACCGGGGCGGGCCACTGTGGAGCGGTGACTAGGCGACGTTGAGCGCCACGTCGTCGATCACGAAGCTGGTCTTGAGGCTCGAGTCCTCAACACCGGTGAAGGAGAGCGTCACGGTCTGACCGGCGAAGGCCGACAGGTTGAAGCTCTTCAGGACGTACCCGGCCGCCGCGTTGGCGTTGCTGTAGGTGGCCAGGGTGGTGGTGCCGACCTTGACGGTCAGCTTGTCGTACGCGGTGGTGCCGGTCTCCGCGGTGTCGATGTGCACGTAGAAGCTCAGCGTGTACGTCGAGCAGCCCGCCGGCACCGTCACCGACTGGGTGAGGGTGTCGGTGTGCGAGGAGCCGTAGCCGTTCAGCCAGGCCTTGTAGGAGCCCGCGTGCGCCGGCTGCGAGGTGCCGTTGTCGATCACGCCGGAGGACGCGGTCCACGAGGCGGCGCCGGACTCGAAGCCGCCGTTGGCGACCTTCTGCGCGGCGGTGCAGCCGCCACCGGTGCCGTTGATCGTCCAGGTGAAGGACGCGGTGCCGGAGGCGTTGGTCTGGTCCTTGACCGTGACGACGACGTTGTAGCTGCCCGCCGTGGTCGGGGTGCCGGAGATCAGACCGGTGGTGGAGGCGATCGACAGGCCGGTCGGCAGGCCGGTGGCCGAGTAGGTCAGCGTGGCGCCCGACGCGGAGTCGGTCGCGCTGATCTGCAGGCTGGCGGCGGTGCCCACGGTGCCGGTCTTGGCGCCCGGGTTGGTGACGGTGACGGTGTTGGTGCCCGTGCCACCGGTGGCGCAGGCGGCCTCGCCGGTCTGGACGGCGACACCGACGGCGAGCCACGCGGCCTTGACGCCGGCGCACTCGGCGCCGTTGCCGGTGCCGTACAGGTCGTTGGCGGCCTTGATGGTGTCCTTACGGGCCATCGGGTAGGTCTCGGTCGACGTCATGTAGGTCGACAGCGCCCGGTACCAGATCTTCGCAGCGGTCGTGTGGCCGATACCGGTCACCGCGGGGGCGCTGTTGCAGACCGGGCTGTTGTACGACACGCCGTTGACGGTCGAGGCGCCCGAGCCCTGGCTGGCCAGGAAGTACCAGTGGTTACCCACGCCGGAGGAGTAGTGCGGGTCGAGGTTCTTGGTGCTGGTCGTCCAGCAGTCCACCGAGCCCCGGCCGTCCTTGGACGGCTTGTCCATGTACCGCAGCGGCGTGCCGTTGGCGTTGATGTCGATCTTCTCGCCGATGAGGTAGTCCGGAACGTCGCCCGGGATGTTCGCGTTGAACTCGACCTCGGTGCCCATGATGTCGCTGTTGGCCTCGTTGATGCCACCGACGTCACCGGAGTAACCCAGCGCGGCGGTCGCGGCGGCCACACCGTGGCTCATCTCGTGACCGGCGACGTCCAGCTCCGTGAACGGCTTGGAACCGACGTCACCGTCGCCGTAGATCATGCACGAGCACGTGTCAGACCAGCCGGCGTTGCCGTAGTTGACGTAGTAGTGCACGTAGGAGATGACGCCCACGCCGTCGTTCTTGATGCCGTTACGGCCGATCACGTTCTTGTAGTAGTCCCACGTCGCCGCGATACCGAAGTGCGCGTCAACGCCCACCGTGGCCCGGTTGTTCAACGTGTTGTCACCGAACGTCGTCGTGGTCGACGTGAACGCCGCCGAGGACGCGACCGTCGGGTCGGTGTTGCCGTTCGCGTCGCCCTTGTTCAGCGCGTCGCGGGTCTCGCCGTTGCCCCGGTTCGGGTCCTTCATCTCGTAACCGCCGGAGATCGAGTTCACTCCGATGGTGACGTCGCCGACCTGGTAGCCCTTGCCATTGCCGGACGTGGCGACCGGGGTGACAGCGGTGGCAGCCCCGGGCTTCGTCTTGCCGCGCGCGATGAACGTGCGCAGGGTGTCCTCGGCGTTGCGGATCGCACCGGTCTGCGCGTCCACGAGCACGGTGAGCCGGTTCGGCGTGTTGTCGGACGCGGTGCCGAGCACCGTGACCTTCCAGGCCAGCGCCGCGGACTCCTGGGTGGCGTCGACGACGAGGGCCGGGGATGAGCTCGCCGGCTTGCCTGCGAAGCCGCCGGCCGCCAGCTCGGCCGCCCGCTGCGCGGTGACCTTCGGGCTGGTCGACACGTTCAGCGGGGCCTGCAGGCCGACGCTCGCGTCGGAGAACTGTCCGTTGGCGGCGCTGTGCACGACCACGTCACCGCCGAGGACCGGCAGGCCCTTGAAGGTGCGGTTGAAGCGCACGTGCCGGTTGCCGTTGGCGTCCACGCTGCTGCCGGTCGCGGTGAACGCGTCGGAGCCGGTGGCCCGCAGGGCCGCACCGTGCGAGGACAGGCTGGCCTGGGCGTCCGCGACGGCCAGGGCCGGCGAGGCGTGCGGGGCGGTCTGGGTGGTCGAGGCGGTGGCGGCGACGGCCGGGAGGCCGAGCAGCCCGGCGACGAGCGCGAGCCCGGCACCCGCCTTGACAGCGCGCTTTGGATCGAAGGGGACCATTGTCAATCCTCCGGAGGGGTGGGGATACCGCTGTAGCGGTAGTGCGGAGTATTGAGATCAACGACTCAAGGGGAACCCAAGGTTAAAATAAAACTTACTTAAATCACGTGTTATGTTAACTGCCCTTATCAATATCTTTACCCGTGAGTAACCCCATGATGTCCTGCGGTGATCATTCCACAGGCGGCAGGGTCAGGGTGACCACCAGACCACCCTCGGGCCGGGCCTCGGCCTCCACCGACCCGCCGTGGGCCCGCGCGACCGACCGCACGATGGACAGCCCGAGGCCCACCCCGTCACCCCCCAGTCGGGTGCGACTGCCCCGATGGAACGGCTCGAACAGCTGCCCGAGCAGCTCCGGCTCGATCACGGCTCCGTCGTTGACGACCCGCAACCCGCCGGCCCCCGAGGTGACCCGGACCGAGCCGCCGCGCACGTTGTGCCGGACGGCGTTCTCCACCAGGTTCTCCACGGCCCGCGACAGCAGCGCCACGTCGCCGCGCACCGGCACCGACCCCAGGTCGGCCGTGATCGTCACGGCGTGCCGGGCCGCCTCGCGGCGCACGGCGTCCACCGCCTCGGCAGCCAGGTCCCCCAGGTCGTCCAGCTCGCCGCCCCGGACCTCCTGCTCGCTGCGGGCCAGGGTCAGCAGGCTGTCGATCAGGCTCTCGGCGCGCAGGGTCGCCGCGCGCACGTCCTCCCCCATCGCCCGCAGCTGGGCCTCGGACGCCGACTGCTTGGCCAGGGTGACCTCGACGGCGGTCCGGGTCACGGCCAGCGGGGTACGCAGCTCGTGCGACGCGTTGGCCACGAACCGCCGCTGCCCCTCGAAGGAGGCGTCCAGCCGGGCGAGCATCGCGTCGAACGTGTCGCCCAGCTCCTTGATCTCGTCGCGGGGTCCGGGCAGGTCCAGGCGCTCGTGCAGGGTGTTCTCCCCGGCCCGCTTGGCGGCGTCGATGACCTGGCGCAGCCGGTTCAGGGTCCGCCCGGCGATCCACCAGCCGGCCCCGCCCGACAGCAGGACGAGGACGCCGAGGACGCCGACGGAGTTCAACGCGAGCTGCTCGAGGTCGTCGTCGCGCAACTGCCGGCGGATCCGCTCCTCGGCGGCCACGGCGGCGTTGTCCGGCGGCGCCGGCGTGCCGGCCTGGGTGCTGGCCTGGTCGTGCAGCTGCTCGGTGGTCGGCTGGTTCAGGATGTCCGAGCGGACGGAGAACACCATGATCGCGATGAGCATCAGGCCACCGAGCAGGAACACCGTCCCGTAGAGCAGGGTGAGCCGCGAGCGGATCGTGAGCCGTCCGCTCACGGCAGCCGGTATCCGGCCCCGACCAGGGTCTCGATGACCGCAGGGTCACCGAGCTTGCGGCGCAGCCGGTTCATCGTCACCCGCACAGTATTCGTGAACGGGTCGGTGTTCTCGTCCCAGACCCGCTCGAGCAGGTCCTCGGTGCTCACCACCGCGCCGTCGGAGACCATCAGCGCCTCCAGGACGGCGAACTCCTTGGCCGTGAGCCTGATCACCCGGCCGTCCCGCCACACCGCCCGGCGCAGGGTGTCCATCTCGATCGAGTCGCGGCGCAGCAGCGCCGACTGGCTGCGGCCCCGCCGCCCCAGGGCCCGGACCCGCAGCACCAGCTCGTCGAACGCGAACGGCTTGCCCAGGTAGTCGTCCGCGCCCATCGCCAGCCCGTCGAGCCGGTCGGCCAGCTCCACGAACGCCGTGAGCATGATGATCAGCGGCGCGTCGGCCCGGCCGGCCAGCGCCCGGCACACGTCGTCGCCGTGCAGGACGGGCAGGTCGCGGTCGAGGACGAGGACGTCGTACGCGTTCACGCCGACCTTGGCCAGCGCGTCGGCGCCGTCGGGGGCGACGTCGACAGCCATGCCGGCGTCACGCAGCCCGTCGGCGATGTGCTCGGCGAGTGTCGGTTCGTCCTCGGCTATCAGTACGCGCATGATGACTACCCTGCCTGGTGGCGCATAACACCAAGGTTACAGATCCCCGCCGTGGATACAGTGCGAAGCATGAGTACCGAGCGCGTCACCGCCGATATGTGGTTCGACCCGTCCTGCCCGTGGGCGTGGGTCACCTCCCGCTGGTTGCTGGAGGTCGAACAGGTCCGCCCCGTCGACTTCCGGTTCCACGTCATGAGCCTGTCCGTGCTCAACGCCGGCCGCGACCTGCCGCAGAGTTACACCGACTTCCTCGCCAGAGCCTGGGGCCCGGTGCGGGTGTGCGTCGCGGCCGAGCAGCGGTTCGGGAACAAGGTCCTGCTGCCCCTCTACACCGCCCTCGGCAACCGGATCCACACCCCGGACAAGGGCACCCAGGAGGAGATCATCCTCGGTGCGCTGGCCGAGGCCGGGCTGCCGGCGGACCTCGCGGAGGCCGCGCACTCCGACGCGTTCGACGCGGAGCTGCGGGCCAGCCACCACGCCGGCATGGACCTGGTCGGCCAGGACGTCGGTACCCCCGTGATCCATGTGCCCGGGGCCGACGGCGAGACGATCGCGTTCTTCGGGCCGGTCGTCACGCCCGTGCCGCGCGGGGAGGCCGCAGCGCGGCTGTGGGACGGCGTGCTGCTGGTCGCCGGCACGCCGGGCTTCTTCGAGCTCAAGCGGTCCCGGGGCGACGAATCCCCCCGGCTGTTCTAGAACCTTTTTTCACCGGTTACGGTGGTTCCTGTTCCGGTTTCCAGCGGTTGTCCGGGGCGCGCGGAGTTCGGGGCGCGTTCCGGGCGGCCGGCGGGTGCGCGGGTCGCCGCCGGTCGCCGGCGCGGATCGTTCCCGGCCGGCGCACCGGTGGCGGTCGCCGGTGGTGTCAGCTGACATTGCCGTCGACGTCCGGCCAGAGTGGTTTGGGCCAGGTGTCGACGTAGAGCAGTTGGGCGCCGCCCAGGGCGTGCTTGTAGATCCGGCGGGCCGCCGGTCCGGTGTAGAGCCAGTCGTCGCAGTCGTCGTAGACCACCCGGTGCCGGCCCGACGCCTCGTCGACCCCCAGGTCCGAGGTGGTCCAGCCGACCAGCGCCGCCCGGCGGAGCAGCAGACCCGGCCGGGGCAGCACCCACCACACGCACCACCAGGACACGTTGCTGCCCCGGCCCTCGTACGCCCAGTAGCTCAGGAGGCGGGGGAAGCGGGTCTCGTGGCGGTACCGCAGGCCGGTGGCTCTCTCGTCGCCGGTGAGCAGTGCCCGGAGGTGTTCGTACCGTTCGTCCACCTCGCTCGACATCACCCCACGAAACTAGTCCCTCACGGCCAGTCGGGGCAACGCCGTGCGCGAGGCGGCGCGGTCGGCTTTCCGGCGCGGTGGCGTCAGACGTGGACCGGCTTCTTCTCGGCCAGGGACCAGACCCGCGCCCTCGGGCCGAGCGCCTCGGCGAACAGCTCGCGCCAGCTGGTGACCCTCGGGTGCTGTTTGCGCAGGGCGCGGCGCTCCCGGTCGGTCATTCCTCCCCATACGCCGTGTTCGTCCCCGGCGTCGAGCGCCTCGGCGAGGCAGCGGTAGCGGACCGGGCAGTGCTCGCAGATCCGCTTGGCCTCGTGCTGGGCGGCCCCGTCGACGTACAGCGCCTCCGGGTTGCTTCCCCGGCAACTGGCCCGCAACGTCCATTCCATGTCGATCGTCATGTTCGGCCCCCTTAGCCATCGGGGACGGGGCCGGGCGCGCCACCCCCTGGCGCTACCCGTGGCCCCTCCCCGCCGGCGCCGCCCTCAGACCCCCCTCGGGGGCGCCGTAGGACATCGACGCTAACGATGTCAACGCCTGGTGTGAATACGTCAACCTCCCCATTTCTTGTAAGAACTTCGTCGGATCGACGTCCTTGACACCGGGGGCCTGACCTGGGCACTCTTGCCGCACAGCACAGGGGGGAGGCGCCCGTGTGGCAGGACGCGCTGGTCGAGATCGGCTGCGTGACGGGTGGGACAGCCGACCCCGCGCAGGCCGCCGCCGAAGCCCTGCGCGTGATCCACCGGATCGTTCCGTACGCGGCGGCGTGCCTGAGCCGGTACGACCCGCTGACCGGCGAGCACCACACCCTCGCCAACGACGGGTACTCCGACCAGGTGCTGCGTTTCCTGGACACGCACTTCGTGGACGACGACGCCGCGTACAGCCTGATGCGGGGCGAGGACACCACGCCGATGCGGTGGCGGGACTTCCCCGGCGCGGTGCCGTACCGCGAGACCCGCTCGGCCGTGGAGACCTTCGCGCCCAACGGTTTCGTCGAGGGCGTGACCGTGTGCCTCTACACCCGGTCCGGCCGCTACACCGGCAGCCTGCACCTGTCCACGGACAGCACGGAGCATCCGTCCGACGACGCGGTGCCGGCGCTGGTGACCCTGCAGACGATGCTCGCCGGGGTCGCCGACGTGATGCGCACCGCCACCGACCCGCTGACCACGCTGGGACCCGGCGACAACGCCGCGATCGTGAGCCGGGAGGGCCGGGCGGTGCCGGTCCCCGGCTGCGAGATGGGGCCGCAGCTCGCCCGGGGCGAGGGACTCGTGGCCGACGTGGCGCACCACCTGGCCGGCGGGTACCTGCCGCCCCGGTTCTGGTGGCCCGACGACAACGGCGGCTGGCACCAGGTCCGGATGTACCCGGTGGCGGGCGGGGCGGTCGTGGTCGAGAACCCGGCCCGGCTGCCGTACGAGCTGACGGCCCGGGAGTTGGACGTGCTGCACCTGATGGTCGCCGGCTACACCAACCCGCAGATCGCCGTCGCGCTCACCGTCGCGCCGAAGACCGCCGCCAAGCACGTCGAGCACCTGCTCGCCAAGCTCGGGTGCGGCTCGCGGACCGAGGCGGCGGTGCTGGCGATCCGCGAGGGCCTGATCCGGCTCCCGGACGAGCGGATCCCCCGGCTGCGCGCGGCCGCCTGACCACCGGGGTGATACCTGGGGGCTAGCTTCCAGGACGGATGTGGGCGGCCCGGGTGGTCCGTAGGCTGCGACACCATGAGGGAGTTGTTCCAGGAGGCCGGCCGGGCGCTGCTGCGCGCGGTGTGGTCCGGCAACGAGGGCCCGGTGCCGAACAACCGGTCCCGCGGGGCGCTCCTGACACTGTCGGTCATCGGGGCGGTCCTGGGCGCCTGGTCCAGCTACGCCGTCCTCGCCTCGGACACCGCCGGCGGCGAGTTCCGGATCACGGTGGCGGCCGTGCTCGGCGCGCTGCCGCTCGTGCTCGTGACGCTGAGCCCGCTGTGGGCGTGGCGGCTCGGGCTGGTCGGGATGGTGTTCGGCGGGCTGGCCAAGACGTACCTCGGCGGCCAGCCCTGGCCGTGGACCCCGGTGCAGATCATCGCCATGATGATCGTGCTGTTCGTGGTGGCCCTGCGCAACACGGCCGGCGTGGTCGGCTGGATAGCCCTGCTGACGATCGTCCCGATCGGTGTGTACGTCCGGCCGCAGAACGGGCCGGGCGCCTCGGTGGCCGTGTTCGTGCTCCTGCTGCTCGGACACCAGATCGGCCGCCGCCGGCAGGCCCAGCGCCGGCTGAAGGTCGAGGAGGGCCGCACGGAGGTCGAGCACGCCCGGCGCGCCGTCCTGGAGGAGCGGACCAGGATCGCCCGCGAACTGCACGACGTGGTGGCGCACCACCTGTCGATGATCACGGTGCGGGCGCAGACGGCGCCGTACCGGATCCCCGATCTGCCGGAGGCAGCGACCACCGAGCTGGCCGAGCTGGGCGACGCGGCCCGGGAGGCGCTGAACGAGATGCGCAGACTCCTGGGGGTACTGCGCAGCGAGGACTCCGCCGCCGAACGCGCCCCGCAGCCGGGCCTCGACGCGCTGCCCGGGCTGCTGGACACGGCACGGGCGGCCGGGATCCGGGTCGACGCGACCGTGCTCGGCGACGCGGCGCTGCCGGCGGGGGTGAGCCTCACCGGGTACCGGATCGTGCAGGAGGCCCTGTCGAACGCGAGCCGGCACGCGCCGGGTGCCGCGGTGCGGGTCGAGGTGCGCAGGGAGGCGCGGGCACTGGTGCTCGACGTGCACAACGGAACGTCCCCGCACGGCGCCACGACCCACGCCGGACCGGGGCACGGTCTGGTCGGGATGCGCGAACGGGTCGGCATGCTCGGCGGCGAGCTGGCGGCGGGTCCGACAGTCGACGGGGGGTGGCGGGTGAGCGCCCGGCTACCGTGTACCGATGATTAGGGTCATGATCGTCGACGACCAGGCGATGGTGCGGCAGGGCTTCGGGGCGCTGCTCGCGGCACAGCCCGACATCGAGGTTGTCGGCGACGCGGAGAACGGGGCGGCGGCGGTGGCCGTGGCGAAGCGGACCCTCCCCGACGTGGTGCTGATGGACGTGCGGATGCCGGTGATGGACGGCATCGAGTCGACCCGGATCATCCTGGACCAGACCGACCGGGGCGGCGCCGGTGGCCGGGCCGCCGGTCGGGCCGGGTCCGGCGACCCGGAGACGCACCGTGTGCGGGTGCTGATCCTCACGACGTTCGACCTGGACGACTACGTGTACGAGGCCCTGCGCGCCGGAGCCAGCGGCTTCCTCCTCAAGGACGCCCCTGCCGCCGAGCTGATCGCCGCCGTCCGGGTGGTCGCGGCCGGCGACGGGCTGCTCGCGCCCCGGGTGACGGGCCGGCTGATCGCGGAGTTCGCCCGCCGGCCGAGCGGTCCGCCGCCGGCGGCGCTGGGCGCGCTGACCGCCCGGGAGACCGAGGTGCTGGTGCTGATCGCCCGGGGGCTGTCCAACGGGGAGATCGCCGCCGAGCTGGTGATCGCCGAGCAGACCATCAAGACGCACGTCGGGCGGATCCTCGGCAAGCTGGGGCTGCGCGACCGGGCCCAGGCGGTGGTCGTCGCGTACGAGAGCGGGCTGATCACCCCGCAGGGCCAGGCCTGACGCCCCCCGCCCGCCGGGGTGCGTGAAGATCACCGTGCCCGGGCCAGGCGTGTGCGCGGCTCCACAGTGGGTGGACACCTATCACGCCCGGGGCCGGAGCCGTAATGGCCGACTCGTTCCATCTTCGTCATGGCGAATTGGTTGACGTCGACCACTCGGCCGACCCCCGTCACGCGACATCCATGGATATGATCCGGCTCAGTTATCCGTGCGCCGCAAGCATTGGACTCTCCAATCATGATCGACCATGACGAGATCATTGCCATCTCCCGCATCGTGATCGCTGCTGACCTGGCGAAACGTCCGACCATGAAAGAAGGCTCGACGAAACGGGGAAATTGGTTGGCACAAGCTGAGTTGAATGTTCCCCACGGCTCCCGATATTTACTTCCCGATGACAAAACATTGTCCTCTCCTGAATATCCGCCACCATTGGGCGACGAAGTCGTGACCTCCACCGGCGAACTCGCCCGACTGCGGGGTGCCGCCTGATGGAGGTGATCGGCATCGATCTCGGCACGACGTACTCGGCCGCGGCAGTGGTCACTGGCGACGGCCGGCCCGAGATCCTGGTCAACCGGGACGGCGAGCGGCTCACCCCCTCCGTCGTGCTGTTCGACAACCCCGACGCCGTGCTCGTCGGCACCCTCGCCCGGCGGTCCGCCACCAGCCGGCCCGGCGACTGCGTGCGGTTCGTCAAGCGCCGGATCGGCGAGGCCGCGCCGGTGCACGTCGGGGCGGACGGCCGGGAGTACCGGGCGGAGGAGGTGTCGGCGTTGCTGCTGCGCCGACTGGCCGAGGACGCCGGGGCAGCGCTCGGCCGACCGGTCCGCGACGTGGTGATCACGGTCCCCGCGTACTTCGACGACGCCCGGCGCACCGCCACCCGCGACGCCGGCCGACTCGCCGGGCTCACCGTGCACCGCCTGGTCAACGAGCCCACGGCCGCCGCCGTCGGCTACGGGCTGCGGTCCGGCGCCGACGGGCACTACTTCGTCTACGACCTCGGCGGCGGCACGTTCGACGCGACGGTGCTGCGCGTGGTCGACGGCGACTACGAGGTGCTGGCCACCGACGGGGACCGCAACCTCGGCGGCTACGACTTCGACAACCTCCTGATCGGGTACCTGGCCACCAGGATCCACGAGCAGGGCGGCCCCGACGTCACGGCGGACCCGGTCCTGTCCGCCGAACTCCGCGAGCGCTGCGAGGCCGCGAAGCACCAGTTGTCCACCGAGGAGGTCGCGCCGGTCCGCCTCGTGGCCCGGGGCCGGACGTACGCGTTCCAGGTGACCCGGACCGAGTTCGAGGACCTGGCCGCCGGGCTGCTGTACCGCACGGAACTGCTCGTGGAGTCCGTCATGGACGAGGCCCAGCTGTCCTGGCGCGACATCGACCGGGTGCTCCTCGTCGGCGGCTGCACCCGGATGCCCATGGTCCGCGAGCTGATGGGCCGCCTCACCCACCGGGTCCCGGAGCCGGGCGTGCACCCCGACGAGGCCGTGGCGCTCGGCGCGGCGGTGATCGCCGCGGCGCTCACCGAACAGCACCCGGCCGTGACGGTCTCCGACGTCACCTCCCAGGCGCTGGGCACCATCGCCCTGGACGCCGACACCGGCCAGCTCACCAACTTCGTCATCATTCCCCGGAACAGCCCGGTCCCGTGCCGGTACGAGGAGACCTTCGTGACGGTCCAACCGCGACAGAGCCGCCTGCACGCCTCGGTCACCGAAGGCGAGGACTCCGATCCCGACCACGTCGCCGTCCTGCACCGCAGCGTCCTGGACCTGCCGCCGGGCCTGCCCGACGAGGCCCCGATCCGGGTGGTGATGTCCTACGACGCCGACGGCGTGGCGCACGTCGAGACCATCGACGCCACCCACGGCCGGTCCCTCGGCGCCGTCGCCCTCGACCGGCCGGCCAACCTCGACGGCGACCGGCTCGCCGCCAGCCGGGCGGCGCTCGCCCACCTGGGGGTGCGGTGACCGCCCCCGCCGACGTACTCGCCCGGCTGGAGGAGCTGCGGTCGCTGGCCAGGATCGTGCACCGCCTCGACCGGTACGACGGGCCCGACCGGGGGTTCGTGGGCGCCGTGCGCGACGAGTTGGTGGAGGCGCTCGCCGGGCGCGGGGTGGGCCGGGTCGACGTGGTGCCACGGGGCGATCGGCCGTTGGCGGAGCGGGCTGTGGCGTGGGGGTGGGGTTTCCTGCCGGTGCAGGTGGCGGTCGGCCGGGGGGAGGAGTCGTCCGGGGAGGACGTGGTCGGATCGGGGTGACGGCTGGCTGGGGACTGCGGGCGCTGGTCGGGGCTCCGGGGAGCGGGTGAACGTGTCGGGTCGTAGGCTCGGCGGATGTCCGTGATCACTGTCCGGCCCGACGATGTGCCCGGGTGGCCCACCCGGGTGAGGTACGGCCATGCGTGAACTGATCGTGCTGGGCACCGGTTCCCAGGCGCCGACCCGGACCCGCAACCACAACGGGTACCTGCTCCGCTGGGACGACCAGGGCCTGCTGTTCGACCCGGGCGAGGGCACCCAGCGGCAGATGCAGTACGCCGGGGTGGCCGCCAGCGACATCACCCGGCTGTGCGTCACCCACCTGCACGGCGACCACTGCCTCGGCGTCCCCGGCATCGTGCAGCGGCTGTCCCTCGACCAGGTGCGCCACCCGGTGACCGCGCACTACCCGGCATCGGGCGCGGAGTACTTCCACCGCCTGCGGTACGCGTCGGCCTTCCACGAGCGCGCGACCCTCGTCGAGGCGCCGGTGCACGCCGACGGCCCGCTCGGCGGCGGCCTGTCGGCGGTCCGGCTGGACCATCCGGTGGAGGCGTTCGGCTACCGTCTCGTCGAGCCCGACGGGGTACGGATGCTCCCGGAGAAACTGGCGGCGAAGGGCATCGCCGGGCCGGCGGTGGCCGCCCTGATCCGGGACGGCGGCCCGCTGCTGGCCGAGGTCAGCGAGGTGCGGCGCGGCCAGCGGTTCGCGTTCGTGATGGACACCCGGCTGTGCGACGGGGTGTACGCCCTCGCCGAGGGAGCCGACATGCTCGTGATCGAGTCGACGTTCCTGGACGACGAGGCTGGGCTGGCGCACGAGGCCGGGCATCTGACGGCCCGGCAGGCCGCGCGGGTCGCCGCGGAGAGCGGTGTGCGGACGCTGGTGCTGACGCACTTCTCCCAGCGGTACACCGAGTTGGGGTTGTTCGAGGAGGAGGCGCGCCGGGAGTTCTCCGGGGAACTGCACATCGCCCGGGACCTGGACCGGATCCGGGTGCCGTCGCGGGCGACGCCCACGGCCTGACGGCCCGGCGGAGGGCCCCTCATCGCCGGCGCGTTGCCGGAGGTGTTCGACAAGGACACCGACGCGGCGTTCGAGACGGGTCTGCGTGTCGTTCTCACCGGCCTACGGGCCGTCCTCAACGGATAGAATGCGGCCCATGGTCACGCTGCACGGCTCCGGCGAGCACAAGGTCATCGCGCTGCACGGCTGGTTCGGCAGCGGCGACGAGTGGGGTTCGCTCCCCCGCTACCTCGACGGGACGGCGTTCAGCTACGCCTTCCCCGACTACCGGGGCTACGGCGCCCGCCGCGACGAGACCGGCGACTACACCCTCGCGGAGATCTCCGCCGACGTGCTCGCCCTCGCCGACGACCTCGACTGGGACACGTTCTCCCTGATCGGGCACTCGATGGGCGGCGCGGCGGCGCAGCGGATCCTCGCCGACGCCCCCGACCGGGTCCGCAAGCTGGTCGGCGTCGCGCCGATCCCCGCCTCGGGCTTCCCGTTCGACGAGGCCGGCTGGGCGCTGTTCTCCGGCGCGGCCGACTCCCCCGACAACCGGCGGATCATCATCGACTTCACCACCGGCAACCGCAACACCGGCACCTGGCTGGACGCGATGGTCGCCCACTCGGTGGCGAGTTCGTCGCGGGACGCGTTCGCGGCGTACCTCGCCGAGTGGGGGCGGGCGGACTTCGAGGCGGAGATCATCGGGAGTCCGGTACCCGTCAAGGTGATCGTCGGCGAGCACGACCCGGCGGTCGCCCCGGCTCTGATGGAGGCCACGTTCCTCGCGCACTACCCGAACGCCGAGCTGTGCGTGGTGCCCAACGCCGGCCACTACCCGATGCACGAGACCCCGGTGCACCTGGCGACGGAGCTCGAAGCCTTCCTCGCCTGAAAACCTCAGACGGCTACGGAGAAGCCTGACCCCGCCCCGTCGGCCGATCGGCCGGGGGCGTCGGCGTGCCCCGACCCAGATGATGGGTTGGTCTGAGTCTGTGCAACCGGGCGGGGCGTGCCGTGTGTATGACTGCGTAGACCGACAACAGGACGGCGCGCATGAGCGGAACGGAAAGCTTCGACCAGTTCTACCGGGACACGCACCGACGGGTCCTGACCTATCTGTACGCCGTGTGCGGCGACCTGAGCACCGCCCAGGACGTGACCCAGGAGGCGTACGCGCGGGCCTGGCAGCGCTGGGGCCGGCTCGCCGGCTATGACGACCCCGAGGCGTGGGTCCGCACCGTCGGCTGGCGGCTGGCCGCCGGGAACTGGCGGGCGGCCAGACGGTGGCTCGTCGCCCGGGTCCGGCTCGCCCAGCCGGACGTGAGCGCCGGGCCCTCGCCCGACAACGTGGCCATCATGGCAGCGCTGGCCCAGATCCCGCCGGCCCAGCGCGAGGCCGTGGTGCTGCACCACCTGTGCGGGCAGTCCGTCGCCGAGATCGCGCTGGCCACGTCCTCGCCGGCCGGCACGGTGAAGGCCCGGTTGTCGCGGGGCCGATCGGCACTCGCCGTCCTGCTCACCGACTCATGGGAAGCGACCGAAAATGTCTGAGAACCTGACTGATGCCCTCGGTGGCCTCGCCCACGACACCGAGTCGGTACTGATGCCCGGGGCCGCGGCGATCCGCCGGCGGGGAACGCGACGGACCCGGCGGACGGCGATCGCGGCGGGGGTCGCCGTGCTCGCGCTGGTCGGCGGGGTGGCGTTCGGGGTGACGTCGTTCTCCGGCGGGAACGCCCAGGTGCCGACGCCACCGGGGACCTCGGTCGCCCCGTCACCGAGTGCGAGCCCGACTCCGACTCCGACTGCGAGTCCCACGCCTTCGGTGGACACGTCGTGGATCCCGGACGCCGCGATGCTGCGGGTGGCCGACCTGAAGCTGGGCTCGGCGGCGGCGGGGATCGACCCCAAACCCATCGACGAGTACGGGGCGATGGACCTCGCCATGTGCGCCGGCGGACTCCCCAGCAGCGCGCAGGTGGCGCGGGCCCGGCGGGACTCGGGGCACGCCTCACTGCCCGACGCCCTGGAACGCCAGGGGCAGGGCACCGTGACCTCGGTGCAGGAACGCGTGCTGGTCCACGCGCAGGGCGGGTCCGTCGCGTTCATGGCCGAGGTGCGCGACCAGGTGGGACGCTGCCCGGGTGACGCCGCCTCGACGTCCGGCGCGTGGCGGAACCTGGGGTCGGCCGGGCTGGGCGACGAGTCGGTGGTGCTGAGCAACACGCGGCAGGTGCGACCGATTCCCTCCATGCCGGCCGTGGAGCAGCGGACCTACGCCGTGGTGGTCCGGATCGGGGACGTGGTCGTGATCGTCGCCGATCTCGGCTGGGAGTCCGGGAGCGGGCACGAGCAGGTGACCCGGCAGCTGGCGAAGGTCGCGGTGCAGCGGGCGGGGGTGCTGCGCTAGCCACGCTGCGGCCCGGGCCGTCAGTGCGGGGGCGGCGACTTCGGTGAAGTCGCCGCCCCCGCGCCGTCAGAGCGCGAACCGCGCCCCGTGCCGTTCCGCCAGCTCCGCCGCGCGGGCCGCGAACTCCGGCGTCTGGTCGCGGAACCGCAGCGGCCCGCCCGTCCACGGCGGGAAGCCGATCGACAGGATCGCCCCCACGTTGACGTCCGGCCCCGCGGCCACCACCCCCTCCTCGACGCACCGGATCGTCTCGATCGTCTGCGCGTACAGCAGCCGGTCCGCGATCTCCGCGAAGTCGCAGCCCGGGCCGGTGAACGCCGACAGCCCCGGCCACAGCGTCTTCGTCTCGTCCTCGGGGTAGTCGTAGAACCCGCCGCCCGTCGAGCGGCCCTTCCGGCCGAACTCCTCGACCATCCGGGTCAGGACCGCCTCGCCCGGGTGGTGCGGGTAGTCGAACCCGTCCCGCTCGGCGGCCTTCAGGGTCTCCTGCCGCAGCTTGTACGGCAGGCTCAGCGTCACCTCGTCGAGCACGGCGAGGGGCCCGACCGGGTACCCGGCCTGCTGGGCGGCCTGCTCGATCGTCGCGGCCGGTACGCCCTCGCCGAGCAGCGCGAGCCCTTCGAGCACGTAGGCCCCGAACACCCGGCTGGTGAAGAAGCCGCGCCGGTCGTTGACGACGATCGGGGTCTTCCTGATCTGGAGTACCACGTCGTAGGCGCGGGCCAGGGCCTCGTCGCTGGTCTTCTCCGCCCGGATGATCTCCACGGTCTGCATCTTGTTCACGGGCGAGAAGAAGTGCAGGCCGACGAAGTTCTCACTCGCCCGCACGGCCGTGGCGAGTTCCGTGATCGGCAGCGAGGACGTGTTGGAGGCGAGCAGCGCGCCGGGCGCGACGATCGGCTCCAGCTCCGCGAACAGCCGCTGCTTGAGCGCCGCGTCCTCGAAAACTGCCTCGATGACCAGGTCGCAGCCTGCGAGGTCGTCCAGGGAATCGGTCGCCAGGACCCGGTCGAGGATCTCCGGGGTCCGCCGGGCCATCTTCGCCACCGCGTCCCTCCCCCGGGTGGCCGCCTCCAGGGTCACGTCCTTGAGGACGACCTCCATCCCGGCCTTGGCACACGAGAACGCGATGCCCGCGCCCATCATCCCGGCCCCGAGGACGGCGGCCTTCGTGGCCTTCCAGCGCGGCGGGCCCGCCGGACGCGAGGCCCCGCTGTTGATCGCCCGCAGGTCGAAGAAGAACGCGCCGATCATGTTCCGGGCGATCTGACCGGTGGCGACGCTGACCAGGTACCGGCTCTCGATCCGCAGCGCGGTGTCGACGTCGACCTGCGCGCCCTCGACGGCGGCGGCGAGGATCGCCCGGGGCGCGGGATAGTCGGCCCCCTTGAGTTCGCGGCTCAGCGTCGCCGCGAAGGCCGGCAGGGTCGCGGCGAGCTTCGGGTCGGCCGGGGTGCCGCCGGGCATCCGGTAGCCGGGCCGGTCCCAGGGCTGGGAGGGCTCCGGGTCGGACAGGATCCACTCCCGGGCTTTCTGGGTCACCAGAGCGGCCGGGGCCAGTTCGTCGATGATCCCGGCCTCCAGGGCCGCTTCCGGCCGGTGCCGCTGGCCACGCAGCAGCACCTGCATGAGCGCGTCGGCGAGCCCGAGCATCCGGACCGTCCTGGTCACCCCGCCGGCCCCGGGGAGCAGACCGAGCATGACCTCGGGCAGCCCGTACTCGGCGCGCGGGTCGTCCGAGGCGATCCGGTGGTGGCACGCCAGGGCCAGCTCCAGGCCGCCGCCGAGCGCCGTGCCGTTGACGGCCGCGACGACGGGTTTACCCAGGGTCTCCAACCGGCGCAGGTCGGCCTTGACCTCGGTGAGCATGTCGAACAGCGTCTGCGCGGTGCCGCCGCCGAGGAACTCGGTCAGCTCGGCCCCGGCGAGGAACGCCTTCTTGCGGGAGGTGACGATGACGCCGCGCAGGTCCTCCTCGGCGACGAGCCGGTCGAGGGAACCGCGAAGCGACGCGCGGAACTCGGCGTCCATCGTGGGCACCGGGCCGGCGTCGTCCAGGGCCAGGGTGACGATGCCGTCGGAGTCGCGGTCGTAGTGGAAGAAGGTCATCCGTCAGATCCGTTCGATAATCGTCGCGACGCCCATGCCGCCGCCGACACAGAGGGTGATCAGTCCGAAGCGCTGGCCGCGCCGTTCCAACTCGTCCAGGACCGTGCCGACGAGCATCGCGCCGGTCGCGCCCAGCGGGTGGCCGAGCGCGATCGCCCCGCCGTTGACGTTGACCTTGTCGGGGTCGAGTTTCAGATCCCGGATCACCTTCATGGGTACCGCGGCGAACGCCTCGTTGATCTCCACCAGGTCGATCTGGTCGATCGTCATGTCCGCCTTGGCGAGGGCCTTCTCGATGGCGGGGATCGGGCCGGTGAGCATGATGACCGGGTCGGCTCCGCTGACCGCCACGGACACCACCCGGGCGCGCGGGGTCAGGCCCAGTTCCTGGCCGGCGCGGGCGCTGCCGACGAGGACGAGGGCAGCGCCGTCGACGATGCCGGAGGAGTTGCCGGGGCCGTGCACGTGGTTGATCCGCTCCACGTGCGGGTACCGCTGCAGGGCCACCGCGTCGAAGCCGCCGGCCTGGCCCATCACCTCGAACGATGCCGGCAGGTTGCCGAGGCCCTCCAGGGTGCTCTGCGGCTTGATGAACTCGTCGTGGTCGAGGATGGTGAGCCCGTTGCGGTCGAGCACCGGGACCAGTGAGCGGTCGAAACGACCTTCGGAGCGGGCGAGAGCGGCTTTGCGCTGGGACTCCAGGGCGAAGGTGTCCACGTCGGTGCGGGAGAACCTCTCCATGGTCGCGATCAGGTCCGCGCCCACCCCTTGGGGGACGAATCCCACCTGGTGGCTGGTCTCCGGGTCCGCGTACCAGGCGCCGCCGTCCGCGCCGATCGGCACCCGCGACATCGACTCGACGCCCCCGGCGAGGATCAGCTCGTCCCAGCCGGAGCGGACCTTCTGGGCCGCGATGTTGACGGCCTCCAGGCCCGAGGCGCAGAACCGGTTGAGCTGGGTGCCGCCGACGGTCACCGGCAGCCCGGCGGCCAGCGCCGCGATCTTCGGCAGCACGCTGCCCTGGTCGCCGAGCGGGGAGACGATGCCCATGATGACGTCGTCGATCCGGGCCGGGTCGAGCCCCGGGTTGCGTTCCAGGGCCGCCTGGAGCAGGCCGACCGCGAGGGTCACCGGCTTGACCTCGTGCAGGGAGCCGGACTTCTTGCCCCGGCCGCGCGGGGTGCGCAGCGCGTCGTAGATGAATGCCTCGGTCATCACAGAAACCTCGCTATGAGTTCTTTCATGATCTCGTTCGTCCCGCCGTAGATCTTCTGCACCCTGGAATCAACATAAGCCTGGGAGATCGGGTACTCGGCCATGTAGCCGTAGCCGCCGAACAGCTGGAGACACGCGTCGACGATCGTGCACTGCTGCTCCGTGGTCCAGTATTTCGCCATCGCCGCCGTCTGCAGGTCCAGCTCGCCGGCCAGGTGCGCCCGGACGCAGTCGTCGACGAACACCCGGGCGATCCGGGCGGCCGTGGCGCACTCGGCCAGGGTGAACCGGGTGTTCTGGAACGTGAAGATCTTCCGGCCGAACGCGTCGCGCCCCTTCGTGTAGTCGATGGTGACGGCGAGCACCGCCTCGATGACGGCCACGGCGCTCACCGCGATGATCAGGCGTTCCTGGGGCAGCTGGGTCATCAGCTGGGCCATGCCGTCGCCCTCGTCGCCGAGGAGGTGCCCGACCGGCACCCGGACGGCGGAGAAGGCCAGCTCGCAGGTGTCCTGGCCGTGCATCCCGATCTTGCGCAGCGGCTGGCCCCGGGTGAACCCCGGCAGCGGCGCGCCCTCGGTGCACGTGCCGGGCGACTCGACCACCAGCAGCGACAGGCCGCCCTCGCACTGGGCCACGACGATGACCAGGTCGCACAGGTACCCGTTGGTGATGAACATCTTCGAGCCGTCGAGGACGTACTCATCCCCGTCCCGAACGGCCCTGGTCGCCACGGCTTGGAGGTCCGAGCCCGTGCCCGGTTCCGTCATCGCGATCGCGCCGACCAGCTCCCCGGACGCCAGCCCCGGCAGCCACCGCAGCTTCTGCTCCTCGGTGCCGTACGCCAGTAGGTAGTGCGCCACGATCCCGCTGTGCACCGCGTTGCCGAAGCTGGAGTCCATGGCCCGGGCCTGCTCCTCGAGGACCACGGCCTCGTGGGCGAACGTGCCGCCCCCGCCGCCGTAGGCCTCCGGGACGCTCAGGCACAGCAGCCCGGCCGCGCCGGCCCTGCGCCACAGGTCGCGGTCGACGTGCCCCTGCTCGGCGAACCGTTTCTGGTGCGGGGTCGACTCCCGGGCGAAGAACTCCCGGGCGAGGTCCCGCAGCTGGTCGAGGTCAGACACAGAGCGCCTCGACCACGATCCGCGGCCCGGCGTGGGCCTCTTCCGGTTCCATCCACGGTCTCCTCATCGATTTGCAAACAGTCTAGACTGCATGTGTTTTCTAGCACAGGCCGAGCCACGGAGGAAGACATGCCAGGACCCCTCGCCGGATTGAAGGTCGTCGAACTCGCCGGGATCGGCCCCGCGCCGTTCGCCGCGATGCTGCTCGCCGACCTCGGCGCGGAGGTGCTCCGCCTGGAGCGGCCCGAGGGCGGCCTCCGCCTCGGCGAGCCCGAGCACGACCTGCTCAACCGGGGCCGGCGGTCCGTGGCCGTGGACCTCAAACACCCCGACGGGGCCGCCCTGGTCCTGGGCCTGGCCGCGAAGGCCGACGTGCTCCTGGAGGGCTTCCGGCCGGGCGTCGCCGAACGGCTCGGCGTCGGCCCCGACGCGTGCCTGGCCGCCAACCCCCGGCTCGTCTACGGCCGGATGACCGGCTGGGGCCAGGACGGGCCGCTCGCGCACACCGCCGGGCACGACATCACCTACCTGGGCCTGACCGGGGCGCTGTCCGGGATCGGCCGGGCCGGCGGGCCGCCCCAGGTGCCGATCAACCTGCTCGGCGACTTCGGCGGCGGGGCGATGTTCCTCGCCGTCGGCGTCCTGGCCGCCCTGTTCGAGGCGGGCCGCTCCGGGCGCGGCCAGGTGGTCGACGCCGCGATCGTCGACGGCTCGGCCCTGCTGACCACGATGGTGTACGGCCTGCTGCACGGCGGCTTCTGGCAGGACGAGCGGGGTGCCAACCTCATCGACACGGGCGCGCCGTTCTACGACGTCTACGCGTGCTCCGACGGCGGCCACGTGGCCGTGGGCGCCCTCGAACCCCAGTTCTACGCGGCGTTCGTCGCCCGGCTCGGGTTGCAGGACCCGCCGGACCGCCACGACCCCGCGGAGTGGCCGGCGTTGCGCGCGGCGATCGCCGCCCGGTTCGCGACCAGGACCCGCGACGAGTGGGCGGCGGTGTTCGCCGACACCGACGGGTGCGTGGGCCCGGTGCTCACGTTCCTGGAGGCCCCGGAGCATCCGCACCTGGCGGGCCGGGGCACGTTCGTGGAGCACGACGGGGTGCTCCAGCCGGCCCCGGCGCCCCGGTTCTCCCGCACGCCAGGCGCGCTGGGGCTCCGCCCGGCCCGCCCCGGCGAGCACACGGTCGAGGCCCTGACGGAGTGGGGCGTCCCCGACATCGAGGGGCTGCTCACCAAGGGCGCGATAACCCAGACCTGACGGTTACGAGTGGGGCCCGACCCGGCAGCGGCGGTCGTCCGGAGCACCCGGCGGGGTCCGCCCCGGCCGCGGTGCCCCCGTCAGGCGTCGAGCGCCGCCACCGCCATCAGCTTCCACGTCTCCAACAGGTGCGCCCGCCGCTTCGGATCCCCGCCGAGCAGCTCGTCCACCGCGATCCCCCGGTGCAGGTCGATCGTCAGCCACCCGATCGTCTCGACCACCTTCGGGTCGGCCCCGCCCGAGTACTTCCGGCACAGCTCCAGGGTCGCGTGCGCCAGCGTCCGGTCCACGGGCAGCATCACGGCCCGCAGCTCCGGGTCGTTGGCGCACGCCACCCACAGCTCGATCGACGCCTTCGCCAGGGGGCCGGAGAAGCCCTCCCACATCAGGTCGATCAGGGCCGCCATCCGCCCCGGCCCTTCGGGCAGGTTCTCGCCGACGGCGAGCACCCGTTCCGTCTGCTTGCGGGTCAGGTGCGCGATGGCGGCGGCCATCAGGCCGGCCTTCGTCGGGAAGTGGTGGAGCTGTGCCCCGCGCGACAGCTCCGCGCGGGTGCACACCTCCTGCATGGACGTGCGGGCGTACCCGATCTCGATCAGGCTCTCGACGGTGGCGTCGAGGAGCCGTTCGCGGGTCCGCTCGCTGCGTTCCTGCCGGTTGGACGTCATGCCCGTCAGTATTACGCGGCGACCGCCGAGCGCACCCGCCGCGCCGCCACGTCGTCGGCCGGGCAGCGCCCGCGCACCGGGTACCGCTCGGCGAACTCGGCCACCGCCGCCATGATGTCGCCGGGCGCACCGAGGCGCTCCAGGCCCTCCAGGGCGAGCGAGAAGCAGGCGGTGGCCGCCTCGGCCAGGCCGGGCTCGCGCAGGCCGCGCCGGGCCGCCGTCACCCAGTCGTGGTGCCGGCGCAGCGACCGCAGCGGCGCGACGACGGCCGCGGCCCGCTCGGCGGTCACCGGGTCGTCCATCAGGCCGGTGACGAGCGCGACCGGGACCACCCAGTTCTCGCCGTCCTGCTGGTCGATCATGCGGAACTCCAGGTAGCCGCGCGGCCGGACCGGCGGCACCAGGGTGCCCAGGTGCATCTCCAGGTCGATGTACGTGACCGGGCGCGGCCCGCCGCCCCGCAGCCAGTCGCGCATCGTCAGCCCCTCGGGGGCCGTCCAGTCCTGGCCGTCCTCGGACGCGACGACCGACACCTTCGCGGCGAGCGCGTAACGGGCCCACTCCTTGCGGGGGTCGTCGGTCATCCGGGGCGCGCGGGTCCGGCTGGGGTCCATCGCGAACCGGAGCACCTGGCGGGTGGAGCGCCACCGGTGCCCGCCGGCCGTACCGGGCGAGTTGGCGAAGATGGCCAGCAGCAGCGGGCCCATCGCGTCGGCGAGCCACCAGCGCCGCTGGTAGCCGAGCCAGCCGTCGGAGTCGTCTCCGGAGTCCAGGCACACCTGCACCGAGGCGGAGTTGCACGCCACGACCCTGCCCTCGGGGCCCGAGCGGTCGTTGAACCGCTCCAGGGCCTCGTACCGGGGAGTGTCCAGCACCCGGAACGCCGGCCGCAGCATGTCCAGCCCGCCGCCCTCGAGGCGCAGCCCGGCGGTCTCCACGGCGGCGGTGAGCAACGCCATGTCCGCGCGGGTGTCGGCGACGCACTCGCCGAGCGAGGCCCCGACCCCGGAGCTGAGCTCCAACTGGCCGCCCGGCTCGATCGTGATCCTGCCCCCACCGGGCAACGGATCGGGCAGGTCGCGCACCGCCTCACGCAGCCGGTCGGGCATCGGCCGGGACAGCGGGGCCGCGGGGTCGCGTACCACCCATTCCAGCTCGGTGCCGACGGAACCCACAGAACCGGCGCGGAACCCCGCGCTGGCCACATAGGCCGTAGCTTCTTTCTCGGACAGCATGTTCTGAATGAGCACTGCGTTCACCGCCCCCTCCTGCGGACCGACCTGATGCGACGACATGACGCCTCACGGCACACGACGTGAGAGGTGTGCTCTATTAGCGGGCTCGGAAGCCATTTTGTCCAGCGACGCCGCCGATTACGGCGCGTCCCCGGTTCGTGCCCTCAAGAGTCGCTCGGTTGGCACTGCCCGGCCACCGTCACGCCACTAAGAAAGAACCACGAAACTGTAAACACCACGTGCCTGGCCGCCGCCCCGGAGGTGTCCCCGAGGAGGCGTCACCGACCAACCCACAACGATCCAGCGGACCGAACGGCACGGCTGCCGGATGAGTCCGATTCGCCGGCCGACCGCCGGACATCGAACCTGTCGACCGTTCCTGGCCCTTGGGATAGTGTCACCCCAATGCCTCCGCCCGACAAAGATCGAGTCGGCCGATTGGTTATGTCGGCGCGCCAGCGTACCTTGCCAGAATGAGACGCAGGTTCGTGCTGGTGGCTCTAGCGGTGGGGGCTCTCGTCACCCTCGCCTGGGCTGTGCCGCTCGCGGCCGTCGCGTACCACTCGACCCGCACCCAGGTGCTGTTCCAGGCCGAGCGGGATGCCGACGCCCTGGCACAGTACGCCCAGACCACGACAGATCCTGCGGAACTCCGCAAGGCGCTCGCCGCGGTGCCCGCCGAACGCCAGTCCCGGCTCGGCCTGACCCTGCCGAACGGCACCACGATCGGCGGTGGCCGGCACGCCTCCGAGGAGGACTTCCTCCGGGCCCGGGTCAACCACGGCGCGATCACGGTGTCCACCCCGAAGGGCACGTCGTATCTGACCGCCGCGGACGGCGTCGTCATCGAGGGGTACGTGCCCTCGGCCACCCTCACCCACGAGATGCGCACGGCCTGGGGCCTGCCGGCCCTCCTCGGCCTCGTCCTGCTCGTGATCGCGTGCTTCGTGGCGTCCTGGATGGCCCGGGGCGCTGTCCGGGCCAGCGAGGAGCTGGCGTTCGCCGCCCGCAGGCTCGGGGCCGGCGACACCCATGTCCGGGTGGTCCCGGGCGGGCCGCCGGAGATCGCCACCGCCGGGGCGGCGTTCAACGAGATGGCCGAGCGGCTGCGGATCCTGCTCGCCAACGAGCGCGAGCTGCTCGCCGACCTGTCGCACCGGCTGCGCACCCCGCTGACGGCCCTGCGGCTGAACGCCGAGGCGCTGCCCCCCGGCCTCGAACGAGACCGGGTGCTCGACGCCGCCCGGCAGACCGAGCACGAGCTGTCCTCGATCATCGAGGAGGCCCGCGAGCCCCTGCACGACGTGGAGCCGGCCCGGTGCGACATCGCCGCGGTGGCCGCCGACCGGACGAAGTACTGGGCGGTGCTCGCCGCCGACCAGCACCGCGCCTGGCGGGGCAAGGGCCTCACCGGACAGGTCCCGGTGGCCGTGGGCCGGGCGGACGCCGCCTCGGCCCTGGACACGGTCCTCGGCAACGTCTTCCAGCACACGCCGCCGGGCACGGCCTACCAGGTGTCCGTGCTCGCCGGGGAGGACCGGGTCCGCCTCGTGGTGGACGACGCCGGCCCGGGGATCGGCACCCCCGACGAGGCGATGCTGCGCGGGGTGAGCGGCGGGGAGTCGACCGGGCTGGGCCTGGACATCGCCCGCCGGGTGGCCGAGTCGACGGGCGGGGCGCTGACCGTGGGCCCGAGCCCGCTGGGCGGCACCCGGATCACCCTGGCCTTCCGCCGCTAGCGGCTACTCCGGAGCCACCAGCTTCACGCCCACGCCGCGCACCGTGTGCAGGTACTTCGGCTGGGCAGCCGACTCCCCCAGCTTCCGGCGCAGCCACGACACGTGTACGTCGATGGTCTGGTCGTCCCCGCCGTACGGCGTGTGCCAGACCTCGGTGAGCAGCTCGCGCCGCCCCACCACCCGACCGGGCCGGGCCGCCAGGTACGCCAGCAGGTCGAACTCGCGCTTGGACAGCCGCAGCGGGGTGCCGTCGAAGCTCGCGTCGCGGGCGCCGAGGTCCAGGCGGAGCCCGCCGACCTCGATCAGCTCGGCGGCGTGCTCACGGGGCGTGGCCCGGCGCAGCACGGCGGAGATCCGCGCGGCCAGATGGTCGGCGGAGAACGGTTTGATCAGGTAGTCGTCCGCTCCGGCGTTGAGCATCCGGATGATTTCATACTCTGTGTCACGGGCTGTCGCAATCAGCACCGGCACCCTCGACACCGCGCGGATCATCGAGAGCGTGACGGAACCGTCGAGATCGGGCAGCCCCAGGTCCAGCACGACCACATCGGGATCCCATCCGGTCACCTCCCGGATGCCCGTCATGGCCTCACCGACAGCGCGCACAACGTGATCACGCTGAGTAAGGGCACGAACCAGCGCCACGCGGATCTCCGCGTCATCCTCAACCAGCAGCACCCGGGCCATAATGTGACCGTAATCTAGGGTTGCCTTTGGGCCAAGGTTCGGGAGAATAACGACGTGCGTCGTGCTCTCGGCATTGTCGCCGCCTGGTCCTCCGTCACCATCGTGGCGGTGACCGTGGCGTGGCTCGGCGTGCGCGCATCCCGACCGGCCACCCTGGCAGATGTCCCGAATTTTCCGATTCCGGCCGCCAGGCCTTCACTTAAAGTAGTCACAACACTTCCACCGGTAACGCCTCCGGATGCGAGGATCGCGCCCACCGGGCACCCGACGCGGACTCCCGGACCACCGTCCGCGTCCGCTGGCCGGACGCCAGGATCGACCGGTGGCCCGCAGCCGACCCCGAACATCATGATCGACACGGTGCCGACCCCCGAGCGGCCCATCGTCCCGTCGCCCACGCCGACCCCGACGAACCCTTCGCCGCCCACGAACAAGACGACCCCGACCGCCGAGGCGACCGTCGGGCCGAACCGGGCGACCACCGCCCCGACGTCCACGGCCCCGAAGCTGCGCACCGCGACCGCGAGCGGCGGCCAGGCGATGTTCTACTACACGGCCGGCCAGGTGGACCTGCTCGACCTGTCCCCCTGCTACGGGTACAGCTACGAGGCCTACCGCCTGGAGAACGACTACATCGTCGTCCGCTTTGTCGGGTACGGCCACGTAAGTACGATATATGCGTATTGGTCGAAGTCGCGCCAGCCGACCCTTTCAGTGTACGAAGAGGACTATTAGTCCAGTTTCTCAGCCAGTGATGTTTTTGCCACGCCCCGTGACTTCCCCGGGTGCGGCCCGTTGGTCCCCGTGATCAACAATCGCCTGCCCTGGAGGTCTGTCCCATGTCGACGGTCCGCGTCCGTCGTACCGCCCCGGCGCTGCTCGTGCTCCTCAGCGGTGTGATCGCGACCCCGGCCTCCGCGCACGCCGCCACCCCGGTGTGCCACCCCGCCCCCTACACGGCCTCGGCCGACGCCACCCTGCTCCGCCTCGGCCTACTCGACCTGCGCCCGCTGGGCGTGGGGCTGCCGCCCCTGCTCGACGCGCGGGTCGGCCTCGCGCACGCCGACGTCGACAGCACCCGGCGGACCACCACGACCGCCGAGGCCCGGTACGCCGACGCCGCCCTGCTCGGCCTCGCCGTCCCCCTGCCCGGCTCGGTGGCCCGCCAGACGGCCCCGGCGGACAACCCGACACCCGCCACCACGGTCGCCAGGACGCTCGACGCCGGTGGGCTCGTCGGCGCGACGGTCGGGGAGTCCACCGCCTCGGCCCGCTGGCAGGACCGGTACGGCTGCGGCGAGGTCGCCCGGCTCAGCTCCGCCGACACCGCCGTGACGAGCGCCGAGGTACTGCCCGGCGACGCGCCGCACCTGCCGCTGGTCGAGAGCCTGCTCGGCGGGACGACCCGGGCCACGCCCCTCGTGCGGGTCGCCTCGGTGGCCAGCGCCCGGGCCGGCACCGAGACCGTGCGGCTCGACGGCGGCCGGGTAGGGGTCGCGGCCACCGCCGCCGCCGGGATCGCCGACGTGGCGCTGTTCGACCAGATCCGGGTCCGGGTGCTGCACCAGCCGAGCCTGACCGTCGTGTCGGCGGCCAGCCGGGCGGACGCCGCCGTCCGGTACGACGCGCCCCTGCTGGAGGTCACGCTCCCCGGCGGGCGGGTGCAGCGGCTCGACACCCCGAAGGCCGCGGTCGACGCCACGGTGTACGCCCGCGCGCTGCCCGGTCGGATCGACTCCGGTCGCGCACCGGCGGCGCTCGGCGTGCGGCTGAGCATCGGGGAACTCTCCGCGACGGTGACCGAACGGGGCGCGGTGCGCGCCGAGGCCGCCACCCTGCGGCTGCAGGTCAGCCTGGCCGGGGCCCCGGTCGCCGACATCGGGCTCGGCCTGCTGTCGGCGACCGCCACCGCGCCCGGCGCCCAGGACGGCCAGCCGACGCCCGGCGGGCCGGGCGAGACCGGCTACCCGCACCCGACCGGCACGCCCACGTCCGGCCGGCCGTCGACCACCGGCCCGGCCGGCTCGCCGTCGCCGACGCCGGTGGTGCTGACGTCCGGCGGCGGGGGGCTGCCCGTGACCGGCGTGCGGATCCTCGGGTACGCCGCCGGGGGCCTCGCCCTCGCCGGTGGCGGGCTGCTGCTCCTGTGGCTCGCGCGGCGCCGGCGAGGGGGTTTCACGGCCTAGTACCCGGAAAAATCGGGTGAGGTCCGGCGGACATCGTGTCCGCCGGGCCACCTCGCGTCCCCCCTAGGGTTCTGCTCGACTGATCCGTTTTCGATAGGGGGAAGCCATGCCTGAGCTGCGCCCGGCAGGGCTCATAGGCTCGGTGGAACGGGCTCTCGGGGTTCTCGAGGCCATTGCGGAATGTGGAGACGGCGCCAACGCCAAGACCGTAGCCCGCAGGGCCGAACTGCCCTTACCCAGCGCGTACCGGATGCTCGGCACCCTGCACTACCACGGTTACCTGATCCGCAACGACGACGGCAGCTACGGGCTCGGCGAACAACTCGCGACCCTCTACGAACACTGGTACCGCAAGCTCGACCTCGACCCGGCCGTCCGGCTGATCCTCCGCGACGTGCACAAGCGGGCCGGCGCCCCCGCCTACTTCGGCCGGCTCCGCGACGGGGCCGTCACCGTGGTCGACGCCGTCGACAGCACCGAGACGCCCCGCGCACCCTTCACCACGGCCCGGCTGCGGTCCGTCGGCGAACGCAGCGCCCTCGGCCGGGCCCTGCTCAGCGCCGTCACCGACGAGGAACGCCGCGAGTTCCTCCGCGACCGCGCCCCGGACCCCCGGCTCGCGCACCTGCTGGCCACCGCGCGCCGGACCGGGGTGGCCTACGACGTCGGCGAGTTCCTGCCCCCGCACGCCGGCGTCGCCGTGCCCGTCCGGTCCCCCGACGGCCACCTGCACGGCGCTCTGGCGGTCACGGTCCCCGTCGCCGGGTACGCCGACCGGCGCGCCGACGTCGAACGCACCCTGCGGCACTGCGCCCTGACCCTCGTCAAACTTCTGGCCGTCGAGTAGGGACAGTCATTCACCAACTGAACATGACTTATCAGCACAACGTCAGATACCGGTAAAGTTTGAGAATGACCAACCCCGACCGCCTACGCGCGGCCCGTGAGGGGCTCGTCACCCGACTGGCCACGGTCGGTCCACTGTGGGTGCTCGACGACGTCGAGGCGGGCGTGGTGACCCTGCGCCAGTCCGCGGGCTCCGACCGGCAGGTGACGGTGCGGGCCCTCGGGGGGAGCGTGCGCGGGTTCTCCTACCAGGTGCGGCTCCTGGTCCGGCAGGCCGACGGGAGTTGGGCGGTGTCGGTCGGGCCGAAGTCGTTCACGTATCCCGGGCACGCGATCTGGTTCGCGACCACCCTGCTGAAAAGCTACGGGTGAACCTGGGCCGCGGCCGGGTCAGCGGCGGGTCCGGCGGCGCGGGCGGGTGAACGTCTGGGTGCGGACCAGCACCGGGAGGCCGAGGGCCACCAGGTCGTCGGCCAGCGCGCGTGGGTCGACCTCCAGCCGGGACCCGGACCGCTCCGGGCCGCGCCCGACGTCCACCTCCACCGAGACGCCGGCCGCGCGGGGCTCCCGGCCGTCCTGCACGTGCTCCACCAGCACGATGCCGTGCAGCCGGGCCACGGGCACCAGCTCCGACCGGCCGAGCCGGACCACCAGCACCTCGGTGGGCGCGGTCGGGGGCGTGAGTTCCAGGCGGCAGATCTGGCGGGCGCCGATCAGAGTGAGGATCAGAAAGTACCCGAAGAGGATCAGGCCCAGGACGAACAGGGCGTCGGCCGAACCACCCGGGTGGCCGGGGACCAGCCGGAACAGCGCGGCGATCGCGGCCACGGGCAGGGCGGCGCACACGCCGGCCGTCAGGGTGCCGACGAGGAGATGGCGGGCCAGGGCCCCGGACGTGCCGCCACCGGGGCGCAGCACGAGGTCCACGCCGTCAACCCGGTGTCGCAGGACCATCGCCCCACAGTAACGCGGCCACTACCCGCAATCTCTCAAGGGGACGGCGGCAGGTCGGCCCGGGAGGCCACGCCCAATTTGCGGATCGCCGCCGCCACGTGCTGCTCCACCGTGCGGGGCGACAGGAACAGCACGTCGGCGATCTCGCGGTTGGTCTGGCCGGCGGCGGCGAGGACGGCGACCTCGCGCTCCCGGGGGGACAGCAGGCGGCCGTAGCCGGGGCGGCCGCCGCGCTGGACGGGCACGACACCGTGCACCCGCAGCGTGTGCCGGCACCGTGCCGCGTCCCAGCCGGCCCCGAGCAGCGCGAACCGCTCGGCTGCCGCGCCCAGCTCCGCGAGCCCCTCCGCGAGGGTCGGAGCCGCCGACCCGGGCCGGATGACGGCCGGCGACCCAGGCTGGGTGGCGGCCCTCCGGTCGGGGTCGGTGCTGGCCGGGGTCCTGCGGGTGGCCTCCGTGACGCGGACCCGGGCGGCGGCCTCGGCGGACAGGGCGGCCTCGTAGGGGCGGGGCAGGGCCCCGTAGGCCTCCTCGGCGGCGGCGAAGTCCCCCCGGCAGTACGCGAGGGCCGCCCGGGCGATCGGGGCGTCGGCCCCCTCGATCCCGGCGGCGAACTCCGCCACGAGCCCGTCGGCCGGCCGGCCGGCCCTGGTCAACGCCGCCACCGCCCAGGGCACCAGCTCCGCGCCCCACGTCCAGATCCCCTTCGCCCGGATCCGGTCCACCGCCTCCTCGGCGAGCCGGGCCGCGCCGGCCACGTCGTCGGTGGCGTGCAGCAGGCGGATCCGGGCCCCGGCTGCGGCGGCCACGACGGGTACGAACGCCTCCGACGCCCAGCCCAGCCCCGACGCGTGCAGCCGGGCCTCCGCCTGGTGCCGGTCGCCCCTGGCCAGGGCGAGCAGGCCGAGGACCAGGTTGCCCTCCGAGGCCCACATGGGCTCCTCCGCCGCGTCCACGTACGCGCCGGCCCGGTCCGCGAGCCCCGGCCAGTGGCCCCTGGCCCAGTCCAGCCGGAACCTGGTCCCACCGGACGCCGTGTCGTACGGGCCGACGGCCAGCCGGCCGCCCTCGTGCAGGAAACTCTCGGCCGCCCGGTAGTGCCCGAGCCAGGTCGCCGCGTCCGCGAGGTTGCACAGGCCCCGGGACACCTGCTGCCGGCGGCCGGGCGCGTCCGCCAGCACCGCGAGGCGCTCGGCCGCCGGCCACGCCGCCGGATCGCCGACGGCCATCAGCAGGGTGGCCTGGTTGGCGAGGATCGCGGTCCGCACCGCCGGGTCCTCGTCCGCGCACCGGGCCGCCCGGTAGAGGTAGTCGCGGTGCGCCGCCAGGTCGCCGGGCGGCAGGTACGGGAACCCGAGCGCGGCGAGGGCCCGCGCCGTCAGCGGCGGCTCGCCGGGGGTCTCCTTGAGCGCCTGGTCTAGGACCCAGCGGCCCTCGCCCTCGTGGCCGGCCCGGTCGATGAGCACGGCCCCCAGGTCCGCGCCCAGCTCCACCCGGGCGCGGGCCGGCAGCCGGGGGTCGGCGACCATCCGGCGCAGCAGGTCCAGGTCCGCCCCGGAGCGCTCGGCCAGCAGGTCGCGGAGCAGCCCGACGGCCACCTCCAGGTCGCCGGCCGCCAGGCAGCCCTCGGCGGCCTCCTCGGCGTAGCGGAGCCAGTCGGCCGGGCGGCCGCCGAGGCGACTGTGCCGGGCGAGGGCGGCCGGCACCCCGCTGTCGCGCAGCGCCGCCACGGCACGCAGGTGCATCCGGCGCCGAACCGGGCCGGGGACCAGGGCGTAGCCGGCCTGGGCGGCGAGCGGGGACCGGTACCCGTAACGGTGGTGGGGGTGTTCGACCAGGATCCCGGCCCGCAGCGCCCCCAGCAGCCCGTCGGCGCCCGCGACGGCGGCCAGGGTCTCCTCGGGCACCGGGTCGTGCAGGACTGCCGCGGCGTGGGCCGTGGCGAGGGCCGGGCCGCGCGACCGGGCCAGCCGGGCCCCGACCAGCGCCGCCAGGGCGGGGGTCTCCCCGCACCGGAGCAGCTCGGCGATCACTCCGGCGACGCCGCCGCTGGCCGTGACCAGCACCGCGGCGTTCGGGTCCCAGCGGGCCACGTCGGCGGCGGTCAGCGGGGGTAGTCGGACCGTGGTCCTCGGCAGGGGGGTGGTCAGGGGACCCAGGGGCGCGCCGGGGACCGCGAGCTCCTCCGGGCGGTAGGTGACGACCAGGCGCAGCGGGTGGGGCGGCCGGGCCAGGACCCAGCGGAGCAGGTCGCGGGAGTCGGGGTCGAGCCACTGGGCGTCCTCGACCACGACGAGCCCGGCCAGCAGGGGCCGCAGCCGCCGCATCACGCCGAGCCGGCCCGGGGCGGTGCCGGACCCGGTGTGCCCACCGAGGCCCGCCGCGACGTCGTCGGACACCGTGGCGAACGGGGCCCACGGCACCGGGCGTTCCAGCGGCGGGCAGGTCAGGGTCAGATCCGGGGAGTCGCCGAGCCACTCGCGCAGCAGCCGGGACGTGCCGGCGCCCGCCTCGCCCTCGACGAACACGACCCAGGACTCAGCCGACGTCGCCGCCCGCAGAGTGGCGAGGACGCCGTCGCGGCCGACGAACGGAGTCGTAGTCATGGATGCGTCCACCTTGCCACAGAGGTTGTTCACGTGCCCCCTACGGATGGCCACCCGGATCACCGAACCGGGAGCATCTACCCAGGTAGGTGTCGCACACCCGCCTCGGGCGCCTCCCGCACCCGGCCCCGCGACGCGCTGGCGGCCGGAACCCTCGGCGAGTGGGCGAGCACGGTGCCCTCGCCGCACTCCGCGGCGGCGAGGGCATCCGTCGCGTTCGCGCGCGCCCCGTAACCGACCCCGCATTGACCGCCCGTTGAGGGACGCGCGCCATTCTCAGGGAGTCGCGAACAAGCACTTTTCGTCACTCGGACACGACGTACAGTGAAAGTGTCGTCCTGTGGGGACTGTGCGGAATCACGGCGCTACAGGCCCTCTGGCTTGCGAATATGCGTCTACCAGGAGACTTGTAGATCTTCGCGCGGCAGTGAAAGGATTTGTTCAAGAACGAATCAGGACGGGCGACGTGGTTGGTCGCCGGGACGCCCGTCCCGATTCTCACCAGAAGAACTGGAGCCACCCGTGGAGCAGCGTCCGTTCAACGCCTCCCCTGTCTATCACGGGGATTCACGCCCCGCCACGTGGCCGGTCGGCAAATGGCAGGTCGTCCGTACCCGGCTGCCGCGCGACGCCGCAGGGCGCGAGCTGGTGCTGGAGTGCACCGAGCTGCGGGACCGGGGGCAGGCGCTGGCCATGTTCGACCGGTGGCGGGACGACCCGGCCGTCGCGGCCGGCGAGCAGCGGATCAAGGTGGTCGAACTCGAGTCGTGAGCCGTTGGGGGCCCACGACCCGAGCGTCCGTCAGCCGAGCAGGAGCATCGGCCGTTCGACCCGGTCGGCGACGTAACGCAGGTAGCCGCCGGCCACCCCGCCGTCGCACACCCGGTGGTCGAAGGTGAGACCCATCTGGGTCACCTTGCGTACCGCGAGCTGGCCGTCCACCACCCACGGCTTGTCGATGATCCGGCCCACGCCGAGCATCGCCGCCTCCGGGTGGTTGATGATCGGCGTGGAGCCGTCGACGCCGTAGCCGCCGTAGTTGTTCAGCGTGAACGTGCCGCCGGTCATGTCCGCCAGGCCCAGCCGGCCGGCCCGGGCCAGCTCGACGAGGCGGACGATCTCGTCGGCCAGCTCCACCGTGGACAGCAGGTGCGCGTCCCGGATCACGGGCACGACGAGGCCGCGCTCGGTCTGGGCGGCGAAGCCCAGGTTCACGTACGGCAGCCGGACGATCTCGTCGCCGTCGACCTGGGCGTTGAGCTGCGGGTAGCGCAGCAGGCCGGCGACGGTGATCCGGGCGAGCAGGGCGAGGACGCCGACCCTGTGGTCCGGGTAGCCGGCCGCCAGCTCGTTCTTCGCGCTCATCAGGCCGGTGGCGTCCACGTCCACCCAGGTGGTGGCGTCGGGGATCTCGCGGCGGCTGCGGGACAGCCGGTCGGCCATCGCCTTGAGCTGGCCCTTGATGGGGACCCGCTCGTCGAGAAGACCGATCCGACGGGTACCGGCGGCCACGGCGCCGGCCGGCACGGCGACCCGGGGCACGGAGGTCGCGGCGACGGTCGCCGGAGTCCTGGCCGCCTCGATGGCCGACTCGACGTCCCGTCGGGTGACGATGCCGCCGAGGCCCGAGCCGGTGAGGGCTGCCACGTCGACGGCGTTGTCGGCGGCCAGCCGGCGGACGATGGGCGAGATGACGAGCGGGGCCCGCTTCTCGGCGACCTTCTCGGTAACGGCGGTGCCGGTTCCGGTTCCGTTGACTGTGGTGCCCGCGCCGAGGCGGCGGCGACGGCGGCCGGTCATCTCGGCGGTGCCGTAGCCGACGAGGACGTTGCCGGAGCCCTTGGACTCGGCCGGCGCCTTGGCCCCGGCCATTTCCTCGTCCCGATAGGTGTCCGGGGCAACGCGACCGTCGGGGGAGCCGATCGTGATCAGCGGCTTGCCCACGTCCACGACCGACCCGGCCGCGCCGTGCAGCTCCAGCACCGTCCCGGCGTAGGGGCACGGCACGTCCACGGCCGCCTTCGCCGTCTCGACCACGACCACGATCTGGTCGATCCCGACGGTGTCGCCGACCGCGACCCGCCATTCGAGGATCTCGGCCTCGGTCAGGCCCTCCCCCAGGTCGGGGAGATGGAAGACGGAAGTCATCGCGACCCCACAAACGGCACGTCGTCCCACTGCAACCGGGCGATGGTGTCCAGCACCCGGTCGACCCCGGGCAGGTGGTGGTGCTCCAGCTTCGGCGGCGGGTACGGGATGTCGTAGCCGGCGACCCGCAGCACCGGGGCCGCGAGGGCGTGGAAGCAGCGCTCCTGCACCCGGGCCGCCATCTCGGCCCCGACCCCGGCGAAGCCGGACGCCTCGGTGACCACGACGCACCGGCCGGTCTTGCGCACGGAGGCGTCGACGGTCGCGTCGTCGTACGGGTTGATGGTGCGCAGGTCCACCACCTCGACGCTCCAGCCGTCCTCGACGGCGGCGTCGGCGGCGGCGAGGGCGACCGGCATCGCGGGACCGTAGGCGAGCAGGGTCACGTCGGTGCCCTCGCGGCGCACGACGGCCTGGCCGAACGGGGCGGTCGCGACCGGCAGGGACACCTCGTCCTTGGACCAGTACAGCTTCTTCGGCTCGAGGAAGATGACCGGGTCGGGGTCGTTGATGGCCTCACGCAGCAGCGAGTACGCGTCGGCCACCGTGGACGGGGCGACGACCTTCAGGCCGGGGGTGTGCGCGTAGTACGCCTCGGAGGAGTCGCAATGGTGCTCGACGCCGCCGATGCCGCCCGCGTACGGGACCCGGATGACGAGCGGCAGGGTGATCGCGCCCCGCGTCCGGTTCCGCATCTTGGCCACGTGCGACAGGATCTGCTCGAACGCCGGGTACGCGAACGCGTCGAACTGCAGCTCCACCACCGGCCGGAACCCGGCCATGGCCATGCCGATCGCGAAGCCCATGATGCCGGCCTCGGCGAGCGGGGTGTCGAAGCAGCGGTCCTCGCCGAAGTCGCGGGTCAGCCCGTCGGTGATCCGGAAGACGCCGCCGAGCGCGCCGACGTCCTCGCCGAACACGACCACCCGGTCGTCGTCCTTGAGCGCGTCGCGCAGGGCGGTGTTGAGGGCCTGGGCCATGGTGGTCGGCGAGGCGGCCGGCGCGGCCACGGCGGAGGAGCTCATTCGGCGGCCAGTTCTTCGAGGAGCTGCGCGCGCTGGGCGACGAGCTGCGGGGTGGGCGTGGCGTAGACGTGCTCGAACAGGTCGGTCGGGGTGAGGGTCGGGTCGGCGTTCATCCGCTCGCGCAGGTTCGCGGCGTACACCTCGGCCTCGTTCTTGAACTGCTCTTCGAGGGTGTCGTCGAGCGCGCCGAGCGCGCGCAGGTGGGCGGCGAGCCGGGCGACCGGGTCCTTGGTGCGCCACTCCTCGACCTCGCCGGCCTCCCGGTAGCGGGTGGCGTCGTCGGCGTTGGTGTGCGCGTCGATCCGGTAGGTGTGGGCCTCGACCAGGAACGGACCGTTGCCGGACCGGCCGTGCTCGACGGCGGCGAGCATCACGGCGAGCACGGCGACCGGGTCGTTGCCGTCGACCCGCTCGGAGCGGATGCCGTAGCCGACGCCCTTGTAGGCCAGCGACGGGGCCTTGGTCTGCTTGGCGAGCGGGACGCTGATCGCGTAGCCGTTGTTCTGCACCAGGAAGACGACGGGCGCGGCGAACACGGCGGCGAAGTTGAGCGCCTCGTGGAAGTCGCCCTCGCTGGTCGCACCGTCGCCGATGAAGGCGAGCGCGACGTTGTCGGTGCCCTTGCGCTTCTCGCCGTAGGCGACGCCGGCCGCGTGGACGGTCTGGGTGGCAAGGGGGGTGCACTGCGGGGCGGTGCGCCAGGCGGCGGCGTCGTAGCCGCAGTGCCAGTCGCCGCGCAGCAGGGTCAGCGCCTCGACCGGGTCGATGCCCCGGGTCGCCAGGGCGACGGACTCGCGGTAGGTGGGGAACATCCAGTCGTCGGCGCGCAGGGCGAGCACGGCCCCGACCTGGCAGGCCTCCTGGCCGTGGCTGGACGGGTAGACGGCGAGCCGGCCCTGCTTGGTCAGCGCGGTGCACTGCTGGTCGAACCGACGACCGACAACCATCTTCCGGTACGCCTGCAGGAGCAGCTCCGGAGCCGGCTCGCTGTAGCCGTGGTGCTCGTCGACGCGGGCGCCGTGCTCGTCCAGGAAGCGGATGGGGCGCTCGGCGGGCAGGAGCGCGCTGGCGGCCTTGGCTTCGGGGCTGGTCTTGGCGACCGCCCTGGCTCCGGGCGACTTACCGCGTGTCGACGTCGTTGTCATACCTCGCATGGTGCCGCCTGGTGAGACACCTGATCAACCTGGTCCGCCAGGTCGCGACAATCGGCTAGGCTCGGAGGTTGTGAGCGACCAATCGTCTTTTTCCGTGCCGGACAAACCGGACTCGCCGAGAACTCTGGATGACCTGGATCACAAGATCCTCACGGAGCTGGCCATCGACGGCCGCCTCTCCATGCGCGCACTGGCGGAGAAGCTGCACATCTCCCGGGCCAACGCGTACGCCCGGGTGGACCGGCTCGTCGCCGACGGCGTGATCCTCGGCTTCGGGGCCCGACTGAACCCGGAGCGGGCCGGACTGGGCACGCCCGCCTACGTGATGGTGACGATCGAGCAGAACACGTGGCGGGAGGTGGTCGCCCGGCTGCGCGTCATCCGGTACGTGGACCACATCGCGCTCGTGGGCGGCGACTTCGACATCCTGGTGCTGGTCCGGGCGCCGGACAACGCGGCGTTGCGGCACCTGGTGCTGGAGAAGATCCAGGAGATTCCCGGGGTGAAGGGGACCAGGACGTGGCTGGTGTTCGACGAGGCGACCGGGGCGGGGCCGCACTAGATCTCGGGGACTCCGGTGGCTCCAACTGATGGGCCAGCCGGCGCGAGATGTCCTGGTGCGCCCTTCCGGGGGGCACGTGATGCTGGCAGGTATGAGCCTACGGTCAGCCTCGCTCGTAGCGGGCGCGTTGGCCCGTCTCGACGTAGCCGAGGGACTCGTAGAGGGCCGTCGCGCCCGGGTTGTTCGTCGCGACCATCAGCAGGACCGAGGTCGCGCCCTCCGCGCGCATGCGGTTCGCCGACTCCGTGAGCAGCGCCCGGCCGAGGCCCCGTCGGCGCCACGCCGGGACCACGCCGGCCTGACCGATCGCGTGGTCCGGGCTGGCGACGCAGAAGCCCGCCGGGGCGCCCTCCGCGTCCCGGGCCAGGAGCGCCCAGTCGGCCCGGAAGTCGTCCTCGTCGCCGCTGATCCAGTCGATCCACTCCCCGGACGACCAGCCGGGGAAGCCTGGGCGGTCGCGGAAGGAGGCGTCGTAGGCGGTGAAGAAGTCGGCCTCGTTGCCGGGTCGCCATTCCTCCAGGATGATGCCGTCGGGCAGCGGGGTGGCGGCCGGCGCCAGCGTGGCCCCGCCGGTCGTGAGGGGGCAGGTCATGACGAGTTCGCCGAAGGTGCGTTCGAGGCCGTAGCCGGTGAGGAGGCGGTCGACGGCCGGGGTCCAGGACTCGGTCTCGACCCGGGGGCGAGGCGCGCGGGCCAGGCCCCACTCGAGGAGATGCCGGCCGAGGCCGCGCCCCCGGTACGCGGGGGCGACCTGGGCGACGATGCCGGTGAGGCCGATGCCGGGCTGGCCGGGGCCCGGGGCCGGGCCGACCGGGCGGACGGCCACCGACGCGACCAGCTCGCCGGACTCGAAGGCTCCGAGCGCCTCGCCGCCGAGATAGCGGCCCCGGAGGAAGCCCTCGTCGGCGGACTGCGGCATGCCGCCGTCGGCGGCGAGGACCGACCGGGTGAGGGCCGCGAGGGCCGGCAGGTCGGATGCGGTGAGCGCGCGCCACTGGGTCATGGCCGCAATGTAGGACCCGTGGCAGTCGGCCGTCAGCTGGTTTTCGGGCCAGCCGTGGCGACACACGGTCGTCGGGCCGGCTTGGCGGCGGGCGGCGGGCGGCGGGCGGCGGGCGGCGGGCGGCCGCAAAGGATGCCTAATCGTGATGAAGGTAATGGGAACGTGATCGTCCGGCGTGGAGGGACGTGACCGGAGCGACCCTACGCTGCGGTCGGAGGTGTCCCCATGCTCCGGATCCACTTCACCCTGGCCGATGTGGCCAACACCAGCGTCGCCGGCGAGCCCGACGCAGACCTGGAACTGCGGTATGGCCTGCGGGTGCTCTTCGACGGCGCGCCGTCCCCGTTCACGGACTGGCGGCGCGGGCTGCGGGGCCTGCTGCCCCGGGCCCTGGCCGACCACACCGTCCACACCGACCCGACGGGCCCGGCCCGCCACGTCGACCCAATCTCGTCCGTCAGCCCCGCCGGTCCGACCGGCACAGGTCGGCCGGTGCGCGTCTCGGCCGCCGAGCGGTTCCGGGAGATCGCCGTCGCGCCGCACTGGGAGCAGATCCGTGCCCGGGTGGCCGCCGACCGCGCCGGACGCACCCGGGCCCTGTCCGACGGCGGGACCGGGCTGTTGCTGCGGACCCTGCACCCGGCCGTGCGGTGGGCCGCGCCCGTGCTGGAGCTGCCCGGACCCGACCGGGACGTGCGCCTCGACGGCTCCGGTCTGCTGCTGCAGCCGTCCGTGTTCTGCTGGCGGCGGCCGGAACTGCACGGGGACCGGATTCTGGTGTACCCGGCCGCCGCCGAGCCGGTACGGGAGCCCCGCGACCTGGGTGCCCTGATCGGGCGGGCGCGGGCGGCCATGTTGAGCGTGCTGGCGGCGGGTGGGGCGAGTACCACGGAACTCGCTCTGCGCACCGGGCTCTCCGCGGCGACGGCCAGCCAGCACGCGACGATCCTGCGGGCAGCCGGGGCGATCAGCACGCGCCGGGCGGGCCAGTCGGTGCTGCACTCGCTGACCCCGCTCGGCCAACGGATGCTCGAGACCCGCTGACCCGCACGCCGGACCGGAACCTGGCCTCGAACAAAGAGCGGCCCGGAGCGGGAGTGGAAACGCCCTGACCGCCGCCCCCGGGCCGGGACGGCGGTCAGGTCCGGCACCCCCCGGGGCCGGAGCGACAGCGTTACTGGACGAAGATGCCGGTCAGGTTGACCTGCGCGTACAGCGGGCTCATGAACGCCCCGCCCACCTTGGTGCCGTTGAGCTGGTACGCCCGCACGTAGTGCGTCGGCACCACCGGCGCGTACTCCCGCATGATCTTCTCGTCGAGTGCGCCGTAGAGCGGGGCGGCCTGCGCGCGGTCGCCCATCAGGGCCAGCTTCGCGAACTCGTCGTTGAGCGCCGGCACGTTGAGGTAGGACAGGTTCTGGTTACCCGTGGGCCGGATGCTGGTGCCGTCGAAGAGCACCTGCAGCGTGCTGGACCCGTCGGGGAAGTCCGCGGCCCAGCCGTTGGCGATCAGGTCGCAGGTGGTGTTGGACGCGCCGACCACGTTGGAGTACTCCTTCGACTCCACCGGGACCATTGCGACGTCGAACACGTTGTCGCGCTGGAAGGCGGCCTGCACGACGACGGCGTTCTTCTGGCCGTTGACGGTGTTCGGGAAGCAGTAGCCCAGCTTGCCGACCTTCTTGCCCTCGACCAGCTTCTTGGCCTTGGCGATGTCACCGGTCGGGCCGGCCTGGTACACGTCGTAGTCCTTGTAGCCGGGCACGGTCTGCGCCAGGATCGTGGTCGCCGGCCGGGCCACCTTCAGCCCGCCGAGGGCCTTGACGTAGGAGTCGCGGTCGAAGGCGTAGTTGAGTGCCTTGCGGACGTCGAGGTCCGTGACCCGCTGGGTGTTGATGTACACGAAGTTCGTGAACGGCGTCGCCGCCTCCATCGTGCGGCCCTTGAGGTTCGAGTCGCCGGCCACGGTCGCGATGTCCTGCTGGGCGACCGAGGCGGTCATCACGGCCGTCTGGTCTTCGCCCCGGCTGACCATGAGCCGCTGGGTCTGGCTGGCGCGGTTGACGGACCAGTCGAACTTGATGGTGTCGACGTACTGGTGCCGGGCCGGGTCGGTCTTCGCGTCCCAGTACGGGTTGCGCTCGAGGATCATGTACTGGTCCTTCTTCTGGACCTGGCGCTTGTAGGGGCCGGAGGCCACCCACTCGTCCTCGTACTTGTCCTTGCTGTCCTTGGCCTGCGGCACCGGCGCGACCGTCGGGTACGCGGCCAGGTACGGGAACTCCGCGTGCGGCTGCGCGAACGTGAACACGATCGTGTGGTCGTTCGGCGTGCTCACCCCCGGGACCTTCAGGTTGCCCTCGTAGGGACCCTTGTACTCGCGCTTGGGGTCCAGGGCGTTCTGGATGTACTGCATGCCCTGGTCGCCGTACCTGCTGAACGAGCGGGCCACGCCGTACGCGATGTCCTTCGAGGTGATCGGCGAGCCGTCCTCGAACTTGATCCCGTCCCGCAGGGTGTACGTCCAGGTCTTGTCCCCGTCGGAGGAGACGCCGGTGTTGGTGGCCAGGTCGCCGACCAGCCTCAGCGGCCCGCCGTTGGGGTCCTCCACGAAGGTGGTGAGCATCCGGAACATGACCTGGGTGCCGGCGTCCAGGGAGTCGGAGTAGTACATCTGCTGGGGGTCGAAGTGTTGGAACTCGCCGTCCTCCAGCCAGAGGATCTGGCCGCCCTTCTTCGCGCCCGGCACCTCCGGCGCCGGGGTCGGGGCCTTGCCGGCGTGGTCGATGATGATGTCCTGCTGGGCCGGCTTGTCGTCGGTCCCGCCCGCGTTCCGGGTGCTCTCGCACCCGGTCAGGGCAAGGCCGACGGCCAGCGCGCCCACGACGAGCTGCACTGCACTCCGCCGCATCACGGCCTCCTGTGAATCGATCGGATCTCCTTCTCCGACCGTAGGAAGCCGGGCCGCGGCGACGGTAGGCCTTTCGTTCCCAGCCGTACTGTCACGGGCTGGTCACACGGGTCAGCGGGCGATCTGCACGACCACCTCGGTGTCGGACACGTTCTGCACCGTGACCTTGAACCCGGCGACGTCCTTCTCCTGCGCCACCGGCATGGAGACCTCCTCGCCGGCCACCGACAGGGTCGCCTGCCCGTTGTTCACGCCGACGAACTTCACCTCGATGCCCAGGATGCTGGTCGTCGCCTCGACGCCCCGGTCGAAGGTGACCGTGCACGAGTTGAGGCTGCAGCTCGTCTTGGCCCCGTCGGAGCCGCACGCGGCGAGCGCTGGGACGGTCAGGAAGAGGGCCAGTAGGGCGGCGGCGACGTTTCCACGTGTCTTCACGCGCTCCAGAGTAGGTGACGACCGGTAGGTTACTGAGCGTGATGGGCCAAGGAGGCGGGAGCGCCCGATTCGGCCGGCCCGGCGGTGGCCGTCGCACCCGTAGGGCACGATGGGGCACATGACGCAGAGCGATCCCGTTGGCCTCGTGCTCGGTACGGTGGACGCCACTCCCCTGGCCTTCTGGGTCGCGGTGCGCCCGGGGGCGTACCTGCAGCTGGACGATGTGGTGGTGACCCGGCGCGAGGTGCCCGGCCGCGAACCGGTCGCGATCTCCGGCGTCGTCACCCAGGTCCGGGCCCGGCACGAGGGCGCGCAGTTCGAGTCGGACGTGTTCGCCATCTCCGCCGGCCAGCTGCCCGCCGAGGTGCAGGAGGCCGCCGAGGTGACCACCACCCGGGTCGAGCCGGAGGTGTACGTGCCGCCGCGCCCGGGCAGCGCCGTGATGCGGGCCACCGGCGACGAGCGGGCCTCCGCGCTGTACTTCGACCGGATGGAGCGCCGGATCCCGCTCGGCCTCGGGCGGGACGGGGCGGCGGTGTTCCTCAACGCGGACTTCCTCGACGGTACCCGGGGAGCGCACGTCTCCATCTCCGGCATCTCGGGCGTCGCGACCAAGACCAGCTTCGCAACCTGGCTGCTCTACTCGGTGTTCCACTCCGGCGTGCTGGGCGCGGAGGCGGCGAACACCAAGGCGCTGATCTTCAACGTGAAGGGCGAGGACCTGCTGCTCCTCGACCACCCGAACTCCAAGCTCGACGACGACACCCGGGCGAAGTACGCCGAGCTGGGCATGCCGGCCGGGCCGTTCCGGTCGGTGGCCGTGTTCGCTCCGCCGCGCGCCGGGTCCGCGGCCGGCACCCCGGACGTGGCGTGCCGGACCACGGGCGTGGACGCCTTCTACTGGACCCTCGCGGACTTCTGCGCGCTGCGGCTGCTGCCGTTCGTGTTCGCCGACGCCGACGACGAGCGCCAGCAGTACACGATGGTGGTGCACCAGGTCACGGCGCACCTGGCCAAGGTCGCCACCCCGGCCGACGGCGGCGTGGTCGTCGACGGCCAGCGGCTCAACACGTACGAGGACCTGGTCGACTACGTCACGGCACAGCTCGCCGACGAGGAGACCCGGGTCACATGGGGCGGGCAGGCCGTGGGCCTGGGCACCGTCAACGCGTTCAGCCGCCGGCTGATCGGCAGCAAGAAGGACCTCGGCCGGCTGATCCGGGGCGACCTGCCGCGCCGCCAGCACAGCATCGACACGTCCGAGGCGCAGGTCAGCGTCGTGGACCTGCACAACCTGCCCGACCGGGCGCAGCGGTTCGTGGTGGGCGTCACGCTGCGGACGGAGTTCGAGCGCAAGGAGAAGGCCGGCTCGGCGAAGCCGTTGCAGTTCGTGGTGCTCGACGAGCTGAACAAGTACGCGCCCCGGGACGGGACGAGCCCGATCAAGGAGATCCTGCTCGACATCGCCGAGCGCGGCCGGTCACTGGGCGTGATCCTGATCGGCGCGCAGCAGACCGCCAGCGAGGTCGAGCGCCGGATCGTCGGCAACTCGGCTGTGCGGGTGGTCGGCCGGCTGGACCCGGCGGAGGCGTCCCGGCCGGAGTACGGCTTCCTGCCGGCCTCGCAGCGCCAGCGGGTGCTGCTGGCCAAGCCGGGGACGATGTTCGTCGCCCAGCCGGAGATCCCGGTGCCGCTGGTCGTGGAGTTCCCGTTCCCGTCGTGGGCCACCCGGCCGAGCGAGGCCGGGGCGCTGCCGGTGGCCGCGCAACGCTCCGTGACCCAGGGCACCGACCCGTTCGCTCTCGCCGGGGACAGCCTGGACGACATCCCGTTCTAGGGATCAGTACACATCGAATGGATCGCTCACCGGCGTGCCTGCCCGTGATGATCAGTGCCGATGGGGCACGATGGCACACATGAGCGAACCGGAGGTGTGGACGTGAGGATCCTGCACACCTCCGACTGGCATGTCGGAAAGGTCCTGAAAGGCAACGCTCGAACCGACGAACACATCCGGGTACTGAACGAACTCGTCGAGCTGTGCGCGGCCGAACACCCCGACCTGGTCATCGTGGCCGGTGACCTCTACGACACCACCGCGCCGGGCGCCGAGTCCCAGAAGCTGGTCGTCCGGACGCTGTCCGCACTGCGACGCAACGCCGGGGCGGTCGTCGCCATCGCCGGCAACCACGACAACGGCGCGGCACTGGAGGCGCACCGCAGCTGGGCCGAGGCGGCCGGTATCTCCATGCGCGGGATCATCAGCCGGGACCTGGCGATCACGGGCATCACCGACGGCGGGGAACCGTGGCGGTGTGTCGCCCTGCCCTGGCTGTCGCAGCGGTACGCCATCCGGGCCACCGAGATGTTCGACCTGACCTCCGCCGAGGCCGACCAGCTGTACGCCGACCACGTCGCCCGCCTGGTCCGCGAGCTGACCAAGGACCAGACCGGCGACTCGGTGAACCTGCTCACCGCGCACCTGACCATGGTCGGCGGCCGGATGGGCGGCGGGGAGCGCGAGGCGCACACCGTGGCGCAGTACGCGGTGCCGACGGCCGTCTTCCCGACCAGCACGCACTACGTGGCGCTCGGCCACCTGCACCGCACCCAGCAGGTCGCCGGCCCGACCCGGGTGCACTACTCCGGCAGCCCCCTCGCGGTGGACTTCGGCGAGGCCGACAACCAGCCGTCCGCCATCCTCGTGGAGGTCTCCCCGGACACCCCGGCGAAGGTGCGCTCGGTGCCGATCAGGAGCGCCCGGGAGCTGCGCACGGTGCGGGGCACCCTGGAGGAGCTGCGCGCCCTGGACACCGGGGACGCCTGGCTGCGGGCCTATGTCAGCGAGAAGCCCCGGGCCGGGCTGCGCGAGGAGGCCCAGTCGTTCCTGCCGAACGCGCTGGAGATCCGGGTCGACCCGGCCATGCTCGCCGACGCGCGCCGGGCCGAGCGGGCCGTGCGGTCCGGGCGGAGTGCCAAGGAGCTGTTCTCCAGCTACCTCACCGAGGCCGGCCACGACGACCCGGCGGTCGCGGAGCTCTTCGACAAGATCTACACGGAGATGCACTGATGCGTCCGCTGCGCCTCGACATCGCCGGATTCACGGTGTTCCGGGAGCCCGCGACCCTCGACCTGACCGGCGCGGACCTGTTCGCCCTGGTCGGGCCCACCGGCTCGGGCAAGTCCACCCTGCTGGACGCGATCTGCTTCGCCCTGTACGGCACGGTGCCCCGCTCCGGCAAGCGCGGCGGGGTCGGCGGTGTGCTCGGCCCGTCAGCCGCCGAGGCCCGGGTGCGCCTGGTGTTCGAGTCCGGCGGCCAGCGCTACGTCGCCAGCCGGGTCGTGCGCCGGGTCGGCAAGGCCGGCGCCCCGCAGACCAAACACGCCGGCCTGGAGCGGTTGCACCCCGACTTCGACCTGTCCACCCTGGACTCGGGCCTCGACGCCGAGCAGCTCGGGGACGTGCTCGCCGGCTCGCCCAGCGAGATGGACGCCGCGGTGGAGAAGGCCGTCGGGCTGCCGTACGAGCAGTTCGTGACGTGCGTGATCCTGCCGCAGGGCGCGTTCGCCGAGTTCCTGCACGCGAGCCCGGCGAGCCGGCAGCAGATCCTGGTCAACCTGCTCGGCCTGGGCGTCTACGACGACGTCCGTGAACGCGCCGCGAAGGTCGCCTCCGACGCGACGGCCCGGCTCGAGGTGATCGACCAGCAGCTCACCCACGGGGTGCCGACCGACGAGGCGCTCGCCGAGCAGCAGGACCGGCTCGACCGGCTGTGCCGGCTCGCCGCCGAGGTGGACGCCGCGCTGCCGGCGCTGGCCCTGGCCGAGACCGCGGCCAGGGACTCGGCGGAGGCCCTGCGCGCCGCCGAGGACCAGCTCCGGACCATCGGCGCGGTCACGGCCCCGGCCGACACGGCCGCACATGGCGCACGGTCACGGGACGCCCTCGAGGCGGTCGCGCGCGTCGACGCGGAGGTGGCCGGGGCGGAGGCCGCAGAGCTGGCGCTGCTCCGCGAGCGGGACACCGCAGGCGACCCGGCGGGCCTGGCCAAACTCCTCGACGCGTACGAGCGGGCCGACGAGATCCCCGCCGAGATCGACCGGCACGCCGCGGCGCTCACGCTCGCCGTGGCCGCGCACGCCGCCGCCAGCTCCACCGTGGAGGAGTCCGCACGGGCGTTGGCGGGAGCGGAGGCGGCCCGGGACGCGGCCCGCACCGAGGAACTCGCCGCGGCCCTGCGCGGCCACCTGCGGGTCGGCGACGACTGCCCGGTGTGCCTGCGCGCGGTGGAGGAGGTGCCCGGCGTACCGGAGAATGTGCGGTTGACCGCCGCCGAGCGGGACGTGGCCACGGCCCGCGGCGGCCACGAGTCCGCCCTGCGCCGGCACCGCGACACCGACCGGGAGGAGGCGGCGGCCCGGACCACACTCGACGAGGCCCGCAGCCGCCTGGAGCGGGCCACGGCCTGGTTCGTCGGCAAACCCGACCGGGTGGAGGTCGCGGCGAGCCTGGCGGCGGCCCACGACCTGGCCAAGCGCCTCGACGCGGCCGGCACCGAGCTGCGCGCCCTGCGCAGGCACCGTCTGACCTGCGGCAACGAGCTCGACGCCGCGCGCACCGCCCTCCAACGCGCCTGGGCAGGCTACGACCGGGTCCGCGACGGGCTGTCCGTCCTCGGGCCGCCCGCCGCCGACCGCGAGGACCTGGCCGGCTCGTGGACCGCGCTCGCCGACTGGGCCGCCGACCGGGCCACGGCGCTGCGGGCCGCCCGCGACGAGGCCTCGGAGGCCGCCCGCGGTGCCGCCGGGGCGCTGACCGGGGCCCGGTCGGCGATCGACGCGTTGTTCGCCGCCGCCGACGCGCCGCGCACCGGCAACCCGGTCCGCGACGCCGCCGTCGCCGTCGAGCGGGCGTCCGCGGTCCTGGCGAACCTCACCGAGGCCCGCGAGCGTGCCGCCCGGCTGCGCGAACAGCGCGACGGCCACCAGCGCGACGCCACGGTCGCCAAGGCCCTGGCGCAGCACCTCAACGCGAACAACTTCAAGCGCTGGCTGCTCGCCGAGGCCCTCGACCAGCTCGTCGACGGCGCGTCGGCGCTGCTGATGGAGCTGTCCTCCGGCCAGTACGAGCTGGGCCACGACAAGGGCGAGTTCTACGTGGTCGACCACCACGACGCCGAACAGCAGCGCGCGGTGCGGACCCTGTCCGGCGGCGAGACGTTCCAGGCGTCGTTGGCCCTGGCCCTGGCGCTGTCCGACCGTCTCGCCGGGATGTCCAGCAACGCCACCACCCTGGGGTCGATCATCCTCGACGAGGGGTTCGGCACCCTCGACGGCGCTACCCTGGACATGGTCGCCGCGACGCTGGAGAACCTGGCGGCGCGCGGGGACCGCCTCGTCGGGGTCGTCACCCACGTGCCGGCGCTGGCGGAACGGATCCCGGTGCGCTACGAGGTGCGCAAGGACGCGCGGAGCGCCTATGTGGAGCGGGTGGCCTGACATGAGGATGCACGTCGACACCTGGGACCCCGGCTACGGGACCTCGCTGTCCGGGGACGACCGCTCCCCCAGCAAGACCGAGGTCGAAACGGATGTCGAGATGTCCGACTGGCGACCGGTCACCCCGGGCACGGTCGCCGAGGCCCGGCTGATCCGCCTGGTCGACGGGGTCCGGCGGATCGACGCCCGGGTCTGGCTCGACTCCGGCGAACCGGGCCCGCCGAGCCTCGGAGTCGCCGCGTCCTACGCCGCCGGGGTCGTCACGTGCGACCTCGCCGCCGGCAGCGCGACCCTGGACACCCCGCTCGTGGAGCGCGCCCTGTTCACCGCCGAACGGCTCGCGGCCGTGCCGGTGCGCGGCGCGACGTACATCTCGGTGCCGATCGGCAGCGACGACCCGGCCAAGCTCGACGCCGGCATCCAGGCCAAGCTCCGCGAGCTGGAGATCCGGGTCGCCCAGCAGGCCGGCGCCGACCACGACCTGCTGATCGTGGACGGTCCGTTGCAGGGCCGGTCCTCGCTGCCCCGGGTGCTGGGGTACATCAAGACCCACCGGGCGCAGTACCTGCCGCCCGCGCACACCTCCGTCGTCAACGTGCTCGAGTCCGGGCAGCGCACGCCGATCTTCCGGCTGGGCAGTCCGTTCCCCCGGCTGAGCTGGTATGTGCAGCTCCCGGGCGGGGACGGCGCGCCCTGGGCCGGCGTCGTGCGGGTCGAGTGCCCGGCGGAGCTGTCCGTGGCCGAGGCGGTGGCGCTGGCGGACCTGTCGGCGGTGACGCTGCCCCGGTTGGCGTCGAGTCCGTACAAGGATCCGCGCGCCCCGCAGAACCTGCTGCCGATCGGCGGCCTCGAACGGCGACTGCGGGCGCTGCTCGGCGACGCGCGACTGCTGCACCGGTCGTTGCGACTCGCCGTGGCGTAGTGCCACTTGTGCCCACACCCGTCACCTCCCTGGAGATGTTCTCGTTTTCCAATTTGGGAGGTCACATTCATGTACGCCTTTGTGCATCACGACAATCACGGCCATTTCCTTGATGTTCGAACGGACGGTCGCCGGTGGCAGGTGCCGCTCGACGCCGCCGAGTCCGACTGTCTCGCCCAGGTCCTCACCGGCGTGTACCCACCACCGCCCGGTGACCTGGCCGACCTGCGGCGACTCGTCCTCGACGTGACTGGCAGGGACCCGCTGCGCTGATACCGTTGCGGGGATGTCCACGGGGAAAAGAAGTATCGCTGTCCTGCTCGTCCTGACGGCGGCCCTCGCCGGCTGCACGGGCCCGAAGAGCCGGTGGACGCAACCCGCCCCCGCCGGCACGACCGCCGCCAGGGGGCTGGCCTGGTCGCCGTGCCGGGGGCTGCGGGTGTCCGCCAACACCGTCCTCGACTGCGCCACCCTGGCCGTGCCGCAGGACTGGGCCCGGCCCGCAGGGGCCACCCTGGACCTGGCGCTGGTCCGGGCCCGGCGCACCGGCCAGGAGAACCGGATCGGGTCGCTCGTGCTCAACCCAGGCGGCCCGGGCTCCTCCGGCATCGACTACGCGACCTACTTCGCCGGCGCGGTACCCGTCGAGCTGCTGAAGCGGTTCGACGTGGTCGGGTTCGACCCGCGCGGTGTGGGCCGTTCCACCCCGGTGGAGTGCATCCCGGACGCCGAGAAGGACGCGGCGATCGGGGCGGACCCCGACCCGGTGACCGACGCGCAGTTCGCCGAGGTGGCCGGGCAGTTCCGCCGGATCGGGGAGGTGTGCGGGGCGAAGTACGGCGCGACCCTCAGGGCGTTCTCGACGCAGCAGACCGCCCAGGACATCGAGGCCATCCGGCTGGCCGTCGGCGATCCGAAGCTCACCTACCTCGGCTACTCCTACGGCACCCTGCTCGGCGCGGTGTACGCGCACCGGTACCCCACGACGATCCGGGCCGCGGTGCTCGACGGGGCCGTGGACCCGGGCAAGGACCCGGTCGCCTCCGCCGAGGGCCAGGCCGCCGGCTTCGAGTTGGCCTTCACCAACTTCGCCGCGTGGTGCGCGACGGCGGGCGCCTCGACATGCCCGGTCGGTCCGGACGCCCGGGCGACGGCGGACCGGATCCTCGCCGCCGCGCGCGCCCGGCCGGCGACGAGCGGCACCCGGCAGGCCACCAGCGGCTGGATCTTCCTGGCGATCGTCGGCTCGCTGTACCAGCGCGACGAGTGGCCCCAACTGGCCGCAGCGCTGGCCGACGTGCGCGACGGCGACCCGGCCCGGGTGTTCCGGATCGCCGACGGGTACTACGGCCGCGACGCCCAGGGCCACTACTCCAACCTGCTGGACGCCAACACCGCGGTGAACTGCGCGGACTCCGCGAAGGACCCGACGGCCGAGCAGGTCCGGGTGTTGCAGGGCCAGTGGCGGGCGAAGTACCCGCTGTTCGGGGCGAACCTGGCCCTGGGGCTGCTGACCTGCACGTACTGGCCGGGCGGCCGGGATCCGTTCAGCGCCGGGCCGGCCACCGGGGCTCCGCCGCTGCTCGTGGTGGGGACCCGGGGCGACCCGGCGACCCCGTACGAGCAGACGGCGGCGCTGGCCACGCTGCTGGGCACCGGGCGGGTGCTGACCTGGGACGGGGACGGGCACACGGCGTACCCGAACACGCGGTGTGTCGTGGAGGCCGTCGACCGGTATCTGATCGATCTGGTGGTGCCGCCGGCGGGGACGGTATGCCCCGCCACCTGATCCTGCGGCTGCCCGCCGGTCCGGGGCACGCGCTGTGGTCGGGGCGGGACTTCCTGGGCGGCCCGGAGCGGGTGTACCTGTTCGCGTCGGGCGAGGACCTCGCGGCGCACCTGGCGACGGTCCCGGGTTTCGCCGCGCATCCTGTCGCGGCGGACGCTCCCCGCGCGGGTGGTTCGGCACCTGCAGCACGAGTTCCCGACGAAGGCCTTTCGACGCGCGGGACCGATGTTCCCGGAGCGGGCGTCGGGGCCGTGCGCGCCGTCGCTGCGGATGACTCCGAGGCGGAGACGTTCGACCTGGTGGGCATCGGCCGGATCCTCGCGGCGTCCCTGCCCACCGAGGCCCGCCCGCAGCACCGCACCCCCGCCGGCGACTGGGAGCCGCTGCCCGCCGACAGCACCGGATCCCTGCCGCCCGACGCGCTCGACGGGGCCGTGACCATGCTGCGCGCCCTGTTCGCGAGCCGGGCCTGGGCGAACCCCCTGCTGACCCCGCAACGGGCACTGGCCGCCACCAGCCTGGTCACGGAGGCCGCCGACCGGGCCGGCCGCCTCGACGCCGGAGCCCTCGGCGCGCTGGCCGCCGAGCACCGCTACCGGGCCGTGTCCTGGTGGTGGCAGGTCCTCGAGGCCACCGAAGCGATCATGGACCGTAGGATCGGCCCATGATCTTCCGCGACGCCACCCGGGACGACCTGCCCACCGTTCTCGCCCTGCTCGCCGACGACCCGCTCGGCGCGCGCAGGGAGACCGGCACGGTCGACGCCCGGCACGAGAAGGCGTTCGCCGACATCGACGCCGACCCGCGCAACCGGCTGATCGTCGTGGACGACGACGGCGAGGTGATCGGCTGCGCGCAGCTCACCTTCATCCCGGGGATCAGCCGGCAGGGCGCGGAACGCGCCCTGATCGAGGCGGTCCGGATCCGGTCCGACCGGCGGGGCGGCGGCCTCGGCAGGCGGCTGTTCACCTGGCTGATCGAGACGTCCCGGGAACACGGCTGCGCGCTGGTCCAGCTGACCACGGACAAGTCACGGACCGACGCGCAGCGGTTCTACACGGACCTCGGCTTCGTGGCCAGCCACGAGGGCATGAAGCTGTCGCTCAGCAGGCCGTGAAGTAGATGGTGCGGTAGCCGGACGTCGTGCCCCAGGAACCGGCCGGCCCGCAGCCGGCGGACCACACCTGGCCGACGAGCTGGGTCTTCGAGGAGTCGGAGAAGTAGGCCCAGACGACCATGGACGGGCCCACGGGGATGGCCTGGGCGGGGATGGCCGTGGCGGTCAGGCCTGCGACGACGAGCGCGCCCACGAGCATTGCACGACGGATCATGGCTGAGTCCTTTCTGGACGGAGAGTGCCGCCATCCTCGCGCCGGACGGACCCCACGTCAATGAGCAACATCGATTCCTGACGGGTACGGACCGGTATCGTCTCCGGCATGACATCTTCGTTCGTGCTCGGCGGCGAGCACACGGTCCACCGGCTCGCGTTCGGGGCCATGCAGATCACCGGCGCCGGCGTCTGGGGCCCTCCGGACGACCACGACGAGGCGGTCCGCGTGCTGCGCCGCGCCGTCGACCTCGGGGTGAATCTGATCGACACGGCCGACTCGTACGGGCCGGGGGTCTCCGAGGAGCTGATCGCCGAGGCACTGCACCCGTACCCGGACGGGCTGGTCATCGCGACCAAGGGCGGCTTCACCCGGCCGGCCCCGGGGCGCTGGGTTATGAACGGCCACGACCTGCGGCGCAAGGTCGAGGACAGCCTGCGCCGGCTGAGGCTGGAGCGGATCGACCTCTACCAGCTGCACAGGGTCGACCCGACCCGGCCGGCCGAGGACCAGTTCGGCGAGCTGGCCGACCTGCGCCAGGAGGGCAAGATCGGGCAGGTCGGGCTGTCGGAGGTCGACGTCGAGATGATCGAACGGGCCAGGGAGATCGTGCCGATCGTGAGCGTGCAGAACATGTACAACCTGGTCGAACGGGGCTGGGAGCCGGTCGTCGACCACTGCGAGAAGCACGGGATCGGCTTCTTCCCGTGGTTCCCGATCGCGACCGGGAACCTGGCCCGACCCGGTGGCCCGCTCGAGGAGATCGCGCGGAACCACGAGGCGACGCCGGTCCAGCTGGCTCTCGCGTGGCTGCTGCGCCGCTCGCCGGTGATGCTGCCCATCCCGGGGACGTCGAAGGTGGCGCACCTGGAGGAGAACATGGGCGCGGAGGCCGTGCGGCTCACCGACGAGGAGTACACGGCGATGGCTGCGCTCGCCGGCTGACGGCGGAGCGGGGTCGCCCGGCTAGCAGAACAGGCCGAGGTCGGTCGGCTTCGGGGTGTCCACCCGCGCGTCCAGGGGCCGCTTGCCCTCGGTCCGCCAGCCCTCGCGGACCCAGTACTCGTAGCCGCCGATCATCTCCTTCACCGGGCGGCCGAGCGCCGCGATCCGCATCGCCGCCCTGGTGCTGCCGTTGCAGGCCGGGCCCCAGCAGTACGTGACCAGGAGCTTGTCGGCCGGCAGCTCCGCGAGCCACGCGGCGGTGATCCCGCCCTCGGGGACGTTGACCGCGCCGGGGACGTGCGACTTCGTGTACGCGCCCTTGGCCCGGGTGTCGATCAGGACGAAGTCGGCGTCGCCGGCCTTCAGGGCGTACGCGACGTCGGCCGGGTCCGTCTCGAAGGAGAGCTTGCCGGCGAAGTGGGCGAAGGCGGTGGTCGGGTCGGCGGCGGGGATCTCGGTAACCGTTGTCATGCGTCCCAGCCTGCCCGGCGGGGGCCGGCCGAAATAGTGGCGCGGGTGCCTGGTACCGCTAAGATTCCGCCATGATGGTCGCGAAGCCGCACCGGGTCGCCGTCCTGGTCTACGAAGGCATGACGCCGTTCGAGTTCGGCGTCGTCGTGGAGGTGTTCGGGCTGCCCCGGCCGGAGCTGGACGTGCCCTGGTACACCCTCGACGTGTGCGCGGAGACCCCCGGCGTGCCGCTGCGCGCGGTCGGCGGCTTCGGCCTCGTCGCCGAGCACGGCCTCGACGTCCTGACCAGCGCCGACACCGTGATCATCCCCGGGGTGGCCTCGGTGCACGGCGACCCGTCCCCCGCGCTGGTCGCCGCACTGCGGGCCGTGCGGGGCCGGCTGGTGTCGATCTGTTCCGGGGCGTTCGCGCTGGCCGGCGCCGGGCTGCTCGACGGCCTGAGCGCCACCACCCACTGGCGGTACGCGGACCTGCTCGCCCGCCGCTATCCCCTGGTGGCCGTGGACCCCGACGTGCTCTACGTCGACGACGGCGGCGTGATCACCGGGGCGGGCAGCGCCGCCGGGCTGGACGTGTGCCTGCACCTGGTCCGCAGCGACCACGGCGCCCGGATCGCCAACACGGTCGCCCGCCGGCTGGTCATCCCGCCGCACCGGGACGGCGGGCAGGCCCAGTTCATCGAGGCGGCCGTCGCCGAGCCGGAGGTGGGCGACCCGATCGCCGAGTCGATGGCGTGGGCGCTGGGGCGGTTGGCGTCGCCGTTGACGCTGGCGGACCTGGCCCGGGCCGCGCACCTGGCGCCCCGGACGTACCAGCGGCGGTTCACCGCCCGGGTCGGGGTGCCGCCGATCCGGTGGCTGATCGGGCAGCGGATCGCGGCGAGCCTGCCGATGCTGGAGAGCCCGGACCTGCCGGTGGAGGAGATCGCGACGGCGGTGGGGTTCGAGTCGCCCGTCACCTATCGGCACCATTTCGCCAAGGCGCTGCGGACGTCGCCTTCGGGATACCGGCGGGCGTTCCGCGGCTAGGGTCCTCGCGACCCGCCCGGGGTCAGGGTTGTTCGGCCCGGACCCAGGCGCGCCGGGTCTCCCACAGGTTGCGCAGCGCGAAGATCTTCTGCTCGAACTCCGGATCCCGCGCGCACCCCCACCCGTCATAGGGCGCCCGCAGCCGCCAGGCAGCACCGGAGTCCCAATACACGACGGGTACCGTCGCCCCGCCGCGCCGCTCGGCCCGGATGTCCACGATCCGCCCCCACGGCACGTGCACCCGGCGCGGCCCGGTCGTCGGCCGCAGCCCCGCCTCGTCGGCCACCACCCCCAGCGACCTGTGCAGCACCAGGCCGGCGGCGAGCGCCACGACGGCCGCCACCGGAGCGAGGACCAGCAGCCAGCCGGGCGCGCCGAGGAGTACCAGGATCGCGAAGCCGGCCCCGCTGAGCGCGGTCCGGAACGCCGTGCGGCACAGGGTCTGCTTCCAACCGGGCCGATAGCTCACCAACACGTAAGGATTAACGATCGGGGATCGCATACGGTTGGTGTCATGACCGAGCACAGCGAACTGCCCACGACCGAGGCCGAGTGGCGCGAGCGCCTGACCCCGGCGGAGTACCGGGTGCTCCGCGAGGCCGGCACCGAGGCGCCCTGGGTCGGGGAGTACACGGACACGAAGACCATCGGGGTGTACCGGTGCCGCGCGTGCGGCACGGAGCTCTTCAGCAGCGACACGAAGTTCGACAGCCACTGCGGCTGGCCGAGCTACTTCTCGCCGCTCGCCGAGGACCGGGTGAAGCTGCTGGAGGACACCACGCTGGGGATGAAGCGGGTGGAGGTGCGCTGCGCGCACTGCGACTCGCACCTGGGGCACGTGTTCGAGGGCGAGGGGTACGACACCCCCACCGACCAGCGCTACTGCATCAACTCCATCAGCCTGACCCTGGAACCCGCAGAGTAGCCCTTCAGGTCAGGTGGGTGAGCCATCCCGGCAACGGCTCGGCGGCCGTCGTCCACGCGTCGGGGATCCCCGTCAGCCCCGTCCTGCCGGCGACGATCCCGCCGACGATGGCACAGGTCGTGTCGACGTCCCCACCGGCCGAAGCAGTCGCCCACAGTGCCTCGTGCAGGTCGTCCAGGTGCCGGGCCGCGCACCAGATGGCGAACGGCACCGTGTCGGGCGCGGAGATCTGCAGCCCGCATCCGAGTACCGCGGCGGCGTGCCGTGGGTCGACCACCGGCCGGATCCCGACCGCCCGGCGGAGTCGCGACGCCACCTCGCCGTCCTCCACGTGGGCGGCCACGGTCGCGATGAGCTGGTCCGAGGGCAGTCCGAGGACGGCCAGGGCCGCCGCGAGAGCGACCGCGACGGAGCCCGCCACCGCCTCCGGGTGGGCGTGCGTCACCCTCGCCTGCTCGGCGGCCTGTCGGGCTGCCTCGGCGAGGTCGTCGGCGAACCAGGCGCCCAGCGGCGCCACCCGCATGGCCGCGCCATTGCCCCACGAACCCTGCCCACCGAACTGACGGGACGTGACCGCCCGCCACGGCTCGCCCTCGCCGATCTCCCGCAGCACCCGGTGCATCGACGGACCGTATCCCCGGTCGCGATCCGCGTCGTAGGTGTTCGCGAACGCCAGCGCCAACCGGTCCTGGTCGACGGCGCCGTCCTCGTCGAGCATGCGCAGCAGCGGCAGGGCCATCGCGGTGTCATCCGTCCACGGCCACGGTCCCGGTGAGAGCCGACGCTCCCGGATCTCCCGCTCCACGCTGTCCACGGGCCGACGGAACCACGTCTCCCCGAACGCGTCCCCCAACGCGAGACCCCTCATCGAGTACCCGGCGGCCGCCCGTCTGCTGATCATCCGGACATGATCCCGCCCAACGTCTACCGGCCGCCACCGAAAAGTCCTGAACATACGGACAACCCGATCGCGAGTCGACCGGTACCACCGGGGCCACCTCGGCCGGCGGCGCTATCCGGGAGGTCGCACGAACCGGCGGTCGTGGTCAGAGAGGTCCTCTGACGGGCCGGCGGCGCGGAGGATCACGTCCAGGGCGCTGTCGACGTCGGCCTCGTAGCAGCCGGCGGCCCAGGCGGCGTTGGCCTCGATCACCGCCCACCCGGCCGGACCGCCCGACAGCGGCCGCACCGTGCCGACGTCCAGGACGATCGCGGACGGCAGCGCGGCGGCCTGGTCGGCGAGCAGGTCCGCGGCGAAGGCGCGCACCTCGGCCTCCCGGGGGTGGCCGGCCAGCGAGGCCATCCGCAGCACCCCGTCGTCGCCGTACTGGCTGCCCGTGCGCACCGCGCCGTCGAGCACGTGCAGCCGGAACTCCGCCACCACGTCGACCGGGTCGCTGACCAGCACGGGTGTGAACGGGTCGACGGCGTCGGAGCCTGGAAGGCGGGTGCCGTCGGAATACACCATCGCGGTGATGCTCTTGTCGTTCGGCGACTTGGCGAAGACCGGGCGGCGCAGTGTGTGCGCCTCACTGATCGGGATCAGGCGCACCTCGCGGCGCAGGAACTCCTGTGGCAGACCCGCGAGCCAACCCGGGGGCGCCTCCAGCGGGGCCACGTCCACCCCGGCGCGGACCGCGTCGGCGAATGTCGGGCCAGCGTGCAGATGCACGACGCGACCGAGCAGGTCGGCGGGCAGCCGCCAGTCGGGGCCGAGCTGGACCGGCGTGAGGCCCCGGTTCCCGGCCGCAACTCGGATCTGTTCCGCCGAGGCTGTCAGCCTCGGCGGGAAAACCATCGTGGTCGCCATGTGGCCGCCCTCCCGTGCGAGCCCCGATCATGGCAGCTGGCAGCGACCACGTCGCCGGAATTGCCCGGTCGGTCCAGGACCTCGGATCACGGCTCGCCCAGGAACGGCTGACGACCGGCCCGGTCAGACCGGGCGGCGGGCGGCGAAGCCGGCGTCCTGGCGGTGGTACCAGTAGATGTCCGGATCGCCCTCCAGCCAGCACCACAGCACCGGCCGGCCGTCGCGCTCGCCGAGGAAGTCCAACAACACCGGGGCGAAGCCCTTGACCTGGGCCCCGTGCGCCGCGAGGTGCTCGACGGTCGCGAACAACCGGGCCTCCAGGCTCTTGGCCTCCGCCAGGCCGCCGAGCGGGCTCGTGCCGTCGGCGGCGAGGTCGGCCTGGAGTTCGGCGAAGTCGGCGCGCAGCGCGATCAGGTTGTGGATGTGCGGCAGCAGGCCGGCCAGGATCCGGCGGGCCTCGCCCAGCGTCACCGGCCCCGGCTCCGGAACGCCTCCCGACGGGTCCAGGGGCCCGTCGTCGGACGGACCGCCGGACGGGTCGGTGGGGTCCCCGGTGGGCGGGTTCGTCACGGCATCTCCATGGTCTCGGCGCGGGCGATCTCGGCGAGGGACGCGGCGAGGTAACCGTGCAGCGGGCGGTCCGCGGCGGTGACCAGATCGGACACCAGGAGGGTCGCGTGCTGGGCGACGGCGAGCGGGGCGGGTGCCGCGATCTCGCCCTCCTCGGGGTGCACGCCGAGGGCGCCGGTCACGAGGACGATGAGGACGTTCACGTCGAGGTCCGGGAACCAGGCTATCGCCGAGCGGACACATCTGCCGAGCGCCGCCTGGACGTCGTCGCCGGTCAGGCCGTCGGCGTGCTGGTCCTCAAGGAGGGCGCGGACGACGGCGCCGAGTACCAGTCTGATCTGTTCGGGGTTGAACTCCGCCAGCCGGCCGGCCGCCGCCCCGAACGCCTCGGGGTCCCCCGCCCTGGCCGCCTCGACCCCCTCGGTCGCCGCCGTGGCTATCGCGCGGGCCCGCGGGGGCAGGTACTGCCAGGGCTTGTCCATCCGCCCAGGATCGCACGGGGCCCCGCGCGCCACCGCCGGCGGGCGGTGGCGCGCATCACACCGGGGCAATTCCGCCACCGGCGACCGAACGCGGATGATCCACGACACGTTCACCGTGACCAGGAACCCATCCGGCTGACCTGGGCGCATAGCGTAGACTGGGTCGTGGTCCGCCCGGTTCTGCCGCGGACCGATTCTCATGTCGCCCACCACGCGCCGCGACCTACGAGGTCTGCGCCGGGCAGGACGACCCTTCGACGTTCGGAGTTCCCATGGCGGCTAGCCGCCCCATCACCACCTCAACCGACGCCACCTTCACCGAGCTCGGCGTACCCGCGCCGCTCGTCAAGGTGCTCGAGGACAACGGCATCCTCTCGCCGTTCCCCATCCAGGTCGCCACGCTGCCCGACTCCCTCGCCGGGCGCGACGTGCTCGGCCGGGGCCGGACCGGCTCCGGCAAGACGTACGCGTTCGCGCTGCCCCTGATGGCCCGCCTGGCCGCCAGTGGCACACCGCGGCGCGCCGGCCGGCCGCGGGCGATGATCCTGGCGCCGACCCGCGAGCTCGCCACCCAGATCGACGCCACCCTCGCCCCGCTGGCGAAGGCGATGGGTCTGCGGACCCTCACCGTCTTCGGCGGCGTCGGCGCGGGCCCGCAGATCAAGGCGCTGAAGGCCGGGGTCGACATCGTCGTCGCCTGCCCGGGCCGGCTCGCCGACCACCTGCAGACCGGCAACGTGCACCTCGACGCCGTCGAGATCACGATCCTGGACGAGGCCGACCACATGGCCGAGCTGGGCTTCCTGCCCGTCGTCCGCCGGCTGATGGACGCCACCCCCCGGGTGGGTCAGCGGCTGCTGTTCTCCGCGACCCTCGACGGCGGCATCGACGTCCTGGTCAAGCGGTTCCTCAGCAACCCGATCACGCACAGCGTCGACTCGGCCCAGTCGCCGGTCGTCGACATGACGCACCACGTGCTGCACATCCGCAAGGAGGAGCGGCTGCCGATCCTCGCGGACCTGACCGCCGCCCCGGGCCGCACCATGGTGTTCACCCGGACCAAGCGCGGGGCGAAGACCCTGACGCGGCAGCTCAACGCCGCCGGCGTGCCGGCCGTCGAGCTGCACGGCAACCTGGGCCAGAACGCCCGGACCCGCAGCCTCGCGGCGTTCTCCGACGGTTCGGCGAAGACCCTGGTCGCCACCGACATCGCGGCGCGCGGCATCCACGTGGACGACGTCACCCTGGTGATCCACGCGGATCCGCCGGTGGAGCACAAGGCGTACCTGCACCGCTCCGGGCGGACCGCGCGGGCCGGCAACTCCGGCACCGTGATCACCCTGATGACGAACGAGCAGGTCAGCGATGTCCGCGACCTGACCCGCAAGGCCGGCATCACACCGACCACGACCCGGCTGAGCCCGGGTCACCCACTGTTGCAGGAACTGGCCCCGGGCGAGCGGGTGTTCGTCGAGCCGTCCGAGGCGGCCGTGGGGGTGGCGATGTCGGCGGAGGCCATCCGCGCCAACGGTGGCGGCGGTGGCGGCAACACCGGGCGCGGGGGTCGCTCCGGGGGCGCCGGCCGTGGTGGCCGTGGCGACGGTTCCGGGCGGGCCGCCGGGGGTTCCGGTCGTGGCGATGACGCCGGTCGCGCCGCTGGTCGGGGCGATGGCTCCGGCCGGGGTGCCGGCTCAGGGCGTGGGCGTGGCGGTGCCGGTCAGGGTGGTTCCGGTCCGGGTGGTTCCGGTCAGGGTGGTCAGGCCGGTTCTGGCCGGTCCGCCGGTTCCGGCCGGGGTGACGGTGCTCCTCGCGCCGAGGGCGCCGGTCGTTCGGCGGGTGCCGGGCGGGCCGCCGGTTCCGGTCGGGGCCGCGCCTCGGGTGCGGCCACCGGGAGTGTGCCGTCGCCGCGCCGGGGCGGTTCGCCGGCAGCCTCGCCGGCCCGCAACGCCGGGATCGTGGCGTTCTCGACGCAGTCCCGCGCGGGCGGCGGTCGGCGCGCCGGCAGCTGAGATTTCACCGGGCGCCGCCGGCGGGTCACTGACCTGCCGGCGGCGCTTTTTTTGACGGCTACGGTGGGGCCCGACCCGGCATCCGACGGCCACCCGGGGCCGCCCAATCACGCACGCCACCGTGGCGGTCAGGTCTTCTGGGGCTCGCCGGAGTCAGGGCGGACGGGTCAGCGTCCTCCGGAGACGCGCAGGACCGTGCCCGTCGTGTAGGAGGCGTCCGGGCCCAGCAGCCACGCGATGGCCGCCGCGATCTCCTCCGGCTGCCCGGACCTGCCCAGCGGGGTAGCCGCGCCGATCCGGTCCGCGCGCCCGGCGTCCCCGGCCGTCGCGTGCATGTCGGTGTAGACGGTGCCCGGGGCCACGGCGTTGACCCGGATGCCGGCCGGGCCGAGTTCCTTGGACAGCCCGATCGTCATCGTGTCGACGGCGGCCTTGGAGGCGGCGTAGTGCACATACTCCCCCGGGCTGCCCAGGGTGGCCGCCGCGGAGGACACGTTGACGATCGCGCCGCCCGGCCGCATTGTCCGGGCGGCGTACCGGCAGCACAGCAGGTATCCGACCACGTTGACGTCCACGACCCGGCGCAGGTTCTCCGCCGTCTGGTCGACGAGCGGACCGAGCGGGCCGGTGACGCCGGCGTTGTTGACGAGCCCGGTGACGGGGCCGAACGCCGCGGCCGCCGCGAACAGCCGCGCGACGTCCGCCTCGTCCACCGTGTCGCCGGCCACCGCCACGCACCTGCCCCCGCCGGCCCGGACCTCGGCCACGAGCGCGGACGCCGCCGCCTCGTCCGTGCGGTAGCCGAACACGACGGCGTGCCCCTCGCCCGCGAGCCTGCGGACGGTGGCCGCCCCGATCCCCCGGCTGCCACCGGTCACCACGGTCACAAGATCAGTCATGCTCCGACCGTACCGGGAAGTAGGAATCCGCTACATGATCGTCACAGGGGAACAGCACAGCCGTAACGGTTGGTGATCAGGCTGTGGCGCATGAAGACACTGTCGAAGGACCTGATCGAGCTTGCCGCCCTGTTCGCGGCGGTCGCCGTGGCCGACGTGTTCGCCGGAGCCCTGGGACACGGTCAGCACGGCTCCCTCATCCTCGTCGGACTCGCCGCCGCGCTCGTGGTGTGCTCGGCCGCGCACCGCTGGTGGGCGCACCGGCACGTCCGCGCGCCCCGGACCCCGGCGGCGACCGGGGACACCCTGTGGCGGATCCGGACCACCGTCGCCGACTCCCCGGGCCGGCTGGCCGCGCTGTGCACGGGGCTGGCGGAGTTGGACGTCAACATCCTCACCATCCAGGTGCATCCGTTGGGCGACAAGGTGATCGACGAGTTCCTGGTCGTCGCGCCGTTCGACGTCACCGGGGCGGTGCTGGTCGGGGCGATCACGGCGCGCGGCGGGTTGGGCACGCACGTCGAGCCGGCGTTGGCGGGGCTGTTCGACGAAGCGCCGGCACCAGCAAACCCGGCCTGAGCCCTCCCCCCGGTGATCAACTACACGGTCGTGCACTTTTCCGGGGCCCGAAGTCCGCAACAACGTGTAGTTGATCACCGGCTCGGGGTGGGGACGGGCTCCGGGGTGCGCCGGGGAAAGGGCGTGCGGAGCGCGCCCGTGGGGGCCTAGCCTGGGCGGATGGATCCGGTGGAGCTCGCGCGTGGCTGGGGGGTGTCCGTGCGGTCCGCGCACCGGCCCGAGCAGGGCACCAACAACACCGTGTGGATCCTGGACGACACGTACGTGCTGCGGGTCTACCAGAATCTCGGCCTCGACCGGGTGCTCGCCGAGCACCGGCTGCTCGCGGCGTTGGGGTCGGCGGGGCTGTCCTTCCGGGTGCCGACGCCGGTCGGGCCCGTGCTGGAGACGGCTGCGGGGCCGGCGGCGCTGTTCGAGTACCTGCCGGGGACGGCCGGCAGGCGCGGCGCTGCCGGGGAGGCGCTGGGGGCCGCGCTCGGCGAACTGGACGCCGTCCTGGGCACGCTGGACCCCACGCTGGCCCCGACCGACTGGCGGGTGCCGCTGGGGGCGATCCACCCGGCGGTGCCGGATGTCGAGGCCCTGGTCGGTGACCTGCGGGCCGCCTGCGGTCCGCATCCCGGGCTGGACGTGCTGGACCGGCGCGCGGCGGAGACGGACGCGGCGTACCTGAGAATGGATCTTCCGGTGCAGATCTGTCATCTGGATATCGCGCCGGGGAACGTGCTGTTCGACGGCGGCCGGGTCTCGGCGGTGCTGGACTTCGAGATCGCCGGGCTGGACCTGCGGGTCAACGATCTGGTCGCCGGCATGTCGCAGTGCGGGCCGGGCTTTCTCGAGGGGTACAGGTCCATCGTGGACCTCACGGACGGGGAGCTGGCGGTGGTGCCGGCGCTGACCCTGTTGCGGGCCATGAGCAGCGTGGTGTGGCGGGCCGGCCGGTGGCGACTGGATCAGTCCACTCTGGACGAGGTGGTCGACCGGTTGGACGAAATGGTTTTGCCGTCGGAGTTCTCGATCACCTAGGCTCTGCGACCATGGCAAAGCTGAACCAGATCATCGCCGTCGAGAAGGGCGTCAAGAGCAAGTCCTTCCACGAACTCACCGAGGCGCACCACGCTGTGCAGAAGCCGGCCCTGCTGTCCGGCATCTCGCGCAGCTACCAGCCGAAGGATGAGGAGGGCGAGCAGCTGCCGCCGGAGTCCACGAAGGTCCAGACCCGGGCCGAGGACGTGCTCCGCCAGGTCGGGGTCGGGCTCACCAAGCTGTTCGACGTGACAGCCTCGAAGGACGCCACGAACTGCGTGGCCCGCGCCGACGTCGTGGTGGATGAGCGGGTTCTCCTTTCGGACGTGCCGGTGACGTATCTGCTGTTCCTGGAGAAGCAGCTCACCGACCTGCACACGTTCGTGAAGAAGCTGCCGGTGCTCGACGCCGCGGAGTCCTGGGTGTTCAACGACTCGGCCGACTGCTGGTCCACCGAGCCGGTCCGCACCATCCGGACGAAGAAGGTGCCCCGCAACCACGTGAAGGCCGAGGCCACCGAGAAGCACCCGGCCCAGGTCGAGGTCTACTACGAGGACATCGCCATCGGCTACTGGACGACGGTCAAGTTCTCCGGCGCGCTGCCCGCCAAGCGGGTCGCCGAACTCCTCGAGCGGGTGGAGAAGCTCCAGCAGGCGGTCAAGTTCGCCCGCGAGGAGGCCAACAACACCGAGGTGACCGACCGCAGCACGGGCGACAAGGTTTTCGGCTACCTGTTCCGGTAGCCGAGGTCAGACACCTCCGGGGAGCCGTGGGTGCGCGGAAGCGCAAGCTGAAACTGAGACGTTCAGACTGATGGGGCAAGGTACAGGTGGAGGTTCGAGTCCTCCCTCCCGCACTCGCGCGGGAGTGGCCCAAATATGGCAGAGGCAGCCGCCCCGCAAACTCAGACTCTCGCTCCAGATTCAGTATTCGCCGCCGAACATCGGATCAACCGGTCACAGACTGACCGCAGTCGAGATACGAGTTCAACTCTCGTTGCCCGCTCTTCCTGCGGGCGTGGTCTAACGGCATGACGCGACTGCTTCAACGTGATCTGTGATCTTAAACGTGCCGGTGTGAGCAATTGGGCGGCAACGCGAGGCCCGGGGGTTGGATACACCCCCGGGCTTCACCATTCACCTGTTCAGGGCCGTGCACGGCCGCCAGCCGGCCGGCAGGGTCTCGAAGTCGATCCCGACGAATCCGGCGTCCGCAAGGAACATGACGAGGGTCTGCCCAACGGGCTGCCGACCCCGGGTGACCTCGAACGTCGTGTCCCGGCCGTTGCCAACGGTGACTTTGAGGGGCGCCGTGTCGCGGGATCCGGGGTGACCCTCCGTCGGTTCCGCCGTCCGCTGCGCCGTCGGTTCCGCTGTCGGTTCCGCCGCCGGCGGGTGCTGCTTGACCATCCACTGTCTCACCCGGCCGGCGGTGTACCCGCACGGCCCGATCTCCACGACCCGGGTCGGCATCCCGGCGGCGGCCATCTCCCGTTCGAACCGGGCGGTGTCGAACCGGCCGCCGGAGTGCCGCAGTGTCACGGTCACGGAGTCGCCGCGCACGTCGATCGCGTAGGCCGGGGTCACGGCCGACCCGTCAAGAAACGCGGGCCCCAGGGTGACCACGAGGCCGACGACGGCGGCGAGGGCGCCGGCCAGGGCGAATCTGCGGATCGACCGGCGGGGCGGCGGGCCGGCTTCGCGAAGTTCGTTCATCAGGTACTCCCGGAGAACGTCGTGCCGGCCCCCGGGCAGTTCGCGCTCGACTGGCATGTCCATCACTGCGTCAACTCCTCGGCGGGTCGGGCCGCGGTGTCGCGGTCACCTGTTACCTGTCCGGGGCCGGGCCCGGGTTCCCCGGTGGCGCCGAGGATGCTCCGCAGCTTCCGCCGGGCGCGCGACAGCCGGGACCGGACCGTGCCGACCGGCCAACCCAGGGCGAGCGCGGCGGCCGTGTAGTCCAGGCCAGCCCACACGCACAGCGCGAACACCTCCTGTTCGGCCCGGCGCAGGGTGCCCAGCGCGGCGCGGACCGCGGCGACCCGGTGGGCGTCGTCGATCCGGCCGACCAGGTCCTCGGCGAAGTCCGGTACCGCCCGGGACGGTGGTATCCGCGCGAGGGCGGCGTTGTGCCGGCGGGCGGCGCGGGAGGTGTTGCGGGCCACGTTCGTGGCGACGCCCAGCAGCCAGGGCAGCAGCGAGTCGCCCTCGGGCTCCACCCTGGACCGTAGCCGCCAGGCCTCCAGGAACGTCAGCGCCATGATGTCCTCGGCTGTCGACCAGTTGCCGGTCAGCCGGAACGCGTGGTTGTAGACACTTTTGGCATGGTCGTCGAAGAGCTGCCCGAACGCGGCCGGATCACCGGCCCGCACCCGGGCGCGCGTACTCATCTGCACACCGGTCACCTGTCCGCTGGCCGGTAGGCGGTTCCCACTACAGGACGATGGGCGTCTTCTTCTCGTCGAACCAGTAGTTGTCCTTCCACTCGTTGCCGTTGCCGGCCTCGTAGGACACCACCGGGCCGAACCGGCCGCACTTGGGGAACTCCCCGGTGCCGGTCTTGGCGAACGCGTTGCGGAAGAACTTGGTGTTCATGGCGAGCGGGAAGGGTTTGCTCTTCAGGCTGCCGGCGTACACGCAGTAGCCGCCGCCGCTGAAGTAGTTGTCCTCCACCAGGACGTTGGCGACCTGCTCGAAGTTGCCGTACAGCGACAGGGCCGCCGAGCAGCCGCTCACCGAGCACTCGACCCGGTTGTGCCGCAACACCATGCCCGAGCCGCCGTGGAAGCCGATCCCGGACAGGTGCCGGCCCTCCGACGAGCCGCCCTCGATCACCGTGTTGATGTAGGAGTCCTCGATCACGGTGTTGGACCGGGGGTGCGCGCCGCTGAAAGCGCCGTGCAGGTAGCACCGCCGGCAGGTGAAGCCGGTCCAGCCCAGGATGATGACCTTCAGGTCGTTGAGCCCGTCGATCTCCACGTCCTCGATGAGGATGTTCTTGTACGTGCCCTCCAGATCCGTCTTCACCCCGCAGCCCTTGGCGTTGATCTTGGACTTGCGGATGGTGACGTTGCTGGTCTTGATCTCGATGCAGCCGGTGACCTCGACGCCCTCGATCACGGTGCCGGACTTGGTCACCGAGATGTCGCCCGACGGCCGGAGCTTCGTGCCCGGGGGCACGCCGGTGGTGGCCTGTGACGGCCAGTAGCCGAGGCCGTCGGGTTTGACGGCCGGGCCGGAGGGCGACGGCAGCGGGGACGCCGACGGCTTCGCCGTGGAGATCACCCCCTGGTCGCCCGGGTCCTCCTCGTCGGCCCCGGCCTTCTTCGAGCCCTCCGCGATCGGGAAGCGGGTCGGCTTCTCCGTCCCCGTCGCGTACATCACCACGCCGGCCAGGACGCCCGCCGCCGTGAGGACGGCGAGCGTGATCAGGCCGATCCGGACGAACCGGTTCTTCCGCGCGTGGTGCGTCGGCGGTTCGACCGGCGGTTCCGGATCGATGGGCTGGTCGGCTTCCATGGTGCGTGACTCCTCAGGTGACCCCGATGTGGACGCGTCTCCGCGGCCGAGCCTACGACAGAAGTGCAAGCGACCACTACTCCTCCAGGTCACCCTCCGTGCGCAGGTACAGCTCCTGCAGCGCGGCCAGGGTCGCCGGGTCCGGGTGCTCCCACATCTTCCGGTTCGCGGCCTCCAGCAGCCTTTCGGTGATTCCGTGCAGGGCCCACGGGTTGGACTCGGCGAAGAACTTCTGGTTCTCCTCGTCCAGGGCGTACGTCGCGGCCAGCTTCTCGTACATCCAGTCGGCGACCACGCCGGCCGTCGCGTCGTACCCGAAGAGGTAGTCCACGGTCGCGGCCAGCTCGAACGCGCCCTTGTAGCCGTGCCGGCGCATCGCGGCCAGCCAGCGCGGGTTGACCACCCGGGCCCGGAAGATCCGCGCCGTCTCCTCCGACAGGGTGCGGGTCCGCACGGCGTCGGGCCGGGTGCTGTCGCCGATGTAGGCGGCCGGGGCCTTCCCTGTCAGCGCGCGCACGGCCGCGATCATGCCGCCGTGGTACTGGAAGTAGTCGTCGGAGTCCGCGATGTCGTGCTCGCGGGTGTCGATGTTCTTGGCGGCCACGGCGATCCTGCGGTACGCGGTCTCCATGTCGCCCCTGGCCGGCGCGCCGTCGAGGTCGCGGCCGTAGGCGTAGCCGCCCCAGACCGCGTACACCTCGGCGAGGTCGGCGTCGTCGCGCCAGTTGCGGCTGTCGATCAGCTGGAGGAGGCCCGCACCGTAGGCCCCGGGCTTGGAGCCGAAGATCCGGGTGGTGGCGCGGCGGGCATCGCCGTGCACACCCAGGTCGGCCTGGACGTGGGCCCGGACGTAGTTGTCCTCCGGGGCCTCGTCCAGGCCGGCGACGAGCTGCACGGCGTCGTCGAGCATGGCCACGACGTGCGGGAACGCGTCCCGGAAGAAACCGGAGATCCGGACCGTGACGTCGATCCGGGGCCGACCCAGCTCGGCCAGGTCCACCGGTTCGAGGCCGTTGACCCGGCGGGACGCCTCGTCCCAGGTGGGCCGGACGCCGAGCAGAGCGAGGATCTCGGCGATGTCGTCGCCGGAGGTGCGCATGGCGCTGGTGCCCCACACCGACAGGCCCACCGAGGAGGGCCACTCGCCGTGGTCGGTCTTGTAGCGGGTCAGCAGGGAGTCGGCCATCGCCTGGCCGGTCTCGTACGCGAGCCGGCTCGGGACGGCCTTCGGGTCGACGGAGTAGAAGTTGCGGCCGGTGGGGAGCACGTTGATCAGGCCGCGGAGCGGGGAGCCGGACGGGCCGGCGGGCACGTAACCGCCGTCGAGGGCGTGCAGGACCATCGCCATCTCGTCGGTGGTCTTGTCGAGCCGGGGCACGACCTCCTCGGCGGCGAACCGGAGCACGCTCTCGACCAGCTCGTCGGAGACGCCGAGCACCCCGGTCGCGACGTCGGTGGCCGAGGCCGGATCCCAGCCCTGGGCCTCCATGGCCGTGACCAGGGCCTTCGCGGTCTCCTCGACGTCGTCGACCTCCAGGCGACCGGCCGAGCCGTCTTCGGTCAGGCCCAGTGCCTCGCGCAGGCCCGGCAGCGCCGCCACCTGGCCGCCCCACATCTGCTTGGCCCGCAGCATCGCGAGCACCAGGTTGACCCGGGCCTCACCGACCGGGGCCTCGCCGAGGATGTGCAGGCCGTCGCGGATCTGCACGTCCTTGATCTCGCACAGCCAGCCGTCGACGTGCAGGATGAACTCGTCGAACTCCGCGTCGTGCGGCCGGTCCTCGAGGCCCAGGTCGTGGTCGAGCTTGGCGGCCTGGATCAGGGTCCAGATCTGGGCCCGGATCGCCGGCAGCTTCGCCGGGTCCAGGGTGGCGATGTTGGAGTGCTCGTCGAGGAGCTGTTCGAGCCGGGAGATGTCGCCGTAGGACTCGGCGCGGGCCATCGGCGGGACCAGGTGGTCGACCAGGGTGGCGTGCGCGCGGCGCTTGGCCTGGGTGCCCTCGCCCGGGTCGTTGACCAGGAACGGATAGATCAGCGGCAGGTCGCCCAGCGCCGCGTCCGGGCCGCAGGATGCGGACATGCCGACCGTTTTGCCGGGCAGCCACTCCAGGTTGCCGTGCTTGCCGACGTGCACGACGGCGTCGGCGCCGAAGGAGTCGGCCAGCCAGCGGTACGCGGCCAGGTAGTGGTGGCTCGGCGGCAGGTCCGGGTCGTGGTAGATCGCGACCGGGTTCTCGCCGAAGCCGCGCGGGGGCTGGACGATGACGACCACGTTCTCCGAGCGGAGCGCGGCGAGGACGATGTCGCCGTTGTCGACGTAGAGCGTGCCCGGGGCCGGACCCCACGCGCCCTCGACGCCCTCGCGCAGATCATCGGGGAGCTTTGCGAAAAACTTCTCATATTGTACGCCGGGGATGCGCACCGGGTTGCCGGCCAACTGCTCGGCGGTCAGCCAGTCGGGGTCCTGGCCACCGGCGGCGATCAGCGCGTGGATCAGCTTGTCGCCGTCCAGGTCGGCCACGCCGGGCAGGTCACCGACCTGGTAGCCGCGTTCCCCGAGGGCCTTGAGGAGCCGCACGACGCTGGCCGGGGTGTCCAGGCCGACGGCGTTGCCGATCCGGGAGTGCTTCGTCGGGTACGCCGACAGCATGATCGCGATCTTCTTGTCCGCGTTCGGGATGTGCCGCAGGACGGCGTGCCGGACGGCCGTGCCCGCGACTCGGGCCGCCCGCTCGGGGTCGGCCACGTAGACGGTCAGCCCGTCGGCGTCGATCTCCTTGAACGAGAACGGCACTGTGATGATCCGGCCGTCGAACTCGGGCACCGCGACCTGGGTGGCGGCGTCCAGCGGGGACAGCCCGTCGTCGTTGGCCTCCCAGTCGGCCCGCGAACTGGTCAGGCACAGTCCCTGCAGGATCGGCACGTCCAGGGCGGCCAGCTCGCTGACGTCCCACGCGCCGTCGTCCTCGCCGGCTCCGGCCGTGGCCGGCTTGGTGCCACCGGCGGCGAGGACCGTCACGACCAGGGCGTCGGCCTGCTTCAGGGTCTCCAGCAGGGCGGGCTCGGCGGCGCGCAGGGAGGCGCAGTACACCGGGAGGGCCCGGCCGCCGGCGTTCTCGATCGCGTCGCACAGGGTGTGCACGAAGGCGGTGTTCCCGGCCACGTGGTGCGCCCGGTAGTAGAGCACCGCGACGGTCGGCCCGGTGGCGGTGCGGGGCTCGCGGTCGAGAATCCCCCACGCCGGGGTGGCGGCGGGCGGCGCGAACCCGTGCCCGGTGAGCAGCACAGTGTCGGACAGGAACGTGTGCAACTCGGCGAGGTTCGCCGCCCCACCGTGCGCCAGATACGCGTGCGCCTCGGTCGCGACGCCCACCGGCACCGTCGACCACTTCATCAGCTCAGCGTCGGGAGCCTGCTCGCCGCCGAGCACCACGACCGGCAGCCCGCTGGCGAGTACGGCGTCGAGGCCCTCGTCGAAGTAGCGCTTACCGCCGAGGATCCGCACCACGACCAGGTCGACGCCGTCCAGCAGGGCTGGCAGGTCCTCGACGGAGGTTCGGGACGGATTCGCGAGCCGGTACTCCCCGGCGCTCGCCCGGGCGCTGAGCAGGTCGGTGTCCGACGTCGACAACAGCAGGATCATGGCGCATCTCCCCCTCGGGGTCCGCGCCCCGGGTAGTCGTTCGGCGACAGGAGTTCCTGGCTTCCCGGGACCCCTGGGCGGCGCACGGCGGCACCACCCACCCGGGTGACAGTGGCGGGACCGCGCCGGACTCGCACCGGCTTCCTCCACACGTCGCCCCATATGGCGTGCCCACTCTCCCGAGTGAGGCGAGGCCACGTCAAGTCACCCGCCGTAGGATCCGAGCCATGAACGACGCCCTCCGCGACCGGCCCGACATGTGCCCCGGCGCGATCCAGGTGCACCGGGCGGCCGATGGCGGGCTGGCCCGGGTCCGGTTGCCGGGCGGCCACGTGACCGTCGCCCAGTGGACGGCCGTCGCCGACGCCGCGGCGGAACTGGGCAACGCCCTGCTGGAGCTGACCTCCCGGGGCAACGTGCAGGTCAGGGGGTTGCCAGCCGGAGCGGAGGCCGAGCTGGGCACCCGACTGGCCGAGGCCGGACTGCTGCCGTCGACGAGCCACGAGCGGGTCCGCAACATCCTGGCGTCGCCGCTGTCCGGGCGGGACGGCCGGGGCCTGGTCGATGTCCGGCCGCTGGTCGCGGAGCTGGACCGGCGACTGTGCGCGACCCCGGCCCTCGCTGAATTGTCCGGAAGGTTCTTGTTCACCCTGGACGACGGCCGGGGCGACGTGGTCGGACTGCGCGGCGACGTCGGGGTGATCCCTGTCACCGCCGACCAGGTACTGCTGCCCCTCTCCGGGTCCGACCACAGCCTGTGCACGACCCTCGACGCGGCCGTGGACGGCATGCTCGCGGTCGCGGCGGCGTTCATGGCGGAACGTGCCGCGCAGGGCTCGACGGCGTGGCGGCTGGCGGACCTGACCGACGGCCCGCGCCGGATCCTGGCCCGCCTGACCCACCCGGCACTGCGCTGGACCGAACCGGCCGGCGAGATGTTCCCTGTGGCGACCGAGCACCCGATCGGGGTGATCCCGCAGGTCGGCGGCAGTGGCGATCCGCTGGCGAAGGCGGACGGCCGGCTGATGTCGGTGGCGGTGGTGGCACCGCTCGGACGGTTGACCCGAGCGCAGGCCGGGGCCCTGGCGGATGTCGCGCGGGGTGCGTTGATCGTCACCCCGTGGCGGGGCGTGGTCGTCCCGGACGTGCCCGGGGCCGAGGCGCACCGGGTGCTGGCCACGCTAAGCTCCCACGGCCTGATCGTCGACCCGGCCTCGCCGTGGCACGGCGTGACGGCGTGCACCGGCCTGCCGGGCTGCGCGAAGTCCCTGGCGGACGTGCGCGCGGACGCGACGGCCTGGCTCGGGCCACAACCGCGACCGGGCACCGGAGACGGCGCCGTGCCGGCCCGTGGCCGGAGCGGGGACGGCTCGACCGGCGACGCGTTCGCGCCAGCGGGCGCCACTGCCGCCCCGACGGGGCTGGGCGGGCTACCCGTGCACTGGGTCGGCTGCGGCCGGCGCTGCGGCACGCCCGGCGGCCCGCACGTGGAGGTACTGGCCACCGGTGACGGCTACCGGGTCACGGCCGGCGAGGACACCTGGTCCACCGTGGACCCGGGGAGTGTGATCGACGAGGCGCGGAGGACGGCGTGACGGAGTACGAGCGCGACGGTGCGGAGATCTACCGCCAGTCGTTCGCGACGATTCGCGCCGAGGCCGATCTGGCCGGCTTCCCCGAGGACGTGGCGACGGCCGCCGTCCGGATGATCCACGCGTGCGGGATGGTCGATCTGGCCGCGGACATCGCGTACTCCCCCGGCGTGGTCGCCGCCGGCCGCGCGGCCCTGGAGGCAGGCGCGCCGATCCTGTGCGACGCGCAGATGGTCGCCTCCGGGGTGACCCGCAAGCGGCTGCCCGCCGACAACGACGTGCTGTGCCTGCTGTCGGACCCGCGGGTGCCCGGGCTGGCGAAGGACCTGGGCACGACCCGCAGCGCCGCGGCCGTGGAGCTGTGGGCCGACCGGCTCGAGGGCTCGGTCGTCGCGATCGGCAACGCGCCCACCGCGCTGTTCCACCTGCTCGACCTGCTCGACCGGGGCGCGCCGAAGCCGGCGGCCATCCTGGGCATCCCGGTCGGGTTCATCGGGGCGGCGGAGTCGAAGGCGGCGCTCGCTGCGTACCCGGGAATCGAGTTTCTGATCGTCAAGGGCCGGCGGGGCGGCAGCGCGATCACGGCGGCGGCGATCAACGCCATCGCGCACGAGAAGGAGATCCAGGCGTGACCGGAAAGCTGTACGGCGTGGGCCTCGGCCCCGGCGACCCCGAACTGGTGACCGTCAAGGCCGCCCGGCTGATCGGGGCCGCGGACGTCATCGCCTACCACGCCGCCCGGCACGGCCGGAGCATCGCCCGCTCGGTCGCGGCCCCCTACCTGCGCGAGGGCCAGATCGAGGAGCTGCTGGTCTACCCGCTGACCACGGAGACCACCGACCACCCCGGCGGCTACCAGGGCGCGATGGACGAGTTCTACGCCGACGCGGCCGCCCGGCTGGCCGCGCACCTCGACGCCGGGCGCGACGTGGTCGTGCTCGCCGAGGGCGACCCGCTGTTCTACGGGTCCTACATGCACATGCACAAGAGACTGGCGCACAGGTTCCCCGCGGAAGTCGTGCCCGGGGTCACCTCGGTCAGCGGCGCGTCGGCCGCCCTCGGCCGGCCGCTCGTCGAGCGCGACGAGGTGCTGACCATCCTGCCTGGCACCCTGGACGCCGAGACCCTCGCGGCCCGGCTCGCGGGCACCGACGCGGCGGCCGTCATGAAGCTCGGCCGGACCTTCGCCAAGGTGCGCAACGCGTTCGACCGGGCCGGCAAGCTCGACGACGCGTGGTACGTCGAGCGAGCCAGCACCGGCGCGCAGCGGATCGCACCGTTGGCGGACGTGGACCCGACGACCGTGCCGTACTTCTCCCTGGCGCTGCTGCCGTCGCCGGCCACCCCGGCGGAGGACTGCGTGCTGCCCGGGACTGGCGCACCGGCGGCGGTCGGGCTGCCGTCCGTCGTGGGCGTTCCGGGGCCCCGGGGCGAGGTCGTCGTCGTCGGGCTCGGGCCCGCCGGCCGGGACTGGCTCACCCCCGAGGCGTCCGCCGCGCTCGCCGAGGCCGACGACCTGGTGGGATACACCCCCTACGTCGCCAAGGTTCCGGTCAACCCGCGGCAGCGCCGGCACTCCTCCGACAACCGGGTCGAGGCCGAGCGCGCCGAGTTCGCCCTGGATCTCGCGCTGTCCGGTCGCCGGGTCGCCGTGGTGTCCTCCGGGGACCCGGGCGTGTTCGCGATGGCCAGCGCCGTGCTGGAGGTGGCGACCGGGGAGCGGTGGCGCGACGTTCCCGTCAGAGTCCTGCCGGGTCTCACCGCGGCCCAGGCCGTGGCCAGCCGGGCCGGCGCGCCGCTCGGGCACGACTTCTGCGTGCTGTCCCTCTCCGACTACCTCAAGCCCTGGGAGGTCATCGCGGGCCGGCTGGAGGCCGCGGCCCGCGCCGACCTGGTGCTCGCGATCTACAACCCGGCGTCGAAGACCCGGACCTGGCAGGTCGAACGGGCCCGCGACCTGCTCCTGGAACACCGCTCGCCCGACACCCCTGTCGTGATCGGCCGCGACGTCGGCGGCGCGCAGGAGTCGATCCGGGTGGTGCGCCTGGCGGACCTCGACCCGACCACGATCGACATGCGCTGCCTTCTGATCATCGGCTCGTCCCAGACGAAGGTCCACGACGGCGTCGTCTTCACCCCGCGGCACTACCCGACCCTTTAGACGGTTACGGAGGGGACCGACCCGGCGCGCGTCGGTCCCAAGGGTCACCCGGCCGCGCCGGTCCCCCGGGACGCCTCCAGGTCGCCGCGGGTCAGCAGCGCGTGCAGCACGATCCCGGCGTCCGCGAGGGCACGGGCTCCGCCCTCCTGCCGGTCGATCACGCACAGCGCGTCGTCGACCGTCGCGCCCAGCGCCCGCAGTTGCCCCGTGGACAGCGCGATCTGCCCGCCGGACGTGACGACGTCCTCGACGACGAGCACCCGGCGGTCGGCCACCGAGGCGCCCTCCGCGAGCCGGGCCGTCCCGTACGGCTTGGCCTCCTTGCGGACGAATGCGCACGGCAGCCCGGCGTGCCGGCCGAGGGCGGTCACCACGGCGATGCCGCCCATCTCCAGGCCGGCGAGGACTTCGGTGCCGGCGGGGATCAGCGGGACCATGGCTGCGGCGAGGGCGTCGAGGAGCACCGGGTCGGCTTCGAACTGGTACTTGTCGAAATACTCGTCGGCGGACCTGCCCGACCGGAGGGTGAACTGGCCACGGAGCCGGCAGGTGGAGTCGACCTGGCGCGCGAGATCAAGAGTAGTCACAAAAGACTATCTTCTCATGTGTACTTTTACCCCTGAATCATTCCCCCACCGAACGATTCGACCCAGGTGACGGCCTCGGCGACGGTCGCGGCGACCGGGGTGTCCGGCACCGCCGGCCGGTCGACCACGACCACGGGAACTCCCAGCTCACGGGCCGCGGCGAGCTTCGCGACGGTCTGGTCGCCGCCGCTGTCCTTGGTGACGAGGACGTCGATCGCGTGCTCCCGGAGCAGGTCCAGCTCACCGGCGACGGTGAACGGCCCCCGGTCGAGGACGACGGTCAGCCGGGCCGGGGTCGGCGGCTCGGGCGGGTCGACGGAGCGGAGCAGGAACCAGTGCGGCAGGTCCGCGAAGGCTCCGACCTCCTTGCGGCCGGTGGTCAGGAAGACCCGGAGGGCCGGCGCCCCGGCGGGCCTGGTCGGGGTCCCGGGCCAGGTGGACAGGGCCTCGGCTGCGGCCGTCAGGGTCGGGACCCGGTGCCAGACGTCGCCGGGCCCCTCGGTCCAGCCCGGGCGGCGCAGGGCCAGGAGGGGAACGCCGACCTCGGCCGTCGCGGTCGCCGCCGACCAGCTCATCACCGCGGCGAACGGGTGCGTCGCGTCGACCACAGCGTCGATCCGCTCCGCGCGCAGCCAGTCCGCCAGCCCAGCGGCCCCGCCGAACCCGCCGACCCGGACCTCCCCCGGGGGCAGCAGTGGCTCGCGGACACGGCCGGCGAGGGACGACACGACGTGTACCCGGCCGACCAGCGCCTCCGCGAGGCGGCGGGCCTCACCGGTGCCGCCGAGGACGAGTACCCGCGTTGTCATGTCCGGAACTCCTGCTGGGATGCTGGGAAGCGATGAGCACCAGTCTGCGGTACGGCTGGACCACCGGCGCGTGTGCCACCGCCGGGACCACCGCCGCGTACACGGCCCTGTTGACCGGCGAGTTCCCCGACCCGGTGGAGATCACGCTGCCCAAGGGGCAGACGCCGTCGTTCGCGCTGGCCCGCGAGGAGCTCGGCCCCGACTTCGCCTCGGCCGGGATCGTCAAGGACGCCGGGGACGATCCGGACGTCACGCACGGGGCGCTGGTGTCGGCCACCGTCCGGCACGGGGCGACCGGCACCGGGGTCACCTTCCGGGCCGGTCCGGGGGTCGGCACCGTGACGAAGGCCGGGCTGCCCCTGGCCGTGGGCGAGCCGGCGATCAACCCGGTGCCCCGGAAGATGATGACCGAGCACGTCCTCGCGGTCGCGGCGGCGCACGGCGGCACCGGGGACGTCGTCGTGGAGATCTCCGTCGCCCACGGCGAGGAGCTGGCGAAGAAGACCTGGAACCCCCGGCTGGGGATCCTCGGCGGCCTGTCGATCCTCGGCACCACCGGCATCGTCGTGCCCTACTCCTGCTCCGCGTGGATCGACAGCATCCGGCGCGGCATCGACGTGGCCCGCGCCGCCGGCCGCGACCATGTCGCCGGGTGCACGGGCAGCACCTCGGAACGGGTCGCCGCCGAGGTGTACGACCTGCCGGAGGAGGCGCTGCTCGACATGGGGGACTTCGCGGGGGCCGTGCTGAAGTACCTCCGCCGGCACCCGGTGCCCCGGCTGACGATCTCCGGCGGGATCGGCAAGCTGTGCAAACTGGCCAACGGGCACCTGGACCTGCACTCGGGACGCTCCCAGGTGGACTTCGAGGTGCTGGCCGCGACCGTGCGCGCCGCGGGTGGCGCGCACGACCTGGTCGCGTCGGTACGCGGCGCGAACACGGCCCTGGAGGCGCTCCGGCTCTGCCAGGCGCAGGGGCTGCCCCTGGGGGACGTGATCGCCGCCCAGTCCCGCCAGGTGGCCCTGGACACCCTGCGCGGTGCCCCGGTCGAGGTGGACGTGATCGTCATCGACCGGGCCGGCGTGATCGTGGGCCGAGCCTGAGGGCCGCTCCCTGGTGATCAACTACACGTAGTTGCGGTTTCTGGGCCGGGAAAAACTGCAAGAACGTGTAGTTGATCATCGAGGTGGAGGGGGTCATGCCCGGCAGCGGGCCACCGAGTACAGGTGGCTGTCCGGGAACTCTCCCGCCGTCAGCACCCGCCCCACCACCACCACGGCCGTCCGGACGATCCCGGCTTCCTCGACCTGCCCGGCGATGTCGGACAACGTCCCCCGCACGATCAGCTCGTCCTCGCGCGAGGCACGCGCCACCACCGCCACCGGGCAGTCCGCCCCGTAGTTCGGCACCAGCTCGTCGACGAGCTCGCGCAGCCGCTGCACCGCGAGATGCAGCACCATGGTGGACGCCGACCGTCCCAGCGACGGCAGGTCCTCCCCCGGCGGCATCGGCGTGGCCCGCGCCGCCGTCCGGGTCAGGATGACGGTCTGCCCGACCCCGGGCACCGTGAACTCCCGTCCCAGCGCCGCCGCCGCGGCGGCGAACGCCGGCACCCCGGGCGTCACGTCGTAGGGCACCCCGGCGGCGTCGAGCCGGCGGAGCTGTTCGGCCATCGCGGAGAACACCGACGGGTCGCCGGAGTGCAGCCGGGCCACGTCGAGGCCGGCGGCGTGCGCGGTGACCAGTTCGTCGACGATCTGGTCCAGGTTCAGCTGAGCGGTGTCGACGAGGCGCGCGCCGGGCGGGCAGTGCGCCAGGAGTTCGACGGGCACGAGGCTGCCGGCGTACAGGCAGACCGGGGAGGCGGCGATCAGGTCCCGGCCGCGTACCGTGATCAGGTCCGCCGCGCCGGGGCCGGCCCCGATGAAGTGCACTGTCATTCCTTGACCACCGTCCACTGTGTGACGGGCATGGCGGGGCGCCAGCCCGTGAATCCGCCGACCGGCGCGGCCCTGGCCACCGCGATCCGGGTGAGGTCGCCGCCGAGGGTGCCGAAACGCGCCGCGACCACGGCCTCGGTCTCCAGGGTGACCGCGTTGGCGACGAGCCGGCCGCCGGGCCGCAGCGCGTCCCAGCACGCGTCGACGACCCCGGGGACCGTGAGCCCGCCGCCGACGAACACGGCGTCGGGGGCGTCGAGGCCGCCGAGCGCCTCGGGGGCCCGGCCGGCGACGATCCGGAGTCCGGGCACGCCCAGGGCTGCGGCGTTGGCCGCGATTCTGGCCAGCCGGTCCGGGTGCGACTCGATCGCGAGCGCCCGGCAGGTCACATGGCTGCGCATCCACTCGATGCCGATGCTGCCGTTGCCGGCGCCGACGTCCCAGAGGAGTTCGCCGGGGCGGGGCGCGAGCCGGGCCAGGGTGAGCGCCCGGATCTCGCGCTTGGTGAGCTGCCCGTCGTGGTCGTAGGACTCGTCGGGCAGGCCGGGGACCCGGGAGGCGGGCGGTTCGGGGCACTCGACGGCGATCACGTTCAGCGGATCAAGATCTTCGAAGGACCATGATTCCGCGGTACCCGTGAGCCGGCGCTCCACCGGCCCGCCCAGCTGTTCGAGGACGGTGAGCCGGCTGGCCCCGTACCCGTGTGCGGTCAGGAAGGACGCCACGGCGGCGGGTGAGCGGCCGTCTGCGCTGAGCACGAGGAAACGTCCGCCGGGGTGGATCGCCTCGACGGGCCGGCCGACGACGGAGTGGACCGGGGTGTCCTGCACGGCCCAGCCCAGCCGCGCGCAGGCCAGCGCCACCGAGGACGGGTGCGGCAGGACCCGGACGGCGTCGGGGCCGAGCAGCCGGATCAGGGTGGAGCCGATGCCGTAGAACAACGGATCGCCGCTGGCCAGGACGCACACGTCGCGGCCTTCGAGCCGGCCGAGGAGCGCCGGCAGGCCGGGGGCGAGCGGGGTCGGAAGCGTGATCCGTTCGGGCCCGACACGGCCGTTGTGTTCGGACGACGAGGCGTCGCCCCGGCGCCGGCCACCGGAGGCGACCGGATCGCCGCTCGGGACCAGGTCCAACTGGCGGGGGCTGCCGACCAGCACCTCCGCGGCGGCGATGGCGGCCCGCGATCCCGGGGCCAGCCCCGCCCAGCCGTCCGCGCCGATCCCCACCACCGTGATCATCGGACGTTCCCGAGGATCCGGGTCACCGTGATCTCCAGGACCACCCGCTCGGGATTCTCCCGGGGCTGCTTGTAGCGGGCGGAGTAGCGGGCCACCGCGTCGACCACCGACTCCGGGTCGTCGCGCAGTACCGCGATGCCCTCCAGGGTGGACCACCGCCGGCCGTCGACCTGGCACACCGCGACCCGGACCCCCTCGGCCCCGGCCGCCCGGACCCGGCGCGCCTTGAACGAGGTGCCCGAGGAGATCACCCGGGCGATGCCGGCGTCCGCGTCGAGGGTGACCCCGACCGGCGCGACGTGCGGGGTGCCGTCGCGGCGGATCGTGGTCAGCGTGCTCAGGTGCCGCTCGGTCCAGAACTCGCGAAAAGCGTCACTCACCTGCATAACAGCTTCTTCTGTACCTTTCCCATGGCGTTGCGCGGCAGGGCCCCGACGAGGACCACCCGCCGGGGGCGCTTGTGCACGGACAGCTCGCGGGCCACGAAGTCGATCAGGTCGCGGGCCGTCACCCCGGAGGCGACCACGAAGGCGACCACCTCCTGGCCCAGGTCCTCGTGCGGCATGCCGACGACGGCGGCCTCCCGGACTCCCGGGTGCGCGAGCAGGGCGTTCTCGACCTCGCCGGCCCCGATCCGGTACCCGCCGGACTTGATCAGGTCCGTGGACGCCCTGCCCACGATCCGGTACTGACCGTCGACCAGCTCCGCGATGTCCCCGGTCGCGAACCAGCCGTCCTCGGTGAACGGCGACGGCCGGTTCAGGTACCCGTCGAACAGGGTCGTGCCCCTGACCTGCAGTTCGCCGTCCTCGCCGGCCAGCCGGGCTTCGACCCCGGCGAGGGGCGTGCCGACATGTCCGGGGCGGCGTTCGCCGTCGGCGCGGGAGCTGATGGTGATCAGGGTCTCCGTCATGCCGTACCGCTCGACCGGCCGGTGACCGGTCAGTTCCTCGAGACGTGCGAACACCGGCACCGGCAGGGCGGCGCTGCCGGAGACCAGCAGCCGGGCCGCGCGCAGCTCCCGGGCAGCGTCGGGCTCGGCGACGATCCGGGACCAGACGGTCGGGACGCCGAAGTAGAGGGTGCCCCTTGCTGAAGCATAGGTAGCCGGCGCGGGGCGGCCGGTGTGCACGAGCCGGGAGCCGGTCCGCAGCGCGCCGAGCAGGCCGAGGACCAGGCCGTGCACGTGGAACAGCGGCAGGCCGTGCACGAGGGTGTCGTCGGGGGTCCACGCCCAGGCCTCGGCGAGCGCGTCGAGGTCGGCGGCGAGCGCGGCGGCGGACAGTTGCACGCCCTTGGGGGCTCCCGTGGTGCCGCTGGTGTAGAGGATCAGCGCTGCGTCGCCGGCGATCCGGGGGCCGTCGCCGGGCAGGTCCGCCACGGCCACCGCGCCCGAGTCCGACAGCACGTGGTCGCGTTCCAGAGGACCCGCGTCCGGCGCCATCGGCACCACCGGCACCCCGGCGAGCAGCCCGGCGACCACGGCCACGACCGTGTCCAGCGAGGCCGTCGCGTGCACCGCCAGGGCCGGCGCGCCCGTGGCCCGGTCCGCCAGTCGCTGGGCCCGGTCGCGCAGGTTCTCCCAGCTCGTGGCCTCGCCGTCGACCACCACGGCGTCGGGCCGGTCACCGAACGCCCCACTCAGGGCGGGCAGCAGATCGGTCACGGTTCCTCCTCGCAAGTTCGTGGGTCGTGCCCCCGCCGCCAGACTAGGCTGCGGCCATGATCCTCAGAACGGCCGGCTTCGCCGAGATCACGACCACCATCCTGTACTCGCTGCTGCGGCTGCGCTCCGAGGTCTTCGTCGTCGAGCAGAACTGCGTGTACCCGGATCTCGACGGTCGCGACCTCGAACCCGGCACCCTGCACGTCTGGCTGGCCGAGGGCGAGCAGGTCACGGCGTGCCTGCGGGTCCTCGACGAGCCGGACGGCGCGGCCCGGATCGGCCGGGTGGTGGTGGCCCCGGCCTGGCGCGGCAAGGGACTGGGCGACCAGCTGGTGGCCGGCGCGCTGACCGCGATCGGGGACCGGCCGGTCCGGCTGGAGTCGCAGAGCGGCGTGACCGCGCTGTACGCCCGGCACGGCTTCACGGTCAGCGGCCCCGACTACGTCGAGGACGGCATCCCGCACACGCCGATGTTCCGCCCGGCCCCGTCGAGCCAGCCCCCGCCCGCCGGCGGCTAGCCCAGGGCCTCGACGGCGACCGGCCCGGCCGCGCGGCGTGCGACCGGGCAGGCGACCGGCGGCTACGGAAGGGCCGCGAGGATCTCGCTCAGCTCGCGCCGGCGCCCCGTGTAGAACGGGACCTCCTCGCGCACGTGCCGGCGGGCGTCGGAGGCGCGCAGGTGCCGCATCAGGTCGACGATCCGGTACAGCTCGTCGGCCTCGAACGCCAGCATCCACTCGTAGTCGCCGAGCGCGAAGCTGGCCACGGTGTTGGTCCGCACGTCCGGGTACTCCCGGGCCATCTTCCCGTGCGCGGCGAGCATGGCCCGCCGCTCCTCCTCCGGCAGCAGGTACCACTCGTAGGAGCGCACGAACGGGTACACACAGACGTACTTGAGCGGTGCCTGCCCGGCCAGGAACGCCGGGATGTGGCTCCGGTTGAACTCGGCCGGCCGGTGCAGCGCGAACTGCGACCACACCGGCTCCAGCACCCGGCCGAGCTTGGTGTGCCGCAGCGCGGACCAGGCGTCCTGGAGGACGTCGCTGTCGGGGGCGTGCCACCAGATCATCAGGTCGGCGTCGGCGCGCAGGCCCGACACCTCGTACGTACCGCGCACGACCAGGTCCTTCGCCCCGAACTGGGCGAAGACGTCCTCGACCTCGGCGGCGATGTCACCGCGCATGGAGGGCAGCTTCTCGGTCGCCCGGAACACCGACCACGCGGTGTACCGGATGGTGTCGTTGAGTTCGTTGATCCGGGACGCGTTCGGGTTGCTCATGCCCCCATCTTGCCCGTCCGGCGACCGCCCGGCCCCTGGGGGTCAGGCGGTCGCCGGACAGGGTCAGGCGCGCAGCGCCGCCACCAGCCAGGCGAAGCCGTGCATCCGGCTCGGCCAGACAGGCCAGCCGTTGATGGTGCCGATCAGCTGCCAGTAGCGCTCGACCCGGGCGTCGGAGCCGACCTCGACCTGCTCGATGAGCCAGGTCCGGAACTCGGGGGTGTCCGGTCCGCCGTGCCCGGCGACGAACAGCCCGACCAGCTCGTCGATGATGGCCCGGCCCTCGGCCGACGTCGGGTCCACCCCGGCATCGGCGGCGGCGACCCCGCGCTCGCTGAACTCCATCCCGGCCTGTTCCCAGCCCTCGTAGGACCGGGCGTGGTCCTGCGATTCCCGGTCGGCCGCGTGCAGTTCGGCCATCCGGCGGGTCCGGGTCCGGAAGTCCGGGTCCCCGACCAGCTCGGCCAGCTCGATCCACGCCTCGACCTGGGTCGGGGTCGGATCGTCGGGCAACTCCGGCATCGTGGTCCGCAGCTTTGCGGCGAACTCCGGGTTGACGTCCAGGTCCGCGAACACCTCGTCGTGGAAGTCGGTCAGCATCTGCCGGCGTTCGGCGTCGGACAGCCGGGCGAGTTTGTGCATGAGGCTCATCTCCTTCGGGTCAGAGCCCCGTTTGGCCACGGCGCGCAGTACGGCCCTGCGCAGGCGCAACGTGGCGATCTGCGCGTCCAGGGCTTCGACGTGCATCGTCGCGACCTCGGCGATCCCCAGCTCCCGGTCGAGGACCCGCCGGATGGTGGCGAGGTCCACGCCCAGGTCGCGCAGGGTGCGCACCAGGTCGAGGCGGGCGAGCGCGTCGAGGTCGTACAGCCGGTAGCCGACGGGGCTGCGGTCGGTCGGCGGCACCAGCCCGGCGTCGGAGTAGTACCGGATCGTCTTGACCGACAGGCCGGTCCGCCGGGCCAGGTCACCGATGCCGTAGAGCGGGTGTTCGCCTTCCATGCCGCTAACCCTCGGGTCTCCCGTCAGTGGAGAGTCAAGTGCTCTGCGGCGGCCGTCCCGGACCGCACGCACGCCGGGATGCCGACCCCGTCGTAGCCGGCTCCGGCCAGACTGATCGTCGGGTCGCCGTCGAGTGCCGCCCGCGCGCGCCGCACCCTGTCCAGGTGCCCCGGGGTGTACTGCGGCAGCGCCCCGCCCCACCGGCGCACGTACGCGTCGACGGGTACCGGCAGCTCCCGGCCCAGCAGGTCGGCCAGCTCGCCGCGGACGAGGTCGACCAGCTCGCCGTCGGGGCGTTGCAGGACCCGCTCGTCGCCGTAGCGCCCGAGGGACGCGCGGACCAGGCTCAGGTCCGGGGCGGCCAGGTGCGGCCACTTGCGGTCGATGAAGGTGACGGCCTTGGTGGCGTACCCCTCGGAGGCCGGCACCAGGAAACCCGACATCTCGGGCATCTGTATGCCGGGGAACGCCAGCGAGACCAGGGCCACACTCGCGTAGTCCAGGACGCCGATCTCGTCGGCCGCCGCCGGGCAGTACTCGTGCAGCAGCCGGGCGGCCGGGCGGGCCGGCAGTGCGAGGACCACGCCGTCGGCCTCGATCACCTCCGGCGAACGGGTCGACCCGATCACCAGCCGCCACCCGGTCGGCGTCCGGGCCAGCTCCCGGACCGGCAGCCCGAGCCGCAGCTCCGCGCCAGACGCCTCGGCCAGGGCCTGGACCAGGGCGGTCATCCCCCCGACGATCGTCCCGAACACCGGCCGGGCGGCCGCCGTCGGGGAGCCGGCCCCGGCGGCGAGGCCCGTCGCCGGGCCGGTCGGGGTGCCCAGCGCGAGGCGGACGGCGCCGACCAGCGTGTCGCACCGGCGGGCCGCCGCGGCCAGAGTGGGCAGGGTCACGGCGAGGGAGAGCTGGTCGGCGCGCCCGGCGTACACGCCGCCGAGCATCGGATCCACGAGCCGGTCGACCACCTCCCCTCCGAACCGGGCCCGGACCAGCTCGCCGACCGAGATGTCGGCCCCGGGGGCCAGCAGCGGGCCATGGGTGACCGGTTCCGGGGTGGCCTTCGCGAGCCCGGCGAGCGCCGCCAGGTCCCCCGGCACGCCGACCAGGGTGCCCGCCGGGATCGGATGCAGCCGCCCCTTCAGCGCGATCGCCGCCGGGGCCCCGGACGGGTGCACGACCTGAAGTCCCAGGTCAGCGGCCAGCTGGGGCACCGCAGGGTCCCGGGACAGGAACGCCTCGGCCCCGGCCTCCACCGGCAGGTCCGCGAGCGTCGCCGACCGCAGTTTGCCGCCGAGCTCCGGCGCCTGGTCCACGACAGTGAGCCGGATCTCCGGCTGGCGCTGCCGGAGCCGGTACGCCGCGGTCAACCCGGCCACGCCTCCGCCGACGATCACGATATGTGCCACGCCCACATCCTCTCGTAACGAAAAGCCACTAGCAGAGTGCGCCCCGACAAGTCAGACTCGAAACGTGAACATCGCAGCTCTTGCCCATGATCCATTGACGCCGGCCGCAGAACTGGCCGCCGCCGTCTACTCGTGCGAGGACCCACTCGAGCTGCCCGTGATCCTCGCACTCGCCGACCACGACGACCCTCAGGTCCGCCAGGCGGTGGCCGCACAACTGCCACTGCTGGCCGACCCGAAACCGGAGGCGGTGATCGCCGCGCTGCTGCGCCTCACCTGCGACCCGTTCCCGGACGTGCGCGACTGGGCGTGTTTCGCCCTCGGCACCCAGTGCCCCGACATCGACACCCCGGAGCTGCGGGACGCCCTCGCCGCCCGGCTCGCCGACCCGGACAACGAGACCCGGTGCGAGGCCCTGTTCGGCCTGGCCCAACGGCGCGACCCCCGGGCCCTGCCCGCCGTCGCCCGCGCCCTGGCCCACGAGAACGTCTGGCTGATGGAGATCGAGGCCGCCGGAGCGCTCGGCGACCCCAGTCTGCACACCCTGGTCAGGGGCCACCTCGACGGCTGGCAGGCCGCCGACGTGCCCCGGGTGTGCGCCGCGCTGCGGCTCACGGATCCCGACGGGGTCGGCGAGGACCTGGTGGACGGCCTGGCCGACTGGTTCCGGCACGGCGGCCCGAGCGCCAAGGACCCGAAGCCCTACTGGTGGGGCGTCGCCCTCACGATGCTCAACCTGGCGGCGCACAGATCCGTCGACCTGGCCTCAGCGGTCCGCGACCGGCTGATCGGCGACGAGTCGGCCCTGGCGGCGCTGTACGGCTCGGGCCTCGCCCAGGACGCCAAGGAACACGGCTGGACCTGAGCACCACCCCCGCGCGGAGCGTTCCGTGCCGGGACAGGGAGGGACGTGCCCCACGCTCGTGGGCCGATCCCGATGACGTACTGCCCGTGGACGGTGTGGTCCACGGAAGACCTCCCGGCCGTGGACGACCTCCACGCGGCACAGACCATGCCGGGACAGCGGACCCGACGCCGTGACGACAACCGGCGCCGACGCCCCGCACAACCAACAGCCTTGACGGGTACGCCGACGCCCACGCGCCCGGCGACGCCTGACCCCACGTGTCCGGGCCGGGCGGCGGAGCCTCCGCAGGCCTAGTTCTCGTGGACCAGGTCGACGATGCGCTTGAGGGCGTCCGGGTCGGTGTCCGGCATCACGCCGTGCCCCAGGTTGAACACGTGCCCCGGGGCCTTCGCGCCCTCCGCGAGCACCCGGCGGACCTCCCGCTCGATCACCTCGACCGGGGCGAACGGCACGATCGAGTCCAGGTTGCCCTGCACCGCGTAGCCTGCGCCCAGCCGGGCCGAGGCCACGTCCAGCGGGGTGCGCCAGTCGACGCCCACCACGTCGGCGCCCGCCTCGGCGATGGCCTCCAGCATGTGGCCGGTGCCGACCCCGAAGTGGATCCGGGGCACGGTCAGGCCGTCGAGCACCGCCGCGGAGTGCGGCATCGCGTACCGGCGGTAGTCGGCCTCCGACAGCGCGCCCGCCCAGGAGTCGAACAGCTGCACGGTGCGCGCGCCCGCCGCGATCTGCACCTCGAGGAACACCCGGGCGATGCCGGCCAGCTTCGCGCACAGGGCGTGCCAGATGTCCGGCGCGCCGTACATCAGAGCCTTGGTGTTGGTGTAGCTGCGCGACGGGCCGCCCTCGACCAGATAGCTGGCCAGGGTGAACGGCGCGCCGGCGAAACCGATCAGCGGGGTGTCGCCAAGCTCCCCGACGAGCTGGCGGACGGCCTCCGTGATGTACGGGACGTCCTCGGGGGTCAGATCGCGGATCGCGGCCACGTCGGCTGCCGTGCGGACCGGCTCGTCGAGCACCGGGCCGACGCCGGCCTTGATGTCGATCGGCACCCCGACGGCGGCCACCGGCACCACGATGTCGCTGAAGAAGATGGCGGCGTCCACCCCGTACCGCCGGACCGGCTGGAGAGTGATCTCTGTCACCAGATCGGGCGTCCGGCACGATTCCAGCATGCCGGTCCCGGCGCGGATCTTCCGGTACTCCGGGAGCGAACGCCCAGCCTGGCGCATGAACCAGACCGGAGTGTGGGGGACGGGTTCACGGCGCACGGCGGCGAGGAAAGCACTCATCCCGACCATCGTCGCACGCGCCGCCGGGCGGAGGCCGAGGGCACCGGGTTCCGCACGGCGCGGCGCGGCCACCCGCGGCCACGCCCGGTCCTATGCTGCGACTCATGGGGCCAACGAGTGTGCCCCCCGATCCGTTCCGCAGAGCGGTCGAGGGGCTGAGATCGGTCCACCCTCGTGCCGAGATCCTGCTCGAGGAGATCACGGCGCCCAAGCGCCTCGCGCCGTACGCGTTCGCGCTCGGGGCGACCGTGCTGCGCCACGACGACGAGGTGGCCACGGGGCGGCTGGTGCTGCTGCACGACCCGGCCGGGCACGAGGCCTGGGAGGGCACCCTGCGCCTCGTGACGTACGTGACGGCCGACGTGGAGCCGGAGATCGCCGCCGACCAGATGCTGCCCGAGGTGAGCTGGAGCTGGCTGATCGACGCGCTCAGCGCCGCCGGGGCCGGGCACCGCGCCGCCGGGGGCACCGTCACCCAGACCCTGTCCACCCGGTTCGGCGGGCTGGCCGGCGAGCCGGCGGCCGCCGACGTGGAACTGCGGGCCTCGTGGACCCCGCTGGATCCGGACGAGCTGGGCGCGCACCTGGAGGCGTGGTGCGTGCTGCTGGCCTCCACCGCCGGCCTGCCCCCGCCCGGAGTGGCGTTGCTGCCGACCTCCGCCTGAGTCGCGCCGTCGCGCGCCGGGGGAGAAACGCGGCGTACCCGAACAATGGTTTTCGACAAGAGATGAGGCCCGGCGGTCGGCCGGGCCTTTCCTCGTGCGGGGCCTAGTAGTAGTTGTCGGCCTCCTTGCACGGCTCCTTCATGTCCTTGATGATCTGCTTGGCCTCATCGGTTTTGTTGTTGGCGAGGGCCGCGATGAAGTCGTCCATGAACTTCAGGCACGTCGCGAGGGCCGTCTTGGCCTTCTCGCTTTCCTTCGTCTTGTTCTGCGATCCGGTGAGCTGCTGCTTCAGGCTCTCCACCTCGGCCTTGGCCTTGGTCAGGTCCGCGTTGGTGTCGGTGATCGTCTTGGACTTGGTCGCGACCTCAGCCTGGGACTTGGTGTAGTCGCCGCTCTTGGAGACGAACAGCACCGCGAGCACGGCCGAGACGATGACGAACATCGCGAGCAGGCCGGCGAGCACGGGCACGGCCTTGCTCTTCTTCGGCCCGGACAGCAGCACGTCCGGGGCACCGTAGGCGCCGGGGGTCGGATAGCCGGCGGGCGCGCCCGTCGTCGGGTACGCGGCCGGGGCGCCCGTGGTCGGGTACGCGGCGGTGGCCGGATAGGGCCCGCCGGTGACCGGGACGCCCGAGGTGGGCGCGGCGTACTGCTCCGGGGCCTGGTAGACCGGCGTGGCCGGCTGCTGCTGGTAGCCGGGCTGGGGCTGCGGGGCGACGTAGCCGGGCTGCGGCTGCTGCTGCTGGGCGTAGTCGGGCTGCGCCGGCTGGGAGTAGCCGGGTTGGACCTCGTAGTTGTACGGCCCCTCCGCGGCCCCGTCGGCCGGGCGCTGGGCGTCGTAAGGGTGCGGGCTATCGGGGTGGGACATGGTGTGTCGCTCCAACCTGTCAGGGGTTCTAGCAGAGGGAGAAGGCCGCGCAGGCCTCCGCGATCGCGATGGCGAACCCGATGCCCTCGGCGTTGGTCACCTTGGCCGTGGCGACCCCGATCACCCGCGCGTCCTTGTCGAGCACCGGGCCGCCGGAGTTGCCCGGGTTGATCGGCGCGTCGAACTGGATGCTCTTGCGGGACTCCCCGGGGAACTCCCGGATCGCGCTGATCACGCCGGAGGTGACGCTGTCCGTCAGGCCCTTGGGCGCGCCGACCACCACCACCGGGGACCCCGGGGTGACGTCCACGCCGAGGATCTCCAGTTTCGGGAAGACCTCCGTGGTGAGGAGGACCACGAGGTCGCGGTCCTTGTCCTTCTCGACGATCTTCGCCGGGTAGAGCTCGTTCTCCCGCTCGAGGTTGACGTCGGAGACTCCCTTGTCGACGACGTCGGCCACCACGTGGTAGTTCGTCAGCAGATAGGTGCCGCCGGAGGGCGCGGGTTTGCCGAACGCGAAGGCCGTGCCCTGCGAGCGGCCGGCGACGACGGTGAACACGCTGGGGCGGGCCTTCTTGGCGACCGCCGCTGTGTCGATGGCGTTGCCGGCCCGCCGCTCCAGGTCCTTGACGCGCTGCTCCAGCGCGGATTCCCGGTCGGCGGCGCGCCGGGACAGCGTGGCGATCTGGAAGGCCTGGAAACCCACCGCGGCGGTGAGTGCCACGACGAGGACGAGGGCCAGGATCCCGGGCCAGCTACGTCGGGGCCTGGATTGTGGAGCGTGGAGGCGCACGGAGTCGTGGTGCGTCACCGACATATTTTTTTCTCCCCCGGAATGCAACTGCGAGTGCTCACCATACAGATCCGCACGGGTGTCGCCCTAGCTGTTATCCGTCACTATTTGATATACGGCTCGGCCTGATTGCACGGTGTTCTCATCTGTCCCAGGATTTCCTGGGCCTTCGCCTTACTGGCCTCGTCGCCGGCCGACAAGGTGTTGAGGAAGTCGAAAGTCAGCCGCAGGCAGGTGGCGACCACCTTCTTCTGTTCCTCGAGGTCCTTTCCCTCGTTCTGCGAGCCGGCGAGTTGCTGTTTGGTCTTCTCCAACTCGGCGTTCTTCGAGGCGACCGTCGCGGTGAGCTCGGAGATCCGCTGATCCTTGCCGGCGACCGAGTCGGCTTTCTTCCGGACGGCCTCGGATTCCCCGGTGCCGGTGATGTACAGGCCCGTCATCACGGCGGCGGCGAGGAACAGCAGCACCGACAGGGCCGCGAGCATCGGGACGGCCTTCGAGCGGCCGGCCGGCCGGGGCGTCAGGCCGTAGCCGGTGACCGGGGTGCCGGAGATGGGCGGGCCCGAGTAGACCGGGAGCGGCTCGTGCCGGGGCGGCACCGGGAACACGCCCGGAGGGTCCGGCGGGAACAGCACGGGCCTGGCCGCCGGCTGCGCCCCCGGCAGGGTCTGCTGGGTGGCCTGCTCCTGCTGGAGGAACGGCGGCTGGAACAGGGCCGGCTGGACGTTCAGCGTGGCCTGGTCGGAGTCGTCGGGCCGGTAGACCGGCGGCGGCTCCTGGCCGTACTCTCCTGGGCCCTGAGGGTTCGACATCATGCTCTCCAGACACACTGTGCGGACCCTCACCGTAGCGAGGCTCCGCAAGTCGCATAAACCATGAGCAAAGCGTCAGCCGGCGAGGAGGCGGGCAACACGCCCGCCGGGGGGCTCGACGGGCAGTGGGTCGCGCCCCGTACCGTGGTCGGATGGCCGATGATCGCCCGTCCCCCACGTACCCGCACGACGCCGAGCCCCCGCAGCACACCGCCCTGCTCACAGAGCCACGGGACGGCACGCCGGCGCCGATCGTGGACACCGACGGCCTGCGCGAGTATTCCCAGCTCCTGTCCTCGGGCACCGGGCCGATCGCCGTGGACGCCGAGCGCGCGTCGGGGTACCGGTACGGGCAGCGGGCGTACCTGATCCAGCTGCGTCGGGTGGGGGCCGGGACGGCGCTGGTGGATCCGGTACCCGTCGAGGATTTCTCGCCCCTCGCCGAGGCGCTCACGGGCCCCGAATGGGTGCTGCACGCCGCGAGCCAGGACCTGCCCTGCCTGGCGGAGCTGGAGCTGCGGCCGACGAAGCTGTTCGACACCGAGCTCGGCGCGCGGCTCGCCGGCTTCGAGCGGGTGGGGCTGGCGGCGCTGACCGAGAGCCTGCTCGGCTTCACCCTGGAGAAGCACCACTCGGCCGCCGACTGGAGCAGCCGGCCGCTGCCGGAGAACTGGCTGACCTACGCCGCCCTCGACGTCGAGCTGCTGATCGAGCTGCGGTACGCGATCGCCACCGAGCTGGAGCGCCAGGGCAAGCTCGGCTGGGCAGAGGAGGAGTTCGCCGCGCTGGTCAACGCCGCGCCGCCGGCCCCCAGGGTCGACCCGTGGCGGCGCACCTCAGGCATGCACAAGGTGCGCGGCGCGCGGGCCCTGGCCCGGGTGCGCGCACTGTGGAACGTGCGCGACGGGCTGGCCGCGAAGCGCGACACCGCCCCGGGCCGGATCCTGCCGGACACCGCGATCGTCGCGGCGGCCCAGGGCGACCCGAAGGACGAGGCGGAGCTGTTCCTGCTGCCGATGTTCGGCGGCCGGTCCACCCGGCGGCTGTCGAAGCTGTGGCTGGACGCGCTCGCCGAGGTCCGCGAGCTGACGGACAAGGACCTGCCCACGTCCTCCGCGCCGAGCGACGCTCCCCCGCCGCCGCACCGGTGGGCGGAGAAGGAGCCGGAGGCCGCGGGGCGGCTGGCCCGGGCCAGGGAGGCGGTCACGACCCTGGCGGCGGAGTACGGGCTGCCGCAGGAGAACCTGCTGACCCCGGACACCGTGCGCCGGCTGTGCTGGGCTCCGCCGGAGGACGCGGACGTGGCGGGGTTCCTGCGCCGGCACGGGGCGCGCGAGTGGCAGATCTCGATCACGGCCGGGGCGCTGGAGAACGCGCTGTCCGAACCCGCGCCGGCGACCCCGTCGGAGGACGACCCGGCGGCTCCCGCCGGGAGCTGACGTGTGGCGAGCGGCTGCCGGGGAGTGACAAAGACCCCTGCGACAAGTCAGGTTACTGGCGGGTAGCATAGGGCGCGTAGGCCGATCCAAGGAGGCTCGCGTGCCCCGTTCTGTCCGGGATGTCGTCTTCGTCGACGGTGTCCGTACCCCCTTCGGCAAAGCCGGTGGGATGTACGCGGAGACCCGCGCCGATGACCTGGTCATCCGCTGCATCCGCGAACTGTTGCACCGCAATCCCGCCCTGCCCCCGGAGCGGGTCGAGGAGGTCGCCATCGCGGCGACCACCCAGATCGGCGACCAGGGCCTGACCCTCGGCCGGACGGCCGCACTGCTGTCCGGGTTGCCCAAGACCGTGCCCGGTTTCTCGATCGACCGGATGTGCGCCGGCGCGATGACCGCGGTGACCTCGGTCGCCGGTGGCATCGCGATGGGCTCGTACGACATCGCCATCGCCGGCGGCGTCGAGCACATGGGCCGGCACCCCATGGGTGAGGGCGTCGACCCGAACCCGCGGATCCTCGCCGAGAAGCTGGTCGACCCGTCGGCCCTGGTGATGGGCGCGACCGCCGAGAACCTGCACGACCGGGTGCCGAACGTGACCAAGGAGCGCTGCGACGCGTTCGCGCTGGCCAGCCAGGAGAAGGTCGCCAAGGCGTACGCCGACGGCAAGATCCAGCCGGATCTGGTCAGCATGGCCACCCGCGACGACGAGGGCGGCTGGGGCCTGGCGACCGTGGACGAGGCTCCCCGGAGCACCTCCATGGAGAAGCTGGCCACCCTGCGGACCCCGTTCCGGCCGCACGGCAAGGTGTCCGCCGGCAACGCCGCGGGCATCAACGACGGCGCGACGGCCGCGATCCTCGCCGACGCCGACACGGCCCGCGAGCTGGGCCTGCCGGTCGCGATGACGCTGGTCCAGTACGCCTACGTCGGCGTCGAGCCGGAGATCATGGGCTACGGCCCGGTGCCGGCCGCCGAGAAGGCGCTGAAGAAGGCCGGCCTGACGATCGACGACATCGGCCTGTTCGAGCTGAACGAGGCGTTCGCCGTGCAGGTCCTGGCGTTCCTCGACCACTTCGACATCGCCGACGACGACCCCCGGGTCAACCCGTGGGGCGGCGCGATCGCGATCGGCCACCCCCTGGCGAGCTCCGGCATCCGGCTGATGACCCAGCTCGCCCGGCAGTTCGCCGAGCGTCCCGACGTGCGCTACGGCATGAACGCCATGTGCATCGGGATCGGCATGGGCGCGGCTGTGATCTGGGAGAACCCGCACTGGGAGGGTCAGAAGTGACTGAGGTTGTGACCAAGGCGCTGCTGCGCTTCGTCTCCGTTCCGGGCCAGGCCGGCAAGGCCGCCCTGATCACGCTCGACAACGGGCTGGACTACAAGAAGCCGAACACGTTCGGCCCCGAGGGCCTGGCGTCGCTGGACGCCGCGTTCGACGAGGCCATCGCGGCCGGTCCGGCGTTCATCGCCGTCACCGGCAAGCCGTACATCTTCTCCGTCGGCGCGGACATCACCGGCATCCCGCAGGTGACGGACCGCGAGCAGGCGCTGGAGATCGGCCGGCTCGGCCACGCCGTCTTCGCGAAGTTCAAGAATTCCGCGGTACCGACGTTCGCGTTCGTCAACGGCGCGGCGATGGGCGGCGGCCTCGAACTCTCCCTGCACTGCCACTACCGGGCCATCTCGACCGGGGCTGCGGCCCTGGCCCTGCCGGAGTGCTTCCTGGGCCTGGTCCCGGGCTGGGGCGGCACCCAGCTGCTCCCGAACCTGATCGGCCCGGCCAACGCGGCCAAGGTCATCATCGAGAACCCGCTCAGCCAGAACCGGATGCTCAAGCCGGCCGACGCCCTCAAGCTGGGCATCGCCGACACCCTGTTCGAGCCGGCGGACTTCCTGGAGCGCTCGCTGGCGTGGGCGGCGTCCGTCGTCGCCGGCACCGTGACCGTCGAGCGCGCCGAGATCGACCGGGGACCCGCGTGGTCGGCCGTGATCGGGTACGCGAAGAAGCTGCTCGACGAGAAGCTGCACGGCGCGGCTCCGGCCCCGTACCGGGCCCTGGAGCTGATGGAGCTGGCCCGCACGGCCACCTTCGAGGACGGCACGGCGGCCGAGGACGAGGCCCTGGCCGACATGATCTTCTCGCCGGAGCTGCGGGCCGGCCTGTACTCGTTCGACCTGGTCCAGCGCCGGGCCAAGCGCCCGGCCGGCGCGCCCGACCCGGACGACGGCCGCGACGTGAACAAGGTCGGCGTCGTGGGCGCGGGTCTGATGGCCAGCCAGCTCGCGCTGCTGTTCGCCAGCCGCCTCGAGGTGCCGGTCGTGCTGACCGACCTCGACCAGGAGCGGGTCGACAAGGGCGTGGCGTACGTCAACGCCGAGATCGACAAGCTGGTCGCGAAGAACAAGATGATGCCGGGCAAGGCCGCCAAGCTGCGCGGTCTGGTCAGCGGCTCGGTGACCAAGGAGGCGTTCGCGGACGCCGACCTGGTGATCGAGGCCGTCTTCGAGAACCTGGCCGTGAAGAAGCAGGTGTTCGCCGAGGTCGAGGCCGTGGTCAGCGAGTCGTGCGTGCTCGCGACGAACACGTCCTCGCTGTCGATCACCGAGATGGCCGCGGACCTCAAGCACCCGGAGCGGGTCGTCGGCCTGCACTTCTTCAACCCGGTGGCCGCTATGCCGCTGCTGGAGATCGTGCGCGCCGAGAAGACCGACGAGGAAAGCCTGGCCACGGCGTTCGCGGTGGGCAAGGCGCTGCGCAAGTCCAGCGTCCTGGTCGCCGACCGGCCGGCGTTCGTCGTCAACCGGCTGCTGACCCGTTTCCTCGGCGAGATCCTCGGCGCGGTCGAGGAGGGCACCGACTTCACGGTCGCCGACCAGGCGGTGGACTCGCTCGGCATGCCGATGCGCCCGCTGACCCTGGTGGGGCTCGTCGGCCCGGCCGTGGCGCTACACGTCGCCGAGACGCTGCACGAGGCGTTCCCGGACCGGTTCGCGGTGTCGCAGAAGCTCGGGAAGCTCGTGGAGGCCGGTCTGACCAGCTTCCACACCGCCGACGGGGCGCTGGACCCCCGGGTCGTGGAGATCTACGGCCCCCGCGAGGGCGGCCCGACCGGCGAGGAGCTGAAGGAGCGCGCTCTGACGGCCGTCGCCGAGGAGATCCGGCTGATGCTGGAGGAGGGGGTCGTGGCCGACGCCAAGGACATCGACCTGTGCATGATCCTGGGCGCGGGGTGGCCGTTCCACCTGGGCGGGATCACGCCCTATCTCCGCAAGGTCGGCAAGCTGTAGGGACCGGGAGGTCGCGGCCCCGGCAGGCCGTGGCCTCCTGGCTCGTGCGAAAAGGGGCGGCTCCCGTGGGAGCCGCCCCTTTTCCGTGCCTTCTTACTCGTCGTCCTCGTCGTCGAACGGCTCGTACTCGTCGTCCTCCTCGGCGGACCAGGTCGCCTCGACGATCTCCAGCCCGGAGACGCCCTCGAGCAGGCCCTCCAGGTTGACGACCAGGGCCACCGCGTCGGCGATGTCCTCGTCCTTGATCCGCTCGAGGGCCTCGGCCCGCTCATCGGCCGGCATGTCCTCGGCGGCGTCCACCGCAGCCCGGGCGGCAGCCCGGACGGCGGCCTCGTCGGTTACCTCGACCACGATCTCGGCCGGAATACGGACGTATCGGGTTTGCGTCGTTTCAGCAGTCATGGCGAAAGCCTACCCAGCGTTTCCCGCCCGCGCCCCGGCAGGCCGGCCCAGTGTGAAATACCTGGTCAGGCCTTCTCAGCCTGGCTGCGCTCGACGCAGAACTCGTTGCCCTCCGGGTCGGACATGACCACCCAGCCGGAGCCGTCCGGACGACGACGGTCGTCGATCTGGACCGCCCCGAGGCCCAGCAGCCGGGCGACCTCCTCGTCCCGGGTCCGGTCGGTGGGCTGGACGTCGAAATGGATCCGGTTCCTGGTCGCCTTCGCCTCCGGCACCGTGACGAACAGCAGCACCTGGTGCTCGTCGAGGTGGATCACCGCCTCGGGGTCACCGGGGAAGTCGTCGTCGTTCAGGGGCAGGCCGAGCACCGTGCTCCAGAAGGTGGCCAGTTCAAAGGGGTTGAGGCTGTTGATCGTGATGTTGCGCAACGCCGAAACCACAGGTGGAGCTCCGTTCGGAAGGTGATATGCCGCAGGTCAGTGTGTGCCCGCCACCCCAAGATCGAAACCCATTTTCCGGTTACGGTGGCTCCCGGCCCGCCGCGCGTCGGCCGGAACCCGGGGTCAGTGCCGCTGGGGCACGCTCGCCGCGCCCCGACTGACCGGTGTCGTGGCCGCCGCCGGCAGCAGCACGGTGACCTCCAGCCCCCCACCGGACCGGGCCACCGCCCGGACGCTCCCGCCGTGCGCGTCGCACACCGCGCGCACGATCGACAGCCCCAGCCCGGCCCCCCGCGACCCGGTCCGCTCCAGCCCGCCGCGCCGGAACGGCTCGAACAGGGCCGGCACCTCCGACGGGTCCAGCTCGCCGCCGGTGTTGGCCACCACGAGCCACGCCTGCTCGGCCGTCATGCCGGTGTGCACCCACAGGTGCCCGTTGGCCTCGTTGTACCGGACGGCGTTCTCCACCAGGTTGCCGGCGAGCCGGTCCAGCAGGCTCGGGTCGCCGATCACCGGCGCCGGGCGCAGGTCGGTGTTCACCAGGATGCCCATCCGGGCGATGTCGCGCTGCACGGTCGACAGGGCGGTGGTGCACGCCACGGCCAGGTCGACCGGGGCCTTGCGGGCGAGGCGGCGGCCGGCCTGGGCCTCGGTCCTGGCCAACAGGAGCAGCGCGTCCACGAGGCTGTTGGCCCGTACGGACGCGTCGCGCAGCACCCGCGCCATCCGCCGGTACTCCGCGAGGTCCGCCTCCGGGTCGGTCAACGTCACGTCGACCTCGGTGCGCATCACGGCCAGCGGGGTGCGCAACTCGTGCGACGCGTTGGCCACGAACCGCTTCTGGCTGTCGAACGCTGAGGCCAGCCGGTCGAGCATCGCGTCGAACGTGCCGGCCAGCTCGGCGATCTCGTCGTCGGGGCCGGAGTACCGCAGCCGCTGGTCGAGGGTCTCGGTGGACAGCCGGCGGGCGGTGGTGGTGACCTGTTGGAGCGGCCTGAGGGCGCGGGCGGTGATCCAGTACCCCCCGATCAGGCCGAGGGTGCTCAGCACCGCCAGGGCGGCCAGCCCCGCGAGCAGCACCTGGGCCTGGCCCGCCCCGGCCTCGACCATCAGCCAGGTCGTCACCAGCACCCCGGCGCCGGTGGCGACGAGGAGCAGACCGTTGAGCAGGGTGATCCGGCGGCGCAGGGTGGGGCGGGGCGGGTTCACGGTGCCGAGATCCGGTATCCCGCGCCGACCACCGTCTCGATCAGCACCGGCTCGCCGAGCTTCTTGCGCAGCGTCATCATCGTGACCCGCACGGTCGTGGTGAACGGGTCGGCGTTGGCGTCCCAGACCCGTTCCAGCAGCTCCTCGCTGGACACCACGGCCCCACCGGCCTTGATCAGCACGCTGAGCAGCCCGAACTCCTTGCGGGTCAGCTCCAGTGGCCGGCCGGCCCGGTCGGCGTGCAGCCTGGCGGGGTCGAGCGTCACGTCGCCGGCCCGCAGCACCGGCGGGGCCGCCGGGGTCGCCCGCCGCCCGAGGGCCCGGATCCGGGCGACCAGCTCGTCGAAGTCGAAGGGCTTGCCGAGGTAGTCGTCGGCCCCGAGTTCCAGCCCCTCGATCCGGTCGGCGACGCTGCCGCTGGCGGTGAGCATCAGCACCCGGGTGAGCGCGCCGGAGGCGATCAGGTCGGCGCACAGCGCGTCGCCGGACATGCCGGGCAGGTCCCGGTCCAGGACGCACACGTCGTACCGGGTGGTCATGGCCTGGAAGTGGCCGTCCTTGCCGTCGTAGGCCACGTCGACGGCCATGCCCTGCCGGCGCAGCCCCCGGGCGATGGCGTCGGCGAGGTGCCGCTCGTCCTCGACCACGAGTACCCGCATCGACACGCCCCTTCGCCGCTCCAGCCCACCGAGACTAGTGCAGGCCGCGCACGTCCCACAGCCAGACTCCGCCGGCGGCGTCCCAGGTGGGCGGTCCGAGCAGGTCGGTCACGGTGCGCAGCAGCGGTTGGGCGTTGTACTCGGTCGCGGCGAGCACGACGACGGCGCCCTGCCAGTACCGCAGGTCCGCCACGGCCGCCGCCCGGTCGCCGTCGGTGACGACCGGCACCCGGCCGGAGGCGGCCACCTCGGCGAGCATCGTGGACGTGGGCCGCAGCTCCGGGATCCAGGTGGCCGTCGGGTCGGTCGCGCTGCTGGGGCCGATGAAGTAGCCGCGCGGCACCTTGAAGCCGAGGTTGGTCACCCCGGACCAGCGCATGCCGGTCATCCGGTCCATCCGCGGCACCGGCACGGAGACCAGGGTGTGCTCGTCGTCCACGTAGGCCTTCCAGGCCCCGCTGGTCACGAACGCCGGGATCGGCCGGTCGCGCACCACGAGCGGGGTGGGGGCGATCGGCACCAGGGCCGCGAGGACGGCGAGGGACGCCACCGCCCACTTCCACCGTTCCGCGCCCGCCCACCGGGCCAGCGCGTCCATGCCCAGGGTCAGCAGGATCCCGACGACCGGAACCACCATCAGCGTGTACCGGGTCGCCGTGGCCAGGTCGAACGGCGGCACGTGTTCCAGCAGCCGGATCGGGCCGGGGATGCCGGTGGAGTGGCCGTTGAACACGACCGTCTTGCCGAGCGACAGCCCGGCGAAGAACAGCCCCACCACGAGCAGGGACCGCACCATCGGCCGCCGCCACAGCAGGCCGAGCGCGCAGAGCACGAACAGCACGAGCGGCCAGCCGAAGAACGCGTTCTCCTCGTTGGCGCTCAGGGTCAGCTTGTCCGCGTCGGCGGCGTTGCCGGCGAGCGAGCGGCGGGCGAACCCGGTGAACGAGGCGAGGTCGGTGGTGAACTTGTCCAGACCCTGCGGCAGGCCCCGGTAGTGCGCCGGCCCGAAGAACTGCACCCACAGCGGGTACGCGAGCAGCACCCCGGCCACCCCGGCCGCGACGGCGAGCCCGGCGAGGAACGGCTTGACCTGCGCGCGGACCTCCTGGCGGCGCTGGAGCGCGTAGGCGCCGACGAACAGCGCGCAGCCCATCGCCACCATGAACAGGACCTCCTCGTTGAGGAAGACCTGGTAGGTGATGAGCAGGCCGAGGATCAGCCCGTCGCGCAGGGACCTGCCCTCACGCAGCTTCACGACCCGCCACGCGAGGACCGGCACCAGGAACTGGGCGGTCAGGTTCGGGTGGCCGGCCGCCTGGGCGACCATGCCGGGCGCGAAGCCGAGGAAACCCGCGCCGACGTACGCGGCGAGGCGGGAGGCGACCAGGTGCCGGCTGAACAGCCAGTACCAGGCGGAGGCGGTCAGGGCCAGCGTCAGGGTCAGCGCGACGACGAACGTCGTCTGCACCCCGAAGATCAGGCTGACCGGGGCCAACGGCACGCCCAGGCCGAGCACGCTGGTGTTCGCCATCATGTTGGCGCCGTCGGGCACGTTGAGCCGGTAGGACACGAACGGGTCCTCCAGGTGGCTGACCACCCGGGCCGCGTGCCCGAGGAACCAGAGGAACTGCTCGTGGTCGGTCGGGTTCACCGAGGACAGCCGCACGTCGCGGTGCACCCACAGCCGGGCCGTCACGTAGAGGGCGAGCACGAGGTAGCTCAGGTGCGGCAGCGCGCCCAGCACGAACCGCCGGGTCCGCCCACCGGCGGGGGCGACCGGTGCCTCGACGGGGTCCGCCGGCCGGGTCAACGGGTCAGTTCCCTGACGTCCCACAGCCAGACCCCGCCCTTCATCTGCGGCTCGACCCCCAGCAGGTCCACCATCATCTCCTTGTACTGCGCCGCCCGCTTCTCCTGCGGGCTGAGCACCACGACCGCCGCCCGCCAGTACCGCAGGTCCACCCGGGCGTTGACCCGGTCCTGCTCCGTGATCACCGTGGTCCGCCCGTCGGTGGCCAGCCGGTAGAACATCTTCGAGGTGGGGCGCAACGGCGGGCCGAACATGCCCTGGCCGTCGGGGGTGTCGGGGTTGGGCACCAGGAAGTAGCCGCCCGTGATGGCGAACTCCGCCTTCGCCGCCGCGGCCCACTGCACGGCGGCGATCCCGACCGAGGCGTACGGCACCGGCAGCATGACGAGCGAGTGGTCGGCGTCCACGTAGGACCGCCACTCCCCCGAGCTGACGAACGGCGGCACCGGCGGGCGGACGGTCGCGGCCAGCGGGGTCGGGATCAGCGGGATCAACGCCACGGCCACCCCGGCCAGCCCGAACATCCGCATCCGGGCCCCGGGCTCCTCGCGGAGCAGTCGGGCCAGGACCAGGGCGATCAGCATCCCGAACCACGGGATGATCGCGAGGGTGAGCCGGCTGGCGATCACCGAGTCGAGGAGCGGGAGGTGCGACACCAGGTACCACGGGGCCGGGATCTTGGTCAGCACCCCGCCGATGTGCAGGTGGCTGCCGAGCGAGCCGACCGTGAACACGGCCGCGGTGATCGTGGCGGCCTTCACCTCGGTGCGCCGCCACAACATCGCCGCCCACACCAGGGCCATCACGACCAGCGGCCAGCCGAAGAACGTGGTCTCCTCGACCACGTTGTTGGCCAGCAGCACGCTGTCCGGGCTGCCGCCCAGCGAGTGGGTGGGGAACGCCGTGAACGAGTAGACGTCCGCGCCGAACAGGTGCACGAAGTCGCCGAAGCCGTGGTAGTGCTGCGGCCCGAAGAACTGGAACCACATCGGGTACGCCAGCAGCGCGAACGCGAACACGCCCGCGACCACCAGCCCGCCGACGAAGCGCTTGATCACCCGCTGGGCCTCGGCCCTGTTGTACAGCGCCCAGATCCCGGTGAAGCCCAGGCAGCCCAGGGCCGTGAGCAGCAGGATCTCCTCGTTGATGAAGAACTGGTACACGACGAGCGCGCCGAGGAGCAGGCCGGTCGTCCACACCCGCGCGCCGTCGCGGAGCCGGAGCAGCTGCCACACGATGAACGGCACCACGAAGTGCATGGCGAGGTTCGGGTGCACGTTGTCCTGGGCGACGATGCCCGGGGCGAAGCCGCAGAACGCGCCGCCGACCGCCGCGGCGAACCGCGAGGAAACCAGCTTGCGGGAGAACAGCAGGTACCAGCCGAACGCCGTCAGGAACGGCGCCAGGGTCACCATCGCGGCGAACCCCACGTGCGGCCCGAACGCCAGCGTCACCGGCACCAGCGGCAGCGTGATCGCGAACGTGGCCGTGTTGGCCATGACGTTCACGCCGTCCGGGGCGTTGAGGATGTGCGTGAACAGCGGGTTCTCGAGGTGGGTGAGCACCCGGGCGGAGTGCGACAGGAAGAACTCGAACAGGTACTGGTCCGGCGGGAAGCTGGCCAGCACCCGGTTGTCCAGGTCGGCCCACAGCCGCATGGTCAGCCCGAGCGCGCCGAGCAGGTAGACGGCGAGCACGCCCAGGTCGTACCGGATCCGGCGGGGTTTCGCCGGCGACGGCGCTGGGCTGGTCTCGGCGGTCGGCACGTCCTGAACCCTCACCCTAAGCCACCGTCCGTAGGTCCCACACCCACACACCGCTCACCCAGACGGGTTCGATGCCGACCAGCGCCGTGGTCATCTTCCACAGCGTCTCCTCGTTCTTCCCCGGCTTCATGACCCGGTCGGTGTGCATGACCAGGACCGAGGCCCTGCCGTCGGCGAGGCTCTTGAGGGCCGCGGCCTTGTCGGCGGCGGCGACCGGCAGGCCGCGCAGGGTCGTGGTGCGCGCCCGGTCGATGGTCGGCGCGAGGTGCGCGTCGACGATCCTGAGCTCCAGGTCCGTGCTCATCGCCCAGCGCAGGTCCGTCGGGTCGGACGAGCCGGTGACCGGCACGACGGCCAGCGTCCGGCCGGCCGGCACGTAGGAGCGCCAGACGCCCGCCGAGACGAACGCCGGCACGTGGATGTCGGCCACCATGACCGGGGCGGGCGCGGCCGGCAGCAGCGCCGCGGCGATCAGCCCGTACCAGAGGAAGCCCAGCCGGGTGCCCGGCCGCTCCCGGCGCAGGTCCGCCACCTCCTCGGCGGCCCGCTGGGCGGCGAGCGCGACGAGCAGCACGAACAGCGGGGTGACGGCGAGCGCGATGTGGGTGGGCGCGACCCCGCGCAGCACCGGCAGGTCGGCGAGCAGCCGCCACGGCCCCGGGATCCCGATCGACTCGCCCTTGACCGTCAGCGTCGCGCCGCAGGCCAGCAGACACAGCACTCCGCTGGCCAGGGCGAGCGCCCGCGACAGCGGGGTCCACAGCCACCACGCGGCCACCGCGAGGAACGTCAGCAGCGGCCAGCCCCAGTACGTGTTCTGCTCGGTGCCCAGCTGGGCGTAGTGCACCTGGCCGACCGGGTGGGTGGCCAGCGACGGGGCGGAGAACCGGACGAAGGACACCAGATCGGAGCCGAGGAAGCGCAGCGTGTGCGCCGGGTGGTCCCGGTACGGCCCGAAGTACTGCGTCCACAGCGGGTACGCCAGCAGGGCCAGCGTGACGACGCCGGCGACGGCCAGCCCGCGCAGCACGGCCGGGGCGTGCGCGCGCACCTCGGAGAACCGCTGGGTCGCGTACGCCGCGAAGAAGACCGCGAACCCGATCGCGAGCACGGTCAGCATCTCGGGCGCGATGAGGCCCTGCCAGGCGCACAGCAGCCCGAGCACGACCCCGTTGCGCAGCGCGTGGCCCTCACGGAGAGTGAGCACCCGCCAGACGATGAACGGCACGAGGAACCCGGCCGCGAGCCCCAGGTCGCCCTGGGCGTGCGAGACGACGCCGGGCGCGAACCCGCCCACCGCCCCGCCGAGGACCGCGGCCAGCCGGCTGGTGACGATGTGCCGGGACAGCACCCAGTACCACGCGAACGCGGTGGCGGCGAGGATCAGGGCCGCGCCGACCGCGAACGCCCGGGGCGGCCCCAGCAGCAGGGTCAGCGGCGCCAGCGGGACCGAGAGCCCGAGCATCCCGCCGCCGCCGAACGTGTTGACGCCCGCCGGGAAGTCGAGCTGGGACTCCACCCACGGGGAGGCGCCGTCGGTGAAGATCCGGGCGCCGTGCAGCAGCATCCACTCCGCGCGGGCCTGGACCCGCTGCCCGTTCACCGAGATCCGGTACGAATGGGTCAACAGGTGCGACATCAGCCACCCGGCCCCCAACAGGTACACCGTCGCGGCGACGATCGAGGTGGGCAGGCCGGCGAGCCGGTCCACGAGCCGCTGGGCCGCGCTCTCGCGCACCACGTCGGAGGGCCCCGTCGACGTCCCGGCGTCGACACTGTCCACAGTCATGCCCTCAGCTCACCATGGAACGGACGTCCCAGACCCAGGCTCCGCCGATCAGCTGGCCGGGACCGAGGAGGGCGTCGAGCGTGCCACGCAGTTCCGCCTGGTACCGCTGCTCGCCGAGGACGACCACGGAGGCCTTCCAGTACCGCAGGTCCGCGACGGCCTCGCGCCGGTCGTTGTCGGTCACGACGGCGGCATGGCCGGTGCTGGCGATCCCGCGCAGCAGGTCGGAGGTGTGCCGGGGTGGCGCGTCGAACACGCCGGAGCGCTTGTCGGTGCCGTCCGGGACGATCGAGAAGCCCCGGGGCACGGCGAAGCCGACGTCCGCGGCGGCGGCCCAGCGCATGCCGTCCATCGCGTCGTTGCGCGGCAGCGGCACGGGCACCAGGGTGCGGCCCTCCGGCACGTAGGCCTTCCACTGGCCGGAGGTGATGAACTCCGGGACCGGCCGGGGGTCGAACCCGTGCAGCGGGATGGGCACGATCGGGATCAGCGCCATCGCCATGACCGTGGCGAACAGCCCCTTCACCGGCAGCCCGCCGTCGCTCGCCCGGGAGATCCGGTCGCCGGCCACGGCCAGCAGCGCCGCGATCAGCGGGACGACGATCAGGGAGAACCGGGTCGGCAGGGCCATGTCGAGGACCGGCAGCTTCTCCAGCACCCAGAACGGCAGCGGGATCCGCGTGTTGTGCGAGCCGATGATCATCTGCTTGCCGAGCGAGAGGATCGCGAAGCCGAGCGCGGTGAACGCGATCAACCGGACCATCGGTGTCTTCCACAGCCAGATCACGATCGCGAGGCTGAGCAGCATCAGCGGCCAGCCGAAGAACGCGTTCTCCTCGCCGTAGTTCGACGCGAGGTGCACGGCGTGCAGCTGGTCGCCGGCGATCGACTGGCCCGGGTAGGTGACGTAGGCCAGGGTGTTGGTGATGTAGTTGCCGGCGTGGAAGGGCAGGCCCCGGGAGTACTGCCGGCCGAAGAACTGCAGCCAGATCGGGTACGCCAGCAGCACGCCCGCCACGAGCGCCGCCACCGACAGCCCGCGCAGCAGGGGCAGGAACGCCGCGCGCGCCTCCCGACGTTGCAGGACCGCGTACACCAGGGCGAGCCCGCCGCAGCCGATCGCGGTCAGCAGCAGCATCTCCTCGCTGATGAACGCCTGGTAGGTGATCAGCAGGCCCAGGATCACCCCGTCGCGCACCGTCCGGCCAGGTTTCGCCAGTTTCAGCACGTACAGCACGATGAACGGCAGCACGAACTGGGCGATGATGTGCAGGTGCCCCGGGGAGTGCGAGATCTGGCCGGGCGCGAACCCGCACAGCGCGCCGGCGACGGCCGCGGCCGGCTTGGACGTCACGAGGTGCCGGGAGAACACGTAGTACCAGGCGGCGGCGGTGCCTGCGAGGGACAGCACGCCGAGCACGGCGAAGCTGACCGTCGCCCCGAACAGCACGGTCACCGGGGTCATCGGGATGCCCAGGCCCAGCACGCTCGTGTTCGCCATCATGCTCACCCCGTCGGGGGCGTTGAGCCGGGTGCTGAAGAGCGGGTTCTCCAGGTGGGTGACGGCGCGGGCCGCGTGGCCCAGCATCCAGATGAACAGCTGGTGGTCCTGGCCGTCACCGACGAGCCGGACCTGGGGGTTCACCCAGAGCCGGGCGTAGACCCAGAACCCGCCCAGGGTGTAGACGAGGCCGGCGAACAGCCCGAACCTGTGTCGGGCCGCCCATGGTCGAAGCGCCCGCAGGCCCCGGGGGCGCGCCCCGGGCGCCACGGTGCCGTCCTCCGCCGTGGCGACTGCCTTCACTGCCATGACCGCCCTCAGCCCTTGACCATTGACCGTACGTCCCACATCCACACACCGCCGACGAACTGGGGCGGTCCGAGCAGCTCCCGCATGGTGGGCAGGAGGATGTCCTTGTTCTTCACGTCGCCGAGGATGACGACCCCGGCGTGCCAGTGCTTGAGGTCGGCGACGATGTTGCGCCGGTCCACGTCGGTGATCACCGGGGACTTGCCGGTCCACGCCTCGGTGTTCAGCAGGTCCGACGTCGGCCGGGACGGCTGGCCGTAGAGCGCGCGGGCCCGGGGATCGTCGCTGAGCGCCGGGCCGAGGAAGTAGCCGCCGGCGATCGGCATGTCGAGGTTCACCTGCGCCGACCAGCGCTGGGCCGCCAGGTTGCCGATGTTGGCCAGCGGCACGGTCACCACGCTGTCGCCCGGCCCGACGTACTGCTTCCACATGCCCTCGGTCACGAACGCCGGGGCCGGCGGCACGTCGCGGGCCGGCAGCGGGGTCGGCATGATCGGCAGCAGCGCGGCGGCGAAGCCGGCGTACCAGAGCACGCGCGGCGCGCCGGAGACCGTGGGGGACGTGATCACCTTGTCCAGGGCGATGGCCACGAGCACGGCCAGCGCCGGGATCACCATGATCGCGAGGCGGACCGGCACGATCGACTCGAGGACCGGGATCTCGTTGATCAGGCTGAACGGGCTGTGCAGGCCCGTGTTGTGCCCGTAGATCTTGATCATGGGCCCGAGGGACAGCGATCCGAAGACCAGCGCGACGGCCGCGGCGATCCGGACCAGCACGTTGCGCCAGAGCAGCACCGTCGTGGCCAGGCACAGGATGAGCAGCGGCCAGCCGAAGTAGGCGTTCTCCTCGGCCGGGTGCGCGTGCAGCCCCCGGTCCCGGAACGGCCCGCCGGCGATCGACTCGGACGCGTAGCTGAAGTAGGAACCCAGGTCGCTGTAGTACGTCACGGACAGGGCCGGCACCGCGCCGTAGTGCTGCGGGCCGAAGAACTGGAACCACAGCGGGTACGCGAGCAGCGCGAGCGCCACCCCGGCCGCCACGGCCAGCCCGGTGATCCCCGGCTTGACGATCCTGCGGAACTCCTCGCGCCGGGACACCCAGAACACCAGCACCATGATCAGGCTGGTGATGGCAATGAAGAGGAGCACCTCTTCATTGATGAACGCCTGGTACGTGATGAGCAGCCCCAGCACGATCCCGGTCCGCCACGGCCGCTCGGAGGTCCGCAGCTTCGCCACCCAGTACAGGATGATCGGCACCATGAACTGGCCGGCGACGTTCGGGTGCCCGTTGGCCTGGGACACGAAGCCCGGCGCGAACCCGCAGAACAGGGCCGCGACGAAGGCCGCGGCGCGCGAGGTCACGAGGTGCCGGGAGAACAGCCAGTACCAGGCCGTCGCGGTCGCCGACAGCGCGATCATGACGAGCAGCGCGTAGGAGACGTTCACCCCGAACAGCAACGTCACCGGGGCCAACGGGATCGCCAGCCCCAGGATGGACGTGTTCGCCATCATGTTCACGCCGTCGGGCACGTTGATCTGCGAGCTGAACAGCGGGTTGTCCAGGTGCACGAGCGAACGCGCGGCGTTCGTCAGCACGAACTGGAAGAAGCCGTGGTCCTGCTCGTTGCTCGCCTGGATCCGGTGGTGCAGGTCGAACCACAGCCGCGACGTCACGTAGAACGCGCCGAGCACGTAGACCAGGACGGCCCCGACGTCGAACAGGCGCCGGCGTCGCGCGCCGCTGTCGACCTGCCCGTCGGTTGACTCCGCCCGGGTATCAACATTCGACGCAAGCGTCGCCATCTGGCGCTTCCCCTCCCGATCGCTGACCGGCTGTCGCGCGCACATCAGCGCTGCCGCGCCCGTCGCAGAGTCCTGCGGACCCGCAGGGCGTTCCCACCTCGGCGGAAAGCCAGGCGCTGGACGGTCAACATGATACGACACCTCGTGCCACGGCCCCGGAGCCACCCTTTACGCAGCGGACATCCAGCTCTTATATCTATCTATCCGACAGAAGGGGCCGAAGCCCCCACCGTCGTCAGGCCGTGAAGTTGCTCAGCTCCCCGGGGATCGCCCGCTCGTCGAGCTCCGACAGCCAGCCCGTCACGTCCCGGGCGACGTCCTGGGCGGTGAGGCCCAGGTCGGCGAGGATCTCGGCCCGGGTGCCGTGCGGGTGCCAGTCGGCCGGCACGCCCAGCACCCGCACCGGGGTGCTGACGCCGGCGTCGCGCAGGCTCGCGGCGATGGCCTCGCCGACGCCGCCGACCCGGACCCCGTCCTCGACCGTCACGACGAGCCGGTGACCGGCCGCCAGCTCGGCGAGGGCCCCGGGCACCGGGCGCACCCAGCGCGGGTCGACCACGGTCACGCCGTAGCCGTGCTCGCTGATCCGGGCGGCGGCGTCCATGCCCAGGTGGGCGAAGGAACCGACGCCGACCAGCAGGACGTCCTTGCGGGTCGCCTCGGCGAGCACGTCCACGCCGCCGACCGACCGCAGCGCGGGCAGGGCCGGCGGGACGGTGCCGGTCGGGAACCGCACGATCGTCGGGCCGTCGGTGACCGCCACGGCCTCGCGCAGCTCCTCGCGCAGGGTCTGGGCGTCGCGCGGGGCTGCCAGGCGCAGGCCCGGCACCACCCCGAAGACCGACATGTCCCAGATGCCGTAGTGGCTCGGGCCGTCGGGGCCGGTGATGCCCGCCCGGTCCAGGACGAAGGTGACGCCCAGCTTGTGCATCGCCACGTCCAGGAGGACCTGGTCGAAGGCGCGGTTGAGGAACGTGGCGTACACGGCGACGACCGGGTGGGCTCCGCCCATGGCCAGGCCCGCGGCGGAGGTGACGGCGTGCTGCTCGGCGATGCCGACGTCATAGGCCCGATCCGGGTACGCCCGCATCAGCTTCGCGATCCCCGTCGGCTCGGCCATCGCCGCCGTGATGCCCACGATGTCCGGGCGCTCGCCGGCCAGCTCGACCAGCTCGTCGCCGAAGACGGAGGTCCACTTCAGGCTCGGCGCGGCGGTCAGCTTGCCGGTCACCGGGTCGAACGCGCCCGGGCCGTGCATCATGTCGGCCTCGTCGTCCTCGGCCGGCCGGTAGCCGTAGCCCTTGCGGGTGACCGCGTGCACGATGACCGGACCGCCGAACCGCTTGGCCCGCTCCAGCGCCTTCTCCATCGCGGCGAGGTCGTGCCCGTCGACCGGCCCGAAGTACTTGAGCCCGAGGTCCTCGAACATCGCCTGCGGGGCGATCGCGTCCTTCAGCCCGCGCTTGACGGCGTGCAGGGCCTCGAACAGCGGGGCGCCGACCAGCGGCGTGCGGCCGAGGGCGTCCTTGACCAGGTCGAGGACCTTCTCGTAGGACGGGTTGAGCCGCAGCGTGGCCAGGTGGTCGGCGAGCCCGCCGATCGTCGGCGCATAGGACCGGCCGTTGTCGTTGACCACGATCACCACGGACCGGTCCGTACCGGCGGCGATGTTGTTCAGCGCCTCCCAGCACATGCCGCCGGTCAGCGCGCCGTCCCCGACGACGGCCACCACGTGCCGGTCGCCCTCGCCGCGCAGCTGGAAGGCCTTGGCCAGCCCGTCGGCGTAGGACAGCGCCGTGGAGGCGTGCGAGTTCTCGATCAGGTCGTGCTCACTCTCCGCCTGCGACGGGTAGCCGGTGAGGCCGCCGCGCTGGCGGAGCCCGTCGAAGCCGGCCTGCCGCCCGGTGAGGATCTTGTGCACGTACGCCTGGTGCCCGGTGTCGAACAGGATCCGGTCGCGGGGCGAGTCGAAGACCCGGTGCATGGCGATGGTCATCTCGACCACGCCCAGGTTCGGACCGAGGTGGCCACCCGTCTTCGACACCTTGTCGACGAGGAAGTCGCGAATCTCGGTGGCCAGCACGGTCAGCTGCTCCGAGGTCAGGCCGCGCAGATCGTGCGGGCCGGTGACGGACGCGAGAATGCCCGTGCCTTCACTGCTGCTCATAGCGAGCCAGTCTATCGACCGGGCGACCTCCGACTCTGGGGAGCCGCGATCCTTCACAGGATCCGCTACATTCCCGGTGCATGACCGCCATATATGACCCACACGCAGCGTGGTACGACGAGTACGTCACAGACAGCCCGTACATGGCCATGGTCGACGCCGTGCTCGCCGAGCTCCTCGGGCGCGGCCACGGCCCGGTGCTGGAGATCGGCTGCGGCACCGGGGCGCACGCCGCCGCGCTGCGGTCCACCGGCCGCACCCCGGTCGGGGTGGACATCTCCGCAGGTCAGCTCTCCTTCGCCGCCGGGAAGCTCCCGGTGGCCCGCGCTGACGCCGGCCGGCTGCCGGTCGCGTCGGGGTCGCTGGACGCCGTCGCGTCGGTGCTGATCCACACCGACGTGCCCGACTACCGGGCGGTGGTGCGCGAGGCGGCGCGGGTGCTGCGGCCCGGGGGTGTTCTCGCCCACGTCGGCGTGCACCCGTGCTTCACCGGGGCGTTCTCGGACCGGTCCGACCCGGACCGGGTGATCATCACGAGCGAGCTGTACGGGCACACCGGGGTGAGCTTCCACGCCTGGACGTCCGAGGGGGTGCGCGCCCGGGTCGGCGCCCGGCACCTGCCGGTGTCGGACCTGGTCAACGCGTTCCTCGACGCCGGCCTGACCGTGGACCGGCTCACCGAACGCGGCCTGGGGCCCCTCCCGGACGTGCTCGGCATCTCAGCCCGCAAGGCGTGACCGACGCGCGGGGGGGTCGGTGACGCGGCGTAACAAAAAAGGCTCTTGATCCAGATCTTGATCTAACCCTGGTGGCCCGCTGAGGGCGGGGAGGCGAAGGCGGACGGGTTCCGGCATACCGGTGTTGTATGCCGGGTTCCTGACAACGCACGCATCGTCGCCCTCAGCGGGTCCTCACGGTCTAAATAAGGCGACGCATTCGACGTGGTGGGTCATCGGGAACGCGTCGAACGCCCGCAGCCCCGCCAGCTCCCACCGGAAGCTCCGGAACGTCTTCACGTCCCGGGCCAGCGCCGCCGGATCGCACGCGACATAGGCCACCGCCCGCGCCCCGGTCGCCACGATCTCCTCGATCACGGCGGCCCCGGCCCCCGACCGGGGCGGGTCGAGGACCACGATGTCGGCCTCGCCGAGTTCCGTCAGCGCCCGCTCGACCCGGTTCGTCACGACGCTGACCTGCGGCAGGTCCGCCAGGGCCTTCGCGGCGCCAGCCGTACCCGACGGGTCGGCCTCGACCAGGACGACCGAGCCTGTGATGCCGACGGCCTCCGCGAGCGGCGCGGCGAACAGGCCGGCACCGCCGTAGAGGTCGAAGGCCCGCTCGCCGTGCTGCGGTTGGAGCATGTCCAGCACCGCGGCGACCAGGGTGTCGGCCGCGGCCGGGTGCACCTGCCAGAACGCCTCGGCCGGCAGCTTCCAGGTCCGGCCGGCGGCCTGCTCGCGGACCGTGGCGGGACCGGCGACCACCCGGGGACGGCCCCGGCCGCGCCGGGTGAGGATCGACACGTCGCCGATGGAGGGGGCGACGACCTCGACGGCGTCGACGCCGGCCCAACGGCGCTCGGTGACCCCGGACTCCCGGACGCCCGGGGCGGCGATCAGGCACTCGGCGATCGGCAGCACCCTCGAGGACCTCGTCGGGTGGAAGCCGAGCCGGCCGTCGGGGGCCACCGCGTACTGCACCCTGGTCCGCCAGCCCAGCGGCCCGCCCGGCAGCTCCTCGACCTCGACCGGGTAGTCGGGCAGCCCGCCGAGCCGGGCGAGCTGCTCGGTGACCACGTCGGCCTTGAGCAGGCGCTGCGCGGCCGGGGTGGCGTGCTGGAAGTCGCAGCCGCCGCACGCTCCCGGGCCGGCGTAGAAGCAGGGCGGCTCGACCCGGTCGGGCGAGGCCTGGAGGATCTCGACCGCGTCGGCGCGCAGGTAGCCCTTGCGCTCCTCCGTGATCCTGGCCCGGACCCGCTCGCCGGGCAGCGTGTGCCGGACGAACACCACGAGTTCGTCGAGCCGGGCCACGCAGTGCCCGCCGTGCGCGACCGCTCCGACGTCCAGGACTACCAGGTCACCGATCACTCTTCGCCCTCGCCACGCGGCCCGCGGACCACTCCGGCCCCGAGCCGCTGGTCCAGCTTGCTCAGGTCCTTCGTCTCACTCGACGCCAACTGCCACGGCACGCTCGTGACCATCACGCCCGGCTCGAACAACAGCCGGCCCTTGAGCCGCAACGCGCTCTGGTTGTGCAGCAGGTGCTCCCACCAGCGTCCCACCACGTACTCCGGGATGAACACCGTGACGATGTCGCGCGGGGCGTCCTTCCGCAGCGACTTCACGTAGTCGACGATCGGCTTGGTGATCTCCCGGTACGGCGAGTCGACCACGGTCAGCGGCACCGTGATGTTGTGCGCCTCCCAGTCGGCCTGCAACGCCCGGGTATCCTTCTCGTCCACGTTGACCGTGACGGCGGTGATCGAGTCGGGCCGCATCGCCCGCGCGTAGGCGATCGCCCGCAGCGCCGGCAGGTGCACCTTGCTGACCAGGACGACCACGTGGTTGCGGGCCGGCAGGGTGTAGTGCTCCTCGGTCGGGACCAGCTCGGCGGCCACTCGGTCGTAGTGCCGGCGGATGCCCGTCATGATCAGGAACAGGGCGGCCATCGCGGCCAGGGCGATCCACGCTCCAGCCAGGAATTTCGTGATCAGCACGATGACCAGCACCACGCCGGTGAGCACGAGGCCGACCATGTTGATGGTGCGCGACCGGAACATCCGCCGCCGGCCGACCGGGTCGCGCTCGGTGCGCAGCAGGCGGTTCCAGTGCCGGACCATGCCGGTCTGCGACAGGGTGAAGGACACGAACACGCCGACGATGTACAGCTGGATCAGCCGGGTCGGTTCCGCCTCGAACGCCACGATCAGCACGATCGCGAACACCGACAGGAACACGATCCCGTTGGAGAACGCCAGCCGGTCGCCCCGGGTGTGCAGCTGGCGGGGCAGCCAGCGGTCCTGGGCGAGGATCGAGCCGAGCACCGGGAACCCGTTGAACGCCGTGTTGGCGGCGAGGAACAGGATCAGGGCCGTCATGGCCGCCACCACGTACAGCCCGACGGAGTCGGTGCCGAACACCGCGTCGGCGATCTGGGTGGTGACCGTCTTCTGTTCGTAGCCGGCCGGGGTGACCAGCTGGGTGGCCGGGTCCTCCACGTACTGCAGGCCGATCCGGCGGGCCAGCACCACGATGCCCAGCAGCATCGTGATCGAGATCCCGCCGAGCAGCGCCAGGGTGGTGGCGGCGTTGCGGCTCTTCGGCGGCTTGAACGCCGGCACGCCGTTGGAGATGGCCTCGACGCCGGTCAGCGCCGTGCACCCGGAGGAGAAGGTCCGCAGCAGCAGGAACGCGAACGCCGCCTGCGTCATCGTGTCGTGCTCGGCGAGGACCTTGATCCCGTGCACCTCGGCGCTCTCGGCCGTCACGTTCTCGCCCAGCACGAAGATCTTGAAGAAGCCCCAGCCGATCATGCCGATGATCACGATCATGAAGCCGTAGGTCGGGATGGCGAACGCGCTGCCCGACTCGCGGATGCCGCGCAGGTTCATCGCCGTCAGGATGACGACGGCGGCCACGGCGATCAGCACCTTGTGGTCGGCTACCCACGGCACGGCGGAGCCGAAGTTCTTCACCCCGGAGGACACCGACACCGCGACCGTGAGCACGTAGTCCACCAGCAGGGCGCTGGCCACGCCCAGGCCGGCCTTCGGCCCGAGGTTCACCGTGGCGACCTCGTAGTCGCCGCCGCCCGACGGGTATGCGTGCACGTTCTGCCGGTAGCTGGCCACCACCACGACCATCACCAGCGCCACCGCCAGGGCGACCCACGGCGAGTAGACGAACGCCGCGGCCCCCGCGATCGACAGGGTCAGCAGGATCTCGTCGGGGGCGTAGGCGACCGACGACAGCGCGTCCGAGGCGAACACCGGGAGCGCGATCCGCTTCGGCAGCAGACTGTGCGCGAGGTGATCAGACTTGACGGGACGACCGACAAGCAGGCGTTTCAGGAAGGAAGTCGGGCTGGCCACGGGCAACAGCGTACGTGGACACCGCCAACCGTGCGGACCGACCGGCCGATCATCATCGCGACCATCGTGTACCGTCCCGGACAGTAGGCATGTTCGTGGGAGGACCCGAGTGCACATCGTGATCATGGGTTGCGGGCGGGTCGGATCGACTCTCGCGCAGAGCCTGGAGACGCGCGGCCACGAGGTGGCCGTGATCGACCAGAATCCCGAGGCTTTCCGCAGGCTGGGCCCCGAGTTCAGTGGGCTGACCGTCACCGGGGTCGGCTTCGACCAGGAGGTGCTCCGCCAGGCGGGCATCGACCGGGCCGACGCGTTCGCCGCCGTCTCCAGCGGCGACAACTCCAACATCATCTCGGCCAGGGTCGCGCGGGAGACGTTCGGCGTCCAGCGCGTCGTGGCCCGGATCTACGACTCCAAGCGCGCCGAGGTGTACGAGCGGCTGGGCATCCCGACCGTCGCGACCGTCCGGTGGACGGCGGACCGGATGCTGCGGCACCTGGTCCCCGAGTCGAGCCCGGAGCTGTGGCGCGACCCGACGAGCACCCTGGCCATGGTCGAGGTGCCGCTGCACGCCGGCTGGGTCGGCAAGCCGCTGAAGACGCTGGAGGAGGGCACCGGCTCCCGGGTCGCGTACGTGATGCGGTTCGGAATCGGCACCCTGCCGACGGCCTCGATGACCCTGCAGGACGGCGACCAGGTGTTCATGCTGCTCACCGACGCCATGTTCCCGACCGTGTCCCAGATCAGCGGCACCGCACCCGAGGGAGCGCACTGATGCGGATCGCCATCGCCGGCGCGGGCAACGTGGGCCGGTCCATCGCCACGGAGCTGATCGACAACGGGCACCAGGTGCTCCTGATCGACAAGCAGCCCAACATGCTGCGCCCCGAGCGGGTGCCCGACGCCGAGTGGGTGCTGGCCGACGCCTGCGAGCTGTCCAGCCTGCAGAACGCCGAGCTGGCCAGCTGCGACGTCGTGGTCGCCGCCACCGGGGACGACAAGACCAACCTGGTGGTGTCGCTGCTGGCCAAGACCGAGTTCGCGGTGCCGCGGGTGGTCGCCCGGGTCAACCGGGCCGAGAACGAGTGGCTGTTCACGGAGCAGTGGGGCGTCGACGTGTCGGTGTCCAAGCCGCGGATGATGGCGGCCCTCGTCGAGGAGGCGGTCACGGTCGGCGAGCTGGTCCGGCTGATGACGTTCCGGCAGGGCCAGGCCAACCTGGTCGAGATCACCCTGCCACCGGACGCGCCGTACGTCGGCCGGCCGGTCCGGGACGTGCCCCTGCCGCACGACAGCGCCCTGGTGGCGATCGTGCGCGGCAGCCGGGTGATCGCCCCGAGCCCCGACGACCCCCTCGAGGCCGGCGACGAGCTGGTCTTCGTGTGCACCGCCGACGTCGAGGACGCCGTCCGGCACGTGATCCTGGGCCTCGACTAACCAAACCCCTTCAAACCTGTATTTTTACGCCGCGTTCCCGACCCGCCGTCCAGCAGTGACGGCGGGTCTTCCGCGCGCCCTGCACTCTTGTCGGCCTGCCCCGGCCGCACATCCACGACGCGAAGCGCGGACCACCGGTAGGCGGTCCGCGCTTCGTCTCGTCATCCGGCCCGTGCTCCGAGCCGTCCGCCGCGGTCAGGCCCCGACGGGTGGTGGCCACCGATGCCGGGCCGCGTCCGGCACCGGGCCGGGCGGCATCAGGCCGCGTCCGGCACCGGGTCGGGGTCCGGGGTCGTGCGCCGGGTGGTGCGGCGGACCGCCCAGCCGGTGACCGCGAGGCCCAGCAGCCACGGCGGGTACCCCAGCGCGAGCCGGGCCACGCCCAGGAACGTGGCGTTCCCGTCGAGGTAGATGCCGTACTGCACGGCGCCCTTGAACAGGAAGATGCCGGCCCAGAACAGGGTCAGCCAACGGAACGTGCGGGTCAGCTCCGGGCGACCCACCCAGTCCTGCTTGCCGCCGTTGGCGACGATCGACCACAGGTACCCGATGATGGGCTTGTTCACCAGGACCGAGACGACCAGGGCCGCGGCGTAGACCCCGTTGGTGATGATGCCGGGGAGGTAGAAGTTCTTCGCGTCCCCGGTGCGGTAGGCCAGGAACGCGCCGATCCCGATCCCGACGAGGCCGTTGACCGCGTGCCGGACGGTCTCCTTGCGGTACAGCCGGTACCCGGCGATCAGGAGCGCGCTGGCTACCGCCGACCCGATCGCCCAGTTGAGCGCGTGCGGGGTCTTGAAGTAGCCGAACAGCACGTTGCCGAGGACGAACACGACCACGGGCACGCCGGACTCGATCAGGCCCCGGACGCCGCCGAGTTGGCCGGCCAGCTGTTCGGAGAACGGCGGCAGCTCCTTCTCGGACACATCTTGCTCAGACGTATCGGTCATTACATCTCAATCTCATAGAAAGGGTTGTAAATAACTTTACGTCCGTCCCGGACCGCGATCCGCCCCCGGGCCTCCAGCTGCCGGCCCGGCTCGATGCCGACGATGTGCCGGCGGCCGAGCCAGACCAGGGTGACCACGTCGGTGCCGTCGTAGAGGTCGGCCTCCAGCGTCGGCAGGTTCGTCCGCGGGGTGTATACCACGGTCTTGAGCCGGCCGGTGACCGTGACGAGCTGGCCCCGCCGGCAGTCGCCGACGTGGTGCGCGCCCGACTCGACCGACTCGCGCTGCAACTCCTCGGCGTCGAGCTCGGCCTCGCTCGCCGTCAGACGGCGGAGGAAACGCCGGAACCCCGACTCCTGAGATTGGGTCGCCATGACCTTCGTGACACCTCCCGGAGCACCAAGAGTACCCGGAGTCACGTAGTACGCGGGTTCGGTGACGGCCTGCGCTCCGTGCCCCCGGTCTGCTGGGCCTCCTGGGCGGCCTGCTGCTGGGCGGCCTGCTCGGCGAACTCCTTCGGCAGCCGCAGCGGCAGCGGCTCGCGGACCGGCCGGGCCTCGCGGTCGCGGACCACCACCAGGTGCCGCAGCGCCTCGACGAGGGGCTCGGCGGCCGACTCGTCGGTCACAGCCTTGCCCTGGAACAGGCCCCGCAGGAACCACTTGGGCCCGTCCACGCCGATGAACCGCAGCTCCGCCAGCCCCTCGGGGGTGGGGACCCTGGCCAACAGCTCCGTGCCGAACTCGCCCTCGGACTCCTCGGTCTTGCCGCCGTCGCCGACCACCGACTCGGCGATGTCCGCGCGGACCTCGTCCCAGATCGACTCGGTCCTCGGGGCCGCGAACACGCCGAGCTGCAACGCGCTGTCCGGGCTCGCGATGATCACCGCCGCGATGGTGCCGTCATCGTTGGCCTGCATCCGCAGCTCGAGGTCCGGCAGCGCCGGCAACAGGAGACTCCCCAGGTCCAGACGCTGGATGCCGTCCTCGGCCGGGGCGTTCGCCGCGTCGTACGGGCCGGTGCCGGGCGTCACGGCCTCCGCCGCCGCCGTCGACTCCTCCACCGCGTCCTTGTCGCGCCGTCCGAACATGCTCGATGCTCCTGTCCTGTGGTCGTTACCGGCCTCTACTCTGCCAGAGCCGCGTGGCCGCCGGTGGACCCGTGCCCTCCGGCGCCCCGGGCCGTGCCGTCGAGGTCCGCCACGACCACGAAGGTCGCCCGCTCGACCCGCTGGACGAGCAGCTGGGCGATCCGGTCGCCCCGCTCGATCTTCGCCGGCTCCTGGCCGTGGTTGATCAGGCAGACCTTGATCTCGCCCCGGTACCCCGAGTCGACGGTGCCCGGCGCGTTGACCACCGTGACCCCCAGCCGGGCCGCGAGACCCGACCTCGGGTGCACCAGGCCGACGTACCCGTCCGGCAGGGCGATCGCGATCCCGGTGCGGATCAGCGCCCGGCCGCCCGGGAGCAACTCGACGGACTCGGCGGCCAGCAGGTCGGCCCCGGCGTCGCCCGGGTGGGCGTAGCTCGGCACGGGGAGCTCGGGGTCGAGCCGCATCAACCGGACTTCCATGGTCACGAAAAATCCTCATCTCGCTAGGCAGTACTCTCGCGTGGTGGCGCCTCAGTACCAAGAACGACTGTTCCTACCCTGGTGGTTGTGGCTCGCCGCCCTCGGGTTGTCCGGGCTCCTCGCCGGGGAGCTGCACATGGGCGCCCCGGGCCTGCGCGAGTGGCTGCCGTACGCCATCATCTTCCCCCTCACGATCGGGGGCGCGGCCTGGCTGGGTCGGCTGAAGGTCTCCGTCGCCGACGGGGAACTGCGGGTCGACGACGCCCGGCTGCCGGTGAAGTTCATCGGGGACGTCACCCCGCTCGACCCGGCGGCCCGGCGCGACGTCCTCGGCGTGCACGCGCACCCGCTCGCGTTCGTGGTCCAGCGGCCGTGGGTCCCCGGCGCGGTGATGGTGACCCTGACCGACCCGGCCGACCCCACGCCGTACTGGGTGGTGAGCACCCGGCGGCCCGAGGCGCTGGCCGCGGCGATCACAGCGGCCCGCTGACCCCGGCGGAACCGGGCCTCGCGTCTTCGCGGACCCGGCGGCGGCACCGGGCCGGGTCAGCCCTCGATCGCCCGGCGGCCCAGGTCCTTGCGGATCGCGTCGCCCAGCTGGCGGGTCGCGCGGCGGTTGAGGTAGCCGGCGACGGCCGCCCCCGACAGCAGCGGGCCCAGCGTGGTCAGGTTCCGGCCGAACCGCTTGGCGATCCGGTCGCGCAGCTCCTTGCGGGCCGTCGTGCCCAGCACCGCGGCCATCCCCCGGACCCCGGACAGCGGGTTCACCCCGCGCCGGCCGGCCCAGGCGGCGAGCATCGCTGTCGCGCGCTGGGTGCCGGTGCCCGGAATGGGCTGGTTGTAGACCTCGTGCAGCTCGCCGATGAGCTTCAGCTCGACGGCGACCACCGCCAGGGTCTCGGCCGTGAGCAGCACCGGGGCCGTGAGCAGGGTCGGCGGGGCCGCCCACTCGACCGTGGCGATCCCGCCGCCGGCCATGCCGATCCCGGCCGTGGTGCGCGCGGCGTTGCGGATCAACCGCTCGGCCAGCGCGTCCCCGGTCAGGTCGGGGTGGTGGCGGCGCAACGTCGCCAGGTCCCGCACGGTGATGTACGGCGCGATGTCGGTCGCCGTGCTGGTCAGCCAGCTGACGGCTTCCTTGGGTCGCCAGACGGTCTTCCACGTCTTGGCGGTCTGGCCGGCGAGCCGGCGCAGCAGACGGCGGCGCTCCTCAGGGGCGAGATCGTCCCCGGTGAGCTCCGCCACGGTGTCCGCGACCGTCCCGGACCGGTCCAGCTCCTGCTGGACCGGATCTGGGGTGTCGCCCGAGGAAACCCCGGGCTCCTCGGTCGTCATGTCAGGCCGCGCACTCCCGGCAGACGAGCTCGCCGTTCTTCTCGTAGGCCAACTGGCTGCGGTGATGCACCAGGAAGCACTTCGAGCAACGGAACTCGTCGGCCTGCATGGGCAGGACCTTCACCGTGAGCTCCTCGTCGGCGAGGTCTGCCCCCGGCAACTCGAAGCTCTCGGCGACCTCGGCTTCGTCAACATCAACGGCACCCGACTGTGCGTCGGTCCGCCGTGACTTGAGCTCCTCGAGGCTGTCGGCCCCGTCGGCGTCGACCTCGTCCCGACGCGGGGCGTCGTAGTCGGTGGCCATCGGTGTCACACTCCCGTATCTGTTCCGAGCCCGGAGTAGCAACCGGGCGTCGCCGTGTTCAATTCGCGTACTGCCATCCGCGGCAGAAATGTACCCGGACGAGCGCGGTACCTTACCTCTCCTCGCCCGTAGTTGTACGTCCAATACCCGTCAGATGTTCCCGATGTGATCGAGGCGACATCAAAGTAGGGGTCAAGATGGCCGTTACGGTGTCGGCGCGCCGAGGCGGTCACTTCTTTGAAGCGCGGCACGCGCTAACCTACCCGGCATGTCGAGCACGGGGAGCCGAGCATGAGTCTGTCCCGAGTACGCGCACTAGCCGTCCTTGGTGGGCTGCTCTTGGTCGCCGTCATCGTAGTCACCTGGGCCCTGGTCCACGACAGGCAGGCCCGGGGCGGGCTGCACAACACCGCCTGCCCGAAGGGCTACGTCGTCGTGGACACGAGCCTGCCCGCGCCGGCCGACATCAAGATCAACGTCTTCAACGGCACTGACCAGGTCGGCCTGGCCCAGGGCGTCTCCGACAGCCTGAAGCAGGCCAAGTTCCAGGTGCTCAGCCTGAACAACGACCCGAAGCGCAAGACGGTCAAGGGCGTCGTGGAGCTGCGCTACGGCCCCAAGACGGTCGGCGCGGCCCAGGTGCTGCGGGCCCAGTTCCTCATCGACCAGGACGCGCCGGACGAGTTCGACCCGAACCGCACCGACGACGTGGTCGACGTCGTGCTCGGCCAGAGCTACAAGCAGCTGGCGAGCCCCACAGAGTACAAGCAGAAGATCGGGGCGCTCGGCAACCCGAAGCTGCCGGACAACACCTGCGCCGCGAACTAGGGGCGGACGTGGCGGTCCGTTTGGCGTGCGCGCCAGCGTGGCGGTCCCCGTCCCGGGTCGGCCCGGCGTGCGGGCAGGTGGGGCAGTCAGGGGTCCCGGGTCGACCTGGCGCGGCCCGCGGCCGTCAGGGGCCGGCGTCGGCGTCGAGTTCCACGAGCAGCGCGTGCAGGGCGTCGTAGACCCCTCTGGGGGCCGCCAGGACCATCTCCGGGCCGGGGGCGGCACCCCGCAGGCCGGAGACGACCAGGCCGGCCTCAGCGCAGATCAGGCCGCCGGCAGCGTGGTCCCAGAGCGAGAGGCCCTTCTCGTAGTACGCGTCGAGCCGGCCGTCCGCCGCCCAGCACAGGTCGAGCGACGCGGCTCCGTTGCGGCGCAGGTCACGGACCCGGGGCAGGACCTCGGCGAGCACCCGGGCCTGGTGCGCGCGCCGGTCGGCCGCGTACCCGAACCCGGTCGCGATCAGCGTCTGCCCCAGGTCGGTGACCTGCGAGCACCGGATCGGCTCCCAGTTGCGGAACGCGCCGGCGCCCCGCACGGCGGTCCACTCCTCGCCCGTCACCGGGTTGTGCACGACACCGGCGACAACGATGCCGTCGACCTCGACGGCCAGGGAGACGGCGTAGTGGGGCAACCCGTACAAATAATTGACGGTGCCGTCGATCGGGTCGAGGATCCAGCGGACGCCCGACCCGCCGGGGCTCTCGCCGCCCTCCTCGCCCAGGACGGTGTCGGACGGTCGGATGGCGGACAGTGCCTCGACCACCAGCCGCTCGGCGGCCTTGTCCGCGGCGGTGACCACGTCCGTCGCCGTACTCTTGGTCGTCACCCGGCCGATCGCCTCGACGCGAGTGTTCCTCGCGAGTTCACCCGCCTGACGGGCCAGCGTAACGGCGAGTTCCAACAGCTCAGAGGGCTCGGTGGGGGTCATCTTCAGGTTCACGAAATGAACCTATCTTGCGTCATGGGCCGAGGTGACGAGCTGTCCGTTCGATCCGGCGTTACAATTCACGCTGCCCGTGCCGACGTCACCACCGCAGGGGCCGACAAGACAACCGCTCCAACCGCCGCAGTCAGCCGCGAGGCTGTGCCTGCCGTGCCCGATCACCGCCACGGGAAGGTCATTCGTGACAGACGCCCGCCACACCGGCGCCGACGTTCAGACACTCACCGACTCGCTGATCGCCCAGGCCAACAACGCCGGCGGTCAACTGGGTGCCACCGAGCTCGCCCGTGAGGTCGAAGCAGCCGGACTGACGCCGGCCCAGGCCAAGAAGATCCTCCGGACCCTGGCCGAGGCCGGGGTCACGTTCGCCGTCGACGGCTCCGGGTCCACCCGGCGCAAGGTCGCCGCCGCCCGCAGCGGCAGCCCGGCGTCGAAGGCGACCACCGCCAAGGCGCCGGCGGTCAAGAAGGCCGCCCCGGTCAAGAAGGCCACCGAGCCCGTCATCAAGAAGGTGGCCGCCCCCAAGAAGGCCACCGACGACCTCGAGCCAATCGGGGACGAGGCGGCAGCCGTCGTCGCCTCGACCGCCCCCGCCGCCAAGAAGGTCGCCGCGAAGAAGGCCGCCGCGCCGGCCCGCAAGACCGCCGCCACGAAGGCCACCGCCGCCAAGGCCGGCGCCAAGGAGGGCGAGGCCGCCAAGGACGGTGACGAGGCCACGCCCGGCGACGACTTCGAGTGGGACGACGAGGAGTCCGAGGCGCTGAAGCAGGCCCGCAAGGACGCCGAGATGACCGCTTCGGCGGACTCCGTCCGGGCCTACCTGAAGCAGATCGGCAAGGTCCCCCTGCTGAACGCCGAGCAGGAGGTCGAGCTCGCCAAGCGCATCGAGGCCGGGCTGTACGCGGCGGAGCGCCTCCGCGCCGTCGAGGAGGACGGCGAGAAGATGGTGCCGCAGCTCCTGCGCGACCTCAAGTGGGTCAACCGGGACGGCGAGAAGGCCAAGAACCACCTGCTCGAGGCCAACCTGCGGCTCGTGGTGTCGCTCGCCAAGCGGTACACGGGGCGGGGCATGGCGTTCCTGGACCTGATCCAGGAGGGCAACCTCGGTCTGATCCGCGCGGTCGAGAAGTTCGACTACACCAAGGGCTACAAGTTCTCCACGTACGCGACGTGGTGGATCCGGCAGGCGATCACCCGGGCCATGGCCGACCAGGCGCGGACCATCCGCATCCCGGTCCACATGGTCGAGGTGATCAACAAGCTCGGCCGGATCCAGCGCGAGCTGCTCCAGGACCTCGGGCGCGAGCCCACCCCGGAGGAGCTGGCCAAGGAGATGGACATCTCCCCCGAGAAGGTGCTGGAGATCCAGCAGTACGCGCGGGAGCCGATCTCGCTCGACCAGACCATCGGTGACGAGGGCGACAGCCAGCTCGGTGACTTCATCGAGGACTCCGAGGCGGTCGTCGCGGTCGACGCGGTCAGCTTCTCGCTGCTGCAGGACCAGCTCCAGTCGGTGCTGCAGACCCTGTCCGAGCGGGAGGCCGGCGTGGTCCGGCTCCGGTTCGGTCTCACGGACGGCCAGCCGCGCACCCTGGACGAGATCGGCCAGGTGTACGGGGTGACCCGGGAACGTATCCGACAGATCGAGTCCAAGACGATGTCCAAGTTGCGGCATCCATCCCGTTCGCAGGTCCTTCGGGACTATCTCGACTAGGTAACGATCGGCCCCTGCCGCAATCCGGCAGGGGCCGTTGTTTCTAAACGTCTTTGTGACAAAGATCGCCACTGGCCGGCTCGGGAAGGCATTCGGGTAGCCGGGTGTTGGACGATGAGTGCGCAACAAAGACTTGCCTCCGCAGCCGCGGGGGTGTTCCCTGGACGCACCGGTGAAGCAGAGGAGGATGAGGCATGACCCCGACCCTCACGCCGCCAACTGAGTTGGCGACAGAGACCGCCGCCAACGAGCGCTGCGATCGCTGCAGTGCCGCGGCGAAGCTCAAGGTCGTGCTTGCGGGTGGCGGTGACCTGATGTTCTGCGGTCACCACGCCAACAAGTACGCCGAGGATCTGGTGAAGATCGCCGTCGACTTCGCGGCAGAGCCCGACTTCACCTGGCGAGGCAGCGTTCTGATGAAGTAAGGCCGATCGTCCGAGAGGCCCCCGCACACGTGGTGTGCGGGGGCCTCTTCGCGTGTCCGATGTCCGACTCACTGTCAGGGGCCGGTCGCGGGCGGTGAGCCTGGACGACGGGTACTCAAGACCCCCGCGAGCCGGCGCGGCGGAGGGCTCGGGTGTCCGCAGGCCGGCGAGCCGGCGGGCCGGGTCACGCCCCACCCGTCATCGGATGAATGGGGTTTTACCAGGACTGCAGGGTCGCGATGCGCTCCTCGAGCTGCTCGATCGTCGCCTGCGCGCTCGGCGGGCCGCCGCACAGCCGGCGCAACTCCGCGTGGATCTTGCCGTGGGGCTGGTTGGTGCGGTGGTGGTGGGCGCCCACGAGGTCGTTGAGCTGCCGGCGGAGCAGGATGCGCCTCTCTGCCGGGGTACGGGGCGCTGAAGGCCCACGGGGCACCACAGGGGCCTCCACGGGTGCGCTGCGCTTGGCGGCCTTGACCTGGTCGGACTGGCGCTTGGCGAGGAGCAGGGACACCTGGTCGGCGGTGAGCAGGCCCGGCAGGCCCAGGTACTCCTCCTCCTCCTGGGAACCGGACTGGGTCGGGGTCCCCCAGGACGCGCCGTCGAAGATCACCTGGTCGAGCTCAGCGGTGGCCGACAGCGCGGTGAACGTGCTCTCCAGCTCGCCACTGGCCTTGTCGGCGCGCTGGGCGCGTTCGAGCTCGAGGTCCTCCTCCTGCTTCTTCTGCACGTCGCCGAGCACGTGGTCGCGCTGGACCTCCATGTCGCTGGCGAGTTCGAGCAGATTGGGCACGCTGGGCAGGAACACGCTGGCCGTCTCGCCGGGCTTGCGGGCGCGGACGAACCGGCCGATGGCCTGGGCGAAGTACAGCGGGGTGGAGGCGCTCGTGGCGTAGACCCCGACGGCCAGGCGCGGAATGTCCACGCCCTCGGACACCATCCGGACCGCGACCATCCAGCGGGACGTCGACTCGGAGAACTCGCCGATCTTCTTCGACGCGCCGACCTCGTCGGACAGGACGACCGTGGCCTTCTCGCCGGTGATCTGGTGCAGCAGTTTCGCGTACGAGCGGGCGGCGTTCTGGTCACTCGCGATCACCAGGCCGCCCGCGTCCGGCATGCCCCCGCCGCGCACGATCTGCAACCGGGCGTCGGCGGCGCGCAGCACCTGGGGCATCCAGTCGCCCTGCGGGTCCAGCGCCGTACGCCACGCCTGGGCGATCAGGTCCTGGGTGAGGGGCTCGCCGAGGCGGGCCGACAACTCCTCGCCGGCAGAGGTGCGCCAGCGGGTCTCCCCCGAGTACGCCAGGAAGATGACGGGGCGCACGACGTTGTCGGACAGCGCGTCGGCGTACCCGTACGTGGTGTCCGACCGGGACTTGGAGACGCCGCCGCCGAGCTGCTCGTACTGGACGAACGGGATCGGGTTCTCGTCCGAGCGGAACGGCGTGCCCGTGAGCATCAGCCGCCGGGTGGCCGGCTCGAACGCCAGGCGCACCCCGTCGCCCCACGTCCGCGAGTCGCCGGCGTGGTGGATCTCGTCGAGGATGACCAGCGTCGTCTTCGTCATGGTCCGGCGGCGGTGCACGTCGGGGGCCATGCCCACCTGCGCGTACGTCAGCACGACGCCGTGGAAGTCGCTCGTCGAATGGATGTCGGAGTTGCGGAAGCTCGCGTCCAGGGCGATGCCGGCCCGGGCGGCGGCCCGCTCCCACTGCACCTTCAGATGCTCGGTGGGCGTGACGACCGTGACCGCCTGCACCGTGCCGTCGAGGAGCAGCTCCGCGGCGATCCGGAGCGCGAACGTGGTCTTGCCGGCGCCGGGCGTGGCGACCGTGAGGAAGTTCTCGCTGCGCCGCCGCAGGTACGTGACGAGCGCCCGGCGCTGCCAGTCCCGCAGCGGGGACAGCGCTTCGATATCGGGGCGCGGCGCGGCCACGTGGTGCCTCCTCACACGACAAGACCTCCGCGGCAGACCCGCGAAGGCTCGGAGCAGAGTTTAGTCGGTGCGACCCCCGGGGGCCGAATTTCCGCGACGTTTACGCAACGGCCGGTACTCCCGCTCCTGGGCCACCGGCACCTGCCACGAGGACTTCACGAACACCAGCCGCAGGCCGAACACCAGCACCGCGGCCCCGATGGTGATGGCCGGCGAGCCCCACTCCAGCCGGGACGCCACGGTGATGACGATCGCACCGGCGAGGGAGGCCAGCGCGTACACCTCCCTGCGGAGCACGACCGGGATCTCGCCGGTGAACACGTCCCGGAGCATGCCGCCCCCGATCCCGGTGATCATGCCGATCAGGCACGCCCCCGCCGGCGGGACCCCCGCGCTCAACGCCTTGAGCGTGCCGGTCACGGTGAACAGACCCAGACCAGCGGCGTCCAGGACGAGGACCGTGCGGCGCAGCCGGTTGAGCTGCGGGTGCAGCCAGAAGACGGCCACGGAGGCCACGACGGCGACGACCAGGTACCGCCAGTCGGCGAACGCCAACGGGGGTGCCGCGTTGATCACCAGATCGCGGAAGATGCCGCCGCCCAGCGAGGAGACCAGGCCGAGGAAGCCGACCCCGAACAGGTCGAGCCGCTTGGCGACCCCGGCGGAGCCGCCCGAGGCCGCGAAGACGGCGACCCCGACCAGGTCCAGGACGACGAGCAGCAGCGACTCCACCGCCGCAGGATAACGGGACGCGGGGTCCGGAAACCGGTGATCCGCGCCGCAGGGCGGGGCCGGGCACGGCGCGGCTGCTACCGGCCCGGCCGGGCTCGGAGCATCCGGGCTCGGAGCGCACCGGGGGCTGGTGGCCCGGCACGGGCGAACCGGTGGCGGGCGTCGGGGCTACTCGGAGAACGAGTCGTAGATCTCCTTGCAGGCCGGGCACACCGGCGAGCCGGGCTTCGGCACCTTGGTGACGGGGAACACCTCGCCACACAGGGCCTGGACGAGGGTGCCGAGGATGGCGCTCTCGGTCATCTTCGTTTTGTCGACGTAGTGGAACATCTCGGGACCAGTGTCGGCGTCCTTGAGTTCCGGCTTCTCGAGTACTTCGGTGCTCACGGTCCCAGTGTGCCATCCCGGCCGGGGAGCGGCACGGCCCCGTGCGCCGGACCCGACGCCGCGCTGACGGGACCCGCCGGGGCAGCGTCATTCGCAGGGTCGTCATCGGTGGTGCTGATCAGCCGGGTCCCCAACAGGCACAGAAGCACGACCGCCACCAGGGCGCAGTGCCGGATCACGGGAGCCGCCGGATGGTCGGGAATTCCGTAGGGCACTGCGGTGCGGATCAGCAGCGGGCCGGCCGGCAGGGCGAAGGCGACCAGGACCCGGAGACCCGGGTGCTGGTCGACGAAACCGTCGGGCAGCAGTCCGGACGCGCCAGCGAGCAGAGCCGCCACGGAGAGGATCAGCACGAGGACGCCGGCGACGAGCAGGACGACGGCGTACACCTTCCGGCGACGGTCCTCCCGCTCCAGCCGAAGCTCGCCGGGGTGGACGGGGACGGGCTCGGAGAAATCCATGTGGTGATCGGGCACCTTGGGATCATCGGGTGCCGTGACCGGCGACACAAGGCACTTCCGGCAGACGGCGGCATCGGTCGCCGTGGACTACATGTCCAGGTGCAGGAGAGCCGCGACGCTACCGACCCCCGTCACGACCATGGCCAGGAAAGCGGCGCCGATCCAGGCCACGTGCATGAGCACCCGGGCGGCGGCCAGACGCCCGATCCGCAGCCAGGCCGCCGCGCAGAGCAGCAGCGGACTGCCCGGCACCGCGACCGCGACAAAGGTCATCCGCTCCGGGACGTCCCACACGTGCCCCTGGTAGAGCAGCCCGACCGGGTTGACCAGCACGGCCAGGGCCAGGAGGAAGGTGGTGACACCCGCGACGAGCAGGACGACCGCGTACACCCTGCGGCGCGCGTCCGCCCGCTCCGCCGGCTGGTCCGGCGGGGCAGGAACGGGCTCGGTGAAGTCCAGGACCGGATCGGGCGTCCGATGACCAGCGGGGTCGGGGCCCGTCAGCGGGAGCACCAGTCCGCCGGGGCCGTCGGCTCCAGCGTGTCCGGGTCGAAGGTCGCCGGGTGGTCCATGGCGGTACCCGTCACGGTGTGACCGTCGACGAAGTGCACCTCCGAGCCGCGCGGCACACAGCTCAGCGGTGCCGTCGCCTCCCGGCTGAGCAGACCCTCACGGCTGCGGATCACCAGGTCGCCGTTGCGGCCGTCGGAGTCGAGCCAGAGCACGGCCTCGAACCGGCCGTCCGGGGACACGGCCACCGTGGCCGGGCCGGGCGCCCGCAGCAGGCAGACGAGGACCAGCAGCACGCCGCCCGACAGGCCCAGGACCACCCGGAAGGCCGCGATGCCCTCCTGATCGCCGTCGCGGCGGAGGAAGTAGACGAACCCGAGGGCCGGGATCAGGAAGAACACCAGCTCGCATGGGCGGCTGAGGTAGGTGTGCACGGCGACCAGTTGTCCAGGGTTCCATATCCCGAACGCCACCAGCAGGATCGCGAAGCCGCAGACGCCGAGCACGATCCTGGACAGGCGCAGGCGGCGGCCGGCGGTGGGCGACTCGTGCGGGTCCTCCGGGACCGGCTGGCTGAAGTCGAGGGGGCTCTCAGGCATCCGCACAGCATGGGGTCGGCCGACCTCGGCCACAAGGCCCGTGACGCAAAGCCGCCCCCGGCCCGTCGCGACGGTGCGGGGGCGGGGGCGGCGCGGGGCGGGAGGCGGGCGGGCGGGGCGGCGCGCCGTGGCGTGGCGATCAGCCAGCGAGCAGCGCGTCGAGCTTCGTGAACGAGCTGCCCCAGCCCTCACGTGCCATGCCCTCGACCTCCGCCGTATACGGCCCCTGCCGCAGCACGAGCCGGGTCTTGCCGTCCTCGTCGTGGAACTCCAGCCGCAGCGAGAACCGGGTGCCCGCCGGCAGCCCGGGGATGTTGTCGGCGATCTCCTCGCCGACCAGCAGCTCGTTCTCCACCACTTCGGTGAAGGTGGCGGTGACCGGCGAGTTCTGCGTCGCGTCCTCGTCGTTGACCATCGTGAACCGCTGCTTGCCGCCGACGCGCAGGTCGACCTCGACGGAGTCGCGGGGCACGGACCAACCGACCGGGCCGAACCACGCCGCGATCTGGTCGGGGTCAGTGAAGGCCCGGTAGACGAGTGCGCGGGGGGCGTCGAAGATCCGGGTGATGACGAGCTCGTGGGTGTCGTTCATGGCGCTTGCTCCTCGTTCTGTGCTTGTTGGATACGTCGTAGGTGCGCGTCGAGGCGGTCGAAGCTGGTGTCCCAGAACTGCCGGTAGTGCTCCATCCAGGCCGTGACCTCCCGGAGCGGCTCGGCCCGCAGGCTGCTGGAGACCCACTGGGCCGAGCGGCTCCGGGTGATCAGGCCGGCGTGCTCGAGCACCTTCAGGTGCCGCGAGATCGCCGGCAGGCTGATGGAGAACGGCTCGGCCAGCTCCAGGACGGTGGCGTCGCCCTCGGCCAGCCGGGCGAGGATCGCCCGGCGGGTCGGGTCCGCCAACGCCGAGAAGATGGTGCTGAGCCGATCGGTCGCCATCGCATTTAACCTCGCCGTTAATTAACTGATGCGTTAAACATAGAGCCCGTTGAACCACTCGTCAAGGGCTACCGACGATCAGTCGCAGCCTGACGGCGGGACGTCGAGCCCGACGAAGCTCACCCTGCTGGCGGGTTCAGAGTCCGGAAGAGACTGGACCTCGACCGTGTGGTCGTCGATGAAGCGGACGAAATCCCCACCGGAGCTGGAGAAACAGAACAACGGGTGCGCGGCCTGCCGACTCAACACGCCGTCGCGGGTGCGCAGGACGAAGGCGCGGCGCCCTCCCGCGTCGACGACGACCACCTCGTGGTCCCCCGACGGCGACACCGCCACGGTCTCCTCGTCCGGCGCGAACGTCACTAGCCCGATCGCCATCAGAGCCAGCGGGATCAGCGAGACCAGGGCGATCCGGCGCGCGATCCACGCGGCGGTGTCCCCGTGGGACCGCAGGCCATGCCGTGATCATGGACACCGACCTGAGGGAGTCCGGACGCGGGGCCGGTGGGCGGGATTAGGCTCACGGCGTGAACGGCTTCGAGATTCGGTACGGACCTGAGGTGGACGCCGCGCGGCGTTCCGGCGCGCCCATCGTGGCCCTGGAGAGCACCATCATCTCCCACGGCCTCCCCCGTCCCGACAACCTGCGGATCGCCCGCGAGATCGAGGACACGGTGCGCGCCCAGGGCGCGGTGCCGGCCACGATCGGCATGGTCGACGGCGAGCTGATCGTGGGCCTGGACGACGCGCAGCTGACCCGCCTGGCGACCAGCGACGACGTGGTGAAGCTGTCGGTGCGCGACCTGGCGATCGCCGCCGCGACCGGGGCAAACGGGGCGACGACCGTGGCGAGTACGAGCGCTGTGGCGGCCGCCGCCGGGATCGAGGTGTTCGCGACCGGCGGGCTCGGCGGGGTGCACCGGCTGGCCAGTGAGAGTTTCGACGAGTCGGCGGACCTGGTGACGCTCGCGCGTACCCCCATCTGTGTGGTGTCGGCCGGGGTGAAGTCGATCCTGGACGTCGGCGCGACGCTGGAGCGGCTGGAGACCCTCGGGGTCGGGGTCGTCGGCTACCGGACCCGCAAGTTCCCCGGGTTCTACCTGTCCGACTCGGGCTTCCCGTTGGACTGGTCGGTGGACAGTCCCGAGCAGGTGGCGCGCGCGATCCACGCCCGCAGGGGGCACCGGGCCAGTCAGAGCGCGCTCGTGGTGGCCAATCCGCTGCCGCTGTCCGAGCAGCTCGACCCCGCGCTGCACGACCAGGTGCTCACCGAGGCGCTGCACGAGATGAAGCTGCACGGGGTGTCCGGCAAGGGCGTGACCCCGTTCCTGCTGGCCTACTTCCACGAGCACACCCTCGGCGCGAGCCTGGACGTGAACATCCGGATCATCCTGCGCAACTCCGAACTCGCCGCGCAGATCGCCGTCGCGGCCGGAAAATGACCGTCGTGGTCGTCGGTGACCTGGTCACCGACGTGCTGGCCTCCCTCGGCGGTCCACTGACCACCGGCTCGGACACCGCCGCGGCCATCCGGGAGACCGGGGGCGGATCGGCGGCCAACACGGCCTGCTGGCTGTCCCGGCTCACGGACACCACCCTGGTCGCGGTCGTCGGGGACGACGCGGCCGGCCGGGCCCGGGTCGGCGAGCTGACCTGCCGCACCGCGGTCCGGTTCGCGACCGGGGCCCCGACCGGGACCGTAATCGTGCTGTCCACCCCGGACGAGCGGAGCATGGTCACCGACCGGGGGGCCAACGCGCTGCTCACCGCCGCCGACATCGACGCGGCGCTGCCGGGCGCGCGGCACCTGCACCTGTCGGGCTACGTCCTCTTCGACCCGAGGACCGCCGCCGCCGGCCGGCACGCGCTGACCAGGGCCCGCGAGATCGGCGCGACGACCAGCGTGGACGCCGGGTCGGCGGGGCCGTTGCGGCTTCTGGGACCCGACAGATTCCTCGACTGGGTACGCGGGACCGACGTGCTCCTGGCCAACCTCGACGAGGCGTACGCGCTGGTGGGGACCACGCCGGGGGTGTCGTCCGAGGTGGAGCCGCGCGAGTTGGCCGAGCTGGCCGCCCGGCCCGGCCCGGAGGAGCTGGCCCGCCGGCTCGCCGGGTACGCGACGCACGCCGTGGTCAAGCTCGGCGCCGACGGGGCGGTGTGGGCCGGGCCGGGCGTGGTCCGGGCGCCCGGTGAGCCGGTGGTGGCCGTCGACCCGACGGGGGCCGGGGACGCGTTCGCGGCCGGGTTGCTGGCGGCGTGGCTGTCCGGGGGGACGCCGGCGGAGTCGCTGGCGGCCGGGGCCGCGCTGGGCGCGCGGGCCGTGACCACGGTCGGGGCCCGGCCCCGGTAGCGCGTGCCCGATGGTTGGGGCACCGGGCACGCGCCGTCAGCGGGTCAGCGCGGCGGCAGGTTGGTGCAGGTGATGGAGTGGGTGTCGGTGGTGGTCCCGCCCGGGTACACCCTGGTGGCGGCGAACGCCATGCGATCCCCCGGCCGGCACGACGACCGGACCGAGGTCAGATTGTTCCAGGACGGCACAGCGTTGCCGTTCAGCTTCCACGTGATGGTGGTCCGGGGGCCGGTGTCCTCGCACCAGACGGTGCTGGACCACGACTCGCAGGTCAGGTAGTAGGGACCGGCCGCCTGGGCCGGCGCGGCGGCGACGAACGATCCGGCGATGACGGCCATGGCTACACCCGCGAGGGCGACAGAGGACTTGCGCACAGTTTCCTCCATGGTGGAGAGAGATCCAGGGCCGGTCGATCCGACCCGCGCCCAGTATGCGGCGGCGAGGGGCCGGATTCAGTCCACAGAAGACAGATGCTTCTCACAGCGAAATCCCAGAGAAATCCCAGGTTGAGGTGCCGCTATCCCGGCAGGACCGCCAGCGCCTCGACCTCGATCAGCAGATCCGGCCGGGCCAGCGCCACCACCTGGACCAGCGAGCTGGCCGGTCGCGGGCCGGCGCCGAGGAACTCGTCCCGGACCACCCGCACCGCCGGGAGGAACCCGACATCGGTCAGGAAGTAGGTGAGTTTCGCGACGTCGGCGAACCCCGCCCCGGCCGCGGCCAGGCAACGCTGGAGGTTCTCGAACACCTGGCGGGCCTGCGCCGCCGGATCGGCGCCGCCGACCAGGGCGCCGTGCTCGTCCAGCGCGATCTGGCCGGATATCACCACCAGGCGGCCGGTGGCGGTGACGACGTGGCTGTAGCCGTTGCCGGGGGCGATGCCGGGCGGGGAGACGTGGCTGAGTCGGGTCATGGTGACCATGATCGCCCACCCGGGTCCACCCGACGGGGCCTACTCGTCCTGGTCGACGATCCGGCCGCCCTCGGGGATCGCCGTCACCTCGGTGGTCGAGGTCGGGGCCAGCGCCTCGTGCGCGGCGTGCCGCTGGGCCAGCTTGCCCCGCAGGGTGTGTTCCTTCTTCGGCGGGCGGTCGTTGGCGATCAGGACCGCCATCCACGGCAGCAGCACCATGCCGGCGAGGCACAGCGGCAGCCAGAGCCAGAGCAGCGGGGCCTCGTTCATCACGAGGACGGTCGCCAGCACGAGGCAGACGATCCGCAGGCCCATCATCGACGCGTAGCGGATCTGCCGGCTGCGCAACTGGTCGGCCTGGCTCCGCTCGGCATCGGTGATGAGGACCGCTCGGCTTTTCACCCCTCCAGCGTAGTCCTGCCGACCGGCTCTCTCGGGGGCACCGGCACTACTACGTTTATAGTAAAGGGCGCATCGCGGGGCCGGGCGCCGGGCGATGCGGGAGGATGACCACGTGCAGATCACTCCGCTTCTGGAACCCGCCGGCATCGCCCGACTCCGCGAGGCCCTCACCGCCGCCGACTACACCCGCGCGGGCGTCGAGGCCCGGCTCGGCCCGGAGGCCGAGGACGCGCTCGCCCGCAACGACTTCCGGCCGGCCCTGCGGCTGCTCGGCGACTCGCCCCTGGACACCCTGATCCGGTTGTACGTCTGCGGCCAGACCGTCCCGCACGCCACGGTCGCCGCCGCGCTGCCCGTCGAGGACTGCGTCGACGGCGGGCTGCTCGAGCCCGTGCCCGGCGGGCTGCGCGCCGGGGTAGACCTGCACCCGTACGAGGGCTGGTGGCTCGTCGCCGACGCCCCCGAACTGCTCCGGCCCGGGGCCCCGCTGCGCGCCGACCACGTGCTGGGCGTCGGCGGGGCGTCCAACACCCTCGCGCTCGCGACCCTGCGCGCGCCGGTGGAGACGGCGCTGGATCTCGGTACCGGCTGCGGGGTGCAGGCCCTGCACCTGTCCCGGCACGCGCGCCAGGTGACCGGCACCGACCTGTCCGAGCGGGCCCTGCGGTTCGCCGCCACCACGGCCGCCCTCAACGGACTGGACTGGGAACTCCTGCACGGCGACATGACCAAGCCGGTGTCCGGCCGGCGGTTCGACCTCGTGGTCAGCAACCCGCCGTTCGTGATCGGCCCCGGGCAGGGCTCGCACATCTACCGTGACTCCGGCCGGGCCGCCGACGGGATCTGCGCCGAGCTGGCCGGCCGCGCGGAGGAACTGCTCACCGAGGGCGGCCACCTGCAGTTCCTCGCCAACTGGGCGCACGTCGAGGGCGAGCCCTGGCAGGACCGGGTCGGTTCCTGGCTCGCCGGGACCAACGTGGACGGCTGGGTCATCCAGCGCGAGATCCAGGACCCGGTGTCCTACGTCCAGCTGTGGCTGCGCGACTCCGGGGACCAGTTCGACGCGCAGCGGGCCGCCGCGTGGCTCGACTGGTTCGACGAGCAGCGGATCGAGGCCGTCGGCTTCGGCCTGATCACCCTGCGCCGGCGCTCCGCCGGCGGTTTTCCCCGGGTACGCATGGAGGACGTCCACCAGCAGATCGAGCAGCCGATGGGCGCCCGGATCGCGGACTGGTTCACCCGGCAGGACTATCTGCGCACGTCCGCGTCGTCCGACCTGCTCGCCGGCCGGTTCGTCGCCGCCGGGGGCCTGCGGCTGCACACCGGGTCCGAGCTGGGGGACGACGGGTGGGAGAGCGTGTCGCGTCGGTTGGAGCAGACCCGGGGCATGCACTGGACCGAGGACATCGACGAGGCCACCGCAGCACTGGTGGCGTCGTCGTCCGGGGGCGTCACGCTGGGGGACCAGTTGGGGCTGCTCGCGGTCGCTTACGGGCTGGACGAGGAGGCGTTGACCGAGATCGCGCTGCCGGTGGTCGCGCACCTCGTGGAACGCGGGTTCCTGGATCCGGTGCGCGACTAGGGCCGGATGTCAGGCCGTGCGGCCGTAGGAGATCGTGCGGGACCTCTCGGTGAAGCCGTTGCGGAGGTAGACCGCGACGGCTCCCGTGCCGTTCTCGCTGTCCACGTCCAGGTTGACCTCGTCGACGCCGGCGACCGCGCCCGCCCGGGCGGCGTTCTCCAGGAGGGCCCCGGCCACGCCACGGCCACGCCACGGACCCCGGGTGCCGAGGACGCCGATGTGCACGGCCTTCGGGCCGAACGCGACCGCGTAACCGACGACCGTGTCCCCGTCGAAGGCCAGGAACGACCATTCGGGCCGGAAGTCGGGGTGACCGGTCCGGGCCGGCAGCCACTCGGCTTCCGGGGTCGGGGTGAAGCCGTAGTGTTCCGCGAACGCGTCGTGGTGCGCAGCCCACAGCCCGTGCCCGAACTCCGGCCGGAACGTCTCGATCCGCAGGCCCTCCACCGTGGTGGGAGCCACCGACAGCGACGTGGGACGCGACAGTTCCAGGTACTCGCGCAGCGGGGCCAACCCGAGCCGGGACAACAGCCGGATCGTCCGCTGGTCGCGCGAGTCCACCCGGGTGTCCGCCATGTCACCCGCTGGGACCTGGCCCAGCTGCCAGGCGAGCAGGTGCCGGCCGAGGCCCTCGCCCCACCGGTCGGGGTGCACGCCGCCGCCGAGGAAGTGGCGTCCGTGCCGGGCCCAGGCGTACCCCCAGGCCAGGAGCGTGTCGCCCTCCACGGCCAGCAGGGTCTCCCCCACCGGGACCATCGTGTTCCACTCGTGCCGGACGCCGTCGACGTCGACCGGCCAGCCGGCCCCCGTCCGGTGGTGGATCGTGGTCCGGAGCGCCGCCACGGCCTCGGCGTCGTCGAGGGTCGCCGGGCGCCAGCTGAGGTCAGTCATCCGCCGATCGTCACCCGGGACGGAAGGCACGTCCACCGAATTCGGGGGCCGCGCCGCAGGAGGGGCCGGGAGCGGCGGGGCCAGGCCGTGGGACGGGCCGGGAGGAGCGGGTGGCCGCGTGCGGCGGGGTCAGCCCGACCAGCCCGCCAGGAGGGCAGCGGTCGGGATCGTCAGGAGAGCCGCGGCGGCCGTGTAGCAGGCCAGCCGGATCACCCGGGACGGGGACGGCGGGGCCAGGAGGCGGTGGACACGCTGCACGGTCGCCCCGCCCGTCGCCGCCAGGGCGCCGTCCGGGGCGGACGCCGTGCCGACCCTGGCCAGGGCCGTCGCCAGCGCCGCGCGGTCGCACACCGCGCACGCCCGGTCGTCGGCGAGCATCTCCACGAGGGTGGCGACGGCCGGCCGGGCGTGGCGCACCCCTGGCAGGCCCGGCAGCGCCGTGCGCCAGGCGGCGAACGGCAGGACGACGAGGTCGTGGCGCTCGGCGAGGTGGGCCCGCTCGTGGGCCACGACGGCCGCGAGTTCCTCGGCGTCGAGCAGGTCGAGCGCCCCGGAGCTGAGGACGACCCGGGAGTCCGCGCCGGGGAGGCAGTACGCGACGGCGTTCGGGTGGGCGAGGACCCGGCCGCCGGCCTGGCCCGGCCACGGGTCGGCGACGAGGTCGAGGAGTTCGCGGTGTCGGCGGCGGACCCACAGGGTGACGAGAAACCGGTGCACGAGGACGCCGGCCAGCCAGGTCAGCAGGCCCAGCGCGACCAAGAACAGCGCGGTGTGCGCCGCCGGCAGCCGGCCGGTGCCCCGGACCAGGGCCGCGAGCCCGTCGAGCAGGCCGCCGCCCAGCGGGGCGAGCGCGACGGCGACCGCCGCGCCGATCAGGGCCAGGCCGGCGGCCAGCCCGACGGCCTGCCAGAGGACGAGGGCCGCGCGGGGTTCGCGAAAGGTCCAGCGGGCTCGGGACAGCAGGAGCGGGGCCGGCCAGAGGAGCACCACGGCCAGGACGGCCAGCGCCAGGGCCGTCACCGGAGTCGGCCCGTCCGAGCGGGAGCGCCACCCGGCCGGAAGCGGTGGGCCACAGGCGGGTCGGCCCGGCTTCCGGGGCCGCCGAGCACGGGACGGCCGGGCCACGTTCCGATGGGGCTCCGCACAGGGCCGGCCGCCCGGCTTCCCGGGGCGGTCGGGGCCGACACGGTGGGCGTCATGCCAGGGCCTGGCGGCGGCGCACCGCCTCGCGGAGCGCGTCGGCCAGCGCCTCGACGTCGGCGTCGTCCACCTGGTCGGCGAACCGGGCCAGGGCCGCGCCCCGGTCGGCGGCCCCGTCGAGCGCCTCGCGCATCAGGGCCGCGATGTGGTCCTCACGCCCGGCGACCGGCCGGTACCGGTGCGCCCGGCCGTCCCGGTCCCGCCCGACGAGCTGCTTGCGCTCGAGCCGGGACAGCACCGTGAGCACGGTCGTGGCGGCGAGCCCCCGGTCGGGGAGGGCGTCGAGGATGTCCCTGGCCGTACAGGGCGCGCCGGCCGACCACAGCACCTCCATGACGGCGTGCTCCAGTTCACCGAGCCGGGCCATGGGCTGGCACTCCTTCCGAAGACGTCGCGGCGATTCTACAACCGGTAGAAAAGATCCCCACTTCGTGCCACCTCCCCACCGCCTTACCTCCGTTTAACGCTCGGCAGTCCACTCTTAGCCGCATACGTTGAAACGGACACGGGGAGACGAGCAAGGTGTTGGAGACGCAGGAGTCCGGTATCACCAGCGATCTGGTCCGGGCTTACCTGAACGGCATCGGCAAGATCCCACTGCTCACCGCCGAGGACGAGGTCACGCTCGCCAAGAGCATCGAGGCCGGCCTGTTCGCCGACGAGAAGCTCAGCCAGGGTTCCGACGACTTCGACCTCGTCGTGATCCGCAACGAGGGCCAGCGCGCGAAGAACCGGATGCTCGAGGCCAACCTGCGGCTGGTGGTGAGCATCGCGAAGCGGTACACCGGAAAGGGTCTGGCTCTGTTGGACCTGATCCAGGAGGGCAACATCGGCCTGATCCGGGCCGTGGAGAAGTTCGACTACGCCAAGGGCTACAAGTTCTCCACCTACGCCACCTGGTGGATCCGCCAGGCGCTCAGCCGCGCGCTGTCCGACCAGGGCCGCACGATCCGGATCCCAATGCACATGGTCGAGCAGCTGGCCAAGCTGACCCGGGCGCAGCGCGCGCTGACCGTCGAGCTGGGCCGCGAGCCGAGCGTCATGGAGATCGCCGCTCTGCTGGAGGTCGAGACGCACAACGTGCTCGAGCTGCTGTCCTACAACCGGGAGCCGATCAGCCTGGACACCCCGGTCGGGGAGGACGGCGACAGCTGCCTGGGCGACCTGTTGCAGGTCGCGGTGCCGACCACCGAGGTCGGCGAGGCCGCCGCCGCGTCGGAGCTGCGCAGCGAGATGGGCATGGTGCTGTCCACGCTGTCCCAGCGCGAGCAGGCCGTGATCCGGCTGCGCTACGGCCTCGACGACGGCCGGCAGCGCACCCTGGAGGAGGTCGGCAAGGAGTTCGGGCTGTCCCGGGAGCGGATCCGGCAGATCGAGCAGGAGACGCTGAAGAAGCTCCGCCAGCCGGAACGCTCAGAAAGACTTCTGAGCTACGCGTAGGGAGGACCCGCTGAGGACGACGCTGGCCGCACAGCGCACGAATCCGCAGGGCGCTGCCCTAGCGGCTCCGCACGCTGCTTGCCAGCCCCGCCCTCAGCGGGCCACTTCGCCTCAGATCAAGGGCAAGATCACATTCGGCGCGGGCCGGTGTCCGAGCGGGGTTCCGGGGTGCCGAGTTCCACGATGGCGTGCAGCGCCACCACGCCCGAGCCGCCGACGATCACCGGGTTGAGTTCGAGCCGGTGCAGGGCCGGGGTCGCGTCCGCCAGCTGGCCGACCCGGACCAGGAGGTCCGTGAGGGCCTCGATGTCCACGACCGGGCCGCCGCCGTGGCCGAAGAGCAGCGGGGCCGCCAGGGGCGCGCGGAGGAGTTCGGCGGCGTCGACCCTGGTCAGGGGTGCCGCGCGCCAGGCCCGGTCGCCGAGGAGTTCGGTGTGCAGGCCGGCGAGGCCGAAGCCGACGATCGGGCCGAAGGACGGGTCCTCGACCACCTCCACGACGCACGCGATGCCGGGCGCCGCCATCGGCTGCACCAGGAGCGGCTCGGCGGGGCCGAAGCGTTCGGCCAGTTCGGCGACGGCGCGGGACACCTCGGCCGGGGTGGCCAGGTTGAGCCGGACGGCGCCCAGGTCCAGGCGGTGCCGCAGTTCGGCGGACGCGATCTTCACCGCGACCGGATAGCCCAGCTCGGAGGCCGCGGCCAGGGTGCCGGCGCCGCCCCGGGCCGTTCTGGCCGGCAGGACCCTGATGGCGTACGCGGACAGCAGCTCCCCCGACTCGACGGCCACCACGGGCCCGGCCGGCTGTTCGGGCAGCTCGGCGGGGGTGCGGCGCCACGCGGCGTACCGGGAGACCCGGCCGAGGGCCGCCACGGCCGCCTCCACCGAGTGGTAGTGCGGGACGGTGCCCTCGGCGTGCTTCTCCAGGACGCCCTCAGCCACGAACGCCGCCACGATCGGCTTGTCGCCGGCCCCTTCGACGAGCACGTCGGCGTACCCGGCGGCGGAGCCCACCAGGGGTGGCACGAACACGGCGACCACGGCGTCGACGGCCGGGTCGGCGTTCGCGGCGCGCAGGGCCGCGGCCAGCTGGGGGCCGGGGGCCCCGACGTCGACCTCCAGCGGGTAGCCGGCCACGACCCGCAGGTCGGCGGACTCCGCGGCCTGGGCGGCGACCAGGCCCAGGGCGGCGGTGTTGCCGACGATCGCGATCCGGTCGCCGGCCGGCAGCGGCTGGCGGGCCAGCAGCAGCCCGGTGTCGAACAGCTCGGCGACGGTGTCGACCCGCAGCACCCCCGACTGGGCGAACAGCGCCTCGACGCCGCGCTCGTTCGGGCCGGAGACCTCGTGCCGCCACCGCTCTGCCGCAAGCTGCGGTCTGGCGACCGCGATGATCGGCTTGTCCCGGCCGATGCCTCGGGCCAGCCGGGCGAACTTGCGCGGGTTGCCGAAGGTCTCCAGGTAGAGCAGGACGACGTCGGTGTGCCCGTCCGCGTGCCAGTACTGCAGGAGGTCGTTGCCGGACACGTCCGCGCGGTTGCCGGCGGACACGAAACTCGACAGGCCGAGCCCCCGCCGGCCGGCCTCGGCCAGCAGGGCCACCCCGAGCGCCCCGGACTGGCAGAAGAAGCCGACCCTGCCCGGCTCGGGCAGCCGGGGCGCGAGGGTGGCGTTGAGCCGGACGTCCGGGTCGGTGTTGGCGATGCCCAGGCAGTTCGGGCCGATGATCCGCATGCCGCGCAGCCGGGCCTCGCGGACGATCTCCAGCTGGGCCTCGACCCCCTCGGGGGCGCCGGTCTCCGCGAAGCCGCTGGAGACGATGACCAGGCCGTGCACGCCGACCGCCGCGCAGTCCTCGACGATCCCTGGCACCCCCGAGGCCGGCACGGCGACGATCGCCAGGTCGACCGGGCCGGGCACGTCGCGGACCGACCGGAACGCCGGCAGGCCCTGGACCGTGCGCGCCCGGGGGTGCACGGGATAGATCGCGCCGGTGTACCCGCCGGTGCGCAGGCTCTTCAGCAGCGTGTGCCCGATGCCCGGCACCCGGGTGGACGCCCCGAACACGGCCACCCCGCGCGGGGTGAGCAGTCGGGAGATCGACGCGGCCTCGGTGCGCGCCTCGCGGGCCCGGGCGATCCGGATCGACTTCTCGGTGGGCGCGTTGTCGAACACGAGGTGCACCACGCCGTCGGCGTAGGAGCGGTCGACGGAGTACCCGGCGTCGGAGAAGACCCGGAGCATGCCGCCGTTCTCGGGCAGCACCTCGGCGACGAACTCCTCGATGCCCTCCTCGCGGGCGGCGGCGGCCAGGTGTTCGAGCAGGATGGAGCCGATGCCGCGGCTCTGGTGGGCGTCCTCGACGACGAAGGCGACCTCGGCCCGGGCCTTGACCTCACCGTCCACCGAGCCATCGGCCGGGCCGGCGGCGTCGGACGCGCCGGCCGGGGGGAGCCGGTCGTAGCGGCCGACGGCGATCAGGTCCTCGCCCAGCTCGGCGACCAGCGCCTCCCTGGCGTGGTGGTCCACAGTGGTGAAGCGGGCCAGGTCGCGGTCCGGGATCCTCGGATATGCCGAGAAGTAGCGGTAGTAGCGGGTGCGCTGCGAGAGTCGGGAGTGGAAATTCCGCAGCTCAGGGCCGTCGGATGGTCGGATCGGGCGCAGGTGCACCGTGCCGCCGTCGGCGAGGAGCACGTCGGCGGCCCGGTGCGCCGGATAGTGCCGCCCGGCCGGGTCCGCGTCCCCCGGCTCGGCCGGATCCGTCGCCCCGTCGGGTCGGCCCGGGTCGGCGGCGTCGACCCATGGCGGGGCCGGGGCCGACCGCTCAGTCCCGGACATCCAGCGGATCCAAACCGTGCAGCGGGTACACGGCCCGGCGGGTGGCCATGATCGCCCGGTCCAGGGAGTCGGGTTCGAGCCCCGGCTGCCACGGGGTGTAGCGGCCCGTCCCGTCGTCGGTCATCCGCAGCGGCAGGTCGTCGTGCGGCCGGCGCTGGTGGGCGAGCTTCTTCCACCGGGCCGGGATCGGCGTCAGGGGATCGAGTTCCTGCCCCGAGGCGACCGCGAGCAGGTGGGTCCACGCGCGGGGCACGGCCGAGGACAGCGAGTAGCCCCCGCCGCCGGTCGCCACCCAGCGCCCGTCGCACAGCTCGTCGGCCAGCCCACGCAGCGCGACGTACGCCGCGCGCTGGCCGTCGACCGTGAGCCGCAGGTCGGCGAGGGGGTCGAGCAGGTGGGTGTCGGCCCCGCACTGGGTGATCAGGATCTGCGGCTTGAACGCCCGGAGCACCCCGGGCACCACGGCGTGGAAGGCGCGCAGCCAGGCCGCGTCGTCGGTACCCGGCGGCAGCGCCACGTTGACCGCCGAGCCCTCCGCGCCCGGCCCGCCGGTCTCGGCGGCGAACCCGGTGCCGGGGAACAGCGCGTACCCCGTCTCGTGCAGGCTCACCGTGAGCACCCGGGGATCGTCGTAGAAGATGGACTGCACGCCGTCGCCGTGGTGCACGTCGATGTCCACGTACGCCACCCGCTCCGCGCCCAGGTCGAGCAGCCGGGCGATGGCGACGGCCGGGTCGTTGAACACGCAGAACCCGGCAGCCGAGGCCGCGAACGCGTGGTGTAGCCCGCCGGCGATGCTCACCGCGCGCTTCGTCTCCGCCGACCACACCGCCTCGGCCGCCTGGGTGGTGGCGCCGGCGACCAGGGCGCTGGCCGCGTACATGTCGTCGAAGCACGGGGTGTCGGCCGTGCCCAGGCCGTAGCCGTGGAACACCAGCTCGTCGGGGGCCCGGCGCACCGCCGCGAGGTATTCGGGGCTGTGCACCCGGCGCAGGGTCGCCTCGTCGGCCGGGCGGGGCGCGCGCACGGTCAGCCCGCGCAACACGCCCAACTCGTCGGCGAGGGCCATGGTCAGCTCCAGCCGGACCGGGTCCAGGGGGTGCTCGCCGAGGTCGTAGCCCCGCAGCCCGTCGCTCCAGATCAATACGGTCACAGGGTCATTCTCCCAAAGCCACCGGCCGGTCGGGGTCACTGATCCATTCACTCCAGGAACCCACATAGACACTGGGGGTGTACCCCGCGAGCGTCGCAGCCAAAGCCGCCTGCGCCGCGGTGACGCCGCTCCCGCAGTACAACGCGAGGGGTTCGTCCTTCGACCCGTAGTCGGGGCCGTCGGGAATCGGACGGTTGCGGGCGCCCGGGATGTGGCCGGCCACGCGGTCGATCGGCTCGACCTCGCCCCGGAACCGCTCGGCGGCCCGGACGTCGAACAGCCGGCCCCGGCCGGCGAACTCCAGCGCGCCCGCCGCGTCCACGGTCGGCATCGAGCCGGGCGTGACCACGACGTCACCGCGCTCGGGGGTGGGGGTGTCCGTGCTCACAGTGCCGTCCCAGGCGGCGAACCCGCCGTCGAGCACGTACACCTCGGTCAGGCCGGCCCAGCGCAGGGTCCACCAGGCGCGGCCGGCGGCCAGACCGTCTCCGCCGTCGTACACCAGAACGGGACGATCCTGGCGAACCCCGGCGGCCCGGAGCGCCTCCTGCAGGTGTGACGGATCCGGCAACGGATGCCGGCCGGCGGTTCCCGGGCGGCCACTAAGATCGGCGTCGAGGTCGACGAAGACCGCACCCGGCAGGTGGCCGGCGAGGTAATCGGACCGCCCAGGCTGGCCGACGAGGCGCCAGCGGACATCAAGTATGGTCATCGGGGAATATTCGGCCAGCTCGGCGGCCTTCAGCAGTGGGCTCACACCTCAAGTCTGTCGTAGCCGACAGGTAGCATTACTCCACGGGAGGGCGCACGCCGTGAATGAGCTGGTTGACACCACAGAGATGTACCTTCGCACCATCCTCGAGCTCGAAGAGGAGGGCGTCCCCGCGCTGCGGGCCCGGATCGCCGAGCGACTGCACCAGAGCGGTCCCACCGTGAGCCAGACCGTGGCCCGGATGGAGCGCGACGGCCTGGTCACCGTGCAGGACGACCGGCACCTCGAGCTGACCGCGACCGGGCGCGAGCACGCCGTCGCCGTCATGCGCAAGCACCGCCTCGCCGAGCTGCTGCTCGTCGACGTGATCGGCCTGCCGTACGAGGAGGCGCACGAAGAGGCGTGCCGCTGGGAGCACGTGATGAGCGACGCGGTCGAGAAGCGGGTCTACGACCTGCTCAAGCGCCCGACCCGCTCGCCGTACGGCAACCCGATCCCGGGCCTGGAGATCTTCGGCGGCGACGTCGAGGTGTCGTCCACCGAGCGCAACCTGGCCTCCACGGGCCTCGTCGGGCCGGTCACCGTCGTGCGGATCTGCGAGAGCGTGCAGGTCGACGGCGAGGCGTTGCGGGAGCTGCACAGCGCCGGGATCAACCCCGGGGCCTCGGTCACGGTGAGCGGGGACCGGTCGGGGGTGACCGTGGTGTCCAGCGACGCGACGGTGAAGCTGACCCGGGACATCGCGAGCCGGGTCTTCGTCTCCTAGTCCAGTTCGTGAAAGGCCCCCGCGCTCAGCGTCGGGGGCCTTTCCCATCGCCCGGGGTGACCACCCCCGGCCCGGCCGTGGTCACTTCTTGGCGTCGACCTTCTTCGCCAGCTCCGCCAACTTCGGCGCCAACGCCCCCGCCGCGGCGGCGTCCCCACCCGCCGGCAGCGTGTACCGCACGGTGAGCATCCGGTTGTTCGCCGACAGCCAGCCCACCTCCACCGTGCTCCCGCCGGCGCCGTCCGGCGGCAGGGTGCGGCTGTACGCCGCCTTGCCGAGGCCTGCGACCGCCGAGGCGCCCTTCGGGGTGACGGTGCTGGTGAACACCTTCGCGTCGGCCTTCGTCGGGGCGACGGCGAGGGTCAGGTCGGGGAAGCGGCTGTCGACCTGCTTGAGCACGCACGTCGTCGCCGGGGCCATGCCTCCGGAGACCGCGACCTGGAACCGCTCGCCGAGGGCCTGGGCGACGACCTCGTAGTCGAGGAGCTCGCACGCGCCGCCGGCCGCCGCCGCCGGCTGGGCCGCCGAGGCCGGAACCTGGCTGGGGGCGGCCACGGGCGGCTGCGCGGCGGACTCGACCTTGCTCGGGTCCGCGGACACCGGGGTCTGCTTCGGGGCGTCGGAACACCCGGCCAGGGTCAGCAGGCCGAGCACCGCGATCGTGGGAACCTTGAGACTCACCTTGAGTCACCTCCAGCCGACCAGGTTACCCGGAGCGGGCCGCCGGACACCGGTCACTACGACCCCGTAACCCCCCAACGAAATTGATCTTCGCCTTTGATCGAACGTCTTGGCCCGCTGAGAGCGGGGAGGCGAAGGCGGAGGTGCGCCTGCATACCGGCGTTGTATGCAGGCGTGCCGGCAACGCACGCACCGCCGCTCTCAGCGGGCCCCGGGCAGAGTGGAAACGATGTGGCGGGCGATCTCCAGGGACGCCGTGGCGGCCGGGGACGGGGCGTTGAGGACGTGCACCTGGGGGCCCTTCGCCACGATCAGGAAGTCGTCGACGAGCTCGCCGGTGGGCTTGACGGCCTGGGCACGCACCCCGGCCGACGACTTCACCAGGTCGGCCTCGGTGATCGCCGGCACGAGTCGGGCCAGGCTCTCGGCGAACCGGGCCTTCGACAGGGACCGGCGGACCTCGGTCATGCCGTAGCGCAGGTGTCGGCGGGCGATCTGCCACAGGCCCGGATAGGCGAGGGTGCCGGCGAGGTCGCGGACGTTGACCTTGCCCCAGGAGTAGCCTTCGCGGGCCAGCGCGAGGACGGCGTTGGGGCCGGCGTGCACGCCGCCGTCGATCATCTTGGTCAGGTGCACGCCCAGGAACGGGAACTGCGGGTCGGGCACCGGGTAGATCAGGCCCTTGACCAGGTCGCGCTTCTCGGGCGTCAACTCATAGTATTCACCCCGGAACGGGATGATCCGGGCCGGCGGGTCGATGCCGCCCAGCCGGGCGATCCGGTCGGCGTGCAGGCCGGCGCAGTTGACCAGGACGTCCGCCGGGAACTCCCCCGCCGTGGTCTCCACGATCACGCCGCCCCTGTCGGGCCGCAGGCCGGTGACCTTGGTGCCGGTGCGCAGGGACGCGCCGGCCTTGTCCAGCAGTTCGGCGAGCTTCAGGCACACCTGGCCGTAGTCGACGATGCCGGTGGAGGCGATGTGCAGGGCGCCGACGGTGGCGACGTTCGGCTCGTACTCGCGCGCCTCCGCCGCGTCGATCCGGCGGACCGGCAGCTCGTTGGCCAGTGAACGCTCGTGCAGCGCCTCCAGGCGGGGCAGCTCGTCGGCGGACGTGGCCACGATCAGCTTGCCGCACACGTCGTGCGCGATGCCGTTCTCCTCGCAGAACCGGACCATCGAGACACTTCCGGCACGGGCGAACCGGGCCTTGAGGCTGCCGGGCTTGTAGTACACGCCGGCGTGGATGACGCCGCTGTTGTGGCCGGTCTGGTGCGCGCCCCAGCCGGACTCCTTCTCGATGACCGTGACCTGGGCGTCCGGGCGGTCCTGGGTGATCCGGTGCGCCGTGGCCAGACCGACGATCCCGCCGCCGATCACTACATACCTGGTCATATCCATTCCTCCGCCCGCCGGGATCGGCTGTGGCCGATCGTATTCTCCCGACCGCACGGTGTCGTTACCGCCATGTGTCCAACCCGCGAAACCCCCTTTCACGGTTACGGTGGTCCCTCCCCCGGCACGCGTCGGCGACCTCCGGCACCAGTCACCCTCAGTGCCCGAATAGCGACGCTTCCACCGACCCCGCCTGGGCGAAGGGAGCCCGACGGGGGGCCATAGACTCACCAGGACCCCGAGAGCTCAGGAGTGCCATGTCGTCCGAAGTCGTCGCGCTCGGCCAGCCCACGGTCGGGGAGGCCGAACTCAAGGCCATCGCCGAGGTGTTCGCCTCCGGCTGGCTCGCCGGGGCCGGCCCGACCTGCCAGCGGTTCGAGGAACGGTTCGCCGCCGTCGCCGGTACCGCGCACGCCCTGGCCACCAACAACTGCGGCTCGGCTCTGCACCTTGCCATGCTGACCCTGGGCGTCGAGCCGGGCGACGAGCTGATCGTCGGGGACTACACGTTCCCGGCCACCGGCCACGCCGTGATGTACCCGGGCGCCAGGCCCGTCTTCGCCGACATCAGGCCGGACATCTGGACCATCGACCCCGCTCACGTGGAGTCCCTCATCACCCCTCGCACCCGGGGCATCGTGGCCGTCGACGTCGCCGGCCAGCCCGCCGACTACGCCGAGCTGCGCGCGATCGCCGACAAGCACGGGCTCTTCATCATCGAAGACGCCGCCTGCGCCGCCGGGGCCTCCTACCAGGGCCGGCCGGCCGGCTCGCTGGGCGACGTGGCCACGTTCAGCTTCCACGGCCGGAAGAACATCACGGCCGGCGAGGGCGGGGCGTTCACCACCGACCGGGCCGACCTGGTCGCGCACGCCCGCAAGCTGCACACGTACGGCATCGCGCCGGCCGTGGACCGGGCCGCCTCCAGCGCGCTGCCGATCCCGGAGTTCGACGAGCTGGGCTACAACTACCGGCTCTCGGACGTGGCCGCAGCGATCATGCTGGTCCAGCTGGACCGGCTGCCCCTGCTGCTCCGAGCCCGCCAGCACATCGCCGCGCGCTATGAGCACCTGCTCGGGGACTTCGAGCTGATCGGAACGCCTCAGGTCGCGGCGGACCGGACGCACCCGTGGCAGGCGTACATCATCACTCTGAACTCCGGCATCGACCGGGGCGAGGTGGCCCAGCGGCTGCGGGCGCGCGGGGTGCAGTGCAACTTCGGCACCTACGCCTCGCACGTCCAGCCCCTCTACGGCAAGACGCACGAGTGCCCGGTGTCCGCCGACCTGTTCGGCCGGCACCTGGCCATCCCGATGCACGCGAACCTGACCGAAGCAGAGATCGAGACCGTCGCCGCCGCCGTCCGCACGGTGGTCACCGACGTCGCCCAGGGAGTCTGAAGTGTCGAAGAAAACCGTCTTCATCACCGGCGGGGCCGGGTTCATCGGGCTGCACGTCATCCCGCTGCTGTTGGAGAAGGACTACCAGATCCGGATCTTCGACAACATGGCGCGCGGCGACCGGGCCCGGGTCAACGAGCTGATCGCCACCGGCGACGTCGAGCTGGTCGAGCAGGACGTCCGCTACGGCGGTGGCGTGCACAACGCCATGAAGGGCGCCACGCACGTCATCCACTTCGCCACGGTGTCGATCAACAAGTCCATCGCGGACCCGTACGAGTCGATCGACATCAACATGGTCGGCAACAACAACGTGTTCGCGGCGGCGGCCGACCACGGGGTCGAGCGGCTCGTGTTCGCCTCCTCCGCGAGCGTGTACGGCGACCCGAAGCGGCTGCCGATGCACGAGGACGACGAGCTGAACCCGCTCACGCCCTACTGCATCTCCAAGCGGGCCGGCGAGGACCTGCTGGGCTTCTACCAGCGCACCAAGGGCCTGAGTTGGAACGCGCTGCGCTTCTTCAACGTGTACGGCCCCGGCCAGAAGATCGAGGCCTACTACACCAGCGTCATCAACACGTTCATCCAGCGAATCCGGGCCGGCCAGGCGCCCACGATCGACGGCAAGGGTGAGCAGTCGATGGACTTCATCCACGTCACCGACCTGGCCCGCAGCGTCGTGTGCGCGCTGGAGTCCGAGGGCGACAACCTGCCGATCAACATCGGCACCGGCATCGACACCTCGATCGCCACCCTCGCCCGGATCCTGATCGACGCCCTCGGCTCCGACGTCGAGCCGATCTTCGTGCCGCGCGACGTGCTGGTCAGCCGGCGGGCCGCCGACATCACCCGGGCACGCGAGGTGCTCGGCTGGGAACCGACGATCACGGTGGAAGAGGGCATGACCGCGCTGGTGAAGGCGGCACTGGAGCAGTGAGCCTCCCGGCCAATCCGTACAACGAGCACGCGTGGATCAGCGGTGACCCGGTGATCGGGGCCGGCACCTGGATCGGGGCGTTCACGGTGCTCGACGGGTCCGGCGGGCTGACCATCGGCACCGGCTGCGACATCAGCTGCGGCGCGCAGATCTACACCCATTCGACGGCCCGCCGGTGCGTGTCCGGCCGGGCCTATCCCGACGTCGACCGGGCCCCTGTGACCATCGGAGACCGGGTGTTCGTCGGGGCCAACGCCGTCATCCAGATGGGCGTCACCATCGGGGACGGTGCCGTCGTGGCCGCCGGAGCCGTGGTGAGCAGGGACGTGCCGGCCGGCACCGTGGTCGCCGGAGTGCCGGCACGGGTGGTGTCGACCGTGGTGTTCGACGGGGAAAATGTCCGCTTCGAGGGAGTCAGCTAGTGCGGATCGCCGTCGTCAACAACTTCTACCCGCCCCGCGTCGGCGGCTCGGCGCACCTGTCGGAGTCCCTGGCCCACGGGTACGCCGCCGCCGGGCACGAGGTGCTGGTGCTCACCGCGACCTACAAGGACGCGCCGCTCGACGAGATGCGCGGCGGTTGCCGGGTGCTCCGGCTGCCGTCCTGGCAGCTGCCCAGCTCGGTGGCCGGCTTCGACATCGGGTTCACGGTCCGGCCGTCCCTGCTGCGCACCGTCACCGGGATCCTCGACGAGTTCCAGCCCGACGTGATCCACCAGCACGGCCAGTTCTTCGACCTCACCTGGGCCAGCGGGCTCTACGCCCGCAAGCGCGACGTGCCGACGCTGCTCAGCGTGCACACCCGGCTGGAGAGCCCGCGCGCGGCGTACCAGGCGGTGTTCACGGTCGGGGACTCGATGCTGGTCGCGCCGATCCTGCGGCGGTACAAGCCGAGGTTCGTCGTGATGGACGTGCAGATGGAGGAGTACATCCAGAAGCGGTACCGCTCGGCGGTCAGCGGACTGGAGTACATCCCGGTCGGGGTGGATCCCCAGTGGCTGCTGAACGGCGACGGCGCCGGCATCCGGGAGCGGCACGGGCTGGGCGACCGGCCGATCGCGCTGTCCCTCGGGCACGTCATCCCGCTCCGCGACCGGGTCCAGCTCGTCCGGGCCCTGCCCCGGGTGCTGGAGAAGGTGCCGGACCTCGCGGTGCTCGTCGTCGGGACGGTCTACTACGACAAGTTCCTCAAGCTGGCCGAGGAGCTGGGCGTGCGGGACGCGATCGTGGCCCCCGGCGCGGTGCCGAAGTCGGAGATCCCGGCGTACGTGGCCGCCGCCGACCTGGAGACCCACGACCTGGACGGCTTCGGGCTGGGCACGGCAGCGCTGGAGGCGATGGGCGCGGGCTGCCCCGTGGTGGCCGCCGTGCGCCCGGACAACTTCCCCGGCATCGAGCTGCGCGACCGCGAGCACCTGTACCTGACACCGGTCGGCGACACCGGGGCCCTGGCCGACACGCTGATCGAGGTGCTGACGGACCGCGACCGGGCCCGCGAGGTGGGGCTGGGCGGCCAGCGCCTGATCCACGAGCGGTTCACTCTGGACTCGGTGCTCAAGTCGCACCTGGCGACCCTGGAGTCGATGGTCGGCTGAGCAAGCCCCCACCGCACGAATAATGCGCATGCATAATATGCATGCGCATTATTCGTCGTGTCACGCTCAGGCGGTCGCGAGGACCCCGCCCACCGCGCGGTGCGCCGGCAGGATGCTGGCGCGCTCCTCGGCCGAGTCGGCCTTGCCGTCCAGGATGTCCAGGAACCGGTCCAGCTGCGCGGCCAGGGGCTCGCGGACCGTGATCAGCTCCGGGATCTCGATGATGCTCTGCTGCCGGTAACCGCGCCCGTCGGGCGTCGCCGCGTCCAGGGACACGTGCCGGTAGATCGTCACGTCCTTGCGGAGCAGGTCGACCTCGATGCACCGGTCGACCTCGTTGACGGTCAGCGACCGGACCTTGCGCTGGCCGATCCGGCTCGCCGACACCGTCGCCACCCCGCCGTCGGGGAAGGTGAGCAGCGCCTCGGCGACGTCCTCGGCCCCGGCGACCGACTCCGGGTGGAAGTGGCCGAGCATGCCGCGCACGCCGGCCGGCTCCGCGCCGCCGAACATCCCGATCGCCAGATCGACGTCGTGCACGAGCAGGTCCCAGGCGACGCCGGTCCGGATCCGGGGCGCGTACGGCGAGTGCCGGGTGGCCGTCACGTGCACCGGCCGGTCGACGAGCTGGCGCGCGGTGAGGATGGCCGGGTTGAAGCGCTCGAGGAACCCGCACATCAGGGGCACGTCCCGGGCCGCCGACAGGGCCACGATCTCCTCGGTCTCCGCGAGGCTCGCGCAGACCGGCTTCTCGACGAGGAGGGGCAGGCCCTCGGTCAGTACCCGGTAGGCGACGTCCCGGTGCGACTCGGTGGCCGAGGCGACGATCACGGCGTCGATCCCGGCGAAGTCGAGTTCGGGCACCCACTCGGCGCCGTACCGCTCGGCGACCTCACGGCCGACGTCCTCGCGGGGCTCGACGACCCGGACCAGCTCGGCCCGGTCGGACTGGGACACGACCCGGGCGTGCAGCGCACCCATCACCCCGGTGCCGACCAGCGCGAACCTCATGCGCCCATCACCTCGCGCACGGCGGCGACGACGGTGTCGAGGTCGGCCTCGGACAGGTAGGGGTGCACCGGCAGCGACAGGCAGCTCGTCGCGACCCGCTCGGCGACCGGCGTGGGGTCGACGATCACGCGCGGGTGGTCGCGGTAGCAGTCGTAGTCGTGCACGAGCCGGGGGTAGTAGACCCCGGAGCCGACGCCGCGCTCCAGCAGCTTCGCGGCCAGCTCGTCGCGGGAGACGTCCCCGTCGACCAGCACCGTGTACTGGTGCCACACGTGCGACCGCCCCGCCAGCTCGGCCGGCGTGGTCAGGCCGGGCAGGCCCGCCAGGCCCTCGCTGAGCCGGGCCGCGTTGTCCTTGCGCCGCTTGACCTGCTCGGGATAGCCGGCGAGCTGCGGGAGCCCGATCGCGGCCTGCACGTCGGTGAGCCGGTAGTTGTGCCCGGCCATCTCGTACTGGTAGCGCTGGACCATGCCCTGGTTGCGCAGCACGCGCAGCTTGGCGGCGAGCGCGGCGTCGTTCGTGGTGATCATGCCGCCCTCCCCGGTGGTGAGGTTCTTCGTGCCGTAGAACGAGAAGGTGCCCAGCCCGAACGTGCCGGCCGCGCGGCCGTCGACCGTCGCGCCGTGCGCCTGGGCGGTGTCCTCGACGAGCCCGAGGCCGTGGGTCGCCGCGAGCGGGGCGAGGCTGGTCATGTCGGCGGCCTGGCCGTACAGGTGCACCGGCATCAGGACCTTGGTCCGGGGCCCGATGGCGTCCGCCACGGCCGACGGATCCAGGCAGAAGTCGTCGGTGCGGATGTCGGCGAACCGGGCCGTCGCGCCCGCCTCCAGGATCGCGTTCAGCGTCGCCACGAAGGTGAACGGGCTGGTCAGCACCTCGTCGCCCGGCTGCAGGTCGAGGACCTCGAGCGCGGCGACCAGGGCGGTGGTGCCGTTGTTGACGGCCACGGCGTGCTCGACGTCGATCATCGCGGCGAACTCGCGCTCGAACCGCTCGACCATCGGACCGCTGGCCAGCATCCCCGACTCGATGACCTCGACGACCAGTCGCGCGGCGTCGGCGGGCAGTTGCACCCTCGAAATCGGGATCAAGATCGCTCTCCTGTCAGGTGCGGAACGGCCCTGCGACAGTACCAACCTGACTCTCCGTAGACTCTGCCGGTGACCTTCACCGCTCGCATCCCCCGCCCGGTCCTGCTCGTCGGGCGGATAGCGATCATTGTCGCTATTGCCGGGTTCGTGGCATGGAATGTGGTCACCAACTGGGGCCAGGTCAGCAAGACGTGGCAGAGCCTCGCCTGGCAGTCCGTGGCGCTGTCCCTGGTCGCCGCCGTCGCCGCCATGGGCGCGAACGTGCTCGCCTGGCGGGCCGCGCTCGCCGACGTCGAGTGCGAGGTGGACGTGCCCACCGCCGCGCAGATCTGCCTGGTGGGCGGCCTGGCGAAGTACCTGCCCGGCAGTGTGTGGTCCTACGTCCTGCAGATGGAACTCGGCCGCCGCGCCGGACTCCCCCGCCCCCGGGCGTTCCTCGCCTCACTGATCGCGACCGGGCTCGGCCTGGTCACCGCCCTGCTCGTCGGGCTCGCCGGCCTGCCGACCCTGCTGCGCGAGGCGTCCACCGGCTCGGCCGACCAGGCGGGCGCCGTACGGACCACCCTGTGGGTGATGCTGATCCTGCTGCCGATCGCGCTGCTGTGCGCGGTACCGGCCGTGCTGACCCGGCTCGTGCAGGTGTTCCTGCGGCTCGTGCGCCGCCCCGGACTGGAGAACCCGCTGACGTGGGCCGGCGTCCTGCGGGTGGTGGGGTTCAGCGCTCTGGGGTGGGCGTTGTTCGGGGTGCACCTGTGGCTGCTGGCCAACGAACGGGCCGCGCCGGGGATCGGCGGACTGCTGGTCTGCGTCGGGGCGTTCGCCATCGCGATGAGCGTCGGGATGTTCGTGGTGATCTCGCCGTCGGGGCTCGGGGTGCGCGAGAGCGTGCTGGTGGCGGCCATGGTGCCGTTCCTGGCCGGGAGCGACCCGAAGGGGACGGCGATCGGGATCGCGTTGGCGTCCCGGTTGATCCTGACGGTGGCGGATCTGATCGCCGCGGGGTTGGCGGCGTTGACGGGGATGCGGGCGCTGCGGGGGTCCGGGGTGGCGGAGGACTCGGCCGCGTCCTGAGCCGGGACCACTTCCGAGCCGGGCCACCTCCGAACCGGGGCCTGGGCGGGCGGCACGGGACGGCCGCCGCGCAACGCGTCAGGAACGCGGCGTAACCATCAAAAAAGGTCTTACAGCACCAGGCCGCCGTCGACGCCCAGTACCTGGCCCGTCACGAACGCCGCCTCGTCGCTGACCAGGAACCGGATCACGCGGGCGACGTCGGCCGGCGTGCCCAGCCGGCGCAGCGCCGTGTCGGCCACCCGCTTCCCGACAAGGTCGGCCGGCAGGTGCGCGATCATCGCGGTGTCGATCAGGCCGGGGGCGACGGCGTTCACCCGGATGCCGCGCGGGCCGAGTTCCTTGGCCGTCGAGCGGGCGATGGCGGCCACGGCGGCCTTCGATGCGGCGTAGACCGTCTGGCCGGCGCTGCCCTCCTCGCCCACGATGGAGGCGAGCAGCACGATCGCCCCGCCGCGCGGCCCGCCGTCCGGGCCCTTGCGCATCATCGTCCGCGCCGCGGCCTGCACCGTGGCGATGGTGCCCGCCACGTTGACGCCGAGGATCCGTTCGACCAGCTCGGGGCGGATCATGCCGACCAGCGCGTCCTCGAGGATGCCGGCGTTGGCGACGAGGATGTCGATCCGGCCGTACTCGGCGGCGATGGCCTTGAATCCGGCGGCCACCGCGTCGAAGTCCGCGACGTCGAAGGTCGCCGCGGACGCGCCGATCTCGGCGGCGACCTCCTCGACCCCGGAGCGGCCGGTGACGATCACGGTCGCGCCGGCCTCGACGAGGGCCTCCGCGGTGGCGCGGCCTATGCCCCGGGTGCCCCCGGTGACGACGGCGATCCTGCCGGCCAGGCTACGCACCCCGCCCCTCCCATGCGGCGAACCGGGCCGCGAGCTCCTCGGGCAGGCCGGCGGGCAGGTCGCCCCGCTTCTTCAGGTACTCCTCCACCGCGTCCGCCTGGCCCTCGTCGCATCCGCGCCGGGTGAGCCCGACCCGGTTGACGGCGACCTCGCGGGCCGGGTTGCCGACGGCCGTCATGAAGGGGCCGATGTCCTTGCGGATCGCCGAACCCATCCCGATCATGGCCCCGGGCCCGATCTGCCCGTACTGGTGCACCACGGTGCCCATCCCGATGTTCGACCAGGACCACACGTGGGTGTGCCCGCCGAGCTGCACGTTGTCGGACAGGGTCACCCCGTCGTCGACCACGCAGTCGTGCCCGACGTGGCTGCGCGCGAGCAGGTAGCAGCCGTCGGCGACCGTGGTGGTGACGTGCACGCCCTGGTTGACGGTGACGAAGTCGCGGATGATGTTGCCGTCGCCGATCGCGACCCCCGCGCCGTCCAGCTCGCCTTCCCAGCCGACGGGGTGGTTCCCGGCCCGGTACTCCGCCGGGGTGCCGATCGAGACCATCGGTCCGATCCAGTTGCCGTCGCCGATCCGGGTCGGACCCACGATCACGGTGTACGGGCCGATGACGTTGCCGTCGCCCAACTCGACTCCGTCGCCGATGATCGCGGAGGAATGAATACGATTTGCCACGCCGGGAGTCTAACCAGGGGCTACACGTTAAAGAGCCTGAGTGGGTCGTGGTCCCACTCAGGCTCTTTCCCCCCACCTATGATCAGCGGCCTGATCACCATCAGTGAACACCCGATCACGGCGATCCGCCAGGGTGTGCCTACGAGTTTGACGGGCCTCAGACAGTGCGCTTCCGGGCGGATGCCGGCTATTTCCGATTCCCGGGCACAACGAAGGGGCAGGCCGTCTGACCTGCCCCTTCGCGGGAACGACTAGCCGCTGCGGCGGTTGGAATACTGCCGCCGGGGCGCGAGCGTCGCGCCCTTCCCCTGGGTCGGGGCCTGGCCGTGCACGTGCTGCGGATGCTTGCCGAGCGCGCGCCGCTCCTTGCGGGTCAACTCGACCTCGGGGACGGCCTCGGCGTCGGTCACGGACTCGACGGCGGGCTGCTCTGGCTCTTGGCTGGTGGTCATAAGAGTCTCCTCTGGGCTATTGAGGGTGGAAAAGGGGCCGCGTCAGATGGCGGCGCAGCGCGACAAGGCGCAGGGAAGCCCGAAATATCACATGCTCCGCACCATAGCAGCACGGGAAAACCGCCGCACCCCATTATCGGGTACGGCGGCTGCCGCGCACTTCCACGGCCCTTGCCGTGAACCTTCACGGCCCTCGCCGCGCACTTCCGCGGCCCTCGCCGCGCACTTCCGCGGCGGCTCCCGTGCACTTTAGAGCGTCGACGCGACGAGCTCCGCGATCTGCACGGCGTTGAGGGCGGCGCCCTTGCGGAGGTTGTCGCTGGACGCGAACAGCGCCAGGCCGTGCTCGACCGTCTCGTCCACCCGGATCCGGCCGACGAACGTCGGGTCGGCCCCGGCGGCCTGCAGCGGGGTGGGGATGTCGCTCAGCTCGACGCCGGGCGCGCCGGCGAGCAGCTCCCGGGCCCGCGCCGGGCTGATCGCCGAGGCGAAGTGCGCGTTGACCTGCAGCGAGTGCCCGGTGAAGACCGGCACCCTGACGCACGTGCCGGACACCCGCAGCCCCGGGATCTCCAGGATCTTGCGGCTCTCGTTGCGCAGCTTCTGCTCCTCGTCGGTCTCGTCGGACCCGTCGTCGACGATCGAGCCGGCCAGGGGCAGGACGTTGAAGGCGATCGGTCGCGCGTACACCTTCGGGGTGGGGAAGTCGAGCGCCGAGCCGTCGTGCACCAGCTCCGTGGCCCGGTCGATCACCTTGCGGGCCTGCTCGTCGAGCTCGACCACGCCGGCCAGCCCGCTGCCGGACACCGCCTGGTAGGTGGTGGCGACCATGCCGACCAGGCCGGCCTCGGCGTGCAGGGGGCGCAGGACGGGCATGACCGCCATCGTCGTGCAGTTCGGGTTCGCGATGATGCCCTTCGGGCGGACCGCCGCGGCGTGCGGGTTGACCTCGGCGACGACCAGCGGCACGTCGGGGTCCATCCGCCAGCCGGAGGAGTTGTCGATCACGACGGCCCCGGCGGCGGCGACGGTCGGCGCGAGCGCGAGCGCCGTGGTCTTGCCGGCCGAGAACAGCACTATGTCCAGGCCCGAGTAGTCGGCGGTCGCGGCGTCCTCGACGAGGATCTCGCCGTCGCCCCAGGCCAGGCCCCGGCCGGCGGACCGGGCGGAGGCGAACAGCCGGAGCTGCTCGACGGGGAACTTCCGCTCCGCCAACATCCGGCGCATCACGCCACCGACCTGGCCGGTGGCTCCCACAATCCCGATTCTCATAGCTCTGAGGCTACCGGGCCGCAAGATTTCCGGCGCCCCGTGTCGAGGTGAGCGCTGTGCCGTTAGGTGCGGTACCCCCGATTCGGGAGAACTTCCGGATCGGGGGTTTTCCTCCGGTACGGGACCGTCGGCCTTCAACTCCGCCCCGGTGCCCGCCCGCACCAACGGACAAGGTGTGCGACTCCCGGACCAAGGCCTTGTCTTGATCTCTCTGTATGCACATGCTTACAAGTTGTGCCCATGGGAGGTCACAGTGGACAGCGGCGAACGCACCCTGCAACACCGGTACGACACCGTCGAGCGCGCGGACCGCTTCTACGACCAGCAGGTGATCGACCGGCTCAACCCGAGGATGTGCGAGTTCCTCGCCCGCCAGGAGATGATGTTCGTCGCCACGGCCAACCGGGCCGGCGACTGCGACTCCACGTTCCGCGCCGGTCCGCCCGGTTTCGTGCACGTGCTCGACGAACACACGGTCGCCTGGCCGGAGTACCGGGGCAACGGCGTCCACGCCAGCCTGGGAAACATCACCGAGAACCCGCACGTCGGCCTGCTGTTCATCGACTTCGTCCGCGACGTGATCGGGCTGCATGTCAACGGGGAGGCCGAGATCGTCCCGGCGGAAGCCCTGCGCGACCTCGACGGGGAGACGGTGCCGGGGCGGCGGCCCGAGCGGTGGGTGCGGGTCCGGGTGGACGAGGCGTACATCCACTGCGGGAAGCACATTCCCCGGCTGGCGCCCCGGGAGCGGGACCGGGCCTGGGGGACGGACGACGTGCGGCGCAAGGGTGGGGACTACTTCGGGGTCCAGACGGACCGCTGCGAGGCGTGACGCCCGGCCGGCGCCGCCCGGGGCGCCCCACCGTAGATAGGGAAAAGGGGAGCCGCCGTCGCCGGCGACTCCCCCTACCCGTCAGGTGATCAGCTGCAGCCCGACGTCGAGCCGCAGCCCTCGCACACGTAGCAGCTGCCGGCCGGCCGCATCTTCGTCCCGCAGGTGAAGCACAGCGGCGCGTCGGCGGCCTTGCCCTGGACCAGCTCCAGCAGCTCCGTGGAGGAGCCGAACGCCCGCTGCTCGACCGGCACCTCGGTCGGCACGGCCGCCGGGGCCGGGCGGGCGGCCTCGACCTCGGCCGAGCTGGCCAGGCCGACCAGGTCGACGTCCAGGGACTCGCCGTTGACCTGGGCCGTGCGCTCCGCGTTGGTGAAGATGCCCAGCTCGGCGCGCTTCTCGAACGGCAGGAAGTCCAGCGCGAGGCGGCGGAAGATGTAGTCCACCATCGAGTTGGCCATCCGGATGTCCGGGTCGTCGGTCATGCCGGCCGGCTCGAAGCGCATGTTCATGAACTTCTCGACGTAGGTCTCCAGCGGCACGCCGTACTGGATCGCCACCGACACCGCCACCGAGAACGCGTCCATCACGCCGGCCAGGGTCGAGCCCTGCTTGCCCAGCTTGAGGAAGACCTCGCCGAGGCCGTCGTCCGGGTAGGACGAGGCGGTCAGGTAACCCTCCGCGCCGCCGACCGAGAAGGACACCGTCTGCGAGGCGCGCTTCTTCGGCAGCCGCTTGCGGACCGGCCGGAACTCCACGACCGGGGCCGGGGTGGCTGCCGCCTTCTCGGCTGCGGCCTTCTCCTCGGCCTTGACCTTGCCCGACTTGCCGACCGACAGAGGCTGGCCGACCTTGCAGTTGTCCCGGTAGATCGCCAGCGCCTTGAGGCCGAGCTTCCAGCCCTGGTAGTAGATCTCCTCGACGTCGGCGACGGTCGCGGACTCCGACATGTTGACCGTCTTGGAGATCGCACCCGAGATGAACGGCTGGATCGCCGCCATCATCCGGACGTGCCCCATCGGCGCGATGGTGCGCTCGCCCATGGCGCAGTCGAAGACCGGGTAGTGCTCCTTCTTCAGGCCCGGGGCGTCCACGACGTGGCCGTGGTGGGAGATGTGGTCGACAATCGCCTCGACCTGCTCGTCCTGGTAGCCCAGGTTGCGCAGCGCGCGCGGCACGGTCTGGTTGACGATCTGCATCGAGCCGCCGCCGACGAGCTTCTTGAACTTGACCAGGGCCAGGTCCGGCTCGACGCCCGTGGTGTCGCAGTCCATCATCAGGCCGATGGTGCCGGTGGGGGCGAGCACGGAGGCCTGCGAGTTGCGCCAGCCGTTCTTCGCGCCGAGCTTGTTGCCCTCGGCCCACTCCTTGGTCGCCTGCTTGATCAGGGCGGCGTCGTTGATGCCGAAGCTCTTCAGAGCGTCGTTGGCGGACGCGTGCTTGCGCATCACCCGCTGGTGCGGCTCGGCGTTGCGGGCGTAGCCGTCGTACGCGCCGACGACGCCGGCGAGCTCGGCCGAGCGGCGGTACGCCACACCGGTCATCACCGAGGTGATCGCGGCGGCGTAGGCGTGGCCGGCGTCCGAGTCGTACGGCAGGCCCGAGGCCATCAGCAGCGCGCCGAGGTTCGCGTACCCGATGCCGAGCTGGCGGTAGGCGCGCGTCGTCTCGCCGATCTTCTCCGTCGGGAAGTCCGCGAAGCAGATCGAGATGTCCATGGCCGTGATGACGAGCTCGACGGACTTGACGAACCGGGCCACGTTGAACGTGCCCTGGTCGTTGACGAACTTCATCAGGTTCAGCGACGCGAGGTTGCAGGACGAGTTGTCCAGGTGCATGTACTCGCTACACGGGTTCGACGCCGTGATCCGGCCGGTCTCCGGGCAGGTGTGCCAGTCGTTGATCTGCCCGTCGTACTGGATGCCCGGGTCCGCGCACTCCCACGCAGCCTGCGCCAGCTTGTGGAACAGCTTCTTGGCGTCGACGTGCTCGATGATCTCGCCGTCGAGCCGGCCGCGCAGCCCGAAGTCGGTGCCGGCGTCCACGGCGCGCATGAACTCGTCGTTGACCCGCACCGAGTTGTTCGCGTTCTGGTACTGCACGGACACGATGTCCTTGCCGCCCAGGTCCATGTCGAACCCGGCGTCCCGCAGCGCGCGGATCTTGTCCTCCTCGCGCGCCTTGGTGTCGATGAACTCCTCGATGTCCGGGTGGTCGACGTCGAGGATGACCATCTTGGCCGCGCGCCGGGTGGCGCCGCCCGACTTGATCGTGCCGGCGGAGGCGTCCGCGCCGCGCATGAAGCTGACCGGGCCGGACGCGGTGCCGCCGGAGGACAGCAGCTCCTTGGACGAGCGGATCCGCGACAGGTTGACGCCGGAACCGGAGCCGCCCTTGAAGATCAGCCCCTCTTCCTTGTACCAGTCGAGGATCGAGTCCATCGAGTCGTCGGTGGCCAGGATGAAACAGGCGCTGACCTGCTGCGGGGACTTCGTGCCCACGTTGAACCACACCGGCGAGTTGAAGCTGAACACCTGGTGCAGCAGCATCCAGGTCAGCTCGTGCTCGAACAGCTCGGCGTCGGCGGGGCTCGCGAAGTAGCCGTGCTGCTCGCCGGCCGCACGATACGTGTGCACGACCCGGTCGATGAGCTGCTTCAGCCCGGTCTCCCGCTCCGCGGAGCCGACGGCCCCCCGGAAGTACTTGGTCGTGACGATGTTCGCCGCGTTCACCGACCAGAAGTCGGGGAACTCGACCCCGCGCTGCTCGAAGTTGATCGAGCCGTCGCGCCAGTTCGTCATGACGACGTCGCGACGCTCCCAGGTCACCTCGTCGTACGGATGCGTGCCCTCGGTCGTCCAGACCCGCTCGACCTTGAGGCCCTTGCGCGCCCCACGGCCTGCGGCCCCCCGCTGACCCACCGCCTCAGTCATACTGCTCCCCCTCGGTTGGCGGCGTCGGCCGCGTGGTTGGCGGCGTTCGCCGCGCTGAAAATGCGCAGTGCATCGGCTGTCGCGCCGTCGTGCTCCGGCTCGAGCTCGCCCCGTGCCCCCCGGAGCGTGGCGATCTCGGCCTCGAAGTCCTCCAGGGACTCGAAAGATCTGTAGACGCTGGCGAAGCGCATGTACGCGACCTCGTCCAGCTCGCGCAGGGGCCCGAGGATCGCCAGGCCCACCTCGTGGCTCGGCATCTCGGCGAACCCCTTGGCCCGGACGGCCTCCTCGACCCGCTGGGCCAGCTGGGCGATCGCGTCGTCGGTGACCGGCCGGCCCTGGCAGGCCTTGCGCACCCCGCCGATGATCTTCGTCCGGCTGAACGGCTCGGTGACCCCGCTGCGCTTCACGACCGCGAGGATGGCCTCCTCCACCGTCGTGAACCTCTTACCGCATTCCGGGCAGGAGCGCCGACGGCGGATCAACTGACCGTCCTCGGCCTCGCGGGAGTCCACGACTCGCGAATCCGGGTGCCGACAATACGGACACCTCACGCAAATCGCCTCCTGTCCTGTCCCCGGGCAGCACACAGGAGGCCCCCGGGCGGGGACCCTACAAGTATGCGCCTATCTCAGTGCCACTGTGAGTAGTCAAACCCCAACTTGTGGGTGGACTCGCTCGGCTGGGCCACTAGATGTAGGGGTTACAGTAGGCCGATCGCGGCCGACGTGCAAACGGAACGCCAGAACACGCAGGGACAAATTTTCGAAGCTTTCCGCAGGCCGCACGGAGCGGTCCCCCATGACCTGCGGATACGTTGTGATGTGCCCAACATGGCACCGGTGGGGTCAGCCGCGCACCGGAAGCACTAGATGTTGTCCCGGCTGCACCACGCCGTCGTCGAGATCGTTGATCTCGCGGAGCTGGCGGACCGCCCGGTAGGTGTCCATCCCGGGCAGCTCGCGGACCGCCACCGACCAGAGGCTGTCGCCGGGCCGTACGACGGCGACCCTCGACTCGGAGGGCACCCCCGAGGCCACGCTCGTCGGGGCGGCCAGGGCCAACCCGCCGAGGAACACCGCCGTCATCAACGTGGTCAACACCAACCGCCCCCGCCGGGTCAACCGCACCGGTCGCGCGTCAGCCGCCATCACACACCCCCATCGAACACGGGTTCGATCGAACGCCCGTACGATGTTCTAGCAGACCCCGAACCCGAAAGCGAGGCACTCCCGGCGTGTCGCTAGAACAGACGTTTGAATCAGCGCGCAAAAGCGGCTAACGTCATGGCAGGACACCGGGCGGGATCATCCCGTCGCACCACACCCGACCGACCTGGGAGGATCGACGTGGCTCCCCACGACGGCACTGACTCGCGGCCCTCGGCCTCGAAGAAGAACAACCGTCCGCTGACGATGCGCCAACAGCGCATCCTCGAGGTCATCTCGGAGTCCGTGGAGCGGCTGGGCTACCCGCCGAGCGTCCGGGAGATCGGCGAGGCCGTCGGGCTCGCCTCCGCGTCCTCCGTGGCCTACCAGCTCGGGGTCCTGGAGCAGAAGGGTTTCCTGCGCCGCGACGCCAACCGGCCGCGCGCGGTCGACATCCGCCAGACCGGTGGCGGCTCCAACGTCACGCAGCTCCCCGACCGCCCCACGCCGGTCATGGTCCCCATGCTGGGCGCCATCGCGGCCGGTGGCCCGATCCTCGCGGAGCAGACCCTGGACGAGACCTTCCCGCTGCCCCGCGAGCTCGTCGGCGAGGGCACGCTGTTCATGCTCAAGGTCCAGGGCGACTCGATGATCGAGGCCGCGATCTGCGACGGCGACTGGGTCGTGGTCCGCCAGCAGCCCACCGCCGAGACCGGCGACATCGTCGCGGCCATGCTCGACGGCGAGGCGACCGTGAAGACCTACCGCCGCCGCGACGACGGCCACCTGTGGCTCATGCCGCGCAACCCGTCCTACGACCCGATCCCGGGCGACGAGGCCACCATCCTGGGCAAGGTCGTGTCGGTCCTCCGCCGCCTCTAAACCCTTTTTCGACCGTTACGAGCCGCGACCGACCCGGCATCCGGCGGCGGTCCACCTCGGACGATCCTCCCGGAATGGCCGGCCCCTCCGGGCCCGGCCATTCCGGCGCACCCGGGCCACTCCCGTGCATGACCCCGCAGGGCGTGGGCCCGTCACCGGCATCCCGCGCGGTGGACCCTGCATGAGCGCGATCGCGGACAGTCCCCACGGCGCCCAGGAGGTCAGCGGGCCTTCGGGCTGCGCAGGCCGATGTCCGGCTCGTCGTCGCCGCCCTTGAGGTCGGCGAACCCGAAGCTCAGGTCGTCGTCGTCCACCTTGGGCTTGCGGGCCTTGATCCCCCGGGTGGTCCGGGGCGGCGGCGTGTTGTCGGCCCGGCCGGCGGCGGAATCCGGCCGGACCGGGACCCCGCCGACCCGTTCGGGGGCCGCGGGCGGTTCGGCCCGGCCGGCGGATCCGGCGCGGGCGCGACCGGCGGGCGGTTCGGCTCGGGTGCGGGCGGCCGGGGACTCGCGGCCGGCGTCGGGAGCGGCACGGCCGGCGACCGGCGCCGGCGGGGAGGCGAGGTCCGGTTCCGGGACGGCGGCGCGACCGGCACGCTCGGCCCGGCCCGCCGGCTCCGGCGGGACGGCACGGGCGTCAGCGCGGGCGGCGCGCCCGGTGACCGGCGCCGCGGGTGGCACCGGTGCCCCGGGCTGGGCCGGTGGGGGGACGCTGGCACCGCGGCCCGCGCGGCCGGTGGTTGGCTCCGGGCGGATCGGCACCCCGCCCCGGGTCTCGGGTTCGCGGCGGGCGGGCAGGTCGGGGTCCTGACGGGACCGGCCCGAAGCTGGCGCGGTGCGGGCGACGCCGGGGCCCGTGGGGCGGCCGGCCCGGCTGCGGAGCCCGCGTTCCGTGCGCGGCGGGGCGTCGAGGAACGCGAGCGGGTCCGGCTCGGCGACGGGCTCGGGCCGGGCGGCACCGTACGCGGCGGGCGTCGGCTCCGTGCCGGCGCGGGCCATCCCGTAGGAGCCGGAGTTCGACTCGGGGCGGGCCGTGCCGTACGAGCCGGAGGTCGACTCCGGAGCGGGACGGGCGGCACCGTAGGAGCCGGAGTTCGACTCCGGGCGGGCCGGGCCGAAGGAGCCGGACGTCGGCTCGGGGGCCGGGCGGGCCGCGCCGTAGACGCCGGGGGGCGGCTCGGCGGCGGCGCGGGCGGTGCCGTACTCGCCGGGAGCCTCCGGGGCCGAGCGCTTGCCGGAGCCGTAGCCTCCCTGGGCGGGCTCGGCGGCGGCGCGGGGCGCACCGTAGACGCCAGGCGGGGGTTCGGGGGCGGACGCGGCCGCGCCGTAGACGCCGGGCGGGGGCTCGGCGGCCGACTTCGCCGCGCCGTACACGCCCGGTTCGGACTTCGGGGCGCCGTACACGCCCGGCGGGGGTTCGGCTGCGGACTGGGCCTGCTGGCCGGCGCCGTAGACGGCGGGCACCGGGGGTTCCGGGCGGGCGGTGCCGCCGTAGACGGAACCGGACCGGCCGGGCGGGGCGTCGTCGGCGGTGAAGAGGTCGTCGTCGACGGCGGGTTGGCGGTTGCCGCCGTACACGCCGGAGCGGCCGCGGGAGCCCGGGCCGCGCTTCGGGTCGGAGGGCACCGCCGCCGCGCCGACCGGGCGCGCGCCGCCGGGGCCTGGACCGGCCTTCTTGGCCTCCGCCGCGTGCCGGAGCCGGGCCTTCCTGATCCCGATGACGCCGGCGATGACCATGATCAGGCCGATCAGGCCGACGCCGCCGATCATCAGGGCGATGTCGTTGACGCCGAGCGAGCTGGGGGCGGCGGCGTCGTTCTTCGCGGTCGCGGCGGTCTTCTTGACGGCGGGACCGGCCGGCGGGACCGGCACGTACTTCTGGATGACCGGTTTGACGTCGTCGGGCTGTTCCTTGGTCTCCGACACGGTGAGGAACGAGGCCCCGTCGCGCGAGTAGGTGATCGACTCGCCCCAGGGCTCGTCCGGCAGCGGGGTGATCCGGGGCTTGGTGGTGGTGAGCGCGGCGACGACGTCCCCGTTGGGCACGTCCCACTCGTACGCGTCGGTGTAGGTGCGCAGCGCCACCTTCTTGCGGTCCGGCGAGTTGGCGCCGCCGGTGACCCAGCTCTGGCTGATGATCGGCACCGGTCCCCCGGGGGTGCCGGTGCGGGTCGCGGTGAAGTCGCCGACCTTCTTCAGGACGGTGCCCTCGTTGCCCGGGGCGAGCGGGCCGGTGGGCACGTAGATCCCGGAGACGAGGTCCTTGGTGACGATGATCGGGTTGTCGTTCGCGTCGAGCAGCAGGGCCTCGGCGTCGTGCGCGCCGTCGGGGTACTTGAGCCGGAACAGCTGCGCCTTGCCCTGGTGGGACGCCGGCACCTTCCACAGCGCGATCGTGGACCGGCGCTTGTCCGCCTCGGCGGCGTAGTTGTCGCCGATGTCGGCGATCCACAGCGTGCCGTCCTTGCCGACAGCGAGGTCCTCGGGGTCGCGGGCCTGCTGGGTGTTGTCGGTCCAGGTGGTCGTGCGCTTGCAGGTGTTGTCCAGGAAGAAGATCTTCGGCGGGTTGGGCTCGCCGGCGTCGGGTGCGTCGTTCATCACGGCGAACCCGGAGTCGAGCGCGACCATGCCGCTGAGCTCAGAGAGGGTCGCATCGGTGATCTTGCAGACCGCCGTGCCCTTGGCCGGCGGCGCCGAGCTCGGGGTGGGTGTGGGGTCCGCGACGGCCGCAGAGGGGAGTAACCACACCCCTGCGACCGTCACCGCGAGTAGGGAAGCAAGCCGACGCATCGGCCTAGTGTGCCAGCAGTTCATTGATCATGGCGACAACCCGGTGGTTCCGACCGGATTGTCCCATCATCACTGTACGTAAGGCTGAAGCTCCGCCGCGAGGCCGCGCGGGACCCGGACGTGCACCAGGGTGCCGCCCTCGCCGTGCTCGGTGCTCAGCACCTCGCCGAGCCGGTGCACCCGGTCGACCAGGTCGCCCCGGTCGTAGGGCACCACGGCCCGCAGCTCGATCGCGGGGCGGGGCAGCCGCTCCTCGATCGCCGCGCGCAGCTCCTCGATGCCCTCGCCGGTGTGCGCGGACACGAACATCACGCCCGGCCAGTCCCGCTTGATCATCAGCAGGGTCTCGGGGTCGGCCATGTCGATCTTGTTCACGACGAGCAGCTCGGGCACCCGGTCGGCGTCGACGTCGGCGAGGACCTCGCGGACCGCCCTGACCTGCTCGGCCGGGTTCGGGTGCGCCCCGTCGACCACGTGCAGGACCAGGTCCGCGCCGGCGACCTCCTCCAGGGTCGAGCGGAACGCCTCGACGATCTGGTGCGGCAGGTGCCGGACGAAGCCGACGGTGTCGGACAGGGTGTACTCCCGGCCGTCCGCCGCCCGGGCCCGCCGGGTGGTGGGGTCCAGCGTGGCGAACAGCGCGTTCTCCACCAGGACGCCCGCGCCGGTGAGCCGGTTGAGCAGGCTGGACTTGCCGGCGTTGGTGTACCCCGCTATCGCGACGCCGGGCACCTCGTTGCGGGCCCGGGACGCGCGCTTGGTGTCCCGGATGATCCGCATGGCCTTGATCTCGCGGCGCAGCTTCGCGATCCGGGTGTTGATCCGCCGCCGGTCGATCTCGAGCTTGGTCTCACCGGGACCGCGCAGGCCCACGCCGCCGCCGGCGCCGCTGCCGGAGCCGCCGGCCTGCCGGGACAGGGTCATACCCCAACCACGGAGCCTCGGCACCAGGTACTGCAGCTGGGCCAGCTCGACCTGCGCCTTACCCTCTTTGCTCTTCGCGTGCTGGGCGAAGATGTCCAGGATCAGCGCCGTGCGGTCGACGACCTTGACGTTGAGCCGCTCCTCCAGGTTGCGCAGCTGGCTCGGGGACAGCTCGCCGTCGCAGATGACGGTGTCGGCCCCCGTGTTGACCACGGCGTCCTTGAGCTCGTCGACCTTGCCCCGTCCGATGAACGTGGCCGGGTCGATCGCGCGCCGGCGCTGGACGAGCCCCTCGAGGACCTCGGAGCCGGCGGTCTCGGCGAGCGCCGCCAGCTCGATCATCGAGTTGTCGGCATCGGCGACGGTGCCGTCCGTCCAGACCCCGACGAGGACCACGCGTTCGAGCCGCAGCTGCCGGTACTCGACCTCTGTGACGTCCGTGAGCTCCGTGGACAGGCCGGCCACCCGCCGGAGCGAGTGACGTTCCTCGAGCTCGAAGTCACCCGTGGTAACCATGTCATCCGTGACGAACTGTTTGATGTCAGACAAGTGCACTCCCATCGCCTTGCATCCAGGGTTGCACGCCAGGGCCTCGAATGCATCTCCATAACCCGGTACCTACCTGCCGGTAACCATGGCCCCGACAGCGGTGATCAACGATCGGACACAATAAAAGACCTCCAGTGCCGCCTGAGAAGAGGAAATTTCGTGTCCAGCCGCCTGCCGAGCGCCGGATTCTCGATCACCATCCGGGTCGCCCTCCCCGCAGACTCCAACGCCATCGGGCGACTGACCACCGCCGTCGGGTCCGCCGAGGCGGTCGTGACGGCCCTCGACGTCGTCGACTCCGACCACGTCCGGGTGCTCGTCGACCTGACCTGCGACACCTCCGACGCCACCCACGCCGACCAGGTGGTCGACAGCCTGCGGGCCCTCGACGGGGTCGACGTCCGCAAGGTGTCCGACCGCACGTTCCTCCTGCACCTCGGCGGCAAGATCGAGGTGCAGTCGAAGGTGTCGCTGCGCACCCGTGACGAGCTGTCCCGGGCGTACACGCCGGGGGTGGCCCGGGTGTGCCTCGCGATCGCCGAGAACCCGGAGGACGCCCGCCGGCTGACCATCAAGCGGAACACGGTGGCCGTGGTCACCGACGGTTCGGCGGTGCTGGGCCTGGGCAACATCGGCCCGTACGCGGCGATGCCGGTGATGGAGGGCAAGGCGGCGCTGTTCAAGAAGTTCGGCGGCGTCGACGCCTGGCCGGTGGCGCTGGACACCCAGGACACCGAGGAGATCATCCGCACGGTGCAGATCCTGGCCCCCGCGTACGGCGGGATCAACCTGGAGGACATCTCCGCGCCCCGGTGCTTCGAGATCGAGGCCCGGCTGCGCGAGATGCTGGACATCCCGGTGTTCCACGACGACCAGCACGGCACGGCGATCTGCGTGCTCGCGGCGCTCACCAACGCGCTGCGGGTCGTCGGCAAGAAGATCGAGGACGTGCGGATCGTGGTGTCGGGGGCGGGCGCCGCCGGTACCGCGATCATGAAGTTGCTCCTGAAGCAGGGCGCCGGCGACATCATCGCGTGCGACCGGCTGGGCGCGCTGCACCGCGGCATGCCCGACCTCACCCCCAACTGGGAGTGGCTCGCGGCGAACACGAACAAGGGCGACTTCTCCGGGAGCACCAAGGAGGCCCTGCGTGGCGCGGATGTCTTCATCGGGGTGAGCGCGCCGAACATCCTCACCGGCGACGACATCGCGACCATGGCGGACGGTTCGATCGTGTTCGCGCTGGCCAACCCCGACCCGGAGGTCGACCCGCGCGAGGCCCGCCAGCACGCGGCGATCGTGGCCACCGGGCGGTCCGACCAGCCCAACCAGATCAACAACGTGCTCGCGTTCCCGGGCGTGTTCCGGGGGATGCTCGACGCGCAGGCGCGGGAGTACACCGAGGAGATGGGTCTCGCGGCCGCCCGGGCCATCGCCGACGTGGTCGGCGAGGACAAGATCAACGCGAACGTGATCGTGCCCAGCGTGTTCGACGCCCGGGTCGCGCCGGCGGTCGCGGCGGCCGTGCGGGCCGTGGTCAAGGGCGAGAAGTCCGAGCCGGAGATCGTCGTCACCATTCCGCAGTAGGTGTCCCGCGGTCGGGTCGCCGTCGCGCGGCCCGGCCGGGAGGGTTGACCGGCGCCCGGTGCGGCCTGACGGCCGAAGAGCCAGGTCACACACATCAGACGGTTACGCCGCGTCCCTGATCCGGCATCCGTCGGCTCGCGCCCAGCGTGCCGGTGACTCCCCCGCGACGCGGGAGATTCTGCGGAGGGTGATGTCAGCCGGCGCAGGATTGACGGAGAGTTACGCTGGGGCCATGCGTTTCGCCAAGGGACACGGCACCGGCAACGACTTCGTGATCGTGCCGGACGTCGACGGAGCCCTCGACCTGAGCCCCGAGCGGGTGGCCCGACTCTGCGACCGGCGGCAGGGGATCGGCGGTGACGGCCTGCTGCGCGTCGTGCGCACCGCCAAGCACCCCGACGCCGCGGACCAGGTCGGCGAGACCGAGTGGTTCATGGACTACTTCAACGCCGACGGGTCCTACGCCGAGATGTGCGGCAACGGGGTCCGGGTCTTCGTGCGGTACCTGCTGGATGCCGGGCTCGCCGACGGCCCCGAGATCCCCGTCGCGACCCGGGCCGGGATCCGCCGCGCGCGGGTCGAGGGCGAGAACGTGACCGTCGACATGGGCGCGCCCCGGCTGCTCGGGCCGTCGGTGGCGACGCTGGGCGGGGTGGCGTACCCGGGGATCGGCGTCGACATGGGCAACCCGCACCTGGTGTGCGCGACGGACGCCCTCGACGCGCTCGACCTGACCGAGGCCCCCGGCTACGACCGGACCCTCTACCCGACCGGGGTGAACGTCGAGTTCACGGAGGGCGCCCGGATGCGGGTGTACGAGCGCGGGGTCGGCGAGACGGACTCCTGTGGCACCGGGGCGTGCGCGGTGGCCGTGGTGGCGCTGAGGGGGGCCGCGGGGAGTACTCCGGTGCGGGTGCCCGGGGGGCTGCTGACGGTGACGCTCGACGGGGAGACGTGCTGGCTGTCGGGGCCCGCGGTGATCGTGGCGAGCGGGGAGCTGGCCGAGGGGTTCTGAGGGGATCCCGGCGCGGGGCCCGGCACGCTGGGCGCGAGCCGTCGGGTGGTCGGGCGGTCGCGGTTCGGCACGCTGGGCGGGGCTGCGCGCGTGGTCTGGCGGGTGTCGCGGGCTTGGCCACGCTGGGCTTGAGCCGGTGCGCGGCGGGTGAGGGACGTGACGTAACCGTCTGATGGGTTTCGGTTGTGGTCTTCAGGCAGCGCCGGACAGGACTTCCAGTGCCTCGGCGAGCAGGTTCTCACTGGTCAGCCAGTGCACCCGGGGGTCGCGGCGGAACCACGAGCGCTGCCGGCGGACGAATTTGCGGGTCGCGCTGACCGTGTCGGCGCGGGCCGTCGCCTCGTCGCACTCCCCGTCGATCAGGCGCAGCGCCTGGGCGTAGCCGAGCGCGCGGCCGGCGGTGCGGCCCTCGCGCAGGCCCAGAGCGTCGAGCCGGCGGACCTCGTCGACCAGGCCGTTGTCGAACATCCGGTCCACCCTGGCCACGATCCGGGCGTCGAGGACCTCGGGCGGCAGGTCGACCCCGAGCTGCACCGCCGGGTAGTGCGGCACCGGCTCGGTGGGCAGTTCCGCCGTGAAGGCGCCGGTCAGCTCGATCACCTCCAGGGCCCGGACGATCCGGCGGCCGTTGCTGGCCAGGATCTTCGCGCCGACCTCCGCCGGCAGCCGGGCGTGCAGGGCGGCGGAGCCTTCGGCGGCCAGCTCCGCCTCGAGGCGTTCGCGGATCGTCGGGTCGGTGCCGGGGAAGGCGAAATCGTCCAGCACGGCGCGGACGTAGAGCCCGGATCCGCCGACCAGGATCGCCGGACGGCCCGCCTTCAATAACGAATCAATTGCAAACCTGGCGAGCGACTGGTACTCGGCCACGCTCGCCGGCTCCGTTACATCCCAAATGTCGAGTACGTGATGGGGAACGTCGCCCGCTTCGTCCGCCGTGACCTTGGCCGTACCGATGTCCATGCCCCGGTACAGCTGCATCGAGTCGGCGTTGACCACCTCCGCGCCGAGTTGCCTGGCCAGGGCTATGCTGAGGGCCGTCTTTCCGGCGGCGGTCGGCCCCACCACCGCGATCACATTCGTCACCGAATTACCGTAACGAATCACTCAGGTCTCCATCTGGTCACGGTTGAGTCGTGGGTGCTCGACGCGCACCAGGGCCGACCTGTGAGAATGCCAGAAGATAATTCGACACTGCGCACTGGCGGCGCCGAAGCCCCCGAAAAGGTGGCGCGTGGCACCGGTGAGAACGAGGATGGGCTGATGAGCAGCGACTGGGCGACCTTCGGGCGGGTAGACGCGGACGGCACTGTCTACGTCAAGACGGCGGCCGGCGAGCGGGCCGTCGGCTCGTGGCAGGCCGGCACCCCCGAAGAGGGGCTGGCGCACTTCGTGCGGCGGTTCGAAGACCTACAGACCGAAGTTGTACTGCTGGAGAAGCGGCTCGCCAGTGGCGCAGCCGACCCCCAGCAGTCCCTGGCCAGCATCAAGCGGCTCAAGGAGTCCGTCGACGGCGCCCACGCCGTGGGCGACCTCGACAGCCTCGCCGCGCGCCTGGAGAAGCTGACCGGGGCCGCCGAGGAGCGGGCCGGGGCGGCCCGCCAGGCCAAGGAGGCCGCCAAGGCCGAGGCGCTGACCCGCAAGCAGACGCTCGTCGGCGAAGCCGAGCTGATCGCGACCGAGTCGACCCAGTGGAAGGTCGCCGGGGACCGCCTCAAGGAGATCCTCGACGAGTGGAAGACGATCAAGGGCGTCGACCGCAAAGCAGACACCGAGCTGTGGAAGCGGTACGCGGCGGCCCGTGACGGGTTCACCCGCCGCCGGGGCGCGCACTTCGCGACCCTCGACCAGCAGCGCAAGTCCGTCCAGTCCCAGAAGGAGGAGCTGGTCGTCGAGGCCGAGTCGCTGTCCTCCTCCGAGGACTGGAACGCGACCGCCAACCGGCTCAAGGAGCTGATGGCGGCGTGGAAGGAGACCGGCCGGGCGTCGAAGGACACCGAGCAGAAGCTGTGGGACCGGTTCCGGGCCGCGCAGGACGCGTTCTTCTCCCGGCGCAGCGAGGTGTTCTCGGCCCGCGACGCGGAGTTCAAGGACAACCTCACCGCCAAGCAGGCCCTGCTCGCCGAGGCCGAGGCCATCGACGTGGAGGCCGACCCGAAGTCCGCGCAGGGCATCCTCAACGACCTGCAGGGCCGCTGGCACGACGTCGGCCGGGTGCCGCGGGAGAACATGGCGAGCCTGGACCGGCGCTGGCGCGGGGTCGAGGAGAAGATCAAGCTCGCGATGGACACCGCGTGGCGGCGGACGGCTCCGGAGGACAACCCGCTGCTCGCCCAGATGCGGGTGCAGGTGGCCGAGGCCGAGGAGCGGCTGGCCAAGGCGCAGGCCGCAGGCGACGCCAAGCGGATCAAGCAGGCGGAGCAGGCCCTGGCCGGCAAGCAGCAGTTCTTGAAGCTGGCCGAGGGCGCGAAGTAGTCATACGAGAAGAGGGGCCCCTCGGGGCCCCTCTTTCGCGTTGGTGGCTCAGGCGCAGCCGTTGACCACCGGCAGCGGGGCCGGGACGCCCACCGTCGGCAGGCCCAGCATCGTGCCCGCCGTCTTCACCGCGCGCCCCGCCTCCCAGGCGTCCCCGGCCCTCGTCCGCCGGTGCGACAGCAGCTCGCCGTCGGCGTTGAGGTGGTGCGGGGCCGCGTAGGTCACGACCGTGTCGACGATGTCGCCCGGCCGCACGCCCTCGGCGGAGCGGAAGTGCACCAGCCGCCCGTCGCGCGCCCGACCGGACATCCGGCCGGTCTCGCTGTCCTTGCGGCCCTCGCCGACGGCCACGAGCACCTCGACGGTCCGGCCGACCTGGAGCTTGTTCTCGTCCCACATGATCTGGTCCAGCTCGGCGATCAGCCGGTTGTACCGGTCCTGCACCACGGCCTTGGGCACCTGGTCGGCCATGGTGGCCGCCGGGGTGCCGGGCCGGATCGAGTACTGGAACGTGAAGGCCGCCGAGAACCGGGCCTCGCGGACCACCCGGAGCGTCTCCTGGAAGTCCTCCTCGGTCTCCCCGGGGAAGCCGACGATGATGTCGGTCGTGATGGCCGCGTGCGGCATCGCCGCCCGGACCTTCTCGATGATCCCCAGGTACTTCTCGGACCGGTAGGACCGCTTCATGGCCTTGAGCAGCGAGTCGGAGCCGGACTGCAGGGGCATGTGCAGCTGGGGGCAGACGTTCGGGGTCTCGGCCATCGCCTCGATCACGTCGTCGGTGAAGTCCTTCGGGTGCGGGCTGGTGAACCGCACCCGCTCCAGGCCCTCGATGTTCCCGCAGGCCCGCAGCAGCTTGCCGAACGCCAGCTTGTCGCCGAACTCGACGCCGTAGGAGTTGACGTTCTGGCCGAGCAGGGTGACCTCCAGGACGCCCTCGGCGACCAGTGCCTCGACCTCGGCGAGCACCTCGCCGGGCCGGCGGTCCTTCTCCTTGCCGCGCAGCGCCGGCACGATGCAGAAGGTGCAGGTGTTGTTGCAGCCGACCGAGATCGACACCCAGCCGGCGTAGGTGGAGTCGCGCTTGGTGGGCAGGGTCGACGGGAAGACCTCGAGGGACTCGAGCAGCTCGACCTCGGCGCTCTGGTTGTGCCGGGACCGCTCCAGCAGCGCCGGCAGCGAGCCGATGTTGTGGGTGCCGAACACGACGTCGACCCAGGGGGCCTTCTTGACGATCTCGTGCTGGTCCTTCTGGGCCAGGCAGCCGCCCACGGCGATCTGCATCCCGGGCCGGGCGGTTTTCACCGGTCGGAGGTGGCCCAGGTTGCCATAGAGCTTGTTGTCCGCATTTTCCCGGACCGCACAGGTATTGAACACCACGACATCCGGGGACCCCTCAGAGGAAACCGGAATATAACCGGCACCCTCCAGGAGACCGGCGATCCGCTCGGAGTCGTGGACGTTCATCTGACAGCCATAGGTACGGACCTCGTAGGTCCTCAATTCAGCGTTCATCTCGCCAGCTAGGTTACGCCAACCTGTTTGCGCCGCCCGCTACAGTGACCAGCACCGGGCAGGCGATGATGGAGTGGACAACATGACGGAAATCCCTCTGGTGCAGATCGAGGGCGTGAACAAGTGGTACGGCCCTCTGCATGTTCTCCAGGACATCAACCTGGACATCACCCGCGGTGAGGTCGTCGTGGTCATCGGGCCGTCGGGGTCCGGCAAGTCCACGCTCTGCCGGGTGATCAACCGCCTGGAGCCGATCAACGACGGCGTGATCCGGTTCGACGGCCGCGTGCTGCCCGCCGAGGGCAAGGCCCTGGCCAAGCTGCGCAGCGAGGTGGGGATGGTGTTCCAGTCCTTCAACCTGTTCGCGCACAAGACCATCCTGGAGAACGTGACGCTCGGCCCGATCAAGGTGCTGAACGACTCCCCCGCCGACGCCCGCCAGCGCGGCATGGCGCTGCTCGAGCGGGTCGGCATCGCCAACCAGGCCGCGAAGCTGCCGGCGCAGCTGTCCGGCGGCCAGCAGCAGCGCGCGGCGATCGCCCGCGCGTTGGCGATGCGGCCCAAGGCCCTGCTGTTCGACGAGCCCACCAGCGCCCTGGACCCGGAGATGGTCAACGAGGTCCTGGAGGTGATGATCTCGCTCGCCGCCGAGGGCATGACGATGGTCGTCGTCACGCACGAGATGGGCTTCGCCCGCCGCGCCGCCAACCGGGTGATCTTCATGGCCGACGGCCGGATCGTCGAGGAGGCTCCCCCGGAGGAGTTCTTCGACCACCCGAGGTCCGAGCGCGCCCAGGACTTCCTGTCCAAGATTTTGCACTGAAGCCGAGATTTTGCACGACAACGGAGGAGAAACCATGCGTTTCCAGCGCCTCGCGGCCGTGGCCGCGATCGCAACGCTCGCCCTTTCCGTCGCGGCCTGCGGTAAGGACGGCACCTCGCCGTCCGGTGGAACCGACAACGCGGGTACCGGGGACAAGTGCGTGAGCTCGGGAGTGAAGTTCACTCCGGCCACGGACGTGAAGCTCACCGGCAGCCCGACCTACGACAAGATCAAGGCGGCCGGCAAGGTCGTCGTCGGCGTCAAGGCCGACCAGCCGAACCTCGGTTACAAGGACGCCGCCGGCAACCGGTGCGGCTTCGACATCGAGATCGCCCAGCTCCTCGCCTCGAAGCTGGGCGTGGACCCGGCGAAGATCGAGTACAAGGAGATCGCGTCCGCGAACCGGGAGACCGCGATCAAGGGTGGCGAGATCGACTACTACGTCGGGACGTACTCGATCACCGACAAGCGCAAGAACGACGTGAGCTTCGCCGGCCCGTACTTCGTGGCCGGCCAGGACCTGCTCGTCCGCAAGGACGACAGCTCCATCACGGGCAAGGACTCGCTCAAGGGCAAGAAGGTCTGCTCGGCGACCGGCTCGACCCCGCTGCAGCGGGTCCGGGACCAGAAGCTCACCGAGGACACCAACATCAGCGAGTTCAAGACCTACTCCGAGTGCGTCTCGCAGCTGCTCGACAAGAAGGTCGACGCTGTCACCACCGACGACGCGATCCTCAAGGGCTTCGCCGCCCAGGCTCCGGGCAAGCTCAAGGTCGTCGGCCAGCCGTTCAGCACGGAGAAGTACGGCATCGGCCTGCCCAAGGACGACAAGGCGCTGCGTGACTTCGTGAACGACGCCCTGGAGACCGCGCGCACCGACGGCACCTGGCAGAAGATCTACACCGGCACGTTGGGCATCTCCGGATCCACGGCGACCCAGCCCGCCCTCGAGCGGTACTAGTCCCAGCGGGGCCCGTGGCGCGTCCACGGGCCCCTCACCTCCTCACGAGGGTGCGATGAACGCCTTTCTGCACACGCTGACCGACAACTGGGACATCTTCTCCCGCGGCTTTGTCAACACGATCAAACTGTTCCTGGTGAGCGGGGTCTGCGCCCTGATCCTCGGGACACTGCTCGGCGCCGCGCGGGTCTCCCCGGTCCCGGCCCTGCGGGGCATCGGCACCGGGTACGTCAGCGTCGTGCGCAACACCCCGCTGACCCTGGTGTTCGCGTTCCTGGTGTTCGCGGCCCCCAAGGTGGGGCTGGAGACGGACTTCCAGACCGCGGCGTACATCGCGCTCACCGTCTACACGGCGGCCTTCGTGTGCGAGACCCTGCGGTCGGGCATCAACACCGTGCCGGTCGGGCAGGCGGAGGCGGCCCGCGCGATCGGGATGACGTTCGCCCAGGTGCTCACGCTGATCGTGCTCCCGCAGGCCTTCCGGACCGTCGTGCCGCCGATGATCAGCGTGCTGAACGCGATGCTGAAGAACACCACGGTCGCCGCCGGCTTCTCGGTGGTGGAGGCCGGGGCGATCCAGCAGTACCTGTCGGAGCGCAGCGAGAACCAGATGTTCGGGCTGATCTGGGTCACGATCGGTTTCCTTCTCCTCGTCGGCCCCCTGATCGGCGTCCAGCGCTGGCTCGAACGGAAATGGAAGGTCGCCCGGTGAGCTCCGTCCTCTACGACGTCCCCGGCCCGCGCGCCCGGCGACGCAACCGCATCCTCAGCGTCGCCGCGGTCATCGTCGTCCTGGCCGCCCTCGCGTGGGTGGTGTACCGGTTCTGGCAGACCGGACAGTTCGAGTCGCTGAAGTGGGAGCAGTTCACCTACAAGGCCATCCAGCAGCAGCTCGTCGACGGTCTACTCGCCACGCTCAAGGCCGCGGCGACCGGCGCGGTCCTCGCCCTGTTCTTCGGCGGCCTGCTCGCCGGGCTCCGGATGACCGGCATCCGCGCGATCGAGGTGCCGGCCACGTTCGTCGTGGAGCTGTTCCGGGCCATCCCGCTGCTGATCCTGATCTTCTTCTTCTACTACGGCCCCCTGGTGTACGGGCTGCACATCCCGAACTTCTGGGCCCTCGTCCTCGGTCTGACCCTCTACAACGGAGCGGTCGTCTCCGAGATCCTGCGGACCGGGATCGCGTCGCTCCCGCGCGGCCAGTCCGAGGCGGGGCTCGCGATCGGGCTCGACCGGGGCCAGCTGTTCTGGCTGATCCTGCTCCCCCAGGCCGTCCGCGCGATGCTGCCGTCGATCATCAGTCAGATCGTGGTGCTGCTCAAGGACACCGCGCTCGGGTTCATCATCACCTACCCGGAGCTGCTGTACGTGGGCAAGCAGATGGGCAGCCGGCTGGCGTTCGACCTGCCGTACGTGCCGTCGTACCTGGTGGTCGCGGCCGTGTACATCGGGATGTGCTCGCTGTTGTCGTGGTTCGCGAACTGGCTGAGCCGGCGGGGCCAGCGCCGCCGGGCCGGCAGGTCGTAGCGTTCCCCGGGCCCGGCTCCCCCACCGGGGGGCCGGGCCCTTCGCGTGCCTACCTCGGGGCGTTGAGGGTGTTCAGGGCCGCCTCGGAGCCGCGGTGCAGCGGCACCGGGGACGTCCGGCGGGCCTTGTCCAGGGTGATGTCCTTCGCCGAGGCGTTCACGGCCGCGAGCTTGTCCTTCGTGTCGAACAGCGTCTTCGTCAGCACGCAGGCCAGTTCGGCGTCCACGTCGTTCTTCACCAGCAGCAGGTTGGGCACGACGACGGCCGGGGTGTCGCCCTCGGTGCCGTAGGCGGCGGCCGGGATCGGCGCGACGTCGTAGACCGGGTTGACCGCCTTGAGCTTCGGGAGCAGCGGCGTGACGTCCAGCAGCTTGTACCTGCCCTTGCCGCTGGCGAACAGGTCCTTGAGCCCGGCTGCCCCGAGCCCGCTGGAGAAGATCAGCCCGTCGACGCTGCCGTCCTTCATGCCCTCGACGCTCTTGCCGAGCTCCAGGCGCTGGGCCTTCACGTCACCGGCCGCGAGCCCGGCCGCCGTGAACAGCCGGTTCGCGATCACCTCGGTCCCGGAGTTCGGCGAGCCCGTCGAGATGGACCGGCCCTTCATGTCCGCGATCGAGGAGATGCCGGCGTCGGCGCGCACCACGACCTGGGTGAAGTTCGGGTAGATCCGGGCCACGGCGGCGATCGGCTGCTTCTCCTTGAAGGAACCGGTGCCGTTGACCGCGTCGGCGGCAGTGTCGGCGAGGGCGAACGCGAGCTGGTACTTGCCCTCCACCAGCTGGGTGATGTTCTGCACCGACGCGCCGGTCTCGGCGGCGCTGGCCTTCACCCTGCCGCCGGTGGCCTCGGTGATCTGGGTGGCGTAGGCGTTGCCGAGCGCGTAGTACACCCCGGTGGTGTTGCCTGTGGCGATCCCGATCCGGGTCTCGCCGGCCACCTTGCAGGCCACGGCCGCCCCGGTGTCCTTCTTGTCCGTGTGCCGCTGCCCCCCGCATCCGCTCACGGCGACGGTGAGCGCGATCAGGAGGGTGAGTGGGCGTTTCATGCGTGGGCCTTCCGTCGTCGGATCACGTGGACGAGCACTGCGGCGGTCACGCAGGCCAGGCCCGCGCCGATGCTCGCCGGTTCGAGGTACAGGAGCAACAGGGCCGCGGCACCCGCCAGCAGCCGTTCGACCGGGTGCGCGGGGCCCAGCAGCCAGCCGCCGGTGGCCATCGCGAGGGCCGCCACCGCCAGGCAGGCGACCAGGGTGGCCCACAGGATGCCGAGGACCGGGCCCCGGGCCAGCAGGTATGCGCCGTGGTCGGTGAGCACGAACGCGAGCGGGGCGAGGAACGCCGGCAGGGCGTACTTGCCGGCCTGCCACATCGTCGGGATCACTCGCCCGCCGGTGATCGCCGAGGCGGCCACGGCCGCGAGCGCCGTCGGCGGGGTGACCTCGGACAGCACCGAGTAGTAGAAGACGAACATGGCGGCCTCGGGCGGGCTGACGTGCAGGGCGAGCAGCGCCGGCCCGATGATCACCCAGCCGATGATGAAGCTGGCGGTCACCGGCACCGCCAGGCCCAGCATCATCAGCGCGACCGCCGAGAACACCGCGGTCAGGGCCAGCACGCCCGTCGGGTCGTCCGTCACCGCCGCGGCGCCCTTGACCAGGAGCTCCGCGAGTTGCGGGCCGAGCCCGGTCTTCGTGGTCATCGCCGTGATCACCCCGGCGGCGGCGCACACGGCGGCGACCGGGAGCACGCCACGGGTACCGGTCGCCAGGGTCTCCGCGAGTCTCCGGTGGCCGATCCGGCGGGTCGGGTCGAGGAAGCTGAGCGCGAAGGCGAGCAGGGTGGCGTACACGACCGCCCGGGGAGCCGACAGGTCCATGGCCAGGAAACCGACGATCGCGAACAGGGAGGCGAAGTGGTAGCCGAACCGGGCGAGCAGCCGGCCGGCTGACTGGCCGTCGAACGCCACCGGACGCACGCCGAACTTGCGCGCGTCGATCTCGACGGCGAGCAGGATGCCCAGGTAGTACAGCAGGGTGGGGATCGTGGCCCAGAGCAGGACCTGCAGGTAGGACACCCGCAGGTACTCGGCGATGATGAACGCCGCCGCGCCCAGCGTCGGAGGGGACAGGATCGCGCCCACCCCGGCCGCCGCGAGCATGCCGCCGGCGTTCTCCGCCGGGTAGCCGGCCCGGCGCAGGATCGGCCAGGTGACCGCCCCGACGCTGACCGCCGTCGCCGCGCCGGAGCCGGAGACCGTGCCGAGCAGGAAGCCGCTGGCCACGGCCGTGCGGCCCGGCGCGGTACGCGACCGGCGGAACGCCGCCACCGACAGGTCCACGAAGAACCTCCCCGCACCGGAGGAGTTGAGCACCGCGCCGTAGAGGGTGAACAGCACGATGTAGCTGGCGCACACGTCCAGCGGGGTGCCGTAGAAGCCGCTGGACGTGTTGTACAGCGCGTCGACGATCTGGTCGAAGTCCATGCCTGCGTGGGCGATCGCCCAGCTCTGGGGCAGGTAGCCGCCGTAGTAGGCGTAGCCCAGGAACGCCAGGCAGACGACGGGCAGCACCCAACCGGTGGTCCGCCGGCAGCCCTCCAGGATCAGGACCAGCAGCAGGCCGCCCATGACCGTGTCGAGCGTGGACAGTGAGCCCTGCCGGTCCAGGAACGCGTCGAACCCGGTCGCGACCGGGTAGAGGCACACCACGAACGCGGCGGCGGCCAGGACGCCGTCGAGGGACCTCGGACCGAACCCCCGGTAGCAGACGAAGACGAGCGGCAGCACGCCGGCCAGGAAGAGCATCAGGAAGTACTGGTTGCCCTGCGGCACCGGTAGGAACACCTGGGCCAGCACGAACACCGACACGATTCCGGCTACTGTGGACACGGCGATCCGTGGCCAGCCGGTCAGTTCCTCGGCCGGTCTCTCGTCCTCGAACCGGGCCGCGAGCGCATCGACGGCATCGCCGGTGATCGCAGTCTTCCCTTGATCGTCTAGGGTCGATACGCTGTCCCCCGCGTCACCGGGCGGACTCGGACTGTTATCGACGGACATAGCCGGCAACAGTACTACAAACAATCCATGGAGTGGCATCCATCGTTTACTGTGCTCGGTGGCGGATATGAGGGGAGCTTCTTCGGTGCGCAGAGCGGCAGGGTCCCCCAGACTGCGCTCGATCCGGCTCCAGCTCCTGCTGCCGATCCTCATCTCCACCCTCGGCCTCGGCGCGCTCGGCACCCAGCAGACCAGCACGGCGCTGGCCGCCGAGGACGACGCCGTCCGCGCGCGGGTGCTCGCCGGCACCGCCACGGCCACCGTCGGCCTGATCCACGAGCTCGAGCGCGAGGTCGCCGAGACCGGCGCGCTGCGGCTGCGCAACGGGCACATGGCCGATCAGATCGTCACCACCCAGCGGCGGCGCACCGACGCGGCCCTCGCGCGGTACCGGGCGGCGACCCGGCTCGACGTGCCCGAGCTGTTCAGCCCCGTCACCACGGCGGACAACGCCCTCGCCGGGCTGCCCACCACCCGCGGGCAGGCCCTGGGCGGGGCGGGCGAGCAACGGGTCGCCGACCAGTCCTACCGTTCGGTGCTCACCCTCCTGCTCGCCGTCGCCGAGGCGCTGCCGGCCCTGATCGACGATGCCACGCTGGCCACCAAGACCCGGGCCATCGCCGCGCTCGCCGCCGCCGGGCACCTCGCGGCCGAGGAGCGCGACCTGCTGCGCGGCGTGTTCACCCGGGGGGCGTTCGCGCCCGGGGAGCTGTCCACCCTCGCGGCGCTGGTCGGGTCGGCCGAGGCTCGGCAGGCCGAGTTCTACCGGGTGGCCGACGACGGCGGGCGGGCGACGTACGACCACACGGTCAAGGGGCCCGACGTGGACGTCGCCCGGGCGCTGCGCGACGACGCGCTCACCGGCGACCAGACCCCCGACCGGCTCAGGGTCGACCCCGACGCGTGGTACGTGGCGCAGACCCAGCTGTTGCGCCGCCTCTACACCGTGCAGATCTCCCTGGCCACCGACCTCGACGACGCGGCGTACGCGCGGCAGGAGGGCGCCCGGCGGAGCACCGTCCTCACGCTCGCCCTCACCGGGGCCGTCGCCGTGCTCTCCGTCCTCGCCGCGCTGATGCTGTCCGCCAAGACCGCGCGCCGGCTGCGCCGGCTGCGCCGTGCCGCGCTCAACGTCGCCACCGAGTCGCTGCCCGCCGCGATCGCCGCGGTGTCCGTGGCCACCGAACCGGGCGTCGTCCGCGACACCCACCTCGCCGTCGCCTCGGCCACCGACTCGTCGCTGACCGCCGGGTTCGACGACGAGATCGGGCAGGTCGGCGGCGCGTTCGGCACCCTGCACCGCCAGGCCCTGCGGCTGGCGGCCGACCAGGCGCTGCTGCGCATCGACGTCGCCGCCACCCTCGTCGCACTGTCCCGGCGCGGCCAGGCCCTGATCAACCGGCAGCTCCAGCTCCTCGACGACCTCGAACGCACCGAGTCGGACCCCGACACCCTCGCCCAGCTCTTCGCCCTCGACCACCTGGCCGCCAGGATGCGCCGCAACGAGGAGAACCTGCTGCTGCTCGCCGGCGGGGAGCCCGGGCGGCGGTTCTCCCAGGTCGAGCTGCTGGAGGACGTGGTGCGGGCCGCCGCGGCGGAGATCGAGGAGTACCCGAGGGTGGACACGTCCGACCTGGCCGGGCTGGCCATCGTCGGCGCCGCCGTCGCCGACCTCGTGCACCTCCTCGCCGAGCTGCTGGAGAACGCCGCGACCTTCTCCCCGCCCGACAGCCGGGTGTCGGTCACGGCCCGGCAGTCCATCGACGGCGTGGACATCACCATCTACGACCAGGGCATCGGCATGGCCGACAACTCCCTGGTCGAGGTCAACGCCCGGCTCGCCCAACCGGCGGCCCTCACCGCGGCCCTCGCCGGCACCATGGGCCTGCTCGTGGTGGCCCGGCTCGCGGCCCGCCAGGGCATCGAGGTTACGCTGCGCAGCCACACCGGTAACGGAACCGCCGCACTGGTCCGGGTGCCCAACGGCCTGCTCGCGCCGGTCACGGGCCTGCGGCCCAGGACGGCCCCGTCCGGTCCCGTCGCCCGAGCCTTCCTCCGCCCACCCGAACCCGACCACGCCGCCATCGATCCCGAGGAGATCCGCTCCCGGCTGTCCAGCCTGGCCATCGGCATCAGCGCCGCGGCAGGCCACCTGTCCCCTCACCCAGGAAGAGCCGACCTTGACTGATCGCCAGAACCTCGACTGGCTGCTGACCATCTTCGCCGAACGGGTGCCGGACATCGCGCACGTGCTCGTGGTCTCCGTAGACGGGCTCGCGCTGGCCACCTCCGCCGGCCTGCCCACCGACCAGACCGACCAGTTGGCCGCCGTCACCAGCGGGCTGACCAGCCTCACCCTCGGCGCGGCCCGGTTCCTGTCCGCCGGCCGGGTCCGGCAGTTCGTCGTCGACATGGACGGCGGAGTGCTGCTGCTGATGGCCATCGGGGACAAGGCGCACATCGCCGTCCTCGCCGCGCCCGGCTGCGACCTCGGCCAGATCGGCTACGAGACCGCGATGCTCGTGCAGCGGGTGGCCACGGCGCTGGCCCCCGAGGTTCGCTCGTGACCGCCGCGCACCCGCGGGTCGGGGCGTGACCGCCGCGACCGGGGGCCGCCGGTGATCGGCCGCCGGGGAGTTCTCCTCGGTGCGTTGGCGTTGGCCGGGTGCGCCGGACCCGGCTCCGCGCCCACCCGACGCAGCCACCAGCTCTTCCTCGCCACCGGCAACACCACCGGGGTGTACTACCAGCTGGGCGGCGGCCTGGCCGACCTGATCAGCCAGTACGTGCCCGGGTACGAGGCGACGGCGGAGCCCACCGGCGCGTCCGTGGAGAACATCGGGCGCGTCGTGCGGGGCGACTCCGACCTGGCGTTCACGCTCGCCGACACGGCCGGCGACGCGGCCACCGGCAAGGGACCCTTCGAGGGCAAACCGCAGCCGATCCGGGCGCTGGCGAAGCTGTACCTCAACTACACCCAGGTCATCGCGCGGGTCGGCAGCGGCGTGCACAGCCTCGCGGACATGCGCGGCAAACGGATCTCGACCGGCAGTCCCCGGTCCGGCACCGAGGTGATCGCCCTGCGGCTGCTGGCCGCCGCCGGGATCGGCCCCGACGAGTTCACGGCGCAGGCGCTGTCCCTGCCGCAGACCGTCAAGGGCATGCTCGCCGGCACGACCGACGCGATGGTGTACTCGAGCGGGCTGCCGGCCAGCGGCATCACCGAGCTGTTGACGTCCGCGCCGGGGAAGGCGGAGTTCCTGTCCCCGAACGGGGTGCTCGCCAAGCTCACCGCGCAGTACGGGGACGCGTACACCGGGACGACCATCCCCCGGGGCGCCTACAACCTGCCGGCGGACGTGGCCACCATCGGGGTGCCGAACCTGCTCGTGGTCCGCGACACGATGCCGGAGGCCCTCGCCCACGACCTGACCAAGCTGCTGTTCGATCGGCAGAAGGACCTGACGAAGGTGCACCCGGAGGCCGGGAACATCGACCGGTCGACGGCCGGGTCGACGGCCCCGGTGCCGTTGCACCCGGGAGCGGCGCGGTTCCACGCCGGACGGTGAGGTCAGGCCACCGGCGCTGCCGGATCAGGCCCCGGCACGCTGCCGATGTGCCGAGGCTGCCGGGTCGGGGACCACTCGTAGCCGTCTGATTTATCGGGCTATCTCACTGACCCGGGACTCGCGGACGACGGTGACCCGGATCTGGCCCGGGTAGGTCAGCTCGTCCTCGATCTGCTTGGCCACGTCGCGGGCCAGCACCGCCGCGCCGATGTCGTCGACGTCGTCGGGGCGGACCATCACCCGGATCTCGCGGCCGGCCTGCATCGCGAACACCCGCTCCACGCCCAGCTGGCTGCTGGCGATCTCCTCGATCCGCTCGAGGCGCTTGACGTACACCTCGAGGCTCTCGCGGCGGGCGCCCGGCCGGCCACCCGAGCACGAGTCCGACGCCTGGGTCAGCACCGCCTCGATCGTCTGCGGCTGCACCTCGTTGTGGTGCGCCTCGATCGCGTGCACGACCTCCTCGGACTCCCCGAACCGCCGGGCCAGGTCCGCGCCGATCAGCGCGTGGCTGCCCTCGACCTCGTGGGTGAGCGCCTTGCCGATGTCGTGCAGGAACGCGCCCCGCTTGATCAACTCGGGGCGCAGGCCCAGCTCCGCAGCCATCAGACCGGCGATGTGCGCGGTCTCGACCAGGTGCTTGAGCACGTTCTGGCCGTAGGAGGTGCGGTAGCGCAGCCGGCCCAGCAGCTCCACCAGTTCCGGGTGGATATTGGTGATCCCGACCTCGACCAGGGCGTCCTCGGCGGCCCGCTGGCAGAGCTTCTCCACCTCGTACCGCGCCAGGTCGTGGACCTCCTCGATCCGGTGCGGGTGGATCCGGCCGTCCAGCACCAGCTTCTCCAGGGTGACCCGGCCGATCTCGCGGCGCACCGGGTCGAAGCACGACAGCAGCACCGCCTCCGGGGTGTCGTCGATGATCAGGTTGACCCCGGTCACCGACTCGAACGCCCGGATGTTGCGGCCCTCCCGGCCGATGATCCGGCCCTTCATCTCGTCACTGGGCAGGTGCAGCACGCTCACGACGCTCTCGGCCGTCTGCTCGCTGGCCACCCGCTGGATCGCCTCGACCACGATGTGCCGGGCCCGCTGCTCCGCCGTGTTGCGCGCGTCGGACTCGATGTCGCGGATCAGCACGGCCGCCTCACGCTTGGCCTGCACCTCGATCACCCCGACGAGCTCCGTCTTCGCCGCCTCCGCCGTCAGACCGGCGATCCGGGACAACTCCCGGCGACGCTCCTCGTCGGCCTCGGCCAGCGCGACCTCCTGAGCCCCGACCTCGGACTCCCTGGCCTCCAGGTCGGCCTCCGCTACGGCGATCCGCCGGTCCCTGGCCGCGAGCCGCTCCGCCTCCTCGCCGAGCCGGCGCTCACGCTCGTCCAGCCGGTTGAGCCGCTGCTCCACGTCCGCCAGCCGCTCGTTGAGCTGCGTCGTGCGCCCCTCGACGGCCTGCTCGGCCTCCCGCCGGGCCCGGGCGGCTACATCGCCGGCCGCCTGCTCTGCGAGCGCCTGGGCCTGGGCCACCATCCGCTCGGCCTCCAGGCGGGCCTTCTCCACCACGCTCTCGGACTCGCGGCGGGCCTTCTCCACCGCGGTCTCCGACTCCTGCCGGGCCCGCTCCGCCACCCGTTCGGCGTCGAGCCGGGCCCGCTCGGCCGCCCGCTCGGCGTCCGCGGCGACCCGCGCGGCTTCCTCCTCGGCCCGGGACCGCAGCCGGGTGGCGACCTCGTTAGCCTCCACCTTGGCCGCCTCGACCAGCCGCCGGGCCGCGGCACGGGCCTCCGTGGTCTCGGCCTCCAGCACGGCGCGGGCCTGCTCGGCCTCGACATCCGCGCCGGCGTGGGACCCGCGAGCGGCTCCGGGGGCCAGGTTGCGCACCATCCGGGCCACGAGCATCAGGCCGACCACGACGATCAGGGCCAGGGCGGCGACCGCCCCCACCACTACCCCGACGGTCGTCATGGCCTCATCCTCCCGTGCACACCGGATCCGGCGCAGTCGCTGGGTCGAGAAGGTCCGGGCACGCCATGTGACCCGCCGGACCGGACTGCGCGGGGCAGCACGAATGACGGGCGCCGCACGCTGATCGTGCCACGCCAAGGCTTGAGGTTCGCGGTGGGGCGACCCTGGACTTGTGGGTGTGTGGGGCGTTCTCTATGGCGCGGATAACCCGCAGTACTCGGACGTTCTTCTCGTTGTTACTGCCGAGGCTAGGTCGAAATGGCTACTCCGGTCAAGAAACCATGATCGGACCCGTTTTGAACGCCGGAGTGGGCCACATCCATGTTGTGTTCAGCCCCAAGAGGTCAGATGTCCCCGAGATGGCTGTCCTCCATCGCGTCCGGGTCAAAGTCCGCTTCCTGTCCAGCCTGCTCAAGGGCCTCCTTGACCACCCGGAACGCCAACCCCGGCGGATAGCCTTTCCGGGCCAGCGCGCCCACCACCTTGCGCAGCACCGCCTCCGACGACCCGGTGACCGACCGCAACCTGCGGGCCACGAACTCCCGCGCCGTCGCCTCCTCCGTCTCCGGGTCCAACTCCTCCAACGCCTCGCCGATGGTGTCCGAATCGACTCCCTTGCGGCGAAGCTCCTGCCCCAACGCCCGCCGGGCCAGGCCACGCCCGCGATGACGGGTACTCACCCACTCCCTCGCGAAGGCGGCGTCATCGATGAGGCCGACCTCGTCGTACCGGTCGAGCACCGCTGCCGCGGCGTCGTCGGGGACACCGCGCTTGGCGAGGGCCGCCGCCAGTTCCGAACGGGTCCGGGGGCGGTCGTTGAGCAGCCGCAGGCAGATGGCGCGGGCGGCCTGTTCCGGGTTCTTGGCGATCTCCAGGCGGGCGGCTTCGGCGCGGTCGAGGGCGGCTTGGGCGCGTTCCTCGGGGGTTTTGCGGGGGCGGGGGTCGCGGGGGCGGGACTCCCTGGGCTTGGGCTCTCTGGGTTTCCTGGGCTTGGGCTCCTCGGGTTCCCTCGTGCTGGATCCCCAGATCCTGGGCTCTCTGGTTCGGGGGTCGCCGGTTCGGGGGTCGCCGGCCCGGGCTTCACGGGCTCGCGGATCGCCGGGGTCGTGGGCTGGACGTCCGATGCGGGGCCGCGTTGAGGCGTCGGCCGAGTCGAACGACGGCGACTCCTGGTGGCCGTGGTAGGCGGGGTGCCAATCGGAGGCCGCCGATGCCGGGCCCGCTCCACTGTCCGCGTCCGGATGCCCAGGAACGTCGTCGGGATCGGACGCGTCAGCGCGGCTGCCGAATGTCTGCCACGGACCGGACGAGGTCACCCGGGGGCTGTCGACCGCTCCCCCGGTCTGTCCCTTCGCCCGCTTCTTGGCACCCAACCCACCGCCCCGGGACAGGCCGCCCCGTCGGTCGCCGAACGAGGACCGGGCACCGTCCCCGAACGGTCGCCCGATCCGGGCGGACGGATCGTCAGGATCGGCCGGGCCCTCGGCGGGGGCGACCTGTGCGGTGTCGCGCCCCGGCGGTGGGGCCGAGGCTCTGGCTGCGCGGGTCGAACGGCGTCGGGAGGCGCGGCCGTCGTCCTCCAGAGGCTGGTCGGACCAGGGCAGGACCCGACCGGTCCCCCGGCTGATGCCGTCGGGGCCGGGGGGCGCCTCGGTGGCGGGGGACGGCAGGTCCGCGGCGCGCATGAGTCGGAGGCCATCGAGCGGTGGGACCGGTCGTCCGGTGGAGAGACTTTCGGAACTCGCCTCACCGGCACCGCCAGGAACAAGCCTCGCGGAACCTTCCCCGCCAGCACCACCGTCAGAAACAGGGCTTACGAAACCCGCTCCACCAGCACCTTCAGGGACAGCCCCCGGAGCACCCTCGCCACCAGCACGGCCAGGAACGCGGGCAGGGGAACCCTCCCCACCGGCCCGGTCGGAACGACCCTCATCGCCAGCCAGCCAAGGAGACTCCGGTCGCGCGTGACCGGCCGGCACGGAAACCTGGAGGCCCGGCCACGGATCCGGACCGTCGTCGACCACATCGCGCTCCCACCAGCCCGCACCCACCGGAGGCGGTGCGGGGGTGCCGCGAGCAGCGGAGTCGGACGGCGCGGGCGCACCCTCATCGAGGACGCGCCCGTCACCGTCGGAGAACGACTCAGATCCCGGACGCCGCGCGGGCCGCGAGCTGGACGCGGGAGGATCGTCGGGCCGGGACACGGTCAGAAGTCGACCGGCGGGGCCGTGACGGCGTCGGCGTCGAGGACCGCCCCGACGCCCAGCTTCTCCTTGATCTTCTTCTCGATCTCGGCGGCCACGTCCGGGTTCTCGCGGAGGAAGTTCCGCGCGTTCTCCTTGCCCTGGCCGAGCTGGTCGCCGTCGTACGTGTACCACGCGCCGGACTTGCGGATGATGCTCTGCTCGACACCGACGTCGATGAGGGAGCCTTCGCGGCTGATCCCCTTGCCGTACATGATGTCGAACTCGGCCTGCTTGAAGGGTGAGGCCACCTTGTTCTTGACGACCTTGACCCTGGTCCGGTTGCCGACGACGTCGGTGCCGTCCTTGAGGCTCTCGATCCGGCGGATGTCGAGGCGGACGGAGGCGTAGAACTTCAGCGCCTTACCACCGGTCGTGGTCTCCGGCGAGCCGAACATGACGCCGATCTTCTCGCGGAGCTGGTTGATGAAGATGGCCGTGGTGCCGGAGTTGCTCAGGGCGCCGGTGATCTTCCGGAGGGCCTGGCTCATCAGGCGGGCCTGGAGGCCGACGTGGCTGTCGCCCATCTCGCCCTCGATCTCGGCGCGGGGCACGAGGGCCGCGACGGAGTCGATGACGATCAGATCGATCGCGCCGGAGCGGATCAGCATGTCGGTGATCTCGAGCGCCTGCTCACCGGTGTCGGGCTGCGAGACGAGCAGGGCGTCGGTGTCGACGCCGAGCGCCTTCGCGTACTCCGGGTCGAGGGCGTGCTCCGCGTCGATGAACGCCGCGATGCCGCCGTTGGCCTGCGCGTTGGCGATCAGGTGCAGGGTGAGGGTGGTCTTACCGGAGGACTCCGGACCGTAGATCTCCACCACGCGACCGCGCGGGATGCCGCCGATGCCCAGGGCGATGTCCAGGGCGATGGAACCGGTCGGGATCACCGCGATGGGCTGCGCCGTCCTGTCGCCCAGTCGCATCACCGAGCCCTTGCCGAACTGCTTGTCGATCTGCGCGAGGGCCAGATCGAGCGCCTTCTCACGGTCCGGACCTGCTGCCATCGCCGTCACCCCTGTAGTCGCCGTCTTCGCGGTCGCTCGCTTGTTCACGCTGACACCGTAGGCGGCGGGTCTGACATTTCTTCCCCCGACCCGCCTGCCACGAGTAAGCACATTAGCCGAACACGTGTTCTATTCAAGTCGCGACACGGAGATTGCTTCCGCCAACCCCTGCAAAAGCTAACAAAAGCCCCAGAAAAGTGGCACAAGATCAGCGAAGTTTCGCCGGTACCCGGTCCGGATACGCCGCGCACACGGCCCGCCAGACGGTGACCGTGGCCACGCCCCTGGCCAGCGCCTCGCGGATGGTCAGCCCGTCGAGCTGGGTGATGTTCTGGTCGGCGGCGACGCTCTCGGCGTACGTCGCGCCGAACACCTGCTCCAGCCGCTGCCAGAAGTCGGTCTGTCTCACGCACCGACCCTAACAGCGGGGCGGACCCGCAACGCCAGGGCGAGTACCGGCACGGCGCACGCGGCGGCCAGCACCGCCAGTACCGGGTAGCCGGCGATCTGGACCACCACGCCGCCGAGCGCACCGGCACCGGCGCCGGACAGGCCCATCACGAGGTCCGACAGGCCCTGGGCCGCAGGGCGGCGGGCGACGGGGACGGACTCCACGAGCAGCGTCGAGCCGCCGATCATCGTGCACGACCAGCCCAGGCCCAGGGTGAACAGGCCGGCGGCGAGCTGGGGGGTGCCGTGGTCGGCCGTGCCGGCGATCGCGCACGCTGCCAGGAGCAGGCCGAGGCCGGTGAGGATGACGGGGCGGCGGCCGAACCGGTCGGTGGCGAGGCCGACGAGGGGACTCAGGGCGTACATCCCGGCGATGTGCAGGCTGAGCACGATGCCGACGATGCTCAGGACGTCGCCGTGGTCGATGCCGGGGGTCTGGCCGATGTAGATGGGGGTCATGGACATCACGCCGACCATGACGAGGTGGCCGACGGCGGTGGCCGCGAGGCCGAGGCGGGCGGCGGGGATGGCTGTGACCAGACGGAACGCCGCCCGCATTCCGAACCGGCGCTCGACGGCGGGTGCCCGGTCGGCCACCGGGGCGAAGTCGTCGGCCAGGGCGGTTCCGGAGGAGGCCGCGCCGAGGCCCGGAGCCTCCTCGCCATCAGCCGGGGCGGAACCGCCGGAGGCCGGGGCGGCGCGCGGCCCGGGCGGCGCACCACCGAAGACAGCCGGAGCCACGCCGGACCCGCCCGAGCCCGGCGCAGAGCCCACCCCGGCCAGCGCCGGCGCCGCCAACTCCCGCGCCACCAGCAGCGGATCCGGCCGCAGCAATGCCCAGATCAACACCCCGGCCAGCAGGAACGCCATCGCGCTGAACACGAACGGCCCCGCCAGTTCCGGCAGGTCCACCCAGTACCTGCGGAGCAGCGCGTCCGCCGGGCGGGACAGGTTCGGCCCCGCCACCGACCCGATCGTCGTGGCCCAGACCACGATGGACAGCTGCCAGCCCCGCCGGGCCGGGTCGGCGAGGTCGACGGCGGCGTACCGGGCCTGCAGGTTGGCCGCCGTGCTCCCGCCGAAGCAGAACATGCCGAGGAACGCCAGCGGTCCGGACTCCAGTACTGCCGCGGCGACGACGAGGAGGGCTCCGAGGGTGCCGACGGAGTAGCCCAGCAGAAGCCCCGGGCGGCGGCCGGCGCGGTTCATCAGCCGGGTCATCGGGATGGCCAGCAGCGCGCCGCCGACGACGGCCCCGCTCTGGGCGAGGCCGGACAGGCCGGGGCCGCCGGTGAGCCGCGCGGTGAGCAGGGCGCCCACGGCGATGCCGATGGCGACCCCCACGCCCCCGATCACGTTCGTGATCATGAGTAGGCGGAGGGTGCGGCGCTGGACCCGAGCGGTGTTCACGTCTGCGATCCTCGCACGGCCAGGATCAGACACTGCGCCTCCCTGACGTGGGCGTGACGGCCGTCAAGATGGCGTCAGCCAGTGGGGCGACCTGCGCGTCGGCGAGGCCACTGATCGTGATCCGGACCGCCGGCGGGCTCAGCTGCCGGTACGCGGCCCCGGCCGCCACCGCCCAGCCGGCGTCCCGCAGGCGCGCGACCGCTGTCGTCTCGTCGGGGACGGGCAGCCAGACGTTGATGCCGCTGCGGCCGTACCCGTCGAGGCCGCGGTGGGACAGGGCGGTCAGGAGCTGGGCGCGGCGCGCGCGGTAGACGGCGCTGGCCTCGCGCACCGCCACGGCGGCCGGACCGGAGCCCCACAGCTCCAGGACCGCGTGCTGCAGGACCGTGGACACCCAGCCCGCGCCGAGCCGGAGCCGGCCGGACACCCGGCCGAGGGTCGCGGCGTCCCCGGCGACGACGGCGAGCCGCAGGTCGGGGCCGTAGGCCTTGGACACGGAGCGGATGTACGCCCAGGCCGGGGTGACCCCGGCGAGGGCGTGCAGCGGCACGTCGTCCAGGTCGCCACAGTGGTCGTCCTCGATGACCAGCACGTCGGCGTGCGCGGCGAGCAGCACCCGCAGCGCCGCCGAGCGTTCCGGGGTCAGGGCCGCGCCGGTTGGGTTGTGCGCGCGGGAGGTGACCACAAGCGCGCGCACTCCGGCGGCGAGCGCCGCGGCCAGCCCGTCGAGGGTCGGCCCGGCCTCGTCGACCGGCACCGGCACGATCCGCAGGCCCATCGCGGCGGCGAGGTCGAGCAGGTTGGCCCAACCCGGGTCCTCCACGCCGACGGCGTCGCCAGGGCTGAGGTGGGCGACGAGCAGGCGTTCGATCGCGTCGAGCGCGCCGCTGGTCACCACGATCTCCTCGGCGGCGATCCCGTCGAGGGCCAGCCGGTCGCTGGCGGCGGCCGCCAGCTCGGGCAGCACGCCGGCGTCGCGGTAGCTGACCGGGGCCGGCGCGATTCTGGCCAGGACCGGGCCGAGCCGGGGCAGCAGGTCCAGGTTCGGGGCCCCGGAGGAAAGATCGACCACATTCTCGGGTACCGGGAGCACCTGCCCGGCCCGCCCGCCCACCGCCGGCCGGTCCCGGACCCTGGTCCCGTTCCGCCCGGCGGTCTCCACGACCCCGCGCTGCCGGAGCGCCGCGTACGCCGAGGAAACCGTCGCCGGGCTCACCCCGAGCTCGGCCGCGAGCCCCCGGATCGGTGGCAGTGGCGCGCCCACCGGCAGGGCACCCGTGCGGATGCCGGCCTCGACGCTGGCCGCGATGGAGACGGCACTGTCCCCGCTGAACTGATAATGTACTGGCACAGTTAAAGGATTGTACTAGAACAAAGGTCGTGCCATGAGTCGGACCCTCCCCCTGCGCAAGTCGATCAGGTTCACCGACGACCGCGCCGTCCTGCACCGCACCCTCGACGAGGCGGACGTCGCCCACCTCGCCCTCGTCGTCGACGGCGAGCCCCGAGTGCTGCCCATGTTCCACGTCCGGGTCGGCGAGCGGGTCTACGTGCACGGCTCGACCGGCGGCCGGTTCGGGCTGGAGGCCCGGGACCGGGAGCTGCGGCTGTGCCTGTCGGTGACCATCGTCGACGGGCTCGTGCTGGCCAAGAACCAGTTCAACCACTCAGCCAACTACCGGTCCGTCGTCGTGCACGGCGTCGCGGAGGTCGTCACCGACCCGGTCGAGCGGGACGTCGCGTTCGCCGCGTTCATGGAGAAGGTCGCCCCCGGCCGGGCCGCCGACTCCCGGCCGCCGAACCCGAAGGAGCTGGCCCAGACCACCCTGATCGCCCTCGACCTGGCCGAGGCAACGGTCAAGGTCCGCGCCGGCGGCCCGGTGAACGAGCCCGAGGACGCCGACCTGCCGTACTGGTCCGGCGTCGTCCCCATCGTCACCACCCGGCTCGCCCCGGTGTCGGAGACCGGCGAGGAACCGCCCGCGTACCTCGCGGCCACGCCCTGGCACCACGCCGCCACGATGACCGGTGAGCGACTTCGCCTGGAAGCCCTGCACGTCGGGCACGCGCAGGACCTCTTCGAGGCCGGGGCCGACCCCGAGGTGTGGCCGTGGCTGTACGCCACCCAGCCGCGCACCGTCGAGGAGATGGCCGACCTCATCGCCGGGGCCGTCGCCGACCAGGAACGAGTCGCGTGGGCCCAGATCGACACCGCCACCGGCCGCGCCATCGGCACCACGTCCTACTACCAGGTCGACCCGCGCAACCGGAGCGTCGCGATCGGGTACACCTGGCTGGGCAAGCCCTGGTGGCGGCGCGGCTTCAACACCGAATCCAAGCTGCTGATGCTGCGGCGCGCCTTCGACGACCTCGGCGCGCTCAAGGTCACCTGGCACACGGACAACCGGAACAACCGGTCCCAACAGGCCATCGAACGCCTCGGCGCGAAGCTCGAAGGTGTCATCCGTCACCATCGGGTCCGGCCGGACGGCACGCTGCGCGACACATACTGGTACGGCATGACGGCCGACGAGTGGCCCGAGGCGCGGACCCGCTTGGAGGGCTGACATGTTCGGTGTGACCGACCTGTGGACGTACGTCCTCGGCGCTTTCCTGATCGTGCTGCTCCCCGGCCCCAACTCGCTCTACGTCCTGGCCACGGCGGCCCGGCACGGCGTGCGCGCCGGGTACCGGGGCGCGGCCGGCGTCTTCGTCGGCGACACCGTGCTCATGGTGCTGTCGGCGGCCGGGGTGGCGTCGCTGCTGCGGGCATACCCGCCGGCGTTCCTGGCGGTGAAGTACGCCGGAGCGGCCTACCTCGCCTTCATGGGGCTGAAGATGGCGTGGGGCGCGGTGCGGTCCTGGCGCGCGCCGGCCTCCGAACCCGTCGCGGAGGTCGTTGAGGAGACGCCCCGACCGTTCCGCCGGGCGCTCACCGTCAGCCTGCTGAACCCGAAGGCGATCCTGTTCTTCGTGTCCTTCTTCATCCAGTTCGTCGACCCGGGCTACGCGCACCCGGCGCTGTCCTTCGCGGTGCTCGGCGCGATCGTGCAGGTGTTCAGCCTGGCGTACCTGAGCACGCTGATCTTCGGGGGCGTGCTGCTGGCGGCGCAGTTCCGGCGTCGGCGGCGGTTGTCGGCGGTGCTCGCCACCGGGGCTGGGGTGTTGTTCCTGGGCTTCAGCGCGAAACTCGCCACGGCTTCGCTGTAGCCGCGGGGGTTCCGGCCGGCGCGCCCCGCAGAATAGACGCGTGACGGGCAGCGGTCTCCTCGAGGTGCTCGCCCGGCCCGGGCAGGGCTGTCAGGTGCTGTACGTCAGCACCCTGCCCGACCTGGCCGCGGCGATCGCGCCGCTGGGCGCGGCCGGGTACACCGTCGGGGTCCGCGACGGCGACACCCCGACCGCCGAGCGGCGCGTGTTCGCCCGCAGGCCGCCCGACGTCCTGGCCACGACGCCCGAGTCGCTGTACCTGCTGCTCACGTCGCGGGCGCGGGTCGGGCTGACGACGGTGCGGACCGTGGTCCTGGCAGGGCCGGGGACCGCGCCCGGTCCGGTGTCCGGGGCCGCGCCCGGGGCGGTGTCCGCGACGAAACGCGGTGCGCATCTGGCCCTGTCCCTGGAACGCCTCGACGTCCTGCTCCCGGCCCCGGTCCGCCGGATCGGCCTTCCGGCGTCACCGCCGGGGCACCGGCCCGAGGTGACGGTCGAGGCACCGGTCATCGACATCGCCGGCCGGATCCGCGACCTCACCCGACCCGGGCCGCCGGCGACGTGCGCGGCACCCCACCACAGGGCCGGGGCCGCCCACCCGAACACCGTCGAGGCCTCGATGGCCACCGTCGTGTTCGTCGCGACCCGCGAGGAGGCCGAACGCCTGGCAGCCCGCCTCAACGAGGACGCCAGGCTCGAGAACGCCATGCTCAACGACCCCAGGCTCGTGGGCGCCCTGCCCACCGGGGACCCCGCCCGGGCCCACCACGGCGCGATGGCCCGCGGGCCGCGCGCCCGGGCCGTCGCGGACCTCCGCGCCGGCCGGCTCGCGATCCTCGTCGCCACCGGCACCCCGGAACTCGGCCTCGCCCCCGGCTCGGTCGACCTCGTCGTGCAGGTGGGGACCCCACCGACGGTCGAGGGGGCCGCACACCGGCTCGGCCTGGGTTCCCGGGCCGTCCTCCTCCCCCGCGACCCGGCCGACCTCCTGGCGGCCACGGCCCTCGTGGACCTTCTCGGATCCGGCACGACGACCGGCGAGCCAGCACCGGGCCACCTCGACGTCCTCGCCCAGCAGGTCACCGCCATGGTGGCCATGGACGACTGGACCGTCCCGGACCTCGGGGCCCTGATCCGCCGCGCCGCCCCGTTCGCCGGCCTCCCGGCAGGAACACTGCACGCGGTCCTGGACCTCCTCGCCGGCCAGCACCCGGCCGTGCCGGCCCGCCTCACCTGGGACAGGGACGCCGACACCCTCACCGCCCGGCACGGCGCACACCGACTCGCGGTGCGGGCGGGCCGCGACCGGACGACGGTCCCCGTCCTGCACGGCGACACCCGGATCGGCGAACTCGACGAGAACCCGACCGCCACCCCCGGCGACGTCCTCCTGCTGGGCTCGGCCCCCTGGAGAATCGAGGAAACCACCCCGAGACGGGTACTCGTCACCCCCGCACCCGGCCACCCCGCCCACCCTCCGACGTGGTCGGAGCCCGCCCAGGCCCGTTGCACGGCACTCGGCAGAGCGGTCGGCGCCTACACCAGAACCTTCACCAACGCCCGGTCCGTGTCCGGGCTGACCTCGCAGGCAACCGAGGTTCTCGCCGCGCACATGGCCGAACGTCGCGCGGCGGGCCCCGTCCCCGACGACCGGACCGTCGTCCTCGAACGGCACCGCGACGACGACGGCTGGCACCTGACTCTCCACAGTGTCCTGGGCGGTCGGGTCAACGCGGCCTGGGCGCTGGCCCTGACCGCGCGTCTCCGGGCCCGCCACGCCCTGGACACCCCGGTGACGGCCACGGACACCACCGTCGTACTCGACCTGCCCGACATGGTCGACGCCCGGCCCACCGGGGACCTGTTCCTGTTCCGCCCCGACGAGATCGCCTCCGTCGTGTCGGACGCGATCGGCACGTCGGCGCTGTTCGCCGACCGGTTCCGCGAGTGCGCGGCCCGCGCTCTGCTCCTGCCGGACCCCGACCCCGGGCGGCCCCGGCCCGCTGGGCACCTCCGGCACCGCGCGGCGGAACTGTGGGCCGCCGTCCGCGACGACCCGGGCTTCCCGATCACCCAGGAGGCCACCGACGAGTGCCTCGCCCTCCTCGACGTGCCAGCCCTCACCACCCTGATGGCCGACCTGACCGCCGGCCGGGCCCGCCTCCTGGACACGACGACACTCCCCGGCGTCCCCTGCCTCACTTCCCGTTCGGGTCCCGACACCCAACCCGGGTCCGGCCGCGACCGACGAGTGGTGGGGCCGCGCGATCCGGCGGGCCGGGCCGTTTCCGGGCGGGCACTCGCGGCGTTCCTGCCCGGCTGGCAGGGCGTCGGGTCCGGCGCGGTCGGCACCGACGGCCTACTCGAGGCGGTACGCCGACTCCAGGGATGCGTGCTGCCCGTCGCCGACCTGGAGAGCCGGGTGCTCCCCGCCCGCGTCGACGGCTACACCCCGGCCCTGCTCGACGAGCTGTGCCTCGCCGGGGAGCTGGTGTGGGCCGGCCACGGCGACGGCCGCGTGGCCCTGTACCTGCCGGAGGACGCCCCGCTTCTCCTGCCCCCGGCCGGCCCGGTGCCGCCCGGTGCCGTGCACGGGGCGATCCTGGCCGCCCTGGCCGACCGGGCACTGTTCCTGCCGGCCCTCGTGACGGCGGTCGCGGCACGGGTCACGACGCCCGAACCCGACGACCTCCCCGCGACACCCCGACCCGACAGCCTCGCCTCGGCCGTCCAGCGCGCGCTCCTGGACCTGACCTGGGCCGGGCACGTCAGCAACGACACCCTCGCCCCGGTTCGCCGCGGGGGCCGGACGGTCGCACCGGGGCGGTGGTACCGGCCGGTCCGCGAGACCGACCCCGGCCGGCTGGCCGCGGCACAGGCCGACCTGCTGCTGCACCGTTACGGGGTCCTGGCTCCCGCGTCGATCTCAGAACAGGCTCTGCTGGACGCGCACCCGACCGCGCGGCCCGGCCACCACGTCACCTGCCTCGGGGTGAGCCCGGGCGTCGCGGCCAGGCCCCACACCTCCGCCGGTCCGGAGGTCACGGCCGGTCCAGAGGCCCCGGCCGGTCCCGGCCCGGTGCAGTACGCACTGCCGGGGGCGCTCGTCCCGCTGCGGTCCGCGCCGGCCGGGTCGGCGGTCGTGCTCGCGGCGTGCGACCCGGCGAATCCGTTCGGCGTGCTGCTGCCCTGGCCGGACCATCCGCATCCGACGGGACCGGAGCGGCGGGCGGGGGCGGTCGTCGTGCTCGTCGGCGGGCGGCTCGTCCTGCACGTGGACCGTGAGGTCCTGCGCTTCACGGCGGACGCGTCGATGCTGGCGACCGCGAACCGTCTCCTGGGATCTGGGCCCGTGACGGGTGGCTGACGCCGGGGCCGAGTGCGCCGACTGCTGCTGATGCCGGGTTAGTCAGTGTTCGTAATCAAATGAGGTTTTTGGTGTCAGGGTTTCACGCTGACGCCTCGCCGACTATGGTGTAACCGGTAATCGCTCAACACTGGTGTCGGAGGAATACGATGATCAAGCTCGGTTCGGTCGTGCTGGACTGTCCCGACCCCGCGGCCCTCGCCGGGTTCTACGCGGAACTGCTGGACTGGAAGGTCACCGCCACCAGGGACGACTGGGTCACGGTCAGCGACGGCGGCGTCGAACTCTGCTTCCAGCAGGTCGCCGACTTCCGGGCCCCGAGCTGGCCGGACCCGTCCTCGCCCCAGCAGTCGCACCTCGACCTCACGGTCGCGGACCTCGACGCCGGCGAGGCGAAGGCGCTCGGGCTGGGCGCGCGCCCGCTGGACGCGCCGAAGGACCGGGGCTGGCGGGTCTACGCGGACCCGGCCGGCCACCCGTTCTGCCTGTGCGCCGAGTAGGTCCTAGAGGGTCTCCGCCGGGGCCGGCTCCGTCGTCGGGGCCGGCCGCCGCACCCACCGGCGGCCGAACACCAGGATCACCGGCAGCGTGCACACCAGCGGGCCGAGGATCGCCAGCGGCCGGGCCGCCCACCACAGCGCGTCGGGCGGCACCCGGTCGTCGAGTTCCTGGCCGAAGATCCAGCCGATGAACCGCGAGATCGCCATGCCGGTGGTGTGGAACAGGAACAGCGGCAGGGCGAAGCGGCTCATCACCTCGGTGAACCAGGTCCAGCGTCGCCGTTCGAGCAGGACCTCCATCGTCGGGCGGGCGACCTCGACCACCCCGACCTGGAAGAGCAGCAACGCGACGATGACGAAGGTCGGCGGGGCCATGTTCGACCACTTGTCGCCGGGAACCCCGACCATCGAGCCGGGGTAGAGGCCGGAGAACACCATGCCGACCAGGCCGAACAGCCCGATCCACAGCAGCGACCAGTCGATCCTGCGCGGGGCGTCGACCACCTGGCGGTAGAAGAATCCCGCCTGGTGGGCCAGGCCCCACACGATGACCAGGTTGGCCCAGCCGGCCCACTCGAAGTGGTACCGGAAGCGCAGGATGTCCATGCACATCGCCAGGCCGCCGAGCCAGACCAGGACCAGCACCCCGAACCGGCGGTGCAGCCACAGCGCGACGGGCAGCAGCACGATCAGCATCAGGTAGACGGCGAGGAACCACAGCGGGCTGACCACCAGCTTGACGGCCTGCATGATCCATTTGAGGCCGTACGCGCCCTCCAGGGCCCAGCCGAGGGCCACCCAGGTGACCAGCAGCGCCAGGGCCGGGATCGCCAGCTGTTTCACGCGCTTCCAGACAAAGCCCCCCAGACCCTCGCCCCTGGTCCGGGCGCGGAGCCAGGACTTCAGGTGGACGTACCCCCCGATGTAAAAGAAAAGGGGCATCACCTGGAGCAGCCAGGTGAAGATCCACAGGCCGGTGGTGAAGCGCAGCGGGCTCGTCGCGTGCGGCCCGTCCACCCGCCACCGGATGATCGTGAACGCCCAATGCCAGACAACGACGACGATCAGGCTGAAGCCCCGGAGGAAATCGACGTAACGGTTGCGTTCCACGGGGGTGTCAGTCGCCACTGATACCTCACTTTCGCCTGGCCGGCGGGGTAGTGTGCCCCTCAGTATGGACCTTCTTGTACGTGTAGAGGCGCCCCTCACATCCCCGTCCCGCCCCCGGCTGCAGGCCGCGCTCGCGGGAAGTGTCGCGCTGCTCGCCGGCACCGCCGTCATGGTCAGCATGACCCTGCCCTCGTGGGCGTACCCGCTGTGGAACACTGCCATGGCCCTGGTCCTGCTCGGCGGCGCGCTCGCTGTAGGCCTGACTCCGGCCCGGCTCGGCATCACCGTCAAAAGGCGCACCGTGATCGTCGCGACCATCGGCGTCCTCGCCGTCGTCGCGGTCTACGCGATCGGCCTCGCCCTCCCCGCCACCCGCGCGGCCTTCCACGACAACCGGGCCGCCGGCCTGGGCGTCGGCGGTCTGGCCTGGGCGATGCTGGTCCGGGTCCCGTTCGGCACGGTGCTGATCGAGGAGCTGGCCTTCCGAGGGGTCCTGCCGGCCCTGATGGGCGCCGACGGCCAGACCTGGCGCTGGCAACCGGTGCTCGGCGCGAGCGCGCTGTTCGGGCTGTGGCACTTCTTCCCCGCCCTGCACCTGGCCCAGCACAACCAGGCCGTGCACGCCCTGCTCGGCTCGTCCGGCACCGTGATCGCCCCGCTGGTGGCGATGCTCGCCGCGATGGGCGCCGGCGTGTTCCTGTCCGCTTGGCGACACGCGGGCCGGGGTTTACTCGCCCCGTTCCTGTTCCATACCGCGACGAATGCCGGCGGATACATGCTCGCGTGGATTCTGCTGCCCTCGTAGCGGTCGCCCCCTCCTGGTAGGTTGTCGTGCCACACCACTCACACATTCAGCAGGAGACCCGGTGAACTCCCTGGTCATCGCAGTACTGCTCGCCGTCGTCGCCGCGCTACTGATCGTCGTGGTCGTGGTGGTGCTGGCCGCCCGTCGGGCCGCGCGTGCGCACCAGGCAGCCGACGCCGCGACCCTGGCCCGGGCGGCGGCCGTCGACCCCCTCGCCGACCTCGGAGCGGACGCCGCACTGGGCGACCCGCGCCGGCTCGGCCCGGGCGACACGGTGGAGATCCGCGGCCACGCGTACGTGGTGCGCGGCTCCCTGCACATCACCGAGGGCTCCTGGTCGTGGAAGGAACACCTGCTCGGCGACGCCGAGACCAGTGACCTGTGGCTGTCCGTCGAGGAGGACCCGGACCTGATCGTCGTCCTGTGGACCGACGTGCGGGGCGCGACCGTCACGCCCGGCCCGGCCACGGTGGACCTCGACGGCCGGCGCTACGCCTCGGACGAGTCCGGCACGGCCCGCTACACCGGCGTCGGCACCACCGGGCTCGACCCGGCCGGCACCCTCGCCTACCACGACTACAAGGCCGGGGACGCCCGGCTGTCCTTCGAGCGGTACGGCACGTCCGGCACGTGGGAGGTCGCCCGGGGCGAGAAGCTGCACCGGCACGAGCTGCGGGTGTTCCCCCGGTCATGATCACGACGATTCCGGTGCCCTACGTGGACACCAACGCCGCCGCCCTGTCCTTCACCCTCGGCGGCCCGCTGCTGCCGGCCCTGGACACGCTGTACCTCGAGGTGCCCGACGCCCGGCTCGAGCTGCGGCTGCTCGGCGCCTCGCACCAGGCGATCCTGGACACCCCGGCCGGCCGGCTGATCGAGACCGTGGCCTGCCTGCCCGACCGGACCGAGCCGCTGCCGGACGAGTGGGAGGACGCCGGGTACAGCTTCCGCTCCGAGATCCGGGTCCTCGACCCGTGGCGGCTGCGGCACCTGCGCACCAAGCTGGGCTCCACCCGCAGCGCCCTGGTCGGCATGTTCCCCGGCTCGCCCGACGCGCTGACCGCCCTGTTCGCCACCGCCACCGCCGACGGCGTCCGCTGGCGCACCTGGCACTCCTACCCGCAGACCGGCGAGCTGGCCGTGACGTCCACGACGGTGAAGGTGACCCGATGAGGAAGTGGTACATCGTCGCGGGCATCGCCGCCGTCGTCGGGGCCCTGCTCGGCGGGATCGCCCTGTTCGGCGGCTCCGCCTCGCCCCGGGGGTACGTGGCCAGGTCGTTCAGCCGCTCCACCGCCGACGACCTGGACAGCGCCCAGGCCTACCGTTCGACGAAGGCCCCCAGCGCCGTGGCCGCGATGATCCGGGGCAAGTGGAAGCCGGCGGAGGAGTTCGCCGACGCCAGCGGCTACTACCTGCGGTACTCCGACGACGTGGTCGCCGTCTTCCCCAACGGCACGGGCAGCCTGATCCGGGTCGAGGACTCCGACCGGGCCTACCGGCGCTACCACTCCCACGTCGGCGGCTACTGGGGATTCACCACCGGTCAGGGCGAGGCCGGCCGCGGTGGCGGTCCCGGCAGCGGCAAATGAAGGGACTTCCCATGCTCACAGACCTCCTGGCGACGCTCGCGTACAGCGGCGTCGGCATCGCCCTGATGGCCGTCGGCTACGTGCTGGTGGACATCGCCACCCCCGGCAAGCTCCGCGACCTGATCTGGGTGGACCGCAACCGCAACGCCGCCCTACTGCTGTCCTCCGGCCTGGTCGGCGTCGGCATGATCGTCGTGGTGGCCATCGTGAACAGCAACGACGACTTCGCCAAGGGCATCGTCGACACCGGCGTGTACGGCCTCCTCGGCCTCATCGTGATGGCCGTGTCCTTCGTCATCCTCGACCTGGCCACCCCGGGCAAGCTCGGCGACCTGCTGTGCGACCCGGAGCCGCACCCGGCGGTCTGGGTGTCCGTCGCCGCACACCTGACCTCCGGCGCGATCATCGCCGCCGCGATCTCCTAGGGATGGCGGCGAACAAGGCCGCGCGCGGGGCGGCCAAGCCCGTCCGGCACGGCCTCCGGGCGCTGCTCTGCGGCGGCGGTCTCGCGGGCGTGGCCCTGCTCCTCGGCGTCGTGCTGCTGGTGCCCGGTTCGGGCCCGGAGGGCAGCACGCCCTCCGAGCAGGGTGCCCAGTTCGACGCGGAGGGCAGCGCGGCCCTGGTCGCGGAGCTGGCGAAGGCCCGCGCGGCCCAGGGCGTCTGCTACGGCTACGAGCTGTCCTTCAACGGCGGCCGGAAGCAGGTCGGGTCCAACCTGGGCGTCGACAAGCCGGTGACCGGCGATCCGACCGCGTGCCCGAAGTGGGTGCGGCTGTCGGTGACCGCCGTGTGGACCTCCGACTCCAGCGAATCCGAGGACTCCGGGTCCTACACCCTGACCGGCAGTCCCGGGCTGACCCTGCCCACCCGGCAGGAGCTGGAGGACGCCGGCCTGACCACCGCCGCGGTGATCGACGCCCCCGCCGAGGCGACCGCCGCCGCCATGATCGGCATGCCGCTGCTGATGGCCCAGCACGGCCTGCCGGTCGTCCCGGCCACCGGCGGACCGGTGGACACGGCGAGCCCCGAGCCGCTGACCACCGCCGGCTCGGACTTCCTCCGGGAGAACTCCGGCCAGCTCGTCGCCGCCGCGACCCTGCTCGCCGGGGCGCTGGGCGTGTTCGGCTACGGCCTGTTCGGCCAGCTCCTGCCGGCCCGGCGACGGCGCCGCACGGAGGACAGACTGGCGGCGGAGCAGATGGCCTCGGCCATGGCGCGCCGCGCCGCGAACACCCGGCAGGGACCCCCCGGCACGCCGCCCGCCACCGGCCCCGGAACGCCCCCCACCGGCCCGCAGCTCCCACCGACCGGACGGCCCGACCTGCCGTGAAGCGCTTCTCCCGGGCCTTCGTGCTCTCCACTGTCTTCGTCGTCGCCGCCTGCGGCCTCGTCTACGAACTCGCCCTCGTCGCGCTGGGCTCCTACCTGATCGGCGACACCGTCGGCCAGGCCTCGGTCGTGCTCGCCGTGATGGTGTTCGCGATGGGCGTGGGCGCGTTCGCCGTGAAGCCGCTGCAACGCCGGGCGGCGGCCACGTTCGCGGCCGTGGAGCTGCTCCTGGCGCTGTGCGGCGGGCTGAGCGTCCTCGGGCTGTACGCGGCGTTCGCGTGGCTGGACCTGTACACCCCGGCGCTGATCGTGGTGGCGTTCCTGCTCGGCCTGCTGATCGGCGCGGAGATCCCGCTGCTCATGGTGCTGTTGCAGCGGATCCGCAGGCAGGAGGCCGGCGAGGCGGTGTCGGACCTGTTCGCCGCCGACTACGTGGGCGCGCTGCTCGGCGGCCTGGCGTTCCCGTTCCTGCTGCTGCCGTTCTTCGGCCTGATCCAGGGCGCACTGGTCGTCGGGGCGCTCAACGCGGTGTGCGGCCTGGCCCTGGTGCTCGGCCTGTTCCGGGCGGAGCTGAGCGGTCGGTCCCGCGCCGCGCTCGCCGCCGGCTGTGTCGTGGTCTTCGCGATCCTCTCCTTCGGGTACGCCGTGAGCGACGACTTCGAGACCACAGCCCGCCAGCAGCTGTACAAGGACCCGATCGTGCACGCCGAGCGCACCCCGTACCAGGACATCGTGGTCACCCGGTCCGTGGCGCTGGGCGGGGCCGCCGACGTGCGGCTCTACCTCAACGGTGACCTGCAGTTCGCCTCCGTCGACGAGTACCGCTACCACGAGGCCCTCGTGCACCCCGTCCTCGCCGGCCCGCACGGCCGGGTGCTGATCATCGGCGGCGGCGACGGCCTGGCGCTGCGCGAGGTGCTCCGCTACCCGGACGTCCGGTCGGCGACCCTGGTCGAACTGGACCCGGCCATGATCCGGCTGGCCCGGACGAACCCGCTGCTCCGCGAACTCAACCACGACTCCTTCGCCGATCCCCGGCTCACGGTCGTCAACGCCGACGCGTTCACGTGGCTCCGCGACGGCGCCCGCACCCCGCCCCGCCCACACCCCACGCCGTCCGCGACCGGGCCGTCCTCCACCGCGCCCGCCGGGGCCGGCACGGCCGGCTCCTACGACGCCGTGATCGTGGACCTGCCCGACCCGGACTCCCCCGCCACCGCGAAGCTCTACTCCGTCGAGTTCTACGGCCTGGTGGCGCACGCCCTGGCCCCCGGCGGCCGGATGGTCGTCCAGGCCGGCTCGCCCTACTTCGCCCCGCGCGCCTTCTGGACCATCGACGCGTCGGTCCGCGAGGCTGGCCTGGCCACGACCCCGTACCACGCGGACGTGCCCTCCTTCGGCGACTGGGGCTACCTCCTCGCGGCCCCCGGCGAGGCCCCGACCCCTGCCCTGTCCCCGGACGCCCCGCCGCGCCGCTACCTCGACGGGGCCACCCTGGCAGCGGCGACCACGTTCCCGGCGGACCGGCGCCGCCTGGACATGCCCCCGTCGACCCTGACCCACCCCACCATCGTGGACATCGTCAACGGCGAGTGGAAGAACTACTAACCCCGGACATCCGGTACGCAGGCATCCACAACGCCGCGCCCACGCGCCCGCGCCACGGTTCAGACGCGGCCGAGGTCGCGGGCCTCGGCCAGGCCCAGGGAGTGCCCCCGGAGCAGGTCCACCGCCTCGTTGAGCCGCAGGTTCGTCGTCGGGCTGTGCGGTCCGGTCCGGCTGTCCTCCGCGACATACTCGGCAGCCGCCGCCACCAGCCGCTCATAGGCCGTGACGCCCTCGTCCAGCTGGGCGATCAGGGAGTCGCGGGCGGCGTCGAGCGACCCGTGGGTGTCCGCCGGCGCGAACTGCCGGGCCTTGTCCACCCCGGCGGTCCGCCCAGCCACATCCCACAGCAGCGCCTCGGCGGACGCCGCCTCCGCCGCGATCGACTCCACCGGGCCGCGCAGCCGGCCGGCCAGGCCCGTCATGGTCGCCGACGCGCGGTCGAGCCGCCCGGCGGCGGTCGCGGCGATGGTGCCCCGCAGCTGGGCCTTGCTGCGCTGTCGGCGGAGCTGGTCGATGGCGGCCTTGCCGGTGGGGTGCCGCGACAGCATCGCGACGACCTTGCTCAGCGGGTCGCCGCCGGGCAGCGCCGCCGGTGGCTCCTGAGCGGACAGCGCCCGCAGGTCCGACCAGCGCCACAACGCCAGCGCGATCGAACCGCCGGCGGCGGCGGCCCAGAACACGTCGGGCAGGCCGATCCCGCCATAGGGCAACAGGACGGCCGTCGCGGCCCCCAGCATGGCCCCGAGGACACTCCACCTGCGCGCGGAGCGGCGCAACCGGCGCAGCCGACGGAAGTACTTGGCTCGCGGGTCGCCGGTCATGCCCGCAAGCCTACCGCCGCGCCCCACCCGGCCCGTATCGCCGCGTGCCCCGAGCCGCCCGAGGAGCAGGAGACCGATCCCGACCCGAATCGCGCCCCACCCTCCCGACGGAAGCCGAGTCCCGACCCGGACCCGGATCCGCGCGACTGCGGGAAGGCTGTCGCGTCACGAGTGCGGGCCCGACGCCGCGAACGGGGAGCCGCCTCGGCGTCGGGCTATGTCGGCCGCTGGAACCCGGGTCGGGAACGCGGCGCGTAACCGAAAAATGGTTGTGGTGTTGATCCGTGGTCGCCCGGTCGGGGCGGGCACGCACGGAGGCCGCCCACCTGTGCTGGTGAGCGGCCTCGGGTCGTGCTGTGGGGACTAACCCGCCGACGAGTCCTTGTCCTTGGCCATGGAGGCCCGGATCTCGTCGAGGCGGGTCACGCCGGCCGTGTTGCCCGTGACCGCCGGGGTCTCCGGCGCGGCGGCGAGCTGGTCGCCGGCCATCGAGGCCCGGATCTGGTCGAGCCGGGACTGGCCGGCCATGTCCAGCGTGGACTTCTGCACCTCGAGCATCCGGCCCTCGACCGACGTGGAGGCGAGCTCCGCGCGGCCGTGGGCGTTGGCGTAACGCCGCTCGATCTTCTCGCGCACCTCGTCCAGGGACGGGGTGTTGCCGGGGGCGGCGAGCGAGCTCATCGACTCCAACGACTGGGCGATGGTCTCCTGCATCTTCGCCTGCTCGAGCTGGCTGAGCAGCTTGGTGCGCTCGGCGAGCTTCTGCTGGAGCATCATCGCGTTGTTCTCGACGGCCTTGCGGGCCTGCGCGGCGGCGGCGATCGCCCCGTCGTGCATCCCCTTGAGGTCTTCCATCGACTGTTCCTGCGAGACGAGCTGGGTCGCGAAAGCCGACGCCGCGTTCTCGTACTCCGTCGCCTTGGCCTCGTCGCCGGCCGCCCGGGACTTGTCCGCCAGGACGATCGCCTGCCGCGCCGACGCCTGGAGCTTCTCGACCTCCGACATCGTGCGGGACAGCTTCATCTCCAGCTGACGCTGGTTGCCGATCACCGCCGCGGCCTGCTGGACGAGCCCCTGGTGCTGGCGTTGCGCGTCTTCGATCGCCTGCTGGATCTGGACCTTCGGATCGGCGTACTCGTCGATCTTGGCGCCGAACAGCGCCATGAGGTATCTCCAACCCTTGACGAACGGGTTAGCCATCGCTGCGGTCCTCTCTCCGGCATCGGGTGCCGTGCGGTTGTCTCTCTATCGTCGCAGGCCCGGGTGCGGTGGTCACACCCACTCCGGGGTGATTCTCAGACGCCCGTCCATCATCCTCCGGGAGGAGGCTCGCCGGCGAGCACCTGTCGGGAGAGCGCCTCGGCGTCCGCCAGACCCGATCTGAGCCCGTCAAGATCCTCGGTCAGCAAGCGTACCCGGCTGCTCGTGTCCCCAGCCACATCCGACGCGGCGTGCATCGTCGACAGCTCGGCCAGCCGGACCACGAGCCCCTCCAGGCCCAGTACGGCCGCCTGCATCCGCACCAGAAGGGTCTCCTGGGCCTCCGTGAGCCGCCGGTGGGAGTCGATCTGGTCCGAGACCGCCTGGGCGGCCCGTTGGCGCTCCTCGCGCAGGCTGGCGGGCCCGGTCTGGGCGGCGAACGTCAGCGCCTCGTACTCGTCGCGCAGGGCCGCCGCGTCGATCCGGGCCGCCGTCTCGGCCAGCAGGGTGACCTGCCCGGCGAAACGCGCCAAATCGGTCAGGACGCTGGCCGCGCCCTCGTCGACCTGGCTGATCTGGGACCGCAGGACCGGGTCGGGCTCGCCGTCGACCTGCCGGCGCAGCGCGGCCGCCGCGCCCTCGGCCCGGTCCAGCCACCGGGCGGCCACGCTGCCCTTCGGCGGCCTCGGCAGCTTGCGCACCTCGAACGGGACCTGGGCGGGCCTGGTGGCCCTCGGCTCGAAGGCCACACCCAGGCCGACCCGGACGCCGTACACGGCGGCGGCCACGGCCACGCCCAGCCCGACGCCGACCCCCGCCGACACGGTCGCCGCCGTCACGGCCCCGCCGAGGCCGCCGACGAGCCCGGCGGCGAGGATGCCCCAGGGGTCGGTGAGCTGGTCGCGGAGTGCCATCAGAAGTTACTGATCACGTTGACCATGACCTTGTCGATCGTCGCGGCGTCGCGCGCGTCGTAGGCCGCGGCCCGGGAAGCCCGGGAGATGGACTGGAGCGCCGACAGGTCGGCCTGCTCGCCGAACGCGATCGTGAACACCCGGACGGACTCCTCCATCTTCGAGGCGTCCAGGTCGGTGACGAGCTGGGGCAGGTTGTCGTCCTTCGGGTACTCGTTCTTCCCGTCCGTCAGCAGCACCACCGCGTTGATCCGGCGCGGGTCGGCCACCGACAGCAGCTTCTTCTGCGCGGCGCGGGCCGTCGCGTACAGCGCCGTGCCGCCCTCGGGGCTCAGCGCCCTGATCTGCTCCTGGAGCTGGGCCTTCACGTCGGAGACCTTCCCGATCGGGACCCTTTCGGTGTACGGCGTCGTCGCCGTGCCCCGCTCCGTGCTGAACGTCCACAGCCCGACCGTGTCGTCCGGGCTGAACAGCTCCAGTGACTTCAGCGCCGAGTCCTTCGCCAGCTCGAGCCGGGACTTCCCGCCCGCGGCGGTCTCCGCCATCGAGCCGGACACGTCGAGGACCAGCAGCACCTGGGCCCGCTTGCGCAGCGCGTCCCAGCCGGAGACCATCCGGGCGAGCACCTGCGGGGACGGCGGGGTCAGCAGGCCCACCTTCGCCTGGGGCAGCATCCCGTTGTCCTGGCTGATCACCGACCCGGCCTTGCCCTCGGACGAGCGGAACGCCAGGTCCGTGAACCGCTTCTGCTGGGCCGGCTCCTTCACGAACGCCAGGAAGTCGGCGGCGCCGGCCTTCTGCTCCTCGCTGGCCGTGGTCAGGGTGACGAACGGGCTGTCGGAGAGCAGCGTGCCCTCCTTCGGGTAGATCGCGACCAGCGGCACCCGGGGCTTCGTGCCCTTGCCGACTAGCTTCGGGTCGCCGGTCGGGTTGCCCTGGTTGTAGTCGAAGACCGACTTCTCCTCGATCGCGACCGCCGAGATGTACGCCAACCCCCGGCCCTGCTTGTCGGCCTCGGCCATGTTCGCCAGGAAGGTCAGCGACGTGTCCCCGTAGTGCACGACCCCGGACTCGACCTTGCTCACGTAGTCGAGGACCTTCGGGTCGGTCACCTGCGCCTCGCTGAGGTCGCTGGACAGGCCGGTGGCCGCGAAGTACACCCCGATGGTGGCCTGCAGGCCCGAGGTCGAGAAGTGCGGATTGGTCTTGCCCAGCTTGAACGAGCCCCACTCCGGGTGGCCGACGCTCCCCCAGCCGGCGGAGGTCAGCCCCAGCACGTCCGACCAGCCGAGCTGCTTGCCCGGCCAGCCCAGGGCCTCCGCCATCGGCTTGGGCATCGCCAGCACCAGCGGGGACTGCGCGATCGACGGCTGGGGACCCGTGGGCACCACGACGCCCTTGTCCCCGGAGCCGCTCTGCTGCCGGGACAGGGCGAGCCAGGACGACGACGCCGGGCTCCACACCTGCGGGGCCGGCGCGCCCTCCCGGGCCGGGTCCCAGCCCCGGGCCAGCGCCTCCGCGGCGGCGCCCGAAGCCGTCGAGCTGATCGTCACGTCCACGCACTTGCCGCCGACCGTGCGGCCCGCGCCGTTGTACGCGTCCGCGATCTGGCCGAGCAGGCCGGCCTTCTCGACCGAGGAGTTGACGTCGAGAGCCACGCAGCCGTCGCGGTGCTTGCGCGCGCCGGGCTGGGCGTCGTCGCCGCCGGACTTCAACACGATGTAGGTGACGACGATCGCCACGACGCCGATCACGGCCGCGATGATGATCGGCAGCGGGTTGCGTCGCGACGTAGGGGGCGTCGAGTAGGACACAGGGGCCTCCGGAGGGGTGGGGCCCCAGTGTTGCATCCCACGTCCAGTCCCCGCGCCGCCCGCCCACCACTCCGGGCGGGGTGCGCGGTGGCCGGCACGCCGTTTCCTGGGCGTCCAGGGGCACCTTCCGGGGAGTCGCGGTCATCTCGGTCTGAATATCGACAAAGACATTGAGTCCCCGACAATCTCATGCCGGCTCCGGGGGTGGTGCCCCCGGCGCTCACCACCCGGCCCCGCCGACGCCAACGGTCAGCGCGGCACAACACCCCCACACGACGAAACGGCGACCCCTTCCCACAGGAAGCGGTCGCCGTCCGGCGAATTCTGGCGCTCAGGCCGCCCGGAGGTGCGCCACACTGCGCTCGATCGGGTTCGACGCCTTCGCTGTCGACTGCTTGACCGGCTTGCCGGTCGGGGCCCCCACGGCCTGCAGCACGGCTGGACGATCCTCTGTCACGGCCAGCGTGTCGCTGACCTCGCGGAGAACCTGGGACAACGGCACGTCGAGGGCGTCACAGATCGAGGCCAGCAGCTCGCTGGACGCCTCTTTCTGGCCCCGCTCGATCTCCGAGAGGTAGCCGAGGCTCACATTCGCTCCGGTGGACACCTCGCGCAGCGTGCGGTGCTGGGAAAGCCGCCGCGAACGCAGCGTGTCGCCGATCACACGACGCAGCAGGATCATCGCCACACTCCTTCCCCATACCAGTTGGCACCCGTAGGGCTACGTTCACCAACCGCTGTCACCGTACATGCTCGCACTGCGAACCGGGTACATACCAGACCGTTGTCGACTTCAACGCTTCTCAGGTCCGGGTATTCCGCCGCAGCGCGAATGCCCGGAATGCGTAGTCCAGCCCCGTCACGAGGGTCACGATCACGGCCGCGCCCATCAGCCAGGGGCCGACCGTGGCGAGCCCGGCGGAGAACGGCCACAAGTACCACGCGATGGCCGCTATCTGCAGCAACGTCTTCACCTTGCCGCCCCGGCTGGCCGCGATCACGCCGTGCCGGAGCACCCAGAAGCGCATCAGGGTGACGCCGAGCTCACGGGCGAGGATCAGGCCCGTGACCCACCAGGGCAGCACGTCGTACGCCGAGAGCAGAACCAGGGCCGTCCCGGTCAGGGCCTTGTCGGCGAGCGGGTCGGCCACCTTGCCGAAGGCGGTGATCAGCCCCCAGGTGCGTGCGATCCAGCCGTCGGCCAGGTCGGTCACCGAGGCGATGCCGAACACGATGCACGCGGCGATGCGCCACCAGGAGTCCGTCATCTCCGAGATGATCACGAAGGCGGCGAACACCGGGACGAGAATCAGCCGTAGGACCGTCAGCGCGTTGGCCGGGTTACGGATCGGTACCCGCTTCACAGGAGTGATCATGACACCCCTGATCGTGTCATGGTCGGGAGGCCGGGTCGATGACCTCGACCGGCTCCGCCACCAGATCCACTCCGCCGCACGCCGTGACAGTAGCCCGAACCAGGTCGCCGGGGCGCACCTGATCGGCGATTCCACCCACAAGGGTGGTGGAACCATCCACCTCGGGGGCCTGGTGCGCGGCACGGGACTCGACCTCGCGGACCGGACGACCCGAGGCGTCCCGCTCGGCCCCGTCGGATATCCGATCCACGAGAACCTCGATCGTGGTGCCGATCCGGTCCTCCGCGCGCTGGGCGGTGAGCTCCTCGACCAGCTCGCTGATCTTGGCGTACCGCCGGTTGATCGTGTCCTGGCGGACCTTGCCCGACAGGGTGGCGGCCTCGGTGCCGTCCTCGTCGGAGTAGGAGAACACCCCGACCGCGTCGAGCCGGGCCCCGGTGAGGAACCGCTCCAGCTCGGCCACGTCTGCCCGGGTCTCGCCCGGGAAGCCGACGATCACGTTGGTCCGCGCGCCGGCCTCCGGCGACAGCTCCCGGATGCTCGCCATCAGCTCCAGGAACCGGTCGGTGGAGCCGAAACGGCGCATCCGGCGCAGCACCGGCTCCGCCGAGTGCTGGAAGGACAGGTCGAAGTAGGGCGCGACGCCCGGGGTGGTGGCGATCGCCTCGGTGAGCGAGGGCCGCATCTCGGCCGGCTGCAGGTAGCTGGCCCGGACCCGGACGATGCCGGTGATCGCGGCGAGCTGCGGGAGCAGCTTCTCCAGGAGCCGGGGGTCGCCGAGGTCCTTGCCGTACGACGAGGAGTTCTCGCTGACCAGGACCAGCTCGCGGACGCCCTGGGTCGCCAGCCACTCGGCCTCGGCCAGCAGCTCGTCCGGGGTCCGGGAGACGAACGCGCCCCTGAACGACGGGATCGCGCAGAACGAGCAGCGCCGGTCGCAGCCGGACGCCAGCTTGAGCGAGGCGACCGGGCCGCCCTCCAGCCGGCGGCGCAGGGTCTGGCGCAGGTGGGCCGGAGTGGCGTCGTCGACCACGGCGTGGCCCGGGATGACCACGCCGCTGTTCTGCCGCTTCACGGGGGTCAGGGGCAGCAGGGAACGCCGGTCGCGCGGGACGTGCGCCTCGTGCTCCTCGCCGCGCAGCAGCGACTCGAGCTTGTCGGAGATGTCCGGGTAGTCGTCGAAGCTGAGCACCGACGCCTCCGGGAGGGCGTCGCCGAGCTGGTTGCCATACCGCTCGGCCATGCAGCCGGCGGCGACGACCTTCGCGCCGGTGTCGCTGGCCGCGAGCAGGGTGTCGATCGACTCCTGCTTGGCGGAGGCGACGAATCCGCAGGTGTTGACCATGACCACGTCGGCCTTCTCGCCGTCCGTGGTCACCTCCCAGCCGCCGGCGGCGAGCCGGCCGGCCAGCTCCTCGGAGTCGACCTCGTTGCGGGCGCAGCCGAGGGTCACGAGGGCGACACGACGCTGGGGGGTGGTGGGCGCAGACACCAGGCGAGTCTACCGGGCACCGCCGACAGTTCCCGACCGCTGTGCGGCACCGCACCGCACTAATACCCCAAAACCCTCAAAATCATCATTTGTTACGAGTGGAGTGTCCCCCGCGCGCGTCAGCCCTCGGCCCGGATGGCGTCCAGCGCCGAGTCCAACTCGTCCGGTTTGATCAGGACATCCCGGGCCTTGGAGCCCTCCGACGCCCCGACGATGCCCCGCTGCTCCATGAGGTCCATCAGCCGGCCCGCCTTGGCGAACCCGACCCGCAGCTTGCGCTGGAGCATCGACGTCGACCCGAACTGACTGGTCACCACCAGCTCGGCCGCGGAGATCAGCAGTTCCAGGTCGTCGCCGACGTCCTCCTCCGGCTTCTTCTTGGCGGCCGGGGCGGCGACGACCTCCTCGCGGTACTCCGGGTCGCGCTGGTCCTTGCAGAACTTCACCACGGCGGCGATCTCGGCCTCGTCGACCCAGGCGCCCTGCAACCGGATCGGCTTGCTCGCGCCCATCGGCATGAACAGCGCGTCACCGCGGCCGATCAGTTTCTCCGCGCCCGGCTGGTCGAGGATGACCCGCGAGTCGGCGAGGCTGGAGGTCGCGAACGCCAGACGGGACGGCACGTTCGCCTTGATCAGGCCGGTGACGACGTCCACGGACGGCCGCTGGGTCGCCAGCACCAGGTGGATGCCGGCGGCCCGGGCGAGCTGGGTGATCCGGACGATCGCGTCCTCGACGTCACGCGGCGCGACCATCATCAGGTCGGCGAGCTCGTCGACGATCACCAGCAGATACGGGTACGGCCGCATCACGCGCTCGCTGCCCGGCGGCGCCTTGATCTTCCCGTTGCGCACGTTGCGGTTGAAGTCGTCGATGTGCCGGACCCCGTTGGCCGCGAGGTCGTCGTAGCGCATGTCCATCTCGTTGACGACCCACTGCAGGGCGTCGGACGCCTTCTTAGGGTTCGTCACGATCGGCGTGACCAGGTGCGGGATGCCCTCGTAGTGGGTCAGCTCGACCCGCTTGGGGTCGATCAGGAGCAGCCGGACCTCGTCGGGGGTCGCCCGGGACAGGATCGACACCAGCAGCGTGTTGATGCAGCTGGACTTGCCGGCACCGGTGGCGCCGGCGACGAGCAGGTGCGGCATCTTCGCCAGGTTCGCCACGACGAACCCGCCCTCGATGTCCTTGCCCAGCGCCGCCACCATCGGGTGGTGGTCGGACGTCGCGGCCCGGGCGCGCAGCACGTCGCCGAGGGAGACGTTCTCCCGGTCCAGGTTCGGGATCTCGATGCCGACCGCGCTCTTGCCCGGGATCGGGCTGATGATCCGCACGTCGGGACTCTTCACCGCGTACGCGATGTTGCGGGACAGCTGGGTGATCCGCTCGACCTTCACGCCGGGGCCGAGCTCGACCTCGTACCGGGTCACCGTCGGCCCCCGGGTGAACCCCGTGACCATCGCGTCCACGTTGAACTGGTCGAACACCCCGGTCAGCGACGCGATCACGTCGTCGTTGACCTTCGAACGCGTCTTGGCCGGCTCGCCCTTGCCCAGCAGATCCGGCGGCGGCAGCTTGTAGTCGCCCTCCACGCCGGTGAGCGCCAGCTGCTCGGCCCGGGTGGGCGGCGGGGTGTGCTCCGGGGCCTTGCGGGTCGACGGCACCCGGCGGGCCGACGGCGCGACCTCGGGCACCTCCTCCGTCTCGTACTCCGACACCGGCTCGACGAGCGCGGCCTGCCGGCGGCGCGCGGGGCGGCGGCGGGTCGGCGCTGGCTCGTCCTCCTCCTCGGAGTCGTCGTCGTAGGACTCGACGGCCGGGGCCTGGCCCAGGGCGATCGACCACAGCCGGCCGATCCGCTCCGGGATCCGGTTCAGCGGGGTGGCCGTGATGACCAGCAGCCCGAACAGCAGGAACAGCAGGAGCAGCGGGATCGCCACCCAGCCGGTGACTCCGGCCACCAGCAGGCCGCCGAAGCCCCTGCCGAGCATGCCGCCCGCGTACGCCTGCTTGGCGACCGTCTCCGGCGCGCCGATCACGTGCAGCAGCCCGGCGACGGAGGAGATCAACGCGCCCCAGCCGACCAGGCCGCGGCCCCGGTGCTCCGGGTCGGGGTCGTTGCGCATCACCCGGATCGCGCCCCAGGCCAGCAGCACCGGCAGCGCGGCGGACACGGCGCCCACGCACCAGCGCACGGTGTCCGACAGCCACTTGCCGAACGGGCCGGCCGCGTCGAACCACACGGCAACCGCGAGCACCAGGGCGAGGCCCAGCAGGAGCAGCCCACCGCCGTCGCGGCGGTGCTCGGGATCGAGGTCCTTGGCGGTGGCCGCCCTGCGGCCCAGCCCGCGCGCCATCCAACCCACGGCGTTCGCACCGCCCATCCACGCGCTGCCCAGAGCCTTGCCGACCGGGGCGAGGGGACTCGACTGTCTGGCGGGCGCGGCCTTGCGCGGAGCGGCCTTCGCCGCGGTCTTACGAGGGGTGGACGAACGCCCGGCCGCAGCCCGCGTAGAGGAGGACGTGCGGCCACCGCTCGGAGTTGCGCGACCAGCCATAGGTGACACGGTAACGGTAGATCATCAATGAGCCCCGCTTTTGGCATCCGGGCCGGCCACTGTGTCTCACCGATACCCGACAAATCGTTTTCGGGGTGCGGTCGCCCGCACCCCGAACGCCGTCTAGACCTCGACCACGGTGGGAACGATCATCGGCCGGCGCCGGTACTTGTCGTTCACCCACCGCCCGACCGTCCGACGCATGATCTGCTGCAGCTGGTGCGGGTCGCCGATCCCGTCGGCCGCCGCCCGGTCCAGCGCCTCCGTGATCAGCGGCAGCACCGGGTTGAACGCCGCCGGGTCGTCGGAGAAGCCCTTCGCCGACACCATCGGGCCGCCGACGACCTTGCCGGTCACCGAGTCGACCACGACCGTCGCGGAGATGAAGCCGCCGTCGCCGAGCATCTTGCGCTCGGTGAGCAGGCTCTCGCCGACGTCGCCGATCGCCAGGCCGTCCACGTAGACGTAGCGGGCCTTGACGTGGCCGACGACCTTCGCCCGGCCGTTGACCAGGTCGACGACGTCGCCGTCCTCGCAGAGCACGACCCGGTCGGCGGGGATGCCGCTGTCGATGGCCAGCCGGGCGTGGGCGCGCAGGTGCCGCCACTCGCCGTGCACCGGCATCATGTTGGTCGGCTTGACCGTGTTGAGCAGGTAGAGCAGCTCGCCGGCCGGGGCGTGCCCGGAGACGTGCACCTTGGCGACGTCCTTGTGCACGACGATCGCTCCGGCCCGCGACAGCTGGTTGATCACCCGGAACACGGCGGTCTCGTTGCCGGGGACCAGCGAGGACGCGAGCACGACGGTGTCGCCGGGCTCCATCGTGACGTGCCGGTGGTCGCCGGTGGCCATCCGGCCGAGCGCGCTCATCGGCTCGCCCTGCGAACCGGTGGACATCAGCACGATCTGGTCGGGCCGCAGCTCCCGGATCTCGTCCATCGTGACGAGCAGGCCCTGGGGGATCTTGAGGAAGCCCAGGTCGCGGGCGATGCCCATGTTGCGGAGCATCGAGCGGCCGATCAGGGCCACCTTCCGGCCGTGCGACTGGGCCGAGTCGAGCACCTGCTGGACGCGGTGCACGTGCGAGGCGAACGACGCGACGATGATCCGGCCCTTGGCGTCCCGGAAGATGTTGTCCAGCACCGGGCCGATCTGGCGCTCGGGGGTGACGAAGCCCGGAACCTCGGCGTTCGTCGAGTCCGACAGCAGCAGGTCGACGCCCTCGGAGCCGAGCCGGGCCATGCCGGCCAGGTCGGTGATCCGGCCGTCGAGCGGCAACTGGTCCATCTTGAAGTCGCCGGTGTGCAGCACGACCCCGGCGTCCGTCTTGATCGCGACGGCCAGGGCGTCGGGGATCGAGTGGTTCACGGCGAAGAACTCGCACGTGAACGGACCGAGCCGCTCCTGGTCACCCTCGGTGACGGTCAGCGTGTACGGCGTGATCCGCCGCTCCGCGAGCTTCGCCTCGACCAGCGCCAGGGTGAACTTCGAGCCGACGAGCGGGATGTCGTTCTTGTGCGCCAACAGGTACGGCACGGCCCCGATGTGGTCCTCGTGACCGTGGGTGAGCACGATGGCCTGGATGTCGCCCAGCCGGTCGAGCAACGTCGAGAAGTCCGGCAGGATCAGGTCCACACCCGGCTGGTCGACGTCGGGGAACAGCACGCCGCAGTCGACGATGAGCAGTTTGCCGTCGAACTCGAAGACGGTCATGTTCCGGCCGATCGCGCCGAGCCCACCCAACGGGGTGACCCGCAGCCCTCCCTTGGGGAGCGGGGGCGGCGGGCCCAGCTCCGCGTGCGCTTCGGTCACAGTTTCTCTCCTGATTCAGATGTCATAGGGCAAGGCCGGCTGCGGCGCAGTCCGCGCGCAGCGTGGCCAGCTCCTCCTTCGTGGCGTCGACGAGCGGGGAACGGACGGGGCCGCCGGGGAGGCCGCGCGCGTTCATGGCCGCCTTGACCAGGATGGTGCCCTGGGTACGGAAAATTCCGGTGTAGATCGGCAACAACTGCTGGTGCAGGCGGAGCGCCTCGGCGTGGTCGCCGCGCTCGAACGCCTCGATCATCTGCTTCGTGCCCACCCCGCTGAGGTGGGTCGACGTGCCGACGATGCCCACCGCGCCGACCGCGAGGAGCGGCAGGGTCAGCGAGTCCTCGCCGCTATAGTAGGCCAGTCCGGTGCGGCGGAGCACGTCGGAGGACCCGGCCAGGTCGCCCTTGGCGTCCTTGACGGCCACGATCCGCTCGTGCTCGGCCAGCCGGACGATGGTCTCGGTCTGGATCGGCACGCCGGCGCGGGCCGGGATGTCGTAGAGCATCACGGGCAGGCCGGTGGCGTCGGCCACGGCGGTGAAGTGCCCGAGCAGGCCGGCCTGCGGCGGCTTCGAGTAGTAGGGCGTGACGACCAGCAGGCCGTGCGCGCCGACCTTCTCCGCCGACTGGGCCAGCTCGACGGTGTGCGCGGTGCTGAACGTGCCGACCCCGGCGACGACCCGCGCCCTGTCCCCGACGGCCTCGACCACGGCCTCCACCAGGCGGGCCTTCTCCACGTCGGAGGTGGTGGGGCTCTCGCCGGTCGTGCCGTTGATCACCAGCGCGTCGTTGTGCTGCTCGTCCACCAGGTAGGTCGCCAGGCGCTGGGCGCCGGGCAGGTCCACGGAGCCGTCCGCCAGGAACGGCGTCACCATCGCCGTGATCAGGCGACCGAACGGATGGGTGGCTACCTTCGTCATGCCACAAACCTAGCTGATCGACCGGCGCCGTTAACCCCGAGCGCCGATCAAGCTGTCGCGGGACACATCCCGACGGCCCCCGGGACGGGATCGAGCCCCGTGCCGCGCCGGTCGGGGGTCCGGTACGCCACGGGGCTCGTCAGGTCATCGCACAGCGTGCCGACCCCGTTACATGGCCTCGTGCGGGCTGAACGCCACCTCGGTGCCGTCGGCGAGCCGGGAGATCGTGAAGTCGGCGAACACGTTGGGGGCCTTGCCGAGCAGTTGGCGGAGCACCTCGACGGCCAGCTCGCGGATCTCGACGTCGGCGTGCTCGGTGGCCCGCATCGCGACGAAGTGCCGCCAGGCCCGGTAGTTGCCCGTCACGACGATCCGGGTCTCCGTGGCGTTGGGCAGGACCGCCCGGGCGGCTTGGCGGGCCTGCTTGCGGCGCAGGGTCGCGTTGCCCTCGTCGGCGAACTTGCGCTCCAGCCCCTCCAGCAGTTCGCGGTACGCCAGCACGCTGGCCTCCGCCGCCGCCGTGAACAGCTTGTGCAGCTCCGGGTCCTCGGCGATCACGGCCGGCTCGACCATGGCGGCGTCGCGCTCGGGCACGTAGCGCTGGGACAGCTGGCTGTAGGAGAAGTGCCGGTGCCGGATCAGCTCGTGGGTGCACGACCGGGACAGGCCGGAGAAGTAGAAGGAGACGGTGCCGTGCTCCAGCACCGACAGGTGGCCGACGTCGAGGATGTGTCCCAGGTACCCGGCGTTGGTGGCGGTGGCGGGGTTGGGCTTCGACCAGGACTGGTAGCAGGCCCGGCCGGCGAACTCGGCCAGCGCCTGGCCGCCCTCGGCGTCGGTCTCCCACGGCACGTCGACCGGTGGCTCGAAGTGCGTCCACGCGATGAGCTGGACCTTCGGGGGGACGATCTCGGGCATAGCAGGCTCCTCCTAAGCTCAGCGGCAAGCTTAGCGACCTCGGGCCGCGACGAGGCCCGACGTCGACCTCGTGACATCAGCGATGACATTGCGCGACGGCAGTTTTGATGTCATGATGACGTCATGGAACTTACCCCGTACCTGGACTCACTTCGCCGCGATCTCGCCGCGGCCGCCGCGCCCGGCGGTCCGGAGGTGACCCGGGCGGCGGAGCTCCTGACCGGCTCGCTCGAGGCCTCCGCCCGGCTGGCCCTGCTCGAGGCGCTGTCCGACGCCGCCGCGGAGATCACCACCCGCCTGTCCGACACCAGCGTCGAGATCCGGCTGCGCGGCCGGGACGCCGACATCGTGGTGTCGGAGTCGATGCCGGTGCCCCCGATGCCGCCGATGCCCCCGATGCCGCCGCCGGCCCCGGGCGAGCCCGACACCGGCGACATCTCCCGGATCACGCTCCGACTCCCCGAACCACTCAAGCAGGCCGTCGAGCGCGCCGCGCAGGCCGAGGGCATCTCGGTCAACTCCTGGCTGGTCCGCGCCATCGGCTCCGCCGTGCAGAACCCCGGCGAGCCGCCGTTCACTTCCTCGCACGTCCGTTACGGCCGCCGGCTCACCGGCTTCGCCCAGGCCTAGACCACCCCCCACGGAGGACTGACACATGTACGACTTCGCCGCCCCCGGCCCGATCAACGGCACCTTCCGGGTGCCCGCCGGCAGCCTGGAGGTGACCGCCGAGCCCCGCGACACCGTCGTGGTGACCGTCGAGCCGGGTGACTCCAGCGAGGCGTCCCGCGACGCCGCCGCCAACACCCGGGTCGAGCTCGTCGGGGACGAACTCCTCGTCGAGGCGCCCGAGAGCAAGGGCCTGAGGATCATCTGGAAGAGCGCGAAACTCCGGGTCACCGCCAGGATCCCGGAGCACAGCACCGTCACCGTCAAGGTGGCCTCCGCCGACGCCCGACTGAAGGGCCGCTACTCCGAGGTGCGGCTGAACTCGGCGTCCGGCGAGGTGCACCTGGACGAGGCCGCCCGCGACGCCGTGGTCAGCACCGCGAGCGGCGTGCTCCGGGTCGGCCAGGTCGGCGGCTCGCTGAAGGCCAACACCGCCTCGGGGGACCTGTACATCGGGGACGTCGGCGGCAGCGTCGACGCGCACTCCGCGTCCGGGGACATCACGATCGGCGGCGTGCAGGGCGAGGCGTCCACCCGCTCGGCCAGCGGCGACATCCGGGTCGGCCCGGTCGGCGGCTCGGTGAAGGCCAACACGGCCTCCGGGGACGTCGAGATCGCGTCCACCCGGTCCGGCATGGTCAAGGTGAACACCGCCTCCGGGGACGTGAAGGTCGGGGTGCTCGCCGGGACCGCGGTGTGGCTGGACCTGTCCACGGCCAGCGGGCGCACGACGAGCGACCTCAATGTCGGGGGTAGCGCGACCCCGCCCACCGGTTCGCAGCTCACGCTCCAGATCCGGACTGCGAGTGGGGACATAGAGGTGCACCGGGTGCACAACGCCGCCTGATCGTTCAGGAGTTCAAGAACCGTTCGGACAGTCCTGTCGTCATGTAGGCGACAGGGCTGTCGGCGGTACAAGTCATGGGCTTACATTCTTTGCCATGTCGATGCGCCGCCGTGCCCTTTTCGCAGCTCTCGCTGTGGTGGGTTCACTACTTACCGTGATCGGGGTGCCCGTCGGGGCCGAGCCCGGCCAGGCCGCCACCCTGCCGTCCGGTTTTCAGGAACAAGTGGTCCTGAGCGGGCTGAACAAGCCCACGAACATCGTCTTCTCCCCCGACGGCCGGATCTTCGTCGCGGAGAAGGGCGGCGTGATCAAGGTCTTCGACTCCCTCGCCGACACCACCCCCGACGTGTTCGCCGACCTGTCGACGAACGTGCACGACTACACGGACCGGGGGTTGCTCGGCCTGGCCGTGCCGCCGAACTTCCCGACCAACCCGTACGTCTACGTGCTCTACTCCTTCGACGCCGCGATCGGCGGCACCGCCCCGCGCTGGGGCGACGGCTGCCCCAACCCGCCCGGCACCCAGGACGGCTGCGTCATCAGCGGCCGGCTGTCGCGGCTGCAGGCCAGCGGCAACCACATGGTCGGCAACGAGCAGGTGCTGCTCAACGACTGGTGCCAGCAGTTCTTCACCCACTCGGTGGGCAGCGTGGAGTTCGGCCCGGACGGCGCGCTGTACGTCTCCGGCGGCGACGGCGCGAGCCCGACCTGGGCGGACTGGGGCCAGGCCGGCTACCCGGCGGTGAACCCGTGCGACGACCCGCCCGGCGGCGTGGGCGGCGTGCAGACGGCACCGACCGCCGAGGGCGGCGCGCTGCGCAGCCAGTCCGTGCGGGCCGTGGACCGCACCCACACCCCGCTGGGCGGCACGATCATCCGGATCGACCCGAACACGGCCCAGCCGCTCAACGACAACCCGTGGTACGCGAGCGGGCAGGACGCCAACACCAAGCGGATCGTGGCGTACGGGCTGCGCAACCCCTACCGGCTGACGTTCCGCCCCGGCACCTCCGAGATCTGGGTCGGCGACGTGGGCTGGCGCACCTGGGAGGAGATCAACCGGGTCGTCAACCCGAAGGCCGCCGTCCCGCAGAACTTCGGCTGGCCCTGCTACGAGGGCGACAACGGCGGGCTGCACAAGACCAGCGGGTACGCCAGCGCCGGCCTCAACCTGTGCACCTCCCTGTACAACACGCCGAACTCGACGACCCGGCCGTACTTCGCGTACAACCACGCCGACGCCGTCGTGCCGAACGACCACTGCGCCATCGACGGCTCCTCGCCGACCGGGCTGGCGTTCTACACGGCGGGGATGGGCAACTACCCGAGCCGGTACAACGGAGCCCTGTTCTTCGCCGACTACGCGCGCAGCTGCATCTGGGCCATGATGCCCGGGGCCGGCGGCCTGCCGGACCCGACGAAGATCGAGCTGTTCGACGGCGGAGCGGCCACCCCGACCGACCTGACCGTCGGCCCGGGCGGCGACCTGTACTACGCCGACATCGCCGGCGGCACGGTGCGCCGGGTGCGCTACTTCTCCGGCAACCAGCCGCCGACCGCCGCGGCCACCGCGACGCCGACCTCGGGCCCCGCCCCGCTGGCCGTGCAGTTCAACGGCACCGGCTCCTCCGACCCGGACGTCGGCGACACCCTGACCTACGCCTGGGACTTCACCAACGACGGCACGGTCGACGCGACCACCGCCTCGCCGACCTACACCTACACCGGCACCGGGTCGTTCACGGCCAAGCTGACCGTGACCGACACCAGCGGGGCCAGCAACAGCACCACGGTGCCGATATCCGTGGGGGTGGGCGCGCCGGTCGCGGTGATCGACACCCCGGACGCGGCGCTGACCTGGCAGGTCGACGACCACATCACGTTCTCCGGGCACGCGAACAGCCCGCAGGAGGGCGCGCTGCCGCCCAGCGCCCTGAAATGGGAGCTGCGGTTGCAGCACTGCGTGACCGACACCAGCTGCCACACCCACGTGCTGCAGAACTTCACCGGGGTGGCCTCCGGAGCGTTCGACGCCCCGGACCACGACTTCCCGTCGCACCTGGAGCTGGTGCTCACGGCCACGGACTCCGGCGGGCGCAGCTCGACGACGTCGGTGACCCTGCAACCGAAGACCACGAAGCTGAACTTCTCGACCAACCCGCCCGGCCTGACACTGTCCACGGTGTACGGCACGGAGGCCGCCCCCTTCAGCCAGGTCGTCATCTCCGGCTCGCACAACACGATCAGCGCGCCGAGCCCGCAGACGCTCAACGGCGTGACCTACACGTTCACCGGCTGGTCGGACGGCGGGGCTCAGACGCACGTCGCGACGGTGCCGACGACGGAGACCACGTACACGGCCACGTTCACGGCCGGGGCTCCGGCGCAGCAGGGGCTGTCGGGCACGGTCACCATCGACGGCTCGGGGCGCCCGCTGCCCGGGGCGACCGTGACGCTGAACCCCGGCGGGGTCACCACGACCACCTCGGCGACCGGCGGCTACTCGTTCGACAACGTGACCTCCGGCAACTACGGGGTCACGGTCACCCAGGGCCTCGGCCGGTGCGTCACCCCGCACACCGCCTCGGTGACGGTGTCCGGCACGACCACGGCGAACGTGGCGGTGACGGCGCTGCACGACAACGCCGGGTACAGCTGCGTGGACTCGACGGCCGGCGCGTACGTGCCCGGGACGACCGTGACGCCGCTGACCGGCGACGACGCGGTGCAGCAGGTGACACTGCCGTTCGCGTTCCCGTTCTACGGCGCGAACTACTCCACGGCCTGGGTGGACACCAACGGGATGCTGTCGTTCACCTCGATGCCGTCCAGCGTGATCACCCGGGGCGCGATCCCGTCGGGCGCCGCGCCGAACAACGGGATCTACCCGTTCTGGACGGACCTGAAGATGGACACCGCCTCGGCGCTGCGGACGGCCACCGTGAACGGCGACTTCGTGCTCGACTGGAACAACGTCTACATCTACGGGTACAAGTCCTACCGGCTGAACTTCGAGGTGATCCTGTCGCCGAACGGGAACATCCGGTTCAACTACCAGTACCTCGACGCGCGGGCCAGCGAGCAGGGCGGCGCGTCGACCGTGGGGATCGAGAGCCCGGACGGGTCGACGGCGGTGCAGTTCTCCACCGCCGATCCGGTGCTCAGGGACACGCTGACGATCCTGTTCCGACGGACGTGACCTAGCCACGAGAAAGGGCCCCGGGTGATCACCCGGGGCCCTTTCTCGTCGCGGTCTAGACGAAGAACATCGTGAACGGCGCCCAGGGCAGGTTCCTCAGGACCGAGAACACGCCCCATGCGACGAGGAACATCGCGATGACCTGGGGTTGGATGTTCAGCATCGGGATCCTCGTCCGGAACACCCGGTTGGCCGACCAGGCCACGAACATGTAGGCCAGGAACGGCAGCGCGAACAGGACCACGATGTGGTTGCGGGCCGCCTCGGGCAGGTTCCCGTGCAGCACATACCACATCGCGCGGGTGCCGCCGCAGCCCGGGCAGTCGAAGCCGGTCAGCAGCTTCATCGCGCAGCTCGGCGTCGCGCCGGCCTGGGCGGCCGCCGGGTCCACCGCGAGGGTGTAGGCCACGCCGCCGCCGATGCAGGCGAGCGCCGCCAACGGGGCGAGCCACGGGGGCTTCTCGACGATCCGGGTCATGAACCGGGTGAACCGGCCCGGTTCGGGCAGCGGATAAGGATACGGGACGTGTCCGCCCACGGGCTCCGCCATGACACCAGCACCTTCTTCATCTCAGTCGACATTGACACGGTACCGCGTGCGGCGGAAACGTGTCGGGCGCTCCCAGAACGGTCACCGACAGTCAGGCATCCGACACTCTCTATATCGAACATCCTTCATATGCTGCCGGAATGATGCTCCGTCGCCTGCTCACGGCCGCCGGCCTCGTCGCGGCCACCCTCGTCCCGGGTCCGCCTGCGACCGCCGCGACGTTGCCGAGCGGCTTCGTCGAGCAGATCGTGTTCACCGGCCTGAGCCAGCCCACCAATGTCGAGTTCGCGCCGGACGGGCGGATCTTCGTCGCCCAGAAGTACGGCGTCATCAAGGTGTACGACTCGCTCACCGACCCGACCCCCGACACGTTCGCCGACCTGTCTACCCAGGTGTACTCGGCCTGGGACCGGGGCCTGCTCGGCATGGCGCTCGCCCCGAACTTCCCGGCCGACCCGTACGTCTACGTGCTCTACACCTACGACGCCAAGCCCGGCGGCACCGCGCCCACCTGGGGCGACGCCTGCCCGAACCCGCCAGGGGAGACCGCGGACGGCTGCGTGGTGACCGGCCGGCTGTCCCGGCTGAAGGCGGTCGGCAACCAGATGAGCGGTCCCGAGCAGGTGCTGGTGACCGACTGGTGCCAGCAGTACCCGAGCCACTCCGTCGGGGATCTGGTGTTCGGGGCCGACGGCGCGCTGTACGCCTCCGCCGGCGACGGGGCCAGCTTCAACTGGACCGACTGGGGCCAGGACGGCAACCCGGTCAACCCGTGCGGCGACCCCGGCGGCGCGAACCCGACCCCGCCGACCGCGGAGGGCGGGGCGCTGCGGTCCCAGGACGTCCGGACCACCGGGGACCCGACCGGGCTGAACGGCAGCGTGATCCGGATCGACCCGGCGACCGGGGCCGGGCTGCCCGGCAACCCGTACGCCTCCTCGACGGACGCCAACGCGCGGCGGATCTCCTCGTACGGGCTGCGCAACCCGTTCCGGCTGGCCGTACGGCCCGGCACCTCCGAGGTGTGGGCCGGCGACGTCGGCTGGAACACCTGGGAGGAGCTCGACCGGCTCGCCACGCCCGGGTCCAACTTCGGCTGGCCGTGCCACGAGGGCAATGCCCGCCAGCCCGGCTACGACGGCGCGAACCTGAACCTGTGCGAGAGCCTCTACACCGCCGGCGGCGTCACCGCGCCGTACTACGCCTACAACCACGCCAGCCAGGTCGTCCCCGGGGAGACGTGCCCGACCGGCGGGTCGGCCGTCTCGGGGCTCGCGTTCTACCCCGGGAGCGGCGGGGCGTACCCGGCGGAGTACCGCAACGCCTTGTTCTTCGCGGACTACAGCCGGGGCTGCATCTGGTCGATGGGCGCCGGGGCCGACGGCCTGCCGGACCCGACGAAGATCAAGACGTTCGCCGCCGGCGCGGCCAACCCCGTCGACCTGGAGATCGGCCCCGGCGGCGACCTGTACTACGCGGACCTGACCGGCGGCACCATCCGCCGCCTGCGGTACTACCCGGCCAACCGCCCGCCGGTGCCGGCGTTCACCGCCACCCCCTCGGCCGGCCCGGCGCCCCTGACCGTCGCGTTCGACGCCGTCGGCAGCACCGACCCCGACCCGGGCGACATCCTCGGCTACCAGTGGGACTTCGACAACAACGGCACGGTGGACGCCACCGGCCGCACGGCGTCGTACATCTACGCCACGGCCGGGCCGCGCACCGCCAAACTCACGGTCACCGACTCCACCGGGGCCGCGGCGAGCACCACGACCCTGATCAGTCCCGGGGAGTCCCCGCCGGTCCCGGTGATCGACTCCCCCGCCGGCACCCTGCGGTGGAAGGTCGGCGACCCGGTGAGCTTCACCGGGCACGCCACCGACGCCCAGGACGGCACCCTGCCGGCGGCCCGGCTGCGCTGGCAGCTCGTGCTCCAGCACTGCTCGTCGGCCACCGACTGCCACAGCCACCCGTTGCGGGAGTTCACCGGGTACGGCGGGTCGTTCACGGCGCCGGACCACGAGTACCCGTCGCATCTGGATCTGATCCTCACCGCCACCGACTCGGCCGGGCTGACCGGGACGAGGACCGTGCGGCTCGACCCGAGCACCGTCGACCTGACGTTCACCACCGCCCCGGCCGGGCTGCAGCTCACCGTCGGCTCCGCGACCGGCACCGGTCCGTTCACCCGGACCGTCATCGTCGGCTCCACCCAGACGGTCAGCGCGCCCACCCCGCAGGGTTCCTACGCGTTCGGCGGCTGGTCGGACGGCGGCGCGCAGACCCACGTCCTGACGGCCCCGGCGACGGCGGCCACCGTGACCGCGACGTTCACCCCGATCACCTCGACGCTGTCGGTCACCGGCACCGCGACCGTCGCCGGCACCGGGCGGCCCCTGGTCGGGGCGACCGTGACCCTGAACCCCGGCGGCCAGACCACCACGACGTCGGCCACCGGCGGCTACGCCTTCACCGGCCTCACCCCCGGCACCTACGGGGTCACGGTCACCCGCGGCCTCGGCCGGTGCGTCACCCCCGCCACGGCCTCGGTGATCGTGGACGGGCCCAAGGTCGCCGACCTGGCCGTCACCGCGCGGTCCGACGGGTACGGCTACACCTGCGTGGACGCGGCCCTGCCGTACCGGGCGGGCTCCACCGCGCTGGCGCTGACCGGCGACGACAAGGTCGCCCCGGTGACCCTGCCCTTCGCCTTCCCCTACTACGGCCAGACCTACACCGCCGCCACCGTCGACACCAACGGCGTGCTGTCCTTCGGCACCGCCGCCTCGGCCGCGGCCAACGTCGACGTGCCCGCCGCCAGCGCGCCGAACGCCGCGATCTACCCGTTCTGGCGGGACCTGGGGCTCGACACGAGCTCCCAGGTGCTCACGTCCGCCGGGCCGGGCACGTTCACCGTCGAATGGCGCAACGCCTACCTCTACGGGTACCGGTCGCACCGGATCTCGTTCTCCGTGACCCTCTCGGCCAACGGGGACGTCGAGGTCGACTACCAGGCCCTCGACCCGCGGGCCGACGAGCAGGGCGGCGGCGCGACCGTGGGCATCGAGAACGAGACGGGCACGGTGGGGCTGCGCTACTCCTACGCCGAGCCGGTGCTCCGCGACGAGATCTCGGTACTGTTCCGCCGCCCATGACGCCATTCATCAGGTAATACCTGAAAAACATACTTATTATCGGTCCATGACGCTTCGTGGTGTGCTGCTCAGAGCCGTCCTCACTGTCGTCGTCTTGTCGCCGGTGTGCCTCGAACTCACCGGCGACCCGGTCAGCGCCGCGAGCACCCTGCCGCCGGGTTTCGTCCAGGAGACCGTCTTCACCGGGCTGTCCGCCCCGACGAACATCGAGTTCGCGGCGGACGGCCGGGTGTTCGTCGCCCAGAAGGGCGGCATGATCAAGGTCTTCGACTCGCTGACCGACCCGACCCCCGACACCTTCGCCGACCTGTCCGCCGAGGTGCACGACTTCTGGGACCGCGGTCTGCTCGGCATGGCCCTGGCCCCGAACTTCCCCGCCGACCCCTACGTCTACGTCCTCTACACCTACGACGCCAAGCCCGGCGGAGCCCCGCCCACCTGGGGCGACGCGTGCCCGAACCCGCCAGGGGCCAACGCCGACGGCTGCGTGGTCACCGGGCGGCTGTCCCGGCTGCAGGCGGCCGGCAACCACATGACCGGCCCGGAGCAGGTCCTGATCACCGACTGGTGCCAGCAGTTCCCGAGCCACTCGATCGGCGACCTCAAGTTCGGCGCCGACGGCGCGCTGTACGTCTCCGGCGGCGAGGGCGCCAGCTTCACCTTCGCCGACCACGGCCAGAACGGGAACCCGTGCGGCGACCCCGGCGGCGCGAACCCCGCCCCGCCGGGCGCCGAGGGCGGCGCGCTGCGGGCCCAGGACGTCCGCAGCCTCGGCGACCCGACCGGCCTGTCGGGGACCCTGCTGCGGATCGACCCCGCCACCGGGGCCGGCCTGCCCGGCAACCCCTACGCCTCCTCCGCCGACGCCAACGCCCGGCGGATCTCGGCGTTCGGCCTGCGCAACCCGTTCCGGCTCGCCGTGCGACCCGGCACGTCCGAGATCTGGGCCGGCGACACCGGCTGGAACACCTGGGACGAGATCGACCGGGTCACACCCGGCGCCAACCTCGGCTGGCCCTGCTACGAGGGCCCGGACCGCCAGCCGGCGTACGACGCCGAGAACCTGAACATGTGCGAGAGCCTCTACACCGGGGGCGGGGCGACCGCGCCGTACTACGCGTACAACCACGGGGCCACCGTGGTGCCCGGGGAGACCTGCCCGACCGGGGGCGGCTCGGTGACCGGGCTCGCGTTCGCGCCGGACAGCGGGAGCTACCCCGCCGAGTACCGCGGGGCGCTGTTCTTCGCCGACTACTCCCGGGGCTGCATCTGGGCCATGCGCGCCGGCCCCGACGGGCTGCCGGACCCGACCAGGATCACCAACTTCGTCACCCAGGCCGTCAACCCCGTCGACCTGGCGATCGGCCCCGGCGGCGAGCTCTACTACCCCGACCTCAACGGCGGCACGATCCGCCGGATCCGGTACTTCTCCGCCAACCGGCCGCCCGTCGCGTCCTTCACCGCAGTCCCCGACCACGGGCCGGCCCCGCTGACCGTCAGCTTCGACGCCAGCGGCAGCACCGACCCCGACGGCGACGCGCTCACCTACCAGTGGGACTTCCAGAACGACGGCACCGTCGACGCGACCGGCGTGACGGCCGGCTTCACCTACGCCACCCCGGGGGACCGGACGGCGAAACTCACCGTCACCGACCCCGGCGGGGCCAGCGCCAGCACCACGCTGGTCGTGCACCCGGGCGAGGCCCCGCCCAGCGCGTTCATCGACTCCCCCGGCGGCCAACTGCGCTGGAAGGTCGGCGACGCCATCGCCTTCACCGGGCACGGCACCGACCCGCAGGACGGCACGATCCCCGGCAGCCGGCTGAGCTGGGAGCTGATCCTGCACCACTGCGACGCCGCAGGAGACTGCCACACCCACGCGGTGCAACAGTTCACGGGTACCAGCGGAAGCTTCGTCGCGCCCGGGCACGAATACCCGGCCCACCTGGAGCTACGGCTCACCGCCACCGACTCCACCGGGCTGACCGGCACGACCAGCGTCCGGCTCGACCCGTTCACCACCGACGTCACGTTCGCCTCCGACCCGCCGGGTCTGCAGGTCACGGCCGGTTCCGACACGGCGGCCGCGCCCTTCACCCGCACGGTGATCACCGGGTCGACCACGTCGGTCGGCGCGCCCACCCCGCAGACGGTCGGCGGCCAGTCCTACGCCTTCCGGACCTGGTCGGACGGTGGCGCGCAGACCCACGACGTCACGGTCGGGGACGCGCCCACCACCTACACCGCCCACTACGAGGCCATCTCCGGGAACCTGGGCATCACCGGCAGGGCGCTCGTCGCCAGCACCGGCAAGCCCCTGGTCGGCGCGCTCGTCACGCTCACTCCCAGCGGCCGGACCACGACCACGTCGGCCACCGGCGGCTACGCCTTCACCGGCCTGCCCCCGGACACCTACGGCGTGACCGTGTCCCTCGGCCGCGGCCGGTGCGTCACCCCGGCCACCGCCTCCGTCGTCCTCGACGGGCCGAAGACCGTGGACGTCCGGGTCACCGCCCGGGCCGACGCGTACGGCTACACCTGTGTCGACGGGTCGAAACCATTCGTGCCCGGGACACAGGCCATCGCGTTGACCGGCGACAACGCCGTCGCCGCGGTGAACCTGCCCTTCGCGTTCCCCTTCTACGGCCAGAGCTACACGAAGGCCAAGGTGGACACCAACGGGGTGCTGTCCTTCACCGCCACCGGATCCCACCCCGACCACGTGTCCATTCCGACGACGGCGGCGCCCAACGGGTCGATCTACCCGTTCTGGCGGGACTTCGTCCTCGACGGGTCCTCCGCCGTCCTGACCGCCTCGTCCGCCGGGGCGTTCACCGTGGAGTGGCGCAACGTGTCCGTGAAGGGGCAGCCGACCCGGCGGGTCGGGTTCTCCGTGACGCTCTACCCGGACGGGGACGTCCAGCTCGGCTACCAGGGGATCGACCCGCAGGTGGACGAGCGGGGCGGGACCGCGACGGTCGGCATCGAGAACCAGGCCGGGACGATGGGGGTCCGCTACCTCTACCACGACCCGGTGCTGCGCAACGACACGTCGGTGCTGTTCCGCAGCCCCTGACGCGACCCGCACGGGGCCCGGGCGGGGACGCCCGGGCCCTCGCGCGTGCGAGGCGAAGCCCTACGCCAGTGCCCGGGACAGCTCCGGGGCCAGATCGCCCCGGTCCGGCAGCGCCACCTCGCCCAGCCCGAGCCAGCCGGCCATCCGCCGCAGCTCGGCCGCCAGGGCCACCGCCGTCTCCCCCGCGTCGGCCCCCGGCTCCAACCACGCGGCCGGCACCCGGAGCACCCCGGCGGCCCGGTCGGCCTTGAGGTCGACCCGGGCGGTCAGCCGGTCGCCATGCAGGAACGGCAGCACGTAGTAGCCGTGGACGCGTTTGGGGGCCGGGGTGTAGATCTCCAGCCGGTACCGGAAGTCGAAGAGGCGCTCGGTGCGGCCCCGCTCCCAGACCAGCGGGTCGAACGGGCTGACCAGGGTGGCCGCCCGCACCCGGCGGGGCAGCCTGGCGTCGGCGTGCAGCCAGGCCGGTTTCTTCCAGCCCTCGACCGCCACCGGCCGGAGCACGCCCTCGGCGACCAGGGTCGCGATCGCCGGCTTCGCGGCGTCCGCCGGCAGCCGGAAGTAGTCCCGCAGCTCCGGCTCCGCCGCCACGCCCAGCGCGCGGGCCGCGACCTCGACCAGGGCCCGGTAGGACTCGGCGAGCGACGGGTCCGGGGTGTCCAGGACGGCGCGGGGCAGCGCGCGGTCCGGCATCTCATACACCCGCTCGAACTGGCCGTTGCGGTGGCTGGTGGTCACCTCGCCCGCCCAGAACAGGTATTCCAGGGCTTGCTTGGCGACGCTCCAGTTCCACCAGCCGCCCTTCTTCTTGGGCACGTCGTGCTCGATCTCCCGGGCGGTCATCGGGCCCTTGGCCCGGACCTCGTCCAGGATCCACCGGACCAGCTCCGGCTGCTCCGCGGCCACCCGGCGCATCCCGCCCCAGGCCCCGTCGAGCGCGCTGGCCATCCGCCAGCGCAGGTGCGGGTGCAGGCGGACGTCGATCAGGGCCGCCTCGTGCCCCCAGTACTCGAAGAGGGCGCGTTTCGGGCCCGTCGACACCCTGGTCAGCAGGTCGTGCGGATAGGGGCCTAGCCGCGAGTAGAGCGGCATGTGGTGCGCGCGGGCCAGGATGTTGACCGAGTCGATCTGGATCTGGCCGAGCCGGCCGATCACCCGGCGGGCGTGCCGCGCGTCGGGCACCCCGGTGGGCAGGGGGTCGGCGAAGCCCTGGGCCGCGAGGGTGACCCGCCGGGCCTGGGCGAGGGTCAGGGTGTCGGGAATGCTCATAGTGCTCGACAGCGTAGCCAACGGGTCCGACAATTTCGGGATGATGATCATCCGGGACGCGACCCCCGAGGACCTGCCGGCGACCGTCGACCTGCACGTCCGCACCTGGCAGGCCGCCTACCGGGGCCTGGTCCCCGACGCCTACCTCGACGCCATCGACCCGGCAGAATGGCTGGCCGTGCAGCGCGGCATCATCGGCACCCCGGGTCGGTACCGGATCCTCGCCCTGATCGATCGCGAGATCGTCGGGTTCGCCAGCTTCGGCGACGACCGCGAGGACCCGACGGTGGCCGAGGTGTACGCCATCTACGTCGACCCCGCCCGCCAGGGCCACGGCGTCGGCCGGGCGCTGATGGACGAGGCGGTGTCCCGCCTGGCGGGGCGCGCCACCCGGCTGTGGTGCGCCGAGGGCAACGCCGCCACCCGCCGGTTCTACGAGCGGTACGGCTTCGTCGCCGACGGCGCGACCAAGGTCTTCGACCGCGACGGCCTCAGCCTGCCGACCCTGCGCTACACGCTGCCCGCCTGACGGACTCGGCCGCGCGCCGCCGGAAGGCCCCACGCCGCATGCCGCCCAGGCGGCGTGGAGGCGCGCCGGGTGCGGCCCGGCCGGGCTCAGACGCTGACCGGCAGCGCCTCAGGCTCCTCGACCCGCGCCCACGACCCGGCCTTCCCGTCGATCCCCGGCCGGTACGGCGTGAAGATCAGCAGCGCCACGACCAGCAGCGCGAACGCGTTCTCCCCGATCTCGCTGGGCAGGTTGTTGCGGTGGTGGTTGCCCGGGGTCCGCCGGAAGAACCACACCAGCGACATCGTGAACGACCAGTACACGAGGTTGACCAGGCCGATCCGCCACCAGGCCTTCTTCTCGCGCGGCGCGTCGAGCACCACGTCCACGAGGATGATCATGGCCGGCACGATCCAGTACAGGTGGTGGGTCCAGCTGACCGGGCTCACGGCCACGCCGGCCAGTCCGGTGATCGTGATCGCGGCCAGCTCGTCCTTGGCCTGGTGCGCCTTCGCGGCCCGCCACAGACCGTAGCCGCCGACGGCGAGCGCGAGCACGAGCCAGACCAGCTTGCCGGTCGAGCTGACCGGCACCATGTCGTCGATCCGGGCGACCATGCCGTTGATGGCCTGGTTGCCGGGGTTGTCCGGGAAGCCGACGCGTTCGGTGTCCCACAGCACGCTCGTGTAGAACCGCCACGAGCTGTGCCAGTCGAACGCCGCCGCCAGCAGGGTGGCCGCGCCCGCCGCGCCGACGGAGACCGCCGCGGCGCGCCACCGGCGGGTGACCAGCAGGTACAGGATGAAGAAGCCCGGCGTCAGCTTGATCGCCGTGGCGATCCCGATCCCGACGCCCGTCCACTTCGAGCCCCGGCCGCCGAGGATCAGCAGGTCACCGAGGATCAGTGCGACCAGGTACAGGTTGATCTGGCCGAAGCTCATCGTCTCCCGGATCGGCTCCAGGGCGAAGATCAGCGCCGTGGTGACGCAGGTGGCGAACCAGACCGGCCAGCCCCGGCGCTGGGCCACGGGCTTCATGATCCAATACGTGGTGAGCAGGGCCACCAGCAGCGTCGTGACGATCGTGAACCACTTCACGAACCCGTACGGCAGCACGCCCATCGGGCTCATCAGCACGGCGGCGAACGGCGGGTACGTGAACCCGAGCGTCCCGTTGATCACGTCGGGCTGCGAGTAGTCGTAGATGTCGTTCCCGGCCAGCCAGAAGGACACTGCCTTCCGGTAGATCCGCAGATCGAACAGGTGGTGCTGGCCGCCGAACTGGTCGGCGAGCAGCCAGACGACGCCCGACAGCACGGCCACGAACGCGAGTTGCGTGTAGAACCGGGCGTCGGCCGCCGCGACCTTCCGCTTCGCGGTTGCGACCAGCGCGTGCAGCCGCTGCTTACGACTCTCGATCAAGACTCCACCCAAGGATCGGTGACACTGCCGGTGTCCAGAGTACGAAACGACCCACGTACGCTTTTCGGCATGGCGCTCGGATTCGTTCGACCAGCGCGTCCAGGGGACGCCACAGAACTCGCCCGCATCCAGTTGGAGACGTGGCGGGTGGCGTACCGCAAGCTCGTGCCCCGCGAGATCCTCGCGGCGCTCGACCCAGACACGCTCGCCGCGCACTGGCGCACGGCGGTCCTGGAACCGCCCGGCCCCCGCTTCCGGGTGCTGGTGGCCGTCGAGCAGGGCGCCGAGGAGCACACCGTGGGCTTCGCGGCGATCGGGCCCGCGGACGCCGACGACAAGGTGCCCGACGCCGGGGCGTTCACGGAGCTGCTGGTCGAGCCCCGGTGGGGCCGACGCGGACACGGCAGCCGGCTACTGTCCGCCGCCACCGCGCACTGGCGCGACGACGGGTTCAGCACCGCCCTGGCCTGGGCCTTCGACCAGGCCCCGGCGACCATCAATTTCCTCACCTCAGCGGGATGGGAGCCCGACGGCGCGCGCCGGGCTCTCGACATGGCCGACGTCCTGGTCCCCCAGGTGCGCCTGCACGTCTCGTTGACCGAAGATGTCAGCCGCCCGGCCTCCGACGAGGCTGCGGGCGGCTGACATCCCCGCCTAGATCTCCTGTCCCAAGCTACAGCCCCAGCAGGGGCCCCAGCCCAACGGTCAGGCCCGGCCGCTTGAGCACCTCGCGCACGGCGAGCAGCACCCCGGGCATGAATGACACCCGGTCCAGGGAGTCGTGCCGGATCGTGAGGGTCTCCCCACCCGTCCCCAGCAGCACCTCCTGGTGGGCGACCAGGCCGGCGGAGCGCACCGAGTGCACCCGGACCCCGGCCACCTCGGCGCCGCGAGCGCCGTCGAGCGCCGTCTTCGTCGCGTCCGGGGACGGGCCGACGCCGGCCGCCGCGCGGGAGGCGCCGATCATCTCGGCGGTGTGCAGCGCCGTACCACTCGGGGCGTCGATCTTGCCCGGGTGGTGCAGCTCGACGATCTCCACCGAGGGGAAGTACGGGGCGGCCTTGGCCGCGAACTCCATCATCAGCACGGCGCCGATCGCGAAGTTCGGGGCGACGATGACGCCCACGTCCGGCTTGTGCTTGAGCCAGTGCTCGACCCGGTGCAGCCGCTCCGGGGTGAAACCGCTCGTGCCCACGACCACGCTGACGCCCTGCTCGACGCACCAGTGGATGTTGTCCATCACGGTCTCCGGGCTGGTGAAGTCCACCACGACCCGGGCGCCGGCGTCGGTGACGCTGAACAGCCCCTCGCCGGCGTCGACCATCGCGACCAACTCGAGGTCGTCCGCGTCGTTGACCGCGCGGCACACCTCGACGCCCATCCGGCCGCGTGCGCCCAGCACACCGACCGGCAACGGCTCCTGCTCCGTCATGACGACCTCACTACTCCCGAGAAATCATGCCCGTCGAATGGTCCGATCGCCGCCAGCGACATCGGGCGGGTCAACAGCTCACTGGCGATCGCGTTCGCCTCGTCCAGGGTGACAGCGTCGACCCGGTTGAGGAGTTGGTCCACGGAGAGCAGCTCGCCGTACAGCAGCTCGCCCTTGCCCAGCCGGCTCATCCGCGAGCCGGTGTCCTCGAGCCCCAGGACGAAGCCGCCCTTGAGCATGCCCTTGCCCCGCGCCAGCTCCGCGGCCGTGATGCCGTTGGCGGCCACGTTGGCGAGCTCGTCGCGGATGATGCCGAGCACCTCGTCGGCCTTGGCCGGGGTGCAGCCGGCGTACACGCCCCAGGTGCCGGCGTCGGCGTACTGCGCGGTGTAGGAGTACACCGAGTACGCCAGGCCGCGCTGCTCGCGGACCAGCTGGAACAGTCGGCTGGACATCCCGCCGCCGAGCACGTTGTTGAGCACCCCGAGCGCGAACCGGCGCTCGTCGTGCCGGGTCATGGAGGCGCAGCCCAGCACCAGGTGCGCCTGCTCGGTGTCCTTGTCGACCACGCTGAGCTGGGCGGAGCGGGTGCGCACCAGGTTGCCCTGCGGCCGGGCCGGCACCGGGACGCCGTCGCCGCCGAGCAGTGCCGTGTCCTTCAGCGCCGCGCGGACCAGCTTGACCACGGTCGCGTGGTCCAGGCTGCCGGCGGCGGCGATCACGATCTCGGGCGCGGTGTAGCGGCGGTGGTAGAAGCCGGCGATCTGCTTGCGGGTCAGGGCGGAGATCGTCTCCTCGGTACCGGAGATGAGCCGGCCCAACGCGTGCTCGCCGAAGATGGCCTTCGTGAACAGGTCGTGCACCTCGTCGCCGGGCTCGTCGTCGTGCATGGCGATCTCTTCGAGGATCACGTCGCGCTCGGTCTCCACGTCGTCCTCGTTGAGGACGGAGGAGGAGATCACGTCACACAGGACGTCGATGGCCAGCGGCATGTCGTTGTCGAGCACCCGCGCGTAGTAGCAGGTGTACTCCTTGGCGGTGAACGCGTTCGTCTCGCCGCCCACGGCCTCGATCGCCGAGGAGATGTCCAGGGCAGAGCGCCGCTTGGTGCCCTTGAAGAGCAGGTGCTCCAGGAAGTGCGAGGCCCCCGACAGCGTGGGGCTCTCGTCGCGGGAACCGATCCCGACCCAGAGCCCGATCGACACGCTGCGCATCGCTGGGACGGATTCGGTGATCACCCGGAGGCCGCCGGGGAGGACCGTACTGCGCACGGTGCCGCCGAGGGGGTCGGCCTCGAGCGTGCGGGTGCGCGCACGGGCCGTGTTCGTAGCCTCCGCCACGTGTGCTCCTGTCAGAGGGGTAGCTGTTGACGCTGTGAAACCTGCCCGCGGGCCACCGGCACCCGGACGCGCGCCGGAGAACCGGAGCCCCATGGACATCTGGGGCCGGACACAGGTGCGTGCCCGACCCCAGTCTGTCATCAGCTACTAGTCGCGCCGCTGCCGGCGCTCGCGACGCTCGCCGCCCTCGCGGTCCCCGGTGCGCGGGGCCCGCTCGCGACGCTCGCCACCCTCGCCCTCGGCGCGCGGGGCGCCGCCGGCACCGGGAACGACGATGACCTCGCCGTCGGCGCCGACCTTGTCCAGGTAGACCTTGCCGCGGTTGTCGATGTCGGCGATCTGGACCTCGACCTTGTCGCCCACGTTGAGGAAGTCCTCGACGCGCTCGACGCGCTTGCCGTCGCCCACCTTGGAGATGTGCAGCAGGCCGTCGCGGCCCGGGGTCAGCGAGATGAAGGCGCCGAACGCGGCGGTCTTCACGACGGTGCCCAGGAAGCGGTCGCCGACCTTCGGCATCGTCGGGTTCGCGATGGCGTTGATCTTCGCGATCGCGGCCTCGGCCGACGGGCCGTTGGTCGCGCCGACGTAGATCGTGCCGTCGTCCTCGATCGTGATCTCGGCGCCGGTCTCCTCGGTGATCGAGTTGATCATCTGACCCTTCGGGCCGATGACCGCGCCGATCTTGTCGGTCGGGATCTTGACGCTGACGACCCGCGGAGCGAACTCCGACAGCTCACCGGTGGTCTCGATCGCGTCCTGCATGACGTCGAGGATCGCGTGCCGCGCGTCGTGCGCCTGCGACAGCGCGCCCGCCAGCACGTCCGACGGGATGCCCGTCAGCTTGGTGTCGAGCTGCAGCGCGGTGACGAAGTCCCGGGTACCGGCGACCTTGAAGTCCATGTCACCGAACGCGTCCTCGGCGCCGAGGATGTCGGTCAGCGTGACGTAGCGCGTCTTGCCGTCGACCTCGTCGGAGATGAGGCCCATCGCGATACCGCCGACCGGGGCCTTCAGCGGCACACCGGAGAACAGCAGGCTCAGGGACGAGGCGCAGACCGAGCCCATCGAGGTGGAGCCGTTGGAGCCGAGGGCCTCGGAGACCTGACGGATCGCGTACGGGAACTCCTCGCGGGTCGGCAGCACGGGCAGCAGCGCCCGCTCCGCCAGCGCGCCGTGACCGATCTCGCGGCGCTTCGGCGAGCCGACCCGGCCGGTCTCACCGGTCGAGTACGGCGGGAAGTTGTAGTTGTGCATGTACCGCTTCGACTTCTCCGGGGAGAGGGTGTCGAGCGACTGCTCCAGGCGGAGCATGTTCAGCGTGGTGACGCCCAGGATCTGGGTCTCGCCCCGCTCGAACAGCGCCGAGCCGTGCACGCGCGGCAGCACGCCGACCTCGGCGGACAGCGGCCGGATGTCGCGCGGCCCACGGCCGTCGATCCGGATCTCGTCGCGCAGGACGCGCTGGCGGACCAGCTTCTTGGTCAGCGAGCGGACGGCCGCGCTGAGCTCCTTCTCGCGACCCTCGAACTGCGCGTCGAGCTTCTCGTGCGCGACGGCCTTGAGCCGGTCGAGCTCGGTCTCGCGCTCCTGCTTGTCGCCGATGGTCAGCGCCTGCGCCATGTCGGCGGAGATCGCGGACTCGACGGCGGCGAACGCGTCGTCCTGGTAGTCCAGGAACTGCGGGAACTCCACCGACGGGCGCGAGGCCACGGCGGCCAGCTCGGCCTGGGCCCGGCACAGCTCGCGGATGGCCGGCTTGGCGGCCTCGAGGCCGCTGGCGACCACGGTCTCGTCCGGCTTCGGGGAGCCGTCGGCGATCAGCTTGATCACGTTGGTGGTGGCCTCGGCCTCGACCATCATGATGGCGACGTCGCCGTCCTCGGTGACCCGACCGGCGACGATCATGTCGAAGGTCGCCCGCGAGGTCTCCTCGTGGGTCGGGAACGCCACCCACTGGCCCTCGATGTGCGCGACCCGCACCGAGCCGACCGGGCCGGAGAACGGCAGACCGGCGAGCTTGGTGGACAGGGACGCGGCGTTCATGGCCACGACGTCGTACGGGTGCTCGGGGTCGAGCGCCAGCACGGTCTCGACGACCTGGACCTCGTTGCGCAGGCCCTTGACGAAGCTGGGGCGCAGCGGCCGGTCGATCAGGCGGCAGGTGAGGATCGCGTCCTCGCTCGGCCGGCCCTCGCGGCGGAAGAAGGAACCGGGGATCCGGCCCGCCGCGTACATCCGCTCCTCGACGTCGACCGTCAGCGGGAAGAAGTCGAAGTGCTCCTTCGGCGACTTGCTGGCCGTGGTGGCCGACAGCACGACGGTGTCGCCGAGCTGGGCCAGGCACGAGCCGGCCTGCCGGGCGAGCCGGCCGGTCGAGAAGGTGATCGAGCGCGTGCCGAACGAACCGTTGTCGATCGTGGCGGTCGCGCTGTGGGTTCCGAGGTGAACGACCTCGGGGGTCTTGTCAGTCAAAACTGCTCCTTGATTGGGTTGGTGTGCCCAGGGGAGCTTCTTCTCGCAGGCCGGTCTTCGATCGAAGCCGCCGGAATCTGGTGTCCGGCAACCACTACCGAGGACCGGTGCGTCGTCCCCATGAGCGGTGTAAGGGGGAGCGGCCCGCTGGCCACTCCCCCCAGGAAAACTATCGGCGCAGACCGAGCTTCTCGATGAGCGCGCGGTAACGCGTGATCTCGGACTTCGCCAGGTACTTCAGCAGCCGGCGGCGACGGCCGACCAGCAGCAGCAGGCCACGACGCGAGTGGTGGTCGTGCTTGTGCATCTTGAGGTGCTCGGTCAGGTCCGAGATCCGCTTGGTCAGCATCGCGATCTGCACCTCGGGCGAACCGGTGTCGCCCTCGACGATCGCGTGCTCCTGCATGATCTGGGTCTTGACCGCTGATTCGAGCGCCATACTCTCCCTCTTACGTCTGGGTATTTGCTGGTCCGCACCCGCGGCGTCGTGCAGGCACGCAGGACCACGCCGAGAACCGGCGTACCCGACAAGGTTACCAGTCGCCCCCGACCGGTTATCAGACAGTCAGGATCCGACGTGTTTCGTCCACGTCTGCCTGGATTTGGGCGACGAGAGGGTCCAGGGAGTCGTATTTGATCATCCCGCGGAGTCGGTGCACGAACTCGAGCGAGATCCGCTCCCCGTACAGGTCCCCTTCGAAGTCCAGGACGAACGCCTCGATCCGCCGGTCCACGCCCGCGAACGTCGGATTCGTCCCGACGCTGATCGCGGCCGGCCGGCGGTGGCCGTGCTCCGTCAGCCAGCCCGCGTAGATCCCGTCGGCCGGGACAGCGGCGTGCGGGGTGCTCACCGCGAGGTTCGCCGTGGGAAAGCCCAGCTCACGGCCCCGCTGATCGCCGCGCACCACGATGCCGTCGAGCCGGTGCGGCCGACCCAGCGCCGCGGCGGCCGACCCGACCTCCCCCGCGTCGATCTGACTGCGGATGTACGTCGAGCTGAACACCGTGCCGTCGTCGTTGACCAGCGGCGCCGGCTCGACCCCGAACCCGAACGTCTTCCCGAGCGCCTGGAGCAGCGGCACGTCGCCGGAGGCCCGGTGCCCGAACCGGAAGTTCTCCCCCACCACGACCAGCGCGGCGTGCAGGTGCTCCACGAGCACGTCGTGCACGAACGTCTCCGGCGACAACCGGCTGAACTCACTGGTGAACGGGATCACACACAGCACGTCGACGCCCAGCGCCTCGATCAGCTCGGCCTTGCGCTCCGGGCCGGTCAGCACGGCCGGGTGGCTGCCGGGGCGGACCACCTCGCTCGGGTGCGGGTCGAACGTGACGACGACGGAGGAGACGCCCAGCTCGGCGGCCCGTTTGACGGTGTGGCCGATGGTGGCCTGGTGGCCACGGTGCACGCCGTCGAAGACCCCGATGGTGACCACGGACCGACCCCAGCCACCCGGTGCCGAACCCACTCCCCGCCAGCGCTGCATCTCCACACCCTTTCGTCAGCCCCGAGCCTAACCGCCCGGCCCCGCCGGGACTGACCGGTCCCGGCAGGTGATCAAGGAGTGGATGTCCGAAGTGGGCGATCGAGGGGTCGGACTGGCAAGGTGTATCGACATGAGCGGTTTGGCGACGGCCACCCTGGTACTCGGCACGGCGGTGGCGAAGACGGCGTTGAGCGTCTGGTTCCGCGACGCGAAGATCCTGGAGAGCCTCTCGCACGAACTCGTGGACGAACAGGCCGGGATCCTCCGTGGTCTGCGGGAGCGCCGACAGTTCCGCCGCTTCCGCGAACAGGCGGCCGAGCAGGTGGACGACCGGATCCGCCGGTTCGTCGAGCACGAGTTCCCCGGGCTGGACGAGTCCGAACGCCTGGCTGCCGTCGCGGCGGTCACGGAGACCTTCGACCGGGCGGCGCCCACCGAGGCCGACCTGTTCCGCGCCGACCTGGACGCGAGTTCGGTCTACCGGCACCTGCTGCCCGTCCCCGAACCGACCCGCTGGGGCCTCGGCGCGGACGGGACGGCCTTCTACCGGCTCCTCCTGCGCGAGTGCTGCGGCTACCTGATCGAGGTCGCCCGGACCCTGCCCGGCGGCGGGATGGCCGCGCTGGAGGAGGTGCTACGCAGGGAGACCCAGATCCTGGCGGACGTGCGCACCGCGCTGGAACGGCTGCCCGCCCGCCTGGGCGTGGAGGACTTCGAGGCCGACCACCGCCAGCAGGTCGCCCACCGCCTGGACCGGATCGAGTTCTTCGGCGCGACCCTCACCGACGAGAGCCGGCGCTACCCGCTGTCCGTGGCCTACCTGAGCCTCACGGTGTCCGGCGAGCTGCTGACCTCGGCCGTCCGGGCCCGGTCTGGCCCGGGCGGGAGGGTGCACGGGCCCGGATGGGAGGACACGGCGGCGACCGGTGCCGCCACCGCCCGGGTGGAGGCCGCCCTCGCGGCGTCCAGCCGGCTGTTCATCCGGGGACAGGCCGGGATCGGCAAGACCACGCTGCTGCACTGGATCGCGGTCCAGAGCGCCCGGAACTCCTTCCCCGCCCCGATGGCCGCGTGGCGGGACACTGTGCCGTTCTTCGTCCCACTGCGCCGCTACGCCGGCCGGGACCTGCCGGCCCCCGAGGAGTTCCTGGCCGAGACCGGCAGACACATCGCCGCCGACATGCCACCCGGCTGGGTACAGCAGCAGTTGCGCTCCGGCCGGGCGATCGTTCTGGTCGACGGCGTGGACGAGGTCGCCGAGCACCGGCGCGCGGCGGCCCGCGACTGGCTGAGCCAACTGGTCGCGGCGTTTCCCCGGGCCCGCTACGTCGTCACGTCGCGACCCGCCGCCGTGTCGGAGAACTGGCTCGCCCGCGACGACTTCGACACCGCGGAACTCGAACCGATGACGCCGGAGGACGTGAAGGTCTTCGTGCACCGTTGGCACGAGGCGATGCGGGACGGCTGCGGCTCCGATGACGACAGGAACACTCTCACCGGGTACGAGTCGGAGCTGCTCACGGCCCTCGCCAGCCGCGCGCACCTGCGCCGGCTGAGCGGCTACCCGCTGCTGTGCGCCCTGCTCTGCGCCCTGCACCGCGACCGCCGCGCCCAGCTCCCGGCGAGCCGGATGGAACTCTACGACGTCGCCCTCCAGATGCTCCTCGAACGCCGCGACACCGAACGCCACATCACCGGCGACATCACCTTGTCGCGCACCCAGAAGACCCTCCTCCTCCAGGAACTCGCCTACTGGCTGATCCGCAACGGCTGGTCCGACGCCGGATTCGACGAGGCGGCCGACCGGATCGCCGCCCGACTGGCCGGGATGCCCCAGGTGGGCGCGACCGCGCCCGAGGTGCTCCGGCACCTGCTGGAGCGCAGCGGGCTGCTCCGCGAGCCGGTCGACGGCCGGGTGGACTTCGTGCACCGCACGTTCCAGGAGTACCTGGCGGCCCAGGGCGCGGTGGCCGCCGACGACATCGGGGTCCTGATCAGCCACGCGCACCTCGACCAGTGGCGCGAGGTGGTCGTGATGGCCGCGGGACACGCCTCCACCACCCAACGCGAACGCCTGGTCACCGGCCTGCTGGACCGGGGCAGGGGCAGGTCACGGACGTCGCGGTCCCCGGTGCGCGCCACGCTGCTCCTGTTGGCCGTGGCCTGCCTGGAGACGTCGCCGGAACTGCCGCAGGCCGTGCGCGCGCAGATCGACCAGAGTGCGGCGGAGTTGCTCCCACCGAGGACGATGACCACGGCGCAGACCCTCGCCAAACTGGGCGACGCGGCCCTGGACCTGCTGACCCTGTCGACGCCCGGGACCGCGAAGGAGGTCGCTGCGACGATCCGCGCGGCCGGGCTGACCGGGGACCCGGCGGCGGTGGACCTGATCGCCCGCTACCGGGGCCGGCCGGAGAAGGTCGTGGTCAACGAGCTGATCCGGGCCTGGGACGCCTTCGACCCGGAGATCTACGCGCGCGACGTGCTGTCCGGCTGCCGGCCGGACGGCGACCCACTGCGCCGGCTCGATCTCCGCAACCCGGCCCTGATCCCTGGCCTGCGGCACATCCCGACCCTGGAACATCTCACGGTCGGGATTCCGAACGGCGAGACCTTCCAGGATCTCAGCTTCGTGTCGGACCTCTCCAGGTTGGAGGCCCTGACCATGTTGGGCCTGCGCCTCGAAGACCTGCACACTCTGGAGTCGGCGAACCTGCGGATCCTCAACCTGATCTGGGACTTGGACGCTCCGGGTGACACCATCGACGCGGGGCCCCTTTCACACCTGTCCCTGAAAGTTCTCTACATCCAGAACCGTCGGCTCACGAACCTCAGATCTCTGAGCGCCAACGACGCGCTCTCCTCGCTGATGCTCACGGGGGCGGAGCCGCACGACCTGCAGGAGCTGTCCGCCGCCAAGTCATTGGAGTTCCTGTATCTCTATTCACCACGTGATCTGACCAGTGTGGAACCGCTGACATTCCTGCATGCACCGAGAGCGCTCGGCCTGCGGGACTGCCCGGAGGTGCGCGATCTCAGGAAGCTGGGGCGTTGGGCGGACAGTCTGGCCTCCCTGGACCTGGAGGTTCGTCCGGGCACCGACCTCGCACCGCTCGCGGCTCTTCCGCAGCTGACCCATCTGATGCTCCCCGACATCGGGAGCCACGATTTGACGCCACTCAACCAGTTCTCGGCCTTGGAAGGCCTGGAGTTCTTCGCTGTCGACGGACCCATGGACCTCAGGCGGATACCTCGATTGCCCTGTCTACGGGTAATCAAACTGTGGTGGCTCGGTGAGGTCGACGTCACTCCTCTGGCCGGTTGGCCGCAGCTCACGATCGAAGTGCCGCGCCGGGCGGTGGTGCACGGGGAGGAAGCCCTCAGCGGCGGTAGCCAGGTCAGGCGGATGCAGCGCTACTAGGCCGGGGCCAGGACCAGTTCCGGCTTCGCGCGGCCGGCCTTCTCCACCATGACGGCGAGCACGTCACCGCTCGGGCCGTAGACCGCGTACGGGACCTCGATGCCGACCGGGGACAGCGGCCCGCCGTGGGAGATCACCTTGGCCTCGGCCTCGTCGAGGTCGCGGCGGGGGAACAGCCGCTCGGCGGCCGTGTTCAGGTCCAGGTTCACCGGGTCGTCGAGTTCCGCCAGCTCGTCGAGGGTGCGCGCCTCGGCCAGCGTGAAGCCGCCGACGGCGGTCCGGCGCAGCGCGGTCAGGTGGCCGCCGACCCCGGTCAGGGCCCCCAGGTCGCGGGCGATCGCCCGGATGTAGGTGCCGGACGAGCACTCGACGGACACGTCGACGTCCACCAGCCCCGGGGACCGGCGGATCTCGCCCACGTCGAGGCGGTGGATCGTGATGGGGCGGGCGGGGAGGTCGACGGATTCGCCGGCGCGTACCCGGGAATAGGATCTGACGCCCTTGATCTTGATCGCGCTGACCGAGCTGGGCACCTGGTCGATCAGGCCGACCATCGTCGCGAGGCCCGCGCGGACCGCCTCGTCGGACACGTCGTCGGCCGGCACCGCGGTGACCAGCTCGCCCTCGGCGTCGTCGGTGATCGTGGACTGGCCGAGCCGGATCGTGCCGGTGTAGCCCTTGCGGCTGCCGATCACGTAGGTGAGCAGCTTCGTGCCGCGTTCCACGCCGAGGACCAGGACCCCGGTGGCCATCGGGTCCAGGGTGCCGCCGTGGCCCACCCGTCGGGTCCGCGCGAGGCGGCGCATGCGCGCCACCACGTCGTGGGAGGTCATCCCCGCCGGCTTGTCCACGATCACTAGCCCTGTCGTCGCCACAGGGGAAGCCTTCCAGACGCGGCCGGGCGGGTCGTGCGGGGGCTCGGCGCACCTGGCCGCCACCTGAATCGGGCCTATCCGGTCACTCCGTTTCCTGGCACCAAGGTGCCATGCACCTTGACGACAGGCTCACGGTAGTGACTGCGCCCGGGGTCGCTGGCAGAGTTCATCACATCGGAAGAACGCACCGCATCGGAGCGAAACTTCCAAAAACCAATCATTACGTACACGGGTGGAGTCTGTCATGTCTCGGATCGTCGCGCTTTTCATCGCTGTCGCCGCTCTCGGCTCGATCGGCGCCGGTGTCACGGCCGCCACCGCCGACGTGACGGCCCAGGTGACGACGGTCGCCGACGGCGCCGGATGGGGCGTGGTGAACCCCGGCCCGACGCTGCCGCAGGCTCCCGCCGCCCACACCGACAGCGACGGCGCCGCCTGGGGCTAGGCCGCGCGCCCCACACCCGCCTCCCCGCCGACCGATCCCGAACAGGACCTGTTGTGAAGAGAATCGCCCAGCTGGCCGTCGCCGGCGTCGGAATCGCCCTCACCCTGACCGCGTGCGCCACGCAGGGCGGCCACGACGTCGCTGGCCCGGTGCCCACCAGCACCTCCACGGCACCCCGGCCCCCGGCCAGCGACGCCGCCCACCCGACCACGTCGGCCCCCGCCGGGGGCGCCCCCCTCGCCACGTCGGCCCCCACCACATCGGCCCCCGCCGGCGGCGCTCCCCTCGCCACGCCGCCACCGGCCGCCGCCGTCGGCTCCGCCGGCTGCCCGGTCACGGCCGAGACGCTGCTGACCGCCCTGAAGTCAGACGACGCCCGATTCATCCAGGCCGGCAGACCAGCCGCGCTGGAAGGAGTCGTCTGCCACAGCGCCTTCGCCGTCGTCCACTCCGCACCCGACGGAGTCCACCAACCCCCCAAGACGCTCTTCGGCTACAGCGACGCCGCCGGAGCCTGGAAGCCCCTCGTCGTCAGCGGCGGCATCCACTTCTGCCGCGACTACGTGACCGACGACATCGCACAGCACCTCCCCAACTGCTGACCGCCCCTACCCCAAGGACACCCCTCGTGAACACCGTCATCCGCCGTGCCCTCGCCGGCCTGGTCACCACCACCGCTCTCACCGCCGGCCTCCTCGGCGCCATCACCCCCGCCCACGCCGCCACCGGCACCGACGTCGCCACCCTCGCCCGCAACAACGAGAACAAGGGCCCCTGCCAAACCAACAGCATCGGGGGTACCGGCTTCCAGGGCCCCAACGAGAGCAGCTGCTCCGGCAACGCCTGGTGCGCGGACTTCGCCGGCTGGGCCTGGGCCAACGCCGGGGACCACTCGATCGACGTCACCGGCCTGACCCAGGGCTCCTGGACCTTCTACAACTACGGCCGGCGCCACACGGGCTCCCTGCACACCGACACCGGGTACCGGCCCCAGATCGGCGACGCCGCCGTCTACAACGTCACCTCCTACGCCGCCAACGGCGACGCCACCTACAGCGACCATGTCGGCCTCGTCACCCTCGTCAACCCCAACGGCTCCATCGAGGTCACCAACGGCAACTTCAGCGACAAGGTCATGACCAACGCCATCCCGGCGTCCCAGGTCCCCGTCGGCAGCTACCAGTCCGCCCAGGGCAACACGATCAGCGCCTACGTCACCCCGTCCGGACTCAGCACGCCGCCGCCCCCGCCGGTCCCGGAGTCCTTCGGCGGGAAGCTGGTGGACCTCAACGGCGACGGGAAGCCGGACGTGATCGGCCGTCTCAACGACAACCTGTACGTGTGGCTGAACACCACGACCACCCAGACCACCGTCAGCGGTGCGGTGAACCTCGGCGCGGGCTGGGCCACCATGAACTCGTTGATGGTGGCCGACTTCAACGGCGACGGGAAGCCGGACGTCCTCGCCCGGCAGAACGACCACCTGTACGTCTGGCTGAACACCTCCACGGCCGGCCAGCCCTCCGTGGCCGGTGCCACCGATCTCGGCACGGGCTGGACGAGTGAGAACTCCCTCATGGCGGCGGACTTCAACGGCGACGGCAAAGCCGACATCATCGCCCGCCTCGCCGACAACCTCTACGCCTGGACCAGCAACGGCACCGGCCTGAGCACCCCCACCAACCTCGGCAACGGCTGGACCGGCGAGAACTCCCTCATGGCCGCCGACTTCAACGGCGACGGCAAAGCCGACATCATCGCCCGCCTCGCCGACAACCTCTACGCCTGGACCAGCAACGGCACCGGCCTGAGCACCCCCACCAACCTCGGCAACGGCTGGACCGGCGAGAACTCCCTCATGGCCGCCGACTTCAACGGCGACGGCAAAGCCGACATCATCGCCCGCCTCGCCGACAACCTCTACATCTGGACCAGCAACGGCACCGGCCTGAGCACCCCCACCAACCTCGGCAACGGCTGGACGACGATGAACGCCCTGATGACCGGCGACTTCAACAACGACGGCAAGCTCGACGTCCTGGCCCGGCAGAACGACAACCTCTACGTCTGGAAGTCCACGGGCACCAGCCTGGGCGGCGCCAACAACCTCGGCAACGGCTGGACGACCATCACCTTCGTCACGAAGGCGTAGACCTCGACGGTGGGGCGCGGACCCGGTGGTCCGCGCCCCACCGCTCGTTCCCGTTCGGCGACGTCGACCCGGCTAGCGGACCGCGCCCACCACCGCCCACCGCCCCGACACCAACCGCGCGACCAGCGTCACGAGTCGGATCAGAATGAACAGGGTCAGCCCGGCCCAGATCCCGCCGAGCCCCAGGTCCAGCGCGTAGGTGACCCAGATCGCCGGCAGGAAGCCGCCCAGCGCCGCCGCGATCGTGAGATTGCGCATGTACGCGACGTCCCCGGCCCCGATCAGCACCCCGTCGAGGGCGAACACCACCCCGGCCACCAGCTCCATGGCCACGAACCACGGCCACGCGACCATGGTCTGGTCGAGCACCGCCCGGTCGGTGGTGAACAGCCCCGGCAGCCACCACGCGCCCACGGCGATGAACGCCGCGAGCACCACCCCGCAGCCGGCCCCGATCCGGGTGATCCGGGCTGCCGTCCGCCGGGCCTCCTCGGCGCGGCCGGCGCCCAGGTCGGCCCCCACGAGGGACTGGGCGGCGATGGCCAGCGCGTCGAGGGCGAAGGCGCAGAACATCCAGAGCTGCAGGGCGATCTGGTGCGCGGCGAGGGCCGCTGCGCCGAACCGGGCGGTCACCGCAGCCGCGGACAGGAAGCAGACCTGGAAGGCCAGGCCCCGGATGATCAGGTCGCGGCTGAGGGTGAGCTGCGCCAGCAACCGGGCCGGGTGCGGGGCCAGCGGCACGCCCTCGACGACCAGGGCCCGGACGAACAGGGCTCCGGAGACGCACTGGGCGATCACGTTGGCCACGGCGGAGCCGGCGAGGCCCATCCCCAGCGGGTACACGAGGAGGGGGCACAGGACGGCCGAGAGCAGGTTGGCACCGAGCACGAACCGGACGGGCCGGCGGGTGTCCTGCACGCCGCGCATCCAGCCGTTGCCGGCGAGGGCCAGCAGGATGCCCGGCGCGCCCAGGCTGGCGATCCGCAGCCAGGTGGCCGCCCCGTCGGCGACCTCGCCCGGCCCTGCCATCGCCGTGGCCAACTCCCCCGCGCCGAACTGGGCGGCGACGACCAGGATCAGGCCGGCAGCCAGGGCCAGCCAGGACGCCTGCACCCCCTCGGCGACGGCCTCGGCGCGCCGGTCGGCCCCGAACAGCCGGGCGCTGCGGCTCGTGGTGCCGAACGCGAGCACGTTGCCGATCCACGCGGCCACGGCCAGCACCCCGCCGCCGATGGCCAGGGAGGCCAGCGCCGTCCGGCCGAGGTGGCCGACCACCGCGGTGTCCACGAGCAGGTAGACCGGCTCGGCCGCGAGCACGGCGAGGGCCGGCAGGGCCAGCCCGGCGATCCGGCGGAGCGAAACGTCTGTCACCCGCCGACCCTAACCACCAGGTCCGACATTCCGAGGCGGACCTGGACCGCGAACGGCCGGCGACACCAACGGCCCGAGTCCGACGTTCCGAGGCGGCCCGGCCGGATCGACGAACCATGATAATAACGGGTGAAGGGTAAACATGAGCCGCTATCGCTGCCGGGACGGGCCGCTGTGATAGCGTGCTGCATCCTTGCGGTCGAGCGCCACGGAAGAGCAGCTCCTCGGCTGCCTGGACCACTCGCGGCTCCCAGGAGGATCTCTACATGAAGGGCGCCGGGCTGGTGTCGCCAGCCGTGACCGGTGGTGTCGGCGCGACACCGCGCTGGTCGGTCCGCCTCCGGTGGGCTCTCGCCGGCATCGCCGGTTCCTGGCTCCTGGCTCTGGCCGCCCATCTGGTGGGCCTGGACTGGCTGCTCCCTCTGGTGCTGCTCGCCGGCACGACGCTGGTCGTGCGCAGCAGCCGGTTCGTGGCCGACCGGGTGGTGGTGGCCGGTTCGTTGCTGTTCGGCGCGACCTGCGCCGCCGGGCTGTTGATCTCGGTGTGGCCCTGGCACATGCACCCGGTTCCGGTCGCCGGGACGGCGTTGTCGGCGGTCGTGGTCCTCGCGGCGGTGCGGGGCGTGCCGCTGTCGCTGACGCCCCGGTTCCGGCTGGTGGACGTCACCATCCCGATCTGCGCGATGCTGGCCGCCGGGGTCGCGTGGTATCCGATGCGCGTCGGCCGGTTCACCGCCAGGTTCGCCGAGGCGGCCTCGGGCGGCGACATGGCGGCCCACTTCATGATCTTCGACGGGATCCGTGGCGCGGGCGGCTACACCTTCCTGCAGCAGGACGCGGCCTCGGCCAGCGTGCCCCCGTCGTTCCTGAACTACCCGCAGGGCGGGCACTTCGTCGCGGCGTTGCTCGACGCGTTCGTCCGGCCCGGGGCCCGGCCGGACGGGCTCACCTCCCTCAACGACTTCCTGTGGATCAACCTCGGCTCGCTGGTGCTGCTGTGCGCCGTCCTGGCCTGGGCCGTCAACCGGGTCGCCGGGCCGGGTTTCCGGCTGATGCTCGCGCTGCCAACCACCTTGCTGGCCGCGTCGCTGGTGTGCCTGGGCGACCTGCAGACCGTGGTGCGGTGCGGGTTCTGGGCCGAGCTGGTCTGTCTGAGCCTGCTGGTCGTGCTGTGCGCGGTGCTGATCCGTCCGCTGCGGTCGACGGGTGAGCAGATCGCCGTGGTCTCCGCGCTGTTCGTCGCGATCGCCTACACCTACTACTTCGTGCTGCCCGTCGCGGCGGTCGCCGTGCTGGCCTTCCTTTTCCGGTACCGGGGCCGGGTGCGTCGCCGCTGGGTCCTCACCGGCGTGGCGGTCGTGCTGACCGCCGGCCTGTCCGCGGTGCCCGTGGTGGTGAACGTGCTCGCGGTGCAGCGCGACCTGGGCACCGGCACCGCGCTGACGGCGCTCGGCGCGATCGACCCGATGAACGGCACCCTGATGCTCGCGTTGGCAGGCCTCGTGGTCGCCGGGCTGTTCGGCGCCCGGGGCCGGCTCGGGCCGGCCGGCGAGCTGCTGCTCGCCGTCCTCGTCGCGTCCGCCGGGTACGCCGGGGCGATCGCCGTGTTCCAGTACCGCACGGCCGGCTACGTCTCCTACTACTACGAGAAGGCGCTGCACGTCGTCGCCATCGTGCTGGTGATCGGCCTGGGCCTGGCCCTGCGCCGGCTGCTGCCGAACCTGGTGACCCCCGGCGGGGTGCGCGGCGTCCGGGCGATCCTGGTGTGCCTGGCGCTGACGGCGACGTCGATGCAGGTGTTCAACCCGATGCACTCGCCGCTGCCGACCGCGTACGACCGGGGATCCAACCTCGGCCGGCTGCGGCTGAAGGGCAAGCTCGCCCAGAAGCACGCCGGCGCGATGATCGAGACGGTGCTGCGGGTGCCGGACCCCGACCGCCGGACGACGATCGTGCTGCCGACGTTCGGTGACGAGGTCTTCGTCTCGGTGTGGATCGCCGTCATCGAGCGCGACTACCCGGGGCTGGCCGAGTGGCGGGACTGGGCGTCGATCGGCCGGCGGCGCACGCCGGACGAGCTGGTCGCGTTCCTGCGGGCGCATCCGGGGAGGTACCAGGTGGTGACGACGGACGCCGCGCAGCGGGCCGCGATCCTCAAGGCCGGCGACACCCTGGACGTCGAGGTGGTGGCGTTCGATCCGAACCCGAAGTACGTGTCCTCGTGGTGACCCGCGGCTGACGGCACGCCGCGCGACCGTCGCGATCCCGGGCGCGGCCCGGCAAGGCCCGGGCTGTTGCCGGCCCCGGCCTGAGCCGCCACCCGCCGACGGGAGGCACGAACGCCGCCGGCCGCCCCGAAGGACGGCCGGCGGACACGCTCAGATGACGCGGATCAGACCTTCAGATCGATGTACAACTTCTGGCAGGCCGCGTACTCCGGCAGCAGGCCCTGCTCCGCGGCCTCGGCGAGCGTCGGCGCGGCCACGTCCTTGTCGGACAGGATGAGCTCGTCGCGCGCGAACGGGAACTCCAGCCCCAGCGCCGGGTCCAGTGGGGACACCTCGCGTTCCCGCTGGGGCGCGTAGGTCTCCGAGCACAGGTACAGCAGGGTCGCGTCGTCGGTCAGCGCGCAGATCGCGTGCCCGAGCCCCTCGGCCAGGTAGACCTCGCGCCGGTCGACGTCGTCGAGCCGGACGACCTCGTGCTGGCCGAAGGTGGGCGAGCCGACCCGGATGTCGATCACGAAGTCGAGCACGGCGCCCCGGACGCACGTCACGTACTTGGCCTGGCCGGGGCCGACGTCCGCGAAGTGCACCCCGCGCACCGTGCCCTTGGAGGACACCGACAGGTTGGCCTGGGCCAGCCGGAGCGGGTGGCCGTTGGCCTCGGCGAACAGGTCGTGGCGGTACCACTCGAGGAACAGGCCCCGGCTGTCACCGCGCTGGACGGGCAGGATCTCGAAGGCGCCGTCGATGCCGAGCGGAGTGATCTTCACTGCGGTGTCACTTTCTTCACGGTGGATGTCAGAGCAGGCCTAGCAGGTACTCCCCGTAACCGCTCTTGCGCAGCGGTTCCGCCAGCACCCGGAGTTCCTTGTCGTCGACGAAGCCCTGGCGCCACGCGATCTCCTCGAGGCAGCCGATCTTGTATCCCTGGCGCTCCTCGACGACGCGGACGAACTCCGACGCCTGGACGAGGGAGGCGAAGGTGCCGGTGTCGAGCCAGGCCGTGCCCCGCTCCAGAACGCTGACCTGGAGCTGACCGCGGTTGAGGTACTCCTCGTTGACGGCCGTGATCTCCAGCTCGCCCCGGGCGCTGGGCTTGATGCCCTTGACGATGTCGATGACCTGGTTGTCGTAGAAGTACAGCCCGGGGATCGCGTACCGCGACTTGGGCGCGGCTGGCTTCTCCTCGATCGAGAGCACCCGGCCGTCGGGGTCGAACTCGACGACGCCGTACTCCTGCGGGTTGGCCACCTGGTAGGCGAACACCCGGCCGCCGTCGGGCTCGGTGTTCTGGGCCAGGTGGGTGCCGAGGCCGGTGCCGTAGAAGATGTTGTCCCCGAGGATCAGCGCCACCGGCTCGTCGCCGATGAACTCCTCGCCGAGGAGGAACGCCTGCGCGATCCCGTCCGGGCTCGGCTGCGTGGTGTAGGTCAGGTTGATCCCGAACCGCGACCCGTCGCCGAGGAGCCGCTGGAACTGCGACTGGTCCTCAGGGGTGGTGATGACGAGAATGTCGCGGATGCCCGCCAACATCAGGGTCGAGAGCGGGTAGTAGATCATGGGCTTGTCGAAGATCGGCATCAGCTGTTTCGAGACGGCCTGCGTCAGCGGCCACAGCCTCGAACCAGTCCCGCCGGCGAGCACGATTCCACGCATCGGGGTAGCTTAGCGGAGGGTGACGGGGCTTCGACTAGACTCCCTGCCTTGTGAAGGTCCTCATCACCGGCGGTGCCGGTTTCATCGGCTCGCACTACGTGCGCAGCCTGTTGTCCGGCGAGTACGACGCCTACGACGGTGCCGACGTCACCGTTTTGGACAAATTAACTTATTCGGGCAATCTGGTCAATCTTGCGCCAGTGCGCGACCACGCACGGTTCACCTTCGTGCAGGGCGACATCTGCGACGCGGATCTCGTCAACGACCTGGTGCCGGGGCACGACGTGATCGTGCACTTCGCCGCGGAGTCCCACGTCGACCGGTCCATCGACGGCGGCGCGCAGTTCGTGCTGACCAACGTGCTCGGCACCCAGGTCCTGCTCGACGCGGCGCACCGGCACAAGGTCGGCCGGTTCGTGCACGTGTCCACCGACGAGGTGTACGGCTCGATCGACGACGGCTCGTGGCCCGAGACCGACCCGCTGCAGCCCAACTCGCCGTACTCGGCGGCGAAGGCCGGCTCCGACCTGCTGGTGCGCGCCTACCACCGCACCCACGGCCTCGACACGGTCATCACGCGGTGCTCGAACAACTACGGGCACTACCAGTTCCCGGAGAAGGTCATCCCGCTGTTCGTCACGAACCTGCTCGACGGCGGCCGGGTGCCGCTGTACGGCGACGGCGCGAACGTCCGCGACTGGCTGCACGTCGACGACCACTGCCGGGGCATCCAGCTCGTCGCCCAGGCCGGCCGGGCCGGCGAGGTCTACAACATCGGCGGCGGGGTCGAGCTCACGAACAAGGAGCTGACCGGCCTGCTGCTCGACGCGTGCGGCGCCGACTGGAACAGCGTGGACCACGTCACGGACCGGCTCGGTCACGACCGCCGGTACTCCGTGGACATCACCAAGATCTCCACCGAGCTGGGGTACGCGCCCCGGGTCGACTTCGCCGAGGGCCTCGCGGCCACGGTCGCCTGGTACCGGGACAACCGAGCCTGGTGGGAGCCGCTGAAGGACCGGGCGGCCCTGGCGCGATGACCCGCTGGCTCGTCACCGGCGCCGGTGGCATGCTCGGACAGGACCTCCTCGTCGCGCTGGGTGACGAGGACGTCACCGGAGTCACCCGCGCCGAGCTGGACGTGACCGACCCCGCGTCGGTGGCCGCGGCCGTCGACGGGTTCGACGTGGTGGTCAACGCCGCCGCCTGGACGAACGTCGACGGAGCCGAGACGGCGGAGGAGGCGGCCACGGCCGTCAACGGCCACGCCGTGGCCACCCTCGCCGGGGCCTGTGCCGCCAGCGGTGCCCGGCTGCTGCAGGTCTCCACCGACTACGTGCTGTCCGGGACCGGCGTCGAGCCGCACCCGGAGAACGCGCCCACCGCGCCGGTCAACGCCTACGGGCGCGGCAAGCTCGTCGGCGAGCTGGCCGTCCGCCGCCTGCTCCCCGACGCCGGCTACGTCGTGCGCACGGCCTGGCTCTACGGCGCCCACGGGCCCAACTTCGTCGCGACCATGCTCCGGCTGGCCGGCGAGCGGGAGACCCTCGAGGTCGTCGCCGACCAGTTCGGGCAGCCGACCTGGTCCGCGGCGCTGGCCGGTCAGCTGCGCGACCTGGGCCGGGCCGCGGTCGCCGGCCGGGCCCCCGGTGGCATCTACCACGGAACGTCAGCTGGTCGTACGAGCTGGTATGGTTTGGCCCGCGCGACCTTCGAAGAGGCCGGCCTTGATCCCGAGCGTGTCAAGCCGACCACCAGTGACCGGTTCGTTCGCCCGGCGGTCCGGCCGGCGAACAGCACACTCAGCCACCTGGCCTGGGGAAACACGCCGGTCGCACCCCTGGGCCCGTGGCGGGAGATGCTCGCCAAAGCGTTCATCGAGGGACTGTCATGAATCTCACCATCGTCACGGCCCTCACCGGCCTGACCGTGCTCATCGTGATCGTCGAGTTGCTGCGCCGCCGGCAGCTCCGCGAGAAGTACGGCATCCTGTGGATCGGCGTCGGCCTGGTGATGCTGCCGCTGTCGGTGTTCCCCCAGGCGCTCAACGGCCTCAGCTCGCTGATCGGCATCGCCTCCGGCGTGAGCATGGCCCTCTTCTTCGCCGTGGTCTTCCTGCTCCTGACCTGCATCCACCTCTCGTGGGAGGTCAGCAGGCTGGAGGAGGAGACCCGTATCCTCGCTGAGGACATCGCCCTCATCCACGCGAAGCTGGAGAGCAATGAGAACGCCCAGTAACCGCGTCCTGATCATCATGCCGGCCTGGAACGAGGCCGAGGCGATCAGTGCGGTGATCAAGGAGATCCACGCGGAGCTGCCCGGCGTGGACGTTCTCGTGGTCGACGACGGGTCCGGGGACAACACGGCCGCCGTGGCCGGCGCGGCCGGGGCCTCCGTGCTCCGGCTGCCGTACAACCTCGGCGTCGGCGGGGCCATGCGGCTCGGCTACCGCTACGCGCGCGACAACGGCTACGACATCACGATCCAGGTCGACGCGGACGGGCAGCACGACCCCCGGTTCGTGCCGGAGCTGATCGCCGGGCTCGAGCACGCCGACCTGATCATCGGGGCCCGGTTCGCCGGGGTGGGCGCCTACCAGGCCCGCGGGCCGCGGCGCTGGGCGATGGGCATGCTCGGGATGGTCATCTCGCGGCTGGCCCGCACGAAGCTGACGGACACCACGTCGGGGCTGCGCTGCTCCAACCGGAAGATGATCGAGTACTTCGCCGACTGGTACCCGGTGGAGTACCTCGGCGACACCATCGAGACCCTGGTCCGGGCGATCCGCGACGGGCACACCGTCCGGCAGGTCCCGGTGGAGATGCGCCCGCGTCAGGGTGGCGTCCCCAGCCACTCCCCGCTCAAGGCGACGGTCTACCTGGGCCGGGCGTTCGTCATCCTGCTCCTCGCGCTGATCCGACGGTGACATGCTGCATCGCCTGACCCGGGCGCTCCCGGCCGGCACCATCGCGGTCGGCGGCGGACTCGCCGTCCTGGGAGTCGCGTCCTACGTCCACATCGCCGCCGCCGGTCACCGGCTCAGCACCCTCGACATGTCGAAGGTGTCGGTGGTGTGGTCGATCGTCATCTCGCTCGGCTTCGGCCTGTTCCTGCCGGTCGAGCAGGAGACCGGCCGGATCGTCGCGGCGCGGGCGGCCCGCAACGACGGCGCGGTCCCGGTGGCCCGGCGCGCGGCCGGGGTGTCCGGGGCGGTGCTGGTCGTGCTGCTAATGAGCCTCGCGATCGGCGCGCGCCCGCTGGCCGACGCGCTGTTCGACGGCGACCGGAGCATGGTCGCCGCCCTCGCCGGTGCGCTGGTCGGGGCGGCCCTGTCCTACGCCACCCGCGGCATCCTCGCCGGCCGGGGCCTGTTCGCCGCCTACGGGGTGCAGCTCGGCGTCGACGGTGGCCTGCGGATCGCGCTCAGCCTCGGGCTGGTCCTCGCCGGGGTGCGCACCCCGCTCGCCTACGCCATGGTCCTGACCGTCGCGCCGGTCGTGGCGGTCCTCGTGACGCTGCGGCCGACACTGCGCGCCCTGACCCCTGGCACCCCGCAGAGCCTGCGCGGCTACGTCGCCGGGCTCGGCCTGCTGACCGTGTCGGCGCTGGCGGCCCAGACGGTCGTGAATATCGGGGTCGTCAGCGTCAAGATCATCGCACCCGGCGAGGTCGCGCTGGTCGCGGCCCTGCTGTCGGCGCTGATCCTCGCCCGGATCCCGATCTTCGTGTTCGCCGCCCTCCAGGCCTCGCTGCTGCCGGGGCTGTCGGGCCTGCTGGCCCGGGGCGACATCGCCGGGTACCACAAGCTCCTGCTCCGCGCGATCGGCGTCGTCACCCTGCTGGGCGTGGGCGGCGGCATCCCGGCCGTCCTGCTCGGCCCCTGGGCCATCCGGGTGTTCTTCAACGCGCCGGACGTGCTGCACTCGGTGGACTTCGCGATCCTGGCGGCCGGCACGCTGGTGTACATGCTCGCGATGGTCCTGGCGCAGGGTGCGATCAGCCTGCACCGCCACCGCGACCAGGCGCTCGTGTGGATTCTCGGTCTCGCGGTGCTCGCCGCCGTGACGTTCGGCCCCGGTGACGTCCGGCTGCGGGTCGAGTTCGCCTACGTCGCCGGCTCGGCGGTCACGGCCGCGGTCCTGGCCGTGCTGCTCTGGCGGGTCCGTCCGGCCACGGACCGCGTCAGCCCCGTCAAGGAGACCGCGTCATGAAGCCCAGCGTCGCCGCCGTCGTGATCGCCTACGGTGCGGAGCCGTACCTGGAGGAGTGCGTCCGGGCCGTCCTGGACTCCGCCGGGGTCGACGTGTCGGTGCTCCTGGTCGACAACGGCTGCACGTCCGACCAGTTCGACGAGGTGAAGGCGATGGCGGGCGTCCGGGTCGTCACTCCGGACGGCAACTCCGGGTTCGCCGGCGGCTGCGACGCCGGGGCGGCGGAGGCCGACGGGGACTTCCTGGTCTTCGTGAACTCCGACGCCGTGGTCGCCCCCGACGCGCTGGCCCGGCTGGTCGCGGTCGCCGCCGAGCCGACCGTGGGCCTGGCGATGGGCTCGATCCGGCTTGCGGACCAGCCGGAGCTGATGAACACCGTCGGCAACCCCATGCACTACACCGGCATGGTGTGGGCCGGCGGCTTCTCCGAGCCCGCCACCGCGCACGCCGAGCGCCGGGCAGTCCCGATCGTCAGCGGCTGCGTCTTCGCGATCCGCACCCCCCTGTGGCGGGACCTCGGCGGGTTCGCCCCCGAGTACTTCATGTACCACGAGGACACCGAGCTGTCGATCCGCGTGCACCACCGGGGCCTGAGCATCGAGTTCGTGCCCGACGCCGTCGTGCGGCACTACTACGAGTTCTCCCGCAACGAGCGCAAGATGTACTACGTGGAGCGCAACCGGCTCCTCACCCTCTTCACCACCTACGAGGGCCGCACGCTGCTCGTCCTCGCCCCGATGCTCGCCGTCACCGAGCTGGCCATGGTCGCGTCCTCGCTGGCCGGCGGCTGGCACCGCAAGAAGTTCTCCGGCTGGGCGTGGCTGTGGCGCAACCGGGCGTGGGTGGCCCGGCGTCGCCGCCAGCTCCAGTCCGAGCGGCTCGTCCCGGACGGGGTGTTCGCCCGCCACCTGACGGCCAGGATCGACGCGGCGAACATCAGCGCGCCCCCTGGCGTGGGCGTGTTCAACGCCGTCTCCGCCGGGTACTGGGCGGCTGCCCGGCGCCTGCTGCGGACCCGCTGAGCCAGGACGACGCCGAGGCCGGAAACCGCCTCCAGCCCCGTGCCTGAGGCCACGCAACGCTTCCAGGCCTGCTGAGGGCGGAGCGCCGGTGGCGTACCCGGCGCCGCCGCCACGTACCCGTCGCATCGAGAAAGCGGGGCGGACCCGTCACCGGATCCGCCCCGCCGTTTCCCAGATCAGTGCCGGACGTCGAACTGCCGCCCCTCCGGGGCCGCGTCGATGGCGACGCCGGCCGGCCGGCGCACGGCCATCTGGCCGGGAGCCGCGACGCCCGAGGCGACGAGGCGCCACGGCACGTCCACGATGAAACCGACCACGTCGATGATGATGGCGGTGTTGGTGTGCGCGTACACCTTGACGGTGTCCGTCCACAGCGGAGCGTTGTTGGAGTCCACGACGCTGATCAGCTGGCTCTGGACGAAGTTCGACAGGATGTTGCCGCCGGAGAAGTTCAGCGACGAGGCGTTCGGCCGGTCACCCTTGCTGCCCCAGACCGAGACGAAACCGCCGACGCCGCCGGCGACCACGGTGACGTTCATCTGGACGCCGATACCCCACTGGACGAGGCTGCCCATGTTGATCCGGATGACCTTGCCGCCGGCGACCTGACCGGTCTGCGGGTTGACGTAGGCCTGGCCCTCGACGATCGAACCCCGCAGGCCCGCGTCGCGGGTGTCGAGGATCCGGGTCGGCGCGGTCGGGATGACCATCGACGCGAAGTAGGAGGAGTAGACGACCTCCGAGAGGGTCGAGCCCTCGCGGG